>NZ_JBWZZS010000002.1:0-364836 GCF_056836825.1 Streptomyces sp. TRD_SC_5 | reverse complement strand
CGGGTTCGAGGTCGACGTGCTGGAGATCCGCGACCCCTCCCCCGTCCCCGGGCTGCCGGAGGAAGCGCTGCGCGGGCGGCGCCTGGCGCTGCTGCAGACCGCGCTCCTGGAACACGCCGCCCGGCACAACCTCCGTACCGTCATGACGTTCCACCAGCGGGTGGAGGAAGCCGCCGCGTTCGCGGAGAAGATGCCGCAGACGGCAGCCCGGCTGTACGCCACCGAGACCTCCGAGAAGACCCTGGCCGCCGCGGACGCCCTGCCGAAGTCGTCGATCGACGCGGAGTTCTACGAGCTGGAGGCCGGCCGTCACGTGCCCCCGGAGAGGGTGTGGTCGGCGTGGCTGTGCGGCGACCACCTCGTCGCCGAACGCCGAGAGGTCCTGCGCCAGTTCGCCGACGGCATCGACGCCGGCAACAAGCGCGTGCACCGGGCGTTCCTGGCCAGCGTGCGAGTCCTGGGCGAGGGCGTCGACATCGTCGGCGAGCGCGGCGTGGAAGCGATCTGCTTCGCCGACACCCGCGGCTCCCAGGTCGAGATCGTCCAGAACATCGGCCGGGCGCTGCGCCCGAACCCCGACGGCACGAACAAGGTCGCCCGGATCATCGTGCCCGTCTTCCTCCAGCCCGGCGAAGACCCGACCGACATGGTCACCTCCGCCTCGTTCGCACCCCTGGTAGCGGTCCTCCAAGGCCTGCGCTCACACTCCGAACGCCTCGTCGAACAGCTCGCCAGCCGGGCGCTGACCAGCGGGCAGCGCAAGGTACACGTCCGGCGCGACGAGGACGGGCGGATCGTCGGCACCACGGCCGAAGGAGAGGGCGGGCAGGACGAGACCGAGGGCGCGGTGGAGTCAGCGCTGCTGCACTTCTCCACCCCAAGGGACGCGGCGACGATCGCGGCGTTCTTGCGTACGCGGGTGTACCGGCCGGAGTCCCTGGTGTGGCTGGAGGGCTACCAGGCCCTGCTCCGCTGGCGGAAGGACAACCGCATCACCGGCCTGTACGCCGTCCCGTACGACACCGAGACCGCAGCCGGCCTCACCGAACACTTCCCCCTGGGACGCTGGGTCCACCAGCAACGGCGCACCTACCGCGCCGGTGAACTCGACGAGCACCGCAAGGAACTCCTCGACGAAGCCGGGATGGTGTGGGAACCCGGCGACGAAGCCTGGGAGAACAAACTCGCGATCCTGCGCTCCTTCCACCGCGCCCACGGCCACCTCGCCCCCAGACGCGACGCCGTATGGGGCGACGCCGACAGTGAACTGGCCCCGGTCGGGGAACACATGGCCAACCTCCGCCGCAAGGACGGCCTCGGCAAGAACCCCGAACGCGCCGCAACGCGGGCCGCGCAGTTGGCCGCGATCGACCCTGACTGGAACTGCCCCTGGCCACTGGACTGGCAACGCCACTACCGTATCCTCGCCGAACTCGCCGCCGACGAACCCGATGGCGTCCTGCCCGACATCGCCCCCGGCGTCCTCTACGAAGGCGACGACCTCGGCAAATGGCTCCAGCGGCAACGCCGCAGCTGGGCGGAACTCGCCGAGGGCCAGCAGCAGCGGCTGACAGCGCTGGGCGTGAAACCCGCCGAACGGCCAGCCCTAGCCTCGGCGGCCAAGGGCACCGGGAAGGCATCAGCCTTCCAGCGCGGGCTTACGGCCCTCGCCCAGTGGGTCGAGCGCGAGGGTGCCCAGAAGGCGGTGCCGAGGGGGCACGTCGAAGCCGTCGTACTCGACGGCCAGGAACACCAGCACAAGCTGGGCGTATGGATCTCCAACACCCGGGCGAGGCGGGACAGACTCACCCACGACCAGCGCGCCGCCCTCGCCGAACTCGGAGTCGAGTGGGCATAACAGCAAATCTGTCGGGTCGCTGAAGCGTGGCGTGTCCTGCGGGGCGCCTGGACGCGCCCTCAGCGGTTTGTGTTCTCCTCTCGGATCATCCGTCGGAGGCTGGTACGCGCTGCCGTCAGGTCCGTTTCCAGGCTTCCCACGCGGGCGTGGAGCTGGTGGTTGTCATCGGTGGCCTGCTGGAGGCTGTCTTCGAGTCGTTGGTTGGTCCGGGTGAGTTCGTCGACGCGTTCGGTCAGGCGCCTGGTATCGAGGGCGTCGAGTTGCTGTCCCAGCTGCTGCTGGATGGCCTGCCGCATCCGGTCTCTGTCTTCCCTCAGGCTCCGGATCTCCTGCCTGGCGAGCTCAAGTTCTGTGCGCAACGTGGCGGTGGTGCTGCGGGTGCGGTCGGACGAGGGGATGGTGGGGTGCTGGCGTTGTTGTGCGGCTTCGATGTGCTCGCGGATGCCTTCGGCGTAGGTGAGCCATGTGGAGACGCCGGCGGTGCGGGCGACCCCGGTGTGGGTGATCTTCTTGCCCTGTTGTTCCAGGAGGGCGAGTGCGGTCAGGGCTCGCTGGCGTTTGTCGAGGCTGGCGCGGCGGCGGGCCTGGGCGAGGGTGTGCGGGTTGCCGCGAGGGTTCATGCCGGGTCGGTCCTGGAGACGACGGTGAGCGGCAGGAGGGGGTGGGTGTTGCCGGCGCGGGCTTTGCGCAGGATGGTGCTGGCTTCCTCGATTTCCTGGCGTTCTGCGGCTGGGAGAGCGGCGAGGCGGCGGTGCATGCGGTCGGTGACCTGCTCGAAGGCGGTGATCTGGGCGGTGAAGGCGGTGATGACGAATTCGGCCGCGTCCATGGCCTGGGCTGTTTCACGGTCGGCGCGCAGTTCGTTGATGTGCTGTTCGATCGCCGGGAGGTAGGAGGGGTCAGGGCGGTAGAAGCCGCAGCCTGCGCACTGGAAGCGGATGGGGCAGGAGCCGCCTGCAGCTTTGACGTTGCTGGGTTCGGTGCAGCCGCCGTAGGGGACGGCGACGGAGCGCAGTTCGTAAGCGGTGTCGGAGCTGGGGCTGGGGCGGCCGTGGTTGTCGACGACGTGGGCGGCGAGCTTGGTGACGGCGTCGCGTTTTCGTTTCAGGGAGACGGTGTAGTAGCGCTGGGTGGTGCTGACGGACTTGTGGTCCATCAGTTCGCGCAGGACGTCGAGGGGGGTTCCGGCGTCGGCGTGGCGTTGTGCGTAGGAGTGGCGGAAGGCGTAGGCGTAGATGAGGGAGCGGTCGAAGGGCAGCGGATTGCCCTGCGTGTCTGTGCCTTCGCCGTACAGGTGAGGAATGGAGCCGACCCAGTCGCGCAGGGTCTCGCCGAGGTAGCTGGTGTGCAGGTAGGGGCGGGTGGCGAGGTGGGTCAGGGCGGGGAGGAGATAGTCGGCGCCAGTGGGCGGGAGGCTGGTGTGGAGCTGTTCTCGGCGTTCTTGCCAGGTGCGGATGGCTTCGGCGGTGGGTGTGGTGATGGGCAGGCGCCTGCGGCGGCGGCGGGCCTTGTGGTTGTTCCAGACCAGACAGATCTGATCGTTATGGGTTTCCAGGCAGTCACGGGGCAGGGAGCAGACTTCCAGAGGTCGGCGTCCGGTGTCTCTGAGCAGGATGTACAGCGTGCGGTACATCAGCTTCAGGTCGTCGGGGGCGAGGGTGCGCTGGCCACGGGCCCGCCCCAGGCCAAGGAGGTGGAGGTGGGCGTCGAGCTGGCGGATCACCGGTTCGGGGATCGCCTTGCCGATCTCGTCCTCGTTGGCCTCCTGCTCAGGGATGCGGTGGAGGGCGGGGTCACGGACGAAGGCGGCCGAGAGGGTGTCGGCGGTGCCCGAGCGGCGGCCGTAGTCGATCAAGGCGAAGAAGTGGCTGGCGATGGACATCCGGTAGTTCCAGCCGGCCGGTTCGCCGTCCCGTTTCAGTGCCGTGCGGATCGCGTCGACCACGGCGGTGACGTCGTCGTAGCGCAAGCCTGCGGGGTCGTCGGTTCCCGGGCGTTGCGCCAGGGCCCGGGAGGCGAGTTCGACGCCGCGCAGCGTGCGGGCGAACTCGTCCGCTCCCGGGCGCTGCTGGACGGTCCAGGTGCGCAGCAGGCCGCGCAGCCACGGCTGCCGGATGGTGCGCAGGTCAACGGTCTTGGGCTGCCGGATGCCGGCCGGAGTGCGGGAGCGCTGGCCGAGCGCCCGCAGGTCCAGGACGTCGTCCTGTGCCGGCGCGGTGCCGGTGTACTCCGCACGGCCCGCCCGGACCGCCGTACGCACCCGACCGAGCATCCGGAGTACCGCGACGGCGGAGCGCGGGCACATCTGCTGGTCCGTGATGTCGCCGATGAGCGTGCCGGTCTCAGCCAGGTCCCGCACCATGCGGCGGACCTGCGGAGGTTCGAAGATCCGCAGCCACGGGTCCACCTGCTGCAGACCGTAGAGGACCTCCCAGCGCAGCAGTTCGGGCAGCGGCAGGAGGCTGAACTGGTGCGGGGCAAGATACGGGGGCTGCTGCGCCGCCCACGGCGCCACGGCCGCGTCCGGATGGATGCGGCGGTGCTCACGGAAACGCTGCGCGTGATGCCGGCACAGGCCCCTTCCGTACAGGCCCGGCAGCGGGCAGGCGGGAGCCGGGCAGGCAGGGGTATCGGCATACGGGACGGTGGTGTCCTCCCACCGGCCGGCAGTCTTGCGGGTGGAGTGGGTTTTCCACTGGGTGTAGTGCGTGGCGCACAGTTCCTTGCAGTGGCGGGGCCGGACACAGCGCTGCCCGTCCTTCGTGAAGCTGCACGGCTCCGGAACACCGCCGAAGGCAACCCGGTTACGCACCGGCACGAAGGTCCGCGCGAACTCCGCGTCGGGCAGCGGCGACCGTTTCTGCTCCTCCTTGCAGAAAGGGCAGAAGATGTTGGCCGGCGAGACCACGGTGTCGCACGCCTCCGTACGACACAGCGCAACCGAGCTGCGCGGCTCGTGGACGCTGCCGGTGAACAGCCAGCAGTCCTGCCGCCATTCACTCGCCCGCCAGGCGGGATCGAGATGACCTCGCAGCCACGCGGCCCATCCCCCGCCGTCGGGATCCTCTGCGTTGTCGGTGCGTGGCGCGGGCAGCCGTGAGAGAGCGGACGGGGTACTCACGGGCGCTCCTTCAGGGAGCCGACGCGCTCAACCGCTGCCCGTGCCTCGGCGTCGTCGACGTGCCGGTAGCGCTCCATCGACAGCGGGGAGGCGTGGCCCAGCAACCGCTGCACGACATCGCGGTCGGCGCCGTCACGCAGCCAGCGGGTCGCCGCCGAGTGACGCAGCATGTGCGGACGGCACGCCTGTCCGAGAGCGCGCGCCAGCCGGTCGAACATCTCCTTGGCATTCGGGTAGGACATCGCCCGGCCCAGCGGCGCACGGAACAGATTCACGAACACCATCTCCAACTCCGCCGCCTCGGCCACATCGTCGCGTTCGTACTGGTAGTCGGTATACAGCGCGACCAGATCGGCGGTGACCGGCACGAAGCGGTGATGCCGGGACTTCGCCAGGGCGCGGTTGGGGTTGTCCATACGGCGGCGGACATGCACGTGCGGACCCTCCACGCCGCAGCCCACCACGCGGGAGGAGGCCAGCAGATGCATATCGCCGCGGTGCAGCCCGAGCGCCTCACCGATCCGCAGCCCCGTACACGCCAGCAACGCAACCAGGAAACGGTCCCGGGCACTCGCCGCCAGGGCGATCATGCGGCGGATCTGCTCACCGCTGAGGTCCTCATAGCCCGGCTCGGTGATCCGGAAACGGAACACGGCCGCATCAACCTGATGCTGGCCAGACTCGCCTCGGTCAAAGCCGGGCGGAGTGAAACGCAGCAGCTTCGGCTGGGACAACAGCCCGACCGTATCGGTCGGCACCCATCCGTGCGCAGCGGCGAACCGTAGGAACTCCCCCACCACCGTCATGATCGCGTTCGCCGTCCCCCAGGAGCGGTAGCGGGCCGGACCCAGCCGCACCTGGCCGGCGCGGGGCGGGAGGGGTGTCTCGATCAGCCACTGCTGCAGTCTGGCCAGATCCAGGAAGCCGGGAGTCCGCCAGTCCAGCCGCCGAACCCGGCAGTAGTTCAAGTACAGAGCGACCCGCCCGGCATAGGCACGCTCGGTGTTCGGCGAACACCCCCGCGCCCGCAACGACGCCAGGAACGCCACCGCCTCGGTCTGCAGGTCGAACGAGCCGGCGTCGACCACCACCCACCGCACCACACCAGTCACCGGAGAAACAGCACGCTCCGCCACAAAATCGGCATCCACGTGACAAACACAACCAAGCCCGGATTGAGCCGGTGCCCCTTCCGGAAACACACCACACGACCAAGTGAGAACCACGCCGAACACACCACGCAGATCCGTGCACCTATGGATAATCCGTGCGCCCTCGCCCAGCACGCGGACGCTGGCGAGCACGGCGGAGCTCCGGTCGGGATCGGCGAAGTCGTCCAGCAGGTCGCGGCGCCAGTCGTCCGGCTGTTGGCCGTGGTCGCCTGCGCCCACAGGTTCTCGATGCGTAGCTCCTCACCAACCTCCAGGGCGGTGGTGCGCAGCACGCTGTCGTCTTCTTCGCGCTCGTCGCCACCTGCGCTGGTGTTCTCAGGCCAAGGGTGTTCAGAACCGGGCGATGCAGCCCAGGGCATGTAGGACACCGGCTGAAGATTCTTGGAAGGACCGGTACCCGATTGAGGTGGCTCGCTCGATTAAGAGAGTGACGGGCGCGTTTGGGCCGGAGACGGGGTATTGAGGAGGCGCGGGGCATGCCGGTGCTTGAGGGGGTTGTGATCGCTGTGGTCATGCTGGCCGGGGTGATGGCGCGTGAGTGGCGGCGGGTAGAACTGGCCCGTGAGCGGCGGCGAGAGCACGAGCAGGAAATGTTGGCCAAGATGGTGGTTGAGGTCGCCGTCGGCGAGCGGGAGGTCCAGATACGCCACGACGGACCGGCTGGTACTTGGTCGCTGACAGGGACGGCCCGTGCTGGCGATGCGGCGCGCGGTCCGGCAGCTTCTCGGCGGTCTGTTGGAGGGCGGACAGCGGCCGCAAGGCGGCGCCGGTGAGCCTGCAAGATCGTCAAAACTTCGGGTCAAGCACTGATGTTCCCGTGGTCAATGAGGCGATGTTGGCCTCATTTTACGATGCGCAGATCGAGCGGCTCCTAACCTTCCTGGCCCGCCGGATCGGCCGGGACGATGCTGAAGATGTGGCCAGCCGGATTTTCGAGGAGTTCTTCGCATGGTGGCCCGGTCATGCCGAGCATTCCCAGCCAGTGGCAGTGCTCTATCGGGTCGCGCAGTGCCGTCTGGTCGACCACTATCGCCGCAGCACAGTGACATCCGACGCTGAAGCGCGCACCTTCAAAGCGGTTCTCACCGCCACAGCGAGCGGGAGCCGAGACTTTGAGATCGTGGAGTTGCGCCTCGACCTTCAGCAGGGGCTGGCTGAGTTGCCTGAACGCCAGCGACAGGCCCTGTACTTGAGGTACTTGGCCGAACTCTCGGTGCAGGAGTGTGCCGACGTTCTTGGAGTCGGTTTCGACAACATGAAGAAGATCCTGAAGCAGGCACTGAAGGCACTGCGGGAGTCACCGTGTATGGACGCCTACAAGACCACCGACGCGGCGAAGGAGGTGCACCGGTGACCCACGAGGAAGAGGAGAGTGGGCTGGAGAAGCGCATCAGCTTGCCCGCGGCTGCGAAAGCGGAGGGCTTCGCTGCGGTGATGAGGCGTCTGGAAGGGCGTAGTGCGGAGGAGAAAGGCCAACTGCGGGCCAGCGTCGAGGCCACCGAGTCGGGGTACCAGGCATACGCGCGAGGCCATGAGTGCCTTGAGCAGGGCGATTATGTGTCGGCCCGCCAGTACTTGAAGGACGCTGCTCAGAGTGGCGTCCCCGGCGCCGAGGCCGATCTGATGAGGCTCGGCTCTAAGGGCCTTCCCAACAGCGCAGCGGCCGTAATTTCTGAGGCAGCATCTGGCCAGGAGAATGAACTTCATGGGACGCAGAGCCGTTCAACACCGGCCATGGAGCGGCAGGATGCACCACGAGACGGGTACGGGCCGGAAGACCAGGCTTCTGCGAGTCCTCAGCGTTCCGAAGCAGTAGATGTTGATGCTTCGTTGAGGAAAGCCACCGAACGCAGAAGCGGAGGCAGGCGGAAGAGGCGAATCGTCGCCTCCAACGCGCATCTGGCTGACCTCATAAGGGAGGCACAGTTCTCTCACGCGGGACTCGCCCGCCGGATCAACCAACTTGGCCTTGAGCACGGTCTTGATCTGCGCTACAACGAGACGTCGGTCACCCGGTGGCTGCGCGGCCAGCAGCCCAGAGGCATCGCACCCGCCCTGATCGCCGAGGCCTTCACCCGCCGCCTCGGCCGCCGTCTCTCCGCTCAGGACCTCGGACTCGACGCTGGCGCGCCCGTCTACGCGGGGCTGGAGTTCGCCGCCACACCCGAGGAGGCCGTCGACATTGTCAGCGGCCTGTGGCGCAAGAACTCCGGAAGCCATGCCGACCTCCGCAAGATCGCCTTCACACCGGCCGGACTCATCGTCCCCAGCCGCGACTGGCTGATCGGCCGCGCCGATGAACAGGTGGCGCACCATCCGTCACAGGAGCAGCGGCTCCCGGTCAGCGAAGGTACCTCGACCCGCATTGCTTCCGGTGACCTCGCTGCTCTGCGCTCGTTCAGCGACCTTTTCACCACGCTCGATGAAAAGCATGGCGGCGGGTACGTGCAAGTGCCGCTCGTACGCCATCTCAAGCATGAGGTCGAGCCGATGCTGCGCGGCTTCTACGGCGAGCAGATCGGCCGCCGGCTCTTCGCGGCCGCCGCCGACCTCACCCGGCTGGCTGGCTGGACCGCGTACGACATCGCCGCCCATGGGCTCGCCCAGCGGTACTTCGTGCAGGCGCTGCGGCTCGCGCAAGCGGCCGGGGACCGGGCGTACGGGGCGTACGTGCTGGTCACCATGAGCCAGCAGGCCGGCTACCTCGGGCACGGGCGGGAGACCGTGCAGCTCGCACGCGTGGCCCAACAGGGCGCGGGCGGATCCGTGCCGCCGGTCGTGCAGGCGCTGCTGCACGCCGCCGAGGCACGCGGGCACGCGGTGCTCGGCGAGGTGCGGGCCTGCACCACCGCGCTGGTACGCGCTGAGCGCGCCCTGGAAAGCGCGCGGCCCGGAGACGAGGTGCCGCACTGGGCACGGTTCTTCGGCGAGGCCCAGCTCGCCTACGAGTTCGGCCACTGCCACCGCGACCTCCAGCAGTTCCGCGCCGCCGCCCAGCACGCGGAACGCTCCCTGCAATTGCGCGCCTCCGGCTACGCCCGCAGCCGTCTGTTCTGCCGCGTGGTCCTCGCCACCGCCCGCCTCGGCCTGGGTCAACTCGACCAGGCGTGCCAGCTCGCCGCCGAGGCGGCCGGCCAGGCGGCGGAGATGCGGTCGGTCCGGGCGGTGGAGTACGTCCGCGACTTCGAACGCCGGCTGGATCCGTACCAGGACGCGGCGGTGGTACGCAACTACCGCGTCGAGCAGCTACAGAGGCTTTCGGTTCGGAAGGACCTCATGTCGGAGTTGGGATGAGTCCGGTCTCGGGGATGAAGCTGCCGAGCAGGCCAGACTCGTACTGCATGTGTTTCAGGCGAGTGTGAGCGGTCAGTTCATCAGTGGTGCAGGGGACGAGGTTGCCCAGGCTGTTCTTCAGATGAGCCCACAAGTCCTCGGCCGGGTTCAGCTCGGGTGTATAGGAGAGGAAGTGGAAGACGGTCAGCCACTGCCGGGCCTCGATCAGCTCACGCATCGCGGCATCGACATGCTGCCGCCTGTGAGGCGGCCCAATAGGCCAGACCCGCCCGCCGGAGAGTGGCGAGCAGCTACAGAGGGTCAGAGGGGCCTCAGCGTGCAGCTCCCGCAGCGCTAGGCGGCCGAACGCGATGAGGACGCGGTGGCCATCCCGATCCCGCGGCTCGAACAGTAACGCGGGCGTGTGGCCGCGCCGAGCGAAGACCACATGTCCTCAACAGTCCGCGCAGCAGCATCAGACCGGACAACATGATCATCCCATCTACTCCCGACCAAACGTGCCTCGCGATGCCAGCACCTCCAGATAAAAGGTCTGCGGGCTCACGACGAAGAGGCAATCGAATTGCTCGCGATTCCGCAGGAGCCTCAGAAGGACGTCGCGCAGCCCTCCGAGTACATCGGTCCGCCACCCGAGGAAGGCGAGGACGAATCCCGTCTGCTGCTGCGTTTTGCCGCTCCGCGTGACCCGGTGATGGTCGCGGACTGGGTTTCCTTCAACGTGATCGACACGGAGAAGCAGGACTGGGCACGCGGCTGGGCGTCGCTCAAGAAGTTCACCGAGCGTGAGCTTCACGCCCGGGTTCCGTACGGGCACAAGGAGGGCGCGTACCCGCTGGGGCAGTGGGTCACGGAGCAGCGACGGGCCTACGGGGCAGGGCAGATGACCGGCCTGCGCGCCCAGCGGCTGGAGAAGCTCGGCATGGTCTGGAGCGTGGCGGGTGAGCGGTTCCAGGAGAACCTGGAGGCCGCCAAGGCGTACTACGACCAGCACTGGACGCTGTGCGCGCCCCGGTCCGCGACCATGCTGGACCGGCCGGTGGGCCAGTGGCTGTCCAACCTCCGGCGCCCCGGCGCCCTGGAGGGCCACCCCGAGTGGGAGACGGCGCTCAAGGAGGTCGACGAGGACTGGAACCCGGTGTGGCCGGCGGAGTGGCAGAGGCACTACGCCGCGCTGCGCGAGCTGGTGGCCGACGAAGAGGCCAGGCCGACGTCCTGCCCGGCTTCACGGTCCACGGCATGGACATCGGGAAGTGGCTGGCCCGGCAGCGCAAGCCCGAGGCCTGGCAGGCCCTTAACGACGGGCAGCGCGAACTCCTGGAAGAGATCGGCGTCGTGCCCCTACCTCCCGAGCAGGAGGCGCCCGCCAAGGCTCACAAGACGGCCTCTGGAGCCTTCGAGAGGGGCGTCGCGGCCTTCGCGCAGTACAAGGGCCCGTACTGGCTCTGTGACGGTCTCCAGAGCCCATGTAGAGCGGCTGGAGGACGGTACAGAGGTGAAGCTCGGGGTGTTTCTTTCGAACAGCAAGAGCAGGCGTGGGAAGCTGAGCGCCGACAAACTCCAGGCTCTGGCCGCCCTCGGCTTGGACTGGGCGGCGTAGTGATGAACGAGTGGATCCCGGGGCGCAGCTGCCCTGGGATCCACTCGTGGCTCGTTGATCTGGAGTATCAGGCAGGAGGTAGCCCGGGAAGTACCACTCCGGTGTAGGCGGCGAGTACGCTTCCCAGCGCTCCGCTGACGACTGGGGAGTTGAGGATGCCGACGATGGATCTGCCCCAGCGCTGAAGTTTGCCTTGGTCAGGAGATCCGTTGGCGGCCTCGCTTTCGAGACGCGTAGCCAGCTGCGTGAGCTCGGTGGCGTCGTCATCCGGGAGTTCCAGGGCCGGCACTGCCTGGCGCAGGGCGCGGGCGAGCATGACGACTGCGGTGAGGTCGATCCCGTCCTTGTTGGTCGTGGCGTTCATGCTGAAGTCACGGCTGTTCGCGGCGATGTTGCCGGTGTTCTCCCCGATGTTGAACGTGGTGTTCCCGCTGCTGTTCCGACGCTCGTATGCACTGATGTCGCCGTCGTAATGCTCCACGCAGTCCAGCCCTTCACTCGTGATCTCTGCCTTCACGGGCCCCTCTCGGTCCTCGATCTGCATGCCCTTGATCAGTGCCTTGGAGTGCAGATAGGTAGCTGCTCGGTCCACTTCAGCAAGGGTGAGGCGATCGCCTTCGAAGAGGGACTCGTCCGAGTCCAAAATGTCGTCAACGGTGGAGAAGGCGGCGCCGCCGTTCTTTCGGTGCCACAGCCAGACGAGCAGGGCCTTGCGGGCTGCGGCGCTCCGAGCCGCAGGTGACGAACGACGATGCAGTCGCTCTTCCATCACTTCGAGGCCATAGGAGGTCAGCTGAGCGCACGGATCTCCCATGGTGGACTGGCTACCGTCCAACAGATTCTTGCTCTCGCCGTACTGGAGCAGCTCAAATGCCTGCGCTTCTGTCAGCCCGCGGTCGTGAGCGAAGGGCAGGATGGAGCTAACGGCCAGCGGGTTCTCCCCAGCCTGTCCGTAGACCCATTCGACGAGCGGGTCTAGCAGTTTCGCGAACTCAACGGCCACAGTGGCCTCCTCTTGTGCACGACCGAAGATATGGGGCGCCGCTGACACTCAGTTGCGATATCTCGGCCTCGTGTCAGTGACCCACCATGGGATATACCGCGCCGTGACAGTGAGACGCGTTGTCCGTGTCACCCCCATGTCAGCAGCGGACAGCCGCTCGCCCCTCCATGACCAGCGAAAAGATGACAGGGAAAAGCGGCCAGCCACTGCCAACCACTCCACTGACACGAACCCGGCACATCGCACCTGGGGGCCGCCGGACTCAGCGTGCCCGTACTCCACAACCTGATCGGCCTCTGAGCGGCAGAACCGGTACGGACGCCACACGACGAGGATGAGCCCCGGGACCTTCAAGGTCCCGGGGCCTCTTCGTACCGTCGACCGGCCCCAGCTCGACACAGTCTTGCCTCGAGGCAGACGTCGGGCTTACCGATGCGGTGACTGGGACGGGCGGCGGGTGGCCAGGCTCTCGGTGTGCCAGGCGTCGATGTCGGCCTGCTGGCACTGCCTGATTGCACGTCCTCGGCTGGCGAGCCGTGAGGAAGGCGCCGGCCTGGGTGACCTCCTGCTTGGTGTGGTTGGTCTGGGAGCGTCCCAGCGGTCCCTTCTCCGCCTTCGTCCGCAGGCGCCGCATCTGGTGCCAGGTGGCGAAGGTTGCGGAGAAGCTGACGGTGTTCGGAGTCTTCGATGGTGGCGAGCCGTTCGGTCAGCCAGCGCTGGTAGAGCAGGGGCTGCCGGTCGACCCGCGGGAGGACACCGCTGTCCATCAGCAGGTCACGCAGGTGAGTGACGGTTCGCCAGGGGCCTCCTGGTGCAGCCCCGTCATGGGTGAGCGGGACACTGCCTGCGGCCATGCCCTGGAGGAGTCGGACGACGTTGGGGTTGCGCAGCCAGATGAGTATCTCTAGCGCCTCGATGGCGGCAGCCCACGGACCCCGTCCAACTTCGCCCCATCGAGCTTCACCCCCGTGAGATCAGCGCCGGTCAGGTCAGCGCCCGTGAGATCAGCGCCCGTGAGGTCAGCGTTGGCCAGGTCAGCGTTGGCCAGTTTCGCATGGGCCAGTTTCGCGCGGGTCAGATCAGCGCCGGTCAGTGTCACGCCCTCCATTATTGCGCCCTCCAAATTCGCGCACGCGTGTTCGCGCTTCTGGGGAACGCCCGTGGCTGTGAGCTCCACGCAGATGAACGCGTCGGTTAGATCTGCCTCGGCCAAGTACGCGCCAGCAAGATTCGTCCAGTGCAGTTGCGCCTCGCGGAGGTCGGCGCCGTCCAGTTGCACCTCGCGCAGGTCCGAATTGGCCATTGCTGCGCCGCGGAGGTCCGCTTCAGAGAAGACCGCTCCACGTAGGTCGAGGTTGCGTCCTTTGATGAACCTAAACTTCACCCCGCGTAGATCGGTGCGATTCATATCGATCGCAGTCCCCTTGTCGCGGCCGGGGAGGCGGTCGGCCAACACGTTCATCGCGGCTTGGATATCGGTTGGCGCCGAGTGCTCTGTCGACGTCGCCTGAGACGGCTGGGTGCCACTCGCCGGAAGGCGGGCGTGCTGGCGTACGTAGGCGGCCAGGACCGAGACGACCGTGGGGTGGTCGCGGGAGGAGTCCTGCATGATGCGCTGGAGGGCATAGATTCCACCCAGGCGCACGTCCACGGACTCTGATCCCAGATTAGTGATCGCGGCGTTGTACCGGTTGGTGATCTGTCCCTGCTCACTGATCCGTAGTTCTTTGCTGGCCTGCCCCACCTGCATCCAGGTGAACAGCAGCGCGGCTAGTGCAGCCAGCCCCGGCAAACTGACCGCCACCAATCCAACCCACTGCATGCGGTTGCCGCCTGTGGGACTGCTCGCAGCCAAATGCCGGTTCCGTTGCCGCCGTCGTCGTTCAGCAGCACGCCGATCTGCGATCCGCCGGAGCCGTCCGACGCCAATGTTCCTGGTCACCTTCCCCCATGGTCACGCCATAGGGCCGAAGCACATACGGCGCCACACCGCCAAGGACACGAACCGATCGCCGGGCCGGTGCTGCGGCACGGTGACGGGGAACGAACGACCTGGACGCCATGGACCACGCCCGCTCCACGGTGTGTAGGTCGACGGCGGACGGGATGGGAGCTAGGTAAGTGGTGGGAACTGAAGGTGGCCGCGTGCCGCATGATTTGGGGTCGCTTAAGCAACGCCGCTGATGATCCGACAGCCGGTCAGCCGTAACAGAGTCCCTCATGGTGAGCACTTGGCGCAACCTGTAAAAGTTGCGTCGCTAAATCCATCATGCTCCTCTAATAGGAGGGGCGTCTATGCGCACCACCTTGGGCCCTGCGGCATGGCGTCCTGTGTAAGTGTGGGGGAAGTCGCTGAGGGAAGGGCTTAATCTAATGTCGTGGTACACAAGCCTCAACCCTGGATTTGACAATACGCCCCCGATCGAAAAGAAAGCCTTCCGGTGGGCGAATATAGACGAGGGTCCATGCTCTATGGAGGAAATCGTCTGGGAACTCGAGTCCAATGGTCGCGCTTCGTTCGCAGCAAAGGGCAGCCATGATGTGTACCTTCAGTCGCGCACCTGGGTGCTCGAAAGAGTAGCGCTGCTCAATAAGGCCCGGGTTGTTGAGGGTAGCGTAGACAACTGGGTAGCCCCTGGACGCCCGTATATTTTCAATATGCCGTCCTGGAACAGCCTGTACTCTCTAGGCGGCAGCGGGCTGTTCGACCCGAAGGTCTACGATCGAGTCGTCGCTATGCAAATGGTAGTAAAATGGACGGCTTAAAGGTGACTTTCGTGCGGCCGTGCGTGCACCCGGTAGCGCATTCTGCCGAATGCCTGGCCTCGCAGCGATCACTCCAGGCAGTTTTCCGGGACTCTCCGGCTGGTTTCTCGTGTTGGTTAATCGGGCCAGAAGACTGTTCGGCCGCCGACGCAAGTTGATCTGCGACATTGGTACAGCCATGCCTAAGACGGTGTCCTATGGCGCGACGCACCAACGGGTGACGGGCGGGCGTTCGAAGCCGAAGCTTGGCGCTGTGGCGTGTGCTGCCGGGTCAGGGGTGGGTGGCCGGGATGGTTTCTGTGAGACGGTCCAGCCGCGTGTAGAGGGCCCGTACGAGGCGGGCACGGTGCTGAGCGCAGCGGGCGGTGCGCTCCAGCGGAGCGGACAGGCGTCCGGCGGCTTCACGGGGGACAACTTCGGCAAGGGCCCCGCGGCCGTCGTTCTTCGGCAGTGCGGCGGCGTGACGCCGGACGTCGGCGGCGACCGCACGGGCGTGCCCGGTCAGCTGGAGGGCGATCTGCTCGTAGTCGCGGGGTTCGAGGTGCGGGTCTTTCCATGCGAGCACGGCGGTGACAAGCGCTTCGTACAGAGCGCGGTCCAGCGGGAGTTCGGCCTCGATCAGGCCGTGGGGGTCGTAGAGCACAGTGTGGGTGCCGCTCATCGCTGCCTCGCCGTGTCCTCGTGGCCATCGACACTCTCGTCCGGGGCCTGGGTGGTGTGGGCGAGGAAGCGGGCGTAGCCGCGATCAGCGCGTTCCAGCAGCGCCGGGGAAGGCCGACCGAAATCTCCTGGCACTCCGGCCGCCCTGTTTGAGGTAGTTGCGGACGAAGGCGTCCTGGCCGCTGTTGGGCCGGGTGTAGACGCGCTGCTGCGCTGCCTCGATCTGTAGCCGGTTCAAGAAGCCAACCGTCTTCACCGTGGCGATGTCCATACCGTTGCGGGGGGTCCTGCCGACCAGGAGGTGCCTGGGGCCGAAGGGCAACACGATGGCGGTGGAGTCGCCAATCGCAACGCTGATGGCGGTTCTGTCTCCACTCTGCTGAATCGCCAGGGCCGGGGTGTCGCCCAGGAGGAACTCCCCGGTGGCGGGCACCAGAATCTCCAGCCCGGCATCGCTGATCATCTCCTTCGCCTTGGCGAAGGTGTCCTCGATCCGCGCCCGGAAGTCCGCACCGTTCTCGAAATTGGTCAGGTGCGGGCTCAAAATCTGCTCCGCCGCCGCGGCCAGGCCCTGCGGTCCAGCGAGGTGAAGTCCGCTGCGTTGCAGTACCGCGAGGCGCAGCAGGTCGGACTTGTCGGTAAGCAGGGCGGTGCGGGTCTCGGTGTAGACCTTGGTGAAGATGCGCTCGTGGACGTTGCGGTAGTTCAGGGAGCGGACCAGGTGCAGGGCGATGAGGTCCTTCAGGGTCTGCACATGCTGTTCATGCTGGAAGACGTCGCCTCGATCCACCGCGCGCGCGGCGTCGGGTATCCGTGTCTCGAGCTTGCCCCATACCTGTTCCAGGGAGGCGGAAGCGAAGCGTGCGAAGTACGGGACCTTGCCGCACTTGCGCGGGCTCGCCATCTTGTGCAGATGGTTGGGGTGGTCAAGGTTGAAGGGCACGAGTTTCAGCCCGTTACTGCCGAACGGAGTGGCGAAGCGCTTGAGCAGCACTTTGGAGATCACGTGCTGACCGACCACGTGGCGCTCGGCCTCGGGCCGGAGTTCCTCGATCCGGGCGTCAATCTGCTGCGCCGCCACCAGCCACCGGTTGGATGATCTCTCGTTCATCCGCCCAGTGTGGCAACCGGGTCCGACAAGCGAGACGGATTTTCCGTCTGCCCTCAGCGCGCGATCGCCCGACAACCGCAGTCGGCTACCGCGCGACGCCTGGTTTGCCCTTGATCGGCGCTCAGCATCTGATCACCTGCGGTGGCTGGCGAGCGATGTAGCGGACTGCCTTCTCCACAGTTGCTTCTATCAAGGGCAGTGGGTCTTCTTCTTTGAAGTCGAACCATTCGCCGCGGATCCTCTTGGTTGCGAAGGCGTGGTGGAGGTAGTTCTCCACGAGGGATCCGCCCCACCAATTTCCCAGCAGGCGCAGTTCCAGCGGGCAGCCGATCTGGAAGGCGGTGACCCTGCCGGCCGGGTTGGAGCTGGCTCCGATCTTGACCATGGAGGTGCCGATCGCTGCGATGGCGTAGACGTTGGTGGCGACTCCTACCGCAATACGAGGAAGTTCGGGGTTGGGGCCAGCGGTCTTCAAGATCAGGCCCTTCTTCTGACACGGCAGGACGGCACACCCTATTGCGTCGTCGCGCAGCGTACGGACTACGTCGCGGCACTCTTGCACGGTCGCCCCACCCAGGCGTGGTGGCCGGGGGCGACATGCAGCTGCTCGCGGAGGCGGCCGCGCAGGACACCGACGCGGGTGCGGCCCTCCAGGACCTGAAGTCCGCTGTCCGGCGGGTCCAGCAGCTGTCGGTCGACGAGGAGCAGAGGGCGCAGCCACGTCCCGTGCTCTTCCCAGTGCCGGCCGACTTCCGGGGGCTGCTGCCCGACCCGGTATACCGGGTCGGCGGCCTTCTCCTCGATGCAGCCGGCGTCGGACTCGCCGGTCGGCATGGTGTGGAAGTCAGCGGCCGGGACCGACTCCAACTGCCAGGTGATGCCGCACAGATCGAGGTCGCTGTAGTCGGCCAGGAAGTGGTCACCGTGGTCGAAGAGGAACTGCTCCAGGACGTCGTCCGGCCAGTTCAGGGGGGCCAGCGCCGGGTCGGCACGGAACTGGTCGTAGGTGTAGCTGAGGCCGCCGGACCGTCGGCGGGCGAACAGCGGACTGAGGTCGCTGAGCTTCATGCCTCCAGGTCTACAGGAGATTCCTGACGCCGTTCCCCCGTTCCCCGTCTCGTGACACTGAGGGCGCCGGATCGTTGGAGTAGCAGGCGGGTCCCTTCAGCCGTCCAAAGCGTCCCGGCGCTTTCGGGGGCAGAGCGCCAGGCGGAGCACGATCCGGCAAAGACTGTCCTGCGGTGGATCTACAGACGAAAGGCTTCGTTCATGCGCGCCGACACCGTCCAGCCCTACGCGGCTGGAACACAGTGGACCATCACCAGCCGGCATGGGCACACGCAGACCCAAGAACTCGCCCTCTGAGCCGAACTGAACTACTCCACCATCACCGACGACTACCTCCCCGACGAGATCAGTGCGGCCGACCTGTGGCGAATCTGGATCGACAAGGTCGCCACTCTCGCGCACGACAGGCACCCGAACCTCTACCGGCCCGGCGAGGTCACCATTCTGTGGTCGGTGACCACTCCAGGCGTCACCGGGATCTTCGAGGCGGCGCCGTTCACGCGACGCCTCCCCTCGGACCCGCAGCTGGTAGCCATGTTTGGCCAGGTCGAGCAGGAAGACTTCCTCACCCACTACCGTCCCCCCGTGCACGCGGGGACGGGAGAGCCCCTGAACTGGCTGCGACTCCCAGTCGTGGACCGCGGCTGGAACGCCTCAAGGGGAGACAAGGGCGGGTTCGTCCAAGAGGTAACAGGCTGGAAACCCGCTGCGCTGCAGCCGACTGCCGACGTGCTGCAGCTAGGGAGGGCGGCCGGCCTGTACGTGCCCGACCTGGACTCCCTGCGGAGCTAGAAGGTGGAGCGGCGAGGGCAGGATGAGTACTTCGGCCGATGAGCCGTTGAAAGAGGCCCGGCGGAGCGATCTGCTCCGCCGGGCCTCCACGCCCCCCAGGCGGACCACCAACGATAGATGTGGTGCCGGCTCGTCCGTGGCCGATTGACCGCGGAAAATCCCGAGCGGTGACATGCATCAGCTGGCAGCGGCGGTGCTTACCGTGGGGCCGTGACCACTGCATCCGATGACGCGGCCAAGCCGGTGCCGGTGCGCGTCGTGCTGCCCGCCGACCCGGTGCTCGGGCACCCGGAGCAGGAGGTTGTGGCGCGGCTGTGGAGGCGGCGGCAGACCGAGACGGGTTGGGTTTACCTCGTGGGGCTGCCGTCGTACCGGGACCTCGAGGACGGCAGCGTGGAGGCGGCGGAGTACCGGGTGTGGGTCCGGGCTCCCGACCATGTGCGGCCGGTCGACGGCGTCGCCTACCACCAGGTCGCCACCGAGCACCTTCCGCCAGCGCCCACGTCGGTGGTTCGCGAGGTCCTCGGGGAGCGCCGGCCTTCGGGCTGGGTGCTGGCGAAAGTCCGTGAGGGCCGGGGCCCGGCCCGGGGTGTCCTACACGCGCCGGACTGCGAGGAAGCACCGCAGGGGGCGCCGCTGCTCGAGTTGGAGCAGGCGCTGGACGTCGCGGAGAACCCGGGGACGCGGCTGTGCACGCTGTGTGGGTGCGCGCAGGAGGTGACGCCGATGCTGAGCGGCTTCGACCACATCACCGACTCGTGATCGGCCGTGGTCAGGAGGTGCCCTCGATGGTGACGGGGACTTCCAGCGGCACGGTCCACTCGCTGCCCTTGGACCTGGCGGTGATGCTCAGGCGTACCGGCTCGTTCGCGCAGTCGCGGCGCCAGTCGTCCATGTTGGTCGTCGACCACGGCGGCGGGGAGGTGGGGGTCAGGCCGTATCGCGTCCACTCGCCGATCGCCAGCTGCTGCGGGGCGACCGTGCGGCCGGTGTCGTCGCGGCCGTCCGCGCTGAACTTCCACGGCCCCCAGATGTGGGCACGAACCTCTTCGGGAGCCGGCGTGCCTGCGAGTTGGGGTCCATCACCGCGGTGCGGGTTGTCGTTGCGCAGGGACGCGGTGATCTCGATGGCGCCGTGGGACAGCAGGCCGGGCGGGCCTTCGAGGTGGACCCGCAGCATGGCGGTGGAGCGGGCCTCGTTGGCCACGACCGTGCAGCGAAAGTGCGGGGTGAGATCGGCGTGCAAGCGCTGCTGCTCGATCCGGGACAGGGTCTGCGCGGCCCCGTTGGCGTTGCGCGCCGCTCTCCAGGAGCCGATGGCGGCAACGGCAGCGACGACCGCGACGACCAGAGCCAGGGCCGCGATCGTGTCGGTGGTGGTCATGGGGCAGGACGCTATCGCCACCGCACGTCACAGGTCAGCGCCCTGGAGATATGGCCATCAGCGGGGGCCGTCGTCCAAGGTGGGGCGATGAGTGCACTGCGACCCGGTGACATCACCGACGAAATGATCCAGGCCATGGACACGGCCAAGCGGCAGGGACTGCAGAAGGACCTGCGCGCCCTGGCCGCCAACATTCGCGCCGACGCCGAAGGCCGCTACGACAGCGCGGAGCCCGGGTGGCGGGCCGGTGTCGAGTGGACGCTGCTGTGGATCGAGAACACCGCCGCTCAGCTGACCGAGGGCAGGCCGTAGGCAGGGACGCCGGTGGACGTCAGGGCGTGTCGCCGGAGTAGTAGAAGCGGCAGCTACTGAGATTTGTCGTGCGATGTCGCTATCCCGGCCCCTGGAGCCGCGGCTATGCCCGAGCTGCAGGCCACTTGACTCGAAGATCATGAGTAGCGACACGTTGAGATGACGCCGCAGTCTCAGGAGGGTTTGTATCACCGTGAAGGTGGCCCTGGCGAGGTTTGGCCGTCGGTCGAATACTCGTAGGCCAGCTCGTGTGCGAGGCGATGCCGCGTCCAGACCTCCGGTTGGGTGAGTACTGAGTGCCCGTACCACACCGGCACCGGCAAACTACGCACGCGGTCAGCGGGGAATTCACCCGTCACGGGGATGCTTTGGATGCGTGACCAGAGACGGTCAAGTAGCACGACCAAGTCGAAGCGGGGGCGCATCGAGACGATATGTTTCACCCTGAGATGGTCTGCCATTCAAGCTCGGAGCGTTGGTGTGGTGGTGTGGCAATCATGACCAGCATGTCGATGCCGAGTTTGTGGCTGGCTGCTGCGAGGAGAGCAACGTTTCCGCCGTGGCTGTGGGCGAACACTTTGGAGAATCTCGTGCATTGGTGATCTACGGCCCATTTTGCCAGGGCGTGTGCGCCGGCGGCCCGACCGTGGATCGTGAATCCCGCCGTGGGCCAGCGGTAGTGGTTGTCGTGGCCGTGGAGGTCGTTACCGATGGGTGGGAAGGTGCCGTCAGAGGGCTCGCTGTTGCCAGGTTCCTTTTGGAGATAGGTGAAGAGCGGCTCTCCAGGCCGCCACCATGACGGCCGCTTGAACCGGCTCCACGTGCCGGGCACGATGACAGAGGTGTGAGCGCTGTCTGTGCCGATCCCCTCATCTGGCTCCTGGCTCTCCCTGAGCTCGGTCAGAACTGGGTGACTAGGGGCAACGTGGAGCAGCGCGTCGATGGCGATTTGCTGGACTGTGTCGTTCGGGGACGAGCAGCCTTCGACGAGGGTTTCGACTGTCGGCCAGGACAGGGGTGTGCGGAGGCCCGCCAGCGAAGAAGCTGCGGCAACACGCACGATCTGATGTCGGCTGAACTGGCTGATGTGGAGCAAGGAGGCCGCCGCAGCAGCCCGGTCATTGTCCGTCCTGACTGCCTCGTACAGGATCGGTGCCAGGCCACTTGCCAACCCTTCGTACTCTTCCCACCATCGCTGGGGCGCTGGACGGATCATGTCCTGAACGTAGGCCGCAATGGGTTGTGACCAGCCAGGAAACTCACGCCAGCGGAACGGCAGCTCGATACGCAGATGATGTCGGATGTAGAGCTCGGCGGACTCCGCGAGGAATGGGTAGCTCAGTGGCCGAACTTCCGGGATTCGCAGTTCGAACGCGCCGTCCTCGCTCCCGAGCACGTCTTTTTGCCCGGCCAGTTGCAGGCCCAGACCCACAACCTGGGCGGCCTGCGACCAGGCGGCGATCTCGTCGTCCTGTGCGAAGGCTTGCTCTCCAGGCAGGGGATTCTCGATCACTGGATCCAGCACGGCCAATCCCCAATGCACCTGGACGAAGCGGGTTGATGCAGATCGCATCAGGTGCTCTCTGTGAGTGCACGTTGACTCGCGATCGCAGCGGAAGATCTCACTCTCCCAGCACACAGCAGGGGGCGTACCTACTGATGATCTAAGAGTGAAGTCGCCCGCAGCTCGGGCATCGCCGCAGCTCCACGGGCCGGGGGTAGCGACATCACGCGACGAATCTCAGTAACGCCGGGGCGGGCTGTGCGGGGTTCGCCGGGGCGCGGGTCGTACAGGCCGCGGCCGCCGGGCCACCGCGACAGTTCGGTGGACAGGGCGACGCCGTCGTCGACTTCCTCGGTCCGCCACCCGTGGATGTCCAGCAGCAGGCCGTCCAGCGGCCCGCCGACCAGTTCGGCGTAGGCCGGTGTGGGAGCGGGCCGGGGTGGGGGTCGTCGTGCTCCGCGCCGTAGACCCGGCCGTTCAGCAGCTGCTCATCGCCGTTCATCCGCCCAAGCCTTGCAGCCGCCACCGACAACGCGGGCTTGCCCAGGTCCGCCTTGGGCTTGCCCGCGTGGTCGGTCGCCCCGGCTTGCCCGGGTCAGGTGCGGAAGCGGGACAGCCAGCCGCCGGCCTTCTGCGCGGCGGCCTGTTCCTCTGCCTCCTGGCGGCGGCGCTCCTGCTCCTGGCGCTCGCGTTCGTCGGCTTCGGCCTGCTCCTCGGCTGCGACGGCCCGGTCCTGGCAGTTCTCGCACAGGTGCGGGTGCGACTGGCGCTTGCTCCAGTCCCGGGTGTAGCCGATCGCTTCCCACCGGTCGTCGGTGAACTTCTGCCCGCAGTCCGTGCACACCGGCCGCCGCGCCTCCCGCTGCGCGGCTTCCCGTTCCTCACGGCGTCGCTGCTCTTGTCGGGCGGCCTGGCGACGGCGGGCGAGGTAGGTGTCCCGGCGGGCATTGCCGATCGCGTCCAGCAGCGGGGCGCGGTGGTCGCGGCCGAAGCGCCAGAAGGCGGGCCCGGCCGGGCCGTGTTCGCGCAGCAGGTCCAGCGTGGTCGCCACGATCGGGATGCAGTGGTCGTAGGAGTGGTAATCGCCCTCGGGATGCCACCGCCCCTGCCAGTGCTGGCGGGTGAGGTCGGCGGTCCTGGCCATCTGGCTCTTCGCGGAGCGCTTGCCGACCTGGTGGAAGACGAGCAGGACCGGCGGGTGCACCCGCTCGTACTCGTCGGAAGCGGGTGGGGACCAGCGGGTGCGCCACAGCGGCTTCACGATGCCGTCGGTGTCCTTCTCCTGCCGCTGGAAGAACCGGGCGTACTTGTCGAACTTCCGGGCGATGAGTACGGCTTCCTCGGTGCAGTTGTCGGCCTCGATGAACAGCAGCGGCACCCCGGCCTCCGGGGCGGTCAGGACGACGTCGGCCCGCGCGCTGCCGATCGCGGGGTTCTTCCAGGTGCCCTTCACCGGGAATGCGACCTCGGTGGCGTAGGAGCTGAGGGTGCCGATCCCGTCCGGGGCGTCGACGGCGGCCTGGGCGGCGGCGACCGCTTCGGGCGGCTCCCCGACGACCAGGTCGAGGTCGGGCTTGGGACGGATCAGCGCGATGACCGTCTCGTTCACCGTCATCGGGTGGGAAGCCCCGGAGCGGCCCGCGCTCTTGGGCATGCCGCCCATCTCTTCCGGCTCGCGGTCCAGGTCGATCGCGGCGGCGGCCAGCCCGGCCGCGGTGAGGATGCGGACCTCTTCGCCGCCCCGGGTGCGGCCCCCGTCGACGGCCAAGCCGTGGCGCCGAAGGTCGTTCGCCGCCCCGCGGTGGGAGGCGGTGCGTGCTTCCTTCTGCTTGGCCGGCGTCTCCTTGAGCGTATGCCGGTAGCTCAGGTGCGGCGAGGCGAGGCGCTGTATCTGATCGGCGGTCGCGACCTTGAGCACCCCGAGCACGGACAGCACGTCGCCGCGCAGACCGTTCGACGACCCCGCCTCGTTCGCCTTGCGCTTGCCCGCCATCAGACCCGCCCTCCCCGCACCCGCGCCTCACCGGGCGCATGACCCGATCGCGTCCGGCCACCGGCTGGACGCCGGCCCCCGGCCGTGGAGGGGACCGGCCCCCCGAACCCGATGATCTCCTCCTCTACCTTTCCTTCCAGGTTCAGTAGGGGATAAGAGGGTCGTGACAACACACGGCGGGCGCGAAAAGTGGCTCTGACAAGGGGAAACGCCGGGCGGTCAGTCGTCAGGCACGGAAGTGGCTTCGGCAGTGGGAACGCAAGCGGCGGCGGCAGGAGCTCACCGCGGCTTACCCACCGCTGCGGGCCGGTCGCGAGCGCCCCGGACCGGGCGGCGACTTCACGGCGTGCAGGACTCCATCGTGCCCGGCGGGCACCGCAGCGGGAAGGGGCGGCCGGGGACGGCGCAGGGGCGAGTGCGGGCACGAGGTCCTCGTTCCTCCCGGCCTGGCCGGGATGGGCGACGTTCATCCGTCCCCCACGTATCTGCTCGCGTGCGGGACGGATGCCACCCTGCTCGATCACCCCTTGTCCACCGTCTGACGCCCCACCCGACCGTTGTCCGCTGTGCCGGATTGCACCCCTTGTCCAACGGTTCTGTCCATGATCGACGCCACAGGCAGCAACCCCGCCCCGACTCCCTCCTCTGTCCACAGGCTCCGGCTACGAAGGTGTGGTCAACAGGCCGGGCGCAGCAGGCGCGCGGCCCTACAGGAAGGGAGCGACGTCGCCGAAGGTACCCCAGCTCGCCCCGGAGCAGATCCGGTGGGCCGCTGACTATGTGGAGCTGGTCTGGCAGAAGCAGGGGCGAGGCGGAGAAGGCCGCGCTCACGGAGTTCCACGCCGATGGCCCGGAGCTGGCGCGGCTGATCGGCGAGTTCGGCGCACTGCTGCTGGCCGACTACCTCACCGGCGTACCCGACGAGGACGCCGACTGCGAGACCGCGTACGCCCTGCGGCAGCTGGCGGCGGTGGCGAGCCGGTACCTCAAGCGGTGGTGCCTCGCGAGCGGCGCCGGGGCGCACACCGCATGGATGGCGGCGGGGTTCCTGATTGAGTGCATGCAGGAGGTCGACCAGGTCCACCAGTTCCTGTCCGACGTCCGCGGTGACGCTCCCCGGTGGCCAGCGGCCGTGGCCTCCTGAGCCGAGCGGAAGCCGGGACGGCGCCCGGGGGCGGAGACTTGTCCCCCCTCGGAGACTTGTCCCCCCTCGGGCGCTGTCCTGTTCGGGTGGGATGCCACCCCTTGCGAACCCTGTCAAGGGACGATGCACCGGCCTGGCCCCGGCGGTGGGCATCGGGTGCGGTCCACTCCGACGATGGCATCCACTCCCGAGCCGGTGGTGCGCATCGCGGTGCGCGCGCCGCGCACCGTGGTGGCGCGCGGCCGGGTGCGGACCGGTGCGCGCACCGCCGGCCCGGCCGTGGGGATGGTGCGCGCACCAACCGGCCCGTGGTGCGCATCGCGGCGCGCGGCGCGCTTCTGGGTAGCGCGCGACGGCTCCGTCGCAAGGGCCCGGATCAAGCGAAGTCCTTATATCACACACCCCCTTGACCTCGATCCCTCCGAAGTCCCAAATGCGCGCTATGTAGCGCCTGGCTGTGCGGCAGGTCACACAGAATCGGCGCGAGGGCGGGTCCGGTGCGCGCACTTCGGGGTGGCAGCCGAGCGGTGCGCACCGGCTCGAGCAGACGGTGCGCTGGGTGCGCGCACCGAGCATGTGGTGTGCGCACCAGGGCCCGCCGGTGCGCGCACCACGGTGCGGTGGCCGGCGAGTGCGGCACCCCACGATGCGCACCGGTCCGGTGGCCGGGAGTGGACGACATCGTCGGTGCGCGCACCGGTGCGCACGACGCTGTGCATCGTCATCGCCGGTGCGCATGATGCAGTGCGCCGGTGACATCGAGTGGGTGCACCGGGTGTCGGAATGTTCCACTCTCCCACCGGCCAGTGCTCCCGGGAGTGGAGTCCACTGCCACCCAGTGGACATCGCGGTGGAGTCCACTCCCACCCGGATGCGCGCCACGATGGGCTCCACTCTCCGGGCGGTGCATCGTCGGGCCGCACATGCGGTCGCGGTTTGCGCCGTAAAGATTCAGCTGCCGTAGCCGAGCCCGCCAAAACCACGGGACTTCCCCAATTGGGGAGGTCCCGGTCATCACGAGGGGCAGGCCGCCCGGACGAGCAGTGGGGCCCGCCGTGTCGGCTCACCCTTGGCGACGTCGGCGCAGACGCGCGGACCGCCACGGGTTCGGTCGGCCGCCGGGGTACTGCCGTGAGCGGCGCCGGACGGGCGGCGGCTTCGGCGACGCGTACAGCGCCGCGCGCAGCCGGCTCGCGTCGGCGAGCTCCTCCAGTCGCTCCAGCCGCTCCGGCGAGATGTACGTCGGGATCGGGTTGACCATCGGGGCCTCCGTGCTTGGGCGGGTCATTCCCCCGCACCCTCGCCGGTCTCCGCCGCGCCCAGGGCGTGTGCTCCGGCCGCGTCCCGACGGCTGGCGCGGCGACTTCGCCGTCCGTCCCGCAAGGCGGAGCGCGCGCTGGTCCGGCCTTCCGGGAGGCACACACGCGGACGCCCCACGAACGACTGGTCCGTGGGGCGTCTGGAGGCGGCGTCGGTCAGCTCTGCTGCATGGCCTTGAGGTCGCCCAGACTCAGCTCGTTTGTGCCGCGATCGGCCGCGCCGCTCTGGGTCCAGGCGAGGATCGCGGGGTGAGCCTCCTCGTACGAGGCGCCGGCGGCAGTGTGCCGGCCGTCGGTGTCGGCGAGCTGGGTGAGGTAGGCGGCCAGGGCGCCCGGGCCCCCGCCGTTGTAACCGACGCTGTACCCACGCCCCTCGCGCTGCGGGAGGAGCGACAACACCCCTTTCTCCGTTCGGGCCCAGAACAGGCTGCGGCCAATGTAAAAGCGGCTGAAGACGTCGTCAGGGCGCAGGGCGACCGGAGCGAACGTCCGGTAGCTCCACTGATCGGTGCCGCCCTCGCCTCGGTGCTTGAAGTGCTCGCCGACGACGGGCAGCCCGAACTCGGGGTCGTAGAAGGTACGGCGGCACAGGCAGCCCGAACCGTTGATCGCCGAAGGGCTGCTGGGATCCTCGGTGACGCACGGGTGGAACAGGGCCGGGATCTTCGCGCGCTCCACAAGCATGCAGTGCATGGCGTTCGGCTCGCACCGCACCAGTCTGCCGAGCCACTCCTGGAAGTGCGGTGTCACGGTCTGCTGCGCCTCGATCTTCACCTCCGCATTCAGCGACGACGTAGCAACACTGAAGCGCGGCTCGGCGTAGAGGACGAAGTGCATGAAGCCCTTCGTCGGGTCGGTCAGGTTCAGGTCGACTGGCTGGTAGGTCACGGGGCGCTCCAATGCGGACGTGCTGGAGGTGGTGTCAGGAGACGCGGTGTTCGGGGCGCAGGGTCAGGCCGCGGTCGAGGAACTGCGCGGTGTCGTCCGGTCCGAGACCGAGGGCGCGGGAGACGGCGGTGCCTTCGTCGTCGTGGACGAAGGCGAGCAGGATCTTGCGGCTGGCAGGGTCAGCCATGGTCCGGCGGGCGGCTTCGACGGTGTGGGCAACGCAGCCGGTGGTGCCGTCTTCGACGATGCCGGCGCGTCTTGTCGTCCCAGACGTTGAGCTGGAGGTTGGCGCCCTCGGTGGAGCAGTCCTCCTTGGAGTCCGCACCGAGCACGCACCGCCCGAGCATCGCGGCATGGGCGTGGCGCTGGAGGTAGACGGCCGTGGCCAGGAGCCGGTCGACTTCCTTCTCCGTGTTCTCGCGGGCCTTCTCGGGGCTGACGAGCGAGGTCTTCGGGTCGTGGGGCTGCACCCGGATCTTCAGCGCCGCCAAGCTGCGGGCGAGGTCGTCGGCGACGCTGAGCAGGCCCACCAGGTTCACGTCGCCGCGCCGGCGGGGCGGCGGCAGCTCGTCGGGGTAGCTCTCCAGCGGTTCCAGCGGTTCGTGCAGGTCGGTCAAGGTTCCTCCCGTGCCAGGTGCCAGCGCCCCGATTCTCAGTCCGGTCCGCCGGGGCTCGCGGGCGAAGTCGCCAATCGGCCACGCGCTGGCCGGTTGGCGTCCCCGTCAGTGGTCGCGGCCCGCTCCCCTGCCCTGATCGGGCCGGGGCGTGTGGTGCTGCTGCTGGCTGGCAGGGTCGGCCGCGTCCTTGGTCGGCTGCTTCGGCTGCGGCCCGTCGACGATGGTGCGGCTGCGGGCTTCGGCGGCCTTGGTGAGGGCGGCCAGCCGAGCGAGGTTTTCCGGTGTGTGCAGCCACGTCGCGGGATCGGTCGTGCGGCCCTCCAGGTACTCCTCGGGCATCGCGGCCTGCTGATGGACGTGGACAGCGGCGGCCTGCTGCGCCGGAGTGAGCGCGGCGTCCCGGTCCGGGTGGTCGACGGCGTGCGGCGCCGCCTGGTCGTGGTTCTGGTCGTCACGCGCGGCGGCCGATGCCGTCGCGGCGGGCGCTTCGTCCCGCGCGGAGGAAAGGATCCGGGCGTCGCGGATCGCGTTCTGCAGGGCGAGGCTGGCGACCCGGGCGCGCTCGTACCGGCTCGACTCCCGCGGCGGCTTGCCGCCGGTGCCGGCGATCCACCACCGGTGGGGCCAGGCGAAGTCTGCGGTGTAGGTGAGCTGGTCCGGCGCCGGGGCCCGTCGGCCCTTCTGCGGCACGGTGAGCTGACGGGAGTGCCGGGACAGGGCCGCGTCGGCGATGTAGTCGTCCAGGCCGCGTGTGAACGCACGGCCGCGCAGGGTTTCCAGCAGGTGCCGGCGGGCTTCGGCCAGGACGTGGCGGCGAGCGAAGGAGTTGCGGACGGTGAAGACGATGGCGGCGACGTCGACGGCGGCGAGCGCGGTGTCCACCCTCGGGCCGACCCGGGCCCGGATCGCCTTCCCGGCCGCACGGCATCGCTCCAGCAGCCCGTCGACCATCTCCTTGCCGACGCGCAGGATCGCGGAGGTGCGCCACCACGCGCGCAGCTGCTCCAAGGGCTTGGGGTTCTTCTTCGCCCGGCGGGTGTCCTGCGCCGCCCACCAGCCCAGGCCGTTGCGGCCGCGCTCGCCGGGCAGCCGCTTGTGCTTCTTGACGTACTTATCGGTGATGCGCTCCAGCACCGGCGCCATCTGCTCGCGGTGGGTGGAGGACCAGTCGATGAGCTCCTGGTCGACGCCGGCTATCTCCATGACGGGGCGCAGGCCGGGCGTCACCTCCCGGGGCACGGTCGCCAGCCCGAGTTCCTCGCACACCTCGGTCGTCATCGTGAGGGTGTAGAGCGTCCCGGCCGCCACCACGTGCTGGTAGAGACGGACCGTGTCCAGCGCGTACCAGGAGCCGTCCGGGCGCTGCGCCCGGTTGAGGACCAGACAGTGGTCATGGAGTAGAGGAAAGCGTCGCGGTTGTCCCAGTGCCGCCACTTCGCGACCACCAGGGCGGGTGCCTTCGCGCGCTGACGGCCCGACGACCACCGAGTCTGTGCGACCTCATCCTCGAGCCAGCGCAGTGCGGTGGCGATGGCCCGCTCGTGCGCCCGCTCGATGACCCGCCGGGTGTGGTCGTCTCCCAGCGCCCACAGCACGATCAGGGACGCCTGCGCCCGGAAGGTGTAGTCGAGCGCAAGCAAGGGGGTCGCCTTGCGTCGCTCGATCTCTTCGACCGGCTGCCCCAGGGCGGTCGCCAGCCGGGCCGTCTCCAGGTCAACACCGTCGTCCAGGAGCTCACGCTCGATCCTGTCGGCGTCCGGGTGGCGGAGCTGCCCGAAGACCAGCTCCATCTGGCGCTCGGTCACCGTCTGCCCGGCGGTGAGTCCGAGCGCGGCCAGGCCGCGCCCCATCCACACCCCGGGCGGAAGCCCGGCCTTCTCCAGGGCGCCTTTCAGTGACTGGCCGACCGGACGACGGCCGTCCCCGAAGGCGACCCCGCGCACGTAGTAGCGCCACGCATTTCGCCTCTGAACCTTCGCAACACTGAGCATCCCGGCAGCGAACACCGGCTCTGACCTGCAAAAACAGCCCGATCCCGTGAGGCGGGAGGGTTCACCGAAACTTCACGGCCGATCCCGCCGGGCGGGCATCCGCGGCGACGTCATGCCCGCCAGGCGAACACCGCCTGGTGCCAGGCAAATGCTGCGCGACGACCAGCCCCACGCGCCTGACACGCCCCGAAAACCGCCAACAGACGACTCCACCGTCGAGAAGCGCATACCTACGTACCGCTCCCCCACCGACCGACCAAACACGCACCGCCCAGCACCACGTCACCGACCCTCTTCACCACGAGTAGGCCACCCACCGCCCCCGGCGTCTTCGAGCTGACCGGGGACGGCAACGGACGGGCGACTTGGCAGTACGGGCCCGAGATAGTTCAGGGCGTGCAGCACGTCGTCTGGCGCAGGATCGGCACGCACGACATCCTCACCGGCCCGTGACGCTGCCCGGACCGTATCGGGAGCGGCGGGGGGGCGGTCAGCCGCTGGAGGGCTCGGCGCCCGCGCCGAAGGGCGGGACGTCCGTGACGGCGACGTCCAGCCGGAGCCGGGCGAAGCGCACCGGGTGCCGCCATGATCCGCGCTCCTGCGCCGTGTCCACCATGATCTCGGCGACCAGCGCCGGTTCGACGAGCACGACGTCGAGCGGCGTCCGCGACCCCCAGGAGGTCGTGAACCGTACGCCCTCCCACAGGTGCCGGGGCCCCGCTGGTGTCAGCCACTCAGCCAGGTCGCGAGCCGCGTCAGGCAGCAGCGGCGTACTGCGGCCGACCGGCTGGAGCGCCCCGGCCTCGTTGAGGCGGCCCAGCACGAGCGTCTGCGGTCGGCGCATGGTGCCGGTGATCGCGCCGATCACCGCCTCGGTGGTGTCCCGGCGGCGCACCTTGTAGAGCGCGCGGGCTCCTGGCAGATACCTCTGACCGCTCCCCCGGATCACCAGTCCTTCGACGCCGGGCACCTGCGTCCAAGAGGTCAGCCACTCCTGCGCCGTCGCCACCTCCGTGGTCTCGGGGCAGAGCGTCCACGGGGCATTCAGCCCGCGGTCGGTGAACAGCTGCTCTAGCTGCGCGCGCCGCTCGCCGTACGGGACGTGCAGCAGCTCCTTCCCGTCGAGCTGGAGGAGGTCGAAGGCGATGAAGTGCGCCGGCATCTCCTGGGCGAGCCGCGCGGCGGTCCGGCCGCCGGAGACGGCTCGCCGCTGGAGCGCCTCGAACGACATCTGGCCCTCCACCCACACGATCAGCTCGCCATCGAGGACCAGGCCGTCGGGCAGGTGGGCGGCCGCGTCCACGAGCTCCGGGAAGCGGCTCTGCATGAGGCTGCCCCGGCGGGACTGCACCAGCAGCGGACCCGGCGGTGGCCAGGGCGTGAAGACGAGCGCCCGGTAGCCGTCGAACTTGGGCTGAAAGCGCAGCTCACCGGGCAGCGCGCCCGGCGCGGGCACCGTGTCGCGGGCCTGCGCCAGCATCGGTTCTACCGGCGGCCGAAGCACCATACATCCGGTCTACGGGGTGCCCGGTGGCTCCGCGACCGGGGACGGCCAGCGGTGGTGACCGACTGGCTCAGGCAGCAGACGGTTGGCCTGAACGACCATGATGGGCGGGCAGGGCCCGCTCAAGCCATGCCGGTTCAGCCCCGGCTGCGACCAGCCGTTCGTACACGTCCGAGACGTCGTAACCGGCTCTGGTCCGGCGGAAGTGGATGACGACCTGGCCGCAGTTGCCCTTCGGGTCGAGGGTGAACCAGCAGGAGCGCTCTGCTCCCCCGTCGCAGTCACACGGCTTGCAGGCGCAGGAGTCCCGCTTCACCGCCAGCTCCATCCCCCATTTCGGGTGGGTGAGGTGCTCGATGACCGCGTCGTGGTCGACGGGGACGCTGTGCTCGTAGCGCAGTTCGAACTTCCAGCCCAGGCCGTGCTGCCAGTAGCGGACACAGTACGGCTTTGTCACCGTATGGAAGAGGGCAATTCGGCGCAGCAGGCCGCTGGCGACCCATGCCGCCCCTGCTCGGTCTTCCCACCAGGTGGAATCCTTCGCCAGGTAGCCGAGCTCGGCCTGGGTCAGTTCGGGTGTGTCCCAGAGCGGGTCGAGGTGCTCGTTGCGGCAGCGGGCGCGGTGGTCGGCGAGGATCGAGCGCCACTGCGTCGGTGTCGGTCCTGTGAGGGTGACGTGGGCATCGGTTCCGGCGAGTCCGAGATGGAGGCCGGCCGCGTCGATTCCGCGGAGCCTGACACCCACGATGCCGCCCGGCCCCTCTGCCTGTTCGTCGGCGCCGGAGTACTGGGTGGGCAGGAGCGCTTCGAGGCAGTGCTCGGGCAGCCGGTGGTTCGGCCCGAGCTTGGGGTCAACGGCTACGGCCAGGTGATCGGTTGCTGGGCGGACGTGTGCGACGCCAGCGGGGTGGGCGCAGTAGTCGATCGTGCCGCCCAGACGCTCGAAGACTGCGGCCTCCAGGCGGGACTGGTCGGGGCCTGCGTGCGGTACTGGGTGGTGGCTGACTGCTGGCCTGAGCTGCTGGAGACTGGCTTGGTGGCTGTTGCCAGTGCAGTGGGAGCGGTAGCGGGCCTTCTGCGTGAGGACGCTTCCGTGACTCATCATCATCCCGATCCGCGCACCGTCCGACCCCGGCGCGCACAGGCTGGTGTCGAGCGTGGTCTGGTGCGCTGGGTGTTCTCGGGGCGGAGCCTGGCTCCTTCACGTCCGCAGCGAATGTGGCGGCGCCGGGTCGGACGGCGTACCTGCGGGCGATGGCCTACCTGAAAGGCCGCCGAGCAGCATCGTCCAGCGCTCGGACAGCCAAGTGCGTGCGCGCCGAAGGGCTCCGGAACACCACCCGATCGGGCCCTTTTTCAGCGGAGTGACGTGTGGCGTGTGTAGAGGGTGTGGGGCACCCGCTTCGCGAGTGTCAGATCCACCATCGCGATGAGCGCGACCGTCTGCTGGCCGGGCAGTTCAGGGACGACGCGTCATGCCTCAATCCTCACGCCGTTTCGCCGCCAGTCAGAGGCTGCGATACACCGGCGAAAGTTCCGGCGCGGCAGCACTCGGGATTGCCCGGGGCTCCCACGGCATCGGCTTGGATCACTGCACGCTGGCGCAGCGTCGTCTGCGCTTCCTTCTGGCTCTTGGTGTGCTCAACCACGGCCTGTGTCAGGCGTGGCCCGGTGAGGCTCCGCAGAACGACCAGTTGGCCCTCGTGTGTGCAACTCCGTACAACGCCGTCCGCTGGCTGGTGCCCACCGGCCGGGAGGACGCCGTAAGGAAGTTGCCCGGGCTGCGCCTGGAAGAACAGATCGGTGATACGTACCGGCTGCGTCACCTGCCGACCGGAGCTTCCATGTCGGTCACGGCGCAGACCAGCACACGTCCTGACCCTTCCATGGGCTACGGCGTGCCGGACCGGCGCATGTGGCGCGCCAGCACGCCCGTGAACGACGCCGAGCGCGAGGCACTCGCTGATCTGCCCATCGCCGTTCCCGCCGCCGAGGCCCTTCTTGCCGGACTGTTCGTACGTCTTTGCCTGAGGGATCCGGCAGGAGCCTGGGCAGTGGGCAGCTTCATCGACGACCCATTCAACCGCAAGCGGCCCCGTGTGAACCGCACAGCCTCACGTCGGCTGTGGGGCAACGGCACACGGTGGGAGCTCGAATGGGGTTCCTACTCCTTTGAGGAAGACCTCGTGTCCGCATTGACCGACCCTCTGGCTGGACTTGACGGGGCGAAGCCAGTCAGGGTCCGGAGCGGTTGGGACATCAGACTGGACGACGCACTTCTAGCTCTCAGACCGCGGCGGTAGCCGGTGTCCCGTCTCAGTGAAGGTGGACCACTGGGAGGGCCTGACCTGCGGTGGTCCAGCTATAGCGAGACGCGCATCGCCCCAAGGTCTCGCTCGACGCGGACCAGCTCTGTCCGCCAGCACGATTGCCAAGCCGTCATCAACTGCGGCGTATCGCGCGCTGGGTCGGCTATCGGAGGCCGACCGCGCGCAGCGCCGCCTCATTGCCCCTGTAGGGGTAGTTGTGGCCGTGTTCCAGGCTGCGCTGGATCAGCTGCCCGGTCTCTTTGTCGGCGTGGAAGATCGACCAGCTGCTGCAGGCTTCGCAGATCTCGCAGGTGAGGAACGGGCGGAGCGGGTGGAGGTTCTGGTCGCGGTCAGCGAGGTAGAGACTGCCGGCCTCGATCCGGTCGGCGCTGGTGACGACCATGGTCGCGGTCGGGACGACGGGGTGGTCGCCTGTGAGCCGGCGGTAGCCGACCGTCTCGTTGGCGCTCAGGCGGTCCCAGTTGACCGAGGTAACGTGGAGCAGCGACCAGTCGGCGAGGAAGCGGGCGCGTTCGAACAGCAGGGCCAGGTCGGCGAAGGCTTCGGCAAGGGCACCGGCGGAAGGCAGCGGCTCGTTGGCGCGGCCATGGGCGTGGTTGTTGCGCCGGCCCGCGAGGCGGGCGGCGGCCTGGTCGGCGTCGGAGCCCTCGACCAGAAGGGCGGCGAGTTCGTGGAAGGGGTGGTCGGCGTGCAGGCCGGCGGTGCCGGTCGCGGACGCGGCTTGCTGGAGTATCCGCGTCCAGTCGCCGAATGCCGGGCCGCCCGGCTGAGCGGAGATCTTGTTCTTCAGGCTCCTGAGCGCTTTGGAGCTGATGCCAGCCTCCTGCGCGAGGCTGGCCACGAGCAGCGCGCAGAAGCCGAGCAGGGCCTCGGCGGCGTCGAGGACGGCTTTGTAGGCGCGGTCCCGGTCGTCGGTGCTCATTCGGGCCTCGACCTCCCGCCAGCGCTGCGCCAGCGGGTAGGGGAAGCGCGTGCGGGCGATGTAGCCAGGGTCATCGAGCTGGGCGGCGGCATCGGCCCGAAGGCGGATCAGCTGGCCGGCGCGGATGATCGAGCGGCGCGCCTGCACTTGGTCCTCGCTGTCCCCGAAGACGTTGTCGGCGAGGCTTTCGGCCTCCTGGTGCCAACGGGCCATCTGACTGCCGGCGGAGTCCAGTTCGCCGAGCGCCGCCGACAGCGCGTCGTCCCAACCGGGGACCCGGAGGCTACGCAGAGCGCTGGCCGTGATCCTGAAGTGGCCCTTAAGCGTCGTGCACAGCGAGCGGAGTTGAGGGCTGGAGCGCAGGAACGCCGTGATCAGTCGGAGATGGCTGGGATCGATGGTGACGACCGGGCGCAGGATCAGGAGGGCATGGGTCACTGCGGAGGGAATGCGGATCTGTCCGACGAACCTCAGTCTGGGTCCGCGGTGCCCGAAGAACTGCGGCATGAGAACGTCGCCCGCCTGGACGAGGTTCGCAGGTGGGGCATCGGTCAGCCACTGGCCATCGTCGAAGTCGGAATCGCCGCTGAGGTCGGGATCGACGATGAACAGGTCCCAGGGCCACAGCAGGCGGACGTGACCTTCCGCCCTCCGGCTCGTGATGATTTCCGCGAGTTTGATTGGGCGCGGGACGATCACCTGGAACAGGTCGCCGAGCAGCGGGCCAGACGCGGATGCCTGACCGCCGGTCATTGCAGGATCCGGCACGTGCTCCCCCTCGCATGTGAAGTGCCGCAATCCTAGACCTGGCTGGGGCGCCGACGTTCGCGCCGGCCGTCGTCGCGTGATCCTCCGGCAGGGTGCGCCCGGAGGCCCGCCAAGCCCTCACGACCTGCGGTGTCTCAGTCAACCCGAGTCACAGAGGGCAGATAGTTCGGGTTGAACGAGACTGGCCCGCCTTCACCGAGACCGGACAGCCGGGTCGTTTCCCCGGGACCCTGGGGTGTTGCCTTACCATCACACACAAGGTGAGTAAGGTACCTCCCATGACCGCCCCCTACAGCCCGGATGACCGGGAAAAGGTAGTTGCAAAGTTGCCTGCTGCGCTCCGGCAGGAACTGAAGGTCCGCGCAGCTGAGTTGGGCGTGGACATTAAGGATGCCGTCACCGAAGGGGTCCGCGCCTGGCGAACCGAAGAGTCGCCCCGTGCGCAGGTGGATACCTCAGGCGGCGCTTCGTTCGCCACGTACCTTCCCACTGGGCTGTACGGGGAGTTCAAGGAGGACTGCAAGTCGCGCGGCATTGCCTTCAACCAGGGCATCGCCCAGTCGATCCGCTTGTGGCTCGACTCGCACCCTTCCCCCCGCCGCATTTCCCGCACGACTGGCGCCCGGCGCCTGATTTTCGGGAATCAGAAGGGCGGCGTCGGCAAAACGGCAACGTCCGCCGGCGTAGCTGAAGCACTCGCGGAAGCTGGCCAGCGCGTCCTTCTGATCGACTTCGACCCCCAGTGCCACCTGACGAAGCAGCTCGGTTACCCGATGCTCGACATCGACGACCCGAGCTTGGCCAAGCACATGCTGGGTGAGGGCAAGGGCAAATTGCGCGACCTCCTCGTCCCGATAGAGGAGGGAAGCTTCGGCGGCCGACTCTTCTTGCTGCCCGGCTGCAAGGACGCCTTTCTACTGGACGCCAAGCTGGCAACCACCCGGCACGTGCGGATCAAGGAGACGGCCCTGGAGAAGGCGCTCGAGCCGCTGGAGAAAGAGTTTGACTACATCGTCATCGACTGCCCACCCAGCCTCGGTTACTCCATGGACACCGCGCTGTACTACGGCCGCACGCGTGACGGCGAACAGCCCAACTCCTCCGGTGTGCTGATCCCTGTCCTGGCCGAGGACTCCTCCGCAGACGCCTACGACATGCTCTTCGACCAGATCGAGGACCTGACCGCCGACCTGGACATCGACATTTCCAAGCTCGGGTTCATCGTGAACATGTACGACAGCCGCAAGGGCTATATCGCCACCTCTTCTCTCGACAGTTGGAAGGCCATCGGAGAGCCGCCGGTCCTCGGTGTTATCCCAGAGCGCAAGGAGCAGCGTGAAGCCGCCCGTCTCAAGCAGCCGCTGTTGACTTCCGCTCCTGACTGCGAGCAGTCCGAGGTCATGCGCACGATCGCCCTGGCGGTGAACGGATGAAGGCCGCGGATCGGCTGGGCACAGGTTCCTCCTTCGGTAACGTGCCGCGCGGCCGCAGCGCCCGGGGTCGCGCCAAAGCCATCACTCAAGGCGATGTGCCGGCGTACGAGCTCGTGCGCCTGCGCCTGAACGAGGTGGCCCCTACTCCTCTTAATCCCCGTCGAAACTTCGGGACTGATGAGGAGATGACGCGCTTCGGTGAGGAGCTGCGTACCGCGCAGCTTGCCGCGTGCGTCGCTATCTCCCGCGAGACGTACGTGGGGCTGTGGCCTGAGCACGCCACGCAGATTGGTGACACAGCCTTCGTCCTCGTCAACGGAGAGCGCCGATACCGCAGCGCCCAGCACGTGGGACTGGACGCTCTCGACTTCGTGGTCCGCAACGACCTCGCGGCCTCCCGGGAAGAGTTCATCAACTTCCTGCTCAAGGAGAACCTCGACCGTGAGGACTTCGACGTCGTTGAGCGTGCCCGTGGTGTTCAGGCCCTCGTTGCTGTCTGCTCCGAGGACAACGAGGCAGGTGCCCGGACCCGTGCCGCTGAGCGACTGGGCATGTCGAAAGCGTGGGTGACCAATCAGCTCGCGCTCCTCACCCTGCCTGAGGACATCCAGGAGCAGCTGAGTTCTGGTGTGCTGCCGGAGCGGGACGGCCGACTGCTGGCCCGCTATTTGAAAGCGCACCCGGAGCTCGACTCAGCCCAGCTACTGAAGCACCTCGCAGCAGCACGAGAGCAGGAAGCGCAGTCCAGGCTGGAAGAACGGGCCCTGCTGCAGGCTGCGAAGAAGGGATCCGTGTTGACCGCGGTCAACACGGACGCGGCACCGCCTGCGCCCTCAGCCGACCCCCCGGTGTTGACCGCGGTCAACACGCCTTCCGCGGCGCCTCGTCCGGAAGGCCAGCCGAGCGAAGAGGGCACTGTGGCCATCACCACCGGCCCGAGCAGAGTCCCCAGCGTCGGACCGACCCCGGACGTTAGCTACGTCCCGCCTCAGGTTCAGCCGACCAAGAACCGAGACACGGAAGCAGTCAACTCCGCCAAGACTCTGCTCGAGGAACTCGGCGCCAGCCCCGCCGAACAGGCCAAGGCCATCGCTTCAGCCTTGAGCAGCACGGCTCTGGAAGAACTCGTGTCCGAGCTTCACGCCCACCTGTAGGCCCCCGTCTTCTGTCCCCTTGGCCGGGGTGGGGTGTGTTGACCGCAGTCAACGCACCCCACCCCGGCCACATCTTTTGTGGTTATCGCCGTTCAGCCCACATCACCAAGCAGCCAGAGATGGCGCCAGAGCCGTCTTGTTGACCGCGGTCAACAAGACGGGACCACGGGAGCTCTAGCAGGGAGAATCTCGCTGCCGAATGTCAGTGATGGGCGCGATGATGGGCGCCCCGCCACGTCACCGCGCCGGCTTGCGGCCGAAACCGAGGAGCCGTACATGACCGATTCGCGCCACCGCTTCCGGCTGTCATTCGAGCTCATCGCTTGTCTGGAATGCGGTGTGGACCGTCTTCGCGGTCAGGTTTGCGCCGACTGCGGGTCGCGCCCGGCCTCGTGGGAGGTCGATCAGCGTGCCATGAACCGTCGCTCTGCGGCCGATGCAGTGGCTACGTTGCTGGACAGCGCCGAAGTGACGCAATACGTCGGGTCCTTCGGCCACCTGGAGATGGCGCAACTTCTGTCACGGTTCGAGGCGTGGCTCTCCGCATTTCTTTCAGCAGTACGCGCCGTCAGCGAGGCGGTGCCTGGGGCTGAAGCCCTCCTGCGAGCGGCTGTCCAGGAACTGGTCGCTGACGTAGCGCTGACGGCGTCAGCACCTCGGCGCCGGCCGTGCATTGCAGTAGTGGACACAGCCCGTGAGCTCGCGGGGTGTCTCGTCGAGATGGCTCGCGCCTACTTGAGAGCACTGAGTGCTTCCGTACCTCTGGAGGCTCAGCGCCACGCCACGACGGCTCTACAGCATTTGGATGCAGCTGAGGTCTGTCTGAAGCAGTACGGCGTGGCGATGGACCTGTTAACTGCTCTGATCGGCTCAGAACGCTTGGAAGACCAAGTGGTGGTTTTGCTACAGGAGTCTATGAGTCGCTTTGGGGCTGCTGACTTGGTCGACCTAAGCGCGCGAGCGGAGGTCGAATTGATTGACGCGACGGGTGCAGCATCTGGCCCTGGGCATGGCGTCGGCCTCCACTTCGCTCTGCAGGATGCAGCAGTCTGCACGTATGGAGACAGAAGCCGTTTCCGCCAGGTCGTCGTTGACAGCTACCGGCTCTTCGCTCAGAACCCTCAGTTGCTATCCGCCATGGCATCAAGCCCACACTTCGTGGCTGACCTCGAAGCCGCATTGCTCGACACCTTCGATGCTTCAGCTCAAGCAGCACACGCTATCGGTAGCGGCATATCCCGCCAGGCAGCCCGTTCAATCGTCACCATTGCGTCGAGCTTGGTCGAAGGACCAGGCCAACTGGTTGCCATCGCACTGTTCGCCGGCACGGGACGCAAGACTCGGCCCTACGAAAAGCTGCGCCAGGACGACGCTACCGGGCTACTGCGCAGCGCCCGCGGCCACGAAGACCTGGAGCCGCTGCTCACCGGATTCAACCTAGACCTGCGCAACGCTCACTCTCACGGACTGGTGCGGTACCAAGAAGACGGAGTTACGACAGACATTAAGAGTGGCGCCATGTTCCTCGGGTGGGAGGAACTCATCGATGAAGTCCTCACGGGGTGTGAAAGCGCCACGGGCTGCCTGGTCGGCTTGATGCATGCACTCAGCCAACTTGGAGTGTCAGTGACCCGCGCCGATGGCTACCGTGCCATGGGGATCACACCGGGCAGCCTGCTCAGTGCCGCACTCACGGCGATGGGATGCTCCGCGGTCACCTTGGACGAGCAACCGGACTCGTGGACCGTTCATCTCTCCGCACCCTCCTCTGCTCAGCTGACCGTTCTGATCGCTGGAATCGCTGCGCTCGTCCCAGACGGAATCTCCACGCTCACCCTGGATGCCACTCGCCCTGACGGCCGACACGTCCTGAGTGGGCCGACCGCCCTGCTGAAGCCCTTCGTTAACGCCCAAGATCCTGACGGAGACACATACGGGATCGCAATGGCACGCCTTCAGCGGATATGGACTCATAACGGAGAACCGTGCATCGGGGAGGATGTCGTCCGCTGCTGGGCCGCCCGTCAGGTGGCAGCCGCCTACCTGAAAGACGAGACCCGGAGCATCCCGCGGCTCCGCGCGCTGCGGAGTCTCGCCCGTGACGTCGGTGACGCCGATCTCACGGATTCCCTCACCGCAGCTATTCGGTCAGCCCGCTTGGGTGACGATGTGGACTCCCGCACCGCTGCTTTGACGGACCGACTCGCCGTGTGGGGGAGCGCCTCTTTCCCATACGACCCGGTGTAGCGACGCGTCGTTCACTCAGCGCCAAGGTTCACCCCCCTTCCGTAACCCGGCGTCTCAGCCGCACGAGAAAAGAGCCCAGACAAGACCAGGACGGGCCTGCTCTGCAGCCAAGAACGACTTCGTGTTGACCGCAGTCAACACGGACGGGCAGCCAGCCCTCTCCGTCGTCTACCGACGATCAGATTTTCGATCTACCTATTCGGTCATCAGAGCTGCATGCCGTACTCCATCTCTTGGAGTATGCCGAGATCGCGGGGAGCACATTCGGCCCAGATGAGTTCGTTCCCCACCTGGTGACCGACCTCAAACAGCGCCTCGGCCAGGACCGCAGCAGCGCGCATGAGCATCGCCGGGCTGCTGCGTACGCGGGCGAAGTGAAACAGCGGATCGAGGACCATGATTTCAAGAAGAGGTTGGAAGAGGAGTAGCTCGCGCGACGGCGCCCTCCACAGGCGCACAGGTCGGTAAGAAGCTCATTGAGCAAAAAAGAGCCCCGTCCTCCCCTGCCAGGGGAGGACGGGGCTCTTCTGGGCCGCGTATTAGATGTAGACGACGCGGACGACAGTGACGGTCAGGATCGGCGGGCTGACGTAGTAGCGGATAACGACCCCCGCCACGACCGCTTCACGCCGGTCCGCGTCGTCCTTTACGGGGGCGGATCCCTGTGCGTACGGGTCCGTCGCGAGGCGTTGCATGGCGGTGTCGAAACGAGCCCGCAGCGCCGGTTCCATGGCGTTGCGGGCTTGGTCTGCGGGTGGTGCGTATTGGATGCGGTAGCGGCTCACGCCACCTCCGGCCGGTCGGTGTCGGCGGGAACCGCGCCGATGTCCTCGCCGCGGGCGAGGCGCTCGAAGAGGGCGTCGTCTTCTTTGTCGGCAGTGGTGCCGGCCAAGGCCCAGCGCACGAGGGCGGCGGGGAGGTCGGCGGCGGGGACGTGCTCGATCTCGCGGTCGAACGCCTCAGCCTGGCCGGGGGGCATGGTGGCGCGGATGGTGGCGATAGTGCCGGGCAGCTCCACCAGGGTGCCGCCGATGACCGTCTTGAGAGTGGCGTCCACGAGTGCCTCCTTAGCTCTTGTGGCCACGGTACGCCGCCCCGCCGTGCGGGCGGAGCGCAACGGAGTCGGTCAGGGTGCCTTGGCGTCGAGGGTGTCGCCGATGATGACTTCGGGGGTGGGGTCGTCGGCGGACCTGGCCGGCGTACTCGGGGCCGAGGGGCAGATCGAGGGGCGATTGCATGGGGTGTCCTTACTCGGGCAGGCTGTGGGTGCCCCGGGGATGGCTGGCTGGCGACTTGCTGGTGACGGAACAGCCCGCCCCGGGGCATTGCTGTGTTCAGGCGTGATCGCGCTTCTTGCGGGGCTTGGGCTCAGCGTCGGAGACGAACCGCACCTCGGTCGGATGGGCGGCTTCCAGTCTTCGGCGCAGACCTTGCGCACCGCCTCCCCCTTGTGGGAGCGCAGCGGGGTGGGCCGGTCGCACAGAACACACGACGCGTCTTCCCACCGGTTGAAGTGGCAGCTGTCGCGCCAGACGAGCAACCGCTGCCCCGAGCCCGTGACGGGTGGGTGCGGTTGCCGGGCCGGGGTCATGCTGCGGCGCTGGTCGGACGGGCGTGGGTCCCGGGCCGGCCTTCGCGGCGGCCGTTGACACTGCGCGCCTGTGCGTGGTGAGGGCGCGCCTGGACGACGACGCCCTTCCGCTTGCCCTCGTACATCGCCGCATCGGCCGCGCGCATCAGCACGGCCAAGTCGTGCGAGCCGACCGTGTCCGGGGTCGCAAATCCTGCCGACACCGCGAGGGGCAGCTGCTCGCCGTCGTAGGTGACCGGCTGGGCAAGCAGGCGGGCGAGGTGCTCCAGGCGCAGGGCCTGGTGCCGGGGCCGGATTCGAGTGACGGCGGCGAACTCGTCGCCTCCGAGCCTGCCGACCGTGCCACGCTTGCCCACCCATTCGGTGAGCCGGGTGCCGATCGCGGCGAGGGCGGTGTCGCCGGCGGCGTGCCCGAAGGTGTCGTTGAGGGCTTTGAAGTGATCGGCGTCCGCGAGGATCAGAACCGTGTCGTGCAGGTGTCGCTCGAGGATGCGCTGCGCCCGCGTAAGGAAGGGCTCGCGGCGCAGGGTGCCGGTCAGCAAGTCGCGCTGGGCTGCGGCCAGACGCCGGTGGAGGACGACGGTGTGGGCGGTCCATCCGGCCAGCGGCACGGCGGCCGCGGTGATGTGGAAGTTCTTCCTCGGTAAGGCGGGGCTGGTCATACTGGGGGCTTCCTCTCGTACTTGCTACGGGATGGGAAGCCCGGAACAGCCGGCGTACGTGGGCAACGGAAGACGGCTGTTCCGGGCATTGCGCTGTGCGGGTTCAGGCGGCCAGCTGGTGTCGTGCCGGCGGGGGAGCGATGTAGCTGGACGGGTCGGCCGGGGTGCCGTCGTGACACTCCAAGCAGCTGTCAATCGAGGTCGGTATTGGCGGAGAGCACTTGTTCCGTGACGGTCGTATCCCTACGACACATGAGTCGCCGGCATGGGGAACGGCGCAGTTCGGGGCCACCATGGCGGACGCCGAGCGGCCCTGGTCGCGGCCGCGCACACCGTCGGGCTGCAGCGACCACGGCCAGGGTGGCGCGGGGGACGACGCCGAAACTCCGATTCGTCGTCGATCGTTCCTGCCCGAACGCCCTTCCAGTTGCCTGGCCTCCACAGGGGTGATCTTCTGAAGGAGGGGAGGTCCCAAGAGAGGCTTCCATGGGACGTTAATCGCGACCTCGATCGGCGTCGCGAAGGTCACGGATGCAAACGCGTATTTTCCCGTTCTGCGTGCCGCCCCAAGAGACCGCATGGGCGGAGCGCCAAGGCTTCGAGGCCACCACATGGAGTTCAATCATGAGCATTAGCCAGCCCGATCTCTGGGCGCGTATCGAGTCGCTAGATCTGGCGCCTATTCGAGAGTTCGTCACTGAAGGTGGTTTCACATCTGTCGAAGCGGAACGAATGGAAAACGACTACAGAAAATTCCTCTACACCATTGGGGCCTACGGTGAGGGTCAAGTCCCCTCACGCGACATCGACCAGTACTGGCACGAGCACGTACTACAGACCGAGAAATACGCCGCAGATTGTGACCAAATCTTCGGTCGATTCCTGCATCACTCACCCTTCAGTCGAACGCAAGCGCAACGCGAAGGCGAATGGAACGGGCGAACGAAGGAACAATTGGTGGCAGCCTACGAAGAGACAAGGCACCTCATAGAGACGGAGTTTGAAGAGCCCTTTTATGGCGAGTGTGCACGCTGTTGCACATCTCTACATGGACTGCATCGATGAACATCGCTGATTGGGGCGCCCTTGGCGAACGCGCGCGCACACAACTCGACATAATAGACGAAGTCGAAAGAGCCTGTGCGAGGGTGAACACGGTTGCGTGGCTCGCTGGCGGTTGGGCGGTCGATTTCCATGCCGGCACTTGGACACGCCCTCATTCCGACTTGGATTATGTCGTTAAGATGGAGCACATCCCCCTCGTGACACACGAACTCGTGAAATTGGGCATGAGGACGTTTCACACCGATGAGCCAGGGGACTGGCCTGTCCTTCTTCGAAAATGGGAAAGGATTACGATCCTGCCGCTAGTTGCTGATGTCACCCAACACAAAATGCACATCGAGGGATCATGGTCGTCGAAGTGCTGGCCTAACGAACTATTTACACCTCGACCCAGCGCCAGTCTCATGGGGATTTCGGCGATGGTTTTGGATGCGGGAGTCATATACGACATGAAATTGAGCACGCCATCGGAATTCAAAGATTTCAGGGTCGAGAAGGACGCGCATGATGCGCGACTTCTACGCGAAGCGCTCTCCTGTTCGTCGACCCGAATCTCAAAGGCGACCAGGCTGTCCGATTCCTCGGCCCCGGCGGCTTGTGGCAACAGTGGCTCCAGGATGCGTCCCACATGCAGCTCTCATTCGTAGGCTTTGCGCCTTCGCCGACGATGCGGTGACGCGACATGACGGCCTCACTCCTGCTCGCCGGTCTGACCTTTCCCAAAGGCGGCGAGCTATGGGCCAGCGAGACCACCACTTCAGTTCTGCTTGCGGGTGGCGATGTAGTCGAACCAGTCGCGTCTGGCGTATCCGGACCATCGGGTGGCGTTGCTGATGCTGGTCGCGGTGAAATCGGCGAGGACCGATGCCGGCAGGTCGGCGGCCAGGGCGAGGCGGGCGCTGTTGCGGCCGACACGGGGTGTGATTCCGTGCTGCCGGAGTTTCAGGCTGAGGTAGGTGGCGCCGAGAGGGCGCGCGGGCTCCTGTCCAGGGAACAACCATGGGGTGGTGCTGGCCGTCTGGTTGAGCTGCCAGCGTTCTTGGCATAGGTCGCGTAGTGCGCGGACCAGCCGGGCGACCTTGGGAGGCAGTGGAATCCGCTGGCCGTCGAGGTCGAGGGTTGCGGCTGTTTCGTCGTCGACGAGGTCGTGCACTGTGAGTTCGAGCAGCTTGGTGGGCTGGAGCCCGAACAGGAGCGTGAGCTCGCCGGCCGTGCGCACGTCGATGGGCATGGTGTCGTCGGTCAGACACTGGTGCAGTTGGTCTGCCTGCTCCCTTTCTGTGGCTGCGCAGGGTCCGCAGATGCCGTGGCCGTCGTCGGTGACGCCGAGTTCGGTTGGGGCGTGCGGGTCGGCGTCGACCAGGTCCTCGTCCTGGCCGCCCATCACTTGCCCCAGGGGCCGGGCAGTCGGCGGGGCGGGAGCGGGTAGCGGGGCCCGGGCAGCGTGGGGCGGGGTCGGCCTGTCCGGCGGCGGGGGGCGCGGTGGGATCATGGAGGTGCCTCCCTTGCAGGGGCAGAGGAGCGGGGCGTGCTCGTAGCCTGGGGAGGCTCGCGGGCACGCCCCATTCGCGTGTCGCGCCTGTGCTGGTGTCAGCCAAGCGCTGCGCTTCAGAAGGGCGGTTCGTCCAGGACGCTGGTGTGGCGTCGATCCTCAATCGAGGTACGGCGGATCCGCAGTCGCCAGTCGCACGGCACCGGGTGACCTGGAGCGGTGTCGAGTTCGTCGAGGATGACGACAAGTGCGTCCTGGTCGGGCAGTTCGACATCGATGTAGGTGCCGCAGGCGCACGGTGCGATCAGGGTGATCGTGTGGACCATGTCGCCATCCTCGTCGTGGCCGACCTGGGTGAGGCTGTAGTGCAGCCACCATCCGCGGCTTCCGTCGGTGGAGCCGAGGGCCACGACCGCTGACGACGGCGTAGAGGGTGTGGGGGAACAACCAGGCAAGGACGGCGTCGGCCTGGACGGCGGCGTGGCGGGCGGCCTTGTCGCCACGCGCGTACGGCTGCGGCAAGTCCAGGGAGCGCATCTGCTGGTGCAGGGCGATGACGGGGGCCGGCGATAACCCGGCAGAAGTGGGGCTGGCAGCGACGTCGGTCATCGGGGCGTCTCCTTCGGGTCGGGTGGCAGCAGCGGCCGCACCGTCTCGGTGGCGGTGCGGGACGGCGCCGGGTCGGTCCGTCCGGGGGCGTGGGCGGCTTCGCTGGTGCCGCACAGCTGGTAGCCGAGGAACAGCCCGACGCAGAGGAACACGATGTGCCGGTTGCGCCGCCACCAGCTGGCGGGCGTGGGCGCGGTGAGGATGCCGATCACGGCAGGCGACTTCGCCAACAGAACTCCATGACTTGGATACGAGTCCGGCCGCCCACTCCATGGGATCGGAGTGTGCGGCCGGTTGTGGATGTGGTGGGACTGGCGGCTTTACAGGGCGCCGGCGGCCGCGGCGGTGAGCAGAGCGAGCGCGGCGAGGATCGTGTCGACCGCGTGCCGCAGCCTGGTGTACTTGCGCAGCGCGATGCCCGACAGCACCTGGACCCGGGCGGCACGGCTGTCACCGGTCATCGAGGCGCGGATCTCGTCCTGGTCCAGCTGCGCCCAGTACGGGAACGACGCACGATCCGATCCGCCCAGACGGGGCCGGACCACCAGGAGCAGCAGCACGGCCGCCACGCCCAGGGCCAAACCGGCCAGGGCACCGAAGCCTTTCGTGACGAGCGGCAGCTGCGCATCGGCGGCGCTGGCGAGGCCGGCCAAGGCCGCGCCGCTGAAGGCGAGTAAGAGCGACGCCTTGCTGTCGGTCCTGGCTATCTCTTGGCGACCGAGGCGCAAGCGCTGTCCAGGTTCCGCTCCGTGCCCGTGTCGGTGAGGGTGTTCGGTTCCACGGTGGCTGCTCCTTGAAGGCAAGGGAATGGGAAGGGCGTATCGGTAGCGCGGGCCGGTGGGCCTGGTCCGCCGCCGGACGCCACATAGGGCGAGGCCGGAGGCGGGGCAGGACAACCGGACGCAGAAGAGGGCCCGCTCTGCGGGCCCTCTTCTGTACGGGACGGGTAGCGCAACACGCTGTGGAGACTCAGAGGTAGGAGGGCAGTTTCTTCCCGGTCTCTGCGTCGTAGGCGATTCCGGTGGGGGACAGGCGGACCGTTTTGGATGTTGCTCGGGAGCCTTCCTTCCAGGTCTTTCCGCCGACCGCTATCCGGACGGTCACGTCAGCGAGAGGATCACTCACTGGCAGCACGATTTCAGGAGCATGGGCGTACCGTCCGGATTCCGGCTGGCTGACGGCTTTCTTACCGTCAGCGTCGAGCCGGAGATACTTCGCATTCGGTTCGAAGGGTGCGCGCAGTTCCACGATGACGCGCTTGTCCTTGGTCCAGTGAGCGACGACATCGGCGTTGACACTGTCGATGTCGAGTGCTGCTCCTGACCTGCCTTTGTACGCTGCGGCCTTCGTCGTGCGTTCCTCGCTGCGTTGGTCCGTTTCGGCGTTCTGCCATACAACTGCGGTGGCGAGGGCCAGGGTCGTGACGGCGGAGATGCAGAGCCAGGTGCGTCGACGCGTCGATGGGGCCGGCGCGTCGTTGGGCACTGTTTCCGGTACGTCGGTGGACGGCTTGGGCCCTTGGTGCCATGTCGGTGTCGTGTCGGCGTCGGCCGTTTCGCTCCACCATTCGACGTCTTTGCCCATACGCGTGACGGTAGCGCGCAACCGGACTGCCTGGTCAGGGCTTCCGCAGAGTTCCGCGACCCGGGCCCGGGTCGACAACCACGACGCCGCCTGGTCGGAGTTGATCCCATGGGCGGTGATGTCCTCGCGCTCACCAAGGGAAGCAAGGTCGGCGGCCTCGGAACACCGGCCTTCTCTCGCGGCTTGCAGGGCGTCTTGGTGCCGGGTGTCGACGACGTTCGGAGGCATCTCCCAGTCCCAGACCCCAGCACCGTCGCTGAGGTCCTGTTCGACGGGGGCCGGTAGATTTTCGCTGTGATCGTCGTCGTAGTCGCTGCTCTCGTCAGGCTCCGTCGCAGCTGTCTCCGTGGTTGCTTCGACGGCGACGGCGCCTGCGGCTTCCTGTGCCTTGCGTCGCCTCGATGAGGTATCGGTGAGCCTGGCTTCCTCGCCGTTGAGCTTGGTCGCGATGATGTCCACAAAGTGCGGGCCGACCTTCCAGACGGCCTCTCCCTGGCCCAGGTTGGGAATCTCGTCGATGGCCCATTGCGGCAGTCCCAGCAGCCCACCGACAATGGCGGCTTCTTCCGGACCGAGGCGCCCGATGTGGAAGACCTCGCACAACCGGGCCAGGTCTTGCGCCGCACCGGTGCCCAGGTCGGACAGCGTGTGCATCAGCGCATCGAGCGACAGCCCCAGCTTCCGGGAGTTTTTCAGCAGTCGCTGAATGAGACCGGCCGTGGCGGGGGACTGCAGGATCTGCCACGCCTCTTCCAGGACGAGGTGTTTGTGGAGGGCGGTGGACTGGCGCAGCCACACATGCTCCGCCCAGCACGACACCGCGGCCATGAGGGAGGGGATGGCGGGGCTGTTGCGGTCGAGGCGGGAGAAGTCGAAGGAGAGCATCGGCAGGTCGGTGGGAGGCAGGTTGGTGTCCTGGCCGTCGAACAGGCCGCGCAGCGATCCTTCGGTGTAGCGGGACAGAGCCAGTGCCGCACCCTCGCCCCATCCTTCGATCTTCCCCGCGGGCCACCGGCCGTCCTCGGGACGTACCAAGGCACCGACCAGCCCCGGCAGGCTGGTGGCCTTGGGGTGGTTGAGGGCGTGCTGCAATGCGTGGGTGGACTGGGGGGTGAGCGCTGCGGGTTCGACGGCGAGGATCAGCGAGCGGATCAGCTGCTCGCGCACCTGAGGCGGGAACAGCGTCGAGCACGGGTTGAGTGTGAACTGGCTGGCATCGATGACCAGGCCGCCCACGTTGCGGGTCAGCGGCGACCACTCGCCGGCCGCGTCATCCTCCCCGAAGGAGTCGATGACGACGTACTGATCGTCGTGGTCGCGGATTTCCCGGTGCGCGCGTGTCTTGCCGGTCGTCGATTTGCCCGAGCCGAGACCTCCCATCCCAAGGCTGTTCGTGGACGGCAGGATCGCCGTATCGGTCAGGACGGGCGAGAGGTGAAACGGCCGTCCGTCCAGGCAGGAGCGCCCGATCAGGATCCCGGGGAAACTGGTGGAGGACGCGACCAGGGGTGCGGTGATCGCGGCGTGGGTGGAGGGCAGACGGATCATCAGAGCACCGCCCCTTTCCTGGTGGAAGCTCCATGCGGGCTGGTCATCACGTGCGCGCGGTGCTGCTGGCCGGTGAGCCAGTCGAGGTTGATCCGGTGCCGGTCGGACGCGACGGACGTCGTCCATCGGGACTCGGTGACAGCCTGAGGGCTGTCGCCCCACACCGTGAGGTAGGCGTCCACGTCCACCAAGTTGTCGCCCTGGACGAGTGCGTCACGCCGGGTGCTGCTGGCGTGCGCCTGCGCTTCCTGCTTGACCTTGTCCGTGGTGTACGCCGCGGAAGCGGCGTCCGACCATTTGACTGACCGGCGGGACTGGCCTGCCGTCAGCGGCCGGTACAGGACGGCCAGAGACCTTTCCGGCGGGAACTCTTTGGGTGCCTTGCTCCTCGGATCGCCCAGGATCAGCAGCCGCATGAGGTCCCCTTCCGTCTCATCGGGCCAGCGCGTGATCCGTGCGGTGGCCGCGTACCGGCCGTCCTCGAGCGCGACCCAGCCCGGCCCGCGCTCGGTCACCAGTGGCACCGGCTCCGCTTCCACCGGCATCAGGACGCCCAGGGCCTCGAACTCCCCCTCGATGGTGTCGAGGACCCGGTCGGGGGAGCCGACCAGGCCCCGGGGGATATGCACGGAAACCGTCTGTGTGTGGGCGGTGTACTCGCCCCTCGTCGCATGGTGGGTGACCTGAACCTGAATACCCGAGCCTCGCGCCTGGCCGCCTGCGAACGTCAGCGCGCGAGCGAACGCCTCGTGAAAACCGGCCCGGCGGCGCGGGTCGTGCATGGTGCCGTGGTCGGGGTAGAGCAGCCACGTCCTGGTCGTACCGGGTGCACTGGTCATGGTGCGGGGCACCGTGCGCTCCCGTAGATGCCGGTAGCCGACAGTGGCCCACCGTGCGATCGAGCGGGGGCCGGGCGCCAGGTTGAGCAGTGCGGCAGCCGCACCAACTGCGCCGAACGTCCAGATGGGCGGCGGGGTCAAGATCGCCGACATCAGCACGGCGCCCCCGAGCCCGGCATTCGCTTTGGTCAGCAGGGTCTCGGCAGGGCTGAGTCCACGCTGCAGAGCGGGGACGCGATATCCGGGCGTCAGGGAGTACACGACAAAGCCTCCTTCAAGTACGGGTCGGCCGGGATCCCGGCCGGGCGGACCAACCGCCTGGCCCCGGTCCTCGCTACCGCCGCACAGCGCGACAGCGAGGACCGGGGCCAGGAACAGTCGGCTTCTTACGGGGTGGTCGGCCCGCTGGGCGGCCGGTTGGGCGTCGGCCGCGGGTTCGGTGCCGGGGCCGGGCCGGGGGCCGGGCGGTTCGGCGCCGGGCTCGGATTCGGCCCCTGGGCACGGCGGTTGGCAGCCTGGGGCTGTGTGCCGGGTGCCTGGGGCTGGCCGGAGGCCCGCGCCTGCCGGCGGGCCTGGGTGAGCTGGGCGGTACGGGCCGTATCCCGGCCGATCTTCTCGGACATGGACGCGGTGGTCAGCCGTCCCGGCCGCTGCTGCTGCTTGATGCCGTAGGCGGCGAACAGCACACCGCGGTCCTGGGACGCAGCGCGACCAGGGGTGTCCACGGTGCGGGGCCCGCGCGGGGTGGTCTCCTGCTCGTAGACGTCCGGCGAACCCGCTCGCACGACCGCCCGCGCCAGCGGGTTGGTGGTGTTGCGCTCCACCAGCCCCCGCGCAGCACCGGCGATCTTGGGCCCGAAGTACGGAACCCCATGGAAGATCATCCGCAGCATCAGTGCGTCCGCGAAGATCAGCAGAACAGCGTCCATGACCAGCGCGCCGCCGAATGGCTTCACGAACGGGCCGACCAGCAGCAGCGCGAACGGAGCGAACATCAACCCCAGCAGCCGCTGCGCCCACCGCTTCACGGCCGTCATGTCGCCCCCGCGTGCCAGGGATGCCAGCACCAGAGGAGCCATGCACACGAACACCAAGATCCCGAGCTGACGCGTCATGAACACCAGCGAGGCGAACGCCAGGGCGACCACCAGCGCAGCGATGATCACCAGAGTGCCCAGTGGGTTACCAGCATCCGCTCCATGCTCCAGATCTTTCTTAATCGCACCGAAGAGAGTGCCTTCGTCGCTGTCGAACGCGGCCGTGAATCCGGCGCTCACAGCCGTGTTCAGCATCGTCACGGCCCCCGGAACGGAGGCCATGCCGGCGACAGCCACCAGAGTCCACCCGGTTGAGGCACCCATCTGTTTCAGCCGGGGTGTGCCCTGCCATGCGGTCAGGGCGCACACGACGATCACGCACACGAAGATCGCCACAGCGAGATGCTCACCGAGCCACAAGAACGGCTGGTATAGCCCGCTGTCGGCTTTCTCCGGTGCCCACGCGTCGTTCGGTGCGACGAGCCCGTTGATCTTCTCGATCAGGTATTCGGCGAGGTCTTTGACGTGGTCGGAGGCACCGTCGGTGAGCCCAACGCCGCCGTCCCCATCACCGCCGGGAGGCTCCCTCGAGGACCCGTCCCCGGCGCAGTAGTCGTAGGCCGGCGTGCCCTCCAGGAGGTCACACGGGTCCTTATCCTTGTCCGGCATCCGGCTCAGCCCTTGGCCGAGGTCACGGTCGAGAACAGGGTCCCGCCGTACAGCGCGAGGATGACGGCGACGAACAGGGTGCCCACCGCCAGGCTGCCCTTGCGCAGCGCACCCTTCGGGTCGTTCGACAGCTGGAGCAGCATTCGCACCGCGATCACCGCGATCACCGCGGCGATGCCCTTGGTGACCAGACCGCCACCGGTCAGCCCGATCGTGTCGAAGAAGTCCTTGAAGCCGACACTCAGGTCTTTGCCCTCTGCGAGGGTGATGAACTTGGGCATGTCAGATCTCCTCATTGTTGGTGTGCATGGGGCGTGCGACGCCGAACAGGTCGGTCATGGAGTCCAGAGGGGAATAGCGGACTTTGGTGCCGGGCCGGGGGGCGTCGATCATCCAGCCGCCGCCGACGTAAATACCGACGTGGTGAATGTTCGTGGCACTGGTTCCGTAGAAAACGAGATCTCCGGCGCGAACGTCTCCCGGCTTGACGGGCTTTGACGTGGCATATTGCTGCGCTGCCGTGCGGGGCAGGGAAATTCCGGCCTTCGCGTAGGCGTAGAGCGTGAGCCCGGAGCAGTCGAAGCCCTCGATGTTTGCACCGGAGCGGCCTCGAGGTGAGCAGCAGCTTCCCGTACTCTTGCCGCTCGCGTTGCCTCCGCCCCACGAATACGGGGCGCCGATCTCGCCTTTCGCCGCGTTGACTGCTTTTGCGGCCTGTCCCGTGGTTGGGGTTTTCCCGCCACCCGAGGGCTTGTTGGCGAGTGCTGCGGTGATGAGCCGGACGTAATTCTGCGTCTCTTTATACGGGGGGATGCCTCCGTACTTCGTGACGGCTCCGCTTCCGGCGTTGTAGGCGGCGATCATGTTGTGCTGTTTGTTTCCGGGAACATCTTTGACGTCCTCGGAAAGGGTGCACAAGTATTTCGCCGATGAAGGGATCGCGTCCTCGGGGTTCTCAGGATCACGCTTACCGTCGCCATTACCGTCGATTCCGTGGGTCTCCCACGTGGACGGCATGAACTGTGCGATGCCCTGCGCACCGACCGGCGAAGTAGCGGTCGGGTCCATATTGGATTCCTGTGTGAGGAGCGCGGCGAGAAGGTCCGAACTGACCTCGGGGCAGGTGTTCCCTGCCTCCTCAATCAGCGCCCGGTATTCGCTGGGGACAGCCAGGCTGAGCCCCGTTCCTATGGGGTCGTCGCCGGCGGCCTGCACGAGCGCGGCCACGACGACGGCCGCGGTCGCTCCTATCCCGATCGTGACCGCTGCAGAGGGCCTCAAGAGCGTTTCCTCTCCTTCCTGGGTTCTTTTGTTGTTTTCGCAGGTCAGGACCGTCATCTGTATCTGCCAGAGGTCTGCCGGGGATCTGCCGGTGTCCGCCGGGCATCCGCCGGACGGCAGATGCTGGCGGATGCCCGGCAGATCCCTGGCAGATGGTCCGGCAGATGCAGGCGGGTCACGAACCGGACATCAGGGCGGCGGTGAGGTCGGCGAGGTGGTAGCCCCGCACACCCTTTTCGTCCTTGCCCGACGGAGCGCGCAGCAGAGCGGCCAGTTTCCTTCCCTGCATGACCGGAGCGGTTTCTGTGACCCCGAGGCCGGGGGCGAGTTTCGACGTGGGCAGGAATTCCACGCCGCTTTCTCGCATCAGGTCGACCGCCTGTTTCAGCGGGGATACCGGAGCCTCTTCGATCGTCTGCTGCTGGCGGGCCTGTACCTCGTCTACTGCTTCCCAGATGAATTCCTCCGGGAAGTCGAAGCCGCGGATGAGGGTGGAAACACCGTGCGCGAACAGGACTCCCTGACCCTTGATGTTCGAGTCAAGGAGGGCCGGGTTGATCGGAGCGACCGTCTCGAAGTACGTGTCACCGAGAGCGACCTTCGCAGTGCCTTCGGATGCCACGTACAGGCACAGCCGGTACAGGAACTGATCCCGGACCATGACCGGAATGGCGTTCTGGGACGGGCGCTGAGTCATCAGCACCGTAGAAATCCCCGACTCCAGGCACTTCGCGACCAGAGCGCGGCTCTTTTCCGCGATCCTGCGCGCCTGTTCCTTCCCTGCGGTCGATCCGTCGTCGGCGAAGAAGTCAGCAGCTTCGTCAACGATGAAAAAGACCGGCCTGAATTTCGGCGCCGGACGCCTGTTCCGGGCAGCGTCCTGCATCTCTGCGTAACGCTTGTCCGCGCGCCCGTTGAGCTCGTCGACCATGTCTTCGTATACGGCCGGATCGTCGGACGCCTCGTATCGGACGGCGATCTTTTCGAACCTAGTCAGCCCGCAGAATTTCCCGTCGAGCAAATACAGGTCGAATTCGCCGTATGCGATCAGTAGGCAGGTAATGAGCCCGTTGACCAGAGTCGTCTTTCCCATCTGGGTCATTCCGGCAACCAGCAGCGACGCCTTGTCGAACGTCGGCGCGCCCGCGAGCCCGCCGACGACGTCATGCCCGAACGGCACCCCGTTAAATGCGCCGATCTCCTGCCGGGTGGGCGGGGTGAACGCGGTGGTGAACGGCGGCTCGTTGAGTACCAGCAGCCGCACGCCGCGCTCGTTGAGGCGGCTGCGTTCGAGCTTGGTGTGCAGCCGACTGACGCCGAACATGCCCGCGACCTCTCCGAGCCGCCTCTCGACATGCACATACGACCGGCCCTCGGGCACCAGGAAGTCGTAGCCCACCCCGGTCCTCACCGGGGTGACGGTGACGTCGTCGGCCCGGATGACTTCGTCCTTGCCAATGGCTCCCGCCTTCACCAGCGCGGATGTCAGTTTCGGATGTACGGGGACGTCCTGGTCGGCCATCTCCGTCCCGTCTGCCACTTGGCCGGGCGCCTCCTGCTTCAAGGCCGTGGCGGGCTGCGGCTCGCGCATCCAGAGCCGACTGAGGCCCGTTTTGAGCTTCCAGGCTCCGTAGCCGAGGGCGACCAGCGCCCCGGCGGTGAGCAGCACGGTGGCCGGCCAGGACAAGCCGAGCTTGTCTTTGATGGCGGCAAGAACACCGAAGGCGATGACGAGGACGCCGATGGCGCCCGCGGCCTGCCCGTACATGTCCTCGTCAGCCTGCTGTTGCTGTTTCTTCTTTCCCACACCCCCTCCTCTCGATCTTGAGCGTGCGAGCATATCTCGAACGCACATTCGGTTCCGTGTGGTTTTCCGTGGTGCTCGCCGGGTCTGCTCCCTGGTTCTGCGAACGCAGTTGTTCGCTCGCCGGGTCACTCACCGGGTCTGCGCCGGTCGACTGCGTGTTGCTGGTTCCGGCAGTCGCAGCAAGGGCCAGCCCGCGGGGTGCGGGCTGGCCCTCACTGGTGGTGCCGGACGTGTGCTCAGGCGCCCGCGTCCTCTTCCTCGCTCTCGTCGGCGTCCTCCCCGGCCCCCTCGCCGGTCCCCTCGTTCGCCCTGAGCGCGCTCCACTCCTGGCGCACTCGCTCCTCGCTGCCGACGAAGCCGGCGCGGCGGAAGCTGTCGCGGGCCTGCCGGTAGGACAGGGGCGGGTCCTCGGAGTAGCGCAGGTGGCGCAGGACGACGGCCATCTGAGCGTTGGTCAGCGGCTCGCCGGGGACCGGGACCGGCACGCCCGTGACGGTCGCGATCTCCTGAAGCGTGACGGTCTGTGCCGCCTCGCGTGACGGCTTACCCGGCGCACCCGCGTTGACCTGCGTGCCGGTGGTGGAACGGCTGATGGCGATCGCGCCCTGTCCGGCACGGTCCGCCGTGCCGGACAGGGCGGGGGCGGTGGGCGTCCACTGGCCAAGTTCCGGCAGGCGGATCTCCGCAACGGACGCTGGCAGAACCTTTTCCGTGACCGTCTGCGCGGTGGCCTCAGCCTGCCCGTGCAGCTTTTCGGTCATGGTCTGCTGTGTCTTCAGTACCGACTTGCGGTAGGCGGTCTCCGCCTGGGCCACCCGCTTCTCCAGCTCGGTGGCCAGCTCCAGCAGTTCGACGCGGTGCGCGGCCTCCGCCTCCATCTCCTCCAGCTGGTCGGACACCTGCTGTCGCTTGGCGTCGATGCGCTGTTGCGTGCCGGCCGACACCTTCCGCCCCAGGGACGGAAGGGCGATCCACCACGCGAGCTTGGTCGCGATGATGGCGATCGGGGTGAGGACGACGGCCAGGTCGAATCCGTCGGACCGGGACAGGATCAGGTCGGTCGTGGGGATCGCCGCGTTGACGGCCGTGAGGGCCAGTCCCGCGTACTGGACGCGCCGGGTGCGCTTGAGGTTGTTGCCGGCCAGGATCTCCGTCGCCTGGAAGACAACCCACAGCGCGTCCAGGGCGCCCACGGTCGGCACGGCCCACCCGCCGAACTTCGGTTCAAGGATCTGGTAGCTGACGGCCACCGACAGGATGGCCACGCCCAGGGTGACCACCCCCAGGACGCTGAGCACCACCCCGCGCGGGGAGGGCTTCCCGTCGTGCCACTTCTTCTTCTTCTCCACGCTGTCTCCGTTCTCCGTACGGGTGTGTGGCGGTCTTCAGCCGATGGCGGCCGTGCCGGACAGGCGGCCCACCTTCGCGACGTGTGCGTCCTGCTGCTCGATGACGCGGCGGGTCTGCTCCTTCAGCGGCGGGCTGGTGTCCCAGTCGCTGTAGTAGCTCTTGCCGTAGTCGTTGGCGTCCGTGATGTGCCAGTCCGTGGCCTCCGGGTATCCGGCGGCCTTCAGCGCGGCGTCGTGGCCCAGGTCGGCGTAGAGGTGCTTGTGGTGGACCTGGGCGATCTCTTCCGCCCGCTTGTCGAAGGCGATGGCGGCGGCCTTGGTGCGGTCCTGGGCGTCGACCAGGCGGGAGACCGCGGACGGCCACTCCTTGGCGGCATCGGGGGTGCGGAGGTAGTCATACGCCGTGCCCAGTGCCTTGATCTCGTGCTGGTAGGTCTTCCAGCGGCCAGGCGCGTCCTTGACTACGGCCTTCAGGTCCGCGACGTAAGCGGCGTCCTTCCACTCCTCCCGGGCGGTCTCGTACAGGTTGGACAGGACGACGCCTGCCTTCTGCCGGATCAGGTGTTCGGCCTCGTTCTCCGACTCCCTGACGTAGCTGAGCTTCGGGTCGTCGTGGGTGGCGGGCTTGTACGGCTCCTCCTCCCGTCCCGTGAACGGCTCGAACTCGAAGCGGAGTCCGTAGGGCTGGGGGTCGACCTTCTTCAGGTACTTCGGGAGGTACGGCTGGAGACGGGCGAAGATTTCGTCCAGCTCCTGCGGGGTGATCTGGAAGCTGTAACCGAGCGGCATGGTGGTCTCCTTCGTTGAAGGGCGGGCGGTCAGCGCCGCTGGTGGAGGCGCTGGAGGTAGGCGTCCTGGAGCCGGGTGAACCGCTCAAGCAGCGGCGTCCCTGTCGGGCAGGAGCGGCCGGTGTCGCAGGCGGTGCAGTCGGCGCGGTGAGCGGCCCAGGTGCGGTGGGCCGTCATGTAGCGGTCGTACAAGTCGTCAGCCACGGTTGTCTTTCGAGGCGGGGTGGATGTCGGTGACGCGGTGGCCGGCCTCCCACGCCCTGGCGGCCGCCGTCGCGGCGACCGCGAGCAGAGCGCGGGTGATGGGGTGGGCCAGGCCGCGTACGGCGATGGCCCGGGCCGCGAGGTACTGGGCGGCCCGGGCCATCCGTATCGGCGGGTGCATATCGGCTATTGCTTGCCGCCGCACTGGCACGGCTCGTGCCGCACCGACTGGTAGACCTTGCCGTCCGCGCCGACCTGGTTGACGGTCACTAACTTCGGCGGGTGCCCGCAGGAGCTCACGGGGCCACCGCCATTACGCTCGCGCCGGTGGTGGCCGGTGCGACAAACTCGCCGCACCGGCACCTCCAGAAGCCGCAGATGGGACACGCGTCGTTCGCCTTCAGCGGCTGAGCGAGGGTCAGGAGCGGGGGCCGGGTGTACCCGGGGGCCATCTCCTCGAGCGTGCGGCGGGCGCGGTGCCCGACGGCGCGGCGGTCGCCGTCAGCAACGAGGTGACGCACCAGGCGGTGAAGCCGGACAACGCCGTCGCTGCTGCCGGTGACAGCGGGGCGCTGGGTGAGGGTGACGCTGGTCATGCCGCCTCACCCCAGCCGGCACGGGTGCGGCGGGCGGTACGGATGTACTGGACCTGCGAGGCAAGTTCGCGGACCCGCAGGTTTTGCACGGCCTGTGTCGCGGCCTGGCGGCGCTGGCCGCCGGCCTTGTCCGGGTTCTTGATGGCCTCGCGCCGCAGCTGCACCGTGAGGTCCACCAGCTGGCGCCACTCGGGATCGCGGTCTGCGGCGACCGCGGCCGCCAGGCGCTCCGCCTGCTTACTACGGCTCGTGGCCAGCTGCTGGCCGGTCATACCGCCGCGCACCAACTCGTCGCTTGTGGAATCGCCGTCGCCGTCGCGCAGCGCCAGCTCCCGGCACGCGTTCAGCACCGGGCAGCCCTTGCAGACGCGGAGCAGCTCGCGGCTGCGGGTACGCCAGACGCCGATGCCCTCGCCGTCCTCACGGAACCACTCGCCCGGGTCCAAAGAGCCGGGCTGGGCGCAGACGGCACTGGTGTCGACGGCGGACTGGAGTGCAGCCCGGCGCGTGTGCCGGGCCTGGGTGGATGTCATCCTGTGCATAGGTCGGGATCCCTTCAAGTGATCGACCTGCATGGACGAACCCCCAGGGCCCTACACCTTGGGGGTTCGTCGCGTTCGGGGCCCCTGTTGGCCCCTGGCTGACTGCCGGTACGAGCAGCCACGGCCGCGCCCACCAGCGGTGGGCGCGGCCGTGGTCGTTCGTCTCACGGATCGGTTCAGGCGGTGCGGCTCAGGTGCTCGCGGGCGATGCCGGTCATGCGGGCGGCGAGCTGGCGGCCGGCGTCGCAGGGAGTGCCGCTCTTGCACGGGGTGCAAGAGGCGCGGTGCTCCCGGAGGGCAGTGCGCAGTTGCCCGTAGATCGGCGCGGCCGGGGCGACGGCGATCTGGACGGTACGGCGGATCAGCTGACGCAGTTCGATGACGACCACGCAGCGGCTGGAGCCGAAGCGGCGGCAGCGGGCACAGTCGTCCGCGAGGTGCTCGGTCAACTGCTCGCGCGGCGACCGGGTGAGGGCGGGCATCTGGCTGGCGGCGGGTGCCGTCTGCGGGCGGGGCTTGCGGGTCGGGCGGGTGGTGCGGCGGCTGGCGGCCGTGGTCTCAGCGGCGAGCAGCTTCTCGCCCCACTGTTCGAGGGTGATGTCGATGTCGATGCGCTGCGCGCTGCCGGGGCAACGGCGGCCGGTCGACGGCTTCGGGGTGGTATTGGGGTCGTCGCGGTAACGGCGGGGCCCGTCGGCCGGGATAGCGACGCCGTCGCGGTGCGGCATGATCATCGACCTCTTAAGGCGATGCCAGGTATGGCAGTCGGGGCAGACTGCCATGCGTGGCTCACCGTCGCGGAGGCCGAGGTGCTCGGGGCGCATCGTGCCGACTTTGATGGGGGCACGTCCGTTGTGACGCATCATCTCTCCCTTGCTGTTGCGTTCTCCTTCGGTCAGGCCCTCGTCGTGAACGGCGAGGCCCTGACCGGCGGGCAGCGCAACGGCTGCGGGTGGCGCAACTGGCTGTGGCTCCGGGGGACCGCGTCGTGCTTGTCACCCCGGCCGGCGTGTAAGCACGGACAGCCAGACTTATGAAGTTGAGGGATGTAGGCAGCTACCCTACGTAAGGGCTAGCCCTTATTTAGGATGGGGCTAGCCCCAAAGTTTGTCAATAGGAGATAGCCTTTATCCGATGTCGTTTCGCTGAAGGGAGGTTGACGTGCGCGGATACCGAGAGCTAGCTGAGGAGCTACGGCAGCGGATCAACGATGGGGAGTTCGCTTCGGGGCAGACCCTGCCGCGGATCGTCGATCTGATCGACGAGTACGGACTTTCGCGCCAGACCGTGCGGGACGCCATCGGTGTGCTTGCCGACGAAGGTCTGGTGGTCACGATGGGGAAGGGTGGAACGATCGTGCGCAACCGTACGCAGGTCCGCATCCGGTTGAGCCGATACTCCCGAGTGCTGAGCTCTGGAGGCACTAAGGGACCTTGGGAGACAGCCTGCGCTGAGCAGGGGCTTGTTGGGCAGATGAAGGTCGTACACGTGGCGAGGGGCGAAGGCCCCGAGGACATCGCCGGCCTACTGGCCGTACCTGTCAACTCCGAGCTGGTCCACCGCCGCAGGTACGCCATGATCGGCTCCGATGACGTGGTCCAGGTCCAGGACGTCTGGTACCCCTCCGACCTGGCCGACGAGGCCGGCATCTCCGGCGAAGGGAAAGTCGTCGGTGGTGTGTTCGCCGCACTGGCTTCCGCTGGACATGTTCCGAAGACGGCGAGCGAACAAGTGAACTCGCGCATGCCGACCCCCAGCGAGGCCACCCAGCTCAAGATCAGTGGCAAGGTCCCTGTTGTAGCTGTCCAGCGGCTTACCAAGGCCGCCGACGGCCGAGTGCTCGAAGTGCTTCGCTCCACTGCGCCGGCTGACCGGGTCCAACTCACATATGACGACCTCCCCTTGCAGTAACGGACACTGCGGCACTCCCCCACGGCGATCGCACTGAACAGTTCTCCAAGCATCGGTCTCGGCTTCCAAGTCGGTCGGCTTCTGAAAACTTGCTGATCACAACCGTCCGATGAGCGAGCATGACCGCACGAGGTCCTGTAGCGGACCGCTCCCGGACATGAAGCGGACCGCTGTAGGACCAGAGCAAATGCCCTGCTGCTTTGGCGCTGCCGCAGCGTGAAACTGAGGCACGCAGAGCACGAATTCGTGACTCGGGGAGGATCGGTGGCCAGCCGCCAGGAAGATCCGCGCACCATGCTGGAGTTCCTGCTACACCAGCAGGACCGCACGCTTGAGGAGATCGTCCGTGACTTCGGGCGTATCGCTGAACAGCTGAACGAGGACGTCACACTCAGCACTCGGCACCTGCGGCGGCTGGCCAGCGGCGAGCGGACCAACACCACCCCGGTCATGCGCCGTGTTCTGCAATCGATGTTCGGTAAGCCGCTGAGCGAACTCCTGGCCCCATGGGACGGGCTCGCACCAGCGGTGGACGGACCTACCGGGCTGATCCTTGCGACTGGACAGCCCACTGCGGACAAGGAGCTGATCCAGATGGCAGCACGAAGGGCCAAAAGTTTCGCCCTCGCGGCAGGGCAGACAGACCTGACCTCCGACGTGATGGAGCAGGTGCACGCAGATGTCCAGCGACTGGCAACGGACTACCCGCAACGGCCGCTCTCCGAGCTGCTCCCGGACCTCATCACTACTCAAGACACGGTGTTCACGCTGCTGGAGCAGCAACGCCGGCCGAACCAAGCGAGGCAGCTCAGCTTCCTTGCCGGAGTCACGGGAGGACTGCTCGCGAAGGCGTCGCACGACTTGGCGGACCCGCACGCCGCCCTTACCCAGGCCCGGACGGCGTTCGTCTGCGCCGACAACGCGGATCACAACGGACTGCGCGCGTGGATCCGCGGGATTCAGTCCCTGGTCTCGTACTGGGCCGGCCGGACACGGGAGTCCGTCCGCTACGCCCAGTCCGGCGCGGCATTCTCTACGAACAACACATCCAGCGTGTGGCTGCCGATGAACGAGGCCCGCGCATGGGCGGCACTCGGCAACGCGAACGAGGCGCGGGCCGCAATCGAGCGAGCCGAGAACGCCTGGGACACAGTGCAGGATGACGAAGTCGATGAACTAGGCGGCCTCTGTACCTTCGGGCAGACCCGCCAGATCTACTACGCAGCCGAGGCTTTGTCGTGGCTCCCGTCGCAGGCTGCGGCTGCGGGCGACTACGCAACCCGGGCCGTTGACGCGTACGAGGACAGCTCGTCTCCCGAGTGGGCGTTCGGCGACCAGGCCGGCTCCCGCAGCGCCTTGGCCATCGCACGTATTCAAGCGGGCGAGCTCGAGGGCGCCGCTGAGTCAGTCGCACCAGTTCTCGCGCTCGCTCCCGAGCAGCGGATCAACGGCATCGTCCACGCCGCACAACGCGTGCACACCGCTCTACGCAACTCGCCGCTGGCAGAGGCTGGTGCCGATCTACAGGAGCAGATCGAAATCTTCACCCGCACGCCGCTCAAGTCCCTGCCCCGCTAGGAGTTCTCCGGTGCCGTACCCCATCCGAATCGTCGGCGACAAGGTCGTGCTGCGCGAGTTCACCCCGGCCGACGTAGATGACGTACTCGGAATCATCGGCGACGACCGAGTCACTCGGTGGCTGTCGTTCGATAGCCGCAGTCAAGACGAGGCCACCGCAATGATCAAGGGGACTATCGAGCGCGCTCAGCAGAATCCGCGAACCGAGTTCTACCTAGCGGTGACGCCCCACGAGAGCGAGGACCGGGTCGTCGGCTTCGTACGAATCGGTTTCGCCGGCGTCAAGGCCGGCAAGCTGGGCTACGCCACCGCAGCAGGAGAATGGGGCCGCGGTTACGCCACCGACGCGGCCCGGACACTCACCACGTACGCCTTCCAGGAGCTGGGGCTACACCGGGTCAGTGCAGCGATCGGGCCGGAGAACACAGCCTCGATCGCCATGGTGGAGAAGCTCGGTTTTGCCAAAGAAGGTGTCCTGCGCGATCACGTGTTCACCAACGGAACGTGGCGCGACAGCGTGCTGTACTCAGTCCTCGCGCACGAGTGGCGCATCCAGTGACACGCAGTCAAGTGACAAGCCGAAAATGCCGGTACAGGAGGACATGATCCGGTAGTGTCTGTGTAGCGTTCGAGTAGTCAGGGGAGGTTCATATGCCGCAAGTTGTTTCTGAAGCTGTTCAGTCGTTGCTGAGTCGCGCCGCCAGTCTGCCCGCCCAGGAGGCATGGGGGCGTCTGCGCCGAGCTGGCGGCCTTACTCAGTCCGAGGTGGCGTCAGCGATCGGGGTCCACAGGGTCCAAGTTGCTCGCTGGGAGAGCGGCAAGGCCGAACCGCGCCCGCCACACCGACAGGACTACGCCCTGCTACTCCAAGGCCTTGCAGCCAGGCATCCCGCAGCCGCCGGGAACCAGCCTGCGGAAGGAGCGGACGTGTCTTAGTCGACCGCTCTGCATCTCGCGAAATGCGAAGCGGCCCCCGCCTCTGACAACGGGGACCGCTTTCTAGCAATCGACTCGAAGGACTTCCAGGAACCCGAGTCGTGAGCAGCGAGGTGACCTCGTCTGCCGGGTGATGCCCGTGAACCTGTGAGGGTTCGCGTGATCACCTACCCCAAGGATAGGGATCGCCGTCAAGATAGCCAGCACAGGGGGCTTTTTATCCCTGATTGTCTGGTCACATCCGCTGCTCGCGGCTCCCCGACCAGGGGAGACCCACCACATGTACTGCCAGCTCCACCCCCGTCGCCGGCCTCCGGTCGCGACCGCGGCAACTTTTTCCGGCCGGAGTGTCACACCGGTTGCCGGATCCGCACCTGTAGCAGGTGTGAAGCCCTCTTTTGCTACCGCCGCCCCGGCCGCCCCCGCCGGGCCTGTCCCGCCTGACGGGATGCACATCAAGGTTCCTGCCCGCCCCACGGGAGGAACGGCCCTTCCTCAGCCCACATCGGCCCTGCCCCCATGCCGTCTGCTGCAGGGTCGGCAGATGCGCTCACATTTCCGGGTCTTGGCATGTCACACGGATGCCGCCGCCGACACCTCTATGGGCATGACACCCCGTATTGATCACACGCCGTCCGCTTCCCCCACCTCTTCGTCCGGAGTCCGTCCGTGCGCTCTGAGGGGTGACCCGATGAGCAACTACGACTCCTACGACCCGTACGAGGATGAGAACCACCAGTACTGGCCCGGGGACGGCGTCCCCGGCCCTTACGGCGGTCCTCAGACCTCAATCTCTGATGCGGTGATGGTGAACGCGCAGATCAGCGCGCTCAGCTTCCGTGTGCACTGCGTGCTGCGCGCCGTGGTGAGTGACACGAAGAGGTCGACCGCGCCGCAGGCACTCCCGATGGCACGGCTGCGCGAGACAATCCCCGGCACCGACGGGGCCCCGATCACTGCCGAGGAACTACAGAGCGTCTTTAGCGAGCTAGAAAGCGCTGGCCTGCTCGTCCCTGCATCCACGGCATACATCGTGCCGGGCAGCGCCCAGGGGCCGGAGGTGGCCCGGTGATGAAGACGCAACAACTGGACGACCCGGCAGACCTGGATGAGGCCCTTGAGCTTTCCCTCGGTCGACGCGCGCCGTTCACGCAGCTCGGCGACTGGGTGCTGCTGTCGGGCTCAGACTCCGATGCCCGGACCTTGTACTGGGGCCTGTCAGCCCACCTCAACGTCGTCCGGGACGATGATGAGGTCTGGCCGGGTCTGCTGTCGCTGGCGCGGATTCTCGGGCTGAAGAAGCCGGAGAACGTGTCGAAGTACATGCTTCAGCTGGAGGTTATCGGCGCTATCGAGGTGATTCGCACGGCGATCGGGCTGGTGCGGCGCAACCGGTACGTCATCCATCAGACGCCGCCGGCCTCCCACACGGGCCCGCAGTCGACCGCCGAGTGGTACGCGTTGAACCGCGGCCCGAAGGACGAGGCACCCGAGGCGCGCAAGGCACGCGAGGCGCAATTCGACGCATGGCTGGCGGCGGTGCGGGACGGCCTGAAGGCGCACTGCGACAAGGTCTCCAAGGAGCGCGCGGCGGCGAAGAAGGCGAAGGCCGCGATGCCGCGGGTCGAACTGTTCCGCGCCCCCGTCCTCAATGATTTCCGTACCCCCGCTTCCGGGGGTACGGGTCGACCTGCGACGACGCGCAAAACCGCAGGTCGTTCCGTACCCCCGCGCCAGGGGGTCCCGTACCCCCGCGCCAGGGGGTTGAAAAAGACCAAGAAGAACAAGACCAATCTCTCTCTGGTCCCGGCTGTCACAGCCGCACAGGCTGAGACAGCTGAAGGCCGGAAGACGAGAGAGATCAACGCTTCGCGCGACACGACACCTGCACCTGCGGATGCGTCGGTGCCGCATCCGCGACCCGAGGCAAAGTCGTCTCATCAGCCTCAGCTGCCGCTTGACCTTCAACCGGTCATGCAGGCGTACATCACGGCCTTGGGCGTGTACCCGACACAGGGCATGGCTGAGCAGCTGCGTCAGGACGCCTTGGAGCTGCTGAAACTGAGTTGGCCGGTCGAACACGTCGCCAAGCTCGCCAGCCAGCTGCCCGGCTTGGGGTACTCCAGCCTCGCCAAACACGCCGGGCACAATCCCCCGCCAGCACCGAAGGCTGCGTCCCGGGGTGCCTCCCTGCCCTGGTGCACCGAGTGCGAGTCCCCGGACTACCGCTGGATCGCTCCAGAGGACGGGCCCGCGAAGCGCTGCACTGCCTGCAACCCCGCTGTCGCTGTCGCGGCCCCCTGACGTCCCCGCACACAAGTGCGGGCCGCCCCATGCCCGGGGCGGCCCGCGCGATCAACCACATCCGCGCTGACGGAATTGGAGACCGGAATGACCACGGTACGCAACGACTTCCCCGACGACCACGAGGGCGCAGCCTCCGAACTCCACCGCGGCAAAGTTCCACAGCAGCGTCACTTCGAGCGGGTGCCCCCGCAGGACCTGGATGCCGAGCAGTCAGTGCTGGGCGGGATGCTCCTGTCGAAGGACGCGATCAGCGACGTCGTCGCCGGGCCTATGAAGCCACATGACCACTACCGTCCCGCGCACGAGACGATCCACCAGGTGATCCTGAAGCTCTACGTCGACGGTGAGCCGGCCGACCCCATCACGGTCGCGGCCGAACTCACCAAGACCGGCAACATCGCCAAGGTTGGTGGGATCTCGTACCTGCACACGCTGGTGCAGGCCGCGCCGACCGCGGCGAACGCCGAGTACTACGGCGAGATCGTCCACGAGAAGGCCGTGCTGCGACGGCTTGCCGCGGCGGGCGGCAAGGTCCAGGCGATGGCATACGCACAGGAGGGCGAGGTCGCGGAGATCTCCGACGCCGCACAGGCTGAGATCTACGCCGCCACCGAGGTATCCACCGCACAGGACCCACAGCGCCCCGGCGACGGCAGCCTGGGCAACACCTTCGACACACTCGAGCACATCGAGAAGCGCAACGGTCAGATCACCGGCGTCAGCACCGGCTTCTCCGATCTGGACTCACTCACCCAGGGCCTTCAGCCCCGCCAGGTCTGCGTCATCGCCGCCCGCCCCGCCATGGGCAAGTCAACCCTCGCGCTCGACTTCGCCCGGGCCTGCTCCATCCGCGACGGCCTGCCCAGCGTGTTCTTCTCACTCGAGATGGGCATCGGCGAAATCAACATGCGGATGCTCTCCGCCCAGGCCCGCGTCGGACTGCACAAAATGCGCAGCGGCACCCTCACCGAGGCCGACTGGGAAGCCCTCAAGCGCAAGCAGCCGGAAATCGCCGCCGCTCCACTGTTCCTCGACGACTCAGCGGACCTGACCATGCTGCAAATCCGCTCCAAGTGCCGCCGACTCCAGCAGCGCCACGGGCTGAGCCTGGTGATCGTGGACTACCTCCAGCTCATGGAGTCCGGCAAGCGAGCGGAGAACCGCCAGGTCGAGGTCTCGCAGATCTCACGCGGACTGAAAATGCTTGCCAAAGAGCTTGAGGTTCCGGTCGTAGCGCTCTCCCAGCTCAACCGCGGCCCCGAGCAGCGCACGGAGAAGAAGCCCATGATTTCCGACCTGCGCGAGTCCGGATCGATCGAACAGGACGCCGACATCGTCATCCTGCTGCACCGCGAGGACGCATACGACAAGGAATCGGCCCGCGCCGGCGAGGCGGACCTGATCGTGGCCAAGCACCGCAACGGGCCGACAGCAACGATCACTGTCGCCTTCCAAGGCCACTACAGCCGCTTCGTCGACATGGCCGCGTAGCCGACCTGCCTGCTGTGGGGTCTCACGAACCGTGTCCTAATCTCACGGCCGATGTCCTATCGGCGTCCGCTCGTGAGACTCCGCAGGTCAGCGGCTCGCGCCCGGCGACCATGCCGAGGATTTGGATACGGTCGTGAGACTGAACGGCTGGACAGGGCGTGAGACTTCACGAGAAGCCGCAGGTCACGGCCTCGGCCTAGTAGGACTCCGTTAGGTCTTCCGGTCCGACCTGTTCCTGGGCATGTTGGGTGTGTGGATGCACATGAAGTGAACCGTGTACGGGCCCAGTTGGCGTTCTACGTGGCAGATGTGTTCGCCTCGGTGCCGCGTAAGGATCAGCGGGCCAAGGGCGACTGCTACCTGCGGGGACTGATGCTGGACGGTCGCCGCAAGTCGATCCAGGCCATGGCTGCTCGGCTGCGGGACGGCAACGAGCAGAACCTTCAGCAGTTCGTGAACCAGTCCACCTGGGATCCGGTGCCGGTGCAGCGTCGGATCTGCGAAAGGATGCTGCCGCTCATCGCCCGACGGCCTGGGTGATCGACGACGTGTCGGTACCCAAGGACGGAAGAATGTCGGTCGCCGTGGCCCCGCAGTACTGCGGGGCCTTGGGTAAACGCGCCAATTGCCAGGTCGCGGTAAGCGTCCACGCTGCCACCGACACCGCTTCCTGCCCGCTGCAGTGGAGGCTGTTCCTGCCACGGGAGTGGGAAGCGGACAGCGACCGCAGGGCCGCCACTCGTGTCCCGCCCGAGGTCACGCGTCGCGAGAAGTGGCGGCTGGCGTTGGACATGCTCGACACGCTGGCCGACTGGAATATGAGGCCGCCGGTCGTCGTGGCCGACGCCGCTTACGGCACCAACGCCCACCTGCGGACCGCTCTGGCGGACCGCGGCATCAACTACGTGCTGGCCGTCCGCGCGGACGTGACTGCCCACCGGTTCGACGCGGAGCCCGAGGCGCCGGACCGCAACGGGCCGGTCGGCTGCTGGCCCCAGCCTCGTTATCGACAGCCCGCATTGTCGGTGGCGGCCCTGGCCGCCGGTCTTGAGCCACAGGCTTTCACCGCCGTTGCCTGGCGGCACGGCTCGCGAGGGAAGTTACGGTCCCGCTTCGCCGCCGTGCGTGTCCGTCCTGCGGGCAAAGCCGTCGAGCGTCCGATCAGGGCCGCTGCTTCGGCCGAGCAGGGCTGGTGGGACAGGGTCCTGCCCGACTGCTGGCTGTTGGTCGAGTGGCCAGAAGAGGCCGCGGTCCCCACCGATTACTGGCTGTCCAGCCTGCCGGCTGACACCCCGATCGCCGATCTGGTCCGGCTGGCCAAGGTCCGCTGGCGCATCGAGCACGACTATCGCGAACTCAAGCACGGCCTGGGCCTGGACCACTTCCAAGGCCGTTCCTGGCCCGGCTGGCACCACCACGTCACCCTCGTGACCGCCGCCCACGCGTTCCTCACCGAGCAGCGTCTGGCCCCAAAAGCGCCCGAGCCGGACTCACTCTCTACCAGATCCTCGATGCTCTCCAGGACACCTTGAGGTGCTGGACCGGCATCTGCAGCACCTGCCAACAGCCCCTGCCCAGAAAGCCACAGACGGCATCAAGATCGAGAAAAACCTAACGGAGTCCTACTAGGGCACGAGCCGCGAGATCCTACACCTCTGTCTCAAGCCTCACCGGACGGGTTCGAGCAGATCAACCGTGTGCCGTTTCCAATGGAAACGGCACAGTCGAGATCGGGGCGCGGGGAGCTGGGTGATCCCGTGGCCTGCGGCGGGACCGGAGCGTCTGGGCACCAATGGCGTCTTGGCCAGCCACCAGGGCCATCAGGAACTGCTGGTCGATGCTCGCGTCGTTCACGCGAGCAGGGGCGTGGGATCACCCGCTCCTGCCGGATGCACTTCCAGGCCGCCGTCGGCGTTCAGCACCGGTCGGCGGCCCGGGTAGGTGCGCCTCGCTGTTTCCAGGTCACGCTCGTCGAAGTCGCCGACGAAGACGAGCACGCCGTGGAGGAGCTCAACTTTCTGCGCGCTGGTGGGCCACCGGGAGAGCAACGCTTCCGTGGTCATGGGGGCTGCTGGTGGCGGTAGGTCCGGTCCAGGCATGCGCGGTCTTCCCTCGGTCGGTCAGTGAACGTGCGGCTACCGCAGTTGTTCCGCTCGATACTGCTGGTCGTGGTGCTGGACTGCTTGCTGGGGAAAGGCCCGGGGCATCCAGGCTTCTGGTGCTCCGGCCTGGCGGAGCGTCTTGATCTGCCGGTCGTAGTCGCGTCCTTCGGGGCTGGCGTGGACGCGCAGGTAGAGAGGGTCGTCCCTGCCGGTGATGTGGCCGTCGAAGTAGAAGGAGCAGGTGTGGTTCCACTGGTAGGGGGTGTCCGGTTCGGCGCAGTGGCAAAACCGGTGCGACAGGTTCACCGGGAGGCCCCATTCGGGGTGGCATAGCCGCTGCAGGAGCTGGTCGTGCCAGACGGCCCGGGGGTTGGCGGTGCGGGCGTCGATTTTCCAGGTGTCGCCGTCGTCCCAGCACTGAACGCGGTAGAAGGCGGTGACGGTGTGGAAGAGAGCGATGCGCCGCAGCAGGGCGCTTCCCACCGAGGCCCGCCTGGCTCGGGAGCGTTCGAGACTGGGACAGGCGTCGAGGTAGGCGGATTCGACGGGATCGAGACTCGGGGCCGTCCAGAGCGGTCGCAGGCCGTTGCCTTCGCACCAGTGCCGGTGCCGGCGCTCGACTTCCTCCCAGCGCTCCGTCAGCCCACTGGGCAGGGCGAGCACGAGACCCGCTGCTTGCCTGAGGCTGTCCAGCATGTGCAGCCGCAGTTGCCAGCCGCGGGCCTCGATGCCGCTCACCCGAAGGCCGGGGATCCCGGGCAGATCGTCGCTGCTGCCGGGGGCGGGAGCCGCGGGCAGCAGCCGACTCAGACAGTGCTCGGGAAAGGAGTACCGCTCCTGACCGAGGGAGGGATCGAGGTGCAGGGTGAGGGACGTACCGGTGGTGGTCACTGAGGCGATGCCGAACGGATGCGCGCACAGATCCGGAGCCGTGCCCAGTTGCTCCAGGAGGCGGCCTTCGAGCAGCGCCTGCGCCGGTGCGGCCGAGGGGGCTGGGTGGCTGGTGCGAAGGCCGACGCGGCGAGATTGCCCGGTGCACTCAGCCCAGTAGCGGAGTTTGCGGGACGAAGCGGTGCGGCTCACGGCAGTGCCTTCCCGACGTGCCGTGGCCCGATCCTGGCACGCCAATGAACACTGACGAGCTGCTGTTCCTGATCTCGGTGGTGCAGGCCGGTGCAATGCCACGCTCCTTGCGTTCCGGTACGCCGGATCGGGCGGCGGTCGGAACGTGGCCCGCCTCGGGCCATGCCCGCTCATGATGCGGCAGAACCGCGGCGCAGGGCGGACGACATCGTGACGGGTTCACCCAGATGGCGTCCGCGTCGGCCAGGTGCTGCTCACCACCAGCCGCCGCGCGGCCGGGCCGCGGCCGGCCGACGACCGGGGCCGCGAACTCGGCCCGACCCGGCGTTCACCGATGGGCGGGCCAAGGGAACGTGCGGCTATCCCCAGTCCCGCAGGTTTCGTTTCCGCTCGTTGAACCGTGCGGCTCGGCGAGGGGCTTGGCTTGCGTCGGGTGCGCTGCCGAGCGCGAGGACGGGATCGGTGACCTGGTAGGTCACCCGGTAGGCCAGGACATCCAGGGCGGTCTCCAGCCATTCCTCCGCGCGGCGTGGGGGAGCCATGGGCCCGAGTGCCGTGGTGAACCACACGGGCAGCAGGTCGGTGCCGGTGAGCGCGTCGGACAGCCGGCTGCGCAGGCGTACCCGCAGCTGGGTGTGCGCACGTTGGCCGGCCTCGATGACAGCGGCCGACCTTGCACGGCGGGGTGGCGCTATGTTGGCGAGGATCCCTCACTTGGCGTGAAACTCATATGACATGCAGTCATGGGGTGTGTCAGGGTCAGGTCATGAAGAAGATCGCATCGCTGGCCGCAGCGAGCCTCGGGATAGCTTCCATCCTCATCGGCCCCGCTGCTTCCGCACACGCCGCCGTGCCTTACTGGAACAAGGCCGAGAAGTGTAAGCAGGAGGACTGGCAGGGCCGGGACATACCCACGCGCGTCGGCAACCACGAACTCGGCTGGAACCACTTCTCGGGAAAGCACAACATCAAGAAGTGTCGAGTGGTCAACGGTCCCATCAACGGCAGGCCGGATGTCGTAAGGGGTGCACGTCTGGAGTACTGGGGTTACGCCATCAACGGCAGTCGGCAGGTCAAAATTGTCGTCATCGCTCAGTACGCGCGCAAGACGGCCGACGGGCGGTACGACGCGGGTCGCGGCAAGAAGATCGGCGTCATTACCGCCTATTGTGCGAACGTGCCTCGCAACAAGTGCCCCAACTGGGTCAATCAGTGACTTCCATGCATGAAGAGTACGAAGAGATCGCGGAGCAGCAGGCGGGCATCACCCGCCTGCTGCTCCACCACGTCAGCTCGCCGCTCGTCGGCACTCAGTACGTCCGGGGCATTCTCCCGGTACCGCCGCCTGCCGAAGCCATTCGCGTTGTGACCGGCAGCAAAGCCGCTCACACACCGAAGCAGTTGACTGCCTACGAGATTCCTCTCCGCGTGGAGGGCGAGCTGCTCACGGGGGATGACATCGCCGGCATCCTCCGCGCTCTGCACAGCGGCACGCGCGTCTACCCCAGTGACAGCATCAGCACCGTGATGGGCATGACCCTCGTCCACGTGCACCCCGCGACCGTACCCGTGCCCGCTCCGGCCGCGGACGACAACGCCCTGATCATCCTGCGCACCCTCGCCATTCCCTACACGGAAGAGGAGCCGGACCCGCGCCTGCAAGGGTTCCTCTTCCTGGATGAGGACCGGCTCCGCCTCTACCTCGACGCCGAAGACCTCCCTGGCGTGACCGCCGTGGACGTGCGGCCGTCCGGCGCCCTCACCGCCCTGCTCGCCGCCTTGCCGAACTTGATCAACGAAAAGCAGCGGATGACGGAGACCGGCGATGACCCTCACTGCTCCAACGTGGTCGACCTGACTGACTGGTGACCGACGCTGAAAAGATCGCCGGCGGGCATCACCTCCGTCGGGTCTTTGCCGCTGACAGGCATCGGTGCCCAACGCCTTCGCCACCCTGGTTCCATCCCAGCGGCCTATGCGAGGGCGCGAGCATCACTGACTGTTGCCGGTCTGCAACCCCGGCTACTTGGCCGATTGACCAGGGGGCCGGGCGATGAGGGCGTTGACATCAACGAAGGCCGCCCGGCACCTGCTGGGCGGCCTCCACTCGTCTGTGTTCCGTCTACCGCCTGGTGCGCAGAAAGGTGCGCCGGGCGGTGACGAGCTCGCGCCACCGCACGCGGGTGGCCTGTTCGCCGTCCAGCCATTGCGGCGCCGTATGCCCGGCGGGCAGCGGAAGATCGGCCATGAAGGCCGCGATGTCGACGTAGTACGCGAAGTCCTCGCCCCGGGTCTGTTCCCGCAGGCGCGAAATTGTGGCGGCCAGCGCGTCATGGTCGTCCAAGACGGCCTGGTGGAAGGCGAGGGCCAACTCGAGGGTGGGTGTCGTGGAGGTGAGGCCCGCGACGTCAAGCTCGGTGCGCAGGGCGCGCACACGGTCTTCGAGCCCGGGGCTGCCGGCGTCGCGAATGAGAGCGGCGATGGCCGCATTGATCGTGGACGCACGCAGGTCGAGGTGCGCGAGGAGCTGGTCGGCCAGGTCGATTTCGTCGTCGGCCTGGTGGGGGTCGAGGAAGGCGACGGCGAGGGCGCGCAGGGCCTGGTTATGGGCGGCCTCGCCGGACTTTGCGTGCTGTTCGGCTTCGAGGCGCCCGGCCAGGTAGGCGGCGGTCGCGCGGGCCGGCTCTCCCTGCACCCACCACACGTCGCCCAGGACTCGCTGGTGACGCCCTTCCCAGCCGAGAGTTTGCGCGGCGGCGTACGTGGTGGGGAAGTCCCCGGCGAGGCGTGCGGCTTGGGCCAGTCCGCGCCGGGCGGCTGGGGCCAGGCGGCCGCCGCCGTCGGCGACCTGCTGGTAGCCGCGGCGGGATTCCGTGCTGCTGTGGCCGATGTCGCGCAATGCCTTGGCCCGGTAGTAGAGGGCCATCTCGTGCAGCTCGGTAGGCAGCAGGTCGGAGTCGATGACGGTGGTGAGCCGGGTGACGGTGCGCCTGCGGTGTTCGCGTTGCCGGCGCGCCAGGGCGCTGAGATTGTTGTCACCGGGACCATTCCCTCAGTGCAGTGTGATCTTGCCGGCGACCGGCAGATGGTCGCTGCCCGGTGGCGGGCAAGGTGCGGATGCGGCCGACGGTTGCAGAGCGGGCCATGACCTGGTCGATCCGGGCCAGCGGGAAGGCAGCGGGGCAGCTGAAGGCGAAGCCCCGCTTCGCCACGTTCATCCGTGAGGTCAGCGGGGCCAGCCCGCGGTCATCGACCGTGCCAATGAGGTCGCCCAGCAGGATCACTGTTCTCACCTTCTCAGCCGCGACGGCCTTGCCCAGCAGGCCGGCGCTCTCGTCGCGCCGGGAGGATGCGAGGCCGCTCGCCCGGACACGGACCGAGGGCAGGTGCGCGACACGCCGCGATCTCGCCACGCGGCGTGTGCACCACGCCACGCAGCCCGCGACTCCAGGACCCAGCGATCCCCTGCGGTTTGACGTCCTGTCCGTCTGCTTGAGCGCGGCTCTTGGCGGGGTGAGCGTCGAACCACGGGGCTGGCCGATAAAGATGTCGTCCCGGCGAGGGCCGGACCGATGAGTGGCACTCAGACCGGCGGGAACTGCGCGCCGGGTGCCGCGGGAGCGGGCTGAACGTGACCGGCGTTGGCTGCCGGTGAGGTCAGACGATCGGGACTGGGGGGCAGCCATGGCGGTAGCTCGCGGTGTCGGAGCTGGTAGGCCGGATCTGCTAGTGACAGCGTGCCGACCTGGTGACAACTACCGCGCTTTGGCACATCAGCGTCCCAGCCATACCGCGCCCCCTACGGAGCCGGCGATGCCGGTCGCGAAGGCGAGGAGTGGGTATGGGATGCGCTGGACTGTCAGGCGGAGCCCGCCGACCCGCAGGTCGAGGATGGGCTGCTGTCGGGTCGGGCGGTGCTTCGTCGGCATGGCTGCTCTCCGTTCGTCTCACCCCGGAATGTTTGGGGCCTGACCTCGAGCTTCGGCAGATTCAGCCGTTGCGGAAGTGGGAACACCGTGTTCCCGGGCAACTGGCAACGCACTGCTCGGTAGCACGACGCTGAAGAGCCGACGCCATGGATTTGGCCTGACCACGTGTCACGGGAGCCGGAACGCGGCATCATGCAGACTCGGGTCGAGGAGGACGCATGAGCGTAAATCCTGGTAGAGACACAGTTCTCCGGTATGCGACGGCCCTCAAAGCTATGGTGCAGCCTCTTCTCCAAGCAGGTTTCACGCAGCGGCGGCTGGGCGCCGAGGCCGGCTTCTCTGCCGCTGCTGTGTCCCGGTTCCTCAGCGGAGAGCGAGTTGCCCCCAAGGCGTTCATCGAAGGGCTTGTGGACTTCGCTGCCCGCGAGAGCGTTCACCTGTCAACTGACTTTGAAGAGTTGCGGAAGCTGCGTGAATGCGCTGAGAAAGAAGGCTCCACCACGGCCAAGCTCCGACAGGCGCAAGAGGAGATGACGCGGCTGAAGTCCAAGCTTGTAGAAGCAGAGAAGACCGCGCAGCGCAGGCGAGAGGTCGCCGTACAGGAAGCCATCAAAGAAGTGCGCCAGGACACCGCCCGGCAGTTGGCCGCCCTGGAGCAGAATCTGCAGGACATTAGCGAGGAGCTTGCTCGGGAACGGCGGCGCGCGGAAGCAGCCGAAAATCTGCGTGCGACGATACGAGATCAAAAGCGGCGCCTGAACAGCGCCAGTGATCTCGCGCGCGAGATGAACGCTGATGTGGAACGCCAGCAGGAAGAGATACGACTACTACGCAAAGAGATCGAAGTCTTGCGCCGGCAGGTCAGTCGACTCACCGAAGAGAAGACTGTTCCCGGGCTGTCAACGCAGGCCAGCGTCGTACGCTCCGCCATCCAGACCAGCACCCGCCACGCCGGGTCAGATGCGGTGCGGGCGGCTTCACACCCTGCTCAGAAACAACCGGTGGTCCGTGATTGGACGGAGCAGGCACGGCAGCCGCACGCACCTATGCCTACCTCGAGCCCATCCCCTAGCTCCAGTAAATACTCAACGTCCTCGAAGATTGCATTAGGTTTCTGCGGCCTTCTATCTCTTTGCCCTCCCATCTTTGTCTACTTAAGCGGTGCGGCCTTCGCAGCATCCTCCCCAGAAGGGCTACCGTTATGGAAGCGGCCTCTGGTGCTAGTGGGCCACCTCCTCTTTACAATTGTGGGTTGGTGCATTCTGAGCGCCATCGCCTACTTTCCGGTCTGGCTCACAGCAAAGGAGGAGATCGAGGAACTAGGTGAATTCTTGCTCGGTATCTCAAGTGCGCTCTCAGCTATAAGCTTTATCGTGGGTTTCTGTCTCATTCTCGTGAGCAGATTAACTGAGTCTTTTCAGTGGTGGCAGGACGCCCTTAGCATCTAGCATCAGTGGCTGAGCACCTATTTCTAGCTCAGCCGACAAAAGGTGGCTCTGCGGTGTATCTCATCGCTGGCGACTCGTGCCGGGCCAGCCAACCTCCAGCAGCTGCCAGACGCACGGAGTCCGTCTCCAAAGCGGGTGAGGCGCGCGTACCGTGACGGTACGACCCGTCACCGGGAGGACCAGCCGATGAGCGCGCAGCCCGACCACGCACCCGTCACGCCGTACGCGCCCGCGCCGGGAGCTCCGGCCGAACTGCTCCACCAGCTGCGCGCCGACCGGCGCGCCGCGCAGTGGGTGCCGGCCTTCGAGCGGGAGTGGGCGGCCGCCCTGGAGGATTCCCGCCGGACGTTCTCCCTCGGCGGGCTGTACGAGGTCGTCCAGGACTGGCAGGGCCGACTCGCCCACGCCCCGGCCATCGACGCGTTCGTCGCCTCCGGCTACGACGACAGCGAAGCCATCGACATGGCGGAGCTGCGGGGAAGGCGAAGGCGCCGGTGAGCGGACAGCCGTACGCGGTCCGCTTCTCCGCACCGGCCGCGAAGGTCCTCGACACCCTGCCCGAGCACGTCGCGGACACCGTGTGTGGCTTTATCGAGCAGTAGTGGTTCTGGCTCACTTTCCGTGAGGCGTGCACGGTGAGTGATCGCTGACGCTCGGATGAGACGCTGGGACGTTGCCCGAAAATCATCGCTGGTGACCTTGGTGTGGCTGACAGTTCGGCGTCATGGAGGAAACGACGCTGCGGCTGAAGGAACTGCTGTTCCCGTCGATCGCGGACGTGGCAGTGCTGTCGGTAGACGTGAACAACGAGGCGATACGCATCGAGGTCCGCGTGACGACGATCGGCTCGGAATGTCCGGACTGCGGGAGTTGGTCGAGCCGGGTGCACAGCTCCTACCTACGGTTCCCAGCCGATGTGCCTACTGCGGGGCGACGGGTGGTCGTCTGTCTGCACGTCCGCCGGTTCTTCTGCCCGAATGCTTCGTGCGGACGGCTGACGTTTGTCGAGCAGGTGCTGGGGCTGACCCGACGGCACAGTCGGCGGAGCGAGCGCCTGTGTCAGGTGCTGGCCGCGGTCGGCCTCGCGCTCGCAGGCCGGGCCGGTGCACGGATGGCCCGGGTCTTCGGAGTGCCCGTCAGCCGCAGCACCGTGCTGCGGCTGGTCGCCGCACTGCCCGAGCCGCAACCTCCGGCCCCGCGGGTGGTTGGCGTCGACGAGTACGCCACGCGAAAGGGCCGCGTCTATGGCACGGTCCTGGTCGACGTCGAGACCCGACGCCCCGTGGACCTTCTGCCTGATCGTGAAGCATCCAGCCTGGCCAGGTGGCTCGCCGAGCGGCCCGGCACCGAGGTCGTCTGCCGGGATCGAGCTCCCTTCTTCGCGGAGGGCGCCACGGCCGGGGCGCCCCAAGCGGTCCAGGTCGCCGACAGGTGGCATCTGTGGAACAACCTCGGCGAGGCCGCCGAGCGAGCCGTCGCCCGCCACCGCCAGTGCCTACGCGTCCCGGCCCCCGAGCCTGTCGGTCAGAGGGCCGAGGAGTCCCCCCGAAGAGACACCGGACTCGCCGTGGCAGAGCCAGCGGTTCGCCAACCGCATCCGGGCCAGGCACGCCACCGTCCACGCGATGCTGGAAGCCGGCCACAGCCGCCGCGCGATCGGCCGCCAACTCCACATGACCCACCGCACCGTCAAGAGCCTTGCCGACGCCGCGAGACCCGAAGACCTCTTCCGCGGCCAGTGGCAGTACAACCGGACCTCCGCCCTTGACGCGTACAAGCCTTACCTCGACGAGCGCTGGGACGAAGGCTGCACCAACGCCTGGAAGCTCTGGGAGGAGATAATCCCACTCGGCTACCAGGGCAGCTATGGCATCGTCAGCGCCTACATCAGGAAGAAGCGCACCTCCCCCCCGTCCGGTCACCGCACAGCCGCCAGCACCCCGGGTGGTGACACGATGGATTCTCAGCCGTCCGGAAAACCTCACCGAGCTCGAAAAGCTTCGGCTCAAGGCCGTGTTGGCCGAGTGTCCCGAGCTCGATGCACTCGCCGGTCACGTGCGGTCCTTCGCCCGGATGCTCACCGAGCGCCAGGGCGCACGGCTCCCGCGGTGGCTCGACGCCGTCCGCCAGGACGACCTGCCCAGTCTCCACAGCCTCGCCGCAGGCATCGACCGAGACCGCGACGCCGTTATCGCTGGCCTCACCCTGCCCTGGAGTTCCGGTGTTGTTGAAGGACACGTCAACCGAATCAAGATGCTCAAGCGCCAGATGTTCGGCCGAGCCGGCTTCGATCTCCTCCGCAAGCGTGTCCTGCTCTACACGTAGGGCCACGTTCCCGAGTCGCCAGAAGTGCTGGCAGATGAGGCTCAGGGCGCCATGTGTCGGACGAGCTCCCGTGACTTCTGCTGCAGTGCGGCTGTCCACTCCTTTGCATGGGGGTCCGAAGCCGTCTTGAGATAGTGGCTCTCGGCGCGCTTGGCCACCTGCCAGCTCACCTCGATGTTCGCTATCTCAGCCAAGGCCAGCACCGTGGCAACGAACCCTTCGGACAGGGTGGCCATGACGGCGTGCCTGGTTTTGCTATGCCAGGCAAGCAGGGCATCGACGAACGCTGCGAATGCGATGGGGTCGATCTGACACTCATCAGCTTCCATGGGGCCGATGCCCGATGGCAGCCCCACTTCGGCTTGATAGACGGTGACCTGGCTCATGAACAGCCGCGACGCCCCGTTGGACGGATTCCACAGGGTTCGGTCGCCCAAGTCGTAGTACTGGCTCACGTCAGCCTCTCACTGCTGGTCATAGGAGGTCGACATTACGTTCAGTCAGCCCTCCACGGAAAGTGAGCCAGAACCCCCTACTCACTGATGTAGCCAGTGGACTGTTCCACGAGCGTCGCGGCAGACTCGTCGCCATGGTGCACCTGCGGGTTCTCACGACAAGCGACTGGCCGTTGTGGCGGGAGGTTCGCCTCGCCGCGCTGGGCGAGGCACCGCACGCCTTCAAGTCTCGGCTCGCGGACTGGCACAGCGGCGGGGAGGAACGGTGGCGTGCACGCTTGGCGATGCCGGCCACCTACAACATCGTCGCGTTGCTGGATGGCCGAACAGTCGGGATGGCCGCCGGCCTACCTGTGGACAGCAGCGCATGCGAGCTGAGGTCGGTGTGGGTCAGCCCCCAGGCGCGGGGCCGCGGCGTCGGAGACCAGCTGATAGCGGCAGTCGAGACGTGGGCCTGGCAGTCGGGTGCTACAACGCTGAAACTCGCGGTGATCCCGGACAACGAGCCTGCCGTCGCGCTGTATCAGCGCAACGGCTTCGTCGTCACGGGAGAGCTCGGAGAGCTGTTGTCCGACGGTGTGAGCAGGGAACGCGTGATGGTGAAGGCGCTTCGCTGACGGGACGACATGCGAGCCGGACGGATCACGCCGCCCGCTGAGACAGGGCAGGCCGCCCTGATGCGACGATCCCTGCGTGGCTGGTGTGACCACGGCGTCGGAGCCGTCTTGGATAGCCCCGTTCACCGGGCTGAGCCCGCGCTGTTTCGCGAAGCTGGTGACGGTTCTGCGGCGTGAGGGTGCGGGTGCGGTCCGCAGGGGCCGCCCTGGGGCCTTCCTCTGGAGGACCGGGTACTGCTGGTGGCGGCTTACTGGCGGACGAACTTGACGATGCGCCAGCTCGCTCCACTCTTCGGGGTCTCGAAGTCGGCGGCGGGCCGCATCATCGATCATCTCGGGCCGATGCTCGCCCTTCAGCCCCGCAAGCGGTTCGCCAAAGACACCGTGCTCATCGTGGACGGCACCCAGGTACCCACTCGCGACCGCGCCATCGCGACGCAGTCGAAAAACTACCGGTACTCCACCAACCACCAGGTCGTCATCGACGCCGACACCTGCCTGATCGTCGTGGTCGGCCGGCCTCTGCCCGGCAACCGCAACGACTGCAAGGCATGGGATGAATCCGGTGCTAAAACCGCCGTCGGCAAGACGGTGACGATCGCCGACGGCGGCTACCCAGACACCGGACTCGTCATGCCGCATCGCCGCCGCAAGGGCGAAGACCTGCCCGAATGGAAGGAAGCCCACAACAAGTCCCACAAGCAGGTCCGCGCCCGCGTCGAGCACGTCTTCGCCCGTATGAAGACCTGGAAGATCCTCCGCGACTGCCGCCTCAAAGGTGACGGCGTCCATCACGCCATGCTCGGCATCGCCCGGATGCACAACCTCGCCCTCGCCGGATAGGCGAGCCGCCCGCACGGCGGCCAACCACGCCTGAGGCCATTTAGAGATCATTTACGGGACAGCCAGATCAGTTAGTGGTGCTGGCCGATGAGGTTGACTCGGCCGTAGTCCTAGCCGGTGGCGGGGTTCCAGCCGCCGATGGGGTTGTTGAACGCGCCGTCGGGCTTGGCGGTCCAGGTCCATGTCTTGAGGCTGCCGTCGGTGTAGTCGTGGAGGGCGGCGAGGTCGTCGCGGCCGTCGCCGTTGTAGTCGCCGGCGACCATTTTCATTGAGGGGTACCAGAAGCGGCCTGCTTCGGTGTTCCAGGCGGGCACGGGTGCCTTGAAGCCGCCGTCCTTGGTGCTGAGGCTGGTGAAGGTGTGGATGCCGTCGTGGCCGTCGGCGTAGTCGTACCAGGCTGCCACGTCGTCGCGGCCGTCGCCGTTGAAGTCACCGGCGTGCAGCCCGGTGCGGGCCCAGTCGCCCCAGGTGGTGTCGGTCCAGGCCTGTGCGGGGGCGGAGAAGCCGCCGTCGGGCTTGGTGAGCAGGGTCCACAGCTTGACGGTGGTGTTGCCGTAGTCGTAGAGCACGGCCATGTCGTCGCGGCCGTCGGCGTCGAAGTCGCCGGTGACGAACTTGCTCTTGTTCACGCTCCACTCGGAAGTGGTTCCCGTCCATGAGGCGAAGGGCGCGTTGAAGGTGCCCTTCGCGTCGGAGGTGAAGGTGAACAGCCGGTCGCGTCCGTCGGCGTAGGAGTACCAGGTGGCGATGTCGTCGCGTCCGTCGCCGTCGAAGTCGCCGCTGCGCGGCGTCATCCGCTCGAAGCCCCACTCGCCGGCCTTGGCACTCCACGAGACGGTGGGGGCGTTGAATCCGCCGTCGGGCTTGCTGAGGAAGGTGAAGAGCTTGACCCGGCCGTCGTCGTAGCCGTAGAAGGCAGCCATGTCACCGCGGCCGTCGCCGTTGTAGTCGCCGGTGGTGAACTTCATGTGGTCGACCCGCAGCCTCAGCCGGTCCGAACAACGCAGCCCCCGGCACCGGTGGATACGGCATGCTGCAGGCCCGCGGCAGCCTGGTCCTGTACAACGCCACGGGCCAGTCCCTGTGGTCCAGCGGCAGCACCATCCGCCACGACTACAACGGCGACGGCCGCAGCGACCTGGCCGCCTGGTACGACTACGCCGACGGCCACGATGCCATGTGGACGATGCTCAGCGACTCCAACGGCAGCCTCAAGGCGCCGACGCAGTCCCTCAACATCGGCAAGGACGAGTACTGGGCGTGATCGGTTGGTACGTGATCGTGCCGTTCAGCGTCGCCTCCCTGCTGACCGGCCTGGTCCAGTCGCTGGGCACGGTGTGGCGGCTGCTGCGGCACTACTGGGTCATCGCGAAACTGCTGATCACTGTGGCCGCGACGCTTCTGCTGCTGGTCCACATGCAGCCGGTCGGCCACCTGGCCGACGCGGCCGCCCGGGCCGCCCTCGCGGGCGGCGAGCTTCAGGGCATGCGCATCCAGCTGATCGCGGACGCGGCCGCCGCCCTGCTGGTGCTCCTGACGGCGGCCGCCCTGTCGGTGTTCAAGCCGCGCGGGGTAACCGGCTACCGGCGCCGTCGCCAGCGCGAGCGCGAGCAGATCCCACAGCCGCGCTGACCGCCCGCCGCCGGGGCCGGCCTGCGCGCAGGCAAAGTGCGCGCCGACAAGTCTGGCGGCGGATCGATCCAGTCACCCGACTGGTCAGACACTCGGGCCGCGCTGCCTCAGACGGCCGGGTTTCGCTCTGACCGTCTTCTGACGGCGGAGGCAGGTCGGCTCAGTGCTGGTGTCCGTCGTCGTGCCCGGGCTCCTTGCCGGGGTGGGTGGCGTTCGGAGAGGCGGTGGGCCGGGAGGTCGGGTTGGTGGTGTCGCTGCCGTGGTCGCCCTCCTGGCCTTCGTCGCTTCCCTTCTTGGGCTCGACATCGCTGTGGCTGTGTCCGCCTCCGGACTCGGCCATGGTCGGGGCGATGTGGCGAAGGCCGAGGAAGGTGAGGGCCGTCACGACGAGGATTGCCAGGCCCATGAGACCGAAGATGCGCCGCCACGGCCTCTTGGCCTCCTTCAGGAAGAAGGCGACGAAGGACAGGACGATACCCAGCGGGACCAGCACGGCACAGCGTTCCGGCAGGTCTGCGAAGTGCTGCATACCGCCGCTGAGCATGCCGAGGCCGAAGGAGAGCATCGTCGAGGTACCGAGCACGCGCAGTATGCGTGACAGGGGCTGCCTTTCGGTCGCGAGGATGATGTCGTTGAGGACGGTCGCGAGCAGGAAGACCAGTACGCCGGACGCGGCGATCATCGAGTAGCGGGCGGGGGCCATGGGGTGGTGGACGACAGCTCCGCTGATGAGGCCGGCGCCCACGTAGTAGCCGACGTAGCCGAGATAGCGCCACGGCAGGGAGGCGCCTTCCCGTTTGCTGTTGGAGCGGCGTTGGCTGCGGGTCGGCTGCGGCGGGGTCGGGGGCGGCGTCGTCGTGGTGAGACTGGGTGAGGAGGACAAGGCGGACCCTTCAAGGGAAGTTCAGTGGGGGCCTGGGGCTCTCAACGAGACAGCCGGGCAGGACGGGGCCGAAGATCGGACTCGCTGGGAACAGCGCAAGTGAGCCGGCCACGGCTCAGCGCCGCACGCCACCTCATGGCAGCCACAAGGCGCACCGCGTAAGGCATGGCTGAGCCGCCGCTGGTGCTCTGGCGGAGATGGCTCACGGGTGTGCCCGACAGGTTGTCGACCGGTGGGCCAGCGTGAAGGCTTAGATGCGTAGGACCGCTGAGTCCGGCACGGGGGCAGATGCCAAGAGAGCCGTGACAGGTCGAGCGGCGCCGGCTGCATACGCGTACGGAGGCCGATGAACGGCCTGGGCCTGGCACGGGACGGGCAGCGCAGCGCCCTGTTGGGGCTGGCCGGACACACACTGGTGAGCCGCGTGATCGGGCTCCGGAGCATCCGGGTGGTCGGTGTGCCCCTGGCCGGAGTGCGGATCGGGCGCCTCGTGGCTGTGCTCGGCGGAACCCGGGTCCGGGGCGTTCAGGGCTACGACGTTGGTCGGCGCCCCGAGGTGGGCGTGGCCTACGGCGCTCTCCGCGCTGACACCGTGGCTGTACATCAACGTGAGGAGAAGCGCGGCGAGCACCCACGTTCGCCACGGGCCCGCTGCACGAGAGCGGGACCGCGGCACGCTACGGGTCGCCCGGGCCAAAACCATGCCGGGGAGCATAGCGTCACGTCGGCCCGGGCCCGCCCGTGGGGCGTGTGTTCCCTCGGACGAGTGGGTCCGTGGCTCCCGACCTGCCGGCCGGGATTTCGGCTGCCGGGCGGGACGGATGACGGGGCGAGCGTCAGCCGAGGGCCGAGAACAGTTCGTTGCATGCCTGCTCGCAGCTTCGGCAGGCTTCGGCACAGATGCGGCAGTGCTCGTGCATGTCGGCATGCTTGGCGCACTCGTCGCCGCACGCCTTGCAGGCCATGGCGCACGCACGAAGGATGGCCGCCGTGATGTTAGCGTCGTAACCGGTGTGCCGTGAGAGGACCGCGGCGGTGGCGGTGCAGATGTCGGCGCAGTCCATGTCGGTACGGATGCACTTGGTCAGATCGCCCACCATGCCCTCGGACAGGCAGGCGTCCGCACACGCCGTACACGCCTGCGTGCAGGCGATGCACTCCTCGATACAGCGCGTGAGCTTGGTCTGGTCGATGTCGCCGAGGTCGGCCGGGTAGGTGGCGAGCATGTCCTTGACGGTGCTGGACATCGTGCCTCCCTCTCCGCAGGGCCGGCGGAACCGGGACGGCCGCCTTCAAGCCCGGGTACATCTCCAGCTAACGCCCCTGACCACGAACGCGCCCGGCCGCACCGTGAAGGTGCGGCCGGGCGCGGTGCTGAGCGGGCTGTGGTCAGTGGTAGGCGTGGACGACAGCGTGGCCCTTGCCGCGGCCGATCATCCACTTGTTCACCGGGGTCGTGATGAAGAAGGCGACGACGAAGCCGCCCAACAGCGCCGTCCAGAACAGCGCGTCTGACAGGTGCGCGTCCATCGCACCCGGCGTGAGGGCGATGATGCCGTTGTCGACGAACTCCATCACCGCGATCGAGACGGTGTCGGCGGCCAGCGCCACCTTGATCGCGGACTTGAAGTCAAGGCCGGCCCGGCGGACCGCGAACAGGGTGAAGGAGTAGCCGAAGACGAACGCCAGCGCGATCGCCAGGACCATGGTCGGCACGTTGCCCCACAGCAGGGCGGTGCCGATGACCATGCCGAGGATCTCGCCGATCGCGCAGCCGGTCAGGCAGTGCAGCGTCGCCTTCGCCGCCGTCCCCCAAGAGGCACCCCCGTGCATGTGCGCATCGTGGCCGCCGGCCGCCTGGTGTGCGGCGTGGTCGTGAGCGGTGCTGGTGTCGTGCGCGCTGTGGTCCATGACCGTCATCCCCAATCCCATGCAGTGTGACCCCGCTCCCGCGGACCCACCACAACCATATACCCCTGGGGGGTATTCCGAGATGACACTGAGCCCAGCAAAAGGCGGAGGAGTGTGTCGGCCGCGGGGCCCAGCACACCCCTCCACCGGGGTGGGTCAGCTCTTGCCGAGCAGGTCCTTCATCTTGGTGATCTCAGCGGTCTGCGAGGTGATGATGGCGTCCGCCATCTTCTTGGCGTCGGGGAAGGCGCCGTCGGTCTTCTCCGTCTTGGCCATGGCAACGGCGCCCTCGTGGTGCTTGATCATGAGCTCCATGAAGGCGGTGTCGAACGCCTTGCCGGAGGAGTTCTTCAGCTTGTCCATCTCCTCGGGCGTCATCATCCCGGCCATGCCGTGTGCGGAGTGGTCCACGGCGCCTTCGGCGGGCGCCTTCTCGCCCCAGGCGATCAGCCACCCGGACAGCGTCTTGATCTCCGGGTCCTGGGCCTTCTTGACCTCCTCGGCGAGCTTCTTCACCTCGGCCGACTCGGCGCGGGAGGGGGCGAGGTCGGCCATCTCCACCGCCTGGCGGTGGTGGGGGATCATCCCCTTGGCGAAGGCGACGTCCGCCGCGTTGTGCTGCCCCCGCGAGGCCGGGGCCGAGGCGGTCGGCGACTTCGAGGTGTGGCCGTCGTGCCCGGCGGAGCTGTCGCCGTTCGAGCCGCAGGCGGCGAGGACCAGTGCGGCCGCACCGGCGGCCGCGACAGCGGCGCCGCGGCGGATGAGGGAACGGTTCTTGTTCATGGTGGTGCGACTCCTTGATGCGCCGCCCTCAAGCGGGCGGGCGCCGATACGGAATGAGGATGTGCCGGAGCACGGCATCCCTCGCCAGCCGAGCCGGGGCCAGGAGGTGCCGTGCGGGCGGTCCTATATCCGCAGGAGTTGCAGTTCAGCTAGGTCGGGCGGCGCCCGCCCGCACTCGGGGGCCCCCGCCGCGCCGCCGGGCAGCGCCACAGGTACGGGCCCCGCATCGAGAGCCGCAGCGAGAACGGGAGGCGCGTAGGGAGCGCCGACACCCGCCGCCGCGCACGTGGCATCCGCGTGCTCCGCGTGGCCAATACCGCCGGCGATGTGCGAGCAGTCGCCCGCCACCTGCTTATCAGCCTCTTCACGGGCCATCGCCATGACGTGGCCACTGGCAGCCGCCGACGCCTTCGTAGGAGCGGGTCCCGGCCCCAGGCCGTGCATCGCCAGCACACCGACCAGCACCACCAGCACCAGCAGCGCGAAGCCGCGCCCGGCCGGGCGACGGCTCGACGGCTCGATCGTGCTGGTCATGCGGTCATCGTACGATCCGGCCCCGCGCGCCGCTTCCCTCCGGGCCACTCTCGACGGGCTCGAATACGCCGGGCGCGGAAGGTGAGCACCAGATATCACCGACGACTTGCTCCACACTGTCCCCCGTCAGCCCTAGGTCCTGTCCGAGGGGTCGTGGAATCGTGTGGGCCTCAACGAGGCGGTGCGGCGATGATGTGCGGGTGTTCTACGAAGATCTCAGTGAGTATGACTACCTGGACGAGGATGCCTTTACGGACAGTGAGTCGGGCTTCTACTCGCTCTTGTACCGGCCTGCCTACAGCCGCCTGAACATCGGGTGGCTGGAGGCCAGCAGACCATACTCCACGGGCACGGTCCCGGAGGCGTTTGTGGAGAAGCTGAAGGCTGTTCAGAAGGTCCAGTGGATGAATGTCTGTCTCGGGAAGCACGAGTGCGACCTGTGCCCTGAGGAAGAAGCACCGGAGGGGAACGGGGAGGTACGGATCCCGGGCGAGCCTGGCGTCGCCTACGCCGCTCCGTCTCTGATCACGCACTACATCACCTCCCACGGCTACCGGCCGCCGCAGGTCTTCATCGATGCCGTTTTCGCCGTCGATCTCGACGCGTGGGCCGACACACGGTGGCCCAGCGTCCCCTTTCCCTGGGTTCCGGATGACGCCGAACGCATGCTGGAGTAGGGGCGAGCGAACCTCAGAGACGCAGCCAGAGCCGAAGCGAGGCGACGGTGATCGTCCCGTGAAAGATGTAAGCCCTCTTGTCGTAGCGGGTCGCGACCGCGCGGAAGTTCTTGAGTCGGTTGATCGTCCGCTCGACTTCGTTGCGACGCCGGTAGATCTCCCTGCTGAACCCGGTCGAACGTCCACCCCTGCTGCCTCGGCGCCAGCGGTTGGCTCGCTGGTCCTTGGGCTCCGGGATCGTGTGCTTGATCTGGCGTCGCCGCAGATAGCGACGGTTACGGCGCGACGAATAGGCTTTGTCGCCCCCAAGGTGATCGGGCCGAGTACGCGGGTGTCCACCGGCCGGCCGCGGAACCCAGATCTGTTCCAGCACGGGGATCAACTGCTGGGCGTCGCACCGTTTTCCACTTCCCAAAGCGGGACGGCAGGTCCCGCCACGGCAGCCCAGTCCGCTGCCGGAACAGAATCCCGTTGATCACCCGGCGGTGACACTGCCACCGGCCACCCCGGCCCACGCTCCTCGGCAGATGCGGTTCCAGCCGACCCCATTCGTCGTCAGAAAGACCGACGCCAGCCCGTGAATCGCAGGCGGGCGAGCTCTGATGTCTCGGCCCAGCGCCGCCCTAACCTCCGCTAGCTGGCAGAGCCACACTTTTCTCCGGCTCCGCGACCAGCTGCCTCTTTCGCCATGGGTTCGGTGAGGCTCACACCACGACCGCCTTCCTCGGCTGGCTCAGTGCGGCACGGACGCGCGCAGCGGCCATCCGGTAAGGGTCTGGTTCGTCCGTGACGGTGGGCGCGGCCCGCTGGGCACGGACCTTTGAGGTCCTGTCGTTGAGTAGGTGATGGGCCGTGCGCCAGCGGGCTACATGGGCGGCCTCCTTCGCTGCTGCCAGGGCAGCTTCCGCCGAGGGGTGCAGGTGGCTTCGGCGCAGCTCGGCGGCCTTTGCTTCTCTGGCTTCTGCCTCGGCTTCAGGGGAATGAGCGAGCAGGTCCAGCGCGGAGCGACGGTATTTGTCGGCCGTCGACTCGGCCGTGAGTTTGCCGATCAGGGAGGTGGTTTCCTTGAACCCGCCCTGGGTCCGGCACTCCGTCATCACGTGCTCGATCTCGGCCCGGACCTGTGTTTCAGCGTGGGCAGCGGCCTCCCGCTGCGCTGCTGGGTCTTCCGTTGGGGCCCATGCTGCGGCAGCGGTGTCGACGGCTTCAGCGATCAGCCGTTCGGTGGCTTGGGTATTGGCGCAGATTTGGCACAGCCCGCCAGCCCGGGCATGACCGCATACCGCACAGGGCAGCATCCGGCGCGCGGCCTCGGCGGCCTCCCGCTGGGCCCGGCGCTCAGCGACCTCGGCTTCGCGAGCGGAACGCTCGATGGCTGCCTGCTCGTTTCGGAGTGCGAGGCGCGAGCTCTCCAGAACGAACTGCTCGCGCAACCGGTTCTCGAATGCCTTCTTGCGCTGCTGAGGGGGGACAGTGGCCAGTTCAGTGGCGATCTGGGCAGCTACTTGGCGGCGCAGCATGCGCCGGTCAGTGTGCAACAGCTCGCACGCGGCGCACTCGGTGCCTGTGTCCATTCGCCATCCGTCGTCGCAGCGGGCGTCGTAGCACGCCGAACGACGAGGCAGGGCTCGGCTGATGAGCCAGCCGGCCGGATCGTCGACCGCAACGTGGCCCTGGGCTACCACTCGCCGCCGCAATCGGTTGGTGAGGATCTCATCGGCATGAGACGGCCCGAAAGTGCCTCGCAGCTGAGCGAGTTCCGCGTGGACCGCTGCAGTAACTCGATGCCGTGCGCCCATGCGGTTCAGGCGGCCCCAGATCATTTCTACCGGCGCAAGTACTGCTTCAAGGCCCTTGGGCAACGACGCCCACACCTTCTGAGCACCCCCTGACTTCGCTGCCCAGGCGGCCAGCACTTGGCGAGAGGCTTCCTGGGAACTGTCATGTTTGGTGTGAGGCGAGGAAAGGTTGTGTTTTTCCCCGCGGAGCGGGCCACCTGCACGTTCACCGGTCTGACCCCCAGCAGCCATGGCCAGGTTCCGCAGTGGGGCCTCCTCGCGCGCGCCCGCGCGTACCGGCCGACTACCGGTGCCCCCAGCGGCTACGCCGGAAAAGCAACCACTATCCGCATCATCACCACAGAGATCATCATCGGAAGGGTGGTGGGTGTGAAGGGGCGCGGCACCGGAGCGCTCTGCAATCTCAAGGTCGGCCGTGCACAGAACCTGTCTTTTACCAGGCGTACCAAGGGCCTCGGTCTGCTGCCCCTTCCCGAGATCACCGAATGCTGCAGCGGGGCGCCGGAGACCCGGAGAATCTCCCCGACCAACGGCCTCTTCCTGAACTCCGTCACGGAGGTTGTCACTCACGGCGGACCGCTCTTCCCGCCCTTCCTCCAGGGCGAACTCGTCCGACTCGCCGTCAGCCGCCCACTCCCCCGCGGTTTTCGGCGCCGCAACCAGGGTCTTGCCGTGTGCCGCCGCGACCGCCGGCACCACTAGCCGGCTTTTCCCGAACAGCCCCGAATCCGCCTGGGCGCGGGTGCTGTCCACCACGCCGTAGGTCCGCAGGCGAGCCAGCACCTTGCCCCCGCCCGCGATCGAGCAGCCCAGCAGCCGCGCCACCGTTGCCGCCGCCCTGCCACGGCCCTTCGGCACCGTCCCGCCGACCAGCCGCACTCGGCCGTCCGAACCGGTCTGCAACACCAGCAGCAACAATGCGAGCCGGTCCGTCGCTGCTCCCTTTCCCTGCAGCCTGGCCAACAGGCCAGCGGGCGTGGCTGCCGCGCCCCAGCCGGGTGCGAACAGCGCCTCGATGAGCCTTAGCAGCGTGACGAGTTCCCGCTTGCTTAGCGCCAAGGGGTGCGCCGCATCGCCGGAGCGGCGTGCGCGCCACAGTGGCATGACGACGCACTCCAGTCCTGTGGTCTGCCCGGAGTCCGACGTCGTGGCCCTGTATTTCACGGAGCCGGACGCCCGGAAGCGTGGCAGGACGTCGTGAGCGACGGTGGATTCCGACATGCCGATCCACCGGCCGAGTTCGCGGGTGCGGATCGCTGTGTGACAGGACTGGTGGCTGCTCTTCGCGGCCAGGACCAACGCGCCGAGCCGGGCTGCATCCGACAGGCCGGCCAGCGACTGTTCCGCCAGGAGGGCCCGTACGGCCGCCAGGAGTCGCATGCGCATGCCTCGGCCGAGTTGCAAGGGGTGGCTCGGGACGCCCTCGGGGGCCGGCCCTGCCTGTGCTGATGTGGCCCGTAGTTCGCGATGCCGGGAAGAGGAAGGAGGGGCAGGCTGTGGCCAGAATGTGCGGGTATGTGACGTGTTGGGCTGATGGCTCCGACCTGTTTCAGGCATGACTGAGCCGGCCCTCGTACGGGTAGCTATGATCTGCTCCAGTCGAGGAGGAATAGGGGCGTGCTTCATCGCCACCCGGCCCGCTTGGGGAAGCAGGGAAGCCGGGCGCTAACCGTGATGCGGTTGGAAGAGGCCTAGATAGCGCTCACCTCCTCCTCGACCATGGGAGTGGCCCGGGACCGCAGATCCCGGGCCGTTCTGCCCTCACCACCCTGGCGGTGGGCGCCTGGGGAGAGAGTTGTCTGCATGAGGACTCCTAGCCCTGCTCTGCGCGACCTAGGTGATGGGCGATGGGCTCTATGCCGCCGACTTTGAGGCGGTATTGCGGCGGCGCCGTGAGGCCAGCGCAGCTATGGCGTCGGGAAGTTCGGCAATCCACACGCCCACGGGGATGCGGAAGGCAGCTCGGCCGCTGAGTGTCTTGAGATCGAACGCTGCGCGGTCAGCAGGTGTCGTTACCAGGTGGACGCTGTCTTCAAGCACCCACAGCGCCGTGTCCGGCGTGGTGTTTGGGTCGGATGCGGCCTGCCGGGCCGCCTCGACCGCGGACTGCTGCCACAGTTCCAAGTCCTGGCGCGCGCTGCGCGGGCGTCGGGTGCCGGGCCAGACAATCTGCGACACGAAGGCGTAGACCCGCAGAGCCACCACTTCTTCCTCGAAGTGCGGTTCGTGAAGGACTCCTTGGTCTCGAGCCTTCCACGCCCATGACTCGCTCAGGCCGGCTGCTGCCGCAACGGCGCTCGTGCTGAGCTTCTCGTCGGCCATCGACATTCTTCGACTCCCCTGACAAGCCTGGTGATCGTCAAGAACACGATAGCGCAAGAACCCTCTCGAGTTCTTGCGTCACTAGAACTCGGCGCGTCGAACTTTTCTTCCCAATCCCGTTGTGCCCCAATTTTGAGCCCCTGTTGACCCATCGAAGCCTGTTTGTCAGGTGTTTGTGCTCTAGTGTCACGCGGAAAGTGTGCTTGCCTGAAGGCGTGTTCGTTAGATCGATCGTTGGATCCGTCGTTGGTTCTGAGGTAACAGCGAGTGTTGCAGAAATCGTTGCAGCCAATAGGTTTCCGAGACGACGGAAAAGGCCGGTGGCACCAAGGTGCCACCGGCCTCACAAGCGGGGTACGTACTACCGCTCGGGACGTCGTCGTTCCGGCCGCTGCAACGGGCCTTCCGCATCCAGCTCGTCAAGCAAGCGCTCAATGCCCGCAGATACAACGAGAGTTCCACGTCGACCGTAAGTGGCCTCCTGGAGGGTCAGCTTCAGGTTCGATGCGAGCCTGTAAGCCTCCTCCCCCACCCGGTACGTCGACGGCTGCGACTTGTCCGTGTCCCAGAGCTGACTCTCCGCGAACGCCTCTGCCATCGCGATCTGCTCTTCAACCGCCGAGGGCACGTGCCGAAGCGCCGCATCGACATAGTGACCAAGCGCCAGCCCGGAGTTGCCCGTTGAGCGTCTGTCCGCGTTCAACCGGTCCTTCAACCGGATCAAGACATCCGGCGAGATACGGAATCCATGCGACTTCCACCGCGCGGATCGCAGCTTGGCATCCGCATAGCTCTCATGGATGGCGTTGTGGGCCCAGGCATGAGAGCGAGGCCGCCGCCCACGAGTCGAAGCCGTGATCCGCTCAGAGTCGCTTTCCGTCTTGGCGTTCTGCACAGGCTCGGCAGCCGTGGTCCCGGAGGACCGCGCCTCGGTCTTGGCCTTGGTTTCGACTGTGCGTTGCGGGTCAGGAGCGAGCCGGGGCGCAGGCTCCGGAGCCGGTTCGGGTGCAGGCACCGGTTGGGCCTTCGCTCTGACCGCGGGCTCCCGCTGGGGTGCCGGCATCGGCTTCGCCGCGGGCTCAACTGGGACAGCAGGAGGCGGAACGACCCCCTGCTGCGCAGGAGGAGTAGGGGGCTCAGCGGCATGCGGCGACGCAGAGGTGCCAGCCTGGTCGGCGTCCACTCCCCCCGCGCCGAGGAATGAGCGACCTGCGACGTCGTTGGCACCAGCGATCAGGTTCTGTACCAGCGCTGTCCCACCGGGCTTGAAGTGTGCCGGGGCACGCCTCTTCTTCGGCTTCGGCTGGTCCTGGCCGGCCTTGGACTGATCCTCAGACACTGGCAGCCTCGCCTTCGATCCGCTCCGGCAGCTCCCACTTTTCTTCCGGCTGACTGATGCGCGTGAGGATCTGGGTCATGAGTTCGCCGTACATCTTGCCGGGCGGGTGGCTTGCGAAGCGCAGCACAGAAGGGACACCGTAGGCGAACGAGTCGCTGATGCGGTTGTCGCTGCGCACATCCGTCTGAAACGGGGCGAGGTTGGCATCGAGCATACCGTTGCGGATGTTGACCTCTTGCGCCTTCCACCTCGAAGGCGGGTTCGACCGGTTGAGGACGGCACCCAGGTACTGGGGGTCACACTCACCACCCGTGCGGTCCTTGACGTACGCCACGGTTCCGCGAGTTGCCGCAGCACCCTTGAGCGCCGGGTACTCAGGGACGCAAACGGTGATGACGTAGTCAGCTGCCGCGAGGGCGGTGGCGGAGAGCGAAGACACCGCCGGGGGCGTATCGATCACTACGAAGTCGAACTGGTCCTCGAGCTCCATAAGCATCCGCCGCAGGACGGGAGTCGACTGGTAGCCCTTCTTGTGGATCAGGTCCTGGGCCGCGGTCATCGTGGACTCTTCGCACGCAAGGAGATGCAGCGTGCCGGCATCCTCGAACTCGGCGACGAGCTCACTGCGGTCAAACCACACAGTGGCTACATCCATGCGCATTCCCTGCAGGCGCGCCTGGAGTACCCAGCCGAGCGAACGGGACAGCTGGTCCTCGCCGGCGAGATTAACGCCGAGCGCGGTTCCGGCCTGAGCCTGGGGGTCGAGGTCAACGATGAGGACCCGCGCGCCTCCGAGGGCCAGCCCCGCGCCGAGGTTGACCGTGGTGCTGGTCTTGCCGACCCCTCCCTTCTGCGTTGCGACGGCGATGACTTTCACCGCATGCCCGCCTCTCTTGGGTAAGTCGTCTGTTGTCTAGTTACGCCCGTGTCACCAGGGTGAGAGAAGAGAGCAGCTGCCGCTCTTGCCGGGTTAGTTCAGGTGATTTGCCTGATTGGCCACGTAATGAACCGCCGCTTCTCGCTCATCTGTCTCTAGTGACACGGGATCTTCGTGCCTGACCTTAACAGTTGGCGTGGTAGCCAACGCCTTGACTCGCGGTTTCTTTGGCGAGTGGGAGTGAGCCCGGAGGCCGGGGGATCGACCGACAGGCGCCGTCCGGGCGTGTGGGAGTGAGTCGGAAGGCGGAGGTGAGGCCGCAGCCTCCCACTCGCGCCACAGGCGAAGGCGACAGTTGGGCCGGTGACCGTGAACTCCTCGGAGCAACACAGCGTTAGGTGGATGGCTACGCCTGCGATCGAGCGGACGTCGGGCAGATTTTCGAAGGATGGCGTTAAGCCGTGACGCCGTGAGGGGGGCGCTCGGATGAGAACTGCGGCGTTGTCAGCGCAGAGGGTGTGAGTTTGCTGCTGGAGGTTCTGTGGCCAGTCATCTCGTTCGAGTCCGTGAAGGACGCGCAGCGCGCGTGTCAGTGAGTGGGCATGTTCGACGGAAGCCTTGCGTGCTGGGTCGAACGAGAAGGCGAATGAGCGTTGGCTGCAACTTAGGCAAGTCAGCGCGCAAGTTCGCTGCTCGGTAAGGCGGTTAGCTCGTACCTAGCGAGGTTGGATCGAGTGTGCGTAGCGGAGATGGCTAGTGCGCGGGACAGCAACACGAGTAGACGTAGAGCCCAAACGACCGTTCAGTAGATCGCATGCGCTTAAGTCAGCAACGTTGTCAGCGTTGACGCATGCTAGATGTGTCGTTGCGTAGAAAGATTGATGCAACGCAAGGTGCCATGAACGCGTGTGCGTGTGATCTCACGGTGGAGCTATCGATAGATCCGATGTTGGTAACAGCGTTGCATTGCACGATGCAGGCATCGTTGCAATCTCCGATACATAAGACGTTGCTGCGTAAGTAGTGTCGAATGTCGCAGCACTCGTCTTAGTGATCGATGTAGAGCTCGTGGCAACCATTCGCATGGTCATCGGTGGGTCGCTCATTGCAGTCTCCGTTTTCGAGACAGTTGCAGCAGACGTTCTAAGTATCGTTGCAGCTCACGCATTACTTATCGTTGCAGATGTAAGTGCTCGCGCGCACACGCGAAACGGCGCGCAGTGCCCGCAGGAACGCGCGCCAGGTTTCGCTGAGGGCATCGATGTAGTCATCGTTGCAACTACGACGTTTTCCCACGTCACGGGCCTCAAGACCCGGGCCACCCGCGAACCCTTCGAGCGCGTTTCGCTCAGCAGCAACGCCTTAGAAGTGCCGGCGTACGGTCCAGCTCCGCAGCTGCGTACGCTCGAACGCCCCCAGCTACCAGGCCACTTCAGTCGCTCAAGGGCGCCAGGCCGTATTCGGCCGACCAGTTGTCCGCGAGGTGATACCTAAAAGACCGCGGAGAAGGGTTCGGCCGCCTGGAGAAGCCGCTGCGGCAGGTAGGGGGACTCCACTCGAATGTTCCAGCCCCTGCGGCGGGCGTGGCAAGTCAGAGCCAGGATGTCGAGGTTGATCGCGGCGTCGCAGTCATCGGCGCGATCAGAGACCCGGTAGTGGTCGCGGTGGGCTTCGAGGGCGTCGGCCAGCGCCAGGTTAAAGCTTTCCTCGTCACCCTCGACGAGCTGCGAGAAGAGGACCGCGGGCGGCGGGAAGAAGCCCCAGTCCTTCGCCTTCTCGCAGTCCCGCAGGGCCCGCTCCGTAGCCGACCCGGGGTCCGCGCCCCTCAGGTAGTCGTGGAGGGCCTCACGGTACGAGGTGAACGCGGAGCCGTCCTTGAGGGCATAGGTGGGGCCGGTGAAGACCAGCGGGGCGAGGTCCTCGCGTACCCCGGTGATCAAGGCGAAGTCGGTGGCGGTCTGCCAGTGGCCGGGGCTCGCGTCCTCGCCCCGGGAGGCCGGGTAGCCGAGCGTGCGGCCGTCGATCGTCACCTCGGCCACAGATCCCGGCTCGGCGAGGGCGATACGGAACACGGCCGCCCCCAGCTGGGAGGCCAGGCGCAGGTTCGCGAGCTGGGCGTCCGTGACGTCGGCGGAATGCGAGGCGCGCGTCTTGAAGAGGATCTCCTGGTCGCCCAGGGCGCTCGCAAGCCGCCATACGGCGAGGGGCTCTCCGTCGACCGGGGTGAAGGCTTCCCGGGTGTGCTGCTCGAAAAGGGCCTCGCTCTCCGGGTGCAGGGGCTGAGCGAGCAGCGGCCGCTCGATCACCACGGGCCCGGCGGCCAGTGCGGCGACAGCGTCCGGACGCCGGTTGCGGCCGAGGCCACCGACTCGCGGACCCGGGGTCTCGAATCCGGTGACCAGGGCGCGCGGGAGATAGTCGGTGTCGAGAGCCGGCGCCCAGCCCCGGCTCCGGTAGGCGAGCGCTGCCAGGGCGAGCGGTAGGAGCGGTAGGAGGCTGCGCGGCCGGGCGCCGGGCCCAGGCAGGGCGCTATGCGGGAGCAGGAGGGCAGTCAGTCCGGAGTGGAAGGCATCCCGGTCGTCGGCGGCCAGGGCGCGCAGGCTCCGAAGGCCCAGGGTGTGCGGCTGATCGAGGAGGCTTTCGCCGCTCTCTTCTGCCCGGCTCAGGATCCGGGCCAGCGCAGAGTCGATGGCCCAAAGCTTCTCCTGCGCACTCGGCGGGTAGTTCGCGTCGTCGTCCGTGTCGCCGATGACGTGGGCCATGAAGCCGTTGACGAGTTCGACGGCGGGGTGTCCCGCCGAGTCCCCGCTGAACTTCTGACGGGCGAAGTGGAATGCCTCTCTGTGCCACGATGCCTTGTCCGAGAGGATTGCGAGACAGAATGCCTCGATCCATTCCGGTGGGGTCACCCGGTCCTCGGCGTCGTCCTCGTCTCCCGGCTGGTAGCTCATCCCGAAGTTCACGTAATTGAGAGTGATCTGGAAGGAGACGTGCGGGTGGTACGCCGCGTACGCGACGGCACCGGCTGCGGCCTCGGTGGCGTCCTTGAGGACGGACTTGACCTCCGGGCTGTCGAGGTCGGGCGTCTCGACGGAGAGAGCGCCCAGGTAGTCGAGGAACTCCTCCGCGAGCCACTGCCATTCGTGCGTGGCCATCCGGCCACCCCTCGACATGGACCGGACCAGCCCCCCGATCCGGTTCACGAAGTCCCCGCGCGCTGCCGAAACCGCTGCCTCGCCCACTTGGTGACGCTCTATCCGCACTGCCCGCTCCTTGATCACTGGCCTGCTTGCCAGCCTAGGTACGGGATCTGACACCGTGCCGTGCGGGGCTCCACCCGCCGCGTGCGCCGATGGGCGGGCCCCGTTGGACCGGGAGGACAGCCGCAGTCAGTGAGGGCGCGCCAACGTAGCAGTACGCAGGCCGGGCTCGGCGAAGTCTCCCTGACGCGCTCCCGTCGCTCGCCCGCCCAGGTCACAAGCACCGGCCGACTGCGGACGTTCACGCGTACGTGGGGCAGCGGGGGGCGCTGCCTTCGGATCAGGGCTGCTTCGTGAGTGGAAGGTCATCGATACGGCTTCGCTGCTCAGGCTGGAGGAGCGGGCAGTGCGATCTCGGTTCAGCCAGCGGTTGGACCCGGCGTGGGTGGTAGATAATGCGGCGCCCGATGGATCTCGCTACCTGTGGCTGGCCTTGTGGCGCGGTTTGTCTCATCGCCCAGCCATCCCGCGTCATCTGCGGCGCGAGTTGCTGATCACGCTTCGTGCGGAGGTGCAGGTGATTGATCTTCTGGACCTGCTTCCTGCCGAGTTCAACACGCTACCGAGGGCTGCCACGCCCAGGGAAGGCATGCAGGTGAGGCAGCTTTGGACGATGTTCCATCGGACCGGGAATGGCTACTGAGGGAAGGGGATGGCTCCTGGAGCCAGGCGTGTGGACGCTCACACAATTCCCAGGCGTCGCGCCTCGGCTACACGTAATTCCCTACCAGGATGGGCCGCTCGGTGACGCCTGAGCTCGATAATGTTGGACTGCGGTCTGGTCAGACGGCTACACGAGTGGGCACAGCGTCCGCACGTCCGTAGGCGAGCACTTGGGCGAGGACTTCTCGGAACAGGACGATGTCTTCGGCTGGCGCCTCTATGAGGGCCTCGATTTCGCTGTCGTTCAACCGCAAGTCTTCCAGGGCCCTCGGGGTTGAGCGAGACGCGGAGCACGTTGCCCGTCAGGACGGCTTCGCGCACGCAGCCATATGCTGTCCCCTGTTCGGCTGTGACCAGGCAGTGTGTGTCCATCCCCAGGGCGACCTCTTGATCATCAGGGTCTTCTTCTCCTGCCATGAACACCAAGATGAAGCCGCTTCCGTCCTCGGCCTCGGCAAGGGCAGCTTCGGTGAAATAGCCGCCAGAGTCGATCTCTGTTCTGGCTGCGCGAGCGGTGAATCGGTACGTCATAACGGGCTTCACCAGCGCGTCCAGCTGAGGCATGAGGCAGGGGCGGGCTCCGACGCTCCACCTGCACTAGGACGTAGCGACCGCGACGCCGACATCGAGATTCCCTGGGGGAATCGTGAACTTCTGGCTGGGGAATTGCGCGAGCGGCCACAAGGCGTAACAGGCCCGCAGTACAACAGGGGTATGCCCCCGACAGAGCGCCACCTTCAAGGGGTTTCACGTTGTTCGGGGGCAACAGGGATACCCGGCCTGATCGGGCACTGCTGCCGTCTCAGGCCGTTGCAGCTTCAGCTCGTTCCGCTTCTCGGACGGTGACCAGCCGCTGGAGTAGTTTCTCCCGCTCCACCGAGTTCATCTTGTGCAGCACTAGTGCAGCGACCTCGTAGCCGTCGTGCCAGGGCATCCGGATGACCGGTTCCTGCGGTGGGGCGCCTGCCTGCGCAGTTGTCGGCTGTGCGTCTCGAGGACCGGGTAGGTCGTCTGTCGCCAGCCGCTGGACGTCCGTCGTGGAGGTATCACGGCGTGATAGCTCTGCAAGTGACGCAGGCGCATCAGACCGTGATCGCTCTACATCGAGTGTCGGGCTATCACGCCGTGATGGGTCGGGGTCGGGTGCCGGGTTATCACGCCGTGATGGGTCGGGGTCGGGTGCCGGATTATCACGCCGTGATAGGTCGCTGGTTTTGGCGCGCTTGCGTTCACTGGCAGCCGCGCGTGCGTCTGCTTGCTGGATCTGCTCCGCTGCGGTCAGCTTCGACAGGTTGCGTACGTGCTCGATCTTGCGGCGGCCCTCGAGAAGGTCGGCCTGCAGTTGCGGATCGAGGTCCAGGACGGACAGCTTCGAGGAAATGGTGGACTGAGCCATGCCGAGCCTCTTGGCTGCCTTGCTCTGGGAGCCATAGAAATCAACCAGCGTACGGAGGGCTTGCGCCTGCTCGAGCGGGCTCATGTCGTCACGGTGCACATTGGCGACGAACGCGGCTTCCAGCAGGGACTCGTCTGTAGAGACACGCGCGTTGTCGACACTGACTCGGATCGTCGTGACGCCCGCGAGTCGAGCTGCCTCGAGTCGGCGGTGCCCGTCGACAACGATGTAGCGCGTGCCGGCTTCAATGTCGGCCGCGCGGTCCGGGCGCTCCTGGAGGTAGGCGTCGACGGAAGCGATGGTGATCGCGTTGACGAGTCCGATTTCGCGGATGCTGTCCGCGAGGCTCTCCAGGTCGCGGAGTTCCTCTCGAGGGTTGTCCGGGTTCCGACTGATCTGGCTGAGGGGCAGCTCGGTGGGGTCAGGAACCCCGACTGTAGGTGCTGCCGTTGCCGCGCCGATCGCGGCGCGGCGGGCGCTGACGGGGCGGGCCTGGCCGAACGACGCGCCGGCTCCGAGGTTCTTTGCTTTGCTCACTTGCTGATCTCCCGGGCGAGGGCGCGCAGAGCGACGGACTGTTCGCAGCGGGGGGCATAGGCGAGAAGGGGGCGCTTCACACGGACGGCTTCCTTCTGTTCCTTGAGATCACCGATGACACCGACTACGCGGGGATCCTTTATTTCCATCCAGGACTGGAGGGAGGAGGTAGCGATGTAGCCGCGGCGGGCGTCGTAGTGGTTGACGACGATGCCGAGATAGTCGAGGTCGAGCGCCAGGTCGGTGCGCATGTCTTCGATCTGTGAGGTGAGCAGGTCGTAGGCATCGGCGCTGCTGTCTTCTGCCTGGACGACGATCAGGACGCCGGAGTTGCCAGGGACTTCCTCCGGGCGGCGCCGGCCGTAGTAAGTAGCGGCGTCCATGCTCAGACCGAGGCTGGGTGGGCAGTCGACAAGGATGACGTCGTAGTCGGCTTCGATGGGTGCGAGGGCACGCTCCAGGGCGGCTTCGCGGGCGCGGACCGAGGCCAGGCGCACATCGAGCAGGAACGCGTCGGTGCACGCCGGTAGAAGGTGCAGGTCTCCCCCGAAGCGTTCCTCGTCGATGCTGACGATGACGTCCCGCAGCTCGCCCTTGGCGTCGCCAGCCATGTGGTTAGTGAGGCTGTCGCCGGTCATGGGCAGCGGCTCCTGGCCGAGTTGCTTGGTCAGGTGCCCCTGGGGGTCAAAGTCGACCAGCAGGACGCGCTGGCCGAGGCCAGGCAAGTCTTCGAGCGTCAGCGGGTCGTTGTCCTCATTGCCGTCGTCCTCGAGGAGAGCCGCGAAGTGCTTGGACACGCGGACCGGCACGAGAGCGTCAGGGCTTTCAGCGAGGGCCTCACCAGCGCCGGCGGTAATGGCGGTCTTGCCGACACCGCCCTTCTGGTTGCAGACGACGATGCGGCGCACAATGGCCGGTCGTTTCACGGCCGGACCGGGGTTGCTGTCCAGCCACACCTGCACGGACTGGGCGAGGCCCTGGATGAGGGACACTCCGCGGTCCTTGCAGTCGGCGCGGAAGCCGGCCCACTGGGTGCCCGGCAGGAAGGTCGCGAAGGATTCGGCGCCGGAGGTGTCGATGGGGGAGAGGTTGGATCCGAGGCCGCGCCAAGTGGTGATGCCGTTGTCTACGGCGTCCTGGATGTCGATGCCGAGCTGCGCTGCTCGTACCTTCAGCTCCTGGCGGAGCCGGGAGGGGAGCTTGGAGACGACCTTCTCCCGGTCGCCCCTGGTGTCAGGTGATGTCATAGTGCGTCACTCTACTAACGCGGGAGATCCTTTGGTGCATCGACACGTTAGCTATCTGACTTTGCTGGCCACCTGGGTTATCACGGCGTGATAGGTCCGTCGTCTCTCGATCTTGGGTATTGACCTGTCTCGCTGAAGGTGGGCCAGTCTCGGTCTATCTGAGTCATCTGGTCTTGCGTCCCGGTCGACCTGGGCCATCTACCGATCCGTCTCGCTCTTTCTGAGCCACTGCCGTGCCCGGCTCCCTATGGTCGTCGTACGTGGTCAGCGCCGGGTGGGGGTGGCTGGTGGAGGCTGAGGACTTCTCGCTGGAGTACGTCGACGGTCGTGGTGAGCTGCACAGCGGGCCGTTTGAGGCGATGTGGTCGACACGTTTCGAGGCTGCCGGGCAGGTGCGGACGTTCCCGTCGTACCGGGGCCAGCGCAACTTTCCCGGCTGGTACTGGGCTGCTACCAGTGGCGAGTTGGTGGGCTACGAGTCGTGGGTGGAGCTCGGTCATCTGATGCGGCTGGACTCCGAGCCGGACGTGGTGGCCGTCACGTCACAGCCGTTCCGGCTCTCATGGCGGCCTGGTGACCAGGCCCGGACTTCCGGGCCTTCCACGCCGAATTCATCCGGCGGCTCCCCAACGAGAGTTCCCTCCGCACCAGCGCCAAGCCGTGGTTCATCCATCAACTCCGCGTGATCGCGCACACCATCGAGGCAGTGGCGGCCCTCGGCGGTGACAACCCGAAGGGCAACTTAGCTGTGCTGTCGCATGAGGTTGGTGCCCCGCCGACTGGCACTCCCTGCGGTATCAGTCCCGGCGTGCGACGACGGCCCACCGGGAGGACTGAGCGGGGCCGTCTTGGTGGCGCGGGCGGACTGCTCGTCGGCGTCGCCCCGCCCGCGCCGCGAACTCGGCGCCGGGGCGCGGTGCCGGGCACCAGTAGGGCCCGCCGAAAGATGTGCGCGGGGATGTCGATCCAGGCAGGCTCTGTACGACGCAGGGGTGAGAGAACGACATCAACACGAGAGGTGAAGGCCATGCCCAAGGTCCGCGTACACAACGTAACGATCTCCCTCGACGGCTTCGCGGCCGGCGCGAACCAGCGACTGGACGCCCCATTCGGCGACGGCGTCGGCTGGGGTGACGACCTGCACAGCTGGTTCGTCTCCGCGACGGAAGATTCCGCCGCGGGGAAGACCGGAATCGATGTCGACTACTTCGCCCGCGGCGATCAGAACATCGGCGCCACGATCATGGGGCGGAACATGTTCGGGCCGCAGCGCGGGCCGTGGGAGGACGAGTCCTGGAAGGGCTGGTGGGGCGACAACCCGCCCTACCACCACGGCGTTTTCGTGCACACCCACCATCTGCGCCCGACGCTGGAGATGGCCGGCGGAACAACCTTCCACTTCACCGACGAGCCGCTGGAGACGGTGCTCCAGCGCGCGTTCGACGCCGCAGGCGGCAAAGACGTCCGGATCGGCGGGGGCGCGGCGGTCATCCAGCAGTATCTGCGCGCCGGGCTGATCGACGAGCTCCACCTGGTGATCGCGCCGATGCTCATCGGGCGCGGGGAGCGGCTGCTCGACAATCTGGGTGAGGGGATTGACGGCTACCGGGTGTCCGAGCTGGTTGGCTCGCCGACCGTCATGCACGCGGTGCTGGTCCGCCGCTGACGCGCGGGGTCAGGGTTCGCCGGGGTGGGTGTGCTGCCGCGCCCGCCTCGGTGGTTCGTCGTCGTGGTCTTGGACCTCGTCGCTGTTCGGCGGGCAGTCGGCCGGCGCCGTCGGCGTACGGGCTCAATGGGTGTGCGGGGGCCGGCCCCGTGTGAGGGTGGGGCCGGCCGTTCGGTCGGGGCGCTGGTGCCCGGACATCCGGCAGCGACTACCGCGTCACCTTCGACCAAGCGCCGGAACCACTCGAGACCCTCCCGCAGTAACTGGCGTTCGATGACTTCGTGGAACCAACCTCCTGAGACACCACACTTAAGCTCCTGACAGCCCAGGTTGAGCGAGACGACCTCAGCCACTACGTCTCGCTCGTGAGCCACGGCTGGTCAGAGAGCTGGAATGGCTCAGATCCATCGAGACGGGTCACGATCTTGGGTATCACGGCGTGATAGCCGCGCGAACAAGCAAGGCAAGGAGGCTGATCACATCGTGAGCGCATGGTCCCTGCTGGGTGGCCAAGCGCCGAGCTGCGCGTGACGCGCGAAGCGGAGACCCGGGGGAGGGTTATCACGGCGTGATAGGTCCGTCGGCTCGGTCGCGTTGCGCAGGAGCCAGTGCCGGGCTCCAATACCCGGGCTGAACTGTTCCTCTCAGGCAAACCTCGGCCAACTGGCCGTTGCTTCGTGCGGTGCCTCGGCAGTTGTGCCAGGTTCCAACGCCGATGAGCGGGTTGGGAGACATGGCGAGCTTCTGGCATGAGGCCCTCGGCGCAGCGCCAGTTGCACCTGCACCTCGCTGAGGCGTCACACCCCAGAAGGCACCGTCCTCTCACAAGGGAACAGGCTTCACAGCGTTGGTTACCCGCGAGGGGCATCCGAGGGGGCTGGCCGCGGCCTCTCCTGCATGGAGACGACTGCACAAAGGGGTGACAAAGACGTGCTGGCCCTCGCTACCCGATGTCCATTGATCGTTCATCGCGCCAAGAGACGCGGCTGTGACATCCGGCGCCAGGTTGAACGAGGGGACTGTGCAGTTCATCTCTCCCAGCCTGGCCCCTACTGGTCGAAGCGTCTTTGCGGTTCACGTCCGCCAGGACTCGCAGGCCGCCGCGTCCCGCCGCCGGGTATCACGCCGTGATAGCTCCGTAGGCGAGGAACAAGAGCGCCTCGGTGACTGCGGTGCGCTGCGCCACAGCCTGGCCACGTCGAATGTCTGGTCAGCGTGGGCTCGATGTGCTCCCTAGGCGCTTGGGCCCGACCGCGCCGTTAACACCAGCAGCCAGGCATCAAGGACGCGAACGGCGCCAACTAGTATTACGGCCTCCTGAAGGCGGCTGGCTCGCCGTAAAGGCGGAGAAGGCCTTCACTCGGGGAGCGGGTCCAGGGCCGGAGTCGATGTGGATCCTTGCCGCCCTAGCGACACGCCGACGGGTACCGGCTGAGGTGCCAGTAGCGTCCGTTCCATGATCGCCCTCGATGCCCTCGTCCGTCTCTGCCCGCCGCCCGCCGATTCGCCACCGCGGTGGACTGGGCGCAGGCCGAGCGTGCCCTGGGTGCGGCTTTGCCCGCTGCCTACAAGCAGCTCGTCGAGACATACGGCGACGGCATCTTCGACGACGCAATCTGGCTACTCGTCCCCGACTCCGCCTACAGCGACTGCGACCTGCACGCGCAAACGACGGAATGGGACGAGATCTTGGCCGACCTGTGGGAGTTCGAGGCGAAGCCTGCCGGCCCGCGCGAGGCGGGGGCTCGAGTCCTGCCGTGGGCATTCGAGGAGGGCACGGGGGCCTTCCCGTACTGGCTGGCGAGGCCTGGCCAGCATCCCAACGAGTGGACCGTGCTCTACAACAAGGGCCGCGGCCCACTGTGGGAGGACCACGACCTGGGGTGCTTGGCCTTCTTGCTGGCGGTGCTCACAGGAACGGCGGAGACGGAGTACTTCGGCAATCTCTACGACGTGCTGAAGCCGACTGAGCACCGCTTCGCGACAGCCGACCAGACCCTCGGACCCCCCGCCGCTGACGCCGTCCGAGCTCCGTACCTGGCCAGTCCGGCCAAGTAGCCGCTCAGATCCGGCGGCGCCGGCGAGCTGTCAGCCGCCGCGGAGGCCCCACTCGCCAAGGCCGCCGTAGACGTGAGCTTCGAGGCACTGAGGGGCGTCAAAACCGACGGCCTTGCCACGGTAGAGGGCGAGCAGCGAGTCCTTGCCCCGCCACCAGGTGTCGGTCAAGCCCTGCACTTCGGGCACAGGCTCGTACCCGCCGAGGTCCAGGGACTCGACGGCCTTGCCGGTGACCTTAGTGATGGTCCTGGCCCAACGTCCCGCGTGGGCAGCCAGCGCCAACGATTCGACCCATCCGTCTGTGCTGGCGTGCAGTGGTGTCCAGCGGTAAGCGTCGATACTGAACGCGCCGTCGGGGCCGATCATGAATCCGTAAGCCATGGACACCCGGCCGCTCCCGGCCGGGAAGCACCAGCCCTCTGCGGCCGAGCCCTCAGGGCAGTCGGCGTCCAGGATGCGCGGGCCGCCCTCGTAGAACGGGGCCGGCGGCAGGGCAATCCCACCCCCAGCGGTCCTGGAAGTCTGCGGCCCGGTCGATCTCCGCAGCAGGGATCCCGTGCCCGATCCACGCGTCAAGGTGACGCCGGATGCCTTGCCGAGGGACACGGATGCCGTCCACCTCGACGAACCTCTGGGCCCTGCGGCTCAGGCCGACAGGGGTGATCGGGATCGGCAATACGGAGTTACCGGCCATCACCGTTGCTCGTTGCTGCTGGAGGGGAGACAGGTCATGGCGATGGAGCCTAGCGACAGGCTCCGGCACCACCTCAGCCGGAGCCCCTCGTGGCCGCTGCCCTGCGGGCCGCTATAACGCTCACCCCGGGCCGTCCAGAACCGGCCAACTAGGGCGCTCAATTCGGAAGCCTCTGACCGGCACAGATGCGTGGGATGCTAACGGCCCGAGGGCTGCGGGCCCCGCTCATCCAGTCGGCCGGCTACAGGGGCGCGGCGCGGAAAAGGGCCAGGAGGGTCTGGGCCGGCGGGGTGTCCGCGTCAAAGAATTGCGTGCCCAGCGTGGGTGGCACGGCCGTTCCGTGCATGCGGACCTCGTGGCACCTGAAACAGAAGGCCACCTCGAACAGCGTCAGGTCGAGGGAGTCCTCGTACGCCCGGGCGCTCCAGCCTGGCGAGAAGCCGCAGCGGTGCTGCTCACTACCCGGCAGGTTCTCGATCAAGGTCAGAGCGTCGGCTGCCTCGCTCTCGGCCCAGTGGGCCACCGCCCTGCCGGGATATGTGGCGCCCTGCTTGCTCGGGAGAGCGGAGATCCTTACGACCTCGATCAGCACGGTGGCGGCAACGGCTTCGGCGGGGAGCTGCACACAGTCTGCCCGCAGGGCCGGCAGCCAGCTCAGGCATGCCGTGAGAGGCAATCTGCCGCGCGAAGGCCCAGAGCACCGGGCCCCAATAGGCCCGCTAAGTCTCATCAACTGAGAAGCTGTCACTCATACGGAGCACTCAACGCCGTTTCGGGCGGGCGAGATTGGCTGTGCGGCGATCTGGCGGCCCGCCAGGTGCTCCAGGATCGCCCCACACCAGCTACTTGGAGATCGGCCGTCTAATCCGCCTTTCTGGGGGTCGCTTTTAAGGCGAGATGCGCAATCTGTCCGTTTCACACATCGACTCAGGCGGGAGCGGCTTCTCTTGCCAGGGTCACCGAGCAGGAAGTACCGCCCTTTGCCGACCCCCGAAGTTACTCCCAGTCGCTTCGGGGCGGGCAGATCATCGGTGCGGCCCGCCCCGGTTCGTGCGCGACGAGCCGGGGCTGCTACTCATGGCAGACAGCAAGCGCTTAACCCTTAGCCGGGTTAAGCCCCGAACGCAAAGGAGTCCTGGCCTCTGGTGAGAAACCAGAGGCCAGGACCCTATGCCCAGCGTCGGTCCGGGAGAGTTCGGGGCCGCCGCGCGCCGGGTGTCAGTCACAGGGTGGCGGCGAGCGCAGACTTGTGCTCCTGGCGGTGCTTGGCCGCCTCAGGGTCAGCCAGGACGCGCACGGAGTGTGGCTGGCCGACCGGGCCGTGGACGCTGCACCGGACTTGGTAGCTGTGGCGGCCGGTGCAGCCGAACTCGGGTCCCGGACGGCCGGAGGGCTTCACCAGGTGCTCGCAGAGGGTTTGGCCAGCGTGGAGCGGTTCCACTTTCACGATGATGCGGGCCGAAGCACGCGCATTCCCGCGTGCGGTCGTTCTTCAACTCGCGCGTGGATCGCGTCTCTGAAGGGTCCCGCGCGCGAGTTCGCTTCCTGGGCAGGCCGGACGTCCCGTGCCCAACCCCGGCATTCCCGGACCTTTAGCGATGTTGCCTTGACTACCTAGGTGTTGCGGGTCAGGACGTTGTTGACGGTGCTGTTGGCAACGACTTTGGCGGGTAGCTGCGCAGGACGAGTGAGGTGGTGACCGGTCCGTAACGGGCGAGGGAGTCTACGACCTGTTCAAGGCGTTCGGCGTGAGAACAGTGCACGTCGAGCAGCAGGCAGTCCTCGCCAGTCACGCGGAGGGTCGAGACGATCTCGGGTGTCTTGGTGGCAAGGGTGAGTGCTTGGGACAGCTGCGCGTGGGTGGTGCGTAGCCGGACGATGGCGTGGATGTTCAATCCGACTGCGGCTGGGGCGATGACGGCACGGTAGCTGGTGATGATCCCGTTCTTCTCCAGGCGTTGGATGCGGGCGCTGGCTGCTGGCTGAGACAGCCCGACGCGGCGTCCGACTTCGGCTCCGGTGAGCCGGCCGTCGGTCTGGAGCAGTTCCAAGATGGCACGGTCGATCTCGTCGAGTGATTCCATCGTTGTCACCCCCACTTTCTTTGAGATCACTTGCTGAGCCCGATCGTTGCCGCTGATCCATCGAGAATCACCCCAGAGCGACCCCGCGATGTGTGGTGGCCACGATTGGAAGGGCGGTAGGCCATGGTCACGTACGTCATCATCCCTGGGATCGACGGATCGGATGAGCGGCACTGGCAGAGCTTGTGGGAGAAGCGATGGGGGCCCTCAGCGGTCCGGATCGCACCGGCCTCGTGGAGCAGGCCGGACCTGCCGGACTGGGTTGCCGCAATCCAGGCTGCCTACGAGATCGCTTCCCGGCGTGATAACCAGGTGGCGTTGGTGGCTCACAGCCTTGGCTGCTGGGCAGCTGCGCACTGGCTGGAGCAGGCGCGACCCGACACGGTGGCGGCGTTCCTGGTCGCGCCTCCCAATCCCCAGGGACCGGCGTTCCCACGTGAGGCCGCATCGACGTTCCTGGGCCTGTCCGCTCGCCCTTTGCCGTGCCCGAGCCTGATGGTGGCCAGCGACGACGACCCCTACTGCGACCCGACGACGTCCGCCTCCTTCGCGCACGAGTGGCAGGCGCAAGGCCACCTCATCGCAGGCCACGGCCACATCAATTCCGACAGCGACCTCGGTGACTGGCAGGCGGGCTTGGAACTCCTTCGCACGCTCGTCGACCGCTGAGATGACCGATCCGACACGGAGGCCCTCCGCGTCGACGCCTACCCTCACCCTGCTCAGAAAGCCCGTGCATGTTGCATCGCAATGCCCCACTGTCTCCTGAAGGGCGGCGCCGTCTGATCGACCGCTGCCGGAACCGCCCGATCGCCCACGTCGCCTCAGAGATGGGGATCTTTCGCGCGTGCGCGTCGAAGTAGGTCAACCGCTTCCGCCGCCATGGTGACCTCGGCCTCCTGGACCGCTTCTCAGCGCCCCACCGGCAACCCACAGCAACTGATGGCCAGACGAAGAGGCCGCGACCGCCGTCGGATTCCTCCACCGCGCCCACGCGTGGTACGCCACCCACGGCATCACCCGCATCGAACGCATCGTCACCGACAACGGCGCCTGCTACCGAGCCGACGCCTTCGCCCGCGCACTACTCGGATCCCGGCATCAACGAACCGCGCCCTACACACCACGCCACAACGGCAAGGTGGAGCGGTACAACCGGATCCTCGCCGAGGAGTTCCTCTACGCCCGCACCTGGCTCTCAGAGCAGCAGCGCACCGAGGCTCTCAAGGTCTGGAACATCCACTACAACTACCACCGGCCCCACAGTGCTACCGGAGGCCAACCGCCAGCAGACCGGCTCCGAATAGGCGTAACCAACGTCTTGGCCTCCCAGACCTAGCCCTCGCTTCTGCTGGGTCCTTGGTTGTGGCATCCAGGCAATTCCAACAGCATGGCGAACCTGTCGTGGGGCATGGTGCTGGCCTACGCGGTGGAGAAGACCGCAAAGAGCCACCCGGGTCTGGTGCGGTAGCGGTGCGGCGTGAAGTACGACCACCGGGGCCCGCCGGATCGCGGCTGGAGCGATCCGGGTGGAGACGACGTTGAAGACCGTCCAGCGGACCTGATCAACGTTGCGCTGGAGAGGTGCTCCAGGCCGACGAATATTCGACCCAGGAGCGGGCCGTGATTCTGGAGCTGTACGAGGCGTACCTGGACGTCGACTTCACCACGCTGCACGGTGACGACTACGGCCCCGGGGATCAATCGAACCGTGGTTGGCGCTGAGATTGATCATGGCCGTTTAGCACAGCTCCGGGTTGCGGCGTCAGGTTTCTCTGGAAGCCCGGTGGGCCCGGATGGCGGGTGGCTACCGTCCGCCGGGTGCCGGTGGAATTTCTGACTGATGAGCAGGCCGTTATCTGGATTTCCTGCGCTCGGCTGGCGTGATGAGCTGGTCCTTTGTGTGGCTGACAGTGTCAGCCACCTCTCCTAGAGTTGCTCAGTGTCAACGGAGCCGATCCGGCTGGCACCGCACGCATGGGAGGCCCCACCCGCATGACCACCTCGTCGTCCGAGCGACCCCTCACCTACGCTGAAGACCTCCGGCCCGAGGACGTTCACACCCTGGAGACGTTCCTCAACGTCCAGTTGGGGCGGGTGTACGAGGAGGTCGGCGAGACTGGTGAGACGTCCTTCGCGATGCGGTCTCTGCTCATCCTGGTCTGCGACTCGGCCGGGCTCCTGCACACGCTGCTCGCGGTGGAGCGGCCGGAGACGTGGCAGCGGGCCGCGATCGTGCGCGAGTGGCAGCGGCTACGCAGTACGGCCCACGAGTTCAACCACTGCGAGGGCTATGACCATGACCGCTGGTGGAACCAGGTACGGCACTTCGACGCCGCCGACGAGACCGCCGAACAGGACCGGATTCGCCGCTTCGCCGATGTCGGGCCGTACCCCGAGACTGGTCACTAACCGCGTGGGGCGGGGATGCCTCGTCGAAGGTCCCGGAGCTGACCGAGGGCCACGGCAAGTTCGTTGCGGAGCCGTTCGTTCTCCTCGTTCAGTTTCCGGTTGGCGTCCCGCAGCGCTCGCACCACCGTTTCGTGTGACTTAGTGGTAATCCGCTGGTGGTCTGGCAGGGCCGGTCGTCCCGTGGCGGGTTGCTTGCTCGCGAGGTCGCGCAGCCTGGCCAGCAGCAGGGCCTGGGCGTCGTCGTAGAGAAAAGTGCGGGATACCCTGGCCCGGGAGGCGACCCCGGCGACGGTGACCGGGCCGCCATCGCGCTTCAGGCTGTTCAGGACTGCTTGGACGCGTTCGATGCAGTCCAGACGGCGCTGTTGAGCGGCTTCGGCCAAATGTGCCGAGTTGTCAGCCCGCATCAGATGCCCTCTCAGTCTCCTGGCGGACGGCTTCGCTGCCGGCCGGTGACGGGGACAACTCGTCGTGTTCCTGGTCGGTGATGCTCGCGATGACATGCTCGACGGCGGTGGCCAGTCGCTCGTTGACACCGGCAGCGCGAGGACGCTCCGCTGCCGTGGCGCTGATCTGCAGTTCGCGTGTGCGGGCGAGGGTATCGCGGTGGACCGGCAGGAACTGCCGATCGGTTTGGAAGTCTTCGCAGAAGTAGCAGCCGTCGGCGGCGGTCTTGGGGCAGGGACGCGCGATGTGCCGTCCGCACCAGCCGCCGGCCACCGCGTGGAGCCGACGCCCGATCTTCTCGGCGAGCCACTCGACGCCGGACAGGTCGGCGTCGCGTCGGACCTTGACGGCCTCGCCCTTGAGGTTGAAGCGGACCTCGTACTTCTCCTCGTACTCACGGCGAAGCGTGTCGTCCGCGATGCGTGAGTAGTGCTCCTGCATCTCCCAGGAGGTGTGTCCGAGGACTTCACGGATGGTGCGTCCGGACACGCCCGCGTTCGCCATTCTCGTGCCCAGGGTGTGCCGGAACTGGTGCCAGTTGACGATGGCGGCGTCACCGTTGGAGTCGATGAGGCGAATGCGCTTCAGCCAGGCGTCGAAGCGGGTGTCGACCCGTGCCGTAGGGCATCGGATACTTCCCATCCGGGTTGCCGCTGACCTTGGGGAACAGCCAGTGGCAGCCGTCGCTGAAGCGTTCCCGGACGCGTCCGTGCTGCCCGCGGATAGCGTCCACCACCACGCGTGAGGCGGGGATGGCGCGGACTTGTCTTTGCTCTTGTAGTGGACCAGGGCCCAGCGGCCCGACGGGGTCTTCTTCAGACAGTCGGTCTTCAAAGTGAGTGCCTCGCCGATGCGGAGCCCCTCGTCGCGGCAGATCAACACCAGCGTGCGGGTCTCGGGATCGAGTAAGGCGAGGTTCTCCTCGGACTCGATCTGCTCCATCAGGTACTCGTCGATGAAGTTGGCCTTCAGCCCACGCTGGCGCGGGTACTCGTCCCGATGGATCCGGGCATCCGGCGGCAGCACGGGCTGCCAGCCGTAGCGGCGCCACGTTTCGAGCATGGTGGAGATCACCGACAACAGGCGGATGCGGCTGCCGGGGCTCACCGGCAGCCCGTAGTGAGGGCCCTTCTTCTCTACCGTCCTGCGGCCGACCCAGCCGATGTACGACTCCAGCAACGAACGGTCCAGGACTGCCGGGTCGTTCTGCTGGTCGGGGCGGCTTTCGGCGATGAACCGGGAGAAGACAACGATGTCGTGGATGTTGCGCGCGACCGAGCGCAGTTCCGTGCGCGCGAGCCGCAGCCGCATGTAGCGCTTGGTCCTCTCCCGTAGCCAGGGTTGGGGGATGCCGGTGAAGTCCAGTGGGGCGACCTGCTGCCGTTCCTCGATGCTGTAGCCGAGGCGTTCCGGACGCCACACGTCCCTGTCCCACTCCTCAGCGGGGCCGTCCAGGTCACCGAGGGCTTCCAGAAGGTCCGTGAAGAGCTGCGGAACGGTGGTGTGGTTGAGGGACAACTGGCGCCAGTAGGAGGCAGGTTGGTCGCGTACCGAAGTGGCGCCCTCGGCGATGACGGTGTTCACCGCGCGGACCCAGGAACTAGGAACCACCTTCGACCGGCGTTGGTCGGTGCGGACCTGGAGCAGGTACTGGAACTCCAACGCCACGAGCGGTGGGAGACCTGCGACGGAGAAGCTCGGGGTGGCGCGGCGCTCCAGTTCGGCGCGCAACTCCGGCAGGGGCGGCCGTCCGACCTTGGTCCAGCGGTAGTGGTGTCCGTCGCACAGATCGTGACGGCTGATCTCGTAACCGCAGCCCGCGAAGCCGCACCGCCCGGCAGCCGGACGTGAGAGCACCTCTGCCGCAGCCGCGTACTGTCGGACGCCGATGCTCTGGCCGCGTGAGTGTAGACCGTTACAACCGGATAGGTGCAGGTCGCACAGGCGCGACAGGCCCCCGGAATAGGGGCATCCGGCGACCAGGCACGAAGCCACGTCCAGGCTCAGCCCGGCCGGCCTGTTTGCCGGGTCCGATCCATGCCTCGCGTTCGGGGCGCCCGGCCTTGCGCCAGGCCACGTCATGATCGGCGCACAAGCCCCGGGAGGCGTTCTTCCTCAAGCACGTGGTGATCCTGCACGGGGTCGGGGCCAGGAAGTGTCCGGCCGGAGGGACGAACCGTTCGCCCCGGAACTCTGGCCGCACCACACGCAGAAGGGCGGCGGTTCGCGGGTCCGTGGGAAACGGGACAACGACGGCCATGCGGCTGTCGGCGCTCACCGGGCGCCCCGGAAGCCGACACGGTCCAGCTCTTCGGCCAGGTCGTCCGCGTCCAGATGGCCGTAGGTGTCTGCCGTGGTGTGGACCGAGCTATGCGTGAGCAACTCACTGGCCACCTCAAGCCGCACGCACGCCCGCAAAAGCGCGGTGGCATGAGTGTGCCGGAAGAGATGTGGATGGAAGTCGACTCCCGCCCGACGGCGCAGCCGCTTGACCAGGCTCATCGCCGCCCAGTACTTCATCGGTGCACCGACCGTCCCGTTCCACAGGTTCACGAACACGTAGTCGCAGTCCAGCTCGCCGTACTCGGCGAACAGGTAGTCGGTGTAGAGGTCGAGCAACGTCTGCCGGACCGGGATCTTCTTGGGATCCCGGCTCTTGCCGCGTGCCCGGTTGGCGTTGTTGTCCCGGGGCCGCAACGTCAGGGTCCGCCGGTCCGTGTCGATGTCCTCGTGCCGCAGCCCCAGCGCCTGCCCGATCCGGCAGCCGGTCTCGAACATCAAGGCCATCAGCAGGCGGTCCCTCAGTCGCTCACAGGCGTCCAAAACCTGCTGCACCTCGGCATCCGACAGAGTCCCGGGCCGCCGCTTGACCTGCTTCAGCCGGGTCGGCCGTCCGGTGACCTGGCGCTCGGCGATGCCAGCCAGGAAGCCACCGTGGTCGCCGATCGAGGTCGCCCGGCGATGCGTCAGCTGGGCGCCCATACCGACACCGCGGCGGGCGAGGAACTCGTAGAACATGTAGACGCTGTTCAGCGCGCGGTTCACCGTCGACGCCTCGCGGGCCGGCCCCTCATCGGTATCCGCCAGCCGCAGCCGTCCGGGCTGGACCGGGCGCCGCAGCCACCCGGCGAACTGATCCACCTGTTCAGGGGACGCGGCCAGCAGATCGACGCCCAGGAGCTGCAGGAAGTCCAGCCACGCCTTCAGGTCGAAGGCCCAGGCGCGAAGGGTGTTCGGCGAGTGCTCCCGGTCGGTACACAGTGCAAGGTAGTCGTCCACCGGCTCGACGACCCGCCCCTCATCGTCCACGACTGCGTACGTCTCCTGCCGCACCCCGGCCCCCACGACCCGTCGCACGTACATCCCGGCCCCCAGTGGATCGATCCCTCGGATGGAGCAACGACCGTCGCGGACAACGGTCACGAGCAAGTGTCAGCGACGGGGACAGGTACCCCGTTGGGCACCACGTGGCGTACGTCGCTGACACCGTCGGACCGGGTACAGATAAAAGCGGCGGCGTACGGACGGTTCGTGGAGGAGCCGACGCGGCCGGAGCTGGAGCGGTTCTTCTTCTTGGACGACGTGGACCGGGACCTGATCGCGTTGCGCCGTACGACGGCGCACCAACTGGGCTTCGCGGTGCAGATGTGCACCGTCCGGTACGTCGGCCGGTTCCTGGTGGACGATCCGCTGGACGTGCCGTGGCCGGTCATCGAGCACCTGGCCGCGCAGTTGCAGATCGAGGACGCGTCGGCGGTGAAGCGGTACACGGAGCGGGCGAAGACGGCGTACGAGCACGCGTGGGAGATCCGGGACGCCTACGGCTACCACCCCGTTCGAGGACGGGGAGTGGGGCCGGAAGTTCCGCGCGTTCCTGCACGGACGGGCGTGGACGGGCGCCGAGGGGCCGGTGGCTCTGTTCAACCAGGCGGTGGGCTGGCTGCGGCGCCACCGGGTGCTGCTGCCGGGCGTGAGTGTGCTGGCCAAGCAGGTCGCTTCCGTGCGCTAGGTCGCGGAGAAGCGGCTGTACGCGACGGTGGCGGGTGCTGCGCGGCGGGCGGACGCGTCGCTGTCGGCCGATCTGGTGGCGCTGCTCGGGGTGCCGGAGGGGCGTCGCATCTCGGAGCTGGAGCGGCTGCGCCGGCCGCCGACGCGGACGACGGGCGCGAGCCTGGCGAAGGTGTTGGAGCGGGTGGATGAGATCTCGGCGTTCCGGCTGGGCCGGGTGAAGCTGGACAAGGTGCCGCCGAACCGGCTGGCGACGCTGGCGCGGGTCGGCCTGCAGTCGAAGGCGCCGATCCTGGAGCGCACGCCGGAGCCGAAGCGCACGGCGCTGCTGACGTCGGTGGTGCGGCACCTGGAGGCGTCCGCGATCGACGACGCGCTGGATCTGTTCTCGGTGCTGATGCAGGTGCAGCTGATTAGCGCCGCGCGGCGGGCGACGGACCGGGACTGGCTCGCGGCCCGCCTCGCATGGCGAAGTCGGCGCGGATGCTCGACGGAGTGTTCCGGCTGTGGAGCGAGCAGTTGGACCTGCTCACCGCGAGCGGCGCCGACCTGGACGCGGGCGCGATGTGGCGGGCGCTGGAGACGGAGATCGGGCCGCGCGAGGAAGTGATGGCCGCCTCGGCGCTGCTGGGAGAGCTGATCGGGCCCGCGGACGAGGAGGCCGAGGCGGAGATGCGGCGCCTGCTGGCCACCCGATACAACACGGTCCGCCCCTTCCTGTCGCTGCTCGGGGAGTCTCCCGCGCTGGGCGCGGCCTCCGGCGGCAAGTGGATCTTGGAGGCGGTGAAGCGGCTCCCGGCACTGGCCCGGCGGAAGGTGAAGGCCAAGCCGCTACTGCCCCGTGAGATCGACGCCAAGCTGGTGCCGGCGGCCTGGAAGAAGGCGGTGTACTCCAACCCGGACCTGCCCGAGGGCGCGGTGGACCGACGCGTACGTGGTGTGCGTGCTGGAGCAGCTGTTCCGCGCGCTGAACCGGCGCGACGTGTTCGCCTCACCGTCAAACCGGTGGGCGGACCCGCGGGCGCGGCTGCTGGACGGCAAGCAGTGGGAGGCCGTCTCCGAGGACGTACTGCACGGCCTGAGCCTGGACGAGCCGGTCGCCGAACACCTGGCCGGGCGGGTGCGGGCCCTGGACGCGGCCTGGCAGCTGATGGCCGAACGACTGGAGGAGGCTGGACAGGACGCGAAGCTCAGCTTCGAGGTCCAGCCCAACGGCCGGTTGAAGCTGAACGTCGACCGGCTCGGCGCGCTCGGCGAGAGCGAGTCCCTGAAGTGGCTGCGCAAGACCACCGCGAAGATGCTCCCGAAGATCGACCTGCCGGACCTGCTGTTCGAGGTCGATTCCTGGACCGGATTCCTGGACGCCTTTGTGCACCTCGGGGACGGTCGTACCCGGATGGAGAACCTGAAGACATCCCTGGTCGCGCCGCTGGTGAGCGAGGCGTGCAACATCGGCTACACCCCCGTCATCGACGCCGACGACGAGGCACTCACCCGGGCCCGGCTGGTCCACGTCGACCAGTACTACCTGCGCGCCGACACTATCGCCGCGGTGAACGCGAAGCTGATCGAAGCCCAGGGGCGGGTGCCGATCGTGGAGCACTGGGGCGACGGTCTGCTTGCGTCCGTCGACGGGCTGCGGTTCGTGGTGCCCAAGCGAACCATCAACGCCGGTCCGTCGCCGAAGTACTACCACTTGAAACGGGGCATCACTTGGCTCAACGCCGTGAACGACCAGGTAGCGGGCATCGGGCAGATGGTCGTGCCCGACACCCCGCGCGATTCCCTGCACATCCTGGACACCCTGCTGAACCTGGACGCCGGGGTGAAGCCGGACATGGTGGCCACCGACAACGCCTCCTATTCCGACATGGTGTTCGGCCTGTTCTCCCTGCTCGGCTACAACTTCTCGCCCCGCTTCCGCGACCTGGCCGACCAGAGGTTCTGGCGGGCGGAGCTGCCCGGGGTGGAGACCGGTGGGTACGGGCCGTTGGAGCCGCTGGCCTGCAACAAGGTGAATCTGAACAAGGTGATCACGCACTGGCCGGACATGCTCCGGGTGGTCGGCTCCCTGGTCACCGGGCAGGTCCGCGCGTACGACCTGCTGCGGACGTTCGGCCGCGAGGGACGTCCCACCCCGCTGGGCACCGCGTTCGCCGAGTACGGGCGGATCGCCAAGACTCTGCACCTGCTACGGGTGGTCGACCCGGTCGACGACACCTACCGGCGGCAGATGAACCGGCAGCTCACCGTGCAGGAGTTCCGCCACAAGCTCGCCCGCGACATCTGCCACGGCAAGCGCGGGCAGATCATGCAGGCGTACAAGACGGACCAGGAGGACCAGCTCGGCGCGGGTCTCGTGCTCAATGCCGCCGTACTGTGGACGACCCGCTATCTCGACGCCGCAGTCGAGGAGTTGCAGGCCCTGCCCGCCGAGGAGCGCGAGCACGATGTCCTGGACGAACACGTCGCCCGCGTCTCCCCGCTCAAGCACGCCAACCTCAACGTGCTCGGCCGCTACAGCTTCCGCGCCTCCACCCCGGTCGACGGCGGCCTGCGCCCGCTGCGCGACCCGGGGGCCGGCGGTCTCGACGAGGACGATGACGGCGTAGAACAGTGATCGACTGAGTCAGACAGAGGGCGGACGCGTCGCCCCGCCGGACAGTGTGCCGGCGTCGAAGTGCCGTCCTTGGCAACTCGGACCTGGGCGGAGGACCATGGTGACGTGTCGGCCCAGCCGTCGACCGGCGATCGTTATCTAGGTGCCCGATGATGCAGGTCAGCATCGAGCAAGCAGTAAACGGCAGGTTAGGCAAGTTGTTCGCGCACAGCTCGGCACCGGCCGCTGTGGGGCCGAGGCGTCGAAGACCGGGCAGATGCCTGACGGCCGTTGCGCGTTCTGCCCTCGATTCAAAGTCTGCCGAGGCGGTTCGGTGAGGTGCCCGGCTCGGTACGCTTTACCGGCATAGGGACATGGGGGCTGGCCGCCTTGCGGGGGGATGACATGTTGGATCAGGCGTTGGTTGTTCTGGCTTCGGCATTCGGGGCGGCGGTGGCTTCGGCGGCCGGCACCGAGGTGTGGTCGGGATTCCGGGACCGGGCGGCCCTGATCTTCGGCCGCCGGGACGCGCGGGAAAGCCAGGTGGTCCTAGAGCGATTGGACCGGTCGGCCCTCGAACTGGACCGCGCCGACCTCGGTGGCGCCGATCAGATCCGTACCCGGCTGGAAGCATCCTGGCAGGCCCGGTGCGAGGACCTACTGGAGAGTCTGGGCGAGGCGGACCGCGAGGAAGCCGCCGGGCAACTGCACGAACTGGTGGCCCGGCAGGCTGCCGGCGGAGTCACGGCCGGGGACGACGGTATCGCCATCGGCGGCAACGCCGACATCAAGGCTGACCGCGGGTCGGCGGCCGCCCTCCGCATGGGCGACGTGGCCCTCGGAAACCCTCCGATGCCGGGTCCGGAGCAGCGCTGACCGCACCCGGCGTCAGCCAGGCCCCGCACATCTCTGCGCAGACATCGCTCTACGCGCAGTCCGGCGCCCTGGTGGTCGGCCGCGCCGATTCGGTGACGCACCATGCCGCGCCGCGGGCGCCGCTCTCCTGGCCGCGGCTGGTCGGCGTGGTCCCGCGGCAGGCGGACTGCTTCCAGCACCGCGATGCCGTCGATGCCTTGGAGCGAGCGGTGGCCGGGGGTGGGACGGCGGTGCTGTGCCAGGTGCTGTCCGGGACCGGTGGGGTCGGCAAGACTCAGCTCGCCGCCCACCACGCCCGCACCGCGTGGCAGGCCGGGGCGGTGGATCTGCTGGTGTGGGTCACCGCGACCAGCAGGGACGCGGTCCTGAGCGCCTACGCCGAGGCCGCTGTCACGGTGACCGACCCCGACGACCCTCAATGCGCCGGCCTCGACGACCCTGAGCGGGCCGCCGTCCGCTTCCTGGCCTGGGCCCAGTCCACCGACCGGCGATGGCTGATCGTGCTCGACGACATGAGTGACCCCGCGCACCTCAATGGCGCGGACGGACGGGGTGACCTGTGGCCGCCCGCGCGCCCGAACGGCCGCGCGGTGGTCACCACTCGTCGCCGAGACGCCGCCCTGCCCGGCCACCTCATCGATGTCGGCCTGTTCACCAAGGGCGAGGCCGTCGGCTACCTGAGGGCCAAACTCGCAGCCCAAGGCCGCCACGACGACCCCGGGCAGGTCGAGGAGCTCGCCCGCGACCTGGGCCATCTGCCGCTGGCCCTCGCCCAGGCGGTCACCTATCTCCTCGACCTCCACCTGGACTGCGCCACCTACCGCGCCCGGCTGGCCGACCGCGCCCGTACGCTGCCCGACCTGGTTCCCGAGGACAGCGGCCTGCCCGACGCCCACCGCGCCACGGTGGCCGCCACCTGGTCCCTGTCCATCGAACACGCCGACCGCCTCCGCCCGACGGGCCTGGCCCGCCCCATGCTCCACCTGGCGGCTCTGCTCGACCCCAACGGCATCCCCGCCACCGTCCTGACCTCGCCCCCAGCCCTCGCCTACCTCACCGAACACCGCACCGCCGACGGTGGCACCGATCCCGACGTACCCCCGCGCGCGGTCGGGGTGGACGATGCGGCCGACGCGCTGCGCTGCCTGCACCGGCTCAGCCTGGCCGACCACACCCCCAACACCCCTCACCAGGAGGTGCGCGTCCACAACCTCGTCCAACGTGCCACCCGCGAAGCCCTGCGCCCCGCCGCACGCGACATGGCGGCCCGTACCTGCGCCGATGCCCTGTACGAGGCCTGGCCCGAGGTCGAACGCGACACTGCCCTCGGTCAGGCTCTGCGCGCCAACACCGCCGCCCTGACCGCCCACGCCGCAGACGCCCTGTGGCAGCCCGACGGCCACCCGGTTCTCTTCCACACCGGAAACAGCCTCGGCCGCACCGGACTCGTCACCGCCGCCCGCGCCCATTTCCAGGACCTGCACACCGCCGCCCGCCAGAACTTCGGCCCTGACCACCCCGACACCCTGACCGTCCGACACAACCTCGCTTACTGGCGGGGGGAGGCGGGGGATGCGGCCGGGGCCGCCACCGCGTTCGCCGAACTGTTAGCCGACCGGCTGCGGGTGCTGGGCCCCGACCACCTCGGCACCCTGACCGCCCGCCACAGCCTCACTTACTGGCGGGGGGAGGCGGGGGATGCGGCCGGGGCCGCCACCGCGTTCGCCGAACTGTTAGCCGACCGGCTGCGGGTGCTGGGCCCCGACCACCCCGACACCCTGACCACACGGGCCAACCTCGCCCGGTGGCGGGGGGAGGCGGGGGATGCGGCCGGGGCCGCCACCGCGTTCGCCGAACTGCTGGCCGACCGGCTGCGGGTGCTGGGCCCCGACCACCCCGACACCCTGACCACACGGACCTACCTCGCTAACTGGCGGGGGGAGGCGGGGGATGCGGCCGGGGCCGCCACCGCCACCGCCGAACTGCTGGCCGACTCCCTGCGGGTGCTGGGCCCTGACCACCCCGACACCCTGACCGTCCGACACAACCTCGCTTACTGGCAGGGGCAGGCGGGGGATGCGGCCGGGGCCGCCACCGCCACCGCCGAACTGCTGGCCCACCGGCTGCGGGTGCTGGGCCCCGACCACCCCGACACCCTGACCACACGGGCCAACCTCGCCCGGTGGCGGGGGAAGGCGGGGGATGCGGCCGGGGCCGCCACCGCCACCGCCGAACTGCTGGCCGACTCCCTGCGGGTGCTGGGCCCCGACCACCCCAACACCCTGACCGTCCGACACAACCTCGCTTACTGGCGGGGGCAGGCTGATGGAGCGAGCGGTGGTGTCGTTTGACGACATGAGGGCGACGCGTCCAAGACCCGTGCGATCCGGGGGTTCGTGGCGGCGCGAATCCAATCAGATCCGATGGTGATTGCCGACAGTGTTTGACGACAGGTAGGGTCCGATCCTCCGTACGGAAGGGGGCCCTCCGGTGGTGAACCTGATCTACAAGCGAGTCTCGACCGACCAGCAGTCCACCGCCCGGCAGAACCTCGTCCTGGACGAGGCCGGGATCGAGAACTCGGTCGTCTTCGAGGAAGACCCGGGCACCTCCAGCCGCCTCCACCCCCTCCAACGCCCGAAGTTCCGCGAGCTGCTGACGTACGCGTGGCCGGGCGACACCGTCCACATCTCCGAGATGTTCCGCCTCGTGCGCGGCACCGGGCACATACTCGACGTACTCGATGTCCTGCACCGCGAGCAGGTGGCGCTGCGCATCCACGCTGGCGCGTTCTCCGCGATGGACCTCACTGCCCGCCACCCGCGCACCGGCGAGCTGCTGTCCACCGTGAAGTTCATGCTGCAGACCCTCGCCGCCGCCGGCGAACTCCAGCGCGACCTCCAGCGCGAGCTGACCTACGACGGACTGCGCGCCGCCGAGGCCAAGGGCAACAAGGGCGGGCGCCGCCCGGCCGTCCCGGCCGCGAAGACCGACACCGTCCGCACCGCCTACCTGGAGGGCCGCTCGATCGCCGCCCTCGCCCGCGAGCACGATGTCCGGGTCGCCGTCCATGGCGCCGGTCAGCGTGCCGCGATGGACCGCATCCTGCGCGGCACACCCGAGCTCTCCAACGGAGCCCTGACGATCGTCGCCCTCGCTGTCGAAGCCGGCGTCCCGCGCAACGCACTCGCCCAGCGGCACACCGACCTGAAGAACGAGTTCTACGACAAGGTCCGCGCCCGCGGCGGCACCCCTGACAGCGAACAGCGCCTGCGCAAGCAGATCCGTCGCCTCAAGGAACTGCGGGCTGCCGACGCGGAGGAGATCGCCCAGCTCAAGGCCGACGTCGAAGCTCTCGTCGGCGCCCTGCACCAGGCAACGTCCGAAACTCAGCTCCTCCGTCAAGAACCCGCACTTCGTCCGCCGGTGCTCTGCACGTTGCCCTCGCAGGCTCGGCCATAAGCAGCTACCTCATCAATCACTGGCGCAACTCATCCGGCTCGAAGAACAGCATGCCCATCCTGGCACGTGCGCCACCGGCGCTTTTCTGACGCGAACTTGGACGAATCCAGCCGCAGGAAATGCAATGCCGCCCTATTCTCCTCAAGAGCTTGAAAACCAGGGACGCCGTTACGCCTCGTTAGCCATCATGGAAAACTCAGAGCCGAGAGTTTTTTTGGGCCCTCTCGCTGACTGCCTCCCTGGTATTGCTTCGATCACGTCTGGCCGCGGATACTGCGGGAGGGCATCGACGCGGGCGGAGTAGAGGGAATGGAACCTGACGCTTTGGCCACAACCGTAGTGTCCTTAGTCGCGATCTATCTCACGCATCTCAGCGGAGGCGCGGCTGAGAAGATCGGCGCGGACTTGAGTGACGCTGCCCGTCAAGGGCTCGGCCGAATTTACCATCGCCTCAAGGCCAAGGTACGCGGGGATCGACTCGCCGAACCGACTCTCGAGCGACTCGAGCAGCGGCCGGCTAGCGCGCCGCGCCAGGCCGCTGTCGCCGAGCTCGTCGCCGACCTGGCCGGGGACGATCCGGACTTCGCGCGCGACCTCGAGAGGCTGGTTCGCGAAAGCCGGGACACCGGAGACGGGGAGCTAATTAAAATTGCCGACGCGGGAGCTGTGGCGATTCACGGTGCTCTGACCATGCGAGGCACGTACGTAGCTGGCCGAGACATGTCCGTTAGCGAGTCCGCCGATGACCGGTCCGAGCGTGAACCCTGAGCGATCCGCCCCACTCGCCGCCCACGTGACCGATAGCGGCCTTGTCGCCGACGGGGACGTAGTCTTGTATGGGCGCAACGTCGCCGGACGCGATCTCTACATCGCCCAGGTAGTGCAGGAGATGCGGTCCCCGATGCCCGCGATATTCCACTTACCCCCCAATATCGCCGACTTCACTGGGCGAGACGAGCACGTCGCCGCCCTCCTCGGCACACTGCGCCCCCTCCCGGGCCGTGCGCCCCCCGCAGTCGCTATCTGTGCCATCGCTGGAAAAGCCGGTGTCGGCAAGACCGCGCTGGCACTCCACGCGGCGCACCGGCTGGCCGACGACTATCCGGACGGCCAACTTTTTGTCGATCTGCGCGGCCACGCCGAGACCGACGCTCTCGATCCCTCGGAGGTACTCTCAAGTTTCCTGCGCGAGTTCGGGGTGTTAGAGGCGTCCATGCCAGCTGACCTCGATGATAGAAGCCGCATGTTCAGGTCGTACGTGGCGCACAAGCGCATGCTCCTGGTCCTCGACAACGCCGCCGATGAGGCGCAGGTGCGACCACTACTGCCTGGAAGCACGTCGTGCGCCGTGCTGCTGACCAGTCGCCCTCGCCTGGCGATGCTGGAGGCAAGCCGCGTCGTAGTTCTTGACATCCTGCCGCAAGAGCCGGCACTCGATTTACTCAACAAGATCATTGGTCCTCGGGATGAGGCGGGGGTGCAGGTTGCCGCCGAGGAGATCGTACGGTTGTGCGGCGCACTTCCCTTAGCAATCCGTATCGCGGGAGGCCGTCTGGCCGGGCGTCCTCATCTCCGGCTGGCCGAGTTTGCCGCACTACTGCGGAATGAACGTCACCGCCTCGACGAACTTCGGGCAGGTGATCGGGAGGTCCGTGGCAGCTTCGCCCTCAGTTACAACGGCCTGAGCGAGCCCGAGCGCCGGGCGTTCCGGCTGCTCGCCCTGCCCCGCTCACCGGACTTCGCAGTGCCAGCCGCCGCAGCCCTGCTCGACCGCGACCACGCGACGGCGGTTGAACTGGTGGAACGACTGGTAGACGCCCAGTTGTTGGAGGTGGCGGGACGGGACCACTTCGGTCAGACTCGCTATCACTTTCACGACTTAGTAGGCCTCTTCGCCAAAGAGCTACTCGATCAGGAGGAGCCAGTCGACACCCAGCAGGTGGCGCTCCAGCGGGTCCTGAACGCGCAGCTCGCACGGGCGCGTATCGCTGATTCCGTCCTGCAGTCAGGGCGGATTTCGGTAACCCCCCTTCCTGCGGGGGTGGCCCTCGAGGACCGCCTGCGACACGACCCCCTTGGTTGGTTCAACAGCGAACACACCGGTCTTGTAGCACTCGTCGGACAGGGGTATGAGGCGGAACTCTTCCAGCCTACCCGGGAAGTCGCCCTCGCCCTCGCCTACTTCTTCGACGTACGCGGCCACGTCAGACTGTGGCAGCAGACCCACGAGATCGCTCTCGAAGCCGCGCGTCGAACGAGGGATCGTCCGGGTGAGGCGGACACTTTGCGCAGCATCGCCATCGCTCGCTGGGAGATGGGCGACTGGGCCTCCGCGCTCTCGGACTTCGAGGAGTCTCTGCGAATAGCACGCGAGCTGGAGGACAGCCGCCGGGAGGCTTATGCCCTCAATGATCTGGGCATCGTGCACCGGTACGCAGGCCGCAACGCCGAGGCACTGCGTTGCTTTGAACAGGCCATCGGCATCTTCCAGGCACTCCGTGACCGACTCAAGGAAGCGTACGTGCTGCGGGACCTTGGCGGCCTTTACATGGACCAGCGTCGTTGGCCGGACACCATCGCCACCTTAGAAAGGTGCCTCGCCGTGTTCCGTGACTTCGGCGAGCGGCGGGCCGAGGCACGGACTCTGAATCGGCTCGGAGACGTACACCGCCGACAGGGCAGGCGCGATACGGCACTCGACTATTACCAGAAATGCCGCCAGGTATTTCGTGACTTTGGTGACCGGCGCTGGGAGGCGTACACAGCCCACAGCCTCGCCGAGCTGTACCGAGACCAGGGTGACCTGGAGCAAGCGGCAGCCGAGCTCGCCTGGTGCCTTGAGGTCTTCCGGGATCTCAGAGACCGTCTTCGCGAAGGCAGGACCTTGCTCGCGATGGGCGAGATGGCCTCGGCTGCGGGCGACACCGGACTGGCCCGCGAACTCTGCTCGAGCGCCCTACGGGTGTTCGAGGACCTGCAAGCACCCGACGCTGAACAGGCCAGGACAGCACTCGGATCCATCAGCCGAGGCGACGCCACGCGTTGACTAGGCATCCGCAATTCGGGTGCCGTCAGTGGTCGCCACAGCGAACAGCCCATGGCCCAGCCAAGGCTCAACACGCTGAACTTGACAGAGAAGTCGTCACTGACCACGCCGCGCAGACCATCGAGCGAGAGGACCTGGGAAGCTGGCCAGGTGCGGGCCAACGTCGACTTGCCCGCGCCAGAGGCGCCGATCAGCACGATCAGCCCGTTCTCGGGCAGGTCCGGGTACAGCACCGAGGTCATGCGTCATCTCCTTGCGGGGCGAGGGAGCGGGCAGCCCAGTTCATGCGCTGCCCGGCGTTGTCGGTGATCAGGGCGGCTGCCTCGTGCAGCGGGCACGAGGCGTCGCGGTCGGGTTCGACGCGTTCGGCGGCCTGCGCGGTGACGGTGAGCAGCTGCGCGAAGGAGCCGAAGAGGCCGCCGGGCGGGTCGGCTTCGTAGTGGAGCTCGCGCAGGGTCTCTGCGAGTTCCTGGGCGTCGATGTCGCTGGTGAGGTCGTCGTGGATCTGCTGGAGGGCGAGCTGGGCTATACCCGCGGCGGCGCGGATGCGGTCGATTCGGGTACGGGTGAGCACCGCGGCCGCTGTCACAGCGCGGTGCCGGCGGCGGCCAGCGCGAGCAGGGTCAGGGCGGTGAGGACGAGGTCGACCGCGCCGCAGGTGGCTGTACTTGCGGACCGCGAGGACGGACAGGACCCGGATGCGGGCGGCGCGGCTGTCGCCTGCCATGCAAGCGTGGATTTCGTCTTCGTCGAGCTGCGCCCAGTACGGGAAGGACGCCCGATCGTTGCCGCTGAGCCGGCGGCGGACGACCAGGAGCAGCAGTACGGCGGCGGTGCCCAAGGCGAGGACGGCGAGGGCGCCGAAGGCTTTCGCGGGCAGCGGCAGGTCCTTGTCGGCGGTGGAGGCGAGGCCGGCGAGCACGGCACCGTTGAAGGCCAGCAGTAAGGACGCCTTGCCGTCCGTGCGGGCGATCTCGCTGGTGACTGCGGCGCAGGCGGAGTCCAGGTTCTTTTCGGTGGCCTGCTCGGCGAGATCGAAGGGCTGCAGAGCAGCCTGACCCACGCCGAGGAGAAGCTTGCCCAACTCGACACCCAGATCTCCCGGAAGCAGGAGTCTGTCGACCTGGGAATTCCTACCTTCCGAGGGATCGTTGCTCGCACCACTGCGGCGGCCACCCCGCCGGAGCCTGCGTGACTGAACGGCTGTCACTCCGGTGTGCTCAGCGGACACCGCCACAGAACACGGCGCTTGGACGAGCTTCATCCACGCGGATGATCTACACCACCCCGACCCCGGCCATGGGCCCGGGCCACGTTCTACGGGCGGCGGGCCAGCAGGTGGGTGTCGAGGAAGCCCCGCTCGGACGCTGGGTCGTGGAGCAACCGAGCCACCGTGACGAGTCCGGCCCCGGCCAGCAACTCGGCAAACTGGTCCGCCGGCCAGCTATAGGCAGGCGCCACCTTGTGGTCGAAGCGGACCGGCTCCGGTCCCTCGGTCCCGAAGAAGGACACCAGGAGCAGGCCCCCTGGTGCCAGGACACGCACCTGCTCCGCGAGCAGCGCGGGCAATTCTTCGGGTGGGGTATGGATCATCGAGTAGTGGGCCAGCACTCCGCCGAGCGCGGCGTCCTCGACCGGCAGGGCCTCCATTCGTGCTTCGTCGAACCGCAGCGCCGGATGGGCCCGCCGAGCGTGGGCGATCATGCCCGGGGAGAGGTCGAGCCCGAAGGCGTCCAACCCCAAGTCGTGCAGCATGGCCGTCAAATGGCCGGGGCCGCATCCGACGTCGGCTGCCCGTAGGTTCCCCGTGCCACGCACGAGTTCGGCGAAGGTGCCGATCATGTTCCGCGCGAACGGCTGCGTCTCCAACCGATTAGCGAACATCGACGCATACAGTTCGACGACCCCGTCATAGGCCGCCCTGGTTTCGTCCTGGTGTTTTAACACGGGAAGGAAGCTAACACCCGCGCCGTTCATAGCAGTTGTCCGGGCCCATACCGGCCCCCTTCCCCGCAGGACTGATCGTCCTGTTGTCCACGGACAGCGGGCCGTCCGGGTGAGCGGACTTTTCAGGTCCCTTCGGGCGGACAGTTGATCTCCCTGTCCGGTACTCCTTTTCGTCCCTCGGATGGGGGACGCTGGCCCTCGGTCTCCACGTCAGCGTCGGTGTCAGTGGTGACTGCGATGCTGACGGCATGATCCCTTGGAACCTGCTCGATCTTGACAGAGCCTTGCGCGCCAGCTGGGCTGCTGACACATGCTCCCCGGACGACCTGGAACGCTCCGGCTGGCAGCCAGAGAACCCGGCCTGGGGGCACTGCGACATCACGGCTTTGATCGTCAATGACGTCTTTGGCGGCGACCTCATGGCGGGCGAGGTGCACTTGAACGGCGTCCAGCACGGCTTTCACATGTGGAACCGGCTGGCCAGCGGCATCGAACTCGATCTGACGCGCGAGCAGTTCCAGCGAGGTCAGACCGTCACCGAGGGCCGTGTGGTGGAACGCCCGCCGGGCCCTCTGCGCCGCTGGGACGAGTACCTTCTCCTGCGCCGACGGGTCATCGAGCACCTTGGTTCCCTGCCGGAGCCTGCTGTGTGAGCGCGGCCGCGGGGTCAGCCCGGCTGATTCAGTGGAACGACGCCCTGGCCGCTGGTGGCCGGACCTGACTTGTCCGCCTACAAGGATCTTGCGCTGTCCGCTGTCACCTGACCACGGGACGCCCCGGTAGTTCGGAGAAAGCAGGACCCGAGAGTCTTGAGAGGTACTGGCGCAGAGCACTTGTTCTTCAGCTGCTGTATTCCTGGGCGAGAAGGTTCGTTGGCCCCTTCTGCGTGGCCCTGAGCCGTGGGAATTCGCTGGTCGAAACCGGGCCCGTACGGGATGCTGCACGCGTGATCGAGCGAGAAGCCGCCGTTCGGGCTGTCGAAGAACAGTTGGAGCGCGACTATCAGCAATGGCGGGCTGTGAGCACGGACGCGGTGAGGATGGCTGTGGTCCGTGTCGAGGAGCACGAGCTGGTGTGGATCGTCTCCTGGCAGTCCGAGGAGTTCGCAAGCACTCGGAACTCGAAGTACATGCTGGTCGGCAATGGGCCGTACCTGGTCGACCGCGTCGACGGGGGACTACACCAGATCGGCGTCGTCTCCGCAGTAACCGGGGAGTGGGAGAACGACTACCGGGCCCGAACACGTGGGCTGCCGGTGCACACTGCAGTAGACGACCTGCACGATGCGCTCTGCGCAGTCGCCGCTACGCACGGACGCATGCACGCTGTGCGGACACTGCGCCAGAGGCTGCCGACGCTCTCGCCTGCGGAGGCCATCGAGTACGTGAGCGCCCTGCTGGACGGTGATGCGCCCGCGCGCCTCGTGGCCGTCGCCACCAAGGAACTCGTGGAACCTCTCAACCCGGTACTTGCGGTGAAGACCATTTCGAGTGGAGCAGTGATCCGAACCGGTCAGAGACCCGACGGATGACGGGAAAGCCAGTCGGCATGCCGATCGCGCACCCGGTCCCGTTCCTCGGACGTGGCGAGGAAGACGTCGGCGCCACCGTCGTAGGGGTGATGGATGCGCTGCATCCGGGTGTCGGTGATGAGAACGCCCGCCACCTTGTCGTCGGCGACGTCTCGGAGCGACTCGTCGATGCAGCCTCGCCGCCAGGGCCGGCGGGCGGCGAAGAGGTGGCAGTACGTGCGGAACTCAGGGTCAGGATCGTCCTCCACCAGCAAGCTCTGCCAATAGCCCGTGACGGGTTGCGATGACGGAACCTCGGCTTCGGTCGTCCAGAGCGGAGTGATCACGTACACGTCCGCACCAGCGAACAACTCATCGAGGACGGTGTTGTAACGCTCCATGACGACGGTGTACTCGCTCTCGTCGTCCGCGTACCGCTTCGACTCCGGCAGGCTGTGAAAACGTACCCAAACATCCCGATACGGGTCACGGAGCTTGTACCCAACCGGAGGGCAACTAGGCCAACCCCGCTGCCACAGCTCCGTCAAATCCGCCTGCCCGTCTCCAGACACCCGCCGCACTCGCCCCTCTCGCGTATGGACTTACCGACGACCATGATGCCGGGGCTCACCCCCGAGGGAAACCGGCTTCTCATCTGTCACTTCGCCGGCTGCTGATGCGGCCCGGTCCAGTCGCGCTTGACGAATTTCGTCCAGTCCGTCGCGCTGGTGCCGGTGAGGGCGGCGGACGAGGAGCGCAAGGAATGGGCTGGCCTCGTTTTGCACCAGCAAGGCAAGATCGGCCGTGTGATACGCGATCCTCGTGACGATGCCGAGTTGCTGGCCCTGGTTCGCCGCTACGTCACGCCCGAGCGGCGTTATCTGAAGCTCGGCGGCAGCTTCCTGCGCATGCAAAGTCCTGAGTACGACCGATTCATGCAAGATCTCCGTGAGGACGCGGGACTCATCACCGCAGATGAGATCGCCACGCTCCTTGAGGGCAGCTGGAGAGAACGGAGAACTGCGGCTTGGCTCGTAGCTGTCTCCCGCAGGACCGAGTTCCGTGAGCGCCTCGGGGAACTCCTGCTGGCTAGGTTCTGTACGGCGGATCATCGTCCGAGGCAGAGTCGGATCGCTGGGTGCCCGCCGCCCACTGGCCGCGGAACGCCGGTGCTCGGGCAGTATCCACTCTTCGGGCCACTGACGGGTTTGGCAGCGGTTGTCCGGCGCATGGGAGGCCGTCGGCCTCGTGTGTCAGCGGCAGGCCGTACCCTTCGGCCACGCATCAGAAGCGATCACGTGCGAGTTGTGCTCGGGGCCCTGGATGGACGCGATGGGTTGGGCCGCGGGGCGTTCGTGTCGATGTCCGCTTCGGCAGGGTCCGTTCGTGCGTTCTCGCGCGCGTGCACGTAACGTAAGGGGAGAGGAATGGCGACACTCGAGGAAATCAAGGAACTACTGGGAGAACCCCGTTTCAATTGGTCTGATCCCACCCCATGGGCCCTACTGGAACAGGAACTCGGGGTCTTTTTCCCCGCTGATTTCCGAGATATAACCGACGCCTATGGTCCAGTTGCGATCAACGAAAAGTTGTACCTGGACCATCCTGGCCATCCGATCAGGAACCTGGGAAAAGAGATCAAGGAGTCGATCGAGTTCTGGCTTGAAGAAGATCTAGCGGATTTCCTTCCCAGTAGGGCAGGATCTCACCCTGGAGAGCTGTTGCCGATCGCAACAGGCGCAACAGCAGAGCACATTTTTCTGCAAGTACCATACGGGCCGTCAGCTCCTTGGGCCGTAGGCGTACAGGAAATGGACAGCGGGGAATTCGTGCTCTACGAAATGACGTTCAGCGATTGGTTGCTGGCATATCTCAAGGGCGAGGACGTCATGGCGGGTTCCTCCGCCCCGGTTCACCCGTTCTATGAGCCATTGACCTAGCGGCCTTTCAGTACCCCTCCGGTTCTGCACGCCGGATCATCGTCGGAGCCAGAGTCGGATCGATGCGACGGTGACGGTGCCGTGGAAGACGTAGGCGCGCTTGTCGTATCTAGTGGCGGCGGCTCGGAAGCCCTTGAGCCGGTGGATCGTGCGCTCGACTTCGTTACGGCGTTTGTAGGTCTCTTTGTCGAAGCCGGTGGGTCGGCCGCCTTGGCTGCCTCGTCTCAGGCGGTTGGCCCGCTGGTTGCGGGGTTCCGGGATGGTGTGGCTGATCCCGCGTCCACGCAGGTAGCAGCGGATCCGGTGCGCACTGTAGGCCTTGTCCGCGCTCACGTGGTCCGGCCTGGTGCGTGGTCGGCCGCTGCCCGGTCGCGGGACGCTTATCCGCTCCATGACGGCCTCGAACTGAGTGGAGTCGCCGGCCTGGCCCGGCGTGATGAGCAGCGCAAGTGGGTGGCGGCCGCCCTCGCAGGCCAGATGGACCTTGCTGGTCAGTCCTCCGCGCGAGCGGCCGAGGCCTTCGTCAGGCCGGTGCTGCTTCGGGATCTCCCTTGTTCGGCGGATCGTCGGCGAATCCTTGCGAGCTCCAGCGGCATGCTGGTGGGCCCGGCAGGATGTCGAGTCGATGCTCGCCAGGCTCCAGTCGAGGCGACCCTCGGCGTCGGCCACGGCCTGTAGAGCAGTCAGGATCCGGTCCCAAGTGCCGTCAGCACACCAGCGTCGGTGCCGGTCGTAGACCGTCGTCCATGGCCCGAAACGCGTCGGGAGGTCCCGCCACGGAACCCCCGTGCGCGCCCGGTAAAGGATCCCATTGATAACCCGTCGATGGCTGGCCCACCGGCCGCCCTGCCGCCCGTTCACCGGCAGGTGTGGCCTCAGCTGTGCCCACTCGTCCTTGCTCAGATCTCCCCGCCCCATGGCCGGAACAACGATCCGATCATGGGACGGTCACAAGATCCGCCGTACAGAACCTAGCGAGGTCTGCTGTGCTGGGCTGGCCTATTGCGTGGCCCTGGCCAGTTTCGGAACGGCGCGCGACGCTGATCTGCTCGCCGCCTACCTTGATCGCTACCTCCGTCGCCCTGACCTCGGATACGACCAGACCGTCGTCATGGGCGCTCTCCAGTTCATCGACCTGAACCTTGGAGGTGGTCAAGCCGACCGCTTCCGGGAACCGGGTGGCCTGTGGCAGCAGTGGCTTCAGGATGCACCTCACACGCAGGGCGACTCGGACCCCACCCCCTTCTACTTGAGTCTTATTCGCCGGCTTTGCGCGTTCGTCGACGAATGCGCCGAGGCTCTATGACCGCCCCCATCTTGTGGTGGTCTCTCTGGACCATGGCCGCCGCCCGGGGGAGCGGTCAGATCTGTGTGCGGGACGCGATGTAGTCGAGCCAGTCGCGTCTGGCGTATCCGGTCCAGCGGGTTCGCAGAATCTGAGGGTTCAGGTAGCAGGAACCTGCTGGTGGAGCGTGGTTCTGGGCGGGGAGGCAAGTGAGTTCATGCGCTACGTGTCCGGCAAGATGAGCCTCCAATCGGTTGGGGAGGGGCGGGGTGGGTTACGAATTGCAGGCGGTCATCGCGGGTGACGAGGTGCTGCGGATCGCGTCGCGTGAGGTTCCTGGATCCCAAGTGGTGCCTCTTGGCCAGGGCCTATCGCTGATGCCGATGACCGATGAGGTCTTCGACGCCATCACGGACGGCAGCGACGGAGGAGACCTGGGGTTCTGGCGGTTGCCGGGGGGTTTCGACACGCTGCTGGCTCAGTGGTCCGCCGCGGGGCCGATCGCCTACGTGGAGGCCGAATACTTCGGAGGAGTCGGCGAGCAACGAGCCGCCGTCTGGGCCGACGGCTCGCTCGCGCTGGGGCCGCTGGATGAGCCGACGAGGAAGCGGTTCTCGCGAGCAGTCAGCCCTATCTCCCAGGCCCTGCGGCGGCTCGGCGCACGAAGGAGCCTGGGCGAGGACGAGTTCGAGGCCGTGGGGCTGGACCGCCACCGCACCAACGAGGACTGGATCTCCAGCGCCTGCTAGTGCATTGTGGCGTGTCGAGCCTCCCCTAATGGGCTGCCGTGCAGTAATCGCTACTTCCAGCCGTGTCCTGCCTGGCTGCCGGCGTCTTTCGATGATGTCCGCGGCGCCGACGGTCAGGGGGCTCGCCCCGGTCGAGTTTGGGATTCGAGACGTCTAACAGTGCCGTCGTCGGCGTAACCCATCACGCCGATCGCGAGGGCCTGGAGCCCAAGTCCACGTAGTTCATCTTGGCGTCAACTCCCCGCCGGCGGGTCGATGATGGCCGTACGAGCTGCCCACGCCAGTACGCTTTGTGCAGGCATGGACAGACCGAGCCGGTTCCAGTGAAAGATCACGTGGTACGCCAGAACGCGGCGCAGGCCCCGGTCGAGTTCCCCCATGCGGACTGCGGCAGCGAGCGTGAGGCCGGTTTGCCGGAAGGCTGCCGCCCATTCGCTGATCGGTTCCATCGGCCCGCCAGCGGTGAGCATGGGGCCTGCGGCGTCGGTGTCGGCGGCGAGCAGTGTGCGGAGCTGCTCCGCCATGGTCTGCAACCGCTCGGGCGGGATTCCGTCGATGACGGACCGGTGTTCCTCGCCGATGACGCGGTTCCACACGTCGCCTTGCTCGTACCACTCAAGGCCTGCGGCTCGCATCATTGTGGTGCACAGCAGGATGGACAGCTCACGGCGGCGGAGAGGGACATCGTGGCGGGTTGCCAGGTGGAGGATTTGGCGGCTGTCGGCAGTGAACAGGCGGTGTGCGGCTGTCATGCTCGCTGCGCCGCCGAATGCCGCGGTCTCAGGTTCGTAGATGCCTGGCCACCACCGTCGCAGGTGCCCGGCAGCGGTAAGCCGGTCGAGCGCGGTGCCGATGCTGGTCTTCACGCCGGCGTCCTGGGGAACCAAGAGGCGTATCCGCCAGCAGGGGTACTTGCGGATGAACCACCAGTCCGTGACCGAGTCTTCCCTCTGCGCTGTACGCAGCAGCGGAGGGAGGCGGAGAGCAGCGGTTTGTTCGGCGCTGTGCCAGTCAGTGAACTCGATGTAGATCTGCCACCAGTCGACACTGGCCGCATGTCGCGACAGCGCCTCAAATCCGGCTTGCTTGAAGACCTCGACGGCATCAGCCAGGTTCGTCGGTTCGATACGGCTGCGCTCAGCGACGCGGGCGATCTGCTCACCGCCCAGCACGTCCAGAACGGCGCGGCCGACTGCCCCTGACGCGTGCGGCTCGCCGGCGGTGATCAGTCGATCAGGAAGCATGTGTCCCATCCGGTGGTCGGGGCGCGGTCCGTGAGGAGGGTGGTCAGTGCCAGGGCGCATCCGGCATCGCCCTCCAGCAGACCGGAGCCCTTGGGAGCGCCGGGGCGGGCATGTTCGAGCAGCGCCCGGCCCAGAGTGGGAAGCACTGCGCGCAGCCTGGGGCCTAGTGCGTCGTGAGCCGCCCGGAAGGCGGTCTGGTAGATGCCCGCCCAGCCGTGGCAGAGACTGGTGTCGGTGACCTGCGCGAGTTGGGCAGGGTCGGTCAGGCACCGGTACAGGGCATCCTCATAGAAGCGCTGAAGGTCCGGATCGGCCAGGGCGATTCCCGCTAGCTGTCCGGCGCGTGCGATTCCGGGTGTGCCGTAGCACCAGCTCGGCCGCCCGGCGGGGTGAGGATGAGGCCGGCCGGTGTCGAGGTCGGTGAGCGTGAGGTGCTCGGGCCACCACGGGCCCAAGTCGCTGTCCTGCTTCCAGGTCTCCAGGTGGGCACAGACGGCGCGAATGGCGTCGGGTTGCCCTTCGACCTGGACGCCCCTGCGCAGCGCCTGGGCGAGCAGCATGAGAGGCCCGGCGATACCGTGCGCGGCACCGAGATTGCCGTGCCCGCCCTTGAATCCAGGGGAGTGGCCACGGCGGGGGTCGTGTCCGACCCACCATCCCGGCAGGCTGCGGCCGCCGGTCTCTACAGGGAGGGTCAGGGCAACCAGGTAACCGAGGACGCGTTCCAGGGCGCTGCCACCGGGGTCGCTGCGTAGGAGGTAGGCGCCGATGCCGGTGAGGCCGTACAGGGCGTCGTACTCGGCGAACGCGGGCAGCACGCCGCGGCGCATGCGGGTGGCAGCGATGTCGCAACGACGGTGGGCGAGCGCGGTGACGTGGGCGTGCAGCGTCACCCACGCGTTGGAGTACGGGGCGCTGTATGCAGTGGGGACAGTGTTCAGGAGGAACGCCACAGAGGGCGCGCCCAGGAACAGTCCTGCGGTGTCGGCAGAAGTGATGTCCTCAGAGGCCGCCTGCACGATCCAGCGGTGCGCCGCTCTCCACGCTCCAAGAAGCAGGTGTGCCCGCTCCACATGGAGGAGGGCGATTCCGGCGGCGCCCTGCGCGAGGGACTGCGCTGTCCAGGGTTCGTCGGCGGGCGGCTCGGTGGGCTTGCTCAGGTGATCGGCGAACTCCTGGAGCAGTTGTGTGCCGTTCACGGCCGGCGACTTCACGCGCCCGCCCTTGCGGTGTGGCGCAGTGCTGCGGCGCGTGCCAGGCGCAGTGTGGCCGCTTCGGTGACCGGGTCCACACCGAGAGCGCGGATGTGGTGCTGGTGGAGGAGGGAGCGTACGACGGTGAGTGGGTCACGCTGTCCGGCCAGGGCCTCGCGGTAGGTGCGCACCGCGGCGGCGCGGGCCTGCCATGCCTGTGCGACGCCGTCGCCAAGGAGCGGCGGGTCGACGGCTGCGAGTTCGAGGACCTGGTCGCGTAACGACCGTTGAAGGCGTCCGTGTCCCTGGGGCACGGTCTTGAGCAGCCAGCTCATGCCTTGGTCGGCAGAGGCGGCGAGTGTGGTGACGAGGTCGAGGATGCTTGCCACGGTGAGGGCTTGTGGAGCGAGTGCGTCGGTGCGGGCTGTGAGGCGGATCTGTGCGAGAGCGGCGGCGGAGTCCGCGACGAAGACGTTGTGGGCGGCTTCCATCACGGCTCCGTGTCCGTAGCGTCCCGCCTGCGGCTCGTAGGTCTCAAGGGTGAGACCTGACGCCAGTCGGTTGCGGCGCAGCTCGCCGGCCCAGGCGTGGACGTGTTCGGCCGTGTCTCCGTAGGAGCGGGTGTCGAGGTGGAGGAAGAGTGCGAGGTGCTGTCCGGCTTCGGGGCGTGCCATCTCGCGGTGCCGGGTGAACCACCACGGGGGCGCTGCGTCGCCGAATGAGGCGAGGAGTCTGGGGAGGTGGCGGTCCAGGATCTCGCTGAAGCGCTCGGGGTGGGCGTGCAGATGGGCGCGCAGCACGGACCCCGCCCCCGGCAGGTGCGCGTCGTCGGCGCTCACCGTGCTCAGCAGCCGTGGGGTGGGCACCGTGTCTTCCTCCTTGGGGTGGCTGCGGGTGAGGGGGAGCAGGATCTCGTGGGGGCGGCCGATCCATCCGTGCTCGTCGGAGTCGGCGACTTCGCGGAGTTCGAGGCGCCGCAGTTCGTCCAGGCGGGAGCGCAGCAGACGTAGGTGGACGGGGTGGGTCAGGTCCAAGGGGAGACGCTGGTCGATCTCGACCATCGCGACGCGCGCAGGGACACGTAGCCGGCCCCGCCACGCGGTGAATGCCTCCTCCCAGTCCGTTGATGACGTGCTGCGGCCGGGGAGGTCCTGGGCCGTCAGTAGCCAGCGGGCCGACGTGAGGATCGTCCTGCGGTAGCGCACGCGCGGCAGGTAGGGCAGCCGTGCGGCGCCCCCGAAGTCGAACGGCTTGTAGACCGCGCATCGCGCGGTGTTGATCTCCGCCAGGAACCGGGCCAGCGGCGGCGTCTGGACCCCGGCTTCGAGTGCGTGCAGAACACGCACTTCGATCGGGCGCCCAGTGGACAGCTGCATGAGGCGCAAGCGGCGGGCGTCCGCGGTGACGCCGATGTCCGCGAGCGGAATCACCCCTTCATCGTTGCCGCGGTGCTCGGACAGGTCGATGACATGAGGAAGGAGGCGGGTGGTGCGGACGACGTTCTCATTGCGCCGGCGGCGGGGGCTGAACGAGAGCTGGGCCGTGACCGTGCCCGGCCCGTCCGTGCGGTACGAGCGCGACAGGGCTTCCCGTTGCTCGGTCGGCAGCAGGTGCGCGAACCGTCCGGCCATGCTGCTCCCGGGCCGGGGCACGCCGGTCAGCAAGAGTTGGAACGCGCCGCGCATCAGGGCCTCGGACGAGTGCGCGTGGATCTCGAAGCCGACTTCCGCACGGGGGACGAACAACGGCTCCTCGCTGCCTGCCGCTTTCGCGAGGTCGGCGACGATCGCATCGGTCAGCACGATTTCATCGTGGCCCTCCATGAGGGCCTGCATGACCAGTCCAATGACCACGTCGTCGCGGGCAGACGTGGAGGCCAGCGTGCGGCCGCGCTCTGATCCGACGTACTCGGCGGGCAGTCCAAGACCGCTGTCGGCCACCAGGTCCAGGACAGGCACGAGCGCGCCCACGCCGTACCTCGCGCGGAAGCGGCGGTGGTAGTCGCGCCATTGCTGGTAGCCGTACGGGTACGGCGTGCTCCGGTACAGCGCCGCGACGGCCTCCTGCGCCTCGGCGACGACCTGTTCGGGGACCTGGGCTTCACAGTCCAGGGCGGTGTCGATGAGCAGGGGCGCCGGAGCGACGGGGGACAGCGCCAGCATCCGCTCAGTGGTCGCGGCCAGCGAAGAGGTGGAGCGCGCGGGCTCGTGCCCCGTGAGGTCATCGTGAATCGCGTACAGCTCGCGGACCAGGCCGCCAACATCCTCCACCGTGTGGCCGTCCGCGCTCTTCAGCTCGGCGCACATGTGGCCGAGGGCGTCCAGGGTCGTCATGGGTGCCCGCAGGCTGGTGATGAGCAAGTTCTGCGCGACCAGGCCGGTCAGTAGCGTCTCGATCTGTTCACCAGTAGCGGCGGGAAACTCACCGTGAAGGTGGTCGCGCAGATCGCCGTACACGATGGGCTTGGCGGCCGCCCCCAGAGCGGCCCGTACGGACCGTGTGAGCCTTACGGATATCTCGACCGGCGCCATGAGCTGAGCTCGACCATCCGCAGGCGGACCCGGCGCAACGAGCCGGTCCCCACGTTCCTGTGCGGCGTTGTTGGCGACCAACGGCAGGCGCTCCAGGAGCGCGGAACTCTCGTGGAGCCGCTGGATGATGTCCGTGATCCATTCGGCGTCGGCCCGCACCCTCACCTGATGTTCGCTTCCCCACGTGGTGCGCGGCCGCGCACCGACAGACACCGCAGCGGTGCCGGCGAAACGGCCGAACGGTGTCGGGCGGTGCTGCCAGCGCAGCAGATAGGAGACGACCGACAAAGCGGTCCGGCGGATCTGCCGCGGCTGCGACTGCGCCCCGCGTGCAACGCCGTCAACGGCGTTGCACAGGCTCGGGCTGGCCACGCGCAGAGCCTCGCGAACGTCGTCGTGCTGCCACACCCTGACCAGCCACCCCCGGGTGACGAAAGGGTCGTCGAGGTCGAGCATGCGTGGCACGTCGGCCGGACTGGGACGTGTCGTGGCGCGCAGTATCGCTGCACCGTGCCACTCGTAGCTGACGACTGCCTTGGAGGACATGCAGGCTCTTCCTTCCGGTGCGGCGAGCGGAGGGGGGCCGGTGGGCCGGGCGCGGTAATGCGCCCGGCCCACCGGTGAGATCCGGTCTTAGGCCGGGTCCTCAACGAACGACGAGCAGGCGGACGAACCGCCCGAGCAGGTGCCGCCACAGCCGTCACCCGTGGAGCACATCAGCTTGCCGTGCGGGTGGCCGGCGACGACGACCTTCACGTCGAGCGGGGCGAAGTCGTCTTCCTCGGTCGGCCGTTCGGCCAGTGCAGTGGCGCTGTGAATCATGTTGGTCACTCTCCTTACTGGATGGAGTGGTGCATGACGACCTGACTCCCTGCGACTACGCCGGGGGCCAGGAGAGTGAGATCCGGCTGTGAACCTTGTCGATGACGCGGTCCCCGGGGACCTGGTCGTCGGGGGTGCCAGCCGGATAGACCCGGATGACCGGGCTGGGGCCGCCGCGCCGCTCGCGCTCCCAGTCGCGCAGGTGCCCGGCGAGTCGGTCAGCGAACGCCTTGGCATCCGGACCGAGGGCGTGCACCGCGAACTCGACGTGCTTGTTGTCCTCGGTGCGGCGGGTGGTGAGGTAGCCGAAGTTCGGACCGTCGACAGCCGCGAGCGAGAAGCCCTTGTTGACGGGCGCGACGATGCCGGTGTCCAGATCGGAGTCGACCGCCATGATGCAGAACCCGGGCAAGGTGATCGCCAGGTGCATCTGGAGCGTATCCAGGAGTTCGCTGACGCCGATCGTGACGCCGGTCCACAGCTCGACCCGCGGAGTGGTGACCGCGTTGTCGAGCTGACTCGGGTCCGCCGGCAGCCCGTCGTCGAACCGCAGCCCGATCTCCGGGGTGCCCGTGACGAGCAGCAGCTGCTCCTGGTGCGCGGCCGAACCCTGCATGGGCACGAACCCGCAGATCTTCGCGGACTCGCTCTCCAGGTGGTTACCCACGCGCGTGAAGGCGATGGACCGGGTCAGGCCGCGCATCCGCAGCGGCACCACCAGGCGCCCGCCCGGCTTGAGTTGCTCGATCCAGGCTTCTGGGATGTCCCAGGCCCCCGCGGTCACCATGATTACGTCGACCTGCCCGAGGCCTGGAATGGGCGCTGCCGCGTCGGCGGTAACCACTCGGACCCTGTCATAGCCGTTCTCGGCCAGGAGGCGGGCGGCACGGCTGGTGACTTCCGGGTCGATGTCGACGGTGGTTACTTCGCCGGCCTCGCCCACAAGCTCGGCGAGGTACGCCGCGTTCAGCCCGCCGGAGCCGATCTCCAGCACCCTCATGCCCGAGCGGATCTTCGCCTGTTCCAGCATCAGCGCCTGGATCTGCGGCGCGGAGACGGAGCTCAGCTGCACCCCGTGCTCGTCCGTCTTCGTGATGACGGCCATGTAGGTGCTGTACGCCTCCTCCAGGGAAGCCCCTGGAATGAACACGTGGCGGGGAACCTTGCGCATCACGGCTTCGACTCCAGGGGAGACGATTGTGCCGTCCGTGAGCAGCTCATCGACGACCTTGCCGCGCGCATTGTCGGCGCGTTCCGAATCGACGGTCACATCATCGGCCATAGGACTTCCTTCGTGTCGTGCTCATAGAGAGCCGGCGCGGGATTCGTGCTCCGCGCGGGGAGAGGAGGCGTGAAGCTTCCCTCCCGCGCCGGGTGTTGCACCGTCCAACGATCCGGCTGCTGAAAGCACCAGGACGCCGGGCAGTGGTCTAGGTGGCGGGCGCCAGCGAATCCAAGTCCACCACCGTGAAGTCCCGGAATGTACGCACAAGTTGAGAGGCCAGAAACCAACGGAGCCGGTCGTCGCGTACGGGATGGGGTCGTCGTCGCCCGCCAGGGCCGTCGGCCCGTTGTCCCACTGGTACGGCGTGCCGATGACGCCGTACAGCGGGTACTTCGTGGCCATGAGCGCCACGTGGCCCTTACGAGCAAGGTGAGGGCACCGCGCTTGGCTGCCAGACGGGCGTGAGCCAGGCAGACGGGCGGCTGCGCGGTTTTCACAGGGCCATCGACCGCAGAGCCGTTCGCCGTCTCCAAAAACAGCACACCAGCACCCGTTTTGGCTTCCCCGGCGCACACCTGGCACTTCAAGAACAGCATGGCCTCCCTCTGCCGGGCAGGGTGGACCATCCGCCACTTCGGGGCCCCGATGGGCAGTCCGTTGGGGCCGAGCTTCTTCACGCAGCGGCCCCAGAGGGCTCCTCGAAGGTCGCGGTCGCCTGGCCGCTCGCACAGATACGAGAGCCGCGGCCGGCCGTCCTCGCCTCGCCGGGAGCACAGGACGGTGAGGCTGTCCGCCTCTTCACCTTCACGAGCGGTGATGTACGGGATGACGGTGGGGTTGGCAACAGTGGTCACGCCGCGTCTCCCATCACGCGGACCGCCGGCCGGTGCGGAGCGATGATCTGGCCGTTCGGCAGCAGCTCGCCGGTGTCGTCGAACATGAGCACGAGGTTGCACAGCAGGCTCCAGCCTTGCTCGTCACCGCGCGCAATGACTTTCGCTGCCTCCCGGTCGGGTGCTGCGGCGGTGGGGCACGGGGGGTTGTGCCGGCACATGGTGCTCGTCCTCTCGGTCGGTTTCGGATCGGTGATTGAGGGCCCGTACCGCGCGGGGCGGTGGCGGTACGGGCCCTGTCCCGCGCGGCGGACTCGGGGTCTCGTCGGGCGGGGGCCGGCTGCGTGAATCCCGGTCATGCAGCCGGAGTCATGGGTGAGCGCGATTACCGGATAGCTGCGAGGGACGGTGTGCGGCCCGTACGGGCGGCCTCCGTGAGGGGCATGGCCGCCTCCATAGCCAGCAGACGGGACATCGGCAGCTCGGCCGGTTTGGGCAAGAAGAGCGCAATCAACCAGCTCATGGCCGTCCCAGTTCTGCTACCGCGGGCGCGTGGCCCGTGCTGACTCTCCCGGTCAAGCGGCGGGATCGGAGGCGGGACTCCGCTTCGTCGTTCAGCGCGTTGAGGGCTCGAACCATGCGTGCGAGGTTCTGCGCCCGCATGGACCTCCCTTCGCGGGTCGTGGCGTTGAGACGGCGGCCCGCCTCCGTGAGCGTGACGATGGCCCGTCGGCGCATCTCGTCGTCGCGGGGCAGCGTGGTGATGTGCGTGGCGATGGCGTGGCAGAGTGCCACCAAGTGCACCGCGAGCTGGCGGACAGCATGTTCAACGATGTCGACGGCTGGCTCCTGCCTTTCACGGCTGGTCAGGTCCCAATCGAGCACCTGGTCGATCGTTGCCACGATTTCGGCTCTGTCCACCGGATAGTGATGAGTGCGAGCACTGGTCATACGACTGCCTTCACAACTTTGGTCTCGGCGAGACGTTCCAGCAGGTCGAGGGCGACCTGGGCCATCTGTCGCAGCAGGCCGATGGCCTTGCGGAAGTCGCCCGGCAGTTCCTCGGAGCGCAGCGTGCGGGCCCGCTGGATGAGGTCAGCCACCTCGGCGTCCTCACCATCAGCAGCAAGGGCGATCCTGACGAGCCTCATGAGGTCGCCGCGTAAGCGCTCGGCGATGTTGTCGAACTCGTCCTCGCGCGGCTCTTGATTGCCGAGCACGTCGCCGATGTCGTCCAGAATCGCCTCCAACGGCGTCACTTGGCGAAGGAGGCCGAGGACGCGGGCGAGAGCGTCAGCGCTCAGGGGCGGCTGCCACTTTTCGACCGGTCGTGAACTGGGGTCGCGGGTCTGGGGGATGGTGTGGGGATGCATCAGCGACTCCCGAAGGTGAGCGTGCACCATGTGGTGGTGCCGTCGTCGCTGCTGCCCCAGGTGCCATTGCGGGTGGATGTGATCCATTGGACGAGCTGGAGGCCCCGCCCGCTCTCCTCGTCCTCGCCCGGAGCGGCGGGCTTCGGCAGTCCCGGCATCCCGTCGCAGACGGCGATGAGCAGGTCTCCATCCCGAAGGCCGAGCGTCAGAGTGATCTCTGTTCCACGGCTGTGCAGGATTGCGTTGCTGATCAACTCGGAGACGATGAGTGTCACGTCGTCCGACATGCCGGGCAGCCCGTAATAGTTCAGGCACGCCTTGACCACTCGCCGCATCGCTCCGACGCGTGCAGCGTCTTTCGCGAGCAGCGGCTCACCCTGGCCACGCTCGGTGATCAGGAACCTGGTCTTCAGAAGGTCTCGGTCGCGGAGACTTCCCGCTGGAAGGCGTGCCATCGTGCCGTTCACCGCTCCGTGCCCCTCTGCGAAGGCCGTGCAGCGGGCCTGGCGAAGGAGGAGGCGAGCGTCCGGCGACGGTCGCGCTGGGCGGGCATTCTGCGCAGTAGGAAGGCGGCGAGGGCCGGCATTTCGGTGATCGAGGCGTCGGCGAGGTTTCGGCGCCGGGCGATCTCTCCGGCGGTGCGTCGGGGGGTCACTGGGCACCCCACGCAGGCTTGGCGGTGAGCAGTGCGCCGAGCTGGTCGTACAGTGCGCCCGCTTGGTCGGCCGTCAGGACGAGCGGGACGGGCGTTCCCGGTTCGGCCCCCTCGCACATTTCGAGGGGGACCGCGATGCGGCCGGCCTCGGTGTGGCCAACCTGGGCGTCTGCCGAGAGACGGAGGTGTCGTTTCCCGGCTGGTAAGGGCGTCGTGATGGCTGCAGCCTGAGCGTGACTGGTCGTCATAGCGCGTAAACGTAGGGCTATTTGGGCCGCTCGCCCCTGAGAAAAAATCAGGGCTGAGTAACGCTCAGGGGTTGCATGATCACTAAGCGGCAAGTCCGATGTGCTTCGCGACCTCGCGCAGGTCGTCTCGCCACAGCGGCTTCTCCCTCTTCAGCAGCTCGGCCACAGCCTCCCTGACCAGCGGAGAGAAGACGATCTCCTCGGGGGACTGTTTCATCAGCTTGCCGAGGATGTGCACCGTGGCGTAGTCATCCCGCTGGACCCGGTTGAGGTTCATGACCTCGATCAAGTAGCGCGTCCGGCGTTCCAGAGGGAGCTCAGGGTTGACCTGGACAGTGTCGGCCACGCGCAAGGCCTCGCTCGCGTCCCCCTCCTCCGCAATGAGGTGGACCTCGTGCATCGCGACGTTGGTTGGCCCGAAGCAGGTGTGCCAGTGATTGCGGTCGCCTCCCACCTTCTGCACGGCCCGCTGGGCTCCCCGGTACAGGTCCCATGCCACCGGGCCTTTGGTGGCGCGTACGGCTGCTACGGCGCCCTGGAGGTGCAGCGCTCCGTAAGCCGACCAGTGCTCGGGCGAGGCGTCATCGCCTGGTGTGCACTGGCCGATGGTCTGCCTGGCCAGTTCGAGGCTGTCGGCGACGTCGCCGGCGGACGTGAGAACGCACGACAGGTTCCAGGCTGCCGCCGCGAGGAGAGCGGGGTCGCCGGCGTTGTCAGCGAGGGCCAGGCCGCGGTCGGCCGCGATGCGTGCGAGCGTGGGTTCTCCGACGCGGCGAAGCCAAATCTGGTGCAGGCCGTAGAGGCTGATGAGCTGTCGGAGAACGGTGTTCTCCTCGTCGCCGCTCGTGTCGCGGAGGGCTGCGTGTCCCTGCCGCAGCAGCGTCGGCAGACGTTCGCCGACATCCCGGTATCGCTCCTCCGCCTGGGTCTCGTAGATCTTCCAGGCGTCGGTGACCGACTCCTGGAAGTCCGTCGCGCTGATCCCCTCGACCCGAAGAGGCAGGAGAGAGGAAGGTAGGGACAGGGTCTGCCGGATGCTCGGTACGTGCTCGTGCTCGGCGCCACCAGTAGCGATGCCGGATACGTAGCCGCCGGTCAGGTCCTCAATGCTGCACCGAAGTGCTCGACACAGGGCGAAGAGAACAGGGACTCGGTCAACCGGCATCCGGTCGTGCTCGATCTTGTAGACCCAGTTCTCCGACCTGCCGGTGAGGTCGCCGAGGGCCTTCTGCGACATCCCTCGCCGCTCTCGAAGCCACTTGATCCTTTGCCCGATGCTGAACAACTCTCCGTCGTACGTCATGGGTTGACCATTCGTCGTAGTGGACAGGGCACTCGTGAAGAGCGTATGCCCACTCAGCCACGGCAGGGGTGATACTGGTGCCCTCTCCCCTGGGAGGGCACTCAACGGTCCCCTGGCCGCAACCGCAGCCGGGGGACCGCCTCCAGTTACAACGCGTATCCGCAAGGAGCCCCGCATTGCCCACCTCATACCGCGGCCTGATCCTCGACTTCGGCGGCGTGCTGACCACGCGCATGAGGCTGAACGGCGAGGCGTTCGAGAAGTCCGAAGGCTTGCCCCCGGGCGCCTACTTCCACGCCCTGAACGAGCACCCCCAAGGCGTCGAGGTCTACTCCGCACTGGAGGTCGGCAAGGCCACTCAGGAGGACTGGAACCGCGTCATCGGCGGCATCCTGAATATCGACCCCACGGACCTGATGCGGCGCGCGCTCGCCAACCTCCGCCCCGAACGGCAGATCGTCGCCGCGGCTCAGCGGGCACGCAAGGCTGGCATCAAGGTCGCCATGCTCAGCAACTCGTTCGGTATCGAGCCGTACAACCCGTACGAGGACAAGGGGATGGGGAGCGACTCCTTCGACGCGGTGATCTTGTCGGAGCAGGAGGGCGTACGGAAGCCCTCACCGCTCATCTACCGGCGGGCTCTGGAGGCCCTGGGCCTGACCGGCCCGGAATGCGTGTTCGTAGACGACCACGCCGAGAACCTGCCTCCTGCCGAGGCCCTGGGCATCCGTACCGTCCACCACACGACAGACCCGGCGGCGACGGCGGCGCTCTTGGACTCCATGCTCCTCGACCAGGCCCCCGTGTAACGGGCTGAGCAGGCTTGTACCTGGTGACTTCCCGCCGCGCCACTCTCTCAGCGCTGGGCCCGGAAGGATCGCAGCCGCTCGGCGATGCCGTACGAATCCAGGCGCAGGATGCGAATGTCGTTGATCAGGTCGCGCCACAGCTCGTACGTCGTGTCGACGTGTTCGCCGGACGCCTCCAAATAGGCGACGGCAACGCCGTAGCCGTACGCCTCGTTGCGGGCGGGGAGCGGGCGCAGCAGCACACACTCCTCCAGGAACACGGCGGCCCGCCAGAAGGCGTCCGGGTGGCTGTGGTCGAGCCTCGGCGGGTCAACGCGATGTCGCGCGGCCATGCCGACGAGCACGCTGAGATCGTTCACCGTGAGGTCTGTGCGAAGGATGTCTTCCTGGCGGGCCAGGAGCCATCGGTAGTCGACGAGCAGTTCCACAGGTTCAGGCCGCCCGCTGAGTCTCGTGCGCGGCCGCCGGCGGGAGGCCTCCGAAATCGGCGTCGAAGCGGTCCAGGATGCCGGGCTCGCCGATGACGCGGCGGAACGCGGCCGTGGCGGTGTCGAGCAGCTTCTCGTGCTCCTTCTCCGCGGCCACCTTGGCGAGGTAGTCCTTCATCGACATGCCCGCACTGTCGGCCAGGGCCTTGAGCCTGTCTCTGGTGGTGTCGTCGATCTTGACGCTGGTGTCTGCCATGCTTCGAGTATGCCGCTGGGCATACCGTTCTGACTACCTGGCTTCTAAGATTGCTCTCACCTGCACATTTATCGGCCGTTTCTGTCTCACAGGGACCGGCCGAAGAGCGGTACGGCGTCCAGCGGGTCCTGCTTGCTGACGTCGATCGTGCCGTCGGGCCGGTTGTAGACGTCGTCGGCGAGGGTGGAATCCAGTCGCCGGCCTCGTTGCGCTCGGCGAGCGGCACCAGGGCCTCAGCCATGTCGGTGTTCGGTCCGGCCCGCAACGAGTGGGAGGTGACCTTGAGGCCGTTGATGATGGCAACCCCGGCGGCCTTCGCGCGCGCCTGGACCATTTCGTTGACGGCGCGGCCGGTGAGGAACAGGCCGCGCACGGTCGCGTTGGAGCGGCGCTTGAGGTTACCCAGCGTGGTCAGGGCACGGAAGAGCGGCTTGTGCGGCTGGTAGGCCGGCTCGCCGCCCACCGGGTTCTGGTCGTGCTCGGTGGGCTCGAACAGCTGGCGAAGGTCGGCGAGCCAGGCGCGCACCCGGGCGACGATCTTCAGGTCGGCGCGGTCGCGGATGAACCGCCACCGTCCCTTGCCCTTCCTCCTGGTCTTGGACTTAGCGGTCCACACCCACACGCCGTCGGTGTCGAGGCGGACGTGTCGCACGAGCAGGTTGGTGACCTCGATCGAGCGGTAGCGCATGCCGTACTGCAGGACGAGCATGGCCGCGTCGCGGCGCCCGACCCGGGTGGTCTCGTCGATCCGGTCGAGGACCTTGATCAGGTACTTCAAGGCCAGGCCCGCGGACTGCTCCTTCTCGCCGCCGGCTGGGATGTACTCCTCCAAGCGGTAGTCCTCGATCATCTCGCGGACCAGGGAGCCGTCCGGCCGGTCGCCCTTGGGGTACCAGGAGACGATGCGGGAGACGTAGACCAATAGAGTGTCGGGGCTGTACTTGGCGCCCTCCTCCTTGCCCTTCTCCATGAGGTGGCCGAAGTACGCGGTGACGTTCGCGGTCGTGGTGGTCGGCCAGGCGACGCGGCCTTCCTTCTCACACCAGGCCCTGAACCGCTCACGCGTGGTGTCGCGGTTGACGCGGGTGTTGCGCGCGCCGCGCTCGGCGATCCGCTTCTTCACGCGGGTCGGGACTGTGAAGTCCCGCTCGGTGAACTGCGGTTGCTCGTCGGCGCGGGGCGGCAGCTCGCCTCGGCGAGGATGGTGTGACGGGTGATGCGGAACGTAGGCGGCGCGGGCCGCGATGAACGTCGCGTCGCTGCGGCCGCGGTTCGGGGTGCGCGGCCGCCATGGACGCCTTGAGCTCGGCGAGTGAAGGCCTGGCGGCGGGGTGCGGGTTCAGGGTTGGCGGCTCGACGTAGAGGACGGAGTCCGGTTCCCACCAGCCGGCGGACCGGCGGCGGGCTGGCCGGTGCTCTCCAACTCCTGGCGGTCGACGAAGTCGGGCTCGGGGGCGGCGCCGGGCGCATCGTGGCGCGGTCGTAGTAGACCCGCCGGGCGGTCCGCTTCGACACGGGGAAGGCGACGGCCTCTGTGGTGATGTACGAGTCGCCATTGGTGTTCTGCCACGTGCCGTAGAGGGCTGCACTCTGTTGCGCCACTTGGAGAGAATGGCCAGGCTCTTGGCGGACCTGTCGTCGATCGCGATGCCGGCGATGTCCTTCAACCGCCCGATGGCCCCGCTCGTGGTGCAGCTGTCGAAATCGCCCGCCTCGAACCTCTCCCGCTTTGCGGTGCCGGGGTCCTTGAAGACGAGGCTCCAGTGCTCCTGTACCAGGCGAGCCTTGAGGAGGACCTCGGCGGCGGCCTGAAGGTGCAGGACCGCGTACTTCAGGTTCCGTGGACTAGGTTGGCCGTGGCGAAGGTGGTCGGCGACGTTGTCGAGGTAGTCGACGCCGTTCTGCACCGGCGGGTAGTCCACCTCGCTCGCGGCCGGAGGGGTGACCTTCGGCTCGCCGCCGGAGCGCGGCTCCGGCACGCCACCTTCATTCTCTTCGCTAACCGGGTATGACTCCTCGCTGACTGGGGGTTTCCTGACCACCCCTCAGCACCTCGCATTCTTCCACGACGTCGAGCATCCCCGCGAAGGCGGCTTCTCCGGCTGGCAGTGCGACGCCGGCCGTGACTGCCGCTCATGACGACGCTCTGGTCCGGGCCCCGTCCGGATGTGCGCTCCCCCGGTCCGGCCGAGGTAACGGCTGCCATGGCATCAACGCCCTGCTCCCGAGACCGCACAACAACCGAAGCGCACCATCCCACGGCCAGCGGCACCAGCCGCCAGCAGTCATGCATCCACCCGGACAACGCCACTGACTCATAGTGAGGGGTCTGGACTCGGGAACATCCCCGCACGCGGGGAGACAGGCCATCAGCCCGCGTCATTTGCGCGGTGGTGGAACTATCCCCGCATGCGCGGGGAGCAGAGATAAAGCCTGCACCCCCGCGAGCGTCCAAGGGGACCATCCCCGCATGCGCGGGGAGCAGACCCGCGGCAGATTGTTGCGCGCCCGGATCTCGGGACCATCCCCGCATGCGCGGGGAGCAGGCCTGGGCGAGGGTGTCGCAGTCGGCGTACGGGGGACCATCCCCGCATGCGCGGGGAACAGTCGGCGGAGGGCTCGCCCGGGTCGGTGCCGTCGGGACCATCCCCGCATGCGCGGGGAACAGGATGTAGAGGAATCCGTCGAGGAGCCGGGGGTGGGACCATCCCCGCATGCGCGGGGAACAGGGCGAGTTGCAGCGGGAGATGGCCCCCAGCCTGGGACCATCCCCGCATGCGCGGGGAACAGCCGCCGGTCTTGTCGTGCCAGACGGACAACGCGGGACCATCCCCGCATGCGCGGGGAACAGACGCCGCTGTGCCGTGCGGACCTCCGAGGCGCGGGACCATCCCCGCATGCGCGGGGAACAGACTCCGTGACCTGCGACTCTACGGCCAGCCCGTGCGATTTTCGAGCACTTTCACTGAATCGGTCAAATAGTGCATAAGTGGCAGACCCCCTCCTGGGGCCGGTGTTGCTACGCCAGGCCTACCGGGTCTGAGGGAAGGCACAAGTGATGACGTCGACGGACCGCCCCGCCGCAGCACGGTACGCAGTTCGCGCCAAGAGATGACGTATCTCGGTCTCCCTCGTGCGCGATGACTCCAGCTTTCCAGATGTCACACACGTATCGCAGTCAGCGATTCAGCCACGCCAAGGCCGCGTCCATGAGCGGCAGGCCAAGGGGACCTCTCCACGCACCGCGTGAGTACAGGGCGAGAGATCGTCCGAAACGCGTGTGTTCGATATCGCGGCTCTTGTCGTTGACCCATACATCGTCGGACTGTTCGCCTGCAGGAGATTCGGAGTTGACGTCGTCGTCGCGAAGAGCAACGCGGATCGCCGTAGCCAGCCCATCGCGACACCCATCGGGGAGCCCCTATATGAGCAGCGTGCGCAACGTCATCGGCGGCCATCTCTACCTAGAACGAGAAGGCACCGTCCTTCTCGGAAAACGCCATCCAGACACGGCCTTCGCTCCATCATCGTGGCATCTGCTTGCTGGCCATTGTGAGTTCGAGGCAATCCGTACCTGCGTCGCGCGTGAAGCGGCCGAGGAGGCCGGCCTGCAGATCGACGAGCAGGACCTGCGCCTGGTGCACACGGTGCACGTTCTCGACCCGGGCAGCACGCAGCCGCGCTTGCAGATGTTTTTCGCTGCGACCCGTTGGACGGGAGAGCCCGAACTGCGGGAGCCCGACCGCTGCACCCAGTGGCGCTGGTGGCCGCTGAACGCCCTGCCCCACCAGCTGGTCGAGTACACCCGGGCAGCCTTGGAAGGCATCACTCGAGGCAGCGCGTACACGCAGATGGGCTGGCCGTCGTGAAGCCCACGCCACGTGCGGACGGCGGCGCACAGGCGTATTGGGACCCGCTGTGGCGTGCCGGCCGACGCTACCGTCGCTTCGACCAAGATGAAGCCGAGCATCTGCGCCACCACGCTGGACCAGGTCGCGGGCGACCAGCGTTGGACATTGGATGCGGTGAAGGAACGCTTGCCCAGCATCTGCACGATCTCGGTTTCCAGGTAACAGGGGTCGACTGTGCACCGGCCGCTCTGGCCACCGGCCGACTTCGCTACCCGCACCTCGACCTGCGCCAGATGGACTTTGAACACGACGACCTCGCGCTTCTGCCGCATGCGGGCTACGCGCTCGTGACCTGCCGGCTGGTCTACCGGTGGATACCCGACAAGCCGGCCTTCCTCGCTCGCGTGCGCCACCTCCTGCCACCAGGAGGGCTCTTCTGGGTCGGTACTTCCGTACACAACCAGACTCACAGGAACGCAGAGGCATGGGAGCTGCAGGCGGCTGACGCTGACCTGCTCACCGCCGGCTGGTCCCGGGCGGACACCTTGACCATCGGCACCTATCGGTGCTTCGCCCTCCGACCATGAACACCAACGCAGTGCATGGGCATAGACCGAGAACCGCCGGCCACGACCCTGGAGACGAGTTGACCACAGAATCGAGCAACGCCACCGCATGGGAAACCTATGGACGTCACCACGCCCACCGGCGAACCGAACTGGACGAGCTGGACCGCTTCGACTGGGGCTGGTGGGGGACGGGACCAGGCGCCGAAGTCCTCGGTGACCTCACCGGCAAACGCGTGCTCGACCTGGGGTGCGGCACAGGCCGGCACGCGGCTCATCTCGTCCGCGAGCACGGCGCCGTCGTCGATGCCGTCGACTCCTCACCCAGCCAGCACGATCGGGCGCGATCCCGCTACCCCCACCTTGCCGGACTGCGCCTGGTCCTGGCAGACGCCGTCGACCATCTCGCCCATGCCGACCCCTACGACGTCATCTACTCCATGCACGGACTGCCCTACCTGAGCCCTCATCGAGCGCTACCAGCGCTTGCCGCCGGGCTCAAGCCGGGCGGCCTGCTGTGCTTCACCACTCTGCATACCAATTCCGCCGGTGATCCTCCCTCCACAAGGGTCGTCCCCCGCCCAGAGATTCTCCCGCTCGCAGGAGGCCAGGCCCAGACCGTCCAGATGTGGGTGCTCACGACCGAATTGTGGGAGAGCCTGCTCGACGAGCAGGGCCTGCTCGTTAGGCGTGTGGACACCCTGGACGCCCCCAGCGACGACAATGCGGTCTCCTACCGGCTCTTCCACGTCCGTCGCTGACCGAAGCAACTGGAAGCATGCTCCCCGAGCTGCCTGACGGGTGGGGACCATCCCCGCATGCGCGGGGAGCAGGCACTGAACCCGCCCGAAACATTCAGCGTGGCGGGACCATCCCCGCATGCGTGGGGGGCAGTAACCGTTCAGCGGGCCAATCACGTTGGCGCCGGGACCATCCCCGCATGCGCGGGGAGCAGCAAGAACGGCCCTCAGGTCCCGGCGCAAGTGCGGGACCATCCCCGCATGCGCGGGGAGCAGAGGGGCTGCTGCTCGGCGTCGACCGGGGGCGAGGGACCATCCCCGCATGCGCGGGGAGCAGAGCACGCGAGCGCTCTTGTACGGGAGCCACCGGGGACCATCCCCGCATGCGCGGGGAGCAGAGTCCGTGACCTGCGACTCTATGGCTGACTGGCACGGTTTTCGACCACATTTACCGAACCCGCCATACAGCCCATAAGCCTCAGATCTCGCGTTACGCTTTACGGTCCGCACGCCTGCAATGGCCGGCCGTGAGATCGGTGACGACGAGGGGCGGCGGTTGCTGCGGCGGGTCCGGGACGTGATCCATAGCTTCAATGCCGACAGCTTCGGCTCGCTCTACCCGAAGTACTCCGGCGGCCGGCCGCGCAGGTTCACACTGCTCGAGCGACGGGAGATCAAGAAGATCGCCAAATCGATGCCGACCGAGCACGAACTGCCGTTCTCCACCTGGAGCCTGACCAAGCTGGCCGACTTCGTGGTCGCTGAGGGGGTGGTCGACGACATCAGCCACGAGGGCCTGCGCATTCTGCTCCGCGAGGAAGGCGTCAGCTTTCAACGCGTGAAGACCTGGAAGACCTCCCGCGATCCGGACTACACCGCCAAGAAGGCCCGAGTCGAGCACCTCTACGCGATCGCCGACGGTGAGGTCATACCCGAGGACGACGAGCCCGAGGTGGTGATCTGCTTGGACGAGTTCGGACCGCTCAACCTTATGCCGCATCCCGGGCGGCAGTGGGCCGAACGCGGCGGCATCCACAAGGACCGCGACCGTGAACCGCGCCGACGGCGCCGCGCGACGTACAACCGCTACGGCGGCGTGCGCCATCTCTTCGCCGCCTACGACCTGGCCAAGGACAGGATCTACGGCCACATCAAGAAGACCAAGAACCGCTCGAAGTTCCTCGAGTTCTGCCGCTACCTGCGCACCCTCTACCCGGCCCGGACCCGAATCGCGATCGTGTGTGACAACTACTCCCCACACCTGACGACCAGGAAGTGCCAGCGCGTCGGCACCTGGGCCGAGGCGAACAACGTTGAGATCGCCTACACCCCGACCAACTCCTCCTGGCTGAACCGCATCGAAGCCCAGTTCACCGCCCTGCGCTACTTCGCCCTCGACGGCACGGACCACCAAAACCACAAGCAACAGGGCAGCATGATCCGCCGATACATCATCTGGCGGAACAACCACGCAGCTGACCAACGCCTCCGCATGGTCGTGGCCAGAGCGAACGTCGCCTGATTCCGACCCGCGCCGCCGCTACGGCTGCGGATCAGGCCCCAACTCTTCCGGCACCACGGCTACCTGGGCCTGACCGGCCAGCCATGTCTTCACCTCGTACCAGGCGGCGTGCTCCTCCGCCTCGGTTCCCCACCACCAGGTGAAGGGCGAGTAGTCGGAGGTCAACTCCTCCCGCCACCACCCGACGCTGTCAGCCAGGTGACGGCGGGCGACCAGGCTCTTCTCCGCCTCCCACAGGGCGAGCCACGGGGTGACCGAGGAACTCGCGGTCACACAGCTCTCGAACACCACACAAGCGGAGATGGGCGGTGACTTCCTCCGCAGGGTCTGCGTCCACCACGCCGCCAGGAAACCGCCCACTGCCCCGGCCTGCTCGCCGGGCCACCGCGACCAGCCTGCCGCGGCCAGTCCACGGGCAATGAGATCAGGCTCGGAAACGCCCTCGGCGAGCACCACGACGAGCTCGGGCAGGACCCGCCGAATAAGCGCGGGCTGGTCATCCCAGTGGAAGGGATCTTTCTGCGCGATCCGACGGACAAGATCCTTCGGGAGCGGGACGTCAGGAGTCCGCAGCAGCTCGACCTCACCCGCGTTGAAGCACCGGCCGCAGCCGGTCTCGTCCGCTTGAGCCGCCATACCGCCGAAGGTCTTGGCGAGCCTCGCCACCGCCGCGGCGAGGACATCGATATCTGGAGAAGTCACCGTGCATCCCGTCAAGACACCAGCAAGCTGCCCCAGCCGAAGAGAGCGACGCTACCAGGCGGCAACTCACCATCGGAACGAGGCGAACGTTGCTTGATACGGCACTAGCTCCACCCTTTGCGTACCGGACCGCCCCAGTCGTCATCAATGCGTGTCGTCGACGGTGCAGCACCTCGCCGGCGCGTCCGGGTTAGGGGCCCAGCAGATACGGAGTCCCGCAGGCCGGACGGTCGCGACCGCCTGCCCCTCATGACTCGGGTCCTGCGCGATGAGCCGCAGTCATCGCGCCGGGCACGAAGCCGCGCTGCTCACGGCACGGAGCACACGCGTACTGGCTGTATCCCGAACCGGACGTCGCCTCGAGGGTGTCGGTACGGACGGCGGTGATCGACGGCCCCTTGTGCCAGTGACACCAGGTGCCGGGCCATCCCGCTTCGGTGGCCCCTTGGGGCGGGTTCCTGTCGTCATGAGGACGACGGTAGGGAGACGATGTGCACGCACTCCAGCGATGTGCAGCAATGTTCACGGACATGCGATTCCACTGCCCCGGCCAGTCCGGACCCTTGACCAAGTCATAGCCCGTCACTGACGGTTGCGCACAATCATGCAGCGAGCGTGTCGGATTCTTCAGCGGAGACGGCCCGTTCGGGCAGTGCACAGACGATGGTGGCCATGAGAGAGAATGCTGCGCATGACGACTTGAAGAGCACCGACTGGGCGCCAGCGCTGGGTCAAGGTCGCGACCTGGGACACGGTCAGGCACGGCGATCGCCGAATCTGCGCCGCCTGCGGAACACCCGTCCGCTCCTACCAGTTCCGTCTCTATGCGCCTGAGTCCTCGATGTTCGAGCGGTGCGTCGGCTTGGCATGGTGTTCCAGGTGCCGGATCTACTCCGGTGCGATGGTCCAGATTCCCCGAACGCGTGTCCTCGTCGACGCGCTGGGATCCCTGCCTGCGGACGAGTGTGTTCGGCTGCGCCGCAGCGAGGCGAAACTGATCGACTATCTCGATCGCCAAGGCGACCGGTAGTCGTAATCCACATCCAGAGGGTGACCGGTGACTTGATTCGCTGTTCAGGACACAGCGGACACGTCCGGAAGTTGGCGTGAGGTTCGCTCTCTGCTCAGGGAGCCTCCTCTTGGAGGTAGGTCGCCGTCCTGTTGAAGCGGTGCATCCGTAGGATGGCGTCATGACTGCCGACGTCCCGCTCACCCGAGAGTCGTTCCGGCGGCTCCAGCCGATCAACGTGCCCAGCCCGGTGTCTCAGTTGCCGGATCGTGTCTGGACTGACGAGGACTGGGACCGGATCCGGCAGGGTTATCGAGCCCGGGACATGGATGAGAAGTGGAACGTCTTCGCTGAAGGCGCTGGCCTGTTCATGCATCGGAGTTGGACCGGTCACGGTGTCTATCAAGCGACCTTTGCCCCAGTGGCCGGCGGCGGGAGGAAGATCGCCTCTGCTGTGGTGGAGGCCGATGGTAAGCGCTATCGGGGCATGGGCGACGAGTATGACTGCCTGATGATGGAGCTGATCATCAGCGCCATCGTCCTTGGAGAGCCCGCCGCCGACCTCCGCGCCGGTCTCGTGGAGTTGACTGCCCCGTCTTCGCCAAAGAGCGCACTTCCCTCGGGCGTGGTGGAACACAGTGTTCTTGGGTTGCGCTCGGGATCGTAGGCGTTCTGGAGCGCTTTCCAGCCTTTCTGGCGCGGTTTTGTCAAGAAGGGGCTGCCGGCTTGCTCAGGCCGCAGTGCGGCGTTGGGCTTCGAGGCGGGCGGCGCGTCGGCCCTCAGCCGTGAGCGTGTAGAAGGTGCGACGCTTGGCAGTCCGCGGCCTGGGGTGGCTCGGCTCATCCAAGCAACGTCGCCTTCGGGGCGGCTGGTGAGCCATCCTGCGCTTCAAGCCGTTTGAGCTCGGGATATAGCGTTCCTGGATCGAGCCTGGTGCGTGCGATGACCTCGGGTCCGTAGAAACTGCGGGGCGCGGGTCCTCTAAGGGGCACCATCGCAGGACCGTCTGACGGCGATCGGGGTGTCGAGGAGGAGACCATCCCCGCATGCGCGGGGAGCAGCAGCGCTCGGACGCGGATTTCCCTGTGCGGCTGGGACCATCCCCGCATGCGCGGGGAGCAGTCCACCCCCCAACTCGCCGGCGATGTCGCTCCGGGACCATCCCCGCATGCGCGGGGAGCAGGAAGTGCGAGGCATGGCCGGTAAGTGGCAAGCGGGACCATCCCCGCATGCGCGGGGAGCAGACTCCGTGACCTGCGACTCTATGGCTGGCTGTCACAGCTTTCGACCACTTACACCGAATCCGCCATATAGCCCATACCCTCCCAGACGTCGCATTGCGCTCTACGGGCCACAGGCAAGGTTAGCCGCGCGGCTACGTCTCGAAGACCCGCATCCCGTCAGCAATGCAGGCGCGGAAAGCAGGTGAACGCACCAGTGCCGGGTTCAGCGGTGCCAGGTTCGAGGGAGCAGGCTGCGCCAGTGGAATCGGGGAGGCCTCGTGGTGACGCGGGGAGGGGGTGAAGTCGGCCGGGGCGGGATTGGTGCGACTGCCGGTGGTCCCGCGGGGTCCGGACTCTGTTGTGGCTCTTCAGCGTGGGCGGCGGGTTCAGCGTGTGCGGGTGAGCCCACCTCGTGGGCCAATGTTGCGAGTTCGGGGTGCTGGCTGTGGGTGTGGTGCTGGGCATGCTCACGGGCGCGGCGGCGGCGGTGCTTTTCACGGCCTCGTTCGGCGGCCTCGAGCGCAGTCATCACTTGGAAGGCCGCAGCGGGCCGGAAGCCGGTGTGTGTGCCGAAGGCGAGCAGCGACACCGGGACCAGGCCCCACCAGGTGGCAGTGCGGGCCGGGTAGGGGTGGGAGATTTTCCAGTCGTGCGACCAGGATTCCATCTCGCCGCTCCAGTCCTCTCCCGCGTGGATGGGATACGTGCCGGGGTGGCCTCCGTATGGGATCAGGGCGGTGTCTTTGGTGATCCAGCCGACCGCGCCGCCCGCGGCGGTGATCTGCCGCTGGGTGGGGGTGGGGCGCACCTTGTCGTGGGTGGAGGGCTTGCCGTGCGGGCGGACCCTGACGGTGCCGGCCGGGTCGTAGTGGAGGGCGTCGTCGCGGTCGAAGAACCACCAGTGCTGGGCGTTCTCGCCGTGGCGGGCGCGCACGGCGTGCAGGCGGTGCTCGGTGGCGGTGGCGGTGGCGGTGAGCAGGCGCCGGGGCCGTTCGATGACGGCGACGTCATTGCCGCGGCGGACGATGAGGGCGGGTGGGAGCGGCCAGTGCTGGCCAGCTAGTTGTGGGTCGATCTGGAGGCAGATGCTCGCGTCGGGAAGAGCGCGCACCAGCTGCTCGCGGAGGTGCAGGGCGATGGTGAGGTCGCTCTGGATGTCGGCCTGGTGCGGGGCGGGCGCGGCGCACAGGTCGGTGCCGGGGGCGGCGCTAGCGTCATGTCGGAAACGGGCCGTGAAGCCGGACGTCGGGGTGGCAGGGCCGGTGAAAATCAGGGCTCCCGCGCAGGCGCAGCAGCGGTAGCGGCCTCCGGCCTTGCCGCGGGGGAGCCGGGTGGCGGCGTCTGGGTCGCGGCGCAGGTCGATCACGCGTCCGGCGTTACCGGTGTCGATGGCGAGCTCGCTCATTCGCGGCAGTTTGCTACGGGAGCTCACGGAGCTTGATCGCTTCGTGGGCATGGTTACCTGACCGGAGCCAGCGGTGTGGACGGAGGGGCGGGAAGGGAGGGCCTGGTGCGTCATGAACGTCGTCTCCAGCGGTTGAGCGGGCGGTCGAGGTCATTCGAGGCTTGCCCGCCGGGAGTTGTCCGTCACGCCGTCCACCCCGTACGCGCAGGTGAAGTGCGGACATGGGTTGACAGGAACGGCCGTGGCAGCGGCCAGCTCGGGTGCCGGGGGCGGGTGGGGTGCCTCTGCCATGGGCAGGGATGCGCCTTGTCGCGGGAGGTTCAGAGGTCCATACGCTGGCCCACCTGCGGGATGGCCGTGGATGCGTTGAGGGGAGCAGGGGCGCGTGGCACAGCGGAAACAAGGCCGGGGCTGGGGAGAACTGAAGGCCGAGACACTCGAGGGACGTGCCTTGGCGCAGTTCCTGCGCGAGAAGCTGGAGCGCGCCGGAAAGCAGATCCGGGATCTGGAATCGCCTACGCGATACTCGCGAACGTCCGTCGGGCAGTTCCTGAGCGGGGAGAAGACGCCATCGCGTGACTTCGTGGAGCGGTTCATCACCGCCACGACGCCGCCGCGCGAGAAGGAGGTACAACTGCGTCAGGCACTGGCGCTCCTGGAGGCCGCGAAGAACCCGGCACCACCAAGTCAGCCCGCACCGGCCGGCGCGGGGAGTGAGATCGCATCCTTAGCGACAGTCGCGGCCACCGCGCAGGGGCAGGCCGCTCAGGCGCAGGAGCAGCTGAGACTGGCTTACCAGCGCAATGAGGAGCTGACGCGGGAGCGGGACGACAACCAGCGCATGGTGCTGTCGCTGAGCCTGCTGAGCAGCGATCTGCGCCAAAAGATAGCGACGGTGGAGCAGGAGGCGGGAGACCAGGCCCGATCGGAGCTCAAGCAGCTCACTGCGCAGCTGGCCTCCGCTGAGCGAGAGCTGGAGCGCGCGAGGGCGGGACGCGACGAGACGGAGCTTCTGGTGCAGCGCCTGCGCCGGCGCAGCAATGTGCTGGAGGAGCAGCTGGCTCAGGCCCGCGACGCCAGCACGGTGAACATTCTGTTCTCGGACAGTCCCGGTACCGTGTCCTCGCCCGGCCCCGAGGAGGTTCAAGAGGCGGCCTTCCAGACCGACTTCGCTCGTGCGCTGCGTGCCGCGCAGGGCTTCCTCGACGAGGGCCAGGCGCATCGTGACGAGGTCCGCGAGGAATGGAGCCTGGTCCCTCGGAGCAGAACGGTGGGGCAGCTGGAGCAATGGCGCACCGCGACCCACGTAGCGACGCGTGCCCTAGGGTGCACGCTGACGGTGGCCGGCGCCCTGGCGCTAGCGATGTCGACCTATTGGGGGCTCTCCATACTCCTCGCACTGGTAGGACTGCTGCTGGTGGCGGACCCCTGGCAGCCGTTGGGGAAGCTGTGGCCCCTGCTGCGCTCATTGATCCAGCAACGGCCGCCGGAGCAGACGCTGGTGGTCAGCTCCCGCGCTCTGGCCGTTCGCGGCGGGCGGTGCCTGGGCGCATTGCTGACCGCAGTCGGCGCGGTGCTGAGCGCGCAGGCGGCGCAGCACGCCGGCGCCTGGTGGCTGGTGCTGCTGGTTCCCCTCACATTGGCCGCCGGTGTGTACACCGTCATTGGGCACGATGACCGGGTGACAGCGGCGGTGCAGCAAGTCGCGGGAGACCTCGCAGCCGACCTCTCCGCGTCCCCTCCCCGCCCGGCGCATCAAGCCCTACTCGGTTGATCGCCCTGTCGGATGCGGCCTGGCTGGCAGACCGCCGACAGGAGTTGAGTACGGCGTTTGCCCAGGGGTGGGGGCCATCGGCGCTGTGGGTCAAGGTGGTCACCCTGGTACCGGTGGCACTGTTCGTGATCGCTCTGCTGGGGTCTCTCGGTACCGCGATGCTCGATGTGGTCCAGGGGACCTCATGGGACGAGCAAGGCATGGTAGCCGTCGTCGACGAACCAGTGCGGACCTACCTCAAGGCGCACTCCCCAGGGCTCCCCGTGACCGCAAACACCCTCTACACCACCTGGCTGGCCAGCGGCATAGGACTCCTGGTGATCTCGTTCATGACCGGCACGTTCGGCGCACGCCTCACATGGATCGCCTGGGGCGCGGGCAGCGTGCTCATGGTCTGGGCCGGTACCACGCCACCCGCCCGAGGCATCGCCTGCGGTGTGGCAGCCCTCGCTTGGGGCGTCGCATCGATCTTTGCGCTACGAGGGCTGGGCACCCGAAGGTTGTGACCGTCTTCTGCCGTTCTGAGACTGAAGTTGTGCACGGCGGGCTCGAACTTGTGCCCCTCCCAGGGGACCAGATCGCGCTCATGAGGTGTCGCGAGTGTGTGGCCAAGACCGGGTGGGGACCATCCCTGCATGCGCGGGGAGCAGCGCCGTCCCTTGAGGCGCCCTGTGAAGCGCCTCGGGACCATCCCCGCGTGCGCGGGGAGCAGACCTGGCCACTCGATCCGAACAGTCCCATCACGGGACCATCCCGCATGCGCGGGGAGCAGTTAGAGAGCGTCACCCATCAGCAGGCAGCCCGGGGACCATCCCCGCATGCGCGGGGAGCAGCTCTGCCAGTAGTCGGGCAGGCCGTCCCACGTGGGACCATCCCCGCATGCGCGGGCAACAGTACGAGACCGTCGTCGTCGACCCGTACACGCTGGGACCATCCCCGCACGCGCGGGGAGCAGAAGCTCAACACCGACGTGTACACGACGGTGAAGGGACCATCCCGGCATGCGCGGGGAGCAGCGCATCCACCCGTCCTTCCGGGCTGGCGCGGGGTCAGAGGACCATCCCCCCATGCGCGGGGAGGCGCTCATCGACCCGGACGTGGTGGGGACCATCCCCGCATGCGTGGGTAGCAGAACACGACGGCGACGACCAGGAGCAGCACGACGGGACCATCCCCGCATGCGCGGGGAGCAGGCCGCCCCGGGGCGGAACTACCAGACCCGGCCGGGACCATCCCCGCACGCGCGGGGAGCAGAGCTTGCTCGGCTCCCAGCCGGACGTGGCGGCGGGACCATCCCCGCTTGCGCGGGGAGCAGTCCGTGATCCGTGGCGTGGGGGCGGCGGCCGGGGGACCATCCCCGCATGGGCGGGGAGCAGAGCTGCTTGCTCGTGTCGAGCAGGCCGTCGTCGGGACCATCCCCGCATGCGCGGGGAGCAGTCCCGACGATCTTCGGTATCGAGAACGAGCGTGGGCCCATCCCCGCATGCGCGGGGAGCAGGCGGGCACGGGCGCGCACCGTATTCGCCTCCCGGGACCATCCCCGCATGCGCGGGGAGCAGGACTCCGCGTTGCTCAGGGGTACACGGCTGGCGGGACGATCCCCGCATGCGCGGGGAGCAGACATGCGATTAGCACATTGATGCCCAACCTCATACCCGTGAGGGTACCGATCACCCGTACTACAAGTGCCGGTGACTGGAGCCCCGTCTCGGGTGCCTGCAGGCGACTGCGAACGGACAGTCGGAGGCTCTCTTCCCCACGGACCTCATCGCTGGTCAACAACGGGGTCCCTGCCGCTGCCTGATGCCCTTGTTGACGTGACTGTGCTGGCGTAGCCGGCCTATAAGGGGGATCGGCCAAACCCGTCCATGACGGGTGCCGTCTTTTCTCGTCAACAGCCTGCATTGCTTTGACCACCAACCGCCGTCGGAACTCGTCGACAATAGGTCAAAAACAACGGCTCTTCACCAGTTCGTGGCCAGCCACAAGTGCATCGATGGATTGGACAGTCACACGAGCGACAGCCACCGATCGGCGACCCACTCCAGCCAACTGACCCCCCAGGAGGCGGCCCGCCAACCTCATGCCCATCGAGTTCGGCGGCATCGGGTTCCTCGAACAGCACCCTCCGAGCGCAGGAAGTCCGCATCAGGCATCGGGAAGGTCTGATCCGGAGTGGTCGACTGCCGATGCAGCCTGTCCGCTCAGGCCTTGAGGGCGTGTCCAGTCGTTGCGTCCACGTGATCGGGGATCTCATCGTGGCGGTCGCCCACGGTTGGTGTCCCAGTCGGCTCGAACATGAGGATCGCGGCACCGGACGGTGCGTACGGCTTGTGCTCGGTACCTGCGGGGACGGTGAAGACCGCTCCCTGCGGAAGCAGGACCGTGCGCTCACCCTCGGGCTCACGCAAGGAGATGTGCAGCTCCCCGTCGAGCACCAAGAAGAATTCGTCGGTGTCGTCGTGGGCGTGCCAGATGTGTTCGCCTGCGACCTTGGCGATCCGGACGTCGTAGTCGTTGACGCGCGTGACGATGCGGGGGCTCCACAACGCATCGAAGGAGGCCAGAGCCTGGCTAAGGGGGATGGGCTGGTTACTCATGGGCTCATCCTCCGCGGTTTCGCAGGGGCAGCGTGAGTGCTAGGAATTGCACATGGCGAAAGAATCCTCGCATCAAGCTCACGCGGCGGGCATACACCGGGTGGTCGTGATCGTGGACGAGAACTCAAACCCTTTCGAGCTCGGCTGTGCAACCGAGGTCTTCGGCCTCCGCAGGCCGGAGATCGGCCGCGTTCTCTACGACTTCAGGCTCTGCTCCCCCGAGCCCCGCACCCCGATGCGAGACGGATTCTTCACGCTCACGGGAGTCGCCGGCTTGGAAGCGGCCGATGCGGCGGACACCTTGATCGTCCCCAACCGCCCCGATGTCGAGGTGCCCCGCCGACCCGCTGTGCTCGACGCCATCCGGCGGGCGCACGCGCGTGGCGCACGCCTGATCGGCTTCTGCAGTGGCGCCTTCACCCTGGCCGAGGCCGGCGTGCTCGACGGGCGGCGGGCCACCGCCCACTGGCAGTGGGCGGCTTCTTTCCGGTCCCGCTTCCCTGCTGTCCACCTCGAAACAGACGTGCTGTTCGTGGATGACGGTGACATCCTCACCGCTGCAGGAAGCGCGGCCGCACTCGATCTCGGGCTGCATGTGGTCCGCCGCGACTACGGCGCCGAGATTGCCAACTCCGTGAGTCGGCGACTGGTCTTCGCGGCGCACCGGGACGGCGGGCAGCGGCAGTTCGTGGAGCGTCCCATGCCCGACTTCCCCGACGAGTCCCTGGCACCCGTCCTGGCCTGGGCGCAGGAACGGCTCGACTCACCGCTCACGGTGTCAGACCTTGCGGCACAGGCGGCGGTCAGCCCGGCGACGCTGCATCGTCGCTTCCGGGCACAGCTGGGAACGACCCCGTTGATGTGGCTCACGGGAGAGCGACTTGCCTTGGCCTGCCGATTGATCGAACGAGGCGAGTCACGCTTTGAGGTGGTCGCACGGCGGAGCGGGCTGGGCACCGCTACCAACTTGCGTACGCTGATGCGTCGCGAGACGGGCATCACTCCATCGGCGTACAAGCGTCGGTTCGGGCCAGAGGTGAATTGACGACGGGGACGCCCCCCAACGGCTTCTGCGTACAGCCACGGTCGGGGAGTGACCGAATAACGCACGGTCAGAACACCGCCTCTTCACCAGTACGGTACTACGCCACCCGCCCGAGGCATCGCCTGCGGTGTGGCAGCCCTCGCTTGGGGCGTCGCATCGATCTTTGCGCTACGAGGGCTGGGCACCCGAAGGTTGTGACCGTCTTCTGCCGTTCTGAGACTGGAGTTGTGCACGGCGGGCTCGGACTTGTGACCCTCCCAGGGGACCAGATCGCGCTCATGAGGTGTCGCGAGCGTGCGGCCAAGACCGGGTGGGGACCATCCCCGCATGCGCGGGGAGCAGCCGTCTGCCAGGAGGGCCGGTCAAGGCTTTCTGGGACCATCCCCGCATGCGCGGGGAGCAGCGCCGCGTCTGGCTCACCGCCGACGCCGTGGTGGGACCATCCCCGCATGCGCGGGGAGCAGCTTGTCGAGAGCTCGCTCTCAGAGGGACAGAGGGGACCATCCCCGCATGCGCGGGGAGCAGCGCCGGCGGATACCTCGACCTGTGGCACAACCGGGGACCATCCCCGCATGCGCGGGGAGCAGCATGTCGGCGAAGGAGACGCGGCGGCCCATCAGGGACCATCCCCGCATGCGCGGGGAGCAGTCCGTTCACGTCCCAGCCCAGCGCGCCGACCAGGGACCATCCCCGCATGCGCGGGGAGCAGACCACCGGCGTCGTCCTGGTGGTGGGCGGACTGGGACCATCCCCGCATGCGCGGGGAGCAGCTCAACCATGAATCGGCGTATACCGTTGTTGCAGGACCATCCCCGCATGCGCGGGGAGCAGGCTGGCGGTCGCATGCGGTGTCGTGCGGACCAGGGACCATCCCCGCATGCGCGGGGAGCAGCCGAGGAACAGGACTCCGGCTTCGGCGCGGACGGGACCATCCCCGCATGCGCGGGGAGCAGCACGGCCGACGACGGAGGAAGAGCTCCTCAACGGGACCATCCCCGCATGCGCGGGGAGCAGCGACAGCGGTTCGTACAGTGGGCACGAGCAACGGGACCATCCCCGCATGCGCGGGGAGCAGGCCGGGGTCGAGCTGGCTCCGGCCGACGCCGTGGGACCATCCCCGCATGCGCGGGGAGCAGTCTCGCTGACCTGCGGCTCTATGGCAGGCTCACGAAGTTTTCGACTACTTTCACCGAGTCCGTCAAATGCCGCATAGTTCTCACCGCTTGCTCGTGCATGCCAGCCGGAGGGCAAAGGGTAGCTGCGCATCTTACGGCCCACGGCTCGGTCGGCAGTTGTGCCAGACCTCAAGTTGGTGTGATTTCCCCATAAGGGCGCCATCGGTTGGGATTTAGCTGTATTCATCAGCCATGAGCAGTGACGGGCAGTTCCGCGGGGGCCTCAGTGGCCGTCTGGCGGGGCCGGTGCGGAACGTATGGGCCAAGCACGACCGGGATAGCGAGGGTTGGCTGCCGCTGTGGCGACACATGGAAGACAGTGCCGCCGTGGCGGGTCGTCTGTGGGACACGTGGTTGCCCGCAAGCGTCCGCAAGGAGCTCGCCGGGTCGTTGCCGTGTGGTGATGAGGATGCCCGCCGATTGGTGGTGTGGCTCGCGGCGGTGCATGACATTGGGAAAGCGACACCGGCGTTTGCTTGCCAGGTCGATCAGCTCGCGAACCGGATGCGTGCGCAGGGTCTTGAGATGCCGACGGCACGCGGGTTCGGTTTGGATCGCAGGATCGCTCCGCATGGTTTGGCTGGGCAGGTGCTGCTGGGGGAGTGGCTTCAGGAGCGGCACGGTTGGACGGGTCGTCAGTCGGGGCAGTTCGCGATCGTTGTTGGTGGTCATCATGGTGTGCCCCCGGAGCATGGGCAGATCAAGGCACTGGAAGACCGCTTGCATTTGTTGTGTACACCTGGGCCGAGCAGGGTTTTGTGGCGTCAGGTACAAGGCGAGTTGCTGGACGCGTGCGCTGACGAGTTCGGCGTAGTTGAGCGGCTTGACGCGTGGCGGTCGGTGAAGCTGCCGCAGCCGGTGCAGGTGCTGCTGAGCGCTGTGGTGATCGTCGCTGACTGGATTGCCAGCAACCCGGATCTGTTTCCGTATTTTCCGCAGGAGACTCCGCGCAGCGGTGAGGAGCGTGTAGCTGCGGCTTGGCGAGGGCTGAGTCTGCCGCCGCCCTGGCAGCCCAAGGAGCCGGCGCAGGAGGCGTTGGAGCTGTTTGCTGACCGTTTCGATCTGCCGCCGGGTGCCGTGGTGAGGCCGGTGCAGGAGGCGGTGGTGCGGTTGGCGCGTGGGATGTCTGAGCCGGGGCTGATGGTGATTGAGGCGCCGATGGGGGAGGGGAAGACGGAGGCGGCGCTGGCCGTGGCTGAGGTTTTCGCTGCGCGGTCGGGTGCGGGGGGAGTGTTTTTCGCTCTGCCGACGATGGCCACGGGCAACGCGATGTTTCCGCGCCTGCTGGACTGGCTCGATCACCTGCCGGCTGAGGAAGGTGCGCGGCTGTCTGTTCTGCTGGCGCATTCGAAGGCGGCTCTCAACGAGGAGTACGCGAGCCTGCTGCGCGACAGTCAGCGGGTCGCTGCTGTTGATGTGGATGCGCAGGTACAGGAGTGGCGGCCTTCTCAGGAAGGGCGGTCTGCTCCGGCGGAGTTGGTGGCGCATGCGTGGCTGCGGGGGCGTAAGAAGGCGATGTTGTCGTCGTTCGTCGCGGGGACTGTGGACCAGTTGTTGTTCGCCGGGCTGAAGAGCCGCCACCTGGCGCTGCGGCATCTCGCGGTGGCCGGGAAGGTCGTTGTGATCGACGAGGTGCATGCCTATGACACCTACATGAGTGTGTATCTGGACCGGGTGTTGTCGTGGCTAGGTGCGTACCGGGTGCCGGTGGTGGTGCTGTCAGCGACGCTACCCGCGGCCCGGCGGCAGCAGCTGGTCGAGGCCTATGCCGGAGCGACTAGCGGGGCCGAGCAGTTCGAAGCGGTAGCGGCTGCGGATGCTTATCCGTTGCTCAGTGCCGTGTCGCCGGGGCACGCCCCAATGATCGAGGCGCCCGCAGCGTCCGCCCGGGGCGGCGAGGTGCATCTCGAACGCCTCGATGATGACCTCCACGTTCTGGCGGAGCGGCTTGCCCCCGAGTTGGAGGGAGGCGGCTGCGCCCTGGTGGTGCGCAATACGGTCAGGCGGGTGCTGGATACCGCGCGTGTGCTGCGGGAGCGGTTCGGCGACGAGCAGGTGACGGTCGCCCACTCTGCCTTCATCGACGTGGACCGTGCTGCGAAGGACGCTGACCTTCTACGGCGTTTCGGGCCGCCCGGGAAGACTGACGGCCGACCGGAGAAGCGGCACATCGTGGTCGCAAGTCAGGTGGCGGAGCAGTCCCTGGATGTCGATTTCGATCTGCTGGTCACCGATTTGTGTCCGGTCGACCTGTTGTTGCAGCGGATGGGGCGGCTGCACCGGCATCAGCGGGGTGAAGACCAGAAGGAGCGTCCTGAACGGTTGCGTTCCGCCCGGTGCCTGGTTACCGGGGTGGACTGGGACGCGCACGTTCCTGTGCCGGTCCGCGGTTCGGTGGCGGTGTATGGGGCGTACCCCTTGCTGCGGTCGGCTGCTGCGCTGGGGCCGTACCTGGATGGTGCGGATCGGCCGGTGCGGTTGCCGCGGGACATCAGTGTGCTGGTGCAGGAAGCGTACGCGGACGGATGGGCCGGGCCGGAGAGCTGGGCTGATGCGTTGGCGACCGCTTTGGAGCGGCATGAGCGGCACCGTGAGGATCAGGCGGAGCGTGCCGGCCGGTTCCGGCTGGACGCGGTCGGAAAACCGGGGCGGCCGTTGATCGGGTGGGTTGCGGCAGGTGCCGGCGATGCGGACGACACGCGGGCCGGGCGGGCGCAAGTGAGGGACAGCAAGGAGAGCCTGGAGGTCGTCGTCGTGCAGCGGCTGACCGACGGGTCGTTGGCCACCGTGCCTTGGCTCGCGGACGGCAACGGCGGCCTGGCGTTGCCGCAGGACCGTCCCCCGTCGCCGAAGGCGGCGCGGGTGGCGGCGAGCTGCGGGCTGCGTCTGCCGATCCAGTTCTCTTCGCCCCGGGTGATGGACCGGGCGATCGCCGAGCTTGAGGAGCTTTATGTTCCGGCTTGGCAGGTGAAGGAGTCTCACTGGCTTGCCGGCCAGCTGATTCTCGCGCTCGATGCCGATTGTCAGACCCGTCTGGCAGGCTTCGACCTCCGTTACAGCCCCATCGACGGCCTTGAGGTGACCAGTGTCTGAACCCGGCGAAGAGAAGGTGGAGGGCGGCGTGTTGTCGTTCGATCTGACCGCGCGTCCATGGTTACCGGTTCTGCGGCTCGACGGTACGCAGGATGAACTGTCATTACGAGAAGTGTTCGAGCAGGCCGGCGATGTGCGTCGGCTCGTCGGGGACCTGCCCACCCAGGAGTTCGCTCTGGTGCGTCTGCTCCTCGCCGCGTGCCATGACGCCCTCGGCGGGCCGGCAGACATCGACGAGTGGGCCGAGCTGTGGGCCGACGAGCAGTGCTTCGCACCATTGGACGCGTATCTGACTGAGCACCGGGCTCGGTTTGACCTGCTCGATGCGCACGCCCCGTTCTTCCAGGTCCCGCAGCTTCGGACGGTGAAGGACGAGGTGTTTTCCCTCAACCGGATCGTTGCCGATGTGCCGAACGGTGATCCTTTCTTCAGCTCCCGCATGCCGTCGGTGCGCCGGCTGGGTTTCGCCGAGGCGGCCCGCTGGGTCGTCCACGCGCACGCCTACGACACCTCCGGCATCAAGACCGGTGTCGCTGGGGACAGCCGGGTCAAGGGCGGAAAGGTCTATCCGCTGGGGATGGGCTGGGCGGGGAGTCTGGGCGGGGTCTTCGTCGAGGGGACCAACCTGCGGGAAACGCTGCTGCTGAACTTGATCGCGGCTGACACCGCCGGTCTGCGGTTCGGTGAGGACGACCGGCCGGCCTGGCGTCGCGAGGTGTGCGGCCCCGGCCCCGCCGATCCGTCAGGTGCCCGAAGGCCCTCGGGGGTGCGGGACCTGTACACGTGGCAGACCCGGCGCCTGCGCCTGCACGTCACGGCCGAGGGAGCCCACGGTGTCGTTCTTGGCTACGGCGATCCGCTCACCGCGCACAACATGCACGTCTACGAGCCGATGACCGCCTGGCGGCGCAGCCCGGCGCAGGAGAAGAAGCGCGGCGAGGCGCTGGTGTATCTGCCGCGGGAGCACGACCCCTCGCGCTCTGCGTGGCGTGGGCTGGCCGCTCTGGTCGCCGATCGGGCGGAGGGCGGCCAGGGTGCTGAAGCCGCTTCAGTGCTGCGGCCGCGGGTGTTGGAGTGGGTCGCGAGGCTGGTGACGCAGGGGGAGCTGCCGCGCGGGTACTTGATCCGGACGCGGGTGATCGGTCCGGTCTACGGCACGCAGCAGTCCGTGATCGACGAGATCGTTGACGACCACGTCTCCATGGCGGTCGTTCTTTTGCACCAGCAGGACCGTGAGTACGCGCAGCAGGCGATCGACGCCGTCCATGACGCGGAGGAAGCCGTCAAGGCCCTCGGTGATCTTGCCACGGACCTTGCTCGCGCTGCGGGCGGTGAAACCGACGGGCCCCGAGCGACGGCCCGAGATCTCGGGTTCGGTGCCCTGGACGGCCCCTATCGGACGTGGCTGCTGAACCTTGCCGCGGCCGATGACCCGTACGAGCAGCGCCGACTGTGGCAGCGGAGCGTGTACCGGATGATGCGCCGACTTGGTGAGCGGCTGCTGGCCGGGGCGGGGGAGGCGGCGTGGGAAGGCCGGGTCATCGAGGTGAAGAAGGGCACGCAGTGGCTCAATTCGGCGCTGGCCGACACGTGGTTCCGGTACCGCCTGAACAAGGCCCTCGGTGACCCGTTTTCTACCGACCCTGCCGACGGCGCGGCAGTGCCCGGCTCTGACTCATCGAAGGTGCCCGCATGACCACCACCGTCCCACCCACCGCCGCTGGGCGAGTCGCCGTACTCGTCGGCCAGACGATCACCGTGCTGCAGAGGGACTACCTGGGCGACCAGTCGCACGCGGTGGGGGCACTGGCCCGGCTGCGGCGTGGGGCCGGCAAGGAGTTCGCGCAAGTCCCTGACCTTTGGGGCCTGGCGGACACCAGGTCACTGCACGAAACCCCTGCCGGTGGGCGGCCGCTGCGCGAGGAGGAGTTGGTCCGTGCGGAGGATGCTGTGCACGCGGCGCTCACCCTGTGGGCACTGCACCAGCAGTCCCGCAGGACGGGCATGCACCGCCCCGATTCCCGCAAGACGCCCACGGGGCTCGGTGCGGCCGTTCGCCGCCTGATGCCGGCCGGTGACATCGACGAACCGATCCGCAAGCGGCTCGTCAGGGCCGGCACGGCCCCCCACCTCGCGGTACTGGCCGGGCGGCTGCGGGACATCGTCCTGCTGCTGCGCCGCGAGGACATCGCACTCGACTACGGGCTGCTCGCCGAACAGCTGTACCGCTGGCAGGAGCCCGGCGGCCGCGACGAGGTCCGCCGCGCCTGGGGCCGTCAGTTCAACGCTTACCGCACCACCCAAGATCCTGCTGCCGCACCGGACGGTTCGCCGGCCGCACTCGACGAAGACACTGCCGCTCTCGCTGACAAGGACGCCTCGTGAACCGTATTTTCCTCGACGTGCACGCCCTGCAGACCGTGCCGCCCAGCAACCTCAACCGCGACGACACCGGTGCACCGAAGTCGGCGATCTACGGCGGCGTGCCCCGGGCACGCGTCTCCAGCCAGGCATGGAAGCGCGCCACCCGCACCTACTTCAGTGACGAGCGCCTGCTCGAGCCGAGCGAACTGGGTGTGCGGACCAAGAAGGTCGCCGAGGTTTTGGCCGACCGCATCACCGGCCTCGACCCCTCACTCACCGGCGCCCAGGCGTTGAACCTGGCGGCCGTGGTGATCGAGAGCGCCACCGGATCCAAGATCGTGGTGCCGCAGCGGAAGGCCGACGCTGCCAAGGACGGGGCGGACGACCCGGCCCCGGAGTCGAAGTACCTGATGTTCCTCAGCTCCCGCCAGCTCGACGGACTGGCCAGCTTCGCCATTGAAGGCGCCGCCGACATCAAGGCGTACCTGAAAGACAAGGACAACAAGGCGAGGGCGAAGGAGATTGCCGACACCCGGCACTCCGTGGATATCGCCCTGTTCGGTCGCATGGTCGCCGACTCCGCGGACGTCAATGTGGACGCCGCCGTCCAGGTGGCTCACGCCATCAGCGTGCACCGTGCCGAAACGGAGTCCGACTACTACACGGCCGTCGACGACCGCAACACCGCTGCCGAGCCCGGAGCCGGAATGATCGGCACTGTCGACTTCAACTCGGCCACCCTTTACCGCTACGCAGCCCTTTCAGTCCACCAGCTCACCGCCAACCTGGGCGAAGGCCTGCGCGAAGACGAACCGCGCACCGATCCCGTGCGCCGTGCCGTCGAGGCGTTCGTGCACGGCTTCGTCGCCTCCCTGCCTACCGGAAAAATCAACACCTTCGGCCACCACACCCTGCCCGACGCCGTCGTCGTCAAGCTCCGCACCACCCGTCCCATCAGCTTCGTCGCCGCCTTCGAAGAGCCCGTCTCCAGCGACCAGGGCGGAGGTCACGTGCGGGAGGCTGCCGCACGCCTCGCCGAGTACATCCCCGACATCGAGCGTGCCTACGGCAACGAGGACTCCACCGCCTCCTGGGTACTGCGCGTCGGCCCGAACACGGAGAAGCTCACCGGCATCGGCGAGGAGGCGAGCAACCTGACGGCGCTCGTCGCCTCGGTCGGCCAGGCCGTCGCCGAGCGCCTGGACAAGCCCGCATGAGCGTGCTCACACTCCGGCTGGCCGGCCCCCTCCAAGCGTGGGGAGCCTCGGCCCGCTTCACCCGCCGCACCACCGAATCCGCCCCCACCAAGAGCGGCATCATCGGCATGCTCGCCGCAGCACAAGGAATCCAGCGGGGCGACGACGCCGCCCTCGCGCGGCTGGCCGCGTTGCGCTTCGGCGTACGCATCGACCAGCCCGGCACCCGCGTACGGGACTTCCAAACCGCCCACCACGCGGTCACCGGCAAATCCATGCCGCTCTCGGAACGCCTCTACCTTGCCGACGCCGTCTTCGTCGCCGCACTCGAGGGCGACCGCCTCCTCCTCGCAGAGCTCCACACCGCTCTGCGGGCACCGGTCTATCCGTCCTATCTCGGCCGCCGCTCGTGCCCACCCGCACAGCCGGTCGAGCTGGCCCTCCACAACGCCTCAGACCTCGACCAGGCCCTGCGGGACGAGCCCTGGCAAGCCGCCCGCTGGTACCAGAAACTGCACCGCCAGCAGGCCGCTGTGCCCCTTGTAGTCCTGCGCGAAGCCGGGCAGGGGGAGAACCACACAGATGTACTGCGCGACCAGCCCCTGAGCTTCGCCGCGGAACACCGCCGGCACGTACTGCGCACCGTGGTCAGCACGTCAGTGGACGTACCCAACCTGCAGGCCGCACCCCGTGGGGCCGTGCCCGCTCACGACCCGTTCGCTTCGCTGGAGGACAGCGTCTGATGTCATTCTTGACCCGTTTCCGCGTGAACACCGCACGCCCGGGAGCCCGTCGCCTGCTCTCCTCGCACCAGTCGGTGCACGCGGCCGTCATGTCCTCCTTCCCGGCGCTGCTGCCCACCGTCTCGGCCAATCCGGGTGGAACCGACGCTCCTCGGGTGCTGTGGCGCCTGGACCACAACGCCCGGGCCGAAGTCTTCCTGTACATCGTCAGCCCCGAGCAGCCCGACCTCACCCACCTCGTCGAGCAGACCGGCTGGCCCGCCGCGGCCACCGACCCCAGCACACCCGGCTGGCAAAGCCGCCCCTACACCCCACTCCTGGACCGCCTCGCCCAAGGGGACACCTGGGCGTTCAGGCTCACCGCCAATCCCGTACACCACATCCGCCGCAAGGACGGAGAACCGACCAAACGGACCGCGCACCTGACACCCACCCACCAAAAGGGGTGGCTGCTCGAGCGCCAGGACCGCTGCGGGTTCCGCATCCTCGAAAAACCGTCCGACAAACGTCTGCTGCCCAGCGGGTCGACGAATCAAGGCCGCGAACACCACGGTGACCGGCACGAACTGACCGTCCGGGACCAGCGTGCAGTGTCCTTTTCCAAGAACCGCGAAGCCAACGCCTCCAAGCAGCGCCCCGTCAGCCTGGTCAGTGTCACCTTCGACGGCAACCTCCAAGTCACCGACCCCGACGCCCTGCGCCGCACGCTCACCCAGGGACTCGGCAAAGCCAAGGCCTACGGCTGCGGCCTGATGACGCTCGCCCCCCTCACCCCTACCACAGGCGGATAGAGGGGTGACCACGGTCGGCAAGCGCACCGCGCTCACTCCACGCCACCTCACCCGCACCAGTGAACGCCTGTCCTTCGTCTACTTGGAGCGCTGCACCGTTCACCGGGACGCCAACGCGATCACGGCCGAAGACGCTGACGGAACCACCCACATCCCATCGGCCACCATCGGCACACTCCTGCTCGGCCCAGGAACCCGCATCACCCACCAGGCGATGAGCGTCCTCGGTGAGACCGGCGCAGCAGTCGCCTGGGTCGGAGAACAGGGCGTGCGCTACTACGCCGGCGGGAGGGCCCTGACCCGCTCCTCCGCGCTCGCCGAGGCCCAAGCCATTCAGTGGGCCAACCCCCGTACGCGCCTCGCTGTCGCACGCGCCATGTACCAGCTCCGTTTCCCCGACGAAGATCCCGCCGGGCTCACTCGCCGTGAACTTCTCGGGCGCGAAGGTAGCCGTGTCAAGGACTGCTACCGAGCCCAGGCCACTCGCACCGGCATTTCCTGGCGCGGCCGCAAGTACACCCCAGGCGACTTCTCAAGCGGCGACGCCGTCAACCAGGCGATCACCGCCGCCGCCCAGTGCATGTACGGCATTGCCCACGCCATTGTGTCCTCCCTGGGATGCAGCCCGGCTCTCGGTTTCGTCCACTCTGGCCACGAACTGTCCTTCGTCCTGGACATTGCCGACCTCTACAAGACGGAGATTGGCATCCCGCTGGCCTTCGAAATTGCCGCTGAAGACGGCGAGGACGTAGGTGCCCGCACCCGCCGTGCCCTGCGCGACCGCATCAACGAAAGCTCGCTGATGGACCGCTGCGTCGACGACATCAAAAACCTTTTTCTGAAGAACGACAGCGCCGCAACAGAGCCCTGTGGTGATCAGGACCGCGTCACCTTGCAAAGCGATGGCGGCCAGGACGTGGCTGCCGGACGCAACTACGGAGACGAAGCGGTGATCTGGTGACCGTGATCGTCCTCACCAACTGCCCACCTGGCTTGCGCGGACTCCTCACGCGCTGGCTCCTCGAGATCTCAGCAGGGGTTTTCATCGGCAACCCCTCGGCAAGGATCCGCGATCTCCTGTGGGATGAAGTGCAGAAGTACGCAGGCCAAGGCCGTGCCCTGCTCGCCCACACCACAAAGAATGAACAGGGCTTCACCTTCCGTACCCATGATCATGCTTGGCACCCAGTCGATCACGAGGGCCTGACCCTCATCCAACGCCCAAATGACCCAGCTGCAGCGATGGCTGACGGGTCGAAGCCTGGGTGGAGTCGGGCATCGAAACGACGCCGCTTCGGCAGACAGTGACGACAAAATGTCTCCTCTACCCGCATTGCCGGAATCGGTGAAAGTAGTCAGAAACCATCTGAACCGGCGATAACGCTGCTGGTCACGGAGACTGCTCCCCGCGCATGCGGGGATGGTCCCTCGAAGTGACCGCCGCCTGATCCGCTCGGGGGCTGCTCCCCGCGCATGCGGGGATGGTCCAAGGAAGTGCAGGAGGTGAGCGCAGAGACGACTCTGCTCCCCGCGCATGCGGGGATGGTCCCGGAGCGGTCGGACTTGCGGGCGTACTCCGCCACTGCTCCCCGCGCATGCGGGGATGGTCCCAGGCGCAGGGGCAGACCTCACCCAGTAAGGGACTGCTCCCCGCGCATGCGGGGATGGTCCCGACAAGGAGCGGCAGAAGCGCGGCCGCGGGAACTGCTCCCCGCGCATGCGGGGATGGTCCCATGGGCTGGTGCACGAAGTACGGGCCTTCGAACTGCTCCCCGCGCATGCGGGGGATGGTCCCGACGCAGAGGGAGACGACGCCGGCGCGGACGACTGCTCCCCGCGCATGCGGGGATGGTCCCTGGCTCATCGAGGGCGCCCGCCGCTACCTCGCCTGCTCCCCGCGCATGCGGGGATGGTCCCAACTAGGTCAAGAAAAAGGGTGGTGATCAGATCTGCTCCCCGCGCATGCGGGATGGTCCCTTGCCCGATACGGCCGAGAACAGGGCTCTGGACTGCTCCCCGCGCATGCGGGGGTGGTCCTGCGGCGGAAGCGCTGAGGATTTGGAAGGACGCCTGCTCTCCGCGCATGCGGCGACCGACTGACCACCGTCAAAAGAACTCCCCCCGTCCGGCCGGACGGGCGCCGAGGGCGCGGTGGACACGCCGGTTGGCGACCTTCAGCCACGCGGCCAGCTGATGGTTGAAGTCGTCCAGTCCGCTGAAGTGCCGTCCGGGCAGGAACGAGGTCTCCAGATAGCCGTTCGCCCGCTCCACCAGCCCTTTCGCTTCCGGGTCCCGGGGGTGGCACAGGTAGATCTTAGTGGCGAGCAGGCCCGCGAACGCCGCGAACTCGCTGGTCGGGCGGCCGCGGCCGACACCGGCCTCGTTGTCCCAGACCAGCGTCCTGGGGACGGCACCTCACTCGGTCAGCAACCACCAGTGCCCGTCGATCACGTCACCGGTCCGCCTGGACGGCAGCATCCGGGCGGTGATCACGCGCGACGCGAGTAGCCGGACACGATGACCAGCACCGGCGGCCGGCCCGTCTGCCCATGGGGATGTCCGCGTCGGGGAACCGCAGTACGCACTGGGCCAACTCTCCCGGCCGATAGATGGTGCGGGAGACCGGATCGACCGGGACATAGGCCGGCCGGAGCTCGCGGATCCGGTCCTTGAGGATCGTCATGCCCCTCTCCCAGCCGATCCGCTCAGCGATCACCGTCGCGGGCATCGTCGGGGTCTTCCGCAGCAGTTCACGGACCTGCATCTCGACCGCATCGACCGCCGAGCCCATGGCCGGGCGCTCGTACTTCGGCGGCCGATCGTTCACCAGGGCCCGCTTCACCGTGTTCTTCGAGATGCCCAGATGCCGCGCAATCGCCCGGATCGGCATCTGCTCAGCCCGGTGCAGCCGGCGGATCTCTGCCCAGTCCTCCACGAGGATCACCTTCCCTCCTGACCTTGATCATTAAGGTCAGAGTCAGACGAAGGTCACCAAGTGGGTCGCTTTTGATACGCCCTCAGAGGGTCAGCATGCGGCTGTCGTCGAGAGACACTCTGGTTCTGAGGTGAGGGAGCTCAGGCGGGCAGCGGGGTGGTGGTAACCAGGGCGCGGAACACGCTGCGGTCGTTCTGTACGGCCTCGACGGATATCGGTTCGCCGCTCAGGGAGGGCGAGCCGGCATGGATCCAGCACGGGGCGTCGAGTTCGACGTACTGGGAGAAGACGGTGTCCATGGCGGTGGGGAACACCGGGCGCGGGTGGGCTGCCGCGTGTGAGGTCTGGCGGGCCGCTTCGAGGAGCAGCATGCCCGGTACGTGATCGACGGCGTGGTCGAAGAGCACGGAGTGGGCCAGGTCCACCCGGAGCTGCTTGGGCTGCAAGGCGTTGGTCTCGGACAGGACGACATCGGCGAAATGAGTGCGGGCGACGTGGTCGGGGGCGAGCGGGGGGGTGAGAGGGACGGCCCGCCGGGTGACGGCGTCGAGGTCGGCGCGAGGGCCGCGCAGGCGCCGGTAGAGGCCGGGCGGGATGTCGCAGAAGGCGGTGTCGGCGGTACCCAGGAGAGCTCCGTCCATATAGCACTCGACGTGCATGGACATCGAGGAGAACCGGCCCCCGCGGCGCAGGACGTCGGAGCAGGTGATGCGCATCTCGACCTGGGCGGGGGAGTCGGTGACGGCGAGGGCGGCGGGGTCGATCGAGTAGCGGAAGCGGGCCCAGCTCTGGCGGTGGCCGAAGGGGACGTCGTAGGCGAGGTGGCTGAGCAGAGGGACGGCCTGGCGTACGGACTCGGCCAGCAGCAGCGGGTCGTGGAGGTTGCCGACGGGCGCGTAGAAGGGGTGGTCGACGGGCCAGCGGGCGGTGATGCGGTGGCGGTCGCTCCCGAGCGGGGTCCAGCCGGTCAGTAGGACCTCGGAATCGGCGAGCTTGTGCACGTACTTACGGGGCACCGTCGTGCCGGGCCGGGTGTACGGGGTGTGCTGTGCGCCGAGGTTCTGGGCCGTGACCGACATAGGAGCTCCCTCTGAGGCGGTGGGAAGGTATCGAGCAACAGAAAGAACATAAAGAATGTTCTGTTTTAGACTACTCAAGGAAGAGTCAAATTAAGGTCATGGTTCGGTCAAGTGGAGTGGGGCGAAAGGCGAAATGGGGCGAAAAAGGATGCGAAGTGGAGTAGTGAGATGTAGCCAGCATGAGTGGAGGCGACGGGTAGCATTCGTTGCGTTCTGTTTCATTTTGGAGGCACGATGGCTCAGCAGCAGCCGAAGCAGGAGCGGGCGATCAAGACCCGTGCGGCGATCCTTCGGGCGGCGGCGGAAGTCTTCGACGAGGTCGGTTACGCGGAAGCGAGCATCAACCGCATTCTGAAGCAAGCCGGCGTCACGGCCGGCGCTCTGTACTTCCACTTCGGGTCGAAGAAGGGTCTCGCTCTCGCGGTGATGAACGCCCAGCCCGACTCGATCGTCCCGTGGCTGGAATCCGAGGGGCTGCAGAGGCTGGTGGACATCACCATGGTCTGGGCGCACCAGCTCCGGGAGGACCCGTTGCTGCGTGCGGGTGTGCGGCTCACCGGCGACCAGGGCGCCATCGGCGTCAAGGATGTGACGCCATATCAGGAATGGGCGCAGATCATGGCGGAGTGCCTGCGGACCGCGGCGGAGAAGGGCGAGTTGCAGGCCGGGGTGGACCCGGACGAGCTGGCCGAGTTCGTCGTCGAGGCGTGCACGGGCATGCAGACCTACTCGGCCGTAGCGAGCGAGGGCCGTGCGGACCTGGAGATGCGGGCGGTACGGATGTGGCGGCTGCTGCTGCCCGGCATCGCGGTCCCCGCGGTCATCGCCCGCACCGAGGTGAACCCCCTGCGTGTGGCGGGCGCCATCCGTGCGGCGTCCGGGAGTTGACCCGGGCGGACGGGGTGCGGACCTGTGGGTGGAGCCGGGGCGTGTGATAGGAACCCGGGACACCTAACAGGGGGTTCCATGAGTCACATACCGGCCCAACTCCGCCTGGCTGCAGTCAACATCGACGGTGTCATGCTCGAAGACACCTTCAGTCCGGTCATCCACCGCTTCCTCACCGAGCGCGGTTGCGTGTACACCGCCGAGGTCGAGCGCAGCATCTTCTCCCAGCCCCGCGAGCTCGCGGGCCGGCTGCTCGCGGAGGCGATCGGCGAGCCCATGAGCGGAGCGGAGGCGCTAGCCGCGTACTTCGAGGAGCGCGCGCGGTACGTCGAGACGCACCCGGTGAAGATCACTGAGGGTGCGCTCGACCTCCTCGTACGGCTGCGGGCCGCAGGGCTGCGCACCGTCTGCTACGGCGGGCTCGGCGAGGAGCACTTCAAGGAGTTCCTCGGCGAGCACGCGGAGCTGTTCGACGCCCCGGGCTACATCTGCACCGACGTGGTCCGCCCGGGACTCGCCGAGATGGCCGACGAGCACTTCGGCCTCGCGTACGAGCAGATGCTGGTCATCGACGACGTCGCCCGGGTCGCCGAGGAGGCCCGGCGCCTGGGTATGGCGTTCATCGGCCACCCCAGCCACTTCGAGCACAGCTTCCAGCGGCAGTTGATGCGCGAGGCGGGGGCGCGGTACGTCGTGGAGTCGCTGTCCGCCATCGACGAGGACCTGCTGCGCAGCCTGGACACGCAGGCCGCACTGGGCACGGTATGGGCATCATGACGGTGGGCGGCGGTCTGGTGGACGGCCGGACCGTCATGATCACCGGGGCGTCCAGCGGGATCGGAGCGGCCGCTGCCCGGCTGTTCGCCGCGGAGGGGGCGGCTGTGGTGCTCATGGCGCGGCGCGAGGGACTTCTGGCCGGGCTGGTGGACGAGATCCGCGCGGCGGGCGGCCGAGCGGTGGCGGTGGCCGGTGACGTGACGTCCTCCCGCGACGTCGAGCAGGTGGTGGCGGCGGCCGACGAGCGTTTCGGCGGACTCGACGCCGCCTTCAACAACGCCGGCTGGGCCACGGCCGGCGTGCCGCTGCACGAGATCGACGACGAGGTGTACGACCGGACTCTGGACGTCAACCTGCGCGGGGTGTGGAACTGCATGCGCCACCAGGTGCCGCTCATGCTCCGTTCCGGAGCGGGTGGCTCCATCGTGAACACCTCCAGCGTCGCCGGTCTCAAGGCCACCGGTGCGTCGGCCGCGTACGTCGCGGCCAAGCACGCCGTGATCGGGCTGACCAGAGCGGCCGCCCTCGACTACGGGCAGCAAGGGATCCGGGTCAATGCGCTCGTGGTGGGGGCCACGCGCACCGAGATGATGGAAGAGGTCACCACCGCCCATCCGGAGCTGGAGGAGGTCTTCATGGCCGACTCGGTCCAGCACCGGCTGGCCGCGCCCGAGGAGGTGGCACAGGCGGCGCTCTGGCTCTGCAGTGCCAGAGCGACGTTCGCGACCGGGGCCGCGATGGCCGTGGACGGCGGTTCGATGGCCGTCTGAACATGTCGTGGCGCCGGCCGATCGGCAAATGGCTCGGACTGATCAGGCACGGCTCAGGCGGGAGAAGGTGTAGGCGGCGGACATCAGCGTCATGTGGTGGTGCCAGCCCGGCCAGGACCGTCCCTCGAAGTCGAACAGGCCGAACCGCTCCAGGTCGCGAACTGTCGAAGTCGTCGACGCCGCAGGGGTGATGAGCGCAGGCAGCTCGCCGGGACGCCGGGGTGGCAGATTGCTCAGCCAGACGCGGTCGGGCCGGGTGCCGGAGGGCGGCCGGGCCACCCCGAACAACTGGTAGCGGCGAGGGGCGCCCCCCGGGGTGCCCCTCGTCGGCAGTGCGACGTGGCCGGTGACCACGGAGCCGGAGCGGATCAGCCCGGCGGTGTGTGGGCCCTGGCCGTCCGCCGTGAGCAGTCGGCCTGCCCTGACGGTGCCGCTCGCGGGGCTCTGGTCGCTCCGCAAGGGCGTCACGGGGAGGGTGGCGGGCGCGCTCAGCACGAACTGGCGGCTACGGCGGCTGAGTTCTTCGGCGAGCACCGCGGCGTCCACATGGCCGGGAAGGTCGACGACGAGGGGGGCCGGGGTGTGCCAGGTGCGCCTCGTGAGGTCTCGGTCCAGGTCCAGGATGTGCGCTTCGGCGGAACGATAGGACACCGCTTCGGGGATACGGGCGCGTTGCCGCAGTGCGGGGGTGTGGCACCAGTGCTCGGGGAGCAGCAGCCGCCAGTCGGTCGGCAGGTTCCCGGCCGGGCCGGAGAGGAACACGCCGAGGCCGAGCTGGCCGTTGACCGGGCGCCCGTTGGCCGGGTGCGTACAGCGGTGGACCCCCACCGAGCAGGAACCCCGCTTGGGCAGGACGGCCATGCCGACGGTCCAGAAGTGCGGTGGTCCGGTGTGCTGCCCGACCCAGTGGAGGAGGCGGTCCAGGACGGTGTCCCAGGGCCAGGGGCTGCGGTTGACGAAGCGGTGCATCGACTGGGCGGCGACGCTGCAGGGGACGCCCCGGCGCAGGAGCGGCGGGACAGCGGGCTCCGGTCCGGGTGAGCTCAGGGCGGCCTGCAGACAGGCGAGAGCCCAGCGCCGCTGATCGCTGCGCAGACCCGCGAAGAGGTAGGCGCTGAACTCGGCAAGCGCCAGTGCGGCCGGAGCCGCGCTGTGAACCAGTGCCATGACCGTCTCCTGCTCTCTGCTTCTCTGCGGGATGACTTCCGCCCGAAAGAATATAGCGAGCGTACGGTTTCTTATAGGTTCGAGTGCGTCTTTGGTGAGTTGGCATTGCCTTGCGGCCCGATGGGTTCGCAGGCTGGCTCCTTCCTCCCGTCGCCGTGGCGGGAGGCGTGGTTGCCGACGGCGAGGGGTACGGGAATGACGATCCAGGCAAGGGCGGCGCACACGCGTGGTGAGCTCGTCCACGCGGCCGCCGTGGAGTTCGACCGGGTCGGCTACGAAGGTGCGAGAGTGGCCCGGATCTCCGCCGGGGCCTCCGTCTCCTTGGGGGCGCTGACCTTTCACTTCTCCTCCAAGGCGGCGCTCGCCGACGCGGTCGGCCAGGAGGGGCGGCTGCACATGGAGGCCCTCCTTGACGGTCTCGGGCACGGCGCGGAGCCGGCGGGGGTTCTGGAGCTGGAGGAGGTGGTCACGCTGACGGTCCGGCTCGCGGGGCTGCTCGAGGAGAACGTTGTCGTGCGCTCGGCCGCCAGGCTCTCGGTCGAGCGGCCGCAGGAGGTGGGCAGTTGGACGGATGCCTGGCTGCCGCGGGTGCTCGACCTCCTGGAGCGAGCCCGGAGCAAGGGGCAGCTGGGCACGGATGAGGATCTCCGGGCGATGGCGATCGCTGTCACGCATCTTGTCGAGGGGGTCGTATCGAGGATCCGGATCGATCGCGCCGCCTCGGACGGTTCCCCGGTGGGCGCCTCTGACCAGCTGAGACAGGTGTGGCGACTGATCGAGCGCGGCATCGCGCGCCAGGCTGCCTGAGGCGGCTCATCCCTGTCGCGGTGAACTCGGAGCCCGCCGGGCCTACAAAAGATAACGAATCTTCTGTATGTTTCAGAGAACGCCGGAGGCAGGGATCGCTCCGACGGCACTCCATGTACATGTCACGAGAGTAGTGGGAGATTTCCGTGCGTTCCTTGCAAGGCCCTGCCGAGGTCGTGGTGGATCTCGCGATCGTGGGCGCCGGTCCCGCCGGCCTCTACAGCGCATACTGCGCCGGCTTCCGTGGGCTGACGGCCGCAGTCGTCGACAGCCTCGACGAACCCGGCGGCCAGGTGTCCGCCATGTACCCGGAGAAGCTCCTGTACGACGTCGCGGCGCACCCTGAGGTCAAGGGGCAGGAGCTGGTCGACAACCTGCTGCGGCAGGCCGAACCCTTCGCCACCCGCTTCCTGTTGGGGCGGACGGCCCAGACCCTGACGCCCCGGCCGGAGGGCTGGACGATCGGTGCCGACGACGGAAGCCTGGTGCATGCCGGGGCCGTCGTGGTGGCCGCCGGGCTCGGCAGATTCGTGCCCCGCAAGCTTCCTGTCTCACTGCCCTACGAAGGGCGTGGCGTCGCCTACCACGTGCCGCGCCTGTCGGCGCACGCCGCCCGCGACGTGGTCGTGGTGGGCGGCGGTGACAGTGCGGTGGACTGGGCGCTCGCCCTGGCGCCGGTGGCGCGCAGCGTCACGCTGGTCCACCGCCGGAGCGAATTCAGGGCGCACGAGTTCAGCGTCCGGCAGCTGTACGACTCCCCGGTCCGTGTGCTCACCGACGCCCAGGTGGTCGCCTGCCACGGCACCGGCCGACTGGAGAGCGTCGAAATCAGCAGGGATGACCGGGACGGCAGGAACGGGGAGCTGCTGACCCTCCCGGCCCAGTCCCTCGTCGCGGCTCTCGGCTTCTCCGCGTCTCTGGGCCCGGTCGCCGACTGGGGCCTCGAGCTGGAACGCCGCCGGATCCGGGTGGACCAGAACATGCGCACCAACCTTCCGCAGGTGTACGCGGTCGGAGACGGGTGCGGCTACCGCGGCCGGGTTCCGCTGATCTCGGTTGGCTTCGGTGAGGCCGGCACCGCCGTCAATCACGCCGCCGTCGCACTGCGCCCCGGACAGCGGCTGGCTCCCGAGCACTCCTCCGACGCGTGCGCCCAGGACCGCACCGACCTCGCGGCGGCCGTCCCCGCGTAACGCGGACACCACCGCACCCACGCCATTTCCCGAACCGGCCCCGGCCTCCTCCGGTCGTACGCCGCCTGGGCCGCCGACCTCACCCACTTGCAGGCCGTCTCGCGGATGCAGTGCACGCCCACGGCCGCAGCCGCCGAGGGGCTGGCCGCCACCCTCGACCAGTCCCTGCACTCCTGGGAGAGCGGGCCCTTTGCGCTCCACAGCCCGGCGCCGCCCCGCCGGCGCACGTGAACGGCCTCCAGGAAGGGGGCCCACGGTCCTTCCCGTTCCGCATCCCCCACCCGACGGAGAGAGGAAACTGCATGCTTGACGCACTGGGATTGAACGCCGACACCGAGGCCGTATACCGGGGAGTGCTGGCCCACCCTCAGGGCGGGGTCGCCGAGCTGAGCGTCCGGCTCGGACTCGGCGAGGAGGACGTGCGCGCCGCGCTCGACAGGCTCAGCGAGATGGCGCTGGTACGGCCCTCCGCCGACCATGCGCAGCCGCTGCACGTGGTCAGCCCGAAGCTGGGCATGGAGATGCTGCTCACCCGGCAGCAGGCCGAACTCGCCGCCCAGCAGCACAGGGCCGAGGAGAGCCGGGCCGCCGCCATACGGCTGATCTCGGACTTCGCCGGCCAGGAGTTCCGCGACCTGGACACCGATTTCGAGTACCTCGAAGGCCTCGACAGCATCCGCGACCATCTCGCGGCGATGAACAACGAGGTCGAGGAGGAGTTCTGGACCTTCGCCCCCGGAGGGCCGCAGACCGAGGCCAACCTGCGCAGCTCCTGGCCGCTGAACCAGCGGCTGCTGGACCGGGGCGTGCGGATGCGCACCGTCTACCTCGACAGCATCCGTAACGATCCCGCCGGCGCGGCCCACGCGGACCGGCTGGCCTCGATGGGCGGACAGGTGCGCACCACACCCTCACTGCCCAACCGGATGATCATCTGTGACCGGCGCGTCGCCATCGTGGCGGGTGACAGCGGCAACACCGCGGCGGGCGCCGTGGTTCTCCGCGCCCCGGGCCTCATCACCTTGCTGTGCGCCCTGTTCGAGAAGGTGTGGCAGGCCGCCGAGCTGCTGGGGGACACTCCGCGGCCCTCCGCCATTGAGGGGCTCACCTCTCAACAGGCCGAGGCGCTGCGGCTGCTCACCCTGGGGTGCACCGACGAGTCGATCGCCAAACGGCTCGGGGTGTCGCCGCGTACCGCCCGCCGCATCTCGACCGCGTTGATGAAACACCTCGACGCCCGCAGCCGGTTCCAGGCTGGGGTACACGCCGCGCAGCGGGGCTTCGCCCAGGCCTGAACTTGATTTCGGCGGCCAGGCGCGCCCACAGCGGTCCATGGGCGCACCTGGCCGTTTCGGGGCGTGGCCGCAACCGCACGCGAATCGCCTGAAGTTACTGCCTTGCGAGCCTGGCAGTCTCGATGCATGTATCTCGTTCACCTCTCCCTCGAACCTCCTCCGTACGAGGCATCACTGCCCGCCGACACGGCCCAGGTGATCTCGGCCCAGGCCGTCGATGCGGACGGCCTGGAGCATGTCTCCGTGCACCCCGTGCCCTGGTCGCTTCCGATCGTCGGGCTCTTCCTGCGAGCCCCGTCCCTGGAGGCCGCCGAGGCTGCCGGGGAACGGATCTGGCGCCGCGCTCTCGACTCTCATTTTCTCCTCGGAGGGTGGGAGTTGAAGTCTTGCGAGGTTCCGCTGCTGATGCCTCGTCAGGCCTGAGTGGGACACGGCCCGTTCGGTCCACCGAATTCCTCTTCCGCCGGGCTGGTATGCACGGCAAGAATATTGCTCAGCAGGAAACCGAGCCCTCGGAAAGAGGCTGATGAAAATGAGCAAGTGCATTCCCGGGATCGCCGCCGCGGGGATTCTCACTCCCGTTTCGATGTCTGCCCTTCAGGCCGGGCGGGCGATTGCGTCCAGCATATCGGACAACGATGCCGGATGGCAGTGAACGAAGACCGCCGGCTCGGACAGCAACTTCGGTCACGACAGAAAGAATTCGAATGAGCACGGAGGAATCTCAGATTCAGGGAAACCCACTCTCTGCCCTTGCCGAGGAGTTCGGTACCCCCCTGTTCGTCTACGACGCAGACGTCCTGGAGACGACCATGCGCGAGCTGCGCGAGCAGCTCCCCGAGTCGATCGACGTCTTCTTCTCCCTAAAGGCCAACCCGAACATCAGTGTGTGCGCCTTCCTCAACTCCCGAGGCGCCGGCGCGGAGGTCTCCTCGTACGCCGAACTGACCACCGCACTGCGTGCCGGCGTCGCCCCGCAGGACATCATCTTCCTCGGGCCGGGAAAGGACGGCCGCGAGCTCGAGGCCTGCATCGAGGCCGGAATCCACGCGGTGGTCTGCGAATCGCTCGAAGAGCTGCGCCAGCTGGATTCCCTGATGGCCGCGCGCGGCTCCGGCGAATGCCCTGTTGTGCTCCGGGTGAACCCGTCCTTCGGTACCAAGGGGTCGGGCCTGTCGATGGGCGGAAAGCCGCGCCAGTTCGGAATCGACGAGGAAGAACTGCGCGGCTCCAAGAATGAGTTGGCAGATCTGCGCCACATACGGGTCAAGGGTGTGCACGCCTATATGGGGACCCGTTTCCTGCACCACGAGGACGTCGTCCACAACACCCGCCAGATTCTGGCCACCGCCGAGGACCTCGCCTCCCAGCTCGGTTTCCCGCTGGAGACGGTCGACTTCGGCGGCGGTCTCGGCATCGCGTACTTCGACAACGAGACGGACCTGGATCTGGCCGCCCTGGGCGAGGGGATACGCGAAGCGGTCGCCCCCTTCGTCGCGCGCCACCCGGAGTGTCGTCTGATCATGGAGCTCGGCCGTTTCCTCACCGCCATGGCCGGCACCTATGTCGTACAGGTCCGGTACGTGAAGGAGTCCATGGGGGAGACCTTCGTCGTCGCCGACGGCGGCACCAACCACCACATGGCGGCGGTCGGAGTGGGCAGCTTCGTCAAACGCAACTTCCCGGTGCGCCACCTCGGCAGCCCGGACGCCCCGCCCACCCACCGCTACACCTTGACCGGCCCGCTGTGCACCCCCAACGACGTGGTCGCCAAGAAGGTGGAGCTGCCCGAGGTGCGGCCGGGTGACCTCCTGGGCGTGGAGCGATCGGGCGCGTACGGGCCCACCGCGTCCCCCGGGCTCTTCCTCAGCCACGGCTATCCGGCCGAGGTCCTGGTCCACGGCGGACGGGCCCAGCTGGTCAGAGCACGCGACACCACCGAGGACCTGTTGGCCAAGCAGCGACTCATCGACTTCACCACGGCGCCTTGAACCTCGCCGTCCCCGGCCCGGTACGCATCGGTCTGGACGTCCTGGACAGCGGTGAGCTCCGCCGGCTGATCACTCGGCCCTGGTTCCTGCGGCTCGGTTACGCCCCGGAGGAGACCGCACGGGCCGAGGCGATGAGCGCCGAGCGACGCCTGGAGTTCCTGGCCGGCCGGTTCGCCGCCAAGGAAGCCGTCCTCAAGGTCCTGGGCACCGGGATGCTCCAGGGCGTCGCTCCGCACGAGATCTACGTGGACCAGGACGACGACGGAGCACCGCTGGTCCGCCTCCGCGGCCGGGCAGCACGGCTCGGCCCGTACTCCATCGCCCTGTCCATTACCCACAAACAGAACGTCGTCGCCGCAGTGGCGATCGGCAGGCCCCACTCCGTACCGGCACGGACACCGGGCACGGACCCCGGCAGAGAGGAACCCCCCACCATGTCCCCGTCGGACAGCGAAGAGAACCAGGAGACGACCGCCTTCCTCCGGGTGCGCATCGGCCAGGAGGAAGCCCACTACGGCGGTGGGCTGGTCGACGGCGCACGCATCCTGCGGCTCTTCGGCGACCTCGTCACCGAGATCACGGTGCGGACGGACGGCGACGAAGGCCTGCTCTCGGAGTACTCCTCCCTCCGCTTCACCGCCCCCGTGCAGCCGGGTGACTACATCGAGGCGACGGGCCGGCTGGTCCGCACCACCCGGCTGCGTCGGGTGGTGGAGCTCCAGGCACACAAGGTCATCGCGGCCCGCCCGGACACGAACTCCAGTGCCGCCGATGTCCTTCAGGCCCCCCAGCTCGTCTGCTCGGCCACCGCCACCACGGTCGTCCCCCGCAAGAAGACCTCCGCCGCCCCGAAGGAGTCCTGATGTCCCCCACGCCCCAGCTCCTGCACGAACTGCTCGACCAGGCAGCCGAGCGCGACCCCGAGGCCCCGGCTCTGGCTACGCAGGGCAACAGCCTCACCTACGGTGAACTCGCCCAGGCCAGCGTGCGCCTGGCCGGCCGCCTCCATCAGGAGGGACTGAAGCGCGGTGACCGCGTGGTCGTGACCGCGTCGGACGGCCTCGGCATCACGCTCCTCGTGTATGCGGCCTCCCGCCTCGGCGCCGTCTTCAGCGTCCTGCACGAGCAGGTACGCGGTGGCCCGCTGGAGCACGTAGTGAAGGACTGCGAGCCCGCACTCCTGGTGTCGGACGACCCGGACGTGGCTCACACCGCGGGGCAGCACGGTGTGACCTTCCTGAAGATCGGAGAACTCGTACGCACCGCCCTCGACGCGCACCCCAGAGCCACCGAGCTCCCGCCGGACCCGGGCACCCTCGCCGTCGACCCGGTCAGCCTGATCTACACCTCTGGTACGACCGCACTGCCCAAGGCCGTGGTCAGCACCCACCAGCAGGTCCTGTTCTCCGCCTCGGCCATCCAGTCCTGCCTGAACTACCGCAGCGACGACGTCATCTACTGCCCTCTGCCGCTCTCCTTCGACTACGGCCTCTACCAGGTCTACCTCGCCGCACTGAGCGGAGCACGGCTCCACCTGGGCACCGTCGCCGAGGCCGGCCCGCCGCTCCTGCGCAGCCTGGAGGAGGCCGGGGCATCTGTCCTCGCCTCCGTACCCTCGGTCTCCGACCGGCTCGCCTGGCTGGTCAAGCGCAGCCCCGGCAAGTTGAGCCGACTGCGCCTGCTCACCAACACCGGTGCCGCACTCTCCGACAGCACCATGTCGGCCCTGCGCGCCGCATTGCCCGCGCTGCGCATCCAGGTCATGTACGGACTCACCGAGTGCAAGCGGACCGCGATCATGCCGCCGGACGGCGACCTGACGCGCCCCGGGTCCTGCGGACTGCCGCTGCCCGGCACGGAGGTCTTCGTCACCGGGGACGACGGCGAGCGGCTGCCGCCGGGCGAGATCGGCCAGTTCGTGGTGCGCGGGCCGAACGTGATGGCCGGCTACTGGCGCCGCCCCGAACTGACCGCCGAACGCTTCCCGCGCCGCGACGGTCTCTTCCCCGAACTCCGTACCGGTGACTACGGCTGGCAGGACGACGAGGGGTACCTCTACTTCGCCGGACGACGGGACGACCTCTACAAGGAGCGCGGCTTCCGACTCAGCGCTACCGAGGTCGAGGCCGCCGCGATGCGGGTGGACGGCGTGACATCGGCCGCCGTCCTGCCGCCCCAGGGCAAGCAGCACGCGATCCTCGCGGTCGTCGCCGAGATCGGCCCGGACGACGTACGCGACCGCATGCGCGAGCTGATCGAACCCTTCAAGATCCCTCGTCGCTGCGTACGCCTCGACGCCCTGCCCACTAACGGCAACGGGAAGGTCGACCGCAAGCAGCTGGCCGCCCTGGTCGACCAGCCCCGGACCACCCCGACGACCACGGAACTCCTCCAGCACCGCCTGTCCCACTGAACGCACACCGCCCTCCCTCGCACCGTAAGGAATCCTCATGAACCGCCAGCACGTTCTCGCCGCCCTCGAAACCGCCCTGACCGATGTCCTGGAGCGCCCCGTCACCGGACTGACCGGCGAGGTCAAGCTCTTCGACGACCTGCACCTGGACTCCACCACGATGCTCGAGATGCTCATGGCTCTGGAGGACTCCATCGGCCTGGTCGTCGACCCGGAGGACCTGGACGCCGACGACTTCATCTCGGTGGACACCTTCACCGACTTCGTACTCGCCTCACAGCCCGAGCAGGTAGCGGCATGACGATCACTCAGCCCGACCTGAGCGTCTTCACGACCCTGGAGTCGGAGGTACGCAGCTACTGCCGCAGCTGGCCCACTGTGTTCGACCGGGCGCAGGGCAGCCGGATGTACGACGAGGACGGGCACGAGTACCTGGACTTCTTCGCCGGCGCTAGTTCCCTCAACTACGGCCACAACAACCCGGTGTTGAAGCGTGCCCTGCTCGACTACCTGGAGCGCGACGGCGTCACGCACGGCCTGGACATGTCGACCACGGCCAAGCGCACGTTCCTCGAGTTCTTCCAGAACACGATCCTGCGCCCGCGGGAACTGCCCTACAAGGTCATGTTCCCGGGCCCGACGGGCACCAACGCTGTCGAAGCCGCTCTCAAGCTGGCGCGCAAGGTCAAGAGGCGCGAGCTGGTCGTCTCCTTCACCAACGCCTTCCACGGTATGTCGCTGGGCTCCCTGGCAGTGACCGGCAACGCCTTCAAACGGGCCGGCGCAGGCGTTCCGCTCGTGCACACCACTCCCATGCCCTTCGACCACTACATGGGCGGGAGGACACCCGACTTCCTGTGGTTCGAGCAGCTGCTCGCGGACCACGGATCCGGGCTGGACAAGCCAGCCGCAGTGATCGTGGAGACGATCCAGGGCGAGGGGGGCATCAACGTGGCTCGCCCGCAGTGGCTCCGTGCCCTCTCCCAGCTCTGCCAGCAGCACGACATGCTGCTGATCGTCGACGACATCCAGATGGGCTGCGGTCGCACCGGAGCATTCTTCTCCTTCGAAGAGGCCGGCATCACTCCGGACATCGTCACCGTCTCCAAATCCATCAGCGGGTACGGACTGCCCATGTCCTTGTGCCTGTTCCGACCGGAGCTGGACGTCTGGGAGCCGGGCGAACACAACGGCACATTCCGCGGCAACAACCCTGCCTTCGTCACCGCGACCGCCGCCCTCAGTGCCTACTGGGCCGACGACAAGCTGGAGCAGCAGACCCTGGCACATGCCCAGACCGTCGAAGCCGCGCTGCGCGACATCGCCGCGCAACACAGCGGATCCGCCTACCGCGGCCGCGGGATGGTCTGGGGCCTGGAGCTTGCCGATCCTCAGCACGCCAGCCGCGCCGCACGCCGGGCCTTCGAACTCGGACTCCTCATCGAGACTTCCGGAGCGCATGGCCAGGTCGTCAAGGTGCTGCCCCCACTGACCATCACCACCGACGAACTCGACCAAGGACTGCGCATCGCCCAACGCGCCGTCTACGAAACGGCATGACCATGCCCGGCACCGCCGATCGAGAAGAGATCCACTCCACCATGACCGTTCGCACCTTCGAGCACTTCGTGTGCGGCTTCAACTCGCCGGTCACCAGCCGCGAGGACCACGACGAGCACGGCGTCCACCCACTGCTGACAGAGACCGAGGCGTTCTGACTATGACGATCACCATGACCTCCGCAGCCGGCGCAGGCCAGGCCACCGTCGCCAACAAGCAGACGGTCTTCCGAGCACCGATGCCCGAGGACGGCCCCGGCGTGTGGAAGCTGGTCGAGAACACCCCCGGCCTGGACTCCAACAGCCTCTACTACTACACGCTGTGGTTCCGGGATTTCGCTGACAGTTCGCTGGTTGCGACCGTGGACGGCGAACTCGTCGGATTCCTCACCGGTTACCGCCGTCCTGACGAGCCCGAGACCTACTTCGTCTGGCAAACCGCCGTCAATTCGCGCCACGGCATCCCCTTCCTCGGGATAAAGCTCTTCCAGGCCGCCGCCGACCAGCAGGTGGCCCAAGGCGCCCGGTACGTCGAGGCCACGGTCTCCGCCGAGAACAAAGCGATCATTATGGTGCTGAAGCAGTTCGCCAAGAAGCACTCGGCCCCTGTCGAGACCCGCGTGCTGTTCCCCAGCAGCCTCTTCGCTGACAGTCACCACGACGAGGTCCTCTACCGAATCGGTCCGATGACTGCCGCTTGATTCCGTCCGCCGCCCCGATCCGACGATGAGGAGTCGTTTTGCCATGGCGCAGCAACCCGAAACTCTGCACCTCGACATCAGTGACGAACACTTTCGCATGGACTCAGAAGAAGTGCGGAAGGCGCGAGCTACACATTGGTACGCACGAACTGACTGGGGCATTGCCGTCCTCTCTTACGAAGACAGCACTTTCCTCCTGAAGCATCCCCGCCTAACCCAAGGGTCGGCCAAATGGCCATCTCAGCACGGAGTGGTCGACGGGCACTTCGACAGTTGGTGGCAGAAGACTCTGCTTGTGCTGGAGGGCGCCGAGCACAACAGGATCCGACGCCTAGTCAATCCCGCGTTCTCCGCGCGCCGGATAGCGCCGTTGCATTCCCAGTTCCGGGACCTGGCGGACAGCCTGATAGACGAATGGATTGACGACGGGCAGACTGAATTCGCCAGTCACTTTGCGGCACCGTATGCAACCAGGATCCTGTGCATGATGTTGGGCATCGATGAGCACGACTGGAAGAAGATCCATGAGCTGGCATCTACGATCGGGCTCGGTCTCGGTATCACCATCCAGGAAAACATCACACAGATCGACGAAGCCATCGCCGAACTCACCGAGTATGCAGAATTCCTGGTTCGAAGCAGGAGGGAATCACCTCAGAATGACATTCTGAGCGCTCTAGTGGAAGCGAGGGACGAGGATGCCGGCAAACTCTCGGATCAGGAACTGATCAACCTCATCATCCTGCTCATATTCGCAGGGATAGACACGACTCGAAACCAATTGGCGCTGGCTGTCGAATCGTTCTCAAGGCAGCCGCATCAGTGGGAGAAGTTGGCTGCAGATCCTGATCGGTACTCCGCCAAGGCGGTCGAAGAAGCGCTTCGTGTCAATCCGATAGGTCGATGGATTTCGCGCGAAGCAGCAGAGACATTCGGTCACAAGGAGCGCACGATTGAGAAAGGCACAACAGTCCACCTGTTCACCCTGACATCGGCCACTGATCCTGCCGAGTTCGACAACCCGGACCGCATCGACCTCGATGCCGAGCGTTCGCCCCATTTTGCTTTCGGTGGTGGCCTGCACCACTGTCTGGGGCATTTCGTCGCCAGGGCAGACATAGGTGTGGCTCTCTCGGCGCTGGCTACGCGAATGACCGATCTGCGTGTGGGCGAAGGTGCCGAGTGGCTGCCTGACTCTGGAAATACGGGTGCGAACAAATTGCCGATCACATTCACCTCACGTTCCCGAACAACGTTCATGTCTGGAGGCAACCGTGAAGATCTTCGTTGATGAAATCAAGTGCCAGAACCACGGGCTGTGCGCAATTTCAGCTCCGGACAACTTTGAGCTCGACGCCGATGGGGAGCTTCAGTACCAGGCGTCGTTCGATGCGGAAATCATCGAAGAAGTCGAGGATGCCATCGACTCTTGCCCGCTGCAAGCGATCTTCTTGAACCGGGATGCCGCATGACCCGTCGCTGAAAGCGCACTGAAGCAGATTCAGCTCATGTCGTACATGAAGAAAGATCAGGAGGACTGTTATGCAGGTTCGTAGGCTTTCGGAGATCGAAGGCACAGAGCGAGATGTCACGGCCGCGAGTGGCGCGTGGCGGAGCAAGCGCATTCTGCTTGCCTCGGACGGATTCGGCTACTCCGTGTCCGAGACAGTCGTTTACGCCGGCACTGAAACCGACATCTGCTATGCGAACCACGTGGAGGCGGTGTTCTGCATTTCCGGCAAGATGATTCTGATCGACCGGGACGAGAACGAGGAGCACATCATCGAACCCGGTACCCTGCACATTCTGGACGACGCCGACAACCACACGATCAAACCGATTGTGGACAGCACCTTTCTGTGCATCTTCACGCCGGCGCTCACCGGACGTGAGGATCATGACGAGAATGGGGTCTATCCACTGCTGACGGAAGCATAGAGGCACCGAACACAGGTCGCATCACTCATCCGCCGGACAGCTTCGATCGACCAAGTCCTCGTCAGCTTGCTGGCGAGGACTTGGTGTTTGCGTGGAGAGGTCTTCTCGAGGCTGCGCCGTTGAAGTCGCGGCGGACGAGGGGCGATGGTCAGCCGGCAGGGCTTGAATCTTTGCGCTTGCTGGCGAGGAAGCGTTCTTTTTTCTCGCGATTCCCGCACGTATTCATGTCGCACCATCTGCGCGTGCCGCCTCTGCTGGTGTCGAAAAAAGCAGCTCGGCACGTCGGCGATGCGCACAAGGCGATCTTTCCTTGGCGTTCTCCCGAAAGGATACTGATCGCGTCGGCGGCGATCACACTGAGTGCGTCTTCTGCAGAAGCAGAACTCAGCCGCCACTCCCGGCTGCCCTCGGGCGTCAAGATTGCCGAGGCCCGCCCGTCAGTACCGCAGTCATTGATGACTTGGACAGCTGAAGAGGGAAGCGGATTCTGGTTCGCAGCGGCGGTAGCGGCTACGTGAATTGATTCCCGCAGTTCTCGAGCGTGGTCGAGCTGGGACTTGGTGCAGGAGTTGACCTCGAGCCCATAGATCGCCAACCACTCCACGAGTCGGAATGGGACAGGAATGCGCTCCACCGCCTCGCCGCAACGCTCCGTCAGAGTCGCCGTGAAGCTGGTCGCCAGCACCTTGCCAAGGCGGAACTCGGGGAAATTATTGACGGACATGGAACCACCTTAGCCGGTTGCTGCCTGACGGGCAAGGACAGCGGAACCGTCAGGAGGGGAGCGTGCCGGCGCTCACAGAACCGGATGATCCGGTCGTGCCGGCGCAAGTGCACCAGACGAGTTGGAATGGACGAATACCAAGTTCGACTGCGGGCCTGATGAGGTCAGCGGCCGATTCAGTCCACCCGTCACCTCTTCCTTTGCTGCGTGGAAGCTCGCAGAATCGAGATAGCTGGAGAACGAACCAGCGAGAGGTGAGCGATGAAAGACCTGGATCGTTCAGCATCCCGTATCGCTGACGCCTCAAGAATTAGGCCCGGACATGGGCAAAACTACACCGTCACTACTCCTCGTAGGAGGCAATCGTATGAGTACCACTGTGCGCCCCGACCTGTATCCCACCCGAGTCATTGGTGATTCTATCCCCCAGCCGCGGACCGATCCGACCGTGTGGGGAAAGGCTCCGGGCCCGCTCGACGGGGCGCAGTTGAATCAGTATGAGTTCAATGGCTACCTGGTTCTCGACGGCTTGCTGTCCGGGCAGGAGGTGGAGAAATACCTCGCCGAACTGCAGCGGCTCAGCGAGGATTCGGTGCTGCGCGCGAGTGAGCGCGTGATTCTGGAGCCGGAGTCCGACCAGGTGCGGTCCGTTTTCGAGGCCGAGAAGGTCAGCGAACTCTTTGCTGAACTGATTCATTCCCCTCGGCTCACCGACATCGCCCGGCAGGTCCTCAACTCGGACGTGTACATTCACCAGAGCCGAGTCAATTACAAGCCTGGCTTCGGCGGTGCTCCATTCCACTGGCACTCTGATTTTGAAACTTGGCATTCCGAAGACGGCATGCCCCGCCCGCGTGCGTTCAGTGTTTCAATTTCACTGACCGAGAATCACCCCTTCAACGGTCCGCTCATGGTGATGCCCGGCACTCACAAGTCGTTCATTCCCACGATCGGGGAGACGCCGCAGGATTACCACAAGGAGTCGCTCCGTGTGGCCAGCCCCTCTGTCGGCTCCCCGGACCGGCGGCACCTGACGCGCATGGCCGGCGAGCATGGAATCGAGCAGATCACCGGTCCTGCCGGATCTGCGGTGATGTTCGACTCGAACCTGCTCCACGGTTCCAACGGGAACCTCTCGCCCTTCGCGCGCTCCAACATCTTCATTGTGTACAACAGCGTGGAGAACACGCTGGAAGCCCCGTTCGCCGCACCCAAGCGGCGTCCGCAGCACCTCAGCAACCGCGAGTTTCCGTCTGCTTCGGCCAAGTAGTCAGCAGACGCGGAACGACGAAGCTCCTGGTGGGTGGGTTCACGACCAAGATCGTCCGTGCTCGCCAGGAGCTACGTGTGCTCGCCCGCCCGTCGGGGACCAATCTGCCCAATGCGTACCTGCGGCCTCTCGCCCGTCCGCACGGCGTCATCGGCCCACGCCGGGACCAGGTGCCCGCCTAGGAAGCGATCACGGAACCGCCTTGGCTGGTTGCCCCCGGAGTGTGGGCATGCTAGAACCGTCTTAGGTGGTTCTGCGTCGGCTCGGAGATCTCAAGGCACTCTCCAAGGTCAGCGTCGAGTGCTCGACGACGGTGGATTTGGCGGTACTGCCGGGCTTCATTGCAGTGATCCTGCTCTTCCTTCACTCGTCACAGAGTGCCTATTGAGATGAGGTCTACCATGTCCGGAAGTATCCTTTCCTCGGCGCGGCCCACTGTGCCCAAAAAGGTACTTTTCCCCCTGCTCCTCATCCCAATGTTTCTCGGCGGCGTGGATTCCACGCTGTTCAATTCCGTCGCCTATGACCTGCCTGTGCTGACCGATTCGTGGCGTCTGTGGTTTATCGACGGATACACGATTGCACTCGCCTCGAGTATTGTCCTCGGATCCCGTCTGGGTGCACGGATGGGCCCTGGTGTGACGTTGGCGATAGGGCTTCTCGTGTTCGCGATCGCAGGTGCCGCTCCTGCACTGTTGGATTCGCCGACGGCATGGACGGTGACTCGGTTCGTGCAAGGCTTTGGCTACGCGTTGATTGTTTCCAGCGTTGCCTCGGTCATTGGCGGACTGCCGCACACCGCAGAGCGCACACTGGGCTACTCGCTATGGATTACCACGTATAGCATCGGCGCTGGTACAGGGCCGCTGCTCGGCCGGGCGTTCGTTGATATTGGTGCATACACTCTGCTGTTCTGGCTGCCGGCTGCAATCGCCGTGCTGTGTGGTTTTTTTGCAATCCTGCTGTTGCGCGGTATCAATTTGGGGCAGGCCGCGTCGACCAAAATCGATGTCGCTTCTTCAGTTCTGGCATTTCTTGGCTTCGGGCTCTTCGTGGCAGGTCTGCAGAGTCATGGTGAGGCACTCGGACGAGTGCTGGCGACTGTCGCCGGATGTGGCATCCTGGCAGTATTCTGCATGCGTCAACTCCGCTCCCGTGACCCGCTCATCGATGTAAAAATGCTCAACTTCTCCCGACTGGGTGCCGCTTCGCTCGCACTCGTCGTCGGTTCGGCGTGCTACACGGGATCGGTGTTTCTTTTCAGTGCAGAGGCCGATTCGCTGCTGTCCGTCCTGCCGGTTTCGATTTTGGCACTGTGGGTATCCCTCGGAGGATTCGCTTTCCACAAATTGCAATCTCGATTTTCTCCGGTGCACATGTTGCAGGTCAGCTTGGCCACGTGCGCTCTCGGCCTGGTAGTGGCTGCTCTCGTCGGCCTGTGGCCAGCCAGCTTTTTGATCGGTCTAGGAGTGGGGGTCGCAATGGCGTCCGGGGACGCGTACCTGCTCGGGAGCGTTCCACCCAAGGATGTGGCACGCGCTGCAGCTCTCCAGGAGACCAGCCTTGCGGTGGGTGCAGCTCTGGGAGTGGCCGGGTTCGGTGGCATTTTCGCCGCTGCCGGCTCGGTCACAGGAACATCCGTCATCACAGCGGTCGGCGTTGCCGTCATCGTGTGGATTCTTCGCTACAACCGCGGTGTTCTCACGGCATAGACAAACCGGCCCCGACCGTTCCGAGTCCCCGTCAGTTTGCTGATGGGGACTTTGTGTTCGTGTGGTGCGGTCCGGGTCCGGCTCCCGCGCCGGAGTGCGGCACGGCCAAAACGACGGGCCCCGGCCGCACTCAGGAACCTCTGCGCCCTTACCGCTGGTGAATCCCCAGGCCGTCGCGGTCCGGCGCGAGGCCGGGCCGCAGGACGAGTTCATCGTCGTACTCGCCGCCCGCCTCGGGCCGGTACGCCAGCGGATCCTCGTCAGGCAGCGTGCGCAGCCGCTCCCGCAGCGCGGCGGACGTACGGGCGTAGTCAGCCGTGTCGTACCGGTCGGCGCCGTACGCCACGAACGGCTTGAGCGGCGCCATCCCCGTGTACCAGAACGTGCCGTGCAACAGCGGGAACAGCACCTCGTCCACGTGCCCGTGGATCCCGCGCGGCCCGAACCCGGACGGCCGGGCCCCCACCGACGTGACGACCAGGGCCCGCTTGCCGGCCAGACCGCCGTCGCCATACCTGCGGGTGTGCCCGTCCGGCGCCTTCACGCCGAACCCCAGCCCCTGCACCAAGACCCGGTCGAACCAGCCCTTGAGGATCGCCGGAGGCCCGAACCACCACAGAGGGAAGTGCAGGACCAGGACGTCGGCCCAGGCCAGCTTCTCGATCTCGGCGCGGATGTCGGCGCTCAACTCGCCCGTCGTGTACGCGCGTTCCTGCTCGGCGCCGACGAACAGCCGCTCACGGACGGGCGGCCCGTCGCCGAAGTCGTCGGCGTCGAGGACTGCCTTCCACTTCATCGCGTACAGGTCGGACACCTGGTACGCGTGTCCGAGCCCGTCGAGTGCGCCGAGCGCGTCGGACATCAGGGAGCCGTTGAAAGAGCGCTGCTCAGGGTGGGCGAAGATCCAGAGAATGTTCATGCCCTCGAGCGTGCGCTTTCGCCCTCGTACGACACCAGTCGCCAGATGGCCATGGAGTGAAAGAATCCGGCCACCGTGGGCAGGGAGACGGGCGCTCATGCGGCCGGCTCGTCCGCCAGGTACGGCGGCGCCGGCTTTACTTGGTCGGCCGTGTCTTGGTCGACCGGCTGCTCGGGCCGGACAGGCGAGTGCGAGCCCTGGCCCGGAACCCGGAACAAGCTCGCCTTCCAGCCGCCGTCGAGGTGGTGGCAGGCAGCCTCGCTGAGCTCACCGGAGCCGCGACGGCACTCGACGGAGACAGCGTCCATCACCTGTCCGGAGTAATCGACCCGGAACGTGCGATACAGCAGGCCCGCGCCTTCTTGGAGCTTGCCGCGGGCGCGGAGGTCGGGCACATCGTCGACCTCTCCGGCATCGCCGTCACCGTGCGGCGGCCGGGCAGCGGCGAAGTCCTGTACCGCATAGGTTCCCGCGCGGGCGCGCCCGCTGAGCGGAAGGAGATCCTCGCATGACACCCCCTGTGTCAACCTCACACCGCTTGAAGCAGCGGTTTCGGGGTTGTAAGAAGTCGTCTCAGTTGGATCGGGAGCCGTGGTCCCGGCAGCTTTCCGGTCCGGCTGCGCATCAGCGTCTGGTGGTGTGGTCCAGGATCGCGGCGACGAGCGGCGTGTGCACCTCACGTGGGAGTGCGTGCCCCATGCCGGGGATCTCGATGATGCGTGCACCTTGAATCGCCTGGGCGAGGTGGTGGGGATGCGGCGGCGGGGAGACCGGTTCGGCGGGAGCAGAGGTGACGAGGGTGGGCACTGTGGTCTGGGCGAGTTGCTCGGTGCGATCCAGGTTGGACGCATCGGCGCGGGCATGCGCGGTGCTGGTGGCGTAGTGCCCGGTGTGCTCCATGACCTTTCGCTCCAGGGCGCGGGCGTATTCGGCGTCGAAGGGAAGCTGATTGCCACCCAGGATCCGCAGGCGGGGTGCGATACCGGGGAGCTCCTCGGGCGAGACCCGGCTTCCGTCCGGCTGGACGTACGGGACGGTGCTGAGCGCGCGGGTGCCGATCAGCGTCGCGCTGAGCAACCGGTCAGGATGGTCGGCGATGAGGAGTTGGGCGAGCATGCCGCCCAGTGACATGCCCACTATGTGGGCGCGTTCGACGCCGAGGCCGTCCAGCACCGTGAGGGCGTCTTCCGCAAGTTGGTTGAGGGGATAGGGCCGCTGGTCGAACGCCCAAGTGGAGCGACCGGTGTCGCGGTGGTCGTAGCGGATCACGCGATGGCGGGAGGTGAGCATGTCCACCAGTTCGTCCGGCCAGCCCAGGCCGGGTGCTTGCGCTCCCATGATTAGCAGCAGCGGAGACGCGTCGGTGGCGCCCCGGTCCTCCGTCCAGAGGCGTACACCGGGTGCTGCGTCGATGAAGCGTTCCATGGTGCTCCTCCAGGGCGAGATTAAGATGAGACGAGACGTATCGTATCGCTTCTGAAGCGACGCAGCTATCAGTGCGCGAAGCTAAGATCGCCCGCAAGTCAGGGGCGCGCATCGCGAGTTCTTGGGCAACGACCGTCGTTGTCCTCGGCGTGGGAATGATGGAAGACCTGGTGCCGGACGGGTTATGGGAGTTGTTCACGACGGTGGCTCCACAGCCCCCGATCAGGCCGCAGGGCGGCGGTCGACGTCGGGCCGATGACCGTGCGGTCCTTGCCGCGATCATCTTCGTCGCCACTACTGGCTGCACTTGGCGCCAGCTTCCGCCGATCTTCGGCGCCTCGTGGCAGACGGTGCACCGCCGCTTCACTGACTGGACGGCAGCCCGAGTCTGGGCCAAACTCCACCGGGTCGCGCTTGACCGGCTCGGCTCTAATGGCGACCTGGACTGGTCGCGGTGTGCGATCGACTCCGTCAGCCTGCGTGCCCTAAAAGGGGGGCCGTTGACGGGACCGAATCCGACCGATCGTGGCAAGAGCGGATCGAAGATCCACCTGGTCACGGATCGCAACGGGCTGCCCCTGTCGGTTGGTATCTCCGCTGCGAATACTCACGACAGCCTGGGGCTGGTGCCCTTGGTGCGCGGGATCCCGCCGATCCGGTCGCGTCGCGGACCGAGGCGGCGCAGGCCCAGCAAGCTCCACGCGGACAAGGGTTACGACTACGACCACTTGCGACGATGGCTCCGCTGCCGACGTATCACGCCCCGCATCGCGCGTAAGGGCATCGAATCCTCGGCACGCCTCGGCCGGCACCGCTGGGTGGTCGAACGCACGGTGGCATGGCTGAACGGCTTCCGCCGCCTGCATCGTCGCTATGAACAACGAGCCGACCACTTCCTCGGCTTCGTCGGTATCGCGGCAGCTCACCGGTGTCCGCTCGACCCTCGCCCAGCTCTCGAAATAGCCGCTCAGGCCCCTCTTCACGACGAGTCCTGCCATGCCCACCGATGTCCGCCACCGGCGCCGCCACTATCCCTCCGATACCACGCTGTCCGAGTGGGCCCTTCTCGAACCGCTCCTGCCCGTCCCGGCCTGCCAGACCAAGACCGGCGGGCGCCCCGAAAAGTGGCCCCGCCGGCAGATCGTCGACGCCATCCGCTACGTCGCCGACAACGGCTGCAAATGGAGGGCACTCCCCGCCGACTACCCTCCCTGGGAGACGTGTTACGGGTTCTTCGCTCGCTGGAACCGGGCCGGAGTAGTGGCCTTCATCCGTGACCAGCTCAGGCGTCACATCCGCACTGGCCTGGGGCGATGCCCCTACCCCGCCACGCTGATCATCGACAGCCAGTCCATCAAAGGTGCCGAGACGGTGAGCCGTGACACCCGCGGCTACGACGCGGCCAAAAGAATCAACGACCGCAAGAGACACATCGCGGTCGACACCAAGGGCCTACCAGTGATGATCATGGTGACGCCCGCCGACATGACCGACCGGGACGCGGCCCGCGAAATGCTCTGGCGACTCCGCCTTACTCAGCCGCAAATCACCCAGGTCTGGGCCGATTCCGCCTACGCCGGCCAACTCACCGACTGGGCCCGCGACTTCCTCCACATCACCCTCAAAACCGTCTCCCGCCCCCGCGACGCAAGAGGTTTCGTCGTCCTTCCACGGCGCTGGAGAGTGGAACGCACCATCGGGTGGATCATGAAAGCCCGCCGCAATGCCCGCGACTACGAGCGCCTGCCGCAACACGCGGAAGCCCACCTGACCTGGTCATTCCTCACGCTGATGACCCGTCGGCTCACCCGCAAGCAGCCCCAGTGGGCGAAGAAGGCACCCCCTACTTCACCGCAAGTGAACCTCGATGTTGTGAGCCTCGAAGATCTCTAGGAGCAGTTCGAAGAGGGTCCCGGTGTCACTCTCTACCGCGTGATGACGGACCAGATGTGATCTCGCGACGTCTGAATGCTGCCATTCCAGGGTGAACGGAGGAGAGGCGCCCCAGCGGCCCCTGAGACAGTCGTCCACGGCGTCGAGATTCCATCCGAAGTACCCGCCGGGCCCGTTGATTGCCTCACCCAGCGCACAGTAGAAGCTGTCGACATCGACGACCTGTCGGCCGTCCAAAGTGAACACCCGCCCCGGCTCGGCGTCTTCGGGGTGTCCACGGCGCTGGTATTCGCGAGACCACAGAGCTACGGACAGCCAGGCACGTCGGCCTTCAGGGCTGAGCGAGTACCACAGCCCTTTCCGATTCAGCTGCCCCGTTCGAAGCGACTCCCATACTCGCTCCGAGCCAGGCAGTAGCTCGTCGCACCACAAACGCACGGTGACATCGAGGAGACCTGCACCATGCAGGGATGGTTTGGCGGCGGTCGCAGTGACATCGTTGACGAAGTAGGAACCCATCTCGATACCTTCAGCATCGAGGAGGGCTAGATGCGCGTTACCCGCAGATGCGCGTCGGCCACCGAGATGATCGAGGCAGGTCAGCAGAGATCCCTGCGGCAAGCACCCCAGGAGTTCGACTTCCCGAAGGCCGTCCTCCAGCGGGACGAACAGACCTCGGGCCTCCCGCGCGAAACCCCGGAAGTCACCTTCGTCCCCATCGCTGGTCAAGGCGTACTTGCACCCATCCCCTGCACGGCCCTCTGCCTCCACTGCACCTCCCGAACCGGAAAGCCTACAGAGTCGCCGATTCGGCTCCACTCTTCGGCTTGAGTTGTGGCCCCAGGACTGAGGACGTGCGGGAGCGTGCAGACCCGGGCGGCGGGTGGGGGGGGCGGGGCCATCAATACCATCGCCGCATGACCGACACATCAGCCCTGGCCCCGTTCCACCTGGACGAAGGCAGTGAATCCGACCCCTCCCACTGCCTCTATCTCTTCGATGGCGACATGGAGCAGGTCGCCGACGTCTTCGAGGAACACAACGCCGAAAGTCACGGTCACGGCTGGGAAGGCCTGGCCGAGTCACTGGTCCGCTCCCACTTGCCCGAAAGCGTCGACGATCTCCACTTCGGATCAGAGGCTGGCACCTTCGTGGTCTCAAGCACCGACTTCAAGGTCCTCACGGATCTGGCCGTCCTCCTCCACTCCGCCTTCCATAACCGCGATATCCTCAGCCAGTACATCCTGACCGCCGATCCGCTCTTCCTCGACCGCTAGAACCCGTGAGCGGAGCGAGGACAGGGACCTTCGAAAACAATCACTGAAAGTCGCCCAGTCGAGCATCCTTTCCGAGCCGGACGTCGACAAGATGCTCCAGCAGCGGCCCACAACTGTGGCGATGAGCGTTCCTGGCACGGGCCACGACCTGCACCTCGAACGACCGGAACTCCTCCACACCATGCTCTTGGAGTTCCTGGCGGCACTTACCTGAACCATCCACAGGTCTTGACGATTCCTCTGCGACTTGCACGTACGCCGATCTTTGGTTCTGGCTTCGCTGATGATGGCTGTGTCGTCAGCGGCCACTGAGTAAACGATCCTGCAGGCAAGCCGTGCAATGGTGCGGGACCAAAACTCGCCAGTGTCAATCCGCTGGCTGCCGAAGGTTTAAGAATCCGATCCGGCCGCCAATGCCGCTCCTGACGACGCGCCGGTCCGGGCCCGGTCCGGTTGTGCCCCCTGTCCGGCCGAGGTGACGGTTTCAACGCCCCGTTCCCTGAGCCACTCCAAGAGGGGCTGCGGCCAGAGGGCCGAAGGCCGCGGTGGGCCCATGTGGGAACGGTTGTACGCCGTCGGACGTGACAGGTTTGGCCGGTCAGTTCAGGTCGTTTGGCTGTAGGTCGAAGAAGAGAACCTTCGCCTCGGTCAACGGCTGACTGTTTCTTTTCTCTGCGGCTGCCCTGACGGTGCTGATCAGGCGGTCGCAGATCGTCTCGCGGGTCTCTGCTGGGCCGGGCCGGACGACGCCCTGGTCGCCGACGATGGTCTGACGGCCGTTGCTCATGCCGGTCAGAGTCAGCGTCCAGTGGAAGGACCCGCGGTTCGCTGCCTCCGTCGCCATGCGGACGGTGATTTTGTCGACCGGATCCAGCATGCGACGGGCAGCTGCGTGCAGCGCATGGTCATACGGGCGATCATCGTCTGCTGATTCGTACTCCCGCAGATCCAGGATCTGGCGCAGCTGGGCGGATTCGCGCAGCAGGGTCATCATCAGGTGCTCTTGAGCGGCCTCGCTGGATGCCGCGTCTTTCGGGCCGTTCACGTGCCCCGCTCTCTGAAGGTGTTTCGTAGGTGCCCGGCCACAGAAAATGCGAACTCACCAGCAGATGGCAGGCGTCGGCCCTCCCGTGGGGAGGCCGGGAGGGACGGCGCGGCCCGCCTACGTGGCAGCACATGGGCGGGCCAGGTGAGGGATCTCTGCCTTTGGGAGGAAAGAGGATCACCGCCGTCACAGCATTGCACTGGTTTCGGCCACGCAACAGGGTTGTGACTGGAATGCGTTGCGGACGGTTGCCACAGGTGATGTGGTCCGTCGGCATGCCGGACGAGTGCCTGGTCAGGCGCCGGGGCGGGTGCTCGGCTCAAGGGCATGAGAACGCCCCTTGTCGCCGTGAAGGCCAGGCAAGGGGCGTCGACGTTTCGCCTACGGGGCGGGTTCGAAGTGGACTTCGGTGGTCGGGCACTGCTCGGCAAGGTCCAGGAGCTCGGCTTGTTCCTGCGGGTCGACGGTCAGGTCCCAGCGGAGCTTGGTTCCGGTCCATTCGGCGGCGTACTGGCAGTGGACTTCGCCGCTGGGTGGCATCCAGGTGCTCGGGTCCTGGTCGGACTTGCTGCGGTTGGACCTGGCGGTGACACCGACCAGCGAGGTGGGGGCATCCAGGTCGTTGGCGTATGCCTCGCGGCGCTGCGCGGTCCATGCTGAGGCGCCAGAATCCCACGATTCGGCGAGCGGCACCATGTGGTCGATGTCGAGGCCAGAGGGGCCCGACACCGTCGTCGCGTCGTAGTACGACCACCAGGTGCCGCCGCTCAGCTTGCACCCGGGGCCGACGGTCGGCGGCTCGACGGCCTCGGCAATCAGGACCTCATTGCGGGTGTTGCACCCGTCCGAAGGGTTCTGCCCGGCATTCCAGTGGCGGAACTTGTCGCGCGTGTACCCCTCGCGGGATTCATCGGCGAGGGGTAGCTGGTGGACCGCGACGCTGAGCGGAAGCGTCTCGACGGCGTGCGCCGGCGAAGACATGGTGACGGGCAGGATGGCGAGCGTGGCAGCCGTAGCGGCGCGCAGCAGGTTCTTGATCACGAACGTATGGATAGCGTTGTATGGGCCGCCGGTTGCCCAAGACGCCGGGCTGCTCACTCGCCCGGGTGGTGCGGTTCACCGGAGAAACGTTGCCCCTGTCGTGAGCTCTCGAAGCCCTTGCCTTCGGTGGAGCCGGAGTCTCGCCCCGAGCGGGGGAGTCGGTCCAACCCACGTATAGCGGCAGGCGTCGGTTCGCCGGCGTGGGGCGTACGCCGCATCGCGCTGGTGGTGATCACGTTTGCGAAGTGTCAGGTCTGGCGTGTCCATGCTGGTAGTGCGCCGGGCGCAGCGGGGTGGCAGTCCGTGGCGTATGCGCACGGTGCCGATGTGATTAGCGTCACGTAGCAGCCTGGGGGTGCAGGTCACACAGGGTGTCACCGAACGAATGATCACGTTCCGAAAAGAACGCGTGCCGCAGAGTTACCTCCGGGGCCTCTTCTGATCGGTGTAGGGGTGAGAGCACCGACTCTTGCTCATCCTGGCTCGCAACGACGCGTGTCAGAAGCCGACTTGGAACGAAGGAGGGTCCGTGAGGCTTCACCAGGTCTGGTGGGCGACGGCGCGAGCCGTCGCCCACCAGCTGACCGACGCGGGCTTCGACCGCGGTCTTTGCCGTGGCGTCCGCATCGCCTCGCAGGCTCGCCCGGAGCACCGCTCCGCTGTGCGCGTCACACCATCGCTCCCCCCTCAGCAGAACAAGCCGGCCCCGCAAGGGCTGCGCCGCATCCCGCTTCCTCCATACCAGCGGGAGGTGCGGTGAACGATTCATCCGGACAGGGCAGCGACCTGACGCGGCCTGCTGAACTGCACGCCTTCGAGGTGTTCTTCGCCAGGCACAAGGAAGAGTTCTTGCGCATCGCGGTACGGCGGCTGCGTAATCTGCACGACGCCGACGAGGCCCTCATGGACGCGGGGATACAGATGTCCCGCAAGTGGCCCCGTATCGAGGCCCATCCCAATCCCCTTGCCCTCGCCCACATGATCCTCCGCGCGGCGATCACCGACTTCTACCGCAAGCGTGCCCGGCACACCAACCGCGAAGTTTCCATTCCGGGAACCTCCTACACCGCGTACGCCGACACACCCACGGTCGACGACATCCTCATGCTGCGCGGCTACGACCGGCTCGACCACGCCCTTGACCGCCTGCGGGCACGGGCACCGCAGCAGGCCGAATGCGTCCGGCTGCGTTATCTCGAGGACCAGACCGTCGACGAAATCGCTGTGCACCTCAACATCACGAAAGAAGCCGCCAAGGCCAACATCCAAAAGGGACGAAAGAACCTGCAAGCCCTCATGGACCCCGAACCGGGGAAAGGGGATTCCTGATGATCGAAGAAACCTTGCGCGCCGAGGCGCAGGTACTCCACGACATGATCAGCACACACGACACCGACGACTTCATGCAGCGCCTCGCCGTCCGTATCGCCCAGGACGCCGCCCGCCCGGCCAGGGTGCAGGTGGGATCCGGCCCGCAGCCCGCAGAGGAGGAAGAAGAGCCGGCCGGGCCCGTTGCGCCACCCCCTTCGTACAAGCCGCTCTTCCAGCGGTCCACCCGCCCCCGCATCCGCAGGGCGCTGCGCCGCCGCCCCACCCCGATCATCACGCCCGACCCCACAGTGCGCCCCGCGGCCGTACTCGACTACGTCCGGCGCACCTGCGAGAGCGTGCTGCGCTCCGACGACATCGAAACCCTGCTTGCCTTCGACACGGACTACGACCAAACCGGCGCCCGCACCTTCGCCTGCCTGCTCTACACCATCGACCGCTGCGAAAGCGCCCTGTACTGGTGGCGCTTCGCCGCCGGAGCGGGCGATCCTCTCGCAGCCCACCTGCTCGCCGCCCACCACGCCGGCGCCGACTGCGTACAAGACGCCCGCCTGTGGCGGACCTTCGCCCGCATGCTCGGTTACACCCCTGACCGGCACCGTCCACACCCTGTCCAGGGAAGAGCGCCCATAGCCGATGGCCTCGCCCGCCAAGCCCCGTGGAACACCGAGCTGCGCAACTTCATGACGTTCGAACAGCTCCCCGAGGCCCTCGTCAGGCCCTGACTCACTCTGCGGCCGCGCTGGTGCCTCATGGCCGCGAGGCACCAGCGCGGCGCGGCAACGGCCACGTCACAACCCCTCCTGAAGACCGCACCGACACATCAGTCCCTGGATCACGCCACGGGCGACCGGGGGCTGCCGACCATGCCCGAATTCCGTCAAGGAGCACCCGATGCCCCCCATCCCGGATCCACCCGCTCCCCGCCCCGGTCCGCTGACCCGCTTCGTGCGCTGGGCAGCCTGCAGTCGGCGCACTGCCCTCATGCACCTGCTGCGCGGAGTCTGTTACGGCACCGGCACCGCCCTGGCCGGAGTCCTCGGCGTGTGGGTTCAGAGCCGTCTTTGAACGTTCGTCGACTGGGCGACGGGTACGGGTACGTACCCGTACCCTTATGGGATGGGAAGGAGTACGACGATGTCTGATGCCAATGTCCGTATCCCCGAGGAAGCCAAGGACCGGCTGGCCGCCATCGCGGCCGCCGAGGGTCTGTCGCTGCGCGCTTACCTTGCTCGCCTCGCCGAAACCCTGCTAACTCCACAGGAACGCGCCGAGCGCGCGGAGCAGGCCCGTGCGGCGCTGAAGGAGTGGAACGGCTACGCCCCTTCCACGGCTGAGGAACATGACTTGGACAGCGAGCTGGACCGGCGCCTTGCCGAGGTGAAGAGCCGGTGACCGAGGCCATGCACATCGTCCTGGACGAGACGGCGATGGCCGCCGCCGGCCAGGGCAACATCCTCGCCTCCCGGCTCATCCACCGCGCCCACGCCGAATCCGGCTGGTTCCTGTACGCCCCGGCGTGCGCACTGGTCGAGGCGGACCGCGCCCGGCCTGGAACAGCGGAGCATCTGGCCTCCCTGCCGGGCATCACCGTCGTCGACCTGGACCTGGCCGCCGCCCTGACCGTGGCGCGCCAGGAAACCTGGGCAGCGGCCCACAGCCAGTACGCGGCGCAGCCCACGCCCGACCGTCCGGAAGGTGCGATTGTGGCCACCACCATCCCGAAGCGATGGGAGGGTGAGCCGGTCCGCGTCTTGGACCTCAACCCTTGAGCCGGCCCGGCGCCGGCGCGGTGGCGCGTTCCGGGCGCTGTCAGACCCGCGGTCTAGGATCCGGGCGTGGCAATCGAACTGAATGATGAGCTCATCGAACTCGAGCGGGCTTCGTGGGTCGAGCAGCAGGCGAACGCGTTGACGGCAGAGACTGCTGCGCGCGTGCATATGGCGATCACCGAGCATGCCCGGGCGACAGAGCAGAACGGGTACGAGGTGGAGAAAGAGCTCAAACGGGTAGTCCGGCATCCGGCTGCGGCGAAGTAGCCCACCTCAGCACATGGGAGGAGTGATGGACTTGCTCGCGGTTCTCGATGAGGCCGTCGCCACTCTCAAGGCTCCTTTGGAACAAGAAGACCGCGAACAGGGCTGGACCGATGATCTCCGGAGAGAGCTTCAGGAAGAGATCTCGATCAGCCGTTCAGTGCTGCGTCGCCACGGATTGGGCATGGTTCGGCATCTGTGTCCGCGCCTTCACGAGTGGATGGAGCGTGAGGGTGTGCGGCCGGGAAGACTCCAGCAGCTGGTGTCGGACGTGCAGCGGCGGCTCTTGGACGCTCGCGGCACGAGATGAGGTGCGCACCCTGAGTTGTTTGTTGGTTCGACGCTGACATTCCGCTCAAGGCTCGCCAACTGTGGTGCAACGGTCCGCCAACTACGGTCCAACGCGTCCGTCTACCCAGCGGCGCCGTTCGTAGGGCCCGCCGAATACCGCTGAAAGTCACATCCGCGAATCTGGCCATGCGCGTGAGTAACCCGCACGGCCCACGCGGCGTTGAGCCCGACGTGACCACGACGATGCGGCTCACCCCCGTCATCGGCCTACAGCCCAGAGGAAGCGAAACGGTTCCCCGCCCCGAGCTGGAGCCGATCTTCACCGCGCTCGCCCAGCGGTGGGAGACGGATGGTCGTCTCGTCCCCGGCCGGGCGGATGAGGAGTGGACGATCCTCGCCCGCCGTTCCCCTTGGCCCACTCGCTGACCGCGCGCGGTGCGGGCACGGCCTCCACCGCTTCCGCACCGCACCCCGAACCGTAGGCGCCCCCGGCGCCGCGCTTCCGGGCTGCCGGGCCGACACACCGTGGTTGGGCCCACAGGTCCGGCAGCCCCGCCATTCCACCACTCGGCCCGGGGTCGCACGCAACGGCGCCCGGCAGCACGAAGCCCTGGTCCCGAGGGCAAGACCAGGGCTGTCGGTCACACGGTCCGGAAAAGGGAACCGGGGTCCGTGGACGCGGCCCCGACGCCGGGAGGAATCGGAGCCGCGGACGGCACCGGCCCCGACGTGGGGGTCCAAGCCAGTGCACGCGTCACCGTCTCAACGCCGCCACGGCCGTTCGGTCACGCCCTGCGCGAGTGAAGCGCCCCCACCGTACGGTCCGCACCGGCCCGCTCCAGCACCTCCGCCACCACCGCACGGGAGTCCATCCCGTCCGCTGACCCTGTGACATTGCGGCAGGTCGGACTACCGATCAGCCAAGAGGTGCTAGTGACCTGAGTCGAAGATTTGTCGTTGGTTGGGTATGAGTCGTCCGGGTCCGAAGATTCCGCCGTTGTCGGTGACCGATGCCCAACGGGCTGTGCTGGAGGGCTGGGTGCGTCGTCGTACGACGGCCCAGGCTTTGGCTCAGCGGTCGCGGATTGTGCTGGAGTGCGCCGAGGGGCACTCGATCATGGAGGTGTCCCGTCGGCTGGAGGTCACTGCGGACACGGTCCGCACCTGGCGGCGGCGTTTCCTCGAACGTGGCTTGGACGGCCTGTCCGACGAACCCAGACCCGGTGTCCCACGGAAGATCACCGACGCCGATGTCGAGCGGGTCATCGTCAAGACGCTGGAAGAGAAACCGAAGAACGCGACACACTGGTCGACCAGGTCGATGGCGGCGGCGACGGGCATGTCGCAGTCCGCGGTCTCGCGGATCTGGCGGGCGTTCGCCCTGGCCCCGCACCGGTCGCAGACGTTCAAGCTGTCCACGGACCCGTTGTTCATCGACAAGGTCCGTGACGTGGTGGGTCTGTATCTCGACCCGCCGGAGAAAGCCCTGGTGCTCTGCGTGGACGAGAAGTCGCAGATCCAGGCCCTGGACCGGTCCCAGCCCGTCCTGCCGATGGTGCCAGGAGTTCCCGAACGCCGAAGCCACGACTACGTCCGCGCCGGCACCACCACCCTGTTCGCCGCTCTGGAAGTCGCCACGGGCAAAGTGATCGGCTCTCTCCACCGCAGGCACCGGGCTGTCGAGTTCAAGAAGTTCCTCGCCAAACTCGACAAGGAAGTGCCCGCCGACCTCGACGTGCACCTCATCCTCGACAACTACGTCACCCACAAGACACCCGCCATCAAGCAGTGGCTACTGGCCCACCCACGCTTCCACCTGCACTTCACGCCCACCAGTTCGTCCTGGCTGAACCTGGTCGAGCGGTGGTTCGCCGAGCTCACACAGAAGAAACTCAAGCGAGGTGTCCACCGCTCGGTCCAGGCCCTTGAACGCGACATCCGCAACTGGCTCGCCGACTGGAACGAACACCCACGGCCCTTCATCTGGACCAAGACCGCCGACGAGATCCTCGACAAAGTCGCCGCCTACTGCCGACGAATCTCTGACTCAGGTCACTAGGACGGGGCAGTGGATAGGGAGGCACCAGTCGTGACCTCGGCTCCGTAGAAGTTGCCGGCTCAGAGCGCCCGCCGTCGGATACGGCGCTTTGCCACAGGGCGTGGAAGCGGTCGAGCTCCTGCTCGGGAGCGGTCGGTCCTGCTGCGTGGTCGCCGCGGTGGTCTCGGTCGTGGTGGAAAGGGCCCGGCGCCGGGCGGCGGGCCAGATGAGCTTGAGGAACTCCATGCGGCCCCGGTATCCGCTGATGCCGACGTTGGCGTCCGTCACCTCGTACGGCGCGCTGCCGGGCCGGTCGGGCTCGGCGAACCGGACCTCATGCCCGCTCAAACGCCGAAGTCCTACTCCGAATTCAGAGTAGGACCTCACTCAATGACGTCGAGCAGTTACAGCATGCCCACGTCACTCACACCGGCACACCTAGACCACGTGCCAGGGCCAGCAACTGAGGCGCAATGCCAGCCGCTGCGCCATTCACAATGCCGATCACACTATCGACCATCCCGCCAACGATGGGGACACCCATGAACGCTCCTTGAGGTTGGTAACTCCCACTATCAACCGAGCCACTTCACTGCCGAGACGGTACGTCTGCGGGGTTCACCCGTATGAGGGTCGCCCTGCTGCACCTGATGGAGCTGGGGTCGTCGGTTACAACTCGTTCTCACCCAGTCGGACGTGGTCACCCCATGCCCTATGGGCGCAACTCCCGGCGACGACAAGCCGAAGCGAAGGTGGGGGTGGGGCCCTCGCCAGGCACAGTGGCCAGGGCCCCGACGTGACACAAACCCATGGGGGGTGGCTCGCGCACGCGTCGCCCTGCACAACGACTCCGCCCGTATTTGGACGCGGGCACCCAGATACGAAGGCCGTTACGGGGCGGGTTCGAAGTGGACTTCGGTGGTCGGGCACTGCTCGGCGAGGTCGAGCAGCTCGGCCTGTTCCTGCGGGTCGACGGTCAGGTCCCAGCGGAGCTTGGTTCCAGTCCATTCGGCGGCGTACTGGCAGTGGACGTCTTGGCTGGGCGGCATCCAGGTGCCCGGGTCCTGGTCGGACTTGCTGCGGTTCGATCGGGCGGTTACGCCGACGAGCGAGGTGAGGGCTTCCAGGTCGGGTATGCCTCGCGGCGCTGGGCGGTCCACGCTGATGCGCCAGTTGGCGGGGAGCGTCATTCGAACCGTGCGGTATTCCCGCCTGGCTGCCCGGTCGGGGCGCGCGGTGATACCCATTTCACAGCCGCCTCTCCGGGGGTGACCGGAGCATGCCATGATCTGCGGATGAGCGAGTACTCCTGGCCCAGGGAGAGCGGCAGGCGAGTGCACGACGCGGTCTCGGCCTGGACCGAGACCGTCCGCGTTCTGCCCGTCGGTACCCACATCACCGGTGAAGCCGTCGGCCGGCAGCCCTTCGGTGTCTTCCTGTCTATCGACGGCCGCCCCGACGCCGTGGGCCTGGCCAGGATCGACAGGATGCCCAGGTGCATGGAGCTGCCGACCGTGGGGCAGCGCGTCACCGGCGAGGTCGTTTGGCACGCCGCCCACAATCACCAAGTGGGGGTTGTGCTCGCCGAGTGGGCCGAGCACGAAGACCTGCTGCCTCGCTTCCGTGTTGGTCAGGTCATCGGCGGACGCATCACGAAGATCGCGTCCATCGGAGTCTTCGTACGTCTCGCCGACTGCGTCGAGGGACTCGTTCCGCTCACCGGACCGGCTGCGTCCAGGGAGGCCTTCCTCGAGGGCCAGGAGATGTCCGTACAGATCGTGACGGTTGACCACGAGCGGAACCGGATCCTTCTGGCCGAACCTGTCCAGTAGCTCCTGAACGCTGGGCTGGGCGGTTCCCGCCCAGCCTTTTCCGGGCCCGGCATGATCCGAAAATACACGGCCTAGCTGGGTGTCAAAGCTGTGGGACCGTCAAGCGGACTTCGAGGTAGGCAGTCCAGTCGGTGGCGGCTCGCCGTCGCCATTGTGCGGCGGTCACGACGTGAAGGCCGAGGAGTGGGGCCAGGACGGCCGGAGGGAGGTCTTGGGCGAGTTGGGTGAGCGCGGTGTTGCGGGCCGGACGGATAGGAATGCCGTGCGTGGTAAGCCGGCGGGCGAGCACGGTGGCGGAGAGGTGCTGGCCGGGGCGGGTCCCGGGGAACAGCCAGCGACTGGGTGAGTTCGCTGCCCAGCCGGAGGGGGTCTGGTCGGCGAGTTCGGTGAGCAGGGTGGACAGGGGTCCTGAAAGGCGGATGGGGACGCGGTCCCGCATTACGGCCTGGTCGCCGTTGAACGTGGTCAAGGCGTCGGCGCTGAGCTGGACGTCCAGCTCAGCCTTGATCTCTCATTGCCCTCCTCGATGCCCTCGTCCTCCAGCCCCCTCCCGCTCCAGCTCCTTGAGCCGGCGGGTAGAGGGGCAGGCCGTGTGGGCTTTTGGGTCGAGCCGCCGGAGGGTGAGGAAGGCCTGGGCGGCGGTGACGAGGGTGACGTGGTGGTGCCAGCCGCGCCAGGTGCGGCCTTCGAAGTGGTCCAGGCCCAGACCGTGCTTGAGTTCGCGGTAGTCGTGCTCGATGCGCCAGCGTATCTTCGCCCACCGCACCAAGTCGGCGATCGGGGTGGTCGCGGGCAGGTCGGTCATCCAGTAGCCGGTCGGCTCAGCTGAGGCCTCCGGATGTTCGACCAGCAGGGCCCGCAGGGGCAGAACACTGTTCCACCGGCTTCGACCGCCGGCCTGTTCCTGGGCGGTGCCGGAGGCTTCCTTGCCTGAGGGCCGCACTTCGAGCACGGCGAAACGCGAAGTCATCGTGCCCTTGCTGCCCTGACGCCAGGTGACCTCCTCGAAGGAGGTGTCGGCATCGATGAACCTCGCAGTAGCGGGGCAAGGTGGGTGGTCCCAGCCCGCCGTAGACGGGCTGGGACGGCTCGGCTGCAGCTGGACGGGCGATCTCCTTGAGGTCTACCGCCACCACGTATGACCAGCCGCGTTCCTCCAGCGCAAGCTGGAAGGCGACGCTGCGGCCGTAGCGCACCGTACGGGCCAGGGCAGAAATCGCAATTCCGAAAACGCGCGGTTCCATACGTGGCCATATCGCAGCAGGTTGACTCAACGGCGCTCACATCGCTGAGCCAAGCCCCTGACACGTCCTGCTGCTCGGTGGCGGATTCCTCGACGTACGAAGGTGTAGCGGACGCACCAGAGGACAGACGGACACTCACCAACGCAGGTGAAGATGCGTGCACGTCTCTGCCGTCGCCATGAGACAGGCTGGAGGGGTGGAAGTACCGGCCCATCCGGCTGGACGTGCCGCACGGACAGAGCACAGAAAGGAACGCCTCGAACGATGTCGTCATCCCTTGTTGAGACCGTGGACGTGAACGCCCCCGTTTCCCTGAGCTGGAGACTGTGGAGCGATGTAACCCAGTGGCCCACCTTCCTCAGCCACGTCGAACGCGTGGACCGGATCGATGAGAAGCGGTTCACGTGGTGGCTGTCGCTCCCCGGAGCGGACAAGTACTTCGCAGCCGAACTGACCGAGGTCGTCCCAGAAGAGCGAATCGCCTGGAAGACTGTCGCTGGAGTGCACCACTCGGGCGTCGTCACCTTTCACCGGTTGAGCGACACCACTAGCCGAGTAGCTCTCCAGGTCGAATACGATCCCGAGGGATTCATCGAGCACCTAGGTGCTCTCACCAACCTGGACAAGGTGCTGGCCAACTACGACCTGGGACAGTTCCAGCACACGGCTGAGGCGCTGGCTACCTCCTCGCGATAGCAGCAGGCGGCAGAACCACCGGTCAGCGACGGCATCTTTGACGGCGCACTCGCGGCTCGCACATCCCGGAGTTCGAATAGTGCCCACCGACGTTCTAGTCGGCCCCTTGCCACCCACCGGTGCGTGAAGGCTTGCGGATCCAGCCCCCACCCATCGGCCAGCGGCAGCCGCGGCCCGCAGGGCGGTGCACCGAGAGTGGTCGATACAGCGGCACCGGCCTCGCCGTCGGCGGGAACCCTTTTCGCGGTAAGCGCATACACACCTGGCGCGAAGAGGCTGCGGCGCCGCAGGCTGTTCGCGGACCGCGGTTACGACCTGACAAACCCGACGTCGAGGGTGGGCGACAAGCGGCCATTGGGCCCTGGCGTGAGCTGCAGCCCGTGATCTCGGCCATCGCTTGTACGACGCTGAAGGCGTGGGCGGCCGACTTCCCCTCCCTGGCAGTGGTCATGACGATCACGGTGGCTGGAGTGGCAGTCGCCGCCAGCACCGCCGCCGCCTCGATTCTTGCCCAGCCGTGCGACCTCCGTGGCGGCACACACCAGAATGGCTGACGCCCTGCCGGTAGGGGAGCGAGTCGTTGCGGCAGCACCTCGACGTCGGGATGTTCGCTGAGCCACTGGCTCAGCTGTTCGGCCCCCCTTCCCTTCGCAGCGTCAGCGGTGCATGGGTCGTGGCGTCGACCAGGAGGGCGCCGTAGGTATCGCCGTAGAGTGCGAAGTCGTCCACCCCACCACCGGGCGTGACCACCAGCGGCGGCGGCATCTGCATCAGCTGGGCGAGCACGGTGAGTGCCAGATTGCGACGTTCAGGAACCGCAGCATCCTCGCCCGGCCCCGGCCGGTCAGCACGACACCGGCCGACTCGACCACGTGTGCAGCAACGCCGTGCGCGCTGGCAGCGGTCAGTCCCGGCACCTGCTCGGTGAACGTCACCTTCGGACACTGCGGGTCGCAGTACAGTCGCCGCACGGCTCAGTCAGGAGAACGCACGCCCTGCCTTGGGCTGGATCCATCGCTCAGCGCCCAGTGGACGTGCCGTCGCATGGACCTGACGGCTGGTCCTGCTCGTCGACCCACGACCGGCAAGTGTGGGAGGAAAAGTGGCCGACCGAGGCGCGTAGCGACCGGAATCAGCGCAGTAAGAACGTGTTGGTGCACCGCCCAGGCTGCGCGTCCTGTGGATGGCGGCGGAGTCCGTGACGCGGCTGTCTCAGGCTTCCTGCCTAAAAACAGGCCGCGTGGCGTGGACACACGCCCGCCCTGGAGCGCCGGTGCCTCCGTAAAGTAAATATTTGCCATGCGGCAATATTTTGATGCGGCTCCTGCAGTCGTAGAGGGTCCTTGTGGGGGCAACTGGGGACATAGCAAGCGCCCCGCTCTCCTTTGGTGGGGCGCCTACCTAAGCTGTCTGATCCATCTACTTTCCGACGAAATGGTCTTATTGTGACGAATCTTCTGGCGGCGGGGCGAGCTGTACGGTCGGCCGCACCTCATGCGCTCTTCAGTGCGATGCGAGCCGCCCTGATCGAGTACTACGAAGCCGTTGGCGTCGACCTGCTGATGGCCGACTACAGCCTCACCTGCCTGCAGCCGGTGACGGCCTTGCCTCATACGGCGCAACCGTTGTCGGTGGAATCCAGTCCGGAAGGCCGCGCGTTCGGCAGCCAGGAGCCGTTCGGGCAGTATGTGGCTCGAAACGGGTCCGTTGATCTGCACCTGCCGGTGACCGTCCGCGGAGACAGGCTCGGGATCCTGACCGTGCGTCTACCCAAACACAGATGCACGCCCGACACCGTTGAGGAACTGACCGAGCTCGCTGAAGTGCTGGGGCACGAAATTGTTGTCGCCGAGCGCGACACCGACGTGTACCTACAGGCCCGGCGTGCCAGCCGCCTCACCTTGGCTGCGGAGATGCAGTGGCAGCTGCTGCCCGCCAGGGCCTGCACGCGCCCTGAGTACGCGATCGGGGCGCAGCTTGAACCTGCCTACGACATCCACGGCGACAACTTCGACTGGTCGAGCACGGCCGAGAGCCTCACCCTCAGCGTCACCAACGGCATGGGTGACGGGATCCAGGCATCCCTGCTCACCAACCTGGCCGTCAACGCCCTGCGCAACGCCCGCAGGGCCGGCATCGACATCGCCGACCAGGCCGCGCTGGCCGACCAGGCCATCTACGCGCAGTACCGCGGAGAGGTATACGTTTCCACCCTGCTGTTGTCCTTCGAGCTGGCCACCGGCCGAGGGCAGGTAGTGGATGCCGGATCACCTCAATTGTGGCGGCAAAGGGACAAGGTCGTAGAGCACGTCGACTTCGAGGCACAGCTCCCGTTGGGCATGTTCGATGAGACCGCGTATGCGGCCCAGAATTTCCAGGCGCTGCCCGGCGACCGCCTGATCTTCGTCAGCGACGGCGTTTACAGCGCTCTCTCTGGGGCCGGCGAGGCGTACGGGGAGCGCGCTCTGGCGCGCGCCATCCAGTCTGTCGGCCTGTTGCCGGCTGCTGCGGTGCCGCGGGCGCTTTTGCAGGAACTGGCGTCGTACCGCGACGCGGACGCTGAAGACGACGCGCTGGTCTTGTGCCTGGACTGGTTCGGCCGCACCGATTCCGCCTCGAACTAAGTGATTGGCCCGATGCGTCCTTCCCGCGACAGATGGGTCGCTGGCCTGCGATTCTGCCCCAGGAAGGAACGCAGTGCACGCGGCGGTGGCCTCCCGTGTTATCTCCTTTGCCAAGGTGTCATGGGAGCGACCCGGAGGCGCGACGGCACATCCCCGGATTCAGACTTCACCGCGGGAGGCGCCGGTGGCGTCCCGGGTGGGGCCGCCTCCCAGCGAGCTCCTGCCGTGCCGAATAGTGCTCTTGAGAGGGACCTTCAACCCGAGCGTCGCTGATCACCGGCACCTACCGCCGCGCCCATGCCGGCACCGCTGAACGTAAAGGTGCAGATCTAACTGGCTAACGGAGAGTCAGAGCCCCGGTTCCGAGAGCAGCCGGTGGCAGGGGGTGTTGCCTACGAACGGGAAAGAACCCGTTCATCTGTTCACCTTCTTGCGCACACAAGAAGGCGAAGCTGTGCAGAGCCCCGAAACGGGGGTAACCGGTGTACCAAGAACGGCTGTTGATCAGCCGTCAGCACACGGGCGGTGGAAGACCGCCTGCGGCGAGGGGGAACAACGATGAAGATGACCAGGTTGATCGCCATCGCGACGATGGTGTGTGTGGGGGCGACCGGCCTCACGGCATGTGGTGGCGACGACGGTGCGGATGAGCCTTTCCAGGGACAGAGTGCCGATGCGATTGCTGCAAAGGCTGTCAAGGCCACCAACGCGGCATCCTCCGTGCACATGGCCGGCACCGCGCGGCAGCAGGGCGGAAGTACGGTCAAGGTCGACTTCAAGGTCGACGCGAAGGACAACTGCACGGGAACGCTGTCCGGACAGGGCGGCGCGGCCGACGTCATAAAGGCCACGGAGACTGGCTACGTCAAGGGCAATGAAGCCTTCTGGAAGAACTCCCTGAAGAACCAACCCGGCTCAGAGAAGATCATCGGGCAGCTGAAGGGCCGCTGGGTGAAGACGCCTGCCGACGAGGCCAGCACGCAGGACATCTGTGACAAGCAAGCCTTCCTGGCCGCCATGGACAACGACAAGTCCGAACGCAAGGGCATGAAGAAGGGCGACACCACCACCGTCAACGGACAAGAGGCCATTGTCCTGACGAAGAAGGAAGGAAGCGAGACGCTCTCCTTGTACGTCGCCACAAAGGGCAAGCCGTACCTCCTCAAGGCCAACTCGAAGGGCGGCGAGAACCCCAGCACCATGAACTTCACCGACTACAACAAGGCAGTGAATGCAACCTCTCCGCCCGCCGACGAGGTCGTCGACCCCAAGAAGGTCGCGGCGGGCAAGTCCTGAGGTCCCAACTGTTCCTACCGGTCCGCCCAACGGCAACTCCCTAGAAGCTGTGCAGCACGCCCCGCTCGAGAGGGCCGGTTGAGCCCGGCGGCCGCTGTCCCGGCACCGCGGCGAACCTCGCGCTGCGCCGGGTGGTGTGAACCGAGGCCGATGACCGGCACGGCCGTGATGAGCCCGTGCCGGTCATCGGCCGTTGTGCAACCGATCCAGCCCCGCTTGCGAACCGGACTCTGTCGCCTGCCGCTGCCCAACGAGCGGCGGCAAGCTTCTCGCACCCGGCCAGGACCAAGGGTGCGAAATTCCAGCGGCCTTTTGAGCGGCGCCATCGGATAGAAGCGGCAGATCGCCAGCATCGGCCGATGACCAGGCTCGCTGCCCCGGGCTAATCGCCGGAGGCTGTGCCGCCTTAGCCTGCGGCACAGGCAACGGGGCCTCGGCTGTGGGGCACTGGCGCGTCCAACCGTTCGGGCCGACGAGGGGGAACCGCGTGCCGGTACCTCTCGAGACAGTAGGAACATGCGCACCGGCCTGCCCCAAGGAGCACCTGCGCGCCCCGCCGCGACTAGCCACCGCGCATCGGGCTCACGGCACGCCTACGGAGCGGCTCCGCTTTCCACGCCCCCATGGGACGGGAGACTCTCCGTCAGTGAGGTGCTCTCCGCTCTCCATTCCTGAGCCGCTTGGCCATGGGCCAAGCCGTGAGTTTCCGGGAGGCGCAGGCGCCCGTCGGCGCGGGCGCGCCTTTGGTCAGCTGTTTGAGGCGTGCGCCGCCGGGCCGCTCGCGGCGAGGCCTGCAGGCGCTTCCCATAGACGTGTGCCACGTGGTTATATTTGCTACATGGCAACAATCGAACTGAGTGGAACACCCGGCGGGGCGTTGCCGTCGGCGATTCGCGAACGGAGTCCGGGTGAGCAGTAGTGAGGTGGCGGCGCGTAAGTGTGTCGTTGGCGCCATGGAGGGCCGCGTCGATGAGATTGCAGACCGGTGGGTGCAGCTTCAGATGCAGCAGGCCGCTCTGAGCACCGGTATGCGGGAGAGTGAGCTGCGCGAGGAGGCCGACACCCTGGTCGCTGCTGTCGCCACCGGACTGGAGAGTCCTCTGCCGGTCGAGCGCCTCGTCGCCTCCCATGCCGATCTCAACCGTGCGGTCACCGAACTCTCCTTGCGCAGAGCCAGGAGCGGCGAGTCCCCGACGGCCACGTCGCTGGCCGTGCTCGCGCTGAAGGAGGCGCTGCTGGAAGCGGTGCAGGAGAGCACGCAGGACAGCGGAGAGCTCTTCTCTGCGGCACTGCTGATCAACCGGCTCCTGGACGCTGCAGGTGCTCTGTCCTTCGACACCTACGTCGAGGGACGGGAGGAGATCATCCGCAGGCAGAGCAGGCAGCTGCTGGAGCTGTCGACTCCCGTTGTGCGGCTGTGGCGGCAGGTTCTGGGCGTACCGCTCATCGGCACCCTGGACACGGCCCGTACGCAGGTGGTGATGGAGAACCTGCTCCAGGCCATCCAGGACCAGGAGGCGACGGTCGCGATCATCGACATCACCGGCGTACCCACGGTGGACACCGCTGTGGCGCAGCACTTGATGCAGACTGTCAACGCGGTGCGGCTGATGGGTGCGGACTGCATTATCAGTGGTATCCGGCCGCCGATCGCGCAGACCATCGCCCAGCTGGGCATCGACCTGTCCACCATCATGACCCGCGCGACCCTCTCCGATGCCCTCTCCGAGGCCATCAAACTCACCACCGGCACCCTGCCGTTCTCCGATGCGCTGGCGTCGCGATGAACGGGCGAGTGTCCACGGGCGTTCCCATCCTGCGCCTGGGTAACGTCCTGGTCACCGGGCTGCTCAACGAGATCGACGACAAGGCCGCCCTGGCCTTCACTCACGAGCTCACGGAGCGCATCTCGGCCGACCGCGTACGCGGCGTCTTGATAGACATCTCCCGGCTCGAGATCATCGACTCGTTCGTGGCACGTACGCTCATGGAACTGACCATGACGGCCAGGCTGCTGGGCGCACGCGTAATTGTGGCCGGGATGCGGCCGCCCGTCGCTATCACGCTGGTCGAACTCGGGATCGAACTCGTCGGCGTGGAAACGGCTCTCAATGCTGAACAGGGCATGGCTGCCCTGGGCTGGCATCAAAGTTCGCAGCCCCCGGAAGGGGCCCGACATGACGCAACTCGCTAAGACAAGCACTCCCGGCGGCACCAATCCTGCCCCTCTCGGGGGCTGCCTCACGCCGGGCGGCGGCGCGACGGAGCCCACCATCCGGGTGCCATTGACTACCGAGGAAGACCTGCTTGCGGTTCGCCATGCGGTACGGGCAGCCACCCTCGCTGCCGGCTTCGGCATCGTCGATCAGACACGCGTGGTGACGGCCGCCAGCGAGCTGGCACGCAATGCCTACATCCACGGCGGGGGCGGCACCTTGACCATCGAGCACCCGCACCGCAATGGCATAAAGGGCGTGCAGCTGACAATAAGCGATGATGGTCCGGGCATCTCCGATCTCGAGTCGGCGCTGATCGACGGATTTACCACCGGGGCGGGCCTCGGCCATGGCCTGGGCGGCGCGCGTCGCCTGATGGACGACTTCGAGGTGCACACCAAGCCCGGTGCCGGAATGACAGTGATTGCTACTCGTTGGGCACACCGGTGACACGGACGGCCATCAGGCCGACCGCCTTCGTGCGCATCGATCACCACAGTGCTGTCCAACTGGCCGCGGACGTGGCCCGCTCGTGCGCCGAGCAGTGCCAGTTGCCGGGAGCGATGCCTGATCAGGCCGCGGTCATCGCTTCCGAACTGGCCAGCAACCTCGTCAAGCACGCCAAGGACGGCGTCCTGTACGTCCAGTCGCTCCCGCTGGGCGCCGGCCTGGAGGTCCTCACCGCGGACCGTGGCCCTGGCATGTCCGAGCTTCAGCGCTGCCTCACCGACGGATACACCACCACCGGCACCCTGGGCGCCGGCCTGGGAGCGGTCAGCCGGATGGCGACCGATCTGATCATCCGTACCGAGGCCGGCGTCGGCACCCTGGTGTCCGCCCGCCTTGCCCTGCCCGGCCAGCCGGGCCTGGGGCAGGACGTGGGGTTCCTGTGTCTGGCGGCCGAAGGTGAACAAGAGTGCGGTGACACCGGTGCCATTGTGGAGAACGACAAGATCCGCACCGCGATCGTCGTCGACGGGCTCGGACACGGGCCTCAGGCTGCCGAAGTCGCGCAGATCGCGCTGCGGGCCTTCCGCTCCGCGGCGGACCAACCACTGCCCCAGTTGATGGCCGTGCTGCACCGAGCGCTGCGCCACTCCAGGGGAGCGGCGGTCGGCGTCCTGCGTCTGTACGCCGACCAGGCGCAGTACTGCGGGATAGGTAACGTCCGCACCCTGGCGTTCTCGCCTCGCGGTGTGGACCACCGCCTGACCGGACAGCCAGGGATAGTCGGCTGGAAGATGCCCACACCGCAGACCCACAGCATCCCGCTCACCGCTCACACCACCGCCGTACTCCACAGCGACGGCATCAACGCCCAATGGGCGCACGCCCCTTCACACTCCATGCTGCGCCTGCCACCACCTCTGCTGGCCGCGGCCCTCGCCCACGGCCACCGTTCCAGCCGAGACGACGCCACCGTGCTGGCCGTCAGGGCACACCAGGAATCCCGATGACAGGCCACCCCTTTCACTCCATGCCGCCGCTGCGCCGGGCCGTGCGCCGCCTCGCACGCGCATACCGGCTGCCGGCGGACGTCAGAGCCCGCCTTGTGCTGTCCGCCGCCGACCTGGCCGAAGATGAAGTGCGGGCCGGCCGCCCCGTCACCCTGCACACGGCCCAAGAAGCGGGGGCTGATGCGGACTCCTACGTCCTGGCTGTCACGCTGCGGTGCCCGCAGACGCCTGGCCCCCTCAGCGCGTCAGGCCTGCCGCTGCCCGCCACAGAGCCGTCCCCCGACTCCGTGACCTGGAGATTCACGATCCCGCTACCACCAAGTCAGCCGGTGACCAGCAGCCTTCCGGACGACATCCAAAGCCGACGTGATCCGTGGCCGGACCGGACACCATGGACGGAGACCCAGGCCGTCGACGAAGAACTGCGCGCGGCCTTCGAACAAACCGACGCGCTCGGCGCCGAGCAGCGTCGTCTCAAGCACGAGCTCGCCGAGACCAACGCCGGCGTCCTCGCGCTTTACGTGCAACTGGAAGAACGCGACGAACAACTGCGCCGCGCGCACAGCCTGATCTTGCAGGAGCTCGAAGACGCGCTGCGCCCACCGCCGCTGAACGTCGAAGGGCTCGAGCTCGCGGTCCACTACGAACCCGCCGACCCCAACGCACCCACCGGCGGCGACCTCTACGACTGGTTCACGCTGCCCGACGGCACTTTGCACATCACCGTCGTCGACGCACTCGGCCACGGACTGGGCAGCACCCGCAGCGCCCTCAACGTGACGCACACCGTGCGCACCCTGGCTCTCGAGGGCCATCCGCTGCAGTCAATCCTGGCCCGAACCCACGAGATCCTCATGCCCCTGGCCCCCGACCTCATGGCAACAGCGCTCCTGGCCCGCCTGGATCCGGCGACCGGCCAGCTGCAGCTGGCCAGCGGAGGCCACCCTCCCGCGCTCGTGCTCCGGGCCGACGGACAGGCCCGCTACCTCGAGGTGAAAGGCAGAGGCATCGGCTTCCCCCTGCCGGGCAGCGAGCAGGTCCTGCACGCCGACATCGGCCCAGGCGACCTCCTCATCCTCTACACCGACGGTCTCACCGAAAGCCGCAAAGACCCCATCGAAGGCGAAAAGCGCCTCATCGAGGCGGCGCGCCGGCACGCGGCAATGCCTCTGGCTGAAATCCCCAGCTCCCTCGCGGCCGACATGCGCTCCGTGGTCCTTCACTCTGACGACACCCTCGCTCTGGCCATCCGCATCACCAGGAGCGGTCCGTAATGCACCCGGCTTCGACAACCGGGACCGCGGCCCCACCTGATGGACGCGAAAGACAGACCCGGGGGCGGCTTCCACTGTCACCCAGTCTCAGGCGCCGGCCCGCTTGCACCACTGCGAGCCAGCCCAGCTCAATACCCCTGGCCCTCGGTCACAGTTGACCGCGGGCCCGCTGCGATTGCGACCACTTTCTTGCCTTCACACTGGATCCCACCACGGCGGCCCCGACGCTTCGGTACGCGTCGCGCTGAGCCCACCGCCGTGAGCTCACAAGGCACCGACTTGCCGACCCCTGCGGCTGCGCCCGCTCCCGGGATGGCGCCCCGGCCCATGACCGCGCACGAGATCTCCCTCGTGCGCGCCGGCCTGGCGGCGGTAGAACCACACGCAGCTGACCTGACGGTCTACTTCTACACGATCCTGTTCTCACGCTATCCACAGGTCAGAGCCCTCTTCCCGGACAATATGGATGGACAGAGGGACCGGCTGCTGCGCGGGCTGCTGCGCATTGTGGACCTCGTCGACGACCCGGAGGCCCTCGTGCGGTTCTGCACCTTTCTAGGGCGAGACCACCGGAAGTTCGGCGCCCTTGAAGCTCACTACCCTGCGGTCGGCGCCTGCCTCTTGGCGTCCCTTGCCCGTTATGCCGGCCCCGCATGGACTGCAGAGATCGAAGCCGCCTGGACACGTGCCTACGACGCAGCAGCCCGCGTCATGATCCTGGCCGCCGCCGACGACGCCCGCCTTCGCCCCGCCACATGGCAGGCCCAGATCATTCGCCACGAACACCGCGGCCACGGCATCGCCGAGCTCACCGTCCGGCCAGATGCCCCTTACCCCTATGCGGCGGGCCAGTACGTCAGTGTGAAGACGCCGTGGCAGGCGAAAGCCTGGCGCCACTACTCACCCGCGCACGCACCGCGAGCCGACTCCACGCTCACCTTCCACATCCGCGCCGTACCCAACGGACTCGTCAGCAACGCCCTGGTGCACCGCGCGGCCGTCGGCGACCTTGTGACCCTCGGACCGCCAGAGGGCGACATGACGCTGACCGCAGCCGGTGACCGCGACCTGGTGTGTGTTGCCGGAGGCACCGGTCTCGCACCGATCCGAGCGCTCCTGGAGGAAGCAGCCTTCAGCCACATGCGCCGCCGCTACGTCGACCTCTTCGTGGGAGCCCGCACCGCAGAAGAGCTCTACGGCTTGGACGACATGCTGAGGATGGCCGCGCGACACCACTGGCTCTCCGTACGGGCCACCGTCTCCCACCAGCGCATCCCGGGCCGGGAAGGCACCCTGCCGCAAGTGCTGGCCGAGTTCGGGCCCTGGGGCCAGCACGAGGCATTCCTGAGCGGCCCACCAGGCATGGTCGCCGCAGCCGCCCAGCTCTTTAGGCGAGGCGGAATACCGCAGTCGCGAATCCACCACGACCCGCTGAGCGACCCCTTCTTGAACGCATCCCTCACATCTTCTCGAAGACCGGAAAGCCAAGAGCCGTGACCCGCAATGATCACACCCCCTCCCGCTGACTCCTCCGCTGCGCACCGAGGCGTAGGCTCCTGAGGGACCGGACCTCGCGGCGGCGTCCGTCGTGCAACGGCCCGCCCGCATCGCCGAACCGTTGACCCCGTTGACCTTCGCACCGACAGCGCCCGTGGCGAACACCGGCTTCCCCGGAAAACCGGGCAGCGAACCCCATAGCGGTTGATCACCTTTCACAGCCCCGCAGGACCGACAGCACTCCAGCGAACAAGATCCGCTGATCTGCCGACCACGGATCTCGGACCGCAGGACTAGCCCCGCATTCTCCATGAACGGCTCCAGGGTCAGCGCGAGTACAGCGGCCTTTCCATTACCAATTGAGGTGGGGCAGCCGCACAGCCGGAGCCGAAGCTGGACAGGCAAGACAGCCACCCCAACGGTAGAGACGCACGCGCGGGGTCGCTGGACGCATTGGCGGGAGCTGACAAACCACTCTCCCGGGTGAGAGAGTGGCCCAATGCCCCGCACTCTGCATTCCGCTGACCATGAACAGGTGGCTCACGCTGCGTGCGCGGTGTCGGAGCTCCTTCAAATGCTCTGGGGGCGTGGGCAGGAAGCCGCACCTTCAGGTCCTGTTTCTCCTTCACAGCTACGCGCGCTCACGACACTGGAAGGGCAGAAGGGTGCCAACCTACGCGCGTTGGGCGAGGCACTCGGGACGCGGCCGTCGTCTGTCAGCCGTCTGTGCGACCGTCTGGAAGCGGCCGGGCTCGTCGAGCGATACCCAAGCACGACCAGCCGCAGAGAGATCGAGGTGCGCCTGAGTCGGCAAGGACGCGCTGTCCTTGCCGAGTTCCGGGCGTTCCGGGCGCGTGAGGTCGAGACGGTGCTGCAGGAAATGTCTCCGTCGCAATTGGCTGCACTCGCCGAAGGCCTGGAAGCCTTCCAAACGGCCGCCGCACACCTCGGCCTTGCCGGCGAGGCAAGTGGGCAAGAGCGCTCCGCGGACATCGCCTAGAACCTGCCACGTTCCCGTTGATGCGGCTTTCCGGCCCGCTCCCACCTCAGGCTCACCGCTGCCCTACGCCGAGACGGGCTACATCAAGACCCTCAACCGTTGCCCCACGCGCAATATTGTCACAAGACAATGATTGGGTCCAGGCCCGAGTGCTTGCCCGCGAGCGTGGCCAGCCGGCCACGTCGCCCCCGACCGCCCTCACTCCTTGGGGGGCAGCTGCGACCGGGCGGTGACGGCCTGTAATTAGGCGCGGAGGGGGCATGCGCGAGGAGCGGGGGCCTTCACGGCGTGGGTGGCCGCGGTGGCATTGACGGCGGGATGCTCATCAGGCGAGGGGGCGGGATGGGTGGCAACACCTCAGTGCAACGACACCAAAGAAGAGCACTCAGGCCCAACCGGCGCCCACGCCGCCAAAGCATGCGCCGGGCAAGGGTGACTTCGACAAGCGGGCCGACGACAAGGCCTGGGTCGTCGATGCAGAGTCCGCATCGCAGTACCTGTTGAACACGTGCGGATCTTTTGGAGGAAATCAGCAAGGGCGAGTACACGTCCCCCGCTCAACGGCTTATGGCGAACCAGACTCCGGTGGGTGACCGCCCGGCCGTCCTCAGGCGGGAATGCCGAAACCGTGCCCCAAGCAGTGGTCATTGGTGAAACGCTCGCTGGCCGGCGACTACGACACCTCCTACGTCGAGGGCGCGTGCGACGTAAGCGCCACCAGCCAATGGGTGTACGCCGACGTCCGAGGCCGCCCTGACCGCATCCAGAGACGACGATCGAGCGGCCAGTCCCGGCGGTGAAGGCATGGCAGTCCTGCACCGCGCACCGGCCCAGCCCCTGCCTTGGTCGGCGGGATTCGCACGAGGCGGTGACCAAGCATCACGCGCGTGTACAGCCCGCCTGCCCGGGTCCTCCGACAACCGGTATCGTTGCCGCCCAGCAACTGTTTCCGTGCTGACGGAATCACCCGCCGTGCCTGCGGCAAGCGGCTGAGTTCCCCGCTACTGATGATGGCCATGCGGGCCCAGCGGAGGCAGGATGGAGCGTGTGGTGACGCGCTGTGGTGACCGACACCTTCGCCATCCGCGCGCAGCCTGAGCTGGATGATGAGAGAAGAGATCATGACTGACCAGTCCAGCGGTTGGCTCGGCGCGGCCGAAAGCGCCCTGCGGGCGGCGCCGCCTACCCGTCTGTTGTCCACGGCGCGCTCCCTGCTCGCCACCTACCTGGACGCCCGCTGGGTGAGCCTGCTCCTCGCCGACTACGGCCTGACCGTGCTCCAGCCGGTGATCCTTCTGCCGCAAACGGGGGAAGCGGTACCCGTGCATGGCGAGCACCCGGCCGGCCGTGCCTTCTCGACGCAGGCCGCGGTCGTGGAGGTCGCTGCAGAGCCCGGCATGGTCACGGTGCACCTGCCCATTACCGTGCGCGGAGACCGGCTGGGCGTGCTGTCCGTGCATCTACCGGAGCCGGCCAAGGGCACTCCAGGAGTGCTGGAGCTGGCGGCCTTCGCCACGGCGATCGGACACGAACTGCTCGTCGCCGAGCGAGACACCGACCTGTACCTCCAGGGACGCAGACGCCGACGTCTGACCCTTGCGGCGGAAATGCAGTGGCAGCTCCTGCCCGGCCGAGGGTTCACCCAGGACGAGTACACCCTCGGCGCCCACCTCGAGCCCGCCTATGCGATCGGCGGGGACAATTTCGACTGGACCAGCACCGACGACCACCTCACCATCACGGTGTCCGACGGCAAAGGGACAGGAATCCAAGCAGCTCTCCTGACCAATCTCGCCGTCAGCGCACTGCGCAACGCGCGCAGGGCGGGGATCTCCCTCGCCGACCAGGCATCCCTCGCTGACCAGGCCATCTACGGCGAGTACGCAGGAGCGCTCTACTCGGCGACCCTTCTGCTGCGCTTCGATCTGGCTACGGGGCAGGTCCAGGTGGTGGACGCCGGCTCTCCACAGCTTTTCCGCCACCGGCAGGAGGTGGTGGAGCGAATCGAACTCGAGACCCAGATGCCGCTGGGCATGTTCGAAGAAACGGAATACCGCGAGCAGTCACTGACCATGGAACCGGGAGACCGCCTGGTCATCGTCAGCAGCGGCGTGCACCAGGCCCAGTCGCGGGACGGCAGCCTCTTTGGCGAGAACGCTCTGCGCGAGACCATTGCTGCCACGCGCAGCTCGTCGACGCACGAAACAGCACGCGCCGTGGTCGACGGATTGGTGCAGTACCACGGCAGTCACGAACTCTCGCACGACGCCGCCGTCGTGTGCATGGACTGGCACGGCAGGCCGACCCCCGCGTGACCAGCACTCTGCTGCCCTGACGGACCGGGCCGGCTAATCCCGCGCCTGGTCGGTTTCGGCGAGCTGAGCGGCCTTCGAGAAGGCCAGCAGTCCGGTCAGGAGGTCCGCTCGTTCGGCCGACGGCATTCTGCTGAGCACCTCGCCAAACCGTGCGTATCGGCGGGCGAGTAGAGCATCGATCAGTTCGTGCCCCGCCGCAGTCAGGACCAGTCCGATCTCGCGCCGACTCGTGCGGCCGGGCTCGCGGCGCAACAGGCCGGCTGCTTCGAGGCGATCGCACAGCCTGCTGACAGCAGGGGGAGTGGCACCGACTTCATCGGCCAGCCGCGTGAGGTTGATACCCGGCTTGCGCCACGTGATCAGCAGTGCTTCCCACTGGAGCGCCGACAGCCGGGGCGATGCGGCGCGAGATGCCTGTGTCCATGCGGCCACTACATCTTCTGCGGCCTCAGCCACCTGGACTGACTGGGCGTGCAGTGGGCCCTCTGGTGGTCCCGCGAGGTCCATACGGCCGTCACTCCCATGAACAGTTGTGCACCCCTGCAGGAGGCTGACGCTCTCGCGGCACGCATTGGGCGAATCCAATACTCGTCGTCTGCCCGCTGTGCCGAAAGTATCCCTGCCCAAGCGTCATACTTGCTGGAATGTCGCAACTGGGGCGAGACGGTTGAGCTGACTGGCCCCGCATCTGAGGTCGTGTGCCACCTTGTGCCCCGGTGCCCGCGACGCATGCACTGCGTTGTCATGCCGGAATAGCGCCCGTTGCCGCTCTGCAGTACCCGCTTACTCCGTCGAGTCGTCATGAGTCCGGGCCATCACTGCGGTGATCGTTTTTCCGGAGCCAGGGCCGGCTGTGATGGTCACGCTGTCGGTCAGGCGGCGGACCATGTGCCAGCCGAAGCCTCCGCTGCCGCCGTTGAGGTCGGGGGTGACCTCGCGTGGGGGAGTGGGACTGGGGTCGCTGACTGCGGCGCTCACCGTGTCGGGGCTGGCGGAAAGTTCGAGGGTGTAGCGGCCGCCGCCGTGGCGCAGGGCGTTGGTGACGAGTTCGGACACCACCAGGACGAGTGTGTCTGCCACGTCCGCGGTCGGTGCGGGGCTAAGGCTGTCGGTGAATGCGCGGGTGATGTCGCGGCCGCGATGGACGTCGGCCGTGCTGTCGCCCATCGTCCGGTGCGAGGCAACCGTGTTGGTGATTTTTGTGTCGTTCATGCACGTACACCCCACCTAGATCGGTTGTGCCGTTTTGCAGAATGGGTAGCGTGCCCGCTCAATCGGCTTCCACACGGGGGCGACAGAATCCCGGCGTCTCCAGCGGGAGGAAAACTGCCATGACGGTAGTAGACATTGCCGTTTGGTGGGGTAGGGTTTTGCTCGTAGCCAGGACAGCGGAGTGAGGCGCGGCAGAGACGAACTGCCGCGCATGCAGGTTCAAGCGAGTTGTGGCACGGCAGCGGAACCTCAGGGCCGGATGCGCCAGGGTCCTGAGATTGGCTGCCGGGCCGGCGGCCCAAAGGGGCCGCGAGCAGTCCCGCGGTTCCAGCAGTACGACAGATTGATCGCAAGGAAAAGGAGGCAGACACCATCAGGATCGCCCGGGCGAGGAAGAGTCCGCTCGGGTACCGAAGGCCCCCGAAAGGAAGGTGGTCCCCGGTCACACAACAGCGATCCCCGCACCGCGCCCAACCCCCTGGGCGGAGATGCGGAAACAAGAAACCGGCACAGAAGTAGCCGGTAGATGGTGTTGACCCCGGGGCCCTGGTGCCATCCAGCACCAGGGCCCCTCGTGTGTTCAGACCAAACGCGGCCTGGGGTATGTCCTCGCGGTGGCCTGTTCGGCCGAAGTCACCGCCAAGTCGGGCAAGTTCCGCGCCGACCAACTGGCGGCGAAGGTACCGAAACGGGGCCTGACAGAAGCTGTCGGCAGGCGCGGGAGCCAAGGGTAACCGCTTCTACGACTGGGCCCTCATCGAGCTGGGCGAGCCCGGCCCCGGCCACCGGCAGCTGCTGATCCGCCGCAACCGCACCACCGGCGAACTCGCCTACTGCTGCTGCCACTTCACCTCACGGGTCCCGCTCACCACCCTGGTCAGGGTTGCCGGATCACGGTGGCGGGTGGAGGAGACATTCCAGACCGAGAAGGGGCTGGCCCACCTGGGCGAGCACCAACTCCGCTGCTGCCCCCTGGGGCCACTGGGTCACCCTCGCCATACTCGCCCACGCCTTCCTCGCCGTCGTCCGCGCCGACGAACACACCCGCCCGGCCTCCGGTGATCTCATCCCGCTGACCTGCAAAGAGATCCAGCATCTGTTCATCGCACTCGTCGTCCAGCCGCTGTCCAACCTGGCCCACCGCCTCAGATGGTCGGAGTGGAGACGACGCCATCAAGCCCGATCACGCACCAGTCACTACCGGCGACACGCCGCAACTCAGATGTGACTGAGTGCCTCACCTGGCGGCACGTCGAGTGAAGCACTCAGCTGCAGGGGCCGGTTACAGGCCGAGGGCTTGGGCAGCGAGCGCGGTGCCTCGCACGCGGGCCTCGATCTTGGCGAAGGCGAGGTCGCGCGAGGTGGAGTCGTCGTCGGCGTACGGGGCGAAGCCGGCGTCGTCGCAGGTACCGAGCTGGTCGACGGGGATATAGCGGGCGGCGAGCAGGACTCGGTCGCGCACCTCTTCGGGGGGCTCGACCGTGGTGTCGATCGGGTCGGTGACGCCGACGAACACGCGGATGCCGGGGGGCAGCTGGTCGGCGGCGACCTTCAGAACGCGCTCGGGGTCCGGCTCACTGGCCAGCTGAAGGTAGAAGTTGCCGACCTTGAGCCGGAACAGCCTCGGCAGCAGACCTGCGTAGTCGACGTCCAGGCTGTGGGTGGAGTCGTGGTCCGCTCCCGGGCAGGTGTGCACGCCGAGACGGGCCCGCTCCTTCTCGCTGAACCGGTCCAGAACCTCGTTGTTGAGGGCGATGAAGTCGTCGAGGACACCGCCGGACGGGTCCAGCTTCAGCGACAGCCTCCCCTCGGTGAAGTCCAGCTGCACACAGTGGGCGCCCGCAGTGAGACAGGCTCGGATCTCGGCCTCGGCCTCGTTGGCGAGATCCCGCAGGAACGCCTCGCGAGAGTAGCCGTCGATGGGCCCGCTCGGATACAGCAGGCTCAGAGCGGAGGGCGCGACCACGGCCTGCTTGATCGGGCGATCGGTGTGGTTCTGGGCGGCGCGGAGGTAGGTGTCCGCGCGGACCTGGTAGCGGAAGGGACCTGAGGTCAGGCGGGGCAGCTGCCGGGTGTGGCCGTCCACGTAGGGGATGACGACGCCATCGGGATCGAGGGTCGTGAGCCCCTGGAGGGGGTAGGTGATGGAGCTGGGCTTGGCCTGGTCACCGTCGACCAGGACCGCGCAGCCCAACTGCTCCAGCCTGGCCAGTGTGTCGGCGACGGCCTGCTCCTGGACTTTCGCCAGCTCCGCATCGGTCAGCCGTTCTTCGGCGTGCTCGACGAGCGCCTGCAGCAGGGAATGCGGACGGGGAAGGCTGCCGATCGGCTCGGTGGGGATGCTCATGATCCGCACCATAGAGGCCCCCGCACGCGCCCCGACCCAGCCGGAAACTCGCTCAGGAGAGTCGGTCCATCACTCCGAAGCGGCTCACCGGCGCAATCGCCGCAGGCAGTGTTCCTGTACCTGAGGACCTTGAACCTGCCGGAGCTTCCGGTCCAATGAGGCGGCACACCCGGCAGAGGTTCACTCGATCGAGCCTCTCGGTAGAGGGCCGCACAGTGATAGCCATTTAGGTACCGCAGGCCGTGTCGGCGGCTGACCCCGCCACCGCCCCTGGGCCAGGCCATCCTCTGTTCTTTCGCAGGCAGCTCTGGCCTGCGAAAGAACAAGAGATGATCTTGACCGTCTCAGTGGCCGGTGAGCATGCCAGTCCGGAGGTTGGTCAGGATGCGGCTGAGCAGCCGGGAGACTTGCATTTGGGAGATGCCAAGTGCGCTGCCGATCTGCGCCTGAGTCATCTCGCGGCCGAAGCGCATCTCCACAATCCTTCGCTCCCGGTCCTCAAGGCGGTTGAGCAGGTGAGCCAGGGCATGCAAATCCTCCACGATTTCCATCGCGGCGTCGGTTTCCCCCAGCGTGTCCGCCAAGGTGCGGGCCCCTTCGCCGAGATCGTTGGGCATGTCGAGCGAGCCGGCGGTGTATCCGTTGGAGGCCACCAGGCCCTCAATGACCTCTTCCTCACCCAGTTCGAGCCGCTCAGCGAGCTCCTTGACGGTGGCGGCGCGGTCAAGGGTGGCAGCAAGGTCTTCCTTGGCCCTCGCGAGATCCCCCCGCAGTTCCTGCAGTCGCCGCGGCACGTGAACAGCCCAGCTGGTGTCACGGAAGAACCGCTTGATCTCGCCGACGATGTAGGGAACGGCGAAGGTGGCGAACTCGACCTCTCGGGACAGGTCGAAGCGGTCGATGGCCTTGATCAGCCCGATCGTACCGACCTGGACGATGTCCTCGATCTCGCCGCTGCCCCGATTGCGGAACCGGCGCGCCGCGAACTTCACCAGTGACAGGTTCATCTCGATGAGAGTGTTACGCGCGTACTGATACTCGCGCGTGCCTTCTTCGAGGACCTGCAGCCGGTCGAAAAACAACTTCGACACAGCCCGTGCATCCTTCGGGGCGACGTTTCCCGCATCCTCGATCCAAGGCAGATCGCCCCTCCGGGCCGGGTCGCAGGCGGGTGCCGCGGTGGCGCCCCCCCTCGTCGCACCGTTTCTGGCAGAGGTGGCCGTCATGTCTATTCCTTCTCACCGTGCGCCACCTGGGATGGCGCGTGCGTCCTCCGCCTACCGGAGCACGGGCATGCCGAGGTCATGAAATGATCATTTGCTCCACGTCTGCGCCACTGCCCGTCGGGATCCGCAGCCGCCAGTAGATGCGTGGCGGCCATCTGCCCGGGTGGCACGGGATGAAGGCGTTCTGCGCGGATGGTGCAGGCCCCACTGTTGATCCACAGCTCGCTTTCCGGTCGCATGATCCTCAGGGCCGCTGACCGCCGAGTCTTCATGTCGTGCCCCGGCTCCACGTTGCAAGAAATCGCGGGAAGCCCAGCAAGAGTTGCTCGCCGGACCTCTCAAAACTGCCTGAACGTGTGTAGGGTAGCAACTGTTGCTCGGTGGAAACTTGGGGACCCCGTTAAGTCGTCCGTTCGGGAGCTGTGCCCGCGAAGTGCCGCCAGCCGCGTTCTCCCACGACCATTGGGTCGCCGGAGTATTTCAATTTCCCTGGGGGAAGTTCGTGGGCCAATCTGTCATGGGCATGTCGTCTCGGCGTGCACGGATCCGCGCAAGACGACTATTCACTACAACCGTTGCCGCACTGGCGGTAACGGCCGGAGCGCTGCCGGCGGCAGCTGCTCCAGTCGAGAGGCCGACTCAGTCGTCCTCGGTATGGGGCAAGGACGACCCCAAGCTCTCGGTGCCGCCGGTCAAGACCGGCGCTACGAAACCACCGCCCACGAAGAGCGAGGCCGCGCCGTCGCAGGCCGAGGCGCAGTGGCGCGCTGCCCAGAAGGAGCGCGCCCATTCCTCGTCCTCACAAAAAGCCCGTACCAGCAAGTCCGGTGACGCGTCGTCGAGCGCACTGTCGGCCGACGCCGGTGTCACCATGTACGTCCCGGAGGGCCAGGGTTCGGTGCCCTGGCACCAGATATCGAATTTCCGCATTACCGACTCCCTGGTCGCCCGGGTGAACTATTCCAACGGCAACCTGATGCTGGCCGGTACCGACTTCGACGTCGCCGGCGTCGGCCAGACGCTCCAACTGGCGCGTACCTACAGCTCCTTCGACGCTCCCTGGGGCAAGGTCTCGCAGCGCTGGTGGCAGGGCTACGAGCGCTACCTGCAGGTCTTCACCTCGGAAGTGGTCCTGTACGACGCGACCGGCGACGCGGTCCGCTTCACTCAGAACGCCGACGGCACCTTCAAGTCGCCGACGGGTTACTCGAAGGACCTGAAGAAGAACGCGGACGGCACGTACACCCTGACCACACGTAAGTCCGGATCGAAGGACACGTACAACGCCGGCGGCACTCTCACCAAGGTGACCGACCGCAACAACGGCTCCATCACGGTTACCCAGCACGACGAGACCGGCGAGCACAAGGGATTCAAGCTGACCGAGACCCGCTCGGGCCGCTGGGTGGACCTGGTCAAGACCAACGCGTCGCAGTGGCAGGCGAAGGACCACACCGGCCGCACCGCCGTCTTCGACCTGAACGCGTCCGGGGGCCTGGCCAGGACCACTGACACAGAGGGCAAAGCCACGGAGTTCGGCTACGACTCCTCAAGCAGACTGACGAAGATCACCACCCCGGATGGGCGGGTCACGGTCTTCACCTACGACGCTGAGAACCGCGTCACTTCGATGCTGCGGGCGACTGCCTTCAACGGCGCGCACACCGGCCCCACCTACACCTACTCCTACTCGGCCACCGCCTCCTCCACAGCAGGAACGACGACGGTGACCGACCCCGAGCAGCACGCGACGAAGTACGAGCACGACGACAAGGGGAAGGTCTCCAAGGTCACCGACGCCCTGGGCCATTCGCGGTCGCGGACGTACGACGCCAACAACAACCTGCAGACGGCGACCGACGCGATGGGCGTCGGCACTACCACCCCCGGCAACGTGACGACCTACGGGTGGGACGCCCGCAACAACCCGACGTCGGCGAAGCTGCCGACCGGCGCCAGCGCCGTGGCCAGTTACCAGACGGTCGCAGGCTCCGACCTGCCGGGCTCGATGACCTCCCCCGACGGCGAGAAGACCGACTACACATACGATGCAGCAGGCAACACCGCATCGGTCGCTGTCACTGGCACCGGCGGCGGGACGCAGTCCTTTACGTACAACAACGCCGCCCCCACGTGCGGCGGCTTCGAAGGCCAGCGGTGCACGGTCAAGGACGCCCGCGGGAAGGTCACGTCGTTCACCTACGACGCCCAGGGCAACCTCACCAAGGTCACCCCGCCGGCGCCGCTCGGTGTCACCACGTACACCTACGACGGTCTCGGCCGGCCGGCGACGGCCAAGGACGGCCGCGGAGTGACGACGCTCTACACCTACGACAACCGTGACCGCATCACCAAGGTCGACACCAGCGGGTACGCGGCCGTCACCTACTCCTACGACGGCGACGGGAACCTCAAGCAGCGTTCTGACGGTACGGGAGCCACGGACTACGAGTTCGACCCGCTGTCCCGTGAAACGGTGCGCACCCTGCAGAACGGGTCGCAGACTCGTCTGACTTACACGGCCGCGGGCAACGTCGACACCTACCAGGATCCGGCTGGCACCACGGACTACACCTGGGACGCAGCCAACCGGCTGAGCGAGTTCAAGGACCCCACAGCAAAGGTCACCACCTACACCTACAACAACAACGACCTCCGTACCAAGACCACCTACCCCGGTGGCACGGTGCAGGAAGTCACGCCGGACAAGGCCGGGCGCCCCACCGCCATCAAGGCGACCTCGCCCAAGGGCACTCTGACCAACCTGTCGTACACCTACGGATACGACCACGACGCCAACGCGACCACGGCGGACAAGGACGGATCGAAAATCCGCACCCGTACCGACACGGCAGCCGGGCTCAAGCAGGCGTACTCCTATGACAGTGCCGGGCGTATGACACTGGCCAAGGAAACCGCAGGAACCACGCTGAAGACGACGTGGGTGTACTGCTTCGACCCGGCCGGAAACCTCACCTCGCAGGCCGACACCGGCACCTGCCCCGGCTCCGGCTCGACGTTCACCTACAACGACGCCTCCCAGCTGACGGCGAAGAACGGCGTGACCACCGGTTGGTCCTACGACCGGGCAGGCAACGAGACCGCAGGGGCCTCGACCACGGCTCAGGCCCGTACGGCCGAGCAGTGGTCGGACTACTCCCAGCTCACCTCGCTGACCGTAGGCGGCAAGACGTATGCCGGGCAGTACGGCTCGACGGACCAAAGTGAGCGGATCAAGCTGGGCGACACGTTCTTCCACAACGGGCCGCTCGGCCTGTCGGCGAAGTCGACGGCCGGTGTGGACATGGGATTCAACCGGGAACCCGGGGGCACGCTGAATTCCATGACGACAGGGGGCAAGAGCTACTACTACCTCACCGACGCGCTGGGCTCCGTCATCGCGCTCGCTGACGAAGCCGGCACCAAGGTCAGCTCGTACTCCTACAGTCCCCGCGGCGTCACCCGCGCTGCGACGTCCGAAACCGTGTCCCAGCCCTACCAGTTCGCTGGCGGCTACCAGGACCCGACCGGGCTCTACCACTTCGAGGCCCGCTACTACGATCCCAACATCGGCCGCTTCAACTCACCCGACCCCAGTGGCCAGGAGAAGAACCCCTACCTCTACGCCGAGGGCGACCCCGTCAACCGCATCGACCCCGAGGGACTGGACGCTCTCAGTGGCATCGGCGATGCGCTCGGCCCGGTCGGCGATGCCATAACTGGTGTCGCACACCTGGCCGAAGGTGACACCCAGGCACTGTGGGGAGACGTCGCCGGTGTTGTAGTGGGTGGCCTTGCAGGCATCGGCTGTGGAGCAGCGGTAGCCGCAGCGGCCCCCGCAACGCTCGGCACATCACTGGGAGCGACGGCCGGATGCTACGCCATCTCGTGGAGTGCGAGCCAAATAGCATCTAACGCGGTCGGAGGCTGACAACTAGAGTGGGGCCGGGTGCATTTTCAACTTACGCCCGGCCCCACCGGCTTTCCCTCAAACAAAGGAACGACTTCATGCCCCGAATCGGCTGGTCCATAGAGCAACGCGCTTCAGTGAAGCGGCACATGTTTTTCGCGGGTCTTTTCACCGTTGCTGGCATCGTGTTCTCAATTTTCCTCATTGCTTCAGGGAACAGTGGAGGGTGGGTCGTACTCGGCATGGTCGCCTGCATCTCACTTGCGACCTACCTTTTTGTAGGAAATATCAAGAAGCAACAACCCTGACCCAGGCACTGATCCCCGCATTCAAGGCGCCGATGGAGGCTGGAGCACCCGCCCGCCAGCCGTAGGGGACGCGGTGGTGAAACGGTTCCCCTCCCAGACCTGGGGCCGATCTACACTGAGCTCTCCCAACGCTGGGAGATCGCCGGGCGCCTCGTGCCCGGAAGGCTCGACGAGGAATGCCCCACCTCGCCCGCCGCTACCCCTGATACTCAGGTGCGCGAGTCGGCTACAACCGCTCCCGCACCGTCCCCGTAGGGGAGGCACGCCTGTCAGCGTGTCCCTCAGTCGCATTTGGGTTAGACCTGGCTGATCAGGCAGCCCCTTCACACGTCCACCGGTGCACACCCTCATGAGCTGCAGGTATGCCGGGCTGCCGCGGCTATCCGGAATCATGTGCTCCTTTCGAATGCAGGGGTAGAGGCTGTCCATGACTTTGGCTCGCGGCTTGCCCGACTCCGCCACTGGGTGGTGGTTCTTCCTCGGTGTGACTGCCCTGTACTTGCTCTCCCGCTGGTTCCTGGCCTGGCGTCAGGCGCGCCGTGACGGAGTGAACGATCCGGTGCGTGCCGCGTTCGCAGATGAGGAGCCCGATGAGGCGAACGCGGCGTTGCTTACGGGTGGGTTCCGCTCCTACCGGCAGTTTTTCGGGGTCGTCGGTGCCGCGGTGGTGGTCATTGTGGTTGCCACCTTGACGGAGGGCCGCCTTCGCCTGGTGCTGATGTGCACGATTGTCCCGGTGCTCGTCATGGCATTGGCGTACCTGGACTTCCGTCAGGCGCAGGCCGCCCGTGCGACGGCTGGCCCCTAAGCGGAGCCCTGGCCGGCCTTCGCCGGGGCGGGGGTGCGGACCATGGAAGCGGGTCCGCATTCCAGCGTCGGGGGCAGCCGCTGGCTCACATCCCACTCTGCCACCGTTCGTGGGAAAGGGGTTCTTTCGCGCGCCGCATGACAGGGAGCGCATAACGCTGACAGGCACCTGGAGCTGGCCGCCCTGCCAGCGTGTGGCCACGCTTCACTCCGCCATGCCCGTGCCCCGAAGTTCACCAGCACCGTTGAGTTGGGTGAACGTGCAAACCCACGGGTTGGGGATTGCACGCTCCGGGGCCCCGAATAACCGCGCTTTGGGCTCGGGGCCCCATCCATGGCCGACCAGTGGGCCCGGTGGTGCGTGCGTCGTAAACGACCGACAGTTCTCCGATGCGCAGGCCGTCAAGGCGGCTCCCTTTCCGTCCTCTACGGCCCAACAGGCCTCGCCCGCTGCGGATCGCACAGTCCGGTTCGAGCGTGGATGTCGCGCACCGGCCGTGTGCACAGCGTCGGCTGTCAGGCGAGTTCGGTGCGGCCGAACAGTGGCGCGTAGCCGGGTGGGAGTTGGATGAGGATGCGGCGCAGCAGGTCCTGGTCGGTGAGGTCGGCCAGGGTGCTGAGGACCGCGCTGGCGTCCCAGCGGGCGGTCTGGGGTGTGGCGCCTTCGATGAGCAGGGCGACGGCTTCGACGAAGTCTGGTGGGCTGAGCGGTGTGGTGGCCGGCCGCGGGTCAAGGAGCAATGGCTGGCACGGGGCGGGGAGTTGGTCGGCCAGTTCCTTGCGTTCAGCACCCACCAGGTGGGCGCCCAGGGCGGTCATGACCGCGCGGGTGGCCCGTTCAGCTTCCCGTGCGGTGGTGTACCGGCCACGGTCCTGGACCTGGGCCAGGTAGTCGTCCCATGCGATTCCCACGGTGGGCCTCCTTCACGACGTGCGGCGTGCGCTTGTTCTGGGGCGCGCGTGCCCGGGATCGGTCGCCTTAGCCCCGGGACGTGGTCATCATTGGGGCCCGGGGTGGGGAAACTACCCGTTTGCCAGGGGCCTTCGCGGTCAGCGCCGACGCGACAGCCACACGACTAGCCCCGCCAGGAACCAGAACTGGCCGTACGGCGTCGGGCTTCGCGCTGGTGCTCACCGCTGAGGAGATCACGCGGCCAACCTTGATCGGCAGTGCCTCAGGAGGTACGGGATGACGACGGGGCGGACGTAACCTGATGCCGTGCTAGCGCCGGTGAGCTCATGCCGGAGCGGCGGCGGATCCAGGAGCAGCGCGCCCTTATGCTCAGAGGTGGGCGACCGCGTGGAAATGAATGTCGTAGGGGGCAGCAGGCCGCGGCGGAGCACTGGCGACGGCGGGCGTTGCATCCGCGACTACGTCTGCTCGTCACCCGGGGCCCATGCATGGATCCGTATCGGTGATGAACTGCCGGGTGGTGCTCGGGCTCAGCGCCTGGGCCTGCAGGTGGGCGTACATCATGCTGTAGAGCTGCACGTCGGTTGGCTTCTCCAGGTACAGGTCACTGGTGTACCTCTCCAGGTACACCACGCCTGCTTCCGGGGCGTCGGCGAACTGGAGGATGGAGAACTGGCCCGTCAAACCGGGGTGGGCTCCCACGCTGTAGGGGAGTACTTGCACGGTGATGTGGGGCTGGGCAGCGAGGTGGCTCAGGTGCTCCAGTTGTTCGCGCATGATGTCGGGGCTGCCGACGATCCTGTGCAACGCTGATTCGTCCAGCACGAACCACAGGCGCCCGGGCCGGGCCGGGTGGTTGATCCGGTGCTGGCGGCGCATCCGCACCTCAAGGCGCGCGGCGGCCTGCTTGGCAGTGAGACGGGGAATCGTTTCCTTGATGATCGCGCGGGCATAGGCGGCTGTCTGCAGCAAGCCGGGGACCACCAGGGGGTCGTAGGAGTGAATCGCGGTGGCCTCCGTCTCCAGGCCGACGTAGGCGCTGTACGGAAGATCCCCATAGGCGTTCCACCAGCCCTGCCGGTTCGACTCGCTGGCCATCTCCATGAGTGAGTCGACGACCTGTTGATCTGTGACGTTGTAGAGAGCGCAGAGGTCGCGCACATCGCGGGGGCTGATGGCACGGCGCCCAGTCTCGATGTGACTGATCTTGGGCTGGGAGATCAATAGGTGTGCCGCCACCTGCCCACCCGTCAGGCCGCTGGCCAGTCGGAGCCGGCGCAGCTCCGCTCCGACTCGGCGTCTCCTGATGGTGGGGTTTCCGTTCGCCGCCACGGGCGCTGTACCTCCGGCTCCAAGTCAGTACTCAAGCCAAAACGTTGCCATGGAGCAAAGGTTGTCGATCACGCGCCATGCCGCCGTGTTCGTTGGCAGCTACAACGGATTGTGACCCTGTAATTTGCCCCGGAGATGCCCGCTGCCACCGGACCTGTCCGGTGGCCGTTTTAGCCAAGTGCCTGCTTAAGGTTTGCCCGACTGCCGCCACAATTTGCCGAGGTTGCGATCACCGGCAGTTCCCAAGGACTGTGCGACATCCCTTGAGTTCCCTTGTACTTTGCTGAGAACGATCACGGGGTCTAGCTGCGGATCTCCGTGCTCGGGAGGGCTGGGACTGGAGGCGTTCGCGGAGGTCGATCTCCTCGGGGGTGTCCTTGGGCCGGGGATCCGGACGGACCTGGGCCGGAGCGCCAGGCCGTGGTTTGCTGTGATGTCTCGGCCTCGGCGAGCGTCCCTCGATGAGCAGCTGCTTCGCGATCTCTGGGGTGGGAAGGCCCCTTGTTCTTCAACGCGATGGCGAAGGTCGGCATGGCGTCGTCGATGACCTTCGGTCGTCTGTCGCAGTGACCGGTCCTTCGAGGGGTTTTTCCTGGGTGTAGTGGGGTGCCCCTGTTTGGGTCCTGTTGCTGCGCGGTCGGAAACGTCTGCCTGGCCTCGGCTGTGTGATCGTCCGCTCCCGGGCCATTCCCCCCGGAGCCGAGTGGGAGATCGTCAGGCTGCGGTCCTCAGCGTCCTTCTCTGCTGACGGGTGTAGCCGGGCTGGATGAGAGTGGGATTCGGTGTGGCGTGGGAGCGCTAGCATCAAGGCGCCGCTGATGTCCGATTGAGAAGGCGATCCCACGCGATGGCTACTGACGCTTACCTGTTCCTTCTTCCTGACCGGCATCCTCGGCTGGGGGCAGCGCTGGCTGCCGTCGGGGTTCTGGAGTGCGCGGAAACACCCGCCGTGCACGGCTGGCTGCAGGCCCACGGCGTGTCGGCCTCCTCGGAGCAGGTCCGGATCCTTCCCGCCGAGGCGGAGGCGTTCATCCCCGAGGACGCGGAGCGCCTGCCCGTGCCGTTGGGCGAGGAGGAGGCGCTGCGGGTCCAGCAGGAGTGCGCTCCTCAGTCGGTCACGGACATGGAGAGCGAACTCTTGGAATTCCGGGACACGACCCAGAACTGGGAAGCTCTCGTGCACCGGGCCCTGACCGCGGGGGTTCCCGCGCCGCGCATCGTCCAGTTGACCGGCCTGGACCCCCAGGACATCGGCCGTCTCACCGTCTGACCTCGCCCGCGACGCCGCCTGGACATCACGACATGCTGCACCTACGGGGGACTTGATGGGCGCTTTGCCGAAGAGCGGGGGCGGTGTGCGATGAGCGTGGTCGACCGGTCGGTGTTCGAGCGGGTAGCCAAAGGCTCCTGGCCGGGCGCGGAACCCGTACTGTCACGGCTGAGTACCAGCGCCAACCACGGGCTGCTGTGGTTCGGCATCGCCGCCGGCATGTGGGTCCTTGGCGGCGTACGCAGCCGGCGTGCGGCGGTACGCGGGGCGGCGTCGCTGGCGCTGGCGTCGGTCGCCGTCAACACGCTGGGCAAGAGAGCGGTCCGGCGCGAGCGCCCGGTGCTGGGCACGGTGCCGGTGATACGGCATCTGCCCCGCCAGGCGATCACCGCGTCCTTTCCTTCCGGGCACGCCGCCTCGGCAGCGGCCTTCACCGCCGGTGTGGCGCTGGAATCACCGGGCGTGGCCGCGGCGCTCCTGCCGGTGGCGGCATCCGTCGCCTTCTCCCGCATCTACACCGGCGTGCACTATCCCCGTGACGTCCTGGTCGGCGCCGCGCTCGGTGTGGGGGCGGCCTTCGCGGTGCGGGGTCTGGTGCCCTCGCGCTCTCAGATGCCGGCGCCCGCCCGGCCGCGCGTCGATGCGCCGGCGCTGCCCGACGGGCAGGGGCTGATCGTGGTCGTCAACCCCTCCTCCGGCGCGCAGCCGCAGTTCATGGATCCGGTACGGCAACTGAAGACGGCGCTTCCCCGGGCCGAAGTCATCTTGTATGAACAAGAAGCGGCGCTGCTGCCGCAAGTACTGGCAGATGCGGCCGGTGAAGCGGCTGCCCGCGGAGGCGTACTGGGAGTGTGCGGCGGGGACGGCACGATCAACGCGGCCGTGGGGCCTGCACTGAAGTACGAGGTACCACTGTTGGTGCTGCCGGGTGGAACGTTCAACCACTTTGCCGCAGACCTGGGCGTGGAGACGATTGCTGATGCCTGCGCCGCGCTGGCTGTGGGCACTGCCGTGCGAGCAGATGTCGGCCGCGTCAAGACGCTGCGTCAGCGGGATGGGAGTCTGGCGAGCGGTGCGGAGCCTGCGTACTTCCTCAACACCTTCAGCCTGGGCGTCTACCCGGAGCTGGTGCGCTTGAGGGAACGCTGGTCGCCACGCATTGGTGGCCCGCCCGCCACGCTGCTGGGCGTCGGACACATTCTGCGCACCGCCCGCCCGCTGCGCGCTGCGGTGAACGGTAAACGGCACTCGATGTGGCTGCTGTTCGCCGGCAACGGCGCCTACCGCAGCATGGGCGTGGCCCCGGTGCGTCGCCACGACCTGGCCGACGGGCTGCTCGACGTGCGCATCGCCCACGGCGGACACTTCGCCCGCACTCGGCTCCTCGCCACCGCCCTGGTCGGGGGCTTCGCCAAAACCCGCCTGTACGCAGCGGCACGCCCCACACGGCTACTGATCTCTGATCTGCCTCAGGACGCCCACATGGCCTTTGACGGCGAAGTCGTCCCCGCCCCATCGGCCTTGTTGCTGGACAAGCTGACGGAGGCGTTGACCGTCTACCGGCCCGTTGGCGAGTGACTGTCGGGGTCGCTCTTCCGTTGGCCGGGCGGAGTGACGAGAGAGCGCTGCGTTGATCTGCGCGGGGTGAGGTGTCTCGAGGCCCTGGGTGTGGCCGAAGCCGAAGCGGCTCCTACAGCTCGGCAGTTGCCAAGCGCTCGAGAAGGCTCGCCCTGCCGCATCGCATGCACGGCCCGCCGCTAGCCAGCAGCGGTCGGTCGCTTGGTGAAGCGGTGCCACCAGTGCTGGCGCCGGGGGTGCACAGCGCGGCCCAGTCGGCGTCCGATCAGCAGGTAGCCCAGCAAGGCGCCCGTCGTGTTGAGTACGACGTCGTCGATGTCGAAGGCCCGCCCGGTGATGAGGGCGCCCTGGACCAACTCGACCAGCATCATCACCAACGCCGTGACCGCTATGACGCGAATGAGCCCCCGGGCGCGGGGTGCGAGCACCGGCAGCAGCATGCCGAATGGCATGCCGAGAACGATATTGCCACCGAGCTGCTTGACGGTGTCACGGAATGCGGGTTGCGCGAGATAGTCGCGGATGGAATCACCCGGGCGCAGATTGCTGTGGGTCAACGGCTCGGAGGCAACCGACGGCTCCAACGTCAGCCGGGCCAGCAGCACGGCAAAGACCACTGTCCCCGCGAAAGCGAGCAGCATAGCCACCGCACGCCCCCATCTGGAGAGCGGTGGCGTGACGGGAATGCTCTTTCTCTCTGATTTCTCCGTGGTCTTGTCGTGCAGGACTGTCCGTACCATCACGCGCCCCCAGTCAGGGTTGGTCTGCTTGCGACTTCCGTTACCCCCATCGAGGGGCGGTACGCGGTTCGCGGCGGATCACGCAGGGACCGTTCGAGTTGCCCTCCGGGCCCGGTGCCTCAGGCTGCATCTTCCATGCCGGTGTCTCCGTCGGTAGGTGACGGTGCTGGTTGCGGCACCTGGACACCTGTCGTTGCTTTGTCGAAGGCCCTACAGAGGGCCCAGACCGCGACCAGCGCACCGGTCAGCAGCCACGGCACGTACCACAGGGAGGCGAGCCACGCGGGGCGGAAGAACACCTGCACGTTGCTGGCCACCATAGCGAGGCCGAGCATCCAGCACAGGGCAGTCCCTGTAACTGAGGCAGCAGCGTGCCACGTTGTGCGCGTCATCGGGGTTCCATCGGGTGCCGCGAATCTCTTACGCATCTTTCTCCCCCCAAAGCGAAATTGTTGGATAACACATGTGCAGACAGCGCTGATCGCGCAGGCTGTTGCCGTCCCGACAACTCCTCGACCCGGCAGGGCTCTTGCCCTGGAACGCTCAGAGGCAGACGTGTGGGTGACAGGAGCACTGCGGGGGCGTTTCGGCTGGAGACGTCTCCTGCGGCTCGTCCTAAGAACTGCAGGCGTCTCTCCCCGCGTACACGCCCACCCCTTGAGACCGCGGTTCCTTCCTTGTGTCCGAAGTGGGCACCCCGGTGCGCCGTCAGCAACTGGCGTGAGTCTGCTCACTCGATGTTCACGACGTTCAACAAAATGTGTTCGAACGTGTGTAGAGTAGCAACTGTTGCTGAGCAGCAACACAGTGATTCCGGTGTTCCGTGAGAGCCCGGCGTCACGGGGGGAGTACCGCTGGCGATGTGCATCCCGGTGGCCGTTGAGGTCAATAGCTGACTCCTTCCTGCACCATGCTCCGCATGTCCGAAACGGGGACAACTCTGGTAGAAGCCCTTCAGCGAGCCGAACTCCGCCTGGCCGCGTGCCCATACATGACCTCCTGGGTCGGCAGGGGTGTGGTTCAGCTCGCTGTCGGCCTGGCCCGCGCCAAGGCGCGTATTCACCGAAAGTCGATCCCCGGCTCCTGTCCGTCGCCAACCGTGCAGACGAGGGGCTACGTCCCACGAACGGGGGCGAGTTGTTCGTGCCAACCGGGTGAACCATCGAAGTCCCGGCGGTACCGTGATGAATCTTCGTGGGGCATCGGCGCACTGGCTTGCAGCGTTTAACGGGGAGACCATGGCATCCGTCTTTGAGAACGCCGACAAGATCTTCAGCATCGTGAGCCAGCTTGTCCGTAGACCGAAAAAAGGCGAGTTACTCGAGAGAGCCCCTGGACGGCACGGGATCCCAGTGGTGTGCCTGATAGGCGCCGACCAGGGAGATCTGACCCAAGACATCGAGACCTCCCTGGGGAGAGCCCGCCCCTTTCGCATACCGCATGAGTTCATCAACACATCTGCCATGCGCAACGACGTGGCTACCGAGCGGGGGACTTGCCGGACGACTGGCAGCCCATCGAGCTGTACCGGCGCATCCTCGTCAAGCTGGCCCAGGAGTATTCCTCCGCGAGCAACGGGCGAGACGGCCGTGTCCGGTTCCGGCGCTTCGGACTCATCAACTGGCTGCTGGAGTCGACTACACGGCCGAGGAACCCGACCCCCAGCACGATCGGGAGCTATTGCGCAGGCTCCGTGACCGTGAGTTCTCGCGCCGAAGGCTCTTCGGGGTCCTGCGCAGTCCCGAGACGGAAGTCTCTGTGCAGGGACAAGTCCCATGGTGGGCCGTGATCCTTGGGCTGCATGTGTTTCCCGTGGTCTGGTTCAGGGTGTGGCGCGGGTTGGGAACCGAGTACCGGTGGCTGCTGCGCCAGCCCTACATGGCGCCGCGGGACCCAGGGACGTTCGCGGGTTTCGCGGTGCGGCTGACGCAGCCTCGATGGGGGAGGGAAAGTCCCGAGCAAATCGGCAAATTAATGATCAACGCCTTCCTGGAAGACCTCAGAGCGGCCTACCGGCGACGGATCTGGCGACGGCGTGCCGCGCGCCGTACCGCCTACTGCGTGGCATTTCTGCAGGAAGTGAGCGAGGACAACGGTGGTATCGGGCTGATCAGGTCACTCATCGATGTGCGAAATGAGACCGGAGCGTTCGATCCCCTGCTAGCCATCTGCAGCAGCGATCGCGCTTGGGCCGAGGGCATGAGACCTCGGGCTCTGTCGGGAGACCTCTACGGAATCTGGCGTCACAAGTTCCACGAAGTGGGGCGGAGCCGCACGGCCGACGCCTGGTATCTGCCGGTCGATGTGCCCCCTCCGCTGGCGGCAAGCGATCCTGGTTATGAGGAGCACGAGGACCGGCTGAGACTGGTCAGGCAACTCGAGCTGGAGCCGCCCCCGCGCTGGGCGCGACGCGGGGTCACGGTCGTGGCGTGCGTCCTGGCGGCCGCGCTTCTTGGTGGAGGGCTTGTCTACACGTTCAACCCTGCCACTGAAAAGCGATGGGAGGTTCAGCACTGCGGGCTGAGCCGGTCGGACCCGGACGCGGTGACCTTGGAGCGGCAGAGTACCGGCGAATGTGTGGGGGTGGCGCCGAACGGCTACTCTTTCGGGACCACCGACGAGGCTCTGAAAAAGACCCTGGCGGTGATCGCTGAGCAGAACGACGAGGCCGATGACACCCACCGGGACTTCAAGCGCCGGCCGGTAGTCACCCTGGTGCATCTGTCGGCCCTGCTCAGCAGTTCCGGACAGGCACCCAACGCGCTCGCATACGCACGCGAGGCTCTGCAGGGCGCTGCGAGTGCACAGCGCCGTCAACTGGACAGAAGGGGAGCCACTGATCCGGTCCTTCGAATCTATCCGGCAAGCGCCGGCTCCGGTATGCGCTTCGGGCCCGACGTGGTCGACACCGTGGAGAAAATGATGCGGCGGGACCCGTCCATCGTCGGCGTGACGGGGCTCGACCAGAGCCGCAAGGCGACGATCACAACCATCAAGGAGCTGACACGCGTCGGACTGCCCATGGTGGCCACGACCCTGTCCGCGGACACGCTCGACGACCACTCGCCCATGTACTACCAGGTGTCACCGCAGAATCGGCCGGGGGCTGCGGTCGCCGCGGCGTACGCGACCTCTCTGGTGAAGAAGAAGCAACTGGACCGGCGCCAGGTGCAGATCGTCTACTCCGCCGATCCGACCGACGAGTACAGCAAGAACCTCCGGGACGACGCAGCCGGCGCCTTTGCCGGTGCCGGTTTCTCCACCACCAAACACGGCTACAAGCCGTCCCCCGCGCCGCCTGACACCACAGGCTTCCCCGGCGTCCGGACCGTTGGGGAACAGAGCTGCGGATACGAAGGACTCATATTTTTCGCAGGCCGGTCCGAGACCTTCGAGACTTTACTGTCAGGCGTCAACTCCGCGTGCGGCTCCGACCCGCCAACTTTCCTAGGTGGTGACGACGTCGCACGGCTCGCCGCGGATCCCGTGCGACGCAGCGCCTTCCCGAAAGTCCCTTTCGACTTCCTCGACTTCACGCTGGGCTCGGCATCCTGTGACAGCGAAAGCGACCTCTACAGCACTATGCGGAAACTGTTTCCCGCCGAGTGCAAGCAGCTCGCGAACACCTCACTGGACGGGCACGCGTCCCTGGCGTTCGACGCAGTCAACCTGTACGTCAAAGCAATCGGACAGCTGCAAGACACGGCACCCGCGCTGCCACTGACCGCACCGGCCGTGTGGCATTCCCTGAGCGGTATCCACGGCAGTGGAGCCCTGGACGGAGAAAGCGGGAGAATCGACTTCGGCGGAGTGGTGGACCGGCAGATCCCCCTCGACAAACTGATTTCCGTACAGCACGTCGACGGGGAGAAGCCGCCCCGCCAGGTTGGTTTCTGCGGCCGCTGGGGCGGGCTGCGCGAGAGCTCCTGGTGCCCGCCGCCGGAGAAAGGCAAACAGTGAGCTCTTCCTACCCCGATTATCAGGCAGTCGCGATGGCGTGGACCAGATCATCGCCATCGAGCTCCAGGACCCCGTCGTCACTCCACAGCGGCTGATGGGCGAGGAGCGGCGCAGTGAGGACGTGCGCGGGCAGCGGCTCAGGGCGAGGCGGCGCTCCTGCGGACGATGGCGGCTCTGACTGGCCCGGCCTCGGACGGCCACATTGAGCAGATCACTGATGCGGACGTGCGCGCCGGTGATTTTGAGGTTCACCTGGATGGGATTGGGGCTTTGGGGGAACTCACTGGCTGAACCAGGCGCCGGTCAGCGGGGGTCGCCGTACGAGGCCTCTTCCATCGCCCCAAGCAGGAGCTGGAACTGCGCGTCGTCCACCGCGTGGCTCACACGCCCGAGCTGCACCGGGCACCGGCTCACCAAGGAAGCGGCGAACTCCAAAACGGCCGCCTGACTCCTCGAGGCCCCGCGCGACCAACCCGGCGTCTTCAGGAGCCGGCCGACACCGTCCCAATCGACTGTGGGATACCGGCCGGAGAGGTCGATCAGCGGATGGTCGACCGCGGCCGCCAGTTCCTGGTCGTCGGCCAGGCGCCGTAGCCAGTAGCCGTCGCTGTGGGCACCCAGCAGCTTCGTCGCCGCCCGCATCGGCTCGTTCACCACCCCCTCCAGCAAGCTCTCGGCAAGCTCCTCACCCGTCGTGCTGTTACTGACCACGGTCACCGGCGTCTCCATCCGTTGCGAAATCGAGGCATCAAAAGGTCGGACCCCGACCCACTGTGCGCCGCCGCACCGGCCAGCCTGCGCCGAACACGCCGGACGATCCACCGGACGCCCTCCCCTGGGCGGTCGCACACCGGCGCCAGCCGCCGCAACGGCGACCGTGAGTCTCCGCCAACGACACCCAGCCACGTTGACATAGATGTTTGTGCGCGGGGCCTGTGAAACGAACCGCTGGGGGGAGAATCGCCGAACCGGAACAGGCCTCCCTCGCGCGGCGGCCTGACCACCAGATGCATCTGGCCGTCGAGCAGCGGCAAAACTGGGGTGTTGCGACGACCACTAGAACGGAAGGTCCCAGGGCCCGGGCCTTCGTCCACGCCGGCGCCAGCAGCGGTGGTGGTCAAGCCCGAGCGCGTTCGCGGCCTGGACCTACGGCGGCGGCGGTCTGCCGCGGCAGCCGGTATCACCGACATGCCGCTCTCGCCCGGGAGCACATGGACGCTGCCGCGGCCGAAGACAAGAGCCGTTCACGCAAGTTGCTCGGCTGGGCATTCCCAGCCGAGCAACTTGCGTGAACGGCTCGCGGCCCATTAACCGACCGCCTTTCGCGGCGGGCTTGGAAAGCGCCCTCCTGCGGTTTCAGCAGTCGACGGACCAGACACCATGGCCCGCAGGACGGGCGTACAGCAGTTGTTCACGCTGCTGCCCAAGTCGGCCGAGCTCAATGGGCGTCGCCCGTTTTTCGCTCGCCGGCGAGCGCCGGTAGGCGTCCCGCGTCGTTAGAGAAGGTCGAGGCCGAGGTCAAGTCCCGGTCCCGTCTCGGCGACGGCACCATTCCTGGCCAAGGTGTCCTCGCCACTGCAGATCTGCTGGACCGAGACCGCGGTCGCCGGGCCGCTGCCAAGGAGGGTGATGGGCCCGGTCACGAGGTTGATGAGGCCGAGCTGGCGCGTGTCCTCGCTGACACGGGACCGCTGCTCGCACACGACCACGTTGCCGTCCTTGCCCTTGCCCCTGCCGTCCCGGTCGCCGTAGGAGTCGGCGGCCGTGGCGACACCGGCCCCGAGCATGCTGAAACTTCCGAGCATGGCAGCTACCAGGGCGGCATTGCGAAGCTTGCGCACAACATCTCCACTTCCGTCAGAGTCGACGTGATCAGTGATGGGTGGAACCGGACGAACCAGTACGCTAGGTCTTGTTTGCGCCATTTTGGGCACAACGCGCCGAGGTGTCACCTCGCTACGGAGGGCCGGGCGGCCGCCGTTTCGGGCGGTGAGGGCGTCGGCCAGCGCCCCCCGGCCGTGACAGGATGCGGCCGACGTCGTCCGTCTTGCCTTGCCCCGAGGTGAAACTGGCTTCGCGGGCAGTGCGGTGTGGTGGCGGCTCGGGCGAGATGAGTGGCAGACGCTGAAGCAGGCGCTCGACAACCGGAGGGCGACTGGCTGTACGCCGCCCAGCACGAGCAGGCCCGCCGAGGCCGGGTGGAATGTGACGCCGCGGAGCGGGAGCAGCAGCGGCCGGTGTGCACCCGCTGCGGGAGCCCAATAGGGACCTGCCAGGACGGGACCTCGGCGCCAACGGCATTGGTCGGGCCTGGGGCACGCCCGCTTATACAGGGGCTGCGGGAGCCATGGCTGGGGGAGACGATGGTTGTCGCGGTGTCGCATGGTTCAAGGATTGCTGATCGTCACCGTACCGGCGGGCGAAAGGCGGCTGGCCGTGGATAGGGACGGGTTTCAGGCCGATCTGGGTGATGCGGGGCGTGCTGAGCTGAGTGGGTCGCCGCGGGGCGGGTTGCTGGACGTGCTGGGTGTGGCGGCGATTGTCCTGGATGCGGAGGGGCGGATCGTGTTCTGGAGTCCCCAGGCCGAGGCGCTGATCGGTTACAGCGCGGGGGAGGCGCTGGGCCGCTACGCCGCGCAGCTTCTGGTGGCGGAGGAGCACGTTGATCTTGTGCTTCGGTTGTTCGCCGAGGTGATGGGCGGCGAGGGAAGCTGGGCGGGCACTTTCCCAGTGCGCCACAAGGACGGCCGGGCACGGCTGCTGGAGTTCCGCAACATGCGGCTGGAGGACGACCTCGGCGATATCTACGCTCTGGGGCTGGCCACTGATCAGGCGCTTTTGCGGCGCGTGGAGCGGGATCTGGCGCTGTCGGTGCGGATGGTGGACCAGTCCCCGATCGGGCTGGCCGTCATGGATACCGGTCTGCGGTATGTGATGGTCAACCCGGCGCTCGAGCGGATCAACGGCCTGCCCGCAGCTGAGCATCTCGGCCGGCGTGTGGGGGACGTACTGCCGTTCCTGGACACCAACCGTGTCGAGTCCGTGATGCGCCAGGTCCTGGCCTCCGGCACCCCGCTGCTGGACCAGTACACCCTCGGTCGCACCCGCGCCGACCCCGATACCGAGCACGCCTGGTCGGTGTCCTTCTACCGGCTGGAAGACCCTGGGGGAATGGTGCTGGGAGTGGCCACTTCGGTCGTGGATATCACCGACCGGCACCGTGCGGCCACGGACGCGGACCGGGCCCGGCACCGGCTATCGGTGGTTGCCGACGCCTCGGTGCGGATCGGCACCACCCTGGACCTGGAGCAGACCGCTCGCGAGCTGGCCGATGTCGCCGTGCCGGAGCTGGCCGACATGGCTGCCGTGGACGTCCTCGACTCTGCCCTGGCTGGCCAGCGCACCCCCGCCCCTGCCCACGGGCCGGCGGTGTTCAGGGCACTGGCGGTCGCCGCCGCCTACCCCACTGACGCGGCCGCGGCCGCTGATCCTCCCGGCGAGGTAGCCCGTTACGACGCCGATCGGCTGGTCGCTCGGTGCGTGAACACGAGCCGGCCCGTCATGGTGCCGCACGTGGAGGAGGCGGATCTGTCTCTCATCGCCCGCGACCCCAGGGCCGCGGCCCTGCTGGCCCGGGCAGGCGTCCACTCCTACCTGGCTGTCCCGCTGATCGCGCGCGGTGAAGTCCTGGGCGCCCTCGACCTCGTACGCGCCCGCAACCCGCTGCCGTTCACCGACGACGACGCCACCCTGGCCGGCGAGCTGGCCGCCCGCGCCGCCGTATGCATCGACAACGCCCGCTGGTACCAGCAGCAGCGCGACACCGCACTCACCCTCCAGCGCAGTCTTCTGCCCAGACCGCCGCCGCACCTGTTCGGCCTCGAGGTCGCCTCCCGCTACCAGCCCGCCAGCGCCGCCATCGAGGTAGGAGGCGACTGGTACGACATACTCCCCCTGACCGGCGACCGGACCGCGCTCGTCGTCGGTGACGTCATGGGCAGCGGCATCCACGCCGCCACCACCATGGGACGGCTGCGCACCGCCACCCAGACCCTTGCCGGGCTGGACCTGGCGCCTGCGGAGGTGCTGCGCAACCTGGACAGGATCACCGCAGGCCTCGACCCCTACATAGCCACCTGCACCTACGCCCTCCACGACCCCCACGCCGCGCAGTGCCATATCTCCACCGCCGGACACCTGCCGCCCGTCCGCATGAGGCCTGGACACCCACCCGAACTCCTCGACCTGCCCACCGGCGCCCCGCTCGGTGTCGGCGGCGTCCCCTTCCGCACCACCGCCGTCGACCTGGACCCGGGCGACCAGCTGCTCCTGTACACCGACGGCCTGGTCGAGACCCGCGACGAGGACATCGACAACCGCCTGGAGGTTCTCCGCACGCTCCTCGACGGCCCGCACCGCAGCCTCGAATACACCTGCGACCACCTACTGGCCGCACTGCGCCATCCCGGCGACCACGACGACGTCGCCCTGCTGATCGCCCGCGTTCGACGCTGAACCTCGCCCGAACCGCGAATCACCCTGCTCTGCTGCCTAGAGACGTCTGGCGGTAGCTGCCAGTCAGGGAGGCAACGGCCTCTGTCGTCAGGCGGGGAGCCGGAGCCATCTGAGCGCATTCCATCGTGAGGCGCGGGAACGTGTGCACGCGCCGCCCTGCCAACGCGGGCAATCGCTACCGGTCATTTCCCAGGCCCATCCGCGCCAAAGCCCGACGGTGGGGGAGGAGGAGCCAGTTGGTGCTGCGGCTCCGTTAGAGTGACCGTTGTTCATCCAAGGTGATCGCATAACGCGGTCGGTTGCCTCCCGCAGGACAATAGATCACGGCGCCACAGCGAATGGCCATGTCTTCAGACCCGGCCGCCACGGCGTCCATGACAGAACGGTCACAAGCCGTCACGGTGGCCGTCGGGATTCGTTGGACGCTGGCGTGGAGCAGAAAACCGTTTCGCCTCCAGAGTCGGCCGGAGTCGCCCGCCCGGCGGGAGACTCCCGGCAGGTGTCCGATGCGCCGATCTACGACGCCGTCGAGCGGCAGTGGCTCGCCGAAGGCCGTGAACTGCCGTGCGGCCGCAGCAGGCCAGATCGCCCCCTGGACCCGGACGACAACCAGCGTGGGTGATGGCTCTCATCGCTGCTCTTTACACCAGCGCCGCCACCGGTCCATCCTTCAGCCCGGCCGATCAGCTCCCCACCCTGCGCCATTCCCCAACGCTTTCTATGGCCCAACGCCATCTCGGATCCGGAGCGATGAACAGGCGCTCGCAGAGGACCTGATACAGCGGCAAGCACACAGGGTGATCTTCCGGTCGCGTCGGCGACGAATGCGCGACACCTCAACATGCGCGCCGCCTACCAGTCCCAAGGCCGTGAACCAGCCCCCAGGCAGCGGCCCACATGGCGTTGTCGAGATGCGCGGGCGTGGTCGCGCTGTTTGGCTGGTGCGGCCCGGCCTTTCCGGTCGGCCGACACGACGGAGTGAGTGATCATGAGCGTTGCGGATGAGTCAGGTGGTCGTGCCCAGCAGTTGCGCGCCAAGGTGCAGGAGATAGAAGAGGCTGCCGAGCGTGCCGCCGACCCGGAAAAGCGTCAGCGGCTGAAGGAAGAGGCCCGCCGGCTCATGGAACAGAGCAAGCAGCAGGGCAGCAGGGGGAGCGAAAACATCGACCCCATGTAGAAGCAGGTCTGCGCACGGACCGGCCGGTGGTTGTCCGCGTCCATCCGGCGGGGAGGCCACCGGCTGGTCACTTATGCGCGTGGGCGGGGGAGCAGCGCGTGGCGCGGGCGTGTGAGCGCGATCTGGCCGGTGAACTGGTGGAAGCAGGCCAGGGCAGCGATCGGGGGCAGGGCGGCGACGGCGATGCCGGACGGGGTCTTGGGGGCGTGGCTGACGCACAGGCAAACGGCCACTGCGGTGAAGAACACCACGACCATCCAGCCGTGCAGAGTACGGCGCCGGTGCACGGCGGCGCGCAGGACCGTGAGGCAGGCGACTAGCCAGGGCCCGAAGACCAGCAGCGGCCAGCCCTGTTCCAGACCGGCCGGTACGGATGGGGCGGCGAGGTACTTCAGCGGGTGGTAGGCGACGACCGCGCCGAGCACACTGACTGTGGTGACGACGAAGGCGGTCAGCGTGGCCAGGCTCAGGCTGATCATCCGCAGCCATGGCCATGCCTTCACAGCGGTGGCCCGCCGGGGCTTGCGTCGGTTGTGTGAGCGCGGGCGCGGGATGGCGGGGGAGACCGGCGCGGCGTTCACTGTGGAGGCGTGCAGCAGGTGGGCCAGCTCCACGTCCCAGTCCAGCGTCGCATCACCACCGTCAGGATGCAGTGCCTGCTCGCAGAAAGCATCCTGCGCATACAGTGCGTCGTTGAGTGTCCCCGCCACACCGTGTCCGTCCAACAGCGGGTTGTCATTCACGACGGGATAGGCATTGAACGACTCCGGCCCGTCAGGCATGCGGCATCCGTTCCGGCCGATGAGCGGCGCAGGCGTGCAAGCGGCGGTGGAAGTCGCTTTGAATACGCTCCAGGCCCTGCATGAATTCCTCCAGCAGGTCAGCGAAAAGGTCCAGCTCCCTCTCCCCGGTCCCAGGTTCCTGGCCGCCGCGCCCTGGCTGCTCCGCCGGTGGTTGCGGCAGACGTGCTGAAGAGCCGGCGCGACGCGAACGGCGCGCAAGCGGGGAGAGATCGATCTTCGGTGGAATCACCCCCAGACAACGACCCTGAACCGGTCCTCGGGTGCCCGGCGACCGGGTGACGCGTCTGCGGCCAGGGATGATTCGCCCGCCTCCGCTTTGACCCGCAGGCATACAGGCAGCTTGATCGCCCAGCCATACGTACTGACCGGGTCGGCCCGGTCAGCCGCCCTGCTGGCCGCCTGGACCGCCCACTACCGGCTGCTCGGCATCGAGCGGTTCCATGTCGCCTTCCACTTCCCCGACACCTGGCGGCACCAGCTGGTCGCCGCCAGCCATGAGCTCGGCATCGCCCCGGCCGCCGTCAGTACCGGGCCGTGGCACGAGCACACCAACACCGAACACGGGAGCGGGCGGTGACGCTGTGGCGGAAAATTCTGGCCGCGCTCCACGACGACACCCTCGACGACGCTGAACGCGAGCGGATCGTGGCCCGCAGCGCCGCCCAGCTCGCCGCCCGCCGCGCACCCGAAGCCAGCAGCCTGAAGGCCCCGGCGGCGCTCCCGGAGGGTTCGGCGGTGGCATTGGTTGTCATCCCTCCGGACGAGAAGAGGAGAAGCGGCCTCTACCTCGGAACGATGTGAGGATGGGATTCCGCTTCGTACCGTGTCCTCGCCGCTGACACGTCGCAGCGATGCTCAACTCGGACTCCGGAGCAGTCACTCTTGTTCACTCATGACAAGCGGCACCGCCGTGCCGTCGTCCTGGCCGTGGCGGCGACCCTCGCCGCCGGTTCGCTGAGCGGCTGTACCCAGGACACACCCAAGAAGGCCGCCGCCGACGATCCCGCCACCCGCGCCGACCTGCGCGCTTTCTACCATCAGAAGCCGCAGTGGAAGCCCTGCGGCGAGGAGGATTGCGCCACGCTGAAAGTCCCCATGGACTACTCGGCGCCCGGCAACGGCAAGACCTTCGCTCTCCCCCTCATACGGGTCACCGCGACTGACACGACCCGCCGCAGCGGGTCGCTGGTCTTCAATCCGGGCGGCCCCGGAGAATCAGGGGTCGCCCTGCTCAAGGACGGCGGAGCACAGTCGTTCAGCGAGCGAATACGGGCCCGCTTCGACATCGTCGGGTTCGACCCGCGCGGTGTGGCGGACAGCAAGCCCGCCGTGGACTGCGGCCCTGAGGATGAGGCTGATACAGAGGCCGATGACGCCGCGCCGCAGCCGCTCCACCCCGCGACGGCGCAGCAGCGCCGGGCCGCCCTGGCCGACGCCGCGAGCGCGGTCGTGGCCTGTAAAAGGCACAGCGGCTCGATTCTGCCGCACGTCGGAACGGCCGAGGCGGCCCGTGACATGGACGTGCTGCGCGCCGCGCTCGGCGACGACAAGCTGAGCTATCTCGGCTGGTCCTACGGGACGTCTCTGGGCACCACCTACGGTGAGCTGTTCCCCTGGCGGGTACGCGCCATGGTGCTGGACGGGGCCGTCGACCCCTCGCTGGACTGGTCCGAGCGGGCCCGTAGCCAGGCCGCCGGATTCCGCAAGGCGGTCGACGACTACGCCGAGCACTGCGCCGACGTGGTGGGGGACGCCTGCCCCGCCGACACCCCTGACGGCATCCGCGAGCTGCTCGGCGGTCTCTATGTGCAGACCGCCGAGCAGCCGCTGCCGGTCAACGACAGCGAGTGGGGCCTGGACGCGGCGACCCTGCACAGCGCCATCGTCACGTCGATGTACACCCCGGAGGAGCAGTGGGAGGCGCTCTCCCACGGTCTGAGCGACGCGGCCAGCGGTGACGGAACGAGGCTCGACACAATCGCCGTCGGAGAGGAAGACACCTGGGGGGACCAGGACAGCGGCAGCGGTGACGAGGTGGAGCAAGAGGAACAGGGGGAGGAGAGCCACCCCGACAACTCCGACGTGGCGATCACCGCGGTCGACTGCGTTGACATCCCTCACCCCAAAAGCCCCCAGGAGTACTGGAAGGCCCTCGACCAGGCACACCTCGCCGAGGGCGACTTCGGGTCCGAGAGCGTGGTCGCCGCGCTCGACTGTAAGGACTGGCCGCACCGCGGGCCCGGCCCGCACCGGGTGTCCGCCGACGGCCTTCCGCCGGTCCTCGTGGTGGGCACCACCGGCGACCCATCCACGCCGTATCACGAGGCACAGAGCCTGGCCCGCCAACTTCCCCAGGGCATGCTGCTGACCTTCGAGGAACTTGGACACACCGCGTACGGGCGCGGCAGTAGCTGCGTGGACAACGCCGTGGACAGCTACCTCATCGACCTCAAGCCGGTGAAACCGGGCGCGACCTGCTGACGCCGCGGACACCGCCACACTCCACGTGCCGTGAAGGCCTCGCCTGTGAGGACCGCGCTAGCCCCCACATTGGGCCTGGCCGTCTTCCTCAACCTCGCCGACGCGCTCTGAGGGCTTGCCGGAGCAGCGTGGCTCACCGTGCGCATCGTCGTCGCAAGTTGTACCAGCCTTCGATGAAATCGAAGAGCCCGGTGCGGGCGGCGGCCCGGCTGGGCCAGGGCGGCGGTGCCGAAAGGCTCGCATTTGATGGTGGCGAAGAAACGACTCGGCGAGCGCGTTGTCCCAGCACTGCCCGGTGCGGCCGACCGACAGTCGGATGTCGAACTCATGAGCCAGAGAAGCGAATTGCTGACTGGTGTATTGGCAGCCGCGATCCGAGTGGAAGATCACCGGGCCGGTGCGGCGGCGATGCCGGCAGGCGGCTGTCAGCGCGTCGGCGACCAGCTCGGTCCGCAGGTGGTCGGCCGTGGCCCACCCGACCACGCGGCGGGAAGCGATGCCGGACAGCGCCGCCAAGGGCCGCGCCGCCCCTTGGCGTGTGCCGTGAGGGATCGGCCGGGTGAGGGCGCGCTGGACTGTATTTACCTGGGCGGGTGGGCCACCCTTGTAGGTGTGCCCGCCGCGCTGCCCTTTTGCCTCCACGAGCGGCGGGTGCACCCACGACGGACTGGTAGGCGGGATTAGCCGGGCCGGGTGCCGGTCAGGCGTTGCACTGCGGTGGCGCCGCCGCGGTCGACGGCTGTTTTGACGGCTGGGAAGATCGCGCCCGTGGACGGTGGCGGCGAGCAGGATCTCCTGCCAGCTGCGGTCAGCAGCCGAGGTGCGCGGTGGACGAGCCAGGCGCTCGCCAGGCCGATGACGGCGCCGACCGCGACATCGCTGGGATAGTGGGCTCCGCTGTGGACACGCTCCACGGCCACCATTGCGGCAGGAACCGCGGCGGCAGCTCCCCACCACGGCGAGTTGAGTGCGACCGCGGCGGTGAAGCCCACGGCGGCCGCGGTGTGCCCGGAGGGGAAGGACGAGCTGTCCGGCCGGTCCTCTACATCGTCGTGCGGAATCAGGTCCGCCGGGGGCCTGCGCCGCTCGTACAACTGCTTGCACCCTGCGTTCCCGATCACCTGCGCGGTCAGCATCCCCGCCACGCCCGCCACCGCGGCTTTGCGCTCCGTGCGCCCGCCTACGGCAGCCATGACAACGGCGATACCCCACCAGAGTTTCGTCTTCTCCGCCGCGGACTCCACCGCCGGCAGCACCTGCCGCGCCCAGGGAGAGTCCCATGAAGCGGCCCGGTGGGTCAGATGCCGGTCGGCACGACGGAAATCATGAAGAAGATGCATGACCTGCTGGTTCCCCTCACCCGGTATCCAACACGCTGGATCCGGCACGCAACGGGGCCCGCTCAAGCGCGACGGCCTGGGGTCAGACGCCGCCCACCTCCCTGCGGTCCTCGTCGGTCCACGTGTGGGTGTCGCGCGGCTGGACGTACGGCTCCTCGTGTTCGGGGTGGCCGCCGATGATGGCCCGCTCCCGGGGCCACTTCCGAGTCGAACTCCAGCCCCATCAGGATCGCCAGGTTCGTGATCCACAGCCAGACGAGGAAGATGATCACACCGGCGAGGGCGCCGTACGTCTTGTTGTACGAACCGAAGTTCGCCACGTAGAGCGCGAAGCCGGCCGAGGCGATCACCAGATCAGCAGGGCCAGGAAGCTGCCCGGGGTGACCCATTTGAAGCCCCGGCCCTTGGCGTTGGGGGAGGCCCAGTACAGGATCGCGACCATGACGGTGACCAGCAGGACCAGGACGGGCCACTTGGCGATCGACCACACCGTCAGAGCGGAGTCCCCGATACCGAGCGCGCCGCCCAGTTGCCGCGCGAGGCCCCGGTGAACCCCACGATGAGCGCGCTGACGCAGGCCATTACCAGGCCGAGGAAGAATGCGGGCAGCAACACCGCGATGACTGCTATCGGACCCGTGTCAGGCCGGCGCCGCGACAGGAACCTGGGCCGCGTGAAGGACTTCGGGCAGCGGCAGCCCGAGGGCGTCGGCGAGTTCGGCCAGCTCTTGCGCGGTGGGATGGACAGGACCGCTGGCCCCGTCCTCAGCGAACGCCCTGATACGCGGCGTGCGGATACCGGTCCGCTCCGCGAGGGCCTGCGCAGTCAGGTGACGTCGGTGCATGGACACTTGCAGAAGTTTTCCAAGGTCGGCCGTCTCTCTCGTCTGCCCCGCCCAGGACTCGCCAGTCCTGGGCTCCCCCATGGTGAGTGGCCGCCCTGAAATGACGGTGGGCATAGGGCATCAGTGCCCACCACTGCCGTCGTTCCCGCGCAGGAGCCACCAAAGCCAAGGGCCCATGGCAAACGGATGATGCCAAAGCGACCCGCGCCGTTGCGTCTTGGCAGTGGGATCGCGTGGAGTTACGAAGACCCTGTGGCCGACCCGGTGCGGCGAAGCCCGGGTCGGCCAGATTCGCTGCAAAGACAGAGCGACCGAGAACTGAGCGCCGCACGAGTCTCTGGTGCAGTGGCGTGTCAGCTGCCGACGGGTGTGACACCGAACATCAGGGTGCGGCGGCTGACGTCGTAGTGCACGGTTGACGTCTCGGAGAGCAGGTCCTGGAGGACGTCCGCGTCGTCGGCGTCAACGGTCAGCACTTCTTCCCACGCGCCTTCGTCGAGCACCAGCTGCAAGGTAATAGTCCCTGGGGCCCCTGGACCGCCGGCGACCCAGGTGAACTGGTAGTGGCTGAGCTGACGCACCTTGATGCTGTCGTCCGTGACAGGTTGCGTGACCTTGGCCATGCGTTTCTCCTTCTGGCGTAGGGATAAGCGGTTGCGGTTCCACGGCTGTTGGTTGATCTTGAGGCCCTCCAATCCGGGTGCGCCTGAGCGCTCGGCCGTGCAGGGGTGCTCCGGCTCGGACGGTGGGCCGGAGCCTGGGCGGCTGGGGATGGATACCTATGCTTCGCAGTGCCGTCCCGGCAGGCCGCGCTCACGGGCGCGGCGAACGGCAGCCCATCCGGTGCCCCCAGCTGTGACGAGGGGTGAGGCGGCCCGGCGTACCATCCCCAGCCGTTGCTGCTCGGGGCGTTGCTGCTCACCGTGCAGGGCGTTGAGGACCAACACGCCCGCGGTCAGAGCGGGCACGGCCCACTGCAGCAGGACGAGCTGACGCTGTGCCTGTTCAAGTTTGATCGGGTGCTCCGCTGCCATCTGGGCATCCCTGGGGTCCAGGGACGAGGCGAGCTCGACCTTCTTACCCACGACTCGGGTATAGGCGGTCGCAGCCAGGGCCGCCCCGGTGAGCACCAGCTTGGCCACAGTGGAGGCACCCACCCCCTGCTGGTAGGCCACCCGGGCGCTGTTCGCACCCAGCAGGCCGACTCCTCCCACCAGGTGAGCACCGATCGCTGCTGCGTTCACCGGCGTCCAGGCTGCCCAGCCGGCGCTGGCGATTCGCGCGGTGGACAATTCATCGTCCCCAGACCTGTTCGCTGCCCCGTTGAGGCCGATGGCACCCATCAGGGAGCCACCGAACCAGGCCGCCAGCCCGACGTCGTGCAGGCTGCGCAGAGCCGTGTTGCGTTCTGACATTCGAATCCTTCCAAGTCTCACGCCCTGCGATCCAGGGCACCGCAACCAGCCTCAGCGTGATCACTGGCACCGGCCAGACAGGGCGCGCACACGGGCTACCAGCCCAGTTCAGGCCGCTGTCGCAGGACGACCCGGTCGCGGTGCTTCGGCGGTGAGGGTTGGCGTCACTGAAAAGGGCTAGGCGTGAGGTGAGCAGACGCCCGACCGGCTGTGCTGCCAGGGCGACACGGATGAAAGGACTGAGCTGGTGAAGGAACTGCTGCAAGGGTTCCGCAGCTTCGTACTGCGCGGAAATGTGGTGGACTTGGCCGTCGGTACCGTCGTCGGTGCCGCGTTCACCACTGTGGTCAACGGCTCCGTAAAAGCCTTCCTGACCCCTGTAGCGGGTCTGGCCACCGGCGCCACGGGCGACTACAGCCGCAAGACCTTCATGATCGGCCAAACAGTCTTTCCGTACGGCAACTTCATCAACGCCACGATCAGCTTCCTGCTCATCGCCTGCGCGCTGTACTTCCTCGTCGTCCTGCGGTCAACAAACTCCACGAGCGTTTCGCCCCGCACCACGACGTCCAGGCAGACAAGCGGGACTGCCCCGCATGCCTCAACTCCGTCCCCGCCCAGGCATACCGCTGTGGGCACTGCACCAGCGAATTGACGTCACCAAACGGAGCGCCCGACAGCAACACTCTCTCGGCAGGCCCCTCGTACACATCCTGACAGGCGTTTCCAGCGCTCCAACCCCAGCAGCTCGACCAGACCAGACCAGACCAGACACAGCCGGCATCGGCGTGGTGCGCCTCATCGATAGGCGCGCTCTCGTGATCGACCCCTGCAGGCTCGGCGCGCGTTTGGTGACGGTGCGGCCCCTTGGTGTGCAACGCCGGCGAGGATCTGGAAGCCGGGCGATTGAGCGTGACCAGGCCCAGCGCGTGGCAGACGCCGTGTCAGCCGCCGTCACCTCAGTGCGCCATCAGTCGGCCCTACGGGATTGCCGCCCGTTGACGAAGAACCAGCGGAAAGGCGCCATGGCCGTCTGGCAAGTGGGCTCGCGGCCGCGGAAGCGTGCTGACACTGGTGGGTAAGACGAAGCCCTGGACGGCTTGTGACGGCTTGGCCCAGGGCCCCGGCTACGGCTCCAAACGTCTTCGGAGCCGCTGCTTCTACTGTGCAGGCTGCGGGGTAGTACAGCTGGCTGCGCCACCCTTGCGCACCGTGGCTCACTCCATCGGCCGTCATACGCGGGCCGTACGCGCCAGATCCTCTTCGGAGCTGGCGGGCGGGAACTGTACGACCCCGCGCCGCTGGGAACTGGTCCGGCGACACCTCCTGAACGCTCCCAGCGGCTCCGCGCAGTTCCGCCGTTCGGCGGTGCGGCCGGCCCACGTGGCACGAGCTGCGGGAGCGGGGGCAGCTCCAGCGGCGGCAGAAGGCCGCAGTCTGGTCCTGTCCTTCCTGCGGCGTGTGGTCTGCCCCAGCGGGGAGGACTGGGAGGCCGTACCGGTCGGCGGCGACTGCGACATGTGTGCCTACGCCAAGGAGGGCGAGCGTCAGAAGGCCGAGGACCGCGCACGTGAAGAGACGGAAGCGGATGCGCGGCGCAAGGAGAACAACATCTTCGGCTTCTTCCGCGGCTGACAAGCACCGGAGCTCTGCCGGTGTGCACGGCGCACCACGGCCGGGCTGGGTTGGGGGCCCCGAGCCGAGGCGCGGTTGTCGGGGCCCCCGGAGCGCGCGCAATCCATGGGGTTGCATGCGTCCCCCGGCTCAACTGCCGTGGTGAACCTCGGGTCACGGACTCGGTGGGGTGAAGTGTGGTGGCACCGGGTTGCCCCGCTCAGCCCTTTGGCCAACTCCGCGATGTCGATCAGCCGGTACGCCAGCGCCCTGCTGATACCCAGCTCGGCCTGCGCGTACTCACCCCACCCGCCATAGCCCAGCGCCACCCAAACCCGCGCCCGGTGCACGTCCCGCACCCGCTGCGCCAGCACCACAGCCGCCCGCCGCGCCTCACCGATCGCTGCACGCAACTGCTCGGTCAGCCGAACCGCATCCAACCAACCCACAGGCTTTAGCACCGAGCCCTGACCTGGGTCATCCGAGGAAGCCACATCTTCAGGATGCTCCCTGTGCGCCCGGCCGGACGGGGGGCGCGAGAAGCACGCGCGCTGCCGGCCGGTGAGAGAGGGTGAGGGCCCTTGAGGGGAGGGCCCTCACAACGCGGGTCCGTGGGGGACGGAAATTGCACTCGCGTCGGCGTATCAACGACCGCCGCGTGTCGTGGTCACTGTCCGCGCGAACGCAGAACACGTCCGCGCGCACGGAGGGCTTTCTGCCCCACTGGTGAGAGGCTGGGGAGCGACTCAGCGCTCGCCCCCGACCGCTGAGACGCGGGACCCGCCTCCAATCCCGCACCCGGCCCGGCCTCCCTCCCCCCAGGGAGGCCGGTCCCTTGACGCGCTGAGGGAGCCTGTCGAAGGAAGCCGCCGATCAGGGCAGGATGATCTCTTTTCGCGTTGTTAAAGGGGCGTGGGTGTGGGCACACGCTTGATGTGAGTGGGCAAAGCAGGTCCTTCAGGGGCCACCCGCAGGCGGCGGCTGGCCCCTGAACGTGCTGCCCACAGCCCGCTTGAACCGCTGAAGCTCACTGCGCTACGCCGCCTGTGCCCCGTCGAGTTCGGCGCGGATCGCCAGCTGCTGATTGCGCAACCGGCCACGCCGGTTCTTCTGCCAACCCACGCTGGACCGGGCGCCGCCGCCCTGTGTCCGCATCAGGTTGATATGGGGGCACGGGTATCGTGGCGTCTTGGCGAGGCGGTCGTGGGGGCGTACGAAGGGCCGGTGAGCTGGCCCGGGTAGGTGAAGAGCCGGGGTCGGCCACATTGAGCTTGCTAACGGCTGCGTCTCGGTGAGGTTGCGGTACTACCGTTTCGCCTTCCTGCCCGGCCCGCAGGGCGTTGATCGGGCATGGAAGGTTCCCACGGTGAGATCCGGGGTTGTTGGCGTGTGCGTACTGGCTGGAGGCGCCGGTGCACGGCGGTCACGGTCGTGTGGGCGATGGTGGCGGTGGCGCTGAGCTGAACCGGTCAACACCTGATGGCAGTCCAGGCGGTGTTGTGGCTGCCCCGGCCTGAGTGGTCGAGGCGGGCGGGCGCGATGGAAGTCATGATCCGTTTTGGGCGGGTAGCGGGCGGGCGTGGTCCGGGTCATTTCCCCCGTCTCGGAGCGCGTAGCTGTCGGGCTGGTGTTCCCCCGCACTGGTCCGCCGGCACCGGGTACCCGGCGCCGATGGTTACCGAAGAAGACGGATTACCGCCCACGGACGTGCCGGAGCTGATCGGCGAGATCGTGCAAGCCGTGCGGGAGGGTGACGATCCGCGGATCAGGGCGCTGCTTGAGCGACTGGCCCAGCGGGCGGACACTGAAGCACTCCTGTTGCTGCGCGCCCGGTTGAACGAAGGCCTGTCCCCAGGACCACGCACCACGTGCCGGCGTGAATGATGCCCGGTGGTCGTTGCTGCGGCATGAGTGCGTACTGTGTGCCGGGCTTCGTCCCGCGGTTTGGAAGTGAGCCACGGCGAAGCGCCCCTTTTCCGCAACTGGCCTGGCGACAAGCAGTTTGTGGGGATGCTGTGGCAAAGCGGGGGTAAACGCGATGGTGTCGCGTTCGGCGGCGAGACCTGCGGGGCACGGGGGAGATGTTGTGGATCAGGTGGCAGTTGATGGTCGGGAAGATCCGGTTGTTGCAGGCCCGGTGGCGTGGGCTGGTGTGGCGTATGACGGGAATCTCGAGTCGATCGGGGACGCGAGGCGGTTCGTCACCGACTTTTTGACCCAGCTGTGCGAGCAGCGCCGGATCGAGGTCCCCTCACAGGCGGCCGGAGCGGCCGAGGTGGTGGTCAGTGACTGGTGACCAACGTGTGCAAGTACGCTCCCGGCCCGTGCGTCCTCGACGTGGAGGTGGTCGGCCCGGCTTTGGAGATCACGGTGTGGGACACGAGCCCTGCTCTGCCGGTGGTGTGTGCGCCTGATCCGGGCCGGATCGGCGGGCATGGCCTGGAGATCGTCACCGCCATGTGCGAGGGCTTCGAGGCGCGGCGTGAGCCTATCGGCAAGCGGATCAAGGCCCGCGTGCCTCTCGAACTTGCGGCCGGTTAGGGTCTGTCCGTTCCTCGCACTCCCGCCAGGCGGCACCGTATGGGGGCATGGATAGCGGCATTCGCCCGGGATTTTCGGCTGTGGCGGGGCAGGCTATGGGGATGAGTTTTAGTCCTTTAGGCGGTGCGGGGCGTTCGGTTGCAGGGCTGTGGCGCCAGGTGCTGGCCGCATTGAAGAGCACTGAGGTCAGCGACGCCCAGCGTGAGGAGCTCCTGGCTCTGGGGGCTGCGGAACTGGCCCTGGCCCGCGCCGAGGAACGACGCCCGGTCACCGCCGCAGATGTGCAGCGCATCGCGTTCGAAGAGTTCTCGCTGCTGCTCGGCACGCGACAGGCGCGTGCGGCGCTGCGGGAGAGCCGGGAAGCCTGGCACGGGAAAAGGGAGCCTGCATGACCACCTTCGTCATCACCATTCCGGGTACGTTCCTGCGCGAAGTGACCGACGCCGAACGGGCCGCTCTCATACGGCAGCTGCGTCCGGCCGACCCGCAGCACACTGCCCTGGGCCAGAGCGAGGACCTGGACATCCTCACCGTCCACGAGGATGGAACGTTCAGCCTCCGCCTGGAGGTAGAGGCCGGCGACAGCCGCAGCGCGGAACAGCACGTCAAGCAGGTGGCCACCACCGCCCTGCGCCAGGGCCGGAATTAGCGAGGGCCAGGCCCCGCTCGGCCCGACAGCGGTGACCGGCATCGACACCTAGCCACCGCGCCAGCTGATAGCGACGGCCTGGGCAGGAGTCCACGAGCACCCGGCCAACAGACCTCGTCGCCGACTGCTGGCCGGGGCCCCTGCAGGGAGCGCTCACCCGGCTGCCCCGGCCCCGCCGCCACGGGATCCCGTGCAGGCGGGATAGGGGATCAGCGGGGTCGGGTGTCATCTTCGGAGACGACGAATCCGATCAGGACCAGAAGGGTCGCGGTCAGAGCGTCGCGTTTGCCGTACCTCCTTCATGCCGTATTGACCCGGTGGGCGGTGCCCGGCGGTCAGAGCCAGGTGCCTTCCAGGGCGCGGTGGTCGCCGGTGAGCGCGTAGCGGCGTACGGCGAGGACGGTTTCGACGTCGCAGCCGACGTCGTCCGCGTACCGGGCCGACCTTGTCGACGGCTTCCTGCTCGGACAGAACGCCGGGGCGAGTTCGAGAGCGATCTGTCCCAGCCGGCCGCGGCCATGTGTCGACCAGGCGCCGTACCACCGTCGTGTCAGCCGGGTGTCGCTCCGCGTCAGCGAGTGCCCGCTCCCGACCGTTCGGTGACGGCGGTGGTGAGTTCATCGAGTCGGCCGGGAAGGTGGCTGTGTAGGCGCTTTGACTCCCCAGCGCGATTACCTCCCGTTCGAGGGACCCACAAAACCGCCCTGCGGGGCTCTCTTAACAACGGATTAGGCATTGCCTCCCATTGAAAGCATGAATATCGGGGCTACTATGCGGCGCGGTGGGGCTTGTGCGGGCTGACCTGCAGCCGTGCCTGGCAGGGGAGTTGGGGCCAGCCTGTGGACTGGTGGGCGCGTTCCAGGGGACCGTGGCACAAGGCCTGCAGGACGGCGCCAGGCTCGCTGTCGGGGGTAAGCGTGAGGGCGACGCGGACCTCGGGATGGTTGGCCCGGCCGACCATCTGCACCCTTGCGTGCTGGACGCCGGGTAGCTGGCGGGCGTCGGCGGCGATGGCGTCGCTGAGGGCGTTGTGGTGCAGTTCCACTCCGTATGTTGAGGGTGTTCCTTCGATGGGCATGCAGCCTGGGCGGGTGCGGCGCAGTTGTGCCAGTAGCCACCACAGGGTGAGCAGGACGATGACGGCCAAGACGGCGATGACCACTGGCCACCACCAGCCCTCGTCGGTCCAACGGGTCCGCCCCCCTGCGCTGAGCAGGACGCTGTGCGGGGTGGTCAGGGGCCAGCCGTCGGGTGGCGTCAGGTTCCAGCGCCGGTAGAGATCGAGGCCACCTGCGAGGACGAGGAGGCCACCTCCCAGCAGGACGAGACCGACCAGCGCCATCAGGCTCCGGTTGACCGCGGATTGCCTCTTCATGGCTTCGTCTCCTGCCTTCTTGCCACTTCGGGCGTCCCAGACGGGTCAGTTGCGGCGTTGCCGTACGCGCAGGGTGATCCGGGGCGGGTGGGCCAGGGCGAGCCGGTCGCGTTGCTCGTGCAGAACGGCGGTGAGGTCGGTCTTGACCTCGGCGGGGTCGCGGAAGCGTATGTCTGCGCGAGCGTTGATGCGGTGTCGGCGCACCCTGATCCTGGCGCGGCTGACGCCGGGGACGCGCAGGGCGGCATCTCGCAGTATCAGGGCGGCGGCGTCCCGGTCCAGTACGGCCCGCACCTTGCACTGGCCGGCGGGGACGTTGAGGGGCAGCTGGTGACGCAGGCCATGGGTGAGCGCCAGGATGATCAGGCACAGGCCGAGGGCTGCGGTGAGGGCGGCGCCGATGAGCATCCAGATGTCGTCCAGGGGGCGGGTGGCCAGTTCGTGAGCGAGGCGGGTACGCCAGGCCGCGGCTTCTCGGCTGGCCCGCACCATGGAGATGTCGAACAGCAGGATCCCGGCGCCGGCTCCGATGACGAGGGCAGTCAGCGCGGCGGGCATCCGGCGTGCAGACCACAGGCGGCGCGACGCACGCGTGCCGTCGGCCGCCATGCTGCTCGGCTGGGACTGCGCAGCGTCTGGCGGTTGCTTGGCCAGTAGCTCCACCGTCAGCGGAGTGGCCGCTTGGGGGGTGGTGGGCTGCTCCGTCTCGGCGGCGGGTTCTTGGTCCCGTGACATGCCAGCTCTCCTTCCCGTGAGGTGTGCCAGCCTGGGTCATTGCACGCGTCTGTGCTCCAGGCCGCCGGAGGGAACCAAGCGCTCGATGCTCAAGGTGACCTCGGTGACACGCATGCCGGTCAGCCAGGCCACCCTCTCGCCGACATAGCGCTGCACTTCGCGGGAGGTACCGGCGATGTCGATCGGGTAGGGCAGGTCCAGGGACAGGCCCAGCCGGGCCGATCCGCTGCTGACCGCGACCGTGGAGCGGGGCGGGGTGAGTCCCAGGCGCGCGGGGCTCGCGCCCGTCTGGTCGGTCAGTGCCTCATGCGCGGCGCGGGCCGTGATGCGGGCGACCACCTTGTCGGGGATCACGGTCGCGCCGCGCTCGGCCGCCGGTACAAGAGGCTTGGGAGCGTGGGCCGGTCTGCCGGGTGAGGCGGCAGCCGGTTGCCGGGTCACCGCCGCTCCCGTGACCGGACGAAGTCGGATACTTCCAGGTCACCCTCGAGGAGGCGGCCGACGACCAAGCCGACCGCGCCCAGAACCGCCACGAGCAGGAAAGCCCAGAAGCCGCCGAAGTAAGCGGCGAAGCCCAGGGCCATACCTGCCAGCAGGCCCACCGTCGCTCTGCTCATCTCACTCACCTGCATCTCATATCGATCGGCTTCTCCCCAACACCGCCTTGCACCGCGTCCGAGGCAGGTGGCGGGGTCACTTCACACGGCCCTCTGTCTCCTCCTGCTCGTCCTCTTCGTCGGGTAGGTGGACATCGTCGACGGCGATGTTCACCTCGACGACCTCCAGGCCCGTCATGCGTTCCACGGCCCCGATGACGTTGGTGCGGACATCGCCGGCCACGTCCACGATGGCGACGCCGTATTCGACGACCACGTCGAGGTCCACGGCCGTCTGGCGCTCGCCCACCTCGACGCTCACCCCACGGGTCACGCTGGGGCGCCCACCTGGCACCCGGTCGCGGACGGCCCCGAAGGTCCGGGACATCCCAGCGCCGAGGCTGTGGATGCCCGGTACCTCACGGGCGGCCATCCCGGCGATCTTCTCCACCACACTGTCGGCGATCGTGGTCCGCCCACGTGTCTCGGGCGCCGCCCCGGCGCCGGTGCGACCCTGCAGAGACTTGCCTGCGGTGCCGGGTTGGCTCTCACCTGCGGTGGGGCGGCTGATTGTGTCCGACATGAGGACCTCCCGAGGGTGTCCGTGCGGGAACCGGTGCGGTGCCCGTCGAAGGATTAGACACACTGCAGCCGCATTCCTCACACCATTTACGTGACGAGCACCACATAGACTCGAAGGGTGCGGACGCCGGGACGACGGTCCTGGCAGGAAGCGAGCGGTGGATGCGCGACCGGACCGGACACCCGCCCCCACCGGGCGCAGACCACCTCCAGCAGCCTGCGCCGCTGACCAGCGCCGACGTCCCGGTCAGCCGGGACAATTTCGCCGAGCTGGCGGACAGGCTGCTGGCCGTACGGGCGGCCGAGGGAGATGACGACGCGTTCGCCGTTCTCGTCCGCCGTCACAGCAGCCCACTGCTCGCGCTCGCCCACCACCTGCTCGGCAGCCAGGCCGACGCCGAGGACGCCGTCCAGGAAGCATTTCTCGCCGCCTGGCGACACCTGCCGGAGTTCCGCCACGGCGCCTCGTTCGGCACCTGGATGTACCGCATCGTCACCAACCGCTGTCTCAACATCCTGCGCCACGGCCCCCGCGCTCTTCCCCTGGACACCGCCCCCGAGCCCACTGCACACGATGCGGGCAGCTCACCACCGCGCGTCGCCGAGACGGACGCGGCAACGGCCGCTTTGGCCCAGGCACTTCGCGAGCTCAACCCCGAGCAACGAGTCTGCTGGATCCTGCGGGAACTGCACGGCCTGCACTACCAGGAGATCGCACACGTGACCGCGACCAGCGAGCAGACGGTGCGCGGCAGACTCTTTCGCGCACGACACGCACTGCAGGAGGCGATGCGCCCATGGCGCTAGGCGACTCACAACCCGACTCCGGCCACGGACCGCCAGCCGAAGGCGCCAAGGCGGCCGCCCGCCCGCCATTCCCCGAAGCAGAACTGCTCGCCGGCGACGAGCTGCTGCCCTGCGGGCGCCCACTCAGCCGCGCCTGGGAGGAGGCACGCGACGCCGAGACCACGGCAGACCCGCACACCACCCACTGCCAGTACTGCCGACAGGCAGTCGAGGGGCTGGCTGCCCTGGACAAGGCCACCCGCGCCCTGCGTGACAAGGAACGTCCCCGCGAGCACAGCCTCGCCGAGCGGGTGATCAACGCGGTCCGGGCGGAGGTGCGGCTCGGCGCGCTACTGCCGCTGGACGACCCCGCCCACGACCTGCGGATCGCTGAGAGTGCCGCCGCGAGAGTCCTGCGCCGCGCTGCCGACACCGTGCCCGGAGCCCGCGCCGCCAGCTGCCGCCTCACCCCCACCGGCAACGGCACCGCCGTGCACGTCACCATGACCCTGGCAGCTGCTCTCGACCAGCCGCTGCCCGACCGGGCCGCCCAGGTACGCCGAGCCGTTCTCCATGCCGCAGACCACGAGCTGGGTCTGGCCGTCAGCGACGTGGACCTGGAGATCGACACCGTGCTGGACCCTGCCGCCGCGTCCAGTGGCCGACTGACGAAGCGGAGCGGACAGCGATGACCTCCGCCAGCAACCGAGACATCCAGCAGACTGCTGCGCGGGCTGCCCTCGATGTGCCCGGCGTGGCCGCACTCCAACCAGGCCTCGCCGACCGGCTGGCCGCCACGGCCTCCCGCGCACAGCAAGCCATGGGAGCCGACCCACTTTCTGGCGAGGCCGGCATCCGGGCCGAACACTGCCCCGAAAGCGGCTGGCACCTAGAAGTACGCTGCGCCGTGCACGAAGACCACCGCGTCCTGGACGTCGCCCAGCAGGTACGCGAACACGTCCGAACCGCCCTCACCGCCCACCTGACCCAGCACGGCACAACCGCACCGGTCACCGTCCTCGTCACGGTCACCAGCACCGTGTAAATGAGGGCCAGTCACCGACACCATCAGCCACAAGTCCATCAGCAAGATCCTGCACGGCGAGACACCGCCAGGCTGGCTCAAGCTGGAACCTGGTGCGCCAGTACCTCACGTGGAACACCCACCGGTGCGACACCATCGATGCCGAAGTCCTGCGGCCAAGGGAGTTATAGATGAAGGCGACAACCGATGCTCAGTGGCCGTTCCCAGAAGAGACAGCACGGAAAGACCACGGGACCAGCCTGATCGCGCTTCTCCGTGAACGCCAGCACGACGGGGCGATCGAAGCCCTGATGCTGGCTGCCGCCCAGAAGCTCGACGCCTTCAGTGCGGCGCGCTTCGTACAAAAGCTCTCCGAACTCCCCGATTCTGCCCGCCTAGTGACCGCGCTCCTGAACGCTGTTGCCAGTGACATGCCCGCTCCCTTGGCCCGCGCGACGGTTGACCAACTACAACAGGACCGCAAACCGACGGAGGCGACTGCCCTCGCTGGCCTCCTGGAGCGCCACCATCGCAACGGATAGCGTCATATCGTATTTCCGCGCCGACGCAGCGTCCTCGTGGCCGCCGACGCCCTGCCGCCCCGCGACGAGCAGATGGTCCGCCTCGAACGGCACGTGAAGGACTTCGTCGCCTCCCACGCCACCCCGGAGGGGCGGCAGATCCTGCACCGCTACGCGACCTGGCACCTGATTTGTCGGCTTCGCCGCCGAAGCCGCAGCAACGACATCACACACACCCAGCTCAACGTCGTCCGTGTGCACCTCCGAGCCGCCGTCTATCTCCTGGACTGGCTCACGGACCAGAACCTGACCATGGCCAGCTTCTGCCAGGGCGGCCTCGAACGCTGGATGATCCGCGACGAGACCCAACTCCAAAGAGAAGCAGGCCACTTTGTGCGCTGGGCCCTCACCCAGGAGATCGCCCGCGACCTCAGCTTCCCCGCCGTGAAGTGGAACGGCCCCTCCCAGGCCATGGGCAACGACGCCCGCTGGGCCGCGGCCCGCCGCCTGCTGCACGACGACACCATCCGGACCGAAGACCGCTTGGCCGGCCTGTTGTTGCTCCTCTATGCCCAGTGGCCAGCGGCGATCTCCCGGCTGACCACCGCGCACATCGAGAAGGCGGACGCCACAGTCCGCATCCGCCTCGGCGACATCGCGGTCACCTTGCCCGGACCCGTCGCCGAGCTGGCCCTGGAACAGGTCTCCGCCCGTCGCAGCCACGCGGTCCTCGCCCAGACCGACTCGCTCTGGCTCTTCCTCGGAGGCCAACCCGGCCGCCCAATCGGCGCCTGGGCCATGGGCGAACGACTCCGCAAGCTCGGCATCCGGCTGGCGGCAACCCGCTCCACCGCGCTGTTCCAGCTCGCCACCGAACTGCCCGCCGCGATCCTCGCCCGCACCCTCGGCATCCACATCACCGTCGCCGTCAAATGGCAACGAGCCGCAGCTGGAGACTTGGGCGCCTACGCCGCCGAGATCAGCCGCCGTCTGGAAGTCCAGGAGCCCACATGACACACCGCACCGAACAATCAGCGAACCAGACCGAGATCTCGCAGGAACGGGCCGCCGAAGCGCAGCAGATCATCGACCGCATCACACGCTGGGCCGCGAACCGCCAGGACATCGTCGGCCTGCTACTTGTCGGTTCATACGCGCGCAACGCCGCGCGCCCCGACTCCGATATCGACATCGTCCTGCTCACGACAGACCAGACCCAGTACTTCAACAACACCTGGGCCGACGAGCTTGCCCTCGGCGAGCTCGTCCGAACGCAAGCGTGGGGGCTCATCACCGAGCGACGCTATGCCACGGCCTCCGGTTTGGAAGTTGAGATCGGCATCGGGTCTCCGGAGTGGGCACAGACGGACCCCGTCGACCCTGGCACGCGCCGCGTCGTCACCGACGGAGCCCACCCTCTGCATGATCCGGCAGGGGTCCTTGCCTCTCTGATCCAGACATGCCGACCGTGACCATCCTGTCAGGGGCATTCGGACAGTTCCAATACCCGACTGCACCATTACATGTGCACCGCACGTCGAAGACGCCTGGACGGCCGCCCACCAGCGCGCCGAGAACCGCTGGAAGGGACTGACCCGATGAAGTGGAACCTGAGACTGGCCGCGGCTCATCGGGAGATCTGGAAGGCAAGCGAGTTGCAGCGGCTCCTCGCGGAGCACGGTCTTGTGATCAGCGCCGGGAAGATGCCCGGTCTGTGGTCGAGCACCCCAGCCAGCATCAAGCTCTCCGACATCGAAGTGATCTGTGTGGCTCTGGGCTGCGAGATCACCGAGATCATGACGCCCGAGCCGGAGAACGTCACCCGCACCACGAGCGAACAGTCGCCCGCGGCTGAGGCAGTCGGGCAGGTTGGGCCCGCACCGGCGGTGGTGCCGCGCTCGCGCGGTGGCCGATCGCTGCCGCCGCGATGACCTGTCCGGTCTGCTCGATGACGTTGCCCGTCCGCACCGGGCTGGGGCGTCCGCGCGTGTACTGCTCGAACGCGTGCAAAAGTCGGGCCTATCGGCGCGGCCACGCCGGCCGATCCCCGGCGGCCTTGAAGCGGCCCGAGCCTACGGGGGAGGGTGTGTTGGGCGTGGCCCGGAAGTACGCCGTTGGGCTGGGTGAGGAACGCGGCTGGACCGTCTACGTGCATCGCGATGTCCACCAAGCCCTTGGCCGGGCTGACAGGGCTGCCCGGACGGTGATCGCGTCAGCCACGTCGAACTGCGTCGACGGCTGTCCGGGACCGGCCTGCCGATGCGCCACACGGCCGAGGTCCTCGCCGCTTTGGACCTTCTGCACGACGACCGGGCACCGGCCGCCAGGGACTGGATCGAGCGGCGCACTGCCGAGCTACCCGACGGCTTCGCCTTGGATGTCCGCGGCTGGCTCTTCTGGCTGCTGGACGGCGACGCCCGCCCCCGGCCACTGGGCACCCTGCACTCCTACTTCGGCACCGTCCGACCGATCGTGGAGCGGTGGGCCGAGCACCGGTCCCAGCTGCGGGAGATCACCCGCGAGGATGTCACCGATGCGGTCACGGGCCTCTGCGGCAGCCAGTACACGTCCGTCGTCACGGCCCTGCGGTCCCTCGTCCTCTACGGCAAGAAGTACAAGCGCGTCTTCAGCAACCCCATGCGGGGCATCCGCGTCGGCCGCCGCCCACCGGGACCTGTCATGCCGATGTCCGAGGACGAGATCGCCCACGTCCAGACCGCCGCCCAGACGCCGGCCGCCCGACTGGCCGTTGCCCTAGCCGCCGTACAGGCCGTCCGGGGCGAAGCGATTCGCACCTTGCAGCTGGACGACCTGGACTTCCAGCAGAACCGCATCGCCCTCGACGGCAACATCCAGCCGATGGGTTCCCTCACCACCCGCGCGGCCCTGCGGGCCTGGCTCGGCGAACGGCGCACCCGCTGGCCCCGGACCCTCAACCGCCGTGTTCTGGTATCCCGGCAGACCGCGCTCGGCACCGGCCCGGTCAGCGCGCACTTCCTCAGACACCAGCTCACGAAGCACGGCGTCCGCGCCGACCGCGTCCGCGCCGACCGCGTCCTGGGTGAAGCCCTCGCCACCGGAGCAGACCCCATGCACCTGGCCGCGATCTTCGACATCTCCGAGACGACCGCCGTGAGGTACGCGACCCTCGCCCGCCAGCTCCCCAAGGAAGATGCGCTCGGGAACGAGCAGTAACCGACGCAACGTCACCACACGAATGCCGCCTGCCACGAGAAGCTATGTCAGCGGCGTACGACGAAACTGCCGCCACCACCGATACGCCCCGTGCGTAGGACGGACGTACAGGTACGGGCCCGCCTCGTCGATGTTGCGGCACAGCAGGTGGGAGAGCCGGTCGGCGTCGGCGCCCTGGCGCTATCGGGCGAGGAGGGCGCTTACGGTTTTGCTGCCGGGTGCTCGGCGGGACACGGCGGTGGCGTTTGCGAGGTGGTTGACCATGTGCCAGCCGAATCCTCCGGTGCCGCCGTTCAGGTCGGGGGTGCGCATGTATGGGGGGCCTGCGGGCTGGGGTCGTGCACGGCCACCTCGATGCTGCCGGGGTGCGCGGTCAGGTCCAGGGTGCAGGTGCCGCCGCCGTGGCGAAGGGCGTTGGTGACGAGCTCCGAGACGACCAGGACCATCGTGTCGGTGGCCTCGGCCGCAATCGCCGGTACGAGCTCGTCGAGGAAGCCCCGGGCGCTGTCGCGTGCACCGGCGATGGATGTCGCGGAGCGGCGGGTTGCGACGTTGACGCTCATCGTGTCCATCAGGTTCCCCCGGTCTCTGGATCGTCAATGCCCGGCCCTGTCTGTCCGGTGCTTGTGCCCCCCCGGTCTGCGGCCTATTAACCCGGCTTGCCCCCGCCCTCCATCGTTGTTCGGGGTCGATTACCTCACCGTCGGACACGCTGAAATCTATCTCGGGCGGAGTAGACATTGGTCGGTGGTGTGGTTAAGGTTTCTCTCGTAACCCAAAGAGACAGCAGGTCCTGGCAGAAACGAACTGCCGGGCAGCAGTACCGCAGTTGCAGTGCGCAGGACGGTTTGGTGGTGGAGTTTCGAAGCCAGGGTTGTTGCAGGACGGCGACGGGACTGGCGACCGGACCGGGTGGCCCGCAGTGATCAGGGGCCGCCGTAAGCAGTGCCGCAGTTCGGTAAGTGCAGTTCGCGGTACCCAGCAGTGAAGTCAGTGAGCAGCACCTCGGTGAAGGCGTCGGCTGCGGACGCGCGCACCGGGAGGTTCGGCAGTGGGGTTCTAAGCCAGAGCAGATGCAGGACGGGCGACGGGGCTGGCTGCCGAAGAGTGGCGTAGCCACAAGGCCACAGAGCAGTACGCATCACCAGCAGTACGCAAGAGCAGTACCAGCAGTAGGTAAGTGATCCCAGAGGGAAAGAACGGAGGAGCCCCGCGCCATCAGGATCGCCCGGGCGAAATCACTGGGCCCGGGTACCGCAGGACATCGATAGTGAGGTGGTCTCCGGTCAAGCAACCGCGATCCCCGCAACCCCGACAGCAGTTCGGTCGGGTCTGCGGAAACAGAAGGCCGGCGCAGTATCAGGGCCGGCAGATGGTGTAGCAGTTCCTTCGGGGCCCTGGTGCCAACGGCACCAGGGCCCCTCCACGCGTTCCATGAGAGGTGCAAGTGACAGCAGACGACTCGTTCGGCCGTCTCGACGACGACGACTACCCCGCCTACACCATGGGCCGGGCCGCCGAAATGCTCGGCACCACCCAGGGCTTCCTCCGCGCTATCGGCGAAGCCCGACTCATCACCCCGCTCCGCTCCCAGGGCGGCCACCGCCGCTACTCCCGCTACCAGCTGCGCATCGCCGCCCGCGCCCGGGAGCTCGTCGACCACGGGACCCCCATCGAGGCCGCCTGCCGCATCGTCATCCTCGAAGACCAACTCGAAGAAGCCCAGCGCATCAACGCCGAACACCGCCGCACCGCCGAACCAGCGAACCCCACGACCGCGGCCTGAGTGGTGCAGACCTGCAACTCCCAGGCGCTTGCGGCTGCCGCCCACGCATGTGCCCGGGACTCAAAGCGCGCAAAGCGTTCCGGGCAACATCGTCTTCTACGGTCCTGGGGGCCGAGCGTGTGACCTGTGCACCGAGAGTCACTCTCATAACGAGGGCATCTGTGAGAGCTCTGCGACAAGCCCCGGATCGATCACGTTTCCACAGGTCGCCGATCGCGAGAGCCCTCTCGCAGTACCTCGTGCCGGCCGCCGGGCGCCGACAGTGACCGGTAGTGCTCCGAGCTGATCCAGCCCGGTGTGCCGGTGGTGACGCCGGTGCGGGTCACGCTGGTGCCGTCGGCCGCGTGGGCGATCCCGGAATCCAACACACGGGGTCCGGCGGGGGTCAGGATGACGTCCCTGCACACGGGGCGGAGAGTTGTACCTCGCGGTGGAACCGGCTCCGGAACTCGGGGTCGAGTTGAGTCTGCATTGATGTCGAGGCCGACCAGCCGATGATCCGGCGGGAGGAGGTGCCCTCGACGAACGCGACGTAGACGACGCCGGAGAAGGTGGCGACGTGGGTAAAGCCGGCGACCCAGCAGCGGTTGGGCGCGAGCGCGACGAAGTCACGGTCGACCACGTCCGGTGCCCTCGGTGCGGTGGAGTCGGGGATCGTGGTGATGACCTTCTTGCCGCGGACCGCGCCGGTGATGCCGGTCTCGCACATCAGCCGTTCGACGGCGCAGCGGCCACGGTGTGGCCCTTCCGGTTCAGGTGCCGCCAGATCTTTCTCGCGCCGTAGACGCGGTAGTTGGCCTCGTACGGCCTCCTGGATCAGGATCTTCAGCTCGGCGTCGCGGAGGGTGCGAGCCGAGGGCGCCGCCTGACGCTTCTTGTGGGCGTAGTAGGTGGACGCGGCGATCCGCTGCACGGAGCGGCGCCCGCCAAGGGTTGCAGCCGCTGCACGCCTGATTCGCGAAGGAACCGAACACCTCATGACCACAAATGCGGACGCGCCCTGTCAGGACCGCGACCACCGGGAGCTGCGCCTGGTCGTTCTCCTGCTGGCCCTAGTGACCTGAGTCGAAGATTTGTCGTTGGTTGGGTATGAGTCGTCCGGGTCCGAAGATTCCGCCGTTGTCGGTGACCGATGCCCAACGGGCTGTGCTGGAGGGCTGGGTGCGTCGTCGTACGACGGCCCAGGCTTTGGCTCAGCGGTCGCGGATTGTGCTGGAGTGCGCCGAGGGGCACTCGATCATGGAGGTGTCCCGTCGGCTGGAGGTCACTGCGGACACGGTCCGCACCTGGCGGCGGCGTTTCCTCGAACGTGGCTTGGACGGCCTGTCCGACGAACCCAGACCCGGTGTCCCACGGAAGATCACCGACGCCGATGTCGAGCGGGTCATCGTCAAGACGCTGGAAGAGAAACCGAAGAACGCGACACACTGGTCGACCAGGTCGATGGCGGCGGCGACGGGCATGTCGCAGTCCGCGGTCTCGCGGATCTGGCGGGCGTTCGCCCTGGCCCCGCACCGGTCGCAGACGTTCAAGCTGTCCACGGACCCGTTGTTCATCGACAAGGTCCGTGACGTGGTGGGCCTGTATCTCGACCCGCCGGAGAAAGCCCTGGTGCTCTGCCTGGACGAGAAGTCACAGATCCAGGCACTGGACCGGTCCCAGCCCGTCCTGCCGATGGTGCCAGGAGTTCCCGAACGCCGAAGCCACGACTACGTACGCGCCGGCACCACCACCCTGTTCGCCGCTCTGGAAGTCGCCACGGGCAAAGTGATCGGCTCTCTCCACCGCAGGCACCGGGCTGTCGAGTTCAAGAAGTTCCTCGCCAAACTCGACAAGGAAGTGCCCGCCGACCTCGACGTGCACCTCATCCTCGACAACTACGTCACCCACAAGACACCCGCCATCAAGCAGTGGCTACTGGCCCACCCACGCTTCCACCTGCACTTCACGCCCACCAGTTCGTCCTGGCTGAACCTGGTCGAGCGGTGGTTCGCCGAGCTCACACAGAAGAAACTCAAGCGAGGTGTCCACCGCTCGGTCCAAGCCCTCGAACGCGACATCCGCAACTGGCTCGCCGACTGGAACGACCACCCACGGCCCTTCATCTGGACCAAGACCGCCGACGAGATCCTCGACAAAGTCGCCGCCTACTGCCGACGAATCTCTGACTCAGGTCACTAGTGATGGGGCTGCTGATCACGGGGGTCGCAGTCTACCTCGCCTTGGTCCATCCGTCGCTGGCTGGGCCGTTGGGGGTGGGCGCGGCTGTTCTTGGTGTGCTAGCCGGTGCCGTGGGCATTGTGTCCCGCGCAGTGCGGCATGGGCTGTGACGGCTGGCGCAGGTCATCACGTCATAACATGTGTGTCCCTACGCTGATGCCCCACGGAGCGAGGGCGCCCGCCTCGTCCTGCAGGACGAGGCGGGCGCGCGAGCGGTGGAGCGTCCCGCCCGGCCCGGCCGCACCCACGACAACACCGCCGCCCGCCACGATCACATCCTGACCCACCTGCGCGCCGCCGGCCTCGGGGCGCTGGCCGACCTCGGCTTCCGCGGCCTGGACAACGACCTGCACGACCCCGTGATCGTCACCGGCTACACCGCCAGCCGCACCCACAAGCTCACCCCGGGCGAGAAGACCGCCAACCGCGTCCTCGCCATCGGACGCGCACCGGTCGAGCATGGCTTCGCCCACCTCAAGAACTGGCGGACCCTCACCAAACTCCGCACCGACCCCGTCCGCGCCACCCAGCTCCTGCGCGCCCTGCTCGTCCTGACAAACCTCGAAGTCAACCGCTGACAGACGATCTTCTCCGCAGACTCCCACGACCAGCACGAGTACCCAGAGCACCGGTCACACCAGCCCTTTGAGCTGCGGCTTCAGGTTGGCGGAGGCTCAGTGCCTCGTCCACCCTCTTCCTCGCAGGTTGACCCGGCGGAAGCTCGGCAGTGGCCTGACTCGTAGGCGATAAGGACATCACAGGCGAACCGTCACGGAGGTCAGCCATTCGCCATCGATGCCTCGTTGTCGGGGTACGGATATCGAACACCCCTTCCCGAAAGTCGATCACCGTGCTAAGTTCGGTTTCAGGTGAGCCGTCAGGAACTCCAAGGGGTTCGAGCTAGAGTTCCATCCTTCTAAGTAGTAACTCACTAACAATGCATGGAATTTGCCCCAAGGGATATTGGTGGCTTATCGAGGGGCGCGAACGTGGTTGCTGATGTGCTGATATTCGACGGCCACGGGCACAAAATGTGGGCCGGCTCGGAGTCGGACAGTGCACAGGCGCTCTTGTCGATCCCGGACGCTGGTATCAGTACCACCGCCGTGGCGGACATCGAAGTCGTTCCGCGATGCAATAAGAACGACGTCATGCGAGCCGCTGAACAGCTCCATATGGTCAGCCGTCGGGGTGTGCCGAAAGGCTTCCTAACGACCCTGCCGGCGGGCAACGTGTTCGAAGAGGCCGTCGATGCCTTCAACATGGCCCACCTTGCCGCACTCGATGTCAACCGCATCGACTTTCCGCTGGTCTTCGACAGCGGCGGCGCGGCGATGGCCGAACTGATCGAGCCCTACCACCTGCAAGGGCGCACCTTCACCCTGGCCGACCGCGAAGGACTGCGGCTCAGCTACGCGGCCGACCCTAATCTGTTCGGGTGGCTGCAGGGTCGAACCCTGGCACCGGACCTGCTGCCGTACGCGGTGTACAGCCCGCAGCCCGTATTCCGGAACTTCCGTACCGGCGAGCTGAGCATTCAGCGGGTAAGGCAGTTCACGGTCCCTGACATCCACATCCTGGCGACGCAGGACAGCGCTGCCGACCGTTATCTGCACGCACTGGAACTGGCGGCGGAGTCCACTCGGTTCTGGTTCGATGAGGACTACGTCCACGTGCTGGACTCGGTGGCGGGCACAGCGAATGACAACGAGGAATTCTACGCGAGGGCCGGAAAGGCGGCAGGCGGTATCACCGTCGTGCGGCGCCTACCGAATCAATCCAAGTACTATGCGCAGAAGTCGGGCGTGCTCGTGTGGTCGGGCTACGACAACGTCATGCTCTACAACTTGCAGATGGACGACGTGAACCCGACCCGGTTCGATATCCGACTGGATGGTGGAGGCCACCCGACGGTCATCCATGCCTGTGTCGCAATGGGAATGTCCCGGATGCTTCCATTGATACTTGGACGCGGCATATCCGGTATCAGTCGTAGGGTGATGCCTGTAGAACTAGCACCCATCCAGGTGTCCGTTGTTCCCTTGCGCGAAGCCCATGTGGAACGCGCTGGCGAGATCACCGCCCAACTGCGGAATGCGGGAATTCGCGCCGCCACCGATACCGATATCGGTCGTCCGATAGGGGCGCGCCTAACCAAGGGAAATCAGGCATGGCGGCCGTTCTTCACCGTAATCGGTGATCGTGAACTGTCGCAGCAGCCGCTGATCCAGGATGCCACTCGTACTGCGGATGCGATGACGCCGGACGAATTCGTACGCCTGCACGGCGAACGCATTCGCCGATGCGCGGCCGGGCCTCTCGCTCAGGACCGCCGTCTGCCTTTCATCGGCGACTGACCCTCTCTACGAACAAGGATCTCCTATGACTCACCCCGAGTGGGTGGATTCGTTGCGCGCGCTTCCCGAAGGCGCGCGGGTCGTAATCAGACTGCCGAACGGGGGCGCACTCGCCGACGTGCTGCTGGCCTGCTTCGACTTGCGGCTGGTGTCGGTGCCGGTGCATCCCCGCTCCACCGATGCCGAAGTGGGGCAGCTGATCGACCGGGTCTATGCCTCAGCCGTGGTGGATACCCCGCAATCCGCCCCGGGCCCGATTCGGATCACCAAGCCCCACGGCGGTCGGCCGGACCATGAGGATGCCTGCGGACTGGCGTTCATCATGTTCACTTCCGGATCGACTGGACGCCCCAAGGGTGTGATGCTCAGCCGCGATGCTGTGACGGGCAATGCGTCCAAAGTGGCCGCGTTGCACGGGTTCTCACCTGACCGCCCCCATGCCACGTGCCTGCCGCTCTACCACGTCAACGCGCTGATGATGTCACTCCTCGGTACACGGCTGACCGGCGCACCGCTCATGCTTCAAAGCCGTTTCAGCCCTGCGGGCTACTTCGCCGAGCTGGCCGCCAAGGGGGTGCGTACCGCGTCCATCGTGCCGGCGCTGCTGCACGAGCTGGTTCGCGCACGCCCCGCCTGGCCGGACTCCCTCGACTACCTGATCACCGCGGCCGCGCCACTCTCCAGCGACCTGGCGGCTGAGTTCCACCGTCTCTACGGTCCTCGGCTGCGTCAGGGGTACGGCATGACCGAGGCGGTCAACTTCAGCTTCGTGACACCGACGCTGGACGACCGCGAGTTCGTGCGCCAGTACGTCGAGCACGCACCGCCCGTCGGCCTTCCGCTGCCGGGAACGGAGTTCGAACTGCGCAGCGGGGAAGTGTGGCTTCGCTCCCCGGACTTGATGACCGGGTACTGGGAAGAGCCAGCCATCACCGCGGAGACGATCGATCAGGACGGCTGGCTGCGCACCAATGACATGGGCGAGTCGCGCGACGGCCTCCTGGTGCTGCGCGGACGCCGCGTCGAGACGTTCAACCGAGGCGGTGAGAAGTACTACCCGATCGACATAGAGGCGCGCTGGCGCTCTGCGGGCTTGAGCGGTGACTTCGCCGCGGTGCCCGTAGGTGATCCGGCTCTCGGCCAGGAGATCGGTCTGGTGTTCGAGAAGAACGACATCGCGCAGCTCCGCGCGGTGTTCAACGACAGAAGGGTACGTCCAGCCGTGGTGACTTCAGGCGAAGTGCTGACAACCGACACCGGCAAGCCCCGCCGCCGAGAGATGGGCCTGCCCCTGGCCGTCCGGCGCGACAACGCCGAGCAGTACGAGGAGATCCTCGACTACGCACGGGCCACCGCGATGAAGATCATCTCCAGCCCGCACAAGCCGGACTGCGCCCAAGCCGCGCACATGTACAACCAGGCCGTCTCGCTCGTGCACACGCACCCCGAGTCCGACCGCCCCGCCGCGCATCCCCGCACTGCCGCACACGAGTGCTTCGACGCCTTGGCCGAGTTCTGGCCAGTCTTGGCCGACGGCTCCGGCAGCGGCGAGCAGATGATGCACCAGCACCGCGGCCTCTGGGCCCGGTTCAACACCCAGTGGCCGCTGGTCAGCTATGCCGAACTGATGGCCGACGTAGTGAAGTCGGGCACCTTCCTCCAGGGCAGGGTGCTGGAACTTGGCTCCGGCGTCGGCAACACGACGTCGTTGATCGACGGCCACGTGGAGGGCGAGTTCGTCTGGTCCGACCGGGTGCCGCAGCTCGTGGAACGGGGCCGTTGGCAGGGCCGAGGCATCGTCTTCGATCTCGACGAGGAGGCACCCGCCGGCCTCGGCCAGTTCGACACGATCATGGCCACCAACGTCCTGCACTGCGTCGCCGACAAGGAGAAGACGCTCCGTCGGCTCACCGCACTGCTCAATGACGGCGGGCGGCTGATCCTCTCCGAGGGGGCCAGCCCGACCACCACGGAGGGTACGCCGTGGGCGCTGGACTACCTGTGCTCGCTCTGGGGCGGCTGGTGGGACCGCGGCGGCTTCCGCACCCGATGGGAGTGGATGGCCATGTTCGAGCAGGCGGGACTCCGCCCGGGCGGATTCTCCGCGCTGCACGCGGGCCGACACGACCTCGGTGGGGTCGTCTGGGCCTCCAAGTAACGCGCCCGGTCAACACCATTTAGTACTGAAAGGGCAACATGTACGGCTCGCTTCACCGCTCCCGTGACCTCAACATCGTCAAGTGGGCCCACGGTCACGTGGAAGACGGTCAAACCAATCTGAGAGTGGAACACGCCCCGCTGCCCGTCGACGTGCACGGTGCCGACGCCACCGGCCTCGCACTGGTCTCCAACGGTGAGATCGGCGCCGACCTGATCAGGCTGCCCGCCGGCGCCGGCTTCGCGCCGCACACCCACCCGGGCCACCACATCCTGACCGTTGTCGGCGGTATCGGCACCATCACCTACGACGGCAAGATCTACGAGACACGAGCCGGCCAGACGTTTCTCATCGAAGGCTCCGTACCGCACGCCGTCGGCGCGATCACCGACCATGTGATCATCGCTGTCGGGGCGCCTCACAAGGCGATCGACGCCGACGACCGCATGGCGCCGGTGGCCTACGAGGAGGTCATAGCTGACGCCGGGGACCTGACCTGCCTCATCTGCGACAAGAGTGTTCTGGCGCCCGAGCGGCTGCACGCCGATGACTGTCCGCACTGTCCCTGCATCGAATGCAACGGAGACGGGCAGTGACGCTGGTACTCCTCGACCCTCGTACCGGACGTCGCCGCGGCGAATCCGCTCTGAGCCGTGAGTCCGAGGTCATCGGCGCCGTTCGCGCCTGCCGCTCTGCTCTGCGGGCCTGGCGGGCGCTCACGCCTAGGGCGCGCGCGGAGCGGCTGTCCGCGCTGGCCGACGCGATCGGCTCCCGCGCGGAGCAGTTCGCCACGTCGGAGCGAGCGGGTACGGGAAAGCCCGTGGCGGAGGCAACGGACGAAGTCGACCAGGCTGTCGACCTGATCCGGTTCTACGCACAGGCAGCCCGTACAGAGCTGAGCCCTGCAGCAGGCGGGCTCCTCGACGGCCACGAGAGCTGGGTGCGCTGGGAGCCGATCGGCGTTGTCGGCGTCATCGTGCCGTGGAACTATCCGCTGATGATGGCGGTCTGGCGACTGGCACCCGCGCTGGCGACCGGCAACACCGTGGTACTTAAGCCGGCTGAATCCACACCGGACACCGCACTGCTCCTGGCCGAACTGGCCGACCGCACTCTGGGCTCCGGCGTGCTCACTGCTCTCACCGGCGACCGCACCACGGGACAGCTCCTGGTCGAGAGCGATGTGGATGCGGTCGCGTTCACCGGCAGCGTGCGCGGCGGAACCGACGTCGTAGCGCGCGCCGGGCTCAAACGCACCAGTCTCGAGCTGGGCGGCAACTGCCCGGTCGTGGTCCTGGCGGACGCACCTGAGCACACCTGGACGGATGTCGTCGCGGCATCGGTGTACAACGCTGGACAGAGCTGCGCCGCACCCGCTCGTGTGATTGTGCTCGAAGAGCACTACGACAAGGCCGTTGAACAGCTGGGCGCGGCCATGGCCGAGCAAACCGCCGGTGTCGACTTCGGGCCGCTGAACAACGCGGACCAGGCTGCCCGGTACGACCGGATCCTCAGTACTACCCGCGCGAAGACGGTCTTTCGCGGCGGGGTCGATGTGCCTGCCGACGAGCGGGACGGTTTCTGGCGGCCGACCGCCCTGCTGGCTGGGCTGCCCCAGGACGACCCCGCGATCACGGAAGAGGTCTTCGCACCCGTCCTCACCGTGCAGCGGGCGGACAGCGTTGAGCACGCCGTGGAACTGGCCAACAGCACGCCCCAGGCTCTCGCCGCGAGCGTCTGGAGCCGGGACCTGGCCTCCGCGCTCACCCTTACGCGCCGGATCGACGCGGGCGAGGTATGGGTGAACTGCCACCTGGTCCAGACCGCTGAGCTGCCGCACGGCGGCCGGGGCGACTCCGGACACGGAACCGACCTGAGTGTGCTGGCCTTGCGCGAGTACACCCGGCCTAAGACGATCACGGCCGCACTGCGAGGAGCCCGGTGATGACAGTCGCGATTGTCGACGGCTACGCGACCGCCCGGTTCCTGGTCGCCGCGCTGACCGAGCGTGGCACCCAGTGTGTACACATAGCCAGCGACCCCCACCCGCCGGTGGCCTATCAGCGGGTCTTCAACCCCGCTCCCTACCTGCACGATCTCGGCCACCACGCAGATCTCGACATCGTCGTGACGAAGTTGCGCAAGCTGGGTATTAGCCAGGTCATCGCAGGTGCGGAGTCGGGCGTCCAGCTGGCCGACGCTCTGAACCACGAACTCCGCACTCCGGGGAACGACATCACCCGTGTCGCAGCCAGGCGGGACAAGTTCGCCATGGCCAAACAGGTACGTGCGGCCGGCCTGGCCGCTCCGGCAACCACGATCGTCGGCGATCCGGGGCAGGCTGTGGACTGGTTCACCGCGCGCGGGAGCCGTCCGATCGTAGTCAAGCCGGTGGCGAGCGCCGGCACGAACGACGTGTCCGTCTGCCGCACCGCGGAGGAGGTCGCGAGCCGGTGCGCGGCACTGATCGGCACTGTCGACTTCTTCGGCGCCACCAATGAACAGGCTCTCGTCCAGGAGTTCCTGGAGGGCGAAGAATTCATGGTGAACACGGTGAGCGTCCACGGCGTCCACAAGGTGGTCGACGTCTGGCGTTCAGTGCGCACCGCAGGTCCCAACGGCGCGCCGATCTGCGACTTTCAGGAACCTTTGCCCCTAACCGACGGCGATGCGCGGCAGGTGGCGGCGTACACATGCGACGTTGTCACCGCGCTCGGCATCGCCAACGGCGCAGGCCATACCGAGGTCATGCTGACCGCCGACGGGCCCGTGCTGATTGAGAGCGCCGCCCGGCTGATGGGCGGCTTCCTCCCTTGGGTCTCGGAGAAGTTCAGCGGCACGTCGCAAATCCAGGAGCTCGCCGTCGCGCTGACCAGCCGCGAGGAGTTCCACGCATTCTCCGACACCGGCGCGGCGTTCTCCCAGCACGTACGCAACGTCTGGCTGATCAACAGGCAGCCCAAGCCCGGCCGAAGAGACGGGTGGCAGCAGCGCATCGAATCGCTGCCCACCTTCGTCGCCCTGACCACAAAGGTTGTCACTGGACAGACGGTTCCTCTCACCGTGGACCTGCCATCGGCACCGGGGTTCGTGTCACTGGCGGGCGGACTCGCCGAAGTCGAACGCGACCACCGGAGCATCCGCGAGATGGAACAGGGGGGACTGTATGTCGACTGAGTCACTGAAGGTGCAAATCCTGGAGCGGCTCGACGAGAGCGACCGTCTGACCTGGGACGCACTGGCGGCGACGAGATCGTTCTACGCGGGGACACGCTGGCTGGACTTCCAACGCGAACAAGAGCACGGCGGACGGGTTCACTACGTGTGCGTGCGCGCCGGCGACCAGTTGGTCGGCGCCGTTGCGGTGTTTGTCGTGGAGCGGCCCAGCAGTGGCAACTACACGCCCGGCAGGCTCTTTCCCGACGCTCTGGACCAAGGCGACAGGCCGATCACTCTGGTCGGCAGCTCACGCGGCTTCTACAGCGCGCCGCTGTTTTCCGACGCCCGGGCGCTGGAACTGCTGCTGGACGCGGTACAGGACATTGCCGATGAGCAGAGCGACGGGCTGGCGTGGTGGCTCTACACCACCTCAGCAGACGCTGCCCTGCTCACCCGACGCACCGGCGTCGTCCCGCGGTTGCTCAACGGAGAGTGCGTCATCGACCTGCCCGGCAACGGCTTCGACGACTACCTGGCGGGACTGCCCGGCAGCAGGAGGGGCAGGGTGCGGCGCGACCTGCGCGAGTTCGAGTCAGCCGGTCTGCACCTGCGCCGAGCACAGCTGTCGGACGAATACCGGCGCTGCGGTGCACTCCTGGCAGCGACCCAGCAGAAGCACGGCGTGCATGCCTCGGCCGATGCGATGACGCTATGGCTGGAACAACTCAGCCGCGCCGCACGGGACACCGGCCAGTTGCACCTGTGCATGGACTCGGAAGAGCAGCCGATCGGATTCTCCCTCATCTTCACCGAGGGGGAGACCGCCTTCATGCGCGCCGTCGGATTCGACTACGAGCGGGCACCTCATGTGGGCGAGTACTTCCAGCTGAGCTGCTATCAACCGATCCGAGACGCATACGCCGACGGTGTCACGGCCTTGCATCTCGGCGCCGGCGCGTACCACGCCAAGGCGCGGCGCGGGGCCACTGTCCGCCCGATGTGGGCCGTCCCGACCCGCGCCGGGGCCTGGGACGCTGCGGCCACCAAGTCGTACAACGTCAACCGCGTCGACGAGCTCCGGGCCGAGTTGCCCGGTGACGACCTGGTGTGGACCTCCGCCTGCGAAGGCTGGCTGTGAAGGGCCTCCGCTGGATGATCCCGCCCTCGCGCAATGGGCGTATCCTCGCGATCGGCGGCACCGTCGACTCCCTTGGAACCGGCATGTTCCTTGCGGCCTCGACGCTGTACTTCGTGCAGGTCGTCGGGCTGCCGGTGGTCGCTGTGGGCGTAGCGCTGGGTGCTGGAAGCGTCTGCGGTCTGCTCAGTCCGGTGCCCATGGGCAAGCTCGCCGACCGGATCGGTGCCAGCCGGGTGTTCATCGGGCTCCTGGTGGTGCGCGCGTTCGGATACGCGGGCTATGCACTGGTCGACGACTATCCGGCCTACCTCGGACTCACCTGCCTGCTCGCTGCCGCCGACGCGGCCAGCGCCCCGCTGTTCCAGGCGGTGATCGGCGACGTAGTGCCCGCCGAGCAACGCAGCGTCACCATGGCATCGATCCGGGCCATACGCAACATCGGGCTCAGCGCCGGATTCCTCCTCGCAGCGGGCGTCCAGGCACTCAACTGGGCACCGGCGTTCCAGATCCTGTTCGCCGTCAACGGTGTCTCGTTCATCGCCACCGGCCTGGCGATCCGGCGTGTGACTGCTACGGTCACGGCCCACAAACCTGCAGTCGAAGTGGTGGACCATTCCGCCCCGGAGATTCCCGCGCCCTACCGTGACCGGCGGTTCGTCGGACTCGTCGTAGCGAACGCGTTCGCGATGCTGCACGACTCCATTCTCTTCGTCCTGGTGCCCCTGTGGGTGGTCGAGGTACTGGACCTACCGGCCCCGCTCTCCTCAGCGCTACTGGCTGTCAACACCGTCCAGACCGCGCTCCTCCAGGGCTATATAGGTCGGTCCGTACAGGGGCTGGCCCGCTCTGTCCGCACCATTCGCTGGGCCTGCGGGCTGCTCGTCCTCACCTGCGCATTCTTCGCCGCAGCGGCCGTCGCCGGGACAGCCCTGGCAGTGACCGGGGCCATAGCAGGAGTCGTCATCCTGACACTGGCGGAAAATATGCTCATCGCGGCAAGTTGGGAACTGTCGTACGTCGTGTCTCCAGCGCGTAAACGCTCACAGTACCTGGCGTTCTTCAGTCTGGGATTCGGCAGCCAGCGGGCCGTCGGGCCACTGCTCATGACCGCCGTGGTACTGCCTTCTGGAGGCCTCGGATGGGCACTGCTGGGTGCGCTTTTCCTGCTTGCGGCGGGTGGTACCACTGCGGCCGCCCGCCCGGCGAGAGCGGCATGATCACCCCGCCTCCGGGTTCTGTCGTCCCATCGCCCGCGACGACGGCGCGGGCACCAGGCGAAGCACCGCATGAGCCGGGCTACGCCTCCTGCTTCGGATGCGGCAGCACCATGCCGGGAGGCTTGCACGTCCATGTCGTCAACGACGACCCGCAGGAGTTGGTCGCGACGGCGCGCCTGAACGCAGCGCACCAGGGGCCTCCCGGGCTGGCTCACAGCGGGGTGGTAGCGGCGCTGCTGGATGAAGTGATCAGCCTCGTCCTGTGGCGGCTACTGGACCGCAGATGCTTGACCGCACGGCTGGAGGCAGTCTTTCTCGCGCCCGTACCGATCGACCGCGACCTTGAAGTGCGCGCCCGGTGCACCGGTGTACACGGACGTAAGGTATACACCAGTGCCCAGGTACTGATCGCGGGGACGGCGCACGCCGAAGCCGTGGGGCTGTTCATCGATGTCACGGAGAACGCTGCCACTGCGAGATGAGTACACGCCGTGTGTCTGGTGACGGTGATTGCACGGCGCACCGGGGTTAGTGGATAGAGGTGATTGCTCCGTTGATCACGATGGCCTGTCCGTCGCGGAGAGTCTGATGGGCGACACCTCCTGCTCGGTAACAGTCGGCCACGATGTCCAGGATCTCGGTTTCGGGATGGCCTGGAGAGTCAATGTGCGGTACCACGATGTAATTGAGAAGAGCGAGTCCGTCCCAGCGAGCTTGGGCGTCGTAGGCAGCCCGCACCGCTTCTGGATCGTCACACCATTCCAGCCCGTGAAGGTCAGGTGCCAGGACGCATGCTCCGGCGCTGTAGCCGCCGTAGACGACCGCATCCTGCCACAGCAGCTTGGCCAGAGCTTGGTCGGCACCGCTTCGAGCCAAGGCGTGACGCAGGACGAATACGTTGCCCCCGCGGACCCAGATCAGAGAGAACTTAGCCAGAGCGGCTGCAATGGAGGTCGCGGGTCGGTCGAAGAATGCTCGCAGATCCAACTCGACCGGCCGTAGGCCGAGCTCAGCGAGTGCGCTGAACTCCCGCTCGACAGCAGCCTGACGCTCGCCGCTCGGCAGGGCGTCGACCGCGTTGGCGATCACTGCAACTTCAACATTGGCGGAACTACCCAGAAGTGCCAGCATCTGCTCCGGGTGGTCACCGACGCGGAAGGAGGAAAGATACATGCGCATCTGTGAACCTTACTGATCGTTTCAGAATGAGTTGAGTCGCAAGTCTTGCGCCCGGTGATCTTCGTGGGCAGGGTGTCCGGGTGCGTGCTGATCTTGTTCCGGATGACCTGTGGGAGCGCGTAGCTCCGCTGCTGCCCCCTGCTCCTGAGCGGCGTCGCCCGCTATCCCGGGCGACTGCGCGTTCCCGACCGGACGGCACTCGCCGGGATCATGTACGTACTACGGACCGGAGTCGCGTGGCGTGATGTCCCGGCCGAAACGGTGGGCTGCTCAGGGGTGACGGCCTGGCGCCGGCTTCGGGACTGGACCGAGGCCGGCGTCTGGCCGCGCCTGCACGCGGCCTTGCTGGCCGAGTTGCGCCGCGCCGACCTTCTGGACGTGGATCACTGCGCTGTTGACGGCTCGCATGTCCGGGCCCTCAAAGGGGGGATCACGTCGGCCCTTCGCCGGTCGACCGCGCCCGTCCTGGCTCCAAGCACCACCTGATAGTCGACCGGCACGGAACCCCGCTCGCCGTCACCCTCACCGGCGGCAACCGCCACGACGTCACCCAGCTCCTGCCGCTGCTCGACGCGGTTCCGCCGATCCGGGGGCTGCGAGGGCGACCTCGCCGCAAGCCGCGGCACGTGTATGCCGACCGGGGCTACGACTTCGACAAGTACCGCCGCCTGCTGTGGAAGCGTCGCATCAGACCGATGATCGCCCGACGTGGCGTGGCCCACGGCTCAGGGCTCGGCAAGGTCCGATGGGTGGTAGAGAGGGCCTTTGCTCTTGGCTGCACCAGTTCAAACGGCTCCGGGACCCGCTACGAACGGCGCGCCGACCTCCATCAGGGCCTGCTCGAACTGGCCTGCAGCCTCATCTGCCTCCGTTCGCTGCGCACCGTACGGTGAAACGAGTGGTCAGACGAGCATGATCGGATTCGTGAGTGCGGCAACGTCCCCGTTGAGACGGCGGACCTCGATGCGGACGAACATTGACTCCTCCGCCGTCGTGTCCCACTGCACCACACCTGCCCCGTCGCCCGGGAGAGACGCCCGGTGAACCTTTCCTCCATCGGTGTGGAAGCTGACAGTGCCCACCGGCACGCCTCGCACTGCTGCCTGCACTTCGACCTGCCCACCATAAGTTGTGAGCTGTTCTCCCACCCCGGCAACGTGACCATCGGCATTGGCAGTGAACGTCACGTCCACGTCCGCCGACTCGGCGATCCAACTGCGGCCGGCACGGATCCCGGCCAGGATCGCCTCGGTATTCAGCTCCTCGGTAAAGACCAGGGTGTGAGGGATGCCGATCTGCCCTTCCAAGTGCGTGTCGCTGTTGCCCATCGCCGGCCGCCACGAGCCCGTGTGCATGTCCGCTGCGAGGCTCCGCCCCCACTCCGCCAGGGTGGTCTCATTGTCAGCGTTCCAAGGTCGGTCCGAAGTCCACAGTCCGTTCCAGACCTCCACCACGTCGAAGCCCCGGAAGGGGAACATGAAGTCGCCCGACGGATAGGGCGCACGCGGGTGCGCGGCCACGCACAGCCCTCCGACTTGATGGACCTGGTCTAGGCACTGATCGACCAGCCCGTCCCTGACCTGGTGGTTCCAGTCGATGACCTCGCCGGGGTTGATGCCGAGCGCGAGCCAGTGCCCGGTTTGCGTAGTCACTTCCTCACCGAGAATGATCAAGAAGTCATCGGCAGCCAGGTGCCCCCACGCACCGGATTCCGCAGCTGAGTTGTGCTCCGTCGTCGCCATGAAGTCGAGCCCGGCAGCGCGCGCACGAACGGCCAACTCTTCAGGAGTGAGTTCCCCGTCCGAGTGAACCGAGTGGACATGGCAGTCCCCGCGGTACCAGGCCGCCCCGCATCCGACCGCCGGCGTCGGCGGGAAGCTCAAGTTCGACAAGGTTCTCCCCCCAAAGTCCTGTCGAGCCAACGCGCAACCAGACCTACCAGTTCCGTTGCACCACTGATCGACGTCTCAGTCGAGAGGTCAGATCGCATTCTGAAACGATCAGTTAAAGAGCGTTTTATCCTGCCAGGGGTGTTTGGCTGCGTTTTGGTTGGTCGACCTGCCTGGGACTGTTGAGGTTGCTGGCCACCACCGCGCTGTCTGCGGCTGGTGATGACTGTCGAGGGTCCGTTTCGGTCCCTTCGCTCCCGTCTGATCCCAACGCGCCCCCGCTCAGCCCTGTTTGCGCCCTGCAGTCGAGGGGCTGCCGGCGGTACTACCGAAACATGCCTCGACAACGGCCGTATCCGAGTGACCTGTCCGATGCCCGATGGGAACTGCTGGAACCAATTCTGACAGCCTGGCGGGCCGAGCGGAGGTGGAAGGGTCTGGACATCGGCCGGCCACCCGAGCACGACCTGCGCCGAATCATGGACGCCATCCTCTATGTCGACCGGACCGGGATCCCATGGCGGTACCTGCCTCATGACTTCGCTCCGTGGGAGACGGCGTACGGGTACTTCGCGGCCTGGCAGAAGGACGGCGTGTTCGACCAGCTCAACGGACTCCTCCGCCGACTCGTGAGAGAGGCGGAGGGCCGGGACGCCGAACCGAGTGCGTGTGTCCTCGACGCGCAGAGCATCAAGACTTCCGCCAACGTCCCGGCCGCCGGCCAGGGCATTGACGCGGGCAAGAAGATCGCTGGCCGCAAGCGCCACATCGGAGTGGACACCCTCGGCCTCCTCCTGGCCGTCTGGGTCACCGCCGCCAGCGTCTCCGACAACGCCGGCGGCATCCACCTGCTTTCGAATATCGCCAAGGATCACCCGCGCGTCACGAAGGCGTGGGCCGACACCGGCTACCGGACCAAAGTCATCGATCACGGCGCCGCCTGGGCATCGACGTCGACGTCGTCCGCCGCGACCCAAATCAGAAGGGCTTCAAAGTCATCCCCAGGCGCTGGGTCGTGGAGAGGACAATCGGCTGGCTCATGCACCACCGCTGGCTCGCCCGTGACTACGAGGCCCACCCCCACCGCTCAGAAGCCATGATTCGCGTCGCGATGATCGACGTCATGAGCCGCAGGCTGACCCGAGAATCCACCCCGAACTGGAAAGACGCATAGCGGCCCAGCGAGAGGCAGCCCCGGCCAGGCGGACAAGCCCAGCCAGTGATGCGAGAGGATGCACATGCGACCATCACGAGAGAGAGGCCGGCGGTGACCGAACCGGACGCAGTGGACCTGATCCACCTGGAAGATGCGGACGGCAACCGCTGCGTCGTCCGAGTGACCGGCCGCTACCAGCCGGGGGTGCTGACCGGCCACGACATCCTGCGGGCCGATGTCCTGGCCTCCTGCGACTTCGTTGACGCCCGGCTTGAACTCTTCCTGTTCCAACAGGACCTCGACGCCTGGCAGCGCGACCTGGCCCGGCTCGCGCCGGGCACGGACGCGAGCATCGGTGGCGACCGCGGACTGAGCCTCGTCTTCCACATGTACGAGGACCGCGCCTTGTCCGTGACCGTGGACGACCCCGACCGCCTCACCGCAATGCTCTGGCTCCAGCCGCAGGAGACCTGGATCCAGCAGCATCACCAGCGACTCGAGCACGTTCGAGAAACCTGGCCGAGTGAAGTCGTAGAGACGGCTCCCATGGCCTACGAGTGGAGTCCCAGCCGCAAGCGTTGAATCGCGTCGTCCGCCCGCGAACGCTTTCACTTCTCAAACAACCTTGGCGGGACAAAACGCTCTTTGAGCATCGGCAGTACGTCGTCCTCGGTGGCGTCGCTGGTGGAGAGGAGGTAGCTGATGAGGGAGCGGGCCGCCCAAGACCGATGCCGTTCAGCCAGCCTGATCTGCTGGGCAAGCTCAAAGGGGAGCCTGGGCAAGCCGCAGCCCGAACAGCGGCTTGCCCACCCTGGCCGGGCCGCGCTGAGGTGATTGCGCCTGACCGGTCGCCCCGGCCGGCGCCAACACCCAGGAGGGCATGATGCGAACCTTCGAAGAAGGGGAGACGGTCGTACGGCGGGATGTGCACCGCATTGGCCGGGTGTGGAGCGAGCACGCGCTGCGCGTCGTCGCCGACACCAGCGAGGCCCTGGTGGCCGCCTGCTCGCCGGGAGCCGAGACCCGCTGGCCCGCGCTGTACGTCAGGGCCCGCGCGGAGGGCGATCGGTCGGTGCGCACGGAGGCGTTCGACGCGATGGCGACCGGTGTGTGGGGGCTGGCGGACAGCCGGTGGCAGGAGACTGAGCTGCTGTTGTGGAAGCGGTCGGCGGCGTGGTTCAGCGTCAACGCCTTCTACACGATCGCCGGGCTGCGGAACTGGTACGTGAACTTCGAGCGCCCCTGGGGGCACGGGTGTCGTGGCGTCTTGGCGAGGCGGTCGTGGGGGCGAACGAAGGGCCGGTGAGCCGGCCCGGGTAGGCGAAGAGCCTGGGCCGGCCACTCATTGAGCTTGCTAACGGCTGCGTATCGGTGAGGTTGCGGTACTGCCGTCTCGCGTTCCTGCTTCGGCCGCAGGGCGTTGACCAGGCATGGAAGGTTCCCATGGTGAGATCGCTGCGGGGTTGTCGGCGTGTGCGTACTGGCTGGAGGCGCCGGTGCACGGCGGTGACGACTGCGTGTTGTGTGCGCTGGTGCGGCAGGCCGTTACCCCAGAGGGGCGCAGCGATGACCCAGCGGGCGGGCACGCGGGGCTGGGGCTGGACGGCCCTGGGCCGAACATGTTCGCCTGGCCGGTGAGGGAGGCGGCCCTGTGGCGTGGGCGGGTGGTGATGCTTTGCTGCGCGTGCCGCTTTGCGGGAGCGCCGGGAAGCCTGGCACGGGAAAAGGGAGCTTGCATGACCACCTTCGTCATCACCATTCCGGGCACGTTCCTGCACGAGGTGACCGACGCCGAACGGGCCGCTCTCATACAGCAGCTGCGCCCGGCCGACCCCCAGCTCACAACGCTGGGTCAGAGTGAGGACCTGGACATTCTCACCGTCAACGAGGATGGAACGTTCAGCCTCCGCCTGGAGGTAGAGGCCGGCGACAGCCGCAGCGCGGATGGGGAGGGCGAGAATCGCGAAGTCGTCGTCGGGGGCTGTGGGCCGTAGGTGATGACGTCCTTCTCCAGTGCGGCGACCGTAGCGGTGACGGAGGCATGGCGCGTACGCGTGAGGGAGCGCCGGATGCCGTCCTCACCCGGCATGGCCGAGCCCTGTCGGCGTTCGGTGACTCCGTCGGTGTAGAGCGGGAGCTGGTCAACCGGCTGGTGACGGCTGGCCCGCAAGGCAATGCAAGGCGTCGCTGCTCGAGTCGTGACGACAGGAGCGTGAGGGTTGATGGGCTCTGACCGTGTGGCCGGCTGGCTGAGTTGGGCGTTTCAGGCCGCTGGTGTGACTGGTGGTACGGCGGAGGTGCCAGTTGCGTGGAGCAGCCGGTCGACGGCGGGTGGGACGGGTCCTGTGAAGCTGAAGTGCGTCCCGGCGTCTGTGGCCTGGGCGCGGGCTTGGAGAAGGACGTTCAATCCTGCACAGTCACAGAAGGACACTTGGCTGAGGTCGACCTTGGTGCGAGGGCCGTGGTGGGAGAGAACGGCGGTGAACATGGTGCCGAGCTGTGGCGAGGTCTGGAAGTCGATCTCCCCGGCGACGAACACCGTGGTCGAGCCGCCGGTGGTGGTGCTGGACACCCCGAACCGCTTGCGGGCCGGCACAGAATGCGCGGATTGGGTGCCTAGGTCCTCTTCCATGTTCACAGCGTGTCGAGGACGCAGGCGACTGTCAAAGGTTCTGCGTACGCGTTTCGCCTTCCCCTGGGAGCAACGGAAGGAGCGGCCGACCTCCCCAGGTGCACCGCTCCTTCCGTTGCATCGTGCCCGCCCTCGACAGGACCGGGTAGTCACCTGGGTGACTGAGCGAGCCGTCGTATCGCGCTGCCCGTACATACGGGTTGTATTCGCATGGGGTTGGGTGCGCCGGGGCGGCTACCGGTTGCCGGGTGAGCGCCGGGTGCGCCGTGACATGGCCTGAGTGAGCGGGGTTAGTCATATCTGTATGACGATGTATCCGCTCAGTGCGACGCAGGCGAAGACCGGAGTTCGTGACTTGACGGAGGTCGAACGGGCCTTCGAGTGTTTGGAGGCTGGCGCTGCCGGGCCGGATCAGCAGACGCAGTATGCCCGGGGTGCTCTGGCTGGGTACCTCTGGGCGCTGGGGCGTGGGGAGCCCGCGCCCATCACCGCGCAGTCAACGGACGGGGCACCAGCAATGGAGGTGCTGATTGCGGAGGCGGACGCCGCCACCGTGCAGATTGAAGACTCCACCCAGCGCACCGTGCCCCGCGATTACATTCACGGTGTCCACGACGCCCTGGCCTGGGTATGCGGCCACACCGACGACAAGCCCCTGGCGCCTTGACCGCACCGGCGGCGCTGAAGAGCGAAGTGCCCGCGCTCGTCGAGGGCGACGAGGCCACCGCCGCTGTTCCTGCGCCCTCACCCCCGCCTTCACGGTCATCGGTCTGCCCGGGTGACTTCGGCCGTGGCGTCGCCATGGTGACGGGGTGCTCAGGGGACAGTGGCTGGGCCGATTACGTGCACCTTGGGTGGATGCGGCAGGCGAGAGTCCCCGCGGTGGCCGTCACGTCCCGCCGCGAGGGCTCTCGTCATGGGGGCACAGGGGATCTACCGGTTCGCGTAATCCGCCCTGCCCAGCTGTCGCCTTGGGGCTTTGGCTGGGTAACCCCTCCCTCTGGGCGGGCCGGTGCATGTGCGGGAGCGGCATCAGCCTGTTCCAGATAGGCGGGCGTCAGTCGGTGGACAACGCTTCGAGCAGGTCGCCGACCGTGGGGTCGGGCAGGGCTCGGGCGACGTCGGCCTGGGCGACGATGCCGACCAGGCGGTGGCCGTCGATCACTGGCAGCCGGCGGACCTTGTGCGCGGTCATGGTCCGCAGGATCTCCTCGGCGTCGTCGTCGGCGCCGATGGTGACCGCCTCGCCCTGGGCGAGGTCGCCGGCTTTGGTCTGGGCCGGGTCCTTGCCGGCTCCGAGGGCCTTTACGACGATGTCGCGGTCGGTGAGCATGCCCTTGAGCTTGTCGTCGGTGCCGCAGATCGGGAGCGCGCCCACCCCTAGCTGGGTCATCTTCTTCGCCGCGTCGAGTGCCGTCTCCTCGGCACCGATGCACTCCGCGCCTTCCGTCATGATCTCTCGAGCCGTCGTCATCCTGGGTTGCCTCCCTTAAGTCCTTGCGTACGTGGTGTGTCCGCACCCGTCGGGGCGGGTGGAAACACGGGTGCCCGCTTGTGCGCGACGAGTAACACCCGGGGGCGGCCAGCAGACCCGGATGATGACGCGGCGGGTTCCTCGTTCAGCGCGGCCGACCGCGCTGATGGAGAAAGCAGCTCATGCGGGCAGCGATCACCCTGCGAGGGCGGATGCTTTGCTGCGCCGTCGGCTGGCGCACGCCCTGGGCCGACCCTCGGCTCGCCACGATCGACTCTGATGAGGCTTTTGCATTCCAAGAAGCCTCATCAACGCCGTGGCCCGGCCGTGCCAGGCGGCTGCGCCGCAGCCCCAGTACCGCTTGTATACAAACGGTTGACACAGGGCAACTGTCAGCGTGGGGTTGCCGGCGTCGCGGATGAGGGCGGCGATGGCCGCGTTGATCCCGGAGGCGCGCAGGTCGAGGTGTGCGAGGAGCTGTTCGGCCAGGCCGTCGCAGGCCAGATGAATCTTGCTGGTCTTGTGTCCTGAACTTGAGGGGGAGGCTCCAAACCGCCTCATGCAACACAGTCACATCGGCCAGGTCGAGCTTGTTCCGTGGACGGAACCGCGCGTTCCTGGTCCAGCGTGGTAGCCAACGTCGCAGAATGGCGGTCCAGTTGATTTACGGGTGAGGGCGGACATGTCGACGGGTGTGAAGTTCACAGTCATTGCGGTCGCGGTGTTGGGGATCGCGTCGACGCCGTTGATCTGGTTGCTGGACGGCCCGAACACCGGCCAGCTGACCGGTGCGGCGATCCAGGCCGCGACCGGGGTGGTGGCTCTGGTGTGGGCCATCTTCCAGACGCCTGCGAGTCCTGCCCCGGGACCTGTGGACACGGCCGAGGATACGGGGCAGGCTCAGGCCACCGATGGCGGCACCGCGCATACCGGGGTGCGCCGCCCCGGGGGCACGGGGAGCGGCTCGGCAAAGGCGAAACGCACCGGGGACGCCACAGCCGACGGGCCCGGCAGCAGCGGCGGCACCGGCGTCGACTACAGCTGATCCGCCCCGCTCAAGGGGAGGGAGACCCTGGTTGATGAAAAAGTGGTGGAAGCGTGACCCCGGATCCGCCGGGCAGGAGGCCGCTACGGAGCCCGGGTCGGCGATGGAGGCGAGCGACACGGGCACGGCCCGCGCCTGCGCTGGCGGCACGGCGCTCACCGGTGCCCGAGTACTCCAGGAGCATGGACCGCAGCCGCCGCTTGTGGTGTCAGAAACCGGCAACGTCAACGTCATCGGGAGCGGGATCGGTGTCAGCGGCCATCTGACGTACGTCCAGCCGCAGCGCGAACCAGTGGCTTTTCCGCACCAGGTGGGGGTGCTGCCGACGCGCGCGGGCTGCTTCCAGGAACGTGCGGCAGTGCTCGCACTGCGCCGGACGCTGGCCGGCGGCGGCACGGCGGTGGTGTGCCAAGTGCTGGCCGGGATGGGCGGGGTCGGCAAGACGCAGCTTGCAGCCGACCACGCCCGCCGCGCCTGGAGCGGGGGAGAAGTGGACCTGCTGGTGTGGGTCACCGCAGCCACCCGGCAGGCCGTCCTCGACGCCTACGCGCAGGCCGCCGCCGACATCCTGGGCACCGATCCGGCCGACCCGGACCGCGCTGCGCGCGCGTTCCTGGCCTGGCTGGAGCCCAAAGGCGGCACCCACGGGCCGCGTTGGCTGGTCGTTCTGGACGATGTCGCAGAGCCCGATGACCTCAAGGGCCTGTGGCCGCCCAGCCATGCGCGGGGCCGGCCCCTGGTCACCACCCGTCGGCGCGACGCCGCCCTGGCCACCCGGGGCCGGCTGATCCCGGTGGGCCTGTTCACCCCGGCCGAAGCCACCGCCTTCCTGCGCCAGGCCCTGGCCGCACACGCACGCAACGAACCTCCCGCGGAACTCGCCGCGCTCGCCGACGACCTGGGGTATCTGCCGCTCGCACTGTCCCAGGCCGCCGCCTACCTCGCCGACACCGGCCTGAGCACCACCGCCTACCGCACCCACCTGACTGACCGGGCACGCCAACTGCACGACCTGCTCCCCGAACCCAGTGCCCTGCCCGACGACCAGCACGACACCGTCGCCGCGGCGTGGTCGCTGTCCCTGGACCGGGCCGACGCACTGCGCCCCGCCGGTGTCGCCCGCCCCATGCTCCAACTCACCTCGCTGCTCGACCCCAACGGCATCCCCCACACCGTCCTGACCAGCCCCCCCGCTCTGACCCACCTCACCGCCCACCGACCCCCGAGCGCCGACCACCCCAGCCAGGGCCGTTCCGCTGTCACCGCGGAGGAGGCCACCGGTGCGCTGCGTGCGCTGCACCGGCTGAGCCTGATCGACCACACTCCCCATATCTCGCACCAGGCCGTACGCGTCCACCAACTCATCCAACGCGCCGCGCGAGACCCGCTTCCACCCGACCGGTACGACGCACTCGCGCGCGTCGCCGCCGACGCGCTGATGAGCGCCTGGCCGGAGATCGAGCGCGACACCCAGCTCGCCCAGACCCTGCGCGCCAACACCACGGCCCTGACCGCAAGCACCGAAGACGCACTGCACCGGCCCCATGCCCATGTCGTGCTCTACCGCACCGGCCGAAGCCTGGGCGAAGCCGGTCAGACAGCAGCTGCTCTCGCGCACTTCACCCACTTCACTCAGACCATCACCCGCCACCTGGGCTCCAACCACCCCCACACCCTCGGTGCCCGGAATCACCTCGCCCGGTACCGAGGGGAGGCGGGGGATGCGGCCGGTGCGGCCCGTGCCTTCGCTGAGCTGCTGGAAGACGAGCTGCGGGTTCTGGGCTCCGACCACCCCCACACCCTCCTCACCTGGAGTCACCTCGCCTACTGGCGGGGCCTATCGGGGGATGCGGCCGGTGCGGCCCGTGCCTTCGCTGAGTTGCTGGAAGACGAGCTGCGGGTTCTGGGTCCCGACCACCCCGAAACTTTCATCGCCCGGAGCAACCTCGCCCGGTACCAGGGCCAGGCGGGGGATGCGGCCGGTGCGGCCCAAGACTTCGCTGAGCTGCTGGGAGACCGACTGCGGGTTCTGGGTCCCGACCACCCTGACACCCTCCTCACCCGGAGTCACCTCGCCTACTGGCGGGGCCAGGCGGGGGATGCGGCCGGTGCGGCCCAAGACTTCGCTGAGCTGCTGGGAGACCGACTGCGGGTTCTGGGTCCCGACCACCCTGACACCCTCCTCACCCGGAGTCACCTCGCCTACTGGCGGGGCCAGGCGGGGGATGCGGCCGGTGCGGCCCAAGACTTCGCTGAGCTGCTGGGAGACCGACTGCGGGTTCTGGGTCCCGACCACCCCGACACCCTCACCACCCGGCGCGCCCTCGCCTCCTGGCGAGGGGAGGCGGGGGACGCCCACGCATAACGGCAGATAGCCACCTGATGCCCCACCCAACAGGCCCTCTGACCGAGCGCGCCTGGACCGCCCCGGCCGCCGGTGGCGAGGCCCCCCGGTGGGAGCGCATGCTCGCCGCCGCCGCGCCTGGACTGTGCGGGCACGCCCGGGCGGTGAAGTTCGACGTTGGCCATCCACCTCACCGCAAGCCAGGCCGCCGACGCACCCGCCTTCGAGGCGGGCATGGCCAACAGCCGGCTTCCGCGAAGCGATCTCGGGGGGCCAAGACGGTCGCACCGCACTGGCGCATTCGGATTGTGAGCGGTCACGTAATTCGGCTCTGTCGCCGATCTTGTGATGCAGCCAGCTGAGCTGGGCAGTCTCCGGGTGTGCGATTCAAGGGATTTGGGGCGGTTGCTACCGCATTTGACTGGTGTGATCGTGGAGTCCGTAGAGCGGACGGCGGGGTGGTCACGTTTCGTGCGTCGTGCCAGACGCTCCCAGCGAGACGCTCGGCGTGCATGATGCCCTCCTGGCGAGTGCATGGCCGGTACCTGCGACGGCTCGCGGATGCCCCCGTTGGCGGCGCCCCGGTCGTGATCGAGCTGACGGTGCGCCGCTTCAAGTGCCCCAACTCCCGTTGCCCGGCGGTGACGTTTGCCGAGCAGGTCACCGGGCTGACCAGACCACACGCCAGGTACACCCCCGCGCCTTCGCGCGGTACTCACGTCGATCGCGCTGACCCTGGCGGGAAGACCGGGAGCGCGGCTGGCTGCCGCGCTGAGTATCCGGGTCGCGAAGGACGCCCTCCTGCAGCTCCTGCGCGCGGTTCCCGAACCGCCTCCGGCCCTGGTCCGGGTGCTGGGGGTGGACGACTTCGCGTTGCGCAAGGGCGCTGCGTACGCCACCATCCTCATCGACCTGGAGGCGCGTCGGCCGCTCGATGTGCTGCCCGGGCGGGATGCCGCGCCGCTGGCCGCCTGGCTGTGCGGGCATCCCGAGGTGGAGATCATCTGCCGGGACCGGGCCGGCGCCTATGCGGAGGGCGCCCGGGCCGGCGCCCCGCAAGCCATGCAGGTCGCGGACGGGTGGCATCTGTGGCGGAACCTCGCCGAGGCCCTGGAGAAGACGGTCGGCGCCCATCACGGCTGCATCCGGGCCGCGTTCGCCACGCCCCCGGCCACGAAGGAGCCCGCCGCGGGGGACCTAGCCACCGAGGAGTCGTCCGCCGCTGCGAACGCCCTGTTCGTCCCGCCGGACGGAACTCTCGACTGCACCGGCGGGCCGCGGCGCCTGGTCGCCCGCACCACCGAGCGGTACGAGGCGGTGCAGCAGCGGCTGGCCGAGGGCAAGACCTTGGCCGCGATCCGTCGGGAACTGCGGCTCGATCACTCCACCGTGCGCCGCTTCGCCCGTGCCCGCAGCCTCGACGAACTCCTGGTCAAGGCCACCAACCGGGCGACCATCCTGGACGAGTACAAGCCTTACCTGCACCAGCGGTGGATCGAGGGATGCCACGACATTCCCCAGCTCCACCACGAACTGCGCGAGCAAGGGTTCACCGGCGACGTCCAGTGCGTCCGCCGCTACTTCCGTCCGTGCAAGAAGCCCCACAGCCCCCGGCCCAAGCACCCACCGGCGCCCCCTCCCGATCCCCGGCCGGCGCCGAAGCCCCGCCGCGTCGTCCGCTGGATCATGACGAACCCCGGGCACCTAGCCGAGACTGACGCGACCGAACTGAAGGAGATCCGAGCCGCCTGCCCCGAACTCGACGCCGCCGCACGCCACGTCCGCGATTTTGCCACGATGATGCGCGACCTCCCCAGCGACCTGCTGCCCACCTGGATGGACAGCGTCCTCGCGGACGACCTACTCGCCCTGCACACCCTGATCAACGGCCTGCGCCGCGACTACGACGCCGTCACTGCGGCCCTATCCACCTCATGGGGCTCAGGGCAGGTCGAGGGCCACGTCACGCGGGTCAAGCTCCTCAAGCGCATGGGCTTCGGCCGGGCCAACCTCGACCTCCTCCGTAGACGCGTACTCCACAGTCCTTGATCCCGCCAGCATCACAAGATCTTCGACAGAGCCGAATTGCGCGACCGTCGACACGGATCAGGGCGGGACTTTTTGGGCGGTCGCTTTTGGGACGCGTTTCATCGTTCAAGCGTGGCCCGTTCTCACCTCGCCTATGCGGGCACTTAAGGGGCGTCACCTCGGGTGGCGGGAATCTCAGGTCCGTTTCCCTGTCGGGGGGCATTGGCTGGAGCTCGACATGGCGAGCCGGGTCTATTCGGCCCTCGCGCGCGTCTTGCCAGGGGAATGGGGCAGTGGTGAGCGCTGTCCGGGTATGCGGCTGGTGTGTAGCCGAATATTGTCTTGGGCCAGACATGGCCGGGGCCAAGAATTGCCAACGCATTCGACCAGCCGATGAAGAGCGGCCGACCGGCCGTTCCGTTCCTTCGCTTCGGCGGCTGAAAACGTTGAGGAGACGACTATGCGCAAGCTCGCTCGTGTTGCTGCTACGGCCGGCCTGGTTGTGCCCCTGGTGGGCGCGGCGGTCGCCCCGGCCGCGGCGCAGCAGCAGACGGCCAGCAGCCCGCACAGCTACACCTGCTCCAACCAGGGCGGCGGCCCGAACCACACAGTGAACTGCTCCGGCCTGATCACGGTCAACAACGTCCTGAACGGCACTACGGTCAACGTCGGGGACATTAACGTCTTGTCCGGCACTCAGCTCGACGACCTGGAAGTGGCTCTGGTCAACGTGGCCGACAACAACGTCAACCTGCCTGTCACCGTGCAGCTGGCGAACCTGGAGACGGCCACGATCAGCACCTACCTGACGAAGTTCGGCATCACCGTCCTGCCGGTCAAGGTCAACATCTGCGCCGGCAGCATCTGCGTCTGACCCACCAAGCCGCTCGGCTTTGAAGCGCCCGGTCCGTTGGGCGGATTCCAGGGATCGTCGCAGCACGTGATCATTGACGTGTGGGTGGCGAGTAGTTGGACAGACGCTCGGCTGGCTTTCCCAGCCGAGCGTCTTGCGTGCACGGGGCCACCGGAGCAGCGGTCTGTACCGGACGGATGCGAAGGACGGCTGCCGCGACTGCGACGGCACGGTCGGTCTTGAGCGAGATTCGGATATCCCGCTTATCGGGGTGGAGCCTGAGGCGTAGTTGTTCTGGGCTGTCGGCCGAATGTATGAAGGGGAAGCCTCTCCGGTCAGGCTCAGCGTTCTTGGCTGTTGGCTCTACGGGGCGACCGCCTCCAGCTGCTCCGCCAGGGTCACCGCGCGCTCCGGGTCATTCCCTAGGCCGGAGTTCGCCGACCAGTTCGGTCTCGATGCCGTGGGACCGCGACCCCCAGCGTCACACGGGGCCAGCTGAGGCTCGTCGAAGGCGGCAGCGACCTTGCGCCCCCTCCTGACGTGTGCACGAGCCGGTCGTGATCCCGTCCCGCTGGGCCGCCGGCTGGGGTCGCCAACAGCAAAGACCAAAACCACCTGGGCGTCGCGCCGGCGAACCCGGCCATGACACAATCAAAACTGATCCGTCGGTGGTCAATGTCCGCCACGGTCGCTGAGGTGCCCGACGAGGCGTTGTTGCGCCGCATGCTCGCCCACCGTCTCCTGGGCGAGCCGACCTATTCGGGCACGTACGGTCCCTGCGCGAACCGCCGGGAAGCGCGCCGCTTCACAACGCGGGTATCGGAACGTCCAAGCAAACTACCCCCTGGCTGGGAGCTCGTAATGGCGCGGATAGTCCTGCGTGACAAGCCCGCGAAGAATCCTGGGGAGCGGGTTCCCGGAAAACCTCCCCTGTCTACGCTCGGCCGGGTGCTGGCCATGATGCTGGCCTTTGCGGGGGCGGTCGTATTTGCGGTGGTTCTGGCCCGGCTGACTCTGGAACCCTCGGCAGCATCCGTGCCGTTGACGCACACTAACCTGCGCCCTGGTGACTCCATCCGTGCTTATCTCGTGCAGCCCATGGCCCCTGACACAGTCAAGCAGCTCGGCGGCAATATCGTGATGGGGATACCGTTCGGTGTGCTGCTGCCGGTACTGGTACCCCGAACGCGAGGACTGGTCCGCGTAGCGGCGGCCACCGCTCTCGTGATGATCCTCGTCGAACTCGTCCAAGGCGCCCTCATTACCGGGCGCGCCTTCGACGTCGATGATGTTCTGCTCAACACCACGGGTGCCCTCATTGGTTACCTGCTGATCGGCCGCCGGCTGGGTCGCGCAGTGCATCCCCGGCGCCGCCACTGGTGGCACCGGTTCACCAAACGCCAGGTGACTGCCGAAGACCCGGCATAGGTGCGCCGCGCCGCGCCCTCTGTTCCGCCGCCCCTCGCCGGGAGCACCATGGAGTTGACCACCGGAAGCCTGAACCTGGCCTAAACCGGGCATGCGGATTTGATCTCTGTGGGCGTCTCGGGTGCTCCGGCGAGGAAGGCGACGAGGTCGGCTGGGGTGGGAAACCGTGCTGTTGACGGTGCGATCTCGTATCCGTGCTGCCCAATGAGCGGGCGGGTTTCCCGAACGGCCTCGCTGATCGTTGTGCCATCGGCAGTGAAGATCTCGCCCAGGACGGCTTGGGTGCAGAGTTTGCGCAGGTAGAGGACGGTGGCCAGGATGCGATCGGCGTCTGTGGGCTTGGGCCTGACGCCTGCACCCCTGGCCCGGCGGCGTGCGGCGCCGCGCTGTGAGTGACGCAGCTGTTCATGCTGGGCGGCCTGCGCAGTTGCCAACTGGGCAACTATGGCTGCAAGTTGCCTGCGGGGCATGCCCGTCAATTCGGGGTGGGCCAGGTCAGTGCTGGTCACTCGCGCAGCCTGTGGGGGTTTGGAGGCGCCGGCTGGGGCTGGTACCAGCCGGCCGATGGGGTGAAGGGTGTAGTTCCAGTCGCCGTGGAAGCGGTGGCGGGTCATCGTCAGCGCGTCGATCTCGGCGTCGTCGATCGTCCACACTTCAGAGGTCACAGTCTCACCACCAGAAGGACTCACATGATCACGCTCAAGAAGGAAGACGGCCCGGCGGATCTGGGTGGGGTGACTCATCTGTCCATCGGGGTGTCCTGGGACGCCACGGTCGGGGCCAGCGGCGGCCTGATGGGCAAGCTCCGCCAGAAGGTCGGCACGGACCTCGACCTCATCGCCATCGCCATGCAGGGCGCCGACCCCGTGCGGCTGGCCGGACTCGACTCGCTGGACCCGCTGGGCAACGGCTCGCTGGTGCACAGCGGCGACAACCAGACGGGGAAGGGCGAGGGCGACGACGAGACGGTGACCGTGGAGTTCTCCCGCGTGCCGTCCAACATCACGTCGATCGTGTTCGTCGCCGCCGCGTACAAGAAGCGCAGCGCCTTCCAGAACGCCCGGAACATCAGCTTCAAGGTGTACGACGCGACGGGCGGCGCCGCCCAGCAGGTCGCCGACATCTGGCCGAGCCTGCTCACCGACGACAACGGCTGCGCCGTGGCCAAGGCGATCCGGGACGGCGCGAGCTGGAAGCTCCAGGTGATCAACGAGGTCGGGAAGATCAAGCAGGGCGATGAGCGCGACCTGATGCGCTTCGCCGTCAGCAAGTAGCGCGAACACAGCAGCCGGGGGCGCCCTTCGTGGGTACCCCCGGCTGCTTGCTGCCCGCCGACTACGGCAGGTTGCGGGCCATGACGATCCGCTGGACCTGGTTCGTGCCCTCACCCCGGGCGCGCCCAGGTCGTCATCGGCGGCAGTGCCAGCGAGACGCAGGTGCTGTTCTTCACCGACGCCGAAGCCCGCGAGTGGGCCAGCACCGGCGCGGCCGCCACCGGTCCCCAGAGCGCGGGCCTCCCCACACAGCCGGGCCCGGCTGTGCTGCACAAGCCCGCCCCGCCCGCCGACTCCTTGGCCGACGCCTGGAGCGACCCGGCTCTCCCGCCCACTGAGGTCTTCTCGGCAACGTGACGGTTGCGGTGTGTGACGGGGTGCGGGTGCCCGCTCGCGGCCTAGTTCTGCGGTGCCAGGGTGCGTAGGACGCAGAACTCGTTGCCCTCGGGGTCTGCCATGACCACCCAGTTTCGGTCTGAGCCCTGGCCTACATCCGTCTTGGTGGCGCCGAGGCCCAGCAATCTTGTCACCTCGTCCTCGGTGCTGCCGTCGATCGGGCTGACGTCGAGGTGAAGCCGGTTCTTCACGGTCTTGCCCTCTGGCACCTGGATGAACAGCAGGGTGGGCGACATCTGGAGGGCCCGAACACCCTCGACGGTCGGCACCCAGGAGCCGATCTCGACCTTGCCCTCGCTCCGGTCGATCACCTTGAAGTCCAGGATTTCACACCAGAAGGCCGCGAGCTTCTCCGGGTCGTGGCAGTCAACAGCCAACTCGGTGAACCTACTTGTCACGACTCTCCCAGATAGTGCGGACGGAGCTCAGAGTATTGGCTATGCCGCTCGTCCGACGCATCCGAGATCTTCCTGACTAGGGACATCAGACGGGCTTGACCCAGCATCAGATACACGAGAAGCCCCTGGTAGGAACAGGTCTGCGAAGAACAGGTTCCGGGTACCGAGAGGCTTCACGCGTTGACCAGTATCACCTACACCGGCGTGCTCGATGTCAGCCGGGCCATGCGGTCGCTGTTCGACCGCTCGCTCAAGCACCGCATGTGGGAGGGGGCCCTGCTCGCTGCGCACCTCGCCGCCTATCTCGGCGCGCTGTTCCTGGTGCTGCCGCCCGGCAAGGCGGTCGTGTTCCTCCTCGTCCACCAGTGCCTCTTCGGTGTCTACCTTGGCTCGATCTTCGCCCCGAACCACAAGGGCATGCCTATCCTGACGGGCGCCGAGCGGCCCGACTTCCTGAGGCGCCAGGTCCTGACCTCCCGCAACGTCCGCGGAGGCCGGTTGACCGACATCCTTCTCGGCGGTCTCAACTACCAGATCGAGCACCACCTCTTCCCGAGCATGCCCAGCCCGCACCTGCGCAGGGCTCAGACCATCGTCCGCGCGTACTGCCAGGAGCTCGGGGTCAGCTACCTGGAGACCAGCCTGATCAACTCCTACCGGCAGACCCTCGCCAGTCTCCACGCGGCGGGAGCCCCCTTGAGAAGGCCGCGGACCACCTGACGCCATCCAGCCGGCACGCGGGAGGCCAGCTGGTCGGCGGGACACCGGCCGGAGCCAGGGGCACGCCGGCCGGCGCGGGTCGGACGGGGCGCAAGGGACACAGGTGGTTGCCGCCGGACGGTCTGCGGTTAACCCGGCGATGACCGCCGTGCGCCCCGCCCGTGTCACTGTTCGAGGCCGATTACCTCACCGTCGAACGCGCGAAAATCTATGTCGGCCGGAGTAGACATTGGGTGGCGGCGTGGTTATGGTTTCTCTCGTAACGCAGAGAGACCGCAGGGCCTGGCAGAGATGAACTGCCGGGCAGCAGTACCCGCAGTACGCAGTACACGTAGTTGCAGTTCGCAGGGCGGTGCGGTGGTGGAGTTTCGAAGCCAGGGTTGTTGCAGGACGGCGACGGGACTGACGACCGGACCGGGTGGCCCGCGGTGATCAGGGGCCGCCGTGAGCAGTACCGCAGTGCAGTACCCGTAAGTGCAGTTCGGCAGTACCCAGCAGTGAAGTCAGTGAGCAGTACCTCGGTGAAGGCGTCGGCTGTGGGCGCGCGCACCGGGAGGTTCGGCAGTGGGGTTCTAAGCCAGAGCGGACGCAGGATGGGCGACGGGGCTGGCTGCCGAAGCGTGACGCTTGCAGTACAAGCGGTTCGCAGTACAGCACTACCGGCAGTACAGCAGTACCAGCAGTACAAGTTCCCGTTTGGCAGGACCGAGGGAAGAACGGAGGAATTGGGCGCCATCAGGATCGCCCGGGCCGGTAGTACGTAGCCCGGGTACCGCAGGACATCGATAGTGAGGTGGTCTCCGGTCACGCATCCGCGATCCCCGCACCCCCGACAGCAACCAGGTCGGGCATGCGGAAACAGAAGGCTGGCGCAGTACTGAGGGCCGGCAGATGGTGTAGCAGTTCCTTCGGGGCCCTGGTGTCGTACGCACCAGGGCCCCTCCGTGTTCTGACCCCTTTCCCCACCTGTTTCGCAGTGAGGTGCGATGACAGCAGACGACCCGATCAGCCGTCTCGACGACGACGACTACCCCGCCTACACCATGGGCCGGGCCGCCGACATGCTCGGCACCACACCGAACTTCCTCCGCGCCATCGAAGAGGCCCGCCTCATCACCCCCCTCCGCTCCCCGGGCGGACACCGCCGCTACTCCCGCTACCAACTGCGCATCGCCGCCCGCGCCCGGGAGCTCGTCGACCAGGGCACCCCGATCGAGGCCGCCTGCCGCATCATCGTCCTCGAGGACCAGCTCGAGGAAGCCCAGCGTTTCAACGCCGAGTACCGCCGCGGCGCTGAAGCGGCCAACCCGCCAACCGCGGCCTGAGACGGTTGCGCGCCCGCCGGACACCGGCGGGCCCCGGGCGCCCGTGTCGGGCCGCGGAGCCGAGTGGTCAGCGGTCCACCGCTTTCAGCCCGGACGCTATGACGGCCCCGTTGGTGACATTGACGTATCTGGTTGGCGGGGGCCACTTCGCTGCCTCGTGGCGGTGAAGTGGCTCCGGTTCGGTCGCTGTTTCACCCTGCCGAGGTGCGCGGGCCGTGCCATTCGCAGAAGAGGACGGTGGCGTCGTCCTCCAGTCGTCCCTGGTGGTAGTCCATGACGGCGTGCATGAGACGGCGCAGGGTCTCGTCGAGGGGGAGGTTGTCGGCGTGGTGGCGGATGATGAAGTCGGTGAAGCGTTCCACGCCGAACTCGCGGCCCTTGGTGTCGCGGGCTTCGGTGATGCCGTCGGTGAACAGCAGCAGCCGGTCGCCGGGCTCCAGCTGTTCGGTGCTCTGTGCGATCGGCAGGTTGAACCCGCTGCCCATGGGCCCGGCGGGCGGGCAGTGAAGCGTGCTGGCCCAGCGGCCGCCGCGGATCAGCACCGGCAGCAGGTGTCCGCGGTTGACCCAGCTGAATTTTCCGGTGTCCAGTTCCAGGTCGGCGAGGATGCCGGTGGCGTAGCGGCTGTGTCCGAACTGCTCGACCAGGGTGTCCTCGATGGCCGCACTGGCGTCGGGGATGCTCGTGCCGGCACGGCGGTGGCTGCGGCAGGTGGCCATGGCCAGGGCTGCGGTCAGGCCGGCGGACGTGTCGTGGCCCATGGCGTCGAAGACCGCCAGGTGCAGGACGTCCTCGGCCACCGCGTACTCAAAGGCGTCCCCGGCCACCTCGTAGGCCGGTTCCATGAAGGCGCTGACCGTGACCCGCCGGTCGGAGAACGTCCGCGGCGGCATCATGCTCCACTGCAGTTCCGCCTGTATCCCCATCGGCCGGACGCGGGTCAGCCGGGCGTGGGAGTCGCTGTTGGCCCGCTTGGAGGTCAGCAGCAGCCCGGCCATCGACGCCAGCGCCCGCATGACCTCCGCATCGGGCCTGCCCCCATCCCCGTCGCCGGGCTCGACGAGCAGGACCCCCAGGCGTTCAGCTCCGTCCCGCACCGGCACCCAGCACGCCCCGCCACGGGCCGGCGCCGTGACCTCGGCCGTCTGGTACGTGCGGCCGGGCAATGTGCCCTCGATCGTGTACTCCTCGCCGCCCTTGCCGGCGCTCAGACCGATGCCGGTGACCTCGCGCAGCACCTCCTCCTGGAGATCCGCCACGAACAGCCGCGCCCCGCCCGCACCGGCTTCCTTCGCGGCATCGTCGAGAAGGCGGGGCAACTGCTCGAACGGCGCCGTGTGACTGGCCTCCAGCAGGCCGGTCAGCGCCCCTGCCAAGCCGAGCGCCGTCACACCCGTCTCCTCGGCCCAGGCCCCAGCCCGCCGCCGACATATTCCTCTTCTGCCATGACCCATCCCCACCAGCGCACGACCGCACAGGCCCGCGAATAAACAAACGCATACGCCACCGGGAACCACAGGACCCAAGCCCGAAGAAGCGACACCGGCGCGCCCACCCCGGGCCCTCGGCGAGGGGCCGGCCAGGACAGCGATCCCCGCAAGTCTCCCACCCTGCTGGCGCGGACCGCGTGTCTCGGGTCCACCGTGCTCGGCGAACGGTGGGGATCATTCCGTTCACCGCGCAGCGCACCGTGTGGCCGCTGGAATCGTTCTACGTCCACGACGACACCACGGCACGGTGCTGGAGACGCTGGCGGCAGAGATCAAGGTGACCCCGCCGCGCTGGATCGCCGACTACATTCGCCGGCCTCGCGGAGATGGCCGTGTACGGCGACGCCGCCCGCGCCCATCCAGGCCGCGATCACCGCCTTGGAGTGAACCTCCCGCAATTACTCGCAACCTTGTTGAGGACTGCCCCCAACGCTGCGTAGCGTCGAAGTCACCGACGGATCGCCAGCCGGAGAGGCCGCCTGCCGCATCATCGTCCTCCAGGATCAGCTCGAAGAGGCCCAGCGCTTCAACGCCGAGCACCGCCGCGGCGCTGAAGCGAGCCCGCCGACCGCGGCCTGAGACGGTTGCGCGCCCGCCGGATACCGGCGGGCCCCGGGCACCCATGCCGGGGCGCGAGGCATGAGGCGTTTCCTGTGGTGACAGGGCGTGCGGAGGGCCCGGCGGGCGGGGAGGCTCACGACGTGCCCGTGGGCGTACCCTGCCTGTCGTCCCTGCCCTTTCGGACTGGGCCCGGCAGTCCATGTCGATCGAGCCCACGCGTTTGCTAACGACGCAGATCGGAGCGGGTACTGCTCCCGCCCGCGGCGCCTCCGGTGCCCCAGGCCGCTTTGGGGTACCAACTCTTTCGCCTCGCCGGGCAACTTGGCGGGGCCGGAAAGCTTGCCTGCCCAGCACGGCCAGGACGCCGGGGCGCGTGCGACGCTACCCTGGGGTTCCGGTAGTGCGCGGGCGTTACGGCAGGGTCGGGAACGCCGCCGGCTTCGTCTTGCCCGGGATGTAGTCGAAGTTGGGCGTGAGCGTGCCGAAGAGGCTGCCGGCGCGCGGGGCTGTGGCTCCGGTGCCCGCCGCGAAGAGGTTGGCGGCTTCCTGGGTGACGTAGAACGGGGCCTTCTTGATGCGGAAGCCCGTGGTGCTCGGGCGGGAGCCGGCCATGACCTCGGCGTAGGTGGACTCGGCGATCGTGACTTCCTCAAGGAGCGGCTTGCCGTCGATCGAGACGCCTGCGGAGTAGGCGGGCGTCGGCATGACGCGGATGAACGTGGACTTCAGGGTGATCGTCTTACCGGATCGGGCGTGGTGGACGTTGAGGCCGCCGGGGTAGAAGATGCGGCCCTTGGTGTCGAGGCCGTCGCCGGCCGTCGAGCCGATGGGCATGCTGAAGCCGCGGCCGTCGGCGTCCATCACGAACGGGCTGATGGCCTCCAGAGTGATGCCCTCGCGCTCCATCCAGGCGAGAGTCTCGTCACCGATCTCCACCTGGGCGTCGCCCCAGGGGGAGATGTAGGCGCCCGGCAGCGGCTCGGCGGCGGCTGCCGTCCTGGTGGTGTGGGCCGGCTGCTGGGCGGCCGCCCCGGACGAGGCCAGGCCGAGCGGGACGGAGAGCGCGGCCGCGGCGGCGAGGACGGTGAGACGGCGGAGCGCGTGCATACGCATAAAACGATTCCAGTCTGTGAGGGGTGGGGAAGGCACCGGAACTCATCCCGGGAGACCCCAACAAGGGGGACGAGAACCCGAGTTCAACGACGCGGTCGAAGATCGACTCCACGGTGAGTATGTCCATCGATGCATGGCTTTGCGACCACACTGGGCCGTCTGTTAGGCCATTCGAGGGGAAAGAGTCACACGACGGGTGATGCGCGCCTCGTAACGGTCACTCCAAGATCACGGGCGCTGTTGGCTGGAGAGACCCCCACCCCCACAGCCCTGGAGACACGCATGCCAGGAACCCCCAGAACGTCCCGATCCACCTCGCCGTCCCGCAGGCGGATCGCCGTCCTCGCCGCCACGACCCTCGCGCTCACCGCCGCTGCCCTGTCCGGGCAGTTCACGGGCACCAGCGAAGCGGGCGGGCACATCGACGCCCCCTCGGCCGTGCTCGACTCCCCGACGGACCTGACCGACGTGTACGCCTTCACCAGCCCGGACGACACGGACATGGTGACGCTCATCGCGAACGTCCGCCCCTTCCAGGTGCCGGGCACCGCGGCCAACGCGCTGGTGGACTTCCCGTTCGCGACCGGTGCCCGGTACGAGATCCACACGGACGCCGACGGCGACGGGGCCCCCGACACCACGTACCGCTGGATCTTCCGGGACGAGGACCGCCGGCCCTTCGGCGCGGGGCCGAAGGTCGGTCCCCTGCCGGTGAACTCGCTCGACGACCGGGCGCTCGGGGTACGACAGAAGTACACCCTGGAGAAGGTCACCGCGGGCCGAACCGTCCAGACGCTGCTGAAGGACGCGATCGCCTCCCCCACCCACACCGGCCGGGCCCTGATGCCCGACTACGGCAAGCTGCGGAAGCAGGCGATCCGCCAACTCCCCGGTGGCGGCCGGACCATGGCCACACAGGCGGCCGAGTCGTTCAAGGTGGACACCCAGGTCTTCGGCCTCTACACGGTCGGCACCCGCGGCCCGGTACCGGGCTGGCTGCCCGACGCCCAGCCCCTGTCGGCGCTGAACGTGAACAGCCTGGTCCTGCAGGTGCCCAAGAGCGAGGTCGCCCTGAACGGCGACCCCAAGCGCAACCCGGTCATCGGCGTATGGGCGTCCGTCTCCCGCCAGGGCGCGAACCTGGAGCGCCCTCTCGCGGAGCAGGCTCCCACCTTCCGGCAGGTCTCCCGGCAGGGCACCCCACACGTCGCGTTCGCACTGTTCGGCTCCACCATCGGGCTGGCCAAGCCGGGCGGCCCCGAGGACCGGTACCAGGCCCGCCTGCCGAAGGACGACCACCTAGAGGGCGACTTCCTGGCCGCCACCCTCGACCCCGTACCACCGCACCGGATCGAGAAGGCACAGGGCCGCACAGCGCCGGCGACCCCGCGCCACGACATCCAGGCCCTGTTCATGAAGGGCATCGGCAAGGACAACGGAGCCGCGTTCGGCTTTGACCTCAACACCCACACGATGAACGCCGACGCCGACCCGCAGCGCATCGTGCCCGCCGAGCAACTGCGCCTGAACCTCACCACCCCCGTCACCACCGCCCCGAAGGCGCACGGCGTCCTCGACGGGGACCTCCAGGGCTTCCCGAACGGACGGCGACTCAACGACAACATCGACGGCCCGCTGATCCGGATGCTGGAGGGCGAGCCCGCCGGGCCGTCCGCCGCCGGGCTCCTCCCGAAGCCGGTCGCCAGTCTCGAGCCCGCGGACGCCCAGAGCGTCTTCCCGTACGTCAACCTCCCGCACGCGGGCCCGTGAGGCGTCTGATCAGCGCCGTGGGTGCGGCGGCGGCCGTGGCCGGGTGTGTGGCGGGACTGCTTCATCTCGGTCCCGACACCTCCCGGCCCCAGGCCAGGCCGCGGACCGTCGCCGCCCCCGCGGGCGCCCACAGCGCGGGCATCAGCCCTGTCGATGCCGCCCGCAAGGCGACAGCGGCATACCCGCAGGACCCGGCCGCCTGGGCCGGCCTGGCACGCGCCGAGATCGAACAAGCCCGCACCACCCTCGACACGGCCCGGCTCGACGCCGCCGAGACGGCGCTGCGCCGCTCCCTCGCACTCGACGGCACGGACAACTACGGCGCCGTGACCGGCCAGGGGCTGCTCGCCAACGCCCGGCACGAGTTCGCTCAGGGACGCGCGTATGGACTGCGCGCCACCCGGATGGCACCCGACCGGCCCGACGGATACGCCGTACTCGCGGACGCCGAGATCCAGCTCGGGAACTATCCGCAGGCGCGCACGGCCGTACAGCGGATGCTCGACATCGCCCCCGCCACAGCCGCCTACAGCAGAGCCGCCTACGACCTGGAGACCAACGGCAGACCCGAGGACGCCGCCCTCGCGCTCCAACGGGCCCTGGACAGTGCCGTCACCGACGACGAACGATCCTTCACTCAGGCACGACTCGGCGACCTCGCCTGGTCCCGGGGCAAGCTGGACGAGGCGGAACGGCACTACCGGCGTGCCCTGGCCGCCGTGCCGGACCATCCGTACGGGCAGGCCGGCATCGCCCGGGTCACCGCCGCACGCGGACATACCGGCAAGGCACTCGAGCTGTACGCGCGGCTCGTCGAACGGACCCCGCTGCCCCAGTTCCTGCTGGAGACACTGGAACTTCGACAGGCGACCGGCGACTTCCGCCAGGGGAGCGAGCGGGCCGCCATGTCGGCACAGGTACGGATGGTCCGCGCGGACGGCAGTCCCGTCGACCCGCATCTCATCCTCTACGCAGCCGACCACGGCGACCCCAAGATCGCGGTGGAACTCGGGCGCAGGGAATGGAAGCACGCCCGCAGCGTCATCGTCGCCGACGCACTTGGTTGGGCGCTGCACCGCGCGGGGCAGGACACCGAGGCCCTCACCTACGCACGCCGGGCCGCCGCGACCGGCTGGAAGAACGCGCTGTTCCTCCACCACCGGGGCACGATCGAGCAGGCACTCGCCATGCCCGAAGGCTCCCGCCATCTGAGCGAGGCCGCCGCCCTGAACCCCCACCCCTTCCCTCACCACCCCGCCCCGGACAGGTAGTCGATGAAGCTTCCACGCCGCGCGTCTGCCGTCGCGGCGCCCCTGCTCGTGCTGCTCGGCCTGACCCCCCTACCGACGGCCCACGCCCACCCACTGGGCAACTTCAGCATCAACCACCACGACGGACTACGCCTGTCGCACGACCGCATCGAGGACACCGCCGTCGTCGACAGCGCGGAGATCCCCACCGCCCAGGACCAGGACGCCACGGACACCGACCGCGACGGGACGATCTCACCGGCGGAAGCCGCGCACCGGGCAGCCGAGCGGTGCGCCCGACTCGCCGGCCGCAGCAGGCTCTCGGTGGGCGGGGAGCGCATCGCCTGGACGGTGGGGCTTTCCACCCTGACGTACGGGAAGGGGGCAGCGTCAGTTCCCGTCGCCCGGCTGACCTGCACCCTGCGGGCCGACGCCGACCTCTCCCGGCCCGCCGAGGTCTCCTTCGTCTCGGGGGCGGATGTGACACGGACCGGCTGGAAGGAGGTCACCGCCGTCCCCGGCGACCGCGTACGGCTGGCGGCGTCATCGGTTCCCTCCAAGAGCCCGAGCGACGCGCTCCGCCACTACCCGCCGGACGGGGCCGAACAGCCGCTCGACGTGACCGCGGCGGAACTGCGTACAGGCCCGGGGACGGGCGGGGCCGCAGCTCCCGGTGACGAGGCGGCGGCAGTGCAGGCGGTGGACCGCGGCACCGTGCTCTTCCCGGCGCTGGAGCAACGTCTCGCCGGCCTGACCGCGGGCCGGGACCTCACGTGGCCGGTGGGTCTCCTCGCCGTCCTGTTGACCTTGCTCCTGGGCGCGGGCCACGCGGCACTGCCCGGACACGCCAAACTTGCCGTCGCCGCCTGCCTGGCCCGCCGCCAAGGCGGCGTCCGCGCCGCTCTCGCGGTCGGCACGACCGTCACGGCCACCCACACCGCCGGGGTCCTGGTCATGGGCCTGCTCCTCACCGCGGGCGCAGGATTCGTCGGGGAGCGACTGCTGGGATGGCTGGGGGCGATGAGCGGCGCGGTGATCGCGGTACTGGGGATGGTGCTTGCGGTGACGGCGGTACGGGCCCTGCGGACCGGGCACCCAGCGGCACACCGGCACCACGGACACAGCCACGGACACGCTCACGGGCATGGCCACCACCACGCCCACCCTCACATTCATGCGCACGAGCCGGGGCACGGCCACGGGGGCGCTCACTCACACAGCCACGGCGACGACGCGCGCGAGACCGACTCCCGCGAGGGGAAGAGCCGGCGGCGCACCGGCCTGCCCGCGCTCCTCGGCGTAGGACTCGCGGCCGGCCTCGTACCCAGCCCGTCGGCCCTCGTCGTCCTGCTCGGCGCCATCGCCCTGAGCCGGACCTTCTTCGGCGTCCTGCTCGTCATCGGCTACGGCCTGGGCATGGCCCTCACCCTGACCGCCGCCGGCCTGCTGCTCTCCGGCGGCGGAACCAGGCTCGCTGCTCTGGGCGAACGCCGCCTGCCCTCCCTGCGCCGCTACACCCGCTACGCGACCCTCCTCACCGCTCTCGCCGTCCTCACCGTAGGCGCCAGCCTCACGCTGCGAAGCCTTCTCACCCTCTGAAAGCTCGTTGAAGGCTGTTCAGGATGTCGGGGCTTCGCCCGCTGCCGGCTGGCTGTGGTGTGGATCCTTCCAGGAGCGACGCTGCGCCGTAATGCGGCCTATCTGATGGATCGCGTGTCTGTCTCCCGCTTTCCCCGGCCCTGCTGGCCCGCGCGGACCGGGGCCTCGCCCGGTTCCTCGGTCAGCACGGCCAGGACCAAGACGACAGGCCCGGCGACGGCGAGGACACCCAGCGGTGACCGCCGGCCACCCGCGCGACGACGCTCCCGGCAGCGAGGCCCGCCATGCACACCAGCTCCCACACGGTCCTTTACGACCCCGACGGCCTGATCGAAGCCGGGCTCCCGCTCGATCGCGAACCGTACGAGTGCCTCGTCACGGCCGTCCTTGCGTGGACCGGCGAGGACATGCTCAGCACCCGCGACTTGGAGCAGATCGCCCTCCATCTCACTGGCCACGCCCGCGCCGTCGCCTCCGACGTCCGCCGCCGCGCCGGCCAGCTGCCGAAGAACAGCGGACCCAAGGCGCTCGCCGACGTCGTCCTGCGCGAGGCGGAAGGCCGGCTGTCCATGATGATCGAGGGCATTGTGCGCTGCGTTCAGAACCGCGCCCGCCTCGTCCGCGCCCATGTGCCTGGATGGCCCGTGATGGGTTTGTTGCGTCGGTATGGTGCGCTTGTTTTGCTCGATCAACAGAAGGATGAGGATGCGCGTTCAGAAGCCCGCCCGCACCGCCCTGACGGCCACCGCTGCGGCTCTGCTGCTGTCGGCGGCGGTTACTCCTGCCCAGGCGGACGTCCCGGCCAAGGGCGAAACGTTCGTCATCTCGACGGAGTTCGAGGGCAAGACCCTGTGCGCGACGACCCACAAGCCAGACACCAGTGAAGCGGTTTACCCGCTTGTGGAGTGCAACACTGAGGCACCGGAACAGCAGTGGAAGCGCACCGCCAACGGCAAGTTCTTCCAGAACGTCGCGAGCGGATGGTGCCTCGACGACAGCGTCGCGCGTCGCAAGGCGTGGTGCGAGAGGGCGACAGCGGGCCCCTCCGTGTGGCAGCAGGGAAGTCAGGGCCGGGTGTGGAAGCAGTATCCCAATGGGACGAAGACGTACCTGGTGCCCGCGCGGCACAAGTTCCACGGCCCCGTCATCGACTTCCTCGCCGATGGGCGACCCGGGAGCGCGCCCCCGTTCCGCTTCGAGGTCGTGAAGCAGGGCTGACCACCTGACCCATAACAACCAGCGGCCCTCCACCGGCTCGACCGGTGGAGGGCCGCTGGTTGTTCCGAGTCGATCAGGAATACGGCGCAGGCCCGGCCCCCGAGTAAATCGGAGGGCAGGGCCTGGCTCGTATGCGTAGCCGAAGACCGCCACGTGGACTTCGCGGCTCCTGCGCGCTGGCGGCTAGCTGGCCGTTCGCGCGTGGCACCGGGGCTCACCACCTGCTTGTCTTTGTCTCGGTCGTCTGCTGAACGACCGGGTGAGCGTGACGCACTATGGGGGCTTGGGGACACGCTGCCGCTTCTCCCGGGTCACAACTCCCGGGATTCGGCCGCCTACCGGCTCCTCGCGCTGCGGCTGTGAAACCGCCATCCCTCAGATCCCAGACGACCGCCAGCGTGGTCCCGGCCTCGTCCAGGAGGAAGCCAACCACGGTGATGTCCCCTGCTGGCGGCGTCACTCGCGCGGAGTCCGGAAGACCACTCTGGAGAGTGACGCCGGGCCGCCCCGCAGCCCGAGGCGCATTCTGCAACACAGCTCTGCAACACGAGAGTGCAACAGGACCCGTTGCGCGCTGACCTGCTGGAACGCCTGCAAAAGGCGGAGGGCGGGGTGTGTGTTGCGCTCCGTGTTGCAGGGTCGTGCCGATGTCCCGCCGGTGACAGCGCGGAGCCCCGGGCCTCAAGAGGTCCGGGGCTTGGTCGGGCGGGGGAGCGGTCAGTAGTCGTCGCGTTCGGAGGGCGGCCCGTGCTGCTCGATGAGGTCGCAGGTACACGTACCGCCCTCGTACAGCATCTTGTCGCACTCATCGTGGTGGTCACGCTGCGGCAGGCGCTTCGAGGGCGCGGGCTGTACGGCGGCGGGCTGAGCCGGGACGGCCTGGGTGGTCGGCACCGGGCCCGCCCACTCCATGCCCAGCTTCGCGAGCGCGGCGAGCTGGTCGGCATCCAGCCGGTCCCTTCTCGTTTTGGTGTTGGAGATCCATACGCCCAGCTTCACGGTCACCGCCTCGCCGTCGACCGTGATCTGTTCGCTGTGCCCCCTCGGCACCGGCCGGTCGCCCTCGCGTTCCACCCACTGCGTGAGAGCGGCCAGACCCCGTTGGAACGCCGCCTGTGTTTTGCTCGGGCCCTTCGCCGTACGAGCGGCTGCCGGGGCGGGAGACGCGGCCTCAGCGGGCTGCACGCCCAGCTTCGACAGCCGCTGCTGCTGCTCGGGGAGAAGCTGCGCCCAGGTGCCCGGGTTCTTCTGCCGCTGGAGCCACTTGCCCAGGTCGTCGCCCTCGAACAGCACCCCCGGTTCGATGGCCGGCAGGAGGCCGTCGGCGTCGACCAGGTCTGCGAGGACGCGGTAGTGGCGCTGCCAGTCCAGCGGCCACGGGCAGTTCCAGTCCTCATCGACCGCGGCCAGCTGCTTCGCGCGCTCCGTCGCCCGCTCCGCGTCCTTCCCGAGACCGCCCTTCCGTCGCAGGTTCGCCATGTGCTGGCCGACCGGCACCATCGCCTCTCCCTCGCCCCACACCGCGTCCTGACGCGGCGCGAGGTGCCCCATGGCCCGCCGGTAGGACCGCAGCGCGGCGAGTTTGTTCTCCCACGCCTCTTCGCCCGGCTCCCAGACCATTCCGGCCTCCGGGGCGTCCAGCAGCGTCTTGCGCCGCTCCTCCAGCTCCCCGGCTCGCAGCGCCTTCCTCTGCTGGTGGACCCATCGACCAAGGGGGAAATCCTTCGTGACCCCCACTTCGACCTCGACGTCGTAGGGCACGGCGTAAAGGCCGGTGATCTCGTTCTCCTTCCGCCAGCGCAGCAGGGCCTGGTAGCCCTCGAGCCACACCAGGGATTCGGGCCGGTAGACCCGGGTGCGCAGGAAGGCCGCGATGGTCGCCGCGTCCCGGGGAGAGGAGAAGTGGAGCAGCGCGGACTCGGCAGCGGCCTGCGTGTCGTCGTGCTCCTGGTCCTCACCGTCGCTCTTGCCGCCGGCCCCGACGATCCGGCCGTCCTCGTCTCGCCGGACGTGGACCTTGCGCTGTCCGCTGGTGAGCGCGCGGGAGGCGAGCTGCTCAACGAGTCGTTCATCATGCGAGCGCAGGCCCTGGAGTACGGCTACAAGAGGGCGGAAGCTGGCAGAGGCGACCATGTCCGTCGGGTCCTGGCCGGGCTCCAGGAACACCGGCACGATGATCCTGGCGACCTTCGTGCTGCCGTCCCGGTTGAGCCTCAATGCGCGGCCGATGTTCTGCACGATCTCCACCTGCGAGCCACGGGTGTCCGCGAAGCAGATCGCCTCCACACCCCGCTCGCCGGTGATGTCCACGCCTTCCCCGAGCACGCGGACGCTCGCGAGGAAGGCGCGGTGCACCCGGCGGCCGGCCGCGTCGATGCCGTTGGCGAACTGGCGTAGGGCCTCGCGCCGCTCGCTGACGAGGTGATCGCCGCACAGCCACGCCGACCACACCCGGTCCGGCGGGACATGGCGTCCGGCTTCCAGCTCGTAGAACTCCGCGTCGATGGACGACTTCGGCAGGCGGTCCGCGGCGGCCAGGTCGTCGTCGGAGGCGTCGGTGGCGTACAGCTCGGCTGCGGTCTGCGGCAGCTTCCCCGCGAACGCCGCGGCCTCCTCCACCTTCTGGTGGAACGTCATCACCGTGCGCAGGTTGTACGCCGCCGCATGCTCCAGGAGCGCCGTCTGCAACAGGGCCAGGCGCCGGCCCCGCCGCGCCTCCTCCGACTCCCCGAGGACCGGCGAGGTGTCCAGAGGCGGTTTTTCTGATCAGTAGGTCGTGGTTTGGCCTGGGCTGATCAGTTTGGTGTCTGGTGGTGGTAGCGCTTCAAGCCCCGGTCGCAACGGCTCGGTGACGGCGGAGATGAGGGCATGCGCTGCGTGCTGAGCTGGCACTTGGTCAGGTGGAGTGAGCGTTGGTCAGCTGTGATCAGTTTCCCCGAGTGGTGATCAGGTTCGTTGAGTGTTCCTATGCGCTGGTTGTGGTGTTGGTGGGGTGGTTGATCCAGTACAGGGCGGTGTCCATGCCTCGTGGAGTCCAGTCGCGGAGCGGGGCTGGGGCTGCGGTCACCGCCGTGATGTACCTCGAGGCCGCTGGAATCACGGTCAAACCCGCGCTGACGGTGGAGGAACGTCAGCATCTGGCAATCGGGAGTTCGGCGTCTTCTTTTCCCGTGACTGAAGTGCGTGTAATGCGTTGTTCTCGTCGGTGCTCGCATGTCCATCCTCGAGGGTGCGGCCCCCTGGGGCCCTGGCCAACGCCCGGTCCAGGGCCCCGGGCCTTCGTTCCCGAGTGCTTGGACGCCGGCGCGGCTGAACCCAGCATCTGTTCACGCGAGACGCCCGGCTGGGAATTCCCAGCCAGGCGTCTCGGTGAACGGCTTGCGGCCCATCAGCTCCACGGGTATCGCCCGTTTCGGGCTTGCCGGTGAGCGCGGGGAGGGGTGCCGCGTTGTTAGAGAAGGCCGAGGTCGAGGTCGAGTCCCGGTCCGGTCTCGGCGTGGGCGTCGTTCCTGGCCAGGGTGTCCTCGCCGCTGCAGATCTGCTGGACCGAGACGGCGGTCGCCGGGCCGCTGCCGAGGATGGTGATGGGCCCGGTCGCGAGGTTGATGAGGCCGAGCTGGAACGTGTCCTGGCTGACATGGGACCGCTGCTCGCACACGACCACGTTGCCGCCCTTGCCCTTGTGCCGGCCGTCCGGGTGGCCGTAGCCGTCGCCGGCCGCGGCGACACCGGCCCCGAGCATGCTGAAACTTCCGAGCATGGCAGCTACCAGGGCAGCATTGCGAAGCTTGCGCACAACATCTCCACTTCCGTCAGATTTGGCATCATTGGGTGGTACCAGACAAGCCAGCACGCTAGGTCATGTTTGCGCCGTTTTGGGTGCAACGCGCCGTGTGTCCCTCGCTACGGAGGGGCCCGGCGGCCGTAGCTGTGACGGGATGCGGCCGACGTCGGCCGTCTGGCCTTGCGAAGCCGCCGACCGAGCCGAGGGGATCTCCCTTCGGGTTGTTGCAGGGGCGTGGGGTGTGGGCGCACCCTTGTGGTGAGTGGACAAGGCAGGTCCTCCCGGGGGCTGGCCGTAGGCGGCGGCCGGCCCCCGGTTGTGCTGCCCGCCGGACTGGTGAGGATCGCCACTGCTGATTGGGTATCCGGCCAGGTTTCTTCTGCCAATCCGCGCTGGACCGGGCGGCGCTGCCGTCCTGTGTCCGCATTTGGTGGATATGGGGGTCCGGGTGTCGTGGCGTCTTGGCTAGGCGGTCATGGGGGCGTACGAAGGGCCGGTGAGCCGGCCCGGGTAGGCGAAGCACCTGGGTCGGCCACGTTGAGCGAGCAGACCGCTGATGTGGACGTGTACGCGGCTTGCTAACGGCTGCATGCGGGGCTGCCGCACGGACCTCGGCCAGCGCCTTGTCGCAGAGGTTCTGCCAGATGTGCCAGCGGTCACTGACCTGCACCGCGTCAGGCAAGGCCCGGCGAACCGCTTCGCCGTAGGCCCCCGAGCCGTCACGGCAGACGATCTGGACGCCGGGATGCTCGCGCAGCCACGTCTCGAGCGTGTCCGCGCTGCGGCTGGGCAGTACGTCGATCCGCTCGCCGGTCTCGGCGTCGGTCAGGATGGTGGCATAGCGGTGGCGCCGCTTCAGGGCAAAGTCGTCGACGCCGAGCACCCGCGGCACGCGGAGCGGGGGCAGTGGCAGCCGCGTCAGCATCCGCAGCGCGGTCGAGCGGGAGATCGCGACGGTGAGGTATCGGGAGAGGCGGGCGCCCGCCCGGCCAGCTAACTCTTTGACCACATGACCGAGTTGGCCCGCCAGTCGGGTCGTGCGGCGCTGGTATCGCTCCAGCAGTCCGGGGACCTGCTCGCGGAAGGTCTGCCGCGGACAGCCCAGCACTGGGCAGAGAAGACGCCGCACCTGCACCGACACCACGACTCGGCGGCCGTCCACCGCAGGTCCGCCACCGTACGCTCGTGGAAGCCGTGCACTCTCGCGGTCGGCGTCCCGCACTTCGGGCACGGCACCGCCTCGTGCCGGGTTCGCGCCGACAGGCGGATCACCTCACCCTGGTCCGTCATGTTCTCCACGACCAGTGCCGATAACCCAGAAAACACGGTCCCCACAAAGGAGTTGACGTCGCGCATGCGATGTCAACGATCCCGGTCACGCTTCGTCACCACCGATTACGGGACAGAGCCGATCGTTTTACAGTCCCCCTGGCGGCGCGAGCCGGCAGTGCGCGAATTCATCCACCGCACCCGCAAGGAACTCGGCATCGCCGCCTGAACACCCCACAGGCCTCCCACCACCAGGCTATGCAGGTGGTGGAAGCCGAGGCTTCGACGCCGCCGACTTCGCCCGCCGCGTCGACGCAGCAGCCGGCGACGTCACAGCCGCCGTCCATCAGTGGCTCCTCGAGACCGGGCGCATTCACAAAGAGGCCCACATCACGCACCTCGAAATCCGAACCTGGCGTCCTCGCTGAAGTCCCCTGGCTCACAGGGCAGTGCGAAGACCGTGGCTTTATCCACTCGGTCCGTGGGCACGATTGCCCGATGCTGCTGTATGACGATCTGAGCCAGCCGGAGCGCCGCATCTGGGACGCCTTCCCCGCAGGCGCGCAGGTCGACTTGCGCAGAGGGAACCCGGAACTGGCGGATTCCGCTGAAGTGCACCACTGGGGGCCTGAGCGTACAGTTCGGGCGGAGGTGCTGGTGGCGCTGCTGCTGGGGGCCAACGCCACACAAGCAGGGGCGGTTCCCGCCCTCCGCCTCACCGGGGCCCGGATCACCGGTCGCCTCGACCTGGGCGGAGCGGAAGTCACGCACGGTTTGTGGCTGGAGCACTGCTACCTGCACGAAGAGGTCAGCCTGTACGGGGCGGCCACTAAGACCGTCAGTATTGCCAGCAGCCACATGCGTAGCCTGGACGGATCCATGGCCCGCTTCAACGGTCACCTTGATCTCCGGCACTCGGCCATCGAGGGAACCCTGGGGCTGAAGAACGCTCACATAGCGGGCGAGCTACGCCTCGGGGGCGCCGTGATCACGAGACCCGGCGAGTGGGCCTTCGACGCAGGTGGCCTCGTCATGGAGGGCGGCATATGGGCCCGCAAAGGATTCACCGTGTATGGCGGGACCCGCATGCCCGGAGCGACCCTGCCCGGTGGACTCTTCTTCAACGAAGCCCGACTGCACAACCCGGACGGCATCGCATTTAGGGCCGAGAACGCCACAGCAGCCACCATGGTCTTCACCCAGGGCTTCACCGCCCACGGGGCCATACAACTCCAAGGAGTACAGGTCACCGGCCCTCTCACCTTCGCCGGAGCGCGACTGGACCCCCCGGAAACAACACTTGACTGCACAAGACTCCAGGCAAACGCGCTCGACTTCACACCCGCCGCACCACCCAGCGGGGCAGTTGATCTGCAAGGAGCCCGCGTCGAAGTCTTGAACGATCACCCAGCCAGCTGGCCCGGTGTCGTACGGATGCAAGGGTTCACATACGGCTCCCTCCAGACGCAGCACAGCATCGTCCAACGCATAGCCTGGATCCAGCGGGAAGAGGCGTACACACCGCAGCCATACGAGCAACTGGCCACCTGGTACCGGAAGATCGGGCACGACGGCGATGCGCGGCGGGTCCTCCTGGCCAAACAGCGCCACCGTCGTGGCACTCTGAGTCCGGCCGGCCGTGCCTGGAGCCACCTGTTAGATGCGACTGTCGGTTTCGGATACCGGCTCTGGCTCGCTGCAGTATGGCTCGTAGGCCTCGCTGTACTGGGAACTTCCGTGTTCAGCAGCAACTCGCCACACTCGACCCAAACCGAGGCCAGAGCGCCGTTCAGCCCGCTCATCTACACCCTCGATCTGCTGATCCCGGTAGGGGGCCTCGGCCAACGCACAGCCTGGTACTGGGACGACGGGGCAGCACGATGGGTCTCCTACGCACTGATCGCAGCGGGATGGATCCTCACCACAGCAGTCGTCACCGGAGTGACTCGCTCACTCAACAAGACCTGAGGCCTTCAGCCCCGCCACCTCAGCGCCTGCATCGCACGGACAGGGGCCCAATGAGGGGAGGGAAGAGTCACCAGAGCCACCGGGCGAGGAACTCCAGCCAAGCGCTCCGCTCTGGCCTCCGCCGCTTCCCTGGTGGCGATCCTTGCAGCCTTCTGGGCCTCATCGATCTGCTCGGCGGCCGAAGTGCGGATGCCTCAGCGGCACGCGTCGTTCGTCCTTGTCCTTCTCGACGGTTTCGGCCGCCTGCGCGCGGGCGGCGGACGCCCCGGTCAGACGCCGGACATTTCTTGCTTGCGGCAAATGCCGATGCAATGGTCCGTTCGTCCTGGACGAATCGGCCCTGCGCCGCGCAGTCGGCGGACCCGACATCATGCGCGAACAACTGGAGCACCTCAACGCGATCAGTGCCGAGCCGCACGTCACCGTGCAGATCCTCCCCTACACCGCAGGAGCCCACACCGGGCTCTCGGGACAGTTCTCCATCCTCAAATTCGCCGACAGCCCAGACACAGTGGTGTACCTGGAACGGTTCGCCAGCGATCTCTACCTGGAGAAACCATCCGACGTGCACCACTACAGCGTGATGTACGACCACCTCCAGGCCCAGGCCCTCAACCCTCACAGCAGCCGCGACTTCATCACCGACGCCACCAAGACGTACATCAACGCAGCGAGCCGGCCTTGAGGCTTCACCGTGTTGAGGATCTTTGAATTCTCCCCCACCCCCGCTCACCTGGCTGGCCAGGCTTGCTCACGTTGGTCCTCGGCCCCGGCTGGTCACATCGCGGACGCTGGAGGCTCCGGAACTTCCCATATCGGGTCGTTCCTGTCTGGCCGACCATGGAGTCGACGGGGAACTGGTCCAGGCACAGCAAGCCGACGTCGTGCGACCTCGATAAACAATCGGCGCTGATCCTCCACCTCGTCGCGAAGTGCAAACCACCGATCCGCTAGGGACACCTCCCGTGCAACAGCTAACTGAGCCCGCCAGATCTGCTCGTCAATCGCGTGAGCGGCCTCGGCAACGTCATGATCCGCGACGAGACTCACCATGGCCAAGGCGTCGTTCCACGGACGCCAGTCGATGCCGGAGACGGCCTCGGGCGAGCCTGCCGCTTCTCTAGCAACCCGCCCCAGGTCAACGAGTACTCCGGCAGACTCCCGCAGGACCTGCGCGCACGCATCCGTTTGTCGATCCCAAGATTGCTGCACACGTTGTGTCCGGCTGCTGACGTAAGAGCCGGCAACGACGCCGAGCAACGTAGTCAGCACGGCGCTGCCCGTGGTGACAAGAGCACTCCAGTCGGCATTCACAGCGGTCAGTCTCGCCGCTGCCTTCCACGCTTGGAAGGCAGCGGACTCGCGCGACCCGAGCCTCCCGCGCCCCGCCAGCAAGCGCGGCGCCGAACTCCTGTACGGGGTGGGCGATCTGAAGCGGTGGGCCCGCAACCGTCCCCGCGCCGCCGTCGGCACAACCGACCTGTCGTAACGCCACCCACTCTGTGTATGGAGGCTTTCTGCCAACGAGACAGCCGCCCCGGCGTCACGGCGCCTGACGGTGATCCGCTCAAGGACGCATCGTGACGGCTGCTCGCATCGGCTAGCTCATCGATCACGCCCGGAAATCAGCCTGTCCACCCGCATCTGCCTGGAGGATCACCCCAGGATCCGGCACGTCTTCTTCATCCCCGTCGGCGCCTGCTGGCTCAACCTCCAGAAAGGCTGGTGGCGCATCTTCCGCAAGGCCGCCCTCGCAGGACAGTCATTCGCCGGGCCACCCGAGATCGAACAAGCCACCCGCCTGGCAACATCCCAGATCAACGCCCGGGCCCGGCCCTGGATATGGGGCCGACCTGCATCACCCACCAGGCGCTTACGCCGCCGGTATGTGTACATCCTTTGAGGAATCCAGCACTAGTTGTTGCGGGTCAGGACGTTGATGGCGGCGCACAGGCGCGCTCTCACCTCCGATTCGCCGGCACCCGCCATTCCCGGCGGGTGCCGGAGGAAGCCCAGCACTTGCTCAGCTGTGGAGGGCGCCGAGAGCGGTCGGCTCGTCCGCAGGGGCGATATCCAGCATGAGCAGACCCGGCTTTGAGGCATGCTGTTCGTCAATGTCGTCCATTGGTCCAGGCGACGTTGCCCGCTTGCCCGCAGTTCTCTCCGCGCGGGCCAATCAGCCCGAAAGGGTGAGGGAGTTAGAGCTGCCCGGCCTTCGCGTCCGCAGGGGCGACCATCTGGTCGCCCGTGTTGCCGGGTGCTGGAAGAACTGCGGTCGTCTCAGGGAGCGGAGATTGGCCAGCTGTGCGTACTCGCCAGCCTGGTAGCTGGTCGATGTGAGGGCGGGGCAACCGACGCTGGGAAGCGTGAGATCGGATCGAGCGGCCCTCGCGCTAGATGGGGCGCAAGTAGGAATAAAAATTGCCTACTTGAGGACGCCACAGGCGAAGCGAGCAGAAGTGCCGGCTGGCGTCCAAATGTGCTCCGAGGGGGCGTGTAGGAGCTGTGCAGATGCTTCCGAGCATCCTGGTCAGGCCATTTTCGCGGCGAGGGTGATCTTTGTCACTGTTGACCACGGGAACCTTTGCCGATGTACTCACTCGACTCATGAAGGTTGCGTGAACGGGGTGGGGTTGTGGTGTGGGGCAGTCGTGGCCGTGATGGTCTGATAGGGAGACGGTCGCAACGAGCGGTCTCCAGCGTGACGGCGATAGCCTTGCTGACAGGGCTCCCCGTATTGGCCCTTCCGGCAACGGCGAAGGCCGCTGGGCCGATGTCAGGTGCCTCTACGTCAGTTTCCCCGGAGTTGCAGGCGTCTGAGCGTGCGGAAGTTCTGGGTGAGCCGGTCGAGGTGACCGCGGCCCGTACCGAGTACACGAAGACCGAGGCCAACCCGGACGGCACGTACACGCTGACGCAGTCGACGGAGCCGCAGCGCGCCCGCGCCGAGGACGGCTCGTGGCGGGGGATCGACACCACGCTGGAGCAGCGCTCGGACGGCACGGTGGGCCCGAAGTCGGCTGTGGTGGACCTGGCGTTCTCGGACGGTGGCAGTGGTGCGGATCTGCTGAGGATGGGCAAGGACGGCCGCTCGCTGACTTTCGGCTGGCCGGGCACACTGCCCAAGCCGACTCTGAACGGGGCGACCGCCACCTACGCCAATGTGCCCATCGATGGCGTCGACCTGCAGCTGACGGCCACGGCTGAGAGCTACCGGGAAGTTCTGGTCGTCAAGAGCGCCCAGGCGGCTGCCAGTCCGGAACTGGAGAAGATCAGGCTTACCGCTGTTGGTGAGGGCCTGAGCGTGGTCCCCGGCGAAGGCGGCGGTCTGCGGGCACTTGACGCAGACGGCAATCCCGTCTTCCGCGGTCCGGCCGGGCAGATGTGGGACTCTGCCGGCGAAGAAGCGGGCACCACGACGCAACTGCTCTCCGCTCCTGTGGAAGGGCCGCAGGCGCAAGAAAGCGCTGAGGACGACACGGCGCCGGGTGAGGGCGACGCCAGTGCGGAACTGCCGGTGACCGTGGGATCCGGCGCCGTGTCGGTCACCCCGGACCTGAACCTGTTGCGCGGGGAAGAGACCGTCTACCCCGTCTTCATCGACCCCTCCGTCGGACTGGGTGTGTCCGAGTGGACGAAGCTCTCCTCGGACGGCGACAAGTTCTGGAAGTTCGACGAACCCAAGGGCGTCGGTCGCTGCGGTGTCGCCGACGGCTACTACTGCAGCTCCTCGGGGAGCTACACCGACCGCATGTACTTCGAGTTCGGCCCCTCCAATTTCGCCGGCAAGCAGGTGCTGGACGCCACGTTCAGGGCGTATGAGACGTGGTCGTTCAACTGCAACCCGTACTGGGTGGACCTGGAGCGCACGGACAACATTTCCGAGGGCACGCGGTGGCCGGGACCGGCTCAGCTGGACCAGATGGGTGACCGCTACGTCTCGGCAGGCCGTGGGGACAATTGCTCCCCCGAGCAGCCCAACGCGTGGATCGAGTTCAACGACAACCCGGCGGAGAGCGACGAGAACCTTGCCTCCACCGTGCGCGCGTTGGCGGACGGCAAAATCGCACGGCTCACGCTGATGCTCCGGGCCAAGGACGAGAGCGAGCCGAGGGCGTGGAAGCGTTTTGACTCCAATGCAGAGCTGAAGGTCTGGTACGTCCACCGGCCCGGCGTGCCCACGAGCGTCGGTGTGGTGGCAGGTACGGGAACCAAGACCTACTGCCGCCCGTCGTCGGACCCACTGACGGTGACGGTCAAGAAGCCGACCGTCTACGCACGCGTCCAGACGAAAGTCGAGGCATACGAAGGGGACGAGGAAGGCTCCCTTCAGGCCGAGTTTGTGATGCAGCGCAGCGACAACGACATGACGTCCGGCAACTGGTCCCAGGTGTGGAGCGACCACAAACCGGACAGCGGCTGGATCCCGGACGGCACATTGCAGTCGACGTCCACGGACGAGCGGGCCGAAGGGGGCCTGTACCGGTACAGGGCGCGGACGCAGTCGCACTGGAGCTACAACGGCAAGTCCGGGGATCTGTTCTCGCCGTACTCTTCGTGGTGCTACCTACGCATCGATACCACCGCGCCCAGAGCACCGGTGGTTGTCTCCAACTTCCCCTACACCGAATGCCTCACCAACGACTGTGTAGCACACGGCGGACCGAGCCAGCCCGGCATCTTCACCTTCAAGCCGAACGCGGCGGACACGGACATCCAGGCCTACCGGTGGAGGCTGCTGTCGTCCGACGCCGATGCGACCCACCGTGTCGATGCTGCAGCGATGAACAAACAGGTTCTGGTATCAGGCCTTGTACCTGGACTGCCAGGCACTTTGACGCTATCGGTGGAAGCCAGCGACTTGGTGTTGGACAAGGAAGGCCGGGTTCGCTGGGGACCGCCCGAAGAATTCAGCTTCAAGGTGGCGCTGCCCCCTGAGTCGTCAGGCCGCTGGCGGTTTGAGGACATGGTCCCGGGCTCCGGCAACATGAAGGCGGCCGATTCCGCCATCCACGGGGTCCGGCATGACGCCACACTCGTTGGGGCGGCAGGTACCGGTGGCTCGACACGAGCACGCCGCGGTGCCGGCGACTACTCTCTGCGTCTGAACGACGACACCAGCGATCCTGCCTCCCAGGTCGGCCACGCGGCTACGGCCGTGCCCGCGGTGAACACGGGTGACTCGTTCACCGTCTCCGCGTGGGTCTACCTCACGAACGCTTCCGTGAACCGGGCTGTGCTCGCGGCACCGGGTGAGAACAGCAGCGCGTTCACGCTGTATTACTCGTCCGCGTACAAGAAGTGGATTTTCAACCGTACGGACAAGGATGTCGCTAGCCCCGCCTACATACGTTCCGTCGCCGACGCTGAGAGTCCGCCGCTGAAGGTGTGGACCCATCTGGCGGGCGTGTTCGACGCGAACGAGGCCGGCAAAAGCGATGACACGATCCAGCTGTTCGTCAACGGACGCCCGCAGGGCAAGCCTGTGGTGCTGGCCAATGAATCAACCTCCTACGAGCCGTGGACATCGACCCGTGGGATGCAGTTCGGCCGCTCTTTGAAGGGAACAACCGGCCAGGAATACTTCTTCGGACTCCTCGACGAAGTCGCGATCTTCCAGGACGCCCGCTCTCCGGAGCAGATCCGCCAGGAGAACCAGTTGCTCAAGGACGGTGTGCCCTCCAACGAACTCGTGGCGCACTGGGACCCCACCATCAGCGCAGCCGGTGGCACCAAGGTGGCTGAGAGCCCGGAGGACCCGGACAACGCGACCAGCACCACCTTCCCCTACAGCCGCGGCCCGTTGGCCCTCTCCGGCACAGGCGCCGGGCTGACAGGGACCGATGCAACATCCCTGGTGTTGAACGGCACCTCCGGATACGCCTCCACCAACGGCCCTGTGATCGATGAGTCCGGCTCGTTCACCGTCTCCGCCCGCGTGCGGCTGAACAAGGCATTGCTGGCATCCAAGGCACCCGGCTACCGCGCCCTGGTGGCCGGGCAGGCCATCCCCGGGGGCAAGGAGTCCTCTTGGTCCCTGTGGGTGGAGAAGGTCACAGCGGACGCCTACCAGTGGAAGTTCGGGCGGACCGCAGTCGACGCAACCGGGAAGGTCATCGACACCGCCCTCGCCCCGGCACAAGAGCCCGTGGGCGAGCATGAATGGAACACCTGGGTGGACGTCACCGGCGTCTTCGACGGCACTAAGGACTTCACCCACAGCGATGGCTCCCAGCGCCTCGGCGTAGCCCAGATGTACGTCGGGCAGTTCATCCAAATGGGCGAGGAAGACTCAGGGCTCGCTCATGCGCAACAGGGCAGTGGTGCCCTCTCCGTTGGCAGGGGCTCAACCAGTGGCACGCTCGGCCACTACCTGCCGGGCGACCTGGCCAAGGTGCGGGTCTGGACCGGCGCGATGACACCCGATCAAGTGTCTTCACAAATCGCGCAGCCGTCGGCCTAGCGCTTAGCAAACGCCCATCTCTTTTCTTCATGCGGTCCTTTGACAGCGCGCGGCCGCCGAGCGGCCGCGCGCGAGGAGACTTTGTAATGAACCAGCTCGCACCTGGGATATCCCGGGCAGGCCGTGCGGAGCGCGGCAGATATGCCTGGACGCGCAGAATTGGCGTGGTGGTCGGTTTTGCCCTACTGCCGGGGTTGTTGTCGCCGGTCGTGTTTGCCGCCGATGTAGATCCGCTGGGCAAACCCAAGCTGGAGGCTCCGAGGGCTTCGAAGGTCTCCCCGCTCACCTCGAAGGTCAACAAGAAGAACGCGGATGCGGTCGCCAGGTCCGCGGCGGCTGATCAGGCAGCGGCCAAGCGGGCGCGCACTGACCAGCGCAGGACGGTGTCATGGCCGAAGAACGGTACGGCGACGCTGGCCCTCTCCGGCAGTGGTACGGCGAAGGCCGAACCGGGCTCCCTGCCCCTGACCCTTACTGAGCCGAAGGCAGCCAAAGGCAAGAAGCGGGCGAAGGCCGCTGACGCGGTCAAGGTCAAGGTCCTGGACCAGAAGGCGGCCAGCAAGCTGGGTGTCAAGGGCGTCGCGCTGACCGTCACGGGTCCCAAGGGGGGCGGCAAGGCCCGACTCGGCATCGACTACTCTGCTTTCGCCTCTGCCTACGGCGGCGACTGGGCGGGACGTCTGCAAGTCCTTGAACTCAACGACTGCGCTCTGACCGACCCCGGCAAGGCAAAGTGCCGTAAGCGTAAGCCGTTGGAGTTCACCAACGACCGCGGCGCCGAGCAACTGAAGACCCAGCTCGCGTTCAGTAAGTCGTCCTTCGCCGGAGAGACTATGGTGCTGGCCTTGGCGGCCGGAACCAAGTCCGGCGCCGGCGACTACAAGGCCACTCCGCTCGCGGCCTCGTCGACGTGGGAAGCCGGCGGCAGCTCGGGCACCTTCACCTGGTCGTATCCGTTGCGCACCCCGCCCGCCGCGGCTGGACCGGTGCCGGGTCTGTCGATCTCCTACGATTCCGGCAGCGTGGACGGCCGTACCGCGTCCACGAACAACCAGGGCACCGTGATCGGTGAGGGCTTTGATCTCACCTCGTCTTACATCGAGCGCAAATACGGGTCCTGTGAAGACGATGGGCAGACCGACAAGTTCGACCTGTGCTGGAAGTACGACAACGCCTCGCTGGTCCTGAACGGCAAGGCCTCCGAGCTCGTCAAGGACGACACCACCGGCAAGTGGCGCCTGAAGAACGACGACGCCTCCACCGTCACCCACTCCACCGGTGCCGAGAACGGTGACGACAACGGCGAGTACTGGACCGTCATCACCGGGGACGGCACGAAATACGTCTTCGGCCTGAACAAACTGCCGGGTGCGGGCACCGCTGACCGCACCGAATCGGTCTGGACGGTGCCCGTCTTCGGCGACGACTCCGGCGAGCCCGGATACGCGGACGGCACCACCTTCTCCGGCCGGGACAAGAAGCAGGCATGGCGGTGGAACCTCGACCTGGTCGAGGACACCCACCAAAACGCCATGACCTACTGGTACAAGGCCGAGAACAACTACTACGACAAGCTCGGCGACGACACCAACGGCACCGAATACACCCGTGGCGGCTACCTGCAAGAGATCCGCTACGGCCAGCGCGCCGACGCCCTGTTCTCCGCCACCCCCGCCGCCTCGAACAAGGTCACCTTCTACTACGCCGAGCGCTGCCTCGCCACCGGTACCGGCTGCGACGCGCTGACGGAGGACACTCGCGATAACTGGCCGGACGTTCCGTTCGACGCCGCCTGCAAGGCAGACGCGAAGTGCACCGGCAACGCGGGCCCGTCGTTCTTCACCCGCAAGCGCATGAATAGCATCACCACCTCCGCCTGGGATGCGGCGGCCACGACTCCCGCGTATGCAGCGGTCGACGCGTGGGATCTGCAGCAGCTGTACCTCGACCCGGGGGACACCGGCGACTCGACCGACCAGTCGCTGTGGCTCGACGAGATCAAGCACACCGGCAAGCGCGGCACGAACCTGGCCTTGGACCCGGTGAAGTTCACCCACGCCTTCCTGCCCAACCGGGTCGACGGCCCGGCTGACAACATCCTCTCCCTGGACAAGCCACGCTTGAGGACCATCACCTCAGAGGCCGGCGCGCAGACCACTGTCAGCTACATGGAAGCCGATTGCGTGTACGGGCAGACCATGCCCAAGGTGGACGAGAACACCCGCCGCTGCTACCCGGTCTACTGGTCCCCGAACGGGGAGAAGGTACCGACCCTGGACTGGTTCCAGAAGTACCCGGTCGCCGCCGTGTCCACATCCGCTCCGCACGGCGGCTCGGAACCGGTCCAGCACACCTACCAATACGACGGCGGCGGGGCCTGGCACTACAACGAAGACCCGCTGACCAAGGAGAAGGAACGGACCTGGTCGATCTGGCGTGGCTTCGGCAAGGTCACCCATCTCACCGGAGACAGCGACAGCGCCCAGTTGAAGACCGTCTCCATCTACATGCGGGGCATGAACGGCGACCGCGTCCTGGGCACCGACGGCAAAACACCCGACCCGGACCAGCGCAAGGCGGCCAAGGTCACCGGCATCAAGGCCAGTGAGATCACCGACTCGGATCAGTACGCCGGCTTCACTCGCGAAACCGTCACCTATAACGGCACCGTAGAAGTGGGCGGCACGGTCAACGACCCGTGGTCCAAGGTCACTGCCACCCAGCACAAGTCCTACGCCGACACCGAGGCGTACTACGTGCGCACCGGCGCCACCCACGCCCGCACCAACATCACTAGCGGCATCGAGCCGCGTGACCGAGTGCGCTCAATGGCGACGACCTACGACGACTACGGCATGGCTGCCACGGTCGAGGACAAGGGCGACAACGCCGTCGCAGGCGACGAGAAATGCACCCGCAACTGGTACGCCCGCAACGACGCGGCGGGCATCAACTCACTCGTTTCCCGCACCAGGGTGACAGCCCAGCCGTGTGCCACCACCGGGGACGCTCTCAACCTGCCGGCGGACTCCTCAACTGCCGGCGATGTCATCTCCGACACCGCAACCGCATACGACACCACCACCTGGTCCTCCGCACAGGTCCCCACCAAGGGGGAGGCCCAGTGGACTGGACGGGCCAAGGCGTACACCACGGCCAACAACCCGACCTGGCAGAAGGTCGCGGTCGTAACGTACGACACCCTCGGCCGCCCGCTGGTCGTGAAGGACAGCAACGACCTGGCGACCGCCACCACGACCTATACCCCCGCGGCAGCAGGCCCGCTGACCGCAACCACGGTCACCAACGCCAAACTGCACAAGGCCACCACCGCGGTCGACTTCGCCACCGGCGCCCCCATCAAGGCGACCGACCCGAACGGCAAGGTCGCAGAGACCGAATATGACAGCCTCGGCCGGGTCACCAAGGTGTGGCTGGCCAACCGCTCCAAGGCGCTCGGCAAAACCCCCAATTACGTCTACAACTACCAGATCACCAGCTCGGCTCTGCCCTGGGCGTCCACCGGCACCCTTAAGGGCGACGGTTCCGGCTACAACACCGCGTACGAAATCTACGACTCCCTGCTGCGCATCCGTCAGGTTCAGACACCCACGCCGATCGGCGGACGTGCCATTGCTCTGACTCTGTACGACGACCGCGGTCTGGCGGTCAGTGCGCAAGGTGACATCTGGGACGAGACGGCTACGCCTTCAGGCACCGCGGTGCAGACCGAGGGCAGCCAGGCCCCGGTCCAGACGGACACCACCTATGACGGCGCGGGACGCGCCACCAAGGCAGTGACCAAGAACTGGGGTGTCACCCGCTGGACCACTGAGACGTTCTACCGCGGCGACACTGTCGCCTCCACGGCTCCGAACAGCGGTCAGGCCACCGCGGTGGTCACCAACGCGCTCGGACAAACCACCAAGCGGCTCGAGTACGGGGGCCCGCAGCCGACCGGGCTCAACTTCACCACCACGGACTACACCTACACGGCAGCTGGCCAGCAGAAGACCATCACCGGACCGGATCAGGCCAAGTGGTCCTACGGCTATGATTTGTTCGGACGCCAGACCAGCGCGGTCGACCCGGACAAGGGCGCCTCCAGCACGTTGTACAACAGCCTCGATCAGGTTGAAAGTACGAAGAGCGTGCTCCAGAAGACCCTTGTCAACGAGTACGACGAGCTCGGCCGCAAGACCGGTCTGTGGGACGGCACGAAGACGGACGCGACCAAGCTCGCCGCCTGGACGTTCGACACGTTGGCCAAGGGGCAGCAGGACACCGCGGTCCGCTACGAGAGCGGCGTCAACCAGGCCACCAGCAAGGCCTACACCAGCAAGGTCACGGCCTACGACAGCCTCTACCAGGTCACCGGCAGCCAGCTGATCCTGCCCGACAGCGACCCGCTGGTGGCTGCAGGCGTACCCAAGACGCTGTCCTTCACCACCGGTTACCGTCTGGACGGCACCATCAGCCAGGCCTCCCAGCCGGCAGTCGGCGGTCTGGCAGCGGAGACCGTCGGATACACCTACAACGCCCTCGGCGCGCAGCTCACCTCGCAGGGCACCACCGGTTACCTCCAAGGCGCCGCGTACTCACCATTGGGCGACCTGCGACAGCTGACCCTGGGCATGGATGGATCCAGCACGGCGAAGAAGGCCTACCTCAACTACGACTACGAGGCAGGCACCCGCCGCCTGAAACGCTCCTTCGTCACCGACGACGTCCACGGCTACATGCCGCAGGACTTGAACTTCACCCAGGACGACGCCGGCAACGTCACCTCCATCTTCGACGCCAGCACCCAGGGCGGCACCACGAAGCCCGACTACCAGTGCTTCGCCTACGACGGCCACCGCCGCATGACCGAGGCATGGACACCCAACACGGCCGACTGCGCCGCCACTGGTCGCACTGTCGCCAACATCGCCGGCCAGGCCCCGTACTGGACCAGCTATACCTACAACGACGCCGGTCAGCGCAAGACCGAAACCACCCACGCCACCACGGGCAACGCCACCACCGTCTACGAATACGGCACGACCGCAGGTCAGCCCCACCCGCTCAACAAGACCACCGGCGCCAAGGCCAGTACGTATACCTATGACGCGGCGGGCAGCACCAAAACCCGTCCCGGCACCCAAGCCACCCAGACTCTGAACTGGAACAGCGAGGGCCAACTCACCTCCACCAGCGAACCGGCCGCCGGCACCAAGCCCGCCACCGGCACCAGCTACCTCTACGACGCAAGCGGCGAGCTCCTGATCCGCCGAGCCACCACAGCGGACGGCGACACAGTCCTCTACCTCGGCTCCACCGAGGTGCGCCTCACGGTCAAGGGCACCACCAAGACCCTGTCCGGCACCCGCTACTACAGCGCGGCCGGCCAGAGCATCGCGGTACGAACCGCCACCAGCGGAGTCACCGGCACCAAGCTCAAATTCCTTGCCGCCGACCACCACGGCACCTCCAGCCTCGCTCTGGACGCCACCACCTGGGCGATCACCAAGCGCTACACGGCACCCTTCGGCGCCACCCGGGGCCCGAAGGCCACTAGCTGGCCCGACGACAAGGCATTCCTTGGCAAACCAGCCGACGCCACCACCGGCCTCACCCACATCGGCGCACGCGAATACGACCCAGGAACCGGCCAATTCATCAGCGTCGACCCCCTGCTCGAACTAGACAAGCACCAGACCCTCAACGGCTACAGCTACAGCATCAACAATCCGCTCACCTTCTCCGACCCCACCGGCATGGGCCTCGCCTGCGGCGGAGCAGGCGGATCAGAGGAAGGCTGCGGCACCGGCGTTGTCACACACGGCGATGGCAGCCTATCCAACAACGGCAACCCCACAGGCGGCGGCGTCATTAGCGGTGGCGGCGCTCTCACCAACAACAGTGGCGGTACCGCTCCCACCACCTCCTCTGGAAGCACCGGCGGATCAGGCGGCAGCCCGACTTACTCCTGCGACTGGAGCGGACGACACTGTGTGCCGGCGGGGGCGCAATCCGCCCCGCTTTTTGCCGGACCTCAAGATTCCAGTACAGAAGACGCGATGCTCCTGGGACTCTTCCGGAACGCCGTCTACATGTCCGAATACTTCATTGGGCCCTTGGGGGGCGGCTGCCCGAACGTAGATGACTGCACCTACGGCCAGCAGTACGACGAGTGGGTATCCGGACAGGGCATCGACACCACCGGAGATCTATATCTCGTCCCGGGTGCCCTTGGAGCGGTATTCGGCGCAGGAAAAATTGGCAAGCCGAGACACACTGCCAAGAATCCACCGCCGGGCGGATGGAAGCTTTCGCACCCAAACCCGCTAATGAAGTACAAGCAGCTCCGTGAAACGTACGAAGACGTCAGTTCGGGAAATGCGCGGCAGCGTAGAAACCCGGACGGCACACTAGACTTCTACAGAGCCGATAAACTGAGCCCGCGACAGCAGCGGCAGTGGAAAGATTCAAAAATCTACACCGTACCTGGCAAGGACAACCATAGGGTCTTGGTAAGACCTGACGGTAAGATTGGGTACGCGTTCGGGCATGCTTATGATAAGCCTCGCCTCTTTCCATCCCCTTGGTACAAGGATGGGGGAGAGTATCCTGGGGGGCTGAACTAACACTCGCGATTTGATGCTGGCGGTGGACCCTGTCGGGCGGTCCACCGCCAGTCGAAGCTTGGAATAAATTGAAAGGCGAAGTGGATGAGTGATATTGAAGAGTTGAGACGTAAATTCAAGCTGATCGGGATGCTGCTCTTGAAGCAAATCCCGCAAGGAGAGATGATATCGCCGACTTTCGCATGGCAGGTTAATTCTCTTTCGCCTGAGAGTGGGCGCCTGGACGCGGAAATCCACAGGAGTGGGGGCGGGAATGACTTCCTGCGCGGAAACTCCGCCTGGTTCGCCATGGCCGAAGAGCTCCACATGCTAAATGAGCGGCGTGAATTCTTGATTGCCATTGAGGATGAGTTTGGTGATTTGTTTTGGGGGGAAGTGTCTCTCTTGTCGGAATGGGATTTCGTTGGGGCGGGATCTGCGCTCGGGATCACCGGAGCCAGGGAAGGATTTCCCGGTTTTGCGGTGATGTCGCTCGATGGCGAATCCGTAATCGTTGGGCATTCAACTGAGTCCTTGATCTCGTTCACTGGAGCTTCTGAGTTGAAAAAAATTCCCGAAATGAGGGAAGTTGCGAGCCGCATGGCGTTCGGAGCCCCTCATTTCGGAAATGATGCGGCCCTTGGGGCTAAGCGCTGGCTGGGCTTGGATCCGTCGGCAATTTAAGCGCGCTCACGCTCCCCTCACCCGGCGGTGAGGGGAGCCGAGCGCTTCACTGCGGGAGGGCGGCGACCGCGTACCGGGCCGGCCGAACGCAGTCGCGCACGCGAGCCACCCTCCGCACCGGTGTGCGCTAGCCGCGGGGTGAAGTTCGCTGAGGGCCGTTTGGAAGGCCGCCGCCTCTGACAGGGGCAGGAACAGGACGACCCTGCACCTGTGCGGTACGTGTAAGAGCCGGACCGACGACGCCGCCCGCCAGGACCGAACAGGCCGAACGCGAGCGCCAGCAGCAGAAGGCGCGCTCAGAAGGCCAGCGGTTGGCGCTTGGTCTTCCGTACCTGGCCCTGCCCGGGGAACGCAACGGGGGCGGCGCTCTTACATCATCGTGCCTGGGCGTCGGATGTCCGCGTAAATACGGGCCTTCACCCCAGGAACTCCGGGCTCGCGGCGTACCGGGGCGACGCCGGAGGTGGCCCACCATTCCCCGAGGCCGGCCATGACAGCGTGGACGGTTGCCTCGTCGGCGGCGGTGATGTCCAGGACGACGAGGCCGGGCTGGCTGACGTGGTGTTCGTCGATCTTCTCCATACTCTTGGCCGACGCCGCCCTGACCTCCAGCGGTTCGCAGGGTGCCCATATCCCACCCGTATGTGTCGTCCGGGCCTGCCTGTCCGGCGAGTCGACTTGTGCCGCCGGATGGCAGTTGGCTCGCTTTCGAAGACAGGGGGGTGGTGTTGGGGGCAGCGGGATCGTTTCTGCGATGAACCGCACCACCCGGGCGAGTGAGCAGCCGGGCATCTTCGCCCGTCCGCGGTGCGCGCGCCGGTATCCATGCGTTCGTGATCGAAAACTTGAAGCGCGCCATCACAGCCGCAGCACTCGTCCTCCTGCCCGTGACCGCCTCCCCGCCAGCCCACGCCGCCGAGACGCTTCCTCTCAGCGCCGCGGTCCACCAGCTCGAGACCGCCGATGAATCGCGTGAGGGGTACACGCGCGACAAGTTCCGCCACTGGAACACCGGCCAGAACCCCACGGACGGCTGCAACACCCGCCACGAGGTACTGATCGCCGAGGCAGTCGAGCCCCCAACGCTCGGCCCCGGGTGCAAGCTGACCGGTGGCACCTGGTGGTCGTACTACGACGCGACCACCGTGTCCGGCCCCTCCGGCCTGGACATCGACCACATGGTGCCCCTCGCCGAAGCATGGGACTCCGGCGCATCAGCCTGGACCGCGCAGCGCCGCGAGGCATACGCCAACGACCTGGGAGCCCCCACCTCACTGGTCGGTGTCACCGCCCGATCAAACCGCAGCAAATCCGACCAGGACCCCGGCACCTGGATGCCGCCCGCCGGTGAAGTCCACTGCCAGTACGCCGCCGAATGGACCGCAACCAAGCTCCGCTGGAACCTGGCCATCAACCCGCAGGAACAAGCCGAGCTGCTCGACCTGGCCGCACAGTGCCCGACCACCGAAGTCCACTTCGAACCCGCCCCATAGCCCCACACGGCCCCCTGGCTGACTTCCGGACATAGGGAGCGACACGCCCTCTGTGTCCGGTGCCAGGCCCCTGCGGGCTGCCTTCAGAGACACCCCCATCAATCGAACCAGGAGATGTCATGCGCCTTACTGCGCGACCGGTACTGAGCATCGCTGCGCTCCTTGCGGCCACCGCCCTCGCCCCGGTCCTCACTGCCGCCCCCGCTTATTCGTCATCGTCGCAGGTTCAGCTCATGGGCACCGCGCCGTCCTGCGTCAAGAGGGACGTCATCAAGCACCAGAAGTACGTGAAGGTCACCAATACGTGCAGCGAGACGATGCACCTGAAAGTGGTCATTGACTGGGGCCCTGACTCCCGCTGTCTGACGTACCAGCCGGGACAGCAATGGGAGTGGAACTGGGGCCGCGGCTCTTACGGCAAGGTCGTCACCTGCTGACTGGGTCCCGCGCCCCGGCGCGCCGACTTGGGGCCCGCACCGCCGTCATGGGCAGGGATGCCAGGGGAGAGGGGGCCACGTCGGCGGCAGGGGCGGAAACACCGTGTGCTTCGTCTGACTGAAGGCGGGTCGAGAACCGGTCCGAATCTCGATGTGCACTTATCAAACGCCCATATGTCTCGGTAAGTTGAACAGGTCTTCGCCTCGGCTTGGGGGGAGAGGTCGCGTTGCCGCTACGGCATGTCGGATTCGGCTGCGCGGCCTCCCAACACAGGGAGGTGGAGATATGGCCGACAAGTCGTCGACCAAGCGGGCAAAGTTCATACGGGAGCTTGCTGCGCGCATAGCAGTTGCACTGGGTGTTCGCGCTCTTTGGGCTGTCATCGTGGAGCTGGTTCGCGACGACCTTTGAGGAACGCTGCATGGCGGTCCCGGGGGCAGCGCATCACACGGCGGTCGGGGTACCCCCCTTCCCGCCCGCCGTGGCGCTGTCCTCGCTTGCGAATTGTCAGCGACAGGCATCCATCGCCATATCCCACAACCCGACACCTGGTGCCCTCGCTCAGCAGTGACGAGCTGGTCTCAGCTGCCGGGCGGCGCCCTGGAGAGCCAGGGTCATCACCACTGCCTTGTCCGTGCGGCGTCCCAGTGCCCGTTACACAGTCGGCGTCGACGCCTGCTTCCTCGTCCCACCCCGCACGATGTTGGATGCGGATCCTTCTGAGTGACGGCACGCCATAGCCGCGAGATGACCTCCCGACCTGCACGGTCAACTGCTCGTCGCTTCCCTGAGCAGGGTCCTGACCTCGACGTCAAGAGTGTGGGCGATGGAGCCGAGTTCCGGTGCTTCGGTCGTCTATGCCAACGTGTATTGACGTCCCTCTCAGCGAAAGTCTGCCGCGTGGTCCACCGCCCACTCCCGGAAGGATCGGGCCGGGGTGCCCGTGATGCGCTCCACCTCATCGTTGACCGGCTCCGGGTTGTCGAGCATCCCCACCTGGGCCGGCACCACGGCCTCCACCAGCTCTGCCGGGTAGCCTGCGGCCTTCATCTGCTCGATGGCCTCGTCCAGTGTGATCTCCTCGAACCGCACCGGCCGCCCGATCGCCTCGCTGATCAGCGCCACCTGCCGTTCCTGGGTGATCAGTTCGAGGCCGGTGATCAGGGGGCGGGCGCCGAGCAGGGCGTCGGTCGTCAGCGCCTGAACGGCGACAGCAGCGATGTCAGCCTCGTGGATCAGCGGGCGGGCCAGCCTTGCCAGCGGCGCCCGTACCGCACCGGTAGTGCGGACCTCCTCCGCCCAGCCCAGCGTGTTGCTCGCGAACCCGGTGGGCCGCAGCGCCGTCCACTCCAGGCCCGATGCCTCGATCAGCCGCTCCAGCTCCGTGTGGAACATGGTGATCGCCTCGCCCGGCTCCTCCTCCTCTCCGACCCCGGCGGATGACAGGTACACCACCCGTCGGGCGCGCTTCCCTATCGCGTCGATCACGTCCGACGCGCCCTCGGCGCTCAGGAACGGCCACACCAGGAAGACCGAATCGACGCCCTCCAGAGCCGTGTCCAGCGACGCGGGGTCACCCAGATCGCCGCGTACCGCCTGCACATTTTTCGGGAAGTCCGCCTCCCCTCTCACCAGCGCCCGCACAGGCACGCCCGCCGCGTGCAGTTGGGTCACCACCGCGCCGCCGACCTTTCCAGTCGCGCCGGTCACCAGGATCCTGGACTGTGTCATCGGAATCTCCTCGCATCGCCGTTCGATGACACGACTCTCGTACATCAACCACGGTTCAGGTCAAGCACCGGCCGACCGGAGCGGCCGTCAGGTGCTGTGCCAACTCATAACAGGAGATGGGTACGCCCCCTGAAGTTGTGCGCTGGCCTGGGAAGTCGTTGATTGTGTTCCGGGCGGTGTCCGGCTTCTACCGTGGCGGGGTGGAGTGGCGGTTCATGACGTCGTTGCCGGAGGAGTTGGAGGCGCGGGAGGCCGCGGCTCGTCGGGTGGTGGAGGAACTTCGGACAGAGGCTGCTGAGTTGGCCGTCCGGCTGGAGCGGCCCGGGAGGCCTGTCGCGGCTGGTGATCGCGAGGGAGACCGTCGCGGAGGTGCTGGCGGAGCGGTCGGTGGTGGAGCCGGAGTCGGTGTCCGGGCCGCCGGTGCGGCGGGCGGAATGATGTCGTCGCCATCGCGCGCACTGCCCAAACTCCTGCGAGCCTGATCCGCTGCTGACTGCATCGATGAGGCCATGCGCTCAGGGTGGACGGCGGCCGCTGCAGAGCAGCCCGCTGGCGGCCCTCGAGCCGGGAGCCGTCAAGGCTCAGCCAAGCGTCGGCTCCGAAGGAGCGCAGGTCGAGTGTGCCGGCCACTACGCAGTGAGAACCCAACGCCCAACACCGGGCGGCCTCTTCGGGCTGCTACGGAAAGTTGGCTTCTTCGACAGTGGCTGGATGAGCGACACCGCTCCGGCCTGACTCTGGTCCCCCAGGGGCTGTGGCCGGGCTCGTATGCGGCTTGGCTCGGTGTACTGCTTCGCCGAGGTGATCACTAGGCGGCGTTGTTGGTGCGCCGGAATTCCTGCTTCTCGGACACGGATTGCGATCTTGGCGTAACGTTCCGTCAATCTTTTTGCCGGTTGGGCTGGACGTTTGGGGTGGCTGTGACGGCATTAGAGGTGAGAGCGCCTCGCTCTCCCGGGCCTAGTAGGGGATGGGGGTCTGGTGAAGCGGAAAGGATCAGCATGTGCGACGGCAACCAGCCGACCGAATGCGTGGGGGGACCCCAGCACACGGCTCACCAGCAGCCCTGCCTCGCCCACGCGGTACTGCCGCGAGGGCTTCGATGAAGGGTGCCCGTGTACTTACGGGCGTGGTGACACCGGAGGAGTTCCCGCTGGTCTACGACTCGTTCGTCCTGGACAAGCGGGACCACTACTTCTCCTACGCCGCCGCGTTCCTGGGCTCACCGGAGGATGCCCGTGACGTCGTCAACGACGTGTTTTTCAAGATCTATCTGCGCTGGGACGATGTACTGGCCTCCGCGAGCAGCGGGGCGTACGGATGGAAGATCCTGCGCGACGCCCTCATTGACGCGCTTCGCCACCGCGACCGGCGCCCCAGCCAGCCTGCCGGGCTCCACCTGGATTTCCTGCCCGCCGAGTCCGACGCCGGCTTAGAGCAGGCTGAACTGCGCCCGCGGATCAACCAAGCCCTGCAGAAGCTTCCCGAACGCCAGCGCACTTGCGTCTTCTTGCACTACCTCCTCGACAAGTCGGTCAAGGAGGTAGCGGCTCTCACCGGCGTGCGCCCTTCTACCGTCCGCTCTCACCTGGCCGCCGCGCGCCCCACGCTCCAGGCCCTGCTCGCCGACCTGTCCGACACCCCGCCCACCCAGAAAGGCTGCGAAGAATGATCGAGAACCTCCTGCGCGGGGCGCACATCCGCACCCCCGAATACACCCAGGAACAGCGCGCCGAAGACGACTACAAGCTGCGCCAGCGCATCACCCACGTCAACGAACGCCGCAACCGCGCCGACCAGTTCCGTGCCCATGGCTGGCTCGTGCCCAGCTCCCCGGAACTGATTACCCTGCAGCTGGCTCCCGCTTCGCCGGCCGGCCAGGCCGTCAAGACGCGCATCGAGCGCGACCTGGCAGACCTGTGCCGGATGGTCATCAAGGCACCCGGGTGCACAGAAAAACTCATCGAGTTCGTCGATGCCGCCCGGCCCACCGACCAGGTCGGCGCACGGGTCTTCGGCTGCATGCTGTCCCTGAGCGGACACGACGAAGGTGCACGCTTCTGGTGGGGTTTTGCCGCCGGTGTCGGCGACGGCACTGCCGCCTACGCCCTCTTCCTCGACGGCCTCCTGCGCGACGACCCCGACACCGCCGTCCACTGCTACCTCGACTGGCGGGGCCAGGACTTCCCCGCCGACAAGGGCTGGGACCCCATCCGGCCCGGCAGGGTCGAGCCCTCACTCGAACAGCAAGTCGGCAACCACGTCCGGGAAGTCACTACCGGACGCGAAGCCCAGCACGTCCCCATCCCCGAGGGCTATCTCGAAGAAGTCACCCAGGAGCAGCGCGACGAGCTGCTCTGCGGAGGATGACCCGTCGGCGCGGCGCACGGCTCGTGAACCCTTGATCGTCAATGAGGCGCGTTCCCGTCGCAGAGGGCCCGGCCCGGTCGCAGCCGCTGCGGGCTGTCCGGCCGAGCCGCACCACCGTGGTCCCGGCACGAGGCCGGCCGTGCGGAAGGAGCCGGCGTTCCGCAGTCGGCCCTGGGTGGGCCCAGTGCCGGGCCGATGCCGTTCCGAGGCGCCAGGGTGAAGAGGAATCCGAGAGGCGGCTTGTTCACGAGTGCTGCGCCTCGAGCACGTCGCCCCGCTCCTTTCACGTATGCCGACGACTGCCCGGACCTGCTCCGGTCCGCCGGCCGCCCCGAACCCCTGAACAGGGGCGTCTGCCCTGCCCGCCGATCCGGGCGCGTGCCGGGCTCTGTTCCCCGAACGCAGGCCGGCGGTCAGGTGATGCTGACTGGTCATGGCACGTGACGAGGTTTGGTGCGAGGAGCGAGGGGCGGCAGGCGGAAGCACGGCGCCGACGGGTGGGGTGAGCAGACCTGCCCGAAGCGGCGCACTTCCGATCGGTCTTGTGAACACGGAATCGGTTGAGCGGACTTTGTTCGGGCTTGGAGTGGGAGAGAGGAGGCGTCAGGCGGTGATGTCGCTCACAGCTGGCGTTCTGGGTGAAACGGTGGGACGGGAATTGTTCAGGGATGACCGACCGGGTGCGCAAAGCGGGGCAAATGCCTTGCTCTGTCTATAAGGGGAGGGGAAATGCCTCAGGCCCCCCGCCGGAGCGGGGGGCCTCCAAGGTGCACTCAGGCCATGAGACGCCTCTTGATTGCAGGCCAGTTGGAGCTGAACCCGCGGTCCCCATGGTGGCGTGCCACCGGGGGTCTGTGGAGCGATTCGCCGTCTTGCCGGGCAGTCGTCAAGCAAGGCTGAAGAACCACAGTGAGTGAATAATACCGCTGACCTGCCGGTATGCCATCAGGGGAGCTCGTTCTCGAGTTGTTTTCGGCCCGTTGTTCACCACCCAAATGCGTTGATGAAGCGGGCAAATGGGGCTTACGGGGTGAACGTTTGGCCGAACTGTCGGCGACACGCAATACCAGATCCGCGTTCTTCATGCCCGCCGGTGCGGCGTCCGTGTCGCGCGCAAGCATTATTCACGAGCGCACGAGGAGGCTGGCGGGGGACCGGTCGCAGTGTCCGGCAACACCCCCATGGGGCACACTTATGTATCGCGCGCGGAACGCCTCGAGGAACCCCGTTTCTCAGCCGCAGACAGGAGTTGGAGCTCCTGGCTGACGGGACTGGCCGCCCGAGCCCGGCACAACTGAATACGCACTCAGGCCAGTTACACCCTCGCTCCGGTTCAGCCGGGGGCGAGGCGCTGAGCGAGGGCGACCCGGAAACGGGTCGCCCTCGCTCAGCATCAACCCCCAACAGAGCGGGCACCAAGGGCCCCTCGCATAGGAGTTGGACGAGATGCCTCCCCACAAGAAGCGCCGCCAGATCCTCATCGCCGCCGCAACGGCGAACGCCGCCGGTGCTGGCACCGGCTTCCTTGCCCATGTACTCGGCCTCGATCCCGAAGTCAGCGCGATGATCGGCACGTTCGTCGGCGGCACCGTAGGCGAAGGCCTCCTCCAGATCGTCGCCACCGAGAATAACGTCGAGGACATCGAGGCCGAGGGCACCAAAGACACCGACGAGGCCGCTGCCCGGGCCCGCAGTGGTCGTGGCACCGAGGACGGCGGCAAGGCAGAGAACGTCGAGGTCGACGACGGCATCGAGGGTGCTGAGCGCGACGTCCGCCGTGGTCGCCACGCCGGGCACCAGGCCTACGCACGGTGCACTCGACGCCGTACGGACGCCGCCGCCCACGTGGACCAGGCTGCCCCGGCCCGGACCGCGGCCGCCGAACCGCAGCACGCACGACACCGTCACCTGCACCGGGGCGCGCAGCGATTCGTAACCCGGGTCCACGGCCGAAACCTCCGATCGGCGACGCAGGAGGGGCGCCATGGCGCGTCCTGAGAAAGAGATCCCTGTCGAGACACCCATGGAAGTGGCGGAGCTCGCCCGCGAACTGCGGGCACTCCGGCGCGGTTCCAACCTCACCTACAAGGACCTCTCAGCGCGCTCGCACTACTCCGCCGCGGCCCTGTCCACGGCGGCGTCAGGCAACGGCGTGCCGAAGTGGGAGATAGTCGAGGCGTTCGTACGCGGCTGCGGCTTCACTGGGGACATGGGCTCCTGGCAGCGCCTCTACCGCAACGCGGTGGCCCGTGCGGCGGGCGAAGAGTCCCGCCAGTCCGCAGTACGGACCGCCGAGGTCGAGCTCACCGAAACCGGCGCCCAGGAGCGGAGCGAGACGTATGCGCTGCGTCTGCCCCGGCCTCGGCGACGGATCGATCCGCCGACCGACGCAGTCATCCCCGCCCAGCCCGACGGCCTGCTCGCCCTGGTGCAGCAGTTCATGGAAGCCCATCAGGGCGACGAGCTGGAGCGGGTTACCAGCCCCACGGTGGATCACATGCACACCGCGCTCGCCCTGTGCACCACGCCGGGCGACGTCCTGTCCGTGATGCGCGAGCTGGTCACGGACAAAGGACTGACCATGGGAGACCTGGAGCAGCGCAGCACACGCTTCTACCGGATCTCCGGCGCGACGTTCTCGCACGTCCTCAACGGAGACGAACTGCCGACCACCGAGCTGCTCCACATCTTCTTGACCGCGTGCGGCCTGGAGGAGGAGCGCACCTTGATCTGGCACCACACGGTGACCCGCATCAAGATCGCCCAGCTTCGGCATCGGAAACCCCAGCCGCCGCCCCCGACCTCTGTCACCACTGACATGCTCGTCATGATGCGGGCGATCCCAGTGATACGCAGACTGTTCAATGTGGTGATCCCCCTGCTGGCCATCGGAATCCTCGTCTTCCAGATGACTCGCTGATCCGGGCGGCCGGGAACCAGTCGTACAGCGTCGCCCCCGTGACCCACGGCCACGGGGGCGCGCCGTTCCTGGCGGCTCCTGGACCTACTCGTTCAAGCGCAGCCTGCTGACGCAGGCTGCGTCGGTGCCATCAGGTCAGGGCCTTCGGCCAGCTACACCGCACCCCGCTCGTCGAACTCGACTGATCATCTGATTTAGACCGTGTCCTACATGGTGAGTTGGTCGTTGGGTTTGCTATGGGGAGTGGGCGGTGGGGATGGATTGTTCCGGACGGTTTGTGGGAGCTCGCGGAGCCGTTGTTGCCGGCTGCACGGGTGCGTCCGCAAGGCGGTGGGGTCGCGAACATCGATGACGAGGCGGTCTTCGCAGCGATCATCTATGTGCTGGTCAGCGGGTGCGCCTGGCGGGCCTTGCCTCCGTGCTTCGGGGCCTCGAAGTCGACGGTGCATCGCCGGTTCGTCATCTGGTCGCGGGCGGGGGTTTGGGGCTGGCTGCACCAGGAGGTTCTCCGGCTCCTGGACGAACGGGATCTGGTCGACCTGTCCCGCGCGGTTCTCGACTCTGCCCATGTCCGCGCTAAAAAGGGGGCGAACTTGCAGGTCCGAGCCCCGTGGACCGAGGTAAGCCCGGTTCCAAGATGCATGTCCTGTCCGACGCGAACGGACTGCCCCTACGCGTCGGGCTCTCCGCGGCCAACACCCACGACAGCCAGGCCCTGAAGCCGATACTGTCCCATTTCCACATGGGACACGAATCCCACGCAGCCGCATTCAAGCCCCAACGCCTGCACGCCGACAAGGCGTACGACATCCCTCACCTGCGGCGATGGCTCTGGGGCAAGCACATCGGGGTCCGCATCGCACGCAAGGGCATCGACTCCAGCGAGCGGCTCGGCCGCCGCAGGTGGGTGATCGAACGCACCATGTCCTGGCTGACCGGTTACCGCCGGCTCAACCACCGCTACGAGCGGAAACCAGGCAACTACCTGGCCTTTCTCGGACTGGCAGCCGCTCTCTGCTGCTACAAACGGTTCCTCAAGCTGACCATGTAGGACACGGTCTTAGCTTGAAGGCCCCCGGCTACCCATCTGGTCAGCCTCAGCACCGGAGCACGCCTTCGTCCGCCGGACTGTGGCCGCAGTCACGCGAATCGGTGTTGTGCGAGGACCGCTCGCGGGGGACGGTAGTGACCGGCGCGGGGCCAAGAGAAAAGGTCACCATGAAATCGAGCACTGACCGGGCCGCAGAGCTCTTCGGCACCGACGAAGTCCGAAGCCTCCTCGCCACCCGCCTCCCCGGCTACGAGTCCTACCCCTTCTCCGAGCTGGTCCACGCAGCCCGCAACCGGCTCACCAACACCCCGGCCCACAGCGTCGGCATTCTCGCGCGGGAACTCCGTCGAGCCGGCCTGGCCATCCATCAGGCCCGCGACACCGGCCAGCAAGCAGGACAAGACGCAGCTCAGCTCGTCACGTTCACCCGCACTGGCTGCGACTGGTGGGCGAGCACGGTGGACCACAACGGACCTGCGCTCGTCCAAGCCCACCTCATCGATCCCTGCGAACAACTCCTCTCCGCCGGCAACACCATGGAACGCGACGACGGCTACGCGGCACTGCGCGGACTTGCCACCCGGCTCGGATCCCACAGCGGCTTCACGTCTCGCTGGACGCTGCAGATTGACGACGACGCGTAGCGCGTGCGCCCGTCCCATGGCCCAGAGGATGGCGCACGGCCGGTGACGGGCGACGGGGGCCTGTACACGCCCGTGCATAGTGCCCCCGTGACCGGCGTCGTCCTGGCGGAAATTCGGCATACACAGCCTCGCCTCTGCGGGAGTGGACCATGTCCAAGGACCAGGTCTCCGTGCCGCCGCATGTCGCCCGGGCCTTGCGCCAAATCAACGGGTGGACCAAGGCGACCGGGCAACACAGCCCTGAAGTGGAACCAGGTAGCAGTCTGAGTGGCGATGACGCCAAGGTTCCCACGCTGATGGTGTCGAGCGCCGCCTACCAGTGCTTCACGCACGACGTGGACCACCTGCACGCGGTCCAGGCCCTGTTCTCCGAAGCCAAGGTCGTCCACTCCTACGCCCCTACGCTCTGCTGCGGGTCGCCGTTGAGGTCGCAGGTGAGGCGATCTGGCTTCTGGAACCCGTCAGCCGCAACGAGCGGATACGCCGGTGCCTGAAACGGGCCTACGAGAACGTCCGCCAGGGCAAGGACTTAATGGACCTCTCCGGTCTGCAGCCGTCCGGCCGGCCCCACACGGAACGTGTGCAGGAGGTCCGGGACTCGCTGTGCAGAACGGCTTGGATCCCAACGATGTGTGCCCTCAGGGAGACGCTCGCCCAGAACCTCTGGCAGATCTGCAGCGGCTTCGCTCACGGCAGGGAGTGGGCCACGCTGGGAGTTCTGGAGCGGACCGTGCACAGCCAAGTGGGCAACGTCGTCCACCTACGTCTTTCCAGCTCCACTGACGTACTGCTCAACACGCTGTACGCAACAGCGATGCTGACGGGCAAGGCGAAGGCGCTCTACGACGGCAGAAAAACGTGCCACCACTAACCAGCGGGCACGCCAGGTGAGCGCAATGCGACAGTGGCGCGGGCACACCGTCGGCCGGCAGCCGCCGTAACTGCTCGAAGGCGGCGGGGACGCAGCGGTTGCCGGTGTCCCAGCAATCCCCGATGTGCACGCGGGCCGGGGGCAGGCCGCTGCCTCGACCGTCGTCATCCCGCTGCCCAGTCGAGTCCCAACTTTGCGAGCTGCTCGCGCTGTCCCTCGCTCACTGGGTTTTGAACCTGGTGACCCGGCATCCGGGCGGTTTGGAGCGCATAGAACTCAGTGTCCTCCAGGTACGGCGCTGTGCCAAAAACCAGCGCATGGCTCTTCGATACCCGTCCCCCCTTGCGTCCCGGTGACCGTGTTGGTGTCACCTCTCCATCGAGCGGGGCCGCGAAGGAACTGCGTGAGCGCCTCAATGTCGCCGTTCGTGACACCCAGGACCGCGGGTACGAGGTCGTCATCGGCCGGTGCATGGACGGCTCCGGGCACGTCAGTGCTTCGGCCGCTGACCGCGCGAGCGAGCTGATGTCGGTGCTGACCGACTCCACCGTCAAGGCCATCGTGCCGCCGTGGGGCGGAGAGACCGCGATTGACCTGTTCCCCCTGCTCGATTGGGACAGGCTGCGGGAGGCAAAGCCCACCTGGCTCGTCGGATTCTCCGACATATCGACCCTGATCACGCCGATGACTCTGCTCACTGGGACGGCGACCGTCCATGGCAACAACCTCATGGATACGCCCTACCGAGTGCCCGAAGGACTGCGATCATGGCTCGACATCGTCGCAGCCCCCCCGGGGCACCAGTTCACCCAGACCCCGCCCGGTCGCCACCGGACCACCGGCTTCGACGACTTCGCCGCCTTCCCCGACATACGCGAGTACACGCTCGACTCCGTGGGCGCCTGGACCCGGCTCGACGGGAGCGGTGACGTGGAGGCCGAGGGAAGACTGATCGGCGGCTGCATCGAAACTCTGTGCAATCTCGCGGGGACGGCCTACCTCGATGTCTCGGCCTTCGCTCGCAACGAGTCACTGGATGGGCTCCTCGTGTATGTAGAGGCAGCCGGTGACGATGCTTTCACCATCTGCCGAAACGTCCATGGCATGAGGCTCGCTGGGTTCTTCGACCGGGCGAACGCGGTTCTCGTCGGCCGGACCAACGCACCCGGCAACCGTTCCCTCAGCCAGCACGAGGCCGTCCTCGACGCACTTGGTTCTCTCAACGTGCCGATCATCGCCGACATCGAGTGCGGCCACGTCCCGCCCTACATGCCGATCGTCAACGGAGCGTACGGCCGTATCGTTCACACACCGAGCCGGAGCGAACTGACGCAGACCTTGGACTGACGCATCAGACCGGTCGTCCACCTCTGACCGGGGGAGGGTCGGGTCAACAGGTCGTCTCCCCACTTCCGGTGCGCTTTTTCGTCCAGCCGGTGCGGGGGCTTTGCGGGTCAGTCGAGCGCGATCCAGTAGCGAGTCACCGGAGTTCAGCACGACCGACAGAGCAATTCCTGACTCAGGTACGCGATGTCCAGCACAGAGGCCGTGTGCTCGCGGTGAACCTGGGCGGCTCGGGTCGTCCGGTCGGAGCAAGTGCAACGGTCCGTCTGGCTTCGTTCATCTCCAAGGGATCGAGTCCCCCACCGCGCCTATTCCAAGCCCGACGGCTATCCCAGACGTGTGATTATCCACGGATTGATAGGTACCTCAGGTGACATGCCTCGACATTGAGGGCGGAATTGGCGATTCCTTCACGCCCCTCTCACGGGATCGTGATCGTGGTGCGTACAACCGTGCCGAGCATCACAGGTATTAGCTTCGGTTAAAGGGAAACGCCCCATTTCGCAGCCTTGATCGGCCCTCTTGACCGTAGCTAGATGAGTGGACTGCGCGACAAGCGCAACCGATCAGCTCTGCCGCAGCACACGCGTGGTAGGGCCAGAGGGGAAGAGTTCACTTGTTGAGATCAGCAAGAAGGGTCATCCTGTCCCGCTTAGCCGTGGGCGCTGCGGCCGTCCTGCTCCTGGGGTCTGGCATCGCGGTACCCGCATCCGCCGATACCTTCGATCCGCGCCCGAACCCCAACGCCGCACCGTCGACGCGGCCAGCCGCCGGCCCTGAAACAAAGGTTAGGGCCGCTGGTTCCCGGCCGGTGTCGGGCAAAAACCCGTATGCCTTGCCGGGCAAGAAGGTTGGCAGTGTTTGGAACGTCTCCACCGCCAAGGTCACCCTGTCAAACCAGGTGACCGACGCTGACGGGGACAAAGCCAATCTCACCTTCGAAGTATGGACCGCCGATGCCGCAGGAAACCCTAAGGCCAAGGTCAAGCTCACCGACGCCAACCCTTACGGCGTCCTGGTGTCCGGATACTTCGCCTCCGGCAGCTTTGTCAGCATGACAGTGGAAGCCGGTAGGTTGCAGCCGAACACGGACTATGTCTTCCACACCTCCGCCTACGACGGCTCCTTGTACGAGACGTCGTGGTCACCGTGGGCGAGGTTCCGCGTCGAACTGCCCGTCGATCTCACGCTTCCCACGCCTGACTATGACGCGGTCGACCCGAGTTGGTTCGACGTCGCCCCCAGCGCTAAGCAGACCAAGCCGCTGGGCGCCGCCGCCTCCCTGGCCAAGTCGAAGTCGGGCAAGGCCGAACAGTGCGGGCCCGTCGACGACGACGGCCGCCAGGTCTGCTTCGGTCCCACCCGGGACAAGCCCCTCGATCCCAACACCGCCAAGGGCGTGAAGGCCGCGGAATGGTGCGACACCAGCTCCCTTGGGGCCCGCGCCTCGCGGTTTGAGGAATGCGACCTCCGACGTGTCCCGGTCCGGTTCGGCACGGACGGCCAGACGCAGGCGGAGACCTTCTTCTATTTCCTTCGGAAGATCTACCTCAATGACGGTGATGCCAGCTTCACCGAACGCCTCACTGTCCTTCCGGCCGAGAACGTTCCGGCTGATTTCGCGAGGATCGACCTCGAGCTTGCCGAGCACCTGTGTCAGGACCCGTGCACGCCAAAGGAGCCCGAGCACAGTTCCTGGACCGCAACACCCTCCTGGACCCCCGGCGACATGCACTCGGCGTCCCTGTACACGACGTTCAAGTGGGATGCCTCCGTGGCCGACAAGGAGTACCGGTTCCAGCCGGACATCAAAATTGACGCCGACATCTACGCTGCGGACGGCCAGACCCGCCCGATCCTGACCGGCTACCAGTGGAGCAAGGACTACTGGGCGGACACCCCCGACCTGGACCAGATCCGCTGCGACACCAAGATCACGAACATCCCCGCCGGATGTGTCTTCGTCAACTCGGCCCCGACGTACATCTTCAACGCAAAGAAGTACCCGCAGGCTGCGGCGCACGCATGGCTCATCCAGACCATGGCGCCCAATCACCCGGGCTCCAAGGGATACAGCAAGCCCCTGTACTACATGGGCAACAAGGCACAGAACGACAGGAACCGAGGCCGCATGTGTCCCACCGGGTGGGCTGCGGCGAACGGCGATGCCAGCGCGCTGGTCGATGCGTCGGACGCGCTGAACTGTGACGAGTTCGCCTTCGCCTCCACCTACAACAGCGGTGGCATGGCCAAAAGTGAAGGCGGCCTGAACCCGGCCCTTCCCGTTCCCCCGACCACCGCGACCCCGAATGGGAAGTTCTGCGTGCAGACCTTCGCCAAGCAGTACAAGTCGGCCATGCACTTGTACAACCTCGACGGTACCTACGCAGAATTCGGTGACGCGACGAACGCTCCGGTGTGCGGACGCTCGGCCATGTCCGGCATTCACAATCAGGAGTCCATGGGCAACCGCTTCGCCACGTTCATGAAGGACATGCGGATCATGGACAAGGACGCCTACTGGCTCGACACCCGCATGGCCCACAAGAGTTGCGCCCACACGGGTGCGGCCGGCCGCCCGGCCACGCCCGTCATCTGCACGTTGACCGCGCAGTAGCGGCCACCCGCTGAACCGGTAGGGGCGCTCGCAGTGAGCGCCCCTACCGTTCACCCGGTGGCTACACCGAGGGGAAAATGGCCAGGGGGAGATCTCCAGCCTCCACCGTAGCCTGGTCGATCGACAAGCCCGTGTACTCACCGACGGCGGTGAACACCGCCGTCGGGAGCTCGTCCACGTGCTCCTCGAAGTGCAGTGCCACCTCGTCCTCGGTGGCCTCACGCACGGAGGGGAACACGGCGCCTGCCGCCTGCAGCGCCGCGTCCAGCGCAGATGAGCGTCCCGTGTCCTCGGCGAACTCGGCCTGCCGCACCCGGCCGTCACCCGGCGCGTGGAGTATCAGCTTCGGGGGATCCCAGCTGTTCATTGTCAGGCAGACGACCTCTTCGCCCGTGCGAGGCTGCATTGCCGCTACCCTGCGGTAGCCCGCGTACCAAGTCGCCATGCCCCCGTCCTCCAGCACGTACAGCCATTCCCCGCAGCTGCCGTACATCGCACGGCTGGCATGGTTTAGGTCTATGCGGGGAGGCGCAGCCACCGCACCGCGGTCCTTATACAGCTCGCGGCGCCTGAGCTGTGCGCGGTCCGCACCGAGGCGGACCAGGAACTCCTCAGCCTCCGCACCACGGACAGCTGTCAGCGAAGTGTTGCCCCGCATCCCTGGCATGCCGTTCTTCGCGTCTTCGTTGCTGTGTTCACCGATCCACGCAATTCCATCAGACATGCCGATCACATTAACCACCCGGGGGCTTGCCGTGGCCCTGTCGCGACATGGTTTGTGCCGCGCTGCCACTGCTCCAACCTCACGCTGCGCATGGTGAAGAACGAGAACGGCTTCACGACGTCGGTGATGCGGTTGGTGCTGCAGCGGAATTTCCCCAGCAGGCGCGGTCGGACGCGGTGCCCGTGTCGTTGACGAATCGCACTGGGGCGGTCTGCCCACCGGCAAGGGACGCCGCACCACTACCGGCGATGTCCCGGTCCAGCCTCGCCGCGAACGGCCGGGTTCCCGTGCCCGCCGGTCGAGGCTGACGAGGTCGCCGCTGCGGCCGACCGCATCGTCGAGGGTCTGAATCCGCAGCGAAGCAGTCTCCTGACACCAGTAACTACCGCTCCACCAGCAACAATTTCAGCCCGTGCCTCGAGCCCTTCATGTGACGATTGTCGGCGATGCCTGCGGAGTCGTACACCCTCGGCTGGCGGGGGCTTCGTCGAGCTGTCAGGGAGCGGTAAGTGAAATCTTGTTGACCTGTCGGTAGTGATGATCTTAGGGTGCCCTGGTGGTTTCTGAGGCGTTGTTCGTGATGATTCATGTGGGGCAGAAGGTCGGGCACCAGCGGAACCTGGAGCACGGGATGGTGACGCGTTCCTGGGGTTTTCCGAGGAAGCCGGACTGGTACGGACGGCGGGAGCCGGACTTCGCGGTGCTGGTGACCGGGGCGGCGCCGCGGGTGCAGCCGGGGGAGTGGGAAGCGAAGTTTGTGCGGATGGTGCTGTGCAAGGTGCAGGTCGGTGTGTACGAGGGCACGGCGCCGCACTGGCCGGACGAGGCCGCCGAGGAGCGGGTCATCTACCCCTACCGGCTGGGCCTGGAGCCGCTGGCCGTGCTCGACGATGTGCCGCTGGGCCCGGACGGTCCGCTCAGCGCGGAGGCGTCGCAGGCGGCGCGCCGGTCGGGGACCCAACAGGGGGTGGGGTACCTGGTGGCGATGGACCCGCAGCCGTTGTTCGACGCGGCCGGCATTGAGGCCGACTGGGCCGCAGACCATGACGTCGCGCTCGCCGCGACGCCGGGGGTCACGCTTGAGCAGTTGGAGGGCCCCAACAGCCCCCGGCGCGGACGGCGGGGCGCGGGGCGACAGATGGACCCGGAAAAGCGCAAGGCGGTCGAGCTGTACGCCGAGGAGAAGGCCGTCACGCACTACCAGGATCCCGAGCGCGGCTGGACGGCGCACAAGGTCGGCAAGCCCTACGACCTGCGCCTGGAGCGGGAAGGGCTGGAGCGGCGGGTGGAGGTCAAGGGCACCACCGGCGCCCCCACCAGCGTGGAGCTGACCGTTAACGAGGTCTTCCACGCCCGCGATACCCGCCACACCGTCGACCTGTTCATCGTCAGCGACATCAAGGTCACCAAGACGGACGGCGCATACCACTGCAGCGGCGGTGACGTCCTGCTGCTCGAGGACTGGCAGCCGGCCGAGGAAGACCTGCGCCCCACCCGCTACCAGTATCTCGTCCCCCAGCCCCCCGCCGCCCCCCAGCCATAACCGCGGCCCGGCTCGCCCGATCTGGCCCCCTGCACCCAGGGGCGCGGCTGTACGACATTCACGCGCGGCATACGTGGGTGCGGACGGGCCCCTCCGGTGCCGGGCGGGGGACAGCCCCCTACGGGCCGGGTCCGCGTGCCCAGGCAACGCCGCCCGACCACCACCGGGCCGCACTCACCCCGCGCGGGGCCACCCGCGCTGCTTCATGAAACGCATCCGACCGAGGAGACGACGATGCCGTTACTGCGCATGTCCGTGCACGAGCTCGTCGACCGCTGTCAACAGGGCACGGTGGGCGATGATCTGGCCGAGTGTCACCGGCAGGCGCGACTGGGCCGGCTGGAGGACGGGGAGATACGGTCCTGGCGCAACAGCCTGCCCGCCCTGGCCCGCGTGCTGGACGAAGCCGGACTGCAGCATGTTGAGGTATTGATCGAGTACCAGCTGGCCCTGTCCAGCCTGCGGGCCGACGTGGTGCTGGCCGGCTGGCACCCCCACACGTCCCAGCCGTCCTACGTCATCGTTGAGCTCAAGCAGTGGACCCACGCCCGGGCCCTGTCCGACACCGAGGACCTCTGCCTGCCAGGGGTCGGCAACAACAACCGGGCCTTCTTGCATCCGGTCGCCCAGGTACGGCGCTACTGCCAGTACCTGCAGGACTTCACCACCGTGCTGGACGCGGAACCCGACGCGGTGGCCGGCGTGGCCTACCTCCACAACGCCGATACCACCGGCGTGGCCGACCTGCTCGCCCTTGAACCCGACCACCACGGGCGCCTGTTCACGCACAGCACCCGCGATCAGCTGATCACCTATCTGCAGTCGCGCCTCTCACCCGCTCACGGCACCGCAGCCGCCGACGAACTCGTCGACAGCCCCCTGGCACCCAGCCGTCCCCTGCTGCGCGCGACCGCGGAAGAGATCCTGCACGCCGACCGGTTCGTCCTGCTCGACCAACAGCAGGTCGCTGTCTCCCTGGTCCGTCGCGCGGTGAAGAAGGCCCGCGAAGCGGACAGCAAAGAAGTCCTCATCGTCACCGGCGGCCCCGGCTCCGGCAAAAGCGTCATCGCCCTGCACCTGATGCGCTACCTCGCCCACGACCGCCACACCGTGGTCCACGCCACCGGATCCAAGTCCTTCACCCGCACCCTCCACCATGCCGTCGGCACCTACAACCCCCGCGTCCGCAAGCTCTTCGGCTACTTCATGAACTTCGCCGACGCCCCCAGGAACGGACTGGACGCGCTGATCTGCGACGAGGCCCACCGCATCCGTGCCCACTCCGTCCGCCACCGCGGGGTACGCCAGATCGACGAACTCCTCGACGCCGCCCGCGTCCCTGTCTTCCTCCTGGACGACCACCAAGTCGTACGCCCCGGCGAGATGGGCAGCCGCAAAGCGATCGACCAGGCCGCCGCCGCCCGAGGCCTGCGCCCACGCCACATCGACCTCAACGGCCAGTTCCGCAACGGCGGCAGCCGTGCCTACGAACAGTGGGTCCTGCGCCTGCTGCAGCTCACCGACGAGCCCGCCACCGAGTGGGCCGACGAGCGGACCTTCCACGTCCGAGTGGTCGACTCTCCCCAGCAGATGGAAGACCTCCTGCAGGCCAAGGAGGCGCAGCACCTCACCGCCCGCATCACGGCCGGCTTCTGCTGGCGATGGAGCGACCCGCGCCGCGGCCGTCTGGTCGACGACATCACGATCGGCTCCTGGCGCAAGCCGTGGAACCTGCGCGGTGAGTCCCGCCTCGACGGCGTCCCCCCGTCCTGGCTGTGGGCCACCGACCCCGACGGCTTCGGCCAGGTCGGCTGCATCTACACCGCCCAGGGCTTCGAGTACGACTGGAACGGCGTCATCCTCGGAGACGACCTCGTCTGGCGTCAGGACCGCTGGCTCCCCAACCCTCAGGCCAGCAGGGACCCCGCGCTCAGCAGCACCGACCCCGCCACCTTCCTCCGCCTGGTCCGCAACACCTACAAAGTCCTCCTCACCCGTGGCATGTCCGGAACCCTCCTGTACTCCACCGACCCCGAAACCCAGGCACGACTGCGCCAACTGGTCCCCGCACCGACTGCGGCAGAGCCCGACCCGCCTGCGCCGGTCCAGCAGCCCACCTGAACCACAGCACCTGTCCAGGAGCGGTGTTTGTGATCGTAGGGGTGTGGTCTGGCATGGACTGATCAGTTTGGTGTGCGGCTTTGGTTGGTCTGGTCAGGCCGGGGGTGTGCCTCGGTGGCTGTGGCGTTCATGGGGTGTGGGGTTGTTCGCGGTCTTTGGACGTGCAGCTTCGTCACCTAGCGGGCGGTGGTGATCAGGTTGTCTCATCTGCGCTGGCGGATGGCTCATGTTCAGTGATCGTTGGAATGCGGTGCACCTGGACGCGCCATGATGCTGGCGCGGGTTGCCGTCGGCGCTTGGCCACCAGCTCACCTCGATGGCCGGCTGCGCTCTGAGGGCCGCTTTGTGCCGCCGATCCTTCCTGACCGCCGGAGGATGACGCTATCGAGCTCACCCAGCTCGCCACACGTCTCGAAACTGAGGCCGCCAGCGGAGCTCCCGACCCGGTGCGCCTCCAGCGCTGGGGTGGCTCCCGTCGGCATCCTCAACTTTCCCGTCTGAGCGGAGCGCTGGGAAGCTTGCTCGCCGCGTATACCGGGCTGGTGCTTCCCGGGCTTCCTCCCGCCTGACGCTGCGGCTAACTCCTCACGTGGCAGGCCCGGGGCAGATCTGCCCGGGCCAGCATCGACCGGAGCCCGTAGTGCCGAGCACCGTCTGCCTACATTTTCCTCTATGCGGATGCCGGGGATTGGCTGGCGCCGTCTGGGGCTGCGGGTGGGAGTGCTCCTGGTGGCGGGTCGGGGGGTGGCTGGGGGTTGGTGGCGGGGGCTGTGGCCTGCCGATAGCTGATGATTGCCTGAATTCTCTTCTCGGGGTCGCTTATCTCGTCCAGTGTGGCTGCGAATTTCTCGTCGACGAGTGTTCCTTTTCTTTGCCGGGTGTGTTCGAGGATCAGGCCGGTGAGAGGGATGGCGAGGTACGCCGCGATGACGATCGCTCCGACGGCCCACCAGGGCGCGCCGCCCAGGGCCCCGGCGAGTACGGCGGGTAGTCCGGCCAGGAGGCCGGTGATGGGGGCGAGGGAGGTCGAGTTCATCGCGTGGATGCCCTTCCAGCACGTGACGGCTGGGCCGCCTCATGCCTGAACGAGCCGTGCGGGGACGGCTGGGACGGGGAGAGGCGGCACAGGTGTGCCGTGGTGAGAGGGCATGCCGAAGACCGGCGTCGCCGCAGGGCGGGCCGGTGGCGTTTTACGGCAGGCCTGTCAGCCCCTTTGGAGACCGGTTCGTTGGTCCCGCGGGGTTTTTCGAAGGCTTTGTTCGGCGGTTTTAGCGGAGGTTTTCTTCGGCTTTTTGGGCAGGGTGGGCTATATAGCGAAGCTAACAAAAAGAATGCTAATAAAGCCCTTAAGCCGGTTCATTTAACCTTTTCCGCGCCGCCTTTTCTTCTACTCGCTGGCCGCGTGCATCCTCTTGCGGGCACGCCAGACCTGCTCACCAGTATCCGTCATCTCGGCGTCGCCTGGGGCCTGTTCGGGCTGATCAACGTCAGAAAGTTCACCCGGCCGAGGCCTGCTGACCAGGTCGGCGCCGGGTTGGTGGCGCTTGGCCAGGAATCAGACGGTGATGAGGGCTGCTGTGGTGAGGAGTTGCTGCTGGTTGGGGTGGAGGAGCAGCCAGCCGCGGCGCTGTCTCTGGGCCCAGCGGCTGGCGACGGGACTACGGGGATGGGTACGGGCGTGGTGGTAGGCGCGTTGCCACAGGATGGGCCAGGGCGGGTTCCACCAGGGATGTGGGAAGAGCGGTCGGCCGCCCTGAGCCATGCTCCTGTCCCTTTGTCACGCTGCCCAGTGCACTCCGAGGGCGGCGAGCGGCGGTGAGCTGTTCCTCGTCGAGCCGGTCGCGGCGGGCTTTGTGGTTGGCGATCCAGATCCCGGTGCGGTGTTGGGTGCCGTTGGGGAGGGTTTCGACGGCGGTGCGCCCCGGCAGCCGGCCTTCCCGTTCGGTGTACTGCCGCAGGGCTGTCAGTCCGCGCTGGAAGGCGTCCGCGCCCGTGCCCGGCCCAGTGGTCGGGCGCTGTTGTGCGGGGACGGCAGCGGGCTGTTGGGCGGGTTTCACGCCCAGTTCCCGCAGGCGCCGCTGCTGCTCGGCGTTCAGGCGCGCCCAGTCGCGTTTCTGCCGGGCGAGCCATTGGCCGATGTCGTCGCCGCGCCAGGTCACCCCCGGCACGATGTCCTTGAGAGCCGCGCCGGCCTCCAGCAGCCGGCTGAGGCCGGTGTGGTGGCGCTGCCAGCCCACCGTCCACCCCAACTGCCGGGGGTTCCAGTCGGGGTCGATGGCGGCGAGCTGCGCTGCGCGTCGTGCTGCCCGCTGGTGGTCTTTGCCGAGCCCGCCGGGCCGGCGGATGTTGGTGAGCCATTGCCCGACCGGCTTGCCGAGGGCGACAGCGTGCCGCGGGGCTGCGAGAGTTCCCGCTTGTGCGTAGTAGGCACGGGCCGCGGCCAGGTTCTCCTCGAACGCCGCGTCGGCGGTGTCCCACACGATGCCGAGCTCTTCCAGCTCCGCAGCCCGCGCCCCGCTCATGACCCCCGCCCGGAAAGCACGCCTCTGATCGGACAGCCACCTCCCCAGCGGATACGCGCCCTCGACGTGCTCGTAGGGAACATCGAGCCCTTGCTCGCGTTCGAAGTACCGGTGGGCCGCTTCCAAGCCGCGCCGCCAGTCCTGGCGTTCGGTGTCGATCACCTGGAACTTGACCCATTTTGCGATCATGACGGGGTCGCGCGGGGCGGCGAACCGCAGCAGGCAGCCTCGGATCGTCACCCTGTTCCGTCTCGGGGGCCTCACCGATCCACGCCGACGGATCAACGACCGATCTCCGGCTTTCCTGAGGAATAGCGAGCATTTCCACGGCACGCTCATCATGCGCCCGCAAACCTTCCAAAACTTTCACCAAAGGCCGATAAGAGGCCGAGGAAAGCATGTCTTCCGGCTTTTCTCCGGGCGCCAGGAATACTGGAACAATCAACGTTGCCAATTTTCCCTGTCCGGGCTTTTGCCGAAGGGCGCGCCCGATGGCCTGGACGATGTCGACAGCCGAACCCTTCGCGTCGAGCAGCGCGACCGAGTCCACGGCCCTGATGTCCACGCCCTCGCCCAGAACTCGGCAGTTCGACAACACGGCACGCCCCGCCCGCCGCCCGAACTCGGCCAGGACCCGGCCCCGATGCTCCATCTCGTGCTCCCCGCACAACCACTGCGCCCACACCCGCTCCGGGTAGCGTTCCGGGTCAGAAGCGTGCAGCCGCCTCACCACCCGCGGCAGGCCTTCGGCGAACGCCTGCGCCTCCATGGTCCGGTGATGAAAGGTGATCGTGGTCTGCAGACCGTGCTCCACCATGGTCTCGATAAGGGCTGTGTGCAGGGCGGCCAGCCGCTCCCCGCGCACCCGCTCCCGGTCCTCCCGCCCGGCGTCTCCCTCGCCGATGCCCTGCCCGTACAGCCGCGCCGGCGTGACCACAGGATCGGTGAGTTCCACGACCACGATCTGATACCGCGACCCTTGGGTATTGCATTGGGTGGGTGAGTTGTCGCAGGTCGTGAGGTCACTACGGTGAGGCTAAGCCTTCATACGCTACTCCTAACCCGGCGGTTTATCAGGGCAGTTGGAGGATTGATCCCGTCTGATGCAGGATTTGCCCAGGAGACGGGAGGTCCTGGGAGTGGGTTCTCGACACAGGAGCGATCTTGCCGGTGCCGCGCATCTGGAGCTGGTCGCTGGCGTGGTGCAGCTGCGGCCGCAGGACGCGATGGTGGAGGCAATGTTGCGGGGATGGCGTGCTCAGCAGTCCGCGCGCGGGCTGAAAGCGGACACGGTCGAGGCGCGGGAGCGGACCGTGCAACGCTTCTTGGAGTTCACGAACGAGTACCCCTGGGAATGGACGCCGGCTCACGTGGATGAGTGGTCGGCCTCTTTGATGGGGGAGAGACATCTGGCTCCGTCCACCGTGCGTGCGTACCAGTGCGAGCTGCGCTTGTTCAGCGAGTTCGTGACCGATGCACGTTATGGATGGGCCGAGACGTGTGAGGCGGAGTTCGGAACGCACCCGGTGGCGATCTGCCACGAGTGGAACACGATCGCTCATCTGAACGGCTATGAGGGGGATCCGGAAGCCCGGCCCTTCACCCGCGAGGAGTTGCAGCGGTTCCTCGACTATGCCGATGAGCAGGTCGATCGTGCGGTGCGCGCCAGACGCAAGGGCGCGCTCGTGGCATACCGGGATGCCACCTTGTTCAAAGTTGTCTATGGCTGGGGCCTGCGGCGCACGGAAACGTCGAAGCTCGATCTCGTCGATTTCGGCCGTAACGCGAAGGCGCCGCAGTTCGGCCGCTACGGGATGCTGAACGTGCGCTACGGAAAAGCCAAGCGGGGACAGCCGCCGGAACGTGCTGGCGGTGATGGACTGGGCGGTGGAGGCGGTGCGGGACTACGCCGAGAATGTCCGGCCGAGGTTCGGCTGTACGGAGCACCCTGCCTTGTGGCTGACCGAACGGGGCGGCCGGGTCAAGCCCGCAGAAATCAACGCCCGGTTCGTCGCCTACCGTGACGCGCTGGGTCTGCCCCGTGCACTCGTCCCGCACTCGCTGCGCCACTCCTACATCACTCATCTCACGGAGGACGGGGTGGACCGGCGGTTCCTGCAGCAACAGGTCGGTCACGAGTGCGACAGTTCTCTTGCCACCTATACCCATGTCAGCGACGCGTTCATGAACAGTGCTCTGCAGCGGGCGCTGGCACCTGCCTTTGCCGAGCCGTCGGCCGTAGGCGGGCACGGATGAACGCGAAGCTCGACTACCGATGGCACCTGCGGCACGTCATGGCGGACCGTGGCATGTTCTCCACCACCGACCTGATTGCGCCTCTGGCGGCGCGCGGCATCACCTTGTCCACCAGCCAGGTCTACCGGCTGGCCGTGGAACGACCCGAGCGGCTGAGCCTGAAGATCCTCATGGCGTTGCTCGACATCTTCGACTGTTCGATGGACGATCTCATCGAGCCTGTCGTGGCGGTCGGGTCCGCAACGAGGAAGAGGGCCGCTGCGGGCGGGGCCGGTGGCGAACACGGGGTCGGCGATCTGAGACCTAAACGTGCCCGTATCAGCAGGGCCGACGAGTGACCCCCGCATCCGAGGCCGAGTACGCCTCCGATCCAGTCCAGCGGATCGTCTCCCACGTCTGCCGCATCGAACGGCACCTTTCTCCGGACCAGGTGCGCGATGTCATCGTGAGCACCTCTTCCGAACGGTCTAAACGGCGCCGTCTGGCCGATGCGCTGGAAGCCGATCCGCACTTACTGCGTACCGGCCGTCCGCCGGCTCCGAAAGCTGTTGCCGAACTGCTCTTGGCCTTACGGGCAGCCGGCGCAGGCAATGTCGCTGCACCGCGTTGTTCACGGTGTGACCGTGAACAACGCAAGATTTCGTACTGGGCTGCCGGGGCCTGGGGGTGCGGTTCGTGCTTCGATGAAAGCAGGCCCTGCGCTGGATGCGGTAGGGCACGTAAGACCGTCAGTCGGGACCGGGAGGGTAAACCACGGTGCCATCGCTGCCCGGATAGCGACCCGCAAGCCATCCCCGCTCTGGCCGCGCTGATCAGGGACCGCAGCCCGGGTTTGAGTGAGCAGACGATCGATCGAGCGACGCAACAGGCATGCCGTTACGTCCTGCAGCAGGAGAGGATGGCCCGAGAGCTCCTCGCCCGGCCCGAACTTCTCACCGGCCAGGGGCATCGCGCTTCGCAGGCAGCGCTGAGGTTCATCGACGCACTCCTCGCCGCAGGTGCTACCGGGATCACCCGACCGTCCTGTCCCCGCTGCCACCGGACAGTGCGGCTACGGCCCCTGATCGACGGGCAGCGGATCTGCAGGACCTGTTACGGGCAGATCAGAGCCGTCCCCTGCACCGTCTGCGGCACTGTGCGGGATCCGGCTGCCCGGGATCCCAATGGCGGGCCGGTCTGCGCAGACTGCGTCGTCAACGACCCTGCCAATCATGAAGAGTGCCGTAGCTGCGGCCGCCGCCGCAGAGTCGCCACCCGTCTTGCCGATGGGCCACGGTGTGTCAGCTGCCGCCCGCGCCAACAGGTGACCTGCACCATGTGCCGACGCACGGGACCCGGCTGGGTCTCACCCGTTACCGGTGAGCCTTGGTGCGACGGATGTGAGAAACGCTGGGCCACGTGCAGCGGATGCGGTACCACCGCACCTACACGGGGCGGAACGCGCGAGGCCCCTCTATGCGCCCGCTGCGTCAACCCGGACCCTGCTGCCTGGAGTCGATGCAAGACCTGCGACGCTCCCTGGAAGCTCACCACCCGCACCTGCCCCAAGTGCGTTCTCGGCCGCCGGCTGCGCGGATACCTTGGCGGGCCCGGCCAGCACCTTCCCGAACGTCTCACTCCGCTGTACGAAGCCCTTCTCAACAACGGACGGCCGGACACGACCATGGCCTGGCTGAAACTGCCGAAAGTCATCACTCTGCTGCGCGCCATCGACGCCGACCCGCGCCCGCTGACTCACGCCACCCTGGACGAACTGCCCTTCAACAAGGCGGTGTCGCATCTGAGGGGCATCCTCGTTGCCACTCAAGCACTGCCCGCCCGCGACGAATACCTCACACGTCTGGAACATTGGACCGCCCAGGCCCTGAAGGACCGTACCGATCCTGACGAACACCGGATCCTTCACGGGTACGCCGTCTGGCACCACCTGCGCCGCCTCCGCAACCGTCTGAACAACGCACCCGCCACGAGGCTCCAGGCCACCAATGTCCGTACCCACATCACCGCGGCGGCGAATTTCCTGGACTGGCTCCGAGAGCAAAGCCTCGCCCTCGCTACCTGTACCCAGCCCGACCTCGAGCGATGGATCCTCTCTCCCAACTCCACCTACCCCCGTGAAACCAGCCACTTCATTCGCTGGTCCGTCTCTCACGCGCACGCCACGGGACTGACCTACCCCGCAGTCCGGTGGATGGGCCCCGCCCACAGCATCGACAGTGAACGTCGCTGGACCGACGTCCGGCGCCTGCTCCACGACACCACCCTCACCACCCCGGACCGCGTCGCCGGCCTCCTGCTCCTTCTCTACGCCCAGCGCCCCAGAACAATTTCCCGGCTCACCATCGACCACGTGGTTCTAGAAGGTGGTCACACCCGGCTCCTGTTCGGGAGCACGCCGGTCACCCTCCCTGAACCGCTCGCAGGTCTCGTCCGGGAGCTTGCTGACACACGCAAAAAGCGCTCCAGGCCCCACACCCCAGACGCAAGCCCCTGGCTGTTCCCCGGACGTCGTCCCGGCGAGCACATCGACTTCGCCGGCCTCGACGAGCGGCTGAAGAGAATGGGTCTGCGCCCCCGCCCGGACCGTTCAACTGCCCTGTTCACGCTGGCGGCCGGGCTCCCAGCAGGGTTCCTGGCCCGCATGCTCGGGATCCAGGTCGACGTCGTCGTCATCTGGCAGCAGATCGCGGCAGGAGACTGGGCCGCCTACGCCGCCGACGTAGCCCGCCCCCGAGATCAAACGCCTCGCTGATTCATCTGAAAGGACGCGGCACACGGGCTGGTATCCCATTCAGATGGTGGACTCAGTTATTCCAACTCTCGGAATACCCCCCAGTACCAGTGGGGACGTTCGCGCCTGCCCGAGGTGACGGGGGAGTGAGTGAGATTTCGACAGCAGCAAGCACTTCCGTGAGGCCATCGGCAGGCCATCCCCGCAGCTCCCAGCCCGCAGCTTGCTCACCCACCCGCCACCTCCTTGAATCCGGCCCGCCGGCGAAGGGCCGTCAGCACGGGGATGGGGTCCTGGTGCTGTGCCGTACACCCTTGATCGACTATGCGGCTCTCAGGCGGCGTTGTCAGTGGTGCCGCCTACGCTCAACGCGAGTGGCCTAATGCCTCCCGAACGCGGACGAAGCCTGCCCCACCAGGCGGCCGAACTCGGTGTGGGACCAGGGCTGAACACGCAAGATCGAGGAGGCACGATGCGGATCGACGAGGCGTTCGACGACTTCCAGAAGAGCATCAACGAGGACATCGACCAGACCAGGCTCGCCCGGGATCGACGCGACCTGTTCAAGAAGGCGCTGGGCAGCGAACCCGATGTCGCCGAGGTCTTCGGCTCCGGCTCGCTGAGTCGCAGCACCCAGCTCAAGCCCATTCACGACGTCGACGTCGTTGTCGTCTACGACGCTGTCCAGCACCCGGGCTGGGGCACCCCCGGCCTCAGCGCGGAGCAGGCCCTGGACCACACCCGCGGCCAGGTCAACCGTCTGCTGGGCAAGACCAATGGCATCCACAGCAGGGAAGTCTGGCGCGCGCTGCCGAGGAACCACGCGGTCAAGTGCTTCCTCGACGACTCCGACGACGACAGCGGCTTCACCGTCGACGTGATGCCTGCCCTCCGGCGGGCAGACGGCACCCTCCTCATCCCCGAGAAGCTGACGCAGACGTGGGTGCCTGCCCATCCTGAGCACCTGATCAACCTGGTAGCCGCCCACCAAGGAGAGTGGGAGCACTTCCGCCCACTTGTTCGCGTCCTGAAACAGTGGCGCCACGACGTTCCGGTTGCGGGCCGGATCAAGTCTCTCGTCATGGAAGTCCTCGCCCTCAACTGCATGCCCACCTCCGGCAACCGCGCCAGCGGGCTGCGCACCTTCTTCACCGCTGCCGCGGCCCGCGTCAACGAAGGTGTATGCGACCCCGCCGAACTGTGCGGTGAGATCCAACCCGACCTTGACCACGACGGCCTGCAGACCGCGCTCGTCGAAGCCGCCGAGCTCGCCGACCGGGCCTGTGCCGCCGCCGCGGCCGGCGACACCGACGACGCCCTGCGGCTGTGGCAGGAGATCCTGGGCGACTCCTTCCCCGCCCCGGCCAAACCCGCACGCCCCATCACCGGAGCCCCGGCCCTGATCACCGGCACGCCCGCGCTCATCACCCCCCGGCCGATCAAAGACGCACCCCAGGGATGACGACCAGCCCCGACCCTCGAAGGCCCACGCACCCTGACCCCATCACGTGGTGGGCCTGCGAGCCACGCCGCCTCGAGCGGGACCAACGAGAGATCACCGCCGCCCTCCCCGACGTGATCTACGACGGCGAAGGTGCCGGTAGCTGGCACGGCACGCTACCCCTGTGGCCGTTCGACAGACCCCAGCCCTCGCACCTCACCGACTGGATGGGAACCACAGGGCTGCGCGTAGCCATGGCCTACCCACAGGCCTACCCCATGGTGCCGCCCCACATCTTCCCCCTTGACCCGGTTCCCGAGCTGGCGGAGTGGACGCAGTCACGATGGCACGTCAACGGTGACGGCACCCTGTGTCTTCTACGCGCCGACGCACTGTGGACCGGCCGCGAGTCTGTTGTCGATCTGCTTCTCAAAGCCGCGGCCTGGCGGGTGGAGTACGCGCTGATGAAGCATGGGGCGATCTCGCAGATGTCCGACTGCGGCATCGTTGAAGACGATTGCTTCGACCACTTCCTCACTCAGCCGCCACCCACCACGGGCGGCGCGGACGAAAGCCTGACGGCTCCACCGGACACGGCACCGGACCACCACGACGCCGGGAGCGAACCCTTGTGCTGATCCTCGTTCCCCACCACGCAGCCGCCACCATCCGCCAGGCCGGCTCCTGGGGTCTGATGACCCTGCGCAGCAACCACGAAAGCCTGGCCGTCATCCGAGGAATCTCCACCCGCGACGGCTCGGTTCTCCCTGTCGACACCTCGCCCGGCCAGAACCTGCTCGCCCCTGGCGACGGCAGTCTGTCCGGCTGCTGGTACCGCGCGGCCCCAATGCTCCACCTTCAATGGCGCCAACTGCGCGGCAGACTCCAGACAGGCATCCCCCTGTCCGCCTTCCAGGAGCACCTCACCAGCGGATACAGGAACCCTGGCCTCAATCCCTACCTTGCCTTGACCTGCGCCCCGGACATGAAGGACGCCTTTCCCGAGCACGACGTCCCGGACATCGTTGCCTGGCGTGTCGGCCGCGACGGTGCCTACCCCCTCAACTCCCTCGTCGAGCCGACGGTTACCGGCATCGGCCAACTCCACGACCACTGGCCCGTGCAGGACCTTCAAGCAGCACGCGTCATGCTCGTCGGCACCGGCAGCATCGGATCCGCCACCGCCCACGCTCTCGCCGGCTACGGCATCGGGCATCTCACCCTCGTCGACCCCGACCGGCTTTCCTGGCACAACCTCGTACGCCACACCACTGCCCGCCGCCACGTCGGCCGTCCCAAAGCCACCGCCCTCGCCGAAGAACTCACCCCACTCCGCCCCGACACCACGGTCGTTCCCCTCGTCCTTGACGTTGTCGAGGACGCCGACCGGATCAGACCGCTGCTCGAAGCATGCGACCTCGTCGTCTGCGCTGCCGACGGCGTCGCCGCCCGCCGTGTCACCGGACACCTCACCCGCCGCGCCGGCATCCCTGCCGTCATGGCTTGCGTCCTCCAAGACGGCGCCATCGGCGAAGTCCTGCGACTGAGACCCTGGCCCCAGCACGGGTGCCTCACCTGCCGACGCCAGACCCTCGCCGAGCAGGGCGGCATCGACCCCGAACCTGCACTCGATGCCGGATACGGCACCGGAACCAGACACCGGCCGATGACCGCAGTCGGCCCCGACCTCCACCTCGTCGCTCACCTCACCGCCAAGACCGCCGTCGCCACCCTCCTCGAGCGCCGCGGACACCCCGACCAGCGGCTCCCCGGCGAACACGCACTCATCAGCCTGCGCCGACAGCCCGACTGCGCACCGCCCTTCGACCTGACCCGCACCGGCGAGATGCGATGGCTCCCCGCCACAGCCCCACGCCCCGGATGCCCCACCTGCGAATCCCCATGACTCCGCAACCCGTCACCGCCGTACACCTCACCCCACAAGCCACCCACGGCATCACCAACGAGCTCCGAATTGCCGCCCCCAACAGGGAAACCGGAGGCATCCTGCTGGGGCACCACATCCACGACACGGTGATTGTCCGACACGCTGGAACACCCGGACCTGACGCGGTCCAGACCCCCACCTACTTCCTACGCGACCTGGCCCACACCCAGACCTTGGCCGATCAGGCCTACGCCAAAGACCACAGCGTCTGGATCGGCGAATGGCACACCCACCCCACCAGCCACCCCGTCCCCAGCGCCCGCGACGGAGCCACCTACCACCAACTCCTCAACGACCCCGAACTCGGGTTCCACAGCTTCATCGCCGTCATCCTCAGCCTCCGTGCACCGCACTGGGGCATGACTGCCTGGACCTGCCACAACAACGCAATCACCCAGGTCGCCGTACATGGACTGCCGAACCAGCCAGGGCACCAGTAACGGCCCGATACCCGCGCGACGCACACAGAATCAACGCCACACCACCCCTCGCCCCCGGAGAGCGCCCATGGCACCTCTGCCAGGCCCGAGTCCCACCAGCGTCAGGATCACCGGCGACCACTACCAGTGGCTCATCGCCTGGGCCGGCTGTCTCACCCTCCTGCGCGAGAACGCCATCCACACCGCCAATCCCGTCATCTCGGTCGGCGTCGAAGCCGACGACGCAGGCAACCTCGACGATGTCGTCCTGCTGCGCCGCATCCCGCCCCACACCTACACCCAGGTCAAATACACCGTCAGCAGCTCCACACCCATAAATGAGGAGTACCTGACCAAACCGAGTCCCACCGGCGGCCCGTCCATCCTGAAGAAGATCGCCAGGACGTGGCGCACGCTCACTGCTGACGGCATCGACGTGGACCTCGCACTCATCACCAACCGCGCGCCCGACCCGAGCGATCCCCTGATCGCCGTGCGCGATGCCCGGACCCAGCTGCTCGTGCCCAAGGGGGCCGAGGGCACAGAGAGGTCGAAGATCGGCAAGGCGCGAGCCCGCTGGGCCGAGAACGCCGGGCTGAGCGAGACCGAACTCCATGACCTTCTCTCACACCTGCGCTTCGACCTGTCCCGAGAACTGCCCCATGTGCAGGAACAGCTGCAGCTCCTCATGGCTGCTTCCGGCCTTCGGTACGACGGCCAAGCGGTCGACGACGGCGCGAACTGGGTCGCGCAGCAGGTCCGCAATGGCCACCGCACCCTCACCCTCGACATGGTCAAAGCAGCCGTCGACAGCCTCAACCTCAAGACGGGACCCGCTCACGCGATCCTGTCGATCGCCACCCTCAAGCCCGACCCGCTCGCCGCCGAAGCCGACCACACCATCAACTGGATCGACCGGTTCGAAACCGACTCCGAGTACACCAAACGCCGCCCGCTCGCACCCGCCACCTGGGCACAGCTCCAGGACGACATCGAGGCGGCCCCCGCCCGCCTGTCCGGCCGCACCGACATCTCCGTGACGGGAAGCCTCCGCCTCGCCCCCGCGTTCCTGACCGGTACGGCCTTCCGCATGGTCACCGGAGCCGACCTCGCCGTTCTCCAACGCGGACAGCTGTGGTCCACCAGCGATACCTACGACACCGACTGCGACCCCACCGTCGAGGAACACGACATCGATCAAGGCGAGGATCTAGCTGTCGGCATCAACGTGACCGTCCGATCGAAGGACTTCACCAAAGACGTTCTCGACTACCTGCGCCAACAGAACACCCCTGCATCCAAACTCCTCGTCCTCACCCCGCCAACCGGCCCCAAGGATGACTCCGTCCCCGACAGCCAGGCTGCCAACGCCCTCGCCGTCGGAATCCGTGACACCCTCCGCCGCGCCACCCGCACCACCCCCCGGATCCACCTCTTTCTCGCGTGCCCCATGGGACTCGCCCTCCTTCTCGGCCACCGCTGGAACCGGCTGCGCCCCACGGTGGTGTACGAGGACGTCCGTACGGCCCAGGGCTACGAGCCGGCCTTCACCGTCGAGGCCTGACTGCGGGTTCGGCTGGGTGAACGGCGAGTTCAGCGTCTCCGGGCTGGGGTCCCAGGTTGTGGCGGAGATAGAGGGCGCATCGTCATCGGATTAGTGCACGAGCAGTAGGGGAGGCCTGGGTGCGGCCCAGGCACTCAGCAGAGGCAAGCGCATCTGAAACTGCAAGTCGACGACTTGGATGCGGAGACAGAGCGAGCTTGCGCCCTGGGCGCGACTGTGGAGGAGTACCAGCCCCAGAAGGGCGTACGGGTCCTGCGTGACCCTCACGGTCACCCGTTCTGCCTTTTCCTCCCGGGCGCTTGAATCCCCCTTGGCACCGGGGCGGCATCTCCTGCCTTCACAGTTGAGCCCCCTGCTCTTTTGCCGGTTACGT
>NZ_JBWZZS010000001.1:6485000-7020074 GCF_056836825.1 Streptomyces sp. TRD_SC_5 | reverse complement strand
GCGTAACCGTGGCTAACGTCTAGGGGAGCCGACACCAGAGCAGCGGAGAGACTCCGCGCAATCACGAAACACCAGGCCCGCCCTCCCGCTAGTGCCCACCTCAACCCGCACTAGTTGTCATAGCCGCATGGAATCATGTGGGAGTGAGTGGCGTAGATACAGTTCGCGGCATCGCCTACCAGCAGGCGCAGGGCGTGCTTGCAGCGGTAGAGGTGCTGCAAGATCCCGCCCTGGGCAGCGTGCGTGTTGAGGGAACAGACGATGCTGTGGACATCGAGCTGTTGGCCCGAGATGGCATGCTTCGTCATGCCATTCAGGTCAAGGTGCGCGCCCCGGAATACACCTGGGGCGAGACTGCATTGCTCACCGTCTTGAAGCGCTGGGCAATCCTCCCTGATGCGGCGCACGCATCGTTCGAGTTCCTCACCGATGGTCGCCTAGGGCCGAGTGGGCAGCGTGTGCACGATGCCCTTGGAGAAGCAGCCGCAGGGCGATCAGGCCCGCTCACTGAGCTGCTCGGCACGAGCGTCGAGGACTCGGTATATGCGGCCCTCGGAAGGGCGACCATCCGCCAGGACCCCTACAACACCAGCGCTCTACTCGTGCGTGCGGAGCGACAGGTGGCTTCCATGCTTCCCTTCGCACGAACGACAGAGGACGCACGAGAGCAAGCCACCCATGCAGTCGACCGCTTGTTTCGTGCCCTGTTCGACAAAACAAGCAACGCTGCGCCGCGACTACGGATCATGGACCGGCGCGAGATCGCGGCCTTGCTCGGAGTCCCTGCGGAACAGCCACCCGCTCTGCGGTGGAGTAACGTGCGGGAGCGCTACCTCGAGATGGCCGGCTCCTGCGCTGAGCCCGGTGTGGTCGAGCCAGCAGTCACCGGCATCGAGCTACAGACGCCTCTGACGGTGCGGCGCTTGGGGGGAACGGACAGGAAAGATCTGGATGTCCTCGACCTGTTGAGCGGGAGTGGTCCTGTCATTCTGGCCGGTCGCACCGGAACAGGAAAAACCACTGCGGCCAGAATTCTGCGCCGCAAGTCAGCGCAGGAGGGCACGACCGTCATCCTGACCCACGCCGAGTCCTTCCTTCCCGGCCGTCTCGCCGCGCTCGCGGCCGACGGACTGGCTGCTGTGCTACGAGATTCATGTCCCACAGCAACAGGTGTGCAGGCGCTGTCGGACGATCGAGTGACCTTGGTCATCGACGGCGTCTCGGAGGTGTCAGAACCTACCCGGCGTGCGTTGCACGAAGAGCTAATGGCCCCCGTATCCACGGGTCATGGAGCACGTGTTGTACTGGTAGGACGGGATATAGCGGCTTTGAGAGAGGCGTTGCCCAGCAATGTCTCTGCCGTGATGTACGAGATGGCGTCTCTGCGACACGAACAACAGATGGATCTCGTTGAAAAGGCCAACCTTGACATGACACCCGCGCCAGGTCGTGTTGCCGAGGTTGTGGCAGCCATCGACGGCGCGCTGGGGGACGCTGCGGGCAACCCGCTTCTGTTCTCCATGGCTTTGGCGCTACGCAGCAACGGCACGCCGGTGGGGGGACGGGCGGGGCTGTACCGCGCATTCATCGAACAGATTGCGGCGCGCAGTGGCGCCGTAAATCTGGCTGCTGTGCGGCTGGCCCTAGGAATTGTCTACGCACACCTGCTGGCTGAAGGCCGTCGTCATGCGGACCTGTACGAATGGCATCGCATGCTTTCCGAGGCCACCGACTCCCTCAGAGCAGCTGGGCTCCCCGCGGAACCGTTGGCCTTGAACAACACCGCGCGGCGCTGCGGTCTCATCACATCGCTCGGCTGGGACCAGACGGTGGTACCCATGCACGACTCGTTTGCGGATTACCTCGCAGCAGCCGCACACGCAGCCCGTGCCATGCCCCTGCCCAGTCGGCTGGGCTCAGGCGACGACCAGCGGATGCGTTTCTACGCCGAGATCGCAGGTGTCGACGCTGTGGCAGCCGCTCTGATCGTCAAGGATTTGCCCTTTACGGCTGTCGCCGTATCTGAATTCGACCGCACTACGCTCGAAGAGAACGCCCCGGAGACCGTCGCAGCCCTTCTGCGCAGCTTGTCCTGCACAGAAGAGGGTACGGCCCTGTGCAGGCTGGACGACCGCCGGATCATTGCGGTACGGCATGCAGGGCAAGGAGCCGCGTGGGTGGAAGAGACGCAGGCACGCGATCTGACCCACCAATATGGTGCTGTCGTCCTCGAGGAGGATGCCGGTCCTCTCACGATCGCGGTGCGGCTGTGGCGTCGTGACCTGCAAAAAAAGCTTCAGCAGCCCAACATGCTCCCTGCACGCCGGCCAGCGCTGGGCCAGTCGCCACGAGAAGCACTGGCAGCACACACCGAACAGACCGCACGCCTCACCAACAGTCTGATCCAACGCGTCACGCCTGCTGGCGATGCGGGAGCGCTAACAGCTCAGGTCGGTCCATTGGGACTGCACGCGGTCATCGGCCCTCAGGAGGAGGGCCCCTTCGGCCGTCACACCCCCGTGGACTACTGGCACAGCGACAACATCACCGTCACCGAGGGACTGCAGGCAGAAACGGCCCCCCTGAGCAGTGACTGGGCAAGCTCCACCACGCTCGAGCACCTTCTGGCCACTTCGCCCGCGTCCACGGCGGCACAACGCGTCCGCAAAGCCATCGAGAAACTCACAGTCCCGGGATGGCTCACCCCCTGAGCTCATATCCGCGAGCTATCTACACAGCGAAGGCAGGTAAGACGGCCCATGAATGAACCCCAGATGTGGCGAGCGGTGACCCAGCAAGCTGAGGCCTGGGCAGCCCTACCGCTCATCCAGACATTCGCATGCCAGCTGCCGCGGAACGCCCCCACCCGTAACAGCGGCGTACCCGGGCGGTTGCAAGGGCTGCAGGCATCCGGGGCCGATATCGCCGCTACCCCACTCCGGCTGTCCCAATCAGTGCAGGCTCATGACCAGCTGCCGCCAGCGTTCAATACGCCATGCGACGAGGGCGAATGGCAAACTTGGCGGAACCTGGCAGCGACTGTCGAAGCTGCACATCGTACGACCATCGCATGGCTGCGCTCACGTATGCCGGGCTACCCTCAACTGCCCGCACCTCAGCTAGCGCCCGGCACCGCTCTGACCACGGCCGAGTACACATACCGCCTCACCTGGCAAGCCGGCGAACGGGCAGCTGGCCTGCAAAGTCATGACGTACCCTCCGATGCAGCCCGGCGCCTCCAAGCCACGCCCGCTGAATCACGCAACCTCGCCGCAAGCGCCCGCGCCGTAGCTTCAGCGCTCCAGGCCAGCGCAGAATGGCAGCAGCTCGCAGAAGCCCGGAAGAGCCTCCATGACGCCGATCGCACAGCGCTTCGACATGTGCGCGCCCGCCTTCGGCAGCGGCTCAGTCCGCCCGAGATCGACGCCCACGAACCTGACCTGGCCGTCCCCCGGCACGGCTACCGCTGCACCGTCGTCTCCGAAGAGATCGGAAGCCTCACCGGACGAGCACGCGAATTCGCCGACGCCTTCGACTCAGCCGACCAACTCGTCGAAACTGCTGCCAGCGACGTCTTCGGCCAACTCGCCATCTACGGTCCGCCAACCTTCCTCGGCCCGGTTACAGACATCGACTTCGCATCCGGCACGCCCCAACGCGCCCACTTCACCCTTCCGACGAACGACTGGCTAGAACCCGGCCAGCTCGTCAAGATCGACGACCCCCTCATTGCGGACACATGTCTCTTGACCGGAGGCACCTTCAGCCTCGGTTCCTCGCCCACCCGCCTGTCCGCCCAGGTCCTGCCCGGTACAGCAGCTCTCTGGCCCTCCGCCCCGAACGCCGAGATCAGCTGAGCCCGGGCAGTTCGACTGAAGCCCGGCACGTCAGCCGTGCTGTGCGGTCCAATAAGGTATGCCCTCCCAGCCGCCGTCCGCCCGCCGACTTCAGCACCTGCGCCGAATCGCGAGGCGCCGACCTATCCCTCACGTTTCACCCCGCACCCAGCGGCTTGGCCCCGATCCCTCCGCCGGTGCTTTGCCCGCCGGAGGAGGGTGGGGCGCCACAGTCACGCATCTGTCGACTGTCCTGACAGCCGTCGCCGCGGTCGCGGCACTCGTGTTCACGGGAGTGTCCGTGCGGCAGAACACTACGGAACTCGGCAATCGCAGCCGAGAGCTCGAGTTGGCACAGGGAAGCCAAGTCACCGAGCGATTCACCGCTGCGGTCGCCCAACTCGGCGACGACTCAATCGACGTGCGCCTCGGCGGAGTATTTTCTCTGCAACGCGTCATGACTGATTCACCCCGCGATCAAGCCGCCATCGTCAAAATTCTCGGGGCCTACATACGCATCCACGGGACAACGACCCGGAAGGCGACTTTCGCCGGAGACCGCGCCAAGGATCAGGCACTGCCCGACGTGGCCGCCGCCGCCGTCGTGGTGGCTGAGCGCGACCCTTCCCACGATGCACCTGAAGCGGTGGACAACCTGGACCTGCTCACCTGGACCGGCGCCCGCCTCAACGCCGTTGACTTTCCCGATTCGGCACAGTTGAACTATGTCAACCTCACGGGAGCCAACCTCCGCCATGTGGACCTCACCGCCGCTTCCCTCGACAACGCGAGGTTCACCAAGGCCAACCTTGCCGGCGCTAACTTGCAGTTCGCCCAGTTGACTAACGCTCAACTACAGAATGCCAACCTTGCAGGTGCACAACTCGCGGATGCTGCGTTCAACAGCGCCGATCTCAGTCACGCAAACCTAAAGAATTCCCTGCTCGAAGGTGCAGAACTCCACCAAGTCGATCTGACCAGCGCCGACCTCAGAGGTGCCGATCTGACCCGCGCTTCTCTCTATGACTGCCGGCTTACCCATACCGATCTGCGAGACGCCAATCTCAGGAAGGCGGATCTCACACGGGTCGACCTAACAGCAGCGCTGCTGGACGGCGCAGACCTCAGAGGCGCCAAACTCAGCGAGGCAAAGCTACCAAAAGGCGTTGATTTTAAACGGTAGTTCAGCCCTCACCCTCGGCGGCGCCAGAAACCTGGAAGGGCAGCTCTGCGGTCAGCCCGTACTTGGCTTCGTATTCCGCGTGGTGGCGGCCCATGTACCCACGGACTTCGGCAGCCAGCTGCCCGGTGGCTTTGAGTGCCTCTTGATGGCTATGACGAGCCTGGGCCAGACCGTCCACTCGCTCAAGCACCGCTTCGTCGGTAAGCGTGGCCGCCCACTCGCTGATCGTCTCGCTCATGTCACTTCCCATCAGCGGGACGAGTACTTCCGTCAGGCCGGTGCGTGCGACCGCGGCCTGGATCCGCTGTCCGCCTCGTTCTGCGGCAGAGGCGGCTCCAGCCCCCGGCAGTTCGCTGCGCAGATCGTCGTATCCGGTGGAGATGTCCAGCTCCGGCGGCAGTGGTGTGACCTCGCGGCCGCCAGTGACGATGATCGGGATGGCTGTGGTGCGGACCCAGTCCTCCAAGTACTCCAGTTCCTTGGCAGTGATGTTCCAGATGCCCTGTGTGCGGACGCTGCAGCGACACCGTCGTCCAGATCGAGAAGGGAATGTACGCGCCGCGCGGCGCCGTCGCGATGATGTCGTTGACATGGATCGGCTGCCCACTACCTGGCTGTGGCCGCCGCTCGAGGGGCTGGGAGACCGCAAGGCCGGGGTTCGGTGCGTCGGGGTGGACGGCTCCCAGGCGGGCTGCTGCAACAGTCGGCCGACGATGTTTGGCCATGTTGGTGTACTCAACGAGGATCTTGAGCGGGTGTTCGTCCGAATCCCGGCGTTGGAAGGGCTGCAGAGCTCGGATGCGCTGAGCAAGAGGAGCACTGGGCTGCAACGGTGGAAGCCCACGCCTGCGGCGGTGGTTGAGCCAAGCCTCGAAGTCAGCGAGGCTTGTGCTGGCCGGCATCTCGATGCTGCGGGCTTCCTCTGCCGTGAGAGACCGTTGCAATAGGTGCTGCACTTCGGCGTACACGGTGTGTTCAAGCGCAGCACGCAGTTGGGTGAGAGCGTCAGCGACAAGACGAGGAATCGCCTCAGGAAGTGGCGCTATCGCAGTCACGACTACCTGCACTTGATCGCCGTCGACGACGCTTTTGAAAGAGAGCGGCTCTTGAGCGGTGTAGTCGTGAACCATTCGAATGACTCGGTCGATCGTCTGATCGACATGAGCCAGGGTCGCCGCAACATGCAGCTGGTGGTCCGGCAACCAGGCGTAGTCAGCAGCGGTAGTGCTCATGTCTGAGTACCTAACTAACGGTGCGTAGGGCAGGGCACTTCGGCGAGCTGACCGCCGCTAGGGCAGTTCTTCCAGCCGGGCGAGAAGGCCGCCGGCGGTGGCGACTGCCGCGATGGCGTCGGCGCGGGTCCAGGTGAAATTCTCCGTGGTGCCCACGTCGTCGTGCGGGGCACCGCTGAAGAGGGCGTAGGCGCTCTGGGTGAGCATCGCCCAGCGCTCCTCCTGGTTCCGTTCCCCGGCCTTCTTATGCAGCGCTTGGTCGTGGAGCTGCTTGGTGTTGCAGGCCTCGCGTACGGGATCGAGGGCCGCTCGGGCGAGGGCGACGGCGTGCTCGTACCGGCCGTCGCGGATCGCTGTCTTTGCTTCGCGGATCCGTCGTGCGCCGGTGGCCCGGGCCTCCACGGTGGTGACCGGGATGAGGACGTCGATGAAAGCGCCGGCATTGAGCTGGGTGAGGGCGTTGCTCCACGTCGCGTGCGGGATACGGATGATCTCCTGGTCCTGGGCGACGGGCCAGTGCTTGGTCTCTGCCAGGGCAGTGAGGGCGAGTTGGGCGCGCAGGACCAGGTCGGCACCCGCGCGCAGCTTCTCCAGGCCTCGCAGCTGCCGGTCCGTCACGGTCGTCTGCAGCATGAGCTGCATCTTGAACGGCTTCAGCCCGACGGGGCCCGTCGGGGCGTGGAGGCTGCCGATGAAGCTGGCGGGGTTGGGCATCTCGTGTACCCAGAGGTCGCCGGAGGCGAGGAAGGGCGCGTCCACGGTGTAGGTGCCGCGGGCGGTCACCTCGAAGGTCAGGGCGAGACGGTGTACGTCCCAGCCCTGGCTGAAGGTCACGTTGTGCTGCGCCTGGACGTCGACGCTGTAGTCGTTCATACCGAATTGGAAGTTGGCCATCGTTCCTCGCCTGGTTGAACTCTTGCCCGATGGTCGCAGGCCAACCGCCGTACCGGCAGCGCTTTTTCGCAAAGGATCACGGCGTAGCCAACTACAAGCCCTCCTGGGCGGACGGCTTCGTGGCGCCCAGGACGCGGCCGATCTCCTCTAGGGCATGGCTGGCGTAGTCATGTCGTACGGAGAGGTCCGGTTTCCGGGGACACGGACGACGACGGCCCATCGGTCTCGTTGTGTTGGTACAGGAGAGGGGATGTTCAACGCACCTGGCAAGGACCAGCGGCCGGAAACGCCTAGAGATCGCTGATCAGCTGAGCGCTGCCGGAGCCGAGTTCAAGAGTCCCGGAGCAGGGTGTCTTCTCGCGGTAGCGGGCTCCTGGGATGCGGGCCTGGGAGCGAGTCAACAGCTCGATTACGCGGTCGTGGTCCGTGTCGGTGTGAGCATCCCAGATGAGCCGGTCCGGGCGGGTGGGGTGGCCGGTGACCCAGGCCGGGCTGAGGTCGAAGCGGTACCACAGTGGCATGGCACGCATCAGCAGTGCGCTGCGCAGCGGCGTGCTGGCGGTGTACGCCCAGCACGCCTGGTGCGCGGCTTCCTCGTCGGTGAGACCGTTGTGACGCCACAGCGGCGAGCGCCCGTCCTTGTGATGCCAGTCGGTCTCCTGCCTGAAGACCATGCGCGCGATGTCCATGCCGTGCCAGCGCTGCGAGTCCACGAGGTCGAGGCGCGCTCCTGTGGGGAGGTGGAACAGGCGTACCCGTCGGCAGGTGAAGTCGATCAGCCGGAGGCCGGGGATCCCGCACACACCGTGGTCTTCGTGGAGGAAGGGCAGGATGCGGCTGGCGACGCGGTAGGCCGTGTTGGTGTGAACCTCCAGATGGCCGGGCTGGTGGCAGATGACGTTCAGGTAGCCGCTGATGCTGGCCATCGCGCTTTTTCGCGGCTGTTCCAGGGGGTGCGGGTGCTCACGGGTACTCATCAGGCACTCGAAGAGGAGGGCTTGGAAGGCGAGTTGCCCGCGGTCGGTGGGATCCAGGGCGGGACGGCCGCCCTTCGCCTGAAGACGTCCCAAGTACAGAAGGCGCGCGAGTTCCTTGCTGATCCGCTTGTTGGTCGTGTGCGGCATGGGGTTCCTGCTCCGGCTGCCCCCGGGCGGCAGCCGTGGAGGAAGGGCATGCACGGACACCGAGAAACACATGATGCGGGACCGGGCATGCCACCCTTGAGACATCTGCGACTCCACCCGGGCGGATCGCTCGCCTCCAGACCGTCCCTGGCCTGTCAGGTCGACAGTAGCGGACCAGGCGCGGCAGACCACGCAACGCGCCGGGCGACAGACGGCACCGTCCCCCAGCGGCACGGCGAGTGGTCCGTCGTCTCAGCGTGCGGCGCGACGGCCCGGCAGACGCGCAACTGGCTGAGCGCGCCGAGGTCTACGGCCGCGCCGCCCATCCCACCCGTCCCTTCCTCCTTCCCTCCGGGCAGAGGGACATGGGGAAAAGGCGCCCGCCCGGATCAACGAACACGAGATCGTGCTGGAGTGACCCTTCATCCCGGCCTCCTGAGGACAGCTCCCCTGCAGGGGGAGACAATCTCGTCGCTGATCTGCCGTATCGCGAGCCGCTACGGGCTGGAGGCCAGGGCGTTGCGGTCCTGCTGGAAGTGGCGCAACCACCAGCCTGCGCACGTAGGCGGAGGCGCGCGGGGCGACGCCGAGGTGTTGCTGAATGCGGCCGGACGGCAGCTTCTGGAAGGCCTGTGCGGCGTTGAGGGAGACGTGCTGGCGCGGGCGTTGCTGTCCTGGGGACAGGAGGACTCCAAGCTGCCCGCCACAGAGGACGGAGTGCCGGCGGCGGCGTGGCGGATCGGCGGCGCGGTCGCCGGGCCGGTGGCATTCGGCTGCCGCCTGTGCACAGCACGGCGTACGGGAACCATCGTGCGGGTGGTGCGGTATGCGCCGCGGTGGGATCGGGTGTGTGTGCGGCACGGGCGGTGGCTCCTGGACGCGGACGCCGACCAGCCTCTCGAGTATCTGGACGTGCGGCACCTGCCGGAGGTGGCCGCGGCGCAGCGGCGGTGGGCCGGGGTGGCGCGGCGGGCCGTGCGGGCAGGGGCCGAGCCGGAGCGGGTGTTCGCTTTGGCGTATGCGGTGGTGGCGCGGTGGTGGGAGCAGGCTTTTGGCTGGGAGCGGGAGAGTATCTGGCCTCGGCGGCTGCATCAGGTTGCGGGCGGGGATGCCGGAGGTGATCTGGGGTGGTGGCGGATCGTGGGGCGGGACGCTGTGGTCTTCCCTGAGGTGGTGGCGGTCGCCGATGCGCTGCTGGATCCAGGCATGGGTGAGCTGGTGTGGGTGGACAGTGGTGCGGGGCGGCCGCGGGCGTTGCCCGCCGACGGGATGTTCTGCCGCCGGCTCGGGGAGCGGGTGGGGCGCGCGTGGCTGGGGCCGTTGGCGGCGACGGATCACGGCGGTCCGCTGATCGCGTGGATGGGCAGCGTCATCCGTCAGCGCCGTGGAGCCAGCGGCCCGGCCGGGTATGCGGACGATCCATGGTGGGTGCGCCGGGAGCATCAGCCAGTGACGATGGCCGGGCAGTTGCGGGTGCTGGGCAAGGAGCAGCGGGCGCCGGGGTCGGGGACGATGTGGCGGGCGGTGGTGCCGCCCGAGCAGCGGGCGCGGATCGGCAGTTGCATCGACAGTGCCGAGGAGCAGCTGCTTCAGCTGCGCGGGGTACAGCGCGGGCCGACCGCCGAGGTCGCCCGGCATCTGCTGCGTGGTCTCGGTCGCAGTGCCGGTCTGATCGAGGCGGCCTGGAAGCGGACCGCGGTGGCGGCGGTGAACGGCGGGGTGCCGCTTCAGGAGGTGGCCGGGTGGGTGGACATGTCCGCCGAGACGCTCAGGAGCGTGCTGACGGTGGGCAAGCAGGAAGACGGCAGCTGAGAACGGTGCGTTGACGGGTGCGTTGGCTGTTAGCTGATACGGCACTCGTTTGTGGCAGAAATCCTGAAAACGGCGGCACCTGCCGGCGGGAGCGGCTTGGCTGACGCAGGTGATCAGCGCAGGAGAGGCCCGGCCCGCGGGCCGGGCAGGGCGAGTGGCCGTGGGGCGTGGGAGCGGGTTCGAGGCGGTCTTTCTCGACCCGGTGGGGCAGGCGGTCCAGCAGCGGTGGGCGGATGCCGTCATGACCGTGGCGTTCGAGGAGTTGGCACCGGTGTCGGCGTTCCCGGTGATCCCGGGGCGGCGCTGGGGGCCGGGTGTGTGGTGGTCGGCGACCACCGGGCGGCATGTGGCCGCGGGGTCGAACGCGATGCGTGCTCAGCTGATGGGCCTGGACCGCGACCCGCACGTGACAGGGCTGGCGGGGCGGCCGGTGCGGCTGCTGTGGCGTGAGAAACGGGGCCGGGTGCGTTCTTGGGTGCCGCAGCTGTTCGCCCGATACCGCGACGGCACGGGTCTGCTGGCCGACTGCCCCAGTCACCCCGATGCCGGCGGCGAACGCGCTGTGAAGGCAGCCGAAGCGGTAAGCGAGGCGTGTGAGGAGATCGGCTGGGCCTACCGGCGCCTCCCTCCGCTGGGTGACGTGCTGGCGGCCAATCTGAAATGGCTGGCCGGCTACCGCCATCCCCGCAACACTGGCCGCCCCGGCCTGACGCCCGCGGTTGTGGAGGCGTTCGCGCGGCCGCGGCCGTTGATCGAAGGCGCCGAAGCGGTCGGCGACCCGATCGAGGCCCTCCCCGCTGTCTTCCACGCCCTCTGGCACGGACGGGTGAAGGCAGATCTGGATACGCCGCTGCACGAACGCGTCCTCGTCGGCCCTCCGGGCTGGAGTGGTCCGGGCAAGACGGGAAGTGCCGAGTGACCGCGCGACGCAATGCGCGGCCGGCGGTGAAGGTCGGCGCGCATGTCCGTTTCCGCGGTGAGAAGTGGCAGGTGGTCGCCCTGTCCGGGCAGGTGATCCATCTCGTCGGCCCGGACGGTGGCGGTGAGGCCGTGCTCGCCGGGTACCTGTTCGCCGACCCCGGCTTCACCGTCATCGGGGCCGACGTACCCCAGGCCGCCCCGCAGTGGGGGCTGTTCGAGACCGCGCCCGCCGCGGCGCGCGAGAAGGCCCTGGCCTGGCAGCGGCACGTGAGAGAAGTCGAATGCGGTCTGGCCGACGGGCCCGGCAGCGGTGGGGTGGTGCGGCCGCAGTACGACCCCGCACGGCACACGCTGGCCGAGCGGGAGCAGGCCAAGGCCGAGGAGCTGACCGCGCTCGGCTTCGGCCGCGTCTCGCGCACCACAGTGCAGCGCATGCGCCTGGCCTACCGCAAGCAGGGCCTGTGGGGGCTCCTCGACCACCGCACCACCCGGGCCTACAGCCCCACCGGGCGATCCGACGAACGGGTCGTCGCAGCCGTCCGCGAGGCACTGCGCCGCCAGCGCGGCCGCTCCACGGGCACCATCAACGGCCTGTTCCCACTGATCGGCCAGATTCTGGAGGACCGGCACGGTCCGGGGACGGTGCCCGCGCCGTCCCAGGCCACGCTGTACCGCCTCGTCACCACACTCGCCCGCCCCGGCGAACTGCCCTCCGGACCCGTCCGCCAGATGCCCGCCAGCTTCGAGGGGCGGGCCTTCACACCTGCCACGGCGCTGCGGCCCGGCGAGCAGGTCCAGATCGACACCACCCGCCTGGACGTCCTGGCCCTCTTCGACGACGGCCGTCTCGCCCGGCCCGAACTGACCATCGCCATCGACGTCGCCACCCGCTCCATCCTCGCCGCCGTGCTGTGCCCCAGCGCGACCAAAGCCGTCGACGCGGCCCTGCTGCTCGCGGAGATGGCCGTCCCGCACCCCGCCCGCCCCACCTGGCCGAACATCCTGCGCATGGACCGCGCCGCCACCCTGCCCCATCACCGGCTGGCCGCGCTGGACGAGCGCCTGGCAGGGGCGGCGGCCCGGCCGGTCGTCCTGCCCGAGACGATCGTCGTCGACCGGGGCAAAATTTTCGTCTCCCGGGCGTTCACCGCCGCCTGCGAGAGCCTCGGCATCAGCGTCCAGCCCGCCCCGCCCCACGCCCCCACCGCCAAAGGCATCGTCGAGCGCGCCTTCGGCACCATCAACCACCTGTTCTGCCAGCACCTGCCCGGCTACACCGGCTCCGACGTCACCCGCCGCGGCCCCGACACCGAAAAAGACGCCTGCTACAGCGTCGCCCAGCTGCAGGACCTGCTGGACGAATGGCTGGTGCACTACCACCACCGGCCCCACGAAGGCCTGCGCCACCCGATGATGCCCCGCAAAGCGCTCACCCCGAACCAGATGTGGGCCGCCCTCGTCGCCGTCGCCGGCTACGTCGCCGTCCCGCTGACCGGACACGACTACCTCGAGCTGCTGCCGGTGCGCTGGCAGACGATCACCGCCTCGGGCATCCGCATCCACCACCGCACCTACGACCACGATCTCCTCGCGCCCCACCGCGGCCAGCCCTCCCCCGTCGCCGGGCGAGGCGGGAAATGGGAGATCCACTGCAACCCCCACGACGTCCGCCAGATCTGGGTCCGCCTGCCCGACGGCGAACTGACCGAAATCCCATGGATCCACCGCGACCACGTCCACCGGCCGTTCGACGAACGCACCTGGCAGCACATCAAAACCCTCGCCCTCCACGGCAACCACGGCGATGCCGAGCAGTACGAAGCCGGCCTGGCCGACGCCCTCGACCAGCTCATGCGCCGCGTCCACAGCGGCCACGCCACCAAGGCCGAGCAGGCCCTCCTGGCCCGCACCACCGCAGTCCCCCTCCCCACAGCCCGCCAACCAGGACACGCCACCGCACGGCCCGCCGACATCCCGGCGCAGCAGGGTGCCGAAGGCGAAGACGACAGCATCGATGACCTCGACGACCTGCCCGATGACGACACCCCCCGCGCCACGGCCACCGGATTCGGGCTCTATGACGCACACGAGGAAGCCGACAAGTGGTGAACACCTCGCACCCCACAACGCCGAACCCGAGCAGCGCACCAGTCGGCACGGGCGACAGCGACACAGCCGAACCGTCCTGGCCGCTGACCACCTGGCAGGGCTGGCACCAGTTCGCCACCACCGACCCACCCGCCCCGCCCCAGCCGGACGACCCGCCCCGCAGCGTTGAAGAACGCCTCGCCTACCACTCCGCGTTCGTCACGATCCGCACCCCCGCCATCAGCACCCTCGCCACCCAGGTCCGCACCCTGATGATCCTCGGCCGTCACCAGCAGACCACCGCACGCCCCTCCCTGATCGTCACCGGACCCGCCGCGGCCGGAAAAACCACCGCCCTCCTTCATGTCGGCCGGGCCTGCCACCTCGCCCACACCCGCAAAAACCCTTCACCGCCCAGGTCAGCCCGTGCCGCGGTCCCCGTCGCCTACGTTCTCGTCCCGCCCGGCGCCACCGCGAAAACCCTCATCACCGAGTTCGCCCGCTACCTCGGCATCCCACTCACCACCCGCATGACCCAGACCCAGATCACCGACGCCGTCTGCCACACCTACACCCAAGCCGGCGTCCAACTCGTCCTCATCGACGAAATCCACCGCCTCAACCCCCGCACCACCACCGGCGCCCAAACCGCCGACCTGATCAAAGACCTCACCGAACGCCTCCCCGCGACATTCGTCTACGCCGGCATCAACGTCACCGACACCCCCCTGTTCACCGGCACCCGCGGCGCCCAACTCGCCGGACGCGCCACGCTCGTCGACTGCGGCCCCCTCCCCGCCCGCCACGGCACCCGCCACCCCTTCCGCGACGTCATCACCGACATCGAAAACAACCTCGACCTCCAACACCACAAACCCGGCACCCTCCCCCGCCATCACACCTACCTCCACCAGCGCACCGCCGGCCGCATCGGATCCCTCACCCGGCTCATCCGCCAAGCCGCGATCACCGCCATCAGCGACGGCACCGAACGCATCACCAAAGCCGCCCTCGACGCAGTACGACTCGACCACCTCGCCGAAACCCACCACCGCCCCCGCACCCGCTAACCCCGCCCGCCAAGCAGCAGAACAGCCCTGACCAGCACAAACACCGTCCGGGCCTTTACACGCTAGAACTACCTACAACACACCCAACCCCACTCAGCACACAACACACAGCTCCAGCTCACACACCCCGACCACCCCGATCGAACCGTCAATTCTGTCTCTCAGCAAACCAGCAACACACCAGGCCAGCCAGCGCCCCGCACACCAACAAGCCCCCCTTCCAGCGTCAGGTGAGGTAGCCGTAGGGGCCGTTGTCAGCCCGCAGGTCCGAGTACCAGGGCGTGGGTGGGGGTGCGCCAGATGCGGTGCGTCAGCGCGGGCCCGGTGACCACGGCTTCGGATGACAGAATCGTCCGCTCAGGGCCTGTGCCGAGGTGCTCGGTCACCGCCTGCGCTGCCTGTGCGAGCACAGTCTCGCAGTCCTGGTGAGCCGGGTCGGCGGCCACTCCAGCCGGACTGCTGCTGCCAGTCGTCCATGAGACCGCACAGCCACGATCCGTTGATCGCAGCATCGGCACAGCTGCGGAGAAGTTTTCACGGCTGCCGTACGCGTTGGGCTCCAGCGGCTCGGGGGGGCTGAATGCGCCCGTCCGGCACGCCCCCTGCTGACCGTAGGAAGCTCCCAGAGCCCGAGCGTCTGGAAGACGGCCCCGGCTCGGTGTGTGACTGTCCAACTAGCCCAGGTCGTTTGCGAACCGGGCACCGCTTCATCCGCGGGCGGGATCGGCGCGGCCCGGGGCGCGGCACCCGCCTTGCCCACATGCCGCCTGTCTTCACCTGCGCGTGGTAGACGTTGAGGGCTACGGCGTACGGCAGGTTCGCCGTCGCGTCCAGCACTGCCAGTGCTTCGTCGATGTGCTCGGGTGTGCTGTCGTGCCACTCGTACGCGTCGTCCTCATCGTTGACCATGTACGCGACATGGCCGGGCCGGGGCCACGGCGGACCAACCCATCGAGGTGAGGGCGCCGAGAACGACGCGTACGGTGGTCGGTCGCGTGAAGGTGAAGTCGATGTCGGCGTCTCTGGATCCCACGGGATCTCCATGCGGCTTGAGTGATTGGGCTCGTGTACTCGCGGCCCCCGCTCCTTCCACAGCTGCTTCGGCCCGCCGACGGTGGAGGTCTGCGCCCGGGTGCCGCGCCGGCGCAGGTGACGCACCGCCGCATACCGCCCCCGCACTTGATCGGGGAGCAGAGGCCGCACAGGCACATGGGGCTCGGAGACGTCGGAAGCGGCGGTACTCACCGGCCCGTCATCACCCACCCCCAACAGCCCCCGCGGCGAAACCCGGCACGGAGGTCGCGGGAGAATGCAGAACCCGCAGCGTGAGTTTCAAGATCCGCTTTGCCCGCCTCCACATCGGCTGGCTGTCAGTCGATGACCGGCGCCCCGCCGGGGCCCACAAACTTCGTCCCAACAGCCTTGATCACCCAGTGCTGTGCTGTGCGGGTCGTCGCCCGTCACCGGCAGGGACTTGGTGAGTTTCTACTGCTCAACCGAGTGGATTATGACCCCTCTTCGTAGCTCTGAGACTCCCTCGCCATGGAACTGAACTCTTGCCGAATGTGGTGGATCCAGGAATTCCACGCGCTTGCCATATCTCTCGATAAAATCGAGGGATACTTGCAGCGTTCCTGCAAGGTCGGTGCGAGCAGACTCGAATGAAAACAGCTGTCCAGAGCGAATTATTCCGCCCACGCAGCGCACCACGCAGACAGCGTTTCGACTGGTCGTTTCCTCGACGGCATAGATCTGGATCCTGTCAGGACTTGCCACGACTGTAACCCTCCGCCACGAACTGGGAAATTTGCTCTGGTGAGAGCTTCGGTATATCCCACTCTAGGGCATCCGATATTCCCTCGTACGACTTGATTCTGGGAACATGGACGCCCATCTCGGCAAGGATCTCGTGTGCTGTGCCCGATGGGATCTCGAGGGCTCTCCTAGAGAGCTCCGAAGCAGGCAAACCCACTGCGACTTCAGCCTCAGCCCTAATGATTCCTCTCATGGTTTCCACTCCGTCGAGCGCGCTACGAGGTATAAGCTGTACCACCGCATCCCCATATTGCTCCGAGTGTCTTGCGAACGCGGTCGCAACACCAGGGTCCGTTGAAGTGGGTGTAAAATCTGATGCCTGGGCCCCTGAACTGCCGTCAAACCCCCGTGTGGTCCCTCGAAATAGATGTTCTTCGCAGGCAGAAAGGCCCAGTGGATCGATTTGAGCGTATGGATTCTGGACATAGGTTGAGGGGTTTGGAGCTGGCGCGAGGCCGAGCGGGTCGGGCGTGAGGTATCGCGCCGTTTCAGGGTCGTAGTGGCGGAAGTAATTGTAGTGAAGGCCCGTCTCTGGATCAAAGTATTGACCTGGGAAACGCAGTGGGGTGTACGCGGTCGCGCCCCTGTTCCAGGCCGTCGTACCCCATAGCGTGCTGCGTGTCCGCCACGCGATGTCACCCTGTTCGTCGACGAGTTCTGTCGGAGTGCCAACGAGGTCTGTGACGATTGCGTAGAAGCGGGAGTCGATTTCCTCCTGGGAGGTACCGGCCGACGCGGTCTTGCGTTCCGTTTGAGTCTGGGGGCGTAGGCCCTGGTGGTCCCAAGTGAGGGTAAGCCCGACCGATCTGGTGCCCGGTGTGTGTGTCGTCTGTTCACACAGCGTCGTGCCGTCCCAGGTGAAGTCGACCTGTTCCGTGATCGTTTCGGAGCCGTCTGCCGCGAGGCGCTGTTTCGTGATGCGGCGGCCCAGTGGGTCGTACTGGTAGCGCCAGGTCGTGCCGTCCGGTGTGAGGACCGAGACCAGTCGGTCCTCCGCGTCCCACGTGTAGCGCCAGGTGTCCGGCTTGCGGGACAGGCGCGGCTTCTGGCGGAGTGTGATGCGGCCCGCAGTGTCGTGTTCGTAGCGGACTCCGCCCGCCGTGCGGATGCGTGTCCCAGTGTAGGTGCGTGGGCCCACCGCTTCCTGGCCCGGCATGGCGACCGGCCACGATGCCGAGGTCTGGTTGCCCGCCTCGTCGTATGCGTATGTCTCCGTCCAGCCCGCCGCGTGGACCGCGGTGACCCGGCCTGCCGCGTCCAGATCGAAACGGCTGGATCCGTTGAGCTGGTCATCGATTCCGACCAGGTTGCCGTCCGGGCGGTACGCGTAGGCGCGCTGCTGGATGCGCTGGTCGGCCGAGCCGACAAGCTCCTGTTTAGTCAGGCGGCCGAGGCCGTCGAAGGCGCTGGTGACGGTCAGAGATCCGGCGAGGTGACGGGAGAGTTCGCGGCCGGCGTTGTCGTACTCGAAGGTCAAAGTCCGACCCGAGGTGGCCAGTTCGGTGCGGTTGCCTGCCGCGTCATAGGTCCAGGAGCTGACCGCGCTCGTCGGGGTGGTACGGCCGGTCCGGCGGCCCAGCACGTCGTAGGTGTACGTCACCGAGCGGCCGTTGACCGTCTCCGCCAGCAGGCGGCCTGCATCGTCCCGTTCCAGGGTTAGGGCCGCATCCTGTCCGGTCGCCTGGGCCAGGCCGCCCGTCAGGTCGTACCTGTACGTCGTCACCGCGCCCGCCGCGTCCTTCGTCACCGTGCGGCCCAGCACATCCCGCTCGAAGCGGATCACGGAACCGGAGGCCGTTGTCCGCATCGTCAACTGGCCTGCTGCGTCATGGGCGTATGTTAGAGCGCGGTCGTCGAAGTTCGTCTCGGCTATCAGGCGGCCAGCCGGGTCATACTCGTAACTCCAGGTCAGCCCGCGGGGGTTGGTAACCTTCCGGAGCTGGAGTTCCGTGTCGTGCTCGAACTCATAGCGAACCCCGTCCGGGCCCGTGCGAGCCGACATCAGGTCGAAGTGCGTGTACTCGAAGGTCGAGACCGCGCCCGTCGCGTCCGTGTGCGACGTGCAGTTGCCCTCGCCGTCGTACGTCCATGACTCCGTGGTGCCGTCCGGAGCGGTGCGCCGGGCCAGCTTGCCCTCGACCGTCCAGTACATCCGGGTCGTCGCGCCCAGCGGGTCAGTGACTGCGACTGGGCGACCGAATCCATCCCGCTCATAGCGCGTCGCAGCGCCCAGGGGATTGGTGGCTTCCAGCGGAAGGCCGGCCGCGTTGCAGCGGACCGTGGTCCTTGCACCCATCGCGTCCGTCACCCCGGACAAGTGGCCCAGGTCGTCGTACGTGAAGCGGGTTGTGGCCCCGGAGGAGTCCGTCTGCTCCGTGCGGTTGCCGAACTCGTCGAAAGACTGGGCGAGGTGCGTGCCGTCGGCGCCGGCTATGGAGACGGGCATGCCTTGGTCGTTGTAGCCGACGCTGCTGTAGCGGCCGTCGGGGCGGACGACCATGACCGTGCGGCCGGCCTTGTCATAGCCGTAGCTGACCGTACGGCCAAGTGGGTCGGTGATGTTCAGGGGGCGGTCGTATCGGTCGTACGTGGTGTGAGTAGTGGCCTCGTCTGGGGCAATCTCTTTGGTGACCTGGAGATCACGGTTGACGTGGTAGCGCGTGCTGTGGCCCAGAGAGTTGGTCGCGGTGATGACACGGTTGCCGGTCTCGGGGTCGGTGTCGTCGTAGGTGAATGTGTTGCGCAGGTGGCCAGCCTCGCCTGACTGAGAGATACAACGCGCCTGGTCGTCGTAGACGTAGTGGTATGACGAGTTGTTGGTGTCAGTCCAGGCGGTTATCCGGCCGAGTGAGTCGTTGGTGAAACGGGTCGGGATGCCAGAGGATTTGGTCACCGTCGCCAAGTGGCCGTATTCGTCGTAGCCGAAGCGGACCAGCTCTTGGTCGCCGCCGTTCTCTGACGCGTGGGCGAGGTGCAGGGCGGTTATTCGGTCCTCAGCGGTTGTGATCTTGAGGTGATAACCGGCCGAGTGCACGATTGCTGTCGGGGCACCTTGGGTGTCGTACTCGAAGGTGAGCCACTGGCCCGAGCGGTCGATGACCTGGGCCAGGAGGGCGATGCCGTTGCCGTCGCCGCCCGGGGCGGCGAAGTCCCATATTCGGCCGCTCAGCTCGTCGGTGACGGTGTAGTCGCCGTGGGCGTCGATGGTCAGCGGATAGCGGCCACCTTCCAGGGGCAGGGTCGGCACGCCGGGGACGGGATGGGGGTAGGCCAGCATGGCCCCGTTGTCACGGATGAAGATGACGCCTTCGGCGTCGATCTCCAGGCGCTGGTCGGCGGTGGAGGTCCAGTGGGGGCCGAACCAGCGGCCTGCCTGGTAGGACGACTCGAACTGACGCGAGAAGACCAGCGGCAGCTTGGCGGGCAGTGACAGGTCGGTCTGCGGCAGTGCCATCCGGCCGGTGGCCATGTCGATGGGGTCGCCGAACCACTTGCATTTCAGTTCCCTGGAAAAGTCCTTGAGCGCCCCGCCGACACCTCGGCGTGCGGCACCCGTGCCCGCTCCACGGGCCGCTCCCCGGGCGGCGCCCTTGGCCAGCGCGCCCGCGCCCTTGGTTCCGATCAGGTTGGACAGGAATCCGCCGGCGGCGTCTCCTCGGTCGCTGGACCACCCGGAGCCGATGATGCCCTTCGGGATCCGCTCGGGATGAGCCACCGTGCCGAGCAGGTTCATCGCCAGCGCATGGTGCTGCCTGCTCCACTCAGCGGGGTGGGTCAGGTTGTAGGGATCCAACGGGTTGAGCGTGCGCGCCATCACCACCGCTTCGCCCGCGCCCTTGGCGAAACCGCCGGCCAGGTGCGCAAGTTCCATGCCCGAGCTCAGCACATGGTCCTTGGCCTCGGCACCGAGCCGGTCGCTGAACGCCGGCTTTCGCGGCGCCTGCTCCAAAGCCTGCTTGACGCGCACATACGCGTCGCGTGCCGCCTCGCTGCGCTGGCGCCGGGCTTCGGTCAGGATCGACTGCGCCTCGCGGCGGGCCGCCTCGCCCGGGTCCTGGAAGCTGCCCGGCTGGGTCGGTTTGGGGCCCGGATCACCGCCCGTCGCGGCAACCTCGTTGTACTGGGTGGCAGCCTGGTTGTACTGGGCGACCTGCGCGTCATACACCTTGGCCGCACTCTGACTCGCCCGCTGAGCACTCTCGTACGCCTCGATCGCGGCACAAGCCTGCCCCTGCGCCCAGCTCACCGCTTCCCCGTACGCCTTCAGAGCCTTGCCGGCCTCCTCACACGAGTCGGCCGCCTTCAACCACGCCGGCGGCTGCATCCCGAACTTCTCCCGGAACGCGTCACCCGCCTTGCCCTGCCAGGCACCGCTGTCCAGGCCACGCAAACCCTGACCGACCGACTCGAACGCCCTGCCGAAGTCAGCCAAGTGGGACGCCCGCGCCTGAATCGCCGGGGCGCTGCCGTGGATGAGTTCCTTGGGGTCGTCACTCTCGCCCAGCTGCCGCTCGGGGACGTCGCCCCCCAGGCGGTTGCTCACACCTTCGCCGTAGTCCCGTACGCCCTCGGCGATCCGGTCGGCGCCCACCGAGGACAGCCCGTCGGCCACCTTGTCCGCGACCCGGTGGGTGGCCTCGCCGACGCTCTCCTTCACGGAATCAAGGGCACCCTCGGCCCTGGCGCCGATGGTGTCGACACCGCTCTTGATCGCGCCGCCTATATCGGGCAGGTCCAGCCCCATCAGCGCTCACCCCCCGCAGAACCCTCGGCAGGGCTCTGCTCGGCTTCGGGCGGGCCGTCCCACTGCCATTCGGTGTCCTCCTGCCACGGAGTCCACGGCGAGGTTTCGACGTCCTCCACCAACTGCTCGCTGGCCGCGCTCTTCTCCTTCTCGGCCTCCACGAAGGACTCCACGCTGTAGTCCGCGTCCATCACATGGCCGATCACGTTGCCCTGGAGCATCGTGTCCTTCACGGACGTCTTCTCAATCTCCTCCTGAGTGGCGTACGGGTTGCCGCCGACCTGATTCCACACCGTCTTCAACGTGTTCGCGGCATACCGTTCCTGCTCGTGGTACAGCCCTGCGTTCAAGCCGAGCCCGAACGCGAAATCGCTCGCGTCCTGCATCAGCGTGCGTACTCCCCAGCCCCACCGGTCGCAGAACTCCGCGAAAATCTCCTGCAGCGCCCTGTCACCCAACTCCAACCCGGCCAGCTCCAGGTCGTCGAAGCCCCGCCCCAGATTCGCATCGACATCGAGCCCGAGCTCCTTCAGCTCGTCCATCGCCAGGTTGATGCCCTTGGTGATCTCACCCAGCGACTCGGTATCCGCCCGGTACCCGCCCCCGTCGCTCATACCGCAGCCCCCGCCCCATCCAGCGCCACCGCGTCCGGCACAATCCCGGCCACCGGCGGCAGCATCATCGGAGCCGCGCCCGCCACATCGACCGCGACGCCCACAGGCTCACCGATATCCGGAATCACCTGATCCAGAAGCCGGGCCCCGAACACCGGCACCCATTCTTCGATGACCTCGCCCCGCTGCCCGGCGAAGGACTCCAGCGTCTCCATGCTCGTGAAAGCGAACAACCAGCGGACCGACCCGGTCGCCACCGACAGCAATGCCCCGTCGACCACCGGCACCATCACCTCACTGCGCCGGAACTCCCCCACCAACGTCCTCAGATCCCCTGATCCGGTCCGGGCCAACTCCGTCAGCCGCAGCGCCAACGCCTCAGCACGCATACCCGGCACCCCCGTTACTCATTGCGTACGCGAACCTGCACGGTAACCGACCGGTCCGACAACCCTCCAACAGCGCCAGACACCGGACACCCAAGATGGCGCAAAGAAGCCAAGAAACGTACATGCCTGCGCCTTGCTCCACCAGCACGGAGCCCCTTCACCTCGGCAATGGCGCACTCCACGCCTTGCCTGAGGCCACGGTTGGGCCACAAAGACGTGCCCGTGACATCACGAGATGGACGCAACCACGCAGACCACCCTCGGTAGTTGCGTTTGAAACTAATCCGTCGTGCGAGGAAGCTGTGCGATCAAACGGCTCCGAATAACCCATGCCTCATCGGCGCCCTCATGGCCTGCCGAAACGCCCCCGGGCTGGGTACACCGCAACGTGGGCCAGGAGCCGTTCGGGACAACCCAAGGGATAGGCCGTCAGCGAGGGCGCCAGGTTCGGATCGCAAGGTGCGTGATGTGGGCGTCTTCGTGAATGCGGCCGGTCTCGAGGAGCAACCGGTGGATGGCGGCCGTGACGTCACCGCCCGCTGCATCGACGCGCTGGGCAAAGTCGATGGCGTCGAAGCCTCCGGTAGTCGCGGATCCGTACGAGCGCTCCTCGGTATGGTCGGCGCGTTGGATGACGTCGCGGCGGATGCCGGGTCAGTCGGTTCGGCTGCCGGAGGCAAGGGTGTAGCCGCTCTTGGGCATGCGGACGGTGAAGGCCGGGCGCTGGCCTCGGCGGGCGGCTTCGGCGATCAGGGGGCGTAGGCGCGCGGAGGCTTGGCTTGGACGCCGGCTCAGCCGGTTCCGGTGCCGGTGGGGGTGATGAGAACGGCTTTGGTGCGGACTCGGGCGCGGGTGCCGGTAGCGGTGGTGCGGCGGGTGATGTGGGGGGGCGGCGAGGGCGGCGAGTTCGCTGGTGTCAGTGATGCCTGCGGTGTGGACGGCGCTGAGGGCGGGGACGAAGGCGGCGCCTTTGCCTCGTGTGTAGAACTGCGAGACGAGTGAGGGATCGCGGTTGATGATGCGGGCGATGTCGCGTTTGGTGAAGCCGGCGGCCTGGAATTGGTCGGCGAGGCGGGCGGTTTCGTTGAGTTGGCGGGCGGCGGGTCGCCGGTTGCGGGGCGGCATCAGACTTCCCCACGGGAGGTGTTCTGGAGTGCGGTGCGTCCGGCTCGCGCAGGGCCAGCAGGTGTTCTTCGGTGGGGGGCGGGAATGGGGCCGGTGAGGTGCCGCCACGCCACCTACCTCCACCAACGCACCGCCGGACGCATCGGAAGCCTCACAAGGCTCATCCGCCAAGCCGCTATCACCGCCATCCACGACGGCACCGAAAAGGTCACCAAGCCCCTGCTCGAACACATCCGCCTCGACCACCTCGCCGAAAACCACCACCGCCCCCACACCCCTACCCGGCCCCGCCCTCGCTGACCAGGCAAAACACACCCCGATCCTTTACACCCCGAAACCCGCCCACAAAAAGGCCCTCACTCAGCCCCAACTCCAGGCCAGCCCACCCCTACGCACACCACACCCGTTCTCAACCAACCCACAACACCCCAGCCCACACACCAAACAACACCCAAAAAGTGACAACAGGGCCTTAGAAGCCGTTGCTCTATCGATCATGACGAACGCCGGTTCGGGTGTGGCGGCTCGGTCGGGTGATGTTCTGGTGAGCCGGGCATGAAAGCAGGGCCTCCCGCACAGCTCGTGGGTGTCGAGTCCAGAGCAACAGGAGGCCCTGCGTGGTGCAGTCTTTCGTGTCGGTGTCCGCTGCGTCCAACTCGCTTGCCCGGTCGTGTGATTGTCTCGCGCACGTGTACGGGAACGCGGGTGACCGCCCTGAGCGGCAGCGCTTGTATCCCTCGGACATGACGGACGCCGAGTGGGCCGAGGTTCGTGCCGCGTTGCCAGTGCCGGGCTGGCTGCAGGGTCGGGGCGGCCAGCCGGAGGGTTATTGCCACCGGCAGATGGTCGACGCGGTCCGCTACCTGGTCGCGGGCGGCATCACGTGGCGGGCGATGCCGGCCGACTTCCCCGCATGGGACCGCGTCTACGCCTTCTTCCGACGCTGGCGCGACAAGGGCTGGATCGGCGAACTGCACGACCGGCTGCGCGACAGGGTCCGCGAGGCGGCCGGCCGCGATACCGAGCCGACAGCGGGCATCATCGACGCCCAGTCGGTGAAGGCCGCCGCGTCAGTGCCGGCCGCGACCAGGGGCTTCGACGGCGGCAAGAAGGTCAACGGACGCAAGCGCCACATCGTGGTGGACACCCTCGGGCTGCTGCTGACCGTCGTGGTCACGGCAGCTTCCGTCACCGACCGGGAGGCCGGGCAGACGCTGCTGGCCCGGCTGCGCAAGCGGCACTGGCGCCTGACGCTGGTATGGGCCGACGGCGGCTACACCGGCCACTTGGTCGACTTCGCCCGCAGCGTGCTGCGGATCGCGCTGACGGTGGTCAAACGCAGTGACGACGTGTCCGGGTTCGCCGTGCTGCCCAAGAGGTGGCTGGTGGAGCGCACGTTCGCGTGGCTTATGCGCTCACGCCGCCTGGCCCGTGACTACGAGACACGCACCGACAGCGCCGAGGCGGTGATCCGGTGGTCGATGAGCATGGTCATGAGCCGCCGCCTCGCCCGGCGAAGGCACTGAACATCCCCGGGCTCTCCTCGGTCAGCCATCCCCGCGCGGCTAGGCGCTTCGCCTTCGACCGCACGCCCTCGACCTTCACGGGAACCGGCTCCAGGTCGAGCGCCGCGGCGAGCTGTCGGCAGTCCATCGCGCCGCCACCCGATCCGTCCCGGCCGGCCACGATGCCCATGATCCGCCGGTAGTCCGGCGCAAGCACGGCCGGGTCGAGCCCCTCGCGCCACACCGGCACCACCGAACCTGGCACGGCACCCGCGATCGGCACAGGACGCTCGTCGGATACGGCGGCACCCGATGCTTCCTCACGTTCGCGCGGCTCCGCCAGAATCTGACCGACCGTCTCACGGGCGATCACGAACCGCTGCCACGCGGCCTCCGCCTCCCGCAGTTCGGCCTGGAGGACCTCCACCCGCTGCCGGGCAGCACGCTCTCGCTCTTCCAGCAGCCCCATCACCGATGGCATCCGGAACCTCCACCACAGAGACGACACGACACGTCATCCCTGCCGCCGAGGCGCCGATCTCATTCCTGACCAGCGGAAACGCAGCGATCACCTTCGGAAAGACAACGGGTTCTGAATCCTCATGCCTGCTGATCGCCTCGCCCAGGGCTGGTGCCCGCCCGGGCGATGAGCAGGGCTACGTCGTCGTGATCACCCTCGGCACGCAGGGTGTGCAGAAGCAGGTCGCAGGTGGCGTCCAGCGAGCGGTCAGGGTCGTCGAGGACGTCGAGGAGAGCGTCCAGGCGTGCGTCGATCGGCTGGTCGCGTGTCTCGACCAAGCCGTCGGTGTACAGGACGAGCTGGTCGCCCGGCCCAATGTCGATGGAGGTGGTGTCGAAAGAGATGCCGCAGCCGCCCAGGGGTGCGCCGGTCGGCAGGTCGAGTAGCTGGCGCGTGCCGTCCGGGCGGAGGAGGACCGGCGGCAGGTGCCCGGCAAGGGAGACGTGGCACTGCGCGGTGCGGGGGTCGAAGACAGCGTAGACACACGTGGCGATGGTCTCGAGACCGTCGGTGATGTGGTCGAGGTGGTACAGGACCTGGGCGGGAGCCAGGTCGAGATCGGCCAGGGTTCTGGTGGCGGTGCGCAGCTGTCCCATGGTGGCTGCGGCCCCGACGCCGCTGCCCATGACGTCGCCGACGACGAGGGCGGTCTTGTCGCCGTTCAGGGGGATGACGTCGAACCAGTCCCCGCCGATCTCCATGGTGGCCTGTGCGGGGCGGTAGCGGAAGGCGATGTCGAGACCGGGTCGCTGTGGAGGGGGATGGGGCAGGAGGCTGCGCTGGAGGGTGAGGGCGGTGTGGCGTTGTTCTTCCATGGCGCGATGCCGGTCGGTGACATCAACGCTGGAGGTGGCCACGCCCAGCACTTCCCCGTTGGGGGTTTCGAGCCGGTAGAACGAGATCGACCAGGCGTGTTCTTTGTCCGGGTCGGCTGCCGTCCGGCCGACGGTGTACTGGTCCAGGATTGGAGCCCCGGTGGTCAGGACTTCGCGCATGGCTGCTTCGAAGGACGGGTCCAGGGAGGGAAGCACTTCGTGGACGTGCCGGCCGACATGCTCGGCGGCAGGCACACCGTTCATCCGCTCCTCCGCCGGATTGACGGAGATGTACCGGAGATCGGTGTCCAGCATGCCCAGCCCGATCGGCGACTGGGACACCAGCTGGGCTGACAGCGCCAGGTTCCGCTCCACCTGCCGAAGCGTCGCCTGGTCCGTGGCCAGACCCAGCGCCCAGTAGTCGCGCTGGTCGTCCTGCAACCGCATGTTGCGGAACTCCACCAGGCGCGAGCTGCCGTTCTTGTGCCGGACGGGAAAGGCCCCCGCCCAGCTCTCGCCGTCCTCCATGACCCGGGCGAACAAAGCCAGCACCGTGTCCAGGTGCTCCTCGTCGATCAGCAGCTGGCCGGCGTACTGGCCCAGGGCCTCCTCGGCGCTGTAGCCGAAAAGGATCTCGGCCTGCGGGCTCCAGAGATCGATCCTGCCCTCGGCATCGAGGAGGACAGCGGCCACGTTCAGCACATCCAGAAGGCCACCCGGCCCGGACGCAACCACACCCGCCGTACCAGGATCGCCCCGAAAGGGTTCGGTCACACCCATACTCAGGCTCCTTCCGGCCGCCGATCGGACTACCGCCTGCCGGACCTGACCATGGGCTGGCGTCCGTGCCCCGGCCACCCCATCGTCCCCCTCCCCCACCCGCACGTGCACGCCCACAGCTGCGCGAAAGGCCCGCTGAGAGTGGAACCCTGCTTGGAGGGCACGACGCGGGCCTCAACCGGACTGATCCGCGGCGTCCCGTCCCGGCATGCCATGAGGCCGGGCGCACGGGGTGAAACCGGTCGAGCGACGCCGCTTGGACGTGGCAGCAAGCCGCTGTGTTCCGATCGCGGACTGACGCTGCCCGCGATTCCCGCGTGTGGGACCTCATGCCCGTTGGCATCTCGGAGGGCTGTGACCTGCGTTGCTCCCTCCTCGCCGTGGCACGTGCAGACGGGCACTGAGGCTGTTGAGCCGGGTTTTGACGCGGGTCCGCGTAGACACCGGTCATTGGGGAGCACCGGTCTCAGGATGAGTCTCCGTAGCGGGTGGCAATCGCGATGGCGCGGTTGCGTAGGGCGGTGCGCAACGACTGCGGGGCCAGGGCTTCCGCGTCCGTACTGAGCTGCCACAGCGCCCATTCGGCGTGTCGTGAATCCTGGAAGGTCACCTCCAGCCGCAACCAGCCGTCCGCGTCGGGTTCTTCTGCGCGGACGGCCAGCGCGGTGTCCAGCAGCTCCTCCCGCCGCGCCGGGTTCACCCGTACCAGCGCGGCGATGTGGTCGCCGCCGGAGAGAAACTGCGCGGAGCGTTCACGCCAGATCCGGTCCAGATCGACCCGGTTTGGTCGCTGTGCCGTTTCGGGGAGTTCCTCGGCGGCCAACACCCGCGACAGCCGGTAGGTGCGGTCCGCGCCGGATCTTGTGGCCAGCAAGTAGCCCCGGTCACGTACGGTGACCAGGCCGATCGGGTCCACCGTGCGCCACTGTGGTGTCTGGCCTGTGGCCGCGTAGTGGATGCGCAGCTTGTGTCCGGCGAGCACCGCGCGCCGGACCTCGATCATGGTGGTGTCGGGTACCTCCTCAGTGAGCAGCCGACGTGAGAGCAGGTCGGTCTCCGGGTCGACGAGAAATCGCTGGACCGCGTCGCTCGCGGTGGCCCGGTGGCTTTCGGGCAGCGCGTCGACCACCTTCCGCATGGCCGAAGCGAGCGCCGAGGCGAGGCCGAATACCTGCTCGCCGCGCCCCGATCCGGCGGTCAGCAAGGCGAGGGCCTCGTCGTGGTTCAGGCCGGTGAGCTCGGTCCGGAAACCGGGCGACAACGCGAACCCGCCGTGGCGGCCGCGTTCGGCGTAGACCGGGACGCCGGCCGAGGACAGCGCCTCGATGTCGCGCAGCACGGTGCGGGTGGATACCTCCAGCTCCCGGGCCAGCGTGTCCGCAGTCAGCCGACCGCGCTGACGCAGCAGCAGCACCAGCGAGACCAACCGGTCGGCACGCATGCGAGAACTTTAAGGGAATACATGACCGAGGGTGTCGTGATTTGTTGGGAGGCTCGTTGACGCGACGTCGAAGCCGGCGGCTACGGAGCCGATGGACGTACGTACTCCCGATGAATCGAATGGAGCTGACGTGGCAATGGAACGAACGGCGGTCAACCCGGTGACGTGGTCGGTGGAAATGGGATTCAACCAGGGTGAGGTCGTCTCCGGGCACACCCGGACCCTGTACATCTCGGGCCAGACCGCGATGAGCGGCGACGGCAAGCCCCAGCATGACGGCGACATGGCGGCGCAGTTGACGCTGAGCATCGACAACCTGGAGGCCGTACTCGGCGAGGCCGGCATGTCCCTCGCGAACCTCGTCCGGCTCAACGTCTACACGACCGACGTCGATCTCCTTTTCCAGCACTACGGCGTGCTGGCGGCGCGGTTGGGCGCCGCCGGGGTGGCGCCGGCCTCCACGATGCTCGGGGTGACGCGACTGGCGATCCCCGGCCAGATGGTCGAGCTTGAGGGGACCGCCGTCGCGTGATGCGACCTCGCCGCACCTGCTACGCGTGCCGGTTGAACCGGCACGCGTAGCAGGCGGATGGGTGATTTCCGGTACTCAGAATGGTGACGATCGGCGTCTACGGCCTCGACGGCGAGTCCTTCCTGCAACAACTGCGGCACGCAGACGTCCGCCTGCTGCTCGACGTACGCCAGCGCCGCGGCGTCCGTGGACCGAGCACGCCTGGCGAACTCACTGCGGCAGGCGGCCCTCGCCCATGTCCGGATCGCCTACGAGCACCATCCAGAGCTCGCCCCAACCACCGAGCTACGCCAGCTCCAGTACGCCGAGGACGATCGCCAAGGGGTCGGCAAGCGATCGCGCCGCGACCTCGCTACCGAGTCGCCGGATGCGTTCATGTTCGTACTTGGAGTACTGCCGCCAACGGCTCAGCGACGACCCTCATTTGCGGGCATCGACACTCTTCGAGGAGATTGTCGAACTGCGAGCCCGGGCCGCCGATTGGCGTGTGCCGTGGGCTCCCAGCCAGGTCGGACGTCCCGAGGACGACTCGTCACTCCTCGTCCATATCAGCACTCTTGATGAGGCGCGCCGACTGGTGCTCGGCGAGTGGGCCGTGCACATTTACGGCACACACGTGCAGGCCGGGAAGTCTGCGACCGCTCTTCAACCTTCACGAGGCGCCCGAGCGCGGCTTCTTCCGGGCCCCGGCCGGGCCGGATGGATCTTCGTGGTCAGCCCACCGCGGGTCGTCCTTGAGGCGGCCGGTCACCACCAGGTTGCCGTCCGGGGTACGTCGCGCGAGGTCGCCGGTGCGGAAGTAGCCGTCGGTGGTGAAGGCGCGTGCGTTGTGGTCGGGCGCCCGGTAGTAGCCTCGCAGGGTGTACGGACCGCGGGCGAGGAGTTCGCCGGGCTCCCCGTCGGGCACGGCCTTGCCGTCGACGTCGACAATGCGGATCTCATCGTCGGGCGAGAGCGGGCGGCCCTGCGTGGTGAACACGGTCTCGTCCGGATCGGCGAGCCGGGTGAGAGTGACCAGCCCCTCAGCCATGCCGAAGACCTGTTGCAGGTGACAGTCCAATGCGGGGCCTATCCGTTGGGCGGTCGACCGGTGCAAGGGCGCGCCGCCGATCTGGACAAGACGCAGACTGCTCAAGTCGGCCTGAACCGTGGGAAGTACGTCGAGCCAGAGTTGGGCGACGGCGGGCACCACCGACGGGATGGTGACCCGCTCTCGTTCGATGACCGAGAGGCATTCGGCAGGTTCCGGGTTCTCGACCAGGACGACGGTGCCGCCGACGGAGAGGGTGCCGACGATGCCGGGGCAGCCGAAGGTGAAGTTCAACGCGGCAGGCATCGCGGCGAGATACACGTCGTTCTCGGTCAGCGACACCAGCTCGGCGGCGGCCCGCGCCTGGTAGGCGTAGTCGTTGTGGGTGCGCGGGATGAGCTTGGGCGTTGCGGTGGTACCGCCGGAGAGCAGGAAGAACGCCACCTGGTCGGCGCTCTGCGCAAGCGCCGGCTCGGGCGGGGCGTCGATGGAGCCCAGCGGCCAGTAGTGGCAGCCCGACGGGTCGGTCGAAAGGCCGCCGTACGGAGATGAGGCACCCGGCGCCTCATAGGAGAACACCCGCCGCAGGAAGGGCCCACGGGCCGCGATGTCCGCGGCCATCGCCGTGTGGTCGAAGCCCTGGTACGTCGAGGGACCGACGTAGCCGACGGCCCGGGTGACCCGCACGAGGTGGGACACCTCGGACGCGCGGTGCGAGACCTGGCAGAACACGGGGACCGCGCCGACGCGCATCAGCGCGAACACGGTGATGGCGAACTCGGGAACGTTCGGTAGCTGAACGACGACCCGTTGCCCGGCCCGGAGGCCGCGCAGCCGGAATCCGGCGGCCATGCGGTTCACGCGCCGGTTCAGGTTCGCGTACGTGATGCGGGTGGTGCCGTGCACGAGCGCGGTTCGCGGTCCGTACTGCAAGGCCCAGCCGCGCAGCAGGTTGTCCAGCGTATAGCCACGCCAGTGCCCGGCCGCCCAGTAGCGGTCGACGAACTCCTCGGGCCAGGGCGTGCAGCCGTCGAGCATGGATGTCATTCGCTTCCTTCTGTACCAGTTAAGGACCGGTCCAGCACACGACGGCGACTTCCAGGAGGAGCCGGGCTCCCGCCGACAGTCGGGCCAGTGGGTGTTCGTCGAGGCCAATGTCGTAAGGCGACCCCATATCGCCCCCTCTCAGCGCCGGGGAGCAACCGCGCCGTCTTGACCTTGACAATCCAATCTGTCAACACCCCTATACGCAATGTGCTTTCCAAACCATGGGCGCCGAATTCCATCGGCAGAACGACCAATGAGCGCCGCTGACCAGGAGGAATGGTCGGCGCTCAATCCAACTCGGCCCCATGCCGAGCACAACGGCCCGTAGGCAGCGCAGTCACTGATCTGCCGGACAGGCTCTGGTGACCTGAGTCCCCGCCCAGCAGGCTGTGCTGGAGGGCTGGGTGCGTCGTCGTACGACCGCTCAGGCCTTGGCCCAGCGATCGCGGATCGTACAGGAGTGCGCCGAGGGTCACTCAATCATGGAGGTGTCCCGTCGTCTGCGGATCACGCCGGACACGGTCCGCACCTGGCGGCACCGCTTCCTCGAGCGTGGTCTGGACGGTCTGTGTGACGATCCGAGGCCCGGTGCCCCGCGGAAAATCACCGACGCTGATGTCGAGCGCGTCATCGTCTAGACGCTCTAGGAGAAACCGAAGAACGCCACCCACTGGTCGACCAGGTCCATGGCTGCGGCCGCGGGGATGTCGAAGCCGAAGGTCTCGCGGATCTGGCGGGGCGTTCGCCCTGGCCCCGCACCGGTCGCAGAGACCTTCAAACTGTCCACAAACCCGCTGTTCATCGACAAGGTCCGTGACGTGGGCGGGCTCCCCTGGTGTTATGCATGACGAGAAGTCGCAAGGCCAGGCCCTGGACCGATCGCAGCCGGTCCTTCCGATGGTGCCTGGCATTCCCGAACGACGAAGCCACGACTACGTCCGCGCCGGCACCGGGCCCTCGAGTACAAGAAGTTCCTGACCAAGCTCGACAAGGAAGTTCCGGCTGACCTGGATGTGCATCTCATCCTCGACAACTACGCGACGCACAAGACACCCATGGTCAAGCAGTGGCTCCTGGCGCACCCGCGCTTCCACCTGCATTTCACACCAACCAGTGCCTCCTGACCGAGGGCGTGGGCGGTCGACTCGCCGTCCACTCCCGCCCCATTTTTTACGGCCCCTGCGGCATCCTGGTGAGCGCGAACGATGGTGGAGTCACGCCCACTGGGCATCTTGTCAACGGCGCATCCGCACAACGATCAGACGATGTCTAAAGAGATGTCCAGGCACCGCCGTGGACGTGTCACGAGGCGCGCGGCAGCGCGAGCCAGTCCTGCCACGTGATGTCGCGGCCCAGATAACGGGGCTGATGGAAGGGCCAGTCGGCGGCGATCCACTGCGGCACAAGCGCGTCGAGCGCCCGCTCCTCCTCGCTGCCGACGAGGTCGTCCACCACCCACCAGGAGACCTCGCCGTCGGAGCCGGTGCGCTCAGGCGGGTCGATGTAGACGCAGCCGAGGATCGCCGTCTCCTCCTCGTTCAGCAGCGCGTAGTTGAACGATTGATGCGCGGCTATCTCCTTCTCGTGCCGCAGCAAGTCGATGCGGTCCTCTTCATAGGTCATCGTCTCCTTCGGCCAAGCCCAGGCCGGGCCGAAGATCTCCCACAAGCGCTCTCGGGAGCCCATCACGGCGGGGTAGTCGAGCGCGGTGTCCGCCTCCCGGATCGGCCGCAGGTGAAGCGCGGTGTTGGGCACGGGTACGTAGACGGGGTGGACGAAGTCGTCAGGCAGCCAACTCATAAGGGCCGAGGCTAACAGCCGGTCGGCGCGGGATGATCCAGGCGGCGCAGGTGCTCGCGGACAAGGCGTATTCGTCCAAAACCATCCGCGCTCACCTGCGCCGCTCACCTGCTCCGCCGCCGCGGCGGACAACCACCGGGCTTCGGGCAAGACCGCCTACAAGCAGCGCAACACCGTCGAGCGCTGCATCAGTCGGCTCCAGCAGTGGCGCGGCATCGCCACCCGATACGACAAGGCCGCCCGCATCTACCCAACCGCCCTGCGCATCGCAGCAATCTTCCTCTGGATTAAGAACTCCTGACGAAATGCGTCGTTTGCAGCGCGGGCTGGCGCCTTCGCTGTCCGATACCGAGATGCCCTAGAGTCGCCGCATGCGGCGAAGGGCAGTACTGGCTATAACTGGGGCTGCCGCCTTGGCCTGGGGCGAGTGGTTGAACTGGCGCTGGTCTCGAACCCTCGTGGGGAACAGCGGGGGCCCCGCCGAGGCCGTGGTCGTATTGGGTTACCAAAACACTCAAGAAACGGCGAACTTCATCAACCGTTGGCGAGTCCGTGCTGGAATTCGATCCATCACCGCTGACAGTGCACGTGACACTCGCCTGATCTTCAGTGGCGGTGCGACCGGCAGTGACACTGCGGAGGCCCAATTGATGGCTGACTACGCCAAGTTGGTGCTCAAGTTCGACGGAACAGTGCTCCTCGAAGACCAAAGCGTGACGACATGGGAGAACATCGCGAACGTGATCCCACTGCTTGAGGACGTCGACCGCATCAAGATCGCCTCCCAACCAGCTCATGCGCTCAAGGCCCGCGCGTACTTGCGGCGGCAGCGCCCCGATCTTGCCAAGAGGCTCGTGCGCGCGGATGACTGTCGCCCTGGTGAATGGATGGTCGTCAAACCGCTGCTGGCTCTGTACGGCCTTTGGACACTCCGCGGTCTCAAGGCCGACGAGCGGAAGCCCTCGCTGTAGACAGCCGATGTCGCGTCGGCATCACGAACGGTGGTTCTTGAGCCTCCTCCAGCAGATGAGTGCGCGGCGCAGGGTGCGGAAGGTTTTGTGCATGTCGTCGCGGATCTCCCAGCGGATCCGCAGACAGCGGGACCAGTGCAGATCGGCCAACTTGCGTTCCACCACACAGCGTTGAATGCCCAGACCGGAGCCGTGCTCGGTGCCGCGGCGGGCGATCAGTGGCTTTATCCCGAGGTACCGGACACCATTGCCGCATCGGCCAACGCTTCGCCCAGCTGGTCTTTCACCCCGAGGACCGTTCGTCCCGCGCGACTGGAGGTTTCTCTGAGGCCGCGTCACGCGCTCCTCGCGGACTCCTGGTTGTGCGGTGTCCGGTCCGGCTGGTCGTCCGGGGTGGTAGTGGCGCCGAGCGTCAAGACACCTGGTACGGGCAGGGCGGCGGCCACAGTCAGGAGCAGGGCGCAGGCGGCGAAGGCCGTGATCGTCGACGTGGAGAGCACGCCCAGCAGGAAGCCCGCGGCGGCCACGCAGAGCGGCATGAGGGCCTGGGTGAGCAGCGCGTCCAGGGCGTAGACCCGGCCGAGCATGTGGTCCGGGGTCCGTTCCTGCAGCGCCGCGCCCCACAGGACCGCGAACACCGACGTTCCCGCACCGGCCAGTGCGCTGAAGGCGTCTACCCACGCGGTCGGCGCGGCCAGCGCCACGGCGAGGATCTGTGGAAGCTCGCACAGCAGGCCGAGCATGGCAACGGTGCCGGGCCGCATGGAACGTATGCGGTAGGCGGTGAGGGTCGCCGCGAGCGCGCCGCACGCGGTGGCGCTCGTGACGAGGCTGAGCGCGGCCGGTCCGCGGCCGCCCATCACGAGCGGTACGACCACGGCCATCGGGGCGATGACCAGGGCCGCCTGCGCCGTGCCCTGGAGCATGAGGCCGAGCATCCACTTGTGGCCGCGGACATAACTGATGCCGTCCAGGGCCTCGCGCACCAACCCGGCCTTGTCCGCGTCGTCCTTGCCGGAGCTCACTTTCGGTTCGCCCAGTTTTACGAGGGCAGCGAGGCTGAACACGAAGGTGAGCATGTTGATCAGCAGGCCCCAGCGAGGGGACGAGGCAGCGGCGACGGACCCGCCGACGACGGGCCCGACGATCCCGGTGAAGCGGCTGGTGCCGAGCGCAGTGCCGATGCCTCACGGCGCTTGTCCCGTCCGGCGAGTTGGGCGATGAGCGCCGTGTACGCGGGGCGGTGGATGCCCGCCCCGCAGCCGAAGACGGCCCCCAGTACCGCCAGGAGCCCGATCGGGGCGTCCGGACCCGCGAGCAGCAGGACGCCGACCCCGAGGATCCGCAGCAGGTCGGCCGCGCAGATCACCAGGGATCTGCGGACCCGGTCGGCGACGGCTCCGCCGAAGACCAGGGTGACGATGCGAGGGCGGTCGCGGCAAGCAGGGTGCCCAGCGCCTGCGCCGCGTCGGCCCTGGGCAGCAGGTACAGGGAGACGGTGACGGCGTAGACCCCGTCGCCGGCCATGCTGAGCCTCTTCATGAGTGGTACGGGATGCGTCGTACAGCTTGGGGGTGCGCGCTCCGGCCTCATGGCCGGCCCGCCGGTTCCGGCGCGGTCGCGGAGACCGTGTCGAGGGCCCGGGTCAGCTCGTCGGGCAGGTGTACCGCGCAGACGGTCAGCGAGGCGCGCAACTGGTCGGCGTTCCGGGCGCCTACGAGGGTGGAAACCACCCCCGGGCGGTCACGTAGCCAGGCCAGGGCGACCGCATCGGCCGGCACGTCCATGGCCCGGGCGACGAGCCGGACGGCTTCGACCACGCGCCGGTCGTCCGGCAGGCCCAGGTAGCGTTCGTGGAACCCCTCGTAGTACGGGCTGTCCGCGCGGGTGCCGATGGGGGCAGCCTCGCCGTACTTGCCCGTCAGGGCTCCCCCGGCCAGCGGTGACCAGGCCAGCAACCCCATTCCGGCGACGGCGGCGGGGAGGGTGTCCTGCTCCATACCGCGCCGAAGCAGCGAGCAACCGAGTGCACGGCGCGCCTTGCTGGCCATGGGGTTCGGCTACCGGCGCCGCCGAGCGGATACGTATGTACGTACGCCTCCTGGTTCGCAGGGCCCACGCGAGGGCGGTGTGTGCGTGGCCATGAGGGCGCTGGAGGCCGTGGTCTCCGCGAAGCCCGCAGCCCCGGTGAACCTACCGATGACCGACGGAGCCCCTCCCCTGAAGGAAGGGCTCTCCACGAAGTGACTGGAGGAAGCATGACGGGCGCACCGCCGCGTGGACTTGAGGAAAGGCTGCGGGACACTCGCGCGAAACTGGAGAGCGACGTCGATCTCTGGGTCGCGACGGCGGGCTCCCCGGGCGGAGTTCACCTCATCCCGCTTTCCTACCTTTGGGACGGGACCGCGTTCCTCATCTCCACGCCGCGCGCCTCGGTCACCGGCCGCAATCTGCTGGCGGACGGCCAGGTGCGACTCAGCCTCGGGCCGACCCGCGACGTCGTCGTCGTCGACGGCACCGCCGAGCCGGTGGACATCGCCGGCCTTGCCCCCAAGAAGGGCGACGCGTTCGCGACCAAGACCGGTTTCGACCCGCGCGAACTCGACGAGCCCTACCAGTACTTCCTGATCCGGCCGCGGCGCATCCAGGCCTGGCGTGAGGCGAACGAGCTACGGGGGCGCGACCTCATGCGCGACGGTCGCTGGCTCGGCTGACCGCCCCACGGGAGCACACTGACCCGGCGATCGGTGCGGCCGAGGACGTGGACTTCCAGCGGGGACTCCTCACTCCGATCGACCGCCGGTCAGGGAATTCCAACGGCTCTTCCAAGATTTCCGTGAAGCGGGGTCACGCCACCGCCGCCGGTGACGCACCCTCACATCAACGGGGACACTCGCGTCGTGTGAGGAGTGCGATCAAGGGGCGGTACGGTCCGCTCCTTGGCAGGACCGCACCGCGCACCTCTGACGAGCGCGGCGGAGCCGAAGTAACGGCCGTTACCCGTACTCCGTGACTCGTCGGGCGCTGCCTAGGCCTGCCTCGTCCACCGCTGTGACGCCTCCCCCGCGCACGTCTTCGTCAGAAGGCCGCTGCTCATGCCCAAGTCGAGGCAGCCGCCCCCGTAGTCGCTCTTGAGGCTGCCGCCTGAACCCGTACGCCACAGCCGGCCGGTGTCCTGGGCACAGTCGCCCACGAAGACCGCTTGGCCGAGCCCGTTGGAGTACAGACACTGGCCGGTCTGCTGGTTGACGAGCTTGAAGCTGCCGTCCGACGTGCTCTGCACGGTCCACCGGGCGGTCGGGTCCGAGCAGTCCTGGTGGTCCGCGGCGCCGTAGACCTGAGTTATGCAGGCGCCGTTGTCGCCGTTGCGGTAGCGGTGGGTCCCGGAGGCGGGGGGCTTGGTGGTCGTGGACGTCCCGCCGCTGGAGGTGCTGGAGCCGCCCGCGCCGTCGGAGCCGGCCGAGGTGCCGGAGCCACCCGAGCTGTCGGAGCCGCCAGAGCCGCCGGATGTGTCCGAACGGCCGGAGTCGCTTCCGCCCTTGCCGTCCTGTGCGCCAGTGACGGCTCCCCCTTTCAGCGCACCCTCGGATCCGCCCGTCCCTCCCTGACCCTTGTCCTCGCCGTCCTCCTCAGCCTTGTCCTTGGCCGGCGACTTCGTCGGCGACGCCGTGAACGAAGGGCTCCCGCCCGCCGTCGGCGGCGTCGGGTCGGCCGGCGCCGACACCGAGACAGACGGGGTGGCCCGGGCCTCGGCGTGCGGCGAGGACGTGTACGGCAGATTCTGGAGCGCGAGGGTCGTACCGCCCACCACCACGACGACGGGGACGACGGCGAGGAAGGCACGGGTCCGGCGGCGGCGCTCAGGCGGGTCGGGTCGTTCCGGCCGCGACTCGGCCTCGGCCTCGGGCTTTGGCTCCGGCCTCGGCTCGGGGTCCTTCTCCGGCTCCGTCTCCAGTTCCGGCTTTCCGCCGGTGAGCGGGACCGTCGGTACGTCGATCTCCTGCACGTCCGCTGCGAAGGCGGCCCGCTCCGACAGGCACGCGGTGATGGCCGCCGGCCACAGCGGAGCGGTGAACGGGCCGTGCTGTGAGGCGCGTTCGAGGAGTTCGGCGGCGGTCGGGCGGCCTTCGGGGTCCTTCGCGAGGCATGCCGCGACGACATCGGCGAGGTCCGGCTCCAGTCGCCGCAACGGCTCCAGGTCGGGCTCTTCGTGGACGATGCGGTACAGCACGCCGTGCCCCGACTCGTCGCCGAAGGGCGGCCGGCCGCACGCCGCGTACGCGAGTACCGAGCCCAGCGCGAACACGTCGGTGGCGCCGCTCAACTGCCGTGAGGCCGACGCCTGTTCGGGTGCCATGAAGGCGGGCGTGCCCACGACCATTCCGGTCCTGGTCAACTGGCTCTGTTCGGCGGCCCGGGCGACTCCGAAGTCGATGAGGGTGAGACCGTCGAGGGTCAGCATGACGTTGGACGGCTTGAGGTCCCGGTGCACCATGTCCAGTGCGTGCACCGACGCAAGGCCCGCCGCAGCCTCCCGCAGCAGCAGCCACAGCGCGGGATCGGGCAGGGGACTGCCGTGCAGCTCGACGGCTTGCCTCAGGGTGAGCCCAGGAACGTACGCGGTGGCGAACCACGGGGGCCGTGCGGTGCGGTCGCCGGCGAGCAGCGGTGCGGTGGCCTCCGCGGGCAGCCGGGAGAGGTTGTCCAGTTCGTGTCCGAAACGGCGCACGAAGTCCGCGTCCTCGCCGACGACGGAGGACAGCAACTGCTTGACGGCGACGTACCGGCCCTCGTGCACCCCGAGGTACACGCGCCCCATACCGCCGGCTCCGAGCCGGCCCGCCAGCGGGATCGCTCCGATACGCCGCGGGTCCTCCGCCTCAAGTGGCTCGGCCCCGCTCCCCCTCAGCTCTAACACGCGTCAGCCCCGCTAGAATTGGAATCAGTTTCTAGAAATGTACTCTAGAACCAGAGAAGGAACGCGATGAGCCCCAAACAGCAACGCGGTGAGGCGACCGCCGACTTGCTCCTCGACGCCGCGCTGGGCGTGTACGCCGCCGAGGGCGAGCGGGGCATCACGGTTGGCGCGGTCACCCGGGCCAGCGGGGTCAGTCAGGGCAGCCTCTACCACCACTTCGGCAGCGTCGACGGGCTCGTCGCCGCGCTGACACACCGCTGGCTGAGTCGGCTACTGAGCGAGCTGGCCACGGCTTTGCAGGGCGCCCGCACCGCCCGTACGGGTATCCGCGCCCTGGTCGGGACGTACCTGTCGTTCATCCAGGAACACCGGGACGCCGCTCTGCTCCTGCACTCCTCCACGGCCGACCGGTACGCCATGGCCCAGGGCAAGGAGCTCCGCGACGCCCAGGAGGCCCGGCTCTCGGGCTTCGCCCAATGGATCCAGCCTCACGTCGAGTCCGGCGAACTCGCCCCGATCCCCCTGCCGTTGATCGAGTCCCTGGCCCTCGGGCCGGTCATCGGCGTCGCCCGCCGCTGGCTCTCGGGCATCGACGACGTCGACCTCGACGAGGCCGCCCGGATCCTGCCGGACCGGATCTGGCGGTCGCTGGCCCGGTGACGCGCGAACGCGGCCTTCGTACGGGCGCCGTTGCGGTGGGGTGGACGAAAAGCCTGCGGTGTCAGGTCCCGGCCCTGGCTGGGCTTGCCGGTGGCCGCGCTGGCGCGCGCGCAGCAACGGGCACGGGACCTCGTCGGCCGTGGTGGCCACATCGCCACCAACGTGCCCCGGCCCAGCGCCGGTTCGTGGCGGATTACCGGCGGACCAGGGCGATACTTCGTACCGGCCTCGATTGCTACGGAAAGACCTCTGTCACTGTGGCGCCGTGCATCTGCAGGGTGCGGCCGATGCCAGTGCCGCGTTTGGCAGCGATAGCGAGGCGGTCGCAACCTGCCTGTTGGCCGGCGCAGGAAGAATCGGGCCCTCGCCGGCATCCGGGCGGCGCTCCCCCGCCTCACCTTCGCGGGCGCAGGACGGGCACCGCGTCCGTATCCGTATGTGCTCACGTCCTCGGCCGTACCGGCCGCAGGTGCAGGTAGACGGCCGCGGTCGAGACCAGGACGGCCATACACGCGATGAACACCAGCCCCGCACCCTCCAGACCGATCGGATCCACCAGCACCCCCACGCCGATCACCGGCACCGAGATGCCCGCGTACGCCACCACGAAAAGCGTCGAGACCACTGACGCGCGACGGTCGGGGGGAGACGCCTCGGCCACCGCGGACAGCGCCCCACGAAATGCCAGCCCCTGCCCGCCCCCGCCGACGAGCGCGCTCAGGACCACCAGCGGCAGCAGGTCCCACCGCAGCGCGCCCGCGAGCAGCGCCAGCCCGGCGAAGAGCCCGGCGCAGCCCAGCGGCAGCGATCGCTCCACCCCGACCCGTCCGACTGCCAGCTGGCCTGCTGTCGAGGCGAAGAAGGCAAGCGCGACGACCAGCCCGCTCACCGCGTGGTTGTTCACGTCCAGGGACTGCGCGAGGAACGCCGGGCTGACCGACGTGAACACGCCGAACAATGCGAACCCCACGAACGAGGCGATCGCCGCGGGCCCGAACACCGCCCGCACCTGCGGGGGCAGGCCGGGCCGCTGCGGCCGTACAGTGCTCAGCGGCCGCCGCTCGCGTACGGTCTCCGCCAGCCACAGCAGGACGGCGGCCGAGCAGGCCACCAGTGTGAGGTGCACGGCGAACGGCAGGTACAGCGGCCAGGCGGCGTACTGCGCGAGCACGCCGGCGAGCAGTGGACCGCAGCCCAGCCCGCCCATGTTGGCGGCCGTCGCCACGAACGTGGCCCGGGAGCCGCCGCCGTACGGTGCCGACTCCATCACGTACACCGTGGCGGCCCCGGTGAACAGGCCGGCGGACAGCCCCGACAACAGGCGCCCCGCATACAGCCACTCCAGCCCGGTCGCACACAGGAAACAGACGGCGCTCGCGGCCGCGAACCCCAGGCCCGCCAGCAGCACCGGCCGTCTGCCCACGGCGTCCGAGGCGTTGCCCGCCAGCAGCAGTACGCCGATGACCCCGAAGGCGTACACGGCGTACACGACAGTCACCGTCAGCTCGGAGAACCCGAACTTCTCCTGGTAGAGGCCGTAGAGCGGGGTCGGGAGCGTGGTACCGGCCATGCACACGGCGAACACCGCCCCGCCGAGCAAACACTGGCGCCACCCTCGGCGATCAACGTCCATGCCGCCGACGGTAACCCCGCGAGCCGCCCCGCACCGGCGCGGCGTGCCCGACGCGCCGCCGGTACGGGAGAGCCGAAGGAGACGTCGGCGATGAGGTCGACCGTGAGGGGGCGGAACCGTACGTGCCTCCCCTTTCCGGGGCGAGCGGGCCCGAGCCGCGGGCCCCTCGGACCGGGTCCAGCTGTTGACGGCGCGCAGCTTTCAGAAGGAGACGTCGAAATAGTCGACGTCGGTGAAGGCGACTTCGAGGTTGTCGGCGCGGCGTCCGTTGTCCTTGAAATAGATCTCCTGGAGCCCTTCAGCCACGATGTTCCGCATCTGCTGGTCGCTGGCCCCTTGCTGCTGGGCCTCGAAGAGGCGGTTCGCGTACTCCGGTGTGAGGTGCACGGTCAGCCGTCGCATCCGCCCGTCGTCGGTCGTGCCGATCGGAGCGGTGTAGCCGAATCTGGCGCGGGTCTCCACCGTGATCCCCGTACTGGTTGCCGCCTGCCGACGGCGCCTCCTACGGACCACTGGCTGCCAACGGCTGCGGACTTCGGCGTCGATCCGGTCGGCGATGCCCTGCGGCGGCTTCCTCCGCTCACCCTTGCGGTAGCGCTCCACCGACCGCTGGGTGACCCCGAGCGCCTGGGCCACGGCCTTCGTCGTCTTCAGCTTGCCCAGCAGGAAGTTCACGCGGGCCTGGACGGACTTCGGCGGCTCACGGGTGAAGACCTCACGGTCCGCGCGATCCAGCGCGTCATGAATGTCGCTCACTCAGTTCACTCTCCTTCGTCCATGACCGCGTCGCCGCCCTTGATGTGACGTGCGGGGTTCATGCCCTTCTCCATCAGGTCCACGGCCCACGCCATCTCCTGCACCCCTTCGACCTTGGCCAGACCGGGCGTGAGGCCAAGTCGGAAAGTGCCGGGCATCGGCTTGCCGCCCTCGGCACGCGGCAGAAACGCCAGCGGACTGGGGCCGGCCGAGGCGTAGACGACGCAGTCGGAGAGCACTGCGAGCGGGTACTGGCCGGTCGCCTTGGCGACGTTGGCCATCTTGCGGTGCATGTTGACGCGGGCCTTGGAGATGACCGCCGCCCGGATGTCGGGACGCCAGGTCGGGCGCTCCAGGGCTCCCCACCGCTCCCCCTCGGTGTAGTGGCGGCCCTGCGGGCGCTCGCGCAGCTTGCCGACGCCGCCCTTGACAGTGGACTTGATCGCCGCCAGTACGGCCGCCATGCCTGGGTCGAAGGTCTTGTGCTGCTCCATCGCGGCGAGGAACCCGGTCTCGGTCAGGTCCTTGGTGACGCCGAGGTCGGCCATGGTCTCGACGTACGCGTCCTTGAGCCGGTCGTGCCACGGGTCCAGGTAAGCACCACTCTCGCGCCGCAAGTACGCCTCGTCCGGCCGGACTTCGAAGCCGAGCTCGACGGCGTAGGCGACGGTGGGGGTCTGGTACCAGGCCGGGCCGTCGGGTCGTGCCCCGGACGGTGTGAACGGCGACGGCAGCCGGGGGTCCAGCTCGATGTACGAAAGGTCCACCAGCCAGCTGCCGGGGATCTTCTTGTCGAACACCGGGCGCCGGACGTACTCGGGACCGCTCAGGCCGACGACCAGGCGGGCGGCCGCGGCAAGGAAGGCTGTGTTGATGTCCAGACCGACCGCCCACGGCAGCAGGCACTCCTCGTCGGAGAGCAGCTTGGGGTCACGCACCCACTGGTGCGCCTCCTCGTCGAGGAAGCCGCCGTTCCAGCCCTGCGCGACCGGGTGCTCGGGCGGGGCCTCCGGCGGCGCCGGGTCGGCCGGCTGCGTACCGAGGGAGCCGGGGTTGTGGCCGGCCACCCACTCGCCGGTCGCGTCGTCCTTCACGGCGCGGGTCGGCGGGCGCAGCGCGGTCATCAGTTCCAAACCGTTGACGGCGGTGGAGCCGCGCGGGGTGATGACTCGGGTCGCGTACACACCCAGGACGCGGGCGACCTCGGCCGGCGGGAGGTCCCAGGCCCCGGGCCAGGCCCGCTCGTCCAGAGCGTTCCAAGGCAGGATCGCCAGCTGAACGCACTGGCGCCTGCCTGCCTTCGCCGGTCGGTAGATGCGCGCCCAGGGGCCGAAGCCGCGCTGGGTCAGCTTCCACTTCGCCCTGGTGATCTGCTTGACGACCGGGTGGTCGTCGGGGAGGCGGAGCGAGCGGCGGGCCTCCAAGCCCTCCAGACGCTCCGGCAGGCCGAACCGTACGGCCGCCGATGCGGTCAGGACGATCAGCGGGTCGGAGTCCTTGCCGTTGCGGTGCAGGCGGGGCGCGCCGATCCCGGACTCCGCCAGTGTCCAGTCGACCAGCTGCGGAATGGTCGTCGCCGGGCACTCCAGCACGAGCCCGCCCACGCCGTACGCCTGGCCGTCACCGTCCAGCACCGCGAGCGGACCGTGCGGGAACCGCGGGTCGGCGACCGGCGTCGCCGCGGCCTTCCTCGCGACCGGGCGGCGCGACGTCGACGGCCTGGTCGCGGGAGCCGCTTCCGGCAAGGGCGCGGACGCCGCGGCAAGTACGGGTGCGACCGGCTCGGCCAGCTGCTCCGCGGAGCCGGTGAACACCTCTGGTAGCGGCGCGGGCTCGGGCGTAGCCGGGTACTTCGCTGCCCAGCCCTCCAGCAGCCGCTGGTACGCCTGGAGGCGGGGCGGCCGCGGCTCACTGCGGCCGTTCTCCCAGTTCTTCACTGTCTGCGTCGTCGACTTGAGCGCCTGCGCCAGACGGGCCTGGGTGACGCCGGCCGCCTCACGCAGCCGCGCCCGCTCCTCCGGCGACGGCAACTGCGGCTCGCCCTCCAGCAGCGCGTCTACCGCACTGAACAGCTCTTCCTCGGTGGGCATACCTCACCTCCGGTACGGAGTATAGCATAGATTTAGCCCCCAATTTAGCCCTGCACGGCGGACAGGCGGGCTCATCGTGCGTCAACCCTACGAGCCTGCCGCCCAGCAGTGGGCGGGCACACCAAGTGCGCGCATGAGGAACGGCAGCGTCCGGGTCACCGCCGTGTGGACCTTCTCGCCGGCCAGAAGAGCGGCGCGCTGCGTTTCGAGGCAGGCCATGATCAGCTGTCCCGTCACGGCCAGGTCCGCTCGGACGAACTGCCCCTGCCCCATGCCGTCCTCGAGGATTTCGCCGACCAGCGCGGCGAGGGCGGCGACATGCTCGAAGAACTTCACGCGGTCTTCCGGCGGCAGCATCGCCGCTCGCCGCCACCGAGGCGCCCGCTCCGCGCAGCAGGGAGAACTCGGCCAGGACGAGCTTCACCAGGGCCTGCAGCCGGTCGACCGGATCGGTGCGTTCGGCCAGCTCGCGCTCGGCGAGCGCCATGAACCGGCTCATCTCTCGCTCGGACCAGGCCAGCAGCAGTGCGGTCTTGTCGGGGAAGTAGTTGTAGACCGCGGTCCGCGCCACACCGACGGTCCTGGCGACGTCCTGCACCTTGAGGTCCTGCCAGCCGGCCTCACGCAGAAGATCCGCGAAGGCGTCGATCATGGCCTCGCGGGTCGCGGCCTTGTGCTCGGCCAGCGTGGCGCCCCCGGTCAGCTTCGGCATGACATCTCCCTCACTCGTACGCGTTCGCGCTCGGGGCAGACCGAACAGATCGGCCATCACACCCGGATCACCCTGCCACGCCGACAACGGCCCAAGGACCAGCCGGGACGACAGCCGGCGCAACCCGGCCGCCACCTCCTCCCGTTGCGTCGTGGTCAGCTCCGTGCGGCGGGCCAGGCGCTGCGTCTCCTCGGCGACCAGCACCGAGGTGTGCTGCTGCACGGTGGTGAGCAGCACCTGGCGCGACAGTGTTGAGGCGCGGCTCACCGGCTCGTTCGCACGTACAGCGCTGAAGAGGCTTCCACGGACGCCGCCTCGCGCAGCTGAGCTGTGGTGAAGACGAGCATGGCCGAGAACAGCCCCAGGCCTGCGCCGACCGCGCGGCCGCCCGGACGCCCGGACGCCCGACGATGAGCAGGATGACGAGGACGACCCCGACGATCTCGGCGGCGTAACCCAGCATCCGGTGCGGATCCAGGCTCGAGGCGTCACCGATCTGCAGTGTCTCCAGCGCGAACAGACCGAAGCCGGCCGTGACGATCTGAGCGCATGCCGCGGCAACGACGGTCCACGCACTGGCACGGACTCCTTTGATACCGGACTTCCGAACGCTGGTGAGCAGCTTCAGCCGAGCCGGAACCACCTCGGTGGTCGATTTGTTCACGTGCGTAAATCCGGCCCGCCGCTGCTCGGCGTCGGCGGGCGGTCCGCGACCGGCAGGGCCAAGATGGGGTATGTGGAGGAAGCGCGAGGGAAGGCCGCTTTTCCGGGTGACCGCAGGAGCTGACCGCGGCGCCCCTCCTGTTCGAGTACAACCGCGGTGACATTCCTCCTCGCAGCAGGCAGCGGATGCGGGCCCCGCGCCGCGACGCACGCTTCCAGCCGCTCGAGAGGGGGCGGGTTGCGGATGGACGAGCAGACACCGATCGGGGAGCTGATCAGCGGTGCCGCCCAGGACGCCGGAGGGTGGCTCGGCGCCCTGCCAGTGGCGCAGCTCGCCACCAGCGCCGACGGGACGATCGTGCGCTGGAACCACGCCGCGCAGGAACTGCTCGGTTACGCCCCACCGCAGGTGGTGGGCCGGCACATCGCCGACCTGCTGCACCCCGGCGCCGACCGCAGCCTCGGCCGGTCGCTGTGGGAGACCGCCGCCACGGGGCGCGGGGTGATGGGCACGGTGACCGTGTGGCACCACGACGGGCACCCGCTGGAGCTGGAGATCTGGGCCTGTCCGGTCCACGGTGGGCGGCACGGAGTCTCGGCGGTACTGGTCTTCGCCGCCGCCGCCCACGCGGCGCGCCGCATCCGAGGGTCGTCGGCGGTGTGGGACGGGATGTTCTCCCGCTCACCGGTCGGTATCGCCGTCCTCGATACGCATCTGCGGTTCCTGCAGGTCAATCCGGCTCTCGAGGCGATGAACGGCCTCGCGGAGTCCGCACACGTGGGCCGCCGCCTGGCCGAGTTGCTGCCCGAGGTGAACGCAGGCGAGATGGAGGAGGCGATGCGGCAGGTACTGGACACCGGCGAGCCGGTCCTCGACCGGCGACGTACCGGACGTACGCCTGCCGATCCGGACCACGACCGGGTGTGGTCGTGCTCGTATGTGCGGGTGGAGGACCCGGGAGGCCGGCCGATCGGCGTGATCGCCTCCCTGCTCGACATCACCGAGCAGCAGCGCGCCCACACCGAGGCCGAGGCGGGCCGCCGCAGGCTCGCCCTGCTCAGCGAGGCCAGCGCCCGCATGGGCGCCAGCCTGGAGCTCGAGCGCACCGCTCAGGAGCTGGCCGACCTCGCCGTCCCGCACCTCGCGGACGCCGCCACCGTCGACATCCTGGACACCCTTGCCCGTGGCGACGAGCCCGGCATGGGGCTGGGCGGGGGCGTCGCGCTACGGCGCCTGGGCAAGGCCCCGTTGACCGGCTCCGACATCACCGCCATCCTCGCCCCGCTCGGCCGAACCCTCACCTTCCCCGCGAGCGCTCCGTACATCCAGGCCCTCGCCGCCCGTCAGCCCTTCCTGATCGCCCACGTCGACGAGCGGTCCATCGCCCCGGCAGCCCGCCACTCCACCGCACCGGCCCGACTCCTCAAGGCGGGCGTGCACTCGGTCATGATGGTCCCGCTCGTCGCTCGTGACCTGGTGCTCGGCGTCGCCACCTTCTATCGCGCCCGGCCTGTCGGCCCCTACGGATCCGACGACGTGACCCTTGCCGGCGAACTCGCCGCCCGGGCCTCGGCCAGCATCGACAACGCGCGCCTCTACCAACGCGAACACGAGACCGCGCTCATCCTCCAGCGCAGCATGCTGCCGCAGCACATCACACCGCCACCCGGCATCGACATAGCCCACCGCTACCTGCCCGCCAGCGACATCAACGAAGTCGGCGGTGACTGGTACGACGTCCTGCGCCTCCCCGGCGGCAAAGCGGCTCTCCTCATCGGGGACGTCATGGGCCACGGCATCGCCGCGGCGGCGGTCATGGGACGGCTCTCCGCCAGCGTCCGGGCCCTGGGCCGCCTCGACATGTCCCCGACCGAACTGCTCCACCACTTGGAAGCAGCCCTCGCCGACTTGGCCGAGCCGATGCTCGCCACCTTCCTGTACGTCGTCTGCGACCCCGCCACTGGTCACTGCACCGTCACCCGCGCCGGACACCCGCCGCCCGCAGCGGCAGACCCCGACGGCACCGTCCGTCTGATCAACACCCCGCCCGGCGCCCCCCTCGGCGTAGGCGGCATCGACTTCACCACCTCCGAAATCACCCTGCTTCCCGGCAGCGTCCTCGTGCTTTACACCGACGGCCTGGTCGAAGCCCGCGGCCGCGACATCGACGAACGCCTCACCGACCTCACCCGCCTGCTCACCGAACCCCAGCGCCCGCTCGACCACTTGTGCGACTCGCTGATCACTCGCCTGGTCCCGGCATCCGCCGACGACGACATCGCCCTGCTCACGGCCCGCATCGGCAACGCCCCCCAGCCGTAGGGGCAGTCCGCCGTGCCCACATCACCGCGTGGCAGTCGCCACCCCTCCGGACCCGGCGGGCTGGGGCCCGTCAGTTCCTCCTGATAACTTCTACTTGACTGTAGAAGAATGCGGGTGTCCGAGTCGGCCTTCTTCCCGGCCCGGCCGGAAGCCCCCTGACGCATATGGAGTTCTTATGGCCCTGTGGGATCGCTTCAAGGAGTCCGCGTCCACGATGCAGACCCAGCTCATGGCGAAGAAGAACGACCTCAAGAGCGGCTCCTTCCGCGACGCGAGCATGGCGATGTGCGCCTTGGTCGCTGCCGCCGACGGCACCGTCGACCCGGCCGAGCGGCAGCGGGTGGCCCAGCTCATCGCCACCAACGACGTACTGAAGAACTTCGCCGCGGACGACCTTCAGCGCCGCTTCGACGAGAACCTGAACAAGCTGACCGCCGACTTCGCCTTCGGCAAGGTCAGCGTCCTTCAGGAGATCGCCAAGGCGAAGAAGAAGCCGGCCGAGGCCCGCGCCGTCATTCAGATCGGCATCGTCATCGGCGGCGCCGACGGCGACTTCGACAAGGACGAGCAGGCCATCGTGCGCGAAGCCTGCTACACGCTGGACCTGCCGCCCCACGAGTTCGACCTGTAGCACCCTGGATCAAAAACCGGTGGGCCTTCGGCAACGAGCCGAAGGCCCACCGGCGTTCCGGCCTCATTCACGAGACTCGTCGGCGATGACCGCCGCGCCAAGGCTCGCGTCAACGAATTCCCGTGAAGTCCGCACCCACCACGAGAGTGACGGCGCCCGCCGTGGCGTCCGCATCCGGCTTTGCCGCGACACCGGGCAGCCGGGAAGCGAGCACACCGGCCTGTGCTTCGAGGTCCTGCGGGTATGTGACCGCGGTCTTTTCCGCGGAGGCAGGCGCGTTGCCGGTGCCAGTGACGTTGTAGCCCGCGGTCCTCAGCGTTTCGGCGACCTTGGCCGCCTGGCCGGGAATCCCGCTGCCGTTGAGGACTTGTACGCGCACGGAAGCGGCGTACACCGGCCCCTTGGAGTCGGCCTCGAGCTTTGCCTTCTCGACCTCACGGTCCTTGGCCAACGAGGTGAAGAGATCGGCGGCCTGCGGGTACTGCCACACCACGTTGGCCTTGTCGGAGGGTACGTCCGCCACCCGTCCGTAATTGGGCACGGTCAGGAAGGCCAGCCGGTCACTCGGGATGTCCTTCATCTCGGATGCGAGACCGGACAGCGGCTTGATCCCCGCCAGTCTCTTGTCGGTGGTCAGGGACTTGGTGGCGGCGTCCAGGAAGTCGTACAGGGAAGTCGGGCTGGTGAGCTTCTGCCGGGCCTTGCCGGCGAGGGCGTCCATGAACTCCTGCTGGCGGCCGATGCGCCCGAGGTCCGAACCGTCACCGACGCTGTAGCGCGTACGAACGTAACCGAGGGCGTCCTCGCCCTTGACCGTCTGGCACCCGGCATCCATGTCGAGGTGAGCGTCGTCGTCGCGGATCGCCGTCTTGGGGCAGACCTCAATACCGTCAAGGGCGTTGACCATGCCTTTGAATCCCTGGAAGTCGAGGGACATGAAATGGTCGATACGCAGACCGGTGCTCTGCTCCACCGTCTTGATCGTGCAGGCAGCGGCTCCCGAGACATCACCGCTCGTACCACCGATGGCGAAGGCGGCATTGATTTTGGCGTGATGGGGGTTCGACTTCGTGCCGTTGCCGCGATCGCAGGCCGGGAGGCTCACCCAGGAGTCGCGCGGCAGAGACACCACTGCGGCCCATTCCCTGTCCGCGGACAGATGCATGACCATCAGCGTGTCCGACTGCATGGTGTCCAGGTCCTTGCCGTACTTCGCGTTGGCACCGTCCCGCGAGTCGGATCCCACCACCAGGATGTTCTTCGAGCCCGGACTCAGGTTGACCGGCCTGTCACCGCCCAGCTTGTTGTCGACGTCCGCGGAATTGATGTTCCCGTCCAGGCCCTGATAGACCCAGGCCCCCGCCCCGGCCGTCACCAGCACGACGACGGCAAGCGCCCCGCCGGTCCACAGTGCTATTCGCCCGCGTCGCGTCAGCCGGGCGGACCTGTCTTCCACCCTGCGGCGTCGCCGCGTCGGCTGTGCCTGGCGACCGCGCCGCCTCCTGTCCTGCGTACCCACCTGGCATCCTCCGGGCCTTCGCGCTCGTACGTCCTCAACTGCCGCTCCGTGCGGTGAGTGAAACTCTACTGTCGCGTAGAGACAAGCAACTCCGGCGCAGGATGCACCGGGTTAGCCGTAGGTGGCAGATTCCAGAACGAAGAACAGGGCGATCGCCGCGTTGAGCGCGGACAAGGTCGAAGCGGCGGTTCCGGCTGCGGCGAAGATGGCGGCGACACCGGCCGTGGTCAGTGCGGGTGGCCAGCCGCCGGCCGGCGGAACCGGCGCCAGCAGCGCGGCGACTCGGCGCGGCACCGGGCCCGCCTCGGCGAAGGCGGCCAAGCCGGGCACTGCCGCGCGTTGGGAGATCAGCGCTGCCTTGCCCACGGCGCGGGCCGTCGTCCGGCGGTCGCCGGTGACCTGGGCCGCTTCCTCGTCGGCCCAGCGCTCCGTGCTGTAGCCCACCGCTGAACGGAGCGGGCGCAGCAGCGGGTTCGCGCAGCCGGCGAGCTGCACCGTGAGCAGAAGGCGGTGGTGCCGTCCGGCGAGGTGGGCGCGCTCATGGGCGAGCAACGCGCGGCGCTCCGCCTCGTGCAGGCCGGACAGCATGCCGGTGGAGACCAGGATCCGGCCGGGAGAGCCCGGCAGCGCGTACGCGTACGGCACGTCATCCGTGAGTACGGCGACCTCCGAGGCGTCGGGAAGCGCGGCCAGCGTGCGGTGGGCACGGACGCGGAATCCGTAGTGCCGCCGGACCGTGACCGCGCACGCCGCGACCACGAGGGCGAGGACGCCGATGGACGCCTTGCCGGCCACCTCGTCGTACGGAACGGCCTCCCGCACCTCGGGATCGGACCAGCTGTCCGGCAGCGGGTTGCCAGGCAGCTGCGCCGTACCGACGACGACCAGGAGCCCGAGGCACAGCGTGCTGCACGCGGCGAGGATCGCCCCCACCCAGGTCAGCAGGAGCGCCGCGTTGCGCGGGTGCAGGTGCTGTTCGGCCAGCCGCGCGATCGGCAGTGCCGTCAGCGGCAGGATCAGGGGCAGGAAGACGAAGACGCCCATCGGTCAATGCTCCGGATCGTCGGCTTCGTTGAGGAGGGAGCGCAGGAACTGTTCGTCGTGCGCGGACAGGGACGACACGAAACTGGACAGCACCGCGTCGCGGTCGTCCTGGTTGTCGAGCAGCTTGCGCATGCGCATGGCCACGAGGCCGGCCGCGTCCGCGACCGGCGTCCACTCGAAGGACCGGCCCGCCCTGGTGCGGGTGACTGCCCTCTTCGCGTACAGCCTGGTCAGGATCGTGATGACGGTGGTGTAGGCCAGGTCGCCTTCGAGTTGTTCCTGTACCCACGCGGCGGTCACCGGCCCGGGCGCGGAGCCGAGCACCGACAGCACCTGCCTCTCGAGTTCGCCCTGGCGTCTGCGACCGCGCCCACGTGGGCTCGCCTCCTCCGTACCGTCAACCATGGCGCGGCCTCCTTTGCGTTCTGCCGCTGCGAACCGTACGAGCGTCGAGGAGGCATCGTACTGGTCAGCCAATGCCCGCCCCGGCGACGAGCCGGCCGACCGGAACGCGCCCGCCGACATGACCGGTTCACATTCCCTACCCGTTTCTACATTGCTGTAGATTTCAGGTTCTGTGCTGTCATACGAGGGTCCGAAGCGGTGTTCCCGTTCTCGGGCCCAGGTCTTGGGGTCTTGAGGTCTGGGGAAGGGAAGCGACATGGGTGTGAGCCTCGCCAAGGGCGGCAATGTCTCGCTGAGCAAGGAGCCGCCGGGTCTGTCCGCCGTACTGGTGGGCTTGGGGCGGCCAGGTCCGCAACGCCTTCATCCGCGTGGTCAACCAGGACGGCGGCACCGAGCGCGCCCGCTACGACCTGAGCCCCCGAACTGGCCCGCAACGCGGGCAAGGCGGCATGCATCCTCAAGAGCGAGGGCAAGGTGATGAAGGCGCAAGGTACTTCCGAGAAACAACAAGGCGCCTGAACTCAGCCAGTCACTCAGCGCGTCCTCCAACCCGCACAACCGGCACCGCAACCACACGAAGAGGCACACATGTCCGTGAACCTTTCCAAGGGCCAGCAGATCAGCCTGAGCAAGTCCGACGGCGGCGCGCTCACCGTCGTACGGATGGGACTGGGCTGGAAAGCCGCCCAACGCAAGGGATTCCTCGCCAAGCTCACCGCCCGGGAGATCGACCTGGACGCCTCGGCGGTGCTCTTCGCCGACAAGAAGCCGGTGGACGTCGTCTTCTTCCAGCACCTCGTCAGCGACGACGGCTCCGTCCGTCATACCGGTGACAACCGCGTCGGCGGCGCCGGCCAGGGCGGCGACGACGAGTCGGTCATCGTGGACCTGCAGCGCGTGCCCGTACACGTCGACCAGATCGTCTTCACGGTGAACTCTTTCACCGGCCAGACCTTCGAGGAAGTCGACAACGCCTTCTGCCGCCTCCTCGACGAAATCACCGGCCAGGAACTCGCCCGCTACACGCTCACGGGAGGCGGCCGCCACACCGCGCAGGTCATGGCCAAGGTGCAGCGGAGCGGCACCGGCTGGCAGATGGCTGCCATCGGCAGCCCCGCGGACGGACGGACCTTCCAGGACCTCATGCCGGCCATCGTCACTCACCTGTAAGGACACCACGTGCGGGGCCCTGTGAAGCTGTCCGCCTGCGACGCGGCGGCGGGCGCGATGTGCTGCACGGCGCCGCGGACGCCCTGCGCCCCGCCCGGGAGTTCTACGCACGTCGCCCGGGCGGGCCGCGCACCGCAGTACGCGCTACGTCAACGCCGTCGCTGGGGAAGAAGCGCTTCGTGCCACCGAACGTCGACGAGCTACCAGGATGCGTACGACGAGATCAGCCGTGGTCTCGACGCCCCCTCGAAGGCCACCAGCACCACGAGCCCGTCGTCGGCCGCACTGCCCGCGCCGTCAGCCGATCCGCCGCGCCAGCACCTGTCCCGGCCAGGCATCGGACAGGAAACGGTCGGTGGGGGTAAACCCGTTGCGCTCGTAGAACGCGACCAGTTCGCCCCCGCCGCCCGCCCAGCGGTCGACCCGCAGCAGATGCACGCCGGCCCGCCGGGTCTCCTCAGCGGCATGGCAGCTGACAAAAACCCGCCCCGAGCCACGCCCGGCCACCACGTGTCCGTCCGCCCGTCCCGTCGACGCGGAGTTCTGCGAAGACCGCCACGGCTTGTGTTGAGCTCAACTGCGCGGCGAGCTCCTCCAAGTGCTGGCTCGTCAACGTGGCCCACTGGGAAAGCCAGGAGGCGTGGGAGGCCGCCACTGCGGACACCGAGTTCCGACAGCGCACCCAAGCCGCGCGTGACAACCCACAGACGCCGGTCACGTCAAGTCCCGGTCTGTACGACGTCGCCGTCGAGTTCTCCGCCGCAGCGGTGGAGACCAGGTAGCCGCGCGAACCGCTCGCCTGAGGCCAGGAAGAACGCCTGTCCGCCAGTCCGAGGCTTCGGAGCCGAGGTCGGTCAGGGAGTTTCCCAAGTCGCAGTTGGATCCTCTTCGAGGGGCGGCAACCCCGCATGGACCCGGGCCAGCTGCCGACGCACCGAAGCAACGGCGGCGGACACAGCGTCCGTTACGCCTTCAACGGCCTGGTCACCGGCGGTCCGCTCGGCTCCCGAATCCTCGCTGACAAGCTCTTGGTCCCCGTTCATGCTTGGGCGTCTGCCCCGCCCGATCACCAGTAGTCACGGTGGCCAAACTTATTTGAGTGCCCATGATGGCCGCAGGCAGTCACTCGAAAGCACGCCGTTCGGCGCCCCACTGTGGACATCACAGCCGACGCCGCGTACGAGCGGCCCAGGCTCCCAGGGCGAGCACTTCTACGCCTGGGCCGCGGTCGACCTCCACGGCCCGGCCGACCGCCCGGGCCGCTGGTTCGCGGGACCGCAGCTCACTGCCTTCGAGGCTGGTTGAAGCGCAGCATGTTGCCGGAGGGGTCGCGGAACGCGCAGTCGCGGACGCCGTAGGGCTGGTCGGTCGGCTCCTGCAGCACCTCGCCGCCCGCCGTGCTGATGCGCTCGAAGGTCGCGTCGCAGTCGTCGGTCGAAAAGATGACGCCGCGCAGCAGGCCCTTCGCCATGAGCTCCGCCATGACCTGCTTGTCGGCCGGCGAGGCGTTCGGGTCCGCCAGCGGCGGTTCCAGGACGATGTTCACGTCCGGCTGCGAGGGCGACCCGACGGTCACCCAGCGCATCCCCTCGAACCCGACGTCGTTGCGCACCTCCAGGCCGAGAACGTCCTGGTAGAAGGCGAGCGCCTTGTCGTGGTCGTCGACGGCGATGAAACACTGTGAAAGCTTGATGTCCATGCGTTTCACGCTACGGGCCGGGGGCCGGGTTCGCTTCTCCATTCCTGACCGGTCGCGTGTGGATCTTGGCGATGCAGGCCGGGATGGCCGCGCCCTCGTCATGGCTGCGGGCCCGGTATGAGCTCGGGCTCTCGCCGACCAACTCGGTGAACCGCGAGCTGAACGACCCCAGCGACGTGCAGCCGACTGCGAAGCAGACCTCCGTCACCGTCAGGTCACCCCGCCGCAGCAGCGCCTTGGCCCGCTCGATCCGGCGCGTCATCAGGTAGCTGTACGGCGTCTCCCCGAAGGCGGCGCGAAAGCTACGGGAGAAATGGCCCGCCGACATGAGGGCGACGCGTGCCAGCGCCGGAACGTCGAGCGGCTTCGCGTATTCGCGGTCCATCAGGTCACGGGCCCGGCGCAGCCGGACGAGGTCCTCCAAAGTCACGCGACCACCATCCCACAGCGCCGGCCGCCGCCGGTGTCGGCGCAGTGGGAGCCTGGCCGCTCGAAAGCACAGTGCGCCGAGGACAGGCCCCGTCGACTGCTGCGGGCCGCACCGTCCGAGTACTGCCGCGCCCTCGCTCCGCCTGGCACCGTCCGGGGTTTCTTACTGGGCGTACTGGTCGCTGTATCCGCAGATCCAGGCCAGAGCGTCGTGTACTCCGCGGATGTAGTCGCGGGCTTCGTCCGGCAGGGTCGGGTCTTCCAACTGGATCACTGACGCGTCGACTTCGGCGGTCAGCAGCGACAGCTCAGGAACGTCGTGCGCGTCGTCCGTGCCGGTGACCGGTGAGCGGACCGTACGGCCCATGGCCCATTCGTAGGCGGCGGCCGCGCCCGAGGAAAACTGCGTAGACCCGTCCCTGTCTGCGTGCTCTTTGAGCGCGAGGTCGATGTCGGCGTGCGTCCGTACTCCGATGAGGGAGGCCTTGTCGTGCGGTGTGCTCGAAGGGGTGGTCATGTCGTTCACCTTTCTTTTCCGGCCCTTACTGACGTCCATTCCGGCCGGGTCATTTGCCGACGTACACTGCGCCACGAGAACCGGAATGCCCCGGTTTCACCAAGGAAGAAACACGTGGATTTCCTTTCCGCCGGGATCATGCACGACGCTGACCTGCCGGGAGAGTGCCTGGATGAGGTGCCAGCCGATCCCCCCGGTGCTTCGGGCCGGATCAAAAGGCCGGGGCGCAGGCGGGGTGGGGTTGGTGTCGCGGACGCTTACATGCATACCGTCGTACGTTTGGCGTACGCACAGCACGAAGGGGCCGGGGGCGTACTGGACCGCGTTGGCCGCCAGTTCCGTGACCGTCAACAAAATGTCGTCCCGGCTTTCAAAGGCCTCAGGCGGGACATGGAGGGTGAGGTCGTCCAGGAAATGCTCTGTCGTCAGGCGTGCGCCCGTTACGTCGCTGACGTCACCGGGGAAGTGGGCGGTCAGATTTCTGAGGCGCGGGGAAATGCTGTCTTCACTGAGCGGACCGAAGCCCATCGCACCCTCCTCCTTCCTCTCCTCCCCCACGCTGCCTTTTCACAGTAGATCGCGCCTTCCCCGTCACACGCCGGGTACTCACACCACGCGTCCGCGCTCAGCGAATGCGTCGGCGGATCACGCGGCCGGACGGCGACGCTACACGTGTTTACTGCCTGCCTTCGGGGTACCCGGCGGTTCGTGGTCAGGAAGCGGCCGTTCAGTTGGTCTGCTCGCAAGGAATCTCATGCTCTTCGCGCCCTACCGTCTCACCGATCGGTGTTTGGTGATCGCCCTGACCGACTTCATCGATATCGACAATGCCTCCGTTGTCGCACGCGAGCTGAGCCGGACAGTACGCACGGGGCGCGAACGGACCGTGGTCATCGACATCCGTACGGCCGGTGTCACTTCCGCCGCCCTTGATGTACTGCTGCGCGTGCAGCGAACCGCGCTGGCGTACGGCGTGGCCGTGTCTGTGGTCGCGCGGCATCCTCTGACGTGGACGGTGTTGCGGATCTCCGGCCTGGACCGGGCTCTGCGTGTCCGCAGCACCCTTGCCGAATCGGTGAGTGCCGGCGGCGGATGTACAGCCGCCGGGCATACGCCGACGGATTGTTAGTTGTTGGGAGACGGTCCGCAGGGCGGCGAAGGCCGGCGGCAACGACGGCACTTCGGCGTCCGTCAGCCGTCCGGAGCAATGTTCTGGTTGGAGCGGAAGACATTGGCCGCGTCGTAGTGCTGCTTGAGCCTGCGCAGTCGGCGGAGCTTGCTCTCCCCGTACGCCTGCCGTACGCGCTCCGCGCCCTCGTCCATGAGGAAGTTCACGTAGACGCCTGCGTGGTAGGGCTCCAGCGCGGACCAGGAGTCGCGTGCCCACTGGCGCTCCTCGGCGAAGCCGTTGGCGTTTTCGCAGTTGCCGTTGATGTTGAACGTGTGGCCGGTGCCTCGGCCGCTGAAGGCTGTCTCGTCCTCGCCGACGCGTGCGACAGCACCGCCGAGGTGGAAGATCCCGCAGGTCGAGAGCGGAGAGGCGATCCACGAAGCGTGCTCGGCGGTGATGTCGATGACCTCGTCGCCGAGCCGGTCGACGTCGCAGGCCCGGAAGTAGTACCACCACCCGGGACGGAACGACGGGTCGAACATGGCCTGATGCTGTACGAAGGGCTTGGGCGCGCACAGGTCCAGCAGCGGCGTCCCGAACGCCCGCAGCGGCCGCAGTACCTCCTGACCGGCCTCGACGTCGCCGGCGTAACAGCTGATCACTGCCACTACGGGCCTGCCGTGCAGCGCCGCGGGGACAGCCGGAAGCGGCGGAGCCTTGCGGTGGACGACGATGGTCGTCAGCTCGTCGGGCACGTCGGCGATCCAGTCCCGGTAGAAGCGCAGGACGTTCGGCGCCTCCTCCATGGGCCACAGGATCGGCCCGGCCACCACCGTGGGACCCACCGGGTTGAGCCGGAACTCGAACTCCGTGACCACGCCGAAATTGCTTCCCGCGCCGCGCACGGCCCAGAACAGTTCCGGTTCGCGGGTCTCACTCACCGTGAGGAACGTGCCGTCCGCGGTGACCATGTCGACCGACAGCAGTTGGTCGACCGTGAGCCCGTACTTCCGCATCAGCCAGCCGATACCGCCTCCGAGCGTCAGCCCGGCGACGCCGGTGTGCGTCACGATCCCCGAGGGCACAGCCATTGCGAAGTGCTGCGTCTCGCGGTCCAGTGCCCCGAGCAGCACCCCGGCCTGGGCCCTGACCGTGCGGTTCTCCGGATCGACGCGTATGCCCTTCATCACCGACAGGTCGATGACAAGTCCGTCCTCGCACAGCGACTGTCCCGGGAAACTGTGGCCGCCGCTGCGCACAGCGACCGGCAGACCACTGTTCGTGGCGCATCGGAGCGCCGCCACGACGTCGGCGACACCGGTGCAGTACGCGATGAGTGCGGGAAACTTGCTGATCGACCCGTTCCAGATCGTCCGGGCCGCGTCGTAGGCAGGGTCACCGGGCCGGACCAGCCTGCCGGAGAAGGAACGCTCCAGCTCCTGGAAGGCTGTGCCGTCCAGATGTGCGGCTGCAGTGGTTGCGCCCACGGGCCCTGCTCCTCACCCAATCGGCCTCTCCTGCCAGCCTCCCACCGTGGAGGAGCCGCTGCCAGCTCTGCTGCTCAGTCCGGCGACGCGCCCCTGACGGCGGACTCGCTATGAGGCATCAGCCCGCTATAACTGGCCCATGCTCTATCACGTAGTCGCTCTCGATGACTGGCTTGCCGACCCTGACCGGCCCTATGCGCCTGCTTCTTTGGTGAAGGACGGGTCCGTGCACTGCTCCCCCACCGAGGAAACGATCTTGGCAGCCACCACCCGCTTCCACCACCGGGTCGCCGGTCCGCTCGTCGCCCTGATCATTGACGAGAGCAAACTCGATGCCCAGGTGAAATGGGTGGCTCCAGGGCCGGGCTCGCCCATGGCCCAGGTGCCGGGCACTCTGTTTCCGCGTGTCCTGGGGCCGGTCAACCGCAGCGCGGTGGTCGCGGTGATGGAGATCGTACGAGACGACGAGGGCCTGGCCCTGGAGCTGGTGCCTCGGAACTAACCCCGGAAGTCCGCCCGGCCGGAGGCGGCCGAACCGTCACGCGCCAGCGCAGGCCGTTTGCTGTCGAACTCCCAGCCGGGCACCAGGTAGCGCATGGCTGTCGCATCGTCCCGGGCCCCCAGCCCGAGGCTGCGACAGAGCTCGTGGGCCGCGTCCACCTGCTCCATGTCGAGGTCGACCCCCAGGCCTGGCCGGGTGGGCACGTCGAGCATGCCGTCTTTGATCTCGAATGGCTCGGTGGTCAGGCGCCGGCCGTCCTGCCAGATCCAGTGGGTGTCTATAGCGGTGATGTCACCGGGCGCTGCCGCGGCGACGTGAGTGAACATGGCCAGAGATACATCGAAGTGGCTGTTGGAGTGCGAACCCCAGGTCAGCCCCCACGATTCGCAGATCTGGGCGACCCGCACCGAGCCGTGCAGAGTCCAGAAGTGCGGGTCGGCCAGCGGAATGTCGACCGCGTCGCTGCGAATGGCATGGCCGAGCTGTCGCCAGTCGGTGGCGATCATGTTGGTGGCCGTCCGCAGACCGGTCGCACGGCGGAACTCGGCCATGGTTTCCCGGCCGGAATAGCCGCCTTCGGGACCGCACGGGTCTTCGGCGTACGCGAGGACATCGGTCAGCTCGCGGCCGAGGGCGATGGCTTCCTTCACCGGCCAGGCGCCGTTGGGGTCCAAAGTGATACGGGCCCGGGGGAATCGCTCGGCAAGGGCTCGTACGGTCTCGGCTTCCTGCCTGCCCGGCAGGACGCCGCCCTTGAGCTTGAAGTCCTGGAAGCCGTAGCGCCGCTGCGCGGCCTCGGCGAGTTTCACGATGGCCTCCGGGGTGAGCGCCTCTTCGTTCCGCAGCCTCAGCCAGTCGTCCTGGGCGTCCGGCTCGCCCCGGTAGGGCAGGTCGGTGTGCGCGCGGTCACCGATGTAGAAGAGGTATCCGAGCACGGGGACACGTTCGCGTTGCTGCCCTTCGCCCAGCAGGGCGCTCAGGGGTACGCCGAGATGCTGGCCGAGGAGGTCCAGCAGAGCGGCCTCCAGCGCCGTGACGGCATGCACCGTCACCCGCAGATCGAAGGTCTGCGGGCCGCGCCCGCCGGTGTCCCGGTCTCCGAAGCGCGCGCGTACCGCTCGGAGAACCGCGTGGTAATCGCCGACCGGTTGCCCCACCACCAGGTCCTGAGCCTCCTGCAGCGTGGACCGGATGTGCTCGCCTCCTGGGACTTCACCGACTCCGGTGCGCCCTTCGGAGTCGGTCAGGACGACGAGATTGCGGGTGAAGTAGGGGGCGTGGGCGCCGCTGAGGTTCAGCAGCATGCTGTCCTGGCCGGCGACGGGTATGACGCGTATGGACGTGACGACCGGCTGGGAGATGCTGAGGAGTGCGGCGCTCATGGGAAGTCCTCGGGTCGAGTCGGTGGGGAGGGAGGCGAAGGGCCGTCAGGTCACCGGACGAGGGGCGGGCGCTGCCCCGGATACGTCGGCGGCACCGGGTTCCGGGACCGCCAGGGCGCGGTAACGGCGGATCAGGAGGACCGGTGCTGCGCCGGCCACTGAAGACAGGGCCAGGGCGTGCAGGCCGTAAGTGACCTGCCCGGTGGACTCCTTGACGGCCCCGAAGCCGTACGGAGCGACGAATCCGCCGAGGCTGCCCAGCGAGTTGACGTGCGCGATGGCCGGTGCCGGCGGCCGCGACGAGCAGTGCTGCGATGAGCAGCGGCTGCACCGGCGTCAACAACGATGCCCTTTCCTTATCGGTAGATGCGCTTTTCGTGTTGGACGGGAATCGTTTCGCGATCCTAGCTTCAGGGAGCACGCCATCGACATGGTGCCGAGCATCCCTGCGTGAGGAGTCGTCACTCACTTCCGCGACGACTTCTCATTCGACGAGGCGGCCGACGGCATCCTCCTCCTGCCCCCATGCCTGACCGGGGCTTCGCAGGAGGGCCTCACGGGACACGCCGCCGTCTTCAACTTCCTGCCGCGGTTCGCCCTCGACTTCTACAACGCCGTGCGCACACGCGACAGCGGCGAGGTCTACCAGCGCCTGAACGACTTCGTCCTGCGGGCCCGGTGGCCGGCCCCCGCTGCCGGTCTGCAACGCCGTGTGCGCATCGTTCGCCCGACTCGGACACAGCGCGCGGTACGGTCTCCTCGTGGAGCTCGACACGTTCACCGACCTGCTCGACTATCCGATGTACCTGGTGACGACCGCGGCGGCAGACGAGCGGGCGGGATGCCTCGTGGGTTTCGCCTCCCAGTGCTCGATCAACCCGCCCCGGTTCGTGGTGTGGCTGTCCACGGCCAATCACACGTACCGCGTGGCGCGACATGCGTCCCATCTGGGTGTGCACCTGCTGCGCCGTGACGACAAGGCGCTGGCCGAGTTGTTCGGCAGCGCGACCGGCGACAGCGTCGACAAGTTCAAGGGCATTGCCTGGCAGCCACAGGATGGCGGGACCCCTGTGCTGGACGGAGCCTGCGCCTGGTTCGTCGGACGTGTACTGGAGTGCTTCGAAGGGGGAGACCACGTGGGTTTCCTCCTGGCGCCGGTGGCCGAATCCCCGCCCGTGCCCGGCCGTCCTCGGCTGCTCGGCTTCACCGACGTCGCCGATCTGACGCCCGGTCACCCCGCCTGACCGGGGCGGCAGCACGCTTGCCACTGGGCACGCCATTTGGCACGAGACGCCGAGGGCAACGCACCCGCCGGCACACCCGCTGTCACGTCCCCGCTCCCGCGCGTCAGAACGTGAGCCCTCCCCGCCCCGCGACGGCGGCGGTCTCGAGTCCCCGCGTCCGGTAGCTGTCGGCGTCGAGGGTGACGACCTCGGCGTGATGGGCGAGGCGGTCGACCGCCGCCGCCGCGACCCCGGCGTCGCCGAACGCCTCCTCCCAGCGGCCGAACGGCCGGTCGCTGGTGACGATCAGCGAGGCCCGCTCGTAACGGTGTGAGATGAGTTGGAAGAGGAGGCGGGGCGCCTCCCCCTCCAGGGGTACGTAGCCGAGCTCGTCCACGATCAGCACCGGAAAGTCGTCCAACCGCGCCAACTCCTTGGTCAGCCGGCCCTCGGCCTTCGCGTCGCCGAGGAGGGCCGCCCACTCGGCCGCCGTGGCGAACAGCACCCGGTGGCCGGCCTGGCACGCCCGTACGCCCAACGCGACGGCCAGGTGCGTCTTGCCGGTCCCCGGAGCGCCGAGGAACACCACATTGCCCTTGCGGCCGACAAAGTCTGCCTTGCCCAACCGGGAAAGTGTCTGCGGGTCCGGCGACCGCAGGTGGCTGTCGTCGAACATCTCCAGGACCTTGCGCGCGGGGAACCCGGCCGCCTCGATCCGCTCCTCCGCCGCGGAGCCCGGTTCCTCGTCCCCACTGTCCCGCTGCCGCGGCAGGACCACCGACTGCGGCCCGTGTGCGGAGTGGCCCTTGCTCTCGTGCGAGGCCATGGGGCCGGACATGTACGCGAGGATCGCCGCCGAGGCGATGAACGCCATGTGGATCACCGTCCCCCAGAGCAGGTCGTGCTGGGGCGTGTGGTGCACATCCACGAACATCTGCAGCAGGTGCACCGACGAGATCCCGACGATGGCGGTGGCCAGCTTCACCTTCAGCACGTTGGAGTTGACATGCGAGAGCCATTCCGGCTGGTCACGGTGGCCCTGGAGCCCGATCCGGGAGACGAAGGTCTCGTACCCCCCGACGATCACCATGATCAGCAGATTGGCGATCATCACCACATCGACCAGCTTGAGGACGGCGAGCATGACGTGGGTCTCGTCCGCCCGGCCGCTGATGACGTGGTCTACGAGATGCCACAACTCGTTGAAGAACTTATAGACGTAGACGCCCTGCGCAGCCACCAGGCCGAAATACAGCGGAGCTTGGAGCCACCGGGTGGCGAACAACGCACAGCCGAGCGTCATCATGGTCGACGGGGACGAGGCGGGGCGAGACAACGGCACCTCCAGCGGTGGGAAGAGATTCGTATTCTTGTGGGCCACCGCCGAAAATCTGAATTCGAGCCACTCTTTGGGGTAAATAGAATTTCCAGTCGGACAACGCCTCTCGCGGGCCGCGCAGCGGCGATTTGCCGGGCCTCGCACCCGAGGAATCGTTCATTCTCGCAAGCCCGCCGAACGCCGAGCGGTCGGCGCCGCGTGTGAGCTTGTTTCAGTAGGACCGCGACGACAGGGCCGTGAACGTGACGTCTGTGGCGTGAGCGATGACCTCGAGCTCCTTGCCCAGGGCCCATTCCGCGACCCGTGAGACCGTCGCGGCCGGGACCCCGTCGCTGATTCCGGGTGCCGCCGGGATGTCGTGCGTCACGTGGGCGTCGTGCGGCAGGACGACCCGGTACCCCCGCTCCAGGGCCGTGCGTGCCGTCGCCTGGACGCACATCTCAGACATCATGCCGCAGAGGGCGAGGCCCTGTACCGCCGAGGCGGTCAACAGGCTTCCCAGCGAAGTCCCTTCGAAGCCGTCGTCCTCGGTCTTACGGATCACGACCTCCATGGGGCCGGCCTCGATGGGGTGGTGGAGTTCCCAGCCGGGCGTGTGGGGCTCGTCGTCCGACCCGGCCGGCCCGTCGTTCTGAAGGTGGACGACGAGCGCCCCGCTCCTTCGTGCCCGTGCGATCAGGTCCGTCGTACGGTCCAGGAGCTTGGCCGCCCCGGGTACTGCCCCGTCACCTGAGACGAAGGCCGATTGAACGTCCACAACGACCAGGGCCTTTATGGGAAACGCGTGATTGCTCATGCCGTCATCATGTCCGTCGGCGCCGCGCACCTGCACGTGGTTTTGGATGTGCGGGACCGCGGGCTCGCGCCGCTCTGCCTGGCCCGCACACCACCCCGGTACTGGCCGGTCGGTGGGGCGTGTGCGGACGGTCACGGGCGCGTTCGGGTCCGGCGAGTGCTGCTGAGGTGTTGCTCCTGGTTCGTCAGGGTTGGTTGGGGGTAGTCACCGGACATGATCACTGTGGGAGTCGAGGAGGAGTACCTGCTGCTCGATCCGGACACCGGCATGCCGGTGCCACTGGCCGACGAGGTGCGCGGTTCGTCCGGTCTGACCCCTGTCGTGGAACGCCAGGAGGTGCAGTCCGAGCTTCTGCAGGCCCAGGTGGAGGTCGCCACCCCGGTGTGCACGGATCTCGACGAGGTCGGCGGCCATCTGCTGCGGCTGCGCCACGCGGTCGGTGCCGCGGCCGAAGAGCTCGGGTGCCGGCTCGCCGCCTGCGCCACAGCTCCGTTCAGAGAGGCGGCGCCGGTCCCGGTCAGCCACAACCGGCGCTACCTCGCCATGCAGTCGCAGGCCCCGCAGCTGGTGGCGGAGCAGCTGATCAATGGGATGCACGTACACGCGGAAGTACCCGATCCGCAGGTGGGCGTCGCGGTTCTCAACCGGATCAGGGTCTGGCTGCCGGCGCTGGTGGCCATGTCGGCGAATTCACCGCTGTGGGACGGCCACGACACCGGCTTCGCCAGCTGGCGCACCATGATCTTCGGACGTTGGCCCGTCAGCGGGCCGCCTCCGCATTTCGCCGACCTGGCCGACCACGATCACCGGGTCCAGGATCTGCTCGCCGCCGGCATCATCACCGACACGGGTCAGCTCTACTGGCAGGCCCGTCTCTCCGAGCGGTACCCGACCGTCGAGGTACGGTGCATGGACGTTCAGCTCCGGGCTGACGACGCCGTCATGTTCGCGGGCATCGTCCGCGCCCTGATCGCCACAGCCATCCGCGACGAGAAGATGGGGACGGCGACGCCCAGCTGTCCGCAGGAGCTGCTGCACGGTGCGAACTGGCATGCCGCGCGGTACGGCATCAGCGGTTCGCTCGTCTCCCCCGCGGGTGAGCGCCGCAGCGCAGGGGACGTACTCCATCAGTTGATGGAGCACATCACGCCCGCGCTGGAGGAAGCCGGAGACATGCGGGAGGTGGGGTCCCTGGTCCATCGCCTCCTGCAGCAGGGCTCCCCCGCGGACCGGCAGCGCCGCGCGCTGGCCCAGGGCTTGCCCGCCCTGATCGATCTGATCACCACACAGAGCACCGCGCCGTAGTCGCTTCGGACAAGCGCGGTCGGTGTTCGCATGGCTGCTGAGACCTCGGGCAGACGTTCCGCAATGTCGGCGGGCACTAGGGAGACGTCATGTTCGAGGGGTTCACACTGGCCATGCGCGAAGGAGACGGTGCGCGGCTGCGGGTGCGTCACGGTGGCGTCGGGCCGGCGGTTCTGCTCCTGCACGGCCATCCGCGCACACACGCAACCTGGCACAGGGCCGCCCCGCTGCTGGCCGCCGCCGGGTACTCCGTGGTCTGCCCGGACCTGCGGGGTTACGGCCGGTCCTCCAAGCCGGCCACCGACGTGGAGCACCGCCCGTACTCCAAGCGCGCCATGGCCGGCGACTGCCTTGCACTGATGCGCGGCCTGGGGCACGAACGCTTCGCCGTGGTCGGCCATGACCGCGGCGCCTACGTGGCCACCCGCCTCGCGCTGGACCACCCAGAGGCGGTTCGCAGCCTGACGGTGCTGGACGCCGTCCCGATCGGCGAGGCTCTGAGCCGCTGCGACGCCCGCTTCGCCGAGAGCTGGTGGCACTGGTTCTTCCTCGGACAGAGCGACAAACCCGCCGAGCGAGTCATCAACGCGGACCCTGACGCCTGGTACGGGGCGACCCCGGAGCAGATGGGCGCCGAGGCCTACCAGGACTACCATCTCGCCATCCACGACCCGGCCACTGTGCACGCCATGTGCGAGGACTACCGTGCCGGCCTGGGCGTGGACCGGGACCACGACGACGCCGACCGCCGGACCGGTCGGCGCGTCACCTGCCCGCTCCAGGTCCTCTGGGCCACGCGCGACGACATGCCCGACCTCTACGGCGATGTCCTCGGAGTATGGCGTGACTGGGCGGACAACCGGCTCGACGGCGGCCCCATCGACTCCGGCCACCACATCGCCGAAGAAGCTCCCGAAGAACTTGTCACGGCACTGCGCGGCTTCTGGACGACCAACCCCGGCCGGGAGTGAGAGTACTGCCCCGCCCCGCCGTGCCCGCAGCCTGGAGGCGCGCGCATGGTGCGGCCGCGGACCGGAGGACGATGTCTCCCCGGTCCGCGGCCCGTTCAGGGGCGGTCCGGTCTCAGCAGTAGAGGTTCGAGCCGGTGGGTACACCCAGGATCTGGGCGAACTGCTGGTACTTGCTCACACGGCTCTGGACCTGCGCCGGGTTCTTGCCGTCGCACTCGAGCGAGCCGTTGATCGAGCGGATGGTGTGGCCGAAGCCGGCCTGGTTGACCATGGCGTTGTGCCCGGTCATCGTGCCGGGGCCGCTCTGGGTGTTCCAGTACCAAAGGCCGGTCTTCCAGGCCACGGCGGCTTCGTTCTGGACACGCCACGGGTTGTTGAGCAGGTCGATGCCGAGAGCGTCACCTGCCGCCTTGTAGTTGAAGTTCCAGCTGAGCTGGATAGGTCCGCGCCCGTAGTACGCGGCTTGACCGGCTGGGCAGCCGTACGGCCGGCTCCAGTCGCAGTAGTGGGGGTAGTTGGCCTGGTTCTGCTCGACGACGTGGACCAGTCCGCCGGTCTCGTGGCTGACGTTGGCGAGGAAGGCCGCGGCCTCCTGTTTCTTCACCGTGTCGCTGCCGGTGTTGGCGAAGCCCGGGTAGGCACTCAGGGCTGCGGTGAGGCCGCTGTAGGAGTAGAAGGAATTCCGGTTCGGGAACATCTGGTTGAACTGCGACTCGCTGACCACGAAGCCGGACGGGGACGGGTTGCCGCCACCGCCGCCGCCACAGGTGTACGGGTTCCAGTACCAGGTACTGACGGTCGGGTCGTAGCCGGGGTTGTCGTGCTCGGCCATGTAAAACGCGCCGTTGTATCTGACAACGTTGCCAGTCGTGTACCGGACGCCCTGCTGCCAGTTCGGCGCGGTGTCGCAAACGGTCGCGGCGGATGCTGCGGACGCTGAGGGCGTCAGCGCCGCGGCGAGGCCTGTGGCGACGAGGATCGCCGTCAGCAGGGCCAAGAGGCGGGTTCTCAGCACTCGATCACTCCTATTGGGCGCAACGGCCCTACTGAAGCGTCGAGTTGGGCTCCAGTACGGCCGGTGGGGGGCTGCGTCCCCACACTCAAGCGCGATGTCATGATCGAGTCAAGGTATAGACCAATGGGTCGCAGGGGAATCCGTTCGGACAGTCGCCATCGCCTCCGTCCGCCACACTCGACGCATGCTGAGAATTGGATCCGTCGTACTGGGTGTCTCGGATGTGCCGCGCGCGGCCGCGTTCTGGACGGAGGCCCTGGGATACCTCCCGCGCGAGGAGACGGAAGACGACTGGGTTGTGCTCGTACCAGCGGGGGAAGAGACCGGGTTCCAGCTGTCACTCGGCGTCAGCGAGACGCCGGCCCAGGAGCATCCGCGCATTCATCTGGACCTGTACGCCGGGGACTCGGCCGACCAGGCCGCCGAGGTCGATCGACTGGTGTCCCTTGGCGCTCAGCGCGTCGACTGGGACCTGTACCCGGACGACGCCGACTTCGTCGTACTCGCCGATCCGGACGGCAACCGCTTCTGCGTCATCGACACCGGTCACGGCTGACGGAGTGTTCCCTCGGCGTACCCAGCAGCAGCCTGCGACTCGGACACGGCTCAGAAACGCGCAAGTCGGTCCACGGGGTGCCGGATGCCCGGCGACAGGCAGTCGTTCGGCCGGCCGGACCATGAACGACGGGGCGGCCTGTTCACGTCCCGCACCCCTGGACGCCCTCTTCTCTTGTGCTGCGGGCAAGACGACCATTCCATGCTCACGCTGCGCTTGCCATGTTCCCGACACCGAGGGGCTCTTCGTGAGCAGACACCGAACTCTCCGCTCGACCGCTCTCGCGCTCAGCGCCGCCCTGGCGGCGCTCACTCTCGCCGCACCCGCCGAAGCGGGTGGGCCGGTGGCCGACCCGTTGCCCGCCGTCACTCCCCGGGCCGAGACTCCGGCGCTCCACGACGACGAGTCCGGCGGCAACGCCGACGCGGACGATCCGGCCATCTGGCGCAACGCGAGCGACCCCGACCGCAGCCTGGTCATCGCCACCGCCAAGGAGGGCGGCCTACGCGTGTACAACCTCGACGCACGCCAGGTGCAGGCGATCGAAGCCCCCTCGACGGCCGATCCGGACGACGCTCCGGGACGGTTCAACAATGTCGACCTCGTGACCGGTCTTCGCCTGCCCTCCGGGCGCGCCGAACTCGCCGTGACCAGCGACCGCGGCAACGACCGGCTGCGCATCTACCGCATCGACCGCGACCGCCCCGGTGGCCCGCTCACCGACATCACCGACCCGGCCGCCGCACCGGTCTTCTCCGGCGGGCAGGACGAGATCAACGACCAGCGCACGGCGTACGGTCTGGCCACCTGGACCGATCGCGCGACCGGACGCTCCTACGCACTGGTCAGCCGCCGCGAGCGCACCAGCATCGCCCTGTTGGAGCTCACCGCAACCGTGGGCGGCAAGGTCGGCTACCGCAAGGTCCGCACGCTCGATCTGCCGTCCGCCTTCCGCCTTCCGAACGGCGCCACGTGGTCCCCGTGCGCCGAGCCGGGCGAACTCCCGCAGGTCGAGGGCATGGTCGTCGACCCGGCCAACGGCATGCTGTACGCCGGCCAGGAGGACGTCGGCATCTGGCGCCTGCGTGCCGACCTGACGAGCGCTCCCCAACTCGTCGACAAGGTCCGCGAGTACGGCGTCCCCGGCGCGTACGACGAGGAGACCGAGGAGTGCACAGCAGGCGCCGACCCCGGCTTCGGCGGCTCCCGGATCTCGGCCGACGTCGAGGGCCTGACGCTGCTGACCGAGTCCGACGGCGACGGGTACATCCTCTCGTCGAGCCAGGGTGACAACACCTTCGCCTTGTACGACCGTGAGCTCGAGGACGCCAACGAGTACGAGGGCGGCTTCCGCGTCACCCCGGCCTCGCAGGCCCTCGACGGCTCGGAGGAGTGCGACGGCGCGGCGGTACTCAACGCCCCGCTCGGCAAAAAGTATCCGCGCGGCCTTCTCGTCGTACAGGACGGCCACAACGCCTCGGCCGACGGACAAGACGACCGGGAGTCCACCAACTTCAAGTTCGTGGACCTCGGCGAGCTCATGGACCGTATCGACGACTGACCACGCCACGTTGCGGCCATCTACCTCTGGTCCCCAGGAGGGCGAGCGTGGCGGTCCGTAGCCATGTTGCCGCCTCTTCCACCGACATGCGGTGCGCCCCAACTTCGTCGCCTGCCGCGTGGCCGAGAGCGGTGACTGCGGCCACCAGCCAGGTGGCTGGTGGTGCGGGGTCGAACTCACCTGACGCCTGGCCCTTCTCGATCAGCCGGGTGAGCCGGGCTGCGACGGGCTCATGCCGAGCATGGTCGGCGGCGGTGCCGGCGCGGGTGCTTCCGAGCTGGAGGAGCACCGGGTTACGTTCGAACAGCCGCCAGCCGATCTCCTGGAGCTGCAGCAGCTGGTCCAGGGCGGGACCGCCGTTGGCTTCCGCCTCGTCCATCGCGGCCATGGCCTGGTCCGTGATCCGGTCGGCGACAGCGTCCAGCAGCGCGTCACGGGTGCCGAAGTGTGCGTACACGGTCTGGCGGGTCACACCGGCAGCGGCGGCGATGGCGGCCATTCCGGCGTCGGGCCGCTCGGCCAGCAGCCGGACCGCGGCGTCCAGCACCGCGACCCGGCTGCGCTCGGCGTCGGCGCGACGGCGAGGCCGCGCCGGCGACGAGTCACCCGGGGCCTTGAATGCAGTCAACTCTTACACCCTTGTCAGAAATAGATATCTCGCTATATCTTACAGGCACGTAAGAGATCGCTGCGGGGTGCAGCCCACGCATGGCAGGAGCACGGTGAATCCTCTCCACACGAAGCCTCCCAAGCAGTTCATCGCCGACTTCTTCACGACCTTCACCGACGCCGTGGTCCATGGCTCGGAAGACGCCTGTGACCTGATGTCCAGGTACTACACCCGGGACGTCGTTCAAGTCGCTGACGGCGTACCACTCGGCTGGGACCGCCTCCTCGCTCACCTCCGCCCGGTACGCAAGAACCTGCGAGGGTTCCGGTTCGAGGTGCACGAGGCGTTCGCGGACGGCGGCCGGATCGCGACCCGCTTCACGATCCACGCCCAGATGCGCAAGGGCGGGCCGGTGTCCACGCGCGTCCACATGTTCGCGGAGTTCACACCTGACGGCCTGCTGCGGCGAGCCAAGCAGCTCACGCGGTCCGTCATCCCCACCGCACCGGAGACGGGGAAGTGATCCGCATGCGTATCCGGCTCGTCCTGGGCCTCTCCCTGCTGTCCACCGGCGCCCTCGCCGGCGCATTCGGTTACGGGGCGGCCAACCTCGTCCCCACGTTCAACGCCGTACCGCTCGACATGCGGTTGTCCTTCCATGCCCAGTTGATGCAGATGAACGGCATCACCATGCAAGGCGCCATGGGCATGTCGGCACTCAGCGCGCTCGCGCTTGCCGCCATGACACGTGGCGCCTCACGGCGGCTGGCCGGAGGGGCCGGGCTCCTCGCTGTTGCGTCCTTCCTGATCACCCGCCTCGGCAACGTCCCCATCAACGGCCGCATCAAGCAGTGGGCAGCCACCTCGGCACCCGCCGATCACGCCGAGATCCTGGCCCGCTGGGAGGCGTTCAACTACGCACGCACGGGCGCCGCGTTCGCTGCCTTCGCGCTGCTGATCCTTCTCTCCCTGCGCCGAAGCCACTCTGCTCAAGATCCAAACGGCACCCCCTAAGTGTCGATGCCGGTTACGGCTGTCGGGCCGAGCGGGGCCTCGTCCTCGGTGAGGCCCGCCTTGCGCAGGGCGGTGGCGGCCACCTGCTTCGCGTGCGCTTCCGCGCTGTGACTGTCGTCCGCGTCCACCTCCAGGCGGATGCTGAACGTGTTGTTCTCGTTCACGGTGAGAATGTCCAGGTCCTCCGACCGGCCCAGCGATGTGTGCTGGGGGTCGGCGGGACGCAGGTGCCTCACGAGAGCGGTTCGCGCGGAGTCGTTCACTTCGCGCAGGAACGTGCCTGGAATGGAGATGACGTACGTGGTCATGCAGACTCCTCGGTCCGGACGTGAGACGGCGTCGTTCACGGGGCTTTGTGAACCCCGCACGTCGCGTCGCCCTGCGGATGGATCTTTCAACCCCGTTACGAGTACCCAGGCCGGGCTCGATTCCTTCGGACACGGTCGCAGAAACGGGCGGCACTCGGCCAATAGTGGGACGCTGGGCCGTTGACCGGGCATGAGCCGTAACGCGTCCTGCGGACACGCTTTCCTCGCAGGCCCATCTCAAGGTCGGGGCTGATCACGCCACCGGTTCACCAGGGGTTGTGGTACGCCAGGTTCACGGCCAGGGCCGCCACCGGCAGGCAGAAGAACACGGCCCAGGGGCCCAACTGGTAGTCACGCTCCCGCAGGTGGACACCGAGCGCGCCGAGGAAGTACAGCACGAGACCGGTGGCGGCGAGCGTGCCCAGTACCGGCACGGCGAACCCGGCCAGGAGCCCCACCGCGCCCGCCGCCAACAGTGCGCCCAGCGGGCGCATCCAGGACCGGGGCACGCGCAACTTGTCCGCCTGGCTCTTGGGGTGTTCGTGGCCGACGAAGTTGGCGATGGCGACCAAGCCGTTGACGGCCGAGGTGAGGAGGGTGACCACGAGGTAGGTGGCGAACACAGAAGGCTCCTTCTTCTTCGCGAGAACGACGTCTGGGTGTTCGCCCCTTGGACGAGGCAGCGCCCCAAGAACGTGACATGCCCTGTGTCGCATCAGGCGCCGCGTGTCCTGTTGCCTGGCCTCAGCACTCCTCGACGAGGAAGGTTGAGTCGTCGCCGGTAGGGGTTGTGGGGGGGGCTCATGAGCCATTGCGGAGCAAATACTCACTGCCCGCCGAGTCGGAGCACAACAGTCACGTACAGGCCCAGGGGCACCGTCAGAAGCACAAAGGCGAGAACCGTGTGGACAACGAGTCCCCGCCCAGGGGCCATGCCCAGATGCACCCGGGCCGCACGGCTCACCCGGGGTCCGGGGACACCTCGCGCGGCGTTCGCGTCCGCCTTCTCGATCGCTCGGCGCAGCTTCCTGCGGCTTCTCGCGGTCGTGATGCCCAGACGCACACGGTGGGTGTCGCGCACCAACAGGGTGCGGTACGCCCTGCCGTACGAGAAGGTCGTCAGTAGCCGGACGGTGGCGATCCGGTTCAGGTCGACGGACCGGTCGCCGGTCAGGGTGCCCGCAGTCAGACGTGACGACGAGTGTCGGAACGGGGCTCGCTCCTCGCACAGTGCGGTGAGGAGGAAGAAGCCGGCGATCCCGGACAGCAGGCCGAGCACGACCGGTGCACCTTCGGGGACGGCCCCGGTCCGTGCCAATCCGTAGCCGCCGAAGGGCAGCAGAAGGACCGTCACCCCCAGGCCCGCTCCCATCCGCGCACGCGCCATGCTGCGGGCTGTGTCTGTTTCCACTGCCCCCATTTTCTGTCGGCAGGCACCAGCATGCACGCGCGGCAGGCCTTGCCGCATTGCCGGTGTCCGGCAATCTTCAAGCGCGCGATCTGCCGGGGACAGGGCCCTATGACCAGCAGGGCCCCGCGATCTTGTCAGCTGCTGCGGGTGTCCAGTGTGGAGCGGAAGAACTGCTGGGGCTTGGCCGCACACGCCGGTCCACCGGCGGTCCGATGCCTTGCAGCGGCTGCTGCGATCGGCCCGCTGGAACGCCGAAGCGGTCTGTGCGGCGGACCGCAGCAGGCCCGCCACAGCCGCTACCAGCGGCAACTCAACTCGCGATCACGAAGTGCGGGCTGGAGCACTGGCGTCCTGCGTCACCCTCGCCACGAAGGCGTGCAGGTTGCCGAGCGTGCGGGCGATCCGCTCTTCCAGGCTCAGGCTCTCCTCGTACTGGCCGCTGCGCAGCTTGGGCTGCCGCTTGCCCCGTACGTACAGGGAGCAGGCGAGGTCGGCGCAGACGTAGATGCCGACGGTGTTGCCCGCACGGCCCCGGGCGCCTGCCAGCGGCGCTGCGAGAAGCGTGACGCCGGAGGAAGCGTGCCCAGTGAGGCAGAGCTGGCAGAGGCTGGACTTCACCGCGCTGGTGCGGATCGCACCGGGCACCCGCAGGGTGAGCCCGAGCGGCCCGTCCGGCCCCGTGAGGACGAGGTGCGCACGCAGCGGCGCGCCCGGGTCGACCCAGCCGAGGAAGTCCAGGTCCTCCCAGGGGAGTTCAGCGAAGTCGAGGGGGAGTTTCAGGCGCGTCGCCTCGCCCTTGGTGCAGTTCACGAAGGACGACCGGATCTGTTTCTCTCTGAGCGCTTCCACGGGCGTTGACGGTACGGGCCGCCGCACGAGCCCGCATCCGCTTATTCGTACGCACGCCTGGACATGACCACGCGAGACCGATTCCATCCTCGCCCGGGGGCGATGCGCGGCCGGCTGTGCCTGTCCAGCTGACGCGGTGATACGCCGATGACCGTCCCGTAGTTGGCGCTTCCGCGCGAGCCTTGGCGCAGCCGGGCCAGGCGCCACCCGTTGCGGCGCGCCCTGTCCGCCGGTAGGGACCGTAGGCGATCCCCGAAGCGACGGCGGCAGTCACCCAGCGCGCCGAGGTGAACACAAAAGGTTATGGTCCAGTCATATGCCAGACGCATCGTCACGCCAGTCCTTGCATGCGTCGGCTCCCGGTCGTCCCGCTGTCAGAACCGAGGTCCCCGCATGTTCGTACTCTCACGCGCCGGCCGCCCCGCTCTCGCCCTGGGCAGATGGTTGGGCGTCATCGCCGCCGTCACCGCGTTCTCCGTCATCGGCCAGAGCGCCCACGCCGCAACCCCGGAGCCCGTGCCCACGCCCGAGGCGAAGAAGCTCCTCGACTCTGTCGACTCGTTCGAAGCCCTGTACGCCCCGGACGACTCGCGCCCAGCGGCCGACCTGGTCGACAAGCTCCGGGGTGACATCGCCGAGGGCCGGACCCTCGCACACCTCCCCGAGGGCGCCGAGCTGTCGAAGGACGACGCCCTCGTCTGGCGGGCCAAGAAGGACGGAAGCCACGTCGTCAGCATCGGCTACACCGGCAGCGTTGTCGCACCCAGCGCCATCACCGTTGTGTACGACGCCGCGGGCCGGGCCACGGAAGTGAACGAGCAGCTGTACCGGGAGCAGGGCGAGAACCAGGGCCGCGTCACCGTGTGGTCGAACGGCACGCTGCGCCTCGACAAGGTCGTCTCCGCGTCTTCGGCCGCCGACGCGTTCCCGGCCGACGCCGCCGCCAAGAGTTCCTGGTTCCAGCGCTTCGCCGACTGCCTTCGTGCCAACAAGGTCTCGTACTGGATCATCGCCGCCGTCACAGCGGCATGTCTGGTCGCCTGCTCGACCGGAGCGCTGTGCATCCCCTGCGCGGCGATCGTCGCCCGACAGCACCTGAAGGTGATCAAGCACTGCGCGAAGCAGGCGAGCGGGGGCTGACCCGGGCCCCACGCCACAGGGGGCGTACCGCCGCACGACGCCCGGCGGTACGCCTCCTCTTCGGCGACGGAGGCCGGCCGGTGGCGGCTCAGACCGCGTGCACCGCAGCGTGCACCGCAGCGTGCACCCCAGCGGTCAGACCGCCGGCTGCTGCTGCGTGGCGCAGTGGATGCCGCCGCCGCCTTCCGCGAGCGTGTGGATGTCCAGTTGTACGACGGTTCTGCCGGGGTGAAGCTCCCGGACGATCGACGCCGCACGGTCGTCCGCGTCTCGGTCGCCGAAGCGCGGGAGGAGCACCGCGCCGTTGATCACGTAGTAGTTGACGTACGAGCCCAGAAAGTCCGGCCCCCGTTCGCCGAGTCCGGCCGGGTCCGGCTCCGGCAACTCGACGATCTCCAGTTGCTTGCCGCGTGCGTCTGTTGCCGACTTCAGCACGCCACGCGCCTGGTCGTAGGCGCGCGTCCACACGTCCGGCTTGGTTCCGGCCAGTGGGCGGCTCAGCACGACGACTCCGGGCTCGGCGAAACGGGCCAGCGCGTCGACATGGCAGTCCGTGATGTCCTCGCCCCGCACCCCCTTGAACCAGATCACCTTTGATACGCCGAGCAGCTCCTTCAGCCCGGCCTCGATGTCCGCGCGGGAACGGCCCGGATTGCGGTTGGGGTTGACCAGCGAGCTCTCGGTGACCATCAGTGTGCCCGCGCCGTCAGTTTCCAGGGAGCCGCCCTCCGCCGTGATCGGCGCGCTGATCCGCGCCGATCGGTCGCGGGCAAGGAGCCGCTTCGCGACGCGGCCGTCGCGCCGGTGCTCCTGCTTGCCGCCCCAGCCGTTGAAGTGGAAATCGATGCCGGCGATCGCGCCGCCCGGTCCGGTCACGAAGGTGGGGCCGCTGTCGCGCATCCACAAGTCGTCGACGGGGACCGGCACGACCTCGACCGAGGTCCCACATGCCCGCCGGGCCCCGGCTGCCTCCGCTGAGGCTGCCAGCAGGGTGACCGGCTCATGCTCGGCGATCGCCCGTGCGATGCGGGCGACATCACGCTGGACGGCCGGCGCGGCGTCCTCCCACACCGAATCCGACGGCGGCCATGCCATGAACGTGCGCTCATGCCGCTGCGACTCGGCCGGCATCCGATGCCGTGCCGAAGTGCCACCGGGCGTCGGCCGTCCCGCGGCCGATTCACGGCTGGAGGCGGGCGCGCAGGCCGAGGCGAGGAAGCCGACTCCCCCGAGTGCGGCAGCGGTGCCGGACCTGAGCAGTGCCCGCCGTGAGCGCTCCTTCACAACTGTCTCCAACCAGCAGAAGTTTTCCTGACTGAAATTTCAGTCAGGAATGCCAGGCTAACACTGCCCTGCCGGTACGGTGAGGGACTGTGTCAGACCGCCGAACCTTGATCCTTCAGGCCGCCACCCGTGTCATCGCCCGGCGCGGTGTGCGTGGCCTGCGCGTGGAAGAGCTGGCCGCGGAAGCCAAGGTCTCCACCGCGCTCATCTACTACCACTTCGGCGACCGGGCCGGCCTGATGCGCCGCACCCTGGAGTTCATCAGCGAGCGGGCCGAGCGCTACACCGAGCCTTCCGCCTCTCCGCGGTCCGATCCGCGAGCGCATCTGGAGCAGATGCTGCTGCTCGAACTCCAGGACGCGCCCGCGGTGGTGGAGAACAGCATCGCGTGGGGCGAGCTGCGGGCCACCGCCGTCTTCGAACCCGAACAGCGCGAGCAGCTCCGGCAGTCGACGTACGAATGGGTCGAGTACGCCACCGAACTCATCCACCAGGCGCAGGAAGCAGGCACCGTCGGTAAGGACGTGATCGCCGCCGACGCGGCGGAGCGCCTGACGACCCTCGTGGAAGGCCTGAGCGAGCGTTGGCTCAGCGGCTCGACGTCCCTGAATCGCGTCCGCGAACTGCTCCAGGGCGCCCTCGCCTCGGAACTCCGCCTGCCGGGAGGATCAGGGTCAACACCGGCCGGAGGACGCCGTACAGGCTCCCAGGCTTGACTCACCGGAGGCTCGCGACCCGACGGCCGCGCTGTCGGAGAGAAACCCGCTGGCGCACGACCGGGCGGCTCTGACAGGCTCTCCACATGATCTACCGAATCGAGTCCCACCCCGCCCGGTGAGCGCCCCGGAGGAGCGCGGCGCGCTCAGCCCTCGGCCTGCTCTGTACGAATACGCCCTGCGCCTGCATCGCGCGGAGCCCGACGGTCGCCTGCCCATGCGCGGCTACCCCCTCCCCGACCCGCCGCAGCGGGACAACGACCTGGGCTGGGCGGACGCCCAAGCGGCCGTACGGGAAATCCTCGTCCCCCTGCTGAACGCCCCGGACACGGCCTGGGCTGCCGACGAGGTCCACCTCCGCCTCGACGGACTCGGCGCACGAAGCGGCAGCATCCCCACGGCCGTCGCCAATGTGCCCCTGGAGGACCGGGCGACAGCCCGGGCCCTCGCTCGCCGCCTGGCTCGTACGGGCACCAGCACACCCGCCGTGAGGGTCGGTCTCGGACTCCTGGCCCGCCTCGGTGAGCCGGAGGATGTGCCGTATCTCAAGGTCCTCGGTCTGCTGCGCGGCTTCGCCCGCCCGGTCGTCCGGGCGCTCACCGCCCTCGACTCATCGGCTGCGGCCGTGGTGTGGCTGGCCCATCGCGTCGAGGACCGGGAAGTGCGCCACCTGGTCGACGCCATAGCCGCGAACGACGGTCAAGCCGTCCGCACGTCGCTGAAGGCAGTTGCCGTCGGGCCACCCTGCGTAGGGCCCTCGACCGCCCGCCGTATCGCCGAGGCCGTTCGGCTGGCCGACGTCCTCCGTGCGGATCCGGTCGATACCGAGGTCCTGGCCCAGGCGGGCCGGTTGCTGTCCCGGATGACGAGTCCGCCCGACTTCCGTGCCGAGATCCTCTCCTACCGGCAGGCCGTCACGGCCTACGACGCACTACTCACGAGAGCGTCCGAGCTGCCCCCAACCCTCGCCCACTACGCGACCCTCCTCTCCCTCGCCCTAGACCTGCACAGCGGCCCAAGCTTTCTCCTCGACTGGCGCCCCGGACAGCGCGAGGCACTGCTGGCCGCTCTGGAGTCCGTACTGAGTACGCCCGCCTGGGCCGCCGTACCGGACGGCGAGCTCACCGATCCTGTCGAACGCGGCCGGGCCCAGTGGATCCGGCGCGCAGCGCGGCAGCCCTTCACCGCCCCGGCCGCGTCGGCCCGGCTTCGGGTCGAGATCGCCGTGCGCGATCCGGCGGACCCGGCCACCGTCGAGACCCGGTTGCTGATCGACGGCCGCCCCTTGGTGCCGGAGGCCTTCGGCCGGGGCTTTGCCCACTCCCCCGAGTACCTGCTCAACAGCGGTCGCCTGCGGGCCACGGCCGAGCCCCGGGAAGTGCAGCTGGCCGAGGCCTACTGCACCGAGGGATGCTGCGGCGCGCTCCACGTCACCATCTGCCGCGACGGGGAACAGGTCGTGTGGCGCGACTGGCGCCGTCCGGCCACGCCGCCTTCCCGGCAGCAGCCGCCCGAACTCCCCGAGTACCGCTTCGACGCCGCCGACTACGATGCCGAGATCACGCGCGCAGAGAACGATCACTCATGGGAGTGGCCGGCGCGGACCACGGCGCGTTTGATCGCCGCGGGCCTGCGGGACCGGCCGGACCTCCTCACCCGGTGGGACGCCGAGCGTGGCTGGGTCGGCACCGACTTCGCGGCCCCCGACAGGACCGTGCTGTCGTTCATGTACTGGCCGGGTCTCGCCGCCGGGAGGAAGGACAAGGACGGTCCTTTGCTGCAATTCATCTGGAGCCTCCCGGAAGACGACACACCTCCCGAGAAACAGGCCGCCGCCGCGCTGCGGCGCCTGGCCACAGCGGATCCCAAGGTCTACGCGGAGGTCAGGGGCGGCAGTCGCGAGTACGCCGAGGCTCTCGGCTTCCCATGGCCCGAACGCGGCGGCCGCTGACGTGACAGACGGCGCTGGGGCCCTTGAGCGAGATCCAAGCCCTCAGGGCTCCACCGCCGGCACCTCCGCCGCCACGGCCGGGCCGGGCGGCCGGCCGGCCTCGGGGTGGGTGACCCGGAGCTTGGACTGGCCGTGCGGCAGTCGCTCCCAGTCGTCCATGAAGCGGGCTACGAGGCCGTGCTTTTCGGCCAGCCGGATCAGCGTCTGCGTACGGTAGTAGAAGTCTTCGCCCAGCACCTGGTGTTCGGCTCCCTCCGTGCGGTCGAAGGTGAAGTCGAAGAACCCGCCTGGCGCCAGCACCCGTCCGACGTGCGCGAGGCATTCGTCGATGACCTCCGGCGGTGAGTGCGAGAAGACGCTGTGGGCGTGCACCACCGTGAACCACGCGTCGGGAAGGAAGTCCAGCTTGAGGTCCTCGACGGGCGTCAGATACGGGACTCCGGCCTGCAGTCCGTACTGGACCAGGGTCTTCTTGGCCTCGACGAGGATGTCGGGCGAGATGTCGATCCCGTAGTAGTGGCCGGGCTCCAGGTACTCGATGAACCGCCACCCGGCGCGCAGGTTGCCACAGCCGATCTCCAGCATCCGGTCCTGCGGCGTCAGCCCGTGCCCGACCAGGTAGTCGTACTGCATCTGCCCGATGGCCAGCCAGCGGTCGCGCGAGGGCCCGCCGCCGACCGCTGCCTCCGGGCTGCGCGCCGTGTCGGACGCCATCACCGCCCGGTAGTACGCGACATGGCTCCCCCGGTGCCGCAGCCGCAGCCAGCTGTCCCGGCCCGCCCGGCGCAGGTAGGGCAGTACGCGCTTCGGATGCCGCAGCGCGTAACGCACTTTGTGGCCGAGTCCGGAACGGTTCGCCGAGAGGCGCGAAGCGGGTGTCTGCTGCATGACGGCCTCCGTGCCATCGGTGGTCTGCCCCTTGTCGGATGCTAACCACGGGCGCCGGGATGCGCCGCCTCACTCGTTCGGGAGAACCGCTGCGCCGAGTGCCTTCCCCGCGTGGTGGGAGCGGCGCGACCGCCCGCAGCGTGGTGAGGACAGGGCCGGGGAACCGTCACCCGCCGTACCCCCGAGCGAGGCCATGCATGCAGGAGACACACTTCCTCGCCGGCACGCTGGACCGTGTGCCGCGCGAGGCGCGCCCGCGCCGCTTCTCGCTCGCCGCGCCGACCGCGCGTCCGATGCCGCTGGCTGCCGTCGCCGCCGCCTTCGCCCTCATCCACCTCGCCCTGGTCGCACCCGGCCTCGGACTCGGCTGGGACGAGACCGTGTACGTCAGCCAGCTGAGCCCGCAGGCGCCACCCGCCTTCTTCAGCGCGCCCAGGGCCCGGGGCATCACGTACCTCGTCGCCCCGGTCACCGCGGTGACCACCTCGGTCGTGGCGCTCCGCCTGTACATGGCCGTACTGGCCGGCTGTGGCCTGTTCCTCGCGCTGTGGGTGTGGCGACGGCTGTTGCCCACTCCCGTACTCGCGGTCGCCGGGGCCCTGTTCGCGAGCCTGTGGGTCACGATGTTCTACGCCTCGCAGGCGATGCCCAACCTCTGGGTCGCCTACGGGTCCCTCGCCGCGGTGGGATGCTTCCTGCGGGCGGCCAGAGATCCCGGCGACCACCGGGCACTGATCGGCATGTGCGCCGGGGTGGCGTTCGCCGCGCTGATGCGCCCGTCCGACGCGGTGTGGCTCGTACTGGCACTCGCCGTGGCCGCCCTGGTGATGCCGCGTACCCGTCGCAGGGCTCTGCTGGTCTTCGTCGCGGGCGCGGGCGCGGCCGTCGGCTGCGCCGAGTGGGTGGTCGAGGCGTACGTCCACTACGGCGGCCTCCCGGCCCGGCTGCGGCGGGCCAGCGAGATCCAGGGCCACCTGGGCTGGTACTTCGCTGTCGACGACCATGTGCGGGCCCTGGGCGGCCGTGCGCTGTGCCGGCCCTGCGACGTGCCCTGGCGGCACCCTGCCTCCGCCCTCTGGTTCTTCGCGCTGCCCCTGCTCGTGGCGGGCGGCGTGCGGGCCGCCGTCCGTGCCCGGTGCGCCGCGCCGATTGTGCTGGCCACGGTGGTGGGGGCGGTGCTGGCGGCGCCGTATCTGTTCACCGTCGGGTACGCGGCCCCACGTTTCCTGCTGCCGGCGTACGCCCTGCTGGCGCTGCCCGTGGCGCAGTGCCTGGTCCGGGCGTGGGGCCCCCGGCCGCGGTGGCGGCGTACCGCGGCAGCGCTCGTCGCCCTGGCTGTAGTCGCCCACCTGACGATCCAGTACGTACTGGTCGACGGCATCGCGGACCGGGTACGGCGCGACACCGCCGACCTCACCCGGATCGCCGCCGAACTGCGGGCCCAGGGCGTGCGCCCGCCGTGTGTCATCAGCGGCGACGAAGCGGTCCGGGTGGCGTTCCGGACGGGTTGCGCCTCCCGCCAGCCCAGTGGCCACGACGGCAGCACCACGCCGCAGGCCCTTGCCGCCACAGCGCTCCGGCGGCCCGTCGCGGTCCTGGTCTCCGCGGGGGGACGCCCTCCTGCGTACGCCCGCCAGTGGCGCCTCCACCCGCTTCCCGACCTGGGCCGCCGGACCGGTTTCCGCGCCTACGTGTCCGGTGCGGCCGTCCCGCCGGCACCCGGGCTGCCCGGGCGCGCAGCGGTGAGGTGAGACCCGGGGGGCGGGCGCGCCGGCGTCGGCTGTTCGCTGTGTGTCGGCCGCGGCATGGCCGCAAGAGCACCAAGGAGCCGCCGCCGAGCACACATCCATTGACGCGTCCTGGGCGTTGTAGGGGCAACCGGCATTCCCACCTGGCCGCCCTCCAGGGGCGTTTGGAGTACCCATCTTGAAGACCGACATTGAGGCCGTCCTTCGCGTGACAGGAGTCGCCGTCGCCGCAGGAGCCGTCCTGACGGCCGGACCGTTGTCCGCCCCGGCGCAGGCCGACACTCTGAGGACACCCACGATCGTCGCCAAGGGCGGCTTCGTGATGAACAACGGCACCGGGAAGACCCTCTTCGCCAAGGCCGCGGACAGGCGTCTTCCGACCGGCTCCACCGCCAAGATCATGACGGCTCGGGTGGTGCTCGCGCAAAGGAACCTCAACCTGGATTCCAAGGTCACGATCCAGAAGGCGTACAGCGACTACATCGTCTCGAAAACCGCGTCGTCGGCCCGCCTGATCGTCGGTGACAAGGTCACCGTCCGCCAGCTCCTGTACGGGCTCATGCTCCCGTCCGGCTGCGACGCGGCGTACGCACTGGCGGACAAGTACGGCAGCGGGTCCACGCGGGCCAAGCGTGTGAAGTCGTTCATCGGCAAGATGAACTCGACTGCCAGGAGCCTCGGTCTGAAGAACACGCACTTCGACTCGTTCGACGGCATCGGCCACACCTCGAACTACTCGACGCCGCGCGACCTGACGAAGCTCGCCAGCAACGCGATGAAGTACTCGTTGTTCCGCAAGGTCGTGAAGACCAAGTCGACCAAACAGAAGGTCACGACGAGAAACAACGGCTACCGCTACATGTCGTGGACCAACACCAACAACCTGCTGGGCAGTTACTCGGGAACCATTGGCGTCAAGACCGGCTCGGGTCCGGAAGCCAGGTACTGCTTGGTCTATGCCGCCACGCGGGGCGGCAAGACGGTCATCGGCACGGTACTCGCGTCCTCCTCGCAGGCGCACCGCACGACGGACGCGAAGAAGCTGATGAACTACGGCTTCAAGAAGTAGCAGCCAGGCAGTACGGCGGGGGCGGGGGCCTGAACCCGGCCCCGCCCCCGCCGGACCCGCCCTCAATTGACCCATGATTCCGGCATGGAAATGCACCCGCTGACGGGTCTCTTGGCTGCCTAGAGTCGTAGCCACAAGGCCACGGGAGAGCCCGCGACCACAGCTCAGCGCAGGGAGTACGACCATGAACGCCACCGCACTCACGCCGGTTCTGACCCGCGCCGCCACCGCCGAGACCACCAGTGACCCGAGCAGCGTCATGACCCTGCTCACCGACTCCGGGGCCGACGGCAGCTCGCTGACCAGCTACCGCTCGCAGTTCGCCAAGGGCGCTGTGGGCGCGCCGGCCCACTTTCACACCCGTGCCTCGGAGCTCTTCTTCGTCATCGGCGGCAGCCTGCGCGTGCTCATCGGCGACGAGGTCAAGACCCTCGACGAGGGCGACCTGCTGCTCGTACCGCCGCACACTCCGCACGCCTTCGCGGCGGCTCCCGGCGCCGAAGCCGACGTGCTGTTCGTCTTCACGCCGGGCATGCCGCGCTTCGACTACCTCCGGCTGCTCGGCCGGGTCATGCGGGGCGAGGCGAGCCCGGCGGAAATCAAGGAGTCCTCCGAGCACTTCGACAACCACTACGTGGACAGCCCGGTGTGGCGCGCCGCCCTGGAAGCAGCGAACTGACCCGCCGGGTCCCTGGCCGCGCGAGCGATGACATTGTCCGCCGCGGGCAGGCGCAGGCACAGGTGCCGTGCGGCTGCGTACTCTGGGACCAGGATGTCCTGCACCGCTCGCGGAGGTTCGCCATGACCCGCGGTCACCGTTTTCACCTCGATCAGGACGGACACTCGATCAGCGTCCAGGTCGGCCGGCCCGCCGACGGCATCGAGGTCCTGGTGGACGGCAAGGTCGTCGCCTACCGGCGGGGCCACGTCAAGGGCCTCACGGTCCTCGATGCGGAGCTGCCCGAGGAGCCGCCCCGGCCCTTCCGCATCGTTGTCGAGAACATGAGCGGCGAGCTTTTCTGCGCGATGGAGGCCTCCGGCTCGCGCTTCCTCATGCCACAGGTGCCCTTGTGGCGTCCGCAGGAGCCGGAGGAGCCGCCTCCTGCGCGCGCCAGGCCGACGTCACGTCCCCTGAGGCGTCTGCGCAGATTGCTGCGGCGACTGTGAACCGCGTACCTGCCGTGCGGCGACCGCGGTGGTGACTGGTGCGGCGGCGGGCACAGCCGGATGAGAAGCGGGCGCTTCAGGCCCGCTTGGCGGCGAACGGGCCGCCGGAGCCGAAGGCCAGGGCGGCGAAGCGTTCCCCGATGCGGCGGTGGGTGGCGGCGTCCGGGTGGAGTTGGTCGGGCAGCGGCAGCTCGGCGAAGTCCGCCTCGCCGTAGAGGTCACGGCCGTCGAGGTAGTGCAGGTTCGGGTCGTCGGCTGCGCGCTGCTTCACGAGGCGGGCCAGTTCGCCCCGGATGACGTTGAGGGTCAGCTTCCCGCCGGCCGTTTCCGCGGGATCGCCCGCGGCCCGGAACTGGAGCTTCCCCGCGCTGAGGTTGCTGAAGTCCGGGGCACTGGGGCCCGGAGTGTCCTCGTGGATGGGGCACAGGATCGGCGAGACGACCAGCAGCGGAGTGGTGGGGTGGCCCTCGCGGATGGTGTCGAGGAAGCCGTGCACCGCTGGTCCGAAGGCGCGCAGGCGCATCACGTCGGTGTTGACGAGGTTGATGCCGATCTTGACGCTGATCAGGTCAGCCGGGGTGTCGCGCAGGGCGCGGGCGGTGAAGGGGTCGAGCAGGGCGCTGCCGCCCAGTCCCAGGTTGGTCAGCTCCACACCGCCGAGGGAACCGGCCAGCGCGGGCCAGGTGGTGCTGGGGCTCGCGGCGTCGGAGCCGTGGCTTATCGAACTGCCGTGATGCAGCCACCTCTTGCGGCCGCCATCCGGCAGCGGCTCGACGGGGGCGTCGGTGCGCAGGGCGACCAGCTCGGTGATCTCGTTGTACGGCAGCCAGATCTCAACGTCCTTGACGCGGTCGGGGAGGCCGGAGAACCGGGCGGTCCCGGCGGGTCCGGGCCGGTTTTCCACCGACCCGGTGGTCATGTCCACCATCAGGACGTTGCCACCGGTCACACTGGCCTGCCCGGCCGGCCGGCCGTCGACGAGCAGGTCGTACACGCCATCGGGACGGGGCGGGGCGCCCTGGTAGGCGTTCTTGGTGCGGAGTGCGTCCAGCTCGACGGCAGTGGCCCTGGTGCGGAACACCAGCCGTACGCCGGAGGGCTGGGCCTCCGCCATGGCCAGTTGCCCGTCGGCGCACTGCGCACGGGCCCGGGCGGGCAGCCGGTGCGGCAGCAGCCCGTGTTCGGTGCGCTCCAGGTCCAGGGCGCCGCGCAGGAGGTCCGTGGTGATGGGCGTGGTGATCCAGTCCGTCGCCCGGGCTGCCGTAGGGGCGCCGGGGACGTCGTCGAGCCGGTCGTTCATGGTTGCATGGTGCCGGTCGGATACATGGGCTGGCCAATTATTTTCCGCCCACCCACCCGGCGGCTGACGGGTAGCGGCCGGCGGGTAGGCGGAATCTAGCCGTTCAGCAGGCCGAGCAGGGCGCGGGCCGCCGGGCTCGTGACCTCCTCGCGGGGCAGCGCGGTCACACTGCTGTACGTGAGCCGCCCCACGCCGGCCAGCGGGACCGCTCGCAGCCCCTTCGCCTCCGGTTTGCGCGCGAAGTGCTGGGGAACGAGCGCGACGCCGAGTGACTCGCGGACCAGCTCCAGCAGGCTGTGGACGTCATTGACCTCCAGTGCGACCTGGCGGCCGACACCGGCGGCGGCGAACGCCGCGTCGCCCACCCTGCGCGGCCCCCAGTCGGAGTGGAAGTCGATGAAGGGCTCGTCGCGCAGCCGGCGCCAGGAGACCTCCTCGGCCGGGCCCAGCGCGTGGTCCGGGTGGCACAGCAGCAGCATCGGTTCGTCCGTGAGCGGCACCATCCGTACGGTCCGGGGCGTGTCCCCGCAGTCGATGGCGAAGGCCAGGTCGAGCCGCCCGCTGCCGACCTCCTCCATGAGCTGCGCCGAGCCTGCCTGACGGAGCCGGATCTCCACCTGCGGGTGCCGCTCATGGAAGCGCGCCAACAGCCGGGGAACGTGCACGCCCGCGATGCACTGCTCGGTGCCCACGGTGAGTGTGCCGCGCAGGAGCCCCTGGACCGCGGCCACGGCGTCCTTCGCGGCGCGGGCGGCCGCCAGGGTACGCCGCGCCTCGGCCAGCAGCGCGCGCCCCGCCTCGGTCAGGCCGACCGACCGGGTGGTGCGGGCGAACAGCGCCGTGCCGAGCTCCCGCTCCAGCTCGCGCACGGACGCCGACAGCCCGGACTGCGACACCATCAGCCTCTCCGCGGCTCGGGTGAAGTGGCACTCTTCGGCCACCGTGACGAAGTACTCCAGGTGTCTCAGCTCCATGATTCAGAAGCTTAGCTTCTCAAATCATTCGCATTCTTCTGTTGGACGGGATGACGGCGACCGGACAAGCTGGGTAAGCGGTCCGCTCTTCGCACCGTGCACCCCGTCGACCCGCACTCCCCAGAGGAGACCCACGTGTACTCCGCCCACTCCGGCCGGTACGACGCCATGCCGTACCGCCGTGTCGGCCGCAGCGGCCTGAAGCTGCCGGCGCTTTCGCTCGGCCTGTGGCACAACTTCGGAAGCGACCGCGGCCTCGACACCCAGCGCGAGATCCTGAGGTGCGCCTTCGACCTGGGGATCACGCACTTCGACCTTGCCAACAACTACGGCCCGCCGCCCGGAGAGGCCGAGACTGTCTTCGGCCGCATCTTCGCGGAGGACCTCGCGCCGTACCGGGACGAGGTCGTCATCTCCACGAAGGCCGGTTATCTGATGTGGCCCGGTCCGTACGGCGAGTGGGGCTCGCGGAAGTATCTGCTCGCGTCCCTCGACCAGAGCCTGCGCCGGATGCGGCTCGGCCATGTCGACATCTTCTACTCGCACCGCTACGACCCGGACACCCCGCTCGAAGAGACCATGGGGGCGCTGCACACCGCCGTCCGGCAGGGCAAGGCGCTGTACGCGGGCATCTCCAACTACCCCGTCGAGGCGACGCGGAGGGCCGCGGCGATCCTGCGCGAGCTCGGCACACCCGTGCTGATCCACCAGCCCCGCTACTCGATGCTGGACCGCGCTCCGGAGGACGGACTGCTGGACACCCTGCGGGAGGTGGGAGCCGGCGCCATCGCCTACTCGCCGCTCGCCCAGGGGCTGCTCACGGACCGCTATCTGGACGGCGTCCCCGAAGGCTCACGCGCCGCCGGTACGAGCCCGTTCCTGACGGCGGACGCGGTGACGGATCCGCTGGTGTCGCGTCTGCGGGCACTGAACGAACTGGCGGGTGAGCGAGGCCAGTCACTGGCCCAGCTCGCGCTCGCCTGGGTGCTGCGCGACGAGACGGTGACCTCCGCGGTCGTCGGTGCGAGCAGCGCACGCCAGCTCCGCAACAGCGTCGAGACGATTGCCCGGCTTGATTTCGACGAGGCCGAACTCCAGCGCGTCGAGGCGATCCTCGCCAAGAACTGACCTCGGACCGTACGCCTGCTCGTGTGCCCGGGTGTCGACGAACTGGTCGAAGTAGCGGCCCGTGACGGACTCGAGGTCCGGGTCGATGAGCAGGCGCACGGTCGGCCGCACCCCCTCGTCGATGTCCATCAGATGGGCCGGGTGGAGGGGGTTCACGCTTACACCAGTACGTTCGAGTTCGGCGGCCAGCTCGAAGGTCGCCATGATAATCGCGAGTTTGCTGCGGCAAGCGCACCTGGTCCAGATCGGCGAGGTAGGTGCGGACGGTGGCGTCAGGAGCGGCGGCGCGCACTTCGGCTGTGACGGAGTCGAGACGGCCGCGGTCGCGGCCGTGCGGCAGGACGGCGAGCCGCTGCCTTCACCCGCTGGGCGTGGCCCGGCTTCGTAACGCTCACCGGGTCCGTTCGTTGATCGTCGGGAACAATTCCGCAACAGAGGTGGGCTCATGAAACTTCGTTCAGCGGCCGCAGCAGCGGCTCTCAATCTCCTTGTACTCGGCAGTGCGGCGTCATCGGCGCAGGCCGCGGGCCCGGAGCAGTTCGTCCTGGGCGCTTCTGACACGCTCACGAAGACCTCGCTCGACCTCGCGTACTTGATGGACCGGCAGACGACGACCGTGGTCGGCCCTGGTCCGGTCGTCGACACGGACACGTTCAAGGACACCACGTCGGCCGTTGGCCTGGACCGAAAGAACATGGGGCACCAGCGGTAACCGCCACGCCGCCCGGACCCCGTGCCGGTCGACCATGGCGGCTCGCGGCTGCGGCGAGGCGCCGACGTCGGCGGCCGTCAGCCGGCCCTCGTGCGCAAGCCGCACCGCGGCGTCCTCGCAGCGCGCGGCCGGCGCGGCGCCCGGGCGGGGCGGCCGACTCGTTCAGCGGCACTGGCCGACGCCACGCAGCCAGGCGGCCAAGGTGCGAGCCATGGGCTCCCCCGCAGGCCGATGGGGTTGTACGGGAGAGGACTATCCTGGGCACAGGGGTCCTTCGCCCTTGGAGCAGTCGATGCGCGACCACAGTCCCGACCGGGAGCAGCGGCGGCGCGGGCCTGAGCCTCCCCCGCCCGAGAGCCGACGCCGCGCCCTCAGGCTGAGACGCCTGCTGGCGAGGGTCCACATGCCGCTGTTCCTCGCCCTTGCCGTGCTGTTCGGCGTATGGGCGTGGCGATCACAAGCGGGCTCCGCTCCCAGCTCATGGGCTCTGGGGGCCATGGCGCTGCTCTTCGCCGTTCTGGCGCTGCTGGCACTTGTTGATGTTGCCGTTATCAGGCACCCTCACCGTCGCCGGAGCACTCGCCGCTGACCATACGCGGTCTCCGCCGCCGTCCGCGGGGCGAGGCCTGGGTCCAACTCCCGCCAAACACAGCGTACTTGGCCGAACAGGCACGTCCGACCACAGATCGCGGGCAGCACGGCGACGCCCGCGTCGCCCCCAGCATCGGGATGATCCGTACCCGCCTCGCAGCCGACCGCGACCCGGCGGACCACAACGCGTCCACGCCCTCACCAGGACGGCGCTCTACCACAACCGATGGGCCCGTACCGCGGAAACAGCGCTACAACGGCTTGATCCGGGAGCCAGGAACCGTTTTCGGACAACGATCCGCGTCTCACGAGCCCACAGACAACCCGTGCTGCCCTCCGCCAACTCTCACGGGCCGGAAACAGTTTCGCGATCAGAGCCTTTCGCGCCTCAGTCGGCCCGACCGGTTTCCGTGCGCCGGCTGTTCATCCACCGTCCAGCAGGCACGTGGAAGACCATTCGGAAAACGAGGAACGATGACCAGATTCCGCCAAGCCCGTCCATGGCGTGCGGTGACCGCTGCCGCTGCTGCGATCGCTGTGACCGCCGGCGTCGTCGCCGCCGCGCCCGACGCCGAAAAGGCACAGTCCACGCCGAAGCTCAAGCTGATCGCCGCCTCGGCGTCGGTGACGCTCAACTCGTGGAAGGAAGAGCCTGGCGTCTACCTGGACCTCGGTACGTACGTCACAGCCGAGAACGGCCCCCTTGAACTCAAGGTGACCCGTAAGTCCTACAAGGACCCTGTCGTGGCCACGCAGATCATCCGCGAGGGGACAAAGACGCGAACCAAGACCCTCCCCCAGGGCCTGGTGAAGGACTTCGCGGGGCTGCCGGGGTTTGCCCAGGTCACCGTCACGGACGCGGCCGGCAGGAAGGTGCTGGACAAGGCGGAGGCCTTCTGTCCGAACAACGCCTCCGGCCGGGTACGGCCCGACGCCCCGGCCAAGTCGAAGTACCCCGAGAGCTGTCCCGGCAACCCGTTCACTCTCGGTTCGGTGTGGGGCGTCGAGAACGGCTGGGCGTCCAACACGTACGCGGGCTACTACTCCGATCCGGTGGCCCTGCCGGCCGGGAAGTACACCGCCAAGGTGTCTGTGACGAAGCGCTACCGCGACCTGTTCGGCATGGAGAACAAGCCTCAGACGATCAAGGTGACCGTACGCGAGCGCAGCTACGAGGACGGTCCGGGGGCGGCGGCCGCCATGAGCCACAGTTCGCACTCGGCCGGACACGGCGGTCACGGCGCGATGCGCGCGCCCGCGCCCGCCGCCGCGACGAGCGGGGCGGGTCCGTCGTACAACGTGGGTCACGGGCCCCACACTCCCGCACCGCCCGCCCTCCCGTGGGCACTCAAGAAGACGGCTCTCAGGGCGGCGCCCGTGGGTGACGGGGCCGGGCAGACGGACGGCTCCCGGAAGGCTCCGGCGGTGAAGCCCGCCACGAAGCGGCCGACCGGCACACCTACCGTGCCGGACGTCCCCAAGCCGGACCTCCGTTCGCTGCCGGCCTACGGCATCACCATCAGTAAGGGACAAGGCAACACCGCCCGCAAGGACTACCTGGCCTTCAGCGCCAACGTGTGGAACGCGGGTCCGGCGCAGCTGGTGGTCGACGGCTTCCGCACCCCCGGCAAGGAGCTGATGGACGCCTATCAGTACTTCTACGACGCCGACGGGAAGCAGGTCGGTTACACGCCGACCGGCACCATGGAGTGGGACCCGCGCGCGGGTCACGAGCACTGGCACTTCACCGACTTCGCCAGCTACCGGCTGCTCAAGGCCGACAAGAAGGAGTCGGTGCGCAGCGGCAAGGAGGCCTTCTGCCTGGCCAACACCGATGCGGTCGACTACACGGTGAAGAACGCCAACTGGCACCCGGGCAACACCGACCTGTCCACCGCGTGCGGACAGGAGAACTCGATCTCGGTCCGGGAAGTGCTCGACGTCGGCTCCGGCGACACGTACACCCAGGACCTTCCCGGCCAGTCCTTCGACATCACGAATCTGGCGAACGGCACGTACTACATCCAGGTGCTGGCCAACCCCGAGAAGCGGCTCAAGGAGACCAGCCTCACCAACAACAGTGCTCTGCGCAAGGTCGTCCTGGGCGGCAGTCCGGGCGCTCGTACGGTGACCGTCCCGGCCCATGACCTGGTCAACGCCAACTGACATCCGCTCGCAGTAACGGCATGCGATGCCGGCCCCCGAGACCTGTTCTCGGGGGCGCCCGGGCCGGCCGGGCTCTGCGGTAGCTACTCAGGCATCAGTCGCAGCAGGAACAGTGCCGTGTCGTCCGTACGGTCGGACGTCGGGCGAGCGCGCCGCACGAGTGCGTCGGCGAGGTCGTCAAGGTTGCCGGGCCCCTCGCCGAGGGCGACGGCCAGGTCCGAGGTCGAGTCCTCGATGTCGATGCCGGGCCTTTCCACCAGGCCGTCGGTGAACAGCGCCAGGACGGCACCGGGCGGCAGGGCGATGTCGATCGCCTCGTAAGCGGCCGAGGGGTCGATACCGAGCAGGAGGCCGGGTGAGATGGCGACGCTCTCCGTGTGTCCGCCGGGATGCCGCAGGAGAGGCGGGAGGTGGCCGGCGGTTGCCAGGCATGCCCGTCGGCGGGCCAGGTCGATCTGGACGTACAGGCAGCTGGTGAACAGTCCCGGATTGAGGTCGGTGAGCAGGCGGTTGGTGCGGGCGAGGACATCGTCGGGGGCCGCTCCGGCGATGGCGTGTGCCCGGACAGCGGTACGGACCTGTCCCATCAGGGCGGCGGCGGTGACGCTGTGGCCCTGGACGTCGCCGATGACGGCGGCGGCCGTGGTGTCGTCGAGGCGCACCAGGTCGTAGAAGTCGCCTCCGATGTCCATGCCTCGGGTGGCCGGAAGGTAACGGGCCGTCGCCTGCAGACCGTTCAGTGCGGGCAGTGCCTGGGGCAGCAGGCTGGCCTGAAGACTGCGGGCGAGTCCGCTCTTGGTGTCGTACAGATGCGCACGGTCCAGCGCCTGCGCGACGAGACCGCTGAACGCGGTCAGAAGGGCCCGTTCGTCGTGCCCGAAGACATGGGGACGGTCGTACGCCAGTACGCAGCAGCCGATGGGACGGCCCGATGCGACGAGGGGCAGGAACGCCCAGGCGTGATTGCCGTCGTCGTCCACGGCGTGGGGAAAAGCGTCGTGGAATTCACGGCGGGAGGCGAAGAAGGCCGGTTCGGCCGTGGTCACCGCGCGGCCGCCGGGGTGGTCGGGCGACAGGGATACGCCGTCGAGCTGCTCCATCTCCTGGGCCCCGTAGCCGTGATGGCCTCGAAGGCGCAGCTTTCCGGCCTGTACGGCGAACAGGGCGACCTCCTGCGCGCCGAAGCTGGGAGCGATCTGGTCGACCACCAGCCGGATCACGTCGGGCACGCTGAGAGCTTCGGTGAGCGCTGCCGCCAGATGTGCCAGTTGGTAGAGCACGCCCACCCGGGGCGGCGCGACTGCCGCACCCGGGGGCACGGAGGAGTCCGGCAGTGGCGGGGGCGGCGCTGCGGCTACGCCCTCCGTTCCTGTTCCTGTTCCCGTTCCCGTTCCCGTTCCCGTTCCGGCCAGGCGGGAGCGGGCGATACGCACGCTGATCCCCCGGGCGTCGGGATACAGCTCGAAGGACAGCCACAGATCGTCCGGGCGCCGCACCGTGAACGACGTGGCGTGGCGGCTCATCACGGCCGACCGGTAGCGGTCCTCGAATACCGGGTCGTCCAGCCATGGCAGGGCTTCCCACGGCCGGGTTCCCAGCATCGCGGGGACCGTGCTGCCCACCAGCTCCGCCCCGGTGAGGGTGATGAAGGTGACCCGGCCGTCGAGGTCGAGCGCACAGCAGCCCTCCGGGAGCCGCTCGGTGAAATCCACCGCCGCCAGCGACTCCGCCTGCGTGACCATACGGCGCCGCGGCACCGCAACGATTCTCGGTTCGGGCACGGGCAGGAGCGGACGGCCGCTCTCCTCCGCCCGGCGCAGCGCCGCGCCGACGTATCCCGAGGCCTTCTCGATCGCCCTCTGCCGCTCCGCCTCGATCACCAGCGGGTGGGAACCCGGCCACAACAACACCAGACCGCCCCAGGTCCGCTGCGCGCTGACCACCGGCGCGGCCGCGAGGGCGAACGAGTACGGCAGCGCGAGGCCGATCCGTGGATAGCGGCGGGAGAGCTCCCCCTCGGCCCCGACCCACACCAGACGGCCCTCCCGCACCGCCTCCGCCAGAGGACCCGACGCGGACGTTCCCACCCTGGCCCACGGCATCGCGAGGTTGGACGGCACACCCGCAAGCACGAGGGCGGACAGCACCTTGCCGCCCGACGTCAGCGCATAGATCCCACCGCCGTACGCGCCGGACTCGCGCAGCACCCGGGACAGCAGTCGGTCCAGTACCTCCGGCTGTCCGGTCTCCTCCTCCGGCGAAACCATGGACTACCGGCTCCCCGCACAACACACCCCAAGACACATCATCTTTGGACGCTACGCCCAAAACGGCCGAGCGCGCACCCGCAAGGTGATGTACCGCCTGTCAGGCGCCGGCCACCAGCAGCCCGCCCATCGTGACCATGGTGGCGGCGACCAGGCCGTCCAGGACGCGCCAGGCCGCGGGGCGCGCCAACAGGCCGCTGAGCAGGCGCGCTCCGTAACCGAGGGTCGTGAACCAGGTCAGGCTGGCGAGCACGGCGCCGACCCCGAAGGCCCAGCGCAGAGAGCCGTGGTCGGCGGCGACGGAGCCGATCAGCAGGACCGTGTCGAGGTAGACGTGCGGGTTGAGCCAGGTCATCGCCAGGCAGGTCAGGACGGCCTTGCGGGCGGATCCGGTCGTCGCGCCCTGCGCGCTGAGGGCCGCGCCGGGGGCGGGCCACAGCACGCGCCGCGCGGCGAGGACGCCGTAGCAGATCAGGAACCCGCCACCGGCAAGACCGACCACGGTCAGGGCGGCCGGCCACTCGGTCACCACGGCGCCCACTCCCGTGACGCCGAGCGCGATGAGAGCCGCGTCGGACACGGCGCAGATGGCCACCACGGCGAGGACGGCGTGCCGCCGGACCCCCTGGCGCAGAACGAAGGCGTTCTGCGCGCCGATGGCCACGATGAGGGAAAGTCCGGTGCCGAAGCCGACGAGTGCCGCCGTGATGATTCCGTGGTTCATGGGACCGACGGTATGGATCACTCGGCCATCAGTACAGCTAAAGATTCTAACGTACCCTTAGCAATTGTGATGGACGAACTTCCCCTGGATCAGGTACGTACGCTCCTCGCGACCGTGGACGAGGGCACCTTCGAAGCGGCCGCGGCCGCCCTGCACGTGACCCCGTCGGCGGTCAGCCAGCGGATCAAGGCGCTGGAGCAGCGCACCGGACGGGTGCTGTTGATGCGTACGAAACCGGTGCGCCCGACGGAATCCGGGCAGGTCGTGGTGCGGTTCGCACGCCAGCTGGCCCGGCTGGAACTTGACGCGCGGGCCGACCTGGGGATCGCCGACGAGCAGGGTCCGGCGCGGCTGCCCATCGCGGTGAACGCGGATTCCCTCGCCACCTGGTTCCTGCCGGCCCTGACCCGCGTGCCCCAGGATCCGCCGGTCTGTTTCGAACTGCACCGCGAGGACGAGGCCCACACCACGGCGCTGCTGCGTGAGGGGCAGGTGATGGCGGCGGTCACGTCGTCGCCCGTCCCGGTCGCGGGCTGTACGGTACGCCGCCTGGGCCTGGCCCGGTACCTCCCGGTGGCCACCGACGTCTTCGCCGCGCGCCACCTGACCGGGGCGCCGGAGCAAGACCTGCGCGTCGCCCCGGTGATCGTCTTCGACCGCCGCGACGACCTCCAGGACGCCTTCGTACGGTCGCTCACGAACGACGGGACGGGCGCGGGCGCGGTACGCCACCATGTGCCCACGTCGGAGGGGTTCTGCGACGCGGTGGCCGCCGGACTCGGCTGGGGGCTGGTGCCGGAACCGCAAGCGGAACCGCTGCTGCGCGCGGGCGTGTTCACCCTGCTCGAGCCCGGCCGGCCCGTGGACGTTCCGCTGTTCTGGCAGCAGTGGAAGCTGGACTCGCCCGCTCTGGCGGCAGTGGCGGACGCGGTCGCCTCCACTGCCGCCGAGGCGCTGCGCGCGCCGGCGTGAGCGGGATCGTCTCCGCCCCGAGGGGCCTACCGGCTGCTGATCCAGCGGTGTTCGGTGGTCGCGTACGTGTAGTGCGGCATGCCATTGGTGCCGCTGGTGCGGAAGGGGCGGCCGTTGTCGCTGATGCGGACCGTGCCGGAGCGCGCGCCGCTGCTCCACTCGAGTTCCAGGTACCAGGAGCAGTCACAGCCGGCCGTCCTGGCGTTCACCAGCAGTACCTCCGGGTCTGACGCAGAGACGATGTACGGGAACGACACTGCGGGGATCGCCTCTCCGGCCACACCGTCGAAGCCCGCGACAGATCGCGCGACCGGACGCGGGGCGTCGAGGTTGACGTCGATGTGGCGCGGACTGAGCGCGCCGCCGCATCCGTTGCTCATCCCGTAGACGTTCCGCTTCACGGGCGCGTCGCGTTCGGTGACGCGTACGCGCAAGGCCTCCAGTACGACCGACTTCGCGGACGTGCCCTGGACGGAGACGCGCACGTTGGTGTTCCCGCCGTGCAGCGCGTCCAGGGAACGTGCCCACGGCTTGGCGTCCTGTTCCAACGGCGGCGGAGGGACACGGTCCGGGCTGCGGTCGATCAGGTAGTCGTGGTTGCATCCGTTCTGCCAGACCTCGGAATCGGCGGTCCAGGCGAACGGGAGGACAACGGGCTGCGCGTCGGCTGCGCCGCCGGGCTTCCGCGCAGGGGCCGGCGCGCCGGTGGTGGGCGTGCCGCTGACCGGCCCTGGGGGCGGGGGCGGCGCACTGGACGCCGTGGAGCCGGACTTGCCCGGGCGTGCGCGTGGGCTGCCGGACGGTGGCGGACCCGTCCGGCCGTCACTGGAGCCGTCGGTCAGGTCGGTCCTGTCGGTCCTGTCGACGGACGCGGTGGAACGCCCGCCGTCCGTACTCCCCGCCCCGGGTCCCGCGAAGGCCAGCGCGGCCACCCCGGTGGCGACAGCGGCAACGACGGCCGCGGCGACCATCGCCCTGCGGCGACGTACCGGGCGAGCCACCGGCACGGCGGGCGCGGTGGCGTCGGGGGCGGGCCCGGGCAGGGGTGCCGGCTCGGGCGCGGGAGCCGAAGCCCGGGGCGCCTCTGGGGAAGCCGCCTCTTCAGGAATCGCCTCTTCCGACTCCGGCGCCGCCGTCTTGCGTGGCACCTGTGGCCTCCGGACGGCGTCCGCCAGGATCCACAGACGGTGCAACTGGAGCAGTTCCTGTGGCGCCGCCCCGCACAGCCGTCCCAGCCGTTCGACCGGTGCGAAGTGAGCCGGTACGGCCTCGCCCGAGCAGTACCGGTGCAGTGTCGAGGCGCTCACGCCCACGCGCCGGGCCAGAGCACCGTAACTGCGGTTGGAGCGTTCCTTGAGCGTGCGCACCTGCTCCGCGAACCGCTCGACTTCGGCTTCCACAGACGCGCTCATCCGTCCCCGTCCCTCTGCCCGTTCCGGTCCGCGTTCCACCCCACCCGCATACCCCCACGTCAGTGGGGGTGGAATGGTTCCACCGTTCCGTAGGCCCGCGTTGCCCTTGTGCCGGCCGCTGTCGCCCGCCGAAGCTGAGCAGCGTCTTCGTCAACCACCACACAGGGGATATTTTGTCCATGCCTGCTTTCCGCACCGCACTCGCCGCCGCCTGTACCGCCGTCGGCCTGGTTCTGGCCGTCTCCCCGCTCGCCCCGGCCGGCGCGGCCCCGAGCACGGTCGCCCCCGTCTCACCGGCGTTCCTCAGTGCCGGACAGATGCCTCCTTCCTCCACCCCGTGGTCCTCGGGGAAGGTCACCAAGGGCCTGCCGGAAGGAGGCGCGTTCTGTGCTCCTGGGGCCCTGCCGGGCAAGGGCACCAGCCACCGCGCCTTCCGTACCGAGCTGGACACCGGGGGCCTGCAGATCACCACGGTCGCCGCCACCACCGCCCGGGCCGCCGAGCTTGTCACCGGCCTGCGCCGGGCGTTCGCGGCGTGCGCCGACCGCATCGAGCGGCAGTACCCCACCACGGAAGCGAGCAGCGTCCACCACGGCAAGCTGGCGGTCGAGGAGGGCGCGTACGTCTACAGCCTCGACACCGAGGACCCGGAAGTCGGCAGCACCGACATCCACTTGTTCTCCGTGGGCCGCGACGGACGCACCGTCACCTACGTGCAGTGGGGTCAGCTCGGCGATCTGCGGGACGCCCCGCTGAAGGGCTTCAAGGCCACCACCCGGACCGCGGTCGACAAGCTCTACCGCTGACAGCTCTCTCCGGGGAGGGGCGGCGCGCTGTTCGACCGCGGCGCGCCGTCCCGCGCGCTCGCGGGACGGAACCCTTTGGGTGATCTGTCGCAACCGGCGCGGGCGCCCGGCGTTGATCATCCCGCGTGATCGACTTCCGCCCGCCCGCGGACCTCCCCGCATCTGTCAGGAGCCAGCCCATGCTGTACGGAAATGCCTTGCGCGACGAGATCGCCTCCGCCGGGACTACACCTCTCATCGGCGTGTACGACATGTACTCCGCATCGCTCGCGGCCGGGCACTACAACGGTCTCTTCGTATCCGGTTTCGGCTTCGCCGCGTCCCACTACGGACTTCCGGACATCGGGTTCATCGCCTGGCCGGACATGGTGGCCTTCGCGGAACGTCTGCGCGGCGCCTTTCCACGGCATCACCTGCTCGTGGACATCGACGACGGCTACGTGGACACGGAGTTGGCGTGCCACGTGGTGCGGCGTCTGGAGCGGGCGGGCATCTCGGGAGTGGTCCTGGAGGACCAGAAACGCCCGCGCCGCTGCGGCCACACCGACGGAAAGCAGGTGCTGCCGCTGGAGGAGTACCTCGCCAAGCTGAACCGGGTACTCGCGAGCCGGTCCGACCTGTTGGTCGTCGCACGGACCGATGCCACCGACGACGAGGACATCCTTGTCCGCGCGAAAGCCCTGGCGGCGACCGACGCGGACGTGGTGCTGGTCGACGGGGTGCGCAGTGTCGAAGCGATCCGCCGGATCCGCGAGGTCACCGGGACCAAGCCCCTGTTGTTCAACCAGATCGCCGGCGGCAAGTCGCCTCGGTTGTCCCTCTCCGAGCTGGCTGAGCTGGGGTTCGATGTGGCGATCTACAGCACGCCGTGTCTGTTTGCCGCGCACCGCGCGATGGAAGAGGCCATGACCCGGCTCAAGTCCACGGACGGACGTCTGCCCGCCGCCGAGGACGCCGGCGGCATCGGTGTCGGCGAGGTCACGGCGGTGCTCACCGAGAACCTCCACCGCCACGGCGTGCGCTGACCGCCAGTCACACAGGCCGGCCCGGCGGGTGCTCCAGTACCGGTCGATTCCTGACCGATCGGCTTCGGCTGTCAGTTCGGTTCCCGTGGGCCGACGTCCAGCCTTCGCCGTACCTGCCCCTCGTGGACGAGGCGCCCGGCCAGCGAGCCGCCGTACACCACGAATCCCACTCCCACCAGCCAGGATTGCAGAACCAGCACAGTCCCGAAGGGGCCGTACGTCACCGCGTTCGACGCGATCAGCGGCGAGAAGACGAACTGCGAGAAGATCCGCAGCCCGAGCAGCCCCACTGCCGTCAGGGCGGCCCCGGGCGCCAGCGCACGCCAGCGGATCCGGCCGCAGAGCAGCAGTCGCTGCGACCACCAGAAGAAGAAGAACAGACCGACGACATCGCCCCCGGCGACCAGCATGGTCACGACGACGGGCGACTCGTCGGGGGTAGGAGTCTTGACGAAGAGCAGGAGGGCGCAGACCAGCAGGGCCAGCCAGACGACGTGGCGCCACATCGTGTGCCAGCGCGCTGTGGGCAGGTCCCACACCCGCTCGTACCCGGTCTGGACGGCGGATCCGAACGTCACGCCGAACGTGGCCAGCGCGGCGAGGCCGAGGGCCGTGGTTCCCTGCAACGCCTGTCCCGGCCGGCCGAAGAGCTCCTCGACCTCCTCCTGCGACACCTCGGACACCCCGAGCCCCGCCACCAGCCACCGGGCGAAACCCTGCCCGCTCGCCATGTCGGCGGCGGCGACGACGATCAGCAGGGGGACCAGGGTGAGGAAGCTGAGCGCCGCGAAGCCCATGGCCCGGTGCATCAGCTCCACCTCGCGCCCGCGCAGCCAGATCAGGCCGACGACCGAGGTCCGCAGCCGTTGGTGCGGTCGGTCGAACCGATGTGGGCGCTGCGGGGGGCCGTCGTTCGGCGCACCGGATTTCAGGGGCATGTCCCGTCGAGTACCCGTAAGCGCTCTCGGGCCCTCTGGCGTGCCCCCGAACGGGTGCCCCGAACGTTGCTCCGCCCGGCGCGTTGTGGTGAGGCATCACAGACCGGTGACACGAGGCAGGCGACTGAGCGACGGCCTCGTGTCACGGCCTTCTGTCATCTCCGGGAACGCCGGCGGTACGGCGCCCCGGTCCTCACCAGTAGTGCTTTCGACCACCCACCGCGCGCCCCACCGATCCCAGGATCCAGAGGACGGCCCCGATGGCGACCAGGATGATCCCGATGGTCCACAGGATGGAGATGCCGGCCACGAAACCGATGATGAGCAGAATGATTCCGAGGACGATCATGGGGTCCTCCGCTCTTGTGAGAACGATGTTTCTACCCACCGTGTCCCCACCCGTCACCAGGTCAAACCTGAGAGTCCTCCCGTACCGCCACCATCGCCGCAGCGGCTTCAGCCGGAACTGTCAGCCGTCTTTGCCTACGGCTTCCACCAGGCGCCCGATGCGTCGCGCAGCGTGTTCGTGCCGCAGTGCACCTCGCCCTGGCCGAGGTGGTACGTGTACCAGTCGTCGAGGTACGACACCTGCATGCCCGCCCCGGCGTACGCGGCGTTCACAGCGGCAGTGAACACGTCCTTGCCGCCGATGACCGGTCCCCATTGCCGGGGGGCCAGATAGCGATTCCTGCCGAGCACGATCCCGTTGACCGCCCCCGGGACATAGGCGCTGGTCATGACGGTCTCGGGGGCGGCCCCGGCGCGGTCGGCGTGGCGCGCGAGTTCCTTCTGCTGCCCGTACTCGCTGACCGCGTCCGGTACCTTGCCCGCGCCCATCCGCGTCAGCCGGGGCATGCGCTCGCCCCGCTCGCCCTCTTCCGTACCCCGCGTGTACAGCGCGGGCACCCGTACGACCTCGGCATCGGTCGCGCCTGTCTCGCGCTGGAGCACCTCCAGGTTCGCCTTGATCCGCTTCGCGGCCATGGTGTTGTCCGCCACCAGCCACTTCGAGGCGAGCGCCTGGTCGATGGTCTCCTTGGGGGCGGGCATGTCCTGGCTGCCCGGCACCGAGAACATCCGCGTTCTGCCGTGGCCCGCCTCCCGCGCCTCGCGCAGCAGGCGCAGCCCCGCTTGCGGATCGGCGATTGCGATCTTCCAGCCGCGCGGGGTGTCCGCTGGGAGGAACTGTACGAACTCGTCCACGTGTCCCACATGGAGCCAGGAGGTGTCGAGGAGCAGCGGGTCCTGGAACCCCTGGGACTTCAGCAGCGTCCGCATGGCCTTCGCCGGCTTCGAGCCGCTGTCCTTGCGCTCACCCATGATGATGCGCCCGGCCGGGAATGACCGCCCGGCGTGGGTGTACGGAGGGACGGTCTCCAGGTTGCCCATCGAGTTGAGGGTCCATTCCTCCGAGTCACGGACCCCGGACACCTGCACCACGCCCACGCCGTTGCCGCGCAGCTTCTCGAAGAGCTCCCGACCGGCCTCACGGTCCGCCTGCGCCGACCTCAGCATCACGCGCATCGCCTGCCGGCTGCCGCCGGGACCGGCCATGCTCACATAGCCGGGCTCGACGAAGTCCTGGGCCCAGATGTCGCCGTACTTGTCGAAGGTCAGCAGCGGCTTGTTGATCCCGGCCGACTTGACCTCGGCCGCCAGCCCCTTGACGAAGGCCTGCTGCCGGCGCGCGTACGCGTCTCTCCCCGGGACCTTGGTGACCATCAACTGCTGTGCGTTCTGGAGGTGGTGGTGCGTGAGCAGCGGCGCGATGCGCAAGGTGACCTCGTCCGAGGTGCTCGTCCTGCCGGAAGCCACCGTCAGGCGGATCACGGCGCGCCCGTCCCAGACCGCGCTGTCACGTATGACATCGGTTCCCTCGACGCCGAACTGCACACCCGAGCGGAGTTCGGCGGCGGACAGGCGGGTCCTGGCCGTGACCGGCGTCCAGCCGGAGGAGCGTTTGACGAAGACCCGCGTCTTCTTCCCGCCGGCGACGACCTTCAGCGTGCCTGTGGCCGTGGCCGGCAGATTCGCCATCGGTACGGACCGCATCCGGGCCAGGTCGGCCGCGTCACCGGATCCATTGACCTTGGTGTCGGCGGCGTCGTTGCACGCGGCCAGCCTGGCATCCGAAAGCCGTCTGCCGTCCGGGCCTTTGACCGGGCAACGCTTGGTGTCGTCGTCGATGTTGGGGAGGAAGACCGCTCCCCTGCGGGCGGACCAACTGTTCTCACCGGCGGTGTCCGTCGCGCCGGTCACGTCCACCCGGCCGTCCCGGTTCACGTCCGCCCGGAGGTCGGCCCGGGGCGGACCGGCGGCGAACACCGGTGACACCGGTGCCAGTACGGCACCTATCACGGTGAGGGCCACTGCCCCGTGTCTCACATGGCTCGTACCCAAGATGCGTCCTCTCCAGAAGATCGGCTGTCGGAACCGAAGAGGTGGGAGACGAGCGGTCCGTTGCCTGTCGGCGCCGGGATCATCCCGGAGGCGTCCGGGAGTGCGACTGGTGGAGGACGAGGTGTCGGCCCGTGGCATGACGAAAAGTGAGGCGCGCGTCGGGTATTGGCGTCAGGGCCATCACGTGGGGCCTGTGCCGGTCATGCGCCCTCCGCCTGGAGCGGGGTGGGTGCGCTGTGCCGGGGCCGCAGGATGCCGGCCGTGCAGGCGGCGACGACACAGAACGCCACCGGCAGGAAGAACGTGAGGTTGAGCGGGACTACGTGGGTCAGCGGTCCGATGACGGCGGGCCCGGCGAGCATGCCGAGGTAGCCGAGGCCCGCGACTCGGGAGACGTTGGCTCCGGCGGCTTCCGGGTCGGCGTGGCCTGCGGCGCTGAAGAGCTGCGGGATACAGCCGGAGAGCCCGGCTCCGAACACCGTCCAGCCGATGAGTGCCAGAGGAATCCAGGGGGACAGCGCCGCCGCCGTCAGGCCGAGTGCGGCCACGGAGGCGCCGTACCGGAGGATGGCGACCGGGCCGAAGCGCGCGGCCACCCGGTCGGCCAGCAGACGGCCGACGGTCATGGCCGTGGCGAAGGCTCCGTACGCGAGGGCGGCGGTGGCGGCGGGCGCGTCCAGGACGTCCCGCAGATGGAGCGCGCTCCAGTCGTTGGCCACGCCTTCGCAGAGCATGAGCATCAGCGCCAGAGCGGCCAGTACCCAGATGCGCCGGGGGGCGCCGCGGCCCGTCTTCGACGCGGCGGCGGGGGTTTCCGCCGTGCGGGTGGGCTCGGGTCGCAGCAGCGCGGGGGCGGCCGACGCGGCGACGAGAAGGCCGAAAAGCGCCACCGCGCCGAGAGTTGCCGCCGGGCTCACGCCCCAGCTGAGCGTACGAGCGCCGACGAGAGCGGCCAGGACACCGCCTATGGAGAAGGTGGCATGGAAGGCGGACATGACGGGCCGCTCGTAACCGCGCTCCACCTGAACGGCATGGGCGTTCATGCTGACGTCCAGGCAGCCGTTGCCGAAGCCGAGGAGCAGGAGCGCCACCCCCAGCGTCCAGGTGTTCGCGGCAAGGCCGGGCAGGACCAGGGCGGCGCTGCACAGCGCCGCGCTGACCGGTACGACGGTACGGGCGCCTGCGCGGTCGGTGAGCGGGCCGACGATCCGCATGCCCGCGAAGGCACCCGCGCCGAGCAGGAGGAGGAGCCAGCCGAGCACGGCATGGCTCGTGCCGGCACGGTGCTCGATGGCGGGGATGTGGACGATCCACATCCCCATGAGGAAGCCGTTCAAGGCGAAGTAGGCAAGAGTGGCCGACCGGCCGGCCCGCAGTGATCTGTCCATGCGTATGAACATAACGAACAATGTAGATGTTCGAAAGCTTGCTTTTCGAACGTCCTTAGTGTTCATTTAAGGTATGGCGAGCACAGACCGATGGAGGCAGATCACCGATGCCGTGCGCGAGGCCGGCCGCATGGGTGTCACGGAGCTGGCCGACCTCACCGGCGCTTCCGAGATGACCGTCCGCCGTGACCTGGAGGCCCTCGCCGAGCAGGGCGTCCTCGAGCGCTACCGCGGAGGAGCGAGGAGCCTGCTGCTGTACGGCGATGAACCCCCGTTCGCACTGCGTGCGCGAGAGGGGCTGGAGGTCAAGCAGCGCATCGCCGCCGAGGTCGCCGCGCTGATCGCCGACGGCGAGTCCGTCGTCCTCGACAGCGGCACCACCTGCCTGGAAGTGGCCCGCGCACTGGAACACCGACGCCTGACGGTGATGCCGCTGTCCCTTCACGCGGTGAACGCCCTGGCGGGGGCGGCCCAGTTGACGCTGCTGGTGCCCGGCGGGCGACCGCGACCGGGCGAGCTGACGCTGACCGGCCCGCTGACCACGGCGTCGCTGGCCGCCCTGCGATTCGACACCGCCGTGATCGGCTGCTGCGGACTCACCCCTGCGGACGGCCTGACGGCGTACGACCTGGACGACGCCGCCGTCAAGCGCGCCGCTATCGCTTCGGCGCGCCGGGTCATCGCCGTCGCGGAGTCCACCAAGCTGTCCCGCACCGCCCTTGCCTTCGTCGCGCCCGCGTCCGCCTTCCACGTCGTCGTCACGGACGAGGCCGCATCGGACGACGAGACAGGCCCGCTGGCCGCGGCAGGTGTGACCGTACGGAGGGTGTGAACGCGGCGTGACCGGCACCGTGCCCGCAGCCCGTCCCTGAGCATCGTCGGCCGGACAGGCCTAACGTGGAAGAACGGTGGCAAGCTCGTCTCCCTGGAAAGGAACGACCGGCTATGACCGATACCGGACAGCAGAACGCCAGTGGGAAGCAGGGTGGCGACCCCGCCAGCCGGGGACGGACCATCATCTCCGACAGCGCTGTCGAGAAGATCGTCGGAATGGCGGCCCGCGACGTGGCCGGCGTCCACGCCATGGGCAGCGGAATCTCGCGCGCCTTCGGAGCGGCGCGAGATCGCGTGCCCGGCGCGGCCAAGTCCGTTGCGAGGGGCGTCAAGGTCGAAGTGGGCGAGAAGCAGACGGCGGTCGATCTGGAAATTGTCGTCGACTACGGCGTCTCGATCACGGATGTCGCCGGCTCCGTGCGAGAGAACGTGATCTCGGCGGTCGAGTGGATGACTGGCCTGGAAGTCGTCGAGGTCAACATCGCGGTCAGCGACGTGAAGCTCCCGGACGAAGAGGAAGAGGAGGAAGAAGAGCAGCCACGGCTGCGATAGCCGACCTGCCGCTCGGCGGCCGTCCGACCGACCAATCCGCTCTGCGGCCGGCTCCGAATACCGGGCGTGAGGATCTCTCGTACGAACCTGGCCCGTGGCGCACTCGCCGCGCTAAGCGGCCTGCTCTCCGGCTACGCCGCACTCGCCGTCGCCGAACTGGTTTCGGCAGCCGTCCGGCCCGAAGCCGGACCCGTCACCGCGGTGGGCGGTGCGGCGATCGACCGCACGCCGGCGCCGGTGAAGGACTGGGCGATCCGGAACTTCGGGGAGAGCGACAAGCTCGTTCTCCAACTGGGCATCCTGGCCACGCTCGCCGCCCTGGCGCTGGCGCTGGGCCTCGTGGCGCTCCGTTATCGGCGTATCGGTGCTGTCGGCGTGCTGTTGTTCGGTGTGGTGGGCGCTGCGGCGGCGATCAGCCGCCCGGACTCGACCGGCGTCGCGGACGGCCTGCCGTCCCTGGTGGGCGCTGTGGTGGGCGCCGTACTGCTCTATGTGCTCATCGGCAGGCTCACCGCCCGGCGGCACCCGGCCGAGCAGGGCCGGGAGAGCGGCTGGGACCGGCGGAGGTTTTTGATCGCCGCATCGGCTGCGGCGGTCGCCTCCAGTAGCGCGGGCATGCTGGGCCGTACGTTGAACAGCCGGCGCGGCCAAGGCGCGGTCGCCTCGCGCGCCGAAGTACTGCTGCCCCAGCCCGCCTCACCCGCCGCCGCGATCCCGTCCGGCGCCCAGTTGCGGCTTCCGGGCATCAGTTCCTTCACCACGCCCAGCAAGACGTTCTACCGGGTCGACACGGCCCTGGTGGTGCCCAAGGTCAACGCGGGAACCTGGCGACTTCGCATCCACGGAAAGGGTGTCAGGCGCCCGTTGACGGTCTCGTTCCAGGATCTGCTGGAGCGGGAGTTGATCGAGCGGGACATCACGCTGACGTGTGTGTCGAACGAGGTCGGCGGTCCGTACGTGGGCAACGCGCGCTGGATCGGCGTACGACTGGCGGACCTGCTGCGCGAAGCCGGCGTGAAGCCCCCCTCACGCGGCGGGCCCGCCGATCAGCTGGTGGCCCGCTCGGTCGACGGCATGACGCTCGGCACACCGGTCGAGGACATCATGGACGGCCGCGACGCGATGCTCGCGGTCGGGATGAACGGCGAGCCACTGTCCTTCGTCCACGGCTTCCCCGTCCGCATGCTCGTCCCCGGCCTCTACGGATACGTCTCGGCCTGCAAGTGGATCGAAGACATCGAGCTGACCACCTTCGACGACTACGACCCGTACTGGGTCAAGCGCAAGTGGGCCAAGAAGGCTCCGATCAAGACCCAGTCCCGCATCGACACCCCCAAACCCTTCGCCCGCCCCAAAGCCGGCACCGTCATGATCGCCGGCGTCGCATGGGCCCAGCACCGCGGCATCGAAAAGGTCGAAATCCGCATCGACGACGGCCCCTGGCGACCCGCCGACCTCGCCGCACAAGACACCGTCGACACCTGGCGCCAATGGTCCTTCCCCTGGAAGGCCACCCCCGGCGGCCACACCCTCACCGTCCGCGCCACCGACCGCACCGGCGAAGTCCAGACCGAGAAGCGAACGGGCACCGTCCCCGACGGCGCCAGCGGCCGGCACTCGGTGGTCGTCACCGTCGACTGACCGGCCCTCCCCCGACGACGCCCTCGCGAAGAATGCGGTGACGAGTGATGAGCATGAGAGTCGTCGTATCCCTTGCGACCCCCTTCCGAGGTGGCCGGAGCCAGGGCGCCGCATCCGCCGGCTGCGCCGCCGTGGCGAGAGCGGCGATCCACCGACACCTGTCGCGGTGGCATCTCGAAGACCTCATCGACGACGCCACACTGATCCTCACAGAGCTGCTGACGAACGCTGTCCGTCACGGCAGACCGCCCTGGCGTGCGCGCATGTGGCTGGAGGGCGAGGCGAGCGGACAGCGATACGTACGGCTGGAGGTGCACGACGCCGGGGCGGGCATCGACATCGACCGGGTACGCGCCCAATGGCGTCATCCCTCGGGCTCCCTGATGAACGGCGGCCGCGGCTTGTTCATCGTGGACACGCTCGCCTCTTCGTGGGGCAACAACCGGTCCGGCGACGGACACACGGTATGGGCCGAACTGGAAGCCGAACCGCTCCCGGCGGACTCCCCCACCGCTCGCCAACCGCGCCGCAGCCGTCCTACGGGCGAGTCGCGGCAGCGGTGAAGAACGGCACGGCGACGAACGCCCGCTCAGTTCGTAGGTACGCGCGCGGAGCGCGGAGGCCGGCCGGTCTGGCAGTACGGCCCCGGTCGTCGGCGGAGCCGCTATTGGACGGCGGGAATCAGCCCGGTGAGCGGCGCCGCCATGCCGGTGAACTGCTGCAGTTCGTTGAGCTTGTGCAGCCCTTGGAGCCCCTTGAGCTGGCTGGTGACGGACGGCATCTCGGCCTGGCGGTCGGCGGGCACAGCGCTCGCGCCGAGCTTGTCGAGCTCATCGGGAACGGACAGCAAGTACTGACGGGAGGAGTCGGCGGCGCTCGCGGCCGGGGCGGCGAGAGCCGAGGCGCCGGCGGCGAGGGCTACGACGGCGAGGACACTCTTTGTCTTGATCATGTCCTGAGCAACGGCCGAGGCGTTCCACGGACACGGCCGTCCGTCTCCCGTCACCCACAAGCCACATGGCGTACGCCGATGTTCGACCGCTCACTCGTCGGTCGTCACCGTCCGCGACGAGGCCAGCATGCCGATCTTGTCGATGCGATGCTCGGGGTTGCCCTTGTCGTCGCGCCAGAAGTTCCCGGCGGCGTCGTCCTCCGGCGTGGCGCAGGTGGAGACCGTGATCATCGCCTTGGTGGGCTGCTTGCCCGGTTCTCCCGGAACTGCGGCCCGCTGTTCGGCCAGTGACCGCTCCGAGCGGAACGACGTCTTCCTGGTCTCGGTGATCTTGTACTCGTATACCTTGCCGTCCGACGTGACGAACACGGAGTCGCCCTCATCGACGGACGGAAGGTCGCGCAGTGCGGCGCCGGCGGAGAGACGGTGTGCCGTGACGAGGTAGTTCCCGACCTCTCCGGGCCCGACACCGCCTTCGTCGCCGTACGGACTGGCAGCCACACCACGGTCCTGGATCCGCGTACCGGCCCAGTCGTCGGTAGTCCCCTCGTACGGCACGACGCGCAGGTTCGCGAGACCGATCGACGGGATGGCCAGCGATGCGGTCTCGTTCCGCGTGCCGCTCTTGCGCACAGCCGGTTCGGCGGAGGACGAGGAGGGCGCCGCCCCAACGGTCGTCGCCGATCCCGCCGAGGCGGTGTCCGGCGAGAGCGCTGCGACAGGAGCCGTTGTGGTCCGGCCGGCCGCACCATCGGCGTCGCCGGTGGTACAGCCCACCAGCACGGCTATGAGCCCGCCGACGAGCGCGACGGGAACAGGACGGGGACTGAACATGGCATTCCCGATCACAGGGGACGTCGGACGGCGCCCACGGAAACGGCGGCCGGTTTCCCATCAGAACAACCCGAACCGATCGGGTGTTCCCGCCCGGCATGTCGCTCATCTTGCCGGGTGGGGGCACCGGAGCCCGGTGATCTTATGCTGAGCAACGCGGTGGCAGGGGTACGAACGTGAGGAGAACATCGGTGAGCGCGACGCTGTGTCTTGGGCCCGAGCCCAAGACCAAATCGCACGACGTGGCACGCGAGGTGAAGTACGCGGATACCGAGGGCGGGGCCCAGCGCGTAGCAGCCCATGTGGAACGTGAGCTGCCGCCCGGAGGGGTTCCCGCGTACCGCGCGGCGCGCAAGAACGGCACACGTTCCTTCGTCCTGTGGGCCGACCGGCATCGCGGGCGCCGGATCGCCACCGTCGTCACCACGGCCGCTTCCGGCGGCATATCCACCTACCAGGTCCTCGGTGAGCATGGCGAGTCCATCGGTACGCTCACACGCGATCGGGCTCTGTCGGGCAACGGCCTGCGCACTCGCTGGACTGTCGCGCAGACCGGCGCGCCGGAGGCCGTCGGCTTCAAAGGCCGGGTCTTCTGGTGGTACGTGTGGTGGCTGTTCATCCCGCTCCAGGCGGCGATCGCCGTGGGCGGCCTTTTCGGGGGCAGCGGCGACGGCGCGCGCGGGCCCCGCCGGATCATATGGCGCACCGGCAGGGAGACTCCGCTGGAGTTCCGGTCCTCGAACGACGAAGTGCACGTTCACGTCGAGTGGGTCGACTGGCGGCTCGCCGCCGCACTGCTGCTGCTGGTTCGCAGCTTCGGACATTCCTCCTGGGACGATGCCTGACCGATGCGTGACCGATGCTCCGTCGCCGGCGTCAGGCGCCGGTGATCCATCGCAGTACGGTCCTGACCGTGGTGTCGTCGAGCCCGCTGAGGACGTCGATGGCTGCCGCGTCGCCGGGCAGTGGCGCGATGCCGCTGGTGGTCAGCGCGGCGTGCAGGTCGAGACGGCGCTTGTCCGTGGCCGCCAGGGCGAAGGGCGGCCGTTGTCCGGGGCGGGGGGCACGCAGGACGTAGTCGTCCTTCTCGCCGACAGCTCCCGCCGCACTCTGCTGGTCGAGGTCCTCCAGACCGTGGAAGCGGTACGGGTCGAGCGCCCACTGCGGCGTCCTGGGCGAAAGTGCGGGAACCTGTGTGCTGTTCATCGGAACCTCCAGGGTGTCGTCACTGAACAACAGGAGTCCCGTACGGCGATGCCCAGTTGCATGCGGAGCCGCCAACCACCCGAACGTCCCCAATGGCATCTCGTCACAACACAGGTAATCAGGCCGAGAGTCAGTAGAGGACGGAGGGCAGATACGCCCCGGCAGGCTCGTTGTAGAGCCCGATGGTCATCAGGCTCATCAGCTGTTGCACTTTGAGGCCACTGCCCAGACACCACTGCAACAGCGCGCTGTTGGACGCGGGAACGAGGATGCCCGGGCCGCCGAAGGCGGGCGCCGCGGCGATGAGAGCCCTGATGTCCTCGGTGGTCTCGCCGACCGCGTACGCGAAGAAGGACAGGTCCGTGGCATAGCCCGTGATACGCCCGCCGTGTTCCGTCACGCGGGCTGTGCCCATGGTGAGCGCGTCGGTGAGTTCACCGCCACGGTCGGTCCCGTGGACCTTGCGGCACAGTTCGTTGCAGGCCGGCACGTCCGCTTCCGTCGCGGGCCGCACCTCGTACCCCGGCAAGACCTCTCCGATCGGCAGCCCCTGCAAGCAGGCCACCGTCTCGCGGAACTCGAACCCGAGGCCGGCATAGAGAGCGAACGACCGGGAGTGGTAACCGCTCTGCAGCAGTCGGATGCCCGGCGCACGCCGCTCCGCAGCCCGCTGCATGACGTCCTCCATGAGCCGGCGCCCCACGCCACCGTTCTGGACGGCCGGGTCCACGGTGACGGGCCCCACGCCGGCGACGGGCGACCGTTCGTCGAGGAAGTTGCTGCCGACGATCCGGCCGTCGAGCTCGGCGACGACACTATAGAAACCGGGGTGGTTCAACAGCGTCTCGACCATCCCGGCGGACGCGTCCGCTCCCGGCACGTCGGAGGGGAATCCGTGCTCTCGCGCGATTCCGGAAAAGGCCTCGAAGCAGATCCTGCCCGCTTCCGCGGCGTCGTCCGGCTTTCCCGAGCGCAGTACGAGGTCCACGGTCCTGCCACCTCCCAAGGATCTTTCCATCAAACGCGCAGGCCGCTCGTCGGGGTGAGTACTAAGCCGGACGCACCTGGACCGCGGCCGTGGGGTCCTGGTGCCCGCCACTCGCGAGCATCCGCACCTCGTCCCGGTCGCTTATCTCGGCCAGGACAATGCCGGTGTCGTCCGCGTACACCGGATGGCCACCGGGCCCGTTCCGGTCCGTGCGGTGCACTTCCACGACATCCGCGGCCTCCGGAACGGCCGGCGGTTCGCCAGGATGTGCGAAAACCAGTTCGTAGTGATCAGATCTGCCCATGTCGCCGCCTCCTCGATGAGAAGCCGTTACGCCGCACACGCACACGCACACCCATAATCTCGCATTACGGGCACAGCCGCCGGTTCCCGTCGTTCAGATGTGAAATAGGACGGTCTGGATCTTGCGCATAGAGGCGACGAACGCCGGGACCCTTCCCTTCGGTTCCGCGCCGCAATTGCGTCGACGCCGCCGTGGCCGCCGCCTACGCTCGCCCGTATGAGCAACAACGGCACGGCACGGCGGCCGATGGTCGCCGTCCTCAGCGGAGCAGGGATCTCCACGGACTCCGGCATCCCCGACTACCGGGGACCGAAGGGCCTGTGGCGGCGTGATCCGGAGGCCGAGAAGCTCGTGACGTACGACTTCTACATGGCCGACCCCGGCATCCGGCGCCGGGCCTGGCGCATGCGCCTCGACAGCCCCGCCCTGCGTGCCCAGCCGAACGACGCCCACCGGGCGGTCGCCGAGCTGGAACGCTCCGGGGTTCCGGTCCGGGTCCTCACCCAGAACGTCGACGGGCTGCACCAGCTGGCCGGGCTGCCCGCCCGCAAGGTGCTCGAACTGCACGGGAGCGCCCGGTCGACCGTGTGCACCGGCTGCCACGCCAGGGCTCCGATGGAGGAGGCTCTGGCGCGGGTGGAAGCGGGCGAGGAAGATCCTCCGTGCCTGGCGTGCGGGAGCATCCTGAAGTCGGCCACGGTGATGTTCGGGCAGCGGCTCGACCCCATGGTGATCGGTGAGGCTCTGTCGATCGCCAAGGCGAGCGACGTGTTCGTGGCCGTCGGCACCAGCCTCCTGGTGCAGCCGGCCGCCTCACTCGCGGGGATCGCGGCGGAGTACGGCGCACGGCTCATCGTCGTCAACGCCGAGCCGACGCCCTACGACGAAGTCGCCGACGAGGTCGTGCGCGAGCCGATCGGTACGGCGCTGCCCGCCCTGGTCAAGCGCCTGGCGGCCTGAGAGCCGGCCCGGTGTCGGCGGACCGGCCCGCCACTGCCTACCAGCGCCTCGCCGTCGCACGCACAGAGCTGAAGTCCATGGCCTGCTCGACCTCCCGCAGAGTCTCCTCGGCGGCTTGGCGTACCTCGGCAGGTACATCGCCCCGCTCCTCTACGAGGCCTGCATAGATCGGTGCCTCGGCACGGTTTGCGGAACTCACGTCGAAGAGGGCCCTTCAAGTCGGTACGTACGGCGTCCGGCGGCAGCCAGAACGGAGGACGAGTGTAGGTGGTCCATGGAGCGCCGGAGCAGGCCGCCCCCGCCGCCCGGACTCCGCGCCCCGCAGCCTACGGCGTGCCCGCCGCGCCACTCATGGCAGGTACCGCGAAGGCCTTGGCCGTCTTCAGCAAGCGAGGGCCGGCCCGGTGAGCGTTTCGGACGGCCTGTCCAGCCTCCGGACTCCCCTCTACTGCTTTTCCAAGATACGGAATATATTTTCCGTTGAGCGCACTGCGTCCGGGGGAGGAACACAACATGGGCATCGACGCGGCACTGCCACGCCGGGCGGCCGCCGAGCTGGTGGGGACCGCCGCCCTGGTGACCGTCATCGTCGGCTCCGGCATCCAGGCAGCCAGTCTCAGCCAGGACGCCGGGGTTCAGCTCATCGCCAACGCACTGGCCTCGGCCATCGGACTCGGCCTGCTGATCGTGCTGTTCGGCCCGGTCTCCGGGGCTCACCTCAACCCGGTGATCACACTCTTCGCGTGGTGGTCCCAGCGGCGCGGCGAAGCCCGCTTCAGTGGCCGCGAGGTCGCCGTCTACATCGGCGCACAGCTCGCCGGGGCGGTCGCGGGAGGCGTGCTGGCGGAGGCGATGTTCGGCCGGATGCCCGGCGTCTGGTCCACCCAGGTACGGTCGGCCGGCCATCTGCTGCTCGGCGAAACGGTCGCGACGGCCGGACTCGTGGTGGTCGTCTACGGACTGGACCGCATCGGCCGCGCACAGCTCGCCCCGCTCGCGGTCGCCTCGTACATCGCCGCGGCGATCTGGTTCACCTCATCGGGGTCCTTCGCGAACCCGGCGGCGACGGTCGGACGGGCGCTCACCGACTCCCTCACCGGCATCGCCCCCGCGTCGCTCCTCGGCTTCATCACCGCCCAACTCCTCGGCGGCCTCATCGGCGCCGGTCTGGCGACCGTCCTCTATGGGCCACTCGCAGCGCGTACTCAGCCCACCAGCCTGTCGTTGACCGGTCGTTCCCGGCGATCGTCCCTCTCGCGGCGTGCGTGATGCGTACTGGCAGCCGGATGTCAGCGTCGGGCGGCCGGCGTTTCACCGGCCTCCGGAGACCCTGAGGACCGTCCCGGTGGTGTACGACGCGTCGGCCGACAGGAGCCAGGCGACGGCGCCGGCGATCTCGGAGGGCTCGCCGGGCCGTCCGAGGGGTATCTGAGCGGCCGCCTTGGCCGGGCGGTCAGGCGCCCCCATGGCCGCGTGCATGTCCGTGTCGATGATGCCGGGGGCGACGGCGTTGACCCTGATGCCGTCCGGGCCGAGCTCCTTGGCGAGGCCGACGGTCAGGGCGTCGGTGGCCGCCTTGGTCGCGGCGTAGTGGACATAGTCGTTCGGGCTGCCTAGCGTGGCGGCCGCGGAGGAGATGTTGACGATTGCCCCGGACCCGAGCGCCGTCATGTCCCGGGCGGCTCGGCGACAGCACAGCAGGTAGCCGAGGAGGTTCACTTCCAGTACTCGTCGCAGGTCTTCGGTGCGGGCGTCGGCGAGCCTGCCCAGCGGGCCGGTCACACCCGCGTTGTTGACCAGCCCGGTCACCGGGCCGAGTTCGGCCACGGCGGTGTCGAACAACCGCTCCACGTCCGACTCGTCGGAGGTGTCCACCCGCACCGTGACGCAACGCGCCCCGGCCGCCCGTACAGCGGCCGCGGTCTCCTCGGCCGCCGTGCTGTTGCTGACGTAACCCAGAGCGAGGTCGTGTCCGTCCTCGGCCAGCCGCAAACACGTTGCGGCTCCGATGCCTCGACTGCCGCCTGTGACGACGGTGACCGGACGTGACACGTGCTGCCTCCTGCGATCGCTGGTGCGCCTTGGTACCGCACCCAGTCATACCTCACGCGCCTGCGGGCCACCGCGAGGGGCCGTCCGGGCGTCAACTCCTGTGGCCGGTCCGCACGGACAGCCCTCGGCGCAGGCATTCGGCGAGACGGACGGCGATCGTCCCGTCCGGGTCGAGACGGGGGTTGAAAATCGTGACGTCGAGTCCCCGTGCTCCTTCGTCGGCGAGCGCCGTCCCCAGCACGGTCTCCAGTTCCCGCCAGGTCAGCCCGCCAGGCAGGCGGTAGTCGACAGCCGGCATGACCGCGTCGTCCAGGACGTCCACGTCGAGGTGAACCCAGTAGCCGGCGCTGCCACCGGCGGAGAGCCGGTCGACCGCCCGGCGCGCCGCCGCGGTGGCGCCGGCCGCGCGCACGCCGTCGAGGTCGATCGCGTACAGCCGTGGCGGCAGCGGCTGCATCCCCGCCTCGGCGGACTCGTGCCGGTCGCGGAAGCCGAAGGCGACGACATCCTCGTCCCGTACGAGTGGCCCCCGGCCTTCGAGGTCGGTGAGCGGCAGCGGTCCGCGCCCCGTGGCCAGGGCGAGTTCCATCGAGGCGGCCTCGCCGGCCGGCTCCGCCGACGGCTGGTAGAAGTCGGTGTGGCCGTCGAGGAACAGCAGTCCGTAGCGTCCGCGGCGTCGCAGGGCGAGGAGGTTGCCGAGCAGGATGCTGCAATCACCGCCGAGGACCACAGGGAAGTAACCGCGGCCGAGGACGCCGCCGACCCTGTCGGCCAGAGCTACGGAATACCGCGCGATGCCGACCGGGTTGAGGACCCCCGTGTCGGCGTCGCGCCTCGGGTCGTACACCGGTGCTTCGACCCGGCCGGCCCACACCGCGCCGAGGTACGTCAGCAGGCCGGTGTCGAGCAGGGCGGACGGCAAGTCCTGTACCCCGGACGGCCGGAGCCCGAGTACGGACGGCGCCTCGACGACGGCTGACTGCTGCACCTGCGAACCCTTCCCTTGGCGGGACGGCCGCGTACGCCGGCGCTACCGCGGGGCTTCGAGTCGGGTCGGTACCGGCTCAGTACTGCTCCGCCGGCTCGATGTTCTGGTTGGCGTGGAAGAAGTTGTGCGGATCGTACGTTCGCTTGATGTCTGCCAGCCTGTCGTAGTGGTGCCGGTAGGTGGCCCTGACCCGGTCCTGCCTCTCGCCCGTGCCCATGAAGTTCACGTAACCGGCGCCCATGGAATGCGGTTGCAGTTCCTCCGAGTAGTCGACACACCACTGCTTGAGCGCGTCGGCGTTGGCGGGGTCGGGGTCGATGCCGGCGATGACACCGGACCAGACGGCGTCCCGGTAGCTCCACGCGGTGTCGTCCTGGCCGACGCGGCTCGCGGCCCCGTCCACCGGGTAGAGGTGGGTGGTCGACAGGTCGGTGGGGAGGTTCTCGGCGTACTTCGCGTGTACGTCGATGGCTCCGTCCGTGATCCGGTCGAAGAAGTTTCCGCGCCAGTACCACTGCAGTCCGGTGGGGATGAGTTCGTCGAACATGGTCTGCAGCGCGGGGTAGGGCATCGGCGCCGCGAAGTGGAAGGCGGGCGCGCCCGGTTCGTTCACCACGGCGAAGGTCTCGTCGAGGCGGTCCAGGTCTCCTGTCCAGCACCACACGACTCCGCACATCTTCTGGCCGTGGATCTCTTCCGGGAAAGGCGGGCCGGGCGGAATGTTGAGTGTCGCGAAGAATCCGTTCAGATCGTCGGGTGCCTGCGGCAGGAAGTCGCGGTACCACCGCAGCACCTCGCGGGTGCTGTCGACCGGCCACACGGTGATGCCGACGCCCACGGTGTCCACCGGGTGCAGCCGGAAGCTGAACGAGGTGACGATGCCGAAGTTCCCGCCGCCGCCGCGCAGGGCCCAGAAGAGGTCCGGGTTCTCGGTCGCGCTCGCGGCGACGAAGCTGCCGTCGGCGAGCACCACGTCCGCCGCCAGCAGGTTGTCCGCCGTAAGCCCGTACTTGCGGGTGAGGTGGCCGTGGCCGCCCCCGAGCGTGAGGCCGCCGACGCCCGTCGTGGACATGATCCCGGCGGGGGTGGCCAGACCGAAGCCGTGGGCCGCGTGGTCGAGGTCGCCGAGCGTGCTGCCGCCACCGACCCGCGCGGCCTTCGCGGTGGGGTCGACGCGTGCCCAGCGCATGGGTGACAGGTCGATCGTCACGCCGTCTTCCACCAGGCCCAGGCCGGGGCCGCTGTGCCCGCCGCCCCGGACGGCGAGTTCGAGCCCGTTGTCGCGGATGAAACCGACCGCGGCCATGACGTCCGCCGCGTCCGCGCACCGGACGACGGCGGCCGGGCGCCGGTCGATCATGGCGTTGTAGATTTTGCGGCTCTGGTTGTACTCCGGGTCCTGCGGACCGATGACCGGGCCGCGCAGTGCGGTCCGCATCGCTTCCAGAGTTCTCCCGTCCATGACCATCTCCTTGCCGAAACGACGCGGCACCGCTTTGCCACCCGGCTTCTCCCCTGTTGGGCCGCCAGTGAGCGGTTGTACGCCGGCGCCCCGGCACTCCCGTTCAGCCACGCCACAGCCGATCGACGCCGGAGGGCTGACACATCCAGCATCCCGCCGGGCGGGAAGCGCCGCAATTCCGGCGGTCAGGCGCCTCGGGGCCAGGTGCGGTCGAGAAAGTCGGCGATCAGTGGGGCTATCTCGGGGAGTTTGTCCTCCAGGGCGAAGTGTCCGGTGTCGAAGACGTGCAGTTCGGCTTCGGGCAGGTCGGTCAGATAGGCGTGGGCCCCGGGCTCGGGGAAGAAGGGGTCATTGCCGCCCCAGACAATCAGCGCCGGCGGGGTGTGTTCGCGCAGCCAGGCCTGCCACCGAGGGTACTGAGCCAGGTTGCTCCGGTAGTCGAAGGCGAGGGCGACCTGGGCCTCCTTGCGGCCGGGCAGGTCGAGGAAGTGCTGGTCGAGGGTCCAGCCGTCGGGGGCGACGAGGTGCGGATCGGCGGTGCCGCCCTCGTACTGGCTCCGGGTGGCCGGCAGAGTCAGCAGGTCGCGGACGGTCTTCTCGGCGCCCGGTTCCTGCGGACGCAGCGCGATGAAGCCGCGGGCGGCGTCGGAGAGGCCTTCGGAGTAGGCGTTGCCGTTCTGCACGACCAGGCCCGCGATCCATTCGGGGTGGCGGGTCGCCAGACGGAAGCCGACGGGGGCGCCGAAGTCGAAGACGTACACCACGAAACGGGTCAGTCCGAGCCGCTGGACGAAGCCTTCGGTGATGTCGGCGAGCCCGTCGAAGGTGTACGTGAAGCCGTCCGGAGCCTCGGTGTGTCCGAAGCCCGGGTAGTCCGGGGCGATCAGCCTGTACTGCGCGCCGAGTACGTCCATCAGGCGGCGGAACTGGTGCGAGGCGGAGGGAAAGCCGTGCAGGAGCAACAGGACCGGTGCGTCCGCGCGTTGCGGGATCGACTCGCGGTAGAAAACCCGCGTCCCGTCTACGTCGACGTGACGGTGAAGTGTGCGTGGGACGGCCGGAATCGTCATGTCACATGCCTCCGTGGCGAGTTGATGCATTAGTTCTACGGGTGGCGAACTAACGTGTCAACACCTGGATGTAGCATTAGACGCATGAGTGATACCGGGCCTCTGACCGGCGAGCCCCTCGCCCTCGACCTCGTCAACACCCGTTCGTACGGAGCCGACTCGCTCGGGACGCCCGCCCAGCTGCGGGTCTGGCTCGACCTCCAGGGAGACCGGCTCGCGGAGGCGCGGGGCGACGCGACCGAGGCCGACGCGGCCGCTGTACGAGCCGTACGCGCCGTACGCGAGCACACCGCTGCCGCCGTCCGGGACCACCTGCGGGGGGACCCGCCGCCCGCGTCCGCGCTTCGCGCGCTCAATGACGCGCAGCACGCGGCCCCCGCTGTCCGCGAACTCACCTGGCACGGCGGCGCTTTCACCGCCACGGCTCGCCGCACGGGACCGCTCGCCGTACGGCTGGCCGCAGCCCTCGCGGAAGCCGCCACCGACCTGCTCGCCGGTCCGGCGATGGAACGGGTGCGCGAGTGCGAAGCCGATGACTGCGTCATGCTGTTCCTGCCCGCTCACCCCCGGCGCCGCTGGTGCTCCCCCACCCGCTGCGGCAACCGGGCCCGCGTCGCCCGCTACTACCACCGCTCGCGCATGCGTGCTGCCGATCCCGCTGAATCGAGCAGTTAGACGTGCAGGGTTCCGTCGAGGACGGTGACCGCGTGCCCGGTGAGATGGACGCGGTCACCGTGCACGGCGGTCCTGACCAGGCCGGTGCGCGCGGATACCTGCAGGCCGGTGAGCTCGTCGCGGCCGATCCGCGCCGACCAGTAGGGGGCCAGTGCGGTGTGGGCGCTGCCCGTGACCGGATCCTCGAGGATGCCCTCAGCAGGTGAGAAGAAGCGGGAGACGAAATCGTAATCCAGGCCGGGACCGGGCGCCGGGGCTGTGATGATGACACCGCGCAGGCCCTCACGGCGGGTCATGTCCGCCATCGCGTCGAGGTCGGGGGTCACAGCCCGGACGGTGCCCTCGTCAGGCAGGACGGTCAGCAGATCGCCGAGCGCACCGGTGCGGAAGGCCGCCTCCGGCTTCACCCCCAGAGCCTCCAACAGACCTTCCGGCACCGGGCTTTCAGTGACGGGCGCGGCCGGGAAGTCCAGGGTGATGCTGCCGTCCTCGTGCGCATGAGCGGTGAGGATGCCGCTGAACCGGCTGCGGAAACGCATCGCGCCGTCAACCCCACGCTCCCGCCGTAGTGTGTGCGCCGTGGCCAATGTGGCATGGCCGCACAGATTGGTCTCGACGAGCGGGGCGAACCAGCGGATCTCCCAGTCGGCACCGTCGCCGACGGGGAGCCGCCTCGCGAAGGCAGTCTCCGAGTAGTTCATCTCCGCGGCGACACGTTGCAGCCACACCTCCTCAGGCCAGTCCTCGGTATCGAGCAGGCACACACCCGCGGGGTTGCCGGCGAAGGGCCGGTCGGTGAAGGCGTCTACGACGTGGACACGCATACCGCGACCATATCGAAGCCAATCACAACTAAGCGCAGTCCAATTCGAGGAGAGTGGACTCACTTTCCGCCCGGAGCCTCCATCCGCACTCCGATCATCTAGTGGGGGAGTTCGCCCGCCGACTTCTCCAGGCGCAGCAGGTCGTGCGGGGTGAGCCCGGACGCCTCGCAGACAGCGTCGACCGGCGCGCCCTCGCGCACCGCGCCGACGGCCTCCGTCTCCACATCGGCGCGGGCGGCATCCGCCGCGGCTTCGGCGTCGCGCAGACGGTGGACGGCCAGCTCAAGAGGTGAGAGATCCATGGCCGGATGCTCCCACACCGAGGCGAACGGATGCACCGCACCACCGAGGCCCGTGCGGAGGCGCGGCCGGGATGCGGCCCGTCACCCGGCGCCCGACCATGGAGAGCCGGGGCGCCGCAGGGCGCCGCACCGCTGAAGTGGACGGACGTTGTCAATGGAAGACCCGGACTACGGCACCACCACCGGTGCCGCCCCCGACCCGGTCCGCACCGCCTCGCTCAAGGCCGCCCGAGGGGCCCTGACCTCGGCCGGCGTGCATGTGATGCCGCCGGACACCATGCGAGCGTGCACCGGAACGGACGGGCTTGCGTGGGACCGTTTCGCCGCCCACTGGGAGAATCTGTCTCCCGACAGGTACGCGGCCGAGAGCGGCACCTCCCGGCTGCGGCGCTACGGGCACTTCTCACTCACGGGAGCCACGGGAGACCTGACCCTCCTGCCGCACGTCCCGTTCGTACAGCCGCAGGACACCAATCCGCTCTACGTCCAGGTGGACCGTCACTTCGACCCGCTCACCGACACCTTCGCGGCCGACCCCGTTCTGCTGTCCGTCATCAGGCTGCTGGGCGAACTCGCGGCCTGCCTGGACCGGACGACGGAATGGAGCGTGAAGGTGCATCCCTTCCGTGTCGTCGCCGCGGCCGACGGACAGGGAAAGCCCACCCCCGAAGGACTGCACCGGGACGGCGTCACCCTCGTTTCGTCGCTGCTGATCGGCCGGCGCAACGCCGACGGGGGTGAAAGCTCGGTGTTCGACCCGGACGGGAAGCAGGTACTGGCGACGACGCTCAGCGAGCCGGGAACCCTGCTCCTCGGTGACGACCGCCGCACCCTGCACCAGGTCTCACCGATCCGCCCGCTCGACACCGGCCGGCTCGCGTGCCGCGACGTACTGGTCACGACGCTCACGGCACGCTGAGCCGGGCACGCTCACGGAGCGGAGGCCCACCGCGCCGCTGCGGTCGCCGCGACCAGCTCGTCCACGGCGCCGCCGGGCCCCGCCCCCGTGGCGGCCGCGGCACGCTGGCGCTGCGCGCCGCAGCCCCGTGCCGCCAGCCGCCGCAGGAACGCCGTCGCCTCGCCCATCTCCCCGTACTGCTCCAGAGCGGGACGCACGTACTCGACGAGGCGCTCCGCCTGCACCGAAGAGGGCAGGATGTGCCCACTCAGCGCGTCGACGCCCGCGCCGGACCAGCCGTCCCGTGCCGCGCGCCAGTACGCTGCGCGCAGCAGTTCACTGGACGTACGAGGGCCTGGGTCGCCGCGTACGGCCTTCGCCTCCGCCGTCACCACGAGCGCCCTGATCAGCGCCGTGAGAGCCACCGTGTCGTCGATGTCCGGCAGGACGTCCATGGTGCGGATCTCCAGCGTCGGCAGTCGCGGGTTGATCCGGACGTCCCAGAACGGCATGTCCGCTTCCAGCATGGCCTCCGACGCCGCCATCGCCTCGGCTAGCCGCTGGTGCTCCTCCGGCGAGGCGGCGTACGGCGGCGGCCCCAGGCACGGGAACCCGCTCCTCATCACGGCACGCCAGCTCGCGTATCCGGTGTCGCGCCCCTGGTGGAAGGGGGAGTTGGCGCTCATCGCGACCAGCAGCGGCAGCCACGGCCTGAGGTGATTGGTGACCAGCACGGCCACCTCCCGGTCGGGCAGATGCACATGCGCGTGGAAGGCTGAGATGGCGAAGTCGTCGAGCAGGGCACGGTACTGGTCCGCCCCCGCGCGGTATCGCGGGTGGTCACCGATGTCGGCCGGCACTCCGCCTCCCATGACCGGCGTACCGGACGCGCACAGGCGCAGGCCCTCGGCGCGCGCGGCCGCCACGGCCGCCGCGCGTACCCGGGTCAGTTCCTTGCGCAGCTCGTCGGCGCCGGAGCAGGGGGGTGTCTTCCCCTCGATCTGGTACTGGGTGAATTCGCCCGAGACGAGGTCGCCCAGAACCTCGGAGGCACGCGCGACGACCCTGGCCCCCGCCGGCTCCATCCGGCGCGTCGCGGGGTGGACGAGGAAGTACTCCTCCTCGACTCCCACCGTGGGCGCCTCAGCGCCGGCCGCCGTGCTGCTGGACCCCTGGTCGTGAGTGTTCACCGCATCAGCATCACGTGGTTCGGCGGATCTGTCGCTTCCCACACCACCGCCATACCGGCGAAACCGGCGGACCGGCCCCGCCAGCGGTGCGTCAGGCGCGTCAGCGTGTTGTACGCGATGGGGCGGTGCTGTTCTGTCACGCCACCCCTCGGGACGGGCGCCCCGGCAAGTGACCGGCCGGTGGCCTCGCGCGCGCCTGGGGCGCGGGGGCAGCCACCGGCCGGTGTCATGCGCAGGAACGGCTACTGCGGGGGATAGATGTCCCCGCCGCCCATGCTGCTCGCCTGCTCGCTCTGCTCTCTGAGGTGGCGGGACTTCCCCTTCAGCCGCTTGCGCTGCTCCGGGTCGGTTGCACGTTCCGCGGCCTGTTCCATCTCCTGCGCCCTCCGGCGCAGTTCCTGGGCACGGCCGCCGGACTCACCTGCAGCGCTCATGATCACTCCTCGGGTCGCAGGACAGAGCGGGCTGAACCAGCGAAACAGTGCCGGCGCGCCTGCGCATTCCGAACGGTCACCCACCGCTATCCGCACAGGCCACAGCGTTCCCCAAGGATTCCGACAGACGCCCCGTCACGAGCCGCCGGCCACCGGCGTCCGGCGGCGGGTGCGCCTACGGTGGTGTACGTGCGCCTGCTGCTGACGTCCGACACCCATTTGCCCAAACGCGCCCGGCAACTGCCCCCCGAGCTCCTCGCGCGGGTGCGGGAAGCCGACGCCGTGATCCATGCCGGCGACTGGGTGGACGCGGCCGCACTGGACCTGTTCGAAGCCCACTCGCGGCTCCTCATCGGGGTGTACGGCAACAACGACGGACCGGACCTGCGCGCGCGGCTGCCCGAAGTGGCGCGGGCCGGCCTCGGTGGGCTGCGCTTCGGCGTCGTACACGAGACCGGAGCCGCTGCGGGGCGCGAGCGCAGGTGCGCGGAGCGCTTCCCGGAATTGGATGTGCTGGTGTTCGGCCACAGTCACATTCCGTGGGACACCACAGCGCCGGGCGGACTGCGGCTGCTGAACCCGGGTTCGCCGACCGACCGGCGGCGACAGCCCCACTGCACCTACATGACCGCCGTCGTTGAGGACGGGCGGCTGAGCGAAGTCCGCCTGCACCGCCTCCCGCCGCGCCGCTGACACCCGACGCGGCTCGGTCCGATGTCTTTCGCACCGCAGGCGTGGCGCTCGCAGTCGCGCGCGCTTTCTCTCGTTATGTTCCATGCGGACAGGCGCAGGCGGGCCCCCGCATGCCCTGGGACCTCCGCGAACGCCGCACCGGACGAGAGACGCGATGAGACTTCGTGCCACTGCCAGCCGGCGACTGGCCCTTCTGCTGACACTGGTCGCCGGGCTTGCGGTGACCCGGGCCCCCGCCCCGGCGGCGTACGACCGGGCGACGTACGGCAATGCGACGTACTCCCAAGTGACCCACGCCCACGCCGCGCCGTGCCCGGCGTCCGTGCCCTACCGGTCCCGTGAGTCCGGCTACAACACCTTCCGTATCCCCGCCGCACTCCAGGTACCCGGCGGCGCGCTGCTCGCCTTCGCCGAGGGCCGGCGCGATTCCTCCGCGGACGACGGCGACATCGACCTGGTCCTGCGGCGCTCCCTCGACGGCGGATGCACCTGGCAGCCGCTCCAGTTGGTCGCGGACGCCGGGAAGGACACGGTGGGCAACCCCGTGCCGTTGATCGATGCGGGCAGCGGAGACATCGTGCTGGTGACGTGCCGGACCCTCGGCGGCGCCACGAAGCGGCAGGTGACGTCGGGTGAGGTCGCCGCCTCGGTCCGTCGTGTGTACGTCCAGCGAAGTGCCGACGGCGGCAGGACGTGGTCGCCGCAGCGGGACATCACCGCGTCGGTCAAGCCCTCCGACTGGCGTTGGTACGCCGTCGGCCCCGGCCATGGGGCCGCCCTGCGGCACGGGCGCCACCGGGGCCGGCTGCTGGTGCCCGCGAACCACAGTTCGGGCACTACCGGGCGCAGCGGTGCCCACTCCCTCTACAGCGACGACGGCGGGCACAGCTGGCACGTCGGGTATGTGAGCGGGTCGGTCGACGGCCCCCTCGCGCTCAACGAGAGCACGATGGCCGAACTCCCGGGCGGCTCGGTCTACATCAACGCCCGGGACCACGACCGGACCGCCGAAGGCTCCCGCGCCGACGCCTACACGGCCGACGGCGGTCTGACGCTGTCCGTCCCCTTCCGGCCCCAGCCCGGCCTGACGGGCCCGACGGTCCAGGGCAGCGTGCTTCAGGTCTCGGGCCGGCCGTGGAGGAGCCCGCTGCTGTACTCCGGCCCGTCGGACCCGGACAAACGCCGCCAAATGCAGGTGCGTGCCAGCGACGACGGCGGACGTACGTGGCGGCCGGTCTGGACCGTGTCGGAAGACCCGGCGAGCTACTCCGACTTGGTGCAGACGGGCCCGGCCACGGTGGGCCTGCTCTACGAGACGGGGCCGCGGGCCACCCACGAAATCATCCGCTTCACACCCTTGCCCCCGGACACGCTGACATCCGAGTGGTGATCCGGGATGCTGAAAGCGTCGCGCGGCTCATGCGTGTGACAGTGCGAAGGAGACCAGGAATCCGCTGACAGTGATCAGGCCGATCGCCAGGTGGGCGTCCTCGAACGCCTCCGGGATCATGGTGTCGGCGATCATGGCGAGAATCGCACCGGCCGCCACCGCCGTAACCGCTGCCACCACCGCGGTCGGCAGCCCGCCGACGACGGCGTAGCCGAGGACCGCCGAGACCGTACTGGCGGCAGCGATCGCGCCCCAGATACCGAAGACGTACTTCTTGCTGCGCCCGGCCCGGCGCATGCCGGCGGAGCTCGAAAGGCCCTCGGGGACGTTGCTGATGAACACCGCCACCACCGTCACCATGCTGACGGCCCCGCCGTCGACGAGGCTGACGCCGATCACCGCCGATTCCGGCACACCGTCCAGCAGGGCGCCGAGCGCCAACGCCAGGCCGGAGCCGGCCTGTTGAGCCTCCGACGGCTGGGACTGCCGGCGCCCGGAACGCTTGCGGTGCCGCGCCCCGCGGCGCGCCAGCCATACGTTGCCCGCCGTATAGGCCACGGCACCGCCCACGGTCCCGACCGCTGCCGGAGCCAGCCCTGCCTGGTCGTACGCCTCCTCGACCAGCTCGAAGGAGACCGCTGAGAGGAGCACGCCCGCACCGAACGCCATCACTGACGCCACCACCCACTGCGGGATCCGCACCCCGTACCCCAGGGCCGCCCCGAGCAGCAGGGCCGACCCGGCCACCAGCCCCCACATCCCCGCCAGCACCACTTCTTCCATGGGCCCCATGTACCCCGGAACCACCCGTGAACAGCCCGGCTGCGGCGCCGCACACACCAACGGGCCCACAAGCCGTCGTCAAGTGGCGCTGTCCCCGCCCCGGCCGAAACCGGTCGCGACACGGCTCCTTCCCGATGACACCACGCCGTCCCGGCGCCAGACTTGACGGCATGTCGGGAAAGCGAAGCGCGGGTCTCCTCCTGTTCCGGACCTCGGAGGACGGGGCCGAGGTGCTCATCGGTCATATGGGTGGTCCTTTGTGGGCCGGCCGCGACGCCGCGGCCTGGTCGATCCCCAAAGGTGAGTACGAGCCGGACGAGACACCGGAGGCGGCTGCCCGCAGGGAGTTCACGGAGGAGCTCGGCCTGCCGGTGCCCGACGGAGAGCTCGTTCCCCTCGGCGAGTCGCGCCAGCCGAGCGGCAAGATCGTCACGGTCTGGGCGCTCGAGGCGGATCTCGACCCCGCCCTGGCCGATTTCGGAACGTTCACCATGGAGTGGCCGAGGGGCTCCGGTGTGCAGCGGGAGTTCCCGGAGATCGATCAGGTCGCCTGGTGCACGCCCGAGAAAGCCAACGAGCGGCTCGTGACGGGCCAGCGCGTCTTCCTCGACCGGCTGGCACGGCACGTCGACGGCCGCCGGGGGTAATCCCCACCTCCCACTGACCGGCCAGCGGGATGTCCCAGCCGGTACCGCGGTGGCCATTCTGGTCGTACGAGACGGGACCGCGACCAGGACCGGAACCGCGGGCCGCCCGAGGGAGACGTGATCATGCAGCTCAGGAGTTCATCGAATCAGGTGGCCAAAGTCGTCGCCGTGGCCGCGCTGCTGGCCGTGACCAGCAGCATGGCGCTTCCCGCCGCCCCCGCTGCCGGCGCCGTGTCCCGGTCACCGGCAGGGGTGTGGAGCGTGGACGGTTACGGCGCCGTGCTGTCCGTCGAGCGAGGGCGGCTGCAGGAGTACCAGGTCACTTCGGTCAGTTGCCGCAAGGGCGAAGTCGCCAAGCGCTCGGGCGGCGGCAGCGCGTCGCCCCGCTACCTGACCGACGACGGGGACGTCTTCACCGTACGATCCGGACGGCACCCCGACCGGGCGTCGATGCAGGTGGACGGCTCGCCCAACGAGCGGAACCTGCGGCGCGTTCCGGCGCTCCCCGCCTCCTGTGCGCGCGATCAGCCCGGCGGGCCGGTGGCGGCCTTCGACGTCCTGTGGCAGACCTTCGAGGAGAACTACCCCTTCTTCGCGGCCAAGGGAATCGACTGGGGCGCGGTCCGGGACCGCCACCGGCCCCGGATCCACGCCGGGACCACGGACGCCGAACTGTTCGCCGTCTTCCAGGAGATGCTGACGCCGCTGTACGACGCGCATGTCGCCCTCCTCGCCGGTGACGCCGGGATTTTCGCCCGCAGCCGGCCCGGCACCGTCATCCCCGACCAGGCGCTGGAGGACCGGATCAAGGCGTACATCCAGGAGCGCGACCTGGACGGCCGTCCGCTGCGGGAGTTCGCGCGCGGCCGGATCGGGTACGCCGATCTGCCCGGCGGCCGGGGTTACCTCCGACTCTCCGCGTTCAGCGGCTACACGAAGGCCAACACCTTCGCCGCCAACAGCGCGGAGCTGGACCGGGCACTCGACGCGATCCTCACCCCTGCGCGCACGGCCCGGCTGAAGGGCCTGGTCATCGATCTGCGGATCAACGGCGGCGGGTCCGACAGCCTGGGGCTGCGACTCGCCTCGCGTCTCACCGACCGCCCGCACTTCGCCTATGCCAAGCGGGCCCGCAACGACCCGGCCGATCCGACCCGTTTCACGCGCCCGCAGCCCGTGTACGTACGCCCCGCGGCCGAGCCCAGGTACACGGGGCCGGTCACGGTGCTGACCGGTGGCACGACGTTCAGTGCGGGCGAAACCTTCACGCAGGCCCTGATCGACCGTCCCGGCCGGACCGTCCGGGTCGGGGAATCCACGCAGGGCGTCTTCTCGGACGCACTGGAGCGACGGCTTCCGGGAGGCTGGACCCTCCTGCTGCCCAACGAGGAGTTCCTCACCCGGTCCGGGCACACCTTCGACGGTCCGGGCATTCCGCCGCATCTGAGCGAACCGGTCTTCACGGACGAGGAATTCGCCCACCACCGCGACTCGGCCTTCGACCGGGCGATGGAGGTACTGCGCGACAGTGATTCGTGACACAGGAGGAAAAGGCGGTGGGGCGGCCAGTACGCCCCTCCTCCGGGCCGGGGTCCTCAGCTCCCGCAGGCCCCCGAATCGCGCCCCGGCGTGGTCAGGGGCGTCCGCGCCGCGGCGTACACGCCGCAGGGCCGCCCTTGTCCGGGCTGCCCTGCGGCGGGCCCCGTAAGGGCGGAAAAGACCGGTCCGGCCGGGGCGCCGATCGCATGTGGTTTACCGTTGGCAGAGGAAGAGCCGCCGCCCATGCCGCCGACAGCGGGGGCGCGCGTACTCACAAGGCCGACGACGGCCCCAGGCAGAGGAACCCGAAGGCAAGGTCGCACTGCCCATCAGCCCCCTCACTCACTACCGCCGACCCGGCCGACCCACCCCCCAGCTGCTTTCCGGCCATCGGCGCCCCAGACCCAAGGTGCCGCGCGAAATCCGCGAAAACATGGCGCTGCGAGCCCCCACCGCGTGCCCGCGTCCCCGCCCGGCCGCCCGCGATGCCGCTGGAGCGCCGCCCGCCCACGGCGCACCCTCGGGAAACCCCGCCCCCATACCCCCCTGCCGCCTCCGGAAGGACTCATCACCATGACAGTGCAGACATCGGTACGACCTCCGCCCCAGCCCTCGCAGAAACCCGGCAGTGACTTCGCCCAGCTGTCCAAGAAGGTCACCGCGGCCGGACTGATGGGCCGCCGTCCCGGCTATTACACGGCCCGTATCGCCGCCGTGGCTGCCCTCTACGCCGGCGGCTGGGTCGCCTTCGTACTCGTCGGCGACAGCTGGTGGACGCTGGCGGTCGCCGCGTTCCTCGCCCTGGTCTTCGGCCAGGTCGCGCTGGTGACCCACGACACGGCCCACCGTCAGGTGTTCCGGCTGCGCAAGGCCAGCGAGCGCTCCGGCCGCATCGCCGGGAACATCGGCATCGGCATGGGTTACGGATGGTGGCAGGACAAGCACACCCGCCACCACGCCAACCCCAACCACGCGGAGCTCGACCCGGACGTACTGCCCGACGTACTGGTGTGGTCACAGGACCAGGCGCGCGTGTCCAAGGGCCTTCCCCGGCTGCTCGGCCGCTCGCAGGCCTTCCTGTTCTTCCCGCTGCTGACGCTGGAAGGCTTCAACCTGCATGTGGCGGGCGTACGGGCGCTGGCCAACCGCTCGCTCAAGAACCGCACGCTCGAAGGCACGCTGCTCTTCGGCCACTTCGCGGTCTACCTGGCCGCGCTGTTCCTGGTGCTGCCGCCCGGCATGGCGATCGCCTTCCTGGCTGTCCACCAGTGCCTGTTCGGCGTCTACCTGGGGTCCATTTTCGCCCCGAACCACAAGGGCATGCCGATCCTCACCGGTGACGACCGCCCCGACTTCCTGCGCCGCCAGGTGCTCACCTCACGCAACGTGCGCGGCGGCTGGTTCACCGACACGATGCTCGGCGGGCTGAACTACCAGATCGAGCACCACCTGTTCCCCAGCATGCCCACACCGCATCTGCGGCGGGCCCAGATCATCGTCCGCGACTACTGCCGGGACCTGGGCATCAGCTACCTGGAGACCAGCCTGATCACCTCCTACCGGCAGGCGCTCACCAGCCTGCACCGGGCGGGAGCCCCGATCCGCGAGGCCCGCGCGGCCGCCGCCCTGTCCAAGGCATAGCGCGACCGGCGGGCCTGCGGGCCGGGAGATCGAAGAGCGGGCGCTCAGGCCCGCAGCCAGACCGCCGTGTCCTGCGGGAGCCGCCCCTCGTCGCCCAGCGGGCCGCTCGCGAGCAGGACACCGGTGTGGCCGGGAAGCTCGGCGGACTCCGCGGCAAGGTTGACGACGCACATCAGGCCGTCTGTACGGGCGAAGGCGAGGGCGCCCGCGGGAGCGGTCAGCCAGCGCAGCGGGCCGTCGCCGAATCCGGGCTCGGTACGCCGCAGCCGCAGCGCCGTCCGGTACAGCGCGAGCATCGAGGCCGGATCGGCGGCCTGGCGGTCGGCGGCGTACGCCTCCCAGCCCGACGGCTGCGGCAGCCACGGCTCGCCTGCCGGACCGAACCCGTAGTGCGGGGCATCCGCCGTCCACGGCAGCGGCACCCGGCAGCCGTCACGTCCCGGGTCGCTGCCGCCCGAGCGGAAGTACATCGGGTCCTGGATGCGCTCCAGTGGAATATCCGCCTCCGGGATACCGAGTTCTTCGCCCTGGTAGAGGTAGACGGCCCCCGGCAGCGCCAGCGAGAGCAGGGCGGCTGCCCGCGCCCGCCGGGTACCGAGGCCGAGGTCGGTGGGTGTCCCGAAGGCCTTGGCCGCGAAGTCGAATCCGGTGGCGTCCCGCCCGTACCGCGTGACGGTCCGCGTCACGTCGTGGTTGCACAGCACCCAGGTCGCCGGGGCCCCCACCGGCGCGTGCTCGGCGAGAGTGTCCTCGATGGCCGTACGGAGGAGCCCGGCGTCCCAGGGGCAGGACAGATAGGTGAAGTTGAAGGCCGTGTGCAGCTCGTCGGGGCGCAGGTAGCGGGCGAAGCGCTCGGAATCGGGCAGCCAGACCTCGCCGACGAATATGGCGCCGTAGGTGTCGGCGACCGAGCGCCAGGCACGGTAGATGTCGTGGAGTTCGTCGCGGTCGATGTACGGGTGCGGGTCGCGGCCCTCGACGAAGTCGGGCAGCCCGGGGGCCTTGGCGAGCAGCGCGGCCGAGTCGATGCGTACGCCCGCGACGCCCCGCTCGAACCAGAAGCGCAGGACGTCCTCGTGCTCCCGGCGTACGGCCGGATGGGCCCAGTTGAGGTCGGGCTGCTCGGGTGCGAAGAGGTGCAGGTACCACTCGCCGTCCGGGACGCGGGTCCAGGTGGCGCCGGCGAACTGGGACGGCCAGTCGTTGGGCGGCAGTTCGCCGTGCTCCCCGCGCCCGGGCCGGAAGTGGAACAACTCGCGCTCGGTGCTGCCGGGCCCGGCGGCCAGCGCGGCCCGGAACCAGGCGTGCTGGTCGGAGACGTGGTTGGGCACGATGTCCACGATGGTGCGGATGCCGAGATCGAGGGCTTCGGCGATCAGTTTCTCGGCCTCGGCGAGCGTGCCGAAGGCGGGGTCGATGGTGCGGTAGTCGGCGACGTCGTAGCCGCCGTCGGCGAGCGGCGAGAGGTACCACGGGTTGAACCAGAGGGCGTCGGCACCCAGTTCGGCGAGGTACGGCAGTTTGGCCCGTACGCCGGCGAGATCGCCGGTTCCGTCTCCGTCGCCGTCGGCGAAGCTGCGTACGTACACCTGGTAGATGACGGCGGAGCGCCACCAGTCGGCATCGGCGGTGGCCTCGGACGGGAGGATGGCTGCCACGTGACGGTCCTTTCGGGCAGGTGGGACTCCGCCACCGGCTCCGGACAGCGGGCGCCGGAAGGAGAGCCGGGGGCGGAGTGCTTGAGGGGTGGCGGGTGGTCCTGCGGACGGGGCAGCCCTTCGGACGGGTCAGCCCTTCAGACCGCCCGCGGTCAGACCGCTCATGATGTTCCGCTGGAAGATCAGGAAGATGACGAGCGTCGGGGCGGACGCGATGGCGAGTGCGGCGATCAGCCAGTTCTCGGGCACGCCCTGGGCGAGTGAGTAGATCCCGACGTTGAGGGTCTGCATGGCCGGGTCCGGGAGTGTGAGCAGCGGCCAGAGGAAGTCCTTCCAGACTCCGACCACCGCGAAGATGGAGACCACGCCCAGGATCGGCCGCGAGATCGGCAGGACCACGGACCTCAGGGTCCGCAGCGGCGACGCTCCGTCGATCGCCGCCGCGTCCAGCAGCTCGCGCGGTATCGAGTCGAAGAACCTCTTCAGCAGGAAGATGTTGAAGGCGTTGGTGACCGACGGAAGCCAGATCACCCACGGGGAGTTGAGCAGATTGCGTTCGATCACCGGTACGTCCAGCACCGTGAGGTACTGGGGTACGACGAGTACGGTCGCCGGGATCATCAGGGTCGCCAGCATCATCCCGAGGATCGCCTTGCCGAAGAGCGGCCTGAGCTTGGAGAGGGAGTACGCGGCGGCGACGTCGAACACCAGCTGGAAGGCGAGCGCGCCGAAGGCGTAGTAGAAGGTGTTGAACAGCAGCCGGGAAAGGTCCATGACGTCCCAGGCGCCGGAGTAGTTCTCCGGGTGCACGGACTCGGGGACGAGGGTGGGCGGGCTCTGGGCGAATTCCTGCGCCGTCTTCAGTCCGCCGCTGACCATCCAGTACAGCGGACCGAGGAAGACCAGCACGAAACCCAGCATCACCACAGAAAAGACGGCCCAGTAGAGGACTTTGCCGCGGGTCCGGCCGAGCTGCGCCGGGGAGATGAGGGTCCGGGTGCGTTCCGTCATGAGCCGGCTCCTTACTGGTCGTCGCTGTCGCGGCTCAGTCGTACGTACGCCGCGGAGAAGGCGGCGAGCAGTACGAGCAGGACCAGGCCGAGAGCTGCCGCGCTGCCGTAGTTGTTGAAGTTGAAGGCGTACTGGTAGATCAGGTAGACCACGGTGGTCGTGGAGCCCTCGGGGCCGGCGCCTCCGGTGAGCAGGAACGGCTCGGTGAAGACCTGCATCGTGGCGATGATCTGCATGAGGAACATCAGCGAGAGGATCAGCCGGGTCTGAGGGATCGTCACATGCCAGATCTTGCGTAGGATTCCGGCCCCGTCGAGCTCGGCCGCCTCGTACAGCTCGCCCGCAATGCCCTGGAGCGCGGCCAGGTAGATCAGGGTCGCGCCGCCCATGTTCATCCACGTCGCGGCGATCACGACGGAGATCATGGCGGTGTCGGTGGACTGGAGCCAGTCCTGGGGCGGCAGGTGGAGCAGTTCCAGGATCCGGTTGAACAGGCCGTACCCCGGATCGTAGAAGTACTTGAAAAGCAGGACGGACGCCACCGGCGGCAGCATGACCGGAAGATAGACCAGGAGCCGCAATACCCCTTGTGCGTGCCGGAATTCGTTCAGCAGGACGGCCACGAAGAACGGCACCGCGAAGCCGAGCACGAGCGCGAGGCCGGTGAACTGCAGGGTGTTGCGCCAGGCTTGCCAGAACGCCGGGTCGTTGAAGACGTACGTCAGGTTCGACCAGCCGGCCCAGGTGGTCTGCCCGTCCTCGGTCTTCTGGAAGGCCAGCAGGAACTCTCTGACCATCGGGTACCAGGAGAAGAGCGCGAAGCACAGGACCGCCCCGATCAGGAACCCGTGCGCCGACAGATTGCGCCGCAGAGCTTGCACGAAGTCCTCGCGGGAGCGGGGCGGCCGGGTGTTGCCGGGGTTCTTGGGGCGCTGTTTCACCGCCTTGTTCCCGGACAGGGTGGTGGGGGCTGTGGGGGCCGGCATCGGGTCTCCTTGGTGCCGTCGTGGACACGGACAACGCGGGGGCCGGGTCCGGGAGGCTGGGCCCGGCCCCGCATGCCTGCTACCGCTACCGCTACCGCTTCGCCAGCACTTGGTTGACCTGCGTCTCGGCAGTGGAGAGCAGCTTGTCGATGTCGGCGTTCTCGTTGGTGAGGACGCCGGACATCACGTTGTCCAGGACCTTGTAGACCTCTTGGGCCTTGGGCGGCTCGGCCTTTCCGGCGACCGGGTTGTCCATGAAGGGCTTGAAGTTCTCGACCGGCATGGTGGCGTGCTCGGCGCGCTCAGCGGCGTCCTTGGTTTTGATGTCGCCGGTCCAGAAGTTCGGCTGCGGCAGGCCGACGGGCAGCTCGTCCGCCTTGGAGCGGGCCCAGTCGAACTGACCCTTGCCCGGCGTGAGTGTCTTGAAGTTCACCCAGGCGACGGCCGCCTTGAGCTGGTCCGGCGAACTGCCCTTCTTGAACATGTAGTTGTTGCCACCGAACAAGGTCGCCTTGCCACCGGGTATCGGCCCCATGCCGAAGTTCTCGTACGTGGCTCCGAGTTGCTGGACCATGTAGGTGATGTCGTCGGGGGCGGCGAGGAACATGCCGAGTTTGTCGGTGGCGATCTGCTTCTGGAGGTCTCCCCACTTGAGCAGCTGGGTCTTGCCCATGCTGTCGTCCTCCCACCGCATGTCGTGCAGATTCCGCGCGATCCGCCTGCCCAGGTCGTTGTTGAACGCCGCCTTTGTGCCGTCGGCCGTGACGACGTCGCCACCGAGGCCGTACATGGTGGCGGTGAAGTGCCAGCCGCCGGTGTTGGCCGCGCTGTACTCGCCGAAGCCCGAGATGCCGTTGCCGAGCTTCGCGATGGCCTTCGCCGCCGTACGGACCTCTTCCCAGGTTCTCGGCGGCGAGTTCGGGTCGAGGCCGGCCTGCTCGAAGAGCTTGCGGTTGATCAGCAGGCCCATGGTGTAGTTGCTGGTGGGCAGGCCGTAGAGCTTGCCGTCCTTCTTGTGGACGTCCAGCACGTCGGGGTCGATGCTGCCGAGCGCCGGGACCGTCTTCTCGGTGACGTACGCCGTGATGTCGGCGGCGCCGTCGTTGTCGAGCACCTGCTGGAGGTCACTGAAGTACGCGTAGAAGACATCGGGCTGCGACTTGCCCTTGAGCGCCGCGGTGAAGCGCGCCGGCTCATTGCACTGACCGGTCGTCGACTTCCCCTCGATCCTGACGTTCGGGTACTTCTCGTTGAACGTCTTGATGTCCTCCTTCCACTGCCTCAGCTCCGCCGCCTTCGCCGCGGGCGGCATGCAGTCCATGGTGAGCGTGACCTTGGCCTTCGGGTCGAGCGGCGCGGCCGGATCTGCCGATCCGCCGCCTCCGCCACCGTTGTTGTCGTTGTCGCTGCTGCTGGTGCCGCAGGCGGCGAGGGCCGTCAGCGCCAGCGCGGAGACGAGGGCCGCCGCGGACGTGCGGCGGGTCCGGCGAGCAGGGCGGAACCAGGTGCTTCTCATCGGTGGACCCCTTCGGGCATGAGCGTGGAAGGCCCCCGGCTGACACACAGCGGGGCGCCGCACACTCAACCACCGCGAACAGGCGACCGCAATATGTCGCGCTGATTTCGTAAATGATTGACAGACGTTTGCCGGACGCCTGCGTGCCTAACGCGGCGCCTGGGCGGTCGAGCCGCGCACCACCAGCTCGGGCTCGAACAGCAGCTCCCCCGGCTGCACCGCGCCGCCCTGGATCTGGGCGCACAGCAGCTCGACGGCGGCCCGCCCCATGGCCTCGATGGGCTGACGGACGGTGGTGAGCGGCGGCTCGGTGCAGTTCATGAAGGCGGAGTCGTCGTAACCCACGACCGATACGTCGCCCGGTACGTTCAGACCGCGCCGGCGGGCCGCCCGTACCGCGCCGAGCGCCAGCGGATCACTCGCGCAGATGATGCCGGTGACTCCGCGCCCGAGCAGGCGGGAAGCGGCGGCGTGGCCGCCTTCCAGGGAGAACAGTGCGCGCTCGACGTGCGCGTCGGGCAGCTCGCCCCCGGCCGCCTCGGCCGCGATGTGGGCGGCGGCGAGCTTGCGCCGCGAGGGCACGTGGTCGGGCGGGCCGAGGACCAGGCCGATGCGCTCGTGCCCCAGCGACTTCAGGTGGCGCCAGGCCTGCTCGACGGCGACGGCGTCGTCGCAGGAGACGCAGGGAAAGTCGAGGTGGTCGATGGACGCGTTGATGAGCACGACCGGGACCTTGCGGTCGGACAGCTGCCTGTAGTGGTCGTGCGGGGCATCGGCCTGCGCGAACAGCCCGCCGGCGAAGACGACCCCGGAGACCTGCTGCTGGAGCAGCAGGTCGACGTAATCCGCCTCCGACACTCCGCCCTTGGTCTGCGTACACAGGACGGGCGTCAGGCCCTGCTGGGCGAGTGCGCCGCCGATGACCTCGGCGAAGGCCGGGAAGATGGGGTTCTGGAGCTCCGGCAGGACCAGGCCGACCAGTCGGGCGCGCTCGCCGCGCAGCTGCGTCGGCCGCTCGTAACCGAGCACGTCAAGTGCTGTCAGTACGGACTGGCGGGTGGCGTCCGAGACTCCGGGCTTGCCGTTCAGCACCCGGCTGACCGTGGCCTCGCTGACCCCCACCTTTTTGGCAACCTGAGCAAGTCGTCGCGTCATGAACGCAAGGCTAACGCAAATCACGCAAGATACTTACTGATCGACGCAAGCCAGCTCGCAGGCGGTGCCGTCCCGGGCGCGCGCCCCGGACAACACCGCCTGCCGCCGGTCTCCGGTCTCCGGTCTCCCTACGGATTGATGTTGATCTTGAAGGTGGACGTGGTGTTCCTGATGTCCTGGGCGTTGCCGCTGAGTCTCAGGTTGTTGAAGGTCACCTCCCCGACCGCGGGCCCCTGGCCCGCCTCCGGCATCTCGTTCGCCCAGACGCCGAAGCCGGACTTGGCGTCATGGCTGTCTCCGCTCTTGCGGGCTCCCGAGATCGAGACGTCCGTGAAGACGGTGTCCTTGACGGGGAACTGCGGCTGTCCGCCCACGTAGTTCGTCTGGAACATGACGCCGCTGTACGTCGGATCGACGATGTCGACGTCGGTGACCCGGATGCCCTGGAACACCTTCGACGCGGAGAACACCCAGATACCGGGGAACGTCTGCGCTCCCCAGAAGTGCCCGCCGGCCCGCACGATCGAGATGTTCTCGAACTTGGTCGGGTCGGTGCCGAAGCCGTTCATCGGATAGCCGAAGTCCAGCGAGCTGATGGTGATCCCGGAGTACACGAGCGTGTCGGCGATGTGGATGTTGCGGAAGGTGTTGTTGTAGCCGCCGTAGACGGCGACACCGGCCGCGCGCCAGGTCAGGATCGAGGTGAGGTTCTCGTAGACGTTGTTCTTCATGTCCGCGCCGCCGGCGTCGATCGCCGAGAACAGCGCGAAACTGTCGTCGCCGGTCGCCCGCGCCTCGTTGTTGCTGACGAGGTTGTCCGTACTGCCGTTGGTCATGTTGATGCCGTCGGCGAACATGTTGCGGATGCGGGAGTTCTTGATGGTGACGTTGTCGGTGTTGGCGCCCCAGTAGAGGCACACCATGTGCTCGTTCCAGATGTTGTCGATCACGATGTCGGAGACATTCGAGAAGTCGAACACCTTGCCCGGGCCGTCGATGCGCGAGGTGTAGTTGCCGAAGTAGGCGAAGTTCGCGAACGAGGAACCCTTCGCCGTGTTGTCGGCCCGGAAACCGACATCGGTGTTGTCCTGGGACGCGGGCGCCTGGAAGCGGGTGTACCAGGGCCCGGCGCCCACGACCTTCACGGCCTTGCCGTAGACCTGGAACTTGCTCGCGGTCTGGTAGGCGCCGGCCGGCAGATATACGCCGACGAGCTTGCCCGTGGTGTCCATCCGCACCTTGTCGAGGGCGTTCTGCACGTCCTGGTGGGTGAAGCCGGCCGGCACGGTGTACGTCGCCGGGTCCGGGTTGGGCACCTGCGCGACCTGCTCCAGGTTCACGAAGTCGATCGCGTACTTCGACGTGTTCGCCGTGTCCTTCTGCAGCCGGATCCTGCTGCCCGCCGGGACGGTTTCGCCCAGCGTGATGTTGGCCTCGTCGTAGATGTGGCGCGGTGGTCCGGCGCCCGGCGAGTTGCCGGGGCTCGCCTCGGCGCCGTACAGCCAGGCGTACTTGGAGGTGAGGTCGAGCGCCTTGCGGAAGGTGCCGTTGACGTAGACGTTCAGGGTGGCGTCGATGCCTCCGCCGCCCGGGGCGTCCGGGATGGAGAAGCGGGTCACCAGGGTGTTCGTGCTCGCCTTGGTGGTGAACTCCACATAGTGTCCGGTCTCGTTGAGGGTGACGGCCTTGCGGCCGGACGCCTCACCCGCGATGTCGCCCACGGTCCGGTTCGGGCCGACGACCTGGGCGCCGCCGCCGGCGTTGCCCTCCTCGGCCTCGTACATGTCGAACGGCATGCCGGCGCCTCGGCCGATGAAGAGCGGCCGGGTGCTGGTGTTGTTCTCCCGTTTGACCGGCGCTTCGTTGGCGTCGGCCGCGATCACGACCTTGACGGTGTACGTGCCGTTGGCCGCCGTCCAGGTGCCGAGGCCGACCGGGGCCGTGGTGGCGCCGGCCGCGATGGTTGCGCTGTGGGCGCCGGTGAGCGTCCGTACGGTCGCGCCCTTGGAGTCGACGAGCGTGAGCGTGATGCCGTGGCTGCCGCTCGCGGACGCCTGTGTGCCCTGGTTCCTGATCGCCACCGAGAAGTTGACGTTGTCTCCGTCGCCGGGCGCGCTCGGCGACCAGCTCACCGCGGACGCGACCAGATCGGAACTGGCGACAGGCTTCACGACCAGCGGGCTGCCGCTCGTGTAGGTGTTGTTGGTGTCGTTCTGCTCGATGACGGTGTTCGCCTCGTCGACGACCGCGCTGAGCGGGTACGTACCCGATTCGCGCGGCCCGAGGTCGGCGGCGACGGTCGTCGTGGCCCCGGCGGCCAGGGCGGGGACGGAGGCCGTGGCGACCTTCGAGCCGCCGAGCTTGAAGGTGACGGCGGTCGCCGGCGCTGCGGCCGGGCCGCTGTTGCGTACGGTCGCCGAGAGCTTGATGTCGTCCGACTCGACCGGCGAGGCGGGCGACGGCGTCAGGCCGGTGATCTCCAGGTCCGGGTTGGGCGCGGGGACACCCAGGACCTGGAACTCGGCTATCTGACCTGCGGTGGCACCGGAGTTGGAGGTGAACTTCAGCTGTACGTCGGCGACCCGCGCGGTGACCGGGACGGTGACGGAATTCCCGCTCGCCGGGTTGAAGGTGTAGTCCTTCGCCGCCGCAAGGCCGGTGAAGGCGGACGCGCTCTGCTCGCGGCCGAGCACCTGGATGTTCTGGGTCCTGGTGGACCAGCCTGCGTCCGGGTTGATTTTCAGCACCAGAGCGTTGACGTCGGCGTTGGCGCCGAGCTTGAGGGTGAGGGTGTTCGGGTAGCTGCCGGCAGCGCCTTCCCAGTACGTGGTCAGCTTGTTGTCGTTGGCGTTCTCAGCGACGTACGTGTGGATGACGGACGACGCACTGATCGGCTTGCCCACAGCGAGGTTCGAGCCCTCGCCTCCCGTCCCGTCGCGGGTGACGGTGTTGCTGTTGCCGGACTGGTTGCCCGCCGCGTCCTTGGCCCGTACGAAGTACGACACCGTGTTGCCCGCGGGCTGCGTGTCCGTGAACGTCGTCGCGTCACCCGCGACGCTCTTGCGCAGCGTGTTGTTGGCGTACACGTCATAGCCGGTTACGGCCGTGTCGTCGGACGACGCCTGCCAGGTCAGCTTGATCTGGCCGGAGGCCGGCTCGGTGAAGGCCAGGTTCCCGGGGGGCGTGGGGGCCTGGGTGTCACCTGTGTCCGCCCTGCGGATGACAGTGTTGCTGTTGCCCGACTGGTTGCCCGCCGCGTCCTTGGCCCGTACGAAGTACGACACCGTGGAGCCCGGGGGCTGGGTGTCCGTGAACGTCGTCGCGTCACCCGCCACACTCGTCCGCAGTGTGTTGTTGGCGTACACGTCATAGCCGGTCACGGCGGTGTTGTCGGACGACGCTTTCCAGGTCAGCTTGATCTGGCCGGAGGCCGGCTCGGTGAAGGTCAGGTCCTGGGGGACGGTGGGGGCCTGGGTGTCACCGGTCGCCGGGCCGTAGATCTCCAGTTCGGAGAGCTGGCCGGCGGGCTGTCCGGTGTTGGCCGTGATCAGCACGCGCACATAGCGGGTCGTGGCCGGGTCGAAGGTGAGCGTCACGGCCCGGCTGTTGGCCGCGCCGAACTCGTACCCCTTGGACGCTGTCAGGTCCGTGAAGTCGGAGCCGGTGGCGCTCCCCTGGAGTTTGAGCGTCTGTGTCCTGGTGCTCCAGGCCTCGGGCAGTCTGAGCACCACGCGGTCGACGCGCACCGAGGCGCCGAGATCTGCCTGGATCCACTGGGGCAGTGCGTTGTTCCTGCTCTCCCAGTAGCTGGACGGATTGCCGTCGTTGGCCCGCGCGGCGTCGTAGACGTCGGTGTGACTGCTGGCCGTCAGCTTCTTGCCCTGGGCGAGGTTGCCGGAGGTCTCTCCCGGCGCGCGTACTTCCAGCTCGGACAACTGGGCTGCCGCCCAGCCGGTGTTGGCCGTGATGTTCACGCGGACGAAGCGGGCCTGGGCCGCCGGGAACGCGATGGCCACGGCATTGCCCTCGCCCGGACTGAAGGTGTACGCGGCGGAGCTGACGAGCGTCGTGAAGCTGGTGCCGTCGGCGCTGCCCTGGACGGACAGGGTCTGGCGGCGGCTCTCCCACGCGGCCGGCAGTTTCAGGACGACTTCGTCGACGCGGGTGGTGGCGCCGAGGTCGGCCTGGGCCCACTGCGGAAAGCCGCTTCCGGAGCTCTCCCAGTACGTTCCCTGGTTCCCGTCGGTGATGTTGCCGGCACCGTAACCGGCATTGGCGCTGCTTGCCGCCGCGGGCTTGCCCGCGGCGAGGTTGGGGCCGCCGGCCGCCGTGGCGGACAGCGACGGCCAGCCGATCAGTAAGAGGCTTGTGGTGAGGAGGGCCGCCAGTACGCGGCTTCTCCAGCGTTGAGTTCTCATGGATCCCCGATCTCTCCTGCATCGCGGAACGGAGTATTTTGCGCTGGGCGGTAGGAGAGTTGCAGAGATGTGCCAACGCGTCTACAGGTTCGGCGGTGCGCCGGAGCGCGGGGAAGGGGCGCTTCCGTCCAGCGCGGCGCCAGGAGCTGCGCCATCTACAAGGCTTGCGGGCGGCAATGCAAACGGGTCGCAAAATGCGCAAGCAGCTTGCGTTGCCGCCCGGTCCCCCGGACTAGCGTGCGTACGAAGCCGGCCGGCCCCACTGCGCACGGGCCCCGTCGAGTGCGGAGCGGTAGGCGGCGTAGCCGTCCTCGTACACCTCGCGTGATCCCTGATCCGGCTCGACCACGTGGAACAACTGCGGCTTCTTCTCCGGGCCTTCGCCGAGGAAGCGCCGCGCGACCCGCACCGCACCGAGCGCGCCCACCTCGTTCTCCCGCGGGATACGGACCGGGCGCCCCAGAATGTCGGCGAAGAGCTGCGCCCACGGGCCGGAGCGGGTGCCGCCGCCGCACGCCGCGAGGGTGCCGGTGAGGCCGGCGGCCTCCAGGCAGTGCCGGGCGGCGTAACCGATGGCCTCGCACATGGCGCGTACCGCGTCGGCGCGGGTGTGGGCGAGCGTGAGCCCGTCGAGGCGGCCACGGGCGGCCGGGTCCACGAAGGGGGCGCGCTCCCCCGCGTCGGAGAGGAAGGGCAGCGCGGTGACGCCGTTCGCTCCGGGCGGGCTGTCGGCGAGCAGCCCGTCGAGGTCGGCCGTGGTCGCACCGATGAGGGCCAGGAACCATTCGAGGGCGGCGGTGCCGACCATCGCGGGCATCGCGCGCAGCCAGCGGTCGGGGTCCGGGGTGCACAGCCACATGCCGGCCGGTTCGGTGGACCCGCCGGTCCGGGCCCTGTCGGTCAGTACCTGACAGGCGAGGGTGGTGCCGACGATCAGCAGTCCGTCACCCACGTCGCGTACGCCGCTGCCAATCGCACCGGCCGGCAGGTCGTACGGCCCCGCCGTGAGCGGAAGTCCCTCGGGCAGCCCCAGCAGTTCGGCGCCGTGGCCGTCGAGGGCCAGGACGGTTCCGGGCGCGGCCGGAGCGGGCAGCAGATGTGCCTGGCTCTCGATTCCGCAGGCGGCGAGCGCCTCGGTCGAGTAGGTGCGGCTGACCGGATCAAGGAAGGGCAGAGTGGCGTCGGAGGCGTCGACGCCGACCTGCCCGGTGAGGCGCTGGGCGACGGCGTCGACACAGTAACCGGCGGTGGCCGCGCGTCGCAGGGTCTGCGGCTCGTGCTCCTGGAGATGGGCGAGGAGCGGGGCGTGGCAGCCGGGGAACATGCCGGATCCGGTGTGTTCGTACACCTTCTGGACCGTGCCGTCCGCCAGCCAGCGCGCGACACGGTCCGAGGCGCGGCCGTCCATCCAGGAGATGGCCGGGCGGACCGCGCGGCCGTCCGCGTCGCGCAGCCACAGGCCGTCGCCCTGGCCGGTGAGGGCGAGCGCGGCGGGCGGCTCGGCCAGGGCGGCGGTGGTTTCCCGTACGACTTCGGCGACCGTACGGACGACGTCGTCGAGGTCCTGTTCGACGCGGCCGCCGGGCAGCCGCACCACGCTGCTGCGCCGGGCGGCCGAGGCCTGCGGGGTTCCTTCGCTGTCGAAGGCGACGGCTTTGGTGACGGAGGTGCCGATGTCGACGCCGATGATGACGCTCATGGGCGCGCGGCCTCCTGGACCTCGGGGTTGGCCGGGTGCGCGAGCTTTTCTCCGCGTACGAAACGGCCTGCCTCGGCGGCGGTGATGGCGGCGGCGCGGTGTGCGGTCTGCTGGGTGGCGCCGGCCAGGTGGGGGACGGTGACGACGTTCGGGGCGTCGTGCAACGGCCAGTCCGCGGGCGGCGGTTCGATGTCGTAGACGTCGAGGGCGAGGGCGCCGAGGCGGCCGCTCTTCAGCAGACCGGGGAGCGGGGCGTAGTCGAGGAGGCCGCCACGGGCGGAGTTGACGAGGACCGCGCCCTCGGGGAGAAGTTCCAGTCTGGCGGCGTCGATGAGGTGGTGGGTCTCGGGTGTGAGGCGGGCGTGCAGGCTCACCACGCTGCTGCGGCGCAGGAGTTCGTCGAGGCCGACCGGTTCCACCCCGTCGGCGCGGGCGGCCGCCGGGTCGGTGTAGGGGTCGGCGACCAGGACGTGCGAGCCGAAGGCGCGCAGGACGCGGGCGACGATGCGGCCGATGGCGCCGTATCCGACCAGTCCGACGGTGGCGCCGTCGAGTTCGATGCCGCCCTCGTCGTACGCGTAGAAGTCGCCGCGCCACTTGCCGCGCTTGAGTTCGGCGTCGGCGGTGGTGATGCGGCGCATGGCGGTGAGCATCAGGCCGATGGCGAACTCGGCGGCGGCGGGGGCGTTGCGGCCGGGCGCGAAGGAGACGGCGACGCCGTGGCGGGTGGCGGCTGCGAGGTCGACGTTGACCGGGCCGCCCCGGGAGACGGCGACCATGCGCAGGTCCGGGCAGGCCGTGAAGACCTTCTCGGTGAAGGGCGCCATCTGGGTCACGCAGATCTCGGCGCCGTCGAGCGCCTCGATGATCCGACCCTCCGTACCGCTCGCCTCGTGGACGTCGCCGACCGGGCCGAAGGGCTCGTGGGGCCAGGGCAGGGTGAGTTCGGTGATCTCCTGGGCATTGCCGAGTTCCTCGCACAGGGCGGTGCGGAGGAGGTCGGGGCGTACGAAATGATCGCCGGCGGCGAGGATGCGCATGGAGCGGGGCCCTTCTCGGGGTCACGGTGGCGATGCGCCTCAGCGTTGCCGCAGCGCCACTAACACTGGCGCTGATAGATTTAACATCATTGTTTTGAAGAATCAATGCACCGGCGCGGCCGCCCCCGGCCCGCGTCGCCGCCTCGCAGGGGAGAGATCACCGATGGCGTCACGCCTGTTGCTCGTACGGCACGGAGAGACCGAGTGGCACGCGGAGAACCGGTACGCCGGCATCTCCGACGTCGCGCTGACCGCGAAGGGGCTGCGGCAGGCGGAGGAGCTCGGGAACTGGGCGAAGCACCGCGGCGTCGACGCCGTGGCCTGCTCGCCGGTCAGCCGCGCCCGGCTGACGGCCCAGCCCGCCGCCGAGGCTCTCGGCGTCGAACCGGAGATCGTCGAGGGGCTGCGCGAAGTGGACTTCGGCTGGGGGGAGGGCCGCACCATCGCCGAGATGTCGGCCGAGGACCCCGAGGCCGTACGGCGCTTCCTGGAGGACGCCGAGCTCGGCGCATTTGCCGGATCGGAGCCGCCGTCCGAGGCCGCGGCCCGGGCCTCCACCGCGCTGCGCGGCCTCGCGCGCAAGCACCCGGGCGGCACGGTCCTGGTGGTGGCGCACAACACGCTGCTGCGCATGGCGCTGTGCGCGATGCTGTCCATCCCGGTCGGCCGCTACCGCCTGGTGTTCCCCCGGCTCGACAACGCGGCCGTGACCGAGATCGAGGTGACGGACGCAGGCACCGCTCTGCGCTCGCTCAACGTCCACACCTGGACACCTCTCCATGGCGGTACGCGAAACTTGGGCGCATGACGACGACCGGCGCGGAAGCCCGCAGGCAGATCATCACCGAGCACGTCCTGCGGCACGGGACGGCGAGCGGGGCGGAGCTCGCGGAGCTCACCCGCGTGAGCCTGATGACGGTTCACCGCGACCTGGACGAGCTGGCCAGGCGCGGGGTACTGCGCCGGTTCCGCGGCGGCGTCTCCGCGCTGCCCTCGACGGTTTTCGAGTCGAATCTCGACTACCGGCTCGGCGTCAACACGGCCGAGAAGGAAGCTGTCGCGAAGACCGCGGCCGACCTGGTCGAGCCGGGCATGTCGGTGATGCTGGACGACTCGACGACCGCGCTCGCGCTGGCCCGGCTGCTGGTGGACCAGGCCCCGCTGACGGTGGTGACCAATGCCCGGCGGGTCATCGACCTGTTCGTCGGCCATGAGGACATACGCCTCATTTCGCTCGGCGGGGAGTACTCGCACACCCACGACTCCTTCCTGGGCGTTCCCTGCCTGGAGGCCATCGAGGCTCTCTCGGTGGACATGGTGCTGGTCTCCACCTCGGCGATGGACGCCCGGATGACGTACCACCAGGAGCAGGACGTGGTGCTGGTCAAGCGGGCGATGCTGGCCTCCGGCACGCGCAAGGTACTGCTCATGGACCGCACGAAGCTGGCCAGGACCGCGCTGCACCGACTGGCTCCCGTCGAGGACTTCGACCACCTGGTGGTGGACGGCGGGGTGGGCGGCGAATTGCTCACCGCGCTCAGGGAGCGCACGGATGTCCGAGTCGCGGTCACGCGCTGACAACAAGATTTCTTAAACTCTTGCGTGTTAATTTCACAGAGGTCATGATGCATTCCCGGTCGCGGCTGTTACGTCCGCGGGCCCATGGCACCTCAATGTGGAGGCACGAGCAATGAGCAGCACCGCCGCACCCGCCGGAAGCAACGCGCCCGCCGCGCGCACGGGCGGAACGGGAGGAACCGTCTGGGATCGCATCGGGATCCCCAGGCCGCTCCTCTTCGGCTTCATCGGCGTCCTCATCTTCATGATCGGCGACGGGGTCGAATCCGGCTTCATCGCGCCGTTCATCGAGGGCAACGGCGCCGGCAGCGAGGTTCGGGCGAGCTATGTGATCACGGCGTACGGCGTCACGGTCATGCTCGCCTCGTGGCTCTCGGGCGCCCTGTCCGAACTGTGGGGCCCACGGCGGGTGATGCAGCTCGGCCTCGCAATCTGGATCGTGTTCGACATCCTCTTCCTGACGCTCGGCGCCGCCCAGGACAACTACACGCTGATGCTGCTCTTCTACGGTCTGCGCGGCTTCGGTTACCCGCTCTTCGCTTTCTCCTTCCTCGTGTGGGTCACCGCCACCGCCCCGGTGGCCCGCCTCGGCGCGGCCGTCGGCTGGTTCTACTTCGCCTTCACCGGCGGCCTGCCCACGCTCGGCTCGCTCACCGCGTCCGTCACCAACCCGCTCTTCGGGAAGTTCGGCACGCTCTGGGTAGCGCTGGCCCTGATCGCGATCGGCGGCGCCTTCTGCCTCCTCGGCGTACGCGAAAGGACCGGGTACTCGCGGCTCGCGCCACCCGGGGTCAAGCCGGTCCAGTCGCTGACCCGCAGCATGTCCATCGCCTGGACCAACCCCAAGGTCGCCGTCGGCTGCGTGGTGCGCATCATCAACACCGCCCCGCAGTTCGGCCTCTGGGTGATCCTCCCGGCCTTCTTCACCGACGAGATGGGCTTCAGCGACGGCGACTGGCTGCGGCTGCTGTCGATCATGTTCGCCACCAACATCTTCTTCAACCTGCTCTTCGGGGTCGTCAGCGACCGGATCGGCTGGCGCACCACCATCGGCTGGTTCGGAGCGGTGGGCTGCGCGGTGAGCGTCCTCGCCCTGTACTTCGTACCGAAGCTGATGACCGACAACTACTGGGTCGCGGTCGGCGTCGGCATGATCTACGGCGCCACGCTCGCCGGTTTCGTCCCGATCTCCGCGCTGATGCCGTCGCTGGCGCCCGAGAACAAGGGCGGCGCGATGGCGCTGCTGAACCTCGGCGCGGGCGGCGCCGCCTTCGTGGGGCCCGCGATCGTCTCCCTCTTCCTCGGGCCGCTGGGCCGGGACGGTGTCGTACTGATCTTCGCCGGCCTGTACGTCGTCGCCGCGGTGCTCACGCTCTTCCTGAAGCTGCCGAGGGCGTCGGAGGAGGCCATCGAGCAGGGCAAGTCCCTCCAGGAGGCCGCCGTACCGGTCGCCGCCCGCGTCACCACCTGATCCGTGCACCTCTGTACGCGCGTACACGCGTAATCGCGTTAATCGCGTAATCGAAAGGACCCGTTCCGCACATGAGCAGCACCGCCGACGCACCCCGCTCCCCCGCCCCCGTCGTGGCCGGCATCGATGTGGCCACCGCCGCGGTGAGAGTGGTGTGCGCCGACGCCCACGGCCAGGTCCTCGCCGAGGGACGGGCGCCGCTCCCCCAGCCGGTGCGCGGCGCGGGCGGCCACAGCGAGCAGGATGCCCGCGCCTGGTGGCCCGCCGCGGCCGCCGCCCTGCGGGAAGCCACGGCCGCGCTGCCCGGCGGCGGCCGTGAGGTGGTGGCGGTCGCCGTCTCCGCCACCTCCGGGACGCTGGTCCTCGCGAGCCCGGACGGCGAGCCCGCCGGTCCGGCCCTGATGTACGACGACCGGCGGGCCGCCGACCTCAACGCCAAGGCGCAGGAGCTGGGCGCACGGCGGTGGCGGGCGCTGGGCCTGACCGTCGGCCCGACGGCGGCGCTCGGGAAGCTGGTCTGGTATGCGAACCGGGCCCGCGCCGGTCAAGTCGTGCTGCATACGCCGGACTTGCTCGGCCGCAAACTGACCGGCCACCCGGTCGCGACCGACTGGAGCCATGCGCTCAAGACCGGTTACGACCCGCGCGCGGGCGAGTGGGCCACCGAGGTCTTCGACGCCTTCGGTGTGCCCGCCGCCCTCCTCCCCGCCGTGCAGGCGCCCGGCACGGAGGTCGGTACGGTCTCGTCCGGGGCGACGGCCGAGACCGGTCTGCCCGTCGGCTGCCGGGTCCGCCTCGGCATGACGGACGGATGCGCGGGCCAGATCGCCACGGGCGCCGTGGAGCCGGGCCAGTTCGTCGGCGTCCTGGGGACGACGTACGTACTCAAGGGCGTCAGCCGGGAGCTGGTGACCGACCCGGCCGGAGCCCTCTACAGCCACCGCCACCCCGACGGCTGGTGGCTGCCGGGCGGCGCCTCGAACACCGGCGGCGAGGCCCTGGCCGCGGTGGCCCCGGCCGACCTCCCCCGACTGGACGCGGCGGCGGACACCCGTGGCCCGGCCTCGTGCCTGAACTATCCGCTGCGCCGCGAGGGCGAGCGGTTCCCGTTCGTCTCCGCCGAGGCGCGCGGTTTCCTGGCCGGTACGCCCGAGGACGAGGCCGACCGGCACCGGGCCGCACTGGAGGGCGTGGCGTTCCTCGAGCGCCTCGCCCTGGAGCGCGTACAGGCTCTGGGCGTCGAGGTCAGCGGCCCCCTGTACGCGGCGGGCGGCGGCAGCCGCAGCGACCTGTGGACCCGCATCCGCGCCACGGTCCTGGGCAGGCCGCTGCGCGTCGCCGAACGGGCCCAGACGGCGTTCGGAGCGGCCCTGCTCGCCGCCGCCGGCACGCTCCATCCGGACCTCGCCGCGAGCGCGGCGGCGATGACGGCGGCGGGGCGCCTGGTCGAGCCGGTGGAGCGGGAGCGGGCGGCGCTGGACGAGTCGTACGAGCGATTCGTCGCGGAACTGCGTGCACGGGGCTGGCTGGTCGCCGGCTGAAGGACCACTCTCAGAACACGGTCTTCGGCATGTCCCGCCAGATACGGGCGAACTCGGCCATCGGCCCGGTCCTCGCCGAGGTCGGCAGGGCTCGCAGATGCGGACGGGGCGGGGTGCGGGGACCCTGTAGGGGTGGGGGCGACCAGCTAGGAGGCTAGCCCATGTCCATGATGGACAAGCTCAAGAGCATGCTGAAGGGCCACGAGGCCCAGACCGACAAGGGCATCGACAAGGCGGGCGACGCCGTCGACGACCGGACCCAGGGCAAGTACAGCGGCCACGTCGACACTGGCCAGGACAGGATGAGGGACCAGTTCGGCAGGGACCAGGGCCCGGGCCAGGACCGGCCGCCCCAGCCCTGACCCGGTCACCCGATCAGCTGTGCGGTGAGGGCGGGACATCTGTGTCCCGCCCTCACCGCGTCCTGTCGCCGGCCGGCAGGTGGACGACCACGAGGGTCAGGCCTGCGACGAGGAAGTTTCTGGTGGCGGCCTCCAGGCCGTTCCAGTCGGCGGACTGCCACATCGCGAACCACTCGCCTCCGACAGCGATGAACCCGGCGCCGAAGAGCAGCAGAACCATCAGCAGACCGTGGGTCGCCAGGCGCCTCGCCCGGTCGAATTCACCGCTTCGAAGCGCGATCGCCCACTGGGCGGTCGCCACGATCAGTACGAGAGCGGCCACGATTTCCCACACGATGATGGCGATGTACGCGACGTTCTGCACCGCGGTCGAATCGATGGACCGCCACATGAGGTCCTCGTCCTTGAAGGTGGTGTCCATCGCCAGGACGTGCCGTACGAACTCCTGGTTCGTGCCAAAGTCGGTGATGTTGCCGAAGGCGACGAGCGACATGTAGAGCGCGACCGTGCCGACGAGCACAGTGGCCGCCGCGGCGAGAGGCTGTGCGGCGCCTGAGCGTGCGTTCCTGACTGACATGTGCACCTCCGCGTGGGGCGGTTGGGGGCCGTGCGTCCGAGTGTCCCGGACGAACACGGCTGTGGCGACGTCCCGGGCCTACCGATTATGACCTGTCCACGTCACACTCTGGGGGCCGACCGAGGGGACCGGACACATGAGCATGGACCGGCGCGGCTTTCTCACCGGAGCGGCGGCGGTCTCGGCGACCGCTCTGCTCGGATCACCGATCGGATCGCCAAGAGCGGCCGCGGCGCCGCGCACCCCGTCCGTACAGGACTGGATGGCGGGCCTCGACGACTGGGCACCCGTACACCGGCTGACCGTCCCTGGCACCCACAACTCGGGCGCACGCGTCGGCGGCCCGTGGGTGGCGTGTCAGAACACGTCCGTCGCCGAGCAGTTGCACGGTGGCATCCGCTTCCTGGACGTACGGTGCCGGGCCATCGGCGACTCCTTCGCCATCCACCACGGCGCGTACTACCAGAACCTGATGTTCGGTGATGTGCTCGTCGTCTGCCAGGACTTCCTGCGGGCACGCCCCTCCGAGACGGTTCTGATGCGCGTCAGGCAGGAGTACTCACAGGCGGCCGACGCCGAGTTCCGCCGGATCTTCGACCTCTACCTGGACGGGAAGGGCTGGCGCCCGCTCTTCCTGATCGACGCGGGGCTGCCGGTGCTGGGGCAGGCGAGAGGCAAAGTCGTACTGCTCGCCGACAACGGCGGACTGCCCGGCATCAGGTCGGGGATCCGGCGTTCTTCGACATCCAGGACGACTACATGGCCGAGCCGGGCGCCAAGTACCCGAAGATCGAAGCCCACTTCCGCAAGGCCGCCCAGCAGCCGGGCAAGCTGTTCCTCAACTACGTCAGTACGTCGGCGCTGCTGCCACCCCGCTGGAACTCCGACCGGCTCAACCCCCGGGTGCACAGCTTCCTCGACGGCGCGGAGACGGGCGGCCGGACGGGACTCGGCGTGGTCCCGATGGACTTCCCCAACACCCGCCCCGGGCTGGTGGAGTCCTTGATCCGGCACAACGCCGGGCAGGGCATCGGCCGTCCGTCGACGAGGTAGAAAACCTCACCGCCCAACTGCCGCACCTCCCGGTCCGTCGGCCTGGAATCCTTCGTCGCACAGACCCGCCGGCCCGACTCGTACACGGGGGCTCTCAGGGCCTCGTGGTAGAAACTCACCCGCCACATGGGTGAGACGGGCCGTCAGGTCCTGGACTACCCGCGCTCAGCCCGCTAGACCAGCGGCGATGACCATGCCTCTTCCGCGTGGCGACACCGCGGCCACGTGCACTGACCCGAGCGCCCCACCGGCGCGTGTCGCCCTGTCCGCCCGGTTCGGAGCGTCACGATGAACCTGACCCGCGATGCGCTCGTACAGCAGCCCCGCCGGGCCGGAGGGCCCGGCCCGTCGGGCGGCGGACGGCGGAGACCGGCGGCAGTCGTGCTGACCGGGGCGGCGCTGCTGTACAACGGCTGGCTGCTGGAGCTGTCGTTGCCGACCGGCCTGGACTACCGGCATTCGTACGTGAGCGAGCTCTTCGCAGCCGATCAGCCGTTCAGGGTGCTGTTCGGCGGGATGGAACTCGTCTGCGCCGTACTGCTGATGGCGGGTGCTGTCCTGGCACGCGATCTGTTGCCCGGCGCTGCGGCCCGTGCGGGCTGGTGGGCGCTCTTCGGGTTCGGAGCGTCGTCCCTGGCCGACGTCCTGCTGCCCATGGGCTGCGCCCCTTCCGTGGAACCTGCCTGCCGAGCCGTGCATCCCTGGCACACGGTGACGAGCGGGCTGGTCCACTTCTTCCTCTTCGCCTCCATGGTTCTGTTCTGCCTGGCAGCGGCATCCCAACCGTCCCGCGCACCGCTGATCCGCCGCTGGGGTCCACGGCTGCTGGCCTGCGCGCTCGTGTCCGCCGTCATCACCATCGGCCCGCTGCTCGGCCACCCCGGCTGGCACGGCCTCCCGCAGCGGGCCCACGTGCTTCTGGTAGGGCTGTGGTTCGTCCTCCTCGCCCGTGAACTCCTCGCATCCGGAGCGGCGGCCGGGCCGCTGCCAGCGGGCGGACCGCGCCAACGCCCGGAGGACCGGCCGGCCGGCCGTACCCCTTGAGTTCGGGCGAACCGGAGGAAGCACCGCGTGGCATCCGTACTCCCCGTGCTGTTCGCCGTGCTGGCGGCCCTGGGCAACGCCACCGGCACAGTGCTGCAGCGGATCGCCGCGCGGCGCGTACCCCCGGGTGACGCCTTCAGTGTCCGGCTGATCCCCCATTTGGTGCACAGCGCGGCATGGCTCGGCGGGATCGCCGTCATTCTCGTCGCCGCGGCATGCCAGGCCCTGGCCCTCACCCTGGGGTCGATGTCGCTCGTACAGCCCATCCTCGTGAGCGAACTGCCCTTCACCCTCCTGATCGCCTGCATGGTCTCCCGGCGACGGCTTCCCGCGGCCGGCTGGGCCGCGGCAGGGCTGATCGCCGCCGGCCTCGGTCTGGCGCTGGCCGCGGCATCTCCGTACGAACACCACACCGACGTCGCGCCGGGCGTGTGGGTACTGACTTTGCTGACGACGGGCGGCGCCATGACGCTGTGCGTGCTGGCCGCCCTGCCGCGGCCACGGGGGATGGCGCGCGCGGCCCTGTTCAGCTCGGCGTCCGCGATCGGCTATGCCCTGACGGCCACGCTGATGAAGTTCTCCACCACCACATTCGAACAGCACGGTTTCGGCGCCTTCTTGGCCTGCTGGCAGACCTACGGCTTCGTGGCGGCGGGGGCGTGCTCGCTCTTCCTCCTGGCCAACGCCATGGAATCCGGCCCCCTGGTCGCCTCCCAGCCCGCTCTGACGCTGGGAGAGGCGCTGGTCAGCGTGGCTCTGGGCATGCTCGTGTACGGAGACGAGGTACGCACCGGGTGGTGGCTGATCCCCGAGGGCATCGGGGCGGTGATGGTCACCTGGGGCGTCCTGCTCCTGCCCAGGGTCAACACGGAGAACCAGGACGCACCCGCGCCCTGACTCCCTGATGCCCCCCGTGCCCCCCTTCTGCCATGCCCGGATGGCGCAATAAGAGTAAATACCCCTTTGATAGACCAAAGCGTGCGTCCAGGTGTCGCACGACAACCGAACGGTGTGTGCCACCGGAAGTACGGCGAACGGAGCCGCGCCATGACAACCGACCGGACAATGCCCCCCACCCCCGACGACGACCGCTCGAGGCCGCCCGACGACGCAGCCGCCGGGTATGCGACCGGCGCCTACTCGGCCGCAACGGAGGAGATCATCGCGAGAGCGGCATCCACGAGTGAGGCCACCGAGAGCGCTGCGTCCGCACAGACGATGGCCGCCAACGCGGCCGCTGCGACTGCCGGTCCGCAGGACCCGGCCATGGACTCGAGCGAGGAGCCCATACGGACTCTGCTCTGGACGGCGGCCACCTGCCGCCCGCTGGAGGAAGTCGCCGCACTCGTGAGCCTGCTCAAGCGGACCGGGGAAGTCCCCAGCCCCGGTGACGAGGCACTGCGCGCCGCCGCCGTGGCCCGTCCCCTGGACGAAGTCCGGCAGTTGGTCGCCATGCTCAACGAGCACCCGCACGAGATCGACGAGGCCGACACGACGCTGCGCGCAGCGGCCGTGGGCAGGCCGATCGAGGACGTGGCACAACTGGTGAGCATCCTCGGCCACGAGGACAGCGACCACCAGCGCTCCCCTGCCGCAGAGGCAGCCACCGCCCACAAGAAGCGGGCCACTCTCGACGGCGGGACGACACCGCTCGTCGGCGGCCGCTCCCCCGACGGCGAGCCTGCCGCCGGCAAGCGGCCGAGTGGCCGCCCGGCGTGGCCCACCGTCGGCCCCCGGGGCGTCATCCCGGCCGTCGGTGACGCGATCACCGCCGGATCCGGCAGTGACGCCGCCTCACCAGCCCTTCGTTCCGTACTGCGATGGCCCGCGGCCGTGCTTCTCTTCGCCTGCGGCGTCATCCACCTGCCGACGGACTTCGCGCATCTGCGCTCCGGTGGGTACGCGGACGCGCTGTCCATCGCCGTGACCGTGCTCTGCCTGGTGCTCGGCGTATGGCTGGCCGTACGCGACACCGTGCGCGTCTGGGCGGCAGGCGCCGCGACCGCCATCGGCATCGTCGCCCTGCACGCGCTGGCGAGCGTCGGCACGCTCGATCTGCTGGAGAGCAGTCTGGGTGAGTCCTTCGCGTGGGCGGACGCCGCGGCGGTGTCCTGCGCCGCTGTCGGCGCGTTCCTCGCCGGTTCGGCACTGTTGGGCCGCCAGAAGGAACCCGACGCGACGAACGGCGCCTGACAGGGCGGGCCCAGCCGGGCCACGGCTGGATCACGGTGGAGGGCGGCCGCACCCGGGCCGCCCTCCACCGCGGTGGCGGTTCGGGAGGTGCTCCCGTACCACTCGTATGCAGCGATCAAGACGTCCGAAAAACGGGCATATCACGCGGCATATGAATAGTCATCAGACTGAGCTCCGCGCCGCCGTCCGACGCCTGGGACGCCGTCATTTCCTCACGTTCACCGCGGCCGCGGCCGCACTCGCCTTCGCCACCGATCTGCCGGCCGCCGGGGCCGCGAGCGTCGCCGAGCTGGATGCCAGGAAGATCACAGAGGACCCGTTCACGCTGGGCGTCGCCTCCGGGGACCCGCTGCCCGACAGCGTGCTGCTGTGGACGCGGCTCGCTCCCCGCCCGCTCGAACCCGACAGCGGCCTGCCCGAGCAGCGGGTGGTGGTCACCTGGGAACTCGCCCACGACGAAGCGTTCCTGCGCCCGGTCAGAGGCGGCACCACCACGGCGCATCCCGAGTTCGACCACACCCTGCACATCGAGGTCGACGGCCTGGACGCGGACCGCCAGTACTACTACCGGTTCCGCACCGGGAGCTGGGCGAGCCCGACCGGCCGCACGCGCACCGCACCCGCGCCCGGCGCGGCGAAGTCGCGGCTGAAGCTGGCCGCCGTGGCCTGTCAGGCGTACCACCACGGGTATTACACCTCGTACAGGCATCTGGCCGGTGAGGACCTGGACCTGGTCGTCCACCTCGGTGACTATCTCTACGAGTACGCCGTCAACAGCGTCGGCGGCTCCCGCGACTACACCGACCGCTCGCTGCCCGCCCACTTCAACCGCGAGACCACGACGCTCGCGGACTACCGGCTGCGGTACGCCCTGTACAAGTCCGACCCGGACCTCATCGCAGCGCACGCCGCGCACCCGTTCGTCGTCACGTGGGACGACCACGAGACGGAGAACAACTACGCGGGCGAGACGTCCGAGAACAACGACCCGCCCGAGGAGTTCCTGCTGCGGCGCGCCGGCGCCTACCGCGCGTACTGGGAGAACCAGCCCCTGCGCGCCCCGCAGCAGCCCCGCGGCCCCGACATGCAGCTCTACCGGCGTCTGCGGTTCGGGCAGCTCGCGCAGTTCGACATCCTCGACACCCGCCAGTACCGCTCGACCCGCGCCTACGGGGGCGGCTGGAGCAAGCCCGGTCCGGAATCCGAGGACCCGTCGCGCACCATGACCGGCGAGACGCAGGAGCGCTGGCTGCTCGACGGATGGAAGGGCTCCGGCGCGACGTGGAACGTCGTGCCGCAGCAGGTCACCTTCGCGCGCAGACGCGACGTACCGACCGCCGACTTCAAGCTCTCCATGGACGCCTGGGACGGCTATCCCGCCGCGCGCAAGCGGTTCCTCGACGGAGCGCAAGCGGCGGGCGTCGAGAATCTGATGGTGCTGGACGGGGACGCCCACGTCGGTTACGGCTTCGACCTGAAGAAGGACTTCGACGACCCGGCCTCGCGCACCGTCGGCACCGAGATCTCCACCACCTCGGTCTCCAGCGGCAGGGACGGCGCGGACAAGCCCGCCAACTGGGACAACCTCGTCCGGGCGAACCCGCATCTGAAGTTCTACAACGGCCGGCGCGGATACACCGTCATCACCCTGGGAACGGACCGGGCACGTGCGGACTTCAAGACCGTCTCGGGGGTCACGAGACCCGGCGGGACGCTCAGCACGGCCGCCTCATTCGTCACCGAAGCGGGAAAGCCCGGCCTCACACCGGCCTGACGCCGACCAGTTATCACTCGTGCCACACGGGTACCCAACCAGCGACTGACCAGCGACAACCCGCAGGCCGTCAGGGCTGTCGACACCCAGGAACGAGGTGTGCGCGATGAGTGAGAAGGAATCGCGAAATCCGGACCGTGAGCCCCGGCCGCGCACGGAGAAGGGCCCCGGCGCCCACTCCGGCGCCGAGCGCCAGGCCCAGGACCGGGTCGTACCCGGAACGGCGAGTGCCCGCGAGGGCTATCAGGCGAAGGGCGGAACGGCGGGCGGTGAAACCCTCGACGGTGTGGAATCCTCCGGCGAGGAGCGTGGCGCGCAGCGCTCCCGCAAGGGCGACGCCACCGACACCCCGGCCCGCCGCAAGCGCCACAGGTGACCCCGGAAAGGGCGGGCGGAATGATCACTGAGGAACACGTCCGGGATCTCCTGGGCTCTCGCGTGGCCGAGCCGACGCTGGTCGTCGTCGAGGGCCGCGCCCAGGTGATCCCTGCGGCCGAGCTGGACACCGACAACTATCGCGGTGCCGTCGAGGTGCTCTCGGCCGAGGATCTCGGCCGGCGCATCGGCACCGGGCCCCCGTCCGACCAGGACATCACCGCACTTGCGAGCACACTGGACGCGACGGTCGCCGAACTCGGCGGCTGAGCCGTCCGGGTCCGCTTTCGCTCGCGCTCCGTACACCGTCGTCCCGGACCGCCGTCACCCGTGTGGAGTGCCTGGGACGGCCCTCGGCCCGCCCCCGCGTTCCACTGGAGGCGGCAGCGCATGTACCGGGGAACAGTGCATGGAGTGAAATGACCATGGTCCAGATTTCGATCGTCGTGCCGTGCTTCAACGAGAGCGAGGTGATCGAGGCCTTCCATGACGCCCTGATCACCGTTCTCGAGCCGATCGGGACGACCTTCGAGGTCTGTTACGTCGACGACGGCAGCAGCGACGAGACCATAGTGATCCTCAAGAGCCTCGCCGGAACGGATACGCGGGTGCGCTACACGTCCTTCAGCCGCAACTTCGGCAAGGAATCCGCGATGCTCGCCGGCATGCGCATGTCCCGGGGCGCCGCGGTCGTCCTCATGGACGCCGACCTCCAGCACCCTCCCGAGTTCGTCCCCCGCATGCTGGAACTGCACCAACACGGGTACGACCAGGTCATCGCCCAGCGCGACCGTACGCACGAAGGGGCTGTGCGGACCGCGCTCTGCCGCGCGTACTACCGCCTCGTACGCCGCTGCATGAACGTCGAGATCGTGAACGGGGCGGGCGATTTCAGGCTCTTGTCGCGCAGGGCCATCGATTCCCTTCTGTCGCTTCCCGAGAACAACCGCTTTTCCAAGGGGCTCTTCTCCTGGATCGGCTTCGACACGGTCAGCTTCACGTACGAGAACGTCGAACGGGCCGCCGGGCAGTCCAAGTGGAGCGGCAGGCATCTCCTGAACTACGGCATCGACGGCCTCATCTCCTTCAACAGCCGCCCGCTGCGCCTCGCGATCCACACCGGCCTCTGGCTCTTCCTGTCCGCTCTTCTGTACGCGCTCTGGATCATCGCGAACGTCGTGCTGGACGGCGTACAGACCCCCGGTTACGCGACGCTGATCACCGCAGTCGTCGCGCTCAGCGGGATCCAGCTCGCCACGCTCGGCGTCATCGGCGAGTACGTGGGGCGTATCTACGACGAGTCGAAACGCCGGCCGCACTATGTGGTGCGCGAGACGAACGAGTCCGCCGCGGTGCTGGGCTCCGGCCTCCCGCTGGAGCCCGCCGGTCAGGCGCGGCCGGAGGTATGAACGCCCGGGGCCTGCGCCAGTTCGCACTCTTCGCCGCGATCGGCTTCGTCAACACAGCCGTCTACTACGCGGTGTACGCCTCGCTGAACATCTGGCTGCCGTACCTGGTCGCCCATGGTGTGGGCTGGGCGGTGAGCATCGTCGGATCGTTCCTGCTCAACTCGTACGTCACCCTTCGTACGAAGCCGACCTTGCGTGCCTTCGTCCGCTATCCCCTGTCGGCCGTGGCCAACGTCGTGGGCAGCGGAATCCTGCTGTACGTCGCCGTGAGCCGGCTGGGCCTGCCCGAGAACCTCTCCGCGCTCGTCGCCGGTGTCCTCGTCACACCGCTGTCGTTCCTGCTCGCCCGGTGGGCCATCACCTCCGGCGCGGCCGCGACCCGGGCCTCCGGAACACGGGCGCAACCGGACCCGGACCCGAAGGTCACGGAAGCCGAGTCGAGTAAGTGACGCGGTCCAGGTGGTAGTAGTCGGCGACGCACCCCGCCGGCCAGACGTTGCGCCCCTTGCCGCCGAACGGTTCCAGCGTCCCGGCGACCGAGAGCGGTGTGTACGGGAGAACCTTCGCGCCCTTCGCCGCCTCGGTGCGCAGGTACTGGTCCTGACGGTCCCACTTCTGCGCCCGTACGCGCATGTCGTGGCCCAGCTCGTAGAGCGGGACGGCGAGCCCCAGGACGGCCGCGACGCACACCGCCCCGGCAGCCGCCGTCGCCACACCTGTCCACCGCTCACGCATGCGCAGAGCGCGTCCGAGGAAGGCACCGGCGCCGACGAGGAGCACGACGTACAGCAAGAGGTAGTCGTTCCAGGTCCGCTGGGCGGTCATCACGCGGGCGCCGAAGACGGGATAGGTGATGACGGTGCAGAGGTAGCCCGCGAGGAGGAAGGCGAGCGCGCCGAAAGAGGTCCACAGCAGCGGCCGGACCGGAAGGAGGACCGGTGAGGTCGTTTCCCGGCCGCGCGCCAGCAGGCCCAGCAGTACGCCGGCCGCGACCGCTCCCACGTACTGCCAGGTCGTGAAGACGGTCTCCAGGATGTGTACGTACCCGCGCAGCGACGCGATCAGCGACTCCGGGGCCAGCATGGACGTACTTTCGAGGCCGAACCGCTCGCGCCGCCGGCGCCCTCCCGGCGACGTCATCAGGACGATCGTCCCGATGCCGATTCCGGCCATGCCGACCAGCGCCCACCAACGGGCGACGGTCCGGGCCGGCTCGGTGAAGATCCAGCGGCCGAGCAGTACGACACCCGCGAGCACCACCAGGCAGACCACCGACGCTTCCTCGGAGAGCGTGCCCATGAAGACACCGGCGACGAGGACGACGGCCAGGGCGGCGATCCTTCCCCGGCGGCCGCGTGCCAGCAGGAGGGGGAGAGCCGCCGCACAGGCCAGCACCGGAGCCAAGGTGTGCGAGACGGAGGCGGCGGGCCAGTAGAACGTCTTGTACGTATTGGGCGTGGCGAAGAGGAAGACCGCCGTGATCATGGACGCGACCAGCAGCGGGACTCCCCGGGGCGCTGTCCGACCCGCCCTGCGCAGCAGCTGGACGGTCAGGGCCCACAGCACGACCAGCATGAGAGCACCGCTGATCAGAGCGAACCACTGATGGCCGGCGACGGGGAACTGGGCGTACATCCCGACGAGCAGGCCGTTGCCGATCCGGCCGTTGTCGGTGGCGTAGAACTTCTCGACCATTCCCCAGACACCGACGTCACGCACCTTGGGCAGGAAGCACCACTCGTCCGCCGACGGGCGCACGTGCCGGCCCAGCCAGGCTCCGGCCGTGAGCAGCCCCAGCGGCAACAGGCAGAGCCCCGTCGTCCACAGCGTCGTCCATGACCGGAAGAGATTTCGGCCCTTCCCGCTCCCCCGCCCCGGGCCGCCTCCGCCCGGTACCGGTTCGCGCGGAATGGCGACACCCGGTGCAGCCGTCACGAGGTCTCCTCTTCACCGCCGGAATCCGAAGCGGAACCTGTCCACCGCTCGGCATCGTGTCCGGCGGGGGTGCGCCCGGGCGAAAGCCCACGCCGCCGCGAGCCCGTTTGCCGTCCAATGGAGCAACCCGCATTGCGGCGTACGCGTGTGCGAGGCAGGGCCGGTCGGCGAAGATGTGGCTGTCACACGTCACTCATCCGTCAGAGCGAGCGAGGAGCGTCCGCGCAGATGCCCACTTCCGGTTCCGGTGCACGGCCGCCGACGATCGCCGATGTCGCCAAGGCCGCCTCGGTGTCGCGGACGACTGTCTCGCACGCCCTGAACGGGCTCGGCAAGGTCGACCCAAAGACTCGCGAACGCATCAAGCAGGTCGCCGCCGAGCTGGGTTACCGGCCGAATCTGCGGGCGCAGCGGCTGCGGCGCGGGCAGGCGAAGGCCATCGCGCTCGCCTCGTCGATGCCCTTCGCGGTGGCAGGCGGGCCGTCCCGGCTCGGCTTCTACATGGAGGTCGCGGCAGCGGCCGCCGAGCGGGCGCTCGTGCACGACTACGCGCTCGTTCTCGTACCACCCGTGCAGTCGGGTTCGGCGCTGTACTCGCTGGACATCGACGGCGCCATCGTCGTCGAACCCGACGAGAACGACATGGCGGTGGCGCAGTTGCGGGAGCGTCACCTGCCGTACGTGACGCTCGGCCGGCCCGTGGCGCCCGGGGACGACGCCCCGTACGTCGATCTGCGCGGCGGCCTCGTCGTCGAACTGCTGCTGGCGCACCTGCGGGAACAGGGGGCGCGCCGTCCGGCTCTGATCATCGGCGGCGGTGCCCGGCATTCCGCGGTCGACGCCCGCGCCGCGTTCGAGCGCGCCGCCGCCGAGCACGGCTGGCCGCCGGTGGTCGCAACGGCCCCGGAGGAGGGCGGCGAGCAGGCGGGGTACGACCGCTGCGCCGCCCTGCTGGCCGACCACCCGGAGACCGACGCCGTCTGCGCGCTCGTCGACGCCTTCGCGGTGGGCGCGGTACGGGCGATCCGGGACAGCGGCCGAAGGATCCCCGACGACGTCATGGTCGTCACCCGGTACGACGGCCTGCGGGCCCGGACCTGCGAACCGCCGCTGACCGCCGTCGACCTGCACCTCGACCGGGCGGCCGCCGACGCCGTGGAGCTGCTGCTCGGCCGGCTGGGCGGCTCGGCGGAACCCGAACCGACCACGGCCAGGGCGTTCGCGACGGTGCCCGAGCCCCGCGTCGTCCCCCGGGCCTCGTCGGTGCGCGTCACGGCGACAGCATGAGCACCCCCCCGGAGACGAGGGCGAAGACCAGTACGAACAGGCGCATCCTGCGGGCGTCGAAGCGGTGGTGCACCAGGCGGCTCAGCCAGGCCCCCACCGCGAGCGCGGGCAACAGCAGCACCGCCCAGCCCAGTTCGGCCGGGTCCCCCTGCCCGGTCGCGAACAGCAGCGCCAGCGAGGCCACCTCACCCACGAGAAAACACACCGCCACCGTGGAACGCAGCTCGGCCGGCGGCCGGTGCTGGTAGACCAGCGCCAGGGGCGGTCCGCCGACCCCGGTCGCGGTCTCGGTGAGTCCGGTGACCGCCCCGGCCGCGAGGTACGCGCCGCGGCCGGGTGTGAACGCCGGAGCGGCGAGGCTCACCACCGCCGCCAGCACGGTCGCCGCCCCCACGAACAGGCCGAGGCTGCGGTCCGGGATGACCCACAGCAGCATGAGCCCGCCCGGTGTGGCGGCCAGCCGCGCCGCGGTGATCCAGCCCGCTCCCCGCAGGTCCAGGGAGTCCCGCTCGCGCCACGCGACGTACAGGTTGAGCGGGATCATCGACGCGAGTACGAACACCGGGACGAGCCCCGGATCAAGGAGCCCCGCCACCGGCGCGACGATCAGGGCGAAGCCCAGACCGCTGCTGCCCTGGACGAACGCCGCGACGGCCACCGTCACGGCGAGGACCGCCATCGTCTCCGTACTCACTTGGCCGTGCTCCGCTCCGCGTGGGCTCGCCGGGCGTCCGTGGACGTCGGGTGGACGCGGGTCACGGGGGCGCGCCGCAGCACGTCCCGGCTCAGTTCGGCGGCCCGCCGTACCAGCGCCGGACCGTCCCAGTCGACCGGCCATCCGCGCCACAGACGGAGCCCGCCGCCGACGAAGACCGCGGTGATCTGGTCGCGGTTGCCGCGCCGTACGAGCTCCCACGGCAGGTCCCAGGACAGCCGCATCTCGGGGCCGCTCACATCCACCAGGAGGAAGTCGGCGGCGGCTCCGGCGGCTATCCGGCCGGTACGGGCGCCGAGTCCGGCGGCGTCGGCGCCTCCCCGGCTCGCGTGCTCCAGCCAGGTCCAGCCGCCGCCGCAGGAGGAGTCGCCGGTGGCCAGGCCGTAGGCGAGGCGCTGTGCGAACTCCGCCGCCTCGGTCAGCCGGAACGCGTCGCCTCGGGTGCCGTCCGTACCCAGCCCGAACCGGATCCCGCGCTCGGCCATCGTGGTCGCCGGGGCCACGGCGTTGCCCTTCCAGGCGCTGGCGACGGGGTTGTAGCTCACCGCCGCCCCGGAGTCGGCGAGCAGGGTCAGTTCGCGCGGGGTGAGCAGGGTGGCGTGCGCGGCCAGCAACTGCGGGCCGAGCGCGCCCACTTCGTGGAGGTACTCCAGTGGGCGCAGCCCGTGCCGGACGAGGGAGCGTTCCACCGCGGCGAGATGCTCGTTGACGTGGATCTGGACGACGGCTCCCGCCGCGGCGGCCAGCCGGGCGGTGTCACGCAGGGTGCCGGCTGTCGCGGCCTCCGGGACGGAAACGGCGAGGGACGGGTGGATCAACTCCTCGGTGCAGTAACGGACCAGGTGCTTCTCGGCGTTGGCGAGGATCGTCGCAGCGTCGGTGTCGTCGTCGGCGTCGTTGCAGACGAGGCCGAGTACGCACCGGATCCCGGCGTCCCGCGCGGCAGCGGCCACCAGCTCCACGTCCACCGGGGCCCGGGTGCCGGCTTCGGCGACGGTGGTGAATCCGCCGCGCAGCGACTCGAGCGCGGCGAGCTTCGCCGCGACGTACACCGCCTCTTCGTCGAGAGCTCCTTCCAGCGGCACCCACAGCCGCCGGAAGATCTCCGAGGGCTCGCCGAAGGCGAGGGCCGCGCCGAAGGTCTGGGTGAGGTGGTGGTGGGCGTCGACGAATCCGGGCATCAGGATGTGTCCGCGCAGCCGTACGGGCGTGAGATGCGGGTACGTCCGCTCCAGCTGTTCGGCCGGTCCGACCGCGAGGAAGGTGCCGCCGGTGACGACGGCCGCGTAATGGTCCATCGGGCCTTCGGGCGTCAGTACGACATCGGGCGCCAGGAGCAGCGCGCCGCCGTCGGCGCGCAGGTGGTCGGGGGTCAGGCGGGCCGGGGTGGTCAGGTCGGGCAGGTCGGTCATCGGGCTCTTTCCGGTACGGGTGGCTCAGGAGTGCTGGGCGGGGGCGGGTTCAGCGGCCCCCGCCTGGGCCGGGACGTCGGCGGCGGCGGGTGGCGGCTTGCGCGTGAGCCGCGGCCGTACGTGGTGGAACAGGATGTTGAGTACAGCGGCGACGAACGCCCCGACGGCGACGCCGCTTTCGAGCAGGATCCGGACGCCGGGTGCGAAGCCGCCGTACACACCGGGGATGAGGATGGGCAGCAGTCCCAGAGCGATGGCGACGGCGCAGATGAAGGTGTTGGTGTGCTGGTCGAGGTCGGCGCGGCCCAGCATCTGTACGCCGAGCACCGTGATGACGGCGAAGACGACCATGGCGGTGCCGCCGACGACGGCTGACGGGACGACGCTGATCGCGCGGGTGATGGGCGCGAGGAAGCCGATGGCGATGAGTACGACGCCGGCGGCCGCCGTGACGTACCGGCTGCGTACGCCGGTGACGCGGACGATGCCGATGTTCTCGCCGCTGGTGACCATCAGCGGCAGGCCGAAGAAGCCGCCGAAGAGGGAGGTGAGCGCGTCGCCGCGGATGGTCTTGGGGACGTCCTTGCGCTTGTCGATGTCCTTGCCGACTGCCTCCGCGTTGATGACGGTCTGTCCGGTGGCCTCCGCCATGGAGGCGAGGCTGTACAGCATCAGCGGCAGCGCGGCGAGCAGGTTGAACTGGGGCGAGCCGAACGGCAGGAGCTGCGGGACGCTCAGGAGTCCGCCCCCGGCCGCGGAGCCGGTGTCGACCGCGCCGAGTGCGAAGGCCAGGGCCGTACCCGCGATGAGGCCGAGCATGACGGCGAGTTGCCGCAGTACGCCCGTGAACAGCCAGTAGAAGGCGACGGTGAAGCCGATTGTCGCCAGGCCGAGCAGGAGGTTGGTGGTGTCGGCGAAGCCGGGCTGTCCGGGGCGGCCGGTGACGAGCAGCGCGCCGACCTTCACCAGGTTGATTCCGACGATGACGATCATCGTGCCGATGACCAGGGCGGGGAAGAAGGCGAGCAGCCGGGAGAAGACGGGCAGCACAACGAAGTAGAAGGCGGCGGTGATGATCACCGCGCCGCTCGCCGTGGGGAGACCGTGCTGTTCGGCGATCGCCAGGAAGAGGATGAGCGGGGCGCCTCCGGGGAGCATGACGAACGGCAGCCGGGGGCCGAACTTCCACGGCCCGAGCGACTGGATCAGGCTGCCGATCCCGGAGAGCAGGAAGGCCGCCGAGAGCAGGTCGACGGTCAGACCGGGATCGAGGCGGAGCGTCGCGCTCATCAGGAAGATCGCCGAGATGGGAGTCGCGGCCATGACAAGGACGTGCTGGATGCCGAAGAGCAGGATCCTGCCGATCGGCCGGGATTCGTCCACGGGGTGGATCGACTCGGGCTGGAGGGATGCGGTGCGGGGACTGGACACGTTCGAGCTCCGTTCGGCTCGCTCCGGTTTCGACCGTTGATCCGGCCCGGGACGGGGGCCACATCGATTCGGCCAAATCGATTTGGCCGTCAGTATGTGAGGACCCGGAGGTCGCGTCAAGAGATCCCGCACAACCCCTTCGGAATCCACCGTCCGGACGGCGAGCCCACGAACCAAAAGGTAAGTACCCGACAAAAATGTAGGTACTTGAGGGAATGCCCATGAAGGCACAGCATGGAACCGGCGCGCGCCCCACCCGTCAACTCCTCTGTGAACTGGAGCACTTCATGACCGCGGAGCACCGCACACCGGTGACCGTCATCGGGCTCGGCTCGATGGGCACCGCACTGGCCGGGGCGTTCATCGACGCCGGTCACCCGACGACCGTGTGGAACCGCAGCCCCGAGAAGGCGGCACCGCTCGTCGCCAAGGGCGTCGTCCACGCGCAGACGGCCCGGGAGGCGATCGCGGCAAGCCCGTTGGCCGTCGCCTGCCTGACCACCTACGACGCCACACTCCAGAGCCTGGAACCGGCAGCCGACGCGCTGGCCGGACGCACTCTGGTGACCCTGAACAGCGGAACCCCGGCCGGTGCCCGCACGATGGGCGCCTGGGCGGCCGGGTACGGCGCCCGGTTCCTCGACGGGGCGGTGAAGAACGTACCAGCGGCCGTGGGCAAACCGGACACCCTCCTGTACTACAGCGGCGACACGGCCGATGCTCGGCTCCGTCCTGCCGAGCCTGGCGGAGGAGATAGACAGTGGCGACTACACCGACCCCGCCTCCTCCGTCGGCGTCTTCTACGAGGGAATCGGTGACGAACGCGAGATGGGCGAGGAGGCGAACGTCGACGTCTCGTGGGCCGCCCCCATGAACGACCTGCTGCGGCGCGCCGTCGAGGAAGGACACCGCGACCACAGCATCTCGGCGCTGGTCGAACTGCTTCGGAAGCCGGAACAGGCGCCGCGCCAGCCCTGACCCCGAGCCGGCGCGGCCTCCGTCGAACGGGTGGTTGTGCGGCCGCACGGCTTCATGCCCGGCAGGCCGGGCAAGCGTTCGTCGAACGGTTTCGAGCCGAGGAATGGTGTGGTGATGACCGAATACGAGCGTTCACGCACAATGCCCGCGCTGCCCGAGCATGTCTTCGACCAGGCGGCCAGTGTCGAGCAAATGGATCAGTGGCTGCCGGAGGCACTGCATGTGCACGCCGAGGAACTGCCCGCCGTCACAGTCCACGAGGACCGTACCGACGAGGACACCTCGGCGCTCCTGCGCGCGCAGAAGGACCAGATGCGGCTGGAGTGGGGCACCAGGGACGAGGGCAGCTACACCGGCTGGCTCCAGGTGGCCGGTATCGGCAGCGGAGCGACCGAGGTGACGGTGCATCTCTCCTTCTTCGACAAGGACCACGACCCCGGCGAGGAGTCTGTGAACGCGGCGCTCGATCACAGTCTTGAGCGCTTGGAGGAACAGGTGCGACTGCGCGTCGACAGCGGCGGCGCCGGCTGAGCCCTTGGACGGCATTCGTGAATACCTGTCGCGGCGACAATAGACATCCGAGTCCGGCGTGAGTAGGGTTCCTGACAAAGCCAGCAAAGCCAGCGATACGCCAAAACCCCCTCGGGGCCCCGGTGCCGTACAGCGCCGGGGCCCTTCGACGCGTCCCAGAAGAGGTGCAAATGACGCAAGAAGCCCACCCGCACACAACGACCACCACCCACACCACCACCGACCGGCTCGACGATGACGACTACCCGGCGTACACCATGGGCCGTGCCGCCGAGATGATCGGCTCCACGCCCGGTTTCCTGCGGGCCATCGGCGAAGCCCGGCTCATCGCCCCCCTGCGGTCCGAAGGGGGCCACCGCCGCTACTCCCGCTACCAGTTGCGCATCGCGGCCCGCGCACGCGAGCTCGTCGACAGTGGTACGCCGATCGAAGCCGCCTGCCGCATCGTCATCCTGGAAGACCAGCTCGAAGAAGCCCTGCGTCTCAACGAGGAACTGCGCAAACCCACAGGGTGAGGCCGCCCTGGTCGGCCGCTCACCGCTGCAACACTGAGAACGGGCCTGTTCGGATCGCAGGAAAGGTGCGGAGCGCCGAAAATGGCATGTGAACGGTGCCGAGCGCTTCGACGGCTACCAGCCAGGACTCCGAGCAGTGAGGATCCCGCGATGACCGAGCAGTCACCTTCCCCTTCACAGGCAGAGGGCGAGCGCGAAGGCGAGAAGCACGAGGACGTACGGCAGACGACTCCTTCCCAGGCAGAGGGGGAGCGGGACGACAGCGACGAGAAGGAGTCGCAGGAACTCGGCCCTGAGTAGTCACCTCGCCTTTCCGCCGCGGCCGAGGAGGGCTCGGAATGTCCGACGGCATGGGACCGGAGCCGGAGCCGCTCGCTGCAGCCGGGATCAGCCGACGCCACTTCGTAGCGTGGTCAGCGCGTCTGGGACTTGATCAGGTCTTCCAGCGACGTGTCCTGCGGGAGCTGGCCTCCCGGTGTCAGTTTGTCGACCACCTGCGGCAGGACCTGAGCCAGCTGGTCGGCGGCCTCGTCCGTGGGCAGCCCGGCTTGCTGGGCCACCTCCTCGAGTGTGTCCGGCGGCAGTGCCTCCGTGAGCTGTGCGCCGTCGATCGGCTCGTTGGGGCCTGCCCCCACCCAGGAGTGGGCCTGATGGCCGAGGCCTCCCTCGCCGAGCGCCGCCAGCAGGCCGTCCAACGGGTTGCCGCTCCCTGCCGTGCTGCCGCCCAGCGAGTCCAGCAACGAGCCGAGGAGCATCGCTCTTCCGTCGCCTCCTCCCAGCAGCCCTTCCAGCAGACGTCCCAGATCCTCTCCCGCCACGGTCAGCCCTTTCCTCGTCGGTAAGCCGGTGGACGCGTAACAGCGGCCCCCGGCCGATCGTCCCATCCGTGTCCCGACCCGGCCTTCGGCTACCCGAAAAGTCACCCGTATACCGGCGGGCGCTACGCCGATCGCCGACCGCCGTAGCGCCGTCTCCCGCCCGGCGGGACAGATGATGAAGGCAGCCGAGAAGATGCCGGACTGGAGAATCGTGGACCTGGAGAGCATCACCGATGAGCTGTACGCGCTGGCTCCCGCCGACTTCACCGCGGCCAGGAATCAGCACGTAGCGGCGGCCCGCACGGCGGGCGATCGCGAGTTGGCAGGGCAGATCCAGGCGCTGCGGCGGCCGACACTGTCGGCCTGGGTCAGCAATCTGCTCGTACGCCGCCTTCCGGAACAGGTCCAGCCACTGATCAGCCTCGGCGAAGGCATGCGCCGGGCCCACCGCGACCTCGACGGCGAGCAGTTGCGTGAACTCGGCCGGCAGCAGCACGACCTGGTCGGCGCGCTGGCCCGGCAGGCGAAGCAACTGGCGGCCGACGCCGGCCACGCGGTGAGCGAGGACGTACAGCACGAGGTCGAGAGCACGCTGCACGCTGTCCTGGCCGACCCCGGGGCCGCGCGGGAGTGGGCCGCGGGCCGGCTCACCAAACCGATCGACCCGCCGGTCGGATTCACCGCTGCCACCACGCCTGACACCGTGCCGCACAAGGCTTCCCCCGACACCTCTGACGCAAAGGAGAAGAAGAAGGAGAAGGGGAGGGAGAAAGCGCGCGAAGAGCAGCGCGCGCGGCTTGACCGGGCCGAGAAGGACGCCACAGCAGCAGAACAGCAGGCACTGGCCTGTGAGGAGGAACTCGCACAGGCCGAGGCCCGGCTGCAGGAGACCGAGGACGAGGTCGCGGCCCTGGCCGAGCAGTTGAAGGAGGCCAAGGAGCGGCACAAGGCTGCCCGAGGCACGGTCGTGACGGCTCGCGACCGTGCCTCGGAAGCCGACGACGCAGCCCGCAAGGCTCGCCGCCGGGCCGAGGACGCGGCCGCGCGCGCCGACGGCCTGTGACCGGGCCGGCTACGGCAGTTCGACCGTCTCGATGCCGGGGTTCATCTTGTGCAGCTCGGCCGGCCGGTCGGTGATGACGGGCCAGCCCGGGCGCCGCAGCGCCAGGTGACCGGCGTGGGCGGTGGCGAGGTCGACCTGCGCCATGGTGGCGAGTTCGGAGACTGCCAGGGCGGCCGGGCGGTCGAGGCCGTGGAACTCGAAAACCGGCGCGGCCAGCGCGAGATCCACCTGCTCCCGCCGACGGGGCGAGACGTCGTGGCCGACCAGGCCGGCGGCGAGGGCCGTGGTGGGGACGTAGAGGACCTGGATCTGCTCGACCGAGACGACTACCCGCGCCACCATGAAAGGGCGGCCGAGGACGAGTTGCCGTATCGCGCCGGCGTCGAGGATGTACCCGCCGATCACGCGGCCGCGCCCCCTGCCTCGTCCCCTCGCCGGTCGGAGGCCCGCGCCCACTCCACGGCCTTCGCCCACTCCTCGGTGCTGGTCCGCTCGACCTCGGCCGCCCAGCCCTCGATGATGCGCTGGGCGCGCTCTTCGCGACCGAGGCGCTCTTCGACCGCCTCGGTCACATACGCCGACACGGACTCGATGCGCTTCTCCTTGGCGAGCCTTCTCAGCGCGGCCGCACTCTCCGCCGGGATCGTGATGGTCACGCGTTCCTTGTCCGTCATACGACCAGCGTACGGCCGTATGCGTCTACGCGGCAGGGGGACCGCTCACCCGGCTCGGGCGGGCGGTCCCGGGCTCAGGCGGCTGCCGGGGCCAGTTCCGCGCGGCCGAAGAGAAGGGCGTAACCCCTCGGCAGGCCCGCCGTGATGCGTCGCGTGAGGTCGTCGCCCGCGCAGTCGGCCACGACGCCGAGCACGGAACTCACCCCCCAGCGTGCGGCAGGGGGCGTGAGGCCCCCGAGTCTCCCCGCGACGGTCTCGACGAACTCCGGGGCGGTCAGCGACCGGACGGCCGGCTTCTGGCGGGCCAGGATGACGGCCGCCTCCACCGGCAGGAGACGCACCAGTTCGCGGCGTTCCTCGCCAGTCGTATGCGTGCCCAGCACAGTCAGTACGGTGCGCAGGACGCGCTCCGCCTCGGCGTCGGTGGCGTACTGCCCTGAGGCGCGGACCTGCTGTACGAGTTCGTTCCACCGCATCACTGTGGCTACCTGCCTCTCTGCTGTTTTTGCCTGTGCCCACGGAATTCGAGTGATGTCCGACTTTGTCCGGAGCATGTCCGGGCGGTATCTGATGGGTGACTGCGTCGTGACTGAGTGGTGTCCGAATCAGCATGCCCCCTCTTCAGGGCGGCAGCACCTTATGCGCAGGCCCGCCCTGCCGCCGCACCGGCTCCGCCGAACGCCCCACAGCCCACGAGGCGCTCGTACGTACTCGTGGTGATCACTGCTCAGCGACGACGGCCCTGACGCCGACGGGCGTCAGGGCCGTCCGTTCGCGGGACCGCGGCCGGGGCGGGCAGGACAGACCAGGGGGCGGGGTGCCCGGAGAAGCGGTCCGGGCAGCCGTCATCCAGGCTTGACGCGGCCGCGCCAGGCCCCGGACTCACCGCCGCGATGCTCGATGAACTCCTTGAACCGCCGCATGTCACCCTTGACGCGCCGGTCGATCATGCCGGTCATGTCGGCGGCCTTCTCGGCCGCGCCGCTCGCTTCGACGTCCATCACGAGCTCAACCCGTGTGTGCGTCTCGTCGAGGCGCTGGAACCTGACCATGCCCTTCTGATGCGTGTCACCGCCGGTGGTACGCCACGTAATCCGCTCGTCGGGCAGCTGGTCGACGATCTCCGTGTCGAACTCCCGCTGCACTCCCCCGATCTTCGTGGTCCAGTGGTTGTGGCGGTCGTCGATCTGCCTGACCTCCTCCACCCCCTCCATGAAGTTCGGGAACTCCTCGAACTGCGTCCACTGGTTGTAGGCGGTGCGGACGGGGACGTCGACCTCTACCGTCTCCTTGACCGTGCTCATCTGCGCCTCCTCCTGGGTGACGCACAGCAGCGTGCCTGCCGTGCGGATCTTGGCACGTTGCAGCGGGTACCCAGTGAACGCGTGGCTAGTCGAGGGACTCGTCGGGCAGCTCCCGCGACCGGCCGACGCGCAGCCTGCCCCGGAGCTTGTCCACCATCGGATACTTCTCCCGCTGCTCGCGGGACTGCCGGTCCAGTTCCTCCACCAGCCGCATGGACCGCTTCTCCACGTCCAGCTCGTCCAGGATCCGGTCGACCTCGGCCAGCAGCGCTCCGTGCAGCTGCCACTGGCGCGGATGTTCCTGCACGCCGTCGAGGAGCAGGTGCGCGACGATCTCGCGGCTGGCGCGACTGGCGGCGAGCTCCCTGACAAGCCGTTCCTCGGCCTCCTCGGCATTGACGCTGACCTGCGTGGTGATCAGTACGGCGAAGCTCTCGACCGCGCGGGCCATGTGAGTGAACAGCTCCCGCAGGGCCGTGGCGATCTCCGTGGGGAAGAGCGGTTCGTCCGTACGCGCCTTGGCGAGGTCGGTCAGGGTCCGGCACGCCGTACGGAGCACCACGGCGCTGATTTCCAGGGTGTCGAGGCCGGTGCGCAGGACGATCCGGAAGAGCAGCCCCTCCTTGACCCGGGGGTTCAGCCGCAGGCTGTCCTCCGCCTGTCGCAGGGACGCGTCCACCTGAACGATGTCGTGATCCAGCCGGCGCGCCTCGTGAAGCACCTCGGCAGCCTCCGCCACGGACGTGTGGCCGCACACTTCGTCGCCGAGATTCAGCAGCAGATCCCGCATGCGGCGTGCGAGGCCCTCGATGGCCGCGCTCGCCGGCTGCACCCACACCGGGGGTGCGAACAGCACGTTGAACAGCAGCCCGACGACCGCCCCGATCAGTGTCTCCAGCACCCGGTCCCAGGCCGTCGCGGCCACCCGCGTCACACCGAGCACCAGCATGGCGCTGATCGCGACCTCGGGCACGAACTCACCGGCCCGCACGAAACGTCCGAGCACCAGCGAGGCGAGGATGATCAGTCCCAGGCTCCACCAGGTCAGTCCCACCAGGGAACTGAAGCCGATGGCGATGACCACCCCCGCCACCACGGCGTTGACTCGGCGCATGCTGGTGGTGAGAGTCGCGTACAGAGTGACCTGGACGACGAGCAGTGCGGTCAGCGGCGCGGTCAGCGGCGCCGGTTCACTGCTCAGCATCAGGGCGACGACGTAGGAAATCACTGCGGCTACAGTGGACCTGACGGTCTGTACGACCACGGGTTCTTTGTGCCGCCGGACGAGGTTCAGCAGAGGGTCGGTAACTTCAGGCACCCTTAGCTTGTTCCCTCTCATCTCCCACACAGGCACCATCCGCCGTCAATCACCCGTGCGCTCGCCCCCGAGCGGGGCCGGTCGGTCGGGGCGCGCTCAGTCGTCGAGGGTGACGCGCAACTTGGCGTAGTCGCCGTGGAAGACGGCCTCGACCTGTCCCTCGGCGTCCTCGTACTTGCCGGTGCCGCCGGTGATCGCCGCGTCGCCGCCGTACGTGCCCGAGCGGGGGTGGTCGATGGTGCCGCTCGCGGTGATGCTGCCGCCGTCGGTACGCAGAACGCTCTGGCACTGCGCGACGACGCTGTAAGGCGTCACTTCTACGGCGCTGCAGTGGGCGGTGGCGTCACCGATCTTCTTGCCGGGCTTGCCCTTCTTGAACTCGTACAGGTACGCGTACGAGGTCCAGTCGGAGCCCTTGCGCAGCGAACGCGGCATGGTGTCCGAGTGCTTGTGCGCCAGCCAGTTGAGCACCTTGACCTTGTCGGCCTTGGGCGCGGGCGCCGCTGCCGCCGGAGTGGTGAAGGCCAGGGCGCCCGTGACGGTCATCGCCATGGCGGCGGTGGTCACAGCGGCGGACAGCTGTCGGGCACGGAAGCGGGGCATGGAACCTCCAGGAGAGGGAGTGGGGTCGGGGCGCCCGGCCGCGTGTGAAGACGACGGACGAGAGCGCGAGCCCACTTCAACGCGCGCAAGCGGTGTCTGGTGATTGCCACGAGCGGAGATCACCCGCCTGGTTGTGCGCTGTCACCTCTTCAGCCTCACGAGGGGCCGCGACATCAAGGCGGACTCCGCAACCGCCTCGACCGCGCTCCGGTCCGGGCACCGCCCGCATCGCGCGCGGGTCGGCGGATGACTGGATACCGTAAAAAACCGGACCAATCATCGAGCAGGAGAGAGCGAAACGATGGCCGCACAACCAGAGGGTGTTCCGTGCTGGGCCGACGCGATGTTCACGGATGTGGAGGGCGCCAAGGCGTTCTACGGCGACGTGCTGGGCTGGACCTTCGGTGAGAGCTCGTCGGAGTTCGGCAACTACACACAGGCGTACTCCGGCGGCAAGGCGGTGGCCGCCGTCGTCCCGCCGATGCCCGGCCAGGAGAGCCAGTCGGCCTGGTGCCTGTACCTCGCCTCGCCGGACGTCGCCGCCACCGCCCGCAAGATCAGCGACAACGGCGGGGAGGTACTGATGGAGCCGATGCAGGTCGCCGACTTCGGCTCCATGCTGATCGCGAAGGATCCCAGCGGTGCCACGTTCGGTGTCTGGCAGGCCGGTACGCACGAGGGCTTCGAAAAGCGCGGCGAGCCGGGCGCGTACGCCTGGGCCGAGGTCTTCACGCGGGAGCCCGCGAAGTCGGACGCCTTCTTCCCCGCCGTCTTCCCGTACAGCGTGCAGCGGATGGAGGACGACACGATGGACTTCAAGGTCTTCAACGTCGGCGACGACACCGTCCTGGGGCGGATGACCATGACGGAGGACTTCCCGCCGGAGATCCCGCCGTACATCCAGGTGTACTTCACCGTCGAGGACTGCGACGCGGCGGTGTCGAAGGCGACCGAGCGCGGCGGCGAGCTGCACTTCGGGCCGATGGACAGCCCCTTCGGCCGGTTCGCGGCGCTGACCGACCCCCAGGGCGCGGCGTTCGCCGTGATCGACATGAAGACGACCGAGGGCGAGATGCCGAAGATGTCGGCTGCCTGATGCTTCCCGGTCGCGCGGGCGGGCCGCAGTGGGCATGGAAGACGCCTGCTGCGGCCCGCGCGCGTGACCCGGTCCGAGACGGCCCGTCAGCCGGCGTCGGCGAGGCCCGAGTTCGACGTAGGTGGCGAACCGAGTTCGCCCGGGACGCGCAAACGCCCCGGCCCGACCGGCTCGCAGTGGTGCCGGAGCCGCCGCCCGGCCGTGCTCCGATCGCGGCCGGGCGGCGCGGTGACTACTTGTTGAAGCAGTGGTTGCCGCCGGCCGGGTTGAGCGCGGCGATGACGTCGACGGTGTTGCCGCAGATGTTGATCGGGGCGTGGATCGGGATCTGGACAAGGTTGCCTGAGAGCACGCCGGGCGAGTGCTTCGCCTTGCCCTCGGCGTAGGCGTCGGCCATGGCGGAGCCTGCCCCGCCGAGTACGGCGGCGGCGGCGGCGAGGGCAGTGGCGGCGATCGCGGTGCGGATACGCATGTTGCTCTCCTAGAGAAGGACCGGGCACGCTCGTGCGCGCCCGCTGGAAAGGCTTCCCCTGACGCATGATCAGCTCCGCGACCCCACCCGGACAGACGCGGATGTTCACACCCATGCGCGCAAGCGGGCGGCGGAGCGGTCCCGCTGTCGGAACAAGTTCGCCACAGGCGCAGACGACAACGTGCGCGAGGCTCCCATGCGCGCTCCGGCCGTCCATAAAGTGGGCACATGACCGAGAAGTGGTGCTCGTCCGACGCCGGAGTCATGAGGCTGCCCTCCGGCCTGCTCGTGCGCGGCCGGGGCCTGCGTCGTCCGCTTCCGCCCGGACCGACGCCGACCTTCGCCGTCTACCTGCTGGGCCAGGAGCCGCCGCCGACCGCGTGGGACGCCCGATGGCTGCGCTGGCCCGACTTCCGGCTTCCGCACGACCGCCGGCAGGCCCGCGACGTACTCCGGGAAGCCCTGCGGCGGGCCGCCGGTGAGCGTGTGGAGATCGCGTGCGGTGGCGGTCGCGGGCGTACGGGGACGGCGCTGGCGTGCCTGGCCGTCCTGGACGGGGTGCCGGCGGACGAGGCCGTGGCGTACACCCGTCGGCACTACCACCCGCGTGCGGTGGAGACTCCCTGGCAGAAACGCTTCGTGCTGCGCTACGGGAACGACGCGTAGTCGGGCGGGCAGGCGGGCGGGCTCTTCGGCGATACGGACAAAGCCCCGCCGGTGTGCCCGTCCGGTGCGCGGCATGCCGGGGACGGCAAAGGCCGCTCCCCCAGCCTCCCGCCGCCGACCGCGCTGCCTACTCGGCCGAGGGCCGCACTCGGGGGTTAGTCGCTCCCGGTCCCTCAGTCGACCAGGATGGCGAGCAGACAGGCGTCGTCGTCGTGGGCGGTGCGCGTGTAGTCGGCGATGATCCGGTCGAGCATCGCCTCGGGCGAAAGCCCCGCGCTGCCCGACAGGCTCCGGCCCAGGTTGGTGATGCCGACGGTGATGTCCTCGCCCCGGCGTTCGACCACACCGTCCGTGTAGAGCAGCAGCAGGTCGCCGCTGCGCAGCGGAACCGACGCGGTCTCGTACGCGTACCCGGGCATCAGGCCCAGCAGCGGGCCGAGGTGGTCCGAGGCGAGAGGGGACACGTCGTTCCCGCGCCGCAGCAGTGGAGGCGGATGACCGGCGCACGCCCAACGCAGGACCCGGTCGTGGTCGATATGCCCGGTGATCACGGTCGCGGTCTCCGCTGCGGGATCACTGCACACCAGCTCGTTCAGCCATGTCGTCATCTCACCGGCCGGCGCGCCCGTCTGGGCGAGGCCGGCGAGGGCGTGGCGCTGCTGGGCCATCCGGGCCACGGCGTCGAGCCCGTGGCCCACGGCGTCTCCGATGGCGACCAGCACGCGCCCGTCCCTCAGGCGCCTGCACTTGTACCAGTCGCCGCCCACGGCCGCGTCGGGCTCGGCCGGAAGATAGGCGGCGGCCACGGTCAGTCCCAGCTCGGCGAGCTCCGCGGAGTGCGTCGGCAGGAGGGCCTCGCGCATGACCGAGGCGATACGCCGTTCCGCCTCGGCCTGCTGGCGCAGCGCCTCCGACTCGCGCTGGGTCTCCGCCAGGCGACGGCGGCTGCGCATCTGGGGTGTCAGGTCGCGCGCCACGAGGTGTACGGCCCACGGGCGCCCGTCGATTCCCGCGACGGGCCTGCCGAGCAGATCCAGGGTGCGTACTTCGCCGAACACGCGGAAGCGGATGCGCGTCCAGGAAGGCTCCTCGCCGGCGAGGACCGCGGTGATCAGCTCGGCGAGCGCCGGCACCTCGCCGGGCAGGACCGCGTCGCAGAGTTCCGTCAGGGACCACGGCATGCTCGTGTCGGTGCGGAAGATGCGGTGCAGCCCCTCCGACCAGTTGACGGAGCCGGAGAGCAGGTCCCAGTGGCCCCACCCCATCGAGGCGATGTGCTGGGCGTCGAGGCTCAGGATCTCGGCTCGGCTGCGGGCGGGCAGCCAGGTGGTCAGCAGCTGGTTGCCGCAGGAGGCGGCGTAATAGAGAAGCGGGGCGCGGCGCAGCCTGCCGTGCCGCTCCTCCGTGTAGTCCACGGTCAGTCCGTTGAGAGCGCGCCCGGACTTGAAGACCGAGGTCAGCGCCGCCAGCAGGCCGCTCGTCGCGGCACCGGGGCGGGCTTCGAGGAACCGCTGTCCCACCTGGTCGTCCGGCGCTTCGAGCCATTCCGCCGAGCGGACGTGGTTTCCGGCGCGAATGACGAAGTCCGTGATCTCACCGCTCTCGTCCTGGACGGGGTCCAGAAGAGCTGCCGAGACCGGGATGGCCGACAGGCTCGAGCACAGGCAGGCCCACGGATCGTGACCGGTCACGCCGTTCGGGCAGCTTTCACCGGAATCTCCGCCCCGCCCGGCCGGGAGATCGCCCCTCGGTTCGGACCTTACGGAGGTGAAGGTCTCCAGGGACTGAGTGCTCATGGGCGACGCGTGGCTGATGGAGGTCGCGAGCGGCAGGCGTTCTTCCGTCTTGCGGCGTACGTCCGCGCGCAGCGCGCCGACCTCACGCTCGATGAGCGACTTCAGGCCCTCGACGTCCTGGGGCAGGTCCGGCAGGCCCGGCAGCGAGAAGCTCACAAGATCGTCACCGCCCTGCCGTACATGACATGCACGGTGATGACCTCCCTGGCGTCGCACGTCAAGATCCGTCCACGTCGATCGTAGATTCCGGCCCCCGGGCGCGCGAACGCGCACCGCCACCCGGCCGGGTGTGGCCGGCGATGGTGACGAAAGACCCTCCGGTACGGGACTTTGGTCCCGTGTTGGGCGCTTTCCGGGCGGAAACACCCAAATCAGGAAGACGAGGCCCGCTCCCCCGCCCGGTGGTCCACCGCCGCCGCGGGAGCGACACGGAAGGAACACAATGCGCTGGATCGCGCTGGCCAGAGCCCAACTGAAGCGGGCAACCGACAGGTTGTCCCCGCCCCGCACCGCCTCGCCCGAACCGGCCTCGGACGCGTTGCTCGTACGGGCGCCCACCGGAGGGGAGTGCTGGAACTGGGTCGAACGACGGCAGATCAGCTGGCGGCTCACGGGGTGCCTGGGCTACCCGTGCTGCGTCCTGCTGGAGCGCAGGACCGAACAGGGGCAGTGGTCCGAGGCCGCGGTACTGGCCTCGGAGGTGGACCCCCGCGCGCTCCGGGCCTCCGTCGTGGTGCCGGAGCTGCCGGAGGGGCCGTACCGCGTGCGCATCACCTCGCCCGAGCTGCCGTACGACGCCTGCAGCCCGCCGCTGACCATCACCCACAGCGGCACCGTCCGGCTCCCCGCGACGACAACGTGAAGGAAACCAAGTCAGCCATGACCACTGCTGCCGCTGCCACCACTCCCCCGCCGGTATCCGCCGACCAGCACACCGGCCGGCACAGCGCTGTGGGCCGCCGCGTCGCCCACTGCCGCGCGGAGGCCGGTCTGAGCGTCGTACAGCTCGCCCATGCGGTGGGCGCCGATCCCGCCTGTCTGCGTGATGCCGAGCAGGGTGCCTTCTCGCCCAGCTCCGCGCTCCTGACGCGGATCGCATCCGTGCTCGGCGTATCCCTCGGCGACCTGCGGGGCCACCACACGCACCTGCCCGAGGGCCGGAGCGCGGCGGCCCCGTTCCCCCGGATGGAAACGGTGGGACAGGACGAGTGCTGGGCCATGCTGGCGGGGCACGGAATCGGGCGCATAGCCGTACCCGGGCCGCCTCTCGGACCGGCCGCGGGCCCGCTGATTCTGCCGGTGAACTACTCCGTGACGGACGGCCGGATCGCGTACCGCACGAGCCCCGGAACGGTGACCGCGTCGGTCGCCGGCCGGGACGTGGCCTTCGAGGCCGACCGTATCGACGAAATCACGAGTGCCGGGTGGAACGTGGTCGCCGTGGGGCCGGCCCGCCTGGTCACGGACGCGGGCGAGGCGGCGGTCCTCGACGAGCGCGCCTTCTCCCTCCCCTGGCCCGATCCGACACGCGGTACGTGGATCGTCATAAGGCCGACCCGTCTGAGCGGACGGCGGATCCGGACATGACGGCGGAGCTGCACGAGGCGCCGCCCCACGCGCACCGCCTGGAGGCGGAGATAGCCCAGCTGAGGCAGGCGTTGGCCAGCCGTACGGTCATCGACCAGGCGCAGGGGATGGTGATGGCGCTCGCCGGCTGCTCCGCCGATGAGGCCTGGCACGTACTGGTGGAGGTGTCCCAGCGCACGAACATCAAGCTGCGGGAGGTGGCGACAGCCCTGGTCGGCACCTCTCAGGGCAGCGAACTGCCCGGGTCCGTCCGCATGCCACTGTGGCTGTCGATCGGGCGAGTACGCCGCGTCGACTGATCCGGGCGGGGTCCGCGCGGGCGGGCTTCGGGTGGACAGCAGGAGGGGATCGCAGTGACCGATTACCGGACCGTCCAAGACGTCTGGACCCGGGAACACGAGCGTCGGCCTTCCGTCGCCGCCTGTCCGGTCAGCTGCCCGGCCGGCTAGCGCTGGAACTGCCACAGAGGACGTTCCAGATGGGAGAAGCGGCCGGCGGCCGGCGCCGGATCCGTGACTCGGCCCACTTCGCTCCGCCGCTTCCTGGGGCCCGCCGCCGTGGGGGCCCGCCGCCGTGGCCGACGCGGTCGTCTCCGCTGCGATATCGCGGCCGATCCGAGGGCTGCGTCCCTGGGTGTACGGCGCCTCCTCATCGCCCCGACGCCGATCCGGTGCCGCGCTCGTGCCGCACCCGTGCTGCGCCGGATAAAACACATCGGGCGCGAGCAACCCGGGGCGGGCCGCCGTCGTCTTGATCCACAGCAGACGGTCCGCCGCGGATGGCGGCGGGCCCCGGATCGCCCGGATCGCCAGGCTTGCGGACCAGGTGGCTATACACTGCACGTATACACGCAGTGCATAGTCGTCGCGCCGTTGCCCTGGCCGCGCACGAAAGGCACCCATGCACAGCAAGGCATTCGCGCCGGAGTACCAAGGCGCCCTGACCGCACTGTCGGTGAACTCCTCCCTGACCGACGTACTGGAGAAGGGCACCCAGAACCTGAGGGCGGCCGAGGCGTCCGGTTCGCAGCAGGAGGTGGCACGGTCCGGTCTCGCCGTCGCCGAGGCGCACCGCAGGCTGGGCAACATCGCGGAAGCCGACCGGGCCTGGAAGGCCAGTTACCGGGCCGCCCGTTCGGCCGGCGACCTCGGGGCCATGGCCTGGGCGTTGTGGAGCGGTGGGACGCTCGCCCGGCAACGGGGCGCGCTGGCGCTCGCGTTCCGGCTGCTGGGCCTCGCCGCCGACCTGGGCAAGCGGGGCGGGGAGGTGGTCGCCCGCGGTTACTCCCTGGCGGGCCTGGCGGAGACCGGACGCATCCAGGGCGACTACCAGGCCGTCGCCGTACTGCACGAGCAGCTGCTCGCCGAGGCGCGCGCTCGCGGCGAGGCCCGCCACACCGTGTGGGCGCTGGAAGGCATCGCGCAGATACACCGCAACACCGGCTCGTTCGACACGGCATTGGCGATGTTCGAGGAAGCGGCCGAGATCGCCGGGACGGCGGACGACCGGCGGGGCCGGGCGTGGGCCCTGCGCGGCATGGCTGACATCGTTTCCCTCCGGGACGACGACCCGGAACGCGCCCTGGCCCTGCTCGCCGAGGCGGAACTGACCTGCCGCGAGATGAAGTTGTCCAGCGCGCTCGCCTACAACCACAAGATGCGCGCCAACGTGCTCTACCGCGCCCGCCGTTACGAGGAAGCCCGCGAAGTGTACGAGCAGGCTCTCGCGGAGTTCCGGGCCATGAGCGAGCCGCGGGGCGAGGCCCTCGCGCGGCTCGGCCTGGTCAAGGCACGCGCCCAGCTCGGCCGGGACCAGGCCGAGACCGCCGCCGAGCTGCACGAGTTGCACCGTACGCTCGACCGGATCGGCCTGCGTCACGCCCGGGACATGGTCGACAAGGCTCACGCCGAACTCGGCGTACTCCCGCTCACCACCGCGGCGGGCGAGGAGGACGACCGACGATGACGCTGCCGGTAACAGCCCCTGCCGCCGCGCAGCAGATCCTCGCGCGCTGCCGCGACCTCGTGCGGCCGGCCCTCGTCCAGGCGGTGCAGCGCCTCCATCCGTGGCCGGCCGAGATGGCCGCCTTCTCGCTGGGCTGGAGCGAGGTGGGCGGCAGGCTCGTCCCCGGTTCCGGCGCCGGTTCGCACGGCAAGGGGGTACGCCAAGCCCTCACCGTGCTCTGCGCCGAGGCCGCGGGCGGGTCCGGGGACGACGCGGTCGTCGGCGCCGTCGCTGTGGAGCTGATCCACACGTTCTCGCTCCTGCACGACGACATCATGGACGGCGACGAGACCCGCCGGCAGCGCCCGAGCGTATGGAAGGCGTACGGAACGGCGCCGGCGGTGCTGGCGGGAGACGCGCTCTTCGCGCTGGCCGTGGAGACGCTGGCCGACTCCAGGAACGTACACAGCGGGGCAGCGGTGCGGCACTTGGCGGGGACGCTGAGCGACCTGGTGCGCGGCCAGGCCGAAGACCTGCTCTTCGAGTCCCGGCCCTGGACGGGGCCCGCGGCGGTGTCCCCGCAGGAGTACCGCTCCATGGCCGGCCACAAGACGGGCGCGCTGCTCGGCTGCGCCGCGGGCCTGGGTGCCGTACTGGCCGGGGCGCCCGCCCCCACGGTCGATGTCCTCGTCCGTGCGGGCCGCCATCTCGGGGTGGCGTTCCAGGCCGTGGACGACCTGCTGGGGATCTGGGGCGATCCGCAGGTCACCGGGAAGCCGGTCCACAGCGATCTGCGCCGGCTGAAGAAGACGTACCCCGTCCTCGCGGCCCTCGCCACGGACGGCCCGGCCGCGCAGCACCTCGTCGCGCTCCTCACCTCGGCCGGTCCGCTCGACGACGCGACCGCCCGCCGGGCCGCCGGGTTCATCGAAGAGGCGGGCGGGCGCTCCGCCACGCTGGCCGAGGCGCGTCACCACCTGGACAGTGCCCGCGATTGCCTGGAGAGCGTTCCGCTGGCTCCGGCGGCGGTCGGCGACATTCTCACGCTCCTGCCGTTCCTGGCCGACCGCAGCATGTGACGGGTCAGGGCAGGCGGCTGCCCGAGTCCAGTTCCAGCAGCTTGCGCGCCGTCTCCCGGGCGTCGTCCGCCGCGGCGCTGCCTCCGGAGACGGCCGCTGTGGTGATCGCACCCTCCACGAGCAGCAGGAGCGACCGCGCCACCCAGGCACAGTGGCCCGCCGTGCTCACCAGGTCCGCCAGATAGTCCTTCAGGGCGTCGACGTGGTCGCGGGCGGCGTCCGCGACCGCGTCCGATGTGGCGCCCAGTTCCCCGAAGGAGTTGACGAAGGCGCAGCCGCGGAAGCCCGGTTCCTGAAACCAGGACGCCAGCCAGTCGAAGACCGCCAGGATCCGGTCGTCGCCGGGGGGCCGGTCCTCGACGTGGCTCGCCAGCGACGTACGCCATCGCACGTCGCGCCGGCGCAGGTAGGCCTCCACCAGGTGGTCCTTGGAAGGGAAGAGCTGGTAGAGGCGCTTGAGGGACACCCCGGACGCGTCGCGGATCTCGGCCATGCCCACCGCCTGCACGCCACGCCCGTAGAAGAGCGTCTCGGCGGCGTCGAGGATGCGGGTCTCTTGTGCCGCGGCTTCCATGCCACTCCCCCTTGCCAGAGAATCACTGTTCTCTTACGCTACCGCGAGCAAGGGAGAATACTCGTTCTCCCGCCTGCGGAGGGGAAGTCATGACCGACAAGAGGCCGCCGTTCCCGCCGTTCACCGCCGAGACCGCCCGGCAGAAGGTCCAGGCGGCCGAGGACGGTTGGAACAGCCGGGACCCCGAGCGAGTGGCCCTCGCCTATACCGAGGACTCGGAGTGGCGCAACCGCGACACGTTCCTGCGCGGACGCAAGGAGATCGTGGAGTTCCTGCGCGACAAGTGGCAGCGAGAGCTGGACTACCGCCTACGCAAGGAGCTGTGGGCCTTCACGGACAACCGGATAGCCGTCCGCTTCGAGTACGAGTGGCACAACGGAGAAGGCCAGTGGTTCCGCAGCTACGGCAATGAGAACTGGGAGTTCGACGAGAACGGCCTGATGCGACGCCGCTACGCGAGCATCAACGACCTCCCCATCCCGGCCGACGGGCGCCGCGTAGCGCTCTGACCGTGCGCGCAGGCGAGGGAGCGTACGGATCCTACGGAGCGTACGAACGCACGGTCATCCGGGCCACGTTCCGGTCAGGCGGTGTACGGCGGTGGCGCCCCCGCGGTCGACCGCCGCCTTGACCGCGGCGAAGATCGCGCCCTGCACGGCCGCGGCGATCACGATCTCGCGCCAGCCGCGCTCCTCGTCGGTGGCGTCGGGGGCGTCCTCGTCTTGGCCGATGACCTTCCACACCTGCTTGAAGACCGCCCCGGCCAGGACACCGCTCACGGCGCCCAGCACCAGGCCGACCGGCTTGTAGGCAACCTTGGACGCTTTCATCAGCACCTCCCGCTGCGTCGCGCGGCCACAACAATCGCGGCGGCGATCGCGGCCAGACCGGCGAACACCATCAGGTCGCGGCCGGCGTTGGGACGCCTGGCGCCGGGGCGGCCTACGACCACACCGGACGCCGCGTCCCTGTTGTGCCTCTTGCGCCCCAGCCCGTGCGCGGTCTCCGTCAGTTGGTCACCTGCCGAGGCGACCTTTTCCCGTACCGGCTCCGGAGTCTTGTCGTGCGCCGTGTGGAGGGCGTGGGCGGCCTTGTCCTGCACCGCTGCCTTGACCTTCGCCGCCTTCTGCTGTGCCTGGGCCTTTACGTCGGCCTTGGCGGCCAGCGCTTCGACCGTCCGGCCGAGCTCCTCGCGGGTCTTCTCCACCTGGGCCCGCAGTTCGTCCGGGGTGGGCGACGAACCGTCACCCTTTGCCTTGTCCGTCATCGCCGTGCCCTCTCCTTGATCTCGGCCACGTCGGCCTTGACACTGTGGATGGCCTGCTCAGGGGCGGCCGGCGTGGCCCGGCTGACCTGCTTCTTGCCCACGAGGGCGAGTACCGCCGTCAGAAGGAGCAGGGCGCCGGTGACCACCAGCGCGGCGAGCCACAGCGGCCAGACCAGGTCCAGGGCCACGATCGCGGTGGCCACCATGGCCTGCAGGGCGAGGAGTCCGACCACGCCGGCTCCGCCCAGCAGACCACCGCCGAGCCCGAACCGTTTGCCCTTCTGCTGCATCTCGGCCTGCGCCAGGCGCAGCTCCTGCCGCATCAGCTGGGAAATCTGCTCCGACGCGTGCTTGACCAGGTCGCCCACCGACTCCTCGGCGTCCCTGGGGGGCGGTTGGCCCGCTGACGTGCTCATCGTGGTGACCTGCCTTTCCTTGCTGGATCTCGGCCTGCGCCAGGCGCGGCGATGACCTGCCCGCTGGTGGCTGTCATTTCAAGTCGTAGCCGCTACTCCGGGTGCCCGCCAGCCGACAACCCACGCGCGGCGGACGAACTGATCCACTCCACTCCTCCAGGCCTTACGACAGCACGCGCAGCAACAGCCGTGGCGCGTGATGCACCAGCAGGGCGCTGCCCACACCAATGGCGGCGCCGGCCGCGACGTCACTGGGGTAGTGCGCTCCCGTGTGGACGCGCTCCAGAGCCACCATCACAGCGGGAACTGCGGCTGCCGCCCCCGCCCATGGCGACGTGAGGCCCACCGCGACGGTGAATCCCACGGCGGCGGCGGTGTGCCCGGAGGGGAAGGACGAGGTGTCCGGCCGGTCCTCGACATCGTCGTGCGGGATCATGTCCGCGGGGGGCCTTCGCCGCTCGTACAGCTGCTTGCACACCGCGTTCGCGATCACCTGCGCGGACAGCATGCCGGCCACTCCCCCGGCCGCCGCCCTGCGTTGCGAGGTGCCTCCCACGGCAGCCATGGCCAGGGCCGCGCCCCACCAGAGTTTGGTTCTCTCGGCCGCCGACTCCACGGCCGGCAGCACCTGCCGGGCCCACGGCGAGTCCCAGGAAGCGGCCCGGCGGGTGAGTTGCCGGTCGAGGCTGCGGATGTCGTGGAGGAGACGCCTCACGGCCTCTTTCGGCCGCGTGATGCCGATCCCGTGGGCCCCGTGGGTTCCACCGGCCCCGTCGGCCCCTTCGGCCCCGTCGATGCCTCGGCTCAGGCGCTCCGGCACTCAGTCCCTGCCCATCTGCTTGCGGTCCTGATCACTCCACTTGCGCGTGTCACGCGGTTCGACGTACGGCTCCTCGTCGCTCGGGTGGCCGCCGGCGATGGCGCGCTCACGGGTCATCTCGGCGTCGAACTCCAGCCCCAGCAGGATCGCGAGGTTGGTGATCCACAGCCACACCAGGAAAATGATCACTCCGGCCAGGGCGCCGTAGGTCTTGTTGTACGAAGCGAAGTTGGCCACGTACAGCGCGAAGCCCGCCGAGGCGATCAACCAGATGACCAGGGCCAGGAAGCTGCCGGGGGTGACCCACTTGAAGCCGCGGCCGCGCGCGTTCGGCGACGCCCAGTACAGGAGCGCGATCATGATGGTGACCAGCAGGACGAGCACCGGCCATTTGGCGATCGACCAGACGTTCAAGGCCGTGTCGCCGATCCCCAGTGTCGTACCCAGCTGCCGGGCCAGGCCGCCGGAGAACACCACGATGAGCGCGCTGACACACGCCAGGATCATCAGCACCAGCGTCAGGACCAGGCGCAGCGGCGTGATCTTCCAGACCGGCCGGCCTTCGGGGATGTCGTAGACGGCGTTGGAGGTACGGATGAAGGCGGCCACATAGCCGGACGCCGACCACAGCGCACCCACGAGACCGACGATCGCCAGGATCGATCCCGTACCGCTGCCACTGGCCTGCAGTTGCTCCACGGCACCGGTGATGATGTCGCGGGCGGAGCCGGGTGTCAGCTTCGTGATGTTGTCCAGGACGCTCTTGGTCGCCGACTCGCCCGCGATGCCGAGGATCGACACCAGCACCAGCAGTGCGGGGAACAGCGCGAGGATGCCGTAGTACGTCAGCGCGGCGGCGCGGTCGGTCAGCTCGTCGTCCTTGAACTCCGCCATCGTGCGCTTGAGCACCGCCCCCCACGACTTCTTGCCCATCTGGGTGGGTGAGTCGGGTGCGTCCCGTTCCACCTGGGGGTCAGGCCCCGCACGGCTGCCGGATTCCGCGTCCGCCCCAGCATCCGCCTGCCGGCGCTCGGGCTCGTGCCCGCGCTCGTCGTCTCCATGCTCTTCCTGCCACTTCGATGCCATGACCTACGAGTAACCGCAAAGCTCGGGTTCTGCACATGGAGCCGGTGCTGAACCTCGGCAATTGCGTCAGAACTCTGCGCCATTGGGGTACTTCCTCGCTTCCTCGCTTCCCCGTCGGTCATCCCGGCGCCGAGGCGGCAGGCGGCCGCTTCCGCCCGTACGCCCATGGGCGGGGCGTCGCCCCTCCTACTACATCCCCCGCGCGCCCGCCCGGCCCGGCGGTTCAGGTGCGGTCGGGCGAATGCCGACCGCATGACGCGCGCGCCGGGCGGTCTCCCCGATCATGTCGAGCCGGCCGACAAGCTGGGTACGCTCGTCGGCTCCGTATGGCGGCGAATGTGAGAAGCGGCCATGCGCGCCGACGCTTCCTCGGCCGACTTGCCCCTGCACCGGGCCTACAAGCCACGTACGGGCTACGGGTCCTGACGGTAGGAAGGCACTTCGGGCGGCGGGGACTCGGTGGGCGTGGTGTCACCACGCTCGGCCGGCCCAAAGGCACCCACCGGACCGCTTCCGCAGGCAATGATGTCGAGCATGCCTTCCCTGGTGCCGCCCTTCGTGCCTGCGGGCCGCCTGTCCGGACGCGACCAGCCGTCCATGCCGGCTGAGGGAGGATTGCTCCTGCGTCCCTGGCGTCGTACGGACGCCGCCGCCATCGCCGCGGCGTTCAAGGACCCCGCAATCCAGCGCTGGCATGTGCGGCGGGCCGATTCCGAGGACGAGGCCCGTGACTGGATCAGACGATGGCAGGAGAGCTGGCACGCGGAGACGGACGCCCAGTGGGCGGTTGTCCGTGCGGAGAGCGACGAACTGCTCGGGCGGGCGTCTCTGCGGTCGATGCTCCTGCCGGCGGGCCAGGCGGAATGCGCGTACTGGACTGTCCCGGCGGCCCGCGGCTCAGGCGTCGCTCCCCGCGCCGTATCTGCGCTGGCGCGGTGGGCATTCGACGAGATCGGTTTCCACCGGCTCGAACTCGTTCATTCCGTCGTGAATCAAGCGTCCTGCCGCGTGGCTCTCAAGTCCGGTTTCGCGGCAGAAGGCATCAAACGCAGTGCGCATCTGCATGCCGACGGATGGCACGACATGCACCTCCACGCACGCATCAGGCCATTGACGTCATAGTGACGGGGCCACCGACGACACAGCGCCCGCTGCCAGGGGAAATGCGGAAAAATCTTCTTTGACTTCATTCACTTGTGACGTGATGATCCGGTTATGTCACGCAATTTTGACGAACTCGCAGCCGAGGCCGAAGCCGTCTCGGTGGACGGCTGGGATTTCTCCTGGCTCGAGGGCCGGGCCACCGAGCAACGCCCCTCGTGGGGCTATCAGCGCACAATGAGCGAGCACTTGGCGCGCGCGTCCGCCGCCCTCGACATCCAGACCGGCGGCGGGGAAGTCCTCGCCGGGGCGCCGAAGCTGCCGCAGACGATGGTGGCCACGGAGTCCTGGCCACCCAATGTCGCCAAGGCGACCAGGCTGCTGCACCCGCTCGGCGTCGTTGTGGTCGCGGACTCGGACGAACCGCCCTTGCCATTCGCCCAGGGCGCCTTCGATCTGGTGACCAGCCGCCACCCGGCGACGGTGTGGTGGGAGGAGATCGCCCGCGTACTCCAGCCCGGCGGCACGTATCTCTCCCAGCACGTCGGCCACTCCAGCGTCTTCGAAGTCGTCGAGTACTTCCTGGGGCCGCAGCCCGAGGAAGTCCGCCGGGGGCGCCACCCCGACGACGCACGGCGGGACGCCGAAGCCGCGGGCCTGGAAGTGGTCGATCTGCGATTCGAGCGGCTGGGGATCGAGTTCTTCGACATCGGCGCGGTGATCTACTTCCTTCGGAAGGTGATCTGGATGGTGCCCGGCTTCACCGTCGACCAGTACCGCGACCGGCTGCGCGACCTGCACGACAAGATCGAGAGCGAGGGGCCGTTCGTGGCCCACTCGACCCGCTTCCTCATCGAGGCCCGCAAGTCCTCCTGAACCTCGTCGGCGGTTCGTCGGGCCACGGACGCCGGTCGGATGCGTCCCCCCGCTACCTGCCGAACGCTCCGGCGCTGTAGAGATAGAGAGCGACAAGACCTGCCACGCAGGCCAGGACCACCCACGAGCTGAAGCTCGTGTGTCTCCCTCGTCTCCGCGGCTCGCCGGACCGTCTGAACCGGCCGGACCTGCCGGACTTTCCGGAGCCCTTGGAACGGCCGGTGCCCGACGGGCCCGGCACCCGCGGCGACGCATCGACCGCGGCCTCGGCGAGCAGGCGTCGGCAAGTCGCGGCCAGCTCGCCCGTACCGGCGGCGAGCGGCACTATCGCCTCCGAACGGGCCGGGGCCGTAGTACCGCCGTCGAGGATGCGGCCGGCGCGGACGAGGACCTCACCGCGGCCACCGGCGGGAGCGAGACTGATCCAGCGCTGCACATGCTCGCCCCGGATGACCACACCCCCGGCCCGGTCCCGGTACACGGTGTGCTCCCGCCACAGCACTTCTGCCAACTCGCTTGCGGTGTCCCTCAGTTGCCCACTCATGCATCCCCCTCCGCCGTAAGACACGTTGGTCAAACAACGCACTCTAGCGGCAGGTACACACCAACTCCCCGTGGGGGTTCGCGTACTGGGGCATTGGGATCGTCACCGCACCGAGGCACTCCTGCGACGCAGCCATGCGCGCAGCCCCCGGGACGTTTCCGGAAGAGGGGGAGGAGCAGCGCGAGGCATGCTGGTTTCCGGGCGCGGTGCTGTGCGGTCCTCGCGCGCCTCGTCCAAGAGCAGCGCGAGGCTCACCCGCTGCCAGAGGATCTCGTCCGGGTCGTCGGCCAGCAGCAGCCGGTCCATGGCCTCCCGCGAGGCAGGCGATTCGCCGTGGCGCCCCACCAGTGCCGGCCGGAGCTTATTGAGGTACGCACGCTCATAGGGGTCGTCGACGACCTCCGCGAGCTGCACGGGGTCGAGGACGGAGCTGGCGATCGCCGCATGCCCCCACGGGTCTTCGGTCTGCCGTGTCAGCAGAGCCAGGCGCCGGCTCCGCCAGTTGCGGGCCCGGCGGTCCTCCCCCGCATCCAGTACGGCACGCATCTTCTGTGGGGACCTGCCGGTGAGGAGACCGGGCTGGCGAGTGGCGAACTCCTCGAGTTCTTCGGCGAGATAGAGCCAGACGACCGCCCGGTAGCGGTTCAAGTAGAACTTGACGGGCGTGATGTATCCGGCGCGCGCGAGCTTGCCGAAGCGGACGGGGCTGATGCCCATCAGTTGCGAGCCCTCGGTCGTGCCTACGGTCCGTACCCGCTCACGCAGCGTCTCCTGACTTCGGTCCGCCGCCCGCAGCCTGTCGATCTCCTCTCGGGCGACCCGGCGGTTGCTGCCCTCGGCCTCAACCGTGGTGCGGATGTGGCCCAGCAGGACGGCGAGGTCGAACTCGCTCCGCTTCAGACCGAGTTCCTGGACGGCCCGGGCCGCGGACAGCGGCTTGCCGGCCTGTGTCGCGACGGCGGTGAGGTGTGCTCCTTGTACGTCCATGATCGTCTCCCCGTGAGATCCGAATACTCTCGGTGACGACCGTAGCCTGGATGCCGCGTCGCCCGCCCGGCCTGTGGATAACTTCAGGGCCGGGCGAGTACGCGCAGGTCAGAACTCGGTTCCCGGGGCAACTCCCGGCTGCCTCACGGCAACGCCGAGGTGCTCGCCGACGCGGTTGACGAGCAGTGTCATCTCGTACGCGACCTGCCCGATGTCGGCCTCGGCGGCGCTGAGCACGCACAGGCAACTGCCGTCGCCCGCCGCGGTGACGAAGAGAACCCCGTCGTCGAACTCGACCATCGTCTGGCGGACCTTTCCGGCCCTGAAGTGCCGGCCCGATCCCTTGGCGAGGCTGTGCAGTCCCGACGACACGGCGGCGAGATGTTCGGCGTCCTCCCGCGCCAGCCCTGTGCTCGCCGCGGTCACCAGGCCGTCGTTGGACAGCACCAGCGCGTGCCGCACGTGCTCGACCCGGTTGGTCAGATCGTCCAGAAGCCAGTCGAGTCCCTTGTCCAGCGCCATGCTGCGGCCCTCCCCGTTAATTTGTTCCCCGTTGCCCTGGTCGATGACAAGCCTTCCCCAATGAGGTCCTCGCGGCAAGCACGTGTTCCCACCGGTGCTGAAGCGAGCGGTGGGGGCGATGGGAGCGCTGGGGCGCTTCAACTGACGGTGTCGAGCAGCCGGGCGGTGTGCATCCTTCCCGCGTACTCGACAAGACGCACCAGAACCTCCTTTCCCGAATCGCGGTCCCTCGCGTCACACAGCACCACCGGTGTTCCCCGGTCTAGGTCGAGTGCGCGTGAGACATCGTGCGCACCGTAGGCCCGTGACCCTGCGAAGCAGTTGACCGCCACGACGAAGGGGATGTGGCGGTGCTCGAAGTAGTCCACAGCCGGGAAACAGTCCTCCAGGCGGCGGGTGTCCGCCAGGACGACGGCGCCCAGAGCGCCCTGGGACAGTTCGTCCCAAAGGAACCAGAACCGGTCCTGTCCCGGCGTACCGAAGAGATACAGCGAGAGTCCGGACCGGATGGTGATGCGCCCGAAGTCCATGGCGACGGTCGTCGTGGTCTTCCGGTCGACGCCTCCGGTGTCGTCGACCGTCTGACCGGCCTCGCTGAGCTGTTCCTCGGTACGCAGCGGCCGGATCTCGCTGACGGCGCCGACGAGGGTGGTCTTGCCGACCCCGAAGCCGCCGGCGACCAGAATTTTCAACGCGAGGGCGGCCGTCTGATCGGCCTTTTCGTCAGAGCGCTCGGAGCCCATCGATCACTTCTCTCAGGAGAACTGTCAGCATCGGTACGTCCCCGGCACGGCAAGCAGGGGCTCTGTAAAGGAAGTTCGCAGGAGTCGGGGCACTCGGTGCAGTCGGTGCATTCGAGGCCGTCAGCGAGGGGGCTACAGCGCTCTCAGACCCTCGATCACCTCTTTCAGGATCCGCTCGTCGGGCAGCTGGGCGGGGGGCACCGGCCGGCTGACCTTGACGTAGCCGGATTCGAGGAGGTCGCCGAGGAGTACGCGGACCACGCCGACCGGCAGGTCCGCGCCGGCCGACAGTTCCGCGACGGACTGGGTCTCCAGGCGGCACAGTGTCACCAGGGCGCGGTGTTCGGGGCCGAGCAGCGACTCCTCCGCACTGCCGGGTGCGTCATCGGCGAGGTCGACGAGCGCGATGAAGTCGAAGCGCGCCCCGCTGGGGCCCGGCTCGGTCCTGCCGCCGGTCATCGCGTACGGGCGTACCAGGGGGCCTGCTTCGGCGTCGTACCAGTGGCTGCCCTGTTGGATGGGGTCGGTGTCGTTGTCCTCGGTCATGTGCGGAGCCCGCCTTCTGTGCGCTCGTACGGTCAGCCCGCGGCCGGCGGCTGCGCGGTGAAGCGTGGCGGCGTGTACAGGTGCTCGCCGACGCGCTTGACCAGCCGGGCCATTTCGTAGGCGATCAGGCCGATGTCCGCCGTGGCCGAGCTCAGGACGGCGAGGCAGGAGCCGTCGCCGGCGGCGGCGACGAACAGCAAGCTGTCGTCCATCTCAACCAGCGTCTGGCGTACGTCTCCCACGCGGAAGTGGCGCCCCGCTCCCTTGGCGAGGCTGTGGAAGCCCGATGCCACGGCCGCCAGGTGTTCGGCGTCCTCGCGGTTCAGCGCGCTCGACGCGCCGACGGCCAGGCCGTCGTTCGACAGCACCACCGCGTGCCGCACTTCGCTCACCCTGGTCACCAGATCGTCGAGCAGCCAGTCGAGTTCGCCGGAACCGTGCGCGCTGCCCGCAGTCCTCTCGTGCTGGATCATTTGTGATCTCCTTCTCTGCCGCGGGTCCATCCGCTGCGGTAGGCCGTCATTCGGTCCCTTGCCTGTTCCGGGGTTCGCCCCTGTGCGGCGTCGCCGGTGGCGGGGCGCGACGAGGGCTGGTCGGGTGGCGCGGGTGCTTCGCGCAGTTGCGGGACGAGGCTGGCCTGCCGGACCCTTCGCGGGAGGCCGCCTTCGTCGTTCCCGTGTTCGTCCGGTTCGGTGGTGCTGCTGTGCAGGCGCAGAGCGGTGACTCCGGCAGGCTGCTGGTGTAGCGGTCGCGGCGGCGGCTGCGCCGCAAGGGCCGCGCGAGGCCCCTGCGCGGCGAAGGCAGTGCCGTTCGTGCGGGAAAGACGTGAGCCCGGGGCGAGAGCCGGACCGGAGAGTGGGGCTCTCTCATCGCTCTGCGGTTCGCTCCGCGGTACGTCGTTCGGACGTTCCGCACGTACCTCGGTCCGCTGTGCGCCTTCTCCCTTGGTGACGGCGCTTTGGAGCAGCGCGATCGGCAGGAGGACGACGGCCGTTGTCCCGCCGTACGGCGAGGTCCGCAGATGAACCTTGATGGCATGCCGGGAGGCGAGCCGGCTGACCACGAAAAGGCCGAGCCTGTCGCTGTCGAAGAGGTCGAGCGCTTCGGACTGTTCGATCCGCCGGTTCGCCTCGGACAGTGAATCCTTCCCCATGCCGAGCCCGCGGTCCTCGATCTCCAGGGCGTAACCGTTGCCCACCGGTTCTCCGGTGACGCGCACCTTGGTGTGCGGCGGAGAGAACTGAGCGGCGTTCTCGATGAGTTCGGCGAGGAGATGCGTGAGGTCGGCCACGGCCGTTCCCGCGACTGCCGCTTCGGGCAGGTGGCGTACCTCCACGCGCGCGTAGTCCTCGATTTCGGATACGGCGGCGCGTACGACATTGGTGAGCGGTACGGGCATGCGCCAGGCGCGTCCGGGAGCTGCTCCGGACAGGATGATCAGGCTCTCCGCGTGCCTGCGCATCCGGGTGGTGAGGTGGTCCAGGCGGAAGAGGTCACCGAGTTCGCCCGGGTCGTCCGCCCGGCGTTCCATGCTGTCGAGCAGGTTGAGCTGGCGGTGGACGAGGACCTGGCTGCGCCTGGCGAGGTTCACGAAGATCCCCGATACGCCGCTGGCGAGTTCGGCGCGTTCCACGGCGGCGCTGACAGCGGCGCGGTGCACGGTGGCGAGGGCTTCGCCGACCTGGCCGATCTCGTCGTCCGCGGACGGTCCCTGGGGAGCTTCCGTGTGGATGTCGATTTCTTCTCCGGCGCGGAGCCTGTCCATGGCGTGTGGCAGCTTGCGCCGGGCGATCTCCAGGGCGCCGTTGCGCAGGCTGATGAGCTCGACGACAAGTGCGCGACCGATGCGTACGGAGATGACGAGGGAGGCCGCCACAGCTGTGAACCCCAGGAGGACGGCCGCTCCCGCGGGCGTGAGCACGCCGCGGGCGAGCGGGTCGGCGCGGCCGGCCACACTCCTGTCGGCCTGCGTTCCGATGGCGCGCACGGAGTTCCGCACCGTGGTGTGCGCGGCTTCCCACGTGGCTGCGGGGACGGCCTGGGCGGCCTTCCGGCCTGGCGGCGCGGCGATCACCTTGTCCTCTGCGGCGAGCACGTCGTCGGACGCGCTCTCCTCTGTGAGTGCGCGCCAGGCTTCGCGCTCGGCGTCCGGCAGGTCGGCGACGGCGGAATCGGTAAGGTTCCTGCGGGTCTCCGCCGCTCCGGCGAACTGGCGCTGCCGCCGCACGTCGAAAGTGCGGGTGAGCTGCGCGGAGGAAAGCAGCGCGTCCTCGCGAGCGAGCATTTCGCCGGCCCGGGCGAACTCGAGCAGGACGCGCGCGTCGGCTCCGAGCCGGGCGTCCTGGATGCCGGTGAGCGCCCCTGTGACGCCGAACGCGTCCTGGATGGTCCGGGTGTACTGCTCGTACGTCTTGTCCCAGTCGGCGGTGCGGTCGAGCACTCCCGCGCGCAGGGCGCTCAGTCGCTGCGTGCCGGACACGAAGGTGGCGAGTCTGGTCGCCACCGTGTCGGGCAGGTCCGCGCCGTCGGCGACGGTGTGTTCCTCGTCGAGCCGGAGAGCGGCCGCCGCGCTGTCGGTACGTTTGGCCTGCTGTTCCAGCGCGTCCGCACCGCTGTCGTCTGGGGACGCGAGATAGCGGACCGCGGCGCGGCGTTCGGCCTGCAGTTCGGCGACGGTGGTCGCGACGGGTATGCGCACCTCTTCGTCGACGCGTTGGAGCTGCTGTTGTCGGGCCACGTCCTGTGCCGTCGTTACGGTGGCGAAGGCCCAGAGCGCGAGCAGGGAGACGACGGGCACCATCAGCAACGAGACGATCTTCGCTCGTACCGTTCTCGGGCGCAGCCGCCACCGCTCTCGGGTGGCTGCCGCGGGGCGTTCCCGGGTGGCGGTTCCGCCGCTGTTCGTGAGGGTGTTCTCGTCGGCAGGGGGACCTGCGTGCGCCCGCCGTCCACGCGTGGGGGGCGCAGTCCGGCCCGGTGTTTCGGCGCCCGGGGTCCTACGGGGTTTGCGCATGGCCTCCTCGTTCCGGATACGGGTCGTGCTGCCTGAGTGGTGCCGTGCTGCGAAGGCCGGCGCCGTTCTAGGGAACGGTCGTTTCGGTCAGCCGCTCCGCGGAGGCGTAGGCCGCGCGCTCGCGTGCTGTGGGCGAGAGAGCGACGAAGGCGGCGGTGAGGAAGAGGTACGACCCGAGGCCCACGGCGAGGGGGAAGACGAACTGCATGGCGGTGGCCCCGGGGAGTTCCCTGCCCGACGGGCTGACCTGCACGCTGACGGCGGCCATTCCCGTGTAGTGCATGCTGCTGACCGCTGCTCCCATCACGAGAGAGGCGACGGCGACCGCGACCGGCGACTTGATGTTCAGGGCTGCCCACAGGGCGGCGGTCGCGGCGACGACCGCGATGACCACGGACAGGCCGACGAGCAGCGGGTCGTAGGACACGGAGCCGTTGAGGCGCAGCGCGGCCATGCCGAGGTAGTGCATGCTCGCCACGCCCAGCCCGGTGGTGAGGCCGCCGAGGAGCAGCATCCTGCCGCGGTCGCGGCCGTAACCGACGGCGAAGACTCCGGCGCCGACGACGAGCATCGCGACGATCAGGCTGAGCACGGTCAGGGGAACGTTGTAGTGGATCTCGGTACCGGTGACGCCGAAGCCGAGCATCGCGACGAAGTGCATCGTCCAGATGCCGGTGCCGATGGCGGACGCGGCGGTGATCAGCCAATTGCGCCGGGAGCGCCCGCTCGCCCCCAGTGCTCGTACGGTGCACCGCAGGGCGAGAGCGGCGCCGATGACTGCCATCGCGTACGACAGCACGGGTGTCAGCCAGCCGAAGGTGGCGTGGTCCAGGTGTCCCATGACCCAGGGACGCTAGTCCTGAAGGGGGCGCACACTGGGAGCGCATTTCGAAAGCTGCCCGAATATGACAGAGATACGTTCCCGAACGACCGGGCCGCGCTCGAACATGCGCACCGCACATGCGTTGGAGCCGCCGGAATTTCGAAGAATCCGGGAGACGATGTGCGTATGGCCGATGACCACACGCACGTTCAGGAATTCTTCACGGCCCGGGCCGCGGACTGGGACGCCCGTTTCCCCGACGACGGACCGGCCTACGCCGCCGCGGTGGCCGACCTCGGGCTGCGGGCGGGCGACGCCGTGCTCGACGCGGGTTGCGGCACGGGGCGCGCGCTGCCGTTCCTGCGCGACGCCGTGGGCCCCGGAGGTTCGGTGCTGGGCGCCGACGTGACGCCGGCGATGCTGGAGTCCGCCGTGCACGCGGGACGCCATCGCGACGCGCAGCTGCTGATCGCCGACGTCGCCCGGCTGCCGGTACGGACGGGAGCCCTGGACGCTGTCTTCGCGGCCGGGCTGATCGCGCATCTCCCCCGGCCCGCGGAGAATCTGCGCGAGCTGGCCAGGGCGGTGCGCCCCGGCGGCCTGCTGGCGTTGTTCCATCCCATCGGACGTGCGGCTCTCGCGGCTCGCCAGGGCCGGCAGATCACGTCGGACGACCTGCGGGCCGAGCCCGTCCTCCGGCTGCTGCTGGCGGGTTCCGGGTGGCGGATGACGTCGTACACCGACGAGAGTGACCGGTTCCTGGCGGTGGCTGTCCGCCAGGACTGAGCCAGGAACCGTGCCCGGGCCGGGGCGTCACTCAGCGGCGGCCGCCGGGCGCGCGGTGTGCGGGACCGGGCAGCCGCCCGTACCGGGAGTCGGGAACGTCCCCAGCTTGGCGACCGTATAGCCGCCGGGATAGCCCTTGATCTCGGGATTCTGCCGGGCGTAGTGCGGCGCGCTGCGCGGTGGCAGCAGGCGCACGGCGCGAGCACGCAGCCGCAGAGCGCCCCTGACCGCCGCTCGCGCGGCGGGCGCCGGCGTGTCGTAGCGAAAGGCTCGCAGGAGCGCGTCGTCGAGGAGAGCGAGACTGGCGCCGCGCACGAGCGGCGCGAGGGGGCGCGGGTACCAGGACGCCATGAGCGCGAGCGTGGCGTCCGAGACGTTGCGCGCCCCCTCGTCCCAGCCGAAGTGCTCCGCCTCGTACGTGTCGAGGCAGCGCTCGAACTCCTCGAAGGACTGCGGAATGTCCTTGATGCCCATGTGCTTGCCGAGCATGCCGTAGTAGGCCGCGGAGGCCCGGAGTTCGTGGTCGGACAGCCGTCGCCAGCCGTAGGAGTCGATCCAGCGCTTCGGCATGACGACGAACGTGCACAGCACATAGCGCATGTCGTCGTTGCTGATGTCGTAGCTGCGGTGCATCTGGTTGATCCGGCGGATGGCGGTGCGGCCGTCGTCGGAGTCGAAGCCGTGCTCCAAGACGGTGTCCAGGAGCAGCGCGGTGTCGTCGTAGCGCTTCTGGGAACGGTCGGTCAGCTCTGCCGTCTCGGCGAGAAGGCGGCCGATGCCCGGGACCGCGTATGTGCGGTACAGGGCCAGTTCCAGTGCGCGTGTGTAGTCCCAGGGGAACTCGTACGTCGATGTGAGCCGGTAGATCGTCAGGAAGTCCTTTTCCGGGTCGAGCCGCTGGATCTCCTTCAGCCGGTCGTAGCGCTTCAACGCACCGTCCCCCTTCTGTCGCCCGGTGTCCAACTCTACGTTGGGAGAGCACAGATGGAGGGTCCGTGATCCAACCACTCAGGGGGAAGGTGGTCCGCGTGTTCGACAACGTACGGAACAGACTCAGGAAGCTCTTCGGACCGCGTCCGGACGGTGCGACACCGCAGGCGCACCCGGGAACGCGTCAGCACAACATCTTCGAGGCCGCCGCGGCCTACGTCTCCGCGTGCGCGGAGGACGACGAGCCGCGCATCGAGGAGGCGGCCGGCTGGGTCTCGCCGGAGGCACTTTCCTTCGGTGTCAACGAACTGGCCTGCCGGGCGGTCATCGCGCTCGCGCGGGAGCGCGACGAGTCACCCCAGAGCGTGGCCCGTGCGCTCCTCGGCCTCCCGGCTGCCTGATGCCGGGTTCCCCGTGGACCTCGACGGCGGGGTTACTCACTGGTTAGGGTGCGCCGACGACCGATCCGATGAGGAGGGTGCCGTGACCGGGCCTGACACCGCCACCGACACCGCCGAGGACGCCGAGGACGCCGAGGACGCTCTGTTCGTGCTGACCGCGGTGCTGCTGACGCCCGCGCAGTTCCCGAGCGTGCTCGGTGACGACTATCCGCAGGCCTGTGCGGCGCTCGGTCTCGAGCCGTACGCCGACGGGTACGGCCTGGTGCTCGGCCAGGACGGCACGGGCGCGCGGTGGACCGTGGTGATCGACGACGTGTCGCTGGTGGCGGTCGCCATCGCGTCCTGGGACTGCGGCATGGAGTACGACCTGTCACCGGACGAACGAACGGTCGTCGCGGGTCTGCCGGGCTGGCCGCTCTCGCTCGCGGTGGCCGCTCCCGGCATACCGGCCCCGCACGACCCCGTTCCCGGGAACGGAGCGGACGGCGACAATGTGCCGGCTCCGCTCACACCGCCCGACACCGACACCTGGGGACCCGCCCAGCGCCGGCTCGGCGCGGACGAGATCGCGCTCCAGTGGGCGGCCTGGCGCGAGCAGATCGACGACGAGGAGACATTCGTGGCTCCGGGTGACAAGCCGCACTCCGGCGTGCGGCGTGTCATTGAGGAGCTGCAAGGTTACGTGGACGCCCCTCCGCCGCCGGGGCGGGTGCGTTCGACGTTCGCGTCCGGCGAGGCCCGCACGCTGCGGGCCGACGGTCCTGGCTGGTCCGTGGTCGCCAGGACCGACGACATCGCTTTCGTACTGCTCGACGACGAGCCGGGTGAGGTTCTTCCGGTCGGGCGGGGACCCGAACTGCCCGGTCTGCTGGAGGCGCTCGACAAGATCGCCGTACGGCCCGCCTGACGGCCGCCGCCCTGGTCCTCTGCGGCCTTCCGCCCTGAGTGCGCGGTCGTACCGGGCGAGAGCGGTTCTGCGGGCGGGGCCGGGCAAGGCCTTTCCGGCCTTCATGCGGTCGTGGGTCGCGGCGAAGTGATCCACCGGCAAGCAATCTCCGTGGACGGCACCCATATCGGCGCCCTGCGCGGTGTGGGCCGTGCCCATGGCCGTGCCGGTCGATTCGACAGCACCATGTGGCTCGCTGCGCCCGTCTTCCCGCAGTGAACCCGGAGGCTTCCCATGCGCCCGTCCAGAGGCGTCCCGCTCGCCGCCGCACTTCTCATGGCGCTGACCACCGTCGGCTCCGCAGGCGCCGCGGCGCCTGCCCCTGAGGCCGGTCCTTGCGCCCGGCACGACCGGCCGGTCGTGCCGGGGGCGGAACATCAGCGAGTGGCCTGCCTGCCCGACTTGACCACCACAGGGCTGGCCGGCACGGCGTACACCGACACTGCCGACCAGGCGGGGCTGTCCGCGAAGGGCACGAAGAACCCCTCCGGTGTGCCGGGCACGCAGATCGACGGCTACTTCCCCGACGATTCGCGCTTCAACGCCACCCACGGATGGCAGCACGACGCCCAGTTCGTCATCCGGCTGCCCGATCGCTGGAACGGCGGGCTCGTCGTCACGGGTGCGCCCGGTACCCGCAAGCAGTACGCGACCGACGCCCTCATCTCCGACCAGGTGCTCGCTCAGGGCTACGCGTACGCGGCGACCGACAAGGGGAACAGCGGCCCCGACTTCTTCAAGGACGGCAAGCGGCCCGGCGATGCCGTGGCGGAGTGGAACCGGCGTACCACGGAGCTGACGCGTGCGGCACGCAGGACCGTCGCGAAGTGGTACGGGCACGCGCCCCGGCGTACATACATGACGGGCATCTCCAACGGCGGCTACCTGACCCGCTGGCAGTTGGAGAACCATCCCGAGCTCTATGACGGCGGGGTGGACTGGGAGGGCGCCCTCTGGACGGCCGACGGCGGTGGTCTGCTCGACTCCCTGCCGGTCGCGGTGGCACGGAGCCTGGGCCGGGCGAAGGACGAGGATCTGCTGAAGGCCGGTTTCGCGCCCGGTTCGCAGTTCCTGTGGCCGTACCACGAGAAGGCGTACTGGGGTCTGACGCAGAAGATCTATCGCGCGGAGTTCGATCCGTCGTACGACCCGGCCTGCCCCGGATCATCCGCCGGTGGCACACTGCCGGAGATCCTCGCGCCCTGTGCGTCGGACGCGGAGTACGACTACGCCGCGCGACCCGACTCCGTACACCGCGCGGTCGGGCGGGTCGCTCTGACCGGGCGGATCGGCAAGCCGATGATCACGCTGCACGGTGACCTGGACACGCTGCTGCCGATCGCCACCGACTCCGACGTGTACGAGCGGATGGTGACGCAGCGGGGCCGCTCACGGTTGCACCGCTACTACACCGTCGCGGGCGGCACCCATGTCGACTCGCTCTACGACACGTATCCCGACCGGCTGCGGCCGGTCCTTCCCTGTTACCGCTCCGCGTTTTCGGCGCTTGTGGCCTGGGTGGAGGACGGCAGCGTTCCGCCCGGGGACCGGACTATTGCCAGGCCCGCGGGCGGTGATGTGGTGAACTCCTGCGCGCTGAGCTGAGCCGGGGCTCAGACGCGCTCCAGGGGCCGGTGCGGCTCCGCCGGCAGGACGGCCTTGATCCGGTCGCCGGGCCGCACCGCCCCACCCACCTTGACCACGCTCATGATCCCGGTCTTGCGCACGATGTTGCCCGCCTCGTCCCGGCCGACCACCTGCTTCAGGAGACCGTCCTGGAAACCGTCGATCTGCAGGCACGGGTTGCGCAGACCGGTGACCTCGACGACCGCTTCCTCACCGATGTGCAGCAGGGTGCCTTCCGGGAGGCCGAGCAAGTCGATTCCGCTGGTGGTGATGTTCTCGCCGAGCTGGCCCGGCTCGACCGTGAAGCCGCTGCGGAGCAGCTCGCCGAACAGCTCCTCGTGCATGAGGTGCACCTGGCGCAGATTCGGCTGGGTGGGGTCCTGAGCGACCCGGTACCGGTGTTTGACCGTCGTCCCCGCGTGTACGTCGCCTTCCACGCCGAGTCCGGCCAGCAGCGTGATGCTGTCGCGGTTCGGCTTGGTGAACGAGTACTCGCCGTTGCTGCTGACCGCCGTGACCATGCCGCCCATGTGCGGACTCCCCCTCGACCGTGCCGGTGTTCGATCCTTCCAGAACCCGACCCTATCCCCGCACGGCCGGGGGCGGGGTCAGCGGCCGATCTCCTTGCGTGTGACCCGGCGCAGCCTGCGGCGCTGCGAGTTGTCCAGCATCAGATACGCCGCGACGGGCACACCGATCATGACCAGCAGGGCGGGCCAGAACCCGACCAGCCAGATCATGGCGATCCCCACCACCACGCCACCGGCGGCCACCTTCGCGCTCTTCGACATCTTCGACGCCTCCTTCGCGGCTGTTGCCGCTTCATGCTCCAGTAACGTGCGCGCCCGCGCCACAGTTCCGCCGCGCGGGCCGCCCGCTAGACGGCTGCGTTCCGCTCGGCCGCGCCGGTCCTGTCGGTCGTGTCGGTCCTGAGCGGTGCGCCGACGCCGTGCATGTGTGTCAGCGCCTGCCGGTACGAGTCGATCAGTCCGGTCTCCGCGTACGACACGCCCAGCGCCTCGCAGTGCGCACGCACCAGCGGCTGGGCGAACCGCAGGTTCGGACGCGCCATGCTCGGGAAGAGGTGGTGCTCTATCTGGTAGTTCAGGCCGCCGAGGAACCAGTCGGTGAGTATCCCGCCGCGCACGTTGCGTGAAGTGACGACCTGCCGGCGCAGGTGACCCCAGCGCTCACCGTCGGTGCCGGGCATTTCCATCCCCTTGTGGTTGGGTGCGAACGCCATTCCCAGATGGAGGCCGAACAGAGCGTGATGAAGGAGCGCGAACACAGCGGCCTTGCCCGGCGACATGACGGTGAGCAGCAACGCGAAGTACCCGACGAGATGGGCCACGAGCAGCGAGCCTTCCAGTACGCGCTCGCGCACCGGCTGGCGGCGCAGGTACTGGAAGCCGTAGATCTTCAGGGCGATGCCTTCGAGCAGCAGCATCGGGAAGAACAGTCGCGCCTGGTTGCGGGTCAGCCAGCGGGCGAATCCTTCGCGCTGTTCGGCCTGTTTCTGCGTCCAGACCAGTGCCCCCACACCGACGTCGGGGTCTTTGTCGATGTGGTTCGGGTTCGCGTGGTGGCGTACGTGCTTGTCGTTCCACCACGCCTGGTTCATGCCGAGCAGCAGATTGCTGTGGACGAGGCTGATCACCAGGCTCACCCGGCGGTTGCCGGTTATCTGGGCGTGTCCGGCGTCGTGGCCGAAGAAGGCGGTACGGGCCCACAGCACGGTCAGGGGCAGGGCCAGCGGAAGCGTCCACCAGGAGTCACCGATGAGCACCATGCCTGCGACGACAGCGGCCATGGCGAGCAGATTGGCCGCGATGCCCACCGCATACCAGCCGGTGCGCCGCTCCAGGAGTCCCTGCTCCCTGGCGCTTCGCAGGAGCGGGGCGAAATCGCTCCCCGAGGTGCCTGTCGTGGGTTCCGCGACAGTGGCGGCCTGGGGCATAAGGGTCTCCGGTCTGTAGGACCTAGCTCTGACGTCATGAAACTACGCACCGGGCCCCTTGATGACCATGGCGTCAACCCCCGGGTTTCGTTGGTGCCTGCCCCCGCTCGGCGCAGTGGGGATGGGTACACCTTCGCCTGCCGGATGCTGTACTCTCGGCGACTCGAAATCGGCTAGTCAAATTTGAGGAATTCGGCATCGCTGTGCACCGGCCTCCTGCGGCAACGCTCTCCGAGATCTCCGAACTCACCCGATGCTCCGTGGCCTTCCTGCCCGCGGATCCGGCACGCACCGGCACGGTGGCTTTCTGGCGCGCCGACGGAAGCGCGCCGCCCTCCGGCCCCGGCACGGTCGAAGAGCTGACTGTCGTCATGGACCGCGTCACGGTGCGCACCGTGCGCGCCCTCGCGCTGCCGGTGCGGGACGCTCTGCCGGTCCTGACGAGGGCCCGCGCGTCCGCACACGCCGACCCTGCCGCAGCCTTCTGGGGTGCGGCCGCACTCGTCGCGCTGCAGCTCGCCGCTCGCGGGCTTCTCCTGCCGGGACTGAGCGCCACCGATCACGACGCCTGGCGGGCCGGACCGCTCACCGCCGAGGACCAGGAACGGGTGCGCGAGCTGGCAGCCGCGATGCCGCCCGGCGCGCACGCCGTACCGCTCGGTGCCGGGGAACGGCCGCTGCGGCTGCCCGCTCCCGAGCGGCTCGTGCGCTCGTTCCTCGACGCGGTCGCGGACGGGCTGCCGCGTACGCCCGCCGCGGCTTCGGCGGCCGCCGGTCCCGCGTACGCCGGCGCCGAGCCGCAGCGGCTGCCCGAGCAGCGCGCCTGGGCCGCGGACGTCGCCGCCGGGCACGACGCGGGCGTACGGATCTCCCTGAGGGTCGAGCTGTCCGGACTCGCGACGGCTCGCGCGGACGAGGAACCCGAGAACGGCCGGACGAACGGTATCGACGAGGGAGCGGGGCCTGCCTTCCGCGTCGTTCTGCAGATGCACAGTGTCAGAGACCCTTCGCTGGTCGCCGACGCCTCCGAGGTGTGGGCCGGCACAGGACACGCCGGGACGGCGTTCGGGCCGCGCGCCCGTATGGACGCGTTGCCGGCCCTGCGCCGCGCCGCCCATGTGTGGCCGCCGCTGGCCCCGCTGCTGTCGGCCGCCGTACCGGACGCCATCGAGCCGGCCGACGAGGAGGTCACCGAACTGCTCGGTGAGGCCGCACGGGCGCTGGCAGCCACCGGAGTCCAGGTGCACTGGCCGAAGGCGCTGGCCCGCGGACTGACGGCACGCGCCGTAGTGGGCCCGCCCGATGACGACAAGGGCAGTGTGGGGAATCAGGAGACGACGCAGTCCGACGTGCCGTCATTCCTGTCGCCCGACGCGCTGCTGGCCTTCAACTGGCGGTTCGCGCTGGGCGGTCAGCAGCTCTCGCGCGAGGAGCTCGACCGGCTCGCGGAGGCCGGCAGGCCGGTCGTGCGTCTGCGCGACCGGTGGGTGCTCGTCGACCCCGACGAGGCCCGCCGCGCGCGAGAGAGCCAGGACCGCAAGGTCACCCCCGTCGAAGCGCTCAGTGCCGCGCTGACAGGCCGCTCGGAGGTGGACGGCAGGCAGGTCGACGTACAGGCAACGGGGTGGCTGGCGCAGTTGCGGGAGCGGATCGCCGATCCGGAGGGCGCCGGGCACGGGGCGGTTCCGCAGCCGGCCGCGCTCGCGGCGACCTTGCGCGACTACCAGCTGCGCGGACTGAACTGGCTGCACCACATGACGTCCCTGGGGCTCGGCGGCTGTCTCGCCGACGACATGGGGCTCGGCAAGACCATCACCCTCATCGCCCTGCATCTGCACCGGCAGACGGACGAGCGTGCCGCCGGCCCCACCCTGGTCGTCTGCCCCACGTCCCTGATGGGCAACTGGCAGCGCGAGATCGAGAAGTTCGCTCCGGGAACCCCGGTACGCCGGTTCCACGGCGCTTCGCGCAGCCTGGACGCCCTCGCCGACGGGGAGTTCGTTCTCACGACGTACGGCACGATGCGGCTCGACGCCGCACGGCTGGCCGGACCGAAACCATGGGGCATGGTCGTCGTCGACGAGGCGCAGCACGTCAAGAACCCGTACTCGGCAACCGCCAGGCAGTTGCGCACCATCGACGCCCACGCGCGCGTGGCGCTCACCGGCACCCCGGTGGAGAACAACCTCTCCGAGCTGTGGGCCATCCTCGACTGGACGACTCCCGGACTGCTCGGCCGGCTCGGAACGTTCCGCAGGCAATACGCGCAGTCGGTCGAGGGCGGCAACGACCCCGCCGCCGCCGAGCGTCTCTCCAGGCTGGTACGTCCGTTCCTTCTGCGGCGCCGCAAGTCCGATCCCGGGATCGCTCCGGAGCTGCCGCCGAAGACGGAGACCGACCACGCCGTGTCGCTCACGGTGGAACAGACCGGCTTGTACGAGGCGGTGGTCCGCGAGACGCTCGCCGAGATCTCGGCGGCCGAAGGGTTCGCCCGGCGGGGGCTCGTGGTGAAGCTGCTCACCGCGCTGAAGCAGATCTGCAATCACCCGGCGCAGTACATGAAGGAGCAGCGGCCCACCATCGCGGGCCGGTCCGGGAAGCTGGAACTGCTGGACGAACTGCTGGACACCATCCTGGCCAAGGACGCGAGCGTGCTGGTGTTCACGCAGTACGTGCAGATGGCGCGGCTGCTGGAGAAGCATCTCGCGGCGCGCGGCACAGGGACGCTGTTCCTGCACGGCGGAACGCCCGTGCCGGAACGAGAGGCAATGGTGCGGCGGTTCCAGGACGGTGAGGTTCCGGTATTCCTGCTGTCGTTGAAGGCGGCGGGGACCGGGCTCAACCTCACCAGGGCCGCCCATGTCGTGCACTACGACCGCTGGTGGAACCCGGCGGTCGAGGCGCAGGCCACGGACCGCGCGTACCGCATCGGGCAGACCCAGCCGGTGCAGGTGCACCGGCTGATCGCCGAGGGAACCATCGAGGACCGGATCGCGGGAATGCTCGCGCGCAAGAAGGAGCTCGCGGACGCCGTTCTCGGGAACGGCGAATCCGCCCTGACGGAACTGACCGACGCCGAGCTGGCGGACCTGGTGGAGCTGCGAGGGGGCACACGATGAGCGACTGGTACGGGACAGGTGAGCAGCGCGAACCGGAGCGGACCTTCGACGCGATGCCTCCCGCGCGGGGGCGCGGTTTCGCGCAGACCTGGTGGGGCCGGGCATGGATGAAGGCGCTGGAGGACACCGCGCTGGACGGTGAACAGCTCAGAAAGGGCCGCCGGTACGCGCGTGAAGGAGCGGTCGGCGCCGTGTCGGTACGACCGGGGCGGGTCACGGCGGTCGTACGGGAGAAGGACGGTTCGGCGTATCGCGGTGATGTGCTGTTGCAGCGGTTGAGCGGTGAGGAGTGGGACCGTTTCCTCGGCATGGCGGTCGAACGCGCCGGGCACATCGCGGCGCTCCTGGACCGGGAGATGCCGCCCCATCTGGTGGAGGACGCGGCGGCCGCCGGAGTCGAGCTCCTGCCGGGCATCGGCGACCTGGAGCCGCAGTGCTCGTGCGACGCGTGGGACCACTGTCCGCACACCGCGGCGCTCTGCTACCAGGTGGCGCGTCTGCTGGACCAGGACCCCTTCGTACTGCTCCTCATGCGGGGACGCGGCGAGCGGGAGCTGCTCGACGAGCTCCAGGTACGCAGCGCGGCTCTGGCCGCGCCGCAGGAGACACCGCGAGGGCACGGCGGTGAGCGGGCGCCGGAGGGTGTGCCGGCCGACGAGGCGTTCGCGGAGCGGGACATGCTGCCGCCCCTGCCCGCTCCTCCGCCGCTGCCGGGAGAGCCGGGGCAGCCGCCGACTCTGGACACGGAGACAGCGCCCGCGCCCGAGATCGACGTCGCAGCGCTGGAGTTCCTGGCGCTGGACGCGGCCGGCCGCGCGCATCGCCTCCTGGCCGAGGCGCTGGCGCCCGGGCACGAACAGCAGCCGGTGGAAGAGGAACTGGCGGCGGAACAGGACGCGGTGCGGCTGGCAGCCGGCGGGCCCGGACCGCGGATCGCCGCACGGCTCGCGTCGGATTCCGGACGGGAGCGGGCCGGCCTCGCCCTGGCGGTACTGGCCTGGCAGTACGGGGGACGTGCCGCACTCGCCGTACTGGAGGAGGAGTGGACGCCGGAGCCGGAGGCACTCGCGCGCGCCCGTACGCGGCTGACGGAGGCGTGGGACGAGGGCGAGCGTCCGCAGTTGCGCGACCGGTTCAACCGGTGGACGGTCGTCGGTGCGGACGCTCAGCTGCGGTGCGGTCGTGACGGGCGCTGGTGGCCGTACCGCAAGGACCGCGGGCGGTGGACGCCTGCCGGTCCCCCGGATCAGGATCCGGCGGCGGCGCTCGCCACCGCACTGGAATGACGGAAAGGCTGTCGGGCGCCGGCCGTCGGTCGTGTTGTCCGGAGCCGACCGGAACGTGTTGTGTCGCGACCACGTGCGGGAGTGGCACCGGCCTCTTCCATCACTCGCGCCGTGCCCCGTAACGTGAGGCCTCGCAGCGCTCAACCGTTCCGCGGGCACGCACTGCCGGTCAACGCCGCAACGTACGCGACGCCGGACGCGAGAGGGGCCCGGGCCCGGACCTTCGGTGGCGCCGCGCCCGTCGCTCGGGTCACGCGTGCCAGGGGGAGCGTGAGAGCCGCGGAGTCGCGGTGTGTGCGCGGTGAAGACCGAAGGGAGTCGTGACACGGTGGCCCGGAAGCCTGGTGCAGTGGTTCGCACGCGACTACAGACTGTCCGAGCTGGACGCCTACCAGCTCGTCAGCCAGGGCGGTGAACTGCACCTGTGTGGCGAAGATGCGCATGCAGTGGCTGCCGGCAGGCGAACAGCATCGGGGCCTTCTCCAGCACTTGCGCCGGGGCGGCCGCCGGCCTGCCGCACCCCTGGGCGCGCCCGTTCCGCCGGATGACCGCTCTCGCACTGCGAACACGGCCTCGCCTCCTTAGTGTCGTTCGTGGAGCGCTGTCTGCCGGTGAAGCACCGCTAGGCGTGACCGACGGGGCGCCACTCGGGTGCCCGACCGTTCGAACCCGGAGGAGCCCCCATGCCGGAGCTGTTCATCGGTGGCAAGTGGACCGCCGCCGTCGACGGGCAGGTTCGCGAGATCCGCTGCCCCGCCGACGGCACCCTGGTGGCGACCGTCGACGAAGCAGGCCCGAAGGACGTCTCGGCGGCGATCGCCGCGGCCCGCGACGCGTTCGACCGCGGCCCCTGGCCGACGGCCCCCGCAGACGAGCGCGGGCAGCTGCTGCTGCGCGTCGCCGGGATGCTGGAACGCGACAAGGACGCGTTCGCGCGCGCCGAATCCCTGGACACCGGGAAACGGCTCGTCGAGAGCGAGTACGACATGGACGACATCGCCCACTGCTTCCGCTACTTCGGCAACCTGACGGCCGCCGCCGGCTCGGACCGGATCGTCGACACGGGCAACACGGACGTGGACAGCAGAGTGGTGCACGAGCCGGTCGGTGTCTGCGCGCTCATCACCCCGTGGAACTATCCGCTGCTGCAGACCGCCTGGAAGGTCGCTCCGGCGGTCGGGGCGGGCAACACCTTCGTGCTCAAGCCCAGCGAGCTGACCCCGCACACCGCCATCATGCTGATGAAGCTGCTGGCCGAGGCGGGACTGCCGGACGGAGTCGCCAACCTCGTCCTGGGCGCGGGGCCGACCGCGGGCGCGCCCCTGAGCGAGGACCCGCGCGTCGACATGGTGTCGTTCACCGGCGGGCTCGTCACGGGCCGCCGCATCATGACGGCCGCAGCCCCGACGGTGAAGAAGGTCGCCCTGGAGCTGGGCGGCAAGAACCCCAACATCGTCTTCGCCGACGCCGACTTCGAGGCCGCCGTCGACTACGCCATGATGGCCATCTTCCTGCACTCCGGCCAGGTCTGTTCGGCCGGAGCGCGGCTGCTCGTCCAGGACGAACTGCACGACGCGTTCGTCGACGAACTGGTGAAGCGAACACGGGCGATCCCCCTCGGTGGCCCCTTCGACGAGAACGCCCGTACCGGGCCCCTGATCTCGGCCGCGCACCGCGACAAGGTCGAGGCGTACGTCGCGGCCGGGCTGGCAGAGGGCGCGGTGCTGCGCTGCGGCGGCGCCCGGCCCGACGACCCCGCCCTTCAGGACGGCTTCTACTACCTGCCGACCGTGCTGGACGACTGCACCCCGGGCATGTCGGTGGTACGCGACGAGTCGTTCGGCCCGGTGCTCACCGTCGAGCAGTTCCGCGACGAGGCGGAGGCCGTCGCCCTCGCGAACGACACCGTCTACGGGCTGACCGGCGCGGTCTGGACCGAGGACGTGGCCCGCGGCCAGCGGGTGGCGTCACGGGTCCGGGCCGGGACCGTATGGATCAACGACTTCCATCCGTACGTGCCCCAGGCGGAGTGGGGCGGCATGAAGCAGTCCGGCTTCGGCCGCGAACTCGGCCCCGCCGGCCTGGCCGAGTACCAGGAGGCCAAGCACATCTGGCGCAATCTCGCGCCGAATCCGCTGAGGTGGTTCGAATGAGTACGGACACTGCCGGCACGGGACCGCAAGATCCGGAACCCGAGCCGCCGACCCGGACCCAGGGTCAGCAGGACGACGACGCGCTGGGCGATTTCGGCTACCGCCCGGAGCTCAAGCGCACCCTCGGCAACTTTCACACCTTCGCCGCCGGGGTCAGTTACATCTCCATCCTCACCGGCACGTTCCAGCTCTTCTACTTCGGCGTGACCTTCGGCGGCCCCGCCTACTGGTGGTCCTGGCCGATGGTCTTCGCCGGCCAGCTGATGGTGGCCCTGTGCTTCTGCGAGCTGGCCGCCCGCTATCCGGTCGCCGGCTCGGTCTACAACTGGGCAAAGACCATGGGCGGCCCGCACATCGGCTGGCTCGGCGGCTGGATGATGATGACGGCCACCATGGTGACGCTGGCCGCCGTGGCGCTCGCGTACCAGATCACGCTGCCGCAGATCGACGACTGGTTCCAGTTCGTCGGCGACGGCACCGGCAAGACCGACGCGGCCGCCAACGCCGTGCTCCTCGGCTCGGTGCTCGTCCTCTTCTCCACCCTCGTCAACGCCTTCGGCGTCAAGCTCATGGCACGGATCAACTCGGCCGGTGTGTTCATCGAGCTGATCGCCGCGGTCGCCCTGATCATCTTCCTCGCGGCGCACATCACCCGCGGCCCGAGCAGCGTCCTGACGGAGACGTACGGCCTCGGCAGCGGCCAGAACCTCGGTTATCTGGGCGTCTTCCTGACCGCCTCGCTGGCTTCCGCGTACGTCATGTACGGCTTCGACACCGCGTCGTCACTCGGCGAGGAGTCGCACAACCCGGGTCAGAACGCGCCCCGTGCCATCCTGCGGGCGCTCGTCGCGTCCTTCCTCATCGGCGGGTTCATCCTGCTCTTCGCCCTGATGGCCGTACCCGACCTGGCGGCCGAGGAGCTGTCCACGGGCGGTCTGCAGTACGTCGTACTGGAAACCCTCGGCTCGACCGTCGGCGAGATCTTCCTGTGGACCGTGGTCGTCGCGATCACGGTGTGCGTACTGGCCGTGCACGCCGCCGGTATCCGGCTGATGTTCGCCATGGCCCGGGACAACAACCTGCCGGCGGGCTCGCGGCTCGCCCGGGTGAGCCCCCGGTTCCAGACGCCCGTGGTACCGGCCGTACTGATCGGCGTGGTGGCAGTCGTCATCCTCGTCGTCAACATCAACCAGCCGCAGATCTTCTCGGTGATCACGAGCATCGCGATCATCATGATCTACGTGGCCTACCTCATGGTCACCGCACCCATGTTGCTCCAGCGGTTGCGGGGCAAGTGGCAGCCCGCGGAAGGCAACTTCTCGCTCGGCAGGTTCGGTCTGCCGGTCAACGTCGTCGCCGTGCTGTGGGGCACCGCCATGTCGGTCAACCTCGCGTGGCCGCGCGCGGAGGTGTACAACGCCACGGGACCGCAGCACTGGTATCTGCGGTGGGGCGCGTTCCTCTTCATCGGCATCGTCGCGCTCGGCGGCTTCGCCTACTACTGGTTCGTGCAGCGGCACAAGACCGGCGTACTGGACGAGCACCGTTTCGAAGCCGCAGGCACTCCCGCACCGCCGTCGGCCGCCCCCTGATCACCGATCAGCCGACCCTGGAGACGCAATGCCCTCAGCAAGCCCCCTGCCCGAGTACGACTACGTCGTGGTCGGCGGCGGTACGGCCGGCGCCGTCGTCGCCGCACGGCTGACCGAGGACCCGGACGTCACCGTGTGCGTCGTGGAGGCCGGGCCTTCGGACGTCGGTGACGACAACATCCTGCGGCTCGACCGGTGGATGGCCCTGCTGGAGTCCGGTTACGACTGGGACTACCCGGTGGAGCCCCAGGAGAACGGCAACAGCTTCATGCGGCACGCCCGCGCCAAGGTGCTCGGCGGCTGTTCCTCGCACAACTCCTGCATCGCCTTCTGGGCACCGGCCGAGGACCTCGACGAGTGGGGCGCGCTGGGCTGTACGGGCTGGAGCGCCGCGGACTGTTTCCCCCTCTACCAGCGGCTGGAGACGAACGACGCGCCCGGGGACCACCACGGCCGCTCGGGCCCGGTGACGATCCGTACCGTCCCGCCCAAGGACCCGTGCGGCACGGCCCTGCTGGAAGCGTGTGCGGCCGCCGGTATCCCCACCACGCCCTTCAACACCGGTACGACGGTCGTGCGCGGCGCCCACTGGTTCCAGATCAACTCCCGGCCGGACGGAACGCGCTCCTCCGCGTCCGTCTCGTACCTCCACCCGGTCCTCGGCAAGCGGCCGAACCTCGAGGTACGTACCGGACTGCAGGCCAGGCGGCTCCTGTTCGACGACGCGGACGAAAGCAGCGCCGGCATCGGCGGCCGCGACCGCGACGGACACACCGGCCGGCGCTGTACGGGCGTCGAGTACCTGCTGCCCGACACCATTCACACCGGGGCGGTCACGGCGCGGCGCGAGGTGATCGTGGCCTGCGGCGCCATCGACTCGCCGAAGCTGCTGATGCTGTCCGGCATCGGGCCCGCCGGCCATCTGCGGGACCGGGGCGTGGAGGTACGGGTGGACTCCCCCGGCGTCGGCTCCCATCTCCAGGACCACCCCGAGGGCGTGATCATGTGGGAGGCGAAGCAGCCCATGGTCACCTCTTCCACCCAGTGGTGGGAGATCGGCATCTTCGCGGACACCGAAGCGGGTCTTGACCGGCCGGACCTGATGTTCCATTACGGCTCGGTGCCGTTCGACCTGAACACGTACCGGCGCGGCTATCCGACGACGGACAACGCCTTCTGCCTGACACCGAACGTCACGCGGGCACGCTCGATGGGAACGGTCCGGCTGCGCACCCGCGACTACCGGGACAAGCCGAAGGTCGACCCCCGCTACTTCACTCACGAGCACGACATCCGCGTGATGACGTACGGGCTGCGGCTCGCCCGCGAGATCGCCGCCCAGGCTCCCATGGCCGACTGGGCCGGCGCCGAGCTCGCGCCCGGTCCGGACGCCACCACCGACGAGGAGCTGTTCGCGTACATCCGCGAGACCCACAACACCGTCTACCACCCGGCGGGCACCGTGCGGATGGGCGCGACGGACGACGCCGAGTCGCCGCTCGACCCGCAGCTGCGGGTCAAGGGCGTCACGGGGCTGCGGGTGGCCGACGCGTCCGTGATGCCGTTCCTGCCGGCGGTCAACCCGTGCATCACCACGATGATGATCGGCGAGAAGTGCGCCGACATGCTCAAGGCGACCGCGACCGCGACCGCGACCGTGACCGCGAACTGAACCGTCCGGCGCCGCCAAGGCCTCGCCTTCGTACCGCCGGCAGGGGCGAGCACTCGCCGTTCAGGTGTTGTTGGGTCTCCTGATGCCGGCGCTCCCAGCCATCCTGTTCATCGCCCCCGGAACGGCGAACCGCCGAATCGGAACGCGCCCGTGCGCGAGAGGAACCGAGCCCGCACTGACTTCCCTTGAGCCGGCGCTGGGGGTGCCACTCGGGGTCCCGCGCGCGGGCGGTGCGAAATCGCCCCGGAGCGTCGTCTTCCCGTCGTTCGTTTTCGCTGTCGCAGATGCGGTGTACGTATCGTCTCCCGCATCCCGAGCGCCCTGCGCATGGTTGTACTGGCCGGCGAAGACGTGCTGTCCGGCAGGGACCGTACGACTCGCCCTCAGCGTCCAGCGGAAGACGAGGGCGCCGGGTTCCTCGCGTACGGAGAGGGTGAAGTCGTCGGCCGGGAGAGAGCGCCAGCTGCCGGTGTCCGTGACGCCGCCCGTCTGGGTGACGCGTAGTTCGACTCTCAGCGCGGTGAGCGGCTCACGCGTCTTCAGCCTTACGTTGCTCTGAGCCCAGTAGCGATTGCTGTGCGGGTCCACCAGGCCCTCGGCCTGCAGGTACGTGCCCTCGGTACGGTCCGTACCGGTCGTCGGCGGCGGCGTCGCGATCGAGTGCGCGAGTTCCGCGTCCCGGGTAGCGGCGGCCACCGCGCAGCCGCCGGCCACGAGCACCCCGGCCACAGCGGCCGTCGCGCCTGTGATGCGCAGCCAGGAGGAGCGGGACCCGGCGTGGTGGCACGAAGGCTCGGGCTGTGGCGGCGTCATGGCGCGTTCCACCCGGGTCAGCATCCGCGCGCGGTCGGGCCGGTGCGCGTCGGCCGCTTCGCGCAGCTGCCTGCGCAGCTCCTCCATCAGCGCCTCTCTCCCACGAGTTCCGCGGTGGTGTCGCTGCCCAGCAGCTTCTCCAGCTGCGCCACGCCCTTCGACGTCTGGCTCTTCACCGTACCGACCGAGATTCCGAGAGCCAGTGCCGTGTCCCGCTCCGAGAGGTCGAAGGCGTGGCGCAGTACCACGCAGGCGCGTTTACGGAAAGGCAGTGTGCGCAGTGCCTGCTGTACGTCGACGACCGCCGGCACGTCCGGTCCGTCCCAGTGCTCGGCGCGATGCGGCCAGAAGAGCGCGACCCGGCGGCGTTCCCGTACGGCGCCGCGGATCCGGCTGCGCACCAGATTGGCGATCACCCCGCGTGCGTACGCCGCGGGGTGATCGGCGGCACGCACCCGGTCCCATCGGTGCCAGAGCGCGACCAGCGCGTCGGCCGCCAGGTCGTCGGCGGCGTCCGCGTCCCCCGTCAGGAGGTGGGCGAGGCGGGCGAGTCCGGCGTGGTGGCGCTCGAAGAAGTCATGGAACTCCGCGGCGGGATCCGGCGCGCCTGTGTCCACGGGTGCTGTCCTCTCCCGCTCGCCCTGCGTACGGTTCAGCCGGTGCGCGGCGGGAGGCTGGAGCGGCGTACCACCAGCTCGGGACGGAGCACCACGCTCCGGTGGTCGTGACCGTCCGGATCCGCCTCGGTCTCCTCCAGGAGCAGCTCGGCGGCCATGGCGCCCATGACGCGGGCCGGCTGGCGCACCGAGGTCAACGGCACGGCGGCGGCGGCGGCGAACTCGATGTCGTCGTAGCCGACGATGGCCAGCCGGTCGGGCACCGCGACTCCCGCCGTGTACATGGCCTGGAGCACGCCCAGGGCCAGCAGGTCGTTGGCGCAGAACACGGCGGTGGGGCGGCGGCCTTCGGGAAGTCCCAGCAGCCTGGCTCCCGCGTCGCGGCCCGCCGCCACGTCGAGGCGGTCGGTGGGGATCTCCCGGAGGGCCTCGGGATCCAGGCCGGCCTCGGCGAGTGCCGCACGCGCGCCGGCGCGGCGGTCCGCGACCTGCTGGAGGCGGAGGGGGCCGCCGACGAACGCGATGTCGCGGTGTCCGGCGTCGATGAGGTGACGTACGGCGAGTGTCCCGCCTGCTACGTCGTCGACGGAGACGGAGCACTCGCCCTCCCCTTCGGCGACCCGGTCGACGAGGACGAAGGGGATGCCGTGGCGGCGGAATTCCTGGATGTTGCGGCCGGTGGCGTCGGCGGGCGTGAGCAGCAGGCCGCGTACCCGCTGCTCGGCGAAGAGGCCCAGGTAGTCGGCCTCTTCGGCCGGGCTCTGCGCGCTGTTGCAGAGCATGACACCGAGCCCGGCGTCACGCGCGGCGCGCTCGGCGCCGCGGGCGACCTCCACGAAGAAGGGGTTGCCCATGTCGAGTACGAGGAGGGCGATCATGCGGCTGCGGCCGGCGCGCAGCTGACGCGCGGACTCACTGCGCACATAGCCCAGCCGGTCGATGGCGGACTGCACCCGGACGCGGGTGGGCCCGGAGACGGATCCGGGGCGGTTGATGACGTTCGACACCGTTCCGACCGAGACCCCGGCGGCGCGGGCCACGTCCTTGATACCTACCGGCTGGGCCATGAAGGCTGAACTCCTAGGCAAGATGGAACACTTCGGTCAGCGGCCACATCGCCTCGTCCGGGCGGGCACCGTCGAGGGACTCGAAGTATCCTGCCATCTCCTCCTGCCAGCGGGCGTTGACCTCGGCGTCGGCCATGCCCGCCTGCGCGGCCGCGAAGTCGTCCGTCTCCAGGTAGCCGACGAGCAGCCCGTCCTCGCGGAGGAACAGCGAGTAGTTGCGCCAGCCCGCCCCGGAAAGCGCCGAAAGCATTTCGGGCCATACGGCCGCGTGCCGCTCGCGGTACTCCGCCAGCCGTTCCCGGCGTACTCGCAGCACGAAGCACACACGCTCCATCGACGCACGCCCCTCGCCGCAGTAGTGCCTGGAATGGTTGCCTGAATTGCCTGAATGGTTTCATCGGAGTCTCCGGGAGAGTAGGCACGCGGACCGAACACGTCAAGGGTCCGTGCGCAAGTTGCCGTGACCAGGTCCGGGTTGAGCCGCACCACCTCTTGACGGGCGGGCGTGCCGCTCATAGCTTCACCGCCAATGAATCGATTCACACGATTTTCGCGACGACAGCGTCCGCCACAGGAGCGCCAGGGGTGCCGATCATGACGAGTCCGAAAGAAGCCCTGAAAGCCCAGTCCCTCGAGACCCCTTCGTGGGCGTACGGCAACTCCGGCACCCGCTTCAAGGTCTTCGCACAGCCCGGCGTCCCCCGTACTCCGTACGAGAAGCTGGACGACGCCGCCCGCGTCCACGCGCACACGGGCATTGCGCCCGCCCTTGCCCTCCACATCCCCTGGGACCGCGTCGACGACTACGCCGCTCTCGCCGCGTACGCCCAGGAGCGCGGCCTGCGGCTCGGAACCGTCAATGCCAACGTCTTCCAGGACGACGACTACAAGCTCGGCAGCGTCTGCCACCCCGACGAGAAGGTCCGCCGCAAAGCCCTGGATCATCTCCTGGAGTGCGTCGCCATCATGGACGCCATCGGGTCGCGCGACCTGAAGCTGTGGTTCTCCGACGGCACCAACTACCCCGGCCAGGACGACATCCGCGCTCGTCAGGACCGGCTCACCGAGGCACTGACAGCGGTGTACGAGCGGCTGGGCGACGACCAGCGGCTGCTGCTTGAGTACAAGCTCTTCGAGCCCGCCTTCTACGCGACCGACGTGCCGGACTGGGGCACGGCGTACGCGCACTGCCTGCGGCTCGGTCCGAAGGCGCAGGTCGTCGTGGACACCGGGCACCACGCACCCGGAACCAACATCGAGTTCATCGTCGCCTTCCTGCTGCGGGAAGGAAAGCTCGGCGGCTTCGACTTCAATTCGCGCTTCTACGCGGACGACGACCTGATGGCGGGAGCCGCAGACCCGTTCCAGCTCTTCCGGATCATGTACGAGGTGGTGCGCGGCGACGGCCTCGGCCCCGGCGTGGCCTTCATGCTCGACCAGTGCCACAACATCGAGCCGAAGATCCCGGCGGTCATCCGCTCGCTGCTCAATGTCCAGGAGGCCACCGCGAAAGCCCTCCTGGTCGACCGCCACGCGCTTTCGGCGGCCCAGCGGTCCGGGGACGTCCTCGGCGCGAACGCCGTGCTGATGGACGCGTACAACACCGATGTACGCCCGCTGCTCGCCGAAGTGCGCGAGGAGATGGGCATCGATCCCGACCCGATGGCCGCGTACGGCCGCTCGGGCTGGGCCCGGCGGATCGCCGACGAGCGGGTCGGTGGCGAACAGGCCGGCTGGGGGGCGTGAACGGTATGACCACCCAACCGCAGCGGGAGCTCATAGCGCGGTCGAACCGCCTGGGCTCCGATCCACGCAACACCAACTTCGCGGGCGGCAACACGTCCGCGAAGGGCGCCGCCATCGACCCCGTCACCGGCTCCGCCACCGAGCTGATGTGGGTGAAGGGTTCGGGCGGCGACCTGGGCACGCTCACCGAGGACGGCCTGGCGGTGCTGCGCCTGGACCGGCTCCGCGCGCTGGCCGGGACGTATCCGGGGGCGGGGCGCGAGGACGAGATGGTCGCCGCCTTCGACTACTGCCTGCACGGCGCAGGCGGCGCGGCGCCTTCCATCGACACGGCGATGCACGGCCTGGTCGGCGCGGCCCACGTGGACCATCTTCACCCCGACTCGGGTATCGCGCTCGCCTGCGCGGCGGACGGCGAGAAGCTGACGGCCCGGTGCTTCGGCGACACGGTGGTATGGGTGCCGTGGCGCCGCCCGGGCTTCCAGCTCGGACTGGACATCGCGGCGGTCAAGGAGGCCAACCCGGCGGCGATCGGCTGCATCCTCGGCGGGCACGGCATCACGGCCTGGGGTGACAGCAGCGAGGAATGCGAGGCGAACTCGCTGCACATCATCCGTACCGCCGAGGCTTTTCTGGCCGAGCACGGCAGGGCCGCGCCTTTCGGCGCCGTACGGGAGGGGTACGAGCGGCTGCCGGAGGCCGAGCGACACGCGCGGGCTGCCGAACTGGCGCCGGTGATCAGGGGGCTCGCCTCGCAGGACCGTCCGCAGGCCGGGCACTTCGCCGACCCGGGAATCGTCCTGGACTTCCTTGCCCGTACCGAATCCCCGCGTCTGGCGGCGCTCGGCACTTCCTGCCCCGACCACTTCCTGCGTACGAAGGTCAGGCCGCTGGTCCTGGACCTGCCGCCGTCCGTGCCCCTGTCCGAAGCCGTCGCGCGGCTCAAGGAGCTGCATGCGGAGTACCGCGCGGAGTACGCCGCCTATTACGCGCGGCACGCGGCGGACGACTCGCCGGCGATGCGCGGGGCCGACCCGGCGATCGTCCTCGCCCCGGGAGTCGGGATGTTCTCGTACGGCAGGGACAAGCAGACGGCGCGGGTGGCTGGCGAGTTCTACGTCAACGCACTCCATGTGATGCACGGCGCCGAGGCGGTGTCGACGTACGCGCCGATCGAGGAAGCGGAGAAGTTCTCCATCGAGTACTGGTCTCTCGAGGAGGCCAAGCTCCGGCGGATGCCGAAGCCGAAGGCCCTCGCCGCGCGGGTGGCGCTGGTGACGGGCGCGGGGTCCGGCATCGGCCGGGCGATCGCGCACCGGCTTGTCGCCGAGGGCGCGTGCGTGGTCGTGGCGGACCTGAACGGGGACAGCGCGGCGGGGGTGGCCCAGGAGCTGGGCGGCCCCGACAAAGCGGTCGCCGTCACGGTCGACGTCACGTCGGAGGAGCAGATCGCCGCCTGCTTCGACGCCGCGGTGCTCGCCTTCGGCGGCGTCGACCTGGTGGTCAACAACGCCGGCATCTCCATCTCCAAGCCGCTCCTGGAAACCACGGCGGAGGACTGGGACCTGCAGCACGACATCATGGCGCGCGGGTCGTTCCTTGTCTCGCGCGAGGCGGCGCGGGTGATGCGGGAGCAGGGGCTGGGTGGCGACATCGTGTACATCACGTCCAAGAACGCCGTTTTCGCCGGTCCGAACAACATCGCGTACTCCGCGACGAAGGCCGACCAGGCGCACCAAGTACGGCTGCTGGCAGCTGAGTTGGGTGAGTACGGCATTCGCGTGAACGGCGTCAACCCGGACGGTGTGGTCCGGGGCTCCGGAATTTTCGCCGGGGGCTGGGGGGCGCGGCGGGCGGCGGTGTACGGGGTGGCGGAGGAGCGGCTCGGGGAGTTCTACGCCCAGCGGACGCTGCTGAAGCGGGAGGTGCTGCCGGAGCATGTGGCGAACGCGGTGTTCGCGCTGACGGGCGGGGACCTGTCGCACACGACGGGGCTGCATGTACCGGTGGACGCGGGGGTGGCGGCGGCGTTCTTGCGCTGATTGGCCTTTACCGACCCCGCCCGTTCCCGCCACTGGGGCAAGCCCAGGGCCCTGGGCGGGCCCGGCTCCCTCCCCCATCGAGGTACTCACCTTGAACCCCAGCGCACCCTTCGCCGCCGTCGACCTCGGCGCCACCACCGGCCGGGTCGTCCTCGGCCGGGCCGGCGCTCCGGACCAGCTGCGCCTCACCGAAGTGCACCGCTTCGCCAACACCCCACTGCGGCTGCCCACCGGCCTGCACTGGGACGTACGCTCCCTCCTCGACGGCGTACTGGACGGACTGCGGAAAGCCGCCGGCACCGGCCCGGTCGCCTCCGTCGGTGTCGACACCTGGGCCGTCGACTACGGCCTGCTCGACTCCGACGGCGCCCTCCTCGGCGCCCCGTACCACTACCGGGACGACCGCACCGACGGCATACCGGAACAGGTGTGGTCCAAGGCCGGCGGGCCGGCCGCCCTGTACCGGGCCACCGGCCTTCAGCACCTTCCCTTCAACACCGTCTTCCAGCTCGCCGCCGCCGCGAAGAGCGGTCAACTGACCTCCGCCCGTACGCTCCTGCTCATGCCGGACCTCGTCGTGCACCGGCTGACCGGCGCGATCGGCGCCGAGGAGACCAACGCCTCCACCACAGGACTGTTCGACGCCCACAGCGGCGCCTGGTCGCAGAACGTGCTCGACCGCCTCGGACTCGACGCCTCGCTGCTGCCGCCGCTGCGCCGTCCCGGCTCCCCGGCCGGGACCCTCCTGCCCCATGTCGCCGCCCGCACCGGTCTGCCCGCCACCACGCCGGTGATCACCGTTGCCTCGCACGACACCGCCTCGGCGGTCGCCGCCGTGCCCGCCACCGGGCCGGGCTTCGCGTACATCTCGTGCGGCACCTGGTCCCTGGCCGGGCTGGAGCTCGACGCCCCCGTCCTCACCGAGGCGTCACGAACGGCCAACTTCACCAACGAGCGCGGCATCGACGGCACCATCCGCTACTTGCGCAACATCATGGGCATGTGGCTGCTGGAGGAGTGCCGACGCACCTGGGACGCGGAGGGGCTGCCCACCGACCTCCCCGGCCTCCTCGCCGGCGCGGACCGGGCCACCCCGTTCCTCTCCCTCGTCGATCCGGACGCACCGCGCTTCCTGGCCCCCGGAAACATGCCGGCCCGGATACGTGACTTCTGCGTACGGACCGGCCAGCCGGCGCCCGAAAGCCAGGGCGCGTACGTCCGTTGCGTCCTGGAGAGCCTGGCCCTGGCCCACCGGCGCACCCTGCGCCGGGCAGCCGAACTGACCGGCCGGGACATCACCCGCGTGCACCTCGTCGGCGGCGGTTCGCGCAACGAACTGCTGTGCCGGTTCACCGCCGACGCGACCGGCCTGCCCGTGACCGCGGGCCCCGCCGAGGCCACGGCGCTCGGCAATGTCCTCGTCCAGGCGAGGGCAGCCGGCCTGGTGGGAGACCTGGCGGCAATGCGCCGCCTGGTCGCCTCCACCCAGCCGCTGCGCCACTACCTTCCGAACGCCGGCAGCGGCAAGGCATGGGACGAGGCCGCGAGGCGGCCGGGACAAGGCCGGGGGTGAGTTCGGCGTGTCCTGCGGCACCTGAGAAAAGCTGCGGCTGGACGGCAACCTTCCCGTAACCCTGCGGCAACTGGAGTGTGGCGTTTCCCCCCACCCCGCAGGAGCAGTCCATGCCACCACCAGCAGGACACCGGCGCAGACTCGTCCCCCGCACCCTCCACCTTTCCATCAGCGCGCTCATGGCCGGAGCGCTCGCGGCGACCGGCCTGGCCGTACTCTCCCCGACGGCCGGCGCCGTCCCCACCGCGCGCCAGGTCGAGGCACTGGACCGGGGAGTGGTCAGCGTCCACAACGGCAGCGGCAACCTGGTCGGCTGGCGCTGGCTGGGCACCGATCCGGACAGCGTCTCCTTCAACGTCTACCGCGCCGGTACGAAGGTCAACTCCGCGCCGGTCACCGGCTCGACGAACTACTTCCACTCCGGAGCCCCGAGCTCCGCCGACTACACCGTGCGCGCCGTCGTGAACGGCGTGGAGCAGGGCGACTCGGTGCACGCGGTGCAGTTCCGCGCCGGCTACAAGGATGTGCCGCTCTCCGTGCCGCCCGGAGGCCGGACCCCGGACGGGGTGGCGTACACCTACGAGGCCAATGACGCGAGCGTCGGCGACCTCGACGGCGACGGCTCACTCGATTTCGTACTGAAATGGCAGCCGACCAACGCCAAGGACAACGCCCACTCCGGATACACCGGCAACACGATCGTCGACGGCATCAAGCTGGACGGCACCCGGCTGTGGCGGATCGACCTCGGCCGCAACATCCGCTCGGGCGCGCACTACACACAGTTCCAGGTGTACGACTACGACGGCGACGGCCGGGCCGAAGTGGCGATGAAGACCGCCGACGGTACGGTCGACGGGCGCGGCACGGCGATCGGCACGGCGGGCGCGGACCACCGCAACAGCGGCGGCTACGTCCTCTCCGGGCCCGAGTACCTGACCATGTTCGACGGCCGGACCGGCGCCGCCATGGGCACGGTCGACTACGTCCCGGCACGCGGGACGGTCGCCTCCTGGGGCGACGCCTACGGAAACCGGGTGGACCGTTTCCTCGCGGGGACGGCGTACCTGGACGGCTCCCGTCCGTCGCTGATCATGGCGCGCGGCGTCTACTCACGCAGCGTCATCGCGGCCTGGGACTGGCGGGGTGGCACCTTCACCCGCCGCTGGACCTTCGACACGAACTCCTCCACCAACTCCGGCAAGGGTTACGACGGCCAGGGCTCCCACAGCCTGTCGGTCGGCGACGTCGACGCGGACGGGAAGGACGAGATCGTGTACGGCTCGATGGCCGTGGACGACAACGGACACGGCCTCTGGACGACACGGACCGGCACCGGCGACGCCCAGCACCTCGGCGACCTCGACTCCCGTACCCCGGGGCTGGAGTACTTCAAGGTGTCGGAGTCGGCCGGTCAGCCCGCCGAGCTCTACATCAACCCGTCGAACGGGTCCGTACGGTGGCGGCTCGACGCGTGCTGCGACAACGGCCGCGGCGTCGCCGCCGACATCTGGGCGGGCAACGACGGCCCGGAGATGTGGTCCGCGTCGGACACTTCCGTACGGGACGAGGCCGGCGCGCCCAAGGGCCGTGAGCCGTCCTCCGCGAACTTCGTGAGCTGGTGGGACGGCGACCCGGTGCGCGAACTGCTGGACGGTACGCACATCGACGCGTACGGCACCGGCGCCGACAGCAGGCTGCTGACCGGCGCCTCCGTCTCCTCCAACAACGGCACGAAGGCGACCCCCGCCCTGTCCGGCGACATCCTCGGTGACTGGCGCGAGGAGGTGGTGTGGCGTACGTCGGACAACACCGCGCTGCGGATCTACTCCACCGCGCACCAGACCGGCACGCGGATCACGACGCTGCTCCACGACCCGATGTACCGCACCGGCCTGGCCTGGCAGAACACGGCCTACAACCATCCCCCGCACACCAGCTTCTTCATCGGCGCCGGCATGCCCACCGCCCCGCGGCCGTCCGTCTACACCCCCTGACCACCTCCCTCCTGCCCCCATCGAGAGGAACCACGGTTCATGGCTCACCAGCACAAGAACAAGAAGGCGCGCAAGCGCACACTCATAGGAGGCGCGTCCGCTTTCGCGCTGACAGCGGGCCTCCTGGGCTTCGGCTCCCTGACCCCCACCGCCTCCGCCGCGACCTGGCCGACACCGAACGGCAGCCAGCCGGTGCCCAGGACCATCCCGGTCTCCGGCACCGTGGACGGGGGCTACAAGAAGTACTACGGCTCGGGCGAGCTGGCCGGGGACGGCCAGGACGAGGGACAGGACCCCATCTTCGAGCTCGCAGACGGCGCCACCCTGAAGAACGTCATCATCGGCGCGCCCGGTGCGGACGGCATCCACTGCAAGGGCAGCTGCACGCTGCAGAACGTCTGGTGGGAGGACGTCGGCGAGGACGCCGCCACCTTCAAGGGCGGGAACTCCGCCGTCTACACGGTGTACGGCGGCGGTGCGAAGAAGGCAGCGGACAAGGTCTTCCAGCACAACGGCGGTGGCAAGCTGGTCGTCTCGAAGTTCGCCGTCCAGGACTTCAAGACGCTCTACCGCTCCTGCGGCAACTGCTCGACCCAGTACAAGCGCACCTCGATCTTCAACACCGTCGAGGTGACCTACCCGGGCTCGCGGCTCGTCGGTATCAACACCAACTACGGTGACACCGCCGCACTGCGCAACATCACGATCGTCGGCGACAGCGGCAGGAAGATCGTGCCGTGCCAGAAGTACATCGGGAACAACACGGGCGCCGAGCCGAAGACGAACGGATCGGGTCCGGACGGCACCCACTGCGACTACGCGTCCTCGGACATCCTCTACAAGTGACCCACACCGACTGAGGCGGGGGCGGAATCGGCCGGCAGCCGATTCCGCCCCCGCCCGCACACCGTTACGGCATCCGGTCCCCCACCAGCGCCAGGTTCTCGATCGCGGCGAGGCCGTACAGGGCGGTGTCGTTGGTGTAGACCCAGTTCGCCTCGCTGCCCGGCACGAGCGTGACCGGCCCGCCGACCTTCTCCGTCCTCCACGGCGACGATTCCTTGTAGCCGTCGCTGTTGTAGAACTTCTCCCACGCCCGCTCGGCGAGCTTCTCGTCGCCGGTCTGGGCCGCGGCGTACGCGTCGAGGCGCGAGTGGCCCTGGAAGAGGATCAGCGAGCCGAAGTTCTTGCCGTAACGGGCGGCCTGTTCGGCCTTGGTGGCGTTGAAGTAGCGGCAGTAGTCGAGGTACGCCGCCTTGAACTCCGGCATGTCGATCAGGTGGATCAGCTCGGCGCACAGCTCGTTCAGCCCGAAGACCGCCGACAGATGCGATACGCCGACCTTGGCCTCCTTCTCCACGGCGAACCGGCCCGTGTCGAGGTCGTACAGACCGCTGCCCTGTACGAAGCCGTTGGGTTGTGCGGCGATGGTCTCCATGGTGGACAGCACCCGCGCCTTGGCCTTCGCCGCCTTCGGGCCGCCGCGCTCCCACTCGGTGAGCCAGGCGGAGACCAGCCCGCTCCAGTCGGTGCCGAAGCCGACGGACAGGGCGTGCCGGTCGGGGGTGTACGGCTCGGTGCGGATCTTGCGGATGGGGTCGAGGGCGAGGAAGGTCTCGTCGGAGTCGACGTTGGCGTGCATGAGGTCGCCGGTGCGTTCGTCGGCGGTGAGGAAGTAGTAGAAGCGCCGGTAGGTGGTGTTGGCGATACGTTGCTGCTTGGCGCTGTCGGCGTAGTGCTGGATGCCGTGCCGGGTGCCGAGGCCCGCCCACGTACCGAGGTGGTAGACGTCGACCTCGCCGGTGTGCCGGGTCATGGCCTCGGCGAAGCGGAAGATGTCGGCGCGGCCGGAGCGCAGGTACGCGTACCAGAGCCAGAGGTCGGGCGAGAGCTCGGAGTTGTCCCAGGCGTAGCCGCCGACGTCGTAGCGCCACTGGTGGCGGGCCGGGTCGTAACTGTGCATGACATCGCCGTAGTCCCAGAAGCCGTACCAGCGCCGCATCTCCACCTGGTCCTTGTAGTAGGTGAAGAGGAAGTCCAGGTGATCCTCGATCTTCGCTTTCGCGGGTACGGACCGGTCGGGCTCGGAGAAGAGACCGCCGAAGACCTTGGCCTTGATCAGCTGCTTGGGCGGGGCGGCGAGCTGGGGCGGGGTGCGGACCGCCGTCACCTCCTTGGCGAGAGTTTCGGCGTCCGGGGTGGACTCGTGGGCCCAGAAGAGGAGTTCGCTGGTACGGGCGATTCCGTACGGGGTGCCGAAGCCGGGTTCGTAGTCCTCGTAGGTGATGTTGAGGCCTTCGAGCTGCTCGGCGTACGTGTCCTGGCCCAGGCCGTCGTGGTAGAAGCGCAGGTCCATGGGCGGGGCCTCGGGCGACCAGAGCCAGAGCGTGACCTCGGCCTCGTCGGTGTGTGCGGACCGGATGTCGAGCCCGGCGGGGTGCTTCTCCCAGAAGTCGCGCAGCCCGAAGGAGAGTCCGCCGCTCGCCCCGCCGACGTAACCGAAACCGGAAGCCCGACGTCCGCCGCCGGCCGGGATCCAGCCGTGGCCCTTCTTGGTGCGCTTGCGCAGGGTGAAGCCGTCGGCGGAGAGCTGGCTGAGAGTGTAGTCGCCCCAGGTGGGGACGAGGTGGAGGCGGCTGGTGACGCGCTGGTCCCAGGTGGCCGGGTCGGGCAGCTTCCTGCCCTCGAACTGGGCGGCCTGGACGGCGGCTCCCGGGTCGCGGCGCAGGCCCGTGATTCCCTTGACGGCTTCGCGCAGCAGGCCCGTGCCGTCGCCACCGATCCTGATGTGCCTGTCGTACGCCGCGTCGCGCATCGGCACCGTGAAGCGGACGCCCAGGCCGCGGATGAAGTCGCCGCTCGCCTTGCCGGGCTCCTGGGTGCCGTCGTACGTGATGGTGTGCACCATGCGGAACGACTCCGCGCCCGCGTAGAAGTAGAGCCGGACGGAGAAGGGGAGCCAGCTGCGGTTTCCGTGGCGGTGCTTGCCGTCGATGCGGACGACGGCGCGGACGGGTCCGTCCTGTTCCACCTCGGTCTTGGAGATGGCGCTCTCGAAGCGTTCGTACTTCTCGTTGCCCTGGTCGCCGTCCTCGATCTCGCCCTGGCGCAGGAGGACGAGCCGGCCGTCCTTGGCGATCTCGGTCGCGCCCCGGGTGACGGACTTGACGAGCGTGGAGCCGGACTTGCCGAGCTTCGCGGTGATGACACCGGTCGAGACGTCGATGGTGCCGCCTCTGCCGGCGACGGTGACTTTACGGGCGGGCGCGGCCGGGGCTCCGGCGCTGAGCGTGAACGCGGCGGCGGTCGTCTCCGGGCCGATGGCGTGCGCGGTCCACTTCAGCGAGCCGTCGGGCCAGTGGGCGAGGGGCCACGACTGGACGGGTATGGCCCTGCCGTCGGTGGTGGTCAGAGCAAACGGCTGGTCCTTGTCGTATGCGCCCTGCGGCCAGGGCACGCCGACGGTGGAGCCGGGCGCGGCTCCGAGACCCGCGTCCTCCTCCAGCCACTTCAGGGTCACCGGGTCCGCGTCAGCGGTGTCGGCTCTCGGTGCCGCCGCGGCGTCCGTGGCGCCGAGCGCCCAGCTGAACTGGGCGGCGGCGCCGGCCACCGCTGCCGCCTTGAGCAGGGACCTGCGGGGGATCGGGGACATCGTTGTGCCCTTCGGTTGCGTGAGGTGGGTGAGAAGGGGGCCGAGCTCGGGCCGCGGGCGGGGCGTGTCCGGTGTGCGGCACTGGCGGTCCCATCAGGCGTTCGCGGTCAAGGCCGTCCTCTCCTCCGAGAGGCAGGGCGCATCAACGCCTCCCGCCTCGGATCCGGACCGGGCCGTCGGCGACGGGCACGCCGAAGTCGGGTGTGCCGTCGGCCTTCCAGCGCAGGCGCTGGATGCGGGTGTGGCGGTTGGGGTCGTGCAGCGGGTCGCCGGTGATCTCCTTGTACTGGCGGGCGTGGTAGACGATGACGTCGGTGCGCCCGTCCTCGGCCACGGTGAAGGAGTTGTGGCCCGGGCCGTACTGCCGCGTCGTGTCATTGCTGGTGAAGACCGGCTGCGGGGACTTCTTCCAGGTGCCGGGCGCGAGGAGGTCGGCGTTCTCGTCGGCGGTGAGCAGGCCGAGGCAGTAGTTCGCGTCGGTCGCGCTCGCGGAGTACGTCATGAAGAGGCGGCCGTTGCGCCGGATCGCCGAAGGCCCCTCGTTGACCTTGAATCCGATGCGCTCCCAGTCGTACTCCGGTGTGGTGAGGCGGACTTGGGGGCCGGTGACGGTCCATGGGTTCGCCATCCGGGACAGGAAGACGCCGGTGTTGTTGTCCATTCCGGGTTCGTGCTGCGCCCAGGCGAGATAGCGGTCGCCGTTGTGGGTGAAGGTCGTGGCGTCGAGGGAGAAGGTGTCCCAGGCAGTGGTGAGCCGGCCCTTCTCGGTCCAGGTGCCGCGGAAGGGGTCGGGGTTCTTGTTCTCCAGAACCCACATGCGGATTTTCCACACGTCGTCGGCGGGAGCGGCGGCGAAGTAGATGTACCAGGCGCCGTCGATGTGGTGGATCTCCGGCGCCCAGATGTGCGCGGCCATGTCTCCGGTGGTGTGGCGGCGCCAGATGACGGCCTCTTCGGCTGTCGCGAGGCCGGCGAGCGTGGCGGAGCGGCGCAGGATGATCCGGTCGTACTCGGGAGCTGTGGCGGTGAAGTAGTAACGCCTGTCGGTGTGGCGGTGGATGTGGGGGTCTGCGCGTTGGCGGACGAGCGGGTTGGTGGGAGCGGCGGTCCCGGCGGCGTGGGCGGGGGCGGCGGTGGCGGTGGCGACCGCGCCCAGGGCGAGGGCGCCTCTGAGCATTGTCCTGCGGGTGGGTGACTGACTGTGGCTCACCATGGTCTCCTCATGCGTTGGTTCGATATTTCGAACGTCGTACGAGACTCTGTGCAGCGGAGACGGTAACGGCGCCCTGGCTCGCACGCCAGCCCCTGGACTACATCCCTTCGAGACCACAAACCTCGACTGCCCGGCTCGCGGACATGCTGCGGCTGCTCCTGCGCCACAGCCCCCGTCCGGCTCGAGCTGGGCCCTCCCGACTCGGTCCGCAGGGTGGCCGCCGACGTGGCACACGCGGCGCGAGCGATCGTCCGCGCCGTACTGCTGACCGTGCTGGAGCAGGAGGCGGTGACCCGGGTTCATGTGGGCTGGCAGGTCACCGAGCAGGAATTGCGCGCGACCGTACGGGACGACGGGCCCGGCGCGCTGTGTCCCTGTGCAAGCTGAGTCCCGCACGGATCGCCGACCGCCTCGACGTCCTGGGGGGACGGCTGGACATGGACGCGGTGCCGGGCTGGGGTACGACGGTCAGCGCGGTCATCCCCCTGACGACGCCCGAGACCCCTGCTTCCACCGATCCGCTGAGTTCGCTGGGGGCCCGTGAACTCGAGGTGCTGACGCGGCTCGCGCTCGGCCATCGCAACCGGGCGATCGCGCAGGAACTCCACATCAGTGAGTCGACGGTGAAGTTCCATGTCGCGAAGATCCTGACCAAGCTGGGGGTCGGGTCGCGGGGCGAGGCTGCGGCGCTGTTCCACGCGGCGGCGTAGAGCACTTGCCACGCACCGCGCCGGCGCGTTGCGCGTCACGCCGTTCAGGTCGTACACCACCGGAGTCCGGCTTCGGCTCGGCGGCCCGGCGGGGAGTCCTGACCTCCACTTCGTCGACTCGCTCTTTCCGCTGCTCCGGCGTCGGCTTTTCGCTTCTGCGTTCCGGCACCGCCTCGTGCTTCTTCCCGCCCGGTGCGGAAGGTGCGCAAGTCGGCGCCCCGCAGCCCCTGTTGGCGGGTGGAGGGGTATCGGGTGCGGTCTTCGCGGAGGCCGTACCCGCTTCGGCGTTCGGCCGGGACCGGGGCTCGGCCGTCGTGGAGTCGAGCACCCACTTCTGCTCGACGGAGCCGTCGCGGATCTTGACCACCACGTCCGCGCCCTTCTCCGCAGACGTGGGTACGACCGCGAGCCCTTCGTGCCACCGAGGCAGCAGTTGGCCCTGGACGGTCAGGTCGTAGCGCAGGTCGTCACTGTTCGCCGCTGTGGGGGCCACGCATGCGGTGAGGGCTGTCGCGCCGTCGTCCGCAGTCGAGTCGAGGCAGAGTTCCGGCTGCGCGAAGCTGCGCAGAAAGCCGTCGGTTCCGTACGACCACTGCTGGTTCTTTCCGGACGAGCAGTCGGTCATCCGCGTCCCGGCACCGGGCTTCGCCTCGCCTCCGCGGATGTCCAGGCACAGGTCCGTCCCGGCATTGCGCAGCCTGGCATGACCGAAGACTCCGGGGAATCCGGCCGAGTTGGCGGGCGGCGCCACGGACGGAACCAGAGGACTCGGGACCGGGGGTTCCACGTGGCGGCCGGTCGCCCCCATGGAGGCCCCGGGCCCGGAACCACCACCGTCGTCCGACGAGAGACTGGTGACGAGAACCGTCGACAGAACGGCGGCCGAGAGGAGACCGAGCCCCGTCAGCACGGATTTCGAAGGGCTCCGATACGGCGTGAGGCGCAGCCCCGGCGAGGCCGTTCGGGGCAGCAGCCGGTGGCGCCCTCCCTCCGGGCGCCGGCCGCCCCAGCGGACGGACTCTCCCGGACGCAGTCCTTGCGCACCGCGCCCCGGCCGCGACTCCAGATAGCGCCGGGCGCCCCAGCCCAGCACCGCCTCGCTGAGCAGCACGCCCAGGCTGCCCCTGCAGAGGCTGAGTTGTCCGGCGGCGTCCCGGCAGTAGCGGCACTCCAGCAGATGCTTTCGGACGTCGGGCAGCAAGGCGCCGCCGCGGCGAATCGGAATGTCCAGCAGGCGGTTGTAGAACCGGCATTCCGTGGCCGGTGCGAGGTCTCTGTGGGCCCGTACACAGCCCACCCGGAATTGCTCACGCGCGTGCTCGAGTGCGGCCTCGGCGGCGCCGGTGTCCATGGCCAGCAGACCGGCCGGTACGGATATGGGCTCGGCCTCGACGTCGGTGTGCCACAGCAGGCACTGAGCGGGTCCGGGGAGGGTCCGGAAAGACCGCTCGGCGAGCTCACGATTTCCGGGCGTCTTGGATTTCGCGGCCCGCATACCGCGACCGCCGGCCGTTTTTCTCAGTTCCGGCAGAACACCGGATATGCCGTCGTCGGCGGACCATGCCTTGACGGTGTCCCGTACGGCCGCCAGAAGTCGGGGGCGCAGCGCCTCGGCCGAGGGCCGGCGCCGGAGACTTTCGAGCACCTGACGGAAGGCCGCAGCGGCTGCCATCGACGCGACATGCGCCGAGGAGCCGAGGCAGATGACCGAGTAGTCGTACGTCGGCTGCCAGTGCCGCGCCAGGAGCAGCGCGAGGGGGCGGGCAGCCTCGCCGTCCGGCCTGCCGCCCAGTTGGGCGACGAGACTCTCGTCGGATTCCCGGGGAGCCGCGCCGGGGCGCGGGGGGTAAGACGGCCGAGGGGGGTGGGGGGAGTACACGGAACCGATTCCTTCCAAAGCGCGCCAGATGGACGGAACACAGATTTCTGCCCATCAAAAAGGCAGCCCCGTACGGAAATCGTCAGAGAGGTGCTTTATGGGGTCAGCCAGTGCGAAGCGTCGGATGAAGCGGGAATGGCTTGGACCAATGCCTCCGTTGAGGGAGTTCACCCTTGCACAAGTGACTCACGGGAAACAAGGAGCTTGAGTGATCTCCATTCACCCAAGAAAGGCGTCAGCGCGCGTTACCCGCGGTACTCGCACCCACTTTCGAAACTCCCGCGCGGCGTGGCCCGTTTCGGCCGGGCAGACACAGCGCCGTCGCCGCCGGGACCGCCGCGAGGGCCAGCCAGGGCAGGGCGCCGCCACGGTCGAAGAGGGCACCGAGCGGAGCACTGCCCAGCAGTACCAACGAGCCCGCGAGGGACGACAACGCGCCCATGAACAGCCCGAGGTGCCGGTTGTCCGTCAGGTCGGGCACCCAGGCCCTGGCGGCCGGAGCCACCAGCATCTGACCGACGGACAGCAGTACGACGAAGGCCAACGAGGGGCCGAGCCCGCCCAGCGCGCGAACCGGCAGCAGCGCCGCCGCGGCCGCCGAGCCGGCCGCCATCAGCAACAACCCGAGCAGCATCGCCGTACGCAGCGAGAGCCGTCGCGCGGCCCAGCGCGAGAGGGGGAGCTGACCGGCGATCACCAGCACCGAGGAGAGCGTGAACAGCCAGCCGAGCGCGCTCTGCCCGCCGGTGGCCCGCTCAACCTCTTGCGGGAGGGCCAGGTACAGCTGGTTGTAGACGAGCAGATAGCCGCCGTACGCGATGCACAGCGCCAGGAAGCGGCGGTTGCGCAGCAGTTCCCGTGCGCCGCCCATGGCGGAAGCGGGCTTGTCGTCCGCTGTCTTCGGAGGCTGACGCGGCATCAGCCACAGGTGTCCCAGCAGTACGACGGTGAAGATGCCCGCCCCGGCGAGGCAGGCGGCTCGGAAGCCGGCGTACAACAGGGCTGCCCCCAGCGGCGGACCGAGCAGCGCGCCCGCCTGTCCGGCCGCGTTGAAAAGGGCCAGGACGCGGGTGCGCGCGACGCCGGTCGCCGCCTCGTGCAGTACGGCCTGCCGCACCGTCTCCGTCTCCACGGCGGGCGAGAACAGCGCCGCCGCGAAGCCCACCAGCAGCACCGAGCCGATGACTGCCCAGGTGTCCCGCGCGAAGCCCAGCCAGGCGAAGCCCGCCACCCGCAGGGCGCACCCCGCGAGGACGACCGGCCGGGGCCCGAAGCGATCGGTGAGGGCCCCGCCGACCACGAAGAGGCCCTGCTGGCTGAAGGTGCGCAGGCCGAGGACCAGCCCGACCAGCCAGCCCGCCAGAGCCAGCGTGCCGCTCAAGTGCGCGGTGAGGAACGGAAGTACGGCGAAGAAGCCGATGTTGAATGCGAACTGCGTGCCGATCAGCAGCCGGGGCAGCGGCGGCAGCCCGCGCACCAGACCTGCGTCCGACGCCGGGGCGGCGGCCTTCGTACCGCTCATGGGGCGGCGGAGGGGACGGGCGCGGCTGACAGCAGCTCACGCGTGTACGGGTGCGAGGGGGTCTCGCACACCTCCTCGGCCGTGCCCTGCTCCACGATCGTGCCCCGGTGCATCACCGCGACCCGATGTGCCACATGCCGTACGAGAGCGAGGTCGTGGCAGATGAGGAGACAGCCGAGCGCCAGCTCATCCTGAAGGCCGGTCAGCAGATTCATCACCCCGGCCCGGACGGACGGGTCGAGCGCGGAGACCGGTTCGTCCAGCACGAGTACCTTCGGGTCACTGGCCAGGGCGCGGGCGATGCCGACGCGCTGGCACTGGCCGCCGGACAGCTCCTGCGGCAGGCGCGCGCCCAGGGAGGCGTCGAGGCCTACGAGTTGCAGCAGCTCCGCGACCCGCGCCCGGCCGGTCGCCGGGTCCCAGCGGCCCTGCACGCGCAGGGGTTCCGCGACGGCGTCCCGGACGCGCAGCCTGGGGCTGAGTGATCCGTACGGGTCCTGGAAAACCGGCTGCAACGCGGGCCGCAGCGCCCGCAGTTCCGGTTCGTCCAGCGTCGTCAGCTCCCTCCCCTCCAGGCGGACCGAGCCCGACTCGGGGCGACGCAGCATCAGTACGGCCGTCGCGGTGCTGGACTTTCCGCAGCCGGACTCCCCGACCAGGGCCAGGGTCTGTCCGGCCCCGATCTCGAAGGAGACCCGGTCGACGGCCAGGACGGGCTCGCCCCGCCGTCCGCGCCCCGGATAGCGCACCGTCAGCTCCTCCACCTCCAGAAGGGGAATCATGCGGCGCTCTCCTCGAAGAGACGGACGAGGGGCACGGGCAGCTCGTCCCGGCGGTGGCACGCCACTGTCCGTCCGGTGGTAGCGCCGACCGGCTCGGGCGGCGTCCGGTGGCAGGACTCGTCGGCGGCCGGGCAGCGGGGAGCGAAGGCGCAGCCCGGCGGCAGCGCCGACGGGGAGGGCGGAGCGCCGGCGATCGACGGCAGCCTTCTGCCGGTGGAGCGTGTGGCGCGCGCGGGCGGCAGGGAGGCGATCAGCCCGGCGGTGTACGGAGCGCGGGGCGCCGCCAAGACCTCCGCGACCGGTCCCGACTCCACACACCGCCCCGCGTACATCACCAGCACCCGGTCGGCGTGCCCGGCGACGATCCCGAGGTCGTGGGTGACCAGGACGAGTGCCGTGCCGGTGTCCTTCCTGATGTCGGCGAGCAGCTGGAGGATCTGAGCCTGCACGGTGGGGTCGAGGGAGGTGGTCGGCTCGTCGGCGAAGAGCAGCTCCGGCTCGTTGATCATGGCCATCGCGATGACGGCACGCTGGCGCATGCCGCCGGAGAACTCGTGCGGATACGCCCGGGCGCGCCGCCCCGCGTCCGCGATCCCGACCCGTTCGAGCGCGGCGACCGCGGCCGCGGTGGCGGCCTTCCGTCCGACGCCGCGACGCACTGACCGTACGGCGAGAGCGAGTTGCTCGCCTACGGGGTGCACGGGACTGAGCACGGACAGCGCGTCCTGCGGTACGAAGGCCGTCCGCCGCCCCCGCAGTTCCCGGTACGCCGACTGAGGCGCCCCCACCCACTCCCGGCCGCCGAACCGCGCACTCCCCCGCACCTCCGTCCCGGCCGGCAGCAGCCCCAGGACGGCCCGCGCGGTCATCGACTTCCCGGCCCCCGACTCCCCCACGACGGCGAGCGCTTCCCCCGCCCGCACCGTGAAGGACACTCCGCGCACGACGTGCAGGCCGCGCACGGTGATGTGGAGGTTCTGTACGTCGAGGAGGGGTTCTTCCGGGGCGAGGGGAGACCTCACTGTGGTCCTGCTCATCCTGCGGAACTTCCTTCCGGGGCAAAGCGGTTGCCGAACGGTTCCGTGGCCGCCGACGGCCGGTCGGCCGTGTGGTCGACGAGCGGCTGACCGGCGGTCGCGGGAGCCGCCGCTCCCCCGGCGTCATGGGAGCGGGCAGCGTCCTCCTCGTCCCACGTGCCGCCGACCGGCAGCCGACGCCGCACGCCCGCGAAGCGCCCGCTCCCCGCCCTCGGTGCGGGCAGCGTCGACAAGGACACCGCCAGCGCCGCCAGCAGCAGGAGCATCGCCGCCGGCGCCATCACGGACCAGGGCGCGCGCTCCACATACGGCAGGGACTCGGCCAGCGTCAGCCCCCATTCCGGCGCCGGAGGCTGGGCGCCCAGACCCAGGAAGCCCAGCGAGGCCAGGGCCAGGGCGATGCCGGGGAGGCGCAGGACGGCGTGGCGGGCGACCGGAGCCGCGACCGCCGGGAGGACGTGGCGGGTCAGAATCCACCACGGCGGCGAGCCGATGGCACGTTGCGCCATGAGATGGGCGGCGGCCCGGGTCTCCTGGACCAGCGCGGCCGCGTGTGCGGCGAGCGGTGGCCAGGAGACGAGAGCTACCGCGAGTGAGGCGCCCAGGGTGCCTGCGCCCAGGACCGCCGCGACGAGGATGCCGGCGATCACCGGCGGCACCGCGTTGGCGGACTCCGCCGCGCCCGACGCGAGGCCCGGCAGAAATCCGGCGGCCACGGCGACGACGTACGAGCCGGCGCAGACCAGCGCGGCAACCCCCACCGTGGCCGCCGCCCCGTGCCCCACCCGGGCAAGGACGTCACGACCGAGCGAGTCTGTGCCGAGCGGATGCTCCCAGCCCGGAGCGGCGAGCCTGGCCACCGTGTCGACGAGCAGCGGGTCGAGCAGCAGACCCCAGCCGATCACGACCACCAGCGACACCGCGCAGACAACCGGCACCGCGCGGTGCAGCCGGCCCGCCTGCGCCGCTCTGGGAGCGGCCGGTGACAGCGCGGCGTCGCGCAGCCCGGGACCGAGCATCCGGTGCCGTACGGCCTGCGCCACCACTCCGGCGACCAGACCCAGCAGCACCAGCGCGATCACCGAGCCTTGGAGCAGCGGCAGATCCTGCGACTGGGCCGCGCCGAGCGCGGTACGCCCGATGCCGGGCACCGCGAACACCGTCTCCACCGCGACCGCGCCACCCGTCAGCCCGACGGCCACCAGGCCGAGCTGGGGCAGCACGGCGGGTATGGCCCGGCGCAGCGCCGCCCGGCCGACGGCGGACGGCGTACAGCCCGAGGACCGCCACAGCGCGACCCACCGCTCCTCGAACACCGCGGGCATCGCGTCGTCGACCAACCGCCCCACGATCCCGCCCGCCGGAACGCCCAGCGCCAGCGCGGGCAGCACGAGATGCTGCGGCCCCTGCCACCCGTACGGTGGGAACCAGCCCAGCCACACCGACAGCGCCACCAGCAGCAGCGTGGCGAGCAGGAACTCGGGCAGCGCGGCGAGCACCGCGGCCGGGGCGCCCGTACCGGAGCCGCCGCGCGAAGCACCGCGCGCCCCGCGTACCACCGTCGGGGCGCACAGCGCGCAGGCGAGCAGCAGTGCGACGGCGAGCGCGGCGCCCATCAGCGTCACAGAGACCCCGAGGCCTGACAGCACGGACGGCAGCACCTCGGCGCCGTTCGCCCACGAGCGGCCGAAGTCGCCGCGCAGCACGCCGCCGAACCAGTCGCCCAGAAGGGACAGTGGCCCGGCGTCCAGGCCGAGTTCACGGCGTACGGCGTCCAGCGCCTCCTTCGTCGGCTCCTGTTCGGCGGAGCGGGCACGGAGCACGGACAGGGCCGGGTCGCGTCCGGACAGCCACGGCAGCAGTCCGACCACGGCGATGATCAGGGCGAGGGCGCCTGCGCGCGACACGAGCACACCGGCGCGTTCCCGCAGCGGGAGGGCCGTCACTGCAGACGGGTGTCGGCGGTGATGAGGATCCGCTCGCGCGGGTCCTTCGCCGAGCCGGTGACTGACGGGGCGTCGCCCTGGATGACGCGCTCGTGCAGCATCGGGATGGCGGCGTCGGTTCTCAGCACCGCCGCCTCCGCCTCCAGGATCGCGCGGCGGCGGGCGTCGCCGGCGGCCGTGGCCGCGGCCTTCTTCACGGCCTTGTCGACGTTCTTGTCGCACAGCTGGGCGAGGTTGAAGGAGCCCTCGCAAGTGAAGTCGGACTGCATGTACGCCGCGGGGTCACCGGAGTCGAGCACGGTCGCCCGCGACAGGATGAACGCGTCGAACTTCCCGGCGAGCGCGTCCTCCTCGATGTGCGCGTACTCCCGCACGACCTGCTTCACCTTGAACCCGGCGTCTTCGAGCTGCTGCTGCAGGGCGGAGGCGACCTCCGGCAGCTCGGCACGGTCGGAGAAGGTCGCGAGCGTGATCGTGGTGCCTGCCGGGTCGTCGGGGTCGGCGCCCTTCGTGCGGTTCTTCAGTGCGGCGCGCCCTTCGGCGGCCCAGGGCAGCGCGGGCCCGAGCAGCCCCTCGGCGAGGTCGGCCCGGTTCTCGTACACGCCCTTGACGAGTTCCCCGGCGTCGATCGCCTCGCGCGCGGCGGCCCGCAGGCCTGCGTCCTTGAACGGTCCCGCCCCGGTGTTCAGGTACAGGGTGTTGGTGCGCGGCATCGGCACCTCGGTGATCGTCTTCTCATCGAGGAGCGAGGCCTGGGAGACCGGCACGGCTTCGGCGATGTGCGCCTCGCCGCTGCGGATGGCGGCGGCGCGGGCGGCGCCGTCCGGGACGAAGGAAACGTCGATCCCGGCGGCCTTCGCCTTCTTGCCCCAATATCCGTCGTAGCGGTCGAGGGTGGCGGTGGTGGTGCCGTTGACCTTCACCAGCTCGTACGGGCCGCTGCCGGCGCCGACCGGGTCCACCTTGCCGCGCCTGGCGTACGCGCGCTCGGCGAGGACGGACAGCTGCGGCGAGGAGAGCCGCTGGGGCACGAGCGGGTCGGGGGCCCCGGTGGTGACGACGAGCTTGTCGCCGTCGGCCTTCACCGTTAGTTCCACGCCGTCGAGGATGCGCGGCTTGGGTGATGCCATGGCGGCGCGGGTAAGGGCGTTGGCGGCGGCTTCGGCGGTGAGTGCGCTGCCGTCGTGGAACCTCACGCCGTCGCGGACGGTGAATTCCCACGCCGTCTCTGACGTCCGCTCCCAGTCGGTGGCCAGACCGGGCCGGGCGTCGCCCTCCTCGTCGAGGTTGATCAGCGTCTCGGCCGTGGACCAGCGTGAGAGCTTGAAGGCGTCGTCGCTCAGGGGGGACAGAGCGGAGCGCGGCGGCTGGAGCATCGCGAGCTTGATCCGGCCGCCGTGGCTGGAGCCGGAGTCGGCGGCGCTCTCTCCCGCCGGGGCGAAACAGCCGGTCAGGAGCAGGGCTGAGGCCGCTGCCAGGCCGGTGGCGGGCAGGGGTATGCGCAGATGCACGGGTACTCCGGGAGCGGTGCGGGTGATCGCGGGTAGGTGAATGTGAAACTAGCACATGACATTCGTTGTCAATAAGCCGGTGCTTGCGGCCCGCGCCCGAGCGCCGGGTTGCGCGAGCATCTGTCCCCGCACGCCCTGGCGGGCTTAAATGTGACGCCTGAAGGGCTCGCCCAGCAGCCACTGCCTCACGGCGTGCGGCTCGCCCGGCATATACGGGAGGTGTAGAAAGAGGTCATGGCCGGACGCAACGGCCGCCCGCGGTCGGTTTTGCGAATGCGAACTGTCGCTGGTCAGGTCTTCCTCCTGCAGGTGGCGATCGTGGTCCTGCTCGTCGCCAGCGCCATGGCGGTGCTCGTGCTGCAGTCCCGGAGCGACAGCGAACGAGAGGCTCGCAACCGATCGGTCGCCGTGGCCGAGACCTTCGCCAATTCACCCGGTATCGAGGAGGCCCTGAAGAGCCCCGATCCGACCGCGGCCCTGCAACCGCCGGCCGAGGAGGCCCGTAAGCGCTCCGGCGTCGACTTCATCGTCGTACTGAACCGGGACGGGATCCGTTACACCCACCCGCTGCCCGACCGGATCGGAAAGAAGTTCGTCGGCGATCTGGAGCCCGCGCTGGCCGGCCGCGTCGTCACCGAGAAGATCGTCGGGACGATCGGTCCTCTCGTGCAGGCCCAGGTGCCCGTGACCGACCGGGACGGCAAGGTCATCGGTGTGGTCTCCGCCGGGATCACCATCGAGAAGGTCAGCGGCGTCGTCGAAGAGCAGATCCCCCTGCTCTTCGGGGCCGCGGCTGCGGTGCTGCTCCTCGCCACCGGCGGGACGGCACTGGTGAGCCGACGGCTGCGCCGCCAGACGCGCGGCCTCGGACCCGCCGAGATGACCCGGATGTACGAACATCACGACGCGGTTCTGCACGCCGTACGGGAGGGCGTCCTCATCGTCGGAGGCGACGGACGGCTGCTGCTCGCCAACGACGAGGCGCGCCGGCTCCTGGACCTGCCGAACGAGGTGGAGGGGCTCCATGTCGAGGACCTGGGGCTCGATCCGCAGACCGCCGCGCTGCTGGCCTCGGGCCGCATCGTCACTGATGAGGTCCATCCGGTCGGAGACCGCCTGCTCGCCGTCAATCAGCGAACCACGGACCAGCACGGCGGCCCGCCCGGCAGCGTCACGACGCTGCGGGACACCACCGAGCTCCAGGACCTCACCGGCAGGGCCGATGTGGCGCGGGGCCGCCTGAAGCTGCTGTACGACGCCGGTACGGAGATCGGCACCACCCTCGACGTGGTGCGCACGTGCGAGGAGCTGACGGAGTTCGCCCTGGCCCGCTTCGCCGACTACGCCACGGTCGACCTGGTGGAGGCCGTGCTGCGCAGCGAGGAGCCGACCGCCACGGGCACGGGCCCGGGCGTGGATCTGCGCCGCGTCGCGTTCAGCGGCGTCAGCGAGGACACGTCGCTCTACCCTCTCGGCAAGACGATCCGGTTTGTGCCGAACACGCCGGTCGGGTTCAGCCTCGGTAAGGGCGAGGCGGTCCTCCAGGCCCACCTGGCCGGCTTCTCCGGCTGGCAGGAGCAGGATCCGGAGCGGGCCCGGCAGCTCGTGGAGCACGGCATCCACTCGATGATCGCGGTTCCGCTGCGCGCCCGCGGCGTCATCCTGGGCCTGGCGATCTTCTGGCGCTCACAGAAGCCGGAGCCCTTCGAGGAGGAGGACCTCTCCGTCGCCGAGGAGCTGGTCGCCCGCGCCGCGGTGAGCGTCGACAACGCCCGGCGTTACACACGTGAGCACACCATGGCGGTGACGCTGCAGCGCAGCCTGCTGCCCCGTGGTCTGCCGGAACAGAACGCCGTCGACGTCGCCTACCGGTATCTGCCCGCGCAGGCCGGGCTCGGCGGTCTCGGCGGCGTCGGCGGGGACTGGTTCGACATCATCCCGCTGCCCGGCGCCCGCGTGGCGCTCGTCGTGGGCGACGTCGTGGGTCACGGGCTCCATGCCGCCGCCACCATGGGGCGGCTGCGCACCGCCGTCCACAACTTCTCGACGCTCGACCTGCCGCCCGACGAGCTCCTGTGGCACCTCGACGAACTGGTCGCCCGCATCGACCAGGACGAGATCGGCGACGACGTGGACGCGGGCGTCACCGGGGCCACCTGTCTGTACGCGATCTACGACCCGGTGACCGGGTGCTGCACCATGGCGCGGGCCGGCCACCTCCAGCCGGCGATCGTCCACCCGGACGGCACGACGGTCTTCGCCGAGGTGCCCGGCGGCCCTCCCCTCGGACTCGGCGGGCTGCCCTTCGAGACGCTGGAGGTGCAGCTGCCGGAGAACAGCCGGCTGGTCCTGTACACGGACGGGCTCGTCGAGGACCGGGACCGGGACATCGACGAGGGGCTGGCGCTCCTGCGCCGTACGCTCGACGCCCACGCCGACGGGACCCCGGAGGAGACCTGCGAGGAAGTGCTCGGCGCGCTGCTGCCCGTGCGTCAGCGCGACGACATCGCGCTGCTGGTCAGCCGTACGCGGGTGCTGGACGCCGGCCGGGTGGCCGACTGGGACGTGCCGCCCGATCCGTCGGCCGTGGCCGAGGTACGGGCGGCTGTGACCGCCAAGCTGGCCGAGTGGGGTCTGGCGGAGGAGGCGTTCACCACCGAGCTGATTCTCAGCGAGCTGGTCACCAACGCCATTCGCTACGCGGCGGGTCCGATCCGGGTACGGCTGATCCGTGATCGCAGCCTCATCTGCGAGGTCTCGGACCGCAGCAGCACCTCTCCGCACCTGCGGCAGGCGGCGAACACGGACGAGGGAGGACGCGGGCTGTTCCTCGTCGCGCAGTTCGCCGACCGCTGGGGGACCCGGTACACCGGGGACGGCAAGGTCATCTGGACCGAGCAGCCGCTGCCGGGCGGCGGCCGGCCGTCGCCGGACTTCCCTTGAGGCCGGGGGTACGGCCCGCCCGGTCGGTCTCGATCAATCCCGGTCAATCCCGGTCGCGCACCGCCACGATGCCGTTGAAGACACCGACGTAGGCGGTGCCGTCCGGTCCGATGGTGACCGGCGCCCAGTTGTTGTCGTACGCCGGGCCTGTGCCGGTGAGCTGCCGCCAGCGGATCTTTCCCGTACGGAAGTCGACGGCTGTCAGGTACCAGGCGTCGATGCCGAGCCGGTTCGGTTCCTTCGCGTAGAAGTAGAGCAGTCCATTGGCGGTGGAGAGCTTGGGAACGGTGGACGGCGACCGTACGCCGCTCTCCCAGACGGTGTCACAGCCGCTGCCGTTCTCGCGTACGTCGATGCGGGTGGCGCCGCCCGTGACGCTGCGTCCCAGGAGCAGCGACGACGGGTTCTCGTAGCCGTAGTTGTTCTCTACGACGAGGCTGTTGCCCCAACTGACGAGGGAGTTGTCCGTGGTGGACTTTCCGGTGGCGAAGACCGGTACCTTGCAGACCAGTCGATCGTTCCCGGGAACGTTCGTTTCGCGCCGGTAGACGAGCACGTTCATGCGGTCGTCCGCGTTGTCCGTGATCGCGACGTAGCCGTCGCCGAACAGGTCGGGGGTGGTGCCCGATCCCTGGTTGACCGAGCCGGGCTTGGTGCCCGTTCCCCGGTCGTACGTCTGGCGCCACTGCACCCGGGGTGTGCCGTCGGAGTCGGCGCGGAAGCTGTAGAGGGCATGGTCGGAGACGATGGAGACGCCGTCCTCGGCAACCGAGAAGGAGTTCTGAATCTCCTCCCCTTCGAGCCGGACGGCACGGATCCGGGACGTCCGGGGGTCGACCGTGCCGACGCGGCCGAGCCGGGTCACCCACCAGATGCGCCCCTGCCAGTCGGGCATCACGGAGGTCACGGGATCGCACGTGCCGCTGGGGCGGAGGTTCGTCCATGTCACGCAGTCGTGCGGGACGTGCCCGGTGAGGTCCCAGTCGTCCTCGACGACGAAGCGCCAACCGCCGTCCGATGTCCGCTCGTGCGCGATCCGCAGAATGTGCTGACGAGAGTCGGCCAGTACCACCCGGTCCTGGTCGTCGAGGTAGAAGTACGCGCCGCCGGACGTGTCTTTGAAGATCTTCTCGAAGTCGAGCCGGGTGATGGCCTCCACGGTCGAGGAACGCTGCGGCAGCTTGTACTCGGCGAGGGTGGCGAGCGTTCGCGGGTGCAGCAGTTTGAGCCGGAAGCCCTGGAAGGTGCCGCAGACGGTGATCAGCCGGCCCGCGGCGTCGAAGGTCGCGGTGGCGCACTCGCCGCCCAGCGCCGCGATCCTCTCGCTGGTGACCTGCGGGTGGCGTCCCAGCGGACCGGAGTACGGATGGGTGCCGCTGCCCGCGGCGTCCGCGTGCATACCGCTGTCTCCGTTCGGGGCGAGGAAGGGGTGCTGAGGGGGTGCGTCGCCGGGGACCGGCTGCGCGACGGCCGGCTCGCCCTCGTACGAGCTGACGAGCCGGTGGCCGGGCGCCTTGGGTATCTCATCGGCGCGGGCGGCGTCCGGCGGCAGGACCGCCGGGACAACGAGAGCGAGGGCGAGGGCCAGTGCGCGGGCGTGCGCTTTCCAGGACCGGGACATCGGGCTCCTTGGGTGGGGGTCGCGCCGCCGCCCGACGCTAGAGCCGACCTCTTGAAGTGTCCATGGAAACCCGCACGGTTTTCATGGCCCTGACATCCGCGCGCAATGTCGCGGCGCGCGGACGCGGTCGTCAGGGCCTGAGGTCGCCGACGACGTCGGCGGTGGCGGCGATCCCGTTCTGGATGGTCGGCCCCATGCTCGTACCGGCCAGGAAGAAGCCGAGCAGGGCGCAGACCAGTGCGTGCGAGACCTTCAGTCCTCCGTTGCGCAGGAAGATCACCGCGAGAATCAGCAGGAGCAGCACCAACGAGATCGAAATGGCCATGGTCAACCTCCTCCGCCGCGCCTGAATTGCGGCATTCGGCCGTCAGTCTGGCGTAGCGGAGGGCCCATTCGGGCGGAAGACACGTCCGCCGTACGGGTGTTGACTGGTTGTGATGACCGACTACGCGCCGTGGGTACGGAGAAAACGCTCCAGGCCGGCGAGGTCGTCGGTGTTGATGTGGTCCACGTCCGCGGCGAGCAGCTCGGTCCACAGGGCGTCGCGCGCCGGTCCCGGCAGGTCGGGTGTGGCCCAGAAGCGGACGCGCTGCCCGCGCTGGTGAGCGGCGGAGACGACGGCGTGCAGCTTGGCCCGCTCGGCGGCGGGGAACGGGCCGACGCCCTGCCAGGTGAAACTGTGCGTCCAGTTGCTGCTGATCAGCGGGATGAAGGAGGCGGGCGCCGGGTCCGCGGCGCCGAGGTCGTCGAGCCGCCCGTCGTAGAAGGCGTGGCGCACCTGCTGTGCCTCCATGGGGACGCGCGCCGCGCGGTCGCCGGAGATGACGGGCGTCACCGCGCCGGGGCGGACGTGGCCGTGGGCGTACGTACTCAGCATCCGGCGGTGGCGGCGCAGTTGGCGGTGCAGTTCGAGGTAGGCGGCGGCGCCGTCGTTCTTGATGTCGATGAGCAGCTGCACGGGGCGGCGGTATCCGCGGTACACGCAGCCGTGGTTGGCCCTGACTCTGGCCGCGAGCGGGCCCAGGTAGAGCGATTCGAGGGTACGGGAGGGGTCCAGGCCGCCCGGGTCGTGGGCGACGAGGAGCCGGCCGTCGACGAGGAAGATGTCCGCCTCGACGCTCGTGAAGCCGTGCGAGAGCGCGTCGAGGAGGGGGCGCTCGTGCTCGTAGTCGTTGTGCGCGTGGGCGCGGCGCAGCGGCCCGGGGCCGGGGTGCCGGCCGGGCTTCCTCTCGGCGGCCTGTGCGTACGCGGGAACGGCCACGGCTCCCGCGAGGGCGGCGGCGAAGGTGGTGACGACTCTGCGGCGGGTGGGCGCGGCGACGGCCATGGTGCCTCCGGGGGTGTACGGGGCGTTCGGGACTCCGGCGAGTATCCGCTCCTTACCGCGTCAATGGGCAGGGCCCCGACAAGAGTTCGGCCATCCGTCGCCAGCGGTTCAGGCGCGCCGACAGCCCGTCAGTGCACGCACATACCGGGGACACAGATTCGTCGCGCGCGGCTGAAAGGCACCCCTGTCCGCCCCGGCGTCTCAGGCCGCGGCGACGTCCTCCCAGCGGACCGTACGGTCGCACCAGCGCTCCAGGAGGACGCGGTCGTGGCCGACGGCCAGCAGGCCCGCACCGCGTTCGCGCCGGTACTCCTCGACCACCGCGACCAGAGCCGCGGTCGTCGACGCGTCCAGCATCGCGGTCATCTCGTCGCACACAAGCCAGCGCGGCCGCAGCACCAGGGCGCGGGCCAGGCAGGCACGTTGCAGCTGACCGTCGCTCACCTCGTGCGGGCGTCGGCCGAGGAGATCGTCGCCGAGTCCCACGGTCCGGGACAGCTCGCTCACGGTGGCGGCCACTTCGTTGCGCCGGCCGGTGGCGCGCAGCGGTTCGGCGATCAGGTCGCGCAGGCGCAGGCGGGGGTCGGCGGACAGCCGGGGCTGCTGGAAGACCACGCCGATGGCTGTGCGCTGTTCGCGCGGGGCGCGGTGGCGCCAGCCGGTGACGGGGCTGCCGTCGAGGGTGACGGTGCCGGCGTCGGGGCGGTGCAGCAGGGCGGCGACCCTGGCCAGCGTCGACTTGCCGCAGCCGCTCGGCCCGAGCAGGCCGACCGCTTCGCCGGGTGCGACGGTGAGGTGTGCGTCCCGTACGACCGGCTTACCGCGCTCGTAACCAGCGGTGATCGCGTCGAGTTCAAGCACGGGCACGCTCCTCGGCGGGCGGGTGGTGGCAGGCGACGCCGTCCGCGAAGTCCGGCTGTACGGCGCACGCGTCGGTGGCGTACGTACAGCGGGCGGCGAAGGCGCACCCCGGGGGCAGGTCCCCGAGCTCGGGCGGCATGCCGGGGATGGGCGTGAAAGCGCGCTCGGGAAGGGCGTCCAGCAAGCCTCTTGCGTACGGGTGCCGGGGCCCGGGCGTTCCGAAGAAGGCCGGCGCATCGGCGAGTTCGACGATCCGTCCGGCGTACATGACCGCCACGCGGTCGGCGATGCGCTGGGCGGCCGCGAGGTCGTGGGTGATCATCAGCAAGGCGTGACCCTCGTCGACGTGCTGGCGCAGCTCGTCCACGGTGCGGTCGACGAGGTCGCGGTCGAGGCCGGTGGTCGGCTCGTCCGCGAGCAGCAGGGGCGCGTCGCCGACGAGGGCCAGCGCGGTCGCGGCGCGCTGGGCGAGTCCGCCGGACAGCTCGTGCGGGTAGCGGTCGAGATGGTCGACGGGGAACGCGGCCCGCTCGGCCGCCGCGCGGGCCGCTTCGCGCATCTCGCGCTTTCGTGTACCGGTCAGCTCGCGCAGCGTCTCTTCGAGTTGCGCTCCGACGGTCCGTACGGGCGTGAGGTGCGCGGCGGGACTCTGCGGTACGAGTCCGATACGACGGCCCCGTACCGTGCGCGCCAGGGTGCGTTCGTCGGCGGTGAGCAGGTCGACGTCTCCAAGGCGCGCGTAACCCGCGGTCTGGGCGTTGCCGGGCAGCAGCCCGAGCAACGCGGAAGCGAGCACGGACTTGCCGCACCCGCTCTCGCCGACGAGTGCGAGGCACTCCCCCCGCGCCAGGTCGAAACCGGCGTCGGCAACGGCGGCGATGTGCTGCCCCCCGCGCATCCGGAACCGCACAGAGAGCCCCCGCACGGACAACAGGGGCGTCCTGTTCCACGACGCGGGAAGGCCCGTGGCCGTGGCACCGCGCGGGCCGGCGGACGGCTCCGACGTACGGCCCGCGACGGTATCGCTCGTCGTGTGGGTGTCCGCTACGGGACCGGCCGCGTAATGAACGTTCCCAGGAACAGCTCCAGGCGCTTCACGGGAACGCTTCGAAGCCGTTCCTGCGACGTGCCGGTCGGCGGCGCGTTCCGGTGTGCGGTCAGTGGGCGAGGCGTTCGCGTGCGGTGCCGACGAGGCTGCCGCAGCCGTTCGCGCACGGTTGGCGTTCTGGTGCGTCGTCACAGCATCAGCTCCGATCGGCGGCGGGGGTTGATCCGCTCCCGCCAGGAGCCGGCCAGGCCCGCGATGGCGAGGGTCGGGATGATCAGGAGGAGGCCGGGGAAGAGCGTCGGCCACCAGTCACCGGCCAGCAGGGAACTGCGCGCCGACTGGACCAGGTTGCCCAGGCTCGCCTGGTGTGTCGGCAGGCCGAGGCCCAGGAAGGAGAGCGCCGACTCGTGCCACATCGCGTGCGGGACCATCAGTACGGCCGCGAGCCCCGCCTGCGGGAGCACCCCCGGAAGCAGGTGCCGTACGGCGACCCGCCACCGCGACGCCCCGCCCGAGACCGCCGCGTCGATGTACGGGCGCGAACGCAGAGACAGCACCTCGGAACGGACGATACGGGCCGTGGACAGCCAGTGCGTCAGCGCCACCGACACGATCACCGGCCACACTCCCGGCCGGAACATCGCGACGATGAAGATGCCGAGCAGAAGGTGCGGGACGGACGAGAAGGTGTCCACGAGCCGCATCACCACGCGGTCCGTCCAGCCGCCGAACGCCGCTGCCGCCGCCCCCACCGCCGTACCGATGAACGTCGCGACGAGCGCGGCGACCAGCCCGACCAGGAGGGAGACGCGCAGTCCGTACACGCAGCGCAGCAGCAGGTCGCGGCCGACGTCGTCCGTCCCGAAGGGGTGGGCCAGGGAGGGCGGCTGAAGCTTCATCGACAAATCGATGGCCTGCTGGTCGAGGTTGGCGAGCGGCGGTACGACGAGTACCGCGAGCACTACCGCCACCACGATCACCGCCGAGGTGCGGACGCGGACCGTGCGCGTCGAGCGGCGGGTACGCCCGTGCGAGCGCCACACGAGGGGCGCGGTAGCGCGTTCAGATGCGAGTTCAGCCATCGAAGCCCACCCTCGGGTCCGCGAGTCCGTACAGCAGGTCGGAGAGGAGGTTCCCGGCAAGGACCGCCGCCGTGGCGAGCACCGTCAGCGCCGCCAGCAGCGGGAAGTCCACCGATGTCGCCGCCTGTACCGTCGCCGCCGCGATGCCCGGCCAGCTGAAGACCGTCTCGACGAGCAGCGCGCCGGTGATGAGTTCGGGCACGCGCGAGCCGACGAGCGTGAGCGTCGGCAGCATCCCTGAGCGCAGCGCGTGTCCGAGCAGTACGGTGCGTTCGTTCAGCCCACGCGCGCGTGCGCCGCGTACCGGGTCCTCCTCCAGCGCGTCGGCGACACCCTGGCGCACGTAGAGGAAGAACCAGGGAAGCTGCGAAACACCGAGAACGGCCGCCGGCAGCACCAGGTGCGTGGCGACCTGCCCGAACGTCACCACATCGCTGTCGGTGTCGGTCAGACCGCCCGCCGGCAGCACGCCCAGCTCGAGCGCGAACAACCACATGGCGAGCAGGCCGAGCCAGAAGGCGGGCGCCGCTTCCAGGGTGTACGCCGCCGAGCTGACCGCGCGGTCCAGCCAGCCGCCCTGCCTGCGCGCGGCCAGTACGCCCAGCGACGTACCGAGCAGGATCGCGACGAGGAACGCGGTGACGGCGAGCAGCACGGACCAGCCGAGGCGTTCGGTGATGACGTCGGTGACGGGCTGGCGCATCACGCTGGAGTCGCCGAGGTTACCGGTGGCGGCCGAGGTCAGCCAGTGCCACCAGCGCTCGACGAGCGGCTGGTCGACGCCGAGGTTGGCCCGCAGCTGGTCCAGGTCCTCCTGCGAGGCGGTGAGGCCCGCGGTGCCCGCGTAGGCCTTGACGGGGTCGAAGGGCGAGGCGGCGGCGACGGCGAACACGCCGAAGGTCACCACCAGCAGGACGGGGACGGCGAACAGGGTCCGCCGCCCCGCCATCCTCGCCATCGGCCCCCAGGGAAGCCTCCGGCTCGGGTGGGGGTGTGTCACTTCTTCGGCGTCCAGTCCTCGACGTTCCACCACGGTCCGGAGGCCAGGCCGTGGTCGTGCGGCTCGGTCTGCGTCGTCAGCCCGGACCACTTGTCGTCGACGACGTACAGGTGGTCGATGTGGGTGAGGAAGGTGTAGCCGGGGTTCTTCGCGAGCTCGCGCTGGACGGTGTCGTACGCGGCCCTGCGGTCGGCCGTCTCGCCGCTCTCGCGGCCTTCCCTGAGCGCCTTGTCGACGGCCGGGTTGTCGTACCAGGCCATGTTGTTGAAGGCGTCACCCGCGAGGGACGACTGGAGCAGCGTGTACTGGTCGAAGTCGGGGTCGCCGGGCGAGCCGCCGCCAGCGAGCACGGCGTCGTGCTTCATGCGCGGCATGATGACCTCCCAGGTGCCGGCCTGGGTCTTGATGTCGATGCCGGCCTTCTTCGCGTCGGACGCGTAGGCGAGGGCGTGGTCCTGGCGGAGCTTGTCTCCGGACAGGTACCAGAGCGGGAACTGGGCGCGTACGCCGTCCTTGACGCGGATGCCGTCGGCGCCTGGCTTCCAGCCCGCCTCGTCGAGGATCTTCTTCGCCTTGGCCGGATCATGTGTGCGCTCGGTGCCCTTGGCGAACCAGGGGCTGTCCGTCGGGACGGGCCCGTAGGCCGGCTTGCCGGCGCCTTCGAGGATCTTGTCGACCATGGCTTCGCGGTCGACGGCGATGTCGAGGGCCCGCCGCACGTCCGTGTCGCCAGCGACCTTGTTGTGCGTCGGCAGGGTCACGGTGCGGTAGTCGAAGGACCTGGCGGCATGCGTGGTACGACCGCTGTCGTCCTTGAAGGTCTTGGCGAGGTTGGGCGGCAGGATGGCGCCGTCGAGGTCACCGGTGCGCAGTCGCGTGGCGCGCACGTCGTCGTCCTTGATGATCGCCATGGTGAACTTCTTCACCTTCGGCTCGCCGCCCCAGTAACCGGGGTTCGCCTTGAAGCTGAGCTTCTCTCCCTTGGACCAGCCGGTGAGGATGTACGGTCCGGTGCCGACCGGCTTCGTCGTGAAGGAGCCGCTGTTGACGTCCTGCTTGCCCGCGACGTGCTCGGGAGCGATCGGAAGCACGGTGCGCTCGGCGAAGGGCGCGTACGGGTACTTGAGCGTGAAGACGACCTTGTGGTCTCCCTCGGCCCTGACGTCCTTGACCGCGTCGAGCTCCGTCTTGGAGGCGTTGTTGGTCTTCTTGTCGAGGATGGTCTTGTAGGTGAAGACCACGTCCTTGGACGTGAAGGGCTTGCCGTCGCTGAACTTCACGCCGTCACGAAGGGTGTACGTGTACGTCTTGCCGTCGTCCGCGACTTCGGGCAGTTCGGCGGCGAGCGCGGGCCGGAGCTTCATCTCGTCGTCGAAGGTGAGCAGCCCGTCGAAGATCTTGGAGTTGCCGTCCTTGCCGTAGCCCAGGAGCGGGCTGAGCGTCTCGGGCTCGTACGCGATACCGACGACCGCGGAATCTCCGGACCCGCTTCCGGCGGCGCCGCTCTCGCCCGGCTTCGAGCAGGCCGCCGCTGTGATGGCCAGTGTTCCGGCCAGCATCGCGGCGGCCGCCCCACGTATCGATCGGGACAGCATGGCTCTCCACACCCCTAAACAAGATCAACAGTTATTGCGAACTGGTCGCAATTAAACCGCATGTAAAGGGGTGCGTGATCCACTGACCCTTACCGGGCCCGGTCCCCCGCGCTACTCGGGCGCGGGCAGGCCGACAAGCTCGGCCACCGCCTCCGTGTGCCTGCCGGGTGCGCCGAGTGCGATCGAGTCGGCCTTGGCACGCTTGAGGTACAGATGCGCCGGGTGCTCCCAGGTCATCCCGATGCCGCCGTGCAGCTGCACGCACTCCTCGGCCGCGTGCACCGCGACCCGCGAGCAGTACGCCTGCGCCACCGCCACCGCGAGGGGCGCGTCCGGGCTGCCGGTGGCCAGGGCGTCCGCTGCGTTACGGGCGACGGCCCGCGCCGAGACGACCTCCAGCCACAGCTGCGCCATACGGTGCTTGAGCGCCTGGAAGGAACCGACCGGGCGGTTGAACTGCTTGCGGTCGCGCGTGTAGCGGACGACCTCCTCCAGACACCACTCGGCGAGCCCCAGCTGCTCGGAGGCGAGCAGCCCGGCCCCGGCGAGCAGCCCGCGCCGTACGGGAGCGGCAGCCGACCCGGCGAGCCTGCGGCCGCGGGCGCCGTCGAGGGTGACCGTGGCGAGCGGCCGGGTCAGGTCGAGCGGCGTCAGCGACTCGACGGTGACGCCGGGCGCCCCCGTCTCGACGGCGTACAGACCGTCATCGGCCGGTACGAGCAGGACCTTGGCGGCGGCCGCGTCCGCGACCCCTGTGATACGTCCGCCCAGAGAGCCGCCGTACGCCCGTACCGCGCCGGCCAGTTCGGCCGAGGGAGCGGCGGAAAACGGAACGGCGAGCACCACGACCGTACGGCCGCCAGCGAGCGCGCCGAGGAGTTCCGCGACCGCTGCGTTCTCGTCGTTCTCGGCGTTTTCGGCGTTTTCGGCGTTTTCGATGTCGCACGCCAGCAGCGTCTCGGCTGCGACGACCGCTCCGGTGAGGTACGGGGCCGGGGCGACGCTGCGTCCCAGCTCCTCCAGTACCACCGCGGCCTCGCGGTGCGTGGCGCCCTGGCCTCCGAGCTTCTCGGGCACGAGGAGCCCCGCGAGGCCCATGTCGGTGGCCAGCGAGGCCCACAGGCGCGGGTCGTACGGGGTGTCCGACTCCGCGCGGGTGAGGACGGCCGCGGCGTCGCAGCGGTCGGCGAGGAGGGAGCGTACGGCCGCGCGGAGGTCGTCCTCGGCCTCGGAGTACAGCAGATCAGGCTGAGCAGTCTGTGCTGTCATCGGGAGAGGTCCTTCCAGGCGATGTCCTTGTCGCTGCGCGGCTCGGACGGCAGTCCGAGAACGCGTTCCGCGACGATGTTGAGCAGCACCTCGCTCGTACCGCCCTCGATGCTGTTGCCCTTGGAGCGCAGATAGCGGTAGCCGGCGTCGCGTCCGGTGAAATCGACCAGCTCGGGACGGCGCATGGTCCAGTCGTCGTACAACAGCCCTTCCTCGCCGCGCAGTTCCACCTCCAGGCCGCTGATCTCCTGATTGAGGCGCGCGAAGGCCAGCTTCATGCCCGAGCCCTCGGGGCCCGGCTGGCCCGCCACGAGCTGCTGGCGCAGCCGCTCACCGGCGAGGCGGGCGACCTCGGCCTCGACCCAGAGGCCGAGCAGGCGCTGGTGCAGGTCGTGGGTGCGCAGTTCGGGGCGTTCCCGCCAGGTCTTGGCGACCGGGCCGATCATGCCGCCCTCGCGCGGGATGCGGGAGCCGCCGATCGAGACGCGCTCGTTCATGAGCGTGGTCTGCGCGACCTTCCAGCCCTCACCGACGGCGCCGAGGCGCCGGCTGTCGGGGATGCGTACGCCGGTGAGGAAGACCTCGTTGAACTCCGCCTCGCCGGTGATCTGGCGCAGCGGCCTGACCTCGACCCCGGGGTCGGTCATGTCGCACACGAAGTACGTGATGCCCTGGTGCTTGGGCAGGTCCGGGTCCGTACGGGCGATGAGGATCGCCCAGCGCGCCACATGGGCGCTGGAGGTCCACACCTTCTGCCCGTCGACGACCCACTCGTCACCGTCGCGCACCGCGCGCGTGCCGAGCGCCGCGAGGTCCGAGCCCGCGCCCGGCTCGCTGAACAGCTGGCACCACACCTCCTCGCCGACCCACAGGGGCCGCAGCAGGCTCTGCTTCTGCTCGTCCGTACCGAACCGCAGGATGGTCGGCGCGGCCATGCCGAGGCCGATTCCGATGCGCCGCGGGTCGTTGTCGGGCGCGCCTGCCGCCTCCAGCTCCGCGTCGACGAGCCGCTGCAGCGAGCGGGAGAGACCGAGGCCGCCGAGACCCACCGGGTAGTGCACCCAGGCGAGTCCGGCGTCGAAGCGTGCCTTGAGGAAGTCCGTACGGTCCGTGGTGGCCGGCGGATGAGCGGCGAGCAACTCCAGGGTGAGGTTTCGTACTTCCGCGGCGTCCGTCATCGGGCCATCCCCTCCGGTACGACGACCACGCGTCCGGTGGTCGTGCCGTCGGCGACGCGCTGGACGGCGTCCGCCGCGTCCTTCATGGATACGCGCTCGCTGACCAGGGGCTTGATGGCGCCCTCGGCGGCCAGCCGGGTCAGCTCCTCGTGGCAGGCGAGGATCGCGGCCGGGTCCATGGTGTTGTAGAGGCCCCAGTGCAGGCCGACGATCGAGTAGTTCTTCACCAGGGCGTGGTTGAGTCCCGGCGAGGGGATCGTGCCGCTGGCGAAGCCGACGACGACGATGCGCCCCTCGAAGGCGACGCACTTGACCGACTTGGCGTACGCGTCACCGCCCACCGGGTCGTACACGACGTCCGCGCCCCGTCCGCCGGTGGCTTCCTTTACCTTGGCGACGATGTCCTCGGTGCGCCGGTCGATGACCAGGTCGCAGCCGAGTTCCCGGGCGATACGCGCCTTCTCCGGACCGCCGACGACGCCGATGACGGTGGCGCCCGCCGCCTTGCCGAGCTGTACGGCGGCGCTGCCGACGCCGCCCGCCGCCGCGTGCACCAGCAAGGTCTCCCCCGCCTGGATGCGCGCCCGGCGGTGGAGGCCGAACCAGCCGGTCTGGTAACCGATGTGCAGGGCGGCCGCCTCGGCGTCGTCCAGCGAGTCGGGTGCGGGCAGCACCGTGGCCGCGTCCACGACGACGTACTGGGCGAAACCGCCGTGCGGCAGCGCCGGGTTGGCGATCACGCGGCGGCCGTCCTCGGTCTCGCCGCAGACCTCGACACCCGGGGTGAAGGGCAGGGGCGGCCGCACCTGGTACTGGCCGCGGCAGAGCAGGGCGTCGGGGAAGTTGATGTTCGCGGCGCGCACCTTCAGCAGAAGCTGCCCTTCTCCCGGCGTGGGCTTCTCGACGTCGTCGAGCCGCATCACCTCGCCGGGCTCGCCGTTCTCGTGCACTCGCCATGCCTGCATCCGAGATCCTCCACAACACCGTAGGCAGTACCACGCCCGCGCATACTAAGCGGTCGCTTGCCCTGATGGGAACAGTCTCGGCCTCACAGTCTCGGCCTCATCGGCCGGACTTCGGCCTGGCCCGTACGTGCATCCGCTCCCCCTGCGGCCCGAAGAGGCTGAGGATCTCCACGGGTCCGTCCCCAGCCGGGCCGAACCAGTGCGGCACGCGCGTGTCGAACTCCACCGCCTCACCGGGCCCGACCTCAAGATCGTGCGGGCCGAGCATCACCCGCAGCCTGCCCGACAGGACGTACAGCCACTCATAGCCCTCGTGCGTGCGTGGCTCGGGTTCCTCGCCCGTCCGCCGGTAGATCACTTTGAAGGCCTGGAGGCCGCCGGGCTGACGAGTCAGCGGGAGATAGGTGTGCCCGCCCCGTTCGATCGACTTCGTCCGCACCCGCGGGTCGTCGACCGGGGGCGCGCCCACCAGTTCGTCGAGCGGCACCTGGTGGGCGCGGGCGATGGGCAGCAGCAGCTCCAGGCTCGGCTTGCGGCCGCCGGACTCCAGCCGCGACAAGGTGCTCACCGAGATCCCGGTCGCTTCCGAGAGGGCGGCGAGCGTGGCTCCGCGCTCCTTGCGCACTTTGCGCAGGCGCGGGCCCACGCCGTTCAGCACTCCGTCGAAATCCTGCTCTTCATCCATGAGGACATTGCAGGATCAGCAAGGCCGCTTGTCAAACCTGCGGACGACTCAGACCGGGACCGACCCGCCCGCCGCCGCCGGACCGACGAGCTCTTCCAGTACGTCCTCCATGGTGACGAAGCCGATGACAGTGCCCTTGTCGCCGGTGACAGCGGCCAGGTGCGTGCCCGCCGCGCGCATGGCGGTCATCGTGTCGTCGAGCGGCGTGTCGATCTCGACCCGGATCACCGGGTGCAGCGCGGCACGCGGGAACGGACGGGTTCGCTCGACGACACCGAGAGCGTCCTTGATGTGCAGGTAGCCCAGCACCTCGTCGCCCGGACCGGTGACCGGCAGCCGGGAGAATCCCCACGTCGCCGCCGCCCGCTCCAGCTGCTGCGGGGTCGTGGTGTGATCGACGGTGACGATCCTGCTGAGCGGCACCATCACCTCACCCACCGGCCGGCGGCCCAGCTCCAGGGCGTCACGCAAGCGCTCGCCGTCGGCCGGCGCCAGCAGGCCGGCCTCGCTGGAGTCCTTGACGAGGCGGACGAGCTCGTCGTCGGTGAAGACGGACGTCACCTCGTTCTTCGGCTCGACCCCGAGCAGCCGCAGCAGCACGTTGGCGAACGCGTTGATGCCGAAAATGACCGGCCGCAGCGCGCGGGTCAGGGCCACCAGCGCCGGGGCCAGCGCCAGCGCGGTCGGCGCGGGAGCGGCGAGTGCGACGTTCTTCGGAATCATCTCGCCGATGAGCATGTGCAGGTACGTCGCCAGCGTCAGTGCGATCACGAACGCGATCGGGTGGATCAGCCCTTCCGGTACGCCGATGGCCTGGAACGGGGGTTCCAGCAGGTGGGCGATGGCCGGTTCGGCGACGGCACCCAGGACGAGCGAGGAGATGGTGATGCCGAGCTGGGCGGTCGCCATCACCGCGGACAGGTGCTCCAGGCCCCAGAGGGTGCTCTTGGCGCGGCGGCTGCCCTTGATGGCCTGCGGTTCGATCTGACTGCGCCGTACGGAGATGAGAGCGAACTCGGCGCCGACGAAGAACGCGTTGGTGAGGAGGGTGAGCGCGCCGATGGCGAGCTGGAGGGCGGTCATCGGACTTCCTCCGTGATCTTCGCTGCGGAAACGGGCGCGGACACAGGCTCAGACGCGGACCCGGACGCAGGCACAGACGCCCGCGCGGGTGCCGTGATCAGTACCCGGTCCGCCCGGTGGTGTTCCACATCCAGGACAGCGATCTTCCAGTCGTCGACGTCGAGCCGGTCGGCCGGCGCCGGGATGCGCTCCAGGCGCGTCGCGATGAGCCCGGCGAGTGTCTCGTACGGGCCCTCGGGGGCGCTGAAACCGATCTCCTGGAGCTGGTCCAGACGGACGCTGCCGTCCGCTTCCCACACCGCGGAGCCGTCCGCCGAGGGGGCGCCGGCAGCGAGGCCGGGGCGCTCGTGCGGATCGTGCTCGTCGCGTACCTCACCGACGACTTCTTCCACGACGTCCTCGACCGTGGCCACTCCCGCCGTGCCGCCGTATTCGTCGATCACCACAGCCATGGTGCGGGTGCGGCGCAGCTGCTGAAGCATCCGGTCGACAGGGAGGGAAGTGGGTACGAGCAGAGGCTCGGTGGCCAGCTCGGTGATCGCCGTCCGGTTCCGCTTCGACTCGTCGAGCGCGAGTACGTCGCGGATGTGGACGGTGCCGATCACCTCGTCCAGGGTGTCGCGGTAGACGGGGAACCGGGACAGGCCCGTGGCCAGCGTGAGGTTCGCGGCGTCGGCGGCGGTGGCCCGGGCCTCCAGTGCCTGGACGTCCACGCGCGGCGTCATGACGTTCTCGGCGGTCAGCTCGCCCAGGTGCAGCGTACGGACGAACAGTTCGGCGGAGTCCTGCTCGATCGCGCCCTCGCGCGCGGAGTGCTGCGCCAGCGCGACCAGCTCCTGCGGCGTACGGGCGGACGCCAGTTCCTCGGCCGGTTCCAGGCCGAAACGGCGCACCGTGCGGTTCGCCATGCTGTTGAGGTGGCGGATCAGTGGTCCGAAGGCGGCGGTGAACGCGCGCTGCGGTCCGGCCACGACCTTGGCGACGGCCAGCGGGCTGGAGATCGCCCAGTTCTTGGGGACGAGCTCGCCGACCACCATCAGCACGACGGTCGACACGGCGACTCCGAGGAACGTCGCGACGGTGGACACCGCCCCCGCCGGCAGCCCGGCGGCTTCCAGAGGGCCGCGCAGCAGCACGGCCAGGGACGGCTCGGCGAGCATGCCGATGACCAGTGAGGTCACGGTGATGCCCAGCTGGGCGCCCGAGAGCTGGAAGGTAAGGCGCTTGGCGGCCTTCAGGGCGCCGGCGGCGCCCCGTTCACCGGCCTGCGCGGCCCGCTCGAGCTCGCCGCGCTCGATCGTGGTCAGCGAGAACTCGGCCGCGACGAACAACGCGCACGCGAGAGTGAGTGCGAGAGCGAGGAGCAGAAGGAGAACTTCGGTCACCGTGCCACCTCCGCCCCACGGTTCGACGGGACGGGAATGGCACGGCTCGTACTGGGAGGCTCACCCATTGCGGGACTGCAGCTCCTTCTTGGATCAATGTGGACCGGGCGGGGCGGACGCCCCGTCCCCCAATAGTAAAGGGGGCGCAAAAGCGATGTCAGGTGGCGGCGGTCACAGCCGGCGGGGCAGGACACGGCGCGGCCCCCGGACCGATCGCCCGGGGGCCGCGCACGCGTCGTGTCCGCACCCGCTACCGCACGACCACCTCCGCGATCTGCGGCGTACTCCCGCCCTCGCTCCAGAGCAGCCGTACGGCCGAGACCGGTTCACCACCCACCGTGAACTCCCCGTAGCCGCCCTCGAGCCCGCCGACCGTGCTCCACTCGCCGTCCGCCGTGCGTACCTGCACGGCGGCCTGTGCGGAGCTGCCCTTCGGCTGGAGAACGGTCACGGACGGCACGTCGCGCTCGCCGCCGAGGTCGACCTGGAGCGCCTCGCCCGGCTCGGGTGCGCGTGCCGCGCGGTAGACGCTCGTCACGTCCCCGTCGGCCGCCGCCCGCAGGCTGCTGCCCGCCGCCGCCGGCGGTCCGCCGGTCACCGACGCGTCCTTGGTCTCGACAGAGAACTCCCTCACGACGAGCCAGTTCGTCTGCCGTGCGGTGGCCCGGGCCCGCACGTACCGGGCCTCCGTTCCCGCCGGGGCAGTCGCCGTCACAACCGCCTTTCCGGAGAACGTCGCGAGCTGTTCCCAGGAAGAGCCGTCCGACGAGTACTCCAGTACTCCCTCACGCATGTAGTCGTTCACGCTGCCCGGCTTGCCCATGGCGAGCGAGATGCGGCCGATCTCGCGTTCCTTGCGCAGGTCGACCGTCACATGGTCTCCGGCGGCGGTGGCACGGCTGCTCCAGAAGAACGTGCTGTCGTCACCGTCGAGCATCCGCGCGATCGCGTTGCCCTGGTACGTGGGCAGATTGGTGAGGCCCTTGACGGCGCCGGAGACACCGAGCAGCCGGTCGTGCTCGGCGGCCGCGTCCTCGGTGAATTTGTCGAGCACACCGTCCCCCACGACGACCGGGATCTTGCGCCCGTCGAGGTCCGTGTACGTGAAGGACTTCGCCGCGGCGACAAGCCCGGGCAGCCGCTGCCGCTGCTCCCAGGCCTCGGCGCCGTCCCCGTCGCGCGCCAGGTCGACCAGCCGCAGGGCCGCGCGCGTCGCGACGCCCCACGCCTCGGCGGAGTCGAGCCACGGCTCGCTGTCCTCGATGAACTCCTGCTCGGCGAGACGCTCGCGCAGTACGTCCGGTGACTTCTGCAGGCCGCCCAGCGCGCTGTCCAGCGCGGTCACGTTCCCGGAGTCCCAGAACCGCGCGATGTCGGCGGCGAGGGCGGGTGCCTGCTGGGCGTTGATGCGGGAGCTGTAGTTGACGTCGGAGAAGATCCGCAGCGCCTTCTCGGTCTTCGCGTCGCCGCCCGCGTACTCGGAGATCGCCGTCCGCCACGACCTGACCGGATCGTAGGCCCCGTCGTTCCACATGTAGTCGGCGACCGTCATCAGGGGGATCTTCGAGGCGTACGCCTGGTTCATCGGGTTGGCGGTGATGCCGGAGCCGAGCTCGGCCGGCATCCCCTTCTGCCGGCCGTTGTACGGACCGAGCAGCAACCGGTTGGTGACGTAGTCGTTCACCGGATAGTTGTCCCAGAGCAGGATCGGGTGCGCGAAGACCTCACGCGCGGCCTTCGCCTGCGCGACCGTTATCACCGGCGCGATCACGCCGACACCGGTCCACTCGACCACCACGTCCTCGTCGAGCTGCTCGGCGAGCGCCTTCTTGTACGGGGAGGGGGTGACGTTGTAGTACTCCGTCGGCACCATCTGGAGCGGCGCGGCGCCCGGGTGGGTGGCGATGAAGTCCCGGTTGACCCGGTTGAGGAGGTACGCCTGGGCGGCGCCGGCGGCGGCTGCCCCCGTCCCCCACTTGTCCTGGTCGGCCTGGCAGTTCCACTTGGTGTAACTGATGTCGTCGAGCGGTACGGCGTACGTGCGGATGCCGAGCTCCCAGACCGTCTTGAACTTGTCGGTCAGTGCCTTGATGTCGGCCTCGGAGCTGTAGCAGACGCTCAGTCCCGGCGACAGCGCGTACGTGAACTCCACGTGCCGGGCGCGGGCCCGGTCGACGAGCTCCTTCATCTTCGCGAGCTGGGCGGCGGGGTACGGCTCCCGCCACCTCTCCCGCAGGTAGGGATCGTCCTTGGGCGAGTAGACGTAGATGTTCATCTTGTGCTCGCCGTAGAAGTCCAGCTGGTCGAGGCGGGCCGCATGGGTCCACGGGATGCCGTAGAAGCCCTCGATGACGCCACGGATCGTGGTGGTGGGCCAGTCCCGGATCTCGGCTCCCTCGACCTTCGCGCCGGGTCCCTTGCGCTCGGGCAGCAGCTGGCGCAGCGACTGGGCGGCGTAGTACGTACCGGCCGTGTCCTTGCCGGAGAGCGCGATACTGCGCTCCCCGATGCCCAGGACATACCCCTCGGGAGGAAGTTGGCCGGGGCCCTCGATGCCGAGGGCCGTGAGCGCCCCGGCGGTCTGCGGGGTTTCACCAGGGCCGCCGACGTAGACCGTCAGCCGGCTCGTGACGGGGCGTTCGCCGCGTACGACCTGGTGCGCCCCCGCGTCGAGGAGTGCCTGGTGAGCCACCTTCAGGGCGGCGGCGTCGGCCTTGGCGCCCGCGACGAGAGTCACCCTCGAGGTGACGGTGACGCGGTCGTCGCGCGGACGCAGGTCCTGCGGCGTCGGGGTGATGACGGAGGCGGCGGAATTCCGGCCGCTGCCGCCCGGAGGATCGGCGGCCGCCCCGACGGCCGGAACACCGAGAACAAGGGCTAGAGCGGAAGCGCAGGCGAGCATGGCGAGCGGGCGCAGGCGGAGCGTCACACGTCCTCCAGGGGTCCCGGCGAAAACTGTGGGCAGTCGCGCATCACAACGCCACAGAATCCTCCAGGGGCCTGACAGGCTGTCAATGGCGCGCACGTCTATTTCAAGACGTTCCGCAAGTCGGCCACGCCCAGTCAACTTTCGGCCGGATAGCCGTATGCATCGCGCCCTCCCGTCCGCCATTCGGCGGCGGGAGACATACAAGGAGGATGCCGGGGCAGGCGGAGGGAACGGAAGCTATCAGGAGAGAGGCGGGAACATGACGACAACGCCATTGCAGACTTCGGAAGTTCCGCGGACGCAGACCGCGGCGGGCACGCGGACCGCGACCCTCCCCGGCACGAGTGAGCTGCCGTGGATCGAGGACGCGGGCAAGGTGGCCCCTAAGGACGCCCGCAGTCTGTCGAAGGCGTTCTTCGACCAGCTTCATGTTCTCGAAGAGGGCACGCCGGAGCACCAGTACGCCCGTAACACCCTTATTGAGATGAACCTCTCGCTGGTACGGTTCGCCGCCGGGCGCTTCCGCAACCGTGGTGGCGGGGACATGGAGGACATCGTCCAGGTCGGCACCATCGGGCTGATCAAGGCCATCGACCGCTTCGATCTGTCCCGTGAGGTGGAGTTCGCCACCTTTGCCGTGCCGTACATCGTCGGGGAGATCAAGCGCTTCTTCCGTGACACGACCTGGGCCGTCCACGTACCCCGGCGGCTGCAGGAACTGCGGGTCGAACTCGCCAGGGCCAGGGAGGAGCTCGCGGCCGCGCAGGACCGGGACCCGACGGTCAAGGAGCTCGCCGGGCACCTGAAGCTCACCGAGGACGAGGTCGTGGAAGGTCTGGTGGCCTCCAACGGCTACACCGCCGGCTCCCTGGACATGCCCAACGACCCCGGCGACGACGGCCGCGCCAACGCGGCGCGCACTTTCGCCGACGTACTGGGTGAGAGCGACCCCGCCATGGAGACCGTCGAGGACCTGCACGCCCTGGCACCGCTGCTGGGCGAGCTCGACGACCGGGAACGGCACATCATCGAGATGCGCTTCGGCCAGGAGCTGACGCAGTCGGAGATCGGAGCGGAGCTGGGCATCTCGCAGATGCACGTCTCCCGCCTCCTGACGCGCACCCTGACCAAGCTCCGCGCCGGCATGCTCTGCGAAACCTGACCTCAGCGGCTGAAGACCTCGAAGGTGACAGCGGGCTTTCCGCCGAAGCGCTCCGCCGCTCGCTGTGCGTTCCCGGTGAGGAACGTGCGGCAGTACGTCTCGGGGTCCTCGTCCGTCAAGGCCTCGATGTACGCACGGTGTTCGAGCAGCGACAGTACGGACCGCTCCAGGCCGGGCGTCGCGTCCACGGCATGGGTGGGCGTCATGGAGCCCGCCACGGCGACCCAGCGCACCCCGTCCCAGGGGGCGAGTCCCTGTTCGGTCAGCTCGGGGAAGATCCACCGGTTCCCGGCGTCGCCCGCCGCGTCCAGGGTGGCACGGCCCACCGCCCGGTGGTCGGGCGTGTTCCAGGCGACGCCGCCCCAGGTGTCACGGTGGTTGAGGGTGATGACGAGCTCCGGGCGGTGCTTGCGGATGGCTGCGGCGATGTCCCGGCGCAGACCGGTCCCGTACTCGATCACGCCGTCCTTGTAGTCCAGGAACTCGACCGTCGTGACACCGACGACCGCCGCGCTCGCCCGCTGCTCCTGCTCGCGCAGCGGGCCGCACTTGTCCGGCTCCAGGGTGTCGATGCCCGCCTCGCCGCGTGTGGCGAGCAGATAGGCCACTTCGCGGCCGCCGTCGGTCCATCCCGCGACGGCTCCGGCGCACCCGTACTCGAGATCGTCCGGGTGCGCCACCACGGCGAGGGCGCGCTGCCAGTCGGAAGGCATCGGCTGAAGCTGCTGGGGCTGCTGTGTCGGCTCGGTCGTCATGCGCGCAGAATAAGCGGCGAATCATCCGTTCCGGTTCAGCGTGACGCGTTCCGGCGTTCCACGCGGGGTTCGCCGCGCTAGATGTCGCCGCGCGTCAGAGCGAGTAGCCGGTCCAGTACGCGCGGGCCGCCCGCCCGCAGACCGTCGTGATCGAACTCGTCGGTGACCCAGGTGCGCAGACCCTTGATGGTCCCGGCCGTCCGCAGCGCGTGCTCCGTGTCGACGTACAGGTCGTCGTGGTAGACGGCGGCGGCCACCGGGACCTCATTGGCCGCGAGGCGTTCCGCGTCGTACAGCGGGGGCCAGTCGGTCCGTTCGGCGAGCAGCTGGGCGCACTCGCGGAGCGGACGCAGGGCCGGGTCGCAGTCGAAGTGCCAGGGGTGGACGGTCTCGCCCGTGAAGAGCACGGGCCCTTCGCCCGCGAGCGCCTTCCCGGCGTCGAACTGGGGGAATCCGGCGCGCACCCGCTCCGCCGCCCAGGCGGTGGGCCGCGCGTCCTGGGCGTAGGCCGCCTCGTGCAGGAGGGCGTAGAGGGGGTGTCCGGCGTACGAGAGGGCTGTCTGCGCGACCTCTTGGAAGGTGTCCGAGAGGGCGGGGCCGTGTGCCGTACGGGCGAAGGCGTTCTCCAGGAGGTAGTGCAGCTGGTGGCTTCCGTCGCTGATGCCGAGCATGGCGCCGAGGGACTGGAACGCCTCGGGGCTGAGGGTGTAGCCGCTCGGCAGCACGGTCTGGTTCTCGCTCAGGTGCTCGGCGATGCGGCGCGCCCGCTCGACGTCCTGGGGGTAACGGGCGTAGTGGGCGGCGTTCCTGCGCTCCATGCGGGGGAAGGCCGCCTTGTAGACGTCGTCCGCGTGCCCGTCGAGCGTCGGCAGGCCACCGGTGATGAGGACCGTACTCAGCCCTTCCGGGGCGGCGGAGAGGTAGTGGGTGGCGCAGAAACCGCCGAAGCTCTGGCCGAGTACGGTCCAGGGCGCGCCGCCGGTGAGCCGGTGGCGGATGGTCTCGCAGTCGCGGACGATCGAGTCGACGCGGAAGTGGGCGAGGTAGTCGGCCTGCTCCTGCGGGCCGCCGCACAGTGGCAGGCTCTGCCGGTTGGCCGGTGTGGAGAGCCCGGTGCCGCGCTGGTCGAGGAGCAGTACGCGGAAGTCCTGGAGTGCGCGGCCGAGCCACGCCTGGCGCCCGACGAAGCGGCGTGCGCCGAAGCCGGGGCCGCCCTCGAGGTAGACCAGCCAGGGCAGGTCCGCGGCGGTCTTGGAGCTCGAAACGACCTCTCTCGCGAAGAGTTCGATGCGCTCCCCGGTGGGGCGGGCGTGGTCGAGGGGGACGGTGAAGCGGTGGTCGGTGAGGACGGTGCCGGGCTGGCGGTAGCTGGTCACAGTTACTCCCGTTCTGATCACTTCTGGACAGTTCAGCACACCCTGGCGTCGGTTACTCGTACAGTCACGGCCGGTGTGCACCCTGCGCGTACCCCTCTTACCGTGGCGTACATGATCCGGTTCGAGCAGGTCGGCAAGGTGTACCCGGACGGCACTGCGGCCGTCGACGACCTGTCCTTCGAGGTGGCGGAGGGCGAGCTGGTCACCCTGGTCGGCCGCGCGGGGGCGGGGCCGCGCGTCATGGTGGACTGTTCGGGGTCGTACGCCGCTCCGGGGCCCCAGCGGCGGAGGTGTACGGGAAGCCGCTGTCGCCACCGATGCGCAGCGCCCCGAGCTGACGTCCCATCATTTTGGCGCGTACGCCGTCTGGACCTCAGCCCCGCGTGGGTCCACTGTGGTGCCTCGTCACCGGGCGGAGGGGGAGAGACGTGAGGTGCGGACGATTCGCGGTTTTCGCCGCGCTGGCGCTGGCTTGGGCAACCGGCTGCTCGGACCCCTCGGACGCCACCACCGCCGCCGCTCCCCCGCCGCGCGCCTCCGGCGCCCAGGACGGCGACCGGAGCGACGCCCAGGACGGCACGCGGCCGGCGGAGTCCACTGAGCCGCAGGCGCCGTCGAAGTCGCAGCCGCCGCGCGGGAAGTCCCGCGTGCTGTACCTCGGGGACTCGCTGGCCATGGAGAGCCAGCGGGTCCTGGCCGACCGGATCTCCGCCGCGGGGCGGGCGACCGTACACAGCAAGCCGTATTCCGGTACGACGCTGTGCGACTACCTGGAACGGACGGCGCGCGACTCCCTCGTGCCGCCGCGGCACAAGGCAGCCGCCCTCGTCAGGTCTGAGCGCCCGCAGGTCGTCGTGCTGCAGTTCTGGGGCAACTCCTGGGCGTACACGCCGTGCATGGACTCGATCCCCCAGGGCGGTGGCTCACGCTACTACGCCCGGTACGCGGCCGACGCGAAGGCCCTCACGGAGCAGATCGCGGCAGCGGCACGCGGCGCCGGGATTCCCCGGCCCCGCATCGTCTGGGTGCTGCAGGCCCCCGACGCCTTCTCACCGGACCGGGTCCGCCGGGTCAACGGCATCTACCGGGACCAGGCGGCCGCCGGCCAGGACATGGTGGCGGACGCCGGCCGCCAGGTGAGCCCCGCGAGCGACCGCTACACCTGGACGCAGCGGCTGCCCTGCAACGACGCCGAGCGGGCCCGCCCCGGCGACTGCCGCAACGGGCTCGCCTCGCTGCACCGGGACGACGATCACCTGCACTTCTGCCTCGCGCCGACCACGAAGACACCGCGCCCCTGCCCGGTGCGTTCACCGGGCATCGTGCGCTACTGCGAAGCGATCGCCGAGGCGGTCGACGCCGCTCTGCGCCGACCGCCTCCCGCGACGGGCAGGGCCGGAGCCCCGACCGGGCGAGTGTTCGCGCGGTGAGGTTCCGGGCCTTCCCGCTTGTGCCGCGCTGTTACGGCGCCATTTCGTACGCTCCGGACAGCGCCTCCACGCGCTCCCAGACCCGGGCCGAGCGCGCGTCGTCGACCACCGGACGCCGGACCGCGTCCAGCGCCCAGCCCTGCTGCTCGGCGGTGGCGGAATCCTTGCCGTACAGCTCGACAGCGTGCGCGGAGAAGTCACGTACGAGAACGGAGAACAGCTCGTCCAGCACGTCCTCGTCCAAGCCGGTCAGCCGCGCCTGCTCCAGGATCAGCTGACCGTGCACGACCAGCGCGAACAGCTGCCCCACCGCGAGCAGCAGATCGAGGTCGCGGCTCTGCTCCTCGTCGGGTGCGGCGGCCGTGACGAACTCGCAGAGGGCGTCCGCCTGTTCCCGGAAGCGGCCGACGTTGGGCACCGCGGCATACGCGTCGTAGGCGGTGCGCCAGTCGTGGAAGCGTACGGAGCCCAGGCCGCGCGCCGGTCCCTGCCGGAAGAGGAACTCGTCGTCCGCCGCGTCGAGGCGGGTCGGTACGGGCGCGTACTCGGCCGGGTCCAACAGGTGGTTGCGCATGAACTTGAGGATCAGCGCGAGGTTGACATGGACCGTGCCCTCCAGCTTCGGCAGCCCCCGGATCTCGACGGCGGCCTGGGCGAAGTAGGTGTCCTTCTCGAAGCCCTTGGCCGCGATGACGTCCCACATCAGGTCGATGACCTTCTCGCCCTCGGTGGTCACCTTCATCTTCGTCATCGGGTTGAAGAGCAGGTAACGGCGGTCGTCGGGCCCGGCGGAGCGGAAGTAGTCGACGGCGCGGTCGCTGAACAGCTTCATACCGACGAGACGGACGTACGCGTCGGTCAGCTCGCGGCGCACGTGCGGGAAGGCGGTGACGGGGCGGCCGTAGAGGATGCGGTTGTGCGCGTGGGTGACTGCCTCGTACATCGCGTGCTCGCAGATGCCGATGGAGGCGGTGCAGAGGTTGAACTTGCCGACGTTGACGGTGTTCAGGGCGGCGTCGAAGGCGGCGCGGCCGGTGTGCAGCACGTCGTCGGGGCCGACCGGGTAGTCGGCGAGTCGGAACTCGCTGACGTACTTCGAGGAGTCCACGACGTTCTTCACGAGCCGGTACGCCGGGTGGCGGCTGTCGGCGGCGAAGAAGACGTAACCGTCCGGGCCTTCGACGTCGGTGCGGCGGCCGAAGACGGAGACGAGCCCGGCTGCGTTGCCGTTGCCGATGTAGTACTTCGAACCGCTCGCCCGGAAGCCGCCGTCACCGTCGGGCTCCAGCAGCATGTCGGTGGAGTAGATGTCGGCGCCGTGGGTCTTCTCGGACAGCCCGAAGGCGAACACCTCGCCCTGGCCGAGGAGTTGTGCCGCGCGGGTGCGGGCAGCGGCGTTGTCGCTCTGCCAGACCGGACCGAGGCCGAGGATGGTGACCTGCCAGGCGTACCAGTAGTCGAGCCCGTAGAAGCCGAAGATCTCGTTGAGGGCGGCGATCCTGGCGGTGTCCCACCGCTTGCCCTGCTGGCCCTCGGCGGCGGAGGCGGGCGTCAGGAAGGTCGCGAACAGCCCCTCCTTCGCGGAGAACGCGAGGAAGTCCGCGAGCCAGGCACGGGAGCGGTAGTCCTCTATCAGCCTGCGCTTGCCACGGTCCTCGAACCAGTCGACGGTGGCACGCAGCAGCCTGCGGGTCTCGGGGTCGAAGTGCACCGGGTCGTAGGTGCGCGGGTTGAACAGCAGCGGGTCGGCCATGGTTGTCCGCCTTTCCGGCTTGAGGGTTGAGGGTTGAGGTGTGCTCGACGGCGCCGCTTCAGTGGTCGGCGGCGAGCCGGTGGAGGGTGGCGAGTACGTCGTCGAGCCAGGCGAGCATCATCCGCTCGTACGCGATGCCGCCGCGCAGCACGACATGCTGGAGCTCCCGCCCGGCGTCGCGCTCCCCAGCGGCCCCGGGCCCGATCACGGTGAAGTCACGCCGCTCCCCCGCGAGGTAGTGCGCGAGCCGGTCGGTGTGCGCCCGGTGGTGCCGCTCGACCTCGCTGATCAGCGCGGCCGGGGCGTCGAAGGCCGCGCCGCGGATTTTCACGGCGAGGTCGTGCCGGACGCTCTCGGGTTCGATCGGCTCGTGCAGCCACTGGGAGAGCGCGGTCCGGCCGGGGCCGGCGACGGAGTACTCCTTCTTGTCCGGCCGGGACTCCTGCGGTACTTCCCGGACGTCGATCCAGCCGTCGCTCTCCATGCGCTTGAGGACGCGGTAGATCTGCTGGTGGGTGGCGTTCCAGAAGTAACCGATGGACCGCTCGAACCGCCGGGCCAGCTCGTAGCCGGAGCCCGGCTTTTCCAGCAGGGAGACGAGGATCGCGTGTTCGAGCGCCATGCCCCGATCCTTCTATGCAACTCGTTGCATAGACAAGCGCCACGGCCCGGGTGAGACGCGGCTCACCCGCGCGGGCGACCGGTCGGAGGAAGCGCAGTACCGTTCACGTCCGCCGGGGGCGGGCCAGCAGCACCGCCACATCGTCCTGCGCGGGGCAGGGCAGCACTTGCTCGAGGATGCTGTCGCAGAGGTCTTCCAGCGGCTGTTCGCGGTGCCCGAGCGCCCTCGCGAGCCGGTCCATGCCCTCGTCGAGATCCCTGTCACGGGCTTCGATCAGGCCGTCGGTGTACAGGACCAGCAGGCTGCCCGGCGGCAACGGCACCCGCCGGGTCCGGAAGTCCCGGCCTCCGGTCCCCAGCGGTACGCCCGGCGCCCCGTCGAGGAAGGTGATGTCCCCGCCGGCCATGGCCACGGCCGGCGGGGGGTGGCCGGCCCTGGCGATCACGCACTGGGCGGTGGCCGGGTCGTGGACGGCGTACACACAGGTCGCCATCTCGTCCTCCCCCAGGTCGGCCACGACGGCGTCCAGGGAGCGGAGCATCTCCGCAGGGCCGATGTCGTGCCGGGCGAGCGTACGGACCGCTGTGCGCAGCTGTCCCATGACGGCCGCCGCATGGATCCCGTGACCCATCACGTCCCCGATGACGAGTCCTGTTCTTCCCTTCGGCAGCGTGATGACGTCGAACCAGTCGCCGCCGACGTCGTGATCGCTGGCGGGGAGGTAGCGCCCGGTGAGTTCGAGGCCGCTGACGTCGGGCAGCGCGCTGTTCGTCAGACTGCGCCGCAGGGTGAGGGCCGCCTCCCGCTGGCTGGTGTACATACGCGCGTTGTCGATGTTCAGCGCGGCGCGCGCGACCAGCTCGTCGACGAGTACGCAGTCCTGCTCGTCGAACGGCTCGCGGGTGCGCAGCCGCGTCACCACGACCGCGCCGAGCACCTTGCCGCGGGCGACGAGCGGGATCAGCCGCGCGGAGCCGAGGGTCGTGAGGTACGCGCGCAGCCGCTCGTCGCGCGGGTCGGTGATCAGCGCCGGGATGTCGGACCGGTACAGGTTCATGGGGCGCCCGTCGGCGATGACTCGCTCGTACACCGAGCCGAGCGGGATCTGGAGTGTCATGCCCGCCGTCAGTTCCGCCGTGGGGGCGGACGGGTCGGGGAAGGCGGCCGCCAGCCGGCGGACCATGCCGTGGGTGGACGCGGCGGCCTCGTCCGGTTCCAGGACCACTTCCAGCAGCTGTACGTCGGCCGAGTCCGCGAGCTGGGGCACGAGCAGCTGGACCACCTCCTCGGCGGTCTGCCCGAGGTCCAGGGTGGTTCCGATCCGGGTGCCGGCCTCGGCCAGCAGGGCGAAGCGGTGCCGGGCCCGTTCGGCATCGATCTGCGCCTGCTGGCCCTCGGTGATGTCGATCAGGGAGGCGATCAGTCCCAGCCGCCGGCCCGCGTTGTCGAGCAGCGGGGCGTACGAGCAGGACCAGGTCCGTTCGCGGTCGGGGTCGGCCGCGGTCCGGCCGGTCCGGCGGGCGTCGACCACGGGCGTACCGCGGTCCAGGACCTGCCGCATCATCGACTCCAGCGCTGCGGCGTTGACGCCGGGCACCACCTCGGTCAGCCGCTTGCCGAGGTGCCCGGCCGCGGAGACACCGTTCATCTTGGCCAGGGCGTCGTTGACCCGCAGGAACCGCAGGTCGGGGCCGAGGGTGGCCAGGCCGATGGGTGACCGGGTGAAGAGGCTCTCCAGGGCGGCCAGCGAGTCCCGCATGTGCAGGACCTCGGAGGTCTCCACGGCGATCACCAGGGTGCCGGGCCTGCCCTGCGGGTCGGCGGCGGGGACGATCCACATCTCCATCGCCACGTAGTGGCCGTCACGGTGCCGCACGGGCAGGGTTCCGACCACGGTCTCGCCGGCCTTGACCCGCCGCGTCAGCCGGCCGGCCAGTCCCCGGTTGGCGTCGGGGACCAGGAGGGGCAGGGCGGGGTGGCCGAGGACGTCCTCGGGCTGGTGTCCGAGCAGGTCCCTGGCGGCAAGCGACCACTCCACGACGCGGCCGTCCGCGTCCTCGCGCCACAGCGCGATGGGAAGCAGCTCGCGCAGCACGCCCGCGTACCCGACAACCCCTGGGGGCTGCCCCGGCCCGTCGCCCGCCGACTGGTATGTGTCCACTGCATCGACCTAACCCCGGGAGGGCGCAATGCGTACGAAAACACCTTATCCGAGGCGCCGGTGCGAGGCCCTTCCCCGAAGCCGGTCAGATTCCACCGCCGGCTGATGGTGTACGGAGGAATCGCCGTCGCCGTAGTCTCGGCTGCCGCGGGGCCGGCGTCAGTGGTGCCGGGCTCGGGTAGGTACTGCGGTCCCGGTCGAGAACAGTCCCGACAGCAAGGAGTACGACGCGTGTCCCCTCTCTTTCCTGCCCTGGCCGCGGGTTCGAACCGTCAGGCGCTGCGCTTCGGCGACCGTTCCCTGACCCATGCCGAGCTGGGCGCCGCGGCGGGAGCCCTGGCCGGCCGGCTCCAGGGGGCCGGCCGGGTCGCCGTGTGGGCCACGCCCACCCTGGAGACCGCTGTCGGCGTCGTGTCCGCGCTCCTCGCCGGCGTGCCGGCCGTACCGCTCAATCCGAAGACCGGCGAGCGCGAGCTGGAGCACATCGTCTCCGACAGCGCGCCGTCACTGGTGCTGGCCGCGCCCGGGGACGAACTCCCGCCGGTGCCGGCCGCGCTGAACCGTATCGACATCGACGTACGCGCGACGGGGGCCCCGGCGCTGCCTCCGGAGCCGTCCCCCGAGTCCCCGGCCCTGATCGTCTACACCTCCGGCACCACCGGGCCGCCCAAGGGCGCCGTCCTGCCTCGTCGAGCGATCACCGCCACCTTGGACGCGCTGGCCGACGCCTGGCAGTGGACGGGAGACGACGTACTCGTCCACGCCCTGCCCCTCTTCCACGTACACGGACTGATCCTCGGCATTCTCGGTCCGCTGCGACGCGGCGGCGCCGTCCACCACCTCGGCCGCTTCGAAACGGACGCCGTGGCCCGCGAACTGACCGCCCACGGCACGATGCTCTTCGGCGTCCCGACCATGTACCACCGGATCGCCGAAGCTCTCCCCGACGACCCGGCGCTCGCCAAGGCCCTGTCCGGTGCGCGCCTGCTGGTCTCCGGGTCCGCCGCACTGCCTGTGCACGACCACGAACGCATCGCCGCCGCGACCGGACGGCGGGTCATCGAGCGGTACGGCATGACCGAGACCCTGATGAACACGAGCGTCCGCGCCGACGGCGAGCCCAGGCCCGGCACGGTCGGCGTGCCGCTCGGCGGTGTGGAGGTGCGGCTGGTCGAGGAGTCGGGCGAGGAGATCACGGCGTACGACGGCGAGAGCGTCGGTGAGATCCAGGTGCGTGGGGCGAACCTGTTCACCGAGTACCTGAACCGGCCGGACGCGACCGCCGCGGCTTTCGACGGCGACTGGTTCCGCACGGGCGACATGGCGACGCGCGACCCCGACGGTTATGTGCGCATCGTCGGCCGCAAGGCCACTGACCTCATCAAGAGCGGCGGCTACAAGATCGGCGCGGGCGAGATCGAGAACGCCCTCCTCGATCATCCCGGTGTGCGCGAAGCGGCGGTCACCGGGGAACCGGACGCGGACCTGGGCGAGCGGATCGTCGCCTGGATCGTGCCGTCGGACACGCGGCACCCGCCGACGGTCGACGAGTTGGCCAGGCATGTGGCTGGGCAGCTGTCTCCGCACAAGCGGCCCCGCGAAGTACGGCTGCTCGAAGCGCTGCCGCGCAACGACATGGGCAAGATCGTGAAGCGAGCGCTGCATGGCTGACACCTGGACGGCCCGTGCAGCGATCGACGCGGTGGTGGACGGGGGAAGCTTCGCCGAGCTGGCGGAGGCCCCGGAGCGGTTTCGGGGACCGTCCGGCGCCCTCGACGGTCCGATCGGCTGGCCGGGCTACGGACAGTCGCGCGCCCGCGCCGAGGAGCACACCGGTGAACGCGAGTCCGTCGTCTGCGGGACCGGTTCGGTCGGCGGTACGAACGCGGTCGTCGTCTCCTTCGAGTTCGGGTTCCTCGGGGGCTCCCTCGGGGAGCGCACCGGAGACCGCCTGGAGGCCGCCTACACCGTGGCCCGCGAGCAGCGCCGTCCGCTCGTCTCGCTGATCGCCACCGGGGGCAGCCGCATGCAGGAGGGCATGCGCGCGCTGACCCAACTGCAGCGGGTGGCCCGCCAGTCCGCGCTGCTGCGGAGCTCCGGGGTGCCGCAGCTCGCCGTCCTGCGCGACCCCACGACCGGTGGCGGGTGGGCGACGCTCGGTGCCGGTGCGGACGTGATCCTCGCCCTGCCCGGAGCTCAGGTCGGTTTCGCCGGGTCGAGGGTACGGCCCCCGGGTGCCGATCCGGGCGCGTACACCGCTGAGGGGCAGTTGGCAGCGGGCCAGATCGACGCCGTCGTACGTCGCGAGGACCTCCGGGACTCGATCGCCGCGTGGCTTCGCCACCTGAGCGCGGCCCCCTGGGACGGGCCGCCCGATCCTCCCGGATCGCTCGCCACCGGCTCGGGCCACATGCCCACCCCGACCGGCTGGGAGGCGGTGACGCGGGCCCGCTCCCCCGAGCGCCCGCGCGCCGACGCGTATCTCGCGGCGTACTTCGACCGGGTGCAGGAGATCAGCGGGGACCGCTGCGGGGGCACCGACCTGGGCATGCGGTGCGGTTTCGGGCTGCGGCAGGGACGCTCCGTCGCGTACGCCGCCCAGTGCGGCACCGCGACCCTCCCGGCCGGCTACCGCACGGCTGCCCGCCTGGTCCGCCTGGCCGACCGGCTCGGCGTCCCGGTGCTCACCCTCATCGACACGCCGGGCGCGGCCAACGACGCCGAGGCGGAACGAGCGGGTGCGGGGGCCGCCATCGCGGAGCTCTTCAGCGCCATGGCCACCGTGCGGGTGCCGCTCACCTCACTCCTCATCGGCGAGGGCGGCTCCGGCGGAGCGCTCGCCCTGGCCGCGCCGGGCAATCTCTGGGCCACCCACGGCAGTTACTTCTCGGTGATCGCCCCGGAGGCGGCCGCCGCCATCCTCAAACGCACCCCGGACCGGGTCCCGGAAACCGCCGGGCAGCTACGACTGCGCCCCCAGGACCTGGTGGACCTGGGCATCGCACGCGGGGTGGTGAGCTGACCGAGGGTCACGGAGCGGTGTCCCGGGCGACGGCGGTCCTCTCGGCCGGCAGGCTCGCCGCGGCGATGGCGATGTTGCGGGCCATGCCGCCGAAGACGACGGCGTGGAAAGGCGAGACGCCCCACCAGTACACGTGTCCGAGCAGGCCATGAGGATGAAACAGGGCGCGCTGCCGGTAGCGGGTGCGGCCGGACGCGTCCCGGTCGGCGTACATCTCCAGCCAGGCGAGGCCGGGCAACCGCATCTCCGCCCGCAACCGGAGCAGGTGGCCGCGTTCGATCTCCTCGACCCTCCAGAAGTCGAGCGAGTCGCCCACGCGCAACCGGTGGGCGTCACGGCGGCCGCGTCTGAGGCCCACACCACCGACCAGGCGGTCCAGCCAACCGCGCACGGCCCACGCCAGGGGGAAGGAATACCAGCCGTTCTCGCCGCCCACGCCCTCGATCACCTGCCACAGCGCCTGCGGCGTGGCGTCGACGGTCAGTTCCCGCCGGTCGGTGTAGAGGCTGCCGCCGGCCCAGTCGGGGTCCGTGGGCAAGGGATCGCTGGGTGCGCCGGGTACCGACGCCGACGACCAGCGGGTGGTGACACGGGCGTCCCGGACCCGCTGCAGCGCCAGGGAGAGGGCCCTGTCCACGCCGATCGGGGAACCGGGCGGATCGGGGACGTACGAGGCGATGTCGTGTTCGTGGCAGACGACTTCGTGGCGCAGTGATTCGGCCAGTGGCCGGGCGATCCCGTGGGGCACCGGCGTGACCAGTCCGACCCAGTGGCTGGACAGTCCGGGGGTCAGGACCGGCACGGGGACGATGAGGCGCCGGGGCAGCCCTGCCACGGCCGCGTACCTGCGCATCATGTCCAGGTACGTGACCACGTCGGTGCCGCCGACGTCGAACGCGCGATTCACGTCGGCGGGCATGCCCGCACTGCCGACGAGGTAGCGCAGGACGTCCCGCACGGCGATCGGCTGGATGCGTGTACGCACCCAGCTGGGCGTGACCATGACCGGAAGGCGCTCCGTGAGATAGCGGAGCATCTCGAAGGAGGCGGACCCGGAACCGATGATGACCGCGGCGCGCAGAACGGTCGTCGGCACCCCCGACGCCAGCAGGATCGCGCCCACTTCGCTGCGCGAGCGCAGATGCGGCGACAGCTCGCGCTCCGGCACATTCCGCGGCGTGAGCCCGCCGAGGTAGACGATGCGCCGGACGCCTGCGGCGCGGGCCTGTTCGCCGAAGATCTCGGCGGCCCGACGATCGGTCCGCTCGAATCCCGCACCGGTACCGAGGGCGTGGACCAGGTAGTACGCGACGTCGATGCCGCGCATCGACTCACGTACCGAATCCTCGTCGGTGACATCGCCGCGCACCACGTCGACACGTCCGGCCCAGGGGTGGTCACGCAGTTTGCCGGGGGTACGGGCCAGGCAGCGCACCTGGTGCCCGGCCTCGAGCAGTTCGGGGACGAGCCGGCCACCGATGTAGCCGGTGGCACCGGTGACCAGGCACCGGAGATGCGGTGTTCCGTGCACGTGCGTCATGTGGCGCCTCCGTCTTGACCTGCGTTCGCTCTCTCCCCTACTGAACCTCTTCGGCCTGCCGTGGCGCACGCCGACGCGGCCCTGGACAACGACAACTGCCGGGAATCAGCCGCGCTCGAACCACACGAGTCGCCGACATTCCCCCTGTTCTCGTACCCGCATTGATACTCGCCGTCGTCACGGCTCTGACGAAGATCGCGACCGGTTGGTACGCGGCACGCCGCGCCGGCATCAGGACCGTGGGCCGCTGGCGCGCCGGGGCACCCTTGTGGCCCGCGGCGAGTTCTCCATCGTCATCCCCTGTCTCGCCGGAGCTCCCACCTCGGACAGCACGGTACGACGATCAGGTGTTTCCCGGGCGCTGACGCAGGACGGCTCGGGCGGCTTTGTACGCGAGGGCTGGGTCGTGGGCCGGGCCGGGGGCAGGCCGCCAGACGCCGAACCGGTCGATGTAGGGGTACCAACGTCCGTCCGGGCCGTGGCGGAGCTGGATGTGGGCGGCGGTGTCGGTGATGCGGTTGTCCTGCCGTTCCAGGGGAGCGAGCGCTGCGGGCCGCAGGTGCTGAATGGCTGCTTCGGCGTGGGCGAGGGTTTCCATGTCGCCTGGCCGAGGCTGGAGGTAGCACAGTGCTCCGGCCGGGCCGCCGTACTCGAAAGCCGTGGTGAGCTGCCGCATCCGGAAGGGCGAGAGGTTCAGGTGTCCGGCGGCGGTTTCGAGGCAGGGCTGCCCGTGCTCGGTGGCGGTGAGACGGGCGAGGTCGGTTGCCACGTCTGCGCAGAGGACGGGTTCGGCGCCCTCGTCGAGGTAGGCGGCGGCGCGGTGTGCGGCGTCCGTGATCAGCACGTTCAGCGTCGCCAGCGCCGGGGCAGGGGCCGGGGGTTCCTCGGAGACGGCGGGAAGGGCCGGGCTGGTGTGCTGCGTGTCAATGGTCGGCGCCGGCATCGGCGCCGCCGTCGGCATCGGCATCGGCGGGAGGCACGTGCTCGGCTCGACCGGAAGGGGGGTGCCGCGCAGGAAGGCCTTCAGGTGCTGGTGGGCGCGACCGCGGAGAGTCAGCAGGGCGGCGGGGGCGGTACTGAGGCGTTGGGCGAGCAGGTGACCGAGAGCCGCGGTGTGGGAGCAGACCCCGGGGCCGGACGAGCAGGGACAGGCGAAGCCGATGTCGCCCGGTGCCGGGACGAGGGGGATGCCACGGGTGCGGTCGGATTCGGTGAGCAGGTCGCCGAGGTTCGCCGTACCGGCTGCCCGGGCGAGTTCGGGGTCGTCGGCGACAGCCTTGTAGACGCGGTCCCACTGTTCAGCACTGAGCTGGGCGATCAGGAGCCGGGGGCGAAGGACGGTGCCGTTGTCGAGGGTGAACTTCGTGGTGGCGAAGCCCTGGTTGACGTTGAGGGAGCGCGCTTCCCCGCTGTCGAGGAGTCGCAGTCCCTGGTTGAGGATGTGCGGCTGGTCGGCGGCGGCCTCGAAGGATGCGGTGAAGGCACGGGCCCAGCCGTCGGTGGTGTGCTCATGGGGACTTGTCATCGGCGGGAGGCCCCCAGGCGCACGAGGTCGGCGAGTTCGCTGTCTGTGAGCTGCCCGAATGCCTGGTCGCCGGAGCTGAGGACGGCGTCTTGGAGGGCGCGCTTGTGCTCGAGGAGCTGGTGGATGCGGTCTTCCACCGTGTGCTCGGTGATCAGGTGGTGGACGGTGACCGTGCGGTGCTGGCCGATGCGGTGGGCGCGGTCGGTGGCCTGGTCCTCGACGGCGGCGTTCCAGCTGCGGTCGTAGTGGATGACGTGGCTGGCGCGGGTGAGGTTCAGCCCGGTGCCGGCGGCTTTCAGGGACAGGACCAGCACCGGGTGCCGGCCGTCCTGGAAGGCATCGACGATGCGCTGCCGGGCGTTGGTGTCGAGCCCGCCGTGCAGGAAGACCGGCCGGTGGCCGAGGTGCGTCAACTGGGCGGTGAGCAGGCGCCCCATGGCCACGTAGCTGGTGAAGATCAGGGCGGCTTCGTTGCGCTCGTTGATTTGGGCGAGGAGCTCCTCAAGGGCCTGCAGCTTGGCCGAACGGCCGGCGAAGGCGCGTGCCTGGGAGGGAGCGGGCGCGTCTTCGCGCAGGTAGTGGGCGGGGTGGTTCGTGATCTGCTTGAGGCCGGTGAGCAGCTTGAAGACCAGGCCGTGCCGGGTGATTCCGGCGGAGGCCTCGACGGTGGCCATGGTCTCGCGGACCATCGCCTCGTACAGGGCGGCCTGTTCGGCGGTGAGCTGGACGACGCGCTGCGTATGGATCTTGGCGGGGAGCTCGGGGGCGATGCCGGGATCGCTCTTGCGGCGGCGCAGCAGGAAGGGTGCGACCAGCCGGGCGAGGTGCTGTGCGGCAGCGGAGGTGGTGTCGCGCTCGGCCGCGGTGGCGTAGCGGGACCTGAACTCCTTCAACGGTCCGAAGAGGCCGGGGTTGGCCCAGTCGAGCAGTGCCCACAATTCGCTGAGGTTGTTTTCGACAGGAGTGCCGGTCAGCGCGATCCGGGTCGTGGAGGTCAGGGTGCGCAGGTGGCGGGCGGTGGCGGAGTCGTGGTTCTTCACGTACTGGGCCTCGTCGGCGATCACCGCTCGCCAGGTGCGGCCGGCCAGCTGGGTGTGGTCGCGGCGCAGGACCCCGTAGGTCGTGATCACGATTGCCGTGTCGGTCACTGTGTCCAGGGTGCGGGCCGCGCCGTGATAGCCGGCCACGGGGATGTTCGGGGCGAAGCGGGCGATCTCGCGTTCCCAGTTGGTGACCAGTGAGGCGGGGCAGACGACCAGTACTGGCCCCGCCGGAGCGGTGTCCTGCTGGTGGAGGGCGAAGGCAATGGCGGTGAGGGTCTTGCCCAGGCCCATGTCGTCGGCGAGGACGGCGCCGAAGCCGAGCTCGGTGGTGTGGGCGAGCCAGGTCAGGGCGCGCTGCTGGTAGCCGCGCAGCACCGCGGTCAGCCCCGGCGGGGCGGGCACCGTCTTGTCGGTGTGCTCACCGCTGCGCAGTACGGCGATGACGCGGGCCAGGCCGTCTGCCGGCCGGCAGGCCACCTGCTGCCCGTCGACGCCGACCGTGCCGGTCAGAGCAGCGGTCAGTGCTTCGGTGCCGGTCAGCGGGTCCATGCGCCGGTGGAGGGCGCGGCGTGCGGTGGGCTGGTCGAGCAGGACCCACTGGCCCCGTACGCGCACCAGGGGGCGGGCGGCTTCGGCCAGCGCGTCCATCTCGGCCTCGCTCAGCACCTCGTGGTTCAGGGCGAGTTGCCAGCGGAAGTCGAGCAGGGCATGCAGGGTGAACCGCGGCACCGTGCCTTTGTCCGGCCCGGTGGCCGTACCGATCACGGTGCGGCTGCTGAGTGCGGTGCGCAGTTTCCGCGGCCAGCGCACCGTGACGCGCTGGTCGGCCAGCGCTTCTTCGCTCTCCAGGAGTTCGCGGATGGCGGCTGCCTCCAGCGTGAGAGTGGAGGGCGGGAGCTGGTCGGCGAGCGGGGCGAGAGCGGGGCACGCGGCGGCGGCCCGACGCAGGACTCGGCGCACCCGCGCCTGGAGGCGGCCCCTGTCATTGCCGGGGAGGGGCGCGGCGCCGGACCAGACGTACTCGGCCGGGGTCTCCGTCTTCGGCGCGCCATCCGGTCCGGTTGCGACCAGCAGCCGGGCAGTGAGGCGACCGGCGAGCGCTTGCTCGTCGGTCGGCTCGGCAACTTCCAGGACCAGCGGTGGCAGAGGTCCGCCGTCGACCCGCTCCTCGACCTTGTCCAGCCAAGGCCGCAGCACCCGCGTCTGTTCGGCCGAGAGCGGCGTGGGGCCGGGGCCGGTGTAGGGGGTGGGGCCGAAGGCGGCCGCGGCCGGGGTACGTACGAACGCGTCCGCCATGGCGTCGAGGAACTCCTCAAGCGCCTGACAGGCAGGCCGCGTGCGGCCGCCGTGCACGGTGCTGTGAGCGTGCGCGGGCATCGTGCCGGCCAGCTGGTCCACGGCTCGGCGCGCGTCTTCGGGCAGCGGTCCGACACGCCACATGGCCCGGCCGTCCTCGGTGAGCGCCGGGTGGACCAGCCGGGCCGCGAGCAGCTGCAGGCCGATGCGTACCGCTTGCTCCCAGGCGAGCGTCGAGGGGTGCACAGTTCGCCGGCGTACGGCTGACAGCAGTACGGGGACCGCCTCGCGCAGGGGCAGGCCCCATCCCCTCACCCGCGCCACGCCCGGGCCTGTCGGCGTATCCAGCCATACCTCTTCGCTCGCTTCGGTCAGCGGGGCGGGCAACGGGATGTGGGGCATCGGCCTGCCGTCACCGCGGTGCAGCAGCAGCGCTGCCGGGCGCGCGCCGCGAGCGGGCAGGAGCGTAAGGGCGCACGAGGTGCTCAGCGCTTCAACGGCCACGTCCACGGCCGACTTCCCCGCGCCGCTCGTGCCCATGGTGATGGGCATGGGCATGGGCATGGGCATCGGGTCGGGCTGTGCGGGCTGGGCCGGTACGGCGACGGCCGCAGGAGGCGCCGTGCCCGCGGAGCCGGCCGGTTGCACGGTTCCCTTCTCCGTTGGGGCCGACCCGGTGTCGATTTTGTGGAGTCGTTCGAGGAGCAGAACCGCCGCCGCGCGGCGGGCCTCCTCCTTCGAGCGCCCGGATGCCGAGGCATCTGCCGTGTGGCCGCTGCCTCGGTGCCGGCAGGTGTACGAGCAGGTGAACTTGTTGCGGGGCCCGGGGGTGAGGGTCGCGGTCGGCTTGGTGATCGCCTCCAGTTGCGTGTACTTGTTCAGGAGCTTGACGGCATCCTGTCCCGACTGCGGCAGCGCGATCCGTACGGGCGCGGCGGCCTTGTCGGCGAAGGACACGGACGGTTCGCCAAGGCCGCACACCGAGGCCAGGACGTTCACCGCGGCGTAGTGTTGTGCGGTCTTGCGTGACAGTGCGCTGCGCGGCTGCCCGACAACGACCCCGCCGGCTTCCAGCCGCGCCGTCACCGTGTGCCGACCATCCGCCGGGTCAGGATCCTCCTCGTACACCAGCCGCGCTCCGTCACCGGCCTGTTCCGCGCGCCACTGCAGCAGCGTCGCGGCCGTCGGCGGCATCAGCGCCGCGCGCTCAAGAGCGGCTTCCCGCACTCGGCGCCAGGCGGGCCCACTGGTGTCGAACAGCACTCGCTGGATGTCGCGGTGGCGCATCCGGCCCGCGGCCGCTCGCTGCAAGACCTCGCCCTCCAGCTCCTCCCCCGGCCCCTCACCTGCGGTGATACGGGCCACAAGTTCGACCTCGAACGCCTCAGCTCTCATCCCCGGCAGCGCCAGCCGCTCGTTCCGGCCGGCCGGCGCCACTGTGTCCCCCGCGTCAGGCATTCCGGCCAGGCGGGCCAGCAAGGCGAACTGAGCTCGCTGCCGTGCGTCCTTGACGGTGTCGGCCTGCCGGGTGGGCCCGACGACTTGGCTTCCGGGCGGCCCGATCCTGGCCGACACACTGTGCAGTCGGCTGCCCTGCGGCGTGCTGTGCACCGATTCCTCGTACGACGGCGGGGGCCACGCCTCGACCTGGGTGTGCACCACCAGGATCTCCCCCACCCTGTCGGGTTGCTGGGCCAGGAGGTCCATGATGGTCCGCCGGGCAGGCAGCCAGCCCGGATCGTCCCCCATGACCACGAGCAGCAGCCGCAGATCCCGCGACGACAGACTCGCGGCGCGCGCCCGACTCACCGCATCCGAGGCCAGCTCCGCGACGAAACGCCCCTCCGCCACTGCGGCCTTCAGCGCCTCGTGCCACTCGGCCCCATCCAGCGCGGCAAAACTGGCTTCCACCGCGCAACTGCTCGCCGCGGCCCCGTTCTTCAACGCCAAAACCACTCCTCGCGCCAACCCGGGCCACCGTCCCGCCGCACGGCCCACGACAGGCGCCACGGCCCCACGGCTCAGCCTATGGGTCACCCAGGCCCAACTCGCAGCAGCGTTAGCTCTTAAGGGGCATCGGCATCAAGTCGACGAGTCCACGGGCCCGAGACCGAGCGGCGGTGACGGAAGCCCGGCTTTCCGTGGACAGCTCGTCGGGGTCGACCTGACCGTGGCGCTGCCCGACTAATTCTTGTCGACATCCGACGCGGACCAGGACGGCGGTGAGGCGGAGTCCAGCGGTCGGTGGTGAACAGCGCCGCATGACAACCCGTATGTAACCGGGACCGCTTCCCGCGGCTCCCGACGTTGGTGACGTCGTGTCGGAACTGCTTTGAGGGTGACGGATGACGCACGCACGACGCAGACTGCAGAAGCTCGCGCGGCTGGCAGCCGGCGGCGGACTACTCTGCGGCGGTCTGATGGTGACGACCGCGGTGGCGAGCGAGCCGTCCACCGGACACGGAGACAGGGGCGCAACCGTTCGGCCCGCGCCCGCCGAGCTGGGCGCGAGTCTCGTCTCTCGGCTCGGCACATCCCGTACCGCAGGTAGCTGGATCGGCTCCGACGGGCAACCGGTCGTCGCGGTGACCGATGCCGACACGGCGGCCGAGGTCGGGCGGGCGGGCGCGCACGCCAAACTCGTCCGCCACAGCATGCGCCAACTCCGCTCGGCCACCGATGGGTTGCGCGCTGCCCCCCGGGTGCCCGGCACCGCGTGGGTGGTGGACTACGCGTCCAACAAGGTCGTGGTGCATGCCGACAGCACCGTCTCGGCCGGGGACTGGTCGCGGATGTCGGGCCTCGCCGAGCAGATCGGCGGCTTCGTACAGATGCAACGGACCGCGGGGGCCTTCACCACCAGGGTCAGTGGTGGCGATCCGGTCTTCGGGGGCAGCGGGCGCTGCTCCGCAGGGTTCAACGTCACCGACGGCCGGACCGACTTCGTACTGACGGCGGGGCATTGCGGTTCTGTAGGCACCACCTGGTTCCAGGACGCGCAGGGCACCCAGCGGGTCGGCACCACCACCGCCAGCAGCTTCCCCGGCAGCGACTTCTCCCTTGTCGAGTACGAGAACGGCGACGCGTCCAGCGGCAGGAGCGTAGTGGGCGTCGGCGGAGGCCAGGAGGTACGGATCACCGCGGCCGCCGATCCGTTCGTCGGCCAGCGGGTCTTCCGCAGTGGCAGTACTACGGGCCTGCGTTCGGGCCGCGTGACCGCCTTGAACGCGACGGTGAACTTTCCCGAGGGCACGGTCACGGGACTGATCGAGACAACGGTCTGTGCCGAGCCGGGCGACAGCGGTGGCCCGCTGTTCGCGCAAGGGCTGGCGCTCGGGGTGACATCGGGCGGCAACGGCGACTGCACCACCGGTGGCCTCACTTACTTCCAGCCGGCGACCACGGCGATGGCGGCCCTCGGAGTGAACGTGGCCGGCGCCGCCACGGCGGCCGAAGGCGGTAGTGCCGCGGCCTCGCCCCCGGCCGTCGCCGGAACCTCCGTACCGGGAGCGGCAGAAGGTGTGACGCTGCCTGTCGGGAGCGTCACCCTGCGGACCCTCGTACCGGGACTGCTGGTCGTCGCCGTGAGTCTCCTCGGCCTGATGGCCACCCGCTGGATCCGGTCCGCTCACGACCGCAGAAGCTACCGCAGGCACTACTCCCGGGCCTGGGGCTGATCGCCCTCATCCTCCCGGAGAGTCGCCCTTTCGCGGCGCTCACTCGTGCTCGTCACGGCGCGGTGACCGGACGGACCTTCAGGTCTCGTCCGATCACCGCGCCGGTGCGACCCGCATCCCGGCCTGCCGGCTTCCTCAACCGAGCACTGTCGCAGCCCCTCTGAGCAACAATCCGCACCCCAGTACGAAGACGACGGCAGCCGTGCCCAGCGGGGCCGCGCGTCGGGCAAGCGACAGGACCCGGCCTTGCGAGCGTCGCCGCGTCAGCCTCCGTGACACGGTCTCCTTCAACCGCACTGCCGCGAACCCGGCCCCCGCGAGCGTGAGCGCCAGCCCGACTCCGTACGCCAGGACCAGCAGAAACCCGAACCACGCTTGGCCGAGCGCAGCCGCGCCGACCAGGACAACGACTGCGGACGGGCTCGGGACCAACCCGCCGGCAAAGCCGAGGAGGATGACCCCGCGCAGGCCGGGGGCGGGAGGGACGTGGGAGTGGGAGTGGCCGTGATCGTGCCCGTGGGCATGCTCGTGGTCGTGATCGTGATCGTGACCATGACTGTGCCCATCGGAACTGTGACGCTGTCGCCACGCCCTGCGCAGCAGCAGCGCGCCCGCCCCCGCGACCAGCATGCCGCTCGCGATGCCCAGCCACGAAACGACGGTGGGCGCCGCCGCCGATCCCGCGGCGATCAGGGCGCCCAGCGCGAAGACGCCCAGGGTGTGGGTCATGGTCACCGAAATCCCGAGGGCCAGCACGTCGCGCAGAGAGCTTCGGCCGCCCGCCGTTGCGGCGGCCGCCATCATCGTCTTGCCGTGCCCGGGGGCCAGCGCGTGCAGGGCGCCCAGCAGCAGCGACGCGCCGAGTGCGAGTGCCGCGAAGCCGGCGGTCAGTTCGTGCCGGGCCACCAGCCCGGTCAGCGACTGTGCCCAGCGGTCCGCCCCCCGCGGCAGCACGCCCGCCGCCGCGGAAGCGCTCTCCTCGTCCCGGCTCCCGGCCGCGACCGGCCCGCCGGGAAGGACGGTGAAGGCGGCCGACCGGGACTCGGGCGGCGTGAAGAGCGAATCGCTGGGGTACACGGTCAGCCGCCGCGAGACGGAGTCGCCCGGCACGTCGGCACCCGAGAGCGTCATCCGGTCGCCTCGCGCCGTGATCTCCCGCCACCCCGCTCCGGCCGTCACACTCGCCGGGTGGTACGTCACCCTCATTCGGCCGTCACGCGGCAGCGGCGCCGTCAGCTCGCAGGTTACGCGCAGTGTCTGCAACCCGGCCTCTCCCGGGCGTACTTGAGCCTTCGCGCTTCCTCCGGAGACTGACGCGGTCTTTCCACCCCGTGACGCTCCGCCCCCGATCGTGAGCCGCGCGTCCTTTGCCGCCGCGTCGCATCTCGACCGGGCCCATGCCGAAAGTTCGGCCGAAGCCAGCCGATCGTCTGCGTCGGCGTCGATACGGTTGTGTTCCTGGGCGGCCGGAATCTCTGCCAGGTCCTCGACATGGTCCACCCGCAGCTTCCCCGGAGCGACGACAAGACCGTCGTACTGATTGACGGTGAAGTTGCCCAGGGGGTGCGCCTGCGCCGCCTGGGCGGGCAGCAGGGCCAAGGCCCCACCGGCCACCAGTGTGGCGAGAACGGAAGCCGCGGTACGGCGCTTCATGAGGCATCCCGAAGCCCCGACAGCACGGATTTCGCCTCGCGTGCGGCAGTCGGCGAGAAGCCCGGATTCAGATCCAGCGCGGCACGCAGCCGGCGCCGAGCGGACTTGTCGTCGCCGAGGGCGTGCTCGATCATGCCCCGGTGAAAGAGGAACGATGCGTTCCGATACCCGGGCGTCCCGGCCGTCGCCTTCTTCGCATAGGTCAGCGCCTCCCGATCCTCCCCGTTCGCGTGCAGCGCCCACGCGAGCGCGTCCGCTGTGTGGACGCTCTCGCGGCGGGACCATTCGGCGCGCGCCGACTTCAACGCCGCGGCGACATCGCCGTGGTCCGCCTCGATGTGAGCGGATTCCAGATCGGTGGCGACGCCGTTGGCACGAGCCAGCCGGGTCCACGTACCGACGAGTTCGTACTGCTCCTCGGCCCGATCGGGCTGCCCGGCCGCCTCGTGCAGTTCGCCGAGTGCGGCGAGCTGACCCGGCAGCGGGTAGCGCCGTACGACCTCTTCGAGATCGCGCAGGGCACGCTTCGTCTCGCCCTGCGCGGCATGCGTACGACCGCGCCCCTCCAACGCCGACACATACGCCGGATCGGCGCGCAGGGCGGCCGCGTAATGGTCCCGTGCTCGGCCGTACTGCCCTTGGGACCAGGCCAGTTGGCCGAGCGATGTGGCGACGTACGCCGCATCGGCGGGAGTGGACGCGGATTCCAGCGCGCGCAGCAGCACCTCGCGTGCCCTCCTTGCGTCACCGTGCAGCTCCAGCACGTACGCGTACCGGGTGAAGACCGGAATGCCGGGCCGGCGCCGGTCGGCGAGCTCAGCGGCTCGCAACGCCTGGTCGTAGCGGCCGAGTTCCACCAGGGCGTCGACCCGGGTGGACAGCGCCCGTTCGCTGTACGGGTTCACGCGCAGCGCCCGGTCGGCCTGGCTCAGCGCCGCCCGGAAGTCGTGCCGGGCGGCGGCGAGCGCCGCCCGCCCGGCGAGCGCCGCATCGTTCTCGCCGGGCGGGCGGAGCTTCAACGACCGCCCGAGCGCCTTCTCGGCCTGCGGGTACCGTGTCGGATCACCGCTGGTCCGGGCCTGCTCGACGTACGCCGCACCCAGCGTCGCCCAGCCCGTGGCGTCCTTGGGCTGCCCCTTGAGGTGCTTGTGCAGGGCGTCGATGCCCTGCGCGAGATCTCCGGCGGTCAGCCGCTCGACGGACACGTCCGCCGCGAGAGCGGGCGTGTGCCGCCCGGGCCGCGCCGAGTCGCTGTCGGCCCCGATCGCCACCGAGGTGGCGGTGAGCCCTGCCGCCACCGCCACGACCGCCGCGGTGCGCCACCACCGCGGCCCATGCCATCGTCCGGGCCATCGCTGCTGCGATCGCACGAACTGCGGCTTCCGTACGAGCATCGGTCTCGCCTTCCTCGGTTTTCTCGGGTCTTGTCTGAGGGGCCGCCCGGCCGCGTCGCAGAGCTCATGACGAAATGCGCATGACGAAATGCGCTGCCCTGCCGTCAGGAGAGGGCCGAGCCCCCGGGTACGCGCTTCGCGGACGGAGGTCAGCCGAGCCAGGACCGGCGCGCCGGGTGACGCCGGGTACGCACATAGGCCGCGCCGAGGCCCACCAGCAGCACACCCGCGGCCCCCGAGGCCGCCGAGACGAGCATCACCGTGTTGTCGTCCCACGAGGCGGTGATCGAGGACATCCCGCCCGTCAGGCCCGTCGCGTCCGCCTTGGTGCCTGCCTCGGCCGCCTTCTTGCCGTCGGAACCGGAGGCGGGCAGGGCGACGTACGGGAAGCTGGTGCCGAACTCCTTGTCGTTGGCGTCGACCGCGTCACCCAGGTCGTTCTTCGAACCGACGAGCTCGCCCTCGACGGTTTGCAGGGCGATGTCCAGCACGTCGTCCGTCAGTCGCCGTCCGTTCGGGAAGCCCGCGTTGTCGCCGTCCAGCACGCCCAGCCGCTTGGGCTCCGCGACCGGCTTGATGGAGGTGTTGAGGCGCAGCATCTCCGAGGGGGTGACGTTCGGCGGCTGGTTGACGTCCTTGACACCGGTCAGGAACACCGAGACGAGGTCGTCGCGCGGCTCCGCCGGAGCCTTGATCTTGTAGATCCCCTCGATGAGCTTCGGCAGTTCCGGTTCGGTGACATTCTTCAGGAAGTCGGCGTCGTTCTCGGGCGAGGAGGCGTTGAACTTGTCCTTGTCCTTCACCGGGTTGACGACCTCGTTGACCAGCGGCATGCCCAGCCGGGACACCCGCGTCCAGTCGCCCGAGGCGTTCTTGCGCTCCGTCGTCGAGTAGATGCCGACGATCGGCTGTTCCTCCGACTCGCGGATGTACGAGTTCGGTACCTGCAGGGCGATGGTGTTGACGTTGTAGCCCTTCAGCGTGTCGTTCCCGACCTCCGACAGGTCACCGCCGTACAGCAGGTCGAAGACGCGCAGATCGAGGAAGAACGGATCGTCGGCCTGGCCCGCGAACGCCTTGAGCCCACCGGGGACCTTCTTCACCGCCTGGTCGCGCAGCTTCTGGTAGTCGGGCATCGACGCCTTGCCGACGTTCGACGGGGCGACCGGAAGGTTCTTCGCGACGTTGTGCCGCGAGACGACCTTCGCGTGCTCCAGCCGCAGCAGCTCGATGTCGTAGGTCTGTGTGAAGTTGAGGTCCGGGTCGTCCAGGCTGTCCACCGCACCTGTGTTGTAGAGGAAGGTGTTCTCGTTCTTGCGGTGGTCCTTGAACGTGAACCGGTACAGCAGGTCGTCCTGGGCGTCACCGTCACTGTCGATATGCAGGTCGTAGCGCGCGTCGTTGGCGAAGGTGTAGAAGTTCGGGCCGCCTGCCGGCTCCTGGAAGGGCAGCCAGTTCGCCACCAGAGTCGTCGAATCGGGGTGGTCGGGGCTGACGAACGCGTACACGTCCGTGTTGTCGAACTGAGGCTGCCCCGATATCAGCGGCGCCTCCCGATGGCTGGAGGCGGCCGCCGTCCGCGGCTCCAGCACGGCCACCCCGGCGGCTGCGAGCCCCCCGCCTGCCAGCGCGCCACAGGCGAGCAGAGCGATGCTCCCGCGACTTCGCCAAGTCCACACACTTCTGGTGATTGCGGCCATCTCGTCCGTCCTTCGTCCGTGATCTCGTCCGTACCGGCGTGCTTGTACGTCCAGTACGTGCGCCGCGCCCGTCTTGTTCGGTCTCGGTCGCTCAAAGATCGGCGCCTTGCCCGACGCCATGTCCCACGAGAGCCACCGGCCGCTCCGACGTACCGCAGTGAGTCAGGCCCCGTTGAGGGCGCCCGCACGGAAGAAGTCGCTGCTCAGGCGTTGGGGTCGAACGCAATGCCGGCCGGCTTGGCCTTCTCGAGGTGGTGGTTGAAACTGCCGTCCTTGAGACCGAAGACGGCGCTGCCGAAGTCGGCCTGACTCAGCTTGTCGCGGAGACCGGCGGGGTAGCCGTTCCAGCCGACCAGGCCGGGGAACTGCCACCCGTGGTCGTGGTTCTCCGGCGGCTCGTCGTTGGAGTTCGCGGGGCGGAAGCAGTGCGTGCTCGCGCCGTCCTTGTGGTAGACGACCTTGGGGTGCGTCCCGTCCCACCGGATCCGGTCACGGCTGTGGATGCCGAAGTCGCCGTGGGCGGAGGTGGAAACGTACCGGGCCTCGCTGTTCTGCACCCACACCACGACGTGCTCCCAGTCGTGACGGTGCCCGCCGAGCCCGCTGCCGGCCACGGCTTGGTCCTTCTCGAAGTAGAGGCCGTACATGATCGCGCACCAGCCGTTGTTGCACTTGGAGCGCGCGTATCCGTTGGTGTTGTCGAGATCCCATGCGTCGCGGCACTGACCGTTGAGGGCGCCGGACGGCTTGAGGCCACCGTTCGTCGTGCCGTCGGGGCCGATGGCGGGAGTGGGGTAGCAGCCGTCCGTGTCGTAGTCGTAGGCGGGCTGGAACGTCTGCTCCAGTCCGTCCGCTTTGGCGGGCAATGCCTTGGGCGGGCCGGCGAGGGCGCTGCCCGGAAAGGCGACGACGAGCGCCATGGCGCTGCCAAGGATGAGCGAAACCTTGCGGATGCGCGAGCTCGTCTTCACTGCGTCCTCCTGGTCGACCACGGCATGGGGCACGCGATCTGGTTGACATGCCCATCACAGCTACTCCGAACCTCGCTGCACGCCGAGCGTCGGCGCGTGTCAGAGCGATGAAGGGTCAACCAACAGGGGAACCGGGCGATTTGAGCCGCGAAGGACGACGGTGCGGGACGCGGCCCGACGGGGGTGGCTCGCCCTGTGCCCCGTCCGCCTCCCGGAAACGGTCAGCCTCGGCGGTGTGCCGGCAGCTCGTACGGCGGCGAGGTGAACCGGCCCACTGTCGGGTGCGCCGATTCGGGGCGATGCTCCGCCAGGCCGTCGAGGCGCTCCCCCATTCAGGGCACAGCCGCTCCGCCATCCACCGCAGCATCCCAAGGTGCCGGAAAGGTCGTGTTAGTTCTAGGTTGCGAGGTTCATGTCGTACTCGACAATTCGGTGTTCCAGGAGGGGCCCGTGACCGGGAGAACTGGTCCATTCGCATCTCAGCCCCACCCCGGCATCGACGGCGCCGCGAGCAACCTGCTCCTGCGCACCGGACGGTTCTTCACCCCCGGCGAAGTTTCGGCGGACCTGCGGACAGTGACGAAGGAGGGGGGACGCGACGGCGATGTCTTCTACCGGGACCGCTGGAGCCACGACAAGGTCGTCGCCTCGACCCATGGTGTGAACTGCACCGGGTCGTGCCGGTGGAAGGTGTACGTCAAGGACGGGATCATCACCTGGGAGACGCAGGAAACCGACTATCCGTCCGTCGGCCCGGACAGTCCCGAATACGAACCGCGCGGCTGCCCGCGAGGTGCCGCGTTCTCCTGGTACACCTACTCCCCCACCAGGGTCCGCTACCCCTACGTGCGCGGTGTGCTGCTGGAGATGTATCGCGAGGCCAAGCTGCGCCTGGGCGACCCGGTCCTCGCCTGGGCCGACCTCCAGGCCGACCCCGAACGCCGCCGCCGCTACCAGCGGGCCCGTGGCAAGGGCGGTCTGGTGCGGGCCGGCTGGGAGGAAGCGGTGGAGATCGTCGCCGCCGCGCAGGTGCACACCATCAGGACGTACGGCCCCGACCGCGTCGCCGGCTTCTCGCCGATCCCCGCGATGTCGATGGTCTCGCACGCCGCAGGCGCCCGCTTCCACTCGCTCATCGGCGCACCGATGCTGTCCTTCTACGACTGGTACGCGGATCTTCCGGTCGCCTCCCCCCAGGTGTTCGGCGACCAGACGGACGTACCCGAGTCGGGCGACTGGTGGGACGCCGCCTACCTGATCATGTGGGGCTCCAATGTCCCGGTGACCCGCACTCCGGACGCGCACTGGATGGCGGAGGCCCGCTACCGGGGTCAGAAAGTCGTCGTGGTCGCCCCCGACTACGCGGACAACGCGAAGTTCGCCGACGAATGGCTGCACCCGCACCCGGGCACGGACGGTGCGCTGGCCATCGCCATGGGGCACGTAGTGCTCAAGGAATTCTTCATCGACCGGCAGGTGCCGTTCTTCACCGACTACGTGAAGCGCTTCACCGATCTGCCCTTCCTGGTGACGCTCACCGAGAAGGACGGCGGCTACGTACCCTCCAAGTTCGTCCGCGCGTCCGACCTCGGCGAGGCGGGCGGGGGCGGCGAGGGCGCCGAGTGGAAGACGGTCGTCATCGACGAGGTCACCGAGGGGCCCGCCGTACCCAACGGCTCGCTCGGTTTCCGCTGGAACGACTCCGGGCGCGGCAAGTGGAATCTCGACCTGGAGCAGATCAGCCCCAGGCTCTCCCTGTACGGCGCGGCCTACAGCGACGGCGCGGAGGTGCTGCTGCCGCGCTTCGACAACGAGGGTGGCGTCCACGGTCAGGGGCGGGGCGAGATCGTACGCCGGGGCGTGCCCGCCACCCGGCTCGGCGGGCCCGACGGGCCACTGGTCACCACCGTCTACGACCTGATGCTGGCCCAGTACGGCGTGGCCCGTGACGGCCTCCCCGGTGAGTGGCCCGCCGGCTACGACGACGCCGATGCGCCCGGCACGCCCGCGTGGCAGGAGGTGCACACCTCCGTACCGGCGGACCGGGCGGTCAGGATCGCCCGGGAGTTCGGCCGTACTGCGGAGCAGTCCGAGGGCCGGTGCATGATCCTGATGGGCGCGGGCACCAACCACTGGTTCCACTCCGAGACGATCTACCGGTCCTTCCTGGCGCTCCTTCAGCTGACCGGATGCCAGGGCCGCAACGGGGGCGGCTGGGCGCACTACGTCGGCCAGGAGAAGTGCCGGCCCGTGACCGGATGGGCGACCCTGGCGGCGGCTTCGGACTGGTCCCGCCCGCCCCGCCAGATGATCGGCACGGCGTACTGGTTCCTCAACACCGACCAGTGGCGCTACGACCAGTTCACCGCCGACGTCATGGCCTCGCCGCTCGGTGAGGGCCGGTTCAAGGGCATGACGGGCGCCGACTGCCTGGCCGCCTCCGCGCGGGCCGGCTGGATGCCCTCGTACCCGGCCTTCGACCGCAATCCGCTGGACCTGGTCGACGAGGCCGAGCGAGCGGGGCAGGACCCGGCGGCGTACACCGTCGGGGAACTGAAGGAAGGGCGGCTGGGCTTCGCCTGCGAGGACCCCGATGCCGAGGAGAACTGGCCCCGCGTCCTGACCCTGTGGCGCTCCAACCTGCTCGGTTCGTCCGCGAAGGGCGCCGAGTACTTCCAGCGTCACCTCCTGGGCACGGACTCCTCCGTCAGCGCGCGGGAAGCGGGCCCCGCGTCGCGGCCCCGTGATGTGAGGTGGCGGGAGAAGGCACCCGAGGGCAAGCTCGATCTGCTGCTCTCGATGGACTTCCGGATGACGTCCTCGACGCTGATGTCGGACGTCGTCCTGCCTGCCGCCACCTGGTACGAGAAGCACGACCTGTCCAGTACGGACATGCACCCCTTCGTGCACTCCTTCACTCCGGCCGTGGACCCGCCCTGGCAGGCGCGTACGGACTTCGACGCCTTCCACGCCATCGCGCAAAAGCTCAGCGAGCTGGCCGTCACCCATCTCGGCACCCGCCGCGACCTGGTCGCCACCGCCCTGCAGCACGACACCCCCGGTGAGATCGCCCAGCCCGGCGGGGTCGCCCTGGACTGGCGGCGCGGCGAATGCGATCCGGTGCCCGGCCGTACGATGCCGTCGCTGACGGTCGTCGAGCGCGACTACACGGCGATCGGCGCCAAGATGGCGGCCCTCGGCCCGCTGGTGGAGGAACTGGGCCTGGCCGTGAAAGGCATCGTGCTGCGGCCGGACGAGGAGGTCGCGGACCTGGCCGCCCGTAACGGAACGGCCCCGAGCGGGCCCGCGCAGGGGCGCCCGCTCCTGGACACCGCCGTCAAGGCCTGCAACACCATCCTGGCCCTGTCCGGCACCACCAACGGCCGCCTCGCCACCCAGGGCTTCCACACTCTGGAGCAGCGGACCGGGCAGGAGATGGCGCATCTGGCGGCCGAGCACGAGGGCAAGCGCGTCACCTACGCGGACACCCAGGCCGCGCCGGTGCCTGTCATCACCAGCCCGGAGTGGTCCGGCAGCGAATCGGGCGGGCGCCGCTACACCGCGTTCACGCTGAACACCGAACACCTCAAACCCTGGCACACGCTGACGGGCCGGCAGCACTTCTTCATCGACCACGACTGGATCCACGAGCTCGGCGAGGCGCTTCCGGTCTACCGGCCGCCGCTCGACATGAACCGGCTGTTCAACGAACCGGTTCTGGGGCCCGGCGGAGAGCGGGAGGTGACAGTCCGATACCTCACCCCGCACAACAAGTGGTCGATCCACTCCGAGTACCAGGACAACCTGTTCATGCTGTCGCTCTCACGGGGCGGACAAGTGATCTGGATGTCTCCGCAGGACGCCGACGCGGTCGGCGTCAAGGACAACGACTGGATCGAGGCGGTCAACCGCAACGGCGTCGTCGTCGCCCGCGCGATCGTCTCGCACCGCATGCCGCAGGGCACCGTCTACATGCACCACGCCCAGGACCGCACGGTCGGCGTACCCAGGACCGAGACCACCGGCAAGCGCGGCGGCGTACACAACTCGCTGACCCGCCTGATCCTCAAACCCAGCCATCTCATCGGCGGTTACGCCCAGTTGTCCTGGGCGTTCAACTATCTCGGCCCGACCGGCAACCAGCGCGACGAGGTCACGGTCATCCGTCGCCGCTCGCAGAGCGTGGAGTACTGATGAGGGTCAAGGCCCAGGTCGCGATGGTCATGAATCTCGACAAGTGCATCGGCTGCCACACCTGCTCCGTCACCTGCAAGCAGACGTGGACCAACCGCGGGGGAATGGAGTACGTCTGGTTCAACAACGTCGAGACCCGGCCGGGGCAGGGCTATCCGCGGCGCTACGAGGACCAGGAGCGGTGGAAGGGCGGCTGGGAGCTCAACAAGCGCGGGAACCTCAAGCTCAAGGCCGGCGGCAGGTTCAAGAAGCTCGTCACCATCTTCTCCAACCCGGTCCTGCCCGAGATCAAGGATTACTACGAGCCATGGACGTACGACTACAAGAACCTCACCGACGCTCCCCTCGGTGACGACTTCCCGGTCGCCCAGCCCCGCTCCCTGATCAGCGGCAAGCCCATGAAGATCGAGTGGAGCTCCAACTGGGACGACAACCTCGGCGGCGCCACCGAGCACGGCGCCCAGGACCCGATGGTCGTCAGGACCCGCGAGAAGGCCGCGGAGAAGGTGCGGTTCGCGTTCGAGCAGACCTTCATGTTCTACCTGCCGCGCATCTGCGAGCACTGCCTCAACCCGTCGTGCGTGGCCAGCTGCCCCTCCGGCGCGATGTACAAGCGCGACGAGGACGGCATCGTGCTCGTCGACCAGGACCAGTGCCGCGGCTGGCGGATGTGCGTGACCGGCTGCCCGTACAAGAAGGTGTACTTCAACCACCGCACCGGCAAGGCCGAGAAGTGCACCCTGTGCTACCCCAGGATCGAAGTCGGGCTCCCCACCGTCTGCTCCGAGACCTGCGTGGGCCGGCTGCGCTACCTCGGTGTCATCCTCTACGACCTGGACAAGGTCCTCGAAGCCGCGTCCACGACCGAGGACACCGGCCTGTACGAGGCGCAGCTCGGCGTCTTCCTCGACCCCGAGGACCCCGAAGTGCGGCGGGCCGCGGAGCGCGACGGCATCACCCACCAGTGGATCGAGGCCGCCCGCCGCTCCCCCGTGCACGCCCTGATCAGCAAGTACCGGGTGGCGCTTCCGCTGCATCCGGAGTACCGGACCATGCCGATGGTCTGGTACGTACCGCCGCTCTCCCCCGTCGTCGACGCGCTCACCGAGACGGGCTTCGACGGCGAGGACGCGGACAACCTCTTCGGGGCCATCGACACGCTCCGCATCCCCCTGGAGTACCTCGCGGAGATCTTCACGGCCGGTGACGTCGGTCCGGTACGGGCCTCACTGGAGAAGCTCGCGGCGATGCGCAGCCACATGCGGCGCATCAACCTCGGTGAGAGCGCCGACGATTCGGCGGCGCGGGCGGTCGGCATGAGCGGGGCCGAGATCGAGGCGATGTACCGGCTGCTGGCCATCGCCAAGTACGAGGACCGTTACGTCATTCCGACGGCGGCCCTGGGCGACGCCCGGCGCCTGGAGGAGTCCGCGGTGCCCGACGCGTGCAGCCTCGACTTCGACGGCGGTCCCGGCATGGGCGGCTCGGGACCCTTCGGCGAGGCCTCGGGCCCGGTACCGGCCGTGGCAGTGGAGAACTTCCACGCCCTGCGCGACCGCCAGAGCGCGGACGACCCGGCCGACCCCACGGCGAGCCGGGTCAACCTCCTGAACTGGGACGGCAACGGCCGCCCCGACGGATTGTTCCCCGGCCCCGGCCAGGAGAGCTCCGAGCAGGGGGCGGGCGAACGATGAACCGTGACATCGCGGTGGTCCGTACGATCGCCGGCCGCTGCCTCCAGTACCCCGACGCCACGTTCCACGAAGTACTGCCCCTGATGCGCTCGGCCGCCGAGGAACTCGGCAACACCTCGCTGCGCGCCTTCCTCGACCACGCGGCCGGGAGCACCCCGCAGCGGCTGGCCGAGGACTACGTCCAGGTCTTCGACTTCAAGAACCGCCGCTGCCTGTACCTGAGCTGGTGGACCGACGGAGACACCCGCCGTCGCGGCATGTCCCTGGTGGGCTTCAAAGAGGCGTACCGCCGTCACGGCCTGGAGTTCACGGGCGAGGAGCTGCCCGATTTCCTGCCCGCTGTGCTGGAGTTCGCCGCCACCACGGGCGACTCGGGCATGCTGATCCGCCACCGCCCGGCGCTCGAGCTGATCCGCTTCTCGCTCGCCGAAGGCGACACTCCGTACCGCCACCTGCTCGAGGCGGTCTGCGCCACGCTTCCCGGCCCGTCCCCCAAAGACCGCGCCCAGGCCCAGGTCATGGCCCGCAGCGGGCCGCCGCGCGAGGACGTCGGGCTCGAACCGTACGGCCTGCTTCCCCTCCTGACCGGAGAAACCCGATGAGCGCCGGCACCCTGCTCCTGTGGAGCGCCCTCCCCTATGTCGCCGTCGTCCTGCTGATCGCCGGTACCGTCTGGCGCTATCGCTACGACAAGTTCGGCTGGACCACCCGTTCCTCGCAGCTGTACGAGTCGAAGCTGCTGCGGATCGCCTCGCCGATGTTCCACTACGGCATCCTCTTCGTGCTGGTGGGACACCTCATGGGTTTGTTCATCCCGGAATCGTGGACCGACGGCTTCGGCCTGAACGAGCACACCTACCACTGGGTGTCACTCGTCGGAGGCACTCTCGCGGGCGTCCTGACCGTGGCAGGCATCGCCCTGCTCATCTGGCGCCGCCGCACCACGGGACCGGTCTTCATGGCCACCACCCGCAACGACAAGCTGATGTACGTCGTCCTCGGCTCGGCCATCGCCCTCGGCATGTGGGCCAAACTCACCCACGCGACGGGCGGTGGCTACGACTACCGCCAGACCATCTCGCCCTGGGCGCGCAGCATTTTCTACTTCCGGCCCAAGGCCGAGCTGATGAACGACGTGCCGCTCGCCTACCAGATCCATGTCGTCATCGGCCTGGTGCTGATCGCCCTGGTTCCGTTCACACGGCTGATCCACATGTTCAGCGCGCCCGTGCAGTACCTCTTCCGGCCCTACATCGTCTACCGCAGCCGCGACCCCAGACAGCTCGGCGCGCGCACCCCGCGTCGCGGCTGGGAACGGATCGACTCCTAAATGACCACGCGCCCCGCACCCGCCTCGACGGGCGAGCAGACCGCCTCCCCGGCCGCGTACCGCAATCTGGTCGTGGCGACCCTCGGATTCACGCTCACCTTCTGGGCCTGGTCCCTGATCGCGCCGCTGGGCGCCGACTACAAGGACCGGCTCGATCTGAGCTCGTTCCAGCAGTCGCTGCTCGTGGCCGTGCCCGTGATCGTCGGCTCGCTGGGCCGGATCCCGGTGGGTGCGCTGACCGACCGGTACGGCGCGAAACTGATGTTCCCGGTGGTGTCGGCGCTCACGATCGTGCCCGTGCTGCTGCTGATTCCGGCCCGTAACTCGTACGCGGCCACGCTCGCCGTCGGCTTCCTCCTCGGCCTCGGCGGCACGACGTTCGCGATCGGCATCCCCCTGGTCAACTCGTGGTTCCCGGCCGCCAAACGCGGCCTCGCGCTCGGCGTCTTCGGCATGGGCATGGGCGGTGTGGCACTGTCCGGCTACTTCACGCCCCGCATCGCCAAGCACGGCGACAGCCTGCCCTTCACCGTCGTCGCGGTCGCGCTGGCCGCCTACGCCGTGCTCGCGACGACGCTGATCACCGACCGGCCCGACCGCCCGGTGCCGACCGCCTCGCTCGGCAGCCGGCTCGGCCGGGCCGGGCGGCTGCGGGTGACCTGGGAGCTGTCCGCGCTGTACGCGATCGGCTTCGGCGGCATCGTCGCGTTCGGCGTGTACCTGCCGACGTATCTGAAGACCTGGTACGAGCTCGACCCGACCGACGCGGGCACCAAGGCCGCCGGATTCGCGCTGGTCACCGTCATCTTCCGGCCGATCGGCGGCTGGCTCTCGGACCGTGCCCATCCCGCGCTGGTCACCTCCTGCGCGCTCGCCTTCGTCGCCCTGTGGGCGATCGCCCAGGCCTTCGACCCGATGCTGGACCCGGTGGGCACGATCGCGCTGCTGTCCATGGCGGCCGGGCTCGGCACCGCGAGCGGCAGCGTGTTCGCACTCGTCTCCAGAGTCACGCCGCAACCGCAGCTGGGCAGCGTGACCGGGATCGTGGGCGCGATGGGCGGGCTCGGCGGTTTTGTACCGCCGCTGGTCATGGGGGCGGTCTACAGCGCCAAGGACTCGTACTCGATCGCCTTCATGCTGCTCTCCGACCTGGCGCTCGCGGGGTGCGTGTACGCGTACGCGCGCATGCGGTCCGCACGTCCGGACGAAGCGCACGCGTAGTGGCTCGTGAGCGGCGTCCAGGGCGACGTGGGTCACCATGCCGCCACTGCGGCTGTGAGCCCGCCCATAGGCCATGGATCACATACGAGGCACGGTAGGAGAAGCCGGCACTCGGCCCCGCGTCCCATACGGCCCCGGCCGACTTCTCTCTGCCCCGCTCTACGTAGACGCCTAGTAAAGCCGGTCATTGCGGACATCCACGAGCGCCGTTAACCATGGATCGAGCCCCGGGAGCTGATCGCTCCGGACCTCGCCGGTCCCCCGTGGCGCCCCCCGTAGTCACCGAATGGAGAGTCCCATCCGTATGCCCGCCATGCCCCGTGCCACCTTCAGCCGTACCGCCACGATCCGTAAGTTCTCGGTCTCCGGGATCTGCGCCGCCGGCGCCGCGGCAATGGCCCTGACGCTCGCCCCGTCCCCCGCGCAGGCCGCCGCACCGGCCACGCAGACCTCCGCGACCACGGTCTCGGCCGCCGCCGTCTCCGCGCAGGCCGACGCCATCGCCAAGAAGGCAGCCAAGGCGCCCTCCTACCCGGAGAACCTGGACGGCTGGATCCGCGAGTCCCTGGACATCATGAAGGACAAGGGCATCCCCGGCAGCTACGAGGGCCTGCACCGCAACATCATGCGCGAGTCCGGCGGCGACCCCGACGCCTCCAACGGCTGGGACGTCAACGCGCAGAACGGCACCCCCTCCAAGGGCCTCCTGCAGGTCATCCAGCCCACCTTCGACGCCTACCACGTCGCCGGCACCCCGCAGGACCTGACCGACCCGGTCGCCAACATCACCGCGGCCGCCAACTACGCCGCCGACAAGTACGGCTCCATCGACAACGTCGACTCCGCCTACTGAGCGACCCCGCACCGCACCACCAGTACGGAAGGGGCGTAGCAGCGCATGCCTCACGACAGCGGAAACGCAACGCCCAAGCCGGCGGGCCTCCCGCCGGCCGGTGAAGGGCCGGGCAAGCACGGACGGCCGCGCCGCAGGGCACGGCGGATCACCGCCTGGTCCGCCGTCGGCGCGCTGGCGCTCGGCGGAATGGGCCTCGGCCTTCTCTGGTCGCACCTCGACGGCAACGTCAGCGCCGTCGACATCAACGCGGCCCTCGGCCAGGACCGGCCCAGCGGTTCGGACGACGGCGCGATGAACATCCTGCTGCTCGGTTCCGACTCACGGGCGGGGACGCACGGTGAGTACGGCCGGGGCGTCGGCGGCGCCCGGTCCGACACCACGATGGTTCTCCACGTGGACAAGTCCCACCACAAGGCCAGCGTGGTCAGCATCCCGCGGGACACCATGGTGAGCCGCCCCGACTGTCCGAAGCCGGACGGCGCTGCCGCGCCCGGTGCGCAGCGGGCGATGTTCAACGAGTCGTTCCAGGTGGGCGGTCCGAGCTGCGTGGTGAAGACCGTCGAGAAGATGTCCGGCGTACGCATGGACCACTACCTCGAAGTGGACTTCAACGGCTTCAAGAAGCTCATCGACGAGCTCGGCGGTGTGGACATCACCACCCGGCAGGCCGTCAAGGACACCAACAGCCACCTCGATCTGCAGCCCGGCAAGCACACGCTCAAGGGCGAGCAGGCACTCGGGCTGGTACGGACCCGCCACGGTGTGGGCGACGGCAGCGACCTCGGCCGCATCCAGCTGCAACAAGCCTTCATCAAGGCCCTGACCCACCGGGTCGACGGTCTCGGGCTCGGCAACCCGGCCAAGCTCTACGCCCTGGCCGACACCGCGACCAGGACGGTCAGCGCCGACTCGGGCCTGGCGTCCGCGAACAAACTGCTGGGCCTGGCCGAGGACCTCAAGGGCGTCAGCCCCGAGAACATGAACATGGTCACGATGCCGGTCACCTACGACCCGAAGAATCCGGGCCGGGTACTGCCGCTCGAAAAGGCGTCCCAGCAGGTGTGGCAGGCGCTGCGCGCCGACCGGCCGATACCGAAGTCCGCGACGGACGGCTCGGTGGGCGACAAGGGCAACTCTCCCGTGACGGCGGGTTCTTGACCTTCTCAGTATGAGGTGGTGCCGGTGAGGTGGGCGAAGACGACGATGTTCGCGCTGTAACCGCTGTCTGCCGAGTAGGGGCCCCCGCAGGTGAGGACGCGCAGCTCGGCGCGGCCGGTGTTGTCGTAGACGCGTCCGCTCGGGAAGTTGTCCTTGGCGAAGACTTCGATGCCGTCGATGACGAAATGGGCGATCTGCCCGTCCTCACGGGCCACTTCGATGTGCTGGGCCTTCCTGAGTGCGCCGAGGCCGTAGAAGACGGCCGGCCCGGCTTTGTTGTCGACGTGCCCCACGACGACGGAGGTGCCCAGCTCGCCGGGGGTCACCGAGTGGGTGAACCACCCGGCCCGGTTGCTGTCCTCCGGTGGCGGGGCTTCGACCAGTCCGTCGGCGTCCAGGCCGACCTCGGTCATCGGTGCGTCGACACCGATGACGGGTATGCGTATCCGCTCGCCCCGGGACAGCGGCAGCGGGGCGCCTTCGTCCGTGAACTCGGACGGCCGGTCGTCGACACCGGCGATGGCGGTGTGAGCATCGTGGGACGGCTGCGGTGGCATCGAGGAGCCGGCCTGGCCGTTGCGAAGGAAGAACACACCGACCAGCAGCAGCACGGCCACCCGCCCCCAGGGGGAGGCGGGTCTGCCGGAGCCGTGTGCGGGCGAGCGGGAGTCGGGGCGCATGATGCCGGGTGCCGAGGGTTCAGCTGTCGCTGTTGCCGGTACGCCGGCGTGTGAGGTGGACACCGGCGCCCAGCGCCGCGGCTATGAGCACCGCACCGGCCGCGAGTTCGGTGGGGTTCGTGCCATTGACGCTGCCGCCGACGCCACCCTTGGCCGCCTTGCCCGCCCCGGTGGCGATCATCAGGGTGGTCGTGCCCTTTTCGCCCTTGCAGTCGAACGTCACGTCGTACTGGGCGCCGGGCTTGGCATCCGTGTAGACCCGGGCGGTCGCCGGGTGGCCCTCGTTGAGGGTGACGTCGTCGAAGACCGGCGACGAGACGTGGACGGTCGGCACCTCGCACTCGGTCGCATTGAGCGTGACCGTACCGCCGGCGGCGACCGTGGACGGTGAGACCGTGAATCCGAAGGACGTGATGTTGGGGTCGGGCTCAGCCACCGCCGCACCGGCCGGCAGTCCCACAGCCGCCGCCGTGAGCACCACGCCGGTGAGGACACGGGAAACACGCATGATGAAGCCTCCTCGAAGGGCGCGGCCGGCGGATCGTTCCGCTCGCGTTCCGGAGGTGACCAACGCCCATGGCCAGACAAACCCGCGCGCACCCCGGCCGCCTGTCGAACCGCCCTGTATCACCGGTCAGGACACGGGCCCGTCCGCCACGCCGCAGCGCATCACCGCAGGTCGCCGCCATGGCGCAATCCGATCGCGTCAGCGACCACTAACGGAGCAGGCCGATGGCGCAGGGGAGCACGGCGATCTCCTGATCATTGCGTGGGACCGGCCGAGGTGGTTCAGTGGTACCTGAAGGTATGAATCGAGGTTCAGAGCATCATGGCCTACCGACCTACCGCCCGCACAGAGGCGACCCGGCTCGCCCACCGCGAGCGACTGCTGGACGCCGCCCGCGGCCTGCTGGCCGAGGGCGGCTATGCCGCGGCAAGCATCTCCGCGCTCGCCGACCGGGCCGGCGTGGCCAGGGGCAGCGTCTACAACCACTTCGCGTCCAAGCACGAGCTGCTCGCCGCCGTATTCCGGCACATCGCCGGGCACGAACTCGCCGCCGTACAAGAGGCGGTGCACGCGCAGAGCGGCGCGACGGCGCAGCTGCGTGCCCTGGTCGAGACCTTCTCCTACCGGGCTCTGCGATCACGCCGTACCGCCTGGGCGATGATCGCGGAGCCGGTCGACCCGCTCGTCGAGGCTGAGCGTCTGGCCTACCGGCGCGGATATCACGCCCTGGCCGAGGAAGCCGTCGCTGCCGGCATTGCCACGGGCGAACTGCCCGCGCAGGACGCTCCGTTGTCGGCCGCCGCCGTGACCGGGGCGATCGGTGAGGCGCTGCTCGGCCCGCTGTCTCCGGTCGGCGAACACACCGACCCCGAGCCGGTGGTGGAAGCCATCACCTTGCTGTGCCTGCGGGCCGTCGGCGCGCGCACCCAGACCCGAGACAGGAGCCGGCCATGACCGAACCGCTGACCGCCACCCCTCCCGCACCGCACCACACCCATGAAGTGACCAACCAGGTGCCGCGCCGGGCCGGCCTCGACGAGTACGGGACCAATCTGCCGCTGACCGAGGCGGTCCGGCAGTACGGCGCGGCCTGGCACGAGCCCGAGTTGCACGAAGTCGGCGCTCTGGTCGGCTCCGAGCAGTTCCAGGCCTCGGCCGAGCTGGCCCACACCTGCCCTCCCGAGCTGCGTACGCACGACCGGTACGGCAACCGGGTCGACGAGGTCGACTTCCACCCCGCCTACCACGAGGTGCTCGGGGCCGCGGTGCGCCACGGCGCGCACACCTCGGCGTGGGCCGACCCCGAGCCCGGCGCGACGGTCGCGCGAGCGGCGACGTTCATGCTGTTCGCCCAGATCGAGCCGGGCCACGCCTGCCCGGCCTCGATGGCCCACGCGGTGGTCCCCGTCCTCCAGCGCGACCCGGAAGTGGGCCGGGACTGGCTGCCGGGCCTGTTCAGCCGCGAGTACGATCCGCGACTGATCGCCCCGGGGCTGAAGTCGGGCCTCATGTTCGGCATGGGGATGACGGAGAAGCAGGGCGGATCCGACGTACGGGCCAACACCACCCGGGCGGTGCCGGTGCCCTCCGACCCCGACGGCCGGGTCCATCTGCTCACCGGCCACAAGTGGTTCTTCTCCGCCCCGCAGTCCGACGCCTTCCTGGTCCTCGCGCAGGCCGACGCCGGGCTGACCTGCTTCCTGGTACCCCGGGTCCTGCCCGACGGCACCCGCAACACCGTCCGTATCCAGCGGCTGAAGAACAAGCTGGGCAACAAGTCCAACGCCTCCTCGGAGGTGGAGTTCGACGGCACCTGGGCGCAGCGCGTCGGTGAACCGGGACGCGGTGTGCCCACCATCATCGAGATGGTCAACCACACCCGCCTCGACTGCGTGCTCGGCACCACCGCGGGCATGCGCCAGTCACTGTCCGAGGCCCTCTGGCACGCCCGCCACCGCCGCGCCTTCGGCGCCCGCCTGACCGAACAGCCCGCCATGACGGCTGTCTTGGCCGACCTCGCGCTGGAGACCGAGGCCGCCACCTGGACGGCCATGCGCCTCGCGCACGCGTACCGGGCCGGCAGCGGCGAGTCCGAGGCCATGTTCCGGCGGCTCGCCACCGCTGTCTCGAAGTACTGGATCTGCAAGCGCGGCCCCCAGCACGCCTACGAAGCACTGGAGTGCCTGGGCGGCAACGGCTATACGGAGGACTGGCCGCTGGCCCGCCGCTACCGCGAGCAGCCGCTGCTGGCTGTCTGGGAGGGCTCCGGCAATGTCATCGCTCTCGACGTACTGCGCGGCATCGCGAAGACCCCGCAGTCCCTGGACGCCTTCTGGGCCGAACTGGAAGTGACCGCCGGCGCCCACCCCGTACTCGACGCACACCTGCGGCGCGTACGACAGGAGCTGGCGCAGGACCTCAAGGACCCGCTCGCCGCACAGACCCGCGCCCGCGCCACTGTCGAAGGCATGGCGCTGGCCCTCCAGTCGTCCCTGATGCTGCGTCACGCACCCGCCCCGATGGCGGAGGCGTTCATCGCCGCCCGTCTGGGCGAGGCCCGCGGGCACCAGTACGGCATCCTGCCCCTCGGCACCGGCACCACCGCGATCGTCGAACGCCACGTCGGTCATGGTCTCTGACCGGATCCGGCCCGTTCGCCGCCGCGCCTTCAAAGTCCGTGTGTGAGCCGGTGAAGCCGCAGGGCGAGCTGGATCTCGAGTGTGCGCGTCGGTGAGCTCCAGTCCTCACCGAGAAGCCGGCCGACGCGCTCCAGGCGCTGCACCACCGTGTTGACGTGGACGTGCAGTGCCGCTCGGGTCTTGGTGAGGCTGGCGCCGTGCGCGAAGTACGCGTCCAGGGTGTGCACCAGGTCCGTGCCGCGCTGGGTGTCGTAATCGAGCACCGGGCCGAGCGTGTTCCGTACGTACCCGGCGAGGTCGGCCTGTTCTCCGAGGAGTACGCCGATGAAGCCGAGGTCGGAGAGCGCCCCGCCGTGGCCGGTGTGACCCAGGGCGCGCAGCGCGGACAGACACCGGTGCGCCTCGGTGTGCGCCGTGGCCAGGGCCGGCGGCCCGAGGGCCGGGCCCGCCGCGCCGACGGTGACCGGGGCGCCCACCGCCTGGGTCAGTTCGGCGGCGAGCGCCTGTGCGCGCGGGCCGGGCGCATCGGTCGGCGCGACCATCACCACATGGTCCTGGTGGAGTCCGGCCAGGCCGCTGCCCGCCCGGCCGGTGCGGGCCGCCGCGGCCAGGAGCCGGTGGCGCGGAGCCACGTCGCTGTGCATCACGAACACGGTGTGCTGCCGCGTGAGGTTCACTCCCAGCCGGCGTGCCCGCGTGGTCAGTGTGCTCGGGTCTCCGGTCAGGGAGAGGAGGTCGGTGAGGAGTTCTCCCCGTACGCGGTCCTCGGCCTCGGCCACCGAGCGGCGCAGCATCAGGAGCAGCGCGGTGACCACGGCGGCGCGCTCGAACAGCAGCCGGTCGGCGTCCGACAGGTCGGCGCGTTCGCTCAGGGCGATGCTGCCCAGCAGCTCCGGGCCCGCCAGTACCGCACAGACCCAGGTGCCGTTCAGGGGGACCGCGCGGCCGCCTGCCCGCGAGGCTGCCACCGCGGGGCCTGGAGGCGGCAGGGCCGCGCCTCTGGCTCGGGCGAGCTCCGCCCCGTCGGCGTCGTGGATGACGATTCCGCCGTCCAGGATGGCTGCGATGGCGGCGGCCACGTCGTCGGCGCCACCGCCGCGCAGGACGAGGTCGGTGAGTTGGTCGTGCGCCTCCTCGGCGCGGCGCATGGCCTCGCTGTGCGCCCTGATGGTCTCCGAGGCGGCATTCAGGTCGACGAGCGCGGCGCGGGTCTCCTCCAGCAGCCGGGCGCTGTCGATGGCGATGGCGGCGTGGTCGGCCAGCGAGGACAGCAGGGTGACCTCCTCCGGCGTGAATTCGCGCGGGGTGCGGTCGGCCGCGTACAGGACTCCGATGATCCTGGCGCCCAGGCGGAGCGGCACTCCCAGGATCGCCCGCAGTCCTTCGTCCAGGACGGCGCTGTCAATGGTCTTGGTGTGGTGGAAGCGCGGGTCGGCCTGGTAGTCGCCGGTGACGTAGGGGCGGGCGGTGTGTGCGACGAGGCCACCGAGTCCTTCGCCCATACCGAGCCGCAGCTGCTGGAACGCGGCGGAGACCGATCCGTCGGTGACACGCATATAGGTGTCGCCTGCGGCCTGGTCGTTGAGGGAGAGGTACGTGACGTCGGTGCCCAGCAGCAGCTTGGCCCGGCGGACGATGGCCCGTAGTACCGCGTCCGGATCGCGCAGAGCGGCCAGGTCGCTCGCCGTGTCGAAGAGCGCCGTCAGCTCCGCCTCGCGCCGGCGGTGCTGGCTGAGGGTGCGCCGGATGCGCAGCGCCACGTCGGTCGCTTCGGCTATCTCGGCCTGCTCGTCGCCGGCGGCTCCGAGCTCCCGGGCATCGGCCGCGGGGCGGGCGAAGTCCTCCGCCGGCGCGCCCTGGGCCAGCAGATCGAGCAACCGGCGCGCGGCGGTCCGTGGGTGCTGGTCGCCTGGGGCTGTCACGGTGGGGAGCATACGGCGTTCACCTCGCGGGCAGGGCTCTGGTGTGCGTGGATCTGCCCGCCGCGCGCGTCCCCCGGTACGCGCGCGGCGGGCAGGCCGGCGGGGTCAGTTGCTGAGCGGGACGGAGTCCTGACGGTTGTCGCGGGCCTCGGCGGTGACGCCGGCCCGGCTGTCCTGGGCCAGGTCGCGGCCGCGGGTCTCCTTGGCCGCCCAGACGGTCAGGGCGGTGACCAGCGCCGCGAAGCAGAGGTAGACCGAGACCGGGGTGGAGGAGCCGTAGTCCCTGAGCAGCTCCACCGCGATGAGCGGGGCGAGCGCGCCGCCGATGATGGAGGCGAGCTGGGAGCCCATCGAGGCGCCGGAATAGCGGACCTTGGTGTCGAACATCTCGGAGATGAAGGCCGCCTGCGGCCCGTACATCGCACCGTGGAGCAGCAGACCGACCGTGACCGCGAAGGCGATGACCGGGAAGGACTTCGAGTCCAGCAGGGCGAAGAAGACGAACGCCCAGCTGGCCATGCCGACCGCGCCGATCAGCGTGACCGGGCGCCGGCCGATGCGGTCCGAGAGCGCTCCCCACATCGGGATGGTGACGAAGTGAATGGCGGAGCCGATGAGCACCGCGTTCAGCGCTTCGCTCTTGGGGAGTTCCAGGTGGACGGTGACGTACACCAGCAGGAACGCCGTGAGGATGTAGTACGAGATGTTCTCGCCGAAGCGGGTGCCGATCGCGGTGAGCACCTCGCGCCAGCTCTTGCGGAACACCTCGACGACCGGGGGCTTCTCCTTGACGCCCGACGCGGCCTCGGCTTCGGCCTTCGCCTTGGCTTCGAGGAAGACCGGGGACTCGGTGACCGAGATGCGGATCCACAGGCCGATCATGACCAGCACGCCGGAGAGCAGGAACGGAATGCGCCAGCCCCAGGCCAGGAACGCCTCGTCGGACTGGACGGCGGCCAGCAGTGCCAGGACGCCGGTGGCGAGCAGGTTGCCGCCGGGCGCGCCCGCCTGCGGCCAGGAGGCCCAGAAGCCCCGGCGCTCGGCGCCGCCGTGCTCGGAGACCAGCAGGACGGCGCCGCCCCACTCACCGCCGAGGGCGAAGCCCTGGACCAGGCGCAGCACGGTCAGCAGGATCGGGGCCCAGACGCCGATGCTGGCGTGCGTGGGCAGCAGGCCCATCGCGAAGGTCGCGCCGCCCATCAGGAGCAGGCTGAGTACGAGCAGCTTCTTGCGCCCGATCTTGTCGCCGTAGTGGCCGAAGACGACGCCGCCGAGCGGCCGCGCCGCGAACCCGACCGCGTAGGTGAGGAAGGCGAGGAGTGTGCCCACCAGCGGGTCGCTGGACGGGAAGAACAGCGTGTTGAACACCAGGGCGGCGGCCGAGCCGTAGAGGAAGAAGTCGTACCACTCGATCGTGGTGCCGACGAGGCTGGCCGCGACGATGCGGCCGATGCCGCCTCTGGCGGGCTGTGCAGTGCTGACTGAACTCATGGTGGTACTCACCGTTTCATTCGGCAGGACGGGGACGGAGTGCGGGGGGTGTGACTCTCACCGCGTGCGGTTCGAGGAGCGGGACACCGCTGGGCGGCGCCCGGTGGTGACGGCGGTCGGCAGTACGGCGTCAGTGCGCGCCCCAGCCGCCGTCGACAGGAAGGGACGCGCCCGTGATGTAGCCGGTGTGCGGGCCGCAGAGCCACAGGGCGACCCCCGCGACCTCCTCCGGCTCGATCAGCCGCTTGATCGCGGAACGCTTCAGGAGTACGTCGGTGACGACGTCTTCCGGGGGGATGCCGTGGGCTGCGGCCTGCGCGGCGATCTGGTGCTCGACCAGGGGCGTCCGCACGTAACCGGGATTTACGCAGTTGCTGGTCACCCCGTGCGGGGCGCCCTCGACGGCGGCGACCTTGCTCAGCCCTTCCAGGCCGTGCTTGGCCGCGACGTAGGCGGACTTGAAGGCACTGGCCCGCAGGCCGTGCACGCTGGAGATGTTCACCACCCGGCCCCAGCCGCCCGCGTACATGTGCGGCAAGCAGTGCCGGAGCAACAGGAACGGCGCGGTGACCATCACTTTCTGGATCAGTTCGAACCGGGCCGGCGGGAAGTCTTCGATGGGGGCCACATGCTGCAGTCCGGCGCTGTTGACGAGGATGTCCACCTCGCCGGGGAGTTCCCCGACCGCCGCGGCGTCGGCGAGGTCCACGACGTGCGGACGGCCTCCGGTGGCGGTCGCGACCTGCTTGGCCGCCTCGGCATCGAGGTCGACCACGTGCACGAGGGCCCCGGCGTCGGCCAGGGCCTGCGCGCAGGCCCTTCCGATGCCGCTGCCGCCACCGGTCACCATGGCGGTACGCCCGGAGAGGTCCACACCACCGGTGCGTTGGGCGGAGGGTCCGGGGCGCCCGTGAATTTCGCTCGTCATGGCCGGAAACGCTAGAGACACCTGGCCGGACATCCCATGTCTGTGCGCGCCACAGTGCGGCGCGAAGGAGTGTCGTACACCGCCATGGCTGTGGCGGTGAGTGACCGGGGAGGGCCGCGCGGGGCGGGCCACGCACGCAACGAAACGGGGCCCTCGGCCGAGGGCCCCGTCGGGGTCGTGCGGATCGGCACGGACGCATCAGCCCGTCAGCCGTCGGTCAGGCACCGCGCCCGGACGATAGCCGTACGGCTTTCGTCATGCGGCAGCCATGACCGCCGGCTCGTCCACCACGGTCAGATCGGCTCCGGTCGCGGCGCGGACCTGATCCTCGGTCACACCGGGGGCCAGTTCGCGCAGCAGCAGCCCGCCCGGGGTGATGTCGAGTACGGCGAGATCGGTGATGACCCGGTGCACCACACCCCAGCCGGTGAGCGGCAGAGTGCACCCCTCGACCAGCTTCGGGGACCCGTCCCGGGCTGTGTGGTCCATCAACACGATCACCCGCCGGGCGCCGTGGACCAAATCCATGGCCCCGCCCATTCCCTTGACCATCTTCCCGGGGACCACCCAATTCGCCAGGTCGCCGAATGCGGACACCTGCATCGCGCCCAGGACCGCGACGTCGATGTGCCCGCCCCGGATCATCGCGAACGACAGTGCTGAGTCGAAGTACGACGCTCCCGGGACGGTGGTCACCGTCTCCTTCCCCGCGTTGATCAGGTCCGGATGCACGTCGGTGTCGTACGGACAGGGGCCCACTCCGAGGATGCCGTTCTCCGACTGGAGCACCACCTCGATCTCGTCGGGCATGTGGTTGGGGATCAGGGTGGGCAGGCCGATGCCCAGATTCACGTACGAACCGTCTTCCAGCTCCCGGGCGGCGCGGGCCGCCATCTGCTCACGCGTCAGAGCCATCTCGGGCATCCCTTTCCTGGCTCGGGCGCGTCGTGCGCCGCTCGATACGCTTCTCGGCCCTGGCGTCGTCGGCGGACACGGGAACGACCCGCTGCACGAAGACCCCGGGCAGATGGATCCGGTCCGGGTCGAGTTGACCCGGCTCGACCAGTTCCTCCACCTCGGCGACAGTGACCCGCCCGGCCATCGCGGCCAGCGGGTTGAAGTTGCGGGCCGAAGAGTGGAAGACGAGGTTTCCGTGCCGGTCGCCCAGCGCCGCGCGGACGAGGGCGAAGTCGGTGGTGATGCCCTCTTCGAGGAGGTACTCGCGGCCTTCGAAGGTACGGGTCTCCTTCGGCGGCGAGGCGACAGCGACCGTACCGTCCGCGGAGAAGCGCCAGGCGAGTCCGCCTTCGGCGATCTGGGTCCCGACGCCGGCCGGGGTGTAGAAGCCCGGAATACCGGATCCGCCGGCCCGCAGCCGCTCCGCCAGCGTGCCCTGCGGAACGAGCTCCACTTCCAGCTCACCACTGAGGTACTGGCGCGCGAACTCCTTGTTCTCTCCCACGTAGGAGCTGGTCATCCGGGAGATCTTCCCCTCCCGCAGCAGCAGACCGAGACCCCAGTCGTCCACTCCGCAGTTGTTGGAGACGACCCGCAGACCGTGGACCTCCTTCTCGAGCAGGGCGTGGATCAGCACGCCGGGGATTCCGCACAGACCGAATCCCCCCACCGCGACCGTCGCCCCGTCGCCGATGTCCGCGACCGCATCGGCCGCGTGTGCGACCACCTTGTCCAAGCTCATCCGAAGGCCCCTCGCTCTGGATACCGACTGCGCTCGAGACTAGGAAGGGCTCCACGCTGTCAACCATGGCGATCAGCCATACAACTCGGCACGAATGCATGGTGCTCTGCCCGTCACAGGACACTTCGCCGGGTCCGGTTGTGGTGTTCCTGGCCATGAGTGCGGGAAGTGGCCCGCGGCTACCGTCGCAGCCATTCGCATCAATGAGCCGTTTCACACCACTGGAGGGTTTGTGCACCCATCCCTCGGCAGGCTCGGCACAGCAGCCGCCGCTCTGCTTCTCGCCGCCGGCGCGGTCGTCGCCGCTCCAGCTCCTCCGGCCGCTGCGGCGGCTCCCTCACCCGTCCCCGGTGAACTCAAGCCCTATGCCGTCGACGGGGTCTACAGCGCGGGAGTCTCGTCCGGCGGCTATATGGCGACCCAGCTCCATGTGGCCTATTCCGGTACGTTCGACGGCTCGGCCGCCTTCGCCTCCGGGCCGTACTACTGCGCGCAGAGCGACCTGAACAAGGCTCTGAACGCTTGTATGGAGGTCAGCCAGGACCTCCAGCTGAACAGGCTGGAGCAGACCACCAGGGACTGGTCGGCGCAGGGCAGGATCGACGACGTGGCAGGACTCAACGGCGACCCGGTCTACGTCTTCAGCGGCTCCAGCGACTCGACCGTCGAACGCCCCGTGGTCACCGCGCTGAACGACTACTCCGGCCGCTTCGGCGCCGACGTCCTCTACGACAGGAGCACGAACGCCGGTCACGCCTGGATCAGCCCGCTCGGCCCGAACGCCTGCACCGCGACCGCCACTCCCTTCATGAACAACTGCGGCATCGACGCCGAGCGGGACTTCCTCGGGCATCTGCTCGGCTCGGTCAAGGCACCGGCCAGTACGCCCGGCGGCGCCCTGATCCAGTTCGACCAGAACAAGTACGCCCCCGGCGGCGCGGCCAGGCCGATCTCCATGGACGAGAAAGGCTTCGCCTACGTCCCGACGGGCTGCGCGAACGGCGCCACCTGCAAAATCGTGGTCACACTGCACGGATGCAAGCAGGGGTACTCGTACCAGGGCTTCGGCACCAAGTTCATCGACAAGGCCTACGTCAACGAGTACGCCGACACCAACAACCTGATCGTGCTCTACCCGCAGGCCATCGCGACCACGACACTGGACAACCCGAACGGCTGCTGGAACTGGTGGGGTTACCTGAACGATCCCGACTACGCCCGGCACGGCGGCAAGCAGATCGAGACGATCATGGGCATGGTCAAGGCACTCGGCGGGAACGGCTCAACCACTCCGCCGCCCACCGGTAGCGTGACACTGCAGAGCGTCGACGCCGAGGACGGTTACATCAAGGCCGCGGGCAACGGTGCGAGCCCGGCCGTCGGCACCGTCGAGAACACCTACGGCCTGGCCCTGGGGCGAGGCACCGACGGCAAGTTCAACCGGACGATGCTGTCCTTCGACACCTCCGGCATCCCCGCGGGCAAGTCGGTCACCCGCGCCTATGTGACGCTCACCAGGAGCAGCGGTTCCGGAGACCCATGGGCCAGTCCGCCCGGAAACCGGCTCGTGGTCGACGTCCAGAACGGCTGCCTCGGCGGTTGCGCTGTCGAGACCTCCGACTGGGGCGCGAGCGCGCACGGCGCGGCCGAAATCACCGCGTTCACCTCGGGGACCAAGTCCTCCACCAACCTGTCGGCCGCCGGTCTGTCGGCGATCAACCGGTCGGGGAAGACACAGATCCGCTTGCGGTACGAGCAGAACCAGACCTCGACGGCCTATCTCTTCGTCAACAAGGACACTCAGGCGAAGATGACCGTCGAATACGAGTAGGCCCGCCAGGGCCCTTGGTCCCTGATCCGCCTGCGGCGTTGCTCCTGCTGTCGGTGCCCCGTCCCGGGCAACACGGTCGGACGCGTTGGCCGATCTCGGCGACAGGGTGTCCGAGCTGCCGAAGCGGAAAGGGGCCGGGAGAGCGATTGCTCTCCCGGCCCCTTTCGCGTTCAAAAGCCGCGCGTGTGGCGGTGGATCAGGCGCGGTCGGCCCAGACCGTGTTGAGCTTGCTCTGGTAGTAGAGCGGGGTCAGGCCGAGGACGAAGGCGAGCAGCAGGCCGATGCCGCCGGAGCAGTCGGAGGTCACGCCGGCGGCGCGCTGCGCCTGGGCGATGCGGGAGCCGGTCTTCACGATGGAGACGAACGGCGGCACGATCAGCAACGAGCCCAGGGTGACGGCGACTACCGCCATGCCGGGCTTGACCTCAATGGTCGGGTCGATCGCCTTCACCTGCTTGTTGACCTTGTAGTACCAGACAAGCCAGTAGATACCGAGTGTCACCAGGGTGAGCAGCCAGGTGACGACCGGGCTGGAAGGAGCGCCGGCGGGCGCGGACGTGCGGACGTCGGTGGACATCATTTTCCCCACTTGCTTGCTGTGCTTCCTGCTGCCCGTTCTGGCTGAGCCACCCCACGGGAGCAGGGAAGTGATGAGTGTGTCGCCTCGCGTTGGTGCTGTTGGAGCGAGGGCTTACGGAGCGTATGGGTTCTGAGCATGCCAAAGACAGTTACGGGCATTACAAGTTCATTACAACGCACAAAAAGGGGGCACCCGAGCGTGGGCTTCTACGTGCGCAGGGCCAGGGGGCCCGTCAGTTGAGTCCGGCGAAGCCCCCTACGGCACGGGTCTTGCCGGTGACGATGATGACGTCCCCCTTCTCCACCACGGTCTCGGCAGTGGCGTAAGTGAAGTCCTGGCCCGACCGCTTGATGCCCACGACGGTCACGCCGTATTTGCTGCGCACTGCGCTCTGGTCCGAGCGGGACGCCGGTTGCGATGTCCGGTGCGACCGTCTTCACCAGCGCGAAGTCGTCGTCGAACTCGATGAAGTCGAGCATTCGCCCCGTCACCAGGTGCGCCACCCGCTCGCCCATCTCGTGCTCGGGAAGGACCACATGATGTGCGCCGAGCCGTTCGAGGATCTTGCCGTGCTGGCGGCTGATCGCCTTGGCCCAGGTGTTCGGCACGCCCGCACCCTCTGGTGGCCCGTCCGTGTCGATCCCGAGAACGTCCCAGCCCTGCCGTGTCAGTTCGTGGGCCAGTGAGCTGCCGGACCGGCCCAGGCCGATTACGGCGATCCGCTGGTCGCTCAGCTCCCGGTGCTGCTCGGCGAGCCGCTTGCGGCGGCGACGGCGACGGCGCAGGGAATGCAGGTAGTTACCCAATGGCAGGTCGCTCCTCGGGTAGCTGGTAGCGGCGGGTCCGCTCCCGCAGGCCGAGCGCGGAGACCACGGACAGCCAGTCATCGCGGACCGAGCGGGGTGGGCGACGCGGTGACCCGTGCGGTGCTGACGGCGTCCCGGCTGCTGAAGGTTACCGGGATCAAGGGGCGGGTTCGTAACTGAACCAGTCGGTGTGGACCGTACCCCGGGTGGCGAGCAGTCCGCTCGATGGTTGGCGTGGTGGTCACCTGGGTGTCCGGCCGATGCGCACCTCGGCTTGAACGTGCCGGTCCGGCCCACTGCGGGCGGAGAGTGGGGGCGTCGAAGTCCTCGTACCGGAGGGCGATCGTCTTCCTGTGACGGCCAGGCCACGCGCGATCTGGTGCGTGTCCACGCGAGGGGCCGCGCTCGTCTTGCTCGTACCCAGCGCTTGATTACCGACACCCTCTCATGTCAGGCTACCTGACAATTACGGCTGAGGTCGATCCAGGGAGACCGCATGACCATCGAGTACGCCACCCGCTACCGGCAGGCCTCACGCATTCCCGCCGAGCCGGGCAAGCCCTACTTCATCGAGAAGGGCGAGGGGGACCGTGCCCACCTGTTCGGCGACCTGATCACCATCTACGCGGGCGGTGAACAGACGGAGAACACGTTCAACTTCTTCACTGTCGAAGGCCCCAAGGGCGACCTCATCCCGGCCCATCTGCACACCGACACCCACGAGGTCTTCTACATCACCCAGGGCGCGGTCCGGCTGTTCGTCGAGGACACCGAGGGCAACCAACAGGAGAAGCTGCTCACGCCCGGCGACTTCGGCTTCGTACCCAAGAACTGCCGGCACTCCTACCGCATGGAGCGCCACCACAGCCAGGTCGTCGGCGTCGCCGCCGGGCCTGGAGGCACCTTCGAGCGGTTCTTCGAAAACCTCGGCGCGCCCGCCGACCAGCTCGGCCTGCCGCACGAGCCCGTCATCCCGGCGCCCCACAAGTTCGCAAGCGTCCCCGAGGAGTTCGACGTCCGCTTCCTGCCCGACCACCAGTGGCGGACCCGATGACAGCAACCCGGCCTTCGGTGCGGGAACTGATCGCCGCACCCCATCCCGATCACGCCCCTCTGCCGCCCGCACCTCTGAGCGAGCCCGGCGTACGCGAGCTGCGCGGCGTACCGTACGCCGAAATCGAGGGCGGCCGTCCGCTGGAACTCGATCTGTGGTTGCCCGAAACCCACCAGGCCGGGCCGCTTCCACTGGTCTTGTTCGTGCACGGCGGCGCCTGGCGACGGGGGCGGCGCGACGACATGGGTCTACGCACGCGCCACTGGGCTCCCCGGCCCTTCGCACGCATCGCGGCAGCGGGCTTCGCCGTCGCCTGCGCCGACTACCGGCTCAGCGGCGAGGCCGGCTTCCCCGCCCCGCTCGACGATCTGCGCGCCGCCCTGCGCTGGCTGACCCTGCGCTCCGCGGAACTCGGCATCGACACCGAGCGGACGGTGGTGTGGGGCGAGTCCGCCGGCGGACACCTCGCCTCGCTCCTCGCCCTGACCCACACCGACCCGCCACTGGCCGGCGCCGTGATCTGGTACGCCCCGAGTGATCTGACCGCCGTACGGGGCCGCTTCACTCCGCAAGACGCGGCCACCCCCGAGGCACTCATGCTCGGCGCGGCGCCGGCCACCGTCCCGGAACGCGCCCGCGAGGCCAGCCCTCTCGCCCAAGTCCGCCCCGGTGCACCGCCGTTCCTTCTCGTACACGGAGACGAGGACACCATGGTGGACTGCTCGCACAGCGAGTCACTCGCAGCGGCGTTGGACAAGGCCGGATCGCCGGTCGAGCTGTGGACGGTGGCGGGCGCAGATCACGGCTGGTACGGACTGCCCGACGCTCAGGTGGAGGAAGTCTTCGCCCGCTCCCTCGCCTTCGCTCACCGCCTCGCGGCCTGACGGGAGCGCTGCCCACCACGGATTCGCCGCGCCGCGGTAAACACCGGGTTTGCTGCGGCACAGCACCCGGGCCAAGGGCGGGCCGCCCCTTGCGACTTGGTGTGTCAGGGGGCTTGCACGAGGGGTGGCTCGCCCCAGGGTGCGGCGAGCGCTTCGCGCAGCGCGGTGGCGGCGGTGGCGCCAATGCGTTCGGTGAGGGCGGTTTCGATGACGGCGATGGCGCCGAGGGCGCGTTGGTGGACGCGAGCGCCTTCGGCGGTGGTACGGATCAGGCTGCTGCGGCCGGACGCCGGGTCGGGCGCCTGCTCCAGCAACCCCATGCCGATCAGGCTGTGTACTGCCTGGTGAGCGGTCTGCCGGGTGACACCGATCCTGCGGGCAAGCTCGGAGATGGAGGTGCCTTCGTCGTCCAGGGTGGCGAAGACGCCGGCCTGAGCGGCGGTCACCGGTCGCTCGCCTGCGGCCTGCATGCTGACGAGCAACGCGTCCTCGAACCAGCGCTTGGCCTGGACGAGCAGCTGGGGCAGGTTCTGTGCGGGCTTGCTCATGGCTCCTCTGAAAACGGGGGGCCTCGAGCATAGCCACCACCCGCGCTTGTCACCGATCTGCCCGTGGGCACCTACGCAAGTGTCAGGTCCCTGACGCTCCTCCGACGAACCGCCGGGCACCCTCGCCTGGGTTCACTTCTTGAACCCAGCGAGCGTCAGATCACGAATACATCGCGTACTGCCGCACATCTTCCCTCGCTTACACGTGTCACTTACTCTCCTCCTGAACGCGCGCCCCAGTCGCGTCCGCTACTTCGGCACCGCCTTTCAAGGGGCCCACCACATGAGTCATTCACTTCCTGAAAACACGGCGGCAACCGCGACGGCCGGTCACGAAACCGACCCCGCCACCGCGCCCGCCACGTCCCCGCACCTTGGCCGGCTCCATGTCACACTGCCGGTCGCCAACGTCGCCCTCTACCTGCTGTGGCTCGGCGTGGGCGGCTTCCTGCTGCCGATCCAGGTCGCGCAGATCACCGGTACGAACGACACCGCCGCCCTGTCCACGGCCAGCACCATCGGTGCGGTCCTCGCGACCGTCGGCAACCCGATCTTCGGCCAGCTGTCGGACCGTACCCGTTCCCGGTTCGGCCGCCGTGCCCCCTGGATCTTGCTGTGCGCGCTGCTCGGGGCGCTCGCCCTGGTCGCACAGGCCCAGGCGGCGAGCATCGCGATGCTGGGCCTGAGCTGGGGCGTCGTGCAGTTCATCATGAACGGTTACCAGGCCGCCCTGACCGCCTCGATGCCCGACCGTGTCCCCGCTGCCAAGTACGGGACCTTCTCCGCGCTCATCGGCCTGGGCGTGCCCATCGGCACGATCATCGCCGCGCTGGTCATCGGTGGTGTACCGGGGACGAAGTTCGGACTGGACGGGGTCATCGGCGGTTTCGGCGGCCGGTTCGCCGGCGAGAACGGCTACTACCTGATCGCGGCCGTCGTCGTCGTCGCCGCGATCGTGTTCGTGGGCGTATCGCCGGACCGCGACGCGCGTGACCTTCCCCGCGTACGGTTCGACCTCAAGGAGTTCCTGGGCAACTTCTGGGTCAGCCCCAAGCAGCACCCCGACTTCGGCTGGGCGTTCGTCTCGCGGCTCGGAGTCATGCTGGGCTACTTCATCGTCCTCACGTACAACATGTTCCTGCTCGCCGACCACATCAGGATCCCGCCCCAGGACCTGCTGCCGACCGTCGGCTTCCTGATGATCGTCAACGCGCTGTGCACGGTCGTCGCGTCCCTCCTCATCGGGCCGCTCGCCGACAAGGTCGGCAGGGTGAAGCCGTTCGTGCTCACGTCCGGGATCACCGCCGCGCTGGCGCTGGTTCTGCCGATGCTGTGGCCGACCGAGGGCGGCATGCTCGCCTACAACATCATCGGCGGCATGGCGTTCGGGGTTTACCTCGCCGTCGACATGGCCCTGATCACGAAGGTGCTGCCCCGCACCGCAGACGCGGGCAAGGACATGGGCGTCATCAACATCGCCAACGCCGGCCCGCAGATCCTCGCCCCCACCATCGCCGGCTGGGTTGTCGCCGTCGGCGGTTACGAGGCGCTGTTCCCGGTCGCCGCCGTCGTCTCGCTCATAGGCGCGGTGGGTGTGCTGCGCGTACGCGGCGTCCGCTGAGCCCCACCCGGCCGGCCCCAGGCCGGCCGGCATGAAAGACACAGCCATACCCTTTTGGAGAATCTCTTGAACCGTCCCAGAACCATCGCCGTGTTCGCCGCCGCGAGCACCCTGCTCCTCACCATGACCGCCGGTGCACAGGCGCAGGCAGGCGACGACGAACAGCGCGATCGCGGAGACCGGACCCCGCTGGCCGGCCTGCGCGTCCTGCTCAGCAACGACGACTCCATGCAGATGGCCCGCCCCAACGCCTCCGACGGCAAGGGCCTCTACGAGGCGCGCCGCGCGCTGTGCGCCGCCGGGGCGGACGTGGTCGTCATGGCGCCCTGGTCCAACCAGAGCGGCGCCGGCACCAGCGCGACCGGCGGCGGGCAGCTGACCGTCCAGCGCCGGACCGCCCTGCCCGCCGGTTACGGGAACGACTGCGCGGGAGCGCCGTCCGACGGCGCGGTGTACGGAGTGTGCAAGGGGTCCTCCCCCTGCGGACCGTCGACACCGAGCGCGACACCCGCCGACACCGTACGCCTGGGCATCGGTGGCGGTCTGGCCGCGAAGGCCGGCTGGACGGACGGCCCGGACCTCGTCGTCACCGGCAGCAACTACGGCCCGAACGTGGCCTCGGTCGTCAACGAGTCGGGCACGGTCGGGGCCGCGCTCGCCGCGATCGACGAAGGCGTACCCGCCGTGGCACTGAACAGCTCGTACGACCCCGCCGTCACGACCTCCCTGGAGGTCGCGGACCACACGTACCGCAAGACCGGCGAGTTCGGGGCGCGATTCATCAGCGACCTGCTCGAACGCGGTTTGCTCACACCGGAGTTCGTCGTGAACGTCAACTACCCGCACCGGGACGAAGGCCGGCATCCGCGCGGTACGGCATGGACGGCCGTGGGCACGCAGAAGGTCGTCCGGGTCCGGTACGCGGCGACCGGTGACACGTTCGCCGTCCGCGGCGAGATCTGCGAGCCCGGCTCACCGGACTGCCGCGCCGAGACCAAGCGCAACGCGGACTTCACGCTGCTCCAGCAGGGCTACGTGACCGTCACGCCGGTCGGCCCGGACCGTACGCACACGGGGACGGAGACCAGGCGGCTGGAGCGGTTCGTACACGGCAGCCGCTGAGGAACGCGGCCGGCGCGGTGTGGTCCGGCTTCGGCACATACGTCTTCGGGCGAGCCGGGCCGGCGCTCGGCCGCACCGCAGCCACGAAGCGGGCCCCGGCGCTGCTGGAGGGGAAGCACCGGGGCCTTTCGCGGTCACACGCGAAGTGTGTCGGCGTACACCTGCACACGTCGGCGAAGGCCTCGTCTACGGGTACTACAGGGTCACCAGAGTCACTTCGGTGGCCTTGATGCCGGACCAGACGGGCGTGCCGTCGGCGAGGCGGAGTTCCGCGGCGGCCTGCGGGGTGATCTCGGCCACGAGGTCCGGGGCCCGGTCCGATGTGATCAGGACGCGCAGCCGGCTGCCCGAGGCGGTGATTTCCCGGACGGTGCCGGGCCAGACGTTGCGGGGGCTGCCGGTGGGTTTGTCGCGGTGTACGGAGACGGCTTCCGGGGAGATGATCGCCAGCGCGTCGGTTCCGGCAGGCAGTGGGTCCGCCACGACGAGCGTTTCACCGCCGGCCAGTTGGAGGCCCTTCGCCGTGGCAGTGCCGGGCCAGGCGTTGCGGCCGAGCATGCGGGCGACCCAGGGCGAGCGGGGGTGGCGGGTGACCTCGGCGGGTGGGGCGTCCTGGAGGGCGCGCCCGTCGTCGAGTACGAGGACGCGGTCGGCCAGCGAGACGGCTTCGACGGGGTCGTGGGTGACGATCAGGCAGACGCCGCCGAAGCTGTCGAGGTGGTTGCGCAGAGTGTGGCGGACGTGAGCGCGGGTGGTCTGGTCGAGGGCTGCGAGAGGTTCGTCGAGAAGCAGCAGCCGCGGTCGGGCGGCCAGCGCCCGGGCGAGCGCGACACGCTGGGCCTGGCCGCCGGACACCTGGGCCGGTTTGCGGTGCGCGAGGTGGCCGACGCCCAGGCGGTCGAGCCACTGCTGGGCGCTGCGGCGGGCCTCGGCGCGCGGCACACCGTGGGCCCGGAGCCCGTATGCGGTGTTGGCGAGGGCGGTGAGGTGCGGGAAGAGCGCGCCGTCCTGGGGCACCCAGGCGACCTCCCGTCGGTGCGGGGGCAGTTGGCTGACGTCGGTGTCGCCGAGGCGCAGCGTGGCGTGTGCGCGTGGGGTCAGGCCGAGGAGCGCGCGCAACAGGGTTGTCTTGCCGGCGCCGTTGGGGCCGACCACGGCGATGGTGGTGCCCGGTTCGGCGTCGAGCGTGAGCTGGTTGAAGCCGGTGACGTCGGCGTGCAGGGCCCACTTCTCCTGCGGGGCGAGCGGCCCGGGGGCGGAGGGGAGGGTCGTGGCGGCCGGTTCTGCTTCATCCGCCGCGCTCTTGGGCTCGTACGAGTGACGATCGGTCGGTGTGCCGGTCCATCGGCCGCGCAGGGCGATGAGGACGACCATGGCGATGGCCAGCAGCAGCAGGGAGACCGAGGTCGCGGCCTCCGGCTGGTCCTGGAGGAGCAAGTACACCTGCAGGGGCAGGGTCTGTGTGGTGCCGGGGAGGTTGCCGGCGAAGGTGATCGTCGCGCCGAACTCGCCGAGGGCGCGCGCCCAGGTGAGCGCGGCTCCGGCGATGAGGCCCGGGGCGACCATCGGCAGGGTCACGGTGAAGAAGACGCGTACCGGTGACGCTCCCAGGGAGGCCGCGGTCTCCTCGTAGCGGGGCCGTAGCCCGCTGAGGGCTCCTTCGAGGCTGATGACGAGGAACGGCATGGCGACGAACGTCGCCGCGAGAGCCGCACCGGAGGTGTGGAACGGCAGGGTGATGCCGAAGGTGTCTTCCAGCAAGGGGCCCAGGATTCCGCGTCTGCCGAAGGCGAGGAGGAGAGCCACTCCGCCGACGGTGGGCGGCAGCACCATCGGCAGCAGGACGAGGGAACGTACGAACGCCTTGCCGCGGAAGGAGACGCGGGCGAGCAGCCAGGCGAGCGGTACGCCGAGCAGCAGTGACAGGCCCAGCGCCCAGAACGAGACGATGAGCGACAGCTTCAGCGCCTCGGTGGTTCCCGGACTGCTCAGGTGGTCCACCAGGTCCGTCCACTGGGTGCGGGCCAGGATTCCGATGAGCGGGAGCAGCAGAAATGCCACGGCGAGGAGCGCGGGCAGCGCGAGGACGACGGGGGTGCGTGGGCCGGTTGCCCGGCTGCGGAGACGTTGCATCTTCAGGTCCCTGGGGCCGTTGTACGGACGCGGGCTGCCCGTTCCCCGGAGTGGGGCGACCCGCGCGCAATGAGGTTACGGCTGCTGGAAGTCCGCGTCCCGGAAGATCTTCCTGGCCTCGGCCGAGGACAGCCACTTCACGAACGCTTCGGCCGCGGCCGAGTTCTTGGAGGTCTTCAGCGTCGCGGCCGGGTATTCGGCGATCGCGTTCTGCGTGTCGGGGATCTCGATCGCGTCGACCTTGTCGGTCGCCGTGGCGGCGTCGGTCTTGTAGACTAGACCTGCGTCGGCCTCGCCCAGTTCGACCTTGCTGAGTACGGCGCGGACGTTCGGCTCCTGCGAGACGGACTTCACGGTGATCTTCTGAGCGTCCAGGATCTTCTGGCTGTAGCGGCCGACCGGGACCTCGGGGGCGGCCAGTACCACCTTGAGCTTGGCATCCGCGAGATCCTTCAGCCCGTCGATCTTCTGCGGGTTACCCTCGCCGGTGGCGATGACCAGGCGGTTCTTGGCGATGACCGCCGGGGCGCCGGTGTCGCCCTTCAGCGCGTCCATGGTCTTGGTGTCGGCGGTGACCAGGGCGTCGGCGGGGGCGCCCTGCTTGACCTGTGCGGCCAGTTCCTGTGAGCCGGCGAAGGAGAAGGTGATCTTCGTCCCCGGGTGGGCCTTCTCGTAGGCGCCGCCCGCCGTCTTGAACACATCCGTCAGCGAGGCGGCGGCCAGCACGGTCAGGTCCGCCGCCTCCGGAGCGCCGGTCGCGGACTCGCCGGTCTCGGCTCCGGCGTCCTTCTTGTTGTCGTTGCCGCTGCCGCAGGCAGCGACAGGGACGAGGAGCGCGGTGGTCACGAACGCGGCGGCGACGCGGCGTCCGGTGAACGCGAGGGCGAGGGACATGACGGTGGGGCTCCTTGAAAACACGGCCGGCGGGCGCCGTCCGGCGCGGATGGTGGTGAGCCGCGCCGAGGACGGGCGACGCCGCTTGTTGAACAAGGGGTTCAGGTGCGGTCGATGTGCACGCTGGTCGACTTGACGCGGGCGGTGGCCTGCATGCCGACCTCCAGCCCCAGCTCCTCGGCGGCCTCCCGGGTGAGGAGCGAGACGATCCGGTGCGGACCGGCCTGGATCTCCACCTGAGCGGCGACGTCGCCGAGCTTCACGGCGGTGACGATGCCTGGAAAGGCATTGCGGGCGGAGGTGTACGGGGCCTCTTCCTCGCCCGTGCCGCCTTGACCGACCTCAATGGAGAACGCCGCCAGGGCGCGTCCGTCGATGAGGCGACGCCCGCCCTCGTCGCGGTGGGTCACGACGCGGCCGGCATCTGCCCAGCGGCGCGCGGTATCAGGGCTGACGCCGAGCAGACGCGCCGCCTGTCCGATTGTGTAGGACTGCATACGCGCCAAGATAGGGCGCCTGGAGCCGCATTTGCAATGTTTGGTCCGAAGCTCCATGGCAGATGCCAGGCCCCTTGGAGCAAGCACCAAACAGTGCGGTGGATGGATTCGGGGTTCAGCCAGAGCGAGGCCGAGAGCCACAGCGGAAGCGCTCGAGAAGCTGTGGCGCAAGTGGCGCCGCCTAGTCGCTGCTTACGCGTCGAAGCTGTGCCGAAAGGTGATGTTGCAGCGGCTGGCCGACCGCCGCGAGGTCGTGGACGAAGTTGAGCGTGTCCTCGTCGGTCAGGGTGTAGCGGCGGCGGGTGGCATTGACCTCCTTGGCGGTGGGAGCGAGGGCCACCTGGTGGGTGGTGAGGTCGACCGTGCCGTCGTCGGCACAGCCGACCGAGATCTCCGCGATGCCGGTGGGCTGGGTGATCAATGCCTCCACGCATCCCTCGGGCCGCAGCCGCCACCAGCCGCTCTCCCGAGCCGACGGCCGCAGCGGGGTGCCGTCGGTGTCGAGCAGCCAGGCGCGCGCCTCGTAGTGGAGGAAGGGGCGCCCGTCGTGACTGAAGGTGACCTCCTGCGCGTACGTGAACTCCTCGGCGAGCGTCGGGTACTCACCGCGGCCCCGGCCGGCCCAGGTGCCCAGGAACCCGATCAGCGGAGCGAGCAGTGCGTGCGGCGCAGGCGATGCGTCCGGACGAAGGGCGTCGGGATACGGGTGCTTCTGGGCGGGGTCGGACATGATGTGCGCTCCTGGGTCGGGGCCGGTGCTGGGGGGCAGCCTAGGTGTATCGATCACCAGTACCTCACCTGGCACCGGCATCACGCAGCCCCAGGCCTCGGGACGGTGGTTTTGGACCGGCAACCAAAAGTTTCTGCAGGACGTCTCACCAACGACACCGGGAGCCGGCTGGGGTCACGCCTGCCAGGTTTACTGCTGCCCCAGGAGGACTTCACGATGTGGCCCAGCATCATTGCCGTGGCCGGCACACTGCTCGGCGGCGCGCTCACCGGGCTGCTTCAGATCAAGAGTGCGCGGATCGCTCAGAGTGCTGCTCGCGCCGACCAGAAGGCGGAAGCGCTGCGCAGGGCCCTGGGCGAACTGGTGGCCGCCCTGGGCGACCATCGGCGGGCCATGTGGCATCGCGAAGTCCTGCGCCTGGACGGCGCGACCGGGGAAGCCGTCGAGGCAGCCCGCACAGCTTCCCACGCCACGCGCTCGGCCGTAACCGGCCCACTGGTCGCGGTCTCTGTCCTCGAGCGGTCCCTTGCCGAGCCGGCTCGTCAGGCTGCCCTGGCCGCATTCGACCTGCGCGACTCCACCAGCCGCCCCGACCTCGCCTCCCGTCGCGAGGCCGCCATCGCAGCGACAGACGAACTGATCGCCGCAGCCGGCCGAGCCATGGCCTGACTTACCGGCCGGCCGGGTGTCACGGCCCGGGCACCTTGACGACCGGCAACCCTGCCAGGGAGGGCGGGTGGTGGCCGCCCTCCCTGGCACTCGGACCGGCGCGTCAGGCCGTGGCGGGTTCGGGCCGGCCGACGGGTACCGGAGCTGCGAGGCGGCCGGTGCGGTCGAGCCCGAACAGCGCCGCAGCGCAGGCGAGGCCCAGCAGGAGCAGGACGATCCATGGCAGCGCGGACACCCCGGCATCGCGAGCCGCATCCAGTGCGGCGCCGGTGAGGAGGTTGCCCACGGTGATGCCGACGCCGCAGATGGTGTTGTAGAGGCCGTAGTGCGTGGCGACGAGGCGGTTACCGGAGAGACGGACGATGGTGTCCATCTCGAACGGGTAGGCGATCATCGTGCCGAGGGCCAGCAGAAGCGCGGAGAGCGCGGGCGGCACTGCCGCGAGCAGCCACAGTCCGATCCCGCCGTCCGGAACCGGTACGGCCGTTGCCAGCAACAGCGGTACGAACGCCACTCCCATGGTCAGCAGGCCCCGGACGAGGGCCAGCCCCGGTTCCATGCGGGCCTTGCACCACGCCGTCACTCTGGCCTGGCCCAGGATCGTGCTGAGGCCCGACACGGCGAAGAGCACCGCTACCGCCGCCGTGCCGAACTCGCCTTCGCCGCCCAGGCGTCGCACCTCCAGCGGCAGCGCGAGATAGACCTGGAAGGACATCACGTACGAGCCGATCATGGCCAGGGAGAACAGCAGGAACGGCCGGTTGGCCAGGATGCTCCGCCACTGCGCCAGGACGCTCTCCCGGCGGCCGTCGGCCCGGACTTTCGCGTCGTCGGCCCGGCGCGCCGGCAGGGCCCGGATCTGCACGATGCTCAGGACCGCGAAGATGCCGGCCGCGGTCAGGCAGGTGAGGCGGAAGTCGATTCCCGTCAGCACCATGCCGACCAGGGGTCCGAGCAGGATGCCCGCCTGGTAGAAGACGTTGAACAGCGCGAACGCCTCCACCCGCCGCTCCCCCGCATCCGCGGCGAGGTAGGCCCGGGTGGCCGGGTTGAACAGGGCGCCGGCCAGGCCCGTCGCCGCGGAGGCGGCGATCAGCGCGGGGACCGAGTCGACGAGCCCGAGGGTCGCGAAGCCGACGACGCGCAGCACCATGCCCGCGATGATCATGGGCTTGTAGCCGAGCCGGTCGGCCAGGGTTCCGCCGACCAGGAACATGCCCTGCTGGCTGAAGTTGCGCACACCGAGAATCAGGCCGACGAGCCAGCCGGCCAGCCCGAGAGGCCCGGCCAGGTGCGTGGCCAGGTACGGCATCAGCATGTAGAAGCCGAGGTTGATGGTGAACTGGTTGACCATCAACAGCTGGACGCTGCGCTCGTAGGTACGGACCTGCGCGAGGGTGCTCTTCACCGGCCCTCCTCCCCGTCGGTCTCGTCCGTGCTCCGGGCGAGGACGAGCGGGTCGACCACGCTCGTACACCGGGTCCAGCGGGTGACTTCCTTCTCGTCCAGGCGCCCGAGCACCTCCGGTTCGGGCGCGGGCGGGAAGTCGAGCAAACCGTGGGCGGCGCAGTAGTCGTCGTCGTACACCGTGCCGAGGTAGCGCTGCGGCCCGTCGGGGAAGACCGCCGCGATGCGGGTGTCCTCGGGCAGGGTACGGGCGAGCCATCCGGCAACCAGGGCGACCGCGCCGACGCTCCACCCGCCGGTGGTGTAGTGCGAGGCGGCCAGTCGTCGGCAGGCCCACACCGCTTCGGCGGGGGCGACCCAGTGGACCTCGGAGAAGTTGTCGTAGGCGACGTTGCGCGGATAGATGCTCGATCCGAGCCCGCGCATGAGACGGGGGCGGGCGGGCTGGCCGAAGATGGTGGAGCCGACGGTGTCCACGCCCACGAGCTTCAGATCGGGGTAGAGCTGCTGCAGGACGCGGGAGACGCCTGCCGAGTGGCCGCCGGTGCCGACGCTGCACACCAGCACGTCGATGTGGCCCAGTTCGGTGGCGAGTTCCAGGGCGAGTGGGGTGTAGGCGGTGGTGTTGTCGGGGTTGTTGTACTGGTCCGGGCACCAGGAATCGGGGTGCTGCCGCATCAGTTGGGTGACGCGGTCGCGGCGGGCCTGTTGCCAGCCGCCTGCGGCGTGGGGTTCGGAGACGACGTTGACCTGCGCACCGTACGCGGTCAGCAGGCGGGTCATGGACATCTCCAGGCCCGGGTCGGTGACCAGGGTGACCGGGTGGCCGTAGACCATTCCTGCCAGGGCCAGGCCGAGGCCCAGGGTGCCGCTGGTGGACTCGATGATCCGGGCGCCGGGCTTCAGGTCTCCTCGGGCGCGAGCGCGTTCGACCATGTGAAGGCCGGGACGGTCCTTTATGCCGCCGGGGTTGAAGCCTTCCAGCTTCGCCCAGAAGCCCCGTCCGGCAGGAGCGAAGGGCTCGCTGACGTGCAGCAGGGGCGTGTTGCCGACCAGGCCGGACAAGGCGGCGTGGCCCGGCTTGGCGAGGGGGGTGGTGTTCGGAGAGTGCATCAGTCGGCTCTCATCATTCTGTGAATGGCGCGTCGGGTGCTGATCTCTCGCACGCCGCCCTTCCCGGACCGGACCGAGCCGGGGCCCTGTCTCAGGTCAGGAGAGCGGCGGCCGCGGCAGGCTGCGGCTCGAAGGGCACGGCCTACGTCCGCCACCGGCACAGGGCGCACAGCATGCAGCGTCCGGACGTTGTTCTCCGGGCCTCCCCGGACGCGGGCCGCACACCCCCGCCAGGTGCCGTCGTGCGCGCCGGTATCGCCGCGAACACAGCCGCAGCGTGTACCGGCGTACGGACCTGCTGCCGTCCGGCCGGCTCGGTGCCCGAACCGGTCGGCGAGCAGGACGAGTCGGCAGGTGTCACAGCGTGCGGCATGTTGTGGGCGCCGGGTTGAGCGCCGGAGAGCGTACGGACTGCGCCGTGAACGTCACCGGACTCGTGCAGGAGCTGAGCACAGTCGAGCACGAGCAACAGCAAGCCACTCAAGAGGAGGGCGAACAGCCGGCGCTGCACAGGTGAAGCGGCGAAGCGTGGGTGAATGCGGGACGGCGAAAGCACAGTTCCTCCGCAGACGGCCGTCGTACGCCAGAAGGCGCAGCAAACGGCGGGCGGGGCGGGCAGTGTCAGAGCACCGCCGCAGGAACCTGCCTCGCAATGCGCCGTGGGGCGCTCGGGGGAGGCTCGTTGCGGCGATGACCGGCCGCATCGCGCCCGCAGCCGCAATTGGCTGTCCCGGAGTCATGAACAGGGGGAAGGGCGTCGAGGGCCGGCGAAGCGTCGCCGGATCCTAGATCTGCAGAACTGTGGCTCTTATCGACGTGCTCGGCAATTGCTTGGCCGACGCCACGTCACCGAACGCGACCAGAACAGGACGCGGCAAGCCGTACGGATCTTGCTCGACGAGGGCACAGAGGCCGGGGGCGTCCAGAGCCGGCGTCTGCTGGGGCTGGCCGGGCACGCACTCCTGAACCGAATGGGACGGGCCGTGCTCCCCACCGCCGGGGTGATCCACCGGAACGTTCCCGCCGGCATGGTCATGAATGGCAGCCACTGCGGTCGCGGCCGCGCTTGCGTCGAGATGGCCGCTGACGCCTTCGGTGCTCACTCCATGCGCGTACACGAAGGCGAACAGCACGACGGCCACCCACAGCATGCGCAGCGGACCCGCTGACGAGCGGGCCCACGACATGCGGGGAGACGACCAAGCCGTGACCATGCCGTGATCCTAACGGCTCGTTCGGGCAGCTCCCCACCGCGCCCGTCGCAAACACGACACGAACACCCGGCTGCACAAGGCACATTGAGCCGCAACAGTGCAGGTGAAGCACGGCTGCCAACTGCCCCGCCTGACCGGCATCAAGCGCAACAAGGAAGGCCCTTCCGAGCGACATGCGTCAGATCGGAAAGGCCTTCGCTTCGCGCGGTGAGCATCGCGCGGGTGATGTTGGCGTCGTAACCGGTGTGGCGCGAGAGAACAGCGGCGGTGGCGGTGCAGATGTCGGCGCAGTCGGCGTCGGTGCGGATGCGCTTGGTCAGCTCGACCACCATTTCCTCGGACAGACAGGCGTCCGAGCAGGCGGTACACGCCGGTGCTCGGCGTAAACGCCAAGGGACCGCATCCGGGGGAACGGCCCGAATGCGGGGCAGGCTGCCGTCGGCGCAGCCGCAGTGGTCGGGTCAGTGGTAGGCGTGAACCACCGCGTGGCCCTTGCCTCGGCCGATCATCCACTTGTTCAGCGGCGTGGTGATGACGAACGCGACGGCGAAGCCGCCCAGGAGCGCGCCCCAGAACAGCCCGTCCGACAGGTGGGCGTCCAAGGCGCCGGGAGTGAGGGCGATGATCAAGTTGTCCACCAGTTCCATCACGGCGATGGACACGGTGTCGGCAGCCAGGGCGACGCGGATGGCGGCCTTGAGACCGAGGCCCGCCTTGCGCACCGCGTACATCGTGAAGGAGTAGCCGAACAGGAACGCCAGAGCGATCGCCAGCGCCATGGTGGGGACGTTGCCCCAGAGCAGGGCGGTGCCGATGGCCATGCCCAGGATCTCGCCGATCGCGCACCCGGTCAGGCAGTGAGCCGTGGCCTTCGCCGCAGTACCCCAGGAAGCGCCACCGGCACCCATGGGCCCGCCATGACCATGGTCGGCGTGACCGTGCCCGACGTGCTCCTGTTCCGTGTGCGGGGAGCCGGATGTGCCGGCGTTATGAGCGGTGTGGTCCATGTGATCCATGACGTACTCCCTCTCGCCTCTTCCAGTCTGAGTCCGACGGGACCGTCCGGCACAGCAGAGGAGGTGATCACGGCTGGTCCGGTGGGAGGGAGGTGGACGAGTCATCCGTGATCGAAAACAGGACAGTTGCCGAGAGGCAAGCGCCAGGTAGGGGCCATCCGAGCGGGTCAAAAACCTGCCTGCAGCGCGCAAATATCGCTCCGGGACCGTGACGTAACGAACATGAGCGGTCGGCACGCCGAGCCCGATCCCCTTGAGCCTGCCCCTCGCCATCCGCAACAACTGTCCGCATTGGATCTGTCGCTGTGTGTAATTGATCCTCTACGGTCAAAGCACCGACAACACCCCGTCCATGGAGGATTCGTGGCAAGCTGTCGCACTCGTCTGGCCGTGCTGGGCTCAGCCGTCGCTCTCGCCGCCGGTGCCCTCACTCCCGCGCAACTCACCGGTGCACAGCCCGCCGCCGCCGCGGCGACCTACGAATGGGTCGCCCTCGGTGACTCCTACACCGCCGGGGTCATCCCGGCCGCGGGCGAGACCTTCGAAGTTCCCCGTGACGGCTGCGAGCGCACCGACCAGTCCTATCCGCAGGTCATCGAGCGCGACCTCGGCTCGCTCGTCGAGCTGACGAACGTCAGTTGCGGCGCCGCCACGATCGAGAACGTCACCTTCACGGCCCAGGACCCGATCGGCCGTCACCTGCCGCCCTTCTCCGAGGACCCGGAGTATCCGTTCCCGGCAGTGCCTCCCCAGTCCGAGGCTGTGGGCCCTGGTACCGATGTGATCACCGTCGGTGCGGGAGGCAACACCCTCGGGTTCGCCGAAATCCTCGTCACCTGCCTGCAACTCGGAGACGGCAGCGGCGGCGTGGGCGCCCCGTGCAGGGACGCCCTCGCCGACGACATCCCCGGCAGGCTGGCCAAGGTGAGCGACGACTACGACGAGATGCTCACCACGCTCCATGAACGGGCCCCGCAGGCCCAAGTCCTGGCCGTCGGCTACCCCGCGGTCATCCCCAAAGAGACCTCCAAGTGCCGGTCCGGCGACTGGGAACAGTTCGCCTCCATCACCCGGGGCGACTTGGACTGGCTGCGCGAGGACGTCCTGGAACCCCTCAACAAGGTCATCGGGCAGTCGGCCGGAGCGCACAACGCCACGAGCTTCGTCGACCTCTACGACTCCTCCCAGGGCCACAGCGTCTGCGACGCCGACAAGTGGGTCGAGGGCATCTTCGCCGGCTTTCCCGACCAGACGGCCTTCGTGCACCCCAACGCCAAGGGTCACCACATCGCCGCTGACCGCGTCGCAGCGGCGATGATGAACGCCATCGGCACGGCCTGACCCACACCGGCGGCCCCTACCCGCGCTCCCGCATGAATCGCCTCCGGCCCAACAGCCGGAGGCGATTCATGTCACCGGGCACCTCCCGCCACATGCCCTGGGGCATGGGCGGCTGACTGCTCCGGCACCGTTGTACGTTGGCGCCGTTCAGCGGTGAGAAGTGCGGCCTTGCGACATGGTGGCCAGAAGAGCGGCCAGCGTGGAGCCGGCGGCAAGCGCGAGGAAGAGATTGCTGTAGCCGCCCAGGGGGCCGGCCAGCGCGGCTCCGGCCCAGGGGGCGAGGGCTCCGGCCACCGTTGCGGGGGCGGAGAGGAGCCCGGACAGACGGCCGTAGGCAGCTGTCCCCCATCGGTCGGCGACGGCGGTGGCCTGGAGCAGGGTGAGGTTGCCTCGTACGACTCCGGCCAGCACAGCGAGCGCGATCAGCAGCGGGATCGGTCCTGGTACGAGGGCGAGTGCCGCCGTGGTGGCTCCGCCGGCGGCGATCAGGATCGCGGTGCGGGCGGTGACGCCGGTGCGGTGGGCGAGGGTGGCGTACAGCGTACGGCCCAGGGTCTGGCCTGCTCCGCCAAGTCCCAGCGCCCATGCAGCGGTTGTCGGGTCGGCGCCGCGTTCGGTCAGCAGTGGGACCAGTCCAAAGACCACTGCGGACAGGGCGAAGCCGGAGAGGGTGAAGGCGAGTATGAGAAGCAGGAAGGAGCGGCTTCGGGCGATGGGTGTGCGGGTGGCTGCGGGTTTGGCCTGCGGGGCGGGCGGCCAGGGCGCCCGCAGGGCCAGGGCGTGGGCCGGAATGGTGACGGCGGCAAGGATCGCGGCGAGTACGGCATAGGTCGTGCGCCAGCCGAAGTGGTCGGCCAGCGTGGCCGTCAGGGGCGCGAAGACTGTGCTGGCGAGGCCGCCGGCGAGGGTGACGATCGTCAGGGCGCGCACCCGGTCGGGGCCCCACCAGCGGGTGAGGGCGGCGAACGCGGGCTGGTAGAAGGTGGCGGCCATGGCGAAGCCGGCCAGGAGCCAGGCGGCGGTGAATACGTAGAGGTTTGGAGCCGCCGCGATGGCCAGGACGGCTGTGACTGCGAGCAGGGAGCCGATGGTCATCACGGCGCGCGGTCCACGGCGGTCGAGGATGCGGCCGACCGGTATCCCGGCGACGGCGGAGACCAGCAGGGCGGCGGAGAACGCGGCGGTCGCGGCGCCCATTGACCAGCCGGTGTCCGCGGTGAGGCGTGGGAGCAGGACGGGGAAGGCGTAGTAGAGGATGCCCCAGCCCGTGATCTGGGTGGCGCACAGCGCGGGAAGGACGCCGCGAGGCCGCGACCGGTCCCCTGCTCCGGTCGCGGCCTCGCTGGTGTGGAGGTCGGTCATTGTCAGGTCAGCAGCAGCCACTGGCGGCGACAGGTTCGCCCGCGCCGGTGTCGGCGGCGGCCGGGGTGGCGCAGCAGGTGCTGCTTTCCTGTTTGGCCAGGGCGTCGGCGTCGCCCTTGACGACGTACACCTCCCAGGGTTCCTGGCCGGGGCCATGGACCCAGACCTTGTCCTGGAGGGCGTAGCAACAGGTGGTGTCGCTCTCCTCTGCCGTGGCCAGGCCGGCATCGCTCAGCCGGGTGGTGGCGGCATGCACGGCTTCGGTCGTTTCCACCTCGACGCCGAGGTGGTCCATACGGGTGTCCTCTCCCGCGCTCCCTTCGATGAGGACGAGCTTGAGCGGGGGCTCTGCGATGGCGAAGTTGGCGTAACCGTCGCGGAGCTTGGCGGGCTCTGTGGCGAAGAGCTTGGTGTAGAAGGCGATGGACGCGGCAAGGTCGGGGACGCGGAGGGCGAGTTGTACGCGGGACATGGCGTGCCTCCTGCTAGATGGGTGGGTGGGTGAGGGCTCAGCAGCCGCCGGAAGTTGCGGGGGCTCCTGCGCCGATCTGGACAGTGGTGGGAGCGGCGCAACAGCCGCCGCCACCCTCGGACTCGGCCGCGTCGGGCTCGTCGAAGAGGCCCGCGCCGCCGCAGACTCCGGTCTCCGGAAGTGTCAGTTCGACGCGCTCCGCTGCCTCCTGGTCTCCGGCGAGGGCGGCCGCGATGGAGCGGACCTGCTCGTATCCGGTCATGGCGAGGAACGTCGGGGCGCGGCCGTAGCTCTTCATGCCGACCAGGTAGACGCCCTGCTCCGGGTGGGACAGCTCTTTCACGCCGTGCGGGTAGACCGTTCCGCAGGAGTGCTGGTTGGGGTCGATCAGCGGGGCAAGCTCCGTCGGGGCCTGGAGTCGCTCGTCGAGGCCGAGGCGAAGTTCGGAGACGAAGGACAGGTCGGGGCGGAAGCCGGTGAGGACGATGACCTCGTCGACCGGGTCGAGCCGGTGGCCGCCCTCGGCCACGAGCACCAGCTGGTCGCCGGCCTGCTCGACGACGCTGGTACGGAAGCCGGTGGCAGCCGAGGCGTACCCGTCCTCCACGGCGGCCTTGGCCGCGAGGCCCAGTGCGCCGCGTGCGGGAAGCTGGTCGGCTTCGCCGCCGCCGAACGTGGAGCCGCCGATCCCACGCCGCAGAACCCACACCGCATGCGTTCCGGGCGCGTCCTTGGCGAGGTCGGCCAGGTAGGCGAGAGCCGTGAACGCGGAGGCTCCGGAGCCGATCACGGCAGTGCGCTTGCCGGCGTAACGGGCCCGTACAGCCGCGTCCTTGAGGTCGGGCACGCGGTAGGAGATCCGGTCGGAGGCCGAACGCTCGCCAAGGGCGGGCAGGCCGTCACCACCGATCGGGCTGGGCGTGGACCAAGTACCGGAGGCGTCAATGACGGCGCGGGCGGTGATCCGCTCCTCGGAGCCGTCGGCGTTGAGGATGTGGAGGGTGAAGGGCTGCTGCTCACGGTCGGCGTCCACGACCCGGTCGCGGCCCAGCCGCGATACACCGGTGACGCGAGCACCGAAGCGGACCTTGTCGCCCAGGACGTCGGCAAGCGGCTGGAGGTAGTCCGTGGCCCAGTCACCGCCCGAGGGGTACGTCGCACCATCGGGCGCGGTCCAGCCGGTCGGGGCGAGCAGCTTTTCGGCGGCCGGGTCGACGACCTCGGACCAGGTCGAGAACAGCCGGACGTGCGACCACTCACGGACGGCGCTGCCCGCGTCGGCTCCGGCCTCCAGGACCAGGGGCTCGATGCCGCGCTCGACCAGGTGGGCGGCGGCTGCCAGGCCGACCGGACCGGCGCCGATCACGACGACCGGAAGCTTCTGCTCGCTCATGACTGTTTTCTCCTTGATGACGGGCTGGGCGGGAGGCGGGGTGTCGGTTCGGATCAGGGAGTGCGGCCGGACAGGGAGACCGGGAGCTCCGCACGGGGGCGGTAGGCAGCGGTCCGGACAAGTGAAGCCATGGCAAGAACTCCCTGATTCGACGCCTGTCTATGCATCGAAGCCTCACACTTACATTGACAGTTGTCAACATAGACGAGTGTCGAATTTGATGGTGGTCCGCGCCCCCGCACGCACAACTGGGCCGCGAGCGCCAACACGGTCGACCCGGGGGCCTTTCGCCCCTTCAATCAATCGACTATCGTCGATTGTCGATGAATGAAACTGTGCGCGGCCCTGCGCCGCTGAGCCACGAAGACGCCGTCACCTACGCCGACTGGTTCAAGGCGCTCGCCGACCCGATGCGTGTACGCGTACTGAACCTGCTGTCCGCCGAGCAGCGGCCGATGGCGGTCGGGGAGATCGTCGAGCGGCTGCCCATCGGGCAGTCGACGGTGTCGCACCATCTGAAGATCCTTGCCGAGGTCCGCTTCGTCCTCCCCGAGCGGCAGGGCACCTCAACGCGTTACACGGTCAACGCCGCCTGCCTTGAGTGCTTCCCGGCCGCGGTCCGCGCGATCCTGGGTCAGGAGCCGGACCATGCCTGCTGACGCGCCGAAGATCGTGCCGCTGACTGTCGCGCACGCCGAACAGGTCCTCGCCATCTACCGGTTGGGCATCGACGAAGGGAACGCCACCTTCGAGAGCCAGGCTCCGGCCTGGACCGAGTTCGACGCCGCCAAGCTGCCCGAGCACCGCTTCGTCGCCAAGGACCCGAATGACGGAAAGGTGCTGGGCTGGGTCGCCGCGTCCAAAGTCTCCGACCGCTGCGCGTACGCCGGAGTCGCCGACATTTCGGTGTACGTGCATCCGAACGCACGCGGCAGGGGCGTAGCCCGTGCCCTCCTCGATGCCCTCATCGATTCGACCGAAGCTGCCGGCATCTGGACGATCCAGTCCGGCATCTTCCCCGAGAACACGGCGAGCCTCGCCCTCCACGCGCGGGTCGGCTTCCGCGTGATCGGCACCCGAGAACGCATCGGCCGACATCACGGCGTTTGGCGTGACGTCCTGCTCCTGGAGCGCCGTAGCTCTCGGATCGTGTGATGCCTCCTAGAAACCCCTCTTACGGCGCGCGGCAGGGCGGGGGCCTGTAGTCGGCGTGACGCCCAGGAGTTCGGCGATCTCGTGGGTCGCGTCGCGCGCGGGGCGGCCGACGCCGATGAGGGTGGCGGAGGCGGGGCCGGTCCAGTCGCCGTAGCCGAGCAGGTGGAGGCGGGGCTCGTCGACAGCACGGGTGCCGGTCGTCGGGATGTGGCCTCGTGAGCCACGCAGTGCGAGCGGGGCGAGGTGGGAGAGAGCCGGGCGGAAGCCGGTGCACCAGATGACCGCGTCGGCTTCAGCGCTCGTACCGTCGGCCCATTCGATGCCCTCCGCGGTGAGGCGGGTGCACATCGGCTGCGCCTTGAGGAGTCCCGCGTCCCGGGCCTCGCGCACCGGCGGCACCGCGACGATGTCCCCGAGAGACGCGACGCCGCCGGTGTCTGTCGTGCCTGCGTCGAGTGCGCGGCGGCGGGCGGTGGCCGCGTCGAAGAGGGCGCGGCCGTCGATGTCGTCGGCGAGGAAGCGGGCCGGGCGCTGGGTGACCCAGGTCAGTTCGGTGTCGTACGCGAGATCAGCGGCGATCTGGGCGCCGGAGTTGCCTCCGCCGACCACGACGACGCGTTGGCCTGCGAAGTCTGCCGGGCTTCGGTACTCGACCGTGTGAAGTTGACGGCCACGGAAGGCGTCCCGGCCCGGTACGGCGGGCAGGAAGGGGCGCCACCAGGTGCCGGTCGCGCTGATCACCGCGCGGGCGTGCCAAATTCCGGAGTCGGTTTCCACGCGCAGGAGGTGAGCATCGCGGTGGACACCTGCGACGCGTACGGGCCGGTGGACCGGCAGCTCGTAGCGCTGCTCGTACGCGCTGAGGTAGTCGACGACATGGGACGCGTCGGGGTAGCGCTCGCCGGGCTGTACCGGCATGGGGCGGCCGGGCAGTGAGGAGTACGCCGCCGGGGAGAACAGGTGCAGCGAGTCCCAGGCGCGCTGCCAGGCGCCGCCCGCCCCGGCCTGGGCGTCGAGGATGACGAAGTCCAGGCCGAGGCGGCGAAGGTGGTAACCGGCGGCGAGCCCTGCTTGGCCGCCGCCGATCACCACTACATCGGCCGTCGTCGCGGTCACAGCGTCAACGCTGCCGCGCTCAGTGCCTCCGACCGGGCGGGCTGCTCCTGCGGTGCTTCGTGGCAGACCGTGCGGCTCGTGATGCGTGCGTGGCTCTCACGTGCACCCGCACCACAGCCTTGGCATACGCCGACGGATTGCGTGTCGTTGCGCTCCGTACGGCAGTCGAGGCACTGCATGTGTGCTCCCTACCGGGTGGTGGTGATGGCCGTGGGCGCGAACTTCTTGCGCCAGGCCAGGGACACGTACACGAGCGCCACCAGGACCGGGACCTCGATCAGCGGGCCGACGACACCGGACAGCGCCTGGCCGGACGTGACGCCGAAGGTGGCGATGGCGACCGCGATGGCCAGCTCGAAGTTGTTGCCGGCAGCCGTGAAGGCGAGGGTCGCGGTGCGGTCGTAGTTCAGACCGATGGACCTGCCGAGCAGGAACGTGCCGAACCACATCAGGGCGAAGTACACGAGCAGCGGCAGCGCGATGCGGGCCACGTCGAGCGGCTGCGAGGTGATGGTCTTCCCCTGGAGTGCGAAGAGGATGACGATCGTGAAGAGCAGGCCGTACAGCGCCCAGGGGCCGATCTTCGGCAGGAAGGTGTTCTCGTACTTCTCCGTGCCCATCTTCTTCTCGCCGAAGCGGCGGGTCAGGAAGCCGGCCAGCAGTGGGACGCCGAGGAAGATGACGACGTTCAGCGCGATCTTCCACATGGAGATGTCGAGGTGCTCGCCATCGCCGAGGCCGAGCCAGCCGGGCAGCAGGTCGAGGTAGAGCCAGCCGAGCAGGCCGAAGGCGATGACCTGGAAGACCGAGTTGAGGGCGACCAGGACGGCTGCGGCCTCGCGGTCGCCGCAGGCCAGGTCGTTCCAGATGATGACCATGGCGATGCAGCGGGCCAGGCCGACGATGATCAGGCCGGTGCGGTACTCGGGCAGGTCGGGGAGGAAGATCCAGGCCAGCGCGAACATGATCGCCGGGCCGGCGATCCAGTTGACGACCAGCGACGAGATCATGAGCTTCTTGTCGCCGGTGACCGCGTCGAGCTTGTCGTAGCGGACCTTCGCCAGGACCGGGTACATCATGATCAGCAGGCCGACTGCGATGGGCAGCGAGATGCCGCCGATCTCGACCTTCGCGAGGGCGTCGTTCAGGCCGGGGATCAGACGGCCCAGGCCCAGTCCCAGCGCCATGGCAAGAAGAATCCACACGGCCAGGAAGCGGTCCAGTGTGGAGAGTTTCGCGACGACCGAGTCACCGCCAGGTTCTACGCGTGGGGTGGTGGTCGGTTCGGTGCTGGTCACGGACAGGCCCTCTTCGTGTCGGCGGCTTGGGTGGTTCGGGCAGCGGCGGCGAGATCGCTGAAGGAGTTCGCCACGGCTTCGATGACGTCGGGCCGGAGCTTGTAGTACGTGAAGCGCCCGCACGGCTCCGTCTCCACCACCCCGGCCTCGCGCAGCACGCGCAGGTGGTTGGAGAGGTTCGTCTGCCTGGCGCCGGTCTCCTCGACCAGGTGCGTGGTGCAGAGCGTCTCGTGGGCGAGCAGGGTCACGATCCGGAGCCTGAGCGGATCGGCCAGAACCCGGATCAGTTCAGTGTCGACTGACGTCATCATGGGCTGATACTGTCACATCAGTGGCCACTGACGCCACCGGGTGCTGATGTCACTTGCCCCTGATTCCGTCGTGAGACAAGAGAGACCTCCTGATGTCCGAGAAGCCCTCTGTGCTGTTCGTCTGTGTCCACAACGCCGGCCGCTCCCAGATGGCCGCCGCCTGGCTCAGCCACCTGGCCGGAGACCGCGTCGAGGTCCGCTCGGCGGGATCCAGCCCCGGCAAGGCGCTGAACCCGGCCGCCATCGAGGCCATGCGCGAGGTGGGCATCGACATCTCCGCCGAGACCCCGAAGATCCTCACCGTCGACGCCGTCAAGGAGTCCGACGTCTGCATCACGATGGGCTGCGGCGACACCTGCCCCGTCTTCCCCGGCAAGCGCTACCTCGACTGGCAGCTCGAGGACCCGGCCGGCCAGGGCGTCGAGGCCGTACGCCCGATCCGCGACGAGATCAAGATCCTCGTCGAGGGCCTGATCAAGGAGATCGCGCCCCAGGCCGCGAATTGAGCGCTGGCACCGGGGTCACCGGCCGCCGCCCTCTTCGGTGAGCCGAGCGAAATCGGTGATGACGGGGACGAGTTCGCCGCGAAGCCACAGGGGCAGCTGGTCGCGATGGTGTTCGTCTCCCGGGATTCCACGGGCGCCCAGAGGGACGATCCAGAGGCTGTTCTCACGGCGAGCGAGATCCCAGACGTACCGGGCGGACGGGCCGCGTGCGCTGAGGTCGGTGACGCCGGGCGTGCTCGAGGTGGCCAGTACGCAGTCGTGGTCGCCCCCCAGCCCGGGCCACCGCTCGTCCTCGACGGCGGGGAGGGCCCGGCCGGGGGCGAGGCGGTGGAGCCGGCCCCATGGCACGGGTTCCGCGTCGGCAACCTCCTCCATGGCGGCCCGCACGATTCCCGGCACGTCAAGGCCGGGCAGCTGATCGGTGGTCAGCAGGTTTTCCAGCGCGAAGGCGACCTTCGAGGTGAGAGTCAGCCAAGGCTCGAACACCGCGGGATACGGCAGGGGCGCGGCAAGGCTCTTCAGCTGCGGGGCGGCCGCGATCCGGCGGCTGACGGCCGAACGCAGGCGCGCGTAGTCCGCCGCGGCAATGCTGTCGCCTCCCATATGGCGGTCCCAGGACAACAGACGTGCCCGCAACCGCTCGGCGCCCAGGCCGAGTGCGTCGAGTCGCGCCACCTGTTCCAGCAGCGGCCCCGCTGCCGCGAGGTACGTGTCCATGTGGATGGCCGTCACGCCTTGGGCCGTCCAGTCCCGCGACTCCCGAAGCAGGGCGTCGATACGGTCGGCGCGGTGCGGCGGCGCGAACTCCACACCGAGAGGGGCGGCCAGGCCCCGGGCGTTCGCCATCACGGCGACGCCGTCGGCCTCGGCGCGCGGCGCGTCGTGGCGCCCGTGCCAGTCGTGGCCCTGTCGCCAGGCGGGCACGATGCGCAGCCAGTTGTCTCGGTGGCGTACGGGCACATATCCGGCCACCCGGTGCAGCAACCCTCCGGACGAGTCGGCTGCGTGCACGACGTTGACGGGCTCGATCCAGCGGCCGAGGGCTCGGTCCACGTCGGCGACCGTGTGGGCACGCAGCAGTGCGGGAATCGCATCGAAACCGAGATCCGCTGTAACGCGCGGTGGATAACGCAGACTTATCCATCCGGGCACCTCGGTGGGTTCCGACTCCGGGCCGGGCAGATCTTCAAGGCCGTCGATGACGACCGGTCCTCGCTCCGTCTCGATCACATCGATCTCGACCGGTTGGCCTCCCGCGACGTGGATGACCTCCCGGTGGTGGAGGGCCGGCCGCCATCCCTCGGGCCCCAGCGCCTCGATGCCGCTGTCCGCACGGCGCAGCCGTTCGTTGTACAGATCGTGGTAGTCGGACATGGCGTTGGTGATGGCCCAGGCCACGGTTCCGGTGTGGCCGAAGTGGGCGATACCGGGGACGCCGGGGACGGCAAAGCCGACGACGTCGAACTCCGGGCAGGACAGATGTATCTGCTGGTAGAAACCGGGGTCCTGGATGAAACGGTGGGGGTCGCCCGCGATGAGCGGCGCGCCACTCGCAGTACGTTCGCCCGAGACCATCCAGCCGTTCGAACCCGCGGTACCCGGATCATCCGTGGCAAACAGTTCGATGGCCTCGTCGCCGAGCTGCCGGGCGACCTCCTCACGCCACAGCTTGGTCGGAAAACCCGCGAAGAGGATGTGGTGGGCGAGCCAAATGCCGAGGGGCGTCCACCGCTGCCAGGGCTGCGGCACAAGGCCGGTGGCCGCGAATTCGGGAGTGGCCGCCGCGCCTCGCTCCAGGCCCGCGTTCACCCCGTCGACGTACGACGACACCCATGCCGCGGTCTCCTCGTCGAGGCTGTCGAAGCAGCGCCGGGCGGTGTCGTCGAGCCTGGCTCGACGGGCGAATCGGTCCCAGGGCAGGGCGTCCGCGCCGAGGAACGAGGCGGTGGTGCCCTGGGAGCGGTGCCGCTCCACTTCTATCTGCCAGGCCCGGTCCAGCGCGGCGTTTTCACCTTGGCCGAAGGCCAGTCGCAGAGCGTCGGACGCGCGGAGATGCGGAATGCCCCAGGCATCCCTGTAAGTCCTGGTCTTCATTCTCTCTCCACTCTTTCAGCCTCGGCGTGCGGCTTTCCGGCGGTCGACGTCTGAAAGGGAGAAGTGCAGGGGCACGTCCGCCACGGCCGGGCGGGCCGGCGGGAATCGTCCTACGCGTTGCAAGGGCGGCCCGGATAGTCGTCGCTCTCCGGTACCCCGGCCTCGCGCATTCTGCGCAGGACCTCGCGCAGGGTCGCCTCCCCGTCGATGTCCACAGGACAGTTGATCTGCCTGTCGAACACCATGGTCTCCGCAGCGGTGTTCCAAATGACCCACTGATGCGGGTACGAGGATGCCCGCCACAGGTGCGCGTAACGCTCGATGCCTTCCAGCTTCGTACTCATGGCGCCGCCTTTTCGCTCTCACGGCCGTCGACGAACGTCGCGACCACTTCGATGTCACCGATGCGCGACGTACTGACTCGCCGGGGGTCGTCTCCCAGCACGACCAGATCGGCGCGTTTGCCGGGGGTGAGGGTGCCGGCGCTGTCGTCCCAGCGGCAGGCGAAGGCTCCACCTACGGTGTACGAGCGCAGGGCCTCGTCGACCGTGATGCCCTCGTCCGGGCCGATGACCCGGCCCGACGCGGAGGCACGCTCGACCATGAACTGAATGGCCCGCAGCGGCGATCCGTCCGTGACGGGACGATCCGAGCTGCCCACGAGCGTGATGCCGTGGTCCAGGAATCCCTTGCCCCGGTACAGCCAGGGGGCCCTCTCCTCGCCCATGATCGACGCGTAGTCGTCGCCGAAGCAGCGCAGGAAGTTCGGCTGGACCACCGCGATCGCGCCGAGCCGCGCGAAGCGGGAGAGCTGGTCGGGTCTGATCAGGCCGGCGTGTTCGATGCGGTGCCTCGCGTCCGGGCGCGGCCGGATGTTCTGTGCCCGTTCCAGGGCGTCCAGGGTGACGTCGGCGGCGCGGTCGCCGATGGCGTGGACAGCGAGCTGCCACCCGGCGAGATGGCCGTCGACGATGGTGTCCGCGAGGAGTTGTGGATCGCCCTGCAGCTCCCCGGCGTGTTCCATGCCGTGGTACGGGCTGCTCAGTGCGGCGGTACGGGCCATCATGCCGCCGTCGGTCCACAGCTTGAGCGCGCCTACAGAGAGCCAGTCGTCGCCGAACCCGGTGCGCAGGCCGAGGTCGAGGCCGCGGGGTATTCCGTCGCCTTCGTGCGAGCCGACCGGATGCAGCGTGTCCGCGGCGACCATGAGCTGCACCCGCAGCGGCAGCCGGCCCTGCTCCCGTACCAGCTGATAGGCGCCCAGCTCGGCCGGGCTGTGGCCGAACAGAGCGCCACCGATGCCCGCCTCGGCGCAGGCCGTCACTCCCTCCGAGAGACAGATTCGCCCGGCGTGCGCGATCGCGTCCGCCAACTCGTCCTGGGAGTAGGGCGGTCGAAGCTGCCGTGCGGCGCCCATGGCGCTCTCGGCGAGGTAGCCGTCCTCGTGGGCGACATGAGCGGGCAGCAGGTCCAGGACGGCGCTGTTGACCACGCAGGCGTGTCCGGAGTCGTGCATCAGGAACACCTTGCGCCCGTAGCTGACCCGGTCGAGCTCGGCAGCGGTCAGATGGCGTCCGAGGGCCCGCTGGTCGTACCCGGCGATGTCCACCCAGGCGCCGGGGGAGGTCTTCCGGGAGACGGCCTGTTCCACGACCGCGAGTACGTCTTCGATCCGCTCGCAGGGTGTGACGCTCGGGGTGATCGCCTTCAGCCCCGTCCATGCCAGGTGAACATGGCTGTCGATGAACCCGGGCAGCACGGTCGCCCCCTGGAGGTCGATCACCTCGCGGGCGGGCAGTGAGGTCACGGCGTCGTCCAGGCCCACGATCCGGCCGCGCCAGATGCCCAGGTCGTGGGCGACGGGGTGGTCCGGGTCCATGGTGATGATGTGGGCGTTCGTCAGCCGCGTACAGAGCATGGGCAGTCAGTCCCGTCCCTATGAGGTTTCCGCCAGGGCGTCGCCTGCCATGGCAGGGCGCTTGCGGGCCGTGGGCACCATCAGCGGCGTGCCGGTTTCGGGGTCGTCGATGATCCTGCAGGGCAGGCCGAACACGTCCTCGATCAGCTCGGCGGTCATGACCGTCGACGGGTCGCCTTCGGCGGCGACCGTGCCGCCGGCCCTCATCACCACCAGGTGGCTGGCATAGCGGCATGCCTGGTTGAGGTCGTGCAGCACCGCGACGATGGTGTGGCCCTTGCGCTCATGCAGATCGGCGCACAGGTTCAGCACCTCGACCTGGTGTGCGATGTCCAGGAAGGTGGTTGGTTCGTCCAGCAGCAGGATGGACGTCTGCTGCGCCAGCACCATGGACAGCCACACGCGTTGCCGCTGACCGCCGGAGAGGTCGTCGACAGGCCGGTCGGCGAGTTCGAGTACGCCGGTCTGGCGCATCGCCTCGGCCACGGCGGACTCGTCCTCCGCGGACCACTGCTTGAGCATCCGCTGGTGCGGATAGCGGCCGCGGGCCACCAGGTCTCCCACGGTGATGCCGCCGGGCGCGGTCGACGACTGCGGGAGCAGGCCGAGCCTGCGCGCGACTTCGCGGGAGCGGTACGACGAGATGGCGGCCCCGTCGAGATAGACCTCTCCCGCCTTGGGCCTGAGCATGCGGGCCAGCGCCTTGAGCAGGGTGGACTTGCCGCAGGCGTTCGGTCCGACGATCACCGTGAAGGAGTGGTCGGGGATGACGACGCCGAGGGAGGTGGCCACGGTCCGCTGATCGTAGGAGAGCGTCAGGTCCTCGGCGCGCAGCCGGGCCGTCGGGGGCATCGTTCCTGTCATGCGCGGCTCTTTCGCGATTCTGTGACCAGCAGCCAGATGAGGTACAACCCACCGATGGTGCCGGTCGCCGTACCCACCGGGAGGAGAGCGGGTGAGAAGATCCGCTGGACCGCGAGATCGCTCCCGGCCAGCAGTACGGCGCCCATCAGGGCGGCCGGGACGAGTGCGGGGCCGGACGAGCGGGTCAGCCTCCGGGCGAGCTGCGGGGCCGCCAGCGCGATGAACCAGATGGGACCGGTCACCGCCGTGGCGAACGCGGCCAGCGCGACGCTGATGCCGAGCAGGACCAGCCGGCTGCGCGCCACGTCGACGCCGAGTGCCTTCGCCGTGTCGTCACCCATTTCCACCATGGACAGTCTGCGGGCGAGGGCGAAAGCGAGCGGAAGCAGGATCGCGACGGCGATGACGATCGCGAGCGCGTGGTCCCAGCCCCTGTTGCCCAGGCTGCCGATCAGCCACGCCTGGGCCTCCAGCGCCTCCTGCCAGCTCGCCCGGGTGATGAGGTAGGAGTTGACGGCGAGCAGCAGGGCGCTCACGCCGATCCCGATGACGACGAGCCTGAATCCCTGCAGGCCGCCGCTGAAGACGAGCAGGTAGATCGCGGCGGCCGTGGCCAGCCCGCCGAGCAGTGCCCCGAACGCGATCTGGGTCATGCTTCCGTGGAACACGACGATGACCAGCAGCGCTCCGGTCGCCGACCCGCTCGTGAAGCCGATGATGTCCGGGCTGCCGAGCGAGTTGCCGGTCAGGCTCTGCAGGATCGCCCCACTGACCGCCAGCGCCGCTCCGACACACAGCGCGGTGAGCAGTCGTGGCATGCGCAGAGTGTTGACGATGAAGTCCGCGCCTCCCGAACCCTTGCCGGCCAGGGCCTGAAGCACCTCCGCGATCGACAGCTCGAAGTCCCCGGTGGTGAGGGCGATTCCCATGACCGTCGTGAGCACGACGAGCAGCACCGCCGTCACAGCAACCGCGCGGCCCTGAACTCGCAGAGAGAGATGCCCGTTCCGGGTACGGATGACCCGACCGCTGACCACATGGGGGTACGGGCCGTCCACGGATCCGGTCGTACGGGTCGCTTCGGTGGCGGAGGTCTCGGCCTCCCGCACAGTGCTCACAGCATGGCCAGCTTTCGACGGCGGCACAGCGCGATGAACAGCGGTGCACCGAGAAACGCGGTGATGATGCCGACTTGGAGCTCTCCGGGAGCACCCAGGACGCGGCCGACGATGTCGGCGCCGATCAGCAGGATCGGCGCGAGCACCATCGAGTACGCCAGCACCCACCGCTGGTCGGGGCCGACCAGGAGGCGGGCCACGTGCGGCACCGCGAGGCCGACGAAGCTGATCGGCCCCGCCGCGGCGGTGGCGGCACCGCACAGCAGCATCACCGCGACGACGCCGAGTACGCGGGTCCGGCCGATGTTGACGCCCAGCGCGCGTCCCAACTGGTCGCCCATGGCGAGCGCGTTCAGGGACGGGGCGAGCCCGAGGGCGATCACGAGGCCCACCACGACGAAGGGCAGGGTGACGTACACGATGTCGAAGCTCCGGCCGGCGAGCGCACCCACCGTCCAGAACCGGAACTGGTCGAACGCCCTCGGATTGAGCAGCAATACGGCCGAGTTGAAGGCGAACAGCACCGCTGTGACCGCCGCACCCGCGACAACCAGCCGGTCCGGGGTCGCAAGTGTCCGGCCGGACGAGCCGAGCACGTAGACCACGACCGATGCGATCGCCGCACCGAGGAAGGCGAACCACACATAGCCGAGGGCCGATCCCACACCAAGGAACGCGATGGCCACGACCACACCGGTCGAGGCACCCAGGCTCACCCCGAGCAGCCCGGGGTCGGCCAGCGGATTGCGGGTCAGCGCCTGCATGAGAGCGCCCGAGAGTCCCAGCGCGATGCCCACCAGGAGGCCGAGCAGGGTCCTGGGGATCCGGTAGTCGTGGATGATGACCGCGGTGTCCGACCCGTCGTTGTGCCACAGGACGTTCCACGTCGAGGCGAACGGGATGTCTCTGGTGCCCAGCCACACACCGAGCAAGGCGATCAGGATCAGCGCGCCGAGGGCCACGAGGAGTCCCAGGCCGCGCAGTGCCGTTGCTGCGGCCCGGCGATTCCGGGGCACGGGTGGGCCGTCGGCAACGCTCCCGGATGCCGCCTGGGCCTCGACCGACAACAAGTGCTACCCCCCGGCGGCAGAGTGCGCATCACTCGAAGAGATGCCACGTGCACACAAGACACACTGACTTAGGTGAGGCTAACCGAACCGCTCCGCACGGTCAACGAGCAGGCACAGTCCGCCAGTACGGCGCGGCGCAAGGCCGACGAGACCCCCTTGGCCCGGACACTTATTAGAGTAGCCTTACCTAACTATCCGGCCGTCTTCGCGGAGGTACCGCATGCTCGATGGAGGACCGACGGGGGGCCATGTCCTCCGGAGGGCGATCAGGGGCCAGCGTCGCCACGTCGCCGGGGCATCCCTCCTCGGCATGGCCCACCAGGGTTGTGAGGCGATGGTCCCCGTCGTCATCGGCCTGATCATCGACGAAGCGGTCGCGACCGGTTCCTCCGGCGCCCTGCTGCGCCGGCTGCTGGTACTCGCCGCACTCTTCTTCGTCCTGTCCACGTGCTACCGCACCTCTGCGAGGATCACCGACGGGGCCGGCGAACGGGCCGCGCACCAGCTGCGGCTCGATCTCGGCGCCAGGGTGCTCAACCCGAGCGGCGGCGCGGACGCGGGCCGGCTCCCGGGCGAGCTGACCGCCATCGCCACCGGCGACGCCGGCCGGGTGGGTGCGGTCACGGCCGCACTGGCCTACGGGATATCGGCGTTCGCCGGACTGGTCATCAGCGCGGTGGTACTGCTCCGGATCTCGGTGCCGCTCGGGCTGCTCGTACTGCTCGGCATCCCGCCCCTGCTGTGGCTCGGTCACCGGATCAGCCAGCCCCTTGAACGGCGCAGCGAGGTCGAACAGGAGCGCGCCGCACACGCCTCCGGCGTCGCCGCCGACCTGGTCGCGGGACTGCGGGTACTCAAGGGCATCGGCGCCGAACAGGCCGCCGTGTCCCGGTACCGGCGGACCAGTCAGGACTCGTTGGCGGCCGCGCTGCGGGCCGCCCGGAGCCGCGCCTGGCACGACGGCGCGATCCTCGCCCTGACCGGGATCTTCATCGCCGTCATCGGGCTGGTCGGCGCGCATCTGGCGATGCGCGGAGCGATCAGCATCGGCGAACTGGTGGCGGCGGTCGGACTCGCACAGTTCCTGCTGGGGCCGTTCCAGCTCCTCACGTACGTCAACGGCGAATTCGCCCAGGGCCGCGCGTCCGCCGACCGGATCGCGGCGGTACTGGCCTCGTCCCCCTCCGTGCCGGCGGGATCGGCCGCGCTGCCCGATCAGGTCGCCGGACGGCTCCGGCTGCGCGGCGTCACGCACGGCGCGCTGCGCGGGGTCGACCTCGACATCGGCGCCGGAAGTCTGGTCGGCGTCGTCGCCAAGGACCCGGCTGCGGCGGCCGACCTGCTGCTGTGCCTGGGCAGGGAAATCGACCCCGCCGAAGGGACGATCGAGCTCGACGGCGTATCTCTGGCCGGGCTCGACCCCGACGGCGTACGCCGTGCGATCCTGGTCGCACATCACGACGCCGCCCTGTTCGAGAGCAGCCTGCTCGACAACGTACTGGCCGGAACGGACAGCGGTACGGCGGACGTTGAGCCGGCGCTGACAGCCTCGGCGGCGGACGATGTCGCACGTGCTCTGCCCCAGGGTGTGGACACCATGCTCACCGAGCGCGGACGGTCGCTGTCCGGCGGGCAGCGGCAGCGGGTCGCGCTGGCCCGGGCGCTCGCAGCGGATCACCCGGTGCTGGTCGTCCACGACCCGACCACCGCTGTCGACACGGTCACCGAGTCCCGGATCGCCGCCCGCCTGAGGGAACTCCGCCGTGGCCGCACCACGATCCTGGTCACCACCAGCCCCGCTCTGCTCGCCGTGACCGATCGCGTAGTGGTGCTCGGCGACGGCGCCGTGACCGCTGACGGCCGCCATCCGGAGCTTGTCGCCACAGATGCGGCGTACCGCTCGGTGGTACTGACGTGACGTCCGGCTACACAGAACGCGCGAACGACGAAGGACGGACGTTGACATCCTCCCCCTCGTGAACGAGGGGATTCCTCACTTCGCAGTGAGGGTTTCCTGCTTCGCAGCAAGTTGCCCCGTCCGGGAGGACTCCCGTTGAGGTCTTACACCCGCTCCACAGGCTGTAACCGCCAGTCCGGCGGCCAGAATGTTGCATGCCGCGTTCACATCACGGTCATGCGTCACACCGCACACGCACGTCCACTCACGGACGTTCAACGGCAGTTCCTCTCGGATCGTGCCGCATGCGGAGCAGAGCTTGGTGGAGGGGAACCAGCGGTCGACGGTGACCAGGTTCCTTCCGTACCAGGTGCACTTGTACTCCAGCATGGAGCGCAGGTCGGTCCAGGCCGCGTCCGAGATGGCGCGGGCCAGACTTTTGTTCTTGACCATGTTGCGTACGGTCAGGTCCTCGATCACGATCGTTTGGTTTTCACGAACGAGTCGAGTGGTCAGCTGATGCAGGAAATCCCGGCGCCGGTCGGCGATCCGGGCGTGGATCTTGGCGACTGTGATGCGTGCTTTGTCCCGGTTGCGGGAGCCCTTCTCCTTCTTCGCCAGGGCCCGCTGGGCCTTGGCCAGGCGTGCGCGGTCCCGGCGTTCATGCCGCGGGTTGGTGACCTTCTCCCCGGTGGAGAGCGTCACGAGGCTGGTGATCCCCGCGTCGATGCCGACGGCGGTGTCCAGGACGGGCAGGGGCTTGACCGATGCGTCTTCGCAGAGCATGGACACGAACCAGCGGCCCGCACTGTCCTGAGAAACGGTCACCGTGGACGGCTCCGCCCCGTCGGGCAGAGGCCGGGACCACACGATCGCGAGTGGGTTCCTCATCTTCGCGAGCGTCAGCACACCGTCGCGATACTTGAACGCCGACTTGGTGTACTCGGCCGACTTCCGGGTTTTCTTCTTCGACTTGAACCGGGGGTATTTCGCCCGGCCCTCGAAGAAGTTCGAGAACGCGCCTTGCAGATGCCGCAGCGTCTGCTGCAACGGCACCGACGACACCTCGCAGAGAAAGGCCAGCTCTTCGGTCTTCTTCCACTGCGTCAGCATCGCAGAGGTGGCGTTGTAGTTCACCCGCTCCTGACGCTGGAACCACGCCACCGTGCGGGCATCCAGCGCCAGGTTGTAGACCTTGCGGACACACCCGAACGTGCGCGACAGCTCCGCTGCCTGCTCGTTCGTGGGGCGGAAGCGGAACTTGAACGCCCGCTTCACCAGCTCGGTCTTCACATCCCACTAACCACCTGGCCCGTTAATAAGACACGGACAGCCAGAACAGATACGCACCGAAGCCCCGCCGCTTCGCGGATCCGGGCCAAGGATGCCTTTCCTCCCCGAGCTAAAGCACGGGGTATCCACGCAAGGAGACTGGGATGAGCGGAACCAGCGCGCCGGAACGCGAACTCCTTCCGATCGCCACCGGCGCCCAAACTCTCGCCGTCGTCGGCACGTTGCTCCGCCGTCACCGGTTGCTGACGGTGTCCGCGGTGACCGTGCTGGTCGTCGGAACGGGCATCGGTCTGCTGACCGCCCCGCTGCTCGGTCGCATCGTCGACCTGGTCGTCGAGCACCGGGGCGCCGGGGCGCTGACGCTGCCGATGGTCCTCCTCCTCGCGGTGGCGGTGGCCCGGGGCGTCGCGACCGCGATCGGCACGTCGCTCGTCGCCCGGCTCGGCGAGACCGTACTCGCGAGCCTGCGGGAGCGGTTCATCGAGCGTGCGCTGCGACTTCCGCTCGAACGCGTGGAACAGGCCGGCTCGGGCGATCTGACCTCCCGGGTGACCGGCGACGTGACCCGGATAGCCAAGGCGGTACGCCAGGCGCTGCCCGAGTTCGCCGGTGCCCTCCTCACCATCGCTCTGACGCTCGTCGGCCTCACCTTGCTGGACTGGCGCTTCCTTCTCGCCGTCCTGGTGGCCATGCCGATCCATGTCCTCACCGTGCGGTGGTACATGCCGCGCGCCACACCCCTGTACGCCCAGCACGGGGTCGCGACCGGCGCCCTGCAGCACCAGCTTCTCGACAGCTTCGGCGGCGTCCGGACCGTGCGCGCGTTCCGGCTGAACGACCGGCACGCGGAGCTGCTGGAACAGCGGTCGCAGGAATCCGTCAGCCTCGCGCTGCGCGCCATCCGGCTCGTTTCCGGGTTCTTCTCGAGGCTCAACCTCGCCGAGTTCGTGGGTCTGACTTCGGTCCTCGTCACCGGATTCTTCCTGGTCGGCAATGGGTCCGTGAGCATCGGCACGGCGACTGCGGCGGCGCTGTACTTCCACAGCCTGTTCAATCCCGTGAACGCCGCGCTCTTCCTCATCGACGAGGCGCAGTCCGCCGGTGCCAGCCTGGCGCGGCTGGTCGGCGTGTCGAATCTGCCCGGGGAGCGGGAGCCGGACCGGTCCTCCGTACCGGTGGACGGTTCCGTCAAGGTCTCCGCGCTCAGCCATGAGTACGCATCCGGGCATCCCGTACTGCGCGAGGTGGACCTGGAGGTGCGCAGCGGGGAGCGGGTGGCGCTGGTCGGCGCGAGCGGGGCCGGCAAGACCACGCTGGCGAAGCTGATCGCCGGCATCCACGAGCCGTCCGAGGGTGTCATCACCCTGGGTGGTGTGGATACCCAGGAGCTCGGACCCGCCGGCATGCGGCGGGCGGTGACGCTGATCAGCCAGGAAGTCCACGTGTTCGCCGGGCCGCTGTCCGAGGATCTGCGGCTCGCCCGGCCGGAGTCCACCGACGAGGAGCTGCGGGCCGCGCTCGCCAAGCTCAGTGCGCTGGACTGGGTGGAGACGCTGTCCGACGGGCTGGAGACGGTGGTCGGCGAGGGCGGACACCGGCTGACGGTGACCCAGGCCCAGCATCTGGCCCTGGCCCGCCTCGTCCTCGCCGACCCGCCGGTCGCGATCCTGGACGAGGCCACGGCGGACGCCGGCAGCGCGGGCGCGCGTGTCCTGGAGACGGCTGCGCTTCAGGCGCTGGAGGGGCGTACGGGCCTGATGGTGGCCCACCGGCTGCCGCAGGCCGCGACCGCGGACCGGGTTGTCGTACTCGATCAGGGAAGGGTCGTCGAGACGGGTACGCACGCGGAGTTGGTGGCGGCGGGTGGGCGCTATGCGGCGCTGTGGGCGGCGTGGTCGGACACGCGGCGGCAGCCGGCGGAGGCCTGAGCGGCGCCGCACCAGGTTTGCGTAGGACCGCCGGCTACCCCGGCGGGCCTACACGTTAGCGCCTGCGGCGAGCTTGTTCCCCACCCCGCCCCTTCCCGAACTGGGGCAAGCCCCAGACCCGGACGCGCTTCGCGCGTGTCCTCAAACGCCGGACGGGCTGGATTCGGCCGCACCATCCAGCCCCTCCGGCGTTTGAGCAGCGGGTCTGGGGCGGCGCCCCAGTTCGGGAAGGCAGCGTCGGTCAGCCCTGCTGCGCGATCAGGCTAGTGGGCCGCAGATCGGTCCAGTTCGCCTCCACATACGCAAGGCACGCCTCCCGCGTGTCCTCACCGAACACGACCCGCCACCCCGCCGGCACCTCGGCGAAGGACGGCCACATCGAGTGCTGGTTCTCATCATTGGCCAGGACCAGGAAGCGGCCCTGCGGGTCCTCGAACGGGTTGGTGGTCATGCGTTCTCACTCCTCTTGGACTTTACGGTGAACAGCTCCGAGAGCGGCTGTTCCGGGTCGGCTGCCACGTTCCGCAGCAGCACCTGAAGTTCGTCGGCGAGCTGCCCCGCCTTGGCCCTGCCGAGCAGCTCGGTCGCGTAGATCAGCTCGCAGTGCACCGGCCCGTCGCCGCGCGGCTCGTAGAAGCTGAGCGTCAGCTCCGCCTTCACCGATCCGGTGGGCACGGCGTGGAACGAGCCCATGCCGCCCTCCAACTCCTCGAGGTCCGCCTGCTCGTGGTGGACCACCATGACCTGCGGCCCTTCCGGGGGCAGGCCCGTCGCCCGTACGACCTCGTCGAACGGAACGTCCTGCCGGTCCAGCGCGCCGAGCGTCGTCTCCCGCACGCGGGTCAGCAGCTCAGCGAAGGTCGGGTCGCCCGCGGTGTCGGTACGCAGTACGACCGTGTTGAAGAAGCAGCCGACCAGATCGGCCAGCTGGTCGTCGGTGCGGCCGGCGACCATGGTGCCGATCGGCAGGTCGGTGCCCGCACCGTGGGCGGTGAGCAGTGCCGACAGCGCCGAGTGCAGGACCATGAACATGCTGGTGCCGGTTGCCCGGGCGAGCTTGTCCACGTCGGCGTGGAGCTGCTCGTCGAGGACGAATCCGACGTAGTCACCGCCGTGGCCGAGAAGGCCGGGTGCGGCGGGACGCGGCCGCTCCGTCGGCAGCGCCAGTTCCTGCGGCAGGTCCTTCAGCGTCTGCTGCCAGTACGCGAGCTGTCGCCCGCCCAGGCTGGCGGGGTCGGCGGGATCGCCGAGCACCTCGTGCGCCCAGTGGGTGTAGTCGGCGTACGTGACCGGCAGGGGCTCCCACCCGGGCTCCCGGCCGTGCGTCCGATCCTCGTACGCCGTGGTCAGGTCGCGGAACAGAGGCACCACCGACCACTCGTCCACCGCGAGGTAGTGCATGGTCAGCAGCAACGCCTGGGTGCCGTCCCCCGCCGTGAGCAGCCGGGCCCGCAGAGGCGGTTCCAGCGACAGCGTCGGCGCCTGCGCGGCCAGTTCGGCGAGCCGTGCGTCCACATCGGCGCACTCCTCCCGCTCCAGTGCCGGGTGCTGCGCGGCCTGCTGGTACACCTCTCCGTCCCGCTCGGTGAAGACCGTACGCAGCGGCTCGTGCCGCGCCACCACATCTCCCAGTGCCGCTGACAGCGTGTCGGCGTCCAGCCCCCCGGGTGAGCGCAGCACGAGTGCGTGGTCGAAACCGGCGTTCCGTCGGTACGACGACCACTGCCACCGCTGTACGGGCGCGACCGGCAGCGGCGCATCCTCCGCGCGGTGCTCGACCGGGCGAAGCAGAGGCCGGGCGGCCGACGCTCCGTCGAGCTTGGCGGCGATTCCGGCGACGGTCAGCGCGTCGAAGACGTCCCGGATGCTCAGCTCGACCCCGAATTCGGAGCGGATCCGGCCGAGCAGCCGCATCGAGGCCATCGAATGGCCGCCCAGCGCGAAGAAGTTGTCGTGGATGCCGACATCTTCCAGCTTCAGGATCTCGCCGAACAGCTCCGCCAGCCGGATCTGCGTCTCGGTGGCGGGGCGCGCGTCACCGGTCATCCCGGACCAGTCCGGCACGGGCAGCGCCTTCCGGTCCAGCTTGCCGTTGGGGGTCAGCGGCAGCGGGCCGTCCAGCGGCACCACGAGCGCGGGCACCATGTACTCGGGCAGCAGCCCGGCTACGTGTGTACGAAGCGCCTGCGGGTCGATGTCCAGATCGCCGCGCTCCGGGACGGCGTAGCCCACCAGCCGCACGATGTCGCCCTCGCGGTCGGGCACCACGGCGGCCTGGCTGACCGCCGGGTGGTCGGCGAGCGCCGCCTCGATCTCGCCCAGCTCGATGCGGAATCCGCGGATCTTCACCTGGGTGTCGACCCGGCCGAGGAAGTCGATGTTGCCGTCGGTGCGCCAGCGGGCGCGGTCACCGGTGCGGTACATCCGGCTGCCGGGCGGGCCGAACGGGTCGGCGACGAATCGCTCGGAGGTCAGCGCGGACTTGCCGAGGTAACCGCGGGCGAGTCCGCGACCGGCGACGTACAGCTCGCCGACCACGCCCGGCGGGACCGGGCTCAGGTTGGCGTCCAGTACGTAGCAGACCGTGTTGGGGTCGGGCCGGCCGATCGGCACGCGCCCGGTGGGCCGTCCGCCGGCCTCGCGTGCGGGCCAGAGCGTGGAGTTCACCGTCGCCTCGGTCAGACCGTACGCACAGATCAGGTTGGCCGTGGCGCCGAAGCGCTCGAACAGGTCCGGCGGTACGGTCTCCGTGCCGACCAGGATGGTCGATCCTTCGGGCAGCTCACATCCCGCCGGCAGCGCCGACACCAGGGACGGCGGCAGGATCATGTGGGTGATCCGCTGGTCCGCCAGGAAGTCGGTCAGCGCGGGTGCGGCGACGCGTGTCTCGTCGGATATGAGCACGAGGCGGCCGCCGTGGCACAGCGCCATCGACAGTTCGAAGGCGAAGACGTCGAAGCCGATCGACGCGAACTGCAGCACCCTGCTGTCGCGCTCCAGGCCCATCCGGTCGACGGCGGTGGCGACGAGGCTGGAGATGCCGTCGTGCGAGACGACCACGCCCTTGGGCCGGCCGGTCGAACCGGAGGTGTAGATCACGTAGGCGGCCTGGTCCAGGCTCACCGGCAGACCGTCCACCTCCGACTCGGGCAGCCGGTCGAGTTCTGCCGCGACCTCCGGAGCGTCGAGCAGCACCACAGGTGCGCCCGCCACTTCGGGGATCTTCCCGGCCACCGGCTCGGTGCCGACGACGAGGGCGGCGCCGGAGTCCTCGATCATGTACGTGAGCCGGTCGACGGGGTGGACCAGGTCGAGCGGCAGGAACGCGGCCCCGAGCTTGAGGGCGGCGAGGACCGTCGCGATCATGTCGACCGAGCGGGGCACGGCCACGCCGACCACGCTCTCGGCACCCACACCACGTGCGGCCAGCAGGTGCGCGATCCGGTTGGACCGGGCGTTCAGCTGGGCGTAGCTCAGCGACCTGGACCGCTCTACGACGGCGACCGCGTCGGGCCGCTCGGCGAGCCGCTGGGCGAACAGGGCCGGCAGCGAGGACTCGTCGACCACCCGCTCGGTGGCGTTGAAGCCCTCCAGAACCATCTGCCGCTCGTCGGCGGCGAGTACAGGCCCCGCCGAGACCGGGGCCTCCGGTTCGGCGACCAGCGCCGAGACCAGCCGCCGCAGGCGGTCGCCGAGCCGCTCGGCGGTCTCCTGGTCGAACAGCTCGGTGGCGAACTCCAGTCGGCAGCTGAGCGCGCCGTCGTTCCCGTCGGCGCCGACCTGCTCGGTGAAGCTGAACACAAGGTCGAACTTCGCCGACTTGATCCGGTACGGCACGTACTCCACACCGAGCCCGGGCAGTTCCAGCTCGTCGCCGGTGCGGTTGTGGTAGCCGACCATCACCTGGAACAGCGGGTTGCGGGCGAGCGAGCGCGTCGGGTTGAGCTTCTCGACGACGGACTCGAACGGCACGTCCGCATGGGAGAACGCGGCCAGATCGGTGTCGCGGACCCGCGCCAGCAGTTCGGTGAAGCTCGGGTCGCCGCTCAGGTCGGTCCGCAGGACGAGCGTGTTCACGAAGAAACCGACCAGTTCGTCGAGCGCCTCGTCACTCCGCCCGGCGATGGGCGAGCCGAGGGCGATGTCCGTACCGGCGCCCATCCGGTGGAGCAGCGCGGCGACGGCCGCGTGCGCCACCATGAACATGCTGGCGCCGCTCTCGCGGGACAGCCGCTTGAGCCCCTGGTAGGCCGGGGTGTCGAAGTCGATGTCGAGCTCGGCTCCGGTGAAGGCCGGCCGTGCGGGCCGCAGCCGGTCGGCCGGCAGCTCGATCTCCTCCGGGGCACCCTCCAGCGTCGTACGCCAGTACTCCAGCTGCCGTGCGGCCAGGCTCTGCGCGTCGGCCGGGTCACCGAGCAGCCGCTGCTGCCACAGCGCGTAGTCGGCGTACTGGACGGGCAGCGGCTCCCACTCGGGCGCCGAGCCGGACCGGCGGGCGGCGTAGGCGGTGGCCAGGTCACGCAGGAAGGGGCGGTCCGACCACTCGTCGGTGGTGATGTGGTGCAGAAGAAGAACGACGACGTGGTCGTCCGGCGCGACCTCGATGATGGTCACCCGCAGGGGCAGTTCGGCGGCAAGATCGAACGGGCGGTTGATGGCGGCGTCGACGATGCCGCTCACCTCGTCCTCACCGGCGCGGACACACTCCACCACCGGGTGCGCCTGCTCGGCGGGCAGCACACGCTGGAACGCCTGGCCGTCGCGCTCGGCGAACAACGTACGCAGCGCCTCGTGACGTGCCGTCACATCAGCCAGCGCCGCCCGCCACGCGTCCACGTCGAGCGTGCCGCGCAGCCGCATGACCAGCGGGAAGTTGTACGCGGCCGAGGTGCACTCGATCTGCTGGATGACCCACAGCCGCTGCTGGGCGTGCGACAGCGGCAGCTCGGCGGGCCGCTCACCGGCCGTCAGCGCCGGGCGCTCGGTGGCCTGTGATCCGGTCGCGCGCTCCACCAGCTCGGCGACGGTCGGCGCCTCGAAGAGGTCCCGGATCGCCAGCTCGGCCTTCAGCGCGGTACGCGCGCGGCTGATCAGGCGGGTGGCCAGGAGCGAGTGGCCGCCGAGGTCGAAGAAGTTGCTGTCGATTCCTACGCTGCCTGCGGCGAGTCCGAGCACTTCGGCGAAGAGCGCGCAGAGCGTCTCCTCCTGCGGCGACCGGGGCGGGCGGCTGGTGCTGGGCCCGGCGAAGTCCGGTGCGGGCAGGGCCTTGATGTCGAGCTTTCCGTTGACGGTCAGCGGCAGGGTCTCCACAGTGACCAATGCGGCCGGGACCATGTAGTCGGGCAGACCGGCCTTCAGGTGCTCGCGCAACCGCTGGAGCAGCGCGTCGTCCGGTGCTGCACCTTCCTCGGGCACGACGTAACCGACCAGGCGCTTCGTCCCGGCCGCTTCCGCCACGACGACCGCGGCGTGCGCGACCTCGGGGTGGGCGGCCAAGACGGAGGATATCTCGCCCAGTTCGATCCGGTATCCCCGGATTTTGACCTGGTCGTCCGTACGGCCGAGGAAGTCGATGAGCCCGTCCGGGCGCTGCCGGACGAGGTCGCCCGTGCGGTACATCCGCTCCCCGGGAGCACCGAACGGGTCTGCGACGAATCGTTCCGCCGTCAGTCCGGGCCGGTCGTGGTAGCCACGGGCGAGGCCGGTTCCGGCGATGTACAACTCACCGGGGCAGCCCGGCGGGACCGGGCGCAGCATCGCGTCGAGCACGTAGGCGCGGGTGTTGCGGATGGGCATGCCGACGGTCGGGGTCGGGCTGTCCGTGGTGGACCCGCCGAGCGTGTTGATCGTGTACTCGGTCGGCCCGTACAGGTTGTACCCGTACGTGCCCTCGGTACGGCGCAGTCGCGTCCACACCGTGTCGGACACGGCCTCGCCGCCGAGCAGCACGAGTGCCGGCCGGTGCTTGCGGGCAGCCCCGTCGTGGTCGAGCAGGCCCTCCTCGATGAGCAGCTGGGCGTACGTCGGCGTCACATTGACCACGTCGACGCGGTGCTCGTCGCAGTACGCCACGAGGGCTTCGGCGTCGCGGCGCAGCTCCTCGTCGCAGACGTGCACCTCATGTCCTTCGACGAGCCAGAGCAGCTCCTCCCAGGACATGTCGAAGGCGAAGGAGACGGTGTGCGCGATGCGCAGCCGTCGGCCGCCCGCCGAGGTGATGGCCGGGTCGAAGATCTCCTTCTGGTGGTTGAGCTGCATGTTCGTCAGACCGCGGTACGGGGTGACGACGCCCTTCGGCTTGCCGGTCGAGCCGGAGGTGTAGATGACGTAGGCCGGGTACTCCAGCCGGTTCTCCACCCCGTGCGCGAACGCGGGCCGCTCGGCGTCGGTTACCTCCCCGGACGGCAGGCCGGCGAGTTCGGCGGCCACGGACGGGTCGTCCAGCAGGAGTTCGGGGGCTACGGCTCCCGTCTCGCCCCGCAGCGTCGGGGCGACCGCCGTCGTGGACAGCAGGCACAGCGGCCCGGTGTCCTCGACCATCAGGCGCAGCCGGTCGGCCGGGTGGTCGAGGTCGAGCGGCAGGTAGGCGGCGCCGGTGCGCAGCACCGCGAACAGCGCCACGACCATCTCGATGGAACGCGGCAGGGCGAGGGCGACGACCTTCTCCGGTCCCGCGCCACGAGCGAGCAGCAGCCGGGCGAGCCGGTTGATCTGCGCGTCCAGCTCCGCGTACGTGAGGGCCGTCTCTCCGAACACCAGCGCCACCGCGTCCGGCGTGCGGGCGACCTGAGCCGCGAGCATGTCCGCGACGGTCTCGTTCGGCACCGGGTTGACGCTGGACGCCCACTCGGAGAGCATCTCGGCGCGCTCGCCGGGCAGCAGCAGGTCCAGAGCGCCGACGCGCGCCGACAGGTCGCCGATCAGCCGTTCCACCAGCGTGCCGAAGCGCTCCAGTGTGGCCGCGGCCTGCTCGTCGTCGACCAGGTCCGGGCGGTACTCCAGCTTCGCCCGGACGACCTCGGCCGGGTTGACGATCAGGGTCATGGGGTAGTGGGTGGCGTCCACGCTGCCCACACCGGTGATGCCGTGCCGCGCGGTCAGCTGATTGAACGCGCCTTCGTCGGCGAAGTTCTGGAGTACGTACAGGGTGTCGAAAAGGGTGGTGTGGCCGCCCGCCCGCTGCAGCTCGGCCAGGCCCAGGTACTCGTGGCCCATCAGCTCGACCCGCTCGGACTGCATACGGCGCAGCAGGTCCGCGACCGGCTCGTCGGGGTCGAGCGTGACCCGCAGGGGCACCGTGTTGAGGAACATGCCGATCGCCGTGTCGACTCCGGACACGTCCGCCGGTCGTCCGGCGACCGTGGTGCCGAACACCACATCGTGGCGGCCCACGGTCGCGGACAGTACGAGCGCCCACGCGGCGGACAGCACAGCGTTGATCGTCAGTCCGTGCTCACGAGCTGACGCCCGCAGTCGGTCACTGACTGCCGGGGACAGTTCGAAAGTACGGCGCCGCGGGATCGTCGGCTCGTCCCCTCGGTTCCGCGCCACGAGCGTGGGCTCGTCGAGTCCGGCCAGGGCGTGGCGCCACGTCTCGCGGGCCGCGTCGAAGTCTTGCCCGGCGAGCCAGCTCAGGTAGTCGCGGTAGCTGCCGGGTACGGGCAGCGCGGTGTCGTCGCCCGCAGCGGCGTACAGATCGAGCAGCTCGTCGAGGAACACGGACTGCGACCAGCCGTCCCAGGCCACCAGGTGGTGACTGAGCATCAGACGGTCGGTGTTCTCGGTGAGCCGGATCAGCTTGAGCCGGAACAACGGGGGCGCGGCCAGGTCGAACCGCTCCCGACGGCCTGCCTCGGCGATCTCGTCGAGGCGTGCCTGCCGCTGCTGCTCGCTCAGGCCGGTCAGATCCACCTCGGTCAGCGGCACCGGCAGCTCTGCTGCGGAGCAGACGAACTGCACCGGCCTGGGCAGGCCGTCACTGGTGATGCCGGCGCACAGGCTCGGGTGCCTGCGCAGCAGCGTCGCGCAGGCGGCTCGGAGTCGATCGGCGTCGAGGCGGTGGTCGAAAGTGAAGTTGTCCTGCGCGGTGTAGACGTCGAGCGCGGACGTGTCGTAGCTGGCGTGGAAGTGGATGCCTTCCTGCAGCGGGGAAAGCGGCCAGATGTCGGCGACGGGCACTGGGCTGACGCGCTCGATCAGGTCGATGCCGGCCTGATCGAGCTGGACCAGCGGCACGTCCGACGGCGTGAGAGACCGCCCCTGCGGGCCGGACCGCGTCGCCTGCGCGACGAGTTCACGCAGTGCCGCAGCCCACTCGCGGCCGAGCGCCCGTACGTCCTCCTCGGTCAGCGTGTCGCCCGCCGGCCAGGTCCAGGTGGCGCGCAGCTCGGGGCCGTGCGGGGTGTCGGCGCACACCGCGTTGACCTGGAGCGGGTACGGCATGGCCAGGTCGGCGTCGGGTTCCACGGACAGGGCGTCGGCCTCGACGGCGGGCGCCCAGTCGTGCGTCTGCTCGGCGGGGAGACGGCCGAAGTAGTTGAACAGCACCTGGGCGCTGGACAGCTGGGCGAAGACCGGGGCCAGCTGCGGGTTGAGGTAGCGCAGCATGCCGTAGCCCGCGCCGGAGTCCGGCGCCGACCGCACGGACTCCTTGACGAGCTTGAGTACGTCGAGGGCGCCGTCGGCGGCGGGGAGCCGTACGGGATGCAGGCTGGTGAACCAGCCCACGGTGCGCGACAGGTCCATATCGGTGCCGTCGCGTCCGTGCCGTTCGAGATCCACCAGCAGGTCGCCGTCCAGCGACGCGGCGTCCCGCCCTCCGCGCCAGCGCGACACGGCGATCCGCAGCGCGGTGAGCAGCACCTCGGTGACATCGGCTCCGGCCGTGGCGGGCACCGCCGTCAGCAGCGCCTGCGTGTCCTCGGCGGAAAGCGACACAACGTGTTCCCGCGCCGAACCGACCGTTCCGGTACGCGTGGCACCGGCGACCAGTTCGGCCCCGGGCGCCAGGGCCTTGGCCCAGTACGGCAGTTCGGCCTGCCGCTGCTGTGAGGTCGCCTGCTCGGCGACGTCCCGTGCGAACCGCCGCAGCGACGTGGGCACCGGCTCCAGACCAGGCCGCTCCCCCTGCGCAACGGCGTCCCACGCGGCGGCGAGGTCACCGAGCAGCACGCGCCAGGACACGCCGTCGATCGCCAGGTGGTGGACGACGAGCAGCAGTCGGCCCGGCCGCTCGCCGCCCGCGTCGAACCAGACCGCCTGCAGCATGACGCCGCTGTCAGGATCGAGCCGGGAAGCCGCACCGTCGGACTCCTCGGCGATCACCGTACGGAGTCCGACGTCGTCGAGGTCGCGTACGTCGACGCGTCGCAGCAGCACGGCGGCGTCCACCGACCCCACGGCAAGCGTCTGAGCCGACCACAGCGCGGGAATCGCCGGTCCGAGATACATCCGGGAGAGCGTGAGCCGCAGACCGTCGTGGTGGTCCAGGACCGCTTGCAGGACCCGCGCCAGCGCGGCGGCGTCCGCGGCGGCGGGAGCCTGAAGCAGCATGGACAGGTTGAAACGGCTGACCGTTCCGCCGTCCTCGCGGAGCTGGTGGACGATGGGCAGCAGCGGTACGTCGCCCACGCCGTCGGAGTCGGCGACGACCGCCGGTGCGGCATCCCCGGCGTCCTGGGTGCCGACGACGGTGACCGCCAGCGCGGCCGGCATGCGGTGCTCGAACACGTCACGGGGGCTGATCGACAGGCCAGCCTTGCGGGCGCGGCTGGAGACCGACATGGACAGGATGCTGTCTCCGCCGAGTACGAAGAAGTCCTCGTCCGCGTCGACCTTGTCGATCCCGAGCACGTCGGCGAAGATCGCGCAGAGCTGCCGCTCGCGGCCCTCGCGCGCCGTACGTCCCTGCCGCCTGCTCCGGACCTGCGGGGCGGCCAGCGCCTTGTGGTCGATCTTCCCGCCCGGCGTCAACGGCAGCGCGTCGAGCTCCACGAAGTGGCTGGGCACCATCGGCGCGGGAAGCGAACCGCTCAACGCGTTCCGTACGGCCGCGACATCCAGGGCCGCTCCGGCAGCGGGGACCAGGTAGGCCACCAGCTGCTTGACTCCACGGTCGTCGTCACGGGCCACGACCACCACATCGCCGACAGCCGGCTCATCTCGCAGCCGCGCTTCGATTTCACCGAGTTCCACCCGGTTTCCCCTGATCTTGACTTGGTGGTCGGTGCGCCCGAGGTAGGTGAGCACACCGTCTTCACTGAACTGGACCATGTCTCCGGTGCGGTACATCCGCTCCCCGGGCCCGCCGTACGGATCGGCGACGAAGCGCTCCGCGCTCAGTGCGGTGCGTCCGTGGTAACCGCGGGCCAACTGCGCGCCCGCGATGTAGAGCTCGCCGGACTCCCCCTCGGCAACGGGGCGGAGGTACCGGTCGAGCACGTAGAGCCGGGTGTTCCACACCGGACGCCCGATGGGTACGGTGCCCGCTTCAGCCGGTTCGGAGCCCGCCTCCCAGCTGGTGACCTGGATGACGGCCTCGGTCGGCCCGTAGACGTTGAAGAGCGGCACCCCGGTGCGCTCCCGCCAGCGCCGCGCGAGCGGAGCCGGCAGTGCCTCTCCCCCGCTGAACGCCCTGCGCAGACTCGTCCACCACTGACCGGCGTCTTCCTCGGCGAGCAGCGCGCCGTACAGCGAAGGCACCAGATCGACGTTGGTGACCCGCTCGTCGCGGATGAGCTCGGCGAGATACGCCGGATCGCGGTGACCGCCCGGCTCGGCGATGACGACGGTCCCACCGGTCAGCAGCGGGGCGAAGATCTCCTGCACGGACGGGTCGAAGCTGGTGGAGTACTGGTGCAGCACCCGCTCGCCGGGGCCGAACCCGAACTGCTCGGCCGTCCAGGCCAGCTGGCCGACGACCGCTCGGTGCGTCACCACAACGCCCTTGGGCCGGCCGGTCGACCCCGAGGTGTACATCAGGTACGCGGCGCTGTCCGGATGGACGAGTACGGCCGGGACAGCCTCCGTAGCGTGTCCCTCGCCGACGAAGACCCGCGTCACGTCCGCCAGTTCGGGCAGATGCCCCCAGGACTCCTCGGTGGCGACGACCGTTCGTGCCCCGGAGTCGGCGAGCATGTAACGAACCCGGTCGGCCGGATAGTCGACGTCGACCGGCAGGTAGGCCGCCCCCGCCTTCAGCACACCGAGCAGAGCGACGAGCGTCTCGGCGGACCGGGGAACAGCCACGGCCACGATGGACTCGGGGCTCACGCCATGGGCCAGCAGCCGGTGCGCCAGCGCCTCGGCCCGCTGCTCAAGCTCGGCGTACGTCGTCCGCTCGCCGTCCTGGATCAGAGCGGCCGCGTCAGGGGTACGACGTACCTGCTCGGCGAACGCTCCGTGCACCGTGCCGACGGGCAGAGCGTGGTCCGGCCCGGTGAGGCGGTCGAGGGTGCTCCGCAGCTCGTCGGCCGTCTGCGTGGTCAGCTGCGCGACCGGAAGCCGGGGGTCGGCGATCACCTGGTCGAACAGCGCCCGCAGGCAGGCGGCGAACCGCTCGGCGGCTGCGGCGCCCAGCCGAGAGGGATCGTGTTCGAGCCGCAGCTCCAGTCGCTCGCCGGGGAGCACGGTGAGCGCCAGCGGGTAGTGCACCGCGTCGCGGATGTGCGATCCGACGATACGGACCTGTCCTGCCGGATCGGTCGGCTCGCCCGCGTCGGGCAGATTCTCCACCACGACCAGCGCGTCGAACAGTTCGCCCCGGCCGACGGCTCGCTGGATCTCGGCGAGTCCGAGGTGCTGGTGGTCCAGCAGGTCGGCCTGATCGTCCTGGAAACCCGCCAGGACCTCGGCGAGCGGCTGCTCCGGACGCCACCGCAGCCGGGCAGGCACGGTGTTGATCAGCAGACCGACCAGTGCTTCGACGCCCTCGACGGCCGCTTGCCTGCCGGAGACGGTGCTCCCGAAGACCAGGTCGTGGGAACCGGTCACATCACCGAGCACCAGGCCGAACCCGCCCTGCACGACAGCGCTCAGGGTCAGCCCGAGCTGCCTGGCCCGCGCCGTGAGCGCCGTCGTGTCCTGCGCGGACAGCTCAAGGATGATCTTGCCCGTCTCGGAAGGACCCACCTCCCCCACGCGTACGGGCAGCCTGGCCGGAACGTCGAGCCCCGCCATCGCCTCGCGCCACGCGCTCAGCGCCGGCTCCCGGTCGCGGCCGGCGAGCCACCCGGCGTACGACCTGTAGGTCGCGACGGACTTGACCGGCACCGACGGTTCGACCGCCGCACCGAGTCGGTAGCCATCCAGCAGTTCGCGCTTGATGAGCGAGACCGACCAGCCGTCCACGACGATGTGATGCATCGTCAGCACGAGCAGGGACCGCTGCTCGCCGAGCCGGATCAGCGCGGCACGCATCAGCGGCGGTGCTCCGAGGTCGAATCCCTCGGCCCGCTCCTGCGCCGTGATCTCGTCAGCGGTCGTGGACTGCTCCGCCCCATCGCGTCCCGACAGATCGGCGAAGCGCCACGGCAGTTCGACCCGCTCCCCGATGAGCTGCACGATCCGACCGTCGTCCGGACGCTGCCGGAAGGCGGCGCGCAGCAGCGGATGGCGGTCGAGCAGCCGCTGCGTGGCCGCACACAGTGCCTCGGCGTCCACGTCACCGGCGAGTTCGAGGGTGTCCTGCACGGCATAGCCGTCCGACCCGCCCTCGTCGACAGCGGCGTGGAAGAAGAAGCCCTCCTGCAGTGGAGTGGCCGGTACGACGTCGAGGAGATCCGGGACGGCGGAATCGAACTCGGCACGCTCGGCGTCGGTCAGCGCAACCAGGGAGAACGGTGCGAACGTCGCACCGGATTCGCCCGACGGCGCGTCCGCACCGTCAGTGACGCGTGCGAGCGCCGCCACCGTGCGGTGGCGGAACACGTCGCGCGGGCTGATCGCCAGCCCGTCGGCACGGGCGCGCGTGACGAGCTGGATGGCGACGATGCTGTCGCCGCCGAGTTCGAAGAAGCTGTCGTGGACGCCCACCGACGGAAGGTCGAGGAGCTCGGCGAACAGCTTGGCCAGAGCCGCCTCGGCCGGCGTCGTCGGCTCGGCGTCACCGGTCATCGCGGTCCACTGCGGCTCGGGCAGCGCCCGGGTGTCGAGCTTTCCGTTGGGCGTCAGCGGAAGAGGCCCGTCGAGTACGACGAGTGCCGAGGGCACCATGTAGTCCGGCAGCGCCTCCGCCACCTGCACCCGCGCCGCCGAAACGGAAGCGTCGGCATCCGCGCGCCCGCCACCCACCAGGTAGGCCACGAGGCGCTTCACACCCCGGTGGTCCTCCCGTACAAGGACTGCGGCCTGGGCGATGCCCGGGCACGCCATGAACGCGCTCTCGATCTCGCCCGGTTCGATCCGGTGACCACGGATCTTGAGCTGGCCGTCCGCGCGGCCGAGGAACTCCAGGTTGCCGTCGGCACTCCAGCGCACCCGGTCGCCGGTGCGGTACATCCGCGCACCCGACGGCCCGAACGGGTCGGCGACGAACCGCTCCGAGGTCAGACCGTGCCGGCCCAGGTAGCCGCGGGCCAGGCCGCGTCCACCGACGTACAGCTCACCCTCGACTCCCACAGGAACGGGACGCAGCGCCGAATCGAGCACGTACGCACGGGTGTTGGGGTCGGGTACGCCGATGGGCGCGGGCCCCTGCCAGTCCGGCACGGCGAGCCACAGCGTGGAGTTGACCGTGGCCTCGGTCAGTCCGTAGGCGACGACAACGCGCAGCCGCCCGCCCCAGCGGGCGATCAGCTCGCTCGGCACCGACTCGGTGCCGACCACGAGCACCGCCCCGTCGGGCAGCTCACAGTCCTGCGGCAGCGCCGAGACCAGCGACGGCGGCAGGATCATGTGCGTGGCCAGGTGCTCCTCGATGTAATCCGTCAGGGCAGGCCCGGCGACCCGGCGCTCGGTGGGGACGACGATGATCCGGCCGCCGACGCACAGCGACATGATCAGGTCCCAGACCGTCACATCGAAGCCGACCGAGGCGAACTGCACGACGCGGCTGTCCGCGTCGATGCCGATCCTCTCGGTTGCTGTGGCGATCAGGCTGCCTACCCCGTCGTGCGAGACCACGACGCCCTTGGGGCGGCCGGTGGAGCCCGAGGTGTAGATGACGTACGCGGCCTGGTCCAGGGTGATCGCCAGCCCGGGGTCCGAACCGTCCAGCGCGGCGGACTCGGCGACCACGGACGGTTCGTCGAGCAGAAGGTGTCCAACGCCGGACGCGGTCGGCAGTGCACCGGCCAGCTCGCGCGTGGTGACGACGGTCCGCGCGCCGGCGTCGGACAGCATGTAGGCGATCCGGTCCTGGGGGTGGTCGGCGTCCAGCGGCAGGTACGCCGCCCCCGCCTTCATCACCGCCAGCAGGGAGACCACCAGCTCGGGCGAGCGCGGCACGGCCACGGCGACGACGTCCTCGTCGCGCACACCCCGCACGATCAGCAGGCGGGCCAGCCGGTTCGCTGCCGCGTTGAGCTCGACGTACGACAGCTCCAGGCCCTCGCACACGAGCGCGACGGAGTCCGGCGAGCGGCGTACCTGCCGTTCGAACGCGGCGGGCCAGGACAGTTCGGGAACCTCGCACGGTGCGGCTCCGAACACGTCGAGCAGCTGCGCCCGCTCCGCGCCGGAGGTCAGCTCGATGTGACCGATGGGGCGGTCCATCCCCTCGACGAGGGCGTCCAGCAGCATGAGGAAACGGCGCTCGTGGTCGTTCAGCGTCCGCTGGTCGCACACCGCCGCGTCCGCGTCGAAGTGGATACGTAGGCTCCTGCCCGCGCGGGACTCGTCGACGGTGACCGCCAGATCGCTGACCGGGCCGAGCCAGCCGGGCTTGAGGTCGGCCTCGTGGTCGCCGAAGCGCAGCGCTTCCCCACCAGGCAGGATGTTGACCGTGGGACCGACGAGTTCCGGTACGCCGTCGACCAGCCCCAGGTCCCTCGCCAAGTCCTCGGCGCGGTAGCCGCCGTGCTCGACCGACTCCGCGATCGAGCGTCGCACCGTCCCCACGAGCTCGGAGCCGGTCATGCCCCCGTGGACCGCCACACGCAGCGGGAGCACGTTGGACACCATGCCGGGGACGTCCCTCGACTCGGCGTCCTGCCGGGTCGTCACCGGCAGGCCGAGCACCAGGTCCTGCTCGCCGGTGACCCGGTGCAGGTAGGCGGCCACGGCAGCCACCAGCAGACGGGAAAGGCGGACACCCGCGCCTGCCGCGGCCTCCCGCAGCCGGGCGGTGTCCTGCGACGACAGCTCCGTCATGCGCCGCAGGCGCCGCGTCATCGGCGCCGACGCGCGCTCGACGAGGCGTACGGGCTCCGGCCGGTCGGCAAGCCGGCTCAGCCAGTACGCGCGATCCGCCTGGTATCGCTCCGACTCCCGGTAGGTCCGGTCGGAGCCCACCAGCCGGGACAGCGCCCAGTCGGTGTCACCGGTCGCCGCACCGGAGGTGTAGAGCTCACCGGCCCGGTGGGTGATGAGGGCGATGCCTGTGCCGTCGATGACGATGTGGTGGTAGCGCTGGTACCAGAGGACGCGGTCGTCGGCGAGCCGGAGCAGGGCATGGGCGAACAGCGGGCCGCGCTCGAGGTCGGCCGGCCGGTCACGGTCGGCTTCCGTCCACTGCGCGGCAGCGCTTTCCGGGTCCGGCTCGTCCCGCAGGTCGATGGTGGGAACGTCGACGGCGAACCGCGTGGGTATCTGGCGCGGCTCCGCGCCCTCGGGGCTCACCCGCACATGCAGGCACTCCGCCTCTTCGACCGCCTGCCGCACGGAGACGGTCAGGCGGGCAAGGTCGACGCCGCCGCGCAGATCGAGGAGGAACGAGACGTTGTAGGCCGAGCTGTCCGGCTCGATCTGCTGGGCAAGCCAGATGCCGGATTGCCCACCGGTGACGGGTATCCCGGCAGCGGATGTCCGGTCCGACTCGGCGTCAAACATCGTCGAAGGGCCCTTCCCTGGGGTACGTCACGTCATTGAAAGGTCGCTACTCGGCCGTCGGCCATCGGCCGTCCGCAGCGGCACGGTCTCGTCGATGGCGTACGGGATCGCGTGCGCGCGCCACGCCTGCCCGGCGGGGACGGCTGCCGGACAGGCGCGACTCCTGATTACTTGATGGCCTCAAGCATCGGCACGACCTGGTCGACGGCGTACGGGATGCTCAGCACGGTGTTGAAGGACAGCGCGGCGCCGATGTCCGGGCTGTCGTACGGCAGGAACAGATCCCGCTTCTCCTGGTGGACCTCGGTCTTCTTGTAGAGCGGGTCGGCCTTCATGGCCTTCTCCGTCTCAGGGGTGCCCAGCCACACCGTGCGGTCGGCCTCCATGACGTCGAGACGCTCCGAGCTGAGGTCGGCGATGTTCTCCTTGCCCAGCGCCTTGCGGTACGCCTCGGAGGTGGTGAAGCCCATCTCGCTGAGGAAGATGACCTTCGGGTCCTTGGGCGAGAACGCGGAGAACTTGCCCGGCTCGTAGGGCTCGCCGACGGTGACCGTCCTGCCCTTCCACTCGGGGTGCTCGTCGCGGACGGCCTCGAAGCGGGCGTCGATGCCGGCGATCAGCTTCTCCGTCTCGGCGTCCTTGCCCAGCGCCTTGCCGATCTGCTTGGTCATGACCTGCCACGGCGCCTGGTAGTCCTCGTGGCCCTTGGGCTGGGCGACCACCTTGGCGATCTTGGAGAGCGTTTCGTACTGCTCCTTCTTCATGCCGGAGTACTGAGCGACGATCAGGTCCGGCTTGAGGGCCGCGATCTTCTCCATGTTGTACTCGTCACGCTCGCCCACGATCTGCGGCTTCTCGGAACCCCACAGCTCCTTGGCCCACGGCCACTTGCCGTACGGCTTCTCCTTGAACCAGTCCACCGAACCGACCGGCTTCACACCGAGCGCCAGCACCGCGTCCTGATCCGAAAGACCGAGAGTGACGACCGTCTTCGGCTCCGCCTCGATCGACGTACTGCCGTACTTGTGCTCCACCGTGACCGGGAAAGCAGCGGACTTCGCGCTCCCCTCCCCGGACGACTTGGACTCCGTCTTCTCGGCCCCGCCCCCGCAAGCGGTCAGGGCGAGCGCGGCGACAGCGGCGATTGCCACGCGGGGGACGTTTCCGACGATCCTCGTCAGCGCGGGGCGGGTACCAGTGGACACGGTGTTTCCTTTCACGGGGCTTCTCTTTTGCAGTGCGTACGCACGCCCACCCAGCGGGAGACGGCCACCGGGCAGGCGCGTTGGTGCGGCGGAGGCTGAACCAGGCGGTGTCCCTAGAGGGGCGTGCTGATCTCGTCGGCGGCGTTACGGGGCAGACCGGCAGTGGGCTGCCGGCTCCGGTCCACGATCGAGTCAAGGATCTCGCCGACCCTGATCGCGGTGTTCGACAGCAGGGAGGACGTGATGCCGTGCGTGTGCTCGGTGCCGCCCTGCAGGTAGATTCCGCACCGCAGTTCGGGGTCGGTGGCGACGCGGTAGTCACGCTCGACGCGGACACGCCCCTCGTCGTCACGGTGGCACCGCTCGCCGATCTCGCCGAGGAGCCCGAGGGCGTCGGCGGACCGGTAGCCGGTGGCGTAGACCACCACATCGGCGTCCAGGGGGGTCTTCTCTCCGGTGACCAACGACTCCACCGTCGTACGGACCTTGTCCGGGCTCTCGACGACGTCCGTGAGCTGGGAGACATTGAGGAACCGCAGACGCTCGGTGCCCAGCACCTTCTCCTGGTACGCCTGGCGGTACAGGTCATCGATCAGGTCGATGTCCACCACGGCGTAGTTGGTGTTGCCGTGGTAGTTCATCAGCTTGCGCTTGATCTCGTCAGGAGCCGTGAAGTAATCGTCGACCGCTGCGGGATCGAAGATCCGGTTGGCGAAGCTGCTGTCGTCGGCGGGGCTGTAGCCGTAGCGGGAAAAGACGGCGCACACCTCGGCCTCAGGGAAGCGACGGTGCAGGAAGGCCACGTTCTCGGCGGCGCTCTGGCCGGCCCCGACCACGATGAAGCGGGACGGCTCGGCGTCAGCCAGGCCGTCCACCCGTGCCAGCAGGTCGGAGTTGTGCCAGATCCGGTCCGTCCGGTCGACGCCCTCCGGCATCTGCGGCCGCAGCCCCGTACCGATCACAAGGTTGCGTGCCCGGTGGACCACCAACTCGGACCCGGAACGGGCCGTCACATCGACGTACTCCACCACTCCGTCACGCACGACAGGCCGTACGGCGACGACCTCGTGCCCGTACGACACCATGTCGTCCACCTGGGCCGCTGCCCACTCGAAGTACTCGTGGAACTCCACCCGCAGCGGGAAAAGACTCTTGCCGTTGACAAAGTCGACCAGCCGGCCCTTGCTCTGGAGGTAGCACAGGAAGCTGTACTCACTCGACGGGTTTCGCAGCGTCACCAGGTCCTTGAGAAAGGAGACCTGCATGGTCGCGTCGTCGATGAGCATGCCGCGGTGCCAGCCAAAGGCCGGTTGCCGCTCGAAGAAGTGAGCAGTGACGGCCCCCTGCCTGCCGACGCGTGCGTTGTGCTCGCTGAGCGCTATCGCCATGGCCACATTGGACGGCCCGAAGCCAATTCCTATGAGGTCGTGGGTCGGTGGTGCGTCGCCAGGAAGAGCCTGTGACATGTCACTCCCATCGTGCGGGGCAGCCGCTTGTCAGGCGTTGAGGGAACGAGAGCAGGGCACGCCAACTGAGCGGCGACCGAGCGGAACTTAGGCAAAGCTAACCTCATCTCGCGGACGTGTCGATAGGGCAAAACGGACAGGCGGGCGAGGCGCGAATGTCAACGCGGCCCGAAATTACGCCCGTTGCATCCTTAGGTAAGCCTTGCTTTACTTGGCGCCTCGTCCGTTGCTGCTCCGAGGAGGAACCCCATGCGGGTCGTCATGTTCGGTTATCAGTCCTGGGGGCACCGCACCCTGCAAGCTCTCCTGGATTCCGAGCACGACGTGGTGATGGTCGTGACGCACCCCAAGAGCGAGCACGCGTACGAGAAGATCTGGAGCGACTCGGTCGCCGACCTCGCCGAGGAGCACGGTGTGCCCGTGCTGATCCGCAACCGGCCGGACGACGAGGAGCTGTTCGTGGCCCTCAAGGAGGCCGCCCCGGACATCATCGTGGCGAACAACTGGCGGACGTGGATTCCTCCGCGCATCTTCGACCTCCCCCGCCACGGCACGCTGAACGTGCACGACTCGCTGCTGCCCAAGTACGCGGGCTTCTCCCCGTTGATCTGGGCGCTGATCAACGGCGAGCGTGAAGTGGGCGTCACCGCGCACATGATGGACGGTGAGCTCGACGCCGGCGACATCGTGGTTCAGCGCGCGGTGGCGGTCGAACCGACGGACACGGCCACAGACCTCTTCCACAAGACCGTCGACCTCATCGCCCCGGTCACGGTCGGCGCACTCGGCCGCATCGCGTCCGGCGAGACCGAATTCACCAAGCAGGACCGGTCGAAGGCGAGCTTCTTCCACAAGCGGTCCGCCGAGGACATCCGCATCGACTGGAACTGGCCGGCCGAGGACCTCGGGCGCCTCGTGCGCGCCCAGTCCGCCCCGTATCCGAGCGCGTTCACCTACCACAAGGGCAAGCGCCTCGAGATCCTGGCGGCAGTCGTGTCCGAAGGCCGCTACGGCGGCACCCCCGGCCGCGTCTTCTACCGCGAGGGCGACGGCGTGGTGATCGTCGCCGGAGCCGACGCCCGCACGGGCCGCAACCACGGCCTGGCCATCACGCGCGTACGCACCGAGGACGGCGAGGAAATGCCGGCGACCGACTACTTCACCTCGATGGGCGGTTACCTCACCAGCCGTCCTTGACGATCAGGGGACCGACACCCATGCGCGCAGTCCGTACAGCCCGGCCGCGGCACTATCTCATGTGCAGGCCCACCTACTTCGACCTGGCTGCGCGACCACGACTTCAGGCACCTGCGCACCGCCCGCTACATCAACGTCGATCTGTCGGAGCTCCTCAAGGCCGGCGGACGCGTGAAGTGCCGCACGTTGGAGCTACGTTCGGCCAACCAGTCCGCCGGCGCCCCCGCCATGGCCCCGGGGCCGACCGGTGATCGCCGCCGCGTGGACAGCCCGATCCGCGCGGCGGCGACTTTTTGCTACTTCCACTCCACGGGGGGCTACGTCACCACCCACAAATGACCGGGAGCAAGCGCGTGCGCCAATGGCACGCCGTCGGCTTGGCACTCCACTCCGGTCAGAGCGGGATCGGGTGGTGTGTACAGGGCTGCTGCCAAGGGTGCGGCACGGATGATCGCCGCCACCTGATCCCTCGTTGCGCCAGTCGGCTCCGGCCCTCCAGGACGCGATGTGATCACGGTCGGCTCGGCGACCCGTGCCGACCGCAGCAGGCACGTGCGGCAGCGAGCAGTGCCTGGATCCGGCCGCCGGCCTCTGCGGCATCACTCAGTGGAGCGGGGAAGGACAGCCGTACGTCGTGGTGCGCGTTGGTGTGCTCGAGCCGCAGCGTCAACCCGTACCGGTCCAGTGCCACCGGGAGGACACCCCGTACTCCCTGCACGAGCCGCGGGTCCACGAGGCGAGTGAGCAGAGCCACGACGTCGCTGTGGCCGTCGACAAGGTGGGTGAGCATGTCGGCCTCATAAACGGCCAGGGGATCGGCGCAGGCAAGGGTGAGTTCGTCGAGGCCGACGGTTGCCGTTCCTCCCGCCGTTTCGAGTTCGGCGTGCGCGAAGTCCAAACGCAGTTCGACGCCGGGTTCCTGGGGGTTCCCATCGACCGGAGCGAACCAACCGGTGAACGTCACGCGGGCGCGCACTCGGTCGCGTACCGCGATTGGTGCGATGTCGGTGAACTTCAGTACTGCGGCCACGATCCCGCGTGGCGCGAGGGCGACCTCGGCGGCCAATGCGCAATCGTCCGGCACCCGCAGCAGCAGCCGTCCCCTGTCGTCCAGGGTGTGCAGGCCGGCCAACTCGCCGGAGTGTCTGTCCGTGACCACCATGAGCGATCCCGCGGCGGCCACCACGGTGCGGACTTGCTCGCCGTTGGTCGGTCGGGCCACGCACGCGTCCGTATCCATCCGAGCCATCCCTCCAGGTTAAGTTAGGCTTACCTAAGTTAACGCCGGATGGATCTCGGTGTCCAGTCCCCACCAAGCCGATGCCCGAGCCGCCTGCCGGGCACGACGGAGCGACAGCCAGCGACTTGATCTTGGCCATTGCCGAGGGGCCAGGCAGGGTCTCCTCGACAGTGACGACATGTTCGGGGACGGCAGTCTCCGGGCGGCACAGGGGCGCCGTCGAGGTCACCACGCGACCGGCAGCGTCAGCGGATAGCGCCAGATCGACTGCGTGTTCCAGCGCACCTCCTCGGCCGGGACGGCGAGGCGCAGGGTGGGAAACCGGGCCAGCAGGGTGCCGATGGAGGTGCGCAGCATCAGGCGGGCCAGATGGGAGCCCAGGCAGTGGTGCATGCCGTAGCCGAAGGCCATGTGCGCGGGGGGCGCGGGGCGTTCGAAGTCGATGTCGTCGCAGCGTTCGTAGACGGCCTCGTCGCGGTTGGCCGTGAGGTACGAGACGTGGACGGTGTCACCGGCGCGGATGGTCACCCCGCCGAGTTCCACGTCCTCGAGCGCGACGCGCGGGATGCCGGCGCCCTGGCGGAAGGGGATGTACCGCAGCAGCTCCTCGATCGCCTGGTCCAGCAGCTCCGGCCGGGCCTGGAGCTGGGCGAACTGTGCTGGGTGGGTGAGGAGGGTGAACACCATGTTGGAGATGTCGTACGTCGTGGTGTCGTGGCCGGTGACCATCAGCAGCATGGCCATGACGGCAAGTTCGGCGTCCGTGAGTGTCTCGTCGCCGATCCGGGCCGTCGCGAGGGCGCTGAGCAGGTCCTCTCCCGGCTCCTCGCGTCGGCGGACAGCGAGGGCGTCGAAGTAGGAGCGCAGCCCCCGTTTGGCGGTGGCGGCTGCGTCCCGGGCCTCGGGGGTCATGGCCATCATCGCCATCGCCCACCGGCGTAGCCGGGGCCGGTCCTGTTTCGGGATGCCGAGGAGTTCGCAGATGGTCTCCAGCGGTAGCCGGTCCGACAGGTGCGAGACCACGTCGGCTCCCGGCCCCTCGGCCGCCATCGCCGCCACCGACGCGTCCACCACGGACCGCACCCAGGGGCGCAGCCGGTCCACCTGGCGGGGGCCGAAAGCGTGCGTGACCACGCGGCGGATCCGGCCCAGCACCGGCGGGTCCATCAGGTTGATCGCCTCGCTCTGGGCGATCGGAGCCGGGGTGATGCGGGGGAAGTCCCTGCCGACCAGCGCGGCCCGGCTGAACCGACGGTCGGAGGTGACCACCTGTACATCGGCATACCGGGTCACCAGCCAGCACGGGCCGGTGCCGTAGGGCATCTCGACGCGCGCGACGGGCTCGTCCCGCTGGAGGGAGGTCATGAACGGATCAGGCTCCAGTGCCACGTCGTGGCGGAACAGGTAGGTCACAGCCTGAGCAAACGACCGGTGATCTGCCTGGTTACGGAGCCGGCGCACCGTCGTCCGAGCAACCCCGTCGGGCGGTGAAGTTGCACGTGGGCAAGGTGGCTTCGTCCGGGTCATTGGACGGGTAGCAGGGGATCGTGCCGCTCGGATGTGGCCAGGGCCTGGCCGGCGCACCTATTCTCGCTGCATGGCATGCCGAATCAGCGAACTTGTCATCGACGCGGAAGACCCTGACCGACTGGCCGCATTCTGGTGCGATGTCCTCGGCTACGCCGAGCTGGCCCCAGAAGGTGACGGCAGCATCGAAATCGGCCCGCCCGGCGACGGAATCGGCGGCGCACAGCCAACCCTCGTCTTCAATGCGGGCCGCGACCCCCGGGTCGGGAAGCTCCCGCTGCACATCGATGTCAACGCCACCGACCGCGACCAGGACGCCGAGCTGGCCAGGTTGCTCGCACTGGGCGCCGTGCCTGTCGACATCGGCCAGACCGGAGAAGAGAGCTGGCACGTCCTGGCCGACCCCGAGGGCAACGAGTTCTGTCTCCTGCGCACGCAGCTGAAACCCGTCTGACCTCCCGCCATCGAGCAGGATCCAGCGGACAAGTGGCCTCTGAAGTCCTGCTCGTGGCCGCGGAAAACCGTGAGGCCGAACCGGCCGCTCCGCGCGACCTCCTCGCACGATCCGTCCCCCCCGCGGAAGCACGTTGAGGGGCCCCTGCCTCGCCCGGCCAGGGGCCCTGGTTCTAGGCGGGCACGGCCGCGTTCCGCGACACCGAGACGATGAGTCCGCGCAGCTCGTCGACGTACCGCCGCATGTTCTTGTGGGCGACAGCCGTGTCCGGGTAGCGGCAGCCGAGCTGCAGGCCGTCGTGGAACCGGGCGACCCACGCGCACACCTGGTCGCCGTACGAGACCCGGATCAGCCCGTGCGCCTTCATGTCCTGCCAGCGATCCGATCCCGGAATGCCGCGTGTGTCGACGAACGAGACGATGGAGTACAGGTCCGGAGACGTGGGCCGGAAGTCGTGGCCCAGCAGACCCAGCACGCGGGCGATGGGAATCCGGGACAGCCGCCTGTTCTTGCGCAGTTCGTCGCGGACCATCTCCAGCGCGCTGTCGAAATCCGGCGCCCGCGCGACGGGGACCTCGATCGGGGCGCCGCCCACGTACCAGCCCACCGAGTCCATCCACTGGGACTTCGCCCTGGTGTGGAAGGGCACGACGGTGCGGTACACCTGCTGCCCGCCGATCTCGTGGACGATGAGGGCCGTAGCGGCGAGGATTCCGACCAGGCTTCCGCCGTACGGGCGGCAGTACGCCTCGAAGGCCGCCGCTTCGGCGTCGTCCACGAGCATTTCGCGCATGATCTTCTGGGTCGGCAGCGGCCCTTCGGGTTCGAGACCGAGGTCGACGGGGAAGGGCGGCAGCGTGCCGTCGCATGCGGCGACGAACTCACGCCAGCGGGCGACGATCGTGTGCGTGTCGTCGACCTGGTCGGCGTTCGTCCGCTCGATCGCGCAGAAGTCGACGTAGCTGGCGACCGGTGGCGTCTCCACGGTGCGGCCCTGGAGGGCGGCCTCGTACAGTTCGTGGATCTCGGCGGGGATGCGGTAGATCGAGTACGCGTCGACGTTGCTGTGGTCGAACGCCATGTAGATGCTCGCGCCGTCCTCCCTGAGGACCGCTGCGTAGATGAAGTTCGGCCAGCTCAGTGCGTCCGCCGCGACGTCGAAACGGTCCTCCAGGTACCGGATCAGCGTCGTCGCGTCGCCGAAGTCGCCGACGTCCTCGCGGTGCAGCGCGACGGCGTCGGCGTCCAGCGTGAACCGCCGCATCTCGTCGCCGATCCAGCGGAATCCGCTGCGCAGTGTCTCGTGCCGAAGAGTCCAGGTCCGCAGCGCCTCCTGGAGGGCCTCAGTGTCCACCGGCCCGGGGATGTCGAACGCCGCGCCGCTCCAGGTCGGCACGAACAAGCCGTCCTCGCGTACGGAACGCGACGTTCGGATGTGTGACTCCTGGACATAGGCGGGCGGCCGGGGATCCTCCGGCAAACCGGCCGCCGCCTCGACGGTCGACGGATGCAGTGTCCACTCCACGAGCCTGCCGGGCCGGACGTCGCAACGGTGGATATCGGTCATTCGCAAGGGGCTCTCCGTTCGCGGCATCGCTCGATGCCCACTGGGCCCAACGAGGGATTACTGCAAAAGAGACGCCCGGGGCGGTCGCCAGGGACCTTGTCGGCTCAACTGCCGCCGTCGGTCGCGGGCGAGCCTCCGTCCCGGGGGCACAGGCGGTCACCAGTGCCTCGCTCGGCACTCGGCCCGGTGCTCTCGCTGACCCGGTGCCCTTGAGTGTCGTTGAGTACGAAGGACACGGTGGCGCGGGACACCCCAGCCAGACGCGCTACGCCGCGCTGGTGATCGAGGCTTGGGTACGTGCGTCTTGGGCCATGACCGTCCTTCTTCGCTCCCCTCGGTCCGACCGACCGCTTCCTTCCCAGGTTACACGCGTTACTGTCGCGGCGGCGGGCAGCACTGCCCGGCGGCGAGCAGGCGAATGCCCCCGCCGCAGCGGAGTCCCCCGGGGTTGCCGGCGGCGTTCACTCCGACCGGCCGCGAGCGGCGCGACGCCGCCCAGCTGGTCGGCTCCGGCGTCGAAGCCCCCTCTTGTTGAAGCCGAACCCGATCTCGGCGAGCGTCGGCCGGCTCCCCCGAGCAAACTGGTCCCAGGCGCTCCCCCAGCGCCCGGGACCTGAGGTGGCCGCCGCCCCCACGCGGTGACCACCTTGCCAGGTTACACGTGTGACCACCTCGGTCCATGGGTTGATGTACGCGCGAGATGTCGCACGCACAGTTTTAGGGTCGCTCGTGCAGCCTGCCGTGCAGAAGGCGCGAGTGCCCGGCCAGGTCTCCGACGGCAGTCACCACCGAGTCGAAGCGCATGGTTTGCCGCGAATCCGCGTCGTATCGCTGCCAGAGCGGCAGGCCTTGGTGGTTGGGGTTTCCGGTGCGGATAAAGGCGATCCACGACTCGTGCATGCTCTGGGCCAGCCCGTCACGGACCGCGGGATCCAGCCCGTCAAGGAATGGGGCGTGCGCCCAGTCGTCGAAGTTGCCGAAAACGAAGGGCAGTTCCAGACAGTGCGCCGCGGCGAGCCTGCCGCCGTGCGCCGGCGTCGGCAGGTCGAACTGGTAGGCCCACACCGGCCTCCCCATCCCCGCCCGGGCCTCGGCCAGCTCCAAGCAGGGCACCCGGAACAGCTCGTCCGTAATCAGATCCATCAGCACGTCAACCGGGCGGGAGCCGGGGCGGGTCCGCGCGTAGGCGTCGTACACCTCGGCGGCGTCGTCCTCACCGAAGGTCTCCGCGATCCTGGCGATCACCTGGTCTCGCGTCGCCGCGTCGTACCCCTTGTCCAGGGCGAAGGCGAAGTTGGCCTCTTCCCGGGTCCACCCGATCATCACGTCGAGATCGGCGGCCGCGCCATTGAGCAGGGTGTCGGCGGGGTGCTCGAGCAGCGTCACTCCATCGCGTACGGGAAGGAACGGGGTGGGCCAATAGCCCCAGCGCATGGTGCGCGCGAACAGCCCGCCGGCCGCATCGATCAGCTTGGGCCAGGGCAGCTCTCGCAACTCAGTGGCGTTCTTGGCGCCTGCGATCTCCAGATAGGCGTCTGTTCGCTTCCGGTACTCGGCCGGCGTTGGGATATCCAGCCCCAGGGGCGGGCTCTGCAGAATGACGCGCTGGAACAGGCCCTGCGATTCGGGGTGGCCCGCCAGTGCGGCGGTCGAGATCGCCCCACCCGACTGGCCGGCCACCGTGATGGCCGCCGGGTCCCCACCGAAGCGCTCGATGTTGTCCCGCACCCACCGCAGCGCCGCCATCTGGTCAGTGAGCCAGAAGTTCCCAGGCTCGGGGCCTTCCCCCTCGCCATCGAAGTACAGGTATCCCAGCGGCCCGAGCCGGTAGTTGATGCTCACCACGACGAGGTCGCCGTCGCGAGCGAAGGCCTCCCCCGAGTAGTTGGGCAGCGAACCCGAGCCCGATACGAAGCCTCCGCCGTGAATCCAGACGAGCACCGGACGGCGGCCGTCGTCCGCAGCGGGTGTCCATACGTTCAGAGTCAGGCAGTCGTCGTCGAACGGCGGCGACCCGTGACCACCCATCACGGGGTCGCCGCCCTCCATGAACATCTGCGGCGCGCTCGGACCGCAAGCGGTGGCGTCCCGGGTACCGCTCCAGCCCGGGTGCGGCTGCGCCGGGCGCCATCTGAGAGCTCCGGCCGGGGGTGCGGCGTACGGCACCCCTTTGAAGACGGCGACCCCGCGGTCGACGGCACCTTGCAGCCGCCCCGCCTGTAGGTCGACAACGGGCGGAATCCGGCCTTCAGAGATAGCCATGAACTTCTCTTCCTCACTCGTCGTGGAAGCCGGCCTCGCGACGCAGAGGCAGCGGCACCAGTACAAGTGTGTCCTATTTTTGACGGTCGTCAATATATTGGGATACCCGACATGCCGACCCGAGTGAGCGCCTACCACAACCGATTGGCGGCGGCACGCACTGCCTCGCGTTCCAGCAGGGGCGCGAAGGCCCGCCACAACAGCAGGCAGGTACCGATGCCGGCCACGGCTCCGGCGACCGTGTCGCTGAGCCACTGAGCGTGCAGCCAAACGCGGCTCCACATCATGGCGGCGACGTACACGCCCCCGAATGCCCACCACCAGCGTCGTACATCCGCGCGGGAAAGCACCACGGCGACCACCATCACGAGAGCCACAGCAGTAAACACCTGGCCAGAGGGGTACGAACCGTCGTTGACCAGGACCAGAGGCTGTGGCGGCCTCGGCCGGTCAACAACCGACTTGAGAGGCAGGACGACAAGCACGTTCGCGACCACGCAGGCGGCAAACACAAACAGTCCCGACCTCCACCGACCGTAGACACAGAGGCACCCCACCAACACGAGGGGGAAGATCAGCCCCAAGGGGCCGCCCAGGCGATCGAGGATGTCGGCGAAATCCGTCGCCGCCTCGCTTCGAGGGCCCCGAGCCCACCGAGCCCAGCGATCGTCGAGATTCTGAATTGGCGACGCTCCTCCACCTCGGAAGGTGAGGCCGATCGCCAGGACTCCCAGCAGAAGTACCGTTCCGGCTACAAGCGCGCCCCGAGGCGGGGCGGCCGGAACCTGGCGCCCAGGAGGCTTGCGGTGTCTTGGGGGCGGGTCGCTTGGCGGGGACGAGTTCAGCACGAGACGCCTTTCACGGTCACCTCCCCGCGCTTGAAGCGCGGGGAGCATGGCAAGGGGCGAAATCCCGCGCGCCACCCGGGACAGTGCAAGGGAGTGGCCACACACGGGGCCATCACTGGGGCCACTTGAGGTCGGCGCAGTGGCGAGGCGCGCCCGGGGCTCACATCACCGGCTCCAGTACGGGCAGTAGCGCGGCGACACCCGGGAGTATTGCGCCGATCCTGCCGCCGCCACAAGGGCAATATATTTTTCAGCCAGACCGAACCACGCCAAAGCGGTGACCGCGCAGCGGCCGGGAGGCCAGATCCCCTGGTCCGAGCGTTGGATGCGGCCTACACACGCTTCTGTTCGACTCGTCCTCCCGGACTCCCGCCCTCAGTTCCTCGGTGCCAGGCCTAGCGGAGTACCGGGAGCGAGTGCTAAACAGTGGACACCGCGGCTAACACGTGTAACCACGGCGTTTTCAGGGTTCCTCCGCCGAGCGCCTCCCGCTGCAGCGGCCCCTCCCCCTCTCTCTGCTCCCTCCCCGAGGAGTCGACATGTCCGTCCCCATCAGCCGTAGTACGGCGTGTACACATCGGCGGCCGTCATGACCACGAACGAACTGATCGAACCGCGCGCCCACGCGGCGCCCAAGGTGCCCCGGCAGCGCGGACTGATGCTGCTGCTCCTGGTGGCCAACGCGTCCATGCTGGCCGTGTACATGGGTGTCGGCTCCGTGCTGCTGCCTCTGCAGATCGCAGCCATCGACCCGGCGAACAAGGTCGCCATTCTGGGCCTGGTGGGCGGGATCAGCGCGGTCTTCGCGACCGCGTTCAATCCGATCGCCGGCGCGTTGTCCGACCGGACCGGCCGCCGCAACCCGTGGATTCTCGGCGGCGCCCTCGCCTCGCTCGCCGCTCTGGCCTTCCTCAGCACCGCCCAGACGGCGGTGCTGGTCGGCATCGGCTGGTGCCTGGTCCAGGCGACCATGAACGTCTACCAGGCAGCGGTCACCGCGGTGGTGCCCGACCGGATACCCCCGTCCCGGCGCGGAACCGCATCGGCCCTGGTGGGCTTGGCACTCCCGATCGGAGGGACCGTCGGCGTACTCATCGCTTCCCAGACCTCAGGTCATCTGCGGACCGGCTATCTCGTGTTCGGCGCCATGGTCGCCGGTGCGGCCGTCCTGCTGACGAGCTTCTTCCGCGACGTTCCACGCTCGGCACCCGCGCCGGCCGTGCCGCGACGCGAGCGGCTCGCCGCGTTCCTTTCGGCCCTGTCCCATCACGACTTCCGGTGGGCGTTCATCGGTCGGGCCCTGATGGTGCTCGGCTACTTCTCCGTGATCGGTTACCAGCTCTACATCCTGGACGACCACATCGCGCTCCCGGGCGGCATGCAGCCGGCCGCGGCCATGGCGATCCTCACCCCGGTGTCGATGGTCGCCATGGCGGTCTCCACGGTGGCCAGCGGCCTGCTTTCGGACCGCCTGAACCGGCGCAAGGTGTTCGTCGGCGCGTCGGCCGCACTCGCCGGTCTGGTCACGGTGATCCCTGTCATCAGTCCCACCTGGACCGGAATGCTCGTCTTCAGCGCGCTCAACGGCCTGGCCTTCGGCTGCTTCATGGCCGTCGACACCGCTGTGGTGACGCTCGTCCTGCCCAGTGCCGAGGACGCCGCCCGTGACATGGGCGTACTCAACATCGCCAATGCCGGACCGCAGATCATCGCCCCCTTCGTCGCCTCCGCGGTCGTCACCCTCCTGGGCGGCTACACCGGGCTGTTCCTGGTGGGCGGAGCTCTGTCCCTGCTCGGCGCGCTGGCGATCCTCCCGATCCGCAGCGTGCGCTGAACGCCCCCCGGGCCGCGCCCTCGTTGAGCGCGGCCCGGCCCCGCGACTCCGGCGGGCACTCGTCGAGGGTCGAGCGCCCGCCGGTCCCATAAATCTCCCTCACTCCTCGAAGGAGTACATCGTGAGACGCAAGCGAGTTCTGCCGCTGGCCGCACTGCTGCTGTGTACGCCCGCTCTTGCCGGAACGGCGCCGGCGGCCGCCTCGCCGCAGAGCGCGCCCACGGGCCCGCTGCGCATCCTGCTCACCAATGACGACGGCTACAACGCCCCTGGCATCCGTGCGGCGTTCCAGCGCCTGAGCGCTGCCGGACATGACGTCACCATCGTCGCGCCACTGACCAACCAGAGCGGCACGGGGACGAAGGTACTCAGCGGCCCCAGCATCACGGTCGAGCACCCCGAGCCGAAGGTGTGGGCCGTGGACGGCACACCCGGCGACTCGGTGCTCTTCGGCATCTCCGAGGTGTTCGAAGACCAGGCCCCCGACTTGGTGGTCTCCGGGACCAACTTCGGCCCGAACGTCGCCGGCCTCGCGAATCACTCCGGTACGGTCGGCGGCGCTGTCGCCGCCCTCGAGGCCGGCGTACCCGCCATCGCGCTGAGTACCGGCGGCTTCGGCGTTCCCGACGCGGTCGCCACCGTGAACGCCATGCGCCCGACGGTCGACTTCACGGTCAAGCTCATCGACCGGCTGCAGGCCCGGGCCAAGTCCGGGCGGCTGCTGCCCAAGGGCGTCGGCCTGAACATCAACCATCCGGTCGTCGGCGCGGACGGCACCGGGACCGCGGCCGGGGTCGCCACAACGTTCCAGGACCCGCAGGCGCCCCTGAAGCCGGACTTCACCGACTCCGGCGACGGCACGTGGAAGGTGGATGTGAAGTTCGCCCCGCAGCCGGCCGCCAAGGGCGGTGACGTCGAGGCCGTGAGCGCCGACAAGATCGCCGTCAGCCCGATGTCCGCCAACTGGAACACCGGGCCCGCGGACTTCGCCCTGACCAGCACTCTCCTTCTCGGGCTCCGCCCGTAGCGCCGGCCCGGCTTCTCTGCGTATCGCGGGCACACGAGCCGAGGCGCACACCCAGTGAATGCGGGCGGAGTACTCAGGTGCTCCGCCCCTGGGTTCTTCGGCGGTGCGCGTCGACAGCCCGCTCACCAGCCGGCGGATGCGCCGGCGATCGAACCCGTTCCAGGAGGAAGAATGAGAAGGCTTTCCCTCACGCGGCCATACACGGGCGTCGCCTGGTTACTTGCTCTCGTGGCGCTGTTCATGCCGGTGACGCCGGCTTCCGCGGCCCCGTCCGACACTTCGCAGACCACTCCGCTGGTCGTGATCAGTCAGGGTGCTCTACGGGGTCAAATGCGGGGCCAGGCACAGGAGTTCCTGGGCGTGCCCTATGCGGCTCCCCCTGTGGGGAACTTGCGGTTCCGCCCGCCTGTGGCTCCTCAGCGATGGGACGAGGTCCGCAGCGCCACTCGCCAGGCACCTGCATGTCTGCAGTTCTCGCCTTTCGGGCTGCGCGATCCTCAGGCGGCCGACGAGGACTGCCTCTACCTCGATGTGTACCGCCCACGGAACGCCCGTGCTGGGGCGAGGCTTCCGGTTGTCTTCTGGATGCACGGCGGAGCGTACAGCCAAGGCACCGGAACTCAGTTCGGCGGTCGCACCATGGCCGAGTCGACGAACAGCATTGTCGTCACGATCAACTACCGCTTGGGACAGCTCGGTTACCTGAGTCTGCCCGAGCTGACCAACGACAACGCGCTGCGCTCGGGGTCCTGGGGGCTGATGGACCAGATCGCGGCACTCAAATGGACCCGGAAGAACATCACGGCGTTCGGTGGGAATCCCGCCAACATCACCATCTCCGGGCAATCCGCGGGCAGCGGGTCGGTGTGCGCCATGCTCGCCTCGCCACGTACGACCGGCTTGTTCGCCCGGGCCATCTTGCAGAGCGGACCGTGCACGCTGCTGCAAGCCCCCGATCGAGCGCGGGCGGAGAAAGAGGGCCACGCCTTCGCGGCACAGGCAGGATGCCACGATGCAGAGGCAATTGCCGCATGCCTGCGTGCCGCGCGCGGATCCGATCTCGTGGGGGCCGCACGCGCTCTCCCCACGTCCGGGCCCGCCGTCGGCGACCGTCTGCTGCCTGTCCAGCCCTCCCAGGCGATCGCAACCGGGAACTGGAACAAAGTACCGATCCTGATCGGCAGCACCAGGGCCGAGGCGAGGATGTTCGTCGCGCTGACCCAGCCGTATCTGACTGCGCAGGAGTACACCGCCCAGATCAAGTCGAGCTACGGAGCAGCGGCCGGCCAGGTCCTGGAACGCTACCCGCTCTCGGACCACGCCTCGCCGTACCTGGCGTACTCGGCCGTGCTCACCGATTCGACGTTCGCCTGCCACACTTACCGGTCCACCCAGATCTTCGCCGGCCAGGTACCCACCTATGCCTACGAGTTCGACGATCCCGACTCCCCCACGCTGTACGGGGCTCAGGTGCCCGGACTCGACGAGTCGAACGCCCACAGTGCCGAACTGGCCTATCTGCACGACTTCACCATGGGCGACAGACCGCTGACTCCGGTGCAGATCACGCTGGCGAACCGTATGAAGCGCTACTGGGCCGCATTCGCGCGCTACGGGTCCCCGTCGGTAAGCGACCAGATCCCGTGGCCGCCCACCGGCAAGGACCACACGGTACTCACGCTCAATCCCAAAGGCGACGCGGCGTCCACCGCGTTCGCCACAGACCACCAGTGCTCGTTCTGGGGCTCCCTGTCCTCCCCGCTCGCCTTGGCCGGATGAGCGAGCCGTGTGCAGGCGGGATGTCGTCTCTGATCAGACGTCCCGGACTCCCGTGCGCCACGCCCGGATGATTCGTGGCGGCCTGGGCCTGCTCAGATGCCGAGCGGTCCCTCGCCGCCCGTACCCGTGTCGAGGACCTGGTCCGCCGGGGGCGCCGACGCGCTCGACGGCTCGTCGAACCGGGAGAACGCGAGCCTCATCTCCGCGCCTCGCACCAAGCCCTCCATGAACCGGATGTACGGCTCGCCCTCGGCGGCCACGTACATGGTCAGGCCCTCGTCCCCCTCGGGGCCGCGCAGCGGGACGACCCGCTCGCCGTCGCGCTCGACAACGGGCTGCTGCTGGACACCGACACCGTCCCGGGGTGCCTTCGACAGGGCCTTGTCCAGGTCGCATTGGTCCTTCACGACGGGGCTGACCGAGGAGAGCTTGAGGTATTTGCCCCGGGCCTGCGCCGTGCGCTCGTCGGCCTGTGCCGCGGCTTCGGGACCGCGACGGGCGGCCTCCGCGCGTATCTCCGCGAGTGCGACGTCGGTGTAGCGGACATAGGACACGCCTTCGCCGGCGACCCTGATGATGTCCCCGCGCTGGGTGCGGCCCAGGTCGAAAGTGCCCGTGCAGTTGCCGTCCCGATCAGCGTGCACGGAGATCATGGCACTGCCCCGGGGCGCCCGGATCGTGAACGACAGCCGCATCGAGTCCGTGTCACGCAGCAGGTCGAACGCCTTCTCCACCGTCCGTTCCCCGGCCGGTTGTTCCCCGGCCGGCCGCTCCGCGCTCGTGCTGCTCTGCGGGGATGTGTCCGTGTGCCCCGTCCCTCCGACGCAGCCCGCCAGCAGCAGCGGCGTCAGGCAGAGTCCCGCCGTCCGTCCCCGATGGCCGGGGGGTTTCCTCTGCATGCTTCGTTCCCTTCTCCCGTGGGAGCCAAGCGGCTGTCAGGTCAAAGTCGTACGCAAGCCCCAGTGGTCACGGCTGGGATCGGATCACCGCGACGCAGCACAGCGCCGCGAGGGCCAGCGTCGCCGCCGCCGGCCCCGCGAGGGCCTCGGTGGCGGTGGCAGGAAGGATACGGTCGGTCGGCGGTACGGCGTCCTCCGGGTCGAAGACCATCGTGAGGTGCTGCCCCGGGCGCGCGGTGGCGACGCAGGTGCGCCAGGCCTCGGTCTGGACCGGGGTGCCGTCAGGGAGGCTTACCGAGCAGGAGTTCTTGACGTAGTCCCGTCCCTCGTAGCGGTGGACGTGGACCTCGGTCACCACCACCGTACGGCTCTCGCCGCGCGCCGCGAGGACGGCTTGCGCGGTCGGGCCCGGTATCCACCAGGCGAGGGCCCCGCCGAGCAGGGCGACCGCGGCGACGAGGGCACGCCCCGCGTTCGTCGAGAAGAGATAGCAGGCGGTGGCCAGGCCCACGACGACACCGACCACAGTGCCCACCGTGTCGAAGCCGGTCAGCGCACCCGTCACCGCGGCGCCCGCGACCAGACCAGCGGTCACGAGGCCCACGACGACGCCCTCCACCACCAGCCGGGCCGGCGGCTGTCCGGAGAAGTTCGCCGGGCCCCACAGGAACGCCCCGTTGTCGGACATGCAGCTCCATTCGTCGTTCGGTACCTTGCGGAAGGGGGCCGCCCGGGGGCGGGTGCCGGGCTGACCCGCACCCGCACCCGCACCCCGGACGGCTGGAATCATGTCACCATCCGCTCTCTCCGTAGGTCGTCGTGAAGCTGGTGCCCGCGCCCCCGTCGAAGCCGGTCACCAGGGTGACGCCACCGCCGACGGTGTATACGGGATCACCGTCGCTGTTGACCACCCACGGATTGCTCCAGTCGCTCGGCAACGAGAACTCGTCCTGTGCGTTCACCGCCCGGCCGTACAGGCCGTGCACACCCAGCAGCGGGCCGACCGCCACGTCGCCTCCCACGCCCGCGCCGGCGAGCTGGTTGAAGCTGTCGGCGTTGCTCCACACGACGTCGAGGCTGGCGGACGCGCCGGTGCCGACGGCCGGACCATGGCTCTCGGTGAAGCCCATGTCGTAGTCGCCGTTGCTGGTCTGGACGACCATGAAGCAGCCTTGTTCCGCGTAGCCGACGTACATCGCTCCGCCGATTCCCGCGCAGATACCGGTGCTGCCACCGTCGCTGCCGCCCTGGGTGAAGCCGGTCAGCAGCGTGTGGGTCACGCCGCCGACGAAGTTCTCCCACACCGGGATGGGCTTGGGCGCCGGCGCCGGGGCCTCCTCCGCCACCTCCTCCGTGTCCGTGGACGGTGTGTCGTCGGTACCCAGCTGCCAGGAGTTGCCCCATTCGCCCGGACCGGACGGCGTCTCGCTCCCGTGGTCCATCCGGGGGCAGGTGAAGCTGTTGTAGCCGAAGCAGTCCGGCTCGTGGCCGTCGAGCTCCACCCGGCTGACCGGGTTGCCGCCGGTGAAGGCGTAGCGGTTGCCGGTCACCGGGTCGGCGCCGAGCCGCATGTCGGCGAGGGCGCCGTTGTACGTGTCCCGGGTGGTGAAGCGGTTGAGCTCCGGACTGTAGTCGCGGAAGCCCATGTCGTACGTGCCCGAGGAGACGTCCCACCGCTTGGCGTTGTAACGGTACGGGTTGAAAGCGTCCTTGGCCGGGTCGTCCGGGTCGGGCTTGTCGCGACCGGTGAACTCGCCCGCCTCGTCCTTGCCGTAGCCCGTGTACCCGTAGGTTGCCGAGGCGTCACCGGCCGTCGTGGTGACGGTCTCCACATCGCCGCGCGGGTTGTAGCCGTACACGCCCAGTTCCTCGGTGGCTCCGGGGTTCTTGAGCTGGGAGAGCCGCTCGCCCCACGGCGAGTACTGGTACGAGGCCGTGACCGCGCCCGCGACCTCCTCGCTCAGCACTTCGGCCGACAGGCCGAGGTAGTTGAACGTGGTGGTCTTGCCGCCGCCGGTCTTGGTGGTCGTCCGGTCGAACGGGTCGAAGGCGTACTGCGTGACCGACTGGCCGCCGCCGCTGGTGAGCCTGGACGTCTCGACCACGTGGTCGAAGCCGTCGTAGGTGTTGCGCTCCACGACCTTGCCGCCGCCGGTGACCGTCTCCAGCCGGCCGAAGGCGTCGTAGTTGTAGCTCGCCACCGCGCCGGAGACCGTCGCCGACAGGAGCCGGTTGCGGTCGTAGTTGAAGGTGGACGACACCCCCTTGACCGTCTGCGCGACGACGTTGGCGTTGTCGTCGTGGACATACGCCTCGGTGGACGCGTACGCGCCGGTCTTGGTGACCTTCGCGATGCGGTCCGCGGGGTCGTAGGTGTAGGCGGCGGTGACGTCGATGTACGTCGACGCCGCGTCCGCGCTCATCTTCCGGCCGGTGTCCTGTGCCGGGTTGCCGTTGGCGTCGTAGCTCAGGGTGTGCTCGGAGACGAGCGTGCCGTTCGCCTTCTTCTCGGTCCGCGCCTTTTCGGATCCGTCGAGGAAGTAGGTGTGGCCGACGGTGTTTCCGTTGGCCTTGGTCTCCTTCAGCTTCTGGGTACGGGCGGTGTACGTGTACGAGCTGACCTTCGGGGAACTGTCGGTCGCGGACGTGCCGACCGACACCGACGCGACGAGATCGCGCAGGTCGTAGGTGTACCGGGAGAACTGGTCGGGGTGCGTGACCGTCTCCGGCAGGCCGTTGCGGTCGTAGGTGAAGGAGGTGGCCTTCTTCTCCTGCCCGGCCACCGACTCGCTGACCTTCTGGACCTGGTTGAGACCCGAGTAGGCGACCGCGTAGGTGTCGACCCGGGCACCGGGTGAGGTGTCGTCGATCGACGTCAGGTTGGCGTTGGCGTCGTAGCCGTACGTGAAGTCGTTCTTCTCGGTGTCGGTGTCGCCGGAGGTGTTCCGGACGAGCTTGACGCCGTCTGCGACGACCGCGCCGCCGCTGTTCTGGAACAGCTGGAGCTTCGCGGTGCCGCTCTGGGTGAAGGCGTACGAGCCGAGCGGGACCCAGGTGCCGTCCCCGGTGTTCTGGTCGATCGCCTTGTCCGTGGTGCCGTCGGCGTGCGTGAGCGTGTACTTCGCGGTCGTGGCCGCGCCGGTGACCTTCGGGTACTTCACGTACGCGGTGTACGTGCCGTCCTTCGGGATGTTCAGCGACCAGGTGAAGGCGTCCGTGCCGGAGCCGGCGGCGTGCGCCTGGTGGTCGTAGCCGTGCTGGCCGGTGGCGCTGTCCTTCGTCCAAGTGCCGGTCGCGTCGGTGTTCTGCGTGTCGGAGTTGTCGACGAGCACCACCGCGCTGCCGACGGGCACGCCGTCGTCCGACCGGGACTTGAGCTTGCCGTCGGGGAAGTACGACCACGTCATGGTGCGGTTCGAGGAGCCGCCCGCCGAGGTGAGGGTGCGCGTGGTCTGCTTGCCCAGCTCGTTGTAGTCGTAGCCGGTGACGATGGCCCACGGGTCGGTGGACGACTCGACCCAGCCGTTGTCGAAGTACGCGTACGTGGTGTCGTTGCGGACCGTCTGTCCCTCGGACGGCGGCGCCGACACGGTCTTCACCCGGCCGACCTCGTCGTACGTCGTCTCGGTCCAGACCTTCTTGTTGTACCGGGCGTCCGCCGGGTCGTACGGCTGGATCTGCCGCTTCGCCCGGTTCAGCGCGTCGTAAGTGGTCTCCGCGGTGAAGTCGTCAGCGGCGGCGGTGTCCGTACCACGCGGGCTGATCAACTTGGTGGTGTTGCCGGCCTGGTCGTACTCGTACCGTGTGGTGCGGAACGTGGTCCCCTCGTAAGGGACCTTGACCTCCTTCTTCTTCCCGCGTTCGTCGTGGGCGACGGTCGTGGTGTTGTTCTCGGCGTCCGTCGTGGAGACGACCAGGGAGTCCTTGTCGTAGGACCGCTCGGTGGTCTTGCCGGCCGCGTCGGTGACCGTCGTGACCCGGTGGTTCAGGTCGTAGGCGGTCTTGGTGGTGAAGTCGGTGGTGTCGGCGGTCGCGTTCTTCTTCGGGTCGACGACCGTGACGAGGTTGCCGACGTTGTCGTAGGCGTAGGACAGCTTGTGCCCGGCCGCGTTGACGACGGACGTCAGCTGGTTGACGGCGTCGTACGTGCGGGTGGTGCGGTAGTCGGACGGGTCGCCCGTGGTGAGCGTTCCCTTGGGTTCGGTGGTTCCGGTGAGGTTGCCGGCCTTGTCGTACGTGTAGCGGGTCCGGCGCTCGTCCGAGGTGGTGGTGTCCTTCGGCGCCGTGGCCGACATGACCTGGTCGACCGCGTCGTAGACGGCGGTGGACACGGCTCCGTTCGGCGCCGTCGACGTGACGATGTTGTCGTTGGCGTCGTAGACCGGGGCGGGCGTGGTGATGAGTTCGCCCTGGTCCTGCTTCTTGGGGACGGTCCGCGCCAACGTACGGCCGTAGACGTCATACGCCTGGGTGGTCTTCTTGCCCAGCGCGTCCGTCACCTGGAGGACCTTGCCGCGTTCGTCGTAGACGAACGAGGTCGGCTTGTCCAGCGCGTCCGTGATCGTTGCGGGGAAGCCGGTCGGGCCGAAGCCGTCGTTCTTCGTCGGGTTGCCGTTGGCGTCGACGGCCCTGGTCAGCTGACCGTGGCCGTCGTACTCGTACCGCGACGTGTAGTCGTCCGGCACGCTGGTGGTCGCGACGCCCTTCGGGTCGGTCACCGTGGTCAGGTTGCCGAAGTCGTCGTATCCGAACCGCCAGCGGCGGCCCTCGGGCGAGGTCTTCGTCTCGATGTCCGCGGAGAAGCCGTCGAGGCGCTGCTTGTACGTGTAGACGGCGGCGTCGGCCGGGGCGGCGCCGGGGGCGCAGTCACCGGCGGCGGGAACACCGGCCTTGTTGTGTTCGGCGTCACGCTGCCAGAGCGGGTAACCGGTCTTCGGGTCGTAGCAGTACGCGGTCCTGGCCCCGTTGGCCTCTTCGAGGTAGGTGACGTTGTTGTCCGCGTCCCAGGCCAACTTGGTGGTCTCGGACTTGGCGTTGGTGCTCTGGACCGGACGTCCGAAGTCGTCCGTCACATGGTCGGTGGCGTGGTTCTCCGCGTCGGTGACCTTGGTGGCCGTGAATTTCGGGTTGCCGGTGTCCGGCTTGTACGCGAAGCCGGTGGCACCCTGCAGACGGTCGGTGATCGTCTGTGTCCACCAGTGGTACTTCGGGTCGTCGCCCTCCTTCGGGTAGTAGTAGGCCAGGCTCGTGGCGTTGCCGCGCGGGTCGGTGGCCTTGACGAGCTTGACGTTCTTGTTGCCCTGGGTGGCGTCGTACTCGAAGGCGAACACCTTGGGCTGGGTCGAGCCGGCGCCGTCCGTCAGCTTGGTGAGCAGTCCCTTGTCGGAGTACTCGAAGGTCAGCTTGCGGCCCGCGATGTCGGTCATCGACTTGACGTGGTCAATGATCTTCGGGCTGCTGGTGTCGGCCTTGGTGTAGTACTCGATCGTGAGCGACTGACGGCCGGCCGGGTCGGTGGTGTACTTGAGGAACTTGGTCGGCTTGTTGTTGGACTTGCGCTCCTCGTACGTGTACGTCTGGGCGTTGCCGTTCTTGTCGACGACCGAGGTCATGTAGCCGTCGCAGCCGAACAGGAACCGGGTGCCGTCGGGACGGGTCATCGTCCACGCGTCCGGGATCGGGTCCTTCAGCGGGGTGCAGTCCAGCCCCGGCTTCACGGCCAGCTTGTAGTGCACACCCGCCGGGGCCTTCCAGGTGCCGTCCGGCTGCTTCCTGAAGACGTGGGTCGTGCCGTCGCCGTCCGGGAGCTTGATCTCGGTCGGGTTCGGGTTCGGGTGGAAGTCCAGGGGCGCGCCGAGCCGCGTCGGTCCGGAGACCTGCGCGGACCACCCGTGGCCGAGGACCGTGTCGGAGGTGTCGAGGGTGTTGTACGAGAACCGGGCGAACGTGTTCAGTCCGCGTCCCGGGTTGCTGAACGCGTTGTACGACCAGACACTGTTGCCCGCCGCCGTGTTGTTCATGACGGTCGAGCCGGCGCCGGTGTTCTTGCCCGTGTAGGAGTAGAACTTCTCCATGCCGAGCTGGTTGGAGGTCGGGTCCTCGACGGCGACGTTCTGCTTCAGGCCGGGTGTGCCCGTGGTGCCCGAGGCCCACGTACCCGCCGTCTTGTTGTACACGTCCCAGGTCAGGACATAGTCGGTGCGCTTGTTGCCCGAGGCGGCGTTGATCGGGGTCTTCACCTGCGCCTGGAGGGTGACGGAGTCACCGGGCGCCACGTTGCCCGGCAGCGCCGTCTGGATCTGGTTGCCGCCGTTGGTGACGTCGGTGCCGTCCGGCAGGGCCCACTTGTAGCTGAGAACCTGGTCGGCAGCGGTCCACGTCGACGTGGTGGTGTTGGTGAGGGTGAAGTCGCGGGTGTAGGTGGTGTTCGGAGTCATCCGCGCCGGTGTCTGCGGGGCGTAGTACGTCGACTCGGTCGTGGAGTCGATGTAGGTGACCACGATCTTCGGGTGGAGACGGGACTCGGCGCCCTCGGAGGAGAGGAACAGGGTCCGTTCCTGCTGGGCGGCCTCGTCGGCCATCTTGACGACCACGCCCTTCTGGGAGGACGGGGTGGTCACCCAGGACTGCGCGAGCGAGGTGATGCTCCAGTCGTGGCGGGCCGGGTCGTTGGTCTTGGCCCCGGTGTCGGCCGCCACGGGACCGAAGTCGCCGCCCGCCGCCGTCCAGTTCGTGGTCGCGTTCGCCTTGACCCAGGTCGCGGTGGCCTCGTCGAAGTCACGCGTCAGCGGGCGCAGCTCGTAGATCGCGCCGACGGTGTCCTGTGCGGTCTGCGTGCTCCACAGCCGGACCTTCGCGTCCAGGACCCGGGCCGTGGCGGGGATGCCGAGGGCCGGAAATTTCAGCAGTCCGCGGGTGTCGCCGTAGGTGGCGGAGTTGTTGCCGACGCTCAGCCAGTTCTTCGGACCGCCGTCGTCGATCGTGTCGTGCGTGAGCGTGGTCCGCGCCGAGGACAGGGTGGTGTCCTGCGTGGCGGTGAGCACCTTCGTGGTCCGGCCCGCCTTCGGCAGCCGCACCAGCTGCGTCGGCGCCCCGACGACCTGCCCGTCCTTCGTCTTCACCGAGACCATGTAGTAGTACGCGCGCCCGAACGGATCGGGGTCGTCCGCCTTCGTCGGCACCGCCGTGGTGTCGGTGAACGCCGTCGTGCCCGGCGCGACCGGGGAGACGAGGGTGGCGGCGGAGGGGGTGAAGGTCTGGTTGATGGAGCGGTGCACCTGGTACTCGACCAGGTCGTCACCCGTTGCGGTCGATGGATCGTCGTACGCGGCCCAGTCCAGCTCCGCGCCCGTGTCGTGGATCGTGGTCGGCGCCGCGAGGTCCACGCCCTGGCGGCCGAAGGTCAGCACCAGGCGGGGGTAGTTGGCCGCCTCGCCGCCGTACCCGAACTCGCTGCCCTCGTAACGCGGGCCGCCCTTGGGACCGGTCGCGCTCTCGTCGCCGGCCTTGATCACGAATCCGTTGTTGGAGTGGGCGCCGTCGATCCAGGACTGGACGGTCTTGGTCACCGGGAACGAATGCCAGGTGTTCAGCTCGCCCGGCTTCTTGGTGACCACTCCGCCCTTGGTGAACCGGACCGCGTCGGCGATCACCGACGTGGTCGTCGACGCCGGACCGTCACCGAGGACGGTCTTGCCCAGCGTGCCCGCCTTGAACGGGTGGGAGCCCAGCGTCTTCCACACCCCGGCCGAACCGGCCTGCTGGTTGACCGTGTACGCCTTCGACCCGCCGTCGTAGGTGACGGTGTACGGGGCGCTCGTCGCACGGTCCGAGGCCGGGACGTAGTGTGCGTCGACCTGGTACGTGCCGTCCTCGGGAAGGTTCGGCTGCCAGGTGTACGTGTCACCCGCGGCCGAGTCCTTGTTGTACAGGTAGTCCTGGTTCACCGCGTGCTGCGTGTACGCCGTGTTCCCGGACGCCGGCCAGGCGCCGACCGCGGCCGTCCGTCCGGCGTCGCCGTCGTCCACCACGACCGCCGTACCCGACAGCTCACCGGTGAACGTGTTGGCGCTGTTCCACGTCGCCTGTTCCTCGGACCACGCCTGCGTGGCCCGGTGCGCCTCCAGCTGTACCTCGGTGTCACCCGCGGTGTGCGTCTGGTCGAAGTACAGCTTCAGATCGGCCGAGTCCAGCTTGGTTCCGGCAGGGACGCCGGTCAGCGGGAACTTCAGCAGCGCACGGGACGCACCCGTGGAGGTGTTGCCCACCGACAGACGCCAGTTGTCGTTGTAATTCGAACCCGGACCGTCCGATGAGATCATCACGTCCTGCGCTGTGGCCGGCGTCGGAGCGATGGCGATGGTCGGATCGATCGTGACCGGGTACTGCCGCTCCGGCGCCTCCAGCCACTTCGCGTCCGGAGTGACGGTCAGCTTCCAGCCCTTGCCCGCCTTGGTGAGCTTCTGCTCGACCGCCGAGCTGTAGCCCGTCCCGTACGCGGAGGCGGCGTCCTTCTTCGCGTCCGTCATGAATGCCGCTGGGATCACCAGGACGGGATCCGCGCCCTCGCCGAAGAACGAGACCGACCCGCCCTTGCCTGCCTTCGGCGTCAGCCCACCGGCGTCGAGCGTGAACGTGAACGACACCGGCCCGGAAGGCCGGCTGTCCAGGACGATGTTCTCCTTCACCCGGCCCGGACCGACCTCGTACGACAGGTCCGCGCCCGGTACTGCGTCCTTGTAGGTCACCGTGTTGCCCCTGGCCACCGGGGCGAGCTTCCCCGCACCCTTCAGGCCCAGGGTCACGACGTGATCGTCGCCCGCCTCGAAGCGCAACAGCCGGTCCGCGTCGGCGCCGAACCAACTGCGTGTGGTGTTGGATGAGTTGGTGAACTCGAAGTCACCGCCACCGGTCGGGGTGACCGTCGGGTCGATGTCCTTCCACGACTTACCCGACCGGTACGCCGTCGGTGTCGCCGACACCTCGGCCTGCACCCGGCCGTCGGACAGCTTCCAGTAACGGGCGTTCGCCGTACGACTGCCCTTCAGCTCCGCGACACGCTTCGCCTTCCCGGCCGCCTTGCCCTTCGGCAGCTTTTCCCGGCTCGGCAGCGCCGGAGTTCCGCCGGTAGTCGGTCCCTCGGTCTGGGTCTCGGCCTCTTCCCCGTCGTCCGAGAACCAGCCCTTGAAGCTATCAACAATCCCCTTGTCGCCGCCTTCCGAAACCTCTGCGGCATAAGCAACTTGTGGCAACATGGTGCTCGCCAACGCGGACACCGCGAGGCAGGAGACGAATCTCCCGTATCTCACTTTCAAGCCCATCCCTTTCGTTGTCCCCCCATCCCGCGCACGGGAAAGCGGGCACGCTGATGCGGCCGGCCAGAAACGCTTCCGTTCCAACTCGACTCGGCCTGGCGGGCGGGATTATTGGCCGTAGAGATAACGGCCTGTCAACTGTGCAGACATTTCGGGCTGGTCGCACGTGAAAGCCGGAGAGGTTACGCCCCCATTCGTCCACTCACTCGCCCGGCGACGACGTCATGGTGTATAAAACCGCCCGGTTTCGAATTCAGCGCATTCACCGGAGGACCTCCATGACCGCCACGGGCATGCCCGAGAACGCCGAAAGCCCCGACGAAAGTCCAGAACCCGAGCCTTCGGCGCCCAAGGCGGACTCCGAGAGACATGACCGGCGAGGCATCGCGATTGGCCTCGCACTGCTGCTCGCCTGCGGTTCTCTCGTCGGCTACGGCGTCCTCAACTCCGAGGAGAAGATTGAGCCCCGCTCCGCACCCACCGCCGAGGTGACGTACGAAGTACTCGGCGAGGGCACCGCCGACATCTCCTACCTCGGGACCGGCGAAAGCGACAAGGCGGACGTCACCAAGAACGCCCGACTGCCCTGGAAGAAGACGGTGCACGTGCCCCCGGGCAAGCCTCCGATCGTCAGTGTCACCCTCGGCGAGAAGGGCGGCCAAGCCAGCTGCACCCTCGCCGTCCGCGGCAATCACGTCCAACGCTCCACCGCTTCCGGCCAGTTCGGCCGCGCCACATGCAGTGCTGAACCACCCACCCCCGAAGCTCTTGAAGGAGCCCAGTGATACCGCGCCTTTTCCGTCGTGCGGTGAGAACTGCCGTGGCAACCATGGTCGTTATCGCGACCGTCGGCCTCACCGCCCCAGCACCGGCAGCTGAACGCTCGATCCCGGAGAACTCAGCCGCGGACGGAGTGCACAGCATCGCCCTGCGCGGCACCGACCCCGCACAGCGGGCGCTGTCCGCCCGCCGCACCACGCCGTTCAGCATGCTCGGCGTCACCTGGACCGACCCCCACGCCCAGCTCGGCGGCACCGCCCAGGTCCGCACCCGGGACAGCGTCACCGGCGCCTGGTCCCACTGGCGTGAACTCGACCTCGACGTACGGACACCCGAGGTGGGGCCCGACAGCGATGACGCGGGAGTGCGCGCCGGTACCCAGCCGCTGTGGACCGGGCCGTCCGACGGCGTACAGGTCCGGGTGACCGGGCAGCACGGCGACAGGTCGCGGCTGCCGGACGGGCTGCGCGTGGAGCTGGTGGAACCGGACAGGGCCGGGGCGACCGCGGCCTCTGCCGCGGTGAGCACGGCCCCGCAGCCCGCTGTCACCCCTCGCTCCGGCTGGAATGCCGACGAGTCGCTGGTGAAGGACCCGCCGACGTACACGACCGACACCAAGGTGGTGTTCGCCCACCACACGGCCGGCACCAACGACTACACCTGCGACCAGTCCCCGGACATCATCCGCGCGATCTTCCTGTACCACGTCCAGGGCCAGGGCTGGAACGACATCGGCTACCACTTCCTCGTCGACAAGTGCGGCACAGTCTTCGAGGGCCGCGCCGGCGGCATCGACAAGCCCGTCCTCGGGGCGCAGACCTACGGCTTCAACACCGACACCTCCGGCGTCGCCGTCCTCGGCAACTACAACGACGCCATCTCCACGCCCGCCGTGCAGGAGGCAGTCGGCTCCGTCGCCGCCTGGAAGCTCGGACTGTACGGATACGACGCCGCCGGCACTGTCGTCCTCACCGCGGCCGCCGACAACGGCAAGTACACCAAGGGCCAGAAGGTCACCCTGAACCGGATCTCCGGCCACCGCGACGGCTACCCGACCGAATGCCCCGGCAACAACCTGTACGCCGACCTGCCGGCCATCCGCACGCTCGCCTCGGCGCCGGCGGCAAACGGCACGTGACTGAGGGGCTGCAACAGCCCTTGTGGCGCACACGAATCCCGATCAGAACGTGATCGCACCATTGGAGAAGGATATGCGCAGTATGAAGAACACGTCGGCGCGCGCCAAGATGAGCGCCGCCGTCATCGCGATCGCCGCAGGCGCCGGGCTGCTGGCCACCGCCACGCCGGCTCACGCCGCCGAGTACAAGGTCACGAGCAACTGCTCCGTTCCCTGGATCAACTGCTCCTCAGGCGACCTCTGGCTGCTGTACAACTCCAAGGAGTACGCCATCAAGGACGGCAGGTACGTCACCAGTTGGTCCTCGTTCTACGGGAACGTGCACGACTACTACGGGACCAGCCAATACCAGGGTTCGACCCTGACGACGTACCGCTACGTCTTCAACGGCAACGGCAACGGCGCGTGGCAGTACATGAAGAACAACGCGGCCTCGGTGGAGAACTGCTCCGGAACCGACAACTACCGCGTGTACTACAACTCGGGCTACAGCGGCACCTCACAGTATTTCGCCCACCGCGAGCCCTACGGCGACTGCAATCTCACCAACCTGATCTCGGCACTCAAGAACGAGAACGCATCGCAGCACTTCGCCTGAGCCACCGCTGTCGCCACCGCCACCGCTATCGCTATCGCTATCGCAGACAGGAAACATCACCATGAACTGGAACAAGCGCACTGCCGCTGCTGCGGCCGTGGCAGCGGCAACCGCCTTGATCACCGGATGCGGCGCAGGCACCGCGACCGACACTGCCGGTACCACGCCGGTGGCGGAGAACAAGCCGATGGTGGACAAGGAGAACTGGCCCGAGGCGACTCCCGAGCGGGGCCTGGCCAAGGGCCTGACTCTGCCGCTGGAGGCCTACATGCAGACCTACCAGGACACCGTGACCCTGGACCAGGCGTCGCGGAAGCTCCAAGAGAAGTGCATGGCCGATTACGGCTTCTCCATAGAACTGCCGCTCGCCGGTACGACTCCGCCGCCGAACGACAACGATGCGAACATGGAGCGCCGATACGGGCTCACCGACCGACAGGCCGCTGCCCAGTACGGCTACGGCCTGCCCGAGGCGCTGACCGACCAGGCGCGGCAGAAGATGCCCGAGCTGACCGACGTACAGGTTCAGGTGCTGACCGGGCACTCCAGGCCCAGCGCACCGACCGCGCCCGGTGCGGCTCTGGCCGCCGAACCCGCCCCCGAGTCCTACAAGGGCAAGGAGATCCACAAGGGAGGCTGCTCCGGGTGGGCGAAGGACAAGCTGAAGCAGCCCACGTCCGAGGACCTGGTGTTCGTCTCCGAACTGAACGGAAACAGCTTTACCGAGTCCCTGCAAAACCCGGCCGTGAAGCAGGCCCTGGCCGACTGGTCGCGGTGCATGAAGACCGAAGGCTACACAGCTGCCACCCCGTTCGAGGCGACGGAGATCGCGCCGCACGCGGAAGGCGGGGCGGCATCGCAGGAGGAGATCGCCGTCGCGCTGGCGGAGATCGACTGCAAGGAGAAGACAGATCTGGTCGCGGTCTGGTTCGCCGAGGAGTCGAAGATCCAGAAGGCGCAGATCGCCGAGCACCAGGTCAAGCTGAACGGCACCCGTACGCGTAACAGCAGCGCGGTGACTGCGGCCAACGCGCAAATGGCCGGGTGATGCCGAGCGCGGGGCGCATCCTGGGCGCCGTGGCAGTAGGGGTGGTGGTCGTCGGTACTGCCGTGTTCGGCGGAGTGTCGCTGGCGACAAGCGCCAACGAGGATCTTGCGCGTGGTTTCCCGCCGCAACCGTCCGCATCCGACCCCACCGTGGGGCTCATCACGGGCACCGTCACTACGGAGGAGAGGAAGCGGCTCGGCACACAGGTCGCGGCCTCGACGGACGGAAGTGCGACGGTGTATGCGCCGCTGCGGGAAGGGGACATGGTCACTCTTCCCGTCATCCTCACCAACCCGTCCGATACGCCCCGCGTCGTTCAGGCGCCCATTCAGGTCCATGCAAGCCCGTACGGGCAGCAAGTGAGCCTCTATCAGGGTGTCGTCGACAGCGGCGGCCCCCTGGCCCCTCACGCGACCCTGTTGACCGAGATCAGCGTCCAGGGCGCGCACAGTCTCCGGCTGAGTGATCTGGCGGTGGAGATCCGCCCGGTCAGCCAGGGCTGAGCGGGGCATTCACCCAACCTGAGGAAGGGCGCGAAGAGACGAGCAGGCTGCTTGGGTGCCCGCCCGGTGACGAAGTCCGTCGTGCGTCTTCGGGCCGCCCCTGGGGGTCGCGGTCGTGCGCTCCTACCGGCTGACGCCTCATCACGCGCACGGCGAGCAGGCGCGTTGGCGGACGGGATGAACACGGAGGAGAGCGTGGAAGGGCCCGATCGACAGAACGGCGTACGGTGTTCAGCCGATTCACCGGCTGTTCTCCTCTGCGGTGCGGTCCCGGGCTGCCGAACCGAAGCCGCGCCACCGCTCGTCATACCCCAGGAGACCGTCTTGGCCGAGAAGATGCCGGAGCGCGTTGCCGTGCTGTCCGTTCTGCCGTACGCCGTCATGGCGGTCGTCACCGTGATCGACGTCGTCGCGGGCCCCTCGGTGGGTTTCCTTCCTCTGGTGTCTCTCGGGCCCCGCTTTCGCCGGACTGGTCGGCGGCTGGCGGCGTACGGCGCTGATCGGTGGACTCGCACTGGTCGTGTGTGCGGCGCTCGGGATGTACGACGGGCTGTTCGACGGGCGGCGCGGCTACACCGCACTCGCGTCGGTGGCCGGGGTAACAGCCGCCGGACTACTGGCCGCTGCCATGCGACAGCGACGGGAAGCAGAACTGACAAGCGTCCGCTCGATCGCGGAAGTCGCGCAACGCGTCCTGCTGCGGCCGGTGCCACGCAGCGCCGGCCATCTGCGCGTGGCCGTCTCGTACACCTCAGCGGTCACCGAGGCCGCATCGGCGGAGACCTCTACGCAGTCGTCGCCACACCGGGCCGCGTCCGGGTGATCGTGGGCGATGTGCAGGGCAAAGGACTGGAGGCGGTAGAGACAGCGGCCCTCGTGCTGGGCACCTTCCGCGAAGCCGCGCACGACGAGGCGGACCTGCGAAGTGTCGGCGCACGGGTCCAGCGGGTCACCGAGCGGGAACTGCAGGGCGAGAAGTTCGTCACCGCCGTGCTGGCCGAGATCAGCGACGACCGCAGCGTGACACTGCTCAACTTCAACCACCCCGCACCCCTGTTCGTACGCACCGACGGCACAGCACCGCGCTTCGTCGAACCACCCGCCTACGCACTCCCCCTCGGCCTCGGCATCCACAGCAGCGAAGGACCACAACCCTACGAAGCCGACTTCACACCCGGAGACCAACTGCTGCTGTACACCGACGGCGTCACAGAGGCGCGAAACCACGCCAACCAGTTCTACCCCCTCGACGAACGAACCTCCCTGCTCAAAGATCCCGGCCCCGACAAGGCTCTAGAAGCGATGCGCAGCGACTTGGTCAAGCACGTCGAAGGGCCGCTCCACGACGACGCGGCCATGCTCCTCCTCCGCCACCACGCGCTGTGACCCGGACTCGGTCGTCACGGAGCAAGGGGTAGGGGCCCGAGAACGGCCTGAGCACGATAAGAATGAGAAATGGCCGAGAATGCGCAGCGCCCGCAAAGCTTGGACGACGTCGACGCGGTTACCCATGCGGTACTGACGGCGTCCCGGCTGCTCGTCGCCGTATCCGCACGCTCGCTGGCTGCCATCGAGGACCGCGTAACGCTGCCTCAGTTCCGCCTGCTGGTGGTGCTGTCCACCCACGGCTCGGCCAAGCTGGTGGTGCTGGCCAACCGCCTCGGTGTCAATCCTTCGACCGCCATGCGCATGATCGACCGACTGATCGCGGCCGGCCTTGCCGACCGTCAGACCAACCCCGACAACCGGCGTGAGACCGTCCTGCAGTTGACCCGTGAGGGGCGCAGGCTCGTCGATGAGGTCACCGCCAGGCGCCGACAGGAGATCGCGTCGATCGTCGAGCGGCTCGCCCCCGAACAGCGCTCCTCCCTCATCGGCGCGCTGACCGCGTTCACCGAGGCGGGGGGAGAACCGGCCGTGGCGGCCGGGGACGGACACCTGTATCCGGTGGGCTGGTCGCATACGGCTCCGCGGTAGTGGGTCGTTCGTATCGGCAAATGCCCTGGCGGGAGGCGGAGGTCCCCGGCATGTCGGTCAGGTGACGTGGACCCAGGTGGCCTGGGACGGGGTGCCGTGTTCGTCGGTGACGAAGAGCATGTGCCATCCGGCGGGTACCAGCGCCGGGCCTTGTCGGCGAAAAGAGGGTCGGAACCGAAAACTGCCACGCGGCCGTCCGGCAGAAGCAGCGCCTCGGTGTGGTAATTGCGCCCCACCGTGGGAGCCGCCGCCGGGATGAACTTGTCCTTTCTGGAATCGTAGAACTGGGCCGCCAGGATGTCGCTCTGACCACGACCGCGGTAGTCGCGGCTGCCTCCGGTGGTGAAGGCCGTGTCGTCCTGCATGATCACACTGTTCAGGTACCGCGTCGGCCGGGGCAGACGAGGGCCGGGCTCGAACGCGGGCAGCGCGTCATCCAGATCGATGAGGGATGTACGGGACGTGGCCTTCGGCGACTCGCCGACACCTCCGCCGCCGAGGACCATGACCTTCTGGTCCTGCGCGGGCGGCAGCAGCACGGACGGCATGGGGCCACTTCCCAGTGCCCGCGCTTCGCCTTGTACTCCGGCGTATTGATCTCGTACGCGTGATACCGCTGCTGCGCGAAGCCCACCACGGCGGGCGCGTTGAGCGCGGCAAGCCCAGCCCTGCTACACCGCCCACCCATGCCCTACGTCCTTTCAGGCTGCTGCGGCGCTTCATGAGGGGCCTCCAGGCATTGGAGCGAGTGGTGGGCTTTGCCATCCACAGCTGCCTCAAGCCGACGGCGTCCTGGGCGCGACACACATTTGCGCTATGCAACGTTCCGCCGTCCGGGGGTACTGTCTCGCGTCGTCGCACCCTGTTCGCCGCCCGTCAACCGGGACGTCGTGCTGCAGAACGACGCCTGGTCGCAGAGGGCCACGGCAACTGTCGCTGCGTGGCGGTCGTAGCAGTTCATGTCTCGGCTCGCCGGGTCCGGGTACCCGCCCCGACGCAGAGGCACGTCATCGGAGCGACACCGGCAGGAGCAAACATGAGTGACGCCGTACCGACCCAGGGCAGGCCGATCATCGTGGGAGTCGATGACGGGCCCGGCCAGGATTACATGGTGCATTTCGCAGCCGGCCAGGCTGCCCGCCGCCGACGCCCCCTGCGCGTTGTTCACGCTGTTCAGCTGCCCCTTCCCGGCGGCTCGCACGCGGACGATGAGGAAAGCGGCTCCGCCGCGAAGGCTGCGGCGAACCTCGTGCGGCGGTACGAGGAGCTCGTAGGGGCCGATTTCCCCGAGGTCACTTGCGCGGGCGAGCTTGCCTTTGGGCATGCCCCGCAGGCACTGATCGAACGCTCCAAGGATGCCGAGATGATCGTGATCGGCCATCGCGGCAGCGGCGGCTTCGCACGGCTGCCCCTCGGCTCGGTCAGCTGGCAGGTCGCCACACACGCCGAGTGCCCCGTGGTCGTGGTCCGTCCCGGGGTGACCGGAGAGGAGCCCCAGGAGAATCGCGTCGTGGTCGGCGTGGACACGGACGAGGTCTCTCTTGATGCGTTGGACTTCGCGTACATGGAGGCTGACCTGCGCGGGGCTGGTCTGGAGTTGGTCCATGGTGCCTACAACCCCGGGATGGTCCCCACCGGCCCGATCGGTATGGTGCCGCCGGACTTCGCGGCCATGGACCGCGGTGCCCGGGAATTTCTCGAAAAGGAGATCTCCCGGCGGCGTGCCCTGTACCCCGCGGTACAGGCCGATCTGCGCATCGAGCACACCCGCCCCGCGACACTTCTGGCCGAAGCCTCGCGCAACGCCTCCCTGCTGGTCGTCGGCTCCCGCGGCCGCACCGGCTTGCGCAGGCTGCTCCTCGGATCGGTGAGCGCCGAAGCCCTGCACACGGCTTATTGCCCCGTTGCCGTGATTCCGGCCCCGGACCACCACTGAGTCGACCACGCCCCGCGTGACGGGAGCGCGCGGCGCTCTCGGACAGCGTGTACGTCGTAGCGGGTGAATTCCCGCAGCCCTTGCCTAGGCTTTCCGGGCGAGCAGTTGAACCTCCTGGAACTGCCGCCGGTCGGTGGGCCGAGGCTCGCGAACCATCCGGGCCACCTCGGCCAACCCGGACTTGCGCAGCATCGCGGCGAGGTGATCAGGCCACCACCGATAGGCCGGCGCGACTGTGTGATCGAAGACCTGCGTCGGGTGAGACGGATCATCGCTTGCCGAAAAGCCGATCAGAAGGTGGCCGCCGGGTGCCAGCACACGATGGAACTCCGCCAGGATGACGGGGAGTTCCCGCGGCGGAGTGTGGATGATGGACCAACGTGAGAGTACGCCGCCCAGCACGCCGTCAGCGATGTTCAACGCGGCCATCGAGCCCACGTCGAACCGCAGGCCCGGACAGGCCTGTCGAGCCAGCTTGATCATCGCAGGAGAGGCATCAACACCAAACGCCGCCAGCCCCAACTCGTCCAGATAAGCGGTGATATGACCAGGCCCACACCCCAGGTCCGCGACCTGACCGTCCCCACTCGCACGTACGATCTCGGCGAACGCACCCAAGATCGCGCGGTCCAGGGGAAGGTCACGCAGCGTGTCGCGGAACAGCTGCGCATAGGTGGGGGCAGCAGCGTCGTAAGCCTCGCGGGTGGCACTGAGGGCATCGTGTTCGACCATGCCCGCGACAGTAGTTCCTGGCGCTGAGGCGAGCCGAGCGAATCACGATCTTCCCTCCCGCCTGTTCGCCGGGGTTGTCGCCCGTTCGGAGAAGGCCGTTGTTCACATCTCACGCGGGCAGGCGGCAGCAGATCAACCGGCCTGCCCATCACGGCGACGAAGAGCGGGAGCGCGGTCGGCGCCGGGACGCACGTTCACGAACAGCCCCGCTCGTTGGGTGCTCGCGTGCACCCCATCGCCTCTTGCGTCTCGTCGGCGCTCGTGGAGGCATCGTTCAGCGCGTCTTCCTGCAGGGTGTCCACCACGTCTTCGTCACGGCCCATGCCCCTTGCAACAGCCCACGTTTCGATGAGCCCAGAGGTCTGCTCTTTGAAGGACCAGGTCGACGAGACGGTTTTCGGCAGTCCGCGGCGCCATGTGACAGTGAGGTGTTCTTCAGGCTGCCGGCGTCAAGGTGATAGAGCTCAGTGAAGGTGACCATGAGAAGAGCTCCGTCAGTTGAAGTCGGAAAGCGAGCGCTGAGCAGAACCCATCGAGGCAGCGTTCGCCGACTCTGTTCTCGTGTAGTTGTTTGCTGTGGTGGTGCACTTGGCGTGGATGTCGCGGCAGGTCTGGCTGAGGGCAGCGACCTGTGCGTCCCACAACTCCATCGTCTGCTTGATGGCGTCGCCCAGCTGGCCCGACCAGAATTCGCTGCCCACAGCGACGGATGCGGCGATCATGACGTCGTCGTCGCCGATACGAGCCCTGGAGTGCAGTACGGAGCCCAGTTCCAGGGCGCCGTTGCCTGCACGATTGAGGGAGGCGGGGTCGTCTACGCGTATCTCGCCGAAGCCGGCCGTCTGCACGCCGCCCCCAGAAGCGGACGCTGGCGCGGAACAGCGCCTGCCTGTGAACGAACGAAGTGATCCTACTCGCAGTAGCGAACACATGCGCAAGACAGATCACTCGTGCGAGGACGAAGCCCCGATCTGGAGTGTGCAGCGGTGGACGGGCCACCGGGGTCAGCGCCCGTCAGCTCGTGAATCGGGTCGAGGCGGGAGGTCATCACCCGTGCGCTGAGCGACAGACACCGGGCAGCCTCAGCGGCTGTGCTCCCCCGTGTGTCCGCTGGAGCGGCCCAAGCGTGCTCTGTACGAGGTCGGCCATGGCTTGCCGGTCGCGAGCGAGGGCCGGGGACCAGGAGATCGGCGGCATGCAGTACGGGGCCGTCCAGGTTCGTACAAGCGGCCAGGTCGAGGGCGTTCAGCGCTCCCCGTACGAGTGCACAACTTCTCCGGCACGACGTCACCTCCGCCGCACAGCGGACCGTCGCTTTCCTCCACCGCGACGACGCCTTCACCGGCTACCACGCGCAGGTCGAGCAGCTCACCGCAGAAAAGGAGACGATCGCCGCAGTCACCGAAGCCACCGAGGTCGGAGGCCGACTGGACGAGCGAGCCTCCACACTGCGGACCTGCCCCGACCACGAGTTGCGGAGTCGCTGCCGTAGTAACGACCGTTACCAGCGCCGTCCTTGTCTCTCACCCCGCCTCCGCACGGCAGGTGGCGCACGACACCGCTTTGTCGCACGGAAGACAAGCAAAACGGCAGACAGCTGTGGAAGATTGTGTAATTCCCCAGGCTGCTCACGCGCCCCAGGGGCGTCCGCGACGGCAACCGCATGCTGGCAGGACTACGTCCAAGAGAGCACAGCGGCTCGGAGAGGGACGCCGCAGCTGCCGAAGAACGCGCGGGAAAGCGAAGGTGGACAACTTCTTGAGCACGATTTTGCAGATGCTGGCCGCATTGGCCGTCTTCATGTTCGTTGGCTATCTGATCGTCTCCGCCATCCGGGACCAGACCGGCAGGGCGCTGCGTCAGCGGCGCCAGGCCGATGTGATGCATGCCTTTGACGGCAAATCCGAGGTACAGGTCCGCTGGGACGGAACGGGCATGACCATCGAGCAGGTCGTCTGGCATGGGCGCCAACACGGATACGACCTCTACTGCCTCAAAGGTTCTGGCGGCAGCGCCCGCGTGCTGGTGATGCGTCGGCTGCCCCACGGCCCGCCGCCCCACTGGACTGGGTACGCCCACCCGCACCCGGCAGAGTTGGCGGCCATCGCAAGCGACATACGCCGGACCGTGAACCCTGAAGCCATGTGGAGCCTGGCCGGCTTGCTCACCGCGGTAGCGGGCACTGCGAGCTTCGCCGCCTACGAGAAGCACCGGGCAGGCGAAACCTTCACCGTGTCAGTGGCGATCGCCGCGGTACTGTTCCTGACCGCGCTGGGCATAGTGATCGCAGGACGCCTTGCGCTGCACCGCAGACGCCGCATATTCGCGCCGAAGGAGAGGCCGGGCCAGCCGCCGGTCTCCCGCTCGCACGGAGCACCGCAGTGAGCCTCCGCCAACCTGAAACCGCAGATCAAATGTCTGGTGTGACCGCTTCTCGGGGTGCTCACACGGGTGGTAGGCGGCAGTCTCGTCCGACCGCCCACGGTGCCGTTTCCACATCGCCGACGCTATGCAGTGATCGCAGACCGCATGAGCTCGTGGACGCCGCCACACCGATCGGTTCCGGCATCGGCGGGAAAACAGTACTGCTGGAGGTCGACGGAACCTTCCGCCGGTGCCGTCCTCACCGCGGTGTCGTCGGAGGCCAAGACCGCCTTCGAACCGCTCGGCGAAGCCCTCTCGGAGCTGGCCAAGTTCGCCGCGCTACTGGTCTTCGGAGCACTCCTGACACCGCAGCTCTTCGGTGACCTGCCGATCGGCGGCTACATCGTGGTCATCCTCGCCATCGTGCTGATCCGGCCTGGATCCTTGCTGCTCTCGCTGATCGGCACACGCTTCGATCGCCGCGAGAGGCTGGTCGCCGCGTGGTTCGGGCCCAAGGGCTTTGCCTCGGTGGTGTAAGGACTGCTGGTACTACAGGCCGGCATCCCTCACGGCGAAGAAGCCTTCACCCTTATCGCCGTCTGCATCGCCTTCTCGATCATTGCCCACAGCAGCACCGACGTACCCATTGCCCGCATCTTCGACGTCGACGATCTCGCCGGTATCCCTTCTGCCGACGACGACAACGACCGGCCGGCCCGACCGACCGCCGGCACTGAAGACGTACAAGGGAACGCCAAGTGAAAGGGCGAGGTTCGAGCGGGTCGTCAGGTCGTCCTCATCCAGCGCCGGCGACGGGCGGGGCGGGAGGCCTGCTGGGGGTGACGCCATCGGCTTTGGCTGCGTCGGCGAGGGCCTCGGCAGCGGCTTCTGCCGCCTGCGCCGCGTCGCTGGCTGCCTGGGCGGCCCTGTCGTCCGAGGGGCTCTCGCGGGTGGCCGACGACTGGGGCAGGACCTCGCTGAAGGCGCGGGACACGCCCTGAAGGGCGGAGGTGACCTCGCTGGGGATCACCCAGAATGTGCTGCCCGAGCCCTGGGCGAGTTGGGGCAGCATCTGCAGATACTGGTAGGCGAGCAGCTTGGGGTCGGGGTCGTTGCGGTGAACCGCCTGGAACACCTCGTCGATGGCACGGGACTGGCCCTCGGCCTTGAGGATCTCCGCGGTGCGGTTGCCCTCCGCGCGAAGGACAGCAGACTGCTTGTCGCCTTCAGCGGTGAGTATTTGTGATTGGCGCTGTCCCTCGGCCCCGAGAATCGCGGCCCGCTTGTCCCGCTCGGCCCGCATCTGCTTCTGCATCGCGTCTTTGATGGACTGCGGGGGGTCGATGGCCTTGATCTCTACTCGGTTGACTCTCAGCCCCCACTTGCCCGTGGCCTCGTCCAGCACGCCACGGAGCTGGTTGTTGATGGTGTCGCGCGAGGTGAGGGTTTTTTCCAGGTCCATGGATCCCACAACGTTGCGCAAGGTGGTGACGGTGAGCTGCTCGACTGCCTGGAGGAAATTCGCGATCTCGTAGAAGGCGGCTCGTGGATCGGTGACCTGGAAGTACAGGACGGTGTCGATCTCGACGACGAGGTTGTCCTCGGTGATGACCGGTTGCGGTCTGAAGGAGACCACCTGTTCCCGCAGGTCGATCACCGGATGGACACGGTCGATGTACGGGATCACGACGTTGAGGCCGGGCTTCAATGTGCGGTGGTAGCGCCCGAGTCTTTCGACATTGCGAGCCCGCGCTTGGGGCACGATGCGTACCGCCCGCACCACGGTGAAGACTGCGAAGAGCGCGACGAGCAGTCCGGCGACAAGGAACGCCGAGGCTTCCATGGCTCACTCCCGGGGGTAGACGAGTGCGGTGGTGCCGCTGATCTCCATGACATCGACGGTCGTTCCGGGAGGAATCACCAACGTCTCGTCATAGGCGCGGGCCGTCCATTCCTCGCCGCCGATGCGAACCCTTCCCTCCAGGCCCGTCACCTCGGAGACCACATAGGCTGCCCTGCCGACCAGAGCGTCTATTCCGAATCGCTCCACCTGGGGCTGAAGCATGCGGCGCAGCGCAATGGGACGTACGAAGAGCACGCTGACGGTGGCGACGACGGTGAACACCAAGAACTGCAAAGGCAACGCGAGTCCGAGCGCGGCGGAACCCGACGTCACCAAGGCGGCAACGCCGAGCATTCCGAGGGCAGCAGTGAGAGTGAAAATCTCCGCCACGGCCAATACCGCTGCGACGATCAACCAGATCAGCCATGGATCCATTGCGTGCGCCTCCCGACCGGTGCCGCTGCGGAATGGCTGGACGGTTGTTCCGGGCCGCCCAAGCCTGACAGCACGCGCCTGTGAGAAGAGCGGCTGCGTAACGAGTCGGCTGTTCTGGACTAGGCCCCCAGGCGACCACCGACTTTTAGGACTATTTTACCCTTTTCGGATAAAAAGCGGTCTCCTGTCGTGCAGACGTAGCGGTCCGGCCCTCGATCTTGCCGACGGCCTCGCGGTCTGCCTGATCCGTAGCCCCAGGTGGGACGCCGGAGCCAGAGCCCGCGCCGCCTTCGAGCCGCGCGTCGGTAACGGAACCAATCCTCGCATCACCGGCCTGACGCCTGCGGCTCGGTCGGTGTGGCGTGCGGCTCCCGTTCCACATGCGCAGGCATGGTGTGCGGTGCGTGGGTAGGTAGGTGCCGGAAGCAACCGCTGAGGCATGGGTGATATGAGTGACGCTTTCGGACCTGGTGTACATGTGTCTGGGGCTCGGGGCCTTGGGGGCAGCCGTTCTGCCCAGGTTGGTCTCCAAGCGACCGTTCTCCATGCCGATGGCCTTTCTCGCGGCGGGTGTGGTGGTCCACCTCCTGCCGGTACCCCTGCCTGCAGTGGATCCCGTGACGGACCGGCTGTGGGCGGAGCACATCACCGAGGCATGCGTGATCGTCTCCCTGATGGGCGCCGGGCTCGCCATCAACCGGCCATTCGGGCGCCGGACGTGGTCCGGCACCTGGCGGCTGCTGGGCATCACCATGCCGCTGACCGTCGTCGCCGTCACCCTGCTCGGATGGCTGTTGCTCGACTGGCCCCCGGCGGTGGCCATGCTGCTGGGCGCCGTACTCGCACCGACCGATCCGGTACTGGCCGCGGAGGTCAGGGTTGGTGAGCCGACCGATTCCGAGCACGACGAGGACGAGGTGCGGTTCTCGCTGACGAGCGAGGCAGGGCTCAACGACGGTCTCGCCTTCCCGGTCGTCTACGCGGCCGTGGCACTGGCCGCCGCGGCCGGAGCCGGCTGGTCGGCGGACTGGATCGGCCCCTGGCTGCTGACGGATGTGGTGGGCAAGTGCGCCGTTGGGCTCCTCATCGGCGTCATCGTCGGCCGACTGCTGGGATGGATGTTCTTCCGCGCGAGGACATCGACACTGCGACTCTCTGAGCATATGGAGGGCTTCGTGGCACTCGGTGCCACATTCCTGGCGTACGGCATGGCGGAACTTGCCCACGGGTACGGCTTCCTGGCGGTCTTCGTCACCGCGTGCACGATCCGCGCCGCTGAACGGAGCCACGGCTATCACAAGGTGCTGCACGAGTTCACGGAGCAGATCGAGCGACTACTCACCGCGGTCGTGCTGTTTCTGCTCGGCGGCTACATCGCCGCCGGGGCTCTGTCCGATCTGACCTGGCAAGGCGCGACCGTCGGCCTTCTGCTCCTGCTGGTGATCCGGCCGGTTACCGGATGGCTCGGCCAGCTCAAGGGGGCGGCCGGTCCTCTTGAGAGGGCCGTCACCTCACTGTTCGGTATCCGTGGGATCGGCTCGTTGTTCTACGTGGCCTACGCCTTCGGCCAGGGCACCTTCAGCGGCATGGCACGGGAGGTCTGGGCGGTGGTGGCGTTCACCGTACTGACCTCGGTGATGCTGCACGGAACGATGGCCACGCCGGTCATCGACCGGTTGGACCGCAGGCGCAGCCGCTCCCCCGGCCGGGACAGGATCTGACGACGCGATGAAGTGGCGACTGACCGCAGCAGCGCGGGACGTGCTGTACACGGCGCAGTGTCCCGTGGGAATCGTCCCGGCTCCGGCCCAAAACTGAGGCTCAGGCCCGGACGGGAAAGTTGTCATCGGTCTCCGCAGCCATCCTTGTTCACTCGGTGCCGGATGCCCAGTACTGAAGCTGAAACCTCGTCGGAGGAACGTTGTGCTCGACGATGACTGAGCCGCCCGCCGAGGGATCCCGCAGTGACGGGCCCCCGGCAGAATTGCGTCCGTGCTGACGTGAAGCTGCATAGCACTGCACATCGAGACCCTTGTCGTCGGACCATCCGCCTTCGCCTACCGCCTGGGCTACGCACAGGGAGACGTCAAGGGACCGTACCTGCTCGCAGCACCCAACAAGTCCCGTGGAAGCACGTCCTCTCCTTCGACCGCCGACGGCTCACCGTCCGTCCTTCACCGACGGAAGGCCTGTCATGACGACGGAAGGACTGTCCGTCTTCTTCGCCTGGCTGGAATACATCGGACTGGTCCCCCTCCTCGCCTGGCTGATCCTCCGGCAACCTCGCGACAATTGAGCGAAACGAAAGCGCCGACGCCTATCGGCGGACGTTTGGCCCTGCCACCTGAGTCGCAGACGGGCGCAGCCGCATGGCGGGCGCCGCGCTGATGCCGCCGACAGGGGCAGTGCTGGTCGACGTGCGAGTCGCCATAACGTCTACCGCTCTCGCACAGCAGCGAGTACGAGTCGAGTCGTCTCTTCGACCGTACCGCTGATGGGCACGAGCGCCCCTCGTTCATCGGCGGCCAGCGGCTCCAGGGTGTTCAGCTGCGATTGGAGCAGGGAGACCGGCATGAAGTGCCCTCGACGCGCAGCCACGCGTTCGGCGATGAGCTCCGCCGAGCCGTGCAGGTGGATGAAGCGCACACGCGGCGCTGCCGACACCAGACGGTCGCGGTAGCGCCGTTTCAGTGCCGAGCAGGTGATCACCCCGCCTCCTGGGCCGTGCTCGAGCAGCCACGCGGCGATGACGTCGAGCCATGGGCGCCGGTCTTCGTCGTCCAGAGCGATCCCGGCCCGCATCTTGGCTACGTTCTCGGGCGGGTGAAAATCGTCAGCTTCTGCGAACGGGACGTCCAAGGACTGCGCCAGGGACTGACCTACCGTCGTCTTGCCAGAGCCAGACACACCCATCACTACGACCAGCGGAGCATCTTCTTCCTGGGCCATCACATGAGGCTAGCGCAGAGCATCAATCGGAACGGCTGGGCACTCAGCCTCCAGACCGGCAAAACGCCGCAGGAGACGGTTCTTGCTGGACTCTTGCAGCCGCGTGCGGTCGGACCGGAGCCATGTGACGGGAGTTTCGACGTGGCGTCGCAAGGCTGGCTCATCAAGAATTGCCCCTGCCGCCACGCCGTGAAGCCTCTCCGGGCCGGCAGGACCTGTACATCCACACCAAGGCGGCCACCCACACGCGCAAGGGGGCCGAACATGAGCCGGAGCCCGGCTGAGAGCGAAGATGCGGCAGGCAACTGCCGGTCTGCTCACTGTTTTTCGCGGGCCGCGCTCTCATCCTTCGACGGCTTGTCCTGCAGAGGGCCCCGGCTGCCGGCCGCGGGACGCGCGGGCGGCCGAGGCATCGGCCGGGCCGGCTGTTCGCCGACCGCGGCTACGACTACGACAAGCAGCGCCGCCTTCTCCGGGCCCGCGGCATCACACCGAAGATCGCCCGCAAGGGCACAGCCCAGGACCCAATGGGTCGTCGAGCACTCATTCTGAAACGATCAGTTGGGGCGTGCAGATCATTAACCCGTGGCTTTCCGCTCGGTGGTTCGTTGGTCTGGCGTGAGCGGGTTGGAAGAGCAACGGGCGGTGCTGGCCGCCAAGTTCGAGGCGATTCTGCCGCACCTCGATGAACGGCAGCGCCGCCTGTTGATAGGGGCGGAGGCCCAGTCCCTTGGCCACGGCGGGATCAGAGCCGTCGCCCGTGCCGCCGGTGTCCGCGAAGCCACCGTCTCTGTCGGAGTGCGGGAACTCGACTCGGGCCAGGAACTGTTGGGACGCATCCGCCGGCCCGGCGCTGGTCGCAAACGCGTCGTCGACCAAAACCCCGTGGTTCGGGAGGCACTCCTCACGCTGGTCGAGCCCGATGTCCGCGGCGATCCCATGTCCCCGCTGCGCTGGACCACCAAATCCACCCGCAAGCTGGCTGGGGAGTTGACCCGCCAAGGACACAGGATCTGCGCGGACACGGTGGGCGATCTCCTGCGCGAAGAGGGCTTCAGCCTGCAGAGCAACGCCAAGACACTGGAAGGCAAGCAGCACCCTGACCGGGACGCACAGTTCCACTACCTCAACGAACAGGCCCGCGACCACCAAGACGGCGGGGCTCCGGTGATCAGCGTGGACACGAAGAAGAAGGAACTGGTCGGCCCCTTCAAGAACAACGGTCGGGAATGGGAGCCCAGAGGCGAGCCGGTGCGAGTCGACTCCCACGACTTCCCCGACCGCGAGCTGGGCAGAGCGGTGCCCTACGGCATCTACGACGTCGCCGCGAACACCGGCTGGGTCAACGTGGGCACCGACCACGACACCGCCGCGTTCGCCGTCGAATCCATCCGCCGCTGGTGGAACGGAGCCGGACAGGCCACCTACCCAACCGCCGACCGACTGCTGATCACCGCCGACGCCGGCGGCTCCAACGGGTATCGCACCCGCACCTGGAAGACCGAACTCGCCCGGTTCGCTGCTGAGGCCGGTCTGGCGATCACCGTCTGCCACCTGCCTCCTGGCACATCGAAGTGGAACCGGATCGAGCACCGGCTTTTCTCCCACATCACCATGAACTGGCGCGGCAGGCCCCTGACCAGCCACGAAGTCATTGTCCAGAGCATCGCGGCGACCACCACCAAGACCGGCCTGAGGGTGCACGCCGAGCTCGACACCAGCCCCTACCCCACCGGCATCCAGGTCAGCGACGACGAGATCGCCGCCCTGCCGATCACCCGGCACCGCTTCCACGGTGACTGGAACTACACCCTCCACCCCCAGCACCCGCTGGACGAGACAGCGATCAACAGCACGTCAGACCAGGCCCCGGCGAGCAGACCGCCTCGCCTCACGCAGCGTGCTCTGCAGGACCCTGAACTGACCGGGATGACCCGCCAACAGCTCAGCAAACTCATCGCCATGCTGGCGCCTGCGCTGGAGGTTCAACGCGAGCAAGTGCTCCGCACGCGTCGCGGTCACGAGCGCCTGGTCGCTCCCGGTACAGGCGCCAAAGCCAGGCTCACGCCAGCCGAGCGAATCCTGGCCACCGTGCTCCACCTGCGTAAACTCGCCACCATGGACCTCCTCGGCCAACTCTTCGGCGTCACGGCTATGACCATCAGCCGCGCGAAACAGGAAGTCCGCCCACTCCTGGAAGCGCACGGCCACCACATCAACGCCTCCACCGCCCGCTTTTGCACACCAGCCGACATCGCTACGTTCCTCGCTTTCGACCCCACCCAAACCAAGGCCAAATCGACGAGTTAATGATCTGCACGCCCTTGGTGGTCCCCGCCACTGCCTACCGCTGCGAGCGCGGCGATTGCCTTGATCTCTGCCAGGGGCGGCGGCCAGGCCGTGCGCGACCGTGCTCGCGGAAGCGGCATCGGGTGAGGTCCACGACTGGCCGGCCCTTCGCGACTGGTCCTGGACCACCCGCTCTACGCCCTTCTCGTGAATTTCAGAGCATGATGAGCAGACGCGTCTTCGGCTTGAGCTTTCTGTTCACCGAACGACTCTGCACGTATACCTCCAACTTGGGATTACGCCCCGCCTTCACGGAGACGGTCCCCCGGATACCCGTGCCGAACAGAAGGCTGCGTGCCGCGTCGCCCGTGTATGCGCGGTCAGTGTCCTTCTCGACCACGATCACTTCCTTGTCGGGCTGAACCTGAACCCGGGTGCCCAGCTGGTAGTAACACGACCCGCGTTCGTACGTCACGCCCGGATGCGAATCGACGAAGGGTCGAATCTCGACCTCCGTGTCGACCTTCAGGAGTCGGTACTTGTCGGCCGGGACCGGTTCGAGGTTCGCCCGCACGTCGTCGACCGATATGTCCTGGCCGACCGCGAACAGGTTCTTCGTGCCGCGCACGCCCTGCTCGCGGCCACGGAGGAAGCTGGTGGCGGCAGCGCGCACGGTACCGATCGCCTCCTCCACACCCTCCTGGGAATCCGCATCCCAGATGGCGATGTTTCCGGCCGGGAAACCGTAGTTCTGGGCGGTTCGCTTCGCCAGGGAGTTCGGAACGAGGATCGCGGAAGTCCAGTGGCCCGGAAGCGCACCCATCTTCGCCGCGATCTTGTCGAGCCAGGGTCCGAGGATGGCCATGTCGCCGTCGTGCCGTCTGTCGCCGCCGGAGGCGTTCTCCTCGCCGTCCGTCACCACGATCTGGAGGAAGCTGTGTTCGCCGTACGCCTCCCAGATGTGGCCCAGGTCGTCCAGGGACTTCAGAGACGCTTCGATGAGGGCCGTAGCACCATTGTTGACCTTGTACAGACCTCGCATGGACGGCAGATGCTTCACGTCCATGTCCCAGACCAGGTTCTCCACCGTGTGGTCGAAGGAGTAGAGGCTGATCCGGGTCTCATGACCGAGGCTGTCCGATTCGGCCTTCAAGCCGGCCACGAACTCGTCCACGACGCGGATGAGTTGACTCTGGTGCTGATGCATGGAACCCGAACAGTCCACTACCAGCGCGACGTGATTCACCTTGTGCTGGATCTTGTTGGCGGACATGTTTCTGCTCCTTCTCCGAGGCTCCCCAAGTGATGTCTCCACACTATGGGGAGGCACTGACAACGGAGTTTGACGGGCGATCACCCACCTGCCCCGGGGCAGACCCGAGCGGCACGGCGGCGGTCGTCGTCGCTGTGTCCGGGTGCGATGAACTCCGGCGACGCGATTACTCCGAGGCCGAGACCGATTCCCGTAACCGCAGGTCAGCGCACCCGGCCCCGAGGTTTCAGGGTGACCGGCGGGAGTTCGGGGGCGGGGAGGCGGTCACCGTCGTAGCCCTTCACCTCGCCGAAGCGGGTGCCCTCCATCCAGTCCTTGCGGGCCACTTCGATTTCCTGCTGGGAACGGCCCACAAAGTTCAACCACATATTGCGCACCGGGCGTTTATACAGGTCAGAGCCCTACACCGCCCCCAGGGGGCAGCAAAGAGTCAGCATCGGTCGCCGCCTGGGCACTCCAGTGGCTCCATTCACCATTGAGGCGGAGCTAATTGGCGAGACCGCTGTGGTACGAGTGTAGGCGCGAGAAGCGCATGAAGTCCGTTTTCTGCACGGGCGTTGCCATCGAAAGCAGCTTCCTCAATCAAATCGACTCAGAACGATCCACACCCCCGATCGGCTCTGGGTTGCCTTCCGACCTCGCGGGCGCTGCTCACTCCCAATCCTGCTGCGACAGTTCGGCCTGCACCCGCCCGTGTCAGGGGTTCGTCGGCGTATCCCTACGCGACCGGGGTCTCTGCTGAGGCCCGGTTGGGCAACGCGTCGATGGCCTTGCGCCGCTTGTTGCCGGCCTCGGGCATGAACGGTCAATCGTGCGGGTGGGCACAGAACGCTCACTTCTGCGTTCAGGCGGAGTCGGGCAGTCCGGCCGGCAGTGCGTTGTGTTCCTGCTCGACGGCGGGCTCGACGACGGGCTCGCCGGAGGAAGGGAGCAGTTGCGGGATGCCGTCGATGATCGGGTAGCGGCGGTGCAGGCGCGGGTTGTAGAGAGCGCCCCCGGTCTCGTCGAGGATCAGCGGACCCTTGTCGAGCGGGCAGGCGAGGATCTTCAGCAGCGGGTTGTCAGGCTTCATGGCAGGGTTCCTTCGGATGTGGGGTGGCCGCGTCGTGTCGCGGCAGGGTGAGCAGGACCGTAAGGGCCAACGCGGTGCCGCCGATGCGCAATAACAGCCGCAGCGGGTCCGCGGGCAGCGGCTCGCTGAACGCGATCGTGCCGCTGACGATGGTGAACACGCAGGTCACCGTCGAGCACACCGGGACGATCAGTGACGCCCGGCAGCGCTGTAGGGCGGTCTGCGAGAGCACCAGTCCGCTGACCCCTGTGAACAGCAGAAGGTACGGGTAGGGGGAGGCGAGCAGGGCCGGTATGGAGCCTTGGAGGTCCCAGGTGCCCAGGTGCCCGGAGATGCCCTTGATGGCGAGCGAGCTGACCCCGTACAGGAGACCGACCGCCACCGCGTAGGCCACTCCGGTGGTCGGTTGCCGGTGACGTCGGCGGGCTCGCCGTTCCGCGGCCGCGTACAGGAGCAGTCCGGCCGCGAGTGTCGGCAGGCACAGTGCCAGCAGGATGCCCGCGGGCGCGCTGTGGCTGATCTCCTCGCTGCTCCCGTACAGCGAGGACACCACCATGACCAGGGCCAGCCCGATGACGGCCACCGCGCGCCGCTCACGGCCGGAGGGGCGCTCACCGAGCACCACCGACGAGAGCACCAGCAGGAGGACCAGCCCGGACAGGAACAGACCCTGGGCGGCGGCGATCGGCAGTGTGCGGTAGACGGCCAGTTGGGCGGCGAACCCCAGGGCGAGCGCCATGGCCCCGCAGATCCACAAGGGCCTGCCGGCCAGCAGGAGCAGGGCCCGACCCGGCTGTGCGGCACTCAGCGGCGGCATGCCGGCCAGAGCCCGCTTCTCCAGGACGAAGCCGGTGCTGTACAGAACGTTCGCCACCAGTGCGGCGGCCACTCCCCACACCACGGACTACACCTTCCTCGCGTGCACCAGGAGGATGGAGGCGAGGGACGGCAGCCGGCAGGCCAAGCGGTCCAGCGGGCGGAGCGGGCGCGGCACCCCGTGGAACGGCGCACCGGCGACCTTCACCACCTCGAACCCGCACGCCGCCACGAACTCGCGCAGCGCGCGTGCCGTGTACAGGCGCAGATGGCCGACCACCTGGCTGCCCGGCCTGCCGTGGATGTGGCGCAGACTCACCTCGGAGAACACCGGCTGGACTCCGGCGAGCAGCAGCCCGCGGTTGTACCAGGCGGCGAGGTTGGGCGTGGAGAGCATCAGATGTCCCCCGGGTCTCAGCACTCGGTGCAGTTCGTCGAGGGCGCTGTCGGGGTCGACGAGGTGCTCGACGACCTCGCTGAAGAGCACGGCGTCGGCGCTGCCGGAGGCGAACGGCAGCCCACCGCCGGTCAACTCGCCGCGGACGACATGGCTCAGGCGCGGCGCCGCCCGGCGCAGCGCGCCCTGCGACCAGTCGACTCCCACGATGCGGTGCCCGTTCAGTTCGCGGGCGGCGGTCGCGGCCGCCGAGCCGTCGCCGCAGCCCACGTCGAGCACGGTCGCAGCCGGGCGGCCGGGCCCGGCGGGCCCGAGCACATCGGCCAGCATCCGGGCCTGGCGCAGACTACGGGCCTCGCCAGAGGCGACGGGGACGGTGGGGTCCTCGTAGAAATCCTGCAGCCCGGGAACGGGCCTGGCCGGCGAAGGTATCGCCGCCTCCGGCGATTTCATCGCGGCGGAGCAGTGGAGTGAGCGGGTCATGACGGCCTCGCATGGTTCTGCCGGGCGGAGCGGGCTCCACCCGGTGTCGGGTCCGGACACCGCGCGTCGCGGTCGTGCGGCCCGCCGGGTCGGCGGGCCTTCCCCGGAGCCCCGGGCGCCTCTGCGTGCGGAGTCGTGGCGTCCGGAGTGGTGGCATCCGCCTCCGGTACGTCGGCTTCCGGACCAGAACCCCCAGCGTTCGATCCAGGCCGGGTGACCTGTGACGTTGCCGAAAGCGCCTGCTCGAACAAGCCGGTCAGGTACGCGCCCGACGCGTCGCCGAGCAGCGCCCGCGACCAGCGCAGCGTCACATGCAGTCGCCCGCCGGTGGAAGCCGCCGCCACGCTCAGCCCGCGCGGCATCCGCGCCGGTGCGGAGAACCACACGGCGTTCGCCCGGCCGGCGTCACCGAAGTCCAGCGCGTACGGAATGCGCCCGATATTGGTGACCAGCACCGTCGATGTCCAGGGCGCCGCCGCTCGCCGCGCGCCACGGGTGAGCGTGCCCCGGATCCCGACCGGCAGAAACGGCGCGGTCAACAGGCTCGTCCCTGGCCCCAGCGGCGCACCGTGGACGGACTTGAGCGCGCGAGTACGCCGAGCGGTGGTGCGTAGCAACCGGGCCACGGCCGCCGGATCCGGCCGCTCACCGAGCAGCAGGTCCGGGTCGCGCGGGTCCTCGGAGGTCATGGCCACCTCGAGGAGCCGGGTTCCGTTCCCCATCGGCATCTCTCTGCCGCGCGGACGGTCGTCGACGGGCATGGTGATCCGCACTGGACCGGCCGACCGGCCCTGCGAGACGTTCCAGCGGCCCACCATCAGTGACGCGGCGACCAGCAGTTGGTCGTTGACGGTCCACGGCGCGAGCCCGCCGGACCGACCCACACGCAGCGGAACGGGCAGTTCCGCCTGCAGCATGCCGTTGCCCGCGGCGCGGGCGCGCACCGGCTCGGGGCGGGAGTCGGGCGCGACTCGCACGGGCCGCGCGCACACCGCGCGGCCCGTGCCGCCGGTCGCGGCCGGCCCCGAGGGGGCCGGCCGAACCGGCGCGGGGACGGGGAGAGCGGCCGAGCCGCTGTACTGTTCGGCGGTCGTGGCGAGCACCCGCAGCCCGGACCCCGCGTCGAGGGCCGTGTGATGCATCGTCAGCAGCAGCACGGTCCGGGTCGCCCCCGGCAAGCCCGCCTCCGGCGGCTCACCGGCGGCCGTTCCCCCGTCCACCTCGATGACTTCCAGGCGCATCGGCGGCGACAGGGCCAGTGACGGGCATCCCGTCAGGGCCCGCGCGCGGGCGCGGCCCAACGCGTCGGGTCCCGGCCGCGCAAAGCTCACCGGGTCGCTGTCCGGTTCGCCGGTCAGCTCCCACGCGAAGGACTGCCGGTGCCGGCGGCCGGGCACTTCACGCATCAGCACCCGGGGGTGCATCAGCAGCGCCCGCCGGAACGCGGTCCGCAACCGTGCCGGGTCCAGCCGTCCGGGCAGATGGACCTCGATGTGTACGGTCTCCGGCTCGTCGTCACTGAGGCAGTGCCGCGACACCTCGTCGGTGGTCGGAAAGGGAATCCGGACTCCGCCGGGAGGGGTTGAGGTCCCCCTCCCGGCGGCGGTCCGCGACGAGGTCATGACGGGCCACCGAGTCCTGGATGCCGAGGGAGCGGCTCAGTCCGGTCCCCGGCGCTCGTGCTTCCCTGCCGGGCCGTGACCACCGGTCCGGTGACGGGTGCATCGGCACCGCCGTCGCTTTCCGGCGCTTCGCCACCGTCGTCGCTTTTCCGACCGGCGGCTGCGGACGCCGGGCTTACCGCCGTCACCAAGGCGGCGGACAGGGCCACCAGTGCCAGTACCTGGGCGACGGCGCTGAACGCGCCTTGTCCGGCGGCGGCCGGCTCCCCGGCGCCGACGGCCGCGGCGATGCCCGCTCCGGCCATCGCCACCGCGGCGGTCGGCACCAGGACGGCCGGCCGGAACCGGGCCGCCACGGCGAGTACGGGCACCACCAGGGCCAGCGGACCCGCCGCCACCGCGACGACGGCGGTCAGCGCCAGCGTCCCGAGCAGCATCCCGGGGGCCGCCGGTTCGGGCAGCTCCTCGTCCAGGCCGGTGGTTCCGCCGGCGTTGCGCCTGCGGCCCACGAAGGCCAGTGCGGCCAGCGCGGCGAGCGCTATCACACCGCCGATCAGGGCGGCCCGGTACGGCTTGGAGGGCTCGAACTCCAGGTTCACCGTGCCGGACGCCCCGGCCGGGACCACCCAGGCCTGCTGCCAGCCGTCGAGCCGCACCGACTCCAGCTCCGTGCCGTCCAGGGTGGCCTTCCAGCCGTCGTTGGCGTTCTCGTAGGTCTGCAGGTACGTGGCCTCGCCGGAGCCGGCCGACACCGACACGGTCCGGCTGTCGTCGGTCCACCTGGTGACGGTGGCCTCGCGGCCCGCCGCTCCCGCGATCTCCTGCGGGGTGCCCTGGGCCAGCGTGACGTCGGTGATCGCCAGCGGACCCGCGTCACCCGCCTCCACCTCGTGCTTTCCGGCCGGAAGGTCCAGGGTGCCGTCCTTTTCCTCTCCTGCGCAGAGTGCGACGGTGACGGGACGCCGCTCGGTGAGGTCCCGTACCGCTCCGGAAGCCTTCGTCTTGTGCAGGACACCGCCGACGGCAAGGTCCGGGCCCTCACCGCACCGCAGCGAGAAGCGCGCGGACGGCTTCGGGCGCGGTACCCGCAGGTCGGCCAGCGCGGGAACATGGACCTCACTGAGCCCGACCGGCAGCTGCAACTGCGCGTCCGCCACCGGATTGTGGACGGTGAGCGGGGCGACCCTGCTGACGGTGATGTCGAGCCGGTTCGTCTCGATCTCCGGGAAGCGCACCCGCCCGTTCTCGTCCACATCAGCCGTCGCGGCGCCGTGCGGCGAGCTGATCAGCACCTGCTCGGGCCGGGTGGACACCCCGCCCGCCGGCGCCAGGACGATCTCGTCGACCTTCTCCTTCTTGGGCCAGCTCAGGTGGACGACCGGCCGGTCGCCCGCGATCCAGGCGGTCGTCAGATCACCGTCGACCAGGTTGCGGGCGCTGAGCGACATGCCGTTGCGGCTGGTGGAGTCCGCGGAGGCCGTCAGCCGGTTCTTCGATCCCGGAGCCGAACGGTCCAGCAGTTCGTCCAACGGGCCGCCGGGCACGGCGACGGCTCGGGCCGACACCTTGTACTCGCCCGCTTCCTGGGTGCTGAACTGCCGGTGCAGTCCCACCTCGGCCGATACGGGCGACAAGCCGCCCGCGTCGGTGCCGCGGTGCAGGGAGTACACGGTCGCCGCCGCGTCGGTGCGCTTCGCGTCGGCGGGCAGCGCCAGCATGCGCGTCACCTGCACATCCGGGATCGACACCTCGGAGAAGCCGGCCCCGGACAGGCCCGGCCGCGCCTGCTGCGCGGCAAGGACGGTGATCTTCATCCAGGAGGCCTCGCCGGCGGGCGCCTCGACGGTCTGCGGCTGCCCGTTCGTCTGCAGCGGGCTTTCGGCCGAACCGCGGTCGGTCTCGATCCGCACCCGCGTGGGCGCGGCGCGCATGCTGTCGCCCGGGAGGGGCGTCAGCTGGATGGAGGCCGGGATGTCGGTCGGCCCGGAGAAGTCCACCTTGAGCCACTGACCGGCCGGCTTGCCCGGGCTGCCCTCGGCCCACGCGGTGTCCGGGTTGCCGTCGAAGGCGTTCACCGGGTCGTACTGCGGCAGGTGGAACAGCCAGTTGCCGCTGCTGGAGGCCGTCACGGACGTCGCGCCGCGCAGGTCGGCCGTCGTCTGGTGACCGGTGCCCTCCGACGGCAGGATCTGCCTGGGCTTCTCGCCCGGGTTCTGCAGGCTGCCTGAGTGATTGCGCTCGTCCGGGGTGTACGTGTACGAGGTGTTGTTGTTGACCAGGCCGAACCGGGTGTCGGCTCGGCGCAGCCCGTCCGCGACGGCCTTCACCGGTGCGGTGACGCCCTTGGGAAGGCTGTCCCCGGCCAGTACGGCCGGCCGGCCGGCCATCGAGGGATCGGCCGAAAGCTGGAGCAGCGCCTCGGGTCCGCCACTGACCACGGCCGTGTCGGCCGCGGCCGACACACCGACCCTGTCGGGACGCCTGTCGCGGTCCTGCGGCTGATAGATCTCCACGGACTGGAGCCGCGGATACAGCCCCTGCACCTGCAGCGGGGTGTCGGCGGCGATGCGCCCGCCGGTCACGAGCGGGCCGAACCCGGCGACCTTGCTGTAGCCGGACGATTCCAAGGTCCGTTTCACCGTCTGCGGCGGGACATAGCCGATCTGGTCGGGGTCGAGGTCGTTACGCACGACCACTTCGTGCATGCCGGCCCTTGCCAGGTACGCCTGAAGGCCCGGAACCTCGGTGCCGGACAGCAGCGCCTGCTCGACGGCGTCCGTCGCACGGCGTGAGCCGGGTGTACCGAAGGGGACGAAGTCACGCTGTGCCCAGGGTGTTTCGGCCAGCACGTCAAACGGCTGGTCGATGGGGGAACCCCAGGTGTAGATGCCGTGCGCCGTCGCCGGTACGACCATGGCCCGGCTGTCCGGGGCGTTGTCCTTGAGCCAGCCGGCTGCCTTCTCCCAGTGGGTGGGCAGCTTGGTGAAGGCGCCGGGCTGCAGGATCGAGCCATTGAGGTACGGCAGGGCCAGGCCCGGCAGTACCAGCACCGCCGCCACCGCGGGCGCCCAGCGGCGACCGGGAAGTGCGCGAGGACTTCTGCTCACGGAGAGCACAGCCGTCAGGTGGGCCAGTCCGAGGGCGAGCGCGAGGGCCAGTCCCGGCTGGAACTTGTAGATGTTGCGGAAGGGCTTCAGCGACCCGTTCAACCAGTCCTGCACGACACCGTGGAACGGACCGCCGAAGGCGCCGCCGTACCCCGCCAGCGTGATCAGGACGACGGCCAGGACGGTCAGCAGCAGCCAGCGGCGCTCCGGCAGGTCCCGGCGGGCCAGGCCCGCCAGCCCCAGGGCCGCGGCGAACGCCGAACCGAGGACGGCGATGACGGAGGCCGCGACGGTCCAGCCGGCCGGCAGCCACGCCTCACCGAAGTGGAGATACGCCACCCAGTTGCCGGCGCCGCGCAGCAGCTCGGTCGCGGACATGGTTGCGGTGGTGATGTCGGCCTGCTCGACGTACGGCATGAAGTTCTCGCCGTGGATGGCGAACAGGAGCAGCGGCACCACCCACCACACGGTGGCCAGCACGACGCCCGGTATCCACCAGCCCAGCAGGGCGCGCCGACGCCGGCCGGCGGGGCGGCTGAGCAGGTACAGACCCACGGGCAGCAGCGAGGCCAGCGTCGAGGCGGCGTTCACGCCCCCCATGAAGGGGATGAGCATGGCCGAACGTGCGGCGGCCGTACGGGGGCTCAGCGCCGCGGAGGTCAGCGGCAGCAGCACCCAGGGCAGCAGGGCACCGGGCAGCGCGGCGGCGGAGGTCGAGCCGATGACGATCGTGAAGGTGGGCCACAGCGCGTATACCGCCGCACCGAGCAGCCGGGTCGCGGGCGTGCCCACGCGCAGCCGTTCGGCGAGCCTGAGCGCACCCCAGAAGGCGGCTGTCACGATGATCGACAGCCAGAGCCGCTCGGCCAGCCACACCGGCACGTGCAGCAGGTCCATGAACGCGTAGTAAGGGAGCGCCGGGAAGGCGTAGCCGATGTACTGGTTGGCTATGCCGCCGAGGCCCATGTTGCCGTTCCACAGCGAACCGAGGTCGCCGAGGAAGCGCCAGGGGTCGAGGGCGACACCGAGCTTGGTCTCGAACGTCATCTTCCCCGGTGACACCGCGAGGAAGCACACCAGCACGACGGCCCAGAAGCCGAACAGCAGGCGTCGTCCGCGCGGCGCCCCGGACACCTCGGACGGCGTCGGGCCGGGCTGTGGCGCCCGAGTGGGCGCCTGGACCGTAGTGGTCATGACCGTTCCTCGCTTCGCTTGCTCATGGGCTTCGCCTGAGAATCAGCAACAGATTCCAGGTGGCGATCTCGCGGAGTCCCGGCACCCGGGTGATCGTGCTCGCGAAGAATGGCCAGTAACGGGACCGCGCCGTGACGACCTGCACGTCGTCACGGCCGCGGACGTGCCGCAGGGTGGGACCGATATGGACGGGGAACAGGTTCTCGCCGAGCGTGTGCTTGGCCTCGCGGCCGGTGCGCCGTTCGTAGCGATCGCGGGCCCGGTCGGCCCCGAGGTAGTGCCACGGTGCTGTCTCGTGACCTCCCCAGGGGGAGAGCCAGTTGGTGAACGACAGGTAGATCAGTCCGCCGGGGCGGGTGACCCGCACCATCTCGCTGATGAAGGTCTGCGGGTCCGCCACGTGCTCCAGCACATTGGACGAGAAGCACACGTCCGCCGCGCCGTCGGCGAGCGGCAGCAGGTATCCGTCGGCGAGCACCGCGTCCTCGGTCACCGGGCCTCGGGCGCTCAGCTCCCGCAGGTCGGGCTCGAAGAGGTAGCTCCGCGCGCCGCGGCGGCGGAACTCCTCGGTGAAGTGGCCGCTGCCGCCGCCGATGTCGACGACGATCTTGCCGGGCAGGTCGATGTGACGTGCCACCTGCGCGACCGAGTCACGGGCCAGCAGGGTGTAGCACCGCTCGGGGTCGCTCTGTTCGCGCATGAACGCCCGGAAGAGGGTGGCCGATCGCCGCAGCGACGGATCCTTGAACGCGCTTGTCGTGACCTCAAAAATGGCCGCTCACCTCCCGCGTCCCGGGGCGGAGGCGAGCGCCGCGGCCTCGGCGGCGACAGCCTGGAACTGACGGACCGTCGATCTCCAGCGGAAGCGCTTGGCGCGACGCGCGGCGGCACGCCCCATGGCTTCGCGCCGGTGGGCACTGAGGGACAGCGTGCACCACGCTGCGGCGAACGAACTCTCGCCCCGGGCCAGCACCCCGGTCTCCCCGTCCACGATGGAGTCGCACAGGCCCGGTATGTCGAAACCGACTGCGGGAGTGGCCCGGGCGGCGGCCTCGGTGACGACCAGCCCCCAGCCCTCGACGAGGGAGGGGTGCAACAGCAGCCACGCCTCGCACATCAGCCGGTGCTTCTCGGCCTCCGACACCCGGCCGGCGAACGTCACACCGGGGCCGGCCATGGCTTCCAGCCGCTCCCGTTCGGGACCGTCACCGACGATGACGAGCCGACCGCCGGTGACCGGACGTACCCGCTCCCACAGCCGCAGGAGCAGATCGATGCGCTTGTACTCCACCAGCCGGCCGACGGCCAGGAACAGCGGTTCCTTCGCTTCGGGCAGCAGCGCGCCGGGGTCTTCGACGCCGTTGTTGACGATCCGGATGCGGTCTGCGGCCACGCCGATGCCACGCAGCTCGGAGGCGGTCGACTCGGAGACGGCCACCATCAGGTTGTCGCGGTGAGTGCCTGTCAGCGCCCAGTGCTCCAGCCTGCGGCCGAGCCGGGCCGCAGGGCCCGGGTAACGCATCTGCCAAAGGTCGGTGTGCACGTGGTTGACCAGGCACAACGTCGGTCCGCGGTGCCACAGAGGCGCCAGGTACGGCATGCCGTTGCACACCTCGACCAGCAGGTCGCAGTCGCCGACCTCGCGGGCGAAGGTCTTCCTGGCGCGCAGGAAGTGTCCTGCGTCACCGCCTGCGGAGACCACTCGGTAGTCGCGTTCTGCGGCCGGGCCGCCACACACGAGCGTGACCTCATGGCCGTCGGCGGTCAGACCGCCGGCTATCCGGTCGATGAGCAGTTCGGAGCCGCCGGCGGCCTGGTTGCCGAGGTCACGTCGGGCGAGGAAGGTGATCCGGCGCGGGAGAGGTTCCGCGACGGGTGCGATGTGCGGGTCAAGGGCGAGCGAGTCGGTGGCTCGGCTGCCAGTGCGGGCTTGAGTTGGGGAGTCCTCCTGGCCGGAGGCCAGAGCGGACGCGTGCTGGGGCATAGAGGTGCTCCGACTCGGCGGCTGCGGGGGGCAGTCGGGTGAGGGATTGCCGGGCTTCCGGGGATGAAGCGCTGGGCTGGCTCGGAGTGCGAGTACTGCCGGTACTGCGGTGACGGTGCCAACCGGGTGCGGTCGTATGAGCACCGGGTCAGTGGCGGACTTCTGGTGGGAGCCTGGCTCAAACCGGACTCCCGTTTCCTACTGCGGGGTAACCCAAGTGTTCGTTCGAGTGATCCGTTCGACTACGCACGCGGGTGATAAGTTCGGGCTGATCGGCGGCCAGTTTTTATCACTCTTGTGAGTGCGTCTGCCGACGGCCACGGATCAGCATCACCACGCCGGCGGCGGCAAGCAGACCGCCCGCGATCCCGCCCACAACGGGCACAGTCTCGCCGAGCAGCTTCAGCCGACTGCCGTCGTCGGAGGCCAGCGTCACTTGCTCGCGCCGGGTCGCCTCGGTGAACTCCAGCCGCTTACTGGACAGCAGGGTGACCGCGTCCTTCTTCGAACCCGGGGCCCGCAGCGTCTTTGTCGGCGCGATCACCGCGTTCATGATCCGGCCCGTGCGCTGGTCCACCGTCAGCTCGATCCCCGCGTTGGAGTACCACTCCTCGGCGAGCACCTGGCCCTGCGGGCGGCCCACCAGCGCGCCGGGCACCTGACGGGTGCCGGTGGCAGTGGCCGCGACGGTGCCTCGGAAGACGTAGCCCTGGTGACCGTGGATCTTGGCGGTGCCCTTGAACTCCAGCGGCACGGCGGCGCCCAGGGTGCTGTCCCACCAGGTGTAAACGCGCTTCTCGACGTCGAACGGGAACTTCAGGTAGGCCGCGCCCTCGAACCTGGGCTTCTCCTCGCAGCAGCGCACCGGCAGGTTCGTCCGGCGGTCGGTGACCCAGCGTTCCGTGGCCCACTGCAGGGATCTCCGCGGGTCGGCCAGCGGCAGCGTCTTCGGGGTGTCGATCTGTGTCGACACGTCCCAGATCGCTTTTCCACTGCGCTCGCTGCCGACGACGTCGCCCAGCACCCGGCGGGTGATCGTTATCGTCTGGCCGTCCACCGTGGAGACGGACCCGGTGTCGAAATAACTGCCCTCACCACTGAAGACCGTCGTGGAGTTCACGTCGGTCGGTGTGCGCTTGGCGCGCGGCTCCACGTACCAGACGAGCAGCTGCGTGAATACGAGCAGAAAAACACCAAACCCCAGCAGTATCAGGGACAAAGGCGACGTTGAACGGCGCATGCGGGTACTCCAATGCGGGCGGAATGTGCGGGGCATTCGTGGACTGTGCGGGAAGGGGTTCACACGCACGGATTTCAGCCTGTCCGGGCCGAGGAGTGGCGTACCCGGGAGTAACAGCGCTATGACCGGCGAAATTAGGCGGCGCTTGACCACCTGTCAATGCGCCTCGCATACTGACCCCGCCGGACCGGGCCGGCGCGCTGGGTGAGCAACCTCATCGACAGAGAGGCCGACCACCCTCATGCCCAGACTGCTCGCCGCCTTCCTGACCTGCGTTGCCTCCGCCGTCCTGGCCACAGGCGCCGCCTTCGGAATCGTCGCCGCTCTCAACGCCACACCCGAGCAGCAGAATGTGCCGCTCGTCACGTTCCCCGACCCTCCCGCCAACGGGACGTCCAGCACGCCGAGCCCCAGCGCGGGCTAGGTTGTAAAGACCAGGCCGACCGATCGAGCGGCATGCGGACGGACATCCAGGAGCGGTGCTGTGGAAGCGTCGTCAGCGTGGCACGACGTGCCACGAGAACGGATTCGGCGTTTCGCCGACCGCGCCCTGGAACAGGTCCCCGAGCTTGCACAGGACATCCTCGCCGCGATCCGACGGGAATATCCGGGTCTGGCGTTCATCGCCGACGAGTCCGGAGAACCGAAGGCCCTGGTTGCGATCCGGAACGCGCTGGAGCTCTTCGTGGAGCAGATGACCACGGGGTCGGACCGGCCGCGCGTCCTTCCCGAGATGTTCCAGGACTTCGGGCGCGGCGAAGTCACGCAGGGGCGCAGCCTGGACTCCTTGCAGGGGATCTACCGGCTGGGCGTGCGCCTTTCCTGGCGGCGTATGGCGGAGATCGGCCAGCAGGTCGACATCCCGCCCGCAGCAATGTACGAACTCGCCGAGTCCGCGTTCGAGTACCTCGACGTCATGGTGGCGCAGTCGGTACGCGGCTACGCCGAGGCCGTCGCCCGCCAGGCCGGGGAGCGGCTGCGCCTGCAACGACAACTCGTCGAGCTCCTGCTCGCCGAGCACCGCACGGATCCGTCCGCCCTCCTCGCCGACCGCGCGGCCGGCGTCGGCTGGAAACTGCCCGAAAGGGTGGCGGTGGCCGTGCTGCTCCGCCCCGCCCAGGAGGCTGTCGCCCCCGCCGTGGGCGACGAGGTGCTGCTCGACATGGAGGGCGAGCAGCCGCGCATGGTGTTGCCGGACCCGGACGCCCCCGGGCGCGCGGAGTTGCTGCACCGGGCGACAGCCAATTGGTCCGGCGCGATCGGCCCGTCGGTCCCCCTGGCGGAGGCCGCCACGTCGCTGCGCTGGGCCGAGGCCGCCGTCGGGATGATCGAGCAGGGCCTGCTGCCGCAAGGGCGGCTCCTGCACTGCGGCGAGCACGTCGAAGCCCTGGTGCTGCTGCCCTCAGGTGAGTTGATCGACGATCTGGCGCGGCGGCGGCTGGCCCATTTGGGCGAGAGCGGCGGCCCCGCGCACGCCCACCGTCTCGCCGAGACCCTGCTGGCCTGGCTGGAAACGCGGGGTGGCGCGCCGGAGGTGGCCGCCCGGCTCGGAGTCCACCCGCAGACCGTGCGCTACCGGCTGAGACAGCTCCGTGAGTTGTGGGGCGAGGACATGGACGACCCGGACCGCCGCTTCGAAATGGAGCTGGTGCTGCGCGCCCGGCGGCTGCGCGGTGATCTCGTCCCGCCGCCTGACGGACCGGGGTTACCCTGACGGGCTGTCGGGCCCGGCCCGCCGAAGAACTCCGCGTCGCGGCCGTTGTGCTTGAGTTGCAGGCGGCGCGCCGCCCCCTCAAGTACTCGAGCCCACACCCACCCCCCGACGAACCCACAACCTGATTACTCGTCAGTAAGGTCAGCAAGAGTCTGATGAGACCTGGTCACAGGTGCCAACACCTGCACCTCCCGCCCTGCGTCTCAGGCGATCACTCCGAGACCCCGAGTGTCCCCCCGGCATGACAGGCCAAGAGGCACGAAACGTCCGCCTCGCGACCAAGAGACCAATTCCCATAACCCCAGGTCAACGTACTCGTCCCCGCGGTTTCAGGACCACCGGCGGGAGTTCGGGAGCGGGCAGGCGGGTGCCGGCGTAGCCGTGGACCTCGCCGAAGCGGGTGCCTTCCATCCAGTCCCTGCGGGCCTGCTCGATCTCCTCGTGGGAGCGGCCCACGAAGTTCCACCACATGACCAGCTCCTCCTCGAACGGCTCGCCGCCGAGGAGCATCAGGCCCGCGTCGGACTCGGCGCGCAGGGGCAGTTCGCTGCGGCCGCAGCCGAGGTAGAGCATCGAGCCGGGGAATACGGGAACGCCGTCCACATACGCCTCGCCGGACATGGAGAGGACGGCGTACTCGAAGTCCGGGTCGAGCGGCAGGCGGGTCTCGGTGCCGCGTGTCAGAGCGAGGTCGGCGCCGACGATCGGCGTGTACGTCGTACCGGGCGACGCGGCGCCGTCGAGCGAGCCGAGGACGACCGTGGCGGTGAGACCGGGCGCCGTGACGGCCGGGAGGTCCGCGTGGTGCTGAAAGTGCGGCTCGGTGTCGCGGTGGCCCTCGGGCAGGGCGACCCACAGCTGGGCGCCGTGCAGAAAGCGCGCGTGCGGCTTCGGGCTTTCCTCGGAGTGGCTGATCGCCCGGCCGGAGGTCATCAGGCCCAGCTCACGCGGCCGGATCGTCCGGAGGCTGCCCAGGCTGTCGCGGTGCAGAACCTCGCCCTCATGGAGCCAGCTGACCGTCTGCAGCCCGAAGTGGGGGTGCGGCGCCACCTGCATGCCGGGCTCGTCGGCGATGTCGTCGGGGCCGTAGTGGTCGACGAAGCACCACGCGCCGATCATGCGGCGGCCGAGGTTCGGCAGCAGTCGGCGTACCTGGGTGGACTCACCGAGCTGGACCTTGCGGGCGGTGAGGAGTTCACGTACAGGCTCCGCCACGACGAAGCCGCGGCCGCCGCAGATGGAGGGCACCGCCTGGCGCTCGAGATTGCTCATGCGGTCAAAGTACTCGTTCACGTCGCAGGGCCCGCGGGAACCGTTCACTGGGCCACCCGGGCGATGCGTCGCTTCCGGCTTCCGGCTACGGCCCTCGCTGAGCGGAAGTCACGTCCCGGAAATACGATGGGGCATGCCGCTGCGCGCGGCTTACGGCAGTGGTTCGCGAGCTTATGAGCCCATGAATCTCGGAGCGGTCCATGACCCGGCGTCGTCCCACGAGCGCCGATGACCTGCTGACCCGGCTCGGGCGGCTCACGGCGCAAGTCCGTACCGGCACAGAGCTGCAGCAGGCCCGGGTGGAGCTGGCCGAGGCGCTCCAGCGCGAGATGCTGCCGGCCGAGCTGCCCTCCGTACCCGGCCTGCGGACCGCGGCCCGGTACTCCCCCGCCCGGCACGGCCTGGACATCGGCGGTGACTGGTACGACGGGTTCGCGCTCCCCGACGGTTCACTCGCGTTCTCCGTCGGCGACGTGCAGGGGCACGACGTCGAGGCGGCCGCTTTCATGGGGCAGGTCAGGATCGGCCTGCGAGCGGTCGCCGTGTCCGCCGCCGATCCCGGCGAGGTACTGCGCCGGGCCAACGAGCTGCTGCTCTCGGTGGACAGCAGCCTCTTCGCGACCTGCACTTTCGTACGCTTCGATCCGGCCACCCAGCAGTTCGAGAGTGCCCGCGCCGGCCATGTACCGGCTGTCTGGGCCTTGGCCGACGGCCGGTGCGGCGTCGCCGAGGACGAGGGCGGACTGCCGCTCGGCATGATGCTGGGCGAGGAGTACCCGGTCTCCCGGTGCCGGCTGACGCAGCCGGGGTCTTTCGTCCTGGTCACCGACGGTGTGGTCGAGGGCCCGTCGTTCCCCATAGAGGCCGGGCTGGAGCAGGTGGCCGACCTGGTCGCCGCGGGCTGCTGCGGCGATCCCGACGCTCTGGCCGCCGAGGTGATGAAGGTGGCGGACTCCACCGGCCACGCGGACGACGCCGCGGTGCTCGTCCTGACGTACGACGGGCCGAGGCCCGCGGAGCGGCCCGGGTGAGCCGAGCGCCCCGGCGGGGCGTGTCACGGCCGGTGTCCGGCGGGAGCCGTAGTCTGATGGCTGGTGTGATGCGCACCGAGGAGATCCGACGCGTGTCCGGAGTCGTTCTTCGGATTCTCGGCGTGGCCGGCGCCTATTTCGCGGCCGGACAGATCGGTCTGCTGGAGCAGGTGACCGTCGAGGGCTCGGTGGTCACGCCCCTGTGGCCGCCCACCGGTATCGCCCTCAGCTGTCTGCTGCACATGGGCCTGCGGATCTGGCCGGGGATCGCGCTCGGCACCCTTCTCGTCATGCTGTCGCTCACTTCGTTCCGGCTTCCCGAGCTCGGGATCATGGCGGGCAACACGCTGGCCCCGGTGTGCGCGTATCTGATGCTGCGCCGCGTGGGCTATCACGCAGAGCTGGACCGGCTGCGGGACGGGGTGGCACTCGTGTTCCTGGGGGCACTGGGCGGGATGCTGATCAGTGCCACGGTCGGCGTCGGCGTGCTGGTCCTCACCGGCAATCTGGCCCTCGGCGGGTTCTGGCCCGTGTGGGCGGCGTGGTGGGCCGGGGACGCCATGGGCGTGCTCGTGGTGACGCCGTTGCTGGTGGTACTTCGGCGGGCCCGGCTGCCGCGGGACACCTTCCGGTGGGCGGAGGCGGCGGCACTGACGGTCACCGCCGCGGTGGTCGTGCCGCTGGCCACCAGAAGTGCGATGTCCTTGCTCTTCCTCGCCTTTCCGCTGCTCATCTGGGCTGCCCTGCGCTTCCGGCTGGCGGGGAGCACGCCGTGCGCGGTGTTCGTGTCCGTCATGGCGATCTCGGCCGCGACCGAGCGCATCGGGCCGTTCGCGGACCACAGCCTCTTCGAGGTCATGCTCACCCTCCAGGCGCTCAACGGTTCGGCGGCGCTGACAGCACTGCTGCTGGCGGCGATCATCACCGAGCAGCAGAACATCCGCCTGAAGATCGAGATGGCCTGCCACGAGCTGGCCGAAGTGGTGGAGCGTCTCGCGCCGGGGGAAGCACCCCGCCCCCTGCATCCCGGCCTCGGTCGCAGCAAGCGCACGAGCGATTAACAGTGGTGGAATGTTCAATCACCCTCGCCTGTTGAGGCTGCCGCACGGCCCCGTGTCGGGGGCCGCCGACGGGAGGGTCACGATGACCGGGCGGACGAATCCGAACGACGCCTACTACAGCCACGGCACGGCCGCCGACCGCTGGGCGCGGGCGCACCTCTTCTTCGACGCGAAGGAGTACGACAAAGCCGCCCGCGTACTCGTCAGCCTGGTGGACGAGGTCCCCGAGCAGCTCGCTCCGCGCCTGCTGCTCGCCCGCTCGTACTACCACTCCGCCCAGCTGGGCAAAGCGGAGACCGAGCTGCGCTCCGTCGTGGAGCGCAGCCCGGTCGAGTACTACGGGCAGCTGATGCTGGGCCGCACGCTGGAGCGGCAGGGCCGCGGCAGCGAGGCGGCACCGCATCTACGGCTGGCCGCCGCGCTCTCCGGCGACTTCCCCGAGCCCGGCTAAACGAGCGCGGGGACCGCGACGGGAACGGGTGCGGGTGCGGGGGACGGAGCCGCGGCGGGCGCCGGAGCGGGCTCCGGCTGCCCCTTGGCGTCGCCCACGCCCGGAACGGGCGGGTGCGGCACCAGCGGGCTGTTGCGCGCGTCCTCCACGCGCCGCGTGAACCACACGACCTTGCCGTCGGCAGTGCCGCAGGTCCCCCAGCTGTCGCACAGCCGGGCGACAACGGCGAGGCCGCCTCCGCCGGCGGAGGCGAGGCGTGGCATCGGGGGGCCGTTGTCGGCCACCGAAGCCGTGAGATGCCTGCCGGTCCAGCGCAGTTCGACCACGCACCAGTTGTCGTTGCCGACGTGCCGGTGGACATTGGTCAGAAGTTCCTCGACACCCCTGCACACCGGCTGGATGTGCAGCTCGAGATTCCAGTGCCGCAGATGTGCGGCAAGAATGCGCCGGATCTGCGAGACGCGCTCCGCCGATACGTGCAGTTCGACCGCGTAATACCGGCCGCTGGGAAGTGTCATGGCCGTGGCTCCTTACCGCGAGGCTCACATGCTTCACCTCGTTGCAGCAACGACCCCCGAACACGAAGAGTGAGCGATAGTCACCATTGGGTCAGGGACATCCTGGCTCCGGGAAGCGCGAACCGCAACCGGTGCGGTCCAAGGCGCAGGTGGCGTGGCCGAACCCGTCTGCCGTACACCGGCTACTCCGACTGCCGGAAGCCGCCGAGTTGCGCGACAACCCCGAATGGGGTTGTTTCGAAGAAGGTGTGGACGTGGTTTCTGTCTCCCCGGGTTGGGGGTGAACCACTGTGCTGTTCACCGATCGCGCCGACGCGGGACAGCGGCTCGCCGTGGCCCTGCGGCACCTCGAGAGGGAAAAGCCCGTCGTGCTCGGCCTGCCGCGGGGCGGGGTCCCGGTGGCCTTCGCGGTGGCGCGGGCGCTCGGCGCCCCCCTCGATGTGGTCGTCGTACGCAAACTCGGTGTCCCGTACCACCGGGAGCTGGGGTTCGGGGCCATCGGCGAGGGCGGGGCGCGGGTCATCAGCGATGAGATCGTCCGCCGCAGCGGGGTCGGGCCGGACGATGTCGCGGCGGTCGAACGCGCCGAGGAGGCGGAGCTCGAACGGCGGGCGCTGCGGTTCCGCGGTGACCGGCCGCGACTGGCGCTCGAAGGGCGGACCGTCGTCGTGGTCGACGACGGGATGGCGACCGGAGCCACGGCGGAGGCCGCGTGTCAGGTCGTACGGGCGCAGGGCGCGGCTCGTGTGGTGCTGGCCGCCCCGGTGGCGGCGCCCGATGCCGTCGCCCGGCTGAGCAGCCAGGTGGACGACATCGTGTGTCTCTCCGTGCCGCACATGTTCCGTGCGGTCGGCGAGTGGTACGAGAACTTCACGCAGACCTCCGACGAGGAAGTGGTCGCACTGCTGGAGCAGGCCGCCGCACGGGCGGGGCCGGCGGCCGAGCAGGAGGTCGAGGTGGACGCCGGTGGTGTCCGGCTCGCCGGGGACCTCACCGTGCCCGGGGGTGCCGCCGCCGTCGTGATGTTCGCGCACGGCTCCGGCAGCAGCCGTCGCAGCCCGCGCAACCGGTCGGTGGCGGCCGCGTTGAACCGTGCGGGCCTGGGCACGCTGCTCTTCGATCTGCTCACGCCCGCGGAGGAAGCCCACCGGGCGAACGTCTTCGACATCGAGACCCTGGCCGGGAGGCTCGGGGACGCCACCCGCTGGCTGCGCCGCCGCGAGTCCGTCCCGATCGGCTACTTCGGGGCGAGCACCGGAGCCGCGGCAGCGCTGCGGGCCGCCGCGTCCGCCGGTACGTCGGCGGAGGCGGACGTCGGCGCCGTCGTCTCACGGGGCGGCCGGCCGGACCTCGCCCGGCCGCGACTCGGCGACGTACGCGCACCGACCCTCCTCGTCGTGGGCGGCCGCGACACACTGGTGCTCGATCTCAACCGGCAGGCCCAGGCGGAACTCCGCTGCGAGAACCGCCTGGACGTCGTCCCGGGCGCCACGCACCTCTTCGAGGAACCGGGGGCGCTGGAGAAGGTGGCCGACCTCGCGCAGGAGTGGTTCACCACGCATCTGGCGACGGGAGCGCGTGCGGCCGAGTAGCCGTGCCTCATGCCGTCAGCACCACTTTCCCCTCGGTCTCGCGTGCCTCCAGGGCGGCGTGCGCGTCAGCGGCCCGCTCGAGCGGGAAGCGGGTGATCGAGGGGACAAGACGGCCTGCCGCAGCCTCGTCCAGCGCACGCGCCGCCAGCTCGCGCGGGCCGCCGGCGGGGATCATGTTCGGCCCGATCGCCCAGGTCGCGGTCAGCTGCCGCTCGACCAGATCGCGTGTCGTGATCTCGGTCGGCTCCCCCGCGGCCCAGCCGTGCAGCAGGAACCGCCCGCCGGGACCCAGCAGTTCCAGGGCCTCGCGTCCGAGCCGCCCTCCCACGCCGTCCAAAACCACGCTCACCTCACGGCCGTCCAACGCCTCTCGGACGTGGGCGGGCCAGTCGGCTTCGCGGTAATCGACGGCGATGCCGGCGCCGAGCGTACGAACATGCTCCACCTTCGCCGGGCCTCCGGCCGCTCCCACGACAAGGGCGCCGGCGTGACGCGCCGCCTGCACGAACAGGCTGCCGAGCCCGCCGGCCGCCGACATCACCAACACCACGTCGTGAGCCGTCAGTTGCGCGACCGCGAGCACACCCTGGGCCGTGGAACCGGTCGTGATCATCGCTACGGCGGTCTCGGCGTCCAGCTGGTCCGGGATCCGGTGCAGCGAGTCGACGGCGGCGATCGCCTGCTCGGCGTACCCTCCGCCCAGCTCCAGTTGGGCCACGACCCGGCGGCCGAGCCAGTCCACGCTCACGCCGGGGCCGACCGCCCCCACGACGCCCGCCACCTCCGCGCCGGGAGTGAGAGGGAGGTCCGGCGGCTCATGGGGGCCGACGGCGATGCCGCGGCGGAGGGTGGTCTCGATCAGGTGAACTCCGCTCGCCCGCACATCGATCCGTACCTCCCCCTCGGCCGGGACGGGCCCGGGGACCTCTTCGTAGGTGAGGTTCCCGGCGGGGCCGAAAGCGTGCAGTCGTATCGCGTGCATGTCATACGCTCCTGAACTGGTCCACCGGCGCTGGCTCGCCGGGTTCAGGGATCACTGTTGAACATCAACCGCGCTTGGGGTCAAGAGGGCTGTCTCATGAGTGGCGGCCCCCGTCCGGGCGAGCGGTACGTGCCGACGCGGTGCGGCCGGCCGCAGCCGCCGCGTGGCACGCGCCGCGGCCGTCGGCTCGGGCGACTACGCGGCCTCCTTCGATGCGGACCGCCGCCTCGGTGCCGTCGCTCACGGCCGGTACGCCGGCCGCCCGCGCGAGGGCGCCCGACGCGTCGTACACCACCTGGAGTCGCGGCCACGCCGGCGGCGGGAACGCCTGACGCAGGCAGCCGCAGAGGCCGGCGACGGCCAGTCGTGCCAGCGGGAGCAGCTCGGCAGGTTCGCCGGTGACCAGGACGGCGGTGACCGTGGCGCCGGGGGGCGCGGCCCGTACCGCTTCCTCGGCGGCTTCCAGCCGGTGGAGTCCGAGGACCGCCACCACGCCGTCAGCCGTCAGCCGGGCCGGCTCGCCGCGTACGGCGTCCGTCGCGGGCGGCGGGGACCACGGCTCGTCGACCGGGCGTGCCCGCGGGATGTAGGGCAGGTGCGGCGGGGGCCAGGCGTCCTGGAGGTCGAGGCCTGCCAGCCGCTCGCAGGCGCTGACCACGTTGAAGGGCTCGATGAAGCCGGGCGCCGCGTCGGCCATCTGACTCGCGCCGTGCAGTGTCGTGAGGACGGCCTCCGCCATGCGCACCAGGCGGGCGGGCGGCGCGCCGGGCGGCCGCAGCTCCTCCAAGGCTAGGCCGAGCAGGATCGCGTCCAGTTTCATCAGCTGCGCGAACGGGCGCCGGATCCGCTCCTCGGTGAGGACCTCCGACATCAGGTGCCGGCCCAGGCGCGGTGATCCGTGCAGGTCACCGGTGTCGGCGCCGACGAGCGGCAGTTCGCCGACCCAGGCACGGGCGAGCGCGCCGAGTGCCTCGGGGGCGGTGCTGCCCGGTTCACAGTGCGACGGCTCGGGCCGGCGCTCCGCGAGGTCGGCCAGTACGGCGAAGTACAGAGCCCGCTTGCCGGGGAAGTTGGAGTACACGGCGCCGCGCGTCAGCCCGGCGCGCTCGGCGATGGCGTCCACTTTCGCGCCGGGAAAACCGCGCTCGGTGAACTCGTTCCTGGCCGCGGCGAGCACCCTGGCGCGGTTGTGCTCCTGCAGCTCCGCCCTGCTGAGCCGGCCCATGGTCCTCACTTGCCTGCGCGTTGCTGTCCGTGTCGGTTCAAGATACCCTCGGCATCCAGATGGTGACGTCATATGGTTTGAACATTCAAAGCGTAGTGAGGACCTTTCCGAGTGGGACGTATCGGTGACAGCGGCGACCTGCTGAAGTGCACGTTCTGCGGGAAGAGCCAGAAGCAGGTCAAGAAGCTCATCGCGGGCCCCGGCGGCATCTGCATCTGCGACGAATGCGTCGGCCTGTGCAACGAACTCATCGCGGAGGAACCGGACGGGCCGGGTGGGGACGGGCCGCAGAAGCTGCCGACGCCCCGGGAGATCCACGCCTTTCTCGACGAGTACGTCATCGGGCAGGACGGCGCGAAGAAGGCGCTCGCGGTGGCGGTCTACAACCACTACAAGCGGATCGGCCCGGCGGCCGGCCGGCAGGAGGAGGAGGAGGTCGAACTCGGCAAGTCCAACGTGCTGTTGCTCGGCCCCACCGGCTGCGGCAAGACGTACCTCGTCCAGACCCTCGCCCGGATGCTCGACGTACCGTTCGCGATCGCGGACGCGACAGCTCTGACGGAGGCCGGATACGTCGGCGAGGACGTCGAGAACATCCTCCAAAAGCTGCTCCAGGCCGCAGACTTCGACGTAAAGAAGGCCGAGACCGGGATCATCTACATCGATGAGATCGACAAGATCGCCCGGAAGAGCGAGAACCCGTCGATCACGCGGGACGTGAGCGGCGAAGGCGTACAGCAGGCGCTCCTGAAGATCCTGGAGGGCACGACCGCGAGTGTGCCTCCGCAGGGCGGCCGCAAGCATCCGCAGCAGGCGTCCATCCCCTTCGACACGAGCAACGTGCTCTTCATCGTCGGCGGAGCCTTCGCCGGTCTGGAGCAGATCATCGAGCAACGGGTCGGCCACCGGGGGATCGGGTTCGGTGCGACGGCCCCGATGAGCCAGGAGGACCGGGACGAACAGGGCTCCTTCGCCCGTGTCATGCCTCAGGACCTGCTGAAGTTCGGGCTGATCCCGGAGATCGTCGGCCGGCTCCCGATGATGTCGGCAGTACGGCCGCTCGACCGGGCGGCGTTGGTACGGATCCTGACCGAGCCGCGCAACGCGCTGGTCCAGCAGTACCAGCGGCTGTTCGAACTCGACGGCGTGGAGCTGGAGTTCACCGAGGACGCGCTCGGCGCGATCGCCGACCAGGCGCTGCTGCGGCGTACCGGCGCCCGGGCGGCGCGCACGATCCTCGAAGAGCTGCTGCTCAATGTGATGTACGAGGTGCCCAGCCGGGACGACGTGGCCCGCGTCGTGGTCGACCGGGACACGGTCCTCGGCAACGTCGCCCCGGCGCTCGTACCGCGCCCGCGGCCCGGTCACGACCCGGACCGGGACCGTGACGACGACCAGGACCCGGGCCGCCGCCACCGCACCGCCTGAGCGGGGCGGCCCTCCTCCCCCGCCGCCCACACCCGCCTACGGTGTCGCGAGCGCCTCCGTCGGGGAGAGGCGCGAGGCGCGGACGGCCGGGTAGAGGCCGGCCAAGCCGGATGGCAGCAGCGACTCGGCGAGGAACTGGGTGTGGATCTGGCCCCGGGTGGCGCCGAGGGACCGGCGCAGGCCGATCTCGGCCCGGCGTTCCAGGACCGAGATGACCATGGTGATCGTGGAGCGCAGGTCGGTGCGGGTCGCGCTGATCAACGGGCTGCTGCTCCTGGCGACTGCGGGTAACGAGATCACTGAGCGCCGGCCGGTCGACCGTCACCGTCTACGAGGAGACGCTCGAGGCGGTCACCACGGGCGACGCCCTGCTGCTCGAACGCCTCGTACAGAACGTGGTGGAGAACGGCATCCGGCACAACACCGGCGACGGCCTCGGTCAGCCGGTGGCGTTCAGGATGCGGCAGATCGGTCCGTCGGGGCAGGTGGCGGGGTCGGTCGCGTCGGCCGCCGCCTTCAGGTCGAGCAGCGCGGACCTGGCGCGCGTGAGTTCGGCGATGCGCTCCTCGACCTGGCGCAGGTGCTGCGAGATCAGCACGCCGACGTGCTCGCACGGCGCCTGTCCGCCGTCTCTGATGCCCAGCACGTCACGGATCTCGGCGAGCGTGAGCCCGGCGGCCTGGGCGTTGCGGATGAAGTTCAGCCGGTCGGCGGCCCCCGGCGGATAGTCGCGGTACCCGCCGGGGGTACGCGGCGGCGCGGGTAGCAGTCCCGCCTCCTCGTAGAAGCGGATGGCCTTGGTGCTCACGCCGGCTTCGGCTGCGAGGGTTCCGATGCGCATGCCTTCACCGTACGCCCTTGACCTTCCACCGCACTGGAAGGTCTAGCGTCGCCCGTACGGACCGAGGAGGAGGCAGTCATGGAACTGACGGTGCTGGCGGTGCCCGAGTGCCCCATGGTGGAGGTACTGCGCGAGCGGCTGGCCGAGGTACTGGCCGGCCGGGACGACGTACACGTGGCATGGCGTGAGGTGAGCCGGGAGAGCGAGGCGGTGCGGCTCGGCATGCACGGATCGCCGACCCTGCTGGTCAATGGCGTCGATCCCTTCGTGCGGGAGGGAGAGGCCGCGAGCCTGTCGTGCCGGCTGTACGGGCCGGAACACGACGCGGTCGGCGCACTGCCCTCCGTCGAGCGCCTGCGCGCGGCCGTCGGCGAGGGCTTCGCCGCCGACGTGCTCGGTCGAGGCGGGCGCGGGCGGCGGGCACCCGTCGAGGGCGGGCAGCGCGCCGTGCAGCAGGCGGTACTGCTCGCCTTCGCCACCCGTGGGCAACCGCCCACCGACGACGAACTCACCCAAGCGGCCGCGCCTTTCGGGCTTTCGCCGGCCGAGGTGCTGGCCCGGCTCTCCGCCGACGACTATCTGCAGCTGGGCGCGGACGGCCGGCTCCGCGCGGCGTACCCCTTCTCGCCCGTGGCCACCGCGCACCGCGTAAAGATCTCGGGCGGTCCGCAGGTGTGGGCGATGTGCGCGATCGACGCGCTGGGCATCGCACCGATGCTCGGCCGCGACATCGAGATCCGCTCGGCCGACCCGCACAACGGGCGCGAGATCACGGTCGCCTTCCGCGACGGCACGGCCGTGTGGGAACCCGCGTCCGCAGTGGTCCTCGTATCCACCGGCGCGTGCGCGGGGCCTGCCGTGGACGCCTGCTGCTCCTCCTTGAACTTCTTCACGGACAGGGCGTCGGCGCTGGGTTGGGCGGCCGGACACCCCGAGGCGCAGGGCCAGGTCCTCGGCCCCGCGCAGGCGGAGGCGCTCGGGCGGGAGACCTTCGGACCACTGCTCGACGAGGGGTGACAGAAGGGGCCGGGTGCGCCTCTTCCGGGCTTGACTTTATACCCCCCAGGGGTATGTTTGAAGTACATCGGCCGCTCCTTCAGCAGCGGCTCATACCTCCAGGGGAGCGTCATGAACACCGGACTGAAGATCACCGCCTTCGCCGCAGCGGTCGCCGCGACCTTCGGCACGGCCTACGGCGCCGGCAAGGGAGTCGGCCCCGTCGTCGCCGCCGACGAACAGCCCGCAGGACACGACGGACAGGGGAAGGAGAAGGAGAAGGAGAAGGAGACCGCCGCAGGCGGACACGACGGGCACGACGCCGCGTCACCCGCTGCCGGCGGTCTGCAGATCTCGGAAGGCGGCTACACCCTCGCCCTCGAAACCCCCCGCGTCACCGCCGGCGACCGTACGAAGCTCCGCTTCACCATCCAGGACGAGGACGGCCGCAACGTCACCGCCTACGAACGCGAACACGGCAAGGAACTGCACTTCATCGTCGCCTCACGCGACCTCACCACCTACCGCCACCTCCACCCCACCCGCGCCGCCGACGGCACCTGGACCACCACCGCCGACCTTCCCGCAGCAGGCGGCTACCGGGCCTTCGCCGACTTCAAGCCCGCCAAGAAGGGAGCCAGGGCCCTCACTCTCGGCGCCGACCTCGCCGTCGCCGGAAAGTACGCACCCGCCGACCTCCCCGCACCTGCCACCACCGCCAGGACCGACGGATACAAAGTCACCCTCACCGGCGCACTGCGCCCCGGAAAGAGCGGTGAACTCCAGCTGAACGTCACGAAGGACGGCAAGCCGGTCACCGACCTCCAGCCCTACCTCGGCGCGTACGGCCACCTCGTCGCCCTGCGCTCCGGCGACCTCGCCTACCTCCACGTCCACCCCAACGGCGAACCCGACGACGGCACCACCGAGCCGGGCCCGGAGGTCTCCTTCACCGCCACCGCCCCCAGCTCCGGAACGTACCGGCTCTTCCTCGACTTCCAGCACGACGGCAAGGTCCGCACCGCCGCCTTCACCGTCACAACCGGCAAGACGGCCGACGCCGCCGAGTCGGCCGACGGCGCACACGAGCAGGAGACCCCCGGCCACCAGCACTGACCGGCCGGTGACGCTGGTCCATGAGGATGAAACCGGGCCTCCGTGCCTGCGATGGCCGACGCCCCCACGGAGGCGATCGGCAAGGGTGTCAGGTGCTCCGTCGGCCACCCCCGCGGGAAACCTCCAGAGAGGCAGGGCGTACCACCATGCTCAGCACCGACTTCGTCACCGGGTCCCCCAACTGGCTCGACCTCGGCAGTCCCGACACCTCGGCAGCCGCCGCGTTCTACGGCAGTGTCTTCGGCTGGGACTTCCTGTCGGCGGGCCCCGAGGCGGGCGGATACGGCTTCTTCCAGCAGGGCGGGAAGACGGTCGCCGCCCTCGGGCCGCTGACGGAGGAGGGGGCCAGTTCGGCCTGGACGGTGTACTTCCAGACGCCCGACGCCGATGCCATGGTCAAGGCGACCGAGCAGGGCGGCGGGACCGTTCGCGTCGCAGCGTTCGACGTCATGAACTCCGGGCGGATGGCCTGTCTCACCGACCCGGGTGGCGCGGAGTTCGCCGTATGGCAGCCGACCGCCGTCAAGGGGCTGGAGAAGACGTCCGACAACAACACCCTGTGCTGGGCCGAGCTGCACATCGGCGATCCGGCGGCCGCCCTGCGCTTCTACGGCTCACTGTTCGGCTGGCGTTCGCAGGAGATGCAGGCGCCGGGCATGACGTACACGGTGCTCTCCACCGCCGAGGGCGACCAGCAGGACGCCTCGTTCGGCGGTGTGGCCCCGCTCCATAGTGCCGCTGAGGAGTCGCGCTGGGTTCCGTACTTCGCGGTGGAGGACACGGACGCGATGGTCGCCCGGGTCCAGGGGAACGGCGGATCTGTCGTCATGCCCGCCGCGGACGTCCCGGACGTCGGCAGGATCGCCTGGCTCGCCGACGCCTTCGGCGCGACTTTCGCCGTCCTCAAGCCCGCACCTCAGACCTGACCTTCGTACGGGCCTGATCCGGGCGGCCGTCGTGTGGCGCGCCGCCCGCTATCGGGGCCGCCGGTAGCTGCTGCCGTCCCTGGGGCGGGTCAGCAGGCCCGCCACGACCAGGTAGCGGCGTAGCGCCGAGCAGTCTTCGTGCACCGTGAGCAGCGCCTCGTTGACCTCGCGCTCGCTGTAGGCGCGGTCCGGCTCGAAGAGCGTCTGTGCGAGGTGTACGAGCAACTGCTCGCGGCGGGCCACCTTGCGCGGGATCGCCGTAAGCCGCCCCCGGGAGAAGAGGGAAGCGACGCCGTGTGAACTGCTCGTTGCGGTCTCGTGCATGACCGGAAGCCTCGCAGCGGACCGGGCACCCGGCAACGCAATTTCAGCGGCGGGCAGAGCGAAGAAACGGGTGCCCGGCCCCGGCGGGTCAGTCCGCGGGGCCGGGCAGTCCGCAAGGGTCCTAACCCGCGACGGTGACATGCTCCGCCTGCGGCCCCTTGGGTCCCTGGGTGACGTCGAACGAGACCTTGTCGCCCTCGTGGAGCTCCTTGAAGCCCGTGCTCTCGATGGCGGAGAAGTGGACGAACACGTCAGGGCCGCCCCCGTCCTGCTCGATGAACCCGAAGCCCTTGTCCGCGTTGAACCACTTCACAGTGCCTGTTGCCATCAGTTCGTTCCTTTGTTCCGTGCCACGGCCCGACCATCGCCGCGCCGGCCGCAGTCATGTCGCAACTGCGGCTCCTGCACCTTGCCATCCCGACCCGGCTTCCCAATCGTCCTGTTTTCCGTGTCGGTGGCTTGTCGCTGAATCAGTCGCGGTACGTCTCCAGGAGACGCAGCCATACCTCGCTGATCGTCGGGAACGCCGGGACCGCGTGCCACAGGCGGTGGATGGGGACCTCGCCCGCCACCGCCACCGTGGCCGAGTGCAGCAGTTCGGCCACGCCCGGGCCCACGAAGGTGGCGCCGAGTACGGTCTCGCGGTCCAGGTCGACGACCATGCGGGCGCGTCCCCGGTAGCCGTCGGCGTACAGACCGGCGCCCGAGACCGATGCCATGTCGTAGTCGACCGCCCGCACCCGGCGCCCGGCCGCCTGGGCCTGCGCGAGGGTGAGGCCGACCGCCGCCGCCTCGGGGTCGGTGAAGACCACCTGGGGTACGGCGGCGTGGTCGGCCGTGGCGGAGTGGGCGCCCCAGCGGGCGGTGTCCAGGGCTTCGCCCCGGGCCCTGGCGGCGATCGCGGCGGCCGCGATGCGTGCCTGGTACTTGCCCTCGTGGGTCATCAGCGCCCGGTGGTTGACGTCGCCCACCGCGTAGAGCCAGTCGCTGCCCTCGACGCGGCAGGTCTCGTCGACGTCCAGCCATGTGCCCGGCTTCAGGCCGACCGTGTCCAGGCCGATGTCGTCGGTGCGCGGGGCCCGGCCGGTGGCGAAGAGGACCTCGTCGGCCTCGATCCGTTCACCGCCGTCGAGGACGACAGCGACCGGGCCGCTGCCGCCCTCGCGCTCCACGGCGGTGACGGAGGATTCCGCACGCACGGTGGCGCCGGCTTCCTTGAGGGCCTCGGCGATCAGCTCGCCCGCGAAGGGCTCCATCTTCCCGAGCAGGCCCTTTCCGCGTACGAGCACGGTGACCCGGGAGCCGAGCGCCTGCCAGGCCGTGGCCATCTCCACGGCGGCCACTCCCCCGCCGACGACCACCAGCCGGTCGGGCGCCTTGCCCGCGCTGGTCGCCTCACGGCTGGTCCACGGGTTCGCCCTGGCGACTCCGGGCAGGTCAGGGACGGCCGCACGGCTGCCGGTGCACACCGCCACCGCGTGCCGGGCCGTGAGGGTACGGCGCTCGCCGGAGGGGGCCTCGACGACGACCTGCCTGGGGCCCGCGAGCCGGCCCCTGCCCCGGTGGATGTCCGCGCCGATCGACTCCAGCCAGCTCACCTGGCCGTCGTCCTTCCAGTTCGACGCGTAGTAGTCGCGGTGCGCGAACACCTCGGCCGCGTCGAGCGGGCCCCGCACCGACTGGCGCAGTCCGGGGACCCGGCGCGCGTCCGCCCGCGCGGTCACCGGACGCAGCAGTGCCTTGCTGGGGATGCACGCCCAGTAGGAGCACTCGCCGCCGATCAGCTCGTTCTCCACCACCGCCGTGCTCAGCCCGGCCGCCCTGGCGCGGTCCGCCACGTTCTCGCCCACGGGCCCGGCTCCGACCACTACAACGTCGTACTCCGCCGCATTCGTCATACGGGCAGTCTGGTCGGGGGTGTGCGCCGTGGCCAGCCGGGCAGGCGGAATATCGCGAGCCCGCATGCCGTTGTGCGGGAGGCTTCGCCCGCCATGCCAGGAAGAGGAGCACCCCATGTCCACCGTCGAGCTCACCAAGAAAATTTCGATCAGGTTGTGTCGGACAACGACTTCATCCTGATTGATTTTTGGGCTTCCTGGTGCGGTCCCTGCCGGCAGTTCGCACCCGTCTTCGAGAGCGCGTCCGAGCGTCACGACGACCTTGTCTTCGCCAAGGTCGACACCGAGGCCCAGCAGGAGCTGGCCGCGGCCTTCGAGATCCGTTCGATTCCGACGCTGATGATCGTGCGCGAGAACGTGGCGGTGTTCGCCCAGCCCGGCGCGCTGCCCGAGGCCGCGCTCGAGGACGTCATCGGGCAGGCCCGCAAGCTCGACATGGACGAGGTCCGCAAGTCCGTCGAGGAGGCCAAGGCCTCGCAGGACACGCAGGAAGCGGGCTAGGAAGATCAGTGTGCCGAGAGGGCCCCGCCGTTCGCAACGGATTCAAGGGGCCCTCTCGGCACTCGTATCGTGGCGCTCTAGAAGGGGTGGTCCGCCGGTTCGCGGCGTATCGTCGTCCAGCGCGTTTCGGTGAAGGCCTCCAGGTTCGCCTCGCCGCCGAAGCGCGCGCCCGTACCGGAGGCCGCGACTCCGCCGAAGGGCGCGACCGCCTCGTCGTTCACCGTCTGGTCGTTGATGTGGACGATGCCGGTGGGGATGCGGTCCGCGAGCCGCACCCCGAGCGCGGTGTCGCGGGTGACGATGCCCAGGGACAGCCCGTACGGGCTCGCGGACGCCAGCGCCGCCGCCTCCTCCAGGGTGGCGAAGGAGCGGACCGGCGCGACCGGCCCGAACACCTCCTCGGCGTACGCCGGTGTGTCGTCCTCGACGCCCGCGAGCACCGTCGGCCGGTAGAAGAGGTCGCGGTGCGTGCCGCCTGCCGCGAGCTTCGCGCCGCTCGCCGTGCTGGCCTCCACCAGGCCGTGGATTTTGGCGAGTTGACCCTGGTCGATGATCGGGCCGAGGTGCACCTTCTCACGGTGCGGGTCGCCGACGGCCAGGGATTCCGCCTTGGCCGCGAGCCGTTCGACGTACTCCTCGTAGAGCGAGGCGTGGACGAGGTGGCGGCCCGTGGTCATGCAGATCTGGCCCTGGTGGAAGAAGGAGCCCCAGGACGCCTGGGCGACGGCGCCTTCGAGGTCGGCGTCCTCCAGTACGACAAGGGCGGAGTTGCCGCCCAGTTCGAGGTGTGCGCGCTTGAGTCCGCGGCCAGCCGCCTCGCCGACCGCGCGACCCGCCGCCGTGGACCCGGTGAAGGAGACGACCGGCACGTCCGGGTCCGCGACGAGCGCCTGCCCGGCGTCGGCTCCGCCCGGCAGGACGTGCAGCAGCCCCTCCGGCAGCCCCGCCTCGGCGAACACGGCGGCCAGCGAGATACCGCCGCAGACGGCGGTGCGGGGATCGGGCTTCAGCAGTACGCCGTTGCCGAGCGCGAGAGCGGGGGCGACCGAGCGAATGGAGAGGATCAGCGGCGCGTTGAACGGTGCGATGACGCCGACCACTCCGACCGGCACCCGTCGCGTGTACGACAGCCGGGGCGCTTCGCTCGGCAGCACCTGTCCGGCGGGGCGGGAGGCGAGCGCGGCGGCCTCGTAGCACTCCTGGGCGGCGACGTGGAGCTCGAAGTCGGCCTTGCCGGGTATGGACCCGGATTCCCGTACGAGCCATTCCCGCAGCTCGTCGGCGTGCGTGGCGAAGAGGTCACCGGCGCGGCGGAGCACGGCGGCCCGTACGAAGTGGGGCGTACGGGCCCAGGCCGGCTGCACGACCCCGGCGGTCCGGGCGGCCGTGCCGACGTCGTCGGTGGTGGCGAGCGTGACGCGGCCGAGCGTTTCGCCCGTGGCGGGCTCGACGACGTCCGACTCACCACCCGAGAGCCGGACGGGCTGCCAGGTCTTGGGGTCGAGCAGGGGCATGCGGATCTCCAGTCACTCGGTCGTGAGGTGGCTCAGTCGAGAGGAAGTCCCGTGTAGTTCTCGGCCAGTTCGGCGGCGGCGGGCCGGGAGGACGCGAGACGGTGCAGCCTTGCGAGATGCACTCGGGTGTCGAACACGCTCTCGCTTGGTTGACTGTGCAACATCGTAGTCATGTCGTACGAGAAACGGGTGGCCTGCCACACCCGCCGCAGACACACGTCCGAGTAGGAGTCGAGGAGTTCGTCCGATCCAGTGCGGTGGTGGTACTCGAAGGCGCGGGCCAGGGTCCGTACGTCCGACACCGCCAGGTTGAGCCCCTTCGCGCCGGTGGGCGGCACGATGTGCGCCGCGTCCCCGGCCAGGAAGACCCGACCGTAGCGCATCGGCTCGGTGACGTAACTGCGCATCGGCGTAACCGACTTGGAGGTGATCGGGCCGCGGGCCAGGCTCCAGTCGCCGTCGACCGCGAAGCGCCGGTCCAGCTCGTCCCAGATCCGGTCGTCGGACCAGTCGGCGGGGTCGGTGCCGTTGGGGACCTGGAGGTAGAGGCGCGAGACGCTGGGCGAGCGCATGCTGTGGAGGGCGAAGCCGTCCTCGCCGCGTGCGTAGATCAACTCGTCGCAGGACGGCGGGACATCGGCGAGGATGCCGAGCCAGGAGTAGGGGTACGTGCGCTCGTACGTACGCCGGATCTCGTCCGGGACGGCGGCGCGCGCGATGCCGTGGAAGCCGTCGCATCCGACCACGTAGTCGCAGTCGAGGGTCTGCTCGCGGCCTTCGTGGGTGAAACGGACGACCGGGTTGTCGGATTCCGGCTTCTCGACGGCGAGGGCCTGCGCCTCGAAGAAGAGGGGCGGGCCTTCGGCCAGTTGGAGTGCGACGAGGTCCTTGACGACCTCGGTCTGCGCGTACACCATCACCGACCGTCCACCGGTCAGCTCGGGGAAGCCGATGCGGTGGCTCCGCCGGTCGAAGCGGAGCTCTATGCCGTGGTGCACGAGCCCTTCGGCGTCCATGCGGGCGCCCGCACCGCAGACGCGCAGCGCGTCGACCGTGCCCTGTTCGAGGATTCCGGCGCGCTGGCGCTGTTCGACGTAGTCGCGGGTCCTGTTCTCCAGTACGACGCAGTCGATGCCGGCGTTGTGCAGCAGCCGGGCGAGGAGGAGGCCGGCGGGGCCGGCTCCGATGATTCCTACCGTGGTACGCATCGGGTCAGCGCTCCAGTACGAGTGCGAGGCCCTGGCCGACACCGATGCACAGGGCGGCGAGGCCCGTGCCGGAGCCGGCGGCGGCGAGCTGGTGGGCGACGGACCCGGCGAGGCGGGCGCCGGAGGCGCCGAGCGGATGCCCGATGGCGATGGCGCCGCCGCGCGGGTTGACGACGGAGGGGTCCAGGTCCGGCCATTCGGCGAGGCAGCCGAGCGACTGGGCGGCGAAGGCCTCGTTCAGCTCGAAGGTGGTGAGGTCGGCGAAGGACTTGCCCGACTTGGCGAGTGCGCGCTGGACCGCCTCGACCGGGCCGAGGCCGAAGAGCTGCGGCTCGATGCCGGTGACGGCGGAGGTGCGGATGCGGGCGAGCGGCTCACGGCCGGTGGCGCGCAGGCCCTCCTCGTCGACGATCAGGAGCGCGGCGGCGCCGTCGTTGAGCGGCGAGGCGTTGCCGGCCGTGACGCTGCCGGTCTTGCGGAAGACGGGCTTCAGCTTGGCCAGGGCCTCCATGGTGGAGCCTTCGCGGATGCACTCGTCGCGGGTGAGGTCCACGCCGTCGTACGGGACGACCTCGCCGTCGTACAGGCCGTCCGACCACGCCTTCGCCGCCTTCTGGTGGCTGGCGAGGGCGAAGGCGTCCTGCTGCTCGCGGGTGATGCCGTGCTTGTCCGCGATGAGCTCCGCACCCTCGCCGAGCGGGACGGTCCACTCGTCGGGCATCCGCGGGTTGGTCATGCGCCAGCCGAGGGTGGTCGAGTGCAGCTCCTGGTGGCCGGCGGGGAAGGCACGCTCGGGCTTCTGGAGCACCCAGGGGGCGCGGGACATCGACTCCACGCCGCCGGCGACGGCGACGGAGGCGTCGCCGACCGCCACGGCGCGGGCGGCCTGGATGACGGCCTCCAGGCCGGAGCCGCAGAGCCGGTTGACGGTGACACCGGGGACGGAGACGGGGAGTCCGGCGAGCAGCACGGCCATGCGGGCGACGTCCCTGTTGTCCTCACCGGCGCCGTTGGCGTCGCCGAAGTAGACGTCGTCGATCCTCGCCGGGTCGAGGTCGGGCGTACGGGCGACCAGCGACTTGACGACGTGTGCGGCGAGGTCGTCGGGGCGTACGGAGGAGAGGGCACCTCCGAACTTGCCGATCGGGGTGCGGACGGCGTCGACGATGTAGACGTCGCGGATGCTCATCGGGTCTCTCCCGGAGTGGTGGGTGGTGCTCGCTGGCTGCTGGCCGTTGTTCGCAGAATGAACTATCGTTCACATCTGGCTTCGCCCCCGAGTCTCTGCCGAGCGCCGTCCGGTGTCAACGGCCTGCCAGGAGGAATCCCATGCCGCGCGACGAATCCGCCGACCCGGTCGACCCGGTCGGCCCTCTGGAGCGCGGCCTGACCGTACTGCGCGCCCTGTCCGCGCCGGGCGCGGAGAACCAGGTGCGGCACAGCGATCTCGTACGCTCGACCGGCCTCGCCCGCTCCACGGTCGACCGGGTGGTGTCCACCCTCGACCGGCTCGGCCTGGCGCGCAGCGACGGGCGGGAGGTCGCGCTCGCGCCCCGGCTGATGGAGCTTCCCGGCGCGTACCTCACGGCATGCGGGATTCCGGCGGCGCTCGGGCCGGCGGCGGAGCGGCTCGCGGACGAGTTCGACGAGTCGGTGTCGGTGGCGGTGCCGGACGACGGGGTGGCGGGGGTGCGGTTCGTGCTCCAGACGACGCGGCAGCGCACCATGTCGCTGGCCTTCCGGATCGGCGATCTGCTTCCGGCGGAGCGGTGCGCGCCGGGCGCGCTGTTCGCGGCGGAGTGGGACGCGGACGGATGGCGGGCGTGGCGTGGGCGGCGGGACGCGGATCCGGTGGACGCGGGTTTCGCGGCGGTGCCGCCGCCGGGCGGGTCGCGGGGCCGGGAGGACTTCGAGCAGCGGGCGGCGAGGGCGGGCCAGGACGGCTGGGCGGGCGACGACCAGCTGATCGAGCCGGGTCTGGTGGCGGTCGCCGTGCCAGTGCGCGACGGGGCGGGGCGGGCGGTGTGCGCGGTGAGCGTGGTCAGCCACACCAGCCGGCACACGCTGGAGTCGCTGCGGGAGACCGTACTGCCCGGACTGCTCGCGGTACGGGGCGAGTTGGAGGCAGCGCTGGCGGCGCCACGCCCGGCGCCGGAGGCCGCGCCCGTACGGGACACCTCGCTGGAGGCGAAGCGTGAACTGGGGCCGGGCTTCCTCCAGTCGCTGGCGCGCGGGCTGGCCGTCCTCGGCTCACTCGGCGCCGACCGGGGCGACGGAATGGCGCTGACGGCGGTCGCCGAGTCGACCGGGCTGGCCAGGGCGACGGCGCGGCGCTCGCTGCTCACGCTGGAGCAGCTGGGGTACATCGCCTCGGACGGGCGCCGGTGGCGGCTGCTGCCGCGCGTGCTCGAACTCGGCTGCGCGCGGCTGTCGGAGCTGGGGCTCGCGGAGATCGCTCAGCCGCATCTGGTGGCGCTGGTACGGCGCGTGCACGAGTCGGCGTCGCTGGCGGTGCTCGACGGCACGGACATCCGGTACGTGGCGCGCGTCCCCACGGTGCGCATCATGAGCGTCAACATCACGGTGGGTACGCGTTTTCCGGCGTACGCCACGTCCATGGGCCGGGTGCTGCTGGCGGGCCTGGCGCTGGGCGAGCGTCCGCCGCTGCCGGAGGTACTGCCGGCGCTGACCCGGCGTACCGTGACCTCGCCGGCCGAGCTCGGCCGGATCGTCGAGCGGGCGGCGGCGGATGGATTCGCCCTGGTGGACGAGGAGTTGGAGGAGGGCCTGCGCTCGCTGGCCGTACCGGTGCGGGACGGGCACGGCCGTGTGGTGGCCGCGGTGAACGTGGCCCGGCATGCGGGGGGCGGTGCGACTCCGGGCGAGACGCGGGAGGCGCTGCTGCCGGCGCTGCGGGACGCGGCGGCGCTGATCGAGGCGGATCTGCGGGCGCTGGGGGCGGCGGGGCGGTCGCGGTCGGTGTGACGGGGGATCGGGTGGGGTGCCGGGTGCGGGTGCGGGGGCCTGCGGCGCTGACCCTCCCCCGCCCGGGCGGTGGGTGGCGGGTGAGGAGCGGAGGCTGGGGCAGCGCCCCGGCTCGGGGAGGGGTGGGTAGGGGAAGGCCCCCGCCGGGCGGTCAGCTGGACTCTCGGGGGACGGGGTGTGCCGCCATCAAGTCGTGGCGCTCGACCTCGCCGTCCGGGTCGCGAACCACCCGGTCGACCAGCTCCGCTATCTCCCGCCCCGTCGGCAGTTCGATGTGCACGGTACTCAGCCGCGGCCGCAGCAGCTTCCCCAGCAGCAAGTCGTCCGCGCCGACCACCGCACACTCCCCCGGTACGTCGACACCCGCGTCCTGAAGCGCCCGCATCAGCAGCTGTGCGTACTCGTCGTTGTACGCGTAGACCGAGTCGAGACCGAGATCGCGCCAGCGCCCGGCGAGTGCGGCAGCGGATGCCTCGTCGTACGCCATCGTCAGCGGCTCGACCCGGGCACCGGGCTCCCCAGCCGCCACCACCTTGCGTACGCCCGCCAGGCGCGGCTTGGAGAACAGGTCCAGCCCCGGTTCGGCCGGCACGACCACGCCGATCGCGCGCCGGCCCCGCTCCAGCAGGTGCGCCGCAGCCGCGCTGCCGATCGCCCGCTGGTCCATGACCAGCGCGTGCGCGCCCTCCACTCGCTGCGGGCCGAGGGTGATGACCGCCTTGGCGCCCGAGCGCTTCAGGACCTGCACCCCGTGCGGGCTGAGCGCGATCTCGCCGAGGGAGAGGACCGCCACCGGCCGCAGTTCCGCCCAGGCGCGAGCCGCCTCGTCTGCGCCCAGGCCCAGGCTGCCGTACTGCACGACCGTGTAGTCCAGCGCCCGCAGGGCCCACTCGACCTCGTTGAAGAACCGGCCGTAGAGGGGGCCGACGGGTACGTGCGCCGTCGGAAGCAGCACCATGCGGCTGTGCCCGGCCCGCAGGCTGCGCGCGGCCGCGTGGGGCACGTAACCGAGCTCCTCGGCGGCCTCCCGCACCCTCCGGCGGGTCGGTTCGCTGATCCTCACCGCCGAGGTGTTGTTCAGTACGTACGAAACCGTGGCGCGCGAGACTCCGGCCAGGCGGGCCACATCTGTGCTGGTCGGGACGGGGTTGGCGGCGGGATTGGCGGCGGACTGCTTCGGTGTCTGGCTCATCGCCTTCGGCATCTTTCCAGATCGGTATGCAGCAGGGTCTGGCGGATGGCCGGTTTTGGGTGCTACACAATGCTGACACGTCGGTGACACGTGTCAACACTTCTCACTCCCACCCTCCATCCGTTCGTCTCCTCTGACACTCCTCATGGAGGGCAGCGTGGCCCTTTCCCCGCCCGGCACCCCCGGCGCCGGCACCACCGAGGCCGACGGCCCCGTCCCCTCGCCCCGCCCGAGCCGCGGACTGCTGCCTCTGCTTCTGGTCGGCAACACCGCCATGTACACGCTGTACATCGGCGTCGGCGGCATACTCCTCGCCCTCCAGGTCGAGGACGTCGACCCGGCGGACAAGGTCGCCAATCTCGGCCTGGTGGCCGGTGTCTCCGCGATCTTCGCGACCGTCTTCAACCCGGTGGCCGGCGCCCTCTCCGACCGCTCCGGACGCCGCAACCCCTGGATACTCGGCGGCGGCCTGCTCGCCGTCCCCGCGATGTTCCTGCTCGGCAGCGTGCACACGGTCCTGATGATCACCATCGCGTGGTGTCTCGGTCAGGCCGTGATGAACGTCTACCAGGCCGCCATCACATCCGTGGTCCCCGACCGCGTCCCGATGACCGCGCGCGGCAAGGCCTCCGCCGCCGTGGGCCTCGGGCTGCCCTTCGGCAGTACCCTCGGCGCGCTCATCGGCGCCGCGTTCTCCGACGACTACCGCACCGGCTACCTCATCTTCGGCGCGCTGGTCGCCGCCTCGGCCGTGCTGTTCACCACCTGCGCCCGTGAACAGCGGATGCCGGTACGGCAGTCGTTGCCGGTACGGGAACAACTGGCCGCGTTCGCCGGGGCCTTGAAGTCGCACGACTTCCGCTGGGCCTTCATCGGCCGCGCCCTGCTGGTCCTCGGATACTTCGCCGTCAACGGCTTCCTCCTCTACATCATCAAGGACCACACCGTCCTGCCCGCCGGACTGAAGCCCGAGGAAGCGGTGGCGGTCCTGATGCCGGTCACCAGCGTGGCCATGATCGTCTCGACGGTCCTCGGCGGATATCTGTCGGACCGCTTCGACCGGCGCAAACTGTTCGTCGGCGCTTCGGCCACGCTGTCGGCCGTCGCCCTGGTCATCCCCGCGGTGTCGACGAGCTGGACCGCGATGCTCGCCTTCGCCATCGTCAACGGCCTCGCCTTCGGCTGCTACATGGCCGTGGACACCGCACTCGTGACGATGGTCCTGCCCAAGGCCGAGGACGCCGCCCGGGACATGGGCGTACTCAACATCGCCAACGCGGGACCGCAGATCGTCGCCCCGTTCATCGCCTCGGTGATCGTCGGCCTCGGCGGCTACACCACCCTCTTCCTCTTCGCGGCGGCGCTCGCGGTGCTGGGCGCGCTCGCCGTACGCCCGATCCGCTCCGTGCGCTGAACCCCCTGCCCGTACGACCGACCAGAAAGGCACCACCGTGCAGCTTCACACCCAGACCTGGGGCGAGGGCGACCGCCTCGCACTCCTGATCCACGGCATCATGGCCGACCACCGCACCTGGCGGCGGGTCGGTCCGGCGCTCGCCGACAAGGGTTACCGGGTCATCGCCGTCGACCTGCGCGGGCACGGTGCAAGCGAACGCGGCGAGTACACGCCGGAGATCTTCGCCGACGACGTCGTCGAAACCCTCCCGGCCGGTGCCGAACTGGCCATCGGCCACTCCCTCGGCGGGCTCACCCTGTCGCTCGCCGTGGAGCGTCTGCGGCCGGAGCGCGCGGTCTTCTCCGACCCGGCGTGGCACCTGGCCGCGCCGGGGGACGGCTTCGGTCCTGAGATGTTCGCGCAGTTCAAGGCGGCGACCCGGGAGCGGATAGCGGCGATGAATCCGCGCTGGGAGGCGGCGGACATCGACATCGAGCTGGAAACCCTCCGGGTCTGGGACGAGGCGTCGGCGCTCGGACTGGCCGCGCTGTCCGGCGTCGATCTGCTGCCCGCGAAGCCCGTCGTACCCTCGTTGGTGCAGCTCGCCGACCCCAGCTTCCTGATCGACGCGGTGAAGGCCGCCGTACTGGCCGAGCGCGGTTTCGAGGTCCGTACGGTCAAGGGTGCGGGCCATACGATCCACCGTGACGACTTTGATGCGTTCATGACCTCATTGGACGGCTGGATCTGATCCTTCGCGTACGTACGGGCAGGGCGACGCCCCACGGGGGCGGGGCGGCCCGTGCGTATGTCACCTCATCCGCGCGCCAGCACCGGCCACAGGTCCGGGTCCTCGAAATTCAGCGCCCACAAGGCGGTGTTGGTGATGCCGTACTTGCGCAGCACCGGCAGGTGTTCGGCGACGCCGCGCGCGTCCTGGTACCAGACCTCGCGCCGCTGCTCGCCGTCCTGGTAGGCGAAGTGCGGTGTCCGGGACGCCACGTCGAGCGTGTACGGCACGCCCTTCGCGCGGCGCAGCGCCTCCGCTTCCTTCCACGTGACGTGCTTCGCCCAGGACTTGCCGTCGGCAGGCCAGTCCCAGCCGTACGCCGGCAGCCCGACCTCGATCTTGTCGGCCGGGACCTCCGCGGTGGCGACGCGCAGGATCTCGTCGTACCACTGCGGGGTGGACAGCGGGCCCGGCTTGCCGCCCTTCCAGTGGTGGTCGTACGCCATGATGCGCATGCGGTCGGCCGCGCGCCCGATGGCGGTGTAGTCCCAGATCCGGCCGGTGGACGCCGTCTTGGGCGACACGGTGACCACGCACTGCTTGTCCACCGCGTGCAGTTCCCGGCAGACGCCTTCGACCAGCTTCGCGTACCCGGCGCGCACCTGGGTGTACGTGTCGTCGCCGCTCGCGGCGATGGTCTCGTAGTCGAGGTCGAGGCCGTCGTAGTCCCGGCTCTCGGCGATTTTCAGGAGCGTACGGATGTGAGTCGCGCGGCGCGTGGGACTGGTGAGGATTGCGCCCAGCGCGCCGGGCTTCATCGTCTCCATCACGGTCGGCACGACCTTGACGCCCGCGGCGTGCAGTCCGTCGACGACGCGCCGCTCCCCCGCGCCCGGATGGCCGTCGATGCGCCCGGCCGAGACGGCCTGGTACCAGAAGGGGCTGACGGTGTGCAGCTGCGCGGCGTGGCTCAGGGCATCGCGGTACGCCCCGTCCTGGTCCCAGTACGGAAGCCAGGCGGAGACGGTACGCGGCGCGGCGGCGTGAAGGGGCTCGGGGTCCGGTCCGCCGGGGACCGGAAACTGCGCCGCCGTGCCCATGAGGCCGACCGCGACGAGGACGCTCAGGATGCGTGTGGCCATGGAGCGAGCCTGCGGCCCGGCTGCCGGAGCCGCTGTGCGGACTGGGCCGTCCAGGCCCTAACCTCACCCGGGTGACGACTTCTTCCGACGGCATCACCGAACTGCCCGGCCGTCGCGGCCCGGCTGCGACCACCGAGGCCGACCCCGAGGCGATCGGTCCGGTACGGACCTCGTACGCACCGGACCGCGACGGCGATCCCGACCCGGGCGAGATCGTCTGGACCTGGGTGCCCTTCGAGGAGAACGACGGCCGCGGCAAGGACCGGCCGGTGCTGGTGGTCGCCCGCGAGGCGGCCGGCACGCTGCTCGCCGTACGGCTGTCCAGCAAGCGGCACGATCACGACCGCGAGTGGGCGGCGATCGGATCGGGTCCGTGGGACTCGATGGGGCGCGAGTCGTGGGTCGATCTCGACCGGGTGCTGCGGGTGCACGAGGACGGGATGCGCCGGGAGGCGTGCGCCCTGGACCGGCCGCGCTTCGACCGGGTCGTACAGCGCCTGCGGGAGCGCTACGGCTGGAGCTGAGCGGCGCCGGGCTCCGTCGGTGCGGCGAACGCCGGGGCGCCGGGCTCCGTCTGCGCGGCGAACGCCGGGGCGCCGGGCTCCGTCTGCGCGGCGAACGCCGTGCGGAAGGCGCCCAGTACGGACGCCTCGCGCATGCGGTCCAGCACCCCGAAGACCACCTCGTCGAAGTGGCCCGAGAAGCGGCCTCCCCCGGTGAGGTGCGCGTGGAACGCGCCCGCCACGGCAGCGGGATCGTTCATGAACACGCCGCAGCCCCAGGCCCCCAGCACCAGCCGACGGTAGCCGCACGCGGCGGCCGTCTCCAGGACCCGTTCGGCGCGGGACGCGAGCGCCGCCGGGATGCGGTGCGCCTCGCCGGGCTCACGGCTGCGGATCACTCCCGCGTTGGGCGCGGGCGAGGTCAGGAACCCCACGGTGTACGGCGCGGCGAGCAGCGCGCCGCGGTCGTCCCGGAAGACCGGTACGCCGGGCGAGTGGATGACCCGGTCGGAGTAGAAGGGGCTGCGGTCGGCCCGGTGGTGCGCGTAGAACTCGGGAGCGCGCCGGAGCGTCGCGTACAGCGCGGAGGCGCGGCACAGCGCCTCCTCCTGCGCCTGCGCGCCGTTCAGATAGCCGCCGCCCGGGTTGCGCGCGGACGCGAAGTTGAGCACGGCGACCGGGCCGGGTCCCGCGCCGGTCAGTCTGCGCGCGGCCTCCAGGCTGCTCTCCCCCGTGACGTCGAAGGCCGTCGTACGGTCGGTGTCCGGCGTGACGGCGACCGGGTCGGGGCCGTACACCCCGGTCCCCGCCAGGGCGGCCGCCAGTGCCTCGCCGATCGGCACGCCACGGCCGCCCGGGGCGGCGTACCGGCCCGCCCGGACGATCTCTTCGGTCTCTTTCGCGATTCCACGCAGTCGTGCACTCACGGTCAGATCGTCCGCGAGGGCGGGGCCCGGGCGCAACGGGGTTTCCGCGCCGACGGGACACTCTTGTGCGATTCTGCGTCTGTGGCTTTAGCTGGGGTGCGATGGCCGTCCCGGTCCCGGGGCGGACTCCATACGATCGTGGCAAGGAGGCACAGGCCATGCCCATGGGTGACTTCGTTCCACAAGGCCCACCGGTCACCGAAGCCGGTGCGGAAGCATTACTGCGCGGTATCTGTTTCAAGACAGGTCCACCGAGCACGGTAGGCGTCGAACTCGAATGGTTCGTCCACGAGCTCCACCTCCCCGAACTCCCCGTCGAACCCGCCCGCCTCGAAGCGGCCATGACCGCTCTGCGGGCCCTGCCACTGTCCTCGGCCCTCACGGTCGAGCCGGGCGGCCAGCTCGAACTCAGCTCCCTCCCGGCGTCGTCCCTGACGGAGTGCATCGATTCCGTCTCCGCGGATCTGGACGCCGTACGCGCCGTTCTGCGCTCCCGGGACCTCGGCCTCACCGGCATCGGTACGGATCCCTGGCACCCTCCGAGACGCCTCCTGCACGAGCCCCGTTACGACGCCATGGAGACGTATCTCAACCGGGCGGGTCCGGCCGGACGGGCGATGATGTGCTCGACGGCGTCCGTCCAGGTCTGCCTGGACGCGGGCCACGAGGAGCCGGGCGCGCTGGGCTACGGGCGCCGCTGGCTCCTGGCTCACCTCCTCGGCGCCGTACTGTCGGCGGCGTTCGCCAACTCCCCCTTCCACCACCGGCGTCGTACCGGATGGCGGTCCACGCGCCAGGCCATCTGGACGGAGATCGAGCCCGGCCGCTCCTGCGCCCCGCCCCTCGACGCGGAGCCGCGCGGCGCGTGGACGGACCGCGCGCTGGACGCTCCCGTGATGTGCGTGAGAGGTGCGGACGACCAGCCGTGGGACGTACCGGACGGGCTGTCGTTCCGCTCCTGGATACGCTCCGGGGCGCCGCGGCCGCCGACCCGCGAGGACCTCGAATACCACCTGACCACTCTCTTTCCACCGGTACGGCCGCGCGGTCACCTCGAACTGCGCATGATCGACGCGCAGCCGGGCGAGGACGGCTGGATCGTCCCGCTCGCCGTGACCACCGCGCTCTTCGACGACCCGGCGGCGTCGGAAATCGCGTACCGCACGGTCAAGCCGCTCGCCGAGACGGCTGGTTCGCCGGCCGCGCCGCGCAATCCGCTGTGGATCAACGCCGCGCGGTACGGGCTGGCCGACGCCGAGCTGCGGGCGGCCGCCGAGATCTGCTTCGACGCGGCGCTCGACGCGCTGCCCCGCCTCGGCGCGTCCACTGCGGTGCAGTGCGCCGTCGCCGCGTTCACCGAGCGGTACGTCATCCACGGGCGATGCCCCGCCGACGACCTGCTCGACCCCGCTCACGGGAAGGACATCCGCACATGAGCGACCGCTCCGGCACGACGGACCCCGAATCACTGCGCACCCTCGCCGTGGACGCGCTGCTGAGGGCGCGCGAGCGCACCGCCGGGCTCACCGACTGCGTGGACGACGGCGAACTGACCGCCCAGCACTCACCGTTGATGTCGCCGCTGATCTGGGACCTCGCGCACATCGGCAACCAGGAGGAGCTGTGGCTGCTGCGGGCGGTCGCGGGGCGGGACGCCATGCGCCCCGAGATCGACTCGGTGTACGACGCCTTCGAGCACCCCCGCTCCGAACGCCCCACGCTGCCGCTGCTCGCCCCCGCCGAGGCCCGGGTGTACGCCGCCGACGTACGCGGCCGGGCCCTGGACGTACTCGAAAGCAGTCCGCTGCGCGGCACTCCGCTGCTGGACGCCGCCTTCGCCTTCGGCATGGTCGCCCAGCACGAGCAGCAGCACGACGAGACCATGCTGATCACCCACCAGCTGCGGCGCGGACCGGTGGCTCTCACCGCTCCCCCGCCGCCGCGCCCCACGGCAGCGACGACGGCGGACCTGCCGCGAGAAGCCCTCGTCCCCGGCGGCCCGTTCAGCATGGGCACGTCCACCGAGCCGTGGGCGCTCGACAACGAACGTCCCGCGCACCACCGTTTCGTCCCCGCCTTCTTCATCGACACGGTGCCGGTGAGCAACGGCGCGTACCTGCGCTTCATGGAGGACGGCGGCTACACCGACGAGCGCTGGTGGGCGGCCGAGGGCTGGGCGCAGATACGCAAGCACGACCTCTGCGCGCCGCTGTTCTGGCGCCGCGAGGGCGGGCAGTGGCTGCGCAGGCACTTCGGTGTCGTGGAGCCGGTACCCGAGGACGAGCCGGTTCTGCATGTGAGCTGGTACGAGGCGGACGCCTACGCGCGATGGGCGGGCCGGCGGCTGCCTTCGGAGGCCGAGTGGGAGAAGGCGGCCCGGCACGACCCTGCGTCGGGCCGCTCCCTGCGCTACCCGTGGGGCGACTCCGACCCCACCCCGGAGCGGGCCAATCTCGGCCAGCGCCATCTGCGGCCGGCCCCGGTGGGGGCGTATGCCGCCGGGGAGTCACCACTGGGCGTACGGCAGCTGATCGGCGACGTGTGGGAGTGGACGTCGAGCGACTTCCTCCCCTATCCGGGCTTCGCGGCCTTCCCGTACCGCGAGTACTCCGAGGTGTTCTTCGGCAGTGAGCACAAGGTGCTGCGCGGCGGTTCCTTCGGGGTCGACGCGGTGGCCTGCCGTGGCACGTTCCGCAATTGGGACCTGCCCGTACGCCGTCAGATCTTCGCGGGGTTCCGTACGGCACGCGATGCGCCGGACACCCGTGACGTACCGGGCGGGGTGGTTGCCTGATGTGCCGTCACTTCGCCTGCCTGGGCCCGCCGGTACCCCTGGGTGACCTCCTGGTGAAGCCCGCCCACGGGCTGTACCGCCAGGCGTGGGCGCCGCGCCGCCAGCGTTACGGGAGCGTCAACGCGGACGGGTTCGGCGTCGGCTGGTACGCCGAGGGCGACCCGGTCCCGGCCCGTTACCGGCGCTCGGGCCCGATGTGGTCCGACGCCTCCTTCGCCGACCTGGCCCGGGTCGTACGCTCCGGGGCCGTGCTGGCGGCGGTCCGCGACGCCACGGAGGCGGGCGCGGACGGGGAGGCGGCTGCGGCGCCGTTCGCCGCCGGGCCCTGGCTGTTCAGCCACAACGGCGCGCTCAAGGGCTGGCCCGGCTCGGCCGTGCTGCTCGCCGGCGCGCTGCCGGCCGCCGAACTGCTCGCTTTGGAGGCGCGGTGCGACTCGGCGCTGGTCTGGGCGCTCGTACTGCACCGGCTGCGCGACGGCGACGAGCTGGGGCAGGCGCTGGCCGACACGGTCCTGGAGCTGGCCGAGGCGGCCCCCGGTTCGCGGCTGAACCTGCTGCTCACGGACGGTGAGACGGTCGCCGCGACCGCCTGGGGCGACACCCTCTGGTACCACGCGGAGCCGGGGCGTCGCACGATCGTGGCGTCCGAGCCGTACGACGACGATCCGCACTGGCGCGAGGTCCCGGACCGCACACTCCTCGCCGCCACCCGCACCGATGTCCTGCTGACCCCGCTCAAGGAGCCCACCGCGTGAGCCCGTTTCTGCTGACCCGCACCCTGCCCGAGGACGCGACGGACGCCGATCTGCGTGCCGACGTACTGCACGGACTGACCCGTACTCCCAAGGTGCTGCCGCCGAAGTGGTTCTACGACGCGCGCGGCAGCGAACTCTTCGAGGAGATCACCCGACTGCCGGAGTACTACCCGACGCGCGCGGAGCGGGAGATCCTGATCGCCCGCGCGCCCGAGATCGCGGCCGCGACGCGGGCGCGGACGCTGGTGGAGCTCGGCTCGGGCTCCTCGGAGAAGACCCGTCACCTGCTGGACGCGCTGCTGCCGGAGCTGCACAGCTACGTCCCGGTCGACGTCAGCGAGAGCGCGCTGACCGCCGCGGCCTCGTCGCTCCTCGACGAGCGGCCCGCCCTGTCCGTACACGCGCTGATCGCGGACTTCACACGCGGGCTCGCCCTCCCCGGGACCCCCGGCCCGCGCCTGGTCGCCTTCCTGGGCGGCACGCTCGGCAATCTGCTGCCGGACGAGCGCGCGGTCTTCCTGAAGTCGGTGCGGTCGCTTCTCACGCCCGGTGACGCGCTGCTGCTCGGCACGGACCTGGTGAAGGACGAGGCGACGCTGGTCGCGGCGTACGACGACGCGCAGGGCGTCACCGCCGCGTTCAACAAGAACGTCCTGTCCGTCATCGACCGCGAGCTGGGCGCGGACTTCGATCCCGACGACTTCGACCATGTCGCGGTGTGGGACCGCGGGCACGAGTGGATCGAGATGCGGCTACGGGCGCGGACGGCGATGACGGTGAAGATCCGGGAGCTGGACATCGCGGTGTCGTTCGTGGCGGGTGAGGAGATACGCACCGAGATCTCGGCGAAGTTCCGCCGGGAGGGTGTACGTCGCGAACTCGCCGGGGCGGGGCTGGATCTGCGCGAGTGGTGGACGGATGGGGAGGAACGCTTCGCCCTGTCGCTGGCGGTGGCGGTGTAAGGGCCGGCCAACACCTGCGGTTGTGGAAAGCCCCGCAGGGCACCCGCACAGTGGCAGAAGCCGAACATGCGCCCCGGCGCCTGCTGGGGCACCGTGGTAGCAGCGCGCGCCGGGACGCCCCCGCGCCGCAAGGAGCAGAGAGAGAGCGCCGCATGTCCGACCACACGTACCGCGTCACCGAGATCGTCGGCACCTCGACAGAGGGCCTGGACCAGGCCATCCGCAACGGCATCGACCGCGCCTCCCAGACCCTGCGCGGCCTCGACTGGTTCGAGATGACACAGGTGCGCGGCCACATCGTCGACGGCCGGATCGAGCACTACCAGGTGGGTCTGAAGGTCGGCTTCCGCCTCGAAGACAACGCCTGACAGCCCCTGACACCGGTCCTGACACCGGCACAACCCGTCAGGTACGGCCCTCGCGCTCCTGCGCGTCCTTGAGCGCCACCGAAGTGGCGGCCCAACGGGCGCGCACGACCGTGAAGCCCGCCTGCTCCGCCGCCACGCACACCAGTTCGTCGTCGTCGACGAGCATGCGGACCTCCCGGCCCTGCGCCGCCAGCCGCTTCAGGATCTCCAGCTTGGTGTGGCGGGCGGGCCTCCGGTCGTTGTCGCGGCGCATCCAGATCCGCCCCTCGGGAAGGCCCTGCGCGGCGAGCCAGTCCAGTGTGTCGCGCCGGCACCGCTCGGGGCGGCCGGTGAGGTAGACGACCTCGCACTCCTGCTCGCTCTCCCGCACCATCCGTACCCCCTCCGGCAGCGGCGGATCCTGGGGCGCCGCGCCGAAGAAACTGTCCCAGTCCCGCGGCTTGCGCTCCAGGAAGCGCTGGCGGTGCGCCGTGTCCGCGAGGGTTCCGTCGAGGTCGAATACGGCCAGTGGCCTGCTGCTGTGCGTCGTACCGGAAGTCATTCCGGCACCTTAGGACGTGTCCGGCGGATTCGTCGTCGCGGGCCGGGAATCCCCACGCGGGTGAGGCGTTGACGAAGGTGTGACCTCAGTGATCGCGCAGACCCGGTTCTCCGTACTCGACCGTTCCCGTACGCGCGAGGCCCACGACGCCCCGCAGGCGCTGCGGGACACCGTGGACCTCGCACGGCGGATCGAGGAGCTGGGATATCACCGCTTCTGGGTGTCGGAGCACCACAGCGTGCCCGGAGTCGCCGGTTCCGCGCCGACCGTGCTCGCCGCCGCCGTCGCCGCCGCGACGTCCACGATCCGGGTGGGCACGGGCGGGGTGATGCTGCCGAATCATCAGCCGCTGGTCGTCGCCGAGCAGTTCGGCGTACTGGAATCCCTCTTCCCCGGCCGCATCGACATGGGGCTCGGCCGCTCCGTCGGCTTCACCGACGGGATACGCAGGGCGCTGGGCCACGACAAGAAGGACGCCGGGGACTTCGCCACGCGGCTCGGCGAGCTGCTGGGCTACTTCACCGGCGACCAGAGCGCGCATCCGCAGGTGCACGCCCACCCCGGGGAGGGCCTGCGGGTCCCCGCGTTCGTACTGGCGACAGGGGCCGGGGCCCAGGTCGCGGCGGCAGCCGGGCTTCCGCTGGTGATCGCGGCGGCGCGCGGCGAGGACGAGATGCTGCGGGCCATCGACGGATACCGCCAGGCCTTTCGGCCCTCCCCCTGGGGCGAGCGGCCGTACGTCGTGCTGTCGGGCACGGTCGCCGTGGCGGGCACCTCCGAGGAGGCCGGGCGGATTCTGGTGCCCGAGGCCTGGGCATCGGCGTACTCGCGCACCCACGGATCGTTCCCGCCGCTCGCACCCGTCGACGAGGTTCTGGCCCGGCCGATGAGCGACCGTGAGCGGGGGCTCTTCGAGGAATCCCGGCGCGGCCACATCCACGGCACCGAGGAAGAGGTCGCCGACGCTCTGGAGAAGGTGCTCGGCCGCAGCGGCGCCGACGAGTACCTGGTCGCCACGAGTACGTACGACCGGGAGGCACTCCTCGACTCCTACCGGCGACTGGCCCGCCTGGTGGGGCTGACGGGCTCTGTCCCGTACCACTGAACGAAATCGCCGGTCACAGCATCCGCACCTCGGCCTCGGGGAGCTTTGCCCACCAGTGGTGGTACCGGCTGTAGACCGCCGCCTCACGGTCGCTGAGGAGCGCCGTCAGACCTTGGGCCTCCCCGGCGAGTCCGTCCCAGGTGGCGGGTGACAGAGGGTGAAAGGCCGTGGCCTCGATACCGCCGTCCACCGGGCGCCACACACCGGCGACATGGCCGTCCACCAGCAGGGTGGGCAGTACGTCGCCGTTGCGCCGGATCACCAGCGGGCGATAGGCCGGGGGTATCACCCGGCTGCGGTCGGCGTAAGCAAGCAGAATGCTGTCCCACATGGCCATGAGCCGGGGAGGCGCGGGAGTGTCGGCGGGCGGCCGGGGAGCGCCCGGGAGGTCGAACAGCGGGCCGCCGTCCGGCCCCTGGAGCTGCTCGACGGCGCCGTCCAGAGCGCGGAACGCCGCGCGGACGGGTGCCCGCTGCACCATGGCGAACTGCGCCACGTCCGCGACCGACGCGGGCCCGAACCCCGCCAGATAGCGCAGCATGAGGGTGCGCAGCGCCTGGGGCTCCAACGCCCGGCCCGTGGGTACGGGCCCGGTCGCTGCCGCGACGAAGGACGGCCGGAGGCCGAACGACCACGGCGCGTCCGTCGGGGCATGGTGCAGCGGTGCGTACGCCTTCAGCCCCCACCACGCCCCGTCCTTCTTCTCGGCACCGAGCCGCTCCTCGGCCCACGCCTGCATCTGCGCCGAGGTCCGCGGCCGACGGGCGAAGGCCAGCAGCTCCGGTACCAGCTCGTCGGCGTCCGCGGGGGTCAGCCCCGCGACCGCGAAGCGGGCGCCGAGCCGGGAGGCGTACAGCGTGGGCTGCATCGCCGCGCGGAAGGCCGGATAGTCGTCGGCGTGCACGGCGTGCAGGGTGATCCGCATCAGGGTCGCCTTGACCACCGAACGCCCGGTGAAGGCGGCGTCGAGTTCGGCCGGAGCGAAACCGGTGAGCCGGTTCCACAGGGCGAGGTACGGCGAGGCGGGGTGCTGCGCCTGTAGCGCGACCACGCGCCGCACCCCTTCCGGGACGGTCAGCGGCTCACGTTCCAGCAGCAGTTGGCGGCTGAGGGTGGCCCGGTTGAGTTCGCGCGCGGTGATCATCACAGCCCAGGATTCTGCCTTGTCCCGCACGCGTGAGCGCTTGTGGGCCGGCGGGCCCGGACGGCGCCTAGAATCGAACCGTTTGTCGCAACAATCCCCGCGTACGGAGTCCTGCCGATGCACACTGCCCACGACCCGTATGTGCGCGTGCGCGGCGCCGCCGAGCACAACCTCCGGCACGTCGACGTCGACATCCCGCGAGACGCGCTCGTCGTCTTCCCGGCGTCTCCGGTTCCGGAAAGTCCTCGCTCGCCTTCGCGCCATTCGGTTTGCCGTTCGAGGTGGGAACGGGTGACCTTTCCGGTGGGGTTCGTTGACCAGTCCGGATGAGGGGCTTCGGGTCTTGAACGGGGGCGAGTGTGGAGCGGGCTGGGGCGGCGCGGAGTGAGGTCCATGGGTGCCCCGGATCCGTCATCGGACGGTGACGGTGTAGATGAAGTACTCGCGGTCGTGCTCGCCCGGGGTTCCGCTCGCAACGGGGAACGGTGACTCCGACGGTGAGGGCGAGGGCGCCGGATCGCCGAAACCGGCGTTGCACCTGCCGAGCCGGCAATACAGAAGCTTGATCTTCGTAGTGCCCGGCTCGATCGCCCGGAAGGTGAAGGACTGCGTTCCGCCGCCTCCGCCGATGTTCCCGCCGTCGCCCTCGTACTCCTCGTCCTGGCCCTGGAGCCGGACGACGTCACGGTGGGGACCTGGGTCGGCCACGTACCAGTTCTCGCCCATCGAGGGACTGGCCGGTACGGACAGCGTGAAGTCGTCGCCCGCGTCCACCTCGACGGACCTCTCGTCGACCTCGTAGGTCTCGGGGCCGAAGAGGCCGCAGCCGGCCAGGGCCAAGGCGGACAGCGACAGGGCGACGGCGGCTGCGAGGCGGCCGAGGGGCGCCGAGACGTTCAGGGCGTTCTGGACGGCCTGGATGGGGGTGTTCTTGTCGCCGACACCTGCGATGGACCGGCAGAGCTGTTCCTGGAGAGCGGAGCCGATGTCACCCACGTCGTCGCCCGCCCGGTCGAGCTTGTCGGCCTCGGCGGCCATCCCGCTCTTCTGGACGCGACAGCCACCCTGTTGCGCCTGCCCGGCCATCTTCCCCCGCTTGCCAGCCGTTCTCGATCTTGCCGAGGAAGATTAGCAGCAGGTGATGACATGCCCACAACCACATGCCCATGACCACCAAGGGCCGTGGGTCAGCGGCGCGGCGCCTTTCTTGTCGCCCGGAGCCACTCCTTGTTCATCGCCGCGATGGACGGCAGCGGAATGCCCTTCGGGCAGGCCGTGGCGCACTCGCCCGCCAGGGTGCAGCCGCCGAAGCCCTCTTCGTCCATGGTCGCGACCATGTCCAGGACGCGCGTCTCGCGCTCCGGCGCGCCCTGCGGGAGGACATTGAGGTGGTTGATCTTCGCGGAGGTGAAAAGCATCGCCGAGCCGTTCGGGCAGGCCGCGACGCACGCGCCGCAGCCAATGCACTCGGCGTGCTCGAAGGCGAAGTCGGCGTCCGCCTTGGGTACGGGCGTGGCGTGCGCCTCGGGGGCGGCGCCGGTCGGAACGCTGATGTAGCCGCCCGCGCCGATGATCCGGTCGAACGCCGACCGGTCCACGACCAGGTCCTTGACCACCGGGAAGGCTCCGGCCCGCCACGGCTCGACGTCGACCGTGTCGCCGTCCTCGAAGTGCCTCATGTGCAGCTGGCAGGTGGTGGTGCGCTCCGGGCCGTGCGCGTCGCCGTTGATGACGACGCCGCACGCGCCGCAGATGCCCTCGCGGCAGTCGTGGTCGAAGGCGACCGGCTCGTCTCCGCTCAGGATCAGCTTCTCGTTGAGCGTGTCGAGCATCTCCAGGAACGACATGTCCTCGGAGATGTCGTCCACGTCGTAGGTGACCATGGCGCCGGGTTCTTCGGCATTGCGCTGGCGCCAGACGCGCAGGGTGAGCCTCATGCGTAACTCCGCTGGGTGGGGTGGACGTAGGCGAATTCGAGGGCTTCCTTGTGGAGGACGGGCGCCGCGCCCGTACCCGCGAACTCCCAGGCGGCGGCGTACGAGAACTCCTCGTCCCTGCGCTCCGCCTCGCCGCCCTCGCTCTGGCTCTCCTCGCGGAAGTGGCCGCCGCAGGACTCGCCGCGGTGCAGGGCGTCGAGGCAGAGCAGCTCCGCGAGCTCCAGGTAGTCGACGACGCGGTTCGCCTTCTCCAGCGACTGGTTGAGCTCCTCGCCCGTACCCGGCACCTTTATTCGTCGCCAGAACTCCTCGCGGATCTCCGGGATGCGGCCGAGGGCCTTGCGCAGGCCCTCCTCGGTGCGGGCCATCCCGCAGTACTCCCACAGGAGTTCGCCGATCTCCTTGTGGAAGGAGTCGGGGGTGCGGTCGCCGTCGACGGCGAGCAGCCGCTCCAGGCGATCGTTGGTCTCCGCGACCGCGCGGACCGCCTCCGGGTGGCTCGCGTCGATGTCGTCGTGGTGGGGGTTGCGGGCCAGGTAGTCGTTGATGGTGGACGGCAGGACGAAGTAACCGTCAGCGAGTCCCTGCATGAGCGCGGAGGCGCCGAGGCGGTTCGCGCCGTGGTCGGAGAAGTTGGCCTCGCCGATCGCGAAGAGGCCCGGGACGGTGGTCTGGAGGTCGTAGTCGACCCACAGCCCGCCCATCGTGTAGTGGATCGCCGGGTAGATGCGCATGGGCACCTCGTACGGGTTCTCGGCGGTGATCCGCTCGTACATCTCGAAGAGATTGCCGTACTTCTCCTCGACGGCCTTGCGGCCCAGGCGCCGGATCGCGTCGGCGAAGTCAAGGTAGACGCCCTGCCCGCCGGGGCCGACGCCGCGCCCCTCGTCGCAGACGTTCTTGGCGGCGCGCGAGGCGATGTCGCGCGGGACGAGGTTGCCGAAGGACGGGTAGATGCGCTCCAGGTAGTAGTCGCGCTCGTCCTCGGGGATGTCGGCCGGCGGGCGGGTTTCGCCCTGTGCCTTGGGGACCCAGATGCGGCCGTCGTTGCGCAGCGACTCGCTCATCAGCGTGAGCTTGGACTGGTGGTCGCCCGAGCGCGGGATGCAGGTGGGGTGGATCTGGGTGAAGCAGGGGTTGGCGAAGTACGCGCCGCGCCGGTGGGCCCGCCAGATCGCCGTCGCGTTGGAGTTCTTGGCGTTCGTCGAGAGGTAGAAGACGTTGCCGTAGCCGCCGCTCGCGAGCACCACGGCGTCCGCGAAATACGTGTCGATACGGCCGGTGATCAGGTCGCGGGCGACGATGCCGCGCGCCCGCCCGTCGACGACGATGAGATCCAGCATCTCGGTGCGGGCGTGCATTTCCACATTGCCTGCCGCGATCTGCCGGGACAGCGCCTGGTAGGCGCCCAGCAGCAGTTGCTGCCCCGTCTGGCCTCGGGCGTAGAAGGTGCGCGACACCTGTACGCCGCCGAAGGAGCGGGTGTCGAGCAGACCGCCGTACTCGCGCGCGAACGGCACACCCTGCGCGACGCACTGGTCGATGATCTCGACGGAGATCTGCGCGAGCCGGTGGACGTTCGACTCGCGGGCGCGGAAGTCGCCGCCCTTGACCGTGTCGTAGAAGAGTCGGTGGATGGAGTCGCCGTCGTTGCGGTAGTTCTTGGCGGCGTTGATGCCGCCCTGCGCGGCGATGGAGTGGGCGCGGCGCGGCGAGTCCTGGTAGCAGAACTGGACGACGTGGTAGCCCTGTTCGGCGAGTGTGGCACCCGCCGCGCCGCCCGCAAGGCCGGTTCCTACGACGATGACGGTGTGCTTGCGGCGGTTGGCCGGGTTGACCAGCTTGGCCTCGAAGCGGCGGGTGTCCCAGCGCTCGGCGACGGGGCCGGAGGGCGCCTTGGTGTCGACGACCGGCGCGCCGGTCGAGTAAGCCGTGAAATCGGTGTAGTTGGTGTCGTCGGTCATCTCAGCTCACCACTCCAGTCATGACGGCGACCGGTACGGAGACGAATCCGGCGGTCAGCACCAGCGCGAGGCCGTTGGCCACGGTCTTGAGAATCCGTTCGCGCCGCGCGTTCCCCACGCCCAGCGTCTGCGCGGCGCTCCAGAAGCCGTGCCGGATGTGCAGCCCGACGGCCAGCATCGCCACGAGGTAGATGACGTTGCCGTACCAGGTGCTGAAGGTCGCGACGACGTTCTCGTACGGGCGCCCCGACTGGGCGTTCTCGTTCACCGTGAGCGTCGTCAGATCCAGCAGGTGCCACACGATGAACAGCGCCAGGATGATCCCGCCCCACCGCATGGTCCGCGTCGCGTAGCTCGCCCGCCGCCGCTTGTGCACGTACTTGCTCGGCCGCGCCTTGATGTCGCGCCTGCTGAGCTGGTACGCCGCGACTCCATGCATCACCACCGCCGCGAGCAGCACCACGCGCACGATCCACAGCGCCCACTCGTAGTGCAGGAGGGGCTCCCCCATGGTCCGCAGCCAGTGCGCGTACGCGTTGAACTCGCCGGAACCGAAGAAGATCTTCAGGTTGCCGAGCATGTGCGCGACCAGGTACATCAGCATGATCAGGCCGCTCACGGCCATCACCGTCTTCTTGCCGACGGTCGATCCCCAGAACGAGCGCGTGAGTGACGGTTGCCGATCCGTCCGCGTAGCCAGTGCCATGGCCCTGACGTTAAGTGCGCGACACCTCAGAGGTCCAAGACATGGTCCGGCTCATGCCGATAGGCAATGACTATCGTGGATAGGGTGCAGTCATGCAGTTCCAGCAGCTTCTTTACTTCGTGACCGTCGCCGAGACCCTGCACTTCACGCACGCCGCCGAGCAGGTGCACGTCTCCCAGCCCTCCCTCTCGCAGCAGATCCGCGCCCTGGAGAAGGAGCTGGGCGCCGACCTCTTCACCCGCGCCCGCGGCAACATCGCCCTCACCGCCGCCGGCGAGGCCCTGCTGCCGCTGGCCCGCCGCATCCTCGCCGACGCGGACACCGCCCGCCACGAGGTCCAGGAGCTGGCCCAGCTGCGGCGCGGCAGGGTGCGGCTCGGTGCGACGCCGAGCCTGTGCACCGGGCTGCTCCCGGACGTACTGCGCACCTTTCACGACCTGCATCCCGGCATCCAGCTGCTGATCGAGGAGGGCGGCTCGCACGATCTCGTACGGGAACTGGCGCGTGGCGCGCTCGACCTCGCCCTGGTCGTCCTGCCGCTGCCGACGCCCTCCCCCGCCCTGACCACCGTCGAGCTGCTGCACGAGGACCTGGTCGTGGTCTCCGCCGCCTCACTGCCCCGTCCCGGAAAGAGCGGCAGGTCCGTACGCGTCGCGGATCTGGAGGGCGAGCCGCTGGTGATGTTCCGGCACGGCTACGACCTGCGCGAGCTGACCGTCGCCGCCTGCCGCGCCGAAGGCTTTGAGCCGTCCTTCACGGTGGAGGGCGGCGAGATGGACGCCGTTCTCGGCTTCGTACGGGCCGGCCTCGGGCTCGCGGTCGTGCCGCGCATGGTGGCCGCGCGGGCGGGACGCGACCTGCGGGTCACGCCGCTCGCGCGGCCGGGCCTGCACCGTACGATCGCGCTCGCGCACCGCAGCGACGTGGCTCCGCCGCGCGCGGCGCGCGAGCTGCAGAACGTACTCCTCGCTTCTCGGGTCCGTCAGACGGCGTCGGCCAGCAGCAAGGTGTGAATGCGGTCGGGTGCGCCGGGCCTGGCGTAGTACCAGCCCTGCGCCGTGTCGCAGCCCAGCTCGCGCAGCTGGGCCGCCTGCGCGCCCGTCTCCACACCTTCCACCGTGACGGCCAGCTTCAGGCTGTGCGCCAGTGACACGATGCCCTCGACGATCTTCACGTCGACGGCGTCGGCCGGGTGCTGCTGCATGGACTGGGTGAAGGAACGGTCCAGCTTGAGGACACTCACCGGCAGCCTGCGCAGATTGGCGAGGTTGGAGTAGCCGGTACCGAAGTCGTCGAGCGCGATGTCGACGCCCATTTCGGCGAGCTGGCGCAGCGGCTTGAGCAGGTCGTCGTCGGCGCCGATGAGCGCCGACTCGGTGACCTCCAGACACAGGGCGCCCGGTTCGAGACCGGCTCGCTCCAGGACGTCCACCGTGTCGGCCACCAGCCGGGGGTGGTGCAGCTGCATCGGTGACAGGTTCACGTTGATCCGCAGCGGCCCGCCGTCGGAGTGCCGCTTTTGCCAGAACCTGGCCTGGCGTACGGACTCTTCGAGCACCCAGTGGCCGAGCGGGACGATCAGCCCCGTGTGCTCGGCGAGGGGTATGAAGCGGTCCGGGCCGAGGACGCCGTGCTGCGGATGGCACCAGCGCACCAGCGCCTCCGCGCCGTGCACGCTGCCGTCGCCGAGATGCACGAGCGGCTGGTACTCGATGAAGAACTCGTTCCGCTCCAGCGCGGCGGGCAGCGCGTTGGTGAGCCCGTGCCGGGTGATGGCGCGGGCGTCCGCCTCCGCGTCGGCGGTCTCGAAGCGGTTGCCGCCCGCCGACTTGGCCCGGTACATGGTGATGTCCGCGCTGCGCAGCACCTCCGCGGGCCCGCGCTCGCCCGCCGGGCCTTCGACGATGCCGATGCTGCCGCGTACGGTCAGGTCCCGGCCCTCGATGCGGATCGGGGACGAGAGTGCGTTGAGGATGCGGGCGGCGAGCTCGTCGACCTCCTGGCGGGTGTCGGGACCGGTGGTGAGCGCGACGAACTCGTCGCCGCCGAGCCTGGCCACCATCTCGCCGGGCGCTGTCGCGCAGCTCTGCAGCCGGTCGGCGACCTCCACGAGCAGCCGGTCGCCGGCCGAGTGGCCGAGGCTGTCGTTGACCGCCTTGAACCCGTCGAGATCGAGGTAGCACAGGCCGAAGCGCATGCCGTCGCCCGCGGACAGGGCCTTCTCCAGGCGCTCGAAGAACAGCGTGCGGTTCGGGAGCCCGGTCAGGGCGTCGTGGGTGGCCTCGTAGCGCAGCCGCAGGTTGAGCAGCCGCCGTTCGGTGGTGTCCTCCATGAGCGCCAGCTGGTACTGCGGCCGGCCGTCGGCGTCGCGCAGCAGCGAGACCGTCAGGTTGGTCCACAGGACGGTGCCGTCAGTGCGGTAGTACGGCTTGTCCACGCGGTAGCTCTCGCGCTCGCCGCGCACCAGTTCGCCGTACAGCTTCCACACGTGCGGCGTGTCCTCGGGGTGGACCCACTCGCTCACCTTCCGGTCGCGCATGTAGTGGTCGAGCCCGCCGAACATCCGCATGAGCGCCTCGTTGACCTCCAGGATGTTGCCTTCGAGGTCGGCGATGCCGATGCCGATCGCCGCGCCTTCGAAGACCGCGCGCAAGCGGGTCTCCGTGGCGTGCAGCACCTTCTGCGCCTCGCTGCTCGCCAGCAGCGACGACCGCGCGAGGGCCTCCTGCTCGGCGAGGGTCCGCTCGCGGAGGGCCTGCGCGAAGCCGGCGGCGATGGCGTGCTGGAGCCGGGCGCAGCGGGCCCGGTGCTCCTCGGCCTCGGCGGGCGAGTCCTCCTCCCCGGCGCAGTACAGCACCAGGTAGGAGTCGATGACTCCGAGCGTACGGACGAGGGCGTCCGGGTCGGTGCAGTGGGCGGCGACCAGGGCGGCGCCGACCTCGTGCCCGGGCCCGGTGTCGAACGGCCGCCGGTGCAGGGCTTCGCTCAACAGCCGTGCGAGCGGCAGCAGATGACGTTCGACCTCGGGGCGGGTCATGGAAGTGGCGGTGACGGGGAAGATCGCCCGGCTCCAGATCGTGGCGAACCGGCTGAGTCTGCCGTCCCGGTCGTCCCGGTCACCCCCGGCGTCGAGGCCGGCCGCTACCGCCCGTCCTGCCGCCCGTTCGGAGCCGGGCCCCGGTGCCTGCGATGGCACGCTCACGCCTTGCGTCCCACTCCTGCGAAGCCCGAGAAGGCGAACGGATCCTCCTGCGCGAGCGGGGTCTCCGGCCGCCACTCGGGCATCGCCACGAGTCCCGGCTCGACCATCTCGTATCCCGCGAAGAACCGTGCGACCTCTTCCCGGGAGCGCATGATCAGCGGGTTCTTGATGTTCTTGTAGACATCGACCGTGCCGCCCGCCTGTTCCTCGGGAAGCGGGATTCCCTCGTAGGAGGCGTGGGTGAGGATCAGGAGGCTGCCGGGCGCGAGGGCGTCGCGCAGGGTGGCGACGGCGTCCTGGGGGTCGTCGGCGTCCTCGACGAAGTGGAGTACCGCGACGAGAAGCAGCGCCACCGGCCGGTCCAGGTCGATGAGTTCGCTGACGACGGGGCTGTTCAGGATCTCCTGCGGTTTGCGCAGGTCGGCCGCGGCTATGCCGGCCCGGTCGTTCCCCGCGAGGACGGCCTGGCTGTGCGCGACGGCTACCGGGTCGTGGTCGACGTACGCCACACGGGCCTCGGGGCTGGCTGCCTGGGCGACCTCGTGGACGTTGCCGAACGTCGGGATGCCGGATCCGATGTCGAGGAACTGGGTGATGCCCTCGCCGGCCGCGAAGCGCACCGCACGGCGCATGAACGCCCGGTTCGCCTGCATGATCTTCGGGAGGCCCGGCATGAACTCCATTGCCTTGCGGGCTGCTTCCCTGTCGACCTCGAAGTTGTGCGAACCGCCCAGGTAGAAGTCGTAAATCCGGGACACGCTCGGCACCGTGAGGTCGATGCCCTGTGGTGCCCAGGCGGGTCGCTCCATCAATGTCTCCAACTCATCGCCACGGGACAGCCGGTCATGACCTAGACCGGTGTTCGAGCCGAGGCTACTGATCGGCAGGCATCAGAGCGAGCAAAAACGGAAATTAGCGGTCCGTTCTCGGTCACACGCCGCGGGCATGTGCGGCACAAACGACCGACCCGTCCCTTCCGCGGCGGGGCGGAGGGACGGGCCGGCCGGGCCGGGCGCCACAGCGTGGGGACGCTGCGGAACTACTTGGGCGCGCCGACCAGCTTGCCCTCGGGCGAGACCGCGTACCAAGTGCCACCGACGCCCTGGCCGTTGGTGTCACCCGGCTTCGCGTCGCCCGAGAAGGTGTAGACGGGCCAGCAGTCGATCGTCTGCTGCTTGATTCCGTCGGGGCGGTCGAAGGTGACGAAGCCCTTCTTGAGGATGCCTTCGGTGTCGTTCTTCTCGACCGGCGGGACGACCGGCCACTTGTCGAGGCAGGCGCCGGTGCAGGCGGTCTTCATCGGCCAGGCGGAGTCCTTCTTGAACCGGTAGACCGTCATGCCGTTGGAGTCCACCACGACGTCACCGAGCTTGGCGTCCTTGCGTACGGACATGCCCGCGAGGTCGGCCGGGCTCTCGGCCCCGCCCTCGGCACCGGCTTCCTCGGCGCCGGCATCCTCGGCGCCGGCATCCTCGGCGCCGCCGCCCGCCGCGCCCACTGCGGCCTTCTTGCCGTCGGGAGCGGAGGCGAACCAGGTACCGCCGACGCCCTGGCCCTTGGCGTCACCCGGCTTGGTGTCCTTGGCGAAGCGGTACATGGGCCAGCCGCCGATGGTGAGCTGCTTGGTGCCGTCGGCTCGTTCCAGCTCGCCGAGCATCGAGGCGTCCGTGCCGGGGGCTGCCGTGGCATCGCCCGCGAGCACCACCGGCCATGCCTTCGCACAGTCGCCCTCGCAATTCGACTTCGGCGGACTGACGGTGTCCTTGTCGAACCGGTAGAGCGTGAAGCCCTCGCTGTCGGTGAGCACCTTGCCGAGCTTCTTGCTGTCCCAGACGGCGAGTTGGCCGGCGGTCTTGGGCTCCGCGCCCGCGTCGGCTGCGGCGTCGCCGTAGCCGCCCTTGTCCGAGCCGTAGCCGCTGTCCGCGGGCTGCTGCGCGGGGTTGGCGTTGCCCACGGACTGGCCGTTGGGGGACTCGGTCGCGTTGTCCTGACCGCACGCCGTCGTCAGCGCCATCACAGCCGCCGCCGTCACCGCGAGCGAGACGTTCCGCCAGGTCTTCATGTGGACTCCTGTGCACCGAGGGTGTGTTGCGACGCTGTTGTGCGTCGCTCATGGCCCTAGGTACGGGCCGGAGGTCCCCGGGTGTTCAACGCGTTCGCAGAAATTTCGCAATGACCTTCACTGCGGGCCCCGGCGATCTCAAACGCAAAGCATCGAAAGTCCCGTCCATCAGGGGAATTGGGCCGGATGGCGGCGTGGCGGGGGCCTGCCCGGTCCATGCTCCCGGACGTGCACCCTCCGCTCCCAGGACGCCTATTGGCCGCCGTCACCCTGACCTGGCTGTTACTGAGCCCAGTACCGGCCGCGGCCGACAACTGTTCGTACGCCTCCATTTCGCGCAGCGGTGAGATGTCGTCGGGCTCGGCGGTCGCCGTGGGCGGAAGCGCGATCTGCACGGCGGGCCCGAAAACGAAGCCCCCGCCGGCTCCCGCTCCGGAGCCACCGCCACCGCCCCCACCACCGCCTCCACCGCCGCCACCCCCTCCCCCGCCGCCACCGCCGCCCGCCGAACCGGAACCGGCGCCCCCGCCGCCCCCTCCGCCGCCGCCCGTTCCGCCGCCGCCTCCTGCCCCCAAGCCGTCCCCCAGCCCCACGCCCACCCCGTCCGCCCGGCCGAAGCCGCCCTCCCCCACTCCGGTCGCCATCCCCGTGTACCGCAAGGCCACCCGCAAGGAGCCCCAGAACGGCCCGTCCCTGGTTTCCCTCACCCTCCTGGTCACGGCCCCCGCGGTGTTCGCCGCTGCCGTACTGCGCCCACGCTCCCGCTAGCCGACGGAGAATCCCATGTCGGAATGGCTCGTTCTGAGCATCGCGATGGCGGCCGCCTGCGCGGTCGTCCTCACCATCACGGTCATCAACCACCGCCGCGTCGGCGATGACGACGATCCGTCCGAAACCCCTGACGTCATCGAGTACATGACGATGATGATCGGCGTGGTCTACGCGATCGTCCTCGGGCTCGCCATCGCCGGCGTCTGGGAGGGCCGCAGCGCCGCCCAGGAGTCCGTACGCCAGGAGGCCCAGGCCCTGCACGAGGTCAGCGCCCGCTCGGAGGTCTACCCCGCCGAGGTCCGGGCCCGTATCCGCAGCGATGTCGACGCGTATGTCACGTACGTCATCAACACCGAATGGCGGCACATGGCCGACCACGGCAGCCTCACCGAGCGCGGCACCGAACTCCTCGACCAGGTGCGCCGCGACGTCACCGACTATGTGCCGAAGACCGACCACGAGGGCCAGGCCTATCAGCCCCTGGTCGACCAGGTGGCCGCGGCGGACGACGCCCGGGGCGCCCGGGGCCAGGGCGCGGAGGCCACGATGCCCGGGGTCGTCTGGTTCGGCCTGATCACCGGAGCGCTGGTCGCGGTCGGACTGATCTTCGCCCTCCAGATCCGCCGCACGGGACGCGAACTGCTCCTGGCGGGGCTCTACAGCGCCCTGATCGCCTTCCTGCTCTTCCTCATCTGGGACTTCGACGCCCCCTTCGGCCGCGGCCTCTCGGCCACCGCCGGCCCCTTCCTGGACCTGTTCCCGGACGCGTCGAAGTAGTTCCGCGAAGCCGCGGCGGCCGACGCGGACCGACGGGTTACGCCCCCGGCGCCCGCACCGCGCCGGCGCCGTTGGCGCGCCACGTCGCGTCGGCGGACTCCAGGAAGGCCGCGAAGGCCTTCGCCTGGGCCAGCGTGAACATGATCGTGTGCGGGTTTCCCGCGATCTGCCCGGCCGGCCGGGCGGCGAGGCCGCGCGGCAGGCCGGGGTCGGCTTCCGTCGCGAGGAACACGTAACCGTTGACGAGGAGCGTCGGACCCCTGCTGAGGATCTTCGTCACGTCGGCGAGGGCGACCGTCGCGTCCTTGTTCCCACCGAGCCTGCCCAGGCGGCTTCGCCTGATCTCGACGCGGTCGTGATGGAGGGTCGCCGTGGCCGTGTGGCCCTTGAACACCAAGGGCTGCCAAGGCGGCGGCCGCAGTGCCGGGTCTTCGCTGAAGCTGCGCATCGGCCCAGTGTGGGGCTTGCCGCGGCGCACCGGGTGGCGTACTCCGATACCCCATTTGCGCGACTGTGATCGCGCGGCGCCGTGACCGCTCCTAGCGTTCGGGGTATCGAGGTGCATTTCCTACCATGTGTGGATAAAAATTCCGCCGCTGCCCCTCGAGGACCCGGAGGATTGTCCATGCGCGCGATACGTGTGACATCGGCCGCCGCGCTCGGCCTCGCCGCTCTCTCGCTCACCGCCCCCGCCGCCTCGGCTTTCGACGACAAGGCGCCGGCGGTGGTCGGCACCGCGACCCCTTCCACCATCGCCGCGGGCGGGCAGGTCACTCTGTTCGTCTCGGGGTGCACCGGCGGCGCGGACGCGACTTCGGCGGTGTTCGACACCGTCTCGATCCCGCAGGGCGACACGGCGACAGCCACGGTCGACTGGGACGCGAAACGTGGCGCCATGTACACGGTGACCTACACCTGCCATGACGATGGCAGGACAGGCACCTCTCAGCTCACCATCGCCGGCGACGCCCGGCCGACGCCCACCTTCACGCGCCCGACCGTCACCACCACGGCGACGGCCACCCGCTCCCCCGCCGGCCCCGCCAGGGGTGGCGTGGGCGGCAGCCAGGGCGGGATGGACGCCGGGGAGATCGCCGCCGGTGCGGCGCTGGTCGTCGCGGCCGCCGGTGGTGTCGTCTTCGTACTGCGCCGGCGCGGCAACGGCAGCCGTCACCACTGACGCCCGGATCTCAGTACGCCCGTTGCCCCGCGTCCTCGTAAGGACGCGGGGCGACGGGCGTTCATGCGAGTACGGCCCACACGCGGCCGCGCGCTCAGACCGCGGTACGGTTCAGGCGGCGTCTGCGTGCGATGAAGAGGCTGCCGCCGATGGCAGCCGCGGCGACGAGACCGCCGCCGATCTGCATCTCCGTGTCGGAAGGGCCGAGCGATCCGCCGATACCGCCATGGGCACCCCGGCCCGCGACGACGGTGAACTGGTGCGTCACCATCCTGGGGTTGTCATTGCACTTGACGGCCAGGTGGTAGTTGCCGGGAGTGGCGTTGTACCTGATCTTGGCGGTGGCGTACGACGTGGTGTCGCTGGCCGGAAGGTGGGCGGGCCGCTGGAAGACGTGGGACGTCACGGTGCCGCCGTGACCGCACCCGGAGGCGCTGATCGTCAGCACGGCGCCCTGGTGGACCCTGTACGGGTTGACGTTGACGTTGCGCGGGCCGTTGGTGGCGGTAGCAGTGGGGGCGACGAGTCCGACCGCCGCAAGGGCCGTCGCGGTCACCAGGCAGGCGCGTGAAACACGCATCGTAGAACCTCCACGGGACGGCGCCCCGGAGCGGTGCTCCGGGAAGATCGACGAGTACGCCTCCCATGACGAACACTCACCGGGACCCGCGATTACCGCATTTCGGGCTGGTCCACCCCGGTGAGACGACACGCCGGTGCGGCGCGTCCGGATCTGACGGAGCCGCAGGTCACAGACCGTCAGATATCTTGTACGACGAGTTACCCGGATGGGTCACCGCGCGGGTACCGCGCCACCCGTTCGCCCCTCACCTCTCGCCGCCCCCAGCCCGCGCGCTTAGCGTCCGTACAGACGCGTCGAAGGGAGCACCATGGGCCAGGAGTACAACGGCTCCGAGCCGAGAAAACGCTCGCCCTGGGGGGTCCTGGCCCTCGTGATGCTCACCGGACTCGCGCTGATGCGCAACGGCGTCGACGTGTCCCTCGGCCCGCCACAGCCCGCGTCGGCCGCCTCCCTGGACCGCCACTCCCAAGCCACCGGCGCCCGTACACCGCACACCGCCGTCCGGCCTCTCCCGCACGCCCCGGCCTCCCGCATCCGCCTCCCCGACATCCGCGTCAGCGCGCCCATCGTGGACGTGGGACTCGACGCCGAGGGATGGATCGAGGCCCCGTCGCCGCAGGACCCCAACCTCGCGGGCTGGTACCAGAACGGCATCGCCCCCGGCCAGCGGGGCACCTCGGTGATCGTCGGCCATGTCGACAACGCGGTGGGGCCGGCCGTGTTCTACAACCTGGGTTCGCTCAAGAAGGGCCACCGCATCGAGGTGACGCGCTATGACGGCCGCGCCGCCGTCTTCGAGGTGTACGGCGTCGAGGTCTTCCCCAAGGAGGAGTTCCCCGGCCCCCGGGTGTACGGGGACATGGGCAGGCCGGAGCTGCGCGTGATCACCTGTGGCGGCGGCTATTCCAAGGGGGGCGGCTACGCCGGCAACGTCGTCGTCTTCGCCTCCCTGGTCGCCACCCACTGAACAGGAGGCGACCGGAGAGGCCTCAGAGGTACGGCGCCTACCCCCGCCGCGCGGTGCTCGGCACAGTGATCCGGTACCCCGCGTCGAGCAGTTCCGGCAGATACGTCCGCAGCGCCTGCACGCTCTGCCGCCGGTTGCCCCCGGCGTCGTGCGAGAGCACCACGACGCCGGGGCCGGCTCCGGCGCGCACCCGGCGGACGATGGCCCCGGTGCCCGGCTCGCGCCAGTCGAGCGTGTCGAGGGTCCAGCCGAGCGGCTCCATGCCGAGCTCGGCGCCGATCTCGAAGGAGCGGCGGTTCCAGGCCCCGTACGGCGCGCGGTACCAGACGGGCGCGTGCCCGACGCTCTGCTCGACCACGTCGCTCGTACGCCCCAGCTCGGCGCGGATGCCGGCCGGTGACAGCCGGGGAACCAGCGGATGCGACCAGGTGTGGTTGCCGACGACATGACCGTCGTCGGCCATCTCGCGGAGCAGGTCCCGGTTCTCGACCGCCATCTCCCCGCACACGAAGAACATCGCGCGTACGTCGTAGCGCCGCAGCGTGCGCAGGATGTCCGGGGTGTAGCGCGGGTCGGGCCCGTCGTCGAAGGTCAGCACCATGCTCCGGCCGATTCCCCCCATCCGCAGGAAGGGCTTGCGGCGCACCGGCGGCCGGGCGGGGCTGGACCTGGGCGGTGTGTACGCCGTCATGGGCCGCAGCCGGTACGCCGAGCCCCTGACCGGCGCACTGGCCTGCGGCCCTGCCGCCGGGGGCGGTCCCGACGGGTAGCGTCCCGGCGTCTGCGCCGGGTCGGGGCCGAGGAACCGTACGGCGGTGGCGGCTCCGAGACACGCGGCGAGGCGCAGCATCACCCGGCGCCCCGGGTACATCTGATCCTTTTTCATGACTAATAGCTCGCACGGCCTCAAGCCGTGGAGCCCGACCCACACCGGCAGCGGGGACCGAAGTACCCGATGGGACGAGCCGGTCGATGCCGGTCGGCCTCGCTGCCGGCGCCGGTGTACGTACAGCCGCCGATGCCGGCGGGAGCGGAGGCCCGTAAGGCGGCGGAGCGGACGAAGGGCACCTTCGAGGTGCGCTGGGAGTTCCACACCTTCCGCGGCGACCCGCACAACGGCCTGGTCGCGGCGGCCGAGGAACTGGCCTCGCCGTGGCCGGAGGGACTGGATGGTGCCGCTGAGCGGCAAGTCCAGCCCGTCCGGCGTTCGAGGACGCCCGCGCACCCGGCGCTACTGGCCCATGGCCAAGCCGTCCTTCGCCGCGTCCCGGCTCAGCACGACCTCCCGGATCCGGTCCCGCACGGCCGAGTGGTCCGCGCCCCCCTCGATCGCCGCGTTCAGATTCACCACCCGACCGGCCTCCGTGTCGAACCACTGCGGAATGAACTCCGCCTTGCGCACCACCCACCGCTCCCCCGCCTTCGCCGGCGGCTCGAAGGCGAAGCGGCCGATCGTGCCCTGGTTGCCGCGCGGGTCGTGCGCGCCCGAGTGGTTGACCATCGCGCCGGCGATCTGGTCGCCCATGCCGTAGACGACCCAGGTGCCGTTGACCTTCTCGTACGCCTGCGGGACATGCGCGTGCGTGCCGATGATCAGGTCGATGTCCGGGCGGTCGTCCGTCTTCGACGCCGTCAGTGCCTTGCCCAGCCGCAGTTGCTGCGCGTCGGGTTCGTCCTGCCATTCCGTGCCCCAGTGCAGCGAGACGACGACCACGTCCGCGCCCGCCTTCCTGGCCGCCCGCGCGTCGGCGACGATCTTCTCCTGGTCGATCAGGTTCACCGCCCACGGACGCCCCTCCGGCAGCGGGTAGCCGTTGGTGCCGTACGTGTAGGCGAGTTGGGCCACCTTGGCGGTGCCGCCCTTCAGCCACGCCGGTTCCCGCGACTCGGCCTCCGTACGCGCCGAGCCCACGTGCCTGACGCCGGCCTTGTCGAGCGCGCCGAGCGTCCTGTCGATCCCCTCGGCCCCCGCGTCCAGGCTGTGGTTGGAGGCGGTGGAGCAGGAGTCGTAACCGGTCGCGGCCAGTCCCTTGGCCACCTCGGGGGGCGACTTGAAGTTGGGGTAGCCGGTGTACGGGCCGCCCTCGGGGCCGTACACCGTCTCCATGTGGCAGATGGCCAGGTCCGCCTCGGAGACGACCGGCTTCACGCCCGCGAGCATCGGCGCGAAGTCGTAGCCGTTGCCACCCGCGTCGGCACTGGCCTGCCGGATGATCGATGCGTGCGGCAGTACGTCGCCCGACGCGACGAGGGTGAAGCCACGCTGCTGCTCGTGGCCACCTCCCGCCGCCATCGGAGCCGGGCGTTTGGCCCCCTCCGGCGAGGCGGGTCCCGCGGGTGGTCCGGTGCATGCGGTGGCGCTCCCGACCAGCAGCGCGGCCATGGCCGCCGCGCCTTGCAGTTTTCGCTTCACCATCAGACCGACTTTCATCTTGTATGACTTTTGGTGAAATGAATCCATACGGGTGTCATCGGGAAGTCAAGGGACACGGCCGTTGCCGTCACTGGAACAGCCGCGCGGTGGCGACCGTTCGTCGCGCCATTCGGCGCACCGTTCGACCGCTCACCGCACGGCCCCTGCCGCCCGTTCGGCCGCCGCGTCCCGCACCCGGGCGCATCGGGCGGGCGGCGGATATCTTCGCGGCCGTCCGGCCATCGGCCACCCGGTCTCCCGAAGGGGCGTCAACGGTGACTTCCTCCGCTTCCTCCATCGAGCAGCACACCGACGAACGAGCCATCGCCGACCTTCAGCGTGAGCACGGCAAGGCACTCTTCGGCTTTCTCCTGGGCCTCACATACGGGGACAGGCAGCGCGCGGAAGATCTCCTCCAGGAGACCCTGGTACGGGCCTGGCAGCACCCGGAGGCGCTCGCGAGCGACCACGACTCGATGCGCCCCTGGCTCTTCACGGTGGGCCGCAGGCTCGCGATCGACGCCAGGCGCGCCCGCCGGTCCCGGCCGCACGAGGTCGGCGACGACGTACTGGAACAGTCCGCGCTCCACGACGACCACGTGGAACGCTCCGTGACCGCGCTCGACGTCCGCGAAGCCGTCAAGGCACTGCGGGGCGAGCACCGCGAGGTGCTCACGCAGGTCTACTTCCGCGGCCGGTCCGTGGCAGAGGCATCCGAAGTTCTGGGCATACCGGCGGGCACGGTCAAGTCCCGTACGTACTATGCTCTGCGCGCGCTGCGGAAGGTGCTTCCCGGGTACGGCCGCGACGCCGCCTGAGGCACGTTCGTACCACCCGCCCCGCGCGTCAGTTCTTCACCCTCCGTACCCGTGCAGAGCAGGCCGATTTCGAAACCACAGCGTCAAGTTGAGTAAAGACGGCACGCTGTGCGTCTCTGAGAGTGAAGGCTCGGCGGTGCCCCGAAGAACACCGAACAGATCAGCCCGGGAGAAGGTGGAGTGCTGTGCTGCCCGAGAGTACGAATGGCACCAGCGGAGGCAGGCTCGCGGTTCCGATGGCTTGGCTGTACGCCGAGTACATCGCCGACGAACTGCTGCGCACGGGCAATCTGATTCCACCCGGCACGATCGAGTTCCGGGCCGGCCGCGAGACCCTGGCGCTCACCATCTATCTGTCCGACAGCTCGGACGAGCTGTCCGGCATCCGCGTCGTCTCCAGCCTCGACGAGTGGCTCTCGCTCACCACGTTCGGGCACCCCTGGGAGACGTGGGTACGGGAGAGGCTGGCCGACCGCACCGCCGCCGGCCGCCGCCGTGAAGTGGACAGCCCGGATCTCGAACTGGCCCTGGCGTCATGGCGGTGGCTCAGTGGCACGGAGCTGCTCGCCGCGGACCTCGGCGGCGCGATCCCCTCGCACCGGGCGGCGGACATCGGCGTGGACGAGGGCGAGAAGGTGTGGATGCCGGCCTGGCAGCTGGGGCTGCCGCTGGGTCATCTCGCCATCCACCTCTTCTGATCGCCATCGCGGTCACGGTCACGGTCACGACCGGGCTCGGCGGGCGCCGACGAATGCACTCCCGCGCGGTACTTGGGAAACCGCAGCGTGATCTTCATGCCCGCGCCCACGCCCGTCTCGATCACCAGGCCGTAGTCGTCCCCGTACACCTGCCGCAGCCGGTCGTCGACATTCGACAGGCCGATGCCGGACGAGGTGGTGTGCTCCCCGGCGAGGATCTGCCGCAGCCGCTCCGGGTCCATGCCCACGCCGTTGTCCTCGATGACGACCATGGCCTCGGCGCCCGCGTCCCGGGCGGCGATCGTGACCTTGAACTCGTCCCTGGAATCCTCCAGTCCGTGCTTGACGGCATTCTCGACGAGCGGCTGGAGACAGAGGAACGGCAGCGCGACCGGCAGCACCTCCGGGGCGACCTGGAGGGTCACCTTGAGCCGGTCGCCGAAGCGGGCTCCGGCCAGCGCCAGGTACTGCTCGATGGAGCGCAGTTCGTCGGCGAGGTTGGTGAAGTCGCCGTGCCGGCGGAAGGAGTAGCGGGTGAAGTCGGCGAATTCGAGGAGCAGTTCGCGGGCGCGCTCGGGGTCGGTTCGTACGAACGAGGCGATCGCCGCGAGCGAGTTGAAGATGAAGTGCGGCGATATCTGGGCGCGCAGGGCGCGGATCTCGGCCTCGACGATCCGGGTGCGTGAGCGATCGAGCTCGGCCAGTTCCAGTTGTACGGACACCCAGCGGGCCACCTCGGTGGCGGCTCGCACCAGTACCGCCGACTCCCGTGACCCGTACGCGACGAGGGCGCCCAGTACGCCTTCCTCGCCGGTCAGCGGCGCGATCACCACCCATCGCAGCGGGCACTGGAGGTCTTCGCAGTCGCTGCGTACGCTCTGGCTCCGCCCGGAGTCGAGCATCTCCCGTACGCGCCGCATCACCAGCTCCCTGTGGTGATCGCCGCCGGGCCCGTCCCAGGCGAGCACGCTCTCGCGGTCGGTGAGGCACAGCGCCTCGGTGCCGAGCAGGGAACGCAGCCTGCGTGCGGCCTTGCGCGCGGTGTCCTCGGTCAGGCCGGCGCGCAGCGGGGGCGCGGCGAGCGAGGCGGTGTGCAGGGTGTGGAAGGTGGCGCGCTCGACGGGCGTCCCGAGGTCGAGGTCCTCGCCGCGTCCGTGGCGGGCGGTGACGCGGCCGAGGACGATGCCCGCGGCCAGGAGTACGGCCCCCGCGGCGGCCAGCGCCGCGATCTCGATTCCGGTCATCGTTCGACTCCCACTCCCATCAGGTCCTCCGGCAGGTGGAGGCGGGCCAGGGTCGCGGCAGTCCCGGCGGGTATGCGGTCACGGGTCGCCAGCGACACCAGCACCATCGTCAGAAACCCGAGCGGCACCGACCAGACGGCGGGCCAGGCCAGCAGCGAATGCGCCCAGCCGTCCGCCGGCAAGCCCGCCCTGGTCGCCATGACGGCGGTCAGCGCCGCCCCGCCGCCCACGACGAGACCGGCCACCGCGCCGGGCGGCGTGAGCCCGCGCCACCAGATGCCGAGTACCAGCAGCGGGCAGAAGGAGGAGGCGGACACCGCGAAGGCGAGGCCCACGGCGTCGGCGATCGGCACATTGACCGTCACGATGCTCAAGGCGAGCGGCACCGCCATCGCGAGGACGGTCGCGAGCCTGAAGTGCCGTACGCCGCGGGACGGGAGGACGTCCTGGGTGAGGACGCCGGCGACCGCCATGGTCAGCCCCGACGCGGTGGACAGGAACGCCGCGAACGCCCCGCCCGCCAGCAGCGCTCCCAGCAGATCGCCGCCGACGCCGCCGATCATCCGGTCGGGGAGGACGAGTACGGCGGCGTCCGCCTCGCCGGTGAGGGACAGTTCGGGGGCGTAGATCCGGCCGAGCGCGCCGTACACCGGAGGCAGCAGGTAGAAGGCGCCGATCAGGCCGAGTACGACGAGGGTCGTGCGGCGCGCGGCGGTGCCGTTGGGACTGGTGTAGAAGCGGACGGCGACGTGCGGCAGGCCCATGGTGCCGAGGAAGGTGGCGAGGATGAGTCCGTACGTCGCGTACAGCGGATGCTCCTCGCGGCTGCTGGCCAGCGGCTGCGACCAGCTGGACGCGCCCGTCCGCTCGGAGCCCGCCTTCTCCGGGACCTGGGCACGGGCAGGGAACCCCAGCTCCGTACCCGCGCCTATGCGGTGGACGCCCGCGTCGAGCGCGACCGGCTCGTGGTCGTGGCGGCGGCCGTCGACAGTGCCGGTCACGGTGACGGGCAGCGGCCGGTCGAGGTCGATGCGTACGGTGTCGTCGATCCGTACGACGGTGTGCTCGCGGAAGGTGGCGGGCTCGGCGAATCCGGCACGCGGTGCGTCGTCCCCGGCCCAGGCACCGACGAGGAACAGCGCGGGCACGAGCAGTGCGGTGAGCTTGAGCCAGTACTGGAAGGCCTGCACGAAGGTGATGCTGCGCATTCCGCCCGCCGCCACCGCCCCCGTCACGACCAGCGCCACGACGAGGCCGCCGACCCAGTCCGGTGCGCCGGTGAGTATCTCCAGGGTCAGACCCGCGCCCTGGAGCTGGGGCAGCAGGTAGAGCCACCCGATGCCGACGACGAAGAGGCTGGCGAGCCTGCGGACCTGCGGCGATTCGAGGCGGGCCTCGGCGAAGTCCGAGAGGGTGTACGCCCCGGAGCGGCGCAGCGGGGCGGCGACGAGGACGAGCAGGACGAGGTATCCGGCGGTGTAGCCGACCGGGTACCACAGCATTTCGGGGCCCTGGAGGAGGACAAGACCGGCGACGCCGAGGAAAGAAGCAGCCGAGAGGTACTCGCCGCTGATGGCGGCGGCGTTCAGGCCCGGCTTGACGCTGCGGGAGGCGACGTAGAAGTCGGAGGTGGTACGGGATATGCGCAGGCCGAGCGCGCCGATGAGGACGGTGGCAAGCACGACGACAGTGACGGCGGCCACCGCGTACGCCTGGTTCACTCAGCGTCCTTCGACGAGCTTGCTGAACGCGCGCTCGTTGCGCTCCGCGCGCCGGACGTACCAGCGGGCGATCAGCCACATCACCGGGTAGACGGCGACGCCGAGCGCCGCCCAGACGAAGGGTGCGGGCGACGGCAGGTCGGAGGCGGTGAAGACCTCGGGGAGCGAGAACAGCAGCGGCAGCGAGCCGACGAGCAGGACGAGCGCGCCCAGCGAGACGAGTGCCGTCCGCAGCTGGCTGCGCATGAGGGAGCGTACGTACGTCGCTCCGAGCGTCGTCTGCTCCGTGATCTCCGACCGCGCCGGGGCGTGCCCGGGCGGGCGCCGGGCACTGCGGGGCACGCCGGTGACGGTTACGCGGCGCGGCGGCGGGTCTGACGGAGGCTGGTCTGAGTGCGGCTGGTCTGCGGACATCGGCGCGAGTCTACGCAGCGGTGATTACGGTGGGTAGGGTCAGCGGCCGAGCTTTCGGCCGCTTCCGCCGCAGTCGTTCAGGGCGGATTCCGGCTCGGCGTACGACTCCTCGGGCGCTCGGCGCGTCGGCGGTCTGCGCCCGGCCGGCACCTCTCGGCCGTCAGCCGCGGGCGCGGCGCATCAGGAGCTCGCGGAGCTCGCGTGCGTGGCGGCGGCTCACCGCCAGTTCGGCGTCGCCGACGCGTACGGTCGTCGCCCCCGCGTCGAGCCGCAGTTCGTCGATGCGGCCGAGGGCGACGAGATGGCGCCGGTGGATCCGGACGAAGCCGCGGGCGGCCCAGCGCTCCTCCAGGGTGGAGAGCGGGATGCGTACGAGGTGGCTGCCGGCGTGCGTGTGCAGGCGGGCGTAGTCGCCCTGCGCCTCGACGTACGCGATGTCGTCGATCGGGATGAAGCGGGTGACGCCGCCCAGTTCGACCGGGATCTGGTCGGCGGAGCCGGTCTGCGGCGGGACGGCGGGCGGGGACGCCGCCGTGGGCGCGGGGCTCGCTTCGACCTGGTCGCAGACGCGGCGTACGGCTTCGGCGAGGCGCTCGCGGCGCACCGGCTTGAGGACGTAGTCGACGGCCTTGAGGTCGAAGGCCTGGACGGCGAAGCCCTCGTGGGCGGTGACGAAGACGATGAGCGGCGGGCGGGCGAATCCGGCGAGGAGCCTGGCGACGTCGAGGCCGGTGAGCCCGGCCATGTGGATGTCGAGGAAGACCACGTCGATGGCGTCGTGGCCATCGGGGCCCGCGTCGAGTGCGCGGTTGATCCGGCGGAGGGTCTCGGTGGCGTCGGTGGCCCCTTCGGCGCTGCGGACCCGGGGGTCGGCGCGCAGCAGGTAGAGGAGTTCCTCCAGCGCCGGTCGTTCGTCGTCGACAGCCAGTGCACGCAACATGGTGGGGAGTGTAGGAGCAGGTCGGGTGACCTGGACATACGGGTCCCGTTCGCACCTGGTGTCAGGCGTCGTCGTGGCCCGCCGTCAGGTCGTCCAGCGAGAACAGCGCCAGCAGCGCGGCGGCCTCGGTCACTTCCAGGTAGGCGGTGCGGCACATGGCGCACAGTGCGAGGTGCGAGGCGACCTCCGCGTCCTCGCCGGCCGGCAGGGCGTCGAGGACGTACGCGCCCAGCAGCAGCTCCACATGCGCACCTGTCACGCGCCCATTCTGCGGCGACCTCCCGGGCCGCACAAGAACCTCCAGGCCAGGGAGGAATCCGGCCGGATCGCCTCTTGCCCTGAGCAGAAACGGTGTGAATTCCGTACCTGAGGACGACCAGTCGGTTACCCCACGTATCACGCGAGACCCCCTAGGAATTGCCCCATGAGTACGGACTCGGACCAGCGGCATCGGGACGTCGGCGCGTACGCGCTCGGCGTCCTCGATCCAGCGGATTCGTTCCGCTTCGAGGAACATCTGGCCGACTGCGCGACGTGCGCCGTGCGGCTCGGCGAGTTCGCCCGACTCGAGTCGACGCTGGCCGCGTACGCCCATCCCGGCGGCGGCGCCGCCGTACTGCCGGAGCGGCCCACGGCCGGGCTGCTGGACCGGCTGATCGACGGGGTCGAGGCGGGGCGCCGCCGGCGCGGCAGGCGCCGCTTGCGGCTGGTCGCCGCGGCGGCCGTGCTGATCATCGCCGGTCCGGTGGCGGCGCTGGGCCTTCAGGCACGCTCCGGTGAAGAGGGCGGTGGCACGGTGCAGCGGTACGCCGCCACCGACCCGGCCACCGGCGTATCGGCGTCCGTCGCGCTCCAGGAGCGCGGCTGGGGGTCGGGGGTGGGGCTCGAACTCGCACGCGTCGAAGGGCCACTGACCTGCGAACTGATCGCCGTCGGCAAGGACGGCGAGGAGCAGACGGTGACCACCTGGGCGGTGCCGGCGGGCGGTTACGGGATGCCGGGCGTCGAGGGCCACGAGGAGCCGCTGCGCACGGAGGGCGGTTCGGCGCTGCGCGGCGGCGAGATCGACCGCTTCGAGGTCCGCACGCTGGACGGCAGGCGTCTGGTCACGATCGAGGCGTGAGCCCGTACGCCCGCTGACGACGCTACTTGAGCAGCCGTGACAGTCGTCGGTCCGCGAGCGGCTTGCCGCCCGTCTGGCAGGTCGGGCAGTACTGCAACGACGAGTCGCTGAACGACACTTCGCGGATGCTGTCCCCACAGACCGGGCAGGCCTCCCCGGTCCGGCCGTGCACGCGCAGCCCGCTCTTCTTCTCCGCCTTCAGCCGGCCCGCGGCCACCCCGCGCGAGCGCTCGACGGCCTCGCCGAGGGTGGCGCGCAGCGCCTCGTACAGCGTGGTGATCTCGTCGTCGGTGAGGTTGGCGACGGGCTTGAAGGGTGACATCTTCGCCGCGTGCAGAATCTCGTCGCTGTACGCGTTGCCGATCCCGGCGATCAGGCTCTGGTCGCGCAACGCTCCCTTGAGCTGCCGCCGTTCCCCGTGCAGCAGCTCCGCGAACCGGTCGCGCCCGAAGCCGTCGGCGAGCGGATCGGGGCCGAGCCGGGCGATGCCCGGCACGTCGGCGGGGTCCCGTACGACGTACACGGCGAGGCTCTTCTTCGTGCCCGCCTCCGTGAGGTCGAAGCCCGCACCGTCCGCCAGGGCGACGCGCAGCGCGAGCGGCCCCTTGCCGGGGCGCGGCGGCTCGGCCGGCAGGTCGTCCTTCCAGCGGAGCCAGCCCGCCCGGGCGAGATGGGTGATCAGGTGCAGACCGCCCCCGCCGATGTCGAGGACGCCGATGTCCAAAAACTTGCCGTGCCGGCCGACGCCGGTGACCGCTGCGCCCTCCAGTGCGGAGAGCGGCGGGTCGTACGTCTTGAGGACGCTGATCGCGACCGGGACGACGCGCGTGATCTCCCGGCGGACCAGGTGCTCGTCGAGGAACTCTCGCAGCGCTTCGACTTCCGGCAGCTCAGGCATGTTCCCAGCGTGCCTCAGCCGGTGGCCGCCCGCAGCAGGGCTGCCAGCTCGTCGGTCATGCTCCCGGCCAGCCGGTCCAGGTCGGGGACCGCCTTGGCGTCCGCGACGAGGCCGACATGCACCTGGCCGCCGTACGTCGAAAGGGCGACGGCCAGGGACTGCCCGCGCGCCAGCGGCGCCATCGGGTAGATCGCGCGCAGCGGGCTGCCGCCGAGCGAGAGCGTGGAGCGGGGCAGCGGCACACTCGTGACCAGTACGTCGAAGAGCATCCGCGCCGCGCTGCCCGCGATCGGGGCGCCGAACCGGTGGGCGAGCGGCGGAAGGTGGTCGGCCAGTACGGCGACCGCTCCGGCGCCGCGTCCCGGCCCTTCGGCCTTGTTGCGGTCCATGGCCCGGCGCACCGCCGTGAGCCGAGCCCAGGGGGCGGGCTCGCGGACGGGCAGCCCGACGAGGTACGCCGAGAGTTTGTTGCCGGTGCCCGCCGCGCTGCCGGGGCGGCGCCGGGAGACGGGCACCAGGGCGCGCGGGTCCGCGCCGGGCAGCGGTTCGCCGCGCTCCAGCATCCATCGCCGCAGGCCGCCGGCGACGACGGCGAGCAGCACGTCGTTCGCCGTGCCGCCCGCCACCCTGCGGATCTTCAGTACGTCGTCGAGTCCGAGCACGGCGGTGCCCAGCCGTCGCGTGCCGCTGGACCCCGCCGCGAAGGCGCTGGCCCCCCACAGGTCGAACCTGCTGGCCCGCATCACGGACGCGCCGATGCCGACGGCCCGGCCGACCTCCTCCAGGCGGTCGCGGGCGAAGCCGACGACCTGGTGCGGACCCGGCAGCCAGGACCGGGGCGGCACGCTGCGCTCCCGCCTGGCGCCCGCCGCGCGGGCTCCCGCGATCTGGTCGAAGATGCCGGCGCCGATGGCGACGGCGCGCATGCCGTCGGCGAGGGCGTGGTGGAGCTTGACGAGTACGGCGAACGTGCGGGACCCGGGGGCGGTCAGGACGTACATCTCCCAGGGCGGCAGGCCGCGTTCGAGCGGCTGCTCCATCAGCTCCCCGGCGATCTCGGTGGCGTGGGCAGCGAAGTCGCCCGCGGGGAGCCGGATCTGCCGGACGTGGCGGCGTACGTCGAAGTCCTTGGCCGTGGACCAGGCGGCACCGCCGACGGGCAGCAACACCGCGCGTACGCGCATCCTCAGCCGGGGGATCGCGGCGGCGCGCTCGGCGAGCAGGTCCACGACACAGTCGCCGTCGCCCTCGCCGTCCTCGGCCTTGCTCTCGAGGAGAGCGAGCGCGCCGAGATGCATGGGATGTTCGGTGGATTCGAGGTGCCAGAACGCCAGATCAAGAGGTGCCAGAAGCTCGGTGCTCAATGAGCCCTCACGTCGTCGGAGGCCGGTGGAGAGCCGCAGTCAATCCCGAGCGGTCGGTTACGGTCAAGTACGTACGGATCACATACCGTTACCGAACGGTACGGTCAGGAGCGTTCAAAGCCGGTCGGGCACGGCAAACTCGCACCAGACGCACTTGCCGCTCCCCCTCGACTCCACGCCCCACACGTCCGCCAGTCGGTCGACCAGCATCAGCCCCCGCCCCGACACACCCGACTCCCCCGCCTCCCGGCGGCGCGGCAGCGCGCTGGAGCGGTCCTCGACCTCGATCCGCAGTCTGCGCTGCGCCCCGGTCAGGACGCGGGCGGTGATGATGGCTCCGCCGTCCGTGTGCATCAGCGCGTTGGTCATCAGCTCGTCGGCGGCCAGCTCGATCTCGTCCGCCCGCTCCCCGGCACCCCAGGCCCGTACCGCCGCACGGACCATGTGCCGCGCCGAACGGAGCGCTTCGGGGTCGTTCTGCGCGACGTGCTGCTGAAGCCGCCCGCCCGTCTGCGGTACGTCCGCGCCCTTGCGGCGGCGCAGGAGCAGCAGCGCCACGTCGTCGTCGCCACCCCTCTCGTCGACCACTTCACACAGCTTGTCGGCCAGCTGCTGGAGGTCGCGGGGTCCGCTGCGGACCAGGGCGGAGAGCCACTGCATGCCGTCGTCGAGGTCCGCGCCCGGCAGCTCCACCAGCCCGTCGGTGCACAGCAGCAGAGTCTGGCCGGGGTCGAGTTCGACGGTCGTGACGGGGTATTCGAGCTGCCCGAACTCCGCGGAGAGGCCGAGCGGCATGCCACCTGCGACGGGCAGCCTGCGGCAGGTGCCGTCGACGTGGCGGACGAGCGGGTCGATGTGCCCGGCCCGTACGAGCTGGACCACTCCCGTGGTCAGGTCGGTCTCGGCGTACGTGCAGGTGGCGAAGCGGTCGGTGTCCAGCTCGTGGAGGAAGACGGACGCGCGGGCCATCACCGTGGCGGGGGTGTGCCCCTCGGCGGCGTACGCGCGCAGCACGATGCGCAGCTGTCCCATGACGGCGGCGGCGTGCGTGTCATGGCCCTGTACGTCGCCGATGACCGCGCCGACGCGTCCGCCTGGCAACGGGATCACGTCGTACCAGTCGCCGCCGATGTCGCGGCCGAGGCGGGCCGAGCGGTAGCGGACGGCGATCTGCGCGCCGGGGACGGAGGGGATGCGGCGCGGCAGCATGGCCTGCTGGAGGCCTTCGGCCAGGTCCTTGTCCTGCTCGAAGAGCATGGCGCGCTGGAGGCTCTGCGCGATGCTGCTGCCCAGCGCGATGAGCAGGTTGCGTTCGTCGGAGGTGAACCCGATCCGGTCGCTGTAGAGCAGGCCGAGTGCGCCGACCGGGCGGGCCTGGGCGATCAGCGGCAGATACGCGGCGGAGGTGACGCCGAGCGCTCTGATGTTCGGCCACAGGATGGGGTAGGACTCGGCGAAGTCCTCCGGCGATTCGATGAAGCGGGGCGCGAGGGTGCGGACGACCTCGCTCATCGGGTACTGCTCGTCGATCCGGGTGTAGCGGGTGCCGGGCACGAAGGAGCCGTCGGGTCCGTCGGCGACGAGATGGATGCGACCCGCCTCGACGAGCCCCATCACCAGGCTGGCCGCCCCGAGGTTCTCCAGGCCCTGGGAGTCGTTGAGTACGTCGATGACGTCCTGCACGGTGCGCGCGTGGGCGAGGGCGGCCGTGGTCCCCTGGACGACGCTGGTCCTGCGACGCCTCTCCGCGTCGTGTTCGAGCCGGTCGGTGGAGTCGGCGAGCTCCTGGGTGGCGTCGCGGACGATGCCGATGATGCGGCGGGGCCGGCCGGCGGCGTCGCGGCGTACGCAGCCCTGGGTGTGGGTCCAGCGCAGGGACCCGTCGCGGCAGCGGATGCGGAAGTAGGCGCCGTACGTGACGCTGCCGTGCTTCAGCGCCTCGGAGACCAGGGCGTCCAGCCGGGCCGCTTCGGCGGGCGGCACGCGTACCGCGAGCTCCTCCGGGCGGCCGGAGTACTCCTCGGGGCGCAGGTCGAACACGGCGAGAGCGGAATCGTCCATCCGCATGAGTCCGCTGTCGAGGTCCCAGTCGAATCCCCCCAGGCCGAGCGCGGGCCCGTACACCTCGAAGAAGCAGCACGCCACACCGCCTTTCCGCTCCCAGCAGCGGCAGTACTCCGCCGCATCGCCTCCCCCTGCGCCCGCGTCCATGGGCTCACGCTAGGCGCAGCCCGCGGCAGGCGCATGCGGGACAACGGCGCCCCGGTCCGCCCGGCCTCAGCGCACGCGGCGGTCCTCGAGCGGGGCGGCGCTCAGCCTTTCCTGGGCCTCCCGCGGCAGGTGCGGGGTGTGATTGACCAGCCGGGCCGAGTTTCCGACGACCGCGATGCTGCTGGTGTTGTGGAGCAGGGCGGCGAGAACGGGGTTGATGGAGCCCCCGGCGCCGGCGAGCAGGCCGAGCAGGTTGACTCCGATGGCCAGGCCGTAGTTCTGGCGTACGACGCGCAGCGTATGGCGGCTGAGTTCGACGACGGCGGCGACCTGGCGCAGGTCGTTGCCCGCCAGAGCGATGTCGGCCGTCTCCAGCGCCACGTGCGAGGAGTGCTCGCCCATGGTGATCCCGACATCGGCCAGCGCGAGCGCGGGAGCGTCGTTGGTGCCGTCGCCGACCATCGCCACCGTGTGGCCCTCGGCCTGGAGATCCCGGATCAGCTGGAGCTTGCCCTCCGGAAGCGCGTGCGCGTGCACCTCGGTGATGCCGAGCGCGTCGGCGACGACCTGCGCGGTCTCCGGAGCGTCACCGGTGAGCAGTACCAGGCGGGACACACCCAGGTCCCTCAGCTGCCCGATGACGGTCTCGGCGCCCGCCCGTACGGCGTCGGAGACACCCAGCATGCCGATCAGGTCGTCGTCGTGGGCCAGACAGATGACGGTCTCGCCGCCGCCCCGCAGCCGCTGCGTCCACCCCTGCGCCTCCTCGGTCAGCTCGACGCCGCTGCGGCGCAGCAGGGCGGGGCTGCCGACCAGCAGGCGCGTACCGTCCAGTTCGGCGCGCATGCCCATGCCGAGCACGACCTCGCAGGCCTGGTGGATGGGAACGTGCAGGTGCTGTTCCTCGGTACGGGCGACGATGGCCTGGGCGAGCGGGTGGCGGGCGTGCAGTTCCCCGGAGGCGGCCAGGCTCAGCACCTCGTCGGCGCTGAACCGGTCGCTGAGGGTGACCACGCTCGTGACCAGTGGCCGCCCGAAGGTCAGGGTGCCGGTCTTGTCGAACACGACGGCCGTGACCCGCCCGACGCCCTCCAGGTGCGTTCCGCCCTTGATGAGCGTTCCGCGGCGCGCTCCGTTGCCGATGGCCGCGCTGATGGCGGTGGGCGTGGCCAGTCCGGCCGCACACGGGCAGGCGATCAGCAGCATGGTCATCGCGCGTCTCGCGTCGCGGGTGACGAAGTACGTCAGTGCGGCGAGCGCGAAGGACACCGGAACGAAGCGCTGCGTGAAGCGGGTGGCCACCGTCTGGATCGGCGCGCGGTCCGCCTGGGCCTCTTCGACACGGCTGATGATCCGGCCGACCGTGGTGTCGGCCCCGACGTAGGTGGCACGGACCTGGAGCGAACCGGACGTGACGATGGTGCCGGCGTAGACGTGCGAGCCGGAACGGGCGTACACGGGAAGGGCCTCACCGGTGACCGCCGCCTGGTCGACCAGGGCCTCGCCGGAGACGATGTGTCCGTCGACGGGGATCCGGTGGTGCTCGTACACCGCGACCACATCGAAGGGGCGTACGTCTTCGAGCGCCACCTCGGCCTCGACGCCCTCTTCCCGTACGAGCCAGACGCGCTCGTCGCCGACGGTGAGCAGTTCCTCGATGGCGCGCCGGGTGCGGCGCAGGGTCAGCGTCTGGAGGAACTCGCCGATGTTCAGGAGCCACAGGACGGTGAGGGCTACGACGTTCTCGCGCAGCACCAGTGAGATGACCGTCGCGGCGGTGACGAGGGTGTCCGTACCCGGAGAACCCCGGCCTCTGAGCGAGCGCAACGCGCCCCGGAAGAAGGGCAGGCCGGTGAAGACCGTGACCGCGCCGAGGAATCCCGAGGAGCCAAGGGTGAGCCGTGGCCTGCGCAGCAGGCGGCGCAGCGCCACGAGCGCGAGGACGGCGCCTCCGACCACCAGCCGCGCCACCTCACCGGTGGAGGAATCGGGTGCGGACCTGGTGGGCGTGGCCGGTGCGGACTCGGGCGGCGGTTCCTCGAGCGCGGCCGCCAGCCGGTCGACGTCCAGGCGGTCCGGTTCCATCCAGATCACGACGCTGCCGGTACGCGGGAAGATCCGCAGCGCGCGGAACCCGCTGATGCCGGTCAGCCGTTCGTCCACGAGTCCGGCGCTGCCGGGGCGGGCCCGTACCCAGGGAACGGTCAGCCGCGCTCGGCCCGCGGCCACGGAGCACACGACCACGGCCGCCATGGTCAGTGCTCGTGTCCGTGATCGCGGTTGTCAACCTTGACCGCCGAGGGCGGCGGGACCTCTTCACCGAGGCTGGTCCGGGCCTCCGCGAGCACGTCCCCGGCCTTGAGCCGGGCCTCTTCGGCGGCCGAGGCGACCCATCTCCCGGCGACGATGCCGTTGGCGATGCCGCCGATCAGGGCCTTGCGTGCGACGGGTTTCGCGTCGGGAAGGCGTTTCGCGGCCCCCCGGATGATCAGACCACCGACCACGCCGGACACCGCGTAGTGCGCGAGACGGCCGGCTGCGGCGCCGGCAAGGGCGACGGGGTGCATGAAGATCTCCTTCCGTCTGTGCCCCGGAAGGGCGCGACGGACCTCTCCTCAAGTGTGTGCCCGCCCGGCGGTCACAAGCCAACGGAAGCGAACCAGGGAACAGAGACTTGAACGCGTTCAACAGACACCGTATGGTCATCCCCAGATTGAATTGAACGCGTTCAAATCTAGGGGGTGCGCGGTGTTCGTGCTGGTCAACCTGATCGTGATGCTCGGCATGCTCGTGATCGTCCCCATGGGACTGCGCCTCGTCGATTCGCCCGGGCTCGACCGGATCCGGCGGTTGTGGCCGCTGCTCGCGGCGCCCGGGGCCGTCGCCCTGTGGCTGCCGCGCGGCGGAGCCGCGACAGCGCTCGCCGCGGTGTACGCCGTCGGAACAGCCGCTCTCGCACTGCACGCCCCGGCCCGCCTCGCCCGTACGCGCTCCCTCGCCCCTCCCGAGATCGCGGTGCTCACCGCACTCGCGACGCCGTCGGTCGCCGGGCTCGCGCTGGTCGCCGAGCGTTCCGGGCACGAGCTCTTCGGCTTCGACCTGGAGATCCTGGCGCTGACCGTGCCGCACTTCCACTTCGCGGGCTTCGCCGCCGCGCTGGTCGCGGGGCTCGTCTGCCGGGTGGCCCCGGAACGGCCGGCCGCGCGGTTCGCGGCGCTGAGCGTGCCGCTCGGCACGCTGCTGGTCCTCGCCGGGTACTTCATCGACGACTGGGCCGAGCTCGCCGGAGCGCTCGTACTGACGGCTGGCATGTGGGCGGTGGCGCTGCTGACCTGGCAGGACGTACGCGACGACCGACAGGACCGGACGACCCGCACGCTGCTCGCCGTCTCGGCCGCCGTCCTGGTCGCCACGATGCTGCTGGCTCTCAGCTGGGCGCTCGGCGAAGCGACCGGCATTCCGCACCCCAGCCTGACCTGGATGGCCGCCACCCACGGCCTGGGCAACGCGCTCGGCTTCGCGCTGTGCGCGGTGCTGGCCTGGCGACGACTCGACAAGGAGACCCTCGCATGAGCACCTTCAACTACCCCGAGGTCGGCGCCACCCGGCAGGACCCCCTGCCCGCCGGCTACAACCACCTCCACCACCGCGTGCCCGTGGGCACGGGCCGCGCCGCCTTCGAAGCGGCCGGCGCGGCGGTGACCACCTGGCGGATGCACCGGGCGTCGGGCGCACGAGTACGGGCGGACGCGGCACGGGCCGAGGCCGGCGTGGCCGTCGAAGTGTCGCTCGGCGTCGGGCCACTGCGGGTGGCCGCGCCGTGCGTGGTGGTCTGGACGGCGTACGAGAACGACAGGACCGGTTTCGCGTACGGGACGACCGGCGGGCACCCGGAGTGCGGCGAGGAGTCGTTCGTCGTGGAGCTGGCGGAGGACGGGACCGTGTGGTTCGGCGTCACCGCGTTCAGCCGACCGGGCCGCTGGTACACCCGTCTCGCCGGACCTGTCGTGCCCGTCTGCCAGCGCTGGTACGCCCGGCGTCTCGGCAGAACACTGCGGCGGATCGCGGCTGGAGCGCCCTTGCGCCGATAATGAGCGTAATGGAGTGGTTCACCGCGCCCGACTACTGGCTGAGCCGGCTGGTCTTCCAGCGGGCTCTGGCCGTCGTGTACCTGGTCGCGTTCCTCACGGCGGCCCTGCAGTTCCGGGCGCTCATCGGCTCCCGGGGCATCCTGCCGGTGCCCGCGCATCTCCGGCGGGTGCCCTGGCGCCAGTCGCCCACCCTCTTCCGGCTCCACTACTCGGACCGCTTCTTCGCCGGGTGCGCCTGGACGGGCGTGCTGCTCGCGGCGGCGCTGATCGCGGGCGCGGCCGACCAACTGCCTTTGTGGGCCGCGATGCTGATGTGGGCGGTTCTGTGGGCCCTGTATCTGTCGATCGTCAATGTCGGGCAGACCTGGTACGCCTTCGGCTGGGAGTCCCTGCTCCTGGAGGCCGGCTTCCTCGCGGTCTTCCTCGGCAGCGAGCGCACCGCCCCGCCCGTGCTGGTGCTGTGGCTGCTGCGCTGGGTCCTGTTCCGGGTGGAGTTCGGCGCCGGGCTGATCAAGCTGCGCGGTGACCAGTGCTGGCGGAAGCTCACCTGCCTCGACTTCCACCACGAGACGCAGCCGATGCCGGGCCCGCTGAGCTGGTTCTTCCACCACCTCCCGCAGCCGCTGCACCGGGTCGAGGTGGCGGCGAACCACGTGACCCAACTGCTGGTCCCCGTGCTGCTCTTCACCCCGCAGCCGGTCGCGGGCGCGGCGGCCGCCCTGATGATCCTCACCCAGCTGTGGCTGGTGCTCTCGGGCAATTTCGCCTGGCTGAACTGGCTGACGATCGTCCTGGCGCTCTCGGCCGTCGACTTCTCGCCGTGGGTCACCGCGCCCGCCCTGCCCGCTTCCCCGCTCTGGTACGAGGTGCTGGTCATCGCCGTCACCGCGCTGTTGCTCGCCCTCAGCTACCGGCCCGCGCGCAATCTGTTCTCGCGGCGCCAGGCGATGAACCGCTCGTACGATCCGCTCCACCTCGTCAACGCGTACGGCGCGTTCGGGAGCATCAGCCGCGTCCGCCAGGAGATCGTCGTCGAGGGTACGGACGAAGCTGTGGTGCACGGGGGCACGGTGTGGCGCGCGTACGAGTTCAAAGGCAAGCCCGGTGATCCGCGCAGGCTCCCGCGCCAGTTCGCGCCGTACCATCTGCGCCTCGACTGGATGATGTGGTTCGCGGCACTCTCCCCCGCGTACGCGTACGCCTGGTTCGACCCCTTCATGGAGCGGCTGCTGACAGGCGATCCCGCGACGCTGCGGCTGCTGCGCTCCAATCCCTTCCCCGGCTCCCCGCCCACGCATGTCCGGGCCCGCGTCTACCGCTACCGCTTCACCACCTGGCGCGAACTGCGGGCCACGCGCGCGTGGTGGCACCGCACGCTCGTACGCGAATTCCGCCCGCCGATGGCTCTCGCCCGTACGTCGCCCCACTGACAGGACCGGCCGCCTGACAGAATCGGCCGTCCATCCGGTACTCGGTGAGGCGGGCGGGGAAGTGATGACGTCTGGAGCGTTCGACGCGGCCACCGGCGACGGACCGGCGCCCGGCGCAGCCGACGGGCGGCGAGCCGCCGAGGTGCGGGTCGCGTTCGACGGGCTGATGCAGATCAGGCGCTTGACGAACACGGAAGCGGACGATCCGGAAGCCGTACCGGCGGCGTGGGAGATCAACCAGGTGGTGCGGTCGGTGGCCCTGGTGCTGGAGGCGGCGGGCTTCGCTCCCTCCGCCGTGGACGCGGCCGGCGCGCGCACCGCGACCGGCTATCGCGTCGGCGCGGGCGAGCGCCCCGGAACGGCACGGGTGGAGTGGCTCGGCCCACCGGGCAGCGGCGCCGCCCAGGAGGAGCAGGAAACGCTGACCGGGTGCGCTGCGGAGCTCGGCCGCCTCGGCTGGACGGCGCTGCTGTACCGGGGGCCGCGTCGGCGCCGCTTCCTGGAGGTGGAGCTCCCGGCCCCGGTCCGCCCCCGCTGAGGGACGGCGTCCCCCCTGCCCGGCCGTGTCGGCCGGGCAGGGGGGACGCCGTCGCACTCAGTCCGCTCAGTCGATTCCCGGCAGGATGTGCGACTCGGCCAGATCCTCTTCGTAACCCGCCAGCCTGATGGGGGCCGATCGGGACCACACTTCGAGGCTGCCCAGTTCGTCGGGCCTGCGGCGGCGGGCCTGACCGGCCCATTCACCGCGTTCATGCGAACGCTTGTCCTGCTTTGTCATCTCTGGCGTCACCGCGCACTCCTTTGTGTCGCGTAACCCGTCGGACGTGTCGCCTCGGCCTGGGGCCAACGACGACCTGGCGCCCGATGGGTCAGGAAATTTGGGGCAGTTCGGTCGCGGTGGCGCCGGTTACTCACACTGGAGTGGCCTTGGTGAGGCTGTCCGTGACCAACAGAGTACCCATATGAGCGTGGTTCCGCTCGATGGTTCTCGATGGGCTACGTCACCTTTCGGCCTGCTGCCCTTCGCATCCTGTTCAGCCGGAGTCCCGTACGCCCATGATCTGCTCGGGGGTACGAAGCCGGGCATTCGGAGAGGAACGGCATGGAGCTGCACAGCGTCGAGGAATTGATGTCCCTCCTGCACGCCTGCCGGGGCGCGTGGGACGCCCCGGACCGCAGCGGCGATCCGGTCGATCTGCACGACCACGCACTGCAAACCGCACATTTGTTGCGTCGCTCACACCCAGCGACAAGGCGACGGCGGAGCCGGGGCGCCCGCTGTCCCCGCAGAGCGAGCTGACGCTGGGGCCCCAGGGCGGAGCGATGACACCCGGCGAGGCAGCGGCCTTCGCGCGGGATCCACTGGCGGAGGAGGCGGTGATCCTGCGCCAGGCGGACGACGCGGGGAAGGTCGTCGGCCTCGACGTGGGGGAGATGGAGGACTGGCGGCCGGTACTGGAAGGGGTGGCAGGGGCGCACAAGTCCGGTGCGCAACACCTCTCCTGAGGCATCACGCACCGGACTTGTGTCCGCTTCCTACCAGTTCGCGGGGGCGTAGTCCTTGAGGAAGACGCCGAAGAGGTCTTCGCCGTCCTCACCGCGCACGATCGGGTCGTAGACGCGGGCCGCGCCGTCGATCAGGTCGAGCGGGGCGTGGAAGCCCTCCTCGGCGAGCCGGATCTTGTCCGGGTGCGGGCGCTCGTCGGTGATCCAGCCGGTGTCGACGGCGGTCATCAGAATGCCGTCGGCCTCCAGCATCTCCTGGGCGCTGGTACGGGTGAGCATGTTCAGCGCGGCCTTGGCCATGTTGGTGTGCGGGTGGCCCGCGCCCTTGTAGCCGCGGCTGAAGACGCCTTCCATCGCGGAGACGTTCACGACGTACTTGCGTTCGGCGGCGGCCGCGGCCATCGCCGGGCGCAGCCGGCTGATCAGGATGAACGGCGCCGTCGAGTTGCACAGCTGTACTTCGAGGAGCTCGACCGGGTCGACCTCGGAAACTGTCTGGATCCAGCTGTTGGTGTCGTCCAGGTCGGGTACGAGCCCGCCTGCGTCGATCGCCGTACCCGCCTCGATACGCGCGAGCGAGGCGGAACCCGTCACCAGCGCCAGGTCGGTGACCTGCTGGGCGGTGAGACCCTCGGGCCGGGCGGTGGGCAGGGAGAGCTGGGCTCCGGAGCCGAAGGCGCCGATGACCTCGGCGGTCGGGAGTTCACCGGCGGGCAGCGGGGCGGACTCGGCGCCGATCAGCTCGCTGTAGGCGCGCGGGGAGCGGCGTACGGTCTGCGCGGCGTTGTTGATCAGGATGTCGAGCGGGCCCTCGGCCGCGACCGAGTCGGCGAGCGCGACGACCTGGGCCGGGTCGCGCAGGTCGATGCCGACGATCTTGAGGCGGTGGATCCACTCGTCGCTGTCCGGCATCGCCTTGAAGCGGCGGATCGCGTCGTTCGGGAAGCGCGTGGTGATGGTGGTGTGGGCGCCGTCACGCAGCAGCCGCAGCGCGATGTACATGCCGATCTTGGCGCGGCCGCCGGTGAGGAGCGCGCGGCGGCCGGTCAGGTCGGTGCGGGCGTCGCGGCGGGCGCGGTTCTCGGCGGCGCACTTCTGGCACAGCTGGTGGTAGAACGCGTCGACCTCGACGTACCGGGTCTTGCAGATGTAGCAGGAGCGGGGGCGCTGGAGTATGCCCGCGATCTCGGCGGTGGCCGATGAGGACGGCAGGACGCCCTGCGTCTCGTCGTCGATGCGCTCGGCGGAGCCGGTGGCGGTGGCGTGGGTGACGGCCCGGTCGTGGGCGGTCTTGGCGGCACGGCGCTCCTGGCGGCGGCGCTGCTTCACGGTGCGGTAGATGCCGGCGGTGGCGCGGCGGACGGCGACGGCGTCGGGGTGGTCGACGTCCAGCTTGTCGAGCTCGTCGAGCACGCTCAGGCAGACGGCCATGCGGTCGGGGTCGATGCCGGGGCCGAACGCCTGGGTGTCCTGAGCGTCCTGGTCGTCCGGGATGTCGTCGTACGCCGCCGGACTGTCCTCTGTCACCGTCATTGCCGCTGCCGATCCTCTGTAGCTCGTGTTGCTGGGCCTCCCGCGTCCGGGCAGGCCGACGTACCGTGAACCGGCCGCCCGCACAAGTTTGCCACGCTGAACGAGTGACTGGCTCCGGCCGCTGCGCGGGGGCAGTGGCGGGGCTACGAGACCGGCTGGCCCTTGCCCAGGGCTATGACACCGTTCCTGGAGACCGTGTAGAGCTGCTCGTCACGCTCCGGGTTCACGCCGATCGTCGCCCCCGGCGGTACGTCGACGTTCTTGTCCAGGATCGAGCCCCGGACCACCGCTCCCCTGCCCACCCGCACGTTGTCGTGCAGCACCGACCCCTGCACCACCGCCCCCTCCTCCACAACCACCCCCGGCGACAGCACGGACCGGGTGACCTGGCCCCGGATCACGCACCCCGCGCTGACGATCGACTCGCCCGCTATGCCGCCGGACACGAAGCGGGCCGGGGGCAGCTGGCCGGGGTGGGTGTAGACCGGCCAGCGCCGGTTGTGCAGGCTGAACCGGGGGTGGCCGGAGATCAGATCCATATGGGCGTCGTAGTACGTGTCGAGCGTGCCGACGTCGCGCCAGTAGCCGTGCTCGTGCGGCGTCTCACCGGGCACGTGGTTGTCGTCGAAGTCGTAGACCTGCGCCACCCCGCGCTCGGTGAGCATGGGCAGGATCGACCCGCCCATGTCGTGCACCGACCGCTCGTCCTCGGCGTCCCGGTGCAGTGCGTCGACAAGTACCTTCGCCGTGAACATGTAGTTGCCCATGGAGGCGAAGACCCGGCGCGGGTCGCCCGGCAGACCCGGCGGATCGGCGGGCTTCTCCAGGAACCGCTCGATCCTCGTCCCGTCGGACGCCGGCGTGATGACTCCGAACGACGACGCCTCCGCGCGCGGCACCCGGATGCCGGCGACTGTCACCCCCGCACCGCTCTCGATGTGGCGTCCCAGCATCTGCCGGGGATCCATGCGGTAGACGTGGTCGGCCCCGAACACGGCGATGTAGTCGGGCTGTTCGTCGTGTACGAGATTGAGCGACTGGAGGATCGCGTCGGCGCTCCCCAGGTACCAGCGCGGGCCGAGCCGCTGCTGGGCGGGGACCGGGGTGACGTAGTTGCCCAGGAGGCTGGACATCCGCCAGGTGGTGGTCACATGGCGGTCCAGCGAGTGCGACTTGTACTGCGTCAGTACGCAGTTGCGCAGGATGTCGCCATTCACCAGGTTCGACAGGACGAAGTCGACGAGCCGGTACGTGCCGCCGAACGTCACCGCCGGTTTGGCCCGGTCGGCGGTCAGCGGCATCAGCCGCTTGCCCTCCCCGCCTGCCAGTACGATCCCGAGCACCGAAGGTCCACCGCGCATCTGCCGCCTCCTGCTCGCTACTTGGACTTGACTAGCTCCTCGTACACGTCGACCGTGCGGCGCGCCACGGCGTCCCAGCCGAACTCCCGCACCGCACGCTCACGGCCCGCCGCGCCCATCCGCATCGCGCTGTGCCGGTCGCCCGTCAGCCGGTTGACCGCATCGGCCAGGCCCGCCTCGAAGGCGCCGGGGTCCGACTCCTCGTACGGTACGAGCAGTCCGGTGCCGCCGTGCTCGACGACCTCGGGGATGCCGCCGACCGCCGAGGCCACGACGGGCGCACCGCACGCCATCGCCTCCAGATTGACGATGCCGAGCGGCTCGTACACCGACGGACACACGAACACCGCCGCGTGGGAGAGGAGTTGGATCACATCGGGGCGTGGCAGCATCCGTTCGATCCAGTGCACGCCGTCGCGCGCGCGGCGCAGCTCGTCGACGAGCTCGCGGAACTCCCGCTCGATCTCCGGGGTGTCGGGGGCGCCTGCGCACAGCACGAGCTGCGTGGCCGGGTCCAGGCGGCGCGCCGCGCGCAGCAGGTGGGGGACGCCCTTCTGCCGGGTGATCCGGCCCACGAAAAGGGCGTACGGGCGATCCTGGTCGATGCCGTGGCGCTCCAGCACGTCCGTCTGCGGGTCGGGCCGGTACAGCGAGGTGTTGATGCCGTTGTGCACGACGCGCACCCGGCCGTGGTCGAGCGCCGGATAGCTGCGCAGGATGTCGGCGCGCATGCCGCGCGAGACGGCGATGACGGCGTCGGCCGACTCGATCGCGGTGCGCTCGGCCCAGCCGGACAGGGTGTAGCCGCCGCCCAGCTGCTCGGCCTTCCAGGGGCGAAGGGGTTCCAGCGAGTGACAGGTCATGACGTGCGGGATGCCGTAGAGCAGCTTTCCCACATGGCCCGCGAGACTGGTGTACCAGGTGTGGGAGTGGACCAGGTCGCATCCGTCGAGAGCGGCGGCCATCGACAGGTCGACGGAGAAGGCGCGCAGGGCTTCGTTGGCGCCTCTGAGCGCGTCGTCGGGGCGGTGGCCGTGGACTGCGCCGTGGGCGTCACCGGCGCCCCAGCGGTGCACTTCGACCTCTGCGAGGGACCGTAACTCCCGGGCCAGGAACTCGACATGGACCCCGGCCCCGCCGTAGACGTCCGGCGGATACTCGCGAGTGAGAAGTCCCACCTTCATCGCGGCCCTCCCCCGTCGTCGTCTTCCCTTGATGGTCACTCAGATACGCGCTGTGCGGAAGACCGCTGCGGAGAGTGGTCGAATACGCAGTCGCCGCACAGGCCTGCGGACGGGCAACGGTAGTAGAGACAGCAGCTGCGGCGGCGGAAGGACGCGCCGTCGAGAGTGCCGGTGGAGCGCAGGTCAGGGTGGCGCAACAGCTCGGCGGCCAGCGCGAGGGCCCGCTCCCCCGCCTCCGGCCGGCCGTTCTTCCGTGCCCAGGCGTGGAGCTCCCGGGCGGCGCCGGCCAGCGCGGACCCCGCGTTGCCCCAGAGCAGCCGGCGCGAGATCCGGCCGTCGTGGCGGAGCGCGTCCGCGAGGGGCACGAGATGGCCGTACTGGACCACCTCGCGGATGCGCTCGGCGGTGGCGGGCAGCGGGCGCGGTGGCGCCGACAGCCACAGGTCGTGCGGCGAGGACAGGTCGGCGTCCCACCGCAGATCGTCCGGCGGGAGGTCGGGGAACTCGCCGTACAGCGCGGCCGGGCCCAGCGCGAGCGACCACAGCCGGGCGGCGAGCCCCAGATGCGCGACGGAGGCGGCCACTCTGCGCTCGGGCGCGCGCAGCCGGGCGGCGACCTTGTCGACGCGGAAGGTCAGTGGGGCCGTGTCACCCGCGTAGATCCGTGCGAGCGGTACGTGAGCACCCGCCACGGGGGGCCCGGTGCGCAGCGCGAAGAACCCGCCCACCGATGCCGCTTCCGCCAGGTCCATGTCCCCTGCCCTTCCCTCCACCGGGCAAGTCTCACACGCCGGTCCGGTGGGAGAGCGCCCTGCTTTCTCCACCCGTGGTAGGGGGAACACAGCCGGGAGGAGGACCTTGGTCATACCCCCGTACTACTTCGGCAGTACGTCCGAATGCCTGCTCAAGGACGACGACTCGAAGGCTTCGAAGAGACATCGTTGAGTGCATGAGTGCTCTAGCGATGTCCGTACTGCTGGCGCTGGTCTCCGCTGTCGCCTACGCGGCCGGGGCCATCGTCCAGGAGCGCGTCGCCTCCACGACCCCGGCCCGCCCGTACGCTCCGCTGCGCCACGGCGCGTGGTGGGCCGCGGTGGCGCTCAACGGGCTCGGCGCGCTGCTGCATGTCGGGGCGCTGGCGTACGGGCCGCTGAGTCTGGTCCAGCCGCTGGGCGCGCTGACCATCGTCTTCGCGCTGCCGATGGCTGCCGTGTTCGTACGTCGGCGGGCGGGCGCCGCCGCCTGGCGCGGCGCGATCATGGCGTCGGCCGGGCTCGCGGGGCTGCTGTCGCTCACCGGCACCGCCGACGCGCAGTCGCTGGACGGCGGCGAGCGCCTGGCGGTGGCACTGGTGACGTTCGGCGGGGTGGCGGTGCTGTTCCTCGCGGCGCAGCGGGTGCACCGTGCCGTCGTACGCAGCATCCTGCTGGCGACGGCGGCGGGTGCCGCGTTCGGCATCGCGTCGGTGTTCACCAAGCTGGTGGCCGTCGACTGGACGTCGTCGGGCGGCCTCGGCGGACTGACCGGGCAGCTGCCGAGCCTGCTGACGATCGCGGGGCTCGCGGCCGCCGGCATGATGCTCTCTCAGGCGTCCTACCGGGGCGCCGGTCTGGCCGCCCCACTGGCCACCGTCACTGTGACCAACCCGGTGGTCGCGGCCGCCGTGGGCATCACGCTCTTCGGCGAGCACTTCAGGTACGGCGCGACCGGCACGGCGCTGGCGCTGGGCTGCGGGGTCGTCGCGGCGGGCGGGCTGATCCTGCTGACGACGGAGCGGCTGGGGGCGCACGCCGAGCGGCAGCGCAAGCTGCCCGGCGTCCCGTCGCAGGCCCCGACGTCACCGGCACCGACGCCCACTTGGGCAGCCGCACCCGCACCGGCGCCCGTGTCACCGGCACTGCGGACGCGGGTTCGTCCTTCGAGGCCGCCGGGCTCGCGGACTCAGACTGTGACGCCGCCCGCCCTGAGGTAGGCCAGCGGGTCGATGTCCGAGCCGTATCCGGGCCCCGTACGCACCTCGAAGTGGAGGTGGGGGCCGGTGCTGTTGCCGGTGGAGCCGGAGCGGCCGATGCGCTGGCCGCCGCCGACCTTCTGGCCCTCGCGGACGGTGAGCGCCGAAAGGTGCGCGTACTGGCTGTACTTGCCGTCGGTGTGCTGGACGACGACCTGGTAGCCGTACGCCCCGCCCCAGCCGGCCGAGACGACCCGGCCGGGGGCGACGGCCTTCACGGCGGTACCGGTGGGCACGGGGAAGTCGACCCCGGTGTGGTAGCCCTTGGCCCAGGAGGAACCGGCCGCGCGGTAGGGCGTACTGGGGCCGGTCTCCACCGGGGCGGTGAGCCCCGGGGCTCGGGTCTCCTTCTTGGGCGGTCTGGTGACCGAGGCCCGTTCGGCTTCGGTCCCCTTGCCGGTCCGGGGCTTCGCCTTCGTACCCGGCTTGGATTTCGGCGCGCCGGCCAGAGCCAGCCTCTGTCCCGGCAGGATCAGGTCGGGGTCGCTGCCGACGGTCTCCCGATTCGCGGCGTACAGGCGCTGCCAGCCGCCCTTGACGTCCTCGGCGTCCGCGATGGTGGAGAGGGTGTCGCCGCCGGCGACGGTGTAGGTCTTCCCCTTCGCTCCGTCCTTGCCCTTGGCCGGGCCGGAGCCCTTGGCGTCGGGCGTGGCGGGAGCCGATGCCTTCTTGGGCTGCGTCGCCTTCCTGGGTGCGGCCTTCGGCCCGGTGCTGATGTCGGGCGCGTCGCCGCCGCGGGTCAGGCCGGCCCGTACGGAACACAGCGGCCAGGCCGTCGGCCCCTGTCCCTTGAGCACCTTTTCGGCCACGGCGATCTGCTGGTCCTTGGTGGCCAGGTCGGCGCGCGGGGCGTAGGCCGTACCGCCGTACGCCTGCCAGGTGGACTGCTTGAACTGCAGCCCGCCGTAATAGCCGTTGCCGGTGTTGATCTGCCAGTTGTTCGTCGACTCGCAGGCCGCGACCTTCTCCCAGACGTCCACCGAGGCGGCGTCGGCCGCTCCCGGCGCGACCAGCGGCAGGGCTATCCCGGCTCCGCCGGCCGTGACCGTCAGCGATGCACGGTTGATACGGCTCGGCTGGTACCGGCGGTGCCGACCGGATGCGGCCATGGCTCGTTCCCCCCACTCACGTCACGCGTAGGACACGTCACAATCGGCAAAAGTAGGGCCACCGTACGGCCCGTGACAAGGGTCCGTACGGTGAACTCACCTCTGCCGGTGGCATATTGACGGGTGGCCGGGCGCCGGCGTCGATGCGAGGAGGTTCCCGCGGGCACGGAGCTGTCCGTACCGCCGCCGAACGGGCCCGAATCGGGTCCGGGGCGGTGAACGGGCCGGGCCGTTGGTACGTATCCCTGCGCACGCAGACACGGACACCCCCAGGAGCTCACGCATGAGTGGTAAGGCCCAGATCGGTGTAACGGGGCTCGCGGTAATGGGCAGCAATCTCGCCCGTAACTTCGCACGCAATGGCTTCACGGTCGCGGTGCACAACCGCACGGCGGCCAGGACGCACGCCCTCGTCGAGGAATTCGGTGACGAGGGCACGTTCGTACCGGCCGAGAAGGCCGAGGACTTCGTGGCGGCTCTGGAGCGACCGCGCCGCCTGGTCGTCATGGTGAAGGCGGGCGACCCGACGGACGCGGTGATCCGGGAGTTCGCGCCGCTGCTGGAGCCCGGCGACGTCATCATCGACGGCGGCAACGCGCACTTCGAGGACACCAGGCGCCGCGAGAAGGAGATGCGGGAGCTCGGCGTTCACTTCGTCGGTACGGGCATCTCGGGCGGCGAGGAGGGTGCGCTGCACGGTCCGAGCATCATGCCGGGCGGGTCGGCGGAGTCGTACGAGTCACTGGGGCCGCTGCTGGAGAAGATCGCCGCGAAGGCCAAGGACGGCACCCCGTGTGTCACCCACATCGGTCCGGACGGGGCGGGCCACTTCGTCAAGATGGTCCACAACGGCATCGAGTACGCCGACATGCAGCTGATCGCCGAGGCGTACCACCTGCTGCGCGCCGTCGCGGGTTACAGCCCCGAGCAGATCTCACGGACGTTCCGCTCGTGGAACACCGGCCGCCTCGACTCGTACCTGATCGAGATCACCGCCGAGGTGCTGGCCCACATCGACGACGCCACCGACGAGCCCTTCGTCGATGTCGTCGCCGACGAGGCGGAGCAGAAGGGCACGGGGAGGTGGACGGTCCAGATCGCGCTCGACCTGGGTGTGCCGGTCTCGGGAATCGCGGAGGCGGTCTTCGCCCGCTCGGTGTCCGGCCACACCGATCTGCGGCAGGCGTCGCGCGGGCTGCCGGGGCCGACGGCGGCGCCGCTGGGCGAGGCCGAGGCGGCCGCCTTCGCCGACCAGGTGGAGCAGGCGCTCTACGCGTCCAAGCTCGTGTCGTACACGCAGGGCTTCCACCAGATCCGGGCCGGCGGTGAGAGGTACGACTGGGACATCGACCTGGGCGCGGTGGCCTCGATCTGGCGGGCGGGCTGCATCATCCGGGCGGCGTTCCTCGACCGGATCAGGGCCGCGTACGACGCCGAGCCCGGGCTGGTGAGCCTGCTCTCCGACAAGGGGTTCACCGAGGAGATCGGCGCGGCGCAGGACGACTGGCGCGCGGTGGTGGCGGCGGCCGCGTCGCAGGGCGTGCCGACGCCGGGCTTCTCGGCGGCGCTCGCGTACTACGACGCGCTGCGCGCGGAGCGGCTGCCCGCGGCCCTCACCCAGGGGCAGCGCGATTTCTTCGGGGCGCACACCTACCGGCGCACCGACCGCGAGGGCTCGTTCCACACCCTCTGGGGCGGTGACCGGTCGGAGGTGAGCACCGGCTGACCGGACTCACCGCTCGTCGGACTCACCGCTCGTCGGGCTGACGGCTGATCAGGCTCAGGCGGGCCCCGGCTGGGGCTCCGGGTCGGGTACGGGGTCGGGCCCCGGCGGCTTCGGGATCGGATCCGGCGCCGGGCCCGGCGGAACCGGCCCGGGACCGGGGGCCGGACGCGGGCCGGGGTCCGGGGCGGGGGCGGGACCTGGTTCCGGGCCCGGCGCGGGGCCGGGGCCTGGCAGGGGTCCCGGGTCCGGCAGCGGTCCCGGACCCGGACCGGGCCCGGGGGGCGGCGTCGGGGACGGCGGTACGGGATCTGGATACGGATGTGTCATGGCTGGCCGGCCTCCTGCCTGTCGCCGTCGGGTGACGGGATCAAGACCACTTTCTCCCCGTGCGGCTGCCCCCGCCCGCCGGGGCCACACATCAGTGACCGGGTGAACCGGAACGACGGGCACTGCCGACGGCCGCGCCACGGCCCTACCTCACGGCCGCCGCTGCCGCGCGCAGGCCCGGCGCCGGGCTGGAGAGCACGGGCACGGTGATGCGCGTACGGAAAGCGGCCTCCGCCATGGACGCTTGGGCCAGCACCACGACGTCCACCCCGGTGATGGTGTCGACGGCCTGCACGACGAGGTCCAGGTAGCCGTCCCGGTCACCGGCCTCAAAACGCTGCCAGGCGCCTTCGGCCGACACGGCGCGGATGGCGGCCGGCCGCCCCGCCGCGTCCGCCTCTTCCCGTATCAGGTCGCACGTCGGCCCGAAGGTGCTGTCCAGTGCGGCGACCACGGCGATGCGGACGGCCTCGCGCTCCGGTGCGGCGGCGACCGCGGCAGCCGCCATCGGGCGGTCCACGCGCAGCACGGGAACGCCGAGTCGCCCGGCGTACGCCTCAGCCGCCGCGCCGATGGTGGAGCAGGTGCACAGCACGGCGGTGACCCCGCCCCCGCCGACGGCCTCCGCGAGCACCGCGGCGATCGCGGAGTCCGCGGCGCCGGGCCCGCCGGAGCGGGCCAGGGCCAGCAGTTCCTCGTCGACCACGTGGCGCATTCGCAGGCCGGGATGTTCGCGGTCGCGCAGGGCGTCGAAGACCGGGACGTGGACCGGTGAGGTGTGGAGAAGGGTGAGCATGCGGCGATGCTAGACCGTGATCAATTGGCCGCGGCTGCCTTCGTCACACGGCGGTCCCGGGGCGACATGGCGCCATCCGAGCGGATGACACCCGGCCGAAGCCAGGCAGGCTCCGCACACGGGTACAGATGGAACAGGAGCACGTTTCCCCGCCGAAGCTGGAGAGAAGACGGTGCATGCGTGTGCGCGGGTCTGTGGTCGTGATCACCGGAGCGTCCAGTGGGATTGGCAGAGCCACTGCCGAGGCGTTCGCCCGTAAGGGCTGCACGGTGGTCCTGGCCGCACGCCGCGAAGAAGCTTTGGCGGCGCTGGCGCGGCACATCGAGGGCCGGTACAGAGCGGAAGCTCTCGCCGTGCCCACCGACGTCACCGACGCCAAAGCCATGGAGGACCTGGCCCAGCACGCGGTTCAGCGGTTCGGCCGCATCGACGTGTGGGTCAATGCGGCGGCGGTCACCCTGTTCGGTCCCTTTCAAGAGGTGCCCCTGGAGGATTTCCGCAAAGTGCTGGACGTCAATGTCATGGGGTACGTGCACGGTGCCCGGGCCGCCCTTCCGGTGATGCGCGAGCAGGGCGGAGGGACGCTGGTGAACGTCTCATCCGTGCTGGGCGTGGCGACTCAGCCGTACACCCACGCCTACTGCATGTCGAAGTACGCCGTCCGGGCCTTGAGCGCGAGCCTGCGTCAGGAGCTGCGGCTGGACGGAGCCAAGGACCTCCATGTATGCACCGTGCTACCGGCGACGATCGATACACCGCTGCTGGAACACGCCGCGAACTACACGGGCCGCAAGCCGGTTGCAGTGTCCCCGGTCTACACCCCCGAACGCGTCGCGCGGGCCATTGTGAAGCTGGCGAGGACGCCCCGGCGCGAAGTGGTCGTCGGGCCGATGGGCCGGCCCTTGGTACTGCTGTCACGGCTGACGCCAGGGTTCCTGGAGCGGGTGATGGTTCGTACGGCCGACAAGGCCCAGCTCTCCCGTACGGAACCCGATCCGGCCGGCCACGGCAACCTTCACGCACCGGCGCCCGGACCGGGGGTTGTCGGAGGCGGGTGGGGCGGACGACGACGCACGGCTGTGCGCCGACTCGCCGCGGCCGCGGTGCTGGCAGGTGTGATGGCCGGTGTGAGCCGATGTGTCCGGCGGGATGTCCCCGCTGCCGTGGCCGGTCCTCTTCGCCCTCGGCCTCGTGTGTGCCGCCGCCCTCTACGGACTGGACCGCACCGGCCGCCTCGCGCCGCCCGCGCCTGAGACGCGGACCGAGGCCGTCACCGTCCGAGCGAACGGTCCGATTACAGAGAGGCGGGCGTCAGCAGCGGGACCCCGCCGGCCCGGCCCGACGACGCGGGGCGGGGCGGGGCGGGCCGGCGGATCACTCCGCCGGCCCGCCCGGCCCCACAACGGCTCAGCTCTTGCCGAGCATCTTGTTCATCTGCTCGATCTCGGCCGTCTGCGCCTTGATGACCTCGCCGGCCAGCTTCTTGGCGGGGTCGTACTTCCCGTCCGCCTTCTCGGTCTTGGCCATCTCGACAGCGCCCTCGTGATGCTTGATCATCATCTCGGCGAACATCGTGTCGAAGTCGGCGCCCTCGACCTTCTCCAGATTCTCCATGTCGTCCTTGCTCATCATGCCGGGCATGGAGGACGACATGTCGTGGCCCATGTCGGACATGCCCCCGGGGACTTCCTCGCCCCACGACTCGAGCCAGCCGGACATGGTCTTGATCTCCGGGTCCTGGGCTCCCTTGATCTTCGTGGCCAGGGCCTTGGTCTCGGCGGACGAGGCCCGTGTGTCGGCCAGTTCGGCCATGTCGACCGCCTGGCGGTGGTGCTGGATCATCTCCTTGGCGAAGGAGACGTCGGCCGCGTTGTGGTCGCCGGCCTTCACGGAAGCGCTCGCGGACGGCGAAGAGCCGGACTCCCCCATGGAGCCCATGTCGTGCCCACCACCATCGCCACAGGCGGCCAGGACCAGGGCGGCCACTCCGGTGGCGGCGACGAGGGCGGTACGACGGATCAGCTTGTGGTGCGCGTTCATGCGGAAACTCCTCGGGTCGATCTGCGGAAGGGCATGGCGAAGCGCGAGACCGCGCCCGGAACGGGCGTTGCGGCGGCGCGTGGCCTGCCCTAGATCCGCAGGACCTGGAGCTCCGAGAGAGCGGGAGGCGACCGGCCTCCGGCGGGACCGCTGCCGAGGGCGGTGACCAGCCCCTCGGCGTGCGGGGCGTGACCGATCGCTGTCGGGACAAGGGCGGGAAACTCCAGCGGCCCGGCCAGAGCACCGGAGGCGCACGTCGGATCCGCGTGATGACCCGCGGGCCCGTCCTGCCCGCGCCCGTGCCCCTCGTGACCGCACTCGCCCGGCGCCTCCGTGGCGGCCGCGGCATGTGTGTTCACTGCCGTACGGACGTGCGCGTGCGCCTGCGTCTGCGCGTGCGCCCCGGCAGGTGCCAGGCCGAGACCGTGCATTCCCAGCAGCCCGACGAGAAGGCCGAAGACGAGCAGCCCGCGGAGCCGCAACAGGGGTTGCGGCTCCGCGGGCTGCTCGTTGTCCGACATCGGGCCCATCGTAGACATGCCCCTGGCAGCCGTGCCGGCCAGCCGCTCATCGATGCGCCCCTCCAGGCGTTCCATATACCCCGCCGGGGTATCGCGACAGCGCGGTCGTCGGCGGCTACCGTCAAATGTGCCGACCGGCGACGTGCGCACGTTCAAGTTCGAGCGCCGCCGAGGACAGTGGCTCGCAGCCGGCGTTCCGGGCTTCCGACCAGGCGCAGCAGTTCGGCGTGACGGGTCCGGGAACGCCATGAGCGTGCCAGCCGGCAGAGGCACCGCCGCCGCCACGAGCACCGGCTGCAACAGGGAGGCAGCGAACGGCAGTTCTATGGGCGTCTCGCTCCAGGGAAGAGTCGCATCCGCGAGCTTCATCAGCTTGCGGGTCGCTCGCCGCGGCCTGGTAGGTCATTGCCGGTTGGAATGCGCCACATCGTACGGTCGGGAGAACCCGGAGTGGCAGGTACCCCCACAGGGTACCTGCCACTCCGCACGCACTGGACCGCCCCTGCACGAAGGTCTGCGGAGTCGGAGCGGCGGAGGTGGTGTTGCTCCGTCAGGTGCTCGGGCTGTGTCTGCGCCTGAGCGTCCGGCTCTCCGGTGACTGTCCTTCGTACAGGGGCGGTTGATTCGCTGTGGCCATGAGGGCCTCAGCTGGTGGCCGCTTTGAAGCCGCGCAGGCGCAGGGAGTTGCCGACGACGAAGACGGAGGAGAAGGCCATGGCGGCTCCGGCGATCATCGGGTTGAGGAGGCCGGCGGCGGCGAGGGGGAGGGCGGCGATGTTGTAGGCAAAGGCCCAGAAGAGGTTGGACTTGATGGTGCCGAGTGTCTTGCGGGAGAGGCGGATTGCGTCGGCCGCCGCGAGGAGGTCGCCTCGTACCAGGGTGAGATCGCCGGCTTCGATGGCGGCGTCGGTGCCGGTGCCCATGGCCAGGCCGAGGTCGGCCTGGGCGAGGGCCGCGGCGTCGTTGACGCCGTCGCCGACCATGGCGACGCTGCGGCCCTCGGCCTGGAGCTTCTTGACGACGTCGACCTTGTCCTCCGGCATGACCTCCGCGATGACCTCGTCGATGCCCACTTCCTTCGCGACCGACTCGGCTACGGCCTGGTTGTCGCCGGTGAGCAGGATCGGGGTCAGGCCCAGGGCACGCAGTCGGCGGATGGCCTCGGTGCTGGTGTCCTTGACGGCGTCGGCCACTTCCAGGACGGCGCGGGCCTCGCCGTCCCAGGCGACCGCGATCGCGGTACGTCCGGCTGCTTCGGCGGCGGCCTTGGCGCGCTCGAGTTCGACGGGCAGGGTCATGGCCCATTCGGTGAGGAGCTTGGTGCGCCCTACGAGGACGGCGTGGCCGTCGACGATGCCCTGGACGCCGAGGCCGGGGATGTTCGCGAAGTCCTCGGGGGCGGGCAGGGGGCCGGTCTTGTCGGTGGCGGCGGCGGCGACGGCCTGGGCGATCGGGTGCTCGGAGGCGTGCTCCAGGGCGCCCGCCAGGCGCAGTACCTCGGTCTCGGTGGTGTTGTCGGTGGTGTGGACGGCCAGGAGGGTCATCTTGCCGGTGGTGACGGTGCCGGTCTTGTCCAGGACGATGGTGTCGACCTTGCGGGTGGTCTCCAGGACCTCGGGGCCCTTGATCAGGATGCCGAGCTGGGCGCCGCGGCCGGTGCCGACCATCAGGGCGGTCGGGGTGGCCAGCCCGAGGGCGCAGGGGCAGGCGATGATCAGGACGGCGACGGCGGCGGTGAACGCCGCAGTGAGCCCGGCTCCGTTGCCGAGCCAGAAGCCGAGTGTGCCGAGCGCGAGGGCGATGACGACGGGGACGAAGACGGCGGAGATCTTGTCCGCGAGGCGCTGAGCGGCCGCCTTGCCGTTCTGCGCGTCCTCGACGAGCTTGGCCATCCTGGCCAGCTGGGTGTCGGCGCCTACCCGGGTCGCTTCGACGACCAGGCGCCCGCCGGCGTTCAGCGTCGCTCCGGTGACGGTGTCGCCCGGGGCGACCTCGACGGGGACGGACTCTCCGGTCAGCATCGCGGCGTCCACTGCGGACGTGCCCTCGACGACAGTGCCGTCGGTGGCGATCTTCTCCCCGGGCCTGACCAGGAACCGGTCACCCACGGCCAGTTCGGCGGTGGGAATCGTCTCCTCGCGCCCTCCGTCGCGCAGTACGGTCACGCTCTTCGCGCCCAGCTCCAGCAACGCCTTCAGGGCGGCGCCCGCCTTGCGCTTGGAGCGGGCCTCGAAGTAACGCCCGGCCAGAATGAACGCGGTGACCCCGGCCGCCGCCTCCAGGTAGATGTTCCCCGCACCGTCGCTGCGCGAGATCGTCAGCTCGAAGGGGTGCGTCATCCCCGGAGTACCGGCGGTGCCGAAGAACAGCGCCCACAGCGACCACAGGAACGCCGCCGAGGTACCGACCGAGATCAGCGTGTCCATCGTCGCCGCACCGTGCTTGGCGTTGGTCCACGCCGCGCGGTGGAACGGCCAGGCGGCGTACGTGACGACCGGGGCGGTCAGCGTCAGCGACAGCCACTGCCAGAACTCGATCTGCAGCGCCGGAACCATCGCCATCGCGATCACCGGCACCGCGAGGACGGTCGCGGTGATCAGCCGCTGCCGCAGGGGGCGCAGCTCGTCGTCAGCGCTCCGCTCCTCGGCCGTGCCGGTTTCCGGCTCCGTGCGTACCGGCGCGGGCTCCTTCGCCGAGTACCCGGTGGCCTCCACCGTCGCGATCAGATCCCCCACCGAGACATCCTCACCCCGGTAAGTGACCTTTGCCTTCTCGGTGGCGTAGTTGACCGTGGCCTGGACGCCGTCCATCCGGTTCAGCTTCTTCTCGATACGCGCGGCGCACGAGGCGCACGTCATACCGCCGATGGCCAGCTCGACCTCGGCTCCGGTGCCGGTGCCGGTGGCGCTGGTGGCCGTGGGGACGGACACATCTGCTCCTCAGGTTTGGTGGGACGGGCCGAGACTTTATACCCCTAGGGGGTATCTATAGGAGCCATGTATACCCCCCTCCCCTATTTTGCGCAAGCGTCGGACCCCCCGGCCCCCCGCCGCCGACCCCTCAGTCCTTGAGGTGGCGCTCCATCCAGTCCCCGGCGGTACGGCGGAACAGCCGCCGGTTGTCCGCCCGCAGGAACTCGTGCCCTTCGTTTCTCAGCAGCAGCAGCTCCGCGGGGACGCCGCGCTCGCGAGCCGCTCGTACCATCTGCTCCGACTCGCCCGGTGGGACGTTCGTGTCGTACTCGCCGTGGACCGCCAGCAGCGGCGCCCGCAGCGCGTCGATGCGGCTCATGGGCGACAGCGACTGCAGCAGTTCCCGGTCGTGCTCGGGATGGCCGTACTTGGCTGCCGCCGACTGCGCGATCCACTGCTCGGTCCCCGCGAAGAAGGTGGCGAAGTCCGACATGCCGCAGACCGCGATGCCGGTACGGAAGAGTTCCGGGTGCCACACCAAAGACGCCAGCACCAGATAACCGCCGTACGAACGGCCCATCACCGCCAGCCGCGTGGGGTCGGCGAGTCCCTCCGTGACGGCGTGCGCGGCGCAGTCGGCGACGTCGTCGATGGCCGCGAACCGCCCGGTGCCCAGGTCCGCGTCCACGAAGGAGCGGCCCCAGCCCGACGAACCGCGGACATCGGGCGCGAAGACGTCCAGTCCGCGCCCGAGCAGTTCGTGGTAGAGCGGATTGAACACCGGCCGTTCCTGCTCCTCCGGCCCACCGTGCAGGTGGATCACGCAGGGTGCCGGGCGGCCGGGATCGCGGCCCGGCGCCCGGTAGTACCAGCCGCCGATCGGGAGACCGTCGCGGGCCCGCAGGCGAACCGGCGTGGGCCGCACCGGCGGGCGGCCCGGCGGCGCGGCGTCCTCGTCGCGTGCCGACCAACCGGTGCGCACGGGCGTCACGCCGTCGGGGAGCCACCACACGCCCGGCCTGCGCCGGGAGCCGGAGAGCGCGAGAAACATGCCGCTCGGGCCCGCGGCGGCGATACGGGTGACCACCTCGTGCGGCAGGGGTACGGCCTGTGGCGGCCCCGTCGCGCCGTCCTCTCCCGCGCCGGGCAGAGCGACCGATTCCAGCTCACTCGCACCGTGCACGTTCCAGGCCAGTACAGCCGTGCCGCCGTCGTCGGCGACGGTCAGCAGTTCAAGGCCGGCGGCGTCGCGCCCAGCCGCCGCACGAAGGCCCAGGCACTCGCCACCGGCACCCAGCGTGACGGCCAGCAGGACCGGGAACTCGCGGTCGGCGTCGCTGCGCAGCCACAGGGTGCGCCCGTCGGGAGCGAACCGGCCGATCCAGGGATCGCCGTCGGCCACCGGCACCGCGCAGACCGTCCGAGGGCCGGTGGTGCACACGACCATCGCTTCCCGCCGGCCGCGCGGCCCGTGCCGCAGGAGCGCGAGCCGGCCGTCCGCGCTGACGTCGCACACCCGCAAGGAGGCGGCCCCGGCCTCGGCGGCCAGCAGGACGGGCGAAACCGCCGCCTCGGGGTCGACGAGGTACGCGGCCAGCCCGCCGCCCGCCGCGGGCCCGTCAGCCGTCCCCGCCGCCTCCGGCTGCGCGCCGGGCTGCCCCGCGCCGCCCCGGCGCCCGTCGCCGAGCAAGGTGGCACGGCCGTCCCGCTCCGCCCAGCCCGGGGGCAACGCCGCACCGTACCCGTCGGTGGGTGATTCGTCCGGCGCGGGAGGGGCCGAGCCGTGCTCGGGAATCGCGACGGTTACGGCGGCCGGTTCGGCGACCGTGACGGCCAGCGCCGACCCGTCGCGTGTCCAGCAGCCGAGATGGGCGAACTGGCCCGGCTCGGCGCCTGCGAGCACCCGGCGTCCGGTGCCGTCGGGGCGTACACAGAGCACACGGGTGTGCTCACCGCCTCCCGGAGCGGAGGTGTACGCGATCCAGTGCCCGTCCGGCGACCAGGACACCTCCGTCACCGGGTCGGGATCGGCGTCCAGGAGATGGGCCGCACTGCCGTCGGCCGTCGAGGTCCACAGCTGCGGTACGCCGCCGCGGTCGCAGATGAACGCCACGTGTTCGCCGGTGGGATCGGCCGACGGGTACCAGCAGCCGTGCACGACCAGTGGCGTCGGCGCGTCCCGGAGCCCCTGGGCGTCCGGCAGCGGCACGGTGGCGGGAGCCGTCGACGTGAACGGCCGGGGGCCGGAGGACGCGGCCGGCTCGGGCGGCGCGGACGGGCCCGGCGCGCCGGCCAGGGTGGGCGCGGGCCGGGCAGGCGTGGCGGGAGCAGGCCCCGGCTGCCGCCCGCGCCGCTCGTCGATCAGCTGATTTCGTGCGTCTGCAGCCATATCTCCAGCAGAGCCACTTGCCACAGGGCGTTGGCTCCCCGCTTGGTCCGGTGGGTGTCGGGCCCCGCCAGCAGCTCGGCGACGTACGACTCCTGGAAGATCCCCCGCCGCCGCGCCTCGGGAGCGGACAGGGCCTCGCGCACCCGGTCGAGGACCGGCCCGGCCATGTGCCGGATCGCTGGGACCGGGAAGTACCCCTTGGGCCGGTCGACGACCGTGTGAGGCAGCACCTGACGGCCGACGTCCTTGAGCACTCCCTTGCCGCCCTGTGCCAGCTTGAGCCCGGGCGGGCAGGAAGCGGCCAGTTCGACCAGTTCGTGGTCGAGGAACGGCACCCGCGCCTCCAGGCCCCAGTCCATGGTCATGTTGTCGACGCGCTTGACCGGGTCGTCGATCATCATGACGTGGGTGTCCAGCCGAAGTGCCGCGTCGAGTGCGGTCTCGGCACCGGGCACCGCCATATGGGCACGGACGAAGTCGCCGGAGACGTCGTGGTCCGCCAGCATGTGGGGCCGCAGCATCCGGGCCAGGTCCGCGTGCGGCCGGTCGAAGTACACGTCGGCGTACGTCGCGGGCTCCTGCTCGCGCCGGGCGGCGGCCATCGCCGGGTACCAGTGGTAGCCGGCGAAGACCTCGTCCGCGCCCTGTCCGCTCTGTACGACGCTCAGCTGCTTGGCGACCTGTTCCGACAGCAGGTGGAAGGCGACCGTGTCATGGCTGACCATGGGCTCGCTCATGGCCTCGATCGCCCCGTCGAGCCCGGCCGACACGCGGTCGGAGGGGATCATGAGCTGGTGGTGGTCCGTGGCGAACTCCTTCGCGACCATGTCCGAGTACGTGAACTCGTCGCCCTCCTCGCCGTTCTCCGACTCGAATCCGATGCTGAAGGTGGCCAGGTCCGTCTGCCCCTCCTCGGCCAGCAGGGCCACGATGAGGCTCGAGTCCAGGCCACCCGACAGAAGTACGCCCACGGGTACGTCCGCGACCATGCGGCGGCGTACCGCCGTGCGCAGGGCGTCCCGTACCGCGTCCCGCCAGTCGGCCGCGTCCATGCCGGCGTGCTCGGGTCTGCGGGTGTACGACGGCTGCCAGTAGCAGTGGTCGTGGTGCCTGCCGTCCCGCTCGACGACCCGCACGGTGGCCGGGGGAAGCTTGCGCACACCGGCGAGTACGGTCCGCGGCGCGGCCACCGTGGCGTGCCAGCTCAGGTACTGGTGCACGGCCTGCGGATCGAGTGAGGTGTCCACCCCGCCGCCCGCGAGCAGCGCCGGCAGTGACGAGGCGAACCGCATTCGGTCCGTGTCCTCGGCCAGGTACAGCGGTTTGATGCCCAGTCGGTCCCGGGCCAGCACCACACGGCCGGTGTCGTGCTCGACCACGACGAAGGCGAACATCCCCAGGAGGTGGTCGACGCAGCTGGTGCCCCACTGGCGGTAGGCCTTGAGGAGTACTTCGGTGTCCGAGGTGGAGAAGAAGCGGTGCCCGAGCCGTTCAAGCCTCCCGCGGAGTTCCTGGTAGTTGTAGATGCAGCCGTTGAAGACACCGGTGAGCCGGTTCTCCGCGTCGGTCATGGGCTGGGCCCCGTGCTCGGACAGGTCGATGATCTTGAGTCGGCGATGCCCCAGAGCCACCGCCCCCTGTGACCACAGCCCCCGTCCGTCGGGGCCACGCGCCGCCAGCCGGTCCGTCATACGTTCGACCCCGGCGATGTCGGGGCGCCCACCGTCGAACCGGATCTCTCCGCTCAGCCCGCACACAGGGCACCGCCCCGGCCGGCGGCGGGCAATGGATCAGGAACGCTCACGGTCCTCTCCTCACCGATAGGCCTCGCTGTGATCCACGAGTTCCCCAAGACTGACCACGTATGTCACACATGCAAACATTCAGGGGCGTTTCCCGCCTGCTCCAGGCCGCCGGAATTCATATTCCGGTCGGCGGATACTGGTCGTATGGATGTGTCCCCACCCGCCGTCTCCCACCTGCGCGCGCGGATCGGCAGCAGCCTGTTCACCCGCGTCGCGGGCCCCAGGGGTCCGGACACGCGGGCTCGTATTCACCTCACACCCGGGCCGCGCTGGTTCGGTCCCGACAGGCCGATCCGCACCGTTCACGGGGACGCCTCGATGTTCATCGGCGGGCTGAGGGCCCTGCTGCTGCAGTCTCTGCACCCGCTCGCCATGGCCGCCGTCGCGGCTCATTCCGGCTACCGGGGCGATCCGTGGGGCCGGCTCCAGCGCACCAGTACCTTCCTGGCCGTGACGACGTACGGCACGGCGGACGACGCGCAGCAAGCCGTGGACCGGGTCCGGGCCGTGCACGAGCGGGTGAGCGGGACCACTGCCGCCGGGGAGGCCTACCACGCCGCCGATCCGCACCTGCTGGCCTGGGTCCACGTCGCCGAAGTCGACAGCTTTCTGCGCGCCCACCAGCTCTACGGCGCCCGGCCGCTGGACGCCGACGGCTGTGACGCGTACATAGCCGATACGTCACGGGTGGCGGCAGCGCTCGGTGTGAGCGACCCACCACGCACGCGGGCCGAGCTGGCCGAACGGCTGAGTGCGTACCGTCCCGAGCTGCGCGCCACGCAAGAGGCTCGCGAAGCGGCCCGTTTCATCCTGCTTCACCCGCCTCTCCCCTGGATCACCCGGGCGCCGTACGCCGTTCTCGCCGCGAACGCGGTCTCGACGCTGCCGATGTGGGCCCGCGAGCCGCTCGGGCTGCCCCGCCTGCCGGTTCTGGAGAGAACCTGTGTGCGCTTCACCGGACACGCGCTGACCAGAACGATCCGGTGGGCGATGGTGCCGCCCCCGCGCACTCCGGGCCCCGTCTGACCGACTCCGGGACGGCGACGGGGTTCACTGTCCGTCGAATCTCGCCGCGACCGCCTGCTCCAGCGTGAGGCCGCTCGCTTCCTCGTCCGGTTCGAGGAACGCGAAGATCACGGCGAGCGCGACCGTGCCCATGAGGGAGCGGCGGTTCTCGTGGTCGACGACGCCGGCGCCGGGGTCACCGATGGCGCGCAGCGTCATCCCGTCGGTGGCAGCGGAGAGCGCGTTGGCCAGGTCGTCGATGCTGAGGCCGGGGCGCAGCCGCAGGCCGCGCTCCCGGATGACGGCGGCGTACAGCTCCTTCCACGAACCGAGATAGTCCTCGTACATCGCGGAGACGGCCTTCATGATCTCTTCGTCTCCCTCGGCCGCGGTCATGAGGGCGAGGCCGAGCCGGACGGAGGGCGTGGCGACACCGTCGGCGGTGTGCAGATAGGCCGTCTCGTGCACGGCGCGTACGAAGTCCGGTCCGCTGACCAGCTTCTTGGTGTTCGCTGCGCGCTGCTCCCGGTATTGCGGCCGGTAGTTCTCCCGCCACACCGCGAAATGGATCAGGTCGGCGACGAACTCCGACTGCGCGCTCCACCGGTCCCGCAGCGTCGCGACACTGCCCTGCCGGGGAAAAGGCCGCGGGTTGTTGGCGACCTCGGCGGCAATGGCGCGCTGCGAGAGGAAGCTGAGGAAGGGCCGCTCGCCGTGGGCGCCGAGCTGGGCGCCGGGTCCGAGGTGCCGGCTGAGCAGCCGCATGCCGGCCGCCAGATACGCGGCCGTGACCGGGTCGTTCGCCAGCCGGACGCGGAAGGGGCGGGTGCGGCGGTTGAGATGGCGCAGTACTCCGGACGGGTCCCGGTCGTAGGGGAACGGAAGGTCCCGTTTCGGGCCCTTGCCTCTGGGGGCTCGCGGCTCGTTCACGTTTGCCATGCCCGCATACTGCCTCCGCCTCCGCCCGGCCGACAGGGGCGCAGCTACGCGGAACCTCAGGGGCCGGGCCGATACCGCGCGGCTGCGTGGCTGCGGACCCTCAAGCGCCCGCGATACACCGGGGTTTCCCAACCAGCGAAGGTGTGATCGACGATGTTCACAACAGCCATGGGCCATGCGGCGTGGGCGCTGACCTCCCTCGCCGTCAGCAGCGCTGTGGTCCGGCTCGTCCTCGGTGTACTGACCGTCCACGCGGCCCGCAAGGCTCTCGGCGCACCGGCCGCCCCGAAAGCGGCCGACCGCCTGCGCGCCCACCACCTCGCGGTGTTGCGCGCCCTGCTCAACGGCCTGAAACCTCCCCGGCGTTGAGCAACAGCCGGGCCCGCCGAACGGCGCCCCGTCGCACGTCCCGGCCTGGCCACGGGGGCCTACATCGCGGCCTGCGCGGCGTCCTCCGCCTGCGCCTTGCTGCGCTTGGTGAGGACCCCGGCCGCCGCGAGCGCGCAGCCGGTGAAGGCCAGTGCCACGGTCCACGGCTGGTCGAAGTGGTGCTTCATGGCGTGGTCCAGCGAGTACCGGCCGGCTCCGGCGAGGCCGATGGCGGCCGCCGTGAAACCGAGGAACGCGGGGTACTCGTAGCCGCCCGACTGGGCGAAGAACCCGGCGGGCGCGTGTACGGCGACGGCCCCGGCCATGGCTCCGGCCGCCGCCGCGCCGGCCGCGGGTGTGGCGAGCCCGAGCGCCAGCAGCACCCCGCCGCCCGCCTCACCGAGCCCGGCCGCCACGGCGCTCTGCCTGCCGGGGCTGAAGCCCATGTGCTCCATGGCCGTCGCGGTCCCCTCCACGCCTCCGCCACCGAACCAGCCGAGCAGCTTCTGCGTACCGTGCGCCGCGAGCACGGTGCCGGTGCCCACGCGCAGTGCGAGCAGGCCGAGGTCGCGTCGGTTGATGTGAGGCATGAGTCTCTCCCAGCGTGAAAGGGGCGCGGTAACGTCTCCACTTTCGTCATGAAACGCACCGTGCGCACCATTTCGGGCACCACCTCGATCTCCACGGCGTATCAGCGCAGCAGCAACTGAAGGCCGCCCAGTACGGTCGCCCCGATCACCAGCTGCTCGAAGAGCCGCTGGTTGATCCGGTCCACGCACTTGCGGCCGAGGTAGGCGCCCGGGACGACGAACAGCACCAGGGCCGCGTCCAGCAGCAGGGACCGCGGGGTGATCAGGCCCAGGCCGACGCTGAACGGCACCTTCGAGGTGTTGACGATCAGGAAGAACCACGCCGACGTGCCGAGGAAGCCGAGCTTGCGGAAGCCGGCGGAGAGCAGATAGAGCGACATGACCGGGCCGCCGGCGTTGGCGACCATCGTGGTGAAGCCGCCGAGCACGCCGTACGAACGTGCCTTGATCCGGCCGCCGCGCGACGCCGTGTCCGTCCCAGGGCCGGGCCCCGCCCCCGCCTGCGGCCCGGTCTCCGGTTCCGCAGCCGTCTCCGCCGGGCCGCGTCGGCGCCACAGCGTGACGCCGGCCATCAGCAGCAGGATCGCACCGATCGACGTACGTACGGCGCCGTCGTCGGCCCACAGCATGAACACCGCGCCCGCCACCACTCCCACCGCGACCGCAGGAAACAGCCGCAGCAGGGTCGGCCAGTGGGCGTGCCGCCGGTAGACGAGGACCGCGATCAGGTCGCCCGCGATCAGGATGGGCAGCAGTACGCCGGTCGATTCGCGTGCCGGGAGCACGGCGGCGAAGACCGCGAGGCTGACCGTGTTGGCGCCGCTGACGGCCGTCTTCGAGAAGCCGACCAGGGCCGACGCGGCGGCCAGCGTCGCGATCTGCCACAGGGTGAGGGTGTCCATACCGGTGGCCGACGCTACAGCCACCCTCCCCCCGCCCGGCCGTCACCCCTCGCGGGGGCGACAAGGGTTTTCCCCGTATCGGGTTCATCTCGCCGTTCCCTACTGTCTGCCGCACCGGCGAATCCCGTCCCCTGATGCGTAAGTGTCAGGTGCATGTAAAGGGGGTGGGCTACGCCGGGGACGGCCTTGACCCAGGGTCGTAGCGCCGGCGGCGGCGCACGGGCTCACCCGGCCCGGGAATCGCGGACCCGTGGCCCCCACGCCACTCGCGGCTCCAGCGCCGCCGCCTGCGCTCCGCACGTACGTCATGAAAGGGAACACCTTGAACGGTTCCAGGCGGAGACTCATATCCGTCGTGGCCGCGACCGCCACGATCGCCGGCGTCGTTGCCACCTCCTCCGTGGCGTCCGCCGCCGCCACGGGCCCCTCCCCGAAGCCCGCCCCGGCTTCGCAGGCCATGACCGAGCTGCCGACCGCGCCGGTCGAGAAGGTCATCGTCACCTACAAGTCCGAGGCCGCCGAGGCCGGTTCCAACACGGCCGCCAAGAAGGACGCGGCCGCCAAGGGTAAGAGGACCGGCGAGAGCCTGGCGTTCGAGCGCCGCCTGGCCGGCGGCGCCGCCCTGGTCGACCTGGGCGGCGAGGCGTCCAAGAAGGACCTCACCGAGGTGATGGCCGCGTTCCGCGCCGACACCTCTGTCGCGTCCGTGGAGCCCGACATCCGTGCCTACGCGATGGCGGCCACCCCCAACGACACCGACTACGCCAAGCAGTGGGACCTCTTCGAGGCCACCGGCGGCATGAACGTCCCCGGAGCCTGGGACAAGACCACCGGCAGCGGCGTCACCGTCGCCGTCATCGACACCGGTTACGCCGCCCACACGGACCTGGCCGGAAACATCGTCGCCGGGTACGACTTCATCTCCTCGTCCGCGGACGCCCGCGACGGCAACGGCCGTGACAGCAACGCCAAGGACGAGGGCGACTGGAACGCCACCGACGGCGAGTGCGGCACCGGTTCCCGGGCCAGCAACTCCTCGTGGCACGGCACGCACGTGGCCGGCACGATCGGCGCCACGACCAACAACACCAAGGGCATCGCGGGCATCGCCTACAGCGCGAAGATCCAGCCCGTGCGCGTGCTCGGCAAGTGCGGCGGCTCCTCGTCGGACATCGCCGACGCCATCACCTGGTCGTCCGGCGGCTCCGTCCCGGGCGTCGCGGCGAACGCGAATCCGGCCCAGGTCATCAACCTGAGCCTCGGCGGCGCCAGCTCCACCTGCCCGAGCGTCTACCAGAGCGCCATCAACGGCGCCGTGTCGCGCGGCACCACCGTGGTCGTCGCGGCGGGCAACAGCAACGCCAACGCCTCCGGCTTCACGCCCGCCAACTGCTCCGGCGTCATCAACGTGGCGTCCACCAGCCGTGAGGGCAACCGTTCGTACTACTCGAACTACGGCACCAGCATCGACGTCTCCGCGCCCGGCGGCGAGACCCGTCGCGCCACGGACACGCCCGGTACGGTCACCACCCCCGAGAACGGCATCCTCTCGACGCTGAACTCCGGTACCACCACGCAGTTGGCCGAGAACTACAAGCCCTACCAGGGCACTTCGATGGCCGCCCCGCACATCGCCGGCCTCGCCGCGCTGCTGAAGTCGGCCAAGAGCACCCTCACCCCGGCCGACATCGAGTCCGCGATCAAGACCAACGCGCGGCCGCTGCCCGGCACCTGCACCGGCGGCTGCGGCACGGGCATCGCCGACACGACGAAGACCGTGAACGCCGTCACCGGCACCACCACCCCCGGCGCCACCTTCACCAATGCGGCGAACGTGACGATCAACGACAACTCGACCGCCGCGTCCTCGATCGCCGTCACCGGCCGGACCGGCAACGCTCCCGCCGCCCTCAAGGTCGACGTGGACATCAAGCACACCTGGCGCGGCGACCTGGTCCTCGACCTGGTCGCTCCGGACGGCACCGTGCGCAACCTGAAGGCCTCGTCGTCCTCGGACAGTGCCGACAACGTCATCGCGACGTACACGGTCGACGCGTCGAGCGAGGTCGCCAACGGCACCTGGAAGCTCCAGGTGCGCGACGTGGCATCGGGTGACACCGGCTACATCGACAGCTGGAGTCTCACCTTCTGAGACGCTCAGCGGTCCATGTCAACACTGTTCAGGGGCGTGTCCGCGGCATATCGCGGGCGCGCCCCGCGCCGCGTGTGTCCGCATGCCGGACAACGGCTCTGGACGGCGGCCACCGACTTCGTATTCTCTGCTCGCACGGGCAGAGGGCTCGCGCACACCGGAAGGTGGTGGTGGGTTCGTGACGTCGGCGGTGTACCGGCCCGCGCCCGTGGGACGGACGGAGCTCCTCGCGCGGCTCGAACGGGTCCTGCACGCCCGCGGCCGTGCCCTGCTCACCGGCCCCGCCGGAGTCGGCAAGACCGAACTCGCCCTCGCCGCCGCCGCGCGCGCCGAGTCCCGGGGCGAGACCGTGATCTGGCTCGCCACGCTCCCCGCCGACCGGGACATACCGGGTGCGGCGGCCGCAGCCCTCGTCGCGTCCGTGGCGGCGGGCGTGTCCTGGCCCGCGACCGGGACGGCCCACAGCGGCCCCGCCGGTCCCGGCGGCCCCGGCGGACCGGGGACGTACGACATTCTCGAAGGGCTGCCCGGCCCGCAACGGACCGCCGTCGCCATGCTGTGCCGCGAGGCACTCATCCCCGACGGCGGCTGGGACCCCATCGCCCTGCGGCTCGCCCTCGCCCAGATCCTGCGGACCCTCGCCGCGCACGGACCCGTCCTGCTCGTGGTCGACGGCGTGCAGCGCATCGACGACACCAGCGCCGACCTCCTGCGTTTCGCCCTGCACCTGGCTCCGTCCGCACTGCGGGTGCTCGCCGTCGAGATCCCGCCCACCTACGGCTCCGACCCTCTTCACGGTGGTACGCCGCGACCCGGCCCGGCAGGACCGGAGCCCCTGTGGGTACCCTCCGAGGCCGACGTCCTGTTCGTACCGCCGCTCCAGGCCGACGAGATCGCCGAACTCCTCATTCATCACCGGCTGCCCTCCCGGATGGCCGGACGCATCCACAAGGCCAGCGGCGGCAATCCGCGTCTCGCGCTCGCCGTCGGCCGGTCCCTCGCCGACGCGCGCACCCCGGTGCACCACGCCGAGGCCCTGTCGTTGTCGGGGCGCGCCCGCGATCTCGCCCGCCAGCTCCTGGGCGCCACCTCGCCCGACGTACGCTCCACGCTCCTGCTGGCCGCGCTGGCCCTGCGGCCGACCGCTTCCCTGATACGCCGCGCCGGCCGTCCCACCGCCGAGGCCGATCTCGCCGTCGCCGAACGCGCGAACCTGGTCTCCCTCGACGAGGACGGGACCGTCGGCTTCACGGCCGGCCTGCTGCCGTCGACACTCGTGCACGACGCCTGCTGGACCGAGCGCAGCGCCGGTCACGCGGCGCTCGCACGGGTCGTCGACGATCCCGTGGAGGCGGTACGTCACCGGGCCCTGGCCACCGACATCCCCGACGGTTCCCTGGCCACCGAGGTCGCCGCGTCCGCCGACGTCGCGCGGCGCCGCGGCAACAGCGCCCTGGCGGCCGAACTCGCCCTGCTCGCCGCCGGATGCACGCCCGTACAGCACAGCTCCAAGCGGATCGCCCGGCTCGTCGACGCGGCCGAGGAGGCGGCCTGCGCCGCCCGCGCCGACCTGGCCATGCGCGCGGCCACCGACCTGCTGGCCCGCGACGCCGCCCCGGCCGACCGGGTCCGCGCGCGGCTCGCGGTGCTGGACACGGCGGGCCAGGGACTGTGCAACCTGGACGAGCTCTACGTCCACGCCATGGAGGACTCCGAGGGCGATACGGCGCTGCGCGCGGCCGTCCTGCTCCGGCTGGCGGTGAAGTACGTTCTGGCCGACGGCGATCCCGTACGCTCCCGGGCCGCCGCCGTCGAGTCCGCCGCACTCGCCGGCTCCGTGGGCGACCGCAGGACGGCGGCGAAGGCGCTGACCGTACAGGCGCGCATGGACCGCGTGCTCGGCTCGCCGGACGCGGAGCGGGTACTGGCCGAGGCGCGGGCCCTGGAGGTGTTCGAGCGCCCGCTCGGCATCCGTAACGCCGCGCAGATACTGACGATCCGCCACGCCATGTTCGACGGCCGCCTCACCATTGCCCGCGATCAGCTGGGCGCCCTGCTGCCGCTGGTCGAGCGGCGCGGCCCGGTCGAGGACTCCATCGAGCTGCTCAGCACGCTCGCCGAGATCGAGGCCCGGCAGGGACAGTGCGCCGCGGCGCTCGCCCACGCCGGCCGGTCGCTCGCCCTGACGTTGGAGGCCGGTCTCTCACCGGGGCCCGCCTGGTACGCCCTGGCCCTCGCGGAGACGGCGGGCGGCAGTTTCGAGCGCGCCGCGAGCTACGCCCGGCGCAGTGTCCGGGCCTCCGAGGAGGAGGGCGACCACGTCTTCCTCTCCCGCAGCCTGTACGCGCTCGGCCGGGTACAGCTGATCAACGGGGACGTGGCGTCGGCCCTGGAGAGCCTGCGCCGGGTCCAGGCCGGCGAGCGCGCCCAGTCGGCCGTCGACCCGTCCATGCTGCGCTGGCACGAGGAGCTCGCGGAGGCGCTGCTGGCGAACGACGCACCGGAGGAGGCCGCGGCCCTGCTCGACGCCGTGCGGCCGGTGGCCGAACGCCTCGGCCGTACGACGGTGCTCCTCGGCTGCGACCGGGCGTACGCGCTGTACCTGGCGGCGAGCGGGAAGCCGGACGAGGCCGCGGACGTGCTGTCCAGGACCGCGGAGAGTTTCGCCGTGGCGGGTCTGCCGCTGGAGCGCGGCCGGGCACTGATCGCGCTGGCCCGCGTGGAGCGCCGCCGCCGCAGACGGTCGGCAGCCCAGAGCGCGCTGCACGCCGCGGCCGCCGTCTTCGAACGGGCGGGGGCGGTGCCGTGGCTGGGGCTGACCACGGAGACGTCGTCCCGTACGGCCGAACCCGCCCCGGCCCGCGGCGACACCCTGTCCTCACTCACCGACGCGGAACTGCGCCTGGCCCTGCTGGTCGGCCAGGGGGCCAGCAACCAGGAGGCGGCGGCGAAGCTGTATCTGAGCGTGAAGACGGTCGAGGCCCGGCTCACCCGCATCTATCAGAAGCTCGGCGTCCGCTCGCGCGCCCAGCTGGCGACCGCCCTGACCGCCTGGCCGGGCCACCGGCCGACGCCCGCCGTCACGGAGAACCCGGCAGTCGGCTGACGCGAAGATGCGCGGCACCGCAACCGGGGAGCATCCTTGCTGTGTGACCTGGTACGGCGCGGCCGGGCCCGCACCGCCGAGCGAGAGCGGGGCGACGACCGGGAACCCGAACAGCAACGGCCGAGCTCCGGACGAACTCGCCCTGGTGCTCGCCCAAGCCGCCGTGAACGCGATCGAGTCTGCCGGCGGATTCGCCGGCGGCGTCTATCTGCGCTCCCGCACGCCGGGCCTGCTGCGGCTGGCGGTGCTGGGCGGGCTGCCCGGCACGCTGTTCCGCCCCTGGTGGCGCATGCATGTGAACCGCCCGTTCCCGGTGGCCGAGGCGCACCGCTCCGGCCGGCCCGTCCACCTCGCCGACGCCGAAGAGGCCATGCGCCGGTTCCCGCAGCTCATGGCCGGTCTGCCGTTCCCTTTCGGATCGCTGTACGTACCCGTCACCGACGGCCGCGAGAAATTCGGGGTACTGGTGGTGCTGCGCCCGGCCACGACCGGTGTCCCTGTCGACGAGACCGACCGCCGGCGGATGCGGCAGGCCGCGGAGCGGCTCGCCGCCGCGCTCGCCGAGCTGTCCGCGAGCGGACAGGCAGTGGAGTGGGAGGACGAGCCGGTCTGCGTACAGCTGCCGTCCGCCACCACGCCGCCGGTGCGGATCGGGAATTTCGACTGGGACCTGTCCCACGGCACGGTGGAGGCCGACGACGAGCTGTGCGCCATCCTCGGCACCTCTCCGGCGGCCTTTCCCGGCACGATCGAGGCGCTGGCGGCGCGGCTGGCGCCGGAGGACGCGTACGGGCTGTGGGCCGTCGCCCGCCACGTGGCGAAGTCCGGCGCCCCGGCGACGCGCAGAATGCGGCTGCGGGGCCCGGACGGACGCTCCCACCTGCTCGAACTCTCCGCCCGCGCCCGGCCGCCCGGCGGCGGACCGGGGGGACACCTGCGGGGCTTCCTGGTGGACTTCGGCACCGGACCGGTGGTCGCGGAGGCGGCCGACCGGCTGCCGCACGCCATCCTCTCGCTCGACCGGGTCGGGCGGATCACCCATCTGAACCACAGCGCGGAGACGCTGCTCGGTCACGCGCGGTCCCAGCTGACCGGCCGTGTCCTGTGGGAGGTCCTGCCGTGGTTCGGGCACCCCGCGTACGAGGAGCACTTCCGGGGCGCGCTGCTCTCCGACAAGGACGTCCACTTCACGGCCCGCCGCTCGGCCGGGCCCGAGGAGTGGCTGTCGGTCTCGCTCTATCCGGGCCACGACGGCCTGACCGCGACGCTCGCCCCGGCGGAGCACCCGGCCTACGCTCCCGGCTCGGTCACCAGGCCGGGCGCCGGACTCGGCTCGCCGGCCGACCGCGCGTCGGCGCTGTACCGCCCGGTCGCCCTGGCCATCGCGCTGACCGAGGCCGTCACCGCGCGCCAGGTGTCCTCGGTGGTCACCGACGAGCTGCTGCCGGCCTTCGGCGGCCGCCAGCTGGCGATCTACCTGCTGAACGAGAGACACCTCTACCTGGCCTGGGAAACCGGCTTCCCGCAGGGCTTCCTCGACCGCTTCGACGGTGTGGCACTCGACGCCCGGCTGCCCGGCGTGGAGACGCTCACGACGGGCCGCCCCCTGTTCTTCGAGTCCATGGAGCACCTGGCCGCCGCGTACCCCGGCATCCCGATGGACGCCCATGTCGGCGCCAGGGCCTTCCTGCCGCTGATCGCCTCCGGACGCCCCGTCGGCTCGTGCATCCTCGGTTTCGACCAGCCGCGCGGCTTCAGCCCGGAAGAGCGCACGGTCCTCACCGCCCTGGCCGGTCTCATCGCGCAGGCCCTCCAGAGAGCCCAGCGTTACGACACCGAAGCCGCCCTCGCCCGTGGCCTGCAGAACGCGTTGCTGCCGCACCGGCTCCCCGTCGTCGAGCACGTCGACACCGTCGCGCGGTACCTGTCCGGCACCCAGGGCATGGAGGTGGGAGGCGACTGGTACGACGTGGTCGGCACGGGAGCGGGCCTGGCTCTGGTGGTGGGCGACGTACAGGGACACGGTGTCGCGGCGGCCGCCACGATGGGCCAGCTGCGCAGCGCCGTACGCGCCTTCGCCCTGGCCGGACAGGACCCGCAGGAGGTCATGCGTGACACCAACCGCCTGCTCATCGACATCGATCCCGGTCAGTTCGCCAGTTGCTGCTACATCGTCCTCGATCCGGTGTCCGGCGCCGCGCAGGCCGTACGGGCCGGGCACCCGCAGCCGCTGCTGCGCCACAGCGACGGAACGACGGAGGTGCTGGACCTGGCCGGCGGCATCGTGCTGGGCGTCGCCGAGGATGCGTCGTACCCCGTCACCGGACTGCGGCTCGAGCCGGGCGCCGTCCTGGCGCTGTTCACCGACGGGCTGGTGGAACAGCCGGGGATCGACATCGACCACGGCATCGAGCGGCTGCGCGCCACCTTCTCCGCCATCGGCTCGTCCTCGCTCGACGAGACGGCGGACCGCCTGATCCGGGAGGCCCGGCAGGCCGCCGACCGGCCGGACGACATCGCGCTTCTGCTCGCCGCCCGCTGGGCGGGCCGGACAAGGCAGGTGCCATGAGCGCGGCAAACGCAGCCGGGGACGCCGACTTCCACGGCCCCCTCGATGTCTCGAGAGCGGCCACGGCCGTGCTGGACGCCGACGGCATGGTCGTCGGCTGGAGTCCGGGCGCGCAGAGGCTGCTGGGATACCTGCCGCAGGAGGTGCTCGGGCGGCCGATCGCCACTTTCCTGTCGGGTCGCGGGGCCGGCGACGGCAGGGACGAGAGCGGAACGGCCGCGGATCTGCCGGCCGTGGACCGGCCCGGCGCGGCACCGGTCCGCCGCCGGGAGCTGCTGATGCGTCACCGCGACGGACGCATCGTCCGTGTGGCCTCGACCATGCTCTCGCTGTCCCCCGCGGGCACCGGCCCCGCCCGGCTGCTCGCGGTCGCCGACGCCGAGGAGACGGAGCAGTGGGAGGCCATGCAGGCGATGCTGCGGGGGCTGGCCACCCAGTCGCCCGTGGGCCTGGCGATCTACGACAACGACCTGCGGGTCGTGTGGACGAATGTCGCCCTCTGCCACGAGATGGGGGCCACGGAGTACGTCGGACTGGGCCCGGACGAGATGGTGGCCGACGGCGAGGTCCTGTCCGACCGGTATCCGCCGACCCTGGAGGAGACGATGCGGCAGGTGATCGCCACAGGCGAACCCGTCATCGAACTCCATTACCGCGGCCGCCCGCCCTCCGAACCGGAGCGCGACCATGTCTGGTCCTGTTCGTACTACTGGCTGCGGGACACCTCCGGAGCCTCGCTGGGGGTGTGCGAGGAGACGATGGACGTCACCGACCGCTACCTCGCGCAGCAGCGGCTGGACCTCCTGGTGCGGGCAGGCGGCCAGGTGGGCACGACCCTGGACATGGCCCGCACGGCCCGGGAACTCGCGGCGGTCACCGTCCCGCAGTTCGCCGACGAGGTCACTGTCGACCTCCTGGAGGCCGTACTGGAAGGCGATCAGCCGGCCGCCGGGACCACGCCCGCGCGTGACGTGATCCGCGTGTGGGGGCCGGGAAGCGGATCGAACGCTCCGGAAAGCCACGCGGGACGGCACCGGATCGACTACCCGCCGGATTCACCCCAGGCGCGCAGCCTGTCCTCGGGCAGCTCGGTGCAGGAACGCCTGGGCCCCACGGAAGACCCCGACGGGCAGCCGCAGCCGCGCGCGCAGCTGGTGGTGCCGCTGCGCGCCGAAGGCGCCACGCTGGGCGTGGTCACGTTCGCCTGGGACCGCCGCCGCGACCCGCTCGACGCCGGTGAGCTGGCGGTGGCCGACGAACTCGTCGCCCGGACCGCCGTCAGCATCGACAACGCCCGCCGCTACACCCGTGAGCACACCGCGGCCCTCATGCTCCAGCACAGCCTGCTGCCGCAGAACCTGCCCGAACTGACCGGCGTCGAGCTGGCGCACCGCTATCTGCCCGCGGACAACAAGGCCGGTGTCGGCGGCGACTGGTTCGACGTCATCGCGCTGTCCGGCACGCGGGTGGGGCTGGTCGTGGGAGACGTCGTCGGTCGCGGCGTGCGTGCGGCCGCCACGATGGGCCGCCTGCGCACGAGCGTACGGGCGCTCGCCCGGCTGGACCTCGCACCCGACGAACTCCTCGCGCGCCTGGACGACCTGGTCACGCAGGCGGCGAACGAGGGGGCCGTCCCCGTCGACGGTCACACGGTGCCCTACGACGAAGCGCTGGGTGTGACCTGCCTGTATGCCGTGTACGACCCGGTTTCGGGCCTCTGCAGGATGGCCCGGGCAGGCCACCCGGCCCCCGCCGTGGTCGACCCCGCGGACGGCTCCGTCACCTTCCCCGACCTGCCCGCGGGCCCGCCCCTCGGGCTGGGGGGCCTGCCCTTCGAGACGGCGGAACTGAAACTGCCGGAAGGCAGCCTCCTCGCCCTGTTCACCGACGGCCTCGTGCAGAGCCGCGAGCGGGACCTCGACGACCAGCTCGACAAGATCCGTTCCGTCCTCACCGAGCACCGGCGGCCGTTGGACGAGCTGTGCGACCGTACGGTCACGACGCTGCTGCCCGGCGCCGTGGACGACGACGTGGCGCTGCTGCTCGTACGGACACGCAGGCTCGGCGGCCACCAGGTGGCCGTATGGGATCTGACGGCCGATCCGGAGGCGGTCGGCCTCGCCCGCGCCGTCGCCACCAAGAAGGTCGGCGAATGGGAACTGGAGGAACTCTCTTTCACCACCGAACTGGTGGTCAGCGAACTCGTCACCAACGCCATCCGCCACGCCTCCTCCGGCCCGATCCAGCTACGGCTCATCCGCGACCGAGCGCTGATCTGCGAGGTCTCCGACAGCGGACACACCTCGCCCCATCTGCGCCACGCCCGCACCGACGACGAGGGCGGCCGGGGCCTGTTCCTCGTCGCGCAGATGACCCAGCAGTGGGGAACGCGCTACACCTCCACCGGCAAGACCATCTGGGCCGAGCAGCCGCTCGTACTGGAGGAGGAGGAAGAGAGCGGCATTTGACGGCACATCAGTGCCCGCACATGCGTCAGGGGCCGTTCGAAAACGGCCCCTGAGCTGCGAACTGCACCGTCGGGACGACAGGATTTGAACCTGCGACCCCTTGACCCCCAGTCAAGTGCGCTACCAAGCTGCGCCACGTCCCGGTGCCGCCTGACCTGGGGTTTCCCCTGGCTGGGCGCGCAACAGAACCATACCTCACTCTGTGCGTGGTCCCGACTCCGGCCACAATGGACGGATGGACGAAAGGGAACAGGACAAGCAGGACAGGAGGGACCGCGACCCCGAGGGGCGAGCCCGCAACGCGCGGCCGCGCGACGGGCTCGGGCGGCCCCTGCCGTACGGGGCCGAGGGCGTGGCCCGGCAGCCCGAGGGGGTTGAGCGCACCGGGGACGAGACGGTGCGCGAGGCGCAGCGGCTGCTCGACGCCGGTATGCCGTTCCACGCCCACGAGGTCTTCGAGGACGCCTGGAAGTCCGGCCCCGACGAGGAACGCGCCCTGTGGCGCGGCCTCGCCCAACTCGCCGTCGGTCTGACCCACTCGGCCCGGGGCAACAGGAACGGCGGTGCGACGCTGCTGCGGCGCGGGGCCGCAGGTCTCGCCGCGTACGGCGACGCGCGTCCGTACGGGATCGCCCTCACCGAACTCACCGCGTGGGCTCAGGAGCTGGCCGACCGTGTCGTGCGGCAGGAGGAGCCCGTACCGGCTGCCGGGAGCGCTCCACGTCTGCGCGGGCGGGACGGGGCCGGCGGACCCGATGCGGCAGACTCCCTCCGGTGAGAAAGATTCATGTCATAGGCATCGGTGCGGGCGACCCGGACCATCTGACGATCCAGGCCGTCAAAGCGCTCAACACAGTCGACGTCTTCTTCCTCCTCGACAAGGGCGAGGAGAAGTCGGACCTGATCCGGCTGCGGCACGAGATCCTCGACCGTCACATCGCGGCCGGGCGGGAGTACCGGCTGGTCGAGGGGCGCGACCCGGACCGCGACCGCGGGGCGGGGGGCGCCGGCTACTCCCCCGCGGTCGGCGACTGGCGCAGCCGCCGGGCCGACATCTTCGAGGCGATGATCACCGACGAGCTGGGCGAGGACCGGACCGGCGCGTTCCTGGTGTGGGGCGACCCGGCGCTGTACGACAGCACCCTCGGCATCCTGGAGGAGATCCTGGAGCGCGGGAACGTGGTCTTCGAGTACGACGTCGTGCCGGGCATCAGCAGCGTGTCCGCCCTGGTCGCACGCCACCGCACCGGGCTGAACCAGGTCGCGAAGCCCGTGCAGATCACGACGGGCCGACGGCTGGCGGAGGGCTGGCCCGAGGGCACGGACGACGTGGTCGTGATGCTCGACGCGCACCAGGTCTTCCAGCGGTACGCCCAGGAGGACCCGTACATCTACTGGGGCGCCTACATCGGCACGGCGGACGAGATCCTCGTCTCCGGGCGGCTCTCCGAGGTCTCGGAGCGGATCCTGCGGCTGCGCGCCGAGGCCCGCGCCCGCAAGGGCTGGATCATGGACACGTATCTGCTGCGCCGGGAATCGGGCCGGAGCTGAGGCATCCCAGCCGCTCCAGCTCCGCCACCACCCCGGCCACGTCCGCGGCGGTCCGCACCCCCGGCGCCGGTGGCGGCCGCCGTACGACGACGACCGGCAGGCCGAGCTCACGGGCCGCGGTGAGCTTCGCGGCGGTGGCGGGGCCGCCGCTGTCCTTGGTGACGAGGACGTCTGCGGAGTACGTACTCAGCAGCTCCTTCTCGCCCTCCACGGTGTACGGGCCTCGGTCCAGGAGAAGCCGCGTGTGGCGCGGCAGCGGCGGCTCCGGGGGCTCTACGGAACGTACGAGGAAGTGCAGCCCGTCCAGACCGGCGAAAGCCGCCAGGCCGAGCCTGCCGGTGGTCAGGAAGACCCGGCGGCCGAGCTCCGGCAGCCGGGCCGCCGCGTCGTCCAGGTCGTCGGCGTGGTGCCAGCGGTCGCCCGGGCCCGGCTGCCAGCCGGGGCGGCGCAGGGCGACCAGCGGGAGGCCGGCGGCGGCGGCCGCTGTGGCCGCGTTCGCGCTGATCACGGCGGCGAAGGGGTGCGTGGCGTCGACCACGGCGGCGACCCGGTGCTCGCTCAGCCAGGCCGCCATCGGCCCCGGGCCGCCGAAGCCGCCGACGCGAATCTCACCATCAGGCATCCTTGGTTGTGTCACCCGTCCTGCGAGCGAGGTCGTCACACGCAGGAAGGGGACCGGAACCAGTGTCCGCACTAGCTGCCTGGCTTCCGTCGTACCGCCGAGTATCAGTACATGGACCGTGCCGGTGATCATGCCGTCACGCTACCGGAGGGGCTCCGAGCGGGCCGTTTCGGGAAAGTGGTTCAGGTCACTCTATTCAAGGCGTAACGAAATGGCGCGAGCGTGCGATGAACCCACAGGTGTCGTCGCGCTGCCCCTTACGTCATGCGACCTCGCCTAGTCATCATTTTTGCTACGAGAGGCTCCTCGTGTCGGTCAGTCCGTCCCGCCCGTTCCCACAGGAGATTGCGGAATCCCCTTCCCTGGTCGCGCTCATCGAGCGCGGCAAGGAGCAGGGTCACATCAACGGCGACGACGTACGCCACGCCTTCGAGGCGGACAGCATTCCCGCGGACCAGCTCAAGCGGGTGCTGCGCAGCCTCAACCAGGTCCTCGACGAAGAAGGCGTGACCCTCATGGTCACGGCGCCCAAGGCTCCCGCCAAGGCGCCCGTCAAGCGTGCGCGCAAGACCGTCGCGAGGGACGAGGAGAAGCGTCCGGCGACCAAGAAGGCCGCCGTGAAGAAGACCGTCAAGAAGACCGCTTCGGCGACGTCGCAGGCGGCTCCCGCGTCAATATCGGTAATGGACTCCGCCGCCGACGACGAGGCCCCCGCGGCCCCGGCGAAGCGCGCCGCGAAGAAGACGACCGCGAAGAAGACCGCGGCCAAGAAGGCCGCCGCGGCCCCCGAGGAGCCGCAGGGCGACGCCTGGGCCGACGAGCCGGCCGCCGCCGACGACGCGGACGAGAAGCCGACGAAGCAGCCGCAGCAGGGTGACGGCTACGTCCTGTCCGACGAGGACGAGGACGACGCGCCCGCGCAGCAGGTCATGGTCGCCGGCGCCACCGCCGACCCGGTCAAGGACTACCTGAAGCTGATCGGCAAGGTGCCGCTGCTCAACGCCGAGCAGGAGGTGGAGCTCGCCAAGCGCATCGAGGCGGGTCTGTTCTCCGAGCACAAGCTGGAGGACGAGGACGAGCAGGACGCCATTTTCCGGCGCGAGCTGGAGATCCTCGTCGAGGACGGCCGGCGCGCCAAGAACCACCTGCTGGAGGCCAACCTCCGCCTGGTGGTCTCGCTGGCCAAGCGCTACACCGGTCGCGGCATGCTCTTCCTGGACCTGATCCAGGAGGGCAACGTCGGTCTGATCCGCGCGGTGGAGAAGTTCGACTACACCAAGGGCTTCAAGTTCTCGACGTACGCCACCTGGTGGATCCGTCAGGCGATCACCCGCGCGATGGCCGACCAGGCCCGCACCATCCGTATCCCGGTGCACATGGTCGAGGTCATCAACAAGCTGGCCCGCGTCCAGCGTCAGATGCTCCAGGACCTGGGCCGCGAGCCCACCCCGGAGGAGCTGGCCAAGGAACTGGACATGACCCCCGAGAAGGTCATCGAGGTCCAGAAGTACGGCCGCGAGCCCATCTCGCTGCACACCCCGCTGGGCGAGGAGGGTGACAGCGAGTTCGGTGACCTCATCGAGGACTCCGAGGCGGTCGTCCCGGCCGACGCGGTCTCCTTCACCTTCCTGCAGGAGCAGCTGCACTCGGTCCTCGACACCCTGTCGGAGCGCGAGGCGGGCGTGGTCTCGATGCGGTTCGGTCTGGCCGACGGTCAGCCGAAGACGCTGGACGAGATCGGCAAGGTCTACGGCGTGACGCGTGAGCGCATCCGTCAGATCGAGTCGAAGACGATGTCGAAGCTGCGCCACCCCTCGCGCTCGCAGGTGCTGCGCGACTACCTCGACTAAGAGGTCCCGGGCCCTGCGGCCCCGCACAGCGGCTTCGGCGCCTCGGGCGGATCACTCGCCCGTGGCGCCGAGCCGCGTCCGGGCCCGCGTCAGGGGATCAGGAAGGCGTCCGCCGCCACCGCCGCCGCCAGGCCGGTCACCAGCAGCCAGGTGCCGAGCCGCGTGCGCCCGCGTCGGCTGAGTTCGATCACGACGCCGCACAGGATCAGCGCCAGTCCGTACACCCCGACGACCAGGACCGAAGACCGGCTCGCCATCCGTACGGCCAGCACCGCTGCCACCGCCACCATCAGGACCGACGCGGCGGCGATGCGCATGCGCCGGGCCTGACGGGGCGTGAGACCGCCGGTCCGTACGGGTACGGGCGAGGGATCGGTGACTGCCTGGTCCTGGTCAGAAGCGCTCATGAGTTCGGATCGTAATCGCTCCGGCGGGACGCCGTTGCGCCGACCCGCAACCCGTCCAGCAGCCCCAGGAACCTCGTGCGATAGGTTTTGCCTCTCCTTGACCACGATCGACTTCACGCGCGGAGACTGAGACCAATGGAAGACATCATCAACGGACTTGGCCGCTCCGCCGCCTATGGCGCCCTGGGCGTGGTGCTGCTGACGCTCGGCATATTCCTGGTGGACGCCCTGACGCCGGGCAAGCTCGGCCGGCAGATCTGGCAGGAGCGCAACCGCAACGCGGCGCTTCTGCTCAGCTCGGCGCTGCTCGGCATCGGCGGGATCGTGTTCACCTCGATCTGGACGACGTACAACGACTTCGGCAAGGGACTTGTGTCGACGGCCGCGTTCGGCGTGCTGGGGCTCGTGATGATGGCAGTCGCGTTCTTGGTCGTCGACCTGGTGACGCCGGGCAAGCTGGGCGAAACGCTGGTCCAGGACGAGCCGCACCCGGCGGTGTGGGTGACGGCGTCGTGCAACGTCGCGGTGGCGGCGATCGTTTCGGCGTCCATCGCCTGAGGCGGTCAACGCCCCCCATCGCACAGCCAAGGCCGCTTCCGCTACCGCGGAAGCGGCCTTCGCGCGTACACAGGGCCTAATCCTCACACGTTCGGTTACTCCTTGCGCACACGCATGAGCCCAGTGTGCAAAATTGGCGAGTCTAAACCCGCCGACTGGGCCCGTGCAGAGGGTTACGCGAATCTGCCGCCGCACTGATCCGATCTGGCTAAGCTCGCTCGAAGCGCGCCGAGTTGATATGAAATCACGCACTTGTTCGCAAGTGTCTGATAGTTCGAACACATCCCAGAATCGACCGCCAGAGGGTTTACATGGTTCGCGTTGAATCGCCTCCGACAGACCGAAAATCCCCCTTCTTCCGCGCGCTCGTGCCACCCGTCCTGCTCATGGCCGCGGCGACCGCCGTCGCCTGCGTCGTCGTACCGGACTCCGCCCGGATACCAGTCGTCTGGCTCGGCGCCCTGGCGACCGCCGTGGTGACGGCCGTCGCCGCCGAAGTCGTGCGCCGCGGACGGGCGATGCGCGCCCTGCGCGCCGAGTACGGGCAGCGCCTCGCACTCCTCGACGAGCGCGTCACCGGACACGACCGGCAGACCCTGCACCTCAGCAACGAGCTGCTGCCGGCCACCATCCGCCGCCTCCGGCAGGGCCAGTCGCCCGACGAGGTGATGCGGGACATGGTGGACGGGAACCCGGCGTACCGCGATCTCCCCATGCCCGAGCGCGCCTTGGTGCGCTCCGTCCTGGAGATCGTCGACAACGAGGAAGCGATGCGCGACTCCGCGCAGCGAGCCTTCGTCAACATCGCGCGCCGCGTGCAGGCCATCGTCCACCAGCAGTCCAGCGAGCTGCGGTTGATGGAGGAGGACCACGGGCGCAACCCCGCGGTCTTCGACGACCTGCTGCGCCTGGACCACGGCACCTCGCTGATCGGCCGCCTCGCCGATTCCATCGCCGTACTCGGCGGCGGCCGCCCGGGGCGCCAATGGCCCGAGCCCGTACCGCTGTACAGCGTGCTGCGTGGCGCCATGTCCCGGATCCTGGAGTACCAGCGGGTCGATCTGCACTCGATCGCCAAGATCGCCATCATCGGCACTGCCGTCGAACCGCTCATCCACGCCTGCGCGGAACTCCTCGACAACGCGACGCGCTACTCGCCTCCGCAGACCCGCGTACATGTCACAGCCGTGGAGGTGCAGACCGGCATCGCCATCGAGATCGAGGACGGGGGCGTCAGTCTCAGCGAGGAGGCCCGGGCCCGGGCCGAGCGCATGCTGGCGCAGGCCCAGGCGGGCATCGACCTCAACGACCTGGGTGAGACACCGCGGCTCGGCATGGCCGTGGTCGGCCGCCTCTCGCAGATGTACGACCTCAAGGTCGCGCTGCGGCAGTCCGCGTACGGCGGCGTCCGCGCGGTGCTCATCGTGCCGCGCGAAGTGGTCACCACCGGGCGCGCCCCCGGGCTCGCCCACGGCATCGGTGCCACGGCCGTCCCCAAACAGGGCCCGTCCGGCCTGTCCGAGGCGGAAGAGGCGCGCGTCCCCAGGCGCAAGCCCCGGCCGGTCTCTCAGCCGAAGCGGCCGGTACACGTACCGGTCGCCAGGGAGGAGGACGTCCCCGAGGTGACCGAATGGACGTCACAGGGGCTTCCGCAGCGCCGCAGCCGGGGCCGGGCGCCGCTCGGCTCCCACAACCTGCCGCCCGAGCAACGCCCGCCGCTCAACGGCCACGCCAATGGCAACGCCCACGGAGCGGACAAGGAGGAGCCGGAGCCGGGGCTCTGGCTCGAAGCCTTCACCAAGGGGTTCAACGGCACGGCGCCGGACCCGTCCGCCGATGACGAACCTGACGATGCGTTGGACAAGGGAGATCTCAAGTGATCCAGCAACGGGCGAACTTCGACTGGATGCTCAAGGAGCTGGCCGACGGCGTACCGCAGGTCCAGCAGATCGTGGTCCTGTCCGCCGACGGTCTGCGCATCGCCCGGCACGGCGGCGACCCCGACGCCGCCGACCGGCTCGCGGCAGCCTGCGCGGGGCTCCAGAGCCTCGCCGCCGCCGTCGCCGCTGAGATCCCGTACAGCGAAGGCAAGATGCGGCTCGTCGTCATCGAAGTCGACGGCGGCCTCTTCTACTTGATGGCGGCCGGGACCGGGGCCTACCTCGCGGTGCTCGCCGACGACACGGTGGACGCGGGCCTCATGGGGACCCGCATGCGAGACCTGGTCATCCGTATCGGCGCCCACCTGACGAGCCCTCCGCGCCATGACGGGCGAACCGTATGAGTCCTCCACAGCGAGAACGGCGACAACCCGGGACGAAGGACCCGGAACGGCTGTACGTGCTCACCGGCGGCCCGGACGGCGAGGAGCGGGCCCCGCTCGATCTCGTCACGATGGTCGTCTCCCGCACTGAACCGACGCCGACGGTGCAGCCCGAGCAGGCCGCCATTCTGCGGCTGTGCCGGGCGCCGTTGTCCGTGGCCGAGATCTCGGCGTATCTCTCCCTGCCCTTCAGCGTGGTGACGGCGTTGCTCACCGATCTCCTCACCATCGAACTGGTCGAATCGCGGGCGCCCATCGTCCGCGCAACCCTGCCGGACCGGTCCCTCCTCGAAGCGGTGATGCATGGACTTCAGAAGCTCTGACACGATCACCGGCCCGCGCAGCGAGGACGTTCTCCCCGACACGGCCACGGCCGCGGTGAAGATCGTCATCGTGGGCGGGTTCGGAGTGGGCAAGACCACGATGGTGGGTTCGGTGAGCGAGATCCGTCCGCTGACCACCGAGGAGACCATGACCCAGGCCGGGGTCGGTGTCGACGACAACCTCGAGGGCAAGACCGCCACCACCGTCGCCATGGACTTCGGCCGGATCAGCATCAGCGAGGAACTGATCCTCTACCTCTTCGGCACACCCGGCCAGGAGCGCTTCTGGTTCCTGTGGAACGGCCTGTTCGAGGGCGCCCTGGGCGCGGTGGTGCTGATCGACACCCGCCGCCTCGAGGTCAGCTTCGACGTGATCGGTCGCCTGGAGGAGCGCGGTGTGCCGTTCGTCGTCGCCATCAACACGTTCCCCGACGCGCCCCGGCACCCCGTGGACGCGCTGCGCACCGCCCTCGACCTGCCCCCCGAAGTGCCGATAGTGGACTGCGACGCGCGAGGGCGCGGGTCCTGCCGCGACACCCTCCTGACGCTGATGCGCTATCTGCACTCCTTGTCCCTGCAACAGCCCGCCTGATCGCCCGATCTCCCGATCCCTGGAGTGACCGTGACAACCCCCTTCCACCATCTCCCCGGAGCGGACGACGGGGCTCTTCCGCCCCCGGGATGCCCGGCCCACGCCATCGCCGGTACGGGCCCGGGCGGCCTGCGCCGGCTGTACGGGCCCGAGCACGCGAACGATCCGATGGCCGTGTACGAGAAGCTTCGCGCCGAGCACGGCCCGGTGGCGCCCGTGCTGCTGAACGGCGACGTACCGGCCTGGCTGGTGCTCGGACACACCGAGAACCTGCACATGACCCGTACCCCCTCGCAGTTCTCCCGCGACGCGCGCCGCTGGCGCCTGGTCTCCGACGGCACCGTGCCTCCCGACCACCCGCTGGCCCCGATCTTCACCTGGCAGCCCATCTGCGTCTTCGCCGACGGCGGGGAACACGAGCGGCTGCGCGGCGCGGTCACCGACAGCATCGGGCGCATCGACACCCGGGGCGTACGCCGCCACATCAACCGGTACAGCAACCGGCTCGTCAACAGCTTCTGCCAGGACGGCAAGGCCGATCTGGTGAGCCGGTTCGCCGAGCACCTGCCGATGATGGTGATGTGCCAGATCCTCGGCATGCCGGAGGAGTACAACGAACGGATGGTGCAGTCCGCCCGCGACATGATCAAGGGCACGGCGACGGCGAACGCCAGCAATGCCTATGTGATGGGCGTACTGAGCAGGCATGTGGCCAAGCGCCGGGCGGCGCCCCAGGGGGACTTCACCACCTGGCTCGTCGAGCACCCGGCCGGGCTCACCGACGACGAGGTCAGCCAACATCTGCGGCTGGTGCTGATCGCGGCGTACGAGACGACCACGAATCTGATCGCCAACGTACTGCGCATGGTCCTGACCGATCCGCGCTTCCGCGCCCAGCTCAGCGGCGGTCACATGACGCTGCCCGAGGCGGTCGAGCAGACCCTCTGGGACGAGCCCCCGTTCACCTCGATCTTCGGCCGCTGGGCCGTGGGTGACACCGAGTTCGGCGGCCAGCAGATCAAGAAGGGTGACGCCCTGATCGTCGGCATCGCCGCCGCCAACGTCGACCCGGTGGTACGCCCCGACCCGCACGCGTCCATGCAGGGCAACCGCTCCCACCTGGCCTTCAGCGGCGGGCCGCACGAGTGTCCGGGGCAGGACATCGGGCGCGCCATCGCCGACACCGGCATCGACGCACTGCTGATGCGGCTTCCCGATCTGCTGCTCGCCGTCGAGGAGCACGAGCTGGAGTACAGCAGTGCGCTCATGTCCAGGCATCTGATCGCGCTTCCGGTGAAGTTCGCCGCGTGCCAGCCGCTGGACGACTCCGCCGGCGCCCTGACCACGGCGTCGCGCAGGACGCCGCAGCCCGACTGGCAGGTGAATTCGCCGGCCGGCGCGAGTGTGCCACAGCCCGCCCAGGTGCCGCGGCCCGCACCGGAGTCCGTGCCCGCACCGCCGCCCGCGGCGGTGCGCAGCCCGCTGATGATTCCTGCTCAGCGCAGGCCGGTGGCACCGAAGCGGATGTGGCAGGCGGTCATTCGCTGGTGGCGCGGTTACTGACCGCCAGCTGGTCCCACCACCAGGAGATGGTCGGGAGGGGAAGCGGCTCCAAGCTGTCGTCGGCCGGACGCTGCTTCCACCACCCCTCGTCCGGCTTGCCCTCCGGGGCGAAGGGCACTTGGTACCGGGGGCAGGCGGACGCCCAGTCGAGGTGCCCCCGGATGAACTGGCCGAGCCCTTGTACGTACCGGCGCAGACCGCCGCCCGCCTCCCTCATTACCTGGTCGCGCAGCCGTAGGAAGAGCACCATGACGCGGTCCCGCATCGCCACCGCCTCTTGGAGCGCGTGGTGCGGATCGCAGCCGAGTTCCTGGCACAGGACGTCGATCAGGTTGAGGTCGTCGCCGGCCCGCAGCAGTTCCTTGTTGCGGGAGTAGAGGTCGTTGTCCCAGCTGACCAGCGTCCAGGTGATCTCGGTGAGGGCCCGTACGCGCGGGTCCTCCAGGTCGTTGTCGGGTACCGAGTAGCCGGCGACGATCTCGATCATCGCGGTGGAGGGGGCCATCCCTATGGCCCTCATCCACAGCGTGATGTAGTCGTTGAGCGAGGGCAGTCTTGGACTGCGGCGCCAGGCCGCCTCCCACACCAGCCCCGAGGTATAGACGCGCATGGCGTCGGTCCAGCGACGGATCTGCTGCCGGGACGCATACCGCTCCAGCTCGAGGCGGAGTAAGCGCAGCGCCGCCGCGTGCGGCGAATCATCCGGCTGGTGGGCGGTCGGGGCCTCTATGGCGCGCACGATCCGGGACGTCTCCTGGGCGAGCGAATCCGCGGTGACGTAGGCCTCGTCGCACACGCCGTCGTCGAGCGAGAAGAGCACGGCGTGGAACTTGGCCATCAGGGTGAGCGGTTCGAGCTGCCCGTACGACATGGTGGACGCCGTGAGACCGCCGAAGTCGCAGAGAGCCAGCCGCCTGCGCTGATGATCGTCGGCGTCGAGGCTTTGCCGGAGCATCCACCGCACAGTGATGTCGTTGAGCGCCGCGGCCGAGGGGTGGACGAAGGACGGCACCGGACAGTAAAAGGGCACGCTCGGCAATTGCTGGCCCAGTCGACGTGGCGAGATTACGGTCATGTTCGGCCTCCCCTTGAGTGCCCCGCGTACGCTGGGGCGTATATGCCCATGTCCGACCATCAATAACAATGCAACTGGCCATTGCCTGAACCTAGTTGATCGGTAGTTGCCCAAAGTTGCAGAAGTCCGCTATCACCGCTGTGCCGGGGGTTTTCACGGCTTATACAGGTGACTGACTCACCAGTCAGCACCTCATCATCAGCCACAATCTCCTGCAATGACTGGCCTCACCCATTGCGGTCGTTGCGATCCTCTCAACGCGCGAGTACGGTGGCCGACCATGCAGCCAGAACCCGGAAACCGAGTCGGTGACTCCGGCGGTGAGGTCGCCGAGCGGGTGCGCCGGGTGATCGGCGCCGCGGGTGTGAGCCAGCGCGAGTTCGCCCGACGGATCGTCATGGACCCGTCGAAACTGTCGCGTTCGCTCAGCGGTGCACGCCGGTTCACAGTGGCTGAATTGGCCCGTATCGCCGATACCGCCGATGTGGACGCGGCCTGGCTGCTCGGGTCCCGTACCGAGGCTTCCGCCAAGTCCTCCGCCGTACGCCGCGATCGTGCGGCGGCGGTCGCGGCGCCCGAGGGCGGCAGGCCGCTCCAGATCGTCCGCGAGACCGTGCGGCTGATCGCTGAGCGCGGTTTCCATGCCGTACGGGTCGCCGACATCGCCGAGGCCTGCGCCACGAGCACCGCCGCCATCCACTACCACTTCCCCGGCCGGGACGAGCTGCTGGAAGCCGCTGTTCGCTGGTGCATGGACGAGGACACCGCCCGCCGTGCGGCCAGGGTCGCCGGCGCGGAAGGCGCCGGTAACGCCGCGGACGAGCTGCGGCAGCTGATCGAGCTGCAGACGCCGTACACCGAGCAGCAGCGGTGGCGGTGGAGCGTCTGGCTCGACCTGTGGGCCGAGGCGGCCCGCTCCACCGCCGTGGGCCGGCTGCACGTCGCGTACTACCGCCAGTGGCGTGCCACCGTCGCCGATGTCCTGCGACGCGGCGTCGGCCAGGGCGTCTTCCGTCCCACCACCGACCCGGACGCCGACGCGCTGCGGCTGACGGCGCTGATCGACGGCCTGGCCACCCAGGTGCTCGCCGTCGCACCCGGCACCGGACCGGGCACGAGTCCCGAGGACATGCAGGCCGCGCTGCTCGCGTACGTGGAAGCCACCTTGTCCGTCCCCTCGTCCCGAGCCTGAACTCACGCCATCCCCACCCGTTGCCCCACTCCTCAAGGAGAGGCTCCCGCATGCCCATGAACCAGGAAGTCGTCATCACGTGCGCCCTTACCGGCGCCGGTAACACCGTCCGCAAGAGCCCGCATGTGCCGGTCTCCCCCGAGCAGATCGCCCGCTCGGCCGTCGAGGCCGCAGAGGCGGGCGCCGCCGTCGTGCACATCCACGTCCGCGACCCGTCGCGCGATCCGCGGCTCTACCGCGAGGTCGTCGAGCGCATCAAGGAGACCGGCACCGACGTCGTCATCAACCTCACCGCCGGCATGGGCGGCGACCTGGTCATCGACCCCGACGAGCCGCTCAGGCACCTCCCCGGCACCGACCTGGTGAGCGGCCTCGACCGGCTGCCGCACGTCGAGGACCTGCTGCCCGACATCTGCACCCTCGACTGCGGCTCACTCAACTTCGGCGACGGCAGCAACCTGTACGTCTCCACCCCCGACATGCTGCGTACGGGCGCCCAGCGCATCCAGGAGCTCGGCGTGCGCCCGGAGCTGGAGGTCTTCGACACCGGGCAGCTGTGGTTCGCCAAACAGCTGCTCGCGGAGGGGCTCCTCGACGACCCGACCGTTTTCCAGCTGTGCATGGGCATCCCGTGGGGCGCGCCCGCCGACCCCGGCGTGCTCCAGTGATCGGCGGCGGCTGGGTCGCCCACTTCCTCGCCCGCGGCTACGACGTCACGGCCTGGGACCCCGCCCCCGACGCCGAAGCGAAGCTGCGCCGCCTGGTCGACGCCGCCTGGCCCGCGCTGGAGCAGCTGGGCCTGGCCGACGCCGCCTCGGCCGACCGGCTGACGGTCACCGCGACGCTGGAAGAGGCGGTGGCCGAGGCGCAGTTCGTACAGGAGAGCGCGCCCGAGAGGCTGGAGCTCAAGCGCGATCTGCTGGCCCGGCTGGACGCGGCCGCGCCCGCCGGAGTCGTCATCGCCTCGTCCACCTCCGGCTACCCGATGACCGACATGCAGACGGACGCCGGCGACCCCGGGCGCCTGGTCGTCGGGCACCCCTTCAACCCGCCGTACCTGATCCCGCTCGTCGAGGTCGTCGGCGGCGAACGGACCGCCACGCACGCCGTCGCCTGGGCCTCGCGCTTCTACGAGGTGGCGGGCAAGTCCGTCATCACCATGCAGCGCGAAGTCCCCGACTTCATAGCCAACCGCCTGCAGGAGGCGCTGTGGCGCGAGGCTCTGCACATGGTCGCCAACGGTGAGGCGACCGTGCGCGAGATCGACGAATCGATCACCGAAGGGCCCGGCCTCCGCTGGGCGTTCATGGGCCCCATGCTCACCTTCGCGCTGGCGGGCGGCGACGGCGGCATGGCCCACATGCTGGACCACTTCGGCCCGTCGCTGAAAGCACCTTGGACGCGGCTCGAAGCACCCGAGCTGGACAAGAAGTTGTACGACGCGGTGGTCGCCGGATGCGACGAGGCGGCCGACGGCCGCACCATCGCGGACCTGGTCGCGCTGCGGGACCAGGGTGTTGTCGACGTACACCGGGCGACCGGACGACTGGAGAAGTGACATGACCGAGCCCCTCCCCCTCCTGCGCCAGACCGTACGGCCCGAGTGGATCGACTACAACGGCCATATGAGCGAGGCCTTCTACGTCCTCGTCTTCGGGTACGCGACGGACGCCATGATGATCGAGACCGGTCTGCACTCCTCGTACCGGGAGAGCACCGGCTGCTCCCTCTACACGGTCGAGGCGCACATCCGCTATCTGCGCGATGTCGCGGAAGGCGCCGAACTCTCCGTAAGGACGCGGGTCCTGGGAGTGGACGCCAAGAAGGCGCGCTTCACCCATGAGCTGTACGTCGGCGACGCGTACGACGAGCCGGTGGCGACAACCGAACTGCTCGCGGTCCACGTCGACCGGAAGGCGGGCCGCGCGGCACCGTTCCCCGACGCGACCCGCGAGCGGCTGACGTCGCTGACGGAGGAGCCGCCCGCGTGGGCGGGACGCTCCATTGCCGAGGTCTCCTCCTCCTGACGTTCCACCAGTCGCGGGTGCGTGGTCTCGCGGCAGACGTCGACTTCCCCGTCCCGGCTCAAGCCCCCGGTCCCGGATCGGGCCTGACCGGCTCGCGGATGCCCGCGCGGGCGGCCTCGAGCTGGGCGGCGAACGCGATGCCCAGGAACAGCGCGATCCCGGTGAGGTTCGCCCAGAGCATCAGGGCGACGAAGGCGGTGAGGGGCCCGTACACCGCGCCGAAGGAGCCGCTCTCGGCGACGTACAGGGCGAGCAGCCAGGTCGCCACCACCCACAGCACCAGGTGTACGGCGGATCCGACGGCGAGCCAGGTGTAACCGGGCTGGTCGCGCCGGGGAGCCCAGCGGAAAATCACCGCCGATGCCAGCAAGGCCAACAGGACACCGACGGGCACCTGAATCGGCCGCCATACGTCGCGTAGGAACTCGGGCCACCCGAGCGCCTCGACCAGCGAATCCCCCACCGCCTCACCGGCGACGAGGACGAGGAAGCCCAGCACCATGGGCATCCCGGCCCCCAGGGCCAACAGCAGGCTTCGTCCGTACTTCGTGAGGAAGGGCCGGTCCCTCTCGATGCCGTAGATGCGGTTGCTGCCGCGCTCGATCTGCCCCATGGCCGAGGTCAGGTTCAGTACGGCGAAGGCCAGCCCGAGCCACATCGCGACCGCGATGGGCGTGCTGCCGCCGGCGCTGCGGCGGGTGTCCGCGAGAGCCTCTTCGACCAGCTCATTGCTGGCGCCCGGCACGATGTGGCCGAGCGTCAGCTCCACCACGCGGCCCACACTGTCGGTGTGCACGCTCGCGGCGACGCCCACGACGGCGATGGCGAACGGCACTATGCCCAGCACCACTTGGAAGGCCAGTGATCGTGCGTGGCTGAAGCCGTCCGCGTACCGGAAACGCGCAAAGGCATCGAGGAACAACTTGCGTCCCCCGTAGTGCCGCAGAGCGGTCAGGGCTTCGTCGCCGGAGAGCTCCTCCCCGATCATGTCCCGAGTCTGGGGGACATGCACCACAGTTCCCATCGGAGCCCAGCTTTCACTCGAATACGTTGTTCGGACCAACTCCGGTCCTGAGACTACGAGCCCTGAACGCAAAAAAGCCCCGGCCCCTGGACATAAGTCCAGGGGCCGAGGCATAAAATTTGTTCGGCGGCGTCCTACTCTCCCACAGGGTCCCCCCTGCAGTACCATCGGCGCTGAAAGGCTTAGCTTCCGGGTTCGGAATGTAACCGGGCGTTTCCCTAACGCTATGACCACCGAAACACTATGAAGTTGAACAAACCGGTAAAGGCACAGTTCGTTACTTCAGAACAAACACAGTGGACGCGAGCAACTGAGGACAAGCCCTCGGCCTATTAGTACCAGTCAGCTCCACCCGTTACCGGGCTTCCACATCTGGCCTATCAACCCAGTCGTCTACTGGGAGCCTTAACCCCTCAGAGGGGGTGGGAACACTCATCTCGAAGCAGGCTTCCCGCTTAGATGCTTTCAGCGGTTATCCTTTCCGAACGTAGCCAACCAGCCATGCCCTTGGCAGGACAACTGGCACACCAGAGGTTCGTCCGTCCCGGTCCTCTCGTACTAGGGACAGCCCTTCTCAATATTCCTACGCGCGCAGAGGATAGGGACCGAACTGTCTCACGACGTTCTAAACCCAGCTCGCGTACCGCTTTAATGGGCGAACAGCCCAACCCTTGGGACCGACTCCAGCCCCAGGATGCGACGAGCCGACATCGAGGTGCCAAACCATCCCGTCGATATGGACTCTTGGGGAAGATCAGCCTGTTATCCCCGGGGTACCTTTTATCCGTTGAGCGACAGCGCTTCCACAAGCCACTGCCGGATCACTAGTCCCGACTTTCGTCCCTGCTCGACCCGTCGGTCTCACAGTCAAGCTCCCTTGTGCACTTACACTCAACACCTGATTGCCAACCAGGCTGAGGGAACCTTTGGGCGCCTCCGTTACTCTTTAGGAGGCAACCGCCCCAGTTAAACTACCCATCAGACACTGTCCCTGATCCGGATCACGGACCGAGGTTAGACATCCAGCACGACCAGAGTGGTATTTCAAGATTGACTCCACACACACTGGCGTGCATGCTTCACAGTCTCCCACCTATCCTACACAAGCCGAACCGAACACCAATATCAAACTGTAGTAAAGGTCCCGGGGTCTTTCCGTCCTTCTGCGCGAAACGAGCATCTTTACTCGTAGTGCAATTTCACCGGGCCTATGGTTGAGACAGTCGAGAAGTCGTTACGCCATTCGTGCAGGTCGGAACTTACCCGACAAGGAATTTCGCTACCTTAGGATGGTTATAGTTACCACCGCCGTTTACTGGCGCTTAAGTTCTCAGCTTCGCACGCCCGAAAGCGCACTAACCGGTCCCCTTAACGTTCCAGCACCGGGCAGGCGTCAGTCCGTATACATCGCCTTACGGCTTCGCACGGACCTGTGTTTTTAGTAAACAGTCGCTTCTCGCTGGTCTCTGCGGCCACCCCCAGCTCACCGTGTAAAACGGATCACCAGTGATGGCCCCCCTTCTCCCGAAGTTACGGGGGCATTTTGCCGAGTTCCTTAACCATAGTTCACCCGAACGCCTCGGTATTCTCTACCTGACCACCTGAGTCGGTTTAGGGTACGGGCCGCCATGAAACTCGCTAGAGGCTTTTCTCGACAGCATAGGATCATCCACTTCACCACAATCGGCTCGGCATCAGGTCTCAGCCTCAATGAGGGACGGATTTACCTACCCCTCGGCCTACACCCTTACCCCGGGACTACCACCGCCCGGGCTGGACTACCTTCCTGCGTCACCCCATCGCTTACCTACTACCACCTTGGGCCGGCGGCTCCACCACTTCCCTTTGCCCGAAGGCTCCAGGACGGCTTCACGGCCTTAGCATTAATGGATTCGATACTGGGCGTTTCAAAGCGGGTACCGGAATATCAACCGGTTGTCCATCGACTACGCCTGTCGGCCTCGCCTTAGGTCCCGACTTACCCTGGGCAGATCAGCTTGACCCAGGAACCCTTAGTCAATCGGCGCACACGTTTCTCACGTGTGTATCGCTACTCATGCCTGCATTCTCACTCGTGAACCGTCCACAACTCGCTTCCGCGGCTGCTTCACCCGGCACACGACGCTCCCCTACCCATCCCAGCCCCCGTTGGGGGTATGTGCTGGAATGACACGACTTCGGCGGTACGCTTGAGCCCCGCTACATTGTCGGCGCGGAATCACTTGACCAGTGAGCTATTACGCACTCTTTCAAGGGTGGCTGCTTCTAAGCCAACCTCCTGGTTGTCTCTGCGACTCCACATCCTTTCCCACTTAGCGTACGCTTAGGGGCCTTAGTCGATGCTCTGGGCTGTTTCCCTCTCGACCATGGAGCTTATCCCCCACAGTCTCACTGCCGTGCTCTCACTTACCGGCATTCGGAGTTTGGCTAAGGTCAGTAACCCGGTAGGGCCCATCGCCTATCCAGTGCTCTACCTCCGGC
>NZ_JBWZZS010000001.1:4537500-6480000 GCF_056836825.1 Streptomyces sp. TRD_SC_5 | reverse complement strand
TCGTTGCGTACGACCATGTCGAACGGCGTGGTCGTGGTGCCCTCCTCCTTGTAGCCGCGCACATGGAGGTGGGCGTGGCCGGTGCGGCGGTAGGCGATCCGGTGGATCAGCCAGGGGTAGCCGTGGTAGGCGAACATCACCGGCTTGTCGCGGGTGAACAGCGCGTCGTACTCGAAGTCCGGCATCCCGTGCGGGTGCTCCTCGTGCGGCATCAGCCTCGCCACGTCGACGACGTTGACCACCCGCAGGGTGAGGTCGGGCAGGTGGCGGCGCAGGAGTTCGGCCGCCGCCAGAGTTTCGAGCGTGGGTACGTCGCCTGCGCAGGCCAGCACCACATCGGGCTCGCCGGTGCCGTCCTCCGACCCGGCCCACTCCCACACGCCGGCGCCGCGTGCGCAGTGCGCGCGGGCCTCGTCGAGCGTGAGCCAGTCGTGGCCGGGCTGCTTGCCGGCGACGATCACGTTGACGAGGTCGCGGCTGCGCAGTGCGTGGTCGGCGACCGCCAGCAGGGTGTTGGTGTCCGGGGGGAGGTAGACGCGTACGACTTCGGGGCTCTTGTTCAGTACGTGGTCGACGAATCCGGGGTCCTGGTGCGAGAAGCCGTTGTGGTCCTGTTGCCAGACGTGCGAGGTCAGCAGGTAGTTGAGGGAGGCGATGGGGCGGCGCCAGGGCAGGCGGCGGGAGGTCCTGAGCCATTTGATGTGCTGGTTGACCATCGAGTCGACGATGTGGGCGAACGCCTCGTAGCTGGAGAAGAGCCCGTGCCTGCCCGTCAGCAGGTAGCCCTCCAGCCAGCCCTGGCAGAGGTGCTCGGAGAGGACCTCCATCACCCGGCCGTCGCGCGCGAGGTGCTCGTCCGTGCCGAGGGTCCGTTCCTGCCATGCCTTGCCGGTGGCGTCGTACAGCGCCTCCAGGCGGTTCGAGGCGGTCTCGTCCGGGCCTACTACGCGGAAGTCACGGCGCTCGGCGGTGGCCTCCATGACGGCGGCGAGGAGACCGCCGAGGGCCCGGGTGGGTTCGTGGAGGGTGGTTCCCGGCTTGTCGACGTCGACGGCGTGGTCCTCCAGCGCCGGTAGGGGCAGTTCGCGCAGCAGCAGCCCGCCGTTCGCGTACGGCGTCGCTCCGAGCCTGCGGTCGCCTTCGGGCACGCAGGCGAGCACCTGCGGGCGGGGGCGTCCGGCCTCGTCGAAAAGTTCGTCGGGGCGGTACGAGCGCAGCCACTGTTCCAGTTGCCGGAGGTGGTCCTGGTTCTCCCGTACTGCGGGCAGTGGCACCTGGTGGGCGCGCCAGGTGTTCTCGACCGGCTTTCCGTCGACCTCTCGGGGGCCGGTCCAGCCTTTCGGCGTACGCAGCACGATCATGGGCCAGCGGGGGCGTTCGTACGCGCCGCCGCTGTCGCGGGAAGCGTCGCGGGCTGTTCCCTGGATCGCCCGGATGCGGTCGAGTGCCTGGTCCATGGCTGCCGCCATGGCGCGGTGCACTGCTTCGGGATCGTCTCCGCCGACGTGGAGCGGTTCGTGGCCGTATCCGCGCAGGAGTTCGTCGAGCTCGCCCTCGGGAAGACGCGCGAGCACGGTCGGGTTGGCGATCTTGTAGCCGTTCAGATGCAGGACGGGCAGGACTGCGCCGTCGTGCACAGGGTCGAGGAATTTGTTGGAGTGCCAGGACGCGGCGAGTGGTCCCGTCTCCGCCTCCCCGTCGCCGATCACGCAGGCGACGAGCAGGTGTGGATTGTCGAAGGCCGCTCCGTACGCGTGGGTCAGTGCGTAGCCGAGTTCTCCGCCCTCGTGGATCGAACCCGGCGTCTCGGGGGCGACGTGGCTGGGCACCCCGCCGGGGAAGGAGAACTGTTTGAACAGCCGCCCCATCCCGGGCTCGTCCCGGCTCACGTCGGGGTACGTCGCGCTGTACGTCCCCTCCAGCCACGAGTTGGCGAGTACGGCCGGTCCTCCGTGGCCGGGGCCCCAGACGCACAGCGCGTCGAGGCCGCGGGCGCTGATGACCCGGTTGAGGTGGGTGTGCACGAGGTTGAGGCCCGGCGAGGTGCCCCAGTGGCCGAGGAGCCGGGGCTTGATGTGCTCCGGGCGCAGCGGCTCCCTCAGGAGGGGGTTGGCCATGAGGTAGATCTGTCCGACCGCCAGGTAGTTCGCGGCACGCCAGTGCGCGTCCAGGGTCTGGAGCTCCTGATCGCTCAGGGGAGCGGGGGTGGGCATGGGCGTCGGCGTACGGGGGTCGTCCATGTGTGCTCCTCGGTGCGGCCGGAGGTGCGGGAGCGGGTCCGGGGTCAGCCCTTGTCGGCCGGCTCGGCGGCGTGCCAGACAGTGGTGATGTTGCAGAACTCGCGGATGCCGTGGCCCGACAGCTCCCTGCCGTACCCCGAGCGCTTGATTCCGCCGAAGGGCAGTGCGGGGTGGGAGGCCGTCATGCCGTTGACGAAGACGCCGCCCGCCTCCAGGTCCCGCACGAACCGCTCGACCTCTTCCTCGTCGCGTGTCCAGACATTGGAGCTCAGCCCGAAGGGCGAGTCGTTGGCGAGGGTCACCGCCTCGTCGAGGCCGGACACCCGGTAGACCGTCGCCACGGGGCCGAAGGCTTCCTCGTGGTGGATGCGCATGCCGTCGGTGACTCCGGTGAGGACGGTGGGCTCGTAGAACCAGCCCTTGTCGTGCTTCTCGGGGCGCTGTGCTCCGCACTGCGCGGTGGCGCCGAGGCGCAGGGCGTCGTCGACCAGTTCTTCGAGGTCGCTACGGCCCTGTTCGCTGGCGAGGGGCCCTACGTCGGTGGATTCCTGCATCGGGTCGCCGACCGTCAGTTCCCGCATTCCGGCGGTGAAGCGTTCGCAGAAGTCGTCGTAGACGTCGGCGTGGACGATGAAGCGCTTGGCGGCGATGCAGGACTGGCCGTTGTTCTGCACCCTGGCCGTCACCGCTGTCCGGGCGGCCCGCTCGATGTCTGCGGACGGCATGACCACGAAGGGGTCGCTGCCGCCGAGCTCCAGAACGGTCCGCTTCACCTCGTCACCCGCGACGGCGGCGACGGAGCGTCCGGCCGGCTCGCTTCCGGTGAGCGTCGCGGCGGCCACCCTGGGGTCGCGCAGGATGTCCTCGACCGCGCCGGATCCGACGAGCAGCGTCTGGAAGCATCCTTCGGGAAAGCCGGCGCGGCGGAAGAGGTCCTCCAGATAGAGGGCGGTCTGCGGAACGTTCGACGCGTGCTTGAGCAGGCCGACGTTGCCGGCCATGAGTGCGGGCGCGGCGAAGCGTACGACCTGCCAGAGCGGGAAGTTCCACGGCATCACGGCCAGGACGACACCGAGCGGGCGGTAGCGGACGATCGCCCGGGATGCCCCGGAGTCCGTCACGTCGTCGGCGGAGGGGTATTCGTCGGCCAGGAGTTCCCGGGCGTTCTCGGCGTACCAGCGCATCGCTTTCGCGCATTTGGCGGCCTCCGCGCGGGCGGCCGTGACCGGCTTGCCCATCTCGGTGGTCATGGTGCGGGCGATGTCCTGCCGGTCCTCGTCCAGCAGGTCTGCCGCGCGGTTCAGGAGTTCGGCCCGCCGGTCGAAGCCGGTGGTGCGGTACTGCGCGAAGGCGGTACCGGCGAGTGCCAGGCGCCGCTCGATCTCTTCGGCTGCGAGCGCGTCGAACGTCTGGAGCGTTTCTCCGGTGGCGGGATTCACCGTGGCGATGGGCATGCTGCCGTCCTCCTCGGACTCGGTCCTTTCGACACTTGCGCGGTACGGGCGGTCCCGCAACGTGGCGGGCGCCGCCTTTTGCTTCACCTTCCACGGTGCGTTCCCGGGAACCGAGGGCGGGAGGTGGTTGCCGCGATGCGACGGCCTGGCTCCCGGTACCCGTGAGGAGCTGGAGGAAACGGCCAGGTCTCTGTGCCCGCGGGCCCTGGAGGGAGCGAAGCCGTTAACCGGACCGTAGAACGGGAAGCCGAAGGTCATGGCTGCAGAGCGTCAGACTGTCGACGAGTCGTACTGGATGGCCACCGCCCCCGGCACCCGCCGTCCGCCCCCGGACACAGACCTGACCGCGGACGTCGCCGTCGTCGGCGGCGGCATCGCCGGCCTGTGCACCGCGTGGGAGCTGGTGCGGGCGGGCCTGGACGTCGTGCTCCTGGAGGCGGACAGCATCGCCGCCGGGGTGAGCGGATACACCACGGCGAAGCTGACGGCGCTGCACGGCTTGACGTACGCCAGGCTGGAGGCGACGCACGGCGCCGACAACGCCGCGCTGTACGCGCTCTCGCAACAGGACGCGGTCGACCGTACGGCGGCGCTCTGCGACGAGCTGGGTATCGACGCCGACCTGGAGCGGGCGGCCGCCTGCACGTACCTGGAGGATCCGGGGCGGGCGGACGAGCTGAGGGACGAGGCCGAGGCCGCCCGGCGGGCGGGCCTCGACGCTTCGTTCGTGTCCGAAACGGAGCTGCCCTTCCCGGTGGCCGGGGCGGTGCGGGTGGAGGGGCAGCTGCAGTTCCACCCGCGCAAGTTCCTGCTGGCCCTGGCCGAGCGGATCACCGGTGCGGGCGGACGCATCCATGAGCGCACCCGCGTCACGGGGCTCCACGACGGCGCGCGCTGCCGGCTGTCGACCGAGAACGGGGTCACTGTGGAGGCGCGCGATGTCGTCATCGCGACCCATTACCCAGTCTTCGACCGCACGCTGCTGTTCACCCGTCTGAAGCCGAGGCGCGAGCTGGTGATCGCCGCGCCGGTGCCTTCCGGTGACGCGCCGCGGGGCATGTACCTGAGTCCCGCCGACAGGGTCCGTTCAGTGCGCAGTGCGCCGTACGACGACGGACAGCGGCTGCTCATCGTCACGGGTGAGACGTTCGAGCCGGGTGCCGGCGGCGTACGGGAACGCTTCGCGCGCCTGGACACCTGGGCGCGCGAACGGATGCCGGGCTTCGCGGGTGCCGACCGGGCGTACCGCTGGGCGGCGCAGGACAACGACTCGAGCGACCATCTGCCGTACGTCGGACACGCGCACGCGGGCACTCAGCACGTGTTCGTCGCGACGGGCTTCGGCGGCTGGGGCATGAGCAACGGTGTGATGGCCGGCCGTCTGCTCACCGCCCACATCGCGGGCGGCCCCCGCCCCGGGTGGACGGACCTGTACGACCCGCGCCGCCTGCCTCAGGTGCGGGAGACGGCGGAGCTGGCGAAGTACCAGGCCGCTGTCGCCCGGCACTTCGTGGGCGACCGTCTGCACACCGGTCACGTCGACTCGGTGGACGAGGTCCCCCCGGGCAGCGGCGCGGTGGTCAGTCTCGAGGGGCACCGCTGTGCGGTGTACCGCGACGAGTCCGGCGAGGCCGGCGTCCTTTCGGCCCGCTGTACGCACCTCGGGTGTCTGGTGGGGTTCAACGACGCCGAGAAGGTCTGGGAGTGCCCCTGCCACGGCTCGCGCTTCGGGACGGACGGTGCGGTGCTGCACGGCCCCGCCACCCGGCCTCTGGAGCGTCGCGACTGAGGTCTGCCGCGTAGTGGGTCAGGACCGTCCGAGGGAGCGCTGCAGCTCGGACTTGTTCATCGACGAGCGCCCGTGGATGTCGCGGCGCTTCGCCTCCGCGTACAGCTGGTCGTACGTCTGGCCCTGCGAACCGCTGCCGGAACGCTGTCCCCCGCGCTGCGAGGACGACTTTCCCTGGGTCGAGCTCTTGCTCGCCGTCTTGGACTCGCCGGAGCGCGCCCGCTCCTTGTTGACGGTCCGCGAAGCCATTTCCTTGGCCCGCTTGGTGCCCGCGCCGCGCTCTTCGGCACTTTCCTTGATGTGCTCGTACTGACGTTCCCGCTTGGCGCTCGAACCCTTCGGCATTGTTGCTCCTTCGTATGTGAACCAGTGGTGCGCTGCCTTGGAATGAGCAGCCTCCGCCTACCCTGCGTCCGGTGCCGTGTCTCCGCAAACGCAGCCCGAGAACGCTGTGGCGCCGTCCCGATCGGTGCGGGGCGAGTACCCTCCGAGCACGGGAACAGACACACAATTCCATGATCGACGGCCTGCTCCGGGTGCCCACGCGGTTCGCCAGTACGGTCCCCCGGGGGCAGGATGGATTACGAAACTGGCCTCTCACGCCCCCATTCGACCAGGACACGTGCGATGGAAATGGAAACGACGGCCACCGGTAGAACTTCGAGTCACGAGATCTTCGGCGCTCCGTGCTGGATCACTCTGATGGCGCGCGATCTGGAGCCCGCCCAGGCCTTTTACGGCGCGGTTCTGGGCTGGGAATTCCGGCGGGCCGGCCTCGGTCGCGGATTCAGCATCGCGCTGCTCGACGGTGAACCGGTCGCCGGAATCGGCGTACTCGACAGCGCTCTGCGGGCGCCTGTCACCTGGACGCCCTACTTCGCTGTCGCCAGTGTGGACGAAACCGCGAGCCGGATCCGTGAACGGAGCGCCACCGTCGCCGTGGGGCCGCTCCGGTTCGCCACCGGCCGCGGAGCCCTCGCGGCGGACCGTGACGGAGCCGTCTTCGGCATCTGGGAAGGGCAGCTCTTCTCCGACTGGCACGTCTGGCGCAAGAACGCACCCGTGTGGCTGCGGCTGCGGACCCGGGACGCGTTCGATGCGGCGATCTTCTACGGACAGGTCCTCGAATGGGCCAGCGGCCGTCCCGGCTGCTGCGAGGTCGAGTACCAGGAGGACGAAGTCGTACTGCTCCAGGACGGACAGATCCTGGCGCGGCTGAGTTCCGGTGCCGTCGACACCGCGCCCGATCCCCTGATCCAGCCCCGGTGGCACGCCCACTTCCCCGTGCCCGACGTCGAAGCCACGGTCCAGGCAGCGCTCCGTCACGGCGGCACCGCTCTCGGGCACGGCCCCACCGCCTACGGCATGGAAACGACGGTGCGCGACCCGGACGGCGCGATCTTCACCGTCACCAGCGCAGGGCCCGGATAGGGCGACGAGGAAGGTGCACCCGTGCGCGGTTACTCACAAGACGCCCCTCAGCCCGGCAACAGGCCCGATCCGGCGGGTCTGCGGCTGACGGCGGGGAGAGCTGTGAACAGCGGACCCGTCGGACCGCTCCCGGGAGCGTCGTACGGCAGCGCCTGGCCGCTGCCGCCGGACCGCACACAGGCCATCCTGGAGGCCACCAAGCACGTGGCGGCCAGGCTGAAGAGCGGCGGGTATCCGTTCGCGCTGGTCGGGAGCGTCGCGGCGTACGCACACGGCGTGCCGGCCAGCTTCCAGCACGACGCCGACTTCTGCATTCTGCGCGAGGACGCGCAGGACGTGACCGAGGCTCTGGAGGCCGCCGGGATTGAGGTGCGCGTCCCGCCGGAGGACTGGCTGATCAAGGCGCGAAGTCACGGCGAGGAGATCGACCTGATCTTCGAACTGGCCCGGCAGCCGGTGACCAGGGAGCTGCTGAGCCGGGCGCTGACGCTCCCGGTGGACTCCGTGCACATGCCCGTGCTGTCGCCCACCGACCTCATGGGCAGCCAGCTCCACGCCTTCTCCGAGCACCACTGCGACTTCGGGGCCGTACTGCCGATCGCACGGATCCTGCGGGAGAAGATCGACTGGGGGCGCCTGCGCCGCGAGCATCAGGACTCGCCCATGCCGGACGCGTTTCTCTACCTTCTCGAGCGTCTGGACGTCATCGAGCCACGGGAGGCAGGGCCGTGAACGACACATCCGCCGCCGAGTACCGGATCGCCCATCTGCGGGAGCATCTGGCCAGTGGGGACTACGCCGAGATGGGCGTACGGATAGAGCTGCGCGGAGGCAGCGTCCTGATCGCCGGCACCGTCTCCAGCGCCGCCTGCCGAAGCGAGATCCTGCGCATGGCCGAGGACGAGCTGGCGGGACTCCCGCTGCGGGAGGACCTGATCGTGGTCTCCGCGACCGCACCCGACCACTCCGAGGAGCTCGCGTGATCCGGATCGCGGCCGTCGGCGACATTCATCTGGGGCTGGACAGCGCGGGGGTACTGCGGCCCGCCTTCGAAACCATCAGGGACTCCGCCGACGTGCTGCTGCTCGCGGGTGACCTGACGCGGCACGGCACGGCCGAGGAGGCCGCGGTGGTCGCCCGGGAGGTGGCCGGGCTCGACGTGCCGGTGGTGGCCGTGCTGGGCAACCACGACTACCACAGCGACCAGCAGGCCGAGGTGACGGATGCGCTCGGCGAGGCGGGCGTGACCGTGCTGGAGGGGCAGGCGACCGTGCTGGACATCGGCGGGGTACGGGTCGGTGTCGCCGGGACCAAGGGCTTCGGCGGGGGGTTCGCCGGCCGCAGCGGCGGCGAGTTCGGCGAACCGGTGATGAAGGAGTTCATCCGGTACTCCCGGCGTTGCGCGGAGAGCCTGCGGCTTTCCCTGGACGAGCTGAAGGAGCGCGGTTGCGCCGTACGCATCGCACTGACGCACTTCGCGCCCGTGCCGGACACCCTGGCGGGTGAGCCCCCGGAGATCTTTCCCTTCCTGGGCAGCTATCTGCTGGCCGAGGCGATGGACGAGTCCGGGGCCGATCTCGCGGTCCACGGCCACGCGCACCTGGGCACCGAGCACGGGATGACCAGCGGCGGGGTGCGCGTGCGCAATGTCGCCCAGCCGGTGATCGGCCGTGCCTTCGCCGTCTACCACCTCACGGTGCACGCAGCGGCGGGCGTCACTGCCGACAGCGTTCCTGTCGCGGCCGAATAGTCCGCTCTCCCGAGCTCCCGGGAAACGGAAAAGGCCGTACCGGATTGCTCCGATACGACCTCCGACCTGCGAAGAAACGCTGGTCGGGACGACAGGATTTGAACCTGCGACCCCTTGACCCCCAGTCAAGTGCGCTACCAAGCTGCGCCACGTCCCGATGCCCGTCTGGCCTGGGGTTTCCCCCGGCTGAACGCGCTTGAGAACAATACCGCACTTGGGCCGGTGGTCACGAACCGCATTTCGCGCCGCGTACTCAGCCGCGTAATCAGACGCGCTTTTCGAGCCAGGCGGTCAGGTCGTCCTGGACCTCCTCGCGGTTGGTCTCGTTGAGGATCTCGTGGCGGGCTCCCTCGTACCCCTTCCAGGTGAGGTCCTCCGTGCCGAGGTAGCGGAAGTCCTCCAGGAGTTCGTAGACGAGGGTCATCCGCTGGTGGCAGGGGTCCTCCGTGCCGACGGCGATGTGGACGGGCAGGTCGGCGGGGACGCGGGCGAGATTGCGCGGGTCGTTGATCTTGCGGACCGCGTGCACCCAGTCCAGCGCGAGACCGGCGCTGAAGGCGAAGCCGCAGCGCTCGTCCGCCGCGTACGCGTCGACCTCGGCCTCGTCGCGCGAGAGCCATTCGAAGCCCGTGCGGTGCTCGTACGCGTCGTTGAAGGAGGAGAAAAGATTGGGGATGTACGAGGAAAGCGCCGTGCGGCCGCGCTCCGCGATCTCCGCCTCCAGGCCGGCGATCGACTCCTGGAGCTCGGCTCCCGGAAGCGTACGGAAGGTGCCCGAGAGGATGAGACCGGCCAGGCCGTCCGGGTACTCCTGGGCGTAGTCACGGGCCAGCATCGAGCCGAGGCTGTGGCCGAGCAGGACGACCGGGACGCCCGGGTGCAGCGCCCTGGCCTGGTCGCCGACCGCCTTGAGGTCGTCGACGATCGCGCGCCAGCTGTTCTCGCCGACCACGCCGTAACCACCGGTGGCGGCCGCGGTCGCGCCGTGGCCGCGATGGTCGGAGGCGATGACGCCGTAGCCGTGGGAGACCAGGTGCTGGGCGAAGCGGTCGTAGCGCAGTGCGTGTTCGGCCGCGCCGTGGGCGATCTGGACGAGGGCGCGCGGCCTGCCGTTCTCGGGCAGCCAGGTGTACGCGGCGATCTGTGCGCCGTCGCCTGCGGTCGCCGTTCCCGTGCGGTGTGCGGTGGTCATCGGGCACGCCTCCTGGTGTCTGCTGATGTATGCGCTCGGGTACTGGGGCTGACTCTCCCCGGGGGAGCGCGGCTCACACCAGACCTCTACCTGTCCATTGACCCCCTTGTCGGCGGGAACCTACTCTGAGCGACGCACTTCAGAAAGCGCTTTCTCACAAGGTGTCGCCACGCTGATGACTGGCCGCAGCCATGGTCAACAGGTCGTCCAGAACATTCGGCGCGCCGTCGCGGCGGCCGGTCAGATGCCGCCGTCCTCGCGGCGCCGGATCAGCTCGGCCAGCTCCGCCGCCATCGCCTTGATCGTCTCCAGTCCCGCCCGCCCCCACTGCCTCGGCTCGGTGTCGACTACACAGACCGTGCCGAGGAGGATGCCCGTACGGTCGATGACGGGCGCTCCCATGTACGAGCGGATGCCGATCTCGTCGACGACCGGGTTTCCCGCGAAGCGCGGGTAGTCGCAGACGTCCTCCAGGACCAGTGCCTTGCGCCGCGCGACGACATGCGGGCAGTACCCGTGATCGCGGGCGAGGAACCGGCCGATGCGGCTCGTGGCGGCGACCGCGCCCAGGTCCGTGCCGCTGTGCGTCCCGGCCGGGGTGTGCAGTCCGGCGAAGAACTGCCGGTTCTCGTCAATGAAGTTGACCATGGAGTACGGCGCTCCGGTCACCTCGGCGAGCCGGTCCGCGAACGTGTCGAAAGCGGGTACGGCCCGGTCGCCGAGCCCGAGTTGATGGAGTCGCCGCACGCGCGCGGGAGCCTCGGGATCGGCGGGGGTGAGCAGCAGTTGGCCGATCCGGTCGTATGTCATGCGGGTGCTCCATGGTTTCCGTGGCTCGGCGAGGCAGGGGTGATGGTGAGCAGGTGCCGGACGAGAGTGACCAGCGTCTTGATCCCCGAGCTGGCGATACGGGCGTCGCACAGCACGACCGGGACCTCCGGCGTGAGGTCGAGGGCGGCCCGTACCTCTTCGGGTTCGTAGCGGTGAGCGCCGTCGAACTCATTGACGGCCACGACGAATTCGATGCCGCGCCGCTCGAAGAAGTCCAGCGCCGCGAAGCTGTCCTGGAGCCGGCGGGTGTCGGCGAGCACGACGGCACCGAGGGCGCCCTTGGAGAGTTCGTCCCACATGAACCAGAAGCGCTCCTGGCCGGGTGTGCCGAAGAGGTACAGCACGTGGTGCTCGTCGAGGGTCATGCGGCCGAAGTCCATGGCGACGGTCGTCGTGGACTTGTCCTCGATGCCTTCCAGGCTGTCGGTCCCCACGCTCACCTGGGTGAGGAGTTCTTCCGTACTCAGTGGTGCGATCTCACTGACCGCTCCCACGAAGGTCGTCTTGCCGACGCCGAACCCACCCGCGACGAGGATCTTGAGTGCGGTGGGAAACAGATCAGAGCCGTCGTCGTAGGCCATCGAGCACTGCCTCCAGCAGGGTGAGGTCGTTGGGCTGGGTGTCGAAGCGGGGCGCGTGGGTGGTGAGCGCTCCGCAGTCGACGAGGTCGGAAAGCAGCACCTTGGTGACGACCACGGGCAGCCGCAGATACGCCGAGATCTCCGCCACCGAGGTGGGACGTGCGCACAGCCCGAGTGCCTGGGCGTGCTCGGGACCGAGATGCATCAGGGGCTCCACCCCGGTGGCCCGCACCATGGACAGCAGGTCGAGTGCGGTCGTGGGGCGGGTGCGGCCGTCGCTCACCGTGTACGGGCGGACGAGCCGGCCGGCCGCGTCGTCGAGCCACGGCCCGTCCTGCGGGAGCGGCCCCATCAGCGTCCCGTGGCGCTCGGCACGCCCGCCCGCTGCCTGGCCGGTGTGACGAGGTACGGCCGCACGCTCTTGACGAGCATCGCCATCTCGTATCCCAGTACCGCCGCGTCGGCCTCGCGCCCCGCGAGTACCGCGAGGCAGGTTCCGGAGCCGGCGGTGGAGACGAAGAGGAGGGTGGAGTCGAGTTCCACGACGACTTGGCGGACCTCGCCGCCGTCGCCGAAGCGGGCACCGGCGCTGCGGCCGAGCGAGTACAGGCCGGAGGCGAGGGCGGCCATGTGGTCGGCGCTGTCGGTGTCGAGGCCGTGGACCGACTTCACCAGGCCGTCGGAGGAGAGCAGAACCGCATTGCGCGTGAACGGAACACGCTGGACCAGCCCGCTCAACAGCCAGTCGAGATCGGGGACTTGGCCGGTCGGCGCATCACTCGCCATGGTGCATCTACTCCTTGGGGTACCGCGGGTGGGGGGAGGAGGGAAGGGAGCGGGAGGCGCAGGCAGTGGTCAGCCCGCGTCGCTCTCGCACGGGTCGCTGGGGTGGTACGGCTGCGGTGCGGGGTAGTTGTCCGGGTGCGGTGCGGGGTGCGTGTCCGGCTGGGCCTCCGCCAGGCCGATGCCCCGCTGGAAGGCCGCCATCAGCCCCGGGTCGTGGAGGGCGGGATACTCGTCGTCCTGCGGCGCGGCCGGCGCTTCCCTGAGCTGGGGCACCAGGTTCTCCTGGCTGCGGCGCCTCGGCAGGCTGGGGCGGCTCGTGATGTCGCGTACGTATCCGTCGGAGCGGGGCTGGGCCTGCGCGTGCACCGGCTCGGCGGAGAAACCGGGGTGGACGGACCGGTCGATGCCCGGTCGGGCCGCCGCCGGGGTGGGCCGCTCCTCCTGCGCGCCGCGCACGGGGAGCGGTGCGTGGCTGTTGCCGTTCACGGCCGGAGCGGGGACCGCGTGGGCGGGTCCGGGGGCAACGGGCCCGGGGGCAACGGGTCCAGGGCCGACAGGTCCGGGAGCGACAGATCCAGGGGCGACAGGTCCAAGGCCGGGAGTCTGAGAGGAAGCGTTCACGGTCGGCGCGGGCACCGGGACCGTCCGCCGGGTCTCGGCCGCCGTCGCCCGGCCCGGACCGTCCTGCTCCTCCCCGCCGCCCAGCAGCCCCTGCGGCAGCACCAGTACGGCCTGCACGCCGCCGTAGATATTGGCCTGGAGCCGGACCGAGATGCCGTGCCTGCGGGCCAGCGCCGACACCACGAAGAGGCCGATGCGCCCGTCCTGGAGAAGGCGGCCGACGTTGACGTTGTCAGGGTCGTGGAGCAGGGCGTTCATCTTGTTCTGCTCGGTGACGGGCATGCCCAGGCCACGGTCCTCGACCTCGATGGCCAGGCCCGCGGTGACGTGCTGGGCGCGGAGCAGCACGGTGGTGTGCGGGGCGGAGAACACCGTGGCGTTCTCGACGAGTTCGGCGAGGAGGTGGATGACATCGGCGACGGCGTGGCCGCGCAGCGTGCCGTCGACGGGCGGCACCAGCTTGACCCGGGAGTACTGCTCGACCTCGGCGATCGAGGAGCGCAGTACCTCCGTCATGGTCACCGGGTTGCTCCACTGGCGACGGGAGACGGCGCCGCCGAGGACGGCGAGGTTCTCCGCGTGCCTGCGGATGCGGGTGGCGAGGTGGTCCACGTGGAAGAGGCCCTTGAGCAGTTCGGGGTCCTCGACATCGTTCTCCAGCTCGTCGAGCAGCTGGATCTCCCGGTGTACGAGCGACTGGAGCCGGCGGGCCAGATTGACGAAGACCTCGACCATCTGGTCCGTACCCGCGCTGCTGGACAGCTGCGAGGCCTGCACGACGGCGGCCACGGCGGCCTCGTGCGCCCGCGCCATCTCCAGTTCCAGCCGGTCGAACTCGTCACCGCCCGGTGCGCCGGGCGGCGGCGCACGGCGGGCGGGCGGCCCCTCGCCACGGCGCAACTGCTCGAGGACCGTGCGCAGGTCGGCCTGCCCGCGAGCGCCGGCCCTGCGCAGTGCGTTGCAGCGGTCGAGCACGGTCTTGGCCGCCCGGTCGGCGCCCACGACGGCGGCCGCCAGCGAGACGACGACGAGCGCTCCGGCACCGGCGAGGGCGACCCATAAGTTGCGTGTCGGCTCGGCGGCGGTGGCGCGGAGGGTGAACAGCACGGCCGCTGCGCCGCTGAGGGCGACGACGACGGCCGGGAGTACGGCGGCACGCAGGAGCTGCGGGCGTATGTGGACATCGGGCATCGGCTGCGCGGGATGGGGCCGGGCGCCCGGCCGTCCGTGCCGCCCGCCCTCGCGGCGGTCTGCGCGCGCGGCAGGTGCGCGAAGTTGAGACATCAGTGTCCTCAGTACGTGGGGCCCCAGGGATCGGCATGCTGCGTCAGTTCGACCACTGTCGGTCTGGGCTCAACTTGGGTGATGTGGCCCCATGTTGATCACCGGGCACTCACAGTAGTCGGCAACCTTTCATGATCGACGCGCTGTTGCCAAACTTGCCCGCACAGCGTCCCGCTCTGGTATGACGCCTCGTACTACAGACCGAAAAACGGACGGCTCCCGCAGCTCCGGACGGGCTCTCCGATGAGGCTGCGGATGCGCTGCGGATGCCGGGCCGCCCAGAGAGGGGTCCTCACCGTCTTCGAGGTCGGCCCGCCCCGCCGGCCCGCCTCCCACACGTGCCGGCGCCGGCCATCGCCGCCGTACCGGTCACTCGCCTCGGCGGCTACCCGGCGCTCTTCGCGGGCCGACCACTGAGATCGTCCATGGCCGGCGTCACCGATCACCGGCGAAGTCGAGATCACCCCTGGTGACCTCCGGTGTGACGTGCGGTCCTTCGGGGCGGCGCCACGGGTGCGCGATGGGCGCGGACACGGCTCGCCACCAGGGATCAACGGGGAGGGTTCCGGCGGGCTCGAAGGGCTCGCCGGGTCTGGGGAACGCCGCCACCTGCCCGACCCCTTCAGCCGCGTCCTTTGTCCACTCCCCGGGCTCCGCCCACGCGTGCGGCGCCAGACTGAACGTGCCCCAATGGATCGGCAGCAGCACACCGTGCGGCTGGTCTCCCTGCAGGTCAAGGTGTGCCTGAACACCCTGAGCGGGCGACATGTGAATGTCCGGCCACGCTCCGGGAAGCGGTGTGGAGTCCGTGTGGTTCTGGGGCCAGTAGTCGCTGTACGCACCGATCTGGATCATGGTCGCGTCGAACGGGCCGTGCTCGGAGCCGATGTCCTTGAAGCCGTCGAAGTATCCGGTGTCGCCGCTGTGGTAGATCCGGTGCTCCGGTCCCGCGACGGCCCAGGACGCCCACAGCGTGTGCTGCTGGTTGCGCAGACCGCGGCCGCAGAAGTGGCGGGCGGGGGTCGCGGTCAGGCTGAGCCCGGCGATCTTCACCGTCTCGTTCCAGTCCAGCTCGTGCACCCGGTCGGCCGGTACGCCCCAGCGCTCCAGGTGGGCTCCGACACCGAGCGGCACCGCGAAGACGGTTCGGGTGCCGGCGAGCGCGCGGATCGTGGGCATGTCGAGGTGGTCGTAGTGGTCGTGGGAGATCACTACGACGTCGAGCGCGCCCAGTGACGCCAGCGGGACCGGGACGGGATGCAGTCGCTTGGGCCCGACGAAGGAGAAGGGGGAGCAGCGCTCTCCCCACACCGGGTCGAAGAGCACGCGCCGCCCGTCGATCTCGGCGAACACGCTCGAATGACCCATCCAGGTGAGGCGCAGCCCTGTGGCGGGCGGCCCGGCCAGGTCGGCGAGGGTCGTGGCGTGCAGGGGTACGGGACCGGCCGGCGCCCGGCGGCGCCGCTCCTCCTTGCGGAAGTAGACCTTCATCAGTTCGAGCGCCGAGCCCGAGGGCCGTGTCCGCGCGCCCACCGGATTGCGGAAGACCCCGTCGGCGAAGTTGGGCGAACGGCGGATGCGCTCCATCCGCTCCCCCGCCGGATCCGCGCCGAAGGGGGCGGTCCGCAGCGAGCGCAGCCGGGAGCGCAGCGGTAGCAGGGCGTCGGCGCCGGTCACAGGACCTCCAGGGGCTCAGTGTCCTTCCCATTATGAGCGCCCGGTACGACAGCGCGGGAACGGAACCATTACAGGACCGGGTACGGGAAGCCGCGCGCGGCGGGGATCCGGCGTCGTGCGGAACGGGCCGCGGGGCTGCCTCGGAGCATGGCGTGAACTGATCGACGGTTCAGTAACCGATCTCGTTGACAGGGGCGCGTCCGGGTCCAGATACTGACTGACGGTTCAGTTAATAGATCGTGCAGACACCGTCGTCGTGCCTGGAGGCACCCATGTCCGACCTCCCCACCGAGCTCGTTCCGCTCAACGCGGAGCAGCGCGACATCGTCGAACTCACCCGTACCTTCGCGCGTGAGGAGATCAGGCCCCGGGCACGCGCCGTGGACGAGGCGGACATCGAGACCCCCTGGGACCTGTGGCGCAAGGCGGCCAAGGTCGGCATCACCGGTTTCATGCTCCCCGAGGAGTACGGGGGCGGCGGTTTCACCGACGTCTTCACCCAGTGCCTCGTCCAGGAAGAGCTGTGCGTCGGAGACCTGGGCATCGGGAACCTGCTCTGCTCGAACGGCTTCTTCGCCGACCCCCTGATGGAACTGGGCAGCCCGGAGCAGAAGCGGGAATGGCTGACCCCGCTCACCGGGCCGGACACCCCGATGACGTCCCTGGCGACCACCGAACCCGGCTCCGGCTCCGACGCCGCGTCCATCGTCACGACGGCGACGCGCACCGCCGGCGGCTACCGCGTCAACGGCCAGAAGTCGTGGATCTCCAACGCCGGTGAGGCCGGCCAGTACGTCGTCTTCGCCAAGACCGACCCCTCCCTGCGCTCGCGCGGCGTGACGGCGTTCCTGTTCCGCAAGGACACGCCGGGTGTGGTGTTCGGTGAGCCGATGCGCAAGATGGGCCAGCGCGCGATCGTCTGCCGCGAGATCTTCTTCTCGGACGCCTTCGTGCCCGAGTCCGACCGCCTCGGCGACGAGGGCGCGGGCTTCACCGGGCTGATGCGTACGTTCGACATCTCGCGCGCCGTGCTGGGCGCCGCCGCCACGGGCGTCGCCAGGGCCGCGTACGAATACGCCCGTGACTACGCGAAGACGCGGCAGCAGTTCGGAAAGCCGATCATCGAGCACCAGGCGGTGGCGTTCCGGCTCGCCGACATGCGCACGCGCATCGAGCAGGCCCGGCTGATGACCTGGCGGGCCGCCAAGCGCCTGGACGCGGGGCTCGACGCGACGGCCGAGGCGGCGATGGCGAAGCTGACGGCCTCGGAGACGGCGGCGTACTGCACCTGGGCAGCCGTCCAGACGCTGGGCGGCTGGGGTTACTCGCGCGAGTACCCGGTCGAGCAGTGGATGCGCGACGCGAAGCTCGAAGAGATCGAAGAGGGGACCTCGGACATCATGCGTCTCGTCATCTCGCGGAGCGTCTGACGTGGGTACGCCCAAGGTGGCACCCCACGGGCGCTACGGCCCCGAGGCCGCCATGACCGGCGGCGAAGCCCTCGTCAGGGCGCTGGCGGCGCACGGCGTCCGCACGGCGTTCGGCATCCCCGGCACGCACAACCTGGAGGTGTACCGGCATCTGGAGCCGTACGGCATCGGGCACGTGACGCCCCGCCACGAGCAGGGCGCCGGATACGCCGCCGACGCCTACGCCCGCGTCACCGGCCGCCCCGGTGTCGCCGTCACCACCACCGGGCCCGCCCTCCTCAACATCGCGGCGGCGGCCGGTCAGGCGTACTCGGACAGCGTGCCACTGCTCATCGTCTCGCCGGGCATGCCGCTGCGCCACCCCCGGCAGCCGACCGGCATGCTGCACGAAATGCGCAGCCAGACGGAAGCGCTGCGCGGGGTCGCCGCCTTCAGCCACCGAGTGTCGACGGTGGAGGAGATCGGCTCGGCGGTCGCACGGGCCTTCACGCTCTTTCGCACCGAACGCCCGCGTCCCGTGCACATCGAAGTACCGCTGGACCTCCTGGAGGCCGCCGAGCCGGTGGGCGGCGTACGTCTCGCACCGCCGTCAGCCGAGCGGCGGCCCGGCGCCGCGCCCGCCCGGGAGGCCGCCGCGAACCTGCTGGCGGCTCGCCGTCCCGCGCTGGTGCTCGGCGGGGGCGCGCGGGGCGCGGCGGCGGAGTGCCTGGCCCTCGCCGAGGAACTGGGCGCGTGGGTCGTCACGACGGCCAACGGCAAGGGGATCGTCGACGAGTCCCATCCGCTGTCGCTCGGCGTCTCGCTGCACAGCCCGTCCGTGCGGAAGGCCCTGACGGAGTGCGATGTCGTCCTGGCGGTCGGGACGGAGCTGGCCGAGTCGGACCTGTGGTCGGCAACGCCACTGGCGCTCGGCTCCGTGCTGATCAGGGTGGATGTGGACCCGGCGCAGATGTACGCCGGTCTGCCGACGGACGTCGCACTCGTCGGGGACGCACGGGACGCGCTCGGGGCCCTGGGTGAGGCCGTCGGGCAGCTGCGCCCCACGGTCGCGAACGGCGGCGGGGCGCCCCGGGCCACTGGCGAGCGCCACCCCTCCATTCCGGGACTCGACGCCGCCTTCGGGCCGGGGGGCGCGGCCGAGGCCGGTGCCGCGTACGCCGTCGCCGCGCTGCGCGGTCGGCGGGACGCGGAGACGGCGGGGCGGGACGCGCGGTGGATTCCGTACCTGCGCGCGATCCGGGGCGTGCTGGACGAGGACGCCGTCATCACCTCGGACAGCGCGCAGTGCTGTTACTACGGCGCGATCCCCCACCTGCCCGTCGGCCCCCGTGGCCGCTACCTCCACCCCACCGGGTTCGGCACGCTCGGATACGCCCTGCCCGCCGCCATCGGCGCGAAGTCGGCGTACCCCGGACGGCAGGTCGTGGCGCTCAGCGGCGACGGCGGGCTGCAGTTCACCGTGCAGGAACTGGCCACCGCCGCGCAGCTCGGGCACCCGCTCCCCGTCGTCGTCTTCGACAACGGCGGATACGGCGAGATCCGCGACGAGATGAACGCCCGCGGCGATACGCCGACGGCCGTCGACCTGCCGCGCGTCGACCTGCCCGCGCTCTGCCGCGCGTACGGCGGCGGGGGCACGCACGCCGCGTCCCCCGGCGCCCTCGCCGAGGCGCTGACGCGGGCGCTGAACACCCCCGGCCCGACCGTCATCACCGTTCCCGAGGAGACCATCGTATGAACGCCCCCCTGATCTCGCAGACCTGGACCGATCACGTCACGGGGCGCCGGGGTTTCCTCGTCGTCGACCGGCTCGTACGCGGTGTTTCCAGCGGCGGCCTGCGCATGCGCGAGGGCTGCACGCTCGACGAGGTCGCGGGGCTGGCCCGCGGCATGACGATGAAGGAGGCCCTCCACTACAACGCCAAGGGCCGTTACATCCCGCTCGGCGGCGCAAAGGGCGGCATCGACTGCGACCCCCGGGACCCCGAGGCGTACGGCGTTCTCGTGCGTTACCTGCGCGCGATGCGTCCTCACATCGAGAACTTCTGGACCACCGGCGAAGACCTCGGCCTGACCCAGGACATCGTCGAAAAGGCCGCCGCGGAGGCCGGTCTCGTCTCGTCCATCCAGGCCGTCTACCCGCTGCTCGACGACGAGAAGGCGGCGCGGCAGCGGCTCGCCGACGCGTTCGCCGTCGAGGTCGACGGCATCGGGCTCGACGAGCTGGTCGGCGGCTGCGGGGTGGCGGAGTCGGTGCTCGCGGCGCTGGACCGCGCCGGGGTCGCGTACAAGGGCACGCGTGTCTCCGTACAGGGCCTGGGCACGATGGGCGGGGCGACCGCCCGCTTCCTGTCCCGCGCGGGGCTGAAGATCGTCGCGGTGGCCGATGTGAAGGGCACCGTCGCCAACCCGGAGGGTCTGGACGTCGAGGCACTGCTCGCCGCCCGGGACGCGTACGGGGCCGTGGACCGGGGCGTGCTGCGCCTCGGGGACGTCGAACTGCCGGGCGACGCCTGGCTGTCCGTGGAGGCGGAGGTGCTGGTTCCGGCGGCCGTCTCGTACGCCGTCGATGCCACCAACCAGGAGCGGATCGGCAGCACCGCCCGCTGGATCGTCGAGGCGGCCAACATGCCGGTGCGGCCGGAGGCGGAGGAGCTGCTGGCGGAGCGCGGGGTGAGCGTCCTGCCGGACGTGGTCGTCAACTCCGGTACGAACGCCTGGTGGTGGTGGACCCTGTTCGGCGACATCGGCGCCGACGCGGACGAGGCATTCGCGTACACGCGGCGCTCGATGCGCGCGCTGATCGACCAGATGCTGGCACGGGCGGAGGCGGACGGCACGACGCCGCGCGCCGCGGCGCACGCGATCGTCGCGGACCGCCTGCCGGTGATCGCGGAGCGGTTCGGGTGGTACAGGTGACGCGCAGCGAACGCGACGGACGCGTCGAACGCCTCGGCTTGGACACCCTCTTCGACCCCAGGTCCGTAGCGGTCGTCGGCGCCTCCGCCAACCCGGCGAAGTGGGGATACTGGCTGGCCTCCGGAGCTTTGGAAGGGCGTGATCGCCGTACGGTCCACCTGGTGAACCGGCGCGGCGGCGAACTGCGCGGCGTACGGTTCCGGACGGGTCTGGACGACCTGCCGGACCCGCCGGACCACGTCGTCGTCGCCGTACCTCCGCGGCAGGTCAGGCCCCTGGTGGTCGAAGGTCTCGCGGTGGGGGTCCGCTGCTTCACGGTCATCACGTCGGGCGGTACGAACGCGGACGAGGAGCGCGAACTCGCCTCCCTGGTCGCGGCCGGCGGCGCGCGGCTGCTCGGCCCCAACTGCATGGGCGTCGTGGACACGACGACCGCCCTGCGTCTGAGCTGGGGCGACTTCCCGGCCGGAGCGGTGGGCCTCGTGTCGCAGAGCGGCAATCTGGCCCTGGAAATCGGCAGGCTCCTGGCCCGCGCCGGGCAGGGCTTCTCTCGCTTCGTGTCGCTGGGCAACCAGCGCGACATCGACGCGGCGGACGCGCTGGACGCGCTGATCGCGCACGGCCCCACGCGGGTCGTCGCCGCGTACGTCGAGGACTTCCGCGACGGCCGCCACCTGGCCCGCACCCTGACCGCGGCCGCCGCGGCGGGCAAACCCGTGCTCCTGCTGACGGTAGGCCGCAGCGAGGCCTCGGGCCGCGCGGCGGCGTCTCACACGGGAGCCCTGGTCAGCACCCGCGCGACGGTGGAGGCGATGTGCCGCGACGCGGGGGCGCTGCTGCTGGACACGGCGGGGGAGCTTGTGGATACAGCGGTATGTCTACTGGGCGTGCGGGCAGGCGGCCTTCCGCTGCGGCAGCCGGCATCCGGGAGCCGCCCGGGATACGAGGCCGGCCCGGTCGACGGCCCACCCGCCGCAGCGCTTCCCGGCGCAGAGGACACCGCCGCTGCCGCCGAAGCCCAGGACATCACCAACCGCACCGACGGCCGGGACACCACCGACCGCGCCGACGGCCGGGGTACTTCCGCGACCTCCGAGCGGCGGCCTGCGGCCGGTGGGTGCCCGGAGCCGGCAAGCGCACGGCGGCGTGGTCTACGCGTCGCCGTCGTCGGAGACAGTGGAGGTCAAGGGGCTCTGGCGGCCGACGCGTTGACGGCGCGTGGGCTTGACGTGCCCGGGCTTTCGGCCGGTACCGCGCGCCAAGTCGCCGCCCGTCTGCCGGCGGGAGCCGCCTGCGGCAACCCCGTCGATCTCGCGGGGGCGGGCGAGGCGGATCTGGGCAACTACGCGCGTATCGCCCGGGCGCTGTTGTCCGGCGGGGACGCCGACGCAGTCGTACTCACCGGCTACTTCGGCGACTACGCCACCGCCAACCCCGCCCAGGCCGACCACGAGTGCGAGGTCGCACGCGAACTGGCGTCAGCGGCACGGGAGTCCGGGCGGCAGCTTGTCGTGCACACCATGGCGCGCGACTCCCCCGCCCTCGCCGTACTGCGCGCTCACGCCGTGCCCGTGTACGAGCGGATCGAGCAGGCCGCGACCGCCCTGGCCGCAACGGCGCGGCTACGCGCCACCGTTGTGGTGGCCGCGGCCCCGTCGCCGCCTCCGGCCTCTTCCGCCTCGTTCGCCGTGTCCGACGGCGGCTACGAAACCGTGCGCGAGCTGCTCGCCTCGTACGGACTCACCTTCCCGGTGGCCGGTTTCGTGACCACCGCCGACGAGGCGGCCGACGCCGCACACCGCACCGGTTACCCCCTGGCACTCAAGGCGATGGGCCTGGCCCACAAGACGGAGGCGGGCGGCGTCGCCCTCGGCATAGCCGACGAGGGCCGCCTGCGCACCGCCTTCGCGCGGATGCGGTCCACCACCCGGGCCGCCCGCTACGCCGTGGAGGCGATGGCGTCTCCCCCGTACGCAGTCGAACTCATCGCCGGTGTACGGCGCGACCCCGCCTTCGGCCCCGTCGCCATGGTCGGCATCGGCGGGGTCACCGCCGAACTGCTCGCCGACACGGCCGTCGCCCTCGCGCCGCTCACTGCGGACCGCGCCCGCGAGCTGCTGCTGTCGCTGCGCCACGCCCCGCTGCTGACCGGCTGGCGCGGCGCGCCGCCCGTACATCTGGACGCGGCCGCCGCGGCTCTGTGCGCGCTCGCGCGTGCGGGTGCGGAGCATCCGGAACTGTCCGAGCTCGAAGTCAATCCCCTGCTGGTCCACCCGGGCGGTGCGATCGCCCTCGATGCGCATGGAGTGCTCCGTTGAGCAAGACCGATGACAAGACCAATGACGAGTTCGCAGGGCGTACGTACGTCGTGACCGGCGGCGGCAGCGGCATCGGCCGTGCGATCGCCCTCGCGCTGGGCGCGGCGGGCGCCCGGGTCGTCGTCGCGGGCCGTACGCCCGGGAAGCTGGAGGAGACGGTCGCCCTGATCGAGAAGGAGGGCGGCCAAGCCCTCCCCGTACCGACGGATGTACGCGACCCGGAGGCCGTCGACGCGCTGGTGGCGGCCGCCGCGGCGCGCTTCGGCCGGCTCGACGGCCTGGTCAACAACGCCGCGGGCAACTTCGTCGCACCCGGCATCGACATCAGCCCGAACGGCTGGCGCGCGGTCGTCGACATCGTCCTCAACGGCTCGTACTACTGCACGCGCGCCGTGGCGAGGCAGCTGCGCGAGCAGGGCACCGGCGGGTCGGTGCTCTCGGTCATCGCGACGTACGCCTGGCACGGTCACCCTGGGACGGTCCATTCGGCCGCCGCGAAGGCCGGCGTCCTCGCCATGACGCGTACGCTCGCGGTCGAACTCGCCCCCCTCGGCATCCGGCTGAACTGCATCGCCCCGGGACCGACCGAAACGGCGGGCGCGAGCGCCGCGCTGTGGGCCACGGACGAGGCGCGGGCGGAGGTGCTCGCGACGGTGCCGGCCGGCCGTTTCGCGAACCCGGCGGAGATCGCGGACGCGTCGCTGTTCCTGCTGGGCGAGCGGGCGTCGTACCTGACGGGCGAGTGCCTGACGGTGGACGGCGGGCAGTGGCTCGGCAAGCAGGTGTACGGGCGGCCGGCGGTGCGGTAGCGCGGGGCGCCTGCGGCGGGCTCTTCCCCACCCCCAAACGCCGGACGGGCTGGAATTACCAGGGGCGCGCTGGATCTGCCGCGCGGCGGACACTGGGGCTGGGGCAGCGCCCCAGCAACCCCCGGGCGCATTCAGCCCGTCCGGGCGTTTGAGGACCGGGGCCGGCCGAAGCGCCCTCACGCGGCGGAGCCAAGCCCCGCGGGGCCGTCCGTGGCGGGCATCGTTCAGACCGTGGTCCGCGCGGTCACCAACCGGTGGCCGCCCAGCACCACCGAAAGCTCCGCCAGGAACCGCGCCGACAGCGGCGGCCAGTTCCACAGGACCATCCCCAAGTGGGCCACCGCGACCGGCGGGTCGACGTTCCACGCGAGGAAGCCGGACCGCTCACCGCACCGCACACAGGCCCCGCTGCCCGGCCCCGTACCCCCGAACCAGGCGTACAGATCGTCGAGCAATGGGGCCCACGCGCGCGTCCACATATCGGGGCCGCGCTCGGCCGGCTCGGTCGTGGCGCCGCAGGCCGGGCAGGTGGCCGTCCAGAGATCCGCGCACACATACACGCGGCGTTCGATCTCCATGCCGACGCCGCACGCCCCGCCCACCGTCACCGCTTCCCCCTCGGTGACGGCACGCGCGGCGTGCGGCCCCGGCGCCCTGCCGAGCTCGTCGCCGAGCAGGCAGTTCGTCAGCTCGCCCCGGACGATGCCGCGGTGCTCCAGCCAGTCCATGACCCGGCCGGCGAGCACGGCGGCTTCCTCCGGCCTGGCCTCCAGGTCGGCCACCCATACGTACGCATCGCCCATGCGCCGCACGTTATCCCGTACGCCTCACCCCTTGGCGCGCCGCGTCTTCGCGCCCAGCGCGTAGAAGACCAGCCCGATCACCAGGAACAGCAGCAGCGGTACGACCTGGCTGAGCGTGTACTGGAGCCGTTCGCCCGCGAAGGCCTCGGGCAGCGAGGCCGCGGCCGTCCCCTCCGTACCGAACCAGCCCACGCCGAAGCCCGGCCAGATCAGTACGACCACGGTGAAGGCGACGAACCCGGTCGCGAGCGAGGTCACGAGCCACGCTCCGGCCCGGCCGCCCGGGACGGCGTACGGCCGCGTGACGTCCGGATACTTGCGGCGCAGCACGACAAGGCTCGGGAAGGTGATGACGTACGAGATGAAGGTGGTGCTGATCGTCAGGCCGAGGCCGGCCGCGAAGTACTTCTCACCGTCACCGCCGGAGAGGTTGAGTGCTACGACGAAGAGGAGGGACGCCAGGACGGCGGACAGCAGGTTCACCCGTACCGGCGTGCCGTGCTTCTCGGAGATCGCGCCGAGCCAGGCCGGGCCCGCCCCGTCCGCGCAGGCGACGGCCTGCGCCCGGTGGGCGCCCATGGCCCAGGTGACGCCGCTGGTCAGCAGCCCGATGATGAGACCGGCAGCGGCGATCCCGCCGAAGACGGAGCCCGCGCCGGTGAGGGTGACCGTACCGTCGGCGGCGATCGAGCCTCCGTAGACCGTGAAGACGGCCTTGCAGGCGTCGATGAAGCCGCCGAGGCTCCCGATGTCCTCGCTGGGGAGAACGAAGAGGATACCGAGGATGGGTCCGCCGTACAGGACGAGCGACGCGAGACCGGAGCGGAGGATCGACAGGGGGATGTCACGGCGCGGGTTCTGCATCTCCTCGGCGGCGGAGCTGGGGAGTTCGAAGCCGACGAAGTTGAAGATCAGGACGGGGACGAGGGCGACGAAGCCGACGTAGGTGGGGGCGAACTCGCCGGCCGGCAGGGTGTGCACCCCGTGTTCGGCGGCGAAGACGACGACGGAGACGAGGAAGAAGCCGAGCAGGACGATCCGGGCGATCGCACCGGCGATCGGCACCCACTTGCCGATTCGTACGGACTGTACGACGGCGAGCGCCCCGCCCCAGATGAAGACGAGTCCGGCGGCGTACTTCCAGCCGCCGGGCAGCGGGGTGAAGAACTCCTCCCAGGTGGTGAGGGCGATGATGCACAGGCTGCCGCCCACCCAGACGGGGTTGGAGATCCAGTAGAGGATCTGGTTGAGGCCGGCGGTGAGCCGCCCGAAGGCGAGCCGCGTCCAGACGTACGGGCCGCCCTGGACCGGGAACGCGGACCCGAGCTCGGCGACGAGCAGCCCGTACGGGAGGAAGAAGGCGACGGCGAGGATCGCCATCCAGGTCAGGCCCTGGGGTCCCTGCGCCGCCACCGAACCGATGGTGTCGAGGCCGACGAGCGTACATATGAGGAAGAAGAGGACATCGAGGCGGCGCAAGTCCTTGCGGAGCCTGCCGCGCTGTTCACCCCAGCCCTCGGAGAGGTCGGGCGACGCTCCGGCGGCGGGCGCGCCGGCTGTCGTTTCGGTCCGGGAGGGAGGTGCTTGGGTCACGGGGCTGACTCCTACGGCGGTACGGGGGACTGCGTACAGGCGCGGCACTTCGTACTTCACACTCCGCACTGACTGAATGGCCAGTCAGTAGAGGTGACTGTGGCCCGCGCCACAGCGCGCTGTCAAGGGCTCGTCAAAATCCGCGTGACCGGCCTGGTCAGGCGTCCCGTGTGTAGGGTTACCCGCGTGGCAAGAGTCCGGTTGAGCGTGGAGGAACGGCGCGAGGAAATGCTGCGCGCCGCGGTCGAGCAGATCGAGGCGCGGGGCGTGAGCGCCGTACGCATCGCCGATGTCGCGTCGGCCCTCTCCGTGAGCAACGCGCTGGTGCTCTACCACTTCTCGACCAAGGAGAAGCTCGTCGCGGCCGCCTTCGCGTACGCCGCCGAGGGCGATCTCGCCCAGCTGCGCAAGCTGCTCGGCCGTCGGACCAGCGCTGTCCGCAGGCTGCGCACCGCGATCCGCTGGTACGCGCCCACCGGGCAGGCCAAGGGGTGGAAGCTGTGGATCGAGAGCTGGGCGGCATCGCTGCGTGAGCCGGCACTGCGCGAGGTGGCCCGTGACCTCGACCAGCAGTGGAAGGCGGCGCTGGCCGACGTGATGGCCGAGGGTGCGCAAGCCGGTGAGTTCCGGTGCGAGGACCCCGCGTCCGCGGCCTGGCGGCTGACCGCCCTGCTGGACGGCCTCGCCGTTCAGATGACCTCGTACGCGGGGTCCTTGTCCCGTACCGCCATGCTGGAGTGGACGGACGACGCGCTCGCCCGCGAACTGGGCCTCGACCGCGCGGCACTGGCGGCGGCGACGCGCTGAAGCCCCGTCCGGTGCCGTCGGTTCAGTACGGCCAGTACGGCCAGTACGGGTCAGGGCAGCCGGTACGGGTCAGTCCAGTTCGTATACCGCGGTGACGCTGACCTCGTTCCTGACCTCACCGGGCGCCACAGGCACCTTCGCCTCGTCGAACGCCGTGCCGGGCACCTCCAGTGGGCGGTGCACGCCGCTGCCCGTCTCGGCGAGCGACACGAGCCGCCCCAGCTTGCGGCCGCTCAGCTGCGCGTACTGCTCGGCCTTCACCCGCGCGTCGGCGTGCGCGGCCTCGCGGGCCCTGGCACGCAGGGCGGCCGGGTCCGCCACGTCGAAGGTGACGCCGTTGATCCGGCCCGCGTCGCCCGCCGCAGCCGTCACGGCTTCGACGACGGCGCCGGTCCTGGCGATGTCGCGGATCTTGATGGTGAAGGACTGGCCGGCCTGATAGCCGGTCAGCTTGGAGGCGCGGTCGGTGTGCTGGTAGACGGCGTTCAGGGAAAGGCTCTCGGTCTGTACGTCGCGGTCGGCGACGCCCTGTTCGCGTACGGCGGCGAGCAGCGCGGTGGCGGCTGCGGTCTGGGCGGCCAGGGCCCGCTTCGCGGTGGGTTTGGTGGCCTCGACGGCGGCGGTGAGGACCGCCATGTCGGGGGCGGCCGAGGCTCTGCCCTCGCCGCCCACGGAGACGGTGCTTGTGTCGGCGGCGGGGGCGGTGGCCGCAGGGGCTGCCGCACGGGTTGCCCCGAAGGCGGGGGTGGCGCCGCCGATGAGCAGTCCGCCGGTGAGCACAGCAGCGGTGAGGGCCGTATGTACGGGCATGAAAGTGGTCCTTCCAGAGGCAGGAGGCCATCCCAGCACCGGGAGCCGCCGGACCGGTCGCGCCACTCCAGCCCTGTCACCTCTCCGTACCAGCCATACTGTGCGCAGCGGAGCTGGAAGGGGTTGCGGTGTCTGAACAGCAGTCTGAGCACGCGGCGTACGACGTCCTGGTCGTCGGCGGCAGCGGGGTGGACACGGTCGTCCGCGTCGACTCGCTGCCCGTACCGCTCGCCGACTCGTTCGGCGTGCCGCCCATCCGCGAGTGGCCGGGGCACACGGGCGGCAATGTCGCGCTGGGCTGCCGGGCTCTGGGACTCGAGGTGAAATTCCTCGACTTCATCGGCGACGACTGGGCCGGCGGCCAGGTCAGGGAGCGGCTCGCCAAGGGCGGTGTCGACTTCGAGCCGCTGATCTCACCGACGGGCACCCGACGAGCGGTGAACCTCGTCGACAGTGCCACGGGCCGCCGGATGTCCTTCTACGACGCCCGCGACCCCGGCGATCTGCGGATGCCCCGCGACTTCTACCTCCCCCAAGTGCGGCGGGCCGGGCATGTCCACCTGTCCATCATGAACTTCGCCCGGCACCTGCTCGACGACATCGAGGAACTGGGCGTTCCCGTCTCGACCGATCTGCACGACTGGGACGGACTCGCCGATCACCACAGGGAGTTCGCTCTCCGCTCCGACCTGGTGTTCCTCAGCGCGGCGGGCGCGGGCGAGCGAATCGCCGCCGTGATGCGCGACATCCTGCGCGAGGGCCGCGCCGAGGCCGTGGTGGCAACGGCGGGCGCGGGCGGCTCGTACCTGCTGACGCGGGACGGCAGCCGCACCCCGCGCCCCGTCCCGGCGACCGTGCCGCCCGGCCCGGTGGTGGACTCCAACGGCGCCGGGGACGCGTACGTCAGCGGATTCCTGTACGGGCGCCTCACCGGCCGGGACCTGGAGGAGTGCGCCCGCCTGGGCGCGCGGGCGGGTGCCCACGCCTGCACGACGGAAGGCAACACGGACCTGATCGGACCGGGCGACCTCCTCTCCTCCTAGAGCGCGCGTACGGCCTTCTCAGGTCTGCCGCACCGGTTCATACGCCTCCTGGCCGAGCCCGAACGTCCAGGCCACTCCTTCCTTCGCGGTCTTCGTCGTGGGCGGCACGCGCAGCCAGTACGTACGGTGTGTGCCGTCCGGCTCCGGGGTGGAGTTGACCACCTCGACCATCACCACGTCCTCGTCGCCCTGCAGGGCTATGCGCCACAGGACGCCGGTCTCGTCGCGGTGCACCGGCTCGGCGTCGGACTCGCTGAGATAGCGGTCGTAGCCGTAGTGCTCCAGCATCACGCGGCGCAGCTCGGCGTTCTCCTCGGCGCGGATGCGAGCGGGCGTCAACAACGACAGCTCGTCCAGAAACGCCGCGGGTACGGGCATACCGCGCCAGGCGTACAGCGCGAAGCCGTCGGGGAAGGCGAGGGCGGGGCCGTCGCCCCGGTCGAGCCGCCCGGCTTCGTCGCGGTGGAGCTCCACCGGCCGTTCACTGATCACCACGGCGTTCTCGTACGGCCACCACCAGCCGGCGTGCCTGGCGACCTGCGCCAGCCCCGCGAGCCGTTCGCCCCGACCGTCGAACGCCGCGAGCCAGGCGGCGTCGTGCTGGCCGAGCACCGCGTCGAGCAGCACCAGTCGCACATCGGACTCGTCCTCCGGCCGCTCCGCCAGCTCGGCGACGACACCCGTGCGTATCCGTTCGGCCAGCTCGCGGGTGGTGTCCCACAACTGGGCGCCGGTGGCGGACCACAACGCCGCCCAGCCCGCCGGGCCCAACTCGTCGTGCAGCCGCCTCCGTTCCTCCGCCCACGGCCCGGTACGCACGTCGTCGCGCACCGACCGTCCCACACCGGAGAGCCGTTCGACGGTCTCGACCGCCTCCTTGGGCGAGGCGGCCCAGACGATCCGCTCCGGCTCCGCGAGGCCCGCCGTGCGGTAGGCGACCCGCACGCCCTCCTCCGCGGCCGCGCGGTCCGCCGCACCGGTCGCCGCCGCGACGGTCCGCCAAGTGTTCACATGCTGCATCGAATTCCCTGTCCCCTGATCCCTGACCCTGGTCCCTGATCCTGATCCCTGACTCTGATCACCGGCCCCGTCGTTCCGTGGGGCATGGTTCCCGCGCCGGGCGGTCAGTCCGCGACGATCCGGACCGAACCCGGTACGTACTCCCGCTGGCGCACCACCCGGTACCAGCCCTTGGGCAGCGGTATCGCCGCGTGCTCCTCGTGCACGACCCGCCCGCCCTCAGGGAGATGGAGCAGCATCGGATCGAAGGGGCCTGCCTCCCGCAGCAGCCTTCCCGGGCCCTGCACCGCGTGTGCGTGCCCCGTGACTTCACCCAGCGCCAGCACCAACCGGCCCCTGGCGTCCCGCCGTTCACCGGAGGCCTCCGCCAGCCGCTCCGGCACCGCCGACTCGTCCAACGGCATGATCAGTACGTCCCCTTGCCGGTACATGGCTGTCTCCCCTCCCGGGCCGCACACCGTGTGCCGGCCACGTGGAAAACGCTACGGCCAGGGTCTGACAATCGCTCCTGACCTGCGAAGACCAACCCGCTCGCGGGATTGTCAGTCCCGCTTGATAAACCTTTCGCACGTCAGTAGCTCGCACAGCGTCAGGAGACCAGGGCCATGTCCGGTGTGGACCATCTGCAGGAACTGCTCGGCCTCCCGGCCGTCGACTTTCGTCCCGACTCCCCCACGCCGCTGCCGACCGCGGGCTCCGTGGCATGGCGCATCTCCGTGAACCCGTACGAGGACGAAGACGGGACATGGGAGGAAAGTTTCGGGGAGTTCCTCAAGGCCGTCGATCCCTCGGGGGTACGAGCGCTGATCATCGGCCAGTGGGGCGAGTGCTACGACGCGAATTCGAGCTACCCCATCAACCTCGTCATCGCCGCGGCCGACAGGCTCACCTCCCTGGAGGCCCTGTTCATCGGTGACCTGACCCAGGAGCAGGCCGAGATCTCCTGGATCGAGCAGTCCAACGTCACGGGGCTGCTCAGCGCTTTCCCCCGCCTGCTGGAATTCGGCGTACGCGGCGGTCAGGACCTCCGCTTCCCGCCGGTACGGCACGAGCGGCTGCGCTCGCTCGTCTTCGAATCCGGGGGCCTGCCCGCGGCGGTCGTGCGGGGCATCACCGAAAGCGAACTGCCCTCCCTGGACCACCTGGACCTGTGGCTCGGCGTCTCCGAGTACGGCGGCGACACGGAGGTCGCCGACCTCGCGCCGTTGCTCTCCGGCGCCCTCTTCCCCGGACTGCGTCACCTCGGCCTGCGCAACAGTGAGATCCAGAACGAGATCGCAGCGGCTGTGGCGTCGGCCCCCGTCGTGGCCCGGCTGGACACCCTCGACCTGTCGAACGGCACCCTCGGTGACGAGGGAGCAGCCGCGCTGCTCGAAGGACAGCCGCTCACCCACCTCGAACGCCTCGACCTGAGCCACCACTTCCTCTCCGAGGAGATGGAGCAACGGGTGGCCGAGTCCCTGGAGCCGCACGGCGTGGACGTCGACCTGTCGGACCGCCTGGAGCCGTGGGACAACGGCGGCGCCGAAGGCCGCTACACCGCGGTCGCGGAGTGACCCGGCCGTGACCGACATCGAACACCCCGAGACCTTCAACGGGCTTCCCGTCTTCACACTGCCCCAGCCCGGTGACCCGCCTGCCCTGCCTCTTCCGCCCGCCGGCTCCGTGGCCTGGCGCCTGGACTGTCTGTGGGACGAGGACGAGCCGTTCACCGAGCTGTGGCCGCGCTTCCTCGACTCCGTCGACTCCACGCAGGTGAGGGCGCTGCTGATCGGCCCCTGGTGGCAGGACGATTACGAGCATCTGCGACCCGTTCTTGACCGGGCTCTCGCGGACGCCGATCGTTTTCCCGCGCTGCGCGGCCTCTTCCTCGCCGACGTCATCAGTGAGGAGTGCGAGGTGTCCTGGCTGGAGATGACCGACATCACGCCGTGCCTCGAAGCGTTCCCCCGGCTCGAAGAGCTGATCGTGCGCGGCTGCGGCGAATCGCTCTCCGATACGGACGTGCTCTCCCTGCGGCCCGTGCGCCACGACGCGCTGAGGGTGCTGCGCTTCGAATCCGGCGGCCTGCCCGGCTCCGTCGTCCGCGCCGTGGCCGCCTCCAGCCTGCCCGCCCTGGAGCGCTTGGAGCTGTGGCTGGGTGTCACGCATTACGGAGGGGATGCGACGGTCGCGGACCTCTCGCCCCTGCTGTCGGGCGGCGCGCTTCCGCGCCTGCGCCACCTGGGTGTGCAGAACAGCGAGATCCAGGACGAGATCGCGGCAGCGGTGGCCGCCGCACCCGTCGTCGCCCAGCTGGACTCGCTCGCCCTGTCGATGGGCACCCTCAGCGACACCGGCGCGCAGGCCCTGCTCGACGGCCAGCCGCTCACTCACCTGAGCGAACTGGACCTGCACCACCACTACATCACCGAGTCCATCCAGCAGCGCATACGCAAGACGCTCGAACCGCACGGCGTGCGGCTGGACCTCGACGGGCCCGACTACTGGGACCCCGAGGACGACGAACCCCGCTATGTCGCCGTCGACGAGTAGGGCGATCGGCGCGGGGCCGCGCTTCGCGGTCGTCGGCAACCCCGCCAACCGTCGCGTCGCCCTGTTCCAGGACGCCGTGGCCGCCGCCGGGCTCCCCGCCGCGCGGGTTGTCCCCTGGCTGGAGGTTCTCGGCGGCCGGGCCTCGTTCCGGCCCGGCGAGACCGTACGGATCGACTCGCCCGGCGAGGACCCCGAGGTCGAGCGCCTGCTGCGGGGCGTGGGCGACGGCACTCGCGTGGAGGGATCGGCCCGCTGGTACGAGCGGTTCACGGCGGCCGTACGGGAAGTGGGCCGGGCAGCCACTGGCTGCACCCTGCTCGACGACCCCGACGAGTTGGCCGTGCTGTTCGACAAGCGGCTGTGCCACGCCGTGCTGCACGACGCGGGCATTCCCGTGCCCTCTTCGCCCACCTCCGGGGCAACAGCACCTGTCGTACGCGGCTGGGCGGACGTACGGGACCTTCTGCGCGCGCACCGTATGCCACGTGCCTTCGTCAAGCCGGCGCACGGCTCGTCGGCCTCCGGCGTACTGGCCGTGGAAGCCCACGGCTCCGGCCGCGTACGGGCCACCACATCAGTGGAACGCGACCCGCAGGGCCGGCTGTTCAACTCCCTGCGGGTACGCCGCTGTACGACCGAGGGCGAGGTGGCGGCGATCGTGGACGCGCTCGCCCCGGACGGGCTCCACATCGAACGCTGGCTGCCCAAGGCCGCGCAGCGGGGCCGCGCCGCCGACCTGCGGGTCGTCGTGATGGGCGGCCGGGCGACGCACGCCGTCGTACGCACCAGCCGCTCCCCCATGACCAACCTCCATCTGGGCGGTGAGCGAGGCGACCTCGACGAGGTCCGCGCCGCCATCGCTTCGGCGGGCGGCAGCTGGGACGAGGCCATGGAGGTGTGCGAGCGAGCCGCCGCCTGCTTCCCCCGGACGCTCTGCGTCGGCGTCGACCTGCTGCCCGCCGTCGGCTGGCGCCGCTTCGCCGTCTGCGAGGTCAACGCCTTCGGCGACCTGCTGCCGCGCCTCACCGGCCTGCCGGGCAGCGGCTTCGAGGGCCTGGACACCTACGCGGCGCAGGTCGCCGCAGCACATCGCGCCGTACAGCGCACGACAAGGAACCACCATGCGACCACCTGACATGAACGAGATCGTCGGCAGCCACGACCTGCTGCTCGTCACCCTGGACACCCTGCGCCACGATGTAGCGGCCGAACTCGCCGCCGCGGGCCGCCTGCCGAACCTGGCCCGGCACCTGCCCGGCGGCGTATGGGAGAAGCGACACGCCCCCGGCAGCTTCACCTACGCCTCGCACCAGGCGATCTTCGCGGGCTTCCTGCCCACGCCCGCCGCCCCCGGGCCCCACCCCCGGCTCTTCGCCGCGCGCTTCGCCGGCAGCGAGACCACGGCCGAGCGCACCTTCGTCTTCGACGCGCCCGATCTCGTCTCCGGTCTCGCGGACGCCGGCTACCACACCGTGTGCATCGGCGGCGTCGGCTTCTTCAACCGGCGGGGCCCGCTCGGCTCGGTACTGCCCGGCATGTTCCAGGAGAGCCACTGGGAGCCGGAGTTCGGCGTGGCCTCGCCCACCTCCTTCGAGGCGCAGGTCACCCGGGCCGAGCAGGTCGTCGCCGCCCTCCCGGCCGGCCAACGGCTGTTCCTGTTCGTCAACGTCTCCGCCCTGCACCAGCCCAACTGGTTCCACCTCCCCGGCGCCACCCACGCGGCCGGTGACTCGCGCGCCACCCACGCGGCCGCTCTGGAGTACGTCGACGAGCACATCGGCCGCCTGTTCGCCGCCGCGAGCAGCCGCCGCCCCTGCTTCGCGATCGTCTGCTCCGACCACGGCACCGCGTACGGCGACGACGGCTACACCGGTCACCGCCTCGGCCACGATTCCGTCTGGACCGTCCCCTACGCCCACTTCACTCTCGACCAAGGGGCCACCCGATGAGCACCACGCCGCCGCGCCCCTACCAGAGTTACGTCTACGCCTACCCGCACAAGACGGCGTACCGCGAGCTGGGGAGCCGCCCCGCGCTCCGTGACCTCTGGTCGGCGGAGCCCAGGAACGCCCTCTCCCTCTACCTCCACATACCGTTCTGCGAGGTCCGCTGCGGCTTCTGCAATCTCTTCACCCGGATCGGCGCCCCGGACGAGCTGACCGGCCGGTACCTCGACGCGCTCGACCGCCAGGCCAGCGCCGTCCGCGAAGCCCTGGGCGACGACGGAGTCGGATTCGCCGCCGCGGCCTTCGGCGGCGGCACCCCCACCTTCCTCGACGCCGGCGAGCTGGAAAGGCTCTGCGACATCGCGGAGAAGCGGATGGGCGCGGACCTCGGCGCCGTACCCCTGTCCGTCGAGGCATCCCCGGCCACCGCCACCCCCGACCGTCTCGCCGTGCTCGCCGCCCGCGGCACGACCCGGCTCAGCCTCGGCGTCCAGAGCTTCGTCGACTCCGAGGCCCGCGCGGCCGTGCGCCCCCAGCGCCGCGCCGACGTCGAGACGGCCCTCGCCGCCGTCCGCGACGCCCGCATCCCCACCCTCAACATCGACCTCATCTACGGCATCGAGGGCCAGACCCCCGACACCTGGCGCACCTCGCTCGACGCGGCGCTCGCCTGGCGGCCCGAGGAGCTCTACCTCTATCCCCTGTACATACGCCCGCTCACGGGCCTCGGCCGCATCGGCGCGGAGGCCGACGCCGCGTGGGACACCCAGCGGCTGCGCCTCTACCGCCAGGGCAGGGACCATCTGCTCGCCCACGGCTACGAGCAGGTCTCGATGCGGATGTTCCGCCGCACGGACGCGCCGAAGCAGGAGGCCGACGACTACGCCTGCCAGACCGACAGCATGATCGGCCTCGGCTGCGGAGCCCGTTCGTACACCTCCGCGCTCCACTACTCCTTCGACTACGCCGTGGACATGCGCGAGGTCCGCAAAATCATCGACGCCTACACGACCACCGAGGACTTCTCCCGTGCGGAGACCGGCTGGTACGCAGACGCCGACGAGGCCCGCCGCCGTCATCTGCTCCAGTCGCTCCTCCAGGCCGATGGCATGCCACTGGCCGGCTACCGCGAACGGTTCGGAACGGACCCGGCCGACGACTTCCCCGCCGAGCTCGACCGCTTCGCCGCCCTCGGCTGGCTCGACGACAGCGCCCCGAAGGCTCTGCTGCGCCTCTCCCCCGAAGGCCTCGCGCACTCCGACGCGATCGGTCCCGAGCTCTTCTCCGACTCCGTACGGGCCGCCATGGCCGCGTACGAACCGAAGTGAGCCCGGTCATGGACCCGACGAGCCCGACGGACCTGACGATCCTCTACCGCGGCCCGCTCGCCTCCTGCGACTACGACTGTCCGTACTGCCCGTTCGCCAAACGGCGCGACAGCCCTGAGCAGTTGCGCGCCGACCGAGCCGCGCTGGAGCGCTTCACCGCGTGGGCCGCCGCGCAGACGAGCGACCGCCTCTCGGTGCTCTTCACGCCCTGGGGCGAGGGCCTGGTCCGCTCCTGGTACCGCCGCGCCCTCACCGAGCTGTCCCGGCTGCCGCACATCCGGCGCGTCGCCATCCAGACGAACCTGAGCTGCCGCACCGACTGGCTCACCGAAGCCGGCGCCGACCTCGGCACGCTCGCGCTGTGGTGTACGTACCACCCAGGTCAGACACCGTACGACCGCTTCCTCGCCAAGTGCCGCGAACTGACCGCCCGCGGCGTGCGGTTCAGCGTCGGCGTCGTCGGCTTCCCGGAGCACCTCGAAGAAGCACGAAGGCTACGCGCCGCGCTCCCCTCCGAGGTCTACCTGTGGATCAACGCGGCAGAGGGCCGCACCTATACGGACGAGGAAGCCGGCCGGTGGACGGCCCTGGACCCCCTCTTCCCGTACAGCCGCCACCCGCACCGTTCCGCCGGCCTCCCGTGCCGGACCGGCGAATCGGTGATCTCGGTGGACGGCGAAGGCACGGTGCGCCGCTGCCACTTCGTACCCGCCGAACTCGGCAACCTCTACGACGGTTCGTACCGCCGGGCACTGCGCCCGCGCGCCTGCCCGCTCGCCGCCTGCGACTGCCACATCGGCTACGTCCACCTGGAGACGCTGCCGCTGTACGACGTGTTCGCGGGCGGCATCCTGGAGCGCATACCCCGCACGCCCCGCGTTCCCGTCCCCCTCTCACAAGGGCAGCAGATCGGGCCTCTTCGCCTCGATGTGATCACCTGACGACTCCCCACGCAGCCGCCGCCCGATCCACGGCACCAGATACTCGCGCGCCCACTGGATGTTGTCCCGGCGCATCTCCAGCGAGCCGCGCGGCGCCATCGGCGGCCACGCCTGGTCCGGATCGGCCGGTACACCGAGCCCGAGCACCTGTGCGGCGCGCAGCGCGACCCGGGTATGGCCCTCGGGCGAGAGGTGGAGCCGGTCGCCGTCCCAGGCGCGCCTGTCCTGGACGGACTTGAGCGACCACAGGTCGAGCACCGGGCAGTCGTACCGGTCGGCGACCGCCCGTACGTGAGCGGTGTACGTCGCGATCTTGCCCCGCAGATGGCGCAGTACGGGAATGCCGCGCGTGTCGAAGCCGGTGGTCACCATGACGGTGCCCACCGCGTTGGTGAGGTCCGCGACGGCCCGCTCGAAGCGCTCGGCGACGTCGTCGGGGTCGCTGCCGGGCCGGAGGATGTCGTTGCCGCCGGCGCAGAAGCTCACCAGATCGGGGGCCAGTTCCTTCGCGCGCGGGAGTTGCTCGGCCACGATCTGGTCGAGGAGGCGGCCGCGTACGGCGAGGTTGGCGTAGCGGAACGTGTGCTCGGGGACGCGGTCGTCGAGGAGTACGGCGAGCCGGTCGGCCCAGCCGATGAACGCACCGTCGGGTCCGGGATCTCCGACGCCTTCGGTGAAGCTGTCGCCGATCGCCGCGTACGACCCGATGGTGCCTGTACTGAATGATCTCGAATCGTCTGCCACGTCGGCACATCCTTCACTGGAGCGAGTGACCTACGCCACCGTAGGGAGGGGTTGACGCGGCGTGACATATGACACCGGTCAAGATTCACCCAATCCGGAATAGACCCGAAACGCACGTACGCCCCCTTTTGCCGCCGGGCGTGGCAGCAAAAGGGGGCGTACGGGAGCGTCGTTCAGGACGGACCAGACGGACCAGGCGGACCTGACCGACCAGACGGATCAGACAGTGACGCCGTGGCCGCGCAGGTAGGCCAGCGGGTCGACGTCCGAGCCGTAGCTCGGGCCGGTGCGGATTTCGAAGTGCAGGTGCGGGCCGGTGGAGTTGCCCGTGCTGCCGGAGAGGCCTATCTGGGTGCCGCCGCCGACGCTCTGGCCGGAGGAGACGGACAGCGAGGACAGGTGGGCGTACTGCGAGTACCGGCCGTCGTCGTGCTTGATGACGACCTCGTTGCCGTACGACCCGCTCCAGCCCGCGGAGACGACGGTGCCGGAGCCGACCGCCTTGACCGGGGTACCGCTGGACGCGGAGAAGTCGACGCCCGTGTGGTAGCCGCTGGACCAGCTGCCGCCGGCGGCGCGGTACGGGGTGGTGACGCCCGCGGAGACCGGGGCGGTGAAGCCGGATCCGGTGCTCTGCGCGGCGGCGGGGGCGGGCTTCTCGACCTCGGCCTTGACCTCGGCCTTGGGCTCGGCCTTCGGGGCGGCGGGCGCGGGCGCCTTGGCCGCCGGCTGCGCCGGCTTCGCGGGTGCGGCCTTCGCGGGCGCCGCCGCCTTCGCGCCGATGGTCAGCTTCATGCCGGGCAGGATCAGCGAGGGGTTGCCGCCGACAACCTCACGGTTGTCGTCGTACAGCTTCTGCCAGCCGCCGCGCACGTCCTGCTCGTCGGCGATCTTGGACAGGTAGTCGCCGGCGACCACGGCGTAGGTCTTGGTGCTGGTCTTCTTCTTGGGCGTCGCCTTCTTGGCAACGTCCGAAGCGGCGGCCTGGCCGGCGGACGCGGCAGCCGGGGCCGCCTTCTCCGCGGCGTTCGCGCCGGTGGCGGCGATGAGGGGAAGTGCGAGTACTGCCCCGCCCGTTCCGGCGGCGGCGAATCCGCGCGTGAGCGAGTTGGACCTCGGGCGGCGGTGCTTACCCTTTGCGGGCATGGAACATTCCTCTCCGGCGCCTACGAGGTGAGCTGTCGGGTTCGGGCTGGAGATGCCCGGCCGCGCTGTTGCGCGACTTAACCCCAAAGCCGGTCCGGACGTGGAACATCCGGATGACCGGCGTACTTACCTGGGTCCCCCGCTCCTGCCACGCGTGAGTGAGTGTGGGTGCGGATTCCGGGAGGTGGCAGGATTCGGCGGTCCACCCGGATTGACGGTGACCGTAAGCCGACGCGGCTCCCCCGTACAAGCCAGTCCATTCACTCCGCCGTCGCCCCACAAGAATTCATGACGCAATTCCCGTCACCCTCTGTGGATTACGGATCTTTGGGCCCCGCCTGTGAACTGGTATTTACCCACGGCGCTTCGCCACGCACCGTCACGAATATGATCCTGCTCACCAGCGGTCTCACCATTTCCCGTACCTACAAGGGGAGTTAGCAGGACATAGTCCGTTTCACCCGAACAATCACTTACGCCCCATCCTGTAGCGGTAAGAGCAGGCGACTCCACGACAGGCCGCGCCGGGTCGGCCGAGATGGTTGCCCAACGAACCCATGTCGTATCGTCGAAACGCGCCGAAGTCGGCGAGCAGCGCCGACGGCAGACTTCAGGAGCCCACGTGACACAGCAGCTGCCGCAGGTCCCGTCGACAGAGCCCGAGCAGGAGCCCGAGCTTGCCGCCGTGCGCAACTTCCGTGATGTGGGCGGCCTGCCGACGGTGGACGGGCGGCGGGTACGGCACGGAGTCCTCTTCCGCAGCGGTCACCTGGCGCACGCCACCGCCGCCGACGCGGCGTTCCTGGGTTCGCTGGGCCTCCACACGATCTTCGACTTCCGCAACGAGGCGGACCAGCAACTGGAAGGCCCGGACATCGAGCTGCCGGGGGTGCGCAATGTCAACCTGCCATTGACGGACCCGGCCGACGGCGCCGTGTTCTGGAAGATGGTCCGCGACGGGAACCTCGACGAGCTGCGCGAGATCCTCTCGGACGGCAAGGCCGCGGACCGGATGTCGGCGACGTACCGCGTGATCATCAAGGAGCGTACGGCCGAGCACAGCCAGGTGCTGCACGCTCTCGCCGAGGAAGCCGTCCCCGCGCTCATGCACTGCGCGGCGGGCAAGGACCGGGCGGGCCTGTCCATAGCGGTGGCCCTGCTGGCGGTCGGCGTGGAGCGCGAGGCCATCGAGGCCGACTACCTGAAGTCGAACGACCCGCACCGCCGCTACAAGGTGCGCCGCAGCGACAACTCGTCGGCCGGGATGTCACCCGAGGTCATGGAGCTGCTCAGCCCGCTTTTCGAGGCCCGCGCGGAGTATCTGAACGCCGCCTTCGAGACGATCGAGGAGATCTGGGGCACCACCGACCGCTACCTCGCGGAGGGGCTGGGCATCACTCCGGAGACCCGGGAGCGGCTGCGGACGCGCCTGCTCGACAAGAGCTGATCACATCGAGTACCGGTGTCGGCCGCGAGTACCGGCGTCGGCCGCAAGATCAGCGCTGGCCGCCGAGCGTGAAGAGCAGGTAGACGAAGGCCGCGAAGAGGTGGCCCGCGACGACGTACACGAAGACGCGGACCGCCAGGCCCCTGGGGATCTTGTCCTCCGCGAAGCGGCGAACGGTGGTCTTCTCTTCGGGCTGCGGCATGTCAGGTCTCCTGGGGCAGGCACAGGCCGCCGGTGGCGCTCTGCAGCAAGGTGGGAACGAACAGCAGGTCGGCCCCGGCCGGGCCGGCGGCCGCGATGCGGTGCGGGGTCAGCGAGTCGAAATGCGCGCTGCCCCCGGCATCGAGGCGGTGGACGCTCTCGCCGAGCACCAGTCGCAGCCGCCCCGACAGGACGTACAGCCACTCCTCGCCCGGATGGACGCGCACCAGGTCCCCTTGAGCGCCGTAGGGGACATGCACCCGCAGCGCCTGCATGGCGCGCCCCGAGCCGCCCGCCCGGTGGTACGTCCAGCCGTCGGCCTCCCGTGCCTCGCTCTCGTCCGCGCGCAGTACGGCGTCCCGGTCGCCCGGGGTCTCGCCGAGGAGCGCGGACACCGTCGTACCGTAGACACGGGCCAGCGCGAGCAGCATCGGCAGCGACGGCCGGCGCTGTCCCGTCTCCAGGCGGGACAGGTGCGCGGGCGAGAGCCCGGCGCGGCGGGCGGCCGCCTCCAGCGTGAGGCCGCTGTGCCGGCGCAGGTCGCGCAGTCGCGGGGCGACCGGGGGCAGCGCTCCTGCGGGCGGCTCTTCGGGGCGGGATGTCATGCCGCCATTGGGCCAGAGGGATTGCCCGTGAGGCAAGTAATTTGCCTCTGAGGCAAAATCACCGGTTGGCGACCGCCTGCTTCACCAGTGTTTTGCCGAAGTCCCACATCAGACCGCCGCCGCTGTGCGCGTCGTCCATCACGGCAGTGAAAGCGCCGACGAACCGGTCCACCTCCCTCTCGCCCACGATCAGCGGCGGAATCAGCTTGATCACTTCGAGGTGATCGCCGGAGACCTGCGTGAGAATCCGGTGCTTCTGGAGCAGCGGTACGACGACCATCTGCGCGAAGAGACCCTTGCGGGCGGCCTGGAGCATGGTCCAGCGGCTGCGCAGCTTCAGGGAGCTGGGCCGGCCGAACTCGATGCCGATCATGAGCCCGCGCCCGCGTACGTCGTGCAGCAGCTCGTAGCGGCCGATGAGCGCGGCCAGCCGTTCGCGCAGCAGGTCGCCGGAGCGCCGGGCGTTCGCGACGATCTCCTGGTCCTCCATCACCGCGAGAACGGCGAGGCCCGCCGCCATCGCCTGCGCGTTGGAGCCGAAGCTGGCCGAGTGCACCAGCACCCGGTCCATCGACGAATAGACACGCTTGAAGATCCAGTCCTTGCCCAGGGTCGCGCCGATCGGAACGTAGCCGCCCGAGAGCGCCTTCGCGACGCACAGCAGATCGGGTTCGACGCCCTCCTCGTGCTGGTAGGCGTAGAAGTCCCCGGTCCTGCCCAGGCCCGTCTGCACCTCGTCGGCGATCAGCAGTGCTTTGTGGCGGTGCAGGAGCTCCTGGGCGGCGCGCAGGAACCCGGGCGGGGATTCGTGCACACCCTTTCCCTGGATCGGCTCGACGACGAAGCCGGCCACGTCGCCCTTCCTCAGCTCCCGCTCCAGGGCGTCCAGGTCGCCGAGCCCGATCGCGGTGTCGGGCAGCAGCGGCGCGAAGCCGTCACGGAAACCCGCCTCGCCGTTCACCGACAGCGAGCCCGTGGTCAGGCCGTGGAAGGCGTGGGCGCAGTACAGGATCCTGGGCTTGCCCGTCGCGTACCTGGCGAACTTCAGCGCGGTCTCGACGGCCTCCGTGCCGCTGTTGCCGAAGAACACCCGGTCCAGGTGCGGACTGTGGCTGAGCAGCTTCTCGGCGAGCAGCCCCGGCAGCGGCTGGCAGTCGAAGCGTGTCAGGTCGGCGAGCGAGGCGTCCAGGACATCGTGCAGCGCCTTGCGTACGACGGGATGGTGCCGGCCGAGACCCATCACGCCGAAGCCGGCGAGCATGTCCAGGTAGTCGTTGCCTTCCGCGTCCCAGAAGTAGGCGCCCTCGGCCCGCTCGTAGACCTTGTCGAAGCCGAGGGTGCGCAGCATGCGGGGCAGCTGGTGGTTCAGGTGTCTGGCATGCAGTTCGTAACGCTCGGTCCCGCGTTCGGCGAGGAGCTTCGCCAGGTCGAACCCCTTCGGCGCGACATCCGTCATTGCGCGGTCTCCTTAGCGTTCCCGAGTGGGGCGGCCCCGGCTTCCCCGGCCGCCGGCCCGAGGCCGATGGTCACTCCCGTCGACGGGTGAACCCGCTCTCGCGGGCCCGCCCGTCCCGTCACATCACCCGTGGTTCCCCGAGACCGTCTCGCGGACCGCGCGCAGGGACTCCTTGAGCGAGCCCATGGTCGCGAGGACGGCCGTGGGCTCGTAGCCGCAGTGCGCCATGCAGTTGGCGCACCTCGGGTCCTTGCCCCGTCCGTACTTGCTCCAGTCGGTGTCCTCGATGAGCTCCCGGTACGTCGCCACGTATCCGTCGCTCATCAGGTAGCAGGGCCGCTGCCACCCGAACAGCGTGTAGTTGGGGATCGCCCACGCCGTGCACGGGAAGTCCGCCTTGCCCTCCAGGAAGTCCAGGAAGAGCGGCGAGTGGTTGAGCCGCCAGCGTCGCCGGTTGCCACCCGCGAACGTCTTCTTGAACAGCTCGCGGGTCTGCTCGACGCCGAGGAAGTGCTCCTGGTCGGGAGCCTTCTCGTACGCGTAGGCGGGCGAGATCATCATCTCGTCCACCTCCAGGTCGTCATTGAGGTAATTGAGCACTTCGATGATCGTCTGGGGGGTGTCGGTGTTGAAGAAGGTGGAGTTGGTGGTGACCCGGAAGCCGCGCTTCTTGGCCTCCTTGATCGCTTCCACCGCTTCGTCGAACACGCCTTCCTTCGCCACCGATTCGTCGTGGCGCTCCCGCAGCCCGTCGATGTGCACGGCGAAGGCGAAGAACGGGGAAGGGGTGAACTTCTCGATCTTCTTGCGCAGCAGCATCGCGTTGGTGCAGAGGAACACGTACTTCTTCTTCGCCACCAACTGCCGCACGATCTCGTCGATCTGAGGATGCATCAGCGGCTCGCCGCCCGCGATGGAGACCATCGGAGCGCCGGACTCGAGTACCGCGCCCACGGCCTGCGCCACGGGCATGCGCTGCTTCAGGACACCGGCGGGGTGCTGGATCTTGCCGCAGCCCTCGCAAGCGAGGTTGCAGGCGTAAAGAGGTTCGAGCTCGACGATGAGCGGGAACTTCTCACGCTTGCGGAGCTTTTGTTCAACGAGGTACGTCCCGACCCTGATGGTCTGACGGAGCGGCATGGCCATCTAGCTCACCTCCTGGGGAGCAGCAAAGAACGGTGCCATTCAAAAAAGGCAGGCATAACTGCGCGGAGAACACGAAAGGCCGATATTCCACCGCGAAGCGTGCCAATGCGTACGAGCTCATGCTCCGGAGCGTCCACGACCACCCGAACGGCCGCAATCGGACGCGGTCCGGCGCGCAGCGCGCTCCAGAGCGTCGCGGCGGATTCCATGTCCACCGCGATGGCCCCGGTGGCCCGCAGCTCGGCCCGCTCGGGTCCGCGTACGACATGGTCGGAGCCGGTCAGCGGGCCGGTGTGTACGGCGCGCCCCGGCACCGCCCTGGCCAGCGCCTTCGCCAGCAGTTCGACGCCCGTGCAGGCCGTGCTGCCGTGGGGGCCGCGGGTCTCGTCGGCGACGATCAGGTCCCCGGGGTGCATCCCCGGTGCGAGCCCGGCGCAGAAGCCGGAGGCGATGACGGCGGTGTCCCCGGCCGGCCCGCCGGCGACGAGCGCGCGAGTGACGGCGGCCTCCGCCGCCTTGGGCCCCATGCCCGTACGCAGTACGGTCACGGGCCCCGGAGCCTCCCTGCGGTGGCCGCTGCGCAGCGCGAACTGCTCGATGCCGAGCGCGCAGGCGATCAGCAGCGGCGCGGGCCGCGAGGGCTCCGGGATCCCGCTCATGGGGGCCATCGGGTCCGTCGGGCCCATCAGGCCCCTTCCCGGGTGCCCAGGCCCGGGAAGGTGGGCTCCCCGTGCACGTACCGTCCGAGGGCGGTGAGCGGGAAGACCTGCCGGTAGAGGTTGTAGTTGATGGAGAAGTCCCACGGGAATCCGGTGCCCGTGAAGTACGGCTCGTCCCAGGAGCCGTCCTCCCGCTGGGTCTCGGCGAGCCAGGTGACGGCCCGCTCGACGGACTTGGCCTCCTGCTCCCCCGCCGCGAGCAGGGCGAGCAGCGCCCAGCCGGTCTGGGACGCGGTCGAGGCGCCGCGCCCGGCCCAGCCGGCCTCGTGGTACGAGCGCAGGTCCTCGCCCCAGCCGCCGTCGTCGTTCTGGACGGACTCCAGCCAGTCGACGGCGCGGCGGATCGCGGGGTGGGAAACGGGCAGCCCGGCCGCGGTCAGCGCCGGTACGACCGACCCTGTTCCGTATACGTAGTTGACGCCCCAGCGTCCGAACCAGGCGCCGTTCGCCTCCTGTTCGGCGAGCAGCCACTCGATGCCGCGCCGGGTGCGCGGGTCGTGCGCCTTGCCCTCGACGGCCAGCATCTCCACCACGTGGGCGGTGACGTCGGCGGACGGCGGGTCGATGACCTCGCCGAAGTCGCAGAAGGGCAGCCGGTTGGGGAAGGGGCTGGTGTTGTCGGCGTCGAAGGCGGCCCAGGCGCCGTTCTTGGACTGCATGCCGAGGTTCCAGCGGACGGCGCGGTCCACGGTCGCCTCTATCCGCGCGCGGTCCGGGTGCGCGACGCGCCGCAGCGCCAGGACGACCTCGGCGGTGTCGTCGATGTCCGGGTAGTTGTCGTTGTGGAACTCGAACGCCCAGCCGCCCGGCTCCAGTCCGGGCCGGCGTACGGCCCAGTCTCCGGGCCGCAGGATCTGCTCCCGCATCATCCAGTCGGCGGCCTTGACGAGGGCCGGGTCGTCGGGCCGTACCCCCGCGTCGGCAAGCGCGATGGTGGCGAGGCAGGTGTCCCAGACCGGCGACTGACAGGCCTCGATCATCCGGGCGCCGTCGTCGCGCCACACCGTGAACCGGTCGAGCGACTCCAGGCCGGCCCGCATCACCGGATGATCCAGGTCGTACCCGAGCAGGTGGAGCGCGATCAGGGAGTACACGGCGGGCGGCTGGATTCCGCCCCAGCAGCCGTCGTTCTCCTGCCGCTCGACGATCCAGCGCGCCGCGCTCTTCATCGCGGCGCCGCGCAGCCTGGCCGGCGCGAGCTTGCGATAGACGTGCAGGGCCTTGTCGAGCCGCTGGAAGGCGCCCTCCCAACTGGTGGGCGTGGCAAGGCGCTTGCGCGGGTTGGGCACCCGCGGGTTGGTGTGCAGCTCGTCGAGCGCGAACGGGGCGGGACGCACCGGCCGCTTCGCCGAGACGACGGTCAGCGGCACGATGGTCTGCCGGGCCCAGCAGCCGAAGTCGTAGATGTTCAGCGGGAACCACGACGGAAGGAAGATCAGCTCGGGGGGCAGCTCGGGCAGATCGTCCCACTTCCACCAGCCGAACAGCGCCAGCCAGATGCGGGTGAAGACGCGGCTCGCGGCGATGCCGCCGCGCGCCCTGATCCAGGCGGCGGCGCGCTCCATGTGCGGATCGTCCGGCCGGTCCCCGGCCAGTCGCAGGGCGACGTACGCCTCGATGGTGGTGGAAAGGTCGCCGGGACCGCCGTAGAAGGTGGCCCAGGTACCGTCGTCACGCTGCTCGCCGCGAATGAAGAGCGCGGCGGCCCCGACCGTCTTCTCGTCCTGGATGCCGAGGAACTGACGGAGCAGCAGATCCTCGGCGTCCATGGTCACATTGGTCTCGAGGTCGCCTTTCCACCAGCCCTGGTCGTCCTGCTGTGCGAGCAGGTGCTCGACGGCGCGGTCCGTGGCCCGCCGCGCCGCGTCCAGGACATCGGCGGTGACCGGACTGTCGTCGCTGATGTCTGTATCGGTGTGATTGTTATTGGTGTGGGTGTTGTTGTCGGCAAATTCGCTGGCCGCGGCTGCGCGGGGCTTCATGGCCCCGGGGCTTCCGTCGGTCGTCGCTGTCATGGCTTCCCCTTCGTGGCAGTTGGTCATCTGCTGTGCTGGGGTCCGACGTCGTCCGGTGCGGGGTTTACGGCGGGTCCCGACACCGGACGGCGACATGCGAGTTATATGAGGCGGATGCTGATCATCTCTTTCGTACGACGACGAAGTCCGCGAGCGCGGTGAGCTGCGCACGAACCTGCGGGGGCATGTCGACGCCGTCCAGCGCCTCGATGGCGACGGCATGCTGCCTGCGGGCCTCCTGCGCCGTCCAGTCACGGCCGCCCGCCTCCTCGATCAGAGCCGCCCTGGTGGCGAACTCCTTCTCGGAGAAGCTGTCGAAGTCGTTGCTCTTGGCGTCGGCGGACAGCAGCTCGCCGAGCCGCTCCGACGCCGGACCGCCCGCGGCCAGCGCCGCGACGACGGGCAGGGACTTCTTGCGCTGGCGCAGGTCGCTCCAGGTCTGCTTGCCGGTGGCGTCCGGGTCGCCCCAGATGCCGAGCAGGTCGTCGACGGCCTGGAAGGCGAGACCGAGGTGGTAGCCGTACGCCTCCAGCGTGTCGGCCGTACGGTCGTCCGCCCCGCCGAGCACCGCGCCGATGGAGACCGCGCAGGCGAGCAGCGCGCCCGTCTTGTTGCCCTCCATCTCCAGGCACTCCTCGACGGTGACCCGCTCGCGGTGCTCGAAGGAGATGTCCTGTGCCTGCCCGTCGATGAGCTTGCGTGTCGCGGTGGTGAGCCGGCGCGTGGCGCGCCCCGCCTCGACGGTGCCGATCTCCAGCAGCACCTCGTTGGCGAGCGCGAAGAGCGCGTCACCGACGAGGATCGCCTGCGCGGGTCCGTGCACCTTCCACACGGTGTCGCGGTGCCTGCGCTGCTCGTCGCCGTCCATCAGGTCGTCGTGGAGCAGCGAGAAGTTGTGTACGAGTTCGACGGCGACGGCGCCGGGAACGCCGACCTCGGGCGCCGCGCCCGCCGCCTCGGCCGACAGCAGCGCGAGCGCCGGACGCACGGCCTTGCCGCCGTCGCCGTCAGCCGGACGCCCCTGGGCGTCGATCCACCCGAAGTGGTACGCCGCGACGGTGTCCATGGGCGGCGCGAGCCGGTCCACGGCGGCCTTCAGCACCGGAGTGGACAGGGTGCGGCCGCGCTCCAGAAGCGCGGCGATGTCCACCGTGGTGTTGTCGACCGGATTCACCGGGGTCACAGGCTCTCCTCTTGTTTCCATGCCAGTGCTCATACCGCCTCCTGCAACGGATGTTCATGTGCGCGGCCGAGTTCGGAGAGGGCCGCGCCGGCGGCGGTGATGCCGCTGCGCACGGCGCCCTCCATGGTCGCGGGCCATCCGGTGGCGGTCCACGCCCCGGCCAGGTAGAGGCCGGGCGCGTGCGTACGGGCGCCGGGGCGCAGCCGTCCGACGCCGGGGGTGGGGGCGAACGTCGCTGTCCGCTCCCGGGTGACGAAGAAGTCGCGTACGCCGGCGCCGCGCGCGGCGGGCAACAGCCGCTCCAGCTCGGGCAGATAGCGCTCGCGCAGCTCCGCCACGGGCGCGTCGATCTCGTCCTGCGCCGCCGACTGGGAGACCGCGAGGTACTGTCCGCCGCCGCTCAGCCCGGAGGACTCCGTACGGTCGAAGACCCACTGGACGGGACTGCCGAGCGCCGCGAAGAAGGGCCGGCGCAGCACCTTGCGGTCGTAGACGACATGGACGTTGAGGATCGGCGCGGTGCCGATGTCGAGCAGCCGGTCGGGGTCGTCGATGACGCCTTCGGGCAGCAGGGCGTGCGTCTCGTTCTGCGGTACGGCGAGTACGACGGCGTCCGCCGCGATCCGCTCCCCCGCCGTCTCGACTTCCCAACCGCCGTTCACCGAACGGGAGATGGACGTGACCTTGGTCCGCAGCTCGGTCCGTACACCCGCGGAGTCGAGCGCCTTGCGGGCGAGCGTGTCGTGCAGTTCGCCCAGCGGTACGTGCGCCCAGCCGATGTCGGCGGCGCCCGGCTCGGAGAGCAGCCCCGTCTTGAAGACCATCGCGGCGAGACCGAGGGAGGCGTGGGGCGCGGTCGCGTTGAGCGTCGCGACGCCGACCAGGTCCCACAGCGCCTCGATGGTGCGCTCGGACTGCCCGTGGCGGCCCAGCCAGGTCGCGAAGTCCACGCCGTCCAGGGCGGGATCGGCCGGGTCGAGCTTCTTGAGTGCCAGCGCGGCCCGCCCCACGCTCGCGCGTTCGGCGAGGGACAGATGCGGATACGTCGCCAGGCTGGCCGCCAGGTGCAGCGGTACGGGCAGCGCCGTGCGGCGCAGCCGCCCGAGCCTGGGCCCGGCGGTCCGGCCGACATCGAGCACCGGTACGTCGAGACGGCTCTGCAGCGGCGCGAGGGCGGCGCCCTCCACACGGTCGAGGAACCACCGGTAGGCGGTGCAGCAGCGCAGATAGACGTGCTGGCCGTTGTCGACGGTGAGGTCGCCGCGGCGGAACGAGAACGCGAGGCCGCCCAGGCGCGGGCGCCCGTCGAGCAGCGTCACCCGCGTCCCGGCGTCGGCCAGCTGGAGCGCGGCCGTGACACCGGCCAGTCCGCCTCCGACGACGACCGCGTGGCCCGGTGCCCCAACGGGCGCGGTCGGCATGGAGCGTGTCATACGCCCTCCCCTCGGGCCTCGCCGGCGATGCACGGACGACGGGCCGTTGCAGTCAGGGACGCATCGGCCCGCCGGGGGGTTGCGCCTCCCTTGTACGCGTTCGTCCCGCCGGCCGCAACGGCCCGCATCAGACCCGCCTCCTGGTGTGGTTCCGGGAGATGTGCCGGGCGTCGAGGCCCGACAGGCCGCGCACGGCGACGTACGCCTTCTCGTGTCCCGGCAGCGAGACCCGGCCGCGCAGTACGGCCAGGGGGTCTCGCTCGATGCGGTCGAGGAGCCGCCGGTAGATGCCGGCCATGGCGGCGACGCAGGCACCGGAACGACGGTCGAGCAGGGGAAGCAGTCGGTAACCCTCGGCGAACAGGGCGCGGGCTCGGCGCACTTCGAAGTGGACGAGCCCCGTGAAGTCGGACCCTTCGGGCGGGGTCGCACCGTGGAAACCCGCCGAGCAGCCGAACTTCGCGAGGTCGTCGGCGGGCAGGTACGTGCGCCCGTTCTCGGCGTCCTCACGGACGTCCCTGAGAATGTTGGTGAGCTGGAGGGCGAGGCCGAGCGTATCGGCGTACTCGGAGGCGCGTTCCGTGGACCGCGCGCCGGTCTGAGTGCCGAACACTCCCAGCGAGAGCCTTCCGATGGCCCCGGCGACACACCGGCAGTAGACCTTCAGGTCGTCCCAGGTCTCATAGGTCTCGCCGCGTACGTCCATGAGGACGCCGTCGATGAGCTCGTCGAGCCCTTCGAGCGGGAGCGGGAAGCGGCGTGCCGCGTCCGAGAGCGCCACGCCGACCGGGTCGGTGTCGTCGTCGTCGACGACGCCCGCCCGGACGCGGCCGAGCAGCGCGCGCGTCTCTTCGAGCCGCACCTGCTTGACGTCGGGCTCCAGTGCGCCGTCGCCGATGTCGTCCACCCGCCGCGAGAACGCGTAGAGCGCGGACATGGCGTTTCGCTTGTCGGTCGGCAGCAGCCTGATGCCGTACGCGAAATTGCGCGCCTGCTGCCCGGTCACGGCCTCGCAGTAGCTGTACGCGGCGAGTACCGGTGCGGACATCTGCGTGAGTCCCTCCACGGTCCGGCTCACCCCTCTCTTCGGTCTCATCGCAAGACAGCTCCCGCTGCGCGCAGCAGGCTGAGCTTGGTGGGCTTGGGCGGTCCGGGAAGGACGTCGTATCCGGCGGCCGCGATCGCCGTGAGGGCGGCGCGTCCGCCGCCGACGAAACCGGCCAGCAGGACCTTGAGCCGGCCGTTGACGCTGCGCACGAGCGGGGCGCCTTCGTCCAGCAGGCGCCCGGCGCGCTCCGCCTCGTACGCGATCAGTGCGCGCACCGACGCGTTCGCGGACGGAGCGGCCAGGTCGGCCTCCTCGACGTGGAAGCGCGCCATGTCGTCGGCGGGCAGGTAGATCCGGTCGCGGCCGAGGTCCTCGGCGACGTCCTGGAGGTGTTCGACGATCTGCAGGGCGGTGCTCACCGCGTCCGAGCGGCGGATCCGCTCGGGGCTCGCGGTGCCGGTGATCTGGAGGACCAGCCGGCCCACGGGATTTGCCGACAGCTCGCAGTACGCGAGGAGGTCGTCGTACGTCTTGTAGCGCCGTACGAGCTGGTCCTGCCGGTTGGCCTCGATGAGCCCGAGGAACGGCCCGGGGGTCAGCGAGCAACGGCGTACGGTCGGCGCGAGGGCGCGCAGCAGCGGGTGGCGCGGGCCGTCCCCGGTGGCCTCGAAGACGCGGCGCAGGTCGGCCTCGAAGGCGTCGAGCATGAGCAGGCGGTCGTCGGCCACGGCGGGGTCGAGGCCGAGCAGGCGGGCGTCGGCGCCGCCGGGGGCCAGGTCGCCGTCACCGATGTCGTCGACGAGGCGGGCGTAGCCGTAGACGGCCATCAGGTCGTCCCGCCAGCTGCGGGGCAGAAAGAAGGGAGCCACCGGGAAGTTCTCGTCGGCGGCCTTGTCCAGGGTCGTGCGCGCGTGTGCGTCGGTGCGCACGTGCCGGGTTCCGGTCATCGCGGGCTGCCCGGTGCGGGGACGGCGTAAGCGTCTTCGAGCTGGAGAGATTCCATAGCCATTGCCGTCACATCTCCCGTTCTACACTGCCGACCTAATACATCCCATTCCGGACACGCCGCCCACTGGTACAGCTTACGTTGTACAACGACCCACACCGCCCCGGGGTGTTGGTCTCATTACAACAACGCAGCAATACGCCCCAACCTTCCCGAAGGTAGCGGGAGTTGACGATTCCGGCACGCGTCTGACGGGGGGCGCACGGCGCGCCGGGCCGCTCGTACCGTGCGGACACGCGGAACCCCCGCCGGACCGACCGGCGGGGGACCGACCGCGGACGCCGCCCTAGCGGCCGGTTTCCTTCTCGTACGCCTTGAGGACCTCGTCCGTGGGACCGTCCATCAGCAGCTCGCCCTTCTCCAGCCACAGAACGCGGTCGCAGGTGTCCCTGATCGACTTGTTGCTGTGGCTGACCAGGAAGACCGTGCCGGCCTCCTTGCGGAGCTCGCGGATCCGCTGTTCGGAGCGGATCTGGAACTTCCGGTCGCCGGTCGCCAGCGCCTCGTCGATCATCAGTACGTCGTGATCCTTGGCGGCGGCGATGGAAAAGCGCAGGCGGGCAGCCATGCCGGAGGAGTACGTGCGCATCGGCAGCGTGATGAAGTCGCCCTTCTCGTTGATGCCCGAGAAGTCGACGATCTGCTGGTAGCGCTCGCGGATCTCCTCGCGCGTCATGCCCATCGCGAGGCCGCCGAGGATGACGTTGCGCTCGCCGGTCAGGTCGTTCATCAGCGCCGCGTTCACGCCCAGCAGCGAGGGCTGGCCGTCCGTGTAGACCTTGCCCTGCTCGGTCGGCAGGAGGCCCGCGATGGCACGCAGCAGCGTCGACTTGCCCGACCCGTTCGTGCCGATGAGGCCGATCGCCTCGCCCCGGTAGGACGTGAACGAGACACCGCGCACCGCGTGCACCTTGCGTACGCCGGGCGAGTCGCCCTTGCCGCGCTTCATCATGCGGTTCAGGGCGGCGGTGGCGCTGCCGCGTCCGCCCGCACCGGCGTTGACGCGGTACACGATGTGCACGTCGTCCGCGATGACGGTGGGGACCCGCCCCTGCTTCTTGTCGTCAGCCACGGCCGTACCTCTCCTCAGCCTTCCAGAAGTACACGAAGCCCAAGAGGCCCATGAGGAGCGCCCAGCCCACGGCGACGCCCCAGACGTGCGGGGGCAGGTTCTCGGAGCCGTAACCGTCGATCAGGCCGAAGCGGATGAGGTCCATGTAGACGGCCGCCGGGTTCCACTGGAGCACGTCCGTGACCCAGCCGGGCAGGTCCTTGTCGGCGAGCATGACCGGGATGCTGAACATCACGCCGGACGCGTACATCCACGTACGCATCACGAACGGCATCAGTTGGGCGAGGTCGGGGGTCTTGCTGCCGAGCCTCGCCATGATCAGCGCGAGGCCGATGTTGAAGACGAACTGGACCGCCAGCGCGGGGATGACCAGCAGCCAGGAGAGGGAGGGGTAGCTGCCGAACGCCACCGCGATGATCAACAGCACGATCATCGAGAACATCAGCTGCTGGAGCTGCTGGAGCGCGAAGGAGATCGGCAGCGAGGCCCGCGGGAAGTGCAGGGCTCTCACCAGGCCCAGGTTGCCCGAGATGGACCGGACACCGGCCATCACCGAGCTCTGGGTGAAGGTGAAGACGAACACACCCGTGACCAGGAAGGGTACGTACACCTCCCGCTCCATGCCCCGGTCGGCCTCCAGGATCAGGCCGAAGATGAGGAAGTACACGAGGGCGTTCAGCAGCGGAGTCGCCACCTGCCACAGCTGGCCGAGCTTGGCCTGGCTGTACTGGGCGGTCAGCTTCGCCTGCGAGAACGCGAGGATGAAGTGGCGCCGGCCCCACAGCTGCCGGACATAGTCGATCAGCCCCGGCCGGGCACCGCTCACCGACAGGCCGTACTTGGCGGCGAGCTGCGCCGGGGTAAGTCCGTCGTCGGGAGATGGCGGGGCGCTCGTCGCGACCGCACCGTCATGGGTTGTGTCACTCACAAGTTGAAACTTTCGTGTTCAAGATGCGCAGGCGTAAGGCGCAGGAACGGGCTACGGATCCCGCGTGCACCCGATGCTTTCAGACCCGAGCTTGTCAGATGACAGGAGGTCGGCCGAGCCGGGTCAGGCGCCAGACGGTACGCCATCTCATCGGACGGCGCGGCCCCGCGGAGGTCGTCCAACCCTCCTTGAAGCCGCCGAGCCACGCCTTCAGAGCGGGTACGGACGGCCGCCGCGCCAGCGTGAGCAGCAGCCACACGCCGAGGTAGACGGGCACCAGGGGGGCCGGCAGATTGCGCCGTGCCAGCCAGACCCGGTTCCGGGCCACCATGCGGTGGTAGACGGCGTGCCGGGAGGGGGCGGTCGTCGGGTGGTACAGGACCATGTCCGAGCGGTAGTCGATCATCCAGCCGGCGTCGAGCGCCCGCCAGGCCAGGTCGGTCTCCTCGTGGGCGTAGAAGAACTCGTCCGGCAGCCCGCCGACCTCGGCGAAGACCTTGGTGCGTACGGCGTTGGCGCCGCCGAGGAAGGTCGTCACGCGCGAGGAGCGCATCGGGTCGGCCGCGCGCAGCCGCGGAACGTGGCGGCGCGCGGTCTCGCCCGTTGCGGGGTCCGCGATCCGGAAGCTGATGATGCCGAGCTTCGGATCGGCGGCGAAGGCCTGGCGGCACAGCTCGGCCGTGTCGTGGTGCGCCAGCAGACCGTCGTCGTCGAGGAAGAGCAGGATGTCCATCTCGGCGCCGCTGGGGCCGAACGCCTCGATGCCGGCGTTGCGGCCGCCCGGGATGCCGAGGTTCTCCGGCAGCTCGACGGTCCGTACACCTTCGGGGACACCGGTGACCGGCGAGCCGTTGCCGACCACCACCACCTCGACGCGGTCGCCGTCCTGCTTGGCGACCGAGTCGAGGAGGGCGCGCAGCTCTTCCGGGCGGTTGCCCATCGTGATGATGACGGCGCCGGCCTTCAGGCCGGTGCCCGCGCCCGCGGCCGTCACTTCAGCCTGCTCGAAGCGAGGATGGACACGAGGTGCAGGAAGGTCTGCACGATCGCGATTCCGGCCAGTACGGCGATCCCGAGGCGGCTGAAGAACAGGTCGCCCTGGACGAAGTCGGCGATCGCGACGACCAGGATGAACAGGCTCGCCTCGATGCCGCCGACCAGGCGGTGGAACTTCAGCGCGGCGGCCAGCCTGCGCGCCACGGCCAGACCGGAGGAGCGCGGCACGGAGGCCTCGTCCTTCACGGCGGGCAGACCGCTGCGCTGGCGGGCCACGTCGACCAGGTCGGTCTCGGCCTTGATCAGGATCGCGCCGAGCGCGGCGAGCGTTCCGAGGAACGCCCACAGCCACTCGGGCCGTCCGGCGCCGAAGAGGTCGGCGCCGCGCAGCCCGAAGCCCACGAGCAGGGCCGCCTCGCACAGGTAGTGGCCGATGCGGTCCAGGTAGACGCCCGTGATCGAGGTCTGCTTGCGCCAGCGCGCGACCTCGCCGTCGACGCAGTCGAGCAGCAGATAGATCTGGAACAGGACCACCGCGAGGATGGCACCGGGCAGCCCGGGGATCAGCAGGGCCGCGCCGCCCGCGACACCCACGACGACCATGAGGTACGTGAGCTGGTTGGGCGTGATCTTGGTGTTCACCAGGTACGGGTCGATGTGCAGCGAGATCTCTCGCATGTACATGCGCCCGGCCCAGTGCTCACCGCTGCGCCGGTCCTTCACACCCTCGGGGTGAACGACCGGACGGAGTTCAGCTACTGATGGCCTTGACATAGTCGGCGTAAGCGTCCTTGATCTGGTCTGCGGACAGGTCGAGGTGCTCCAGGATCGTGAAACGTCCCGGGCGGGTCTGAGGTGCGTATGCGACGGCCTTGACGAACTCGTCGACGCTGAAGCCGATCTCCTCCGGCAGCACCGGCAGACCGTGCCGGTGCAGTACCTCGGCGAAGAGGCCGGACTGCTCCGTCGCGCCCCGCAGGTGCATGGCGAAGGCGGCACCGAGGCCGACCTGCTCGCCGTGGCTCGCGGCCCGCTTGGGGTACAGCAGGTCGAAGGCGTGGCTGATCTCGTGGCACGCGCCGGACGACGGGCGGCTGTCGCCGCTGATCGACATGGCGATGCCCGAGAGCACGAGGGACTCTGCGAGGACCGTGAGGAACTCGTCGGTGCCGACCCCGCCGGGGTGGCGGAGTACGGCTTCTCCCGCCGTACGGGCCATCGCGGCGGCCAGTCCGTCGATCGGCTCGCCGTTGATGCGGTGCGACAACTCCCAGTCGGCGATGGCCGAGATGTTGGAGATCGCGTCGCCGATGCCGGACCGGATGAAGCGGACCGGTGCGTCCCGGATCACGTCGAGGTCGATGACCATGGCGATGGGAGTCGGTACGCCGTAGGAGCCGCGGCCGTTGTCGTTGTCCAGGATGGACACCGGCGAGCACAGACCGTCGTGCGAGAGGTTCGTCGCGACGGCGACCATCGGCAGGCCGACCCGCGCCGCCGCGTACTTCGTCACGTCGATGATCTTGCCGCCGCCGAGGCCGACCACGGCGTCGTACCGCTTGCCCTTGATGTCGTCGGCGAGCTTGACCGCCGAGTCGATGGTGCCGTCGGCGACGGCGTACCAGTCGGCTCCGGGCAGCACCGGCGCGAGCCTGTCGCGCAGCGCCAGGCCCGAGCCGGGGCTGGTCGCGATCGCCAGCTTGCCGGACGCGGAGATCCGCTGGTCGGCCAGCAGGCCGGCCAGGTCGTCCATGGCGCCGCAGCTGATGTCGACGACGACCGGGGACGGGATGAGCCGGGTCAGTACAGGCACGCGATCTCCCGGCCCCTCGCGAGGTCTTCGTGGTTGTCGATCTCGACCCACGTCACTTCGCCGATGGGGGCCACGTCGACGGTGAAGCCGCGGTTGACCAGCTCCTGGTAGCCGTCCTCGTAGTAGAGGTCGGGGTCGCGCTCGAACGTCGTCTTCAGCGCGTCGGCGAGCTCTTCGGCTGCCTCGGGCTCGATGAGCGTGACACCGATGTACTCGCCGGTGGCGGTGGCCGGGTCCATCAGCTTGGTGATCCGCCGGACGCCCTTGCCGTCCTGCGTGATGACCTTCATCTCCTCGTCGGCGAGGTTCTTCACCGTGTCGAGGGCGAGGATTATCTTCTGTCCCTTGCCGCGGGCGGCGAGCAGCGTCTTCTCGACGGAGACCGGGTGAACGGTGTCGCCGTTGGCGAGGATGACGCCCTGCTTGAGGACCTCACGCGCGCACCACAGGGAGTAGGCGTTGTTCCACTCCTCGGCCTTGTCGTTGTCGACGAGCGTGATCTTGAGGCCGTACTTCGCCTCGAGGGCCTCCTTGCGGGCGTAGACGGCTTCCTTGCGGTAGCCGACGACGATCGCGACCTCGGTCAGGCCGACCTCGGCGAAGTTGCCCAGCGTCAGGTCGAGGACTGTCGTCTCTCCGTCCACGGGCACCAGTGCCTTCGGGAGGGTGTCCGTGTAGGGACGCAGACGCCGTCCGGCGCCGGCAGCCAGTACGAGGCCGATCATGCGGGTTCTCCTTCGTCATGTACTGCGGGTGCTCCGGAGGACACCCAGAAGCGGATGGACTCCGTGAGCACCACCAGCGCCACGGCCACAGCGAGGGCCGTGAGCGCCAAGGTGAGGTCTGTGTTCCGCGCCGCCAGGAGGGTGGTGAGTACCACCACCGCCAGCGTCCGGCCTTCGTGCCCGCCGATCGTCCGCACCAGCCACTGGGGCGGCGCGCCCGTGCCGCCCCGGATGCGGTAGACCGTGTCGTAGTGATGGTAGGCGACCGCCGACACCAGTCCGAAGGCCGCAGGCAGCGCTCCGTTCACTTCGGAGCGGGCGGCGAGGATCAGGATCGTGCCGTACTCGGCCGCCCGGAGGACGGGGGGGACGAGCCAGTCGAGGGCGCCCTTGAGGGGGCGCGCGACCGCTGTGCCGGAAAGCACGGCGTAGAAGAGCGCCGCGATGATCAACTGGCGGCTGCCGACGGGCTGCGTGAGCGCCGTGGTGACCAGCGCGACAGCGCCGACGGTGGCGACGACCGGTGCGGTCCACGCGCCCTTGAGGCGCGGCCCCCGGGCCGCCACCAGCTGCGCGAGCGGCCCGCTGTCCGCGAGGTCCGCGAGCGCCTGGGCTGCCCGGTCGGTACGCCGGGCCTTACGGGTCAGCGAGCGGAGGACGCGGCCCGCCGTGGTGTAGAGGGCGGCGAGCGCGCAGCCGACGAGCAGGGCGTAGAAGACGATCCGCGGGGTGGTGACGGCGGTCAGGACCGCGATCATCGCCCATCGTTCGCCGATCGGCAGGACGATCATCCGGCGCACCCAGACCGTCCAGCCGACGCTGTCGAGCTTGTCGGAGAGCGCGGCCGTGGGGCTCGTGTTTGACTCCGCGTCGTGGTTCGCCTCGTTGAAGGAGAAGTCCACGACGTGGCGGCAGGTCTGGAGCACCATCGCGCCGAGCGCCAGCGCCCACACGTCGTCGCCGCCCCGGGCGGCTCCGAGCGCGAGGCCGGCGTAGTACGCGTACTCCTTGGCGCGGTCGAAGGTCGCGTCGAGCCAGGCGCCCATCGTCGAGTACTGGAGCGAGTAGCGGGCCAGCTGACCGTCGGTGCAGTCCAGGACGAAGGAGAAGAGCAGCAGCACGCCGGCCGCGATGTACCCGCCCCGGGTGCCGGTCGCCGCGCAGCCGGCCGCGATCAGCGCGGTGATCAGCGAGGCGGTGGTGACCTGGTTGGGGGTGAAGCCCCGGCGGGCGCACCAGCGCGCGAGGTAGCGCGAGTACGGGCTGACGCAGAAAGTGGTGAAGAAGCCGTCGCGGGACTTCACGGCCGTACGCAGCCGTACGGCCTCCTCGTCGACGGCGGCGACGGCGGCGCGGGCCTGCTCGCGCTCGTCCTCGCCGGTGGCGACGACGGCGACCAGCGAGCCGAGCTCCGGCCTCCGTACGTCGGCGCCGTCCGTGTCGAGAGCGGCGGCGACGGCGTCCGGCCCGGCCGGGGCGCTGCGCACGGCACGGGCCAGCGCGGCGCGGGCCTCGGGCTGCGCGGTGAGCGCGCCGGGGGCCGCGGCGGCCGGGAAGCGGGGGTCGGTCAGCGCGAGGCGCAGGGAGTGGACGTGGCCGACGAAGCGCGGGTCGACGAGTGCGACCCGCTCACCGGCGGGCGCCGCGTCGAGCAGCTCGGCGGTCTCGTCCACATCGGCCGCGGACCGTACGTCGAATCCCAGCGACCGCAGATCGCCCTCGAGCGGCGATCCGGGTACCGGCGGACCGGTGAGGATGGCGATCGACAGACGAACTCACTCCTTGGCGCTGGGCATGGCCGGCCGTGCACGGCAATGTCAATGGCATGCGGGATTCCGGCCCGGCACGGGCGCGGCGGCATGTCGGCAGAGGCTATCGGATGTACGGAAGCGCGAGTTCACGGCCCGTTAACGCCCCGATAAGACGAACCGGGACGCGGGCAACCCGCCGAGATCATCTTGGTCGATCAACGCCCCGCCCCACAAACCGCGACCACAGGGGGCCCGGACACGCCCTAGGGTGGCCGTTATGACATGGCTGATCACGGGTGGGGCGGGTTACATCGGCGCGCATGTGGCGCGGACCATGGCGGCGGCGGGTGAGCGGGTGGTCGTCCTGGACGACGTCTCGTCCGGGATCCCCGAGCGGCTGCCGGCGGACATCACGGTCGTACGCGGCTCGGTACTGGACCGGGAGCTGCTCGACCGTACGCTCGCCGGACACGGCGTCACAGGTGTGGTGCATCTCGCGGCGAGGAAGCAGGTCGGGGAGTCGGTCGAGAAGCCGCTGCTCTACTACCGGGAGAATGTGTACGGACTCACAGTGCTCCTGGAGGCCGTGGCGGCGGCCGGAGTGCGGCGGTTCCTCTTCTCCTCCTCCGCCGCCGTGTACGGGATTCCCGAGGCGGAGCTCATCTCGGAGGACGCCCCCTGCGTTCCGATCAATCCGTACGGCGAGACCAAGCTGGCCGGCGAGTGGCTCGTGCGGGCGGCGGGCCGGGCGCACGGCTTCTCGACCGCGTGCCTGCGCTACTTCAATGTGGCGGGTGCGGCGAAGCCGGAGCTCGCCGACACGGGAGTGTTCAACATCATCCCGATGTTCTTCGACCGGATCACGCGCGGCGAGGCCCCGCGGATCTTCGGGGACGACTATCCGACGCCCGACGGCACCTGCGTCCGTGACTACATTCACGTCGCCGATCTCGCCGACGCCCATCTGTCGGTCGCGCGGGCGCTGGCCGCCCGGGACGAGCCGGCGGACATGACCTTCAACATCGGCCGCGGTGAGGGTGTCTCGGTGCGCGAGCTCGCCGATCTGGTGGCTGAGATCACCGGTTCCGCGCTCGTCCCGGTGGTCGAGCCGCGCCGCCCCGGCGACGCCGCGAAGGCCGTCGCCTCGTCCGATCTGATCGCCAAGGAGCTCGGCTGGACGGCCGGGCGCGGGGTGCGCGAGATGGTCGCGTCGGCGTGGGAGGGCTGGCTTCTCCGGCATCCGCAGGCCGCCCGGAACTGATCTTGGGGAGCGCTCTGACCTGCGTTCATTTCCGCAGGTCAGAGCACATGACAACGGTGTTCAGTCCCGTGTTGCACATACCCCCCGCCCGTAGTTCACTGGCACCCGGCAGACCGACCATCACACCACCGGGGAGGCGTCCTTCATGGGGGCTGGGCACGATCACGGGCATACGCACGGCGGGCCGCCGCCCACCGGCACGGCAGCCGCCGCGTACAAGGGGCGGCTGCGTATCGCGCTCGGCATCACCCTGACCGTCATGACGGTCGAGATCGTCGGCGGTCTGCTCGCCAATTCGCTGGCGCTGATCGCGGACGCGGCCCACATGGCGACGGACGCCCTCGGCCTCGCGATGGCGCTGCTGGCGATCCACTTCGCCAATCGTCCGGCCACCACGAAGGCCACTTTCGGATACGCCAGGGCGGAGATCCTCGCCGCGCTCGCCAACTGTCTGCTGCTGCTCGGTGTCGGCGGCTTCCTGCTCTTCGAGGCCGTCGACCGGTTCATCACGCCGGCCGAGACCAAGAGCGGTACGGCGATCGTCTTCGCGCTGGTCGGTCTCGTCGCGAACATGATCTCGCTGTCCCTGCTGATGAAGGGCCAGAAGGACAGCCTCAATGTGCGCGGAGCCTTCCTGGAGGTCCTGGCGGACACCCTCGGCTCGGTCACCGTCCTGATCTCGGCCGGCATCATCATGGCGACCGGCTGGCAGGCCGCCGACCCCATCGCGTCGCTCGTGATCGGCCTCATGATCGTGCCGCGCACCTGGAAGCTGCTGCGGGAGACGCTGAGCGTGCTGCTGGAGATCGCGCCCAAGGGCGTGGACATGGCGCAGGTACGGGAGCACATACTCGATCTGCCCGGCGTCGACGACGTACACGATCTGCATGCCTGGACGATCACCTCGGGCATGCCGGTCCTGTCCGCGCACGTCGTGGTCAGCCAGGACTTCCTCGACTCGGTCGGGCACGAGAAGATGCTGCACGCCCTCCAGGGCTGCCTCGGTGACCACTTCGACGTCGAGCACTGCACGTTCCAGCTGGAGCCCGGTGGTCACGCGGAGCACGAGGCGAGACTCTGCCACTGATCCGTTCCGCCATGGTCGATGCTGCTGCGAGCAGTGTCCGGTTCGTCCTCGGCTCCCGGGCTCTCGGCCGACCCTTCTTCGCGAACCTTCGCGCGCGTCGGCCGAGGCCCTCACATCAAAGGGTTTCCCACGTTGACCGACAACGCCAGTTTCGCAGCTTTCATGACCCTGCACCGCGGGCTTCCCCGCCAGGGCCCCGGCTCCGACCGCACCACCCGCCACCTGCTCTCCCTCGCCGGACCCCTGCCGTCCCGTCCGCGCGTGCTCGACCTGGGCTGCGGACCCGGGCGGGCGTCGCTGCTGCTCGCGGCGGAGTGCGGCGCCGACGTGACGGCCGTGGATCTGTACGCGCCGTTCCTCGCCGAGCTGCGAAGCACCGCCGAGGAGCGCGGGCTCAGCGGTTCGATCCGTACCGTCGAGGGCGACATGGGCGAACTCCCCTTCCCCGACGGATCGTTCGACCTCGTCTGGGCGGAGAGTTCCGCCTACGGCATCGGCTTCGACACCGCGCTGAGCAAGTGGCGGCGCCTCGTCGCACCCGGTGGCGCGCTCGTCGTCACCGAGTGCGAGTGGACGTCCGACGAGCCGTCACTCGGCGCACGCGCGTTCTGGGACGCGAACTATCCGGCGATGCGCGACCGGTCCGGGAACACAGCCGCGGCCGTCGCGGCCGGCTACGCGGTCCTCGGGGTGTACGGACAGCCCGAGAGCGACTGGGACGAGTACTACGTCCCGCTCGGCGCGCGCGCCGACGCGGCCGACCCCGCCACGCCCGGAATGGAGCAAGCGCTCGCCGCCACCCGTGAGGAGATCGCGGTGCGCGCCGAGTACGGCACGGAGTACGGCTACACCGGCTATGTACTGCGGCCCACCGCCGTCCTGAGCTGACGGGCCGTCCGCCCTCGCCGCTCCGCGCGGCGGGGGCGGACATGCGGTTGGTTCCGCGAAGTACGGACAAGACGCTTTTGTACGGCAGACTTGGACGCCGGGAACCGAAGCGAAGGATGGTCATGCCGAGCACACCAGTCACCGCCGCGAACAGCTCGTCGAACGGCTCGTCGAACAGCACAGCGGAAGAGATCCTGCTCGAGCTGGTCGACGAGGACGGCAATACCATCGGCACCGCGGAGAAGCTCTCCGCGCATCAGGCTCCCGGCCGCCTGCACCGCGCCTTCTCGGTGTTCCTCTTCGACGAGTCCGGGCGGCTGCTGCTCCAGCGCCGCGCGCTCGGCAAGTACCACTCCCCCGGCGTCTGGTCCAACACCTGCTGCGGGCACCCCTACCCCGGGGAGTCGCCGTTCGCCGCGGCCGCCCGTCGTACGCACGAGGAGCTGGGGATCTCCCCGTCGCTGCTCGCCGAGGCCGGCACCGTCCGCTACAACCACCCGGACCCGGACTCGGGCCTGGTGGAGCAGGAGTACAACCACCTCTTCGTCGGGATGGCGCAGAGCGCGCTGCGGCCCGACCCGGAAGAGGTCGGCGAGACGTCCTTCGTGACGTCGGACGAGCTGGCCGAGCGGCATGCGAAGGCGCCGTTCTCGGCGTGGTTCATGACGGTGCTGGACGCGGCGCGTCCGGCGATCAGAGAGCTGACCGGCCCGGCCGCGGGCTGGTGACCGCCGCTCCCGCCAGCGGCAGGGCGACCCAGATGATCTTGCCGCCGCTCGCGGTGTGCTCGATGTCGCACACCCCTCCGGCCTCGGCGGTGATCTCCCGCACGAGCAGCAGGCCGCGCCCGCCGGTCTGCGCGTAGTCCCGCTCCAGGGCCTTGGGCCGGTAGGGGTGGTTGTCCTCGACGGCGACCCTGATCCACTCCGTGCCGATCGCCACCTCGACGGCCAGCTGCGGAGAGAGCAGCGCGGCATGGCGTACGGCATTGGTGACCAGCTCGGAGACAATGAGCAGCAGCCCCTGCACCAGATCGTCGTGGGCCGGTACGCCCTGCCGGTTCAGCAGGTCGCGGACGGCGTGCCTGGCCTCCGGTACGGAGGCGTCTGCGGCTGGGGCGGTGAAGCGCCAGACACCTTCGTACCCTGCCGGTGCGTCTTCTCTCGTCACCACGCATCGAGTGTTGAGAACACGATGGTCCGGACCGGGCCACTGAACACAAGTCAGCTGGAATCGACAGCTTCTGGCCGTTTTGCCTATGACAGTGTCAGTTGTGCGTCTCTTCCTGATCCTCCGGTGACGTCGCCGAGGCCATGAGCGACTCCTTAGCGCGGCAGCGTCCGCTCCTCGGCCCCTTCATGATCATAGGTTCGTACGGTCCGGATAGCATCCGGCGCATGGAGCCGCAGCTTGAGCACGCCGTCGCGGACGGGGTCGCCACCGTCGTCATCAGCAACCCCGCCAAGCGCAATGCCATGACCGCCGGAATGTGGGCCGCGCTGCCGGGCCTGCTGGAGGGGCTGGCCGGCGACCGGGGCGTGCGGGCGCTGGTGCTGACCGGGGCGGGCGACACGTTCTGCGCGGGCGCCGACATCTCCTCGCTGCGTGAGGGCGACGCGCCGCAGGGGCTCGCCGTGCGGGCCGAGGAGGCGCTCGCGGCGTTCCCGAAGCCGACACTGGCGGCCGTCCGGGGCTACTGCGTCGGCGGCGGGAGCCAGTTGGCCGCCGCCTGCGACCTGCGGTTCGCGGAGGAGGGCGCGTCCTTCGGCGTCACGCCCGCGAAGCTCGGGATCGTCTACCCGGCGTCGTCGACGCGTCGGCTCGTCGCACTGGTGGGACCTTCCGCCGCCAAGTACCTCCTGTTCTCGGGCGAGTTGATCGGTACGGAGCGGGCGCTTCGCACCGGCCTGGTGGACGAGGTGCTGCCGCAGGGCGAACTGGCCGAGCGGGTGGCCGAGTTCGCCCGGGTACTGGTGTCGCGCTCGCAGCTTACCCAGGGCGCGGCGAAGGAGTTCGCCAACGGCCGCGACGACCGGGACGCGCACTGGGCCGGGCAGGCACGCGGCAGCGGCGACACCGCCGAGGGGGTCGCCGCCTTCCTGGAGCGCCGGGCTCCGCGCTTCACCTACGTGGTCCCGGGCACCGGGTGAGTCATTCGGCCGGAACCCCGGCCTCACGCCAGTGGGCGACGATCGAGGCAGGTGCCTTGTCCGGCGATCCCGCGTCGTACGGGGGCTGCGGGTCGTACTCGGTCATCAGCTGAATCGTCTGGGCGACCTCGTCGCCCGCGATCCGGCCGATGAGGTGCAGGGCCATGTCAATGCCGGACGAGACCCCGGCGGCCGTGACGTACTTGCCGTCGAAGACGACGCGCTCGCCGGTGACCTCGGCGCCGTGGGCCTTCAGCTCGTCCATCGCGAGCCAGTGAGTCGTGGCACGGCGGCCCTTGAGGAGCCCCGCCCCGCCCAGGATCAGCGAGCCGGTGCACACCGAGGTGGTCCAGGTGGTCGTGGCGTCCACCGAGCGGACCCAGTCGAGCAGCTTCTCGTCGAGCATCGCCTGCCGGGAGTCGGGGCCGCCGGGGATGAGCAGGATGTCCGGGCTCGGTACCTCTTCGAAGGTGCGGTCGGCGACGAGGGCCAGGTTCCCCCGGTCGTTGCGGACCGGGCCGGCCTCCCTGGCGACGAACGCCGTCTCGGCGCCGGGCATGTGGCTGATCAGTTCGAACGGGCCGACGGCGTCGAGGCTGGTGAAGCCCTTGTAAAGAAGGATGGCGATCTGCATGGAGGCAGGTGTCCTTTCAGTGGGTGTGCGTCGGGATGTGGAACCGTCGCCGGTATTCGGCGGGCGGCGTTCCCAGCGCCTTGGCGAAGGCGCGGCGCATGGCCTCCGGCGTGCCGTAGCCGGACGCGCGGGCGATCTCGTGGACGCCGTCGCGGGTCTCCTCGAGGAGACGCCTGGCGTGTTCGAGGCGTACGCGTTCGACGTAGCGGCCGGGGGTCGTGCCCGTCTCCACCTGGAAGGCGCGGGCGAAGTGGCGGGGCGAGAGGCGGGCACGGCCGGCCAGGGACTCGACCGACAGGTCGCCTCCGGGATGCTCGGTGATCCACTGCTGGACCTCGCGAAGGGGTTCGCGCTGCGCGGTCTGGGCGGCGAGCTGCGCGCTGAACTGGGCCTGGTTCCCGGGGCGACGGAGGAAGACCACGAGGAGACGGGCCATGGTGAGGGCGATGTCCCTGCCCAGGTCCTCCTCGACGAGGGCCAAAGCCAGGTCGATGCCCGCGGTGACGCCGGCCGAGGTCGCCACGTTCCCGTCGCGTACGTAGATGGGGTCCGGGTCGACGTCGACGGCCGGGTAGGTGCGGGCCAGGTGGTCGCTGACCACCCAGTGCGTGGTGGCCCTGCGGCCGTCGAGGAGCCCGGCCGCGGCGAGCAGCAGCGCTCCCGTACAGACACTGACGAGGCGCTCGGCGCCCGGGGCGTTCTCGCGCAGCCAGTCGATCAGGCGCGGGTCGGGGCTGCGGGTGCCCTGGCCGCCGGGGACGAGGAGGGTGTGGGGCGCGGGTTCGTCGGTGAGTGCGGCGTCGGGGACGAGCGTGAGGCCGCTGGACGTGCGGACGGGAGCGCCGTCGAGCGAGGCGGTGCGGATCCGGTACGCGCCGTCCGCGCTCGCGTCGCCCCGGCCTCCGCCGGCCTGCCGGGCCGCGCCGGTGAAGACCTCCACCGGGCCGGTCACGTCGAGGCTCTGCACGTCGTCGAAGAGGACGACCAGTACGGATCGCTGCGTCATGCGCCCATCCTTCGGGGCGCTGTGATGGTCCGCAATGACGAATACCCCACCTTTACTGCCATGGGGCCCCGGCACTTCCCGGCATACTGACCAGTCGGTAGCGTACGGACATGACCTCTCTGCCCGCGCGCGCCGGCCGCCGCTGCCACAACGCCCTCAATCCGCTGCACTCGACCGTGTACTTCTCCCCGGACTTCACGAAGGAGCTGGCGGAGGTGGGCATCGAGGACAGCGACGCCGCCTACTTCGCGGGCCGCGGCGCCGCCATGGGGGCGGTCGGTGCGGGCGTGATCACCGCCGCCTTCTACAACTTCAACCACGAGCTCGTCGCACGTCACGTCCCCGAGGTGTGGCGTACCGCGTCGCCCGCCGTCGCGCTCGAAGCGCGGCTGCGCGCCGTCGACACCACCCTGCGCCGGCTGCTCGGTGACGAGGCCGTCGCCTCCGACGAGATGGCGGAGGCGGCCGGGCTCGCTCTGCGCGCCGCGGAGGCGTGCACCCGCCACGCGCGCCCGCTGTACGCCGCCCACGCCGACCTGCCCGTGCCCGAGCCGCCCCACCTCGCGTACTGGCACGCCGCGACGCTGCTGCGCGAGCACCGCGGCGACGGCCACCTGACCGCGCTGCTCGGCGCCGGGCTCGACCCGCTGGAGGCGCTGGTCAGCCACACGGCGACCGGCAGGGGCATGTCGCCGCGCTGGACGCTGGTGACGCGCGGCTGGCGCCGTACGGACTGGGAGGCGGCCTCGGCCCGGCTGCGGGAGCGCGGGCTCCTGACCGCCGAGGGCGAGTTGACCGAGGCGGGCACCGCGCTGCGCGCCGAGCTGGAGGAGGCGACCGACCGGCTCGACGCGGCGCCGTACGAGCACCTGGGCGCGCAGGGCACCGAGCGGCTCACCGAGCTCGGCCGCGGCTTCCTCGGGGCCGCGCTGGGGGCCGGTGCGTTCCCCGCCGATCTCACCGGCAAGTGACATTGCTCGCCACGCAGGGCGTTTGCGCCGCGCGATGACGGACACCCGAGCTGTGTCGGACAACGAGATGTGTGTCGGGCACCGAGACAGCAGGAGGTACAACGTGTTGCGTGCGATTGCAGATGGACTCCGGATGATCGGCTCGGCCATCGCGACAGTGGTGACCCTTCCCTTCCGGCTGGTCGCCAAGCTCTTCGGAGGCGCGTCCAGCACCGCGTCCCGCGGCGGTGGACGCACGCGCCGCGCCTGAGGGACCGGCCGGGGCGCGCGCGACACGGGACCCGACGACCCTGCACAATGCAGGCTCAAGCACAGCCCGCAGGAGAAGGCGAGTCGGGAACATCGTGACGACGTCCATCGAAGGCAGGATCGCCGAGGAGCTCGGCGTAAAGGAACGGCAGGTCCGAGCCGCCGTCGAATTGCTCGACGGCGGCTCGACCGTGCCGTTCATCGCTCGCTACCGCAAGGAAGCGACCGAGATGCTCGACGACGCGCAGCTGCGCACGCTCGAGGAGCGGCTGCGGTATCTGCGCGAGCTGGAGGAGCGGCGGACCGCGATCCTGGAGTCCGTACGCGAACAGGGCAAGCTGGACGACGCCCTTGAGGCGCGGATCCGGGCCGCCGACACCAAGGCCCGGCTGGAAGACATCTACCTGCCGTTCAAGCCCAAGCGCCGCACGAAGGCGCAGATCGCGCGCGAGGCGGGACTCGAACCGCTGGCCCAGGGGCTGCTGGCCGACCCTTCGGTGGAGCCGCTCGCGGCCGCCGCCGCGTTCGTGGACGCGGAGAAGGGGGTGGGCGATGCCCAGGCCGCTCTGGACGGTGCGCGGTCGATCCTGACCGAGAGCTTCTCGGAGGACGCCGATCTGATCGGTGAGCTGCGCGAGCGCATGTGGTCCCGCGGGCGGCTCGTCGCGAAGGTACGGGAAGGGAAGGAGGAGGCCGGCGCGAAGTTCGCCGACTACTTCGATTTCGCCGAGGCCTTCACCGCGCTTCCCTCGCACCGGGTGCTCGCCATGCTGCGGGGCGAGAAGGAAGACGTACTGGATCTGGTGCTGGAGCCGGAGGAGGCTTCGGAGGCGGCCGGGCCTTCTTCGTACGAGAGCATGGTCGCCCGTCGGTTCGGGATCTCCCAGCAGGGCCGCCCCGGTGACAAGTGGCTGGGCGACACGGTGCGCTGGGCTTGGCGGACCAGGATTCTCGTGCACCTCGGGATCGATCTGCGGCTGCGGCTGCGCACCGGGGCGGAGGACGAGGCGGTACGCGTCTTCGCCGCCAACCTGCGCGATCTGCTGCTTGCCGCGCCGGCCGGGACGCGGGCGACACTCGGGCTCGACCCCGGTTTCCGTACGGGCGTGAAGGTCGCTGTGGTGGACGCGACCGGCAAGGTCGTCGCGACCGATGTGATCTACCCCCATGTGCCCCGGAACAAGTGGGACGAGTCGCTGGCGACGCTGGCGCGGCTCGCCAAGGAGCACGATGTCGAGCTCATCGCCATTGGCAACGGCACGGCGTCCCGCGAGACCGACAAGCTCGCCGGTGAGCTGTGCGACAAGCATCCCGAGCTGAAGCTGACGAAGGTGATGGTCTCCGAGGCGGGTGCGTCCGTGTACTCGGCCTCCGCTTTCGCTTCCCAGGAGCTTCCGGACATGGATGTGTCGCTGCGCGGCGCGGTGTCGATCGCGCGGCGGCTCCAGGACCCGCTCGCGGAGCTGGTAAAGATCGATCCGAAGTCGATCGGGGTCGGGCAGTACCAGCACGATCTGGCGGAAGTGAAGCTCTCGCGCTCGCTGGACGCGGTGGTCGAGGACTGTGTCAATGGTGTGGGCGTCGACGTCAACACCGCTTCCGCGCCGCTGCTTTCGCGGGTGTCGGGTATTGGATCCGGGCTCGCCGAAAACATCGTCGCGCACCGGGATGCGAATGGTCCGTTCCGGTCCCGGAAGGGGCTGAAGGATGTGGCGCGGCTCGGTCCGAAGGCGTACGAGCAGTGTGCGGGCTTCCTTCGTATCCAGGGCGGCGAGGATCCGCTGGACGCGTCGAGTGTGCACCCCGAGGCGTATCCGGTGGTGCGGGCGATGGTGAAGACGGCGGGGAGCGGGGTCGGGACGCTCATCGGGAACACGGCTGTGCTGCGGTCGCTGCGGGCCGGTGACTTCGTGAACGAGAAGTTCGGGCTGCCGACGGTGTCGGACATTCTGAGGGAGCTGGAGAAGCCGGGGCGCGATCCCCGGCCCGCTTTTAAGACAGCCACCTTCAAGGAAGGCGTCGAGAAGATCGGGGACCTGGCGGCGGGGATGGTCCTGGAGGGCGTGGTGACGAACGTCGCCGCGTTCGGGGCGTTCGTGGACGTGGGTGTCCATCAGGACGGGCTCGTGCATGTGTCGGCGCTGTCGAAGACGTTCGTCAAGGACCCGCGGGACGTGGTGAAGCCGGGTGACGTGGTGAAGGTCAAGGTCATGGACGTCGACATTCCGCGTAAGCGGATCTCGTTGACGCTGCGGCTGGATGACGAGGCGGTGTCGCCTCCCGGCGAGGGGAAGCGGGAGCGGGGCGGGGGCTCGGGCGGCCGTGCGCCTGCGCAGCGGCAGGGTGGCGGCGAGCGTCGTGGTGGCGGTGGCGGTGCTGCCGGCGAGCGTCGTGGCGGCGGTGGCGGCGAGCGTCGTGGCGGCGGTGCTTCTCGGCAGGCGCCTGCGCCGGCCAACAGTGCGATGGCGGATGCGTTGCGGCGGGCGGGGCTTACGGACCCGAAGCGGGGCTGACGGGGTCGGTGCGGGCGGGTACGGGGCGGGTTCCGCTGCGCGGGGCTTTCCCCTGCCCGCCCCTTCCCGCAACCGGGGCTCCACCCCGGGCCCCGGTCCTCAAACGCCGGACGGGCTGGGGTTGGCCGGGGAGGCGAATGTGCGCCCGTACGACTAGGGAGGACACGCCCGAAGAGGCCGTGTTCTCGTATAGCTGCCGCCACCCGTCATGTAGCGCTGAGTAACTACGCGGGGCTGCGGCCACGCTGCTGAAGGGCGGCGAAGTCGGCGTGTGCCGACTCGACTGCCTCCGGATACGCCTGGGTCTTCTCGTGCTCGGCGAGCGCCCGGTAGATGCTCGCGACCGAGGGGTTCTGTCCCTTGCGCTTGCCGGTGGGGATGATCAGGTCGGGCTGGATCTGCTCGACGGACTCGCCGAGCGCCTTGCGCCGCAGCACGGTGTGCAGCATGTCGTCGGTGATGACCGGGGGCCGGCCGCCGTACTTGCCCTTGCGGGCCGCGGTCTCCAGCCCTTCCAGCGTCGATTCGCGGATGTTCTCCCGCTCCGTCTCCGCCATAGCGGCGAAGAAGCCGAACAGCAGCTTGCCGGGGCCGGTGGGGTCGTAGATGCCGGGCAGCGGCCCGGCGAGCATCTCCAGCACCAGGCCGTGCTCGGTCAGATGGTCCGCGAGGGCGGTGAGCTCTGCCGCGTCCCGTCCGAGTCTCTTCATCTCGAACACGGTGAAGATGACCCGGCAGTGCGGGGCATGCGCCTTGACCTCCCGGGCGGTCCTCAGCGCTTCCTCGAACTGCGGGCGGACCTTGATCCGGGTGCTGATCTTCTCGCTGAAAATCTTGTCCCTGCTGATGCCGTGCTTGGCGAGCGCGTCCAGCTGTGAGTCGAGCTCCTGGCTGAGGTGCGAGCAACGGGCGTAGCCGATGCGGATGTCCGCGCTCGGCAGACTGGGATCGACGGCGGCGGGCACCGACTTGCCGGGCCGCCAGGGCTGCCCCGGCCCTCGGTTGACCGGGGTCGGCACCCGCAGTTCCTTCGCCAGCTTCGGCACCTTGGTGAAGCGGCCGGTGTGGTAGGCGCTCGTGACTGCCCCGCTGCGCGAGCGGCACGGTGAGCCGGGGGCGGCCTTGCACTTCGGGCACGGATGGCGCTCGATGAGATCGGCTTCGGACTCAGGTCCGGTGGAAGGTTCTTGAGGGGCCGTCATGGACCCGGATTCTCGCACAACGCAAGTCTCAGAACCCTCCTCCTGACACCTTTGCGTGCGAACGGGTTCTGAGAGTCGATCCGCTTCTTGATGGCCTTTGCCCGACTCTTTTTGATCTTGCTCGGGCAGAGGACCGCTTCTGACAGTGGAGGCTGAGCGTTGCGGCCGGGCAGGGGGCGGGTCCGTTCTGGTGTGCGGCGTGGCATGGGGGTGTTGTAGTGTGTTCGAGTTCCTGTGCCGAGGTTTCGGTGGCAGTGACCGGACTTCCTGTTCCTTCTGTGTCGATCTTGGGGTGACGTCTTATTAACCAGGCCATGTAGTCGTCCGTGTTCCCCGCGTGCTGTTGTGTCGCACGTGTCCGGGGGCGGACGTCGCGCTGGCCTGAGTTGCGTCACCCATCCCCGCAGTTTTCCTTCCCGGGTGCAACTCTGCCGTCTGCCCCGGGTTCCGTGTTTTCCGGCCCCGGTGCGGCTGTCGGCAGGGCTCCCCGATTCCTTTGGATCAGGAGTTCCCGTTTTGTCTTCCTCCGCGCTCGGCAACGAGCCAGGGCACACCACCACCCAGACCCCGACCCACCCATCACCTGGACCCTCGAAAATGGCCATGGGGGTCTGGATCGCCCTCCTGGTGCTGCTGACCGCCGAGCTGATGAACATGCTCGACCAGTCGGTCGTCCTGACCGCCCTGCCCGCGATCCAGGAGTCGACCGGCGCCGGACCGGTCGCGGTGCAGTGGCTGACCACCGCGTATTCCCTGCCCGTCGCCGTCGGGCTGATCACCGGCGGACGGCTCGGTGACATCTACGGCCGCCGCAGGATCCTGCTCATCGGCACCGTCGTGTTCACCGCCGCCTCGCTGCTGTGCGGTCTGGCCACCGGCCCGGGCGTGCTGATCGTCGCCCGTCTGCTCCAGGGCGTCGGCGTGGCCGTGATGATCCCGCAGGTCCTGGCGACCATGCACGTCACCTTCGAAGGCCAGAACCGCAGCAAGGCATTCGGCCTGTACGGGGCCGTCCTGGCCATCGCCAACGTCCTGGGCCCGGTCCTGGGCGGCGTGCTCACCCAGGCCGACCTGTTCGGGCTGTCCTGGCGGCCGATCTTCCTGGTCAACGTGCCCGTCGGGCTGGCCGTACTCCTCCTCGGACCCACATTCATCCCCGAATCGACCGTCCGCAAAGCCGACCGGCTCGACCTGGTCGGCATGCTGCTGTCCGGCCTGGCCATCGTCCTGATCCTCTTCCCGCTCACCGAGGGCCACGCCCACGGATGGCCGCTGTGGTGCTTCGTCATGCTCGCCGCCGGCGTCCTGGTCCTTGGTGTCTTCCTGCGCCACCAGCGGCGCAGGCAGGACAACGCCCCGCTGGTGACCCTGTCCCTCTTCCGGGTCAGGCAGTTCTCCGGGGGCATGGCCGCGGACCTGCTGCACGGCCTGCTGTGCGGCCTGTTCTTCATGACCTGGACGCTGTACCTGCAGCGCGGGCTGGGCTTGAGCCCGCTTGAGGCGGCCGTGGCCTTCGTGCTGCTCTCCGTGGGAGAACTGGGCGGCGCGACGATCGCGGCGAAGACCGCCGGACGTTTCGCCCGCCGTCTGCCGCAGGCCGGAGCCCTCATCGCGACCGCTGCGATGGTCACCTACGGGCTCCAGATCGGCAGCCACCAGGCCGACCTGACCCTGCTGGCGATGACCGCTCCGGTGGTGCTGATCGGCTTCGGCCTGGGCATGGTCTCCGGCCCGCTCGCCGATTTGTCGCTCGCCAGGGTCCCGCACGAGGACGCAGGCTCGGCCTCGGGCTTGTTCAACACCGCCATTCACCTGGGCATCGCGCTGGGCACCGCGCTCACCGCCGTGGTGTTCTTCGCCATCACCGGCGGCTCTCCCGACGGCGCGGTCAACCGCGACGCGTTCGTCACCGTGCTGTGGTGGGTCGGCGGCCTCCTCGCCCTGATGTGGGCCCTGATGTTCTGCCTGCCCAAGCAGGCCGACAACCAGGCCGACTGAGCCACCCCCAGGTCCCGGCCGGCACGTCGGCCGGGACCTGGGCCCTCAGCCCTCCCCGGCCTCCCCGTCCTCGGCGGCATCGGGGTCCCGGAAGGGGCGCAGGCCCGGCCCGGTCCGCTGGTCGTGATGTTGACAGGTAGCGGCCCAGGTCTCGCGCATCGCCGCCTCGGCCGTCCCGTCGTCCTCGGGCACCAGAGCCTCCACCGTCGCGACCGCGCCGGCCACCGCCGTACGCGGCACAGCCTCCTCCACCGCCGCCCCCACAGCGCCGCGACGTCCAGGACCGCGTCATGCTCGGCAAGCAGGTCCAGTTCCTCGGCGAGGATCTTCGAAGCCTTCGCCAGGATGCGCGCGGCCTTCTCCATCTGCGGCAGCATTGCCAGGCGCTCGCGCTCCGAGGCCCGACGCGCGGGGCTGATCAGCCGGTTCGCCATCAGCACCGCGAACAGATCCAGCGCGTCGTCGACCGCCTGCGCCTCCAGCTGCCGCACCACCGCCGTCAACAGCGCCGTGCGCCGCGGCTCCGGTGCCCGCTCGATCGTCTGCGCCTTGCTCAGCTGCCCGTACCGGGCCAGCGTGGACAACCGGTTCACCGGCACCCGGAACAGATTCACCCGGCCCAGCGCGAACGCGGAGATCTCCTCCACCCGCTCCATCGCGCGGACCATCGCGGTGCCCGTCGACTTCACCGGCGGCGTGCGCAGCCGCTCCAGCTCCGAGACCCGCTTGCCCTCCGGCACTGCCAGCAGCTGGGCCAGCGCCGGCGCGAGCGCGGGATCGGCCCGGTGCGCGGCACGCGCCACCGCCTCGTACAGCCGCCGCTCGGCCGCCGTACGGCCTCCGACACCTGCCGGGCCAGCACCGACACCCCCGGCAGCAGCACCCGGTTCTTCCGCAACCATGTCACCGCATGATTGAAGAGGGCCACCGGACCTTCCGCGTGTGTCCACGCCCGCCCGTACAGGAACCCGCGGAACTCCCGCCCCCACCGCCGGTCGGCGAAGTCGCGGTACCTGAACCGCTCCTGAATCTCCTCCGCGTGCTCGTACGGCGTCCTGCGCCGCTCGGGATACCGCTTCACGCACGACGCGTCCTCGATGCCGAGCTGCCCGGCCAGGTACTCCACGACCTCCCACGGCACCGCCAGCGGATCATCGGCCAGAAACCGGCCGATGTAGCGGACGGTGCAGATCTGCACCGCCATGCCCAGCCGGTGGGCGTCCGTGCGCCGCAGCGCGATCAGGTCACGGTCGTCGTCATCGAGGAAGAAGAACCGCTCCAGCTCCGGGCGCGTGGGCACCTGGGTGAACGTCCCGTACGCCTCGGCCTGCTCGTCAGTCAGAAATTCCACCGGCACGAGGCGGACCGTAGCCAGCGCCAACAGCCGCCCGGTGACCTTTCCACGAACCCCAACGGCACCCGCACCCCCTGTGCTAGCCGACCATGATCGATCTCAACGGCACTTTCTGTACCGCAACTACTCACACCCGAGCATGCTTACCTGGGTCATGCCCCAAGGTCCTCCGTCATGGGCAGGCACTCGGCGAGCAGGTCGACGACGTCGCGCCAGGCTCGCTGCGCGTGCCGTGGGTGGTAGCCGACGCCGGGGACCACAGGGTGGCCGACCGGCGGGTGGTGGAAGGCGTGCAAGGCGCCGCCGTAGACCGCGAGGCGCCAGTCGACGCCCGCGGCCTGCATCTCAGCGGTGAACGCGTTCCGTTGCGCGGGCGGCATGATCGGGTCTTCCGACCCGACCCCGGCCCACACCGGGCAACGAATGCGCGCCGCCTCACCCGGTCGGCCCGTGGTCAGTGCGTTGACTGTCCCGATCGCGCGCAGGCTGACGCCGCCGCGCCCGAGTTCCAGCCCGACGGCGCCCCCGGTGCCGTAGCCGACGGCGGCGATCCGGTCGGGGTCTGTCCGCGGTTCGGTGTGCAACACGTCGAGCGCCGCATGGCCGATGCCCCGCATCCGGTCGGGATCAGCGAGCAGCGGCAGGCAACGGGCCAGCATCTCCTCGGGGTCGCCCAAATAGCGCCCGCCGTGAAGGTCGAAGGCCAGCGCTATATATCCCAGTTCGGCGAGAGCATCGGCCCGGTGGCGCTCGACGTCGCTGAGCCCCATGCCCTCTGGTCCGAGCAGCACCGCGGGCCGGCGGTCGACACCGGCTGGGAGCGCGAGGTGCCCGATCATCGTCAAACCGTCGGCCGGATACTCGACCGTACGCGTCGTAATCGTCGTCATGAGACTGGACTGTAGTGATCGTCGGGCCCGGTCCGGCTGGTGTTCTGCCGCTGGCAGAACAGCGCGGGTATCCCTCTGAAATACGGCGAGGGCTCACGAGAACCGTCACAAACCCCGTCCCCACGGCAGCGCTATCGGATCACCTGCCCAGGCCACGGTGTTGGAGGCTGACCCTCTCAGCAGGATTCTGGGGTATACCGGCCCGCTCCCGTGAAGGGTGTCACCAGCTAGTTCACCTCACGGTTCAAGCGGCCTGGCCGAGGCCGACGGGGGTCAGGTCCTGCTCGCGCAGCGGGGTGAAGTCGACGTCGAGTTTCGGGTCGTACGCCTCGGGCTGGATGCCGAGTTCGTGGGTGCTGTACTCGCCGAACCGGTTGATGTGTTGGGTCAGGTACGGCGAGATGTGCGCCAGGTCCTCCGGGTCGATCTCCCAGCCCTCCTCCAGCAGCTGCCGCACGATCTCCGCGATGTCCAGGGCGTTGTGGAAGATCACCGCGTTCGTGAGCAGCGCGTTGAACTTCATCGCCTTCTCCTGCTCGATGGGGTCGTTGTCGGCGATGACGCCGCGGTTGCCGAAGCCAATCCACTGGGAGAACCGGTTGAACGACTCCACCTTGTTGGTCGCCGCCGTCACCCGCCGGCGAAGCGGCGCGTCGGAGAGGTAGCGCAGCAGCTGCACGGTGCGGATCACCCGGCCGACCTCGCGGAAGGCGGCGTAGGTGGCGTACTTTCGCGACCCGGAGCGCAGGCGCTTGAGCAGTGTGGAGGAGGAGATGGTGCCCTCGCGTACGGAGACGGCCACGCGCATCAGGTGGCGGAACTGGGACTCGATCAGGTCGAAGTCGATGACGTGCTTGCCCGGCTCTCGGGCAGTGCGGCCTCGCGCCGATGGTCGGCGGCTCCTTACTCTCCCCCGTCGGCGGAATGGAGCTGGAAGTCGACGACGACGCTACCAACCTGTCCGTCATCGGTGCGGCCGATCCAGACGGGGTAGGCCCCGTCGCCCTGGCCGGCACGGAAGGCGATGAGGTTCGGCTCGGGCTCCGTGCTGGGCAGTTCGACGGTGAAATGGCTGTCGAGGGGTATGAACAGGTCCTCGTCCAGCTGGTCTTCGATCACCGTCCGAGTCACATCCATGAATGCCGCTGTGCCGGTATCCACGCCAACCCCGTAGAACTGGCCCTCGCCGAGCAGCCCGAGGTCCTCGTCGGGCCGGAGGGCCATTTCCCACTCGCGGGGCGGGATGTCCAGGAACGTCACCCTGGCCGCGGCGACACCGGCCCCGCGGGTCGTGCGCAAAAGCGACAGCGTGACCGGGAACTCGCCCGGTGGCACAGCGACGGTCCGCGGGGTCTCTCCGATCCAGCCGGGGTCCGAGACCGCCAGCTGCCCTGACGTGATCCGCAGCAGGCCGGCGTCAACGGGCTCGACGACGGCCGGCCCATCCGGAGTGTCGCACGCGCCCGGACTGAACATTTGCTCAATTCCGGTGGCGCGCAGCGGTCCCGCTCCTTCGTCCACCGACACGTCGCTCAGGACGACGGTCGTGGCGGGCTCGTGGCACTGCTGGGCGAGGAACGGCGCGAACACCTGCCAGTCGCCGAATTCCGGTACGGGGCAGAGGAAGCTTTCGACGGGCGCCGGGAACCGCCGCACGGGGACGCTCGACGGGCCGGATGCTCGAGCGTGCAGTGGCTCCGTCGACGCTCCTCTCGGCCCGGCGAACTCGGACCTCACCTCGACCTGCCCGTCGGCCGAGACGGTCGTGGTCTCCTGCACATCCCACTTCGAGGACGAGTACTCCTGCTCGTTGGAGAACTGCCATCGGGTGTTCCGGTGAGCCAACAACATCCCCGTGCTGTGCGGCTTGAGGTCGATCATCTGCATGCGCCAGGACCTGTCGTCGAACAGATACACACGCCACATCCGCCGCGGCCAGTATTCGACCAGTGCCAGCGGTCGCTCCCGCGCGGACAGCAGAACCGCGTAATCCATCCCGGCAGCATGTCTGCGTGCCGCGACCGCGCGCGACATCGGGTCCGGATGGGTCATTCCCCGATAGGAACCCCACATGTCGCCGTACGACACATCAAGACTGTCGAAGATCACAGCCGCCCATCTCCCCCCCGTGGCACCAGCCACCCCCGAGCAGTGGCGCTCGACGGGTGACCCCTGCCGCAACGCCCTGCCCTTCCGAAGCTTCGTTGTGCCGCAGTCTGCCACTGAGGTGTGACACATAGGATTGTGGGAGGCCCGCCACCTGGGGTTACCGACGAAATGGGCCGCCCCAGGTGACGAAACAACAGTCGGTTCGGCGTGCCTCATCGGTGATGCGTGCGTTCGCGTCAGCGCCGACGCTCAGGGGCGGGAACGTGGGCACTCCTGCGCGGGAATCCAACCCGGCGGAAGCCACGTTACGACTGGTCAACGAATTCCGTCGGTTGCCCACAGAGACGGAGCGACTGACCGGCTGGCTCGCAGGCTTCCGCGTCCCCACCGTCTACAAATCACCCGCGATGAAATCCTGAACCCCATGGCCTACCGCAGCCGCCACCGACTCGCAAACGTACGAATGACGACAGGTGCCGCAGGTGTCCAATGAACCCGTACATTCCGGGGCCTCACGAAGGCGCGGATCCAATCAGATCCGATGACGGCTGGCGACAGGGTTTGATGACACCTCGGGTCCGATGTGCCGACAGAACGAGGAAGAGAGTGGTCAACCTGGTTTACAAGCGGGTGTCGACCGCCCAGCAGTCGACCGACCGTCAGAACCTCGTCCTGGACGAGGCCGACATCGAGGAGCCGGTGGTCTTTGAGGAAGAGGGCGGCACCTCCAGCCGCCTTCATCCGCTGGAGCGCCCGGCGACCTGCTGACGTACGTGCGGCCGGGCGACACCGTGCACATCTCCGAGATGTTCCGCCTCGTACGCGGCACCCAGCACATCCTCGACGTGCTCGACGTCCTGCACCAGGGCCGCCTCGCCCTGCGCATCCACGACGGCGCGTTCTCCGCCATGGACCTCACCGCCCGCCACCCGCGCACCGGAGAGTTGTTGTCCACCGTGAAGTTCATGGTGCAGACCCTCGCTGCTGCCGGCGAACTCCAGCGCGAGCTGACGTACGACGGACTACGGGCTGCCGAGGCGAAGGGGAACAAGGGCGGGCGCCGCCCGGCCGTCTCGGCCGGGAAGGCCGACGCCGTGCGCGCCGCGTACCTGGAAGGAGGGTCCATCGCCGCCCTCGCTCGCGATCACAACGTCAGCCGCGGCGCCATCCGCACCGCCGTCGCGGACCTGCTGCCCGAGTACACAGTCGGCGACACGGGCGCCCCGACCCCGGAGCTGTCGGTGGTCCTCGACATGCCGGGCAAGGTCGCCGACTTCCTCCGCGCCACTGATCTGGCGCCCGCCGAGCGCACCGTGCTCGACCAGGGCGTGACCGTACGGCGCGGCCAGGGCTACACCTTGCGCATCACCGCTGTGCCCGCGATCCACCGCCGACTCCTCGACCTCTGCCAGGCCCTCAGCGGCGCTGCGGCGGTCCCGGCACCAGCGCAAGGCCCGCCACGAGTACGAGAACCGCGTCAACCTGCATGCCCCCACTACAGATCTCGGAAGTCAGTCACGCTCCGCTACATGACGGGTGGCGGCAGCTATACGAGAACACGGCCGAAGAGCGCCCCGGGAGCCGGTGGCCGGCGCCCGGGGACGTTGTCAGAGCCGTGGCTTGGGCGGCCGGCGTCAGAGCCGCTGCTTGCCCGCGCCGCCTCAGGCGCGGCTTGCCCGGGCCACGTCGGGTGCGGCCGGCCCGGGTGCGTCAGAGTTCGGTTACCTTGCCGTCCGTGACCTCGATGCGGCGGGTCGTACGGACCGCGTCCAGCATGCGGCGGTCGTGGGTGACCAGCAGCAGTGTGCCCTCGTACGAGTCCAGTGCCGACTCCAGCTGCTCGATCGCCGTCAGGTCCAGGTGGTTCGTCGGCTCGTCGAGGACCAGCAGGTTTACGCCCCTGCCCTGGAGCAGCGCGAGCGCGGCGCGGGTCCGCTCCCCCGGTGAGAGCGTGGTGGCGGGGCGCAGTACGTGCTCGGCGCGCAGGCCGAACTTGGCCAGGAGCGTGCGTACTTCCGCCGGTTCCGTGTCGGGGACCGCCGCGCAGAAGGCATCGAGGAGCGACTCGGAGCCGTAGAACAGGCCCCGCGCCTGGTCGACCTCGCCGACGACCACACCCGGGCCGAGCGCCGCGTGGCCCCCGTCCAGCGGGAGGCGGCCGAGGAGGGCGGCGAGCAGCGTGGACTTGCCCGCGCCGTTGGCCCCGGTGATCGCCACGCGGTCGGCCCAGTCGATCTGGAGCGTCGCCGGGCCGAAGCCGAAGTCGCCGCGTCGGACCGTTGCGTCGCGCAGTGTGGCCACTACCGCCCCGGAGCGCGGGGCCGTCGCGATCTCCATGCGCAGCTCCCACTCCTTGCGGGGCTCGTCGACGACGTCGAGGCGCTCGATCATGCGCTGCGTCTGGCGTGCCTTGGCCGCCTGCTTCTCGCTCGCCTCGCTGCGGAGGTTGCGGCCGAGCTTGTCGCTGTCGGTGGACTTGCGGCGGGCGTTCCTGACGCCCTTGTCCATCCAGCCGCGCTGCATCTGGGCGCGGCCTTCGAGTGCGGACTTCTTGTCGGCGTACTCGTCGAAGTCCTCACGGGCATGGCGGCGCGCGGTCTCGCGCTCCTCCAGGTACGCCGCGTAGCCGCCGCCGTACAGCTTGATCTGCTGCTGGGCGAGGTCCAGCTCCAGGACCTTGGTGACCGTGCGGGTGAGGAACTCGCGGTCGTGGCTGATGACGACGGTGCCTGAGCGGAGGCCGGAGACGAAGCGCTCCAGGCGCTCCAGGCCGTCCATGTCCAGGTCGTTCGTGGGCTCGTCCAGGAGGAAGACGTCGTACCGGGACAGGAGGAGCGAGGCGAGGCCGGCGCGGGCGGCCTGGCCGCCGGAGAGGGCTGTCATCGGCTGGTCGAGGCCGACGGTGAGGCCCAGGGACGCCGCGACCTCCTCTGCGCGCTCGTCGAGGTCCGCGCCGCCCAGGTCGAGCCAGCGGTCGAGGCTGTTCGAGTACGCGTCGTCCGCGCCCGGGGTCCCGTCGACGAGCGCCTGCGTGGCCTCGTCGAGGGCGGTCTGGGCGGCGGCCACTCCGGTACGCCGGGCCAGGAAGGCCCGTACCGTCTCGCCTTCGCGGCGCTCCGGCTCCTGCGGGAGGTGGCCGACGGTCGCGGTGGGCGGCGAGAGCCGCAGCTCGCCCTCCTCGGGGGTGTCGAGTCCGGCGAGCAGGCGCAGCAGCGTGGACTTGCCCGCGCCGTTCACGCCGACGAGGCCGATCACGTCGCCGGGAGCGACCACGAGGTCGAGCCCGGAGAAGAGGGAGCGGTCGCCGTGGCCTGCGGCGAGATCTTTGGCGACGAGAGTTGCAGTCATCAGGACACGAATCCTACCGAGCGCCCGCGGCGGGGTGAGCGGCAGCTGTGTGGGGCGTGGGTGTGCGGTCAGCGGATCATCGGGGTCACCAGTACCGCCCCTACCGTGCGTGCCACGATGAAGGACTGGCCCTTCGTCGCCCGGGCGTCCAGCGGGATCCGGTGCTTCCCCGGTTCCAGTACGCCGTCGAAGACCTCGTGGGTGTGCGTCCGGTACAGCCGGTCCAGGCGGTACGCGATCAGCTGTACCCGGCAGGTGGACGTCACCTCCACTCCCGCTTCGCCCTCCACCGCCACCAGCTGCGTGAGGCGGCGCTGCTCCGGTGGGCTGCGGTCCAGGGCGGCCTCTATTTGAGCTACGAGCAGAGGAATGACCGGGGCCAGGCCGTCCACGTAGGCCACATCGGCGCCCGCCCGCTCGAAAGCGGCCTGCGTGGCGGCGCGCACACGCTCGTCCACCGCCCTGCCGTAGGCCACGGCTCCGTACGCCCGCAGCTCTTCGGACGGTACGTCCGCCGCGTCGCCGGTGATGTCCGCGCCGATGTTGATCGTGCGCAGGGCGGCGGCCAGTTTCGCCAGTACGTCGACGCGCGCGCCGATGAGGAGGACTCGGCGGCGGGGTGGTGCTTCCTCGTCGTCGGCTGCCAGCAGTTGCTCCAGTGCCGTGCGGTACTGGGGGCCTCTGAAGCGGAACGGGCCTATCCCTTGGTAGCCGTTCAGGTCCAGGTCGGCGGTCTCGGACGTCTGCCAGGCGAAGTCCCGCCAGACGAAGTCGTCCCCCGCCCGCTCGATCACGGCGGTGACCGCGCCGCACTCCAGGCTTTCGCACTCGGGGCAGCCGTAGATGACGTACCGGCTCTCCGGGAGGGGCGCGTCCGCTTCCAGGAGCAGGCTGCGTACCTGGGCCGTGAAAATGGCGGGCGGTACGTCGGCGGCCAGAGGTGACACCGCGTCCAGGTCGGAGAGCTGGTGCAGCAGCGGGCGGCCGTCGATGAGGAAGTCCATGAAGTCGCGGTGCACTTGGTAGTCCCCGTTGACGAGGACACCACCGGCCCGCATGGCCGGGGCCAGCCCGAAAGTCGCGTAGTCGGCAGACATGTCCTGAGTATCCCCAGCTACGACGTGATGTGAGCACGGCAGCGCGGATCGGTTGGCGGGAGGGCCGGCGTGGGGGCCCGGCGCGGGGTCGGTGCCGCGCCGGGGCGTCTCCTCGGGTGCCGAACGTTCGGGTACTGGGGTTTCGTCGGGGTGGTTGCGTTCGACACCCTGCGGGGAGCGCCCCGGCACGTCCCCTCCCGGCACCGTGAGTCGCAGGGGGGCGCGTTCTGGCAGGGGTCGGCGGGGCGTCAGGGGTTTTTCTTGCGCTCGTCTCCCTCACCGGGGGTGGCCTCCGGGCCCGGGCCGATGCGGATCTCGAATTCGCCGGCGTACTTCTCGTGGCCCGCGATCACCGCGCTCTCCACGGCCTCCTCGGCGATCTCACCGCGGACGATCAGCGGGTCCTGGCGCAGGTCGCGCATGAGCGCGAGGCACATGCCCACCATGACGAGGACGAAGGGAGCCGCGACCAGGATGGTGAGGTTCTGGAGGCCGGCCAGCACGTCACCCTTTCCGTCGCCGACGAGCAGCATCACCGCGGCCACGGCGCCGGTGACCACGCCCCAGAAGATGACTACGAACCTGGCCGGTTCGAAGGTGCCGCGCTGGGAGAGCGTGCCCATGACGATCGAGGCGGCGTCCGCCCCGGAGACGAAGAAGATGGCGACCAGGATCATGACCAGGAGGCTCATCACGCTGGCGATGGGGTACTGCTGGAGTACGCCGAAGAGCTGGCCCTCGGGCGTCGACTCGTCACCGACCTGGTTGCGCTCCTGGAGCTTCATCGCCGTACCGCCGAAGATGGCGAACCAGACCAGGCTGACGGTGCTGGGAACGAGGATGACGCCACCGACGAACTGACGGATCGTCCGGCCGCGGCTGATGCGCGCGATGAACATGCCGACGAACGGCGTCCAGGAGATCCACCACGCCCAGTAGAAGACCGTCCAGCTGCTCAGCCAGTCGGAAACTTCGCCGCCGCCCGTCGCCGCCTCGGTACGGCCTGCCAGTTGTGGGATTTGGTCGATGTAGGCGGCGAGGGAGGTGGGGAGGAGGTCGAGGATCAGGATGGTCGGGCCCGCGATGAAGACGAAGGCCGCCAGGATGATGGCCAGGACCATGTTGGTGTTGGACAGCCACTGGATGCCCTTCTCCACGCCGGAAACGGCTGAGAAGACGAACGCGGCTGTGAGGACTCCGATGATGGAGATCAGGAGTCCGGTGCCTGCTTTCTCCATCCAGCCCAGTTCACGGAATCCGCTGCCGATCTGCAGGGCGCCCAGGCCGAGGGAGGTTGCGGAGCCGAAGAGGGTGGCGAAGATCGCGAGGATGTCGATCACCCGGCCGGGGGTGCCGTCGGCGCGCTTCTTGCCGATCAGCGGCTCGAAGACGGCGCTGATGGTCTGCCGCCTGCGGCGCCGGAAGGTGCTGTACGCGATGGCGAGGCCGACCACCGCGTAGATCGCCCAGGGGTGGAGGGTCCAGTGGAAGAGTGTGGTGGCCAGGGCCGTCTGCATGGCGTCCGCCGAGTCGGCGGGATCGGTGCCGGGCGGCGGGGTGATGTAGTGCGCGAGCGGCTCGCTGACGCCGTAGAACATCAGGCCGATGCCCATGCCGGCGCTGAACATCATCGCGACCCAGGACACGGTGCGGAACTCGGGCCCCTCGTGCTCCTGGCCGAGCGGGATTCTGCCGTAACGGCTGATGGCCAGCCAGAGAGCGAAGACGACGAACCCGGAGGCGGCCAGGACGAAGGCCCAGCCGCCGTTGTGCATCAGGCCGCTCAGCATCTTGTCGGAGACGCTCTCCAGCGCCTTGGTGAAGACGGAGCCCCAGAGCACGAAGGCCAGGGTGAGCACGGCCGTCACGCCGAACACCACCCGGTCGGTCCGGGGCGTCTCGTCCTCGTGCGGGTGGCGGCCCGGGAGAGCCGCCCTCACCGGCAGCCGAAGCCGTTGAGCCGGTTTCTGTTCGTGCGACACAGGCGGCACCTTTCGGGAATCACTGAGCTCGGTTTCGCTCTCCCGTACCCCCTACCACATGTGTTGCACGTCTCAACTGTCTAACAGGTGGTGTCGGGCCTACCGGGTGTGAGGTGGTACGCCGCACGGTCGTCGAGCAGGAGGACGGCCAGGTTTCGCCCGGACTGACGGAGCGGTACGTACGCGCCCTTGGCATGGGGGTGAGTGACGATGCCGTGGAGGGCCAGCTCGTCTCCCACTTGTGCGTACTGAGCCGGGGAGAGGTGGTAGCCGCAGGGCGGATTCTGGATCGTCTCGGTGGGTTCGGCCGGGTCGTTGTCCGCGCCGCCGAGGTAGACGGGGCCGCGGTCCGCGAAGCCCTGCGCGCGTGCGCGAACGGTGGCGGCTTTGATGCTTCCGCGCCGCTCGTGCGTGAAAGTGAACGCGCCGCTGAGGGCCTTTAGTTGGGTGTCCACTCGGCGCTTGTTGTTGAGGGCGGGGTTCTTCTGCTCTTCGGGCGTCAGTGGGTCCACTCGGGTTTCCACCAGAAGGCCCACTGCGTGCTTGATGCCGGCCGTGTTGCGCAGGATGCGCTCCTGGCCGTCGCCCGCCACCTGCTTGATCGGCTCGTTTGTCACCGGGTCCGTCCAGATGCCGTAGATGCCGCTGCTGAAGCCGGCGTCCTCGGCGTGGGGGCGTACATAGGACTCGGAGAGGGTGTGCGCCTCGGCGTGCACCTCGTTGTGGGTGTTGAGGTTGCGGGGCCAGAGCGCCAGGAGGTCCTTGTCGTAGTACGGCGGGGTGGCGCCGTACTCGTGCAGGTCGTAGACGATTTCGGGTTTGTGGTCGCGGATGACGGCGGCTGTCGCCCGGGCCTCGGCGCTCTTGAGGGCGATGTGGTCGCGGTTGATGTCGATGTTGTCGGAGTTGGTACGGGTGCCGGCGGCACGGCCGTCGGGGTTGGCCGTGGGGACGACGAGGACCGTGGTGCGGGCGAGGAAGTCGAGGGTCTTCTTGTCCTTGGCGTACGCGAGGTCCCGGACGGTTGACAGGCACGCCTCGCGTCCTGACGGTTCGTCGCCGTGCTGGGAGCAGATCAGGAGGACGGTGGTACTGGTGTGCCGCTGGGCCGCGATGCGGACGAGTTGGAGGGGGCGCTGCTGATTGGTCGTACCGATGGTGGACATCGTGACGCGGTTGGTGGCCCGGTCGACCTCGGTCAGGAAGTCCTGTTCCTCCGGCTGGGTCGTCCAGCGGGCGCCGTTGGTCTCCTCGAAGCCCGTACGGGGTGGGGCCGGGGACGCCTGGGCGGCGGTGGTCGTGGTGAAGGATGCGGCGAGGGCCGCTGCGGCGGCGCCGAGTGCGATGGCGCGGATACGCGTGTACATCAGCGGGTGCCTCCCGGGATCGGGCGGATGGAGCGCGGCTCGGCCACTCCGTCGAGCCGGGCGCCCGACGCGGTCCAGGCGCGCGAGCCGGCGGTGGCGCGGGCGAATGCCTTGGCGCCGCCGACGACAGGCAGTTCCGCGGCCGTACGGGACAGGTCGATGCCGAGGGTCGGGGTGGTCGAGGGCGGGTCGATGAGGCCCGCGTCCGTGCCGCCGACGATCAGAGCGAGACGGTGTCCGGCGGGCACGACGTGGTCGCTCGCGTGGAGGTCCAGGGTGATCGTGTACCGCTTCCCCGGGGTGAGCGGGCGGCCCTTGCCGGCGTCGGCGTAGGTGCCGAGATCGGCCCAGCCGCGGCTGAAGACGGTGTGGTCGACATTGGCGGTACGGGCCTTCGTTTCCTTGAAGCAGGAGCTGTCACCTGTGGTGCTCGGTCCCCAGCAGGTGCGGGCGGGGAGGGTGGTGATGCCTTCGCCCGAGGCGGTGTAGTCGCGGATCGTGTCGGGGCCGAGGTCGACCAGGACTGCGGAGAGGTGCGCGGTCGAGGTGGAAGGCGTCGCGGTGATCGTCACCTTGGAGGAGCCGGACAGGCGCAGGTCGCGAGTGAGCGGCTTGGTGGTGAAGCCTGCTTTGGATGTGGTCGATGTGTCGATCTGCGCCGCCCAGTCGCTCTCGCTGAGCTTGGGGTCGTCCGTGAAGGTTTCCGTGGCGCGAGGGCCCGCGGGCTTCAGGGAGAGGGTGCCGACGCCGGGCTCGACGCCCTTGGCGGGGCGCAGGGTGGTGGCGTCCGTGGAGCGGGGCGGCCAGACCTTGTCCGTGGACCACTGGTCGGGGGCGCGCTCGATGTCGGCCATCGGTTCGCGGTCGATGCCGTTGTCGTAGCCGAGGAGTTCGTGGTCGAACCAGCGGTGCAGGGTCTTGGCCCAGTCGGCGCGGCGGAAGTCGAAGGGGTCGACGTGGCCGGTCTGGGAGAGCCAGATCTTGCGGTCGACGCCTGCGTCGGCGAGGGTGTCCCACCACTGGCCGAAGTGCTTGGCGCGGACGTTGAGGTCCTGCATGCCGTGGATCAGGAAGACGCTGGCGTCGACCTTGTCCGCGTCGGGTACGTAGTCGCGCTCGGCCCAGAGGCTGGTGAAGTCGCCGTTGCGCGGGGCCTCGTCGACCAGGCGCTTCTGGACTGCCTGACAGCGGGTGCGGGCGTCGGGGCTCTCGACGTAGTCGGACAGCCAGTCGGGGCCGCTGTCGTAGAGGGGGGCGCCCTGGGCGAAGTAGTAGTCGTACCAGGAGGAGATCGCGCCGATCGGGACGATCGTCTTGAGACCCTCTACGCCGGTCGCCGCTACGCCGTTGGCTATGGTGCCGTCGTAACTCTTGCCGATCATTCCGGTGTTTCCGGTGGACCAGCGGGCCTTGGTGCGCTCGGAGCCGGTGCGGGTCGTGTACGCCTTGCCGCGGCCGTTCAGCCAGTCGACGACCGCCTTGGCGGACTGGATGTCGGAGTGGCCGCCCACGTCCACGCAGCCGTCGGAGCGGTTCGTTCCGGCGAGGTCGACGGCGACGAAGGCGTAGCCGCGGGGCACGAAGTAGTTGTCGTAGTAGAGCGGGAACTGGACGGGGTCGCCGTCCGCGTCGTACGTCTTCTTCTGGCTCTCGTTGCCGCGCCCGCAGCAGGAGTAGTACGGGCTGGCGTCCATGATGACGGGGATTTTCCGGCCCTGTTGGGCGGGTTCCCCGGGGCGGACGATGTCTACGGCGACCCGGTCGGTCTTCCCGTCGGCGTCGCCGTCCATGCGCGTGTCCACCCATACGGCTTCGCGGATCGCGTTGTCGTAGGAGTAGACCGGTCTGCTCTCCTTGGGCGCGGCGCCCTGGGCGCCCGCCGGGGTCAGCGCGACCGCCATCAGGGCAGCCGTGGCCGCCGGTATGAGCCTTCGCCACTTCGAGCGGGATCCCCGCGCAGATATCGGCATGGGCCTGGAAGGTACTCCGGTCAACTGCTGTGCAAAAGAGGGCAGGAGTGGGGCCGGTGTCGGCCAGATGGCAGTTGTGTGACAGGAGCGACCATGGACATGACTGGTGGCGCGTGGGCTGAATAGGGTGCGAACAGATCCTTCGGACTGACCACTTGGAGTATCCGTGCACCGCAGAATTCTCGTCCCTGGCGTACTGGCGGCCTCACTTCTGCTGGCGATCCCGGCATCGGCCGCAACTTTCGGCCCGGGCGCTCCGGGCATCGGCGACACCTACTACCCGGCCAGCGGCAACGGCGGATACGACGTGTCGCACTACGACCTCCGCCTGAAGTACCGGCCCACGACGGACCTGCTGGAGGGTACGGCGACCATCCTCGCCACCACCACGCAGAACCTCTCGCGCTTCAACCTCGACTTCGGTCTGGGCGTGAGCGAAGTGCGGGTCAACGGGAAGAAGGCCAAGTTCGTCAAGGAGGGAGACCAGGAGCTTGTCGTCACTCCCGCGGCCCCCCTGGAGAAGGGCCGGGCCGTCTCCCTCGTCGTCCGGTACGCCGGGAAGCCGTCCGAGCTGAAGATCGGTGGCTACACCGCCTGGCACCGCACCCCGGACGGCGGCGTCGCCGCCCAGGAGCCCGACTCGGCCGTGTGGTGGTTCCCGAGCAACGACCACCCGCTGGACAAGGCGACGTACGACGTCTCCGTCCTGGTGCCGGACGGCACGCAGGCCATCAGCAACGGCGTACTCCAGTCGCAGAGCTCGAAGCTGGGGTGGACCCGCTACAACTGGCGCTCGAACAAGCCGCAGGCGAGCTACCTCGCCACGCTCGCGGTCGGCAAGTTCGACATCACGACGGACAAGACGGCGGACGGGCTGCCCGTGCTCAACGCCTACAGCAAGGACCTCGGCGACAACGCCGGGGCGGCGCGCGCCAGCATCGAGCGGACCACCGAGGTCGCCGAGTACCTGACCGAGGTCTTCGGCCCCTACCCCTTCAACGCGCTCGGCGGTTACGTCCCGAACGTGGCGAGTGGTTATGCGCTGGAGACTCAGACCCGGCCGTTCTACAGCCCTCGGCAGTTCGCCAACGGCGCCAACGTCTCGGTCGTCGTCCATGAGCTGGCGCACCAGTGGTACGGCGACAGCGTGGCCGTCAAGGGCTGGAAGGACATCTGGATCAACGAGGGCTTCGCCCGTTACAGCCAGTGGCTCTGGTCCGAGAAGGAGGGTGAGGGCACGACGCAGGAGCTGGCCGATTACGTGTACGAGACGCGGGCGGCCGATGATCCCTTCTGGACGGTCGAGCCGGGCGACCCGGGGCCGGACAACCAGTTCCACATCGCCGTGTACGACCGGGGCGCGCTGGCGGTGCAGGCGCTGCGCAACGAGGTCGGTGACGAGGACTTCTTCAGGATTCTCAAGGGGTGGCCGGCCAAGTTCGCCCACGGCAACGCGAGCGTCGGTGACTTCGTGAAGTACGCCGAGAACGTCTCGGGCAAGCCGCTCGCCGGACTCTTCGACACCTGGCTGTACCAGCCGTCGAAGCCGGGTGCCCCGGCGGCGGCCGAGTACCGGATCGCGCGCTCGGACGCCGGTGAAGGCGCGAAGCCCGCGCAGCCCAAGTCGTGGAAGAAGATCGCCGCGACGAACACGGTCCACGAGCACGACCATCACTGAGTGAGCAGCAGTACGCCACGCCGCCGTCCCTTCGGGTGGGGGGCGGCGGTGTGTGCGTACGAGTGGGCTGAAAGCGCTCTCACCATGTCCTGGCTGCGGATATCCTCGCCCCAGCAGCCCTCTCCCCGAGCCGCCGAGGAGCGCCCGTCTTGCCCGAGCAGTCCGCTGGGTCCCGCCCCACGCTGGAAGCCGTCGCCGCCCGTGCCGGGGTCTCCCGGGCCACGGCCTCCCGTGTCGTCAACGGCGGGGCGGGCGTGCGGCGGCCACTGGCGGACAAGGTGCGGGAGGCGGTCGAGGAGCTGGGGTACGTCCCGAATCACGCGGCCAGGTCCCTCGTCACCCGGCAGAGCGGCGCGATCGCCGTGATCATCGCCGAGCCCGAGTTCAGGATCTTCTCGGACCCCTTCTTCGAGCAGCAGGTACGCGGGATCAGCCGGGAACTGACGGCGAACGACTCGCAGTTGGTACTGCTGTGGGTGGAAGGGCCGGGCGACTACGACCGCATCGCCCGCTACCTCGGGGGCGGCCACGTCGACGGCGCGCTCGCCTTCTCGCTGCACGACGACGACGGGCTGCCCGCCCTCATCCGCCGTGCCAAGGTCCCGACCGTCTTCGGCGGCCGCCCCGGCTCCGGTGCGGCCGCCGTACCGTACGTCGACTGCGACAACCGGGGCGGCGCCCGCAGTGCCGTACGCCACCTCGTCGGGCTGGGCCGGGAACGCGTCGCGCACATCGCGGGCCCCCGCGACCAGACTTCCGCCATCGACCGCGCCGACGGCTACCGCGACGTACTCTTCGACGCCGATCCCGCGCTGACCGCTCAGGGCGACTTCACCGTGGACAGCGGTGCGCGCGCGATGGCGGAACTGCTGGAGCGCCGGCCGGATCTGGATGCCGTCTTCGCCGCGAACGACCTGATGGCGGCGGGCGCTCTGCGGACCCTGCGGGAGTGGGGGCGGCGGGTGCCTCAGGAGGTCGCGCTCGTCGGGTTCGACGATGTGGCGGGCGTCGCGGAGGTGGCCGATCCCCCGCTGACCACGGTCCGCCAGGACATCGAGGGCATGGGGCGGCTGATGGTCAGGCTGCTGATGCGGGTGCTGAGCGAGGGCGGCGGTGACGGGCGCGCGCCGGCCTCGGTGATCATGCCGACCGAGCTGGTGCGGCGGGCCTCGGCCTGAGCGGCCGGGGCCCGCCGCGTGGGGGGTGTGTTCCGGTTACTGGAAGGGGACCACCAGGACCGAATCGCCCGTTCCGGTGCGGAGTTTCGCCGTTCCGTTGCCGATGGCGCTCCACACTTCGAGGCGCACGGTGCCACCCTTGAGGTCGCCGAGGGTGCCGGTCGCCGACTTGAGACCGCGTGCCTGGGTGTACTCCTCCCAGCCCGCCACCGGGTCGGTCGCGAAGTAGTTGTAGGTCTCCGTCCGGTCGTAGGTTCCGTCGCCCGTCAAGTCGTAGCTGACGCGCGCCTGCTGGCCGAGGCCGACCGTCGTGCCGGCGTCGAGCTGGAGGCGGAAGGCCGTCGGCGTACCGGACTTGAGCGTGCCGTTTACTCCCTTGGCCGTGTACGTCAGGGGCTGGTGCGGGGTGCCGTCGTGGTTGGCACCGCCGGCCGAGGCGATGGTGTCGGTGGCGGCCGTGGTGCCCGGAGTGGTGGTGAGGGCGCCTCCGGTGCGCAGTTGGAAGGTGTTGCCGGTGGGCGGTTCGGGATCGGGATCCGGGTCCGGGTCCGTGCCACCCGTGCCGGTGCCCGTCGCGGTCGAGCGGGCGGGGACGGTGAGCTTCCCGCCGTCCGTGAAGGTCACGGTGCGGGCGGTGGAGGTGTGGTTGTGGGCGGCGTACGTCCGTACCGTCCCCTTGGTGAAGACGGCGGACGTCGGGATGTCACCGCTCACCGTCGCGTCGGGCGCGCCGAGCGTGTCGAGGGTGCTGATCCAGTGGTAGGTGTGCGCCTTGGACTCGCCCTGCTCGGGCGTGTAGGCGGCGTGCCCCGCGTCCCACTTGGCCTTGGCGGCGGCCGGGTCGGCCAGCGACTGGAATTCCCAGAGGATGTCGCGCCATTCGACGGCGGGCCCGCCGTTCTCGCGTTCCATCTCGGCGAGGTTGCGCCGGATGGCGGTCTTCTCGCCGCCCAGGTGCAGTGAACCGCCGGTCACCGGGAGGACGTTGATGCCGTGGATCTCCTCCGGGTTGGCCGTCCACCAGGTGGCGTACGCCCCGCCGCTCCCCCACACCATGCCGACCGTGTCGTGGCCGAAGGCGGAGGGGAAGACCTGCTCGTCGGCGTCGAACCAGTACTGCGCGATCGCCTCGGACTCGGTGGTCAGGAGGTACGTTCCGAGGTCGCGCAGGGCCGTGTCGCCGGTCGCCGCGCCCCACAGGACGAGTCCGGCGCTGAGGTTGGTCGACTCGGAGGACGACTCCTGGTTGTTGCCGGCCGCGAAGCCCTGGTGGCCCGACGCCCAGCTGTGCCCGGCGTACACGTCGAAACCGCGCAGGAAGGGGAACGCGGTGTCCGTGCGGCTGGGGTTGGCGGCGTCCCGTACGAGCGTCTTCACCATGCCGCCCCACGCGGAGTCGGCGGCCCAGGCCTGGTCGTACTGGGCGACGATCGCGGCGGCGTAGACGTAGTAGCTGTAGTGGAAGTGGTGGTCGTTGAGCTCGGTGTCGCTGCCGTACGACGCCGGATAGCCGGTCAGCGTCTTCCAGGTCTTGTCGTACGAGAACTCGTTGGCGCCGCCGGCCGTGAACCAGTCCTGGAGGCGTCCCTTCATCAGACCGAGGAGCTTGTCGCGGACGGCGGTCTCACCGATCTGGTCGGCGACCGGTACGAGCTGGGCCAGGCGGCCCAGCGCCTTGCCGGTCCAGTAGGTGTCGGTGGCGCCGGAGAACGGGTCGGCGGCGTTCGCGGCCTCGGTCAGGTAGCCCCTGAGTCTGGCTTTGTCGACGCCGCTCGACTGCGGCAGTGCGGGCAGCACGCCGGAGGCCCGCTGGCTGGTGGTGAAGGAGGTGCTTTCGCGGACCTTCATCGTGCCGCGCGGCGAGATGTAGGTGTACGGGGTGAGCGGGTCGGTCGTGTGCAGCCACTGGTGGCGGTAGAGAGCCTGGAGCGTGCCCGTCTGAGTGCCCTCCTTCGCCTCGGTGGTGAGGGTGTACGTCGCCTTCACCGTGCCGCCCGTGGTGTCCCAGCTCGCCCTGGAGCCGGTGACGAAGCTGTACGCGTACTTCTTGTACGTCGCGAGGGCGTCGGTGGAGGGCAGTACGGCGAGCGAGAAGTAGTCCTTCGCGCCGAGGCCCGCGGTGAGCGTGGATCCGGCGATGTTCCAGTCGCTGCCGGTCGGTGCGAAGAGCGCGTAGTGGTGGCCGGCGACGGTGATGCCGAGGACGTTGCCCTGGTCGGAGAAGACGGCGGGGGCCCCGGCGGTGGTGATCTGGGCGCTGCCGCCAGAGCCCTTGGCGTATACGAAGGGCAGGCCGTGGCCGATGGTGGTGCGCAGGGTGCGGGCGCCGTCGGACCAGTAGGGGGTGACGGTCCAGTCGGACCAGTCGTCGGCCTTGGTGTCCGGGGAGTTGAGGCCGGTCAGCCCGAGCGTGAGGTCACGCTTGTGGGCGTACTCGTACTGGCGCCCGTCGCCGACGACGGCGGGGGTGGTCGGGTAGCCGACTTCCAGGCCGGCGGCGGTGGCCTGGTAGGTGAGCGGGTGGCCGTACATGGGTGTGGAGTGCGGATTGTCGCCGTACCGCTGGAAGGCGAGGGAGGACCACCAGTCGTTGGTGGGGAGCGGCTTGTCCTTCGCGGCCGGGGTGAGCTTGGGGGTGACGGGCGTGCCGGTGTTGGTGGTGGGCCCGGACGTTCCGGCGGGGCGTACGTCGGAGTAACTGCCGGACCCGACGGGGATGGTGGCGGCGGCCGCCGGGGCAGCGGCGGATCCGAGGCCGAGGGCGGCCAAGGCGGAGACGAGGATCAGCGCGGACGCGGTTCTGAAGGGAGGAGCTGGCATGGACGGCACCTCGAAATCGTGGGGGAAGGGCGTCCGAGAGCGCTCTCAGATAGCAGGGAACGTAAAACTTCTGAAATACAAGTGTCAATACATGTGACACAGACGGCAGTTGAGGGCGTGGTAGTCCGCCGCGCGTTCAAGTGTTGACGCGACGGGCGGACGGGAGCATGCTCCGAGTGGAGAGGAGAGAGCGCTCTCGGCTGCTGTGGGCGAACTACTTCCGGCGCCTTGCCCTGGCCTGGCGGGCCAGCGGCAGATAACGCAGCCGCTCCGGCAGCAGCGGGACCAGGGTGCGTACGACGCGGCTGAACCGGCGCAGCCTGCGCTCCTGCGCGTCGCTCCACTCCAGCCCGAGCGCCTCGCGCGCGTCCGGCGGCAGGTAGCCGACGGTGACGAACGCCCTGAAGCGGGCCAGCGGCGGCAACAGAACGGGCCACAGGGCGCGCAGCACGAGACGTACCGGCAGCGGTCCCCGGTCCGGGGCGGGCACCGGACTGTCGGTGGCGATCAGTTCCCGCACCACGACGGTCGCTTCCAGCTCCTCCGCGAGCACCTTGCGGTAGTACGGCCAGAACTCCTCGATGGTCTGCGGCATGTCCCGGTCGTTGATGCCCAGGATGCGGCCGACCCGCAGCCACTCGGCGTACAGCTGCCGCTCCTGCGCCTCGGTCAGCGGCCGGAAGAGATAGCGCAGGGCGTGCTGGTAGCAGGGGAAGCCGGTGGCGTGGACCCAGGAGTAGTGGGCCGGGTCGAGCGCGTGATAGGGACGGCCGTGCGCGTCGGCGCCCTGGATGCTCTTGTGCAGCTGCCGCAGCCGGCGGCCCTCCTCGACTCCCGCCTCTCCCCCGTACACCCACAGCTGCACGGAGCGCAGCGACCGCTCGCCGCGTCCCCAGGGGTCCGTCCGGAAGACGGAGTGCTGGTCGACGCCCGCGCCGACGGCCGGGCGCGCGACCTGCAGGGTGAGTGCGGCCGGCAGCATGAGCACCGCGCGCACGTCACCGGCGACCGACCACAGGACGCCGCCGGGCGGAGGCGGGACGGGGTCCTGCCCACTGATCTTCATGCCTCCAGTATGCGATTCGGGTCTCCGGCCCGGGGACTCGCTACGGCCGGTGGCCGGCGGCCGGCCGGTGGTCCGCGGCCGGTGCCGGGACGGGCTCGCCGAGGATCCGGCCGGCCAGTTCCCGAGCCAGGCCGTCGGCGTGCGGGCGGAGCACGGCCTCGGCGGCGGCCCGTTCGGCGGCTATGACGGCGGCCCCGTCGATGAGTATCCGCTCGCGTACGCGCATACCGTCCGCGCGGGCGGCGGCGATCAGGGCGACGCCCTCTTCGTGCGCCCGCTGGCGGGTCCTGGCGGCGGCGTGCCGGGCGTCGGCGAGCGCTGACTCGTACAGGGCGCGGACCTGGGCGGCCTCGGCGCGCAGTTCCTCGGCCTCCGCCTCACGTCCGGTGGTGCTCGCCTCGCGCTGCGCCAGGACCTTCGTGACACGGGGCAGGAGGACTCGGGAGAAGAGCCAGAACACGGCGGCGAAGAGCACGAGGCTGACGACGAGTTCGGGAACGCCCGGATTGAGCGGGCCTATGTTCATGGGCAGTAATTGCGAGTTCATGCCCGGGACCTACCCATTCGCACACCTGCGCCAACCCCACCAGTAACACGAGTTGGGGAGATCATGTGCGTCCTGCAAGACGTACGCCGCCCAATGGCTACCGGAAGGTAACTCCGGCTGGTTGGATATGCCGCGCCCGACCATCACCCCCCACCCCAACGGGAGTTCCAGTGCCGCACTCCGCGCTCCGCCGTACCCCTGGCGCAGCCCTGGCCACCGTACTGGCAGCCGCCACACTTGCCGCGACCGCCCCGTCCGCCTCCGCGGCCCCGGTGGCCCCGGCCGCCGCGGCTGCCGTGCCTTCGCTGAAGGTGCTGTCGTACAACGCCTTCCTGTTCAGCAAGAACCTCTATCCGAACTGGGGCCAGGACCACCGCGCGAAGGCCATACCCGCGGCCTCGTTCTTCCAGGGCAACGACCTCGTCGTCGTCCAGGAGGCCTTCGACAACGGCGCCTCCGACGCGCTGAAGAGCAACGCCGCGGCGCAGTACCCCCACCAGACGCCGGTGTTGGGCCGCAGCAAGACCGGCTGGGACGCGACCGGCGGCTCGTACTCCTCGACGACTCCCGAGGACGGCGGGGTCGCGATTCTCAGCAAGTGGCCCGTCGTGCGCAAGGAGCAGTACGTCTACAAGGACGCGTGCGGCGCCGACTGGTACTCCAACAAGGGCTTCGTGTACGCCGTACTGGACGTGAACGGCGCCAAGGTCCACGTGGTCGGCACGCACGCCCAGTCCACCGACCCGGGCTGCGGCGCGGGCGAGGCGGCCCAGATGCGCAGCCGGCAGTTCAAGGCGATCGACGCCTTCCTCGACGGCAAGAACATCCCGGCCTCCGAGCAGGTGATCGTCGCGGGTGACTTCAATGTCGACTCGCACAGCCCGGAGTACGGCACGATGCTCGCCGACGGCGGCCTGACCGGCGACGACGCGCGCACCGGCCACCCCTACTCCTTCGACACCGCCGACAACTCGATCGCCTCCGAGCGCTACCCGGACGACCCGCGCGAGGACCTGGACTACGTCCTGCATCGCGCCGGGCACGTCAAGCCGGAAGGCTGGACGAACGAGGTGATCAAGGAGCAGAGCGCGCCCTGGACCGTCTCCAGCTGGGGAAAGCAGTACACGTACACGAATCTGAGCGACCACTACCCGGTGGTGGCGAGCGGTCGCTGACCGCATGAGTGGGGGCTGATGTCTGCGGACTGAAGTCTGCGGGCTGATGTCACATTCCGCGCCGGCCCGTCCGTCCTGGTGAGCAGAAGACCGGAACGGACGGGCCGAAGGAGAAGGACATGCCTGGGTATGTGACTGTGGTCGGCGGCGGAATCGCGGGTCTGGTTTCCGCGATCGCGTGCGCGGAGGCCGACGTACGCGTGGACCTGTACGAGGCGCACGGCTCGCTCGGAGGACGAGGGAGGGCCACGTCCGCGCCGTACGTCGCGCATGAGGGCCCGCACGTTTTCTACAGCGATCTGCCGCACTGGAGGTGGCTCACCGAGCGCGGGCTGACCGGCCCGTCCGGCCTGCCGCCCCTGCGACAGGCCAAGGCCGGTTTCGTGCGCGACGGGCGCCTGCGGCTCCTGCCACCCGCAGGGCTGGGGCGGATGGTGCTGCCGGGCCGTCCGCGTACCGCGCCGGTCGACGAGACCTTCCACGACTGGGCCGCCCGGCGCTACGGGGAGAGGGCTTCGCGGGCCGCGGCCAACGCGCTCGGTGTGGTGACGTACGACGCCGACACGGGACGGCTGTCGGCCGCCTTCGTGTGGGAACTGTTCCGACGGGTGTACGCGCCGACTGTGCCGACCGTGCGGTGGGTGGCGGGCGGCTGGCAGGGCGTGATCGACCGCATGGAGGCCCGGGCGAGGCAGCTCGGCGTACGGGTCCATACCGGGACGCGGCTGACGGAGCTGCCGAGCGGCAGGCCGGTGATCGTGGCGACGGAATTGTCCTCGGCGCGCGGGCTGCTGGGCGACGACTCGCTGCGCTGGGAGAGCGGGCACTGCGTGATGCGCGATCTGGCGGTGCGCAGCGACCGGCGGGACCGCTTCCTCGCGATCGACCTCGACGCGGGTGGCTTCCACGAGGCGTACTCGATGCAGGACGCGACGATCGCGCCGCGTGGGGAGTCCCTGTTCCAGCAGGACATGCCGGTACGGGCGGGCGAGAGCGTCGGCGAGGCGCGGGAGCGGCTCGACGCGCTGACCGAACTGACGGTGCCGGGGTGGCGGGAGCGGACGACCTGGCAGCGCACGGCCACGGCGAAGGGCCGGACCGGGGCGCTCGACCTGCCGGGGACGACGTGGCGGGACCGTCCGGCGATCGAGCGGGGCGACGGGGTGTACCTGGCGGGGGACATGGTGGCCGCGCCCGGCATGCGGGGGGAGATCGCGATCTTCAGCGGGATCCGGGCTGCGGAGGGTGCGGTACGGGAGGTACGGGGAGCCCGTGGGGCGCGTGAAGTACTTGAGGCACGCTCGGAGCGCTCGGAGCGCTCTTCCGCGCCGTAATCGCGAGCGGTTCGCACCTGGTCGCGGGCTGTTTTTCGGCAGTGGCTGCAAGGGAGTTGCTGTGCCACTGTGACTGCATGGCGGGTCACGGAGACGGGCACGGACATGGGCACGGCGGACACGGCCACGGACACGGGCGCCGTCATCACCATGGCCATCAGGACCGGATCGACCCCGCGCTCGAAGCGTCGGCGGCAGGGCTGCGGACCCTCTGGTTCTCCTTCGCCGTCCTCGCGGCCACCACCGCCGCCCAGGCCGTGGTAGCCGCGATGTCCGGCTCGGTCGCGCTGCTCGGCGACACCGTCCACAACGCCACCGACGCCCTGACCGCCCTGCCCCTCGCCGTCGCCTTCCTGCTGGGGCGGCGCGCGGCGACCCGCCGCTACACCTACGGCTTCGGGCGGGCCGAGGATCTGGCAGGCGTGTTCGTGGTGCTGGTGATCGCCGCCTCCGCGGTGTTCGCCGGGTACGAGGCGACGCGGCGCCTTCTCGATCCGCAGGAGGTCAGCCATCTCCCGGCCGTCGCCGCGGCGGGCCTGATCGGCTTCGCGGGGAACGAGTGGGTGGCGCGGGCCCGTATCCGTACCGGCAGGAAGATCGGCTCGGCCGCGCTGGTCGCCGACGGGCTGCACGCCCGCACCGACGGCTTCACCTCCCTCGCCGTGCTGCTGGGAGCGGGCGGTTCTGCACTCGGCTGGCGTTACGCCGACCCCCTGATCGGGCTGCTGATCACGGCCGCGATCGTGCTGGTGCTGCGCGGCGCGGCGCGTGAGGTCTGGCACCGGCTGATGGACGCGGTGGATCCGGCGCTCGTGGACGAGGCCGAGCACGCGCTCTCGCATGTCGCGGGCGTACGGGCCGTGGGCGCCGTCCGCATGCGGTGGCTCGGGCACAGCCTGCGCGCCGAGACGTCCGTGGTGGTCGACCCCGGCCTGACGGTGGTCCAGGCACACGCGGTGGCGGTGGCGGCCGAGCACGCTCTGCTGCACGCGGTCGACCGCCTGACCGGCGCCACGGTGCACGTGGACCACGCACCGCAGCCGGCGGCCCCGGACCCGCACGCGCCGCTGGCTCACCACTTCTCCTGACGCGTTGCCCTTCGACCGCGCCGGTGACGGCAGAGGTGGCATTCACCCGAACGAGTGCGGTGACGCACCGCACATCGCTGGTAACTTAGAGTGAGTTCGAGGATGTCTGATCTGCCTGGGGGGACGCCATGGCTGCGAATCCGATCGAAGTGGGCCCCGATGACGCGCGCTATGACGCTTTGCGCCGGGGGTTCAACCAGCGCTGGATCGCCCATCCGGACTATGTCGTGGTGGCCACGACGGCGGACGACGTGGTGGCGGCGCTCGCCAAGTTCGTCGGCGACCCTGCCAACCTTCGACGCAAACGCCGGATCACCGTGCGCTCCGGCGGTCACTGCTACGAGAACTTCGTCTCGTCGGGGGATGTCGGCGTCACCATCGACATGAGCCAGATGAACCGCGTCCATTACGACCAGGAGATGAAGGCGTACTGCATCGAGGCGGGTGCGACGAACTGGCACAGCACCACGCAGCTCTACCGGTCGACCGGCCTGGCTCTGCCCGGTGGCTCCTGCTACTCGGTCGGGCTCGGCGGCCACGTCTCGGGCGGCGGCTACGGCCTGCTCTCCAGGCAGTTCGGCCTGACGGTGGACTACCTGTACGCCGTCGAGGTGGTCACCGTCGCCGACGGCAAGAATCCCAGGAAGACGGTGGCCTGCAAGGACTCGACCGACGCGTCGCTGCGCGACCTGTGGTGGGCGCACACCGGTGGAGGCGGCGGCAACTACGGCGTCATCACACGCTATTGGTTCCGAGGTCTGCCGAGTCCTCCCGCCCAGGTGCTGGCCAGGTCCGTCGCCTGGCAGTGGAAGGACTTCCGCGAACACCCTGAGCTCTTCAAGTCGCTCGTCCGCCGCTACGGGCAGTTCTTCGAGTACGAGCAGAACGGAACGCTCCCGGCCGCCTCCTTCGGCACCTATACGTACCGAGACATGTTCACCCTGCTGAAGCTCACCCACATGAGCAGCGGAAAGGTCGGTCTGACGATCCAACTCGACGGCACCGAACCGCACGCGGCGGACCGCCTCGCCGCCTTCCTCGACTGGATCACCAAGGATTTCAAGAAGAAGGACGGCACATACCAGATCGCCGAGACACCACTGGACCAGGCGATCGGCGAGCATCCGGCGCAGGGAGCGCTGTTCATCCCCACCCGGCTCCCGTGGCTGACCGCCACGCAGAGCATCAACGACTCGGGCCCCAACCGCTGCGGCAAGTACAAGTCGGCGTACATGACGAAGGGCTTCACCGATCACCAGATCGACGCGATCCACCGCCACCTCACCGACTCCGGCTACAGCAATCCCGACGCCCTGGTTCAGGTCGACTCCTACGGCGGGGCGATCAACGACGTGGGAGCCGGGGACACGGCCGTTCCGCAGCGCTCCTCGGTCCTGAAACTCCAGTACCAGGCCTACTGGACCTGGGGGAAGGACGCCGACAAGAACGGGGTCTACGACTACCGGGACGCCGAGCAGGACCCGGAGATCGCCGGCCCGCACCTGCGCTGGATCAGGAACTTCTACCAGGACGTCTACCGGCCCACCGGCGGAGTACCGGCGGTGGTCGATCCGGCTCTCCCCGCGACCAGGACGTCGAACACGGACGGCTGCTACATCAACTACCCCGACGTCGACCTCTCGGACACGACCAACCTCAACACCTCGGGCCAGTCCTGGCACCAGCTGTACTACAAGAGCAACTACAAACGCCTGCAACAAGCCAAGAAGTCGTGGGACCCGCACGACATCTTCCGCCACGCCCAGTCCGTCTCCGTGCCCCCGACCACATAGGGCAAGCCCACCTGCAACCACAGGTTCGGGGGTTGCGTCCTTGATCACACCTTCTTACGGTCAAGGAACTGGGGATTGCTTCATGTGTGGCGCATGCGAGACAGGTGACATCGGCGGCGGCAGCGGCAGCGCGGTAAATGGCGCGGGAGTCGGGCGGCGTGGGTTACTCCGGGGAGCGGTGGCGGGAACTGCTGCCGGCGTAGCTCTCGGAGTGGGTACGGGCACGGCTTCCGCCGCAGCGGACGAGCGAAGGCGGCGCCGAGGCACCGGCGGTGCGGTGTCCCTGCGCTGGCTCGGAGTGGCGGGCTGGGAGCTGGCTTTCGGAGAGCACCGGATCCTGGTTGATCCGTACCTCTCGCGTCAGGAATATCGCGTACCGGGCGGCAGCGCCATCGACCCGGACAGAGCCCTGAAGCCCGACAGTGAGACCGTCGAGACGATCGTACGCCGCCATCTGCCCGAACCTCCGGAGCTCATCCTCGTCACGCACGGACACTTCGACCATCTGCTCGATGTCCCGCACCTGCTCAACCGCAGACAATGGCGCGACGATTCGATCCGCACGCTGTGCGGGGAGACGAGCCGACACCTGCTGCATGCCATGGGCGCGCGGCAGAAACGCGTGGACGAATGCATCGTGGTGAGTGGTGGCGAGCTGTTGCGGTTCCCGGCAGGTCCGACCGCTGAACCGCCCGCCTACACAGTGGAGGTGTTCCGCAGCCTGCACAGTCAGTACGGGAATCACGGCTTCTTTGCGCCGGGCACACTGACTGATCCGCCCTCCCAGGTCCGCACGTTGGGGGACATGAGGGAAGGCGGGACACTGGCTTACCAGGTCACCGTGGGCGACGAGTTGCGGGTGATGTTTCTCAGCGGTACTGCGAACCTCTCCGAACGTGAGCTCCAGGGCGCCCGCCCCGACGTGCTTGTGCTCGGTATCAGCGGGCAGGCCGCTGTCCACCGTTACGTGGAACGGGCCATGGAGGTGCTCGGCAAGCCGTCCATCGTCGTGCCGAGCCACCATGACGACATGCTCACATCGCTGCTCTCGCCCGAGCTGGATTCCAGCGTGAGGAAGGACGCCGTCACCGCTCTGCGCTCCACGGTCAGCGCCTATGGCGCCGAGGTACTGGAGCCGCGGCACTTGCACACGCTGCCCCTGTAGGAGCGGAGGGTGCGCCCCGGCCGCGCCCAGGGCGAAGTCGTTGGCGGCCCGCTCCCCGTGCCGACGGCGGTACGCCGCCGCCGGCTCGGGCCGGCGGCGCCGCCACTGACGGTCAGGACTCGGCGTACAGGGCGTCGATCTCGTTCGCGTACTTGTCACGGATCATCCGGCGGCGCAGCTTCAGCGAAGGCGTCAGCTCGCCTGTTTCCGGGGCCCATTCATGCGTGAGCAGCCTGTAGCGCTTGATCTGTTCCGTGCGGTTGAGGCGTGCGTTGGCCGTCTCGACCGCCCGCGCGATTTCGTCCCGTACGGCAGGGTGCTCCGTCAAAGCCGCCAGGTCTCCCTCGATGCCCTGCCCGGCCGCCCACGCAGGTGCCATCTCCGCGTCGAGGACCAGCAGGGCGACCAGGTAGGAGTGGCCGTCGCCGTGGACCAGGGCCTGGCCTATCAAGGGGTGTTCTTTCAACGCGTTCTCGACGAGCGCCGGTGAGACGTTCTTGCCGGTCGACGTGACGATCATTTCCTTCTTGCGGTCGGTCAGCCAGAGGAAGCCGTCCTCGTCGACGCGGCCGACGTCGCCCGTCGCGAACCACTCGTCGGCTGCGTGCGACGCGCCGTCCACTGACCCGTCCGCCAGCAGATAGCCCGCGAAGACGGTCTCCCCACGGACCAATATCTCGCCGTCCTCCGCGATCCGCAGCTCGATTCCGTCGAGCGGCCGGCCCACCGAGCCGAGCCGGAAGGCGGCCGGGCTGTTGGACGTGCAGACCCCCACGGTCTCCGTCAGGCCCCACGCGTCCATGATCACGATGCCGAACCCCGCCCAGAACCTGACCACATCGAGCGGCATCGGCGCTGACGCGCTCGCCGTCCACGCCAGGCGGTCGAAGCCGGCTTTCGCGAGCAGCGGGTCGATGATCCGCTCCTTCGCCCGCCGGTACGCCGCCTCCAGCTCGGCCGGCGGTTCCGACCCCCGCTCCCGGTACCCCACGTGCTCGCGCGCTGTCTCCCCCGCCGCCTCGACCGCCGCCCGCTGCTCCGCCGGCAGTGCGGCGAGTGCGGCCCGTACGGACGCGGCGAGCTTCTCCCACACCCTCGGTACGCCGAAGAACTGCGCCGGGTGCAGCTCGCGCGCCGTCGCCGCGACCGTGGCCGGGTCCGCACAGAGGTAGACGTGCGAGGCGCGGAAAACGGGCAGGTACATGCCGAGCATCCGCTCCGCGATGTGCGCGAAGGGCAGGTAGCAGAGGTGCTCGACGTGGTCGGGCAGCTCGACGGCCCGGTCGAGCGCCAGCGCGTTCGCGACGACCATGCGGTGCGTGATCGGTACGGCCTTCGGGTCGCCGGTGGTTCCCGAGGTGTAGAGGACGGTCAGCGTGTCCTCGGGCCGGGTCTCGTACCAGCCCTTCTCGAAGGCGTCGGGGCGGTGGAGGCGGGCGCCGGTGGCGTGCAGTGAGCCGTACGTACGGTGGGGTCCGGCGTCGGCGGCCTCCACGACCACCAGCTTTTCCAGCGGAGTCCCGGTGTCCGCCAGCAGCGGCTCCCAGCGCTCCAGCTCCCGCGCGGCCTCGACGACGGCGAAGCGGGCACGGCTGTGCCGGGCGATGTGCGTGATCTGCTCCGGCGCGGCCGTCCCGTACACCGTCACGGGTACGGCGCCGAGGTGGGTGAGGGCCAGGTCGGTGAGCCAGTGTTCGGGCCTGTTGCCCATCATCAGCAGTACGTGCTCGCCGCGCTCCACTCCCAGCGCCGCGTACCCGGCGGCCAGCACGGCGGCCTTCCGCCGAACCTCGCTCCAGGTGAGGGTGGTCCACCCCGTACCGCTGCCGGCTCTCCAGGAGAGGGCGGGCAAGTCGCCGTGGTCCTCGGCGTTGCGCAGGAGCAGAGCGGGGAGCGTGAGTTCCGCGGGCTCCCCGGGAAGTCGCAGGATCGTGGTCATGACCGCCTCCTGTCGCCATGGAATGGCCGGACGCTTTCACAACAGTGGTGAGACAGCAATACTGTTGCACTGAATTGCAGCACAGCGGTAGCGGTTGGTCGGTTCACAGCAGCGGGAAGCGAGGCGCAGACATGACGACGGACACCGAGGAGCCGACGCTCACGGTAGACGAGCTGGCCGCACGGGCCGGGGTCACGGTGCGTACGGTGCGCTTCTACAGCACGCGTGGGTTGCTGCCGCCGCCCGTGATCGGTCCGCGCCGCGTGGGTCACTACGGTCCCGCCCACCTGTCGCGACTCGCGCTCATCGAGGAGCTTCAGCACCATGGCATGACGCTCGCCGCGATCGAGCGCTACGTGGAGCAGTTGCCGGCCGACCTGAGCGCGCACGATCTGGCGATCCACCGTGCGCTGGTCGCGAGCTGGGCGTCGCCGGACTCGGCGGAGGACGCGACCCGTGCGGAGCTCGATCGCCGGGCGGGGCGGCCCCTGTCGGAGGAGGACATCGACCGGCTCACCGCGATGGAGGTCCTCGAGCGCGCCGACTCCCCCGACGCCTTTCGCGTCGACCCCGGGCTGCTGGGCCTCGGCATCCAGCTCCTCGGTGTTCCCATAGCCCACGAGACGATCCTCGCGGCCCGAACGATTCTGCTGGAGCACACCCGGTCGGCGGCGCACGCGCTGACGAATCTTTTCAAGGACGAGGTGTGGGGGCCGTACCGGGAGCGCGAGTCGGATCCTGAGCATGTGAGGGCGATGAAGTCGCTGTCGGCGCATATGCAGCCGATGGTGGTGCAGGCGCTGGTCACGGCGTTCCAGCGGTCGCTGAAGGAGGAGTTGCGGGCGGCGTTCAGTGCGGAGTGAGTGGGCGGGTGCGGGGGCCGAGTTACAGCGGGAAGGGGCGGCGGGCAGGGGAAGAATCGCGCAGCGGCACCCGCCTGCCCAGCGCCGGGGCCCCGGCGAGCAGGGGCCCCGGCGTCCGCAGTGGGATCACGCGTCGCTGAACTTTTCCCCCCGCTCCGCCTTCTCCACCAGCAGCGCCGGCGGCGTGAAGCGCTCGCCGTAGGTCGCCGCCAGCTCGCGGGCGCGGGCCACGAAGCCGGGCAGGCCGCCCTCGTAACCGTTGATGTACTGGATCGCGCCGCCCGTCCAGGCCGGGAAGCCGATGCCCATGATCGAGCCGATGTTGGCGTCGGCGACCGACGTCAGTACGCCCTCCTCGAAGCAGCGGACCGTGTCCAGCGCCTCGGAGAAGAGCATCCGCTCCTTCATGTCGGTGAAGGGAATCTCGGCCCCCGGCTTCGTGAAGTGCTCACGCAGGCCCGGCCACAGGCGCGTGCGCTTGCCGTCCTCGCCGTACTCGTAGAAGCCCGCCCCGCCACTTCGGCCCGTACGCCCGAACTCGTCGACCATGCGGTCGATGACCGCGTCCGACGGGTGCCCGGGCCAGGTGCCGCCCGCCTCCTCGACCGCCCGCTTCGTCTCGTTGCGGATCTTGCGCGGGAGGGTGAGGGTCAGCTCGTCCATCAGGGACAGGACCTTCGCCGGGTAGCCGGCCTGCGCCGCCGCCTGCTCGATGGACGCGGGCTCGATGCCCTCGCCGACCATCGCGACGCCCTCGTTGATGAACTGGCCGATGACGCGCGAGGTGAAGAAGCCGCGCGAGTCGTTCACGACGATCGGCGTCTTCTTGATCTGGCGTACGAGGTCGAACGCGCGCGCCAGCGCCTCGTCACCCGTCCGCTCCCCCTTGATGATCTCGACGAGCGGCATCTTGTCGACGGGCGAGAAGAAGTGCAGGCCGATGAAGTCGACGGGCCGGAAAACCCCTTCCGCCAGGCCGGTGATGGGAAGCGTGGAGGTGTTGGAGCAGAGCAGCGCGTCCGGCTCGACGATGTCCTGGATCTCCTGGAACACCTTGTGCTTGAGCGAGGTGTCCTCGAACACCGCCTCGATGACGGCGTCGCAGCCCGCCAGGTCCGCCGGGTCGGCGGTCGGTGTGATGAGGGCCAGGAGCGCGTCCCGCTTGGCCTCGGTCGTACGGCCACGCGAGAGCGCCTTCGCGAGCAGTTTTTCCGAGTACGCCTTGCCCTTGGCGGCGGCCTCCGCCGTGACGTCCTTGAGGACGACCTCGATGCCGGCGCGGGCGCAGGAGTACGCGATGCCCGCGCCCATCATGCCGGCGCCGAGGACGGCGACCTTGCGTACGGGGCGGGGTTCGATGCCCTTGGGGCGGTTGGCACCGGAGTTGACGGCCTGGAGGTCGAAGAAGAACGCCTGGATCATGTTCTTGGCGATCTGACCCGTGACGAGTTCCGTGAAGTACCGCGCCTCGATGGTCAGCGCGGTCTCGAAGTCGACCTGCGAGCCCTCGACGGCCGCCGCGAGGATGTTGCGCGGGGCGGGGTAGGGGGCGCCCGCCGTCTGCTTCTTCAAGTTGGCGGGGAAGGCGGGGAGGTTCGCGGCGAAGCGCGGGCTGGACGGGGTGCCGCCGGGGATCTTGTAGCCCTTTACGTCCCAGGGCTGCTGGGACTCCGGGTTCGCGTCGATGAAGGCGCGCGCCTTGGCGAGCATCTCGTCGGGTGTGGCGGCGAGTTCGTGGACCAGGCCGTTCTCCAGAGCGCGCTGCGGGTTGTACTGGGTGCCCTGGAGCAGGACCTTGAGGAGCGCGTCCGCGATGCCCATCAGGCGTACCGTACGGGTGACTCCGCCGCCCGCCGGGAGCAGACCCAGCGTGACCTCGGGCAGGCCGATCTTGGAGCCGGGCGCGTCGAGGGCGACGCGGTGGTGGCAGGCGAGGGCGATCTCGTAACCGCCGCCGAGGGCCGCGCCGTTGATGGCGGCGACGACGGGCTTGCCGAGGGTCTCGATGCGGCGCAGGGATGCCTTGATCGCCGTACCGGTGTCGAAGGCCTGCTGGGCGTTCTCCGGGCCGACCTTGATCATGTCCTTGAGGTCGCCGCCCGCGAAGAAGGTCTTCTTGGCGGAGGTGAAGATGATGCCGCGGATGGACTCCTTCTCGGCCTCCGCGCGGTCGGCGATGGCCGCGATGGAGGATTTGAAGGCCGCGTTCATGGTGTTCGCGGACTGGTTCGGGTCGTCGAGGACGAGGGTGACGACACCGGTCTCGTCCTGTTCCCAGCGGATGGTGGTGCTCTCGCTCATGAGTTTTCTTCTCCGTGAGGGTGGGACGGGACGGTCAGAGACGCTCGATGACGGTGGCGATGCCCATGCCGCCGCCGACGCACAGCGTGGCCAGGCCGTACCGCTGGTCGCGGCGCTCCAGCTCGTCGATGAGCGTGCCGAGGATCATCGCGCCGGTGGCGCCCAGCGGGTGGCCCATGGCGATGGCGCCGCCGTTGACGTTGACCTTGTCGAGGGAGATGCCCATGTCCTTGACGAAGCGCAGTACGACGCCCGCGAAGGCCTCGTTGATTTCGACCAGGTCGATGTCGTCGATGGTCAGGCCGGCCTTGGCGAGCGCCTTGCGGGTGGCGGGCGCGGGGCCGGTCAGCATGATCGTCGGCTCGGAGCCGGACACGGCGGCCGAGATGATGCGGGCGCGCGGCGTCAGGCCGTAGCGCTCGCCGACCGCCTGCGAGCCGATGGCGACGAGAGCCGCGCCGTCGACGATGCCGGAGGAGTTGCCCGCGTGGTGGACGTGGTCGATCTGTTCGACCCAGTGGTACTTCTGCAGGGCGACGGCGTCGAAGCCGCCGTGCTCTCCGATCATCGCGAAGGACGGCTTGAGCGCGCCGAGCGACTCGGCCGTCGTACCGGGCCGCATGTGCTCGTCGTGGTCGAGGACGACCAGGCCGTTGCGGTCAAGGACCGGGACGACCGAGCGCTTGAAGCGGCCGTCCTTCCACGCCTCGGCGGCCCGCTCCTGCGACAGGGCGGCGTACGAGTCGACGTCGTGGCGGGTGAAGCCCTCGATGGTGGCGATGAGGTCGGCGCCGATGCCCTGGGGCGCGAAGCCGGTGTCCCAGCTCGTCATCGGGTCCATGGCCCAGGCGCCGCCGTCCGAGCCCATGGGGACGCGCGACATCGACTCGACGCCACCCGCGAGAACCAGGTCCTCCCACCCCGAACGGACCTTCGCCGCCGCCATGTTGACGGCTTCGAGACCCGACGCACAGAAGCGGTTCTCCTGTACGCCGGCGACGGTGTCCGGCAGCCCGGCGGCCACGGCGGCGGTGCGCGCGATGTCCGAGCCCTGGTCACCGAGCGGGCTGACGACGCCGAGGACGATGTCGTCGACGGCAGCCGGGTCGAGGTCGGGGAAGCGGCGGCGGATCTCGTGGATGAGGCCGACGACGAGGTCGATCGGCTTGGTGCCGTGCAGGGCGCCGTTGGCCTTGCCGCGTCCGCGCGGGGTGCGGATCGCGTCGTACACAAACGCTTCGGTACTCAAGACAGCAGCCTTTCGAGGGGTACGTAACAAGAGCAAGAGAAGGAGGGCCGGAGGATCAGGCGAGGAGCGAGCGGCCGATGATTTCCTTCATGATCTCGGTCGTGCCGCCGTAGATCGTCTGGATACGGCCGTCGGTGAAGGCCTTGGCGACGCGGTACTCGGTCATGTAGCCGTAGCCGCCGTGCAGTTGCAGGCAGCGGTCGGCGACGCGCTTCTGGAGTTCGGTGGCCCACCACTTGGCCATCGACGCGTGGACGGCGTCGAGTTCCCCGTTCGAGTGATCGACGATGCAGCGGTCGAGGAACGTACGGGTGACGGCGCACTCGGTGGCCATCTCCGCGATCTCGAAGCGGATGTGCTGGAGCTTGGACAGCGGCCGCCCGAACGCCTCGCGCTCCTTGACGTACGTCGTGGTGATCTCCAGGAGGTACTCGGCGGCGGCGATCCCGGCGACCGCGATGCCCATGCGCTCCTGGGCGAGGTTGGTCATCAGGTGGATGAAGGCGCCGTTCAGCTCGCCGAGCAGGTTCTCCTTGGGGACGCGTACGTCGTTGAAGAACAGCTCGGCGGTGTCCTGGGACTTCTGGCCGATCTTGTCGAGGTTGCGGCCCCGCTCGAAGCCTTCCGCGCCGCGCTCCACGACGAGCAGGGACAGCCCCTTCGCGCCGCCCTCGGGTGACGTCTTGGCGACGACGATCACCAGGTCGGCCAGGATGCCGTTGGAGATGAAGGTCTTCGATCCGTTGAGCAGCCAGTGGTCGCCCCGGTCCTCGGCGGTCGTACGGATGCCCTGGAGGTCCGAGCCCGCCCCCGGTTCCGTCATCGCGACGGCGGTGATCGTCTCACCGGAGCAGAAGCCGGGCAGCCAGCGCCGCTTCTGCTCGTCGGTGCCCAGGCCGGTGAGGTACGGGCCGATGATGTCGTTGTGCAGGCCGAGCGCGAGCCCGGCGGCGCCCGCGCGGGTGAACTCCTCGGCGAGTACGGCGCTGTAGCGGAAGTCGGCGTTCCCGCCGCCCCCGTACTCCTCCGGTACGGCGAGACCGAGCAGCCCCTGCTTCCCTGCCGCCAGCCACGCCTCCCGGCTTACGATGCCGTCCTTCTCCCACTGTTCGTAGTACGGCGTCACCTCCTTCGCCAGGAAGGTGCGCACGGTCTCCCGGAAGGCCTCGTGCTCCGCGGTGAAGATCTGACGCTTCAACTCTGCCTCTTCTCGATGCTCGGTACGTCCCAGTCGCGGGCCACTTCCGCGGTGTCCGCACCTGGCTGGGCGGGGCCGCTGTGCACAGCCCCCGGCGTGGCCGAGAAGCGCGGGGCGGGGGCGGGCTGGGTGATGCCGCCGTGGGTGGTGAAGGTGGAGCGGGCGGCGAGGTGCGGGTGGGAGGGGGCCTCGCGCAGGGAGAGGACGGGCGCGACACAGGCGTCCGAGCCCTCGAAAACGGCGGTCCACTCGTCGCGGGTCCTCGTCCGGAAGCGGGCGGCGATCGCGTCGCGCAGCTCACCCCAGCGGGCCATGTCGGCGCGGGCTTCCGCCTCGGCCTCCTCGATGCCGAGCAGGCCGGTGAACTCGGCGTAGAACTGCTGTTCCAGCGCGCCCACCGCCATGTACTGGCCGTCGGAGGTCTCGTAATTGCCGTAGAAGGGGCAGCCGCCGTCGAGAAGGTTCGCCTCCCGCCGGTCCTGCCAGCCGCCGGCCGCCATCATCCCGTGAATCATCGTGGCGAGATGGGCCGCGCCGTCCACGATCGCGGCGTCGACGACCTGGCCGGTGCCGCCTTCGGTACGGGCGTGCTGGAGCGCGGCGAGGACGCCGATGACGAGGTAGAGCGAGCCACCCGCGTAGTCGCCGACGAGGTTCGCTGGAATGGTGGGCGGTTCGTCCGGTTTGCCGAACATGCCGAGGGTGCCGGTGAGGGCGATGTACGCGATGTCGTGTCCGGCGCGCTGCGCGAGCGGGCCTTCCTGGCCCCAGCCCGTCATCCGCCCGTACACAAGCTGCGGATTACGGGCCAGGCAGGCATCGGGGCCGACGCCGAGGCGCTCGGCGACTCCGGGCCGGTAGCCCTCGACGAGTACATCGGCGCGCTCGACGAGGTCGAGGACCTGGGCCGGGCCGTCCGCCGATTTGAGGTCGACGATCACCGAGCGTTTGTTGCGGTTGGTGAGGTCGTACGCCGGGTCGATGCCCAGCCCCGCGCCGCCGGGGCGGTCCACGCGCACCACGTCGGCGCCGAGGTCGGCGAGGAGCATGGCGGCGAACGGGCCGGGGCCGATTCCCGCCAGTTCCACCACGCGCACTCCGCAGAGCGGGCCGTTCCCTGTCGCTGCCATCAAGCCCCCAGCGCTGTGACACAACTGATGTAACACCAGCGATGGTAAGAACGTGTTCCACTCCGCACAAGACCCTGGACCGAGCAAGCGCTTAGATTTCAGTGCTCGTCGAGCTCGGCGACCAGCTTCCTGGTCGCGATGACGCGGTAGCTCTCCTCCACCCACTCGCACAGCAGCTGGGCGGACGGCGCTCCCTTCCGGTCCAGAGGCACCTGCACCCACCCGGCCTTGCCGAGCCCGTAGCCGGCGGGCTCCGCGCCGGGCGACATCATGGCGTGCGCGTGGACCGTCTCGTCCTTGAGTTTGACGGTCACTCCGGGCGGATAACTGCCGTCGGCGACCCCGAGAAACGCGAAGATCTTCTTGTTGGCCTTGATGACGGTCTCGCCCCAGGGGAACTCCTCCACCGCACCCGGCAGAGTGAGGGCGAACTCCCTCACCTTTTCCCGCTTTTTCAGGACGTCCTTCGGTACCGCAACCATGCCTGCCTCCCTGGTCGCCCACTTCTCCTGTTCCCACGCTAGCCTCGGCCACCGACAACGCCGCGCAACCAACGAGGGAGGGCTCAATGAGCCGGGACAACGGGGCACAGCGCCCGTACGACATCGTGCTTTTCGGAGCGACGGGCTTCGTCGGGGAACTGACCGCGGAGTACCTCGCCGCGCACGCACCCGCCGACTGCCGCTGGGCGATCGCCGGACGCAATCAGGCAAAGCTGGAGAAGCTGCGCGAGCGGCTCGTAGCGCTCAATCCGGTCTGCGCGACCCTCCCCATCCTGCACGCCGACGCGGCCGACCCCGCCTCGCTGCGCGAACTCGCCGCGCGTACCCGGGTGGTGGCGACGACCGTCGGGCCCTACATCTGGTACGGCGAAGAGCTCGTCGCGGCCTGCGCCGAGGCGGGCACGGACTACGCGGACCTGTCGGGCGAGCCGGAGTTCGCCGACCGTATGTATCTGGCGTACGACGCTCGGGCGCGGGAGACGGGGGCCCGGATCGTGCACGCGTGCGGCTTCGACTCGGTCCCGCACGACCTGGGCGTGTACTTCACGGTGAAGCAGCTCCCCGAGGACACACCTCTGCGTATCGATGGTTTTGTCCGCTCCAACGCGATGTTCTCGGGCGGCACCTTCGCCTCCGCCATCACCGCGTTCGGGCGCGGGCGGCAGATGCTGCGGGCCGCGAAGGAGCGCCGGCTGTCCGAGCCGAGGCTCGTGGGGCGGCGGGCCCGGGCGCCGATCGGTGCGCCTCGGCGCAGCCGTGAGACGGGGACGTGGGCGCTGCCGCTGGCGACCATCGACCCGCAGATGGTGGCGCGTTCGGCGGCCGCGCTGGAGCGGTACGGGCCCGACTTCCGCTACCGGCACTACGCGGCGGTGAAGTGGCTGCCGGTGGCGGCCGGCGGGGTGGCGGCGGTGGGAGCGGTGTTCGCGCTGGCGCAGTTCCCGGCGGCACGGACGTGGCTGATGAGCCGGTACGCGGCCGGTTCGGGACCCGACGAGGAGCGCAGGGGCCGCAGCTGGTTCACGGTGCGGTTCGTCGGCGAAGGCGGCGGGCGCCGGGTGTTCACCGAGGTGTCCGGGGGCGACCCCGGCTACGACGAGACGGCGAAGATCCTGGCCGAGTCGGTGCTGTGCCTGGCCTTCGACAAGCTGCCCGTGACGTCGGGGCAGGTGACGACGGCGGTGGCGATGGGAGACGCGCTGCTGGAGCGGCTTGTGTCGGCGGGGCTGAGGTTCCGGGTTGCGGCCGTGCGGGAGTGACGCGTATGCGCGGTGCCCTGTGCCGCGAGTGGCCCGTGGGTCAGCTGCCGGAGATCCAGCCCGCGATGGTGTAGATCATCCCGCCGGTCCAGCCCAGCGCGGCCAGGCCGCCGGCCAGGATGACCATGTTCATACGGCGGCCTGCGCGGTGGACGGTCACGGCTTCGGCAGCCGTCCTGGGAGGGCCGGGGTGCGTGGGGTGATCGGGGTGCGTGTATGCGGTCATACGATCACTCTGTCCGATTACGGCAATTCAAACATCCGTACAGATACTCAGTTACGCGGTTGTTCCGAAACCGGCACCAATCGCATCGCGCAGGGCACGGCGACAGAGGGTGTCCGCCGCGCGCGTCGACTCCGGGATGCGGAAGCCGGGCGCGAGGCGCAGGGTGTGCGCGCAGGCGTTCTCCAGGCTCACGCGGTGGCCGACGGAGACGAAGACCGGCTTCACGCCGTCCTGGGTGCGCAGTGCGCGGCCCACTTCTTCGCCGGCCTCGTCGAGGAGGGGGGACTCGGCGCCGCGGCGAGGACCCGGCTGCTCGTACGTGAAGGTGAAGGGGTTCTTGGCCACCCCGATGGTCGCGAGGCCCGTCACGACGCCGAGGTGACTGGCGAGGCCGAAGCGGCGGGGGTGGGCCTGCCCGTATCCGTCGCAGACCACCAGGCCCGGGTCCGCCGACAGGGACTCGAGGGCGGCGAGCACCGTCGGGAGCTCGCGGAACGCGAGGAGGCCGGGGACGTACGGGAAGGCTACGCGGCCGACCGCGGTGGCCTCCTCGACGACGGTGAGCGTCGCGGCGTCGAGGACGACGGCCGCCGCGGCCACTACGTCACGCCCGTCGTCGTACGCCACGTCCACGCCGGTGATCAGCCCCGTGCCGGGGGGCGGGCCGGGCTCGTCGAGCACTACGCGGGCGCGCAGCTCGTCCTGGATCGCTCGGGCTTCGGCTTCGTCGGCGGGGGAACGCAGGCTCTTCATAGTGATCAGAAGGGTACGGGTAGCCTGGCGATCATGTTCGTACTGGAGTTGACCTACACCGCGCCCGTCGAGCGCGTCGACGAGTTGATGGAAGCGCATGTGGCGTGGCTGGACGCGCAGTACGAGGCGGGGGTTTTCATCGCCTCGGGACGTAAGCAGCCGCGTGACGGCGGGGTGATCCTGGCCGTCGCGGACGACCGGGCGCGGATCGAGGAGATCGCCGCGGCCGATCCGTTCACGGTGGCGGGGGTTTGCGCGTACCGGATCACGGAGTTCGTGGCGACGAAGACGGCGCCGGCGCTGGCCCCGTACCGGCAGCAATTGCCGGCATAGGGACGGCCGGCCCCCTCCCGATGTGACACTGTGCGGCTCCGCCCCAGACCCGGCCGCACGGATCGCGGTGCCGGGAGGGGACGTGTCGGGGCGCTCCCCGCAGGGCGTTGAACGCAACCACCCCAACGAAACCCGACGTACCCGAACGTTCGACGCCCGAGGAGACGCCCCGGCGCGGCACCGACCCCAAAGCCACTGCCCCCGGCGGACGGAGTCCGGCGCAGCCGCACGAAGCCCGCGATGCCCCCAAGGGCAGAGCGGCGCGAGAGCGGCGTCCAGAAGCGGTCGCCCCGGCGCGGCACCGACCCCAACACCCCCGCCCCCCGCCGGACGAAGCCCGGCGCAGCCGCACGAAGCCCGCGATGCCCCCAAGGGCAGAGCGGCGCGAGAGCGGCGTCCAGAAGCGGTCGCCCCGGCGCGGCACCGACCCCAACGCCCCCGCCCCCCGGCGGACGGAGTCCGGCGCAGCCGCACGAAGCCCGCGATGCCCCCAAGGGCAGAGCGGCGCGAGAGCGGCGTCCAGAAGCGGTCGCCCCGGCGCGGCACCGACCCCAACGCCCCCGCCCCCCGCCGGACGAAGCCCGGGACGCCCCCGCCGGGGCCCGGCGCCGCGCCCCGCGTCAGAGCTCCAGGCGTGCGACTCGGCCCTTCTCGCCCGACGCCCAGCAGCCGAAGTCCCGTGCACAGTCCACCGTGTCGTACGAACCCGCGTCGATCGTCCGCCAGTTGCGGCCGCCGTCCAGGGTGAGGTCCGTGCCCGTGGGGCCGACCGCCAGGGCGCCGGACTTGGTGTGGGGCAGCCAGGTCACGCCCGAGCGGTACGCGGGCGGTGGGGTCTTCGACTGGTGCCAGCCGGCGCCGCCGTCGTCGGTCAGCGCCGACGCCTTCGGTGACGCCTGGCCCGCGCGGTAGTCGCCGCCGACCGCGATGCCGTGGTCGCGGTCGCGGAAGGCGAGGCCGAAGACGCCGCGCGCCGGGTCGCCCGCCGGGATGGTGGAGTCGGTGGCGGTCCAGGTCAGGCCACGGTCCGCGGAGTGCAGCACCCGGCCGGCCGGGCCGCCGCCGGTGGCGAGCCAGACGTCCCGCGGCCCGGCGCTGACCAGGCACTGGCCGCTCGCCGCGAAGCCGGCCTCGCCGCTCTGCGCGGCGGGCATGCCCTCGTTCGGCAGGACCTTCCAGGACTTGCCGCCGTCGGCGGTGGACAGGATGCGGTACTTGCCGTCGACCGGGTCGCTCATCGCCAGGCCGTTGCGGCTGTCGAAGAAGGTGACGCAGTCGTAGAACGCCCGCGGATCACTATTGCGGAAGCTCTCCGTCCACGTCGCTCCGCCGTCCTGCGTCCGGAAGATCCTCGACGCCTCGCCCTCACCGATCGCCAGCACCACCGCGCGCCGGCCGTCGAACGCCTCGATGTCGCGGAACTCCAACTCGCCCGCGCCCGGCGGCGAGACGTCCCGCCAGCTACGCCCCGCGTCGGCCGTACGCAGCACCGTGCCCTTGGAGCCCGCCACCCACGCGGTCTTCCTGCTGACCGCCGCCAGGCCCCGGAACCGTACGTCCTTGCCGGTCTCCTTCAGCTGCCAGCCGGGACCGCTCTGCGGCGACTTCGAGTGGGTCTGTACGTTCGCCTGCGCCGGCGCGGCCAGGGCGGCGGCCAGCGCCGCCCCGCACAGGCCCAGCGACATCGTTCGTCTCGTCTTCCCCATGCCCCTCATGGCGCTGGAAGCTAGTCCACGGCAGGAGCGCCGTCCAGGGTGCGATGCCCGCCCGGGGCCGCACGACTGAGCGCCACGGTGACGCAGGTCACATCACCGCCGCATGCACGGATCCCCTTGTTCTTACGTCTGTCCTTGTGACAGGACGCATCAACCGAACCGTGAGAGGGAGCAGGCCTTGTCTCCCCTGATTGAGCAAGCCGTGCAGGCCCGACTGGTCTCGTCCACACCCCGGATGGAGACGGTCGCCGCGACCTTGCGGTACGACCGCGCGGACCCGTTCGCCGTACGCATGGCCTTCCCGGCCGCCGCCACCCTGGAGGGCATCGAGGTGGCCTGGGCGTTCGCCCGCGATCTGCTGGCGGCGGGCATCGAATCGCGCGCAGGCCTCGGCGACGTACAGGTGCGGCCGTACGGGTACGGACGCACCGTGCTGGAATTCCATGCCGCGGAGGGCACCGCCATGGTCCACATCCGCACCGCCGACCTGCGCGGCTTCCTCAAACGCACGCACGAGCTCGTTCCCGTCGGCAGCGAGCATGTGCACCTCGACGTCGACCACGACCTGGCCGAACTGCTGCGCGACGCGCTGTGACGGGGCGGGCCGGTCAGGTCCGCCCGCGAACACACGAATAATCGGTTGGCACCCCCGGGGCCGCGGCGTACTTTGGTCGTGGCCCTGTTGTCGTCGATCGGAGTGGACGTTGCTCGTCTGAGGTCCTGAGACACCGTGTCGCACAGTTTCTGTCTGTGCGGCTCCGCGTGCGACCTCGGCACTTGAGCCGTCCACCCCCGGACCGGGGCCATCTCGCTGCCCCGGCCGGTCACGGCCCCCGGCGAAGGACTGTCACCCCTCCCCGGCCGTACGTCGCCACGCCCCCGGTGTCTCCACCCGTTGCCCTTGATCATTCCCAGCAACCGGGAGGCAGCCTTGTCAACCTTCCCCACCCATCTCACCTGTTCCGCGCTCTCCTTCGGCTGGCCCGACGGAACGCCCGTATTCGACGGCTTCCAGCTGGCCGTGGGCCCCGGCAGAACCGGGCTCATCGGCCTCAACGGCTCAGGGAAGTCAACCCTGTTGCGGCTCGCCGCCGGTGAACTCGCGCCCACCGCCGGAAAGATCCAAATCGCGGGCGAGGTCGGCTACCTCCCGCAGGATCTCGTACTCGACACCACCCTGCGCGTCGACGAGGCCCTGGGCATCGCCGACGCCCGCGCCGCCCTGCACGCGATCGAGGCGGGCGACGCGACGGAGGAGAACTTCACGGCCGTCGGCGACGACTGGGACGTCGAGGAGCGCGCCCGCGCCACCCTCGACCAGCTCGGGCTGGCCCGGATCGGCCTCGACCGGACCATCGGCGAGGTGTCGGGCGGCGAGTCGGTGCTGCTGCGGCTGGCCGCGCTGCTGCTTCGCCGCCCCGGCGTACTCCTCCTCGACGAACCGACGAACAACCTGGACCGCCGTGCGCGTGAGCGGCTTTACGCCGCGGTCGAGGCCTGGTCCGGCGTGATGATCGTGGTCAGCCACGACCGTGAACTCCTCGAGCGCGTCGACCAGATCGCCGAGCTGCGGGAGGGCGAGGTGCGCTGGTACGGCGGAAACCATTCGGCGTACGAGGAGGCGCTGGCCGTCGAGCAGGAGGCCGCCGAACGCATGGTGCGGGTCGCGGAGGCCGACGTACACCGGCAGAAGAAGGAGCTGGCCGACGCCCATGTGAAGCTGGCCCGCCGCAAGCGGTACGGGCAGAAGATGTACGACACCAAGCGCGAGCCCCGGGCCGTCATGAAGCTCCGCAAGCGCGCCGCGCAGGAGTCGGCGGGCAAGCACCGGATCATGCACACCGAGAAGCTGGCGGAGGCGAAGGAGCGGCTGAGCGGAGCGGTGGACGCGGTGCGCGACGACGACGAGATCAGCGTCGTACTGCCGCACACGACCGTGCATCCGGGGCGCACAGTGTTGACACTGCGTGACCTGGAGTTGCGGTACGGGGCCGGGGTCGCCGGCGAATTCGAGGTGCGCGGGCCCGAGCGGATCGCGCTGGTGGGGCGGAACGGGGCGGGCAAGACGACTCTGCTGCGCACGGTCACCGGGGAGCTGGAGCCGGTCTCGGGCGAGGCGACCGCGCATGTGCCGCTGCGCTTTCTGCCCCAGCGGCTCGACGTACTGGACGACGGGCTGACCGTGGCCGAGAACGTGGCGCGGTTCGCGCCCTCGGCGACCAACAACGCCATCAGGGCGCGGCTGGCGCGCTTCCTGTTCAAGGGGTCACGGGCGGATCAGGCGGCCGGGACGCTGTCGGGCGGGGAGCGGTTCCGGGCGACACTGGCGGCGCTGCTGCTGGCCGAGCCGGCGCCGCAGTTGCTGCTGCTGGACGAGCCGACGAACAACCTGGACATGGCGAGTGCGCGCAGGCTGGTCCAGGCGCTGGAGTCGTACGAGGGCGCACTGATCGTGGCGAGCCACGACGAGCCGTTCCTGGAGTCGATCGGGATCACGCGGCGGCTGGAACTGGGACGAGAGGAGGAAGAGGGGCCTGTTCAGGCTGATAGGGGGTAGTCGCGGGGACGAAGACGACGTGACATGGCTCTCGTATGTCCGTCCGACCTGTACCCATAACTGACCGTAACGGGACATTACAAACGGAGACTTGGCTCAGCTCTTACGACCCCCTTAACCTACGGTCACGTAACCTACGAAGCCGTAGGTAATTATGCCCCCGCCCCCGTCCCCAGGAGCACCCGTGACGATCGCCTCTCCCCAACTCGGCAGTTCGGACGCGTGGACCGACGCCCGACTGCTGTACGCGCTGGAAGAGGTGGTGGAGAAGGAACTCAACCGCCATCTCAAGGTCGCCAAGGACTGGATGCCGCACGAGTACGTGCCGTTCTCCGACGGCCGGAACTTCCCCGGCATCTTCGACGACGGCCAGGCCTGGGAGCCTGAGCAGTCGAAGGTCACCGACATCGGCAAGATCGCGCTCGTCGTGAACCTGCTGACCGAGGACAACCTCCCCAGCTACCACCACGAGATCGCCTCCCTCTTCGGCCGCGACGGCGCCTGGGGCACCTGGGTGCACCGCTGGACGGCCGAAGAGGGCCGGCACGGCATCGTGATGCGTGACTACCTGCTCACCTCGCGTGCCGTCGACCCCGACAAGCTCGAAGCGTTCCGTATGCAGCACATGTCGGAGGGCTTCGAGTCCGACAACCGGCACTCGATGCTGCACTCGGTGGCGTACGTCGCCTTCCAGGAGCTCGCGACGCGCGTCTCGCACCGCAACACCGGCCACCAGTCGGGCGACCCCGTCTGCGACCGCATGCTGGCGCGCATCGCGACCGACGAGAACCTGCACATGGTCTTCTACCGCAACCTGCTGGGCGCGGCCTTCGAGATCGCCCCGGACCTCACCATGCAGTCGGTGCGCGACGTCGTCGTCGACTTCCGGATGCCCGGACACGGCATGCCGGGCTTCGAGCGCGCCGCCGCCCAGATGGCGATCGGCGAGATCTACAACATGCGCATCCACCACGACGACGTGCTGCAGCCCGTCCTGCGCTACCTCAAGGTGCTGGAGATCGACGGGCTCGGCCCGGAGGGTCTCAAGGCGCAGGAGGAGCTCGGCCTGTACATGAACGGGCTGGACTCCGAGGCGAGCAAGTTCGACGAGAAGCTGGCCGCGCGCAAGGCCCGGATGGCTGCCCGCGCCGCCTCCTGACCTGCCGGCTGTACGCCGCCACCCGGCACAGGCCGCATCACCAGCGCCCCGTGCCGGGTGGCGGCGCGGTTGTTCGTCCGTCGCGGCCGGCTGCGACTAGGCGGCCCGCGCGTCGGCGCGGATCAGTTCCGCCGCCTTCTCCGCGACAGCCACCGTGGGCGCCTGCGTATGCCCCCGCGTGATCCGGGGCATCACCGAAGCGTCCACCACCCGAAGCCCCTCGACCCCCCTCACCCGCAGCCGCGGGTCGGTCACGGACGCCGCGTCGGTGCCCATGCGGCAGGTGCCCACCGGGTGGTAGAGCGTTTCGCAGGAGTCACGGATCGACCGCGCCAGAGCCGCGTCGTCGACGATCCCCGGGTACGGCGCCATCGGGCCCGTTGTGTACGGCGCGAACGCGGCGTCCGTGAAGAGAGCTTCGGCGTGGCGGACGCCCGCCATCAAGCGGCGGAGGTCGGACTCGTCCGTCAGGTAGGCGGGGTCGATGCGCGGCGCTGTCGAGACGTCGGAGTCCCTCAGGCTGATGCGGCCCTCGCTCGCGGGCTGGAGCAGGATCACGCCGATCGTGACCCCGTGCTCGGTCGGCGGCGTAAGTCCGTGCCCGACGAAGGGCACCGGAGCGTAGATCAACTCGATGTCGGGCGCCGCCAGTTCCGGCGTACTGCGGACAAAGGCGACTGCCTCGCCCACGTTGGACGTAAGGGGTCCGCGCCCGTACAGCAGGAAGCGGCCCACGTTGGCGAGGGTGTCCGCCCCGGTCAGCGTGACCGGGAGGGGACAGCGCATGGCGACCGCCGTGGACAGATGGTCCTGCAAGTGCCGGCCGACGTCGGGTGACGCCACACGCGGCTCGATACCGGCCTCACGCAGGTGCTCCGGATCTCCGACACCGGACAGCATCAGCAGTTGCGGGGAGCCGATGGCACCCGCGCTGAGGATCACCTCCCGACGGGCACGCAGCACGTTCCCATCCGCCACCACGCCCGTCACACGCGTACCTTCGAAGGCCAGCCTCCGCACCCGGACGCCCGTGATGACGTCAAGATTCCGCCGGCGCGCGGCCGGCTTGAGGTAGCCGTCGGCGGTACTCCAGCGCCGCCCGGCACGCTGATTGACCGGCGTCAGCGAAAACCCGTTGGGTTCAGGGACATTGAGTTCCGAAAGCTCCGCCAGGCCCGCCCCCCGACAGGCGTCCAGAAAGGCAGCGGTGGTCGCGTTCACCTCACGCGGCGGCGATACGACCATCGGCCCCACCGTCCCGTACACCGAACCCGCGGCATCAGACGCACCGCCGGTCCATCGCTCCGCCCGCCGGAAGTAGGGCACGATCGCGTCGTACGACCACTCGGCCCCCGCCGCCTCGCCCCAGGCGTCGTAGTCGTCGCGGTGCCCCCGCACCCACATCATCGCGTTGACCGACGAACAGCCGCCGACCACATGGCCACGCGGCCAGTACAACTCACGGCCACCCAGCTCGCCCTGCTTGGAGGTGCTGAAGTCCCAGTCGTACGGCGACTTGAAGAGCTTCGGGAAAGCGGCGGGGATCCGTATCTCTGTCTTACGGTCCTTCCCGCCCGACTCGACGAGCGCGACGCGCACCGTGGGGTCCTCGGACAGCCGAGCGGCGAGCACACAGCCCGCCGACCCCGCTCCCACCACAACGTAGTCGTACACACTCCTGCTCAACGCGTCTCCCCCGGCCGGTACTTCGAACGGTCCGGACCTCAGCATGTACCGCTCGCAGCCCCCGTGCCAGAGGGCAGTCAGGCATCAGAGCGTTCCCCGCCTGAGGCGCAGTCTCTCCTTCTCGGAAAGCCCGCCCCAGACGCCGAACCGTTCGTCATGGGTGAGCGCGTACTCCAGGCAGGCCTCCCGCCCTTCGCAGGCGCCGCAGAGCTGCTTGGCCTCGCGGGTGGAGCTGCCGGGGGCCGGGAAGAAGAACTCGGCCCCGGCCTGGGCACACAATGCGGTCTCCTGCCAGGAGAGTTCGCTGGCGATGTCGTTCAACATACGCAAGACCCTCCCCCCACCGGATCAACATCCCCTCAACGTCCGATCAACGCCTCCGGCGAACGGGACCGACCCCGAGGAGACGCCCCGGCGCGGCACCGACCCCAGCGCGCGAGCGGGTAACCCCCGCTCCTAGTGGGCGTGCTCCTGCGGATGGTGCGGCTCGTACCCCGGGATCGTCCCGTCGGGCTTGGCCACGAGAAAGAGCCCGGCCATCCCCATGTCGGAGTGGCTCTGCACATGGCAGTGGTACATCCAGGCCCCCGCGCCGACATGCTCCCCCGCGACGATCTGGAACCCGAACGAATCCGCCGGCCCAGTGATCTTGTTGTCGACGACGCGACTCGGATCATCAGGCCCCGTCAGCAGCCCGGTCCGGTTGTCCGCCCACCGATGACCGTGCATGTGGAACGTATGGTAGAACTCACCGTGCGTGATCATGACGACCTCCACCCGGTCGCCCACAGTCGCCTCGAAGTCCGGACTCCGGTGTCCCGGCCGGTTGTTGATGGTCATGTCGTTGAAGACGATGGTGAAGGTCTTGTCCGGCAGGATGTCGCCCTTCCGCCGCACGATCACCCCGCCGTAGAGCCCCTTGCGGATGCCGCCGGTCCCGTGGTCCGTCCCCACGACATGGTCGTGGTAGTGCCAGTACCCCGCGCTCCCGGCCCGCCAGGTCCCGTCCTTGCGCCGCCCCGGGACGTGCGTGCGCCAGGTGTACGTTCTGCTCCCGCCGGGCTCCACATGGCTCTTGCTCAGCTTCGTGCCGTCACTCGCGATGTCGTAGTCGACGCCGTGCACATGAAGACTCGCCGGCACATCGAGCGTGTTCTCGAACTCGATGTGCACGGTGTCGCCCTCGACGAGCTCGATCAGCGGCCCCGGCACCGACGCCTTGCCCTTCTCGAAGCCGTACCCCAACTGCCCGTCGGGCAGCTTCTCGGCGTACATCTTCAGCCGGTGGACCTGACCGCCGGCCGGCGCCGTCCTCGGCGGGCCCTCCGCCGCCGCGGAGCTTGCGGACTCCGCGAGTGACAACGATGTCACCCCGGTCGCCGCGACCGCCCCGCCCGCCAGCAGCCGCCGGTTGAAGGCTCGTCTGTCCATTGCGCAACTCCCCACCAACGTCCGGAGATTGACGGGCACACCGTAGCGGGAGGAGCTCTGTTCATCCACACCAAGGACAAAGTTGGCGCTATTCCGGTCATACCTCTTGGCGCGTCGCGAAAAGAGGTCTAGCTTCATCGGCTGTTCCTGTGACCACTGAGGGATGGGTGAACACATGCAGCGCGCACCACATCACCGGTCAAGACGCCGACGCGGCCTGACAACCGTACTGACGGCCGGAGTTGTCGCATCCGGCCTGCTCGGCGGCACCGCGGCGTCCGCCAAGCCGTACCCAGAACCGCCTACGACAACGTTGTCGCTCCCCGCCCTGCCGTCTCCCCCCGGCGGCGCGAACGTCCGCGTGCTGGTCTTCCACGGCTCGGCAGGCGCCGACGAGTCGCCCACGGTCAACGCGGGCATCGAGGCCATGGAGAAGATCGGCCAATCCGGCCCGGCCGCCCAACGCTTCCGCGTCGAGGCCACGGACGACGCGACAGTCTTCACCACCGCCAAGCTCGGCAGATTCAACGCGGTGGTGTTCCTGACCGGCGGCGGCGACGTGCTCGACCCGGAGCAGGAAGCGGGCCTGGAGGCGTACATGGAGGCCGGCGGCGGCTTCCTCGGCATCCACGACGCGGCGCGCACCGAGCCGTATTCCGACTGGTTCGGCGGCCTCATCGGCGCACGGCCGGCCGCCGGCGGCCCCACGAACGTACAGCGAGCGACCGTGGAGGTGGGCGACCGGCAGCACCCCGCGACCGTCAACCTGCCACTCCAGTGGAAGCGCCCCGACAAATGGCTGAACTGGACGAAGAACCCGTCCGGCGACGTCCACACCGTGGCGCGCGTCCGTGAGGCGACGTACAAACCAGGAACCAGCGCCAACGGCTGGGACCACCCCATTTCGTGGTGCCGCGACTACGACGGCGGCCGGTCCTTCTACACCGGCATGGGCGGTACGGCCGAGTCCTTCCAGGAGACGGACTTCCGCGACCACCTGCGCGGCGCCCTCCAGTGGACGACGCGCATCGCCCTCGCCGACTGCAAGGCGAGCATCAACGCCAACTACAAGGCCGAGCGCCTCACCGCGCCCAACCAGCCGGGCCAGTCCGACCAGATCGGCGAGCCGCACGGCCTGGTGACCGCCAGGGACGGCCGGGTCATCTACATCGGCCGGGGCGGCGGCGACAACAACGCGCCGGTCGTGACCGACTGGAACAACCCGGACGTCGGCAAGGGCCAGGGCCAGGTCCACGTCTACGACCCGAAGACCAAGAAGGTGACCTTCGCGGGCGCGCTCACCGTCTTCGGCAACAAGGGCGGCGGCGACGAACTGGTCAAGAACGAGGAGGGCCTGCTCGGCGTCGAGACCGACCCCGGCTTCCTCACCAACGGCTGGGTGTATCTGCACTACACACCCCACTCACAGATCGACCGCGACACCCGCATGGCCGAGCGCCGAGTCTCCCGCTTCACGCTCGACCTCACCACCAACAAACTGGACCTCGCCTCCGAGAAGGTCCTGCTCAAGTGGCCTGTCCAGATCCACAGTTGCTGCCACTCGGGCGGCGGCCTGGCCTGGGACTCCAAGCAGAACCTCTACATCGCGACGGGTGACAACAACTCATCGCGCTTCAGCGACGGTTACTCCGGCAACAACCCGGAGCCGAACTTCAAGGGCGTGTCCTTCGCCGACGCCCGCCGTACCGCCGGCAACACCAACAACCTCAACGGCAAGATCCTGCGGATCCACCCCGAGGACGACGGTACGTACACGCTCCCCGAAGGCAATCTCTTCACCGGCAAGGAGCCGGACGAGGGCGGCGGCAAGACACGCGGCGAGATCTACGTGATGGGCGTGCGCAATCCGGCCCGTATCGCGGTCGATCCGAAGACCGACATCCTGTACGCGGGATGGGTCGGCCCGGACGCGGGGGCGCCCAGCACCACCTGGGGCCCGGCGAAGTACGACACCTTCGCCGCGATCACGAAGCCGGGCAACCACGGCTGGCCGTACTGCATGGGCAACAACCAGCCGTACCGCGACCGCAATCTGCCGGACCCGAGCAAGCCGCTCGGCTGGTACGACTGCGCCAAGCCCAAGAACGAGTCGCCGAACAACGACGGCCTGGTCAACCTCCCGCCCGTCACCCCCAACACCATCTGGTACTCGCCCCAGGGCGGCGGCGTGGACTACCCGCGTGACGCCAACGGTGTGCCGAGCTACAAGCAGGAGGAGCAGAAAATCCTCCTGCCGTGGCTCAAGGGCGGCGGCCAGGCGACGATGAACGGCCCGGTCTACCGCCACGACGAAACGAGCCCCAGCCCGGACAAGTGGCCCGCGTACTGGGACGGCAAGTGGTTCGTAGGCGACTTCTACGACGGCGACCAGCCACGCCACGCGGTGCTGACCGACCCCAAGACCGTCGGCAACGGCGGGCTGCCCACGCACGCCGAGTCGCTCAAGAAGATCATCCCGGTGGGCGCGGACGGCATCCGCAACCTCATGGACTGGAAGTTCGCGCCGGACGGCTCGCTCTATGTCCTCGACTACGGGCGCGGGTTCTTCACCTCGGACGCCAAGTCGGCGCTGTGGCGCGTGACGTACAAGGGCGGCGAGCCGACACCCGCCGCCACGGACCTGGCCAGGAAGGCGGAGTAGGCAGTGAAGCTGAAACGAAGAGCTCCTCGGCTCTGGGTGGCCCTGGCAGCGGCGCTGCTGATGGTCCTCGGCCTGACCTCGACAACGGCGTACGGCCGCGACGACGACGCGGCAGCCCGGACCGCCGCCGCCCAGACCCTCACCTGGACGGCGGGCGACCCGATCGACCGCTATCTCACCTTCCCCAGGACAGCGGTGGCGGGCGAGACGACGATCGTCTTCGAGAACAGCGCGGCGACCGGCAACACGACCGGGATGCCGCACACGCTGACGTTCGACGTGTCCGACCCCGAGTACAACAACGACGTACAGCTGAACATCCTCGCCAACCCGAGTGACGCCGAGGGCGGCCGGCACACCGCCACCGTCACCCTGACGCCCGGCCGGTACTTCTACCACTGCACCATCCCCGGCCACGGCTCGATGCAGGGCATCCTCACCGTCACCGAGGGAGGCAGCGACGACACCACCGCGCCGGAGATCTCGGCGACCGTCAGCGGCGAGAAGAACGCCGACGGCGCGTACATCGGGCACGCCACGGTGACCGTCGCGGCCACCGACGCCGGTTCGGGCGTGGACAGGATCGAGTACGCCGTCGGAGCGGCCGGTGCCTGGCAGCCGTACACCGCGCCGGTCATGGTCCACGAGACCGGTACGCACAAGATCCGCTACCGGGCCACCGACAAGGCGGGCAACACCGCCGCCGAGAAGGCCGTCGACTTCACGGTCGTCGCACCACCCACCGACGACAAGACACCCCCCGAGACCTCGGCGACCGTCAGCGGTGAGAAGAACGCCGAAGGCCAGTACCTCGGCATGGCGACGGTCACGGTGACGGCCTCCGACACCGGCTCGGGCGTCAACACCATCGAGTACGCGCTCGGTGCGTCCGGCGCCTGGACGGCGTACAACGGCCCGGTCATGGTCCATGAGACGGGCGCGCACAAGGTCCGCTACCGGGCGACCGACCGGGCGGGCAACGCGGCCGCCGAGAAGTCGGTCGACTTCACGGTCGTCGCACCGCCGACCGAGGACAAGGCGCCGCCCGAGACCACGGCGACGGTGACCGGCGACAAGAACGCCGACGGCGCGTACATCACCAGCGCCAAGGTGACGCTCGCCGCGACGGACGCGGGCGGCTCGGGCGTCGACAAGGTCGAGTACTCGCTCGACGGCGGCCCGTACCTCGCGTACACGGCACCAGTGATCGTCGACCGCGTCGGCCGGCACACCGTCGACCACCGGGCGACCGACAAGGCGGGCAACACGTCCGCCGCCAAGCAGGTGGCGTTCACGATCGCGGAGGGCGGGGGCGTACCCGCGCCGAACTGCCCCGAGCACGACGAGCGGCTGACGGTCATCGTCGGCACGGTCGACACGGGCGTCCCCAACCGCATCACCCGCAACCGCTGCACGATAAACGAGCTGATCGAGGACGAGAGGGAGTGGACCTCCCAGGCGCTCTTCCTCAAGCACGTCGACAAGGTCATCGACAAGCTGCTGTACGACGGTGTCATCGACGAGCGCGAGCACCGCAAGATCTATCGCGCCGCCAAGCAGTCCGGCATCGGCAAGCCGGGCCAGACCGCCGGCTACCGCGATCTGTTCGACGGTACGCAGTCCGCATTCACCAAGTGGCAGCAGGTGGGCGGCGGTTCGTTCGCCCTGAACGCGGACGGCTCGATGACCAGCGGCACCACGAAGCCGGGCCTGGGCATGCTGTGGTTCCCGGAGCGCAAGTACGAGGACTTCTCCCTCAAGCTGCGCTGGCGCGACGACGCACCGGGCACGGGCAATGCCAACTCCGGCGTCTTCGTGCGCTTCCCGCAGGTCCACGACCACCCGGAGGAGCCGCGTCCGGAGTGGGTCGCCATCAAGTACGGGCACGAAGTGCAGGTCCTGGACCGTCCTGACGGCGACATGTACAAAACCGGCTCGGTCTACGGCTTCGACCGCGTGGGTCTGGGCGGTGCGGGCGTCACGCCCAAGGGCACCTGGAACGACTACGAGATCCGGGTGGAGGGCCAGCACTACTCGGTCTTCCGCAACGGTGTCCTGATCAACGAGTTCGACAACAACGGCGGGCAGGACTTCTACCCGCCGCGCGGCGACGACCCGGGCACTGACGGCCGGCGGTACGCCTCCGGTTACATCGGTCTCCAGGTGCACGGGACCACCGACGTGATCTCGTACCGCGACATCCGCATCAAGCAGCTCTGACCAAGTGCTAAGCCCCGGCGGCCGCGTGCGCAGGCGCGCGGTCGCGCCCGCCGGGGTGCCGGTGCCGGTACACCCAGAAGACCGTGGAGGAGACCAGCGCCCAGACACCCAGCACCAGGAAGGGGAAGAGGTGCTGGTGACCCTGGAAGTACACGGCCGTGTGCTGGGCATTGACCGACGCGCCCGGCGGCAGCCACTGACCGATGTGGCCGAGTACGGACGGCAGCAGCGGCCAGGACACCGCGCCGCCCGACGACGGGTTGCCGAGGAGCACCATCAGCCCCCACGTGGGGAGCATCGCCCACCGCCCCAGCAGGGTGTTGAACATCGTGAAGACCATCCCGGACGTGAACATCGTCAGCGCCAGAATCAGCCACGACTCGACGAACGGCAGGTCGAGCGCCCCGAGCACCCAGTCCACGACGGCGGCGATCGCGAACGCGCCGAGGAGGGAGTAGGCGACGGTGAAGCCGATCCGCTCGGCGGGGTTCAGCGCACGGGCATGAACGCTCAGCTGAATCGCGCCGACGAAGCCGATGATGACGGCGGCGAGCGAGATGTAGAAGAGGGCGAGTCCGCGCGGATCGCCCTCCTGCAGCGGCTTGATGTCCCTGATCACCACCGGTACACCGGTCTGTTCACCGACCTTCGCACCCGTCTCGGCGAGCACCTGCGCGACGGAGGCTCCGGACGCACCCGCCACATCGAGCTCGACACCGACACCGACACCGACACCAGGATCTCTCGTCCGCAGAATCGCGAACTCCTCCTGCTCCTCCACGGCCTCGCGCGCCTCGGCGTCCGTGTCGTAACGCGTGAGGACGAGCGAGGCGTTGAGTGCCTTCTCCATGCCGGTGACGAACGCCCGGCCGTGGGGTGCCTCCGTGTCGCCGACCACCGCGGTGGGGACGCGGTGCGGGGTCGGGCTGGCCATCGTGTACGTGTAGGAGCCGGCGAAGAGCCCGGCGGCCAGGGCGAGGATGAAGACCAGCACGAGGGCGGGCAGGAACGGGGACTCCTTGAAGGCCGCCCACTTCTCGGACCGCGTAGGCGGCCTGCCGTGCGCGCCGTGCGACGCGTCGCTTCCGTCCGCGTCGTGCCTTCCCTCGGTCATACGGCGCTCACGCGTCCTCGTGCTTCGCCCTGCTCGGCGCGACCCGCTTCGGCTCGCCCGGCATCTTGGGGTAGTCCGGCGGGTACGGCATGTCGCCCAGGCCGTGGTGGTGTTCGTCACGTTCGGCCAGCTCCAACAGGCTTTCCAGACCGAACGCGTGGTCGTCCATGTCCGCGTGTACGTCGCCGAGTTCGGCGAACCGCACCGGCATGGTGGCGATGTCGAACTCGCGGGGATCTGCTTCGTCGAGTTCGTCCCAGGTCAGCGGCGCGGAAACGGGGGCGTGCGGACGCGGCCGTACGGAGTAGGCGGAGGCGATCGTGCGGTCGCGCGCCGTCTGGTTGTAGTCGACGAAGATCTTCTCGCCCCGCTCCTCCTTCCACCACGCGGTGGTGACCCGGTCGGGCATGCGCCGCTGGAGTTCGCGGCCGACGGCGATGGCGCAGCGGCGTACCTCCGTGAACGTCCAGCGGGGCTCGATCGGCACGTACACATGCAGCCCGCGGCCGCCGGAGGTCTTGGGCCAGCCGCGCAGGCCGTGTTCGTCGAGCAGTGCGTGGAGTTCGTGGGCGGTTCTGACCGCGTCCCCGAAGTCCGTACCGGGCTGCGGGTCCAGGTCGATGCGCAGCTCGTCGGGGTGCTCGGGGCGGTCGCGGCGTACCGGCCACGGATGGAAGGTCAGACAGCCCAGGTTCGCGGCCCAGAGCACGGCGGCGGGCTCGGTGGGGCACATCTCGTCCGCCGTGCGCCCGCTGGGGAAGGCGATGCGGGCGGTGGGGATCCAGTCGGGCAGGTTCTTGGGGACGCGCTTCTGGAAGAACGACTCGCCCCCGACGCCGTCGGGGAAGCGTTCGAGTGTGGTCGGGCGGTCGCGCAGGGCGCGGGTGATGCCGTCGCCCACGGCCAGGTAGTACTGAGCCACGTCCCACTTGGTGTAGCCGGGCTCGGGAAAGTAGATCTTGTCCGGACTGGACAGTCGTACGGTCCGCTCTCCGGCATGCAGCTCCACCGCTTCACCCATGTCCGCCACGCTAAGCCGGTCGGGCTTTCGTCGCACACCGGGACACATCGCGTCACATCGAGCGATCAGGCCCACAAGGCCGCAGAATCGAGCCATGGATCTGCCGGTGATGCCGCCCGTGAAACCGATGCTGGCCAAGGCCGTGGCCACCATCCCGCCGGGGCCCGGCATGCAGTACGAGGCCAAATGGGACGGGTTCCGCGCGATCGTCCACCGGGACGGCGACGAGATCGAGATCGGCAGCAGGACGGGCAAGTCGCTGACCCGTTACTTCCCCGAGCTGGTCGAGTCGCTGCGCGCCGCGCTGCCGCCCCGCTGCGTCGTGGACGGCGAGATCGTCGTCGTCCACGACGGCCGGCTCGACTTCGACCGCCTCAGCGAGCGCATCCATCCGGCGGAGTCCCGGGTGCGGACGCTCGCCGAGCGGACACCGGCGAGCTTCGTCGCGTTCGACCTGCTGGCCCTGGACGACGAGGCCCTGCTGGACGCCCCGTTCGTGTACCGGCGCAGCGCGCTTGCCGGGGCGCTCGAGGGCGCCCCGCCGCCGGTCTACCTGGCGCCCGCGACGAACGACATCGAGGTGGCCCGGCAGTGGTTCGAGCACTTCGAGGGCGCGGGGCTCGACGGTGTGCTGGCCAAGCCGGAGTCCATGCCGTACCGCCCGGACACCCGTCTGATGTACAAGATCAAGCACGAGCGCACGGCGGACTGTGTCGTCGCCGGTTACCGGTTCCACAAGACGGGCGCCGTCGTCGGCTCGCTGCTCCTCGGCCTCTACGACGAGGCGGGCGCGCTCCAGCACGTCGGAGTGTGCGCGGCGTTCCCGATGCGCCGCCGCCAGGAGCTGATCGACGAGCTGGGGCCGCTGCGCATGGAGTCGCCCGAGGCCGAGGGGCACCCGTGGGCGGCCTGGACGGACGACGCCGCCCACGAGAGCACCCGGATGCCCGGCGCGCCGAGCCGCTGGTCCGGCAAGAAGGATCTGTCGTGGGTGGCGTTGCGCCCCGAGGCGGTGTGCGAGGTGGCGTACGACCACATGGAGGGCGACCGCTTCCGGCACACGGCCAGGTTCCGCCGCTGGCGTGAGGACCGTACGCCGGAGGGCTGTACGTACGCCCAGTTGGAGGAGCCGGTGAGTTACGACCTCTCGGACGTGCTCAAGCCGCGGTGATCCGGGGTCGTCTCACGGCGCCGTGATCTTGTCCCACTCCCGGCGGTCGGGACCGACCGTGTTCCGTACGTAGTCGGGGTGGGCCTCGAGCCAGGCCGCGACCCGCGCCCTGACCTCCGGGGCTCCGTACGCCTCGGCGGGCGGCACGAAAAGGTGCCGCACTCCGGCGCGTGCCCGCATCACTTCCGGGTCCTCCAGGGCGCACGCGAAGAGCACCGCCATCTGCCGGGCCGGTCCGGCCCCGAACTCCCTCTCGGCGAAGCGCTCGCCGATCGCGCGGTCGGTCATGACCTGGAAGTCGAACCAGGGCTTGAGGGTGCGGGCCGCCCAGGCGTAGTGCTCCGCGACGAAGTCCGGAGAGCCGGGGGCGTGGCGCGGGTCCTGGCCCTGGCTCCGGTCGCGCCCCGCGCGCGGGTCCGTCTCCCGGGCGACCCGGCGGGCTGCCCACAGCGCGAGCGACATTCCCTGTCCGATGGTCGGGTTGGTGTGGGTGAGGGAGTCGCCGACGCCGACCATGCCTGTGGCGACGGGCCCCTGTTCGTCGACGAGGGCACTCCAGCGGTTGTCGAGTCCGGCGGTCGCCAGCACCGGTGACAGCGGCCGCGCCCCCAGCTCCAGCCACGCCTCCCCCGGCGGGAAGGTGCGGGCCGCCGCCTCGAAGACGGCGGGGTCGCGGAGCGCTCCACGCGTCGGGTCCTCGGTGTGGACGAAGAGGGTTACGGCGAACAGCCCGTTGTCGGCGGGGGAGACCGCGCACCCGGCGAAGGTTCCGCCGGCCACGGCCCAGGGCCGGGTGGGGCCCTGGGCGCGCCCGTCCGGCAGTCGGTACCAGCGGCAGAAGTACGCGATGCCGGTACGGTGGCGCTCCACCACCGGGGGGCGGCAGCCGGCCCCGGTCAGCCACTCCCCCGCGGCGCACCGGCGGCCGCCGGCGTCGATCACGAGCTCGGCTTCGTACGCCCCGAGTTCCGTCCGTACGCCGCGGACGCGCGGCGGGGCGGACGACGGGTCGACGAGCAGGCCGGTGGCGGGCTCGCCGTAGCGCAGGGCGGCTCGCGGCTCGGCGCGCAGCGCGGCGGTGAGCGCCGTCTCGACGACGATGCGCCGTGCCTGGACCGTCACCAGGTTCTCGTCGCCGGGCCGGGCGGGCGGGCGTTCGTCGAACCAGTCCAGCTCGTGCCGTTCGCGGGCGCCGAGCCGCATGATCGTGTCGTAGACGTCGGGTGCTTCGGCGCGGAGCACGGCGCGGGCGGCGCCGAGCATGAGGTGGGGCTGGGCGGCCTGCGGTACGCCGGGGCGCCGCCAGCCGAAAAAGTCCTCGTCCAGGGTGGACCCGCTGCCGCCGGGGGCGCGGGCGTCGCGTTCGAAGACCGTCACGCGGTGGCCGCGTCTGGTGGCGAAGAGCGCGGTTGCCAGTCCGCCGATGCCGCCGCCGATCACCGCGAAGTCCGCCATGCCGTCCCCCTCGCCCGGATTACCCTCGCTGAAGCCTGCCCAGTACGGGACGGCCCGACCCGGGGGAAGCCCTGGCGGGGCCTTTCCCCTGCCCGCCCCTTCCCGAACTGGGGGCAAAGCCCCCAGACCCCCGGACGGGCTGGATTCGGCCGCACCACCCAGCCCTTCCGGCGTTTGAGGAGCGGGGTCTGGGGCAGCGCCCCCACGCGGCGGAGCCGCAAAATGTCACAGCCGGGAAGGGGCGGGTAGGGGAACACAGCCCCGCAGGGCTCCGCACCCCACGGCACCGCACCGCAGGGCCCCGCACCCCACGGCCCCGCACCCCTACGGCGTACGGCCGTCACCGCATGCGCCCCGCCCGCCCCGGTGTGAGGGTGCAAGGGTGACCACCACCCGCGAGACCAGCCCGGCCAAGGCCCCGGTACCGCCGCCGGCGGCTGCCTCCGCGCCGCCCGTGCTCGACCGGCGGCAGCGCAACATCGTCTTCGGGACGATCATGCTCGGCATGCTGCTGGCGGCCCTCGACCAGACGATCGTCGGCACCGCCCTGCCGACCATCGTCGCCGAACTCGGCGGCGCCGAGCACATGTCGTGGGTGGTCACCGCCTACCTGCTGGCCGAGACCGTCGCCACCGTCCTCGTCGGCAAGTTCGGTGACCTCTTCGGCCGCAAGCTCATCTTCCAGGTCTCGGCGGTCGTCTTCATCACCGGCTCGTTCCTGTGCGGCCTCTCGGGCAACATGACCCTGCTGATCGCCTGGCGCGCCCTCCAGGGCATCGGCGCGGGCGGCCTGATGGTCACCTCGATGGCGCTGATCGCCGATGTCATCCCGCTGCGCGAGCGCGGCAAGTACCAGGGCGCCATCGGCGCGGTCTTCGGCGTCGCCACCGTCATCGGCCCGCTCCTGGGCGGGCTCTTCACCGATCACCTCACCTGGCGCTGGGCCTTCTACGTCAACGTACCGCTCGCGATCCTCGTGGTCATCGCCGCCGCCCGCAACATCCCGTCCGTACGCTCGGCGACCCGCCCCGTCATCGACTACCTCGGCATCGCGCTCGTCGCGATCGGCGCGAGCGCGCTGATTCTGGCGACCAGTTGGGGCGGCAACGAGTACGCCTGGGGGTCGAGCGTCATCATCGGCCTCTTCGCGGGCGGCCTGATCGCGCTCGCGCTGTTCTGTTACGCCGAGACGCGTGCCGCCGAGCCCATGCTGCCCATGCGGCTGTTCTCGAATGCCGTCTTCACCGTCTGCTCGATCCTCAGCTTCGTCGTCGGCTTCGCGATGCTCGGCGCGATGATCTTCCTGCCGACGTATCTCCAGTACGTCGACGGGGACTCCGCGACGGTCTCCGGCGTCCGTACCCTTCCCATGATCGTCGGCCTCCTCATCGCGTCCGTCTTCAGCGGCAACGTCGTCAGCAAGACGGGCACGTACCGGATCTTCCCGATCGTCGGCTCACTGGTGATGGGCATCGGCCTGTTCCTGCTGTCCCTGATGGGCACGGGCTCCGGCACCTGGCTGGAGTCGCTCTACATGTTCGTGCTCGGCTTCGGCATCGGCCTGTCCATGCAGGTCCTGACGATCGTCGTGCAGAACACCGTGGCGTACACGGACCTCGGCACGGCCACCTCCGGCGTCACCTTCTTCCGTACGCTCGGCATGTCGTTCGGCACCGCCGTCTTCGGCACCATCTACGCCAACTCCCTGCGGCCCAACCTCACGGAGGGAGTCCGCGAGGCGGCCCTCACCAGCGGGGCGGATCCCGCGGCCCTCGCCCAGGCGGCGCAGAGCCCCGACGGCCTGCACGCGCTGCCGCCCGCGCAGGCGGAGCCGATCATCCAGGCGTACGCCGACTCGCTGCACACGGTGTTCCTGTGGACCGTCCCCGTCGCGGTCTTCGGCTTCGTCGTGTCGCTGTTCCTCAAGCAGGTCAAACTGCGCGACACCGCCCGCGCCGGCTCGACCGACATGGGCGAGGGGTTCGCGTCCCCCAGTTCGGGCGATTCCGCCAAGCTGCTGGAGTTGTCCGTCGCGCAGATCCTGCACACCAAGGGGCCCGACACGGCGCGGTGGATCGTCAGCGGCTCCGACACCCGGCTCGACATCGCGGGCGCCTGGGCGGTCATGCAGGTCGCACTGATGACCCGCATCGTCGGACATGCCAGCCTCGGCCTGATCGCCACCCGCCGCAACGTCCCGCCGGAGGTGTTGCTGCCGGTCTTCGACCGGATGGTCGACGAGGGCTACCTCACCCGCGACGGCAACCTGCTCTCGCACACCCCGGCGGGCGAGCGGGAGGCCGAGGTGATCGGCGCGGCCTGGTCACGGTGGATCGGCGACCAGTTGGAGATGGACGACGGGGGGCGGCCGGGCAGCGAGGAGCTGCTGGTCGCCGTCGACGCCATCGCCAAGCGGCTGCTCGCCGAGGACCTTGCACAGGGCGAGCTCCTGCCGGCGGCCGGCCGGCGCTGAGCCGGCTCGCTCCGGGGTTACGCCGATGAACCGACCTCGGCGTCCGCCGCCTTCCGGGGTGGCGCGACAGATGCCTCCGGTTTCTCCTGCGGAGCCTTTGGAGCCGCCCGCGCCGTCCGCACCAGCCGCGACGCGGCGAGCCAGAAGGTGGTCGGCAGGAACACCAGGTCGCCGACGATCGTGATGGCGGAGAACATCGGCAGCGCCATCAGCAGGCCGATGCCGATGTGCGTGGTGAGCATGATGACGAGGATGCAGTACTTGAGGCGCCGGTTGAACACCAGCGCCGGGAACAGCATCTGCGAGAAGACGGTGACGTACGCCATGAGGGCCGCGAACGTGCCGTGGCTCGCGACCCAGGCCGAGAGTTCGGGGAAGGTCGAGAAGTCGTCGTACATCATCGAGTAGTAGAGAGCCGTGCCGTTGCGCCACGACTCGCCCTGGATCTTGTACATGGCCGCGGAGCCGTAGATCACCATGACCTGGAGCGCGATCATCGCCATGCCGCCGTTGTGCAGGACCGTGACCAGGCGCCGGCGCAGTTCCTCCGTCTCGGCGCCCCAGAAGACGAACTTCGACACAGCGGTGTTCCCAGCCTTCGCCCTGCGGGCGCGGCGGCGGGCGTCCAGCGACCAGTGGCGGCCGGACGCGACGAAGAGCAGGTAGTTGGCGAACAGCAGGCTCAGCAGCGCCCACCCGCTGTTGGCCATGGACCCGCGGATGTAGAAGGCCACCACCAGGAACCAGAAGAGCACGGTCACGGCGCGGGTGCGCCAGCCGAGCATCAGCAGCGCGCTGAGCACGACGGCCAGCCCGTACCAGGCCCAGAAGACGAGCGCGCTGTCGGTGACGAGGAGCGAGTACCACCAGGAGAAGACGCCGTCCCAGCCGCGGGCCTTCAGGGTCTGGTCGAAGAGGTCGGCCGTGAACGGGGAGCCCGGCCCCCACAGGCGGTCGGCGCGTACCGATTCGCGGAGCAGGTGGATCAGGTACAGGCCGCCCAGGCCGATGCGTATCGCGGCCGCACTGTAGGGCGCGAGCGGCTGGAGGGTCAGCTTCCGGGCCGTCGCCCTGACTTGGCGGCCGAGACCTGCGGCCGAGTCCGCCCCCAGGGCGAGTGCTGCGCGTACGGTCATGAGCGGACCTTCCAGTATCCGAGGGTCTGATACTGCGGACGCGCGACGGGGGCGCCCGGCTCGGTGCCGGGTGGCGGTATGCGGGTGCTCTTCAGGCGCAGCTGTACGGCCTGCCCCGGCTTCATGCCCATGTCCTCGAGCCGCACCAGGACCACGTTGAGCAGATAGCGCGCCGAACGGCCGGTGGCCTTGGTGGCGTTGGGGCGCGCCGCGTTGGTCCGGTACTGGGACATGGCCCGGCGCAGTACGAGCTGGTCCTCGATGCTGGGGAGCAGCTCACCTCGGTACGCCGCGTTGTCGTGCGCGGTGAGGTCGGTCCACGGGCCGAACTTCCCGTCCACGTTGGCGCGCACTTCGAGGTGCTGATTGAACTTGGAGGGTTCCGGGGCGAAGATGCTCCAGTCCTGCGGGAACAGCGGCCGCATCCACCCGTTGACCTGCTTCGTGTAGGTCTTGGAGAGCGGGAAGTCCGTAGCGACGTACAGCAGCAGCATGCTGGAGTGAACCAGGGCGACGAACGCGACAAAGGCCGCGAACCACCGGACGATCCCGCGCCCCGACGCCCCGAGCGGCGCGCCTGTGGGAGCGAGTGGGTCGGGCGGCGGTATGACGGACTCGGCCACGCTGGTTCTTCTCCTCATGGGTGCCCACGAATCACAACGGCGCCCAGGGTATCCATCCCCGCATCCGCCCACGGCGTCAGATCTCCTTGGCGGGCCATTCCAGCAGCCGTGCGCCGATCACCGCCGTCTGGAGGGTGTAGCGGTGCATCGGGTCGGCCGGGTCGGACCCCGTGAGCTGGTGGATGCGCTCCAGCCGGTAGGTCAGCGCCCGTACGCTCAGGCTGAGCCGCCGCGCCGCCTCGGCCGACACGCAGCCGGCGTCGAAGTACACGCTCAGCGTCTCCAGCAGCGGCTCGGCGCCGCCGCGGGCCTGCCGCAGCGGGCCCAGCGCGCTGAGCACGAGGTCCGCCATCGCCTGCCGGTCTCGGGTGAGGACCGGGAAGACCAGCAGGTCGGCGGCGCGCAGGACGGGACTGCTCAGTCCCATGCGGTCGGCCAGTTCGAGGGCGCTCAGGGCCTCTTCGTACGACTGGACCACGCCGCCCGCGCCGGGGTGCGCGCGGCCGATCGCCACGCGGCCGCCGTCTGTGGCGGCGTGGGCCTGTTTGGCGAAGTGGGTGAGCACCTCGGCCTCGTCGCCGGGCACGATGCAGATGAGCCTGCCGTCCTTGGTGGCGAGCAGGATCCGGCGGTCGCCGAAGCGGCCGATGAGTTCGTGGTCGACCCGGCGGGTGACGTGGTCGGTGTCCTCGTACGCCTCGGCGCCTTCGGCGACGGCGACGGCGTGGGCCTGGGAGAGGCGCAGGCCGAAGCGTTCGGCGCGGGCGGCGAGCCGGCCGAGGTCGCTGCGCCCGTGCAGGAGGTCGTCGATGAACTCGCGGCGGGCCGCCTCTTCCTGGCGTACGGCCAGTCGCTGGGCCCGTTCGTATCCCTCGGCGAAGGCGTCGACGACCTGCTCCACCGCTGCCAGCACCCGGTCCGGCGCCGCGGACGCGCCGGGCCAGGCGGCGCGGGTGGCGGCCAGGTGCCGGCCGACGAGAGCGCGCAGGCCGTGGCCCGCTTCGGCGGCCTGTTCGCCCAGGGCGCGGCGTGATTCCAGCTCGTCCCTGGTGAGACGACGGCCGGTGGCGGAGACGTCCGCCAGGATCCGGCCGTAGTCGGCCAGATACTCCTCGGATATTTCGGCCTCTGCCATGCGCTTCCCCGGATCCCTGATGCTTCCTGAAGCCCTTCGGTATGAGGAGAGCATAAAGATTGCCGGAAACCGGAAATACACCGGGAGTTGCCTCTCCGAATCGATGGGGCGCCGGAGCTGCGTACAGGGGTCGCCGGCTCCGGGCGGGTCGGACTCTCACGGGCCTGTGACGTCGTGCCGCGCGGAGCCTGCGAGAGGCGCGGCGGCCCGTAGCGTCGTCGGCATGCGCCTACTTGTCACAGGAGGCGCGGGCTTCATCGGCTCGCACATCGTCACCGCTCTCGCTTCGGGCGGCCATGAACCGGTCGTACTGGATGTGCGGAGACCTGACGCGGAAGGAGCACCCGGCGACGTACGGGACGCGGCCGTCGTGGAGCGGGCGCTGCGCGGCGTCGACGCGGTCTGTCACCAGGCCGCGATGGTGGGTGCTCCTGATCGCCCTGGACGGCCGCTGGGAGTGGCTCGGCGCGCGGTGGCGGGCGTGGCGGCGTACGTCACCTCACGCGCGTTCGGCGGACCGGATGTGGTGGGTACGACGGCGTACACGGTCGCCGTGGCAGCCGTTCTCGTCGGGTGGGCGGTACGCCGGCTGCTGCCGCTCGTGGACGCCGAGGGGAGAGCGCCGGTCTCCGTCAGCCGCACACCTAGCGCGTAAAGACCGCGTCCAGATAGACCCAGGCGCCGTCGTGGCGCGCGAAGCGGCTCTGCTCGTGGAGTTCGCCGGGCTCGCCCCGGTGCGTGTAGTGGGCGCGGAAGGTGACCGTTCCCGTGGTGTGGAAGGCACTTCCGTCGGTGGCCGCGAGGATTTCCAGGCCCTGCCAGCGCATGTCCGTGTCGAGGTCGAGGGTCTGCGGCCTGGTGTCGGGGTGCCAGGAGCGCAGCAGGTATGCCGTGTCCTGGACGGCGAACGCGCTGTAGCGGGAGCGCATGAGCAGTTCGGCGGTGGGAGCGGCGGCCGCCCCGGAGTGGTAGCGGCCGCAGCAGTCGCCATAGGCGGCGGGGAGGCCGCAGGGGCAGGGCGATGCGGCGGGGAGAGGCGCGGGAACGGACCGGCTCTGGGGGCGGCGGCTCGTACCGCGTGAACTGCGTCGGGACATGTCCCCATTGTGCCTGCGACTGTGCCTTCGCCCGCGCCTGCGACTGTGCCTTCGCCCGCGCCTGCGACCGGTGGGGCCCTTTCGCGCCAATGTGCGGCTGGGCCCGCACGTGCCTTCCGGGTCCCGGGAGCCGCCCGTATTCTCCTGTGCCTGACGCGGCAGTTACCGCCGGTAAGGACAACAGGGGGATGGGGCATGACCAGTTCCAGACGCACCTTCGTGGCAGGGGCCGCGGCTGCGGCAGCCGCGGCGGCGGGCGGGCCGATGGCGCTCGGAGCGGCGCCCGCCGCGGCGGCCGGCGGCCGGCTCACCGCTCAGGAGTCCGTCGCCGTACTGGGCGGCGGAGTCGCGGGCCTCACGGCCGCGCACGAGCTCGCCGAGCGCGGTTTCGCCGTCACGGTGTACGAGAGGAGGGCGCTCGGCGGCAAGGCCCGCAGCATGGACGTACCGAAGAGCGCGAAGGGCGGCCGCAGGCCGCTGCCCGCCGAGCACGGCTTCCGCTTCATCCCCGGCATCTACCACAACCTGCCGGACACGATGCGCCGCATCCCGTTCCCCGGCAACGCCAACGGCGTCCACGACAACCTCGTCGCACCGCGCGAGATGATGTTCGCGCGCACGGGCCGCGAGGACCTCCGGATGCCGATTCCCTGGCCCGGCCACCAGCCCGCCGAGCTCACCCTCGACGACCTGCGCCGAGCACTGACCGGGCTCCTCGAAACGGCCGCCAACCTCCCGGCCCACGAGAGCGCGTACTTCGTGAACCGCGCGCTCGTCTTCCTGACCAGCTGCGACGAGCGGCGCGACAACACCTGGGAGCGCACGCCCTGGTGGGACTTCGTACGGGCCGAGCGCATGTCCAAGGACTACCAGCGCATCCTCGCCATCGGCGTCACCCGCAACATCGTCGCGACCAAGGCCGAGGAGGCCAGCACCCGTACGGTCGGCACGCTCGGTGAGGCCTTCGTACTCAACGCGCTCGGCCGGGGCGCCGACGGCCCGCCGGACCGCATCCTCAACGCCCCCACCAACGAGGCGTGGATCGACCCGTGGGTGGACCATCTGCGGGGACTGGGCGTCGACTTCCGGATCGGCTGGACCGTACGGGAGATGAAGTACGCCGACGGGAAGATCTCGGCCGCGATGGTCGAGGACCCGGACGGCGTACGCCGGACCGTGACCGCCGGGTACTACGTCTGCGCCCTCCCGGTGGAGCACGCGCGGCCCACCTGGAACGCCGCGATGCGCGCCGCCGACCCGCAGCTGGCGCGGTGCGACCGGCTCAGGACGGACTGGATGACGGGTATCCAGTTCTATCTGACGGAGCGTACGCCGATCCTGCACGGCCACGTGAACCTCATCGACTCGCCCTGGTCCCTGACCGCCATCGCCCAGGCCCAGCACTGGCCGGACCGCGACTTCCCGGCCGATTACGGCGACGGCACGGCGGCGGACTGCCTGTCGGTCGACATCTCCGAGTGGGACAAACCCGGGGTTCTGTACGGGAAGACGGCCAAGCAGTGCACCCGCGAAGAGGTCGCGCGCGAGGTGTGGGCGCAGCTCAAGGCCGCACTCAACGACACCGGCAAGACCGTACTGCGTGACAGCGCGCTCCACTCCTGGTTCCTCGACCCGGGCGTGGACGGCATCGGCACGCCGAACCCGACGAACGAGGACGAGCTGCTGATCCATCCCGTGGGTACGCTCCACAACCGTCCGGCGGCGGCGACGAAGATCCCCAACTTCTTCCTGGCGGGCGACTACGTGTCCGTCGACATCGACCTGGCGACCATGGAGGGCGCGAACGCGTCGGCGCGGGCGGCGGTCAACGCGCTGCTCGACCGGGCCGGTTCGACAGCGGCACGCTGCACGGTGACGCCGTTGTTCCGGCCGCCGGAGATCGAGTTCCTGAAGCGGCACGACCGTACGCGGTACCGGCTGGGGCTGCGGAACGCGCTCGATGTGGGGTGATCGTCAGGGCTGACCGGTCCCGCCCGGGACGTGCGCGGCCACCAGGCCGCGCACCCGGGCCAGGGTCTCCGGCGGGACGTCGCTCAGCCGGTCATCGGTCATCCGGGCCAGCACGTCACGGGCGGCGTCGCCGAACCAGCCGCTCGCCCACTCCGATTCCCCGGTCCCGGCCCAAAGGGCCAGCACGCGGCCGAAGGCGTCCGCCCCCAGGAGGGAGTCCACGGCCGACTCCCAGGAGTTCCGGAGCTCGGTGCGGTGCTCCCCGGCGGCACCCGACTCCAGTGCCGCCATCGCGGCTCGCGCCAGCAGTTCCCATACCTGAGAGTCGCGAACCGCCGGAGACACCGTGCTCAGCACACTCGCCACCACCGACGCGGGCAGCCGTGCGGCGTCTTCGACCAGTTGTGCCAGGACGAGCTGGGTAGCGCGGTTCCAGGTGGGGTAGTCGAGCTCACTGTAGGGCTGGAGGAACGTGCCGAAGCGCTCGTACCGGACAGCCAGGTGTCGGTCCGAGGCGTCGAGGCGGCTCGCCAGCCACAAGTCCGTCAAGCTGTGCGCGACCGAAGCGCCGGTTCCGTCCGGCGTACCGACGAACGTGGTGACGGCCGATCCAAGCCACCGGAAGAGGGGGTCGACGGCGTGCAGGACGACCGCGTCGTTGGTCCCGCCGGACACCGCCATTTTGTGCCGGATCTGGTCCGGGTAGGGGCGGGACCAGTAGACCCGGCTGGTGCGGTCCCCGTGCCCCGGTGGACGGCCGTAGAGCCAGTAGGCGTCGACCGGTTCCGGGACGAGGGTGCCTTCCGCCGGCCGGATGTCCAGGTCCCGCCGGTCGGCGTTCCATATGTGGCGGAGGTCGAGGGCGATCGCGAAGTCCGTCCACTCCGGTTCGGTGAAGGCCGACCGCCACAGCAGTACGTACCGGTGCCAGGTGCCGGCCGGATTGACGTCGCCGGGGAACACTTCGCTCGCCTTGACGCCGTCCCTGACCAGCACCGTCAGCATCATCAGGTTCGCGCCGTACAGACCGTGCCGCGATGAGGTCGCGCGAACGGTCGGCCGGTATTCGGCGAACCGGTGCTCGGTGCGGTTGCGGTGATCGGCCATCACGGTGACGAGGAGCTCACCGAGCCGCTCCCGGTCCTCCGGCGGGATGAGGCCGATTCGGGCACCGACGAAGCGGAGCATCTGGCGGGAGGAGAGCGGCCCGTAGGACAGCAGGACGTACAGCAGATCGTCGTCCACTCCCGCCCTGCCGAGGGAGAGCGCCGGGCGCTGGTCGAGCAGCCCGCTGAGGAGTTGTACTGCGAGACGCGCGGCGAGGTATTCGCCGAAGGTGGCGTGCAGGAACTCGTACGTCGCCAAACGCTGGACGTCGCGGAGCGCCTGCGCCCGCTGGACGAAGAAGAACCGGCCGAGTGCGATCTCCGCCTGATCGAGTGGCGCGCGAAATCCAGCGGCCTGGCGTGACTGGGGGCGGCCGAGAAGCGCCGCCAGGTCCTGCTCCAGCTCGGCCGTGGTGATCCACTGGCGGTGCCGGTTCAGCATGCCGAAGGAGATCAGGGAGAGCCGCTGGAGCTCCTGCTCGACGCGGTCGGCCAGTTGCTGTTCCGTCAGCGCGGTGGCGGACTTGCCCACCTCCCGGACGGCGAAGGACGCCAGCAGCTCCTCGTACAGTTCGGCCTCGTCCAGGGGCTCGTCGTCCGCGGCTCCGCATTGCAGCGCGTTCCCCGTGGCGTCGTACAGGGCGAGCATCAGCAGGAGCAGCGGCTGGGAGGCGAGAGCCTGGTGCCGTGCGGCGACGGCAGCGGACAGGGGGCGCAGCCCCTTCGCGGTGAGGTACGTCTCGTTGAGGCGGTTCCACAGGCTCAGCCAGCGCTCGACCTGCTGCTCCCTGAAGGGTTCGAGACGCAGTGCCACCGCGCCCTCCGGGTAGGTCGCACGGTCCGCGACGGCGGTGCGGCTGGTGACGAGCACGAGGACGGGCCTGCCCTGGTCCGCCTCGCGCTGCTGGAAGCGGGCCACCCGTACCAGGTAGTCGGACTGGCTGACACCGGTGGCCTGGAGCAGCTCGTCGAAGCCGTCGAAGAGGAGGACGGGTACAGCCCCTTCCGCCGCCCGGACCAGGTCCGGCCAGGACACCCGCTCGCCGGTCGTGGCCCGTACGGCGTGCTCGACCTGGTCCTGTACGTCGGCGTCGGCCGGCACTTCGCGCAGGACGACCCGGACGGGCAGGAAGCCCGCCTCGGGCAGCCGGGCCGCGAGGATCTTGGTCAGTACGGACTTCCCGGCGCCGGGCTGGCCGAGGACGACGAGGGGTGCGGTGGTGGATGCGACCGAGGTGAGGGCGCCCGCGAGGTACTCCGTGAGGTCGGACCGTACGGGCGCGGTCTCCCACCACTCCTCTTCGGCGGGCCCGTGGGGCCCTTCGGTGACGGCCCGGACGCGGAAGTCGGGGTCGACGTAACCCTCGCCGAGGGTGGGCAGGCACACGCCCGTCGGGGCGTCGCCCTCGGCCAGGATCGGGCGGGGCAGGGCCGCCCGGTAGCCGGTGGCGAGGGCCGCGGCGGCGTGGGTGAACGGGCGTACCGGAGTCAGGCCCGCAAGGGCGGTCTCGATGCCGCTGAGCGCCTGGCGGATGCCGGCGCGGGTGGCCTGGTGCTCGACCTGGCCGGACCAGAAGCCGAACTCCGGTACTTCGAGCGCGAGTTGGGCGTACAGGTCCTGATACCGCTCGAGCGCGGCCAGACTCAGCTCGCCGGCCAGCGCCTCCATGGCCGCGCGCCGTTGCCTCTCGTTCAGTCGGTCCCATACGGCGAGCCCGGTGATGAAGCGGTGCAGCCGATCGGTCAGGCCTGTGTACCAGTATTGGAGTTCGACCAGGACTCGCTCGTACGGCAGATGCGGGGCGGGTTGCGGAACGGCGGTCGCGACCAGGGCGCGCGTGAAGCTGCCACCGGTGTCCGCCCCGCCCGCGAGGCTGATCTGCTCGCTTCGCGTCAGGCCCAGCTCTGGGAACTCGAAGGGGAGTTCCAGCTCGCCGAGGGCCTCGAAGTACGCCGTGACCACCAGCACCGCGTGCGCCGCCGCGATCCGTTCCGTACGCTCGGCCCGCTCCGAAGACCCCAGCCGCTCTCTCAGCCCCGCCGTCAGATCACGCCCGAGCCGGAGCACCCCTCCCCGCGCCTCGAACAGGTTGAGCACCACATCGCTCGCCCCGCCCGTCGCCATCGACAGCGCACCGCCCAGCGCCTGGTCGGCCGCCGCCAGTGCCGCGCTGTCGCCGCCGAGAATCGCTACCGCGTCGCCGTAACTGAGAAGTCGTCGCCCCCGTACCGTCACCGTTCTGGTCTATCACCACAAGCGGGCCAGAGGCGTCCGGCTTCGACAATCCGCCGCAGGAAGCGCTGGGGAGCCCGGAATCTCCCGGCGCCAGGTGTACGTGCTGCTCGGGCGGGCGTCGTTCTGGTGATCCTGCCGGGGTCAGCCAGGGTACTGGCTGGCCCCTCTCCCGCCAGGCCTTGGCCACCGGTTCCTGGAGCTCGGTCACCCACTCGTCATGGTTCTCGGGGCACTCCAGGTTGATCTCCCGTGGGTAGCCGGTCGAGCGGTAGCCGTTGGCGTCGATCCAACGGCCCAGGGTCTGGACGGCGGGCAGGACGGTCTCCATCGGGCCGCGGTGCATGACGGTCGCCGCCTGCTCGACGGGTGGCAGGTCCACGATGCGCAGCCCGTCATCCTCCCTGAGGGACACGGAGACCTCGACGCCCGCGTGGATGAGGACCCCGCCGTCCGGAGCGTCCTCGTAGTACGCGATGCCGGGCCCGGAGGGGGCGATGCCCGCCGCCTCCAGACGCCGGAACAGCTCTTCGTACAGCGGCTGGACGACCGGCCCGATGGTGCCGAAATCGTTCGACACCCCGGTCAGTTCGGCCACCCGTACGCTCGGCAGGCTCTTCAGTACGACATCGTTACTGGGCATCCGCCCCTCACTCTCGATCGAGCGGAGCCTCGCCTCGACCTGAACCAGCCGGGCCGCCGCGGCCGTCATCGCGGCCTCCAGCTCCGCGCGCCGCAGCCGGAGCATGGCGCGGAGTTCCTCGGTGGTGATCTTCTCGCCGAGGATCTCCTGGACCTGCTGAAGGGTGAACCCAAGGTCCTTGAGCGCGATGACGCGGTTGAGGCGGGCCAGCTGGGCGGCCGTGTAGTAGCGGTAGCCGGTGGCCGGGTCGACGTGGGCCGGGCGCAACAGGCCGGTAGCGTCGTAGTGACGCAGCATCCGGACCGATACGCGGCCGTGCCGGGCGAAGTCTCCGATGGTGAACATGATGTCTCCGAGTTGACCGCCTGACACGGTGTGAGGGTCAAGAACCGTGATGGCGATGGTAGAGCCGTCTGGTCCCGGACGGGTTGGGGGAGCCGTTCCAGCGGGTGGTGCCGTCCGCGCCGGTGCGTCCGCAGGGTGTGGGCCGGCGTCGGCATGGCGACCGGCAGGTGCCGGCGGTGATCGCGTTCGTGGCCACGACGGGTTGCGCGTGGCGACAGGTGCCGCCGGTCTTCGGCCCCGTCCGGACCTACCGCACACCGGCTGGGACGATCCAGGGGGTGGGGAAGGAAAAGACCCGCGTGTTGGGGGCCGGAGCCGATCTTCAATAGGATCCGGCGATGATCACAAGAAAACGGCTGGCGGCCGGGGCGTTCGGCCTGCTTGTCGCCCTGGCCACCGGGTTCCTCCCCGCCGGCCCCGCCGCAGCCGCCGCTGCCGCCGACGAACCGGACTCGCGGCCGGCCCCCAAGGTCGAACTGGTCCTCGACGTCAGCGGTTCGATGCGGGCCAAGGACATCGACGGCCAGTCCAGGATGGCCGCCGCCAAGCAGGCGTTCAACGACGTACTGGACGCGGTACCGGACGAGGTGCGGCTCGGCATACGCACCCTCGGCGCCGACTACCCCGGCGACGACCGCAAGACCGGCTGCAAGGACACCCGGCAGCTGTACCCGGTCGGCCCGCTGGACCGGACCGAGGCCAAGGCCGCCGTCGCCACGCTCGCCCCCACCGGCTGGACGCCGATCGGCCCCGCCCTCCTCGGCGCGGCCGACGACCTCGAAGGCGGTGACGGCACCCGCAGGATCGTGCTCATCACCGACGGCGAGGACACCTGCGGTCCCCTCGACCCGTGCGAGGTCGCACGTGAGATCGCCGCGAAGGGCACCCATCTGGTCGTCGATACGCTCGGCCTGGTCCCGAACGCGAAGATCCGCCAGCAGCTGACGTGCATCGCGGAGGCCACCGGCGGCACGTACACCGCCGTACAGCGCACGGACGAACTCTCCGGCCGCGTCAAGCAGTTGGTGGACCGCGCCGCCGACCCCGTCGTCAATCCGGTGGCGACCGAGGGCGCGGACCGGTGCGTGGACGCGCCTCGGTTGGAGGCCGGTCTCTACACCGACCGCGAGAAGTTCTCCGAGCACCGCTGGTACCGGGTCGACGTACTGCCCGGCCAGGAACTGCGGGCCTCGGTCAGCATCGGCGCCGACCGCGCCGTCGACCGCGACTACGGCGTACTGCTGCGGGCGGTGACCACGCGCGGCAGAGAGATCGTGCGGGGCTCGGAGGCGGGTGACGGCCGTACGGACGTGATCTCGACCGGGCTGCGCTATCCGAAGGCCCCGTTGGACGACGACACGGCCGACGAGGTGAAGCCGGCCGCGGAGACCGTATGCCTCCAGGTCGGCAACTCCTTCTCCGCCCCTCCGTCCGTCAAGACGACGCCCGGCCTGCCCGTCGAGTTGGCCATCGACCTGGTGGACGGTCCCGACGAGCCGTCGGACGTCGCGTCCTTCGGTCTCGGGCACGGCTGGTGGCTGCTCGGCGCGCTCGCGCTGACCGGCCTGCTCGCCGGTCTCCTGTGGGGCTGGATCTCGCGCTGGCGCTTCGCCGTATGGAGGACCAACTGATGCGTATGCGTACGACGACACGTGTACTGAGCGGCGTCGTGCTGGCGGGTGCCGCGCTCTTCGGTGCGGCCGCCGCTCCCGCCCTCGCGGACTCGACCCCCTCGCCTGGTGCGAGCCAGGACGGGGACGAGGAGGCCGCGCCGACCGAGGCGGGCACCACCTTCCGTACGGCGACGAGGATCCGGCAGGACCAGCGGGCCACGGCCGACGCGTCCACCGGTGACTACCTCTACTGGCTCTTCGACGCCGACGCGGGGAGTACGGCCACCGTGAAGGCCACGGTGAAGCTGCCGGACGCCGCCGCCCGCCACGGCGCGGCCACCTGGCAGCTCGACGTCTACGACGGACTGCGCCGGCGCCAGGCCTGCGTCCACGGCAGCCAGGCGAAGACGGCGCCGAAGGAAGCCGCCTCGGTCACTGTGTCCTGCACCCTGCGTACGGTCAGGGCGTGGGCGGAGCCGTGGGCCGATGACCCGCTGCCGGGGAGTTACTACGTACGGCTGACGGTCGCCGGCCTGCCCCAGGAGGACCTCGGCCTGCCGGTGGGCGCGGAGGTCCTGGCGTCGGCGAAGGACGCGGGCGGTTCGCGGGCGGTGGACGGTGCGCTGTCGGTGCCGCTGGTGCCGGGCGCGTCCGACGCGGACGTGGCGGAGGCCGCCGACGAGGCGTTCTCGTCGGGCTGGTGGTCCTCACGCTGGCTCTGGACCGTGGGCGGAGGCGTCCTGGCGGCGGTCGCGGCCATCGCGGGGTACAACACGACCCGTGGGCCGGGGCGGCCCTCGCGGGTCCCGCCGGGCGCCTGAGCACTCGCGCGTCGCGTCGAACAGCCGGCCCTGTCCCGCCGTCGCGGGGCGGGGCCGGCTGCCGCACAAGGGTGTGACGTACGGCAGGTGGAGCATGGGACTTGTGGTGCGGCTGTGCGGTCCGCACGCTTGCGTCATGACCACCCCCGTCCATGGTCCGGCCCCCACGACCGCCCGGCCGGTCCGCTCGCGCCGGGCGCTCGTGGCGGGGTCCGTCGGCAACTTCATCGAGTGGTACGAGTTCGGCGTCTACGGCTACTTCGCCACCGTCATCGCCGCGCACTTCTTCACCCCCGAGGGCGGCAGCGACGTAGAAGGACTCATCAAGACGTACGCCTCCTTCGCCCTCGCGTTCTTCTTCCGGCCCGTCGGGGCCGCGGTGTTCGGGCGCCTCGGTGACCGGATCGGCCGGCGGCCGACGCTCATCCTGGTGATCTGTCTCATGACCGGAGCCACCACGCTGATCGGTGTGCTGCCGACGTACGCCTCCATCGGCGCGGCCGCGCCGTGGCTGCTGACGCTGCTGCGGATCCTGCAAGGGCTGTCGGCGGGAGGAGAGTTCGGCGGAGCGGTCTCGATCATGACGGAGTTCGCGCCCCCGGGGCGTCGGGGACGGTACGGGGCGTGGCAGTCGTTCACGGTGGCGCTGGGGCTGCTCGCGGGCGCCGGGATGGCGGCGCTGCTGGCGACCGTACTGACCGAGTCGCAGCTGAACGGGTGGGGCTGGCGCGTCCCCTTCCTGCTGACGCTGCCGCTCGGGCTCGTCGCGCTGTGGCTGCGGCTGCGCCTGGACGAGACGCCTGCCTTCGCGTCGGCCGTCGGCGGCAAGACTGAGCCTGTGCGGCCGCCGCCCGTCGTCGGCGAGACGGTGCGGGCGATCGCGCTGGGTGCCGGGCGGCTGATGGGCTGGTCGGCCGCCGGCTACACCTTCCTCGTCGTACTGCCCTCGTACCTTCAGAGCACTCTGAACGCGACGTTCCAGCAGGCGCTCGTCGCCACCGTCCTGGCCAACCTCGGGTTCGCGGCGTCGATCCTGCCGGCGGGCATGGCCAGCGACCGGATCGGGCGGCGGACGGTGATGCTGACCGGGGCGCTGCTGGTCGCCGTGCTCGCGCTGCCGCTGCTGAATCTCGTGCAGGATCCGGACGTGTCGACGTACGCGAAGGGGGCCGCGCTCTTCGGCGCGGGGGCCGCCGTCGGGCTGATGGCGGGGCCGGGGCCCGCGATGCTGGCCGAGATGTTCCCGACGAGGGTGCGCTATACCGGACTGGGCCTGGCGTACTCCCTCTCCAACGCTGTGTTCTCGGGCTGCGCGGGGCTCATCATCACCGAGGTCGTCAAGCGCACGGGTGACGTGGACATCCCCGCCTATTACGCGGCGGTGACCTGCGCGGTCAGTGTCCTGGCGCTGCTGACGCTGCGCGGCGACGACCACAAGCGGGCACTGCGGTGAGCGGCAGCACGCGGGTGGTCGGGCTGATGTCCGGCACGTCGTACGACGCCATCGACGCCGCGGCCGCCGACCTCGCGCTCGACGGGGACACGTTGGTGCTCACGCCGCTCGGCATGATCAGCGAGGTGTACGACGACGAGCTGCGGGCGGCGCTGGCCGAGGCCCTGCCACCCGCCGGGACGACGCTCGCCGCCGTGTGCCGGCTCGACACGCGGATCGGGCAGGCCTTCGCCGCCGCCGCGCTCCGCGCCGACCGCGAACTGTGCGGCGGGCGGACCGACTTGATCGCCTCGCACGGGCAGACGGTCTACCACTGGGCCGAGGGCGGCCGGGTGCACGGCACCCTCCAGATCGGCGAGCCCGCCTGGATCGCGGAGGCCACGGGCCGACCCGTCGTCTCGGGCTTCCGTCCGCGCGATGTGGCCGCCGGGGGCCAGGGCGCGCCGCTGGTGAGCATCGTCGACGTCATGTGGCTGCGCGGGCGGCCGGGCGTGCCCGTCGCGCTGAACCTCGGCGGGATCGGGAACGTCACGGTGGCCGGGGACGGTGGCGGCTGTGAACCGCTGGCCTTCGACACCGGGCCCGCCAACGCGCTGATCGACGCGGCGGTGCGGGAGCTGGCGGGCGGCGCTGCCGCCTATGACGCGGAGGGCGCGCTCGCCGCTCGCGGCACTGTCCGTCCGCGGCTGCTGCGACGGCTGCTGGAGGAGCCGTACTACGCCAGGCCGGCGCCGAAAACGACGGGCAAGGAGCTGTTCCATCTCCCCTATCTGCGCACCGCGCTGGCAGGGTTCGGGCCACTGCCCGCCGAGGACGTCGTCGCCACGCTGACGCGGCTCACGGCGCGGACGGTCGCGGACGCCGTCCGGCCCTTCGGAGCGACCGAGGTGATCGCGTCGGGCGGGGGTACGCGCAACCCGGTGCTGATGGAGTGGCTGCGCGAGGAGCTGGGCGGGGGAACCGGCGAAGGCGGCGTACCGCTGCGGACGTCGGACGAGCTCGGGCTGCCGTCGGCCGCGAAGGAGGCGTACGCCTTCGCCGTGCTGGGGTGGCTGACCGCGCACGGCCTGCCCGGCACGGTCCCTTCGTGCACCGGCGCCGGCCGCCCGAGCGTCCTCGGCTCGCTCACGCCCGGCGGGCCCGGTCTGCGCCTGCCGGAGCCGGTGGCGACGGTGCCCACCCGGCTCGCTGTTTGCGCCACGGACAACTCCGTGCCCTTTACCGGACGTTGATCGCGCCCGTACGCTCCCGCCACCGCGTGATCACCAGTCCCGTACGGCAGACGGAGGGTGCACCACCATGAGGCTTCTGAACAGACCCGCGCTTCTGGCGGTGGCGGCCGCGCTCGTCACCGCCTGCGCCGTGGGGACCACACCGACGGCTTCGGCGACCACCCCCACCGCGTCGCCCCACCCCGTGACCGAGAACGCCAGGGTGGTGCCCGTCCAGCAGACCGGCCCGGCCGACAAACGCTTCAATCTCGTCCTCCTCGGCGACGGCTACACGGCGGGCGACATGCCGGGCTTCCGTGCCGATGTCGACAAGCACATCAATGTGCTGTGGAGCATGGAGCCGTTCGCCTCCTACCGTTCGTACATCAACGTCTGGGCGGTGGAGGCGCCGTCCGCCGAGTCGGGCGTCGACTGCGATCCCGGCCTGGACGCGCCGCGCCGTGACACTCCGCTGAACATGGGCTTCTGGGGCGGCTGCAATCCGGCCAGTGTGCAGCGGCTCCTGTCGATCGACTCGACGGCGGCGACGGCCCTGGCGGACTTGGTTCCCGGTTCGAAGAGCTCCAACCGGCAGATCGTCGGCCTCGCCAACAGTGCGACGTACGGCGGTGCGGGCGGCGCCTTCGCGACCGCGTCCGGGGGCAACGCGCTGTCCTCGCTCATCACCCCGCACGAGATCGGCCACTCGCTCGGCAAGCTCCAGGACGAGTACGACTACTACGCGCGCGGCGTCCCCGGCGGTACGTACGAGGGCGGCGAGCCCGGCTCCGCGCACCACACGCTCCTCACCGAGGAGGAGATGCGCGCGAAGCAGCAGAAGTGGTGGCGCTGGCTGGGCGAGCGCAGCGACTCCGGTGGCGTCATCGGGCGCCACGAGGGCGGCATGTACCAGACGAAGGGGGTCTGGCGGCCGAGCAAGCACTCGATGATGAAGACCCTTGGTTACGCCTTCGACCAGGTGGAGCGGGAGATCATGACGCAGGCGATCTCCGCCAAGGTGAACCTGGTTCAGGGCCACACCCCGAACGACGCGGCGATCGGCGACGACCGGACGGTGTGGGTCGACACCCTGCACCCGGTGGGCGGGGAACTCGACACCGTATGGCGGCTGGACGGCCGGGAGGTCGACGCCGCGGCGGGCGGGCGCAGCCTGGACCTTCGGCGCCTGGGTCTCGATGAGGGGCGCAGCCACGAGGTCTCGGCGACCGTCTTGGATCCGACCCGGTTCGTACGGGACCCGAAGATCCGCGCTTCGGCGGCCCTGACGCGCACGGTCACCTGGACGGTGGACCCGTCTCTCGCGACGGCGACCGAACCGCCCGCAGCCACGCCCAAGTTCACCGGGCACACCGGTACGGAGGCCCCGGTGGGCGCCGAATCGGTGGTGTACGCCGACACGACTCATCCCACCAACGGCCCCGCCCCGCGGGTGCGGTGGACGCTGGACGGGCGGCCGGTCCACAACCCCGGCAACGACCGCGACCTCGACCTGGGCGCGCTGCCGCTGCGCGGCGGCAGCCACACCCTGAAGGCCCGCATCGCCGGTACGGACCGGACGCTGACGTGGGCCGTCGACGCGACGCCCGCGAAGGCGGCGTACGAACTGTCCGACCCGCTGCGCACGGTGCGGCGGCCGGGGAAGCCGGTGGAGTACGTCTACGACGGTCCGTTCACGATGCAACTGACCGCGCGCGACGATCAGGACGGCTACGTGGTCACGCAGTTCCGGGTCGACGGTGACGGCTGGTACACGTACTTCGGCTGGCCGACGGACGCGAACGCGCCGTTCCGGTTCACCCCGGGCGGCACGGTCGTCGACGACCTGGTCTACGGCAAGCTCGGCACGCCGCGGGTCGTGCCGTGGGACGACGCGACACCGGAGTACGGCTCGCACACGGTCGAGTACCGCACGATCGATTCGGCGGGCAACGTCGGTGCTGCGAAGGCGTTCCGCGCGACGCTGATTCCTCCGGGGCAGTAGCGGGTGGGGAGCGACGGGCCGTAGGGCGGGCGCCTGCGGCGGGCTCCTTCCCCACCCCGCCCCTTCCCGAACTGGGGCAAACCTTAGGCCCCGGACGGGCTGGATACCCCCGCACCCTCCAGCCCCTCCGGCGCTTGAGGAGCGGGGTCTGGGGCGGAGCCCCAGTTCCGGAAGGGGCGGGTCGGGGAAGCCCGCCGCAGGCGCCACCCGCGCCACCCCGCCGCGCCCGCCCTAGTCCGCCGGCAGCACATCCGCCAGCATCGTCGCGAACTCGTCGGGCGTGGCGATACGTACGCCCAGATCCTCCGCCTTAGCGCGCTTCGAGCCCGCGTTCTCGCCCGCCACCACCAGCGCCGTGCGCTTCGAGACGCTCGACGACGCCTTGCCGCCCGCGCGCTCGATGACCTCGTTCATCTGGTTGCGGCTCAGCTTCTCCAGTGGCCCGGTCATCGCACCGGTGACGACTACGGTCATGCCGTCGAGCGGCCCCGAGGGCAGGGCCTCCCCCGCGTCCTCCTCCACCGGCGGCGTCGCCCCCGGCTCCGTCATGTTCACGCCCGCGGCCATCAGCTTGCCGATCAGCGGGCCGAGTTCAGCCAGCTCCGCCACGATCACCGGCGCCTTCTCCACCCCGATGCCCTCCACTCGCTGCACCGCTTCCGCGTCCGCGGCCCGCAGGTGGTCCATCGTCGCGAAGTGCCTGGCGATGCGGCGGGACATGGAGCGGCCCGTGCCCCGGACACCGAGCGCCGCCAAGACGCGCGACAGCGGCCGGGTCCTGGCCTGCTCGATGCCGGCCAGCAGATTGTCCGCGCTGGTCTCCCCCATCCGCTCCAGCGTCAGAAGCTGCTCGCGGGTGAGGACGAACAAGTCGGCGAAGTCCGTCACCAGGCCCGCGTCGACGAGCTGGACGACGCGCGTCGTACCGAGGCCCTCGATGTCGAGCTGGTCGCGCCCGACGGCGTACGCGATGCTCGCCACCACGCGGCAGTTCCGGCCACGCACACAGCGCCAGCGCTGCTCGCTCGCGTCGATCTCCGAGCCGCATTGCGGGCACGTCTCGGGGAAGACGATCGGCTGTTCCTCGCCGGTGCGCAGATGTGCCACCGGCGCCTCGATGCGCGGAATGATGTCGCCGGCTTTGTAGACCATCACCTGGTCGCCGAGGCGCAGATCGCGCCGGGTGATGTCGGCCGGGTTGTGCAGCGTGGCGTACGTGACTGTGGTCCCGTCGATCTCCACCGGTTCGAGCACGGCGCGCGGCGCGATGACCCCCGTACGCCCGACGTTCCACTCCACGGCGACGAGCCGGGTGACCTTCTCCACGGCGGGCAGCTTGTACGCGATGGCCCAACGCGGCGCCCGCGAACCGGCCCCCGCCTCCCGCTGGTCCGCGGCGAAGTCGGCCTTGATGACGATTCCGTCGATCCCGAACGGCAGCTCCGCCCGCAGGGCGGCGATCTCCTCGACCCGGGCCTGCGCCTCCTCGGCCGTCGCCGCCGTGCGCGGCGGAACGGCGGTGTCCGCCGCGCTGTGCACACCGAGCGCGGTGACGCGCCGCAGGATCTCGCTGTGCGGCCACTGACCCAGCCCTTCGCCGAGTTCGCCGGACCCGGGCAGCGGCAGCGCGCCGTACGCGAAGAACGTCATCTCCACGGTGTACGGGCGGTCCTTGGCCCGCAGCGTGCCGGCCGCGCCGTTGCGCGGGTTGGCGAACGGCTCGCCGCCGTGTTCCGTGCGCACCGCGTTCGCCTTCTCGAACTGCTCGGTCGTCATGAGGACTTCGCCGCGCACCTCGAAGGTGACCGGCTCGGTGAGCTCGCCGGGCAGGCCCACGACGGTGCCCATCGCGTGCGACACGTCCTCGCCCGCCGTGCCGTCCCCGCGCGTGATGAGCTGGACGAGCTTGCCGTGCCGGTAGCGGGCGGCGATGGCGAGGCCGTCGAGTTTGGGCTCGACGCTCCACTGCTCCACCGGCCGGCCGAGTCTGCGCTCCAGGGAGGCCGTCCAGGTGGCGAACTGCTCGGCGGAGAACACATTGTCCAGCGACAGCATCGCCACGGTGTGCGGCACGTCCCCGATCGCGGCGCCGCCGGCCACCTTCCCGGTCGGGGAGTCCGGCAGCACTTCGTCCGGGTGCGCCTGCTCGTACGCCTCGATCGCCCGCACCAGCCGGTCGTACGCGTCGTCGTCCAGAGCGCTGTCGCCCTGGGCGTAATAGGCGGCGGCCGCACGGGTCGCGGTCTCGACCGCCTCGGCGTATGCGGCGGCATTTGCGAGAACGGCAGATGTGTTCGTCATGCCGTTCATCCTGCCTCCCACCACTGACAACGCCCCTGATCGCCGCAGTGACGGCCGAGCGACCGAGCCTTCGTATCGAAGGGCAGTCGGCGGTTCGTACCACTGGATGTTCTGTTAATCTGCCCGCTCCTGGATGTTCGTCCACCCGTCCGTCTCACCAAGCGCCCAACGCCCGCCGGGTGCAGCGAGGTGTCTCGCCCGTGTACAGCACTCCGTTTTCCCCCGCCGAGGCCAGAGCCGCGCGTGCCCGGATGGGACTGACCACGACTCAGGTCGCCCATTCCATGGCGGCATGCGGCGCCCCGGCCCACCCCGATCTGATCGCCGGCTGGGAACAGGGCACTCATGTGCCGTCCGAGCCGCAGCTCTTCGCGCTGGCCGACGTCCTGTGGTGCACCTCGACCGCGCTGATGGGCATCGAGCCCCGGACGCTGGCCGAGCACCGGCTGGCCCGGTTGCTGAGCGTGGAGCGGCTCGCGTACAGAATCGGCATGGACGCGGCCGACTACCGGGCCGCCGAAGCGGCGCAGCGCTGGGACGGGGACCCGCGCCAGACCAGGGCTCTGGTGGACGCACTGGGGCTCTCCCTGCGGAAGCTGATCGGGATCATGGGACGGGTCGACGAGCTGGCCGAGCATCTGCGGTCGGCCATCGACGGGCGGTGGAAGGCGCATGTGGCGCCCGTGGCGGAGATCGTCTGCGTCGACGAGACTCTGGTGGGCGACGCGCTGCGCGCGATGCACGCGGAGTTCGCCGCGTTCTCGGAGCGCTACATGGGGCACCTGGTGGCACGCAACGACGACGCCCGGCTCAAGGAGATAGCGGCCGAGCGTGCCGCGTATCTGCGCCGGCTGGTCGACCATTTCTGGGAGCTGATCGGCGAGGCGGGCGACGTGCCGCCGTTCAACGCGGTGGGCCGCTGAGCCGGCGCCGCACAGCGGCGGCGCACGGCTCAGCGCGCCACCTCAGCGCGCCACCTCAGCGGGTGGTGGCGCCGAGGTAGGGCCGGCCCGCCGAGCCGTCGTTCCCGTCGGTCCCGTGCGTCTCTTCCATGTCGTCCCAGTCGATCTCCATGGCCTTGCGGCGCGTGAAGACGTTGAAGAACAGGTTCAGCGTGATGGCGGTGAGGCCGCCCAGCGTGATCCCGCTGTCGAGGACCGCCTGTACGTCTTCCGGCAACCGGTCGAAGAACGTCGGGACCGTGGTGGGCAGCAGGGCGGCACCGAGGCTGACGGCCAGGATCAGCGCGTTGCGCTCCTCCCGCAGGTCGACCTTCCCCAGAATCTGGATGCCGACGGCGGCCACCATGCCGAACATCGAGATCGCCGCGCCACCGAGCACCGGGTGCGGAATCGCGGCGACCAGACTGCCGGCCTTCGGCAGCAGCCCCAGGACAATCATGAAGACGCCGGCCGCGACCACGACGTACCGGCTCATGACTTTGGACATCCGCACCAGGCCGATGTTCTCCGCGAAGGCCACGTACGGGAACGAGTTGAGAACGCCCCCGAGAACGGTCGCGACGCCATCGGCCCGCAGGGCCCTGGCAACGGTGTCGCCGTCGACGTTCTTACGGGTGATCTCCCCGATGGCGTAGACGTCGCCGGTGGTCTCCACCATCGTGATCAGCATGACGACGGTCATGGCGATGATCGGAAGCAGCTCGAACTTCGGCATGCCGTAGTGGAACGGTGTGCTGACCCCGAACCAGTCGGCCTGCGTGACCGCGCCGAAGTGCGCGTCGCCGAGGAGCCAGGCGACGGCCGTACCGGCGACCAGTCCGAGCAGTACGGCGAGGCTGCTCAGGAACGGCTTGCCGACCCGGACCAGAGCGAGGATGAACAGGAGCGTGCCGAGGGCGTACGCGAGGTTCTTCGGATCGCCGTACGTGGACTCGCCGATCAGGTGCGCACCTCCGGCCGCGTCCTGCAGGCCCACCGGGATGAGCGTGAGGCCGATGATGGTGAGGATCGTGCCGATGACGACCGGCGGGAAGTACTTCACCAGCTTGCTGAAGAACGGCGCGAAGAGGAACGTCGCTATGCCCGCCGTGATCACCGCGCCGTAGACGACGAGCAGCCCGGCGGTTCCGCCGCCCGCTCCCAGACCGATGGCGATCATGGGTGAGACGGCGGTGAAGGTAACGCCCTGGACCAGGGGCAGTCTGGCTCCGATCTTCCAGACGCCGAGGGCCTGGATGATCGAGGCGACACCGCAGGTCAGCAGGTCCGCGTTGATCAGGTAGACCAGCTCCTCCTCGCTCAGGCCCATGGCGTTTCCGAGGAGGATCGGGACGATCACGGCTGCCGCGTAGAACGCGAGGACGTGCTGGAAGCCGTAGAGGGTGAGCTTGGGTAGCGGGAGCATATGGTCGACGGGATGCGTCTGCTGCCGGGTGAGGTTCCGGGCGGACTGCCGGGACTCCTGCCGGGTGGACTGTCGGGAGACTCGTGCCATCTCTGCCTTGCCTTCGCGAGGTAGGTGAATGAGAGAGGACCGCCGCCGTCGAGTCCCGGATGGCGGGAGGGAGGGCGGATCGGCTCGTACGGAAGCCGACGTCTGGCGGAGTTGCCGACACCACGTCGCCTGCACTACACATTGCGTCCTGGATTGACAGGACTTCCTTCGATTGACACAGCAAAGCCCGGTTCACCCATGGGATCCGCAGGTGGTGTCGATCGGAGCGCTCACCTTAGAGCAACCTCGTCGTTCCTCGCGAGTAACCGGCGCTCCAGCCGGACGACCGGCCGCCGAACGGCGTCGCTTAGGCTCTCGGTGCCATGAGGAGCAACCCGCCGCGCCTGGAACCCAAGGCCGACAAGGACACCGTACGCAGGCACAACCTGAGCCTGGTGCTGCGCGCTGTCCACGACGGCGGCGAGGCGACGCGAGCCGGGGTGGCGGCCCGGGTGGGCCTGACGCGGGCCGCCGTTTCGTCCCTGGTGGAACAGCTGCTGGACAGCGGGTTCGTCACCGAGTCGGGGAAGACGTTCAGCGGGCAGGCGGGGCGCCCCGGCACCGCCTTGAAGGTGGCGCGTACGGGCGTGGCCGGCCTGGGTGTCGAGGTCAACATCGACTATGTGTCGGTGTGCGTGACCGACCTGTCGGGCGACGACCGGGTACGGCTCACTGAGCACACCGACCATCGCGGGGCCCGGCCCGCCGAAGTCCTGGCCGGCGCCGCCGCGATCGCGTCACGGGCGCTGGAGTCGGCGGCCGAGCTCGACCTGCGGCCCGTCGGCGTACAGCTGGCGCTGCCCGGTCTGGTGTCCGGCGGCACGGTCCGCCAGGCACCCAACCTGGGCTGGAACAAAGTCGCGGCCGAGGAGCTCTTCGCGAAGGCACTGGCGGAACTGCTGCCGGGCCGGCGGACGCTGCCGGTCGGTTCGGACAACGAGGCGAACCTGGCGGCGCTGGCCGAGATGTGGTTCGGCGACCTCGGACGGGAGCGTACGTTCCTCTACCTGAGCGGGGAGATCGGCGTCGGCGGCGCGCTCGTGCTGGGCGGTGAACTGCTGCGCGGCGCGCACGGTTTCGCCGGTGAGATCGGGCATGTGGTGGTGGACGCGGACGGGCCCGAGTGCCGCTGCGGGTCGCGTGGCTGTCTGGAGCAGTACGCCGGCCAGCGGGCGGTGCTGCGAGCGGCGGGCATCGACGAGAACGCCGGGCTGCCGGGCGTGGCGGAGCTCGAATCCCGGGCGCGCGCGGACGACGCGCGGGCCGTCGCGGCGATCCGGCAGGCCGGGGCGATGCTGGGGCTCGTACTGTCGGGCGCGGTGAATCTCTTCGACCCCGACGCGGTGGTGCTCGGCGGGATCTACCGGACGCTGATGCCATGGCTGTCGCCGCCCGCCGACCGGGAGATGAGCCGCCGGGTGGTCTCGGGCCTGTGGTCGGGCGACAGCGGCCGGCTGCGCGCCTCGTCGCTGAAGGGCGACGCGGCGCGCGGCGCGGCGGCGCTGGTGGTACGGGACGTACTGGCGGACCCGGCGGCGTACGCGTAGGCCGAGCCGGCCGGGAGCGGGCGTTCGTCCGGCCGACGTCAGGAGCTCGTGAGGATGACGAGTTGCCGGGTCGCCCGGGTCATCGCGACATAGCGGTCGACCGCTCCTTCGACGCCCGTGCCGAACGCCTCCGGGTCGACAAGGACGACCAGGTCGAACTCGAGCCCCTTCGACAGCTCCGGGGTCAGCGAGCGGACACGGGACGTCGTCCGGAATGTGCCCTCTTCGGTGTCGCCGGCGCCGATGACGCAGGCGATCCCGTCGGCATGTGCGGTGAGCCAGGTGTCGAGGATCGAGTTCAGATCCGCAGCAGATCCGTGTACGACAGGGACGTCGCTGCTGCGGACGGAGGTCGGCACGTTGGCGTCCGGGAGCGCGGCCCGGATGACCGGCTCGGCTTCCGCCATGATCTCTTCCGGCGTGCGGTAGTTGATGCTCAGGGAGGCCAGGCTGATCCGGTCGAGACCGATCCGCTCGAGCCGTTCCTGCCACGACTCCGTGAACCCGTGCCTGGCCTGGGCACGATCCCCCACAATGGTGAAGCTCCGGGACGGGCACCGGAGCAGCAACATCTGCCACTGCGCGTCGGTCAGTTCCTGAGCCTCGTCCACGACGATGTGCGCGAACGGGCCGGCGAGCACGTCCGGGTCGGTGGTGGGCAGTTCGGACTCGTCGACCAGGCTGACCTGGGCGTCCTGGCCGCGCAGCATCGTCACCAGGCCTTCGCCGTCGTCACCGTCGGCGCCGAAGTCCAACGCGGCCTCGATCAGGTTGTCGACAACCTGCGCCATGCGCTCGCGCTGGGCAGCGAGGACAGCCGCGTGCCGGCGCTTTCGCCTGGCCGCCTCCGGGTCGCCGAGCCGCTGGCGGGCGGCGTCCAGGAGCGGCAGGTCGGACACCGTCCAGGCCTGGGCGTCCGCGCGTTGCAGCTTCCGGACCTCATCGGGGTTGAGCCAGGGAGCGCACAGCCGCAGGTAGGCGGGTACCGACCACAGGTCACCTACGAGGTCGGCCGCTTCCAGCAGCGGCCACGCGCGGTCGAGGGTCCCGGTCAGCTCTTCGTCGTGCAGCAGCGACCGCCGGAACAGGTCGGGCGGGATGTCGCCGTCGTGCTTGTCCAGCAGGATCGTGACCAGCTCCTCCCAGATCTGGTCGCGCGCTTCGTTGTGCGGAGTACCGGATGCCGGTGCTCTGAACGCCTCGGCCCAGTCGCCGGCGCTCAGCCGGACGTCGGCCCAGTCGGTCGTGACCGTCATCCCCTCGGCAGGCGGGCTTTCGTAGAACCTGACGGCCGTCTCGATCGCCTTCACCATGTCCGCGGACTGCTTCAGGAGGGCCACGTCCGGGTCGGCCTCGATCGCTGCTGTGGCTCCCTCGGCGACGAGGTCCCGCAGGGTGCAGGTCTGCACGCCCTCTTCTCCGAGGCTGGGCAGAACGTCGGCGACGTAGTCCAGGTAGGGCCGGTGCGGACCGACGAACAGTACGCCGCCCCGACGGTGGCCGAGGCGGGGGTCGGAGTAGAGGAGGTAGGCGGAGCGGTGCAGAGCGACGACGGTCTTGCCCGTACCCGGACCGCCGTCGACGACGAGAGCGCCGCGGGATCCCGCGCGGATGACGGCGTCCTGGTCCGCCTGGATGGTGCCGAGCACGTCTCGCATCCGGGGCGACCGGTCGCTGCCCAGGCTGGCGATGAAGGCGGACTGGTCGTCGAGCGCGGCGTGCCCGGCGAACCCGTCCGAGGTGAACACCTCGTCCCAGTAGTCGCTGATCCGGCCGCGGGTCCAGCGGTACCTGCGGCGGCTTGCCAGGCCCATCGGGTTGGCGTGGGTGGCTCCGAAGAACGGCTCAGCCGCTGGAGAACGCCAGTCGAGCAGCAGCCGACGGCCCGCGCTGTCGGTGAGGCCAAGTCTTCCGACGTACACGGGCTCCGGGCTGTCTGCGTCTGCGTCTGCGTCTGCGTCTGCGTCGACCATGTGTCCGAGGCACAGATCCAGGCCGAAGCGACGCAAGGCGCGCAGACGACCGGTCAGCCGGTGGATCTCCATGTCCCGCTCCATCGCCTGCTGGCCGATGCCGCCGGGCGCCTTGCGCTCGGCGGCAAGGCGCTCGGACAGGTCGGCGATCGTCTGCTCGAGGCACTCCGCGATGGCCGTGAAGTGCTGCTCGTCGCCGGCGACCAGCGTGGGGTCGGCCTTGGAGGAGAGTCGGTCGGGAAGGTCGAACGCGCTGGTGGTCAGGGGGTTCAAGGCATCAGCTCCTACGTGGTGTCGCTTGCGACCATTGCGCGCGACAAGGCGTCCGGACCGGCGTGACGCACCTGGTGCGCCAGGGTTCGCCGGTTCTCGTGTACTGGGGTCCTGGCTCGACGATTCCGCGTGGTTCACGCGGACAGGGGCGGCCTTTCCCGGCTGACCGTGTCGAGCAGCAGCTCCGCAGCCACCGTCGCCCCGTCGGTGCCGACCGCCCCGGCCACGGCGGCCGCTCGTACGCGGGTCTCGGAGGTCAGGGCCGTCCTGAGCGCGGCCGACAGGGAGTCGAAGGTCGGAGTCGGACCGTCGTGTGCCGCGCCGATGCCCAGGCCGGCCACCCGGGCGGCCGTCGCTCCGCGAACTCCTTGTCCGGCGGCGCGCACACCCGCACGCCGGCGCCGAGTGCCCGCAACCGCACCGCGAGTCCCACCAACGGTTCGACGTCCCCGCGCGAACCGTACGTCGACAACAACACACGCATTCCGTGGCTCTCTTTTCCGCAGATTCTGGCTTCGGCCGATGATTCTGCGGTACGACCGGGGCCTTGCCGCAAGCCCCCTGGTGCGCTATAAGTTGAGAGTGGCAAGGAGTGTGTACGCCTTCTTGTCTCCCTTTATCGCCCGCCGCCAGGCGCGCGGATGCAGCCGCGGAACGAGAAGCCGGGCCCGGCGGGAATCGCCCGCTATCGCTCCCCCGCCCCCTCCTCGTAGGGGAAGCGGGCCGGCGGGGCCTCACCCTGGAAGAACGTCTTGGCGCGGATCGCCGCCCGCTCGTCGTTCCGCACCTGGCCGGGCCGGGAACCGTTGCCGAACAGCACGCCGCCGAATCCCATCCGCAGGTACGCCGCCGTGTGGTTGAGGGTGGTCACCAGTCCGTCGCCGACGACCTCGTCGTGGTCCGACATCACCGTCACCCCCCACAGGGTCCTGCCCGCCATCCGCTCCTTGAAGTCCGAGCCGGGCACCGTCAGCCAGCCCGACCAGTAGTCGAGGTAGCGCTTGGCGTGCGCGGAGAGGGTGTACCAGTACAGGGGTGAGGCGATGACTATGTCGGTGGCCTCCAGAGTGGCCTGCCGCAGCGCCTCCTCGTTCTCCCCCACGGGCCAGCCATCGGTCTCGTGCCTGCCGTCCTGGAAATCGGGCAACGGCAGCCGGGCCAGGTCCACCCACCGCTGCGGGGTGCCGACGGGCAACTGCTCGGCGGCGGCCCGAGCGAGAATCTCGGTGTTGCCGTCGGGCCGGGAGCTGCCAAGGACGAAGAGGAACGAGCGGTCCGCGCCACGGGGCGTGTCGGTGGTCATGTCTGCTCCGGTCTCGGCCCCCCGGGCGCGGGCGCCGAGCGTCATGACGCCGACCGTCGCCCGGGGGGAATCGGTGAGTTCCTCGCTTCCAACTCCCTCGCCCCCAGGTGATATTCCGACGCGGCCCACCGGGGGCGCTGGTCAGTTTCGGGCAAGCCCCATTTTTACTGGCGTACGCCCAGGAGGTGGTCCAGGGCCAGCTGGTCCAGTACCTCGAAGGACATGCTCCGCCCGGCGGCCGTCGTAACGTCGAACTCCTCGTACGCGCCACGGTCGGCGAGCAGCGCCGCCAGACCGTCCTCGGCGGTCGGGCGGGCGAGGTCGTCGAGCCGGGAGGCGCGCAGGGCGTCCTGGACCGCCGGGTCGGCGCGGAAAGCCGCGGCCCGCTCCTTCAGGATCAGGTAATTGCGCATGCAGGCGGCGGCCGAGGCCCACACCCCGTCGATGCCGTCTGTGCGCACCGGTTTGAAGTCGAAGTGGCGGGGGCCCTCGTAACCGGCCGTCTCCAGCAGGTCGACGAGCCAGAAGGCCTGGCGCAGATCGCCGGCGCCGAAGCGGAAGTCCTGGTCGTACTTGATGCCGGTCTGGCCGTTGAGGTCGATGTGGAAGAGCTTGCCCGCCCACAGGGCCTGGGCGATGCCGTGCGGGAAGTTGAGCCCGGCCATCTGCTCGTGGCCGGTCTCGGGGTTCACGCCGACCAGTTCGGGGCGTTCCAGGCGCTCGATGAAGGCGAGGGCGTGGCCGATGGTGGGGAGGAGGATGTCGCCGCGCGGCTCGTTGGGCTTGGGTTCGATGGCGAAGCGCAGGTCGTAACCCTGTTCGGTGACGTACTCACCGAGCAGGTCGAAGGCTTCCTTCATACGGTCGAGGGCGACGCGCACGTCCTTCGCGGCCCCGGACTCCGCGCCCTCGCGGCCGCCCCAGGCGACGTAGGTGGTGGCTCCCAGTTCGACGGCGAGATCGATGTTGCGGATCGTCTTGCGCAGGGCGTAGCGGCGTACGTCCCGGTCGTTCGCGGTGAACGCGCCGTCCTTGAAGACGGGGTGGGTGAAAAGGTTGGTGGTGGCCATCGGCACCTTCATGCCGGTGGCGTCCAGTGCCTGGCGGAACCGCTTGACGTGCGCCTCCCGCTCGGTGTCCGAGGAGCCGAAGGGGATGAGGTCGTCGTCGTGGAAGGTGACGCCGTGCGCGCCCAGCTCGGCCAGGCGCTGGACGGACTCGACCGGGTCGAGGGCCGGGCGGGTCGCCGTACCGAAGGGGTCGACGCCCTGCCAGCCGACAGTCCACAGGCCGAAGGTGAACTTGTCGTCGGGGGTGGGGGTGAAGCGCTCCGGCATGTGACCGACCTCCATTTGTTTGTTGACATGACTAATACTCCACGACCAACCTGTTCCACAACAGCGCAGCGACGAAACGAGGGATCCCATGCCGCCGAGCACGGTCGTCATCGGGGTGGACAGTTCCACGCAGTCCACGAAGGCGGTGTTCGCCGATGCCACCACCGGCCAACTGCTGGCGGTGGGGCGCGCGCCGCACCGGGTCACCGGCGAGGCGGGTGCGCGCGAGAGCGACCCGGAGGGGTGGTGGCGGGCGCTGTGCGAGGCCGTCACCGCCGGGCTGCGGGAATCAGGGGTACGGGCCTCCGCCGTCGCCGGCATCGCTGTCGCGGGCCAGCAGCACGGCTTGGTCGTCCTGGGCGGCGCGGGGCAGCCGCTGCGGCCCGCGATGCTCTGGAACGACACCCGCTCGGCCCCGCAGGCCGCCGCTCTCACCGCCGCGCTCGGGGGCCCGGCCGCGTGGACGGCCCGTACGGGATCGGTCCCTGTCGCTTCCATGACGGCCGCCAAGTGGCAATGGCTGCGCGAGAACGAGCCGTACGCCGCCGAGTCCGCCGCCGCCGTACGCCTCCCCCACGACTTCCTCACCGAGCGGCTGGCCGGGGTGGCCGCGACCGATCCGGGCGACGCGTCGGGCACTTGCTGGTACTCCACCGCCACCGGCGCGTACGACGCGCAGCTCCTCGGCCTGGTCGGCCTGGACGAGAAACTGCTGCCACCCGTGGCCCCCACCGGCGCCACCCGCATCGGCTCCCTCACGCACGCGGCGGCCGCGCGGCTCGGCCTGCCCGCCGGGATCGCCGTCGCGGCGGGTACGGGCGACAACATGGCGGCGGCGGTGGGGCTCGGGCTGGGCGGCGCGGGGCTGCTGGACCATCCGGTGCTCAGCCTTGGCACCTCCGGCACGGTGTTCGCGGCGACCCGCACTCGGCCGGGCTCGCCCGCACTGTCCGGTTTCGCCGCCGCCGACGGTACGTATCTGCCGCTTGCCTGCACCTTGAACTGCACCCTCGCCGTCGACAAGGTCGCCGCCCTCCTCGGCCTGGACCGCGACGACGCGGCGCCGGGCGGCGAGGCGGTGCTCCTGCCGTACCTCGACGGCGAGCGCACCCCGGACCTCCCCACCGCCTCCGGCCTCCTCACCGGCCTGCGCCACGACACCACCGCGCGGCAACTCCTGGGCGCGGCGTACGAGGGCGCGGCGGTGACGGTGCTGCGGGCCCTCGACGAGGTACTGCGCGCGTGCGGCCTCGACCCCGCCGATCCGGGGGTCGCGTCGCGTCCGCTGCGTCTGGTGGGAGGCGGGGCGCGGGGGCGTACGTGGGTGGAGACGGTACGCCGCCTCTCCGGCCGCCCGCTGCTGATCCCCGACGCGGGGGAACTGGTCGCACTGGGCGCGGCGGCGCTCGCCGCGGGGGCGGCGCGCGGGCGGGACGCGGTGGCTGTCGCGGGTGAGTGGGGTGCGGGTGGCGGTACGGAAGTGCCGTCCGTGGAACGTGACTTGGCGACGTGGAACCGGGTCACGTCGGTGCTCGACGGCCTCACGGCCGGCAGATCCCCCGGCTGAGGCGGGCGAACCCTGCGGGGCTTGCCAGCAATCCGTACCGCCGAAAAGCTCAGCTCGTCCGGCACGGCCCGGCTCAGGCCTTGCGGGCCACGCCCGTGTAGCCCGGGATCGGGTCGTCGCCCGCGACCGACACCACTTCGCCCAGCTCCGGCCGCCAGTCCGCGGCCAGCGAGACCCCGGGGTCGACGAGCTCGAAGCCGGTGAAGAACTCGGCGAACTCCTCGCGCGAGCGCGGCCGCAGGGTGAGGCCCTTGGCGGAGTACAGCGCCGACGCCTTCGCCGCGCCCTCCGGGTCGAAGTCCCCGGTGACGTGGGACAGGACCAGATAGCTGCCGGACGGCAACCGCTCCATGAGCCGGTTCACCAGCGCGAGCGCACCGTCCTCGTCGCCCACGAAGTGCAACAGCGCGACAAGGGACAGCGCGACCGGCTTCGTGAAGTCGAGGGTCTTGCCCGCACGCTCCAGGATGACGTCGGGTTCACGGGCGTCCGCCTGGATGTACTCGGTGGCGCCTTCCGGAGTGGAGCGCAGCAGCGCCTCCGCGTGGGCGAGCACGATCGGGTCGTTGTCGCAGTACACGATGCGCGCGTCGGGGGCGGTCTGCTGGGCGATCTGGTGAAGGTTCGGCTCGGTCGGTATGCCCGTACCGATGTCGAGGAACTGGCGTACGCCGTTCTCGGCGAGCCAGCGCGTGGCGCGGTGCATGAACGCCCGGTTGACCCGCGCCATGTCGCGCCCCCGCGAGTCGAGGGTGAGGAGCTGGCGCGCCATCTCCTCGTCGACCGGGTAGTTGTCCTTGCCGCCCAGGAACCAGTCGTACATGCGCGCCGGGTGCGGCTTGCTGGTGTCGATCTCGACGGGGGTGCGGTCTTCTTGCCCAGTCATACGGCGCTCCATGGTCGCGGGTGAACGGTGACGGTGACAGTGACGGTGACGGTGAAAGCGAAAAGGGTGGGGCAGCGGGAGGTCAGGGCGTTCAGGTCAGCAGGAAGTCCGCCTGGCCCGCCTTCGCTCCCTGGATGAACGCGGCGATCTCACCGGGCGTGTAGATCAGCGCGGGACCCTCGGGATCGGCAGACTGGCGCACGGCGACCCTGCCGTCCGCCAGCTTCATGGCCTCGATGCAGTTGCCGCCGTTGCCGCCGCTCCACGGCTTGTACCAGCCCTCCGCGGGCAGGTCGTTCGCGGGCATGCCGTTGTATATCCGGTCCATCTCACAGCTCCTCGCGGAGATTCTTGAGGATCTCCTTTGTGCGTTGTGCAGTCGCGGCCTGAGCCGCCATGCGGTCCATGACTTCGAGGTGGGCTGCCACCTCGGGGCGCGCGTCGAGATAGACGGCGCCGGTCAGGTACTCGCTGTAGACCATGTCCGGGAGTTCCGGCACGGCGAAGCGGAAAAGGACGAACGGGCCGTACGTACCGGGGTGGTGCCCGGTAGTGAACTCGGCGATCTGCAGGGTGACGTTCGGCATCTCGACGGCCTCCAGGAGGCGGTCGATCTGCTCCCCCAGCACATCCGGACTGCCGACCGGCCGGCGCAGGACCGTCTCGTCCATGACGACCCAGAACTTCGGAGCGCCGGGGCGGGTGAGGAGGCTCTGGCGCTCCATGCGCAGTGCCACATGCCGCTCGATGTCGTTGGCGGCATCGGAGCCGGCCCGGCCGACGGCTCCGCTGCGCATGATGGCGCGGGCGTAGCTCTCCGTCTGCAGGAGGCCCGGCACGAACTGGGGCTCGTACGCCCTGATGAGCGACGCGGCGCCCTCCAGGCTCACGTACATGCTGAACCAGTCGGGCAGGATGCCGTGGAACCGCTGCCACCAGCCGGGCCTGTTCGCCTCCTCGGCCAGCTCGACGAAGGATTCGATGTCTTCCGGGGAACGGCCGTACGCCTGCAGCAGGAGCTGTGCGTAGGGAATCTTGAGCGCGACCTCGGCCGTCTCCATCCTCCTGATGGTGGCCGGGGTGACGCGGAGCACCTTGGCGGCCTCCTCGCGGCTCAGGCCGGCCCTCTCGCGAAGGTCCATCAGGCGCTTCCCGAGAACGACCTGACCCACCGTCGGGGCGGGCCTCGGTTCACTCACTTCAGACCTCCCCGTGGGCTGTTGCGAGCAGTGTGCCACGCAGCCGCGACCAAAGAAACGACACTCTGTAATTTTCATAGTGGCCCTTGCCAAGTGTCGCGTTCAGAGGGAGAGTTGCACTGTGAACCAGTTCACGCGGATGCCGCGCGCTGCCCACCGAGGGGAAGCAGCTCTCCGGCGCTGCCCCCACACCGTGAGGAAACGCTCGTGGCACCAGGCACTGCGCTCGTCCCCCAGCTCATGGACCGCTGCCGGGGGACGGCCATACGCCGGTACGGGTTCGAGTTGCCGGCACGCGCCGAGTTCGTTTCCTGCGCCCGGCGCCTGACCCGGCAACAGCTGGCGCAGTGGTGCGTCGGCGAGGACCTCTGCGACACGGCGGCACTGATCGTCACCGAACTGTTCACCAATGCCGTACTGCACACCGCGAGCGCGCAGATCGTGTGCGAACTGCGCGACAGTGACGGCCGCTTGCGTGTCGCCGTGAAGGACCAGGGGCGGCGCCCCACCGGGCCGCAGCTGCGGCAGGCCGGCGACGAGGAGCACGGGCGGGGGCTGCAGCTCGTCGACACCCTGAGCAGCTTCTGGGGAACGCGCGATGCCGCGGACGGTCCGGGACGCATCGTCTGGGCGGAGCTTCCTTGCTGAGGTCCGTGATGACCAGCCTGCCGGCCGGCCGCCTCTCGCGCGGGCGCCGCACCGGGAGCGGCGTACAGAACGGCTCGCGGGGCGGCTTGCAGAACGCTCCGCAGAACGGCGCACAGCACAGCGAGCGGGGCGGCGGACGCATCAGCCTGCCCGTACCGCGCAACCTGTCCACACCGCTCGGCTGCGACGCCGTGGGGCTTCCCGCGCGGCACGGATTCCGGATGATGGCGCATCTGTCCCGGCCCGGATGCGTCTTCGCCGACGCCGACTGGTGGTGGTGGATCGTGCCTGCGGAGTCGGACCTCGGGCTCGTCTGGCCGCAGCCCGCCCGCTACGTCCCCGGGGCGTACGTACCCGCGACGCGTCCGCGTCTGATCCACGTGCCGGAGGGCAGCGCGCCGTACACGCCGCCGATTCCGCTCTACCTGATGGTCTGCCGGGTCGCGGGCACCGATCCGGCGTGGTCCAATGTGCCGCATCAGGGGTCCTGACCACCCCCGTGCGAGCGACTGTTCCGGTTCCGCACCCTGGACAGCCCGTGCCGTGCCGCGAGTCAATTCCCTGAGTGCCAGTTCTCGCATGCCCATGCCCAGGGGAGGAATGTCCGCGCCATGAACAGATCCACGTTACGCAGGCACGCACCGCACGCCCTGACCGCCGTCGCCGTGGCGGTCGGAACGGTCCTCGCCGCCGGAACGCCCTCCACCGCCGAGCCCACGCCCCCGCCGCAGGCCGCCGAGGCGGGCCGAACGCCCGTCGTCACGTGGGCCGCCGGCACGGACAGGCTGTCCACCGCCGGTGCCGGCCCCGAGCGTACGTACCGGCTCGTCGTGCACACCAGCGCCGGCGGCAGCGGGTTGCGGATCCGGCTCTCCAACGCCTTCGGCACCCAGCCGGTGACCTTCGGCCGCGCGTACGCCGGACTGCGGGCCACAGGCGCCGCGCTGGTGCCGGGCACCAACCGGCCACTGTCCTTCGCCGGATCGCCGTCGGTGACCGTCCCGCCCGGCGGCTCCGTCTACAGCGACCCACTGCCCGGCACGGTGCGGCCGCAGTCCGACCTGGCCGTCAGCCTGTACGTACGGAGTGCGGGCGGCGCCGCCACCGGTCACAAGATGGCCCTGCAGACGTCGTACATCGCACCCGTCGGCAATCACGCGGCTGACGACTCCGCCACGCCCTACACCCAGAAGATCACCTCGTGGTTCTACCTCGACGCCGTGACCGTGGGCGCCCGGCGCGGCACGGGGGCCGTGGCCACGCTCGGCGACTCGATCACCGACGGCGCCATCTCCACCCGTGACACCAACCGCCGCTGGCCGGACTTCCTGGCCCGTCGGCTGGAAGCCGACCCCGGCTCACGCATCAAGGGCGTCGCCAACGAGGGGATCTCGGGCAACAAGGTCCTCAAGGACGGCTCCGGTGAGAGCGCCCTCAAGCGCCTCGACCGGGACGTGCTCTCGCAGCACGGCGTGCGCACCATGGTGCTGCTCGAAGGGGTCAACGACATCAAGGGCGTTCCCGCGCCGACAGCCTCCGAACTGATCGCCGGTTACCGTCAGCTCGTCGACAGGTCGCACGCCGCCGGCGTGTGCGTCGTCGGGGCGACCGTCATGCCGTACGAAGGCTGGCGGGAGTGGACGCCGGCAGGCGAAGCCGTGCGGCAGGAGGTCAACGCGTTCATCCGTGAGAGCGGCGCGTTCGACGCGGTCGTGGACTTCGACAAGGCGGTCATGGATCCGGGCGCGCCGTCCCGGATTCTTCCGGCGTACAACAGCGGCGATCATCTCCACCCCAACGACCTCGGGATGCGGACGATGGCAGACACCGTCGACCTGAAGAGCCTGCGCTGTTCCCGGCGTTAGACCACTGGTGATTGGGGCGTTCACGCGGGGGAGGGTCATGACGTGCGGACTCTTCCCCGCGTGGGTCCGCGCCGCCGGAGTCGGCTTCGGTCCTCAGAGCGAACGCAGCGCCTCCCGGGCACGCTTCACCAGGCCGTCGGCGCTGCACTTCTCGGCGAGGGCCAGGCCGCGGGTCAGCTCACCCTCGGACCGTGCCGCGACGCCGTAGTCGACGCGGGCCAGAGCGTGCTCGTACGCACAGGGAGACCCTTCGAGGAACGCGACCGCCTTGGCCAGCAGCTCCACTGCCTGTTCGCCCTCCTCCAGGGCGGCCGCACAGCGCAGTGACTCCCCGATGGCGGTGTCCGTACCGAAGCGCTCCGCCCGGTCCCGTACGTACGCGGCGAGGGCGGCCGCACGAGCGGGGTCGTCGGCGGCCACCGCGCGGACAAGATCACTCGCCCAGGGGGCCATGACACCGTTGTGCCGGCCGCGAGCGGTCAACGCCACACCCGCCGCTTCGAGTTCGACGACGGCCTCCTTGGTGCGTCCCTGGGCGAGCAGCAGCCTTCCGCGGACGCACTGGGCGTCGGGAATGACGATCGACGACGGGTACGGCGGCGCGAACGCATGCCGGTCGGCCGCCTCCTGGGCTGCGTCGATCCTGCCGCGCGCGAGCAGCGTGTCGATGAGCATGCAGGCGGCGTCCCAGTGCATCGGCAGACCGTTCCCGACGCGCTCGGCGAGGCGCAGACTCTCGCGCAGGTACATCTCGGCCCGGTCGAGCCTTCCGCGCCGGCGCTGGAGGTAGCCGACGAGGGCGTGGGCGAAGGCCAGATGGCCGCCGCTCCAGCCGGAGATCTCGAAGGCGCACAGCGCCTCGTCGAAGAGGCTCTCGGCCCGGTCGAGCCGGTCCGCGAAGGCGTACGTGAGGCCGAGCAGCGCCGGCGGCTCGAAGCCCCAGGCGGTGTTGGTCCAGCCGAGGCCCGGCGCGAGCGTGCCGTCGAGCAGGGCGCGGTCGCAGATCTGGACGATCTCCTCCGCGTTCTCCCCGCGTGCGGTGCCGTCGAAGGCCCTCAGTATGAGCAGGACTCGTTCGGAATTGTCGCGGCCCTGCAGACCGTCGGTCATCTCGGCGAGCCGCCGGGAACGTCCGAGGCCGTCGTCCTCGGACGCCTGCACGCCCTCCCAGAGGAAGTGCACGGCCTGGAGCCGCAACCTCGTGGGCCCGGGGGCGGTCCTGGCGACCTCGGCGGCCACGACCTGCGCCGCTTCCCGCGTCTGGTTGTTGTGGGTGAGTGCCTGCGACAGCCGGAAGACCGCGTCGACGCGCTGTCCCGCGTCCAGGCCCGGCATGCCGAGGGCGGCCCGCAGATGGCCAACGGTGGTGGCGGGCGAGGTCAGGAGGGTGGCGCAGCCCAGTTCGTACAGCACCGAGGCATGCTCTTCCGGCAGCGGGGGCTCCTGGACGGCGCGCTCCAGACAGCGCCTGGCGGCGTCCGGAGCGCCGACGGCGAGGTGCTGTGACGCGGCCTCGCGCAGCTGGGCGACCAGCTTCGGGTCGTCGTCCGGGTGGACTTCGAGGAGGTGCCTGGCGGCGGCCGCCGCGCCTCTGCCCGCCTGCGTGACGGCCCAGGCGGCCTGGCCGTGCATGGCGGTGCGGGTGGCCGGCGCGATGGCGCGGTATACGGCGCCCGCGATGAGCGGGTGGACGAACTCCATCGGGTCCAGGCCCTCGAGGATGCGGGCCGCGCGCAGCCGTTCGGCGCAGTCGGCGGCATGGGCGCGGCCCAGCCCGGCGAGCGATGCGGCCAGGTCCAGCGAGATCTCCGTGCCGAGGATGGCCGCCGCCCAGGCGAACCTGGTGGTGTCGGTGCCCAGTTTTTCGAGCCTGGCGATCAGGCCGGTGCCGCGCGCCGACGCGCCGAGGGCGCGCAGGGCACCCGCGGAACCCTCCACGGGGTCCAGGCGTTCGTCGCGCACTTTGGCGACGAGCTCCACGGTCTCGTAGAGGTTGCCGCCGGTGACCGCCCACACCTCCCGGCAGAACGGAGCGTCGGCGTGCTCGCCCAGTGCGGTCCGTGCGAGGCTCGCCACGGCGTCGGGAGTGAGCGCCCGCAGGGACACGCACTGCCCGGCGGCTGCCTCCATCGCCCGGATGAACTCCGCGGTGTCGCCGGTCGGTTCCTCGGTGCGGTACGCGATGACGACGAGCACGGGAAGGTCCTCGCGCTGGACGAAGGACGCCAGCCAGCCGAGCGTCTCCAGGTCGCACCAGTGCGCGTCGTCGACGATCAGGACGAGCGGCCGGTGCACGGCTGCCAGGCGTAGGAGCAGCGCGTCCAGGCCGTCGCGGACGCCCTGCGGGTCGGCCCGCCCGCCGGGCGGCGCCACTCCGAGCGCGGGGCCGATGATCTCGTACCCGTCGCCGAGCAGCTCCCTGGCGTCCACCGGGCCGGGCAGCGCGAGCGCGGGCTGCAGGAGTTGCCGTACGACGTGGAAGGGGACGGAGGTGACGGTCTCACCACCACGCACGGTCCACGCTGTGCAACGTCCGGCGGCGAGTCGCCGGATCTCGGACAGCAGGGCTGTCTTGCCGAGGCCGGCCTCGCCGCTGCAAACGAGAACTCCGCCGGCAGGAACGTCGGCGCAAAGCGCTTCGACGGCGTGTGCGGCGGCGGCGAGTTCCGTCTCGCGCTCCAGCAGCGGGACAGTGACCGGGTGCTCCGGGCCGGACACCATCATCCCTCCCCAAACCGTGTCGGACCTCGAGCGTAGCCCGCCGGCGCTGCGGGTGGAATCGTTGCGCGCACTTTGGTCCGGTACGAGTGAACGAGCGTTACCCGGTGACCGCCCCACTGGTCCGCCCGGGCCCCGGATTTCGGGGTTCCGGTCAACGCGCGGGCGGTCGGGGTCGTATACAACCGGCGGAGGGAGACAGGCGGAACGGTGGTGGAGGGCAGCGAGTTCAGCACTGGCAGCAGGGCGTTGGGGCCGGCGCCCACGTGCGGGAACGCCACGACGCGCCCCCGGGCGGTGCCGTCGCGGGGTGCAGTACAGCGGTCCATGCCTGAGCGTTCATGCCTGAGCGTTCATGCCTGTTCGGAATCGGATGCGGATGCGGACTGAACCGCGACGGCGGCCGCGAATCCGTCCGGCGCCGCCACATCACTGACCAGCCACCCCGCCGGATGGTTCACCACCGTCGGACCGGCGCCGAGATAGTCGAGCGAGAGGCCGCGCGCGATGCCGATCCCGAGCCCCTTGAGGTAAGCCTCCTTGCGCGCCCACACACGCGCGAAGGCGGCGGCCCTCCCGGCCTCGGCCATGGCAGAAAGCTCGGCGGTCTCCCGCGGATGCAGCTCCCCCGCGACCTCCCGCACCACGCCGGGCCCCGGGACCGCCTCCACGTCCACCCCCACGGGCACCGCGGCGCAGGCGATCAGCGCCACGCTGCCGCTGTGCGAAAGCGAGAAGTGCACCGGACCGTCCGCCGTAGCGGGCCGCCCGTGCGGGCCGCCGCAGGACACGCACGGCTCACGGTGGAGACGTACGGCGGCCGGTTCGATTCCCAGGCAGGCGCCCAGCACCGACCTGAGCGCCACATGGGCCGTGACGTAACACCTGCGGTCGGCCTCGCGGACGAACGACGCCGCGCGCTCCTTCTCACCGTCGTCGAGTACGCCGACGGCGAGCCGCGCCGCGACATCCCCCTGCCGGTCGGCATCCACACTCCACAGCGCGGGCGCCGCGCCGCCGTCCTTCGACGACTCCGGCCCGCACCCGATGGAAGCGGGCTCTCCGAGAACCGGAGTCATGGGCACGTACATCACGGTTCCGTTCACCGGCCGAGCATAGGCAGTACGCAGGGGATGCCTCGGGGAATTCCACCGCCGAGGAGGAACTCCCGAGGAATTCCCCGCCGAATTCCGGCTGTCAGGCCGCGGACGTCGCCGCGGATTCCTTACTGCCGGCGCCGGCACCGCGCTTGCCCCGGCGCGCCGACAGCGGCACCAGTGAAATCGCCGCGGCTCCGCAGAGTCCGGCCACCGCGAAGGCGGTGAATCCCCAGTCCTGCATGCCGTTCGCCACCAGGGCGCCGCCCAGCGAGGGACCGACGACAGCGCCGAGCCTGCCCACGCCGGTGACCCAGCCGAGGCCGGTGGCGCGCTGGCCGGGCGCGTAGACGGTGTTGGTGGCGGCGTAGACCATCACCTGGGCACTGAACAGCCAGACGCCGGTGATGAACACGACGCCGTACATCAGCGCCAGTTCGAGCTCCTGTCCCATCAACAGCGCGCCGACGGCGGTGAGTACGAACCACAGCGCGGAAACACGCACCGCGCCGAAGCGGTCGGCGGTGCGCCCGGCGATCAGCATGCCGACGATGCCGCCCGCGTTGATCACCATCAGGAAGCTGATGGAGGAGGTGAGGCCGTAGCCAGACGCGCGCATCAACTGCGGGAGCCAGGTGCTCACTCCGTACACGAGAAGCAGCCCGCAGAAGGACGCGACCCACAGCAGCGGGGTCGCCCAGCGGCACCCGGGGGCGAACAGCGCGAGCACCGAGTCCCAGCGGCCCTTCGCGCCCGCGGCCGGCGCCTCGGCGGGCTCGGGGCGCTCCAGTCCGTACCGTACGGCGATCGCGTCGGCCTCGGCGCGGCGGCCGCGCGCGAGCAGCACACCGGGTGACTCCGGCAGATAGCGGACGATGAGCGGTACGGCGACGATCGCGGGGGCGACACCGGCCCAGAACACCCAGCGCCAGCCGAACGCCGGGGCCAGCGACAGGCCGAGGCCGGTGGCCACCATGCCACCCGCGTGGTACGAGGTCATCAGCAGCCCGGTCGCGAGGGCGACGCGGCCTCGCGGGGCGAACTCCATGACCATGGCCAGGCAGGTGGGCATCAGCCCGCCGAGACCGAGGCCGGCGACGAAACGCCCCGCGCCGAAGAACGCGGGCCCTTCGGCGAGCGCGCAGAGCGCGGAACCGAGCGAGAAGAGGATCACGGACCAGATCACGACGGGCCGCCGCCCCAGCCAGTCGGTGAGGTTTCCGGCGGCCAGCGCACCCAGGAGCATGCCGAAGGTGGTCCAGCTGCCGATGGTGCCGGCACTGGAGGGGGTGAGCCCCAGACCCTCGTCGTCGAGCATGTGCGGCATGACCGCGCCGTAGATGTTGACGTCCATGCCGTCGAAGAAGACGACCAGCCAGCACAGGCCGAGGACGAGCGCCACGGGGCGAAGGGATCTCTGGGGCACGGGGGAACCTTCGGGTCGACGGGGACGAGTGAGCGTTCCCCCCTCCAGGAGGGGCGGTTCGCCCAGTGAACTTAAGTTCGTGATCGGGCGCGCCCGCAGTTTCCGCCCGCCCTCCGCCCGTGTCAATGGGTCGGTACGCAAGACTCAGCGCTCAAGCTCAGCGCTCAACTCGTAGGACCGGCGGACGCTCGTACCGAGGCGCGACAGGTCCGCGCCGTACACGTGCAGCGAGATCGCCACGTCCGTTCCCGCGTTCCAGACCTGGTGGATGTCACCGGGCGGCGCGAACCCGCACACCGTCCCCTGCGGGTTGACGATGTCCTCCGTGGCGACCAGCCGCGCCGCCGTACCGTCGCAGTACGGGACGAGCCGGTAACGCCGCTCGTGTTCGGCGCCCGCGTGGACGCCGGTCGTGCACCACGCCACATGGTCGTGCACGCAGGTGCGCTGTCCCGGCAGCCAGACGAGCGCCACGACCGAGAAGCTCCCGTCGCGCTCCGCGTGCAGCAGATGCTGGCGGTAGCGCTCGGCATCGCTCGCCCGCTGCCCGGCGGTGAGCAGGTCGTCGGCGCTGAGGTGCGGCGCGAGCCGTTCGCCGACGAGGTACGCCGTCGGGTCGGGCGGCAGGCCGAGCCCGACGGCCTCGCGGACTTCGCAGATCAATACGGCGAGACGCGCGGTCGTCAGCCCGGCCGTGGCTGTGCTCGAAGTGGTCATACGGGCAGCTTCGCGCCGCCCGGCTGGCGACGTCCAAGAAGGATTTGTACGCCATCGCGCAAGCGATACTTATGAGTTGACACTCCTGCAGCGCAGCGATCAGCAACCGACCTTGCCCGCCGCGACCGTCCTGAGTTCCCGGAGCACCAGCGCCGTGGCCGGAATCCGCAGATGCTCCCGCAGGACGTACGCCGAAACCTGCCGCCGAGACGCAGGCTGCAGCGCGCGCCCCGCCACCTTCGGGTGGTGCAGGAAGCTGAGCACCAGCCCCGGCATCATCGCCACGCCGAGGCCCTCCGCGACGAGACTCTGCACCACAAGGTTGTCGTCGGTGGTGAAGGCGATGTCGGGCGGGAAGCCCTGTTCCGCGCACTCGTGGAGGAAGTGGACGCGACAGCGCGGGCAGCCCGCGATCCAGCGCTCCCCCGCGAGGTCGGCCAACCGCACGGCGCGGCGCCGCGCCAGCGGGTGACCGGCGGGAAGCAGGACGAGCAACTGGTCTTCCATCAGCGGTACTTCCATCACCTCGTCCGGCACGTCCTCGTGCAGCCCCGGATAGGTGAAGGCGAGTGTGATGTCGCATTCCCCGCGCACGAGCCGCCGCAGCGACTCGGGCGGCTCGTCCTCCAGGAGCTCCACTCCCACCCCCGGGCGGCCGGCGGCCAGCAGGGCCATGGCCTCGGGGACGAGGGTGGCGTTCGCGCTGGGGAAGGCGCAGACACGCACCCGCCCCGCGCGCAGCCGGGTGAGGGAGTTCATCTGCTGCCGCGCGGCAGACATGTTGTCCAGGATGACGGCCGCGTGCCGCGACAGGGTCTCCCCGGCCTCGGTGAGCCGCAGACCACGGCCGGCACGGGTGAACAGGGGCGTACCGACGTCGCGTTCGAGAGCCTTCATCTGCTGCGTGATCGCGGGCTGCGTGTATCCGAGGGCGCGGGCAGCGGCGGAGTACGAGCCGGTCCTGACCACTTCGTGGAAGGTCCTGATGTGCCGCGTGTCGAACACCCGTGAAGCATAAGCAGAGTTTGGGTCGCACCAACATCACACATTCAGCCGTGATGGATCACCTCACGGGTTTACGGCTTGCGCGCCACTCCCGCATAGGCGTCGACAGAGGGGCCCGGTCCCACCGCGTCCCCCTCCTGCGGCCGCCACCGCGTGACCTGTACGAACCCGGGGTCGAGGAACTCCAGCCCGTCGAAGTATCCGGCGACCTCTTCGACGCTGCGCACGTGATACGGGACCGCGCCGCTGGAGTTGTACGCCTTCGAAGCGGCGATCATGCCCTCGCTGGTGGCGGTGCAGTCGCTGATCACCAGGTAGCTGCCCGACGGCAGTGCGGCGACGAAACGGGACACCAACGCCCGGGCCTCCTCGTAGTCGGCGACATGCCCGAGCACGTTGAGCAGCATCAGCCCCACGGGCCGGTCGAAGTCGAGCGTGCGCGCCGCCCCGGCCAGCACGGCGTCCGGCTCGTACAGGTTCGCGTCCAGGTAGTCCGTGACGCCTTCCGGTGCGCTGACCAGCAGGGCGCGGGCGTGCGTGAGCACCAGCGGGTCGTTGTCGACGTACACGATCCGGGATTCGGGGGCGGCCCGCTGGGCGACCTCGTGCGTGTTGTCGGCGGTCGGCAGGCCCGTACCGATGTCGAGGAACTGCCGGACGCCCTGCTCGGCGACGAGCGTGCGCACCGCGCGGCCGAGGAAGTGGCGGCTGGTCAGGGCGACATCCACAAGACCCGGGAATATCGCCTTGATCTCGTCACCGATCCGACGGTCCACCTCGTAGTTGTCCTTGCCTCCGACAAAGTAGTTCCAGAAACGGGCGGAGTGCGGCTTCCCGGTGTCGATGTCGATCCCGGCCATGACTTGCCTCCTACAGGACATCATCCGAACGTACGATCAGCCACCAACCTAACCTTTTGCCTCACGCGACCCAACACCGGCCGCCCCGCGCCTACTTGACTGACGGAGGTGCCGCTAGCGGCCCTGGAGGCGGGCGGCCGTCCTCCTGATCGCGGGGAGCTCGGCCGCCAGGGCGGCGCCGGGGCATTGCGTTGAATAGCCGTCGTTGTGGCCCGATACGGCGCTCAGCAGCGCGTTCGTCCCCTTCGGGTACTTGCTCAGGCTGTTCGTGGACACCAACCGCACCATCGAGCGCGGATCGACGTCCGACATGCCGAGCTTCCAGGCGACGAGCGCCGCGATGGCATCGGTCATGGGCTTCGGGACCGGCACACCTGCCGTGAAGACGCCGATGGCGGCGATACCCGCCGTGTGATGGTTGAAGCCCTGGGCGTGCGCTCCGACGACGGGCCGGCCGGTGCCGCCCGCGCGGCCCTCGTAGATCGCGCCGCACCGGTCGACGAGGAAGTTGTACCCGATGTCGTCCCAGTGCCTGGCACCCGCCTGCGCCTTGTACACCTCGCGGATGATGCGCGGGACGTCGGCGCAGTCGTAGCCGTTCGGGGAGTTGGTGTGGTGGACGACGACCGCCTCGACCGGGTGGGCGTAGCGGGCGGGCGGGCGACGGTACTTCGCACCCCGCAGCCACTCCTCCCGGGGCACGATGCGCGGCGGCGGGGCGAGGTGCGCCGAGGACGCCCGGCGTACTGGCGCGGCGGCCGCGGGCATGACGGACCGGTGCTGATACGGATCGGCCCGTACGGAGGACGCGGCCGGGTCGACGGCCGTGGCCCACAGCAGCATGAGCCCGATGACCGTGGCTCCGGGCACACAGCACAGCGCCACACGGAGGACGCGCATGGTCAGACTCTCCGCCGGGCCGGAACCGCCCGCCATACGAGGTCCGCCAGACGAGGTCCGCCAGAGGGGGAAACAGCCGAGCGAGGCTCGCGGCAAGCACAGGCCGGGGAGTGGGACGGCCCCCGACTCGCGCCGCCGTCATGGCCGGGCTCGGGCCAGTCATCCACCGCCGGCGCCCCCATCCAGCCGTACAAATGTTGAGGGATGGTCATGGCTGTTCTTCTCTGGGACGAGCGATCCCACATCAGTGCGAGCCACCGGGCTCCGCGCTGCTCCGATCGCCCGACACAGAGATGAGACGTCCATGCGCGTTCCGACCACCCTGATGGTCTCGGCCGTTTCCTGCGCGGCCACCCTCGCCGTCCTGGCCTCTCCGGCCGTCGCGGCGAGTCCCGGCCCCGCCGACGACCGCGGTGACAGGGTCACCCACGGCCGGGCCGACCTCACCGGCCGCCAGGAAGTGCCCGGCCCGGGCGACCGTGACGGCAGCGGCGAGTTCTGGTACGAGATCAAGCACGGCACCCTGTGCTACTCGCTGAACGTACGCAAGATCGCAAAGCCCACCGCCGCGCACATCCACCGGGGCAAGCGGGGTACGTCCGGGCCCGTCGCCGTCACGCTCAAGACGCCCAAGTACGGGTCGTCGAAGGGCTGCATCAAGGCGCAGCGGCACGAGAACGAGAGAAACGCCGCCAAGGTCCTGACGTACCACGAGCTCAAGCAGATCGTCGGCAAGCCCGGCAAGTTCTACGCGAACGTCCACAACCGTCCGTACCCCGACGGGGCGATTCGCGGGCAGCTCCACCGCCGCTAGGTACGTCGGCCGATCGCCGGACGGGCTCGGCGCGAGCCCGTCCGGCGACGTCTGCCCCGGCTTCCGTCAGAAGAAGACGCCGCAGCGCAGCAGTACGTTCGCGTACGGACGTGCCTCCCCCGTCCGTACCACCAGCCGGGCCCCGGCCAACAGCGCCTTGAGCCGGTCGTGCGGCACCAGTTCCAGCCCCGGAAGGCATGCCTCCAGCAGCCGGGCCGCCGCCGGATTCGCCTCCCGTACCTCCTGGGCGGCCGTCGCGCCCTCGACCACCAGCTCGGCGAGCAGCCCTTCGAGTACGTCGGCGAAGGACGGTATTCCGGCTCGGAAGGCCAGATCCACGACCTGCGGGCCGGCCGGTACCGGCATGCCCACGTCGCAGACCAGGACTCCGTCGCCATGGCCGAGACCGGCCAGCGCCCCGGCCAGACGACTGTTCAGAATTCCGGCCTTCTTCACAGCGCCGCGACCTCCGCGGCGGTCGGGAAGGACGCCTGCGCCCCCTCCTTGGTGACGGCGGCCGCGCCCACCCGTACCGCGAAGGCCGCAGCCGTCGCCAAGTCCTCGCCCAGGCCGAGCCGCCAGGCCAGGGCCGCGGTGAAGGCGTCACCCGCGCCCGTGGTGTCGACGGCGCCGACCCGGGGGCTCGGAACCCGTACAGCGGTGGCGTCCCTCCCGCTTTCGGCGACCAGTGCGCCCTGCGCGCCCAGCGTGACGACCACCGACCGCGCGCCGAGCGCGAGCAGCGCCCGCGCCCGGTCCTCCGGGCCCGCACCGTCTCGCGCATCCGGATCGTCACCGAGCATGAACACGGCCTCGTGCTCGTTGAGGACCAGCGGGTCGCAGGCCGCGAGCACTTCGGGGGGCAGCGGCGCCGGCGGCGACGGGTTCAGTACGAACCGTGTCCCGGCCGCCCGCGCACGTACCACTTCGGCCACTGTCTCCAGGGGGATCTCCAGCTGCGCCGAGACGACCCGGGCGCCCGCGAAGAGGCCGGCGGCGTCGCGGACGTCCTGTGGGGTCAGCCGGGCGTTGGCCCCGGGCGAGACGACGATGCTGTTGTCGCCCGAGGGGTCCACGGTGATCAGCGCGACCCCGGTGGGCGCTCCGCCGACCCGTACACCACCGGTGTCCACACCGGCCGCGCGCTGCGATTCCAGCAGCAGCCGCCCGTGGGCGTCGTCGCCGACGCGGGCCAGCAGCGCCGTCCTGGCGCCGAGGCGGGCGGCGGCGACGGCCTGGTTGGCGCCCTTGCCGCCCGGGTGGACGGCCAGGTCGGAGCCGAGAACGGTCTCGCCGGGCGCGGGGCGGCGCTCGACGCCGATCACCAGGTCGGCGTTGGCCGATCCCACGACGAGCAGGTCGAAGTCGTACATGCCTGTCCTGCCTTCGCTGTTCGCGGTCACGAGAAGTCGGCGACGTTCTTCTTCGTCACGACCTTGACCGGCACCTTTACCATGCTGTCGACCTCCTTGCCCTGCGCCGCCCTGACCGCGTTCCGGACCGCGATCTTCCCGAGTTCCTTCGGCTGCTGGGCCACGGACGCGTACAGCGTGCCCGCCTCGACCGCCTTGAGGCCGTCCGGCGTCCCGTCGAAGCCGACGACTGCGACCGACTTGCCGGCCTTGCTGCCGAGCGCCTTGACCGCGCCGAGCGCCATCTCGTCGTTCTCGGCGAAGACACCGGTGATCCCGGGGTTGGACTGGAGCAGGTTGGTCATCACATCCAGCCCCTTGGTGCGGTCGAAGTCCGCCGGCTGGCTGGCGACGACCTTGATCCCCGGATACGCCTTCAGCCCCTCCCCGAAGCCCTTGCCGCGCTCGCGGCTGGCGGAGGTGCCCGCGGTGCCCTGCAGCACGATGATCTCGCCCTTGCCGCCGAGCTTCTCGGCCAGCGACTTCGCGGCGAGCCTGCCGCCGGCGACATTGTCCGAGGCGACGAGCGTGGCTGTGTCCGCCTTGTTGACGCCACGGTCGGCGGCGACCACCGGGATGCCGGCCTTGTTGGCGGCCCGTACGGCAGGACCGACCGCGTCCGAGTCCACCGGGTTGACGATGATCGACTTCACGCCTTCGCCGGTGAAGTTCTGGAGCTGGTTGGCCTGCTGGGACGCGTCGTTCTGGGCATCCGTCACCGTGAGGTCGATACCCGCGTCCTCGGCCTCCGCCTGAGCACCCGCCTTCATCTGTACGAAGAAGGGGTTGTTGAGCGTGGAGAGCGACATGCCGACCTTGGTGGCCGTACCGGTGGACCCAAAGTTGAAGTACGACACCCCTCCGACAACGGCCGCCACGCACACCGCGCCTGCCGCGAGTTTCGCCGCACCCTTTCGACCGTTCCCGGACGCGCCCGCGGAGGACGCCGAGGAAGCCGCCCCGCCCCCTGCCCGCCGCCGCAGCGTGTCCAGCAGTACGGCGAGCGCGATGACGACGCCGATGACGACCTGCTGCCAGAAGGCCGAAACGGACAGCAGGTTCAGACCGTTGCGGAGTACGGCGAGTATGAGCGCGCCGATCAGGGTGCCGGACGCCTTGCCGACGCCGCCGGCCAGGCTGGCGCCGCCGATGACGACCGCGGCGATGGCGTCGAGTTCGTACCCCTGCGCGGCCTGCGGCTGAGCGGAGGCGAGCCGGGACGCGAGGACGATGCCCGCGACGGCGGCGAAGAGGCCGGACAGCGCGTAGATGACGAGCTTCTGCCGCTTGACGCGCAGCCCCGAGAGCCTGGCCGCTTCCTCGTTGCCGCCGATGGCGTACATCGAGCGTCCGATGTACGTACGCCCGAGAATGAGCGCGGTCACGAGCCCCATCACGATCATCACGAGCACCGGAACCGGCAGCCGGCCGCCGAGCGTGTCGCCGAGCACCGAAACCGACTCGGGGAACGGGATCGGGCTGCCCTGCGAGATGACCAGGGACAGGCCGCGGCCGATCGAGAGCATGGCCAGCGTGGCGATGAACGGCGGGAGTTTCCCGTACGAGACGAGGGCCCCGTTGACGAGGCCGCAGGCGATGCCCGTACCGACGGCGAGGATCACGGCGATCCACACCGGGACGCCCTCGGACGTGGCCATCCAGGCGAGGACGGTCGCCGAGAGCGCGGCCACCGACCCGACCGACAGGTCGATGCCCGCCGAGACGATGACGAAGGTGACGCCGAACGCGAGGATCGCGGTGACGGCGGCCTGCACACCCACGTTCAGCAGATTCTGCGTGGTCAGGAAGTCGCCGGAGAGCAGCGACATCGCCACCACCAGGACGACCAGGGCGCTGAGCGCGCCGTTGTCGAGCAGGATGCGGCGGACCGTACTCGCGGCGCCACTCGCGCCCGTGTTGCTCTTGAGCGTGTCAGTGGCCACGGGGGCCCTCCACTTCGTTCTTGGTTGCGCCCAGGTCCGGGGCGCTGACGGCAAGCGCCATCACCGCGTCCTGGGTCGCTTCGTGCGCGAGGAGTTCACCGGCGATCCGGCCCTGGGCCATGACCAGCACCCGGTCGCTCATACCGAGGACTTCGGGCAGGTCGCTGGAGATCATCAGTACGGCGTGCCCGGAAGCGGTCAGCTCATTGATCAACTGATAGATCTCGACCTTGGCACCGACGTCGATGCCACGCGTCGGCTCGTCGAGGATCAGCACTTCGGTGTCGGCGAGCAGCCACTTCCCTATGACGACCTTCTGCTGGTTGCCGCCGGAGAGGGTACGGACGTGCTGGCCGAGGCCTGCCATCCGTACACCCAGCTGCTCGGCGATCCGGGCGGCGGCCACCCGCTGCCCCTTGCGGTCCACGAGTCCGCCACGGGTGGCCGAACGCAGCGTGACCAGCCCGAGGTTCTCCTGCACGGAGGCGTCGAGCACCAGCCCCTGCCCCTTGCGGTCCTCGGGTACGAGCCCGATTCCGGCGCCCATGGCGGCATTCACGTCCCCCTTCCCCAGCCGCTCACCGCGCACCTCGACAGACCCGGCGTCGTAGGGGTCGGCGCCGAAGACGGCGCGTACGACCTCGGTGCGTCCGGCGCCGACGAGACCGGCGAGCCCGACGACCTCACCCGCGCGCACCTCGAAGCTGACGTCGTGGAAGACACCACCGCGCGTCAGCCCCCGCACGCACAGCAGCGCGTCACCCGACTCCTTTGGGCGTTCACGCGGGTACTGCTGCTCGATGGAGCGCCCGACCATCAGCCGTACGAGCTCGTCCTCGGGCGTAGAGGCGGGCACCTGCTCGATGCTGCGCCCGTCCCGCAGAACAGTGACGCGGTCGCCGAGCGCCGCGATTTCCTCAAGATGATGGGTGATGAAGACGATGCCCACCCCGTCCTCGCGCAGCTGCCGCACGATCCGGAAGAGCTTTTCCACTTCCTCGCTGGTCAGTACGGCGGTCGGCTCGTCCATGATGAGGACGCGCGCGTCAAGACTCAGCGCCTTCGCGATCTCGACCATCTGGAGCCGGGCGATGCCCAGTTCGCGCACCTTGGTCTTCGCCGGGACCCGCACTCCGACCCGCTTCAGCAGCTCTTCGGCTTCGGCCTCCATCCGCTTGCGGTCGATCATCCCGAAGCGCCGGGGCTGGCGGCCGAGGAAGATGTTCTCGGCGACGGTCAGTTCGGGCACCAGGTTGAACTCCTGGTAGATGGTGGCGATGCCGAGCCGCTCGGCGTCCTGCGCACCCTGCACCCGGACCTCGTTCCCGTCGACGAGAATCCGGCCGCTGTCGGGCCGGTACGCACCGGACAGCATCTTGATCAGCGTGCTCTTTCCGGCGCCGTTCTCACCGAGCAGCACATGCACTTCGCCGCGCCGCAGATCGAAGTCGACGGAGTCGAGCGCGACGACGCCGGGGAAGGTCTTGCGTATGCCTTCGATGCGCAGCAACTCGTCCTGACCGCTCACAGATCGCTCCTTGGACTTTCCTCGCCCTCGCCGCAGGACCGGCGTACGACGAGACGGGCGGGGAGGGTGACCGACTGCGGGGGCCGGCCTTCGATGAGGTCGACCAGCGCTCGTACGGCGGCCCGGCCGAGCTCGCCGGTGGGCTGGGCGATGGCCGTGATCGGCGGATCGGTGTGGACGAACCACGGAATGTCGTCGAAGGCGGCGAGCCCGATGTCCTGCGGCACGCGCATGCCGCGCGCGCGGATCGCGTCCAGCGCGCCGAGCGCCATCAGGTTGTCGGCGGCGAAGACGACTTCGGGCGGCTCGGGCAGGGCGAGGAACCCCTCGGTGGCACGCCGTCCGCTGTCGGCCTGGAAGTCGCCCTGCCCGATGTAGACGTCGGGCAGCGGCAGCCCGTGCTCACTCAGCGCCTCGCGGAAGGCTTCGACGCGTTCGCTGCCGGTGGTGGTGGCCGCGGGTCCCGCGATGATGGCGAGCTTGCGGTGCCCCAGGCGGTACAGATGGGCCACCAGATCCCGTACGGCAGGGCACCCGTCGGCGCGCACGACCGGCACGTCCACCCCCGGAATCCAGCGGTCCACGAAGACCATGGGGGTGCCCCCGCGCGCGGCGTCGCGCAGCTGCGGCGATCCCCCGTCCGCAGGCGACACGAGAAGCCCGTCGATCCGGCGGTCGAGGAGCGTACGGACGTGGTGGTCCTGCAGGTCGGGCCGCTCATCGGCGTTCCCGATGATGACGCTGTAACCGAGCGCGCGTGCCGCTTCCTCGACGGACCGGGCCAGCGCGGTGAAGTACGGATTGAGTACGTCGCTGATGACCAGCCCGAGGGTGCGCGTCTGGTCGGTGCGCAGCGACCGGGCCACGGCGTTGGGCCGGTAGCCGAGCGCGTCGACGGCGGCGAGGACGCGGGTGCGCGCGTCGGGGCTGACGGACGGATGGCTGTTGAGGACACGCGAGACCGTGGCAACGGACACGCCTGCCTCAGCGGCGACGTCTTTGATGCTCGCCACGCCGGACCACCTCCTTGTGGGCTCCGTGGAATCGATTACACGCACGATTGGAATCGATTACATGCCACAGAAACAAGACCCCACCCCCACAGCGAGACCCAATCGTGACGCGGCAGGGCTCAGCGCAAGAGGTCGGTCAGCCGGCCCACTTATCGCGTACATGGCCAAGGTGGCGGCTCATGATGGCGCGGGCCTGTTCGGTGTCACGGGCCAGCAGCGCGTCGAGGAGTTCGAGGTGTTCCTCCGCCGACGCCTCCAGCAACCCGCGCTCGACCAGGGCCGTAAGGCCGTACAGCCGGGAACGCTTGCGCAGGTCACCGACCACCTCGACCAGGTGGTCGTTGCCTGCCAGCGCGAGCAGGCCCAGGTGGAACCGGCGGTCGGCTTCGACGTACGCGATGAGGTCGCCCGCGGCGGCGGAGGTGACGATGGCCCGGGCGACCGGCCGGAGGGCTTCCAGGTCACCGGGGTCCGCGCTGGTGGCGAGCCCCGCGACCGTAGGAATCTCGATCAATGACCGAATCTGTTTGTACTCGTCCAGCTGCTGATCGGAGACGGCGGTGACTCTGAACCCCTTGTTGGGAACGGTGTCGACCAGCCCCTCCTTGGCGAGGTCCAGCATCGCCTCGCGTACGGGCGTCGCCGAGACCCCGAAGCGGGCGGCGAGGCTGGGCGCCGAGTAGACATCGCCCGGGCGCAGTTCACCGGCGATCAGGGCCGCACGCAGGGCGTCGGCGACGCGCTCGCGGTAACTCTCGCGACCGCCGAGCGACGGCAGATCCGGCCCTGCCGACCGGGCCGCGACCTGGTTCCGCTCAGCGGCCATGGGAGTCCTCCTGGATCTGGTACGCGTCGACCGATCTTAGTGCTATGTCACGCGGCACCACACCGGAGCTAAAGCAGAAAGCCGGCGGGAAAGGGATCGGTCGGATCGAGCAGGTACTGGGCAGTGGCGGTGATCCAAGCGCGACCGGTAATGGCGGGCAGTACAGCCGGCACCCCACCGACCTCGGCCGTCCCCAAAAGCCGCCCGGTGAACGACGTACCGACAAAGGAATCGTTGACGAAGTCCTGAGACAACCCCAACTCCCCCCGCGCATACAGCTGCGCCATCCGCGCGCTGGTGCCCGTACCGCAGGGTGAGCGGTCGAACCAGCCGGGGTGGATGACCATGGCGTGGCGGGAGTGCTCGGCCGTGGAGCCGGGAGCCAGCAACTGCACATGATGGCAGCCACTGATGGTCGAGTCCTCGGGGTGAACAGGAGGCTCTGCATTGATCGCGTCCATGAGGGAGAGACCCGCCGCGAGGATCTCGTCCTTGCGCCCCCGGTCGAAGGGCAGACCGAACTGCTCCAGCGGCAGGATCGCGTAGAAGTTCCCGCCGTACGCGAGGTCGTAAGTGACGGTCCGCCCGTCAGCCGGCGTCGCCTTGCGATCGAGCCCCACACAGAACGACGGCACATTGCGCAGCGTGACAGCGGCGGCAGCACCATCCGTCACTGCCACCTCGGCAGTGACCAGCCCTGCGGGGGTGTCGAGCCGGATGACGGTGACAGGCTCGCGAACGGGAACCATCCCCGTCTCGACGAGTACGGTCGCCACCCCGATGGTGCCGTGCCCGCACATCGGGAGACAGCCCGATACCTCAACGAACAGCACGCCGAAGTCCGCGTCCGGCCGGGTGGGCGGCTGGAGGATCGCGCCACTCATCGCCGCATGGCCGCGCGGCTCGTACATCAGCAGGGTGCGCAGATGGTCGAGGTGTTCGAGGAAGTAGGCACGGCGCTCGGACATGGTCGCGCCGGGTATCGTGCCCACGCCGCCGGTGATCACCCGGGTGGGCATGCCCTCGGTGTGTGAATCGACCGCGTGCAGAACGAGTTTGCTACGCATGGCTGGGGCTCCCGGCGGCAGCAGCCCTCTCCGTGGCGGCGCGGACGGCTGCCGCCTGCTCGGGCAGAAGAGGGACACGCGGCGGGCGGCACGGCCCCCCATGACGGCCGACAACGTCCATGGCGAGCTTGATCGCCTGAACGAACTCGGTCTTGGAGTCCCAGCGGTGCAGCGCATGAAGCTCTCGGTAGAGGGGAACCGCGGTGGCGAGATCCCCACCCATCACCGAGCGGAAAAGCTCCACAGACACCTCGGGAAGGGCATTGGGACACCCGGACACCCACCCCTTGGCACCCCCGACGGCCAACTCCAGAAGAACGTCGTCAGCACCGGCCAACACATCGAGTCCGGGCGCGAGTTCAGCAATCTCATAAATCCGCCGGACGTCTCCGGAGAACTCCTTGACCGCCTGAATGTGTCCGGCCGCGTGCAGAGTCGCAAGCAACGCCGGCGTCAGGTCGACCTTGGTGTCGTGCGGGTTGTTGTACGCGACGACCGGGACACCCGCCAGCGCGACCTCCTCGTAATGGGCGAGTACGGAACGCTCGTCGGCGCGGTAGGCATTCGGCGGAAGCAGCATGACCGAGGCACAGCCGGCGTCCCGGGCCTGCTCGGCCCAGCGGCGCGCCTCGGCGGATCCGTAGGCGGCGACGCCCGGCATCACACGCTGCCCACCGACGGCGGCGACGGCGGTCTCGACGACCTTGGCGCGCTCCTGCGGCGTAAGAACCTGGTACTCGCCGAGCGAGCCGTTCGGCACGACGCCGTCGCAACCGTTGTCGACGAGCCAGGCGCAGTGCTCGCCGAAGGCGTCGTAATCAACACTGAGGTCCTGACGCAGGGGCAGCGCGGTGGCGACCAGGACACCGCGCCAAGGAGTGACGTTCAGATCCATGAAGCCTCTTTCCATCGATGTGACGTACGCGGTCGGCCCGGGGGGCCCAGCAATGCACGATGCCGGGAGGGGACGTGTCGGGGCGCTCCCCGCAGGGCGTCGAACGCAACCACCCCAACGAAAACCGACGTACCCGAACGTTCGACGCCCGAGGAGACGCCCCGGCGCGGCACCGACCCCACCGCCCCGGATCACGGCGGCTCCCCCACCCCGTCCAAGCTCCCCTCCCCCGCCAGCACCGCCAGCGGAACCGGCCGCGCGAACGGCCGCAGGCCCGCCCCCGGTGGGCAGCCGGCCACCCCCGCGACCCCGGGCGCGCACACGCGCCCCTGGCACCAGCCCATTCCGGCGCGGGTCAGCAGTTTGACGGTGCGCAGATCGGTGGCGCCCAGTTCCGTCACCGCCTCGCGGACGGCGGAAGCCGGGACCTCCTCGCAGCGGCAGACGATCGTGCTGTCGCTGACCTGCTCCACCCAATGCACAGGCGGCGCGAATACAGAGTCGATCGCCTCGAAGAACTCCCGCAGCCGACCACGGGACTTGGCCGCCGCCCTCCACTCCCGCCGGTCGGGCTCACGCCCCCGGAGCCGGGCCGCGATCGAGCGCCCGGCAATCTCTCCCTCGGCCAGGGAGAGCGCCGCTCCCCCAATACCAGTGGCCTCACCCGCCGCCCAGACACCCGGCACATCGGTCCGCTGCTCATCGTCCACAGCCACCCCCGAGCCACCGTCGCCAGTACCTTCGAGGCGGCAGCCGAGCCCCCCGGCGAGGTCGGTGTGCGGCAGCATGCCGTGACCCACCGCAAGGGTGTCGCAGACGATCCGCCGCCCCGTGCCGGGCCGTACCCGCCCGTCGGCGTCCAGCGCCGCCACGGTCACGGCTTCCAGCTTGCCCACGCCATGCGCGGCAACGACCGTATGGCGGGTCAGGACGTCAACCCTGTGCCGAAGCAGCCCGGCAGCGTACAGCGCCCCCTCGGCCAGCTTGCCCGGCTGCGCGAGAAGCCTCGGCCCTTGCCGCACAAGCGACTTGGGATCAGCCGACTCGATCAGCGCCGCCACCCTCGCCCCGGCCGCCGCGAGCCCCACAGCCACCGGCATCAGCAGTGGCCCGGTCCCGGCAACCACGACGGCACGGCCGGGCAGCACGAGACCGCCCTTGAGCATGGCCTGCGCGCCACCCGCCGTGACCACCCCCGGCAGCGTCCAGCCGGGGAACGGCAGCACCTTCTCGTACCCACCGGTCGCAAGGAGAACGGCGTCGGCCCGCACCGACCGGGACTCCACCTGCTCGGGGCCGACGAGCGCGTGCACGGCGAACGCACCCCCGTCGAGCCGCTCCACGAACCACACATGGAGGTCGGCGAGGTGCGTGACGAGGCCGGCACCGACGTGGGCGTCCAGCCGGGACCTCAGGCGCTTCCAGGTCCCCCACGCGTGATGCAACGCCTGAGGCCGCCGCGCGCCCAGCCGCGCGTCGGGCTGCCGGTAGAACTGCCCGCCCGCCTGCGCGGCGGAGTCGACGAGGGCGACGCGTACGCCGAGATCCGCGGCGACGACGGCGGCGGCAAGCCCGGCAGGACCCGCGCCGACGACGGCGAGCTCGGCCCGAACCTCACTCAGCACAGGCATCGGCACCATGACCGGTTCCTCCCTGCGTACGGATCGCGTCGCCCGGCGACACCGTCACCAGGCAAGCCCGCTGGTTCGGGCGGTCATTGACCGTAACCAGACAGTCGAAGCAAACCCCGATGCCGCAGAAGACACCGCGCGGCTGCCCGCCGTCGCGCGTCGTGCGCCACGCGGTGATGCCCGCCGACCACAGCACGGCAGCGACGGTCTGGCCGGGCAGCGCGTCGACGCGCCGCCCGTCGAGAGTGACCGCGAACCCTGGCCCGGGCCGGGCGCGTACAAGCTTCAGCGGCGTAGTACGACGAAGCCTCACCGAGCCACCTCAGAATCAGGAGCCGAAACCGAAACCGGAACCGGAAAACGTTCAGGCCGGAAAGCCGAGAGGTCCAGCCCCGGCGCCTCCCCCCTGAGGACCTGGGCGATCAAGTACCCCGTACCCGTGGCAAGCCCGACCCCCGCCCCCTCGTGCCCGCACGCGTGGTAGAGACCCGGCACCCGCGCATCCGGACCGACAGCCGGCAGGTGGTCCGGCAGGTACGGCCGGAAACCGAGGTATCCGCGCAGGGCGCTGACCCGCCCCAGTACCGGAAAGAGCGCGGTCGCACGCGCGGCGAGCCGCCGTACCACGGGCAGCGAGAACGTCCGGTCGAAGCCGACCCGCTCCCGGCTGGCACCGATCAGTACGGGCCCGGCGGCCGTCCCCTCGACGACCGCCGAGGTCTGCAATGCGGCGGAGTCGCTGGCCACGTCGGCGACGTAATCCGCGGCGTACACCTTGTGCCGGATGGTCCTCGGCGGCAGCGGCTCCGTCACCAGGACGAAGCCGCGCCGGGGAAGCACAGGCAGGTGCACACCGGCCAGCGCGGCGACTTCACCGCCCCACGTCCCGGCCGCGTTGACGACGGCCGGCGCATGAATGTCCCCGTGGCCGGTACGCACGCCGAGCACGCGCCCACTACCAGCACCCGTCCGCAGCACAGCAGTCACAGCCGTACCGGTACGCAACTCCGCTCCGGCCGACCGGGCCGCCCGTACGAAATGAGCAGCGGCAAGGGCCGGCATCACCTGACAGTCCTGCGGATAGTGGACACCACCCGCGAGCCCACGCACCAAATGCGGCTCAAGCGCACAGAGTTCATCCGCACCAACACCCACCGCCTCGACACCGGCCGCCCGTTGGCGCGCGGCGAAGTCCTGCAAAGCGGTGAGCCCCTCGGGTCGGGAGGCAACCACGACTCCCCCTTTGGCCTCGTACTCGACACTGGCACGCAACCCGGGTTCAGCATCAACAAGCTCCCGCCACAACCGCCCGGAGAGCAGGGCGAGTTCGAGCTCCGGCCCCGGCTCCTTGTCGGAGACCAGCAGATTTCCCTCACCCGCGCCGGTTGTCCCGCCGCCCACCGGCCCACGGTCGACGAGAACGGTGCGCAAGCCCGCCCGGGCCGCGTAGAGGGCGCAGGCAGCACCCACGATTCCGGCCCCAACCACCACAACGTCGCAGGTCAGTCGGTTTCTCACGCCAGTACAATGTCACATGTTCCCTTTCGCGCCAAGGGTCTCTACGCTGGGTTTCCTCACCGGGAGCAAGAGCAGGCGACCAAGCAGAGAGAGGCCTCACGTGTCCAAAGGCCGTAAGAACAGCCTTTATCCGACCGTCTCCGACGAACTGGCCGAGCTGATGAAGACGGGTTGGGCGGACACCGAGCGCCGCGACCTCGAACCGGCCGAGCAGACCCCGTACGCGGCCAAGCGCCGCGCCGCGCTTTCCGCCCGCTTCCCCGGCGAGCGCCTGGTGATCCCGGCCGGGAACCTCAAGGTGCGCGCCAACGACAGCCACTACCCCTTCCGCCCCTCCAGTGACTACGTCCACCTCACCGGCGACCAGACCGAGGACGCAGTGCTGGTCCTCGAACCGCTGGCGGACGGCGGTCACGAGGCGACCGCGTACCTCCTCCCCCGCTCCGACCGCGAGAGCGGCGAGTTCTGGCAGGGCGCCGCCAAGGGCGAGTTGTGGGTGGGCCGCAGGAACAGCCTCGCCGAGGCCTCGATGATGCTGGGCCTGCCCTGCCGGGACGTACGCAGGGCAGCCGACGAACTGCGCGCAGCCCCCGCGGCACCCACCCGGATCGTGCGCGGTTACGACGCCGCCCTCGAGGCCGCCGTCGAGAACCAGAACACTGACGACGAACGCGACAACGACCTCAAAGCCGCCCTGGCCGAGATGCGCCTGGTCAAGGACGAGTGGGAGATCGGCGAGCTGCGAAAGGCCTGTGACTCCACGGTCCGCGGCTTCACCGATGTCGTACGGGAGTTGGCAACCGCCGTGGCCACCTCCGAGCGCTGGATCGAGGGCACCTTCTTCCGCCGGGCCCGACTGGAGGGCAACGACGTCGGTTACGGCTCCATCTGCGCCGCGGGCGATCACGCCACGATCATGCACTGGGTGCGCAATGACGGCGAGGTGCGCCCCGGCGAGCTGCTCCTGCTCGACGCGGGCGTGGAGACCCGTACCCTCTACACCGCCGACGTCACCCGCACGCTCCCCATCGACGGCACCTTCACCCCTCTCCAGCGGCGGATCTACGACGCGGTGTACGAGGCGCAGCAGGCCGGCATCGACGCCGTGCGGCCGGGTGCGCGCTACCGGGACTTCCACGAGGCGGCGCAGCGGTACCTGGCGGAACGGCTCGTCGAGTGGGGCCTGCTGGAGGGCCCCGCCGAGCGGGTCTACGACCTCGCCCTGCAACGCCGCTTCACCATGGCCGGCACCGGCCACATGCTGGGACTCGACGTACACGACTGTGCCACGGCGCGCACGGAGTCGTACGTCGACGGAATCCTGGAACCCGGCATGGTACTGACCGTCGAGCCGGGCCTGTACTTCCAGCCGGACGACCTGACCGTGCCGGCCGAGTACCGGGGCATCGGCGTACGTATCGAGGACGACATCCTCGTCACGGCCGACGGCAACGAGAACCTGTCGGCCGGCCTGCCCCGCACTTCCGCCGAGGTCGAGACCTGGATGCGGGACCTCACAGCGCCGCGCTGAGCGCAAGCGTGTGTACGTGCGGCGACGCCGCCCATCAGGGCCACCAATAGGGTCCAGCCAGAATCCAATAACATAGGGACCAGGGCCACGACGGCAGGCGCGTGGCCACGATCGGGGGAGAGCACTCGTGAGCGGCAGCAAAAGCGGTGGCGAGCCGACATCCCCCCCGACGCCCCCGCCGCCGCAGACGAACAGCATCCGGCACGCGGCGTCGCACGCCGTGGTGGCAGAGGCTCTGCGCCAGCGCATCGCGCTCGGCGGTTTCGAGCCGGGCGACCGGCTGCCGACCGAGCGGGAGCTGGCCGCCACCTTCGGCGTGGGCCGCAACACCGTGCGGCAGGCACTGCGCGAGCTGGCCGAGGAAGGCCTGGTCATGACGACCCTGGGCCGCTCGGGCGGCACCCGGGTGGCACCGGCACGGCCCGGCCGCAGCGGCGCGCGGGCCACGATCACCGCCGGCATCCGGGCTTCGCTGCGGGACTACATGGAGTACCGGCAGGCGATCGAGCCGTTCGCGGCGCGGCTGGCGGCCGAGCGCGGTGCGGGCGCGGCCCGCAGGCAACTCGTATCGCTGCTCGACACCAAGGTCGCGGATCTCGGCGAGTACCACCGCGTCGACACCGCCTTCCACCTGGGCATCGCGGCCGCCGGCGGCAATGAGGTGCTGGCGGAGGCGGTGACGCGGGCCCGCACGGAGATGTTCGTGGGGAGCAACGCCCTGTGGCTGGGCTCGGACTGGAGCCGGGTCTACCCGCCGGACCGGGACTTCGGCTTCGCTTTCCGGGAGGAGCACGAGGCGATCGCACTCGCGGTGCTGTCGGGCGACGGGGAGGCGGCGGAGGCCCGGATGCGGGAGCACCTGCGCGATTCGCACCGCCAGTTCCTGACGCTGCTGGACCAGTTCGCCACCCAGGACTGAGGACCCGGCGCGATTGACGTCCGCCCCCGAGGCCGCCTACCCTCCAGGAAAGGGTCCAGCAGGAACCCATTGAGGAAACCCCCATCGGCGCACCAGCCTGACGCAGCCCGCCACCCGACCGACCGCCTGACCGGCCGACAGGAGAGAGCCTCGTGCACTCTTACGACGAGGACCTCACCCAGCAGGTCATGGACCACCTCCTGCACCGGCTCAGGCTGGACCCGCCGCCACTCGGCCGCCTGGGCGACCACGAGGAGCTCGCGCTCGCCCTGAAGGACGCGATCGGCCCGGCGCCGCAGCCCGCCGCCGACGTACTCCGGACGTACACCGGCGCACTGGAACCCACCGTCGTCTCCTGCGACCACCCGGCGTTCCTGGCCTTCATACCCGGCGCCCCGACCAAAGCCGCGGCCCTGTTCGACATGGTGCTGTCCGCGTCCTCCCTGCACGGCGTCTCCTGGCTGGAGGCGTCGGGCGCGGTGGCCGCCGAGAACCAGGTGCTGCGCCTGTTCGCGGACCTGGCGGGCCTGCCTCCCTCCGCCGGCGGCTGCTTCGTGAGCGGCGGCTCGGCGGGCAACCTGTCGGCCCTGGTCGTCGCGCGCGACACCGGCCGCCACCGGCTGGGCCTGGACGAGCGCGCCCCGGTCCGGATCGCGGTGAGCGACCAGGTCCATTCCTCGGTCGGCAATACGCTGCGCATCCTCGGTGTAGAGGCATTGGTCGTCCCGACCACGGACCACCGCCTCACCGGCGAGGCCCTCCGCTCAGCCCTGGACGCCTCGGAGCAGGACGGCGGCGCACCGGTAGTAGCCGCTGTCGCAACAGCGGGCACCACAAACGCCGGCATCATCGACGACCTCGCGGGTGTGGCCGACCAGACCCGCGCCCGCGACCTGTGGCTGCACATCGACGCGGCGTACGGCGGCGGAGCGCTCTTCGTCCCCGAGCTGCGGGAGCGCCTGCGCGGCATCGAGCACGCGGACTCGCTGGTGGTCGACCCGCACAAGTGGATGTTCGCGCCGTTCGACTGCGGCGCCCTCCTCTACCGCGACCCGAAGCTGGCCCGCGCCGTACACACGCAGGACGCCTCGTACCTGGACGCCATCCACGGAGCCGACGACGCCACCGAGCCGTGGAACCCGAGCGACTACGCGTACCACCTGACGCGCCGCCCGCGAGGCCTGCCGCTGTGGTTCTCCCTGGCCGTACACGGCACGGACGCCTACCGCGACGCGGTGGCCAAGGGAGCAGCGATGGCCCACCGCACGGCCCGCCTGGTAGACGACACGGAAGGCCTGGAACTACTCCGCGAGCCCGAACTGACGGTGGTCCTGATCCGCCGAACGGGCTGGCTGCCCTCGGACTACTACACCTGGTCGAAGAAGCTCCTGGCGGCGGGCACGGCCTTCATCACCCCAACGGTGTGGGAGGGCGAAACGGTAGCCCGCCTCGCCTTCCTCCACCCGGACATCACAGAGAAAACGGTCCGCGAAATCCTCGCTTCCCTCCGTCCTTGAGCCACCCGCAGGCGACTTCCGCGCCACCCTCGAAGGGCTTGCTCCAGTCGCCCCGGGCAGTCAGGCGCCCAGGTCGCCCAAGTCTCCACAGCCGCGTTCGTGCGGCAGCAGCGGACGGAAGTCGAGGCGGTACGTCCGGCCGCCCGGCACGCGCCAGACGGTGACCGGCGTGGCGGCGCGAGCCAGGCGTTGCGCGGCGCGGCCGGGTTCCGCGGCGAGGACCGTGCACTGGCCCTCGCGGGTGGGCGTCCCCGTGCGGCCGGGGTCGCCGTACGGCCAGGCGGCCGGCTCCGTGCGGGCGGGCGCGGCCGGCGTCGCGAAGACGGCAAGCAGGGCCGGTGTGTAGGAGCGCGGTTCGCTCCGGAACGCCTCGCCAGGCCACTTCTCCGAGTCCGACCGCTTGTAGAAAGCCGCGATCTCGTCCGCTTGGAGTGGCAGTTCGACCGGCGCGGGCAGGTCGGCTCCGGTGCGGCCCGCCTCCGCGACCGTGAGCGCGAGCACGCCCCCGTCCACCACCTCCGGCGAGGGGACGGAAGTACGGGCCGTCGTGTACGCGTCCCCGTACAGCTCGCGCGCCCGCGCGTCGGACAGGCGGCGGATCGTGGCCGTTTGCAGGGCGCCCGTGCGGCCGGACGGCGCGATCATCCGGCCGTCTCCGTAGAGCGACAGCCGGGGCAGAGTGCGCAGGATCTGCGGCGACGGAGTACCCGGGACCGCCCGTACACCGACCAGGAGCGCGGTGGGACCGGCAGAGGGCGGCTTCGGAGCAGCGGGGGCCTGGGGGGCGGCGCAGGATGTGCCGAGTGTGACGAAGGTGATCAGCAGAGCCGGGGCGGTCCGGACGGTACGCATGTGGAGGGGACGGGCGTACGGGACCTTCCGGTTCCGTACGCCCGTCCGCTTCTTCATGTGCCGCGCCTTCCCTGGGTGGAGTACGGAGTCAGGACTTGGTCAGCGTGTACGTGCCGCTGCCGGCCTTGTTGACGACCACCAGACCGTGGCAACCCGACGGCAGGGTGACTGTGACCGACTCCGGCCCGCCGGGCCCGTTGGCCGTGCCGCTCTCGGCCGCCCCGGCGCGGGAGTCGACATGGTCGGCCCCGGCCCGGTCCGCGTCGAAGACGAAGAGCTCCGCGTCCTGTCCCGGATCGGACGGGGTCACGGTGTACGTCGCCTCCTCACCGGCGGTCAGGCAGATGTCCCAGACGGCTGCGAGGCGGCCCGCGCCGAGAGTGACGGACGGGGAGCCGCTGAAGATGCCTTCGGTCTCGTCCGCCTCGATCCGGTAGTCACCGTTGCCGCTGACGACGTTGACCCGCGGGAAGTAGTCGCCCGCCTCGCGGCGGTTGGAGTTCACCGCGACGAAGTCGGTGACCCCGGCCAACTGGCCGCTGAAGCCCAGAAGCTGACTCTGGGCACGGTCGTCATAGAGCGACAGGTCGTAGTCCGCGGCGGCCGGCGGGCGCATCGCGACGACGGACCAGAAGCGCTTCACGGTGTCGAAGCGGTAGTTGTGGGCCGGTTCGGGAGTGGGGCGTTCCAGCGGGACCTGGTTGGTGAGCGGGTTGCGGAAGCCGTAGTCGATGGTGTTCTGGAAGAGGCTGCCGAGAGCCCCGTCCCCCACCTCGAAGCCGTCCTCGGCCCGGTGGTTCCAGTACTCCTGGAAGTTTGTGTCCCTGTGATCGAGGAAGGTCTTCCAGACGTTGGTCAGGCCCTCCCCGTACTGGTCCCAGGGCGCCTCGCCGTCCCCGTCGACCAGGTCCCACAGGGCGCCGGCCACCCGTCCTTCCACGGCGTCGCCGTTGTCCCAGCCGGCCGTTCCCCAGGTGTGGTTGTCGAAGTCGACGGTGAAGGGCGCCGCGCCCCCGTCGACGTACACCGGATCGTTGAAGACCGCCACCCCGTACCAGTCGCCGAACCCTTCCGACCACGCGCACGGCCGACTGGAGGTCCGGGTGATGAGGTGCGGGGACGGGCACTGGGTGTCGAAGTTGTTGTCGTCGTAGACGTCGTCCATCACCGCGTGGCCGATTTCATGGGCGACCACGTTACGGTCGTCGGCGTCCTGCGGCACCAGGTAGATCTCGTCCTCGCCAGGGCGGTAGAAGGAGCCGCCCGGGTCGTCGTCCGGGTGCCAGTTGATGTCGATGCGCCGGCAGTCGGTGTCCTTGGAGTCCCAGCAGTCGCCGGGCGTCCACGCCGAGGCGGCATTGGCCCAGCTGTACGCGCGCAGGGAGCCGTGGAGCCGGGCGTCGGTGGGGCGCAGCACGCCGAAGTCGGTTGTGGTGCCGTCGCCGAGGTTGTCGCGCTGTCCGCTGCGGAACCTGTACTCGTCGTCGTCGTCACGCTCGACGCCCCACTGGCCGTTCTGGGTGACGAACACCAGGTAGACGTCCTGGCCGCCACGTGCGTCGGTGCTGTTGTCGAAGCACAGCCGGTAGGCGCCGTTGTCGTCGGTGAGGCCGACGGTCAGCAGGTCGTCACTGTTGCCGGGGTCCTCGTCCCAGACCTGGACCTGGAGGTTGGCAGAGGTGCGCCAGGCGCCGCCGGCGTCCTGGTAGCCGAAGGAGCCGCGTACGCAGGTCAGTGCCAGTGCGGCCGGTGCGCCGGTGCCCGGTTCTTCGGCCGGACGGTCGTCGGAGTGCGGCTCGGCCAGGCCTTCGCTGCCGAGTCCTTCGGCGGACAGCTGGGTGGGCGCGGTGGGCTTGGCGTCCTTGGGGACGGCCGATGCCGCGAACGGACCCTTGCCGAGGCCGAGCCGGGAGGACGCCTGGTCCTCGCCGACTGTGGCGAGGACGGGCTCCTCGATGGCCACACCATGCCCCGCGGGCGGCAATACCTTTACTCGTACAGCCAGTTCACCGACATTCACGGCCTCGACCGGCAGGGAGTAGGCCGCCTTGCGGCCCCCCTTCAGATCGACGGTGCGTATGGCCGTGGTGACCGAGCCGCCGTTGTCCGGTAACGCGGAGACGTGGCGCGCGACCTCGAAGCCGTCGGGCTGCCCGGCGAAGCGCAGGGCTGCGGGAAGGTCGATCTCCAGACGGACGCCGCGTATGTCAATACGGGGGTCCAGCTTCACCGAGAGGTTGGCCGAACGACTCCGGGAGATCTTGTGATTGAACTTGGCGGTGACGCCCACACAGCGCACACCCCGGTCGGGCTGGGCCTTACAGGCAGCGGTACGGGCAGCACCGTCCGGTATCTCCTCGGCCGACGCCGGCACAGCGGCCATTCCGCCACCCAAGAGCGCCACGGTGAGTAACGCGGCGCGCAACTTCCGTTTCAAGAGAGCCCCCATCTTTGAACGTACTCCGTCAACCGACGGACATGCATCCGATGATGGCAGGACTGTTCACACCTGACCCAGAAACGCTCGTCGGTCTCAGAAATGGCCGATTCCGCCCCCCGGCACCCGCTGCACGAGGCCCGCGGACCGACTCCGAGCGGCAACACGAAAAAGAGGATCGTGACTGAGTCACAACCCTCTCAATACGCATATACAAAGAGTGTCCGAGGGGGGACTTGAACCCCCACGCCCGATAAAGGGCACTAGCACCTCAAGCTAGCGCGTCTGCCATTCCGCCACCCGGACCAGGTGGTCGGCCCCGGTTTCCCGCGGCGACATGGAAAACAATACCAGGGGTTCGGGGTGGCTTTCACCTGCGTATCCCGTGGTCAGTGGCTTGTGGCGGCGTTGCTCGGCGCGATCTCGACGCCGCTCCGCCGCCGTGTGCACCGTGTGTTGCCGTCCGTGTACGCGTAGCGTTCGCGCGGTGAGTTACGGATACGGATCCGGCCGACGTGGCTACCGTCGGCCGCGGGCGCTGTCGCCGTTGCGGGAGCATCTTCGGGACACCTTCTGGTTCGCGCCGAGCTTGGGGCTGGTGTGCGCGTTCGCGGTGTGGCGGGCGGCGTCGGCGCTGGATGCGGAGATCGTCGAGTATCTGCAGGGCGAGAAGGCGTACGACGCGGTCAGCGATCTGATCTCGATCGCCGACGACGCCAAGACGATCGTCACCACGATCAGCTCGGCGATGATGACCTTCATCGGTGTGGTCTTCAGCATCTCGCTGGTGGCGGTGCAGATGGCGAGCGGGGGTTTCACGCCCCGGGTCGTGCGGATCTTCGTACGGAGCAGGATCACCAAGCTCACGCTGACCGTGTTTCTTGCGACGTTCCTGTTCTCGCTGCTGGTGCTGACCCAGTACGACAGCAAGGCCGATCCGCGGCTGGTGACCACCGTGCCGCTCGTGCAGAGCATCGTGGTGATGCTCATGGTCTTGCTGAGTTTGTTGTTGTTCATCGCATACGTGTCGGCCACGCTGCGGCTGATGCAGGTCGGGCCCGTCGTCGAACGTATCGCGCGGGATTCGTTCCGCGTGCTGGCCAGGCAGGCCGGCGGGGAACCGGGGCCGGAGCCGCTTGTGGCCGAGAGCGGGCGGGTCGCGCATCGCGGGCGGGCCGGTGTGCTGCGGGATGTGAACGTGGCGCGGCTGGTACGGGCCGCCAGGCGGGAGGGGGTGGTCTTGCGGCTCATTCCCCGGATCGGGGATTTCGTCGTGCCCGGGACGCCGGTGCTGTCCGTTCACGGTGACGGCACGCCGTCGCGGCGGTCGCTCCAGTACACCGTGTCCGTCGGGGTCGATCGCACGTCGCACCAGGATCTCGGGTTCGGGCTGCGGCAGCTGTCCGACATCGCGCTGCGGGCGCTTTCGTCGGCCGTCAATGACCCGACCACCGCCGTGCAGTGCCTGGACCGGATTGTTCAGTTTCTCGCCGCGGTGGTGGAGCGGCCGCTCGGGGCCGTGCATCACCGGGACGGCCGGGGCGCGGTGCGGTTGGTGCAGGACGTGCCGGGGTGGGCCGATCTGGTGGATCTCGGGTTCGCCGAGATCAGGGGGTGCGCGGTCGGCAGTCCGCAGGTGTCACGGCGGCTGCTCGCCGGGATCGACGATCTGTTGCTGCTGGCGCCGGAGGAGAGGCGGGAGCCGCTGTTGCGGCACCGTACGCTCCTCGTCCAGGCCGTGGAGCGTACGGTGCCGGAGGCGGCCGAGCGGGCGTTCGCCCTGCTCCCCGATCATCAGGGCATTGGCTAAAGCCTCCGGGTCAGGGCATCAGGTGGTAGTCGGGGAAGTTGCCCGGGAGGCGTTCGTCGGGCCGCGGGCCCTCGGTCACTGAGCGGATGAGGAGTTCCCCGCCCACGAACGCGCCTCGCCACGACGCGCCGAAGCCGCCGAAGAGCTCGTCGCGGTCGCCTCGCGAGCGGGGCTTTCCGTGGCCGACCTTGAAGGAACGGACCTGGGGTGCCAGGCGTTCGTACGTCGAGGGGTCGTCGGTGGAAAGCGTCGCCACCAAGGCTCCGTTGGAGGCGTTCATCGCGGCGAGGAGTTCCGCCTCCGTATCGACCAGGACGATCGTGTCCACCGGGCCGAACGGCTCCGCGTGGTGGAGGGGGGACGATGGGGGCGGGTTCAGGAGAGTGACGGGCGGCAGGTAGGCGCTGGTGTCCTGGCCGGGGACGAAGCGGGCGTCGGTGAGTGAGCCGCGGTGGAGCGGGACCGCGCCTCGGTCTATGGCCTCGGTGACCTGGTCGGCCAGTTCCTTTGCCTTGGCCGCGTTGATGAGCGGGCCGAAGTCCAGGGTGGGGAGCGGGTCTTCGGGGTTCTCGACGGCTAGGGGGTGGCCGGTGCGGATGGAGCGCACGGCGGGGAGGTACGCCGCCAGGAACTCGTCGAACAGTGTCCGCTGGACGACGAAGCGCGGGTAGGCGGTGCAGCGCTGCTTGCCGTAGTCGAAGAGTTTGGGGATGAGGGAGGTCAGGGTGGGCCAGTCCGAGTAGTTCCAGATGCCCCAGGTGTTCAAGCCCTCCTGTTCGAGGATGTGGCGCTTGCCGAGGTCGGCCACGGCGGTGGCGATACGGGCACCCGTGTCGCGGCCTCCCACGAAGGAGACGCAGCCGATCTCCGGTGAGCGGACCAGGGACTCGGAGAGTTCGCTGCCGCTGCCGCTGAGGAGGGTTACGGGGATGCCTTCGCGGGCCGCCAGGGCCGAGGCGAGGGTCAGACAGGCCACGCCGCCGTCGGTCGGGGCCTTGGCGATGACGGCGTTGCCGGCCAGGGCCTGCACCAGCATGGCGTGGACCAGGACGGACATCGGGTAGTTCCAGCTGGCGATGTTCGAGACCGGGCCCGCGAGTGGGGTGCGGTCGGCGAGCATGGGCTCGATGCCGTCGACGTACCAGCGCACGCCGGCGATCGCGCGGTCGACGTCGGCCTGGGCCAGGCGCCACGGCTTGCCTATCTCCCAGACGAGGAGGAGGGCGAGGAGTTCGCGGTGTTCGGTGAGGGCGTCGAGCGTTGCCGCTACGCGGGCTCGGCGCTCGGGCAGCGGGACGTGGCGCCAGGCACGGTGCTGGTCCAGTGACGCGCGTACCGCCTGTGCGGCGGTGGCGGAGTCGAGGCGCGGCGGCCCGGCGATGGGGCTGCCGTCGACGGGCGAAGTGGCGGCGAAGGCGCGGCCGTCGGGCTTCCAGGCGGAGGCCCAGTGATTGAGTACGCGGTCGTCCTGGAAGGCCTCGGGGGCAACGGCGAGGCAGCGCTGCCAGGCGTCGGACCAGGCTGTTCCGGGCTTGAGAGTGAGGGTGGGTGCCATCTGTTCTCTCCGCTCATGAAGGGGGCGGGGCGGGACTGAGTGGCGCGAGCGTCGGTGCGGCAGGACGTGTCCGGCGGAGCGTTTCCCCACCCCGCCCCTTCCCGCTGCGACACTTTGCGGCTCCGCCGCGTGGGGGGCAAGCCCCCAGACCTCCGGACGCCCTCCGGGCGTGTCCTCAAACGCCGGACGGGCTGGATGTTGCCGTGCTGGACTCTCAGCACGCGGCAACCCCCACGCGGCGGAGCCGCACATTGTCACAGCGGGAAGGGGCGGGTCGGGGAAAGGGCACTCTGCCGGCACGCCCTCAGGGCGGTCCTGCTTGGACCGTAGCGACGTCAGCCGACCCGAGGTATCACCGGCGGCTCAACTGTGCGCGATGTCACGCCAGTTGGGAAAGTGCAAGCGACGCCGTCTCGGAGGGGGTCGCGCCGACCCGTACACCCGCTGCTTCCAGCGCACGTTTCTTCGCCTCCGCCGTGCCCGACGAGCCCGAGACGATCGCGCCCGCGTGGCCCATCGTCCTGCCCTCCGGGGCGGTGAATCCGGCGATGTAGCCGATGACGGGCTTGGTGATGTGGGACGAGATGTACGCCGCCGCTCGTTCTTCCGCGTCGCCGCCGATCTCGCCTATCAGGATGATGAGTTCGGTGTCCGGGTCGTCCTCGAAGGCGGCGAGGCAGTCGATGTGGGTGGTTCCGATCACCGGGTCGCCGCCGATGCCGACGGCGGTCGTGAATCCCGTCTCGCGCAGTTCGTACATCAGCTGGTAGGTGAGCGTGCCGGACTTTGACACCAGTCCGATGCGGCCGGGCTTGGTGGCGATGTCCGCCGGGATGATTCCGGCGTTGGACTGGCCGGGGCTGATCAGGCCGGGGCAGTTGGGGCCGATGACACGGGTGCCGCGTGCCTTGGCGTACGCGTGGAAGGCGACGGCGTCGTGGACGGGGATGCCTTCCGTGATCACAACCGCCAGGCCGATGCCGGCGTCCGCCGCCTCGACGACCGCCGCCTTGGCGAAGGGCGGGGGGACGAAGACGACCGTGACGTCGGCGGCTGTGGCGGCCATCGCTTCGGACACCGCGGCGAAGACCGGGACCGTACGGTGGTCGAAGTCGACGACGCGGCCCGCCTTGCGCGGGTTGACGCCGCCCACGACGTCGGTGCCCGCGGCGAGCATGCGGCGGGTGTGCTTCATGCCCTCGGCCCCGGTCATGCCCTGGACGAGGACCTTGCTCTCCTTGGTGAGGTAGATCGCCATGTCGGTCTCTCCCCGGGTCAGGTGGTGGTGGCTAGTTGAGCGGCTTGGCGGGCGGCGCCGTCCATAGTCGTGGCCTGGCGGACGAGCGGGTGGGCGCGGTCGTCGAGGATGGCGCGGCCCCGGGCGGCGGCGTTGCCGTCGAGGCGTACGACGAGGGGGCGGGTCAACCGGACTGATTCCAGGGCCTGGACGATGCCGTCGGCGACGGTGTCGCACGCCGTGATGCCGCCGAAGACGTTGACGAGGACCGACTTCACCGCCGGGTCGGAGAGGATGACGGACAGGCCGTCGGCCATGACCTGGGCCGATGCCCCTCCCCCGATGTCCAGGAAGTTGGCGGGGCGGGCTCCGCAGCCGGCGACCACGTCGAGGGTCGACATGACGAGGCCTGCGCCGTTGCCGATGATGCCGACCTCGCCGTCGAGCTTGACGTAGTTGAGGCCCTTGGCCGTCGCCGCCGCTTCGAGCGGGTCCGTCTGCGGGTCGTGGGACTGCGTCCCCCACTGCGCCTGACGGAAACGGGCGTTGTCGTCGACCGTCACCTTTCCGTCGAGGGCGAGGATCCGTCCGTCCGTGGTCCGTACGAGCGGGTTGACCTCCACCAGGAGGGCGTCCTCCTGGGTCAGGACCTGCCACAGGTGCTCGAGTACGGGCGCCACCTGCGGCAAAAGCCCCGCCGTCGCGGCGATTTCGGCGGCCTTGGACGGGGTGACGCCCTCGTCCGGGTCGACCGGGATGCGGGCCACCGCCTCCGGGCGGGTCGCCGCGACCTCCTCGATGTCCATGCCGCCCTCGGCCGACGCGATGGCCAGGAAGCGGCCGGCGGTGCGATCGAGGACGTACGAGACGTAGAACTCCTCTTCGATGTCGACCGGTTGGGCAAGCATGACCTCGCGGACGGTGTGGCCCTTGATGTCCATGCCGAGCATCTGACGTGTGGTCAGTTCAGCCGCCGCCGGGTCGGCTGCGAGTTTCACCCCGCCCGCCTTGCCGCGGCCCCCGGTCTTCACCTGCGCCTTGACGACGACGCGGCCGCCGAGGCGCTCCGCGGCGCGCCGTGCCTCGCGGGGTGTGTGCGCCACCTCGGCGGCCGGCACCAAGACGCCGTACCGCGCGAAGAGTTCCCTTGCCTGGTGCTCGTACAGGTCCATAACCGGCTTCCTCAATCCTCGTCGGAAAGTGCCGCACGCCCCCTGGACACCACCCACCGGATGCGGGATAACAAGCTTCATACAGTATTCGTCGACTGTATGCAATCTACCGCGTCATCGCTCCAGTACCCCTACGAAGGGAACGGACATCGCCATGCCCGACGACAGCCAGGAACTCATCTCCGGTGGGCATTTGGTCGCCAAGGCGCTCAAAGCAGAAGGGGTCGACCGCATCTACACCCTCTGCGGCGGCCACATCATCGACATCTACGACGGCTGCGTCGACGAGGGCATCGACGTCATCGACGTACGCCACGAGCAGGTCGCCGCCCACGCCGCCGACGGCTACTCCCGCATCACCGGAAAGCCGGGATGCGCCGTCGTCACCGCCGGCCCCGGTACGACCGACGCCGTCACCGGTGTCGCCAACGCCTTCCGCGCCGAGTCGCCCATGCTGCTGATCGGCGGCCAGGGCGCGCACACCCAGCACAAGATGGGGTCCCTCCAGGACCTGCCGCACGTCGACATGATGACGCCGATCACCAAGTTCGCCGCGACCGTGCCGGACACGGCGCGGGCCGCCGACATGGTGTCCATGGCGTTCCGCGAGTGCTACCACGGCGCCCCCGGGCCTTCCTTCCTGGAGATCCCGCGCGACGTACTCGACGCCAAGGTGCCCGTCGACAAGGCACGCGTGCCGCGGGCCGGGCAGTACCGCGCGTCGACACGCGCCGCCGGTGATCCCGAGGCGATCGAGAAGCTGGCCGATCTGCTCGTACACGCCGAGAAGCCGTCGATCCTGCTCGGCAGCCAGGTCTGGACGACGCGCGCGACGGACGCGGCGACCGAGCTCGTACGGACGCTGAACGTGCCCGCGTACATGAACGGCGCGGGGCGCGGAACGCTGCCGCCCGGCGACCCGCACCACTTCCAGCTCTCGCGGCGCTACGCGTTCGCCAACGCCGACCTCATCATCATCGTCGGTACGCCCTTCGACTTCCGGATGGGATACGGAAAGCGGCTCTCGCCGACCGCGACCGTCGTGCAGATCGACCTCGACTACCGGACCGTGGGGAAGAACAGGGACATCGGCCTGGGGATCGTGGGCGACGCCGGGCTGATCCTGAAGTCCGTGACCGAAGCCGCGTCGGGCCGGCTGAACGGCGGTTCCGTCAAACGGAAAGCCTGGCTGGAGGAACTGCGTACCGCCGAGCAGACGGCCATCGAGAAGCGCCTGCCGCAGCTGAAGTCCGATGCCTCGCCCATCCAGCCGTACCGGCTGGTCGACGAGATCAACGACTTCCTGACGGAGGACTCGATCTACATCGGGGACGGCGGCGACATCGTCACCTTCTCCGGGCAGGTCGTCCAGCCCAAGGCCCCCGGCCACTGGATGGACCCGGGACCGCTCGGCACGCTCGGCGTCGGAGTGCCCTTCGTACTCGCGGCGAAGCAGGCACGGCCCGACAAGGAGGTCGTGGCGCTCTTCGGGGACGGCGCGTTCTCCCTGACCGGGTGGGACTTCGAGACACTCGTCCGCTACGACCTGCCCTTCGTCGGGATCGTCGGCAACAACTCCTCGATGAACCAGATTCGTTACGGCCAGAAGGCGAAGTACGGCGACGAGCGCGAGCGGGTCGGCAACACCCTCGGCGACGTCCACTACGACAAGTTCGCGCAGATGCTGGGCGGTTACGGCGAAGAGGTCCGCGACCCAGGCGACATCGCGCCCGCCCTGCGCCGCGCCCGGGAGTCGGGGCTGCCGTCGCTCATCAATGTGTGGCTCGACCCGGATGTGTACGCCCCCGGAACCATGAACCAGACCATGTACAAGTAGGGGAGGGCTCCCATGACCAAGGCTCTTGAGGGCGTGCGCGTCCTCGACATGACCCACGTACAGTCCGGCCCCTCCGCCACCCAGCTCCTCGGCTGGCTCGGCGCCGACGTCGTCAAGCTGGAGGCGCCGAGCGGCGACATCACCCGGGGGCAGCTGCGCGACCTGCCGGACGTCGACTCCCTCTACTTCACGATGCTCAACTGCAACAAGCGGAGCATCACCCTCAACACCAAGACCGAGCGCGGGAAGGAGATCCTGACCGAGCTCATCAGGCGCTCCGACGTGATGGTGGAGAACTTCGGGCCCGGCGCCGTCGACCGGATGGGCTTCACCTGGGAGCGCATCCAGGAGATCAACCCGCGGATCATCTACGCCTCGATCAAGGGTTTCGGCGACGGCCCGTACACCAACTTCAAGGCGTACGAAGTCGTCGCCCAGGCCATGGGCGGGTCGATGTCCACCACCGGCTTCGAGGACGGCCCGCCGCTCGCCACCGGGGCGCAGATCGGCGACTCCGGGACCGGAATCCATGCCGTCGCCGGCATCCTCGCCGCGCTCTTCCAGCGCGAGAACACCGGGCGCGGCCAGCGCGTCAACGTCGCCATGCAGCACGCCGTGCTGAACCTGTGCCGCGTGAAGCTGCGCGACCAGCAGCGCCTCACCCACGGTCCGCTCGCCGAGTATCCGAACGAGGACTTCGGCGACGAGGTGCCGCGCAGCGGCAACGCGAGCGGCGGGGGGCAGCCGGGCTGGGCGGTCAAGTGTGCGCCGGGCGGGCCCAACGACTACGTGTACGTCATCGTCCAGCCCGTCGGCTGGCGGCCGCTGTCCGGGCTGATCGGCCGGCCGGAGCTGGCCGACGACCCCGAGTGGGCGACTCCTGCGGACCGGCTGCCCAAGCTCGGCAAGATGTTCCAGCTGATCGAGGAGTGGTCCTCGACCCTCCCCAAGTGGCAGGTGCTGGAGCAGCTCAACGCACACAACATCCCCTGCGGGCCGATCCTCTCCACCAAGGAGATCTTCGAGGACGCGTCGCTCGCCGCGAACGAGATGGTCGTCGAGGTCGAGCATCCCGAACGCGGCACCTTCACCACCGTCGGCAACCCCATCAAGCTGTCCGACTCCCCCTTCGAGGTGGTCACGTCACCGCTGCTCGGTGAACACAACGCGGAGGTGTACGTCGGCGAGCTCGGGCTCGGCGACGAGGAGCTGCGCCTGCTCAAGACGAACGGGGTGATCTGATGACCGCGCGACGCGATGCCTCAGCCGTACGGGCCGTACTGGACGCGGCGAGCAGCGAGGGCCGTCGGGCGCTGACAGCCCCGGAGGCGAAGCTGATAGCAGACGCCTACGGCATACCCGTGCCGGCGGAGGCGCTGGCCGAGACCGTGGACGACGCCGTCGCGTTCGCCGCCCGGATCGGTTTCCCCGTAGTGCTCAAGATCGTCTCGCCCGAGATCGTGCACAAGACGGACGCGGGCGGGGTGCGGACCGGGCTGAAGTCGCCGAGCGAGGTGCGGACGGCGTTCACGGAGATCGTGGCCAATGCCCGTGCGTACGATCCGAAGGCGCGTATCCGGGGTGTCCAGGTCCAGCAGATGGTGCCGGCGGGGCAGGAGGTCATCGTCGGGGCCGTCACCGATCCGACCTTCGGGAAGATCGTGGCGTTCGGGCTCGGCGGGGTGCTGGTGGAGGTCCTGAAGGACATCACCTTCCGGCTCGCCCCGGCCTCCGAGGCCGACGCGCTCTCCATGCTCGACTCGATCCGGGCGGCCGAGATACTGCGCGGTGTGCGAGGCGGGGCGACCGTTGACCGTACGGCGCTGGCGGCCCTCATCGTGCGGGTGTCGCAACTGGCCGCGGACTTTCCCGAGATCGCGGAGATCGACCTCAACCCCGTGTTCGCCACGGCGGACGGGGTGATGGCGGCCGACGTACGCGTCCTGCTCGGCGGCCCCTCTCCCGCGCCCCGTCGCCAGTACAGCCGGGACGAGATCCTCACCTCGATGCGGCGGCTGATGCAGCCGAGGTCGGTGGCGGTCGTCGGCGCCTCCAACGAGCAGGGCAAAATCGGCAATTCGGTGATGCGCAACCTCGTCGACGGCGGCTTTCCCGGCGAGATCCATCCGGTGAACCCCCGGGCCGATGACATCTTGGGCCGCAAGGCGTACAAGAGTGTGACGGATGTCCCGGGTGAGGTGGATGTGGCGGTCTTCGCGATCCCCGCCAAGTTCGTTGCGGCGGCACTGGAGGAAGTGGGGCGCAAGGGGATTCCCAATGCCGTGCTCATTCCGTCCGGCTTCGCGGAGACGGGCGAGCACGCGCTCCAGGCGGAGATCGTGGCCATCGCCGAGCGGCACGGCGTACGCCTGCTCGGGCCGAACATCTACGGCTACTACTCGACCTGGCAGGACCTCTGCGCGACCTTCTGCACGCCGTACGACGTCAAGGGCGGGGTGGCGCTGACCTCTCAGTCCGGCGGCATCGGGATGGCGATCCTCGGGTTCGCCCGTACGACGAAGACCGGTGTCTCGGCGATCGTCGGGCTCGGCAACAAGTCGGACCTCGACGAGGACGACCTGCTGACCTGGTTCGGTGAGGACCCCAACACGACGTGCATCGCCATGCACTTGGAGGACCTGAAGGACGGGCGGGCCTTCGTCGACGCGGCTCGGGCGACCGTACGGAAGAAGCCGATCGTGGTGCTGAAGGCGGGCCGTACGAGCGCGGGCGCGAAGGCGGCCGGATCGCACACGGGGGCCCTCGCGGGTGACGACGCGGTGTACGAGGACATCCTGCGGCAGGCGGGGGTGATCAGGGCGCCGGGCCTGAACGAGATGCTGGAGTACGCGCGGGCCTTGCCGGTGCTGCCGACGCCACAGGGCGACAACGTCGTGATCATCACGGGGGCGGGTGGCTCCGGTGTGCTGCTGTCGGACGCGATCGTCGACAACGGGATGTCCCTGATGGAGATCCCGGACGATCTGGACGCGGCGTTCAAGGCCTTCATCCCTCCCTTCGGGGCAGCCGGCAACCCGATCGACATCACGGGTGGCGAGCCCCCTTCGACGTACGAGGCGACCATCCGGCTGGGCATGGAGGACCCGCGGATTCACGCGCTGGTGCTCGGCTACTGGCACACGATCGTCACGCCGCCGATGGTCTTCGCGGAGCTGACGGCGCGGGTCGTGGAGGAGTTCCGGGCGCGCGGCATCGAGAAGCCGGTGGTCGCGTCGCTGGCCGGCGATGTGGAGGTCGAGGAGGCCTGCGCGTACCTCTACGAGCGGGGCGTCGTCGCGTATCCGTACACGACGGAGAGGCCGGTGGAGGTGCTCGGCGCGAAGTACAAGTGGGCACGCGCGGCGGGGTTGTTGGGAGGCGGTCGATGAGCTGAGCAGCGGCTCGGAGCACCGGGGCCGGCGGCGTCCGCTCGCCGCGCGGCCCCGGCACGAAGAGAACGGACAGGGGGCGCTGCCCAGGCTTCTTCGACGCAAGGGGTTCGATCGACATGGCGACAACAGACATCTCATCGTCCGTCCCGTACAGGGAGGTGACGGACGCCAACGGCCGGATGTACCGGCTGGGCGAAACCGATGTGGACATCATGGGCCGGCCACGCAAGTGGATGGTCATCCTGCCCTGGGTGGGAATGATGGGCATCAGCTCGGCGGAGTACGCGTTCGCGTCCGCCGAGGAAACCCTGCACACGGCCCACGGCTGGGGCAGCCATCACATCTTCTGGATGCTCGGCGTGTGGGTGTTCTTCCAGGCGGCGGTCGCCTTCCCGGCCGGAAAACTGCGGGAAAGCGGGAAGCTGCCGGCCCGCTGGGCGATGATGCTCGGCGCGGTGGGCACCCTGCTCGGCTATCTGTCGCTGGCGTTCGCGCCGCACGTGATCGTGGCGTACGTCGGCTTCGGCATGTTCAGTGGTATGGGCGCCGGCATGGTCTACGCGACCTGCGTGAACATGGTCGGCAAGTGGTATCCGGAGCGCAAGGGCGGCAAGACCGGTTTCGTCAACGGCGGGTTCGCCTACGGGTCCGTGCCGTTCGTGTTCATCTTCACCGGCTACATGGACCTGACGAACTTCCGGTGGGTGCTGGTCGCCGTCGGTGTCTTCCTCGCCGGTGTGGTGGCCTTCGCGGGGTACTTCTTCAAGGACCCTCCGAAGAACTGGTGGCCCGCCGAGATCGACCCGCTGCGCAAGCCGGACGACCCGCGGGCGCGGCGCGCGCTGGAGAAGAACCCGCCGGCCGTGAAGCAGTACACACCGAGGGAGGCGTGGCAGACGGGGCGCGTGGGTCTGATGTGGTTCTGCCTGCTGTGTACGTCGGGTGTGAACATATTCGGCATCGCCTTCCAGGTGCCGTTCGGTAACGAGGCGGGGTTCGCGGGCGGCATCGTGGCCACGGCGATGTCCCTGAAGGCGATCGTGAACGGGACCGGGCGCGGAGTGATCGGCTGGCTCTCCGACCGGTACGGCCGCAAGCAGTGCCTGATCTTCGTCTGCGTGGTGCTGGGGCTTTCCCAGTACGGGATTCTGTTCTCGGGGAACATCGGCAGTCTGCCGCTGTTCCTGCTGTTCTCCAGCATCTCCGGGTTCGGCGGCGGCGCGATCTTCCCGATGTTCGCGGCGATGACCGCGGACTACTTCGGGGAGAACAACAACGCCTCCAACTACGGGCTCGTCTACAGCTCCAAGCTGGTGTCCGGGCTGCTCGGGTCGGGCATGGGAGCCGTGATAGTGGGCGCCTGGGGTTACGGCGGGGCGTTCGTGCTGGCGGGGTCGATCTCTCTCTTCGCCGGCTTCATAGCGATCTTCCTGCACCCGCCGGGTCGGCCGCGGGCCCGGCACATCAAGCCGAACCCGCAGCCGATCAGCCGCGACGCGGTCTAGCTGTTACTGGCTGCCGGCTGTCAGCAGTCCTTCTCGCGCAGTGAGTGCAGGTGCGCGCTGGACTTGCGGGCGAAGGCGAACGACTCGACCGGGTTGTCGTGTTCCGCCTGCCAGTGGTGGTCACGACGCCCGCCGCGGGTCTTCGAGACCGCCGAGATGAACCGCTTGTAGTCGATGTCTCCGTCCCCGACGTCCGCCATCCGGTAGCCGTCGCGGGCGGACGCGTCGTGTTCGCCGTCCTTGACATGGAAGAGCGGGTAACGGTCGGGCTGCTTCAGTACGTAGTCGAGGGGCTCGAAGGGGGCGGGTGTGCCGTCGACGCGCTTGCCGAAGCGGAACTGGGCGGCGTACGCCCAGTAGATGTCCATCTCCAGATAGACGAGGCCGGGGTCGGTCTCGGCGAGGAGCACGTCGTAGAGGCGGACGTCGGGCTTGTCGGTCGCGAAGGAGAACTCCTCGGCGTGGTTGTGCTGGTAGAACTTCATGCCGCGCGCCTTGGCCGCCGCGCCGTAGGTGTTGAAGTCCTGCGCGGCGCGCTTCCAGCCGTCGACGGTCGCGCCGTAGCGCCAGGGGCCGGACGCCGTGCCGATGTGCTTGAGGCCGAGGGCCTGGGCGTCGTCGAGGACCTTGGTGAGGTTCTGGGCGAAGCTGTAGGCGCCCGGGTTCCTGTCGTCGTAGTAGTTGACGTGGCTGCCTATGCCGCGCAGGCCGTGGTCACGGGTGAGTTTCCGGAGCTGGGCGAGGGTGATGGGGCCCGCGGAGCCCTGGGTGTAGCCGGCGTACTCGACCTCGTCGTAACCGAAGCGCTCCAGCTCGGCGAAGACCTTGGCGAAGCCGAGGGTCGAGACCTTGTCGCGCAGGGAATAGAGCTGGATGCCGAGGCGGCCGGGGGGCAGGACGGGACGGCCGCGGCCCGGAGCGGTCTGTGCCGCGGTGGCAGTGGGCGCCGTGGCGCCGAGGAGGGCGGCCGCGGTGGCGCCGGCGGCTACGCCGAGCATGCCTCGTCTGGAGAGCTTGTGGGTGAGCTCGGGGTCGGTGGTGGTGGCCTTGCGGCTCATGCGGGAACTCCCTTTGTCAGTGCAGTCCGGCAAGATGAAGGAGCAGGGCTTTCACATCGGTGGCCGCGACACGGCCGCCGACAGCGCGGGGGGTGGAGCACAGGATGAGCGGACCTTCTTCGTCGCGCTCGGGGAGGCGGCCGTGGCTGCCGCGAACAGGTGACGGGTCGAGAGGCACGACCGCCATGCGGTAGCGCATGCCGAGCTTCTTGCGGGCGAGGGCCTTGGCGGCTTTGACGCGTACGTACGGGTCGAGGGGGTCCATGAAGAGCTCGACGGGGTCGTAGCCGGGCTTGCGGTGGATCTCCACGAGCTGGGCGAAGTCGGGGGCCTTGGCGTCGTCCAGCCAGTAGTAGTAGGTGAACCAGGCGTCGGGTTCGGCCACGGCGACCAGTTCGCCGGAGCGGGGGTGGTCGAGGCCGTGGCTCTTCTTGCCCTCGTCGTCGAGGAGCTCGGCGATGCCTTCGATATCCGCGAGCGCGGCGCGGGTGGCTGCCAGGTCCTCCGGACGGCGTACGTAGACATGCGCGAGCTGGTGGTCGGCGACGGCGAACGCGCGTGAGGTCATGGGGTCGAGGTACTCCATGCCGTCCTGGGTGTGTACCTCGACGAGGCCGGCGCGGCGCAGGGCCCGGTTGATGTCGACGGCGCGCGAGACCCGCGTGATGCCGTACTCGGAGAGCGCGACGACGGTACGTCCCTCGGCTCTAGCGTCGTCGAGCAGCGGCGCTACGGCGGCGTCGAGGTCTGCGGCGGCGCGGTGCGCGCGGGGGTCGTCGGGGCCGTAGCGCTGGAGGTCGTAGTCGAGGTGCGGGAGATAGCACAGGGCCAGGTCGGGGTGGCGCGTGCGCAGGATGTGGCGGGTGGCGTCGATGATCCACTGGGAGGACACGAGGTCGGCGCCCGGTCCCCAGAAGTGGAAGAGGGGGAACGTACCGAATTTGTCGGTGAGTTCGTCGTGGAGGGACGGGGGCCGGGTGTAGCAGTCGGGTTCCTTGCGGCCGTCGGCGTAATAGACGGGGCGGGGAGTGACGGTGAAGTCGGTGTCGGCGCCCATCGCGTACCACCAGCAGATGTTGGCGACGGTGTAGCCGGGGTGCGCGCGGCGGGCGGCGTCCCAGATCTTGTCGCCGGAGACGAGGCCGTTGTGCTGGCGCCAGAGGAGGACTTCGCCGAGCTCGCGGAAGTACCAGCCGTTGCCGACGATGCCGTGCTCGGCGGGGGTGGTGCCGGTGAGGAAGGTCGACTGGGCGGCGCAGGTGACGGCGGGCAGGACGGTGCCGAGGGGCGCCTGGGAGCCGGACCGGGCGAGCCGCTCGAGGTTCGGCATGTGGGCGAGGAGCTGGGGGGTGAGTCCTACGACGTCCAGAACGAGGAGGGGAACCGGAGGGGTTGCTGACTCGGTCACGGCAGCTCCTTGAGGCCGAGGTCGACCAGGAGGTCGCGGGCGAGGGTGAGTTCGGCGGCGATTCCGTGGGCGAGCTGGGTGCGGTTGCGAGGGCGCAGCTCGGGTGGGAGCGCCTGCCAGGTGTACGTCTCGATCTCCAGGTGGCGGGTGAGCGGCGCCGGACCGCCGACGAGGCGGGCGAGGGCGTCCTGGAGTACCGGGAGGGTCGAGGTGAGCGGCGCGGCGGGCGGGGCGTGAAGGGGGACGTGGAAGTGGGCGCGCCAGGGGGCACCGTCGGGGAGCACCGCGCCGGTGAGGGCCTCGTCGAGGTCGTCGGTGCCGCGCAGGCCCGCGCTGGTTCTCGTACGGGTCTGATGAAGGAAGCGGGGTTCGGCGAAGGCGGCGAGGGCCTCGCGTACCTCGGGGAGGTGCGGGTCTTCGGCGTGCAGGGCGGCGGAGAGCTGCGCCTTGGGGATGGTGACGCCGGCGGCGGTGAGCGCGGCAAGGGCGGTCGCCGGGTCCTCGAAGGAGGTGGCGAGGTGGCAGGTGTCGACGCAGACGCCGATGCGCGGGGCGCCCAGGGCGGTGAGGGGGCCGATGGCGTCGGCGGTGGTTTCGACGGTGCAGCCCGGCTCGGGTTCGAGGCCGATGCGGATGGACTTGCCGGTGAGTTCCTCCAGTACGTCCAGGCGTTCGGCGAGCGTGGCGAGGGCCGCGCGGGCGGCCTCGGCGCCGGCCGCGTCGAAGGGGGTGCGCCAGGCGATGGGGAGGGTGGAGATGGTGCCTTCGGCCACGTCGTCGGGGAGGAGGGCCGCGAGGAGGTGGGCGAGGTCAGTGGTGTGGTCGAGACGGGCGGCCTCGGTCCAGTCGGGGCGGTACACGCGGTACTTGACCTCTTCGGCGCCGAACCCCTCGTAGGGGAAGCCGTTGAGGGTGACGACTTCGAGGCCGCGCCGGTCCAGTTCGGCGCGCAGACCGCGCAATGCCGCCGGGTCGGTGATGAGCGCGTGCGCGGCGTCCTTGGCGAGCCACAGGCCGATGCCGAGGCGGTCCCGGCCGAGGCGTCTGCGCACGGGCTCGCAGTGGTCGCGGAGCTGGGCGAGTACGCCGTCGAGGGTCTCGGCGGGGTGGACGTTGGTGCAGTACGCGAGGTGGACGGTGGAGCCGTCGGGGTGGCGGAAGCGCATGGTGGCTGTCCTCCCCCTCATTCCCCGCCGCGGAGGATGGAGTTGCCCTCGTGGAGGGGCTCCGGGGCGTCGGGCAGGTCGAGCTGGAGTCGGCCGCTGAGGCCGTAGAAGGCGACGGGGTTGCGCCACAGGACCTGGTCGACGTCGTCCTCGGTGAACCCTGCGGCGAGCAGGGCGTCGCCGACCTTGCGGGTCTTGAGCGGATCGCTCTTTCCCCAGTCGGCGGCGGAGTTGACCAGTACCTTTTCCGTGCCGTGGTCCTTGATGACCGCGACCATGCGGTCCTCGTCCATCTTGGTGTCGGGGTAGATGGAGAAGCCGAGCCAGCAGCCACTGTCAGTGGCGGCCTTTACGGTTGTCTCATTGAGGTGATCGAGGAGGACGCGCTCCGGGGGGAGGTTCGATTCGCGGATGACGTCGACGGTGCGGTGGAGACCGGCGAGCTTGTCTCGGTGCGGGGTGTGGACGAGGGCGGGCAGCCCGTGGTCGGCGGCGAGCTGGAGCTGTGCGGCGAGGGCGGTGTCCTCGGCGGGGGTCATGGAGTCGTAGCCGATCTCGCCGACGGCGACGACGGAGTCCTTGAGGAGGTAACGGGGAAGCGCGTCGAGAACGGGGGTGCAGCGGGGGTCGTTCGCCTCCTTGGGGTTGAGGGCGAGCGTGCAGTGGTGCGCGATGCCGTACTGGGAGGCGCGGAAGGGCTCCCAGCCGAGGAGGGCGTCGAAGTGGTCGAAGAAGCTGGCGGGCGAGGTGCGGGGCTGGCCCAGCCAGAAAGAGGGCTCGACCACGGCGCGCACTCCGGCGGCGTACATCGCCTCGTAGTCGTCCGTGGTGCGGGAGGTCATGTGGATGTGGGGGTCGAAGATGCGCATCAGAACTCAGGACTCCTCTGTGGGGGCGGCCGTGAGGGCTAGGACGCGGTGGAGATCGTCGGGGACGGGGCGGCCTGCGGCGGTGCGTTCGGCGGCGTAGTCGCGGAGCATCCGGGCGAGTTCGGCGTCGGCCCGGGCGCGAACGGACAGGCCGTCGACGGCGTCGACCGGTACGCCGGTGAACAGGCACTTGAGCACGGCGTGCCGCCAGGCCTGCTGGTCGAGGTGCTCGGCGGCGTACGGACCGACCGCGGCGGCGACGAGGCGTGTGTCGTTGGTGCGCAGGGCGTCTTCGACGAGCGGGAGCGCGGAGCCGGCGGGCGTGGCGCTGAGGTGCGGCAGGGCGAGCAGTACCGCGCGGCGTTCGGCGGCGGTGCCGTGGTGGTAGAGGCGGGTGACGGTGTCGTGGCCGGCTCGTACCGCGTGCAGGAGGAGGACGCGGGCGGCGTCGGCGAGGTCCCGGGGGTGCGGGGTGGTCTGGGCGGCCTGGGTGCCTTGGGCCGGATGGCAGTGGCGTCCTGCTTCGGCGAAACGGATTTCCCAGGGGGGCAGGGTCCACTGGGGGCGGTCCACAGCCTGCGGCGGCTTGGGACCCGCTTCCGTCCCCGCTTTCGCCTCTGCTTTCGCGTCTGCTTCCGCCTCGGCCAGGGCCTCGTGGAGCCAGGCGCGGTCCGCGCCCGCCAGGTGTTCTTCGAGTGCGGCTTGGAGGGCGGAGGGCGGTGCGCCGTTGGTCAGCTCGCTCAGCATCGTGCGTCGCCTCCTGCCGGGAGGAGCGGTTCAGTGGGCAGTGCCTTGCGGAGAAAGTCGAGAGACTGTGCGGCCAGGTCGGGGCCGGCGTGCGAGTGGCGGGGTAGTTCGACGACCGTCAGGCCCTGGTAGCCGGTGGCTGCGAGTGCCTCCAGGACGGGCGGGAAGTCGATCTCGCCGTCACCGAACGGCAGATGCTCGTGCACACCGCGACGCATGTCCTCGATCTGCACGTGCCGCAGCCAGGGGGCTGCCTCGCGTACGCAGTCGGCGGGCGAGGACGGTTCCAGGCACTGGCAGTGGCCGATGTCGAGGGTGAGGCCGAGGGGGGACGGGTCGCCGAGGGCGCGGCGCAGGTGGTGGAAGTCGGCGAGGGTGGCGAGGAGGTGACCGGGTTCGGGCTCGACGGCGAGCGGTACGCCGGCGCCGGCGGCGGCGTCGATGACGGGGGCCAGTGACTCCGTCAGCCGTTGCCAGGCGGTGTCGGGCGGGGTGCCGGCCGGGGTGATGCCGCTGAAGCAGTGCACGGCGTGGGCGCCGAGGTCGGCGGCGACGCGTACGGCTGTGACGAGCAGCTCGGCGCGGGCGGCACGGGCTGCCGGGTCCGGGTCGAGCAAGGACGGGCCGTGCTTGCGGCGCGGGTCGAGGACGTACCGTGCGCCGGTCTCGATGGTCACCCCCAGGCCGAGCTGCGACAGCCTGCGGCCGACTTGGCGGGTGCGGGTGGCGAGCTCGGGCGCGAGGGGGTCGAGGTGCATGTGGTCGAGGGTGAGGCCGACGCCGTCGTAGCCGAGGTCGGCGAGGAGGGTGAGGGCGTCGTCCAGACGGAGGTCGGTGAGGCCGTTGGTGCCGTAGCCGAAGCGGATGGGGGTGCGGGCGCCGGTGCGGGTGGGCGGAGGAGCGTCGGTCATGTGGGGCTCACCTTTCGCGACAGCTTCCGGGCGATCGGTACGAGCCCGATGAGCGCCACCCCGGCCCCGGCCGCGCCGCTGCGCGCGGCGAGCGCGGCCTGCAGCGGGATCATGGCTCGGATCCCGCCGCCGACGGCGCGCTGGGTGAGGGGCGGGGAGGGATTGAGCGTGGCGTGGAAGAGGGGCTTGGCGGCGGTGCTGAAGTAGGCGGCGGCCGCGAGGGTGGCGGGGGTCGCGAGGCGCGTGGCGACGCGGATCGCTTTGTGGCGGGTGGGCGCGGGCACGCCAGTGGCTGCGGGGAGGGACCGGTCGCTGCTGTGGCGGGGCGTGTCGGTGCGCCCTCCCAGGCCGCCCTCTCCGGCGGCGGACGAACCGGGGTGCGGCCGCCTGCGGCTGCGCCACACGGGGGAAGTTGCCGTCCCGGGGCCCTTGGTCCGTTCGCGGGCGGCCAGGGTTGCCAGTACGGCGGCCGCCGCCAGGGCCGCGAGTGGCGCGGCCGTTGAGCCGCCCTGGGTTTCGCGGCGCGAGACCGCTGTGACGGCGTAGGTATGCGCGCCGAGCATCGCTGCGGCGGCCAGTGCGTCCCGTACACCGGCGTCAGGGCGTGTCCTGCGGAGCTCTTTCCGGTCCTCAAACGGCGGGCGGGCTGGATTTCCTGACAGCGGTTGCTTCTCCAGGTGCGGCTCGTTTCCCCGGCGCGGCTCGCATCGAGCCGCGCCGGGGCACGCGGTGGAGCCGCCCACCGTCGCCGTCGCGCCCAGAAGCAGGTCCAGCGCCCGGGCCGTGGCCATCGCCGCGGGGGCCGCCGGGGTGTGCTTCAGGTGCAGGTCGTACGCCCAGATCGTGGCGGCCAGGCCCGTGGCCACCGCCAGCGCCGGGCGGCCCGCCCCGGCGGCAAGGGCGAGGCCCGCCGCCGTCAGGGCGCCCGACGCCGCCAGGGCCGCCCGTGGAGTGATGCGGCCCGACGGGATCGGGCGGTGCGGGCGGTCCACCGCGTCCTCGGCGCGGTCCGCCCAGTCGTTCAGGGCCATGCCCGCCTCGTACAGGCACAGGGAGGCTCCGACGGCCAGCGCCGTGCCCCGGCCGGGGCGTACGCCGATGGACGCCGCGCCCGCCACCGCGTCACCCGGAACGGTGAACAGCGCGGATATGCGCAGCAGTTCCGCCCAGGCGCCGAGCCGGGCGGACGTCATCGGGCCTCCCTCAGCCGCGCCCCGAAAGCCAGCAGTGCCTCGTACTGTTCCGCCAGCGCCGCCGGGCCGCCGTCCGGGTCCTTGAAGTAGAAGCCCAGTTCCGGCAACGGGCCCGAGATGCCCACCTCGTGGGCGCGGGCCAGCAGCCGGGCCAGATCGAGGACCAGCGGCGCCGCGAGCGCGGAGTCGCAGCCCTGCCACGTCGTCTGGAGCGTCATCCGCGAGCCGAGGAAACCGTCGAAGGCGATGTGGTCCCAGGCCGTCTTCCAGTCACCCAGCGCCGGTACGTCGTCAATGTGCACGTCGCCTTGTGGCAGCGCGCCCAGCGTGTCGGTCAGGACGCGGTTCTTGCCCGCGTTCTTCGCAGCCGCCGCGGCCGGGTCGGCCAGCGCTGCCCCGTCCCCGCCGCCGAGCAGATTCGTGCCGGACCATGCCCGTACGGACAGGGCGCGCTGCACGAACATCGGGGCGAGTACGGAACGGAGCAGCGTCTGGCCCGTCTTGCCGTCGCGTCCCGCGTGGGGAAGGCCGCTGGCCGCGACGGCGTCCTGGAGGGCCGGCGCGCGCAGCCCGGTGGAGGGGGTGAAGTTGACGTACGGGCAGCCGGCCCGCAGCGCGGCGGCCGCGTAGAGGGAGCTGGGCGGGAGCGGGGACTGGGAGTCGGCGGGGGCCGGTTCCGTCGAGGCGACGTTCACGACCACCACCCGGTCGAGACGCTGCCGGTGCGCGAAGTCCAGCAGGTGCGCGGCGAATGCGGCGACGAGTTCCTCCTCGCCGCGCGTGTCGCCGGGCAGAGGGCCTCCGGTACGTATCTCCCCGTCCGCCGCCGCGAGTTCGCTGCGTACGGCCGAGGACAGACCGTGCGGCAGCACGCCGCCCGCCTCCAGCTCCTCGGCGCGTTTGGGCAGGGGGCAGCTCACGGTGTCGTGCCCACCGAAGACGAGCGAGGCGAGCGGCGCCAGGCCGCTCCCGGCGAACGGCGGGGTCTCGGTGACCATGCCGTCCGCCGCGTGGAGCCCCGCGCTGAGCGCCGCGCAGCCCGCGACGGCGGTCGTGGCCACGGAACCGCGTGCTCCGACGAACCACACTCCGGTCCGTGCCGTGTGCGCCGTTGTGCCTTCGGATGGGGTGGTCACGGGCTGCCTCCCTGCCAGAGAGATGGAGAAAGAGATGGAGAAAAAAGAAGAAATGGGAGTTGGAGACGGCCAGAAGGCGGCGGGCGGGGGCTCGGCGTGCTCCCGCCCGCCGCCGGTCCTGGGGGACGTCAGGAGCCTGCGGGCAGCTCCTTGACCTTGATGTTGCGGAAGGAGACCTGGTCGCCGGCGCCGTGGTTCTGGATGCCGATGTGGCCCTGGGCCAGGCTGCGTGCGGGATCGGTGTTGGTGAAGTCGTTGATCTTCACGCCGTTGAGGAAGACGCGGAGCCGTTCCCCCTGTACCCGGATCTCGTACGAGTTCCACTCCCCCGGCGGGTTGAGCGCGGCGTCCCGTGCGGCGATGTTCGCCGCCTTGAAGCCGTACACGGACCCGGTGGTGCGGTCGGGGGCGTCCGTCGCGTCGATCTGGATCTCGTACCCCTTGTTGACGGCCGACCACGGGTCGTCCGAGGCAGGGAAGCCCACGAAGATGCCGGAGTTGTCGTCACCGGACATCTTCCAGTCGAGCTTCAGGGAGTACGACCGCAGCTCCTTGGCCTGGTGCCAGAGGAGTCCCATGCCGCCGACGGAGTTCAGCGTGCGGTCCTTGACCTCGAAGGAGCCGGGGCCCGCCTGCTTCCACCCGTCCAGGGACTCGCCGTTGAAGATCGACCGGTAACCCTTGGAGGGCTTGCAGTCGGCCTTGGCGATCCCGGTGGCGTACAGCATTCCGCCCAACAGGTGCTTACGGAAGGCCGGTTCGGCGTACGACTCCTTGGTGTGGCCGCCGCCGGTGTAGAAGGAGCGTCCGCCCTCGTACGGCTGGCACCAGGCGATCGGGTGGTCGCCCTTCATGTTCCCGCCGGTGTAGCTGGTCTCGTCGAGGGTGGCCAGGACACGCGCCTGCTCACGGGGGTTGGTGCGGTAGTTGTACCACTCGTCGGTGCGCTGCCAGGTGGAGTCCAGGTGCGCGGTGGCGGGGTGGTCGTGGTCCTCGACGCGTACGGTGGCGGGCTGGATCTGCGGGTGCGAGTCGAAGTACGCGCCGACGAGTCCGCCGTAGAACTTCCAGTCGTACTCGGTGTCGGCGGCGGCATGGATGCCCATGTAGCCGCCGCCGTCTGCGACGTACTGCTCGAAGACGGTCTGCTGGTTGGCGTTCAGGACGTCACCGGTCGTCGAGAGGAAAGCCACCGCGTCGTAGCGGGCGAGGTTCTCGGGTGTGAACTGCTTCGCTTCCTCCGTCGCGTCGACGGCGAGGCCGCGCTGCGCGCCGAGTTCCTTGAGGGCCGTGATGCCCGCCGCGATGGAGTCGTGGCGGAAGCCGGCGGTCTTGGAGAAGACCAGGACCCGCTTCTTGGGGGTGGCGTCGCCCTTCGCCGTGGAGAAGGTGAAGTCGTCGATGTCGTAGAGGGCTCCGGCGCCGCCCTTGAAGACGAGGTAGAGGGTGGTGGTCCCGGCCGGGGGCCGCTTGATGGTGGTGGTGACGTCCTGGAAGACGTCCCAGCCGCCGGTCACGGGGACGACGGTGGAGCCGATGAGCCTGCCGTCGGGCGATCCGGTACGGACTTCGAGGGTGCCGCCCGCTCCGCCCGACGACACGCGTGCGGTGAGGGAGGTGGCGTCGCCGACCCGGTAGGGCCTGAAGGCGATCCAGTCACCGTTGCCGATGTCACCGACGGTCTTGCCGCCGTGCGCGGTGGGCTTGGTCTGCGGGGCGACGCCGCTCTGGCTGGAGTAGTGCTCGGCCTGGCGCTGCTTGGGCTGGAGCACCTTCTGGTCGTGGGTCGTCAGCGGCTCCTGGCCGCCGCCTCCGCCGTCCGTGTACTCGGCGTCGAAGACCGCGAAGATGTTGGCGTTGGGGTCGTGGCTGCTGTCGGCGGGGGTCTTGATGGTGCCGGTGCAGCCGTTGGCGGAGGTGATCGGGTGGCCGTGGCTGTCGTGGCCGAGGATGTACGTCACCTTGACCTTGGCGCAGTCGATCGTGCCGTCCTCGGGGTCGGTGACCTTCACCTTGAAGGGCACGTCGTCGCCGAAGTTGAACAGCTGGCCATCACCGGGCAGTTCGAGTGTCACCTTGGGCGCGGTGTTGCCGACGACGATCTGTACGCTCGCCGAACCGGTCCGCCCGGTGGTGTCCTTGGCGGTGACGGTCGCGGTGTACGTGCCGTTCTTCTTGTACGTGTACGTGGGGTTGGCCGCCGTCGACGTACCACCGTCGCCGAAGGTCCAGGAGTACTTCAGGGCGTCGCCGTCGGAGTCGGTCGTCCCGGCGGAGGAGAACTTCACGCGCAGTGGGGCCTGGCCGGACGTCTTGTCGGCCGCGGCTTCCGCGACGGGCGAGTGGCCGCTGGTGGCGTTCTCGATGCGGTAGAGACCGGAGTTCTCGTTGCCTCCGAACCAGGCGGTGCCGTAGTCGAGGACGTACAGCGCGCCGTCGGGGCCGAAGGCCGAGTCCATGACCTGGGTGCCGGTCCACGGCACGGGGTTGATGGACTGCACGGCGCCGTTCGCGTCCTGCTCGATGCGCTTGATCCAGCGCCGGCCGAACTCGCCCGCGAAGAAGTCGCCGTCGTACGCCTCCGGGAACTTCACCGGGGAGTCGAGGTCCTTGTCGTACCGGTAGACGGGTCCGCCCATCGGGGACTCGGAGCCGGTGCCGAACTCGGGGAGCGATCCGCCGTCGTACGGGATCCAGGCCTCCTCGGAGGGCGGCAGGTCGGTGAGGCCGGTGTTGTGCGGCGACGTGTTCTTCGGCGCGGCGCAGTCGAATTTGGCGCCGGACTCCTTCGTCGCGAAGTCGTAGTCGACGTACGCGTCGTTCTTGCCGGTGCAGAAGGGCCAGCCGAAGTTGCCGGGCTTGGTGACGCGGGCGAACTCGACCTGTCCGGCCGGGCCGCGCTCGGGGTCGGCGGCGCCGGCGTCGGGGCCGTAGTCGCCGACGTACAGCACGCCGGTGGGCTTGTCGACGCTGAAGCGGAAGGGGTTGCGGAAGCCCATGGCGTAGATCTCGGGGCGCGTCTTGTCGGTGCCGGGGGCGAAGAGGTTGCCTTCGGGAACCGTGTAGGACGCGTCCTCGTTCACCTTGATACGGAGGATCTTCCCGCGCAGGTCGTTCGTGTTGCCGGAGGTGCGGCGTGCGTCGTACGCCGGGTTGCGGTCCGGACGTTCGTCGATGGGGGTGAATCCGTCGGAGGCAAAGGGGTTGGAGTCGTCGCCGGTCGACAGGTAGAGGTTGCCCTGCGCGTCGAAGTCGATGTCGCCGCCGACGTGGCAGCAGATGCCACGGGTGGCGGGTACGTCGAGGATCTTCTTCTCACTGGCGTTGTCGAGGGTGCCGTCGGCCTTGAGTACGAAGCGCGAGAGCCGGTTGACGCCGTCGAACTTGGCGAAGTCGGCCGCGGAGCCCTCGTTGGGGGCGTCGCCCGGCGGGGTGTCCATCGGGGGTGCGTAGTAGAGGTAGATCCGCCGGTTCTCGCTGAACTCCGGGTCGATGCCGATGCCCTGGAGACCCTCTTCGTCGTGCGAGTAGACCGGGATGGTGCCGACGACACGGGTGTTGCCGGCGGCGTCGGTCATCCGCAGCTCGCCGTCGCGCGAGGTGTGCAGGACGCTGCGGTCGGGGAGCACGGCGAGCGACATGGGCTCGCCCGTCTCGGGCTCGCCCTTGGCGAGGGTGACCTGCTGGAAGTCCTCGGCGGCGAGGGCCTGGTCGGCGCCGCCGCCCGACGCGGGCTTCTCGGCGGCGGTGGAGATGACGGGTGTGAGGGCAAGTGAAGTGGCGGCCAGGAGGCTGCCGGTGAGGAGTGCGAGGGCCTTTCGGGCCGATCCGGCTCTGAGCCGTTTCCTGTGCACGAGTGTCCTCCGGTAGTGGGCCGGGCGGTGCTCGTCCTGCACCGACGCCGGGCGGGGAAGCTCTCTGATTTCGGGAAGCGGAACCGGAGTGCGCCGTCACACCGGTACCGGCTCATGTCCTGTACACCTCAGGGACGGTAGCCGCGTTCGTCCTGAACGGAAAGCCCTTGCGTGGCAGGTAAGTTGAACTTTCTCCTGCCGCAGGACAAAGCGGCTTGGGCGCAGCCCGGACCGGCCCGGCGGGGCGGTGTGTTCCGCCGGGCTGCCCTGCGGGGCTTTTTCCCCTGCCCGCCCCTTCCCGCAACTGGGGCAGCGCCCCGGCTTCGGCCTAGTCCGCGCCGCCGAACGCCGCGTCGAACGACGCGCTCGGCGGGTCGAAGTCGTACCGCTTCAGCGTGGCAAGAGCCTCCGGGGCGCCCGTCAGGCGGTCCATCCCCGCGTCCTCCCACTCCACCGACACCGGCCCCTCGTACTCGATCGACCGCAGCATCCGGAACACGTCCTCCCACGGGACGTCACCGTGCCCCGCCGACACGAAGTCCCAGCCGCGCCGCGGATCGCCCCACGGCAGGTGCGAGCCGAGCCGGCCGTTGCGGCCGTCGAGACGCTTGCGCGCCTCCTTGCAGTCCACGTGGTAGATCCGGTCCCGGAAGTCGTAGAGGAAGCCGACCGGATCGAGGTCCTGCCACACGAAGTGGCTCGGGTCGAAGTTCAGCCCGAAGGCCGGCCGGTGCCCGACCGCCTCCAGTGCCCGCTGCGTGGTCCAGTAGTCGTACGCGATCTCGCTCGGGTGCACTTCGTGGGCGAAGCGCACCCCCTGCGCGTCGAAGACGTCCAGGATCGGGTTCCACCGCTCGGCGAAGTCCTCGTAACCACGCTCGATCATGTGCGGCGGTACGGGCGGGAACATCGCCACCAGGTGCCAGATCGACGATCCGGTGAAACCGATGACCGTACGGACGCCGAAGGCCGCCGCAGCCCTGGCCGTATCCGCCATCTCGGCCGCGGCCCGCTGCCGTACACCCTCGGGCTCGCCGTCGCCCCAGATCCGCGACGGCAGGATCGCCTGGTGCCGTTCGTCGATGGGGGCGTCGCAGACGGCCTGGCCGACCAGGTGGTTGGAGATCGCCCAGCACTTCAGGCCGTACTTGTCGAGCAACTGGTGTCGGCCCTCCAGGTAGGCCGAGTCGTTCAGCGCCTTGTCGACCTCGAAGTGGTCCCCCCAGCAAGCGAGTTCGAGCCCGTCGTAACCGAAGTCGCGGGCCAGCCGGCAGACCTCCTCCAGCGGCAGGTCGGCCCACTGGCCGGTGAAGAGTGTGAATGGTCGTGGCATGCCTGACGGCCCTCCTACAGTGCGGGGAGTACGGGCGTGTAGATCGCGTTCTTCTCGGCGCTCTCCTCCACCGCCGCCAGCACCCGCTGCACCTGGAGCCCGTCCGCGAAGGACGGCTGCGGGTCGGTGCCGGTCGCGATGGCGTGCAGCAGGTCGCGCGCCTGGTGGACGAAGGTGTGCTCGTAGCCCAGGGCGTGACCCGGCGGCCACCACGCCTCCAGGTACGGATGCTCCGGCTCGGTCACCAGGATCCGCCGGAAGCCGGAGGAGACGGCGGGCTCCGTGTGGTCGTGGAAGGACAGTTCGTTCAGGCGCTCCAGGTCGAAGGACAGTGACCCGCGCTCACCGTTGAGTTCGATGCTGAGCGCGTTCTTGCGGCCCGCCGCCATCCGGGTCGCCTCGAAGGAGGCGAGCGCCCCCGAAGCCAGCCGCCCGGTGAAGAGCGCCGAGTCGTCGACGGTCACCTCCCCGCGTTCGGACCCCCCGGTTGCCGCAAGCCCCGCCGACGCACCCGCCGGCAGCGGCCTCGACCGTACGAACGTCTCGGTCATGGCGGAAACCCCCACCACCGGCTCCCCCGCCAGATACTGCGCGAGGTCCACGATGTGCGCGCCCAGGTCGCCGAGCGCGCCCGAGCCCGCGTGCTCTCGCTGGAGCCGCCAGGTCAGGGGGAACTCCGGGTCGACGAGCCAGTCCTGGAGATAGGTGACCCGTACGTGCCTGAGCGCCCCGAGCCGCCCCTCCCCGATCAGCCGGCGGGCGTACGTCATGGCCGGCACCCGGCGGTAGTTGAAGCCGACCATCGCCACCTGGCCCCGCGCGCGGGCGCGTTCGGCGGCGGCCGTCATGGCCTCCGCCTCGGCGACCGAGTTGGCCAGCGGCTTCTCGCACAGCACGTGCTTGCCCGCCTCGAGCGCGGCGACGGCTATCTCCGCGTGGCTGTCCCCCGGCGTGCAGATGTCGACGATCTGCACGTCGTCACGGGCGATGAGATCCCGCCAGTCGGTCTCCGTGCCCGCCCATCCGTGCTGGTCGGCCGCGGCCCGCACAGCCGCGGCGTCGCGGCCGCAGACGGCCGCGAGGACCGGCCGCGTCGGCAGGTCGAAGACACGGCCCGCGGTGCGCCAGCCCTGTGAGTGGGCGGCTCCCATGAACGCGTATCCGACCATGCCGACACCGAGCGTCGGCGGCGACGCACCGGCCGGCGCACCGCCCGACGCGCCTGTCCCGGCGTCTGTCTCCGTCTGCGACTCTTCCCTGCGGGCCATACGGATTCCTCCTCGTCGAACTCGTCACTCGCACGGTGGGGGCGGGCGGACGGCCCGGTCAGCTGAAGCCCGTCGGCAGGTACTCGTCGACGTTGTCCTTGGTGACGACGGCCGAATAGAGGGTGATCGAGGCCGGGATCTCCAGCTCGGCCATCCCGCCGACGCCCTTGCCCTGCCCGAGTGCGCGCGCCAGGTCGATGGCGGACGCGGCCATGGTCGGCGGGTAGAGAACGGTGGCCTTCAGCACGCTGTTGTCGGCCTTGATGGCGTCCATCGCGGCCTTGGCGCCCGCCCCGCCGACCATCAGGAAGTCGTCGCGCCCGGCCTGCTGGATGGCGCGCAGGGCGCCCACGCCCTGGTCGTCGTCGTGGTTCCACAGCGCGTCGAACTGCTTCTGCGCCTGGAGCAGTTGCGCCATCTTGGCCTGGCCGGACTCGACGGTGAAGTCGGCCGCCTGGCGGGCGACGCGCTTGACGTTGGGGTAGTTCTTGAGGGCGTCCGCGAAGCCCTGGCTGCGCTGCTTGGTCAGCTCCAGGTTGTCGAGCCCCGCCAGCTCCACCACCTTGGCGTTCGGCTTGTCCTTGAGCTGCTCGCCGATGTAGTTGCCGGCGTTGAGGCCCATGCCGTAGTTGTCGCCGCCTATCCAGCAGCGGTAGGCCTGCGGCGAGGCGAAGATCCGGTCCAGGTTGACGACGGGGATGCCCGCCTTCATCGCCTGGAGGCCGACCTGGGTGAGGGCCTTGCCGTCGGCAGGCAGGATCACCAGTACGTCGACCTTCTTGTTGATCAGCGTCTGGACCTGGCCGATCTGCGCGGCGGTGTCGTTCGAACCCTCGGTGATCTCCAGGGTCACCTCGGAGTACTTCTGGGCGCGCGACTTGGCGTTCTCGTTGATTGCGTTGAGCCAGCCGTGGTCGGCCTGCGGGCCCGCGAATCCGATGGTGACCTTCTTGCCGGGCTTGTCGTCGGGCCCGGCGGGCTCGTTGTTGGCGGCAGGCGCCTTCTGCTTGGGCTCGTTGCTGGTGCACGCGGTGAGCAGGGCGCCCGCGGAGACGGCTGCGGTGCCGAAGAGCAGTCCTCTGCGACTGGTTTCTGGCATGACGGTTCCAACCCTTCAGGTCAGGCTTACGGAAGAAAGGGGAGAGAAGCGGTACGAGGTCAGGCCTCGCCATCGCGCGCCGTGCGGCGCTGGACCAGTACGGCGGCGACGATGATCGCGCCCTTGGCGATCTGCTGTACGTCGCTCTGCAGGTTGTTGAGCGCGAAGATGTTGGTGATCGTGGTGAAGACCAGGACACCCAGGACGGAACCGACGATGGTGCCCCGGCCGCCGCTGAGCAGTGTCCCGCCGATGATCGCCGCCGCGATGGCGTCGAGCTCGTACAGGTTCCCGTTGGTGTTCTGTCCCGAGCCGGACAGGATGATCAGCAGGAAGGCGGCGATTCCGCAGCACAGTCCGGACAGCAGGTAGAGGTAGAGGCGCTGGCGGCGTACGTCGATGCCGGCGAGCCTGGCCGCTTCCGCGTTGCCGCCGACCGCGACCGTACGCCGCCCGAAGGTGGTGCGGTTGAGCAGCAGCCAGCCGACGACGGTGACCACCGCGAAGACCAGGACGAGTGGCGGTATGCCCAGCACGTACGAGTCCGGAACGCCGAGGTCGAGTACGGACTCGACGGTGACGATCTGCGTCTTGCCGTCGGTGATCTGGAGGGCGAGTCCGCGGGCCGACGCCAGCATGGCGAGCGTCGCGATGAAGGGCACCATCCCGCCGTACGCGATGAGCAGTCCGTTGACGAGTCCGCAGGCGAGGCCGACGATCACCGCCGTGAAGAGGATGCCCGCGAAGCCGTACTCCTGGGTCGCGAGCGTCGTCGCCCACACCGAGGCGAGCGCCACGATCGCGCCGACCGAGAGGTCGATGCCGCCGCTGGTGATGACGAAGGTCATGCCGACGGTGACGACACCGATGACGGACGCCTGGGTGAGGACGAGCTGGAGATTGCTGGAGTCCAGGAACTGCTCGGGCTTGGTGAAGCCGCCGACCGCGACGAGGACCGCGAGTACGCCGAGCAGCGACAGATTGCGTACGTCGAGGCGCAGCCCGATTTTGCGCCAAGCCGACTGCTCCGGGGGCGACTTGGTGGTGCTGACGACCGGACCGTCCTGCTGATGCTGTTGCTGCGCCGGCGAGACAGGCTGCGTCATGGCGTCGGGCTCCCTTCCATCACGAGGTCGAGTACGCGGTGCTCGTCGAGCTCCCGGGCGGGCGCCGTGTGGACGACGCGCCCCTCCCTGAGCACCAGCACCCGGTCGGCGAGCCCCAGGACTTCCGGGACTTCGCTGGATACGAGAAGTACGGCGAGGCCTTCGTCGGCCAGCCTGCGGATCACGGCGTACAGCTCGGCACGCGCCCCGACGTCGACGCCGCGCGTCGGTTCGTCGAGCAGCAGGACGCGGCAGCCGCGCAGCAACCAGCGGGCGAGTACGGCCTTTTGCTGGTTGCCGCCGGAGAGGGTGCGGATGCGGGCGTCGGGGTTGTCGGGCCGCAGGGACAGTTCCCGGGTGGCGGCCTGGGCGGCTTCGCGTTCGGCTGTACGGTCGAGCCAGCCGCCGCGCGAGAAGCGGGACAGGGTCGACACGGACACGTTGCGGGTGACGGATTCGAGCATCAGCAGGCCCTGGGCCTTGCGCTCTTCGGGTGCGAGCCCGATGCCGGCCCGGACGGCGGCGCGGACGCTGCCGGGGCGCAGGAGCTTCCCGTCGACGAGTACGCGCCCCGCGGTGGGTTTGCGCGCGCCGTAGATCGTCTCCAGTACTTCGGACCGCCCGGAGCCGACGAGCCCGGCGAGGCCGACGATCTCGCCGGGGCGGATGTCGAGGTCGAGCGCCGCGAACTCCCCGTCCCTGGCGAGTCCTTCGACCCTGAGGACGGGTCCGGCGACCGCCGGGTCGTCGCCTGCGGGCCGCCGGGGGAAGACGTACTCGACATCGCGGCCGGTCATCAGGGCCACGACGTCACGCGTCGGGGTGCTCTTGGCGGGCAGTCCGACCGCGACCGCGCGTCCGTCCTTGAGTACGGTCACGCGGTCGCCGATGCGCCGGATCTCTTCGAGCCGGTGGGAGATGTAGACGACGGCGACGCCGTCCGCGGTGAGCCCGGCGACGATGCGGAAGAGGTTGTCGACCTCGTCGGGGTCGAGGGCGGCGGAGGGCTCGTCCATCACGATGAGGCGTACGTCGTGGGAGAGCGCCCGCGCCATGGAGACGATCTGCTGCTGGGCGGCGGACAGCGAGCCGACCAGGCTGGCGGAGTCGATCTCGGTGTGGCCGAGGCGCTTCAGCAGGGCGGTCGCGGACGCGCGGGCCTCCCTGGCGCGTACGACAAAGCCGGCGGTGGTCGGCTCGTGGCCGAGGAAGATGTTCTCGGCGACCGACAGGCCTTCCACCAGGTCGAGTTCCTGGTAGATGGTGGCGATGCCGAGGCGCATGGCGGCGATGGGCGACTTGAGGGAGACCGTGCCGCCCTGCCAGGTGATCTCGCCGCCGTCGGGCTGGTGTACGCCCGCGAGCACCTTGATGAGGGTGGACTTGCCGGCGCCGTTCTGGCCGAGCAGGCAGTGGACCTCGCCCGCCTGGACCTCCAGGTCCACGCCGTCGAGGGCGCGGACGCCGGGGAAGGACTTGGTGATGCCGGACATGGTGAGGAGTAGGGGTGGGGCCGGGGTTGGGGCTGCTTGCGGTGGTGCCATGACGGTTCCCCTCGGCTGGTGCGGCGGCCGGTGAGCGAGCAGGGCAGGGCGAAGGTGGGCAGGGCAGGGCCGAGCCAGGTGCTGTGGTGCTGTGTCGCGTACGGGTCGTGCGTGCGCCGGCCGGGGTCAGGCAGGCGAGAACAGGTGGTCGCTGATGAGCCTGGCCGCGCCGATCACGCCGGCGGCGGGCCCGAGCTCGCCCAGGACGATGGGCAGGTTGCCGGTCGCGAGCGGCAGCGACTGGCGGTAGACCTGGGTGCGGACGCTGGCGAGCAGGGTGTGACCGAGGCCGGTCACCCCGCCGCCGATCACCACGAGCCCGGGGTTGAAGAAGCTGACGAGTCCGGCGATGACCTGGCCGACGCGGTTGCCGCCCTCGCGGATGAGGCCGAGCGAGGTGGCGTCGCCGGCGGCGGCCGCCGCGGCGACGTCGGCGGCGGTGAGCCGTCCCGCCGCTTCGAGACGCGCGGCCAGTTCAGGTGAGCGGCCGGAGCGGGCCGCGTCCTCGGCGTCGCGGGCCAGCGCGGCGCCACTGAAGTGGGCTTCGAGGCACCCCTTGTTGCCGCAGGCGCAGGCGCGGCCTTCCGGTTCGACCTGGATGTGGCCGATGTCGCCGGCGCTGCCGGTCGTACCTCGGTAGACCTCGCCGCCGACGACGATGCCGCAGCCGATGCCGGTGCCGATCTTGACGCAGAGGAAGTCGCCCACGGAGCGGGCGACGCCCGCGTGCTGCTCCCCCATCGCCATCAGGTTCACGTCGTTGTCGACCATGACGGGGCAGCCAAGCTCCTGGCTGAGTGCCTCGCGTACCGGAAAACCGTCCCAGCCCGGCATGATCGGCGGCGCGACCGGCACACCCTCCGGGAAGCGGACCGGGCCGGGCACGCCTATGCCCGCCCCGTCGAAGCCCTCGGCGAGACCGGAGGCCTTGAGCTTGGCCGCCAGGGCGAGGGCCTGCTCGAAGACCGCGACCGGGCCTTCCCGTACGTCCATGGGGTGGTTGAGGTGGCCGAGTACCTCCAGTTCCGCGTTGGTGACGGCCACGTCGATCGAGGTGGCGCCGATGTCGATGCCGAGGAAGCGCAGGGCGGGCGCGAGCCGGATGTTGTGCGAGCGCCGGCCGCCGCGCGAGGCGGCGAGGCCGTCGGCGACGACCAGACCGGTGTCGAGCAGCCGGTCGACCTCGACGGCGAGTTTGGACCGGGAGAGATCGATCTGATCGCCGAGCTGGGCCCGGGAGTTGGGTCCGCCGTCACGCAGCAGACGGAGCAGTCGCGCCTGATGCGCGTTCGCGGGTCGAGCCGTCATCCGTCTCACGTGCCCCTCCCTGCCTCATAGGCCGTTCTCCGTCGGGCTTTGGAGGGGAACGTAGCAGCGGCTGCCGGGAGTGGGAAGAAGTTGCGCAGGAATCCACTCCAACTTTCTCCACACCGAGGACAAAGACGGTTCCCCGGCGAAATGACCACAGCGTGCGGGAAGTTGGCCGGCGACGGGGCGACGGGGCGACGCCTTTCGTCGACCGGGCCGCTAAACCACGCGCTCGTGGTACGTCGTGCGGGTGTGCTCCGTGTGGGCCCGCATGATCTCGGTGGCGCGCTGCTCGTCGCGGTCCGCGATCGCGGCGATCAGCGCGCGGTGCTCGATCCAGGACTGCTTGCCGCGCTGCCGGGCTACCGGCGTGTAGTACCAGCGCACGCGCCGGCCGACCTGCGCGGCCAGTTCGGTGAGGACGACGTTGCCCGCCAGCTCCATGACCTTGGCGTGGAACTGCGCGTTCAGCGACACCGCGAGGTCCACGTCGTCGTCCGCGACGGCCTGCTCGCCCCTCGCGCACACCTCTTCGAGCACGTCGATACCGGCCGACCCCGCTGTAGCGGCGGCGAGCCGGGCCGCCTCGGCCTCGAGGAGCGTACGTACGGAGAGCAGCTGATCGGCCTCCTCCTCGGTGGGCTCGTGCACGAACGCGCCCTGCGCGGGCCGCAGGTCGACCCACCCCTCGGTGTTGAGCCGCTGCAACGCCTCGCGCACGGGCTGCCTGGACACGCCCAGGTGCCCGGCGAGCTCGCTCTCGACGAGGTGCTGGCCGGGCCGCAGGGCCCGGGTCGTGATGAGTTCGAGCAGCGCCTCGTACACGCGCTCGCGGAGCGGTCCCGGCCTCTCCAGCTTGGGTACGGTCCCTTGCGGCAGTCCTGCGGACAACATCGCGGTGTCCCCCTTCGGGCAAACATCGGCGAGCGCTGACGGTGATTGGCTATCGTCTACAGTCTACCGAGCGCGATCCTTCCCATGCCGAGATCCTCGTCACCATGAGCCCCCGGCACGGACGCGGGCCCCGGCGCGACAGCGCCGAGGCCCGGGAATCACGGGACGGTGAGCGTCAGGGGCAGCGGATGACCTGCCCGGCGTACGACAGATTGCCGCCGAAGCCGAAGAGCAGCACGGGCGCGCCGGACTCGATCTCGCCGCGCTCGACCAGCTTGGACAGGGCCATGGGGATGCTGGCCGCCGACGTGTTGCCCGAGTCGACGACGTCGCGGGCGATCACCGCGTTCACGGCGCCGATCTTCTGCGCGACGGGCTCGATGATCCGCAGGTTCGCCTGGTGCAGGACGACCGCCGCCAGCTCCTCGGGTGTCACACCGGCCCGCTCGCACACCTTGCGCGCGATCGGCGGCAGTTGGGTGGTGGCCCAGCGGTAGACGGACTGGCCCTCCTGGGCGAAGCGCGGGGGCGTGCCCTCGATGCGTACGGCGTGGCCCATCTCCGGCACCGAACCCCAGAGCACCGGGCCGATCCCCGGCTCCTCGCTCTCCGCGCACGCCTCGACGACCGCGGCGCCCGCGCCGTCACCGACCAGGACGCAGGTGGTGCGGTCGGTCCAGTCGGCGATCTCGGCCATCTTGTCGGCGCCGATGACCAGGGCGCGGGTGGCGGAGCCGGCCCGTACGGCGTGGTCGGCCGTCGCCAGGGCGTGGGTGAAGCCCGAGCAGACGACGTTGAGGTCCATCACGGCCGGCGAGGTCATGCCGAGGCGGGCGGCGACGCGGGCGGCCATGTTCGGGGAGCGGTTGATCGCGGTGGAAGTGGCGACCAGCACGAGGTCGATGTCGGCGGGGGTGAGGCCCGCGGAGGCGAGGGCCTTGGCACCGGCGTGCGCGGCCAGCTCGTCGACGGGCTCGTCGGGACCCGCGACGTGGCGGGTCCTGATGCCGACCCGGCTGGTGATCCACTCGTCGCTGGTGTCGACCAGGGCCGCCAGATCGTCGTTCGTGAGCACCTTGGCAGGCTGATAGTGCCCGAGCGCGACGACTCGTGAGCCGGTCATTGGCGGTTCCACCCCTCTTTGCGGACAGTCGGAACGGTCCAGTCTTCTTTGCGACTCACCAGTACGACGGCAAGTGAACCGACAGGATTCGCCCCCGACTCTTTGGAGCTTCTTGCTGACGGCGACCCTTGACCGCCCCAAAGGCATACTGTAGACAATATTCTGTCGACTCTTCCAGACCCTACCCGCTCCCCCTTACTCGGTCCCTCAACCGATCGGAGAGCCCCGTGAAAGTCGCAGTTGTCGGCGCCGGAGCCATCGGCGCGTATGTCGGGGCCGCGCTCCACCGCGCGGGCGCCGAGGTCCATCTGATCGCCCGGGGCCCGCACCTCGCGGCCATGCGCCGAAGCGGCGTACGGGTCCTCAGCCCGCGCGGCGACTTCACCGCGCGGCCCGCCGCGACGGACGACCCGGCCGAGGTCGGGCCGGTCGACTACGTCTTCCTCGGCCTCAAGGCCAACTCCTACGCGGGCTCGGGCCCTCTCGTGCACCCGCTCCTGCACGACCGTACGGCGGTGATCGCCGCGCAGAACGGCATCCCCTGGTGGTACTTCCACGGCCTGCCGGGACCGTACGCGGGCCGCCGCATCGAGAGCGTCGACCCGGCGGGCGCGGTCAGCGCGACGCTGCCGCCGGCGCGCGCCATCGGGTGCGTCGTGTACGCCGCGACCGAGCTCGAGGCGCCCGGCGTCGTACGCCACCTGGAAGGCACCCGCTTCTCGATCGGCGAGCCGGGGCGTGACGTCTCGCGCCGCTGCCTGGACTTCAGCGAGGCCATGCGGGCCGGCGGCCTGAAATGCCCCGTCGAACCCGACCTGCGCAACGACATCTGGATCAAGCTGCTCGGCAACATCTCCTTCAACCCGATCAGCGCGCTGGCCAGAGCCACCATGGGCCAGATCTGCCGCCATCCGGACACCCGCGCACTCGTCGAGTCGATGATGCGCGAAACGCTGGAGGTCGCGGCCGCCGTCGGCTGCCACCCCGAGATCTCCGTGGAGCGGCGCATCGCGGGCGCCGAGCGCGTCGGCGACCACAAGACGTCCACCCTCCAGGACCTGGAGAAGGGCAAGCCGCTCGAACTCGACGTGCTGCTCGCCGCCGTCGTCGAACTGGCCCGCCTGACGGACACGTCCGTACCGACGCTGCGCGCGGTGCACGCGCTGGCGGACCTGCTGGCCACCAACTCCTCCTCAGCTGGGAGCGCACAGTGAAGAAGAAGAAGGACAGGCAGCCGAAGCAGTACACGAGGCTGACTCATCCGCTCGTACGGGACGCCAACGGCACACTGCGGCAGGCGACTTGGGACGAAGCGCTGGAGCGGGCGGCGGCCGGTTTCCGGCGGGCGACGGACACCTGCGGCCCGGACGCCTTCGCCATGCTGTCCTGCGCCCGCGCGACCAACGAGATGAATTACGTCGCGCAGAAATTCACCCGGGTGGTCATCGGCACCAACAATGTCGACTCGTGCAACCGGACGTGCCACGCGCCGAGCGTGGCCGGTCTGTCGGCGGCCTTCGGTTCGGGCGGCGGTACCTCGTCGTACGAGGAGGTCGAACACACCGACCTGATCCTGATGTGGGGCTCCAACGCGCGCTTCGCCCACCCGATCTTCTTCCACCACGTCCTCAAGGGCATCAGGAACGGCGCGCGGATGTACGCCGTCGATCCGCGCCGCACCTCGACCGCCGAGTGGGCGGAGGGCTGGCTGGGCCTGAACGTCGGGACGGACATCCCGCTGGCTCACGCGATCGGCCGGGAGATCATCCACGCGGGGCTGGTGAACCGGGCGTTCGTGGACCGCGCCACGACGGGCTTCGCGGAGTACGCCGACCTGGTCGAGCCGTGGACCCTCTCGGCGGCGGAGAAGGTGACGGGCGTCCCGGCGCCCGCGATCCGGGAGCTGGCGCACGCGTACGCGACGGCCGAACGGGCGCAACTGTGCTGGACGCTGGGCATCACGGAACACCACAACGGCACCGACAACGTGCGCGCCCTCATCAACCTGTCGCTGCTGACCGGTCACGTCGGCCGGTACGGCGCCGGGGTCCAGCCACTGCGCGGCCAGAACAACGTCCAGGGCGGCGGCGACATGGGCGCCATCCCGAACCGGCTGCCCGGCTTCCAGGACATTCTCGACCCGGTGGCGCGGGGCAGGTTCGAACGTACCTGGGAGACCGTCATCCCGCCCCGGTACGGCATGACGCTGACGGAGATGTTCGAGGCGATGGAGAGCCGCGAGCTGCGAGCGGTCTACTGCATCGGCGAGAACCCGGCCCAGTCGGAGGCCGACAGCGAACAGGCGATGCGGCGGCTGGCCGCGCTCGACCACCTGGTGGTGCAGGACATCTTCCTGACGAAGACCGCGCAGATGGCGGACGTGGTCCTGCCCGCCACGGCGGCGTGGGCGGAGACGGACGGGACGACGACCAACAGCGAGCGGCGGGTGCAGCGGGTGCGGGCGGCGGTGAAGCCGCCCGGCGAGGCCCGGGAGGACATCGACATCATCTGCGCGCTGGCGCAACGACTGGGCCATGACTGGAAGTTCGCCGACTCGGAGACCGTCTGGAACGAACTGCGGGCGTTGTCCCCCGACCACTACGGCATGACGTACGACCGCCTGGCGGAGCACCAGGGCCTGCAGTGGCCGTGCCCCAGCACGGACCGGCTTCCGTCGAGCTTCCTGCACGCGCGCTTGTGGGAGACGGACCCGGAGCGGCGGGGCCCGGCGGCTCCCTTCGGCCTCGTCGCACACGACCCGCCCGTCGACCTCACGGACGAGGAGTACCCGCTGCGGCTGACGACGGGCCGGCGGCTCGACTCGTACAACACCGGTGTGCAGAGCGGGAGTTTCGCTTCCCCGCTGCGGCGCGGCGAGTACATCGAGCTGTGTCCGGAGGACGCGGCGGCGTACGGCGTCGAGGTGGGTGAGGAGGTCCGGGTCTCGTCACGGCGGGGCACGGTGACCGCGCCGGTGTGGGTCGATCCGGGGCTGCGGCCGGGACTGGCCTTCATGACGATGCACTTCCCCGACGAGGTCGACACGAACCAGCTGACGATCGAGGCGAACTGTCCGATCGCCGGGACGGCGGAGTTCAAGGCCTCGGCGATACGGATCGAGAAGCTGGAGAACGTGGAGAAGCTGGTGCCGGCATGGACCTGAGGTACACGGACGCGAAGCCGTCGGACGACGAACGGGCGGCGGTGGACGATCTGTTGGGCCCGCCGGAATCGGGCTGGGAGGGCGCGGACCGGTCGCGAACCGACCTGCGCTGGGCGCGCGGCGGGGCAGCGGCACGAGAGCGCCGCGACCTCCTCCTCCCGGCACTGCACGCGGTCAACGACCGGGTGGGGTGGCTGAGCGAGGGGGCGCTGGACTACATCTGCCGCCGGTTGACGGTGCCGCCGGCGGAGGCGTACGGGGTGGCGACGTTCTACGCGATGTTCTCGGTGAAGCCACGCCCGGCGAAGGTCCTGTACGTCTGCACGGACCTCGCCTGCGCGGCGCGGGGGTCGGGGGCGGTGTGCGCGGGGCTGGAGGAGAGGTTGGGGGCGGCGGGGGCGGTGAGCCTTGCGCGCGGCGCGGCTGCGGACGGCTCGGCTGCGGGGGGTGTGGTGTGGCAGCCGAGCCCGTGCCTGGGACTGTGCGAACGGGCTCCGGCGGCGCTGCTGTTGCAGGCGGGGGCTACGCCGCCTGTTGCGGGCCCCGGTGCGGCTGCTGGGCCCGGACCCCTGGCCGGCGGCGCCCCATTGGAAGGGGCTCCGGTGAAGGCGCGAGAGACTTTCCCCATACCCGCCCCTTCCCGAATCCGGGGGCAAGCCCCCGGACCCCCGGAGCGGGGCGATGCTCCGGGGCGGGGCCCCGGCCCCAAGCCCGGCAGCTCCGCGCCGGCGCCGGCAGCGGGCGCCGGAACATCCGGCGCGGCCGGTACCGCCGGTGATGCCAGTACCGCCAGGACCGCCGGCGCAACCGGCGTGGCCGGGGAGGGCAGAGGCGGGCAGGTGGTCGGGGCATCGGTCGGGGCGCTTGTCCCCGGTGCCCGGCACCGTGTCGCCGTCGTCGTCGCGCCGGCCGCCGTGGAAGCGGTGCTCACGGCCATCGCCGCCCCGGAGCACGCGAGCCCGGAGCCCGGCGTCGCGGCCGCCGTGCCCCAGGCAGGCGACCCCGGCCTGGTACTCCTGCGCCGGGTCGGCACCGTGGACCCGTACAGCCTCGACAGCTACCGCGCCGCCGGCGGTTACACCGCGCTGCGCCGCGCCTTCGCCCTCGGTCCCGCCGGCGTCATCCGGGAGGTACTCGACGCCGGGCTCGTCGGGCGCGGCGGCGCCGCGTTCCCCACCGGGCGGAAGTGGGAAGCCACCGCCCAGCGGCCCGACCACCCCCACTACCTCGTCTGCAACGCCGACGAGAGCGAACCGGGCACCTTCAAGGACCGCGTCCTGATGGAGGGCGATCCGTACGCCCTCGTCGAGGCCATGACCATCGCCGGGTACGCGACCGGAGCCCACCAGGGCTACCTCTACCTCCGGGGCGAGTACCCGCGCGCGTACGAACGCCTCACGCACGCCATCGCCCGGGCCCGGCTGCGCGGCCTCCTCGGCCCCGACGTCCTCGGCCACGGCTACGCCTTCGACATCGAGATCCGGCGCGGCGCCGGCGCGTACATCTGCGGCGAGGAGACCGCGATCTTCAACTCGATCGAGGGGCAGCGCGGCGAACCCCGCAGCAAGCCCCCCTTCCCGGTGGAGAAGGGCCTGTTCGGAAAGCCGACCGCCGTCAACAACGTCGAGACGCTCGTCAACGTCCTGCCGATCCTCACCGAGGGGGCCGCGGCGTACGCCCGTACCGGCACCGCGTCGTCCACCGGGACCAAACTCTTCTGCGTGTCAGGTCAGGTCGACCGGCCCGGAATCTACGAGCTCCCCTTCGGCGCCCGCCTCCGCGACCTCCTCGAACTCGCCGGAGGCCCGCCCCCCAACCTCCGCGCCATCCTCCTCGGCGGAGCGGCCGGCGGCTTCGTACGCCCCGACGAACTCGACATCCCCCTCACCTTCGAAGGCACGCGCGCCGCCGGCGCCACCCTCGGCTCCGGGGTCGTCCTGGTCCTGGACGACACCGTCGAACTTCCCGCCGTCCTGCTGCGCATCGCCGAGTTCTTCCGCGACGAGTCGTGCGGGCAGTGCGTGCCCTGCCGCGTCGGGACCGTACGGCAGGAAGAGGCGTTGCACCGGATCAAGAACCGTACGGGCGCTGCCGCCGCCGGTGACATCGCGCTGCTCCGTGAGGTCGGCGGGGCCATGCGGGACGCCTCGATCTGCGGTCTGGGACAAACCGCGTGGAACGCCGTCGAGTCCGCCATCGACCGCCTGGGAGCCTTCGAATGACCGCGATCCCGCTTCAACCGCCGCGCAGGCTCGTCGAGTTCACTCTGGACGGCGCCGCGACCCGCGTCCCTGAGGGGTCGACCGTCCTCGACGCCTGCCGGGCCGCAGGCAAGGACATCCCGACCCTGTGCGAGGGCGACACCCTCACCCCCAAGAACGCGTGCCGCGTGTGCGTCGTAGAGGTCGAGGGCGCCCGTACGCTCGCCCCGGCCTGCTCGCGCCGCGCCGAGCCCGACATGATCGTACGTACGGACACCGAGCGTGCCCGGCACAGCCGGAAGATCGTGCTGGAGCTGCTCGCCTCCTCCACCGATCTCTCCACGACGCCGCGCGCCGCCGAGTGGATCAAGGAGTACGAGGCGAAGCCGGAACGCTTCGGCCCGGACGCGGCCCGCCTGAACGAGCAGCCCAAGATCGACAACGATCTCTACGTACGCGACTACGACAAGTGCATCCTCTGCTACAAGTGCGTCGACGCGTGCGGGGAGCAGTGGCAGAACACCTTCGCCATCGCCGTCGCCGGACGCGGCTTCGACGCCCGCATCTCGGTCGAGCAGGACGCCCCGCTGACGGACTCGGCGTGCGTGTACTGCGGAAACTGCATCGAGGTGTGCCCGACCGGCGCGCTCAGCTTCAAGTCGGAGTTCGACATGCGCGCCGCCGGGACCTGGGACGAGCCGTCCCAGACGGAGACGACGACGGTGTGCGCGTACTGCGGCGTCGGCTGCAATCTCACCCTGCACGTGCAGGACAATGAGATCGTCAAGGTCACCTCGCCGCACGACAACCCGGTGACCCACGGCAACCTCTGCATCAAGGGCCGCTTCGGCTACCAGCACGTACAGAGTCGGGACTGATCACCATGGGACGGGTCACCGAGCGCCGCCGCGTCATCCGCGTCAGGGACGGGGTGGTGAGCGCCCGGCCGGACACGCTGGTCGCGGAGGAGCCACTCGAGATCCGCCTGAACGGCAAGCCGCTCGCGATCACGATGCGGACGCCGGGCGACGACTTCGCGCTCGCGGCCGGATTCCTGGTGAGCGAGGGGGTGCTGGGGGCCGCCGACGACGTTCAGTCGATCGTGTACTGCGCGGGGGCGACAGCGGACGGCGCGAACACGTACAACGTGGTGGACGTGAAGCTGGCGCCCGGCGTCCCGGTCCCCGACATCACCCTTGAGCGCAACGTCTATACGACGTCGTCGTGCGGGCTGTGCGGCAAGGCGAGTCTCGACGCCGTACGCACCACCGCCCGCTTCCCGATCGCCGACACTCCCCCGGTCCGGCTGACACCGGAACTGCTCGCCGGCCTCCCCGACCGGTTGCGGGCGGCGCAGCAGGTGTTCGACAGGACCGGGGGCCTGCACGCGGCGGCCCTCTTCTCCGAGACGGGCGAACTGCTCGACATACGGGAGGACGTGGGCCGGCACAACGCGGTCGACAAGCTGGTGGGGCGGGCCCTGCGGGACGGGCGACTGCCGCTGTCGCGCGCGGTGCTGCTGGTCTCCGGGCGGGCGTCCTTCGAGCTGGCGCAGAAGGCGGTGATGGCCGGGATCCCGGTCCTCGCGGCGGTCTCGGCCCCTTCCTCCCTGGCGGTGGACCTCGCGGCCGAGACGGGTCTGACGCTGGTCGGTTTTCTGCGCGGACCCAACATGAACGTGTACGCGGGCGACGAGCGCATCGCCCTGCATTCCGGGGTCTGACGCGCCCCGCGGCACGGGATACGGGCCCGGTCGGCGGGGAGCGCCCCCTGCGCCGGCCGGGCCTCTCCGTGCCGGGCCCCTCCGTTCAGCGCTGCCCGCGCCGGGCTCGCTGCCTGGCCTCCGCCGGGGGCGGGATGAACTGGAGCTCAAGGGTGGCGGGTGGTGTCGCGATGCCGGGGCCGCCTGCCGCGACCCAGGTCAGGATGTCGTCCGTACAGTCGTCGTCCAGTGCCCAGCCGACCCAGGCGGCGCGCCCGCCTCTCCTCCGCCCCTCGGTGGAGGGCTGGACGACCACGACGTTGGCCTGTCCGCACGGGCCGAGACAGTCACTGGTACGCACGAGGAGCCGCCCACCGGAAGCGGCGGCGGCGTCGCGCAGGCGGCGGAGCTGGCCTTCGTGGTCGGTACCGGGGTTCTTGCCGGCGTCACCGCAGCAGCAGCCGCGGCACACGGTGAGGGCGCACGGGCGGGGCCCGAAGGGGCGTATCACGGAAGTCACTTGACGATCTTGCCAGGTGTGACGGCTTCCCGTGCGGGTGCGGGTGTGGTGGGGTGCGGGTTGCCCGCGGCGCTGTCCTCTCCCCTACCCCCATCCAGCGAGCGCCGTTTCGCGATCACCGCGCACACCATCAGCTGCATCTGGTGGAACAGCATCAGCGGCAGCACGGCCATCCCCGCTCCCGCCCCGAACAGCACGCTCGCCATCGGCAGCCCCGCCGCCAGCGACTTCTTCGACCCGGCGAACTGGATCGCGATCCGGTCCGCCCGGCCGAAACCGAGCCGCTTCGCGCCGTACCAGCTCACCGTGAGCATCGCCGCGAGCAGCGCCGCCTCCACCGCCACCAGCGCCCCGAGCCGGCCGGGGCTCACCCGGTGCCAGATGCCCTCGGTCACGCCGTGGCTGAACGCCGTGTAGACGACGAGCAGGATCGAGCCGCGGTCGACGTAACCCAGCGCTTTCTTGTGCCGCACCAGGAACCCGCCCAGCCACCGGCGCAGCAGCTGGCCCGCCATGAACGGGACCAGCAGCTGGAGGGCGATCTTCGGCAGCGAGTCCGCGGAGAAGCCGCCCGCGCCACCCGCGCCCCCGCCGATCAGCAGCGCCGCGAGCAGCGGCGTCAGGACGATCCCGATGAGGCTGGAGAAGGAGCCCGCGCAGATCGCCGCCGGGACGTTGCCGCGTGCGATCGAGGTGAAGGCGATCGAGGACTGGATGGTCGAGGGGACCAAGCAGAGGAAGAGGAGGCCGCCGTACAGCTCGGGCGTGAGGACGTACGGAACCAGCCCTTTCGCCGCGAGCCCCAGCAGCGGGAAGATCGCGAACGTACAGACGAGGACCGTCAGGTGCAGCCTCCAGTGGCGCATCCCGTCGAGCGCCTCGCGGGTGGAGAGCCGCGCGCCGTACAGGAAGAACAGCAGCGCCACGGCCCCCGTCGAGAGCCCGCCGACGGCCTCGGCCGCCGCGCCGGACGCCGGCAGCAGGGTCGCGAGGACGACTGTCCCGATCAGCATCAGGATGTACGGATCGACCGGCAGCCAGGACGGGAACCGAAACTGCGACGTGCGGCGGCTCATCTGCTCCACTTGCTCGCTCTCGGTCGGTACGTGCCCTCTCCATGGTCCACGTGATCCCGGCGATCGGGAATCCCGTACGCCGAACTCACTGTTATCGCGATCTCCGATCACCGCCGCTACGCTCACTCCCATGTACGACCCCACCCAGCTCCGCACCTTCCTCGCCGTCGCCCAGACCCTGAGCTTCACGCAGGCCGCGCGCCGTCTCGGCCTGCGTCAGTCCACGGTGAGCCAGCACGTGCGCCGGCTGGAGGAAGCGACCGGGCGCAGGCTTTTCACGCGCGACACCCACCGCGTGGAACTCACCGAGGACGGCGAGGCGATGCTCGGTTTCGCCCGTACGATCCTGCGCGCACATGAGCGGGCGGCGGCCTTCTTCGCGGGGACCCGGCTGCGCGGGCGGCTGCGCTTCGGCGCCTCCGAGGACTTCGTACTCACCCGGCTGCCCGAGATCCTCGAGTCCTTCCGCCGCGATCACCCCGAGGTCGAACTGGAGCTGACCGTCGAGCTCTCCGGCACCCTGCACCAGCAGCTCGAAGCAGGCCGGCTCGATCTGGTCCTCGCCAAACGGCGGCCCGGCGACACGCACGGCGAGCTGGTCTGGCAGTCGACGCTGACCTGGATCGGCGCGCCGTCGCTGCGCCTCGACCCCGACCGCCCCGTTCCCCTGATCGTCTTCCCACCACCGGGAATCACCCGCGCCCGCGCCCTGGAAGTACTGGAGGACAACGGCCGCCCCTGGCGCATCGCCTGTACGAGCGGCAGCCTCAGCGGGCTGGTCGCGGCGGCCCACGCGGGCCTCGGCGTCATGCCCCACACCCGGGGCCTGATCCCGCCGGGCCTGGCCCCCGTACCGGCGAAGGCGGGTCTGCCGGAACTCGGCGGCGTCGACTTCGTCCTGCTGCACGGCCGCAGGAGGGCCGCCGCCCAGGACGCCGCCGACGCGCTGGCGGCGGCCATCCTCGCCGGTGGCGACCGGCTGCACCGGCCGCCGGCCGGCCGGCCGTGACACCGCCCGGCGGGAAGACGGAATGGGAAGCGGGCGTACAGATTCCGTGGAGATTCGCGCGCAGCCTACTTACTCCAAGGTCAGGAGAGCGCCCGGGCCTTCCCCCTGTGACCGTATTGCACCTGTTGAGCGGTGCATATGCACAGTAATTCGGATTCCGCGACCCCCTCCCGCGTACCAAAACCTTGAGGTAGCGTCACGGCGCTGTGCGGAGCGCCACAAGGAGCAGGTCATTGCGCGAGTTCACTGTCCCACCCATGGCGACGGCGCCTCAGGTCGGCGGACTGGCGGACGTCGTCTTCGATCACGCCGAGAACGATCCGCACCGCGTCGTACTCGGACGCAAGGGCGACGACGGGCGCTGGCACGACGTGACGGCGGAGCGGTTCCGTGACGAGGTGCTGGCCGTCGCCAAGGGGCTGCTGGCGCACGGCGTGCGGTTCGGCGACCGTGTCGCGATCATGTCGCGTACGCGCTACGAGTGGACCCTCTTCGACTTCGCGTTGTGGACGGTCGGCGCCCAGCCTGTACCGATCTATCCCACCGCCTCCGCCGATCAGGTCTACTGGACGCTGCACGACGCCGGGGTGACGGCCTGCATGGTCGAGCACGAGGACCATGCGATGACCATCGGCTCGGTGGTCGGCCGGCTGCCGATGCTGGGGCGCCTGTGGCAGCTGGACGCGGGGGCCGAGGCCGAGCTCGTCCGGGCGGGCGCGCACCTCGCCGACGACGTGGTGCACCGCCACCGGCGTGCGGTGACGCCGGATTCGGTGGCGACCGTGATCTATACGTCGGGGACCACGGGGCGGCCCAAGGGATGCGTGATCACGCACGCCAACTTCATGTACGAGACCGACACCGTGCTGGCCCGCTGGGAATCGGTGTTCCGTTCCAAGCCGGGCGACGAGGCGGCGACGCTGCTGTTCCTGCCGCTCGCGCACGTCTTCGGGCGGATGGTCGAGGTCGCGGCGGTGCGCGGGCGGGTCAAGCTCGGGCACCAGCCCGTGCTCGCGGCGCATGCGCTGATGCCGGACCTGGTGGCCTTCCGGCCCACGTTCATCCTGGCCGTGCCGTACATCTTCGAGAAGGTCTACAGCGGCGCGCGGCGCAAGGCCGACGCGGACGGGAAGGCCGGCCCGTTCGACAAGGCCGTCGAGGTGGCGGTGCGGTACGCCGAGGCCCAGGAGCACCGCGCCTTCGGCACCGGCCCCGGGCCTTCCGCCGCGCTGCGGCTACAGCACCAGTTCTTCGAGAAGGCCGTGTACGCGAAGGTGCGCGAGGCCATGGGCGGGCGCGTGCGGCACGCGATGTCCGGCGGTTCGGCGATGGAGCGGCGGCTCGGCCTGTTCTTCACGGGCGCGGGAGTGACGATCTTCGAGGGATACGGGCTGACCGAGTCGACGGCGGCCGCGACCGCCAACCCGCCCGAGCGCACCCGCTTCGGCACGGTGGGGCTGCCGCTGCCCGGCACGACCGTACACATCGCCGACGACGGTGAGATCTGGCTGCGCGGCGGCCAGATCTTCTCCGGGTACCTGAACGATCCCAAGTCCACCGACGCCGTACTGCACGACGGCTGGCTGGCCACGGGTGACATCGGGGTGCTGGACGAGGACGGCTACCTGACGATCACCGGGCGGAAGAAGGAGATCCTGGTGACCTCCAGCGGCAAGAGCGTGTCGCCGACCGGACTGGAGGAGCGGGTGCGGTCGCATCCGCTGGTCGCCCAGTGCATCGTCGTCGGCAACGACAGGCCGTACATCGCGGCGCTCGTCACGCTCGACCAGGAGGCCGTGGACCACTGGCTCCAGATGCGGGACAAGCCGCCGCTGAACCCGGCCGACCTGGTGCGGGACCCGGAGCTGGAGATGGAGGTACGGCGTGCGGTGGTGGCCGCGAACACGCTCGTATCGCCGGCCGAGTCGATTCGTACGTTCCGGATACTGGCCCACCAGTTCAGCGAGGAGCACGGACTGCTGACCCCCTCGCTCAAGCTCAAGCGCAGGGCGATCGAGGCGGCGTACGCGGTGGAGGTCGACGCGCTGTACCGGTAGGACCTCATCCGCACCGGTTACCTGACGGGTCATCAATTACCGATGCGTCAGTTATTGACGGTTCATCAGGTCCCCCACAGAATGCGGGCATCCCAAGGGAGGGACCCCACTGTGTCGCGACCGATCCGCACCATCGCCGCAGCTGCCACAGTGCTGCTGTTCGCCACCGTCACCGCCTGCAACTCCGCATCGACCGGCGCCCCGGACAACGACGGCGCGGGGAAGGGCGGCAGCGGCTCGGTACGCGGAGTGAGCGCCGACTCGGTCAAGGTCGGCGGCATCGTCTCCATGACCACCGCGAGCGGGTACTCCAAGAAGGACACCGACCTCGGCGCGAAGGCCCGTTACGACCGGGCGAACGCGGAGGGCGGCGTCAACGGCCGGAAGATCGACTACCTGGGCGCGGAGGACGACGGACAGGACCCCGCGAAGAACCTCGCCGCGGCGCGAAAGCTCGTCCAGCGGGAGAAGGTCTTCGCCGTCGCCCCGATGAGCTCGGTCACCTTCTCGGGCGCGGACTTCCTGGAGCAGCAGAAGGTGCCGACTTTCGGCTGGGGCACGCTGCCTTCGTTCTGCGGGCCCCAGCACATCTACGGCTTCAACGGGTGCCTCGTCCCCATGCCGGGCGGCACACTCAATCAGACCTGGCCGGAGGGGCTGGGCAAGGTGCTGGGAGGGACCAAGGGCAAGTCGGTGGCGCTGCTCGCCAATGACAACGACGCGGGCAAGTTCGGCATCCGTACCTTCACGCAGGGCTTCAGGGCGGCCGGGTACAAGGTCTCGTACGCCAAGGCCGTGGTGCCGGCGACTTCGGTGCCGAGCGACTGGTCGGCGTACACCAAGGAGATCATGCGCAGCGACGGCGGGAAGGCGCCGGACGTGGTGATCTCCGTGATGCAGACGCCGTACAACATCGGTCTGTTCACGACGCTCAAGCGCGGCGGCTTCAAGGGCGTGCTGTCCGACCCGACGGACTACGACCCCGGGCTGCTCGCCAAGGACGCGACGAAGCAGGCGCTGGACGGGGTGCATGTGCTGGTCCAGTTCGAGCCGTTCGAGTCGGACAGTGCGGGGATGAGGCAGTTCAAGGAGGACATCAGGAAGGCGGCGGGCGGCAAGGACGTACCGCTGAACATGCACATGGTCACCGGGTACATGTCGGCCGATCTCTTCCTCGCCATCGCCGAGAAGGCGGGCAAGGACCTGACCGTCGACTCCTTCCAGAAGGCGGCGGGGTCGTTCTCGGACAGCGGGACGCTGGTGGGCGACCGCAGCGAGCCGAAGGGGCAGCGGGAGAGCTTCGGCTGCGGGGCGCTGGTGCGGTTGAAGGACGGGAAGTACGAGGTGTCGTCGCCGTTCAAGTGCTATCCGCCGATTCCCTTCGGATAGGAGTGCTGCCCTGTCATGGGTGATCTGCTGGGTTTTGTGCTGAGCGGGCTGGTCTCGGGTGCGCTGTACGCCCTGCTGGCCACGGGTCTGGTGCTCTCGTACTCCGCGTCGGGTCTTTTCAACTTCGCGCACGGCGCTACGGCGTATGTGTGTGCGCTCGCCTTCTACGAGCTGCACTCGGGCTTCGGATGGCCCGCCGTGCCGGCTGCTGCGCTACTGGTGTTCGTCGTCGCGCCGGGGATCGGTTGGGGGCTCGACCGGCTGATGTTCCGCAAGCTCGCGCGGGTGGGCGAGACGGCGCAGATCGTGGCGACGATCGGGCTGCTCGTCGCACTGCCGGCGGCGGGGCTGTGGGTGGTGGAGCTGCTGGCGGACGCGGGGGCGTCGGTGCTGCCGGCGGAGAACCAGTTCGGGCTGCCGGGGGTCGGGCCGAGCCCGGCCGTGTCCTGGCAGCTTGCGGACGGTGTCGGGGTCGACTCCGATCAGCTGATCACGTGGCTTGCGACGGCCGTGGTGGCGGTGGGGCTGTGGGTGCTGATGCGGCACACCCGGCTCGGGCTGCGGCTGCGGGCCGCCGTCGACAACCGCACGCTGGTGGAGCTGCGCGGCATCAGCGCGGACCGGCTGTCGTCGATCGCGTGGATGCTGTCGTCGGGGCTGGCGGGTCTCGCGGGTGTACTGGCTACGCCGCTGCTGGGCCTGTCCGCACACGACTACACCTTGTTCTTGTTCGTGTCGGCGACGGCGGCGGTGCTGGGGCGGTTCGCCTCGATTCCGCTGGCGTTCGTGGGTGGGCTGGGACTGGGTGTACTGCAGAACCTGACCGCGGGGTACGCGTCGTTCGCCGACGACCTCACCGGATTCCGTACGGCCGTTCCTTTTCTGATCCTCTTCGCGGGCCTGCTGGTCATGACGCGCCGGCGGCGCGCGGCGGGCACGGAGGCCGAGGACTCGCCACCGGTCGACTATCTGGCCGGGCGGTCTTGGGGGCGTCAGTGGGGGCCGTGGGCGGCGGGCGCGGCGCTGATGGCTGTGGGTTTCTATACGGTCACTACGCCGTTCTGGAGCGGGATGCTCGCGCAGGGGCTGGCGGTTTCGCTGGTGTTCGTCTCCTTCACGGTGGTGACGGGGCTCGGCGCCATGGTCAGCCTCGCGCAGGCCACGTTCGTGACGGGTGCGGCGCTGGTCGCCGGGCTGCTGATGAGTCACGGCTGGCCGTTCGTCGGGGCGGCGCTGGTGGGCACCTGCGTGGCGGCGGTGCTGGGGGCGCTGGTGGCCCTTCCGGCGCTGCGGCTGGGCGGCCGCTCGCTGGCGCTGGCGACGCTTGCCCTTGCGTTTCTGGCCGACCACGTCCTTTTCCAGGCGGGGTGGCTGAGGAACGGTGACGCGGGGTGGGAGATCCCGCGCCCGGTGTTCGGTCCGGTGGATCTGGCCGACGACCGGGCGATGGGGGTGGCGCTGGTCGTGCTGGTGGCGGGCGCGGTGGCGTCGCTGAGCGCGCTGCGGAACTCGGCGTCGGGGCGGGCGATGCTGGCGGTACGGTCGGCTCCTGCGGCAGCGTCGGCCTCGGGTGTCTCGGTGATCCGTACGAAGCTGATGCTGTTCACGCTGTCGGCGGGGATCGCGGGGTTCGGGGGCGTGATGTACGCGTCGTACAACACCCGCATCACGGCTACCGACTTCACCGCGATGACCGGGCTGATCTGGCTGGCGGTGGTAGTCGCGGCGGGTGTGCGGCGGCCGCAGTTCGCGGTGGTGGCGGGGCTGGTCTTCGCGGTCGTCCCGCACCTGCTCGCTGAGTACGTCACGGAGTCGACGCAACTCCCCATCATCCTCTTCGGCCTGGCCGGCCTGGCCCTGGCCAACGACCCGGACGGCTACTGCGCGGCGATCCCGGTGCGGAGGTATCGGCGGCGGGCGGCGCGGGCGGGCGCGGTTGATGCGGGGCGGGGGGCGGGGGCTGCGGTGGGTGCGGGAGCTGCGGCGGGTGCGGTGGGCGCGGTGGGCGCGGTGGGTGCGGTGGCGGGGTCCGGTGGCGGGGGCTTCGGGGTCGGTGCCGCGCCGGGGCGTCTCCTCGGGCGCCGAACGTTCGGCGGGGTGCGCTCTTCGGGCGTGTTGCGTTCGACGCCCTGCGGGGAGCGCCCCGACACGTCCCCTCCCGGCACCGTGGCCTGCGGGGCGGGAGCGGTCCCCGGCACGAACACCGTGGAGGCGGCGGACACGAGGCCCGTCGCGCTCGCGCTGCGGGGCGTGTGTGCCGGGTATGGGGGAGCCGGTGTGCTTTACGGGGTCGACCTGACCGTACGGGCTGGGGAGATTCTCGCCTTGCTCGGGCCCAACGGGGCCGGGAAGTCCACCACTTGTCACGTCGCCGCCGGGCGGCTCGCCCCCACCGCCGGCAGCATCCTCGTCAGCGGCCGCGACGCCACCCGCGACGGCCCGGTACGGCGTTCGCGCGCCGGGGTCGTCCTCGCCCCGGAGGGGCGCGGGATCTTCCCCTCCCTCACCATCGAGGAGAACCTCACCCTCCGGCTCCCTAGCCGGTCCGCCCGTGAAGCGGTGTACGAGCGCTTCCCCGCGCTGGCCCGGCGGCGCGGCGTCCCCGCCGGTTCGCTGTCCGGCGGGGAGCAGCAGATGCTGGCGCTCGCACCGCTGCTCCAGCTCCCGCCGGCCGTACTCGTCGCCGACGAGCCGTCGCTCGGCCTCGCGCCGCGTGTGGTGGACGAGGTGTTCGGCCTGCTCACGGAGTTGCGCGAGGCGGGCACCGCGCTGCTGCTGGTGGAGGAGAAGGCCGCCGAGGTGCTCGGCATCGCCGACACCGTGGCCTACCTCGCGCAGGGCCACGTCACCTGGTGCGGGCCGCGCGGGGACGTACGCGCCGACCGGCTCACCGAGGCGTACTTGGGGATCGGGAACGGTAACGGGAACGCTTCGGAGGTGTCACCCACATGAGCGCGCCCAGCAGCGACGAGTACGTTCTGAAGGCGACCGGGATCGGCGTCCGCTTCGGCGGCATCACCGCTCTGGAAGGCGTGCACATCGCCGTCCGCCCCGGTGAAGTCTGCGGCCTCATCGGCCCCAACGGAGCCGGAAAGACGACCCTGTTCGACGTCCTGTCCGGCATCCGCCGCCCCGACACGGGCCGTGTCCTTCTCGACGGTACGGACATCACGCGCCGCACCCCCGTCTGGCGCGCCCGCCACGGCATGCGCCGCACCTTCCAGCGCCGGCAGCTCTTCGGCCCGCTGACCGTCGCCGACAACCTCGTCGTCGCCCAGGAGTGGCGCGGCGGCGGGGGCGGCCTCGTCGCCGATCTGCTGGCGGCGCCCACCCGGCGTACCCGCGAGGCCGCGCGCCGCGACCGCGCCGCCACGGTCCTGCGCTCGTGCGGCCTCGACGCGCTGGCCGAGTCGTACGCCGGGGCGCTCCCCGTCGGCCGGGCCCGCATGGTCGAACTGGCCCGCGCCGTCGCCGACCCGCCCCGCGTGCTGCTGCTCGACGAGCCCGCGTCCGGCATGTCGGCGCAGGAGCGGCAGCAACTCGTTGTAGTGATACGGCACTTGGCGGTTCAGGAAAGGTGCGCCGTGCTGCTTGTCGAGCACAATGTCGCCTTCGTGATGGAACTGTGCGCCCGCGTCGTCGTCCTCGACCTCGGCTCGGTCCTCGCCGAGGGCAGCGCCGCCCGGGTGCGGCAGGACCCAGCCGTCCGTGACGCGTATCTCGGCACGGCGGCGGGAATGCGCGGAGCCCCGTGATCGTTGACGCTGGGAGTACCAACCGACGACGTAAGGATCGATCGCTCGTGAGCAAGGCCCCCTCCCTCACCCTGAACAACGGCGTCGAGATGCCCCAGCTCGGCTTCGGCGTATGGCAGGTGCCTGACGACGAGGCCGAGAAGGCCGTCGGCACCGCCATCCGGGCCGGGTACCGGTCCATCGACACGGCCGCGATCTACGAGAACGAGACCGGCACGGGCAAGGCCATCGCCGACTCCGGTGTCGCCCGCGACGAGCTGTTCGTCACGACGAAGCTCTGGAATTCCGAGCAGGGTTTCGACTCGACGCTGCGCGCCTTCGACGACTCGCTGGCGAAGCTCGGCCTGGACTACGTCGACCTGTATCTGATCCACTGGCCGCTCCCGTCCAAGGACGCGTACGTCGACACGTACAAGGCCTTCGAGAAGATCTACGCCGACGGCCGCGCCAAGTCGATCGGCGTCTCCAACTTCCTCCCCGAGCACCTGGAGCGCCTGATCGGCGAGACCTCGGTCGTCCCGGTCGTCAACCAGATCGAGCTCCACCCGCAGCTCCAGCAGGAGGCGTCCCGCGCCTTCCACGCGCAGCACGGCATCGCGACCGAGGCCTGGTCGCCGCTCGGCCAGGGCAAGGGGCTGCTCGAGGTCCCGACGGTCGTCGCCGTGGCCCGCAAGCATGGCAAGACCCCTGCCCAGGCGGTGCTGCGCTGGCACCTCCAGACCGGCAATGTCGTGATCCCGAAGTCCGTGACGCCGTCGCGGATCGAGGAGAACCTCGACGTGTTCGACTTCGAGCTGGACGCCGACGACCTGGCGGCATTCGCCGCGCTCGACGAGGGCAAGCGACTCGGCCCCGACCCGGTGACCTTCGCCGTCGGCGCCTGACGAGTACGAAGACGGCGTCAACCGGTTCGGTCCGGTTGGCGCCGTCTCGCCATGTGCGGGGTCAGAGCGAGCGCGCCGCCCCGCCGTCGATGCGGATGCTCTCCCCGTTGATGTACGCCGGGATCCTGGCGAGGAAGTCGGGGCCCTCGGGCCAGCTGTTGACGTAGCCCGGCATGAGGCTGTTCATGCGGATGCCCCGGGCGGCGTACTGGTCGGCGTACAGCTTGGGGAAGCTGGTGAGGGCCGCCCGCAGGCTGGAGTTGACGGGGATGGACCCCATCGGCTCGGCTCGAAGGCCGTGTATGAGGACAGGTTGACGAACGCGCCCCCGCCCGCCGCCTCCATGTGCGACGTCACCAGGCGGGCCGTCCTGACCACGCTCAGCAGCAGCATGTCGAGGCCGTCGTGCCAGTCCTGGTCCGTCACCGCGAGCAGCTCGTCGTTCCTGGCGTGCCCCGCGCCGTTGACGACGGAGTCGATCCGGCCGTACCTCTCCAGGGTCGCGTCCACGAGCCGGGCCAGGTCGGCCACCGAGGGGTCGATGTCGAGCAGGGAGACGGTACGGCCCGCCCCGCCCTGACCAGTTCGGAGACGATGCCCCGGCCGATGCCCGATCCGGCGGCGGCGGCGATGGTGGTGGTGGGCATGCGGGGGTCCTCCAGGAGCGTTCACGGGGGGCGGCGTGCGGCGCACGCAGTACGTCGCAACGTCCCCCAGTAGGCGGGTGACCTGTGGGTGGGCAGCCTGTCGACGGCTGGCCTGTGGGTGGGTGGCCTGTCGGCGGGCGCCCTGCGGGCAGTGTGCCCCGCGCGCAGGGGGCCTGGCCCGCCCGTGGGCGGCGTACCCCGCAGGCAGCGCGCCCCATGGGCAGGTGCTCCGTGGGCGGCGTACACGTGGCAGGTGCCCCATAGGCAGGTACCCCGCGCCCGTCAGGCCCATGGGCGGCGTGCCCCATGGGCAGGTGCCCCATGGGCAGGTGCCCCGGCGGCGGGGCGCCCCGCGGGCAGGCGGCCCGGGGGCGGCGTGCCCCGTGGGGCGCCCCGCTAGGGTCCGTGGGCCGTCAGGCGTCGCGGTGGGCGATGTGCACCGTGCGGGCCCGCAGCATGAACACGTCGGGGCGCTGCGCCAGACCGGCCGGGTCCCGCGCGTCCAGCAGCCGCTCCAGCGTCGCGACGTCGTCGGCCGTCAGGCGGTCCGCGAACACCTCCCGCTGCCGCGCGAAGGTCTCGACGACCAGCTCGCGCGCCGCGTCCGGCAGCGGCGCCGGCAGGTCGAGCAGGAAGGAACGGCTGGAGCCCGGAGTCAGCCCGGCGGCGGCCAGCAGCGCGCTCCAGTCCTCCACCTCGGGCTTCGCACCGGGCAGCTCCTCCCGCATCTGCGCGAACCTCTCGCTCCACGCGACCTCCAGCCGCGCCTCCAGGCCCGGCCTGCCGATCCCGATGTCGCGGGGCAGGTGGCGCGGCGACAGCCCGCCCTCGAACAGGGCCACGGCCCCGCCCGGGCGCAGGAGCCCGGCGAAGCCGGTGAGGGCCGCGCGCTGGTCGCCCACGTGGTGCAGAGAGTTGGCGGCCCAGACCAGGTCGGCCTCGCCCAACGAGCCGAGCTCGTCCGGGACTTCGGCCACGACGGTACGTACCCGCTCCCCCAGGCCGGAGCGCTCCGCCCGCGCCCGGGCGCGCTCCAGGAGCGCCGGCGTACTGTCGACGGCCACGACCTCCGCCTCCGGGAAGGCCTCGGCGAGCATGCAGGTGATGAGTCCGGGGCCGCTGCCGATGTCGAGCACGCGGCGTACGCCCTGCGGCCCCCGGAAGCGCTCGGCGATCCAGGCCGCGGCCTGCTCGTACACCGGACGGTTCACCTCGCCTTCGTGCTCCAGGTGCGCGGCGAGCGCCTCCCAGTCGAATTCGGTGGCGTGGTTGTGGTTGTGGTTGTGGTTGTGGTCCTGGCTGTGGCTCTGGGGCTGCGTCATGCGTCCACCTTCTCCCCGGACCGCTCTTTCGGCGAACCTTCTTGCCGTTCCGGCAAACCACCGCCCCTCCGGTACTCCTGCGGACTCACCCCGCGCACCCGCTTGAAAGCCGCGCTCAGCGCGAACGACCCGCTGTAGCCCACCTGCCGCGCCACCGCCCCCACCGTCGCTCCCGTCTCCCTCAGCAGGTCCGCCGCGAGCGCGAGCCGCCACCCCGTGAGGTACGCCATGGGCGGCTCCCCCACCAGCTCGGTGAAGCGCCGGGCGAGGCCGGCCCGCGACACCCCGGCCTTCGCGGCGACCTCGGCGACCGTCCAGGGGTGAGCCGGGTCGTTCTGCATCAGCCGCAGGGCCCGGCCGACCACCGGGTCCCCCATCGCCAGGTACCAGGCGGGAGCCGCCGCCTCGGGGCGCGAGAACCACGCCCGCAGCGTGGCGATCAGCAGCACGTCGAGCAGCCGGTCCAGCATCACGCTCTGGCCCGGCTCGTCCCTGCTGATCTCGTCGTCCAGGACCGGCATCAGCGGGCAGTCCCACAGCTCGGCGGGCAGATGCACGAGCGGCGGCAGCGCGTCGAGCAGACGCCCGCTGACCTCGCCCGCCATCCGGTACGTGCCGATCAGCATCGCCGAAGCACCGTCCGGGCTGTCGCCCCATGTCCGTACACCGAGATGCATCGTCTCGGACAGTGGCTCGCCCCGCAGCGTGCCGCACACCCCGCCGGGCCCGATCACGGCGCGCGGCGGACTCGCCGGATCGTCGGCGCAGGTGTACGGACCGGGGCCGCGCGCGATGGCGACGTCACCGGGGCGCAGCAGCACCGGGTCGCCGCCGTCGGGCATCACCCAGGCGTTGCCGCGGCTCATGCACATCAGCGAGAGCGGCGCCCGGTCCTCGATCCGCACCGCCCAGGGCGGGTTCAGTACGGCCCGGAGGAGAAAGGCGCCCCGGGCGCGCGGCCCGTCCAGCAGACCTGCGAGTACGTCCATGGTGCCAGCGTAAGACGGCCGCAAGTCGGCTTGGACGCAGACGTATGGAGTTGAGCCTCTGAAGCATGGTCCGTCCAGGCGTGCGCCGCGAACCTTGAGGCATGGCAGAAAACACGAAGCAGGAAACGGTGTTGGTGACGAGCGGCACGGGCAAGACCGGCCGCCGGGTCGTCGAGCGGCTCACCGCCCTTGGCGTGAGCGTCAGATCGGGGTCGCGCGCGGGAGAGGTGAGGTTCGACTGGGAGGACGAGTCGACATGGGGCCCGGCACTGCGGGACGCGGACGCCGGGTACGTGGCCTATTACCCGGACCTGGCCGCTCCCGGCGCGGCGGAGGTGGTAAGGACGTTCGGGCGGATCGCTCGCGATAACGGAGTGCGGCGGCTGGTCCTGCTGTCGGGGCGCGGCGAGCCCGGGGCGGTCGTCGCCGAGGAGGCGCTGCGCGAGTCGGGCGCCGAACTGACCGTCATACGTGCCGCTTTCTTCGCGCAGAACTTCAGCGAGGGCGCTCTGGCCGAGGGAGTGGCCGCCGGTCAAGTCGCCTTCCCCGCAGGCGAGACGGCGGAGCCTTGGGTGCACCTCGACGATCTGGCCGACGTCGTGGTCACGGCACTCACCCAGGACGGGCACGCCGGCCTGGTGCACGAGCTGACCGGCCCCCGGCTGCTGACGTTCGCCGAGGTGACGGCCGAGATCTCGAAGGTCACGGACCGCGAGGTGCGGTACGTCCCGGTGTCCGGTCCGCAGTACGCCGAACTCCTTCGGCAGTACGGGATGCCGGCGCCGGAGGCCGAGTGGCTCTCCGGGCTGTTCACGATGCTGCTCGACGGCCACAACGCGTCGGTCACGGACGGGGTGCGGCGTGTCCTGGGCCGCGCCCCCAAGGACTTCACCGACTTCGTGCGCCAAGCGGCGGCGGCCGGCGTGTGGAACGGCCACGGGGCGTAGGGGGAAGCGGGAGCCAGTGCCCCGGAGCGCGCCGAGCTCGCGCGCCGTCTCCCGCAGACGGTCGCGCGGCTCGACCGGCCGCCGTCAGCTCGCGCCGTGTCCCGGGGCGATGTCCTCGACCCGGCGTGCGAGCTCGAAGTCGAGGTCGGTGACGGCACCTCCCGCGCTGTGCGTGTTCACGGTCAGCACCACGGTGTTGTAACCCAGCGTCAGGTCGGAGTGGTGATCCAACTCGTCCTGGATTCCTGCCACGTGCACGACCAGCGCGGCGGCGGCGAAGTGCGTGCCGAGCCGGAACGTACGGGCGATCCGGTTGTCGTCCAGCGACCAGCCGGGGAGTTCGCGCAGACGGTCCTCGATCTCCTTCTGCGACAGCGGCTCAGTGGCCATGGCGAAGCTCCCTCCAAAACGATGGTGTGGCTGATCAGCCTGCCACCTTCAGGTCGCAATCGGCGCTCAGGCGCTGCCACGAATACTCCTCGGCTACTCCTCGGCAGTGATCGGCGTTTCGGTTACCGTCTTGCTCCATGACAACCGTCGCAGTCGACAAAGGTGTGGGCGCGCTGCTGCGCGGGTGGCGTGTGCAGCGCCGGCTGAGCCAGCTGGAGCTGGCGTTGCGCGCCGATTCCTCCGCCCGGCACATCAGCTTCATAGAGACCGGCAGGTCGCGCCCGAGTCAGGAGATGGTGCTGCGACTGGCCGAACACCTCGACGTACCCGTGCGCGAGCGCAACGCCCTGTTGCTGGCGGCGGGTTACGCCCCTCAGTACGCCGAGACCTCGCTCGACGACCCGGCGCTGGGCGCCCTGCGGGAGGGGATCGAGCGGCTGCTGACGGGGTACGAGCCGTACCCCGCGATCGTCGTCGACGGTTCGTACACCGTGGTCGCCGCGAACCGCGGGATGACGATGCTGCTCGACGGCCTGCCCGAGCACCTCCTCACGCCCCCGCTGAACGCGATGCGCATCACCCTCCACCCGGAGGGGCTCGCCCCGCGGATCCGCAATCTGCGGGAGTGGCGCGGGCACCTCCTGGAGCAGATGGAGCGTCAGATCGCGCTGGACAGGTCCCAGGCGCTGCGTGCGGTGTACGACGAGGTGTCGGCCTATCCGGTGCCGGAGGCCGGGCCGGGCGACGCGCGGCGCCCGGAGGATCCGCCGTACCCCCACTTCGCCCTGCCGCTCCAGGTCGAGCACGACGGCCGTGTGCTGTCGTTCGTCTCGTCGATCTCGACCTTCAATACGCCGATGGATGTGACGGTCGCCGAGCTGGCCATCGAGACGTTCCTCCCGGCCGACCCGGCGACGGTCAAGTACCTCCAGTCGCCGGCCCGCTGAGCGGGCGCCCACTCGTCCCCGGGCACACAGCCCCGGGAGAGGTTGGCGAGCACGGTCGCGGACATGACGAATCAGCCTCCGTCGAGGTCGTACGGACTGGAAGGGACCCGGGGGCCGGACGGAGTGCGCCGCCCGGGCCCCGGAGACCGCTACGATGCCGCGGCCTCGGGAGCGCGTCGATTACCCCGGAGGTAATGCCGGGGTGCCCTGCCCCGTATGGCACTGGGCGGAATGCCGCCGGGGGGTGGGCGTGGTGTGCTGGTTCCGGGACGGGCCGTCGGCGTGGCGGCGGGGGAGAACCTGACCTGTTCACACGGAGGAGACACCCCCGATGGCGATTTTCATGCAGGCGGAACTGACAGGCGTGACGACCGAGCAGTACGACAAGCTGAATGCCAAGCTTCAGTCGCTTTCCGGCAACCCCTTCGAAGGCTGTCTGGCGCACGTCGCCGTCCCGACCGGCTCCGGTTTGCAGATCTTCGACCTGTGGGAGTCCGAACAGGCCATGCAGCGGTTCAACGAGATCGTCATGCCGGTCGCGCAGCAGGTCGGCATCCCGCAGGGCGGCATGCCGAAGACCTCGCAGGTGCACAACTACTGGGTGCCCGGGGTGTAGCGCGGTCGGGGGAACTCCGGCGGCCGCCCCGGAAAATCTTCAGAAGAATTTCCGGTGGGTTGTCGATCCGGGTGCCTCCCGTTCGACGCATGGGTGAGAGGCAGGGAAAGCCCCCGCCCTCCCGCACCGAGGAGTCACCATGCCGCGCTTCCTGACGATGATCCGCATCGACGAGCAGAACGCCCCCGCCGAGGGCCCCAGCCCCGAGCTCATGGAGCGCATGGGCACGCTGCTGGAGGAGATCACCAAGGCGGGGGTCATGCTGGACACGGCCGGGCTCACCCCGACCTCCGAGGGCACCAGGGTCACCTGGTCCGGCGGCAGGCTCAGCTACACCGACGGGCCCTTCACCGAGAGCAAGGAAGTCATCGGCGGTTACTCCATCATCCAGGCCAAGGACAAGTCCGAGGCCCTGGAGTGGACCAAGCGCTTCCTGCAGACCCACGAGGAGTACTGGACCATCTCCGCCGAGGTCCGTGAGATCGCCGAGGGCTGACCCGGCCGCGCTTGCCGCGCGCCGGCGCGACTGCTCTGATGGGTGGCCGTGACGGCAGCAGCGAGCGAAGTGACCGAGACGGTCGAAGCGGTATTCAGGATCGAGTCCGCGCGGATCATCGCCGGTGTCGCCCGCATCGTGCGGGACGTCGGCATCGCCGAGGAACTGGCGCAGGACGCTCTGGTCGCCGCGCTGGAGCAGTGGCCGGAGTCGGGTGTCCCGGACAGGCCGGGCGCCTGGCTCACGGCCACGGCCAAACACCGCGCGATCGATCTCGTACGCCGCAAGGAGACGTACGCGCGCAAGCTGGCGGAGGTCGGGCGAACACTGGAGGACGTGCCACCGCCCGACCCCGTGGACGCCGAGGACATCGACGACGACCTGCTGCGGCTGATCTTCACGGCGTGCCATCCGGTGCTGGCGACGGAGGCCCGGGTCGCGCTCACGCTGCGGCTGCTGGGCGGGCTGACGACGCAGGAGATCGCCCGCGCGTTCCTGGCCTCCGAGCCGACGGTGGCGCAGCGGATCGTGCGCGCGAAGAGGGCGCTCGCGCACGCCGGGGTTCCCTTCGAGGTTCCGTACGGCGCCGAACGGGCGGCCCGCGTCGAGTCCGTCCTGGAGGTCATCTATCTCGTCTTCAACGAGGGGTACTCCGCGACGGCCGGCGACGACCTGTGCCGCCCCGCCCTGTGCGAGGACGCGCTGCGGCTGGCGCGCGTCCTGTCGGGGCTGATGCCCGAGGAGCCCGAAGTCCATGGTCTGGCGGCGCTCCTGGAGTTCCAGGCCTCCCGCATCGCGGCCCGTGCGGGCCCCGACGGGGAGCCGGTGCTGCTCGCCGACCAGAGCCGGTCGCGGTGGAACCGCATGCTGATCCGCCGTGGCATCGAGGCCCTGCAACGCGCCGGCCTCGGCCCGTACTCCGTCCAGGCCGCGATCGCCGCGTGCCACGCGCAGGCGATCCGCTACGAGGACACGGACTGGGCGACGATCGCCGCACTGTACGGGCGGCTGATGGCACTGACTCCGTCCCCGGTGGTGGAGCTGAACCGCGCGGTCGCCGTCTCCATGGCGCAGGGACCGGCAGCCGGTCTGGCGCTGGTGGACCCCCTGGCGGACGAACCGGCGCTGAAGGGCTACCACTTGCTGCCGAGCGTCCGGGGCGACCTGCTGGAGCGCCTGGGGCGGGGAGAGGAGGCGCGCGCGGAGTTCGAGCGGGCGGCTTCCCTGACCCGCAACGCGCGTGAACGGGAGCTGCTGCTGAGGCGGGCATCCGCCGCCGGCCCGGCGAGTGTGCAGCCCCGAGCACAAGATCACTTCGGGTAGAGTTACTCGCAGGTAATGACCGACCTGCACCAGGGGGAAGCTTTTATGCTTCGACGTATTTCCACGATCGCCGTGACCGCCGCGATGACCGGTGGCGTTCTTCTCGCAGCTCTGCCGGCGCACGCCGCCACGAGCACCGGCCAGCAGACCATGGCCGCTCGCGGTGGCGGCTTCACCGTGAACATCAACGAACTGCGCCAGCAGTCCGCCGACCTGAAGAACAAGGCCCAGCAGCTGGACCGGCTCGGCGAGCGCGAGGCGGCCAAGCGTGCCCGCGCCCAGGCCGCGGCGATCGACCGGAGGATCAAGCAGCTCATCGACGCCGAGAACAACATGTAGTCCGCCGGTCCGCACCACGCTCACCTTCGCCCGCCCCGATCCGTCGGGGCGGGCCTTGTGTTCTGCGGTCGCTGGCTTACGATCACCGCTGACGGCTCGGTTCCCCTGCCGACGTCCGCCCCCGCCCCATGGAGGTCAACCGTGTCCAGGACGGCCAAGGGCCCTCGCGCCCGCCGCATCCGTACCCTCGCCGCCGGTGCCGCAGCCGCCGGCCTGTTCTTCGCCACCGGCTGTTCCTCGGGCGACGAAGGACCCGCCGAGGCAGCCGGCGGCGTACCCGTGGTCGAGAAGGGCAAGCTGACCACCTGCACCCACCTGCCGTACCCGCCCTTCCAGTCGGAGCAGGACGGCAAGATCGTCGGCTTCGACGTGGCGCTCGTCGACCTGGTGGCGAAGAACCTCAAGGTCGAGCAGAAGGTGCTCGACACGCCGTTCGAGAACTTCAAGACCGGCGCGTTCCTCAACTCCGGTGAGTGCGACCTCGCCGCCGCCGGCATGACCATCACCGACGAGCGCAAGAAGAACGTGGACTTCTCCGTCCCGTACTTCGACGCCACCCAGGCACTGCTCGCGACGAAGAAGAGCGGCGTCACCACGCTGGACGAGGTCAAGTCCGGCAAGAAGAAGCTCGGGGCGCAGGCGGAGACGACCGGCGAGAGCTACGCCACCGGCAAGGGCTTCGACCCGGTGGCGTTCGAGAGTTCCGACGCCGTACTCAACGGGCTGCGCACCGGTCAGGTCGACGCCGTCGTCATCGACTACCCCGTCGTTCAGGGGTGGCTCAAGGACAAGGCGAACGCCGACGCGTTCGTCCTCGGCCAGAACATCGAGACCGGTGAGGAGTACGGGTTCTCGGTGAGGAAGGGCAACACCAAGCTGAAGGCCGCCATCGACAAGGCCATCACCGACGCCAAGGCCGACGGCACGTACAAGAAGCTCTACGAGGAGTGGATCGGCCCGATGCCCAAGGCGCAGTCGTGACCTCTCGCCTCTCCAGGCGGCAGCGGCGCCGGATTTCCCAGGGCATCCAGTACGCCCTCTTCGTGGCGGTCCTGGTCCTGGTCGGTCTGCTGGCCGACTGGGACCGGCTGCAGAACCAGTTCGCGCAGAAGGACCTCGCCGCCGAACTCTTCCCGGAGATCATCACCACCGCCCTGCGCAACACGGTGGTGTACACGCTCTCCGGTTTCGCGTTCGGGCTCGTACTGGGCCTGGTCGTCGCGCTGATGCGGCTGTCGTCCGTGGCTCCCTACCGGTGGGTCGCGAGTGTCTACATCGAGTTCTTCCGTGGTCTGCCCGCCCTGCTGATCTTCATCTTCGTGGGCGTGGCGGTGCCGCTGGCGTTCCCGGGGACCGAGATTCCCGGCGGTACGTACGGCAAGGTCGCCCTCGGGCTCGGTCTGGTCGCGGCCGCCTACATGGCCGAGACCATCAGGGCCGGCATCCAGGCCGTGCCCAAGGGGCAGATGGAGGCGGCCCGTTCGCTGGGCTTCTCGCACGCGCGGGCGATGGTGTCCGTGATCATCCCGCAGGCGTTCCGCATCGTCATCCCGCCGCTCACGAACGAACTCGTCCTGCTGTTCAAGGACTCCTCGCTGGTGCTGTTCCTCGGCGTGACGCTCGAGGAGCGGGAACTGACCAAGTTCGGCAGGGACCTGGCCAGCCAGACCGCCAACTCCACCCCGATCCTGGTCGCGGGGCTCTGCTACCTGATCGTGACGGTGCCGCTGAGCCTCGTGGTGCGCCGCCTCGAGGCCCGCGCCGACAAGGCCAAGTGAGGACGAGCCAGATGCCACAGCCCGAGATCGAGATCCGCTCCCTGCACAAGTCGTTCGGGGACAACCACGTCCTGCGCGGCATCGACCTGGAGGTCGCCCGGGGCGATGTCGTGTGCGTCATCGGGCCCTCGGGGTCCGGCAAGTCGACGCTGCTGCGCTGCGTGAACCTGCTGGAGGAGCCCAGCGCGGGCCAGGTCTTCGTCGGCGGTACGGAAGTCACCGACATCGAGGTCGACATCGATGCGGTACGCCGCCGGATCGGCATGGTCTTCCAGCAGTTCAACCTCTTCCCGCACGTCACCGTGACCGAGAACCTGATCCTCCCCCAGCGGCGCGTGCTGCGCCGGGGCAAGGCCGAGGCCGCCAAGGTCGCCCGGGAGAACCTGGAGCGGGTCGGGCTGGCCGACAAGGCCGACGCCTACCCGGCGCAGTTGTCGGGCGGGCAGCAGCAGCGGGTGGCCATCGCGCGGGCGCTGTCCATGGGGCCCGAGGTGATGCTCTTCGACGAGCCGACGTCCGCGCTGGACCCGGAGCTGGTGGGCGACGTACTGGCGGTCATGCGGGTGCTCGCCTCGGAGGGCATGACGATGATGGTCGTCACCCATGAGATGAGTTTCGCCCGGGAGGTCGCCGACCGCGTCGTGTTCATGGACGGCGGGGTGATCGTCGAGGAGGGCCCGGCGGCGCAGGTCGTGGGCGACCCCCGGCACGAGCGGACCAGGAACTTCCTCAACCGCATCCTGGACCCGTCCGCCGCCGAGGCGCCGGGCCCGGAAGCCGGCGGGCGGCCCGCGGCCGATTGACCGCCGCGCGCGGGGCCGGGGGTCCGGAAGCGGTTCAGCGAGCCGTCGGGTAGCAGTGCGCCGGGGCGTCCGGAAGGTCCAGGTCCGGGCGCCAGGCGCGCAGGACGGACGCCGACGGTACGAAGAGGTCCTTGGGTACGTCGCCCGTCCCGAACCACTCCCACCGTACGATCTTGTGCGGTTCGGTGACGCGGGGCGTTCCCGTGGCTCCCTCCAGCACCGCCGCGGCTGTGACGCGGGTGACGCCGCGGGCGCCGTCCATCAGTACGGCGACGATACGGACGCCGGTGGCATTGGCCCGCAGAGACGTCTCCTCCGCCAGCTCGCGCACGGCGGCCTCCTCGAAGCTCTCGCCGGCGTCGACCTTGCCGCCGGGCAGCTCCCAGCGGCCGTCGTGCCCGAGCCCGAGCAGGACGCGGTCGCCGGGGCCGACGACGATGACGCCTACGCCGGTCAGGCCGTTCGGCGTGGGGAAGGCCCGCTCGGGACGCTCGGCCGTGGCCGCCATGGTGTCTGCCTCCTGGTCTCGAACGGTGTCGCCGAAGGAGTTGACCACGAGAGCTGTCAGGCCGCCGCCCCGGCCCTGGCCCTGCGGGCCGCGATCCATGCGTACACCAGCACGCCCGCGAACAGGAACAGCACGCCCTGGTACACCGCCGCGTAGCCCGAGCCCGCGACCAGCCACATCGAGAAGCCGAAGGCCAGCGCGGCGAGTACCGCGTCGCGGAGCAGGCGGGACCGGTTGACGCGGTCGGAGCGGCCCGAGGCCAGGAAGTAGATCTGGGCGGCGGTCGACAGAAGGTAGGGGACGGTCGCCGTGAAGGTCGTCACCAGGACGAGGATCTCGAAGACGCCCTCGGAGCCCGCCGTGTAGTTGTAGACCGTCAGGAGCGAGGCGAGGACGACCGTGACGAGGACACCGGCCGTCGGGACACCGCGCCGCTTGGTGGCGAACACGGCGGGGAAGAGGCCGTCCTTCGCCGCCGCGTACGGCGTCTGCGCGCTCAGCAGCGTCCAGCCGTTCAGCGCGCCGACTATCGAGACCAGGGCGGCGCAGGCGACAACGGTGCCGCCCCACGAGCCGCCGAACATCGCGTTCACGGCGTCGGAGAAGGGCGCGGTCGAGCCGACCAGCTTGTCGTGGGCGACGGTGCCGAAGACCGCGAGCGTACCCAGCAGGTAGATGAAGGCGGCGCCGAGCGTGCCGAGGATCGTGGCGCGGCCGACGTTGCGCCGTGGGTCGCGGACCTCGCCGGCGCTGACGGCGGCGGACTCCACGCCGAGGTAGCTGAAGAGCAGGATGGCGGCCGAGGCGGAGATCGCGCCGAGCGGGCCCTGGTCGCTCGCCTGGAACGGGCCGAGGTTCGACGTGTCGAAGAAGAAGAGACCGCCGACGGCGACGAGCAGCAGCGGCGCGAACTTCAGGACCGTCGCGACCAGCTGGACCGCGCCGACATAGCGCGTGCCGGCCAGGTTCGCGAGCGCGGGCAGCCACTGGAGCACCAGTGCGGCCGTGATCGTGGCGGCGAGCGATCCTTGGACGGGTATGAGGACGTCGAGGTAGCCGACGGCGGCCACCGCGAGCGCCGCGTTGGACACCCAGCCGGTGATCCAGTAGCTCCAGGCGGCGAGGAAGCCGGCGAAGTCGCCGAAGGCCTCGCGGGCGTAGACGTACGGGCCGCCGGTCTGCGGGTGCTTCTCGGCGAGGCGGCCGAAGACCAGCGCGAGCGCGATCGCACCGAGGGTCAGGACGCCGAACGCGACCAGGCTGATGGTGCCGAAGGGGGCGACGGAGGCGGGCAGCAGGAAGATTCCGCCGCCGATGATGTTGCCCATGACCAGGGCCGTCGCGACGGGCAGGCCGAAGCGCCGGGCGTGCTTGCTCGGGGTGCCGGCCTCGGCAGGGGCGTCGGCGTCGCTCGCCGCCGTGAGCTCGGGGTGTGGGGTGGTCAGGGTGGTCATGGGGTGGTGTGCGCCTCTCTCCGTACCAAAACCTGACCATGTTCTGGTACGGCGAACGGGGCATCAAATCAGGCGGATTTATCCTGTACGGCACCCTCAACAACCGGAAAAGGTCCTTCCGCTTCCGGTTCCGGCCGGGGATCCTCCGCCACCACCAGCGGCACCTGCGGCCCCTGACACTCCCGCAGCCACCGCCGCAGCACCCGGTGCACCTGCTCGGCACCGGCCAGCTCCTGCCCGTCCGTGACGGGTGCGGAGAGGGTGTACGGCGACATGAGGAACGGTCTGGCCTGTTCGCCGCCGAGGCCCCCGTGCGAGCCGATCTGCTCCTCGAAGGCGTGCACGCCGCCCGTCTGCGGGTCGTGCCAGGAGTTGACCATGATGTCGGCGACGTGCGGGAAGCCGGACGTCCGGCGGACGGCGTCGGCAGCGCCCTTGCCGAACACCGCGAGCGGCCCCGTATCGCCCGTACGGTCGTCGTCCAGCCGCAGTTCCGCGCCGCCGGCCCCGAGCACCAGCGCCCCGTGCTCCTCGCTGCGTACGAGCAGGAAGCCGATCCCGGGGTGGTTCGCCAGCGTCGTCAGCAGCGCCGGATGGTGGCGGTCCATCTGTTCGCGCGTCGCCCGGCCCGCCGCGTCGGGGAAGGAGATCAGCCCCAGATTGCCCGAGGCCAGTACGACCGGATCGGTCCCGGGCTCCGGGTGGTCCGGCTCCTCCTCAGCGTCGGGCACCGGCCGGTGCAGAGCGGTCCGTACGGCATCGCGCGCCTCCGAGGCGCTGGTGGTGCGTGCCGCGCGGCGGGGGACGGGCAGCCCGCAGCCGGCTCTGACGAGGTTCGCGAGAGTCAGTCCGTACGCCGCCTGGAAGGTCTCCCCCGGGCTCTGCCCGTGGTCGGACAGCAGCACGATCCGGTACGCGCGCGGGGCGTGCTCGGCGACCTTCGCGATCAGCTCCAGCGACCGGTCGAGCCGCTCCAGGACCTTCAGCGCGTCCGTGCTGTGCGGCCCGGAGTGGTGCGCCACTTCGTCGTACGCGACCAGGTCGGCGTAGACGGCGGTGCGTCCGGCGAGCATGTCGCCGAGGACCGAGGCGACCACGATGTCCCGCTGGACGACGGTCGCGAAGGCCCGGATGAAGGGGTAGAGCCCGCCCCGCTTCACCCGCGGACCGCTCCCCCGCAGCCGCGCGCGCGTGGACTGGCCGATCTCCCGGACGACCTCGGCGACGAAGGACATGGCGGTACGTACGGCGTTGGCCGGGTCGGAGAAGTACGCGAAGTAGCCGGCCCGGGACCGGTTGGACCTGCCGCGCCTGGCGGCGATCGACAGGACCAGGGCGAGCTGGTCGGCGCCGCCGCTGAAGAGGTTGCCGCGGCTCGCGCCGTCGAAGGTGAGCAGTCCGCCGTCGCCGGTACGGGCGATCGCGCGGCGCTGCATCAGGGCCGCGCTGGCCGGGCGGCTGGAGACCACGACCTCCCGCGTCTCCTTCTCGTACCAGCGGAACGCGGGGACGTCGTGGTTGGAGCCGTGCAGTATGCCGAGCTGGCTGGCGCCGGTCTGGCTGGACCAGTCGGTACGCCACGGAGTCAGCCGGTGCGTGGGTTCGTCACCCTCCAGCCAGTCGGCGACGGTCGGCATCAGCCCGTCGGCGACCGCCTGGAGCAGCACGTCGTGGCCGACGCCGTCGAGTTGCAGGAAGAGCGTGCCGGGCAGCCCGTTGCGCCCGTCGTCGCCGCCCCGCCTGGTGCGGCGGTGGGCGAGCCGGGAGAGCCTGCGCCGGTACGCATCGTCGTCGCGTACCGCGAGAGCTCCGGAGGTCGCCGAGGCGACCGCCGACATGACGGCGGCGACCACCACCGCCGTCTCGGGGTCGGCCTCGCCCCGCCCGTCGGGGATGAGGCTGAGCGCGACGAGCAGCAGCGAGCCGTTGAGGAAGAAGGCGAGCACGCCGAGAACCAGTGCCGGTACGAGCAGCAAGGCCCGTACGGCCAACGGCCACACCAACGCGCCGAGCAGGCCGAACGCGCCCGCGCCCCAGACCGCGGTGAGCGCGACCCGGGTGATGCTGTCGCCGTCGTCGGCCTTGAGCTGGAAGTCCGGCAGGATGCCCGCCAGCGCCAGCATCGTGAGCGTCGACACGGCCCATACCGTCACCACGCGCAGCAGGGCGCTGCCCGCGCTGCGCCATCGCCGTCGGACCACGCCGTCCCCACCTCACGTCCCGGGCCACCTGGGGCCCGCTTCCCTTCCAGCGTGGCACAGCGGGACGAGGTGCCCAGGCGGCGCGCACGGATGATCGACAGCGAACAGCGAAGGTCAGAAACGCTCAGCAGCCGTCATAGCCGGCCGTCGGCATCGACAGTCTCCGGTGCACGCCGGCCTTCGTCGCGGAGCTGTACGCGGGCTCGTCGAGGCCTGCTGTCTCCAGGCGTACGCCCCGGCGCTCGCACTCGGCGGAGAACTCCCGCACGGACGTCAGGGCCCGCGCCAGCACCCGCTCGTTGGGCGCGACGAAGAGGTCCACCGTGCCCGCATCGACGTCCGCCCACAGCGCGCGGTGGTCCGGGCGCATGCCGTAGAAGAGCAACTGCCGTGTGACGACGTAACCCTTGTCGGCGGCCCAGCGCGCGCACATCGCCTGCTGACTGCGGGTGTCCACCAGGAACGGATCGCTGTCGAGCTCCTCGAGCGGAGTCAGGCTGGCGATGACCGCCACTCGTACCTCGTCCATGACCAGTCCCCCCGCGAGCGCCGGCTGTCGGCGCAGACCCTACTCCGCTCGTGTAACGGGGATCAGGGGGGAGCAGTCTCGGTCTCTTCACGTACGCACAAGCGCATTTCCGATCGGCTGGGCCGGTAGCGCCTACGCTCGTAAGGGAAAGACATCCCTGGCGGGGGCCGGCGGTGACTGACGAGGAGGCCATTCGTGGCGGTGGAGATCACCTGGTGGGGTCATGCCACCTGCACCGTCGCGGACTCGGGGGCCCGGGTGCTGACCGACCCCCTCTTCGCGCGGCGCCTCGCGCATCTGCGCCGCAGGCGCGGCGCGCTGCCGCCGCCCGAGGCCGCCGAAGCCGACGCGGTGCTGGTCTCGCACCTGCACAGCGACCATCTGCATCTGCCGTCACTGGAGCGCCTCGCGCCCGGCACCGTACTGATCGTGCCGCGCGGCGCCGTGCGGGCCGTGCCCGGCCTGCGCAGGCTCGCCGGGCAGGGGCTGCGTGTCACCGAGGTGGAGCCGGGCGACGAGATACGGGTGCGGGATCTGGTCGTACGGGCGGTTCCGGCGCTGCACGACGGGCGGCGGCTGCCGTTCGGGCCGCACCACGCCCCCGCGCTCGGCTACGTCGTCACCGGTGAGGCGCGTACGTACTTCGCCGGGGACACCGGGCTCTTCGACGACATGGCCGAGGTCGTGGGGCTCGTCGACGTGGCCCTGCTGCCGGTCGGCGGCTGGGGGCCCTTCCTGGGGCACGGGCATCTGGACGCGCGCCGGGCGGCGCAGGCGCTCGCGCGGATCGCGCCACGCGCGGCCGTGCCGGTGCACTACGGGACGTACTGGCCGATCGGGATGGACGGGATCAGGCCGCACGAGTTCCATTCGCCGGGCGACGAGTTCGTACGGCACGCGGCGCGGCTCGCGCCGGAGGTCGTGGTGCACCGGCTCGGACACGGCGAGAGTGTCCGGCCGGAGGCGCGCCGGTGATCCGGGCCGCCCTGATCGAGACGGCGCAGGTGGTGGTGGGTCAGCTGGGCCCGGTGGGCCAGGCGAGCCCGGTGGGCCAGGTGGGCCAGGTGCCACCGGAGTCGACCCAGCAGGCGGTCGGCTATCCGGCGCTGTTCCTGCTGGTGCTGCTGGGCTCGCTGGTGCCGGTGGTTCCGACCGGAGCGCTGGTGAGCACGGCTGCCGTGGTGGCCTTCCACCACAGCGACCCGTTCGCGCTGCTGGTCGTCTTCGCGCTGGCGGCGTCCGCCGCGTTCCTGGGCGACCTGGGTCTGTACTGGCTCGGCCTGCGCGGGGTCCGCTCGAAGAACGGCTCGCGCTGGCTGGAGGCGCTGCGCGGCCGGGCAGCACCGGACCGTCTCGAGCAGGCGCGGCGCAAACTCCACGAGCACAGGTCGCAGGTCCTGGTGCTTTCGCGGCTCGTCCCGGCGGGCCGGATTCCGGTGATGCTGGCGTGCCTGCTCTCGCGGATGCCGATGCGCCGGTTCGCCCGGGGCGACGTACCCGCGTGTCTGGCCTGGGCGGCGGCGTACCAGCTCATCGGCATCCTCGGCGGCTCGCTCTTTCCCGAGCCCTGGCAGGGAGTGGTCGCGGCGGTGGCGCTGACGCTGGTGATCAGCGGGGCGCCGGCGGTGTGGCGCCGGGTGCGGGGCGCTTAGCGCTGCCCGGCTCCGCCGCGCGGCGGCAACCCCGCAGGGTATGCCGCCCCGCCGCTACGGGCTCAGGACGCGCGAGCCGCCGATCGGGAGGTCCCACAGCCGCTCGCGTGTCCGGCCCGCCGCCTGCCAGGCCTCCCGCACCCGCGCCAACGGCTCCAGGACCGGCTCGGCGGAGAGTACGAAAGTGCCCCAGTGCATGGGCGCCATGCGCGCCGCGCCGAGGTCCTCGCACGCCTGCACGGCCTCTTCCGGGTCCGCGTGTACGTCGCTGAGCCACCAGCGCGGATCGTACGCGCCGATGGGCAGCAGCGCGAGGTCGATGCCGGGGAAGCGGGCGCCGATCTCCTTGAACCAGTGGCCGTAACCGGTGTCGCCCGCGAAGTACAACCGCTGTCCTTCGCCCTGTTGGTCGCTGAGCACCCAACCGCCCCACAGCGAGCGGCAGGTGTCGGTGAGGGAGCGCTTGCTCCAGTGGTGGGCGGGGACGAAGTCGAAGCGGACACCTCCCAGTTCGGCGCCCTCCCACCAGTCGAGCTCGGTGACCCGGGTGAAGCCCCGGCGCCGGCACCAGCGGGCCAGGCCGGCCGGGACGAAGAGCGGGGTGTCATGTGGGAGCCGCTTGAGGGTGGGGGCGTCCAGGTGGTCGTAGTGGTTGTGGCTGATGACCACGGCGTCGATCTGCGGCAGATCCTCCCAGCGGACGCCGACCGGCGTGACGCGGGCGGGCGTACCGAGGATCTTCTGCGACCAGACGGGGTCGGTGAGGACGGTGAGCCCGCCTATGCGTACGACCCAACTGGCGTGGCCCGCCCAGGTGACGGCGAGAGTGGAGACGTCGGCGGCGGGCAGCGGGCCCGGCTCGTACGGCACCAGCGCGATGTCCCGCAGCCCTTCGGGCCCCGGGCGCAGGGCGCCCTCGCGGGCAAGCCTGGCAAAAGCCTTGAGGCCGGGCAACGGGGTGGTGAGACGGTCGACGAACGACCGGGGCCAGGTGCGGATTTCGCCCAGGGGGCGGGGCGGAGAGAGCGTGCCGGGGCCGACGAGGGAGAGTTCCGCCTGCTGCTCGGTCTGCTGCTCGGTCTGCGCTTGCGTCTCCGTCATCGAGGGCGCTCCGTTCGGGGGCGTAAGCCGGCTTGGGGTCAGCGAAGTTCGTCGAAGGCCAGTGCGAGCGTGCTCAACGCTCGGGCCACATGCGGCAATTCCAGGGGCTGTGCTGACGTGAGGGACTCCAGACGCTGCTCCGGGGTTGCCCCGAGCAGCGGGGCGGTCGCGATCCGTACGCGCAGCGCGCCCATTTCGTCGCCGAACCGGTGTCCGCCGGGGGCGGGGGCGCCGAGCCGTGCGCTCAGGTACTCCTCCAGGTCCATGGAGTCGGTCACCTCGCGGGCGGCGAGGCCGACGCGCAGCGGTCCGAGGTCGGCGTACAGGTGACGGCCGGCCTGCGGCGGGCGGGCGAGCGCGCCGGAGGCGAGGACCGCGCGGTGCGCGGCGGCGGCCACGCGCGCGTGCAGCGCGGCGGCGGTGCGGAGCCGGACGGCGACCGGCTCGGGCTCGCCGAGCGCGTACGTCGCCGCCTCGGCGACGGGCCCGGCGACGACGGCGCCGATCGCGGTCAGCAGGTCGAGGGTCCTGGCGTGCAGGGCGGCGCCGGGCGCGGTGAGGGGGCAACGGGCCACGGCGGCGGGCCAGCTCGCGGGGGTGTACGCCCCCGCCAGGTCGGCGAGGACGGTCACCTGGCCAGGGAACATCTCGGCGGGGCTGACGAACACCGTCTCCTGCGGCCGGTGGAGTGTGTCGCCCCAGGTCTCGTCGCTGATGATGTGCAGGCCCTCGGAGACCGCCGCCTCGCAGACCTCGTGGACGAGTTCGGGCGGGGCGACGGTGGCGGTCGGGTCGTCGGGGACGCAGAGCAGCAGGAGGCGCGGGTCGCCGCCCTCGTCGCGTACCCGTCGCACGGTCTCGAGCAGCGCGAACGGATCGGTCACACCCCCACACTCGGCCGGCGTGGGCACGTGGTAGGCGCCGCGGCCGAGCATCGTGGCCTGCGGCACCCACCAGGCGGGGCAGGGCCGCGGCAGCAGGACGTCGCCGCCGACGGCGGCCATCAGCGCGAACAGCAGCGGCTGGGCGCCGGAGGCGACCGCCACGCACCGCGCCTCGGCCTGCAGCCCGCGCCGCCACCAGTACGCGGCGGCGGCCCCGCGCAGGGCGGGGCCCCCGCCGGGGGGCTCGGCATGGGTGCGCCCTGCGGCCGCGGCGAGGACGGCGGTCAGCTCCGGCAGCACGGGCAGGCCGGGACCGGGGGCAGCCGGCCCGTACCGGACGGGTCCGCGCCCTTCCTCGACCGTCCGCTGCATGCGGTCACCTCCACGCCGATCGCTCGCCCTGTATACGGTTATACGGGTGGTTCCAGTGGGGCGCTTGTGGGGCGGCCCCCGCCCGAAGCTCTGCCCCGGCCCCCGGCCCTCAATCACCGGCCGGGCTCGTTTCCGCCCACGACAAGGCCCACACCCGCCGCCGGGACCAACGGCCTCCCCAGCCAACCTCCGCCCTACGCCGACCCGCCCGGGCCCCCGCCCCAGCCCCCGTCCTCAAACGTCGGCCGGCCACACTTTTCACCCGCGACGAGCCCACATCGCCGCCCCGACCAACACCCGGCAAGCGACCTCCGGCCTGCCACCATCCGCCTCGCACCCCGTCCCCCACCGCCGGGCAGGCTCTATTCCGCCCGAGCGGGCGCGGTCTCGGCCGAGGCGGCCCGCACCGTAGATCCGGCGCAAGCCGGCAAAACTCAGCCCGTCCGGCGATTGAGGACATGCCCGAAGGGCGTCCGGGGCCAGGAGCGCAGCCGCAGGGCGCGGGGGCTCAGCCCCAGGGCGCAGGGTCCGGGGCGCAGCCCAGGCGCAGGGTGCCCCGGCGCCGGACGCGGCCCGCTCCGCTCACCGCACGGTGACCCCGTGCCGCACGACCGCGTCGAAGAGGTAGCCCTGCGTGTTGTGCGCCGAGGTGGCCGGCTGGGTGTTGCCCGCCGTGTCCGTCGCGCGGGCCAGCAGTTCGGCGGGGCCGACGCGCCGCGGGCGCCAGTCGGCCGACCAGCGCACCCAGCTGTCCCGGTGCGGGGTGTCACGCAGCTTCGCCGGGCGCCAGTGCGCGCCCCCGTCCGTACTGACCTCCACCTTGCGCACGGCCGCCGCAGCCGACCAGGAGCGACCGGTCAGGTGATGGGTCCGGCCCGCCTCGAAGTCGGTGCCCGGCGGGAACTCGAAGGTGCTCTTGATCGTCTGGCGGGTGAGCGGAGCACTGCCCTGCGGCGGGTACGCCTCGCCGAACAGCCGGTAGAACTGCGTGGTCCACGGCGACGACAGCGGCGTATCGCTGACTTCGATGTCCCCGAGCCACTTGATGGACGCGATCCCGACCCAGGACGGCGCGACGACGCGTACCGGAAAACCGTGGTCGTACGGCAGCGGCTCGCCGTTCATCTCGTACGCGAGGATCACGTCGTCCATCGCCTTGGCCACCGGCAGGGGCCTGCGCGGCCTGCCGAGGCCGACGCCCCCGGCGACGAACTCGTCGTCCAGGCCGCGCGGCATCACGGCGACCGCGCGGTCACCGATCCCGGCGCGCCGCAGTACGTCGGCGAGCCGCACCCCGCGCCAGCGCGCGACACCGATCGCGCCGAGGGTCCAGGGGGTGCCGGTGACGGGCCGGCCCTGCTGCGTGGCGAAGTAGTCGCGGCCGTTTCCCGCGCATTCGAGGAAGGCGGTGCGGGTCACGGAGGGCAGGGAGCGCAGTTGCCCGTACGTGAAGTCGACCGGGCCGCCGCGCAGCCCGCTGCCCCACACGGTCAGCCTCCAGGCCGACTCGCCGAGCCGCGGGGTGGAGGTGTGGTTGCGTACGAAGAAACGGTCGGCGGGGGTCAGCCGGCCGGTCCCGGCGAAGGCGCCGACGTTGGTCTCGGCGTTGGTGCCGCGGATGACGAAGAACTCGGGCGGCAGCGGCTTGACGATGCCCGGAGCCGAAGCGGAAGGGACCTCGGAGGGTGCTGCTCCACCGGGCGACGCGGCGGCGGGCGACGCGGCGGCCCACTGCACCCCGACCGGCGCCGCCGCGAGCAGTTTCAGCAGGTCGCGGCGGACCACCCCGCCCGGTCCTGAGCGGTGGGGCCCAGAGGTCGTCGCAGCGCTCATCGCGGAACTCCTCGCACGTCGGGAGACAGGGAGGGGGATCCTAGGGGTGCGCAGCGAGCCGGGCCAGAGTGCTTTCCAGGCCACTCCCCTTGCCCTCGACGACCGCCTCCGCGACATCCGCCAGCTTGCGGTTCGACCGCTGCGACATCTGCCGGAGCACCGCGAACGCCTCGCCGCTGTCGCAGCCCAGCACATGCATGACGATGCCGCTGGCCTGGTCAATGGCGGCGCGCGAGCGCAGCGCCGTCTCCAGCTGGTCGACCTCGGCGAGGGCCTGGCGGTAACGCCGGTCACGGACCAGGCCCGCCGTCGCCTGCTCGCCGAGAACGCCCACCGGGCCGTACGCCGCGCGCTCCAGGGAGCCGGGGCGGAAACTGTAAAGGCTGACGGTGACCTCGATGCCGGTCCGGCAGAACGGGATGGTCACGCTGGCCCGTACGCCGGAATCAAGCGCCAGAGCCCGGTACTGCGGCCATCGCTCCTCGTTCAGCAGGTCTTCCGCGTCCACGGGCTCGCCACTGTCCAGGGCGGCCGGGATCGGCCCGTCCCCCATGGCGAGCTGGACCGAGGCGAGCGCGGCCAGGTCGGGATGGGTCGCCGTGGTGCGCCGCTCCGTGCCGCCGTCGGCGATCGTCGCCACGGCGCCGCAGCTGGCGGGGGCGCAGCGTGCGGACTGCTGCGCCAGCTCGGAGAGCCTGCGCACCGCGGAATCGGGCTCCAGTCGCTGGACTTCCTGCTCGGGCAACATGGCGGCGTCCTTCCTTCCTTTTGCGGCTTCCCGCCACCCGGTCCGCAAAACCGCTGGACCCGTTAGCTTTCTCGTATGACGCAGACGGACGACTTCGGCGCGGAACTGGCGGATTTCGTCAGACGGGTCGGTGAGCTGAAAGCAGCGCGCGCGCTGCCGCCGGACGAGCACCTCGCCGTCCTGGACGCGGCTCTCTTCGAACTCCGCCACGTGGCCGACACGTTGTGGCCCCAGTACGAGCAGCTGAAGGCAGCCGCTCCGCACGCCTCCTCCCCCGACCGGCAGGAGCGACAGGAGCGGCAGCTACTCAAGGCCCTGTTCCAGCGGCTGCCGGTGCCGGTCGCCCTGGTGGACAGGGAGACCGTCGTACGGCGGATGAACTTCGCCGCGACGGGACTCACCGGCGTACGCGCCGGATATGCGACGGGGCGCCCGCTGGCGGCGCTCCTGAGCCCCGGGGACCGGGCCGGGTTCCGCTCGCAGGCCGCGGCCGTGGCACGCGGCGAGGGCGACCGGAGCTTGACCGTCCACCTCCAGCAGCGGCCGGACGAACGGCTGCTGGCCACCCTGACCGCGCTGCGCCCGCCGGACGAACCGCATCCGGCGGTGCTCGTCGTCTTCCAGCCCGGAGTCTCCACCGACGCGGCTCCCCCGGACGGAAAGCCGCGGTCCGGGGGGGCCGTCGCGGCCGGCCGGCGGCGCCCCGCGCTGCCGGACCTTGTCGAGACGACCCGGCACACGGAGCGCCTGGACCTGGTCGACGCGATGACGACCGAGCTGCTGTCCGTCGCGCCCGGGGACCAGGAGGCCGCCCTGGTGGGCGCGGCGCGGGTGCTGCACGAACGATTCGCCGACTGGGTGGTCGCCGACACGGTCGCCGGCAAGCCGCTCAAGCGCACCCTGGTGCTCGGGCCCGGCGGCACGGGCGACGAGGCGCTGGTCCAGGCGCTCGCCGGGCAGGACCCGGCCGACTGCCCGCTGGTGATGGAGGCGGCCCGTGGCGGGTCCGCGACCCTCCAGGTGCGGCCGGAGGACACGGACGGCTTCGGTCACGACGCGGCGGGCGATCCGTTCCTCGTACGGGCGGATGTCACCTCACTGCTGTGCGTGCCCCTGACAGCGCCGGGCGACGACGGGTCCACCGGGCCCGTACAGGGGGTGCTGACCCTGTTCCGTACGGGCACCCGGCGGGCGTTCTCCATGGCGGAGGGCCAGGCCATGGACCTGATGTCGCGCCATGCGGCGCTCGCTATGCGGCGTCCCGCAGTGCCTCGTCGCGCAGGGCCTCGTCCCGCAGGCGGGTACAGCAGCGGCTGATCAGCCGGGAGACGTGCATCTGCGAGAGACCGAGGTCCTCGGCGATGCTGCTCTGCGTCATGTCGCGGAAGAAGCGCATGTAGAGGATCTTCTTCTCACGGTCGGGGAGCCTGTTCAGGGCCGGCTTGACGGACTCGCGGTCGACGACGACGTCGAGTGCGCCGTCGGGACCGCCGAGGGCGTCGCTGAGTGAGTATCCGTCGCCCGTACCGGGCAGCTGGGCGTCGAGAGACAGCGCGGTGAAGGAGTCGAGCGCCTCAAGCCCGGTGCGGGCCTCCTCCTCGGTCATGCCCGCCTTCGCGGCGATCTCCGCGACCGTGGGGGCCGGGCCCGACACGGTCGCTGACAGCTCCTGACTGGCGGCGCGGACGCGGTTACGGAGGTCCTGGACGCGGCGCGGCACGTGGAGGGTCCACATGTGGTCGCGGAAGTGGCGCTTGATCTCGCCGGTGATGGTCGGCACCGCGTAGCTCTCGAAGGCCGAGCCGTGGTCCGGGTCGTACCGGTCGACCGCCTTGACCAGGCCGAGCGCGGCCACCTGGCGCAGGTCCTCGATGGCCTCGCCGCGGTTGCGGAACCGGCCCGCGAGACGGTCGGCCATCGGCAGCCAGGCGTTCACGATCTCCTGACGTACGGCGTCCCGCTCTTCGCCCTCGGGCATGGCGCACAGGCGGCGGAAGGCCTCGGTGGTGTCGGGGGCGTCATGGTGCGGGTGCGTCCTGCGGACTGTGGTGGTACGCATCTTCGTTGCAACTCCCTGAACGGTGCAGACGTTTCGGACGGTTGTCACCGCGGGGAGGGCTACCGGGGCTTCCGGACGCGACACGCCCGGAGCGCAAGACTGCCGCTCCCACGGACGTGCCTCCGGTCCGAAGCACATGGTGCACGTGCCCCGGCTTGTCCACGGCAAACGGGTCAGGTTTCGCGGGCGACCGGTTTCCGTGACCGCGTCCCTGGTACTCGGCAGAGTGCTGCTTTTCATCCGCACGCACCGCACGCACCGCACGCACCGCCCCTGTAGGAGGCCCTCATATGAGCACCGACGTCGCCGACCGGATCCTGTCGCGCCTGCGCGAGTGGGGAGTCGAGTGCGTCTTCGGCTATCCGGGTGACGGCATCAACGGACTGCTGGCGGCCTGGGGCCGCGCCGACGACCAGCCGCGCTTCATCCAGTCCCGGCACGAGGAGATGTCCGCGTTCGAGGCGGTCGGGTACGCGAAGTTCGGCAACCGGCTCGGCGTGTGCGTCGCGACCTCCGGGCCCGGCGCGATCCACCTCCTGAACGGCCTGTACGACGCCAAGCTCGACCATGTGCCGGTGGTGGCCATCGTCGGGCAGACCGCGCGCAGCGCGATGGGCGGCGCGTACCAGCAGGAAGTCGATCTGCATTCGCTGTTCAAGGACGTCGCCTCCGACTTCGTCGAGACGGTGACCGTGCCGGAGCAGCTGCCGAACGTACTGGACCGCGCGATCCGTACGGCGTACGCCCGGCGCTGTCCCACCGCGATCATCGTGCCGGCGGACGTGCAGGAGCTGGAGTACACACCGCCGCCGCACGCCTTCAAGATGATCCCCTCCAGCCTGGACCGCAGCAGCTGGACGGCGATGCCGTCGCCGGACGCGCTGCGGCGGGCGGCCGATGTGCTCAACGCCGGTGACAAGGTGGCGATCCTGGCCGGTCAGGGCGCGGCGGGGGCGCGCGCCGAGGTCTCGGAGATCGCGGAGCTGCTGGGGGCCGGGGTCGCGAAGGCGCTGCTCGGCAAGGACGTGCTGTCCGACGAGCTGCCGTACGTCACGGGCTCCATCGGGCTGCTGGGCACCCGTCCGTCGTACGAGATGATGCGGGACTGCGACACGCTCCTGACGATCGGCTCCAGCTTCCCGTACGCCCAGTTCCTGCCCGAGTTCGGCAAGGCGCGGGCCGTGCAGATCGACATCGATCCGCACATGATCGGGATGCGCTACCCGTACGAGGTGAACCTGGTCGGCGACGCGCGGGCGACGCTGCGCGAGCTGATCCCGTTGCTGCGGCGTCAGGAATCGCGGGACTGGTTCGACGAGATCTGTGCGGGCGTCGAGCGGTGGACGGAGATCATGGAGCGGCGGGCCGCCCTGTCCGCCGACCCGGTCAACCCGGAGTACGTGGCGGCGCAGCTCTCACCACTGCTGCCCGACCACGCGATGGTGACGGCCGACTCGGGGTCGGCGACCAACTGGTTCGCGCGCCATGTGCGGCTGCGCGGCGACATGCGGGCGTCGCTGTCGGGGACGCTGGCCACGATGGGGTGCGGTGTGCCGTACGCGATCGGGGCGAAGTTCGCGCACCCGAACCGTCCGGCGATCGCGCTCGTCGGTGACGGGGCGATGCAGATGAACGGCATGGCGGAGCTGATCTCGGTCGCGAAGTACCGCCATCTGTGGGAGGACCCGCGGCTGGTCGTCGCCGTCTGGAACAACCAGGACCTGAACCAGGTGACCTGGGAGCTGCGCGCGATGGGCGGCGCCCCGTCCTTCCTGCCGTCGCAGTCGATTCCCGATGTGTCGTACGCGGCGTTCGCCGAGTCGATCGGCCTCACCGGGATCCGGGTGGAGAAGCCCGAGGAGGTCGAGGGCGCGTGGCGGGCCGCGCTCGCGGCGGATGGCCCTGTCGTACTGGACTTCGTCACCGATCCGTCGGTGCCGCCGATCCCGCCGCACGCGACGTGGGACCAGATCGAGTCGATGGCCTCGGCGCTGCTGAAGGGCGACGCGGACGGGGCGGCGGTGATGAAGCAGGGCCTGAAGTCGAAGCTCCAGGAGTTCCTGCCGGGCAGCCCCAGGCCGGGCGCGGACGACTGAGGCTCCGCCGCCCCTGGCCGGGGCGGTCAGTCGCCGGACGGGCTCGCCACCGAGCCCGGCGAGCCTGTCCGGCGATGGCGGTTGCGAGGGCGACTGCCCTTCGCCTCCGTCGGCGTCGGCAGTATGAATTCTTCGTAGCGGCCGAGCGCGATGATCACGCCCAGCATGAGAACCGGAATGAGTACCGGGATCAGGACGGTTAAGCCCACCATGGCCTTGTCCTTCCTTGGGACGGCCTGTGGGCCGGGTCACCAGCACGGCGGTGCGCAAACCCCCGAAACCGAACACTCCGGGCGCGTCCCGCGCCGCCGCCGTTCGAAGCGGTGCGGGAACGCGCCCGGAGACTCATCCCTTTTTCCCAAGTGGCCGCTCAGCCACGCACCGGGTCCCCCGTCCGGCCGGACCCAAACGCCACTGGCCGGCGGATGTTTGATGTTTGCCACTCCCGCCACGGGTACCCGCGCCGGTAGCCGACAGCGCGAGTAAGAGATGAGACGGACAGCCATGGCCCAGTTCGTGAGGGAAGTGATGACGGCAGGCGTCGCGGCCGTACGGCCCGACGCCTCGCTCGTGGAAGCGGCGCAGCTGATGCGCGCGCAGGACATCGGTGATGTGCTGGTCGCGCAGGACAACCAGCTGATCGGTGTACTCACCGACCGGGACATCGCGTTGCGCGCGGTCGCGGACGGCGTCGACCCCCTCACGGTCAACGCCCAGTCCGTGTGCACGCCGGCGCCGGTGTGCGTCGGTCCGGACGACGAGGTGTCGACGGCGGTCGCCCTGATGCGGCAGCACGCGATCAGGCGGCTCCCGGTCGTCGAGGACGGCCGCCCGCTCGGCGTGGTGAGCATCGGGGACCTCGCGGAGTTCCAGGACCCGCAGTCGGCGCTGGCCGACATCAGCCGGGCGGCACCCAGCGCGGGCCCGGGCACCGTCGCCTGACATCGACACGACAGCACCACACGCAGTTCGAGGGAAGGAGCACAATGCGGATCGCGTTTCTCGTGGCGCCGGAGGGCGTCGAGCAGGTCGAACTCACCGAGCCCTGGCAGGCGGTGACCGACACGGGTGACACGCCCCGGCTGATCTCCACGAAGCCGGGTGAAATCCAGGCCTTCAACCACCTCGACAAGGCGGACACCTTCCCCGTCGATCAGGTGGTCGGCGACGCGTCGGCCGAGGAGTACGGCGGCCTGGTACTCCCCGGCGGCGTCGCCAACCCCGACTTCCTGCGGATGGACGAGAAGGCCGTGGCGTTCGTACGCGCCTTCTTCGACGCGGGCAAGCCGGTCGCGTCCATCTGTCACGGCCCCTGGACGCTGATCGAGGCGGATGCCGTGCGCGGCAGGACCCTGACCTCGTGGCCCAGTCTGCGTACGGACATCCGCAACGCCGGCGGCACCTGGGTCGACGAACAGGTGAAGGTCTGTGACGCGACCCCGGCCACGCTGATCACCAGCCGCAAGCCGGACGACCTCAAGGCGTTCTGTGCGACCTTCACCGAGGAGTTCGCGCGGGCCTCCTCCAAGCGCTAGACGCGGCGCCCGAGCAGAGAGAGCAGCTTGGTCTGTACGTCGGCTCCGGCGGGCGGTTCCACCGGAGCGGCGAACAGACCGCTCTTCTCCAGTTCGGCGGAGTACGGCCCCACTTCACGCACCGCGAAGTTCACCAGGTCGTCGGGCAGCCGTTCGTCGGCGCCGATCGCCCGCGCCAGGTCCCACGCGTGCACCACCAGGTCGGCCACCATCTGCGCGCAGTACGCCGTGCACGGTGTCTCCCCGTACGACAGCTGTACCGTCCGCTCCAGCGCCCCGGGCGCCGTGAACGCCTCACGTGCGGCCGCCGCCGAGCGGTCCCAGACCGCCACCGGGTCGTCGCCGAGCACGTCGCCTTCGGGGTCGAAGCCGAGGGCGCCGTCGGCGCCGTCCCCGGTCGCGCGCCGCTCGGTCACCAGCGGGGGCACCCACAGCTGTTCCACCGTCAGATGGTTGACGAGGTCGCGCACCGACCAGTCGGTGCAGGGGGTCGGTGCCTGCCACTGGTTCGCGCGTACGGCGTGCACGTGGCCGCCGAAGAGGGCGAGCGCTTCGCTGTGGCGCGTGAGGAGCGGGTTCAGGTTCGAGTCGATGGTGTTCATGGTTCACCTTCGGGTACTCGCCGTGCACGTCCTACCAGACATCCCGGAGGGAGCAATGGACCTCTCATTCCTCACCCCACTGTACGAACGTCCCGGCGCGTGGGCATCCGGCATCGACCGCAAGGGCGCCGACTTCGAGCTGCACACCACCCTCGGCAGCCGTCCCGCCGGACAGGTCCACGGTGAGGACTGGCCGGTGACGAGCGCGAGCGTCGCGCCGTACATGACGCGCTTCCGCGGCGGCTTCGGCCGATGACGGTCGAGACGGACCACGGCGGCCGGTCGGCCGGGGCGGACTCCCGCCTGCTGGACGAGGACGTGGAACGGGCCAGGCAGGAGCACGCGCGCGGGCGGGCCGCCGCCGAGCTGGAACGCTTCCGCGCGGCGCGCAACCCGTCGGCGGACGGCGGGATCGTCGCCGCGGCCGAAGGGGTGCCGGCGCTCGTGGACGCGGCGCGCGAGCATCGGATCTCGGAACTGCTGGTGGACCCCGAAGGGCCGGACGCCGGCCGCGAGGTGTGGGTGGGCGAGGAGCCCGACCAGCTGGCGGTACGCCGTACGGACGCGCGTTATCCGGGCGAGCAGGAGCCGCGCACCGCCCGCGCGGACGACGCACTGCTGCGCTCGGCCGCCATGACCGGCGCCGAGGCGATCCGGGTCCCGGCGGACGGCGACAGCGCCCCGGGAACGGGCCCTGCGGGTGGCTCGGGCGCGCTGCTGCGCTGGGCACGACCGGACGGAACGTAACCCGGGGTCCAAGGGCCGGGTCTGGGCAGGCCGTCCCGTCCCTGGAGCCGCCCCCGGATCCGGCCCGTCCGGCGTTTGCGGACCGGGGTCCCCGGGGCGGAGCCCCGGTTCCCTGACGCGGCCGTCCCGGCGTGCCGCTGGATTCGGAACGGCTCGCGCCGGGTACTCGCGTGCCATGTCTTCTGCGTTTTCACCGCATGCGCATGTCCCGCCCCGCGCACCGGGGCGGATCGCCGCCTGGTTGAGCGCCCGTGACCGGGCGCTCTTCCACGGTGTGGCGACCCACCACTGGCCGGGCGGCGACCGGGTCCTGCCGCGCCTCAGCCACGGCGCGAACCACGGTGTGCTGTGGTTCGGTACGGCCGCCGGAATAGCGGCCCTCGGCAGCAGCACCCGCGCCCGCCGGGCCGCCGTGCGCGGGGTCGCCTCTCTCGCGCTGGCCTCCCTCGCCGTCAACACCGTGGGGAAGCGTTCGGTGCGCCGGGTCAGGCCCGTCCTGGACGCGGTACCGCTGATCCGGCAGCTCAAGCGCCAGCCGATCACGACCTCCTTTCCCTCCGGGCACTCCGCCTCCGCCGCGGCCTTCGCGACGGGTGTGGCGCTGGAGTCCAAGGGGTGGGGCGCGGTCGTGGCGCCGGTCGCCGCGTCGGTCGCCTTCTCCCGCATCTATACGGGCGCGCACTATCCGAGCGATGTACTGGTCGGCGCGGCCCTGGGGGTCGGCGCGGCCTTCGCTGTGCGCGGGCTCGTACCGACGCGGGCGCAGATCCCGGCGCCCGGGCGGCCGTACACCGAAGCGCCGGCGCTGCCCGGTGGCCAGGGCCTGATCGTCGTCGTCAACAAGCAGTCGGGTTCCGCCGCGGCCAAGGTGGCGCTGGTACGGGACGCGCTGCCGCGCGCCGAGGTCGTGGAGTGCGAGCCCGACGAACTGTCGGCCGAGCTGGAGAAGGCGGCGCAGCAGGGCCGGGCGCTCGGAATCTGCGGCGGCGACGGCACGGTCAACCAGGCCGCGGTCGTCGCCACTCGCCATCAGGTCCCGCTCGCCGTGTTCCCCGGCGGCACGCTCAATCATTTCGCGTACGACCTGGGCATCGAGGAAGTCGCCGACACCTGCCGGGCGCTGACCTCCGGCGACGCGGTCAAGGTGGACCTGGGCCGGTTCACACCGGGTCCGGGCCCCGGTGGCGAGCCGGGCCATTTCCTCAACACCTTCAGCCTGGGCGTCTATCCCGAGCTGGTACGGATCAGGGAACACTGGGCCCCGCGCATCGGCGGCTGGCCCGCCGGTGTGCTGGCGGCGGCGGAAGTGCTGCGCGGCGAGCGGCCGCTGGAGGCCGACATCGGGGAGCACAAGGGGCGTCGGCGCGCGCTGTGGATGCTGTTCGCGGGCAACGGCATGTACCAGCGCTTCGGCCCGACCCCCGGCCGGCGTCACAACCTGGCCGACGGGCTCCTCGACGTACGCGTGGTGCACGGCGGGCGGCTGCCCGGCCTGCGGCTTCTGGCAGCGGCTCTCGCGGGTCCGCTGAGCCGCTCCCCCGTGCACGCGGCGCAACGGCTGCGCCGGGTGTGGATCTCGGGGCTGGAGCCGGGAACGCTGCTGGCGTACGACGGCGAAGTGGCCCAGGCCCCCAGGGAGTTCGTCATCGACAAGGCGGACGAAGCGCTCACCGTTTACCGTCCGCTTCCCCTGTAGAGACCGGGGCCTTCGAAGGGGCCTCGGTGACGTCGAGAAAGACCTGGTCGGCTCGCGGCCAGGTCTTTTTCACGGAGCCTTTGATGCGTACGCAGACGAGTTCCACCTCCTCGCTGTCCAGCCCCGGCATCAGGTCGACGCGGGCCGCCACCAGGAGCGAGTCGAGCCCGAGCTGCATCGTCAGCAGCTCGGCGACGTTGTCGATCTCCGGCTGGGCCTCGATGAGCGCGCGGATGTCCGCGCGCAGCCCGGGGTCGGCGGCCTCTCCTATGAGCTGGGCCCTGGCGTCCCGGCCGAGCCGGTAGGCGACGTACCCGAGCAGCAGGCCGATGGAGAACGACGCGACGGCCTCGTAGACGCCGTTGCCGGTCACCATGTGGAGCCCCATGCCGGCCGCCGCGAGGAGCACGCCGACGACTGCGGTGCCGTCCTCCGCGACGACCGTGCGCAGGGCCGGGTCCTGGCCCAGTCCGGCGCCCGGCTGGCGGCGCGCCTGGAAGAGGGCACGGGCCAGGGAGGTGCCCTCGGCGAGGAGGGCGACACCCAGGACGGCGAGCCCGGCGACGTAACCGGTGTACGTCTCCTTGCCGTTGGCTCCGCCGAGCGCTTCGAAACCCTGGAAGAAGGAGAAGCAGCCGCCCATGACGAAGATGCCGACGGCGGCGAGCAGGGCCCAGAAGTAGCGCTCCTTGCCGTATCCGAAGGGGTGCTTCCCGTCCGCCGGGCGGCGGCTGCGGCTCAGGGACGCGAGCAGGAAGACTTCGTTGACGCTGTCCGCGACGGAGTGTGCGGCCTCGGAGAGCAGGGCGGGGGAACCCGATGCGAGCCCGCCGACTGTCTTGGCGGCGGCGATGACGAGGTTGGCGGCGAGCGCCACGAGGACGGTATTCCGGGTTTTGCGGTCGGACTTTCGGGTCACATCAGCTCTCAGTGATTCAGTGTACGAGGACGGAATTCGGGCACTCGCAGGTCAGGAGGTATAAATAATGGTTCCCATCCTGCTCGTACTTCTTCTCGTCCTGATTCTCTTCGGCGCCGGATTCGCGGTGAAGATCCTCTGGTGGATCGCCATCGCGGTGCTGGTGATCTGGCTTCTGGGATTCCTGATGCGAAGCACCTCGGCTTCGGGAGGCAGGTCGCGTTGGTACCGATGGTAGAAAAGACGAGATAAGAGGGGCGGCGGCCTTCGGGCCGCCGCCCCATTTTCTTTTTCCCGTTTCCTTTTTCCTCTACTCACCTTTGGGCAGCAGCGGGCCCAAGGGGCCAAGGTCGATATTGAGGTCCTCGGGTTCGAGTCCGAACCGGGTGCGCAGCACGTCCATCCGGTCCTCCAGGAGCATCAGCGTCATACCGATCCGCTCCTCCTGCTCCTCGCTGAGGTCGCCGGTCTCCACCCGGCGCAGCGCCTGACGTTCCATCAGCTGACGCAGCAGCTCCACGACCGTCAGGACGAGCTTGACGAGATCGCGCTCGACGGTGTCGGCGTCGAGTTCCACACGGCGGCGTCCTTCGGTGGCCTCGGTGGTCACAGCAACTCCTCCTCCTCGAACGGGGACGGCACGTTGACGTTGACGGAGCTGATGAGGGCGTTGAGGTCGACACGTACGAGATCGACATCCGCGATACGGAGCGTCAGATCGCCCGTGATCACGACCCCGCCTGCCAGCAGCCGGTCCAGCAGGTCGACGAGGGCGAGCTGGCGCTGGGCGAGGGGGCCGTTGCCGGAGATGCCGGGCGGCGCCGTCATCCGACTGCCTCCGCTTGCCCTGACTGCCCTGGCTGCCCTGGCTGCCCCGCCTGCTCCGACTGCCCTGCGAAGGAGTACGGGGCCCAGGGCCCGGTGAGTTCCACCCGTACGCCCCGGTCCTCCGGCGTGAGCCGGCCGACCTCCGCCACGAAATCCTCGCTGTCCTCCCGCGACACCAGGTACGCCGCGTTGAGGACGTTCTGCCCTGGCACCTCGGAAAGCCGGGAATCCTGCGGGCGGTGCAGGGCGGCGGCCTCCGCGCGCCCGCAGAGCTCCGCGTGCAACGCGCGTGCCAGCAGGTCGGCGCGCTCCCAGACGCTCTCGCGCGCCTGCCGCCGGCTGAGGCGTTGGCGCAAGTAGTCACGCCCGGTCGCGGGGGCGGCGGCTTGCGCGGGCGTTGCCTCGGACGGTTCCGGCCCGGCGGCGGGGGCCGGGTCCGGCTCGGGATCGGCGTACACCTTTACGCCCCACTCGACCCGTCCTTCCAGCCGCTCCAGTGTCTGTACGAAGCGGTCGTGGCCCGCGTCGAGCAGCCTGCGTACGCCGCTGTCGTCCACGCACACGGTGGCCAGGCGCAGCGGCACGGGACAGGTGACGGCGGTCATGGCACCGACGACGGCCTCGTGGTTGCGGGCCGTGGCGGTGAGCCAGTCGAGGTTCTCCAAGTGCTCCTTGAGCGGCGCCTCGGCGAAGTCCTCGGCCGGCACCGGGCTGACCACGGCGACGAGGTCGCCGTGGTGCAGCAGCCGGGGCGGCTCACCGTCGAGGCCGTTCACGCCTTCGGGGAGGACACCGCCGAAGGGCCGGGTGACGGCGTAGACGTAGCGCAGTTCGTTCATGCCTGGTTTTCCTCGCGCTCTTCGAGTGCGGGCGCCGCCTCCAGATCGGCGATGCGCCGCTGCAACCGCTCGTTCTCCTGGGCGAGTTCACGGCGACGGGCGCCGGAGGAGAGGGACGGGTCCTCCTCCCACCAGTCGATGCCCATTTCCTTCGCCTTGTCGACGGAGGCGACGATGAGACGCAGCTTGATGGTGAGAAGTTCGATGTCGAGGAGATTGATCTTGATATCTCCCGCGATGACGACTCCCTTGTCCAGTACGCGCTCAAGAATGTCGGCGAGATTCGCGCTTCCATTTGAGGCGTACGGATCGGGAAGTCTGTTCGGCGTCGTCATCAGCGGTCCCGGCTTCCGCTGTCCGCGTATTCACGCTGCTTGCGTGCATCCGGGTCCTCTTCCTCTTCTTCGCCCTCTTCTTCGTCTTCCGCTACGTATTCGTCTTCCTCGGGCTCGGATTCGGGCTCGCCCTCTTCGTCGACGTACTCCTCGTCCTCGTACTCGCCCTCGGGTTCTTCCTGCGGCTCTTCGCTCTCCTCCGCGACCGCGTCCTCGTGGCTGCGCACGACCTCGCCGTCCTGTATCTCGCCTCGCCAGCCGTCATCGGCCTCGCCCTTGAGCGTGATGTGCCGGGCGAAGTGCTTCAGGTCCAGGCGGGTCCGGCGGCCCTGGGCGCGCCAGATGTTGCCGGTCTTCTCGAACAGGCCCTTGGGGTAGTACTCCACGACCAGCAGCACCCGTGTGAGGTTCTCGCCCAGCTCGTGGAAGGTGACGACGCCCTTCGTGGTGCCCTTGGCGCCCTCGGACGTCCAGGCGATCCTCGAGTCAGGCACCTGCTCGGTGGTGTGCGCCTTCCAACTGCGGTTCGACCAGAAGACCTTGAGTTTCCAGTCGGAGGTCGTGTCGTCGGCGGCGCCGGCGCTCTTGACGCCCTTCGCGAAGGTGGAGAAGTCCTGGTACTGGGTCCACTGGTCGTACGCCTCACGGACCGGGACGCCCACGTCGATGTGCTCCATGATGACGACCGGCTTACTGCCGCCGCCACCCTTCTTGCCCTTGCCGCCCAGGCCCTTGACCGCGTCCATCACATTGTCCTTGACGTGGGAGGCGCCCACTTCGAGCGCGCCCCGCAGCGGGCCCTTGCCCTCGGCGAGCTTGCGGCCGCCCTCCTTCGCCAGTTTGGCGAATCCGGGGCTCTTGCCCTCCGCGATGTCGTTGAGCTTGAGGGTGCTCTCGCCGAGCTTGCGACCGGCGCCCGTCAGCATCCGTACGGCCTGGGCCATGAGGTACGACTGGAGTTCTTCCTTCAGCCGCTGCGCGGCCTCGTTGTCCGCGCCCAGCAGGCTCTGGGGCCCCTTGGTGTCAGCCACGGCTCCGGCCTCCCTTCGCGGCACTGGCGGTCTTCTTCGCGGCGGTCTTCTTGGCCGCGGAAGCCGTCTTCTTGGCCGGCGCCTTCTTCGTGGCGCCCGTGCCGGTCTTCCTGGCGGCGCTCGCCGTCTTCTTGCGGCGTTCGCGCCGCTCGTCGTCGCGCTCTTCGTCGCGCACGTCGTCCTGCTCGTCGTCGTGCTCGTCCTGCGCGTCCTGCTCGTCGTCCAGCCGGTCAGACACGTCGTCGGGGACCGCGCCCGAGAGCTGGTCCTGCACGCCCAGCGTCCGGTCGTGCAGCCGGTCTGCGACCGCGTTGAGCTGCCGCGTCACGAGCGCGCCCGTCGCCGCCTTGCCGACGCCCCGCATGTCCTCGCGCAGCTGGTCGCCGATCTCCTTGAACTGCGGGTTGTTCTGCAACTGCGACGAGGCGAACTCCGCGAGCGCGCGCGGGCTCAGCTGAAGCTTCTTGCCGATCACCATCGTGCCGATGCCGAAGGCGAGCTTCGCCTTCTTCGTACGCCCGAGCAGATATCCCGCGCCTACCGCGAGGCCCATGGCCAGCCTGTTGTTCATGTCGTCGGGTTCCTCTTCTCCAGCCGGTCGAGGAGCTCGTCCTCTCGGCGGTCGAATTCGGCCTCGTCGATCTCTCCGGCCTCGAGCTGACGCTCCAGGGCTGACAGTTCGCGCTGGATGGCCGACGGGTCGTAGTACTGCCGCTCCGCCTCCGTGACCACCTGCCGCAGCACCCATGAGGTGCCGCGGACAGGGGCCAGGGGAAGGAGAAACAGCTCTCCCAGGAGGCCCATCGCCCCGTCACTCCACGAAGCTGTAGGGCGGCAGCGGACCGTTCACCTGGAGCACGAGATGGGGGTGCTCCTTGCGCAGGGCGTCCACCGTCTCCACGAAGTCCGCGGTGTGGTCGCGGTCGACGAGGAAGGAGACGTTCGCCAGCCAGCCGCTGCTCTCCGGCCCGGGGCTGACGGCTCCGGCCGCTCCCTCCAGGGCCTGGCGCACCAGTTCGCCGTCGCGCTGTTCGCGCTGCTGGACGGCCGCCACGACGCGTTCGCCGAGCCGCAGCTTCTGCTCGTAGGTGCCGCCGCCGGCCGCCCGGTTGGCCTCGTTGAGGGTGCGCAGTTCGGCGTCGTCCGCGAGCACCTGGTGGAGGACGGCCTCCTCGTCGTGGGTGGCCTTCACGTTGTACTCGACCTGGTTGTCGAGCGCGTCGAGCCGCTCCAGGTAGTGCTTCTCGCGTTCGGCGAGCACCGTCCGTACCGACTCGTCGTCGGCCGACAGGCTCCCGAAGCGCATCGGCAGCACGGCGCCCACGGCGCCGGCCTCCGAGAGGACGGTCTGGTGCGCCAGCAGGTCCCGGCGCTTGGGCCTGAGGTCCTCGGGCGCGTCACTCACCAGCGCGGTCAGTTCGCCGGCCCTGAGGGCGCGTACGGGCATCGGCGGTTCGCCGACCCCGTTCGTCGGCTCGGGAAGTACGGGGTGGTTACCGCGTGCGATGCCGTAGACGTACGTACTCATTCCTGCTCCTCCTTCCGGCGGGACGTGGTGCTGCGACGGGCGCGCGGCTTCGGCTCGGACTGCTCGTCACCACCGCTGCGGGCCTGCTGGAACGCGTCCGAGATGGTCTCGGCCGCGCCGGACAGCGCGCCCTTCGACTTGCCCTTGGCGCCGGACTCGGTGACCTCACCGACGATCTCGGGCAGTCCGGGGCTCTTGTTGGCACCGGTTTCGAGGTCGAGGCGGTTACAGGCCTCGGCGAAGCGCAGGTACGTGTCGACGCTCGCGACCACGACCCGGATGTCGATCTTGAGGATCTCGATGCCGACCAGGGAGACACGAATGAATGCGTCGATGACGAGCCCCCGGTCGAGGACGAGCTCCAGGACGTCGTAGAGGCCGCTGGTACCGCCGCCGCCTCCACCTTGCTGTGCCGGGACTACGGTCATGCGAACCGGCCCTCCTTAGTGTGGGTGTCTATGAACGGTCTGCCCTGCCGCGCTCGTAGCGGCGTACGCGCCGGTAGCCGGTGAGCGCTCCGTAGGCGTCGAGGGTTACTTCGTACGACGCGAGAAGGCTCATGGTGTCGGGGACCCTGGACAGTTCCAGGACCTCGATCCGCAACATCCAGCCGTCGTCCTCCGTGCGTTCGAAGGAAGAGACCGACTCGGCTTCCATACCGGTGAGTTCCGCCAGTTGTGCCTTCGCTCCGCGCAGCACATCCATCGGGCCCGGCAGGCTTTCCGTTCTGGCCTGTGAATTCTGTTTGCTTTTCGGTGTGTTCTCGGACGCATCCGACGTATCAGACTTTCCGGATGTACCGGATGTATTTGCCATTGCAGCCTCCGACATCGGGTTACCGCTGGCGCCGGTTCCAAACTCCCTGGCGCCTGAGCGTTGTTCGATCCTGTGCGGGTACCCGCCTGTGGTGAGATCAACAGACACAGGGGTGATTCGCACCACATCCCGGCGAGGCTCGACCGGGTTCTGTCAGCGCAGGGCGCGCAGGCGCCTGCGCGCCGGGCCCAGTGCGCGGCCCCTGGAGGACACCCCCGACCAGGGGTTCGCGCGGGCCTGCTCCAGCACGCCGTCGGTGTCCGTCAACGACCAAGAGCGCGCCGTGAGTTCCTTGTCGTCGAGCTGCTCCCAGGAGATCGGCGCGGCGACCGGCGCGCCCTCCTTCGGGCGCACCGACCAGGGGGCGACAGCCGTCTGGGCGTAGGCGTTGCGCCCGATGTCCAGGAAGAGCCGGTCGCCGCGGGCCTGCTTGCGTACGGCCGTCGTCAGCTCGTCCGGGTGGCGCCCGGCGAGGATCTCCGCGACCTCCCCGGCGAAGGCGCGGGAGTCGTCGAACGTGGTTTTCCCGTCGAGGGGCACGATCACATGGAGGCCCTTGGAGCCCGTGGTCATGAGCGTGGACGGCAGCCGCAGCTGGTCGAGAAGTTCGCCGAGCCGGTACGCCGCCTCCCGTACGGCCGGGAAGTCGTCCCCGGGCGGGTCCAGGTCGAACACCAGCCGGTCGGGCCACTCGATGCGGTCGGCCCGCGACAGCCAGCGGTGGAGTGCGAGGCACGCCTGGTCGGCCAGGAAGACGAGGGTGGCGCTGTCGTCGCACACGGTGTGCGTGACGGTGCCCCCCTCCTTCGGGACGCGTACCCGGCGTACCCACTCGGGGTAGTGCTCGGGGGTGTCCTTCTGCATGAAGCGCGGGCCGTCGGTGCCGTCGGGCATGCGTTCCAGCATCAGGGGCCGGTCGCGCAGCTGGGGGACCATGAACGCCGCGATCCGCCGGTAGTAGCCGGCGACATCGGCCTTGGTGAGGCCGCAGTCGGGGAAGAGGACCTTCCCGGGGCGGTGGACGGTCACCGTGCGGCGCCCGGCCTTGACGGTTGTGGTGTCGCTCATCGTCTCTCTCCTGGGCTCGCTCCGGCGTCGTACACCGACAGGCGCGGGCAAGGGCCCGCCACCAGCGGGCCCGCACGGCGCGGGGAGGGTGGCGGGATGTTCAGGGCACCCCGCCACCCACACCCCGCCGCGCTCTCACATCACGATCACCTTGTCCACCAGCAGCTTCACGGCGGCCGCGATCGAGTCGGCGTCGATCCCCGAGGCGTTGAGCTGTTCCTGCTCCGTGGCGGAACCGGGCATGTTTCCGACGGCCAGGCGGACCAGCCGGGGGGCCGGCCGGCCGTCGGCGAACACCTCGGCGACCGCGTCGCCCAGGCCGCCCTGCGGATGGTGGTCCTCGACCGTCACCAGGCAGCCGGTGCGCTGTGCCGCCTCCTGCACGGCGCGCTCGTCGACGGGCTTGAGCGAGTACAGGTCGACGACCCGGACCGGCACGCCCTCCAGCGCCAGCAGGTCCGCGGCGCGCAGTGCCTCGTGGACCGTCACACCCGCGGCAAGCAGGGTCAGCTTGTCGTCCTCGCCGGAGCGCAGCAGCTTGCTGCCGCCGACCGGGAACTCCTCGTCGGGCCCGTAGATGACGGGCATGGCGCCCCTGCTGGTCCGCAGATAGCGCACGCCGCGGCTCTGGGCGTCGCCCTCCGCCATCGCGGCGACGAGCTTCGCCGTCTGGTTGGCGTCACAGGGGTACAGGACGGTGCTGCCGTGTACGGCGCGGAACATCGCGAGGTCTTCGAGCCCCATCTGGGACGGCCCGTCCTCGCCGATGGCGACGCCGGCGTGCGAACCGACCAGGTTGATGCCGGCCCTGCTGACCGCCGCCATCCGCACGAAGTCGTGCGCGCGGGTCAGGAACGCCGCGAAGGACGAGGCATACGGGACGTAACCGCGCGTCTGCATCCCGACGGCCGCCGCGACCAGTTGCTGCTCGGCGATGTAGCACTCGAAGAACCGGTCGGGGTGCTCCTTGGCGAAGAACTGCGACCGCGTCGAGTCGCTCACCTCGCCGTCGAGGGCCACGACGTCGCCGCGCGCGGATCCGAGCGCGGCGAGCGCCTCGCCGTAGGCGTTGCGCGTGGCGACCTCGTCGCCCTTCTCATAGCTCGGCAGCTTCAGCTCACCGTTACGGGTGCCGAGCAGGCCGGGGCTCTTCGCGGCGGACGGCTTGCGCACCTCCACGTGCACGAACCGGGGGCCGCCGAGCTCCTCGATCGCGCTCCCCGCGTCCTTCAGCGGCTTGCCGTGCATGCCTTCCTTGTCCTCCACGGCCGCGACACCGCGCCCCTTTCGGGTGCGCGCGATGACGGCGGTGGGCCGCCCCTCGGTGGACTGTGCCTCGTTGAAGGCGGCGTCGACGGCCTCGACGTCGTGTCCGTCGACCTCAATGGTGTGCCAGCCGAAGGCGTGGAGCCTGCGGCTGTACGCCGCCAGGTCCCATTCGTGGCGGGTGGGGCCTCGCTGTCCGAGCCGGTTGACGTCGACGACGAGGGTGAGGTTGTCGAGGTGCTCGTGGGCCGCGTGCTCGACGGCCTCCCACACCGATCCCTCGGCCATCTCGCTGTCGCCGCACAGCACCCATACGCGGTACGGGATCCGGTCGAGCCGCTTGCCCGCCAGCGCCACTCCGACGCCGACCGGCAGCCCCTGCCCGAGCGAACCCGTCGCCACGTCCACCCAGGGGAGCCGGGGGGTCGGGTGCCCTTCCAGGCGGCTGCCGCGCCGCCGGTAGGTCAGGAGTTCCTCGTCGTCGATGGCGCCGGCCGCGCGGTACATGGCGTACAGCAGCGGGGACGCGTGGCCCTTCGAGAGGATGAACCGGTCGTTGCCGGGATGGTCGGGCCGGCCGAAGTCATAGCGCAGATGCCCGCCGAGGAGTACGGCCGCGAGATCCGCCGCCGACATCGACGAGGTCGGATGGCCCGACTGGGCGGCGTCGGCGGCCCGTACCGCGTCCACCCTCAGCTGCTGGCCGAGCTGGATGAGCTGTTCGCTGTCCATGTCACTCCCTGTGGTCACTCCTTGCGGTCATCCGTCGGGTTCACTCTGCTCCGGCCGGCCGGACGCGCCGGGGACCCTGGCCAGTTCCGGCGACGACGTGTCGAGCGGGACGGACCAGGACCGGACCAGGCCCAGCTGCACGGCCTGGCGCGGCAGTACGGCGTCGAGCATCCAGTCGGCGGCGACCCGCACCCGGTTCCCCGGCATGGCGGCGAGGTGGTAGCCGCGCGTGACCGCGCCCGCGACCGGGCCGGACAGGGGCACGCCGAGCGGGTTGGCGGCGGCCTTGACGCCGCCGAGGTCCACGACGAACCCGAGGTCGTTGTGCTTGTACTGCTGCCGCTCCCCGTGCCCGAGGGAGGCGGCGACATTGCGGCCCGCCACCTTTCCCTGCCGGGCGGCGTGCTGCGCGGTCATCGGTGTGAACTCCCCCGGCCTGGTGAGGTCGGGCACGGCCGCCGCGTCGCCGCAGGCGAAGACCTCCGGGTGGCCGGGCACGTTGAGGGTCGGCTCGACGAGCAGGCGCCCGCGTTCGACCGGCAGCCCGACCTCCGAGACCAGCGGATCGGGTCGTACGCCGACACACCACACCAGGGTCCTCGTGTCGACGAACTCCCCGTCGTCCAGCAGGACCCCTTCGTGGGTGGCCTCCTTGACGGAGGTCCCCGTCCGTACGTCGACTCCGCGCCCGCGCAGCACCTTGTCGGCGGTCTGCGACAGGCGGCGGTCCAGTTCGGGCAGGACGCGCGGCGCGATGTCGAGGAGCAGCCAGCGCGGCTTGTGCCCGGCGTGCCGCCACGCGCGCTGCTTGCGCACGAGGGCGTCGGTGAACATCTTGCCCTGGGCGGCGACCTCGGTCCCGGTGTAGCCGGCGCCGACGACGACGAACGTGCAGCGCGCGGCACACTCGTCCGGGTCGCCCGTGGCGGCGGCGAGTTCGATCTGGCGGGTCACGTGGTCGCGCAGGTAGAGGGCCTCGGGCAGGCCCCGGAAGCCGTGGGCGTGTTCGGCGACCCCGGGAATCGGCAGCAGCTTGTTGACGCTTCCGACGGCCAGCACGAGCCGGTCGTACTCCAGCTCGCCCTTGTCGTCCTCGGGCCCGGTGTAGTGCACGCGGCGCGCCGCCAGGTCCACGTGGTTCGCCTCACCGAGGACCAGTCGTACGCGGGGGAGCGTCCCCGGCAGCGAGACCGTCACGCGGCGCGGCTCCAGGATGCCGGCGGCGACCTGTGGCAGGAGGGGGAGATAGAGGAAGTAGTCGGTGGGGTTGAGGAGCACGATCTCGGCGTTGTCCCTGAGCCGCCGGGAGAGGGTCTTCGCGGCCTGATGGCCGGCGAAGCCCGCTCCGACGATGACGATGCGGGGACGTTTACGGGTCACTGCGTTCACCTCGTAGGCGGGGCGGTTGCGGTGGACCTTCCCGGTGCCCCTGTCCCTGGGGGCCAAACACGGGGTGGCGCGCGCTTCGGTGATCGGCGCCCTGCCCGAGCCTGATCAGCTGTCAGGCGCGGTGGTGCGGCGCCTCCGGATCACCGGGGGACGGGGCGGCCGGGGGCGCCGGCGGCACGGGTGGGACGCCGAAGGGCGTGCCGCTCGGCGGGGCGACGGGCGGCACGGCGGGCGCGCCGAGCTCGGCGTCGTGGGTACCGCCGCGGGGACGGGCGGCCTGCTGCTTGAGCACCACGGCCAGCCCGATCAGCAGGGCTCCGGCGACCAGCGCGGCCGCCCACGCGGGCAGGGCGATGTTCAGCACGAGTACGAGGAACGCGGCGACCGCCGCACCTCCGTAGAGCGCGGCCGCTCCGGCCGCGGAGTACAGGCGCGCCGTGCGGCGCTGCTTCCTGGTCTGTGCGCGCAGCTCGTCCTTGATGGTGTCGCGGACGACCTGTGCGATCTGTTCCGACAGGTTCGTATCCATAGGCGTGCGAGTACCCGTACGGCACGCCGGCACTCGCGTCTCACTTCGCGAGATTCACGTCTCACATTTCGGCATGGCGGCGTAATGTACGGCGTACCGCTTCGACGTTCCGATGTCTCAGGAGAAGGAGTACGGCCATGCCGGAGGAGACCGCCGTCTACACCCATGGACACCACGAGTCGGTGCTGCGCTCGCACAGTTGGCGTACCGCCGCGAACTCGGCGGCGTACCTCCTGGGCGAACTGCGGCCGGGACTGGACGTCCTGGACGTGGGCTGCGGCCCCGGCACCATCACGGCGGACCTGGCCGCGCTCGTCGCGCCCGGCCGGGTGACGGCGGTCGACTCGGCGCCGGACGTGCTCGGGCGGGCGCGCGAGGTGGCTGCGGAACGCGGCCTGGAGAACGTGGAGTTCGCCGTGGCCGATGTCCACGCGCTCGACTTCCCCGACGACTCCTTCGACGTCGTCCACGCACATCAGGTGCTCCAGCACGTCGGCGACCCGGTGCGGGCCCTGCGGGAGATGCGCCGCGTGTGCCGCCCCGGTGGTGTCGTGGCGGCGCGCGACAGTGACTACGCGGCCATGACGTGGTTCCCGGAGGTACCGCTCATGGCGGAGTGGCAGCAGCTGTACGGCCGGGTCGCCCGCTCGAACGGCGGCGAACCGGACGCGGGCCGCAGACACCTGTCCTGGGCCCGCCGGGCCGGCTTCACGGACGTGCGGGCGTCGGCGGCGACGTGGTGTTTCGCGACGCCTGAGGAACGGGCGTGGTGGAGCGGCCTGTGGGCGGACCGTACGACGGGATCGGTGTACGCCGAACTGGCGGTGGCCGGCGGCCACGCGACGCGGGACGACCTGGCGGCGATCGCCGGGGCGTGGCGGGGGTGGGGCGTCCGGGAGGACGCATGGTTCATGGTGCCGCACGGGGAAGTGCTGTGCCGCGTTGCGTGAGCGCCTGTTTCCCCCACCCCGCCCCTTCCCGCTGCGCCATTGCGCGGCTTCACCGCGCGGGGGCTCCGCCTCCAGATCCCCGGTCCTCAAACGCCGGACCTTTCAGCCCCTCCGGCGTTTGAGGAGCGGGGTCTGGGGCAGCGCCCCAGGCGGGAAGGGGCGGGTAGGGGAAAGCCCCCGGCAGGGGCACCGTGGGCGGCGTACCCCCGTTCTGCGGGCAGGCGACCAACTACCCTTGTCCCCATGGAGATCCTGGGAACCACGCTGCGCATCTGCGTCGACGACCTGGAGGCCACCGTGGCCTTCTACGAACGCCTCACCGGAACCCGCGCGCTGCGCTTCGAGCGCGGCGGGGTCTCCGTCGCCGCGGTCGGCTGCTTCCTCCTGATGAGCGGTCCCGAGGCCGAACTCGAAGTACTGCGCAAGGTCTCGGCCACCATCGCCGTCAAGGACGTCGACGAGGCCGGCGCCGCCCTGTCCGGGGCCGGCGCCCGCATCATCGCGGGCCCCGTCCCGACCCCGGTCGGCCGCAATCTGATCGCCGCGCACCCGGACGGCTCGGTCTTCGAGTACGTCGACCGGCGCGCGGCGGGCTGAACTACTCCCCCGGCCGCATCCGGTAGTCGTACGCGTCGGGCAACGGCTCGTCGCTGACCGCCGCCCACACCTCGCCCAGAATCTCCGCGCCCTCGCGCAGGTCCGCCACCTCGAACCCGGCCTCGAAGAGGGCGCGGGCGCCTGCCTTGTCGCCCTCGGCGACAAGGAGCTGCGCCTCGGCGAGCCGGAAGCGGCCACTCCCCCGGACGGCGGGAGGCAGCCCCTCCCAGACGGTGCGGGCTCCCTCCGGCCGCCCCGCCGCGAGCAGCGCGGCGATCGCCTCGCGCCCCAGCGCGGCCGTCGCCGCCGTCCACGCCTCGCCGTCGCCCCGCTCCCGGCAGAGGTCTTCGAACGCCTCGGCGTAATGATCCGCGGCGCGTCCGACGTTGCCCGCGTCCAGGTCGGCGACAGCGAGGCAGCGCAGCAACGGCCAGCGCGAACAAGTGAGTTGCAGACCACGCTCCCAGCTGCGCACGGCCTGTGCCACATCGCCCGCGTGCCACTGGGCGACGCCCAGGTGGTACTCGGTGAGCGGCTCGGCGGGCGCCGTCTCCAGCATGTCCCGCCAGTGCGGCGCGACCAGGGAGGGGCCGGGCGGGACCGCCTCGCGCGCCGCCGGAAACGTGCCGCTGCGCAGCAACTCCATCCAGGGCTGCTGCTGTTCCCCCAGCGTCGCCTCACCGAAGGGCGTGCCCGGGAGCCCGCGCCCGGCGCGCAGTACCTCCAGCGCGCCCCACCCGGAGCCGGTCGCGAGCGACTCCCCCGGCTCGTGATCGGCGTACGGCCGCCACGCTTCGTACGCCGCGTCCACCCGCGCGCGCGGCAGCGCGTCCTCCAGCCGGGCCTCGGCCTCGGCGCGGGCAGCGGCCCAGTCCGCGCCGTGCACCGCCCCGGCGTCGGCGGCCAGCGGACCGTACGCCTCCAGCCAGCTGAACTCGGCTCCCGCCTCCAGCGGTACGTGCTCCAGCTGGGTACGGGCGAGGCCGGCCTGGATCTCGGCGTACCCCGGGGTGCCCGGCTCGGTCAGCCACTGCTGCCAGCGCCGCCCGCCACGTCCCGCGCCCCACAGGAACAGCTTGCGCCCGCGCAGTCGGTCGGTGGAGGTCTGGACGAGTCCCCGGCCGTCGGCGTCGAGCGAGGCGATCCACTTGCGGGCCTCTTCGGGCACCTCGTAGAAGTAGTCGGCCGGGTGGTCGCCGCGCAGCGGGTACGTACGGTCGACGCCGTCGCCCTGCGACTCCGGCACCGGCACGCGCCGCAGGCTGCGTTCGTACCCGAAGTGCCAGGCCTCGTCCGCCGGGGCGAGGACGCGGGTCCCCTCGTCCTCCGGGACGGCGATGTTGGACCACCAGTAGGTGGGCACGGTCCGCTCGTGCGGGTTGCGTATCCGTACGCCGACGTACAGGAAGTCGGAGTCGGCCGGCAGCCACAGGTCGACCTGGAAGGGGAGGTCGCGCAGCCGTTCCCACTCCCAGAGCCTGACCATGTCGCCGCCGTCGGGGGCGGGGACGACCGCGGCGTGCAGCGGGGCGCAGGAGAGCGTCGTGTGTCCGGTGGCGCCGATGTTCCACTCCAGGCCGCCGGAGAACCAGGCGCCGTTGAGCGCGAAGTCGGCGGGCTGGAAGACGGGGTTGCGGTAGAGGAGTTCACGTCCGGTCGGCTTGTGGAACAGCGAATGCACGCGGCCGCCGAGCCCCGGCAGCACGGTCGCCCGCAGCCGGTCGTTCTCGATGACGATCGCGTCGAGGTCCGTCTCCGTCCGCTCGCGTCCGTATCCGTCCAGGACGCGTACCGGCAGGAGGGTGCGCAGCGGCTCGTGTCCGACCTGCCGGGCCATGTCGCGCGGGAGCCCCGCGCGCGAGCGCTCGTCGATGACGTGCTGCTCGTCGAGGGGGCGGAGTCCCGGAAGCGGGTTCTCCGGCCCCAAAGGGGCGGCGGGCAGGGTCAGTACGGCACGTCGCACAGTCGTGGCCAAGGCAGTCTCACTCCCTCATACGGGCCGCCGTCCACCGGCGCCCGGCGACCATCGGAACACGCCGGACACCTCTGTGACCAGGGGGTCCCGTCCGTTACGGACGTGGGCGGGAGGCCGCCGGGTTCGCCGGGCGCATTTCCGTGGTGATCGCCCACCGCTCGTGGTCGCGCCACGCTCCGTTGATGTGGATGAAGTCCGGCGAGTACCCCTCCAGCCGGAACCCGGCCCTGCGGACGAGCGCGATGGACGCCTCGTTCGCGGGCTGGATGTTGGCCTCCAGCCTGTGCAGCCCCAGGGGACCGAAGGCCTGGTCCATGACCAGGCCGAGGCCCTCGCTCATCAGACCGCGCCCCGCCGCGTGCGCGAACGCGCCGTAACCCAGCGCACCGGACAGGAAGCCGCCCCCGACGATGTTGTTGATGTTGATGAAGCCCGCGATGCTGCCGTCGCAGCGCTCGCACACCAGGTAGCCGGCCCGCGTCGGGTCGTCGATGAGCGGACCCGCGTAGGAGGTGTACGCCGCGGGCCGTTCCGGCGGGAAGAGCCAAGGGTGGTGCAGCGCCCTGCTCTCGCGCGCCCGCGCGGTGAACTCGTCGGCGTCGGCGTGGCTGAAGTGCCGCAGGGCCACGCGCGGACCCTCGGCGAGGCGGACGGAGCTCTCGGACATCCGGCCGGGCTACTTCCGCCGCCCCATGAGGTAGCCGCCGCACAGTGCGCCGATGGCCGCCGTCGCGAGCAGGGCCAGGTAGAGCGGCATGGTGACCTCGGGCACGAGCAGCCTGACCTTGACGTAGCGGGTGTTCTGGAAGATGAAGACGAGCGTCACGATCAGCAGCGCGATGACCGCGATGCGGCCCGGCGTGAACGTACCGCTGAACCTGCCGCCGCGCGGCGCGTCCTTGGGGCTCATGGTCCGGCCGCCCTTCCCGGGGCGTCGGTGCGCCCCCGGGGTCCAGGATGTGCCGTTCCTGGGCCCAGGGGGCGGTGGAGCGGGCCGTACGGGTGACAGCGCGGCCCAGGTGGCCCCGCCGGGGGCCTCAGCCCAGTGAGCCCCTGACCACCGGGAGCTCCAGGACGCCCGTGTCCTCGGGGGCGCTGGTGACGGTCACCGGTTTGATGCCGCGGTTGCCGTAGTACGCGTCGTCGCTCGCCGCGACGACGAACTCCAGACGGTGCCCCGCCTCGTACCTGTGCACGATGCCGGGGAGCGAGACCGTGAAGGAACGGCTCGCGTCGGGCACCCGTACCGGCGCGACCAGACGCTGGACGAGCGTCTTCTTGCCGTCGGGAGCGACGTCGTACAGCTTGGCGAAGAGGACGAGCTTGTCGGCGGCGTCGCCGGAGTTCTGTACGCGCTCGGTCTTGGGCGAGACGACCTTGAGCGTCGCCTTCGGGGCGCCCACCACGTCCACGGCGGCCTTGAGCGGCTCGGTGGACCAGCCCAGGTAGGTGCCGGGGGCGTCGCTGGGCTCGCGGTCGGGCAGGCCGGTCAGCCCGGACAGCGAGTTCTCGGAGTGGCTGGTGGGGAACAGGCGGTTGCGGTACTCACGGGCGCCGCGCACGACCTCGGAACGGTTGTCGACGAGCTTGCCGTCGCCTGAGAGGTAGACCTTCTGCGAGGGCGCGGGCGGCGCGGCGGCCGTACCGTAACCGCTCTGCCAGTCGCGGTAGTACGCGAAGCCGGGGCCGGTGTCGGTGCCCTTCTTGCCGTGCAGATAGCGGTCGAACCAAGCGAGGATGCGCTGGCCGACGTAACTCGTATCCAGATTGCCCTGCCCGAGGTTGAGTTCGCCGGCGGCGGGGTCGGTGATTCCGCCGCTGTGGCCCCAGGACTGCCAGATCATGCGGGTCTCGGTGCCCTGCGCCTTGAGGGTCTTGTACGTCGCCTCGGCCTCGTTGAGGTTGAAGAGGGTGTCGGCCTGGCCCTGGATGATCAGAGTCGGTGCCTTGACCTTGTGGAGGTACGAGGCCGGCGAGACGCTTCGCGCGTACGCCATCATCTCGGCGGTGCGGTCCGCGGGGTAGCGGCCCGAAGCCAGCAGCCTGGTTGTCTCGCAGGCCTTGGTGACGAAGTGCAGACAGCCGCCGCCACCGATCCGGGACAGGTCGAGGCTGGGGTTGAGCAGGCCCTGCGCCTCGCCCATGAGGAAGAAGCCGGACGTCCACTGGTACTTGTACGCGCCGGGGGTGGAGGTGGCGCCGCCGTTCGCGTTGTTCGGGTCGAGGGAATACGCGAGGTCGTTCCAGGTGATCAGGGGCACAAGGGCGTCCAGGCGGCGGTCGTTCGCCGCGGTGGCCAGCTGGATCGTGCCGCCGTACGAGCCGCCGATCATCCCGAGGCGCGGATCTCCCGCGCCGTCCTTGGTGACGTAGTCGGCGCGGGTGCCGTCGTCGGCGGCCCGCGTGCCGCCCAGGAAGTCGATCAGGCCCGATGCGGCCCTGCCGTCGATCTCCGGGTCGTTGAGCGAGATGGGGCAGCCGGACTTGCCGAAGCCGAGGCCGGAGTAGGCGAGGGCGACGTAGCCGCGGGCGGCGAAGGCCTTGGCGATGACGTCGGTGGAACCGTCGGCCTTGCTGCCGCCGAAGCCGTTGGTGGTGAGGACGGCGGGCGCGGGACGGGCCTTGTCGACCCCGGCGGGGCGGTAGAGGTCGGCGTCGACGGTGCATTGCCTGTCGCCGGCCCGCACCGTGAACTTCAGGGGCTTGACGGTGAATTCGGCGGTCGCGGCCGCCTGCCCGGGAGCGGCGAAGGCAAGGGGCGCGGCGAGTGCGGCGCCGGCGGCGAACACGATCGATCTGCGGGACGCGGAGACGGGGTGGCGGCGACGGCGACGGGACATGGGGACCTCCACACTGAGGGCACGGCACCTTACCGACCAGTAAGTATCGGCGTCGGTCATGCTGTGACACGCGTCATATCGCTGTCAACCGTGGCGGCACGGGTGATTGATGGAGAGTCAGTAAAGATGACGACGGCTGGGCCGGACGGCGGAGCGGAAGTGCGTTGTCAGACCCGGCTGTTACGTTCCGGGCATGACGACGAAGCGCGTGCCGTTCACGGGCGGCGAGAAGGAGAGTCTCCAGGTCAGCCTGGACCGGCACCGCGATGCCGTGCTGTGGAAGCTCGACGGCCTGGACGACGAGCAGCTGCGCCGGCCCATGACCCCTTCGGGGACGAGCCTGCTCGGTCTGGTGAAGCATCTGGCGGCCGTGGAGTACGAATGGTTCTGCAGCACGTTCGGGCGTGAGACCGAGCCGCTCTGGTTCGATCCCTTCGAGAACGAGGACATGGTGGTGGCCGACGGCGAGTCGACCGCGGGCATCCTGGAGTTTTACGGCCGCGCGCGGGCCGCCGCCGACCGGGCCGTGGCCGAGCTCGACCTCGACACGCTCGGCACCTCGTGGTCGGGGAACACCGTGTCGATGCGCTGGGTGCTCATCCACATGCTGGAGGACACCGTGCGGCACGCGGGACACATGGACATCCTGCGTGAGCTGATCGACGGAGCGACGGGGGACCACCCGAGCGACTGAGTTCCCGTCACCTCAGCGCAGCGCGGGCACGTCGAGGGTGAGGGTGCGGGTGTCCGTGTCGAGTACGGCGGGCACGCCCAGCGGCATGGTCAGGGCGGTCGGGCAGTGCCCGAACCCCAGCTCCTCGACCACCGGCACCCCCAGCGTGCCCAGCCGGTCGTGCAGCAGCGTCCGCACCTCTTCCTCGTACGGGCCGCAGTCCTCCCACGAGCCGAGGGCCACGCCCGCCACGCCGTCCAGCCAGCCGGAGCGAAGCAGCTGCGTGAGGATCCGGTCGAGTCGGTACGCCGCCTCGCCGATGTCCTCGATGAGCAGCAGCCCACCACGGGCGCCGGGCCGCGCGTGCGCTGTGCCCAGGTCGGCGGCGAGCAGACTGACGCAGCCGCCGAGCGTGACGCCGCGCGCCCGGCCGGGGACCACGACGCCCGCTGTCTCCAGCCCCAGCGTCATGGCCGACTCGGGCTCGAAGAGGGTGGTCCGCAACGAGTCCTGCGTGCGCGCGTCGTCGAGGAAGGACGTGGTGGCGACCATCGGGCCGTGCAGGGTGGCCAGACACAGCCGTACGGCGAAGGCTTCGTGCAGCGCCGTGATGTCGCTGTACCCGACGAAGACCTTGGGCCCTGCCGCGCGCATCGCCGCCCAGTCGAGCAGATCCACCATGCGCTGGACTCCGTAGCCGCCCCGCGCGCAGATCACCGCGTCCACCGACGGGTCGCACCAGGCCTCCTCCAGGTCCCGCGCCCGCGCCTCGTCCGGGCCGGCGAGGTAACCGAACTCCTGGTGCACGTCGAGCACATGGGGGCTCACCACCGGGTCGAGGTCCCAGCCCCGCAGGATGCCCAGTCCCGTCTCGAGCCGCTCCTTGGGGACCGGTCCGCCGGGGGCCACCACGGCGACCCGCGACCCCCGCCTCAGCCGCGCCGGCCGGGTCAGCGGCGCGAGGGTCATTTTGCGAGCTCCAGACGCGGTACGTCGCGTCGGTCGATGCCGAAGCTCTGGGCGTACAGGGAGAGTTCGGCCTCCAGCGCGCGGGTCAGGGTCTCGGCCCTGCGGAAACCGTGCCCCTCCCCCTCGAAGGCGATGTACGCGTGCGGGATGCCGCGCCCGGCCATGCGCTCCAGGAACCGCTCGCACTGCGCGGGCGGGCAGATCACGTCGTCGAGCCCCTGGAGCAGCAGGAAGGGCGCGGTGATCCGCTCGGCGTGGTGCGCGGGCGAACGGTCGTGGTAGCGGTCGGGGTAGGCGGCGAGCGGCCCGACGAGGCTCTCCAGGTACCGCGACTCGAAGTCGTGGGTCTCGCCCGTTCCCCAGGCCGCCAGGTCGAGGATCGGGTAGAGGACGGTCCCGCAGGCGTACACGTCGGTGGCGACCAGCGAGGCCGCCGCGGTCCAGCCGCCCGCGCTGCCACCGCGGATCGCGAGCCTTCGCGGGTCGGCGGTGCCCTCCCCGGCCAGGGCGACGGCGACGGCGGCGCAGTCCTCGACGTCCACGACGCCCCACTGCTCGCGCAGCCGGTTGCGGTACTCGCGCCCGTACCCGGCCGACCCGCCGTAGTTGACCTCGGCGACGCCGATGCCGCGCGAGGTGAAGTAGGCGATCTCCAGGTCGAGTACGAGCGGGGCGCGCCCGGTGGGCCCGCCGTGCGCCCACACGACGTACGGCGGCAGTTCGTCGGCGGGTGCGATGCGGCCCGGGTTGTGCGGCGGATAGATGTGGGCGTGCGTCTCGCGGCCGTCGGGTCCGGTGAAGACGCGGATCTGCGGCTCGGGGTAGAAGGAGGGGTCCACCGGGTCGTCGTGCGCGGATCCGATGACCCGGGTGTGCCCGGTGCAGGTGTCCAGTTCCATGACCTCGTAGGCGCTGCGCGGGCTGGCGGCGACGCCGACGACCCGGCTGCCGTGCACGGCGAGGGTGGCGGCCCACTCGGTCCAGGGGCCCGCCGAGTCGACGACTTCGCAGCTCTCCGGGTCGAGGATGCCCAGCGCGGTGGTGCCGCTGCCGTGGATGACGGCGACCAGGCCGTTGTCCAGCGGATGGAACCAGCGCAGGCCGATCTTCCACAGCGGCCCGCCGAACTCCTCCTCACGGGAGCAGAGCGCCACCGTCCCCCCGCGCTCGTCCGCGCGGTACAGGTTCCACCAGCCGCTGCGGTCGCTGGAGAAGAGCAGCTGCCCGCCTGCGGTCCAGTCGACCTGGGCGACCGACTCCTCGGGCCCGCCGACCAGACGCCGCGCCTCCTGGAAGGTGCCGTCCCCGGCGATGTCCGCGAGGATCACTTCCGTGCCGTCCCAGGGCATCCGAGGATGGTCCCAGGCGATCCAGGCCGCCCGCAGCCCGTCCGGGGAGACACGGGGCCCGGTGACGAACCGGTTCGCACCGTCGGAGAGTTCCCGTACGGCCGCGCGGTCACCGGCGGCCGATCCGTCGAGCGGTACGGCCACGACGACGCGCCGTACGTCGGTGGGCGCCTCGCCCGTGAACTCCTCCAGTACGCACCACACTTCGCCCGCCGCGCCCCGCTCCAGGCACAGCTGCGGATCGACCCAGCGCAGTCCCCCGCCGACCGCCGACACGGGCGTGAGCGGGCGGGGTCCGGCCCCGGGCGCGTCGGGTTCGTACGCGTAGAGGCGCTGGTCGGGGAAGTGGACGAAGACGATCAGCGGCCCGCCCGCCGCGCGTTCCGCCCCGGCCCAGGGCTGCCCGCCGTACTCGATGACCCTGCTGCGTACGTTCCAGGGGGCGGGCAGAACCGATTCCTCCCCGCCGTCCGCGCGCCTGCGCACCAGCGCGCGCCGACCGCCCTCGGTGGGGCGCGGCACCGTCCACCACACTTCGTCGCCGATCACACCGACGTACTCCGGGTGCCCGTCGTGCGAGGCGGCGAGTCCGGCGCCGATCGGCGACGGCCAGCTTCCGTACGTCCCTGTGGGCACCATGCCTTCCAACTCCCCCTGCTAGGCGGTCCTCAGGTAATGATCGAGCACGCGCACGCCGAAGTGGAGGGCTTCGACAGGTACACGTTCGTCCACGCCGTGGAAGAGCGCCTGGTAGTCGAAATCGACCGGCAGCTTCAGCGGCGAGAAGCCGTAGCCCGTGATGCCGAGCCGCGAGAACTGCTTGGCGTCCGTACCGCCCGACATGCAGTACGGCACGACGTGCCCGCCGGGCGCGAAGTGCTCCACCGCCGCACGCAGCTTCGCGTACGTCGGCGAGTCGGTCGGCGCCTGGAGGGCGGTCTCCCGGTGGTGGAACTCCCAGTCCACCTGCTCCCCGGTGAGCAGGTCGAGCGTCCGCGCGAATTCTTCCTCTCCGCCCGGCAGGAACCGCCCGTCGACGTAGGCGGTCGCCCGCCCCGGGATGACGTTGACCTTGTAACCGGCGTCCAGCATGGTCGGGTTGGCGCTGCCCCGTACTGTCGCCTCGACCAGTGCGGCGGCGGGCCCCAGCTTGTTGAGGAGCGCGTCCACGTCGAAGTCGGACGCGTCGAAGTCCGGTACGTCGAGGTGGTGCAGGGCGGCGAGCTCGGTGAGGCTGGCCCGGACGGTCGGCGTGAGCCGCACCGGCCATTCGTACTCACCGATCCGGGCGATGGCGGCGGCAAGCCTGCTCACCGCGTTGTCCCGGTTGACCTTGGAGCCGTGACCCGCCGTGCCGACACCGGTGAGCTTGAGCCAGCCGGTGCCCCGCTCGCCCGCGGCGATGGGGTAGATCTCCATGCCGGGGCCCGCGTGGAAGGTGTAGGCGCCGGATTCGCTGATTCCTTCCGTACAGCCCTCGAAGAGCTCCGGGTGGTCGGCGGCCAGGAAGCCCGAGCCGTCGACCGCGCTGGCCTCCTCGTCCGCGGTGAAGGCGAGCACGATGTCGCGGCGCGGCCGGGTGCCGGAGCGCGCCCAGGCCCGTACGACGGCGAGGACCATCGCGTCCATGTTCTTCATGTCGATCGCGCCCCGGCCCCAGACCACTCCGTCGCGGACCTCGCCGGAGAAGGGATGCACGCTCCAGTCGGCGGGCTCGGCGGGTACGACGTCGAGGTGACCGTGGACGAGGAGCGCGTCGGCGGACGGGTCCGTGCCGGCGATCCTGGCCACGACGTTGGTCCGTCCGGGGGTGCGTTCGAGCAGCAGGGGCTTCAGGCCAGCGTCGGCCAGCCGCTCGGCGACGTACTCGGCGGCCGGGCGCTCGCGGCAGTCTCCGCCACCGCGGTTGGTGGTGTCGATGCGGATGAGATCGGACGTGAAGGTCACGACCTCGTCCAGCGCGAGCGCGTCGACCGTTGCTGCCCCGCCGACTGCTGCCCGGACGGCCGTCGCTGTCCCGGCGGCCGTTCTCCCGTCGATCGGCTGGTTGTCAGCCATACTGCTCCTCCACCGCGGCCGAGACGATCGTCGTGACGGCCTTGAAAGTACGAATGCCCTCATACATCGTCCCGCTGGTGTACGCGACACGCCGTTCCCCGGTCGCCTCCACCCCCGGCACCACGGTGGCGGCCCCCGAAAGGTGCTCCGCGTCGAACTCCAGCTCCACGGTGAACGGGCCGCCGCGCACCGGATCGTGGCGTACGGCGAGGCCCGTCGCCTCCTTGGCCGCGGCCCTGATGTCCGCGGCGGTACGGGCCGGAGTGCGGCACACCGCCGCGTACCGCGACACGTGGTCCTTGACCGCGACCTTACGGGCCCCGGGCGCGTACCCCTTCGCGTCCTCGCAGGTCAGGTCGTCGCCGGTGACGAGCACCACCGGTACGCCGTACTCCGCGACGACGTGGGAGTTGAGCAGACCCTCACTGGCCCGTTCGCCGTTCACCCACACCCCCGTGATGGAGTTCGCGAGGTAGGTGTGCGCGAGGACGCCCTCGGTGCCGGCGCCGGTGTGGTAGCCGACGAACGCGATGCCGTCCACGTCCCCGTGCTGCACGCCTTCGACCATGCTGAGCGATTTGTGCCGCCCCGTCAGCATTTCGGCGCGCTCGTCGAGCTGCTCGAGGAAGAGGTTGCGCATGGACCAGTGCGCCTCGTTGATGAGCACCTCGTCGGCGCCCCCGTCGAAGAAGCCGAGGACGGCCGCGTTCACGTCCGAAGTGAACAGGGAACGGCAGCGCTCCCACTGCGGAGTCCCCGGAAGTACGTCGGCCGGCCACGTGACACCGGTGGCGCCCTCCATGTCGGCGCTGATGAGGATCTTCACGAGGCTTCACGTTACGCGGCGGCGCACACCCCGGCCAGGCCTGCCGGCACCTCCAGAGGTCCGGTCCGAGGGAGTCCTGTCACATTCCTCCGTCGCGGCGGGTCAAACCCGGGAGCGTCTGAGTGATCCGCCACAGGCGGCGCGGCAGCTCCCCCTCCTCGAAGGCGTGGACCTCACGCGGTTCCCACCCCTCGGCCAGCGCGTCGACCAGCCCGCGGTCGAAGAAGTGCACCGCGAACCCGCCCTGCTCGAAGATGTCGTCGCCGTGGCCGGTGCCCGCCCCGTAATGGGCGTCGCCGGTGTGCCGGACGGTGTAGACGAAGGTGCCGCCGGGCCGCAGTACCCGCCGTACCTCGGCCACAAGCGCACGGATCTGCGGTGTCGACAGCGCCATGCACATCAGCATGTGGGCGAAGACCGCGTCCACCGATCCGCCCGGCAGCGGCAGCGGGCGCCGCACGTCGTGGGCCATGACGCTCACCGAGGAGCCGAGGCCCCGCTCCGCCGCCCGGGCGGCCAGTTGCTCCAGCCCTTCGGAGCTGAAGTCGGTGGCCCGGACGGTGAAGCCGCAGCGGGCGAAGTACAGGGCGTCGCGCCCGTGCCCCGCCCCCAGCTCCAGTACGTCCTTCGCGCCCGCCACGCGGAACACCGCGGCGGCGTGGACAGCGGCGGCCGAGGGAGCTTCGCCGTACATCCCCGGACGGCCGGCGTACGTCCGCTGCCAGTGCTCGCGCTGGGCATCGGCCGGCTCCCGGTCCTGCTCCGGCATCGTTGCTCCCTCGTGTCCACCGGCGCCCCGCACCGGGGGCCGGGCACAGCGTAGGACCCCGGCACCGGCTCCACCCGGCTCAGCGCGCCCGTACCGGCCCGCGAGCCTGCCGCGTCACTCCGAACGGCCCACGAGCGGCCGCTTCGGGGGCGCAGCGAAGGGTCGGTACCGAAGGGTCAGTCCTCGTGGCCGAGTTGGAGGTCGCGTTCGGTACGCCCGCCGCCCGCGACCTGGAGCACGGTGGCCACCGGCGGGTAGCCCGCGGCGATCACCGTGTACTCGCCGGACGACAGGTCGACGAAGCGGAACGTACCGTCGGGCCCGGTGGTGAGCGTGTCCACCACATTGCCCCCGGCATCGAGCAGCGTCACCCGGGCGTCCTCGACGGGCCGCCCACCGGTCGCCCGCACGGTGCCGCGCAGCACCGCGCCGCCCGCCAGCTCGATGTCCTGCCGGGTCTCCCGCGAGGCCTGCACGCTCACCGGGAGGGCGGCGGGCCGGAACGCCGGGGCGCTCCCGGCGAGGGTGTACTCCCCCGCCACAAGCTCCGTGATCACGTACCCGCCCTCGCGCCCGCTGCGGGTCGAGGCGACGACCTCCCCCCGTACGTCGGTGAGCGTCACAGCGGCGTCCCGGACGGGCGTCCCGTCCGCGGTGAGTACGGTCCCGGCGAGGCGGCCCGCGCCGCCGAGCACCACATCGAGCTCGACGGGGCGCTCGCCGACGGTGACGGTGACGGCCTGCGGCTGGTGCCCGCCGGCCGCCGCGATCATCACGTACGACCCGGATCCGGCCACGCTCAGCGCGTACCGCCCGTCGTCGCCGCTCGCGCCGCGCCCGACCTGCCGTCCCGACACGTCGATGAGGGTGAGGGCGGCGCGCGGCACGACGCTGCCGTCGTGGTGCTGCACGGTGCCGCAGACGGGGACGCCCGACACGTACGGGGCGGCGGCGGTGCGGGCCGAGGGGATCGCGGAGGGCTCGGCTGCGGGGGCGTTGTGGGACACCAGCGGTTTCTCCTTGAGGAAGCATGCGATGAGCAGGCCGAGTACGAGCACCGGCACGAGGTAGAGGAAGATCCGCGGCATGGCCTCGGCGTACGCGTCGATGTACGCGTCGCGCAGCGCGGGCTCCATGGCGTGCACCAACTGCGGAGTGATGGACTCCGGGTCGGGGAGGCCCGCGCCCGCGGGCAGCCGCTCGGCGAGCGCGTCCGCGAGCCGGTTGGCGAAGAGGGTGCCGAAGACGGCGGCGCCGACGGCGCCGCCGATCTGCCGGAAGTAGTTGTTGGCACTGGTGGCGGTGCCGAGGTCGGCCGGGGGCACGGAGTTCTGGACGGCGAGGACGAGCACCGGCAGGACAAGGCCGATACCGATGCCGAGTACGGCCATCCAGATGCTGTAGTGCAGTCGTGAGGTGTCGGCCTCCAGACGGGACAGCAGCCACATGCCGAGCACCGAGCACGCGCTGCCGACAACCGGGTAGACGCGGTAGCGGCCGGTGCGGCTGATGAGCTGCCCCGAGACGATCGAGGCGACGACCACCCCGCCCATCATCGGCAGCATCAGCAGCCCGGACTCGGTCGCGCTGGCGCCGCCGACCATCTGCAGGAACGTCGGCAGGTAGCTGGCGGCGCCGAAGAGCGCGATGCCGACGACCGCGCCGACGAGGCCGGTGACGTTGAAGACCGAGTCGCGGAACAGCCGCATCGGCATGAGCGGTTCGGACGCGTGGTGCTCAACGACGATGAAGAGCAGAGTCGTTCCGGCAGCCCCGGCGGCGAGGCCGAGAATGACCCGCGAGTCCCAGGCGTACTCCGTACCGCCCCAACTGGTCAGCAGGACCAGGCAGGTGGAGGCGGCGGCGAGCAACAGCGCGCCGAGCACGTCGAGTCGCTGCCGTACGTCCGGCTTCGGGAGCTTCAGTACGACGGCGATGACGGCCATCGTGAGCAGGCCGAACGGGACGTTGATGTAGAAGCACCAGCGCCAGGAGGCGTGGTCGGTGAAGAAGCCGCCGAGCAGCGGGCCCGCGACGGAGGCGAGACCGAAGGCGGCGCCGATGAGGCCCATGAAGCGGCCTCGGTCCCTGGGCGGCACCATGTCGGCGATGATCGCCTGGACGCCGATCATGAGGCCGCCCGCGCCGATGCCCTGGATGGCGCGGAAGGCGATGAGCTGGTCCATGGTGCGGGACCAGCCGGCCAGCGCCGAGCCGATGACGAAGACGACGATCGCGAACTGGAAGATGCCCTTGCGGCCGAAGAGGTCGCCCAGTTTCCCGTAGACGGGAAGGCCGATCGTCGCCGTCAGCAGATAGGCGGTGATCGCCCACGACATCCGGTCCAGGCCCTGGAGTTCGCCGACGATCTTCGGGAGGGCGGTCGCGACGATCATCTGCTCGAGCGCCGCGAGGAGCAGCGCGAGCATCAGCCCGCAGAACACCAGCCGGACGCGGCGCGGACTGAGCGGCCGGTCCTCGGGCGTTCCGGCGGCGGGGAGTTGGGCCTGCGGTGGTGGCGGCTCAACGGCGTCGCCTGCCGTGCCCGTCTTCACCAGAGTGATCCCGCCCACGTACCGCTCCCCTCGTCGCACTGCGCCGCCCTTTTCTCGCATTACGCGACAACTGGGAGCAAGCGGGGCGATCGAGGCGGGAGGCGTACGCGGGCGGCTTCACCCCCGGTGAGAGCACCTGCGGCGCACTACCGGCGCGCCGGGAAGACCACTCGAACCGGTGACGGACCGCGCAGGGGCTACTTCTCCACCTGGGCGGCGAGATTGGCGAGCAGGGCGTCGTAGATCCGGCCGAGGCCCTTGGGCGCGAAGGTCTTCTCGAAGAACCCGCCGATGCCGCCGGCGCCGTTCCACACCGTACTGACGACGGCCTTGGACTTGCCCTCGCCGGCCGGGGTGACGGTCCAGGTGGTGACCATGGACGAGTTTCGGTCCTTCTCGACGAGCTGCCCGTCGGTCGGCTCGGTCACCTCGAGCAGGCAGTCGCGGACGCGCTTGCTGGTGGCCTGGAGCTTCCAGTGGACGAGGGTGCCCTCGCCGTCGCCGCCCTCACGCACCTCGTACTCGGAGAAGTGCTCGGGCAGGAGCTTCTCGCGCGCGCCGCTGTAGTCGGCCAGCGTGTCGAACACCGTCTCCGCATCCGCCGCGATGATCCGCTCCGTGGTGGCCTCGACCTGCGCCATGCCTGTTCCTCCGCACTTGGGTTTTCAAGGGTGCGGCTTACCCAACCACCTCGGGTACGACCGCCCAAATCGGGGTTGCCCCACAGACGGGGCTGCGACAATTAAGGGAACATGTGTTCTATTCTGTGGTCAGTGCTACCGAGGAGGCGCACATGCGCTGGAACAATCTGGCCGAAAACCCCGCCGCTACCGGGGAGGCCGCGCTCTTCGGAACGGACGCGGTGACCACCCGTACCTTCGACACCCCCGAGTTCCGGGGGATCACCTTCCACGAGGTGCGCGCCCGCTCGATCGTGAACCGGGTGCCGGGTGCCTCACGCATGCCGTTCGAATGGACGGTCAATCCGTACCGGGGCTGCACGCACGCGTGCGTCTACTGCTTCGCCCGCAAGACCCACTCCTATCTGGACCTCGACACCGGCCTGGGCTTCGACTCCCAGATCATCGTCAAGATCAACGCGCCGGAGCTGCTGCGCGGCCAGCTCGCGTCCAGCCGCTGGCAGGGCGCGCACATCGCGATGGGCACGAACGTCGACTGCTACCAGCGGGCCGAGGGCCGCTATCGCCTCATGCCCGGCATCATCGCGGCGCTGCGCGACCGCGCGAATCCCTTCTCCATCCTGACCAAGGGCACGCTCATCCTGCGCGACCTGGACCTGCTGGTGCAGGCGGCCGAGGTCACCGACGTGGGCATCTCGGTCTCCGTCGGCTTCACCGACCAGGAGCTGTGGCGCACGGTCGAAGCGGGCACGCCGTCCCCCGAGCGCCGCCTGGACGTCGTACGCACGCTCACGGACCACGGCATCGGCTGCGGCGTCCTGATGGCGCCCGTCATCCCCTTCCTCGGGGACTCCCCCGACCAGCTGCGCGCCACCGTCCGGGCGATCGCCGCCTCGGGCGCGACCTCGGTGACCCCGCTCGTACTGCACCTGCGGCCGGGCGCGCGCGAATGGTTCATGGCGTGGCTCGGCACACACCATCCGCACCTGGTCCGCCGGTACGAGCGGCTGTACGCCGAAGGGGCGTACGCACCCAAGTGGTACCAGCGGCGGATAACCCGTCAGGTGCACGAGCTGGCCACGGAGTTCGGCATAGGCCCGTCGGGTCCGGGCCCACGCCGACGCGTCCCGGTGGCCGCCGAACCGGAGCCTCCCGGACCCACGCAGCTCACCCTGCTCTGACACCACGCCGCCGCGTCGCCCACCCCTGGCTAGAGTCCGGCCCATGGGCGGCGGCGTACGGATACGGGACATGACCATCGGCGACTGCGAGGCCGTCGCGCGGGTGCGGGTGCGGGGGTGGCAGACGGCGTACGCCGGGATGATGCCCCCGGCGTACCTCGACGCGATGAGCGTCCAGGGCGACGCCGCCCGGCGGCGCGAGTACCTGGCCAGAGGCGACAGCGCGGGCCGCAACGTCGTCGCCGAGCGGGACGGGCAGGTCATCGGCTGGGGCTGTTACGGCCCGTACCGCGACAACGGGCAGCCGACCGCCGACGCCGAGCTGTACGCCCTCTACGTCCTGCCCGAGCACCACTCCACCGGCGTCGGCCGCGCCCTGACCGCCGAGTTGCTCGCCCGCGCCGCCGCCGACGGTCACCCGCGCATGCTCCTGTGGGTCCTCACCGAGAACACCCGCGCCCGCCGCTTCTACGGGAAGGCCGGCTTCGCGCCCGACGGCGCCGAGGAGCCGTTCGACGTGCGGGGCGTCGCCGTCCCCGAGACGCGTTACGCGAGGCGGCTGAGCGCGGCGGACGCGGCGGCGCTCAGTCGCGGGTGATCAAGCGCCGCTTCGAGCACCGGCCGCGCCCGCGCGTCCCGCAGCCGCCCCAGCCCCTCGACGCAGGCGAGCGCCACCCGCCAGTGGGGGTTGGCCGGGGCGAGCAGCCCGCGCAACGTGGTGATCAGCGCGGGTACGGTCTCGGGCGCCCGGAGCTCGGTGAGCAGCCGCACCGGGTGCAGCGCGTACGCCGTGCGCAGCGAGTTCGTGGCGAGTGCGGCGGCCGCGCGGGCGGTACGCGGGTCACGCAGACGCGCCAGCGCGTACGCGGCGCTGACGCACCGCTCCGGATCACGGTGGTTGAGAAGCAGCACCAGCGTCTCGAAGGCCCGCCGGTCGCCCGCGCAGCCCAGGCGGAAGGCAGCTGTCTCGCGGGCCCACAGGGGCCGCTGGGTCTCGGTGAGCACCTTGGCGAGTTCGTCCGGATCCTCGGTGGCGAGCAGCCGCTCGTACGCCGCGGAACCGCCCGCCCCGGCCCGCGCCTCACCCCGTACCCGGTCGGCGAGCGACCGCAGCTCCTCGTCCATGCCGCAAGCGTATGCAGCGCACAGGCGTCCTAGATCACATCCCGCCAGGTCTGGCGCGCTCGTTACTCGCCGGTTACTCTCAAGCGAGCGGGCCACCCCCCGCTGATTGATCACCTCATGGCGGCCTGGTGACGCAGCCGCCGGAGTGTCTTGTCGGTTCGGTGTTTTCTTCCGCGATGTGACTCCGGGACAGAGTCCGTCGGCCCCGCAGCTCGACCTGCTCCGCGCGTTCCGCGCACCCTCCGCACGCAACTTCCTTGTGCTGTGCGCCCGTTGGCGTACCCACGGCGCGGTGCGTGTGCCCCTCAGTCGTCACTCATTCTCTGGAGTCCCGTGATGGACACCCCTCTCAGTACCGTCGCCGTGGTCGGACTCGGCACCATGGGCACCGGCATCGCCGAGATCCTGGCCCGCGCCGGCCGTGAAGTCATCGGCATCGACATCAGCGAAGAGGCAGGCCGGCTGGCCGTCTCCTCGCTCGAGGCCTCCACCGCCCGCGCGGTGGAGCGCGGCCGGCTCACCGACGAGGAGCGGCGCGACGCCCTCGCCCGATTCCGTACCTTCTCCGACCTCCAGGCCGCCGCGGACGCCGATCTCGTGATCGAGGTCGTGCACGAGTCGTACGAGGCCAAGCAGCAGGTCTTCCGCGCTCTCGACGCCATCGTGCGCCCCACCACGGTCCTGGCGACCGGCACGAACGCGCTGTCCGTGACCCGGCTCGCCGCCGATTCCGCGCACCCCGAGCGCGTGCTCGGCATGCACTTCTTCAACCCGGCGCCCGCGATGAAGCTGGTCGAGATCGTCTCCTCGGTGCTCACCGCGCCGCAGGCCGTCGAGGCCGTCACCGCGCTCGCCCGCGACCTGGGCAAGGAGCCGGTCGCGGTCGGCGACCGGCCCGGTTTCGTCGCCGACGGCCTGCTCTTCGGCTACCTGAACCAGGCCGCCGCGATGTACGAGGCGAAGTACGCCTCCCGCGAGGACATCGACGCCGCCATGAAGCTGGGCTGCGGTCTGCCGATGGGGCCGCTCGCCCTGCTCGACCTGATCGGCATCGACACGGCCCGCACGGTCCTGGACGCGATGTACGCCGAGTCCCACGACCGGCTGCACGCCCCGGCACCCATCCTGAAGCAGCTCAGCGAGGCGGGGCTGAGCGGCCACAAGTCGGGCCGCGGCTTCTACACGTACGAGGCGGCCGGCAGCCACACCGTCGTGCGCGACGCGCTCACCCCGCTGGAGTCGGCGAACCCCACCCCCGGCCGCCCGGTGCGGTCGGTCGGTGTCGCCGGGTCCGGGACCATGGCGTCGGGCATCGCGGAGGTGTTCGCGAAGGCCGGTTACGACGTGGTGCTCGCGGCGCGGAGCCAGGAGAAGGCGGAGAAGGCGAAGGCCCGTATCGCCAAGTCCCTTGCCCGCTCTGTCGACAAGGGCCGGATGACGGCCGAGGCGCGCGACGAGACGCTGGGCCGGGTCGCTCCGGCGGGCTCGCTCGACGCGTTCTCCGACGTCGACCTGGCCGTCGAGGCGGTCGCGGAGGACCTGGAGGTCAAGCAGCAGCTCTTCGCGACGCTCGACAAGATCTGCAAGCCCGGCGCGGTGCTCGCCACGACCACGTCGTCGCTGCCCGTCGTCGCCTGCGCCCGCGCGACCTCGCGCCCGCAGGACGTCATCGGGATGCACTTCTTCAACCCGGCGCCGGCGATGAAGCTGGTCGAGGTGGTCCGTACCGTCCTCACGTCGGACGAGGTCCACTCGACCGTCCGCGAGGTGTGCGTGAAGATCCGCAAGCACCCCGTGGACTGCGGCGACCGCGCCGGCTTCATCGTGAACGCGCTGCTCTTCCCGTACCTGAACAACGCGGTCAAGATGGTCGAACAGCACTACGCGACGCTGAACGACATCGACGCCGCGATGAAGCTGGGCGGCGGCTACCCGATGGGCCCCTTCGAGCTCCTCGACGTGGTCGGCCTGGATGTCTCCCTCGCCATCCAGAAGGTTCTGCACGGCGAGTTCCGCGATCCGGGCCTGGCACCCGCCCCGCTGCTCGAACACCTGGTCGCGGCGGGCTGCCTGGGCCGCAAGACAGGGCGCGGCTTCCGGGAGTATGCCCGGCGCTGAGCAGGAGGGTGTGACCGGATGGGGCGGGCTGCTGGAGCCGGACGGCAGCCCGCACCCACAGGCGCGCTCTCCTGCGCGGATGCAGTACGTTCGGGGCATGTCCCAGCCCGCTGACTCCCCCCGACGGCCGTCCCGTACCAGCTCCGCCTCCGACGCCCCCGAAAGTGCCGCAGGCGGCCGCGCGGCCGCCCAGCGGCTCAAGATGCGCCGTGAACTGTCGGCCGCGGCGATGGAGCTGTTCGCGACGAAGGGGTACGAGGCGACGACGGTCGACGAGATCGCCGCCGCGGGCGGCGTCGCCCGGCGGACCTTCTTCCGGCACTTCCGTTCAAAGGAAGAGGCGATCTTCCCGGACCACGACGACACCCTCGTGCGCGCGGAGGCGGTGCTCAACGCGGCGTCCCCGCACGAGCACCCGCTGGACACGGTCTGCCGGGGCATCAAGGAAGTCATGCGGATGTACGCGGCCTCCCCGGCCGTCTCCGTGGCCCGCTACAAGCTGACCCGTGAGGTCCCGACGCTGCGCGAGGCGGAGATCGCCTCGGTGGCCCGCTACGAGCGGCTGTTCACGCGCTATCTGCTGGGCCACTTCGACGAGCACGACCACCACGACGACAACGACGATCCGCTGCTGGCGGAGGTGGCCGCGTCGGCCGTCGTAACGGCGCACAATCACGTACTGCGGCGCTGGCTGCGGGCGGGCGGCCAGGGCGATGTGGAGGCGCAGCTGGACCACGCGTTCTCGATCGTCCGCGACACCTTCGGCACGGGCATAGGAGCGGGCCGCTCGAAGCCGACGGCGACCTCCACTTCGAGCCCGGCCTCCGCCTCGGTGAGCGGCGACGTGCTGGTGACGGTGGCGCGCACGGACGCGCCCCTGGACGAGGTCATGCGCACGATCGAACGAGCACTCAAGCAGGGCTGACCAGGCAGCGTTTTCGGCCGGTCACAGACGCCGTCCGCCCCCGGATTTCCGGGAGGCGGGCGGCGTCTTCACGTGCTCTGATGAATGGCAATCGATCGATCATCGCTCATGTGTGACGGCGAGGTGACAAGTGAGAGAAATTGTTGGCACTCAGTGTCTTGTCACGTGGCACCGGGTGTCATACGTTGATGTTGTCCGGGCGGCCGGCGTGCAGTGATCTTTCGTACGCCGGCTGTCCCCGCAAACCCACGTGTCTGCGCGCCCGGACGCCTGCGTCACAGGCAACCTCCCGCGCTACCCGCGCTGCCGAACACCCGCAACACCGCCGAACCGACGGCACACCTCCACAGCAGCACCCCGACGTTCCCCTCAAAGCGTTCCCTCGAACACACGCTTCGCCGGAGGCACCCCGTGAAGGAAATCCTGGACGCGATCCAGTCGCAGGCCAGCACAGCCGCAGACATCGCCGCGCTGCCCATCCCCGAGTCGTACCGCGCGGTTACCGTGCACAAGGACGAGGCCGAGATGTTCGCCGGCGTCGCCAGCCGGGACAAGGACCCGCGCAAGTCCCTCCACGTCGAGGACGTGCCGGTGCCCGAGCTCGGGCCGGGCGAGGCCCTGGTGGCGGTCATGGCCAGCTCGGTGAACTACAACTCCGTCTGGACGTCGATCTTCGAGCCGGTCTCGACCTTCGGCTTCCTGGAGCGGTACGGCAGGCTCAGCGACCTCAGCAAGCGCCACGACCTCCCGTACCACGTCATCGGCTCCGACCTCGCGGGCGTCGTCCTGCGCACCGGACCCGGCGTGAACGCCTGGAAGCCCGGCGACGAGGTCGTCGCGCACTGCCTGTCCGTCGAGCTGGAGTCGTCCGACGGCCACAACGACACGATGCTCGACCCCGAGCAGCGCATCTGGGGCTTCGAGACCAACTTCGGCGGCCTCGCCGAGATCGCGCTCGTCAAGTCCAACCAGTTGATGCCCAAGCCCGACCACCTCAGCTGGGAAGAGGCGGCGGCCCCCGGCCTGGTCAACTCGACGGCGTACCGCCAGCTCGTCTCGCGCAACGGCGCCGGCATGAAGCAGGGCGACAACGTCCTGATCTGGGGCGCGAGCGGCGGACTCGGCTCGTACGCCACCCAGTTCGCGCTGGCCGGCGGCGCAAACCCGATCTGTGTCGTCTCCAGCGACCAGAAGGCGGACATCTGCCGCGCGATGGGCGCCGAGGCGATCATCGACCGCAACGCCGAGGGCTACAAGTTCTGGAAGGACGAGCACACCCAGGACCCCAAGGAGTGGAAGCGCTTCGGCAAGCGCATCCGCGAGCTCACCGGCGGCGAGGACATCGACATCGTCTTCGAGCACCCGGGCCGTGAGACCTTCGGCGCGAGCGTGTACGTCACCCGCAAGGGCGGCACGATCACCACCTGCGCCTCGACGTCGGGCTACATGCACGAGTACGACAACCGCTACCTGTGGATGTCGCTGAAGCGGATCATCGGCTCGCACTTCGCCAACTACCGCGAGGCGTGGGAGGCCAACCGCCTGATCGCCAAGGGCAAGATCCACCCGACGCTCTCGAAGGTGTACTCGCTGGAGGACACCGGCCAGGCGGCGTACGACGTCCACCGCAACCTGCACCAGGGCAAGGTCGGCGTGCTGGCGCTGGCGCCCCGGGAGGGTCTCGGCGTCCGTAACCACGAGCTGCGCGAGCAGCACATCGACGCCATCAACCGCTTCCGGAACATCTGATGGGTGAGCGTCGGAAGGACCGGCCCTGGCTCATGCGGACGTACGCCGGTCACTCGACCGCCGAGGCGTCCAACGAGCTGTACCGCAACAACCTCGCCAAGGGCCAGACCGGCCTGTCGGTCGCGTTCGACCTTCCGACGCAGACCGGTTACGACCCCGACCACATCCTCGCCCGCGGCGAGGTCGGCCGGGTCGGGGTCCCGGTCTCCCATCTCGGTGACATGCGGCGGCTGTTCCAGGACATCCCGCTGGAGCAGATGAACACCTCCATGACCATCAACGCCACGGCCATGTGGCTGCTGGCGATGTACCAGGTGGTCGCGGAGGAGCAGGGCGCCGACATCACCAAGCTCCAGGGGACGACGCAGAACGACATCGTCAAGGAGTACCTGTCGCGCGGGACGCACGTCTTCCCGCCGGTGCCGAGCCTGCGCCTGACGACGGACATGATCACCTACACGGTGAACCACATCCCCAAGTGGAACCCGATCAACATCTGCAGCTACCACCTCCAGGAAGCCGGCGCCACGCCGGTCCAGGAGATCGCGTACGCGATGAGCACGGCGATAGCCGTCCTCGACGCCGTACGGGACAGCGGGCAGGTTCCGCCGGAGAAGTTCGGGGACGTCGTCGCCCGTATCTCCTTCTTCGTCAACGCGGGCGTCCGCTTCGTCGAGGAGATGTGCAAGATGCGCGCCTTCGGCCGCATCTGGGACAAGGTCACGCGCGAGCGGTACGGCATCGAAAGCGAAAAGCAGCGCCGCTTCCGCTACGGCGTGCAGGTCAACTCACTGGGCCTCACCGAGGCGCAGCCGGAGAACAACGTCCAGCGCATCGTCCTCGAAATGCTGGCCGTCACCCTCTCCAAGGACGCCCGCGCCCGCGCCGTGCAGCTGCCCGCCTGGAACGAGGCGCTGGGTCTGCCCCGCCCCTGGGACCAGCAGTGGTCGCTGCGCATCCAGCAGGTCCTCGCCCTGGAGAGCGACCTGCTGGAGTACGAGGACATCTTCGCCGGGTCGCACGTCATCGAGGCCAAGGTGGAGGAGCTCGTCGCCGCGTCCTTCGCCGAGATGGACCGCATCGAGGAGATGGGCGGCGCCATGGCCGCCGTCGAGTCCGGCTACCTCAAGTCGCAGCTGGTCTCCTCGCACGCGGAGCGCCGCGCGCGCATCGAGTCCGGCGACGAGAAGATCGTCGGCGTCAACTGCTACGAGTCGACCGCGCCCAGCCCGCTCACCGCGGACCTGGACGGCGCGATCATGACGGTCGACCCGGCCAACGAGGCCCGCGTCGTCGCGAAGCTCCACGAGTGGCGCGACAACCGCGACGAGGCCCGCGCGTCCGAGGCCCTGGCGGCCCTCAAGAAGGCCGCGGCGGGCACCGAGAACCTGATGGCGGCCACCGTCGAGTGCGCCCGCGCGGGCGTCACCACCGGCGAGTGGTCCTGGGCGCTGCGGGACGTCTTCGGTGAGTTCCGCGCGCCGACGGGCGTGAGCAGCGCCCCGGTCGCGGTCACCGCCGAGGCGGGCACGCCGCTCGCGTACGTACGGGAGAAGGTGTCCCGTACGGCCGACGAACTCGGCTCGGGACGGTTGCGCCTGCTGGTCGGCAAGCCCGGCCTGGACGGGCACTCCAACGGCGCCGAGCAGATCGCCGTACGAGCCCGCGACGCGGGCTTCGAGGTGGTCTATCAGGGCATCCGGCTCACGCCCGAGCAGATCGTGAGCGCTGCCCTCGCCGAGGACGTGCACTGCGTCGGTCTGTCGATCCTGTCCGGCTCGCACGCCGAGCTGGTGCCGGACGTTCTCGTACGCCTGCGAGACGCCGGCGCGGCCGACATTCCGGTGATCGCGGGCGGGATCATTCCGCCGGCGGACGCCGAGGCGCTGCGTGCTGTCGGAGTGGCCGCAGTTTTTACCCCTAAGGACTTCGGTATCACGGAGATCATCGGCCGTATCGTCGACGAGATCCGGAAAGCGAACAAGCTCGACCCTCTGGAGGTCTCCGCATGACCACGCCCACGCCCGCCGTGAACCGGCTGCGCCCGCGCCGCTCCTGCCTCGCAGTGCCCGGCTCGAACCCGCGCTTCCTGGAGAAGGCCCAGGGCCTGCCGGCCGACCAGGTCTTCCTGGACCTGGAGGACGCGTGCGCGCCGCTCGCCAAGGAGGGCGCCCGGCACACCATCGTCGACGCGCTGAACAACGGTGACTGGACGGGCAAGACCCGGGTCGTGCGGGTCAACGACTGGACGACTCACTGGACGTACCGCGATGTCATCACGGTCGTCGAGGGCGCGGGCCCGAACCTCGACTGCATCATGCTGCCGAAGGTCCAGGACGCACAGCAGGTCATCGCCCTCGACCTTCTCCTCACCCAGATCGAGAAGACGATGGGCTTCGAGGTCGGCAAGATCGGCATCGAGGCGCAGATCGAGAACGCCAAGGGCCTGGTGAACGTCGACGAGATCGCCGCCGCCTCCCCCCGCCTCGAGACGATCATCTTCGGTCCGGCCGACTTCATGGCCTCCATCAACATGAAGACCCTGGTCGTCGGCATGCAGCCCCCCGGCTACGGCGCCGACGCCTATCACTACATCCTCATGCGCATCCTGATGGCGGCCCGTACGCACGACCTCCAGGCGATCGACGGCCCCTTCCTCCAGATCCGCGACGTGGACGCGTACCGCGAGGTCGCGGGCCGTGCGGCGGCGCTGGGCTTCGACGGCAAGTGGGTGCTGCACCCCGGCCAGGTCGACGCGGCCAACGAGGTCTTCTCGCCCTCGCAGGAGGACTACGACCACGCGGAGATGATTCTCGACGCGTACGAGTGGTGCACGTCCGAGGCCGGTGGCAAGAAGGGCTCCGCGATGCTCGGTGACGAGATGATCGACGAGGCCAGCCGCAAGATGGCGCTGGTCATCTCCGGCAAGGGCCGCGCGGCCGGCATGCGGCGCACCTCCAAGTTCGAAGCCCCGGAGGCCTGAGCATGCAGTTCGGACGCACTTACGAAGAGTTCGAGATCGGCGCGGTCTACAAGCACTGGCCCGGAAAGACGGTCACCGAGTACGACGACCACCTCTTCTGCCTGCTGACCATGAACCACCACCCGCTGCACATGGACAGCAACTACGCCGAGAAGACGACCGACTTCGGCAAGAACGTCGTCGTCGGCAACTACATCTACTCGCTGCTGCTGGGCATGTCGGTGCCGGACGTGTCCGGGAAGGCCATCGCCAACCTGGAGGTCGAGTCGCTCAAGCACATCGCGCCGACCTTCCACGGCGACACGATCTACGGCGAGACGACCGTCCTCGACAAGACGCCGTCGAAGTCCAAGAGCGACCGCGGCATCGTCTACGTCGAGACGAAGGGCTACAAGCAGGACGGCACCGTCGTCTGCGTGTTCCGGCGCAAGGTGATGGTCCCGACCGAGACGTACATCAAGGAACGCGGCGGCGAGCAGCCCGGCCGCCCGGAGCCCAAGGTGCAGGGGAAGTAATCATGGCCCGTCTCGCACAGACCGCCGGTCTGACCGACATCCAGCAGGAAATCCTGGCCACCGTCAGGAACTTCGTCGACAAGGAGATCCTGCCTGTAGCGACCGAGCTGGAGCACCGCGACGAGTACCCGACGGAGATCGTCGAGGGCCTCAAGGAGCTCGGACTCTTCGGGCTGATGATCCCCGAGGAGTACGGCGGCCTGGGTGAGTCCCTTCTCACGTACGCGCTGTGTGTCGAAGAGATAGCTCGTGGCTGGATGAGCGTCTCCGGGATCATCAACACCCACTTCATCGTGGCGTACATGCTCAAGCAGCACGGCACGCAGGAGCAGAAGGACACGTTCCTGCCGCGCATGGCGCTGGGCGAGGTGCGGGGCGCGTTCTCGATGTCGGAGCCGGCGCTCGGTTCCGACGTGTCGGCCATCACGTCGAAGGGCGTGAAGGACGGCGACGAGTACGTCCTCAACGGCCAGAAGATGTGGCTGACGAACGGCGGCTCGTCCACGCTCGTCGCGGTCCTGTGCCGCAGTGACGAGGGTCTCCCCGAGGGCTCGCCCCCGCACAAGCAGATGACGACCTTCCTGGTGGAGAAGGAGCCCGGCTTCGGCGAGGTGCGTCCGGGCCTGACCATCCCCGGGAAGATCGACAAGATGGGCTACAAGGGTGTCGACACCACCGAACTGATCATGGACGGACTGCGCATTCCGGCCAATCGTGTACTCGGCGGGACAACCGGCCGTGGGTTTTACCAAATGATGGACGGCGTCGAGGTCGGCCGCGTCAACGTGGCGGCGCGTGGTTGCGGTGTCGCGCAGCGTGCGTTCGAGCTGGGCGTCTCGTATGCCCAGCAACGTCACACTTTCGGAAAGCCGATCGCTCAGCATCAGGCCATTCAGTTCAAGCTGGCCGAGATGGCTACCAAGGTCGAGGCCGCACATGCGATGATGGTTAACGCAGCGCGCAAAAAGGACTCCGGGGAACGAAACGACCTAGAGGCAGGGATGGCGAAGTACCTCGCCTCCGAATACTGCAAGGAAGTCGTCGAGGACGCCTTCCGTATCCATGGCGGTTACGGGTTCTCGAAGGAGTACGAGATCGAGCGTCTCTACCGTGAGGCGCCGATGCTGCTCATCGGTGAAGGTACCGCCGAGATCCAGAAAATGATCATTGGTCGGCGACTCCTCGAAGAGTACCGGTTCCAGGGCTGATTGCCCTTTTCGTGGGGAAATGACCGCGAAAAAGATCACACCCTGTTATCGGCTTCAGGCCGCCGACTCGGCTTCTGGCTTGCCCAGTTGCGCCCCGCAACCGCTACCATCGCCGATAAGCCGCCGTCCCCCTGTTGCCAGCGCGGCATCATCCGCTACGAAGGTCATCCATGCCCCACAGCCAAACCTCTGCACCACGCGACGGTCTCCTCAACGGACGCCTTGCTCGCGGAGCATCGCCGTGGCTTCTGCCGACCGTCGCCACCGCGGCACTCAGCCTCGTCCGGGCTCGCAAGTCCGGCCGCTGGGCTGCCGTCGCCGTGCCCACCACCGCGCTCGCGGCGGGCATGCTGTGGTTCTTCCGCGACCCCGAGCGCGAGATCACTCAGGGCCGGGTCATCTCCCCGGCCGACGGAGTGGTGCAGAGCATCATGCCGTGGAAGGACGGACGTACCCGCGTCGCGATCTTCATGAGCCCGCTGAACGTCCACGTCAACCGCGCTCCCCTCGCGGGCACGGTGACGTCGGTCGAGCACATCCCCGGCGGGTTCGTTCCGGCGTTCAACAAGGAGAGCGAGAACAACGAGCGCGTTGTCTGGCACTTCGACACCGAGCTCGGTGACATCGAGATGGTGCAGATCGCCGGTGCCGTCGCGCGCCGCATCGTCCCGTACATCCCGCAGGGCACGAAGGTCGAGCAGGGCGAGCGCATCGGCCTGATCCGCTTCGGCTCGCGCGTCGACATCTACCTCCCCGAGGGTGTCGAGGCCGATGTCGAGGTCGGCCAGGTCACCACCGCGGGGGTGACTCGAATTGACCGTGACTGATCCTGAGACACAGGCCGGCTGGGTACCGGAGACCGAGGAAGAGGCCGACGCCGAGGACATGCCGCTCTCTCTGCGGCTGTCAATAGCGGACACCCTCACTCTCGGCAACGCGACGTGCGGATTCATGGCGGTGTACTTCACCACCACCGGAATCCTCATCCCGCACCTCCAGGGCAGCGCGGAGACCGGCATGGCGCGGCACAGTGCCGCGACCGCCGTGATCCTGATGCTGCTCGCGGCGATCTTCGACCTCTGCGACGGGCTCGTGGCGCGCAAGCTCCGCAGCTCGCCGATGGGGGCGGAGCTCGACAACCTCTCCGACCTGATCAGCTTCGGGCTCGCCCCCGCCTATTTCGTACTGGTGTACGGAATGGTCGCGGACGACGCCCACCAGCGGGTCTCCGCGCTGGCGGCGATCGTGGTGCTGCTGGCGGTGGTCCTGAGGCTCGCCAGATTCTCCTGCGTGACGCTGAAGGACGGCATGTTCCAGGGCATGCCGAGCCCCTTCGGCGCGCTGACGGTCGTCTCGATCGTGCTGCTCGAGCTGCCCTTCATCCCCACGCTGCTCGCCATCATCGGCGTCGCGTGGCTGATGGTGAGCCGGGTGGAGTACCCGAAGCCGCGGGGTGTCCTCGCGGTGGCGATGCTCGCCTGGATCGTGGGCGCGATGGGGCTGCTGGCGGCCTGGGCGTTCGACGCCCCGGGCGGCCAGGTCCTGCTGGCGACCGGCTGCGCTCTCCAGGTCGTCATGGGCGCGGTCATCCCGCTCTTCGCCACGGCGCGGCGCGTGAACACGTTCCGCGACAACCGGCGCGAGGCGCGTGCGGCGCAGCTGCCGTAAGCGTCCGGCATACGTACGACTGCGGGCCCCGGGGACATCCCCGGGGCCCGCAGTCGTTTCCCTTTCGCGGGACTGTCAGCCGCCGAGCGTGTAGCTCTTCGCGGCCTCCGAGATCTCCGCTTTCCGCACCACCTTCGACCCGCCGGTCACGTTCTTGTCCGGCTGGAGGATGACCGTCTGGCGCGAGGACGGCGCCTTCGGGTCGGTGAAGTCGTGCGTGGTGCCGAAGCCCGAGTCGTACGCGTTGATCGTCAGCAGGGCCTTGCCGACGCCCTCCCGGGTCAGGTCCTTCGACGTGCACGCCTTCTTCAGCGCCTCACCGAAGACCGACGCCGCCGTCCAGCCGGCCACCACGCCGTTGTCGAGCGCGTCCGAGGGGTACGCCGCCTTGTAGTCGGCGACGAGCTTCTTGGCGTCCTGCGTGTCCGTGCCGATCGGCTCGGTGGGGTTGGCGACGTAGTAGTTCTTCATCAGTGCCGGCCCCGCCTGGGTGGCGAGCAGCTGCGGCGAGAAGGCCGAGTTGTTGCCGATGATCGGCACCTGGAGCTTTACCGCCGCCGCGACTCCGACGAACGAGGCCGCCTGGCGCGGCCCCGCGCTGATGACGACCCCCTTGACCCCGGCCTTCTTGAGCGCCGCGACCTGGGCCGTCATGTCGTTGTCGGTCGGCTTGATCTTCTGCTCGACGACGGTGAGCCCGGCCTTCTCGGCGGCGTACTTCGCCCCGGCCAGAGCGTTCTCGCCGTAGTCGCCCTCGAAGTAGACGTGACCGATCTTGTCGCCCTTCTTGACGCCCTTGTCGTTCGTCAGGAAGTCGATGGCGTTGATGGTCTCGACGTCGTACGTATTGCCGACGACGCGGATGTACGGGCTGCCCAGCAGCGAGGCGGACCACGCCTGCGGGATGACCAGGCCCTTGTCCTGGCCGTCGATGCGCTGCTTGACGGCGGCGACGAAGGGCGAGCCGATGAACTGGGCGAAGCCGAGGACCTGCGGCGACAGCTCGGTGTAGCCGGAGACGGCCTTCTGCGGGTCGTAGCCGTGGTCGCGCACCACGAGCTCGATCTCGCGGCCGCAGATGCCGCCGTCGGCGTTGGTCTGCTTCGCGTACAGCTGCTGGGCCTGGGTGACGCTCTTGCCGAGTGAGGCGTAGACGCCGGTCATGTCGGTCAGTACACCGAGCTTGATGGTCTTGTCCGTGACACCCTGCCCGGTCTTGACCCCGCCGGCGTCCGGCTTGTCGTTGGCCTCGCCGCTGTCCTTCGCCTTCGAGCTGCACCCGGCCGCGGTGAGCGCGAGCAGAGCCGCGAGCGTGGCGGCGGTGGTTCTGGTGACCTGCTTGCGTGTGGTCATGGTTACTCCCCTTGGGTTTTTGACTTGCGCCGGAAGGCCGGCCGCACCAGGCCGCCCGGAAGAAAGAGCACCACCGCGACAACGGCGGCGCCGTAGAGGTACCGGGACGCCTCGCCCGGTGCGACCCCGCCCGTACCGGGGGCGGAGACCAGGGGCAGAGCGTCGCTGTACCGGGTGAGGAGCTGGGGCAGCAGGGAGACGAACACGGCTCCCACCACCGCTCCCGCGACCGAGCCGAGACCGCCGATGACGATCATGGCGAGATATTCGAGGGACAGGATCATGCCGAAGTACTCCGGCACGGTCCGCTGGAAGACCAGGGCCAGCAGTACGCCCGCCAGGCCCGCGTACATGGAGGACAGGACGAACACCCCGGCCCGGTAGCGGGCCACGGGCACCCCCATGACGCCTGCGGCGATGCGGTGGTCGCGGATGGCGTTCATGGCCCTTCCGGGCCGCCCGCGCAGCACGCCGCGTGCGAAGAGCGCGCAGCCGGCCAGCGCGAGCAGGGCGACGTACCAGAGCTTCTCGGCGGAACCGAAGGGCACGGCGGCCACCAGCAGCTCGGAGTCGTCGAAGGTGATGCCGAAGAGGCTCAGCGGGGGGACGTCGCGGCCGTTGAAGCCGCCGGTCAGGTCGTGGGCGTTGAAGAGGACGTGCTGGCCGATGAAGATCAGCGCGAGGGTGGCGATACCGAGGTACGCGCCCTGGAGGCGTCCGGCGATGGGGCTGAAGAGGCCGCCCGCGACTCCGGAGAGCGCCACCGCGAGCACGGCCGCCAGCCAGCTGGGGAGGCCGAGGCCGGTGAGGGTCCCGGTGGAGTCGCCTGCGAAGACGCAGTAGCCGTACGCGCCGACGGCGAGGAAGAAGGCGTGGCCCATGGAGAGCTGGCCGGTGGCGCCGGTGAGCAGGTTGAGGCCGATGGCGCCGATGGCGGCGGCCATGGCGAAGAGCCCGGCCTGGAGCCAGAAGCGGTCGAGGTAGAAGGGCAGCGCGAGGAGCAGGACCGCTCCGGCGGTCCACAGCGCCGGGCGGCGGAACCGCTTGGTCGGATCAGACACGGGCCAGCTCCTTCGTACCGAAGAGGCCGGCCGGGCGGACCAGCAGGACGGCGACCATCACGAGGTACGGAGCCAGGTCACCGATGCCGCGGCCGAGGAAGGTCAGATCGCCCTGGTAGCCGGTGGCGAGCGACTCGGTGATGCCTACGAGCAAACCGCCGACCAGGGCGCCGGTGGTGGAGTCGAGGCCGCCGAGGATCGCCGCCGGGAAGGCCTTCATCGCGGCGAGTGAGGTGGAGCGTTCCAGACCCGGCGTCGGAAAGACCGTCAGGAACAGCGCGGCGACGGCGGCGAGTCCGCCCGCCACCGCCCAGGCGCCGAGCGAGACCCTGCCCAGGCGTACGCCCATCAGCGCGGCGGTCTCGGAGTTCTCGGCGGCGGCGCGCATCGCCACGCCCCAGGACGTGAAGCGGAAGGCGAGCAGGAAGACCGTGATGAGCAGGCCGGCGGCGACGAACGCGGCGACCCGGGTGTGCGCCACGGTCACCCCGCCGAAGGTGAGGATGGAGTCGCCCCAGGGGTCGCCGAGGGCGAGCACGTCGGTGCCGATGCGCCGCGTCAGCTCGGTGGTGAGGAGGATGTCGACGCCGATGGTGACGATGGCGAGCACGCTGTGGTTGGAGCCCCGGTAGCGGCGCATGACCAGGAACTCGATGCCCGCGCCGACCGCGGCGGCACCTCCGATACCGGCGAGCAGTGCGAGCCAGAAGCCGATGTCGTCGTGCAGCACGGCGGTGACGTAGCCGCCCGCGAGAAGCAGTGAGGCATGGGCGAAGTTGACGACCTCGGTGGCGCGGAAGATCACCACGAAGCCGAGGGCGATCAGGGCGTAGACGGAACCGATGGAGATCCCGTTGAGGAGCAGTTCGGCGAAGGTGGTCATGAGGTGGCCTCCTCTCCCAGGTAGGCGCGTACGACGGCGGGGTCGGACTGGACGGACGCGGGTGTTCCGTCGGCGATCAGCCGCCCGAAGTCGAGGACGGTCACGGAGTCGGCGAGCCGCATCACCACCCCCATGTCGTGCTCGACCAGCACGATGGAGATGCCGAGGCTGTCCCGTACGCCCGCGACGATGGCGGCGGTGTCCCGGCGTTCGTCGGCGGTCATTCCGGCGACCGGCTCGTCGAGGAGCAGCAGCTTGGGCTCCATGCACAGGGCACGGGCCAGCTCGGCGAGCTTCTGCTGTCCGTACGGCAGAGTGCCTGCGGGCCGGGCGAGTTGATCTTCGAGTCCTACGAACGCGGCGACTTCCCGGACGCGTTCGCGGTGCCTCGCCTCCTCCCGTACGGCGGAGGGCAGCCCCAGCCCCGCCGCGACGAAGCCGGTGCGGGTGAGGCGGTGACGGCCGAGCATCAGGCTGTCCTCGACGGTGGCGCCGGGGGGCAGGGCGAGATTCTGGAAGGTTCGGGCGATGCCGAGGCCCGCGATGCGGTGGGGAGGGAGACCCGTCAGCTCCTGGCCGCCGAAGCGGACGCTGCCCGAGGTGGCCCGGTACACGCCGGACAGGACGTTGAAGCAGGTGGACTTGCCGGCGCCGTTGGGTCCGATGACGGCGTGCACGGTTGCGGGCCGTACGGTGAAGTTGATCGCGTCCAGTGCGGTGAGACCGGCGAACCGTACCGTCAGATCCCGCACTTCCAGCGTCTCCGCTTCCTTGCTCATCGCCCCTCCCCCCAGACGCTGAGGGTGCGGTGCGCCGCCACGGCCCCGGAGGCGTCGGCGGCGGCCTCCTCGTCGACGACGCCCAGGTAGCGGCGGCGTACCTCGTCGGAGGCGGCGAGCTCTTCGGCGGGACCGGACAGCACGACCTCTCCCACATCGAGGACGTACGCGTGGGAGGCGAGGCGCAGCGCGATGGCCGCGTTCTGTTCGACGAGCAGTACGGCGGTGCCCTGCTCGTTGATCTCGGTGATCGTCTCGGCGATCCGCTGGGCCATCAGCGGGGCCAGCCCGAGCGAGGGCTCGTCGAGCAGCAGCAGTTTCGGTCCGGCCATCAGGGCCCTGGCGACCGCGAGCATCTGCTGCTCGCCGCCGGACAGGAGGCCGGCGCGCTGCGCGGCGCGTTCGGCCAGTACCGGGAACAGCTCGTGGACCCGTCGCAGGGCGGCGGTCTGGGCGGCGCGGTTGCCGGTGGAGCCGAGTGCGCCGGCGCGCAGGTTGTCGGCGACGGTCATCCGCGCGAACACCTGGCGCCCTTCCGGTACTTGGCAGAGGCCTGCGGCCACCACCCGGTCGGGCGAGAGGCCCGTCAGCGGCCGGCCACCGAAGGCGACAGTGCCCCCGGTGACCGCTCCGCCGTGAAACGACAGCGTGCGCGAGATGGCGCGCAGGAGCGTGGACTTGCCCGCTCCGTTGCTGCCCAGTACGGCGACCACGGCCCCCTCGGGCAACGTCAGCGACACGTGTCGCAGCGCCCGTACGGGTCCGTATCCCGCCGACAGATCCCGTATTTCCAATGCGGCGCCAGCCATGGCACCCCTTCCTCGGGCCGTTCAGTGGCGCTCACCTCAGCACCGGCGGGGCGTCCCGTCCACGGGTGGCGGCATAACCGCTGCCGGTGACCAGCCGCACGGACGGCCGGTTGTGCACGCGCACAACACTGCGTGTCAGGGGGCTGTCGGACAGGCCCTGCTCGTGACACGCTCCGGCCCATGAGTGGCCGCAGAGCACGTACGGGGCACGACTGGGCGGTGCTGACCGAGGCATGTACGGCGCTGCTCGACCGGCTGCCGGACCTGGTGGATCAGCATTTGCGCGAGCTGCACGCGCACTCGCCGCTGTACACCCGGGTCCTGTCGCAGGACCAGCACTGGCAGGAGACCGAGAAGGCGATGCGGATCGGCATCGAGGCGATCTCCGCGCCGAAGACGCAGCCGCGCCGCGATCTGGAGTACGCGGAGTGGACGGGCCGGCGCCGGGCGCAGCAGGGCTTTCCGCTGGAGTTGCTGGTGCATTCCTACCGGCAGGCGGGCTACCTGATCTGGGACGCGCTGCTGGAGGGTGCGGAGGGCCCGGAGGGCGGTGATCCGGAGAAGCTCGCGGTGCTGATGCGGGCGGCGACGACGGTGTTCGCGGCGGTGGACGCGGAGACGGCGACGGCCACGGAGGCGTACCGCGCGACCGAGGCGGAGCTGCGCCACCGCACGGACGAGCGGCTTCAGGCGCTCCTCGACGCCCTGCTGGAGGGCAAGGAATCCCCTGGTCTCGCGGCCCGCGCCGCGGCCGGTCTCGATCTGCCGGAGCAGGGCCGGTACGCGGTGGTGGTGCTGCGGCTGGAGCGGCGGGACGGGCGAGAGCCCTTTCACCGGCGTATCCAGGGCGCCGGGATGCGGTTCATCTGGCGGATGCGTACGGACTGCGAGGTGGGGGTGGTCTCGCTGGGCGAGGAGACGAATCTGGCCGACCTGTCGGAGCTGCTGGCGGCACGCTGTCCGGGGCCCGGCGGGATCAGCCCGGTGGTGGACGGCCTCGCCGGGCTGGGCCGGGCCCGCCGGCTGGCGGACCTGGCCCTGCGGACGTGTGCGCCGGACGCCACCGGCATCGTACGGCTCGACGAGCGGATGCCGACGGCGCTGGTGGTGAGCCAGCCGGAGCTGGCGGAGCGGCTGGTGAAGGACGTGTTCGGCAACCTGATGGGGCTGGACCCGGCGGACCGGGTGGTGCTGCTGGAGACGCTGGACGCGTGGCTGAACTGCGAGGGGTCGGCGGGGCGGACGGCGGGGCGGCTCTACTGCCACCGCAATACGGTGTTCAACCGGCTTCGGAGGCTTGAGCAGTTGACGTCACGTTCGTTGTCGCGGCCGCGCGACCTGATCGAGATGACGCTGGCTCTGGACGCGTTCCGGCTGTCCGGCGCGTGACGCACGCGGCGAGCGGCGTCCGGCCCACCAGCAGGCCGAAGGCGGCGGTTCTGCGGGGGCGGCTCGAAAGTGAGCCGCCCCCGGGAGAACAAGTCCGTCCGGCGTTTGCGGACACACCCGTGGGGCGTCCGGGGACCTGCCCCCGGCACCCGCCCCCGGCGCCGTCAGGTCAGGAAGTCGCGGGCGATGTTCTCCGCCACCCGTTCCAGCAGCGGTCCCGCCTCCGCCATGGAGCGGGCCGGGTCCGGCTCCAGGTCGGCCAGGGCGTACGCGCGGCGGATGCCCGCCGCGCCGAGGACCTCGGGCCGCAGGGCCAGGCGGCCGCAGACCGCGATGACCTCGACGTTCTTCGCGCGCGCCGCCGCCGCCACACCCGCCGGAGCCTTGCCGTGCAGAGTCTGCGCGTCGAGCGAGCCCTCACCGGTGATGACCAGCGTCGCCCGGGACAGCGCCTCGGCGAAGCCCAGGACGTCGAGCATGACCTCGATGCCGGGGCGGAAGCTCGCGCCGAGCGCGATCAGCGCGCCGTAGCCGATGCCGCCCGCCGCGCCCGCGCCGGGCGAATCCTCGTACTGCGGACCGAGTACGGACGCGTAGTGCGCCAGGGCCGCGTCGAGCGTGGCCACGTCCTCCTCGGTGGCGCCCTTCTGGGGGCCGTACACCGCCGCCGCGCCCTTCGGGCCCGTCAGAGGGTTGTCCACGTCGCTGGCCAGGACCAGGTCCACGTCGGCCAGACGCGGGTCCAGGCCGGACAGGTCGGCGCTCGCCAGGTCACGCAGTGCGCCGCCGCCGGGACCGACGGGCTCGCCCGCCGCGTCCAGGAAGCGCGCGCCGAGCGCGGCCAGCATGCCCGCGCCGCCGTCGGTGGTGGCGCTGCCGCCGACGCCGAAGACGATCGTGCGGGCGCCCGCGTCGAGCGCGGCGCGCAGCAGTTCGCCGGAGCCGTACGTCGTCGCGGTGAGCGGCGCGAATACGCCCTCGGGGAGGTGCTGGAGGCCCGACGCCTCCGCCATTTCGACCACGGCGGTGCCGTCGCGCAGCGCGAACGCCGCCGTGAGCTGCTCGCCGAGCGGTCCGGTGACCCGTACCTCCCGGCGTTCGAACCCGGCCGCGACCGCCGCGGCCACCGTGCCGTCGCCGCCGTCGGCGACGGGCAGAGCCTCGACGACAACGTCGGGGACGACCCGCCGCAGCCCGGCCGTCACCCGCTCCGCGACCTGTACGGCCGTGAGCGAGCCCTTGAACTTGTCCGCCGCGACGAGCACGCGGGCGGTCTCAGTTACTGCTCCGTCCGTCACCTTGCTATCCCTTGCTTTCGAACAGGCAGTCGCGCCGCCCCGACCATATCCGCAGATAGGGCCCCCTGCCCATGGGTGTCCAGCTCGGTCCGGCGCCCCGGTCGGCGTGCCAACCTGATTTGTCATCTTTTAGCGCCCATAGTGGGTCGTCATGCGCACCGACCTGATCGAACGGCATCACTCAATCGGCGGCGGCTCCGGCCACCAGGGCGGCCACCCGTGCCCGCGTGCAACGCCTCATTCCGCACCCCACCCCTTTCACCCCTCTCGCATACCAGTGAAAACTGCATAAATCTCCCATGTCCGGCCATCGGAAGCGGGTAGACCCGACGCATGACGCCACACAGCACGCACACGGCCGACCGGATTCTCGGCGGCTGGCTGGGCAGAATCGCCGGCAACATGCTCGGCAAGCCCGTGGAGCGCGGCGACTACTGGACGCGGGCGCGCATCGACCGCTATCTGCGTCTGACCGGCGCACTCCCCCTCACGGACTACCTGCCCGAGCCCCCGCCCGCCACGGACGGTTTCGAACTGCGGCCCGAATGGCGGCACTGCGTGCGCGGGCGGATCAGCGGCAGTTGCCGGGACGACGACATCGACTACGCGATCCTCGGTCTGCACCTGCTGGAGACCCACGGCTTCGCTTTCACCACCGAGGAGGTCGGCGAACTGTGGCTGCTGCGCCTGCCGTATCTGCAGACCTTCACCGCCGAGCGGGCGACGTACCGGAATCTCGCGAACGGGCTGCGGCCGCCGCTGACCGCCACCTTCGAGAACCCGTACCAGGAGTGGATCGGCGCCCTCATCCGCGCCGACATCTTCGGCTGGACCAACCCCGGCGATCCGCACCGCGCGTCCGCCCTGGCCCGCCGCGACGCGGTGCTCTCGCACACCGGCAACGGCGTGTACGGCGCGATGTGGGCGGCCGCGCTGATCGCCGCCGCGTTCACCGCGTCCGGGCCGCGCGCCGCGCTGGAGTCGGCGCTGGAGCACGTGCCCGCGAGCAGTCGCCTCGCCCGTACGGTCCGTCACACACTCGCCCTGCACGCGGCCGGCGCGGCCTGGGAGGACACGCTCAGCGAGCTGGAGCGGGGGACGGGCGGGCTCGGCTGGATCCACGTCGTCCCGAACGCCGCCGTCATCACGGCCGGACTGCTGTACGGCGACGGCGACTTCACCCGGACCATCGCGTTCACCGTGCGCGGCGGCCTGGACACCGACTCCAACGGCGCGACGGCGGGCTCGGTGGCCGGAGTGCTGTGCGGGGCGGCGGGGATCGGCGGGCAGTGGACGGAGCCGCTGGAGGACACGGTGCGCAGCGCCGTGTTCGGCTTCGACGGCGTACGGATCACCGAACTGGCCCACCGCACGGCGCGGCTGGTGCTCGGCTGAATCAAGTCTGTCCGTCAACCCGCCCGGCCCCTACGGTCTGTTGCCTCAGTGCCTTCACCCGGTGTTGCACCGGAGTGCACCGAGCGGACCACAGCGCGGCCTAACGTGCCTGGCATCCCCCGCTTCTTCGTTCCGTCTCGTTCTGTCTCGTTCCGCTTCGTTCCGCTTCGTTCCCCGACGAAATCTGGAGAGCCCATGCGACGCACACTCGCCTGCGGAGTCCTGACTGTCCTGGCCGCTGGGGCCCTTGTGGCCCAGGGCTCCATCGCGGCCGGAGCCGAGGAACCGTCCGGACCGACGGCGGCGGCCTCTGGAAGACACCTGCCCACCGAGATAAAGGGCGGCGCGTGGAAAGCGGGGCACGTGCAGGGTGTGGCGGTGGACCGCCACAAGGGCTTCATGTACTTCTCCTTCACCAACCTCCTCGTCAAGACTGATTTGCGCGGCAATCCGGTGGGGTCCGTATCCGGCTTCACCGGACATCTCGGCGATCTGGACTTCAACGCGAAGGACGGCCGGGTCTACGGCTCGCTGGAGTACAAGTCGGCGAAGGCGTTCTACATCGCGATCCTCGACGTGGACCGCATCGACCGCATGGGCATGGACGCGCGCACCAGCGACGTCGTGTCGACGGTCCACCTCCAGGAGGTCGTGGACGACTACACGGCCGACATGAACGGCGACGGGAAGTTCGACGGTGACACCGCGAACACCCCCGACCACCGGTACGGGTGCAGCGGGATCGACGGAGTGGCCTTCGGGCCCGAGCTCGACCGCGGCGGCCGCCCCAAGCGCGGCAAGCAGGTCCTGACGGTCGCGTACGGCATCTACTCGAACGTCAAGCGGCAGGACAACGACCACCAGGTCCTGCTCCAGTACGACGTGCGGAAGTGGCACAAGTACGAGCGCCCGCTGCCGGAGAGCGCGCCGCACACCAGCGGTCCGTCCGACGTCGACGGCAAGTACTTCGTACGCACCGGCAACACCCGGTACGGCGTACAGAATCTGGAGTACGACGAGCACACGGGCAACTGGCTGATGGCCGTCTACAAGGGCGCGAAGCCGCAGTTCCCCAACTACTCGCTCTTCATCGCCGACGGTTCGAAGCGGCCGGAGACCGGGCCGGTCACCGGTCAGCCGAGGCCGGAGCGCGGCGAGCTGCTGCCGTTGCTCCGCAAGGGGCTGCACCACGAGGCGTCGGGGACGTACGGGTGGGAGTCCGGAGGGCAGTACGGTCTGATCTCGCTCGACGACGGCCGGTACTACCTGGTGGAGGCCGGCACGGTGGTGGAGGACGGAGTGACGAAGCAGACCGCGCGGGCGGTGCTGCACCGCTGGACGGGACGGCCCCCGACCCCGTTCGCCAAGGTCACGGGAGCGGCTGCCGAAGGGAGTTGACCCAGGGCGGGGGGCGGGGCCCGTGTCCGCCTCGGGCGAGCACGTCGTCCCGTTCCCCCGCTCCGGTCTCCGACGGCGGCCGCGCCGGGCCACCGTCGGAGGCGTGTCGCCTCAGCGGCGGAGCAGCTCGCAGACGAAGTCCTCCTGGACGTCGCGCATCTGTGCCACGAGGTCCGGTGTGGTGGCCTCACCGAGCTGGGTGGTGAGGGAGACCGTCACGGAGCGCTTGCCGTCGGGCGTGGCCGCCGCGAACTGGGTGTAGCCGAGGATGGTGCCCGTGTGGCCGTAGACCACGCCGCAGCGGGTCTTGTAGCGGAACAGCGCCAGGCCGGCCTTGTTGTGGCCGGGACCGGGGTTCACGGAGGAGCCTTCGACCCACTTCGTCTGCTGCTTGCGGGTCTTCTCCGACACGAGAGCGCCGCCCGCGTAGGCGCGCATGAAGGCGTTGAGGTCGTTGGGGGTGGAGACCATCCCGCCGGACGCCCACACGGCCGACATGCTGACGGCGGTGCTGACGTCCTGCGGCTCCCCCTGTTCGAAGACGTAACCGTGCAGATGGGGCCTGGGCAGCAGGTAGCCGCGCGGCAGGCTGGTGTTGCTCAGTCCGAGCGGCCGGTAGACCAGCCGGTGCAGCAGTTCCTCGTACGGACGGCCCGTCACCGCCTCCGCCATCAGAGCCACGGCGATGTTGTCGGAGTTGGAGTACCGGTAGCGCGAGCCCGGCCGGAAGCGCAGGGGCTCGTCGGCGACGAAGTCCAGCAGCCGTCGCGAGTCGACCTCCCGGCGCGGGTCGGCCTGGAGCCGCTCCAGGAACGCGTCGTCCTCGCTGAAGTCGGGCAATCCACTGGTGTGCTGGAGGAGCTGGCGGAGTGTCACCTTGTGCCAGGCCCTGGGCAGGCGGGGCAGCCGTTTGCCGATCGTGTCGTCGAGCCGCAGCTTGCCGCGGTCGACGAGCTGGAGCGCGACGGCCCCGCTGAACGCCTTGGCGATGCTGGCCAGACGCATGTGGTCGGAGGGCTGCGGCGGCCGCCCGGACCGCACGTCCGCCACACCGGCGCGGTAGACCTTCACGTCCTTGCCCCGCTGGAGCAGGGCGATGGCTCCGGGCGGACCCTCCGGGGCTCGCACCAGGCCCTCCAGGGCCGCGCGCAGTTCGCGGTCGCCGCGCTCGTCCGGACGCTGGCCGTCGGCCCGCGCCGGCCCGGCGAGGAGGCCGAGCGTGCAGGCCCCGGCCGCGATCAGGGCGGCGGCGGGTCTCAGTCGGAATCGGACGGGGTGATCGCGGCGGGTGGGTGCTGACGGCATGCCGGCGTACCTCCTGGAAGTCGTCGCGCCCGGCACCTGCCGGGTCGCTCAGGGTCAGCATCGGGCGACCTCCGCGGCAGCGCCCCGCCTGGTAGGCCGTCTGGCCCGGTGCGGGTACACCGGTCGACGCCCGCCGCCTCGCCCGGACCACCGGCACGGCGCCCGTCGGCGGCAGCCCGCGCGGCACGCGCTCCAAGGCGCGTCAGAAGAGCCGGTCGTCGGCGGGCCCCGGCCCGCCCGCCTCGAACGCCAGCAGCCTCCGCTTGCGCTCCAGCCCGCCGCCGTAGCCGGTGAGGCTCCCCGCCGCGCCGATGACCCGGTGGCACGGCACGATGATGCCGACCGGGTTCTTGCCGTTGGCGAGGCCCACCGCCCGGGAGGCCGCCGGATTGCCGAGGCGCTCGGCCAGTTCGCCGTACGTCCAGGTCTCGCCGTACGGGATCCGCTGGAGCTGCGCCCAGACGCTGCGCTGGAACGGCGTGCCGTCGAGGCTCAGCTCCAGGTCGAACTCCTTCAGCCCGCCCGCGAAGTACGCGTCGAGCTGACGGACGACCTCCCTCAGCATCCCTGACGTCCGTTCACCGAAGGACTCCTCCGGCGGCCGGTGGCGCTGGTCCTTCATGTACAGGCCCGACAGCATGCCGTCCGTCGCGACCAGCGTCAGCGGACCGTACGGGCTGTCAACCACACTGTGCTTCTTCATGGTCACGTCCTCAAACCGGAAGGTTGTTGATGGGGTGGTCGCCGGTCGCCCACAGGTACTGGACGGCGTACGCCCGCCACGGCCGCCAGGCCGCCGCCCGCGCCGTGAACGCCGCCGGGGTCGACGGCAGCCCCAGCTCCTGCGCGGCACGCCGGATCCCCAGGTCCGTCGGCAGGAACGCGTCCGGGTCCCCGAGCGCGCGCATCGCGATGACCTCGACCGTCCAGGGCCCGAAGCCGGGCAGCGTCACGAGCTGGGCGCGGGCCCGCTCCCAGTCACTGTCGACGCCGAGCTTCAGGCTGCCGTCGGCGAGCGAGGAGACCAGCGTCGTCAAAGTGGTGCGGCGGCTGCGCGGCAGGGCGAGCGACTCCGGGTCGAGCGCGGCCAGGCGGGCCGGGTCCGGGAAGAGGTGGGTGAGCCCGCCCGCCGGGTCGTCGACCGGTGTGCCGTGCGCGGTGACCAGGCGGGCCGCGTGCGTACGGGCCGCGGCCGTCGAGACCTGCTGGCCGAGCACCGCGCGTACCGCGAATTCCGCCGCGTCGGTCGTACGCGGCACTCTGCGTCCCGGGGCCTTGTCGACGAGCGGGGCGAGCAGCGGGTCGGTGCGCAGCTGGTCGTCGATGGCGACCGGGTCGGCGTCGAGGTCGAGCAACCGGCGGCAGCGGCTGATCGCGATGGTCAGATCGCGCAGGTCGGTGAGGGACAGGAGGCAGCCGATGTGGTCGGGGTGCGGCGTGAACGTGGCGATGCCGTGGCCGTACGGGAGGGCGAGCGTGCGGCGGTAGGAGCCGTCGCGCCACTCCTCCACGCCCGGTACGGCGGTCGCTGCGAGGTGGCCGAAGAGGTTGGTGGGGTTCAGCGGGGCGCGGAACGGCAGCCGAAGGGAGATCGCGCCGGGGGTCTGCGGCTGCTTCCTGCCGCGGCTGCGCAGTTCGCCGGGCGACAGGGCGAAGACCTCGCGGACGGTGTCGTTGAAGGTACGTACGGACGAGAATCCGGCGGCGAACGCCACGTCCGCCATGGGCAGTGGGGTCGTCTCGATGAGCACGCGGGCCGTCTGGGCTCGCTGCGCGCGGGCGAGGGCGAGCGGCCCCGCGCCCAGTTCGGCCAGCAGCTGCCGTTCGACCTGGCGGGTGCTGTAGCCGAGGCGGGCGGCGAGTCCCGGCACGCCTTCGCGGTCGACGACACCGTCGCTGATCAGGCGCATCGCGCGGGCGACGATGTCGGCGCGGGCGTTCCACTCCGGGGAGCCCGGGCTGGTGTCGGGCCGGCAGCGCTTGCAGGCCCGGAACCCGGCCTGCTGGCAGGCTGCCGCGCTCGGGTAGAAGGTCATGTTCTCGACCTTGGGCGGCACGACCGGGCAGCTGGGGCGGCAGTAGATCCGGGTGGTCACGACCGCGATGAAGAACCAGCCGTCGAAGCGCGAGTCCTTGGACTGGACTGCGCGTACGCAACGCTCGGTGTCGGTGTGCATGGCTCAAGCATCGGGCACGCCGCACTCCTGCGGCTGGCGAGAATCCGACATCAACGTGCGGCTGCCAGGGCCGTTTCGAACGCCTCGTACGCGGCCTCGTCGAAGAGCACGAACCGTACCTCGGCGACGGACCCGCCGGCCGCCTCCCGGACCGTACGGACGGCGATGCGCGCGCCGTCGTCCATCGGCCACCGGAAGATTCCGGTCGAGATGGCGGGGAAGGCGACGCTCACCGCGCCCAGCTCCCGCGCCACGCGCAGCGATTCGCGGTAGCAGGAGGCGAGCAGCTCGGACTGGTCCTGGTCGGGCTGCCAGACGGGCCCGACCGTGTGGATCACCCTCCCCCATAGCCTTAAGGGCATGGGAGGTACCCCCTTGGCGTCCAGCCGTCCCGCCGTCGTCGCGACGGCCCGACCCGTCGGCAGTCCTTTTCCGTACTGGGAGGCCCGCAGGCGGCGGCAGTCCGCCAGGATCGCGGGGCCGCCCTTGCGGTGGATCGCGCCGTCGACGCCGCCGCCACCGAGCAGGGACGAGTTGGCGGCGTTGACGATGGCGTCCACGTGCTGCTCGGTGATGTCACCGCGTACGAGAGTGATGGCCGTCATGAAGCCCATCCTCTCCTGCCGCTCAACCGCTCCTTCAGGCCGCGCGCAACCGCCGCCAGACCGCCTTCGCCGCGTTGTGCCCCGACATGCCGTGCACGCCGGGTCCCGGCGGAGTCGCGGACGAACAGATGAAGACCGCCGGATGCGGGGTCGCGTACGGGAAGAGAGACGCCTTCGGCCGCAGCATCAGCTGAAGTCCCGACGCCGCGCCGCAGGCGATGTCCCCGCCGATGTAATTGGCGTTGCGGGCGGCCAGTTGGGGGGGCCCGGCGGTCGCCCGGGCGAGCACGCGGTCGCGGAAGCCCGGCGCGAAGCGCTCGATCTGCCGCTCGATCGCCTCGGTCAGGTCGCCTTCCCAGGCGTGCGGGACATGTCCGTACACCCAGAAGACGTGCTTGCCCTCGGGGGCGCGGGACGGGTCGACCAGGCTCGGCTGAGCGGCGATCAGGAACGGCGTCTCGGGAGCCGTACCGCCCGCTGCCTGCTTCAGCGCGGTGCCGATCTCGCCGCTGGTGGGCCCGACTTGGACGGTGCCGGCCCGCCGGGCTTCTTCCGCCGTCCAGGGCACGGGCCCGTCCAGGGCGTAGTCGATCTTGAACACGCTCGCGCCGTAGCGGTACTTCTCGTACGCCCGCCCGAGACCGGCGATCCGCGCCAGGGCCGTCGGTGACGTGTCGAAGACGTACGCACGCGCGGGCGGCAGGTCGTCCAGCCGCTTGACCTCGAAGCCGGTGTGCACCACGCCTCCGAGATCCCGCAGATACGCCGCGAGCGCGTCCGAGACCGACTGCGACCCGCCCCGTGGCATCGGCCAGCCACCGGCGTGCGCGGCAAGGGCGAAAACCAGCCCGACAGCGCTCGTCGCGAGACCGCCGAGCGGCGCTATGACATGCGCGACGAGCCCGGCGAACAGCGCCCGCGCCTTGTCGTCCCGGAACCGTCGCATCAGCCACGTACTGGGCGGCAGCCCGTCGACGCCGAAGCGGGCCAGGGTGAGCGGGTCGCGGGGCAGCGCGCTGTAGGGCAGCGACATGAAGTCCTTGGCCAGCGTGTCCCACTTCGCCACGTAGGGCGCGACCAGCCGCCGGTACGTCCCGGCGTCCCGCGCACCGAACGAAGCGGCGGTCTCCGCGACCGACCTCGACAGCACAGCGGCCGTGCCGTCGTCCCAGGGGTGGGCCATGGGCAGCTCCGCGTGCAGCCACTCCAGCCCGTACCGGTCCAGTGGCATGGCCTTGAAGGCCGGCGAGCCCGCGCCCAGCGGGTGCACGGCGGAACAGGGGTCGTGCCGGAAGCCGGGGAGCGTGAGCTCCTCGGTCCTGGCGCCGCCACCCACCGTGTCCAGCGCCTCGAACACCTCCACCGAGAAGCCCCGGCGGGCCAGTTCGACAGCGGCGGTCAGTCCGTTGGGCCCCGCCCCTACTACGACGGCATCGAGCATCGACGGCACCTTCGGACTCCTTCGTCAGCCGATGGCCAAGAGCCCCAGGATATTCCTGGCCACGGGGGCGCGGACGCCGGGAGGGGTGGGTGGCCGGAAGTACACACCCGGCCCGCCGTCACACCCGGCCCGCCCTCACGCCGGCCCGCCATCACGCCGCCCGCCACTGAGCAGTCCGACCACCCTGGCGACCGTGGCCGCGTCCCGCGCGGCCGTGAACGGCAGGGCATTGCCGCCCGTCAGCCGGAAGCTCTCGCCCGCGACGGTCGCGTGCGAACCGCCCGCCTCGCCGACCAGCAGCAACCCCGCCGCGTGATCCCAGGCCAGCTCCCACGAGAACGCCACCGCGTCCAGGTCTCCCCTGGCCACCGCCAGATACTCGAGCCCGGCCGACCCACAGGGCCGCGCGTCGACGCCCTTCACATTGAGCCGCAGCAGCGCCGCCTTCTCCTGCTCCGTCGTGAAGTCCGGATGGGACGTGGCGACCTTCAGCGTCGCGCCCGTACCCGGGACTCCCGCCCGCAGCACCTCGCCGTTCAGCCGGGCCCCGCCGCCGCGCACCGCGACGGCCATCTCGTCGAGCACGGGCGCGTACGTCCACGAGGCGAGCACCTCGCCCCGGTGCGCGAGGGAGACCAGCGTGCAGAAACCCGCCTCGCCGCGCACGAACTGCCGGGTCCCGTCCACCGGATCAACGATCCACACCGGCGCGTCGCCGCTCAGCGCTTCGTACACCGCCGGGTCCTCGTGGACCGCCTCCTCCCCCACGACCACGGACCCCGGCAGCAGCCGGGTCAGGGACGCCGTGAGGTGCTCCTCGGCCTGCCGGTCCGCAATGGTGACCAGGTCGTGCGGCCCGGTCTTCTCGACGATCTCGTGCGCGGCGAGCTGCCGGTATCGCGGCAGGATCTCGGCGGCAGCCGCCTTGCGCACGGCCTCTTCGACGTCGGACAACTTGTCATCGATCATGTATCCAGCAAAGCACGACCCGCTGACAATGCGGGCAACTCGGGGTGCCGTCAGCGCCCGACCGCGTAACCCTGCATTCCTCTGGGGTTCGCCGCGGCGGACAGCACACCCGTCTTCGGGTCGCGCGCGACCGCGCACAGCCGTCCTTCCGACCAGGGCCCGCCGACGGTCACGTCGTGCCCCCGGCGACGCAGCTCCTCGACGACGCCCTCTTCCATGCGCGACTCGACGGTGACGCTCCCCGGCCGCATCCCGCGCGGATAAAAGGAGCCGGGGAAGGAGTCGTTGTGCCAGTTGGGGGCGTCGATGGCTCCTTGAAGATCTAGCCCACCGCGCACCGAGGCGCCGGCGAGCGCGACCGCGAGGAAGAAGTGCAACTGCCACTGATCCTGCTGGTCACCGCCCGGCGTACCGAAGGCCAGCACCGCCACCCCGTCCCGCAGCGCGAGCGACGGTGTGAGGGTGGTTCGCGGCCGCCGCCCCGGCGTCAGCGTATTCGGCAGCCCCTCGTCCAGCCACGTCATCTGGAGTCGCGTGCCGAGCGGGAACCCCAGCTCGGGAACCACCGGGTTGGACTGGAGCCAGCCGCCGCTCGGGGTGGCCGCGACCATGTTGCCCCAGCGGTCGACGACGTCCAGGTGGCAGGTGTCGCCGCGGGTCGTCCCGTCCCGGGCGACGGTCGGTTCGCCGGCGCCGTCGGCGGCCGGAATGCCCATGTCGTCGAATCCGGGCTTCCCCGTGGCGACGGCCAGCGCGTGGGCGCTCAGCACGGGCGTACGCCCCTCGGGGCTCCCGGGCCGCAGCTCCAGCGAGGCCTTGTCCCCCACGAGCGCCCGTCGCCCGGCGTTGTACGAGGCCGAAAGCAGGGCGTCCAGCGGCACATCGGCGGCGTCGCCGTACCAGGCCTCCCGGTCCGCCATCGCCAGCTTGCATCCCTCGATCAGCAGGTGCGTGTACTCGGCGGAGCCGTACGCGGGCAGCTCCGCCGGCAGCAGCGCGAGCTGCTGGAGGAAGGCGGGGCCCTGGCTCCAGCCGCCCGCCTTGCACAGCGTCCAGCCGTTCCAGTCGTACGTCGCGGGCGCCTCGTACGTCGCGGACCAGCCGGCCAGGTCGGCGGCGGTCAGCGTCCCCGTGTGCCGGGCGCCGGTGGTGTCCATGGTGGGGCGTGCGGCCTGCCGTACCAGCGCCTCGGCCACGAACCCCTCGCGCCACACCGCACGCGCCGCGTCGATCTGCGCCACCCGGCCCTCACCGCCCGCCGCCTCCGCCTCGGCGACCACGCGGCGCCAGGTCGCGGCGAGAGCGGGGTTGCGCAGCAGCTCGCCCGGGGCCGGCGACCTGCCGCCCGGCAGATACACCTCGGCGGAAGACGTCCACTCTTCCTCGAACAGGGCCCGTACCGTCTCCACGGTCTCACCGACCCGCTCGACCGGCGCGTGCCCGTCCTGCGCGTACCCGATGGCGTACCGCAGCACTTGGCGCAGCGACTTGGTGCCGTAATCCCGGAGCAGCAGCATCCACGCGTCGAACGCCCCCGGCACGGCGGCGGCCAGCGGCCCGGTCCCCGGCACGAGTTCCAGCCCCAGCGCCCGGTAGTGCCCAGCGCTCGCTCCCGCGGGGGCGGGCCCCTGCCCGCAGAGCACCCGCACCTGCCCACCGGCCGGCGCGAGGATGACCGGCACCTCTCCCGCGGGCCCGTTGAGGTGCGGCTCGACGACATGCAGGACGAAGCCGGCGGCGACGGCGGCGTCGTACGCGTTGCCGCCGTCCTCCAGGACCGCCATCGCGGACTGGGAGGCGAGCCAGTGCGTGGAGGACACCATGCCGAAGGTGCCTCGGAGAGTCGGGCGGGTGGTGAACATGCGGTGCGGCTCCGTCGCTTCGTGGTGTTCAGGGTTCAGGTCTGCGCCCCCTTGGGGCTCACCAACCCCGACTCGTAGGCGAAGACGACGAGCTGGGCGCGGTCGCGGGCGCCCAGTTTGATCATCGCGCGGCTGACGTGGGTCTTGGCGGTGAGGGGGCTGATCACCATGTGCCCGGCGATCTCCTCGTTCGTCAGACCGTGCGCGACCAGCGCCGCGACCTCGCATTCGCGCCGGGTGAGCGTCTCGAAGCCGGGGGCTGTGCGGCGGTCCGGCGGGCGGGCGACGAACTCGGTGATGAGGCGGCGGGTCACGGACGGCGAGAGCAGAGCGTCGCCGCGGGCCGCGATGCGGACGGCCTGGAGCAGCTCGGCCGGTTCGGTGTCCTTGAGCAGGAACCCCGCCGCCCCGGCGCGCAGCGCGTCGAACACGTACTCGTCCAGGCCGTAGTTGGTGAGGATGACGACGTGCACCCCGGCCAGCGCCGGGTCGGCGGCGATGCGGCGGGTCGTCTCGATGCCCGTCATCACCGGCATCTGTACGTCGACGAGCGCGACGTCCGGGGTGTGCAGGCGGGCGAGTTCGAGGCCCTGGCGGCCGTCGGCGGCCTCGGCGACGATCTCGATGTCCTCCTCGGCGGACAGCAGGGCGCGGAAACCCGCCCGCATGAGTGCCTGGTCGTCGACGATCAGCACCCGGATCACGTCGCTCACCGTACCCCCAGGGGAAGTTCGGCGCGTACGGAGAATCCGCCGCCGGGGCGCGGGGCCGCGTGCAGGGTGCCGCCGAGGGCGGTGACGCGCTCGCGCATGCCGGTCAGACCGTTGCCCGGGGACGGGGACGGGGACGGGGACGGGGACGGGGGCGGGGGCGGAGCCGGGGGCGGGCCGCCTCTCCCGCCCGTGACGGCGGGTCCTTCGTCCTCGACGTGCACGGACAAGTGGTCGGCGGCGTAGGAGAGTTGCACGGTCGCCGTCGCGCGCCCCGCGTGCCGGGCGACGTTGGTCAGGGCCTCCTGGACGATGCGGTACGCCGCCCGGTCGACGTCGTCGGGCAGCGCCCGCTCCGGCCCGGTGACGGTCACCGACGCCGCGAGTCCGGCCGCACGGGCCCGCTCGACGAGTTCGCCGAGCCTCGCGAGGCCGCTGCCGGGCGGTACGACATCCGTACGCAGCACCTCCAGCGTCGCCCGCAGCTCGCGCATCGCCTCACCGCTCGCCTCCTGGATGGCGAGCAGCGCGTCCGGCACGTCCTCGCCCCGCTTGCGCGCGAGATGGACGGCGACTCCCGCCTGGAGCTTGACGATCGAGATGGAGTGGGTGAGCGAGTCGTGCAGTTCGCGCGCGATCCGCAGCCGCTCCTCCCCCGCCCTGCGCAGCGCCGCCTCCTCCCTCGTACGTTCGGCCTCGGCCGCGCGCTGTTCGGTCTGGCGCAGGTACGCCTGCCAGTTCTTGTCGATGAGTCCGGTCACGCCGGCGCAGACGAACCAGCCGTGCAGCAGCAGCGTCCGCTCGACATCGCCCCCTGAGTCCGCGAAGAAGAAGCCCACCAGGAAGACGACGCTCACCCCGACCGCCGCCGCCCGGTGCCCGGCCCTGGTCACGGCGTGCACCCCGGCGATGACCGGGAAGGCGGCCGAAGTCCCCGGATTCGCGTGGACGACGTAACCGAGCATGCAGGCCGCGGTGAAGACCAGGGCCGGTACCGGGGCCCGGCGGTGGACCCCGAGTGCCAGCGACCCCGCGGTGATCAGGAGCACGTCGACAGCGCCGGGCGCGGGACCCGAAGTGGCGAAGGCCGCGAGCAGGACCGCGCCGCCGACGACGGCCGCAAATACCGTGTCGATGAGCTCTGTTCGCCAGGCGACCCGCTCCCGTTGCTCCTGCTGCTCCGCGCGCATGACCCGCACCCTAGACGCACCTCCCGGCCTCGCGCGTCCTCCGCGCAGACGGCTTTCGCGCTACTCCCGGGGAAGTAGGAGGGGCGCGGCAGTGGGGCCCCCGGCGCAGCCGGGAATGTCTCCGGCCGTACGACGACGGGGGCCCGGCCGGCGGGCGAGCATCGTCCCCATGACCGGACCTTTCCGCTACACCGATCCCGTACCTCCCAAGGCCGCGACCGGCGTCACCGCAGAGGTGTACGCCCAGCTGGCCACCGACTTCGGCATCGATGGCGCCTCGACCTTCGTCGTACTCTCCGCCGCGCCGCCCCTGCTGACCGGCGCCTGGGCACTGCTGCGCGAGTCACTGCTGGCCGGGCAGGCTTCCCGTACGGCGAAGCAGGTCGTCGCGGCCGGGGTGTCGCTCGCCAACCGCTGCCCCTTCTGCATCGACGCGCACACCGTGCTGCTGCACGCCACCGGCGACCACCGCCTCGCCGAGGTCATCTCGCGCGGCGAGACCCCCGCGGACCCCGGACACGCGGCGCTCCTCGCGTGGGCGAAGGCGACGCGGACGGGAGACGCGGGCGAACCGCCCTTCCCCGCAGCGCACGCACCCGAGTTCATCGGCACGGCGCTCGCCTTCCACTTCATCAACCGCATCGTTTCGTCGCTGCTGACGGAGAACATGCTCCCGGGCAACGCCCAGCGGTACCGCCTCGTGCGCTCGCTCGCCGGCCGCTCCCTGTCCCGCACGGTGCGCCGCGAGCTGAAGCCCGGAACCAGTCTGGGCCTGCTCGAGACGTCGGGCCCGGAGCCCGCCTGGGCGGCCGGTTCACCGGCAGGCACGGCCTACGCCGCACTCCGCGAGGCGGCGCGTATGGGCGCCGGGCTGCTGTCCGACGAGGACCAGGCGTATGTACGGGACGCGGTCGCGGCATCGGGCGGTGCGCATCCGCCGCTGAGCGGCGACTGGCTGCCCGGCCGGGACGACCGCCCCGGCGCGAGGCTCGCGCTGCTGGCCGCTGTCGCGCCGTACCGCATCACGGACGAGGACGTGGCGGCCTGGCGCGGCCCGCGGCACACCGACCACTGCCTGGTGCATCTGATCGCGTACGGCGGCATCACCGCCACCGAACACATCGAAGCCGCCCTCACCACCCACCGGGAGCACGTATGAACCCCGCAACCCGCACGACTGACGCAGCCGACGCGATCGCCGCCGCCTGGAACGGCCCGGTCGGCCGCCACTGGGCGGATCACCACGACCGGTACGACGCCATGCTGGCCGGCTTCGACGACGCCCTGTTCGGCGCGGCGGCGATCGGTGACCGGGACCGCGTCCTGGACATCGGCTGCGGCAGCGGCTGTACGACACGGGAAGCCGCGCGCCGGGCCCCGCACGGGCGCGTCGTGGGCGTGGACATCTCGGAGCCCCTGCTCGACCGGGCCCGTACCCTGTCGGACGGTCTTCCGCACGTCGGCTACGAGTCGGGGGACGCCCAGGCGCATCCCTTCCCGGCTTCCTCGTACGACGTCGTGATCAGCCGGGGCGGCGTGATGTTCTTCGCCGACCACACGGCCGCGTTCACGAACATCGCCGGCGCCCTGCGCCCCGGCGGCCGGCTCGCCCTCGTCTGTCCGCGATCCGCGTCTCCCGACACACAGGAGGCCACGACGCTCGGGCGACTGGCCTCACTGCTGGGCCAGGAGAAGGCGATCGGCGGCGGACTGGCGGAGGCGATGGCTTCCTTCTCGGAGCCCGCGCGCATCGAGGACGTACTGACCGGCGCAGGATTTTGTGGGATCACCGTGACTGCGGTGACTGAGGACACCCACTGGGGCAAGGACGCGGCGGACGCCGTGGACTTCTTCCTCTCCCGGACCCCGGACCGCACAGTCCCCGACGCGACCCGGGCGGCGATGCGAGAAGTGCTGCTGCCGTACGAGACGGAAAGGGGGGTCCTGCTGCGGGCCGGGGTCTGGGTGGTCACCGCCCATGCCGGCGTGAACTAGCCTGTCCGCGCGGTCCCCGGCCCTGTCGCCTTCCGGGACCGCGCGGACCACATCAGCCCGGTGTAGAGCGCCAGCGCACACCCGAGCCCCACCGCCCACCCGTAGTCCGCGAGCGGCCTCAGGAACGGAATCAGCCCGTCCGCCGGGAACGGCCCCTTCCCGGGCGCCGAGTGCGAGCCGCCGACCGCCAGGATGCCTCCCACCACGAACGCCGCCACCGCCCGCCAGTTCCACCCCGCCGTGTACCAGTACCGGCCCTCCGGCCGGTACAGGTCGGGCAGTTCCAGTACCGTCCGCCGGATGATCCAGTAGTCGGCGATCAGGATGCCCGCTACCGTACCGAGCAGACCGCCCACCACTCCCAGCCAGGTGAAGATGTACAGCTCCGGTGTGGCGGTCAGCTTCCACGGCATGATCAGTACGCCCACCACGCCCGTGATGAGCGCGCCGGTACGGAAGTTGATGACCTTCGGCGCCAGGTTCGCCAGGTCGTACGCCGGGGACACGACATTCGCCGCCAGATTCACCGAGATCGTCGCGATCAGCACTGTCACCAGCGCGAACAGCAGCCCGAAGACGTTGTCGGTCTTCGCGGCCAGCGCGACCGGGTCCCAGAGCGGCACGCCGTACACCGCCTGCGATCCCGACGTCACGAACACCGAAAGCAACGCGAACAGCGTCATCGTCGTCGGCAGGCCGAGCGACTGGCCCCAGATCTGCGCGCGTTGGCCGGACGCGAACCGCGTGAAGTCAGGAATGTTCAGGCTCAGCGTCGCCCAGAAGGCGATCATCCCCATCAGCGAAGGGAAGAAGACGGGCCAGAAGTCGCTTCCCCAGCCGAGCTTCGACGGCTGGTCGAGCAGCGGGCCGACGCCGCCCGCCTTCCAGGTGATCCACCCGAGCAGGGCCAGCGCGCCGACGATGACAAAGGGCGCCGCCCAGTTCTCGAAGCGCCGCAGTGCCTCCATCCCCCGGTAGATGATGGCGAGTTCGAGCGCCCAGAAGAGTACGAAACAGACCCACAGCGTCCAGGGCTGCCCGCCGATCCTCGACGCCTCCGCCCATCCGCCGAAGATCTTCCCCAGCAGGACGAAGATCCCCTGGCCCCCGATCCAGGTCTGGATGCCGAACCAGGCGCAGGCGACTCCCGCCCGGATCAGCGCGGGCAGGTTGGCCCCGCGCAGTCCGAAGGACGCCCGCGCGAGTACCGGGAAGGGGATGCCGTACTTCGGCCCGGCGTGACCGGTGAGCAGCATCGGCAGCAGCACGATCACGTTGGCCAGGGCGATCGTGAAGACCGCCTGTTTCCAGTCCATGCCGAGGGCGACGAGCCCCGAAGCGAGCATCCAGGAGGGGATGTTGTGCGCCATGCCGACCCACAGGGCCGCGAAGTTGTACGTCGTCCACCGGCGCCGTTCCACGGGCACGGGCAGCAGGTCGTCGTTGACGAAGCGGCTGTCGGAGCCGGCCGCGCCGGGCGCGAGCCCGACGCGGCCGTCCGGGTCGTCCGGGTCGGATATGGGGGCTGGGTGCGGGGAGTCGCTGGGGACGGTTGCGGTCATGGCGGCGGGACCCTTCGTCCGGGTTCGTGCGGTTCGTCCGGTGGCTCAGGAAGTCAGTGCGGGGATGATCTCGGCGCCGTACGCGTCGATCGTCTCTTCGCGCGCGTCGTGCATGTTGTAGACGGCGAACTGGTCGACGCCCAGGGCCCGCAGCGCCTTGAGCTTCTCGATGTGCGCTTCGGCCGGCCCCAGCAGGCAGAAGCGGTCGACGATCCCGTCGGGCACGAAGGCGGTGTCCGGGTTCCCGGCCCGCCCGTGGTGGCTGTAGTCGTAGCCCTGGCGCTGTTTGATGTACTCCGTCAGGGCGTCCGGCACCAGGCCGGAGTGTTCGCCGTACCTCTCGACCAGGTCGGCGACGTGGTTGCCGACCATGCCGCCGAACCACCGGCACTGGTCCCTCGCGTGGGTGAGGTTGTCGCCGACGTACGCCGGGGCGGCGACACAGATGGTGATGGACGCCGGGTCCCGTCCCGCGTCCGACGCGGCGGTACGTACCGCCTTGACCATCCACTCCGTCAGGAACGGGTCCGCGAGCTGGAGGATGAACCCGTCGGCCTTCTGCCCGGCCATTTCCAGCGCCTTCGGCCCGTACGCCGCCATCCACACCGGCAGTTTGCCGCCTTGCACCCACGGCAGCCGCAGCCGCTGCCCGCCGACGTCCGCCTCCCGTCCCTCGGCCAGGTCACGGATGACGCCGATCGCCTCGCCGAGGCGTGCCAGGGTGTTGGGCTTGCGGCCCGCCACGCGCATCGCGGAGTCGCCGCGGCCGATGCCGCACACGGTTCTGTTGCCGTACATCTCGTTGAGGGTGGCGAAGGTGGAGGCGGTGACTTCCCAGGTTCGCGTGCCGGGGTTGGTCACCATCGGTCCGACGATCAGCCGGTCGGTGTGTTCGAGGATGCGGCTGTAGATGACGAAGGGTTCCTGCCACAGCACGGCGGAGTCGAAGGTCCAGCCGTAGCGGAAGCCGTTGCGCTCCGCGCGCCGCATCAGGCCGACGACCGCCGATGCGGGCGGGTCGGTCTGCAGGACGAGTCCGAAGTCCATGACGGGGACCTCCCGGTTGTTCGGGGTCAGTTCAGGTTCTGACACGTGGATCGGGGCGTATAGCTGCCGTGTCCTGCCCGGCCGGTGAACTCCCGCTTGTCGATGACGAGTTCGCCGCGCGAGAGCACCGTCTCCACCTGACCGGTGATCCGCTTTCCTTCGTAGGCCGAGTAGTCGACGTTCATGTGGTGGGTGTCCGCCGAGAGGGTCTGCTCGGCGTGCGGGTCGTAGATGACGACGTCGGCGTCGGCGCCCGGCGCGATCGTCCCCTTCTTCGGGTAGAGGCCGAACATGCGGGCCGGGGACGCGCAGGCGATCTCGATCCAGCGGCGGCGCGAGACGCGTCCGTCGACGACGGCCTGGTGGAGGAGGTCCATGCGGTTCTCCACGCCGGGCAGCCCGTTGGGGATCTTCGAGAAGTCTCCCCGGCCGAGTTCCTTCTGTCCCGAGAAGCAGAAGGGGCAGTGGTCCGTCGAGACGACCTGGAGGTCGTTGGTCCGCAGCCCCCGCCAGAGCGCGGCCTGGTGCTCGCGCGGCCGCAGCGGCGTACTGCATACGTACTTCGCCCCCTCGAAGTCCGGCTCCGCGAGGTTGTCCGTGGACAGGAAGAGGTACTGGGGACAGGTCTCGCCGAAGACGTTCAGCCCCTTGTCGCGGGCCGCGGCGATCTCGGCGACGGCCTCTTCCGCCGATACGTGCACGATGTACAGCGGGGCGTCCGCGACCCGTGCGAGCTGGATCGCGCGGTGGGTCGCCTCCGCTTCGAGGAGGACCTTGCGGACCTCTCCGTGGTAGCGGGGGTCGGTGCGGCCCTCGGCCAGCGCCTGCTCGACGAGGACGTCGATGGCGATGCCGTTCTCGGCGTGCATCATGATCAGCCCGCCGTTGCGGGCGGAACGCTGCATCGCGCGCAGGATCTGTCCGTCGTCGCTGTAGAAGACGCCGGGGTACGCCATGAACAGCTTGAAGGAGGTGATCCCCTCCCCCACCAGCAGGTCCACCTCCTTGAGCGAGTGCTCGTTGACGTCGGAGAGGATCATGTGGAAGGCGTAGTCGATCGCACACTTGCCGTCGGCCTTCGCGTACCAGGCGTCGAGGCCTTCGCGCACGGCGTGCCCGACGCTCTGCACGGCGAAGTCGATGATGGTCGTGGTGCCGCCCCAGGCGGCCGCCCGCGTCCCCGTCTCGAAGGTGTCGGAGGCGAAGGTGCCGCCGAAGGGCAGTTCCATGTGGGTGTGCGCGTCGACGCCGCCCGGGATGACGTACTTCCCGGTGGCGTCGATCGTTCGGCCGGCGGTCCAGGCGTCGGCCGCGCTGCTGCCGTGCGAGGCGAGGGCCGCGATGCGCCCGTCCTCGATCAGGACGTCGGCGTGGACTTCGTCGGAGGCCGTGATGACGAGCCCTCCACGGACAACAGTACGGTTCACGATTCCTGCTCCCTTCCGAGCAGCAGGACCGGATGCCCGCGCAGCCGGGGGACCCGCCGCCTGTCGAACTTGCACCGCCCTCGGTCTACACCCGTAGAACCGCGTGTGCAGGAGACCGTAGAAGCATGTCACCCACCGTGGCAATACCGTGGCTGTTAATCACGTGTGACGAATGTGTCGCCGGCCGTCCGGGCCCCGTCCGCCGCACCCGGCGGACGGAACCCGGACACTCGGCGCGTCCCCTCAGCGCACCGCCGACGCCGCCGCGGCCTTGCTCGGGGAAGGAGCCGGCGTACGCAACGACAGCGGCTGCGGGGCGGGGGTCATTCCCTCGCCCAGGAAGACGCGGCGCACCACACGTTCGGCGGCGTTTCCGTCGTCGTACTGGACGAACCGCTCACGGAAGGCCGCGCGCAGGGCCGCTGCCCGCTCGCTGTCCCAGTCGCCGCCGCGGAACGCCTCGATCAGCTCGTCGTCCGTGGTGGCCAGCACGCCCGGGGTCTCGCCCGGCTCGCCGGAGAAGAGGTCGAAGGTGACGCCGCGGGACTTCACGTAGACCTCCCAGTCGTCGGCGTACGTGATGATCGGCCGGTCCAGGCAGGCGTAGTCGAACACGATGGACGAGTAGTCCGTGACGAGCGCGTCGGCGGCCAGGCAGAGCTCCTCGACGACGGGGTACGTCGACACGTCGAGCAGCAGGCCCTGCTCGTGCAGCCGCCGCAGGGCGGAGTCCTGACCGTAGAAATAGTGCGTACGGACCATCAGGACGACGTCGGGGCCGAGGCCTCGGGTGACCTTCTCCAGGTCCATGCGCGGGACGAAGCCTGCCTGGTAGTCGCGGACCGTGGGGGCGTACAGCACGGCCGTCTTCCCCGGTGCGATGCCCAGCTTCTCGCGGGCGGCGAGGACGTCCTCGGCGGTGGCGGTGAAGTACACGTCGTTGCGCGGGTATCCGGCGTCGAGCGACTCGAAGGTGCAGGGGTAGACCCGCTCCCAGTTCTCCGAGGAGTGCTGGTTGGAGGAGACGCTGTAGTCCCAGCGGTCGGCGCGCTGGAGCAGCTTGCGGAAGCTCATGCCCTTGGCGGCGGCCGGATAGCGCTGCTGCTCGATGCCCATGCGCTTGAGCGGCGTGCCGTGGTGGGTCTGGATGTGGATCTGACCGGGACGCTTCACGATGTCGTCCGGGTAGTTGACGTTGTTGACGAAGTACGTCGCACGAGCCATGACCTCCCAGTAGCGGGGCGAGCCCGGCACCACGTAGTCGACGCCCTCCGGCACGGTGTCCTCGAGCCCCCTGCGGACCACCCACACGCCGTGGATGTCGGGGGCGAGCTCCTGGGCCTTGCGGAAGATGGCGCCGGGGTTGCACGCCACGCCCCGGTTCCAGTAGGCGGCGTATACGGCCAGCTTGGGATCCAGGGGCCGCTTGGAGTGCATCTGGTACAGGCTGGTGAGCGCGCGCTTGCCGACGGTCGTCCTGGCGCTCTTCAGCCTGCGCCGCACGGTGACCCGGGTCTTGTTGACGAGCTTGAGCGCCTGGAAGGAGGAGTACGAACCGCGTCCGAGCGCCTGGAACTTGGCGCCCGTCACGCCCGGGGGCGGCTCGTAGCCGGCCGGCAGGTGCTTGCGGTACATCGCGGAGGCGGCGCGGAAGTACTCCGCCCGGTCGGCCGGTACGACACGGCTGGCGCGGGCGAAGGTGAAGAGGAAGTGATTGACCATGCGCTCGAAGAGGAAGGAGCGCAGTGGGTCGAGGTGCGGTCTGGTGGCCAGGAAGTCGAACAGCCGCTGGTACTGCTCGAAGATGGTGAAGTGCTTGCGGCCCGGTGTCACCATGGAGCTGCCCTGGCGGCGCTGGCGGTACTCGACGCAGACGTGATTCAGGCAGGCGACGCGCTCGGCGCTGAGCATGGTCGTGTAGACCATAAGCGCGTCCTCGTACAGACCGTCGGTGTAGGTGAAGCCGCCCGCGAGGTAGAAGTCGCGGCGGAACGCGCGATTCCAGACGACGGCGAACATCTTGAGGAACTCGGTGCGGTCGGCGGGGCTGAACACCTCGTCGCCCGCCTCGGCGAGCAGTTCGGTGCTCGCGCTGGGCTGCCGCTTGTCCCACCAGTACGTCCGCACATGGTCGAAGAGCAGGATCTCCGGGTCGTCCGCCTCGTCGAGACGGCGTGCCATGTTCTCCAGCGCGTCGGGGGTGAAGGTGTCGTCGCTGTCAAGGAACAGCAGGTAGGTGCCCGTGGCCCGCTCCACGCCGGTGTTGCGGGCCTGGCCTATGCCGCCGTTCTCCTCCCGGTGTATCGCGATGATCCGGTCGTCCCGGGCCGCGTACTCGTCGAGGATCGCCCCGCATTCGTCGGGTGAGCGGTCGTCGACGGCGAGCACCTCGAAGTCCACGAAGGTCTGGGCCAGGACCGAGTCCAGACATTCACGCAGATATCCGCGGACCTTGTACACGGGTATGACAATGCTGAACCGGGGAGCGCCGGAGCCATCGGTGGCCGACATAAAAGTGCTACTCCTTGTGCTGATCTCATCACTGAGAGAAATGGGCTGCTCAAACATGGTCTCAGCCTCTGGTCGGAGACTTTCGAGGTGGCCCACAGGTTGCACAAAGGTAGCCAGAAAGAGTCGTACATCACACGGGTGGAAGTGGTGGGCGGAGCCGCCTCCCGGAGGCGGCTCCGCGGCTCACTGCGCGTTCCTCAGTGCCTTCTCGAGGATGCGGGCGCCCTCCTCCGCCTCCGTGACGCTCAGCGTCAGGGGCGGGGCGATCCGCAGAACGGCGGTGTTGTGGCCGCCGCCCTTGCCGATCAGCAGGCCGCCCTCGCGGGCGGCTTCGAGTACGGCCGCCGCCGTCTCCGGTGCGGCCTCGTCGGTGCCGGGCTTGACGAGCTCGATGGCCGCCATCAGGCCCCGGCCACGTACTTCGCGTACGGACGGCACCCCGGCGGTGATCGCTCGCAGCCGTTCCAGGAGCAGGCCGCCGACACGGCGGGCGTTGTCCTGAAGGTGGTGTTCGAGGACGTAGTTGAGGTTGGCGAGGCCCGCCGCCATCGTGATGGGGCTGCCGCCGAACGTCGAGATCGAGTTGGCGTCGAGGCAGTTCATGACCTCGGCGCGGGCGACGACGCCGCCGATGGACATGCCGTTGCCGATGCCCTTGGCGAAGGTGAGGATGTCCGGCGGCCCGTTCTGGGCGTGGGCCTGCCACCCCCAGAAGTGTTCGCCCGTACGCCCCCACCCGGTCTGCACCTCGTCGGTGATCCACAGGATGCCGTGCCGGTCGAGTACTTCGCGGAACGCGGCGTACAGACCGTCGGGCGGGGAGGTGAACCCGCCGACGCCCTGCACCGGTTCGGCGATGAGCGCGGCGACCTGGCCGCCGGCCTGCCCCAGGACGTCTTCGAGGTCGGCGACGCACGCCTCGATGAACTGCGCGTCGGAGAGTTGCGCGTACGGTCCGCGGCTGCGGACGCCCCCGTGGACGTACAGCGTCTGGAGCGGGGACAGGCTGGTCGGGGACCAGCCGCGGTTTCCGGTGATCGACACGGCGGAGAAGGACCGGCCGTGGTAGCTGTTGCGCATCGCCAGGATCTGGTTCGAGCGGCGGTACGTCGTGGCGAGGAGCAGCGCGGTGTCGTTGGCCTCGGTGCCGGACGTGGTGAAGAAGACCCGCGCCTGCGGGATGCCGGAGAGGGTGGCGATGCGCTCGGCCAGCTCGACCATGGGACGGTTGAGGTAGAGCGTCGAGGAGTGGATGAGGCGGCCGGCCTGCTCGCTGACGGCCTTGGCCACCTCGGGGAGCGCGTGGGCGGTCATGGTGGTGAGGATGCCGCCGAAGAAGTCGAGGTAGCGGTTGCCGTCGGCGTCGTAGACGTACCGGCCCTCGCCGTGGGTGATCTCGATCGGCTGCCGGTAGTAGAGGGACAGCCAGTCGGGCATGACGGCCTGGTGGCGGCCGAGCAGGTGGTTCACATGGTGGGTCACGGATTGACCAGTCCTTCGTACGCGTCGGGTCGGCGGTCCCGGTAGAACGCCCACTGCTGGCGTACTTCCTCGATGAGGTCGAAGTCCAGGTCCCTGACGACGAGTTCCTCTTCCTTGTCGCTCGCCGTCCCACCGACGAACTTGCCTCGCGGGTCGACGAAGTAGCTGGTGCCGTAGAAGTCGTTGTCGCCGTACTCCTCCTGACCGACCCGGTTGATGGCGGCGATGTAGTACTCGTTGGCGACGGCGGCCGCGGGCTGCTCCAGCTGCCAGAGGTGGGCGGACAGGCCGCGGTGGGTGGCGGAGGGGTTGTAGACGATCTGGGCGCCGTTGAGGCCGAGTTGACGCCACCCTTCGGGGAAGTGACGGTCGTAACAGATGTAGACGCCGACCTTGCCGACCGCCGTGTCGAAGACGGGCCAGCCCAGGTTTCCCGGCTTGAAGTAGAACTTCTCCCAGAAGCCCTTGACCTGGGGGATGTGGTGCTTGCGGTACTTGCCGAGGTAGCTGCCGTCGGCGTCGATCACGGCGGCGGTGTTGAAGTAGAAGCCGGACTGCTCGCGCTCGAAGACGGGGACGACGATGACCATGCCGGTCTCGCGGGCGAGATCCTGCATACGGCGGACGGTGGGCCCGTCCGGGACCTGCTCGGCCCACCGGTAGTGCTCGGCGTCCTGCACCTGGCAGAAGTACGGGGCGTTGAAGACCTCCTGGAACCCTATGATCTTCGCGCCCTGCCGGGCCGCCTCGCGGGCGTGCTCCTCATGCTTGGCGATCATGGATTCGGTGTCGCCTGTCCAGGTCGCCTGGACGAGTGCGGCGCGTACGACGTTGGCCATGACTTGTCTCCTTCAACGGGACGTCAGAGACCTTCTACGCCCGTAGATTCGGGACGTAGAGGGATGAACGTAAGCCCCGGCGGGGAGTGGGGCAAGACCATCGTCGTCAACCCGCGGAGTCGATCACGTTTCGCACCCGAGGGAGTGACACGGGGGCGTACCGATGTTCACGCGCTTCACCGCGCTCACGGTGCGGCGCCCGCCACGCGCAGGGCGTGGACCACGTCCCGGTACCGGCTCTGCGACACCTGGCGCGCGGCTTCGAGCAGCAGCGGGGAGAGGCGGCGCGGGTCGGTGCGGGCGACCTGGGCCACGTCCTCGGGCGTTCGTACGCGTACGAACGCGTCGACCAGCGCCCGCACTTCGCGCTCGTGGCCGCCCGAGTCGTCCAGGGCGAGCAGGGCGACGGCGATCTCGGCGGCGGGGCGTACGACGCCCTGGCGCAGCAGCTGCCGGCCGTCGTCGCCGAGCCCCGCGCCTTCGAGCGCCGCGGCGACGGCGGCGACCCGGTCGGGCGGCCACGACGCCGCCTCCCAGAGGAGGGTGGACCAGTCGGCGCCGAGCCCGGCATGGTGCAGGGCGTCGGCGAGCAGCGGCAGCCGGGCGGCGGGCCAGCCGGCGGCCTCGCAGAGCAGCACGTGCGCCTCGCCGGTACGCCCCTGGGCACGCAGTTGTACGAGCGCGGCGACGGTGTCGGTGACGGCACGGGTGTCTTGAGGGGAATCCGCTGCGGCGGGCGGAGGCGCCGCAGCCTCGACCCCGGCGTACCTGGCGCCCCGGGGGACGGCGGCCTGAACGGGAGGCACGGGAATGGCAGGCGCGCCGAACACACCGCCGGCGTCGTCATCGTGGCCGTGATCGTGGCCGTGATCGTCCAGCCCGGCGTAACGGGCCCCACGGGGGCGGGGCTTGGGCGCGGGAGCGGGGCCGGGGCGCGCCTGGGTGGTCTCTTCCCCACCCCGCCCCTTCCCGGAACTGGGGGCAAGCCCCCAGTCCCCCGGACGCCATACGGGCGTGTCCTGGAACGCCGGCCGGGCTGGCCTCTGCGCTCGGCCCGGATTTTGCGCTCGGGCCGGAATTGTCGGCTCGGCGGGCACATTTCCGCTCAGCGGCGTACCTCCGCCGAGCATCGCGTCTTCGCCGAGCGGCACACCCAGCCCCTCCGGCGTTTGAGGAGCGGGGTCTGGGGCGGCGCCCCAGCTGCGGGAAGGGGCGGGGTGGGGAGATGAACGCTCCGCCGGCGCCTCCGCGCGGAACCACGAGTCCGGGGCCGGCGGCCGCCCCTGCGACGGCGGCGGCGCGCCCAGCGCCGCCAGGCGCGCGCCCAGCTCCGCGCAGCGGGCCGTCGCGCGTTCGTGGTCGTCACGCGCCCAGGCCACCTCGGCGTCGAGCCCCTGCCACTGGGAGCCGCCGCCCGAGGCCCGCAGCCGCCCCGCCAGCTCCCGCTCGCGTTCAGCGGCGTACGCCTCCTCGCGCCGCATCGCCACGAGCCGCTCCACCAGCGTCTCGCGTCCCCCCGGCCGCCGGTCGTGCGCGGTGGCCGCCGCCGCGTGCAGGGCCCGCGCGCGTGCGGTCTCACGCTCGGCGGCGGCCGGTCCGTACCCGGTGGCCAGGTCCTGGAGCAGGGCCTCCAGTACGTCCCACGGCGGGAGTTCGGCGCCGTCGAGGCAGGCGCGCATGCCGTCGGGGTCGCGCTGCCAGAAGACGCCGCACCAGCCGGTGCCCGTGTCGACGAGCCCTGTCAGCTCGCACAGGTAGCGCGCGAACGCCTCTGCATCCGCCGGGAGTTGTCCCACAGCCATAACCGCCCTGCCACGCTGTCGCCGCCGCCCTGGAACCATCCGGTCCGCAGGCATTCGACCGCAGTTGTGTTACGGCGCGGCTACGGGCAGTTTTCGCCGAAGGGGCGGACTGCTCATGCGGAGCACGCCGGGAGTCAGAGGCTGATGGCGATACCGACGTGCGGACGCTTGCCGAGCCGGACGATCGCGGCGGGCACGTCCGTGAACCAGAACTGCCAGGTGTACTTGCGTGCGAGGAGCTTGCGCGCCTTGCGCAGCCCGTTTGCGTCCAGCAGCCGCGCGGTGCCCTCGACGGAGGGCGCCCCGTCCTTGACCCGGCCGCGCGCGTCGCACACCGTCACGACGACCCGCTTGTCGTTACGGATGCGCTTGACCTTCCACGAGTCGGCTTTGGTCCAGACGTAGAGCTCGGCGCCGTCGGAGGCGGCCCACACCGGCGTGGCGACCCCCGTGCCGTTCTTGCGGAAGGTGGTCAGGCTGACGTACGGGCTGCGGCCGAGCGTGGCGAGCGGGTCCTGGTCGGAAGTCATGCACGCGACACTACGTCGTACCCGCCACGCGCCTCCACACGCTCCCGCAAGCGCTCCCGACCAGGGTGTGCGCGTCACACGGGCGTCGGCGTACAGCGGGCCGCGACCTCGTCCATGGAGAGGCCGAGTACGCGCGCCAGTGCCGCCACGGTGAAGAAGGCCGGGGTCGGGGCGCGGCCCGTCTCGATCTTGCGAAGGGTTTCGGCGGACAGTCCGGCGTGGGCCGCGACGTCGACCATGGTGCGGTCGCCGCGCGCCTGGCGGAGCAACTGGCCGAGGCGCTCGCCGCGTTCGCGCTCTTCGGGGGTGAGGGGGGTGCGTACCATGCCGTCATTCTAATACCGCCGCGACCGGTATAGTAATTGGCATGGTTGAGATCAAGACGGATACGTCGGTGGACGCGATGCGGGAAGCGGGCCGGGTGGTCGCGCAGGCGCTGACCGCCGTGCGCGAGGCGGCGGGAATCGGCGTCAGTCTGCGCGAACTGGACGAGGCGGCCCGGGCCGTGCTGCGGAAGGCCGGGGCGTCGTCGCCCTTCCTCGACTACCACCCCTACTGGGCCCCCGTCCCCTTCCCCGCCGTCATCTGCGCCTCGGTCAACGACGCGATCGTGCACGGCATCCCGGACGGGTACCGCCTGCGCGACGGTGACCTCGTCAGCATCGACTGCGGTGCGACGCTGGACGGCTGGTGCGGCGACTCTGCCGTCACCTTCAGCGTCGGCACGGCCCGCCCCGACGACGTACGCCTGGCCGACACGGCGCGCGAGGCGCTGGACGCGGGCATCGCGGCCGCGGTCGCGGGCAACCGGATCGGCGACATCGCCCACGCGATCGGCCGCGTCTGCCGGTCCGCCGGCTACGGCATCCCGCAGGACTTCGGCGGCCACGGCGTGGGCCGCACGATGCACGAGGGCCCCGAGGTGCCGAACGAGGGGCGGGCGGGACGGGGGCTCGTGCTGCGGCACGGGATGGTGCTTGCCATCGAGCCGATGGTGATCGGTGGCGGCAGGGACGCGTTCTACTCGGCTCCGGACGGGTGGACCCTGCGCACGTCCGACGGCAGCAGGGCCGCGCACGCGGAGCACACGGTGGCGATCACGGATGCGGGGCCGCGGGTGCTTACGGTGCTGTGAGGTGCGGTGCGGGGGCGCCGGACGGGCTGGATTTCCTGCTCAGGGCCGGACTCCCCGCACAGCGGGCCCCGGCCCGCTCAGCCGCACCCTCCAGCCCCTCCGGCGTTTGAGAAGCGGGGTCACGGGCGGCCCCAGAGGGGCCCCGCCAGGGGTTACCGCGTGCCGCCGCTCGGGGTCACCACCATCGCCGAGCCACCGCCCCGGCGCACCTTCTCCGCCGCCGCGAGCCACCGCCCGTCCGGCAGCCGCTGGACACCCGTCGTCGCACCGATCTCCGGGTTCAACTTGAAGACGTGCCCGATCGCTTCGAGCTCCTCCCGCAGCGGACGGTCGTTCCACAGCCCCGGTTCGAGCTCCGTCGTCGCCGCGTTCCGCTGGCTCGCGCGCGGCGCCGCGATCGCGTCGACCAGCGGCAGCCCGCGGTCCAGGTGCCCCGTCAGGGTCTGGAGCACCGTCGTGATGATGGTCGCGCCGCCCGGCGAACCGAGCGCGAGCAGCGGCCGCCCGTCCTCCAGCACGATCGTCGGTGACATCGAGGAGCGCGGACGCTTGCCGGGCCCGGGCAGGTTCGGGTCGTGGACCGCCGGGTTGGCGGGGGCGAAGGAGAAGTCCGTCAGCTCGTTGTTGAGGAGGAAGCCCCGACCGGGCACCGTGATACCACTGCCGCCCGTCGACTCGATGGTCAGCGTGTACGCGACGACGTTGCCCCACTTGTCGGCGGCCGTCAGATGCGTCGTGTTCTCGCCTTCGTACGTCGTCGGGGCCGCCGTCCCCCCAGAACCGCACCCGCCGCCACCGGGCTTGCGCGGGTCCCCCGGCGCGACCGGGCTCTTCAGCACCGCGTCGTCCCGGATGAGGCACTCGCGCGAGTCCGCGAACCGCTGCGACAGCAGACCCTTCACCGGTACGTTCTCGAAGGCCGGGTCGCCGACCCACCGCCCCCGGTCCGCGAACGCGATCCGGCTCGCCTCGATGAAGCGGTGCAGGTACTGCGCGTCCGTGGCGGCCTCGGGCGAAAGGTCGGTGCGCTCAAGGATGTTGAGCGCCTCCCCCACGGTCGTACCGCCCGAAGACGACGGCGCCATGCCGTACACGTCGAGGCCCTGGTAGGAGACCTTCGTCGGCGCCTGGCTCAGCGTGCCGTACTTCCGCAGGTCCTTGGCCCTCAGATCACCGGGCCGCACCACCCTGGTCGCCCCGGCGGCGACCGGAGGCTTGCGTACCGTACGCACGATGTCGCGGGCGATGTCGCCCCGGTACAGCTCTCCGACTCCCTCCCGGCCCAGCTTCTCGTACGTACGGGCGAGATCGGGATTCTTGATCCGGGACCCCACCACCGGCAGGTTCCCGCCCGGCAGGAACAGCTCCGCCGTGTCCGGGAAGTCCCGGAACCGTGCCTCGTTCGCAGCGGTCTGCGAGCGGAAGGTGGAGTCGACGGTGAACCCGTCGCGCGCGAGCTTCCGGGCCGGCCCGAGCAGCGTACGCAGCGGCTTGGTGCCCCACGCGTCGAGCACCTTGTCCCAGGTCGCCGGGGTACCGGGCGTGCCGACGCCGAGTCCGCTCGTCATCGCCTCGTCGAACGCGATGGGCTTGCCGTCCTCCAGGAAGAGGGGTTCGTCGGCGCTCAGCGGCGCGGTCTCGCGGCCGTCGACCGTGCGTACGGTGCGGGACTTGGCGTCGTAGTGGACGAAGTAGCCGCCACCGCCGATGCCTGCCGAGTACGGCTCGGTGACGCCGAGCGCCGCCGCCGTGGCGACCGCCGCGTCGACCGCGTTGCCACCCAGCCTCAGGACCTCGATCCCGGCGGCCGAGGCGTCGGCGTCCACGCTGGCGACCGCTCCCCCGTACCCGGTGGCGACCGGCTTCTTGACGGGTGGTGGCGGTGACGTCGCGGGAGCGGGAGCGGCGGTCGGGGCGGTGGCGCCCACTGACGCCACCACCGCCGCGACGGCCCAGAACGACAGCACTCGTACCGTGGAGCGGCGCATGCGTACCTCCAGTCAACACGTGTCCGCGCAGCGTAACTTCACCACGCCATACGAGTCAGGACCCCGTCGAACACGGGTGCGCCGTGGCGCTAGCATGCCGCCCCATGACTGACGACGTACGCAACATCGTGCTCGGCGTGATCGCGGCCGGACTCAGCGCTTCACTGGGCTGGCTCGCCCGTACGTACCTGTGGCGGCGCAGGCTGCGCCGCAAGCAGGCGTTTCTCGGGCTGCCCACGAACTCCGAGTCGCTGCTCGTGGTGAACCGCGAGGTGGGCGGCGACGGCGTGCACCGGTTCGACGTCTTCGCGCTCCTCGAACTCGCCGCCGTCGTGAAGGACTGCGGGGCCCACGCGCAGATCCTCTCCCACGACGTCGCGCGGCAGGGCTTCGGTGAGCGTACGGAATTCTGCGTCGGCGGGCCGGCGTCGAACCGCCGCATGGCCGCCCACCTGCACAGCCTGCTCCCCGGGGTCCGGGTCAACACAGACGTCGAGCCGGGACCCGACCGGGGCGGGTTCCAGATAGGCAGCGAGCGCTACCGCATAGAGCCCGGTGTGGCCGAATACGTCATCCTGGCGCGCCTGACAGCCGGTCAGGACGCCAGACCGGTGTTCCTCTTCTGTGGGCAGCGCGCCATCACCAACCAGGCCGCGACCCGCTACCTCGCCCGCAACCACGAGAAGCTGGCCCGCAAGCACGGCAACGGCTCCTTCTGCCTGCTCCTGAAGGTCGTCAACTCGGAGGCGTACGGCCCGGACGTGGTGGAAGTGATCGCCGACGTGACCCGCGCCGCCCAGACCCCGATCCCGGCAGCCCCCCGCCCCTCCCACCGGGCTGCCGGGTAGCCGGTTCTCAGCTCAGGAACCGCAGGGGCAGCGCCTTGACGCCGTTGATGAAGTTGGAGACCAGGCGGCGCGGCGGGCCCGCGGGCTCCAGGGCGGGCAGGCGCAGCGCCTCCTCGTGCAGTACCCGCAGCTGCAGCCGGGCGAAGTGCGCGCCGAGGCAGACGTGCGGGCCGTCGCCGAAGGAGACGTGCGGGTTCGGCGACCGGGACAGGTCGAGGCGGTGCGGGGCGTCGAAGACCCGCTCGTCGTAATTGGCCGAGGCGTGGAAGACGACGACCTTGTCGCCCGTACGCACCCGCTGACCGGCGAGTTCCGTGTCCCTGGCAGCGGTGCGGCGGAAGGTGAGGACGGGCGGGTGCCAGCGCAGCAGCTCCTCGACGGCCGTGGACAGCGACACCTCACCGGCACGCAGTCCGCGCTGCTGATCCGGGTGCTCGGCCAGCGCGAAGAAGCCGCCGGGGGCGGCGCTGCGCACCGTGTCGTTGCCCGCCACCGTCAGCAGGAAGAAGAACATCTCCAGCTCGGCGTCCAGGAGTTCCGAGTGCGCGAGCGAGGTCATGATGTCGTCGCCCGGACGGCTCCGCTTGTACGCCGCGAGCTCCTGCGCGTACGCGAACATCTCCTGGAGCATCGCGGGCGAGCGGGGATTGACCGGCTTCCCGTCGGAGCCGAGGACCGACGGCTCGTCGGGGTCCTGATAGGCGATGACCCGTTCCGTCCACTTGAGCAGCAGGCCGCGGTCGCTCTCCGGTACGCCCAGCAGATCGGCGAGGTTGAGCAGGGCGTAGTCGTCGGTGACGGCCGTGACCAGGTCGAAGACGGGGCCGGACTCCCTGGCCGCGCCGAGCAGCGCCCGGGCCCTCGCCCGCGCGGACGCCTCGAAGCGGTCGGTGCGCCCGGGGGTGAAGGCCCGGCTGACGAGCCGCCGCAGCCGGCCGTGGTCAGTGGGGTCTCCCCTGCTCGAACGAAGTGGAGAGCTTGGCGACGGGTCCTGGTTGAGCATCATGCGGCGGATGAAGGGCAGGTCGGCCGGGTCGGGATCGCGGATCTGGGTGGCGCCGAGCATGGAGGAGTAGGTCCATGAGTCTTTGAGTACGCCGACTACATCGCGGTGGCGCGTCACCGCCCAGAAGCCTGGTCCGGCCGGCCAGCCCAGCACCTCGTACTCCTCCTGCCGGGCCACCGGGTGCCGGTCGCGCAGCACCCGGAAGGCCTCGTGCGGCAGCCCGGCGCCGTACAGCCGGGGGTCGAACACATCGGGGACATCGCTCATGCGCGCAGGAAGTCCTCGACCGTACGGATCAGCTGGAGCGGCGTCTCGTCCATCGCGTAGTGACCGGCGCCCGGCAGGTCGGCGAGTGCGCCGCGCGGGAACCAGCTCAGCCAGGTCCGGCGCATCAGCTCGGCGCTCAGCGCCGGGTCCAGGGCCCCGGTCACCGCGAGGGCGGGCACGTCGGAGCCCTTGATGTCGGCGTGGAAGTCCTCACCGGCCCACGAGTCGAACCAGGCGCGGAACGCCTTGGGGTCGCTCTGCTCGACCGACTGGCGCACCATGCGGTCGAGCCAGGCGGCCGGGCGGTTCCCACCGGTCGTCGAATCGAAGATGACGCGGCGGTTCGCCGGCCGGTCGGCGGCTCCCGCGAAGAGCTCCCACTGCTCCTGCGGCATCGGCAGCCCGCTCGCGGGCACGGGCGACACGCCGACCAGGCGCCGCACCCGATCCGGCGCGGCGGCGAGCACGCGCTGGACGACGGAACCGCCCATGGAGTGGCCGACGAGCGAAAAGGAGTCCCAGCCGAGCCGGTCGGCCAGCGCCAGCACGTCCGCCGCGCCCTCGGCCGTCGTATACAGCCCCGGGGCCTGCCGGGCCTCTCCGTAACCGCGCAGGTCGACGACGGCGTAGCTGAAGGACCGCGTGTCGAGGTCCGGCAGCACGGCGGCGTAGGCGCTGCGGTCGGCAAGCCAGCCGTGCACGGCGACGACCCGGTGGGGTCCGTCGCCGAGCAGCGTGTGCGGGAGTACGAAGGGGTCCACGGCGTCTCCGATCGGGAGGTACGGCTGTGTGTCGGTCCTCACGTTGACCCAGGCGCCGGGTCCCGACAAGACCGCGTGCCCGGCCGTCGGAGCGCTGTCAGGGCCGTTGGTCCTGTTCTTCTGCGGCATTTGTCACAGCGGATTTGGGTGAATTTCCCGTCATTCGCGCAACCGCTCCCTGTTCAATCGACTCTTCGGGACGACAGACATCGAACCGGAGGTTTTCCCCCTTGCGCCGCTCGAGCACCACCCACCCCCACACACGCCGCCGCACCCTGCTGGCCGGCACCGCGGCGCTCGCCGTCGCGCTCACCGCCTGTTCCGCCGGCGGTGCCGAGACGGCTGGGGCGGCCGGTCTGTCCGAGAAGAGTCCACAGATCTCGGTGAACCTCCACGGGAAGCAGGCCGAGCCCGGCGAGCCGGTGCAGGTCAAGATCGCCGACGGCAGGCTGAACGACGTCTCGGTGACGGACTCCAAGGGCGGAAAGCTCGACGGGAAGGTGTCCGAGGACGGAACGTCCTGGACCTCCGGCCGCGGGGCCGCCCCCGGGACGAGCTACTCCGTGCGGGCCGAGGACGAGAACGGCGCCGGCGCGAGGACCGCTTTCACCACGGCGGCCCCCGACAAGATCAACAAGCTCAGCCTCGCCCCCGGCAACAAGACCGAGGTCGGCGTCGCCCAGCCCCTGTCGGTCGTCTTCGACCACCCGGTCAAGAACAAGGCCGCCGTCGAGAAGCGCCTCGAGGTGAGCACCTCGAACGACACCGAGGGCTCCTGGGGCTGGATGCGGGACTACTCCGGCAAGGACCGCGTCGACTGGCGCCCCAAGGAGTACTGGAAGCCGGGCACGAAGGTCTCCCTGAAGGCGGATCTGGGCGGCGTCGACTCGGGCAAGGACGGCGGCTGGTTCGTACGCGACTACGCCACGCACTTCACCGTCGGCGAGCAGCAGATCGTCAAGGCCGACCTCGACAACCACCGCCTCAAGCTGATGCGCGACGGACAGCTGGTCAAGGACGTGCCGATGTCGGCCGGCACCCCCGGCGGCGACAAGGCGTCCTGGCGCGGTACGTCCGTCCTGATGGCCAAGGAGGGCACGATCAACATGCGCTCCGAGACCGTGGGCCTCGGCGACGCGTACGACAAGATGGTCGACTCCTCGATGCGGCTGACCTGGTCCGGGATGTACGCGCACGCCGCGCCCTGGAACAAGGCCCACTTCGGCAAGGCCAACATGAGCTCGGGCTGCATCGGCATGAGTGACAAGGACGCCGAGTGGATCTACCGCCACGTCCAGGTCGGCGACCCGTTCGAGGCGACCGGCGACGACGCCAAGGGCACGGTCGCACCCAGCAACGGCTACGGCGAGTGGAACCTCTCCTGGGCGGACTGGCAGACCAAGAGCGCCCTGGGCTGACACCTCGTCCAATAATTGTTACCCCGACGTAACTTACCGGGGAGTTACCAACGGTAAGCGCTGGGGGTTACCGTCGGGTCACTTTGCACTGACACGAGTGAGGAGTGACCCGTGAGACACCCCCACATGTCCCTGCGCGGCACTACGGCCGGCGCCGCCACCGCCGCCGTACTGCTCGCCGGGACCGCCACTGGCGTGGCTCCCACAGCCCAGGCCGCCGCCCCCGCGCAGCAGCCCGCGGCCGCGACCGACGCTCTCCCCGGCGTACGGTTCGTGGACATCACCGGCGACGGCGGAACCGTACTCAAAGCCAACGTCTTCACCCCGGCCGGCGCCGACGGCAGCCGCACGTACCCGGTGATCGTGCTGCCGACCAGCTGGGCCATGCCGCAGATCGAGTACGTCGCCCAGGCCAAGAAGCTCGCCGACTCCGGCTATGTCGTGGTCAGTTACAACTCCCGCGGCTTCTGGCAGTCCGGCGGCAACATCGAGGTCGCCGGCCCGCCGGACATCGCCGACGCCTCCAAGGTCATCGACTGGGCGCTGGCCAACACCCCGGCCGACCCGCAGAAGGTGGGTATGGCGGGCGTCTCGTACGGCGCCGGAATCAGCCTCCTCGCCGCCGGACACGACAAGCGGATCAAGGCAGTTGTCGCGCTGAGCGGCTGGGCCGACCTCATCGACTCCATCTACAGCGGCCGTACGCAGCACCTCCAGGCCGCGGGGCTGCTCAGCGGCGCCGGCTACCTCACCGGCCGCCCGAGCCCCGAACTCCAGCAGACGATGAAGGACTTCCTCGGCTCCAACCTGGACAAGGAGCAGGACATGATCGAGTGGGGGCGCAAGCGCTCCCCCGTCACCTACCTCGACCAGATCAACAAGAACGGCTCGGCGATCATGCTGGGCAACGCGTGGGGCGACACCATCTTCCCGCCCAACCAGTACGCCGACTTCTACGAGAAGCTCACCGGCCCCAAGCGCCTGGAGCTGCGCCCCGGCGACCACGCCACCGCCGAGGCCACCGGCCTGCTCGGACTGCCGAACGACGTCTGGACGAACGCCCAGCGCTGGTTCGACCACCACCTCAACGGTGCGGCGAACGGCGTCGACGGCGAGCAGCCGGTCCGGCTCAAGTCGCGCTCCACCGGCGCGTACGAGGGCTACCCCGACTGGAAGTCGGTCGGCGCGAACCAGCGGAAGATCGCCATGGGCGGCGACAAGACCATCCGGACGAACGTCGACTCGGGCGCCAACGGCGGGGTCGTCCTGCTGTCCAACGCGCTCGACCAGTTCCTCAAGCTGCCGCCGATGGCGTCCATACCGCTGCTGCCCCGTTCGTACGCCTCGGTCTGGCAGTCGGAGCGGTACGACGGGACGCAGCGCGTGCGCGGCACCGCCAAGGTCCACACGACGCTCTCCAGTACCAAGGAGAGCGGCACCCTCGTCGCATACCTCTACGACGTGGGCCCGCTCGGCCTCGGCAAGCTGGTCAGCAACGCGCCGTACACCTTCCACGACCGGACACCCGGCCGGCCGTTCGCCGTCGACCTGGAGCTGTTCTCCACCGCCTACGACGTTCCGGCCGGCCACCGGCTGGCCCTGGTGATCGACACCGTCGACCCGCTCTACATCGAACACAACCCGTCCGGCGCGCAGCTGACCTTCTCGTCGCCCGAGTCCGACCCGTCATACGTGTCGGTCCCACTGCGCGACAAGTGATCTCCGGCTGCTGCCGGGCAGGCACGTGCCCTTGTCGAACTTGAACTAGCGCACGCCCGGCAGCAGCGTGCCCGCGTCGGCCGGACCCACATCCACGGCCTCGGTCTTGGGACTGCGCTTCTCCCGCTCGGCCACCCACTGGGCGAACCAGGAGAGCAGCATGCACATCCCGATGTAGATCGGCGAGATCACCATCACTACGGGGATGAACGGCAAATCGTAGTCGAGATTCGACGCGATGAGTTTTCCGGCGTGGAGGAACTCCTCATAGGTGATCAGAAAGCCGAGCGAAGTGTCCTTCAGCGCGACCACCAGCTGGCTGATGATGGTCGGCATCATCGCGCGCACGCCCTGCGGTACCAGGACGTACGCCATGACCTGCGTCTTTCGCATACCGAGTGAGTACGCCGCCTCCCGCTGCCCCCTTTCCACGGAGTTGACCCCCGTACGGAACACCTCGGCGAGCACCGAGCCGTTGTACAGCGTCAGTCCGGCCACCAGAGCGGGCAGCGGCTGGACCTTCAGCGCCACGAAGATGAAGAAAATCATCACCAGTACGGGCATGGCGCGGAAGAACTCGACCAGCAGTGTCGCCGTCCACCGCAGCGCGCGGTGTTCGGAGAGCCTGCCGGTCGCGAGGAGCGCGCCGAGTGCGAGCGAGAGCACCGCGGCGTACGCGAAGGCCTTGAGGGTGTTGCCGAGCCCGCGCAGCAGCAGCTCCTGGATTCCCTCGTACTGGAAGGGAGTCCACTTGGCCGAGGTGAACTGGTCCGTGTCGAACAGGAGGTACAGCACCCAGCCCGCGAGCGCGAGGATGACCAGGGTCGCCCCGACGCCGTAGAGGAAGTGCCGCTTGCGGGTCGCGGGCCCGGGGATGTCGTAGAGGGCGGTGGAGGTCGCGGTCATCGGGCGACTCCCCAGCGCTTCTCCAGCACATTGAAGAGCGCGCTGATCGTCAGGGTGACGATCAGATAGCCGACGGCGATCCAGACGAAGGTCCAGATGATGCTGTAGCCCAGCTCGTTGAGCGTCTTGTACGTGCCGAGCAGCTCGGTGACGCTGAACGCGCCGGCGATCGCGGAGTTCTTGGCGAGCGCGATGAGGGTGGAGCCGATCGGCGGGATGACGGTGCGGAAAGCCTGCGGCAGCACGACGGCGCCGAGCGTCTGGCTGAACGTCATGCCGAGGCTGCGGGACGCCTCGCCCTGTCCGAGCGGCACGGTGTTGATGCCGGAGCGCAGCGCCTCGCAGATGAACGCCGAGGTGTAGCAGCCGAGTGCGATCACCGCGAAGAGCTGGAACGGCAGTACGAGCCCGAAGCGCGGCAGACCGAGCAGCACCGCGAAGAACAGCAGCGTCAGCGGGGTGTTGCGCAGCACCGTGACCCAAACGGTCCCGAGGGCCCGCAGCGAGCCGACGGGCGCGACGCGGAAGGAGGCCATGACGAAGCCGAGGGCGAGCGCGAGAAGGGAGGCGTAGACCGTGAGCTCGACGGTGCCGAGGAAGCCCTTGCCGTAGAGGGAGAAGTTCTCGGTGAGTACGTCCATGTCTTGTGTCGCTCCCTCAGCCCGCCGGGTAGCGGTCGATCGCGGGCGGCTTCGGGGCGGGCACTCCGGAGAGGCCGAGCGTCGCGTCGTACGCCTTCTTCCAGTTCCCGTTCTTCTCGTTGGCCGCGAGGGCGTCGTCGATGGCGAAGCGCAGCGCGTTGTCGTCGCGCGGGACGCCGATGCCGTACGGCTCCTCCGAGAAGGGCTTGCCGACGATCTTGAGTTCGTCGGGCACCTTGGCCGCGTAGCCGATGAGGATGGCGTCGTCGGTCGTGACGGCTTCGACCTGGTAGGTCAGCAGGTTGTCCACGCAGACGGAGTAGGTGTCGTACGCGACGAGTTCGGCCTTGGGGTAGTCGGCGTCGATCCGCTGATAGGGGGTCGATCCGGCGGCTGAGCAGACGCGCTTGCCCGCGAGGTCCTGCGGCCCGTTGATGTCGTCCTCGTCGGTGCGCACCAGCAGGGACTGGCCGGCCATGTAGTAGGGGCCGGCGAAGCCGACGAGCTTCTTGCGGTTGTCGTTGATGGTGTAGGTACCGACGTAGTAGTCGATCTGGCCGTTCTGCAGGGCGGTTTCGCGGTTGGCCGAGGCGATCGTCCTGAACTCGACCGTCTTGGGGTCGAAGCCCAGCGAGGCGGCGACCATCTTGGCGATCTCGATGTCGAAGCCCGAGTAACGGCCCGACGCCGGGTCCTTCTCTCCCATGTACGGCTGGTCCTCCTTGGCGCCCACGACGAGCCGGCCGCGGCGCTTCGCCTTCTCCCAGGTGCTGGAGCCGGGCAGCCGGAAGTCCTTGGCGACCCGGTACTTGGGCAGTTCGTCGGGCTGCGGGCCTTTCACCGGCGGGCTGCCTTCTTTGCCGCAGGCGACGGCGAGGAGGGCAAGGAGGAGGAGCACGAGGGCGGTGAGGGTCCTGGGTTTGCGCTGCATGTGTCCGTACACCGCCCGTCAGTGCTTGAGGATCTTGGAGAGGAAGTCCTTGGCGCGGTCGCTCTCCGGGGCGGTGAAGAAGTCCTCGGGGGTGCGGTCCTCGACGACGCGGCCGTCGGCCATGAAGACGACGCGGTTGGCGGCTGAGCGGGCGAAGCCCATCTCGTGGGTGACGACGACCATGGTCATGCCCTCGCGGGCGAGCTGCTGCATGACTTCGAGTACTTCGTTGATCATCTCCGGGTCGAGCGCGGAGGTCGGCTCGTCGAAGAGGAGGGCCTTGGGGTCCATGGCGAGGGCGCGGGCGATGGCCACGCGCTGTTGCTGGCCGCCGGAGAGCTGGGCCGGGAATTTTCCGGCCTGGTCGGCGAGGCCGACGCGCTCCAGGAGTTCGCGGGAGCGCTTGTCGGCGTCTTCCTTCTTGCGTTTGCGGACCTTGATCTGGGCGAGGGAGACGTTCGCCAGCACGGTCTTGTGTGCGAAGAGATTGAAGGACTGGAAGACCATCCCCACCTCGGCGCGCAGCTGGGCGAGCCCCCGGCCCTCTTCGGGAAGGGGCTTTCCGTCGATGAGGACGGTGCCCGACTCGACCGTCTCCAGCCGGTTCACCGCCCGGCAGAGCGTTGACTTGCCCGAACCGGACGGGCCGATGACCACCACCACCTCCCCGCGACCGACGGTGAGGCTGATGTCCTGCAGGACGTGCAACTTCCCGTAGTACTTGTTGACGTCACGCAGCTCGATCAACGGATCGACGGCCATACGCAGCCCTACCCACTCTCAGCTGTGTCGAGGTCAGCGCAAACTATCCAGCCGGATAAGGGACTTCGCACACGACACGCTTAAATGGGGCATAAGGCGCACTAAAGAGTTCGGGCGGTCAGAGCTCCGAGACCTCGGCGTACACCTGGGAGAGCTCGGGCGCCCCGTTGACCGCCCAGTCGAGGCCGAACTCGACCACGTTGATCTCACGGCCGGAAGCAAGCCGGACCACCGGCTGGCCGCTCGGCCACAGCCGCCAGGCCGCCCCGGGGACCGTACGTACGATCACGGAGCCGAGGTAGAGACCCGCGTCGTTTCCCAGCCAGGGCAGCTCTTCGGGGTCGTCGCGCCAGCGCGGGGTCAGCTGGTCGAGGGCCTCCAACGAGGCAGGTGAGTCGTCGAGTTCGAGGCCGGCATCCCCTGCCCGGACGCGCAACAGCTCGCACTCGGCGAGCAGTTCCGCGAGGCCTTCCATGTCGCTGTCTCCGCCGGCGCCGGATCCGAACACCGCCGTACCGCGCGCCGTGTCACGGCGCTTGAGCCAGTTGTCCAGGAAAGGGATGTTCTTCATATCGCTCAGCCTCGCATTCGTCCCGCCATGTTCACCACAGGCGCGCGGAGACCCGTTCGCGCCCGCGCCCCTCAGATGTCGAGGTCGACGACGACCGGTGCGTGGTCGGACGCACCCTTGCCCTTGCGCTCCTCACGGTCCACATAGCTGTCCTTGACCGCCGCGGCGAAGGGGGCGTTGCCGTACACCAGGTCGATGCGCATGCCCTTGTTCTTGGGGAAGCCCAGCAGACGGTAGTCCCAGTAGGTATAAGGACGGTCGTACTTGAGCGGGCGCGGCACCACGTCGGAGAGCCCCGCGTCGCGCAGCGCGGCGAGTGCCGCCCGCTCGGCCGGGGTGACATGGGTGGCGCCCACGAAGAGCGCGGGGTCCCAGACGTCCTCGTCGGCCGGGGCGATGTTGAAGTCGCCGAGGACGGCGAACGGCCGGTCCCCGGCGGCGTCCACGGCCACGGCCTTCTGGAGCGCGTCCAGCCAGCGCAGCTTGTACCCGTAGTGGTCGTGGGCGACCTCGCGGCCGTTCGGTACGTACACCGACCAGACGCGGAGCGGGCCGCAGTCCGCGGAGATCGCCCGCGGCTCCTGGACACCTTCGTAGTCGGGCCCGCCGGGCAGGCCCATGACGACGCCTTCCAGGCCGACCTTGGAGACCAGGGCCACGCCGTTCCACCGGCCCGTGGCGTGGACCGCCGATTCGTAACCGAGCTCCCGCAGCTCATCGGTCGGGAAGCCCTCGGCGGTGGTCTTGGTCTCCTGGACGCACAGCACGTCGGTGCCGGTGCTCTCCAGCCAGGCCAGCAGCCGGGGCAGCCGGGCAGTGATCGAGTTGACATTCCAGGTCGCGATACGCATGTGCAACAGCCTATCGGCGCGGTCTGACACTCACAGTTCGGCCGAGTCTCCCGGCGTGAGACGGCTGTGGTCGGTGCCGCCCAGGGCGCCGATCTGGCGGTCGTAGACCGGCCGGGCGAGGTCGGTGAGCAGCGCGTCGTGGATGTCGATGGCGCGCCGGGGCTTCACCTCGCGCACGTAGTCGATCACCTCGGAGATCTTCGACCACGGGGCCATCACCGGGAGCATCAGCGTCTCGACGGGCTGCTCGGGGACGGTGAGCGCGTCGCCGGGATGGAAGACCGAACCGTCCACCAGGTAGCCCACGTTGGTGATCCGCGGCAAGTCCGGATGGATCACGGCGTGCAGTTCGCCGTGGACCTGCACGTCGAAGCCCGCGGCGGAGAAGGTGTCGCCGTGACCGACGGTGTGCACCCGGCCGGGGAAGGCCGCCGAGAGCTGGTCCGCGACACTGCGCAGGGTCCAGATCTCGGCGCCCGGGTTGGACTCCAGACCGGCCCGCAGCCGGTCCTCGGCGAAGTGGTCGGGATGCTCGTGGGTCACCAGGACGGCGTCGGCGCCGACCGCGGCGTCCTGTTCGCTGAAGTTGCCGGGGTCGATGACGAGCGTCCGCCCGTCCTTCTCCAGCCGGATGCAGGCATGGGACTTCTTGGTCAGCTTCATCCGCTCATCCTCCTCCTCGCACTCCTGGCCATCTCGCTACGCCTGCGGTGTCGTCTCCTCCTGAATGACCGCCTGGGCGACCTTGAAGGCCGAGTTCGCCGCCGGGACGCCGCAGTAGACGGCTGTCTGGATCAGTACTTCCTTGATCTCGGCGGGCGTCAGGCCGTTGCGCAGGGCGGCCCGGGTGTGGAACGCCAGCTCGTCCAGATGACCGCCGGCGACCAGCGCGGTGAGCGTGACGCAGCTGCGCGTACGCCGGTCGAGTCCTTCCCGGGTCCACACCTCGCCCCACGCGTAGCGGGTGATCAGCTCCTGGAATTCGCCGGTGAAGCCGTCGGCCTCGCCGAGCGCGCGGTCCACATGGGCGTCGCCCAGGACCTCGCGGCGGACCTTGAGCCCGGCCTCGTACGGATCGGGGCGGCCACCGTCCTCCGGTACGGCGACCGGCTGCGCGGCCGCGCCGATCTCGCCCACGGGGCTGACGGGCGCGGAGATCGCCGGCACCACGGGCGGGGCCTGGATCGCCTGCATGCCCGTGGTCGAGGCGGGCGTGGCCTGCCAGGCGGTGGAGAAGTGGCGTACGAGCAGGTCCGTGACGGCGACGGGCTGCTCGACGGGGGCCAGATGGGAGGCGCCGGGGACCAGCGCCAGCCGGGCGTCCGGGATGCCGGCGACCAGGGTGCGGGCCTCGGCGGGCCCCGTGACCTGGTCCTCGGAGCCGACCAGGACGAGGGTCGGGACACCGATGCGGCGCAGGTCGACGCGGATGTCGAAGGCGGCCAGCGCCTCACAGGCGGCGATGTAGCAGCCGGGATCGGTGGTACGGACCATCTGGACGGCCCACTCCACGATCGCGGGCTGCGCGGCGGCGAAGCCGTGCGTGAACCAGCGGGCGGGCGCGGAGGCCGCCATCGGCTCCAGGCCGTTCGTCCGTACGATCACACCACGCTGGCGGAACTCGTCGGCGGTGCCGAACCGGGGCGACGCCGCGACCAGACCCAGCGAGGCGACCCGCTCCGGGTGCCGCAGCGCGAGTTCCGCGCCGATCGCGCCGCCGATGGAGCAGCCGGCGTAACCGAAGCGGTGTACGCCGAGGCTGTCGAGCGTCGCCAGCAGACGCTCCGCGAGCTCGGTGACGGAACTGGCGGGGTGCGCGGGGGCGCCGCCGTGACCCGGCAGGTCGAAGCGGAAGACACGCCATTGGCGGGTCAGGTCCGGTATCTGTCGGTCCCACATGTGCCATGTGGTTCCGAGGGACGGTCCCAAGATCAGGACCGGGCCGTCTTCTGGCCCGTCAAAGCGGTATTGCAGGGTCTCAGCCTTCGTCTCACTCACCTGCTCACGCTCCCACATCTCACAATTTCTCACCGACAGGGGTCGGGACGCCCGCCAGACCGCCCCCGGGCTTCCGCCGCCGGGCGGAGGTCCTCCACGTCCGGCGTCACGTACCACTTCTTGGTCGTCTCGACGTTGCACGACGCGCGTGCATCGTACAAGCGGACCTTGCGAAAGTCGTTATCGTCCATGACGCACGCACGCCAGAGTGAACCCAGCGCTCAACGCGTGCTTCAGGGAGTGGCCTGGAGCTGGCCTACCGGACAGATGGAGATCAGGCTTCGCGGGATCCCTCGTACATCGCTTCAATGGCCTGGGAGTACTCGCGCTCCACGACAGGGCGCTTGACCTTGAGGCTCGGGGTGAGCTCTCCGTGCTCGACGTCGAGGTCGCGCGGCAGCACCGAGAACTTCTTGATGGTCTGCCACCGCTGCAGGTCGCCGTTGGCCCGCTGGACGAAGCCGTCGATCAGCTCCTGAACCTGCGGCGAGGAGACGACTTCGGCGTAGCTGCGGCCACCGAGGTGGTGGGATGCCGCCCAGGGCATGATGACGGTCTCGTCCAGGCTGATCAGGGCGGTGCAGAAGTTGCGGCCGTTGCCGATGACCAGGATGTTGCTGACGAACGGGCAGATGGCCTTGAAGCGGCCCTCGATCTCGGTGGGCGCCACGTACTTGCCGCCCGAGGTCTTGAACACGTCCTTCTTGCGGTCGGTGATCCGCAGGAAGCCGTCCTTGTCCACCTCACCGATGTCGCCGGTGTGGAACCAGCCGTCACTCTCCAGCACCTCGGCGGTCTTCTCCGGAAGGTTGTGGTAACCGCGCATGATGCCGGGGCCTCTCAACAGGACCTCGCCGTCCTGGGCGATGCGGACCTCGGTACCGGGCAGCGGTTTGCCCACCGTGCCGACCCGATACCCCTCGGCGGGGTTGACGGTGCAGGCCGCGCTGGTCTCCGTCAGGCCGTAGCCCTCGAAGACATGCACGCCGGCGCCGGAGAAGAAGTAGCCGATATCCGGAGCGAGGGCGGCGCTGCCGGAAACGCTGCCGCGCAGATTGCCTCCGAAGGCCGCGCGGATCTTGCCGTACACCAGTCGGTCGGCGACGGCGTGCTGAAGAACCAGCGGCAGGGGCACCCGGCGTTTGCCGGTCGCCGCTGTGCTCTCCTGCGCGATCCTGGCGTAGTCGCGGGCGACCTTCGCCGCCCAGAGGAAGATCTTGTACTTGGCACCACCCTCGGCTCTCGCTCTGCCGGCGATGCCGTTGTAGACCTTTTCGAAGATCCGCGGCGCGGATGCCATCACGGTGGGCCGGACCGCGGGCAGGTTGGAGATGATGCGGTCGATGCGCCCGTCCACCGCCATCACATGACCGGTCCTGACCTGTCCGGAGATCAGGGCCTTGCCGAAGACGTGGGACAGGGGCAGCCACAGGAACTGCACATCGTCGGAGCGCAGCAGTCCGCTGACCTCTTGTGCGACGCCCTGGTAGGACCAGCAGTCGTGAACCAGGCGCACGCCCTTGGGCCGGCCTGTCGTACCGGAGGTGTAGATGAGGGTGGCGAGGTGCTCCCGCTCGATTGCCCCGACTGCCTGCTCGATGGCGTCCGGGTGCTCTTCCAGGTACACGACCCCGCGCTTTTCCAGCTCGGCGAGGGACAGTATCTCCAGCCCCTCAACCTCGGGGATGTCCGCCCCTGGGTCGAAGAGGATCGCATGGCCGAGCTCGGGCAGGCGGTCCGCGTGGGCGACCACCTTGGCCAGCTGTGCGGCATCCTCGACGAAGATCGCCCGGCTGCCGGAGTCGGAGAGGATGTACACCGTCTCCTCGGCATTGGTGCTGGGGTAGACGGCGGTGGCGGCGGCGCCCGCGCACATCACGCCCAGGTCGGCCAGAATCCACTCCACCCGAGTGGAGGAGGAGATCGCCACCCGCTCCTCGCACCCCACCCCGAGGGCAAGCAGCCCGGCCGCGATCGCCCTGACGCGCTCGGCCGTCTGCGCCCAGGTCAGCGAGCGCCACTCCTCGGCGCCGGAAGCACCGTCACCAGCCGGCACGGGGTAACGGTAAGCCTCACCGTCGGGTGTGGCCTCGACTCTCGACAGAAAGAGCTGCGCCACGGAGAACGGGCGGCTTTCAAGAGGGGACTTCGCGGAACTCACATCGACCTCCGGGTCCGGATGCGCCCATTCAAGGACTTGTTAACTGGCAGGTAACTCGCAAGCAGGGTGAGACTAGAGGCAAACCCGCCGGCGCGTAAGGGAGGAAGCGTGGGGTGAAAGCGCCCAACAGCCCCTCGGCGCCCTCGAGTACGGGCGCTGACAACGGCCGGAGGCAGCTTTCCGGCAGGGACGGTTCGCTGCACCGGCGCCCGGACCGACGCCGGCTTCGCCTCGCGCGCTGCCCTGCCGCGTACGCCTCGGGGCACGCCCCCGGTTCACCAACCCGGCGCGTGGCCGCACCGGGGTGCGCGGAACGCCGAGTCGGTGGCCGACGGGTGAGCAGCGGGCGGCGCCGTCCAGCTGCCGAGCAGCCGCAGCGCGTCGTCCGCACGTGGGTCCGGCGCGGTGAAAACGACCAGGGACAGTCGGATCGAGACGCAGCACGCGTGCCAGGGCGTCCAGCACGGCGTCGGACGGGTTACGGGCGCGGCCCTGCTCCAGGCGCGTGTAGTAGACGACGCTGACGCCGGCGAGGTTCGGCCACCTCCTCTCGGCGCAGCCCCGCGACCCGGCGCCGGCCGATGAGGGGGAGGCCGGCGTTTCCGGGCGTCACCCGGGAACGCCGCGACTTCAGGAAAGCGCCGAGCTCGCTCGCTGAGTTCATGGGCGCCAGTATGCGTCGAAGCGGCGCCCGGCAGCCTGTCCCTGTCAGTACCCCCCTGCCGCCTGCCCGGTCCTGCCGCCCTCCCGGCCTGGTACTGGCGGGGTAATGGCTCCGTGCCCACCGTGCCGCGACGGTGGGCCCGGGTGCGAATCCGCACCACGCCGCCCGGCGTCTCCACGGCGCAGGGCGGCGCAAGGACTTGCGATACGACAGGAGCGCCTTCGATGCGCGCGGTGGTCCTCTCCCGATACGGCGACGAGAACGTCCTGGAACTCACCGAACGGCCCGCACCGACTCCGGCGGACGGAGAAGTGCTGGTGGAGGTCAAGGCAGCAGAGTGAACCCGGTCGACTGGAGCTTGCGAAAATATGAAGACCGGTCTACTTTTCCTTCATGGGACAGAAGGGCGAGGAGACGCGGAACCGACTCCTGGACGCGACGCAGCAACTCATCGAGTCGGGCGGTTACTTCAACGCGGGCCTGAACCAGGTCGTGGCGGCGAGCGGGGCCCCCAAGGGATCGCTGTACTTCCACTTCCCCGGTGGAAAGGACCAGCTCGTCGAGGAGTCCGTACGGCGGGGCGGCCGGGAGATCGCCCAGCTGATGACGGACCTCGGCGAGGACACCGCCCATCGCCGCACCGCCGACCTGCTCACCGCACTGGTCGAGGTGCTCGCCGACAGGCTGGAGGAGTCCGACTGGCGCAAGGGGTGCCCGATCGCCACGGTCGCACTGGAGATGGCCGCCAACAGCCCGGGGCTGCAGAGCGCGTGCTCGGAGGTGTACCGGTCCTGGGAGACGGCCCTCGCCGAACGGCTGGCCGCGGACGGCAATCCCGCGCCCGACCACACCGCGACCACGCTGCTGTGCCTGATCGAGGGCGCACTGGTGCTCTCGCGGGCGCATCGCAGCCGGGAGCCGCTCGACCGGGCGGCGCGTTCGGTCGCCTCCCTCCTGTGACCGGAGCGCGGTGACCGGGAGGGTCACCGCGCGCCGGGCGCGTGAACTGCACACCCGGCGCGCCCCGCTGTCCAAAAAATATGTAGACCAGTCTATAAAGGAGTGTTGTGTTCGCTGACTCTCTCGTCCTCGGCGCCGCCGGCTTCATCGGGCGGGCCCTCGTGGCCGAACTGCTCGGCCGGGGACGCCACGTGGCCGCGGCGGTCCGGGACCCCGCCACCGACCTGACGTCCTGGCTGGACGCCTCCGGCGTCGATACCGGCCGGCTGACCGTCGTCACCGCCGACATCACCCGTCCCGGGCTCGGCCTGCCCCCGGATGATTTGCGCGATGTCCGGGACGTCTACAACTGCGCGGCCCGCTTCGCCTTCGGGCTCGATGCCGTCGAGGCACGGGCCGTCAATGTCGCCGGAGCGCTGAACGTCCTCGACTGGACCGCGTCAAGGGCCTCCCCGCGCCGCCTCGTCCACATCAGCGGCTACCGGATCAGCGCCAAGGACGACGCGCAAAGCCCTGCCCGGCTCGGTGCCTACGAGTCGTCGAAGCGCGAGGGAGACACCGCCGTACGCCGTCGGGCCACCGAACTCGGTGTGCCCCTGACGGTCGCCAACCCGGCCACCGTCATCGGCCGGGGCCAGTTCATCGGCCTCGCCTCGATGGTCGGCGACTTGTGGCGGGGGCGCCTGCGCGCCAGCCCCGGCAACGCCCGCACGTTCCTTCCCGTCGTGACCCTCGACCATCTGACCCGCTTCCTCGCCACCATTCCCGAGGACCCCGGCACCGCGGGCCAGGACTACTGGGTGCTCGACGACTCCACACCCGAACTGCCCGGTCTCCTCGCGCTCCTGGCCCGGCACACCGGCGTACGGCCACCCCGGGGGCACGTCCCCGTACCCCTGTTGCGGGCACTGCCGCGCCGCATCACCCGCGCCGACCCCGAGACCTTGCCGTTCCTGTCGGCGGACCGCTACCCGACCCGGTCCGCCACCGCGTTCGGCCACGCCCACGGATTGCGCATGCCCCCCGTGCAGGAGGCGCTGCGCGACTGGGCCGACCACCTGGTCGCCACCCGCTTCGGTGCCACCGACGCGCCGGAACAACCGCACGGCTTCCACGAGATCGCCGGCAGCCGCACCTGGCTCGTGGGTGAGCGCCACGAACCGGACCACGTGCTGCTCCACGGGCTGCCTTTGGACGCCGACTCCTGGACCGAGGTCACTCGACGCCTCACCGCACCGACGCTGGCAGCCGATCTGCCCGGCCTCGGCCGCTCCGGCGCGACCAGCGAAGCAACGGACTCCTGGCTGGCAGAGCTGATGCGTCCCCTCACCACCCGGCCGCTGCTGACCGCGCACTCCCTGGCATGCGGCCCGGCGCTTCGCTATGCCCGGCGCCACCCGGATCGCATCCGCGGCCTCGTACTGATCGCACCGGCTTTCCTCCAGCAATCCCCCGGCCGGCGACGCCCCGTCCGACTCAGCGGTTCCGCACTGCGGCGCATGCCCGCCGCGGACCTCGCCGCCGCCCTGGACGTCCCGCTCAGCCCTGCGGTCCACAGTGCGGCAGCCGCTCTCCACCGCCCGGGCGGAGCGCGACGCGTCATCGCGGCGCTGCGCACCGCCGACGCCGACCGGACCTCGCTGCGCCGCGCACTGCGAGACGTGCCCGCCCCCGTCACCCTGGTGGCCGGCGCGACCGACCCCCTGACCGTCCCGTCTCCCCACCCGGCCCTTACCGTCCCCGGTGCCGGGCACTACCCGCAGCTCACCCACCCCGACGCGATAGCGCGCATCCTCGACGAAAAGAGCCGCACCACCGCGTAGCGCCGACCCCGGTGGCGGACCATGCACCCGTATCGGATTCAAGGGTCATTGGGGTGTGCCACCCGGCCTGCAACAACAACGGCCGCAGCGGCTGTTCACCTTGGGGACGTTCCGCGCGGCTGCCGAGGCAACTCCAAGGTAAAGGTCCTACCGGGGTCACACGGGCGGCGTCTCCACCCCGGCGGGGGCCTCAACTGCTCTTGCTGAACCCGCTGGAGGCGTGGGCTCTCATACGAGCAATCGCCGTCGCTCCAGCCCCCACCGCGAACACCATTGCCGTGACGACGTACATCGCCCGCAGCCAAGTGGGGCGCTCATCACCGGAGACAGCAAGAAATGCGAACCACAGCGTTCCCAGCGAGTACCCCAGTATCTGGACTGTCGGCGAAACCTGACTCACGCCTGAACGGTTGGTCACTGACACACATCTCCCCGCTGATCCGAGCTTAAGTGTCGATCTTCGCAGACCGCCCAGGCACTGCCGCAGAGCATGGAGCGGCCCGCCCACCAGCACACCGCCGATGTGACGCCTTCTTGACAGACGGACTGGTACAACCACTCCCGGCTCCACGGTGAGACCGGCCCCCGTTGTGAGGCGGGGGCCGGAGGTCACAACCAACATCGCTGGACAGGACAGCGCCCGCCGCTTTGGACAGAATCGGCGGGCGCTGTGCTGTGGCCTGTGAGGGCTCGCCTACCAGACGACGGGCAACCGCTCCGGTATCCGCTTCATGAAGCCGGTGCGCCAGACCAGTTGCTCAATGGGTACGGCCAGGCCGAGGCCGGGCATCCGGTCGAGCAGGACCTCCAGGGCGATCTGAGTGTGCTGCTTGCCCAAGGCCGTGGCCGGGCAGTAGTGCGCACCCCCGCCGAACGACAGATGCGTGCCCGCGTTGTGGCGGGCCAGGTCCACGGTGTGCGGGTCAGGGAAGGCGGCCGGATCCGTGTTGGCGGCCTCGACCAGCACCAGCACCAGATCGCCCTTGGAAATCTGCACCTCGCCGAGTCGCATGTCCTCCACGGCCAGGCGGGGCAGTCCGTCGGCGATGGACAGATTGATGCGCAGCAGCTCGTCCACGGCCGCGGGAATGAGGGTCGGGTCAGCGATCAACTGCTTCGTCAGGTCGGGGTGCTGGATCAGCGAGACAATCGCCATGGTGAGGAAACCCATGGTCGAGATGACCCCGGCCCCGAACATGGTGACGCCGACGGTGGCAAGCATCTCGTCCGTCAGATGCGCGTAGTCGGGATCGTGGCGCAGAGCAGCGAGTTCGGCCATCAGGCCGGTGGTGGCCGGGTCGTCCAGGCGCTCGATCATGTAGGCGATGTCGCGGTCCCAGTTCAGCCGGGCTCCGGTGATGGGGCAGGCGGAGTTCATGAACGCGATGTCGAGACTGCGGTTCAGCTTGTCGCCATCGGCCTGGGGGATGCCGAGGATGTGGCAGTGCATGCCCGCCGAGTAAGGGTCGGTGAACGAGCCGCGAAGGTCTGCCGGCGCTCCCTGGGTGACGATGCTGTCGACCAGGGAGTGAGCGTAGGCAGTCATCCAGTCGGTGAGGCCGGGCGCCTTGGGATTGATCGCCTTGAGTACGGCCTTGCGCAGTCCGGCCCCCGTGATGTTCCCCATGTTGTTGACGACCTCGGGCGGGATCGTCAGCGCGTACTGGCGGGGCACCCCGGGGGCGGAGGTGTCCTTGAGGCTGTAGCGGGGGTCTTCGAGGACCTCCTTGCACAGCGCGTACGAGGACACCAGCCAGGCCTCGTCACCGGCTATGGTGCGGACCTTCTTGACGGGCTCGGTGCGCAGGATGGTGTCGATCTCGGCGGGGAGCTGGTCGCCGCGCGCGGAGAACGGGAAGTCCAGCAGTGTGTCAACGGTCATCGCGGTCTCCTTCGGCAGGCGTGATGATGGCGTGGCCCTGGTTGCGGGAGGCGCGCAGCCCCGAGCCGCGCGAATACAGGAGTTCGGCCATCGGCAGCAGTTGGTGGTAGCAGTTGAGCGACGACGGCACACCGAGAATGGCGGGTGTGTCGAGGAAGAGCGGCGCTTCGGCGCAGATGTACCTCAGACACACGTCCCGCTGCTCGGTGGTGGCGGTCTTCCCGGCCAGCTCCTTGGAGGAGAGGAACGCGTCGACCAGGGCGTTGCACGTGGCGCGGAATTCCGGGTCGTCCTCGAGCATGGCGAGCAGGCCCGTGTGAAGGTCCCGGTAGGCCGGGATGTCGGTGAGCGCCGACAGGGCGCGGGCGCGTACCCGGCTGCCCGAGGGGTCCGCGGATTCGGCCGCACTGTTGACCTTGGCCCGCACCCCGCGCAGGTTCTTCACGGCCTTACGGCGGGCGTCTTCCGGGGCGTAGGAGAGCGCCGCGTACATGTCCGCCACGTGCAGGTCGGTGTATATGAGGTCGACCTGGTCGAAGTTGCGCATGCCCCAGTGGGCGAGATCTGTGACTCGCTGGGCGGAGAAGTAACTATTGCCTGAGGAGACGCCGATCACGGCGTGCGCACCCTCTTTCGCGATCACTTCGCAGTGCGCGGTGTAAGGGCTGACATGGAATAGTTCAGTCGCTGTTTTCAAAGGAGCCTGAGCCCTCTGCGTCGCGAGTCCCAAGGGGCCCCGTGCCCCCGGTGTGGCGACGATCATCAGCAAGCTACAGACAGTCTCCACATGTACGGGTCAGTAGGGGACGCTTGGCCGAAAACAGCTGATGTAGCTGAAAAGGAACGCTGGCATGGCTGGGATGCGGTGTGGTATGCCGAACTGCCGCACCGTCGAGCACCTTCGCGACTACTTCCTACGGGCCTGGTCCTCCCGCCGCCGGGTCTCGGCGAGTTCGAGTGCCGTGGTCCAGCGGGCGCGCTGCCCGATCAGCCGCCGGTACTTCATCACCTCTGCCGGCATGTCCACCGCGAGGGCGCCGATGATCCGGTCGTTCGCGCGGTAGAGCGCGGTGAACGGGCCGCCGCCGTCGGGGTCGCCCGCGACCACCTCGACGTGCACCTCGTGCCCGTCCGCCACGGAAACTCCGACGAACTGGATACGGCTGGAGTACCAGTCCGACCAGAAGTAGGGGACGGTCTCGTAGGGCCGTGCCCGCCCGGGGTCGACCGCGTTGCGGGCGGCGCGTGCGCCCTGCTCGGCCGCGGTCGTCCAGTGCTGAAGACGCATGGGGCCGTCGAGCACGTCGTCGAAGAGCGCGTTGGGCCAACGGGCGATGTCCCCGGCAACATGGACGCCCGGCGCGGCGGCCAGTGTCGCGTCGGCGACCACGCCGTCTTCGACGGTCAGCCCCGACCCTTCGAGCCACTCTGTGGACGGCGCCGCGCCGACCCCGGTGATGAGGACATCGGTCTCGATCTCCCTGCCGTCCGAGAGGCGTACGGCCGCCACCTTCCCCTCGCCCAGCACCTCCTCGACGCGGGCTCCCGTGAGCACCCGGGTGCCACTGCGCTCGTGCAGCCCGGTGAGGGCCTCGCCCATGGGAGTACCGATCGCACGTCCCAGCAGCGTCGGCCCCATCTCGACCATGGTGACCTCGAGGCCGAGCACGTGCCCGACGGACGCCAGCTCGGAGCCGATGAATCCGCCGCCCACCACGGTCAGTCTCGGGGCGCCCTCGCGCAACGCGGCTCGCAACGCCCGCGCGTCGTCCAGGGTGCGGAGGGTGAAGACGCCGCCGAGACCGTCCGTCCCGGGCAGTGAGCGGGCGTACGAACCGGTCGCGAGGACCAGTGCGTCGTAAGCGAACTCCCGCTCACCGACGGCCACGGACCGCGCCTCTGTGTCGAGGCCGGAGGCCGGAGTGCCGAGCACCAGCTCGACCCCGAGTTCATGGGCGAGCTTGTGCTCGTCGCGATACGTCGGGTCGGTGCACTCGGCGGCCGAGAGGTAGTCCTTGGACAGCGGCGGCCGGTCGTACGGCAGATGCTCCTCCGCCCCCACCAGGACGACAGAGCCCTGCCATCCGTCGCCTCGTACGGCCTCGACCGCTCGCAGCCCGGCCAGCGAACCTCCCACCACGACCAGCGTCTCAGCCATCGCCGGCCCTCAGTTCTCGAGGCTGAGAGCCTCGTTGGGGCACGAGGCGACGGCCTCGCGCGCCTCGCCCTCCGCCCCCTCGGGAACGGCGTCGGACTTGATGGTCAGCCGGCCGTCCTGGTCCACTTCGAACACGTCGGGGACGATCGATTCGCACACGCCTATGCCCTGGCACCGGTCCCAGTTGACGACGATCCTCATGGGTTCTCCTCCGTCGGGGCGAGTCGGTTCTCTTCAGGGAGCTGCGCGGCACCTCCGTGCGCTTCGCGGTGAGCCGCGGCGTTCAGGGTCTGTACGACCCAGGTCTGGAAATCGGTGGCTGTCTGTTCCGCCGCTTCGCGCCAGCGGGCAAGTTCATCGAGTGCGACCGGCAGCCGTGGCAGATAGGAAGCCTCGACCTCGCCAGTGGCCGGCGGCTCGGCCGCCGTCGTCTGCCGCGTCTCGCGGATACGGCGGCGCAGCTCGTTTCGTGACCAGCGGCCTCTTTCCGCGAGATCGAGCCAGCGATCCTGCTCCGGTACGGGCAGTGAGGCGACCTCGGCGTGGTGCTGGAGGCTCAGCCCGGGGCGGCGCCTGTTGTGCACGAACTTGCGCGCCAGCCATGCGTAGTTGCGCAGGGTCTGGGTGTCGAGTCCGACCTCTTCGGCCGCGCGTTGGTAGCGGCCGCTGAAGCGCTGCTGGCCGTGCGCGAGCCAGTCACCCAGACACCATGACGTCGAATCGGCGATTCTCGCGAGTTTGCGTCCGGCCGATGCCCAGTCCTCAAGACTGAGATCGGGCGACATGAGCAGGCCGACCCGTGTGGTCACGATCCGGCCGCTCGAGGTCACATGGCCGTTGCCTCCCTTCGGGGCTCCGGCCAGTGGTAAGTGTGCGGGAGCGGCGTCAGCGCGGCCTCCGGCCGTCCTGGCGGTGTGCATGAGTAACTCCTCACCCCGGCGCTCATGGCAGAAGTCGGCTGCCCGCGACTTCGAAGACTAAACGGGGTGATTGAACGGCTTCCTCGTCCTGCCCGGTACGCCTTTTGTCTGCTCCCGGTCGTCGGCCAGTGGCGTCACGCGCGCGAGCCCCGCGGGGGCGTCCCGCCGGCGAGACACTCCCTGATGGATGGCGGGCACACGGAACCACCCGTTGACCTGTGGTTTCCGGCTTCCGTGGAATGCCGGGGAGGAATCCGGCGGGACAACCCGCCGTTGACACCGTGCGCCGCCGCCCAGCACGGTTGCTTTACCGCTCCACGATCACACCAGCCGTCGCCGAAGCCGGTGGAGGCTTCGTCCTGAATTTCGGAGGGACCCTCGTGTCCGACGTGTATGAATCCTCGGCGGGCGGAAATGCGATACCCACCGATACCGAAGACCATGCGCGGTCCGTTGTCACCGCGGAGGCGGACCCGAGCGACATGACCGAGTTCGCGGTTCTGCCCAAGGCCGCGTACACGAGTGAGGAATACCTGGCGGTCGAGAACCGGCGCCTCTTCAGCGTTTCCTGGATGTTCGCCACGTTCGCCCGTCATGTTTCCGAGCCCGGGGATGTTGTCCCGGCCACGATTCAGGGAGTTCCCATCATCGTCGTCCGCGACGACGAGGGGAAGCTCAAGGCGTTTCACAATGTGTGCAGCCACCGCGGGAGTCAGCTGGTGTGTGAGGCACAGAAGGAACGCAAGAACATCGTGTGCCCGTACCACGCCTGGACGTACAATCTCAAAGGCGAGTTGAGCTGGACTAAGCACTTCGCCGGCGTAAACGCCACCGACCTTCCGGACCGGCAGCAGAACAAACTCGGTCTCAAGGAAGTCGCTGTCGCGCAATGGCTCGATTTCGTGTTCGTCAACTTCTCGGCCATGCCCGAGTCGTTCGCAGCGCAGATCTCCGAACTGGAGCAGCGCTGGTCGGATTACGACCTGAGCTCGATGACGTACGGCACGTCCTTGCGCTACGACTTCGACGCGAACTGGAAGCTGATCGTCGAGAACTTCCTCGAGAGCTACCACGTTCCCTTCATCCACCAGACACTCAACACGTATTCACCGTTCTCCGAGCGGTACCAGATCAAGCTGAGCGACCGTCTGCTGGGCATCGGACAGGGCCTCTACCAGCCCGAACCCATCCATGGGAAACGGCTGCCGGGCTGGCCCATGCGGGACGGCACGGAGAACGTCAAGGCCGAGTACTTCAGTGTGTACCCCACCTTCCTGATCGGGATCATGCCCGATCACCTCTTCGCCTGGATGCTGGAGCCGGTGAGCGCCGGCAAGACCGTCGAGCATCTTCACTTCTACTTCGTCGGCGAAGAAGGCGCACACGCGGAGAAGTTCGCCCCGCATCGCGCCCAGACACTGGAGAACTGGAAACAGGTCAACGACGAGGACTGGGACATCATCCAGCGGATGCATGCCGGAATGCAGTCACCGGCTTTCCCGCACCCCCTCCTCTCTCGTCACATGGAACGCAACATCAACGCGTTCCAGACCCTGATCAGGACACATGTCGGTCTGCCGGGACCTGCCCGCACCACTCTCGTCTCCTGATTCGCTCCGCCTTCGCGTTTCCACTGCTGAAAGGGATCCTCCATGTCCACTCACGCAGGCCCCCGCCCTTCCAGGACGGAAGACGAAGCCAGCTTCGACGTCATAAAACGCTCGCACTCCCTCTCGGGAGATGTCAGCCACCTCGACGACTTCTACCGCGACTGGGCCAAAACCTACGACGCGGACGTCACCGACCAGGGATACCTTGGGCCTTCGATGACGACGGCGCTCGCCCTCGGCGTCGCCCCCGCCGAGGCGGGCCGGTCCCGTGTCAAAGTTCTCGACGCCGGTTGCGGTACCGGTCTGGTCGGCGTGGAACTCGCCAGGGCGGGGTTCACCCGTATCGACGGAATCGACCTCAGTCAGGCCATGGTCGAAAGGGCACGTGACACCGGAACCTACGGTGACTTGACCGGTGGAGTCGACCTGAATCAGCCCGTGGAATGCGTGGAACCCGAGACCTATGATCTGCTGGTGTGCTGCGGCGTGTTCACCGTAGGACACGTCAAAGCCCAGGCACTCGACCACCTCCTGGAAGTCGTGCATGGCGGCGGTGTGCTGATCATCAGCACCCGGCTCAGCTATCTGAGCGAATCGGGGTTCGCCGAGCACCTCGGCGAACTGGCCGACGAGGGAGAAGTCACCCTCCTCAAGACCCATGACAATGCTCCCTACATCGCCGAGGAGCCTGCGAAATACTGGGTGCTGCGCAAGAACCGGTAACGCTCCAGGGAGGGGTGGCTGAAATACAATCGTGCACTGTCGGCCCGTCGCGCGTAAGTCTCCGGCTTCGGGGCACATCGTTCGGGACAATTCTCTTTCAGGTGGGAGAGCGGCGATGACCACGGTCAGCCCGGACCGGCGAGCCACCGGTGCCCGTTGGGGTCTGGTGTGCGCAGGCACCGCGCTCATCGGCACCTGTTACGGGTTCGCGCGGTTCGCCTACGGGTTGTTCGCCCCCGAGTTCCAGGACACCTTCACGATGTCCCCCACGGTGTCCGGAATCATCGGCGCCGGAAGTTACATCGGATACTGCCTGGCGATCGTGCTCAGCCTGATCCTCACCGAGCGCGTCGGTGCGCGCCGGATCGCGACGACTGCCGGACTTGTCGCGACCGCAGGCACCGCGATGGTCGCGCTGGCACCCTCCACCCCTCTCCTGGCGGCCGGCGTACTCATCGCCGGATCCAGCACCGGGCTCGCCTCCCCGCCCATGGCGGCGGCGGTGAGCCGCTGGGTCCGCTCGGAAGGGCAGGACCGCGCGCAGAGCGTGGTCAACGCCGGTACCGGCATCGGAGTCCTGGTCTCCGGCCCGATCGCGCTCCTGTTGATCGACCAGTGGCGCTGGGCCTGGGCGGTGTTCTCGGTGATGGCCGCCGCGGTGACCCTGTGGATCCGGGTGACCATTCCGTTCACCACCTCCGAGCACAGCACCGACTCCCGGGAGGGCGGATTTGCCCGGGGCACCGCACTGCTCGTTCTCGGGGCCTTCTTCATGGGCCTGAGCAGTGTCGCCGTTTGGACGTTCGGCCGGGACCTGGTCACCACCGAGGGTGGGGCCAGCAGCCTGGTGTCGACCACGATGTGGACCGTGCTGGGCGCCGCCGGCTTCATCGGAGCGCTCAGCGGGGATCTCGTGGCGCGCGCGGGCCTGGCACGTTCGTGGACCGCGGTCATGCTCGCCATGGCCGCTTCCACGATCCTGCTGGCGCTCGCACCCGGGAACACGATCGCCGTTTACGTCGCGGGAGCGCTGTTCGGTGCCGGATACGTCTGTCTGTGCGGCCTGGTGCTGCTGTGGAGCACCAGGATCTATCCGGAGCGTGCCTCCTTCGGTGTCGGAGTCTCCTTCCTGATGATCGCCGTCGGTCAGGCCGTCGGGGCTCCGCTTGCCGGTGCGCTGACTGACGCCGTCGGGGGCGCTGCCGCCTTCTACACCTGTGCCGGGATCGGCGTGCTCGGCGCGTTCGTACGACCCGGGCGGGCCCTCAGCGAGAGCAAACCCGCGCCGTGAGCAACTCCCAGGAGGTGTGAGGCCCGTGCGAGGCGTCGTCCTGACAGGTTTCGGGGGGCTCGACAAGCTTGAGTACCGCGACGACCTGCCCGAACCGCGGCCCGGCCCCGGCGAAGTGGTGGTGCGTGTCGCGGCCGCCGGGCTCAACAACACCGACATCTGGACCCGCGAGGGGGCGTACGGCAATGACGAGGACGCCGGCGCGGTCGCAGGATGGAGCGGGGAGCCTCTCGACTTCCCCCGCGTCCAGGGGGCGGATGTGGCGGGCCACATCGCCCGGACCGGCGTCGGAGTGCCCGCGTCACGTGTCGGAGAGCGGGTCCTCGTCGATCCCATGCTCTACACGGGTGGCGAGCGCGAGCTCGTGACCCCGCGTTACCTCGGCAGCGAGGTCGATGGCGGGTACGCCGAGTTCGTCGCCGTGCCGGCGGGTAATGCCCACCCCATCGGGAGCCCCCTCAGCGATCCGGAACTGGCCACATTCCCCACCGCCTACCTCACCGCGCTGCGGATGCTGAGCCGGGCTCGCGTCACCGAGGGTGAAACCGTGCTGGTCACCGGCGCCTCGGGCGGAGTGGGCTCCGCACTGATCCAGCTCTGTGCTGTACGCGGCGCCAAGGCCGTCGCCCTCACCACGGCGACGAAGGCCGACGCCGTAGCGAGCGTCGGCGCGCATTGCGTCCTGACCCGCGAGGACTTCGATCCGGCCGGCCTCAGCGACGAGATCGACGTCGTGGCCGACGTGGTCGGCGGAAGCCTCTTCGGTGAACTGCTCAGCGTGGCCGTCCGCCCGCTGGGGCGGTACGTGACCGCGGGTGCGATAGCCGGCCCGGTGGTCGAGACCGACCTGCGCAGGCTCTACCTGAAGCAGATCGAACTCATCGGTTCCTCCTTCGGCTCCCACGAGGACTTCTCGGAACTCGTGGCGCTCATCCAGAACGGCGCGCTGAGAGCGCTGCTGGCCGGCACGTACCCTCTGGCCGATCTGGTCGGCGCCCAGAAGCGATTCATGGCGAAGGACTTCGTGGGCAACATCGTGGTCACCCCCTGAGCGAACGAGCCCGAGCGTGCTCGCCCCGGGGGCTCAGGGGGTGGCGGTGGAGACGACGTAGACGAAGGGATGCGCCGGGTCGGTCTCGTCGACGGTGATGTCCACGGTCGGCTGCGGGGCCTTCTGGTCGACCGTGGTGCCCGACCAGGTGCGAGCGGGGTCGAGGGTCCAGCCGGCGACCTGGGCGTCACGCTCACTGATCGTGATCTTGCCCTTCTTGAGGGCGGCCCGGTTGATGCCGAGGTCGTTCAGGAACCAGTCGAGGTCCGGAGGAACGGTGCGGAACTGGACATACAGTCGGCTGGTCTTCCAGTTGTTCGTCTCGTAGTACGCGACCTCCTGACCCGCGTTGGGGACGGGCACGTCGTAGATACGGCGCGTCATGCGGGACGGGAAGCCCTCGGTGAGGCCGGTGGCCGAGGCCACCTTCGCCTTGTCCTTGCCACTGTCACGGCTCTGCTCGGCGGAGATCAGCAGATAGCCCGCGGGGATGCCGATGAGCAGCACGATGATGATCGCCGTCAGCCAGCGGCGGCCGATCATGTGACGGCGGTTCTCGGGGGGCTTGCCCGCCTCGTCGGGGGACGGGGACTGGTGGGGGACGGACGGGGTCATTACTGGGGTCCCTGGGTGGTGGAGCGGATGGCCTGGGCGTAACGCTCGTAGCGTTCGTAACGCTCCAGGCGGCGGCGGTTCGCGCGGCGGAAGCGGCGGGCAACGAGGCGGGCGAGGTCGGCGGCGCCGACCATACCTGCCTCGGGGCCGAGCTGGGCCTTGGCGATACGGGCCTCGGGGCGGTAGCCGCGGCCGGTGAGGTGGCGCTTGAAGGCGTCGCGGGCCGGGCCGATGAGCAGGTCGTCGGCGGCGCTGACACCGCCACCGATAACGAAGCAGGAGGGGTCGAGCGCGGCGGCGAGGTTGGCGATGCCGACGCCGAGCCACTGGCCGATGTCCTGGAGCAGCTCGACGCACATGGCGTCGCCCTCGCGGGCGAGCTCGGTGATGAGCGGTCCGGTGATCTCGGGGATGTTGCCGCCGACGCGCTCGATGAGGCCGTACGCGACCGGGGAGTCGGCGGCGGCGAGTTCACGGGCCTCGCGCACCAGCGCGTTGCCGGAGCTGTACTGCTCCCAGCAGCCGCGGTTGCCGCACGGGCAGCGGTGGCCGCCGGGCACGACCTGCATGTGGCCGAACTCGCCGGCCACTCCGTACTTGCCGCGCTTGACCTGGCCGTCCTCGAGGATCGCGCCGCCGATGCCGGTGCCGAGCGTGATCATGACGAGGTGGTCCTCACCGCGTCCGGCTCCGAAGCGCCATTCCGCCCAGGCGGCGGTGTTGGCGTCGTTGTCGACCAGGACAGGGACGGCGAGACGGGCCGAGATCGCGTCGCGCAGGGGTTCGTTGCGCCAGGCCAGGTGCGGGGCGAAGAGGACGGTGGAGCGGTCGGCGTCGACCCAGCCGGCCGCGCCGATGCCCACCGCGTGGACGTCGTGGCGGTCGGAGAGGTCGAGGACCAGCTCGACGATGGTGTCCTCGACGACCTTGGGGCTCTTGGACTTGTCCGGCGTCTCGGTGCGGATCTTCTCGAGGATGACGCCGTCGGCGTCGACGACGCCGGCCATCACCTTCGTACCGCCGATGTCGATCCCGACGGTGGGCACCCGGGGCGCGCTGAGGTGCGAGCGCCGCTCGCGGGTCCCGACGGTCTTCAGGACGGTGGCGCGGGCGGAGCCGCGGTGCGCGAAGTCTCGGTACGTGCTCATGTCCCCTGCGGGGTCGTGGGGGCGGTGGCGGTCATTGCGCCGATTCTGCCATCCGGTGGGGCGGGGTGCGGTTCGGCGGGGTGCGGGCTGGCCGCTGCGCGGGGCGTTCCCCTACCCGCCCCTTCCCGAACCCGGACGCCCTGCGGGCGTGTCCTCAAACGCCGGAGGGGCTGGACATTGCCACGCAGCGGCAAGCGCTCCAGCTCGTGGCTCAGCTGCTCCAGCTCGCTGCCGCCCGCCATCTCGCGCGTCAGATCGTCGAGAGTGATCTCGTCCCGGGTGTGGCTCCCGGACATCGCACCACGCTTCAGCAGCACGAAACGGTCGCCGACCAGATACGCGTGGTGCGGGTTGTGCGTGATCAGGACAACACCGAGACCCGCGTCACGCGCCGCCGCCACGTACTTCAGTACGACACCGGACTGCTTGACGCCGAGCGCGGCGGTCGGCTCGTCCAGGACCAGTACCTTCGCGCCGAAGTACACGGCCCGCGCGATGGCCACGCACTGCCGCTCACCGCCCGAGAGCGTACCGATCGGCTGGTCGACGTCGCGCAGGTCGATGCCCATGCGCAGCAGTTCGGAGCGCGTGGTCCGGCGCATGAGGTCGACGTCGAGGCGCTTGAAGGGGCCCGCGCCCTTCGTCGGCTCGGAGCCGAGGAAGAAGTTCCGCCAGACCGGCATCAGCGGTACGACGGCGAGGTCCTGGTAGACGGTCGCGATGCCCCGGTCCAGGGCGTCGCGCGGGTTCGCCAGCCGGGTCTCCTCGCCCTCGATCGAGAAGGTGCCCGCGTCGTGCTGGTGCAGACCGGCGATGATCTTGATGAGGGTGGACTTTCCGGCCCCGTTGTCACCCAGTACGCAGCTGATCTCGCCCGCGTGGACTTCGAGGGAGACGCCTTCCAGCGCCTTGATGTTGCCGTAGAACTTGCTGACGTCGTGGAGCTCGACCAGTGGGGTCGTGGACTGATCGGTCACCGGGTCGCCTCCGCGCGCTTGCGTACCCATGCGTTGAGCAGGGTGGCCAGAAGGAGCATCGCTCCGAGGAAGAACTTGAACCAGTCGGGGTCCCACTCGGCGTATACGATGCCCTTGCTGGTCATGCCGAAGATGAAGGCACCGACCGCCGAGCCGATCGCCGAGCCGTAGCCACCGGTGATCAGGCAGCCGCCGATGACGGCCGCGATGATGTAGATCAGTTCGTTGCCGACGCCTTCGCCGGACTGCACGACGTCGAAGGAGAAGAGCAGGTGCTGGCCGGAGATCCAGGCGCCGAGGCCCACGCCCATGTAGAGGCCGATGCGCGTCTTGTTGACCGGCACACCGACCGCGCGGGCCGCCTCCGTCTCGCCGCCGACCGCGAAGATCCAGTTGCCCGCGCGGGTACGCAGCAGAACCCACGTCGCGACGGCGACCAGGGCCAGCCACCACAGGACGGTGACCTTGAGGTTCACGCCGCCGATGGTGACCTGTGACGCGAACACCTCCCTGGCCGATGCGAAGCCCTCCATGTCGGCGATGCTCTTCGTCGACACCGTGCCGCTGATCAGCTTGGTCAGGCCCAGGTTCAGGCCGGTCAGCATCAGGAACGTACCGAGCGTGATGATGAAGCTCGGCAGTTTCGTGCGGGTCAGCATGACGCCGTTGAATACGCCGATGGCGAGCGTCACCAGGAGCGAGACGAGGACGCCGACCCAGATGTTGGCCGTCATCTGGTAGCTGAACATCGAGGAGACCAGGGCGGAGCTGGTCACCAGGACGCCCGCCGACAGGTCGAACTCGCCGCCGATCATGAGCAGCGCGACCGGGACGGCCATGATACCGATCACGGACGCGGCGTACAGGACCGTGCCGAAGCTGGACGCGCGCAGGAAGCTGTCCGCGACGATCGCGAAGAAGAGGAAGACGGCGACGGCGCCGACGACCGAGCCGAGCTCGGGGCGGCCGAGCAGCTTGCGCAGCAGCGACGTCTTGAGCAGCCGTTCGTCGGTGGGGGCCTTGCCGCCGGGGGCCGGCGCGTGTGCCGGTGCGGTCGCGGTCATCGGGTCCCCCGCTTCGTGTAGGCCTCCAGCTCGGCGGCGTCCTTCTTGGTGATGATCTGGGGCCCGGTGAGGACGGGCTTTCCGCCGCCGAGCACGTCGGCGTTGTACTTGTAGAGCCACAGCAGGTCGACCGCCTCGTACCCCTGGAGGTAGGGCTGCTGGTCGACGGCGAAGCCGAGCGTGTCGGCCTGGAGGGCGGTGGCGACCTGGGCGTTGAGGTCGAAGGTGTCGATCTCGGCCTTGCTGCCGGCCTGCTCCTTCGCCTTGACGGCGGCGTCCGCGAAGGGCGCGCCGAGGGTGACGACGGCGTCGATGTCCTCGCTCGACTGAAGCTTGGCCTCGATGGACGCCTGTACGTCGGGCATGTTCGTTCCGTCGACGTAGAGGTTCTGCATCTCGCCGTCGAAGGTTTCCTTCGCTCCGGCGCAGCGCTGCTCGTGGCCGACGTTGCCCTGCTCGTGCAGGACGCACAGGGCCTTCTTCTTCCCGCGCTTGCCGAGCTCCTCGCCGACGGCCTCACCGGCGATCGTCTCGTCCTGCCCGATGTGGGCGAGCGCGCCGAAGTCCTTGGACTCGGCCGAGCCGGAGTTGACGGTGATCACCGGGATGCCGGCCTTGGTGGCCTTGGCCACGACGGCCTTCATGGCGTCGGGCTTGGCGAGCGTGACGATCAGCCCGTCGACCTTCTTGTCGATGTACGAGTCGACCAGCTGGGCCTGCTGCTGGCCCTCGTCACTGTGCGCGTACAGGAACTTGATGTTGTCCTTGACGGCTGCCTGCTTCGCGCCGTTCTGCACGATGTCCCAGAAGGTGTCGCCGTCGCCCGAGTGGGTGACCATGCCGACGGTCCAGCGGGGTGTGTTCACCGCGGCCCTGCCCTGCGCGGCGGCCTGTTCGGCCCGTTCCTCGGCGCGCTTGCCGCCCGTACTGCTGCAGCCCGCGAGGGAAGCCCCGAGCACCGCCGCCAGCACCGCGCCCATCGCGCGTACCCCTGTCCGAACCCTTGCCACGACGCCGTGCCCTTCTCGTACTCCTCGGTGCGGCCGGGGATCATTCAGACCGTCCCCGGCCGACCAAGTATCGGTTACGGGTGTTCGTACCGTATTCATCGGGTACCGCGGGCCGTGTACTTCTCCAGCGCCGGCACGTCCTTGTCGGTGACGAGCGCCGGGCCGGTCAGAACGGGCTTTCCGCCGCCCAGGACGTTTCCGTTGGTCGTGTAGAGCCACAGCTCGTCGACGGCGAGGTAGCCCTGGAGGTACGGCTGCTGGTCGACGGCGAAGCCGATCTCCTCGGCCTTGAGCTGCCTGACCACCTCGGCGTTGAGGTCGAAGGTGTTGACCTCGGCCTCGCTGCCCGCCCCCGCCTTCGCCTTGACGGTGGCGGCGGCGAAGGGCGCGCCGAGGGTGACGACCGTGTCGATGTCCTTGCCGGTCTGGAGTTTCGCCTCGATGGAAGAGGTCGACGCAGGCATATTGGTGCCCTCGATATTGAGGTTTTCGACCGTTCCCCGGAACGTCTTCTTCACGCCCGCGCAGCGCGCTTCGAGTGAGACGTTCCCCTGTTCGTGAATGACGCAGAGCGCCTTCTTCTTGCCGCGCTCGTTGAGCTCTTCGCCGACGGCCTCACCGGCGACGGACTCCTCCTGGCCGATGTGGCTGAGCGCGCCCACCGCCTCGGAGTGTTCACCGCCCGAGTTGATGGTGACGACGGGTATGCCGGCCGCCACGGCCTTCTCCACGGCGGCCCTGACCGCTTCCGGCTTTGCCAGGGTGACCACGATGCCGTCGACCTTCTTGGCGACGTACGAGTCGATGAGCTGCGCCTGTTCCTTGCCCTCCTTGTCGGCGGCGTACAGGAACTCGACGTTGTCCTTGGAGGCGGCCTGTTCGGCGCCGCTCTGGACGATGTCCCAGAACGTGTCGCCCTCTCCGGAGTGGGTCACCATCGCGATCTTCAGGCGAGGGGTGGAGACGGCCTTCCCGCCGCCGCCACTGTCGCCGTTCTTCTCTTCGGAGTCCTTGCCGCCCTCGGAGCTGCACCCGGCTGCCAGCGCGAGCGCGCACACGGCGAGGAGGGCTGCTGCCTTGCGGTGGGTACGTGGGGTACGCATCGTGGGTTCCGCCTTGTCTCCGGGCCGCCCCGTTGCGGCTGGGGGAGTTCTAGCGGCGTACGCGAGTTCCCGTCAATACTTTGTCCGAACATTCTTACGCGGTGACGTCTTTACGGCCTGACGAGGAGCTGGAACTCGAAGGCGTACCGCGAGGCCCGGTAGATGTGCGAGCCGAACTCGACCGCCCGCCCGGTGTCGTCGAACGTCGTCCGCTGCATCGTCAGCAGCGGCGCCCCCTCCCCCTCCGCGAGCTGCCGCGCCTCGTCGGCCCCGGCCGCGCGCGCCCCGACCGACTGGCGCGCGCTGTGCAGCGTGATGCCGGCGGCCCGCATCATCCGGTAGAGGCCGGTGGCTTCGAGGTGCTCGGTGTCGAGGGCCAGGAGTCCGGTGGGCAGGTGGTTGCGCAGGACGGCCATGGGCTCGTTGTGCGCGAGGCGCAGCCGCTCCACGAGGTGTACGTCGTCGCCCTCCGCCACGCCGAGCGCCGCCGCGACCTCGGCGGTCGCCGGTTCGAGGGTGTTGCGCAGGACCGTGGTGGCGGGCAGCTGACCCGCCGCTTCGAGGTCGTCGTACAGGCTGCTCAGTTCGAGCGGCCGCTTGACCTGACTGTGTACGACCTGCGTGCCGACGCCCCGGCGGCGGACCAGCAGACCCTTGTCGACGAGCGACTGGATGGCCTGGCGGACGGTGGGGCGCGACAGGCCGAGGCGCCCGGCCAGTTCGATCTCGTTGCCGAGGAGACTGCCCGGCGAGAGCCGGCCCTTCTCGATCGCCGCCTCCAGCTGCTGGGACAGCTGGAAGTACAGCGGGACCGGGCTGTTTCGGTCCACGCCGAGCTGCAGGGAGATGGTGGGATCAACGGCGGGTTTCGACACGCCATTGAGCGTAACCCCAGGTAATGACTACTGGAAGTCCTGTAGTCAGGTTGTCAGGACATACCCTTGACAGGGCGGCGTGCATGGCGACACTTTGGGGCATGCGCATCGGACTCATCGGCACGGGACGTATCGGTTCTTTCCACGCTGACGTGCTCAGCCGCCATCGCGAAGTGGGTGCCCTGCTCGTCGCGGACACCGATGCCGCGCGGGCCGTCGCGGTCGCCGACCGGCTCGGCGCCACCGCCGCGCCCTCGGTCGAGGAGATCTTCGCCTGGGGCGTCGACGCCGTGGTCATCGCCTCCGCCACCTCGGCCCACGCCGAGCTGATCGGCCGGGCGGCGCGGGCCGGACTGCCCACCTTCTGCGAGAAGCCGATCGCGCTGGACCTGCCCGGGACACTGGGCGCGCTGCGGGAGGTCGACGCGGCGGGGACGGTGCTCCAGCTCGGCTTCATGCGCCGCTTCGACGCGGGTTACACGACGGCGCGCGAGCTCGTACGCTCCGGGAGCCTCGGCCGGCTGCACACCGTACGGGCGATGACCTCCGACCCGGCGCCGCCGCCCGCCGCGTATCTGCCGCTGTCCGGCGGACTCTTCCGGGACTGCCTGGTCCACGACTTCGACATCCTGCGCTGGGTGACGGGACGCGAGGTCGTCGAGGTGTACGCCGCCGGATCCGACGCGGGGCCCGCGATGTTCCGCGAGGCGGGCGACGTCGACACGGCCGCCGCGGTCCTCACCCTCGACGACGGCACGCTCGCCACCGCCACGGCCACCCGCTGCAACGGCGCCGGCTACGACGTACGGATGGAACTGGCCGGCGAGCTCGACCAGGTGTCGGTGGGCCTCGACGACCGTACGCCGATCACCTCGACCGAGCCGAAGGGGCCGCCGGCCTGCGATCAGCCGTGGCCCGGCTTCCTGGAGCGGTTCGCCCCGGCGTACGAGGCGGAACTGGACGCGTTCGTACGGGTCGCACTGGGAGAGCGGGACAACCCGTGCGACGGCCGGGAGGCGCTGCACGCGCTGCGGATCGCGGAGGCGTGCGAGCGCTCGCGCCGGGAACGGCGGCCGGTGCGGCTGGAGGAGATCCCGGCGTCATGACGCTGAAGGTGGACGACGGGGTGATGCTCTGGACGGCGAGAACCGGCGAGGGCGATCCGGTGATCCTCTGCCACGGCGGCCCCGGACTGTGGGACACGCTCGAGGACGTGGCCCGGCTGCTCGCGGACCGAGGAGCGGCCGTCCACCGCTGGGACCAGCGCGGCTGCGGACGCTCCGAGCGGCGCGGCCCGTATTCGGTGGCCAGGTCGGTGGCCGATCTCGACGCCGTACGCAGGCACTTCGGGCTGGAGACGGTGACTCTGCTCGGCCATTCCTGGGGCGCGCGGCTGTCCCTGTGCTACGCGCTCGCGCATCCGGAGCGGGTGAAGCGGCTGGTGTACGTGTCCGGCACGGGCATCGGGCCCGACTCCGGCTGGCATCCGGAGTTCGTCGGGAATCTGCGCGCCGCGATCGGCGAGCGGCTGCCCCGGTGGGAGGAGCTCAAGTCCCTGGGCCGGCGGACGGAGGCGGAGGAGCGCGAGATGTGTGTGCTCCAGTGGTCGGCGGACTTCGCGGGGCCGGACCGTGAGCGGGCGCTGCGGCTGGCCGACCGGATGGCCACGCCGTGGTTCGGCGTGAACTTCGAATGCAACGCGGAGATCAACGCCGAGACGCGGACGATGAGCGAGCATCAGCTCCACGCCGCCTGCGGTGGGTTGCGCATTCCGGTGGTCATCGTGGACGGCGCCGAGGACATCCGGCCGCGCGACGCCGTGGACTCGCTGGAGCAGGCCCTGCCGCAGGTCTCACGGGTGACGCTCGCGGGGGCGGGCCACATGCCGTGGGCGGAGCGCCCGGCCGAGTTCGCCGCGGCGGTGACGCAAGGCTGACCACCTCCGGACCTATGTAAAGAATGCTTGACTTCACGTCGAGACTGCTTGACACTCCACAGTGTCAACAATTCTTTACAAGGGGGAGCGCGAGTGGCATTCGAAGAAAAACGGGCCTGGAGCATGGTCCTGGTCACGATCGCGTCGTACGCGGTGTATTTGGCCGTCGTCCTCGGGCGGCCCGGAGACGCGCCCCTCGCCGAGACGCCCTATGTGTCCGCGCTGCTGTGGACGGTCGGCGCGGCGATCGCCGCGTCCATCGTGCTCCACACCGCGCTGGCGACGTTCTCTCCCGAGGACGCGAACACCAAGGACCAGCGCGACCGGGAGATCCACCGGTTCGGAGAGCACGTCGGGCAGTCGTTCGTCGTGATCGGCGGCGTGGCGGGGCTCGCCCTGGCCATGGCGGGTCTCGACCAGTTCTGGATCGCCAACGCGATCTACCTGGCGTTCGTCCTGTCGTCGATCCTCGGATCCGCGACGAAGATCGTCTCGTACCGGCTGGGCTTCCACCCGTGGTGAAGCCGACCAGTGTCACCAACACGATCCGAGCCCTGCGCTTCGCCCACGGCGAGATGACGCAGGCCGAGCTGGCCGGCCGCATCGGCGTGTCCCGCCAGACGGTCATCGCCATCGAGCAGGGCCGCTACTCGCCCTCTCTGGAGATGGCCTTCCAGATCGCCCGCGCATTCGGTGTACCGCTCGACGAAGTGTTCCAGTACCCCCAGAACAACGCGGGAGAGTCCCCATGAAGGCCATCACCCACGCCACCTACGGACCTCCGTCAGTACTGCGCCTGGAAGAGATCGAGCAGCCCGTGCCCGGCAGCGGCGAGGTACTCGTACGGGTCCACGCGGCCGGCGTCGACCCGGGCGTCTGGCACCTCACGGCGGGCATGCCGTACCTGATCCGCGCCATGGGCTTCGGTCTGCGGGCACCCAAGGACCGCGTGCGGGGCCAGGACCTCGCGGGACGCGTGGAGGCCGTCGGCCCGGACGTCACCCGCTTCCGGCCGGGCGACGAGGTGTACGGCACCTGCGACGGGTCGTTCGCCGAGTACGCGTGCGCCAAGGAGGACAACATCGCGCGCAAGCCGGCCAATCTCACCTTCGAACAGGCGGCCGCCGTTCCGGTTTCGGCCGTCACCGCCCTCCAGGCCGTACGCGACGCCGGGCGACTGCAAGCCGGGCAGCGCGTCCTGGTCATCGGCGCGGGCGGCGGGACCGGCCACTTCGCCGTACAGCTCGCCAAGGCCTTCGGAGCCCACGTCACCGGTGTCTGCAGCACCGCCAAAACCGACCTGGTCCGCTCCCTGGGCGCCGACGAGGTCATCGACTACACCCGCGAGGACCCCACCGACGGCGACCGCCGCTACGACCTCGTCCTCGACACCGCCGGCAACCGCCCGCTCTCCCGGCTCCGCCGCGTCCTCACCCCGCGCGGCACCCTCGTCATCATCGGCGGCGAGGGCGGCGGCGACTGGATCGGCGGCAACGACCGGCAGTTGCGGGCGCTGCTGGTGTCGCCGTTCACCGGCCGGCGGCTGCGCGGGCTCGCCGTCATGAACCTGCACCACAGCGACCTGGAGCTCCTCGCGGAGATGATCGAGGCGGGCTCGGTGACCCCGGTCGTCGACCGTACGTACCCGCTGGCCGATGTCCCCGAGGCCATCGATTACCTGATGGCGGGTCATGTGCTGGGCAAGATCGCCATCACGGTGTCGCCGTGAGCACCGTCCCCTGCGCGACCGCGCACAGCGTCTCGTCGCCCGCCTCGTCGCGGACGTAGAGGTCGCAGCGGCACACCGCCTGCCGGCGGCCGCCGTGCACGACGACGGCACGGGCGATCAGCCTCGCGCCGCTCGCGGGGCGTACGTACTGGATGGAGAAGCCGCCGGTGAGGACGGCGGGGCCGAGCGCCGCTCCGCCCGCGAAGGTGAGGGCGTTGTCGGCGGCGTACGCCAGGACTCCCCCGTGCAGGAAACCGTTCTGCTGGAGCAGTTCGTCACGGATGTCCACCTCCAGTACGGCCGCACCGTCCCCGAACGCGGTGATCCGCGCACCGAGCAGCCGGCTGAAGGGCTGGCTGTCGAGGACCTTCTGAGCCATGTCCAGGCCGAAGCCGGCGCTCACCACCGCACCGGCAGACGTCGTACGCCCCGCATGAGCAGCCCCGGCAGCCAGTCCAGAGGTCCGCCGTCCGGGTCGAGCGCGAGGTCCGGACAGCGTTCGAGGAGCGTACGGACGGCGATGCGGCCCTCCATGCGGGCCAGTGGCGCTCCCAGGCAGAAGTGCAAGCCGTGTCCGAAGGCGAGATGCCCCGGCCCCTTGCCCGTAACCGCTGTGCGCGTGATGTCGAAGCGGTCCGGGTCGGGGAAGCGGGCGGCGTCACGGTCCCCGGCGGCGAGCGAGACGAGGACCGGCTCGCCGGCCGGAATGACGACGTCGCCGACCTCGAAGGGCTCGCGGGTGAAGCGGAAGGTGGCATTCTCCACCGGACCGTCGTAGCGCAGCATCTCTTCGACCGCGCCGTCGATGAGTGCGAAGTCGGCCCGGAGGGCTGCCAGTTGACCGGGGTGGGCGAGGAGGGCCCGTATCCCGTTGGAGATCAGGTTGACGGTCGTCTCGTGGCCGGCGATGAGCAGCAGGAAGGCCATGCCGATGAGTTCGTCGGGGGCCAGCCGGTCGCCGTCCTCGGCCTGGGTCCTGATGAGCGCGCTCAGCAGGTCGTCGCCGGGCGCGGACGAGCGCTTGTCCTCGACGAGTTCGGCGAGATACGCCCCCATGGCCTGTACGGCCGCACCCTCCGCTTCGGCGCCGGTCGGCGCGACGATCTCGTTGGACCAGCCGCGGAAGGAGGCCCGGTCGAGGTCGGGAACGCCGAGGAGTTCGCAGATGACGGTCATCGGCAACGGGAAGGCGAGCGCCTCGACGAGGTCGGCCGTACGGCTGCCTCCGGCCGTCATCGCGTCCAGCAGTTCGTCCGTGATGCGCTGGACCTCCGGCCGCAGCGCCTCGATCCGGCGAGACGTGAATTCCCTTGCGACGAGCCGCCGCAGCCTCGTGTGATGGGGCGGGTCGGTCTCCAGCATGTTGGCGTTGATGGGATTGGCGGTCGCCTCCCACAGGCCCGAGGTCTGCCAGTCCTTGCTGAGCCTCGGGTCGGCGAGCGCCCGCCGCGCCTCGTCGTGGCCGACGATCAGCCACGCGTGCTCGACATCGTCCGTCCGGATCCGGTGGACGGGACCGGTCTCGCGCAATTTCGCGTAGTACGGATAAGGATCCGCCGCGAACTCCGCGGCGTGCCCCCTGAGATCGACGACTGTCATGCTCCCCCGCCTCTCTGCGCCCTGCCCTGCTGCTCGTGCTGGCTGCTCCTCGGTCAGCCTACGTCGCCGCCCTCGTCGAGGAGGCCCGCGTCATGCACCAACAGCGCGATCTGGACACGGTTGTTGAGGCCGAGCTTGGCCAGCACGCGCGACACATGGGTCTTGACGGTCGGCACGCTCATGTAGAGCGCCGCGGCGATCTCCGCGTTGGACTGTCCCCGGCCGACGGCGACCGCGACCTCCCGCTCACGCTCGGCGAGTCGGCCGATGCGGCGCGTGGCCGTGGGCCTGCGGGGGTCGGCGGATTCCTCGGCGACATGGGCCATCAGCCGGCGTGTGACCGCCGGGGAGAGTACCGGGTCGCCCGCCGCGACCCGCCGTACCGACTCGACGATCTGCGCGGGGGGAGTGTCCTTCAGTACGAACCCGGCGGCGCCCGCCCGCAGGGCCCGCAGCACCTGTTCGTCGGCGTGGAAGGTGGTGAGGACTACGACTTCGGGGGCGTCGGCGCGTCGGCGCAGTACCTCGGTCGCCGCGAGGCCGTCCATGACGGGCATCCGGATGTCCATGAGGACCACGTCGGGGTGGTGCAGCTCGGTCATCGACACGGCCTCGGCGCCGTCCGCCGCCTCCCCCACGATCTCGATGTCCTCGGCCCCGCCGAGCATGAAGGTGAGCCCGGCCCGTACGAGCGGGTCGTCGTCGACGATGAGCAGCCTGATGGTCATGCCGCCCACGGTAGCCAGGCACCGATCCGGAACCCGCCGTCGGCGGTGGATCCGTGCTCCAGGCGCCCGCCGGCGAGCGTGGCCCTTTCGGTCAGGCCGATGAGGCCCTGGCCCGAGCCGGGTACGGACGGGGCGTCGCGCTCGGGGGTCGGATTGCGGACGTCGACGGTGAGGCCGTCGCCGCGTGCGCCGGCCACCGTCACGGTGACTTCGGCGCCGGGTGCGTGCTTGCGGGCGTTGGTCAGGCCCTCCTGGGCGATGCGGTACACGTTGCGGCCGGTGGCGGCAGGCACCTCCTGGGGCCGGACGATGCGGTTGTCGAGGGTGACCTTCATGCCGGCCTCGCGGGACTCGGCGACGAGCGCGTCGAGCGTCGCGAGCGTGGGCTGCGGCCGGTGCTCTTCGCCGACGGCCGGTCCGCGCAGTACGCCGATGACGTCACGCAGGTCGTTGAGCGCCTCGTGCGCGCTGTCTCGGATGACCCCGGCGGCGCGGGCGACCTCGGCGGGCGGGGCGTCCGGGCGGAATTCGAGAGCGCCGGCGTGGACGCTGAGCAGGGTGAGCCGGTGGGCCAGTACGTCGTGCATCTCGCGCGCGACGGCCTCGCGGGCCAGGCGCTGCGCCTGCTCGGCGCGGAGCGCTGCCTCGGCCTCGGCGCGGCGGGCACGGTCGCGCAGCGAGACGACGAGCTGTCGGCGGGAGCGTACGAACATGCCCCACCCGATGATCAGCAGCACGATCACCACGGTCGCGACGAGGGAGACCCGGAGGGAGACGGTGGGATCGGGGCGCAGGACCGCCTGGAGCAGGCCGCCGACGGTCGCGGCGGAGCCGACCGCCGCGACCGTCTTGAACGGCCGGTGCACGGTGAGGGTGAACAGCGCGACGACCATGGCGCCGGAGGCGACGGGCGCCACCGTCGAAACGACCACGAGCGTGACGGCGAGGGCGACGGGCCGGCGACGCCGCAGCCAGAGCGCGCAGCAGGCTGCGGCGCCCACGAGCTGGTCCAGGAGGACGATGTAGTCGGGATTGCCGACGCTGTCGGCGACGTCGGCCGCGCCGATCCCGACGAGAGCGGCGCAGAGGAACATGAGGATGTCGACGAACCAGTCCCGCGGAGTACGGCGCGGCCGTCTGCCCCGGTCCCCCGGCAGATCGGGACCGGCCATCGCCGAGGGCAGCAGCCAGCGGTACTCCTGATCGGTCATGTCGACAAAGCTACGCAGGCTCAGGCGGTTGCGAAGCGCCGTAACGGCGTTCAGCGACCAAAGTCGCGCGGCCTCAGACTTTCGGCGCACCGTCCGAGCCCGACGGCCGACGCGGCGGGGCGGCCGTCGGCGCGACGATCGGCGCATGAAGAAGATTCTTGAGGTGGCGGGGTTCGTGCTGTTCGTGGCGGGTGCGTCGGACCTGGTGCACGAGGTCACCGGGTGGATGCCGAAGTTCTTCGGTTTCTTGCGGCTGCTGCCGTTCCTGGACGGCTACGAGGTCTACACGAACATCGTGCTGGCGGTGGTGGGCGTAGCCCTGATGGCCTCGGCGGACCGCTTCCGGCGGGTGTAGGGCCCTTCGGGGCGCCGGTCTCCTACGCCCGCACCGCCCGGCGGCCCCACGTCGTGCCGGCCAGTACCAGTACGCCGCCCACGATGCCCAGCGTGCCCAGTCGTTCGCCGCCGATCGCGATGCCGGCCGCCGCCGCCCACAGCGGTTCCGTGCCGAGGAGAAGGCTGACGCGGGACGGGGAGGTCCGGCGTACCGCCCACATCTGCACGAAGAAGGCGAAGAGCGTGCAGAAGACGGAGAGGAAGACCAGCCCCGCCCACTCGCGCGGCCCGAAGCCCGCCGCGACGGTCCAGGGTGCGGGCCCGGTGCCGGGAGCGGCCGCCAGTACCGCGAAAACGGCTACCGCGCTGCCCAGTTGAACCGTCGTGAGCGACAGAGCGTCCGCGCCCTGGACGGACTTGGTGCGGGCCATCGCGAGCACGTGCACGGTTCGGGCGAGCGCCGCCAGCAGCATCAGCAGGTCGCCGAGCGAAGGCGTCGTGAAGCCGCCGCCCTGGGTCAGCAGCACCACCCCGGCCACCGAGAGCCCCGCCGCGCCCAGGAAGGCGCGGGGCGGCGGGGTCCGCGTCACCACGGCCTCGGCGAGCGGGGTGAAGATCATGGTGAGGCTGATGATGAGCCCGGCGTTGGTCGCCGAGGTGTGCACGACGCCGTACGTCTCCAGCAGGAAGATCACGCTCAGTACGAGCCCGAGCGTCCCCGCGCCGCGCCACTGGGCGGCGCTCAGCGCGCGCAGCTTCCGCCGGCCGACGACGACGAGCACGGGCAGCACCATGGCGAAACGCAGGACCAGGACGGCCACCACGGTCTGCGCGGTGGTGATCTCCTTGGCCGCGAGATAGCTCGCGCCCCACACGACCGCGACCAGCAGGACGGGCAGGTCGGTGAGCCAGGCCGCCCGGCCGGGCGGCGCGAGTGCGGATGCGGGTACGGCGGTCGGCGATGATGCGGCGGCCACAGGCGCGGTCTCCCCCGGGAAGGGTGGTGTGGAGACTTCGGCGGCTCGCACGCGGAGTGATCACCGTACCGGCGCGGAGGTCACTGGTCGAGCTCGAAAGTGCCGTACGACGGCCTGCCGACGGGCCGGTAGGTGTGGATGGCGATCCCCGCCCCGGTGGTGCTGCTGTCGGCGAGTTCGAAGGAGGTCGGCAGGCCGCCGTCGGCGAACAGCCGCCGTCCCGCGCCGAGGACCACGGGGTAGGTCAACAGGTTGTACTCGTCAATGAGGTCGTGCCGCATCAGGGACTGGGCGAGCACGCCGCTGCCGTGGATCTGGAGCTCACGGCCGGGTTGCTTCCTCAGCCGCGAGACCTCTTCCACGATGTCGCCGGAGATGACGGTGGAGTTGTTCCAGTCGGCCTTGTCCAGGGTCGTGGAGGCGACGTACTTGGGGAGGTTGTTGAGGCGGCTCGCGACCGGGTCGTTCTCGTCGGTGACTTTCGGCCAGTAGCTCGCGAAGATCTCGTACGTACGCCTGCCGAGCAGGAACGCGTCGACGCGGTCGAACACGCCGGTGATGAAACGGCCCATGCCTTCGTCGGCGAACGGAACCAGCCAGCCGCCCTGCTCGAAGCCGCCGCTGGTGTCCTCCGCCGTGCCGCCCGGGGCCTGCATGACGCCGTCGAGCGTGAGGAACGTGGTGAGCGTGATCTTCATGACCGAAGCCCTCTCTTCGTAGGTGTCACCAGCTCTGACTCCACGCTTCCACGGAACTCATCGGTGGAGTCGGACACCGCGTCCGTTTGCCGCCAGCGCGGGCCGCCCGCCACCGGTTTCCTTGAATCCGCAACCACCACTGCGGACAGCCAACACAGGAAAGAGGCAGCCGACATGGCTTCACTGAACGGCAGGACGGCTCTGGTCACCGGCGGCAGCCGCGGCATCGGCGCGGCGATCGCCCTGCGGCTGGCGCAGGACGGCGCCGACGTGGCCATCACGTACGTACAGGGCGAGCAGGCCGCCCACGACGTCGTCCAGAAGATCGAAGCGGCCGGAAGGCGCGGCATCGCGCTGCGCGCCGACGCGGCGGACCCGGCGGCGGTCACCGCCGTCGTGGGCCGCGCCGCCGACGAACTGGGCCGGCTCGACATCCTGGTCAACAACGCCGGCGTCGGCGTACTCGGCCCGATCGGCACCCTGACGCTCGCGGACGTCGACCAGGTCCTGGCCGTGAACGTACGCGCGGTCTTCCTGGCCTCGCAGGCCGCGGCCGCGAGGATGGAACGCGGCGGCCGGATCATCTCCACCGGCAGCTGCATGAGCGAGCGCGTGCCGGGCCCCGGCGGGACGCTCTACACGATGAGCAAGGCCGCGCTGACCGGCCTGACGAAAGCCCTGGCACGCGAGCTGGGCAGCCGGGGCATCACGGCCAACCTCGTCCACCCGGGCCCGATCGACACGGACATGAACCCGGCGGACGGCCCGTACGCGGCGCCGCAGGGTGAGATGACAGCGCTCGGCCGCTTCGGCACTCCGGACGAAGTGGCGTCGCTGGTCGCGTACCTGGCGAGCGACGAGGCCGCCTACATGACGGGCTCCGACGTGCTGGTGGACGGCGGCCACGCCGCCTGACACAGACGGGAACGGAGTGCATCGGGGCCGTCGCGTCCCGGTGCACTCCGCGTCATTGGTCCCGCGGTGGCGTCAGCCGCCCAGTTCCTGATGACGGGCCGCCAGCCGCGACGTGCCCGCCTCCGTCAGGGAGCCGAAGAGGCGCAGGCGGGATATGCCGCCGTCCGGGAAGATGTCCATCCGGATCTCGGTGGCCGCCGGGGCCGCGTCCAGCACGAAACGGTGGTTCGTGTCGGGCTGGAGCCGGGTCCGGGGCAGGATCTCGGTCCAGTCACCATCGGCCCCGTCGCGCACCGAGAGCGTCGCCCAGCCCGCCGAGTTGCCCTTGAGGTACGCCGTGTCGATCTCGACGGCGCGGATCTCGGCCTGCTCCACCAGGTGGTAGTGGATCCAGTCGTTGCCCTTGTCGCGGCGGCGGCGGGTCTCCCAGCCGTCGTCCATCTTGTGCGAGCGGCCCGGCTGGATGGTGTTGGTGGCCGGGGAGTAGAAGCGGTCGGAGGCGTCCTCGACCCGGCCGCCGCTCTCCAGGGCGACGAGGTCGAACGTACCGAGGGTGGCCAGCCAGGCCGGGTCGGGTGCGACCTCGCCGTAGACGCGCAGGCGGGCGATGCCGCCGTCGGGGTGCTGGTTGACCCGCAGGTGGGTGAAGCGCTGCTCGACGTCGACGGCGAAGCCGTTGGCCGCGTGGCCGCCGACTGCCGTACGGGGTACGAGAGTCACCCACTTCACGTCACCGGAGAGGAGCTCGTCGGGGGAGGGCGAGCCGGGCACCGAGGTGGCCTCGACCGAGACCGCCTGCGGGTAGTTGCCGCGGAAGTGGGCGGTGTCGATGACGACTCCGCGTACGACACCGGGCGCCCCGAGCCGTACGAGGGCCCAGTCGTGGTCCTCGTCGGTCGGGTGGGGCTGCTGGGCGCTGACGCCACGGCGGCGGCGGGTCTCCCAGCCGTCCATGATCTTGCCCTTGTGGCCGAAGTGCTCGGGGTCGAACTCCGCCGCCCCGGGCCGCAGCATGTTCTCGCGCTCGGCGAAGAACTCGTCGTTGGCGGCGATCACGCCCGCGCCGAGCCGCCGGTCGGCGAGGTCGGCGAAGTGCGTGAAGGGGAAGTCGGCGGTGCGGTAGTCGGCGTACGGGTCGCCGCCGCCGTACGGGTTCGCGTCACCGGTGAAAGAGGGGGTCGCCACGATCAGTTGTTCCTTTCGAGCAGCCGGCCGGTCGGCTCGGCCAGGGTGCCGTTGTCGGCGATACGTACGCCGCGCAGCCATGTCGACTTGACGACGCCGTGCAGGGTCTTGCCCGCGTACGCCGTGACCTGGTTGCGGTGGTGCAGCTCCGCCGGGTCGACGGTGAAGGTCTCGTCGGGGGCGAGGACGGCGAAGTCGGCGTCGCGGCCGGCTTCGATGGCGCCCTTCTGCGACAGGCCTGCCAGCTCCGCGGGCGCGGCGGACATCCAGCGCACCACGTCCTCCAGCGAGTGGCCGCGGCGCCGGGCCTCGGTCCAGATCGCCGGGAGGCCCAGCTGGAGGGAGGAGATCCCGCCCCACGCGGACGCGAAGTCCGGCGTCTTCAGATCCGTCGTGCAGGGCGAGTGGTCGGAGACGATGCAGTCGATCGTGCCGTCCGCGAGCCCCTCCCACAGCGCGTCCTGGTTCTCGGCCTCACGGATCGGCGGGCAGCACTTGAACTCTGTTGCCCCGTCCGGGACTTCCTCGGCCGTGAGGGTGAGGAAGTGCGGGCAGGACTCGACGGTGACGCGTACGCCGTCACGCTTGGCGGCGGCGATCAGCGGCAGCGCGTCCGAGGACGACAGGTGCAGCACGTGAACGCGGGCGCCGAGGCGCTTGGCGTGCGCGATCAGGCCCTCGATCGCGGTGTTCTCGGCGTCGCGCGGCCGGGAGGCGAGGAAGTCGGCGTACGCCGGACCGCTCTTCTGCGGGGCGGTCTCCAGGTGGTGCGGGTCCTCGGCGTGGACGATCAGCTGACCGCCGAAGCCGGTGATCTCGGCCATCGACCGGGCGAGCTGCTCCTGGTCGAGCTCGGGGAACTCCTCCACACCGGAGGGCGAAAGGAAGCACTTGAAACCGAAGACGCCGGCGTCGTACAGCGGACGCAGGTCCTTCACGTTGGACGGGAGCGCACCGCCCCAGAAGCCGACGTCGATGTGCGCCTTGCTGCGGGCGACGTCCTGCTTGGTGCGCAGGTTGTCGACGGTGGTCGTCGGCGGCAGGGAGTTCAGCGGCATGTCGAGGAGCGTGGTGATGCCGCCCGCCGCCGCGGCGCGGGTGGCGGTCCAGAAGCCCTCCCACTCGGCGCGGCCCGGGTCGTTCACGTGGACGTGCGTGTCGACGAGGCCGGGGAGCAGGACGTCGTCCCCGAAGTCCTCCAGCCGGGCCCCGGCCGTCACCTCGGCGTCGTACGGCAGCACAGCCGTGATCTTCCCGGCGGCGACGGCCACCGATGCGGCGCGCGTCCCCTCGGGGGTGATGACGCGCGTCGAGCGCAGTACCAGGTCCACGTCGGACACCCTGTCCCTCACTTCCGTGCCAAAAAACAAGGCTATGAAATTCAACGAACTGTTGAAGGAGTCTTCACTCCGGCACCCTCCCCGTCAAGACTCCCCCAGACCGCCCGGACCGCGACCCACGGAATTTAGAGGTTTCCATGAAGTGGAAGCATAATTTCGAGTAGCAGAAGGTAGCTACCCACAGGGCTGCGGCGGAGGATCTTCGGAAGTGACGGCCGACACAGGGACAAACGCCCTCTGACCGGCGGGGACGTCTTGACGCAGACCGTGTGCTCCGCGCAGGCGGCGGGTAGGCTGCTGCCTTGCCCATCCGCCTCGAAAGGACCGTTGACGTGCCGTCGTCCAACGCCACCACCGACGCTTCAAAATCTGCTGCGCCCAGCGGTGGTGTCCAGTCCCTTGAGCGCGCCTTCGACCTGCTGGAGCGGATGGCCGACGCGGGCGGCGAGGTCGGACTCAGCGAGCTCTCGGCCAGCAGCGGTCTGCCGTTGCCCACGATCCACCGGCTGATGCGCACGCTGGTCGCCTGCGGTTACGTACGCCAGCAGACGAACCGCCGCTACTCGCTCGGCCCGCGCCTGATCCGCCTCGGCGAGAGCGCGTCCCGGCTGCTCGGCACCTGGGCCCGCCCGTACCTCCAGCGCCTGGTCGAGGAGACCGGCGAGACCGCGAACATGGCGCTGCTCGACGGCGACGAGATCGTGTACGTCGCCCAGGTCCCCTCGAAGCACTCGATGCGGATGTTCACCGAGGTCGGCCGCCGGGTCCTCCCGCACTCCACGGGCGTCGGCAAGGCGCTCCTCGCGCACACCGCGCCGGAGGAGGTGCGCGCACTGCTCGCCCGTACGGGCATGCCGACCGCCACCGAGAAGACGATCACCACTCCCGAGGGCTTCCTGGACGCCCTGGAGCAGGTCCGCAGGGCCGGTTACGCCGTGGACGACGGCGAGCAGGAGATCGGCGTCCGCTGCCTGGCGGTCCCGGTGCCCAACTCACCGACCGCCGCGGCCATCTCCATCTCCGGCCCGGCGGGCCGGGTCACCGAGGCGGCGACCTTGAAGATCGTCCCGATACTCCAGGAAGTCGCCCAGGACCTGTCGGTCGTGCTCACCAACAACGGCAACAACGGCTCGCAGGGCTGATCACAGCACGCGGCCGTCGGCCATCGTCACCACGGCGTCCATCCGCTCCAGGTGCGCCCGGTCGTGCGTGACCAGCACCGTCGCCGTGCCGCGCTCACGCGTCAGCCCGACCAGCAGGTCGAGCACCTCCGCGCCCCGCTCGTGGTCCAGGGCGCTGGTCGGCTCGTCGACCAGCAGGACCGCCGGTTCGTTCATCAGCGCGCGGGCGATGTTCACCCGCTGGCGCTGACCGCCGGACAGCTGGTGCGGCCGACGGCCGGCCTTGTCGGCGAGGCCCACCGCGTCCAGCAACTCCAACGCGCGGTCGCGGGCCTGCCGGGCCGCTCGCCCCGAGAGGTGGGCCATCACCTGGAGCTGCTCGGCCGAGGTGAGCGACGGCAGCAGGTTCGGCTGCTGGAAGACGATGCCGATACGGGTCCGCCGCAGCTCCGCCCGCTCGGCCCGGCTCAGGGGGCCCGTGTCCGTACCGTCGACGACCACCGTGCCCCGGTCCGGCGCTACGAGCGTCGCGGCGACGGCGAGCAGGCTGGACTTGCCGGAGCCGGACGGTCCGACGACGGCGGTGAGCGAACCCGCGGCGACATCGAGAGCGATGTCGTCGAGGGCGGTCAGCCGGGAGTCGCCGTCGGGGTAGGTGAGGGTCACTTCCGTGAGGGACAGGGTCATCGGGCGCTCCCGAGGGCGACGAGGGGATCGACGGCGGTGATGCGCCGGACGGACAGTGCGGCGCCGACCACCCCGAGGGCGATTATCACGGCGGCCGGGACGAGCAGCGTCGCCGGTTCGAGTACGAACGGGACCGCTCCGGTGACGGCCCCGCCGATGAGCGTGGCGAGTGCGGTGCCCAGGAACGTACCGGCGCAGAGCATCAGGACGGCCTGGCCGAGCGCGTCGCGCAGCAGGTACGGCGTGGAGGCGCCGAGCGCCTTCAAAACCGCGATGTCACCGCTGCGCTGAATCGTCCACACAGTAAAAAAGGCGCCGACGACGAGCGCCGAGATGACGAAGAGGAAGCCGCGCATCAGCTGGAGCGAACCGTTCTCCGCCTCGTAGGAGGCCAGCGCGCTCAGCGAGCCGTCGAGGGTGCGGGTCTCGGTGCCCGCCGCCTTGTCGCCCGCCGCGAGGTCCGCGCCCTCCCCGGTGGTCAGGGCGACGACAGTGGCCTGCTCCCCTCCACCGTTGCCGAGCCGCTGCCAGTCGTCGAGCGAGGCCCACACCACAGGCGTATGGCTGTACGAATCCTCCCCCTCAACCGCAGCAACAATCGACTCCACATCACCGATCCGCACCGTGTCACCGACCCCGGCGCCCAGGTCCTCGGCCGCCCGCACGGACAGCACGACCCGCCCGGACCCGAAGCCCTTGACGGCCGGCGCCAGTCCCGACCCGGGCTCGGCGCCGAACACCGACACGGCGGCCGTCCGCTCCCCCGCGCCCGCATTGGTCGTACGAATACCGAGCGGCTCGGCGGCGGTGATGCCGGGCTGCCGGCCCCACTTCCGCCAGACGCTCTCGGCCACCGAGGAATTGGTGAACGACACCTGCTGCCCCTCGGGCGGCCGGTCGAAGGCCAGCCGGTCGGTCGGCAGCGAGGTGATGGCCGAGGTATTGTCCCTGGCCAGCCCGGCGGTGAGGCCGGACAGCAGCCCGACGAGCAGCGTGATCAGTACCACGACCGTGCCCATGAGCGCGAACCGGCCCTTGGCGAACCGGAGGTCTCTCCATGCGACAAACATGTTTCCAGCCTGGCCAAGGGGGCGCGCGAAGGCATCGCGCCACGGATCGGCGCGACATCAATCTTTTGATTGACGGGGCAACGGCTCCGGAGCCCTACGCTGGAAACGCCATGGACCCCAGCTCTTCCGCTCCCCCCTCGCGTCCCCTCACTCCCGTACTGCGCGCCCTGCGCCTGTGTCTGCACGCGCTGCTCGGCGGGCTGATCGCGCTCGCGGCCGTGAAAGCCGTGGCCGACGACGCCCCGCACGCGACCGCCGTCGTACTCGCGGCCGTCACGATGGCCGTCGTCTACACCGTCGGGACCCTGAGCCCCTCCGTCGACCGCTCGCCCCGGGCAGCCGCCGTCTGGCTCGCCGCACTGGGCCTCGCCTGGCTGATACTCCTCGCCCTCTCCCCCGACGGGCTCTGGGCGGCGTTCCCCCTCTACTTCCTCCAGCTGCACCTGCTGCCGGTGCGCTGGGGCCTGACCGCGGTAGTCACCACGGCGGCCGCCGCCATCGCCGGCTTCGTCCTGCACGGGCAGACGGTGACGCCCGGCACGTTCATCGGGCCGCTGCTCGGCGCCGCCGTCGCCGTCGCGACGGTCCTCGGCTACCAGGCGCTGTACCGCGAGAGCGAGCGGCGCCGCGAACTCATCGACGAGCTGCTGGCGACCCGTGAGGACCTCGCCGTCGCCGAACGGACGGCCGGGACGCTGGCCGAGCGCGGGCGGCTGGCCCGCGAGATCCACGACACGCTCGCCCAGGGCCTGTCCAGCATCCAGCTCCTCCTGCGCGCCGCCGAACGCACACTGCCCGCCGGCGACCCGGCCGCCGCCCATGTCCGCCAGGCCCGCGAGGCGGCGCAGGACAATCTCGCCGAGGCACGCCGTTTCGTACGGGCGCTGACCCCGCCCGACCTGGAGCACGGCTCGCTGCCCGCCGCGCTGGAGCGGCTGTGTGCGGGGACTCCGGGACCCGCTGTGCAGTTCGGCGTGAGCGGTACGCCGGTGAAGCTGCCCACTCCGTACGAGGTGGCCCTGCTGCGCATCGCCCAGTCCGCGCTCGCCAACACGGTCCGGCACGCGGGAGCGGCCCGCGCCGAGATCACCCTCAGCTTCATGGAGACCGCCGTGGCGCTGGACGTCGTGGACGACGGCGGGGGCTTCGACCCGCTGGCAACCCGGCTGCGGTCGGGCGGCGGTTTCGGCCTGCCCGCGATGCGCTCGCGGGCGCGCTCGCTCGGCGGCACGCTGAGCGTCGAGTCGGCACCGGGACAGGGCACGGCCGTGGCGATCACCCTGCCCCTGCCGTCAACAGGCTCCGGAGACCCCACGTGACGCCCCCCGTCCGCCTCCTGCTGGCCGACGACCATCCCGTCGTACGGGCAGGCCTGCGCGCCGTACTCGACACCGAGGAGGGCTTCCTCGTCGTCGCGGAGGCGGCGACCGCCGAGCGGGCGGTGGAGCTCGCCGCCGCCGACGACTTCGACGTAGTACTGATGGACCTGCAGTTCGGGCCGGGCCGGATGCACGGATCGGAGGCCACGGCCGCGATCACCGCGCGGCCGGGATCGCCCCGGGTGCTGGTCCTGACGACGTACGACACGGACGCCGACATCCTGGCGGCGGTGGAGGCGGGCGCGAGCGGCTACCTGCTCAAGGACGCGCCACCGGAGGAGCTGTCGGCCGCGGTGCGCACGGCGGCGGCGGGCCAGTCGGCGCTGGCACCGGCGGTCGCGCACCGGCTGATGGACCGGATGCGGACGCCGGCGGAGGCGCTGACGCGGCGCGAGCTGGAGGTGCTGCAGCTGGTCGGCGAGGGCCTGTCGAACCACCAGATCAGCAAGCAGCTCTTCCTCTCCCAGGCAACGGTCAAGTCCCATCTGGTGCACGTCTACGCCAAGTTGGGCGTGGACTCGCGCACATCCGCAGTGGCCGTGGCAACGACACGCCGCCTGATCCGCCGCTGACGGCTCCGCCTCGCAGCGCACGATGCCAGGAGGGGACGTGCCGGGGCGCTCCCCGCAGGGCGCTGAACGCAACACGCCCGAAGCAAGACCCAGTACCCGAACGTTCGCGCCCGAGGAGACGCCCCGGCGCGGCACCGACCCCAACGCCCCCGCGAAAAAGCCCCCCAGCAGCAAACCAGGAGCAACCCGCGGCAAGCTCAGTCGCGCCCGAAGAGCTCGACCGCGTTGCGCACCTGCGCCATCGCCCCCGCCAGCGCGCTGACCGAGCCGATCGACCCCGCCACCAGCAGCAGCGAACGCCGCAGCCGCATGATCTCCGGCACGCCGCTGAGCGCCATCGCGTGCAGCGACGCCAGCTCGTCCTCCGCCACCCCCCGGTCGGGCAATTCCGCAGGATGCCCGGCCAGTTCACGGCGCAGCCGCGAGACGGCAGCACGCAGCTCCGTCACTCGCGGGTCCTCACCGTCGCCGGTCACGCACCTCTGTTCCACACTTCTCAACAACGTCTCTCCCCCAGTGGTTCAGCCCGTACGCCGCTGGTCGGACGCCGTACACAAGAGCCGGGGGTCAGTTAACGCCAATCGGCAGGCCGTACGCCACTTGGCAGCAGCTCAGCTGCCCGTGCCGGAGCCGGCGGCGTTGCGCCAGACGGTCACGTCCAGTGTGAGGTAGTCGCCACTGGGCTCACCCTCGACCGCGATTCCCTGGACCGTCACAAGGCCCATGTGCCCGGTGCCCGTGGTGACGCAGACCTGCCGCCCCTTCGAGAGCTTGTTCACATAGACGCTCTCCGCGAACCGCGTCTCCGCGCGGCAGGCGGCGAGCGAGCCCTCCTGCCCCGGATCGAGCAGCGCCAGGCTTCCGTCCCAGGTCTCCTCGTCGAGATACCCGCCGGTGTCGTAGGAGAGTTCGTACGAACCGTCCTCGCCCTTCTGGGGCCGGAGGGCGTCGTCCCCGAGGGTCAGGTGGTAGCCCGCGGTGAGGTTGATGCCCTTGTAGACGGCGGGCTTCGGATCGGCCTTGGGCTTCGGGTCGGCGCCGGCGCCCCCGCTCCCCCCGTCGTTCGTCTCCTCGCCCTGCGACGCGCCACCGCCCCGCGTCTGCTGCCCGCCGTCCTTGAGCAGGACGTACGCCGTGCCGCCGCCCGCGATTCCGAAGATCAGCGCGGCCGCGAGGGCGACGAGCGGCCCCCGCTTGGCCGGCGGCTTGGGAGGCGCCGGGTGCCCGGGGTAGGCCTGGGGCTGGTGCGTCGGCATCCGGGTCGGGGCGTAGGCGTGCGCGTGGGCCTGCCCAGGAGGCGGCGTACCGAACTGCTGAGGGGCTTGATGCTGTACGGACGGCCCGAAGCCCGGGGGCGGGGTCGCCGGCGCGACGGGCGTGGTGGGCGAGTAGGCCGCAGCAGGGCCGACGGGCATGGTGGGCGAGTAGGCCGCCGCGGGTGCGGCGGACGGGGGCGGCGGGGTCTGGACCGGCGCGGGGGCGGCCGCGCGGACCGTGATGTCGGCGGCGACGGCGCCCGGCAGCCAGTCCTCGGGACGGCGCAGGACCGTCTCGGCGTTCGCGGTCTGGCACAGCCCGATGACCTCGGCGATCGAGGGCCTGGCCGCCGGGTCCTTGGCCAGACAGCGGCTGACCAGCTCCATCAGCCGCTCCGGGACCCCGCTGAGGTCGGGCTCCTCGTGGACGATCCGGTAGAGCACCCCGTGCGAGGTGCCCTCGCCGAAGGCCGGGGACCCGGTCGCCGCGTACGCCGCGACCTGGCCGAGGGCGAAGATGTCGGTGGCCGGGGTCACCTTCCGCCCGGCGGCCTGCTCCGGGGCCATGAACGAGGGGGTGCCGATGGTGACCCCGCTGCCGGTGAGCGACGTCGCGTCGGCGGCGTACGCGATACCGAAGTCGATGACGCGGGGGCCGTCGGCGGCGAGCAGCACGTTGGAGGGTTTCAGATCACGGTGCACGATGCCCGCGCCATGGATGACGTGCAGGGCCTCGGCCATGCCGGCGATCAGCAGCAGCACCGCCTCGACGGGCAGCGCCCCGTGCTCGACGACCGCGTCGGCGAGCGAGGGGCCCGGCACGTAGGCGGTGGCCAGCCACGGCTGCGCGCCGTTCGTGTCGGCGTCGATGACGGGCGCGGTGAACAGCCCCTGCACGCGCTGCGCGGACTGCACTTCCTGGGCGAACCGGCGGCGGAATTCGGGGTCCTCACCGAATTCGGGCCGGATCACCTTGATGGCGACGGGCCGGCCACCCGGTGTGTACGAGAGATACACCTTGCCCATGCCGCCCGCGCCGAGCCTGGCGGCCAGCCGGTAACCGGCGATGGTGGTCGGGTCGTCGCCCGCGAGAGGCTGGAAGACCTGAGGGGCGTTGCCCCGGTCCGGTTGCTGACCGCTCATCAACTCATGTCTCCCACGCAGAGCGCCGATATCGAACGCACCCTATCCAAGGACGGACCGTCGGCGCCCGCCCCGATGAGGTATGCAGAACCCATGGCACTTACAACAGTCGAAGGGCCGGCGGTCGTCGCGGGCCTCCTGCTCGCGGCGGGCGGCGGACGAAGGCTCGGCGGCCGGCCGAAAGCGCTGCTGGAGCACCGGGGGCGGCCGCTGGTCGAGCACGCGGTACGGGTGCTGCGCGAGGGCGGCTGCGGTCCGGTGCACGTGGTGCTGGGCGCGGCGGCCGCCGAGGTGCGCGAGCGCGCCGACCTGACCGGATGCGTACTGGTCGACAACCCGGAGTGGGACGAGGGAATGGGCTCGTCGCTGCGGGCCGGTCTGGCCTCCCTGGCCTCCACCGGCGCTTCGGCCGCGCTCGTGTCCCTCGTCGACCAGCCGGGGATCGGCGCGGCGGCGGTGGGCCGCGTGGTGGCGGCGTACCGCTCGCCTTCGAGCCTCGTGGCGGCGGCGTACGACGGCAGGCGCGGGCACCCGGTGCTCTTCGGCGCCGAGCGGTGGACGGACATCGTGAGGACTGCGACGGGCGACCAGGGGGCACGCGCCTACCTGAAGGACCACGAGACTTCGGTCACGCTCGTCGAGTGCGGGGATGTGGCCGAGGCGTACGACATCGACACGCCCGACGACCTGTTCCACCTGGAGTGACCGGCATGGCACTGAGCGCCAGTTTCTGTCGACCCGGAGAATCTCGATGTCAACAGACCGTTGAACTTCCACCATGAGGAAACTACTATCCACACGTCAGAAGCGCCCTGCACCACCCGGCGGCGCCCGCGACCGTACCTCGGAGCCATGGCACGCTGTGCCGTCTTTGGGCGACCCGGCGGCCGTCAGGCGCCCGCCCGCCTAAGGAGTGACCGCTCATGTCCGCACCAGCGCCGTCCCCGCTGGCCATCGTCGATGCCGAGCCCCTGCCCAGGCAGGAAGAGGTCCTGACCGACGCGGCTCTCGCCTTCGTGGCCGAGCTGCACCGGCTGTTCACGCCCCGCCGTGACGAGCTGCTCGCCCGCCGCGCCGAGCGCCGCGCCGAGATCGCCCGCACGTCCACGCTCGACTTCCTCCCGGATACCGCACAGATCCGTGAGGGCGACTGGAAGGTCGCGCCGGCCCCGGCCGCGCTCAACGACCGCCGCGTGGAGATCACCGGTCCGACCGACCGCAAGATGACCATCAACGCCCTGAACTCGGGCGCGAAGGTCTGGCTCGCCGACTTCGAGGACGCGTCCGCTCCCACCTGGGAGAACGTCGTCCTCGGCCAGCGCAATCTGATCGACGCCTACGCGCGCCGGATCGACTTCACCGACCCCAGGTCGGGCAAGACGTACGCCCTGAAGGACAGCGAGGACCTCGCGACCGTCGTGATGCGGCCGCGCGGCTGGCACCTCGACGAGCGCCACCTCCGGTTCGACGGCCGCCCGGTGCCGGGCGCCCTCGTCGACTTCGGCCTGTACTTCTTCCACAACGCCAAGCGCCTCATCGAGCTCGGCAAGGGCCCGTACTTCTACCTGCCCAAGACCGAGTCGCACCTCGAGGCGCGCCTGTGGAACGAGATCTTCGTCTTCGCGCAGGACTACGTCGGGATCCCGCAGGGCACCGTCCGCGCGACCGTCCTGATCGAGACGATCACGGCGGCGTACGAGATGGAGGAGATCCTCTACGAGCTGCGCGACCACGCGGCGGGCCTGAACGCGGGCCGCTGGGACTACCTCTTCTCCATCGTCAAGAACTTCCGTGACGGCGGCGCGAAGTTCGTCCTGCCGGACCGCAACGCGGTCACCATGACGGCCCCGTTCATGCGGGCGTACACCGAGCTGCTCGTGCGTACGTGCCACAAGCGCGGCGCGCACGCCATCGGCGGCATGGCGGCCTTCATCCCGTCCCGCCGCGACGCCGAGGTCAACAAGGTCGCCTTCGAGAAGGTCAAGGCCGACAAGGACCGCGAGGCCGGTGACGGTTTCGACGGCTCCTGGGTCGCGCACCCCGACCTCGTGCCGATCGCGATGGCGTCCTTCGACGCGGTCCTCGGCGACAGGCCGAACCAGAAGGAGCGGCTGCGCGAGGACGTGTCGGTGGCGCCCGGCGACCTGATCGCCATCGACTCGCTGGACGCAGTCCCGACGTACGAAGGACTGGTCTCGGCCGTCCAGGTCGGCATCCGCTACATCGAGGCGTGGCTGCGCGGTCTGGGCGCCGTCGCGATCTTCAACCTGATGGAGGACGCGGCCACGGCGGAGATCTCCCGCTCGCAGATCTGGCAGTGGATCAACGCGGGCGTCGTCTTCGAGGACGGCCAGAAGGCCACCCCCGAGCTGGCCCGCAAGATCGCGGCGGAGGAACTGGCCGCGATCCGTGCGGAGATCGGCGACGAGGCGTTCACGGCGGGCAAGTGGCAGCAGGCGCACGACCTGCTGCTCACGGTCTCGCTCGACGAGGACTACGCGGACTTCCTCACGCTGCCGGCGTACGAGCAGCTGCGCGGCTGATCACGACCGCTCTTCCGCTCTCCGCCCCCGGGACCGCACAGCACCGGGGGCGGAGCCGGTTCTCCGGACGACGGCCCGCACCTCACCGGATCGGCTCCGACAGCTCCCCCCGTAATCGCTGGGCCCGCAGCACCAGTTCGAGCTCGAAGCGGCGGTCCGGGTGGTCGACCTCGTCGCCCCACAGTTCCCGTATCTGCCGCATCCGATAGCGCACGGTCTGCGGGTGCACGCCGAGCCTGGCCGCCACCTCCGGCGCCCCGCCCCGCGTCTCCAGCCACGCCAGCAACGTCTCCGCGAGCCGCCGCCCCTGTGTGGGACCGCAGTCGGCGAGCGGCGCGAGGCAGCGGCGGGTCAGGTCACCGATCAGCTCCTCGGGCGGCAGCAGGACCAGTGCCTCGGTGTACTCGGTGCAGTGCAGCAGCCGCCCCGAAGGCAGCAGGCCGCGCTCCATCAGGCGTACGGCGGCCGCCGCCCAGCGCAGCGACTTCGCGGCCTCCACCAGCGCCACCGTCGGCCCGATCGCCCCCGACCAGCCCTTCATCGACCGGCGCAGCAGCTCGGGGCGCCCCGCGAGCGCCGGGTCGGGCACGATCATCAGAGGCTGCTCGGTCTCCATGTCGAGGAGTACGCCCTGCCCCACGGCCGGTGCGACGCACTCGCGGGCCGGGCGCAGCAGCACCCCCACGGCGATCAGCTCCGGCAGCGCCCAGCCGATCCGGGCGGCGTGTTCGGCGAGCGAGCGGGTGCGGGCCGGGTCGGCGGGCTCGGCGCCCTCCGCGACCAGTTCCTGAGTCAACTTCCGCTGAAGTCGCAGCCGTTCCCCGGCCTGTCGGGCGGCGGCCTCGGCGTATCCGCGCACCGTCTGGTCCACCAGCCCGTCCAGGAAGGCGAATCCGGACTCGGCGAGTTCGTACATCGCCGGCGGCGGGATGGACACCTGCTGCCCGATCTCGGCGAGCCGCCGCCAGGCGAGCCGGACGCCGAGCCGGTACATGGCCTGGAGGGAGTCGAGGGAGCGGCCGTGGAGCCCTTCGCCCCGCCCGAACTCCTGGAAGACTTCGAGATGAACATGCGGCCGGGGCCCCTTCTCCCGTACCAGATGCTGTACGAAGTCCTCCAGGGCGCGCCGGATGCCGACGAGGGCGATCAGCTCGCCCGATTCGTCGACGAGCAGCGGCAGCTTGGGGTGTTCGCGGCAGATGCAGTCGAGGATCTCCTGGGCGAGCGAGGGCACTTCGCGCATCGCCCGGTCGGTGAACTGCCGCACCTGAAGGCGGGGCACGTCCTGCCATGCCGAGCAGTCGGCCATACATCGCTCCCCGTCCACTGCGGTCGTTTCCACCGCGGTCGTCTCCACCGGGGGTGCTCCCACCGGGGTCACTTCCGGGGCGTCGCCGACTCATAGCTGATCAGCGGCACGTTCGGCTGGTCCGGGGTGGCGTTGAGCAGTGCCACGACGGCGAAGGCGGCCCCTACGGCGAGGGCGGCGGCGGCGGCGGTGGTCAGCGCTGCTGCAAGGAGTCTGGACATGGTCGGGTCGGCCTCTCTGACGCTGTGACCCCACCGGTGTCCCGCCGGCCCCGTCCGGCAATGGCCCAGTGTCAACACTCCATTGACAGTCCGTCAAGAGGACGCCTACGGTTCCCGGCCCATACGCATGTGCACGTATCCGCCGAGCCACCCCCCGTCGGCCCCCTCTGGAGTCGCCCGTATGCGTCGCACCGCTTCCCCCCTCTCGCTGGCCCTGCTGGGCGCCGGCGTCTTCCTGCTCGTACTCGCCCCGATGCTGGCCTGGTACGTCGAGCCACGCGCGAAGCGCACACCGGTCGACGTGGACGTCACCACGGTCTTCACCGGGACCGGCAGCTACTTCGACACCACCGAGATCAAGACCCTCAAGAACAGAGAACTCACGATCACCAGACAGGTGCGGGGCGATGTGGCCGACAGCGAAAGGAGCGGCCGGGCCGTCTGGGACGTCTCGACCTCCGTCGACACCGAGGCCACCCTCCCCGCCGCCGACACCCACGATTCGCTCCAGTGGACGCTGGAGCGCTGGGTGACCGACCGGCGCACCAACGAGCCCGTGCACTGCTGCGGCGAGGAACCGGCCTTCGACGGCGAGGCGTACCTCAAGTTCCCCTTCGGCGTAGAGAAACGCTCGTACCGCTGGTGGGACAACACGCTCGGCTCGACCGTCCGCCTCCGCTTCGCCGGAACCAAGAAGATCCAGGGGTACGAGGGCTACCGCTTCACCGGCGCCGTCGAACCTGCCCAGACCGGCACCCGGCTGGTGCCGGGGCGGCTCGTGGGGCTGCCGAAGCGCAGCCAGGTGCTCGCCGAGGAGTGGTACGCCAACCACGGCATCGAGCTGGTCGTCGACCGGCGCACGGGCCGCATCGTGAACGCGGCGATCGGCCCGCGCAAGACGCTGCGCGCGCCCGGCGGCAAGCGGGACGAAGTCGTCCTTCTGGACAGCCGCCGCCTGGAGTTCACACCCGCCACGCAGCGCGCTCAGGTCGAGCTGGCCTCGTCCGACAGCGACCGTCTGAAGTTGGTGGGCGAGACACTGCCGATGGGCGGCGGCGGGGCGGGAGCCCTGCTGGCGGCGGCCGGCGCGGTGCTCGTCGTACGCGGACGGGAACCACGAAGGACCACACCGGTCATCACGATGTGATGACACATCAGCTCACACTGGGCCCGAATTTGTCACCGAGGTGAGTAGCCGCATCGAACGTCGTGCCGAAAACTGACCTCCCACCCCGAGCACGGCCCCCACCGGTTCCGCACCCCTGAAACGAGTTGGAGCTCGCATGCCCCAGCACGTGCCCCCCACCCTGCACGATGCGAAACCCCAAGAGATCCACAAGCCACTCCCCCACCCCACCTCCCCGCACCCCCGCCGGATCGTCTTCCTCTCCCGCCGCGACCTCGGCAATCCCGCCGCCGGCGGCTCCGAACTCCTCGTCGACCGCCTCGCGGAGGGCCTGACGGCCCTGGGCCACCAGGTGACGCTGCTGTGCGGCGGCCCGGCGGCGTACCGCGACTACCGGGTCGTCTCCGCGGGCGGCGACCTGGGCCACTTCATCAAGGCGCGTCACACCTTCGCCCGGCAGGTCGGCGACTGCGACCTGCTGGTCGAGGTCTGCAACGGCCTGCCCTACCTCACCCCGCTCTGGCACCGCGGCCCCACCCTGTGCCTGGTCAACCACGTGCACACGGAACTGTGGGGCATGCGCTACCCGCGCCCGGCCGCCGGTCTCGGGCGCCGCCTGGAGCACTGGGCGCTGTCGGCGGCGCAGCGCGAGAACCTGCTGGTCGCCGTATCGACATCCACGGCCGGCGCACTGAGCGCACTGGGAGTGGACCGCGCCCGCATCCGGGTCGTGCACAACGGAGTCGAACATCCGGCGGAGCGCGCCCCGCGCTCACCCGAACCGCTTTTCCTGGCGATGGGCCGCCTGGTCGAGTACAAGCGCATCGACCTCCTCCTGCGCCTGTGGGAGCGGGTGAGACCCGTCACCGGCGGCAAGCTGGTGATCATCGGCGAGGGCCCCGAACGCCATCGCCTGGAGGCGCTCGCCGGCCCCGACGTGATCTTCAAGGGCCATGTCTCCGAAGCGGAAAAACATCAACTCCTCTGCGCGGCCCACCTCCTCCTGCATCCCTCCGCGGTCGAGGGCTGGGGCCTGGTGGTCACCGAGGCGGCGACCCGGGGCACCCCCGCGATCGGCTTCGACGTACCCGGGCTGCGGGACTCCATAGCCGACGGGGTGACGGGCGTGCTGGCCCGCGGCGAGAGTTCCTTCGCCGCCGCCTGGTGCACGCTCGCCCTGAGCACCGAGCGCCGGGAGGCGATGGGCCGCGCGGCCGCGGCGCGGGCCGCGCACTACCGGTGGAGCAGCACGGTGCGCCAGTTCCGGGCGGTGGCGGCGGAGGCGGCCCTCTCCCACCGGCGGAGGTGACCACCGGTGAAGGACCCTTCCTTCCGCAGGTCCGTCACCCTCTTCCGGGCCTTCCTGCACGAGCAGACCGATCCGGACCGCTGCTACTCGCTGCTGGCCCGTGACGCGGCCGACCAACTGGAGCGGTACGAGCCGCTGGCCGGCCGGATCGTCGTAGACATCGGCGGCGGCAGCGGCCACTTCACCGAGGAATTCCGCAGGCGCGGCGCGCACAGCTACCTCTTCGAACCGGACGTACGGGAACTGAGGGGCCGCAGCCCCGAAGGCACGGTGGTCGCCGACGGCTACCTGCTGCCCCTCCCCGACGGCGCGGCGGACATCTGCTTCTCCTCCAACGTCCTGGAGCACGTCGAGGACCCGGGGACCTTCCTCAGCGAGCTGATACGCGTCACGGCGCCCGGCGGCCTGATCTACGTCTCGTTCACCAACTGGTACTCCCCGTGGGGCGGCCACGAGTGGGCGCCCTGGCACTACCTGGGCGCGGAACGGGCCCGCCGCCGCTACGAGCGCCGCACCGGCCGCCCGGCCAAACACACCCTCGGCGAGAACCTCTTCGCCATCCACATCGGCGACACCCTGCGGCAGGTACGTTCCCGCACCGATGCCCAACTGGTAACGGCCCGGGCCCGCTACTGGCCGTTCCTCCCCCGCGTCGTACCGAAAATCCCCTTGCTGCGCGAGTTCGCCACCTGGAATCTCCTCCTCATCCTCCGGCGGTGTCCATGACGACCACCCTCCAGGCACCTCCCAGGACACCACCGCCCCCTCCCGCCCCACCCCACGAGCCGCGCTCGCGCCGATGGCTCTTCGGCTTCTGGGCGGCGACCCTCGTGGCCTTCCTGGCGGCGGCACCGGGCCGAACGACCTTCGAGACGAAACTCGGAGTGGCGCTGGACCCGTTCCAATTCCTCTCCGACCTGGGCGAGTTGTGGCACAGCAGGGCGGGCTTCGGCGGCATCTTCGACCAGTACATCGGCTACGCCTTCCCGATGCTGCCGTTCTACGCGCTGGCCGATCTGCTGCAGATACCCGTCTGGCTGGCGGAGCGCCTGTGGCTCTCGATCGTCGTGACCACGGCCTTCTGGGGCGCGCTGCGCCTGGCCGAGCGCCTGCGTTTCGGCTCGCCCGCGACCCGCCTGCTGGGAGCGGCGGCGTACGCCCTGTGGCCGACGTACACGATCGTCATCGGCTCGACGTCGGCGGCCGCACTGCCGGGAGCGCTCCTGCCCTGGGTCCTGCTGCCGCTCACAAACCCCCACACCAGCGCCCGTATCGCGGCACTGCGCTCGGCGCTCCTGATCCCGTGCATGGGCGGAGTGAACGCGGCCTCGACACTGGCCGCCCTCCTCCCCGTGGCGCTCTACCTCCTCAGCCGCCCGCCCACACCCCGGCGCCGGGCGCTGATCGCCTGGTGGGTGCCGGGAGTGTTGCTGGCCACGGCCTGGTGGGTGGTCCCGCTCCTCCTCCTGGGCCTGCACGGCGAGAACTTCCTGCCCTACGTAGAACAGGCCGAGACCACCACGGCGACCATGTCCGCCACGGAGCTGCTGCGCGGCGCGGGCAACTGGACGGCTTACCTGCACTTCGGCGAGGCGTGGCTGCCGGCGGGCTGGACGGTCGCCACGGCGGCCCTGACCATCCTCGGCTCGGCCTTCGCCGCCGCGCTCGGCCTGGCGGGCCTGGCCCGCCGGGACCTCCCGGAGCGGCGCTGGCTGCTCCTCACCACACTTTCCATAGTGACGATCACCCTCGCCGGATACGGCGGCTCCCTGGGCGGACCGTTCCACTCATCCATCCAGGACTGGCTGAACGGCCCGCTGGTCCCGTTCCGCAACATCTACAAGTTCCAGCCGGGCCTGGCTCTCGCCCTGGCCCTGGGCCTGGCACATATCACAGCGACAGCCATCCGCCCGCCGAGGGCCCGCCGCCTGGCCCCACCCCTCACAGCTCTGCTCATCCTCCCCGCCCTGGCTCTGCCCTACCTCAACGGCAACATCCTCCAGCCGGGTTCCTTCACCAAGCTCCCCACCCACTGGCAGGCGACGGCCGACTGGCTGAAGAAGTACTCGCCCGACAGCCGCGCCCTGGTGGTTCCCGCCACCGCGCACGGCATCTACACCTGGGGCTCCACCATCGACCAGCCCTTGGACGTACTCGCGAAATCCCGCTGGGCGCAGCGCGACTACGTGCCGTTCGGCACTCCTGGCAACCGCCGGGCCATGGACGCGGTGGAGCAGGCACTCACCACCGGAGCGGAAGTCCCGGGCCTGAGCGACTACTTGAGCCGCGCCGGCCTGCACTACATCGTCGTACGCAACGATCTCGACCCGGACCAGATGGGCTACGTGCCCCCGCAAACGGTGAAACGCACGCTGGAGGAGTCCGGCTACCGCCGCACCACGGGCTTCGGCCCCGTACTCACCGGCGGCCGTATCCCGGACGACACCCCCGTCCAGGTCGAAGGCCTCTACCCGAGGCAACGAGCAGTAGAGATCTACGAGCCCCCCACCTCGACAAAGCGCCCCGGCCGAGCGGACATCACCCCGGTGGCGGACACCGCGATCATCAGCGGCGGCCCGGAATCACTCCTCCGCCTCTCCTCCGACCCCACGATGCGCAGGCGCCCCGCCATACTCACCGGCGACAGCCACCCGGGCCTGGGCGACCCGGCGATACAGGCAACGAGCGACGGACTGCGGCGTGCCGATACGCGGTTCGGCCTGGTCAACTCCAACACGTCGTACACCTACACGGCGACCGAGAAGAACCACACCGAAAGCCTTCAGGACCCGGGCCGTGCCCCGCGCCAGATCCTGCCCACCAACAACATCAAGCACCAGACGACAGCGGTGCTGCGCGGCGCGGAGTCGGTGACGGCGTCGAGCAGCGGCAACTGGCTGTTCCACCTGCCGCAGTACGACCCGGTGAACGCCTTCGACGGGAATCCCGACACGGCGTGGGCGGAGGGCAGCGCGGCACAGCCGACTGGCGAGTGGCTGCGCATAGCCTTCACATCCCGCGTCACCATGCCCTCCCAGATCCGCGTGACTCCGCTCCCGTCCGACGGAGTAAGAGCCGCACCCACCTCCGTCCGGGTCGAGACGGACAACGGCAGCAGGACGAGCCCCCTCCACCCCAACGGCGCACCCCAACTGATCAACACGCCTCCGGGCAACGCCACTTACCTGAAGCTCACCATCACCAGCGCCCAGCAGGGCCGCCCAGGCCTGATGGGCGCGGGCTTCACCACCATCGACATCCCCGGCGTCCAGGTGACCCGCCTCCTCTCCCTCCCGCGGGACGCCGACCCGGACCTCATCTCCCTCCACCGGGGCAGCGACCCGGGCGGCCTGTCGCCGGCATCGGCGGAGGTAGGCCTGCACCGCCAGTTCTCGACGGCCACACAAGGTACGTACGCACTGAGGGCAACGGCCCTGCCCGTACCGGGCGACGCACTGGACGAACTCCTCTACAGCCTGGCCCCCGACCAGCGCCGCCAACTGACGGCCACAGCCGACTCGACCTCCCGCCTGGGCGCGTCGCTCACCCCGCGCAACCTGGTCGACGGCGACCTGACCACGGCATGGATAGCCGGCAACAACCCGACCGTCCACCTGCGCTGGCCGGGAAAGCGCCCCATAGGCGAGATCGTCTTCGCTCCGGCCGGCGGCCTGTCCACCCGCCCGGAACAAGTGGAGATCAGCTCCCCCGACGGAGCCACAACAGCCTCGGTGGACGAAAACGGCCTGGCCCGCTTCGAACCAATCAGGACCGACCGCCTGGACATCAAAATCACCCGGTCGACCCCCCTCACGGTCCACAACCCGGTGGCGGACGGCCGGATGCAGCTGCCCGTCGGCCTGAGCGAGGTGTACGTCCCCGCACTGGACGAGTTCCGGGTCCCGCAACCAGAACCGACCCGAACCTTCCAACTCCCCTGCGGGAAGGGCCCGATCCTCGCCATAGACGGCACACTGCACGCCACCTCGGCCGAGGGAAAGCTGAGCGACCTGACGGAACGCCGTCCCGTAGAGGTCTCACTCTGCGCGGGCCCTCAGCGCGACGGCAAAGCAAGCCTGTCCGCCGGCACACACCGCGTGGAAGCCGGCGACGCGGGCCCTCTGGCCCTGACCGACATCACCCTGAACAGGGGCAAGGCCACACCCCCCGCCGAACGGTCGCGCGAACTGACGATCCAGGACACCGCAGGCGACCGCCGGTCCCTCACGGTGGGCCCGGGAGAAGCGTCGTACCTCCAGACCTTCGAGAACGCGAACGCGGGCTGGCAAGCCACCCTCAACGGCAAGAAGCTGCCCTCGCTCCGCCTGGACGGCTGGCAGCAGGGCTGGCTGATCCCGGAAGGCGCGGGCGGCGAGGTACGCATGGAGTACGAACCGGCGCGCCTGTACGAAGCGGGCCTGATCGGCGGAGGCATAGCCCTACTGACCCTGGCGGCCGCCACCCTCTACCGCCGCAAACAACCCGCCACCCCCAACCCCACCACCACACCGCCACCACCAGGCCCGATCCTGGGCCTGGCAGCCCTGACCCTCGCCCTGGCACTGACAGCGGGCCCCCTGGCCCTACTGGTCCTGCCCCTGGCCCTACTGGCCCACTTCCGCCCCACCCTCCTCCCCCCGATAGCCCTCCTCACCATGTCGGCGGCAGGCACAGTGGCAGCCCTGCACGCTGGCGCCCCCGCCTCGGCCTCGGAGGGCGCGTTCGGCCCAGCAGCCCAACTCCTGGCCCTGACGGCCCTGACAGCGGCCCTGGTAACGACACCCGGCTCCGCGCGAAGGGCCCGCCGCGCCGCCCCGCACACCTGGGTGCCAGGAGGGGACGTGCCGGGGCGCTCCCCGCAGGGCGTCGAACGCAACGAGCCCGAAGAAGACACCACCCCGAACGTTCGGCGCCCGAGGAGACGCCCCGGCGCGGCACCGACCCCGACGCCCGCGCCCCCGGGAACCCCGGGCGCCGGCCCGGGCCAGGGGACCCCCGCCCGACGGACGGAGCCCGGCGCAGACGCACGAAGCCAGGGAGGCCCCCACGGGCCGACCGGCGCGAGCGCGGCAACCCAGAGCAACCGCCCCGGCGAGGAGAGCCCAAAGTGACCGCGCTTCAGCACCCCTCCCGCCACCCCGGCAGCCCACCCCGCCGCGTGCCCTTCACCGTCGTGGACGAAGTCACCCGCCACTGCCTGCAGCCCCGAGTGCCCGAGACCGTACACATCGAGGTGCACCTGCCCGCCCGGCCGGACCCCGCCCGCCTGCGCACCGCCTTCAACGAGGCCCTGCGACGCCACCCCCGCATCCTGATGCGAGAGGCTCCCGGCCCCTGGTACCGCCGCCGCTACGAATGGGAGCTGACACCGCACCCCGACGCCGAGGCGGTAACGTTCCCACCCTCCACCCCCCAGGCCCTGACCGAGGCCCGGGCCCGCGCCCTTTCCCTGGCGCCCCCGCTCACCCTCTCCCCACCCGTACGCCTGGAAGTCATAGACCGCGTACTCCTCCTCACCATCAACCACACCGCCCTCGACGGCCCTGCCTGCCTCCGCGTCCTGGCCACCGCCGCCGAAATCTACGGCGGCGTCGACAACTCCCCCACGACAACGGCCCCCACCCGCGCCCCCGCCCCCCACACCCCGCAGAACCAGCCCGCCCCCACTCCTCGCGCCGGCTTCGCCCCGGTGGCACGCGTAGCCCGGGGCACACCCACCTCAGCCGCCCCCAACGGCATGCTGACCGCCGACCTCCCCCTCCCGACCCGCCCGCGCGACGCCCCGTACACGGTCAACGACCAGCTCATGGTCGCGACGGCCCGCATGATCGCCGCCTGGAACCGCGAGCACGGCAGCCCGCCCCGCCCCATGCGGATCACGATGCCGGTGGACGACCGCTCCCGCGGCCTGGACATGCCCATAGGCAACGGCACCCGCCTGGTGGAGGTCCCGTACGCCGCCGAAGAGCTGCCCCCGTCCCCCGACATCCCGGACCTGCTACGCCGCACAGCGATCCGGACCCGGACCCTGAAGGCGCTTCCCCGCCCCCAGCTGGGCCACGGCGCGGCCCTGCTCACCGCCCCCGTACTACCGGTCGCAGTCCGCGCCGCGTTCACCCGCACCTTGCGCCGAGCCGCTGGGCCATGGACATCGACCACCCTCCTCAGCAACATCGGCCGGGTCCCGTACCCCCTGGACTTCGGCGAAGGCACGGGCCGTGCGACGGCCGTCTGGTTCTCCGCTCCCGCCCGCATGCCGCGCGGTCTGACGGTCACCACGGCAAGCACGGCGGGCCACCTGCACCTGGCCCTGCGCTGGTCGGGCGTACTGCTGGGCGCCGCAGACGGCCGACAACTGCGCGACCTTTTCGCCGAATACCTGGACGCCACGTCCGGAGGCACCCCATGACACCACCGCCACCGCCACAACCACCACCACCGACAACCCTCCAGGACTTCTACGAGAACCCAGCAGTCCCAGTGGCCTCCGGCACCCCCCGCACCCTCCGCCAGGCCCGCATCCTCGCAGCCGCCCTCCCCGGCCCAGGAGCCACGATCCTGGACATCGGCTGCGGCGACGGCACAGCGGCCGCCACCGCCGCGCCCCTCCTCCGCGGCCACCGCGTCATCGGCGTCGACTGGTCGCAGGACGCACTGCGCCGCGCGTCGAAGCACCTCACCCACGTGGTAAGGGGCGAACTGACGGACAACGGCCTGCCTTTCGCCCCGGCGACAGCCGACGCGATCCTCTTCAGCGAAGTAATAGAGCACTTGGTCGACCCCGACAGCGCACTGGACGAACTACGCCGCGTCCTGACCCCCGGCGGCCACCTCATGCTCTCCACCCCCAACCTCGCCGCCTGGTACAACCGTGCCCTGCTCCTCACCGGCACCCAGCCCGTCTTCTCGGAGGTGAGCCTGCGCGCGATCCACGGCCGCCCGGGGACCGAGGTGGTGGGCCACCTCCGCCTCTACACGGCCCGGGCCCTGCGCGAATTCCTGACCGCATCGGGTTTCGACGTACTCCGCATCACCGGCGCCCCCTTCCACGGCGTCCCCCGCTCCCTGCGCCCCCTGGACCGGCTCATGGCCTCCGCCGCGCCCACCGCGGCGTCGATCCTGCTGGCGCACGCCCGCCGCCGAGCCGGGGACTGACCAGGATGTGGTGGGGCGTGGCGGCCGCGCTGCTGGCGAACGTCCTGTACAGCGCGGGTTTCGTACTGGAGAAGCGCGCCCTGGCCAACCTCCCGGCGCTGAACGTGCGCCGCCCGGTCCACCTCCTGAGCCACGTCCTGCGCAGCCCCCTGTGGATCGCCGGCTCACTGGCCCTGGCCGGCGGCTTCGCCGCGCAGCTCATCGTGTACAGAACGCTCCCCATGGCCGTCGCCCAAGCCCTGTTCGTCTCCGGCCTGGTCCTCCTGCTCCTCCTCTCCAACGTCTTCCTGGGCGAACGCACGTCGCCCCGCGAGCGCTACGCCCTGGCGACGATCCTCCTGTCCCTGCTCATGGTGGTCAGTTCCCTGCGCGAGCACACGGACAACGTCGGCCAGAGCGCCCCGTACCCGCAGATCCTGCTGATCAGCGCGCTCTCTCTCACCACAGGCCTGGCGCTGTACGCGGCCACGGAACGCCGCACCGCCCGCCGCCACCGCGCACCCACCACGAACGGCGTCGAATACGCGGTGGCCGTCGGCTTCGTCTACGGCGTGAGTTCCCTGGCCATCAAGGGAGTTTCGGCCCACCTCACCACGGCAACCCTGGACGCTCCGGCCGCAGCCGCACGCACGCTCCTCACGAGCCCGTACCCGTACCTCCTCCTGGTCACCGGAGCAACCGGCCTGCTCCTCTCCCAGACCGCACTGCAACGCTGCCGTGCTTCCCTGGTCGTCCCCGTCTGCACGACAACGTCCTGCCTCTACACAGCAGTTGTGGGTACGTACGCCTTCGGCGAGTCCCTCCCCGACGACCCGCTGCGCCTGACCCTGCGCATCGCCGGAGCCACCCTCGCGGTGGCAGTCCTGCTGGCCCTCACCGCACACCAGCAAGAGCCGACCACCACCAAGGAGTTGAGCCATGACCCCCGATGACCCCCTGCTGAAGATCCTCGCCTGCCCGCTCGACAAGGGCCCCCTCATCCACCTCGCACCGGAGAACGCGCTCTACAACCCCCGCCTGCGCCGCCGCTACCCGATCGTCGACGGCATCCCCCAGCTGCTCCCGTCCTCGGGCGAACAGGTCCCGGAAGCCGAACACAACCGCCTGCTGGCACCGCCGCCCGACCACTGAGCCCGCCCCCCGCGGGAGGACCACTCAGTGCGTCACCACAGTCCGCTGCGCCGAGAAGTCGCCCCACTTCCCGTCCGGCAGCTTCGCCCGGAGCTTGATGCTGTAGCGCGTACCGGCCGGCTCGCTCACCGTGAAGTGGTACGCCGCCCTGCCCGCGGGAGGGTCCCCGCCCCACACGATCGTCGTCGCGAGCTCGCCGTTGAGAAACAGCTGATGCTCCCGTATGTCTTCCCCGCCCCCCACACGCGGCGGAGTCCACCGCAGCTCGATCCCGCGCGCACCCTCCTTCGTACGAGCCGTCGCCTCCACATCCCCCGGCGCGGTGGAAGGCCCCTCACCGCGCCCCGAAACCGTGGTCAGGTCGAGGGCGTTGCTGTCCCCGGAGGAGTTTTCGGCGGCGTCCCGTGCCCGGACGGTGAAGGTGTAGACGGTCCCGGGCCGCAGACCGGTGACCCGGGCCGTGGTGCTCGTGCCGCGCACACTGTGGACGCGGGAGTCCTCCTGGTAGACGTCGTACGACGTGACGCCCGTGTCGTCGGCGGCCCGCCCCCAGGACAGACGCACCGCACCGGTCCCCTCGACGCGCCCCCGCAGCTTCGCGGGCGCGGACGGCGCCTTCCGGTCGTCGGGTGTGGAGGCGGGGGTGGTAACCGGAACGGCACCGCTGGGAGCGGACATGTTGCCCGCCGCGTCACGGGCGCGGACGGTGAAGGTGTACGCGGTCCCGGCAGCGAGCCGGTCGACGTCGACCATGTGCCGCGCCCCCGCCACGTCCTTGACCTTGGCGCCGTTCTCGTACACCTCGTAACCCACGACCGCCTTGTTGTCGGTCGACCGGTCCCACATCACATGGACCGAGGTGGCGCTGCCCGCCTGGGCCGTCACCCCGCCCGGCCTGGAGGGCTTCTCGGTGTCCCGTTCCGGTCCGGGGGCCGTGGCACAAGCGGTCGCCGTCACAAAAAGCAACGCGGAGCAGGCCAACACAGCGCATACGGTGGGGCGTTGCACGGGTCAGACCCTTCATCCGAGGACATTGGTCCAGACCTGTATGCCATGCGCGGCGACGCCCGGCAAGAGCCCGCGCGAAGCCCACTATTAGGCTGACGCCCCAGAACGGACCGGATCACGAAATAGGGGGCCGCCTCAATGGCGATCACGTACAGAATGCTCGACCCCCGCAGCCACACCGGGCGCGGCCGCGACACCTCACTCGACAGCAAGCCCGGCGCTCCGGTCGTGGTCGTCGCCGAGGACGGTACGCCGCAGGGCCGGCGCCCCGTGGCGTACCTGCTGCGCAACACCGCCGCGGGCGACCCGAACGCGTACCTCCCGGGCGCCCGGGAGATCCTCCTGTACGGCGACGACACGTGCCGCGAAGTCCTCGCCTCGGTGACGACGGAACACGGCACGGGCTTCGGATTCGGCGGCCCGCGCTTCGTCTACCGGGTGCTGGACCCGGACGGCACACCGATCGGCCGCATCTCGCTGCGGCGCGGGCGGATCTTCAGGATCGGCCGTTCCCACTGGACCATGGAGCAGGCGGGCACGCCGCCCGTGCGCGGCTCGGCGGGCCGCCTGATGTGGTGGGCGCTGTGGTGGACGGTGCTCCTGCCCCTCAACGTCGCGCTGCTCGTCGCCGCCTTCACCGGCCTCGCCCAGGACCCGGTCACGACCCCGCGCCGCATCGTATGGCGCGACAGCGCCGGCCGGGCCGTGATGTCCTTCCGGGGCCTTGCGGGCGACTACCGCGTCCTGCAGGACCACTGGGACCCCCGGATGGTGGCCTCGCTGGTGGCGATCCATCAGACGTACGTCTCGATCGCCATCAGCGACAGCACGGACTGGTACCACCGCTAGCTCCGGGCGAGGGGCCGGCACACCGGCCTGTCACCGGCCTCGACGCGAACGAGGTCAGCTGGTCATGAACTCCGTGACCTCGTGCGCGAACGGGCGGGGCCGCTCCTCGTGCACGTAATGGCCGGCCGGGATGGTGATCAGCCGGCAGTCGGGGATGAGCGCGGCCATGTCCGGCATCCGGTCCTGAGGCATGGAGCTGTCCGGACCGCCGGTGATGATCATGGTCGGCGCGACGATCTCGCCGAGACTCTCGGCCCAGTCCGGGTCGGGGTCGGCGATCTGGGCCGCGATGGCCGCCGCGACGGGCCAGTCGTAGTCGAGCGGCTCGTCGGGACGCACCGCCGGCGCCTCCATGCCGCCGGGGAACGGCGGCGGGGTCTCTTCGAGGACCAGCCGCTCCACGCGGTCCGAGTTGTCCTGCGCCAGCAGGCGGGCGACGACACCGCCCATGCCGTGACCGACCACGCCGACCCGGTCCAGCTCCAGTTCGTCGAGGAAGCCCAGCACGTCGTCCCGCATGAGCTCGACGGAGTACTCGTCGGGCCAGTCGCTCTCGCCGTGCCCGCGCAGGTCGATCGCGTAGACCCGCCATTCCTCGCCGAGCGCCTGCCCGGCCTCTTCCCAGCTCGCCGACGAGGAGCCGAGCCCGTGCAGGAGCACGACCGGCGCCCCGTACGAATCGCCCCAGGTCCGATAGGCCAGTCGTACGTCGCCGACATCAACTACAGAGTGCTCACCCATGGCCCCGACGCTACAGGCCGGGACGGGGCGCTCGGACCGCGCGGGTGCCTGACCTCACGAAAGGTCGCTTACATCGGACCGGGTCGGACCACAAGAGCGTGAGCAGCGCACTCTCCGCCCGGGTACGGGCTCCCGCACGCCCGGTGACGGTAAGTACAGGTGACGATACTTTTAGTGACGGATCGAGTCCGTGCGCGGCCGTCGCCGTGCACGGGGAAAGGGGACTACGTGACCACGACGTCACTTGCCGCGCGCCTCGCCAGTGATGGCCTGCAGCAGCACCTGTTCTCCCCGCTCACGACGGTCGCGGCGGCGTGCGAGCCGTTCGAGGCCGCGTGCTGCGACTCGTCCGTCCCACCGCTCGTCACTGTGCTCGGGGAGGGCCTTTCTTGTTGCTGGTGAAAGCGGCGCGCAGCGCGCGCCGGTTCGTGGAATCCGTCAAGGGCGAGGACGGTTCGTACCGCCTCGACCACTGGCCGCAGGTACGGCGCGTCCGGCGCCCGGGACGCGGCCCCGGACGCCGGGACACCGGTGCCCTGGTCACACGGCTGCGGGTCGCACAGCGTTTGACGATGGGGTTCCTCGACCCGGTGGACGACGCGCTCTTCCTGGTGGCCGGGCTGCGGCGGATGGGCGTTCCCGCCTCCTTCCACCTGGGCCGCGAGATGGTCCCGGTCAGACCGCCCTCGGGGTTTTACGTGTGGGTGCAGTGCGGGGAAGCCGTGGTGAGCACGTCGCTTCCGGTACGGGAGACCTATGTCGAGGTCCACCGATCGGGGCGGGACCGATGACGGAAACGATGGCGGGACCGGCCGGCGTCCTCGGATGCGCGGAGGCGACGCGCGGCGGGGTCCGCTGCAGCGATCCCAGCCCATGGGCCGAGCCCGACGGCGTACGCATCGAACGGCCGTCGCCGGGCGTCTTCCGGCTGAGCCGCGACAGCCCGGGGAGCCGGCCCGTGTACTACAGAGTCCGTTACGGACGTGTCGAATGGGGCGACGATCTGGGAGCGTTCGTAACCGGCGGGTCTCACCGGCCGCCCGGCCCGGGGCAGTTGCTCGCACTGATCCACGGCACGGTGCCCTCGCCCGACGCCACCGGGCTGCCGGACGTGCGGCGGCTGGCCGTGGGCACCGCCGTACGGGTGGACGCGGCCGGGGTCACCGTCACGCGGCAGCGGCCCGAGCTGCCCGAGCCGGGGACGGGTGCGGCGGAGGCCGTGGGCCGCGCACTCGACGGTCTGCGAAGCGACTACGCCATCGCCTACAGCGGAGGTCTCGCCTCGGCGTTCCTCGCCGTCAGCGCTCTGGCGGCGGGTCACCGGCCCGTACTGCTGCACGCGGACTTCGGCGGTGCCTGGGGGCAGAGGTCTCCCGCCGGGCCGCCGCCGATTCCCGGTCTGGAGATCCGGCATGTCCGCGTCGATCCGGCCGAGTTGCTGGCTCACGAGCCGGTCGGCGGACGCGAACCCGTTCCGCCGCTGCCCGACACACAGGTGCCGCGGCGGCTGATGGACCGGCTGAGCGAGAGCTGCGGACTGCCGGTGGTGAGCGGCGGGCTGCTGAAGGACCTGGCGTCGGCCAGACTGCCCGAGGCCGACACGGGTTACCGGGGGTGGAGACTGCTGGGCTGCGAACCCTTCCACATCACCGACACGCTGCGCGGCCTGGCCGAGGCACGCGAACTGCTCAGCGGGAAGGTCGTGTTCGCGCCCGGATCGAACGGCCGGGCGGTTGCGGACGAACAGCTGGCGGGGAAGCCGGCTCCGCCCGGGCCGGCCGGCGCGCCGCCCCTGCCCGGCCTCACCCCGGAGGGAGAGGAGGCGCTTGCCTCCGCCCGGCGCGGGATGCTGGCGCTGTGGAAGAACCATCTCGACTTCCTCGACCCGGTGTCGGGCCGGGTGGTCGCGGCTCTCGAGGAGCGCGGCGCGGCCGGGGCCCTGCTGCCCGCGCTGGACCCGGAGGTGATCGCGGCCGTGGCCGCGCTGCGGCCGGCGAAGCTGGCGCGAATCCACCGTGGGGCCTTCCGCAACCACCGGCCGCTCGAACGCGCTCTCAGCAGGCGGAAGGTGTACGGCGTATGCCGCGCGCCGTCCGGACACTGGCTGCGACTGGCCGCGGTCGCCCATCTGCACCGTGAGCGCGGACGCATCCACCGCTGGCTGGAGCAGGAGAGCACGCTCGCCGACCTGGGTGTGCTCGACGTGGGCCGGGTGCTGGCGGTGCTGCGCGACGGACGCGAACTGGCGGAACACGCCCTTCCGATGCTGCGTCTGGTGTGGGTGTGCCAATGGCTGCGAGGGCGCTGATGGCCACTGCCGGCGCCGTACCGCTGTCCGCGCCGGCCGTCCTTCGGCTGGCCCCGGACGTGACCCTCACCCGCCTGCCGTACGGCGGCTGCGTACTGGTCGACGCGGTGACGCTGCGACTCGCGGAGTGCGGCGAACCGCAGTCCTTGGTCATCGACCGGCTGCTGGAACACGGCCTTGCCGCCGGGGACAGCGGCTCACCGCCGGCGTACCTGGCCGCCGAACTGGTCGGCGACGGGTGGCTGACGGTGAGCCTCTCGCCTGTGACGGGCTCAGCGGAGTAGAGGCGTATGTACGACGTGTGGCGCGTACGGCACCGAAGTGCCGTACGCGCCGGACACCGCTGTGTCAGTGGGCGGACGCGGGGATCTGGTCCGGGATCTCCGGCTGGGTGGGGTTCTCGTCCTGGCTGTCCTTCTTGCCCAGGTGGTTGAAGGCCAGGTTGAGGACGATGGCCACCACGCACCCGGTGCTGATGCCCGAGTCGAGTACGACCAGCAGGTCCTCGGGGAAGGCGTGGTAGAAGGTCGGCGCCGCGATCGGGATGAGGCCGATTCCGAGGGCCGCGGCGACGATCAGGGCGTTCTCGCCCTTCTCCAGCGCGGCCGTGGCGAGGGTCTGGATGCCGCTGGCCGCGACCGTACCGAAGAGCACGATTCCGGCGCCGCCGAGTACCGGCAGCGGTACGAGGGCGATCACGGAGGCCAGGACCGGGCACAGTCCGAGCAGGATCAGGATGCCGCCGCCGGTGGCGACGACGAAGCGGCTGCGGACCTTCGTCATCGCGACCAGGCCGATGTTCTGCGCGAAGGCGCTGCACATGAAGCCGTTGAAGAGCGGGCTGATCGCGCTGCCGAGGGTGTCGGCGCGCAGGCCGCCCTCGATGGTCTTCTCGTCGGCCGGGCGGCCGACGATCTTGCCGAGGGCGAGCATGTCGGCGGTCGACTCGGTCATGCACACGAGCATCACGATGCACATGGAGATGATCGCGGCGATCTCGAACTGCGGGGCGCCGAAGTGGAAGGGGGTCGGGAAGCCCACCAGATCGGCGTTCTTGATGGCGTCGAAGTTGGTGATGCCCACCGGGATGGCGATGAGCGTGCCGACGATGAGACCGAGCAGGATCGCGATCTGCTGGAGGAAGCCGCGCAGGAACTTGCGCAGGGCCAGGACGATCACGAAGGTGACGGCGGCCATGCCGATGTTGGTCATCGAACCGTAGTCGTCGGCCTGGGAATTGCCGCCCTGGGACCAGTTGAAGGCGACCGGCAGCAGGGATACACCGATCAGGGTGATCACGGTGCCGGTGACGACGGGCGGGAAGAAGCGGACGAGTTTGCAGAAGTACGGGGCCGCGAAGAAGCCCAGTACACCGGCGACGATGATCGCTCCGAAGATGATCGGTATCGCGTTGTCGCCCTCGCCCTTGCCGATGGCGATCATCGGGGTCACGCCGGCGAACGAAACGCCGTTGACGAAGGGGAGCTTGGCACCGATCTTCCAGAACCCGAGGGTCTGGAGAAGGGTGGCTATGCCGGCCGTGAAGAGGCTGGCCCCCATGAGGAAGGCCGTCTCCTTGGCGTCGAGCCCGACAGCGGGGCCGACGATCATGGGAGGGGCCACCACACCGGCGTACATCGCGGCCACGTGCTGGAGGCCGCTGGTGAACATCTTGCCGGGCGGCAGCTTCTCGTCGACCGGGTGCTTCAGGTCGGGGCCGGACGAGGATCCCGACTGGGGTCCGGTCTCGGCGGGGTCGGATTCGGCGGATGCATCTTTGCGAAACCTGGGCTTGGCGGCCACGGCGGTTCCTCCGGTCGGTTACACGCCTGCGGGGACGTGGATGTCATGGAGGTGGTGCGGAGTGGAGCGTTGAAGCAGGTGGTGCAGACGTGCATGACGCATGGGGGGTGTGCTGGGCGGGAAGGCTGTGGGGTCTGTGGTGCCGCCGGTACCGGGCGGCGGTACCGGTGACGGCTGTTCACCGTCCCCGGGGGCGCTCGCACTTGGGCGCGCGCCCCCGGGCACAGCTGCCGTGGACCCCGCTCGGGTCCGCGGCCGCCGGCTGAGGGCCGTCCCCCTCAGCCGGACTTCCGGGGGGACGGTCAGGCCTGCGCGACGATCCGCGCGAGGCGCTGCGACTCGGCCCGCGCGTCGCGGGCGATGGCGTCCTCGTCCACCGTGATCAGGTGGTTGTCCTCGACGACGGGCTTGCCGTTGACGAGCGACAGGGTGACCGGAGCCGCGGCGCCGAAGACGATCGCGGTGACCGGGTCGGCGATGGTGGAGTGGCCGAGGCCGTCGATCTTCCACATCACCAGGTCGGCGAGCTTGCCTGCCTCCAGCGAACCGATCTGGTCCGCGCGGCCGAGCACCTGGGCGCCGCCGTACGTTCCGAGGCGCAGCGCCTGGCGGGCGTTGAGCGCCGCCTCACGGTGCGCGCCGAGGCGGTTGATGAGCAGCGCGTTGCGCAGCTCGGTGTGCAGCTCACCCGACTCGTTGGACGCCGTACCGTCGACGCCGAGACCGACCGGGACGCCGGCCTTCAGCATGTCGGGTACGCGGGCGATGCCTGCCGCGAGGCGGGCGTTGGAGGACGGGCAGTGGGCGACGCCCGTGCCCGTACGGGCGAATGCGGCGATGTCGGAGTCGTTCATGTGGACGCAGTGGGCCATCCACACGTCGCTGCCGAGCCAGCCGGTCGACTCGAAGTAGTCGGTCGGGCCCATGCCGAACAGTTCCTTGCAGTACTGCTCCTCCTCGACCGTCTCGCTGCCGTGGGTGTGCAGGCGCACGCCCAGGCGGCGGGCCAGTTCGGCGCCCTGCTTCATCAGCGCGGTGGAGACCGAGAACGGCGAGCAGGGGGCGACGGCCACCTGGGTCATCGCGTCGAAGGAGGCGTCGTGGTGCTTCTTGACGGTCTCCTCGGTCGCCGCCAGCGCGCCCTCGAGGGTCTCGACGGCGAAGTCCGGCGGGAGGGCGCCGTCCTTCTCGCTGGCGTCCATGGAGCCACGGGCGAGGGTGAAGCGTACGCCCATGTCGGAGGCGGCACCGATGATGGCGCCGGACAGGTCGCCGGAGCCCTTCGGGTACACGTAGTGGTGGTCCATCGCGGTGGTGACACCACCGCGGGCCATCATGGCCAGCGAGCCCTGCGCCGCCGCCTTCACCATGGGCTCGTCGATGCGCGCCCAGGTCGGGTAGAGGGCGACCAGCCAGTTGAAGAGGTTGTGGTCGGTGGCCAGGCCACGCGTGATCCACTGGTAGAAGTGGTGGTGCGTGTTGACCAGGCCGGGCGTGACCAGATGGCCCGTGCCGTCGATGCGGCGTACGACGTTCTCCAGGCCGTCGGGGGCCTTGCCCGCGCCGATGGACTCGATGCGGTTGCCGGCGACCACGACGTAACCCGAGGCGTACTCGGTGTCGTTGGCGTCGACCGTTGCGATGGCACAGTTCTCGATGATGGTGCGCGCGGCTGCCTGTGCTGCCATGGTGCGTCCTTCTCTCAGTGATGTGGGCACGGCAGGACCCTAGGAGGATTTGAGTGCCGCAGCCGCGTGGCTCCGGGTGCCGAGATGGTGAAAGAACAGGTTGAGCAGGACCGCGGCCAGTGCTCCGGCACTGATTCCGGAGCCGAGCACGGTCTGTGCCCAGGCCGGGAAATCCGTGGAGAAGGCGGGCGCGGCGAGCGGGATGACGCCCGCGCCGCCGAGTACGACCGCGCCGAGGACCAGGAGAGCGCCGCCGGCGACGGTGACGTTCGGGGCGAAGGCGCTGGTCGGGAAGGAGCCGAAGACCGGTCCCACGAGGGTCGGGATGCCGTCGGTGCGCAGGCCGCGGGTGATGGTCCGCCCGTCGGCCCTGCGGTCGCGAGACCGGCGGTTGCTGAAGGAACCATGGACGGGCAGGCCGGCGCTGATGCCGGGGATGCTCCCGGAACGGCGGCGCAGGCGACGGCAGTCTTCGCGGCCCGCCGTCGATGGCCGGTGAGTCGCGCCACGCGCCATACGGTTCGTTCGGGCGTCGGACGCGTCCAGACGGCGTTGCGTACCGGGAACCCTGCCCGCCTCGGGCTGGATCACGTGCGTAACACGTGCCGCCGCCGGGGTGCGAAAGCGGGGAACTGGACCGGACGCGAGACGGGGCGCTGCGTTCACGACGTGGACACAGGGGCCGTCGTCGGCCCGACATGCAGGCGTTGCCATGGAGCTTCCCTCCGGTCCGGTGGGCCCCCGCCTGCTGTCGGGCGGGCGGGGGCCTACCGGTCCCGCGTCAGAGGTTGGTCATGTCGACCGGGATCTGCGGCTCGACGCCGTCCCGCAGGATGGTGGCCTCGATGAGGCCGTACGGGCGGTCGGCGGCGAAGTAGACCTCGTTGTCGTTCTTCAGCCCGAAGGGCTCGAGGTCGACCAGGAAGTGGTGGTTGTTCGGCAGCGAGAAGCGGATCTCGTCGATCTCGCTCCGGCTGTTGATGACGCGCGAACCCATCTGGTACAGGGTCTGCTGGAGGGAGAGGGAGTACGTCTCGGCGAAGGCCTGGAGGATGTGCTTCTTGGCCTGCGCGTACGACTTCTCCCAGTTGGGCATCCGGTCCGCGTCGTCGGTCCAGTTGTAACGCCAGGCGGCGGAGACATCGGTGCACAGGATGCGGTCGTACGCCTCCTTGAGCGTCGTGTACCGGTCCTTGACGTAGCCCCAGAACTCCGAGTTGGTGGAGTTCATGACCGTGAGGTCCTTCAGGCCGGAGATGATCTCCCACTTCTCACCGTCGTAGGTGATCTGTGTGGTGCGCAGCTCCTGGCCCTGGCGGACGAAGGAGTGGTTGACCTCGTCGGAGCCGATGAACTTGGAGTTGTTGTCCGAGGTCGCGATGCGGTCCCAGGAGTACTCCTCGATCCGGATCCGGGCGACCTTGATCGGCTCCTGCGACGTCACGAAGTGACGGGCGAGGTGGATGCCGAACTGCTCGGCGGACTCGATGCCGTACTCCTTGGCGAACGCGTACACCGTGTTCTTGGTGGTGTCCGTCGGCAGGACGTTCGCGTTCGAGCCGGAGTAGTGCACGTCGTCCATGTCGCCGGAGAGGGCGACGGAGACGTTCAGGTCCTTGATGTGGTGGGTGTCGCCGTCCCGCGTGATCTTGACGACGCGGTTCTCTGCTTTGCCGTACTGGTTCTGGCCGAGAATCGTGGGCATGTCGGTGCTAGCTCCCTCGGTATACGGAGTAGCCGAACGGGTTGAGCAGCAGCGGTACGTGGAAGTGTTCGCCCGGGACGACGGCGAACGTGATCGCCACCTCCGGGAAGAACGCGCCGCTGTCCCTTACGCGGGGGGCGTCCTGCTGTGCCTCGGCTTGCTTGCTACGGAAGTACGCCTCGGTTTCGAAATCGAGACGCACATGGGTCGTGCCTTCCGGCAGGGCCGGCAGGTCCTTGCAGCGCCCGTCCGCGTCGGTCGCGGACCCGCCGAGTGCCACCCATTCGGCGTCACTGCCACTGCGGGCGGTGAGCGAGATGGCGACGCCCTCGGCGGGGCGTCCGATGCTGGTGTCCAGGATGTGCGTGGACACCGAAGCAGTGGTCGCGGTGCTCATCAGTCCTCAGTCCTCTTCTACGAGACGGGTCAGCCGGATTCGGTTGATCTTCCCGAGTTCGGTGCGCACGATCTCGCGCTCCGCCTCGGCGGTGTTGCCGATCCGGTCCCGCATCGCGTCACGCATCTGCTCACCGGTCGCACCGGTGGCGCAGATCAGAAAGACATGTCCGAACTTCTCCTGGTAGGCCAGGTTCAGTTCGAGCATCTCGGCTTTCAGTTCCTCGGACGCTCCGGCCATCCCCCGCTGTTCGCGGGAGGAGGTCGGGTCACCGGGCTTAGGCCGGCCGATCGGCGGGTGGCCCGCCATCGCTTCGGCCAGATCCTCCGCGGTCAGTTCGGCCATGGCGGCGTCACTGGCGAGGAAGAGGGCTTCCGCGTTGGTGTACGGGCGCTGGGCGAGCAACTTGCTCCCCCACGCCGAGCTGGCGCATACCTCGTGGAGCGCGGCCGAGGCCTCGCTGTCCGCCGAGGTATTGAACCGGGCGAGGCCCGGTGTCGAACCTGAAGTCACGGGAGCCTCCGTGGCTATGTGCTGGACGGGCTGGGCATAGCTAACGCCCTCAAGAACAGCTCGTCAACACTTTGTTGAAATCTTGCGAACGTAAAAGCCGCCGTCCCGTTGTCCGGACGGCGGCCTCCCCGAATGATCGATCAAATATGCCCACTTACTGGACAGCGCTGGACGCTGAGGGACAGCGGATCAGCCGCTCTTGGAGCCGTTCTCCCTGTTCAAGTAGTTGTAGACGGTGAAGCGGCTGACCCCCAGGGCGCTCGCCACCGTCTCCACTCCGTGCCGCACGGAGAAGGCCCCGCGCGCCTCCAGGATCCGTACGACCGACTGCTTCTCCTTGCGGTCGAGCTCGGCCAGCGGCATGCCGTGCCGGCGCTCCAGCGCGGCCAGGATGTGGTCGAGGGAGTCCGAGAGCTGCGGAAGGCGTACGGCGACGACGTCCCGGCCCTCCCAGGCCAGCACCACGTCGTCACCCGCCGCCTGCTCGGGCACCATCATCTCGCCGCCCATGGCGTCGACCAGCGGCTTGACCGCGATGACGAGTGGGTGATCGTCCGGCGCGCTGAGATCGGTCACTTCTCGCCCTCCCCGATCACGTTGACCTGCAACGAGACCCGGGTGGCACCCGCGGCCAGGGACTTGCGCAGCAGCGCGTCGACGGCGGTCAGCACCTCGTCCGCGCCGCCCTCGGCGGTGTTCCCGAACGGGCCTACGTCCACAGCGTCCAGCTCGGCCACCTGGATGACCTCGCGGGCCGCCAGCGCGTGCGCCGGCGCCTCGTCGAGATCGAAGGGTTCCGTCGTGAACTCCACTCTCAATCGCACCATGCCCCCACGTTACTGGCGGCGGCCGGGAGTCCGTCAGGCCCGGCCCTCAGCCGGTTGCCAGCGCGGTGGTCGGCGAGACACGCGCGGCGCGCATCGCCGGGTACAGCCCGGCCACGGCCCCGATGACCAGGGTGCCCGCCGCACCGGCCAGCACCGCGCTCGCGGGCAGAGCGACCGGCCAGCCCCGGTGATCGGCGTACACCGTGGTGATCAGCAGCCCGAGGGCCGCGCCGCCGCAGCCGCCCAGCCCGGAGAGCACCAGGGACTCGGTGAAGAACTGGTTGCGGACCTGGCCACGGGTGGCGCCCAGAGCCCGGCGCAGGCCGATCTCGCCGCGCCGCTCCAGTACCGCGATGACCATGGTGTTGGCCACGCCGATCCCTCCGACCAGCAGGGCGACCGCCCCGATGCCGAGCAGCAGCCCGGTGAACGCCTCGTCGGCGGCGAGCTTCGCGGCGAGCGCGTCGGAGGGCCGGGCGACCCGTACCGCGTCGGGCTGCTCGGGATGGACCGTACGGGCGAGCACGTCCCGTACGTCGGTCACGGCGTTCTCGTCGGCCCGTACGTAGACGGCGGTGGGGTGGCCGTCGAAGCCCAGCGTCTGCTCGGCGGCGCCGAAGCCGATCAGGGCCGCGCTGTTCAGCTCGGGCGCGAGGACGACCGGTTCGATGACCCCGATCACCGTGAAGTGATGGCCGCCGATCAGGACCTGGACATCGGGATGGGCGCGGACGACGCCCAGCCTGCGGGCGGTGGCGGAGCCGAGGACGACGGCCGGGTACTCGCCGGTGGCCCGGTTGAGCCAGGTGCCGCTGGAGGTACGTACGCCCAGGGTGGCCAGGAGATCGGGGTTGGCCGCGAAGACCTCCAGGGCGTTGGTCTCCTCGCGTGGGATCAGGTCGGAGCGGTACACCTTGGCGTCGATCCTGCCTACGGCGCTCACCTCGTTCACGGGCGGGACCCGCCGGACCGTCTCGGTGACCCCGGTGGGAAGTTTCGCCTCGCCGCCGGTCAGGGACTCCCCCGCCTCGGCGTGCAGGAGGTTGGTGCCAAGGGTGTCGAGGGTGGCCTGGAGTTCGGCGCGGCTGGAGGTGGAGATGCCGACCACGGCCACCATCGCGGCGATGCCGATGGAGATGCCCGCCGCCGAGAGGACGGCGCGCAGGGGTTTCGCGCGCAGCCCGGACAGGCTCAGCCGCAGGACGTCGAGGGGGCCCAGCCGGGCGGGGCGCAGCGGGGGACGGGAGCGGGTCGCGGAGTCGGGCGGGGTCATCGTCATCGGGCGGCCTCCTCGGCGGTACGGAGGGTTGTGCGCTCGGCGGTACGGAGGGCTGCGCGGCCGCGGTCCTCGACCAGCCGCCCGTCGCGCATGACCACCCGGCGCGGCAGCCGGGCGGCCAGCTCCGTGTCGTGGGTGATGACGACGACGGTGGTGCCGTCGGCGTTGAGTTCCCGCAGCAGTTCGACGACGCGGGCCCCGGACGCGGTGTCGAGCGACCCCGTGGGTTCGTCGGCGAGCAGCAGGGAGGGGCGGCCGGCCACCGCGCGGGCCAGGGCGACGCGCTGGCGCTCGCCGCCGGACAGCTCGTGCGGGCGGTGCCGCAGCCGGTGGCCGAGACCGACTCTGCGCAGGCTCTCGGCGGCGGCCGCCGTCCTGGCCCGCCGGGAGAGTCCGGCGTACAGCAGCCCTTCCGCCACGCTGTCGACGGCGCTCACCCCCTGGGTGAGGAAGAACTGCTGGAAGACGAAGCCGATGTGCTCGGCCCGCAGGGCCGACAACTGGCGGTCGGACAGCCGGTCCACGGCGTAGCCCGCGATGCGTACCTGGCCTGCGGTCGGCCGGTCGAGCGTGCCGATGAGGTTGAGCAGGGTGGATTTGCCCGATCCGGAGGGGCCGACCACGGCGAGGAGTTCGCCGGGCAGGACCCGCAGGGTGAGGTCGCGGACGGCGTGGACGGGCGGGGCGCCGGGGTAGCTGCGGGTCACTTCGGTGAGCTCTATGACGGGCTCGGGCGGCTGCGGGCCGCCCGGCTCGGCGGCCGGCGCGTTCGTCACCTCGCTGACGGCGTTCACAGCGTGGGCGTCCCGACCTTGAGGCCCTCGGTGATGCCCGCGCCGGACACCTCGACGCGGCCGCCGCTGAAGAGCCCGGTGGTCACCGGGACGATGCGGTCGGGGTCGTCGGGGCGGTCCCCGGCCACCTGAACGCCGTACCCGCCTTCGCGCAGCGCGAGCAGTGCGGCGACGGGCACGGACAGGACGTCGCGGTGCCGTTCGTTCTCGGCCTCCACACGGACCGGAGAGTACGTGAGGGAGCCGGCGGCCTTCTGATCGGCGAGGGCGATCCGTACGGTGACGGTCTGGTCGCCGGTCCGGGGGCTCTGTCCGCCGCCTCCGCCCTCACCTTCGTCGTTTTCGCCGTCGCCGCCGTCGCCCTTGCCGCCGCCGACGACGGTGCCGACCGAGGTGACCCTGCCCGCGACCGGCTTGTCGCGGCCGGGGATGGTGACGGTCACCTTCTTGCCCACGGGGAGCAGGCGCTGCTGGGACATTTTCGCCTTCACCGTCACCGTGCGTTCGGCCTTGGTCGTGTCCAGTACGGGGCTGCCGCTCTGCGCCTCGTCACCGGGCTTGCGGTCGGCCTCGCCGGCCCGGACGGACCGCGGGGCGAACAGGACGCGGCCGAGTTCGAGCCGCCCGGTGCGGGGCAGGCCGAGGGAGCGCTGCCAGCGTTTCACCGCGTACGCGGTGTTGTCGGTGTACGTCTCGTCGACCGTGAAGCCGGTGTGGCCGAGGGCGGCGAGGTTCTTCTCCAGCTGGCGTACGTCGCCGCCGTCGGACATGCCGGGGGCGAAGGCGCGATAGGCCGGGATCCGTCCGTACAGCAGCACGACGGGTTTCTCGTCGACTCGGTAGAGGACCCCGCCCCGGGAGACCGTCGCTCCGGGACGGGCCGTCCAGGTGACCGTGCCGGTCAGGCGGTTGGGCAGGTACACCTCGTCGGCGTACTCCAGCGTCCCGTCCAGGGTTTCCTTCGCGGTCAGGTCGCCGCGCGTCACCGGGGCGGTGGCCGCCGACGGCGGGAGCGTCGGCGCGGGCGCGCCGTCCGCGCGGTCGCGGACCACCACGACGGCCACCGCGCCGGCGGTCAGCACGACCGCGCAGGAGACGATCAGCTTGCGGGCTCGGCGGGGGCGCGGAGGGAGGCCGTCCGCCTCATCGACGGTCCGGGGTCCGGGCCCGGTCTCGGTCCCGGTCCCGGTCTCGGTCCCGGTCTCGGTCCCGGTCACTGTCCCGCACCTGGAACGGGACCGGCCTCCTTGTAGCACTCCTTCGACGCCTTCTCGTGTGCCGCCCGCTCGCTCTCCTCGACGTTGCCCATCGCGAAGCCCTTGTCGCGCAGGCAGCGCTCGACCTTGAGCCGCCACACCTTCTGCTCCTCCGTCTCCTTGCCGCCACCGGCCGCACCGCCGCCGCTGCCGCCCTCGTCCATGTACTGCTTGCAGGCGTTCTGTGCCTTGCTGATCTTGGCCTGGTCCTGAGTGTCCGTGACCTGGATGGAGACGTTCCCGTTGGTTTCCGGGTCGTCGACCTCGATGTCGTTCTGGCGCAGGCACCGTACGAACTTGAGAACGTCGGCGTCCGCGTCACCGGCGCCGGGCTTTTCGGTCTTGCTGCCGGGCGATGTCTTTCCGCCGGCGGAGGGCACTTCACTTTCCTCGTCCGCACCGCATCCGGTCAGCAGCACCACCGAAAGCAGTACGACACTCAAAGGTTTGAGGTTCAACGTAAGCTCCTCGTCAAATTCAGGCGTCACTCATGAATAGCAAGGCCCTCCGAAGAGATCACTGAGAGATTTATGAGATTCAGCTGAGAACAAAAGGAGGGGAAGATTCCCGTATCCGCCGAACGCGAGAAGGCCGAATCCAGGACTGTCCGGACAGTCCTGGATTCGGCCTTCGTCGGTCAGCGCCGCTCAGCGGCGAGGGCCGGCGGCAAGGGTCAGCCGCCGATCGAGCCGCCCCAGACGGCGTTGGTGCCGGAGGGGCAGGTCAGCGTGTGGTTCCACGTGCCGTAGTAGTACGTCCCGAAGGTGTACCGGTAGCCGTTCGAGCAGTCCACGTAGACCCGGTAGCCGTTGCCGGAGCAGGTCATGTAGAAGTTTCTGCCGGACCTGCTGCCGTTCCAGCAGCTGGCGTTGATGTTCACGTCGCCCTGGGCGGCAGCCGCGGCACCACCCGACTTGCCGAGGGACTTGGTGCCCACCCCGGACTTGACCTGCCCCTTGGACGACTGCGAGGTGGAGACCGCCTGGCCGTCCCCGGTGGAAGCCGCGCTTGCGGCGGGCGCGATGCCCACCCCGGCGCCCAGCATCAGCATGGCGCCGGCCCCGACGAGACCCAGGTTTTTGCGGATCGTCATCTTTTCCCCATTCAACGCGTCTTGTTGAACCCGTTTGAACCCGTTGCCCACTCGGTGAGCGAGCGACGCGATTCTGCTCAGAGCAGCACGAGCATGTCAATTCTAATTTCCTTCTCATGAAGGCGCTCCGCACTGCGAATCAGTCATTCCGCAAAGGTCCAGGCCACCGAGCGAACCGCGCACCCAAAATTCCATTCCCGCCGGTAAACACCTCGGCCGCAAAAATGAACTATGCGTTCCCTATGTGCCCCCTGTGAGCCGTGACTGAATACCGGCCATATAAAGACAGGCCATGGCGGACGGGGACCCGTCACCCCTCAGCCATCCCCCCGGTCACCCGGCACCGCAGCGGCACCTTCCGCACCGTCAGGCCGCCCGACCTGGCCACGCCCTCTTGACAGGCCTCCACACCCCAGGCAACATTCCATCAGGCAGAAAACAACTTCCGCGATACGGAAGGAGCGCCGAAACCCTCATGGGCTACACGGACCAGCGCTTCGATGTGAACCTCTCGATCCTCTTCACGGAACTCCCGCTCCTCGAGCGCCCGGCGGCCGCCGCCGCGGCAGGCTTCAAGGCGGTCGAGCTGTGGTGGCCCTGGATCGAGACCCCCACCCCCGACCAGGCCGAGCTCGACGCGCTCAAGAAGGCGCTCGACGAGGCCGGCACCCAGCTGGTCGGCCTGAACTTCTACGCCGGGCAGCTGCCCGGCCCGGACCGCGGCGCACTCTCGGTGCCCGGCGAGGAGTCGGACCGCTTCCGCGCCAACATCGACGTGGCGGCGGACTTCGCCGCCTCGGTCGGCTGCAAGGCGCTCAACGCGCTCTACGGCAACCGCGTGGACGGCGTCGACCCGGATGTCCAGGACAAGCTTGCCCTGGAGAACCTGGTGGTGGCCGCCCGCGCCGCCGACCGGGTGGGCGCGATCCTGCTGATCGAGACCCTCAACAAGCCGGAGTCGCCGCTCTACCCGCTGGTGAGCGCACCGGCCGGCATCGCGGTCGTCGACAAGGTCAACGAGGCGACCGGACTCGGCAACGCCAAGTTCCTCCTGGACATCTACCACCTGTCGATGAACGGCGAGAACCTCCCCGACGTGATCGCGGAGTACGCCGGCAAGACCGGCCACGTGCAGATCGCCGACAACCCGGGCCGCGGCGCGCCCGGCACGGGAGACCTGCCGCTGGAAGAGCTGCTCAACCAGCTCAAGAGCGCCGGTTACGACGGCTGGGTGGGCCTGGAGTACAAGCCCGGCGACCGCCCGAGCGCCGAAGCCTTCGGCTGGCTCTCGAACTGACCACTGTTTTTAGCGCGTGAAAGAGGCACCCATCATGAGCAACCTTCCCAAGATCGGCTTCATCGGCCTCGGCATCATGGGCTCTCCCATGTCCGAGAACCTGCTGAAGGCGGGTTACGACGTCACCGGCTACACCCTGGAGCAGCCCAAGATCGACCGCCTCGTCGCCGCCGGCGGCAAGGGCGCGTCCTCGATCGCCGAGGCCGTCAAGGACGCCGACGTCGTCATCACGATGGTGCCCGCCTCCCCGCAGGTCGAGGCGATCGCGTACGGCGAGGACGGCATCCTGGAGAACGCCAAGAAGGGCGCCCTCCTGATCGACATGTCCTCGATCACCCCGCAGACCTCCGTCGACCTGGGCAAGGCCGGCGCCGAGAAGGGCCTGCGCGTCCTGGACGCCCCGGTCTCCGGCGGCGAGGCCGGCGCGATCGAGGCCGTACTGTCGATCATGGTCGGCGGTTCGCAGGAGGACTTCGACGCCGCCAAGCCGGTGCTCGACGCGCTCGGCAAGACCATCGTCCTGTGCGGCCCGCACGGCTCCGGCCAGACGGTGAAGGCCGCGAACCAGCTGATCGTCGCGGTCAACATCCAGGCGTGCGCCGAGGCCGTCGTCTTCCTCGAGAAGTCCGGCGTGGACCTCGAAGCGGCCCTCGACGTACTCAACGGCGGACTGGCCGGTTCGACCGTCCTGACCCGCAAGAAGGCCAACTTCCTGAACCGGGACTTCGCCCCGGGCTTCCGGATCGACCTGCACCACAAGGACATGGGCATCGTCACCGACGCCGCCCGCAATGTCGGTGCCGCCCTCCCCGTCGGCGCGGTCGTCGCCCAGCTGGTCGCCTCGCTGCGCGCCCAGGGTGACGGTGGCCTGGACCACTCCGCCCTGCTGCGCTCGGTCGAGCGCCTCTCCGGTCAGCCCGTCCAGAGCTGACCCCCTGAACTCCGGGCTGCGGCGGCGCTGACACCTGTCCTGTCGCGCCCAGGCGCTGCCGCCGCCCGGTTTCAATTTTTTTCGCCCCAGTCAGCGCCGAAGTCCCTCTTCAACTTCAACAAACTGTTGACGTAACGCGTGAAGCCTACTTACGCTCCTCACGCCGCCAGCAGATCCCGCAGGAAGGTCCCCCATGTCGCAGCGTGTGCTCACGACCGAGTCAGGTGCCCCGGTCGCCGACAACCAGAATTCCGCCTCCGCCGGTGTCGGTGGCCCGCTCCTCATCCAGGACCAGCACCTGCTGGAGAAGCTGGCCCGCTTCAACCGTGAGCGCATCCCGGAGCGCGTCGTCCACGCCCGTGGCTCGGGCGCGTACGGCTACTTCGAGGTGACGGACGACGTCACCGGCTTCACCCGCGCGAACTTCCTCGGCGAGGTGGGCAAGCGGACCGAGACGTTCATCCGCTTCTCCACCGTCGCGGACAACCTCGGCGGCGCGGACGCGGTCCGCGACCCGCGCGGCTTCGCGCTGAAGTTCTACACCGAAGAGGGCAACTACGACCTCGTCGGAAACAACACCCCGGTGTTCTTCCTCAACGACCCGGTCAAGTTCCCCGACTTCATCCACTCCCAGAAGCGCGACCCCTTCACGGGCAAGCAGGAGCCGGACAACGTCTGGGACTTCTGGGCGCACTCGCCCCAGTCCACCCACCAGATCACCTGGCTGATGGGCGACCGCGGCATCCCCGCCTCGTACCGCCACATGAACGGCTTCGGCTCGCACACCTACCAGTGGACGAACGAAGCGGGCGAGGCGTTCTTCGTCAAGTACCACTTCAAGACGAACCAGGGCATCCGCTGCCTGTCGTCCGAGCAGGCCGCCGAACTGGCCGGCAAGGACGCCAACTCGCACCAGACGGACCTGCTCCAGGCCATCGAGCGCGGCATGAACCCGTCCTGGACGCTGTACGTCCAGGTCATGCCGGCCTCCGAGGCCCCGGACTACCGCTTCAACCCGTTCGACGTGACGAAGGTCTGGCCGCACGCGGACTACCCGTTGCAGCGCGTCGGCCGGCTGGTCCTCGACCGGAACCCGGACAACGTCTTCGCCGAGGTCGAGCAGGCCGCCTTCTCCCCGAACAACTTCGTTCCGGGTATCGGCCCCTCGCCCGACAAGATGCTCCAGGGCCGGCTCTTCGCCTACGCGGACGCCCACCGCTACCGCCTCGGTGTGAACCACACCCAGCTGCCGGTGAACGCCCCGAAGGCGACCGTGGCCGACAACTACGGCCGGGACGGCGCCATGTCGACCCGCTACGGTTCGCGCCACGACAAGAACTACGAGCCCAACTCGTACCAGGGCCCCGCGCAGACGGACCAGGCGCTCTCCGCCCCGCTGGCGGTGTCCGGCTGGACCGGCGCCCACGCCAACGCCGTTCACGTCAAGGACGACGACTTCTTCCAGGCCGGTGAGCTCTACCGCCTGATGTCGGAGGAAGAGAAGTCCCGCCTGATCGCGAACATCGCCGGTGGCCTCTCGCAGGTCAGCCGCGACGACGTGATCGAGAAGAACCTCGCGCACTTCCACGCCGCGGACGCGGAGTACGGCAAGCGCGTCGAGGAAGCGGTCCGCGCCCTGCGCGAGGACTAGGCCCCAGACCGCGCGGGTGACGTGACGGGAGGTCACGTCAACCGCGCAGTCCGTACCACCGGCCCGAATGAGGGGTGGCCGGGGTTACGGACGGAACGGGTACCGCGGCGGCGAGCGAGCCAGTGCGGTGGTCAAGGCTTACGGACCGTCCTCCTCGACCTGAGGGGAGAACGATCCGCAGCTCATCGCCACCCGCCGCGGAACCCTGCCCACACACTCCGCCCGACGGCGCGAACGTCATGTCGCGCCAGTCTCGTGCCGTCGGGCGGTAGCAGTTTCCCTGCCAGGGCGCGGGGTGCGTACGGACGGTCCCGTGCGCACCCCGTGCCCTTCAGGCGTTCTCAGGCGCCCAGCGCCCGCGCCTCCTTCTCCGGGGGCAGGCCGACCACCGGGCGGTCCGGCCGCTGCGGCGCCACCCCGCCCAGCTTCCCCAGCCACGCCCACGTGTCGGCCACCGTCTCGCCGACCGGCCGGCAGCGCAGCCCCGCGTCGAGTGCCTTGCTGACGTCGGTGTCGTGCATCGTGTCGTACAGCTCCCCCGGCGGCACCCACACCGGCAGCTCCAGCCACGGTTCGATCCCCGCCGCCACGATCACCTCGGGGTCGGTCCAGCGCAGCTCCGCGTCGCCGCCCGTGGTCCGTACGCACTCCTCCAGCAGCTCGCCCATCGTCGCGTGCCCCCGCGGGCCGATGATGTTGTACGGTCCCCCGAGGCCTCGCGCGGCGGCGTCCAGCAGCCATGCCGCGAGGTCACGCGCGTCGACGTACTGCACCGCCATGTCCTTCGGCCCGGGCGCCAGCACCGGCCCGCCCCGGGCGATCCGCGTCAGCCACCACGGCAGGCGGCCGATGTTCTCGCCGGGGCCGAGAATGAGCCCGGCCCGTGCCAGCAACGCCCGGTCGCCGAAGGCCTCGACCGCCGCCAGCTCACCGCCCCGCTTGGCCTGCGGGTACGCGACGTCGTCGCCCGCGTCGGCCGAGCCGTCGACCACCGCACCGTCCTCCCCCTGTCCCGCCGGGGACGGGTACGCGTACACGGAGGCGCTCGACACGTACGCGTAGTGCCCGGCGCGCCCGGCCAGCAGCCGCGCCGCGTCCCGTACGGCGGACGGCGCGCCCGACCACGTGTCGACGACGATGTCCCACTCCCCCTGCCCGAGCGCCGCGAGGCCGTCCGCGGCCGTGCGGTCGCCGTGCAGGGCGACGACGCCGGGCGGCGCCGCGTGCTGCCCCCGGTGGAACACCGTCACGTCCCAGCCTCGCGCCAGCGCGTCGTCGGTGACGGCGCGGCCGACAAACTCTGTACCGCCCAAGATCAGTAGCCTCATGCGGGCCACTCTGCCGAGCGGGAGTCCCTTTGGGAACGCGCGCTCGCTCTCGGCGCAATGACGGCCGGCCGGCCGCCCCGTGCGCTGGGGCGGCCGGCCGGTCGCGGGACTGCTTGCCCCGGGTCAGCCGACCGACACCGCCGCCACGACGCCCGGGGCAGTGACCGCGGTCGCGCCCGCCCACCGGCCGATGGCCGTCTCGGCCGTGATGCCGGGCCCGAACCCGGCGATGAGCCCGCCCGCTCCGTGCTCGACGCCGCCCTCCTCGAACAGCCGGGCCAGCGCGTCGAAGACCACGGAACTGGCGATGTTCCCGCGCTCGGTGAGCGTGGCCCGGCTGAACCGGAACATCTCCGGCGGCAGCTCCAGGTAGTGGCACAGATCGTCGAGGATGCGCGGCCCGCCCGCGTGGACGATGAAGAAGTCCATCTGCGCGATTTCCCAACTGTGCTGGGCGATCAGCGACTTGAGGGCCGGTGCCAGCATCTGCATGGTTCCGGGGACCCGTTTGTCGAGCAGGAAGTGGAACCCGGTGTCCCGTACGGCGTACGAGATCCAGTCCTCGGTGTTGGGCACGAGATGTGAGCCGTTGCGCTCGATCCGCATGCCCACGCCGCCCTCGCCGCGCACCACGGCCGCCGAGATCGCGTCGCCGAACAGGCCGTTGGAGAGCAGTGAGCCCACCCCCAGGTCGGTCGGCTGGTAGCACAGCGAGCAGAACTCGCAGGACACGATCAGCACATTGGCCTGCGGATACGCCGTACAGAAATCATGCGCGCGGTTGATCGCCGCACCGCCTCCGGCGCAGCCGAGCTGGGCGATGGGCAGCTGCCGGGTCTCCGATCTGAAGCCCATCGTGTTGATCAGCCAGGCGGTCAGCGACGGCATCATGAAGCCGGTGCAGGAGACATAGACGATCAGGTCGATGTCGCCGGGCTCCACCTCGGCGTGGGCGAGCGCCTGGCGTACGACGCCGGGGACCCGCGCCTTGGCCTCGGCCTCGTACAGCTGATTGCGGATCTCGAAACCGGGGTGCCGCAGGGTGTCTTCGATCGGCTGGACGATATGGCGGGTGCGCACACCCGTGTTCTCGATGAGGCGCAGGACGAGGTCGCGTTGCGGATGGTCCGCGTGCGTCTCACGGGCCAGCGCGAGTGTCTGCTCCATCGTGATGACATGGTCGGGTACGGCGACGGACGGTCGGCACAGTGTGGCCATGGGTTTTCCTTGTCTCATGCCGGGCAGCGGTATCGCCGGGCTGTAGTCACCACGGGTGGTCGGCACCGCGGGTGGTCGTCACACGGGCGGTTGTCACCACGCGACGGGCAGGCCCAGCGGGTAGCGCCAGATCGATGTCGTGTTCCAGCGCACCTCCGACGGGTCCACCGCCAGCCGCAGGCCGGGAAAGCGGTCGAGGAGCGTGGCGAAGACGACTTCCAGCTCCATCGCGGCGAGCGGCGCCCCGAGGCAGTGGTGCGCTCCCCAGCCGAAGGTCATGTGGGGAACGGTGGGCCGGTCGACGTCCAGCTCGTCGGGCCGGTCGAACTTCCGCTCGTCGCGGTTAGCGGTGAGGTACGAGACGTGGACGACGTCCCCGGCCCTGATCAGCACCCCGCTCAGCTCCACGTCCTCGGTGGCGATCCGCGGGATGCCGACGCCCTTGCGGAAGGGGATGAAGCGCAGGAGCTCCTCGATCGCCGCCGGAAGGGCCGAGGGCCGCGCGCGGAGTGTGCCCAGTACTTCGGGGCGGCTGAGCAGGGTGTACGCGATGTTCCCGATCTCGTACGTCGTGGTGTCCTGGCCCGTGATGAGCAGAACCATCGACATGACCGCCAGCTCGTCGTCGTCGAGCAGCTCGGCGCCGTCGCGGGCGGTGGCCAGCGTACTGATCATGTCGTCGCCGGGGGCGCGGCGCCGCTCGGCGCTGAGCCTGGCGAAGTAGGAACGCAGCTCGGCCTTGGAGCGGACGGCCGCTTCCCGGTTGTCGGCGCTCACGTTCATCATGGTGAGCGCGTGCGCGCGCAGCCGGGGCCGGTCGTCCTCGGGAATGTCGAGGACCTCACAGATCGTCATGAGCGGCAGCGGCGCCGCCACATGCTCGATGAGGTCGGCGGGTGAGCCGAGGTCCGCCATCCGGTCGAGCATCAGGTCCACGACGCTCTGGGTCCGCTGCCGCATCCGCTCCACATGGCGCGGCGCGAAGCTCTTGGCGACCAGGCTGCGCAGCCGGCTGCTCGCCGGCGGGTCCATCAGGTTGATCGACTCGGACTGCACGATCGGCTCGGGCGTCATCCTCGGGAAGTCGCGGCCCTTGACGGCGCTGCGGCTGAACCGCCGGTCGGTGGTCACGGTCCGCACGTCCTCGTAGCGCGTCACGAGCCAGGCCTCGCCGTCGCCGTACGGCATCCGGATGCGGGCCACGGGCTCGGCCTCCAGCATCTGCCGGAGCTGGGGGTCGAACTCGAGGGCCTCCGCGTAGTCGAAGGGGCAGCTCCATACGGTGCCGGTGGTCTCCACGTTGCTCCAGACGGTGTGCGGGTCGATGTCCGACACACATCCCCAAGTGGGACGACGGTCATGTCCCCATGCGGGTTAATTAACCGATTAGAGGGAGATGCGGACTTCAGCGAGGACACTTCGGCAGAGACCACTGCGGCGGCAGCGATGCCCCCGACAGCTGCGATGGCTGCGGCGTGGCCCTGCGCAGCGGCCGGAAGTAGTGGGCGAGCGCCCAGTCCCCGACGCGCCCGCCGGCGTTGCACCCGGCGACGTCCGCGCTGCGGAAGTGGATTCCGCCCCAGACGCGGGCGTCGACCATGTCCTGGTTGAACCGGTCGGCGTGCGTGTAGTGCCGTGAGGTGGCGGTGGCCTCGGAGCGGACGTACAGGTCGAGGCGTGACGTGCCGAGCACCCCGGCCGCGGTCCGCATCACGGCGCCGGCGACGGCGGCGTGGCCGCTGATGTAGTCGGGGTGCGGGGGCGTGACGAGCAGCGGCTGCCAGTCGGGGTCCGGCTCGGTCGCGGGGTTGTCGTCGGCGTCGGCCAGGTGGATGGCGTGGATCGGCCGCCAGAGGCCGTAGTGGAGCTTGGAGTCCCACGCGGTGATGACCGCGTCGGCCGCGGAGGTGTTCACCGCGGCGAACAGCCGCGCCGTGTCGGCGATGCCGAGGCGGTGCCGGGCGGCGTAGTCCCGGAACGCTGTCTGGAACTGCACCAGCAGATTGCCTCCGAAGAAGAGGGCGGTCTCGGTCTGGTGCGCGGTTCTGCTCGATCCCGTCTCCGCCCCCATGGCCTTCACCTCGTTCACGTCCCTCGCGTAGCGGGCCGAGGACAGAGCGGGCGGCGGGCCGGGGCGTACCTGGTCCGGGGCCTCGAGCAGCAGCGGGCGCATCGTGCCGAGCCAGGTGTCGAGATAGGGCTGATGCGCGGGCGGGGTGGGCCGCCAGGCGCCGGGGGCGGGCGGGGCGTCGTATTCGACCGGTTCGAAGCGGCCGTCGTCCTCGCGGAGCTTGACGATGTGTTCGGCGGCGCGCTTCCCGTAGACCACGCCCTGGTCCTCGGCGCGGCCGTCGGGGATCTTGGCGAGGGATTTGGCGTACTCGGCGTCGAGCCGGGTCTGGGACGCGGGGAAGTAGGTGAGCAGTACGCGGTGTGCGGCGGCCACGGCCGCCGCCTCGGGGGACGCGGTGGAGGGCCCTCTCGCCTTCCACTTGTAGAGGGCGTACCGGCCCTGGATGCCGACCACGGCGTTGTAGACGGCGGCGGAGACGAACGCGTGCCAGACGGCCACCTGACCGGAGGGGTGCATGGCGCCGAGGTTCGCGCTGATGGTCTGGGTGGTGATGGCGTTCCATTCGCGGACCGCCGCGGGGTCCGCCGAAGGCGCCCGATGGCTCCCGGCGGCAGCGGTGGGCGCGGCCGTGGCGGGGACGGCGACGAGTGCGAGCGTCGCGAGGATGCCGATGACGGCTCGTGGGCAGTTCAGGCGCAAGGGGGCACTCCCTCGGAGCGGTATGACCGGGATGGGCACCGGATGAGGTGCTGGATCAAGATCAACCGCTGCGTCCGGGATCTGCAAGCCGGAGGACGCAATGAGGTGTACGTGCCCGCCCCGAACGCCGGAGGCCCGGCCTGCGGAAGCAGACCGGGCCTCGGGAACGGGCAGAGGAAAACGCGATGCGTCGGACGAGACGCGTCAGACGAGCGGACGGATCGCCGTGGGGGCGTGACCCGGCTCGGTGGCCAGCTCCTCGAACTCGGTGACGTCGCTCATGTCGACCGTCTTGCTCATCGAGATGTTGGTGATGCGCTCCAGGATGGCCTCGACGACCACCGGGACCTGGAACTCCTGGGCCAGCTTCTTGGCCTGCTCGAAGGCGGCACCCAGCTCGTTCGGGTCGGTGACCCTGATGGCCTTGACACCCAGACCCTCGGCGACCTTGACGTGGTCGACGCCGTAGACGCCCAGCTCCGGGGTGTTGATGTTCTCGAACTCGAGGTTGACCTCGAAGTTGATGCCCAGGCCGCCCTGCGCCTGACGGATCAGACCCAGGTAGGCGTTGTTCACCAGGACGTGAACGTAGGGAACCTTGTGCTGCGCGGCGACAGCCAGCTCCTCGATCATGAACTGGAAGTCGTAGTCGCCCGAGAGCGCGACGATCGGGGTCTCCGGGTCGGCGGTGGCGGCACCGATCGCGGCCGGGATGGTCCAGCCGAGCGGGCCGGCCTGGCCGCAGTTGATCCAGTTGCGCGGCCGGTAGACGTGCAGCATCTGCGCGCCGGCGATCTGGGAGAGGCCGATGGTGGTGACGTAGCGCGTCTCCGGGCCGAAGGCCTTGTTCATCTCCTCGTACACGCGCTGCGGCTTCATCGGGATGTTGTCGAAGTGCGTACGGCGCTGCAGGGTGGCCTTGCGCTCCTGACCGGAGGCGGCCCACGCGCTGAAGTCGGGCAGCTTGCCCTCGGCCTTGAGCTCCTTCGCGATCTGGATGAACAGCTCCAGTGCGACCTTGGCGTCGGAGGCGATGCCGAAGTCCGGGGCGAAGATCTTGCCGATCTGGGTGGGCTCGATGTCGACGTGGACGAACTTCCGGCCCTTGGTGTAGGCGTCCAGGTTGTAACCGGTGTGGCGGTTGGCCCAGCGGTTGCCGATGCCGAGGACGAAGTCCGACTCGAGGAAGGTCGCGTTGCCGTAGCGGTGCGAGGTCTGCACGCCGACCATGCCGGCGCTCAGCTCGTGGTCGTCGGGGATGGTGCCCCAGCCCATCAGGGTGGAGATGACCGGGACGCCGGTGAGCTCGGCGAACTCGACGAGCAGGTCGCAGGCGTCGGCGTTGATGATGCCGCCGCCGGCCACGATCAGCGGGCGCTCGGACTCCAGCAGGAACCGGATGGCCTTCTCGGCCTGGGCGCGGGTCGCCTGCGGCTTGTAGGGCTGCAGCGGCTCGTAGGTCTCCGGGTCGAACTCGATCTCGGTCAGCTGGACGTCGATCGGCAGGTCGATCAGGACCGGGCCGGGACGGCCGGAGCGCATCAGGTGGAAGGCCTGCTGGAAGACGCCGGGAACCTGAGCGGCCTCCAGGACGGTCGTCGCGGCCTTGGTGACCGGCTTGGCGATCGACGCGATGTCGACGGCCTGGAAGTCCTCCTTGTGGAGCTTCGCGACCGGGGCCTGTCCGGTGATGCACAGGATCGGGATCGAGTCCGCGATCGCGGAGTACAGGCCGGTGATCATGTCGGTGCCGGCCGGGCCCGAGGTACCGATGCAGACACCGATGTTGCCCGCCTTGGCACGGGTGTAGCCCTCGGCCATGTGGGAAGCGCCCTCGACGTGGCGGGCCAGCGTGTGCTTGACACCACCGACGTTCTTGAGCTCGCGGTAGAAGGGGTTGATCGCGGCGCCGGGCACGCCGAACGCTTGCTCAACACCCTCCCGCTTGAGGATCTCCACTGCAGCGGCGGCGGCTGTCATTCGAGGCATCGCGATACTCCTGCTCGGCCAGTCGGAGCGACTCACCGCTGCGGGCCGGTGAGCTTCACTCCATAGTTTCCATAATGCGGAATTCTGATTCTGCTATACGGAAGCAATTTAGGGCGAGGCCGGGCGCACGTCAAGAGCGGGCTTGGTTGAAGACCCTCCCCAAGGGGTCGCTCTTGGTGGACGATGGGCGACGTACCGCAGTCGTACGCACCGGTCCGAGGGGGACGGTCATGGGAGAGAACGTGCCGGTGCGCTGCCCGGCATGCCGTCGACAGCACACCTTCACGCCACCGGTCTTCCCGTGCGCGTGCGGGGAGCCACTGGCGCCGCCGCTGTTACGGGGCGCGGCGCCGGAGCGGATCACCCACCGCACCTGGACCGACGCGTGGGTGACGGTCCGGTGCGGCTCGTGCGGCCGCCAGGACCAGTGGCCGCAGCCGGAGCTGGGCTGCGCCTGCGGCGCGGTGCTGCGCATTCCGGTACGTCCCGTGCCGCGCCCCGCGCCGCCTTCGGCCGCGCCCTCCGCCGGGCCGGGACCGGGCTCCGCCGGCTTCCGCCCGTTCCACATCCCGCTGCCGCCGACGGCGGCTCCCCCGCGTCCGAAGTTCCGCCCGATGACGATCAGGACCGCGCGGGACGCGGTGACCGCGGCGGCGCTCTACCTCAAGTGGCTCGGCTTCCGCGACATCATGCAGTCCCCCGAGCGGCCGGCCTCCGGCATCGACCTGCGCGCACCGGGCCTGGTCGCCCAGGTCGACCCGACGACCCACCCGGCCGGCCTGCGCGAGGTCGAGTGCCTGTGGCTCCACGGCCTCAGCGCGTCCGCGGTGAGTGTGTTCTTCTCCCTCGCCGGGTACGCCGACGACGCCCGGGCCCGCGCGGACGCCCTGGGGGTGCCGCTCTTCGTCATGGACCTCACGGGGACGCCGCAACCGGTCAACCGCCCGGCGGACGAACTGCTCAGCACCGGCGTCTGAGCGACGGCGGCAGGAGGCCGCGCACGGCCTGGACCGCCGGCCGCGGGTCCGCATGCGGCGCGAGCTGTGACGGCAGGGCGGGCGAGCGGACCTAACCCTGGTACCGCTCCCGCAGTTCGATCTTCCTGACCTTCCCGCTGACCGTCATCGGGAACGAGTCCATGACCCGCAGGCGGCGCGGGATCTTGTAGTGGGCCAGTTGCTCGCGGCAGTACGACGTCAGCTCCTCCAGCGTCGGGGGATCCTGCCGGTCGCGCGGGACGACGCAGGCCAGGATCTCCTCGCCGTAACGCTCGTCGGGGACACCGACCACCTGGACGTCGGAGATCTTGGGGTGGCCGTAGAGGAACTCCTCGATCTCGCGCGGATAGACGTTCTCACCGCCCCTGATGATCATGTCCTTGATCCGGCCGACGATCTGGACGTAGCCGTCCTCGCGGATCACCGCCAGGTCGCCCGTGTGCATCCAGCGGCCCGCGTCGATGACGTCCGCCGTCTTCTGCGGCTCGTCCCAGTAGCCGAGCATCACGCTGTAGCCACGGGTGCACAGCTCACCCGCCTCACCGCGCGGCAGCGTCACGCCCGTCACCGGGTCGACGACCTTGACCTCGATGTGCGGCATGACCCGGCCGACCGTGCCCGTACGGCGCTCCAGATCGTCGTCGCGGCGGGTCTGGGTGGACACCGGGGACGTCTCCGTCATGCCGTAGCAGATGGACACCTCGGCCATGTGCATCTCGGCGACCACCCGTTTCATCACCTCCACGGGACAGGGCGAGCCGGCCATGATGCCGGTGCGCAGGGAGGACAGGTCGTACGAGGAGAAGTCCTCGAGACCCAGCTCCGCGATGAACATCGTCGGGACGCCGTAGAGCGAGGTGCAGCGCTCCTCCTGAACGGCTCGCAGCGTCGCCGCCGGGTCGAAGGAAGGGGCGGGGACCACGATGCACGCGCCGTGCGAGGTGGCCGCGAGATTTCCCATGACCATGCCGAAGCAGTGGTAGAACGGGACGGGCAGGCAGATCCGGTCCTGCTCGGTGTAGCCGACCATCTCGCCCACGAAGTACCCGTTGTTGAGGATGTTGTGGTGGGAGAGGGTGGCGCCCTTCGGGAAGCCCGTCGTTCCCGAGGTGTACTGGATGTTGACGGGATCGTCGCACGACAACTCGGCAGCGCGCAGAGCCAGTTGCCCGGCGTCGGCCTCTTGGGCCGCGTCGAGCAGCACGTCCCACGAACCGTCCCCGATGAAGTGGACCGCCCGCAGTCCGGGACAGTCCGGCCGCACCTGGTCGACCAGCGCGCGGTAGTCGCTCGTCTTGTGGGACTGCGAGGCGAAGAGGACCGAGACCCCGGCCTGGCCGAGTACGTACGCCAGCTCGTGCGCCCGGTACGCGGGATTGATGTTCACCATGATGGCGCCGATCCGGGCGGTCGCGTACTGCACGAGCACCCACTCGGCGCAGTTCACCGCCCAGATCCCCACCCGGTCGCCCTTCGCGACCCCGGTCCCGATCAGCCCGCGCGCCAACTGGTCGACGGCCGCGCCGAATTCGGCGTACGTCCAGCGGGTCCCCTCCGCCACATCGACCAGCGCCTCCCGGTCCGGGTACGCCGCGATCGCCCGGTCGAGGTTCTGGCCGATCGTTTCGCCGAGGAGCGGGGTGGACCCGGTCCCGTGCGCGTAGGAGTTGGCGTCCGGTGTCGGCCTCATCGCAGGTCCCCTTCGTCGTATTCCGCCTCCGAACCCATCGCCGTACGCTCACGCAGCTCGATCCGGCGGATCTTGCCGGACACCGTCTTCGGCAGCTCGGCGAACTCGATGCGCCGGATGCGCTGGTACGCCGCGAGCACCGACCGCGAGTGGGCGAACAGCACCTTGGCCGTGTCGGGCCCCGGCTCCCACCCCTGCGCGAGTACGACGTACGCCTTCGGCACGGCGAGCCGCAGCGGGTCGGGCGCGGGCACGACCGCCGCCTCCGCCACCGCCTCGTGTTCGAGCAGCGCGCTCTCCAGCTCGAAGGGCGAGATCTTGTAGTCGGAGGCCTTGAAAACGTCGTCGGAACGCCCGATATACGTCACATACCCGTCGGCGTCCCGCGAACCGATGTCTCCGGTGCGGTAATAGCCGCCCGCCATGGCCTCCGCCGTACGCTCGGGATCGCCGTGGTAGCCGGTCATCAGCCCGACCGGCTCGGCGGACAGGTCGAGGCAGATCTCGCCCTCGCTCACCCCCGCCTCCCCCGTGACCGGGTCGAGCAGCTCGATGACGAAACCGGGGCTCGGCCGCCCCATGGAGCCGGCGAGGAGCCGCTGCCCCGGGGTGTTGGCGACCTGGACGGACGTCTCCGTCTGCCCGAAGCCGTCCCTGATCGTCACGCCCCACTCGCGCCGCACCGTCTCGATGACCTCCGGGTTGAGCGGCTCCCCGGCGGCGAGTGCCTCGCGCGGCGGAGTGCGCAGCAGCCCGAGATCGGCCTGGATCAGCATGCGCCAGACGGTGGGCGGGGCGCAGAAACTGGTGACGCCGGCGCGGTCCATTTCGGCCATCAGCCTGGCCGGGTCGAAGCGTGTGTAGTTGTAGATGAAGACGGTCGCCTCGGCGTTCCACGGGGCGAAGAGATTCGACCAGGCGTGCTTGGCCCAGCCGGGCGAGGAGATGTTGAGATGGACGTCGCCGGGCTTGAGCCCGATCCAGTACATGGTCGTCAAATGCCCGACGGGGTACGAGGCGTGGGTGTGCTCGACGAGCTTGGGCCGGGCCGTCGTACCGGAGGTGAAGTAGAGCATCAGCGGGTCGGTGGCGTGCGTAACGCCGTCGGGCACGAAGGCTTCCGGGCTGCGGTAGGAATCGGCGTACGACAGCGGGCCCGCGCGGCCGCCCACAACAACGCGCGTGTAGTCCCCCGGTACGTCGTCGAACTTCGCCGCGTCCTCGTCCCGCACGATCACGTGCCGGGCCCTGCCGCGCTCGACCCGGTCCCGCAGATCGGCGGGTCCGAGCAGCGGCGTGGCCGGAATGACCACGGCGCGCAGCTTCATCGCGGCGAGCGCGGTCTCCCACAGCTCGACCTGGTTGCCGAGCATGACCAGGACGCGGTCCCCCGCCAAGACACCTTGCGCGCGCAGCCAGTTGGCGACCTGCCCGGAGCGCGCCGACAGGGCCTCGAAGGAGACCTCCGTGCTCCGGCCGTCCTCCTCCACGATGTGCAGAGCGGTCCTGTCGTTGCCCTCGGCGATCCGGTCGAACCAGTCGAGCGCCCAGTTGAACCGCTCGGGACGCGGCCAGACGAAGCCTTCGTACGCCGCCCCGTAGTCCTCCCGGTGCTGGAGCAGAAAGTCCCGGGCCACCCGGAATCGCTCCGTCGCGTCGCCCTGTGCCGCCATGTGTCCTCCTGATCGCGTGACCACTGCCGGACCGCTCATTGACATCGTGCAGTCAATGACGTCGATGATGCTGAGTTTTCGTCACCCCGAGAAGACACCGAACCGTACGTCGCACGTACCGGCCGACGTCATGGTCGCGAGTACGTACTCCGCCTCCTCCACCAGCGCCGCCCGCTGCGCCCGCGCGAGCGTGCCGAAGGGCTCGATCGTCAGGGTGGCCGAGGCGTGGTCCTTCGTCTCCTCCAGCCGCCAGATGCCTGCCAGCAAGCCGTCCACCAGGAAGGTGCAGTGGCTCTGGTTGCCCTTCCAGGTGCGCGTCTTGTACTCCGCCGGCACCACCCGCGTGCGGTCCGCGTGGGACAGCAGCACGTTGTCGTACTCCGGCAGGAACCGCGGCGGCGCCGGGGTGTCCTCGTCGGGCCGGGGCGCGTCCGGAAGGTCGAACAGCTCGACGCCGTACACGTCCCGGAAAGTGACGAGCCGCAGCCGGAGCCGTTCGAACGCGTCCCGCAGCCGGGTCAGCCCGCACCACGTCTGCATGTCCTTGACCGAGGCCGGGCCGAACGCCGCGAGGTAGCGCCGTACGGTCTCGTCGGGCGCCGGGGCCGGCTCGGACTCCCGCCCGAACCACTTCTCGGCGGTGGTCAGCGCCACCTGCCCGCTCTGTCCCCACAGCCCGCGCGGCGTGACCTGCACCAGCGGCAGCAGGCAGCGCGCTGCGACTGTGACGGCGAGCGGCTCCGCGTCGGGCCACTCCTTCAGCAGTGCCTCGCGGATCTCCTTCAGGGTCCTGGGCCGCTCCTCGACGAGCTCGCGGCTCATCGCCGCCAGCCGTTCCAGGTTCACGCCCGTGAGCCCCTTGCGAAACAGGCTGAGCTCGCGGTCGCGCGCGGCCTGCACGAGCGGGCGCAGCGTGAGGCAGTCGTCGGCGGTGTGCGTGTGAATGGTGGAGCGCAGCGTCACCAGGCGCGCGACCTCGCGGGAGGCCATCAGCCCGGACAGCTCCTCGGGCCTGAAGCCCTCCAGTCGCGCGGCGAGCTGATAGTACGGCGGCTTGGTGTTCTGGGCCTGAAGGCCGACGAGGTGCGCGACGGCGTCCTTCGCGGACATCGCGGTACGCCGGAGCAGCAGCTGGCGCGCCAGGGTGGCGCGGTTGAGCGCGCGGGTGCTCAGTACGGTCGGCGCGGTTACCGGGTTCGTCTTCTGCGAGGCCATGCTCCGCACGCTACCCACGCTCGCGGACAGGTCCGGGTCCGCGGCGGCAGTACGATGCCGACGACATTTGGGACGTATATCCTGCCCATGCCACGGCGCGCCCCGGCTCGCGCGCCCGGTCCGACGCGGGAGGTGAGATCGGCGATGACGGAGCGACGCGTACGTCCCACGCTGTCCCCCATGAAGCACGCCTGGCGCAGGCAGTCCGCACCGCCGGCCGGCCTGGACGACGGGCCCGCCTCGGGCGACCCGGCCGCCTCCTGTGACGGCGTACAGCGCACCGGCGCCAGTGTCGTGCACGCCGCGCTCTACCGCGACGGCCACCACGTCTCCACACCCGACTCGCTCGCCGAGACCTTCCGCCAGCTGCGCGAGTACCCCGACGGCATGGCCTGGATCGGCCTGCACCGTCCGTCCGAGGACGAAATCCACTCCCTGGCCGCCGAGTTCGACCTGCACCCGCTCGCCGTCGAGGACGCGCTGGAGGCCCATCAGCGACCGAAGCTGGAGCGTTACGGCGACACGCTCTTCGTCGTACTGCGCGCGGCCCGCTATCTCGACGCCGCGGAGGAGGTCGACTTCGGTGAGCTGCACGTCTTCGTCGGCCAGGACTTCGTCATCACGGTCCGCCACGGCGCGGCGCCCGACCTCTCCGCCGTACGCACGCGCATGGAGGAGGCCCCCGAGCTGCTGGCGCTGGGACCGGAGGCGGTGCTGTACGCGATCCTCGACGCGGTGGTCGACGGGTACGCTCCGGTCGTCGAGGGCGTACAGAACGACATCGACGAGATCGAGACCGAGGTCTTCCGCGGCGACCCCGAGGTTTCGCGCCGCATCTATGAACTCTCCCGCGAAATGGTCGAGTTCCAGCGCGCCACACGCCCCTTGGTCGGCATGCTGCACAGCCTGATGGCGGGCTTCGCGAAGTACCGTACGGACGAGGAGCTCCAGCGCTACCTGCGCGACGTGGCCGACCACGTCACCCACACCAGCGAACGCGTCGACGGCTTCCGCCAGGCCCTGGCCGACATCCTCACGGTCAACTCCACGCTGGTCACGCAGCAGCAGAACGCGGAAATGCGGGCGCTCGCGGAGGCGGGCTTCGAGCAGAACGAGGAGATCAAGAAGATCTCGTCGTGGGCGGCCATTCTCTTTGCACCCACGTTGGTGGGAACGATCTACGGCATGAACTTCGACGCGATGCCGGAGCTGAAGTGGACGTACGGCTACCCCTTCGCGATCCTGCTGATGGCAGCGGTGTGCACGAGCCTGTACTTCATCTTCAAGCGGCGGGACTGGCTGTAGGCAGCAGGCCGGATGCGCCGACGAGAACGGTCTCAGCGGGTGAGGTCGGCCAGGCTGTTGAGTGCGGTGTCGATCTCTGCTGGAGTGTTGATGACGGCGGTGCCGATGCGGGTGTAGGTCGAGGTGGACAGCCGCACGCGGTGGGTGGCGGCGTGGTCGACGACCTGCTGATGGGTGTGTCCGGCCACGCTGAAACAGGTGATGCCCGCTGAGAGTTCAGGGTCGACAGGGGTGTGCACGGTGACCCCGGGGATGCGGCTCAGTCCTTGCTTCGCCCGCGTCGACAGCTGTGTGATGCGGGCGGCGACGCGTGCTCGGCCCAGCTGCTCCTGCAGCGCCACCGCCACCGGCAGGGCGAAGGCATGCTCGAACGCCAGAAACCCGCCGGGCGACAAGGGCGCTGCTCCCCCGCCACTGATGAAGCTCACGAACGTGGGCCGCAGCTGGTCGAGGACGTCCGGCGCCACCCAGACCATCCCCGTTCCTCTTGGACCGAACAGCCATTTGTGCGTTCCGGCGATCACCACGTCCGCGCCCAGGCCGGCGGCATCCTCGTCGACTGCCGCCAGCCCGTGCACGCCGTCGACGACCAGCAGGCACCGGTCGGCCGGACTGCGCCCTTCATTGGCCCGGCGCACCACCTCGGCCACCGCACGCACCGGCATCCGAAGTCCCGTGCTGGACTGCACCCAGGTGATCCCCACGACTCTGGTGTTAGGGCGTATCGCCTCGCCGACTGCCGCTGCGATGCCGTCCGCCGTCGCGGTGGCCGGATCGGCGAACCAGGAGACCAGCCGCACCGTGGTGCCCTGCTTTTCGGCGGCCAACCGGGCGGCGGTGCGATGGGAGATGTGGTCGTGCTCCGTCAACAAAAACTCTTGTCCCGGACGGGTCACGACGCCGTTGTAGACGACACCCAGCCCGATACTCGTGCTCGCCGTCATAGCGATGTCCTCGGCCCGGCCACCCAGATAGGCCGCGAGCGCCTGGCGTACCCGGGGCCATCCGGTCGGACCGTCGGGCAGCGCCAGCCCCGTGGGCACCGACAGAGGATTGGCGTCGACCTGCGCACTCAGATGATCCACCGCATCCCGCACCACCTTCGGATGCGAGGCCAGGTAGAACAACGCGAGGTTCGCCCATCCCGGCTCCAGACGAAACTGCGCCCGCAAGGCGTCCCAGTCCACGCGCCCGTCGACCGTAGTGACCGGCCGCTCCCGTGGTGTGTTCACCCCTGCCACGCCGGAGCTGGGCACGAGGGTGACCGCCACCGCTCCCGCAGATCTCGCCAGCAGACCGCGCCGACTCGTCATCGACATCCAGCACCCCTTTGCACCGCGACCGGCGGAGCGGTGGCGGAATAGCTGTCGGTGCCCTTCTGGTAACGAGGTTACGCAAAGTGGCCGCGGACGCCGACAGCACCATTACCCAAACGGCCTCCATCGAGGTGCCGCACAGCACAGACCACCCGAAGAGACCAGCCGTCTTGCCTGGAGAAGCACTCCGCCCGGGGCGGGGTTGCCCTCGTCGCCCACGTCGTCGGCCGGACGTTTTGCTCGCCGACGTGGGCTACGACCACGGCACGTACCGGCGCCTGCATAGTCGTGCCGAAAGGGTGCCCCGCATGTGTGCGTTCGCACGAGCGCGGGGCACCCCTGTCGATCCGGGTGGAGTCAGTTCCCCTCGGTTTCGAAGGTGCGCAGCAAATCGGCAGCGACGCTCACGGCGATTGTCGCGGGTTCCTTGCCGGTGATGTCGGCCAGCCCGATCGGGGTCTTGATCCGATCAATGGTGGCCTCGTCGTGACCGCCCTCGGTGGCGAGGCGTTTGCGGAACCGTACCCATTTGGCCGCCGACCCGATCAGCCCGATGGAGCCGAGATGGGTGGTGCGCAAGGCGGCGTCGCACAGAGCGGCGTCCTCGGCGTGATCATGGGTCATGATCAGGGTGTGGGTGCCGCGCGGCAACTCCTCCAGCACCTCCTCGGGCAGCAGCGGCGTGTGATGCACGTGCACCTGCGCCACCGCGTCTGCCAGCACGTCGAGCCGCTCCTTCGTGAGGAGGTCGGAGCGGCTGTCGATCAGATGGAGGTCGAGATCCTGACGGGCCAGGATGCGCGCCAGTTCCAGACCGACGTGCCCGACGCCGAAGATCGCCACCGCCCGTACCACCGGCAGCGGTTCGAGCAGCACCGAGACCGTACCGCCGCAGCACTGCACGCCATGCTGGTTGGTCACCTTGTCGTTCAGGGCGAAATCGATCAGCTCCGGCTCCGGCTTGGACGCCGTGATCATCTCCCGGGCCCGATCGATCGAGACGGCCTCGACATTGCCGCCACCGATCGAGCCCCATGTCCCGGTCTGCCCCACCACGAGTTTCGCACCGGCATCGCGCGGGGCATGGCCGCGCACGATCGCGACGGTCACCAGCACGCCGGACTCCCGGCGTGCTCGCAACCGTGCGACCGCGGCGATCCACGTCATGTCAGGCACCGCTCAACGCACTGGCGTTGGCTCGGATCCTGCCGTTGGCGGCGTGTCCGTTTACGGCGTGACCGTTCGGGGAGGCATCGCTCTGGCGAGCCGCCTGGATCGCCCAGTACACCGCCTCCGGGGTTGCGGGCGAAGCCAACTCGACGCCGGCCCCGCTCGGTCCGAACGCGGCGGCGGCCTGCCGCAACGCTTCTCGCACCGAGAACGCCAGCATCAGCGGAGGCTCGCCCACCGCCTTTGACCCGTACACCGCGCCCTCTTCGGCGGCGTTCTCCAGAAGCGTGACGTTGAACTCCTCGGGCATCTCCGAAAAGCTCGGCAGCTTGTAGGTGCTCGCGGCCTGGGTCAGCAGCCGGCCGCGGTGCGGCCCGTCAGTGGCGTCCCAGCGCATGTCCTCGAGCGTCAGCCAGCCCGCCCCCTGCACGAAGCCACCCTCGACCTGACCGATGTCGATCATCGGGGACAGGCTGTCGCCGACATCGTGCACGATGTCCACCCGCCGGATGCGGTACGCGCCGGTGAAGCCGTCCACCTCCACCTCGGCTGCGGCGGCGCCATGGGAGAAGTACTTGAACGGCGAACCCCTGAACGTCTTCGCGTCCCAGTGCAGTCCCTCGGTCCGGTAGAAACCGGCCGCCGACAACTGCACTCGCTGGAAGTACGCGGTGCGCACCAGGTCGTCCCAGGCCAGCGCCTTGTCGCTGCCCAAGGTGCGCGCGACGCCCTCGACGATGCGCACATCCGAGGCGTTCGAACCCAGCTGGCCGGCGGCCACCTGCAGCAGCCGCTCGCGCAACTGCTCGCAGGCGTTCTTCACCGCCCCACCGTTGAGATCCGTCCCGGCACTGGCGGCGGTGGCAGAGGTGTTGGGCACCTTGTCGGTTCGCGTCGGGGCCAGCCGCACCTTGTGCAGCGGGATGCCCAGCGTGGTCGCGGCCACCTGCAGCATCTTGGTGTGCAGGCCCTGGCCCATCTCGGTGCCGCCGTGGTTGATCAGGACCGAGCCGTCCTTGTAGATCAGCACCAGCGCGCCGCCCTGGTTGAAGGCGGTGAGGTTGAACGAGATCCCGAACTTGATGCCGGTGAGCGCAAGTGCCCGCTTGGTGTGCAGGTGCGCGGCATTGAAGGCGGCGATCTCGCGCTTGCGATCGGCGATGCCGGCGTTGTCCTGAACCTTCCGCCAGACGGCGGAGATCCGTTCGTGCTGGACGACCGGCTGTCCGTACGGCGTCGACTGACCCTGCTGGTAGAAGTTGCGTTCCCGCAGCTCCATCGGGTCCAGGCCGAGCAGCGGCGCGCACCTGCCCATGATGTCCTCGATCACCAGCATGCCCTGCGGTCCGCCGAAGCCGCGGAAGGCGGTGTTGGAGACCTTGTTGGTCTTGGCGATGCGACCGGCGATGCGCGCGTTGGGAATCCAGTAGGTGTTGTCGATGTGGCACAGCGCTCGCGCCACCACCGGCTCGGAGAGGTCCAGGCTCCAGCCGCCGTCCGCGGTCAAGGTGGCGTCCAGGGCCCGGATGCGGCCGTCGGCGTCGAAGCCGATCTTCCAGTCGGCGCGGAACCCGTGCCGCTTGCCGGACATGGTCAGATCCTGCGTCCGGTTGAGCCGCAGCCGTACCGGACGGCCGGTCAGCTTGGCGCCGAGCGCGGCAACGGCCGCGAACCCGTGCGGCTGCATCTCCTTGCCGCCGAAGCCGCCGCCCATCCGCAGACACTGCACGGTCACCTCGTGGCTGTGCAGACCGAGCACGTGCGCGACGATTTCCTGGGTCTCAGAAGGGTGCTGGGTGCTGCTCTGGACGAACACCTGCTCGGCCTCGTCGATATGGGCCAGCGCCGCGTGCGTCTCGAGGTAGAAGTGCTCCTGGTCGGAGAACTGGAACTCGCCGGTGAACACGTGCGCGGAGTCGGCGAGGCCGGCGTCGACGTCGCCGGTCAGCATCACGGGCCGAGCGCCGTGAAAACTGTTGGCCTCGATGGCGTCCTGCAGCGTGACCACGGAGGGCAGTTCGTCGAGTTCCACCTCGACGGCCGCCGCACCGAGCCGGGCCGCCTCCAGGGTCTCGGCGAGCACCCAGGCGACCGCGTGGCCGTAGAACATGACCTCGTCGGGGAACAGCGGTTCGTCGTGCTTCATCCCGGCGTCGTTGACGCCGGGCACGTCGGCACCGGTCAGCACGCGGACCACACCGGGCACGGCGAGCGCGGGCTCGGTGCGCAGCGCGCTGATCCTGCCGTGGGCCTTCATGACCTGGACCGGGTAGGCGTGCAGCACGTCCTTGGTGCGATACACCAGGTCGTCGGTGTAGAGCGCGGCGCCGGTGACGTGCAGGACGGCACTCTCGTGCGGCATCGATACGCCGACGACAGGCTTTTCGGGGCGTTCGGACAAGTGACTCATGACGACACCGCCTCGGTGGTTTGCGCGTACAGCTTCAGCAGGCTCTGGCCGAGCATCGCGGAGCGGTAGTCGGCGCTGGCGCGGTGATCGTCCATCGGCGTGCCCTCGGCCTGAAGCGCCCGGGCCGCGGCCTCGACGGTCTCCGCCGCCCATGCCTTGCCCTCCAGGGCCGCCTCGGTGGCGAGGGCGCGGATCGGGGTGGCGGCCACGCCGCCCAGGCCGATGCGTGCCTTGCGGACGATCCCGCCCTCGATGTCGAGCGCCAAAGCGACTGCCACGCTGGAGATGTCGTCAAAGCGTCGCTTGGCGATCTTGTGGAAGGCCGTGACCGGCGACAAAGGCAGCGGGATGCGCACCGAGCGGATCAGCTCGCCGGGACGGCGCACGCTCTGCCGGTAGCCGGTGAAGTAGTCCGCCAGCGGGACCTCGCGCTCACCGTCGGCGTCGGCGAGCACCACCGATGCCTCCAGCGCGAGCAGCACCGGCGGGCTGTCACCGATGGGGGAGCCGGTACCCAGGTTGCCGCCGATGGTCGCACCGTTGCGGATGAGCCGGGAGGCGAACTGCGGGAACAGCTCGGCCAGCAGCGGGATGTCGCCGTCGAGGCGGCGTTCGATCTCGGTGAGCGTCAGCGCCGCCCCGATCTCGATGTGGTCGGATTCGACCCGCAGCTCCCGCAGTTCGGAAAGGCGGTCGACGGCGACCACACAACTCGCCCGGCGGGATCGGATGTTCACCTCTACGCCCCAGTCGGTGGATCCGGCGACCACCACCGCGTCGGGCCGCTCGCGCAGCAACCGCAGCGTTTCGGCAAGGGTGCTCTTCCGCAGGAACGTGCTGTCGTCCTGGGCGTACTCGGTGGCAACCGGTGCGGGCGGGGACTGCTCGCGGCGCTGCGCCAGCGGGTCCTCGTCGGTGGGCGTACCGACGGCGAACGCGGCATCGCGAATCGGGCGATAGCCGGTGCAGCGGCACAGGTTTCCGCTCAGCGCGTGCAGATCGAAACCGTTCGGACCGTGCTCGGCGTCGGTGCTTTCGGTCGAATCCGCGCTGTCGGCCGAGTCCGCGTGCGCACAGCGGTCGGGTCGGTAGTACTCGGCGGCCATGCTGCAGATGAAGCCCGGCGTGCAGTAACCGCACTGGGAGCCGCCGCGGACCGCCATCTCCTCCTGCACCGGGTGCAGGGTGGGCGGCATGCCGGGTTGGTCGGCGGTGGCGAGGCCTTCGGAGGTAATGATCTCCTGGCCGTCGAGCGCCGCGACCGGGACCAGGCAGGCGTTGACGGCCACCCAGTCGGTGGGCTTGTTCACCCCGGGACGGGCCACCAGGACCGAACAGGCGCCGCATTCACCCTCGGCGCAGCCCTCCTTGGTGCCGGTGAGGCCACGCTCGCGCAGGAAATCCAGCACTGTGGTCTGGGGCACAGCCGGTGAGATCGCTGTTTCTTTCCCATTGACCGTGATCCGCGGCGCTACCATGACGGGCCTTCGTTTCGGTGCGCGATCGGTCGATTCATTATGTTCGCCAATTTCAGGCAGCTTTCTGTGTTCAGACGCGCCATGTGAGAAGAGCGGGCGCAAGACGGCACGCAACAGTGAGGTGCCGGAAAATGTGACGGGAAGTCAGGAATGTGCCACGGACGGGCACATAAGAACGGCGTGCTCAGCAGCCGTGCGCGATCCGACCCGGAACCCAGACCGTGCGCTGGGCGAGGCGACCAAGATCAGAGCTGGTGTTCATCCGCTGGTCGCCTCCTTTCGGGAGTTATGGGTCGGCGTCTACCGCAAATTAGTGGCTGGGGCCACGGAGGTCAAGAGGTTGCCCTCTGCGTCTCGACAACCGATCGGATGGGAGCCACTAGGGACACGAGGGAAGGGGAAGCGCTACGAGTGAGGGGGGCGCGGTGGCTCGAGCATCGGGACGAGGAATCGCCGGGCCACCGCGCGCAACTGCTCCTCGTCGTCGATGTCGATGACCTGACTGGGGATGACCAGGAAGGACGCGGAAACCCGGACCATCATCTCGGCCACGACGTCCACGTCCACGTCGCGGGCGACGTTCCCCGCCTGCTGCTCCAGGCGCAGTCGGCCCGCGACGAAGTGCCGTACGACCTCCAGGGTGCGGCCCTCGTCGCCGGTCATGGACGGTACGAACGCGTCCGGTTCGGCGGCCATCAGGCCACCGATGAGGGGGTTGCGGCGGATCGTCCGCAGGGAGCTCACGAACCCGAGAACCACACGGTCGGCGACGGTCTCTGCGTCCTGGACGTCGACGCCGAACTGGTCGAAGTACCGCCGGAACTCGCGCCGGACGACCTGCTCGATCAGCGCGTCCTTGGACGCGAACCGGCGGTAGACCGTGATCCGGGAGACTCCTGCCCGGCGGGCGACATCCTCCATGGTGGAGCGCCGCATGCCCATGCGGCGGAACTGCTCGAAAGCGGCGTCGAGCACGCGCGTGGTGATCTCGTCGTTGTCGTCGACAGGCTCGGCGGCCTCGGCGAACGCACGCTCAAGCACGGAATCCGAGTCGTGGGGCGTGGCAGCGAGGGAAAACACAGGTTCCACGGTCGCCTTTCTTGGCACACATTCCGGGATGGCTGAGGCCAAAAGCTCTGCCCCTCCACGGATTACCGGCGGTTACAAAGAAGTTGACCCTCAAGTCTTGCGCTCGGATTCGGATTACGTTTCGCTGGAGATACGCAGATACAAGATCTGTATCAGAGTATCAGGCAGGACAGGCTTCGGCGACTCAAGGAGGCGTTCAAGCATGGACGAACTGAGCAGGCGCAAGATGCTGCTCGCGGGCGGGACTCTGGGAACACTCGGGCTGCTCGGCATCGCATCCCCCGCCCGCGCCAACACGGCCTGGACTTGGGGGGCCGGCGGCTCGGTGGCCGGCGCGGGGACGGGCAGCGACCCCAACGGGGTGTGGGACGACGAAGCCGACCGGCTCCTCTCCGCCCTCATCGAGCGGGGCGACGTACCCAAAGTCAACGAACTGCTGCGGACCTGGAACCGCAACGACCAGCCACTTCCCGGCGGACTGCCCCAGGACCTGCGGGAGTTCATGGACAAGGCGCGCCGACTGCCCTCCTGGGCCGACCGGAGCAAGCTCGACCGAGCCGCCCAGTTCAACGAAACCAGGGGCTTCTACCTCAACGTGCTCAATGGAATCGGTGGCGGCATGCTGAGCACCGCCATCCCCCGGGAGGCCCGAGCCGTCTACTACTCCAAGGGCGGCGCCGACATGGAGGACCGCGTCGCCAAAACGAGCAAGCTGGGCTTCGCTGTCGGGGACCTCAACGCGTATCAGCCGGACGGCAGCGTCGTCGTGGAAGCCGTGAAGACCCGCCTCGTGCACGCGGCCGTACGGCACCTGCTGCCGAAATCGCCGGGCTGGTCCGGGACCAGCGGCGGACAGAAAATCCCGATCAGCCTGGCGGACATGCTGGTCACCTGGCACACCCTCCCCACCTTCGCCATGCGCAAGATGCTCGAATGGGACGTCCCGATCAGCTCCGCCGACTCAGCGGCGTATCTGCATCTGTGGCAGGTGACCGCGCACTTGCTCGGCATCCGCGACGAGTACATCCCAGCGACCTGGGATGCGGCCAACGCCCAGTCCAAGCAGCTCCTCGACCCGGTCCTGGGCCCCACGCCCGAAGGCGTCAAGCTGACCGACATCCTGCTGCGCCAGCTCGCAGAGCAGACCAGTCCCGGCGGCCTCGACCGCCCTCTGGTCAACGCGTTCGCCCGCTACCTGGTGGGCGACCAGGTGGCCGACTGGGACGGCATTCCCCGAGCGCCGTTCTGGGAGACGACGGTCAAGGCCGTCTGGCCGAAGCTCGTGGCGCACCGCGAGGGCCTGATCAAGCTGCCGCTGGTCCCGCAGATCGCCTGGACGATCGACGAAGCTGCCCGCCAGTACATCTTGTTCTACCTCTCCAAGGGGCGCGAGGTTCACATCGAGATCCCCGACACCAACCGTCCGGCCTGACCCCGGCCGCTCGGAATACGTCGGCAATTCTTTCGCACTCTGCAATTCGCTTTCCATCGGAAGAACTCAAGGAGGGTTCAGGGCATGGACGAACTCAGCAGGCGCAAGATGCTGCTCGCGAGCGGGAGTCTGGGAGCACTCGGGTTACTCGGTGCAGCCACGCCGGCCCGCGCTCAGACGGCCTGGACCTGGGCGTCCGGCGGCTCGGTGGCCGGCGCGGGGACGGGCAGCGACCCCAACGGGGTGTGGGACGACGAAGCCGACCGGCTCCTCTCCGCCCTCATCGAGCGGGGCGACGTACCCAAAGTCAACGAACTGCTGCGGACCTGGAACCGCAACGACCAGCCACTTCCCGGCGGACTGCCCCAGGACCTGCGGGAGTTCATGGACAAGGCGCGCCAACTGCCCTCCTGGGCCGACCAGGGCAAGCTCGACCGAGCCGCCCGGTTCAACAACACCAAGGGGATCTACGTCGGCGCCCTGTACGGCCTCGGCAGCGGTCTGATGAGCACCGCCATCCCCCGGGAGGCGCGCGCCGTCTACTACTCCAAGGGCGGTGCGGACATGAAGGACCGTATCGCCAAGACCGCGAAGCTCGGGTACGACGTCGGGGACCTGGACGCGTATCAGCCCCAGGGCTCGATGATCGTGACGGCGGTGAAGACCCGCCTCGTGCACGCGGCCGTACGCCACCTGCTGCCGAAATCCCCCGGCTGGTCCCAGACAAGCGGCGGCCAGAAGATCCCGATCAGCCAGGCGGACATCCTGGTCACCTGGCACAGCCTGCCCACCTTCGTCATGCGCAAGATGCTCGAATGGAAGGTACGGATCTCGTCGGCCGAGTCGGCGGCGTACCTGCATGTGTGGCAGGTGACCGCGCACATGCTCGGCGTCCGCGACGAGTACGTCCCCGCGACCTGGGACGCGGCCAACGCCCAGTCCAGGCAACTCCTCGACCCGGCCCTGGGCCGCACCACCGAAGGCGTCAAGCTGACCGAGGTGCTTCTCGACATCGTCGCCGAGATCGACGGCGGGCTGAGCCGCCCCCTGGTCAGTGCGTTCTCCCGGTACACGCTCGGTGACCGGGTCGGCGACCTGATCGGACTGTCCGAGGAGCCGTTCTGGGAGCCGGTGATCAGGAACGCCTGGCCGCTCCTTGTGGCCTTCCGCGAGGGCCTGATTCCGCTGCCGCTGGTCCCGGAAGCCGCCTGGACCATGGAGGAAGCCATCCGCAGGTTCGTCCTGCTCTTCCTGTCCGAGGGCAAACCCATCAGCATTGAGATCCCCGACGCGAACCGTCCCGCCTGACCCCGGCCGCGCCGGGGAAGAGCCCGGGTCACGCGCACGTACGACAGCGAGCCGCAGGAGAACGGATGAAGACGAGATGGTGCCGTGTGGAGCGATGGGTGAAGGGCGTCGTCGATGACCAGAGATGACCGTTCGGCTCGGCCCCTTGCGCGTACGACTCGGCCCGAGTCCGCTGCACCCGGCATCGGCCGGCGCCGGTTCCTCGGCTACGTGCTGGCCGCTCCAACGCTGGCGACCGCCGCCGAAATCGGCCGGGCGCCGGAGGCCACCGCCCGGACCGCGGCGGCCGGGATACCGTCGGCGGACATCACCGAGCTGGTCGACCTCAACGACGTGATGACCGCGGCGGCCCTGCCGACCGCGAACCTGATCAAGGTCGTGGTCAACACGGACGGCACCGTGTCGTTCGCATTGCCGCGGGCCGAGGTCGGGCAAGGCATCACCACGTCGACAGCCATGCTCATCGCCGAGGAGATGGACGTCCCGCTCGACAAGGTGCGGGTCACGTCGGCCGACGCGCGGCCCGAGCTGGTGTTCAATCAGCTCACCGGTGCTTCGAACACGACGATCTCGACCTTCACCCCGGTCCGGGTCGCCGCCGCCGTCGCCCGGGGCCGCCTCCTCGATGCAGCGGCGATCGAGCTCGGCGCGGCGGTCACCGACCTCACCTTGAAGGCCGGCGTCGTCACCGACCTCGTGGGCGGGAGCATCGGCATCGGTGCTCTCGCCGGGAAGGCCGCGAGTGCCGAGTCGCGGCACGTGTCCGTGGAGCTCAAGGAGCGCCAGGACTTCACTGTCATCGGCACGCCACAGAACCGTATCGACGCGCTCGACGCCGTCACCGGGCGCAAGAAGTTCGCGATGGACCTCAATGTCCCGGAGGCCAGGCCGACCATGGTCTGCCGTGCGCCGACCATCAACGGCAAGGTCGGCTCCGTCACCAACCTCGCCCAGGTCAGCACCATGCCCGGCGTCACCGATGTCGTGGTGATCTCCACCGGCGTCGCGGTGCGCGCTCGGACATTCGGCCAGTGCATCGACGCCGTGCGCGCCCTCCAGGTGTCCTGGAAGCCCGGCAGCGCGGAGGGGAAGTCGGACGAGTCCGTACGGAAGCAGTTGCGCGCCGCCGAACTCCCGCTCGGGCTTCCCCCGGTGACTCCGTCGGTGGAAGCCTCCTTCACCTTTCACTTCCGCAGCAACAGCGCCCTGGAGACCAACTGCGCCATCGCCGACGTGCGGTCCGACCGCGCGGAGATCTGGTCGGGCCTCAAGGCACCGATCGTCGCCCAACAGGCCATCGCCGCCAAGCTCGGGCTGCCGCTCCACGCGGTCACCGTGCATGTCATCGAAGGCGGCGGCTCCTTCGGGCGCAAGCTGTTCCACGACGCCGCACTGGAAGCCGCCGAGATATCCCGGGAAATCGGCAAACCCGTCAAACTCATGTGGCACCGGGCCGACGACTCCCGCCAGGGACGCACCCACCCGATGGCCATCTCCCGCGTGCGCGCCGCCTACCTCGGCAATTCAGTGCTCAGCTACAAGCAACGGCACACCAGCGTGGCCACCGACCTCGGCCATGGGCTCGGCGAGGTCTTCACCGCCCTGGCCGCGAAACTTCCGGTGGGTGACATCGGCTTCTCCGAGACGTTCTTCCAGCTCTCCCAGTCGATGCCCTACAACTTCGGCGCCCACAGCCGACTGCTCGCCGAAACCGACAAGAGCTTCAACACCGGCAGTATGCGGGGCGTCTACTCCCCCGACGTCACCTGCGCGCGGGAGCTGATCGTCGACCGGCTCGCGGCGAAGATGGGCAAGGACCCCTACCGGTTCCGGCGCGACTTCCTCCGCGACGACCGCTCCAGGGCGGTACTGGACAAGGTCGCCGAGGTCGGAAACTGGGGCCGCGCCATGCCGGACGGCACCGCGCAGGGCATCGCCTTCCACTCCGAGTACCACGCGGTCAGCGCGGTGCTCGTGGAGATCGACTGCCGGCCCGAGACGGTCAACCGCCCCATCCGCGACGGCGTGGCCGGGCCACGTGTCACCAAGGCCGTCTTCGCCGTGGACGTCGGCCTGGCCGTCAACCCCCGCGGCTTGGAGGCCCAGATGATGGGCTGCCTCATGGACGGGATCGCCCAGACGCTGACCGCCGGCCTGCACCTGCGCGACGGGCACTTCCTCGAGGCCAGCTGGGACAACTACTTCTACACCCGGCAGTGGAACACACCACCTGAGCTGGAGATCATCGTCATGCCGACGACCACCGGGGAACCCGGCGGTGCGGGAGAACTCGGCGTCGCCGCGTCGATGGCCGCGGTCGCCTGCGCCTACGGCCGGGCCACTGGCACCATGCCGACAAGCTTCCCCATCAACCACAGCGCCCTGTCCTTCACCCCCAAGCCCACCGTTCCTCCGATCCCCGCGTCCCCCACCGACGGCCTGGAACACGTCCGTTGAAGACAGGAGCCCCCCGTGCCTGAGCACACCTTCCGCGTCAACGGCGAGCAGGTCACCGTCGATGCCGCCGATGACGAGCGACTGCTGTGGGTGCTGCGCGACATCCTCGGCATCACCGGACCGAAGTACGGCTGCGGCATCAACGTCTGCAAAGCCTGCACCAGCCACGTCAACGGCAAGGCCGCCAACCCCTGCGCGATCCCCGTCAAGGACCTGCGGCCGACCGACGAAGTCACCACGATCGAAGGGCTTGCGGCCACCGTCGGCGCCGAACTGCACCCGATGCAGCAGGCTTGGCTCGACCAAGACGTGGCCCAGTGCGGCTACTGCCAGCCCGGCCAGATCATGGCCGCCGTCGCCCTGGTCCGCCGCGTCAAGGAGGAAGGCCGCCGTATCACCGACGACGACCTGGACGGCATACGCAACATCTGCCGCTGCGGCACGTACGTCCGTATCCGCGCAGCGATCAAGGCGGGCGCGGAGCATATGTGAGGCGTATGAAGGGCGTCTGACCTGGGCATGTGCCCGTCAGACGCCCTTCATGACGCGCTCAGCGGACCGGCCTCACCCCGCAGGGCCGGCCGTTCAGCCCGAAGACCCGGGGGTCGTTCACCTGGCCGGTCGACTTTCCGTTGAAGCCGAAGCGCGCGGTTCCGCCGGGAGGCAGGCTCGCGTTCCAGCTCAGTGACTTGGCCACGACGGCAGGGCCGGTCTGGGAAATGGTGGCTCCCCAGGTGTCGGTCACCCGCTGCGTGTCGGCGAACGACCACGTGAGCTGCCAGGGGCTGAGCGCCCGGGTGCCGGTGTTCTTCAGCACGACCTGGGTGGTGAAGCCGCCGTCCCAGCGCTGTGAGGCGTACGCGACCTCGCAGGTCGCCGTCCGGCTCTCGCCGCCGCCCAGGTCGTCGGCGTAACCGGCGATCCAGGCCAGTGGGGCGTTCCAGTTGATGGTGACCTCGTTCGTCGCCCACGATTCGATGTGGTCGATGTAGCACATCGCCGGGGCGCACCCCTTCAGCTTGCTCTGCGCCAGCGGGTCCTGGATGGCGTCGTTCGGTCCGCCGGCGAGGGAACCGGGCGCGGGGTTCGGCAGGGACGGATCGAGCTGGTGGGCCCAGAACCGGTGGTGCTGGTTGCGCGCGCCCCGCTCGCCGTAGCCGGTGACGTACGACGTGTTGAGCGGGTTGCGGCCCAGGAGGTAGTCCAGCCCGCGCAGCACGGCGTCCCGGTAGGCGGCCTTGCCGGTCAGGTCGTGCGCGGTGCCCAGGACCACCATGTTGTTGGCGACCTGGCCGTTCGAGCCCCACACGTAGTGGCCGTCGGATGGCGCGTACGGAATGCCGTACGCGGCCTTGCCGGAGTCGGCCGCGTAACCGTCCGCCGCTCGCGTCACCGTGCCGCGCACCGCCTTGAGCTGGTCGGCGGAGAGCCGGTTGGGCACGGTCGCCAGATCCAGGGCGCCCAGGCCCGCCGTCGATTGCCACGACATACCGCCGCGCGGGAAGACGGCGTCGGTGTCGCCGTGCAGCGGTGAGCCGAGAAGTGCCTGACGGTAGGTGTCCTGCCCGGTGGTGATGAGCAGTTCCGCCGCCGCCCAGTAGAACTCGTCCCGTACGTCGGTGTCGGAGTACGCGCCGCCGCCCGTGCCGTCGTTGGGGTCGGCCAGGATGTCCGGGTGGGCCTTCGCCGCGTTCCAGGCGGTACGGGCGGCCTTGTCGCAGCGAGAGGCGAAGGCGGCGTCGTACGGCGCGAAGAGACGGGCGCACTGGGCGGCGGTGGCCGCCAGGTTGAGGGTGGCCGCGGTGGACGGCGGGTGCAGTTCGCGGGGCTGGGGGTCACGGTCGGGCCGGGTCGGCAGCCCGGTCCATGCCTTGTCGTGGAGCTTGTGGTGCGCCATGCCGGCCAGCGGCTCGCCCGCCGGGACCTGCATGCGCATGAGGAAGTCCATCTCCCAGCGGGCCTCGTCGAGGATGTCGGGGATGGCGTTGCCGTGCTCCGGCAGCGGAAGTTCGCCGTCGCCCAGCGGTGCGGCGTCGGCGTTCTCCTCGGTCAGGGTCCGTTCGAAGGCGGACATCAACTGTGCTACGGATATACCGCCGTTGACGACGTACTTGCCGTGGTCACCGGCGTCGTACCAGCCGCCGGCCGCGTCGAGGCGGTAGTCGCACACGCCGGGCTGGCACGGCACGTCGTTGTCACCCTGGTTGGGGCTCACGTTGACGTGGCCGGCCGGGCGGGCGTACTCCTCCCCGACGAGGTCAGCGTCGATCTCGATGCCGCTGCGGTTGTGGTAGAAGTACGCGAGCGCGTCGGTGCGGAGCGACGCGTAGAGGTTGTCGCCGATGGCGAACGGCTCACTCTTGTCCCCCGCGACCGTGACGGTGTAGCCCTGTCCGGCGGTGGTGACTGTGCCGAAGTCGAAGGTGTGGACGTTCTGCCGTGAGGTGGTGTCGACGCCCGCCGGGGTGGTCGTGCCACTGGCCCGCCGGGTCCCGTCGGCGGCGTTGAGCGTCCACGGAAGTGGCTCGGTCGCCTCAGTGACGTATGTGCCGTTCTTCGGGCCGTGGGTGAGGTAGCCGACCTGGTTGACGCGGACGGGAGAGCCGGTGTCCGGTTCGTACGGGGGCGGTGCGGTGCCGCCACGCAGCGAAACGTCGTCGAGGCAGAAGGTGAACGCCTTCTCGCTGCCCCCGAGTTGGAAGACGAGCTGCGCGGCATCGTGGTCTGCCGCCGCCGTGAAGGTGTGGCTGACGCGTTCGGCGCTCTCGCCGACCTGCTGCGTCGCGGAGAGTTCCGTGGTCCAGGGATCGGCTCCCAGCTGCACGTTGGTACGGATGGTGAGCGGCACCGTCGAGGTCGCCGTGTAGCTGAGCGTGTATCCCTCGCCGACGGCGAGAGTGAGAGCGTTCTGCCCGATGATGGCGTCCCACGGGTTGGCTGTGCCCGCCGGGACATCGGCGCACAGGCGCCCGTCCACGACCGCGGCGGGACTGTTGCCGGTCCACCACCAGGGGGCGGTGCCCTCGGAGAAGTCGCCGTTGGCGATGAGTTCGGGTGTTTCGTCGGCCGGTTCGGCGGCGACGGCGGGTACAGCGGCGGGTGAGGCGACCACCGTGCCGGCCAGCAGGCCGGCGAGAGCAGCCAGGGCTGCGACACCCGGCGCCGAGCGTCTGCGACGCCGAGTCGTACGGGAAAGGGGAGGCTGAGGATGCGACACGCCGGGTCCTCCAGCGGGGAGTAGGGAGGTTCGCGGAGCCTGAGACATGGCGAGTTACGGGTGCGGTGGGAGTGACTTTGGGAGCGCTCCCAATGTCGAAGGTCGCAGATGCCGCGTCAAGACATCGGACGAGGATCGTCGCTTTCCCCTGCAGCCGGGCGACGGATCGCGTGCTCAGCGTCATGAGTGTTTCGGGCCAGGCCATTCCTGACTGACCAGTAGCAGGCTACGTTGCGTGCCCAGTTGTCACTTCTGGCCGCAGCCGTCGCGCTGAATCGCCCTGGGCGGAACCCCATGTCTGGCTCAATCTCCCTGCACAGCGTTTCCAAGACGTACGACCGGGCCGTTCGCGCCGTCGACCGCGTCTCCCTCGACATCGCCCCCGGCGAGTTCCTCGTGCTGCTCGGCCCTTCCGGATGCGGAAAGTCAACTGTCCTTCGCATGATCGCCGGACTTGAGGACATCACCGCGGGCGATCTGTTCCTCGACGGCGAGTACGCCAATCACCTGCCGCCGGGGCAGCGCGGCATGGCCATGGTCTTCCAGAACTTCGCCCTTTATCCGAACATGACCAGCCGCGACAACATCGGCTTCCCCCTGCGTTTCGAGGCCCCCGGAGAGGACTCCGGCCCACGCGTCGAGGCCACCCCCCGGATGCTCGGCATCGAGGACATCCTCGACCGCTACCCCGGTCAGCTCTCCGGCGGTGAGCGGCAGCGCGTCGCGATGGGACGGGCCATCTCCCGGCGGCCCACCGTCTTCCTGATGGACGAGCCGCTGTCCAATCTCGACGCGAAGCTGCGCAGCCGTCTGCGCTCCGAGATCGCGCACCTCACCCGCGAACTGGGCGTAACAACCGTGTACGTCACGCACGATCAGTCCGAGGCGATGTCACTCGGCGACCGGGTCGCGGTCATGCGCGGCGGCGTGCTCCAGCAGCTCAGCCACCCCCGGGACGCCTACGGGCTGCCGGAGAACGTCTTCGTCGCCGCGTTCATCGGCACCCCGCGCATCAACCTCCTCCAGGCCGTCGTGCACGCGCCGCTGGAGGGCGCGATGTCGATCGCTCTCGGCGCGCAGCGGCTGCGCCTTCCCGAGCCCCTCAGCCCGGACCACCAGTTGCTCCGCATCCAGCAGGGCAGACGGATCATCGTCGGGCTGCGCTCGGAGGCCGTACGAATCGCCACGCCCAGTGAGGCCCGCCCCGGTGAGGTCGCGATCAGCGGTCTGGTCGAGCACATGGAGTACCAGGGGCACGAGGCACTCGTACACCTCAACACCGGCTCGCAGCCCGCCGTCGTACCGGATCTGGAGTCACCGCGGCCGCGACCTGCCGTACGTCGCCGCCGGGGCACTCCGGCGCCGGGCATGCTGTCCCGGCTGAGGGAGCGGGCGGCGCAGCACGTCGCGGGACCGGTCGTGGTCCTCGACGAACCGGACGTCGCGGCGCCGCCCGGGGGCACCGCGCACGACTCGGAGCGCCCCACGCTCGGGGCGAGCGACCTGGTCGTCCGTACCGGTCCGGACATGCGGCTGCGGAGCGGCACGCAGGTTCCGCTCCTCGTCGACCTCGCGCATCTGTACGTCTTCGACCACTACGGCCGCAGGATCTGCCCGGCACCGGCCGACCTGCCCGGCCTCGACGTCTCGCCTCTCTGAGGCCGTCGCGACGCCGCTGCCCCACCTGCCGGCAGGCACACCGGAGCCCTGGAATCCGAAGGACACGGTGCCACCCGCCGGAATGGCGGCGTTGTGGGCGACGTTGGTGGCGGTGGTGACCTTCTCGGTGCCCTTGAAGGCGAAGCCGAGCTTCCAGCCGCCGATCGCGGTGGCGCCGGTGTTCTTCACCGCGAGGTCGGTGGTGAATCCACCGCCCCACGACGCGGTGACCTTGCAGGTGAGCGGTACGCCGACTGCCCCGCCGGGGCGGTCGGCGCGCCCGAACAGTCCACCGTTCAGGCGGGTGGTGCGCCCCAGGCCAGGGTGGTGCCGGTGTACGCGGGGACGGCGGGGGCATCGGCGTACGCGGTTGTCGCCGCCGAACGGCTGTAGTCGTTGGCCTCGTTGAAGTTCGACCAGTCCGACTTGCTCATCCGGAGCTGGATGTCACCGGTGTCCTTGCCCGCCGCGAGGGAGCCGCCGGCGAACGTCACCTCCAGGTAGGCGTCCGCGCCCGTGAGGGGCGTGGTCAGTGGGACGACCCTCAGTTTCACCTGCGCGCACCCGACCGCCGCGTAGTCGCACCACGCGCTGACGGAGGGCGCCCCGCCGTCCCGGGTGAAGTAGTAGCGAACCGACACCGTGCTCAGGTCGAGGGGGGTGGATCCGGTGTTGGCGACCTGGAGCCCCGGGCGGATGGCGTTGTCCGTGGCGGAGCTGTCATTGTTCTTGTACCGGACCTTCACCGCGCCCGACGGATCGCCGCCACCACCGTCTTGGGCCCGGGTCGTCACGCTCAACCCCGCTGACGACGCCGACACGTTGCCCGCCGCGTCCCGTGCCCGCACGGTGTAGCTGTACGCGGTCGAGGCAGCCAGGCCCGTGTCGGTGAACGACGTACCGGTCACGGGTGTGGCGTTCACCTTGGCCGTGCCCCGGTAGACGTCGTAACCGGTCACGCGCACGTTGTCCGTCGAAGCCGACCACGACAGGGACACGCTGTTCGCCGTCGTGGCGGTGGAGTTGAGCCCGGCCGGCACGGTGGGGGCGGTGGTGTCGGTCGGGTCGGGCTCCCCGCCTCCGTACACGTCGGTCAGGCTGATGCCCGTGGTGCTCCCGGTGCCACCGAGCGGGACCTCGTGGTCGAGGCTGACGAACTTGCCGCCGTGCTGCCACAGGGCTGGCTTCAGCAGGGCGTACTTCTGCTCGTCCCACGACTTCCAGTCACCGAGCAGCAGGCCGCCCGTGTCACCGGAGTTGGGGTTCATGCACCAGAAGGTCTGGTGCATGCGGTTCTCCACGATGAGATCGCGCAGCGCCTTCATCCACTTCTCGTTCGGTCCGCCGTCGAGGAAGCCGCCCCATTCGCCGATGAGGAGCGGCGACTTGTTCTCCTTGTGCAGGTAGAGCCAGTTGGGATCCCAGACGTCCCGTTCAAGGGTGGTGCGGTCCCAGGTGCCGGTGAACCAGGGCTGGGCGTACACGAGCGGTCCGTAGTCGTGCGGGGAGTACACGAGCTGGTCGCTGTTGGCGCCGAGGTCGACCGGGTGGTCGCGTACGCCGCGCAGGTTGCCGCCCCACCAGGTGGAGTGGTAGTCGGCCGGGGTGGTGGAGGTCCAGCTCACACCGGCCTTGGGGTACACCTCGATGCCTTCGCACAGCACCAGGACGTTCGGGTTGATGGCCAGGATCCGCTTGCCCGCGGTCTCACAGGCGTACTTGAAGTTGTCCTGGTCGGTGGAGCCGTCCCACTTGGCACGGGTGGGCTCGTTCGCCTTGCCGTGCGGCTCGTTCTTGATGTCCATGGCGACGAGGGTGTCGTCGGCCTTGTAGCGGGCTGTCACCCATTCCCACGCGGCGTAGAACTGCTCGGTCGTGATGGCGCCCTTCCACCACACCGGGTAGTTGTGACCGGAGTTGTCGGCTTCCGCGCTGTGCACATCGAGCATCACCTTGATGCCGTACTGCTCGCACAGGCTCAGCCAGTAGTCGAAGACCTCCAGTGAGGTCTTGCCGGCGATCTCGGGGTTGGCATGGTTGTTGACGCCGGACGGGACGGTCGCCTGGCCGTTCTTCCACTCCAGCAGGAGCTGCGTCGAGATCGGCACCCGGACCATGTTGATGCCGCGGTCGGCCATGGATTTGGTGATGCCGGTGATGTTGCCGGACCACAGTCCGTGGAAGACCCGCTCGGAGGCGTTGAAGCCGAACCAGTTGGCGCCGGTGAGCCAGACCTCGTCACCGTTCGCATCGACGATCTTGTTGCCCTTGGTGTGCAGCCAGTCGTCACTGGCCGCGGCGGCGCCGCTCGCGCCCTCTTCGACCACTGGGGCGGCCTGGGCCGTCGTTGCGCCCGCGAGGCCGCCCACCGATATGAGTCCTGCGGTGATGACCGCGGCAACCAGCGTTCGCAGACGCCGTGTTTCTCTTCGTAACCGCCTCATTGGATGCTGCCCTTCCGTCGGTGGAGGGTTCAACTTGGCCGAAACGCTCTTGGGAGCGCTCCCATCTCCATCGGCTGGGACTGTAGGGGCGTCCTGGTGCCGTGGCAAGGCCAGTTGCACGGTTTACTTGGGAGCGCTCCCGTGCCGTAACAGCGGCATGCACGGGTCCACCACCGTCGAGGACCGTCGACCCTCTGCGGAGCGACCACCGGTGATCATCTCGTGGTGTGAACAAGCGAAGATCAAGCGGTGGCCGCCTGCTGTACAGCGCAGACCCAGCGGTGAACCCGCTGCTCAGTAGTCGATGCGGTCGGATTTGGCCAGCCACGCGTCGAACGGCGCCGTACGGTTCGGCAGGTCCAGCCGCTCGACCGGCATCGGCCACATCGACGCGGGCTTCTTTTCGAACAGGTCGTAGAACTTGCGGTCGTCGAAACCGGCCACCGCGGCATCGTGCCGATCGGCGGCGTAGACGATCCGGTCGACTCGCGCCCACAGTGCGGAGGAAAGGCACATCGGACACGGCTCACACGAAGTGACCAGGACGCAGCCCTCGAGCGAGAAGGCGTCCAGTCGCTTGCAGGCGGCACGCATCGCGCTCACCTCGGCGTGCGCCACCGGGTCCAGGGTCGCGGTGACCTGGTTGTTCCCGATCGCGACAACCTCGCCATCCTTGGCGACCAGTGCGCCGAACGGACCGCCGCCGTTCGTCACGCTGTTGGTGGCCAATCTGATCGCCTCTTCCATCCAGACGCGCTCGAAATCCTGGATGCTGGTTTCCTGGGTGTTTGCGGTCACGGTCGCTCCTTCTTCGAAAACGGTAGGGAATCCCCGGATGCTCTCCCCCTGCGGGACACCGCGCCCGGGGCAACAAGTGGCGCCCCGCGGGTCATTGCGGCTCGACGCCGACAATGCGCTCCGGTGCGGCCGGGGTGTGGGTCATTTCGATGACATTCACCGCCATCGGTGGCATGTCCCGCCCCTGCGCGGAACCACCCGCCTTGCCGACGTCCTGCGCACAGTCCAACTGGCGTACGTCTGGGGGTGGTGGTAGTCCCGGGTCGTGACGGGAAGCCGAACTCGACCCCGCGTCAACGATGTTGGTGTCGCTCGAGTGGAAGTTTCCCCGCTCGCATCCAGCGCTTCCGCCCATGCGGCGGGTCGGAGTAAGTCCACGCCCCTCATCCCTTGCTTCGTTGCAACTTGTGTGAGGAGTACACAGCCAACCGAGCGGAATCGGTTAGGGGTGGAAGACATGAAAAGTCCGCAGGCTGAGACCGGCTCTTCGTAGACTTCTACAAGAGCCGGTCCCGAGTCGAACCATGCTGCCGGGTGCGGGAGTTGGCGCTGCCGGCGAGCGGCTTGCGTGCGTGCCGCGTCAGGGGGCGTCGACTTCTTACCAGTAGGCGGGGTACTTCGGTGCCGTGCGGCGGATGCGGGAGGCGGCGAATTCCGCCAGGACGAGGAGGACGGTGGCGCCGAGCAGGAGGGGGACGAACCGGGCGGGTGCGGGAGTCTGGAGCACGATGACGACGGCGGTGGCGCAGGCGGGTGAGTGCGGGGTACGCGCGGCCGTCATCAGGGCCAGCGTGACGCCGGCCGCCACGGCCGCTGCCCATGCGCTGCTGCCTGCGGCCGCGAGGACGCCGTAGCCGACGGCGGCGCCCAGGAGGTGGCCCATGACGACGCTGCGGGGCTGGGCCAGCGGGAGGGTGGGGGCGCTGTGCACGAGGGCCGCGCTGGCGGCGAGCGGCGGTATCAGTACCGGTTCGTGGATGACCGCGCCGATAGCGGCGAGGCCCAGCAGGATGGCTGTCGCGGCGCTCACGCTGTGGAAGGCGGCCGCAGGCGTGGGGCGCGCCGGAGCAGGACCCGCGGCCTTCCCCTTGCGTCGGCGGAGCGCCTCAGGGCCGGCGCGGGCGGGTTCGGGACGCAGGTCAGCGTCGATGCTCATGTGATGGCGTTTCCGGGGCAGGCGGCCGATGGCCGGACAGGGGCGGAGCGAGGGCGGGTGAGCTGCGCGGAGCACTGTGATCGACAGGTGGCTCGCCCTGGCGCACGTGTCGTGGTTCGGTCGGCGCAGTCTGACTGTATCTGTCGGGTATGCGGTGAATGGGCTCGGGGTCGGCTCTGCCGGCGACGTCGGACCGACCGGACCGACCGGACCGACCGCTTCGGTGCCTGCGCGGAAGGCAGAGGTGTGCCCCCGGCCTGTTGTGGCAGATCCCGTGGGCGAAGGGAAGACTCGAGGTACGGAAGCGGGTCCTGAGCGGAGAAGAGAGGGCGTTGAGCGTGCACGGACCGAGCCTGATCACCTTCGGCCACAGCACGGCGGAGCGTGAGCGTCTGGTCGAACTGCTGCAGGGTGCCGATGTGAAGTCGGTGGTCGATGTGCGCATCGGACCTGGCAGCCGCCGTAACCCCGATCTCGGCCGGGACCGCCTCGCGCGATGGATGCCCGAAGCTGGAATCGCCTACCGGTGGGAACAGGCTCTGGGCGGTTTCCGGAAGGCGCCGCCCGACTCGCCCGACGTCATCTGGCGCAACTCCTCGTTCCGGGGGTACGCCGCCCACACCCGGGATCCGATTTTCGTGGCCGCCATGGACCGGCTGCTCGAAGGAGCCTCCCGTTGCCGGACGGCGGTGATGTGCGGCGAGGCTCTCTGGTGGCGCTGCCACCGCCGGTTGATCGCCGATTTCGCCGCCGTGGCCCGCCATGTACCCGTACATCACCTGATGCACGACGGGCGGCTCGTTCCTCATCCACCCACGCCGGGGCTGCGCCTGCGCTCCGACGGTCTGCTGGTCTACGACGACACCACGGCGGCCGCGGAACCAGGTGTTCCCGACAGAAAGGACAGGCCATGCGCGCGGTAACCGTCCGGCCGATGCACTCGGGCTCGCTGGAATTGAGCGACGTATCCGATCCCGTGCCCGCCGAGGGCGAAATGCTCGTGGACGGCCTGGCGGTCGGCGTGTGCGGCACGGACAAGGAGATCGCCGCAGGTGAGTACGGGTGGGCCCCGCCGGGCCGGGACCGGCTCGTCCTGGGCCACGAGTCGCTGGGCCGGGTGCGCCGGGCACCAGGGAACAGCGGGTTCCAGACCGGTGACCTGGTGGTGGGGGTGGTACGCCGGCCCGACCCCGAGCCGTGTCCGGCGTGCGCGCACGGGGAGTTCGACATGTGCCGCAACGGCCGCTACACCGAGCGGGGCATCAAGGAACGCGACGGCTACGCCTCGCAGTCCTGGACCGTGGAATGTGACTATGCCGTCAAGCTCGACCCGAGGCTGGAACGCGTCGGAATGCTGATGGAACCCACCACCGTGGTCGCCAAGGCGTGGGAGCAGGTGGAGAGGGTCGGCGCGCGGGCCTGGTTCGAGCCGCAGCGCGTGCTGGTGACCGGCGCGGGTCCCATCGGGCTGCTGGCAGCGTTGCTCGGGACACAAAGAGGCCTGGACGTGCACGTGCTGGACCAGGTCACCAGCGGGCCCAAGCCGGCCCTCGTCGCCGACCTCGGGGCGAGTTACCACACCGACGGCGTCGACCAGGTGGTCGCCGGCGTCCGGCCCGACATCATCATCGAGGCCACCGGCGTCAGCCACCTGGTTTTCGAGGCCATCGCGGGAACCGCCGCCTACGGCATCGTCTGCCTGACAGGCGTCTCCCCCAGGGGCCGGCGGCTCACGATCGACGCCGGCAGCCTCAACCGCGAACTCGTACTGGAGAACGATGCGGTCGTGGGATCGGTGAACGCCAACCTGCGGCACTACGGGCTGGCCGCGGACGCGCTGGCCCGGGCCGATCACACCTGGCTGGAACGGATGATCAGCAGGCGGGTGCCGCTGGAACGCGCAGCCGAGGCGTTCACCGCGCAGGACGACGACATCAAGGTAGTCATCACCCTGGACGGGGAGGAGTAGGTGGCGCGCTTCTCAGCCGGCCTCGAACCACTGCGGCGGCCGAGGTGACTGCGTTAGAGTTCCAGATCCGTGTCGAAGGGGGCGTCTGTGGCCAAGGTCAACATCAGTCTCGATGCCGAGCTGGTGGTTGAAGTGATGGTTCTGGCCGGGGTCGGTTCGCCCCAGGACGCCATCGAGGCGGTGGTACGTGACTACATCGCCCGCGGCCATCGCACAGAAGCCCGCACCGAACTGAAAGACCAGAGTATGCGGAAAGTCGAGGCGAAACCGCAGGAGACCCAGGGCTGACCCCCGAGGGCGCGGTGCCACGCGAACTCGTCGGCCCGCGCGGGGCAGCACCGGGTCCGCACCGCGCGGGAGCACGTAGGCCGTTTCACTCCCGCTTCCTCGTCGGCTCCATCAGCTGGCGTTCCAGCGCTCTTTCCGTGCTGCTGAGCGGTATGTCGGGACGCAGTCGCTCCGGGTAGCCCGGGGGCGGCGGGTGCAAGGGGCGGCGGGGCTCGACGGGTGGGGGCATGGCGATGCCCAGCGACATCCAGCCCGCTGCGACCATGGCCCCGTAGAACCCCTTCAGCATTCGGTTCAGTGTCCTCATCGGCGCAGGGCGGGGGCCGGGTCCCGGCGCCCGGCAGCAGCGGTGGAGTCCTCGTCGCTCCACGTCCAGAGGCGGGCGAGGGCGTCCGGATCGAGGTCGTGGCCCTCGGTCCAGATACGGGCGGCCGCCGTCAGGACCGACTGGCGGTCGGCTTCACCGGTACCCCGGCGGGCCGGCAGCAGCGGAGCCGCCGCGCTCGCTCCGAGGCGGACCGCGCGGTGCCTGCGCGCGAAGGCGGTGAGCGTCTGGCGCGGCCCCGCCTCGATCAGCAGGACGTCCTCGATCGCGAGGAGTTCCTCCAACGCGGACCGGAAGTACACGGTGTCGGTGACCTGGCGGGCCCAGAAGCGCGGGCTGAGAGCCTCTTCGGCGCGCATGAGGGCGCCGGTGTAACCGGAGTAGAGGTTCAGTCGCGGCTCGGACAGCGGGATCCGGCTGTAGTCGCTCTCCAGGAGCTCGGAGGCGGGGGCCATCGCCGGGGAGTGGAACGGGCTGGTGGCAGGGACCGTGACCACGGTCAAGGCGTCCGCCCTGAGCCGGGCTTCGACGGCGGCCAGCGGAGCGGCCGAGCCGGCGAGCATGACCTGCTGGGCGGCGTTGACCGCCGCGATGGTGACCTCGTCGGTCAGGTACGGGCGTACCTGCTCCTCGCTCGCGCCGACGGCCAGCATGCCGCCCGCCGGGATCTTCACCGCCTCCCGCACGCGGGCGCTCACCATGGCGACCGCGTCGGGCAGGGAGACCACCCCGGCCAGGGTCGCCGCGACCAGTTCGCCGGCGCTGTGGCCGAGCAGCGCGACCGGACGCACGCCCCAGCTGAGGACGAGCCGGCCGAGTGCGTAGTCGATCGCGAACAGCAGCGGCTGGGCGCGGCGTACGTCGTCGATCGGGACCCGGGGCTCGCCGGTGGTCAGCCAGTCCTCGCGGATCAGGGGGCCCTCCTGGCCCATGTGGGAGAAGGCGGCGTCGACGGCCGCGGTGAAGACCGGCTCGCGGCGGTAGAGGCCGGCGGCCATGCCGGGATGCTGGGAGCCCTGGCCGGGGAAGAGCAGGGCAACGGGTCGCGGCCGGTCGGCGCGTACGGCCCTTGCCTTCCGTACGGCTCCGGCGGCGGGCACCGAGACGGCGACGGCGGCGCCCCGCACCGGGCCGGGGGCCGCGCCGCAGGGAAGGGCGGTGGGCAGAGCGGGGAACGCCTCACCGGGCAGTCCGTCGAGCAGTGAGCCCAGTTCGTCGCGGACGCGGACCTCGTCCTGGGGGTCCCGGCCCGACCAGAGCAGCAGCCGGTGGCGTTCGGGGTCGGTGACGCGGCGTCCGTGCTGGAGGGGACGCAGGGGCGGGATGTCGTCCTCGGTGCCGCCGGCCAGGTCGAGTACGCCGACTACGGCATCGGCGTCGGCGACGGCTTCGGCGGCCCGCTTGACCGCGTGGACCGTGATGGTCTGCGGGTCCGGCTCGCCGAACCCGGCGACGAGGGCGAAGTCGGTGGTGCCGTCGTGGAGTTCGCGGTGGGCGAGGCGCAGGGCGCGGCCGAGGCCCGGCACGGTGCGAACGGTGAATCCCTCGTGTTCGGGATTAAGTTCGGAGATGGCGGCGCCGATGTAGACGACGGTGCGCGCCGGGAGCTGTTCGAGCGGGCGGCCGAAGGCGCGCAGCACCGCCGAGACGCCCGCCGGGGATGCCGCGACCTGCTGCGACTGCGCGGCGCCGGGGCTGACGACCAGCCTTCGGACCACCGCGCTGGACGACGTGAGCGACATGGTTGCCTCCATGCGTTGTCGTGTGGGGGAGGTGGGGGATGGAAGGTGGGGGGCGGAAGGTGGGGGGCGGCCGCCCCGCCCACGGGGGATGTTGGGCGGGGCGACCGCGGCTGGAGCCGGCTCAGGCAGTCGCTTCCCGGCCGGAGTTGACGAGGGCGAGCAGCGCCCCCGGGGTCTCGGCGTCGACCACGGCGTCGTCCGGGATCTCGATGCCGTACTCGCGCTGGATCTGGCCGATGACCTGGAGCAGGGCCAGCGAGTCGTAACCGAGGTCCATGAACGGGGTGTCGATGACGTCGCCGTCCAGGTCGACGCCCTCCTCCTCGCCCGCGCTCTCGCGCAGCATGCGGGTCAGGTCGGTCAGGGTGACGATGGTGTGGGTGCTCGTGGTACTCGTGGTGGTCATGGTGGGGCGTCCTCTCGGTCGAACCTGTTGATTTGCGGTGCTTTCGGGGGGCGATTAGGGGTCAGACGCGGCGTACGACCAGGGCGGCGTTGAAGCCGCCGTGACCGCGGGCGAGCACGAGCGCGGTGCGCAGGTCGGCCCCGCGGGCCTCGGTGACCAGGTCGAGGTGGTGTCCGGGTGCCGGTTCGCCGACGTTGACGGTGGGCGGGATCACGCCGTCGCGCAGTGCGAGCAACGCGTTCGCCACGTCCAGTGCCGCTCCCCCGGCGAGCAGGCGTCCCGTCATCGTCTTGGGCGCGGTGACGGGGACGCCGCGGGGGCCGAAGACGGCGGCCAGCGCCTCGGCCTCGGCCCGGTCGTGCTCGGCGACTCCCGCCGCGTCGGCGAAGACGACGTCGATGCCGGCGGCCGTGACGCCGGCGTCGGCCAGGGCGTTCTCCATGGCCCTGCGCAGACCGGGCGGCCGGCCGGAGCCCGGGGCCGGGTCGAGCGTCGCCGCGTAGCCGGCGATCTCGCCGTAGATCCGGGCCGCGCCTCGGTCGCGGGCCGATTCGGCGTCCTCGACGAGCAGGATCGCACCGCCCTCGCCCGGCACGTAACCACCCGCCTCGGAGGAGAACGGCAGGTAGGCGCGGTCAGGGTCGTTCTCCGTGCTCATCAGCCCGGAGGCGATCTGCGGCACCCAGCCCCAGGGGCAGATGGCCGCGTCCACGCCACCGGAGATCACGGCGGGAAATCCCTTGCGGACATGGCGGCGGGCCTGCCCGATCGCGTCGATGCCGCCGGCCTGTTCGGTGAGCAGCACCCCGCTGGGCCCGCGCAGCTTGTGCCGGATGGAGATCTGGCCGGTGTTGACGGCGTAGAACCAGGCGAACGACTGGTACGCGCTGACGTACTCCTTGCCCTGGCTCCAGAGGTTCTGCAGCTCGCGCTGGCCGAATTCGACGGCCCCTCCGGAGGCCGAGGTGACCACGCCGATGCCGTACTCCGGGAGTTCGTCGGTGTCGATACCGGCGTCGGCCAGGGCCCAGTCCGCGGCAGTCAGCGCGAGGCGCGTCATGTGGTCGGTCTGCGGCATGAGCCGGCTCGGGATGTGCTCCTCGGCGACGTAGTCGGACACCTCGCCGGCGATCCGCGACGGGTACTGAGTGGCGTCGAAGCGGGTGACCGGGCCGAGCCCGGACTCACCGGCCACGGTGGCCTTCCAGTACTTCTCGGTGCCCAGGCCGTTGGGCGCGACCACACCCAGGCCGGTCACCACGGCGGTCCTGCTCATACGACGCTCCTTTCCGGACGGGCCAGCACCATGGCGCTCTGGAAGCCGCCGAAGCCGCTGCCGACGCTGAGGACCACGTCGGGCCTGGCCTCACGGGCCGTCAGCGGGATGTAGTCGAGGTCGAGTTCGGGGTCCGGCTCGTGCAGGTTGGCGGTGGGCGGCAGTACGCCGTGCTCCATCGCCAGGGCGCAGGCCGCGATCTCCAGGGAGCCGATGGCTCCGAGGGAGTGACCGATCATTGATTTGATGGAGCTGATGGGCGTGCGGTACGCGTGGTCGCCGAGGCTGCGCTTGAAGGCGCCGGTCTCATGGCGGTCGTTCATCTTCGTGCCGGAGCCATGGGCGTTGATGTAGCCGATGGTGTCGCCGGCGAGCCGGGCCTCGGCGAGTGCGACGTCGATCGCCTCGGACATCTCGCGCCCGTCCGGCTTGAGGCCGGTCATGTGGAAGGCGTTGCAGCGGGAGGCGAAGCCCGCGATCTCCGCGTAGATGTGCGCGCCCCGGCGGCGGGCGCTCTCCAGCTCCTCCAGGACGAGGATCGCCGCGCCCTCGCCGAGCACCAGCCCGCTGCGGGTGCGGTCGAAGGGCCGGCACGCGCTTTCCGGTGTGTCGTTGCGCGGGGTGGTGGCGTGGATGGCGTCGAAGCAGGCCGAGGTGATCGGCGAGATCGGCGCCTCGGTGGCGCCCGCGATCATGACGTCGGCGGTGCCCTCGCGGATGAGCTCCACCGCGTGGCCCAGCGAGTCGAGGCCGGAGGTGCAGCCGGTGGAGACGACCGCAGCGGGGCCTTCCGCCCCGGCCGCGTACCCGACCTCGGCGGCCATCGAGCTGGGCACGAAGTGCCGGTACAGCTCGGGGACCGCGTACTCGTGGTCGACGTTCCACTTGCGTCCGCCGTCGCTGACGACGACGTACTCCCGCTCCAGGCTTGTGGTGCAGCCGACCGCACTGCCGAGCGAGGTGCCGATGCGTCCGGGATCGAGCACCGAGGTGTCGAGCCCGCTGTCGGCGAGAGCCTCGCGGGTGGAGACCACCGCGAACTGCGCGGCGCGGTCGAGCCGGCGGATCTCCTGGTGGGAGAGACCCGCGGCCCGCGGGTCGAAATCGCACTCGGCGGCGACCTGGGAGCGGAACGGTGAGGGGTCGTAGAAGCTGATCCTGCGTGTGGCGGTGCGGCCCGCCGTGAGCAGGTCCCAGTACTCCTTGACACCGACCCCGCCCGGCGCCACGACGCCCAGGCCGGTGATGGCGACTCTGCGCATGGGCTACCTGGCCTTCGACGGGGCCGGGTGCGTCGCAGCGCACCAGCCGGATGGAACTGTGGGGGTCACTGTCGATCCCTTCGTCCGTGACGCTCCTGAATCGATGCGACGGCCGGGGCGGTTCAGGGTCGGATCCTCCCCGCCCCGGCCGGCCGGGTACCGGGCCGGCGGCTCGCTCATGGCGTGCCCCCGTTCTCCGGTGCAGCCATGGAACGTGTGTGCTCTCGACCGTGGCTCGCGTGAGCGTGGAACTGCCGAAAGGCCCACTACGTCGGCACATTTCCATGCTTGCGCGCGGGCACTTCGGCCCGTTTCGTCCGCAGTACCGCCAAGGAACGGATGAGCAGACTCCGGGTTTCGCCGGGGTCGATGACATCGTCGACGAGTCCGCGTTCGGCCGCGTAGTACGGGTGCATGAGCTCGGAGCGGTACTCGTCGATGCGCGCGGCGCGGACCGCTTCCGGGTCATCGGAGGCCGCGATCTCGCGGCGGAAGATGACATTGGCCGCGCCCTCGGCGCCCATCACGGCGATCTCGTTGGTGGGCCAGGCGAAGGACAGGTCCGCGCCGATCGAGCGCGAGTCCATGACGATGTACGCGCCGCCGTAGGCCTTGCGCAGGACGAGGGAGATCCGGGGCACGGTGGCGTTGCAGTACGCGTACAGCAGCTTGGCGCCGTGCCGGATGATGCCGTTGTGCTCCTGGTCGACGCCGGGCAGGAATCCGGGGACGTCGACGAGGGTGACGAGCGGGATGTTGAAGGAGTCGCAGGTGGAGACGAACCGGGCGGCCTTCTCCGAGGCGTTGATGTCGAGGACGCCGGCCAGCGAGGCGGGCTGGTTGGCGACGATGCCCACCGGGTGCCCGTCGAGCCGGGCCAGCGCGCACACCACGTTCGGCGCCCAGGACTCGTGCACTTCGAGGTACTCGCCGTCGTCGGCGAACTCCTCGATGACCGCGCGAATGTCGTACGAGCGGCCGGAGTCGGCCGGCACGAGGTCGGTCAGCGCGTCGGTGCGCCGGTCCGCCGGGTCGTCGCAGCGCACGGCGGGCGGCAGCTCACGGTTGTTCGCGGGCAGCAGAGCGAGGAGGAACCGTACGTCCTCAAGGCAGGATTCCTCGTCGTCGTGGACGAAGTGGCTCACGCCGGAGGTGGTGGCGTGGACGTCGGCACCGCCGAGCCCGTTGTGGGTGATCTTCTCCCCGGTGACGGCCTGGACCACGTCCGGTCCTGTGATGAACATCTGCGCCGTGTCGCGGACCATGAAGACGAAGTCGGTGAGGGCGGGCGAGTAGGCCGCGCCGCCCGCGCACGGGCCGAGCATGACGCTGATCTGCGGGATCACACCGGAGGCAGCGACATTGCGGCGGAAGATCCCGCCGTACCCGGCGAGCGCGGTGACTCCCTCCTGGATACGGGCGCCCGCACCGTCGTTGAGGCTGACCAGCGGGGCGCCCGCCGCTTCGGCGAGGTCCATGATCTTGTGCACCTTGGCGGCGTGGGCCTCGCCGAGCGCTCCGGCGAAGACACGGAAGTCGTGCGCGTACGCGAAGACGGTTCGGCCGTGGACGAGGCCCCAGCCGATCACGACACCGTCGCCGTGCGGCTTGCGGTCTTCCAGGCCGAAGCCGGTGGCGCGGTGGCGGCGCAGTGGCTCGATCTCCGTGAACGTCCCCTCGTCGAAGAGGAGTTCCAGGCGTTCCTGGGCGGTGAGCTTGCCCTTCTCGTGCTGCCGCCGGGTAGCGGCGGGATCAGGTCCGCGACTCACCTCTTCCTTGAGGCGGCGCAGTTCGTCGGTGGCCCGTCGCAGGTCGGGGGCGGCGGCGCTGACCGTGATCTCGTCAAGGATCGTCATTGACCGAACGTAGGAACGCCTCCTCGAAACGCGGTGGAGGAGGCGCGAGCCGGCCCGGGTCCGGATGCGGACCCGGGCGGGATCGGGGCCGTGGCCGTCAGCCGGTCGCCGGCACCTGCAGGTCGAGCGCCGGGTCGGCGGAGAGCACGGCCTGGTGCAACTGCTGCAGCCGGGGCGACGGTTCGAGGCCCAGCTCGTCTATCAGGGTGGTGCGCAGGCGCTGGTACGACTCCAGGGCCCGCCAGGAGCTGTTCGAGCGGTGCAGGGCGGTCATCAGATGCGCGCAGAAGTTCTCGTGCATCGGGTGCTTGGCGACCAGGACCCGCAGCTCGGGCACGATCTCGGTGTGCCTGCCCAGGTGGAGGTTGGCGTCGATGCGTCGCTCCAGCGCGGCCATCCGGGCCTCCTCGAGGCCCAGCACCTCCAGCTCCAGCACGCTGCCGACGCGGACGTCGACCAGTGCGGGGCCGCGCCACATGTCCAGGGACCTGCCCAGCAGTTCGGATGCGGCCCGGTAGTCACCGGCCTCATGCGCGTCACGCCCGGAGGAGGCGAGGCGGGCGAACTCCTGGGCGTCCACCCGGCCCGGCTGGACCTGGAGCAGGTAACCGCCGTGCTGGGTGACGAGGACGTCCTTGGCCCGCTGGTGCGGATGGTCGTCGAGTGCGGCGGTGATCTTCCGTCGGAGCTGGAGGATGTAGGTCTGGAGTGTGGTCGCCGCACTGCGCGGGATGTTCTCGCCCCAGATCTCCTCCATCAGCGTCGGCACGGTGACGACCCGGTCCGCCTGCAGTGCGAGGAGCGCGAGGATCTGGCGCGGCTTACCCGCCGTGGGTACCACGGAAATTCCCTGCTCGACGACGGCAAGCGGCCCCAGTACGTTGATTTCCATCGTTCGTTCCCCTCTGCCTCGGTTCACCGTCACTCGGACGACGCCGGCTTTCGGCCCGGAGCGTTCCACGAGCTTTGCACCCGGGGGCGTCCCGGCCCCAGTGCGGCGATCACGAAGGCGGACGTGAAAATGTCATGGTGGTTTGGTGAACCCGACACTGGGCCGCGATAAGACTCGCAACGCAGAATCCTGACCCACAGGGCGACGAAGACATCTCGTCCGACGGCGCAGGAGGCGAAAGCTCATGATCGGCTCGACCACCATCGATTCCGGTACGACCATGGACGCTCAGGCGGACCACCGCCTGGCCCTGCTCACCGCTCGCACCGGTCTCGAACCGGAGCTGGCACAGCGGTACACCAACGACCCGTTGCAGGTGCTCGCCGAGTTCGGCCTGGCCACCGAGCCGGTCTATCTGGAGGACCCCGCCGGCCGGCTGCCGGGCCTGCTCCTCGAGGACTTCGACGGCCCCGGCGGCGCCGTCGCCTCGTTCTGCAACTTCACCCACGGGCCGTCCCCCGTCGCCTCGTTCTGCAACTTCACCCACGGACCGATCCCGGAGCGCTCGTGACGGTCACCGATCTGGTGCCCGCCGGGCTTCCGGTCGGGTTCAAGCGGCACCTGCGGGTCGAGGCGGTGGCCGGTGAAGCGGTGTACCTGCTGTCGGAGCGCGGCACCACCGTGCTGTGGGGCCAGCAGGTCCAGGCGCTGGCGCCGCTGCTGGACGGAACGCGGACGCTGGCGGCGGTGATCGCCGAGGCGGCGGCCGCGCTGTCGGCGGCGGACGCCGGCCGGGTGATCGCCGAGCTCGCGCGGGCCGATCTCGTCGGCTACCGGGATCCGGAAGCGGATTCGGCCGCCGAGGCGTACTGGGAGCTGGCCGGTGTCAGCGGTCCCAGTGTCGCGTCGGCGGTCCGCTCGACTCCCGTGCATGTGGTGCCGCTCGGGCGGACGGACGGCCAGGCGGCCCGCGCGGAGTGCGTGGCCGCCGGGCTGGCGCTCGCCCCGTCCGCCGGGAGCGCCGCGTTCGGCCTGGTGCTGTGCGACGACTACCTCGATCACGAACTGGCCGAGGTCGACGCCCGGTTCCGGGCCGCGGGCCTGCCGTGGCTGCTGGCTCGGCCGGGTGGCCCGGAGGTGTGGGTGGGGCCGGTGTTCGGCTCCCCCGGCGGCCCCTGCTGGTCGTGTCTGGCGCAGCGGCTGCGCGGCCACCGGTCGTCGCAGGCACCGGTCCGGCATGCCCTCGGGCTGCCCGGCCCGGTGCCGCTGCCGGAGGCGACGCTGACGGCCGTACGGATGATGGGGCTGCATGCGACGGTGCTGGAGACCCAGAAGTGGGCGGCCGGGATGCGGTACGCGGGGCAGGGCGCCGTGTGCACGCTGGACACCCGCACGCTGAGTACGAGCCATCACCCGGTGGCGAAGCGCCCGCAGTGCGCCGTGTGCGGGGACGCGGGGCTGGTCGCCGCGCGGGTGCGGCGCCCGGTGGTGCCGGTGTCCCGGCCGAAGGCGAGTGGGAGCGGCAGCAACCACCGTGCGCTGTCGGCCTCGGAGGTACTGAACCGCTACCGGCATCTGGTCGATCCGGTCACCGGCATCGTGTCGGGTCTGCGCCCGGCGCCGGGTACGCCCGACGGGCTCAACCGGTGGGTGTCGGGCCGGAATCTGGCGTGGCGCGGCCGTGGGGCCGAGGGGCTGCGCGGACACAGTGGAGGCAAGGGGGTCACCCCTCAGGAGGCAGAGGCAGGCGCGCTGTGCGAGGCGGTGGAGCGCTACTGCGGTACGCGTCAGGGCGACGAGCCCGTCGTGCGCGACTCGTTCACGGGACTCGGCGAGGAAGCGGTGCACCCCGGCACCGTCCAGCTCTTCGCCGACCGGCAGTACCGCGAGCGTGAGCGCTGGAACGCCACCCACACGTCCATGCACACGGTCCCGCCTCGTTTCGACGAGGGTGCGCGGCGCGAGTGGACCCCGGTGTGGTCGCTCACCGCGCAGCGGCAGCGGCTGCTCCCCACCTCGATGCTGTACTTCGGTCCCGGCGCGGACGGCGCCGAGCGGACACCGTGGGCCGACTCCAACGGCAACGCGGCCGGCTCCAGCCTGGAGGACGCCGTCGTACAGGGCTTCCTCGAGCTGGTGGAGCGCGACGCGGTGGCGCTGTGGTGGTACAACCGGCTGCGGCGTCCGGCGGTCGACCTCGACGCCTTCGACGAACCGTGGCTCGCGCGGACCCGTACCGCCTACGAGAAGGTGGGCCGTTCGCTGTGGGTTCTCGACCTCACCGCGGATTTCCCCATTCCGGTAATGGCCGCCGTGTCGCGCCGGACCGACGGCTCGGAGCAGCGCGTCTCCTTCGGATTCGGGGCGCATTTCGACCCCCGGCTGGCGCTGCGGCGGGCGGTCACCGAGATGTGCCAGCTTCTGCCCCCGGACGTACCGCCGGGCCAGTCGCTGCGAGGAAAGGCCGGGCTGCCGCGGGAATTGCAGGATTGGTGGTGTACAAAGACCGTCGAAAACCAGCCGTATTTACTTCCGGACCCCGTCGAGACCCCCCGAAGACCCGCGAGTTACCCCTACATCCCACGCGCGGACCTGCGGGCGGACGTCGAGGCGGCCGAGGCGATGGTACGTGCGCGGGGCATGGAATTACTGGTGCTCGACCAGACGCGGCCGGATGTGGGGCTGCCCGTGGTCAAGGTCCTGGTTCCCGGATTGCGGCACTTCTGGGCGCGATTCGGTTCCGGTCGGCTCTTCGACGTACCTGTGCGGCTGGGGTGGTGTGATCAGGCCACCGCGTACGAGGAGTTGAACCCCGTCTGTCTGTTCGTCTGAAATCAGAACTATCGCGGTTTCCGGTGGTCTCTCCCGAGTTTTGATCACTAGGCTACGTCAGAAGCCACAGTCCTTTCGAGGAGACCACGATGCCGGATCGGACCGACCTGCCCGCTCCCCGACTGGCGCGCGGTATCACCGTCCTCGCTCTGCTGTGCTACGCGGTGGTCACCATTTTGAACGTGCTGCGCTGGGGCGGTGCCAGTACGACGCGCCTCGCCGTCAGCATCGGTCTCGTCCTGGTCCTCTTCGGCGTGCAGTTCGCGGTCTCCGCGCCCTCCGCGCGTTCCTGGAGCATGCGGCGCAAGCTCGGTGTCCTCGCTTTTCAGACGCTGCTGACCTATCTGCCCCTGTTCTGGTTCGGACTGTCCTGGGGCAGCATGGAGGGCCCGCTGGCCGCCTCGGTGCTGCTGACCTTCAGCCCCAGGGTCGCCTGGCCGGTCTTCGCCGCCGTGATCGTCAGCATCCCGGCGTACGCGACGGTGCTGGGACAGCCCGTCGCCCAGGCGGGTTACCTCCTGATCGCGGGAATGCTCTGCGGAATCGTCATCTACGGCCTGAGCCGCCTCACCGACCTCGTCCACGAAGTGCACCGGACGCGCGAGGAACTGGCCAGGATGGCCGTCGGGCAGGAGCGTCTGAGGTTCGCCCGCGACCTGCACGACCTGCTGGGCTACAGCCTGTCCGCCATCGCCCTGAAGGGAGAACTGATCCAGCGGCTGATCGCCGCGCGCCCCGACCAGGCGCGCGTCGAGACGGCCGAGCTGCTCGGGGTGGCCCGCCAGGCCCTCGCCGACGTACGCCTGGTGTCCAACGGCTACCGGAACATGTCGCTGCGCGAGGAGGCCACTTCGGCGGTCGAGATCCTGGCCGCCGCCGACATCCAGGCCGAGGTGAACATCGACTGCGGCCGGCTGCACCCGGTCACCGACACCGTACTGGCCACGGCTCTTCGCGAAGGTGTGACCAACATTCTGCGGCACAGTAAGGTGCAGAGGTGCAGCATCTCCGCCACCGTTGACGAGGAAACGGTCCTGCTCAGCCTGGTCAACGACGGGGTCCACGAGGGGAAGGGCCCGTCGCCCGGGCGGCTGCCGAGCAGCGGACTGGACAACCTCCGAGAGCGGTTCACGGAGATCGGCGGCCGCCTCACGGCCGGGCTACGGGAAAACGGGAGGTTCCACCTCGAGGTGTACGCGCCCACACGGCCGAGGACCGCGGACGACGAGTCACGCGACACCGATCCTCGTCCCGGCGCGAAGGTTGCCGCCTGACCGTCACGACCTGAAACAGCACGGGGGGACCGATGCTATGCGTGAAGATTCTGCTCGCCGAGGACATGCACATGATCCGGGGCGCGCTCGTCGCACTGCTGGAGCTGGAACCGGATCTGGAGGTCGTCGCCTCCGTGGACCGGGGGGACATGATTGTGAAGGCCGCGCTGGAATCGCGGCCGGACGTGGCCGTCATCGACATCGACCTGCCCGGCACGGACGGCCTTACCGCTGCCGCTGACCTGCACGAACAGCTTCCGTCCTGTCGCACGCTCATCCTCACCAGCCTGGGCCGCCCGGGCACCTTGAGACGGGCGCTGTCCGCCCATGTCACCGGCTTTCTCCTGAAGGACTCACCGCCTCAGCAACTCGCCGAAGCGGTACGCTCGGTGGCTGCCGGCCGACGGGTCGTCGACCCGCAACTGGCCCTCAGTGCCTGGGACTCGCCGGAGAACCCGCTCTCCCCCAGAGAACTGGAGGTGCTACGGCTCGCCGCCCGGGGTGCCGACGCCGCCGAGATCGCCGGCTGCCTGTTCCTGTCCAAGGGCACCGTCCGCAACTACCTCAGTGCCATCGTCAGCAAGCTCGGCGCCCGCAACCGCATCGACGCGATCCGGATAGCCGAGGAAGCCGGCTGGATCCCGTGATCCCGCCTCCGGCCGCCCCAGCAGCGTCTCGAACAGGCCCTCGTCCAGCATCGTCGCCACGGACAGATCCGCCAGGTCTCCGAAGCCGGTGTCATGGACGGCCGCACTGACCACGTACCGTTCGCCGACCCCGAAGGTGTCGAACGTCCAGTCGTCGCCGGCGACCGGCGTGCCGTCGGGCCGTACCAGCCGCGTGGCCTCCCCGCCGAGCTCGAAGCCGAACTCGGTGAACCGGAACCGCAGGCCCTGGCCGAGCGCCTTGCTGTAGGCCTCCTTGAGGGTCCACAACCGCACCATGGTGTCGTTGCGCGCCTGCTCGCCGCCCGCGTCGAGCAGGGCGCTTTCGTACGGTGTGCAGGCCTGCGACTCCGAACCCGTGCCCGCCAGCCGTCGGTCGGCCCGCTCCACGTCGACACCGATCCTGCCCCGGCGGGTGACGGCGACGACCATCATCTCCTCGGTGTGGCTGAGGCTGACGTCGATCTGGTCGCAGCCACGGACATAGGGGCGTCCGCCAGGCTGGTAGGACAGATCGACCAGGTCCGGTGTGGTGTCCAGCACCGCGGCCGCCGTGTACCGCAGGAACAGCCGGGAGGCGACGAACCGGTCCCGCGACCCCGGCCGGGCCAGACTCTCGTAACGGACCCAGTCACGGCCCAGCAGGCGGCGCACCGTGTCCGCCGCTCCCGCCTCCCCGCGCGGGAGCCACCCGGGCATCGTCCCGTACACCAGAACGCTTCCCTTGGCGGCGAGTTCGTCCCTGACCGGATCCCACGCTCCCGCGGGACCGAGGGCAGGCAACGGCCGGCCGATGCGGGCGGCCACTCAGGCTCCAGCCGGTGCGGAGGCCAGCGGCCCCGCGTTCAGCGCGGAGATCACTCCGGCCAGGTCCACGGCATCACTGTCGGGCCGGGGGCACACGGAGACGCACGGCGGGCTGCCCATCCGCCGCAGATACGGAGTGAGCACCGGGCGCGGACCGATCTCGACGATGTGTGTGGGGGTCTGCTGCGCGAGCATGTCGCGGGCCGCGTCGGCGAACCTGATGGGCGAGGTGAGCTGCCGGGTCCAGTACGGGGCGTACAGCGGCTCCGTGGTGAGCGCTCCGCGCACGGTCGAGTAGAACGGGATCCGGGCGGCCCGGCCCGGCACCCGGCGGGCCACCGCCTCGAACTTGGGCACCATGGGTTCCATGAGCGGCGAGTTGAAGGCGTGCGCCACCGGAAGGCGCCGCCACCTGATGCCCCGGGCCTCCAGGCCGCCCTCGATCTGCTCGAGACCTGCGACCTCACCGGTCAGCACGGTCGCCCGGGCGGCGTTGACCGCGCCGATGCCCACGCGCGGCTTGTCCGCAACCAGTTCGGCGGCCTCGTGCGGGGAGACACAGGCCGCGGTCATGCCGCCGCCGGGCGGCAGGAGCTGCATGAAGGCGCCGCGCATCGCGATCAGCCTGGCCGCGTCGGCCGGACCGAGCGCCCCGGCCACGGCCGCCGCGGCGAACTCCCCGATGCCATGGCCCAGTACGGCGACCGGGACCACGCCCGAGCCCTCCAGGGTACGGGCGAGCGCGTACTCCACGGCGTACAGAGCGGGCTGGGCCAGCGCCGTCCCCTGGATGCGCGGGTCCTCGCTGAGGATCAGGTCGACGACCGACATTCCCAGGTACGGGAGCAACTCGGCGGCCACCTCGTCGAGATGACCGCGGTAGCTCGGGGAGTCGAGGTACAGCCGCGATGTCATCCCGGTGTGCCGGAAGCCCTGTCCGGTGAAGACGAAGGCCGCCCGCACCCCGGCGTCGGCCCGGCGCAGGTCGCGGGAGGCCATGTGCCGGGCCAGCGCGCGGACCGTGGAGTACTCCCAGATGTCGGAGAGGTCGATGATCGGCCCGAACTCCTCCTCGATGGAGCCGTAGAGGCTCAGCGCGGCCACCGAGTCGAGCGTGTACTCGGACAGCGGCACCGAGTCCTCCACCGGGCGGCCGAGGTACCGGCTGAGGTGATCCAGCAGCCATTCACGGTGGGCGGCACCGTGACGGTCGGATTCATGTGCGGACATGCGGCTCGCTCCTTGGGGCGGGGGCGGGCATCCCGTTCAGACCAGCGGGGACGCGTACAGGTCATAGCTGCGCCGGCCGTGCAGCCGGGCGAGGACTTCGGCGAGGACCCGCTGCTCGGCGGCGAACGGCCGGTCCGGCAGCGCGAGACCGAGGCGGCGGCACAGCCGGTAGAGCGCGGCGGACGGCCAGGCGGTGTCGGCGAGGAACCGGTCGCCCGCGTCGCCGGCCGCCTGCTGTTCCCGCCACACCCCCAGGCAGGCCGCGGCCGCCAGCACGAGCGTGTAGCGGTCGGCGAGGCCGAGGCTGTGCGGGCTGCCCAGCGCCCTGCGGTCGTCCTGCCGTACTTCGGCGAACGCCTTGCGCAGATCGTTGAGTTCGATCGCGAGAGCGCGGGTGAGGAAGCGAAGCACCCCCGTGTCGCCTCCCCTGAGCGGCAGCTGCGCCGCTTCGAACAGGTCGGTGCTGGCCACCAGCGTGGCCGCGAGCGGATCGGCGTCGCCGAGCAGCGCGGGCTGGGCCAGGTCGAGCGGCGGCAGGCCCTCGTGCGGCCGGAACAGCGCGGCCGGGGCCTCCGGGTCGGCGAACCAGGCGTGCTGGGCGAAGAAGGGCAGCTGGGGCAGGATGCTGACCTGGCGTCCCGCGCTGCCCGCGTGGCCGAGCGAGGTGACCGGCAGATCCCGCAGCTGCTTCTGGAACATCGCGTAGGCGCCGTCCTCCGCGAAGGTCGCCTCGCCGAGGACGGCGGACATCTCGTCCATGGCCTCCGCCGTCAGCTTGGGCGCGAGATAGGCGGCGACCGCCGCGTACACGCTCATCTGCTTGGGCAGCAGATGCAGCGCCCGGGTCGCGACGAGAGCCAGGCAGTCGATGAGCAGCAGGTCGAGGAAGGCGCCGGTCAGGACGCCCTGGACATGCCGCACGTCCAGCGACGAACGGCCGTCGGACCTGCGCCGGGCCGCGAACGCCGCCACGGTGCGCAGCGCGGTGTCGGCGCCCGCCAGGACGATCGACGGAATCAGGCCGCGGATGACCAGCGAGGAGCGGAGCGACAGTTCGTAGCCGTCGCCCTCGGCGCCGACGAGCGCGGTCGGCGGGACCGGGCAACCGTCGATGCCCAGCCCGCCGAACTCGGCGCCGCGCATACCGTTGGTGACGCGCCGGCCCAGGTCGACGACGCGGTCCGCGGGCAGTGCGGCGCGGTCCAGGAGCAGCACGCTGTGGCCGCGGGCGAGCCCGGACGCGCCGGTCCGGGCGAAGACGACCAGGCCGCGGGCGCGGGAGGCGTTGGCGATGCCGGTCTTGCTGCCGTCGAGCAGCAGAGCACCGTCGGGTCCTGGTCGCGCGGTGAACTCGTCCCGTACGAAGTCGTTGCCGTGGGCCACTCCGTGGCGTGCGACGGCGATCCGGTCGCCGCCGAGGAGCAGCCGGGCCGCCAGCTCCCGCTGGTCGCGGTCCCCGGCCGTCCACACCGGGACGGCGGCGAAGAAGCAGTTGAGACCGTATCCGAAGCCGAGGGAGGCGTCGCGGCGGAAGACCGGGCGCAGTACGCGGCCGAGTTCGTCCATGCGCTCCAGCCGGCCGCCGAGACCGGCGGGCACGAACTCCTTGTTGAGCCCGTACGTGTCGAGCACCGCCTCGGCGGCGGGTGGCAGCAGGCCCGCCGCGTCGGCCGCGACGAAGGCGGCGCCGCCGAGCGGATGGGCGGGGTCGTCGAGCGGTCCGAAGGAACGCTCCAGCGCGTCGATGCGCTCCTGTACGTCGGTCATGCGCCTGCTCCCGACACCATGAGCTGCTCCACCTCATGGTCGACGCGCTGGTGCAGCGGGCTGAGTTCGCCGCGCAGGAACATGCGGCGCATCGCGGCGCGTTCGACCTTTCCGCTGGTGGTCCGGCGTACGGTGCCGGGCCGGACGAAGAGCAGCGCGCTGGTGCGTACCTCGTACTCCTCGCCGATACGGGTCTCCACGGTCGCGGCGAGCGAGCCGAGATCGATGTCGTAGTGGCTGTGGGCCCGCAGTTCCTGGACGACGACGACGCGTTCCCGCTCGCCGGGGACGGCGAAGACGGTGGCCGGGCCGAACAGGGCGCTGACCTGCTGGGCGGTGCGTTCGAGGTCCTGCGGGTACAGGTTGCGGCCGGCGATCACCATCATGTCCGTGATCCGGCCGGTGACATGGAGCTGTCCGTCGTCGTCGAGCATGCCGAGGTCGCCGGTGCGCAGATAGCCGCTGCGGCCGGCGAGCCGGGCGTCGAAGACCGCGGCGGTCTCGGCGGGCCGGCGCCAGTAGCCGTGGGCCACGCTGTCGCCGCGTACCCATATCTCGCCGATCCGGCCGGCGGCTCGTTCCGTGCCGGTCTGCGGGTCGACGATCCGTACCTCCGCCGAAGCGGGCGACCCGCAGGGGACGGTCCGGCCGGGGCCGGACTCGGTGCGGTCCGGGTGCGGGGGGTCCGCCGGGTGCGGAGCGGGCCGGCCGCCGGAGACGAGCAGCGTCGCCTCCGCGAGCCCGTAGGCCGGAGTGAGTGCCTCGGGTCGCAGACCGGCCGCCGCAAAGCGTTCGGCGAAGGCGCGCAGGGTGGCGGGGTGCACCGGCTCGCCGCCGTTGACGGCGGTGCGCCAGCCGGTCAGGTCGAGCTTGGCGAGCTGGGAGTCGTTGATCCGGCGCAGGCACAGCTCGTACGCGAAGTCGGGTGCTCCGCTGACCGTGAGCCCGTAGCGGGAGATGGTGTCGAGCCAGTGGAACGGCTTCTTGACGAAGGTCTGCGGCGAGAGCATGACCGTGGTCGCGCCCAGCCACAGGGGGTGCAGGAGCTGGCCGACGAGTCCCATGTCGTGGTGGAGCGGCAGCCAGCCGCCGAACCGGGATCCGGGGCCGGTGCCGAGGGCCCGGCGGATGGCCTCCAGGTTGGCGACCAGGTTGCCGTGCGTCACCATCACGCCGCGGGGTTCGCGGGTGGAGCCGGAGGTGTACTGGAGGTACGCGACGTCGTCAGGTCCCGGCGCGGCGTCCGTCGCGCTGTCCGGCACGGCGTCGTCCGGCACGTTGTCCGCGAGGAGGCAGGTGACCGCCGGGTAGCCCGTGCGGGCCAGCAGCTGGGAGGTCTCCGCGGCGTGGGCCCTCTCGGTGAGCACGCAGCTCGCGGCGGCGTCCTTGATGATGCCCGCGACGCGTTCGTCGTGGTGGCCGCGGTGGCCCGGTGGCGGCACGGGTACGGCGACGAGCCGGGCGTGCAGGCAGGCCAGGAAGGACGCGGCGAACAGCCGGTGCGAGGTCTGCAGGACGAGCACGCGGTCGCCGGGCGAGGTGTGGGCCCGCAACCTGGCGGCGAGCTCACGCACCAGTGCGCCGAGATCGGCGTAGGTGACACTCTCGGGGCGCAGCTGCCCGTCGTGTTCCTCGAGCAGGACGAGGGCGTCCCGTTCGGGAAACTCGGCGGCGGCGGCGTGGAACGACTCCATGAAGCTCGGCCGGCTGTTCACAGCGTCCCCCTCCGCTCGCGCGCGGACCACGACGCCGGGACCGGTCCGCCGGTGCCCCGGACTCTCCAGTCGGCGTACACGGCCGGTCCCGGCTCCTGCGGGGCCGTGGCCCCTTGGCGCAGGAGCGCCAGCAGCACGGTGGTCACGGCAGCGAGTTCCGTCGCGTCCGGTTCGCCCCGCAGCACGGTTATTCCTGTCTCTTCTGCCATGGAGGAAGAGTGCGCCGGGTCGCTCGAGAGGACCTCGCGGGTGACACGGACAGGAGCCGAGGACGCGTCGTCCCCGGCTCCTGTCCGTGCGGAGCGGTCAGCCGATCACTCGTTCGTAGGCGAGGTGCCGGCTTCGTTCGGTGGTGACCTCGGCGAGCCCGGACAGGTCGCCGAGCGCTCCCCGGTAGGCGTCGGAGGCGAGCGCGCGCTCGCAGTGCGCGCTGTCCCGCCACCACTGGACGCCGGTGTACGAGGGGGGCCGCAGCGGACCGGGGCGCCGTCCCGGACCCGTACCACATCGACAGACGGCGGGGTGCGTTCCGCCAGCCGGCGCAGGGCCTCCTCCATCAGATCGCCCGCATCCCGCAGCCGCTGGTTCTACGAGCTTTGCGACAGCAGCCGCGGGAAGAGACGCCCGACCGGAACCGGGGCCGAGCGCGTCCTGCGCGAGGGGATGATGCCGTCGTCCAGATCGGTGTGCACGGCGATCCTCCGGGGCTGAACGGGCTTCAACACCACCGGTTCTGGACACTCTCTGGACGGCCTGCAAAGCCGATCAACCATCTAGTACGGAAAGCGGAGCGTGGGCCGCTCAGTCCGCCGCGCGCTCGTACGCCACGTGCCGGCCGTGTTCCGTGGTGATCTCGGCGACCTCACCCAGGGCCGCCAGGGCGGCCAGGTAACCGTCACCGGACCGAGCCTCCTCGCAGTGCTCGGCGTCCCGCCACCACAACAGGCCGGTGTAGGCGAGGGGCCGCACGGTGGACCGGAGCAGGTCGCTGCCGCCAAAGCCACCTGCCTCGTCGCACCGGGAGTTCAGTTCCGCGAACCGCTTCTCCAGCTCGCCGCAATCGCCGTGCACCTGGGCGCTGACGAGCACGATGCCGGCCGAGCCGACCGCGGCCAGCTCGCGCAGCGTCCGCTGGACACTCACCGCCTGGTCGGCCACGGCGTCCACCATCGGGCGGAGCCGCCGGACGTGCGCCACGAAGTTGTCGTCGTGCACCGTGTCCAGAAAGCCCCGCAGGCTCCGCCAGTGCCACAGATGCACATACGTCTGCGGGTCGTCGACCAGTCCCACCGTCACCAGGAAGTCGAAGTCATGGCGTTGCCGCAGGAATTGGGAGTGGTCGTGGAACTCGCGCTCGAACTCCTCGGTGTCTCCCCTGACCTCGAACCGGTTGATGACGGTCACGGGCTGGTCCGGATTACGCTCGTGCACGCGCTTCCTCCGCGAAGTGCCTGGCGTGGCGCAGCGTGGTGGAGCTGTTGGCCCCCAGTGCCTTACGCACCAGTTCACGCGCCTCGCCGATGGTGGCCTCGGGGCCGAGGGCCGTACGGACACCCTCCGGGTCAAGGGTCACCGTGTGCCAGGAGGTGGCCTTCACGGTGCCGTCGCCGCGGGGTTCGATCTCCCAGCGTCCGGTGTGGCCGCTCATCGCGGCCGGTACCCTCAGCTGCTTGTAGACGATCACCTTCCGGTCCTCGAAACAGACCCGGACCGAGGTGGTGTTGTGCAGGGAGCCGTCCGGGCTGCGGGTGTCCATGTCCATGCGCTGGATGCCCGGTTCGTCCTCGGCGAGGTCGAGGCGTGCCACGTGCGGCAGGCGCTGCGGCCACAGGTCGGCGCGCTCCAGGAACGCGTACACGTCGGCCGCGTCGCCGTCGACGGTCTCGGAGTCGCTGAAGGTCAGGTGAAGCTCGTCGCGGGTCTTCCCCAGCTCGGCCGCGTTCTTCAGGGCGGAGAGTTCGGCCACGCTGTTGCGGTCGACTGCGCGTGCGATCAGCTGCTCGGCGTCGGGGTCGCCGTCGACGGCACGGTAGTCATGCAGCAGGACCACCCGGGTCGTCGCCCCGTCCTCGGTCGGCTCCACCCGCCATTCGCCGCCCATGGAGGCGACGGGCGGTGCGGACACGACCTGCCGGAAGATGACGGTACGGGCGGGCGGGTCGAGGACGCGGCGTGAGGTCCACGTACGTACCTGGTCGTTGGCGAGAGCCCAGATGCGCAGGAGTTGCTCGCCGCCGTGGTCCGGGTCTGCCTCCTCCAGCACCTCCACGTGGACGGTGGGCCCGAAGACCTGGGGCCAGGCGGAGACGTCCGCGATCAGGGCGTAGACGGTCGCGGGCGGCGCCGCGACCGTGATGGAGTGTTCCGTGACATGGGTCGCCGACGTGTCGGACATAGCGGTCGTCACGGCGTACCTTCCCTTCGGTGCGGCCGTGTGAACGGCGGATTCAAGGTGTCAGAGGTGTACTGGAGGGCTGCTGGAGGGCTACTGGAGGCCGACTGGACTCCAGTCGGGCCGCCCGGTGATCTCCACAACGGCGCAGCCCCAGCTGTAGCCCGCTCCTACGCTGACCAGGACCACCCGGTCGCCGGGCCGGGCACGGCCGGAGACGACGAGATGGTCGAGGCTCGCGAACTGGTCGCCCGCGCCGAGATGGCCGACGGTGCGGCTGAACTCCCAGGTGGTGCGGTCGGGTTCGATCCCGAAGGGCCGGTAATAAATGGACTGGAGCCTGCGGCGGCCGAAATGTGGCAGGATCACCCACCGCGCTTCGTCGAGTTCCATTCCGGCGTCGGCCAGCGCCTGTTTGATGACGGCCTGCTGTCCGTTGTGGGCCCGGGTGATGGCGTACGAAATGCCGGTGCGGCCGATGAAGGCGCGTTTGGCCTCGTCGAAGTCGACGGGCATGCGGTGGGTGAACGGGGCCGGGGTGAAGGGGTCGTCGCCGCGGTGCAGTGGTTCGAGCTCGGGGTCGGCCAGCAGCGCGAGGGACCTGAGAGCGGCGAAACCGCCCCGGCGGGAGAGGACCAGGGCGGTCGCCCCGTCGGCGTAGGGGGTGCCCGGGTCGGTGTTCCACCGGTCGATGCCGGGCGCGCAGAACCGGTCGGCGGTGGTGAGCAGGGCGTCGCCGTGGCCGTGGCCGGCGGTGAGGTAGGCGGTGGCGAGGTCCATGGCCGCGAGGCCGCCGTTGGACATCTGCCGGATCTCGACGGCGGGGCAGCTGTTGCCGAGAGCTTCCCGCTGGATGTAGGAGGCGACGGGCCACAGGTCCTGGCCCTGGTGGTAGGTGTCGGCGTGCAGGATCAGGTCGACGTCCTCGGCCCCCGAACCCGCCCGTTCCAGGGCCTGGCGGGCGGCGCGGGCCGCCATTTGCGCGGCCGATTCGTCGGGTGAGTACGCCACGGACTCCAGCCCGGTGGCGGCGGCGACCCGGGGCGAGCAGGCCCCGGAGGCGACCGCGTCGGCGACGGACGCCGAGGCCGGCAACCGCACAGAGGTTCCCCGTATCCAGATGTCTTCCACGCGCACAACATGCTCCCGGAGTTCGAGGGTTTCAGCCCGCCCAGGCGGTCGCCAGGGGCACGGCGCCGCGGCCCGGCCGCACATCATCGAGCAGGACGTAGTGGACGGCCTCCAGCAGGGCACGCCAGCTGGCGGTGACCGTGTTCTCGTCGACGCCGACGGCGCCCCAGCGGTGGTTCGCCGTCGTGGAACTGGATCAGGGCGCGAGCGGCCGCTCCGCTGCCCGTTTCGCCGCAGAGAACCCGTACCCGGTAGTCGACCAGCGCCAGCCGGGCGAGCTGTGGGAAGAACCGGTCCGGGGCCCCGCGTCCAGCGCCGTGCCGAGCGCGCCGACGGGTGGGGCCGCCCACCAGTTCCTCGCGCAGCAGCAGCTCGAAGGAGGCGTCGGCGCTCTCGAAGCTGTAGCTGTAGCCGTAGCCGTAGCCGAGTTCGTGCGCCTTGAGTTCGTTGGAGAAGCCCTTTCCGCCGGCTGCCGTCGCGCAGGGGCGTGTCGTAGAGCTGGAAACTCCGCTCGCTCATCTCGCCCCGCCCTCCCCCGTATCGGCCGTCGGTGGTGTCCTGGCCCGATGCTGCGGCTCGAACGGTCCAGCGAGCGCCATGAGCCCGGCTGGAGACGCGCTCGACCGTTCCGGGCCTACCTCCGGCGGGGTGCGGCGCGGGTCCGGGCCGGGAGGGTCGAGCGGGATTCGAGCAGCGTGCGGAATGCTGTCCGCCGACTAGTCACACGACCAGGAGGGCCCCATGACCACCGAAAAGATCCCCGCGAAGTCCAAGGAAGTGCGGCTCGCCGCTCACCTGAACGGATCGCTGACTCTCGCGAATTTCGAGCTGGCCGAGACCGAGGTGCCCGAGCCCGGTGACGGCGAGGTGCTGGTCCGCTACCAGTACCTGCAACTCGCCGCCGTGATGCAGGACCTGATGAAGCCGGAGCCGAGCCTGCCGATGCCCGGCTACCAGCCCGGTGCCCCGATGTGGGGTGCGGCGGTCGGCGTCGTGGTGAAGTCCAACAGCCCCGATCTGGCGGCCGGTGACCTCGTCGAGGGCATGGACGGGTTCAAGGAGTACTCGGCCGGTCCCGCGAGCGACTACTTCAAGCTGGACTCGGAGGCGTTCCCGAGCCCGGTCCACTACCTGACGCAGGGCCCCACCGCGTACCACGGCATGGTGGACATCGTGGAGGTCGGCGAGGGCGACACCGTCTTCGTGTCGGGCGCGGCCGGCGGTGTCGGTTCGCTGGCCGGTCAGATCGCCAAGTGCCGGGGCGCCAAGCGCGTCATCGGTGCGGCGGGCAGCAAGGCCAAGGTCGACTACCTGGTGAAGGAACTCGGCTACGACGCGGCGTTCGACTACCACGACGGCCCGGTCCTGGACCGGCTGCGCGAACTGGCTCCGGACGGCATCGACGTCTTCTTCGACACCGTGGGCGGCGAGCAGTTCGAGGCGGCCGTCCAGGTCGCGTCGCCCGGCGCGCGGTTTGCGCTGTGCGGTGCGCTGTCCGGTCAGGTCGGCGACTCGCTGGGGGCGTTCCCCCGGCTGGACATCATGACGTCGATCGTCAAGCAGATCTCCATCCGCCCCTTCGCGACCTACCACACGCCCGAGCAGATCTGGGCGTGGAACTCGAACTTCGCGCAGTGGCTGGGCGAGGACCGTTTCGTACTGCCGCAGACCCTGGTGGAGGGTGGCCTGGAGGCCGCTCCGCAGGCGCTGATCGACCTGCTGGGAGGCAAGTTCACCGGCAACCTCGTGGTGCGACTGTCGTGAGCCGCCACTTCGCCTTCTTCAACATCCCGGCGACCGGCCACCTGATGCCCACCCTGGGTGTCGTCGAGGAGCTGGTGCGCCGGGGCCACCGCGTCACGTACGCGGCGACCGCCGAGTACGCGGACCTCGTCGCTTCCACCGGCGCGACGGTCCTGCCGTACACGTCGTCGGTCGACCCGCAGAAGATCGTGCCCGCCGGCGCCGAGGACTGGCTGGCGCGGGTACTGCTCGGCAACGTGCGGGAGAGCGCGGCGCTGGCCCCGGTCGTCGAGTCGTACTTCGGTGACGATCTGCCGGACCTGCTGGCGTACGACATCTCCGTGCAGTTCCTCGGCGGTGTTCTGACCCGCAAGTGGGAACGGCCGGGTGTGAAGTTCTACTCGGTGTCGCCGACGAACCGGAGCATTCCGCGGGAGGCGGTCGGCGCGCAGGCGTATGACCGGATCGAGCGGGAGCTGCGGGAGTTCGGGGCGCGGCACGGGGTGAGCGATGTGTCGTTCGACGAACTGGTCGACGATCCGCAGGCGTTGAGTCTGGTTTCCGTACCGCGCGAGTTCCAGTACCAGCAGGAGATGTTCGACGACCGGTTCGCGTTCGTCGGGCCGTGTCTGCGCCGGGACGACCTGCGGGCCGGCGGATGGGAGCCGCCCGTGAGCGGCCGTCCGGTGGTGCTCATCTCCCTGGGGACGAGCTTCAACGCGCAGCCGGAGTTCTTCCGGATGTGCGTCGAGGCGTTCGCCGGTCTGCCCTGGCACACGGTGCTGATCACCGGACCCGGCGTGGACAGGGCGGCGCTCGGCCCGCTTCCCGGCCATGTGGAGGTGCACGAGTGGCTGCCGTTGCAGGCGGTGCTGGCGCACACCCGGGTGTTCGTCTGCCACGGCGGCTGGGGCACGGTCATGCAGTCCCTTCACGCGGGGACACCCATGGTCGTCGTCCCGCAGGTCGGCGAGACCGACCAGCTCGCCCACCAGATCACGGGGCTGAACCTCGGCGCGGTGCTCTCCCGCGACGAGGTCACGGCCGCCCTGGTCCGTGACACGGTGACCGCCGTGGACGCGGACCAGGAGATGCGCGAGAGCGTCGGGCGCATGCGCAAGCACGTGCATGACGCCGGCGGCGCGGCGCGGGCCGCCGACGAGATGCTGGCCCGTGCGGAGCGCCACGGCTGAGTCTCCCCGGTACGACGAAGGGGCTGGGTGCCACGTGGCACCCAGCCCCCTTGTCGTGGCCCGGAGGCGTCAGTCAGTCCCGTACGGCGAGGAACAGTCCGCGGCCGTTCTGGACGCCCGGCACGTACTCGACGTCGAAGCCGGCGGCACGGAACGCCGACTCGTAGCTCTCCCGCGAGAAGAGCGTCGCCCGGTGCGTCTCCGTGAAGTGCCGTACTCCATCGGCGCTGTCCGCCACCACGTAGTGCACCTCCATGCGGGACGCGCTGCCGTCCCGCACGGTGTGCGAGACCCGGGCGACGGTGCGCCCGTCGACTTCCACCACGTCGGCGGCGACATGGCCGGGCAGGAACGTCTCCGGGAACCACCAGGGCTCGACGGCGACGGCGCCGCCGGGGGCCAGATGGCGAAAGAAGCAGCGCAGCGTGGCCGTCAGTTCCTCCTCCGTCGCCAGGTAGCCGACCGACGCGAAGAGGCAGGTGATGACGTCGTACGTCCGGCCGAGGTCGAAGTCCCGCATGTCGGCGACCGACACGGACACCCCCGGCAGCCGCTTCCGCGCCGCCGCCAGCATCGCCTCGGAGAGGTCGACCCCCTCCACATGGCCGAAGTGCCCGCTGAACACCTCCAGATGGGCTCCGGTCCCGCAGGCCACGTCGAGCAGGGACCCGGTGGCCTTGGTCCTGGTCCGAATCCGGTCCAGTACGTTCTCCGCCTCGGCGAGAAAGTCCTTTCCCCGGGCGCTGTGGGTCTGGTCGTAGATCTCCGCCGCTTCGGCGCCGTACATGCGATCACCTCGAATGACAGGCAGGGCACGGCGACTTGCCGCGTCAGGCAGCGTCGTACGTCACGGTCGACCTCGGCTCGAGAGGTGCTCGGCCCCGGCGTGGCAGGCTGGCACCGGGGCCGCGCGGCCCACGGCCGGGCTCGCGACGGGCTCGTACGCTTTCGAGGAGGAACCCCGAACATGGTCGGCACCAAGCAGTCCGAAGACTCCATGGCGTCGTGGCGGAAGGTTTGCGCGCGCCGGCTGGCCGGGCACAGTCTCGACGTGCCCGCCGCCGCCGAGCGGATGCCGGAGGTCGTGGGAGCGATGTGCGGGGCGCACGCCCAGGTGATGTCGGCGGCCGAGCTGTCGATCGGCCTGCGGACGGCCGGGACGACCCGCGCGGATGTGCGCCGGGCGCTGTGGGAGGACCGCACCCTGGTCAAGACGTTCGGGCCGCGCGGCACGGTGCATCTGCTGCCTGCCGCCGAACTTCCCTTATGGACAGGGGCGCTGGCCGCCGTTCCGATGCCGCCCGGAGGACTGCCCAAGGCGGCCCGGATGGACGCCGCGCAGACCGATGCCGTGGTCGAGGCCGTCGCGGACGCCGTGCGCGAGGGTGAGCCGCCCACCGTCGACGAGCTGAGCGACGCGGTGGTCGCCCGGCTCGGGGACTGGGCCGGCGACCCGGTCGTACCCGGCTTCACCGGCATGTGGCCGCGCTGGCGGCAGGCCCTGCACACCGCCGGGCACCGCGGCGCGCTGTGCTTCGGCCCGAACCGCGGCCGGAAGGTCACGTACACCAGCCCGGACCGCTGGCTGCCCGGCTTCACGCCGATGGACGGCGACAAGGCGCTCGCCGAGGTGGTCCGGCACTATCTGCGCTCCTACGGTCCGGCCAGCGCGCAGCACTTCGCCCAGTGGCTGAGCGCCCCGCGCCGGTGGGCCGCCGAACTGTTCGCCTCGATGGGCGAAGAACTCCGGCCGGTGGACAGCCCGTCGGGCGACGGGACGACGGTCTTCCTGCTCGCCGGGGACGACAGCGCCGAAACGGGCGCGCCCGGCGGGGTGCGGCTCCTGCCGTACTTCGACGCGTACGCGGTCGGCAGCCACCCCCGGGAGCTCGTCTACCCGGGGCAGGCCGCCGAACGGGCCCTGTCCACCGGCCAGGCCGGGACGGTGCAGGTTCTCACCGTGGGCGGGGTGGTGGCCGGGGTGTGGCACCAGAAGCGCTCCGGGCGCAAGCTGGACATCCGGGTCGAGGCGTTCGCGAAGCTCACCGAGGCGCGGCTCGGCGAGGTCGAGGCCCAGGCGGAGCGGGTGGGCGAGATCCTGGAGGCGAAACCGACGCTGGTCTTCGGCGCGGTGGACACCGGCAAGCACCTCTGACGCCGGTCCCGGCCCAGCGGCCGTCGAGCGGAGTTCCAACCCGGGTACGACGCTCACCCCGTGACCACGTGTGTTCGCCCACTCCTACTGCCGGACGCCGCCGCGTTCACCTTCTGTCCGACGAAGGTGCTCGGCGCGTACGGCGACGGCGGCGCCGTGGTCACGGCCGACGAGCGTGTGGAGCGCACGCTGCGGCGGCTGCGCTACTACGGCATGGAGGAGCGCATCGCTGCCGGTTACGGAACGCCTGGCAAGGGTGGTCCCTTCGCCGCCGATGTACCCCTCGCTCCCGCGTGATGTGCAGGACCGCAGCATCGAGGCGCTGCGCGAGGTGCCGGCGTCGGTATGACGGACTGCGTACATGGATGAACGTGGATGAGGGGGCACCGGCCGGTGCCCCCTCATCCACGCATTCCGTCAGGCGGCCCGTGACTCGGCCGTGTACTGCTCCCAATAGGCCCGTACCGCGTCCTCCAGGGACCGGCAGGGCCACCACCCCAGCAGCTCCCGGGCCGGTCCGGGGTCGACGCGCATCCAGTCGGCCGCGCCCGGCCCCCCACCGCCCGGCCCGCCCCGTTCGACTTCGGCCAGCCGGGCAGGGACGAGGCTGGTCGAGACGAGCAGCTCGACCAGCTCCCTCACGGGCACGGCCACACCGCGTCCGATGTCGACCACCTGTCCCGATGCGGGTACGGACGTCCGTGCCGCGGCGACAACCGCGTCGGCGACATCCCGTACGTCCACGTAGTCGCGGTGTGCCCGCAGCGGCGACAGCTCGATCACCACCGGCCCGGCAGCCCCGCCGTCCCACGCGGCGAGGCGCGCGGCCACTTGCCCGAGCAGGCTGACGCCGGGCGTTCCGGGCCCGGCCACATTGGCGATCCTGAGGACGAGCGCGTCGAGGGTCCCGGCGGCGTGCGCGGCCAGGACGGTCTCGGTGGCCGCGAGTTTGGCCTTCCCGTACGGGGTGTCCGGCCTGGCCGGGCCGTGGGCGGTCGTACCCGGTGCCACCGGGCCGTATTCGAGAACGGACCCCAGGTGGACGAGGCGCGGTCGTGCGGCGGCCAGGGCGAGGGCCTCGACGAGCCGCTCGGTCGGAGCGACGATCGAGGGCGCCATCTCCTCGGCAGTACGCCCCCAGATGCTGCCCACGCAGTTGACGACGGTGGTGGGCCGTTCCGTGTCCAGGAGCCGGGCCAGCGGGGCGGCGGCCGACGCGGCGCCGAGGTCCAGCCGCACCGGCCGTACACCGGGCTGCGCAGGCCAGGCCGGCGGCTGCGGGTTCCGGGAGGCGGCCAGCACCCGGCGGCCGTCTGCGGCGAATGCCGCGCACACCTGCCGGCCCACGAAGCCGGTGCCTCCGAGGACGAGTACGCCACCTCCGCCGTCCCCGCTCATGACGCGGCCCTGGCCCAGGCGCCCGCGAAGAGCCGGTGGCGGTGCCAGACCACCGGCTCGGCCAGGCCCCGCTCGAAGGGCGCCGCGGGCTCATTGGACGCGGCGTACGGGGAGTTCTTGACGACGAAGGCCGCCTCGTCCTGGAGGGAACGGTCGACGGAAGATCCAGCGGCGAAGTGCACCACCGCGTCATGCCCGGGCAGCAGATCCAGGAGGAGCGGCAGATCGCAGATGTCGCGGACGAAGTCGAGCCGGGGATGCCCGAGGGGCGGTTGGTCGGTGCTGCCGGCGTAGGTGAGCTTGTCCAGGATGGTGATCCGGGCGTCGCCCAGGCGGGTCAGGGTGCCGTCCAGCGCGTTGCGCACACAGGCAGAGCCGATGAGTCCGGCCCCGTCGGTGACGAGGAGTCTCACGCCGCGGTCTCCACCCAGGTGCTGTCGCCGGCCACGAGCCGGAGGCCTGCCACGCCCCGGCCGGTGGTCGCCTCGCGGCCGAGGACCGAGCCGTGCACACCGCTGACGTGCTGCGCACGGGCGCCCGGCAGCTGGATGGAGTCGGAGATCCCGGCGGCTTCGAGTGTGCAGCCGGATCCGATCGAGGTGTGCGGGCCGATCCGGGCAGTCCCTGACGACGTCGTCGGTGATCTCCCGTTCGCCGCGGGCGCCGGGCTCGACGGCGTCATCGAGGGCCGGGGTGGAGAAGTACACGCCGACGACGGCGAGATCGGTCACCGGCTGCCGCGGCTTCTCGACGAGCCGGGTCACCCTGCCTTCAAAGAACTCGCGGGCGAGCAGGACACAGTGCGCCAGGCCCAGCGGCGCCGGCTGGGAGATGCAGATGACGCGGGCGCTGTGCGCGGCACCGTGTCCCGGCACCGCTTCGGTCTCGTCCTGCCAGTCACCGACGATCACTCCGATCTCCTCGTTGCCCAGCTCCCACAGGCTCTCCACCGCCCGGATGAGAACAGGTCGGTTGGCCACCGGCATCAGTTGCTTGGGCATGGAGTGGCTCAGAGGGCGCAGTCGACTCCCCGAACCCCCGCACAGGACCAGGGCTTTCATGGATGCCTCCTGTCGCAGTCAGGAAGGCCAAGCTGCCCGTGCCGCCTTGAGGCAGGCTGCAGCCCAACTGGACGCCCCGGACGGCCGGCGGTACGCGCGCGCCCGGCTCCACCCCCTCTCGAGGCGCCGGCGGCAAGGTGCGGAGCATGACCAATGGGACCGATACCGTGCGGTGGACACCCGTGGAATCCGCCGACGCGCCGTACGGACAACTCGAACACGCCGAGATCCGAGTTCCGCTCGACTACGCGCGTCCCGACGGCCCGCGCATCACGCTCGCCCTGAGCCGGGTCCGGGCCACGGGTGACCCCGGGCGACGCCGGGGCATTCTGCTGTCCGTGAACGGCGGGCCCGGCGGGGACAACGGCATCGGCCGGGGGCTGCCCGCCCGGCTCGCCGCCGCGACCCCGCTGGGCGAGGTGTACGACCTCATCGGGTTCGACCCGCGCGGAACGGGTGCCTCCACCCGTCTCGAGGGCGAGGACAGCCCGACGACGGTGCCGTTCGACTCCCGGCCGCCGGACGCCGTCTTCGCCGCGCTGGCCGATGACATGCGGGAACGCGAGGAGGGCTGCCGGCGCGCGGGCGGCGAGCTGCGCCCGTACGTCTCCACCCGGAACAGCGCCCGCGACATGGACCTGATCCGGTCGTTGCTCGGCGAGGAGAAGCTGAGCTTCGTCGGCTGGGCGTACGGGACGCTGCTGGGCGCGGTGTACGGCACGATGTTCGGCGACCGTCTCGACCGCAGCGTCCTGGACTCGTCCGTGCACCCCGACTGGGACTGGCGCGAACAGTTCAAGTCCCAGGCGGAGGCGACCCGGGAGAACGTGGACGCCTGGGCCCGGTGGACCGGCCGGCGGCCGTCCGCTTTCGGTCTGGGCGCGGACGCCGCGGCCGTGATCGGCTCAGTGGAACGGACCGCGTCCGCCCTCGCCGCGCCGGCCGGCGGCCGAGCCCTGCGTACCTCCTTCGACACCGTGGTCGGGACCCTGGCCGCGAACCGGTCCCGGTGGGACCGGCTCGGCCGACTGATCGGGGATCTGCTGGCTGCCGCGGAGTCGGGCGATACGGCGATGGCCGGGAAGTTGCTGTCCGGCCAGTCGGAGTGGCGCCCAGGACGCCCGGCCGGGACCCGGCGCGAGGCGGTGCTGGAGGCAGTCACCAGCGAAACCGACTGGCCGGTGGATCTCACGGTCTACGAGCGGGACATGCGCGACTTCCGGGAGCGTTGCCCGTACGGGCTCGGCGTGATGCGCGCCCAGCCCTGGGTCGGCACCTTCCGGACGTTCACCCCTCCGGAGCCGGCCACGCGGTTGCGGCACGGCGGAGGGCCGACGGGCCTCGTCGTCCAGGCGGACGGCGACCCGCTGGACCACCACGAGGGCGGGCGGGCCATGGCGGCGCGGCTGGGGTACCGGCTGATCCGGGTGGTCGATTCCGGGGGGCACGAGATCTACGCCCTCGGGGGCAACGCGGCGGTGGACGCGCACGTCAACCGCTACCTGCTGGACGGGGAGCTGCCGGGCGACAGCGAGACCCGGGTACCGGGCGAGCCGCGCCCCGCCGTCCCCGAGGGCTGAGACCGGCTGGACGGACCGCGGGGGCGGCACGTCTTCAGACACACAGACCGACAGAGAACAGAACAGAACCAACAGCGAGCGACCACAGGGGAACGACATGCGCTGGGACAACATCTACGTGGCAGGCACCGGCTCGTACCTGCCGGAGCAGATCCAGACGGCCGACCAGGCCGTCGCGGAAGGGCTGGCCGACGCCGGGGAGTGCGCCGCCCACGGCATACGCGCGGTGCGCGTGGCCGGCCCGGACGAGACCGGGCCGGTCATGGCGGCCGAAGCCGGGCGCCGCGCGGTGGCCGCCTCCGGCCTGAAATCCGAGGACTTCGGCCTGACCGTCCACTCGTATGTGCTGCACCAGGGCCAGGAGGTGTGGACCCCGGCCAGCTACGTCCAGAACGAGACGGTCGGCGGCGCCGCCCCGGCGGTGGAAATCCTCCAGAACTCCAACGGCGGCCTGTTCTCCCTGGAGATGGCGGCCTCGCACCTCGCCGCCCGCCCCGCGCCGGGCGCCGTCCTGGTCACCGCCGGCGACGCGCACCGCCTGCCGTACTTCGACCGCTGGAACTCCGACGACGCCCTGGCGCACGGCGACGGCGCCGGCGCGGTGGTCCTCAGCAATCAGGGCGGCTTCGCCAGGCTGCGGGCCACCGTGTCGTACGGCGATCCGTCGCTGGAGCCGTTCCTGCGCGGCACCCGGGGCTGGACCCCCGCGCCGTTCGCCGACGGGAAGCCGGTGGACCTGCGGACCAGGGTCCGGGACTACATGACGCACAACGAGGACAACCTGGACGTCATGGGCGAGAAAATCGGCTCGATGAGCGTCCGGGTGCTGGAGGACGCCCTCAAGGAGGCCGGTACGGACCTGGCGAGCACCCGATTCTTTGTGCACCCCAACATCAACCTGCCGACCGTGCAGTTCGCCTACCACGAAGCCCTGGGTGTCGACCCGGCCACGACCACCTACGAGTGGGCGCGGGACCTCGGGCACATGGGCGCCGGGGACCACCTGATCAGCCTGGACCACGTCGTGGCCGAGCGGGCCCCGCGCAAGGGCGACCTGCTGATCGCGATGGGGGCCACCGCGGGCTTCGTCTGGACGGTCGCGGTCCTGGAGTTCCTCGTCGACATGCCCGCTCCCGCCGCCTGACACACCCCCCACCGAGACCTCCTGTTGAGGAGAGGAAACACCGATGGCTGACAAGGACAAGAAGGACAAGTTCGCACACCTGAACGTGGAGGAGGGGACCCTGAAGCACGGGCTCCCCTACCGCGCGCTCGGCACGGGCGACGAACCCCTGGTGGTGCTGCGCTGGTTCACCGACAGCCACACCAACCCGGGGGGCTGGGAGCGAGGCGTCGAGCTGAAGCAGCTCGCGCCGCTGGCCGAGCGCTACCGGGTCTACGCCGTCAACCGTGCCCCGGGCATGGCCCCGGGCACGACCATGGCGCAGATCGCCGAGCAGCACGCGGAGGCCCTCACCGAACGGTTCGCCGGGCCGGTGCACATCCTCGGCACCTCCTCGGGCGGTTCGGTCGCGATGCAGCTCGCCGCGGACCATCCCGAGGTGTTCAAGCGCATGGTGCTGGCCATGGCCGGCCACACCATGGGCGACGAGGCGCGCGACGCCCAGATGCGGTACGCCGAGGCGTCCGAGGCCGGGCGGCGCGCCCTGCACCACACGGCGCGGATCTCCTTCAAGAGCGCGGCTCTGGCCCGGGTGGTCGCGCCGCTGATGTGGCTGGCGGACCCGTTCGTCCGGCCCAAGGAGCCCGCCGACATGGTGGCGTTCGTCCGGGCCGAAGCGGCCTTCGACGTACAAGACCGGCTGCAAGACATCCACGTACCCACGCTGGTGATCTCGGGCGGACAGGACCGTGCCTGCCCGCCCGAGGTCTGCCGTCGTACGGCGGAGGGGCTGCCGGACGCCAGGCTCGTGGTCTACGAGGGCGCCGGCCACATCGGGACCTTCAACAACCCGCAGTTCGCACGGGACGTGCTGGAGTTCCTGACAGCCCAGTCGTCCGTCAGGGGCTGACGAGGAGCTCCTCGGTCAGCGTGGACAGCGCGGAGGGTGTCGGAGCGTCGTACACACGGCGCGCCGGCACCCTCCGGCCGGTCCGCTGACGGATCTTCGCGGTGAGCCGGGTGGCGAGCAGGGAGTGGCCGCCGAGCCGGAAGAAGTCGTCGTGCGGGCCGACGTCGGGCAGTTTCAGCACCTCGGCGAATATCTCGCAGAACAGCGCCTCGGTCTCGGTCCGGTGTCCGGCCGACGGGTCGGGCGCCCGGCCCGGCGCGGGCAGGTTCTTGCGGTCGATCTTGCCGTTGGGGGACAGCGGGAAGCTCTCCAGGCGTACGAAGGCGGACGGCATCAGGTAGTCCGGCAGGTCGGCCAGCCGGGACCGCAGCTCCTCCTCGGTCGCCGCGCCGACGGTGTACGCCACCAGCCGGGGCCCGGCCGCCGGGTCCTGACGGGCCACCACGGCGCACTGCGCCACCGCGGGGTGACCGAGCAGCACCGCCTCGACCTCGCCGGGCTCCACGCGGTACCCGCGGATCTTCACCTGGTCGTCGGCGCGCCCGAGGAACTCGAACACTCCTCCGGGCCCCCGGCGGACCAGGTCCCCGGACCGGTACATGACCGCCCCCGGGCCCCCGAACGGGTCGGGCACGAAGCGCTGCGCGGTGAGGTCCGGGCGGTCCCAGTAGCCGCGGGCGACCTGGGCCCCGGCGAGGTAGAGCTCGCCGGAAGAGCCGTCGGGCAGGGGCCGCAGCGACTCGTCGAGGACGTACGACCGCGTGCCGGTGACCTCGGTGCCGACCGGCACCGCCGCGGGCCATCCGCCGGCTTCGGCCGACAGGCTGTGGGCCAGGACGACGTGGGTCTCGGCGGGGCCGTACTCGTTGTGCAGCCGGAAGGGCGTACGGCGCCCGAACTCCCGCAGCCCGCCGTCGACATGGAGGGCCTCGCCGGCCTGGACTACGTCGGTGAGGGCGGGCAGTGTGCTGCCCTGTTCGGCGGCGGAGGTCAGCAGCGCGTCCAGTACGGCGGTCGGCGCGAACAGCTCGTTCACCCGTTGCCGCTCCAGCCAGTCGACGACGGCCTCGGGGTCGCGGCGGATGCCGTCGCGGGGGACGACGAGGGTTCGGCCCGACACCAGCGCGAACAGGATCTCCTGGACCGACACGTCGAAGCCGATGGCGGCGAACTGGGCCGTGCGCACACCGGGACCGCCCGGCAGGCTGCCGTGCTGCCAGCGCAGCAGGTTCGTCAGCCCGCCGCTGTGCATGACGATGCCCTTGGGGGTGCCGGTGGATCCGGAGGTGAAGACGAGGTAGGCCGCGCTGTCGGCGGTCAGCGGCCGGGTCCGGTCGGCGTCGACGGGGTTGCGGCGCGCGCCGGTGCGCTCAGCGCCGCCGTCCCGTTCCTGCTCAAGCCCCGCCAGGAAGTCCGCGTCGATCACGCAGGACGGGCGGGCCAGCCGGAACATCAGCTCCTTGCGCTTCTGCGGGTACTCCGTGTCGACGGGCATGTACGCCGCCCCTGACTTGAGGATCGCGAGCAGCGTCACGACCAGCTCCGCCGAGCGGGGCAGCAGGAGCGCGACGACGTCCTCGGGGCCGATGCCGCGCTCGATCAGGCGGTGCGCGATCCGGTTCGCCCGCGCGTTGAGCTCGGTGTAACCGATCTCGGTGTCCTCGAAGACGACGGCGGTCGCGTCGGGCACCAGCGCCGCCCTCCGCTCGAACAGCTCGGCGGCCGACACGTGCCGCGGGCCCGCCGGGTGCGGGCCGGCCGGGCCCTGCGGGCGCATGTCCGTCCAGTGCTCCGACGCGTACGTCAGGCAGTCGGCGTGGCTCCCGCTGTGCACGGACCGCCATCCTTCGGGCCGGTTCAGCGGGGCCGGCCACAGCGCGTGCCGGCCCTCGCCGTTCACCACCAGGTCGAACTGCCCGTCCCGGTTGTCGAAAGGATTCACCTCGAACGCTCCTCGGGGAGTGGTTGGTCTGTCCGCCGAGGGTGCGTCAGCCTGCTCGACCCGGGCTCGAACACGCGGGGTGGTGTCCTGGAGCGGTGGACGGGCGCAGCGTGGACAGGTCAGCAGGCCCCCGGAGTGGTGGAGACGCGGCTCACCTTGACCTTCGCCTCCGCAGACGAGAGATACGTGCCGTCCGCGTCATAGATCTTCGATATGCCCGAGCTCGCGAAGGCGGCGCCCTGCTGCACGGCCCGCTGGTTGACGTCGACGTAACCGACCGTGGTCCCGTCGGCCTCGTACAGCCGCTCCTTGACCTGGAAGGCGAAGGTGTTCTTGCCGGTGCGCTTCCACGCGCCCTTGCCCGAGCCACCGCCCTCCGGACCGCCGCCGGAGGCCAGGCACATCACGCCGTTGCGGTGGAACGACAGCGTCACGTTGCCGGACCCCTGGGCGTGCTCCACCGTGCCCTCCCACTTCCCGACCGGGGTGCTGGTGCGTATCGCGATCCCGCTCGCCACCTCGTGGCCGGATCCGGCGGGCGCGGCCGTGGCGCCGGCCGGGGCGGTCAGGGCCGCGGTCAGGGCGAGCCCCACGGCCGCCGGGAGTACGAACCTGGTCCTGTAGTTGCTCTTCCGCACGGTCATCTCCGCCGGGTCCTCTCTCTTGTCTACGGTCAAGGCGTGGTGGTACCGGTCTGCCACCCGGGGCCGGTCAGCCCAGGGTGCGGTGGAACGCGCGGAGTTCGGCGGCCAGGACGTCGGGCCGCTCCAGAGCCGGGAAGTGCCCGCCGTCGGGCAGGTCCCGCCAGTACCGCAGATCGGTGAAACGCTCCCTGGCCCAGGCGCGGGGCAGCCAGGCGTCCTTGGGGAACACCGAGCAGCCGGTCGGGACGTCCGTCGGCGCCATCGGCTCCTTGTCGAAGCTCTCCCAGAACAGCCGGGCCGACGAGGCCCCGGTGTTGCTGTGCCAGTACATCGACACGATGTCCAGCAGCCGGTCACGCGGGATCGCCTTCTCCAGGTCGCCGTCGTGGTCCGCCCACTGCCAGAACCGGTCGACGATCCAAGCGAGTTGGGCGGCCGGCGAGTCGGCGAACCCGTACCCGAGGGCCTGGGGGCGGGTTGCCTGGATGGCCGCGTATCCGGAGCGGTTCTTACCGAAGCCCTGCATCCGGGTCATGGCCGCCCGGTCCCGCTCGTCCAGCTCGACCTGCCGCCCGGGCGGCCCGGCGACCGGCATGGTCAGGTGGATGCCCCGCAGATGCTCGGCGTCGATGCTGCCGAGCGCCGCCGACACCCACGATCCCCAGTCGCCGCCGTGAGCGAGGTAACCGTCGTACCCGAGGCGCGCCATGAGCTCGGCCCAGGCGCCCGCGGTCCGCCGGACGGTCCATCCGGTGCCGGTGGGCCGGGGGCCGAAGCCGTGTCCCGGGAGGGACGGGCAGACGACGTGGAAGGCGTCGGCCGGGTCCTCCGGGTCGATGAGCCGGGGGATCAGGTCGAGGAACTCGACGACGGAACTGGGCCATCCGTGCGTCAGCAGCAGCGGTACGGCCCCGGGGTGGGGCGAGCGTACGTGCAGGAAGTGAACTTCCAGCCCGTCGATCTCCGTGGTGAACTGCGGGATCGCGTTCAGCCTGCGCTCGGTGGCCCTCCAGTCGTAGTCCCGCGCCCAGTACCGGCACAGCTCCCTCACCTGTTCCAGCGGTGCGCCCTGCGTCCAGTCGTCCACTGTTTCCTTGTCCGGCCAGCGTGTGTTGCTCAGCCGGGCGCGGAGATCGTCAAGACCGGTCTCCGGAACGTCCGCCCGGTAGGGCTCGATGGCTGAGCTCATCCGGTGCCTCCTCCGTGGCTTGTTTCGTTTCGCGCAGACGCTAGGGCGGTGCCCTACAGCAGCGGTCGAGTGCGGTGAGAGGACGCGGGGCAACACTCCGTGTCATGAATCGGATGAGGCCGAAATGGCTGAAGAGGAACAACGTGATGTCCAGCCCGTCGCGCCGGGCCGTCGTCTGTGCGGCCGCGCTCGGCCTGCTGTCCCCGCTGGCCGCCGGAACAGCGGAGGCCGCCAGCGCACCGGGTTTCTACAGCCCGGTGGGCGACTGGCGGGCGACGGTGACCCGCGAGGGCGCCGTCTACGACGTACAGATGTCCTTCGGCCTGGACCGGAAGGTGTGCCTGGTCTCGCCGGCCGGTGCGAGCAAGGGCACATGGGGCAGACAGGGAGAGCGGACGTTCGACTACCACATACGGGAGATGTGGTACGACGCGGGCGGCGCCGTCGAGGGCTGGGTCGACATCGATCAGGCAGGCACGATGCCCAACGGGTCGTCCTTCTCCAGCTCCGGTGTGTCCACCGTGTACCGCCCGGACGGGACGGTCGACAGCAAGGTCCCGGTGAAGATCACCGCGGTACGGACTGGCTCGGTGGACCCGGCCGCCTGCGCGTAGGCGGCGCGGGGCGGCCGGACCGTACTGGATCCCGTACGAGATCGCTCTCGCTCGGCCCGGCCTCGGCCGGCACTTCACGGGGGTGCCGGCCGGGGTTCGGCGCTGGCGTCCTCGTACCGGCCGCCGGGCCGGTCGGTGAGGCCGGGAACGCCGTCTGCAGGGGGCCTTGAGCGTGACTCCATCCGGGACTGAGGAGGCATGGCGACACTGCTGACCTCGCGGCCCACGCCGACCGAAGGGACCATCATGACGTCCAGCACAAGCACCAGCACCAGCCCGTCCGGCGCCGACGCCGACGCCGAGCAGAAGACCTTCCCGTACCAGCGCGGCTGCCCGTTCTCCATGCCCGCCGAGTACCCGGAGATGATCGAGAAGGACGTCTCGCAGGTCACGCTGGCCGGTTCCGGGCTGCGGATCTGGACGGTGACGGGTTACGAGACGATCCGCCGGCTGCTCACCGACCCCCGGGTCAGCGCCTCGCGCAAGCACGCCGGTTTCCCCTTCTACTTCATCGCGCCGCCGGAGTTCCGTACCGAGACGTCCTTCATCGGGTACGACGGCGAGGCGCACACGACCACCCGCCGCAAGGCCGCTCTCACCTTCACCAGCCGCCAGGTGAAGAAACTGCGGCCGAGGATCGAGCAGATCGTCGACGAGCACCTCGACCGGATGCTGACGATGTCGCCGCCCGTCGACCTGCACCACGCCTTCTCCCTGCCGGTTCCGATGACGGTCATCTGCGAACTCCTGGGCATCCCGCACGACAAGCACGACTTCTTCATCAAGCACGGCACGGCCCTGCTCGGCGGGCACAGCAGCGCCGAGGAGCGCCAGGCGGCGATCGTCGAGGTCAACGCGTACGTCGACGAACTGATCCAGCTCAAGAAGCGCGAGCCCGGCGAGGACCTGCTCAGCAGGGCGATGGCCGACTACGAGTCGTCCGGCGAGGAGTACACCGACCGGGACCTGTTCAACATGGTCCGGCTGCTGATGAACGGGGGTCACGAGACCACGGCGAGTCAGATCTCCCTCGGCACGGCCTGCCTGCTGGAGAACCCCGAGCAGCTGGAGCTGCTCAAGGCGGACCCGGCGCTGGTCAAGCCGGCCGTGGAGGAGCTCATCCGGATCGCCACCATCGGGGACACGGCCGTGCCGCGCGTCGCCCTGGAGGACATCGAGATCGGCGGCCAGGTGATCCGCAAGGGCGACGGCATCCTGTGCCTCGGTCTCGCCGCCAACCGCGACCCCGAGGTCTTCCCGGAGCCGGAGAAGCTCATCCTCGCCCGGGGCAGCCGCAAGCACCTGGGCTTCGGCCACGGGGTGCACCACTGCATCGGCGCCGACCTGGCGCGGCTGGAGCTGGAGATCGTGTGGAGCAAGCTGTTCGAGCGCATTCCGACGCTGCGGCTGGCGAAGCCCTTCGCGGAGATACCGCGCAAGGAGGGCGCCGTCATCTACGGCCTGTGGGAGTTGCCGGTCGCCTGGTGAGACGGCCGGACCGCCACCACAGCCCCGGGCCCCCACCACAGCCCGGACGCCACCACCCCCCGGCCCAGACCGACACAGCCCGAGGAGGACACCCCATGGCCAAGATCACCTACCGGAGCCCGGACGGCACCGACACCGTCGTCGACGTCGCCGCACCCAACAGCGTGATGCGCGGCGCCAAGATGAACAACATCGACGGCATCGAGGCGCAGTGCGGCGGCTCGGCCCAGTGCGGCACCTGCCACGTCTACGTCGACGAGGCCAACACCCTGCCCCTGCCGCCGATGCACGAGTCGGAGGACGACGTGCTGTACGGCACGGCCAGCCCTCGGCGCGCCACCAGCCGGCTGAGCTGCCAGCTCCCCGTCACCGAAGCCGTGGACGGCCTGCTGGTGCATCTCCCGGAGAGCCAGTCCTGATGGCCGGGCCGTCGGCTCGCTCGGTCGTCGTCGTGGGCGCGGGGCAGGGCGGCCTGGAGACCGCGGCGGCGCTGCGCGGCCGCGGTTTCGACGGGCGGATCACCCTGATCGGTACGGAGGAGGCCCTTCCGTACCAGCGTCCGCCCTTGTCGAAGGGGTACCTCGCCGGCGTCGCCTCGCAGGACGAACTCACCCTCCGGCCACGGTCGTTCTTCGAGAGCCAGGACATCCGTCTGCTCACCGGCACGTCGGTGGCCGAGGTCGACCGCGGCGGCGGACGGGTCATCCTGGCGACCGGCACGGCCATCGGGTACGACCACCTCGTCCTGGCCACCGGAGCCCGCCCGCGCCGCCTCCCGCTGCCCGGCGCGGACCTCGCCGGCGTCCACACCCTGCGGGACCTGGGCGACGCCGACACGCTGCGGGCCGGGCTGCGGCCCGGCGCGCACCTGCTGATCGTGGGCGGCGGCTTCGTCGGGCTCGAACTGGCCGCGACGGCCCACCTGCTGGGCCTGGAGGTCACGGTCGTCGAAGCGGGACCGCGCATTATGGAGCGCGCCACCACCGCGGCCCTGTCCGACCGGCTCACCGCAGAGCACCGTGCGCGGGGCACCAGAATCCTGCTCCGCCGGGAGGTGCTCGCGCTGCGCGGCGACGCCTCGGGACACGTACGGATCGCGGAGCTCGACGGCTGCGAACGCGTGGCGGCGGACCTGGTGGTGATGGGTGTGGGCGTGCACCCCCGTACCGAACTCGCCGCGGACGCGGGCCTGCCGGTCGGTGACGGCATCCTGGTCGACCGGACGCTGCGCGCGGCCGGCCCGGTGTACGCCATCGGGGACTGCGCCCGCTTCCCCAGCCCCGCGACGGGCCGCCGGCTGCGCCTGGAGTCGGTGCAGAACGCCTCGGACCAGGCGCGCTGCGTGGCCGACGCGATCTGCGGCAGCCCGCGCCCGTACAGCGCCGTGCCCTGGTTCTGGACGGAGCAGTACGGTCTGCGCGTCCAGATGGCGGGCATAACGTCCGGGTACGACCGCACGGTCGTGACCGGGGACGTGGCGGAGGGCCGGTTCTCGGTCTTCTGCTTCCGCGAGGGCAGACTGCTCGGCACGGAGTCGGTCAACCGGGCGGCCGACCACATGATCACACGCCGGCTGCTGGCCGGGGACGACGCCGCCCGCCCTACCCTCGACGAGGTGGCGCGCCAGGGCTTCGACCTCAAGGAGTACCAGCGTTCGCGTCAGCCGCTGTAGGAAGACCCGAGCCGGACCACGGGAAGCCGGGCCGCCGCCGAAGCGGTTGCCCGGCTTCCGTCGCGTTCGACGCGTGCTCGACAGGTCTTCGAGGCGGTGGGCGCAGGGTGGCCGCATGGCTGACACCCCACACCGCGACGGACCGGCGGGCGCGTGGACCGCGCGCATCGGCAGGGAGTCCGAGACCTCGGAGAACGTCTTCCACTTCACCCGGGACGGCCGTGTCTTCCTGGCGGGCGGCGGCGCCGGCCACTGGGAGCCGACCGGCCCCGGCGCGTTCACCTACCGGATCGCCGAGCCCCTCTACGACCAGGACGGTCACTGCGCGGGCTGGGTGGACATCGACCAGCGGGCGGCGCTGAGCGGGTCCACGTTCACCAGCGAGGGTGTCTCCCTCGTACAGGACGCCGAAGGGCGCACCCTGCGCACCAAGCGGGTCACGGTGACCGCGGAGGCCAGACACCGGGCGGGGACGCCGGACGGCCCCGGCCCGGGATGACCGGGCCGGGGCCGAGAAGTGCGCTCAGACAGCGGTACGGGAATGCTCCGCCGTCCCGGATTCCGCACCCGATCCCGTACCCGAGACCGCACCCGATCCCGTACCCGAGACCGCACCCGTCTCCGCACCCGGACCGGCGTCCGCGCCCGCCTCCGGGCCGGCCGCCGCCGGGGCGTCGGCGTCCTTCCCGTCGCCGTACACCGCGGCCTCGGCGTCGCCGGGCCGCACGTTCCGCAGCAGCACCACCACCAGCACGGCCGCGACCAGCACGAGTGCCGCAGCGATCACCGCGTTGACGTGCAGTCCGTCCACGAACGCCTGCCGGGCGGCGTCCACGAGCCGCGCCCCGGTCTCCGCGGGCAGCGTGCCGGCGACCTCCAGCGCTCCGCCGAGCGTGTCGCGCGCGGTCTCGACGGCGGGACCGGGCACACCGGCCGGCATGGTGTCCGACAGCACCGCCCGGTAGACGCCGGTACCCACACTACCGAGGACGGCGACGCCGATCGCCATCCCGAACTCCTGGTTGGTCTCCGAGATCGCCGACGCGGCCCCCGCCCGCTCCGGCGGCGCGGCTCCGACGATCATGTCCACACCCATGATGGAGATGGGGCTGACACCAACCGCGAACACGATGGAACCGGCCACCATCGTCGCCAGGTCTCCGGACCCGTCGAGCCGGGTGAACATCAGGAAGCCGACCGCGGCGACCACCAGGCCGCCGCCCATCACGTAGGACGGGCGGACGAACTTCACCAGCGCCGGCGTGACCGACGCGGCGAGGATCATGCCGCCCGCTTGCGGCAGCGTCCACAGCCCGGCCTCGAAGGGCGAGAGACCGAGCACCAGTTGCATGTACTGGGACAGGAAGAAGAACAGCCCCGACATCGCGAACAGGGTCAGGGTCAGGGTCGCCAGGGAGGCGCTGAACGCACGGTTGGAGAACAGCCGCAGATCCAGCATCGGATCGGCCGATCCGCGCTGACGCCGCACGAACACCACTCCGAGGACGAGCCCCGCCGCCAGGGCCACCAGCGGCACCGGCGCGAAACCGTCCTTGGCCAGCTCCTTGACCCCGTACACCAGCGAGATCATGGCCGCGACGGACAGCGCGACGCTCGCCGGGTCGAGCCGGCCGGGCTTCGGGTCCCGGTACTCGGGCAGCAGCACCGGCCCGACGACCAGGAGCAGCACCATCGGGGGCACGGCGAGGAGGAACACCGCGCCCCACCAGAAATGCTCCAGCACCGAGCCGCCGACCAGCGGGCCGATCGTCATGCCGACGGTGAAGCTCGACATCCACACGGCGATGGCGGCGGTGCGCTGGGACGGTACGTGGAACATGTTGCGGATCAGTGCCAGCGTGGACGGCATCAGCGTCGCGCCGGCGATGCCCAGCAGGGCCCGGGTCGCGACGAGCATCTCGGCGCTGGTCGACCAGGCCGCCAGCAGCGACGCGGCGCCGAAGGCCGCGGCGCCGATGAGCAGCAGTCTGCGGCGGCCGATCCGGTCGCCCAGGGTGCCCATGGCGATCAGGAATCCGGCCACGAGAAACCCGTAGATGTCCAGGATCCACAGCAGTTGGGAGCTGCTGGGCGCCAGGTCGGCGCTGAGCTGCGGGACCGCCAGGTACAGGACGGTCACGTCCATCGAGATCAGCAGCGTGGGCAGGGCCAGGACAGCGAGTCCAATCCATTCCCGTCTACCTGCCCTGCGCAGGGGGTCGGCGGGTGTGGCGGCTTCTGTCATCAGTGTCCTCCGTACGGACTTCGGGGGTTCAGTGCCGGACCGGCGGCGCCGGTACCCAGGACCGCCAGCAGGCTGCGGGCCTGGACGTTCAGGTAGTAGCCGTGCTCGGCCAGTGAGCCGAGCTGGGCCGCGGTGGCCCAGTAGTAGCCGGGCGGCGGGACGTCGGGGGCCGCAGGGCCTCCGGCCGCCTCGACGATCAGGTAGCGGCTCTCCGCGTTGAGGAAGCGGCCGCCTTCCTCGGAATGCACGGCCTCGTAGACGATGCGCCCCTCCGAACCGTCGCCACCCGCCGGACCGTCGGCGCTGGTCGCGCCGAGCACCAGGTCGAGGAAGGGGGGCCGGTGCACGGCGGGCAGATGCGCGTGATTCTCGGGGACGCACTGCACCGTCGGCGCCAGCTCCACCCCGTGGCACAGCCCGGCCTCGACGCGGGCATGCACCAGCAGGTGCGGGATCCCGTGGAACCGGCGTACGAGGAAGGCGGTGACCCCCCGGCCCACCGGCTCGATCAACGGCTGCGACCAGCCACTCACTTCGCGGTTTCCGGCCTCGACGGAGACAGCGACAACCCGGAAGAAGCGACCGTCGTCGCGTTCCAGGGACCAGCCACCCCGGTGCCAGCCCTCCAGGCCGTCGAGCGGCACGCGTTCCGCGTGGACGTACTGGGAGCGTTCGGCGGTGAACCATGACAGGAGCCGGGTGCCGGAGTGCAGGGCGGCATGGGCCGGGGCGTCCTCGGGGCCGGTCACGGGAGCGCAGGCCAGCACGGAGCGGGCGTCCATGTTCACCACGTTGTCCTGGCGCAGCAGTTCACCGATCTGCCCCAGTGTGAGCCAGCGGAAGTCGTCGTGTGCCGGGATCTCGTCGTACACCTCGACGATCATGTTCCGGTTGCTCTTGCGGAAGAACCAGGAGCCGTGCTCCGACTGCAGCGCGTCGGCAAGCACCCGCCCGCCGGTGCGTTCCGGGTGCAGGAAGCGGTCGAGGTGGCGCACGTCCGCGCCCCGGTGGACCTTGGTGTAGTTACTGCGGGTCGCCTGCACGGTCGGGGAGAGCTGCAGCAGGTTCGGGTTGCCGGGCTCCATCTTGGCCTGCAGCAGGAAGTGCAGGACCCCGTCGAACTCCTTGGCCAGGATGCCCAGTACGCCGACTTCGGGCTGGTGGACAACGGGCTGCTGCCAGGTGCGGTAGGGGCCGCTTTCCACGGCCGCCCGCAGCCCTTCGACGGTGAAGAACCGCCCGCTGTCATGGCCCAGGTTCCCGGTGCCCGGCTGGAACGACCAGCCGGCCAGGCCGGCGAAAGGGATGCGGTGTACGGCGAAGTGGTGTGCCAGACGCCGCTGTTCGAGCCAGTCGGCCACCTCGGCGGTACGCATCCAGCTGCCTGCCCCGGTGACGGCGGCAGAACGCGCGAGCCGCCGGGCCGGGCCGGTACCAGGACCGGTCCCGGTCACGCTCCCGGGACCGGTCTCCTCGGGAGCCGGAACCCGCAGTACGTCCGTGGACATGGGGTCAGTCCTCCACCGGGCCGAGGAGGACCGCCGCGTAGTTCCTGGCCGCGGACGTCTCGTACTGCAACGCCACATGGCTGGTCGCCGTGGTGATGTCGCGCCAGTGCCGCTGGAGGTCGTGGGCCTCGCCGAGGCCGCCGGTGCCGGCGACGGAGACGAGGAGTGCGGCCGCGTCCTGGAGCGTCTCGGCTGCGAAGGTCGCGTTGCGCTCGCCGCGGGCCAGGAGCTCGCGGGTGAACCGGTGGGTGTCGGCGGCATCGGCGTTCTGTTCGATGAGCAGCCGGGCCGCGTCGATCCGGCCGGCGGCACGGACCAGCTTCACCTCTTTGGCGGGCGTCCTGCGGCGCCCGGTGACGGTAGCTGCGGCGGCCTCCAAAGCACCTGCCGCGGCACCGGCCACGGGTGCGATGAACGGCAGTCCGCTGACCGCCTGGAGCGGCACGTTGTGGACGGGAAGGTCCGAGGAGCTGTTGCGGCCGGTGAGCAGTTCCTGGCGGTCGAAGGAGAAGTGCTCGGCCACCAGTACGTCGTTGACAGTGACGGTGTGGCTTCCGGTCGCCCGCATACCGACGTTGTCCCAGGTGGCCTCGACGGTCCAGGTGCCCCACGGCAGGGCGAAGAACCGCATGGCCGGCGGGCCGTCGGCGCCCGGAACGATCGCGCAGACCAGCGCCCAGTCGGCGACGTCGATCCCGCTGACGTATCCCCAGCGTCCGCTGAGCCGCCATCCATCGTCCGTCAGGGTGGCCCGGCCGGCCGGCATGAGGGCTGTCGCGATCACCGTGTCGGGACTCTCGCCCCACACGGCCTGCTGCCCCTCATGGGGAAGGTGCGCGGCAAACCGCGCGGAGTAGGCGGCGAGCGAGGCGTACCACGCGGTCGAGGCGCAGCCCTGTCCGACGGTGACGACGGCGCGGGTCAGTTCGGCGAACGAGCCTTCGGCGCCACCCCACTTCTGCGCCACGAAGTGGCGCGGGAAGCCGGCCTCACGGACAGCGTCCGCCACCTCCCGGGCGAGCTTGCGGCTGCTGTCGGCGTCGGCGGCATGCCGAGCGGCGAGGACACGCAAAGCCTCGGCGGCTCGGGCCGTCCCGGTGTCCGGCTGTTTGTCGGCAGGCATCCTCGTGACCTCCTGGCTGATAGAGCGGGTACGGGGTGGTCGATGGTCCAACGGTGACGCGGCAACGGGCCGAATGGCCCGGCCGGTCCGTCCGCGCCACGAGCCTTCCGCACCTGTCTCGAGACCTGCTGCATCCGTGCTGGACCCCGCGGGCGCACAGAAGGCCCCGCCCCGCAGAGACGACATGCGACAGCGATGGGCGCACGCACCGCACACCGCGCAAGCGGGCCCGTGTACGCACGCCCACCAGCCAGAATCCGGCCCGCGACGCGTGCGCGGGCCCGCAGGGGCGCTGTGAACTCCCTGGCCGCACTGAAGTCGATCAGGACAGCCCGTCTGGACGGCGCCCCGCTCTGCGTGATCCTGGACAACCCGCCACCTAGCCCACGCAGGCGGTGGCGAGGGGCATGGGGCCTCGCCCGGGGCGCGCGTCGTCGAGGAGCACGTAGTGGACGGCGTCGAGCAGGGCCCGCCAGCTCGCCGTGACCGTGTTCTGGTCCACGCCCACGGTGCCCCAGTGGCGTTCGCCGTCCCGGTAGGTGATCATCACGCGGGCGGCGGCGCCGCTGCCGGTCTCGCCGGTGAGGACGCGCACCCGGTAGTCCACCAGCTCCAGGCGGGCGAGCTGTGGGAAGAACGGGTCGAGGGCCTGGTGCAGGGCCCGGTCGAGCGCGTTGACTGGTCCGTTTCCGTGGCCGGTCGCGGCGAGCGGGACGCCGTCGATCCGCAGTCGTACGGACGCCTCGGTGCTCACCTCGCCGTCGCGCTGTCCGGCGACGGAGACCTGCCAGGACTCGACCTGGAACGGCGGCTGCGCCGCGCTGCCGGCCAGCTCCTCGCTGAGCAGCAGCTCGAAGGAGGCGTCGGCGGACTCGAAGCTGTAGCCGTCGCTCTCCAGTTCCTTGACGCGGGCGGCGGCGCGGGCCACCGCCGGTGAGCCGGCGGCGACGTCGTAACCCAGTTCCCGTGCCTTGAGTTCGACGGACGACCGGCCGCCCATGTCGGAGACCAGTGTCCGCATGACGTTGCCCACCAGGGCCGGGTCGATGTGCTGGTAGAGGTCGGGGTCGACGCGCAGGGCGGAGGCGTGCAGTCCCGCCTTGTGCGTGAACGCGGACGCGCCGACGTAGGGGGCGGCGGGGCGTGGGGCGACGCCGGTGATCTCCGTGATGGAGCGTCCGGTGGCGGCCAGGCCGGCGAGCAGCGCCGGGGCGACCACCTGCCGGCCGCGCTTGAGGACGAGGTTGCCCATGACGGTGAACAGGCTGGCGTTGCCGCAGCGTTCGCCGTAACCGTGCGCGGTCCCCTGGACGTGTACGGCTCCGGCGTCGACGGCGGCCATGGTGTTGGCGACGGCGCAACCCGTGTCGTCGTGGCAGTGGATGCCGACCGCGGCACCCGTCATGGCGATGGTGTCGGCGACCACCGCGGCGACCTCGTCGGGCAGGGCCCCGCCGTTGGTGTCGCACAGTACGACGGCCTCCGCACCGGCCTCCGCGGCGGTGCGGACGACGGCGAGGGCGTAGTCGCGGTTGAGGCGATGCCCGTCGAAGTAGTGCTCGGCGTCGAGAAAGACGCGCCTGCCCGCGTGCACGAGGTGCCGTACGGTGCTGCCGATCATGGCGAGGTTCTCGGCGAGTGTGGTGCGCAGTGCGCGCTCCACATGCCCGGTGTGGCTCTTGCCGACCAAGGTGATGACTGATGTCCCGGCCGCCAGCAGGGCGCGCACCTGGGGGTCGACGGAAACTACGACACCGGGCCTGCGGGTGGCACCGAAGGCCACCAACTCGGCATGTCGTAGATGCAGTTCGGTCTGGGCCCGGTGGAAGAACTCGGTGTCTCTCGGCACCGCCCCCGGCCAGCCTCCCTCGATGAATCCCACTCCGAGGGCGTCCAGATGGCGGGCGACGGCGAGCTTCTCGTCGACGCTGAGCACCATGCCTTCTTGTTGGCTGCCGTCGCGCAGGGTCGTGTCGTAGAGCTGCAGGCTCTCCTCGGCCATCGCCCCTCCTCTTTCGCGCCGCCGATGCCCGTCACACCGCGACTCTGGTCCGGCCACCGTCCGGCGGCGGGCTCGAAGGGACCTGGAGCGGTGGTCGACACGGCGGGCGGGCGGGGCCCGGACGCGTCCGCCCCCTCCGCTCCCTCCGGAGGGAGGTGGCGGAGGGGGCGGAAGGGGCGGAGGGGCCCCTTGTGCCGGTAGTGCTCAGCGTGGGGCGACCGGCAGCGGCCGGTCGCCGTGCTTGAGCGGCCGCCACCACAGGGAGTTGTCCCGGTACCAGGCCACTACGTCGGCGAGGCCCTGCTCGAACGGCACCCGGGGCGTGAAGCCCAGCTCCTCCCGGATCTTGCCGTCGTCGAGCGAGTAGCGCAGATCGTGCCCCTTGCGGTCCGGGACCGCCCGTACGAGGTCCGGGTCGGCGCCGCACAGGCTCAGGAGCAGGTCCGTCATCTGGCGGTTGGTGCGCTCGTTGCCTCGCCCGACGTTGTAGATCTCGCCGGGCCGTCCTCGGGTGACGACGAGTTGCACCGCCCGGCAGTGGTCGTCCACATGGAGCCATTCGCGGACGTTGCTGCCGTCCCCGTAGAGACCGACCGGCTCTCCCTCGATCAGATTGGTGACGAACAGCGGGATCAGCTTCTCCGTGTGCTGATAGGGGCCGTAGTTGTTGGAGCACCGGGTGATGGACAGGTCGAGACCGTGGCTGCGCCAGTAGGAGCGGGCGACGAGGTCACTGGCCGCCTTGGTCGCGGCGTACGGGGAGTTGGGCAGCAGCGGCCATTCCTCGGTCCAGGAGCCCTCGTCGATGGAGCCGTACACCTCGTCGGTGGAGATGTGCACCACCCGCTGGACCCCCGCGGCGACGCAGGCGTCCAGCACGGTCTGGGTGCCGGCGACGTTGGTACGGACGAAGTCGGAGGCGTCGACGAGCGACCGGTCGACATGCGACTCGGCCGCGAAGTGCACGACGACGTCGTGTCCTGGAAGCAGGTCGAACAGCAGCCCGCGATCGCACACATCACCCCGTACGAAGGTGAGCCGCGGGTGGTCGGAAGGCAGATTGGCGCGGTTTCCGGCGTACGTGAGCTTGTCCAGGACCGTCACCTGGGCCTGCTCGAAGCCCGGGTAGCCGCCCGCGAGAAGCGTTCGGACGTAATGCGAGCCGATGAAGCCCGCGCCGCCTGTCACGAAGACCCTCATGCGACCACCACGCTGGAGTGGTCGCCGAGAACCAGCCGGCTGCGGCCCGCGTCGGCGTCGCAGGACAGCGTGGCGTCCCGGCCGATCACCGAGCCGTGCACGCCGGTGACCCGCCGCACCTGGGCGCCGTCGAGCATGATGGAGTCCTCGATGCCGGCGGCCCCGAGCACGCAGTCCCGGCCGATCGCCGTGTACGGGCCGACGGCGCTGTCCTCGACGCGGGTGCCCGCTCCGATGATCGCGGGGCCGGTGATCCTGGACCGTACGATCCGGGCGCCCTCCTCGACGACGACCGCGCCGATCAGCACGCTGGCGCCGTCGACCTCTCCCGCGACGGACGGCTTGAGGCCGTCGAGCAGCGTGCGGTTGCAGTGCAGGACGTCCTCGACCCTGCCGGTGTCCTTCCAGAACCCCCGGTAGGTGCGGGCCCGAACGTCGTGACCGTTCGAGACCAGCCACTGGATGGCGTCGGTGACCTCCAGTTCGCCGCGGGCGCTGGGCTCGATGGCGGCGACCGCCTCGTGGATGGCCGGGGTGAAGAAGTACACGCCGATCACGGCGAGGTCGCTGCGCGGCCGCTGTGGCTTCTCCACGAGCCGCAGCACCCGGCCTTCGGCGTCGATCTCCGCGACGCCGAAGGCGCGCGGGTCGGGCACGGAGTGCACCACGACCTGGGCGGCGGGGCGCGCGGCACGGAACTCGTCCGCGATGTCCTTGACGCTGTCGGTCAGTACGTTGTCGCCGAGGTACATCACGAAGTCGTCGGCGCCGAGGAAGTCCCGGGAGATCGCGATGCAGTCGGCGAGCCCGCGCGGGTGGTCCTGCTGGATGTAGGTGATGCGTACGCCGAGCGGGGAACCGTCCCCGAGCGCGGCGGCGATTTCCGGTCCCCGGTCGCCGACGACCAGTCCGACCTCCCGGATTCCGAGCGTACGGAGACTCTCCATCACATGGACGAGAACCGGTTTGTTGGCGATCGGCATGAGCTGTTTGGGCATGGAGTGGCTGAAGGGGCGCAGCCTGCTGCCGACCCCTCCGGCCAACACGAGTGCTTTCATCGTCGTCAGACCTCCTCAGAGCGCGGTCAGCGCCTCACGCAGAGCACCGATGACCCGGTCCTGGGTCTCCGGGGGCAGCGAGGGGTACATCGGCAGCGAGAAGATCTCGCCCGCGAGCCGCTCGGTGACCGGAAGGGAACCCGTGAGGTAACCGAGGTGCTGGAAACCGGTCATGGTGTGGACCGGCCACGGGTAGCTGATGTTGAGGCAGATGTCGTGGCGCTTCAGCGCCTCGATGATCTCGTCGCGCCGCGGGTGGCGGACGACGTACACGTAGTGGACGTGTTCGTTGCCGGGGTTCGTCGAGGGCAGGATCAGCCCGCCGGGGCCGGCCAGGTCGGCGAGTCCCTCCTCGTAGCGGCGGGCCACCGCGCGCCGCCCCTCGACGTAACTGTCCAGGCGGGGCAGCTTGCGGCGCAGGATCTCGGCGTGGACCTCGTCGAGGCGGCTGTTGTGGCCGGGGGTCTCGACGACGTAGTACGTCTTCTCCATGCCGTAGTAGCGCAGTCGGCGAAGACTGCTGTCGACGGCCTCGTCGTCCGTGACGACGGCTCCGCCGTCGCCGTACGCGCCGAGCACCTTGGTCGGGTAGAAGGAGAACGCGGCCGCGTCGCCCAGGGTCCCGGCCAGAGCCCCGTGGTGGCGCGCGCCGTGCGCCTGGGCGCAGTCCTCCAGGATCTTCAGGCCGTGCTGCTCGGCGAGCCGCCGCAGCGGTGCCATGTCCACGCACTGGCCGTAGAGGTGCACCGGCAGCAGGGCCTTGGTGCGGGGGGTGATGGCCGCGGCGACCAGGTCGGTGTCCATGAGGAAGTCGCTCTCGCGGACGTCGACGAAGACGGGTGTGGCACCGGCCCCGTCGATCGCCAGCACGGTCGGCGCGGCCGTGTTGGAGACGGTGATCACCTCGTCGCCCGGTCCGACGCCGAGGGCCTGGAGCGCCAGTTTCAGCGCGTTGGTTCCGTTGTCGACTCCGGTGCAGTGCCGTACGCCGTGCCAGGCGGCGTACTCCTCCTCGAAGCCCCGCACGCTCTTTCCGAGGACGAGTTGGCCGGAGCCGAACACGGTCTCGACGGCGTCGAGGATGTCCTTCCGCTCGGTCTCGTACTCCGGCAGGTAGTCCCAGACATAGGTGGTCATGGGTGGGTCAGCCTCCATCAGTTCCGTCGGACGGTCCGTCGTCCCGGTGCCCGCAATGTGTGGTGGCGCAGTCGGGTCTCGCTCAAGCGCGGGTGGTCGCCGCGTCCCGGGCCGCGCCCGCGCGAAGGAGCCCGTCGATCTGCGTGGCGGACCAGCCGCACTCGGCGAGAAGCTCCCTGGTGTGCGCGCCGGGACGTGGGGCGGGCGCGGGCATCGTCGCGGCCGTGCGGCCGAAGCGGGGCGCGGGGCCGGGCTGTGTCCCCCCGGGGGTGGGCACGAAGGTGCCGCGGGCCCTGTGGTGGGGGTGGCCGGCCGCCTCCGTGGCGGAGAGCACCGGGCTCACGCATGCCTCCGTACCGTCGAAGTGCGCCGCCCAGGCGTCCCGGGTGCGGGTGGCGAACCGGGCCGTGAACACCTCGCGCAGCGCCGGCCAGTTGGCACGGTCCGACCGGTCGGGGAGCGGCCGGTCCGCCAGACCCAGGCCGTCGATGAGCGCCTCGTAGAAACGGTCCTCGAGCGCCCCGACCGCCACGTACGCCCCGTCCGCGCACGCGTACACGCCGTAGTACGGCGCGCCGCCGTCCAGCAGGTTGCGGCCCCTGCCGTGCTCCCACTCACCGGCGCCGGCCATGCCGAGGAGCATGCCGAGGAGGGACGCGGTGCCGTCCACGATCGCCGTGTCGACGACCTGGCCGAGCCCCGAGCGCTGCCGTTCGTAGAGGGCGGCGAGGATGCCGCCCACGAGGAACATTCCGCCGCCGGCGAAGTCGCCGAGCAGATTGACGGGCGGCACGGGAGGGCCGTCCGCCGGGCCGATGGCGTGCAACGCGCCGGTGAGGGCTATGTAGTTGATGTCGTGGCCCGGGGCCCGGGACAGCGGCCCGTCCTGGCCCCACCCGGTCATCCGGGCGTACACCAGTGCCGGGTTGCGGTCGGTGCACGCCTGCGGTCCGAGGCCCAGCCGTTCGGTGGTGCCCGGCCGGAATCCCTCCACGAGTACGTCGCTGCGGTCCACGAGCCGCAGTACGGACTCGACGCCGTCGGGGTGCTTGAGGTCCAGGGAGATCGAGCGCCGGCCCCGGTCCAGGACCTGGTGCCAGGCGCCGAAGGAACGCTCGCCGTCGGCGCGGTCGATCCGTACGACGTCGGCGCCCAGGTCGGCGAGGAGCATGCAGGCGAAGGGGGCCGGGCCGATACCGGCCAGTTCGACGACCCGCAGACCGTCGAGCGGTCCGCCGGGCCCTACGTCCTCACGGTGCGTGATCAGCATGCGGGCACGGTAGGCAGCGGGCCTACAGAACTCCTCAAGCCAGGCACCCTTCTCGGGCTCCCTCCCCCGGCCCCCAAGGCGGTCCTCAAGGGCGGCCCGAGCGCGGCGGACCACACTGCCCGGCATGTCCACACTTCAGCGCCGCGCGCTCAACCGCGCCCTGGCAGAACGCCAGTTGCTGCTGCGGCGCCATGAAATGACCGCCGCCGAAGCGGTCGGCCATCTGGTCGGCATGCAGGCGCAGGCACCGGATCCTCCGTACATCGGGCTGTGGACCCGGCTGGCGCGGTTCCGGCACGAGGAGCTGGCCGGTCTCCTGACGGAGCGGAAAGCGGTACGCCTCGCCCTGCTGCGTGCCACCGTCCATCTGGTCACCGCCGAGGACTGCCTGACCCTGCGTCCGCTGCTCCAGCCGGCCTTCGACCGGGACCTGCGCGGAGCGACCCGGTATGCCGCGGCGTCCGAGGGCCTGGCGCCCGAGCTGCTGCGGGAGGCCGGGCGCGCCGCGCTGGCGGACGGGCCGCTCACCCCGGCGGAGCTCGGGGCCGCGCTCGGCCGCAGCCGGCCGGAGCGGGACCCGGCCGGGCTGGCGTACGCGGTGCGCAATCTGCTGCCGGTGGTGCAGGTGCCGCCGCGCGGTGTCTGGGGCGAGGGGGGCCGGACCCGGTACGCGGCCGCCGAGTCCTGGCTCGGCCGGCCGATCGGGACGACACCGTCCCGGGCGGCGCTGGACACGATGGTGACCCGCTATCTGCGGGCCTACGGCCCGGCGTCCGTCAAGGACGTGCAGACCTGGTCCGGACTGACCCGGCTGCGCGAGGTCGTGGACCGGCTCCGGCCGAGGCTGCGGACGTTCCGCGACGAGCGAGGGGGCGAGCTCTTCGACGTACCGGACGGCCCGTTGCCGGACGCGGACACGCCGGCGCCGGTGCGGTTCCTGCCGGAGTTCGACAACATCCTGCTGTCGCACGCCGACCGGGCCCGCGTCCTCGGCGATCTGCCCCGGTCGGCGGTCTTCACCCGTAACGGGATCATCCGCGCCACCGTACTGGTCGACGGCTTCGTCCGGGCCACCTGGACCGTCGTGCGCGAGCGCGACGGGGCCACGCTCCGCGTCGAGCCGTTCGCGCCACTGTCCCGGGCCGATCAGGACGCCGTGACCGAGGAGGGCGTACGGCTGCTGGCGTTCGCCGCAGCCGGCTCCGCCACGCACGACGTCCGATTCGCGTACGGCGGCCCCGTCCCCGCGTGACCGGCACGTCCCCCCAACGAGGTTCCTTCGACGAAAGAGGCAATCCGTCATGACCGACCAGCCGTTCGACGGCCGTACCGTCGTCGTCACCGGAGGCGGCACCGGCATCGGCCGCGCGACCGCCCTCGCCTTCGCCGGCCTGGGCGCGGCCACCGTGATCGTCACGGGCCGCCGCAAGGACAGGCTCGACGCTGCCCCGGCAACTCCGGTCTACTCGGCGAACAAGGCCGCCCTGCACAGCTTCACCTGGAGCTGGGCCGCGGAGCTGTCGGGCCGGGGCATCCGGGCCAACGCGGTCGCCCCCGGTTTCGTATCGCACGCACCGATGCGTACGCCGCGAACGGGCTGAGCCCGGAGCAGGTCGAGGGCCTGTTCGCGGGAGTCGTGCAGGTCATCCCGCTCAGCCGCGTCGCGAACGCCGAGGACATCGCGCCGTGGATCACCCTGCTCGCGGACCTGGCGAACGGCCTGGTGCTGACCGATCTGCGCCTGCGGCCGACCCGGCTCCGTCGTCGAATTCCTCGACATCATCGTCCCGTTGACCGATCCCGAGGACTACGAGCGGTACGCCGCACACGGCGTGGGCCGGGGGTCGTTCGTCACGGCCCTACTGGGCAACGGGACGTCGCCGGCCAGCTGACCGGAGCAGTACTGCGAGCTGCTCGGCGGCCACAGTTCCACGGAGGAACGCCAGGGCGTCGGCGCCGACCTGGCGGGCCTGTGGGAGCTGCCCGTCGAAGGCTGGTGACCTCCGGGGGCACGAAGGGCGGGGCCCGGTCTCCTGGAGAACGGGCCCCGCTCTGGTGTGTCTGTGTGTGCCGACGGGCTGCGGCGGGATCAGCTCGGGCGGAGCGCCCGTCCGGCGGTCAGCCCGAGGTTGCGGTGGATGTCGACGGCCGCGGTCGACCGGTTGAGGGTGATGTAGTGCAGGCCGGGCGCCCCCTCGGCGAGAAGTCGGTCGGCCATCGCGGTGGCATGGTCGACCCCGATACGGTGCGCGGCGGCCGGGTCGTGCCTGGCCGCTTCCAGCCGGTGGGCCAGGTCCTCGGGGAAGGCCGCGTCGCACAGCTCGGCGAAGCGGCGGATCTGCCGGGCGTCGGTGGCCGGCATGATCTCCGGGATGATCGGGGTGTCGCAGCCGGCGGCCGCCACCCGGTCGCGCAGCCGCAGATAGTCCTCCGGATCGAAGAACATCTGGGTGATGGCGTAGTCGGCGCCCGCCCGGCACTTGGCGACGAAGTGCCGAATGTCGTCCTCCCAGTCCACCGAGCGCGGATGCAGCTCCGGAAAGGCGGCCACCCCCACGGTGAAGCTGCCGCAGCTCCGGACGAGACCGAGCAACTGAGCCGCGTAGGTCAGCCCTTGAGGGTGCGGGAGCCAGGGCCCGCGGGGGTCGCCGGGCGGGTCGCCGCGAAGAGCGAGTACGTCGCGGATGCCGGCGTCCGCGTACCGGGCGACGATGTGCCGCAGTTCGGCGACGGAGTGGCCGACGGCGGTGAGATGGGCGACGGGCCGCAGGGTCGTCTCGGCCGCGATCCGCTGCGTGATCTCGACGGTCCGGTCGCGGGACGAACCGCCGGCGCCGTACGTGACGGAAACGAACGTGGGCGAGAGGGCCTCGACGCGGCGGATCGCGTCCCACAGGGTGCGTTCACCGGCGGCCGTCCTGGGCGGGAAGAACTCGAAGGAGAAGGATCGCTGCCCTGTGGCCAAGGCGTCGCGCAGCGTCGGCACGGATGACATGAGGGCTCTTCCTGATCAGCGGGTGGCAGGGGCGGGTGGCGGTCAACGGCGTTGAAGTAGTTCGCCCCCCGGGTGGTGGACGACGATCGCGTCCCCGTCGACTGCTCGGGGTGGCGCTGGACTCCTCGGGCAGCTCGACCCCGATCCGTTCGGGCCGCAGCAGCTCGGCGAGCTTGGCCCGGTCCTCCAAGTCGGGGCCGACGGGGTAGCCGAGGGAGTAGCGACAGCCCTGGTACTCGGTGCGCAGCAATCCGCCATATCCATCGCCCGCCGCGCCCGACCGCACGATGTCCGGCCGGGTCACGTTCAAGACCTCGTTGCAGCCCTCCATCTGCTCGAAATCCTCCAGACTCGGGTCCTGCGCCTGGAGCATCGTGCCCATCGCCCCATCAGCCACCACCACCCGAGTTGCGAGCGCCTCACGCAGGACCGCGACCCGCGCGGGCGCGTCGGCCGCGCTCACGGTGTTCCTTCCCCGAGCCATGGTGCGAACGCAGCGGCGTCGGCCGCCCCGTACACCGCCGTGATGTCGGCGAGCAGTGCGCCAGGCCGCACCTCGTACTCCTGCGGGCCGACGGCCGCGAGCACCGTGGTGGCCAGCGCGCAGCCCAGCTGGGCCGCCGCCTCGGACGGGAGCCCGCGGCCGATCGCGGCCAGGAAGCCCGCCCGGAACGCGTCACCGACTCCGGTCGGGTCAACGCTCTCGCGTGCCGGTACGGCCGGCACCAGCCGCGGGTCCTCTCCGGCCCGTTCGATGCGCGCGCCGTCGGCGCCGAGTGTGGTCACCCAGGTGCCGACCCTGCCGAGTACGTCGGCGCGCTGCCATCCGGTGTGCTCCAGGAGCAGTGCTGCTTCGTACTCGTTGGTGAAGAGCCAGCGTGCGCCGTCCACGAGCTGTTCGATCTGCGGGCCCGTCAGTGTGGCGAGTTGCTGCGACGGGTCGGCGGCGAACGGGATGCCCAGTTCACGGCAGTCCTCGGTGTGCCGGACCATCGCCTCCGGATCGTTGGGCGAGACGAGGACCAGGTCGAGCGCGTCGGCGTGCTCGACGATCCGCTCGATGCGGATCTCCCGGGCCTCGCTCATGGCGCCCGGATAGAAGGCCGCGATCTGGTTCATGTCCCGGTCGGTCATGCACATGAAGCGCGCGCTCTGCCGGGTGGCGGAGACGTGGACGGCGTCCGTGTCGACGCCGTGCTCCTTGAGCCGTACCCGGTACTCGGCGAAGTCGTCACCGACCGCACCGACCAGGACCGGAGCGAGACCGAACCCGCCGAGCCCGTACGCGATGTTGGCGGCGGCTCCGCCCCGCCGGACTTCGAGACCGTCGACGAGGAAGGAGAGCGAGATCTTGCTCAGGCTGTCGGCCAGCAGCTGGTCGGTGAAGCTGCCGGGGAAGGCCATCAGATGGTCGGTGGCGATGGAACCGGTGACGGCGACGCGCATGTCAGACCCCCGCTGCCTTCTTCAGGGCCTCGACCCGGTCGGTGCGCTCCCAGGTGAAGTCGGGGAGCTCGCGGCCGAAGTGGCCGTACGCCGCGGTCTGGGCGTAGATGGGCCGGAGCAGGTCGAGGTCGCGGATGATCGCGGCCGGACGGAGGTCGAAGACGTCCGTGATGGCCTTCTCGATGCGTTCGGCGGGTACGAGCTCCGTCCCGAAGGTCTCGACGAACAGGCCGACCGGCGCCGCCTTGCCGATCGCGTACGCGACCTGGACCTCGCAGCGGCGGGCGAGACCGGCGGCGACGACGTTCTTGGCGACCCAGCGCATCGCGTACGCCGCCGAGCGGTCGACCTTGGACGGGTCCTTGCCGGAGAAGGCGCCGCCGCCGTGGCGGGCCATGCCGCCGTACGTGTCGATGATGATCTTGCGGCCCGTCAGGCCCGCGTCGCCCATCGGGCCACCGACCTCGAAACGCCCGGTCGGGTTGACCAGGAGACGGTAGCCCTCGGTCTCCAGCTTGATGCCGTCGGCGGCGAGCTGCGCCAGGACGTGCTCGACGACGAACTCGCGGATGTCGGGGGCGAGCAGCGAGTCCAGGTCGATGTCCGACGCGTGCTGCGAGGAGACGACGACCGTGTCGAGGCGGACGGCCTTGTCGCCGTCGTACTCGATGGTGACCTGCGTCTTGCCGTCGGGCCGCAGATACGGCACGGTCCCGTTCTTGCGGACCTCGGCCAGCCGGCGCGCGAGCCGGTGCGCCAGGTGGATCGGCAGCGGCATCAGCTCGGGCGTCTCGTCGCAGGCGTAACCGAACATCAGGCCCTGGTCGCCCGCGCCCTGTGCGTCGAGGTCGTCGGCGGACTCGCCACCGACCCGTTTCTCGTAGGCCGTGTCGACGCCCTGCGCGATGTCCGGCGACTGCGAGCCGATGGACACCGAGACACCGCACGAAGCGCCGTCGAAGCCCTTGGCCGAGGAGTCGTAGCCGATCTCGAGGATCTTGTCGCGGACGAGGGACGCGATCGGCGCGTACGCCTTGGTCGTCACCTCTCCCGCCAGGTGCACGAGGCCGGTGGTGATCACGGTCTCCACGGCGACGCGGGAGGTGGGGTCCTCGCGCAGCAGTGCGTCGAGGACGGTGTCGCTGATCTGGTCGGCGATCTTGTCGGGGTGGCCCTCGGTCACGGACTCCGAGGTGAACAGACGGCGGGACATACGCACTCCCTGGGATAGGTGGTCCGGTGGTCCGGTGCGTGCCGATCTGACGGACGCGTCAGTAGCGGTAGTGGTCGGGCTTGTACGGGCCTTCGGCATCGACGCCGATGTACGCGGCCTGCTCGGGGCGCAGCGTCGTCAGCTTCACGCCGAGCGCGTCGAGGTGGAGGCGGGCGACCTTCTCGTCCAGGTGCTTCGGCAGCACGTAGACATCGGTCGGGTACTGCTCCGGCTTCGTGAAGAGCTCGATCTGGGCCAGCGTCTGGTCGGCGAAGGAGTTCGACATGACGAAGGAGGGGTGGCCTGTCGCGTTTCCGAGGTTCAGCAGTCGGCCCTCGGACAGCACGATGACGACCTTGCCGTCGGGGAACTTCCAGGTGTGGACCTGCGGCTTGACCTCGTCCTTGACGATCCCCGGGACCTTCGCCAGGCCCGCCATGTCGATCTCGTTGTCGAAGTGGCCGATGTTCCCGACGATCGCCTGGTGCTTCATCCTGGCCATGTCCGAGGCCATGATGATGTCCTTGTTGCCGGTCGTGGTGACGAAAATGTCCGCGGTCTCCACCACGTCGTCGAGCGTTGCCACCTGGTAGCCGTCCATCGCCGCCTGCAGCGCGCAGATCGGGTCGATCTCCGTCACGATCACCCGCGCGCCCTGGCCGCGCAGCGACTCCGCGCAGCCCTTGCCCACGTCGCCGTAACCGAAGACGACCGCGACCTTGCCGCCGATCAGCACGTCCGTCGCCCGGTTGATGCCGTCGATCAGGGAGTGGCGGCAGCCGTACTTGTTGTCGAACTTCGACTTCGTCACGGCGTCGTTCACGTTGATCGCCGGGAAGAGCAGAGCCCCGTCGCGGTGCATCTCGTACAGGCGGTGGACACCCGTGGTGGTCTCCTCCGTCACACCACGGATCCCGGCCGCGAGCGCCGGCCAGTCCAGGCTGCTGCTTCGCAACAGCTCCAGTACGACACGGAGTTCGTCGTTGTCGGCCGTCGACGGGTCCGGGACCTCGCCCGCCTTCCGGTACTCGACGCCCTTGTGGACGAGGAGGGTGGCGTCACCGCCGTCGTCGAGGATCATGTTGGGGCCGAACACAGCCGGGCCGCCGGTGGCGGTGTCCGGCCAGGTCAGGGCCTGCTCCGTGCACCACCAGTACTCCTCCAGCGTCTCGCCCTTCCAGGCGAAGACCGGAATCCCGGCGGCGGCGATCGCTGCGGCCGCGTGGTCCTGGGTGGAGTAGATGTTGCAGGACGCCCAGCGGACGTCGGCGCCCAGGGCGACCAGCGTCTCGATGAGGACGGCCGTCTGTACGGTCATGTGCAGCGAGCCGGTGACCCTGGCGCCGGCCAGCGGCTGCCGCTGCGCGTACTCGCGGCGGATCGACATCAGCCCGGGCATCTCGTGCTCGGCCAGCGTGATCTCCTTGCGGCCGAATTCTGCGAGGGAGAGATCAGCGACTTTGAAGTCCTTGAAGTCCTGGTGCTCGGCGGCTGTCGTCATGCTCGGTCGCTCTCCTGTACGTCGTGGTGTACGTCGTTGTCCGCCGGGATGTCCGGCCTCTCTTCAGGCGGCGGCCAGCGTCTCCGTGTCGCCTCGAGGGCCTCTGGACCCACTCCGGGCCGGTCGTCGGGCGGGTACGGCGAGCGCGGCGAGCAGTCCCGCCAGCACGAACAGGGCCGCTCCGACCAGGGCCGTCCCGTAGCCGGAGGCGAGCGCCTGCGGCACTGTGCCTCCCTCGTCGAGCTCCGTCTGCGCCCGTGCGGCGGACAGGGTCGCCAGGCTCACCAGTCCGATGGCGCTGCCGAGTTGGCGCGTGGTGTTGAGCAGCCCGGAGGCCAGGCCGGCCTGCTCGGGCGGCAGCCCCGATGTGGCGGCGTTCGTGGTGGCGTTCAGTACGGCGCCCATGCCGAAGCCCAGCAGCAGCGTGGGGCCCAGTACATCGGCGGTGAAGCCGGAGTGCTCGTCGACCCGGGAGAGCCACAGCAGGCCGGTGGCGGACATGGCCAGGCCGGTGACGAGCACCGGGCGCGGGCCGGTGCGGGTCACCAGTGACGACGCGCCCCAGCCGCCGAACGCGATGCCCAGTGTCAGTGGGAGATAGGACACGCCCGTACGCATCGGGCTGTAGCCCAGGACCTGTTGGAGGATCAGCGTGAAGAAGTAGAAGGTGCTGAACAGCGCGGCGATGCTGAAGAAGGCGACGAGGTTGGCGCTGCTCACTCCCCGGTTGCGGAAGATGGCCGGCGGCACGAGCGGTGAGGTCGCGAACTTCGCCTGGATGAGGGCGAAGAGCGTCAGCAGGACGGCTCCGGCGGCCAGGCCGCCCAGGACGCGGGGCGAGCCCCAGCCGTACGTGTGGGACTCGGCGATCCCGTACGCCAGCGCCATCAGCCCGCCGGTCACGGTGACCGCGCCGGGCACGTCCAGGCCGCGGCGGCTCGCCGACCGGCCAGGTGTCTCGGGGACCACCCCGCGTACGAGCGCCAGCAGCAGCAGTCCGATGGGCACGTTCACCAGGAGGATCCAGCGCCAGGAGAACCACTCGGTGATCAGTCCGCCGACCAGGACGCCGACCGCCCCGGCGGCGCCGGAGACCATGCTCCACAGTCCGAACGCCTTCGCCCGGGCGGCGGGGTCGGTGAAGGTGGTGCCCAGGACGGTGAGGGTGGCGGGGGTCATGACGGCCGCGCCGAGCCCTTGGAAGGCGCGGGCGAGTACGAGGGTGAGGGGGTCGTCGGCCAGGCCGCCCACGCTGCTCGCGAGGGTGAACAGGGCGACTCCCGCCAGGAAGACCCGGCGTTGCCCGAACAGGTCGGCGAGCCTGCCGCCGAGCAGCAGGAAGCCGCACACGGTGATCGTGTAGGCGTTGTTCACCCAGCTCAGACCGGTGGCGGCGAAGCCCAGGTCGGCGCCGATCACCGGCAGGGCCACGTTCACGACCGAGGCGTCGAGCACGTTCATGAACTGGCCCAGGCAGCACGCGACGAGGATCAGCCGCAGGCGTCGTCCGCCGGTCTCGGCGGCGGCGTGGGATGGGCGCACAGTCTCAGCGGTCATGCGGGGACGCTCGGGGTCGGGGATCGACGCCCGGTCGCGGGCGGGTCGAGCGGGGGCGCCACGGTGCCCCGGTGGCGGACGCGTTTCGAGGGCAGATCGGACAAGGCCGGGGAAGGCCCGTCAGCGCACAGCGATGTCGTATCCGGTGGTGTCCTCGACGAGGAACGGCAGCAGCCGTGCCGCCTCCTCGGCCACCGCGGCCCCGTCCGCCTTCGACAGCGCCCGGAACGGCGCGATCCACAGCCGGGACTCCTCCAGGGCCCAGGTCCCGCGCACGAATCCGTCGACGAGGAAGGTGGGCAGCACCCGCGCCTGCCCGGGCATCACCAGCTTCCGGTCCTCGTCGCTGATGACCCGTGTCCGGTCGGCGTGGCCGAGGAGGATGTTGTCGTACGCCGGCAGGAAACGCACCGGGGCCGCCGCGTCGGCGTCGGCGAGGGAGGCGTCCGGCCGGTCGAAGAGCTCGGCGCCCTGCTCGTCGTGGAGCACCCGCAGCCGGGCGCCCATCCCGGCGAGCACCTCGCGCAGGCGCGTCAGCCCGGACCACGCCTGCATGTCCTTGACGCTCGCGGGCCCGAAAGCCGCCAGGTAGCGGTCGATCAGCGTCTCGACGGACGCCGGCCCGGGGGGCCGCCCGGTCCAGGCCTCGGCCAGGGCGATCGGCATCGCGCCCCGGGTCCCCCACGTACCCCAGGTGCCGCCCGGCGTCGGATGCACCAGCGGGACCCGCAACTCCACCGCGCCCGCCAGTACGGCGCCCTTGTGGCCGGGGCGGCGCTCGGCGAGCGTCCGGCTCAGCTCACGCCGTGGCAGGGTCCGGTCGCCGACGATGCCCCGGCCGAGGGAGGCGAGTTCACCGAGGTCCAGGTCGGCCGTCTCCTTGGCGTAGTACGCGGCACGCAGTGTGCGCTCCAGTACCGGCTGGACGGTGGGCCGCAGCCAGCCGAAGTCGTCGGTGGCCACCAGATGCTGCGTACAGCGCAGCACGGTCGAGCGCACCACCCGCCGGCCGTTCAGCAGCGCGGTCAGCTCGTCGTGGGTGAAGCTCTCCATGCGCGTCCACAGGCCAACGTAAGGCCAGTTGGGCTCCTGGCTCTGTACGGCGACGAGGTGCCGTACGACGTCGAGGGCGGTGCGGGCACTGCGGTCCGACAGCAACTGGCGGTCGAGCAGCGTCCTGTTGAGGACGCGGCGGGAGATCGAAGGCATATCCGTCATTGTCCACACCCCGACTCGAGTGACGATCGAGTTCCCGGCCGCACCCTGCCCGCGTTCCTCGGCAGCGTTTACCAGCTCGCCTCGATACGGACCTTCCAGTCGGCCGGGCTTCTCCCTTGTGCCAGGGGAGTTCATCGGCCGGCACGGCGTGCCGCAGGTCGGGGAAGCGGCGTACGAGACCTTCGAGGGCGATCTCCATCTCCATGCGGCCGAGTGTGCTTGCCCAGGCAGTGGTGCAGGCTGTGGCCGAAGGAGATGTGCGGGTTGCGCGCCCGGGGCAGGTCGTTGGACCAGCCGGGGCCTCCCGCCGCCTCACCCCGTGCTCGTGCGGCGTACGACCGGTCCTACGCCGTGACTCATGCCGCGGCGTGCAGGGTCTTACCCGTCGCACGTCGAAGGACATGCTCGTCCGGCCACCCGGCCGGGCAGCCGGCAACGGAGGACCACATGGCTGTGAACGAGTCAGGCCGTACGGAGCCCGCAAGAACGGTCCGCGCATCCTGAAGCCGAGCCGGGAGGGCTACGCGGAACGCCCGGCCGAGGGGAACCCGGCCGAGCGTTGGTGGCGTACGAACAAACCAGTGAGAGAAGCCGCAGCTCAGAAGAGCCCGGCGAACCGCTCCAGCGTCTCCCCCGGGCTCGGCCCGTCCAGCGCCCGGAAGATCCGCTCGGCGCCCTCACCGTGCTTGTGCAGCTTGATGTGCGCCAGCTCCACAACGGTGCCACCCTGCGCGTCCGGTACGAACGACACGTCGATCTCACTCGCGCGCTCGTCGTCCGGGATGGACTGCCAGTTGCCGTCGAGCCGCCAGGTCATCACCAGCCGGCGCCCCGGCTCCCACTCCAGGATGCGCCCCCAGGTGATCTCGTTGCCCTCCACGTCCCACTCGTAGTAGCGCCCGCCCACGCCACCCTCGAAGGCCAGGCCCGCCCGCTCCTTCTTGAGCAGGACATGCGACGGCGGCCACCAGTCGGCGGGCCGCTGGGTGAACACCTCGAAGCTCTGCTCGGGCGTGGCCGGCACTGCCACGGACTTCCGTACGTCCGCAATCGTCTGCTCCGACACGGGGCCTCCTCGCTCACATCACGTTGTCCGGTCCCGCCCACCCTCTCGCCACCTGCTCAACCCTTCGTCGACGGCGGCTCGAACGGCGCCTCTTCGAGGCGGAGTCCAGCGGAGCGCAAGGCCCGGTGGTCACGGTCGATCCCACTTTGACGACGACCGACAGGAGAGCTCAATGACCAAGACGGGACGACGGGTCGCTTTCGTCACCGGTGCGACCAGCGGGATCGGCCTCGCCGTGACCGAGCTGCTGGCCCGGCAGGGTATCGCCGTGTTCGGCGTCGCACGGGGCGAGGAGGACGTGCGCACGCTGGTGAAGCGGCTGCGCGCGGAGGGGCTTGAGGTCTCCGGCACGGTCTGCGACGTCACTTCGGTGACGCAGATCGGTGCCGCGGTACGGGAGGCGGTGGCCGCCTACGGGCGGATCGACATCCTCGTCAACAACGCGGGGCGCGGTGGCGGCGGGGTGACCGCCGAGATCGAGGACTCCCTGTGGGACGACGTGATCGAGACCAACCTGAACAGTACGTTCCGCGTCACCCGTGAGGTGCTGTCCACCGGCCTGATGCGGGACGGCGAGTGGGGCCGGATCATCAGCATCGCCTCCACCGGCGGCAAGCAGGGCGTCGAGCTGGCCGCGCCGTACTCCGCGTCCAAGCACGGGGTCATCGGCTTCACCAAGGCCGTGGGCAAGGAGCTCGCCCGTACCGGCATCACGGTCAACGCGGTCTGCCCCGGTTACGTGGAGACCCCGATGGCCCAGCGCGTCAGGCAGGGTTACGCCGCTCACTACGGCGTCAGCGAGGAAGAGATCCAGGAGCAGTTCAACGCGAAGATCCCGCTCGGCCGCTACTCGAAGCCCGAGGAGGTGGCGGGGCTGGTCGGCTACCTCGTCTCCGACGTGGCGGCATCGATCACCGCACAGGCGCTCAACGTCTGCGGCGGGCTGGGCAATTACTGATGCCGACAGAGACAAAGGTCCACACCATGACCGAATCTGCCATCGGATCCGCCACCGCACTGCTCGCCGAGCCGGACGCGGGTGTGTTCCGCGCGGCCATGGGCCGCTTTCCCACGGGTGTCACGCTGCTCACCGTGGGCACCGGCGACAGCACGCATGTGATCACGCTGAACAGCCTGACCTCGGTGTCCCTGGACCCGCTGCTCGTTCTGGTCTCCGTCAAGACGGACGGCCGGATGCGCCCGCGGGTCGTACGGGCCGGCAGTTTCGCCGTCAATGTGCTGGGCCTGCGGCACCAGAGCCTGGCCCAGGCGTTCTGCCGTCCCGACCGGGAGGCCGGCGTGGAAGCGATGCGGCTCCTCGGCGCGGTCGAGGGAGGCACCGGCAACGCGGTCGTGCCCACGGCTGAGGCGTCCTTGAAGTGCGTGCTGCACGCGGAGTACGCGGCCGGGGACCACACCCTGCTGGTCGGCCGCGTGGTGGCGCTCACCGTCGCCGACGGCGCCCCGGAGCCGCTCGTGTTCCACCAGGGTGGCTTCACCCGGCTGCCCCTCGACCGGGCGGAGGCGGGCTCATGACGGCCCCTGCCGCCCCGCTGCCCGCCGCGCCCGCCGCGCCGGGCACGCTGCGGCCGGTGGCGGCCGGCGTGCACGCCTTCGTCCAGCCGGACGGCGGCTGGTGCCTCAACAACGCGGGCCTGATCGTCGGTTCGGACCGCAGCGTCCTGGTCGATACGGCGGCGACCGAGGCCCGCACCACGCACCTGCGGAAGGAGGTCGAACGGCTCGTACCGGACGGCCCGGACTACGTGGTCAACACGCACTTCCACGGCGACCACACCTTCGGCAACGGGCAGTTCGCGCCGCGCTCGGTGATCGTCGCGCACGAGGGGTGCCGCAGCGACATCGCGGAGGCGGGGCTGGGACTGCGCCAACTGTGGCCGGACGTCGAGTGGGGCGAGACACCGCTGACGCTGCCCTCGCTCACGTTCCGCGACTCGCTCACGGTGCACGCGGGGGACGTAAGCGTTCACCTGCTGTCCGTCGGGCCCGCGCACACCGCCGACGACGTGGTCGTGTGGGTACCCGAGCGCTCGGTCCTGTTCACCGGCGATGTGGTGTGGTCCGGCGTCACACCGTACGTCCTGATGGGGTCGATCACGGGTTCGCTGCGGGCGCTGGACCGGCTGCGGGCGCTCGGGGCCACGACGGTCGTGCCGGGTCACGGCCCGGTGGGCGGCACCGAGTTGATCGACGCGACCGACGCGTACCTGCGATGGGTTCAACGGCTGGCCGAGGACGGCGTACGACGCGGGATCAGTCCGCTCCGCGCGGCGGAGGGTGCGGAGATGGGCGAGTTCGCCACGCTCGTCGACTCGGAGCGTCTCGTCGGCAACCTGCACCGTGCCTACGCCGAACTGGACGGGCTGGCCCCGGGGGCGCGCATCGACGTACTGACGTCCTTCAAGGAGATGGTCGCCCACCACGGCGGACTGCCCGCCTGCCATGCCTGACACGCGCACGACAGACGACGAGAGGAGCCGTCCATGACGGAGACCCAGCTGAACCGGCCCGTGGAGGACGCCCCACCGACGACCGCCCCCGCACCCGAGCCCGCTTGGCCGGGGGTGCTGCTCCTGGCAGGCGACCCGGACGACGGCAGCGAGCCGCACATCTGCCGTGGCATCGACTGACCTCCCCCAGTCGTCGTCCGGCACCACAGCCCCCGTGCACGAACCCGGTCGGGTTCGTGCACGGGGGCTGTGGTGCGCCGCGATCAGGAAGCGGCGGGCGGGTCGGCCGGTGTGTCGCGGTGGATGACCCGCGACCTGGTGAGCAGCCGGCCGTCGACCCGGACCAGCACGTCGTCGACGGTGAACGTCGGCTGGAAGGTGACGTTGCCCTCGCGGTCGGTCTGGGTCACGAGGGTGTAGTACGAGACCCGCAGAGCATCCGCGTCCGCTCCGTCGGCCTCGATCAACACGTGGTCGAACCAGTGGCGTACGGCGATGTCCCGGTAGCGCGGCAGACTTGCCCGCATCCCGGCGACCATCTCTGCTTTTCCGCTCTGGCGCTGACCACCGGCGTGCACGACTTCACCGTCCTCGGTGAAGGTGTCCGCGAATCCCTCGATGTCGAGGGCGTCGACCCGGCGCATCTGCTGGGCGTAGAAGGTCAGGACCTCGGCGTGGACATCCCCGGTAATCTGGTACCGGAGTGCCCCGACCGGCTGAGGCATGGCAACTCCTCTCGCGGCGCCGCCCTCGTGGCCGCGCGACTGCGCCCCACCCTGACGAATCCTCCTGCAGCCCCACTGGAGACCGGCCGGACCGCAGGCTTCAGCGGGTGTCTGATACGCCGGGGCCGGCCAAGGAGGGCAGCGGGTTGCCGCACCCGCCGCAGTACCGGGCTTCGCGATCCTCCGCGATACGGCCACAGTCGGGGCACACGCGGTGCAGCAGGCAGGGCGCCTCGCCGCCTTCCTCCTCCGCCTCGCCCGCCGGATCGTCCGGACCGCGCAGTCGCCGCAGCGGCTCGGCGGCCCACGAGGTCACGAGGTCACGAGGTCACGAGGTCACGACCCCCAGGGACTTGTGCCGTTCCATCTCCGACGTGACGGGGTGCTTGCAGACCGGAGCCTTCAGGCCAGTGCCTTGTCCCGCCAGCGGACGAAGAGCCTCTCCGCGTCGCCGCTGTACGACCACGGGATCCGGGTCGCCCGGTTGTCCAGGAGCCGGAAAACGACGGTCGCCTCCCCTTCCATCCCCGCGTGGACCAGACCGTGTGCCAGGTAGTTGAGGTCGGCGACGTCCTGTGCCTGCGGGACGGTCCGGTGGCTGATCCACTTCTCCAGCGCCGTACGCAGGTCCCAGCGTGCCCGGTCCCCGTTCCAGTGGAAGGTGAGCCCGATCGCCGTCCGGCCCTCGGCCTCCGTCTGGAAGCGGTACTGCTCCGCCCGCGCCACCTGCGGCAGGATCGCGAGCGCCGAGCCGGCCGGAGCGTACGACGCGGCCTCCCAGGCGAAGTTGTTCGCCTCGCCGTGCGAGCCGTGCCAGCGGGCGGAGAGGTAGCGCAGCGCCTGGTGGTGCCCTTCGCGGTGGTGCAGGTCCCGGTCCCTGAGTTCCTTCCACCACTGGCCCATGTACGGGTCGCCGCCTTCGTACAGCCTGCCGAGCGCCACCAGCGAGACGTACGGGTGCGGGTCCTCGGGGGCCAGATCGGAGGCCTGGAGACACATGCGGGCCGCCCGGTCCAGGCTTTCCTTCCCGGGCAGCGTCCCGGTGCGCGCCCCGGCGAACATCCGCATCACCTCGGTCTCCGCACGCAGCACGGCCGCGTCCGGATTCGCCGGGTCGGAGGCCTGCCAGACGTCCACGGTGCGCCGGTTCGCGGCCGCGTCGGCGAGCAGGCGCAGGCGGTGCGCGCGCCGGTCCCAGTCGTCGCGGGGGCGCTCGGCGAGCAGGTCGCGGGCTCCCTCCCAGCGGCCCATCACCATGTCCTGGCAGCCCTCCGCGAGGGCTCGGTCACCGAACGCCTGGTCGTAGAGCGGTGCTCCGGAACGGCGGCGCAGCCAGGCTGCCATGGGTGGATTCCTTCTCTGGTCGGGCGCGGGTATGGAGCGGGGTACGTCAGAAGTCCGTGAGGATCTCGTCCCGGCGCCGGGCGGCCGCGGGCGCCGGCTCCGCGCCCTGCCCTCCGTAGAACTCGTCCGCCGCGTCCGCCTGCTCGGGGTCCAGCGGCCTCGGCCGGTAGTACGAGCTGCCCTGGAACCAGGACAGGAGCATCGGCACCAGGCCCAGGACCAGGGCGCCCAGACCGATGGCGAGGGCGCTGCCGCTCAGCTCCGGGAGCGACCTGGCGAAGATCCACAGCATGAAGAGCGCTCCGCCGAGCGGCCACAGGCCGATGAAGAGCAGATTGCCCACGGACCTCAGCAGCACCCTGCGGTACGCCACGACGACCGAGAGCCCGGCCAGCGCGTAGTAGAACGCGATGTGCAGGCCGATTCCGCTCACCGCGTCCCTGACGAACTGCGCACCGGTGCCCGCCGTGGCCGAGACCGTGATGAGCAGCAGCGCGACGAGCGCCACCGCCGCCGTGGCCACCCAGGGCGTCTGCCACTCCCGGTGGGTGCGGGAGAACACGGCGGGCACCGTGCGGTCGCGGCCCATGGCGAAGAGCGTCCGGGTGGCCTGGAGGAGGGTCGTCTCCAGTGTGGCGATCATGGAGAGCATCACGGCCAGTACGAGCAGCCTCCCGCCCCAGCCCGGCCAGACGGCCTCACCCAGTACGGAGAGGAATCCCGTCGGATTGTCCCGTACGGCCTGCGAGCCGATGAGCACATTGGTGGCAATGGTGAAGACCACGAAGACGACCAGGGCCACCAGTACGCCGACGATCCCGCCCAGGCCGAAGGTGCGGCGACTGTTGCGGGTCTCCTCGCTGAGGTTGCTGGTCACGTCCCAGCCCCAGTAGCTGACGCCCGCGATGAGCGCCCCCGCCACGAAGGTGTGCGACTCGTCGAAGTGGCTGAAGCCGAACCAGGAGAACGAGAAGTCGGCGGCGTTCCCGTCCTTGGCCAGGGCGAGACCTGCGAAGAGGAGCAGCAGTGCGAGCTGCGTACCGGTGAGGACGGTCCTGGCGTGCGGGCTGATGCGGGCGCCGAGCGCGGTGACGGTCGCCATGAGCAGGAACCAGCCGACGCCCACGGCGGTGGCCAGTGCGGTGCGTCCGGCCAGCTCGGGGTCGATGAGCGCGAGTGTGGCCGTGCCCGCGGGCAGTGTGGCGGAGACGAGGAAGACGGTCGTCGCCACCACCAGCGCCCAGCCGCTGAGGAATCCGAGGAAGGGGTGGAGCGCGCGGGCCACCCAGGTGTACGTGGCTCCGGCGTTGACTTCGAGCCGCCCCAGGTGCCGGAAGGCCAGCGCGATGCCGATCATCGGGATGGCGCAGTACAGGAGCACCGCCGGGCTGGCGACGCCGACGGCGAGCACCAGCGCGGGGATCGTCGCCGCGACCGTGTAGGCCGGGCCGCAGCCGGCGACCGCCATGACGACGGAGTCGAACGTGCCCAGGGCGCCCGCCCGCAGGCCGCCCCCCTCGGAGCCGGGCCTCTTGCTCAACGGTTGCGCCTTTCCGGTGATGTACGTGAGATGCCTGCCTCGGGCAGAAGACAGATCTTGCACATGGTCACCGGACCAACACAAGGGGTTGAGTGCGGATTCTTTCTGAAATCCAAGATCGTACAGCGGTAAACATCCTTCAAGCCGGACTAGACCTACGGATTTCGTTGCCCAGGCTCTTTGCCGAGCATTTCGGTCACCCAGCCGTGAAACACCCCGATGTGGTGCTCCGCCGGAACGAGGACACCGCCCTTGCGGTACGCCCGCGAGGCCATCGCCGGCTGGGTCCGTTCGCAGGCGTCGAAATCCTGGACGTTCACGCGGTGGAACAGCTCCACGGACTTGTCCAGGTCCGCCCCCGACGTGACGACCCCCGGGGCGTACAGCCAGTCGCACTCCACCACCGTGCGGTCCTCGGCCAGCGGGAACATCCGGTGGACGATCACATGGTCCGGCACCAGGTTCACAAAGACCTGCGGCCTGATCGTGACCGCGAAATAGCGGCGGTCCTGCGCGTCGGTGATGCCCGGCAGTCTGCCGAAGCCCGCGCTGCCGTCGACAGTGAAGCCCTGCGCCTCCTCACTGAACTCCGCGCCGTGCCCCACGTAGTACTGAGCAGCCAGACCGTCCGCGAACTCCGGTAGTACGTCGGTGAGTTCGGGGTGGATCGTCGCGCAGTGGTAGCACTCCATGAAGTTCTCGACGATCAGCTTCCAGTTGGCCGCGACGTCGTAACTGACGCGCCGCCCCAGGGTCAGGCCCTCGGTCTCGTACCGCTCGACCGTCACCGTGTCGCCGAGCCGCTCCACGACGTCGCCGATGACGGTGTCCTCGAAGGACGGCGGCTCGTCGGCGAGGCAGATCCAGGCGTAGCCGAGCCATTCCCGCAGCGCGACCTTCACCAGGCCGTATTCCGTCCGGTCGACGTCGGGCATCCTCTGGAGGTTCGGGGCGGCGACGAGTGTGCCGTCGAGGCCGTACGTCCAGGCGTGGTACGGGCATTGGAGGTTACGCCGCACCTGCCCCGCGCTCTCGGTGCACAGCCGCGCCCCGCGATGGCGGCAGACGTTGAGGAAGGCCCGCAGTTCGCCGCCGCGGGTACGCGTGACGAGTACGCTCTCCCGGCCCGCCTGGACCGTACGGAAAGCTCCCGGACGGTCGAGATCGGCGCTGCGCACGGCGCAGAACCAGAGCGACTCGAAGATCCGCTCCTGTTCGCTGCGGAAGATCTCCGGGTCGGTGTAGAAGTGGCCGGGCAGGGTGGCGATCAGGCTGGCGGCGGCGGTGGTGGTCATGAGGGAGCTGCCTCTCGGCTCAGGCGATGGGCGCGGCGGTGAGCCGGCGGGGGTCGAAGAGCTCGATGGGGTGCTTGGTCTCGCCGGTGAGCGCCAGGTCGGCGACGATCTCGCCGACCACGGGTACGAACTTGAAGCCGTGCCCGGAGAATCCGCAGGCGACGGTGACGCGATCGGTGTACGCCGGGTGCCGGGCGATCACGAAGTGCTCGTCGGGGGTGTTGGAGTACATGCAGGTCGCGGCCTTGAGGAAGGCGCCGGGCAGGTCGGGGATGTGCCGGGACATGCGCCCCGCCATGGCCGCCACTTCCTCCTCGTGCACCGTCCGCTCGATGGTCTCCGGGGTGCAGACGGTGCCCTTGCGGAAGAACGCCACCTTGGCGCCGAGCGACGGGCCGTCGATCGACGGGAAGCCGTAGACCTGCACCCCGTCCGCGTCCTCCCAGATGTAGACCGGGTGGTTCTCGGGAAGGAAGGGCTCGACGCCGCCGGTGGGCTGGAACCAGTACATGACCTGCCGCTCGATGGTGAACGGCACCCCGATGTCGGTGAGCAACTGCGGCGCCCACGCGCCGGGGCAGATGACCAGGTGCCCCGCCGTGTACGTGTCCTCCGCCGTGTGCACGCGAACGCCCCGGCCGCCTTCGAGGGCCTCCCAGCGCGTCATGGGCTCCTGGAAGTGCAGGTCGGCGCCGGACCGGGTCGCGAGCTGGACGTGGGCGACGACGGTGTTCTCGGGGCGGACGAGTCCGGCCCGCTCCTCGTACAGCGCCACCTCGTCGTCGCGGGGGGTGAGCGTGGGGAAGCGCCGGCGCATTTCGGCCGCGTCGAGCATTTCGTGGGGCAGGTCCCACTGCCGGGCGGAGAGCAGCGAGCCCGCGACGGTGCGGGACTCGGGGCGGCCGACCATGACGCCGCCGCACAGGGTCACGACGGTGCGCCCGGTGTCGCGCTCCAGCCGCTCGTACAGCTCGTACGAGCGCAGGAGGAGCGGTACGTAGGCCGGGTCCTCGAAGTACGACTGCCGGGTGATGCGCGAACCGCCGTGGCTGGAGCCCTTGTTGTGGACCGGGCCGAACTTCTCCAGGCCCAGCACACGGGCGCCGCGCGCGGCGAGGTGGTGGGCGGCGGCGCTGCCCATGCCGCCGAGGCCGACGACGATCACGTCAAAGGTGGGTGGCATCTCGCGAGACCTCGCTCACTTCAGGATGTGGGTCATCTGCGGGTCGAAGAGCGGCTCTTCGGCGACGGTCGCGGTCGTCCTCTCGCCGAAGTAGGCGATGCGGACGGGGGTGCCGGGAGCGAGTGGCGGCAGCCAGGCGTACGCGACGCAGCGGCCGAGGGTGTAGCCGTAACCGGCGCTGGTGACGTACCCGGCGGGGCGCCCGTCGACGTACACCGGCTCCTTGCCCAGGACTACGGCGGCGGGGTCGTCGAGAGTGAGGGCGGTGAGTTTACGGGCCGGCTCACCGAGCGCGTCGAGTTCGAGCAGCGCCGCGCGGCCGGTGAAGTCACCCTTGTTCATGCGGACGGCGAAGCCGAGGCCGGCTTCGTACGGGTTGTGCTCGGCGGTCATGTCGTGGCCCCAGGCCCGGTAACCCTTTTCCAGGCGCAGGCTGTTGAAGGCCGAGCGCCCGGCCGCGACGACGCCGTGCCGCTGCCCGGCCTCCCAGAGGGTGTCCCAGAGCCTGAGCCCCAGGTCGGCGGTGGTGTAGAGCTCCCAGCCGAGCTCACCGACGTAACTCAGGCGCATCGCCGTGACCGGGACATGGCCGATGTGCGTCTGCCGGGCCTTGAAGTAGCCGAGGCCCTGGTGGGACAGGTCGTCACGGGTGAGCGGCTGGACCAGGTCGCGGGCGAGCGGGCCCCAGACGCCGATGCAGCACGTGCCCGCGGTGATGTCGCGGATCTGTACGTCGTCGGGGGCATGCCGCAGCAACAGGTCCAGGTCGGCGGGCGAGTTGGCCCCGATCTGGAAGTGGTGCTCGGCGAGGCGGGCGACGGTGAGGTCGGAGAGGATGCCCGCTGCCTCGTCGAGGAGCAGCGTGTACGTAACGGAACCCGGCTTCCTGGCCACGTTGTTGGTGGTCGTCCGCTGGAGGAAGTCCAGGGCGCCGGGCCCGGTGACTTCGAGACGCCGCAGCGGCGTCATGTCGTACAGGGCGACGTTCTCGCGCGTCGCCTTCGCCTCGGCGGCGGCGATGGGAGACCAGTGCGTGGCGGACCAGTCGTCACGGGTGGGGAGCGTGATCGTCCCGGCGAGGGGGGCGTTGGCGTCGTACCAGTGCGGGCGTTCCCAACCGCCGCCCTCCAGGAAGTGGGCGCCGAGCTGGAGCTGGCGGGCGTAGAAGGGACTGACGCGCAGGGGGCGGGCCTGCTCGGGCGGCTGGAGCGGATGGATGATGTCGTACACCTCGACGAACTGCCGCGCCGCCCGTTCCTCGACGTACGCCGGTGAGCGCTGCGCGGTCTCGAAGCGCGTCAGCTCGCATTCGTGCAGGTCGATGGAGGGTCGGCCCTCGGTCATCCACTCGGCGAGCGCCTTGGCGACCCCGGCGGAGTGGGTGACCCAGACGGCTTCCGCCAGCCAGAAGCCCCGCAGTTCGCGGGTCTCGCCGAGGACGGGCATGCCGTCGGGAGTGAAGGAGAAGACGCCGTTGAAGCCCTCGTCGACGCGGGTGGCGGCGAGGGCGGGCAGCAGGGCTTTCGCGTCTTCCCAGCTGGGCGCGAAATCGTCCTCGGTGAAGGGGTACGAGGAGGGCATGACGGGGGCGTCGTCGTAGCGCGGGACGGTGAACGGGTCGACGGGCAGGGGCCGGTGGGCGTACGAGCCGATGCCGATGCGGTCGGCGTGCTCGCGGAAGTACAGGTCACGGTCCTGGTGGCGGAGGATGGGCCGGGTGGCTTCCCGCCCGGCGTACGCGAGTTCATCCAGCGGGGTCGTCCGCGCGTACTGGTGGGCGAGCGGCAGCAGCGGGATGTCCACGCCCGCCATGCGCCCGATCACCGGCCCCCAGAAACCGGCTGCCGAGACCACATGATCGGCGGGGATGGTGCCCTGGTCGGTGACGACTCCGGTGACCCGGCCGCCGCGCTGCTCGATGCCGGTGACGGTCGTACGGTCGAGGAAGCGGGCGCCGCGCGCGGTGGCCCGCTCCATTTGCGCGCGGGAGGCGGGCAGGGCGCGGGCCAGGCCGTCGCCCGGGGTGTGGAAGCCGCCGAGCACGAGCTCCGGGGCGAGGAAAGGCCACAGTTTGCCGCACTCGTCGGGGCCGACGACTTCGCCCTCGATGCCCCAGGAGGCGGCGAGTCCGGCCCTGCGGTGGAGTTCGGCGAGGCGGGCCGGGGTGGTGGCGACTTCGAGTCCGCCGACCGGGTCGAAGCAGGCCTGGCCGTCCCGCGTCCGCAGCGCACTGAACTTATCGACGGTGTAACCGGCCATGTCGGTGAGGCACTTGGACGCGTTGGTACGGAAAACGAGCCCCGGCGCGTGCGAGGTGGAGCCGCCCGGGGCTGGCAGCGGCCCCTGTTCGACGACGGTTACGTCGGTCCAGCCACGGGCGGTGAGTTCGTCGGCGAGCGAGCAGCCGACGATGCCCGCGCCGATGACAACCACGCGCGGAACGGCTCTTACCGGCGTCGTCATCAGAGCACCACCACCGAGCGCAGCACTTCGCCGCGCCGCATCCTGGCGAAGGCCTCCTCGACGTCGTCCAGGCCGATCGTCTCGCTGACGAACGCGCCGAGGTCGAGCTTGCGGCTGAGGTACTGGTCGATGAGGATCGGGAAGTCCCTGCTGGGCAGACAGTCGCCGTACCAGGACGACTTGAGGGCGCCGCCGCGCGAGAAGAGATCGATCAGCGGGATGTCGAGCCGCATGTCCGGTTCGGGGACGCCGACTTGGACGAGCACCCCGGCGTGGTCGCGCATGTAGAACGCCTGGCGGTACGTCTCGGGGCGGCCCACCGCGTCGATGGCGACGTCGACACCGAAGCCGCCGGTGAGTTCGCGTACGGCCTCGATCGCGTCCGTGCCACGGGAGTTGACGGTGTGGGTGGCGCCGAAGCGGGTGGCGCCGTCGAGCTTGGCGTCGTCGATGTCGACGGCGATGACGCGGCGGGCTCCGGCGAGCGCGGCTCCGGCGATGGCGGCGTTGCCGACGCCGCCGCAGCCGATGACGGCGGCGGTGTCGCCGCGGCCGACCCCGCCGGTGTTGACGGCGGCTCCGTACCCGGCCATGACGCCGCAGCCGATGAGGCCGGCGGCCTCGGGGCGGGCGGCGGGGCTGACCTTCACGGCCTGGCCGGCGGCGACGAGGGTCTTCTCGGCGAAGGCGCCGATACCGAGGGCGGGGGTGAGCGGGGTGCCGTCGATCAGCGTCATCGGCCGGGTGGCGTTGAGGCTGTCGAAGCAGTACCAGGGGCGGCCGCGTCGGCAGGAACGGCAGTCGCCGCAGGGCGCGCGCCAGGCGATGACGACGTAGTCGCCGATGGTCAGGTCACTCACGCCCTCGCCGACGGCCTCGACCGTGCCGGCGGCCTCATGGCCGAGCAGGAAGGGGAAGTCGTCGTTGATCGCCCCCTCCCGGTAGTGCAGATCGGTGTGGCAGACCCCGCAGGCCTGGACGCCGATCAGGACCTCTCCCGGGCCGGGGTCGGGGACGGTGATCGTCTGTATCTCCACGGGTGCGCCCCTCTTGGTGGCGACGACCGCACGGACCTCATGAGGCACGATCCGACCCCTCTCTTGTTGCGCATTGCACGACTGGTTGCGCGATGAGAGACATAGTGGGAACGCGATCGAGGGCCCGTCAAGGGGGAGTCGGGACGGAGGCCGCACTCGGAAATCCAATCCGGCCAGAATCAAGCCCCTCCGGCGATTGAGGAGCGGGGCCCGGGTCAGCGCCCCGGTTCGGGAAGGGGCGCGGTGGGGAAAAGCCCCGCCAGGGGTGACGGCCGACAGGGGTGACGCCGCGTCACGTCCGGTACCCCATCCGGTACGACAGCTCACCCGCCGCGTCGACCGCCAGCTTCGCCAGCTCCACCAGCCGCGCCTCACCCATCCGGTACACCGGCCCCGACACGCTGACGGCTCCGATCACCTTCCCGTCGTGGGCCCGCACGGGCGCCGCGACCGCGCTCAGCCCGACCTCCATCTCCTCGGCCACGACGGCGTACCCCTCGGACGAGATCTCCGCAAGCTGCTCCCGCAACCCGGCGGCCGAGGTCACGGTGCGCTCCGTGAACCTCGGCAGCCGGCGGGCCAGGAAGATCTCCTGCATCGCCGTCGGCAGCCCCGCGAGCAGCACCTTCCCGCTGGACGTGGCATGCAGTGGAGTACGCCGGCCGAGCCAGTTCTGCGCGGTGACGGACGCCGCGCCGCGCGCCTGCATCACGTTGACCGCCGCGTCGTCGTCGAGGACGGCGATGTTGACCGTCTCGCCCGCCTCGTCGGCGAGTTCCCGCACGACGGGGGCGCTCTCCTGCGAGATGTCCAGCCGCCCGGCGGCGGCGCCCGCGAGTCTGAGCACCCCGGCGCCCAGGTAGTACTTGCCCCGGTCCTTCGCCTGCCCGACCAGACCGCGGTTCTCCAGCACGCCGAGCAGCCGGAACGCGGTCGACTTGTGCACGTCCAGCTCGTCGGCGATCTCCGTGACCCCTGCCTCGCCGAGCCTCGCCAGAATCTCCAGCACACTCACCGCGCGGTCCACCGACTGAACGGAACTCGCGCCTCCCTTGGCCCGCTTCGCCTCGTCGGGCTCCTCGGGCTTCTCCGTTTTGAGTGTGTTGCCCTTGCTCGCCATGTGTCCGCTCTCACCACCTGGCGGCCGGTTCACGGCCGTCTTCGAAGGGGGCCTTGACGCAGCGGCCCCCGATCCGGATTCTGTTCCGCATCTGTTGCGCATCACGCGCTTCGATGCGCCATCTGGAACATCATGTTACCGAAGAGCGAACTCTGGGGGCTCTGGTGATTCCTGTCTGCCACCTCGACGACCTGCCCGAGGGCGAGTCCGTCCGTCTCTCCACCGAGCCGCCGATCGCCGTGTTCCGCACCGAGGGCGCGCTCTACGCGATCGACGACACCTGCTCCCACCAGGACGCCTCACTGTCGGAGGGCTGGCTGGAGGGATGCTTCGTCGAATGCCCGCTGCACGCCGCCAACTTCGACCTGCGCACCGGGCAGCCCACCTGCCTGCCCGCCCGCCGCCCGGTCCGCACCCACCGGGTCTCGGTCGACGACGGCGGCTTCGTCCACGTCCTGGTGGCAGCCGAGGCCGAAGCGGCCACCAGGGAAGGAAGCGCCGCGTGAAGACGATCGCCGTCGTGGGCGCCTCGCTCGCCGGGCTGTACGCGGCACGGGCCCTGCGCACCGAGGGGTACGACGGCAGGCTGGTGATCATCGGCGACGAGATCCACCGGCCGTACGACCGGCCTCCGCTCTCCAAGGAGTTCCTGACCGGCGCCATGGACGAGGACCAACTCGCCCTGTCCGACGCCGAGGAGGAGGCGGAACTGGACGCCGAGTGGCTGCTCGGCGTACGCGCCCAAGGACTCGACCCCAGGGGGCGCACCCTCCGCCTGGACAGCGGACGTACGGTCACCGCCGACGGCGTGGTCATCGCCACCGGAGCCACCCCGCGCCGGCTGCCTGGCGCCGCCGCGCCGAGCGGCGTACACACCCTGCGGACCCTCGACGACGCGCGGACGCTGCGCACCGTACTGACCGGGCGGCAGCCGGTACGTGTCGTGGTCGTCGGCGGGGGCTTCATCGGCTCCGAGGTCGCCTCCTCCTGCGTCGCGCTCGGCCATCACGTGACCGTCGTGGAGGCCGCGCCACTGCCACTCCTGCCCCAACTCGGCGAAGCCATGGCGAGGGTCTGCGCCTCGCTGCACGCCGACCGGGGAGCCCGGCTCGTGACCGGCACCGGAGTCGCCGCTCTGCGCGGTGCCGGCGCGGTGACCGGCGTACAGCTCACCGACGGCCGCCTCCTGCCCGCCGACGTGGTCGTCGTCGGCATCGGCGCCGTACCGAGCACCCACTGGCTGAAAGGCTCGGCGCTCGCCCTCGACGACGGCGTGCTGTGCGACGACGGTGGTGTCACCACACTGCCGCAGGTGGTCGCGGTGGGCGACGTGGCGCGGGTGGGCGGCACCCGCGCCGAACACTGGACCGGCGCGACCGAGCAGCCCTCCGTAGCCGTACGCAACCTGCTCGCGGGGCGCACGGTCGAGACGGCCGGCGCGCTGCCGTACTTCTGGTCCGACCAGTACGGCGTACGCATCCAGTTCGCCGGCCGCCGGCTGCCGGACAGCACCGCGCGGATCACCGACGGCTCACCCGAGGAGCGCAGCTTCCTCGCCGTCTACGAGCGCCCCGACGGCACCGCCACCGGCGCCCTCGCCCTGAACCGCCCACGCGCTTTCATGCGGTTGCGACGGGAACTCACCTCACGCGTACCGGCAGGACACGGAAGCCGTTCACGGCTGTGACCACAGCCCGCCGCCCCGCTCCCCTGTGTGGTCGGGGAGCGGGGCGGCGGTCGGTGAGCAGGTCAGATACTGCCCAGCCGTTCCAGGGGGAACGGCGGTCTGGCCAGTGGACCTACGGCGAGCCGGGTCAGCGACAGGACGTTGTCGTCGCCTGCCGTGCGGTTGGCGTGGAGTACGCCGCAACCGGTGCAGCGGTGGACGAGCACCCACTCGCCGTCCCCGCGCACGGAGATGGCGAGCGGCTCCATCCGGGCACCGCAGTCGGCCGCCCGGTCGCCCGGGGAGTCGTCGAGGTGACGGCTCCACAGGCAGTTCGGGCAGTGATTGCGGTGGCTGGTGCCCACTGCGGCCATGGGTACGTCGAGGCCGCAGTTGAGGCAGCGGAAGGACTGGGCGCGCACTTCGGTGCGCGCCCGCCTGGAGGTGTTGCGGGTGTCACGGGTCTTGTGAGACATCGTTGGAGAGGACTCCTGCTGTGATGCGTGGAAGGGCGGTCGGCTCGAACGCCGTCTCGCATCAAGGGAGCTCGTACCGGGTCAGCGGCGCCTGGCAGGCGTCGCCGGTGCGGAAGACCTTCCTCGGTCGCGAGAACGGTTCCGCTGGGCCCGGGGCATACAACACCACCTTTGTCTTCAGGTCAGGACCCTCCGATCAAACCTCCGCGCCCGTGTCCGGGCAACCGGTTTTCCGTGGGCATGATCGCCGGACTCGCGTGCCGGACCAGCTCCAGCGCCTGCTGGGGGAACCAGACGCCCGCCTTCGGGTCGAGCGTGCCGCGCTCGGGGTCCTTGGGGCCCTTCGTGCCGCGCAGGCACTCGCCGTCCGACTCCCCCGGGGTCTTGATCCACAGGTTGGCGTCGTTGAGCGGGTCACCGGTGCGCGTGGTGGGACGGGCGCCGAGGCCGCGTCCCGGCGGGTTGCACCAGTCCTGCGCGTCGCGGTACTTGCCGGCGGGCGGGGTCCACGGGCCCTGGCCGTTACGGCTGGTGTCGGTGACGAAGTGCTTCATACGGTCCGGGGAGAGACCCACCTGCCGGTCCAGCCAGCGCTGGGCGTCGGCACGCTTCCACTTCTGGGTGGGGCAGGCGGAGGCCTTCCCGCCCTTGTCGACGTATGCGAGGCAGGACGAGATGAGCTTGCCGTACCAGGCGTTGGCAGCGTCGGTGCTGTAGTTGGACACGTTCACGGCGAAGCCCGTGGCGCGCCCGATCCCGCCCTTGACCAGCCGGGGCACGATGCTGTCCACGGTGTGCCAGGCGGGGTGCCCGGCATCGACGTACACCTTCGTGCGGGGCAGCGCGCCGAGCGTGGTGACGGCGTCGGAGACCTGGTCGTAGCGTGCGGCGGTCGCGGCGGCCCTGGCCGCCTCGGTGTCCTTCGCGTCCTTCTTCTTGTCCTTCTTGTCCTTCTTGTCCTTCGCGTCGCCACTCGGACAGTCGGCCGGGATCAGCGCCAGCGCGTCCGGTTCTACGACGACAAGCGCGCGGCTGTCGCCGATGCCCTCCGCCACCGCGCCGACCCAGGCCCGGTACGCGGCGGTGTCGCGCAGGCCGCCCGCCGAGTACAGGGAGCAGTCGCGGCCGGGCACGTTGTAGAGCACCAGCGTGGGCGTCGCCTTGCGCCGGGCGGCGTCGCGGACGACGCCGCGCGTCTCGTCGCGGACCTCGTCCGGGGTGCGCCCGGCGAGCCAGACGGCGTGCGGGGTACGGGCCATGGCCCGCAGTCCGGCGGCCTCGCGCGGCTGCTTGGCGCCCTCGAGCTCGTCGGCCTGACGGTACGCCGCCGGGTTGGCGTCGGGGGCGTAGAGGCTGGTGGAGGCGGCGTCGACCGGGTCTTCGGTGGCGGTGGCGGGCGGCGCGCCGAGAAGCAACGCCGAGGCCAGGCCGGTGGTCAGGGTGAGGGGAAGGGCGGTACGGAGGATCGGTCTTCTGTTGCGCACAGGTTCACTCCTGGGTCGCGGGCGGCGACGGCTGTGGGAGCGCTCCCACAGCCCGCGCGGCCCCGTCGAATTCGGTGGTCCAAGGCGTGTCCGGCGAAACCGGGGCTCCACCCCGCCCGCCGGCCCGCAGTGCGTCCGGGGGTGGCCGCCTCTACGCGTGGCGCAGGCCGCCCGACCGGGGCACCGCGGTGCATATGAGGAGGAAGAGGCCCGCCCCGACGGCGTACCAGAGCAGGTCGGGAGCGTTGAAGGTCGAGCCGAGCACCAGCCGCGCGAGGACGCTGCGCTCGGCCAGTTCGGCGGGTACGCCGGTGAGCTGGACGCATTCGATCGCCCAGCTCAGAGCGAGAGCGACACCGGCGGCCCACGGCGGACGGGTCCGGGGTGCGAGCAGCAACACGAGCGTGCACAAGAGGACGGTGTAGAGCGCGTCCCCCGCGTACTTGGCGAAATCGCCACCCGCCACAGCCCGGACGCCGAGCCCCGCACACAGCGTCGAGCCCGCCGCCACGGCCGCGAGAACGCGGGTCCGGGCGCGGGCTCGGTGCAGTGGGTCACTCACGGCGGACACTGTACGTCCATACCACCGTCAGGCGACGGAACCTATCCGTCCGGCCGGTGCCTGAGGACCCTCATGGTGGATCGGGGTGTGCGCGCCGGTCAGGGACACGCCGCTGCCGCCGCGCCGCGCCGCGACGATCTCCGCGGCGATCGACAGAGCCGTCTCCTCGGGCGTACGCGCGCCGAGGTCGAGGCCGATGGGGCTGCGCAGGCGGGCGAGTTCGAGCTCGGTGACGCCGACATCGCGCAGCCGCGTGTTGCGGTCCTCGTGAGTGCGCCGGGAGCCCATCGCGCCGACGTACGCGACCGGCAGACGCAGGGCGTGCTTCAGCAGGGGCACGTCGAACTTCGCGTCGTGGGTGAGGACGCAGAGCACCGTACGGCCGTCGGTCTCGGTCGACTCCAGGTAGCGGTGCGGCCACTCGACGACGATCTCGTCGGCCTCGGGGAAGCGTGCGGCGGTGGCGAAGACGGGGCGGGCGTCGCACACGGTGACGTGGTAGTTCAGGAATTTGCCGACGCGCACCAGCGCGGAGGCGAAGTCGATGGCGCCGAAGACGATCATGCGGGGCGCCGGGACGCTCGACTCGACGAGGAGCGTCAGCGGGCGGCCGCAGCGTGAGCCGTCCTCGCCGATGAGGACGGTGCCGGTCCGTCCGGCGTCGAGCATGGCGCGGGCCTCGCCCGCCGCCGTACGGTCCAGTTCGGGGTGCCCTCCCAGGGCGCCCTCGTACGAACCGTCGGCGCGGACGAGCAGAGCGCGGCCCATGACTTCGGCCGGCCCGTCGGTGATCCGCGCGACCGCCGCCGCATCCCCACGTGCGGCGGTGGCCAGCGCTGCCGCGAACACCTCCCCGCCGGGAGAGTCCGCGCGTACCGGAGTGACGAGTATGTCGATCACGCCGCCGCAGGTCAGACCCACGGCGAACGCGTCCTCGTCGCTGTAGCCGAAGCTCTCCAGGACGGTCTCGCCGTCCTCCAGAGCCTGCTGGCACAGTTCGTAGACCGCGCCCTCCACACACCCGCCGGAGACAGAGCCGATCGCCGTGCCTTCGGAGTCGACCGCGAGGGCCGCTCCCGGCTGCCGGGGCGAGCTGCCGTGCGTGGCCACGACCGTGGCGACGGCGAAGTCGCGTCCCTGCTCGACCCACCGGTTGAGCTCTTCGGCGATGTCCAGCATGACTGTCTCCTTACGAGGTGTGGAGGGCGGGCTCGGAGGGCTATCCGACGCCCAGCCAGGACTCGATGGGGTGAATCGCGAAGTACACGACGAAGATCGCGGTCAGACCCCACATGAAGGCGCCCACTTCGCGGGCCTTGCCCTGCGCCACCTTGATGACGACCCAGGAGATGACACCGGCAGCCACACCCGTGGTGATGGTGTAGGTGAACGGCATCAGGACCACGGTCAGGAACACCGGGATCGCGGTGGCGCGGTCGCTCCAGTCGACGTGCCTGGCGTTCTGCATCATCATCGCGCCGATGACGACCAGGGCCGCGGAGGCGACTTCGGCCGGCACGATCGCGGTGAGCGGGGTGAAGAAGAGGCAGGCTGCGAAGAACGCGCCGGTGACCACGGAGGAGAGACCCGTACGGGCGCCCTCGCCCACGCCGGTGGCCGACTCGACGAAGACCGTCTGGCCGGACGCACCGCCGACACCACCGATGACACCGCCGGCGCCGTCGATGAAGAGCGCCTTGGACAGGCCCGGCATGCGGCCCTTGTCGTCGGCGAGCTTGGCCTCGCTGCCGACACCGATGATGGTGGCCATGGCGTCGAAGAAGCCGGCCAGCACCAGGGTGAAGACGATCATGGTGACGGTGATGTAGCCGACTTCTCCGAAGCCGCTGAAGGACACTTCGCCGAACAATGAGAAGTCCGGGGTGGAGACCGCACTGCCACCCAGCTCAGGGGCGCCCGAGGACCAGGCCTTGCCCGGGATGCCGACGACCGCGTTGATGACCACCGCGACAACGGTGCCCACGACGATCCCGATGAGGATGGCGCCGGGAATGTTGCGGGCCTGCAGCGCGAAGATCAGCAGCAGGGTGACTGCGAAGATCAGTACGGGCCAGCCGGCCAGCTCTCCGGCCGGGCCGAGGGTCACGGGGCCGCCACCAAGGGCCGGGTTCTCGTGCACGAAGCCGGCCTTGACCAGGCCGATCAGCGCGATGAAGAGGCCGATGCCCATGGTGATGCCGTGCTTGAGCGCGAGCGGGATCGCGTTCATGATCAGCTCACGCAGGCCGGTGAGCACCAGGAGGCAGATCACCGCACCGTAGGCCACACACATGGCCATGGCCTGCGGCCAGGTCATCACCTGGATGACCTGAGAGGCGAGCACACCGGAGACGCTGAGACCGGCCGCGAGGGCGAGCGGGACCTTGCCCCAGAAGCCCATGAGCAGGGTGGTCACAGCGGCGGCGATAGCAGTCGCGGTGATGAGGGCGGGCTGGCTGAGGCTGTTGCCGGCCACGTCCTTGCCGTTGAGGATCAGCGGGTTGAGCAGGAGGATGTACGCCATCGCCATGAAGGTGGTGATGCCGCCGCGAACCTCGGTCGCGACCGTGGATCCTCTGTCGGTTATGTGGAAGTACCGGTCGAGCCAGGACCGGCCGGCGGGCTGGCGCGTTCCCGCGCCGGCGTCCTCCGCCGTGGTCGTCGGCTCTGTGGACTGCTGGGTCATGGTGCCTGTCTCCCAAGGTTCAAAGGGGCACCCGCATGGAGATTGGAAACGCGGGATTTGGGATGCTGCGTTGGCTGCACGACCCGGGGGACGGCCCGAGACGAACTGGGGCAAAACTGGCTGAGCGGAAAAGCGGGGTACTGCGGGTACTGCCAGAACCGCGAGCGGTGCGGTACTTGGAGACCCCGGGCGGTGTCAGGCGGGGGAAGTGTGACGTTCCTTGGAGGCACGGCACCGCCCGGGGAGCTTCAGTTGGAACTCGGGTGACTCAGGTGCCCGTGAGGTGCTCGGGGCGTACCGGGGTCCTGTTGAGTTCCAGACCCGTCGCGTTCCGGATCGCCGCGAGGACGGCCGGAGTCGACGAGAGAGTGGGGGCCTCGCCGATGCCACGCAGACCGTACGGCGCGTTCTCATCGGCGAGCTCGAGTACGTCGACGGGGATCGTCGGCGTGTCGAGGATGGTGGGGATCAGGTAGTCCGTGAAGGAGGGGTTGCGCACCTTCGCGGTCTTCGGGTCGACGATGATCTCTTCCATGACCGCGACGCCCAGGCCCTGGGTGGTTCCACCCTGGATCTGGCCGACGACGGACAGCGGGTTGAGCGCCTTGCCGACGTCCTGCGCGCAGGCCAGCTCGATGACCTTGACCAGGCCGAGCTCGGTGTCGACCTCCACGACCGCGCGGTGCGCGGCGAAGGAGTACTGGACGTGGCCGTTGCCCTGTCCCGTACGCAGGTCGAACGCCTCGGTCGGGCGGTGACGCCACTCGAGTTCCAGGTCGACCGACTCGCCTTCGAGTACGTCGACCAGGTCGGCCAGCACCTCTCCGCCGTCGGTGACGACCTTGCCGCCTTCGAGCAGCAGCTCGGCCGTCGCCCAGGCCGGGTGGTACGAGCCGAACTTGGCCCGTCCGATCTCCAGGACCTTCTCGCGGACGTTCTCGCAGGTGTTCTTGACCGCGCCACCCGTGACGTACGTCTGGCGGGACGCGGACGTGGAGCCCGCCGAGCCGACCTGGGTGTCCGCCGGGTGGATCGTCACCTGCGTGACACCCAGCTCGGTACGGGCGATCTGCGCGTGGACGGTGACACCGCCCTGGCCGACCTCCGCCATCGCGGTGTGCACGGTCGCGACCGGCTCACCGTTGATGACCTCCATGCGCACCCGCGCGGTCGAGTAGTCGTCGAAGCCCTCGGAGAAGCCGACGTTCTTTATGCCGACCGCGTAGCCGATGCCGCGTACGACACCTTCGCCGTGCGTGGTGTTCGACAGACCGCCGGGCAGCGCGCGTACGTCGGCCTGCTCGCCGGCCGCCAGCCACTGCTGCTCGGGCGGCAACGGCATGGCCTTGATGCGGCGCAGCAGCTCGGCGACGGGCGCCGGGGAGTCGCACGGCTGGCCGGTCGGCAGGAGCGTGCCCTGCTCCATGGCGTTGATCTGGCGGAACTTCACCGGGTCGATGTCCAGCTTCGCCGCGAGCTTGTCCATCTGCGCCTCGTACGCGAAGCACGCCTGGACCGCGCCGAAGCCGCGCATGGCGCCGCAGGGCGGGTTGTTCGTGTAGAGCGCGATGGCCTCGATGTCGACGTCCTCGACGACGTACGGGCCGACGGAGAGCGACGACGCGTTGCCGACGACCGCCGGGGAGGCCGACGCGTAGGCGCCGCCGTCCAGGACGATCCGGCACTTCATGTGCGTGAGCTTGCCGTCCTTGGTCGCGCCGTGCTCGTACCAGAGCTTCGCCGGGTGGCGGTGGACGTGACCGAAGAAGGACTCGAACCGGTTGTAGACGATCTTGACCGGCTTGCCCGTACGCAGCGCCAGCAGGCAGGCGTGGATCTGCATCGAGATGTCCTCGCGACCGCCGAAGGCACCGCCGACGCCGGAGAGCGTCATGCGCACCTTCTCCTCGGGCAGGCCGAGGACGGGGGCGATCTGCTTGAGGTCCGAGTGCAGCCACTGGGTGGCGACGTACAGGTCGACGCCGCCGTCCTCGCCGGGTACGGCCATGCCGGACTCGGGGCCGAGGAAGGCCTGGTCCTGCATACCGAAGACGTACTCGCCGGAGACGATGACGTCGGCGCGCTTGGCGGCCTCGTCGGCGTCGCCGCGGATGATCGGCTGGCGGTGCACGATGTTCGGGTGCGGGACGTGACCGATGTGGTGGTCGTCGCGGCCTTCGTGGATCAGCAGCGCGTCGGGCGCGGTCGCCGAGGCCTCGTCGGTGATGACGGGGAGCTCGACGTAGTCGATCTTGATCTTGGCGGCGGCGCGGCGGGCCGTCTCCGGGTGGTCGGCGGCGACGATGGCCACCGGCTCACCGTGGTGGCGGACCTTGCCGTTGGCGAGAACCGGGGTGTCCTGGATCTCCAGGCCGTAGTTCTTCACCTCGGTGGGCAGGTCGTCGTACGTCAGCACGGCGTAGACGCCGGGCATGGCCAGGGCCTCGGACGTGTCGATCGACCGGATCTCGGCGTGCGCGGTGGTGGAGCGCAGCGTGTGGCCCCAGAGCATGTCCTCGTGCCACATGTCCGAGGAGTACGCGAACTCGCCGGTGACCTTCAGGGTGCCGTCGGGGCGGAGCGTGGACTCGCCGATGCCGCCCTTGGTCTTCGTGCCCTGGTTGATGTTGGTGGGGGTACCGGTAACACCCATGATCAGACCTGCTCTTCCTGGCGCTCCTGGCGAGCGGCGGCAAGGCGCACCGCGTCCAGGATCTTCTCGTAACCGGTGCAGCGGCACAGGTTGCCCGAGAGCGCCTCGCGGATGTCTCCGTCGGACGGCTCGGCGTTGCGCTCAAGGAGCTCGTCGGCGGCGACCAGCAGACCCGGCGTGCAGAAACCGCACTGCACCGCGCCGGCGTCGATGAACGCCTGCTGGATGGGGGCCAGCTCCTCGCCCTCACCGGTCTGCGAGTCGGTCCCCTTGGCCTGCCACTGCTGGGCTTCCTGGAGGGACGTACCACCGGAGCCGCAGGCACCGCCGGCGCAGCCCTCTTCGCGCTGCTTGGCGAAGTCGGCGAGGCCCTCGACCGTGACGACCTCGCGGCCTTCGACCTGGCCGGCGGCGACGAGGCACGCACACACAGGGAGGCCGTCGAGGCGGACCGTACAGGAGCCGCACTCGCCCTGCTCGCACGCGTTCTTGGAGCCCGGCAGGCCCATGCGCTCGCGCAGGACGTAAAGCAGGCTCTCGCCCTCCCAGACGTCGTCCGCTTCCTGCTTACGGCCGTTGACCGTGAAATTCACGCGCATTGCTATGCAGCTCCTTCAAGCGTGCGGCCGGTGCCGCGGTACTGCTCCCAGGTCCAGCCCAGCGTGCGGCGGGCCATGATGCCGACCGCGTGGCGGCGGTACTTCGCGGTGCCGCGCACGTCGTCGATCGGGTTGCAGGCGCCGGACGCGAGGTCCGCGAACTGCTTGGCGACCGACGGGGTGATGATCTTGCCGCTCTCCCAGAACCCGCCCTCTTCGAGCGCGGCGTTCAGGAAGTCCTCGGCGGCGCGGGCCCGCAGCGGGGTCGGGGCGGCCGAGCCGATGCCCGTCTTCACCGTGCGGGTCTCCGGGTGCAGCGCGATACCGAACGCGCAGACCGCGATGACCATGGCGTTACGGGTACCCACCTTGGAGAACTGCTGCGGCCCGTCGGCCTTCTTGATGTGGACGCGCTTGATCAGCTCGTCCGGCTCCAGCGCGTTGCGCTTCACCCCGGTGTAGAACTCCTCGACCGGAATGAGGCGCGTACCGCGCACCGACTCGGCCTCGACCTCGGCGCCCGCGGACAGCAGGGCCGGGTGCGAGTCACCGGCCGGGGAAGCGGCACCGAGGTTTCCGCCGACCGAGCCGCGGTTGCGGATCTGGGGCGATCCGACGGTGTGTGCGGCGAGCGCGAGGCCCGGCAGTTCGGCCCGCAGGTGGTCCATGATCTGGGTGTACGGGACGGAAGCGCCGAGCTGTACGGTCTCCTCGCCCACCTCCCACTCGCGCAGTTCGCCGATGCGGTTCAGGTCCAGGAGGTACTCGGGGCGGCGGTGGTCGAAGTTGATCTCGACCATGACATCTGTGCCGCCCGCGATGGGCACAGCCGTGGGGTGCTCGGCCTTGGCGGCGAGCGCCTCCTCCCAGCTGGCGGGGCGAAGGAAGTCCATGAGGCTCTCTTCTTCTCAATCGGGTGGTTCGCGTATCGCGGGGGCTGGAGACGGCCAACCGCCTGCTGTCGGCCTGATCGTTCTAAGCCGTTTGGGCCGTTCGGGCGTTCATCTTCTGTTCACGTGGCTTGGCCCAAGTACACCGCCGGGGCTCCGCCTGGTGCAGTCACCGAAACCATGAAGGAGTTGGCTGGTGACTGCTCACGTCTTGTAGATTCGAACGAAAGGCGGTGCTCAGCAACCCCACGGCTTTCCTTTGGAAACCACAATCACAGCCCGCTGGGACCACAAACACACTCCATCCACACCAAGAGACAGATCGGCGGCGAACACCCATGCGGCTGCGCGCACTGCTTGAGACCGACGCGCTGGGCCTGCGGCTGCTCGGCGGCGAGGACGAGCTCGACCGCACTGTGCGTGGTGTGATGACCACGGACCTGCGGGATCCCAGCCGCTATCTGGCCGGCGGCGAGCTGGTACTCACCGGCCTCGCGTGGCGTCGTACCGCCGAGGACTCCGAGCCGTTCGTACGCATCCTGGCGAGCGCGGGTGTCGCCGGGCTCGCGGCGGGCGAGGCGGAGCTGGGCGCGATCCCGAACGACCTGGTCGAGGCGTGCGTACGCCACCGGCTGCCGCTCTTCGCGGTCGGCGAGGCCGTCGCCTTCGCCAGCATCACCGAGCACGTGGTACGCCAGGTGTCCGGCGAACGGGCCGGTGACCTGGCCGCGGTCGTGGACCGGCACCGCAGGCTGATGACGTCGGGCCCGGCGGGCGGCGGCCCCGAGGTGGTGCTCGACCTGCTCACGTCCGACCTGGACCTGCGCGCCTGGGTGCTGTCGCCCACCGGCCGCCAGATCGCGGGCGCCGGCGACCCGCTGCCACCGGCCGTGGGACCCGTTCTCGCGGGCGAGCACCTGGCCGCGAGCCGCACGGGGCGCAGAGCGCCGCACCGGGCCGCCGTGCGGGGCACGACGTACTCGCTGTTCCCGATCAGGAGCGCGGGACGTGGCGCCGCCGCGGCTTCGCGCGACGTACGCGAGAGCGTGCTCTCGGACTGGCTGCTGGCCGTGGAGGCGGACGCGGGCGACTGGCCCGCCGCCCGTCTGGACCTGCTCCAGGGCGTGACGCAGCTGATCGCCGTCGAACGCGACCGGCGTGACGCGGCCCGTACGGTACGCCGCCGACTCGCCCAGGAGGTCCTGGAGCTGGTGCAGACGGGCGCGGCTCCCGCCGAGATCGCGGCCCGCCTGCGGGTCGCCGCACCGGTACTGCTGCCGGGCCTCGGCTCGGCACCGCACTGGCAGGTGGTCGTGGCGCGCGTCGACTGGCTGGAGGGGAGCCCGGGCGGCTCGGGCGGTACCGGCGGCCCGACCGCGGCGATCCAGGCCGGACCGGTCGCACAGACGCTGCTGGAGGAAATACTGGTCGACCCGGCGGTGGCCGGTTCCGACTCCTCGGACCGGATCGCGGTGGCGCACGCGGGCGACGAGGCGATCGCGCTCGTACCGCTGCCGGCGGTAGCCGTGGAGGGAACCGGCGACGGGGACGAACCGGAGGGCGCGTCGGTCTCCAGGATCGGCCTGCACGCCGACGTACTCCTGGAGGCGGTGCGCGAGCCGCTCTCGGGCGGCCTCGCCGACGACGGGCGCCTGACACTCGGTGTCAGCGCGGCCGTGCACTCGGCGGAGGGGCTGCGCGGGGCACTGGAGGAGGCCCGGCACGCGCGCCGGGTGGCGGCGGCACGCCCCGGACGGGTCTGCGCGGCGGGCCACCACGAGCTGGCGTCGCACGTGCTGCTGCTGCCGTTCGTGCCGGACGATGTGCGCCGGGCGTTCACCGCGCGGCTGCTCGACCCGTTGCGGGACTACGACCGGCGGCACCGCGCCGAGCTGATCCCCACGCTCGAAGCGTTCCTCGACTGCGACGGTTCCTGGACACGCTGCGCGGCCCGGCTGCATCTGCACGTGAACACCCTGCGCTACAGAGTCGGCCGGATCGAGCAACTGACAGGCCGTGACCTGTCGCGTCTCGAGGACAAGCTGGACTTCTTCCTCGCGCTGAGGATGAGCTAGGCCTGGGACCGGTCTGGGCTTGGGGCCGCTGCGCGGGGCTTTCCCCAAGGGGTTGCCCGGCGGGGACGGGTTGCTGAGCGCGGCCATTGAGCCGCGCCGCGCCCAGCAAAACCCAGCCCGACCGACCGTCCGACCGTTTGAGGACGCCCCCGGAGGCCATACCCGGGAGCCTCGAGGGCTGCCCCCAGTTTCGGGAAGGGGCGGGGCGGGGAAGGACCCAACTGGCCGGCGACCGGCCGATTGTGAATTCGTTCACCTGAGCTCTTGGCCCGGAGTGCCATTCCGTGCTGAGATTCGCCCACTACGCACGACCGATACTCACAGCTCAATGACGTGCTGCTCGGGGAGGGCAATGTGGCGCATACCGCCATGTCTGGTTCTGGAACGACCGCAGGGGACGGAAGCCCACTCCAGACCGCGGTATGGCGGCTGCGCTCGCGCGGCTGCTGGACCGACGCCGCGGCCCTGCTCGAACCACATGGGGGTGCCGCCGCGACCCCTGCGGCCGCACTCCAGCGGGCGTCACTGCTCGTAGAGCGCTGCCTGTTCACGGAGCGGGGCTGGGCCGAGGCGGAGGACGCCCTGCGTACGGCGGAGGCGGTCGCCCAGAGCGACGACGAGCGGGGCGCGGCGGCGTGCGAGCGCGGCCAGCTGGCGTACGCGTCGACGGTCCTCGGCGCCCGCGACCGCGCCGACGAGGCACGCTCCGCGCTGGGCAGAGCGGCGGCGCTGCTCGCGCCGGCGGCTCCCGGCCGCCCACTCCTCGACTTCCGGCGCGGCCTGATCGCCGAGCACATCTCCGACTCCCCGCAGTCGGCCCGCGCCGCGTACCGTCGCGCCCACGCGGGCGCGACGGCCCATGGCGAGACGCTCCTGCTCTCGTTCACCTGGCGCCATCTGGCCGGACTCTCCCTGCGCGAGGGCGAGTTGGCGGACGCCAGGCACGGCTTCGCGGAGTCACTGCGGATACGGGAGGAACTGGGCTACCTGGTGGGCACGGCCCCGGCCCTGGCAGCCCTGGCCGACGCGGAACCGGAACCGGAGGCAACCCGCCTGCGCGCGGAGGCGGGCCGCCTGTTCCGCCTGCTGGACGGCGTACCGACGTGGCTGGCGGCGCAGCTGACACCGTCCGCGGCGGTGTAGGGCAGGCCGCCGAGCGCCCTCCCGCCTCGCGATCCACGGTGGCGGGAGGGGACGTGTCGGGGCGCTCCCCGCAGGGTGTCGAACGCAACCAGCCCGAAGGAAAACCCAGTACCCGAACGTTCGGCACCCGAGGAGACGCCCCGACGCGGCACCGACCCCACGCGCGGGGTCAGCTCCGCCGCCCCGCCACAGCAGTCGGGGGCCCTGCTCAGCGGTCCGCGCCGGCGAAGTGTTCGCGGACGAGCGACTGAACCACCGTCAAGTCCTGCGCCGCCAGCGCGTCCAGCAGAGCCAGGTGCTCGGCGGCGTCCGCCAGGAGGTCCGCCCGGCGCCCCAGCGGGTCGCCGGCGAGCAGGGGCCACTGGGAGCGACGGTGGAGGTCGTCGGCGACGGCGACCAGCTGGTGATTGCCGGCGAGGGACAGAATCGCACGATGGAACGCACGGTCCGATTCGGCGTACGCCGCCCGGTCGCCCGTGGCCGCCGCCGCAGTGGTGGCCTCCGCCAGCGGGCGCAGCTCGCACCAGCGGGCGGCCGGGACCGTACGGGCCAGGCGGAGCATGACCGGGACTTCGATCAGGGACCGCACTTCCGCCAGCTCGGCGAGTTCCGTCGCGCTGCGGACCGAGACACGGAAGCCGCGGTTCGGTACGACCTCCACCGCGCCCTCCAGCGCCAACTGCTGCATCGCCTCGCGGACGGGGGTCGCGGAGACCCCGAAGCGGGCACCCAGGGCGGGCCCCGAGTAGACCTCGCCGGGAGCCAGCTCGCCGGTGACGAGGGCGGCGCGCAGGGCGTCGAGGATCTGGCCGCGCACCGAGTGGCGCTGGACGAGGCGGGGGGCCGGGGGCTCGCTGTGGGTGTGCTCGCCGCGCGCCTGTTCCGGAACGCGCACGGAAGGCGGCGCCTGCACGGCGGCAGGCACATGTCCGTACGCCGCCTCGCGCGGCCTGCCCTGCTGTTCCATGGGGGTCCCTCCGGTGCCGTGTCCCATATGCACGATAGGCGGACGGGGTCACAGTTCAAACATCCGAATGATCGGGTAAGGTAAGGCTTACCTGCAAACGATCGCGATTCGGTGGTCCCCTGCATGACCGTCCCCGCCCTTTCCCCCGGCGTCGCCGCCTCCCCCGTCGCGGCCTCCTACTCCCGCCTCACGGAGGTCTTCCCCGGCCTGCGCGTAGACGAGCCGGCCGACGGCGAACAGGCACCCCGGGGCGGCGGCTGGGTCGGCGCCGCGGAGCTCGCGGCCGGCGGCGCCGCGCTCGACGCCTTCCTGGCCTGGGACAACGCGCAGGTTCTGCGCGACTACGGCCAGCAGGCCCGCCCCGACGTCGTAGCCAGCTTCGGCCTCCACCGCTACGCCTGGCCCGCCTGCCTCCTGGTCACCGTGCCGTGGTTCCTGCACCGCCGAGTGCCGCGCGTACCCGTCGAGGACGTCGTTTTCCAGCGAACCCTGGGGCGCATGGCCGTACGGGTGCGGGAATTCGCCTGTCTGCCGGGCGACCCGGCCGCCGCGCTGCCCGGCGCCCGCGTCGTACCGGACGAGGAGGCTCTTCGCGCCGAGGTGCGGGACGCCGTGGCCGAACACCTCGGGCCCGTGCTCGAAGGCTTCGGGCCGCGCATGCGGCGCGGGAAGCGCGCGCTGTGGGGCATGGCGACGGACGAGATCGTGGAAGGGCTCTGGTACATCGCGCACCTGCTCGGGGAGGAGCGGCGCGCCATGCGGGAGCTGGAGGAGCTGCTGCCGGGTACGACCAAGCCGTACGCCGGGACGGCCGGCTTCCGCGAGCTGACCGGGCCGAACGGCGAATCGCTGCCGACCCGCGACCGCGCGAGCTGCTGCCTCTTCTACACGCTGCGCCCCGAGGACACCTGCGTGACGTGTCCGCGTACGTGCGACGCCGAGCGTGTACGGAAGCTGAGTGAGGAAGCCGCGGCCACCGCGGCGTCCGCGGTCGCAGCAGTCTGACGGCAGGCCACCTCCACGCCACTGGCACGCCACCCGATCAGGTGGCATAAATCGAACTCAACCAGCCGACCCCGCACGGCGGTTCGACCAGATCGCACCTATTCGCGTGCCCTGGCACTCCCTTGGCGTTCTCTTGCACCGAAAGCCTCTTCGGGCCACTTGGATTCCGCCAATATGGCGCCCGATACGCCCTACCGCGATGCAAGGGACACCGCATGAGACTGACCGACATATCGCTGGACTGGCTGCTTCCGGGTGGCGTGATGCTCGCGGGGGTCCTGGCGGCGGTCGCGGTGCTCGCGCGCGGCAAGCGCGCCGGTAACAAGGCCGCGGCCGACGACTCCTGGGAACGTACGGAGGAGCGGCGCAGGCGAAAGGAAGCGATCTACGGGACCGCTTCGTACATGCTGCTCTTCTGTTGCGCCGCGGTCGCCGCCGCACTCTCCTTCCACGGCCTGGTCGGCTTCGGCCGGCAAAACCTCAGCCTCTCCGGCGGCTGGGAGTACCTCGTGCCGTTCGGCCTCGACGGCGCCGCGATGTTCTGCTCGGTGCTGGCGGTGCGCGAGGCCAGCCACGGTGACGCGGCGCTCGGTTCGCGCCTGCTGGTGTGGACGTTCGCCGGTGCGGCCGCCTGGTTCAACTGGGTGCACGCGCCACGGGGGATGGACCACGCAGGCGCCCCGCAGTTCTTCGCCGGGATGTCGCTCTCGGCCGCGGTGCTGTTCGACCGGGCGCTGAAGCAGACCCGCAGGGCCGCGCTGCGCGAGCAGGGGCTGGTGCCCCGGCCGCTGCCGCAGATCCGGATCGTACGGTGGCTGAGGGCGCCCAGGGAGACCTTCGGCGCCTGGTCGCTGATGCTCCTGGAGGGCGTGCGCACGCTGGACGAGGCGGTCGAGGAGGTGCGGGAGGACGTACGCGAGAAGGAGCAGAACCGTATCCGTCGACGCGACCACCAGAAGCTGGAGCGCGCCCAGTTGAAGGCCATCAACCGGCAGCACCGCGCCTGGGGGCGCGGCCGTGGCGGCGGCGGCCGGCAGGTCGGCGTCGTCGAGGTTGCCGCCATCGCTCCCGCTTCGGGCTCCGCACCGCAGCAAGCGGTCGCGGAGCCCGCCATAGCGGAACCCGGACAGCTGCCGCTTCGACAAAGGCCCTCCCTTCAGGCCGTGCAAGGCGCTGAAAAGGTGACCACCGTCGACCTCACCGCCGAGGACGACACGCAGGCTCTGCCACGGCTCGACTCGCTCGAACGCAAGCTCAAGGATCTCGAGCAGCAATTCGGCTGAGCGGCGGGGCGGTCGCGGGAGTCAGGGTGGTCGCGGTGGCGGGCGGGCTGTTACGCCCCCGCCACCGCCCATGTCCAGTTCGAACCAGACCACTTTTCCTACGCCCTGCGCCCTGACGCCCCACGCGTCCGCGAGCGCCTGCACCAGGACGAGGCCCCTGCCGTGCGTGCCTTCGTCGGTGACCGGTACGTGCGGCTGCGGGTGGCGGGCGACAAGGTCCCGTACCTCGACCCGGAGCCGGGAGGCGGCGACGGTGGCCGTGATCTCGGCGTCGTGCTCCGTGTGAACCAGCGCGTTGGTCACCAGCTCGGTGGTCAGGAGCTCGGCGACGTCCCGGCAGCTCCGCTCTCCCCGGTGCCGCAGGAATTCGCGCAGGGCGCGTCGTACCTCCGGAACCGCTGTGAGCTCCGCGTGCCCCAGTCTGCGCCGCAGATGAATGAGCTCCCCCTCCCCGTCCCGCTCCGCCGGTATGCCCGACGGCCCTCGCGCGGCGGCACCACGTCCGCCCGCCTGTTGCCCTGTCATAGCCCCCACCCGCACGCCGAATCGGCCCTCTCTCTCGAACTGGTTCACGGGATGCATGCCCCGTACGGGCAATGGCACTCATGTCCAATAGTCAATTAAGTGGTGTTGGGGGAATATCCGGATCTGGGCGGGGGCCCGCCGCCGGGGGTTCGAGGCCCAGCTCCGCGTTCAGGCCCAGCGCGAACGCGAGGTCCACGTCCAGGTCCGCACCGGCCTCGACCGTCGCACCGATGCCCCTCCCGGCCGCACCCGCCCCGGCACCCGCACCGGTCGTACTCGCCCCGCCGAACACCTCCGCCCCCAGCCCCCCGTCGATCCGCTCCCCCGCCCCCGGCTCCAGCACCAGCCGTCCGCCCATCGCGATGTTCGCGTCCCCCGGCGCCGTACGCGGGACGAGCCTCGCAGTGAAGCCGTTCAGCACGCCGAGCCGGGCGTCGGACCTGCCCTCCCCCACCTTGGCCGTAACGACGTGCGACTTGAGGTCGACCGCGAAGTCCTTGACGATGACGACCGCCCTGTCGCCCTTCGACAGCCGGACGCCGCCGTCGAACACGACCTTGCCGCCCAGCAGCTTTCCGCCCCCGTGCGCGATCCTGGCCCCCTCACGCGCCTTGAGTCCGACCCCGCCGGCGCCCAGCTGGACCGCACCGTCGACGGGGGCCACCGCGATGCCGTTCCCGGCCGGGCCGAGGGCCGGGCCCAGGTCCAGCCTCAGCAACCCGGCCCTCATCGGGGTGCCGGGCGCCGGGGCGCCGGCCTCGGCCCCGGGCGCCTTGACGGCGGGTGGCCCGGCCGCAGCGCCCAGGACCGAGGTGACCGCGTCCGGGACCACGGCGATCGCGGCGGGCGTGGCGATGACGACGGCGGCCGCGGCCACGGCGGAGATACGGCCGCGGCCGAAGCGGCGAGGGAGATACATGCGCGTCACAGGCCCTTTCGATGGCTGGGTTTGGCTCGGGGTGGCTAGCAGTCGGTCGCAGTGAAACCTTCCGCGACACGCCGCGTCCGCCCCGCCCCCGCGCGTCATTCCACCCGTACGGACCTACGGCCTCGGCACATTGCGCAGGTTCGAGCGGGCCATCTGGAGCATCCGCCCCACCCCGCCGTCCAGCACGATCTTGCTCGCCGACAGCGCGAAGCCGCTCACCATCTCGGCCCGGATCTTCGGCGGGATCGACAGGGCGTTCGGGTCGGTGACCACGTCCACCAGCGCCGGGCCCTTGTGCTTGAACGCGTCCTTGAGGGCCCCGGCAAGCTGCTTCGGCTTCTCCACACGCACGCCGTACGCCCCGCAGGCCCGCGCGACCGCCGCGAAGTCCGGGTTCTTGTTCGCCGTACCGAACGACGGCAGGCCGTCGACCAGCATCTCCAGCTCCACCATGCCGAGGGAGGAGTTGTTGAAGACGACGACCTTCACCGGCAGGCCGTACTGGACGAGGGTGAGGAAGTCGCCCATCAGCATGCTGAAGCCGCCGTCGCCGGACATCGCGATGACCTGGCGGCTCCGGTCCGTGAACTGGGCGCCGATCGCCTGCGGCATGGCGTTGGCCATCGAGCCGTGCGTGAAGGACCCGATGATGCTGCGCCGCCCGTTGGGCGTGATGTAGCGGGCCGCCCATACATTGTTCATCCCGGTGTCAACGGTGAACACGGCGTCGTCGTCGGCCAGTTCGTCGAGTACGGAGGCGACGTACTCGGGGTGGATCGGCACCCGCTTGTCCACCTTGCGGGTGTACGCCTTCACCACCCCCTCGAGCGCGTCGGCGTGCTTCTTCAGCATCCGGTCGAGGAACTTGCGGTCGGACTTCACCTTCACGCGCGGTGTCAGACAGGTCAGCGTCTCGCGTACGTCGCCCCAGATCGCCAGGTCCAGCTTGGAGCGCCGGCCGAGGCGTTCGGGCCGTACATCGACCTGGACGATCTTCACGTCGTCGTCGTGGGGGAGGAAGTCGTAGTACGGGAAGTCGGTGCCGAGGAGGATCAGCAGATCGCATTCGTGCGTGGCCTCGTACGCCGCACCGTAACCGAGCAGCCCGCTCATGCCGACGTCGTACGGATTGTCGTACTGGATCCACTGCTTGCCGCGCAGCGCGTGCCCGACCGGGGACTTGACCCGCTCCGCGAACTGCATGACCTGCGCGTGGGCGCCGGCTGTGCCGCTGCCGCAGAAGAGCGTGACCCGCTTGGCCTCGTCGATCATGCGGACGAGCTTGTCGAGTTCCGCCTCTCCGGGGCGTACGGCCGGACGCGAGGTGACCAGCGCGTGGTCGGCCGCCCGCTCCGGGACCTGCTCGGACGCCACGTCACCGGGCAGCGACACGACGCTGACGCCGCTGCGGCCGACGGCGTTCTGGATCGCGGTCTGCAGGACGCGCGGCATCTGCTTGGGGCTGGAGATCAGCTCGCTGTAGTGGCTGCACTCGCGGAACAGCTGGTCCGGGTGGGTCTCCTGGAAGTACCCGAGGCCGATCTCGCCGGACGGGATCTGCGAGGCGAGGGCGAGGACCGGGGCCATGGAGCGGTGCGCGTCGTACAGACCGTTGATCAGGTGCAGATTGCCGGGGCCGCAGGAGCCGGCGCAGGCGGCGAGCGTGCCGGTGATCTGGGCCTCCGCGCCGGCGGCGAAGGCCGCGACCTCCTCGTGCCTGACCTGGATCCAGTCGATGCCGGGGGTCCGGCGGATGGCGTCGACGACGGGGTTGAGGCTGTCGCCGACGACACCGTAGAGGCGTTGCACGCCGGCTTTCACGAGGATGTCGACGAACTGCTCCGCCACCTTCTGCTTGGCCATGGATGCGCGCGCCTTTCGGGAGACGGTCGGTCGGTTGTGCACGGTGCCGTGCCCTGCCGTGCCGAGTCCATCAACCCATGCGGTACGCCGTTACGCCTCCCAGACAGCCACCGCCGTGCGGTCGTCGGCGTACCCCTTCACCCGCAGACAGGTGTCCGCGAGGTACTCGGAGAGGCCGGGCGGTTCGACGGGGGCCCAGCGTTCGGCGAGTTCCTTGGCGAGGGCGGTCTCGCCGCGCAGGGGGTCGGCGAGGCCGCCGCTGCACAGGAGGAGGGTGTCACCCGGGCGGGCCACCGAGGCCCGGAAACGGAAGGGCTCGGTGGGCGGCGGGACGTTCTCGACGTACGGGGAGGGGGGCGTCGGAATGCCGAGATCCATCGTGAGGCGGTCGCCATCGGGGGTTTCGGACGGGACGGAGCCGAAGCCGCCGGACGGGGGCGAGCCGAAGCCGACGACGGGCGCGCCGGTGACGGCGGCGGGCTCGGGGACGGCGGGCTCGATGTCCTGCCAGGCACCGCCGCGCAGCCGGAACAGCCCGCCGCCGCCGATGCCGAAGAAGACCCTGGTCCGGCACGCGGGGTCGGCAGGCAGGAGGAGGCAGCGCAGGCTCACTGTGTACTGCTCGGGTCGCAGGCCGAGTTCGGACGCGCGGGCGCGCAGCTTGCCGTAACCGCGGTCGGTGAGGCGGTGCAGGCCTGACTTGAGATCGCCCCGGCGGCCCGCCCTTATGTCGTCGGCGAGGCGCGCGTGGCTGCGGCCGACGGCTTCGCCGATCCAACGGCAGGCGTCGGCGGCGGCCAGGTGGGCGCTGTCGGCGGCGCGGGCCCCACCGGCCACCACGACCAGGACGAGCGCGTCCTCGCCACGGCCGAAGCGGGCGGTGAGCAAGGCGTCGCGGCGGGGCTCGCCGCGGTAGCGGGCGGAATCGCCGCGGACGGAGGCGGCGCGCAGCGTGTACGTGCCGTACCGGGCTCCGTCGAGCACGGTGTCGGCGACCAGAGCGCCGAGCTCGCGCGGGTCGGCGGCGGGCAGCGCGGTGGGCTCGGCGTCATAGGTCGGCGGCCGGTCGCCGACATAGCCGGCGCGGGGGCGGCGACCCTGACCTCCGGGGACCCCGTCCCTGCCGCCCCCGACGCTGTCTGCGGGGGCCCCGGCGGGCGGGGTCAAGGGCGGCGTCCTGCTCCCTGGGGGCACGGGCTGTGGGTCGGCGTGCGGGGGCGCGGGGTGTACCGGCTGCGGAGGTACGGGCGCGGTGGGCGCGGGCCGCCGGGCCTCGGGAGGCGCTGCGGCGCCCCAGGGGGTGCGGGCGGTGCGGGCCTCTGGCGTTCCGTGGGACGCGGGGGCGGCCCCGCCCGGCCACCGGCGCTCGGGGGGTTCGGTGGGCGCGGAGGGCGGCTGGACCGGCGCCCGGCGGGCGGGCGAAACCTGGGGCACGTCGGGCGGCTCCCAAGGAGCACGCTGACGGGCGATGACGGGCGGCGACGAGGCTGCGGACGATGCCGGCGCCGGCGGTTCAGGCGCGGGCGGCGACGGCACGGACGACGCGGGCGGCGCAGGCGGCACGGACGGCGCAGGCGGCGCCGACGGCGGGTCCGGTGTGGATTGCGGTGGCTGCGGCTGGGTCGGTGGAGGGTGTCCGTCCGTTGCGGGGCGCGCGTGCCGCTGCTCCGCCACGCGCGCCGGTGGTGACAACGTGTCGGTTGCCGAGTCGAAACGGGCGTCCAGGGTGTCGTCGTCCCCCTGCGCGGCGCCCGTGTCCCGGGCGGGCTCGTCGTCGTACAGCCGGCGCCACCATTCGTCCTCGTTGGCGGTGTGCCTCTCCCCCTGCTGGCTCATGCCCCTATTGTCCACCGCAAGGGCCGTACGAAAACGGGGCATCAGGAAAAATAAGTCCGCCGGGCGGCCCCACCCCCCACGGGAGGGACGCCCGGCGAACGGTCTTTCGGCTGGCGCACGTCGTACGCGCGTCACCAGCTGGGTGACGGAGTTGCCCTCGTGTCCGTCAGCTCGGCCTTCAGCGTGACCGGCTTGCCCGCAGCCCCCGCGTGGTCCACCGTCGCGGCCCAAGTCCCGGCCTGCTGTGCGACCTTGGCGACCGACCAGGTCTCACCACCGTCGTACGAGTACGACAGCTTCGCCTCGGCGAGGGCACCCGGCTTGTATCCCGCGTGCCCGGAGACGCTCAGGCCAATCTTCTGGGCGTCAGTCTTGTCCCCGTCGTGTCGTCCTGTGGCCGGGCCACGGACGGCGCGACCGCGGTGACGGCGAGGACGGCGGCGGTCGCCGCCCCCAGTGCCGTGCGCGATATCGGGCGCATCGCTCTCCCTTGATGAAATCCGGCACTCAGCACAAAAGCGCTGCCGCCGGAGGCTGTTGGTGCTGCGGTGGCGCCACATTGGCAGAGTGACCGGTGGTGCAGGGATGATGCGTACGGCGGGTTTACGCCGTGGCCGCTTCCCGCCACGAGCCGGTGGGCAAGATCGGGGGGCGGGTGCGGAACCGAAGCGTCCGGGGAGGGGTGTGGAGGGGTGCTGGGAGCCATTGGTCTCGACGAGGCCCAGGAGTCGACGTACCGCGCGCTCGTCGCGCTCGGTGCGGCGGAGGTCCCCGACCTCGCGCACCGGCTGACGCTGCCCGAGGCCGATACGGAACGTGCGCTGCGCCGCCTGGAGCGGCGCGGGCTCGCGGCCCAGTCGTCGGCCCGTACGGGGCGCTGGGTGGCCGCGCCGCCGGGCGTCGCGCTGGGTGCGCTGCTGACCCAGCAGCGGCACGAGCTGGAGCAGGCCGAGCTGACGGCGGCGCTGCTGGCGGAGGAGTACCGGGCGGAGGCGGCCGAGCCCGCCGTGCACGATCTGGTCGAGGTGGTGACCGGGGCGAGCGCGGTGGCGCACCGCTTCGTGCAGCTTCAGCTCGGCGCCACCGAGGAGGTGTGCGCGCTGTTCACGGGGAATCCGATCGCGATCAGCGGCATGGACAACGAGGCGGAGGAGCGGGCGGCGACGCGTGGCGTGACGTACCGGGTGGTGCTGGAACGCGAGGTACTCCTGCTGCCCACCGGGATCGCCGAGCTGTCGGCGGCGCTGGGGTGCGAGGAGCAGGTGCGGGTGGTGGAGAAGGTGCCGACCAAGCTCGTGGTCGCGGACCGGACCACCGCGATGGTGCCGCTGACGGGGCGCGGCGCGGAGCCGGCGGCGCTCGTCGTGCACGCGAGCGGGCTGCTGGAGTCCCTGACCGGCCTGTTCGAGGCGGTGTGGCGGGAGGCGCTGCCGCTGCGGCTCGGGGCGGACGGCGCGGTGTCGGAGGAGGGACTTCCGGGCCCCGACGCCACGGATCTTCAGGTGCTGTCACTGCTGTTGGCGGGGATGACGGACGCGAGCGTCGCGAAGCAGCTGGAGCTGGGCCTGCGGACGGTGCAGCGGCGGGTGAAGGGGCTGATGGAAGTGGCGGGCGTGACGACGCGGCTGCAGCTCGGCTGGCACGCGTACGAACGGGGCTGGGTGGCCAGACGCTGACCGGCGCCGGCACGGCGTTCGCCCCCGGGCGGTCCCTCCGACCTGCGGCGACAGCCCGCGTCCCGCACGCTGGGAAGATGGGCGTGTGGCAGCTCCTCCTGGTCGGCACCGTCATGGTGCTCGGCCTGCTCGGCGTACTCGTGCCGGGTCTGCCGGGGCAGGCGATCGTCTGGGCGGCCGTCCTGTGGTGGGCGCTGGAGGACAAGTCGGTGCTCGCCTGGGGGGTACTGATCGGCGCGACGGCCCTGATGCTGCTCAACCAGGCGCTCAAACCCCTGCTGCCGGCCCGGCGCCGCCAGGAGTCGGGTGCCCCGCCGCGCACGCTCGTGGTGGGCGGGATCGCCGGGATCGCCGGCTTCTTCCTGCTGCCGGTGGTGGGCGGGATCGTGGGGTTCGTCGGGGGGATCTACGGGGTGGAGCGCGCGCGGCTCGGCAGCCACGGCGGCGGCTGGGCCTCGACTCGTACGGTCATGCGCGCCATCGGATACCCGGTGCTGGTGGAGCTGTTCGCCTGCCTGCTGGTGGTCGGCGCGTGGGCGGGTGCGCTGGTCTGGGGCTGAACTCGGTCGGGCGGAAGTCCTGGGCCGTCGTACCGATGTGCGGGGCGGGTCGCGCGTGTGAGGCTGACGTCATGACCGCATTCAGCGATGCCGAGCGCGCGTACCTCAAGACGCAGCGACTGGGACGGATGGCGACCGTGGACCCGAAGGGCAGGCCGCAGGCGAACCCGGTCGGCTTCTACCCGCAGGACGACGGGACGATCCTGGTCGGCGGCTACGCACTCGGTACGACCAAGAAATGGCGCAATCTCCTGGCGAACCCGAAGGTCGCGCTCGTGATCGACGACATCGTGAGCCTGAAGCCGTGGGCGGTGCGCGGGGTGGACATCCGGGGCGAGGCCGAACTGCTGGCGGGGCCGCACGAGCTGGGGCCGCACTTCAGCGAGGAGCTGATCCGGATCCACCCGCAGAAGATCCACAGCTGGGGTCTGGATTAGCCGGGTCAGTGGGCCGGCCCGGCTGTCTGGGCGTCCAGGGCGGCGCGGAGCCAGTCGTGGGCGGCGCCGAGGGTCGGTTCCGGCGGGCCGGACTCCGGACTGGACCGCGTACGGGACAGTTCGGCGGTGAGCTGCCAGTAGCGGCCGATCAGGGGATGCTCGATCTGCGCGAGCAGGCCGCTGAGGCGGCGGCGGAAGGCGGGAGTGTCCTGCGTGCCGTGTGAGCGGGCGTACGCGGAGACGAAGCAGTCGAGCGCCTCGCCCTCGTGCGGGGTCCGCTGGGCGCGCAGTTTCGCCGAGGCCAGCGCACACGCCTCGGTGAGACCGTCGTAGAGCACGTCAGGGCGGCAGCCCCCGTCGGGTTTCCGGGACACGGGCCGGCAGACATTGGGGACGTGGCGGGTGCCGGAGGCGAGGGCGTGCAGCCGGGCGAAGACCAGTACCTGGGCCGGGGCCGGGTCGGCCGGGGGCTGCGGAACCGTCCGTTCGAGGATCGTGGAGACCAGTCGGGCCGGGAGGCGCGCGGGCAGCACCCGACGCCAGAAGCGCGCCAGCGCGACTGTGCTGGGCGGGGTGGTCACGGCGCCGATCAGGCGCAGCCTGTCGGCGCGTTCCTCGGCGGTGCAGTCCCGGAGCAGCTGGAGTGCGGCCTCCCGCCAGCGCAGGGCGGCCAACTGGTTGCCGAGCTCCCGCAGTTGTCCGGCGACGACGTCTTCCAGCGCATCCTCCTGGTCGAGGATCCGGTCCACTTCGGGGACAGGCAGGCCGAGGGCGCGCAGCGAGCGGATCAAACGCAGCCGGTCGAGCGCCTCGGGGCCGTACCGGCGGTGGCCGCCGGCGCTGCGGACGGTTTCGGGCAGGAGACCACGGTCCGAATAGAAGCGGACGGTCTTGACGGTGACGCCCGCCTGTCGGGCCAGCTCTCCGATACTCAGCATGCCATCAGGGAACAAGACTTGAACCTCCCTCAGGGGGAGCTTCTACCGTACCGCTGAGCCACGGACGCCCTACGGGGCGGGCCGTGGGATGCGAGACGGTCGAGGAGGCGTTCATGACGGCGTTCGTGCTGGTGTCGGGTGGTCACACCGGTGGCTGGATATGGCGGGAAGTGGCTGAGCGGCTGCGGGAGTCGGGAGCCGAGGCGTACCCGGCGACGCTCACCGGGACGGGTGACCGCCGCCATCTGGCGGGCCCCGGAACGGACTTGGAGACACACATCGAGGACGTGGTGCAGCTGATCGACCATGTGGACGCACCGGAGGTGGTGCTCGTCGGTTATTGCTACGGCATCTACCCGGCGCTCGGAGCCGCCGAGCGGCGCCTGGAGCGTATCGCCCGCATCGTCTGTCTGGACTCGCCCATGCCGCAGGACGGTTACTCGATGCTCGACCAGGTGCGCGAGCAGATGCCCGACGCGGCGACCCGCGAGCGGGTGCTGAGGCAGGCCGAACAGGCCGAGGACGGCTGGCGGATCCCCTCGCCGTCACTTGAGGAGTGGCAGGCGTGGGGGAACCTCGCGGGCGTTTCCTCGGACGCGCTCGCACGGCTGGTGCGCCTTGCCTCACCGCAGCTGCTGGGCACGATCACCCAGCCGCTCCGGCTGTCGGGGGCGGCCCGCGAGCTGCCGACGAGCGGCATCTTCTGCACCGTCGGCGGGACGGCGGACATCGCCGCGGTCGAGGCCCTGGTGGCGTCGGGGGAACCGCTCTTCCAATGGCTGGCCGACCCCCGGGTGGGCTTCTTCGAACTCGCCACCGGGCACTGGCCGATGCTGTCCACCCCCGGCGAACTGGCCGATGTACTGCTCCGGGCGGCCAAGGGGGAGGGACACCGGCTGGCCACCGGCCGTGAGCCCGGGGTGCCGGGCGGGACGGGCGGGACGGGCTCGATGGCATAGGCGGTTCGGGGCGGGACGGGCCGGGGCAGTGCAAGGGGCTGTCAGGTTGCGGCGGCCCGCACCTGGCGCCCTGTGCGGCCGAGCGCCCGGGCCGTCCAGTGGTGTCGCACGGCGTACGACCGCCAGGGCCGCCAGCAATCGGCATCCGCCTCTCCGTCCGGCGCCACGTCCGGATCCCCGAGCGCCCGCATCCGGATCAGGCCGGCGGTCCTCGCGGTGATCCCCGGCAGCGCGCGCAGCGCACGCTCCGCCTCGTCGCGGTCCGCGCCGGGACCGAGGTGTACGACGCCGTCGGCGAGCGCGGCCGCCAGCGCCCGCAGCGCCGGGTCTTCGGCCCCGGTGAGGGAGCCGGGTTCGGGGAAGACGTGCGTCAGCGCTCCGCACGGCTGGTCGAGGACCTTCCCGTACGACTCGACGAGCCCGACCGCGGCTTCCCGGCCCACCAGCGCCCGTACGGCGAACTCGTCGGGGTCCGCGGCACCCGGCGAGCGCAGCCCCGGGCGGGCGGCGACCAGCGGCGCCAGGGCCGGGTCCGCCGCGAGCCGCTCGTCGACGGCGTACGGGTCGGCGTCCAGGTCGAAGAGCCTGCGCAGCCGCTGGACGGCGGTGGTCAGGTCGCGCAGGTCGGTGAGGTGGACGCGGGCCTCGAGCCAGCCGCTGTGCGGCGCCTCGTCCACGGCGGCGATGCCCGTTCCGTACGGCAGTCGCAGGGTGCGCCGGTACGTACGGGCGCCGGACTCGCCGAGCATCTCCTCGACGCGCGGCACGGCCTCGCTCGCGAGCAGGTCGAAGATCTCCCTGGCCGCGTACGCCCCGCGATGGGCGAGCCGCAACGGGATCCCGGCGGCGACGGCGGGCCCGGCGGTCGCGCGAGTGGCGGTGCGTGCGCCGGTGCCGGCGGTCTTGGTTCCGGATTCCGTCCGCAGGAGGCTGGGGGTGCGGGCGTAGATCTGGCGGATGGTGTCGTTGAACTGCCGCACGCTCGCGAAGCCGGAGGCGAACGCGATCTCCGTGACGGGCAGTCCGGTGGTCTGGAGCAGCACGCGGGCGGTGTGCGCGCGTTGGGCGCGGGCGAGTGCGACGGGACCGGCGCCCAGCTCGCCGTTCAGCTGCCGCTGCACCTGCCGGGTGCTGTAGCCGAGCCGGCCCGCGAGGCCCGGCACGCCTTCGCGGTCGACGATTCCGTCGCCGATCATCCGCATCGCGCGCCCGACGACGTCGGCGCGGGCGTTCCAGTCGGCGGATCCGGGTACGGCGTCGGGGCGGCAGCGGCGGCAGGCCCGGAAGCCGTTGCCCTGGGCGGCGGCAGCGGTCGGGTAGAAGCGCACGTTCTTGCGCTTGGGGGTTACGGCGGGGCAGCTCGGGCGGCAGTAGATGCCTGTGGTCGTGACGGCGAAGAAGAACTCCCCGTCGAAACGCGCGTCGCGGCTGGTCACCGCCTCGTACTTGCCCTCTTCGTCCATCACACCGTCCAGTGTGCGGCAGCGCCGGGTGGCGGGCTGGCGGGATTCGGACACGACGTCCGGGGGCCGGACGAAGTGCCCTGCGGGGCTTTCCCCTGTCCGCCCCTCTCCGGCTGTGACCTGTGCGGCTCCGCCGGACGGGCTGGATATTGCCGCGCGCGACCTTGCCCCAGCCACATCCAGCCCCTCCGGCGTTTGAGGAGCGGGGCCTGGGGCGGAGCCCCACGCGGCGGAGCCGCAAGTGTCGCAGGGCTTTTCCCCACCCCGCCCCTTCCCGGCTCCGTTCCGCCTAGCGCCGGCCCCCGCCGCGCTTGGCGTCGAAGTTGGCGCGGCCCTGCGCCGACTTCAGCCGCCACTCGCGCCCGATCTCCGCCCGGAGCCGCGCATCGGTCTTGGCGACGATGCGCCGGTTCTCCCGCAGCAGTTTGCGGTAGCTCTCCAGCCGGCGTTCCGGCAGCGCGCCCTCCTCCAGCGCCGCCCGCACGGCGCAGCCCGGCTCCGAGTCATGGGCGCAGTCGTGGAACCTGCACCGCGCCGCCAACTCCTCGATCTCGGAGAAGACCTGCCCGACACCGGCCTCGGCGTCCCACAGCCCCACGCCCCGCAGCCCGGGCGTATCGATGAGCACTCCCCCGTCTGGCAGCGCGAGGAGGTTGCGGGTGGTCGTCGTGTGCCGGCCCTTGCCGTCGATGTCACGGATGGCCCGCACATCCATGACGTCCTCGCCGAGCAGCGCGTTGGCCAGCGTCGACTTTCCCGCACCGGACACCCCCAGCAGCACGCTCGTACCACCCGACACGACAGCGGTGAGTACGTCGATGCCGTCGCCCGTGGCGGAACTGACGGCCAGCACCTGCACGCCGGGCGCGACGGTCTCCACGTCCTCGACGAGGTACGAGAGCCCGGTCGCGTCCGGCACGAGGTCGGACTTGGTGAGGACGACCAGCGGCTGCGCGCCCGACTCCCAGGCCAGGGCCAGGAACCGTTCGATCCGCCCGAGGTCCAGCTCGACGGCGAGCGAGACCGCGATGATCGCGTGGTCGACGTTGGCCGCCAGGATCTGCCCCTCGGACCGGATGGAGGAGGTGGAGCGTACGAACGCGGTGCGGCGCGGCAGGTACGCCCGTACGAACTGCGGGTCGCCGCCCGGATCGACGGCGGCCCAGTCACCGGTGCAGATGACCCGCAGCGGATCGTGCGGAGTCACGTAGGTGGTGTCGCCGCGGACGACGCCGTCGGCGGTGAGGACGTCGCACTGGCCGCGGTCGACCCGTACGACACGGCCGGGCAGCAGGCCCTGCGCGGCGTACGGAGCGAACTGCGCGTCCCACGCCTCGTCCCAGCCGTAGGGGGCGAGGGAGTGCTGAGCGTCGGGAGCATTGCGGGACGACGTGTGGAGCGAAGCCTTGGACAAGGGAAACCCTTCGAAGGGCGGCCCCGGCGGCGCGCTGTGCGCGCGGAAGTCGAGTGAGTGTCAGCCGGAGACCACAGGGGTGGAAACGATGATGAACTCCTGAATGCGGGCAGCGCCCGTCACCGTGACAGTCATCAATGTCCTCACCTCCTGCTTCTCAACGAACCGACACGTTCACGTTCCCCTCGTGAGGCGGCGCACGGCCGCGTCCGGGAACGAGCAGAACGATAACCCCGCCCCGGAACACGGCGCCAGCGTTTTTATGACGTGCGGAGCGCCGGTCCTGACGTCATCCCGTGGAAGGGAAGGCCTGTTCGGTCCAGATCGTCTTTCCGGAACGGGTGTAGCGCGTGCCCCACCGCTGTACGAGTTGCGCGACGATGAACAGTCCCCGGCCGCCTTCGTCGTCGTCCCCGCTGTGGCGCAGGTGCGGTGAGGTGTGGCCGGTGTCCGCGACTTCGCACAGGAGCGTGCGATCGCGGATGAGGCGCAGGTGCAGGGGCCCGTCGGCGTACCTGACCGCGTTGGTGACGAGTTCGCTGACCACGAGTTCGGTCGTGAACGACAGTTCCTCCAGGCCCCAGTCCCGCAGCTGTCCGGTGGCCAGATCACGGGCACGGCTCGCCGCGACCGGCTCCGCCGGCAGCTCCCATTGGGCGACCTGCGAGGTGTCGAGTTCGCGGGTGCGGACGAGCAGCAGGGCCGTGTCGTCGGCTGTCGTGCCCTCCGGCAGGAGTTGCGCCACGGCGCGGTCGCACAGCTCCTCCAGCGACGCGTGCCGGTCGCTGAGTACGCGTCCCAGCGTGTCGAGGCCGTGATCGATGTCGCGGTCGCGGGCTTCGACCAGGCCGTCGGTGAACAGGGCCAGCAGGCTGCCCACCGGCAGCTCGATCTCCATGGACTCGAACGGCAGGCCCCCGAGGCCCAGCGGCGGGCCGGCCGGCAGGTCGGGGAACGACAGACGGCCGTCCGGGTGCACGACCGCCGGCGGCAGGTGTCCGGCCCGGGCCATCACGCACCGGCGCGAGACCGGGTCGTAGACCGCGTAGAGGCAGGTCGCCCCGGTGGTCACGTCGTCGAAGGTGCCGTCGAGCGTGCCGAGTTCGCCCCACTGCTCCTCCGCCGACTGACCCACCAGGTCGTCGAGCCGTGTCAGCAGCTCGTCGGGAGCCATGTCCAGTTGGGCGAACGCGCGTACGGTCGTGCGCAGCCGTCCCATGGTGGCGGCTGCCTGCAGGCCGTGGCCGACCACGTCCCCGACCACGAGCCCGACCCGGGTGCCGGACAGCGGGATGACGTCGAACCAGTCGCCGCCGACGCCTGACGAGTCGTCCGTGGGCAGGTACCGGTAGGCCAGCTCGACCGCCGACTGCTGGGGCACGTGCTGCGGCAGCAGCTGGCGCTGGAGGGCGAGGGCCGAGGTTCGCTCACGGGTGAAGCGGCGGGCGTTGTCGATGGATACCGCCGTACGGGCGACCAGCTCGTCGGCCAGCGCGATCTCACCGTTGTCGAAGGTGCCCGCGTCCGCGCCGTGGACGAAGGTGACGAGCCCCAGGATGCTGTTCCCCGCCCGCAACGGCACGACCAGGGTGGTGTCGTCGAGTACGAGCCCGCCCGAGGCGAGGCTGCGGTCCTGCGGTGAGCCCGGCGGGTAGTCCACCGGGGGAAGAGGCCGCTCGCACTGGTCCCTCGGCTCCCCCGGCGCCCGTAGCTTTCGCGGGTCGTCTTCTTCCTCGCCCCTCCCGGGCTCCGCCGCCTCCTCCGCCCCACGGGCCGATCGGCAGGCGACCCGCACGAGAGCCATCACCGCCGAGCCGCCGGGCGCCGGGACCTCGCCCTCCAGTACGGCCCTCGCGAGATCGACCGTGACGGAGCCCGCGAACTCCGGTACCGCCACCTCGGTGATCTTCTCGGCGGTGACCAGCACGTCGAGCGCGGTACCGATACCGCGGCCCGCCTCGACGAGCAGGGCCAGCCGCTGCTGGGCCTTGTAGCGGTCGGAGATGTCGAACGCGTCCTCGCACACTCCGAGCACGTGTCCGTCGGCGTCCTGGAGCCGGTAGTAGGAGCAGGACCAGAGGTGGTCCGTCTCCGGGTCGCTGGGGGGCCGGCCCTGGAAGTGCAGGTCGAGAATGGGTTCGCCGGTGCCGAGTACGTGACGCATGACCGCGTCGAGAGTGCGCGGGTACGCCTGGGTGACGAACCTGCCCTCGGCGTACAGCTCGTCGGCGCGCAGGCCGCTGAACTCGGCGAACGGCCTTCCGATCTCCCGTTCGTATGCCGTGTTGCACCAGGTCAGGCGCAGGTCGGTGTCGTAGATGGCCAGGCCGACGGGCGACTGTGTGGCCAGCCCGTGCAGCAGGGCCAGCCGGGATTCCCACGCCCGCAGATCCTTCAGCTCCGTCGCCACCAGGACGCGCTCGGCCGTACCGGGGCCCGGCAGGGAACACACCGCGGTCGCGACAAGCAGCTCATGTCCGTCCCGGTGCCGGGCGACGCGGATCTCGTTCCCCCGGAACGGGCCGGCCAGGGCCGGACCGGCCTCCTCTTCCACCGGAGCCGCAGCCGGAGCCGCAGCGGGAGCGGGAGCGGAGACCGGCCGGGGCGGCAGGAAGGTCGTCAGTGGCTGTCCGACGATCTCGTGCGGCCGGTAGCCGAGGAGCTTCTCGGCCGCGGGGCTCCATCCGACGACCGTGTCCTGGGCGTCGACGACCGCCGTGGCCGCCCTGGTGACGTCGAGGGGACCACGGAAGTCGGCACTCTGCGCCGCGTTCCACGCACTCATTGCGCCACACCAGCCCGGTTCATCTCCTACAGAATCCGCCGTGCCGGGGGCGGGCACAACCGCGGTGCGCCCGGACAGCGCCCAAACTGACGGACTCTCTCAACCGGTACGGCCCACGACCAGCCACTGCGCGGGCAGCTCTATGCGCGTACCGTCCGCCCGGAACTCCGTCTGGGCAAGAGTGGTACGGCCGTGCGACAGGACGGTGAGCCCCGACGCGCGCAGGAGATCCGGTACTTCGCGGTCCTCGGACTCCGCCGGTTTCAGCCCGTGCGAGAAGACCCGTGCCAGCTTCGGCGGCGGTCCGCCCGGCTCGCGCATGATCTCCTGCAGTACGGTCTTCGCTTCTGCGGTCAGCTCCGCCACGAAGGCACGCCCCCGCTCTCCCACCAGCTCCGCGACCGCCGCCGCGATCAGGGGCCGGTCCGGCGGATCGCTCTGGTGGATGACGGCCCGCATGTAGACGTTGCTGTCACCGAGTCGTTCGCGCAGCTCCCGCACGGCCGCCGTGTCGGTCGCGTTGAGCTGCCTGAACTCGACCTCGCTCGCGGTGTCCGCCCGTCGCGCGTGGGCTATCGCCGCGTGGGAGACGTCGACACCCACCGCCCGGGCGAAGTGGGGTGCGAGATAGCGGGTCTGCGTGCCGTTCCCGCACCCGACGTCGACCACGGGTAATGCCGCGTCGGTATGCGGTGCGAACAGGTCCAGGTGGGGCGCGGCTGTCAGCGACGGATCGCTGTCCCAGATCGCTTCACCGGGTGCGTCCGGGGTGTCCCCCCAGTAGCTCTCCCATGCGTGCACGTATCGGCCGGTCAGAGTCATCGGATGCCCCAGGTGCGTACGGAAGTCGTGTTGCCCGGCGCTGCTGCGCCTCGCGACCGGTACCTACCCCGGCACCACCCTCCCGGACACCCCGGACAGCGGTCATCCGTTCCCCGTGCCGGGGCGCGCTCCCGGCGGCAGTTCCTGCTCGAACCAGACCACCTTCCCCGGACCGAAGTGGCTCGCTCCCCACCGGTGTGCGAGCCGGCTCACCAGCCGAAGCCCGCGACCGCACTCCTCGTCCGGCCCCGCGTCCCGCAGTACGGGCAGCGTGTGGTCCTCGTCCGACACCTCGCACAGCAGCGTGTCCGCGCGCACCATGCGCAGTTCCACCGGGCGGCCGCCCGCGTGCCGTACCGCGTTGGTGACGACCTCGCTCACCAGCAGCCGGGTGGTGTCGGCCAGCTCCGGCAGCCCCCAGTCGGCCAGTTGACCGTCCACCAGGCGCCGGGCACGGCGCACGTCGGCGGCCGTGGGCTCCAGCTGCCATGTCGTCGTGTCCTCGGCCGGCATGCCGTTCAGCCGTGCCATCAGCAGCGCGATGTCGTCCTTGCGTCCGCCGGACTCGGCGGCCGTCGACACGGCCAGTGCCCGGATGATCGTGTCGCAGGCCTCGTCCATGGAGGCGGCCGGGTGCGCCGCCGATTCGCACAGCGCCGCCAAGCCGATTCCGATGTCCTCGCCGCGTACCTCGACCAGCCCGTCCGTGCACAGCACCAGCCGGTCGCCCGGTGACACACGCACCCGGGTGGTGGCGAACGGCACTCCACCGAGGCCGATCAGCGCGCCCCCGGGCACGTCGATCACCTCTCCGCGCCCGCTCTCGGCCCGTACGAGCACGGGAGGCACGTGCCCCGCGCTGGACATCACCAGCTCGCCCGCGACCGGGTCGTAGACCGCGTACAGGCAGGTGGCGAGATAGTGGTCGCCGAGCTGGTGCGCCAGATCGTCGAGGTTGCGCAGCAGCCGCGCCGGCGCGATGTCCAGTGCGGCCATGGTGTGTACGGCTGTGCGCAGCTGGCCCATCATGGCCGCCGCGTTCAGCCCGTGCCCCATGACGTCCCCCACGACCAGCGCCGTACGGGAGCCGGGAAGCCGGATGGTGTCGAACCAGTCGCCGCCGACCCGGCCCAGCGCGGTGCCCGGCAGATAGCGGGTGGCGATGTCGCAGCCGGCCATCCGGGGCTCGACCTGCGGGAGCATGCTCTCCTGCAGCGTCTCGGCCACCTGCTGCTGGTGGGTGTACATCCGGGCGTTGTCGAGGACGAGTCCGGCCCGGGCGGCGAGCTCGGCGCCGGTTCTGCGGTCCATGTCGGTGAACGGCTCGCGTCCCGGGCGGCGCATCAGCACCATGAAGCCCAGTACCACCCTGCGCGCCGTGAGCGGTACGACCAGCAGAGACCGGCCGCCGATGAGGGGGCGCAGGTCCCGCTTCTCGAACTGGCCCGCGATGCGCTCGCTCAGGTCGGTGCCGATGTGAGGGAGGAGCACCGGTTCCCCCGTCACCATGCACTGGAAGAACGGGGTCTTCTCGGGGAAGGTCAGCTCCTCCCCGACGGGGACGGTGTCGTCCCAGCGCCCCGGCTCGTCGTTGTGCTCCACCCACACCCGGCGCCAGGCGGTGGTCACGTCCGGCGGACCGTCCGGGAACCCCTCACCGGTCAGGATCTGCACCCGCAGATGGGTGCCCGCGAAGTCCGCGAAGCGGGGTACGGCGGCGCTGGTGACCTCGCGGATCGTCCGGGCCAGGTCGAGCGAGCTGCCGATGCCGCCGCTCACCTCGTGGAGGAACTCCAGCCGCTCACGGACGGCGGCATGCTCAAGGTCCTGGTCGGAGTCCAGGTCCGCCGGCAGCCCTCCGGGGGCTGCCGGATCGCCCGCCGGGCCGCCGTCGGGCATCGTGGCCGGCCGTGTCCGGCGCTCACGGTGCTTCGGTACGCCCCAGTCCGGCGTGACCGGGACCCGCTCGTAGGTGCTCATCTCCAGTACGGGATAGCCCAGTTCGAGCATCTGCGCCACGATCCGGCTCGCCGTGGCCGGGCCCATGTGGGGAAGGATGTCGGGCAGCCGGTCGGCGAGCTTGCGCGCCCCGGGGAATTCGGTGTGCAGCGCGAAACCGGGGGCGAGCCGCTCGTACGGGTCCCCGTCCTCGCCCACCCGGGCGGCGTCGGCGGCCAGCACCAGCAGCCGCTCCGGCCCGGGTACGGCCAGCGGGTACGCCCACCACAGCACGTCCAGCGAACCGGACTCGGGATCAGAAGCGGAATCGGGGTCGGAATCGGGGTCGGAATCGGCGGACGCTTGCGAGCCGTCGCCCGGACGGCCGCACTTGGCGCGCCCCGCCGTGAGATGGCCGGCGAAACCGCCGCCGGGCGGCCTGCCCGGGTCCTGAGCGAGGGCCTCGTACGCGTAAGGCGTGCTGAGAGCACCGGAGATGGGCAGCAGGTCGGCCGCGGGGGCACCCACGGCGTCCTCTCTGCGGTGGCCGAAGAGCCGCTGCGCGCCGGAGCTCCAGTGCGAGACGAGGCCGTCGCCGCCCACCACGACGACGGCGAGCGGAATCCGGCCGGACACGGCACGCTGCCGTGGAACCACAGCTTCCATGGGGTTGCGTTCCCTCCCAGCGGCAAGATCTCCGACAAGTCATCACGGTACGGGCGGGTGGCGGCCGCTGCGGCGCGTACGGCGGGAAATGCCTCCATCGGGTACCGGAGCAGCCCGGCCCGCCGAGGGCCGCACGTCTCCCTATGATCATGGCACGGATGAGCGTCGACCACGGAACAACGGAGGGCCGAACAGCCATGGTGGAGAAGCGAGTTGTCGTCGTCACGGGCGGCGGGACGGGAATCGGCGCCGCCACGGCCCGGCTGTTGCGCGAAGCCGGGCACCACGTGGTCGTCTCCGGACGCCGGCCCGGGCCGCTGCGGCGTCTCGCGGAGGAGACCGGGGCCCTGGCGCACCCGTCCGACACCGCCGATCCGGACGACGTACGTGACCTGGTGGACGCGACCGTGACTGCCTACGGGCGGGTGGACGGGCTCGTACTCAACGCGGGGACCGGGCGCTCGGGAGCCGTGGGCGATCTGTCGGACGAGGACTGGGAGGCCGTCATGCGGACCAATCTCACCGGCCCTTTCCTGCTGCTGCGCGCCGCGCTCCCGCACCTGCTCCGGACGCGGGGCGCGGTCGTCGCGGTCGCCTCCGTGTCCGCGCTGCGCAGCGGTGTGGGCAACGCCGCGTACGCCACGTCCAAGGCGGCGCTGCTCCAGCTGTGCCGCTCGCTCGCCGTCGACTACGGGCAGCACGGGCTGCGCGCCAACACCGTGTGCCCCAGCTGGGTCCGTACCGAGATGGCCGACCGGCGGATGGCCCGGTTCGCCGAGGAGGCGGGGCTGGGGGACGGTGGCCCGGGGGACGGCGGCGTGGAAGCCGCCTACGAGGAGGCGACCCGGCTGCTGCCGGGGCGGCGTCCCGGCGAACCGCGGGAAGTCGCCGAGGCGATCAGCTGGTTGCTCTCGCCCGCCGCGTCCTACGTCAACGGCGCGGTGCTCACCGTCGACGGCGGGGTGACGGCACTCGACCCCGGGACGGCCGCGTTCGACTTCCGCATCACACCGCGCGAGCGCGACTGAAGACCGGCCGTCACAGTGGCGGCGGTACGAGCGATGCCGTGTCCGGCAGGTAACGGGGATGGAAGGCGGCGAGCCCGGCGCCCGCGAGCCACCAGCCCCGGTGGACCAGGGCCCGGCACAGGCCCGCGTCGAGGCGGTCGAAGACGGTCGGCACGAGCGCAAGGTCCCGGCCGTCGAAATCGCGGTGCTCCGCGAACGCGTCGCGCCACCGGCGCAGCGGCGCCGAACCGTCCGCCGGGAAGTCGGTGGAGAGCCCGACCAGGACTCCCCGACGGGCACCGGGCGGCAACTCCCCGTCCATGTCGGCGTCTTGGCCTCGCTGGAAGCGCTCGACGATCGCCCGGGTCCGCAGGGCTGTGCTCTGCCGGTACAGCAGGGAGTTGGCGCGGGCGAGGTCGCGGATCACCGGGACACGGCCGTACAGCCCGGGCCGGAGGAGCCCTCCGGCGTTGAGGACGAACACGAAGGCGTGACGGTGGCGTTCGCTGTCGATGGCCTCCAGGCCGGTGTTGTCGTACGTCCCGCCGTCCAGCAGGGCCGGCGCGTGCGTGGCGCACGGGAAGTGGGCGCCGTCCAGGACCAACGGCGGGAATGCGCCGGGAACAGCGGCGGAGGCGGCCACGGCGAGGCTCAGTCTCAGCCCCTTACCGGGCGTCGGGGCCAGTCCTGTCGTGTAGTCGCCGAACACATCGCGTTCGAAGGTGAACCGGGCGCCGGTGGTGAGGTTCGCCGCGTTGAAGATCCAGCGGACCTCCGGGTCGAGGTCCTCCAGTTCGATGCCGTCGAAGAACCACTCGTCCAGGCGCTTCGCCAGGAGTTCGGTACGGGTCGTCGGGCCCAGCGTCCGCCACAGCCCACGGACGAGCGACCTCTTGAACGACCGGGAGGAGACGCGTTGGAGGACCGGTTCCACGACGAGTTCGTCGACGGCCCCGGGGGTGCAGCCCCGTTCCCTCAAGGCGGGCCAGGCGGTGGCGAGGAATCCGTTGGCGACCGATCCGCCGGACACGGACGACGCGTACCGCAGGCTGGACAGCAGCCCAGCGTCGGCCAGCATGCGTACGAAACCCAGCGCCGAGAGCGTGGCCCGGAAGCCGCCGCCGGAGAGGGTGACCGCGACCGGCCGCGGGGTGGCGGGCGGTTCGGCCGGGCGGAGCGTGTCGCCGCACGGCCGCGCCTGCAGGCCCGTACCGACGGCGGGGGAGTCCACGACCCAGGTGTCCGCGGCGGCCTGCCTAGCTGAGCTCATCGCTGATCACCGACCTCTATGCGGAGCGCGGGCTCCGTGGGCGGACGGACGTCGACCTCGAAGCCGCGCTCCGCGCGCAGATCTGTGAGCGCGTCCGTAGCGAAGGCGATGTCGTTCGTCAGGTGGATGACGTACTCGTCGTCCTCGTCCCGGGACTCGACGAGCCATCGCAGGGTGTCCTCGTGCGGGTGGTGGTGCCTGATCCCGTCGGCGGACACCACGTAGTGGTCGGCGTGCACGCTCTCGAAGAAGTCGCGTTCCACATTGCGTTCACTGCCGTGGTGCGGCAGCTTCAGCAGGTCGACGTGGAGCGGGTCCGAGTCGGTGAGCAGGCCGCCGGACCGCAGCCCGTCGAGTATGCGGTCCCCACGGGCGTCACCGGTGAGCAGCGCGGTCCGGCCGTCGTGCCTCAGCAGCAGGACGATGCTCGACAGGTTCGGTACCGACTTGTCCGCGTACGCCGCCGAGATCACATCGGGGTCGCCCCGCTTCTTCGCCTCGCGCCACCGCTTCTCCAGCTGTTCGAGTGCCACGTCGTCGGGGGCGACGACGGTGACGTGGAGATCGTCGAGCGTCGTTTCGGCGCCCTCGGTCAGCGGCCCGTCGAAGAGGGGGTTTCCGGCCAGGCCCAGCGCCGTCGCTTCGTCGCGGATGGCCCGCCCTTGTCCGTAACTCGCCTTTACCGCACCGCTGTCGGTCAGCGCTCGGTCGACGAGCGGCTGGACGGACGCGCTCAGGCCGGGGGCCCGCCGGTCGACGAGTTCCTCCACCGAGTTGAACCACAGCCGCCTCACGTCGAAGGGCTCGGGAAGCTCTTCCCGCCGCGCCCGGCGTATTTCGGCGAGCAGCCTGAGCAGTCCGGCGGCGTGATCGTCGTCGACGTGCGACAGGCAGACGACGTCGATCTTCGGTACGCCGTCGCTGTTGGGTGCGAGGTGCGTCAACCGGTCGCGCAGCGACGCCTCGTAGACGCCGCCGGGTCCGCCGTCGACGAGCATGACGCGCTGGTCGGGCGTTCCCCATCGTACGAGGAAGCTGTCTCCGTGACGGGCGTCGAGGAAATCGAAGGTGAGCATGATGGACTGCCTGTCTTAGACGGATTGCATCGCCCGGAGGACATCGACCAGGCCGTGCCCCTGGAAGTCCCGCTCGCGGGCGAGGTCCGTCGCCGTCGAGCACAGGATCTGCTTCACTCGCTCGGGACGCCCCAGCAGTTCCCGGTTGCGGGCCAGCAGCATCGCGGCGGCCCCGCTGACGTGCGCCGCCGCCTGGCTCGTCCCGTGCATGGCGGAGATGCCCGCGCCCGGGATGGGGCCGTCGATGTCCTCCCCCGGCGCGAGGAGGTCGGGCTTGGGTCTGCCGTCGCCGGTGGGGCCCCGGCTGGAGAAGTAACTGACGCCGTGGCGGTGCGGGTTGCTGCGGTGCGTCGAGCCGACGGTGATGACGGACTCCGCGTTGCCGGGATCGGAGATGCTGATGCTGCGGTAGTCGGCCCCCAGCGTTCGCACCGCTCCACTGAACCCGGCGTTCCCGGCCGCGGCGACGACCACGACGCCCGAGCGCGCCAGGTGGTCGCATTCGATGCACACGGGCGTCCAGCCGGTGGAGTGGGTCGCGACGTCATGCGGTACGGAAAGACTGATGTTGACCCCGGCGATGACGAACCGGCCGGCCTGCTCGTTGATGTGCCGGATGGCCTGGAGTGCCGTGACGATGGAGAACTCGTCCCCTTCCCCCGTGTCGCCGAGGACCCGGAAGTCGTACAGCCGGATCCTGGGGCAGATCCCCCGGAATTCGCGGTCGGGCCACCAGGCGCCGAGGATGCCGGCGATGTGGGTGCCGTGCTGGTCGCCCGGGGTCGTGTACGGCATGTCGGTCCGCATCGGGCGGTTCTGCTGTCCGGGGAGCTCCATTTCGACGTACGGCAGGGCGCGCGGCCAGTCGATGAGGCCGTTTTCGAGCGCGTCGGCGGAGAGGGTTCCGCGTACGCCGACGAAGTTGAAGGCGCGCGTGACGCGTGACGCCAGCTGTCGTGCGGGGGTGACGGAGGTGTCCCAGTCGTAGAACGCGGGGTGCCGGGCGTCGATGCCGCTGTCGACGACGGCCCAGCCGATCGAGCCGCAGTCCACGGAGAAGACCTGCTCCGCGGCGTCGGCCTTGATCGTGGACCTGGACCGGACGACCGCCGGCGCGGCCTGGCGGTTCGTCGTAACAAACGTGACGGGGTGCCGCTGCCTGCGGTCGATGACACCCCTGGACGGTGCGTCGGGCGGTCGTGCCAGGGGTGACTCCGGAGCAACGGCCGCCAGCATGCGGGTCATTGCCTCGGTCACCGCCGGGTCGTCGGCCGGTGTGCCGCGCAGGTCCGGCTGGGAGGCGGCGATGACCGTACGCAGCAGGTTCAGGAACCACATGAGGTGCCGGCTGCGTTCCTGACGCCGTTCGATGTTGTCGTGGACGTCGCTGGTCGGCGGGCTCTTGTAGCGGCCCACGAGAGCGGCCTCGATGCCCGGGGGCCCTACTTGTTCGGCGAGTTCCTTCGCGAGGCGGACGAGGCTGAGGAGGTTGGTCATCGGAAGCACGGCCCGTACCACTTCGCCGAGCGTCAGCCGGGCCGCCACGAAACTGCCGGCCGCGACCGGCTGGCAGTCGGTCATGCGCAACTCCCGGAAGTGCTGCAGCACCCGCATGACGCCGTGCTCCTCGTTGATCGCGAGGATCAGGTCCTCGCGGTGCTCGGGACCGGGCGGCGACGGCTGGGCGAGCGCCAGCCAGGCGTCGAAGCGCACGGGGCAGTCGGTCGCCCACGGAACGGGAAACGGCCCTTCCCCGTAGAACGCCGCCTCGAGGTCGTCGCGGTCCATGGGTGCTCCCGGGTCCTGGTCAGCGCGTAAAGCGGCCGTTGCGGAAGGGAGGGACATCGGGCGGAACGGGTGGTGCCAGGGGCGGTGCGACGGGCGGTAGCGGGTCGTGCTCTCAATTCTCCGTCCGGGGCGAAGGCGCCGCAACAGAGGTTCTCAGCGCACGCCCCGGGGGCGGAACTGCACGCTGATGCGCGGCCCCGCGGCACGCGACGTCTTGGGAATCGCGTGTTCCCAGGTGCGCTGACAACTTCCCCCCATGACGATGAGGTCGCCGTGCCCGAGCGGCTTGTGCACGGTGGCCGAGTCGCGGCTGCGCGGCCTCAGCGCCAGCTGCCGGGGCGCGCCCAGAGACATGATCGCGACCATGGTGTCCTCGGTGCTGCCCCGCCCGATGGTGTCCCCGTGCCAGGCGACGCTGTCGCGTCCGTCGCGGTAGAGACACAGCCCGGCCGTGACGAACGGCTCGCCGAGTTCGGCGGCGTAGTGCGCGCCGAGTGCGGTACGGGCCTCTTCGAGGCTGGGGTGCGGCAGGGGGTCGTCCGCGCCGAAGAACGACAGCAGCCGCGGCACCTCCACCACACGCTCGTACATGACGCGCTGCTCGGCGCGCCATTCGACGTCGTTCGCCAGGACGTCGAAGAGCGCGTCGGCCCCCGCGACCCACTGCGGGAGCACGTCGATCCAGGCGCCGTGCCCGAGCGTCGTACGGCGCAGTCCGCCCAGGGGGCCCAGTGCGATCTCGTCCCCCTGGTCGAAGAGCGATCCCTGGAGGTGTACGGCCATGGACCCAGCGTACCGCTACTCAAACACGTGTGCGAATTACTTCCCGCCCGGCTCGACGCCCTCCGCGAGCGGTGCGAAGAAGCGCGCCACCTGCTCGGGCGTGACTTCCTGGAGCGTGGGAGGGGACCAGCGCGGGGCGCGGTCCTTGTCGATCACCTGCGCCCGGATGCCCTCGACCAGGTCGGGCGAGGACAGCGCCGCACACGAGGCGCGGTACTCCTGTTCCAGGACCTGTTCCAGCGTGCCGAGCCCCGCCGCCCCGCGCATCGCGGCGAGGGTCACCTTGAGCGCGACGGGTGACTTGGCGAGGATCGTCTCGGCCGCCTCCTTCGCCGCCGGTTCGCCGCTGTCGAAGAGTCGGTCGACGATCTCCTCGACCGTGCCGGCCGCGTAGCAGTGGTCGATCCAGTCGCGGTGGGCGGCGAGTTCGCCCTCCGGCGCGTCGGAGCGGGCGTACCGCGACACCACGTCCCGTGCCTCGCCCGTCGCGAGATCCGCGAGGAGAGCGGGCAGCCGGTCCGCCGGTACGAAGTGGTCGGCGAGCCCGCACAGGAGCGCGTCACCCGCGCCGGCCGCCGCCCCGGTGAGCGCGAGGTGCGTGCCGAGCTCGCCGGGGGCCCGCGACAGCAGCCAGGTGCCGCCGACGTCGGGCACGAAGCCGATGCCGGTCTCGGGCATGGCCACCCGGGAGCGTTCGGTGACGACGCGGACACTGCCGTGGGCGGAGACCCCGACACCGCCGCCCATCACGATGCCGTCCATGACGGCGACGTACGGCTTGGAGAAGCGGGCGATGTGCGCGTTGAGCCGGTACTCGTCGCGCCAGAACGCCGCCGAGGCGGCGCCGCCGGCCCTGGCGTCCGCGTGGATGGACCGGATGTCCCCGCCCGCGCACAGGCCGCGCTCCCCCGCGCCGGTGATCACCACGGTCGCGACGGCCGGGTCCTGCTCCCAGGCGGCGAGGGCGTCCGCGATCCGGTTCACCATGGCGTGGTTGAGGGCGTTGATGGCGCGGGGGCGGTTGAGGGTGATGCGGGCGGCGTGGCCTTCGGTGCGCAGGAGTACGGAATCGTCGTCGGTCATCGGCCCAGAGTATTGACGCGTCGCGCGAACGACCGCCGGGGGCTCGGGGCCAGGGGCGTGGTGCGGGGGGCGCGTGAAGCTCCGCTGTTGGCCCGGTTAAGAAATCCTCGATGGACCGCCGGGCGCCGGACCGACAGATTGGTACGCGTTCACGCTCTCCCCTCGCATCCCGCCTGGAGCCGCATCCATGAAGGCACTTGTCAAGCAGTACGCCGAGCCCGGGCTGTGGCTGATGGACGTGCCGGAGCCGGAGACGGGTCCGGGTGATGTGCTGATCAAGGTGCTGCGTACCGGCATCTGCGGCACGGACCTGCACATCAGGTCCTGGGACGGCTGGGCCCAGCAGGCCGTCACCACGCCGCTCGTCCTCGGCCACGAGTTCGTGGGCGAGGTCGCGGCGGTCGGTGCCGACGTCGCGGACATCGCGGTCGGGGACCTGGTGAGCGGCGAGGGCCACCTGGTCTGCGGCAAGTGCCGCAACTGCCTCGCGGGGCGCCGGCACCTGTGCCGCTCCACGATCGGGCTCGGTGTCGGCCGCGACGGCGCCTTCGCGGAGTACGTCGCCCTGCCCGCCTCGAATGTGTGGGTGCACCGCGCGAAGGTGGACCTGGACATCGCCGCGATCTTCGACCCGTTCGGCAACGCGGTGCACACGGCGCTCTCCTTCCCGCTGGTCGGCGAGGACGTACTGATCACCGGCGCGGGCCCGATCGGCATCATGGCGGCTGCCGTCGCCCGGCACGCCGGTGCGCGCAATGTCGTGATCACGGATGTCAGCGAGTCCCGTCTGGAGATCGCCCGCAAGGCCGGCGCGACTCTCGCTCTGAACGTCGCCCAGTCGGACATCGCTGAAGCGCAGCGGCAGTTGGGCCTCAAGGAGGGCTTCGACATCGGCCTGGAGATGTCGGGGCGGCCGGAGGCGATGCGTGACATGGTCGCGAACATGACGCACGGCGGGCGGATCGCGATGCTCGGTCTGCCGGCCGAGGATTTCGCCGTCGACTGGTCGAAGATCGTCACGTCGATGATCACGGTCAAGGGCATCTACGGCCGTGAGATGTACGAGACGTGGTACGCCATGACGGTGCTGCTGGAGGGCGGCCTGGACCTCAGCCCGGTCATCACGGGCAGCTACGCCCACCAGGACTTCGACGCGGCATTCGACGAGGCGGCGACCGCCCGCAGCGGCAAGATCATCCTCGACTGGACGACGTAACCCCCGCTCCGCACGCCACCACCACGACCACCACCCCAAGGAGCGCCGACCTCATGTACGCATCCGTCCGCGACGATCTCCGCGCCACCCTCGAAGAGATCCGCACCGCCGGCCTCTACAAGCCCGAGCGCGTCATCGCCACCCCCCAGAGCGCCTCCGTCTCCGTCCCCTCCGGCGAGGTCCTCAACTTCTGCGCCAACAACTACCTCGGCCTGGCCGATCACCCCGAGGTCGTCGCCGCCGCCAAGGACGCCCTCGACCGCTGGGGCTACGGCATGGCCTCCGTCCGCTTCATCTGCGGCACCCAGGAGATCCACAAGGAGCTGGAGCAGCGCCTCTCCACCTTCCTGGGCCAGGAGGACACGATCCTCTACTCCTCCTGCTTCGACGCCAACGGCGGCGTCTTCGAGACCCTCCTCGGCCCCGAGGACGCGGTCATCTCCGACGCCCTCAACCACGCGTCGATCATCGACGGCATCCGCCTCTCCAAGGCCCGCCGCCACCGCTACGCCAACCGTGACCTCGCCGACCTCGAGCAGCAGCTCAAGGACACGCAGGACGCCCGCCGCCGCCTCATCGTCACCGACGGCGTCTTCTCGATGGACGGTTACGTCGCCCCGCTCGCGGAGATCTGCGACCTCGCCGACCGCTACGACGCCATGGTCATGGTCGACGACTCGCACGCCGTCGGCTTCGTCGGCCCGAGCGGTCGCGGCACCCCGGAACTGCACGGCGTGATGGACCGCGTCGACATCATCACCGGCACCCTCGGCAAGGCCCTCGGCGGCGCGTCCGGCGGTTACGTCGCCGCCCGCGCCGAGATCGTCGAGCTGCTGCGCCAGCGTTCACGCCCGTACCTCTTCTCGAACTCCCTCGCCCCGGTGATCGCCGCCGCGTCGATCAAGGTCCTCGACCTCCTCGAATCGGCGGGCGAGCTGCGCGAGCGCCTCACCGCCAACACCAAGCTCTTCCGTACGAAGATGACCGAGGCCGGCTTCGAGATCCTTCCCGGCGACCACGCCATCGCACCCGTCATGATCGGCGACGCGGCGGAGGCGGGCCGGATGGCGGAGCTGCTCCTGGAGCGCGGCGTGTACGTGATCGGCTTCTCGTACCCCGTCGTCCCGATGGGCGCGGCCCGCATCCGCGTCCAGCTCTCCGCCGCGCACTCGACCGCCGACGTCGAGCGAGCGGTGACGGCGTTCATCGACGCTCGGGCGACAATGGCTGGGTGATCGACCCCAGACGACTGCGCATCCTGCGGGCCGTGGCGGACCACCGGACGGTGACCGCCGCGGCGGCCGCGCTGTATCTGACGCCGTCCGCCGTGTCCCAGCAGCTCGCCGCGCTGGAGCAGGAGACAGGCCACACCCTGCTGACCCGCAGCGGCCGGGGCGTACGGCTGACAGCGGCCGGCGACATCCTGCTGGCCCACGCCAACGCCGTACTGGCCCAGCTTGAGCGGGCCGAGGCCGAGCTGGCGGAGTACGCGGGCGGGGCGGCCGGTGAGGTGCGGGTGGTGGCCTTCGCGACGGGCATCGCGGAGGTGCTGGCCCCGGCCATCAGCCGCCTCGCGGCCGGCCACCCGGACATCCGGGTCCGGGTCCGGGACGCCGAGGGCGACGAGAGCCTGCCGCTGGTGCTGGACGGGGAGGCGGATGTCGCCCTGGCGGTGGAGTACCGGGGCGCGCCGCACGAGGACGACCGGCGCCTGGCGCGCGTACCGCTGTACGCCGAGCCGTTCGACGCCGTACTGCACGCGTCGCACCCGCTCGGGCAGGGCCCGCAGGTCGCGCTGGCCGACCTGTCCGACAGCGACTGGATCGGCCCGTACCCCGGCAATCCCTGCCACGACGTGATGCTCCTGGCCTGCGAACTCGCCGGCTTCCAGCCACGGCTCGTGCACTCGTCGGACGACTTCCGCGCGGTGGTGGCGCTGGCGGGCGCGGGGGCGGGGGTGGCGCTGGTGCCGCGCTCGGCGCTGCGCGGGATGGAGCTGAAGGACACGGTCGTACGCCCGGTGTCGGGCCCCGCGGCGACCCGCCGCGTGTTCGCGGCGGTGCGCCGGGGGGCGGAGCGCCACCCCCTGATCAGACCCGTACTGGACGCCCTCGCCACCTCGGCGGCCGGCCTCTCCACCACCGGCTGACGAGGGCTCACCCGCTGGGCACTGCCGGCCGGTCGAGGCGGTCGCGGTGGGCCGGGGTCAGGCGGAGATGTGCCGCGGCGAGGTTCTCCTCCAGGTGGTCGATCTTGGCGGTGCCCGGGATCGGGAGGATGACCGGAGAACGGTCGAGGAGCCACGCGAGCGCGACCTGCGAGGGGGTGGCGTCGAGTTCGGCCGCCACGGCGGCGATCTCAGCCGTCGCTCCTGACGCCGCTCCGGCGACAGGCCGCCACGGCAGGAACGCGATCCCCGCCGCCTCGCAGGCCGCCAGCACAGGCTCGTGTTCGCGGTCCAGCAGGCTGTACCGGTTCTGCACACTCGCGATGTCGATGATCTCCCGTGCCTGCTCGAGTTCGCCGGCGCTGACCTCGGACAGCCCGATCCGTCCGAGCTTGCCCTCGGCCCGCAGCTCCCGCAGGGCGCCGAGCTGATCGGCGAGGGGCACTTCCGGATCGATGCGGTGCAGCTGGAGGAGCTCGAGCCGCTCGACGCGCAGTCGGCGCAGGGCGTGTTCGACCTGATCGCGCAGTACCTCCGGCCTCCCGTCGAGCTTCCACTCGGCCGCGGGGCCCGATCGCGCGACGCCGACCTTGGTGGTGATGAGCAGCCCGTCCGCGTACGGGTGCAGGGCCTCGGCCAGGAGCTCCTCGTTGGCGCCCCAGCCGTACATGTGGGCAGTGTCGATCAGCGTGACGCCCAGTTCGACGGCCCGCCGGGCGACGGCCAGGGATGCCTCACGCGCGGGGCCTTGCCCGGTCGGCAGCCGCATTGCTCCGAACCCGAGCCGCCGTACGCCCAGATCCCCGCCGATGCGAAACTCGGTCGATGTCATCCGCTGTCTCCGCCCCCTCGGTGAAAGGACAACGGTAACAGCGCAGTTGGGCCAGGGCCGGGGGCTGCTCGCGAGCCGTCAGGAAGCCTGACCGGTGACGGCCGGCGGCTGCTCGGCCGTCAGAGCCGGGGCCTCGTCCGCGGGTGGCAGCCCTGGCTCGGCCTGGGCCGGCGGGGGTTGCACCGAGGGCTGCGCGGGGGCCTGGGGCTGCGCCTCGGGCTGCGGGGCTTTGTGCTGCTGCGCCTCCCCCGGCGGCGGCCCCTGCTGTTGCGCCGCCCGCTCCAGGAACCGCAGCAGCTCCACGGGGAACGGCAGTACCAGCGTCGAGTTCTTCTCCGCCGCCACCGCCACCACCGTCTGCAGCAGCCGCAGTTGAAGCGCCGCGGGCTGTTCGGACATGACCCCCGCCGCCTCCGCCAGCTTCTTCGACGCCTGAAGCTCCGCGTCCGCGTTGATGACCCGCGCCCGCCGCTCACGGTCCGCCTCGGCCTGCCGGGCCATGGACCGCTTCATCGTCTCCGGCAGCGACACGTCCTTGATCTCGACCCGGTCGATCGATACGCCCCACCCCACGGCGGGACTGTCGAGCATCAGCTCGAGCCCTTGGTTGAGCTTCTCCCGGTTCGACAGCAGATCGTCCAGATCGCTCTTGCCGATGATCGAACGCAACGACGTCTGTGCCATCTGCGAGACCGCGAACCGGTAGTCCTCCACCCTCACCACGGCTTCGGCCGCGTCCATCACCTTGAAATAGATCACCGCGTCCACCCGGACCGTGACGTTGTCGCGGGTGATGCCGTCCTGCGCGGGCACCGGCATCGTCACGATCTGCATGTTCACTTTGCGCAGCCTGTCCACCACGGGAACGATCATGGTGAAGCCCGGCCCCCGCACGTCCTCGCGGAGTCGCCCGAGGCGGAACACCACACCTCGCTCGTACTGCCGCACCACTCTCGCCGCAGCCGCCACGTACACCACGGCGGCCGCTCCCGTGGTCGCCCCAGCTGCCAGAAGCTCGTCGAGCATCACGACCCCCATGGGTCCGAGCCGCATCTATTTTTTCACGATACGCCCGGCCGGCCGCCGGGGTCGAGACGCAACCCGGCCAACCCTCAATTGAACATGGAATCCATTTGCATGTAGCGTTCGGTGACCGCGCATCCTCGCCCACTTCCCCAGGAGGACCCCCATGGCCGTACCCAAGCGGAAGATGTCCCGCAGCAACACCCGTCACCGGCGCGCCCAGTGGAAGGCCACGACGCCGCAGCTCGTCCCCGTCACGGTCGACGGCTCGGTGTACCGCGTGCCGCAGCGGCTGGCCAAGGCGTACGAGCGCGGCCTCCTGCGCCCCGAGGGCTGAGCGGCATGACCGGCGCGACCCTCCCCGGCCTCCGTGGCATCCGGGACCTCCCGCACCTCGACCGGCTGCCCGTGACCGTACTGTCCGGGTTCCTCGGGGCCGGCAAGACGACCCTGCTCAATCACGTCCTGGGCAACCGGGACGGCCTGCGGGTCGCCGTGATCGTCAACGACATGAGCGAGGTCAACATCGACGCCGCGCTCGTGCGCGGCGGCACGGCGGCGCTCTCGCGCACCGAGGAGCGCCTGGTCGAGATGACCAACGGGTGCATCTGCTGCACCCTGCGGGACGACCTGCTCGAAGAGGTCGACCGGCTGGCCAGGGAGGGCCGCTTCGACTATCTCCTCATCGAGTCGAGCGGCATCTCCGAACCCATGCCGGTCGCGGCCACCTTCGCCTTCCCCCGCGACGACGGCGCGACGCTCGGCGACCTGGCCCGCCTCGACACGATGGTCACCGTCGTCGACGCCGCCGGCTTCCTGCCCGAGCTGACCGGCGGCGACGGGCTCGCCGAGCGCGGGCTCGACCAGTACGAGGACGACGACCGCACCGTCAGCGACCTGCTGATGGACCAGATCGAGTTCGCCGACGTCATCGTGCTCAACAAGCTCGACCTCGTCGCCCCGGAGACGGCCCACCGGCTGCGGGCGGCTCTCTCCCGCCTCAACCCGGCCGCCAGGATCGTGGCCGCCACCCACGGCCGCGTCTCCCCCGCCGACGTACTGGGCACCGGGCTCTTCGACCTGGAGCGCGCCCAGGAGGCGCCGGGATGGGTGCGGGAGCTGAACGGCGACCATGTGCCGGAGACCGAGGAGTACGGCATCTCCAGCACGGTGTTCCGCGCGGACCGCCCCTTCCATCCGGGGCGCCTGTGGGACTTCGTCACCCGTGGGCTCGACAGCGGTTCGTACGGCCAGATCCTGCGCTCCAAGGGCTTCTTCTGGCTGGCCACCCGGCCCCGCGTCACGGGCCTGTGGTCACAGGCGGGCGCCGTGGCACGCTTCGAGCCCTCCGGGGCGCGCGACGCGGACACCGAGCAGGGGCAGGAGCTGGTCTTCATCGGCACCGGTCTGCGGGCCGACGCCCTGCACGCCGCGCTCACGGCGTGCCTGGGCTCGGCCGGCGAAGACGCCCGGGCCGAGGACCCGTTCCCCGCCTGGGACACGTACGGCATCGACGACGCGTGCGAGCACGAGGCGCCGCTTCCCCTCACACCGGCGCTGCCGGAAGCGTGACCTCGAAGCGGCAGCCGCCCTTCACGTTGCGTACGTCGGCGCGCCCCGCGTGGGCCTCGACGATACCGCGGACGATGGCGAGCCCGAGGCCCGCGCCCCCCGGGGGCGTACGGGCCTCGGTGCCGCGCCAGCCGGTGTCGAAGACGCGCGGGAGGTCCTCGGCGGGAATGCCGCCGCAGCCGTCCGTGACGGAGAGGACCACGCGGTCCTCGCGCAGTTCGGCGCCGACGGCCACCGTGCCGTCGGCAGGGGTCCGGCGGATCGCGTTCACCAGCAGGTTGGCGAGGACGCGGGTCATTTCGCGGGCGTCCACTTCCAGCGGCAGCGCTTCCGCCGTCTCACCGACCAGACGTACGCCCTGTTCACGGGCGAGCGGGTCGGCGCCCGCGAGCGCCTCACCGATCAGGTCGTGGGCGGAGATGCGTACCGGGGTCAGGGCGAGCGCGCCCGCGTGGATGCGGGACAGCTCGAAGAGGTCGCCGACCATGGAGTTGAGCCGGTCGACCTCGGTGCGCATCTGCCGGTGGTAGCGCGCCGGGTCGGCGACGACACCGTCCTCCAGCGCCTCCGACATGGCGCGCAGCCCGGCGAGCGGTGTGCGCAGGTCGTGGGAGATCCAGGCGACCAGCTCACGACGAGAGGTCTCCAGGGCGCGCTCGCGCTCACGGGAGGCGGCCAGTTTGGCGCTGGTGGCCGCCAGTTCGCGGCCCAGCGCGCCGAGTTCGGCGGTGGACGATCCGGTGGGGGCGGCGAAGGAGCCGCCGTCGCCGAAGGTACGGGCCGCCAGCGTCAGCGCGTTGCTGCGGGCGACGACCCAGCGGCCCAGGATCAGCGCGGTCGCCAGCGAGACCACGGCGGCCATCGCGACGACCATGGTCACGACGGTGAGGTCGTGCGGCGACAGGAACATCGCCTGCGCCACGGCGAGCGTGCCCGCGAGCATCGCGGTGACCGTCACGGCGGCGACGACCGTCAGCGAGACGGCGACCGAGCGGCTCCGCAGGAGCCGCAGGACCACCGCGCCGAGCAGGCCGGCGGCGGCCGCCCCGAGGAAGGCGATGAGGGCGATGAGCGGCAGGTCACGCATGTTGGGTGGCACCCTGCCCTTCGCCGGTACGCTCGTCCGCGCCCGGGCGGTCGTCGACGCCGGGGCGGTCGTCGAATCGGTAGCCGACACCCCAGACCGTCTGGATGAGGCGGGGCCGGGCCGGGTCGTCCTCGATCTTGCCGCGCAGCCGCCGCACATGGACGGTGACGGTCGACAGGTCGCCGAACTCCCAGCCCCAGACGTCGTGCATCAGCTGCTCCCGGCCGATGGCCTCGCCCCGGTGGCTGATGAGATGCGCGAGAAGGTCGAACTCCCGCAAGGTCAGGGCGAGTTCGCGTCCTCCCTTGGTGGCACGGCGGCCCGCGGGATCCAGGACGATCCCGGCGGCCCGCACCTGGGGGCCCCGGTCCTGCGCAACGGCCCTGCGGAGTACGGACTCGACGCGCAGCACCAGTTCACGCGGGCTGAACGGTTTGGTGACGTAGTCGTCGGCGCCGACCTCCAGGCCCAGGATCCGGTCGTCCTCGTCGCCGCGCGCCGTCAGCATGATGACCGGCACGGGACCGTCCGCGCGCAGCTCGCGGCACACCTCCAGGCCGTCCATGCCGGGCAGCATGAGGTCCAGGACCACGAGATCGGGCCGGCGGTCCTTCGCCTGCCGCAGCGCGGCGGGCCCGTCGGCGGCCTGGGTCACGGTGAAACCCGCGCGTTCCAGGTAGCCGGTGACGACCTCGGCGACGGTCGGATCGTCGTCGACGACCAGGATGTTCTGCATGGGTCCAGTCTCGCCGACGTACGGGCGACGACGGCCGCCCGGACCCTTACGAAGCGATGACGTCCGGCGGTGCTTGCCCGTGGTCGCCGGGGTCGTGGTCGGCGGTCCCGTGGTCGCCGGTGTCCGATTCCTTCAAGAGCGGGGCGCGGTGTCCCGCCTACGTTGGGCCCATGACTCCACGACTTGACGCCATCGGAATCGTGGCCGCCGACATGGCCGCCTCGCTCGCCTTCTACCGGCTCCTCGGCCTGGACATCCCCACCGAGGCCGACGCCGCCCCGCACGCCGAGGCGACGCTGCCCAGTGGCCTGCGCGTCCTGTGGGACACCGAGGAGACCGTCCGCTCCTTCGACCCGGACTGGACCAGGCCCGAGGGCGGCGACCGGGTCGGCCTCGCCTTCGTCTGTGACAGCCCGGCCGAGGTCGACGCGGTGTACGACGCTCTGGTCGCGGCCGGACACCGTGGCCACCTGAAGCCCTGGGACGCGTTCTGGGGACAGCGTTACGCGGTGGTACTGGACCCGGACGGCTGCGGCGTCTCCCTGTTCGCCGACGCCGCGTAGGCGCCCAGCGTCGTACCGGCCAGGTCGCGCATCTCGCGGGAGAGGTGCGCCTGGTCGGCGCAGCCGGCGGCGAGGGCGGCATCGGCGTACGGCATGCCGCCGCGTACGAGCGTCAGCGCGCGCTGGAGCCGGAGGATCCTGGCCAGCGTCTTGGGGCCGTAGCCGAAGGCGGCCAGGGAGCGGCGGTGCAGTTGCCTGGCGCCGAGTCCGGCGGCGTCGGCGGTCGCCGCGACGGTGCGGCCCGCGTCCAGTTGGCGGGCCACGGCGCGCAGCACCGGGTCGGGGGGCCCGGTGTCCGCCGCGCGCCGCAGGGCCAGGTCCTCCAGGGCGCTCGCCGGGTCCGCCGCGCCGCTGACCAGGCCGGTCAGGGCGCGGACCCTGGCCGCGGGCCACAGGTCGGCGAGATCCACGCGCTGGTCGCGCAGCTCGTACGCGGGTACGCCGAGGAGGGCGGGGCCGGCACCCGGGGCGAAGCGCACTCCGTCGTAGCGGGCGTTCGCGCCGGCGGGGGTGTCGCCGGGGTCGTGGGCGCGGGTGTCGGGGCCGGCGACGTAGAGCTTGCCGTTGCTCCACAGGAGGTCCATGCAGCCGTCGGGGAGGACGGGGTGGGCGGGGCGACGGGCGTCCGGCGAGGCGGCGCGGGTCCAGACGGCGGCGCCGTCGAGCCGCGATGCGCGTTCCGCGTACATGGTGTCCAGGTTAGGGAGTGTTCTTTCCCGCTCAGCGGGCAAATCCAGCCCGTCCGGCGTTTGAGGACACGCCCGTAGGGCGTCCGGGGGTCTGGGGGCTTGCCCCTAGTTTCAGGAAGGGGCGGGTAGGGGAAAGCCCCGCACCGCACGAGACCGCACCGCCTATGGGCGGGCCTCCCGGGTCTCGCGGGTCTCCCGGGACGGGTCCTTCGGTTCCTTCTCGCGCTCGCGCCCCGTGTGCAGGCGGGACTTCACATCGTCCGGCGGCAGGAACCGCGACCACCGCTCCGGGAACTCCGACGGCATGTCCGGGTCGGATTCGTCCTCGTCCCCGTACCCCTCCGCCCGCGCCGCTTCCGCCCGGGCGATGACCGCCGCCGCCTGGGCCGTCCGTACGCGGTCGTTCGCCTCGCGGGCCGCGGCGGTGGCCACCGACGGCCAGACCCGGTCGATCGCGGCGTTGACCGCCGCGCCGACCAGGACCGCGAAGGCGCAGATGCAGATCCACAGCAGGACGGCGATGGGGGCCGCGAGGGAGCCGTAGATGGTCGGCCCCTCGACGGTGCTGGTGAGGTAGATCCGGAGCAGGAAACTCCCGAGCACACACATCGCGAGGGCCATCAGCGCGCCCGGAATGTCCTCGACCCACGGCGATCGGACGGGCACGGACACGTGGTAGAGCGTCGTGAGGAAGACGACGGACAGCACGAGCACCAGGGGCCAGTACAGGACGCTGACGACCTCGGTCCCGAACGGCACCAGGTCCACCACCCGGTCGGGACCGACCACCATCAACGGCAGCACCACCGCTCCGATGATCAGTGCGACGACGTACAGCAGGAAGGCGAGCAGCCGGGTCTTCACGATGCCGCGGTGGCCGTCCAGTCCGTACATCACCGTGATCGTGTCGATGAAGACGTTGACCGCGCGCGAACCCGACCAGAGCGCGATGGCGAAGCCGATGGAGATGATGTCGGGGCGGGCACCCTGCGTGACGTCGGCGATGAGCGGTTTGGCGAAGTCGTTGACGCCGCGGTCGGACAGGATCGTTTGCGCGGCGGTGAGGATGTTGCGCTCGATGGACGCGACGGTGTCGGTGTCGGTCCAGGCGTCGACGTAACCGAGCAGACCGATCATGCCGAGCAGGAGGGGTGGCAGGGACAGCAGGGTGAAGAACGCCGCCTCGGCCGCGAGCCCGAGGATGCGGTACTCGATGCACGAATTGACGGTGTCCTTCAGCAGCAACCAGACCAACTTGCGCTTGGAGACGTTGCGGTAGAGGACTCTGGCCCGGTGAAGCCGGCCGTGGGGCCGTTCGGGTGTTTCTTTTGCTGCCTGCACCTCCTTACCGTAGCGGCATGGCAGCCACCACACACACAGTGACCAACCAGGCTCCACCCCTGGTCGAATACGACGTATTCACCTCCGACCGGGCGCTGTCCGAGGGTGTGGAGCGGCACATCGCCCCCGAACTCGCCGAGGAGGTACGGGAGGAACTGGCGGGCCTCGGCCGCACGGCCGGATCCTTCCAGGCCCAGGAATGGGGGGTGCAGGCCAACGAGAACCCGCCAAAACTGCGGACGCACGACCGCTACGGCCATCGGATCGACGAGGTCGAGTTCCATCCGGCCTGGCACCGGCTGCTGGGCAAGGCCGTCACGGCGGGGCTCACCGACGCCTGGGGGCGGCCCGGCGGGCACGTGCGACGGGCGGCCGGATTCCTGGTGTGGACACAGGCCGAGGCGGGGCACGGCTGCCCGGTGTCCATGACGCACGCCGCGGTCCCCGCGCTGCGGGCCGATCCGGCGCTGGCCGCCGAGTGGGAGCCGCGGCTCACCTCGCACGTGTACGAGGAAGGGCTGACGACGCCGTCGCTGAAGGCCGGGGCCCTCTTCGGGATGGGCATGACGGAGAAGCAAGGCGGCAGCGACGTACGGGCCAACACGACGAACGCCGAGCCGCTGGCCGCGGACGGCGAGTACCTGCTCACCGGGCACAAGTGGTTCTGCTCGGCACCGATGAGTGACGGCTTCCTGGTGCTGGCGCAGGCGCCGGGCGGGCTGAGCTGCTTCCTGGTGCCACGGGTCCTGGCGGACGGCTCGCGCAACGTGTTCCGGATCCAGCGCCTCAAGGACAAGCTCGGCAACAGGTCCAACGCGTCGAGCGAGGTCGAGTTCGACGGGACGTGGGCGCGGCTGGTCGGCGAGGAAGGGCGCGGGGTGCGCACCATCATCGAGATGGTGGCCGCGACCCGGCTGGACTGCGTGATCGGCTCGGCTGGGCTGATGCGCCAGTCCGTGGCCCAGGCCACGCACCACGCGGCGTACCGCAGCGCGTTCGGCTCCAAGCTGATCGACAAGCCGCTGATGCGCAACGTCCTGGCCGATCTGGCGCTGGAGTCGGAGGCGGCGACGACGCTCGCGATGCGGCTGGCGGCGGCGTACGACAGTGACACCGAGCAGGACCGCGCCTTCCTGCGGCTCGCGGTGCCCGCCGCGAAGTACTGGGTGACGAAGCGGTGCACACCGGTCGCGGCGGAGGCGCTGGAGTGCCTGGGCGGCAATGGGTACGTCGAGGAGTCCGCCATGCCGCGGCTGCTGCGCGAGGCGCCGCTCAACTCGATCTGGGAGGGCTCGGGGAACGTACAGGCGCTGGATGTCCTGCGGGCGCTCCAGCGCGAGCCGCAGGCGCTCAACGCCTTCCTCACCGAGATCGGCAAGGCGCGCGGCGCCGACCACCGGCTGGACGGAGCGATCAAGGGTCTGCTGACCGAACTCGCCGACCTGGGCGGCATGGAGGGGCGGGCCCGCCGTGTCGTCGAGCGGATGGCACTCGTACTGCAGGGCTCGCTGCTGGTGCGGTGGGCGCCGCCGCAGGTCGCGGACGCGTTCTGCGCGTCGCGGCTCGGCGGGGACTGGGGCGCGGCGTTCGGCACGCTGCCGCACAGTCTCGATCTGGCGTCGGTGGTGGAACGGGCGCGGGTGGAGGTCTGAGGAGTGGGGGCGGCACCGGGGCCGCTGCCCCGCCCTCTTCACTGCCTGACCCGGCGGGCCGCCGGGGGAACGACCCGCCGGGAGAAGGGAGCCGCCGGAGTGATGCTGCGCCGACACGGCACCACCCCGGCTGAACATCTCCACCTTCGTACAAACACGACCCGGCGCACGAGAGTTGCAGACCGTTGCAATGTTTGCCCCGACTCGTGGGCGCGCGCCCCGGCGGCGGGGCACGATGAGAACGACACCTCACAGCAAGTGACCCTCACGTGAGTTACGGGGTACGCCCAGTGAAGATCCAGCCTCTCGACCAGCTCGCCCTGTCCCGCCTGGGCGCCCTGCACAGCGCCGATTCGACCCGGCTGCTGGCCCGGGTGCGGGCAGCCGTACTCGCCGGCGAGACTCCACGCGTCGCGCCGCGTCCCGTCATCGACGCGTCCTGGCAACGCGTGATGCGTATCGGCATCGACCCGGACCGCGGCACCAGCAGCGAGCTCCTGCCGATCGGCGAGCTGGAGCACCGGCGCCGGACCACCGCGCTCGGTGAGCTGCTGCCCTCGCTCAGCCAGGGGCTGATCGCGGCCGTGCGGGCGTCGCAACAGATCATGGTGGTCACCGACGAGGAGGGCCGCGTCCTGTGGCGCGACGGCGACCGCGGGGTGATGCGCAAGGCCGACGGCATCTGTCTGGAGGCAGGGGCCGCCTGGAGCGAGGACACGACGGGGACGAACGGCATCGGCACGGCACTGGAGCTGCGCAGACCCGTCCAGGTGCACTCCGCCGAGCACTTCGTCCGTACGCTCCACAACTGGACGTGCGCGGCAGCGCCCGTGCACGATCCGCGGGACGGCCGGCTCCTCGGTGTCATAGACGTGAGCGGGGCCGACTCGACGTTCCACCCGGCCACGCTCGCCCTCGTGGAATCCGTGGCCCGGCTCGCCGAGGCCGAACTGCGCGACCGGCACCTCAGGTCCGTCGAGCGCCTGCGGTCGGTGGCGGCGCCGGTTCTGTGCCGGGTGGGCGGCCGGGCGCTGGCGGTCGACTCGCACGGCTGGCTCGCGGCGGTGACCGGGATGCCGCCGGTCGACCGGCTGCCGCTGCCGAAGTCGTTCCGGGCGGGCCGCAGGTGGCTGCCGTCGCTGGGGATGTGCGCGGTGGAGCCGCTGCCGGGCGGGTGGCTGGTGCGGGTGGACGAGGAGGCGCCGGGGCCGGGTGAGGGTGCGGTGAGCCGGGTCGTACTGGACCTGAGCGGCCGGCGGCGTTCCTCGGTGACCGTTTCGGGGGCGGCCGGGCGCTGGACGCACGAGCTGACTCCGCGGCACGCGGAGCTGCTGTACGTGCTGAGTGTGCACCGGGAGGGGCGCAGCGCGGCCGAGTTGGCGGAGGACCTGTTCGGCGACCGGACGCGGACGGTGACGGTCCGGGCGGAAATGTCACGTCTTCGGCGCCACTTGGCCGAGGTCCTGGCCCATCGTCCGTACCGCTTCGTGGACGAGGCGGAGGTGGAGGTGATCCATCCGCTCCACCCGTCGGACCTGCTGACCCACTCCACGGCCCCGGCGATCGCGGCGGCACGGCGGGTGCGGGACCCGGGGTAGGGCGTCGCGCACTCGCGGCTCCGCCGCGTGGGGGCATGCCCCAGACACTCGGGGCGGCGCCCCGCACGCGACGGAGCCGGAAAATGTCACAGCGGGAAGGGGCGGCTGGGAAAAAGCGCCGCCGGCACCGGCGCCCGCACCCGCACTGGACCCCCGGTGTCTCGCGCGCCCGTCCGGTCGGCGCGCACCGAGATCCGACCGTATGTCGAAGAGCGCTCGGGACCAGATCTGACCGTCCGCGTGCTCCTGGCCGACCCGGTCGTCGTACACCTTGTCGCCGTCCACGCGCCGCAGGCAGTGCGGAGCGGCGGACGTGCAGGAGACCGCGCCCCAGTCCGCGACGCACGGCGTGGCCGTACTCGTGCATGACCACCTCCGCGTCCTCCGCGTCCTCCGCGTCGTCGACGCCGCCCTTCCCAGTGGAGCCTCCCCTGCTCGAACTGGCCGTCGTGGCGGTTGTACGCACCGGCTTCCGCGATCTTCGCTGACGCACCGGCGTCCGATCTCACGTCTGCCCACCTGCCGGACAGCCCGCCGCTCGCGTCAAGGTTGCGCAGCGCGGCCTTGGCGTACGCGGAAGAGGGGACAGCGACCGCGGAGTCCTTCGCGTCGGTCACGCGTCCGGCTTTGGCCAGGGGCCGGGCACATGGTTCGCTTGCCGCATGAGCACCGTCACCGTGACCACCTGGTCCCTGGAACAGACCTCTCCCGATGATCTGCGGCCGGCCGCGGAGCCCCCGGGCGGCATCCGGATCGTCCGGGCGGAGACCCCCTCCCCGGACTTCAGCCGCTTCCTCTACACCGCGGTGGGCGGTGACATCCAGTGGACCGACCGGCTCGGGCTGTCGTACGAGCAGTGGCAGGCGGCCCTGGACCGGCCCGGCGTCGAGACCTGGGTGGCGTACGAGAACGGCACTCCGGCCGGGTACGTCGAGCTGGACCCGCAGGACGAGGGCGTCGTGGAGATCATGTACTTCGGTCTGATCCCGGCCTTCAGGGGACGGCGGATCGGCGGGCACCTGCTGTCGTACGGGACCGCGCGCGCGTGGGATCTGGCCGAGCGGTGGCCGGACCGGCCGGACACCAAGCGGGTGTGGCTGCACACCTGCAGCAAGGACGGGCCGCACGCCATGGACAACTACCTGCGCCGCGGGTTCCGGCTCTTCGAGACGAAGACCGCCGAGGAGGAGGACGTGGAGACGGCCGGGCCGTGGCCCGGAGCACGCGCCTGAGCGGGCGTCTGCGAGACGTCAGGAAAGTGACCGGCGCCACACCGTCTTGCGATGCGAGACAGAGTTGTCCACATTGTGGGCGGTGGTGGACTGGCCGGAGATCCGCGTGACACGCTTCCGTCATGTCTTCAGCTGGAGTTGCCTTGGTGAGTCGGCGGCACGTCGACCTCGGCCGCATGTCCAGCGCCATCTGTCCGGTGGGCTGACAGCACAGCACCACCGCAGTTACTAGCCGTCCCCGCCGTAGCGGACGAGCCGGCCACCCCGATACGCACGTGATCTCCGCCCACCCGGCGGAGACCTCCGGTTTGTCGTGTCCGACCGTCTTAGCGCAGGTCAGAGGGGCGGCCGGCGCGATCCGCCACTCCTTGAGCCGCCAGAGAAGGACGAACAACCATGGCCGCCACGCCAGAAAAGCCCGCTGCCGTCACGCCCCGCCGCAAGGCCGGACGCCACCGTGGCGAGGGTCAGTGGGCCGTAGGTCACTTCACCCCCCTCAATGGCAATGAGCAGTTCAAGAAGGACGACGACGGTCTCAATGTGCGGACACGCATCGAGACGATCTACTCCAAGCGGGGATTCGACTCCATCGACCCCAACGACCTCCGCGGCCGCATGCGCTGGTGGGGGCTCTACACCCAGCGCAAGCCCGGGATCGACGGCGGCAAGACCGCGATCCTGGAGCCGGAGGAGCTGGACGACGAGTACTTCATGCTGCGCGTGCGCATCGACGGCGGTCGGCTGACCACCGAGCAGCTGCGCGTCATCGGTGAGATCTCGCAGGAGTTCGCGCGCGGGACGGCCGACCTCACCGACCGGCAGAACGTCCAGTACCACTGGATCCGGATCGAGGACGTACCGGAGATCTGGCGGCGGCTCGAAGAGGTCGGGCTGTCCACGACCGAGGCCTGCGGTGACACGCCCCGCGTGATCCTCGGCTCCCCGGTCGCGGGCATCGCCGAGAACGAGATCATCGACGGCTCCCCCGCCATCGACGAGATACAGCGCCGCTTCATCGGCAACCCGGACTTCTCGAACCTGCCTCGCAAGTTCAAGTCCGCGGTTTCCGGGTCTCCGCAGCTCGATGTGGCTCATGAGATCAACGACATCGCTTTCGTGGGCGTCGACCACCCCGAGCACGGGCCCGGCTTCGACCTGTGGGTCGGCGGCGGGCTCTCCACCAACCCCAAGCTGGGTGTCCGGCTCGGCGCCTGGGTGCCGCTCGACGAGGTGCCGGACGTGTACGGCGGCGTCATCGGCATCTTCCGCGACTACGGTTACCGGCGGCTGCGTACCCGCGCCCGTCTGAAGTTCCTCGTCGCCGACTGGGGTCCGGAGAAGTTCCGCCAGATCCTGGAGGACGAGTACCTGAAGTACAAGCTCGTCGACGGCCCCGCGCCGTCTCAGCCCACCGGCACCTGGCGCGACCACCTCGGCGTGCACAAGCAGAAGGACGGCCGCTTCTACGTCGGCTTCGCCCCGCGCGTCGGCCGCGTGGACGGCGCCACGCTGACGAAGATCGCCGACCTGGCCGACGTGCACGGCTCGGGCCGGCTGCGTACCACCGCCGAGCAGAAGATGATCGTCCTCGACGTCGAAGAGGCGCAGGTCGAGTCGCTCGTCGCCGGGCTGGAGTCGCTGGACCTGCGCGTCACGCCGTCGCCCTTCCGGCGCGGCACGATGGCCTGCACCGGCATCGAGTTCTGCAAGCTCGCGATCGTCGAGACGAAGGCGCGCGGTGCCTCGCTCATCGACGAGCTGGAGCGGCGCATCCCGGAGTTCGACGAGCCCATCACCATCAACATCAACGGCTGCCCGAACGCCTGCGCCCGTATCCAGGTCGCGGACATCGGTCTCAAGGGCCAGCTGGTCCTGGACGACAACGGCGACCAGGTCGAGGGTTTCCAGGTGCACCTGGGCGGCGCGCTCGGTCTTGAGGCCGGCTTCGGCCGCAAGGTGCGCGGCCTGAAGGTCACCTCGGCCGAGCTGCCCGACTACGTCGAGCGCGTCCTGCTCCGGTTCCAGGAGCAGCGTGAGACCGGCGAGCGCTTCGCCACCTGGGCGGCGCGGGCGAGCGACGGAGACCTGTCATGAGCGAGCGTGCGGCACCGTTCCACTGCCCGTACTGCGGCGACGAGGACCTGCGGCCCAACGAAACCGGTCACGGTGCGTGGGAATGCGCGGCATGCAACCGCGCCTTCCAGTTGAAGTTCCTCGGGCTGCTCGCCCGTGGGGTTCGGCGCAACGACGGTGGAGGGGACGAGATATGACCATGGTTCAGGAAGATCTCAAGTCACTGGCGGAACAAGCCGGGCGGGACCTCGAAGAGGCCTCCGCCCTGGACATCCTCAAGTGGGCCGCCGACACCTTCGGTGACCGCTTCTGCGTGACCTCCTCCATGGAGGACGCCGTCGTCGCCCACCTCGCCTCCCGCGCCAAGCCCGGCGTGGACGTCGTCTTCCTCGACACCGGCTACCACTTCCCGGAGACCATCGGGACGCGGGACGCCGTCGAGGCCGTTATGGACGTCAACGTCATCACTCTGCTGCCCTGGCAGTCCGTCGAGGAGCAGGACGCGGAGTACGGCCCGAAGCTGCACGACCGCGACCCCGACCTGTGCTGCGCCCTGCGCAAGGTCAAGCCGCTCGAAGACGGGCTGAAGGGCTACAGCGCCTGGGCGACCGGCCTGCGCCGCGACGAGTCCCCGACCCGGGCGAACACCCCGGTCGTCGGCTGGGACGACAAGCGCCAGAAGGTCAAGATCTCGCCGATCGCCCGCTGGACGCAGGAGGACGTGGAGGCGTACGTCGCCGAGCACGGCGTCCTCACGAACCCGCTCCTGATGGACGGTTACGCGTCCGTGGGCTGCGCGCCCTGCACCCGCAGGGTCGAGGCGGGCGAGGACGCGCGCGCCGGCCGCTGGGCCGGGCGCAACAAGACGGAATGCGGGCTGCACGGCTGATGACAATCGATCAGGAGCAGGAGAAAGACGTGACTGGGGCTCCCACCGGCGCCACCATCTGGCTCACGGGTCTGCCGAGCGCCGGCAAGACCACCATCGCCTACGAGCTGGCCGGACGCCTGAAGGCCGAAGGCCGCCGTGTCCAGGTGCTGGACGGCGACGAGATCCGCGAGTTCCTCTCGGCGGGCCTCGGCTTCAGCCGCGAGGACCGGCACACCAACGTCCAGCGGATCGGTTACGTCGCCGAACTGCTCGCCCGTAACGGCGTGCTGGCCCTGGCACCCGTCATCGCGCCGTACGCCGACAGCCGTGAGGCCGTCCGCAAGCGCCACCAGAGCGAGGGCACCGCGTACCTGGAGGTGCACGTCGCCACGCCGGTGGACGTGTGCTCCGTACGCGATGTGAAGGGTCTGTACGCCAAGCAGGCGGCCGGCGAGATTTCGGGGCTCACCGGGGTCGACGACCCCTACGAGGCCCCCGAGTCGCCCGACCTGCGGATCGAGTCGCACCAGCAGACCGTGCAGGAGTCCGCAGCCGCGTTGCACGCGCTGCTCACCGAGAGGGGTCTGGCATGACGACGACCGCCGCAACCGTCGACGGCACCGACAGCCCGTACGCGCTCAGCCACCTGGACGCCCTGGAGTCCGAGGCCGTCCACATCTTCCGCGAGGTGGCGGGTGAGTTCGAGCGGCCGGTGATCCTCTTCTCCGGCGGCAAGGACTCGATCGTCATGCTGCACCTGGCACTCAAGGCGTTCGCGCCCGCGCCGGTCCCCTTCACGCTGCTGCACGTCGACACCGGGCACAACTTCCCGGAGGTGCTGGAGTACCGCGACCGCACGGTCGCCGAGCACGGGCTGCGGCTGCATGTCGCGTCCGTACAGGAGTACATCGACGCCGGAAAGCTGCGCGAGCGGCCCGACGGCACGCGCAACCCGCTCCAGACCGTGCCGCTGACCGAGGCCATCCAGCAGCACCGCTTCGACGCGGTGTTCGGCGGCGGGCGGCGCGACGAGGAGAAGGCGCGCGCCAAGGAGCGGGTCTTCTCGCTGCGTGACGAGTTCTCCGCGTGGGACCCGCGCCGCCAGCGCCCCGAGCTGTGGCAGCTCTACAACGGCCGCCACGCGCCCGGCGAGCACGTGCGCGTGTTCCCGCTGTCCAACTGGACCGAGCTGGACGTGTGGCAGTACATCGCCCGCGAGAAGATCGAGCTGCCGGGCATTTACTACGCCCACGAGCGTGAGGTGTTCCAGCGCTCCGGCATGTGGCTGACGGCGGGCGAGTGGGGCGGCCCGAAGGAGTCGGAGACGGTCGAGACGCGGCTGATCCGCTACCGCACGGTCGGCGACATGTCCTGCACCGGCGCCGTCGATTCCGACGCCACGACGCTCGACGCCGTGATCGCCGAGATCGCCGCTTCCCGGCTCACGGAGCGGGGCGCGACCCGCGCCGACGACAAGATGTCCGAGGCCGCGATGGAAGACCGCAAGCGTGAGGGGTATTTCTAAAATGACCACACAGCACACTCCTCTGGCTGGGCTGACCGAGCAGTTGTCGGCCACCACCCTGCTGCGGTTCGCGACGGCCGGCTCCGTCGACGACGGCAAGTCCACCCTCGTCGGGCGGCTGCTGCACGACTCCAAGTCGATCCTCACCGACCAGCTGGAGGCCGTCGAGGCGGCGTCCCTCAAGCGCGGTCAGGAGGCGCCCGACCTGGCGCTGCTGACGGACGGCCTGCGTGCCGAGCGCGAGCAGGGCATCACGATCGACGTGGCGTACCGCTACTTCGCCACCACGCGCCGCCGGTTCATCCTGGCCGACACCCCCGGGCATGTGCAGTACACCCGGAACATGGTGACGGGCGCCTCGACCGCCGAGCTGGCCGTCGTGCTGGTCGACGCCCGCAACGGTGTGGTCGAGCAGACCCGCCGCCACGCTGCGGTCGCGGCGCTGCTGCGCGTCCCGCACGTGGTGCTCGCGGTCAACAAGATGGACCTCGTCGAGTACGCCGAGCCCGTCTTCGCCGCCATCGCCGAGGAGTTCACGGCGTACGCCGCCTCGCTGGGCGTCCCGGAGATCACCGCGATCCCGATCTCGGCGCTGGCCGGTGACAACGTCGTGGAGCCGTCCGCGAACATGGACTGGTACGGCGGCGCGACGGTGCTCGAGCACCTGGAGACGGTCCCGGTCAGCCACGACCTGGCGAGCTGCAAGGCCCGCTTCCCGGTCCAGTACGTGATCCGCCCGCAGACCGCCGAGCACCCCGACTACCGGGGTTACGCCGGCCAGATCGCGTCCGGAGCGCTGCGCGTGGGCGAGGCCGTGACGGTGCTTCCGTCCGGTCGTACGTCGACGATCACGGGCATCGACGCGCTCGGCGAGGCGGTCGACATCGCGTGGGCGCCGCAGTCGGTGACGGTCACGCTCGCCGACGACCTGGACATCTCGCGCGGTGACCTGATCGCGCCGAGCGGTACCGCGCCGGGCACCACCCAGGACGTCGAGGCGACGGTCTGCCACGTGGCCGACCAGCCGCTGACGGTGGGCCAGCGGGTGCTGCTCAAGCACACCACCCGTACGGTCAAGGCGATCGTGAAGGACATCCCGTCGCGGCTGACGCTGGACGACCTGTCTCAGCATCCGGACCCGGGTCAGCTGGTCGCCAACGACATCGGCCGCGTGAAGGTCCGTACCGCAGAGCCGCTCGCGCTCGACGCCTACCGCGACTCGCGCCGCACCGGATCGTTCCTGTTGATCGACCCGGCCGACGGTACGACGCTGGCGGCCGGCATGGCGGGCGACTCGTTCGCCGCCGAGACCGCGCAGGCCGTGCAGGCCGTGGCGGACGACGAGGGCTGGGACTTCTGACCATGACCGTCGAGACCATCGACATCTATGCGACGTTCGCGAAAGAGGGCGGCCGCATCGGCAGCGGCACTGTCGGCGCGGGCACGGGTGGGGTGGCTCGATGTGCCCGATGACGTACGCGCACCGCTTGCGCGCCCTGCCGCCGTACCGACGAAGATCTGCCGACTTCCCGGGCGTACCCCACTCCACGCAAGAGGGGTGACGCCGGGCCACCGAGAGGAACACCCGCCGTGCCAGCCCCACGTACCACCCTTCGCCGCAGCCTCGCCGCCGCAGCCGCCCTTCCGCTGCTGATCGGTGCGCTCGGCGCCTGCGGTTACGGCTCGCAGGCCAAGAAGGACGACAACGTCGCTCCGGTCGCCAAGGGCGATCCCATCGACGGCGTCGACAAGGTGCGGATCGGTTACTTCCCCAACGTCACGCACGCCACCGCCCTGGTCGGCCTCCAGCAGGGCCTGTTCCAGAAGGAGCTCGGCGGCACGCAGGTCAAGTCTCAGCCCTTCAACGCGGGCCCCTCTGCGATCGAGGCCCTCAACGCCGGTGCCATCGACATCGGCTGGATCGGCCCCTCGCCCGTGATCAACGGTTTCACCCAGTCCGACGGCCAGAACCTGAAGATCATCTCGGGTTCGGCGTCCGGCGGTGTCTCGCTCGTCGTCGACCCGAAGAAGATCAAGTCCCTGGACGACCTCGAGGGCAAGCGCATCGCGACTCCGCAGCTCGCCAACACGCAGGACGTGGCGCTGCTGAACTACCTGTCGGAGAAGGGCCTGAAGGTCGATGCCAAGACCGGCAAGGGCGACGTCACCGTGGTCCGCCAGGACAACAAGGAGATCCCGTCGTCCTTCAAGTCCGGTGCGCTGGACGGTGCCTGGGTGCCCGAGCCCACGGCGTCCAAGCTGGTCGCGGACGGCGGCAAGGTGCTGCTCGACGAGAAGAAGCTGTGGAAGGACGGCAAGTTCGTCATCACGAACGTGATCGTCTCCCAGAAGTTCCTCAAGGAGCACCCGGACGTCGTCGAGGCGGTACTGCGCGGCTCCGTGAAGAGCAACGCGTGGATCAAGGCCAACCCGGACGAGGCGAAGGCCGCCGTCAACGCGAAGCTGAAGGCGGACTCCGGCAAGGAGCTGCCGGACGAGGTGCTCGACCCGGCGTTCAAGAACGTCGAGACGACCGACGATCCGCTCGCCACGACGCTGCGGAACCAGGCCGGTCACGCGGTCGAGGCCGGTCTTCTCAAGGACCCGCTGCTCGACGGCATCTATGACCTGTCGCTCCTCAACAAGGTGCTCAAGGCCGAGCAGCGGCCGGCCGTCGAGGACGCCGGACTCGGCACCAGGTAACCGTCCTTCCCGCAGTCCTTCCCGCAACCGGAACGCCCTCAGGAGGTGAGGCTCATGGCCACCACACTCGACGTCAAGCAGGCCGCCGCGCCCGTAGTCACGGTGCAGTACGCCGCACGGATCGACCACGTGTCGAAGTCGTTCGGCCGGCCCGGCGCACAGCAGCTCGTGCTGGACGACATCAGCATCGATGTCGCGCCAGGCGAGTTCGTGACCCTGCTGGGGGCTTCCGGCTGCGGCAAGTCGACGCTGCTCAACCTGGTCGCCGGACTGGACAAGCCCTCCGCGGGCGCCATCGACGTACCCGGCGGGCGGCCCGCCCTGATGTTCCAGGAGCACGCGCTCTTCCCGTGGCTGACGGCCGGGAAGAACATCGAACTCGCCCTCAAGATGCGGGGCATGGCCAAGCCGGAGCGGCGTGGCGAGGCCGAGCGGCTTCTGCAGCTCGTGCGTCTTGGCGGGGCGTACGGCAAGCGGGTGCACGAGTTGTCGGGCGGTATGCGCCAGCGTGTCGCACTGGCGCGTGCGCTGGCCCAGGACAGCAAGCTCCTGCTGATGGACGAGCCGTTCGCGGCGCTGGATGCCATCACCCGCGACGTACTGCACGAGGAATTGACCCGCATCTGGTCCGAGACCAGCGTCTCGGTCCTTTTCGTCACCCACAACGTCCGCGAGGCCGTCCGCCTCGCCGAGCGCGTGGTGCTGCTGTCGTCCCGGCCGGGACGCATCGCGCGCGAGTGGAAGGTCGGCATCCCGCAGCCGCGCCGGATCGAGGATTCCGCGGTCGCCGACCTGTCCGTAGAGATCACTGAACAGTTGCGGGGGGAGATCCGCCGACATGGCCAGCACTGAAACCAGGGACGCGAGTCCCAGTCCCAAGAACGACCTCGCCGGTCTGGAGGCCGGCCTGGACGCTCTTGAGACGAAGCACACCGCCGAGCGGGTCGGCCTCGCGCGGATCCTGCTGTCCAAGGTGGTGCCGCCGCTGGTGGCCGTCGCCCTGGTCATCACGCTGTGGCAGCTCGCCGCGGCCTCCGACCTCAAGCCGGACTACGTCCTGCCGGGCCCGGTGGACGTATGGCACTCCATCGAGCAGATGTGGCTCGACGGCACGCTGCTCGGCTACATCTGGACCAGCATCTCGCGCGGCGCGCTGGGCTTCGCCGTCTCGGTCGCCATCGGTACACCGCTCGGGCTGCTCGTGGCCCGGGTGAAGGTGGTGCGGGCGGCGATCGGGCCGATCCTGTCCGGACTCCAGTCCCTGCCTTCCGTGGCCTGGGTGCCCGCCGCGATCATCTGGTTCGGGCTGACCGACGCGACGATCTACGCGGTGGTGCTGCTCGGCGCCGTACCGTCGATCGCCAACGGACTCGTCGCCGGTGTCGACCAGATCCCGCCGCTGTACCTGCGGGCCGGCCGCACCATCGGGGCCACCGGCATCAACGGGATCCGGCACGTCCTGCTGCCCGCCGCGCTGCCCGGCTATCTGGCCGGGCTGAAGCAGGGCTGGGCGTTCTCGTGGCGCTCGCTGATGGCCGCCGAGCTGATCGCCAACTCGCCGGACCTCGGCACGGGTCTCGGACAGCTGATGGAGAACTTCCGTACCTTCAGCGACATGTCGGGCGTGCTGGCCACGATCATCCTGATCCTGGTCGTCGGCATCGGCATCGACCTGCTGTTCTTCTCCCCGCTGGAGCGCCGCGTGCTGCGCAGCCGTGGCCTGCTGACCAAGGGCTGATCACCATGTTCGTCCGTCCGGTTCTCCTCGTCATAGCCCACGGCAGCCGCGATCCGCGGCACGCCGCGACCGTGCACGCGCTCGTCGCGCGCGTGCGGTCGCTGCGACCCGGGCTGCGCGTGGAGACCGGCTTCCTGGACTTCAACGCGCCGGCGGTTCCGCAGGTGCTGGAAGGCCTCGCGGCCGAGGGCGTACGGGACGTGGTGGCGCTCCCGCTCCTGCTGACCCGCGCGTTCCACGCGAAGGCCGACATCCCCGCCGTACTCCACGAGGCGTCGGCGCGGCTGCCGCGGCTGCGCATCCACCAGGCGGAGGTGCTCGGCCCGTCGCCGCTGCTGCTCACCGCCCTGGAGCGGCGGCTGTACGAGGCCGGGCTCACCCCCGGCGACAAAAGCTCGACCGGGGTCGTCCTGGCCTCGGCGGGCTCCACAGACCCGGAGGCGATCGCAGTGATCGCTGAAATCGCGCGGGAGCTGCGGCACACCGGTTGGTGCGCCGTGCGGCCTGCGTTCGCCTCCGCATCTCTCCCCCGTACCGAGGACGCGGTACGGCAGTTGCGGGCGGCCGGTGGCGTACGGCGTGTCGCCGTCGCCCCGTACGTCGTCGCCCCCGGCTTCCTGCCGGACCGGATCGCGCGGGGCGCGCGGGAATCCGGTGCGGAGGTACTGGGCGATGTCCTGGGCGCGTGCCCGGAGTTGGCCCGGCTGCTGCTGACGCGCTACGACGAGGCACGGGTGCCGGTCCGACTGGCGGCGGTCAGCGCGTAGGGGACCGGTGCCCTGCGGGGCTGTTCCCCGCCCCTCTTGTGTGCGGAGGGCACGGAGTAGCGTCCGTACATGATCTCGGACACCTTCACGATCGGCGGGGACCTTCCCGTACGCCGTCTCGGGTTCGGTACGGCGCAGCTGACCGGGCCCGGTTACTGGGGCCCGCGCGGCGACCGCGCGGACGCGGTCGCGGTGCTGCGGCGCGCGGTAGAGCGCGGCGTCACGCTCATCGACACGGCGGACAACTACGGCCCTGGGCTGGCGGAGGAGCTCGTCGCCGAGGCGCTGCACCCTTGTCCGGACGGGCTCGTCGTCGCGACGAAGGGCGGGGTGGTCCGTACGAGCGCCGATGCCTGGCACATCGCGGGGCGGCCCGAGCAGCTGCGGGCGATGTGCGACGCGAGCCTGCGGCGGCTGCGGGTCGAGACCATCGACCTGTACCAGCTCCACCGGTTGGACCCGGACGTACCGATGGCCGAGCAGCTCGGCGCGCTCGACGAGCTGCGCGCGGCGGGCAAGATCCGGCACATCGGTCTGGACTGCGTCACCGTCGGGCAGCTGGAGGAGGCGCTGATGCTGACGGAGATCGCGTCCGTGCAGAACCGCTTCAATATGGTGGACCGGTCTTCCGAGGACGTTCTTGAGCTGTGCGAGGCGCGCGGCATCGCCTTTCTGCCCTGGTTCCCGCTGGCCAACGGTGAGTTGAAGGGACGGGGCCGGCTCGCGCTGGCCTGGCTGCTGCACCGCTCGCCGGTGCTGTGCCCGACGCCGGGCACGGGGTCGCTCGTACACCTGGAGGAGAACCTGGAGGCGGCGGCGCTGCGGCTGAGCGCGAAGGAGATGGCGGAGCTGTGAGCGGAGCTGCCAGCAGCGTCGTGATCAAGGCGGACCGTGTCGATGTGGTCCGGGACGGCAATCTGCTGCTGACTCGGTCTCGCTGTTGTGGTCAGCCACGGGTCATCTCCACCAGCTTGGCGACCGTGTTCCAGTTGCGGGTGGTTCCGGTGACCCCCTTGAGGAGGGCCGGTCTCGCGAGCACCTCCGCGAGCTTGGAGCGGCCGAGGCCGTTCGGTGCGTAGAGGTAGAGGGCGCGGTCGCCGAGGCGGAATTCCTCGGGAAGGTACGCCGCCGGGTCGACGGACGCGAACCGGTCGGGGGTGACCGGCTGCGAGAAGTAGGTGACGTGCAGCTGCTTGCCCTCCAGCTCGGCGGCCGGGAAGGGGCAGGCGTCGGCGACGGCCTTGAGATACGCGCCGCTGCGGACCAGGCAGTCGACGGTGAAGCCGAAGCGCGCTTCGACGGCCTGCTCCAGGGCCGCGCCGAGGGTCTTCTCGGCGTTGTCCGCGTCGGCGGTGAACACCGCGTTGCCGCTCTGGAGGTACGTACGGACATCCCGGTGGCCCAGCTCGGCCAGCAGCGCCCCGAGTTCCGCCATGGGCAGCTTCTTGTGCCCGCTCACATTGATCCCGCGCAGCAGGGCGGCGTACGTCGTGGTCATGAGCCGAACGATAGGCGGCCGCCGCGCCCCGTGGGGGAGGGCACGGCGACCGCCCGTTCGGTGCTGCGCGCGAGTCCTTACTCGACGACCTTCAGCAGCTTGTTCGCGGTGCCCCCGCTCGGGTTGCTGATCTTGTCGGGGACGGCCCCTTCGGTCAGCGCCGTCGCGACGGCCTCCGGGGTGGCGTCCTGGTGGCCCGCCAGGTAGAGCGCGGCCGCACCGACGACGTGCGGGGTCGCCATGGACGTACCGGAGATGGTCTTCGTGCCCTCGTCGCTGTCGTTCCAGGAGGAGGTGATGTCCGAGCCGGGCGCGTAGATGTCCACCACGGCACCGAAGTTGGAGAAGTCGGACTGTGCGTCGTCCTTGGTGCTGGAGGCGACGGTGATGGCCTCCTTCACGCGGGCCGGGGAGCCCTGGCCCGCGTCGCTCGACTCGTTGCCCGCCGCGACGCCGTAAGTGACGCCCGAGGCGATGGACTTGCGTACCGCCTCGTCGAGGGCCTCGTCGGCGCCGCCGCCGAGGCTCATGTTGGCGACGGACGGGCCCTGGTGGTTCTTGGTGACCCAGTCGATGCCGGCGACGACGCCCTCGGTGGTGCCCGAGCCGTTGTCGTCGAGGACGCGGACGGCGACGATCTTCGCCTTCTTGGCGACACCGTGCGCGGCGCCGGCGATGGTTCCGGCGACGTGCGTGCCGTGGCCGTTGCCGTCGTCGGCGGAGTCGTCGTTGTCCACGGCGTCGAAGCCGTGGGTGGCGCGGCCCTCGAAGTCCTTGTGCGAGATGCGGACACCGGTGTCGATGACGTACGCCGTGACGCCCTCGCCCGCGCTGTCCGGGTAGGTGTACTTGCTGTCGCCGGCGGTGTCGGCCTGGTCGATGCGGTCGATGCCCCAGGACGGCGGGTTGTCCTGAGTCGCGTTGATCGTGAACTTCTTGTTCTGGACGACCTTGGCGACGGACGGGTCGGCGGCGAGGCGCTTGGCCTCGGTCTCCGAAAGGCCGCTGGCTGAGAAGCCGTTGATGGCGGAGCTGTAGTTGCGCCGGAGCTTGCCGCCGTACTCCTTGGCCAGGTCCTGCTTGTCGGTCTTCTGATCCAGCATCACGATGTAGCTGCCGGCGACGGCGCCCTTGGCGTCGGCTCCGTACACATGCCCCTCGGCGACGGGAGCGGCGCCCGCGAAGGAGGAGTTGAGTACGGTCACACCGGCTGCGGCCGCTACGGCGGTTATCGCCGCGGTGAGCCTGAGCCGGCCGGAACGCTTGTGAATTGCCATGAAGAGGGGTCTCCTCGTCAAAATGTGGGGGGATTGGCCCGCGGACCGGAAGATCTCCGGGGGCTGGCTCGAAACCCTGACGGATTGACGCGCTCAGATCAAGACCTACATGTGCCTGTTACTTACTCAACAAGGTTTCGTAATAAGGAAAAGGGCAGCGCATCACAAGTCGGACAGGGAGCCGGTGCGGCTTCCAGGCGGGGGCAACACGCACGGCGGCCCCACCGCGTGCTGCTGCGGTGGGGCCGGACAGGAAGCGGGCCGGGGCCGGGTAGGCCGGCGAACCGGCGCTACCGGGCGGGCAGTTCGGCCTCGATGAGGTCGGCTGCCCGCTTGGTGCCGCCCTCCGAAGCCATGCCGAGGCGGATACCCTCGGCCGCCCTGGCCACCTCGGGGTCTTCCACCAGGCCGAGAACAGCGGCACGCAGCGCCTGCGCGGTCGCGTCCTCGGTGTCGACGCGGCGGGCGACGCCGAGCGAGACGAGCATGTCGGCGTTGCCGAACTGGTCGACGGCCTGCGGGACGGCGACCATCGGCGTCCCGGTGGCGAGGCCTTCCTGACTGCCGCCGGCGCCCGCGTGGGTGATGAAGACATCGGCCTGCTTGAGGACGGCCAGCTGCGGCACCCAGCTGTGCACCTCGATGTTGGCAGGCACCTCGCCGAGCTCGGACTCGTCCACGTACGTGCCGATCTGGAGCACGACGTGCCAGCCGGGCAGGTCACCGAAGGCCTTGACGCACTCGCGGTAGAAGCCGGGCTGCTTGGTGAACGTCGAACCGAGCGACACCAGAAGGACCTTGTCCGCACCGGCCGGCCGCGTCCAGTCGCCCTGATCCACTCGGTCGCCCTGGCAGGCGCCGACGAAGGTGTACGTGGACTCGTCGACCCGGTGGGCCTCGGGCTGGAGGGCCTTGGGGATCAGGACGATGCTGCGGCGCGGCCGGCCCATGAAGCGGTCGGGGTCGAGGCCGTTCAAGCCGTTCTCGTCGAGCCAGGCGCGGAAGCGCGCGTAGTACGCCTTGCCGCGCTCGGACTGCTTGAGCTCGGCGAACAGTGGCTCGGCGACTTCTTCCTCGTACCCCTCCCAGGCGACGAGGTTCGGGGAGAGCGAGACGGCGGGCACGCCCCAGCGGTGGGCGAGGACGCGGGCCGGGTAGGAGGTGATGTCGTGGATGACGAGGTCCGGCTCGTCCCCCTCGAACGCCTCGGCCAGCTGGGGCAGCGCCTGGACGGCGTCGTTCAGGAACGGCTCGACGTTGTCGATCAGCTCCGTGCCCCAGGCCTCCAGGTTGTCCTCGGTGGGCAGCGTCGAGGTGTAGATCACCGGGTCGGCGCCGGTGACGGCGACCCTGTCGGCGAAGGAGCCGGGGATCGCGTACGAGACACGGTGGCCCCGGGCGACGAGTTCCCGGATCACTTCGATGCTCGGGTTCACGTGCCCGGGGGCGGCGATGGAGAACATGGCGATGTGGGCACGCTGGCGTGAAGTCATGCCGCGACCCTAAGCGAGACGATACGTCTCGTGCAATATGATTTACTCAGCGCTGGTAGCGGGCCAGCACCAGGTTTCCGCCCTCCACCAGGCGTTTCTCCAGCTCGTCGGCGTCGATCGCGCCGCTGTAGTACTCCTGGTAGGCGGGGGTCGCCACCTTGTCCTTCCACTCGGGGTAGCCGCGCACGGACTGGGCCGGGGCCGAGACCAGGTGCCCGGCGAGCGCCGTGCCGGTGGCCCAGCCGTCCTTCTCGGCGCGCAGGGCCGGATCCTTCAGAGCCGCGCTGCCGGTCGGCAGCATCCAGTCGCCCTTGGCGAGGCGTGCCATGTTGGCGGGCCGGAGGAAGAAGTCGATGAACTCCATCGCCTCCTTCTTGTACGGGCTGTCCTCGGCGATCGAAAGCGTCTGGGGACTCACGCCCTGAGTCGGTCCTTCGCTGCCCGCCGGAGCCGGCAGCACCTTCCACTTGAAGCCCTCGGGTGCCTGCTGGGCGATCTGCTGCCGGTAGGAGAAGCCGAGCGGCACCATGGCGTACTTGCCGCCGAAGAAGCCGGGGAGGGTGTCGGAGCCACCCATACCGAGGGTGGCCGCCGAGGCGCTCTTGTCGGTGTTGACCTGGTCGTGGACGATGCCGGGGACCACGGCGTCGCCCTCGGTGAAACGCACCTTCACCTTGCCGTCGGCGTGGCGGTGGAAGAGCTGCCCGCCCGCCGAGAGCCCGAGGTTGAGGGTGGCCGAAACGGGGTCCTTCAGGGGCCAGGCGACGCCGAACTTCTTGCCGTCGCCGCCGCTCAGTTGCTTGGTGATCTGCCGGAACTCCGGCCAGCTCCACGGCTTTTCGGGAGTCGGGACGCGTACGCCCGACTCCTTGAGGATCTTCTCGTTCGCGATCAGGACCCTCGGCTCCTGGAGGAACGGGACGCCGTACACACCCTCGCCGAAGGTCGTCGTCTCCCAGCTGCGCTGCGGGATGTCGCTCTTGAGCCTGGCGGACAGCAGCTCCCGCAGATCGGTGAGGTCGCCGCCGTACGCGAAGTCGGCGAGGTCGTCGGAGGCGTCGTGGATGATGTCCGGTGCCTCGCCGCCCTCGAAGGAGGTCAGCAGCTGGTCGTGGACGCTGTCCCAGCTGCCCTGGACGTATTCGACACGGACGTCGGGGTGAGCGGCGTTCCACTCGTCGACGAGCTCCTCGTTGGCGTCGACGGACTCCTTCTGCCAGGCGAGGGACTGAAAACGGAGCGTGATCTTCCCGTCGGTGTCCCGGCCGTCGCCGCCGTCCGAGCAGCCGGTGAGGAGCAGCGCGAGCGCGGTGGCCGCGACCGTGAGTCTGGTGAACCTTGCGGTGCGCATCACGCCTTCACCGCCCCGGCCATCATGCCGCCCGTGATCCGCTTCTGGATGAGGGCGAAGACGACGAGGGAGGGGAGCGTGGCGAGGAACGCGGCCGCGGCGAGCGGGCCGAGGTCGGCCACCCCCTCCGCGCCGAGGAAATGGGTGAGCACGACCGGCAACGTCTGCTTCTCCGGTGTCTTGAGCAGGACGAGCGCGAAGAAGAACTCGTTCCATGCGGTGATGAACGCGAACAGCGCGGTGGCGACGATGCCGGGGGCCAGCAGCGGGGCGGTGACCGAGACGAGCGTACGGAGCCTGCTCGCGCCGTCGACCGCTGCCGCCTCCTCCAGCTCGCGCGGTACGGCTCTGACGTAACCGACCAGCATCCAGAGCGCGAAGGGCAGCGACCACACGACGTACACCATGATCAGGCCCACCAGGGAGTTGATGAGGTGGAGGTTCTTGAGGATCAGGAAGAGCGGGATGATCACCAGGACAAAGGGGAACGCCTGGCTGACCATGACCCATCCGGTGGCGGCGGCGGAGAGTTTGTTGCGGTGGCGGGCCATGACGTAGGCCATCGGGGTCGCGATGACGACCGCGATCAGGGCCGCCGAGAGGGCCGCGACGAGGCTGTTGAGCGCGGCTTCCAGCAGAGGTTGCTCGTCGAAGGCCTGGCGGAAGTTGTCGAGGGTCGGGTTCTGCGGGATCCAGGTGGGGTGCAGGGAGCCGAGCTCGCGCGGCGGCTTGAAGGCCGTCGAGATGAGCCAGAGGAAGGGGAAGGCGAGAAAGACCAGATAGGCGAGGAGCGCGAGGTACTGGCCGGTGCGCGCGGACCTGCTGGTGCGGGAGGTCACTGGTCGTCGCCTCCCTTCAGGCGGTTCACGAGGTAGAAGGCGAGCATCACCGAGATCACGGCGACCATGACGCAGCCCATGGCGGCGGCGTAACCGAACTGGCCGTAGCGGAAAGCCTGTTCGTACGCAAAGAGCATCGGGAGGCGGGTGCGGCCGCCGGGGCCGCCGTTGGTCAGGACGTAGACCAGGGCGAAGGAGTTGAAATTCCAGATGAAGTTGAGCGCCGTGATGGCGAGCGCTACCGGTTTGATGGCGGGCCAGGTGACGGTACGGAAGCGGCGCCAGGCGCCGGCGCCGTCGAGGGCGGCGGCTTCGTGCAGCTCGTGCGGGGTGTTCTGGAGGCCGGCAAGGAGGGCGACCGTGGTCTGGGGCATGCCGGCCCAGATGCCGACGATTATCACGGCGGGCAGGGCGGTGGCCAGGCCGGTCAGCCAGTCCCGTCCGTCGCCCAGGCCGAGGTCGCGGACGGTCTCGTTGAGGATCCCGGCGTCGGGGTTGTAGACGAGGCGCCACATGATGCCGACGACCACTTCGGGCATGGCCCAGGGGATGATCGCGAGCGCCCTGGCCAGCCAGCGGAAGCGGAGGTTCTGGTTGAGCAGGAGGGCGAGGCCGAGTGCCAGGAGGAACTGCGGCACGGTCACCCCGACCGCCCAGAGCAGGCCGATCCGGAACGAGTCCCAGAACAGCGTGTCGTGCAGCAGGTCCTGGAAGTTCAGCAGCCCGACCCACTGGGTGGACGTGGTGCGGCCCGACTGGGAGTCGGTGAAGGCGAGCGATATCCCGTAGAGCAGCGGGCCGACGCTCAGGATCAGGATCGATCAGCGCGGGCAGCACCAGGAACCAGGCGCCACGGTCCATGCCACTGCGGGGGCTCCTGGCGGAACTGCCGCCGGACGCTTTGCCTGACCCCTTGCCGGCACCTGCGCCGGACCCTTTGCCAGCACCTGCGCCGGAACCTTTGCCGGACCGCGTCTTTGTGGTCTCCCATGTCACGGATTCGACTCCTTCGGGCGGCTTGTGAGGCTCTGGCCGCCCCGGCGGCCCTCGTCATCGTGCTGACGGGTCGTCGGTTCGTCAACCCCACCTGCGGGAATGCGAGAATCTGTGCTCATGGACGAGACACGAGCACGCGAGATTCTGGCCATCGCCGGACTCCCCGCCTCCGCCGCATCCCCCGCCGACGCCGAGCTGCTGGCGCTGGGCGAGAACGCGGTGTTCGCGGCCGGCGCTCTGGTCGTCAAGGTCGGCCGCCGCGACCCGGAGCTGGTGGCGCGGGCCGAGCTCGAACTGGCCGTCGCGGCCTGGCTCGCCTCTTCGGGCGTCCCCGCCGTACGGGCCGCCGAGCCGAAGCCCCATGTGGTGGACGGCCACCCAGTGACGCTGTGGCACCGGCTGCCCGAGTCCGTACGCCCTGCGGGCGCCCAGGACCTGGCGGAGCTGCTGCGCCTCGTCCACGCCCTGCCCGCCCCCTCGTTCCCCCTCCCCCGGCGCGAACTGCTCGGCGGCGTCGAGCGGTGGCTGCGGCTCGCGGGCGACGCGATCGACCCCGCCGACGCGGCGTATCTGCGCGAGCGGCGCGACGGCTTCGCGGCGGCGTCGGCCGCGCTCACTCCGCACCTGCCGCAGGGCCCGATCCACGGAGACGCGCTCCCCCGCAACGTCCATGTCGGCCTGGAAGGCCCGGTCCTGGTCGACCTGGAGACCTTCGCCGCCGACTTCCGCGAACACGACCTGGTGGTCATGGCCCTCTCGCGGGACCGCTACGGCCTGGCCCCCGAGGCGTACGACGCGTTCACCTCCGCGTACGGCTGGGACGTACGCGAATGGTCCGGCTGCGCGGTGCTGCGCGGCGCACGCGAGACGGCCAGCTGCGCCTGGGTGGCGCAGCACGCCCCGTCCAACCCGGCGGCGTCGGCCGAGTTCCGCCGGCGAGTGGCCTCCCTGCGCGACGGCGACCCGGAAGTCCGCTGGTACCCGTTCTGAGGTCCCGGCCGGGGCGAGGAGGAAGGCGTGCTGCGCCTCTGCGCGACTGGCGCGTCAGCGTCCCGTCGGCACCAGTTCGCGCAGCGGCCACCGCGGATCGATGACCGCGTCCGGGGTGCCCTTCTTGCGGAGGAACTCCTGGAAGTTGGCGGCCCAGTCGGCGTACCACTGGATCTGCTTGTCGTGCAGGTCGGCAGGGGTAAGCGCCGCGATCGACGGGTGGCGCTCGGCTATCGCGCGGGCGACCCTGACCGCGGCGAGGGCGTCGGCCGAGGCTTCGTGGGCGCCGTCGAGGACCACGCCGTACTCGACGCAGACCGCTTCCAGCGTCCGCTTGCCCCTGCGGTAGCGGTCGACGGCGCGGTCGATCGTGTACGGATCGATGACCGGGCCGATGCCGGTGCCGCCGCGCCTCTCACTCAGTGACGGCAGCCCGTGCCTGCGCAACTCGGCGGCGAGCAGCGTCAGATCGAATGCCGCGTTGTAAGCCACGACGGGCACCCCCTGCGCCCAGTAACCGGTGAGGGTTTCGGCGATCTGGTCGGCCACCTCGCCGGCCGGCCTGCCCTCTGCCCCCGCCCGCTCGCTGCTGATGCCGTGGATCGCCGACGCCTGCGCCGGAATACGGACGCCCGGGTCGGCCAGCCAGTCACGCCGACGGACCACTGCGCCGTCCTCCACACCCACGATCGCGGCCGTGACGATCCGGGACTCCAGCGGCTCCGTGCCGGTCGTCTCCAGGTCGAATCCGACCAGCGGTTCCCCGTGCCATCCCATCGTGGGACCTCCTTCGCGATGCTCCCCCGGAAGCTCCCCGGTGGAGAACCACCCTCGCACGCACCACTGACAACGCCCTCGGGAGTCCGGTCGGGACCTCGTGTGGGGACTCGTCAGAACACTCGTCAAGACACGCGTCAGGACACCGGTCGGGAGTCCGCCCACACGGCTTCGAATTCCTCGCGGTACGTCTCGAAGAGACCGTGTTCTGTGTCCTGACCGTCCTGACCGTGCCTGACCACACCGCGCCCGCCGCCCCTCAGCACCAGCACCGGCGCCTCCATGCCGCGCGCCTTGCGCAGATACGTCTGGACGACGGCGAGTCCGTCCGCGCCGTCCCCGTCCACCAGATACGCCGTGAAGCGCGGCGTCTCGTCGAAGACCTGGATCTGGAACGCCCCCGGGTCGCGGAGCTTCGAGCGCACCCGTCGCATGTGGAGAATGTTCATCTCCACCGAACGGCTCAATTCACCCTTTCTCAAACCCAGTTCACGCTCGCGCCGCTTGACCGCACTGCTCGCCGGATTGAGGAAGAGCAGCCGTATGCGGCAGCCCGATTCGGCCAGCCGCACCAGCCGCCTGCCGGAGAAGTTCTGGACGAGGAGGTTCAGGCCTATGCCGATCGCGTCGAGCCGCCGCGCGCCGCCGAAGAGATCCTCGGCGGGCAACTGGCGCTGGAGGCGCACCCGGTCCGGGTGGACGCTGACCACATCGGCGTACCTGTCCCCCACCAGTTCCTCGACGGCGTCCACCTTGAGCCGGCCCGCGGACTGCACACCGGCGCCGCTGCCCAGGATTTCCAGGAGCCGCGCGGAGGCCCGTTCCGCCTGGGCGAGCACGGCCTCGGACAGCGCCCGGTTGCGCGAGACGACGTTACGGGTGACCTCCAGCTCGTCCAGGGCCAGCTCGACGTCCCGCCGGTCGTCGAAGTACGGCTCGAAACACGGCCAGTGCTGGACCATGAGCTCGCGCAGCTGGGGCAGCGTGAGGAAGCTGATGACGTTGTCGTCGGCCGGGTCGAGCAGATAGCCCTTGCGGCGGGAGACCTCCCGCACCGCGACGGCGCGCTGCACCCACTCCTGACCCGCCGGTCCCGCGGCCGCCACCACCCAGTCGTCCTCGCCGTGCACCGGCTCGTAGATGGGCCGGAGCACGGCGACGACGACGGCGCGCAGCCGCTGCTCCACGAGGTTCAGCCAGATGTAGGCCCGGCCGGCCCGCTGAGCGCGCGTACGCACCTCGCTCCAGGCGTCCGCGCCCCAGTCCAGCTCCGCTCCGATCTCCATCGGACGCGCAAGCGAGACCGCTCCGGGCGGGACGCCTGCGGAACCCCCCTCGTGACCTGCGTCACCGGGGGGCAGTTCCAGCCCTCCCGAGCTCACCCACGCACCGCCTTCAGCTCCTGGAAGCCCCGTCTCCAACGATCAAGGAAGGGTACTCCGCGAGCGGGAGGCGGTGCAGCCGGATGCGCAGGCTCCTTTCCCAACTCCCTTATTCGTAATGCCCGTTCTGTCCTGCGAGATCAGCCGGAGTGAGCGGATTCATAGTGGTTACGTCCCTGGGAGCGAGCTGGAAACCCTGCCAGTGGACGGGCATGGGCTGCTGGTCCTCGTCGCGGGCGATGTGGTGGAACCCGATGTTGACCCAGGTGATCGGATTCTTGAGCGTCTCGCCGTTCACCCATTTGTCGACGCTGTTCGGCGCGTTCGACGCGCCGCAGTCGCGGATGTTGTTGCTCGCGAACTGTTCACACTTGCGGTAGTTCGTGAAGTACACGTCGTGCTTGGTGAAGCTGCGCCCCGGGTGCTTGTTGGAGGGGCCCGGCACGATCTCGTACGAGCGCGGGTGCCCGTCCTTGTTCTTGCCGGTCGCGCTGACGACCCGCCACCACCGCATGCTCTTGGCGTCGCCCGCGAGCTCCTTGGCTATGGGGGTACGGGTGGTCTTGGTGGTGGGCATTCCATTGCCCCGCGGCGGGGTGACCTTCGAGTCGTACTGCTCGATCCGGTTCTTCGAGCTGCCGTCGAGACCGAAGTTCAGCCGCCAGAAGACGTTGTGGCTGTGGCTGGTGGCGTAGTCGCGGGCGCCCTTGCCGATCGGCCAGCCCCGGCCGTCGGTGGCGTCGTAGTCGTACGGCGAAAGGCTGCCGGTGGCGCCGACGTTGGCGGATATGGTCCCGTCGGAGGAGAAGCGCCACTCGGTGATGTACTCGTACCAGGACACCTTGTTGACGGTGTAGACGAGCAGGTCCTTGCCCTGGGCCTGCCAGACCTTGGTGCTTTCGTCGCTGGCAAGGCGGTACGCGTGCCCGCGCGCACGCGTGGTCGTGCAGATGCCCTTGACGTTGCCCGCGCCCTGGACCCGGACGGTCTTGATGGTGCCGCCGGGGCACTCGGCCGGCTTCAGGTCCTGGAGTTCCGCGCCGAAGTCCTGACCGGTGAGGTCGTCGTACTCCGCCTCGCCGTTGTCGTACGGCACGTGCACCTGGGCGAGCTTGCCGCTGGTCAGGACGCGGATCGGTTTCGGTTCGCCCTTGGGCTGGTACGAGACCTTCTCCAGGATCAGGCCGGCGTGGCTGTCGTAGTTCCAGCACATGCGCCAGGTGGTGCCGCCGTCGAGCTTCTGCTCGATGCGGTACGCCGCGCTGCAGTCGGCCGGGGCCGGTGCGGGGGCGGCGGGTGCCGCCTTGGGCTTGGGGGCCGCCGTGGCCGCGGAACCGCCGGCGGCGGCGAGGCTGCCCAGCAGGGCGGCGGCCGCGAGGATTGCCGCGGCCCGCTTGGGGGCACCAGAAGCTCTGTTGACGTGCATGAGCATGAACTCCCTCGTACGGAAGTGCGGGAAGGGACTGAAGCGGATGAGCCGGGTCGGTGGGCCGAGAGCGCCGGGAGGGCCGAGAGCGTCAGCCGGTGCGGCCGACCGTCCTCGCACTCAGGTCGACGACGAGGTCGCGGGTGTCGATCCACGGTCCGTTCCTGACCTTGGTCGTGACGCGTACGCAGCGGTGCTCCCCGCACTTCGCCAGCGCCCGCGGTACCGTCTCCTCGCGGTCCGCCCGGTAGATCCCGCCGGTCACCCGCAGCTGGTCCACCGAGGTGAGCGGCTTGCCCATGGCGTCCTGGTAGTCCTTCTTCAGGCCCTCACCGAGCGGACTCGCCAGAATCAGATCCGCGGCCTCACGGCTCTCCTGGCGGGTGGGCGACGGCTGTACGCCCTTGAGCGCACCGGTCCGCTCGACCTTGCCGGTGGCGAGGTTGACGGTCTTCGTCACCAGTTCGTCGCGCTTGTAGTCGTAGTACGAGACCTCCGCACGGCGCGGCGGCGCGGCCTCCCCGACCTCGGACGGCTGTATCTCGCTCAGGTTCGTGGCGAGGTGCTGCGGCCCCCGGTCTCCCTCGACGTCCCTGCCGCCGGAGAACTGCGACGGCGTCAGCGCGAGCGTCTCCACGCGCTCCAGCTCGGCGTCCGTAAGGGGGTCCCTGCCGATGCCCTGCTCGCCCTCGGCCGGGGCGCCCTGGACGACCCCCGGCTCCGGCGCCTGCCCCGCCGCCGCGCTCCCACCGTCCTGGCCGGTGCCGTCCCCCTGGGCGCTCTGCTCGCCCCGGTCGGACCCGGCGACGGCCGCGTTCCCGGGCCGGCCGGTGCGCGTGTCGTCGGCGGCGCCCGCCGGGTCCGGCAGCGTCACGCCGATCATCACGGCGGTCGCGGTCACCGCTGTCGCGGCTCCCGCCAGCATCTTCCCCAGATGCCGGCGCACTGTCCTGTGCACTGTGCCCCCCTACTCTCCCCGGAGCCCCCTGTCGCCCCGCGCGTCACACGCGACAGCAACTGGCATACCGAGTATGCGTGGTCACCCGGTAGGACGGTCCGAAGTCCTAGGAGGTTGCCCCACTTTCGGGGAAGATCTGTGCGAAGTGCCCCGCAGAACCCGGATCAGAAGTGGAAGAGTCGATCGCATGCAGGTCTGGCCGGGAGAGGCTTACCCACTCGGCGCCACGTACGACGGCGCCGGAACCAATTTCGCTGTCTATTCGGAGGCCGCCGACCGGATCGAGTTGTGCTTGCTGCACGACGACGGTTCGGAGACGGCGGTGGAACTGCGCGAGTCCGACGCGTTCGTACGTCACGCCTTCCTGCCCGGGATCATGCCGGGCCAGCGCTACGGCTACCGGGTCCACGGCCCGTACGCCCCGCAGGAGGGCAAGCGGTGCAACTCCGCCAAGCTGCTGCTCGACCCGTACGCACGGGCCATCAGCGGCAAGGTGGACTGGGGCGAGGCGGTGTACGGCTACCACTTCGGGAAGCCGGACTCGCGCAACGACCTGGACTCGGCGCCGCACACGATGGCGTCGGTGGTGGTCAACCCGTACTTCGACTGGGGTGACGACCGTCCGCCCCGCACGGACTATCACCGCACGATCCTCTACGAGGCCCATGTGAAGGGCCTCACGATGATGCACCCGGACCTCCCCGACGAGCTCCGGGGTACGTACGCGGCCCTGGCGCACCCTTCGATCATCTCGCACCTGACGGAACTGGGGGTGACGGCTCTGGAGTTGATGCCGGTGCACCAGTTCGTCAATGATCACAGGCTGGCCGACGCCGATCTGAGCAACTACTGGGGCTACAACACCATCGGTTTCTTCGCCCCGCACAACGCGTACGCCTCATGGGGCGACCGAGGTCAGCAGGTCCTGGAGTTCAAGACCGCCGTACGGGCGCTCCACCGGGCGGGCATCGAGGTCATCCTCGACGTCGTCTACAACCACACGGCGGAGGGCAACCATCTGGGCCCCACGCTCTCCTTCCGCGGCCTGGACAACGCGTCGTACTACCGTCTCGCCGACGATCCCCGCTACTACATGGATACGACGGGCACCGGGAACTCCCTCCTCATGCGCTCGCCGCACGTACTCCAGCTGATCATGGATTCGCTGCGGTACTGGGTGACGGAGATGCACGTCGACGGGTTCCGCTTCGATCTGGCGGCGACTCTGGCCAGGCAGTTCCACGAGGTGGACCGGCTGTCGTCCTTCTTCGACCTGGTGCAGCAGGACCCGGTGGTCAGCCAGGTGAAGCTGATCGCCGAGCCGTGGGATGTCGGCGAGGGCGGCTATCAGGTGGGGAACTTCCCGCCGCTGTGGACCGAGTGGAACGGCAAGTACCGGGACACCGTGCGGGACCTGTGGCGGGGTGAGCCCCGGACGATCGCGGAGTTCGCGGGGCGGCTCACGGGGTCCTCGGACCTCTACCAGGACGACGGGCGCAGGCCGCTCGCGTCCATCAACTTCACCACCTGCCACGACGGTTTCACGCTGGCCGACATGGTCTCGTACAACGACAAGCACAACGAGGCCAACGGCGAGGGCAACCGGGACGGCGAGAGCCACAACCGGTCCTGGAACTGCGGGGCGGAGGGGGATACGGACGATCCCGCGATCCTCGACCTGCGCGCCCGTCAGATGCGCAACTTCATCGCGACGCTGATGCTGTCGCAGGGCGTGCCGATGCTCTCGCACGGGGACGAGTTCGCACGGACGCAAGGAGGCAACAACAACGCCTACTGCCAGGACAACGAGTTGTCCTGGGTGCACTGGCCGGACAAGGACGACGAGGAGGGCTCGCTCCACGCCTTCACGCGCGCGATGGTGTGGCTGCGGCGGGACCATCCGGTCTTCCGGCGCCGGCGCTTCTTCCACGGACGTCCCGTGGAGGGCACGCACGACGATCTTTCGGACATCGCGTGGTTCACACCGGACGGCAAGGAGATGGCCCAGCGGGACTGGCAGGCGGCGCACGCGAAGGCGCTGACGGTCTTCCTGAACGGTCACGCCATCTCGGAGCCGGGGCCGCGCGGCGAGCGCATCTCGGACGACTCCTTCCTGCTGATGTTCAACGCGAGCGCGAAGGAACTCGATTTCACCGTTCCGGTGAACCACGGGAAGCAGTGGCAGGTCGTGGTCGACACGGCGCGGGCCGAGGGGGTGCCACCCGGGAGCGGTCCCAAGGTGGGAGCGGGCGAACACGTCACGCTGATCGGGCGCAGTCTGGTGGTGTTGCAGCGGCCGGCTTAGGGCCCGCTGCGGAGGCGGGGCGGGCGGTCCACGCGAGTACGGCGCAGAGCGTGGCCGCCACCACCGCGACGGCGAACGCCGCGGGCGCGCCGCTGCCCTCCGCGAGACGTCCGGAAAGGGCCAGCGCCAGGGCCTGGCCGCCGACGATGCCGCTCGTCAGGAACGCCATCGACTCGGCCAGTCTGTTCTCGGGAACGATCCGTTCGGTGAGCCCGAAGATGGTGATCAGGTGCGGTGCGTACGCGACGCCGAGGACCACTACGACGGCGTACAGCGCCCACAGGGACTCCACGAACAGCAGCGGTACGGAGAGCACGATGAGGGCGGCCGTCGCGGCGCGCCAGCGGACCGTCAGGGTGATCCTCGCCGGTACGGCCGCCATGGCGAGCCCGGCGGCCGCGCTCATGACGCCCATGGCTGCGTAGACGAGCCCGGCCTGCTCCGGCTGCCCGAGCCGCTCGGTGAGCGCCGTGATGCCCGCCTGGGACGCGCCGAACATGGCTCCCTGGAGCACCATCGCGGCGCGCAGCGCGTAGACCGCTCCGGGCAGACTCGTACGTACGGGTGAGGCCTTGCGGGACGCGGGGCGTACCCGGGACGCCGTCGAATGCAGTGCGAACCAGGTGCCGCAGACGGCCAGCAGACCCGCGGCGACGAGCAGCGCGGCAGCGGGGTGCGCTACCGCCACCGCGAGGCCGACGAGGGCGGGGCCGAGGACGAAGGACACCTCGTCGAGCGTTCCCTCGAACGACAGGACGGCGCCGATGAGCCGTTCGTCGACGCCGTTCCTGCGGGCGAGTGCGACCGATCGCGTACGCGCCATCGGACCGACCTGGGGAACGCTCGCTCCGGCGAGCGCGCCGACGAGCGCGAGCGGGAGCGTACTGACGCGGTCCAGGGCGGCGATCACGAGAGCGGCGACGGCGACCGCGTTGACGAGGGCGGCGACCAGGACGACGGTGCGCTGTCCGTGACGGTCCGCCACCCGGCCGAGGAGCGGGCCGCCGGCCGTCTGCCCCGCCGCCAGGGCGCCGCCGACCAGTCCTGCCGTGGCGAGGCTGCCGCTGGTCTCGGCGACCAGCAGGAGGCTGCCGAGCTGGCACATGGCGGTCGGCAGCCTGCCGAGGAACGACACGACGGGCAGCACGGGTCCGGTGAGCGCGACGACCTTGCGATACGTGTGAAGGGTTCCAGGCATCAGGTGAACGTAATACCGGGTCATCACACGGAAGCATGGGCCGATGACACAGAAGGTCCCAATGCGGGTACGTACGTTCGCATGACGCCCACCGCCACCTATCGTCTGCAGCTCCGTTCCGACTTCCCCTTCTCGGCCGCCGAGGAGGCGGTGCCCCATCTGGCCGCACTCGGGGTCTCGCACCTGCATCTGTCACCCGTGCTCGAAGCCGTGCCGGGCTCCCAGCACGGATACGACGTCGTCGACCACGCGCGCGTGCGGGCCGAACTCGGCGGCGAGGAGGGACTGCGCGCGCTGTCCCGCACGGCCCGCGCCCACGGCCTCGGCCTGATCCTGGACATCGTGCCGAACCACATGGCCGTACCGGCGCCCGAGAGCCTGAACCGGCCACTGTGGGAGGTGCTGAGAGAGGGGCCGGGTTCGCCGTACGCCCGGTGGTTCGACATCGACTGGGAGGGCGGCGACGGCAAGGTCCTGCTGCCCGTACTGGCGCACCGGATCGGTGACGAGCTGGAAGGGCTGAGGGTCGAGGGCGAAACCCTTCGCTACTACGACCACACGTTCCCGCTGCGTGAGGGCACGGCGAACCTGCCGATGCCGGAGCTGCTGGACGCCCAGTGGTACCGGCTCTCCTGGTGGCGACTGGCGCGCACCGAGCTGAACTACCGGCGCTTCTTCACCATCTCGGAACTGATCGGCGTCCGTGTGGAGGATCCGGAGGTCTTCGCCGCCTCGCACGCGAAGATCCTGGAGCTGGTACGGGACGGGGTGGTTGAGGGGCTGCGCGTCGACCACCCGGACGGGCTCGCCGATCCGCAGGCGTACCTGCGGCGCCTCGGTGAGGCGGTCGGGGGCCGCTGGACGGTCGTGGAGAAGATCCTGACCGGTCCCGAGCGGCTTCCGGCCGAATGGCCGGTCGCGGGAACGACGGGATACGACGCGCTGTACCGGATCGACGGCCTGTTCACCGATCCGGTGGGCGTCGGGGAACTGACGGCCCACTACCGCGATTTCGCGGGCCCGGCCGGAGACCGTGGCGGTTACTGGGAACCGACGGTACGACGATCGGCGTACAAGGTGCTCACCCATGAGCTGGCAGCGGAGACCCGCTACCTCGTCCGTACGGCCGAACGGATCTGCGCGGCTGATCCCGCCCTGCGGGACTTCGCGCCCTGGGCGCTGCGGACAGCCGTACGGGAACTGCTGGTGCGCGTTCCCGTGTACCGCCCTTACGTGACGGCGGGCGGGCCCTGTCCCGAGAGCGCCGAGGCCGCCGTTCCGATGGAGGCGGCGCGGCGGGTGAAGGCGACGTTCGCGGTGCAGGAGGAGGCGGCGGTCGTCGATCTGGTGCGTGATCTGGCGCTGGGGAAGCTCGGCGGCGGGCCGGACCGTGCGGCGTTCTGTGCGCGGTTCGCGCAGACGGCGTCGGCGCTGCGCGCCAAGTCGGTGGAGGACACGGCCTACTACCGCTACGTGCCTCTCATCTCGGCGAACGAGGTGGGCGGCGACCCCGGGGCACCCGGCGTGAGCCCGGCGGACTTCCACGCGTTCTGCACGCGGCTGGCGCGTGACTGGCCGACCACCGGCACCGTGCTGTCCACCCACGACACGAAGCGCAGCGCGGACGTGCGCGCGCGGATCGCCGTGCTGTCCGAGTGCCCGCAGCGGTGGGCCCGGCTGCTCGCGGGGCTGACCTCGGTCCCCGCCCCCGACGCGCACCTCGCCTGGACGGCCTGGCAGACCGTACTCGGCTTCGGGGAGCCCGACGGGGAGCGGCTGACGGCCGCGCTGCTGAAGTCCGTACGGGAGGCGGGGCTGCACACCAGCTGGACCGAGCAGGACACGGTGTACGAGGAGGCGGTGGCCGACTTCGTGACGGCGGGTCCTGCCGGGCCGCCGTTCGAGACGGTGGCGAAGTTCGCGCGGGATCTGGGTCCGTACGTACGGGCCAATGTGCTCGGGGCCGCGCTGCTGCATCTGACGATGCCGGGGGTGCCGGACCTGTACCAGGGCACGGAGCGGGAGTTCCGGGCCCTGGTGGACCCGGACAACCGGCGGCCTGTCGGCTTCACGCCGCCCGCCGCGGGCGAGGACGGCCTGTCGGCGGAGAAGTACGCGGTCACGGTCGCCGCGCTGGGCCTGCGACGGCGGCACCCCGAAGCCTTCGGCGAGTCGGGCACCTACACCCCTCTGGGGGTCGCCGGCCCGGCCGCGGACCACTGCGTGGCGTTCTGCCGCTCCGGAGAGGCGGTGACGGCCGTAACGCGGCTGTCGCTGCGCCTGTCGGAGGCGGGCGGCTGGCGCGACACGGAACTGACGCTGCCGGAGGGGCGGTGGGCAGATGTGCTGACGCCGGAGCGGGCGTTCTCGGGAACGGTGCGAGTGACTGACCTCTTCGCGGAACGTCCGGTCTCGCTCCTGACCCGGGTGGGAGGAGAGGCGCCGTAGGAGGGTGTACGTGCGGGCGGGTGTGTCCTGCGGGGCTTGAGAGTTGCCGCACGCGGCGACATCCAGCCCGTCCGGCGTTTGAGGACACGCCCGGAGGGCGTCCTGGGGGCTGGGGGCTTGCCCCCAGTTTCGGGGAAGGGGCGGGTAGGGGAACAAGCGCCGCGGGGCGCCCCACGCCGTCACGCCGTCGCAGTGCAGTTCTCGTACGCCCCGTCAGTTGACGCCGGAGCCTTCCCGTACGGCCACGAGTCGCACAGCACATCCGCGAACGCCGCCGCCGCGCCCGTGAGCTCGACGCGGGAGAAGACCGTCAGGGCGCGCCGCCACGGCGGGTCGACCGGGAGTACGACGCAGTCCTCGCCCACGGCTCCCCGCACCACGTGCGACGGTGCGGTGGCGACGCCGACCCCCGCCGCCGCCATCCGCACCGCCGTCGAGGTGTGCTCGGTACGGACCGCCGTGCGCGGTACGAAGCCCGCCTTGGCACAGGCCCAGTCGAGGAACTGCTGTCCGTCGATCACCGCTTCCATCGCGCACCGCACCCACGTGCGGTCGGCCAGCTCCGACAGGCGTACCGACGTACGCCCCGCGAGGCGGTCGTCGAAGGCGACGACCAGCACGATCTCCTCCTCCCCGACCGGCACCACGGGCCCCTGCCACGAGCGCGGCGGCGCCGGCCCGACAGCGAGGTCGGCGACGCCCCGCTCCAGTTGCTCCTCCAGCGCCTCGGTCGTCGCGTACTCGTGCAGGACCAGCGCCACACCCGGGTGTTCGCGGCGCCAGCGGGCGAAGACGTCGGGCAGGATGCCGACGGCGACCGAGTGGACGGTGGCGATGTGCAGCTCGCCGCCCTCCGCGCCGGCGGCGGCCCTGGCGGCGCGCTGCGCCTGGACGGCGCTGCGCACGGCGAGTTCGGCGTGCGGGAGGAAGGCGCGGCCCATCACCGTCAGCCGTACGCCGCGCGGCATGCGTTCCAGCAGCGCGCCGCCCACGGACCTCTCCAGGGCCTTGATCTGGTGCGAGAGGGCGGGCTGTGTGACGTGCAGGAGCTCGGCGGCCCGCGTGAAGGAAGCCTCCTCGACGACCGTCACGAAGTACTCCATCTGCCGCAGGCTCATCCGCCCGCACCCCTCCCATAAGCGCTGTGCATCGGTGCCAGAGAAACATTGCCTTGGACTCATGGCAAGGCAGCGGCGGAGGGTGGAGCCATGACTGAGACTCATGAAACCGATGTGATCGTGATCGGCGGCGGCACCGGCGGTTACAGCACCGCCCTGCGCGCCGCGGCCCTCGGCCTGAAGGTCGTTCTGGTGGAGCGCGACAAGGTGGGCGGCACGTGCCTGCACCGCGGCTGCATCCCCAGCAAGGCGATGCTGCACGCCGCCGAACTCGTCGACGGCATCGCGGAGGCCCGGGAGCGGTGGGGCGTGAAGGCGACACTGGAGTCGGTGGACTGGCCGGCGCTGGTGGCCACCAGGGACGACATCGTGTCCCGCAACCACAAGGGCGTCGAGGAACACCTCGCGCATTCCGCGGTGGAAGTGGTCCGTGGGAGCGCTCAGTTGACCGGTCCCCGGAACGTTCGCGTGGAGGATGACGGCCGCTCCTTCACCGCCCGCCGGGGCATCGTGCTGGCGACCGGGTCCCGGCCCCGTACGCTGCCGGGCCTGGACCCGGACGGGAGCCGCGTCGTCACCAGCGACGACGCGCTGTTCGCGCCCGGGCTGCCAAAGTCCGTGGTGGTGCTCGGCGGTGGCGCGATCGGCGTGGAGTACGCCTCGTTCCACCGTTCCATGGGCGCCGAGGTCACCCTGGTCGAGGCCGCGGACCGGCTCGTACCACTCGAAGACACCGATGTGTCCCGCCACTTGACTCGCGGCCTGAAGAAGCGCGGCATCGACGTGCAGGTGGGCGCACGGCTGCTGGACGCAACGGTGCTCGAGAGCGGTGTACGGGCGAACGTCCGCACCTCGCGCGGCGAGACGCGCGCGATCGAGGCCGCGCGGCTGCTGGTCGCCGTGGGCCGCGCACCCGTGACCGACGGGCTCGGCCTGGCGACGGCCGGACTGACCACCGACGAGCGCGGGTTCGTCGCGCCCGCCGACTGGTCCCGGCTGGAGACGGCCGTACCGGGCATCCATGTGGTCGGTGACCTCCTGCCGCCGCCCTCGCTCGGCCTGGCCCACGCCTCGTTCGCGGAGGGCCTGCTGGTGGCCGAGACGCTGGCGGGGCTTGCCTCGCCGCCCGTCGACTACGCGGCCGTCCCCCGGGTCACGTACTCCTCGCCGCAGACCGCCTCGGTCGGTCTGAGTGAGGCGCAGGCGCGTGGCCGGGACCACGACGTGGTGGTCAACACCATGCCCCTGACCGCTGTGGCCAAGGGCATGGTGCACGGTCAGGGCGGTGTGGTGAAGGTCGTCGCCGCGCGCGGCGGGCAGGTGCTCGGCGTCCACCTCGTGGGACCGAACGTCTCCGAGATGATCGCCGAGAGCCAGCTGATCGTCGGCTGGGACGCCGAACCGTCCGACGTCGCCCGCCACATCCACGCCCACCCGACGCTCTCCGAGGCCGTCGGCGAAACCTTCCTCACCCTCGCCGGGCGGGGCCTGCACCAGCAGTAGCGGGACGGGGCAGGTCACCCCGCGGCTGCCCGGCGCCGGGCGCGCCCGTCCGCGAACGGCCCCAACAGCGTTCGCCCAGGAGCGCCATCGCCGACGGCAGGATCAGCGCCCGCAGCACGATCGCGTCGAAGAGCACCGCCACCGTGAGTCCCACGGCGATCTGCTTCATCTCGATGCGGTCGATGAAGAGGAAGCTGACGAAGACCGACACCATGATGACGGCGGCGCTCGTGACCACACTCGCGGAGCCGGTGATCCCGTCCACCACGGCGTCGCGGGTCGGTATGCCGCGCCGCACGGCCTCCTTGATCCGGCTGACGACGAAGATCTGGTAGTCGGTGGAAAGGCCCACCAGGATGGCGAAGACCAGCAGCGGCGTACGGGAGCCGACGAATCCGGTGGATTCGAAACCGAGGAGCCCCTCGGCCCAGGTGCCCTGGAAGACCAGCGTCAGTACGCCCCAGGAGACCATCACCGCCGCGAGGTTGAGCAGCACGCTGAGCACGGCCATGACGACGGAACGGAACGCCGCGTACATGATGGCGAATGTCGCCAGCGACACGAAGAGGATGACCCAGGGCAGCCGCTTCTCCTGATGCTCGGCATAGTCCGCGCCGTAGGCGATCTCCCCGCTGACGGCGGCCTCGGTGCCCGCCACCTTGCCGATGGTCTCCGGTACGAGCTCGCCGCGCAGCAGCGCCAGGGAGCGGTCCGCCGCCGCCGAGTTCTCGGCGTACGGGACGGGCAGCGTCAGCAGCGCCGAACGTCCGTCCTCGGAGACGCGCAGCTGGGGTGCGGTGCCGTCCTGGGTGAAGAGTTCGTTGCCCAGGGTCCGGTCGGCGAGCCGGCGCAGGGCGCCCTTCGCCTCGTCCGCGTGGGCAGGGTCCGACCGTACGAGCACGAGGTGCGCGGTCCCGTCGGCCGGATACGCGGCCGTCAGCCGGTCGTACGTCGCCATGGCGGCCACGCTGTCGGGGAACGTGTCCTTCCCCTCCGTGCCGAGCTTCATGTTGAGGGTGGGCAGGGCGAGAGCCGCCGTGGCGGCGAGTCCGACGAGCAGTGTCGCGAGCGGCCTGCGCATGACCGGCCGCAGGAGGGCGGACCACATGCGGCTCTGCTCCGGGGCACCGCGCGAAGCACCGGCCGCCCGGCGGCGGGCCCTGCGGCCGTCCGTACGGTGTCCCAGTTTGGCAAGCAGCGCGGGCAGTACGGTCAGCGATCCCGCCACCGCGACAAGGGTGACCAGAATGGCCCCGGTGGCGATCGACGAGAAGATCACGTCGTCCATCAGGTACAGGCCGCCGAGCGCGAGGGCGACCGCCAGACCCGAGTCGACGACGGCTCGCCCCGAGGTGGCCGCGGCCAGTTCGACGGCGGCGGCGTGGCTGATCGTGCCGCCCGTGCGCTCGCGCTCCTCCCTGGCGCGCTTCAGGTAGAAGAGCGAGTAGTCGACGCCGACCGCCATGCCCAGCATGAAGATGACGCTCAGCGCCGCGCCGCCCGCGTCGGGGGTGATCCAGGACGCGAGACCGTAGAGGCCCACCGCTCCCCCGAAGGCGAAGAGGGCGAGCAGCACCGGGATGCCGGCCGCCAGGACCGATCCGAAGACGACCAACAGGATGATGAAGGTGACCGGCAGACTGATCGCCTCGGTGCGCTGAAGGTCCTGCCCTTGTTTGTCGTTGACCCCGTTGGAGATGGACGCGTTGCCGGTCTGTTCGATCCGCAGTTTCCGGTGCTCGCTCCCTACGGCCTCGGTCTGCTTCAGCAGCGCGTCGACGTCCTCCTTGGCGGTCTCCTTGTCGCCGCGCAGGGTGACGGCGACCATCAGCGCGGAACCGTCGGCGGCCGGCTTCGGGGCGGCGACCGAGACGACGGCCGGCAGGGCTTCCATCCGCTGCCGCACGTCGCGTGCGGCGTCTTCGGCGGCCGCGGCGTCGAGCTTGCCGTGCTCCGCCGTGATCAGTACCCGCTCGACGGGCGCCGGTGTGAGTCCGCTGTCGGCGGCGATGGACTCGGCCCGGCCCGCCTCGCCGATCCAGAAGTCGGAGAACTGCCCCTTGTTCATGCCCACCGCGCTGCCCGCACCGACGCATACGACGAGCAACAGCAGCCATCCGGCGATGGCTCGCCATGGATGCGTGGCACACCATCGCGCGATTCTGACTGTGATCGGCTGCCTGCTGCCCGCCATCTTTGTTCCCTCCCGAGGACGCTTTTGCTCCTTGATCAGCGTCCCGGTCGGGCCCCTTGTGGTCACTGGTACCAGCAGCCGGACCTTCCTGCGGTTAACCCCACCCCTGTCCTGAGGGAACCTTCGGCTCGGCGCGCGGAAGTTCGGCGCGCGGAACTCAGCGCGCGGAAACTCAGCGCTCGGAAAGCCTGAAGCTCATCCGCCCGAAGCTGACCTGATCCCCGTCCCGCACGAGGACGGCTCCCGTGACCCGCCGCCCGTTGACGGCCGTCCCGTTGGTCGAGCCGAGGTCGCGCAGGACCCATGTGCCGCCCCGCGCGGACAGTTCCGCGTGTACGCGCGAGACCGTGTCGTGGCTGAGCCGCAGTCCGTTCGCGGGATCGCGTCCGATCCTCAGTGGGTACGGGCCGGGCTCGGGGAACAGCAGCTTCGGCAGCCGCTCCGACTGCCACGCCCTGCGCAGCCGCACCGTGAACGCCGACGCCCGCTCCACCGCCCCGAACAGCCCCCGTGCCCAGCGGCTCTCGGTCTCCAGATCGGAGGTGAGTACGGCCAGTTCCTCGGAGCGGCGGGCGACAAGGGCGAGTTCCATCCGGCGCACGAAGGTGTCGTGCGACAACTTCCCCTGGGCCGCCCCCTCTCTGAGCACCCCGAGCACACGGTCGCGCTCGGCGTCGGACAGCCGAGCGGGATACGTGTGGAACTCGAAGGAGGACGTCACAGACCTGATTGTCGGGCCGACCCGGCGCGGCTGTCCAGAAGAACAGGGCATCCCGTACGACCTGACCTGCGCAGACAGAAGTCCGTATCCAATCCCGGATGACGTGGAGCTGACGATTTACCGGCGGATCATGCCCGTCTGACGCACCATGGGTGGCGGCATCGTCGACGAGAGGGGCCGCCAGTGCGGTTCGAGGTGTGGGCACCCAAGGCCGAACAGGCAGAGCTCCGGCTGGCGGACGGGACGTACGCCATGGAGCGCGATCCCGCACGGGGCGGATGGTGGACGGCGGACGCCGACGCCGGTGAAGGTACGCGTTACGGCTTCTGCCTGGACGGCGGCCCCGTCCTGCCCGACCCGCGCTCGCGCCGCCAGCCGGACGGCCCCGACGGCCTCAGCGCCGTCGTGGACCACAACACCCATGTGTGGCGGACAGCTTGGCGCGGCGGCACTGCGCTGGCGGGAGCGGTCCTCTACGAGCTGCACATCGGTACGTACACCCCTGAGGGCACCTTCGACGCCGCCGCCCGGCGGCTCGGCCACCTGGCGGAGCTGGGGGTCACCCACGTCGAGGTGATGCCCGTCTGCCCGTTCCCGGGAACGCACGGCTGGGGGTACGAGGGTGTGTCGCTCTGGGCCGTGCACGAACCGTACGGAGGCCCCGAAGGACTCAAGCGCTTCGTCGACACGGCGCACGGCCTCGGCCTCGGAGTCGTGCTCGACGTCGTACACAACCACCTCGGCCCCTCCGGCAACTATCTGCCCCTCTTCGGCCCGTACTTCACGGACACGCACCACACTCCCTGGGGATCGGCCGTCAACCTCGACGCCCCGGGGTCCGACGAGGTACGCGCGTACCTGCTCGGCAGCGCTCTCGCCTGGCTGCGCGACTACCGCATCGACGGACTGCGTCTCGACGCGGTCCACGCCCTCGCCGACACGCGCGCGCTGACGTTCCTGGAGGAGCTGTCGACGGCCGTCGACACGCTCTCCGCCGAGACGGGCAGGCCGCTCTTCCTGATCGCCGAGTCCGACCAGGGGGACCCGCGCACGACCGCCCCTCGCGAGTCGTGGGGGCTCGGTCTGCACGCTCAGTGGAACGACGACTTCCACCACGCTCTGCACACCGCCCTCACCGGCGAGTCCCAGGGTTACTACGGCGACTTCGCCCGCGCCCCCCTCGGTGCGCTCGCCAAGACGCTCACCCAGGTGTTCTTCCACGACGGTACGTACTCGACGTTCCGGGGACGCGTGCACGGCCGTTCCGTGGACCGCACGAAAACCGCCGCACACCGCTTCCTCGGTTACGCCCAGACGCATGACCAAGTCGGCAACAGAGCCCTCGGGGACCGGCTTTCCGCCTCCCTCTCCACCGGCCTGCTGGCCTGCGCCGCCACGCTCGTCCTCACCGGCCCGTACGTCCCCATGCTCTTCATGGGCGAGGAGTGGGCGGCCCGTACTCCCTGGCAGTTCTTCACCGACCACACCGACCCGGAGCTCGGGCAGGCCGTACGGGAGGGCAGGAGGCGGGAGTTCACCGCGCACGGGTGGGCGGCGGAGGACGTCCCGGACCCGCAGGACCCACGGACCAGGGAACGCTCCTGTCTGGACTGGTCCGAGCCGGAAGACGAGCCGCACGCGCGCGTGCTCGCGTGGTACCGCGAGCTGATCGCCCTGCGCCGCGAGCGGCCAGACCTCGCCGACCCGGACCTGGCGGCGGTCAAGGTCGCGTACGACGAGGGCGCGCGCTGGCTGGCGTACCGCCGCGGCGACATCCGCGTGGCGGTGAACCTGTCGAAGGAGCCCGCCACGATCGGCCTCGGCCGCAACGGCCTCAGCCGCGTACTGGCAGCCTGGGAACCGGTCGACGCGCCGGGCACCGACGGGCTGCTGCGGCTGCCGCCGGAGTCCTGTGTCGTACTGGGCCCCGTCGGCACCTGACCAACAGCACGACCGGCGGACGGCCGGCAGCACGTCCAGCAGCACGTCCGGCAGTACTGCCAACAGCACGTCCGGCGGCGGGCGTCAGCCGACGACGGCCATCTCGCGGGCCGTCGTGTTGAGACGGCGCCCGCCGTCCTCCGTGACGGTCACGATGTCCTCGATGCGTACGCCGAAGCGCCCCGGGAGGTAGATGCCTGGCTCGATGGAGAAGCACATGCCGGGTACGAGCGGCTGCCGCTCCCCCTCGATCATGTACGGCGGTTCGTGGGTGGTCACGCCGATGCCGTGTCCGGTGCGGTGGATGAACCGCTCGCCGTACCCCGCCTCTGTGATGACCGCGCGCGCCACCCGGTCCACCTCCTGACAGGCGATCCCGGGCCGCACCGCCTCGAACGCCGCCTGCTGCGCCTCCCGTACGACGTCGTGGACACGCTGTTCCTCCGCGCTCGGGGCGTCGCCGACATGGACCGTGCGGGAGGTGTCGGAGCCGTAACCGTGCTTGAGGCCGCCGAAGTCGAGTACGACCATGTCGCCCTCCTCGATGACGCGCGTCCCCGCCTCGTGGTGCGGGTTCGCGCCGTTCGGGCCGCTGCCGACCACCGTGAAGTCCACCTGCTCGTGCCCGGACTGCGTGAGCAGGTGGGCGAGTTCCGCGGCCACCTCGCTCTCGCGCCGCCCGGAGAAGCGGACCTTGAGGATCTCCTCGTACGTCGCGTCCGCGGCCGCGCCCGCAGCCTCCAGGCGCGCCAGCTCGGCGGCGTCCTTGACGGCCCGCAGCATGGGCAGGGCCGAGGTCAGGGATACGTACGAGGTGCTCGGCAGTGCCTGCTGGAGGCCGAGCAGATGCATCGCCCAGGTGTTGTCGCTGACCGCGAAGCGGCCGTCGAAGTCGAGGAGCGGCACGGTGACGGCGTAGGGGTCCTTGCCGTCCGTCCAGTCGCGCAGGTTGAGCGCGGCGGCTCCGGCGGCCTGCTGGGCGTCCGGCGCCTCCAGGGTCGGCACGACGAGCACCGGGTCCTGTTCCACCGACAGTACGAGCATCGTCAGCCGCTCGCTGGCCGCGGTGGGGCGGTAGCCGGTGAGGTGAACCAGATCGGGCCCGGGCGCGACGAGTACGCCGTCGAGCCCGGCGTCGGCGGCCGCCTGGGCGGTGCGCTCCATGCGGGCGCGGTAGTCCTCGGCGGTGAACGGCGCGGGAGCGGGGCCGGATGCGGCGGATGCGGGCACGGATGACATGGCCTCATCCTGCCCGGCGCCCGGTGTCCTCGCTAGCCGGTTGTGACGACGAGGTCGGCGCGGTCCCGGCAGGCAGCGACCAGGCGCGCGTTGGCCTCGTCCGACGCGTGGACGAAGCGCTCGGCGTCCGGTCGGGACTTGCCGAACCGCTCATGGCGCTCGACGAGGCGACGTACCCGCTCCTCCTGCTCGGCCTCCAGGAACCACACCTCGTCGAGCAGGTCCCGAACCCTCCCCCAGGGGCCGTCGTCGAGGAGCAGGTAGTTCCCCTCGGTGACGACGAGGGGAACGTCCTGCGGGCCCGGTACGGCGATGCTGCCCGCCACGGGTTCCTCGATCGCCCGGTCGAAGGCGGGCGCGTAGACGACGGTGTCCGGCGTCTCGGGCGCGCGCAGCCTGGCCAGCAGAGCGGCGTATCCGGCGCCGTCGAAAGTGTCCGGGGCGCCTTTCCTGCCCGTACGCCCGAGGCGTTCCAACTCCGCTCCGGCGAGGTGGAAGCCGTCCATGGGGACAAGTACGGCGAGTCCGTCGAGGCGGTCGACGAGGTGCGCAGCGAGGGTGGACTTGCCGGCCCCGGGCGCGCCGGCAATCCCGAGGACGCGCCGACGGCCGGGAACGATGAGACGGCGGGCGCGCTCGACGAGCCGGTTGGGTTCCATGGGGGCCATTGTCCTGGCGGATGTCCTGGCGGAGCCCTTTCCCCACCCGGCCCCTTCCCGCTGCGACATTTTGCGGCTCCGCCGCGTGGGGGCAAGCCCCAGGCCCCGGACGCCCTGAGGGCGTGTCCTCCGGGCGTGTCCTCCGGCGCTTGAGGAGCGGGGTCTGCGGCAGAGCCCCAGCAACCACCCCCGCCAACTCCAGCCCGCCCGGCGCTTGAGGGCCGGGGTCTGGGGCAGCGCCCCAGTTCGGGAAGGGGCGGGGTGGGGAAGGAAAAAGCCCATGCCCCACATCGCACTCGTCACCCTCGTCGTCCGCGATTACGACGAGGCCATCGCCTTCTACACCGACGCCCTCGGTTTCGAGCTGGCCGAGGACACCGACCGCGGGGACGGCTCCCGCTGGGTCGTGGTCCACCCGCCCGGAGCCGCGGCCGGTACGGGGCTGCTGCTGGCCCGCGCGAAGGACGACGCGCAGCGTTCGGCCGTCGGCGCGCAGACGGGCGGGCGCGTCGGATTCTTCCTGCACACCGAGGACTTCGCGCGCGACCACGCCCGGATGACGGCGGCGGGCGTCCGCTTCCTGGAGGAGCCGCGCCATGAACCGTACGGCTCGGTCGCGGTCTTCGAGGACCTGTACGGCAACCGCTGGGACCTTCTCCAGCCGGCCTGAGGAACACATCACCGGAGTCACTCATGCATGACGACCGAAGCATCGTGATGATCAGGTGCAGCAGCCACAGCCCCAGGGTCCGCTTCTTGAATGCCACGGTCAATCCGCCCTGCATGGAGTGCTGACTTCGAGGAGACCCGTCAGCGAGACCGGCGGGCGTTGAGGCGGGCGGCTTGGCGGGTCAGGTGGTCGCGCTCGGCGAGGTCGGGTGCCTTGTGGGCCGCCTCGGCGTAGAGCCGTGCCGCCGTCGCGAGGTCGCCGTCGCGCTCGTGGAGGTACGCCGCCACCGCGGTGTGGCGGGGCAGTGAGTCCTCCAGCGCCGCGAGCGCCGCCAGGCCGGCGCGCGGTCCGTCGGCCTGGCCGACGGCCACCGCGCGGTTGAGCCGGACGACCGGGCTGTCGGTGAGGCGCGTGAGCTCGTCGTACCACTCGACGATCTGCACCCAGTCGGTTTCCTCGGCGGTGGGCGCGTCGGCGTGGAGTGCCGCGATGGCGGCCTGGGCCTGGAACTCGCCCAACCGGTCGCGGGCGAGGGCCGCCTGCAGGATCATGACGCCCTCGGCGATCACTTTCGTGTCCCACCGGCCGCGGTCCTGCTCCGCGAGCGGCACCAGGCTGCCGTCGGGCGCGGTCCGGGCGGCGCGCCGGGCGTGGTGGAGCAGCATGAGGGCGAGCAGTCCCGCCACCTCGGGGTGGTCGATCGCGGCCGCGAGCTGCCGGGTGAGGCGGATGGCCTCGGCGGCGAGGTCGACGTTGCCCGAGTAGCCCTCGTTGAAGACGAGGTAGAGAACGCGCAGCACGGTGGCGACGTCGCCGGGCTGGTCGAACCTTCCCCAAGCTCTCGGCTTCGCTCGAGCGGGGGAGACCCCATTGCCGGAGACGGTGCGCTTGGCCCGGCTGATGCGCTGCGCCATGGTCGCCTCGGGCACCAGGTAGGCCTGGGCGATCTGGCGGGTGGTCAGCCCGCCGACGGCGCGCAGCGTGAGCGCGACCGCGGACGACGGTGTCAGTGAAGGGTGGGCGCACAGGAAGTAGAGCTGGAGCGTGTCGTCGACCGTGGGCGCGGGCCCGGGCGCCGGCTCCTCGTCGACCAGGTCCTCACGCCGGCGGCGGGCGGCGTCCGACCGGGTCGCGTCGAGGACCTTGCGCCAGGCCACGGTGACCAGCCAGCCCTTCGGGTCCCGCGGTTGGTCGGCCGGCCAGACGCGGACCGCCTCGACCAAGGCGTCCTGCACCGCATCCTCGGCCGCCGCGAAGTCGGCTCCGCGGCGGACGAGGATGGCGAGCACGTTCGGCGTGAGGCTCCGCAGCAGGGCCTCGTTCACGTCGGGGGTCATTCCGTGATGGTGGGCGGCGCGGCCAGGAACGGGCGCACCTCGAGCCACTCGTGGATCGGCTTCCCGCCCGCCCCGGGGGCGGCCGACAGTTCCCCGGCCAGCTCGACGGCGCGCTCGTAGTTGTCGACGTCGATCACCATCCAGCCGGCGATGAGGTCCTTGGTCTCGGCGAACGGGCCGTCGGTGACCGGCGGGCGGCCCTCGCCGTCGTACCGGACGAACGTGCCCTCGGGGGCGAGCGCCTGACCGTCGACGAACTCGCCGGTTGCCTCGAGGCGGGCCGCGAAGTCGTGCATGTACTGCACGTGGGCCGAGATCTCTTCCGGCGTCCACTGGTCCATGGGTACGTCGTTGACCGCATTCGGGGCGCCGCGGTAGTGCTTGAGCAGCAAGTACTTGGCCATCGTGGTTCTCCTCGGTACTGGTGCGACCCATTGTGGTCGCGTTCATACCGGGGACGGAGCCAGTCACGGGTTCTCGACATCACCGTGCGATTTTTTTGGCTCTCGTGGATGAGCCCGGGTGCGAGCTACCGCTGAGCCCCGTCGAGTGCGCCAGTCAGGCGGCCCAGGAGCTGCTGGAGGCCGAGGATCTCCTCGACCGACAGGCCGGTCGCGGAAAGAATTCGGCGCGGCACGGGTAGGGCCCGCTCGCGCAGGTCCGCGCCCTCTTCGGTGAGGTGAACCGTCACTGAGCGTTCGTCCTCGGCGCTGCGCTCGCGTCGCACCAGGCCGGCCGTCTCCAGCCGCTTGAGCAGCGGAGAGAGCGTGCCGGAGTCGAGGCGCAGCTGCTCGCCGATCGCCTTGACGGGCTGCGGGCCGTGCTCCCAGAGAACGAGCATCGCCAGGTACTGGGGGTACGTGAGCCCGAGGTCCTTGAGCGCGTCGCGGTAGACGCCGCCGAACGCGCGCGAGGCCGCGTGCAGCGAGAAGCAGACCTGGTGATCGAGGCGGAGCAGTTCCGCGTCGGACACCGTGGGGAGGGCCGGGTCGGTGGTGGGCGGGGGCGTCATGAGTCCAGAGTAACCTCTCGCTCGCAATTAAGTTGTGCACAACTTAATTGTGTGCAACTCTTGCGACCTCCAGACGAGAGAGGCACCCCCATGAACGCGCTGTACACCGCTGTCGCCACCGCCAACGGCCGCGAGGGCCGCACCGTCAGCTCCGACGGCCAGATCGACCTCGCCCTCGCGATGCCCCCGGCCCTCGGCGGCAACGGTCAGGGCACCAACCCCGAGCAGCTCTTCGCCGCTGGGTACGCCGCCTGCTTCGCCAGCGCGATGGGCCAGGTCGCGCGCCAGATGAAGGTCGACACCAAGGACGTTTCGGTGACCGCCGAGGTCTCCATCGGCAAGGACGACACGGGCTTCGGGCTCGCGGTCGTCATGCGCGTCGAGCTGCCGGACACCCTGGCGGGCGAGACCGGCCGGAAGCTGGTCGAGGCGACCCACGCCTACTGCCCGTACTCGAAGGCCACCAGCGGCAACATCGAGGTCGAACTCGTCATTGAGTAGCGCGTCGGCACCACCTGAAACCCGTGAAGGGCGTCCCCAGGGGCGCCCTTCACATCGCTGCCTCCGCCGAGGTCCTCGAGGAACTGCCGTTGGCTGTCCAGGAATCCGTCCGCGAAGAGCGAGCGTGGGGAGAAGAGCGCGGTGAGCGTGATCCTGAGGTCCGACTGCTCGATGGAGCGCTTGAGCAATGAATGGTTCGCGTCCGGGTAGCGCTCGATCGTCAACCCACCGCCCGCGTCCAGCACCTTGCGGTAGACGCGCTCCGTGTCGGCGGTGTCCACGTTGATGTCATGGCCCGCGAGGGTCAGCAGCACCGGGACGTGGCGCAGAGCGCGGAGGTCCCGCGTGGCGTCCGCCGTGTAGTTCTTGGAGATGAAGCCCCAGCGGTCGGCGGTCATGCCGTCCGCGGCGCCGCCCATGGCTTTGACGTACTCCCCGAAGGTCGCTTGGCCTGCCAGCAGCCGGCGGGTGCGGTCGCTCTTGGCGATCGCGGCCTTGGTGCGGGCTGCCGACGCGCCGTCGGTGCGCAGCTCGGCGAGGAGGTTGTAGCGGCCCTGCTGGAGCCAGTTGATCGCGGGCGAGACGGCGATGACGAAGCTCACGGGCGTCTTGGCGGCGACTTTCGGCAGGACCCAGCCCGCCTGGCTGGCGCCCCAGAGCCCGATCCGGGCGCCGTCGATGTCCGGGCGGGCGCGCGCCCAGGCGATGGCGGCGGCCGCTTCGTCGGCCCGCTCGTCCATGGACTGGCCGAGCCAGTCGCCGGGTGCGCCCGCGACGCCGGGCTTGTCCCAGGACAGGGAGGCGTACCCGGCCTCGGCGTTCGCTTCCCACATGGGCTTGTAACCGTCGTCGTGGGTGGCGTCGACGGGACCGTCACCGTGGACGTACACGACCAGGCCGTGGCGCTTGCGGCCGTCCTTGGGGGTGGCCAGTACGCCGTTGAGGGTGTGGCCGCCGTGGCGGATCGAGACCCGCTGCTCGTCCATGTCGTAGGAGTTCTGCCACAGCACCACACCGGCGAGACCGGCGGCCACGACCAGGACCGTGACCAGTAACCACACGGCTGTGCGGAGCCCCCGCCGTCGGGGCCGACTCTGTGGACACATGGGATCTGACCGCCTCTGCTCGGGGTTACGCAACACTGAAACTATCATCACCAGCACGATCGTTCCGGAGATGATAGTTTTGGGTTGGAGGTTACGGCGAGAAGGGGGCACGGCATGGGACTGGACGCGACAGGCACCGGCACTGAGCCGGTGACAATCCAGCGGGGCGTTCCGGGCGGAGCCGAGCGGCGGGCGGCTGAGCTGTACTGGGGCGCCTTCGGTCGCAAACTCGGCCCCGCCCTGAACCCGCCGGACAAGGCGGTGCCCTTCATCGCCGCCCATCTGAACGCCGATCGCGCGGTCTGCGCGCTCCTCGACGGGCAGCTCGTCGGCCTCGCCGGCTACCAGCTCGGAGGCCGGGCCCTCACCGGGGGATCGGCCTCCGCCGTGCTGCGCGCGTACGGACACCTGCGAGGACTGCACCGACTCCTGCTCCTCGCCCTCTTCGAACGCCACCCGGCCCCCGGCCAACTCGTCATGGACGGCATCGCCGTGGACCCGGGCATACGCGGCCGCGGCGTCGGGAGCCTGCTCATCGAGGAAGTGGCCGCCGTCGCGGCGGAGCAGGACTGCCGGGAGATCAGACTGGACGTGATCGACACCAACCCGCGCGCCAGGGCCCTGTACGAGCGGCGCGGCTTCACAGCCGTACGGACCGAGCACACGCCCTACCTGCGCGGGCTGCTGGGATTCGGCGCGGTGACCACCATGCACCGCCCCGTCGGAGCGAGAGGAGCGACAGAACTGTGAGCGCCGAGACGGACCACGTCGAGATCCCCACCCGCATGCTCGTCCACGCGCTGATCCGCGAGGACGGCACCGTCGGCGCGGACGAGCTGTACACCGTCGCCAACACCCTGGGCATGAGTGACCAGCAGGTACGGCTGTGCGTCAAACGCCTCGTGGCCGAGGGCCGGTTCACCCACGAGGGCCGAGGCCGCAAGGCGGAGCTGCACGCGACCCCGGACACCACGCGTGCCCTGGCCCCCAACGCGGACTTCCTCCGGCACGCTTTCCAGCAGGACGCCGGGCTCGCGCCCTGGGACGGTGTCTGGCACCTGGCCGCCTTCGCGGTGCCCGAATCGGCGCGCACGGCCCGGGACGCCCTGCGCGAGACGCTCGTCCACCTCGGCGGCGCCCCGCTCCAGGGCGGACTGTACGTCTGCGCCAACGCCTGGGAACCGTACGTCGAAGAAGCGGCCCACCGCCTCGGCGCCCACGGCGCGCTCACCCTCCTCACGACGACGGACCTGCGCAGGGGCGAGACCCGAGAGCCTGCCGAACTAGCCCGCCACCTGTGGCCCCTGGAGGAGATCGCCGACCGCTACCACCGCCTCAGCCGCATCGCCCGGCCCCGACTCGACCGGCTCACCGGCCCTGCCGCACTCTCCCCATCCGCACTCCTCACCATCGCGGTCGAGCTGGCCGCCGAACTCACCCGCGCCATGGAGCCCGACCCACTGCTGCCGCCTCAGCTTCTGCCCCAGCCCTGGCCCGGCACCCAGGCCCGCGAGCTCATCGCCCGCTGCTGGGCAGCCCTGCACGAACGCGACCACGGCGAAGCCCGCCCTGCCCTCTTCTGCCTCTACGCCGACATCACCCGAGAAGCAGCAGACCGGGCCAAGCACTGAAGAAGCCCGCGCCGCGGCCCGGCACCACGGGCGCCCGACGGGCCCCGTCCCGGAAGCCTGCTGCCCGAGGGCCGGAACTGACAGCACCTCGTCATTGCAGCCACTGCGGCCGGGAGGACATGATCAGCGCATGCTCCCACCGAGCAGAGCCTGGACCGGCTTCGTCTCGTACGCCGCCCAGATCGGCTGACCGTTCACGCGAACGCGCCCCGCACCCCGGATCGGATCCGGTGGTGCGGGGCGCGTCGGCGTATCAGCTGGTCGTCATTCGTCCGGGGTCAGCCGCAGCGAGATCGAGTTGATGCAGTAGCGCTGGTCGGTCGGGGTCGGGTAGCCCTCGCCCTCGAACACGTGGCCCAGGTGCGAGCCGCACTTCGCGCAGCGGACCTCCGTGCGGGTCATGCCGTGGGAGGTGTCCGCGATCAGTTCGACCGCCTCCGTGTCCTTCGGGTCGTAGAACGACGGCCAGCCACAGTGCGACTCGAACTTCGTGTCGGAGCGGAAGAGTTCCGTTCCGCAGGCGCGGCACGAGTACACGCCGGTCGTCTTCGTGTCCGTGTACTCACCGACGAAGGCGGGCTCCGTGCCGGCCTGGCGCAGGACGGCGTACTCGGCGGGGGTCAGTTCCGCGCGCCACTGCTCGTCGGGCTTCTCGACGTCGTACGACATGGTGCGCTCCCTCAGTTCGACAGGCGGGCCAAAATGGCCGGGCCGAGGTCCGTCACGTCACCCGCGCCCATCGTGAGAACAAGATCGCCCTGCTTCGCCATTCCCGCGATGACGTCGGGGACCGTCGCCTTGTCGGAGACGGGCGTCACGTCGGCGCCCGCCCTGCGGGCCGCGTCGATGATCAGCGCGCTGGTGACGCCGGGGATCGGGTCCTCACGGGCCGGGTAGATGTCGAGGACCACCGAGGCGTCCGCGAGGGCCAGGGCCTGGCCCATCTCGGTGGCCAGCTCCTGGGTGCGGGAGAAGAGGTGGGGCTGGAAGACCACCAGGAGGCGTGAGTCCGTCGCCGCGCCGCGCATGGCTTCCAGGTCGGCGGTCATCTCGGTCGGGTGGTGGGCGTACGAGTCGATGACCTGTACGCCGTTCACCTCGCCCTTGAGCTGGAGGCGGCGCTTGACGCCGGTGTACTTGCCGAGCGCCGAGGCCAGGTTGTGCGCCGGGATGCCCAGGGCCACGCCCGCGGCCAGGGCGGCGACCGCGTTGTGGGCGTAGTGGCTGCCGGGGACCGAGACCGTGAAGGTGAGGTAGCGGCCGTCGAGGACGACCGTGACCTCGCTGGTCAGGCCGCGCGGGGTGATCTTGTGTACGCGTACGTCGGCCGACGGGGAGTCGCCGTACGTGACGATCTTCAGGGTGGAGAGGTCGCGCAGGCGGGACGTCAGTTCTACGGCGCCGGCCTGGTCCGCCGTGATGACGAGCGTGCCGCCGGGGACGACCTTGCCGACGAAGGTCTCGAAGGAGTCGTAGATCTCGTCCATCGAAGCGTAGTTCGCGTGGTGGTCCAGCTCGACGTTGAGGACGATCGCGACCTCGGGGTCGTACTTCTGGAAGCTGCGGTCGCTCTCGTCCGCCTCGGCGACGAAGATGTCGCCCTCGCCGTGCCGGGCGTTCGTGCCGGGGCCTTCCAGGTCGCCGCCGATCGCGTACGACGGGTCCAGGCCCAGCTCGGTCAGGGCGACGGCCAGCATCGAGGTGGTCGTCGTCTTGCCGTGTGTGCCCGCGACGGCGATCGCCCGCAGGCCGCCCATCAGCGAGGCCAGCGCGTCGGAGCGGTGCACGACCGGGATGTCGAGTTCCGCGGCGCGGACCAGCTCGGGGTTGTCCGCGCGGATCGCGCTGGAGACGACCACGCAGGTCGCGTCGGGGGCCAGGTGCTCGGCGGCGTGGCCGATGTGAACCGTGGCGCCCAGCGCGCGCAGGGATTCGGCGGTGGCGGACTCGCGCGAGTCGCTGCCGGCGACCCGTGCGCCGCGCTGGGCGAGGATTTTCGCGATCCCCGACATTCCGGCGCCGCCGATGCCGATGAAGTGCGGTCGGTCCATGGCGGTGGGAAGGCCGGGTGCCATACGTGTGTCTCCCAAGGTGTGACGTGTGAGCGGTGCCCCAGCCTATTCGTTGTGGGAGAAGAGCTTGAGCACCGGTACGCCGACCTTGTGACGGGCGCGCGAGGCCCAGTCCCGGTGGAAGAACTCCTCGACGTAGTGCGGCGCGGTCAGGACGATCACTTCGTCGGCGCCCGTCTCGGACACGACCGACTTGAGGAGGTCCAGCGGGTGCTCCTCGACGACCTGGCCGACGGCCTCGTTGCCGTGCGCCCGCAGCGCCTCCAGCGTCACCTCCAGGCCGCGCTGGGCGAGGGGCTTCGCCTCTTCCCCCTTGGGTTCGTCGGCCTCACGGACCGCTTCGTCGACCTGGCCGAGCGCTACGTCGTCGATGGCGCGCAGGAGCACGTCCGCCTGGTCGCCGCGGGGCTGCATCAGGACGACGAAGGAGACGCTCTCGTCGCCGTGGAGCGTGGTGACGAATTCCACGTCGACGGAAGTCAGGGGCTTCTCGATCATCAATACGCTCGTGAACACGACGGGCGCCCTTCTCTTCTTCTTGGGCCGGCGCTTCTGGGTAGCGCCGCCGGCCCCCTGCGGAAACCATCCTTCCCCGTGCCCGCACGGGGTCTGCGAGTAAGTGTGCCCAGCGGAAGCTATGCGGAACGGTGAATTCCGCCCATTGTCAGCTCCGACGGTACTGGGTGAAAAGGAACCCGGCCTCCTCCAGTACGGACGTCAGTGTGAACCGTTCCGGGACCGTCACGCCGGGTCCGTCGGCGATCCGCTGGGCACGGCCCGCCGTGAGCACCGGCGACACGGTGAGGCACAACTCGTCCAGTACCCCGGCCGTGATGAATTGCGCCAGCAGCCGAGGTCCGCCTTCGGTCAGCAACCGGGTGAGCCCGCGCTCCGCCAGCGCCTCGACCGCACTCGGCGGATCCACCGTGGCGCCGTCCCCGGCGACCAGGACCTCGGCTCCGGCCTCTCTGGCGGCCCGGACCCGGTCGAGGGGGGCCGTGGCACCGGTCAGCACGAGGGTCGGGACCAGGGGGGACGTAAAGAGCGGAAGCGAGAAGTCCAGGTTCAGGCTCGCGCTGACCACCGCGATGGCGGGCGCCGGGCCCTGGCCAGCCGCCGCTCTGCGCTCCGCGAAGGCCTCGCGGGCGCGAGCCGGACGGTAGCCCTCCAGGCGTACCGTTTCCGCGCCGACGATCACCACGTCGGCCAGCGCGCGCAGCGTGCCGAAGATCCTCATGTCGGTGTCCGAGGAGATCGGCTGCGAGCGGCCCTCGTGCTGGGCGGCCCCGTCGAGCGAGGAGACCATGTTGGCCCGGAGCCAGGCGCCCGCCGCTCCGCGCTCCTTCGGATACGCGTAGGCGTCGGCCAGCTCGTCGAGTCCCCACTCGCCGTCGGCGGCCGAGGCGGCGGAGAGTGTTTCGTCGGTCACAGGGAACAGGCGTCGCATGTCGAGCAGTGTGGCACGAGGCCCTGGGGGTGTCCGGCTGCTTTCCGCGGCGTCGCGGGGCTTGCTCTCCCACGGAGAGCAACCGGACACCCCCTAGACTTGAGCCCCGTGTCGTCCTCCCCCGCCGCTCATGGGTCCGCTCCCATAGCCGAAGCGGCCCCCTTGTCCCTGTGCGCACGCGAGCCGCACGTCCCCGCCGACCGTCTGGTCGCCGAGATGGTGCCGCCGCCGCGCTTCGACTCGGTGCGCTTCGATACGTACGTACCGGACCCGAACCAGCCGAGCCAGACCGAGGCGGTCCAGGTCCTGAGCACCTTCGCGGCCGGTCTCGGCGGCGCGACGGCGGTCGGCGGGGGCAAGCGGCGCTGGTTCGAGTTCGGCAAGAAGCCCGCCGCGCCCACCGCGCCGCGCGGCGTCTACCTCGACGGCGGTTACGGCGTCGGCAAGACGCACCTCCTCGCCTCCCTCTGGCACGCCACCCCCGCACCCCCCGAGCTCAAGGCCTTCGGCACCTTCGTGGAGCTGACGAACCTCGTCGGCGCGCTCGGCTTCCAGCAGACCGTGCGGACGCTGAGCGACCACCGTCTGCTCTGCATCGACGAGTTCGAGCTCGACGACCCGGGCGACACGGTGCTGGTGTCGTCACTGCTGCGCAGGCTCGTCGAAGCGGGTGTCGCACTCGCCGCCACGTCCAACACCCTGCCCGGCAAGCTCGGCGAGGGCCGCTTCGCGGCCGTCGACTTCCTGCGCGAGATCCAGGGCCTGTCGGCCCACTTCCGGCCGCTGCGCATCGACGGCGAGGACTACCGCCACCGCGGGCTGCCCGAGGCCCCTCCCCCGTACTCCGACGAGCAGGTCACCAGTACGGCGTACGCCACCGAGGGCGCCAGCCTCGACACCTTCCCCCTCCTGCTCGACCATCTCGCCAAGGTCCACCCGAGCCGCTACGGCGCGCTCACGGACGACGTGCGGGCCGTCTGCCTCACCGATGTCCGCCCCGTGCCCGACCAGTCGACGGCGCTGCGGCTCGTCGTACTGGCCGACCGGCTCTACGACCGTGAGGTGCCGGTACTGGCCTCCGGGCTGCCGTTCGACCGTCTGTTCAGTGAAGAGATGCTGAACGGCGGCTACCGGAAGAAGTACTTCCGGGCGATCTCCCGGCTGACGGCGCTGGCGCGCGACGCGAAGGGGCTTGTGGCGCAGTAGGTTGAGCCTGGATCACCGTTCGCGAGAAGGGCTTTCGTTATGGCTGCAACGCGTCAGGCACACACCGTCTGGGAAGGCGACCTGTTCAAGGGCACGGGCACCGTGACCTTCGATTCGTCGGGCATCGGCGAGTACGCCGTCTCCTGGCCGGCCCGTACCGAGGAGGCGAACGGCAAGACCAGCCCCGAGGAGCTGATCGCCGCCGCCCAGTCCAGCTGCTACAACATGGCGTTCTCGAACGTGCTCGCCAAGGCCGGCACGCCGCCGACCCGCCTCAACACCAAGGCCGAGGTCACTTTCCAGCCGGGTGAGGGCATCACCGGCATCCACCTCACCGTGCAGGGCGAGGTCCCGGGTATGGACGAGGCGGCCTTCGTCAAGGCGGCCGAGGAAGGCAAGGCGAACTGCCCGGTCAGCCAGGCGCTGGCGGGTACGACGATCACGCTGACCGCCTCACTCGTCTGACCTGCGGCCAACGCGCCGGGCAGGCGCGCTGATCGAGGTGGTGTGGCCCGCATGGTTCACGTGAGATCACTTGCGTGCTACACACGTGCGGGTCACATGTTCCTGTCCGCCAGCAGGGAGACACCTCATGTCTGAAACAGCCTCATCGTCCACGTCCCGCCGTCAGGTTCTGGCCCGCGCGGGCGCCCTGGGCGTCGGTGTCGCGTTCGCCGGTTCGGTGTCGGAGATCTTCGCCGGCACGGCCGCCGCCCAGGGACTGGGCCGCGGCGGGTACGGGCCGCTCGTGCCCGACCCGGCGGGAATCCTCGATCTGCCCGAGGGCTTCCGCTACAAGGTCCTTTCCCGGGAAGGCACGCCGCTGCGCTCGGGCGAGGGCACGGTCCCCTCGAACCACGACGGCATGGGCGCCTTCAGAGGCCACCACGGCCGCGTTCACCTTGTCCGTAACCACGAGAACCGGCACACCGCCAAGACCGGCGTACCCACGGTCAAGGGCCTGACCTACGACCCCGCGGCCAAGGGCGGCTGTACGGCCATCGCCCTGGACGGCCGCAACAACGTCCTGGGCGAGCGCGTCGCCATCGCCGGTACGGCGGTGAACTGCGCGGGCGGGCCCACCCCTTGGAACACCTGGCTCACCTGCGAGGAGAACGAGGACAAGGCCGGCACCAACGGTTACACCAAGGACCACGGCTTCATCTTCGAGGTCGATCCGGTCGACCCGCGCCGCACCGGCGCCGTCCCGCTCACCGAGATGGGCCGCTTCCAGCACGAGGCGATCGCCGTGGACCCCAGGAGCGGCATCGTGTACGAGACGGAGGACGCGTTCCAGCGGCCCTTCGGCCTCTTCTACCGCTTCCTTCCCGAGAAGCCACTGGGCGGCCACGGCTCGCTGCGCGCGGGCGGAGCGCTGGAGGCAATGCGCGTTCCGGGCGTACCCGATCTGTCGGCGGTCCAGGAGACCGGGGCGAGCTTCGGCGGCGTCGAGTGGGCGCCCGTGCCGGACCCGCTGGCGAAGGAGACGCCGATCCGGCTCCAGGACTTCGGCCCGAAGGGCATCACGCACGCGCAGAAGCTGGAGGGATGCTACTGGGGCGAGAGGGAGGTCTACTTCGTCTCCAGCTTCGCGCGCAGCGCGGAGGGCTCGGCGGCGGACCACTTCGGGCAGGTGTGGAAGTACGAGCCGCAGAAGCGGCGGCTCACCCTGGTGGTCGTCTTCGGCCCGAGCACGGACATCCAGCTGCCCGGCGAGTCCCCCGACAACATCTGCCTGGCTCCGCGCGGCGGCCTGATGGTGTGTGAGGACGGCAATGGCACGCAGCACGTGTACGGGCTGACGAAGCGCGGCCAGGTGTACGCGATGGCGCGCAACCGGCAGAACATCGGCACGCCGGAGGAACCGGAGTGGGGCGAGTTCGCGGGCGTCGCCTTCTCGCCGGACTGCGGGACGATGTACGTGAACTGCTATACGCCGGGTACGACGTTCGCCGTAACGGGCCCGTTCCACGCCTGAGCCGGGCATGAGGGGGCGGGCCGCACCGGCCCGCCCCCTCGTCGTGCCTCCTGACACCCATTCGGCAGTAGTGCCCGTGTAGCGGACGGAACCTGTGCACATAATCGGATAGTTTCCGCCAGTGACCACTTCTGTACGAAGATTTACGGCGGCGGCGGTTCTTGGCGCGACACTCGCGGCCCTCGCGGGATGCGGCACCGGCGGCGAGTCCCGGGGTTCGCTCGCGGCCCCCGCGCCCACCCCCCCACCGGCCTCCGCCCACGCCTCTGCCCCCGGGCGTCCGGCGCCCGCCCCGTCGATGTCACCGGGGGCCGGAACCGGGCGCTCCGCACCGCCGACGCTCGCCGCCGGCCCCGGCGGCCTCACCCCCGTCTTCGAACGCGCCCCCGGCACCCGTACCAAGACCGTCGCGCTGACTTTCGACGCCGACATGACGGCGGACCAGGGCCCGCGGGCCGCGAGCGGCGAGCGCTTCGACAACCCGGCCCTGATCTCGTCCCTGCGCAGGCTGAGGGTCCCGGCGACGGTCTTCATGACGGGCCGCTGGGCCGAGGAGTACCCGGACCAGGCCCGTTCCATCGGGCGGGACCCGCTCTTCGAGATCGCCAACCACTCGTACAGTCATCACGCCTTCAAGGCCCCCTGCTACGGCCTGCCGACGCTCTCCGGAGAGCGGATGCGCGGCGACGTGGAGCGGGCCTTCGCCGCGTTCCGCAAGGCGGGAGCGCGAAACGTCGTCCCGTACTTCCGTTTTCCCGGCGGCTGTTACGACGACGAGGCCCTGCGCGCACTCGCCCCGGCCAAGGTGACGGCGATCCAGTGGGACGTGGTGAGCGGCGACGCCTTCGCGCGCGACGGGGACGCGGTGGCCGAGCAGGTCCTCGCGGGCGTGCGGCCGGGCTCGGTGGTGGTCATGCACTGCACACGCAGCGCGGCGCCGGTGACCGAGCAGGCGATCCGGCGGATCGTGCCGGAGCTGCGCGAGCGCGGCTACCGCTTCGTGAAGGTGTCGGACCTCATGAAGCGCTGAGGAAGCGGCCGGCCGGTACTTCGTACAGCGTCTCCATCCCGTCCTCCTCGTCCCACAGTTCGCCGGCCTCGGTGAAGCCGAAGCCGGCGATCGTGGCCAGGGACGCCACGTTGTCGGGCCGGATCGACGCCCGCACCGTGGTCACGCCCGGCGCGGCGGCGGCCCGGCACAGCAGCTCGGTGAGGGTGGCCCTGGCGTACCCCCGTCGGCGGAAGGCGGGGTCGACGGCGTAACCCACCTCGACCATGCCCCGGTCGTCGGGCGGTCCGTGGAACCCACCGTGCCCGACGACGGCGCCGCCGGGCCCGCACACCGCGAGCCGCCCGCACCAGTGCGCCCGCGCGGGGTCGGCGGCCATCTGTCCGAGGCGGTAGCGCCAGAGCCACAGCGCGCTGTCGGTCAGGAAGAAGTCGGTCAGGGCGACCCCGGCCTCGGTGCGAGCGCGGGCCAGGGCTCGGTCCTGGTCCTGGTCCTGGCCCAGCAGGGCGGTCATGACCGCGCCGTTCAGTTCGACGAAGCTCAGCTCTTTCACCCTGCGGATGATCGTCCGGCGCCCGGCGGGCTGTCCACCGGATTTCAGCCGGAGCAGGCCGTGCGCTGCGCCTCCTGCCACTCGCAGACGGGGCAGTACACGACGCCCTTGACCGTCTCCGGGTACTCGGTCGGCTTCCGGCACAGCACACACTCGGCGTACGGCGGGCTCTTCTCGTCCATGCGTACGAGCCTACTCAGCCGCGCGGAACTCTCAGCTGCTCGCCGCCTTCTCGGGCTTGAGCTCGCTCGGCCGGACGATGACGAAGCCGTCGCCCTGGAGCATCAGCTGGACCGCCTCGCCCGAGCCGCCGCGGATCATCGAGCCGACCGACTGCGAGCGGTGCAGCGACGTGTTGAGCTGGGCGCTCCAGCCCACCACCGCGTCGGTGTCGACGTACACCGGCTGCTGCTGGGTCACCGGGATCACGATCGGGCTGCCCTCACAGATCACGGCGAGCTTGCCGTAGCCGGTGAAAAGGCTGTTGAAGAGGCCGCCGCCGGTCATGCCGGCGCCCTTCACCGTCTTGATCTCGTACGAGAGGGTCGAGTCGAAGCACAGCACGTTGCGGCCGTTGACGGTGAGCGCGTCGCCCTGCTCTATGTCGACGATGAAACAGTTCTGCGCCTCGTGGGCGAACCACGCCTCGCCCTGGCCGCGCACGGCCATCAGCGCCAGGCCTTCGCCGGTCACGGCGCGCTTGAGCATGCCGCCGATGCCCTGGCCCTTGCGCTCGAACTGGAGGTTGCCGCGGAAGGCGATCATCGAGCCCTGCCGCGCGTGCATCTCGCCATTGACGGCGTACTTCACCGACTTGGCGTTCTGGAGGGTCATCCCCGGGACAGTGGCCTGCTGCGCCATGTTCTCTGTGGCAAAGAGATCGCTCTTCATGCGGATCATCCTTACCCGGACGCATACGCTCCGCCAAGATGCCAGGGGCTGAGATACCGGAGAACCTCGGCTGGCAGACTGGTCCGGGTGAGCAGCGACGACACCCCCGGCACCCCCGACGGCACGCCCGGCAGTGCCCCCGACAGTCCCTTCCGGCACGAGCAGACGGCGCGCGACGAGGCCCCGCAGTTCGTGCTGCCCCTCGTCGTCCACATCGAGAAGGACGCTCCGCCGGCCCGTACGGACGCCCTGGAGACCGCGGCCCGCGCGGTGCTGGCGATGCTCTGCGACGAGCGGTCGCTGGGCGAGGGCGAATGGGCCGGGACCATGCGGCTGTGGCAGGACGCCCGGATCCGCAAGGTGGTGCGGCGGGCGCGCGGCGCGGAGTGGCGGAAGGCGTCGGCGCTGCCGGGCATCACGGTGACGGGCGAGGCGGCGGAAGTGCGCGTCTTCCCACCCGTGCCTCTGGACGGCTGGCCCAAGGAGCTGGCGAAGCTCCAGGTCTCGGGTACGGATCTGGACGATCCGCAGACGCCGCCCCCTGCCGCGCCCGAGAGCCCGGTGCTGTGGCTGAGCCCGGACCTCGACATGTCGGCGGGCAAGGCGATGGCGCAGGCCGGTCATGGCGCCCAACTGGCCTGGTGGGAGCTGTCGGAGGTGGAGCGGAAGGCGTGGCAGACGGCCGGCTTCCCGCTTTCGGTACGTACGCCCGAGGCCGGGCGGTGGCGCGAACTCACCGCGAGCGGCCTGCCGATAGTGCGGGACGCGGGTTTCACCGAGATCGCGCCCGGGTCCTGCACGGTGGTCGCGGACCACCCGGCGCTGCGCCGCCGGGCGCCGCGTCCCTGAAGCGGTTTCTGCGCGCGCCGTTGAACACGTCGGCTGCGTCACACGTATCTACGAATACTTGCAAGTAGGTTGTCCGGCCGTTCGGCAGGCGGTTGGTTCAACGGTGTCACGCATCGGCTCGGGAGACATCTTGTTGCGACGCATCAACGGAACAGCACTCATCATCGCGGCACTTGTCGCCACCATCGGCGCGCTCGCCTTCCCCGTGTGGTCCTACGCGGACCGCTCGGGCACCGGCCAAGCCAACCTCAACGCCTCCACGGTCGCCACCCAGTGGGGCCCGCTGTCGGCCGCCGACCGGGACCTGCTGGTGAAGGTGCGGCTGGCGGGCCTGTGGGAGCTGCCCGCCGGGCAGCAGGCGATCGAACGCGCCCCCAGTGAGGCGATCAAGGAGGCGGGCGACCACCTGATCGTCGGCCACACCGACCTCGACAAGCGGGCCCGCAAGGTGGCCGCGCAGCTCAACGTACCGCTGCCGAACCAGCCCACCGAGCAGCAGCAGGGGTGGCTGCGGGAGCTGTCGGCGGCGACCGGTCCGGAGTACGAGCGCAAGTTCGCCAACCTGCTGCGCAACGCGCACGGCAAGGTCTTCTCCGCGATAGCCCAGGTACGGCACACCACGCGCAACTCACTGATCCGCCAGCTGGCGACCGACTCGAACCAGACGGTGCTCGACCACATCACCATGCTGGAGGCCACCGGTCTCGTCGACTTCGACGCCCTGGCCAACGAGGCCGCGGGCAATGCGACGGCGAGCCCCTCGGGTCCGCCGGCGCCCGACAACTCGATCACGGTCCCGTCGCCGCCGGCCGCCGTACCGACCGGCAACCCGACCGTCACGTCGCGGCCGTCCGCGCAGCCGGAGGGCGAGATCGGCAGTCCGGCGGTCAATACGAACCGCCCCGAGCCGTCGCCGTAACCTCAAATCAACCTCTGAACGTCCCCTCCTCTGGATTCGGCGGCGCGCGCCGGGGCCATTACCCCTGCACGAAGCAGAGGAGGGGGACTCGTGGAACGTATCGAGCGTCTTGGTACGGGTATCGGCTGGCGGCCGGAGATAGCCGACGCGGTGGAGGGGCTGCCCGGGATCGACTGGGTGGAGGCGGTGGCGGAGAACCTCTGCCCCGGCCACCTCCCGGACTCCCTTCTCCGCCTGCGCGCACGCGGCACGAAGGTGATCCCGCACGGCGTCTCGCTGGGCCTGGGGGGCGCGGACCGCCCGGACGCGGCCCGCCTGGCGGACCTGGCGGCGCGGGCCGAAGCCCTGGGCGCCCCTCTCGTCACGGAGCACATCGCGTTCGTACGGGCGGGAGGCCCCCTCACAGCGAGCCCGCTGCTGGAGGCGGGGCACCTGCTCCCGGTCCCGCGCACCTGGGACGCGCTCGACGTGCTGTGCGAGAACGTCCGTATCGCGCAGGACTCGCTGCCGGTGCCGCTGGCGCTGGAGAACATCGCGGCGCTGATCAACTGGCCGGACGAGGACATGACGGAGGGCCAGTTCCTGGCGGAGCTGGTGGACCGGACCGGTGTCCGCCTCCTGATCGACGTGGCCAACCTCCACACCAACCACGTGAACCGGGGCGAGGACCCTTCGGCGGCGCTCGACGAGCTCCCGGTGGAGGCGATCGCGTACGTCCATGTGGCGGGCGGCGTCGAGAGGGACGGCGTGTGGCACGACACGCACGCCCACCCCGTGACCCGGCCGGTCCTGGACATCCTGACGGACCTCCGCTCCCGCACGGAACCGCCGGGCGTCCTCCTGGAACGCGACGACAACTTCCCGGCCCAGCAAGCGCTGGCGAGCGAACTGGCCAAGATACGGACAGCCCTGGCAGCCCCGGCGCCGCCCGCCACCCCGACCCGCGCCGGTGCGCGGCGGGGGGCTGAAGCTCCGCTTCCGGTGCGGGCGGGGACGGGGACGGGGACGGGGAACAACGTCCGTACCCGGGTCGCGGTCGCGCAGGCCGCGCTTCTTTCGGCGCTCGTCGCCGGGACCCCGGCTCCCGCCGGCTTCGACTCCGCGCGCCTGCGCGTCCAGAGCCGTGCGCTCGCCGGGAAGCGGGCCGATGTCGTGGCCAAGGTCGCCCCGGAGCTCCCGGAGATCCTCGGGGGCGCCTACCGGAACGCGTTCCTCTCGTACGCGAAGTCCCGCCCCATGTCCGCGGGTTACCGACGCGACGCGCTCGACTTCGCCGAGCAACTGCTGGCCACCGGGCGACCCGAGGACGCCGCCGCCCGCAGGCAGCTGACCCACTGGTGGCAGGACCGTACGGCGTCGCACCCTCCCCGCCGTGCGACCCGATTCGTCCGTGCGGCGCGTGCCGCACTCGTCAGGAAGTGACGCGCCGATGATCATGACCGTCCTCGCCCTCTTGATCACTCTCGCCGTGATCACGGCCTCCATCGTCTTGACCCGCGGCATCTCCGCCCTCCGCCGGAGCGCCGGCGGCCCCGCCCGAGTCACCGACCTCATGGAGATCGCGTTCCTGAACGGCGGCCCCTCCCGCACCGTGGACACCGCGCTCACCACCATGTACTCCGACAGCCGCCTCTCGATCGGCGGCCCCGGCGTCGCATCGGCGCGGAGCACCGTCGCGTACGACCCGGTGGAGCGGGCCGTGCTCACCGAACTCGCCGCCGCCCCCAACGGCGCGCTGCACACCCTGCGGCACGCCGCGATGCGCAGCGCGGCGGTGCAGGAGATCGGCGACAGCCTCGCGTTCCGAGGCCTGATGGTCCCGCCGCATGACAGCCGCAAGTGGCGCACCGGCAGCATCGCCCTGCTGCTGGCCTGCGTCCTCGGGCTGCCCGTCGCCGTCGTGGCGTCCCTCGCCGTGACATTCGTGGGGGAGCCCCCGGTCCTGTTCGTCGTCATGGTGCTGCCCGTCCTGGTCCTGGGAATCGTGTGCGGCGCCGTCAACGCGGGCAGGGCCGGCGCCCGCGTCACCCCCGCGGGCCGCGCGGCGGCCACGGCGTACGCCATCGCGCACGCCGACTGGACCGGCCCGGGCCACCTCGTCGCGGTGCACGGTCTGCGGGCGCTGCCCGACCTCGTACTCCAGGACCAGTTGCGCACGGCGGCGCGGCTCACACCGGGCATCTCCCGCAGCACCACGTCCCGTACGGCGTCGTCGCCGGACAGCGGCAACAACACCGTCTACGCGACCGCCCTCGTCTGGTGCGCCGGCTCGGCCTCCGGCCAGGGGAGCTGCGGCAGCAGTTCGGGTGATTCGGGCTCCGGATCGGGCGGCGCAGGCTGCTCCGGCGGATCGAGCTGCGGCAGCAGCAGCGGGTCCAGCTGCAGCTCGAGCTCCGGCTCCAGTTGCAGCTCGGGCTCCAGCTGCGGCAGCAGTTCCTGACCGGCGACCGCACCCCCCGCCGAACTCTCCAACGTAACTGACACCACCGGGAGTTGGCGGCCCAGCCGCCCACTTCCCCCAACACCCCGCACGATCACGGAGAAGCGCACTAACGTGCGGTGCCGCACCAGGAGAGGCACCATGCGTTCCGTCAACGTCACCCCCGGCACCTGCCTGGTCGTCGTCGCCCTGACGGCGACCCTCGCCGCGCTCATCTACCCGATCTGGTCGTACGCCGACCGCTCCGGCACCGGCCTGGACCGGCTCGACGCCGGCTCCGTCGCCACCCGGTGGGGCCCGCTCTCCGCCGCCGACCGCGATCTCGTCGTACGCGTGAGACTCGCCGGCCTGTGGGAACTGCCCGCGGGGCAACAGGCTCTGGAGCGCGCCCCTTCCCGGGCCGTCGAGCAGGCCGGCGCGCATCTCGTCGAGGGCCACACCTTCCTCGACGCGCGCGTACGCGAGGTCGCGGCCCGGCTGAACATGGAGCTGCCCAACCAGCCGACCGGCCAACAGCGCCGGTGGCTCGACGAATTCACCGAGGCGAGCGGAACGGCGTACGAGATCAGATTCGCCAACGTCCTGCGCGCCGCCCACGGCAAGGTCTTCGCACTCATCGCCCAGGTGCGCCACACCACCCGCAACTCCCTCGTCCGCGGCCTCGCCGACGACGCCAACACAACCGTCCTCGACCACATCCGGATGCTGGAGGCCACCGGCCGCGTCGACTTCGACGCCCTCGCCGCCGACGCCGCGAGCACCGCGACCGGGAGCCCCACCGGCCCTCCGCCGCCCGCGCCCCCGGACCGCACGACCCCGCCGGCGGCCGACCCGGTGACCCCGTCCACGACCTTCCCGCTCCCTCCGCCGGCCACCCGCCCCAGGGACAGCGCGCTCCCGCCGGACACCGGCACGAGGCGGAGGCGATAGCCGTCGCCCGTCCGGGCGTACGCACGGTCGACGATCCGCACCCGCGTGCCGCCCCCGCGACTCATCGGGGTCATTGACCCCGACACCTTCCGCCGGTGCTTTACATCGCCAACTGGCCCGCCAAGTATCCCTTTTGTCCTGCACCTGCACGAAGGGAACGCGATGAGAGCACTGGCGATGTACGGGACCCTGGCATCCGTCGGCTCCCTGGTTCTGACCGCCCTCGTCGCCGCCCCCGCGGGCAGCGCCGAATCGCCCGCCTCCCCCGAGGCCCGCGGCACCGCGCTCGCCGCCCACCGCGCGTCCGCCACCGGTATCACCTTCGGCGCCTGCCCCAAGTCGGAGGGCCTGCCCGGACACGTCAAGTGCGGCACGGTCGAGGTCCCCCTCGACTACGCCGACCCCGGCGGCCGCCGGATCTCACTGACCGTCAGCCGCGCCCGGGCGACCGGAAAGCCCGCCGCCCGCCAGGGCGCGCTCGTCTACAACCCGGGCGGCCCCGGCGCCTCCAGCATGTTCTTCCCGATGACGGGAGTGCTGCCCGAGTGGAAGCGGCTCGGCGCGGCGTACGACCTCGTGGGTTACGCCCCGCGCGGCGTCGGCCGCTCGGCCCCGCTGTCCTGCCAGGAGCCGTCGGAGCTCGTCCAGGCGCCCAGCGAGGCCCCCACGCACCCCTCCTACGCGTACAAGGAGGAGCGGAAAGCCCGGGCCAAGGCGTACGCCGACGGCTGTGCCCGCAAGGCGGGCAGCGCGCTGCGCCACTACACCTCGCTCAACAACGCCCGCGACCTCGACGTCCTGCGTGCGGCGCTCGGCGAGAAGAAGCTGACCTTCATGGGCGCGTCGTACGGCACCTACTTCGGCGCTCTCTACGCCACGCTCTTCCCGTCCCACGTACGCCGCATGGTCTTCGACTCGGCGGTCAATCCCGACCCGGAGCAGATCTGGTACCGCAACAACCTCGACCAGTCACTCGCCTTCGAGGGCCGCTGGAAGGACTTCCGTACCTGGATCGCCAAGCACGACAAGACGTATCACTTCGGCACGACACCCGACGAGGTCCTCGCCAGTTACGAGAAGGTGCGCGCCGAGGTGTCACGCGAACCGGCGGGCGGCAAGGTGGGCCCCGGTGAGCTCCAGTCGGCGCTGCTGAGTGCCGGTTACTACGACGACTACTGGGCGATGCGCGCCACAGCGCTCTCGGAGTACCTGAAGGGCAACCCCAAGCCGCTGATCGAGCAGGCCTCGCCGAGGCCCGAGTCGGCCAAGGACGACGAGAACAGCAGGGCCGTCTACACCGCCGTCGAGTGCAACGACGCGCCCTGGCCGACGGACTGGTGGGTGTGGGACCGCGACAACAGTCTGCTCGCGGCGCGCGCTCCCTTCGAGACCTGGGACAACGCGTGGATGAACCTGCCGTGCGCGTACTGGAGCGCTCCTCGCCAGGTACCCCTGGACGTCGGTACGGGGCCGGGTGAGCTGCCCCCGACGCTGATCCTGGCCGCCGAGCGGGACGCGGCGACGCCGTACCCGGGCGCGCTGGAACTTCAGCAGCGGCTGGCCGGCTCGGCGCTGGTCACGGAGCGGGACGCGGGCACGCACGGTATCGGCGGCGGCGACAACAAGTGCGTCAACGGTCACCTGGAGACGTATCTCCTGACCGGTCGGACACCGGTGCGGCGCGCGGACTGCGCGCCGCACCGGGAGCCGAACCCGGTGTCGCTGGACAAGCGGGCAGTGGCGAAGGAGCCGGCGCCCGCCGTCTGATCTTCCGGGTCGGGGGTGGTGGGCCGCCGCTCAGGCGAGGCCCGCCACCAGGTCTGCGACGGACTTGCGGCGCCCCGTGTAGAAGGGCACCTCTTCGCGCACGTACATGCGCGCCTCGGACGCGCGCAGGTGACGCATCAGGTCGACGATGCGGTAGAGCTCGTCGGCCTCGAAGGCCAGCAGCCACTCGTAGTCGCCGAGCGAGAACGAGGCGACGGTGTTGGCGCGCACGTCCGGGTAGCCGCGCGCCATCTTGCCGTGGTCGGCGAGCATGCGGCGACGGTCCTCGTCGGGCAGCAGGTACCAGTCGTACGAGCGCACGAAGGGGTACACCGAGACGTAGTCGCGGGGGGTCTCGTCGGCCAGGAAGGCCGGGATGTGCGACTTGTTGAACTCGGCGGGGCGGTGCAGTGCCATGTTCGACCAGACCGGCTCCAGCGCGCGGCCCAGCTTGGTGCGGCGGAAGAGGTTGTACGCCTCCTGGAGCTGGTCCGCGGTCTCCGCGTGCCACCAGATCATGACGTCCGCGTCGGCGCGCAGCCCCGACACGTCGTACGTGCCGCGCACGGTGACGTCCTTGGCGGCGAGCTGGTCGAACAGCTCCTGCACCTCGTCGGCGAAGCCGGCGCGGTCCTCAGGGAGCACGTCGCGCAGCTTGAAGACGGACCACAGGGTGTAGCGGATGACGTCGTTGAGGTCCTTGGCCTTCTTGCCGGCGTTCGGGCCTCGGGTGGATGTCACAGTCTCCGGAGCATCAGTCATGTCCCTATTCTCCCGCCTCGTGAACCGTGCCCTGCGCCGGGTCCCGGGTGAGCATGATCTCGTCGGCGGCGCGCTGCCCGCTCGCGACGCACGCGGGGATGCCGACACCGTCGTACGCCGCCCCGCAGACCCGCAGTCCGGGCAGCTTCGCGACTTCGCCGCGCACCCGCGCGACCCGGTCGGGGTGACCGACGGGGTACTGCGGCAGGCCGCCGATCCAGCGGGTGACCTCGATGGCGACGGGCCGGGCGGCGAGACCGGTGGCCGCGCCCAGATCCCGCAGGGACACCTCCACCAGTTCGTCGTCCTCGCGGTGCAGGTGCTCTTCTTCGCCGTAACGCCCGATGGACGTACGCAGCAGGAAGAGATCCGGAGCGGCGGCGTCCACCCACCCCCACTTGCGGGTCGAGAAGGTCGACGCCTTGATGGTGCGCCCGTCCACGGGCGGCACGAGGAAGCCGGAGCCGGTCATCCCCACCACGTCGCGGCGCCGGAAGGCCATGGTGACCAGCGCCATCGACGCGTACTCGACGGCGGACAGCTCGGCCGCCGCCGCCGGTGACTCGGCGGCGAGCAGCGCGGAGGCGGCCCAGGCGGGGGCCGCCAGGACGACGGAGTCGGCCGCGATCACCCGCTCGTCGGTACGCACCCGCCAGCCGCCGGCGCCGCGCGTCAGCCCGAGCACGGGCGTGCGGAGCAGGACCTCGCCGCCCTGGGCGCGCACGGCGTCCGCGACGGCGTCGGGAAGCGTGCCGATGCCGCCCTCGATCCCCATGAAGCTTGAATTGGCGAGGGCGGGACCACCGACCTGCTGGTTCTCGGCGGCCCTGCGCTGGATGTCCCGCACCCCGTCGAGGAGCGAGTCGTACGTCCGCGCCACCTCGAAGAGCTGCGGTACGGCGGCGCGCATCGACGTCCGGTACACATCACCGGCGTACACGCCGCCGAGCAGCGGCTCCACCAGCCGGTCCACGACCTCGCGGCCGAGGCGGGCCGCGACGTACTCGCCGAGCGCGATGTCGTCGCCGACCTCGGTGCGCGGCAGGTCGTGGTCGCGGCGCATCCGGGCCAGGCCGTCGGCGGACAGGACGCCGCCGAGGACCGCCGGGTCGCTCGGTACGCCCATCACGTGCCCCTTGGGCATCGGTGTGAGCGCGCCCCGGTTCCACAGCGACGCGCTCGCGGTGGCGGGCGGCTGGAGCCGGTCGCCGAGCCCCACCTCGCGCGCCAGGGCGACCGCCTCGGGCCGCCGGGCCAGCATCGACTCGGCGCCCAGGTCGACGGGCGCGCCCGCGATCTCGCCCGCCAGGAGCTTGCCGCCGAGCTTGTCCGTCGCCTCCAGCAGGGTGACGCGCGCACCGGCGCCGACGAGCCGGTGGGCGGCGGCCAGCCCGGAGATGCCGCCCCCGATGACGACGACATGGCCCGTACGAGATTCCACGTTCATGGGTCCACTCTCTCAAACCCGGAACGAGTCCTGACCGTGACCGCTTCGGGACCGGAAAAGGGCAACCCCCTCGCCCGCCCCGTACGTCGAACCGGCAACACCCACAACGACGTTCGGGGGGAGCCGACATGCGTGCAGTACGTACGTCCGGGCACCGTTCTTCCAAGGTCCTCGCGGCCGCTCTGCTCACCGCCTCGCTGGCGGTCGGCGGCTGCGGGGCGAGCGGCGACAACGCCGGCGCCCAGAAGGGGGTCAGCGCGGCCGACAGCAAGGGCGGGGGCCAGGCGGAGCGGGCGGCCGGCAGCGCCGCCGACACCGATATGGGGGCCGCGGGGCAGAAGCCCGCCGACCAGGCCGGGGCGAAGAAGCCGCCGCTCGCCAAGACCCACGTCATCCGTACCGCGACCCTGTCCGTCGAGGTCAGGAGCGCCACGAAGGCGCTCGCCACCGCCCGTACGGCCGCCGAGAACGCCGGGGGCATCGTCGGGAACGAGACCACCGAGCGGATCGACGACAGCCACATATACTCCCGCATCGTGCTGCGCGTCCCGCAGGAGGAGTACGACGGCGTACTGAAGGAACTCGCCGGCACCGGCAAGCTCCTCAACCGCAAGGCCGACGCCAAGGACGTCACCGAGCAGGTGGTGGACGTCGAGAGCCGCATCAAGTCGCAGCGGACCAGTGTCGCGCGGGTGCGGGACATGATGGACCGGGCCACCAGGATCAGCGATGTGGTCATGCTGGAAGGCGAGCTGAACACCCGTCAGACGGAGCTGGAGGCGCTGCTGGCCCAGCAGGCGTCACTGAAGGACCGTACGACCATGGCGACCATCACGCTCGAACTCTCCGAGCCCGAGGCGGCGGAGGCCGCCAAGGAGGACGACGACCCCGGCTTCCTGGACGCGCTCGGCGGCGGCTGGGACGCGTTCGTCACGACCCTGAAGTGGGTCGCGATGGCGCTCGGCGCGGTGGCCCCCTTCGCGGCGACGATCGCGCTGCTGTACGTCCTGTGGCGGCTGCTGCGCGGCCGCCTGCCGCAGCGGCAGACACCGGCCCTCGCGCCGGCCGGGGCGCCGCAGGAGAAACCGCAGCCGCAGGAGTGACCCCGTAACGCTTAGCGTGTCCTGCGGAAGTACGGACCGACCGAGGGGACACGCATGGCAGCGGCGGAGCGACTGGTGGTCATCGGCGGCGATGCGGCGGGGATGTCCGCCGCATCGCAGGCCCGCAGGCTCAAGGGCCCGGACGAGCTGGAGATCGTGGCCTTCGAGCGCGGCCACTTCACGTCGTACTCGGCCTGCGGCATCCCGTACTGGGTCGGCGGAGCCGTCTCGGAGCGGGACGAACTCATCGCCCGTACGCCCGAGGAGCACCGCGCGCGCGACATCGGCCTGCGGATCCGCACCGAGGTCACCGAGATCGACGCGGCGGGCGGCCGGGTCCGCTCGCGCGATCTCGAATCGGGCGCCGAGTCGTGGACCGGCTTCGACAAGCTGGTCGTCGCGACCGGCGCCCGGCCCGTACGCCCGCCCCTGCCCGGCATCGACGCTCCGGGCGTGCACGGCGTGCAGACCCTCGGCGACGGCCAGGCGCTGATCGACACGCTGGAGCGGACGAAGGGGCGGCGCGCGGTCGTCGTCGGGGCGGGTTACATCGGCGTCGAGATGGCGGAGGCGCTGGTCGGCCGCGGGTACGAGGTGACCGTCCTGAACCGGGGCGAACAGCCGATGGCCACTCTCGACCCGGACATGGGCCGGCTCGTCCACGACGCGATGAACGGCATGGGCATCACCACCGTCTCCGGCGCCGAGGTCACCAAGGTCCTCACCGGCGACGACGGCCGTGTCCGGGCGGTCGCCACGGACGCGGACACCTACCCGGCGGACGTGGTCGTCCTCGGCATCGGCGTCGAGCCGGAGACCACGCTGGCGCGGGACGCGGGCCTGCCGGTCGGGTCGTACGGCGGACTGGTCACCGACCTGTCGATGCGCGTCGTGGGCCACGACAACATCTGGGCGGGCGGCGACTGCGTGGAGGTGCTCGACCTCGTCTCGGGCCGCCGGCGTCACATCGCCCTCGGAACGCACGCGAACAAGCACGGCCAGGTGATCGGTTCGAACGTCGGGGGCGGCTATGCGACGTTCCCGGGTGTCGTCGGTACGGCGGTCAGCAAGGTCTGCGACCTGGAGATCGCGCGAACGGGTCTGCGGGAGAAGGACGCGCGGGCGGAGGGGCTCCAGTTCGTGACGGCGACGATCGAGTCGACGAGCCGGGCGGGGTACTACCCGGGGGCGTCCCCGATGACGGTGAAGATGACGGCGGAGCGGCGTACGGGCCGACTGCTCGGCGTGCAGATCGTGGGGCGGGAGGGGGCGGGGAAGCGGGTCGACATCGCGGCGGTGGCTCTGCACGCCCGCATGACGGTGGAGCAGATGACGGCGCTGGATCTCGGGTACGCCCCGCCGTTCTCGCCGGTGTGGGACCCGGTCCTGGTCGCGGCACGCAAGGCGGTGGCGGCGGTGCGGGCGGGTGGCGCGTAGGGTGCGGTCGCCTGCGGCGGGCTCTTCCCCTACCCGCCCCTTCCCGCTGTGACATTTTGCCGCTCCGCCGCGTGAGGGGCTCCGCCCCAGACCCCGCTCCTCCAGCCCGTCCGGCGCTTGAGGACCGGGGGCTGGGGCAGCGCCCCAGGTCGGGAGGGGGCGGGTAGGGGAAAGGCCCGCCGCAGGCGTCAGCCCCTAGCGCGCCGACGTCCGCGTGTGGACGTACTCCGTCAGGCGGGTCAGCGCGTCGGGGTCCGTCGTCGGCAGGACACCGTGGCCCAGGTTGAAGATGTGGCCCTCAAGACCCGCCGCCGCGTCCAGCACCTCGTCCGTCTTCGCCATGACCGCGTCCGGCGTCGAGAAGAGGACCGCGGGGTCGAGGTTGCCCTGGAGTGCCTTGCCGGGGCCGACGCGCCGCGCCGCCTCGTTCATCGGCACGCGCCAGTCCACGCCGACGACATCCGCGCCGGCCTCGCCCATCAGGCCCAGCAGCTCGCCCGTGCCCACCCCGAAGTGGATGCGCGGTACGCCGTACGACGCCACCGCGTCGAAGACCTTCGCGGACGCGGGCATCACGGAGCGCGTGTAGTCGGCGGGGGCGATCGCGCCGACCCAGGAGTCGAAGAGCTGGACCGCGGACGCGCCCGCCTCGATCTGGATCTTCAGGAAGGCGCCGGTGATCTCCGCGAGCCGGTCCAGCAGATCGGCCCACAGCTGCGGGTCGCCGTACATCAGCGCCTTGGTGTGCTCGTGGTTGCGTGAGGGACCGCCCTCCACGAGGTAACTCGCGAGAGTGAAAGGCGCACCCGCGAATCCGATGAGCGGAGTGGACCCGAGCTCGGCCGTGAGCATGCCCATCGCCTCGGTGACGTACGTGACGTCCTCCGGCGTGAGGTCGCGCAGCCGGGCGAGATCGGCCCGCGTACGGATCGGCTCGGCGATCACCGGACCGACGCCGGGCTTGATGTCGAGGTCGATGCCGATGGCCTTCAGCGGCACCACGATGTCGCTGAAGAAGATGGCCGCGTCGACGCCGTGACGGCGTACGGGCTGCAGCGTGATCTCCGTGACCAGCTCGGGCCGCATGCACGACTCGAGCATCGGGATGCCCTCGCGCACCTTCAGGTACTCCGGCAGCGAACGCCCCGCCTGTCGCATGAACCAGACCGGCGTGTGCGGCACCGGCTCGCGCCTGCACGCCTTGAGGAAGGCCGAATCGTACGTCTGGCTCTGCGGGCTGCCCACGGGGCGGCGGTCATTGGCACTCACGCCCAAATCTTCGCACGCGGGCCGAAGCGGTTGTCGCGGGGCGGGTGTCCTTCCCTGCGCGAGGCTCACGTTCCGCCTACTCTTCCCCGCATGGCTCCGGCTCAGGGACGACTTTCGGATGAGGATGAGGCTGACGACAGGGGCGGCGCGGGGGGCGACTCCACCCCGCGCGCGTTCCGTCAGGCGGTCGAGGCCCTGTGCTCGGCGCGCCTGCGCCCCGAGCTGGAGGTGGACCCGACCCGCCCGCCGCAGAGGCTCGCGCCGTACTCGTACGCGCTGGAGGCGGCGGTCGTGCACGGGGACGAGGATCTGGCCGACGGCCGGCTGGTGCTCCTGCACGACCCGGCGGGTCACGACGCCTGGCACGGAACCTTCCGGCTGGTGACGCTCGTACGGGCGGAACTGGAGCCGGAGATGGCGGCCGACCCGCTGCTTCCCGAGGTGAGCTGGTCCTGGCTGACGGGCGCGCTGGAGGCACGCGGCCTGTCGTACGCAGAGGCGAGCGGCACGGTGACACGGGCCGGCTCGTACTACTTCGGTGGTCTCGCCGAGCGCAGGCCTGCCACGCAGATCGAGATCAGGGCCTCGTGGACGCCCCGCGAGGGGCGCGGCGGGGTGCCGGACACGGCGGCGCATCTGGCGGCCTGGTGCGACCTGCTGGCGCAGATCGCCGGGCTGCCTCCGGTGGCCGCCCACGGGCCGGGCTCCTTGGACGCGGGCGTGGTGTCGCTGCCGCAGCGGCGGGGCCCGCAGGCTCCTTAGCAGGCGGGGCGGGGGCGCGCCGAGGAGGCGCGTCCTCTTTCGTGTTCCGCGCCCCGCCGTTTGGCGTCAATTCTTCACATGATCGATCACGTGTCCGAATTGCCCTAATTGTTACTCACCAAATCGTGATCTTTCCCTAAAGGCGAGCGGCACTGCTGCCGAAGAGGTTGATGACCCTTCAGCACGGTTCCCCCCGGCTTCACCCCGAGCCGGCGAGTTCCGCCACTCCCCCAGGAGGCCTGGTGTCCGTTCTCCTCGAGCAGCCCGCAAGCCTGGTCGCCTACCGCCCTAACAAGCCGACGGCCATGGTCGTCGTGGCCGACCCGCGCGTCCGCTCCACCGTCACCCGCCATCTGTGGGCCCTTGGAGTACGTGACGTCATCGAAGCGTCGTCCATCGCGGAGGCACGCCCCCGCGTCGGCAGCCCACGCGACATCTGCGTTGCCGACGTCCATCTGCCCGACGGTTCCGGGCTGACCCTGCTGTCCGAAACCCGCGCCGCGGGCTGGCCCAACGGGCTCGCCCTCTCCGCCGCCGACGACATCGGCGCCGTACGCAATGCCCTCGCGGGCGGCGTCAAGGGCTATGTCGTCACCGGTACGCGCAACAACATCGGGCACCCCACCCGCCCCGGCGCCGCCCCCATCGGCGCCGCGGCCGCCCGAATGCACCGCCGCCCCCCGGGTGCCCCGAGCCACCCGGGCGGCTACCGAGAGCTCTCCGGCCGTGAGGTCGAGGTGCTCAGGCTGGTCGCGGAAGGCCAGTCGAACAAGGCGATCGGCGTCTCGATGGGCCTCTCCGCCCTGACGGTCAAGAGCCACCTCGCCCGCATCGCGCGCAAGCTCGGCACGGGCGACCGTGCCGGAATGGTGGCGGTGGCCCTGCGTACCGGAATCATCCACTGACCGGTTTACAACCCTCCTGCGCCCGTCGACGGAACGTTCCGTCGGCGGGCGCCGCTCATACACAGATACCGTCGGATTTCGCCTTACTCTTTCCTGCTCGATCCGGACTTTTTCGCTCGGTGCGGGCCGGTCGGGTCCCTGTAGTAGCGGAGCGGGCTGGCGCGTAGGCGAGTCCGGAAAGCATTGAGCAGGCCGTCCAGCCGGATGGCGTGGAACGGGTAAGGCGCGTGTCGTTGTTCCCCTGCCTGGATCGGTGTCCTGGGGCGGGGCCTGGCCGGACGGTTCCCCCACGCGCCCCGGGAAGGGCGATTGAGGGACGGCGAGGTGGCCGGGCGGCAAGCGCCCGGCCCTGCGGTTGGAGCACCCGCTACGGCGCCGACACGGACACCAAAGCGGGGAGCAGTGGGAGCAAGCGCGGCGGATGCCGCTGCGGCTCTGCGCGGGGTGGGGCGGCCCTTTGGCTCGGTCACCTTCGGGCCCCGGACGCGTACCGGCCCGGCTCGCCGGGGTGTCCGGCGGACCAAGTGGGTAGTGCGGGTGCGCATCAAACGCATCCGAGGGGCCTCGGTTTGCAGGGCGCGTTGGCCGATCTTCTCGGCGGCGCAGTGGTCACGGTCAGCACTGTGTCCGCAACCGGGGCAGATAGCCCAGGCGTGCCCGGAGCGGCCGTTCGGCGCGGTGCGGTGAATCAGGCGCCCGTCGCAGCGCGGACAGGAACTGGACGTTCCCCGGGCACGTACGCTCACCACGCGCAGACCTGCCTCGGCGGCCCCTTGGCGCACATACTCGGCGGTCTTGCCGCGCAAGGCGAGGCTGCAGCGGTGGTTGGTGCGTTTACCGAGGCCGCGGTGTTCGAGATCCGCGAGGTCTTCCAGCGCGATCGTGTCGCACCCGGCAGCCTGGGCCTGAGTGATCAGCCAGCGGGCCGCAGCGCGGGCAAGCTGCTCATTGATCGCCGCCTGCTTGGCTGCCAGCTCGCCGGCCTGCGCCTGGGCCCGGTCCAGGAGCTCGTACAAGCGCCTGACGCCGCCACTGCCGACCGTGCCCCCGGTCTCTGCTCGGGTGGTCTCCAGCATTCGCTGATAGTGATCGGCCTTCGCGCGCAGGGCGGCGGCTTGGGTGCCCAGGCGGCGGGCCTTGCCCTGCAATGCGCCGCTCTGGAAGAACAACGGGCGTCCATCAGTGGCTGCCTGACGAGTGCCATGGGGCCCTGCGATCGCGTACACAACACTCGCCGTCAGCAGCCTGCGCACCCCCCAGTCCACCCCCAAAACCCGGCCCGGAAGCTGATGGGGCGCCAGCATCTGGGGAACGGCGGGCAGACGGACCGGCACATCAGCACGAACCTTCCCCGCCACCACTCGCAAGGTCGGCGGGCAGATGCTCCCAGCTCGGTACCGGACGGGCACGGGAATGACCAGACGGCACCACGACCACTGGTCGGCCCGGGCCGGGAGGGCCACGGTCGGCAGCAGCAGGCGCAGCACCATCACCGCCCCGCCCTCACGCACCACCCGCGCCCGCCTTGGCGGGCTCGACGTCTCCAGCCCTGCAGCACTGCCGTCCCGGCCCTGGGCGCCTTCGACGCCGGGGGCGGCCGGGACGAAGGCGCGGGCACGGTAGTAGGCGCGTTGCGCGGCAGTATGGGTGGCGCGATCGGCTAGCTCCTCCGCAAGTGCGGCCGTCGCCGACTGCTCATCGGGTCCGCATCGGGCGGTGAAGAACTGTGCGTCGGCCACGCTCAACGGCACCAGTGCCGGGAGACGCGGCGGAACCGGCTCCAGGGTGAACAACCCGAGGGGCAGGGCGTGGCAGGTATCGAGGAAGCGTCCGATGCGACGGCGCTCATTGCGAGCACACACCGCATCCGCGCAGGCCTCAAGGCGCCCATCACGCAGCAGCACATCCACGGTCTCACGCCGGTAGGCAGCCGAGCGCAGCTGGCGCACCGCCAACTCCGCACCCATCTGCGCCACCCTCGAGGAGCCCTTCACCCCGGCCGGCAATGGAGTCGGACCGAATACCTGCTGCGCGGCCTTGTAGCCCAGCGGGTTCATCCGCCGCCCGTCAGGGGCGGATTCCGCGGTCACCGCGTCGATGCCCACATCGTCCCAGTGCGCGTCCAGCACGCTCTGCCCGCACTCAGCGACCAGCGCGGCCAGCCACCCCACCCGCGCCACCAGTTCTGCCCGGGTCAGCGGACGACCACCCGCATCCTCGCAGGCGGCAGTGATCGTGCACGTCGCGGTCCGCACGATCGACACCCCATCACCCGCCATCCCCGCGCACCCCCCGAAAGCCCGTTGATATCTAACAACGATCGATTCATCACAAGGTCACGCGAACGACAGGGGAACGAACGCGCGCTCCACGCCCCCGGCGGCGGCCTCGGGGCATCCGCCTTCAGGCATCCAAAGCCCCGAGGGCATCGGCTACGAGGGCACGGGCAGCGGCACCGCGTACAGCGCTCTCCGAGAGGCGGCCGAAGGCCCGCGCGTAAAGGTTGACCTGGCTGGGCTGCGTCAGGGTGGCGGCAGCGTCCAGAGAGTCGGCGTGTACGCGTTCGTCGTCGAAGATGGTGAACGTCGGCATCGGCCACACGGCTCGCTGGGCTGTGAAAGGGATGACGCTCATGGCCACGCGGGGGAGCGCCATGACGGTCAGGAGGTGCCCGAGCTGAGCGGCCATCGTCTCGGCGTCCCCGATGCGGTACCGGAGTACTGATTCCTCCAGGAGGATGGAAAACCGGTGGTTGGCCTCCCGGACGACGCTGTTGCGTTTCATGCGTGCCGCGACCGCGTCGCTCACATCGTCCGGCGTGCCCCGGAAGGTTGCGATCGAGGAGAGCAAGGAGGTGGCGTAGCCCGGGGTTTGAAGGAAGCCCGGGACGACGTCTGAGCAGTACACGCGGAAGCCCCCAGTGCGCTGGTAGAGGCTGGCGCCGGACTCCTGCAACCGTCGCAGCCCGGTGCGCTGAAGGCGCCTCCACTGGACATACGCGTCGGAGGACTGCCGGTTGGCCGCGACCAGGTCGGCCGCCTGGTCGTCGGTGCCGCACGCCTTGCACCAAACCCGGATGTCAGCGTCTGAGGGCGGGGTGCGGGCGTTCTCGATGCGCGACGTCTTCGACTCGGACCACTCGCATCTGACGGCCAGCTCACGCCCGGTGATCCCGGCGTCCAGACGCAGGTCTCGCAGTCGGGCGGCGATGGTTTCACGCGCCCGCCGGACGCTCGCAGATGGGTGCGGGGGCATGAGCTGGTCATTTCCTTCAGATGCGGTAGTCCTGGTGCGGGATGGCCTGCTCCCACACGCTCTCGAACGCCGTGACGCAGAGTTTCACCGTGGCGGGGTCGTCCGTGATCTCGTCCTCAACCACATCGCCGTCACCCGAAAAGTGGTGCACGCGCAGCAGTGCATCATCGAACGCCCAGAAGTCGTTGCCCGGCAGCGCGAGGCCGGTTGCCATCCGCCTTGGGAGCCAGCGCACCTGTTCGCCAGCCGTTACGTTGGCGTGGGTGACGTAGTGCTCCCACCGGATGTACTCGCTGACCGGTTCGGAGACGATGCGCGCACGGCGAACAACGACACCACGGGCGACGGCGTCGGCAATCATCTGGTCGTACGGGTGCCACCACGACTCGCGGTGGGCCCAGTCGATGCGTTCCCCGCGCTTCCACGCCTCGAATCGTTCTGTGCTTGCGTACGAGTCGCGCATCTCCAGGTGGACGGCGGACCGCTGGCATCGGCCCAGCAGCTCAGCGAACGCGGGCACGTTCGACGGCATCGCACGCCTCCCTGATCATGGGCACCATCCGGGCCGGAATCCGGATGATCGCTTCGCTCTCGGGTACCCCGCCGTTGGCCGGGCTGGTCGCCTCGCACCGCGCCTTCGTCGCCGCGTCGGGTTTCCAGCCTTGAAGCAAGATCTCCTGCGCCTCAGCGTCAGCCCACACCGTGGGGCAGTGATCACGATCGGTGTCGGGGTCGATGCCAACGAATTCGACGGACATGCCAGCCTCCCGCGCTCTGGGTGCTTGCTCAGACTTGCACGAGCTTCATGCCTCACTGGGCAGTCGTCAAGTCATTGGCGTGCACGAGGAGTTGACGTGCAAATCCGTGCAAGGCAGTGGAGCGCGCACCCCAGTCGTCTCTAACGTGCAATTGCATGAGCGAGCCAACGCGCTACCAGACGGCCCACGTGGAGCTGCCTACCGACGATTGGCTGTACGAAGCCAATCCGGCGGCAGGCTGTGGAGTGTGCGCCGCGCTCATAAAGGAGCTGAATGCCGCACGACGGCGCGGGGACGACAGCAAGGCGTTCGAAACGAGTGCGGAGATCCGCAACCACCCGATGGAGCACCGATGACGAGCCTGCGCGCGGCGTACCGCTACGTCCTGCACAAGATCACAGAGCACCCCGACACCGACATCACGTACGAGGCACAGTGCATCGGCGGGTGTGGTTGGGAGGCGACGCCCTCGACGGATTCTGCGGCCGTGGACGTCGACTGCATGAGTCACACCGGCCGAAGCGGACACAAGTCCTTCAGACGTCTCCGTACGTCATTTGCGATCGTCGTACGGGCGGAGTGAGATGAACCGCTGACCTCGGAGGCGTTCATCGCGCAGCTGACGGGCAGCGACCATAAGTGGGTCTTCGGGCAACTCTCCCCAGCCCCTGCGAGGCCGAATCATCGGTGTAGGGACACGCACCCTGTCGTGCGTCCACCCCGGGCCGGGCGCGTACCCGAAGAACTGATTCAGGGCCCACCGGTAGACCTTGCCTCTACCGAAGCCGCTGCCTACGCAGATTCCGTCCGGACCGTAGCAAGAAGTCGGCAAGATCGGACGTCGTGATGCTGTCGCACCGGCGGCCGGGAAAGTGTCGGTCGAGCTGGAGAAGCACGCTTTCGCACCGCCTCAGCTCACGCCGTCCGATCGGCTCATCACGTTCACGTATGAGGTGAAGGTACGCGCGGACCGCTTCGCGGAGAGATGTGTGGGGCATGGCTCTCGTCAGCCTAATCGAACTACCCGCAGCACCGATTCTGTGCCGTGTTCCGCCGCTCGGCCATCCCTGATCGGGACTATGCCGGATCGGGTGCCGCAACGCCGGGCGGCACCGCTCGCGTGAGGATATCGGGCGCCGAGGGCACATTCAGGCCACTCCGGCGCGGGAACCACCGCGATGTGATGAGACCTACTGAGACTGGTTTTCGCAGGTCACCCGTGCCTTCGAGGACGAGTGCAGGTCAGGCGTTCGCTCGTACAGATACCCTTTACACGTGACCGACGCCCAAGAGACCGCAGCAGAGCCAGACCTGCGAAACCCCGGGGGCGCCCCCCCGGTCGACGTCGAGACGGCGCCGATTCCCTTGTTGGAGCCTCGCGAAGGCATTCCGCCGGTGGTTGCCACGCAAGAGGCCCTCGACGAAGTCGTCGCGGCTTTCGCCCGTGGCACCGGCCCCGTGGCCGTCGACGCCGAGCGGGCGTCCGGATACCGGTACGGCCAGCGGGCCTACCTCGTACAGCTGCGCCGCGAAGGCGCGGGCAGCGCGCTCATCGATCCGGTCGGCTGCCCCGACCTCTCCGGCCTGGGAGAAGCCCTCGCCGGCAGCGAGTGGATCCTCCACGCCGCCACGCAGGATCTTCCGTGCCTGCGCGAAATAGGCATGGTTCCCACGTCGCTGTTCGACACCGAGCTGGCGGGCCGCCTCGCGGGATTCCCGCGCGTAGGCCTGGGCGCGATGGTCGAGTCCGTCCTCGGATACGCCCTGGAGAAGGGCCACTCCGCGGTCGACTGGTCCACCCGCCCGCTGCCCGAGCCCTGGTTGCGCTACGCCGCACTCGACGTGGAGCTGCTCGTCGACCTGCGGGACGCGCTGGAGAAGGAGCTCGACCGGCAGGGGAAGCTGGAGTGGGCCCGGCAGGAGTTCGACGCCATCGCGTCGGCCCCTCCCGCGCCGCCCCGCAAGGACCCCTGGCGCCGTACGTCGGGGATGCACAAGGTGCGCCGCCGGCGGCAGATGGCGATCGTGCGGGAGCTGTGGAACGCCCGCGACCGGATCGCCCAGCGGCGTGACGTGTCGCCCGGCAAGGTGCTCAGCGACACCGCGATCGTCGAGGCGGCGCTGGCCGTACCGCTGAACGTACAGGCGCTGTCCGTGTTGCCCGGTTTCGGCCATCGCATGGGGCGCCGGCAGCTGGAGCAGTGGCAGGGAGTCGTCGACCGCGCCAGGGCGCTGCCGGACTCGGAGCTTCCGCAGCCCGGAGCGGCCGTGACCGGCCCGCCCCCGCCGCGTTCCTGGGCGGACAAGGATCCGGCGGCGGCAGCACGCCTGTCGGCCGCGCGGGCAGCCGTCTCCGCGCTCGCCGAGGAGCTGAACATGCCCCAGGAGAACCTGATCACCCCGGACACGGTGCGCCGGGTCTGCTGGGAGCCCCCGAAGGACGCGACACAGGACGCGGTGGCGGCTTCGCTGGCTTCGTACGGCGCTCGCCCGTGGCAGGTGGAGCAGGTCTCGCCACTGCTGACCAAGGCGCTGGCCGTGACGGCGGCCACCTGATCGCAGCCACCTGAAATCAAGCCCCCGGCCGCCCTCGGCCGGGGGCTTCGTCGTGTGACGTTCGCCGCTCCCGCCGTGGGGGGTGGGCAGCTTGGTTACCCGCAAGTAGCATGGCGGTACGCAGCACGCCCTCGCGGCGTGCCCCGACGTGCAGCAGTGCCACCCCGCACCCTGGAGGAGAGCCAATCGTGCCTCGTACCGTCAGGGATGTCGTCTTCGTCGACGGCGTCCGCACCCCGTTCGGCAAGGCGGGCCCGAAGGGCATCTACCACGAGACCCGCGCCGACGATCTCGTCGTGAAGGCCATCCGGGAGCTGCTGCGCCGCAACCCCGGCCTCGACCCCGCGAAGATCGACGAGGTCGCCATCGCCGCGACCACGCAGATCGGTGACCAGGGCCTGACCCTCGGCCGTACCGCCGGCATCCTCGCCGGTCTGCCGCAGTCCGTACCGGGCTACTCCATCGACCGCATGTGCGCCGGTGCGCTGACCGCCGTCACCGCGACGGCCGGTTCGATCGCCTTCGGGGCGTACGACGCCGTGATCGCCGGTGGTGTCGAGCACATGGGCCGCCATCCCATGGGCGAGGGCGTCGACCCGAACCCGCGGTTCGTCAGCGAGAAGCTGGTCGACGAGTCCGCCCTGTTCATGGGCATGACCGCCGAGAACCTGCACGACCGCTACCCGAGCATCACCAAGCAGCGCGCCGACGAGTACGCCGTGCGCTCGCAGGAGAAGGCCGCCAAGGCGTACGCCGGCGGCAAGATCCAGCAGGACCTGGTGCCGGTCTCGGTGCGCCGTACCAACGCGGACGTCGGCGAGACCGGCTGGGGCCTGGTCACCGCCGACGAGCCGATGCGTCCGGGCACCACGCTGGAGTCGCTGGCGAGCCTGAAGACGCCGTTCCGCGTCCACGGCAACGTCACCGCCGGTAACGCGGCCGGTCTCAACGACGGCGCCACCGCCTCGATCATCGCCTCCGAGGACTTCGCCCGCGAGCACGACCTCCCGGTGAAGATGCGCCTCGTCTCGTACGCCTTCGCCGGCGTGGAGCCCGAGGTCATGGGCTACGGCCCGATCCCGGCGACCGAGAAGGCCCTCGCGAAGGCCGGTCTGTCGATCGAGGACATCAACCTCTTCGAGATCAACGAGGCGTTCGCCGTCCAGGTCCTCGCGTTCCTGGAGCACTACGGCATCGCCGACGACGACGCCCGCGTCAATCAGTACGGCGGCGCGATCGCCTACGGTCACCCGCTGGCCTCCTCCGGCGTGCGTCTGATGACTCAGCTGGCCCGCCAGTTCGAGGAGCAGCCGGAGGTCCGCTACGGCCTCACCACGATGTGCGTCGGCTTCGGCATGGGCGCCACCGTGATCTGGGAAAACCCGAACCACAAGGACGCCGGAGGCAGCAAGTGAGCACCACCGCTGAGCTTTTGAAGGGTGCGGCCGAGCTGTTCCCGGACGAGGTCGTCACCAGTGCCCACGTACGGCACTTCGAACTGCCCGGTGGCGCGGGCAGGTTCGCGCTGATCACGCTGGACAACGGCTTCGACCACACCAAGCCGACCACCTTCGGCCCGCAGTCGCTGGCGAACCTGAACACCGCCATCGACCAGGTCGAGAAGGAGGCCGCCGAGGGCTCCATCGTCGGCGTCGGCCTCACCGGCAAGCCGTTCATCTTCGCGGTCGGCGCCGACCTCAAGGGCGTCGAGCTGCTGAAGCGGCACGAGGACGCGCTGGCGATCGGCAAGGGCGGCCACGACGTCTTCCGCCGTCTGTCCGGTCTCGCCGTCCCGTCCTTCGCGTACTACAACGGCGCGGCGATGGGCGGCGGCGTCGAGGCCGGCCTGCACTGCACCTACCGCACCGTCTCTGCCGCGCTTCCCGCCTTCTCGCTGCCCGAGGTCTTCCTCGGCCTGGTTCCGGGCTGGGGCGGCTGCGCGCTGCTGCCGAACCTGATCGGCGCGGACCGCGCGGTTTCGGTCATCATCGAGAACTCGCTCAACCAGAACAAGCAGCTCAAGGGCAAGCAGGTCTACGAGCTCGGGATCGCCGACGCGATCTTCGAGGGCGCGGACTTCCTGGAGCAGTCGCTGATCTGGACGGCCTCCGTGCTGCGCGGCGAGCTTCAGGTCGTACGCCCGGAGATCGACCGCGGCGAGGCCTGGGACCAGGCCGTGGCGCGCGGCAAGGCGATCGCGGACTCCAAGGTGCACGGGGCTGCCCCGGCGGCGTACCGCGCGCTGGAGATCATCGCGGCGGCGAAGGACGGCGACCTGGGCGCCGGCTTCGACGCCGAGGACACCGCGCTGGCGGACCTGATCATGGGCGGGGAGCTGCGCAGCGGCATCTACGCCTTCAACCTGGTCCAGAAGCGCGCGAAGCGTCCCGCCGGTGCGCCGGACAAGTCGCTGGCGCGCCCGGTCACCAAGGTGGGCGTCGTCGGCGCCGGCCTGATGGCCTCGCAGCTGGCGCTGCTCTTCCTGCGCCGCCTGGAGGTACCGGTCGTACTGACGGACATCGACCAGGCGCGCGTCGACAAGGGTGTGGGCTACGTCCACGCCGAGATCGACAAGCTGCTCGGCAAGCGCCGTATCAACCAGGACAAGGCCAACCGTCTCAAGGGTCTCGTCTCGGGTGTGCTGGACAAGGCGGAGGGCTTCTCCGACGCCGACTTCATCATCGAGGCCGTGTTCGAGGAGATGGGCGTCAAGCAGCAGGTGTTCGCGGAGGTCGAGGCGGTCGCTCCGGCGCACGCGATCTTCGCCACCAACACCTCCTCGCTGTCGGTCTCCGAGATGGCGTCGAAGCTGAAGCACCCCGAGCGGGTCGTCGGCTTCCACTTCTTCAACCCCGTCGCGATCCTGCCGCTCCTGGAGATCGTGCGCGGCGAGCAGACCGACGACGCCTCGCTGGCCACGGCCTTCGGTGTCGCGCGCAAGCTGAAGAAGACCGCGGTGCTCTGCAAGGACGCCCCGGCGTTCGTGGTGAACCGCATCCTCACCCGCTTCATGGGCGAGATCCAGAACACCATCGACGAGGGCACCCCGGTCGCGGTCGCCGAGAAGGCCGTCGAGCCCCTCGGTCTGCCGATGTCCCCGCTGGTGCTGCTCGAGCTGGTCGGCCCGGCCATCGGTCTGCACGTGTCGGAGACCCTGAACCGCGCCTTCCCGGAGCGCTTCACGGTGTCGCCGAACCTGGCCGCTGTGGTCAAGGCCGGCAAGCGCGGCTTCTACGTCTACTCCGCCGAGAACGGGGCCAAGCCCGAGCTGGACCCCGAGGTCGCCGCTCTCCTCAAGCAGGGCGACAGCGTCCTGACGGAGGAGCAGGTCCGTACCCGCGTCATGGAGGCTGTGGCGCAGGAGATCGGGCTCATGCTTCAGGAGGGTGTCGTCGCCGAGGCGCAGGACATCGACCTCTGCCTGATCACGGGCGCCGGCTGGCCCTTCCACCTGGGCGGCATCACGCCGTACCTGGACCGTGAGGGCTACTCGGAGCGCGTGAACGGCAAGAAGTTCCTGGCGCAGGGCGTCGCGAGCGTCCCCGCGTAACCTTCTGCCGTACGTGACCGAGCCCGGCGCACCGAAAGGTGTGCCGGGCTCGGTTCGTCGGGGAGAAGTACCGGGGAGACGTGTGCTCAGACGCGGGACCAGGCCGCCAGGGCCAGGCCCTCCTCCTCCGGCTTCTGCCGGGCCACGTGCAGCGCGCCGTCCCGGCCGATGACCGCGAGGACCACGCGGCCCGTCGCGTCGACCGCCAGCGCCGGTGCGCCCAGGCATTCCTCGCCCGTCGCGGTCCACCACACGCCGTCGCCCTCGGCGTGCGTCACGCAGGCCGCCAGCACGGGCCGGCCGTCGCCGCCGCGATGGGCCAGGACCGTACAGTCGTGACCGCCGATCTCGGCGCGCAGGGCGGCCACCGGGCTGTCCGCAGGGCTGCCGGACAGAGGGATGGTTGTGTCGCCGGGGCGGTGGGCGGTGATGCCCTTGGAGTCCGGGTCGTTCCAGTAGTACGTGACGATGTCGTCGGCGGTCTCCAGGCCGGTGACCGTACGGATCGCCGGGGCGAGCGGGATGTCGTCCGCCTGCGTCAGGTCGCCGCCGGGCTTCTCCTGCGTCCAGCGCAGTGTCCTGCCCTCCGCCGGGACCAGCAGCTCCACCGTGCCGGAGGCCGTGGCCACTGCCACCGGAGCGTCGTGGGCCTTGCTGCCCCTCAGGTCCTTCCAGCCCTCCCACTTGCCGTTCGCGGCCTGACGGCGCATCTGCATGCCGCGCCCCGCGTTGCGTACGAAGACGTGCACCGAGCCCGCCGTGTTGACGGTGACGGCCGGGATGCCGACCTTGAGGCCGCGCTCGGCCGTCTTGTAGGGGTTGCCGAGGGAGTGCCAGGCGGTCAGCGGGCGGCCCGTCTGGTACTGGATGGCGTGCACGATGTCTACGGTGTCGCCCCTCTCGCGGCGGCCGATGAGGTGCACGTAACCGTCGGGTCCCTGGGCGAGGACGAGGTGCTCGATGCCGGGGGCCGGGAAGAACTGGGGGCCGGTCCAGTCGGGGCCGCCCGGGGCGGCCTCCGTCCAGCGCAGCAGTCCGCCCTCCGTGGGGGCGTAGGCGGTGAGCCGGTCGTCCTTGCCGCGCAGAAGCCAGCGGCCGGTCCCTGGGCCGGTCGCGGGCGGGGGGGCCGACGGGCCCGAGGGGGACGGGGAAATTCGCTCGGTCTTACGCGCGCTCCGCGGCCTCATGGCGTCAGGCCAACCTTCTGTACATCGGCTTTTCGGATCTCCGTGGTATCGAACAAGCATAGCGTTTTGCCTGGTGGCGACTGCCTCACGCGTCGCGCTCGTGCTATGAGGATGGTATGAGAACTCTGGTTGTCGTGGACGCTGCCAATGTCGTCGGATCTGTGCCCGACGGCTGGTGGCGCGACCGCCGCGGAGCCGCCGAGCGCCTGCGCGACCACCTCCAGGTGTACGCCGAGGAGGGCATCCCCGGCCACCCCGCGCTGCCCGGCCCCCTCGCCGTCGTCCTCGTCGTCGAGGGCGCCGCCCGTGACGTGGCCTCCGTGCCCGGCGTACGGGTCGAGTCCGCGCCCGGCAGCGGCGACGACCGTATCGTCGAGGTGGTCGCGGAGGAGACGGGCAGGGGCGGGTCCGTGCTCGTCGTCACCGCCGACCGGGAGCTCAGACGGCGCGTGGAGGCGTACGGCGCTCGGTGCGCGGGGCCGCGCACCGTGCGGCCTCAGCGGGGCGGCGCGGACGACGCCGAAGGGGAGCGTACGTAGAGCACCGCTCCGTCGACCGTCGTCAGCTCCTCGTACTCCCCCGCCAGCAGCCTGCGCAGCGTCGGCACCCGCTCCGGCGCGTAGGGCTTCCCGCGTGAGTCGTCGACGATCAGGGCCGGGGGCCGCGCCGCCATTTCGCCGCGGAAGACGGGCCAGGCGCCCGCCATCGCGTACTTCTCGCCGACCTGCGGGCCGTTGCGGCCGCCGCTGTAGTTGGTGAGCAGGCCCGCCGTGAGGTAGCGGCTGGCGGGTGCGCGGTCGGCGAGCCAGTAGGCCTCGGGGTGTATCCCCCAGACGAGGACGCGGTCCTGAGGTTCGGTCCGTACCTTCACCGCCTTCGCGACCTTCTGTACGTGCGCGAGTTCGGGCCGGGGCGCCAGCAGCCCCCACGCCAGGAACACCGCGCACGTGCACGCAGAGGTCAGGACCGCCCCGGCCGCTCGCCGGGCCGGGAGGACCTGGAGCGCGGCCGTGGCCAGCAGCGCGAGCGGCGGCATGAGCTGGAGGTAGTAGTGGCCGAAGAAGTGGAATCCGAGGATCACCGCGCCGGCCGCGGTGAGGAGCCACAGCCACAGGTCGGCCGCGCCGGTCCTGGCCACGCGCAGTGCGCGCAGGACCGGAGGGATGAGCCCGGCGCAGGCGAAGGCGAGGAGCAGCGTGTTCGCCAGAGCCCGGAACAGGACGTGGAGTTCCGAGCCGGTGAAGGAGGCGTACGCCGCTGAGCCGGTGACCGTCCAGAAGAGGAAGCGGTGCGGCCCGGTGAGCAGCGCGGCGTACAGCACGGGCAGGCAGAAGCCGAAGGCAGTACGGAACAGGGCGCTTCGGGCCGGTGCGTTCTGCCACAGCAGCCACAGGACCGGGGCGAGGACGGCGCCGCCCGTCTGCTTCGTCAGGAACGCCGCCGCGACCGCCACGCCCGCGCCGCACCAGCGGCCCCGGTCCGCGCACCAGATCGCCGCCACCGTGAACGGCAGTATGAAGACCTCGAACGTCGCCGCCTGTGCGTCCTGCGGGTTGAGCCCGATGGAGATGAGCAGGTAGAGGGCGCCGGCCGTGCGCCCCGCCGCGTCACCCCAGCGGCGGCGGGCGATCGAGGCGAGCAGCGCCGCGGTGATGAGCTGGGCGGCGGCCGCGCAGAGCTGGAGAGGCAGCAGCGACTCGTCGCCGAAGAGCGCGAAGGCGCTCTCGTAGAGCCAGGGCAGCAGGGGCGGTTTGCGGTCCACGACCGTGTCGTAGAGCACTCCCCCGTCGGCCAGCATCCTTGCCTGTACGGCGAGATACCCCTCGTCCGGGTTCCACAGGGGGTGGCGGAAGGACGGGAGGCGGGTGAGGAGGGCCAGCAGCGCCAGGGCGGGCAGCAGGCTCCGCCAGTACGGGGGCGCGGCGGGCCGGGCGCCGGGGGCCTGCCTCGGGCGGGGCACGGCCGGCGCGGACACGGACGGTGACGGAAGCGGCGGCCGCGTGAGCATGCGAGCCAAGCTATCCGGCTCCGCAGTCCACGCCGAAACGGGACATACGGAGCCGGGGTGTGCCTGCGGAACCGGATTGGCCGGAAAAGGCCGGTCCCGACAGCTACTAGTACTTGGCGTCGTCGCCCACGCGGCCGAGGCGGCTGTGGCCGCGGCTGTACACGAAGTACACGACGTAACCCAGCGCCATCCAGATGCCGAACCGCAGCCACGTCTCGGCCGGCAGATTGAGCATCAGCCAGACCGAGGCGGCCACCGAGAGGATCGGAACCAGCGGCACCAACGGGGTGCGGAACGCCCGGTGCAGGTCGGGCCGGGTCCGGCGCAGGACGATCACGCCGAGGGCGACGACGACGAACGCGAAGAGCGTGCCGATGTTCACCAGTGTCGCGAGCTCTTCGAGGCTGGTGAAGCCCGCGATGATCGCGATGACCACCCCGAGCAGGATGGTCGGGCGGTAGGGGGTGCCGTACTTCGGGTGCGTGACGGAGAAGAACCGCGGGAGCAGGCCGTCGCGGCTCATCGCAAAGAAGACGCGGGTCTGGCCGAGCAGCAGGATCATGCAGACCGTGGTGAGGCCGACGGCGGCGCCGAAGCTGATGACACCGGCGTAGAAGGGGTGTCCGACAGACTTGAAGGCGTCCGCCAGCGGGGCACTGACGGACAGTTCGCTGTAGTGCTGCATGCCGGTGACCACGAGCGACACTGCGACGTAGAGCACCGTGCAGATGAGGAGCGAGCCGAGGATGCCGCGCGGCATGTCCCGCTGCGGCAGCTTGGTCTCCTCGGCGGCGGTGGCCACGACGTCGAACCCGATGAAGGCGAAGAAGACGACGGAGGCGGCCGTGAAGATGCCCATGACGCCGAAGTTCGTCGGCTCGTAACCGAAGATCAGCTGGACCAGTGGGGCGTCGAGACCCGCTCCGGCGGGCTGTTGTACGGCGTCGGGGACGAAGGGCGAGTAGTTGTCGGCCTTGATGAAGAAGGAACCCGCGATGATCACGATCAGGACCACGCCCACCTTGATGGCGACGACGACCGCGGTGACCCGTGCGGACAGCTTCACCCCGACCACCAGGATGGCCGTGAGCAGCAGCACCAGGACGAATGCCAGCAGGTCGAAGCCGAATCCGTCGGCCGCTTCGGGCCCGGAGAGCGCTTCGGGCATGGTCCAGCCGACGTTGTCCATCAGCGAGCGGACATAGCCGGACCAGCCGACCGCCACCACCGCCGTGCCCAGCGCGAATTCGAGGACCAGGTCCCAGCCGATGGTCCAGGCGACCAGCTCGCCGAGCGAGGCGTACGAGAAGGTGTACGCCGAACCGGCGACCGGGACGGTGGAGGCGAACTCGGCGTAACAGAGCGCGGCAAGGGCGCAGACGACGCCGGCGGCGACGAAGGCGAGGGCCGTCGCGGGGCCGGCCGTCTCCTTGGCCACCTTGCCCGTAAGGACGAAGATGCCGGTGCCGATGATGACACCGACTCCGAAGACCGTCAGGTCCAGCGCGGAGAGGGATTTCTTGAGCTTGTGCTCCGGCTCCTCCGTGTCGCGGATCGACTGCTCGACCGTCTTGGTGCGGAACATGCCCTCTTTGGCTGGTCCTGGGTCGTGCTGCGTACTCACCGGCGTACCTCCGACTGTCGGCTGTTCGCCCAACCTTGAAGTGAGCGAGTTTCAGTCATGATCGTGAGTGAACCGGTCAGTTCCCACGAGGACCGCCGCCCAGTTTCACCCGATGGGAGGCACCGACCGGTATGCGTACTGGCCCTGCGAGTTGACCCTTTTGGAGGATCGAAACGAAAAGACCCGCCCCGAGCGTGTGCTCGGGGCGGGCCTTCTCTTCGTACGTGAAGAGCCGTGAAGGGGCGTCAGTCGCGCGCGGCCTCGGCCGGTTCGTCCTCCAGACGGCCGTCCAGCTTTGCGACCAGTCCCGTCACCTGGCGGGCGATGTCCGGGGCCGTCAGGCCGATCTCGGCCATGACCTCCTTGCGGGAGGCGTGGTCGAGGAAGCGCGGCGGGATGCCGAAGTCGCGCAGCGGTACGTCGACTCCCGCGTCCCGCAGCGCCTGGGCGATCGCGGAGCCGACACCGCCGGCGCGGCTGTTGTCCTCGACGGTGACGACGACGCGGTGCTGCTCGGCGAGCGGCGCGAGCGCCTCGTCGACCGGCTTGACCCAGCGCGGGTCGACGACGGTCGTGGTGATGCCCTGCTTGTCGAGGAGATCGGCGATCTCCAGGCACATCGGCGCGAGCGCGCCGACCGAGACGAGCAGCACGTCCGTCGTGGTGTCGGCCGGCTTGCGCAGTACGTCCATGCCGCCGACCTTGCCCACGGCCTTGACCGCCGGGCCGACCGCGCCCTTGGAGAAGCGGACGACGGTGGGCGCGTCGTCGACCTCGACGGCCTCGCGCAGCTGGGCGCGGACCTGGTCGGCGTCGCGCGGGGCGGCGATCCGCAGCGTGGGGACGCACTGGAGGATCGACATGTCCCACATGCCGTTGTGCGATGCGCCGTCGGTGCCGGTGATGCCCGCGCGGTCCAGGACGAAGGTGACGCCGCACTTGTGCAGGGCGACGTCCATCAGGACCTGGTCGAAGGCCCGGTTGAGGAACGTCGCGTACACCGCGAACACGGGGTGCAGGCCGCCGGTGGCGAGGCCCGCCGCGGAGACCGCGCCGTGCTGCTCGGCGATCCCGACGTCGTACACCCGGTCGGGGAAGGCCTTCGCGAACCGGTCGAGGCCGACCGGCTGGAGCATGGCGGCCGTGATCGCGACGATGTCCTCGCGCTCCTTGCCGAGCTTGACCATCTCCTCGCCGAACACCGAGGTCCAGTCGACGCCCGATGAGGCGATCGGCAGGCCGGTGTCGGGGTGGATCTTGCCGACGGCGTGGAAGCGGTCCGCCTCGTCGGCGAGGGCAGGCTGGTATCCGCGGCCCTTCTCAGTCAGGCAGTGGACGATGACGGGGCCGCCGAAGCGCTTGGCGCGCTGGAGCGCGGACTCCAGGGCCTCGATGTCGTGGCCGTCGATCGGGCCGACGTACTTCAGGCCGAGGTCCTCGAACATGCCCTGCGGGGCGATGAAGTCCTTGAGGCCCTTCTTCGCGCCGTGCAGGGTCTCGTAGAGCGGCTTCCCGAGGACGGGCGTGCGCTCCAGGATGTCCTTGCCGCGGGCGAGGAACCGCTCGTAACCGTCGGTCGTGCGCAGCGTGGCGAGGTGGTTCGCGAGGCCGCCGATGGTCGGGGCGTACGAACGCTCGTTGTCGTTGACGACGATGACGAGCGGGCGGTCCTTGGCGACGGCGATGTTGTTCAGCGCCTCCCAGGCCATGCCGCCGGTGAGGGCTCCGTCACCGATGACGGCGACGACGTGGTGGTCCTCCTTCTTGAGGACCTCGTTGGCCTTGGCTAGGCCGTCGGCCCAGCCGAGGACGGTCGAGGCGTGCGAGTTCTCGATGACGTCGTGCTCGGACTCGGCGCGCGAGGGGTAGCCGGACAGGCCGCCCTTCATCTTCAGCTTCGTGAAGTCCTGACGGCCCGTGAGCAGCTTGTGCACGTAACTCTGGTGTCCGGTGTCGAAAAGGACCTTGTCCTTCGGCGACTCGAAGACACGGTGGAGAGCGATCGTCAGCTCGACCACACCGAGGTTCGGCCCCAGGTGTCCGCCGGTCTTGGAGACCTCGTCCACCAGAAATGTCCGGATCTCGGCGGCCAGCCGGTCCAGCTGCTCCGGGGTGAGCCGGTCCAGATCGCGCGGTCCCGTAATGCGGGTCAGCAGCGCCACCCGTGCCTCCTTGCAGTTGAACTGTCTGCTTGCCGGTCTGTCGAGTCTAATGTTCCGCCCACGCCGTTGGTCAGCGGGCGGTGCGTTCTGCGTCACGCGTCGGCTGCGGCCGGGCGTACGCACAGCCGTGCCCGGCACCGGAATCCGGTGCCGGGCACGGCTGTGGCGGCGTGGTCAGGCGCGGCCCGCGGTCTTCTGGGTCTTTCGGGTGACGGAGTCGATCACGACGGTCGCCAGCAGGACACCACCGGTGATCATGTACTGGATCGGGGTGGCGATGCCTTCGAGGGCCAGGCCGTACTGGATCGAGGTGATCACCATGACACCGAGGAGCGCGTTCCAGGTGCGGCCGCGGCCGCCGAAGAGGCTGGTGCCGCCGATGACGGCCGCCGCGATGACGTTCATCAGCAGGTCACCGGCGCCGGCGCTCTGGTTGGCGGCGGCGATCTTGGAGGCCCAGAACAGGCCGCCGACGGCCGCGAACGTACCGGCGATGGCGAAGACGGAGATCCGGACCGCCGTGACGTTGATACCGGCGCGCCGGGACGCCTCGACGCTGCCGCCGAGCGCGAAGATCTTGCGGCCGTACACGGTGCGGCGGAGCACGAAGTCCGACGCCACCAGCACCAGCAGGAAGAGCAGCACCGCGAGCGGCAGGCCCTTGTACTGGTTGAACGTGGCGGCGGCGGCGAAGGCGATCACGGCGAGCACCCCTGTGCGCAGGGCGATCTCGCTGAGCGGCCGGGACGGGACGCCCGCTGCCTCACGGCGGCGGCTGTCGGTGAAGGAGGAGAGGAAGAACACGGCGACGGCGACCACGGCGAGGCCGTAGGCGGCGGCGACGTCGGAGAAGTAGTACGTCGTGAGCTGGCCGACCAGACCGTCGGAGTCCAGGTTGATCGTGCCGTTGCTGCCGAGCAGCTGGAGCATGAAGCCCTGCCAGAACAGCAGGCCGGACAGGGTGACGGCGAAGGCGGGGGCGCCGATCCGGGCGAAGAAGAAGCCGTGGATCGCGCCGATGAGGGCGCCGCCGGCGATGGCGGCGAAGATCGCGAGCCATTCGTTGATGCCGTTGGTGACGCTGAGTACGGCGATGATCGCGCCCGAGACACCGCTGACCGAGCCGACCGACAGGTCGATCTCGCCGAGCAGCAGCACGAAGATGATGCCGACGGCCATCATGCCGGTGGCGACCATGGAGACGGCGATGTTGCTGAGGTTGCCGGCCGAGAGGAAGTTCTCGTTCAGGCCCCAGAAGATCGCGCAGATGACGATCAGGCCGATGACGACCGGGATGGAGCCCAGGTCGCCGGCGCGCATCTTGCGCTTGAACTCGGTGAGGTAACCGGCGAAGCCCTGCTCGCGTACGAGCAGGCGGGGGTCGATGGCGGTGACGGCTTCGGGGGCCGGCGGCGCCGGCGCGTCGGCCTTGTCCACGGCCGCGGAGGTCTTGTCGGTACTCACTTCTGGACCTCCACGTTGCGCGCCGCACGGCGGGTCACGGCGTTTTCCGTGGCACCGGTGATGGCGGAAATGATCTCTTCCTGCGAGGTGGTCTTGACGTCGAAGACGCCGTTGTTGCGGCCCAGCCTGAGGACCGCCACCTTGTCCGCGACGGCCTTGACGTCCGCCATGTTGTGGCTGATGAGGATGACCGCGTGGCCGCGGTCGCGCAGCCGCTCGACGAGGTCGAGCACCTGTGCGGTCTGCTCGACGCCGAGGGCCGCGGTCGGCTCGTCGAGGATGACGAGCTTGGGCTCACCGAGCATGGAGCGGGCGATGGCCACGGTCTGGCGCTGACCGCCGGAGAGCGAGGCGATCGGGATGCGTACGCTCGGGATGCGGATGGACAGCGTGGTGAGCAGCTCGCGGGCGCGGCGCTCCATCTCGACCTCGTTGAGGATGCCGCGCTTGCGGATCTCCCGGCCGAGGTAGAGGTTGCCGACGACGTCGATGTTGTCGCACAGCGCGAGGTCCTGGTAGACGGTCGCGATGCCGAGGCTCTGGGCGTCGTGGGGCTTGTTGATCTGTACGGAGCCGCCTTCCCACTCGATGACACCGTCATCGATGGGGTGCACGCCGGCGATCGTCTTGACCAGCGTGGACTTTCCGGCACCGTTGTCGCCCACCAGGGCGACCACTTCACCGGCGTGGACCTCAAGCTCTACGTCGGTGAGCGCCTGGACGGCACCGAACCGCTTTGAGACCCCTCGCAACGCCAGCACGGGCGTAGCGGACACGTGAACCATCTCCTTCGCCGCCTGACCGGCGGGGATGCCGCGCCGGGGGAAGGCGGCGCGGAGGTCGAGCAAGAAAGTGGGGGGTGCGGGGGTGTTCTGTCCGGCGCCCGGCCCGAGCTGCGGGGCTGTGGAGGGCGGGGCACCGGACAGGCTTTTCCCCGCGGGTAAGTCCCTTGCGGAGAAGGGAACTTCGGGGGTTTCGGGGACTTCGGGGACTTACTTCAGCCCGAGCTTGTCGCAGGCGGCCTTGTACTTCGGGGTGCAGATCTCGGCGACCGTGTAGACGCCGTCCTTGAGGACGGTGTCCTTGATGTTGTCCTTGGTCAGCGAGACGACCGGCACCAGAACGGTCGGGACGCCCTTCGTGGTGGGGCTGTCCACGGTGTCCTTGGCGATGGAGTCGAGCTTCTCGCCCTTGGCGAGCGCGACGGCCATCTCGGCGGCGGCGGCCGCCTCGGGGGCGTACGGCTTGTACACGCTCATGAACTGCTCACCGGCGACGATGCGCTGCACACCGGCGAGTTCGGCGTCCTGGCCGGTGACCGGCGGGAGCTTGGCGAGGCCGGCTCCCTTGAGGGCGGTGATGATGCCGCCCGCCATGCCGTCGTTGGCGGAGTAGACGCCGTCGATCTTGTCCTTGCCGAGAGCGGACAGCGCGCCTTCCATGTTCTGGTTGGCGACCTCCGGCTTCCACTCCTTGGTGTCGTACGACTTGCCGATCTTGACCTTGCCCTTGAGCTCGGACAGCGCGCCCTTCTTGAAGAGCGCGGCGTTCGGGTCGGTGATGGCGCCGTTCATCATGACGATCTGGGCGCCGTCGGCCTTGTCGCCCAGCTCCTCCAGCAGGGCCTTGCCCTGGACTCGGCCGACCTCTTCGTTGTCGAAGGAGGTGTACGCGTCGATCGGGCCCTCGGCGAGGCGGTCGAAGGCGACGACCGGGATGCCCTGGTCCTTGGCCTTCTTCACGCCGTTGGCGATCGCCTTGGAGTCCACCGCGTCCACGATCAGCGCGTCGACCTTGTTGGTGATCATCGTGTCGAGCTGCTGCGTCTGGACGGTGGCGTCCTGCTTGGCGTTGGCGTAGACGACCTCGCCCTTGCCACCGGTCAGCTCGCTGATCTTCTTCTCGATCAGCGGCTTGTCGAACTTCTCGTAACGAGCGGTCTGATTCTCCGGGAGCAGCAGGCCTATCTTCAGGGCGTCGGTCTTCTTGCCCTCCGACTCCTTCGCCTTGTCTCCGGACTCCTTGGCGCTGCCACAGGCGGCGAGGGATACGGCCATTGCGGTGGCGGCCACGGCCACGGCGGCACGACGCATACGCGTGTTCACTTCAGAAACCTCCCTGACGAGGCCGCGTCGTTGCGGCCGAGGTGGCTGGAAGTCAACTCCGCCCTGATGGCAGCGTCAAGGAGTAAATCCTTAACGAGATGACAACGGTGCCATTCGTTATCTAAGTGAAGGCAGGCGCATTGGCGGGCTGAGCGCTGTCCAGAAGAGACGAATCGCCCATTTCATTGAGTACGAGGGCCAGCGCGCCCAGTACTTCGGACCGTCCGCCGAGCGCCCCGGGCAGCACCGAAAGCTGCCTGGCCGCGCTCGGGATCGCGTATCGCGAGACAGAGTCCCGGATCGGCCCCAGCACCAGTTCACCAGCCTCCGCCAGGTCTCCGCCCAGCACCACTCGGCTGGGATTGAGGAGGTTGCAGAGGTTGGCTACTCCACTGCCGATGTGGCGGCCCACATCGGCCACCACACGGCGGCAGCCGGGGTCGCCCTCGCGCGCGAGCTGCACCACGCGCTCCATGGTCAGATCGGCGCCGTGGCTGGGCTGGAGCAGCGGCAGGACGTACCTGGCGGCCGTGAAGGTCTCCAGGCAGCCGCGGTTGCCGCAGCGGCAGACCGGGCCCGACTCGTCGAGCGTGATGTGCCCGATCTCGCCGGCCGTACCGCCGGGCCCCCGGTAGATCTGCCCGCTGATCACCAGACCGGCGCCGACACCGCTCGCGACCTTGATGTACGCCAGGTCCTTGACCCCGCGCCCGCTGCCCCAGACCAGCTCGCCGAGCGCTCCCAGGTTGGCGTCGTTGTCGACGTACACGGGCACGCCGAGGCGCCCGGACAGCTCCTCGCTGGGATTGATGCCCTTCCACCCCGGCAGGATCGAGGTCGAGCCGAGCGTGCCGGACTCGACATCAATCGGCCCGGGTACGCCGAGACCGATGCCGATCACCTTGTCCTGGCTGATGCCACTGGCCTCGATCAGCCGCTTGACCAGCTGTTCCGCCCGGTCGAAGCCCTCTGCGGCGGAGCCGTCCACATCCAGCGGCTCGGCCTCTTCGGCGAGTACCTGGTGGGCGAGGTTGCCGACGGCGACGCGCAGGTGCGTATGGCCGAAATCGACGCCGATGACGATGCCGGCGTCGCCGCTGAGCGCGACGCTGCGCGCCCGGCGGCCGCCCGCGGAGGTCGGGGTGACCTCGACGGTCCCGCCGTCCTTCAGCTCGCGCACGATATTGGAGACCGTGGCTGCCGAGAGCCCTGTGGCCCTGGCGATCTCTGCCTGGGTGAGCGAGCCCGCCATCCGCACGGCTCGTACGACTCGCTCAAGATTGGCCCGGTGCAGTGACGTCTGCGACCCCGGAGTCTCCATTGACTCTCCTCTTTCTCCAACATGTGAACTCTAAGATGAGCCTTTCGGGTTGCCCCCCGTCAAGACCTTGAGCGTGGCGGCAGGGCCGGCGGCACGCCGAAACGCCCGCCGGCAAGGTGCCGGCGGGCGGTTCGTACGGCAGGCGGGGCGGGGCCCCTGGGCGCTATTTCACGGCGCCCGCGGTCAGGCCGGAGACGACCTGGCGCTGGAAGATGATGTACGCCGCGAGGACGGGCAGCATCGCCATCACCAGGCCGGCGAAGAGCCCCGACCAGTCGCCCTTGTAGCCCTGGCTGGTCGCAAGCTCGACCAGACCCTGGGAGAGCACACGGTTGTCCGGGTTGTTGTTGAGCACGGTTGGCAGCATGTACTGGTTCCACTGCCCCAGGAAGTTGAAGATGCCGACGCTGATGAGGCCGGGCTTGGCCATCGGCAGCATCACCTGGAAGAAGGTCCGGGTGTGCGAGGCTCCGTCGATCATCGCCGCTTCCGCCACCGAGCTCGGCAGCGTACGGAAGAAGGAGGTGAGGAAGAAGACGGTGAAGGGCAGCGAGTACGCGATGTAGACGAGGATCAGGCCCGGGAGCGTCTCCAGCATCCCCATGTTCTTCAGTACGTAGAACAGCGGCACCAGGGCCAGCATGATCGGGAAGCTCATTCCTCCGACGAAGAGGAAGTAGATGAAGCGGTTCCCGGGGAAGTCGAAGCGCGCGAGGACGTACGCCGCCATGGAGCCGAACAGCAGCGTGCCGACGAGCGAGCCGCCCACCACGATGATGGTGTTGAAGAAGTAGTCGCTCATGTGCGCTTCGGACCAGGCCCGCGACCAGTTCTCGAAGTGCAGCTTGTCCGGCAGCGAGAACGGCGACTCGAAGATCGACGCGTCGTCCTTGAAGGACGTCATCACCGCCCAGAGCAGCGGCATGACGACCATGAAGGCCCAGAGGATCAGAATTCCGTGCGAGAAGACGTTGAGCGTGCTGCCGCTCACGTCCCTCTTCGGCTTCGCCGGGGCCGCGCCGGACGTCTTGGCGACGGGCGGGCGGTCCTGGGTGACGCCTGCGGGCGGGGTGTCAGTGGTCTTCATCAGAACTCCAGCCGCTCACGCCGGCCCACGCGCATCACCAGGGCCGCGAGGGCCAGAGTGATGACGAGCAGGGCCACACCGATCGTTGTCGCATAGCCTGCCTGGCCGTCCCGGAACGCCGTCTGGTAGACGTACAGCACCAGGACGGTGGTCGAGTAGTCGGGGCCGCCCGGGCCCACGGTCATGATCTGGACGACCGCGAAGGACTCCGCGCCGAGCGCGAGGATTCCCATGTAGACCCAGCCCGACTGCACGGTGTCCCAGAGCAGCGGGATGGTGATCCTGAAGAACGTGGTGAACCGGCTCGCGCCGTCCAGCAGGGCGGCCTCGTAGAAGTCCTTGGGAATGGACGCCATGCCCGCCGAGAAGAGCACCACGAAGAAGCCCACGGTGCTCCAGACGAGCACCGCCATGACCGCCCAGAGGGCGACATCCGGGTCACCCAGCCACTGCGGCTGAACGCTGTCGAGGCCAATCGCCCTCAGCAGTCCGTTGACCGCCCCCTCGTTCGGGTTGTACGCGAAGGTGAAGAGAACCGCGACGATGGCGATCGAAAGCACCTGCGGGAAGAAGTACGCGATCTTGTAGAAGCCCGAGCCCCGGACGCCCGTGATCGCGGCGCCCTTCCGGCGCCGTCCGCCGACATTGAGCATGAAGGCGAAGAAGAGCGCGAGGCCGAGCGTCACCAGCGGCAGCAACAGCGCGAAGAGCAGGCTGTGCCCCAGCGAATCCCAGAAGATCTGGTCTTCCAGCATCCGGCTGTAGTTGTCGAAGCCGACCATCTTGAAGTCCGGGCTCAGGCCGGTCCAGTCCGTGAACGAGTAGTAGATGGACTGGATGAACGGCCAGATGACGAAGATTGCGTACAACGCCAATGGGGCCGCCAAAAACCCCACAATGAACCGGTACTTGCCGTGTTGCATGGTTACCGACCCCGATCTTCCGGCGTGTGCCGCCGCTGGTTCTGCGATCTCCCGGGGGCCCGCCCCCGGACCCCCGGGTTGCTCACTGGTGCTTGTAGTGCTTGATGGACTGGTCCTTGGCCGCCGCGTCGGCGAAGCCCTGGATCTTCTTGATGGTCTCGGCCGGGGTCGCTCGGCCGGCCATCATCTCGCCCAGACCGGCGACACCGATCTGCTCCTTCTGGAGCTTCACGTACCAGTCCTGCAGGCGCGGGTTGACGACGTTCTCGCCGGCCTTCTCCAGGGCGGCGCTGGCGGACGTCAGACCCGGGGTCAGTTCGATGCCGTCCGTGCCGCCGTTGAGGGCGGTCAGGGACTTCACGCTCTGGGTGAAGTTCTTCGACGACGCCTCGCTGAGCATGATGCGCAGCTGCTCCATGCCGCCGTCGGGGTTCTTCGCCGACTTCGGGACGATGAACGGCTCGCCGCCGGAGGCCCAGATGGTGCCGAAGGGCATCGCGTCCGAGCTGTCGAGGCCGGACGGCGCGCCCACGGCGAGCTTGAAGTCGGCCGGCATCGTCTTGGCGGCCTCGTTCTCCACCCACGAACCGTTCGGGATGAAGAGCGCCTTGCCCTTGGTCCAGGCGGTCTGCGACTGGATGTGGTCGATGCCCGGGGTGCCCTTGAGGATGTACCCCTTCTTGAAGAGCTCGTAGTACGCCTCGAACGCGGCCTTCACGGCCGGGTGGGACCAGGCGTTCGGCTCCAGGTTGTCGATCTTGTCGAGGACCTCACGGCCACCGATCTTCGCGATGAACGGGTAGAGCGAGAACGGCAGGTAGTACGGGTGCTTGCCCGCGTACGTCCAGCCGGCGATGCCCTTCTTCTTCGCCTTGGCGCAAAGGGCGAGCATGTCGTCCCAGTTCTCCGGGTACGTCGCGTCGAGCTTCTCCAGCGCGGTCTCGGAGTACCAGACGCCGTAGACCGTGTACGCGTAGTACATGATCCAGACGGGGTCACCGTCGAACTGGCCCATTTCGACGATGCCGGGCCGCAGCGTGTCGCGGACCTTCTTGCTCGGGTCGTCGATGGACGCGGCGTCCAGCAGCGGGGTGAGGTCGGTGAGCTGCTTCTTGCCGACCAGGACACCCATGTCCATCTGCTCGGCGCCCGAGTTGTCGATGAGGTCCGGGGGCGTTCCGCCGTTGAACCTCGGCTGCAGCTGGGACCTGATCTTCTGCGTGGACGAGAACTTGATCTTCGCCTTGGGATACGTCTTCTGATAGACGGCCTTGGCGTCCTCGGCATACTTCGTGCCGAACCCGCCGTCGAAAATGACAATTTCGAGCGGTGCGCTCTCATTGACGCCCAGCGGGTTCTTCTCGGTCTTCTTGCCCTTGTCGACCTTGTCGTCGCTGCCGCTGTCGCCGCTCGCGCAGGCGGACAGGAAGCTCATCGTCGGAACAGCGATCAGGCCGAGTGCGGCAGACCGCTTGATCAGATCGCGACGGCCAAGGCCCTCATTGTTGTGGGCGGAGGTGGATCCCATGCTCAAGTCCTCGCCTTCTCCAGGACTCAGGCGGTGTACCGGTCGCCCGTACTTATCGCCTAGGCGAAGGGCCCCGCCACCGCAGTCAAATGACGCTGGGTCGTGCTGAGTTGCAGAAAGTACGCCGGACACAGCGTTGGCAACCGTCACGCGGCTTTCCCCCACTGTTCCCCGTCCCCCTGGACCGCTGCCGCAAAGCGGCGTTGCAGACGCCGACAGGTATAGTCCACTTCCGGTCAACTGAGCAAGATCGAAAGCAAGTTTGGGCAGCAAGCTTTCCCGAGTTGAGACCTCGCGGATATCTGGAACGCGCACGTGGTCGTCCGTGCGACTCCGCACACACGGCGCGCCCGCTTCGCCTCCGCCTTCACATACAACACCCTTGACACCATCGGTGACTTGGCTCCCTACTGGACCCCGTTGCACCGCTCATGACAACGTTGTCCAAGGGGAGGAAAGCCCGGGATGCAGTACAGACCTCGGTACGGACAAGGCCATACCGCGGCCGCCGTCGCGGCGACCGCCCTCCTGCTGGTCGTCACGGCCCCTTCGGCGGCCGTCGCCCAGCCCCACCGGCCGGCGCCGCCGGAGCAGACGTTCAGCTCCTCCTTCGAGGCGGACGAACCCCAGCCGGACTGGCGCAATACGGTGGAAGTCGCACCCGGCGGCGCCAAGCGCGCGGCAGGGGTCGACGGCGGATACAGCTCCGGAATTCCGGGCAATGTGACCGACCGGGTGGTCGAGCTGCGCGCCAGCGGCGAGAACACCGGCGGCGGCGAGGTGAAGGAAAACCTCGTCGATGTCCAGCCGGCCACCAAGTGGCTGGCCTTCGAGCCGACGGCCTGGATCGAGTTCAACCTGGACGAACCGGTCAAGCTCATGACATACGCCCTCACTTCGGCCAATGACCATGCCGAGCGCGACCCGAAGGACTGGACGCTCAAGGGGTCCGCCGACGGCAAGGAGTGGACGGTCCTGGACTCCCGCGAGGGGCAGACCTTCGCGAAGCGCTTCGAGACCAAGTCCTTCGATTTCGAGAACGCCACGGCGTACGCGCACTACCGGCTCGAAATCACCCGTAACAACGGCGCCTCGGACGCCACCCAGCTCGCGGACGTTCAGTTCTCGAACGGTGACACCTCCACGCCCGCCCCGGACGACATGCGCAGCCAGGTCGACCGCGGCCCCTCGGGCTCCCCCACCGCCAAGGCGGGCGCGGGCTTCACGGGAAAGCGTGCGCTGCGGTACGCCGGCACGCACAAGCCGCAGGGCCGGGCGTACTCGTACAACAAGGTCTTCGACGTCGATACGCGCGTCACGCGGGACACCGAGCTGTCGTACCGGGTCTTCCCGTCCCTCCCGGAGACCGACCTCAATTACCCGGCCACGAATGTGTCGGTCGACCTGGCCTTCACCGACGGCACCTATCTGAGCGACCTGCGCGCCGTCGACCAGCACGGCGCCGTCCTGTCCCCGCAGGGCCAGGGCGCCTCCAAGACGCTGTACGTCAACCAGTGGAACCACAAGGCGGCGCGGATCGGCCCGGTCGCGGCCGGCAAGACCGTCGACCGGGTGCTGGTGGCGTACGACTCCCCGAAGGGGCCGGCGAAGTTCAGCGGCTGGGTCGACGACGTCACCATCGCTCCCAAGGCGCCGGAGAAGCGTCTCGCACACTTCTCCGACTATGTGTCGACCACCCGTGGCACCAACTCCAGCGGCGCCTTCTCGCGCGGCAACAACATCCCGGCCACTGCCGTCCCGCACGGTTTCAACTTCTGGACGCCGGTGACCAACGCGGCCTCGACCAGCTGGCTCTACGACTACGCCCGCGCCAACAACAGCGACAACCTCCCCACCGTCCAGGCGTTCAGCGCCAGCCACGAGCCGAGCCCGTGGATGGGCGACCGGCAGACGTTCCAGCTGATGCCGTCCGCCGTGGCGGGCACCCCGGACGCCGGACGCAAGGCGCGCGCCCTGCCCTTCCGCCACGACAACGAGACAGCAAAGGCGCACGAGTACGGCGTCACCTTCGAGAACGGCCTCAAGGCCGAGATGACCCCGACCGACCACGCGGCGATGATGCGGTTCACCTATCCCGGTGACGACGCGAGCGTCATCTTCGACAACGTGTCCAACGACGGCGGCCTCACCCTCGATCCGGCCACCCGCTCCTTCACCGGCTTCTCGGACGTCAAGAGCGGCCTGTCCACCGGCGCCACCAGGCTCTTCGTGTACGGCGTCTTCGACGCGCCGGTCACCGGGAGCGGCAAGCTCAGCGGCGGCGGGGGTGAGGACGTCACCGGCTATCTGCGCTTCAAACCCGGCGCCGACGGCCAGGTCACCCTGCGGCTCGCGACATCACTCATCAGTGTGGACCAGGCGAAGAAGAACCTCGCCGACGAAATCCCGGCGGGCACCCCCTTCGAGCGGATCAAGGACCGCGCCCGGAGCGCCTGGGACGACCTGCTCGGCCGCGTCGAGGTCGAGGGCGCGAGCCGCGACCAGCTGACGACCCTCTACTCCAGCCTCTACCGGCTGTACCTGTATCCGAACTCCGGCTTCGAGAACACCGGCACCAGGGCCCGCCCCAGGCAGCAGTACGCGAGCCCCTTCTCGAAGCAGACCGGACCGGACACACCGACCCACACCGGCGCGAAGATCGTCGACGGCGAGGTGTACGTCAACAACGGCTTCTGGGACACCTACCGGACGACCTGGCCGGCGTACTCCTTCCTCACCCCCGAAAAGGCCGGCAAGCTCGTCGACGGCTTCGTCCAGCAGTACAAGGACGGCGGCTGGATCTCCCGCTGGTCCTCGCCCGGTTACGCCGACCTGATGACCGGCACCAGCTCCGACGTGGCGTTCGCCGACGCGTACGTCAAGGGTGTCGGTTTCGACGCCGAAGCGGCGTACGAGGCGGCCCTCAAGAACGCCACCGTCGTGCCGCCCTCCTCCGGCGTGGGCCGCAAGGGCATGAAGACGTCCCCCTTCCTCGGGTACGCCTCCACCGAGACGCACGAGGGTCTCTCCTGGTCCCTGGAGGGCTATCTCAACGACTACGGCCTCGCGAAGATGGGTGAGGCCCTCCACAAGAAGACGAAGAAGGCGCGCTACAAGGAGGAGTCGGCGTACTTCCTCAACCGCGCCCGCAACTACGTCAAGCTCTTCGACGACAAGGCCGGCTTCTTCCAGGGCCGGGGCCGGGGCGGCGACTGGCGCGTCCCGTCCGACAAGTACGACCCCCGCATTTGGGGTTACGACTACACCGAGACCAACGGCTGGGGCTACGCCTTCACCGCTCCCCAGGACTCCCGCGGCCTCGCCAACCTCTACGGCGGCCGCCCCGGCCTCGGTGACAAGCTCGACCGCTACTTCACCACCCCGGAGACGGCGGCCCCCGAGTTCGCCGGCTCGTACGGCGGCGTCATCCACGAGATGACGGAGGCGCGCGACGTACGGATGGGCATGTACGGCCACAGCAACCAGGTCGCCCACCACGCGACGTACATGTACAACGCGGCGGGCAAGCCCTGGAAGACGCAGGAGAAGGTCCGCGAGGTCCTGTCCCGCCTCTACACCGGCAGCGAGATCGGCCAGGGCTACCACGGCGACGAGGACAACGGCGAGCAGTCCGCCTGGTACCTCTTCTCCTCGCTCGGCTTCTACCCGCTGGTCATGGGCAGCGGCGAGTACGCGATCGGCTCCCCTCTCTTCACGAAGACGACCGTCCACCTGGAGAACGGCCGCGACCTGGTGGTCAAGGCCCCCAAGAACAGCGCGAAGAACATCTACGTCCAGGGCCTCAGGGTCAACGGCAAGCCCTGGAAGTCCACCGCGCTCCCCCACAGCGTGCTCGCGCGCGGCGGGACGCTGGAGTTCGACATGGGCCCCGAGCCGTCCAAGTGGGGTACAGGCAAGAACGCCGCGCCCGTCTCCATCACCCAGGACGACAAGGTGCCGTCGCCGCGCGGCGACGCGATCACGGGCTCGGGCACGCTGTTCGACAACTCCTCCGCGACGGCGGGGCGGTTCACGTCGGCGGAACTGCCGACGACCGGGCCGGTACGGGCGCTCCAGTACACCCTCACCTCGGCAGACCGCGCCAAGGCACCGTCGGGCTGGACGCTCCAGGGCTCCGACGACGGCCAGAAGTGGAAAGACCTGGACAAGCGGTCGGACGAATCCTTCGCCTGGGACCACCAGACCAGGGTCTTCACCATCGGTGCCTCGGGCGCGTACGAGAAGTACCGCCTGGTTCCGACCGCCGGCGCCGAACTGGCGGAGGTGGAACTACTCGGGTAGCCCACTACGGGTGACAGGTCTCCGTGGGGTGGGCGCCCGGCAAGTCCGCCGCACGGAGGCTGCCTTCTTCATGACACCACCTCATCATTCACACCAGACCCCGGCGGACCGGCTGTCCCGGCACTAACTAAGCTCGGGTCAAGACGATCACGCATTGAGGATGGCACCGCCCTGGTGGGTGGTGCATCGATACGGGGGTATCTGGTGAGCTCTGATTTCGACTCAGTAGGGGCGATATCCGCACCGGCGACGGGGCCCGACCCCCGGCTGAGGCTGATATCCGCGCCGGCCACCGGCCCGGACCCCCGGCTGCAGGGGCCCGTCGCGCCGAACACGGGGCCCGACCCCCGCATCCACCAGATGCCCCCGCCCACCGGCACGGACCCCCGGACGTTCGACCCGGCCCCGCCGGGTACGAGCCCCGGCGCCAACCCCGGCAACGACTCAATCCAGACGATGTCCGCCCCTGCGGGAGGCGTGCAGGCGACCGGCTTCGGTACGACCCAGGTGGACGACCCTTCCGCCCTCAACCGGGCCGGCCAAGGCGCCCTGGAGCTGGGTTCCGCGCTGCACTCCAGGGGCCGTATCGGCGATGACGACACCATGATCGCCGCATCGGTCGCCGTGGGCAGTGAGTTCTGGTCCGGCGAACTGGGCGGGGCCATCACGCAGATGATGGAGCTGTGGGACACCCAGGTCGGCGGGCTCGCCGCGACCTGCCGCGACATCCACTCGCGGTGCACCACCACGGCCAGCAACTACACACGTACAGAAGCGGCGAACGACGACGAGATGAACGCTCTCCGTGTCAGCACGCTCTCCGACTTCGACTGACTGAGGGCCCTCATGATTACGTACACAGAGCTCCGCAACCTCGGCGTCGACAGCCTGAAGAACGCCGTCGACCGGTGGACCGACATCATCCGCATGCTCGACGCCATGGACGAGGCGTACACCAACTCGGTGGCGAAACCCTTCGATGACGCCGGCTGGACCAGCTTCGACGGCACGTCCGAGTTCGCGCGCGTGCAAGTTTACAGCGCGAACAAGGAGTTCAGCGACGCGGTCAAGGAAGCCAAGGGCATTCGGGTCGTCCTGGAAGACGCGTACACGGAGCTGAAGAAGTACAAGGCCGACCTCATTCAGCTCGCCGACGTGGACGCCGGGAAGGACGGCGTGATCATCAGCCCGACGGGCGCGGTGAGCCTGCGCGACCCTTCCAAGGAAGGCGACGAAGGTACCGGCCCCGGCGGCATGCTCCCTTCCGCGAACCAGGTCAAGGTCTTGTTCTGGGAAGCGAGGATCAACGTCCTGCTGGTCGCCGCCGCCAACGCCGACCAGTCCGCGGCCATCGCACTGCGCCGCAACGCGGGCAACAAGGACGAGGGCTTCAACGACAAGACGGTCACCTCCGTCGACCAGGACGAGTCGCAGCGCGCGTCGAAGCTGCTCCAGAAGTACGAGAGCGGCGAGAAGCTCTCACCTGCCGAGCTCAAGGAGCTCGAGAGGGTGATGAGCCACAACCAGAAGGACCCGGAGTTCAGCCGAATGGTGCTGGACGATCTGGGACCGGAGGGCTCGCTGCGGCTCGCCGAGGACCTGGAGAGGGAACGGGCCGGCGACAGCGCGAACAAGGACAAGTACGGCAACATCCAGTCCGCGCTGGCCAACAACATCGCCACGGCCAACCAGGACAAGGCGTTCTCCGAGCAGTGGCGCAAGGACATGGCCAAGTTCGGCACCGAACGGCCCAAGGACGACGGTTCCAAGCCGTACGGCTACCAGACCCTGACCACGCTCCTCAAGCACGGTGACACCGGTTCCTACCCGCCGCACATGACGATGGGCCTGACCGACGACATCATCGCGGCCGAGCGGAAGAACCCGGGCATCTGGGACGAGCACGACCAGGCCAACGCCGGCGCCGACGTGGACCCGGTCGCGGTCATGGACCCGGTGGACGACATGCTGAAGGTGATGAGCGGCGACCCGGACACGGCCACCCGCTATCTCGACCCGGCCGGCGGCAACAAGAACCTGGAGTACCTGCTCGACAAGCGCGACTGGCCGGACCTCGAAGTCCGGGAAGTCGCGCGCGGCATGGAGCCGACGGGAAACACCGACCACGTCGACGCCACCAACACCCGCATGGGCCTCGGCAGCGCCCTGGAGGCAGCCGTCACCGGCGACAAGGCGGGACCGCCGCACACCGACGGACAGGCCCGCATCATGCGTGACACCGTCAATCTGTTGGACGGTGGGCCCCACAACGAAGAGATCAAGGCGAACCTGCGGCAACCGCTGGCGAATTCCTTGGCCGACTACACGAACGACACGCACGAGATTCTCGGCGGAGTCAATCCCGACTACCGGCACCAGGCGCCGGACGTGAACGGGAAGGGTGGCGACGGCCTGTTCGGTGACAAGAACGACGCGCACATCTCTCCGGACCCCAACAAGCTGATCCGCGTCATGCGAGGGATATCCGACGATCCGGAGGCCTACGGCACGCTGCACAAAGCCGAAACGGCCTACATCGCCAAACAGATGGAGGACGCGGAGGGCAAGTCAGCAGAGGCTGTCCGGGACCCCGTACGAAATGGGGGATCCGCCCTCGGCGCATACGACGCCATCCGCGAAGACGTCATCTACGACAAGCGTGATGACGCCAACGCGCAGGAGGACTGGAAAGCCAAGACGATCTACCACGTGGTCGGCACTCCCGTCACAGCTGTCCCAGGCATCGGCGACGCCGCACAGCGCATGCTCGACACCTGGACCTATGACATGTCCCTCAAGTACAAGGGCGAGAACGACGACGAAGCCGCTGCTCAAGTCGCCGACGAAAGCCTCACGTCACAGCAGGAGATGCTGGACCTTGTCGACAGCTGGGCCAAGGAGGACGGGCCCGGCTGGCACGGCGAGGGAATGAACGATCTGAGGCACGACATGAGGAACGACCACGCCACCGGTGAAAAGCTTGCCAACGAAGCGATTGGCCGATGAATCGCGTCGTGCGGGAAAGGCAGGAAGCCGGCCACGGAACCCGGAAGCGAGCCGCGATCGGCGGTACGGTGGCGCTCCTTCTCATCGCAGGGGGCGTCATCGGGCTCACCTTCGCCACCCGCGGAGGTGAGCCCGACTGCGAGAGCCTGCTCGGTGACAAGTCCATTCAGCGTGTGCTGGGTTCACAGCACCGTTCGGACCTGAGTTGCGTCGACCTCGGCGAGGCCCTACGCACAGCGGCCACAGGGTCTGCGCCTGGCCGGCACACCGTCGGCCAGGCGCAGAACATGCGCGACACGATCGTGGCGATCAGCGAGGACGCCCAACAGCGACGGGAAGCCTCCGTCGCCCCGGCTCTCCGCAAGCCGATCGCATCGGCCCTCGCGGACTACGCGGGAGACACTTACGAAGTACTGTCCGGCGTCAATCCGGACTACTACCGGCGGGAGGACAGTGCCCCATGGCGTGACGGGTCGATCGTGCGCATGTCCATCGACCCGGTCGACGTCGTCCGCACGATGCGTGCCGTGTCCGACGATCCGTCGGCGTACGCCACACTCCGCGCCGCACAGACCCGTGTGTGCGCGGACCGTCTTGCCGACGTCCCCGCGAAGGCCACCAAGGGCGCATTCCAAGAGCCGGCTCGCGACTGCGCCGCCGGTCTCGGCCGTTTCGACGGCATCGCCGACGACATACCGGAGGACGATCGCCGCGAATGGCGGACGGCCGTCTTCAAGCGTCTCGCGGACAGCGCACCCAAGCCGCCTCCGCCTCCTTACCGCGAAGATGCGGCCGAGCACATCATGAGTACGTGGCAGCAGGGCTTCGTTGAGGCAAAGCCCGGCCCGACCCGGTTCATGGACGACGACATCCTCGACCTGATCACGATCTGGGCCAGGGGGAGAGGCGAAGACTCCGACTCCGACAAGGTGGACTTCCTCCAAATGGACTCCATGAACGATGCCTCCAATGGCACCGAGGAGACGGAAGAAACGCTCAAGTGCACCCGGAAGCCCGAAGAGCAGCCGTGTCCGTGAGCTCGGAAGATCTCCGGGGCAGGCGCTGATGAGCACATCTACCACCGGCAGAAAGCCCTCCAAAGGCAAGCTTGTCCGCATCACGTCGGCTTCCGTGGCCGTGCTCGCGGCAGTGGCCTGCGGGCTCTATTTCGCGGGCGCGTACGGCAGTTGGCGGGACGAGGCCGAACCGGCACGCCTTTGCGACGGCATCGCGCCGCAAGACGAGTTGTCGCAGTTCCTGGGGATGCGGGAGCTGACATCCGAAGACATCATCACGGACCGTTCGACCGGAGATCCGCAGGAGTGCTCCGTCCGGCCCTTGAGGGAAGGGACGGGGAAGTACTACGACGAGGTGGACATCACCGTAAGCAAGCACGCGGGAAGCAGAGACCTTCTCCGGAGCCTCGCACGCCAGATGTCCGACAGCTCCACCCAGGCGGTGTCACCCATCGGCAACGGCTGGCGCGGAGTGCTCGCCGCCGACACCCACGAACCCAGGGCGGCAGTCGTGATGCTCTGCACCGGGGGCGAGCAGGAGAACATCGTCGTCAACCTGACGGCCCGCCACCTGGGTGCCGTCCAGAAAGCGGCCACTGCCGAGCAGCGGACGGAACTGGCCCGCCTGGCCACCCGGACGGCCGTCGCCGCCGCCGACCGGGCGGGCTGCAAGGCCCCTCGTGGCAAAGCGATCAAGGAAGTCCCTGCCCCCATCCCCACATCCATGGACAGGGCGGCCGCCACCCCGCCCGACCGCGCCACCGGCACCTGCGCGGGTGTCTCTGCCGCCACGTGGGAGGCCCCGGCCGACCCTCTCGCCCCCATCGAGGACTGTTTTCTGCTCGACAAGGACGGCAAGCCGGCGTACCGCCTGGCCGCGTACTACGGGCCGTATGTGGAGGACGGGCACGTCGCGACATACAAGCGTGGGGACAGCGGCAAGTTCCGTAACTCCGTCAGCAGTTCGGAGGGGCTGTACTGGGTCAGCGCCACCTGCCCCGCCCAGGGCGGCACAGCGTTCTTCACCGCCGAGACCCTCTCAACGGGCGACGGCAGCCATACGCCCCCGGACCCCGCCCTGCAGCAGGCGTCGCTCCGTAAGTTCGCGGAGCGCTCGGCGAAGGCCCACGGCTGCCAGCCACCGCAGTCGGCTACGAGCGACGCCAGATGACCCAGGCTGTGCGACAGCCGGCTTGGAGAGCCCGAAGGCGGACGACCGTCTGGGGAAAGGTCGGGGTTCCGCTCCTCGGCGGAGGCGCCGTTGGCTACACCCTCGTCACCGGCGACGGCGATCCCCGTTGTGACGGTCTGCTCGGCGACAAGTCCATCCAGCGCGTACTGGGTGCGAACCACCGCTCGGACATGAGCTGCGGCGACCTCGGCGAGGCCCTGCGCGAGGCGGCCACAGGCCCAAGGGGTACGTGGCAGCAAGACTTCGTTGGGGCAAAGCCCGGCCAGACCCGGTTCATGGGTGACGACATCCTCGAGCTCATCACAATCTGCCCGTGAACGTGAGGCGCGCATGAACGCCTGAAGGGCCGCATCCCTGGGCGGGGATGCGGCCCTCAAGGCTTCAAGATGCAGAGTGATCAGCTGCGGATCAGGGACCGCAGCACGTACTGCAGGATGCCGCCGTTGCGGTAGTAGTCCGCCTCGCCCGGGGTGTCGATGCGCAGCTTCGCGTCGAACTCGACGGTCTCACCGGCGGGGCTGACGGCCTTGACCTTGAGCGTGTCCGGGATGCCGCCGTCGTTCAGACCGGTGACGCCGGTGATCTCGAAGGTCTCGTCGCCGGTCAGACCCAGCGCGAGCGCCGAGCCGCCCTCGGGGTACTGGAGCGGAAGGACGCCCATGCCGATGAGGTTCGAGCGGTGGATGCGCTCGTACGACTCGGCGATGACGGCCTTGACGCCGAGCAGCGCGGTGCCCTTGGCCGCCCAGTCGCGGGACGAGCCCGAGCCGTACTCCTTGCCCGCCAGGATGACCAGCGGGGTGCCGGCGGCCTGGTAGTTCTGCGAGGCGTCGTAGATGTACGACACCGGCGCGTCGGGCTGCGTGAAGTCGCGGGTGAAGCCGCCTTCCGTACCCGGCGCGATCTGGTTGCGCAGGCGGATGTTGGCGAACGTGCCGCGGATCATGACCTCGTGGTTGCCACGGCGCGAGCCGTAGGAGTTGAAGTCACGGCGCTGGACGCCGTGCTCCGTGAGGTACTGACCGGCCGGGGTGTCGGCCTTGATGGCGCCGGCCGGGGAGATGTGGTCGGTGGTGACCGAGTCACCCAGCTTGGCGAGGACGCGCGCGCCGGCGATGTCCTCGACCGGGGTCGTCTCCATCGTCATGCCCTCGAAGTACGGGGGCTTCCTGACGTACGTCGACTCGTTGTCCCACTCGAAGGTGTTGCCGGTGGGGATCTCCAGCGCCTGCCACTGCGCGTCGCCCGCGAAGACGTCGGCGTAGGACTTGTTGAACATGTCCTCGCCGATGGAGTTGGCGACGACGTCGTTGACCTCGGCCTCGGTGGGCCAGATGTCCGCGAGGTAGACCGGCTTGCCCTCGGTGTCGAGGCCGAGCGCGTCCTTGGTGATGTCCACCTTCATGGAGCCCGCGAGGGCGTACGCGACGACCAGCGGCGGGGAGGCCAGGTAGTTCATCTTGACGTCGGGGTTGATGCGGCCCTCGAAGTTACGGTTGCCCGAGAGGACGGACGTAACAGCCAGGTCGTTGTCGTTAACGGCCTTGGAGACCTCCTCGGGCAGCGGGCCCGAGTTGCCGATGCAGGTGGTGCAGCCGTAGCCGACGAGGTTGAAGCCGACCTTGTCGAGGTAGGGGGTCAGCCCCGCCTTGTCGAAGTAGTCCGTGACGACCTTGGAGCCCGGCGCGAGCGTGGTCTTGACCCACGGCTTGCGGGTCAGGCCCTTCTCGACCGCCTTCTTCGCCACCAGCGCGGCGGCGACCATGACGTACGGGTTCGAGGTGTTGGTGCAGGAGGTGATGGCCGCGACCGTCACAGCGCCGTGGTCGATCTCGTACGTCGAACCGTCGGCGGCGGTGACCAGGGTCGGCCGGGTCGGTACGCCGTTGTGCTCGGCGGGCGAGTCGGAGGCCGGGAAGGACTCCTTGCCCGCCTCCTCGTCGTCGCTGACGTAGTTGCGCACGTCCTGCGCGAACTGCTGGGCGGCGTTGGCGAGGACGATACGGTCCTGCGGACGCTTCGGGCCGGCGATCGACGGGACGACCGTCGCCAGGTCGAGCTCGAGCTTCTCGGAGAAGTCCGGCTCGGCGGCCGGGTCGAGCCAGAGGCCCTGCTCCTTGGCGTACGCCTCGACGAGCGCGACCTGCTGCGCGTCGCGGCCGGTCAGACGCAGGTACTTCAGGGTCTCGTCGTCGATCGGGAAGATCGCGGCGGTGGAGCCGAACTCCGGCGACATGTTGCCGATGGTGGCGCGGTTGGCGAGGCTCGTCGCCGCCACACCCTCACCGTAGAACTCGACGAACTTGCCGACGACGCCGTGCTTGCGCAGCATCTCGGTGATCGTGAGCACCAGGTCGGTGGCGGTGGTGCCGGCCGGGAGCTCGCCGGTCAGCTTGAAGCCGACGACGCGCGGGATGAGCATGGAGACCGGCTGGCCGAGCATCGCGGCCTCTGCCTCGATGCCGCCGACGCCCCAGCCCAGCACACCAAGGCCGTTGACCATGGTGGTGTGCGAGTCGGTGCCGACGAGGGTGTCGGGGTACGCCTGGCCGTTACGGACCATGACGGTGCGGGCCAGGTGCTCGATGTTGACCTGGTGGACGATGCCGGTGCCCGGGGGGACGACCTTGAACTCGTCGAAGGCGGTCTGGCCCCAGCGCAGGAACTGGTAGCGCTCCTTGTTGCGGCCGTACTCCAGCTCGACGTTCTGCTGGAAGGCGCCGGCCGTACCGAACTTGTCGGCGATGACGGAGTGATCGATGACCAGCTCGGCCGGGGCCAGCGGGTTGATCTTCGCCGGGTCGCCGCCGAGCTCCTTGACGGCCTCACGCATGGTGGCGAGGTCGACGACACAGGGCACGCCGGTGAAGTCCTGCATGATCACGCGGGCGGGCGTGAACTGGATCTCCTGGCTGGGCTGGGCCTGCGAGTCCCAGCCGCCGATCGCCCGGATGTGGTCGGCGGTGATGTTCGCGCCGTCCTCGGTGCGGAGCAGGTTCTCCAGCAGCACCTTCAGGCTGTAAGGGAGGCGCGCGGAGCCCTCGACCTTGTCCAGCTTGAAGATCTCGTACGACTCGTCGCCCACGCGCAGCGTGCTGCGGGCGTCGAAGCTGTTCGCCGACACGACAGTCTCCTTCTTCAATGTGCGCGTTTCCTACGCATCCTGCCGCCACGGCCCCCTGGCCATCCGCTAAGGTAAGACTTAGTTAGGTCACCCTTACCGGTCGGCGGCTGCGGTACGCCTTCGGCAGATATCTCGATGTCGAGATAACTCTAGTACATGACCGCGATTCGGTCATGCCCGGACCGCCATGTGTGCTGTCTCACCCATGCCGGCCGAGTGCCGCCGAAAACCCGACGGCATGTGTCAGGTATGAGCGGAAGCATCTCCGTCCGTAGCGAGGACGCGAAGACGGAGGCACTTCACATGGCCAGGACGAATCTCCCGGACGTCGACGTCAGGACGCTGCGCGGGGCCGTGCGCGGGCCCGTGCTGCTGCCGGGCGAGGCGGGGTACGAGGAGGAGCTCGCCGGGTTCCAGACCGCCTATGGTCACCGGCCCGCCGTGGCGGTCGGGGCGGACCGGGCCGCCGACGTGGCGTCCGCCGTGGGATTCGCGGCGGCGCACGGGCTGCCCGTCGCGGTGCAGGCCACCGGGCACGGCATCTCGGTGGCGGCGGACGGCGGGATGCTGATCAGTACGCGCCGGATGCGGGAGGTCCGGATCGACGCGGGGGCACGGACCGCCTGGTTCGGGGCCGGGGTGGTGTGGGATCAGGTGGTCCGGGCCGCCGCTCCGCACGGGCTGGCGCCGCTCAGCGGGTCGGCCGCCGGGGTGGGGGCCGTGTCGTACACCCTGGGCGGCGGCATCGGATTGCTGGCCCGTCAGTTCGGGTACGCCGCCGATCAGGTGCGGGGCGCGGAGATCGTCACGGCGGACGGCGTGCTGCGGTACGTCACCGCGCAGAGCGACCCCGAGCTCTTCTGGGCGCTGCGCGGGGCGGGGCACAACTTCGGCGTGGTGACCGGGCTCGAGGTCGGCCTGGTGCCGGTCGAGCGGGTGTTCGGGGGCGGGCTGTACTTCGACGGTGCGCAGGTGGACGACGTACTGCGGACGTACGCCGACATCATCGACGACCTCAGGGAACTGCCGTACAGCGAAGGCGAATCCATCCACAAGGACCCGCCCTTCCCGCACGCGTACACCGGAACGAACGCCATGCTGCGCAAGCTCGACGAGGGCGCGCTCGCGGCCGTCCGGGAACTGACGGGGCCGGACGCGCCGTTGATGAACGTGGTGGACCTGCGGCAGCTGGGCGGCGCGCTCGCGCGGGAGCCGGCCGGGGCGGCGAGCGCCATCGGCCACCGCGAGGCGCGCTACATCCTGCGCGTCATCACGATGCTCGACGGGCCGCGCGACCTCGCGCGGGCCCGCGAGACGCACGGGCGGGTGCTGGACGCGCTCGCGCCCTGGACCGCCGGCAGCTCGCTGCCCTTCCTGTACGGCGACGGGGAGCGGGCGGGCGAGGAGCAGACCCGTACCGGCTACGCCCCGGAAACCTACCGGCGGCTGACGGAGCTGAAGACGCGCCTGGACCCAGCGAACTCTTTCCGCTTCAACCGGAACATTCCGCCCAGCGCCGCCCCATCGGCCGTCACACCCGCCCCCCGGAATGCGGCATCTCATATCTGAGATAACCTGCCGCTATGGCAGACGACTACCTCGTACGCATCGGCAAGCTCATCCGTGACGCCCGTCAGCACCGGGGCTGGACGCAGACTCAGCTCGCCGAGGCGCTGGGCACCAGCCAGAGTGCCGTCAACCGCATCGAGCGCGGGAACCAGAACATCAGCCTTGAGATGATCGCGCGCATCGGCGAAGCTCTCGACAGTGAAATCGTCTCACTGGGGTACGCGGGACCGATGCATCTACGTGTGGTCGGTGGACGGCGTCTTTCCGGCTCGATCGACGTGAAGACGAGCAAGAACGCCTGCGTGGCGCTGCTTTGCGCCTCGCTGCTCAACAAGGGCCGCACCGTGCTGCGGCGCGTCGCGCGCATCGAGGAGGTCTACCGCCTGCTGGAGGTGCTCAACTCCATCGGCGTACGCACCCGTTGGATCAACGACGGGAAGGACCTGGAGATCGTCCCGCCCGCGCAGCTGGACATGGAGTCGATGGACGCCGAGGCGGCCCGCCGGACGCGGAGCATCATCATGTTCCTCGGCCCGCTGCTGCACCGCATGGACCATTTCAAACTCCCCTACGCGGGCGGCTGCGACCTCGGCACGCGCACCATCGAGCCGCACATGATCGCGCTGCGCCGCTTCGGGCTGGACATCACCGCGACCGAGGGCATCTACCACGCGGTGGTGGAGCCCTCGACCGGGCCCGCCCGTCCGATCGTGCTGACCGAGCGCGGCGACACGGTGACCGAGAACGCGCTGCTCGCGGCGGCCCGCCACGACGGTGTGAGCGTCATCCGCAACGCCTCGTCCAACTACATGGTCCAGGACCTCTGCTTCTTCCTGGAGGCGCTGGGCGTACGGGTCGACGGGGTCGGGACGACCACGCTGACCGTGCACGGCGTACCGAACATCGACGTGGACGTCGACTACTCGCCGTCCGAGGACCCGGTCGAGGCGATGAGCCTGCTCGCGGCGGCCGTGGTGACGGGCTCGGAGCTGACGATCCGCCGGGTGCCGATCGAGTTCCTGGAGATCGAGCTCGCGGTGCTGGAGGAGATGGGGCTCGACCACGACCGGACGGGCGAGTACGAGGCGGACAACGGGCGTACGCGGCTGGTGGACCTGACCGTACGGCCCTCGAAGCTCGAGGCGCCGATCGACAAGATCCACCCGATGCCCTTCCCCGGGCTGAACATCGACAACGTGCCGTTCTTCGCGGCGATCGCGGCGGTCGCCCAGGGCCAGACACTGATCCACGACTGGGTGTACGACAACCGCGCGATCTACCTGACGGACCTCAACCGCCTCGGCGGCCGCCTCCAGCTCCTGGACCCGCACCGCGTACTGGTCGAGGGCCCGACCCGGTGGCGCGCCGCCGAGATGATGTGCCCGCCGGCGCTGCGGCCCGCCGTGGTCGTCCTGCTGGCGATGATGGCGGCCGAAGGTACGTCCGTACTGCGCAACGTCTATGTCATCAACCGGGGTTACGAGGACCTGGCGGAGCGCCTCAACTCGGTGGGCGCGCAGATCGAGATCTTCCGCGACATCTGACCGACGAAGGCCGCCGCACCCAGTCTGACCTGCAAGGAAGCAGATCAGGAGAGGGCGCGGCGGCACCCGTGGGACTTCTCTGGGGCTTTGGACCTGAGGGCGGGCTCCTACGAGCCGCTGTCCGGGCCCGACACCGACCGGCCCGAGGCTACGCCGAAGATCGCATCGATGGCGGCGGTGCCACGTGCTCCCGCGCGGGGCAGGAAGTCGCACCAAGTTCACGTGAGTCACCCGTCGCCCCCAGAGCCGCAACCCAGAGTGGACCGACAGGTCTAACCAACTTCTTCCGCCTGAGACACGGCGACGCTTCCGACCAAACGCCCAGGCTAGTAACCTGCCAACCGGGCTTGGCGTGTTGCGTGACCTGCAGCTTCGGCCACATGACACTCCGTCAGATTGAGCGTCGCGGGCGTCATTTCAGCGTCAAGATATCGCCCGTAACGCCCACACCGCACATTACGCACACCACCCGAACCTGCGGGTCAGGCGCTCTTTGCGGCTGGTTCAAGGATCGCCACGCACTCCACGTGGTGCGTCATCGGAAAGATGCCACAGGAAGCAGAAGCAAGCATAAAGCCAGTTCAGGGGCCACTTATGGTTCCACTGAAGGGTTCTTCCGTGGGCCGGAGCGTCAAACGAGCGTCACGAACCAGAGCAACGTCCCGGCCGAGTCAGGCGTGGCCTCAGCGCCCGACCCTGGTCCGGCCGGACGCGGCGTCGTCTCACGCGCTCTCACACTCACCCACTGTGCGGACGCCCCAGGCCCGCCACCAGCCGACGCGCGCCTGAGGATGACATGCGGACGCGTGTGTCACTCCGGATCGTTCCGGATGCCAGGCCCGGCGCTCCCCCCACTACCTTGTCGACGGCGCCCGCAAGACCGACCCGTCCGGAGCCCGGGGAGCTGCGATGCCGACGACCACCACCACCGACCGCCCTACCGCCGCCGTGCTCAGGCATCAGGAACGCCGAGTGCTCTCCGCGGTGGGCTGCGGCCTGCGGGACGACGAGATCGCCGCCGCGCTCGCCCTCTCCGAGGACGCCGTGGCCGAGCACCTCGCGCGCATCCTGGTGAAGCTCGGTCTGCGCGACCGGGCCGCCGCCATCGTGCACGCCTTCGACTGCGGTCTGGTCGCCCCCGGACGCGGCCCCCGCACACGGTCGGTGAGGCCGGTTCCACGGGCCCTCGCCGTGCGAGCGGCGGGACCGAAGGTGCAGGTCTCCCTGCTCGGGCCGCTGCAGGCGGGGCGGGACGGGCGGTCTCTCAACCTGGGGCATCTGCGCCAGCAGGCCGTCCTGGCGGCCCTGGCACTGGGCGCTGGGCGGTCCCTCAGCCAGCAGGAACTACTCGATGACGTATGGGGAATGGAGCCTCCGGTCGCGAACGTCGTGCCGGTGTACATCTACCGGTTGCGCAAGGCCCTGCGCGCCGGGGACGGCCCGGACTCGGTCATCGCACGCGGTCTCCGCGGATACCAGCTGGTCCCCGGCGCGGTGGACGTGGACGTGGCACGCGTGGAGGAGCTGGTCACCCGTATCGGGAAGGCCGATCGGGCGGGTGAACCGCTTGAGGCGGTCCGTCTCTGCGCCCTGGCGCTGGGGCAGTTTCGCGGGGAGCCCCTGGCCGGTTTGCCAGGGCCGCTCGCCGAACTGGAAAGGCTACGGCTGACCGAGCGCAGGATTGCCATCGTGCAGCGCAAGTTGCAGTGGCAGCTGCGCCTTGGCCAGGATGCGGAGGCGATCGCCGAGCTGTTCGCCCTGTCGGCGGCGCACCCCCTCAACGAGCCGTTGGCCGCGATGCTGATGCAGGCGCTGTACCGCAACGGACGCCAGGCCGATGCCCTGACGGTGTTCGAGCGCGCCCGCCGCCATCTCGCCGACGACCTCGGGGTTCCCCCGAGCCGGATGCTGCGGCGGGCGCACCAGATGATTCTCTGCGGTGACGAAGCCGGCCTCGGCCTCAACCCCTGGGCCGGCTCCTCCACCGTCTCCTGATCACCAGGAGCCGGGATGCCAGGCGCCGTTGTACCACTGTTCGTTGGCGCTGTCGTTGTGGTGATCCATGTTGAAGTCGTGGGGGTAGTTGTTCATGTGGTTGCCCGGGTACGTCCAGATGCCGGCGGACTCGTCGCAGACGTAGTCCCAGTGGCAGATCGTCTTGACCGGTACGTCGCCGAAGAACTTGTCGGCGCCGGCGAGCGGAGCGCCAATGATGCCGCCGAACGGCACGGATCCCCCGTTGGCACCGGGTCCGGCCTGGCGCTTGGGGTCCGCGATGAGAATGGCGTTGACGTTGTCGAAGGTCTGCCAGTTCTCGGTGACCCAGATGTGCACCACCGCGGCGCCCAAGGAGTACCCACCCATCTTGACATGCTGGCCCGGGCACGCGGCGCGTTGGTCGCGCACCAGCCGGTTCAGCTCATTGACGCCTGCCCGGGCGCTCGCGCCGTTGGGAATCTGGGTGGGGTACCCGACGTGCTGCTGGATGTCGCCGGTGAAGTTGTCGTTGTGCCACGAGCTTCCCGTGCCGCCGACGACGATCGTGTAGGTGCCCTCGCACGGAGCCGTGGCGGCTTGCGCCGTGGACGCCTGTGTCACCGACAGCCCTGCCGTCAGCAGAAGTCCGGCCAACGCGGCCGTCATCCTCTTCGCTCGCATTCGATCCTCCCCATGTGGTGTGCCTGTGCGTCACGACACTGGCAGTGGCCGATGACATCCCGATGAAACGCGCCCCGATGCAACGCGAGGGGTCCGATTCCATCCGTATTTCATCGGTGCCCTCCACTGTCGGCCGCCAACGACCGGAGTTCTCGACGGAGGGGCACACTATGGAAAGAACCGGTTTATACCGCGTATTGACCAGACTGGCCTGGGTGGCCGGTATCTGGGCGCTGGTCATCGGGATGACCGCCTCGGTCGCCGTCGCCCGACCCGGCCCTGATCCGCGGCCGGGCGACGACCGGTACGGCGTCTCCCGGTACTTCAGTGGTCCACAAGGCTTGGCCATTCCGACCGCGCCATGTGATCCGGCCGGTCCCTCGGCCACCGACGGCATCATGGCCGACCAGCTCAACCCGCAACTCAATGCGAAGATGGCCGGCTATCTCAACGCGTACAAGATGTCCTGCGCGCGGATGGTCACACAGGCGGTGAAGGACCGCGGGCTCAGCCCGAAGGCGGCGGCGATCGCCATCGCCACGATCATCGTGGAAACCAGCATGAACAACTACTCCCAGGCCGTCGACCACACCAGCATCGGACTGTTCCAGCAGCAGGACTGGTGGGGCAGTCGCGAGCAGCGCCTGAACCCGGCCTACGCCACCAACGCCTTCTTCAACGCGGCGGACAAGGTGTATCCGGGCGGCTCGTGGAACAACGCGCCGATCGGCGAGGTGTGCTGGCGCGTGCAGCAACCGCGAGAGGACCTGCGCCACCTGTACGGGATCGAGGCGGGCGACGCCACACTGATCGCCAACGCGCTGTGGGCCGGTACGAGCAGCGGTCCCAAGCACCCGTACGGTTCCGGCCGGGTCGTGTCCGGGCGTTCCGTGGACGGACGCCTCGAGGCGTTCGCCGCCGGCTCCGACGGCGTGTACCACTCGTGGCAGACCGCGGTGAACGGCGCTTGGTCCCCGTGGCGGCTCGCGGGCGGTCCGCGCAACGCCCAGCTGGCGGTGGCGTCCAACGCGGACGGCCGACTGGAGGTGTTCGCGCTGTCGGACAGTACGTTCGATCACATGTGGCAGACCGGGCCCAGTGCCGGGTGGTCCGCCTGGGAGAACTTCGGAACCGGGGGGCACCGACTGGCGGCGGGCAACAACGCCGACGGCCGGATCGAAGTGTTCGCCTCCAACGCCGAAGGGGTGTTCCACCGCTGGCAGACCGCGCCCAGCGGCGGATGGGCGGGCTGGGAAGGCACCCGCGGCGGCCCGGTCAACGCGCGACTCGCCATGGAGAACGCGCCCGACGGACGGCTCGAGGTCTTCGCGCTGTCCGACTCGACGTTCGAGCACCTCAACCAGACCGGTGTCAACGGTGGTTGGTCCTCCTGGGAGAACTTCGGCACCGGAGGACGTGCCGTCACCGCCAGCTACAACCAGGACGGCAGACTCGAGGTGTTCGCCTCCAACGCCGAGGGGGTGTTCCATCGCTGGCAGACCAGCCCGACCTCATGGTCCGCGTGGGCCGACACCGGCGGGATCCCCCAGGCCGAGCTGGCCACGTCGCGGACGGTTGACGGGCGGGTGGAAGTGTTCGCGATCAACGGCACCACCGCGAGCCATGCCTGGCAGACCGGCCCGAACGCGGGGTTGTCGCAGTGGGAGAACTTTGGTGGCGGCGGCACGTCGGTCGGCGCGAGCAACAACGCCGACGGCCGCATCGAAGTGTTCGGCACCAGCCCCGCCGGTGTCTATCACCGGTGGCAGACCGGCTTCGCCACCTGGTCGGAATGGGCCTGGCTGAACGATGCCGGCCCCGCGATCACCTAGCCGTCGTCGTGGCTGGGGCCCCGATCCGGGAATGAAAGCTCCGGAACGCGCTCCCGCCGTCGTCCCGCAGACCGCGCCGGCGGCGGGCGGGACGACGGCGGGCCCTTGCCGTCAGGCGGCGAATTCCCTTTCCAGCCTGGGGATCAGGTCCCGCAGGTCCTGTTCCCAGCAGCCTGCGTTGTGGCCGCCGTTGCACTGGGTGCCCCATCCGGCCCCGTCACCGTAGTTGACGTAGTAGTAGGACATGCGCAGAGCGTCCATGGCGGCCTTGACATTCTTGGCCGCGCCCGCGACCCAGAACTCCGGCTCGAGGGGCGAGCCGCCTCCGTCGCCCACGTAGACGGAGACCTTCACTCCGCCCTTGGCCAGTCTGTCCATGTGCTGTGACGGGTCGACCTCGTTCCAGCGCCAGTCCGCGTTGAACACCGGGTAGGGCGAACCGAACGCGGCGTCACTGTCCACAGCGGGCTTGTAGGAAGAGTTCTTGGGGTCGCAGAATCCGGACGCCGAGCCGCAGGCCGCGCCCTCCGCGTCGATGAGGGTGGCGACGACGGCCAGCCGGAGGTCCATGGACCTGGCCGACATGTCGATGTCTCCTGACAGGGACGCGGTGTGGCTGAACAGGTCGGGACGGACCTGGGCGTAGCGGAAGGCGCCGAAGCCGCCCATGGAGATGCCGGCGATAGCCCTGGCCTTCTTGGTGGCGATGGTCCGCAGATTCGCGTCGATGAACGGAACCACCTGCTTGAGGTGGAAGTTCTCCCAGTTCTGCGCACCGGCCGCGGTCTTCTGGTTGAGCCAGTTGGCGTACCAGCCCCGAGCGCCGCCGTCCGGGATGACGGTGATCATCTGATCGGACATCGACAGCGCCGGATAGGTCTGCTGAACCGGATCGTCAGGCGAACCGTGCAGGAAGTACAGCACCGGGTAGCGCCGGTCCGGAGCGTCGTAGTAGCCGCTCGGCAGAATTATCTTGATGTGCTGCTCGCCCGCGACCTCGGGTGTGGTCACGGTCAGGTAGAAGTTAGTGGCACTTCCCGTCGCCGCGCCGACCTGGGTCAGGCCGAAGCCGTTCGCCATCGGCGGCGGCCTGGTGTCTTTGTCGGCGGCCTGTACCGAACCCGTCGGCGCGACCACCGCCACGGCGGCGAGCATCCACGCCACCGCAAGTCGCCGCCAATGCGCTCTTCTTGTCACTGCGTTCCCCTTTGTGAGGTTGTCTGCATTCTCAGTTCAAAACCTTGGTCCGCAATTCCGGTGAAGCCGCGATCTGGTCCTCCGTGAACCGCTCGGTCACCCACGTGCCGGCCGAGAACAACTTGGTCTGGTCGGCGTAGTGCGACGAATTCGGATTGGCCGACTGGGAGTAGGCCATGACGGAGGACGCCTGCGGCGGACCGTCGGCGGTGAACCGCACCTGCTGGACGAAGCTTGATCCGTAGACGATGTCCAGTTTTCCGTCGACCTGGCCGGGAGTGATCACGTTCAGCACACCGAGTTGGCTGATCGAGCCGTGGATCGGGATCTGCTCACCGCCGCGGGTGACCTTCTGGATGTCCGACAGTGGGGCGTTGAGTGGAATGCCCGCCTTGCGCAGTGCGAGGACGGCTCGACCGAACGCCTCACGGACGGCGGAGCTGCCGGAGTCCAGCGAATTGGGCGTGTGCACCGGATCCTTGGCATCGAAAGGCACCCGCCACGGCAGCTTTTCCACCCCCTGGCCATTGAGCAGGAGGGACCAATAGTTCGCAAAGAGCCAGGACCCCCGGCTGTCCGCCGTGTAGTCGTGGCTCTTCCAGGCCGCCAGGATCGGACATGCCTCGCTCACGTTGACCAGGTTGCCGTCCACCAGGATGAGCCCGAACGGAGCGTTCTGACACATCGCCACCGTGGCGTTGAGGGCCAGGTCGGCCGCCCTGCTGTTGTCGGCGAACAGCAACTTCCCCATGGTCTCCGGTGTGAAGCCCTTGCCCGGCAGACCGTCGGTGCCGCTGATGCGGTTCTGCGCGGTCAGGATGAGCTCCTGGGTACGCAGCGACCGGGGCGCCGAGGTGTCACCCATCACCCGCGGGAAGGCCAGCGGCTCCTCGGGATTGGCCAGCCAGGCACTGTCGTTGGCGTTGCCCACGAAGTCGGACCGGATCAGGCGCGGTTGCTTGTGCGGGTCCAGCAGGCCCGGCGCGGCCGCGTTCGGGTCCTCGGGCCAGTCGCACGCGCTGCGTTTGCCGTCGAGGATGGAGATCGGTGGCACATTCGGCAGCCGCAGTGACTGGTTGAACAGCAGCTGACCGGTCTGCGTGAGGCATGATCGCGCGTGCTCGTCGGTGATGTTCGGGGTGGCCTGGATGCCCGCGTACAGCGCGTTGCCCTTGCGGTCGGAGGCGACAGTGTTGAAGAAGGGGACGCCCTGCGTGGTCTCCAGGGTGTTCACCACGTCATGGACGTCCGTGGCCTGGTTGAGCCGGAACCAGCTGTTCAGCGCCCGCAGATTGTCCATGTTCACATCGCGTACCGCGTGCGCGCTGACCACCCACGGCAGCGGGACGCCCTGCATCGATGTGGTGATCGGGCCGTAGCGGGTGGACCACAACGTCCTGGTGACCCTGGACAGGGAGCCGTCCGGCTGCCGCACGTCGACCCCGACCCGCTGCGAGGACATCTGCTCCCAGGCGCCGTCCACCAGGTATTTGGTGGGGTTCAGCGGATCCACCTGTACGTCGAACAGCCCGAACGGGGCCACCGTGGCGATCGTATGGCTCCAGGCCACGTTCTCGTTGTAGCCGATGTTGACCGCGGGGAATCCCAGGAGACTGGCCCCGGAGACGTTGGTCTTGCCCGGGATCGTCAGCTGGCTCTGCCACATCCGGTTCTTGCCCTGCCACGGGAAGTGCGGGTTGGCCAGCAGCATGCTGGTGCCACCGGACACACCCTGTGAGCCGACCGCCAACGCGTTGCTGCCCATGCTCTGTTCACGGCTCACCGCCATCGCGTCGCGGATCTTCGCGGCGGTCTTCGCGGGTGAGGACGCCGGCTGCGCGGCGGGCGAGGCCCCCGGGGGTGCGGCGTTCACCTGGCCGTCCAGCAGCGCGTCGGCGCTGCCCATGATGATTTCAGCATGCGCGTGGCGGTAGACGTCCAGCTCCGTGATGGGCCGCACCCAGGCCGCACCGCGGCAGGCCGGGTCGCTGATGTTGTTCACGCCGGTCTCGGTCAGGTACCTGTTGTATCCCTGGACATAGCCGCGAATGGCTTCCTTGACCTCCGGCTCCGGTCCGTCGGGAGCGGGCTTGTCGAGGAGCCGCTCCACCACCCCGTTGTCCTTGATGCGCTGGAAGTACAGGTCGCTGTTGAGGTTGGTGGTGGTGTTCTGGTTCTGGCCGGGACTTGCCCTGCCGTCGGGCCCCAGGTGGCGGGACCTCTGGGCGTTGACCATCAGATAGGTGTCGGCCAGGGTGCAGATGTTGTCCTTGGCCGCCGCGTATCCGTAGCCCGTTCCCAGCCCCTCCCAGTTCGAGGCGATGATGTGCGGAATTCCGTACTCGGTGTAGCGGATCATCGGCTTGTCAGGCCCCGGTCCGTCGTCGGCGGCCACGCCCGTGGCCGCCGACCCGGTGGCCGCCAGCGAGCTCATCACCGCCACAGCGGCCATGACCGCCATCGGCAGCCTCGCTCTGTATCTCCTGCGTGCCATCGCAGTCCTTCCCCCTGTCGTACGGGCCGTCGTCTGAACGCGGCCACGCTAAGGAGAACCGATGAAATCTCGATGACCAGCGACAACGGACGGTTAGCCGACGTGATCGCGCCTGTCAGTCCGTAACCTTCCGGGGTCTTTCGGGCCCGCGCTGTTGCTAGCTTCCGTACCGCCCGTCCGCACGACCCCAACCGTCCATCCCACTCACCCCGACTGCCAAGGGGAGGAGGACTCGTGCTTCCAGGGCCTTCCCGACACGCACTGACCTGGGTTCTCGCATTGACAGCCGCCCTGCTGCTGCCGACGCTGCTGCCCGCGGCTCCGGCCGCGGCCGCCCGGACCACCGCCGTCGCCGCCACCGCGGCCTGCCCGGCCACCGGTATGGTCTCCCAGCACTTCCACAGCCGCCACAACGGCGTCGACATCGCCAGCGCCGTCGGAACGCCGATCTACGCCGTCGGCGACGGCGAGGTGACCATCTCCGGGTACACCGGCGACTACGGCCAGTGGATCCGGATCCTGCACCCCGACGGGAGGATCTCCGAATACGGGCACATGGTGCGGCGGGACGTCTCCGTCGGCGACCGCGTCGCGGCCGGCCAGCAGATCGCCCTGATGGGCTCCGAGGGGAACTCCACCGGCCCCCACCTGCATCTGCGGATCTGGGAAGACCGGTCCACCTCCTACGGCATCGACCCCGAGGTCTACCTCGCGGAGCGTGGCGTGATCCTGCCCTGCACCCCGGGCACCGGCCCGCGGCCCAAACCGCCGGTGTATCCATCGGAGTCGGGCCGGGTCGTGTCGGCCCGGTCGGCGGACGGGCGCCTTGAGGTGTTCGCCGCCGCAGCCGACGGCATTCACCACGCCTGGCAGCAGGAGGCCAACGGGGACTGGTCGGAATGGGAATCGCTCGGCGGGCCCGGCAACGCCGAACTCGCCCTCGCGCCGAACGCCGACGGCCGCTTGGAACTGTTCGCCATCAACGGGAGCACCTTCCAGCACCGCTGGCAGTCGAGCCCGGCCGGCGGCTGGTCGGGATGGGAGTCCTTTGGCCTTGGCGGCCGGGACACCGCGGCCGGCGTCAACGCCGACGGCCGCATCGAGGTCTACGCCTCGGGCCCGGCCGGGCTCTTCCACCGGTATCAAGTCACCCCGAACGGGGGCTGGTCGGAATGGGAATCCGCAGGCGGTGGCCCCGCCGACAGCCGGGTGGAGATGGGGAAGACACCCGACGGACGCCTGGAGGTCTTCGCTCTCAATGGCGCCACCTTCCAGCACCGGTACCAGAGCGCCCCCAACGGCGGCTGGTCCTCGTGGACCGGATTCGGCGAAGGGGGCCGGGACCTAACGGTCGACCACAACGCCGACGGCCGCCTGGAGGTCTTCGCCTCCGGCCCGGTCGGCGTCTTCCACAGGTACCAAACCAGCCCGTCCAGTTGGTCGGAGTGGGAACCGGTGGGCGGCCCCGCCGACTCACAGCTCACCAGTGAGCGCACCCCCGACGGCCGCGTCGAAGTCTTCGCCATGAACGGCACCACCGCCATGCACATCTGGCAGACCGCCGTGAACGCCCCTTACAGCGACTGGGCGTCCTTCGGCACCGGCGGCACCGAGGTCACCGCCGCCGCCAACGCCGACGGCCGCATCGAGGTCTTCGGTACCAGCAACACCGGCACCTTCCACAAATGGCAGACCGGCTTCGCCACCTGGTCCGGCTGGATCTGGCTCAACAACTCCGCCGGCCCCGCGGTCGACTGACCCCTGTGAAGGAACTCATGCTTCCGATCAGCAGACGGAGCCTGCTGCGCGGTGCGGCCGGCGCCGGCGCCCTCCCGTTCCCGTTCCTGGGCGCCGGCCCGGCCGGCGCCGCGGCCTCCGAGGACGCCCCGCCCCCTCAACGGGTCGGCGCGGGACCCTTCACGTACGTCTACGACCCGTCCACCTCCGCGGGCCCCCGGTATCTCAACGACCACACGCTGATCGAGGCTCAGGGCCGTTGGCACCTGTTCGGCATCGTCGGCAACAGCGCGCCGCGCGGCGAATCCCCGGACAGCGCGGAGGAGATCTCCTTCGCCCACGCCTCCGCGCCGAGCCCGCACGGGCCGTGGACCAGCCACCCCGACGCGCTCACCGTCGACCCGTCCTACTTCGGTGAGGAACACCTGTGGGCGCCCCACGTCGTCGAGGCGGGCGGCAGGTTCTGGATGTTCTACGCCGCGGGCGGCGCGAATGGCGCGGCAGTCAACCTCGCCACGTCGACCGACCTGTTCACCTGGACCCGCGAGCCGTCCGGCCCGCTGTTCCGGGGGCTCGCGGCGCGTGACCCGATGGTGCTGCGATTGGGCGGTGAGTGGGTCATGTACTACACCGAACTCTCCGGCCGGGGCGGCCGCCATGTCGTGGCCTACCGGCGTTCCGCCGACCTGCTGCACTGGAGCGACCCGGGCGTCGCGTTCACCGACGCAAGCACGGACGCGACCGTCTCGGTCACCGAGTCGCCGTACGTCGTCGAACGAGACGGCTGGTACTACCTGTTCATCGGCCCGCGCAACGGCTACGAGGGCACCGACGTCCTCGCGTCGCAAAACCCGTTCCGTTTCGAGCTCGCCGGATACGCGGGGCATGTGCCCGGTCACGCCGTCGAGGTGGTCCACGATGGGGAGAGCTGGTACGCCAGCGCCGCGGGCTGGTTCCGCAACGGGCTGTACATGGCGCCCCTGACCTGGCAGGACACGCCACCGCCGTGGCAGAGCCCCGACAACCCGGTGGCCGCTCTCGACGTGGACGACCGCCTGACGGTGTTCGCACTCGACGCCACCGACCGCGCGATGCTGCGGCGTGTCCAGCTCGACCCGCGCACGGACAGCTGGTCGGAGTGGGAGCCCTTCGGGGGGCCCGCCGGTGCGGTTCCCACGCTGGGCCGCACCACCGACAACAGGCTAGAGGTGTTCTCGCTCGCCCCGGGCGGCGTCAACCTGCACCATCGGGTGCAGCGGCCGGACGGCGGCTGGTACGACTGGGAGGAGTTCGGCGGCCCGGCCGGTGCCGCCCCCGCCGTCGCCCGCGACGCCAAAGGCCGGCTGGAGGTCTTCGCCCTGAGCCCCGGTGGCGCCTCCGTCGCGCGGCGACGGCAGAGGACGGCCGGGTCCCGGGCCTGGGACCCGTGGGAGCCCGGATTCGGCGGGGCGGCGGGCGCGCCACCGGTGGTCGCGGCGAACGCCGACGGCCGGCTGGAGGTCTTCACCCTCGCTCCCGGCGGCTCGGGCATCGACCACCGCTGGCAGGAAGCGCCGGGCGGCCCCTGGACCGCGTCATGGCACCGGTTCGGCACCGCGGCCGGCGCCGCGCCCCGGGTGGCCAGGGACGGCATCGGCCGGCTCACCGTCGCCGCGATCGGACCGTCGGGCGTGGGCACCTTCGTCCGGCGGCAGACCGTGCCGAGCGGCGGCTGGGGCGAGTGGCTGCCGCTGTTCGGCTGGAGCGCCGCCGCCCCGGCGTTCGCCGTCAACGCCGACGGCCGGCTGGAGGCGTTCTCCCTGACACCCGGCGGCGCCCGGCTCGGCCACCGCTGGCAGGTCGCCCCCGGCGGGGATACGCACCCCGGCGCGGAGTTCGGCGAGCCCGGCGTCCGGCTCGTCGCCACGCCCACGGCGGCGCCCGACGCCGCCGGGCGGCTGCACGTTTTCGCGGTCACCGCCGCGGGCCGGATGCGAACTCGCGTCCAGGCCCGGCCCAATGGCGGGTGGCAGCCGTGGACGGCCTTCGGAGACCGCACGGTCGCGCCCCTGGTGTCGGGCAGCCCCACCCTGTGAGCGGAGCGTGCGAATCTCGCCAAGTGCACGGGGCCTCGGCGGTTCATCAGCGCCGCCGCTCCCCCTGACCGGCGCTCCTGCCCTCCCCGTTCCGTGACTTTCCCCACTGTGCGCGGTCGGGAACGAGGTATCCACGGCCCCGGGCGGCCGACTGCGGTGATGTGGCCGAAGTACGCCGGTGAATGCCCCTGAGAGATGAGTATCGTTCCGCTGGTCGAACAAGCGACGCGGGGAACGGGGGCAGCGGTGAGCGGCGTAATCGTCCATCTGCCACAGGGAAGCGGTGGCGCCGACGGCGGCGAACCGCACGGTAACGCGGTGACGTTGCGGCTGGGCCCCGGCGAGATCGCCCGCTTCGGACGGGGTTCCACGGCGATCCCCGTCGAGCTGCGCCTCGACGACCCGGCGATCTCCCGGCTCGCCGGGGAGATCCGGGTGACCGAGGACCACTGGCAGCTGACCAACCACAGCACCACCCACAGCTATCTCGTGGAGAACCCGGAGGGAGCGGGGGAATACCTGAGGGTTCCGCCGCGACGGGTCGGGGCGTCGATCCCGTTCGAGTTCTCACGCGTCGTGCTGCCCACACGCGGAGACGTCACGATCTCCTTCCAGGTGTTCGCTCCCGACCACGTCTACCTGGACCCGGAGGCCATGGGTGTCCCCTGGGGCAACAGGACGGTCACCGCGTACTCCCTGGACGAGACCGCCACGTACTTCCTCGTCCTGGTCGCGCTCTGCGAACCGCGGCTGCGCGACCAGTCGCGTGTGGCGGTCCCCACCACTCCCCAGGTCGTCGAGCGGCTCAGGGGGCACAACACGTGTGGTGAGCTGACCGCGCGGGCGGTCAGCTCACACATCGACTACCTCGCCGAGGAGAAGCTGCGCATCGGCGTCCCGGACGCCCACGCGCCCGGCAGGGGCGACCGCCGTAACGGCAAGCGGGAGGAGATCGTCGGGCTGGCGCTGCGGTTCGGGCTCGTACGGGAGGAGCACCTCGCGCTGTTGCCGCGTCCGGCAGGGGCCGGCGGGCGGGAGCGGCAGGCCGCACGATGAGACCGCCGCACGGCCCGGGGGGCACCACGGAGTGGGACCGGGCGGACCTGCTCCCGGCCGGCTATCGGGTCGGAAACTGGGCGGTCACCCAGCTGATCGGTGCCGGGGGGTGGTCCACGGTGTACGCGGCGCGGCCCGCCGGCGGACACCCGGACCGGACCGGCGGGACCACCACGCCCCCGGGCCCCACCGACGTCGCGCTCAAAATCATGCCGACCGCCGGGCTCGCGCCGCGCCAGGCGCGCAGGATCGTGGAATCCGCCCACCGCGAGGTCGAACTCGGGCGCAGGGCCGGCCATCCCCGGCTGATCGGCCTGCTGGAGTCGTTCGTTCTCGCCGCACCCGACCGCCCCGCCCTGGAGGGCGCAATCGTGCTGGTCATGGAACGGGCCGCAGGCAGCCTGCGAGAACTGATCGACGCGGGGGTGCCCGACGCCGATCGCGGCCGGCTGATCGCGGGCATCTGCGAGGGACTCGCCCATCTCCACCGGACGGGTTGGGTCCACGCGGACCTCAAGCCGGAGAACGTCCTGTTGGGCAGCGACCGCTCCGTGAAACTCTCGGACTTCGGCCTCACCACCGAGCTGACGGGGACACACGGGTACGCGCCTCCCATGGGCACCCTGGACTACTTCCCGCCCGAGCGCTGGAGGGCGCCCCTGGGCGAACTCGGCGTGCGGGTCCGGCCGACCGCGGACATCTGGGCGCTGGGCATCGTCATCCACGAGGTGTTCGCGTCCGGCGGCTCACCGTTCGCCGGGGCCACACCCGTGGCGCGGGGCGCCGCGGTCCAGGAGTACGGCGAGGGGCGTGCGCCGCTGCGCATGGACCACGCCGTGCCGCCGTTCTGGCGCGCGCTGGCCGCCGACTGCCTCGCCCCGACCCACGAGACCCGCGCGCCCCACACCGCCGAGAGCCTGCTCGCCCGTATCGCCGCCCACCAGGAGACACCCGAGGCGGGGGCGGGACGGCTGGGCGGACGGACCCGCGCCGCCGTCCTGGCCACCGCGCTGTGCGGGATCGTCGGCGCGACCCTGTGCTCAGACTCGGTACGGGCGACCTCGGCCGCGCCGCCCGGCCGTGCGGGCGCCACGACGCCCGGCACCATCCGGGTGTATAACGCGGAGCGGGGCTGCCAGGAGCGGGCCGACCGGGACCCGCGGTGCAGCTTGGGTCTGGCGATCGATCCCGTGCAGCCCTACACCGCCGAGAACGTCGTACCGACCAGGGTGTGGCACGGCGACGTTCTCACCGCCGACTGCCAGGTGCCCGACGGGGAGCCCATCATCGACGAGGAGGACCGGCGGTCCACCCGCTGGTTCCGCGTCCGCCTCCCGGCCGGCTCCAAGCCCCCCACGGCCTGGCTCCCCGCCGTACGCACCAAGGAACGCCCCGCGCTGCCGGAGTGCCTCTAGTCCCATACTTCGCGGGTCGTTGATTCGTATGGCGTTGGTCCGGTTGTGTCGACAACTTTCCGGTCCCTGCGGCAACGCTCCCAGCGCCAGCGCCCTGAGTGCATGGTGACGTCAGTGGTGGAGAAGCGTCCGGGCGCTCCGCCTGTCGCTGCCGGGTTTTTTGCGCCGGCTGGATGTGGCTGGGGTCGTTGATGAGGTGGGTCCGGGCGGCGCGAGCGCATCTGGCGCACGGACAGGTCGTCGAGGCGCTGGTGGTCAATCGGCTGCCCTCGCCCGCACCACTGGCGCGGGTCGGGACTGGGCGAGGACCTGGGCAGCGGAGGAGGTCTTCGGCATCACACCGGACCTGCTCAACGATGACCGTCTGGCCCGCACGCTGGACGCAATCGCCCCGAAGCTGGAGGTCATCGCGGGCACCGTCGGTGCCCAGGCGATAACCGAGTTCGGGGTCGACGTCTCCCGGCTGCACTGGGACATGACCAGCATGTCCGTCCATGCCGCCTGCCCTGTCGAGGACCAGGACGAGCAGTACCCGCTCATCGGCTGCAACGGGCATCCCAAGGACCGGTGCCTGGTCCTGAAACAGGTCCAGGCCGGGCTCGCGGTGTTCCCGACGGCGGTATCCCCGTGTACTCCCGCGTTTTCAGCGGCGCCGCGGCCGAGGTCCGCCAGGTCGTCGGAGCGATGAACAACCTGAAGGCGATGGCCGCCACCCACGAGTTCTTGATGGTCACCGACTCCAAGCTGGTGTCCTACTCCAACATCACCGCCCTGCTGGAGGCCGGGGTGGAGTTCATCGCGCACAGGATCCGGATCTAGGTCCTGTGTGCTGTTGTGATCAGTTGCTGGGTTCTGCCTTCTTCGTGGGGTGGAACCCGGTAGGACATTGGTTGCGACACGCAGGCAACTGACCGATGCTCAGTGGAAGTTCATCGAGCCCTACCTGCCGATCGGCAGGTTCGGGCCCGTACCCCGAACGGCTGCGGGAACAGTTCGAGGGGTGATCTGGCGGTTCCGGTCCAGCGGCCAGTGGCGGGAGATGCCCTCCGAGTTCGGTCCCTGGGCCACCGTCTACGGGCGCTTCCGGGTCTGGCGGGTTGCCGGCGTCTTCCAGGCCTTGCTGGAGGGCGTGGTCGCCGAGGCCGCGCGGCAGGGTGAAACCGACTTATCGCTGGTCAGCGTGGTTCCACGACTGCTCGCGCCCACCACGACGCCGCCGGGATGCGCGTCGACAAGGACCTCATGGAGGCCCTGGAACGGAACGGACAGGCCGAGCGTCGACGCGTCCGTCGACGACGCAAGCTCCGCCTGAAAGAAGCCTTGCTCGGCAGGTCTCGGGGTGGGCTGAGCAGCAAGGTTCATCTCGCCGCGGACCGCAAGTGTCGTCCACTCGCGTTCGTCCTGACCGCCGGGCAGGCCGCGGACAGCCCGCAGTTCATCCCGGTGCTCAAGAAAGTGCGGGTACGCCTGCCAGTCGGCCGTCCCCGCACCAGGCCCGGCGCGGTCGCCGCGGACAAGGCCTATTCGTCCTGCGGCAACCGCTCCTACCTGCGCAAACGCGGCATCAAGGCAGGCATCCCGGAGAAGCAGGACCAGGCAGCCAACCGGAAGAGAAGGGGCGCGCGAGGCGGCCGGCCCATCAGCCACGACACTGATCTCTACAAGGAACGGAACACCGTCGAGCGCCTGATCAAGAAGCTGAAGGCCTGGCGGGGCATCGCCACACGCTACGACAAGGCAACCGAAAGCTACCTCGCCGGACTCCACCTCCGCGCCTCAATGATCCGGATCGACGACCTCCTGAAAAGCCACCCAGATCACAACTTCACACAGGCCCTAGCCCCCACCGCGCTGCCTCACCCTGACCAGAGCTGAAAGAGCGTCGGGTAGACCTGCCCTCTGGGACTTTTCTGGGACTTCGGCCGCGTCAACGAGCACGAGCGTGAAACAGCCGAAATGCCATCTGCGCAGGTCAGCCACGCGAATCCGCCCAGCGTGCCAGGTCACAGGGCTGACTGGTCTCTTCCGCGACATCTGACCGACGAAGGCCGAAGGCCGACGGCCGCCAGGTCCACGTCCTTCGTCTCCCGGTACCGGAAGAACGAGACGGTGCTGATCAGGCACAGCACCACGACGTACCACCGGTACCAGGAGGCGTGTCCGTGTGCGGCGAGGTACTCGATCAGGTAAGGCGCCGTACCGCCGAACAGGGCCACCGTCAGCGCGTACGGCAGGCCGACGCCGCTCGTGCGCACCGGCGTCGGGAACATCTCCAGCATCGCCGACGGCGCGGCCGCCGCGTAGCAGCCGAACAACAGCAGCGCCGCCGTCATCACCACGCCCAGCCGCACCGCCGAGTCCGACAGGAGCCCGAAGAGCAACGGCGACAGACACGCGAACCCGCCGCCGAACACCAGCAGCAGCGGACGGCGCCCGAACCGGTCGGCTGCCATGCCGAAGAACGGAAGCGCGGCCATGAACACCACCTGCGCGACGACGGCGGCCCACAGCGCGGAGTTCGCCGGTACGCCGTACTGGAGTTGGGCGTACAGCGGCAGATACGAGGCGAAGGTGTAGTAGACGACGGTCGCGCCCAGCGTGAAACCGACCACGCGGGCGGCAGCGCGCGGGTGTGTACGCAGCACCTGCCTCGCCGCGTTGCGGGGCCGCTCCCGTGCCGCGTCGAAGACGGGTGTCTCGCGCAACCGGCCGCGCAGGTACCAGCCGTACACGGCGAGCAGCGCGCCGAGCGCGAAGGGCACCCGCCAGCCCCAGCTTCCCAGTTGGGCGGGGGTGAGCGTGTGGTGCAGCAGCAGCGCGAGCAGCGTGGCCGCGAGCGTGCCGAGGGTGGTGCTGATGTAGACGGCGCTGGAGTACAGGCCGCGGCGCCCGCGCGGCGCGATCTCGTTCACGTACGTGCTCATCGCCGCGCCCTCACCGCCCGCGGACAGCCCCTGCAGCGCCCTGGCCACCACCAGCAGCACCGGGGCCAGTACGCCGATCGTCTTGTAGGGCGGGGCGAGCGCGATCAAAAGGCTGCCACCCGCCATCATCAGCAGGGACAGCCGCAGCGCGGCGCTCCGGCCGTTGCGGTCGCAGTACGCGCCGATCAGCGCCCCGCCGATCGGCCGGAACAAGAATCCGACGGCGAACACCGACAGGGTCCGCAGTACGTTCGTGGTGGCATCACCCGACGGATAGAAGTGCGGGCCGAGCAGCGCGGCGAACGTCACGAACGTGGCCCATTCGAACCACTCCATGGCGTTGCCGATGGAGGCGACCACCACCGGCCGGAGCCGGTCCCGCCGCACGGATACGCGACTCGCCTCCACTTCGAGGCTCTTCACGATGCGGTCCTCTCGTGTCGTGAGCGTGTGGCGGTTGTGGTGCCGAGCCGTGCGCGTACGTCCTCGGCCTCGGCGACGCCGATATCGGTGAACGCCTCCAGGGCCTGGGTCCAGTAGTCCCGCGCCCGCGGGTGGTCGCCGTCGAACGTGGCGACGGTGCCGAGGACGTGCTGGGCCCTGGCGATGTTCAGACGCTGCGCGGTCGGCTGCGACAGGGCGAGCGCCAGCTGTGCGCACTCCTCGGCGCGGTGCGGGTCACCCAGACTCAGATAGAGCGGGGCCAGTTCCAGGAGGACCTTGCTGCGGGCGATGTGGTTCACGCTCCCCTCGGCGAGGGAGCGGGCCGCCTCGGCGTGCCCGGCGGCGTCCTCACGGCCCAGCAGGCCGTCGGTGACGGCCATGCGGGCCAGCGCGTACGCCTCACCGGCGACGTAGCCGATCTGCCGGGCTCCGTCGAGCGCGGTGGCCGCGTAACGGGCCGACCCCGGCAGCGAGTCCAGGCCCGCGCTGATGGCCGACAACAGGCACAGGGTCTCCACCTCATAGGTGCGGTCGCCGCACTCCTGGAAGGAGTTCAGCGCCCGCTGCGCCGAGTCGAGCGCGGTCTCGTGCCGGCCGATGTCCAGGTCGACCAGGGCGAGCCCGTACAGCGAGATGCTCCTGTCGTACGAGGAATCGATGGACTCGGACACCTTCAGCGCCCGGGTGAAACAGGACCGCGCCTCGGACAGCTCTCCGGCGGCCTGACGCACCAGGCCCAGGTTGCGCAGGCTGTACGAGCTGATGTGGTGCAGGCCGAGGCCGCTCGCGGTGGCCAGCGACGCGGTGAGGCACTCGGTGGCCTGCGCCATGTCGCCCCGCGTCCAGTGGATGAACCCCAGCAGGCCCTGGGTGGTGGCCTCGAGCCGGGGTGACCGGATGCTGTGCGCGACGTCGAGCGCCTGCCGTGCGGCATCCTCGGCCCGCGCGCCCCGGCCCAGGCTGAGATGGGCGAGGCTCATGTTGTTGAGCGTGGCGGCGACCTCCTCGGCCATGCCGAGCCGGTCGTGCAGCGCGAGGCTCTTCTCCTGGTGCGCGATGGCCTGCTCGTAGTCGCCGAGCGTGTTGTGGAGGTTGGCGAGGCTGCGGTGCATGGCCGCGATGCCGCGCTCGTCGCGGTGGGTGTCGGCGGCGAACAGGCCGATGCGGGTGGTCTCCCGCCATTCGGTGCGGTACTTGCCCGTCCAGAAGAAGCCGCGCAGCGCGTCGGCCAGGTGCCAGGTCAGGTGGTGCGGGCCGTGGGTGCCGAAGTAGCGCACACAGGCCACCAGATTGCGCCGCTCGGCCAGCAGCCAGGCCATCGCGTGGCTCGCGTTCGGGAACTGCGGCGCGTCGAACGTCGCCTTCGGCCGCTCCGGCTGGGCGAGCCGCACGAACTCCGAGTAGAGGACGTCGGCCGCGGCGCAGGCGCCCGCGAGGTACCACTGGCCGAGCCGCTCGAGGGCCTCGTCCCGCTCCCGCGCGGAGTGCTCGGCGAGCGCGCGGTCCTGCGCGTACTCGCGCAGCAGGTCATGGAACTGGTAGCGGCCGGGGGCGGGTTGCTGCAACAGGCTCGCCGTCTCCAGGCGGCTCAGACGGGTCCGCGCCTGCGCCTCGCTGACGTCAGCGAGCACCGAGACGGCGGCGGGGGTGAAGTCGGAGCCGGGGAAGAGCCCGGCGAGGCGGAAGACCGCGCGGTCGTCCGGGGTCAACGCGTCGTACGACAAAGCGATGGCCGTGGAGACGGCGGACGTGGTGTCGCCGTCGACGGACAGGGCGGCGAGGCGGTTCCCGCGCCGCAGACTCGCCAGGTAGTCCTCGGTCTGCCCGCCCGGCGCGCTGATCAGGTTCGCCGCGGCGATCCGCAGCGCGAGCGGCAGGCAGGAGCACAGGGCGACGACTTCGCGTACGACGTCCGGCTCGATCGCCACCGCGGCCTGCCGCATCATGGCGGTGACCAGCTCGGCCGACTCCCGCGGGCTGAGCGTGCCGACACGGATCACCTGGGCGCCGTGCGTGACCGCGAGTGAGCGCAACTGCCGCCTGCTGGTGATCAGTACGGAGCATCCCGCGTCCCCGGGGATGAGCGGCAGCACCTGCTCGACGCTGGACGCGTTGTCCAGCACCACCAGCACGCTCTTCCCGGTCAGCTTCGACCGGTAGAGGTTGGCCTGTTCGACCGGGTCGACCGGGATCTGGTCCGCCGGCACGCCGAGGCTGCGCAGGAATTGCGAGAGCACCTGGTCGGGCGGGAGCGGCGTGTGCGCCCTGCCCTGTTCGTAGCCGCGCAGGTTGACGTACAACTGCCCGTCCGGGAACGCGCCCCGCACCCGGCTGCCCAGCCAGACCGCGAGCGCCGTCTTGCCGACGCCGGGCGGTCCGGACAGGACCACGACGGGGACGCCGGTACGGTCCGGCGCCGGCGGAAGCATCGTCTCGAGCCGGTCGACGACATCGTCCCTGCCGACGAATCCCATGGCCAGGGGCGGGAGTTGCGCGGGCACCGTGACGGCCACGCCGACGCCGGGGCGCGGCCCGTTCGGGGCAGCGAGGGCGGGGTCCGATTCGAGGATGCCGGTGTGCAGGGCGCGCAGCCGCTCGCCGGGTTCGACGCCGAGCTGCTCGTCCAGTCCGCGGCGGGCCTGCTGGTAGACGTCCAGCGCCTCCGCCTGCCGCCCCGAGCGGTACAGGGCCAGCATCAGCAGGCTCCAGAAGTTCTCCCTTAAGGGATTGTCCAGGGCGGCAGCGCGCAGGTCCTTCACCAGCTGCCCGTGCCTGCCGAGGTGGAGTTCGGTCTCGAAGTACGCCTCCAGCGCGCCGAGCCGCTCGTCCTCCAGGGCCGGGGACTCGTCCCGCCGCAGCGAGTCCGACGGTATGTCCGCGAGCGGCGCGCCCCGCCAGGCTCTCAGCGCCTCGGCCAGCAACCGCGCCCGCTCCTCCGGCGTCTCGGTCTGCCGCGCGAGCCGGACCAGGCGGCGGAACCGCGTGAGGTCCAGGTCCGTGTCGGCCACGTCGATCCGGTAGCCGCCGGCCGCGGTCTGCACCAGGTCCGCGTCGCCGAGCAGCATCCGCAGCCGCCGTACGTACGTGTGCAGTGTTCCGCGTGGATTCGACGGCTTGGGGTCGTCCCACAGCCAGTCGGCGAGACGGTCGTTGTCGACGACCTCGCCGGACCGCAGCAGCAGCGCCGCCAACAGGACCCGGAGCTTCCCGGAATCAATTGCTATTTCTTTGCCGTCGACGTAAGCGGAGAGCGTCCCGAGTATCCCGAAGTCATTCCCGGCGCGACGTGCCGGGACGCTCGGCGATGGGACGAATTCGTTTCGTTCCATGCAGTTCTTGCCATCCCCCGTAGGCGTGTGCACAGCTTCCCCGCGCTCACGCGCCGCTTCATTGCCGCAGCGCGAGCATGGGGAATCTTCAGTTGTGCGCTTGCCACCCTAAGCGATGCCGAAGACAGGCCGGGGGCGTCGCCTCGCTCGATGGGTCACATGATATGGTCCGCCGCGGCCGCAGCTGAACGGCGGCCCATATCGGGGGACTTGGTGATCGAAAGACTGCTGCCGAGAAGTGTTGCGGTGGCCGAGGACGTCAGTGACGCGCCCGGCGACGAAAGTGCCCTCTCGCCGGCCGAACGGGCCCTGATCGAGGCGGCGTTGCCCGAGCGGAGGGCCCAGTTCGCCGCCGGACGCTGCTGCGCGCGCCGTGCGATGGAGCTGCTCGGCGAGGAGCCGCGCCCCGTGCCGGCCGACGCGACGGGGGCTCCGGTCTGGCCGTCGGGACTGGTGGGGAGCATTACGCACTGCCGGGGGTACCGGGCCGCGGTGCTCGGCCGCCGCGCCGATGTCACGGCGCTCGGCATCGACGCCGAGCCGAACCTGGGGCTGCGTGAGGGCGTCCTGGAGCTTGTCTCGTCCGCCGCGGAGCGGGCACGGTTACCGCAGTTGGCGGCGGCCCTGCCCCAGGTCCACGTGGACCGGTTGCTGTTCAGCGCCAAGGAAGCGGCCTACAAGGCGTGGTATCCATTGCACGGGATCCGGCTGGGTTTCCGAGATGCGGAACTCACGTTGTCCGGACGGTCCGGTGCCAATGGCGTCGGTGATTCCGGGGACTTGGCAGAGGGGAACTTCCGGGTCCGCTTGAGTGGGCGCAGTGGTGCGGCGAGGGAATTTCGCCAGGAAGTGCTCCACGGCCGCTGGGCGGTACGGGATTTCCTCATCATGACGGCTGTTGCGCGGGAGTGACGGGCTCGTCACGGACTTTCGGCGGTTTAATTTTTCCGGAATTTTTGTTCAATGCGCAACCGTACTCACGCGGTGCCGGTGAACCAGGCGATAGTCGTCGTCAGCGGATCCGACAAGGACGCCTCGTTAAAGTCGTAAGAGGGGCGCCGGCTGCGCAGCGCCTGGAGGAAACCGCTTTCCGTTTCCCGGCTCCCCGTGTCGGGACTCACCCGCATCCTCGGCTGTATGCGCGAGGGGGTGGTCCTGCCGGTCCTGCCGGTTGCGTGACGCATCACAGTCTCCTTCGTACGCGACATTCATGTCCTGCGCAGATGGCCGACGACCAGCGAGCTGATGGTCGACGACCAGTGGGGCGGGAAGATGTGGCCCATGGCGGCGATCCGCCACAGGCGTGCGTGCGGGATCACCCGGCGGAGTTCCTCGCCGTGCTCCAGGGGGAAGACGGGGTCCCGCTCGCCGTGCACGACGAGCGTCGGTACGTCGAGGGTGGCGATCCGGCCGGTGAGCGGGGGCGTGCGGTCCAGGGCCGTCGCATGGCGCCAGGCGGTGTCGGGGCCGTAGTCGCGGTCCTTCACGCGCCTGACCAGATCGACCCAGTACGTCCGGTCGAACGGTACGGAGGGCCCGACCAGCACCTGCCAGCCGTCGACGGCCGCGGCCAGACGCTCCTCGGGCCCCTGGGGCGGAGACGCGGCGAGCCGGGCGACGTGCTCCAGCATCGGCCGGCGCGGACCGGGCAGTCCGGTGCGCGGCGGCAGCTGTACGTCACCGTTCGCGTCCGGGGAACTGGACAGCAGCACCAGCGACCGAACGAGTTCCGGCCGGTCGAGCGCGAGCAGCTGGGCCACCATGCCGCCGACGGACTGACCCGCCACGTGCGCCGAGCCGAGTCCGAGCCCCACGATCACGTCGGCGGCGTCCGCGGCGAGCGTCGACAGGTCGTACTCGTCGTCGGACTTCCCCGACCTGCCGGTGTCCCGGTGGTCGTAACGCACCACGCGGTACCCGTCCTTGGCGATCAGCCGGCACAGCTCGTCCGGCCACACGATGCCCGGTGCCGTGCCGCCCATCACCAACAGCACCGCCGGATCGCTGCGACTGCCGAACGTCTCCGTCCACAGCCGCAGACCGTCCCGCGTCGCGATTCGCCTCTCCATTGGGCTGTCTTTCCCCTTGGTAGGGTGCGGTGGACCGCTGATCATCCGTCTTGGGGGAACTGAATGACCCGCGCACGCACGGCAATTGTCCTGGTTGATCTGCAGCGGTGGATCGTCGACATGCCGTGGCAGCCGGTGGGCGGCGACGTCGTGGCCGACGCCTGCGGAAGGCTGCGCGAGCACTTCGCGAACACCGGCTCCTCGTCCGTCGTACTCGTCCGGTACGTACGGGAGGACGGCGCCGACGGCGGCATCGGCGCCGCCCCCAACCAGCTTGTCCCCGGTTTCGAACCGCGTACCGGCGAGCACCTGGTGACCAAGCACGGCCTCGATGCCTTCGAGGGCACCGACCTCCACGCCCGGTTGCGCGGCGAAGGCGTCACGGAGGTCGTCATCGCCGGACTGTCCACCGCCCACGGCGTCGCGTCCACCGCCGCGGCGGCGCTGCGTCTGGGCTACGGGGTGGTAGTCGTGTCCGACGCCACGGCCAGCGTGGACGAGGCACAGCACCGCGAGACACTCGACCGCCTCACCGCGCTCGGCGCGGGCACCGCCGTGGTCGCGGACCTGGTGACCGCGAAGGCCGGCGGCAACTGACCCTCACGGCCCGGCAGTGCGGGCGTGGGCCGGCCTCGGCCGGCCGGGTCACTGGTAGCTGACCCCGCTGGGCTTGACCACGTACACGATGCGGTGCGCGACGTCCGGCGGCGGGCCGTCCAGCTTCATGCCGTACCGCTCCGCGAGCTGCGCGAAGAACTCGCCGGACGAGTCGTCGTCGATCCGGACCACTTCGCCGCGGATCTCCAGGTAGCGGTACGGCTGCTCCGGGTCGTTGACCGACACCGCGACATGCGGGTCGGCCGTGATGTTCTTGTACTTGTAGCGGACCGTCGTGTTGGTGAACCGAACGTACTCGCCGTCCCAGGAGAACCACATCGGGTTCACCTGCGGCCCGCCGCCCGCTGCCCGGATGGTGGCCAGATGACCGAAGAGCGGCCGCTCCAGCAGATCCTTGTGACTGTCCGGAATAAGACTCATGCCGTGTGTTCCTTCACTTTCTCCAGTTTGTCCTGCCGGGTACCGAGCAGGGGATGGAACAGGTCCGTCAGTCGTGTGCGCATCGTGGCGGCGTCCTTGGCGATCCAGTCCACGTGACCGTCCGGCCGGGCGAGGACGAGCGCGGGCTTCCCCCGGCGCGCCTCGGTGCGGACGTCGAGTACCGCGTCGAGCCGGTCCGCGCACCACCGGGTCAGCTCCCGCACCGACGCGTCCTGCTGCCCTGTGAGGATCAACGTGTGCCGGAGATCGTCGAGTTCGTTCCGCTGCGGCAGCGGCACCAGTGCGCCGGGCACGAAACCGGCCGTCTTCCTTCCGGCCGAGGGTTCGGTCCGGTACTTGGTCCGCAGACCGGCGAGCCACGGTATGTACGCCAGGTCGAAGAGGCGCAGGCCCGACGCGACCCGCAACAGGTTGTCGCGCAGGACGACCTGGTGGCCCTTGCGCAGCAGCCACAGCTTCGTCTGCACGTCGGCCTGGCGCACTACGGCGCGCGCCACGTCCCCGCGCTCGCTCACATACGTGTCGAGCAGGCGCTCGGCGCTGTGCCCACGCCACACGAGAGCGAGCTTCCACGCCAGGTTGTGGGCGTCGTTGACACCGGTGTTGAGGCCCTGCCCGCCGGCCGGGCTGTGGATGTGCGCGGCGTCGCCGATCAGAAAGACCCGGCCGGACCGGGTGGAGTCGGCGTGCCGCGCGTGCACGTTGAAGACGCTGATCCAGTCGGGGTCGCTCAGCCGGATACCGCCGGGCCCGCGCTCGTCGACCAGGCTCTGCACCATGGCCAGGTCGACGTCCTCCTGGCTGACCCCGGGAGGCGCCGAGGTGAAGACGCGCCAGCGGCCGTCGGGCAGTCCGCAGGCCACCAGAATGCCCCGAGGTGAGCAGAAGTAGTGCGTCATGCGGTGGTCGAAGCGGGTGTCGACCCTCACGTCCGCGACTACGAACCGCAGTTCGTAGGTGGACCCCTCGAAGCCGATGCCGAGCCGGCCGCGGACGGTGCTGCCGGCCCCGTCCGCCCCGATGACGTACGCGAAATCCTCCTCGCGCTCCGTGCCCTCCGGGTGGCACAGCCGGACCCGTACCCGGTCGTCGAGCTGCTCGACGTCCAGCAGCTCGGTCCCCCACCGCACACTGCCCCCGACCGAGGCGAGGTTGGTACGCAGGACCTCCTCGATGTCCGGCTGCGGGCAGATCAGCGGCCGGGTCGCCGGCTTGTAGCGGAGGTCGGCGATGACCTTGCCGGCGGAGTAGTACCGCATCTGCGACTGGGGCAGCGCACGAGCGGCGAGCAGGTCCTGGCCGCCGACCCGGTGGATCAGCTCGACGGTCCGCGGCCACAGGCCCAGCGCCTTCGAAAGCGTGCTGGGTCCTTCGGCCTTGTCCACGCAGCGGACCGGTACACCACGCCGGGTGAGTTCGGTCGCCGCGGTGAGCCCGGCCGGTCCCGCGCCCACGACCAGCACGGGCAATGTACTCGCGGGACTGGTCATACGGTCGCCTCCTCGCCGACGGCTTCGGCGGGCGCGGCCGGCCGGGCGGCGCGCTCGCGCAGCATCACGCTCACCAGCACGGCGCTCGCGGCGCAGATGGCGACGACCACCCACAGCACCAGGTGCAGGCCGTCCGTGTAGCTCCCGGTGAGCAGGGCGAAGAAGTCGGAGCGGGCGGAACCGGTGACGGTGTCGGCCGCTCCGGCCAGGTCGCCACTGATCACGCGGTCGGCCACGCCGCCCGCGTCGACGCCGTTCGCGCCCTCGATTCCGGACAGGCCGTCGGAGATGTGCGAGCGGGCCGAGTTGAGCAGCACGGCGCTCATCACGGCGATGGCGAACGCCTCTCCGGCCAGCCGCATCGTGTTGAAGAGACCGGCTGCGGAACCTGCCTTCGTCGGCTGCACGGAGGTGATCGCCGCGCCGTCCACCAGACCGGCCGTCATGCCCATCGAGATGCCGAGCAGCAGCAGCGGACCGGCCAGCGCCACCAGCGACACGTCCGGCCCGATCAGGGTGAGCCAGCCCGCGCCCACCGCGGCGACCACGAGGCTCAGAGTGAGGATGAGCCGGGTGGACACGCCGCTCTTGACCAGCTTGCCGACGACCAGCGGAACCATCAGGACCGGCAGGGTGAGCAGCAGCATCGTGGCGCCCGAGGCGTTCGCGCTCATCCCCGCGACCGAGGTGAAGTACGTGGGCAGCAGCACGAGCATGCACACGAAGCTGAAGGACAGGGCGACGGGAATCAGCGAAACCGCCATGAACCGGCCGTGCTTGAGGAGCGAAAGATCGATCATGGGCTGCCGCTGGCGCAGTTCGACGGCGGCGAACAGTGCCATCAGTACGATCGCCGCGGCGAACAGCAGCAGTGTCGTACCGCTCGTCCAGCCCTGCTGCGGCCCCTGAACGACGGCGAACATCAGGCAGAACAGGGACAACGTGAACGTGGTGATGCCGACCCAGTCGACCTTCGTCGCGGCGGGGTTCTTCGACTCGGGCATCAGCGGCACCGCGACGAGCACGAGCACCGAAATGATCAGATGCGAGAAGAACACCGAACGCCAGCCGAAGGAGCCGACGAGCAGACCCGCGGTCGACGGGCCGAGTGCCAGACCGGCACCGGCCGACGAGCCGAGGATCGCGAAGGCCCGCGCCTGGGCGGCCCCCTCGAACGTCGTGGCCAGTATCGCGGCACCCGAGGTCATCACCGCCGCGGCCCCGAGCCCGGCGAGCGCACGCGACACGTCCAGCACCACGATGCTCGACGTCACCGCGCTGACCAGGGTCGACGCGGCGAACAGGACGGTACCGCCGGCGAACATCCGTCGGCGGCCCACGATGTCCGCGAGCGAGCCGCAGCCAAGCATGAAGCAGGCGAAGGCAAGGTTGTAGGCGTTGACCACCCACTGCAGCGGGGCAAGGCCCACGTGCAGATCGGAGCTGATCTCCGGAAGGGCGACGGAGGTACCGGTCAGCGAGGCGGGCAGGACCAGGACGGCGAGACAGACAGCGACAAGCGTCAGTGTCGGATTGCCGCGACCGGTGTCCGGACGAGCCGTGCTCATGGAACATCCCCTTTCAGGGGCTTGATGGAGGTATTGGTATAGACAGGGTTACGGGTGGAGTCAGCGGGCGGCCGGGCGAACCGGGGCTCAGCGGGCGGGCCGGGCGACGACCGCGCAGGTGAAGCCGAAGCCTCCGCCCGCAGAGATGGTGAGGGCGATCTCGCCCGGCGCGAGCAGCTCCTGCTCGCGAATGTCCGTCAGGTTCGCCGCCATGTCACCGGCTCCCAAGTGGCCTGTGCGGCGGCCGAGTTCGACGACCCTTGCCTTGGTCAGGCCCTCGACCGCCGGGTGATACGTCTCGCGGCGGACCTTGATGCCCACTCTGGGGAGGGCGAGGACACGGATGCGGGGGTCGTCGATGTCGATGCCGGCCTCCTCCAGCGCGGTCGTGACGATGCCGCGCAGCGCCGTGTTCACCTCGGTGTAGAAGCCGTCGAGGCCGACATCGTTGATGAATGCCTTCTTGGTGCGCTTGACGTCGATCCGGTCGCTGATCCACCGGCTCGCCGGGGTGAACTCGTCCCGCCCGCGGTGCAGCCCCTCGGCCGCCGAGACGGCGGCGCTGGACAGGCCCAGCAGCGTGAACTCGTCGACGGAGTCGTCCCGTTCGTGCAGCAGGACCGCCGTAGCCCCGTCACCGTAGAAGACGCCGTAGTCGCCCGCCCAGCGGTCGAAGCCCTCGTCGGGGAAACGGTCGCCGGTGGTAACGAGCGCGGTGACAGTGGAGGGGTCGGCCAGCAGCCGGGACGCGGCCGCCTCCAGTGCGGTGCCGCCGCCGTTGCACATCACCTGGATGCCCAGCGGGACGCCGCGCACCGCGCCGACCCGGTGCGCCACGTAGTGCGCGGGCGACCAGAAGTCGTGCCCCTGGTGGTGGATCCAGGCGTGCGCGGTGAAGCCGAGGCCGGCGCCGTCCCAGCCCGCCGCGGCGAGCGCGCCGCGCGCCGCCTCCACCGCCATGTCCGGCGCCGAGACCGTTCCCGAGACGGGGACCTCGGTGACGCCGGTGTTCGCCAGATCCTCCTCGCCGATCCTGCCGCGTGCGAGGGCGTCCTGGGCGGCCTCGACGGTCACCGGCAGCCACGTTCTGACGGCCCGGATCCCCAGCCCGTTACCGAGTCGCATGTGTGAGTTCCTCCGTGCTCGACGTGGATGGAGCGGGTGAGGTTTCCGAAGAGGGGGCGGCCGGGTGTCCGGCCGGGGCCGCAGCGGCAGTCCCCTGCGCCGCCGCTGCGGGCCCGGCGGTCCCGCGCAATCGGATCCAGCCGAACCGGTCGGCGTGTTCGGCGAGCACCGGGTCGTTTCCGACGACCCCCGCACCGCCCACGCAGGTCAGCAGAGGCAGGTCCGACGCATGGTCTCCGTACGCGACGCACTGCTCGGGACGTGCGCCCGACCGGTCCATCAGGGCGCGGGCGGCCGTGGCCTTCGCCGCGCCGATCATCGCGGTAGGCACCTCGCCCGTGTACCGGCCCGCGGCCGCCTCGGGCTCGCTGCACAGCACGTGGTCCGCGCCGAGGTGCTCCGCAATCGGGTCGAGGCAGGCGCGGAACGAGCCCGAGACGAGCGCGACCTGATATCCCTCGGCCTGGAGCCGGCGCAGTTCGCGTACGACGTCCTGGTGGAGGAAGCCGTCCCGCTGCCGCTCGCGGGCGAACCAGCGGCGCCCGCTCTCGGCGACGACTTTCTGTTCCGCCCCCGCGAAGTTGCGGTAGTAGGCGCGGTTGGTCTCCTCGCGGGGCGCGCCGGCCCGCGCCGCACGCGTCAACTCCCCCGCCGCCGCGCGGTACCGGTCCGGATCGGCGAGGTGGAACTCCAGAAAGGAGAACATGCTCTTGAGGTCGATGAGCGTCTCGTCGACATCGAAGAACGCGATCCGGACGGGCAGTTCACCCGTGGCCCCGGCGGTGTCGCTCATGCGCTCGGTACCTGTCATGAGCTCAGTACCTGCTTCCGACGGCGGTCGGCAGGGCGGCCAGGTGGGCCAGGTCCTCCTCGGTGAGGTGGACCTCCGCCGCGGCCAGGTTCTCCCGCAGGTAGCGGGAGTTCTTCGTGCCGGGGATCGGCACCACCAGCTCGCCCTGCGCGAGCGTCCAGGCGATGGCGACCTGGGCGGGCGTGACCGAACGGCGGTCGGCGACCTCCCGGATCACGTCGACGATGCGCTGGTTCGCCTCCATCGCGGCACGGTGGAAGCGCGGGTTGGCGGTGCGGAAGTCGGTCTCCTCGAACTGCCCGGCGTGCAGGGTCCCGGTCAGGAAGCCCCGGCCGAGCGGCGCGAACGGGACGAAGCTCGCCCCCACTTTTTCACACCAGCCGACCATCCCGCCCGACTCGCCCTCCAGCGCGTCGCGCGTCCACAGCGAGAGTTCGGACTGGACGGCGGTCACCGGGTGGATCCCGTGCGCCTCGCGGGCCTGGGCGAGCGTGGGCTCGGACAGGCCGAGCCAGCGCACCTTGCCCTCCTCGACGAGCTCCGCCATCGCGCCCCAGGTCTCCGCCAGCGGGACGGCGGGGTCGATGCGATGGACGTAGTAGAGGTCGATGACGTCGAGGTTCAGCCGTCGCAGACTCGCCTCGACCGCCGTACGCAGATAGGCCCGCGAGTTGTCGCGGTGGGCCGCCCGCTGTTGCAGGTCGTCCAGGACGATGCCGAACTTCGTCGCGACGACCGCCTCGTCCCGGCGGCCCGCGACGGCCCGGCCCAGCAGCGTCTCGTTGTGGCCCGCCCCGTAGAGATCTGCCGTGTCCAGCAGGTTCCCGCCGCGGTCCAGGGCCTCGTTGATGACCCGGATGGAGCGTTCGTCGTCCCGGGCGGACTCCTGGTAGAGCCAGCTCATGCCCATGCACCCGAGGCCGACGCTGCCGATCTTGATACCCGTGTTGCCCAGATTCCTCAGGCGCACGTTTCCTCCTTCTGTTCTCAAGCAGCCGTGAACTGCTCTCAAGTCGCGGACTGTTCCCGAACGGCCGCGGATCTCAAGCGGCCGCGAAGACGAGTGCGGCGTTGTGGCCGCCGAAGCCCAGTGACGTGCTCACCGCCACCTCCAGATGCGTCTTTGCCGCCGCCCCCGTCGCGATGTTGAGGTCGATCTCGGGGTCGAGTTGTGTGAGGTTGGCCGTCGGCGGGACCACGCCGTCGCGCAGCGCCAGCGCGGTGAAGGCGGCTTCGATGGCGCCCGCGGCGGCGAGCGCGTGCCCTGTGACGCCCTTGGTCGAGGTGACCAGCGGGCGCTCGCCCAGGACCCGGCGCAGCACTCGGCCCTCGGTGACGTCGTTGAGCGGGGTCGAGGTGCCGTGCGCGTTGACGTGGTCCACGTCGTCCGTCCCCGCACCCGCGTCGGCGAGGGCCGCGCGCAGGGCTCGCTCCATCCCGGCGCCGCTCGGGTCGGGCGCGGTGGCGTGGTACGCGTCCGTCGACGAGCCGAAGCCGATGACGTTGGCATAGACCGAGGCACCGCGCGCCCGCGCGTCCTCGGGCCGCTCCAGTACGAGAATCCCGGCGCCCTCTCCCGCGACGAAGCCGTCGCGTGCCGCGTCGAACGGCCGGGACGCGGCGCCCGGGTCCTCGCGCCGCCCCGAGAGGCCGCCCATCCGGGTCAGGCCGGTGATGGTCGCGGGCGTCAGGGCAGCCTCGGCGCCACCGGCGAGCACCACGTCGCAGGTGCCGGACCGCAGCAGGTCCCGTGCCAGGCCGATGGCGTTGGAGCCGGACGCGCAGGCCGTGGCCGTGACCATGCTCGGCCCGAACGCCTTGACGTCGATGGCCAGCTGGCCCGCAACCATGTTCGACATCCCCATGGGGATCATCAGCGGCGAGACACTCTTCGGCGCGTCCTCCAGGAACCTGCGGTACTGCTGCTCCCACGTCGCCGTGCCACCCAGTGAGTTGCCGACGATGACGCCCACCCGTGTGCCGTCCCAGTTCTCCGGGTCGAGGCCGGCGTCGGACACCGCCTGGCGGGCGGCGACGATCGCCAGCTGCGTGAAGCGGTCGAGCCGCCAGGCGTTGCCCGGCCCGAGCAGCGCCCCGGCGTCGAAGCCGGGCACTCGGCAGGAGAAGTCGACGGGCAGTCCGGCGAGTTGCGGATCGGGGGTGGCGGTCGACCGGCCGGAGCACACCCGCTCCCAGCTCGTCCTCGCATCGAGGCCGGCGGCGGTCACGAGTCCGATCCCCGTGATCGCCACGGCTCCCTTCGACGGGAGGGTCACGCGCGTACGCCCTGGGTCTCGATGAGCTCGACGGTGTCCCCTATGGTCGTCTCGCCCTGGAGGACATCGTCGTTGAGGTCGGTCCCCAGCTCTCTGTTGATGAGCATGGTCAGCTCGATCAGCGCGAGCGAGTCGAGGGCGAGGTCCTTGTAGGCGATCCCCGGCTCGATCTTCGCAGCGGGCACGCCCAGCTGGGAGACGAGCAGACCGGTCAGCTTTTCCTGTACAGCGCTCATGATGGGGCCTTCTTCCTTGCTTGGCTTGTGTGGGTCGCTTCGCGCAGGCGGGTCGCTCCGCGCACCGCGGGGCTACTTCGCGCAGGCGGGTTCAGCCGGCGCCGCAGGGCCGGGCAGTGGTTCGACGGACATCTCGGGCAGCTCCAGGGCCGCGGCCCCCCAGGTGAGGCCTCCGCCGAAGCCGCACAGCAGCACCCGGTGGCCCGGTGCGACCGTGCCCGCGTGCACGGCGTCGGCCAGCGCCAGCGGTATGGAGGCGGCAACGGTGTTGCCGACCCGGTCGAGGTTGACCACCACCTTCTCCTCTGGGAACCCGAGTTCATTGCCGACGGCGGTCAGGATGCGGATGTTGGCCTGGTGGGCGACGAGCCGGTCGATGGACTCGAGGGGCCAGCCGAGTTGCTTCGCCAGCCGCCGGGACGACTCGCTCATCCGCGTCACAGCGTTGCGGAACACCGAACGGCCCTGCATCGTGAAAAACTCGTCGCCCGGCACGGCAAGCCCCTTCGAGCGGTGCTCGGACCCGCCGCCCGGCACGGTGATCAGATCGGCCTGGGAGCCGTCACTGGCCAGGTCGAACCCGAGCAGCGCACCGCCCTCCCCCATGCGTCCGGCGCGCAGCACCATTGCCCCCGCGCCGTCCCCGAAGATCGCCCTGGTCGTACGGTCCTCGGGGTCGAGGAGGGTGGAGAAGGTGTCGGCGCCGATCACCAGGGCGCTGTCCGCGATCCCCGCCCGGATCATGCTCGACGCGGCCGCCAGCGCGTACACGAACCCCGTGCACACGGCGCCGACATCGAATGCGGGTATCTCCCCGAGCCCGAGCCTGCTGGCCACTTCGGGCGCCGTGGCCGGGCACGGATGGTCCGGAGTGCTCGTGGCGAGGACAAGCAGGTCCACCGAGTCCGTACCCGCAGAGGCGAGCGCCCTCGCCCCCGCCTCGACTGCGATGTCCGAGGTGGACAGCCCCGGCGGCACCACGAAGCGCTGCCGGATCCCGGTGCGGCTCGTGATCCACTCATCGGTGGTGTCGAGCTGCCGGGCGAGGTCGTCGTTGGTGATCCGCGTCGGCGGCAGCCAGCCGCCGAGCCCCGCGAGAACCGCCGCACGTCCACTCACCGTGAGCTCCGGTGCGACGCGGGAACGGCCGTGGTCTCCACGGTGCCGGACGCGATCTCCTCGCCGCTCTGCAGGAAACCGATCCGGAAGCTCTGCAATCCGTCTCGGTCGCGCTCGGGGACCGCGCTGACCGTGGTCGGCGCGTCGAGTTCGGCGAACTTGGCGAAAGCGAGGTCGAACCCGACCAGCGTGGTCCCGTCGGCGGGCCGGCCGAGGAGCCGTGCACCGGCGAGCAGTGCGGCCTGCCGCGCGGCCTCGGTGAGCACCATGCCCGGCAGATGGTCCTGCGCATGGTCGAACATGCTCGGGTTGTCGTTGGGAATCCGTACGCCGGCGGACATTCCGTCACCGGCGGGCACGGGGTCGATGAGCAGGGCGTTGACCGGGTCGGCGCGCCCGAGGTCATGAGGGGCGACCGTCGCCGGGACGGTCGCGATGTCGTCGGACGAGACGGGCGGGCTGCCGCGCCGCTTCGACCGGACGAAGGAGTACGTTTCCGACGACAGGTAGCCGACCGCCATGCGCACCTGACCGACCTCTTCACCGGCGAGCAGGAAGCGAATCTCGTACGTGACGGAGCGGGCAGGCGCGGTCGCGTCGGCGGGCCGGTCATTGGCGACCTGCATCGTCAGCTCCGCCGGGTCGCCGCAGTGGACGGCGAACAGGCCGGGCAGCCGCATGGACCACGACTGCAGGACGAACTTCGTGTCGCTGTCGACGCCGAGGTGAGTGTGCGCCCCGTAGGTCTCGGCCTGCCGGGCGCACTCCAGGAGCAGTACCGGGTCGACGACCGTGTGGCCGACGTGATCGGTGAAGTAAGCGTGCGATGAGGGGAGTTGAGCCCCCGCGAGAAAGTGCTGCCCGTCCACGGCCGAGGTGTCCGTGAGGAACACTTCCGACAGGGCCCGCCGATGAAGCAGACGCCGGTCGACCGACCGAACGAACCCGAGCTCCCGTACACCGGGCGCAAAGGTACTTGTGAACACCGTCATCGGCAGGTAACCCCCCTGTCAAGAGCACGGCGGTTCCCCGCCGGCACTCTCGGAATCTCTTGATCGTGAACCGCCGGACCCCCGTCTGCCGGCGACAGGAAGGACACTAGCCAGGGGCTCTTTCGTCTCACTGTCGGAGCGTGTAAGGGGCTGACATCCCGCCACCAGGGCCCCTGGACCGGGGCTTTCGCCCGGCCCCCGGGCGCGCACCGGTGACAGAGCCACTGGCGCGGAGCCAACGCCCCCACAGAGGCTGGTCTCTTGCGCGACATCCGAACGACGGAGTCAGGAGTGGGCAGTCGCCCTCCGGGCAAGCGGTTCTGCCGCGCTCAGGGGCCCGGTGCGCCTCCGCCCTGGAGGCGTTCCAGGTCGGACGGGCGAACCTGGATGGCGAACAGGGCGATGATCGCGGCCACCACGGTGAACACCGCGGCGACGACGAAGGCCGAGGAGACTCCCGAGGTGAGGACCTCGTCGCCCCAGGGAGGCGGCAGTTGGCCGGTCCGCTCGAAGATCAGCCGTTCTTGCGGGGTGGCCCGTGCCGTGAAGCCCGGGATCTGGTCCTCGGCCTCGTGGCGGCTGGCCGTACCGAACACCGTGACCAGGATGGACAGTCCCAGCGAACCGCCCACCTGCTGCGTGACGTTGAGCAGACCCGAGGCCGCCCCGGACTCGTGCCCAGGCACGCCGGAGACCGCCATCAGCGTCAGTGCGACGAAGTTCATGCCCATGCCGAGGCTGAAGACCAGCATCGGTCCCAGGATGCTGCCCAGATACGTCGAGTCGATGTCCGTCAGGGTCAGCCAGGACAGCCCGGCCGCCGCAAGGATCGAGCCCGTCACCATGAAGGGTTTCGGGCCGTACCTGGGCAGGAGCTGCGAGGCCAGGGCGGCGCCCACCGCGATGACGGCGCTGACCGGCAGGAAGGCGAGACCGGCCCGTAGCGGGCTGAAGTCCAGCACGTTCTGGACGAACAGGGTGAGGAAGAAGAACATGCTGAACATCGCGGCGGCGAGGCTGAGCATGATGCCGTACGTGCCCGCCCGGTTGCGGTCGGCGAACATGTGCAGCGGGGTGATGGGTTGCCTCGATCGCCGCTCCACGAAGACGAACGCCCCGAGCAGCACCAGCGCGGCGGCGAACGACGCCACCGTGAGGCCGTCGCTCCAACCGTCCTGTGCCGCGCGGATGAAGCCGTAGACCAGACACACCATTCCGAAGGTGGAGGTCAGTGCCCCGGTGACGTCGAAGCGGCCGGGACGGCGCTCGGACTCCTTGATGACGCGGGACGCGGCGATGGCGATGAGCAGCCCGATCGGCACATTGACGAACAGCACCCAGCGCCAGTCGAGCCATTCGACGAGCACGCCGCCCGCCAGCAGGCCGATGGCGCTGCCGCCCGCCGAGACCGCCGCGAAGACCCCGAAGGCCCGGTTGCGGGCCGGGCCTTCGGTGAAGGTGGTGGTGATCAGCGCGAGCGCGGTCGGCGAGGCGATGGCGCCGCCGACGCCCTGGAGGGCCCGGGCGGCGAGGAGTTGGCCGGAGTTCTGCGCGAGGCCGCCGAGGAGGGAAGCCAGCACGAAGAGCAGGACGCCGAAGATGAAGACCCGCCGGCGGCCGAGAATGTCGCCGGCGCGGCCGCCCAGGAGCAGCAGGCCGCCGAAGGTGAGCGTGTAGGCGTTGACCACCCAGGACAGGTTGGTGGTGGAGAAGTCCAGCGCCCTCTGAATCTGTGGGAGAGCGATGTTCACGATGGTGATGTCGAGGACCACCATCAGCTGGCACGAGGCGATGACGAAAAGCGCCATGCCGTTGCCGCCGCCCCTGCCCCCGGCGGTGGTCTGCGCGCTGGAGCTCGGTTGTGGAGTCGTCATGGCGCATCGCGCCCTCACGAGAGGCTCAGCGGACGGTTTCGTCCACTAGTCGACGGTAGACCGGAGGCATGAGCGCCACCAGTCGATCAAGACCCCTCCACGACCGCCCGCTCGAGCCGTGAGCGCAGGGCGTCGCGGGCCGCGGGCCACTCGTCGGCGAGCATCGAGTAGACGACGGTGTCGCGCACGGTCCCGTCCGGCCTGGTCCGATGGCTGCGCAGTACACCCTCATGACGCGCGCCGAGGCGCTCGATGGCGCGCTGCGAGCGCTCGTTGCGGTGGTCGGTGTGCCAGGCCACGCGTCGCGCGCCGAGGTCGTCGAAGGCCCGGCCGAGGAGCAGCAGCTTGGCCTCGGTGTTGATGCCGGTGCGCTGGAAGCGGCTGCCGAGCCAGGTCGAGCCGATGGCGATGCCCCGGTCGGCGGGCTCTATCTCGTAGTACGACGTGGAGCCCGCGACCTCCCCGGTGGCGACGTCGATCTGCGCGAGCGCGACGCTGTCGCCCTCCTCCTGCTTGGCCAGCAGCCCCTCGACGATCTTCCGCATCCCGGCAGCGTCGGCGGGCTGCTTCTTGGACAGCCAGGTCCAGACGGAGGGGTCCTTCAGCGCGTCGAAGAGTCCCTCGGCGTGCTCGGTGGACAGCGGTTCCAGGCGCACGAAGCGGCCGGTCAGGGAGGGACGTTCGAACCACGCACTGCTCATCGGGAGTCCTCATTCCCGGTCATATACATGACCAAATCCGTAGGTAGCACCCATCGCGCTTGCGTTCGAGGGCGGTTCACATGGTGGGATGAGCCGATGCGACCCCCCACACGCATAGCCTCACATCCGCCCAATCCCTACGACGAACTGGCCCTGCTGGCAGAGCCGGAGCCGGACTGTGCCGACCACCCGGAGAGAGCCGACGAGGACGACCCGCTCGGGCTCGGGCTCGCTCCCGACGGCGAGCGTGTCGGCAAGCGGGTCGGCGACCGTGACCGAGACGGTGACGATGTCGACGACGAGTGGAAGCCGCCCAACCACCGCGGCAAGAGCCGACTGGCCGCTGTTCCCGTCGTACTGAAACTGGCCGTCACCGGCCTCGTCTGCGCCTCCCTCCTGCTGGCCTGCGACCGCCTCGCCGTGCTGTACGCGCAGGACAAGGCCGAGGAGAAGCTCCAGCAGTCCCTCGGGCTCGCGGCCGCGCCCGAGGTCGAGATCCGCGGCTTCCCCTTCCTCACCCAGGTCTTCGACCAGCGGCTCGACGAGGTCGAGGTCACCGTTCCCGACGTGGCCGCCGACCGGGTCTCCCTGGCCGAAGTGCGGGCCACCGCGAAGGACATCCGCGTCGTCGGCAGCCTGCCGTCGTCGATCCGGGGCGCCGTCATCGGCAGCGTGGACGGCGACGTACTGCTGTCCTTCGACGATCTGGGCCGGGAACTGGGCGCCTCTCAGGCCACCTTCACCAAGGACGGCGACAACCGGGTGCGGGTGGCGGGCTCCCTGCCCGTCGCCGGTCACGAAGTGCGCGTACGGGCCGAGGCGCACGTACGCCGCGACAGTGACCGGGCGGTGTCCACCACCGTCGACCACATGCGGCTCGACATCCCCGGCCTCGTCACCTACCGGCCGGGCAAGGACCGCGCGCACTCGGGGCTGAGGCTGCACCCCGAGGCCGCCGCCCGGATCAGCCGCGAGGCCAAGCACATCAAGGCGCTGCTGGCCGTCCCGGCGGTGGCGGACCGGCTCGGCGTACGCAAGGAATGGGTGCAGCGGGCGCTGCGCGGCGAGAAGGAGCTGAACGAACTCACCGGCTCGCCCCGATTCGTACAACAGCTGATGAAGCTCAACCTCGTCGACGTGGTCATGGACCACCCGTGGCTGCTGGAGAAGGTCGGCATCGATCCCGATCTGGTCGGCGCGCTGCTCGGCCTGCGGCCGCCGGAGCTCTCCGAGCAGCTCTCTCTGTCCTTCCGGCTGCCCAGCACGCCGGGCGAGCTCCGGCTGCGCGGCATCAAGGTGGAGCGCGAGGGGATCAGGGCCGATCTGGCCGGTACGGGGCTGACCTTCGGGAAGCTCGCGAGCGGCAAGAAGTAGCAGCCGACGGGATCCCGTGCCCTCCGCCGGACCGGTCAAGGCCGGCGGAGGGGCAGGGCTCAGCGCGTTTCGGCGATGAAGTCCCGCAGCGTCGCGGAGAGTTTGCCGGGCTGGTCCTCGGCGATCAGCGTGCAGCTGTCCTCGATCTCGACGAACCGGCTCCGCGGCAGTACGTCGGCCAGCCTGCGCCCGTGGGCGCGCGGCATCATCCGGTCCTCCGTGGCCCACACCACGAGCGCCGGCTTGTCGAACTTGCGCAGGCCGTCCACCGCTTCGAGCAGCTCCGTTCTGCGTACGCCCTGGTTGTAGCGGCGGAAGTCGGCGCGGATCGCGGGGTCGGTCAGCAGCGGCCGCAGCCAGCCGTCGAGGATCTCGTCGGGTACGGGCCGTTTGGTGAGCGCACCGAGGCCGATGGGAAGACGGCGCAGCGGGCGCAGGGCGAGCGTACGGGCGAGGAGGGTGATGCCTCCGGGCACCTTGCACGCCAGCGCGATCAACTTGCCGGGCACGCCCGGAGGGTAGTTGTCGAAGGCTTCGCAGGACGTGAGGACGAGCCTGGCGAGCCGCTCCGGGTGCCTGGCGGCGACGGTCTGCGCCCGCCCGCAGTCGTTCTCGACGAGGGTCACCTCCGTCAGGTCGAGACGGTCGAGGAACTCCGCGACGAGTTCGTTGACGGAGTCCGGGGTGAGCGGCACGTCCGGGCGCATCGGAGTGCGGTCGGCGCCGTACGGCAGAGTCGGGGCGATGACCCGGTGGTCCGCGCGCAGGTCGGCGACGACCTTGCGCCACACCGTCGCGTCATGGACCAGACCGTGGAGGAGTACGACGACGGGGCTGCCGGGGACCGGTCCGCCGGTGTCCTCGTAGGCGATGGTCCCGGCGGTGAGTGCAACCTCGGGCATGGTCGTTCCTCCCTCTCGACTGGGAGCGAGGCTATAGCCGCCCGCCCGGTCGCGAACGGCCAATGGCGGACGACGCCCGGACCTGATCAGGGCAGTACGGCGACCCCGTCCAGCTCGACCAGGGCCTGCTCGTCCCAGAGGCGGACCGCGCCGATCACCGCCATGGCGGGGTAGTCGCGGCCCGCCAGCCGGCTCCAGATGCGGCCCAGTTCGGGTGCGTGGGCACGGTAGTCGGCGACATCGGTGGCGTAGACGGTGACGCGGGCCAGGTCGGCGGGGGCGCCGCCGGCGGCGTGCAGTGCCGTGAGGAGGTTGCTGAGCGCCTTCTCGAACTGGGCGGGGAGCGTGTCGCCGACAACCTTGCCGTCCGTGTCGAGCGCGGTCTGCCCCGCCAGGAAGACCAGCTGGGACCCGGTGGCGGTGACGGCGTGCGAGAAGCCGCTGGGCGGGGAGAGCTCGGCCGGGTTGACGCGGTGCAGTTGGTGCGGACGGTGCGCAGGGTCCGGGTGCGGGTGCGGGTTGTGCGGGCTCATCGGTACAGCTCCTTCGCGATGATCGTGCGCTGGACCTCGGTCGCGCCTTCGTAAATACGGGGCGCACGCACCTCGCGGTAGAGGTGTTCGAGGAGGTGGCCGCGCTGGAGGGCGCGGGCTCCGTGCAGCTGGACCGCCGCGTCGACGACGTACTGGGCGGTCTCGGTGGCGAAGAGTTTGGCCATCGCGGCGCGCCGGGGGACGCCGGGGGCGCCCGCGTCGTAGGCGGACGCGGCGGCGTACACGAGCAGGCGCGCGGCCTCCGTGCGGGTCGCCATCTCGGCGACCTGGTGGGCGACCGACTGGAGGTCCTTGAGCGGCCCGCCGAAGGCGGTGCGGCTCGCGGTGTGCGCGAGAGCCGCGTCGAGGGCTGCCTGGGCCATGCCGACGGCGAAGGCGCCGACGCTGGGGCGGAAGAGGTTGAGGGTGTCCATCGCGACGCGGAAGCCCCGGTCCACCTCGCCGATCACATCGGCCCGGGTGACGGGTACGCCGTCGAAGGCGAGTGCGCCGATGGCGTGCGGCGCGAGCATGTCGAGCGCCGTGCCGGTCAGGCCGGGGCGGCCGGCCGGGACCAGGAACGCGGTGATACCGCGGGCTCCGGCGCCCTCGGTGGTCAGGGCGAACACGGTGTAGAAGTCGGCCTCCGGCGCGTTGGAGATCCAGCACTTCTCACCCGACAGGCGCCATCCGTCACCCTCCGGTACGGTCTTGAGCGAGAGCGTCGCGGCGTCGGACCCCGCGCCGGGCTCACTGAGCGCGAAGGCGGCGATCGCGCGCCCCGCGGTCACTTCGGGCAGCCACCGCGCCCGCTGTTCGTCCGTACCGGCCCTGGCCACCGGGCTCGCTCCGAGCCCTTGCAGGGCGAGGGCCGTCTCGGCCTCGGTGCAGGCGCGGGCGAGGGATTCGCGCATCAGGCAGAGGTCGAGCGCTCCCGAGTCGAACAGCCGCGCGAGCAGGCCGTGTTCGCCGAGTGCGGCGACCAACGGGCGGTTCACCCGGCCCGGTTCCCCCTTCTCGGCGAGAGGGCGCAGATGGTCCGCAGCCAGGGCGCGAAGCCGCTCGCACCACTCCTGCTGTTGAGGTTCCAGCGCGAATCCCGGCATGTGCTCGCACCTCGCTCTTATCGCGAACCGTTGACTGTCGTCACCCAAACGATACGCTCATGGGGCGACAAGGGGGCGATCCCGTCATGGAGCTGAAGACCTCAGCGCACATCGATACCTTTCCCCGCGACCAGCTTCCGCCCGCACATCAGTGGCCGCAGCTGCTCTTCGACCGTCCGGAGCTGTGCTATCCCGACCGGCTCAACTGCGGGTCGGAGCTCTTGGACCGTACGGTCGAACGCTTCGGCCCGGACCGGCCCGTCTTCCGTACCGCCACGGGCGAGGTCTGGACGTACGGCGAACTGCTCGGCCGCGTCGACCGCATCGCGCACGTCCTCACCACCGACCTGGGCATAGTGCCCGGCAACCGCGTCCTGCTGCGCGGGCCCACCACACCATGGCTGGCGGCCTGCTGGCTCGCGGTGATGAAGGCGGGCGCGGTGGCGGTGACGGTGCTGGCGCAGCAGCGGGCGTCCGAGCTGGCGACCATGTGCGAGATCGCGCGGGTGGGCCACGCCCTGTGCGACGTACGGGCCGTCGACGAATTGGTGAAGGCCGAGGTGCCCGGGCTGCGCGTCACGGCGTACGGCGGCGAGGCACCCGACGACCTGCTGCGGGCGGCGGCGGACAAGCCCTCCCGGTACGCCGCCGTGGAGACGTCGGCCGACGATGTCGCGCTGATCGCCTTCACGTCGGGGACGACGGGGCGCCCCAAGGGCTGCATGCACTTCCACCGCGATGTGCTGGCCATCGCCGACACCTTCTCGCGCCATGTGCTCAAACCGGAGCCCGACGACGTCTTCGCGGGCAGCCCGCCGCTCGGTTTCACCTTCGGGCTGGGCGGTCTGGTGATCTTCCCGATGCGGGCGGGCGCGTCGGCGCTGCTGCTCGAACAGGCCGGTCCCAAGCAGCTGCTGCCCGCGCTCGCCGAGCACCGGGTGTCGGTGCTCTTCACCGCGCCGACGGCGTACCGGGCGATGCTGGACGACCTGGGCGCGTACGACCTGAGCGCCCTGCGCCGCTGCGTCTCGGCCGGTGAGAACCTGCCCGCCGCGACCTGGCGGGCCTGGCACGAGCGCACCGGGCTGCGCGTCATCAACGGCATCGGCGCGACCGAACTGCTGCACATCTTCATCTCGGCGGCGGACGACGCGGTCCGGCCGGGCACGACGGGCGTGCCGGTACCGGGCTGGCAGGCGCGGGTGGTGGACGGTGCGGGCCTGCCCGTGCCCGACGGCGAGCCCGGCCTGCTGGCGGTGCGCGGGCCGGTGGGCTGCCGCTACCTCGCGGACGAGCGCCAGACGGAGTACGCGCGGGGCGGCTGGAACGTCACCGGGGACACGTACGTCCGCGATGCCGACGGCTACTTCCGCTACGTGGCCCGCGCCGACGACATGATCATTTCCGCCGGGTACAACATCGCGGGTCCGGAGGTGGAGGACGCCCTGCTGCGCCATCCGGACGTGGTGGAGGCGGCGGTCGTGGGCAGGGCCGACGAGCTGCGCGGCCAGGTGGTCGTGGCGTACGCCGTGCTGCGCGACGGGGTGGCGCGCGGGGAGGCGACGACGGCCCTGCTGCGCGACTTCGTCAAGGCCGAGCTGGCGCCGTACAAGTGCCCGCGCGACATCGTGTTCCTGGACGCCCTCCCGCGCACGCCGACCGGGAAGCTCCAGCGCTTCCGGCTGCGGGCGGCCGCAGAGTGACGGCCGTAGAGTGATCACGTGGCCGAGCAGCACACCCCCCGTTCCTTGATCGTCTCCCTCTACGGCGCGTACGGACGCACTCCCGGCGGAGGCGGGGAGCCCATGCCCATGCCCGTGCCGGTGGCCGAGCTCATCCGGCTGCTGGCCGCCGTCGGGGTCGACGCGCCGTCGGTGCGCTCGTCGGTCTCCCGGCTCAAGCGCCGCGGCCTGCTCGTCGCCGCCCGTACGCCGGACGGCGCCGCCGGGTACGCGCTGTCCGACGACGCCCACCAGCTCCTCGACGACGGCGACCGGCGCATCTACGAGCACCCCTCGCCGCAGCTGTCCGACGGCTGGGTGCTCGCGGTCTTCTCGGTGCCCGAGGCCGAGCGCGCCAAGCGGCACGTGCTGCGCTCGCGCCTCGCCCGCCTCGGGTTCGGATCGGCGGCGCCGGGCGTGTGGATCGCGCCTGCGCGGCTGTACGAGGAGACCCGCCACACGCTGGAGCGCCTGCAGCTCGCTCCGTACGTCGATCTGTTCCGCGGGGAGCACCTCGGCTTCGCGGCGACGGAGGAGGCGGTGGCGCGCTGGTGGGACCTGGCGGCGATCGCCAAGCAGCACGAGCAGTTCCTGGACCTGCACGAGCCGGTGCTGCGGGCGCGGGTGGCGCGGGGCGAGGGGGCCCCGGACCCGGAGGACGCCTACCGGGACTACCTCCTGGCCCTCGACTCCTGGCGCCGTCTTCCGTACGCCGATCCCGGCCTGCCGGCCGAGCTGCTGCCGTCGGACTGGCCGGGGGCGCGCTCGGCGGCGGTGTTCGCGGGGCTGCACGCGCGGTTGCGGGACGCGGGGGCGGAGTTCGTACGCGGCGGCAGTGGTGGCCGAACGTGAAGTCCCCGAACCGGGGCGCCGCCCCGGACCCCGCTCCTCAAACGCCGGAGGGGCTGGAGGGGTGCGGCAGCATGTCCGGCCCGTCCGGGGGCCTGGCGGCTTGCCCCCTCACGCGGCGGAGCCGCGACATGCCTCACATCAGTGTCAGCCGCGGCTTCGGTTCGTCCGTCCGCCCCGTCGGCGGTATGCGGCTCCCCGCCCGGTAGGGCATGGGCCACCGCGCACCCGGACCCGCGTACCCCTGCTCCGCCGCCGCGTGCAGCGTCCAGTGCGGGTCGTACAGATGCGGCCGGGCCAGCGCGCACAGGTCCGCCCGCCCCGCGAGCAGCAGCGAATTCACGTCGTCCCAGGACGAGATGGCGCCCACCGCGACGACCGGCACCCCCAGCGCGTTGCGGATGCGGTCCGCGTACGGCGCCTGGTACGACCGCCCGTACTCGGGCGCCTCGTCCGCGACGACCTGCCCGGTCGACACGTCGATCGCGTCGGCCCCGTGCGCGGCGAACGCGCGGGCGGTCTCCACCGCGTCCTCCACCGTCGTACCGCCCTCCGCCCAGTCCGTGGCTGAGATCCGGACCGTCATCGGCCTGTCGTCCGGCCATGCATCGCGCACCGCGTCGAAGACCTCCAGGGGGAACCGCAGGCGGCCGGCGAGGGAACCGCCGTACGCGTCCGTCCGTCGATTGGTGAGAGGGGAGAGGAAGCCGGACAGCAAGTACCCGTGCGCGCAGTGCAGTTCCAGCAGGTCGAAGCCGGACTCGGCCGCCCGCCGCGCCGCCGAGACGAACTGCTCGCGCACGCCGGCGAGCCCGTCCGCGTCCAGCTCGCGCGGGACCTGGTTGACGCCCGCCCGGTACGGCAGGGGGGACGCGGCCGCGACGGGCCAGTTGCCGTCGTCCAGCGGCTGGTCGATGCCCTCCCACATCAGCCGCGTCGAGCCCTTGCGCCCCGAGTGGCCGAGCTGGACGCCGACAGCCGTGCCGGGCGACTGTGCGTGCACGAAGTCGGTGATCCGGCGCCAGGCGGCGCCCTGTTCGGGGGTGTAGAGGCCGGCGCATCCCGGGGTGATGCGGCCCTGGGGGCTGACGCACACCATCTCGGTCATGACCAGGCCCGCTCCCCCGAGGGCCCGGGCTCCGAGGTGGACCAGGTGGAAGTCACCGGGGACGCCGTCGGCTGCCGAGTACATGTCCATCGGGGATACGACGACCCGGTTGCGGAGGGTCAGGCCGCGCAGCCGGAAGGGCGTGAACATCGGCGGTGTACCGGGCGGGCAGCCGAAGTCCTCCTCGACGGCGCCGGTGAAGCCGGGATCGCGCAGCCGCAGGTTGTCGTGGGTGACGCGGCGGCTGCGGGTGAGCAGGTTGAAGGCGAACTGCCGTGGCGGCTGGTCGAGATACGTACCGAGCTCCTCGAACCAGCGCAGGCTCGCGGCGGCCGCGCGCTGCGTGGAGGCGACGACCGGGCGTCGCTCGTTCTCGTACGCCGCCAGGGCGGCCGGCAGGTCGGGCTGCTCCTCGACGCAGGCGGCCAGCGCCAGCGCGTCCTCGACGGCGAGCTTGGTTCCCGAGCCGATGGAGAAGTGGGCGGTGTGGGCGGCGTCGCCGAGCAGGACCGTATTGCCGTAGCTCCAGCGCTCGTTGACGACGGTACGGAAGGCGAGCCAGGAGGAGGGGGGCCTGGGGGGCATCCCCCCGGAAGAAACAGCGTTGCCGCGCAGGGAACGGCCCCCGAGCGCGTCGGCGAAGACCTTGGCGCAGAGCTCGGTGGATTCGGCCTCGTCGCAGCGGTCGAGACCGGCGGCCCGCCAGACCTCCTCACGCATCTCGACGATGACGGTGGAGGCGTTCTTCGCGTAGGGGTAGCCGTGCAGCTGCATGACGCCGTGCTCTGTTTCGGCGATCTCGAAGCGGAAGGCGTCGAAGGCGAAGTCGGCGGCGAGCCAGATGTAGCGGCAACGGTGGGTGGTGACGCGGGGTCCGAAGACATCGGCGTACGCGGAACGGGTGAGGCTGTGCACGCCGTCCGCGGCGATGACCAGGTCGTACGCCGCGGAGAGCTCGGCGGCGGGCGGCGCCTCCTCGCGGACGCGCAGGCCGACACCGAGCGAGCGGCACCGCTCGTGCAGGATCTCCAGGAGCCGGCGGCGGCCGAGGGCGGCGAAGCCGTGGCCACCGGAGGTCAGGGTCCGGCCGCGGTGGACGATGTCGATGTCGTCCCACCGTACGAACTCCTCCTGGAGGGCGCGGTAGACGACGGGGTCGGCGTGCTGGATACCGCCGAGCGTCTCGTCGGAGAGGACGACACCGAAGCCGAAGGTGTCGTCGGGGGCGCCGCGTTCCCAGACAGTGATCTCGCGCGCGGGGTCGAGCCGCTTGAGGAGCGCGGCGGCGTACAGCCCACCGGGCCCGCCACCAATCACCGCGACCCGCAACGCCCGCCGGACTCGCCGCGGCTCGCGAACACCGTGGGCGTCACGGAACTCCCGACCCTCACGGTCCTCGCCCGGTGCGTGGCCGGGGAGGACGTCCGGCCTCGTGGTCCCGGCGCCGGGCTCGTCGTGGGCCGGCCGGCCGGCGGCGCTCTCGTCGCCTCGGGGGCGCATCGCTAGCGCCCCCGCCACTTCGGGGGGCGTTTCTCGGTGAAGGCCGCGTGGAATTCGGCGTAGTCGTCGCCGTTCATCAGCAGCGCCTGGGTGGCGGCGTCCAGTTCGACGGCGGCGGCGAGCGGCATGTCGAGCTCGGCGGTGAGCAGCGCTTTGGTCTGCGCGTACGCCAGGGCCGGGCCGTCGGCGAGGCGGCGGGCCAGCTCGGCGGCGCGGGCGTCGGCCTGCCCCTCGTCGGTCATCTCGCTGATCAGGCCGATCCGCTCCGCCTCGGGGGCGCGCACCGGATCGCCGAGCATCAGCAGCCTCGTCGCGTGCCCGAGCCCGACGACGCGCGGCAGCAGGTACGCCGCTCCCATGTCGCCGCCCGAGAGGCCGACCTTGGTGAAGAGGAAGGCGAAACGGGCGGAGGGATCGGCGATCCGGAAGTCCGCGGCGAGGGCGAGGACGGCCCCCGCGCCCGCCGCCACCCCGTGGAGCGCCGCGATCACCGGGAAGGGGCATTCGCGCAGCGCCCGTACGACCTGCCCCGTCATCCGGTTGAAGTCGAGGAGCTGGGCGGTGTCCATGGCGAGCGTGGCGCCGATGATCTCGTCGACGTCGCCGCCCGAGCAGAAGCCCCGCCCCTCGCCACCGAGGACCAGCGCGCGCACGGAGCGCTCGCGGGCCAGCTCGGCGAGGAGGTCACGCAGATCGGCGTACGCGCCGAAGGTGAGCGCGTTGAGTTTCTCCGGCCGGGCGAGGGTGACGGTGGCGACGCCGTCCTCGACTGTCAGCCGCAGGTGGTGCCAGTGCTGCGTGCGCGGTGCCGAGCTGGGAAATGGGCTCATGGGGGGCGGTGCCTCCTTCAGCCGTGCGGCTGGTGCCTGCCCTCCGAAGGTATCACTCGTACGTGACTGTCGTCATGACAGCGCGATACCGGCCGAAGGTCCCGTCAGGTCGTGGCGTACGTCCCGCGCCGCACCGCCGGGCGGCACTACGCGCGATGTCGTTGAAGCTCGTATTGTCGAAACAATGACCGCTTGCTCCCGAAAGGGGCATTACGCCGTGCCGGAAGCGGAAACCGCAGGTCCTGGCCCCTGGCGCATCGCCCTGCCGCACACCACCGCGGCAGTGCCGATCGCGCGCGCCCTGATCCGTGCGGCACTCGAGCACACCCCGGCCGCCGGGGCCCGCGCGGACACCGACACTGCCGAGCTGCTCACCGCCGAGCTCGTCGCGAACGCCGTGGAGCACACGAGCGGCGGGCACGGGCACCCCATAGAGCTGGTGGTCGAGCTACGGCCGACCGGTTGCCAGGTCGAGGTGCACGACCGCGACCCGGACCCGCCCGACGAGCTCGACCCGGCGGCGGATCCTCGGCCGCCCGACCCCTGGCAGGAACACGGCCGCGGGCTGCTGCTCGTCCGTACGCTCAGCTCGAACTGCGGGCACCGCCGAACCGCGCGCGGCAAGGCGCTCTGGTTCACGCTGCCCGCTCCGCCCGCCGCTCCGTGCTGACGGGCCCGACTCGGCGGCCTGCCCGAATGTCGGCCGCCCCGATCGGCCCTACACGGCGCCCGCCGAGGTACCCGCCGACGCCCCTGCCATGGTCGCCACCAGTACGGCCTTGATCGTGTGCATGCGGTTCTCGGCCTCGTCGAAGACGATCGAGTGCGACGATTCGAAGACCTCGTCGGTGACTTCCAGCTCGGTGAGGCCGTACTGCTCGTGGATCTCGCGGCCGACCAGGGTGCCGAGGTCGTGGAAGGCCGGCAGGCAGTGCAGGAACTTCACGTCCGGGTTCGCGGTGGCGCGCAGTACGTCCATGGTCACGGCGTACGGGCCGAGAGCCTCGATGCGCTCCGCCCAGACCTCCTTGGGCTCCCCCATGGACACCCAGACGTCGGTGGCGACGAAGTCCGCCCCCAGAACGCCCTCGGCGACGTCCTCGGTGAGCGTGACGCGCGCGCCGCTCACCTCGGCGGCCCTGCGGGCCTGCGCGACGACCTCCTCGGCCGGCCAGTAGGCCCTGGGCGCGACGATGCGCACGTCCATGCCGAGCAGGGCGCCGGTGACCAGGTAGGAGTTGCCCATGTTGAAGCGGGCGTCGCCCAGGTAGGCGAAAGCGATCCGCTCCAGCGGCTTGGCGCAGTGCTCGGTCATGGTGAGAACGTCGGCGAGCATTTGGGTGGGGTGCCAGTCGTCGGTGAGCCCGTTGAAGACGGGGACGCCGGCATGCTCCGCGAGCTCTTCGACGGCGGCCTGGCTGTCACCCCGGTATTCGATGCCGTCGAACATCCGGCCCAGTACGCGCGCCGTGTCCTTCACCGACTCCTTGTGCCCCATCTGGGAGCCGGAGGGGTCGAGGTACGTCGTCGACGCGCCCTGATCGGCGGCGGCGACCTCGAACGAGCAGCGCGTGCGGGTCGAGGTCTTCTCGAAGATCAGCGCGATGTTCTTGCCGCGCAGCCGCCGCACCTCGGTGCCGGCCTTCTTGGCCGCCTTGAGCTCGGCGGCGAGGTCGATCAGGCCGCGGAACTCCTCGGCGGTGAAGTCCAGCTCCTTGAGGAGGTGGCGGCCTGCGAGGTCTGTCGCCATGGTGGCTGCTCCTGGGTCGGTCGCGAATACGGGGGCGGGCGGTGGAAGTATATGCGTATGAACGCATCACTATACAGCGTCGCGTTCGACCGGGCAGCTCATGCACCGGGGCCCTCCCCGCCCCCTGCCCAGTTCGTTGCCCTTGATCTCGATGACCTCGATGCCCTCCTTGCGCAGGTGGGTGTTGGTGGTGACGTTGCGCTCGTACGCCACGACGACTCCGGGCTCGACCGCCAGCACATTGCAGCCGTCGTCCCACTGCTCGCGCTGAGCCGCGTGCACGTCCTGGACGGCGGTCAGCACGCGGATGCCGTCCAGGCCCAGCGCGGCGGCGATGGCCCGGTGCATGTGCTCCGGCGGGTGGTCGGTGACCTTCAACACGCGCTCGCCGTCGCCCGGTTCGATGGTGTATGAGCGGAGCATGCCCAGCCCGGCGTACTGGGTGAAGGTGTCGCCGTCGACCATGGTCATCACCGTGTCGAGGTGCATGAACGCCCGGTGTTTCGGCATGTCCAGCGCCACGATGGTGGTGGCCGAGCCCGTCTCGAAGAGCCCCCGTGCGAGCATTTCCACGGCCTGCGGAGTGGTGCGCTCGCTCATGCCGATCAGAACGGCGCCGTTCCCGATGACGAGGACGTCACCGCCCTCGATGGTGGAGGGGTAGTCGTGCTGGCCCTCCGACCAGTGGTGGAACGCACCCGCCTGCGGACTCCTGAAGAGCGGATGGTGCTTGTAGATCGCCTCGAAGTGGACGGTCTCGCGCTTCCGGGCGGGCCAGCGCATCGCGTTGATGGACACGCCGTCGTAGATCCAGGCGGAGGTGTCCCGGGTGAACAGATGGTTCGGCAGCGGCCCGAGCAGGAAGTCGTCCAGGTCCATGACGTGGAAGCGGACCGAGGTCGGCTCGGGGTGGCGTTCCAGGAACTCGCGCTTCGTCATGCCCCCGACGAGCGCCTCGACCAGATCGGCCACGGGCAGATCGTCGAAGGCCTCGCGCAGGTGGCCGGTGGCGAGCGGCCCGTACTCCTTCTCGTCGAAGACCCGGTCCAGGACGAGGCTCCTGGCCGCCGGGATCTCCAGCGACTCGCGCAACAGATCGCCGAAGAGGTGCACCTCGACGCCCCGGTCACGCAGGACGTCGGCGAATCCGTCGTGCTCCTGGCGCGCGCGCCGCACCCACAGCACGTCGTCGAAGAGCAGCGCGTCCTTGTTGCCGGGTGTCAGGCGCTTCAGCTCCAGATCCGGTCGGTGGAGTATGACGCGGCGCAGCCGCCCGGTCTCGGAATCGACATGGAATCCCATGCCCCCATCCTGGCCGAGCCCGACCGCACGCGCGTCCGTACGGCAAGGCCGGACGGGCTTGATCTTCAAGCCCGTCCGGCGGTCGGATCACAGCCGTGGGTCGACCGGCTCCGACTCCAGCGCCAGGACCGCGAACACGGCCTCGTGGATCCGCCACAGCGGCTCCCCCTCGGCCAGCCGGTCCAGTGCCTCCAGCCCCAGCGCGTACTCGCGCAGGGCGAGCGAGCGCTTGTGGCCCAGGAAGCGGTTGCGCAGCTTTTCGAGCTGCTCCGGGCGCGTGTACTCCGGGCCGTAGATGATCCGCAGGTACTCGCGGCCGCGCACCTTGATGCCCGGCTGTACGAGCCGGTTCTTGCCGTCCCGTACGAGCGCCTCGACCGGCTTGACGACCATGCCCTCACCGCCCCGGCTGGTCATCTCCAGCCACCAGTCGATGCCGGACCGGACGGACTCGGGGTCGCCGGTGTCGACGATCAGCCTGCGGGTGGTCTGCAGGAGCGCGGTCGGGTCGTGCTCGACCAGCCGGTCCAGCCAGGCCAGCTGCTCGTCGTGCGGTACGCCCGCGAGCGAACGCCCCTGGACGGCGAGCAGCTGGAACGGCGCGAGCCGGACCCCCTCCAGTCCCTCGGTCGGCCAGCAGTAGCGCCGGTACGCGTCGGTGAACGCGGCCGCGTCGGCGGCCCGTTCACGCTGCGTCGCCAGCAGCCCGTTGACATCGACCCCGCGGGCAGCCGCCCCTTCGAGGGCCGCGACCGCGCCGGGGAAGACGGCACGCGCTGCCGCGCCGACGGCGGCGTACTGATGACGCAGCAGTCCCGATGCCTTGAGCGACCAGGGCATCAGCTCGGCGTCGAGCAGCAGCCAGTCCGTGTGGAGCTCGTCCCAGAGACCGGCCTCGGTGACGGCGGTGCGCAGCCGGCTGATGATGAGTTCGGTGACGGTCTCTTCATCGAAGAAGGGACGGCCGGTGCGGGTGTGGATGACGCCGGTCGGGCCGTCCACGCCGAAGCGCTCGCGCGCCACGTCCGCGTCCCGGCAGACCAGCGCGACCGCCCGCGAGCCCATGTGCTTCTCCTCGCACACGACTCTCGCCACACCGTCGGCCTTGTACGTCGCGAAGGCCTCGGCCGGGTGCTCCAGGTAGCCCTCGACGTGTGAGGTGGCGGTCGGGGACATCGTCGGCGGCAGGTAGGCGAGCAGGCGCGGGTCGACGGCGAAGCGGCTCATCACTTCGAGCGCCGCCGCCGCGTTCTCCTCGCGTACGGCTACCCGGCCCATCTGCCGGGTCTCGACGACCCGGCGGCCGTGCACGTCGGCCAGGTCCAGCGGACGGCCGTCATGCCCGCCCGGCGCCTCGGTGGTGAGCGGCTTGGCCGGCTCGTACCAGACCTTCTCGGCCGGTACGTCGACGAGTTCGCGCTCCGGCCAGCGCAGCGCGGTCATCTTTCCGCCGAAGACCGCGCCGGTGTCCAGGCAGATGGTGTTGTTGATCCAGGAGGTGTTCGGCACGGGGGTGTGGCCGTAGACCACGGCGGCGCGGCCCCGGTAGTCCTCGGCCCACGGGTAGCGCACGGGCAGGCCGAACTCGTCGGTCTCGCCGGTCGTGTCGCCGTACAGCGCGTGCGAGCGGACCCGGCCCGAGGTGCGGCCGTGGTACTTCTCGGGCAGACCGGCGTGGCAGACAACGAGGTTGCCGCCGTCGAGGACGTAGTGGCTGACGAGTCCGTCGATGAACTCCCGCACCTGCTCCTTGAAGGTGTCGTCCTCCTTCTCCAGCTGCTCGATGGTCTCGGCCAGTCCGTGCGTGTGCTGGACGTTCCTCCCCTTGAGGTAACGGCCGAGCTTGTTCTCGTGGTTACCGGGAACGCACAGCGCGTCGCCGGAGGCGACCATGCCCATCACCCGGCGCAACACGCCGGGACTGTCGGGGCCCCGGTCCACAAGGTCACCGACGAAGACGGCCGTACGCCCCTCGGGGTGCGACCCGTCGACGTAACCGAGCTTGCCGAGCAGGGTCTCCAGCTCGGAACGGCAGCCGTGGATGTCGCCGATGATGTCGAAGGGGCCGGTGAGGTGGGTGAGGTCGTTGTAGCGCCGCTCCAGCACCACTTCGGCCGCGTCGACCTCCTCGACGCTGCGCAGGACGTGGACCTTGCGGAAGCCCTCGCGCTCCAGGCTCCGCAGCGAGCGGCGCAGTTCGCGCCGGTGCCGCTGGATGACGTGGCGCGGCATGCCGGCCCGGTCGGGGCGTACGGCATTGCGCTCGGCGCACACCTCTTCCGGCAGGTCGAGGACGATCGCGATCGGCAGTACGTCGTACTTCCTGGCCAGCTGGACGAGCTGCTTGCGGCTCTCCGGCTGCACATTGGTCGCGTCGACGACGGTGAGCCGGCCGGCCTCCAGTCGCTTGCCCGCGATGTAGTGCAGGACGTCGAAGGCGTCACGGCTCGCGCTCTGGTCGTTCTCGTCGTCGGCGACGAGTCCGCGGCAGAAGTCCGAGGAGACGACTTCGGTGGGCTTGAAGTGCCGGTGGGCGAAAGTGGACTTGCCCGATCCGGTGGCACCGACCAGGACCACGAGGGACAGGTCGGTGACGGGAAGCGTGCGGGTGGTGGTGCTCATGCGGCCTTCGCCTCCTTGTCGTTCTTCGTGTCCTGCGCGGTCAGGGTGAACACGGCCATCTGCGTGGGCGGGCCCACCTCGGGGTCCTCGGGTCCGACGGGCACGAACTCGACGCCGTACCGGTGCCGTTCCGCGACGCGCTCCGCCCACTCCCGGAACTCCGCACGCGTCCACTCGAAGCGGTGGTCGCCGTGCCGTGCGTGCCCTGCGGGCAGCGATTCCCAGCGCACGTTGTACTCGACGTTCGGGGTCGTCACGAGGACGGTCCGCGGCCGCGCCGAGCCGAACACGGCGTACTCCAGAGCCGGCAGCCGCGGCAGGTCCAGGTGCTCGATGACCTCGCTGAGCACGGCGGCGTCGTACCCGGTGAGCCGCTTGTCGGTGTACGTGAGCGAGCCCTGCATCAGTTTCACGCGCTCGGCCTGCCGCTCGCCCATCCTGTCCAGCTTGAGCCGCCGCGAGGCGATGGTGAGCGCGCGCATGGACACGTCCACGCCCACGATCTCGGTGAACTTCACGTCCTTGAGCAGCGCCTGCACCAACTGGCCCTGTCCGCAGCCCAGGTCGAGCACCCGGTTCGCTCCGGCCGCGCCGAGCGCCTGAAGGATCGCGTCCCGCCGCCGCACGGCGAGCGGCACGGGCCGCTCGTCGGTATCCGTCGTCTCGTCGACGGCGTTGTCGATCTCCTCGACCTCCAGGTCGTCGGCCTCGGCGAGACGCACCAGTTCCAGTCGCTCCATGGCCTGCCGGGTGAGGCTCCAGCGCCGCGACAGGTAACGGCTGGTGATCAGCTTCTGCTCGGGGTGCTCGGCCAGCCAGCCCTCGCCCGCCCTCAGCAGCTTGTCCACCTCGTCGGGCGCGACCCAGTAGTGTTTCGAGTCGTCCAGCACGGGCAGCAGGACGTACAGCTGGCGCAGCGCGTCGGCGAGCCGAAGCTCACCCTCCAGGACGAGCTGTACGTACCGCGAGTCGCCCCACTGCGGGAACTGCTCGTCCAGCGGCACCGGCTCCGCCCGCACAGTCGTCCAGCCCAGCGGCGCGAACAGCTTCGTCACCAGCTCGGCGCCGCCCCGAGCGGGCAGCGCGGGCACCTCGATGCGCAGCGGCAGAGGAGCCTCGGCGCGCTCGGGGCGCGCGTTGCAGACGCCTTGCAGGGCGGTCTTGAAGACCGTGCTCAGGGCGACGGCCAGCAGCGACGACGCGGCGTACGGCCGGTCGTTGACGTACTGCGCGAGCGCGGAGTCGGGCGAGCCGCCGCGCCCCTTGCCCTTGCCGCGCCGCACGAGCGCCACCGGATCCACCTCCAGCAGGAGCGCGGCCGTGCACCGCTCGACGGACGCCTCGGGGTAGAGGACGTGCGCCGTTCCGTGGGAAGTGGAGAACGTCTGCGCCTTGTCGGGGTGCTTGTGCAGCAGAAAGCCGAGGTCGGTCGCTGGACGCTCCTGATTGCCGGTAGTACTGATCGTCAGGAACAACTGCTGCGCCTTTCTGACCTGCGTTTATGTGAGTCGAATTGGCTGTGACCTGCTAGGACGGGTTGCAGAGGCGATCGGAGGCAATCAGAGGTAATCACTCTGATTCGACCCCGATCCGACCCCGGTCGAGCCGCGATGGGGACGCCTGCCTCCTCTAGGCACCAGGCGTACGAAAGCCCCCAGGACGGGAATCCTGGAGGCTTCGCTGGTACCGATTGGAGGTCGGTCCGGACACCACCCCTGGTTTTTGCGGGCCTGGGTGGGTCCACGTCCTTGGCGGGACAGCATCAGAATGCCACACGGCAGCGTTCATTCGCACTCGAGTAACAAGCCTTCGTCTCCAGCGAAGAGACCTACAGAGGCAGTCACAGGCGCCCAATATGTGCCCCTCGGACTTCACCATCTCCCTACGGCTGCCGCCGACCTCGTTCTGCTCGGTGACCTGACCGGCCGCTACGCGGCGGGCAGCTACAGCAGGCTCAGCTCCGACCGGCAGTCGGTCGTTGCCCGTTCGGACCGGCAGGGCGAGGCCGATCACGGTCACCGGATCACTGCGGCCATCGCCTGCCATGTGGCCCGCGCCGGCGGAACCCTCGACCAGTTGTTGCGTCTGGTGATGCATCCCGATCACGAGGGCGGCCGCCATGCTCGGACCATCGCGCTGCGCTCCGGGCAGGCCCGTGCCTTCGACTACGTCCGCCGTGTGTGGGTCAGCGCGTCGGCGGCGGTCAGCTCCACCGTCGCGGTCGAAGCCCGCCATCACGCCCATGAAGACCTCGCAGCCCTGCGCGACCTGATCGAGACCACGCCGTGGCGTGGCGAACGCGGCCGCACAGCCCTTCGGATACTGCGGGCACATCTGAACTTCGCCGAGACCGCAGGTGGCCGTCAACATGCCGCCAGCGAGCGGCAGACGGCCGAGGAAGCCGGGGTCTCCCGGCAGACGCTCCGCAGCGCCTATGAGTCGGTTCTGAAGCCGAACGGGTGGCTTCACCGGCTGCGCGTCGGCCATGGCCGGGAGGGCTCCACCTGGTACCTCGACGACGGTCGCAACGACTTCGCTTCCCGCTCGTCGTCTCGTATCCGCACCACTCAGTTCCCCCCCGACCGGGAACTTGAGGAGTGGTCCACCCCTGAGACTGACATGACAGTGACGGCGGATATCGATTCCTCCCTCATCGGCCGTCTCATGGGTCGCGACGCCTTCGCCCACCAGGGCCTCGGCAGCTCTGCCCTCATGGTCATCGGCGCACTTCATGTACGGCCCGGTCAGACCGCGACCGAGCTCGTCGCCTCGTCGTCGGTGTCACGGGCCACCGTCTACCGGACCCTGCAACGCCTCGCAGCCCACGGTCTCGTGACCCACAACGATCGGGCCTGGACTCTGACGCCCCGCGTTCTCGAAGGCATCAGCCAGAACAAGGACGTAGGCCCATCCCCTGAGGCGAGCACCGCACAGGGCTGGGACGCCATCTCCCACTGCTACGGCACCACGGGCACCGCCCAGCGCCGAAAAGCAGTCCACGACGCGGAACGCACCGGATACCGCCAAGCACTCGAACAGCGTGCTGAGCACCGGAGCAAGGCGCTGTTCGTCGTCCACGACGACGGGCGGCTGGTCCTGGTTCCCGCGCCGCGCGGTGACGAGATCCCAGCGCAGTGGCAGTCCCCCAGTGAAGGACTGAGCGGCCCGGCCACCACTTGCACCGACGGCGAATGGAAGGTCGCCACCGACGGCCGCCTCATCCTCATCACCCCCGCCGACCAGCGCTCCTACGACGAGTTGGCCGCCGCACACGCCGAAGCCCTCAGCGAATGGGAATCCGCCGCATGAACACCAAGCCGCCCACCAGCGTAGAAGCACGGCGCCAGCACGCCCTGCTTCTACGCGCCGACTACGAGAACGGCGCCACGGTCTATGAACTCGCCGACAGCACGGGGCTGTCCTACGGCACCGTGATCAACCGGCTGCGCGCGGCCGGTACGGCGATGCGCACAGCCCAGGACACTCGCAGGTTGCGTTCTGACAAGGGCCAGCTGTCGGTCCGGCGCCGACTGGCCTCGAAACTGCGCGCTCGATACGAGGCGCAAGCCACCGTCAACGAGCTAGCGGCCGAATGCGGCCGGTCGGCAAGAACCGTGCGACGCCTCCTCCACGAAGCCGGGACGACACTGCGTTCGCCACAACAAACCCGGCAGCTCCGCACTACGCGGCAGGGGAAAGGACCAAGGCGTGACGTTGCTTGCATCGCTGATCGGGAAGGCATGGACGCGTTCCGCGGATCCGGCGGAGCGCAGATTGCTGACGACGGTCGCGATTGACGCGGCGGGCAGCGGCCTGTTCTTGGCAGGAGCCACACTCTTCTTACGCGCGCGTGGCGGAGTTGTCCGCCAGCCAGATCGGCTTTGGCCTGTCGGCGATGGGTGTGGTGGCCCTGGCGGCCACCGTTCCCAACGGCATGCTCGTAGACCGGATTGGTCCGCGCCGCGCCCTGATCGCACTCCACCTGTGGCGCGCCGTGTGGTGCTGTGCGCTGGCCTTCGTGCACAACTTCTGGCAGTTCCTCACCGTGGTGGTCCTGCTCGGTCTGGCCGAGTTCGCCGGTATGCCTGCCCTGCAGGCGTACGTGGCCTCCGCCTTCGGCGACAGCGCCCGTGTCGGCATCATGGCCAGGGTCCAGGTCCTGAAGAATGCCGGGTTCCTCGTAGGCGCGCTGATCGCGGCCGTGGCCGTGGGCAGTGGCACGGACCTCGGCTATCAGTCGCTGCTCCTGGGCGACGGACTGTCCTTCTTCATCGCCGCCTGGCTGATCTACACCCTGCGCAATGTGGGCGGCGCGGGCCGGCGCCGTGAGAAGCGCTCGCCGCTGGCACCGTTGAAGAACGCCCCGTTCCTGGCGCTCACTTGCTGCAACGCCGTGCTCCAGCTGAACCTGTCGGTGCTGATCATCGGGATGCCGCTGTGGGTGGTACAGGCGACGGAGGCACCCCCGCGATCGCGCCCCTGCTCATCGCGGTCAACACGGTCATCGCCATCTCGTTGCAAGTTCCGCTGAGCAAGAGCGCTGACACCGTTCGGGGTGCAGGGCGCCACATGCGGCGCGCCGGGCTCTCCTTCGCGCTGATGTGCGGGGCGTTGATCCTGGCATCGGAGGTGTCGTCGACGGCGGCGGCCGTGCTGATGCTGGCCTCGGTGGTCCTGCACACCCTTGGCGAGATCTGGCACGCGGCCGGCGGCTGGGGCCTTCAGTTCGCCCTCTCGCCGGAGGCGGAGCGGGGAAGTTACGCCGCGGCTTTCAGCCTCGGACCGACCGCCGAGGGCATGATCGGTCCCTCCCTGATCGCGGCCGGGGTCGTGGCCGCCGGCTCGATGGGGTGGCTGGCGCTGGCCCTGGCCTTCCTGGCCGGTGGGCTGGGGGCGTCCGCTGTGGCGGTGCGCGCCACGTCGCGGCCACGACCGAGGTCAGGATCGAAGCCGGCTACATCGTCGGCGGACGGTCGTGCAGAATGCGCTGGAACAGACGGTGATCCCGCCACTGCCCGTTGATGTGCAGATAGCGCGGCGCGGTGCCGATGGGCTCGAAACCGCAGCGCTCCAGGACACGTTGGGACCGTATGTTGTCCAGCACCGTCGTGGCCTCGATCCGGTGCAGCCCGAGTTCCTCGCCAGCCATGTGGCACACCCGCTGGACCGCCGCGGTGGCCAGGCCCCGGCCTTGGTGGTCGGCGGCTGTCCAGTAACCCAGGTAGGCACTGCAGAAGGGGCCCAGGGCCATCCCGGAGAGGGTAATGGCCCCCACGACGCGGCCATCGGATTCGAACAGCCACGGCACCAACCGGCCTGCCCGAAACTGCTGCAGCTGCTCCTCGAGCCGGTCCGCCTGTCCTTCAACGGTGAAGAACCTTTCGCCGCGGCGGGGCTCCCAGGGCTCCAGGTAATCCCTATTCTCCTGGTACGCGGTACACAGCGCTTCGGCGTCCGTCGGAGAGGCCATCCGCAGCACCACACCACCGGGTAGCACGTCAGTTCTGTTGATCATTCTTTCACTGTATCCGGCGGACGGCGTCGGCCCGGCCGAGACGACGTTCATCACTCGCACCACATGCCCAAGTTGAAGATGGCGTGAGCGACCCGCGAAGCAGGGTGCTTTGCTATGGCTAAGGGTTGTCCCCCCGTGAATGATCTTTGCTGAGCCGGGGACACGGATGCTGTCGGGCGGGTGATTCGCTCAACCCGTCAGGGCGAGGCTGTGCAGGCGTGCGACGCCGAGTATCGCGTGGTGCACACCGTCACCCTTGAGGCGGCAGTCGCGAAGGATCTTCCAGCCCTTCATGCGGGCGAAGGCGTGCTCAACGCGTGCGCGAACTCGCTGGTGGGAGCGGTTGTGTTCCCGCTTCCAGTCCGGGAGTTCGGCCTGACCTTTCGCGCGGCGGTGTGGCATTACCAGGCCGGCGCCGGGGTAGCCGCCGTCGGCGATGGTGGTCGTGGTGCCGACAGCGTCCTTCGCGCCGGACTCCGCCCACGCCTTGAAGTCGTTGCGGTTGCCGGGTAGTGGCCGACCGACCACGACGACGAGCCGGGTGCCGGCGTCGATGACGACCTGATGGTTGGTTGAGTAGCGGTAGTTTTTCGACTGCTCGGCCATCGTGTGGCCGCAGGTGGGCACGAGGGTGCCGTCCACGATGAGTGACGGCGGCCGTGGCAAAGTCCAGATGTGTGGCCAGCCGAGTCCAGGCTGATGGCCACCGGAATTCCAGGTGGATGGCCGTCTGACCAGTGGTGTTCCTGATCACTTCCTTAACTGGAGGAGACCCCTCCGCCCGTTTGCTGGTGTTTGCACGCATCAGCTACCGGCCAGAGAGGTCCTGTGACGAAGTCTGACACGGAGATTATGGAAATCCTTGAGGCGTACGACCTGACCGGGACGGTCTGGTCCGCGGCGACCTTGACGGGGCACGACCCGAAGACGGTCAAGCGGTATGTCGAGGCCCGCAACGGCGGGCGCAATCCCTATGAGCGAGAGCCGCGGCCGAAGATGATCGACGCGTTCCTGGAGAAGGTCGAGGAGTGGGTCAGCAATCGAAGGCGACGATCCGCGCCGATGTGGTCCACGACAAGCTCGTGAAGATGGGCTACCGGGGCAGCGAACGCTCGACGAGACGGGCGGTGAACACGGCAAAGAGCGCGTGGAAGGCGGGCAAGCGCCGGACGTACCGGCCGTGGATTCCCGAGCCGGGCCGGTGGCTGCAGTTCGACTGGGGCGAGGGGCCGCGCATCGTGGGGCGGCGGACCTGGCTGTTCTGTGCTTGGCTGTCCTGGTCGCGGTTCCGGGTGGTGATCCCGGTCTGGGACTGCACGTTGGGCACTTTGGTGGCCTGCCTGGACACCACGCTGCGGCGGATCGGCGGGGCGCCAACGTATGTGCTGACCGACAATGCGAAGACGGTCACCGTCGAGCACATCGCCGGGATACCGGTACGTCATCCGCAGATGGTCGCCGCGGGTCGGCATTACGGCTGCCAGGTGGTCAGTTGCGTGCCCTACGACCCGGAATCGAAGGGCGGTGCGGAGGCCACGGTCCGTATCGCGAAGGCCGACTTGGTGCCCACCAGCGCGAACCTGCTGGCCGCCTACGACACCTTCGCCGAGCTCGTCGATGCCTGCCTGACCTGGTGCGATGCGGTGAACTCGCGCCGTCATCGGGCGACCGGGCAGATACCCGCGAGCCGTCTGGACGTCGAACGCACCACGCTGCATGTCCTGCCCATCGAGCCGCTCGCGCTCGCGCTGGGCGAGGAGAGACTGGTCGGCTCAGACCGCACCATCAGCTTCAACTCGGTGCGCTACTCGACCCCGCCGGGCTATACCGGCGCGAGGGTGTGGTGCCGGGTGGTCGGCGAGGAACTGTCCATCACCGCCCGCACCAGCTCCGGTGATCTGTCGGAAATTTGGCGCCACCAGCTTTCCACCCCGGGTGTTCCGCAGATCATCGACGCCCACTACCCCGACCATCCCGACGGCCGCAGCGTTCTCCAGCCGAGGCTGCAGCCCCGCTCGGAGGCGGAGATCGCGTTCGTGGACATCGGCCCTGGAGCCGGGCGCTGGCTCAAGGAGGCCGGACCCGCCGGTGCGGTCCGTATCCGCGCCAAGATGGCCCGCGCGGTCGAGCTGGCCACCGTCCTGGGCAACGACAAAGTCGATCAAGCCCTCGGTCTGGCGGCCACGGCCGGGCGCTTTGCCGACGAGGACCTGCTCTCGATCCTCGGACACATCGCGGACAGCAAACCCGTCGGCGAGGTCGTCCGCGCGGACGAGGCCCACTCAGTCCAGAACGGAACCATCGGATGGCAAGCCCTGGGCCAGTAGGCGCTTCAAGGAAGTGACGCACGACTCTGCGGTCAGTCGCCGACAAACCAGAGATATCGGTGTGACCCCTGCTCGACGACCTGGCACAACTTGCGGGCCTGCCCGACCCAGTCACCGCCGCAAGCGGCCGGGAGCCGGTCGAGTTCCGCTAGTGCTCTGACCGCATAGGTTCACCGCGTTTCTGCCCGGGCGAGGGCTGGGGCCGATTGGATGGGGGCTGAATCCATCCATTGTGTGGAGGCGTGGTGGCAGAGCCGGTCAAGGTCCGCAGACTGACTGATCAGGAGGGTCAGCGGCTGCAGCAGATCGTGCGTCGGGGCAGTACCAGTTCAGTGCGCTACCGGCGGGCGATGATGCTGCTGGCCTCGGCCGGCGGGAACCGCGTCCCGGTGATCGCCCAGCTGGTGGCGGCCGACGAGGACACCGTGCGCGACGTCGTTCACCGCTTCAACGAGATCGGTCTGGCCTGTCTGGACCCTCAGTGGGCGGGAGGCCGTCCCCGCCAACTCAGTCCTGACGACGAGGACTTCGTCGTCCAGACGGCCACCACCCGCCCGACCAAGTTCGCCGAGCCCTTCACCCGCTGGTCCATCCGCAAGCTCGCCGCCTACCTCCGCCGCGTGCACGGCCGGGTGATCCGCATCGGCCGCGAGGCCCTGCGCTGCCTGCTCACCCGACGCGGCGTCACCTTCCAGCGCACCAAGACCCGGAAGGAGTCCACCGACCCCGACCGTGACGCCAAGCTGGACCGGATCGAGCACGTCCTGGACCGCTTCCCTGACCGCGTTTTCGCGTTCGACGAGTTCGGGCCACTCGGCATACGCCCCACCGGCGGATCCTGCTGGGCTGAGCAGGCACGGCCCGACCGGCTCCCGGCTACCTACCACCGTACCCACGGCGTGACCTACTTCCACGGCTGCTACTCCATCGGCGACGACACCTTCTGGGGCCTCAACCATCGCCGCAAGGGAACCGCGAACACTCTCGCCGCACTCAAGTCGATCCGTGCCGCCCGCCCAGACGGCGCCCCGGTCTACGTGATCATGGACAACCTCTCCGCCCACAAGGGCGCCAAGATCCGCCAATGGGCCCGGAAGAACAAGGTGGAGCTCTGCTTCACCCCGACCAACGCCTCCTGGGCCAACCCGATCGAGGCGCACTTCGGGCCGCTGCGGCAGTTCACCCTGGCGAACTCGAACCACCCTAATCACCCAGTTCAGACCCGTGCGCTGCACGCCTACCTGCGCTGGCGCAATGCCAACGCCCGTCACCCCGACGTGCTGGCCGCCCAACGTCGCGAGCGCGCACGCATCCGCAGCAAGAAAGGCCTGCGCTGGGGTGGACGACCCGCTCCCGCCGCATGATCATGCAACCTGGCGATCGGTTCCGGTCGCCGCATCACTCCCGCCGCAGATCCACCTGGGCTACGTGACCAGGCTTCCGACTGGTCACGGACCTCCACCCTGGTCGTCGCACGTCGACCGTCTCTCGCTCCGGGTCAGGACCCTGAGGTGCCGATCTTCTCGTTGGCGAGGCGGATGAGGTCCCTCGCGAAGGCGCGGTGGATTGAGAGGACGATCACCGTCGACTGATGTCCCTTATGGCGTTGGAACTCGAAGCGGCGGAAGGCCATGAGAATCCCCGTCGCGTTGGTCTCCTTGACCGTCGCGATGTCGCGCCACGCGACCGCGTCCCGGACGCGGCCGAAGAGGTCGGTCACGGTCACGCCGTCCTCGCGGAGATAGCACTGACACATGCCGAGCCGTCCGGCCAACCGGCGCCAGGAGAAGGCGATGCCGTAGACCGCCAGCGGGATCCCCACCACGATCGCGGCCTTCACTGCGGCGTTGTCCGGCCGCATCACCACCAGCCCGATGAGCAGCACCACGCAGAACACCAGGACGAACCGTCGTCCGAGCTGCCAGAGCATCCCGGGGATGCCGATGACGGAAGAACTACGGTGGAGCGCGCCGAATTCGGGCCCCCGAACCTGCCTTGCCATACCGAATCCCACCCCGGTTGCAGAGCCGACCGGCGTAATCGCCGGGTCTCGGCGCCCACTATTCAGGGAGCGCCGGCCGGTTGGCAAGACTGTCCATGGCGACGTCCCGCGAACCGTGCCCGGCCGCCGGTCGAGGAACGGGGACTCACCTCACTGTCGCGCCACCGCAACGGCGACAAGGTCGGCGCCCTGAAGCCCGGGCGACCCCGGGGCCGAGAAGATCGTGACCCCAGCCGGCCTCATCGCCACCGCCGAAACCCTCGGCGACGACCGCACCGGCGCCCTCCACGCCATGCTCGTCAACGAGATCATCATCAACGCCGTCACCGGCACCACCACCCACAACGCCCCACCGTCCGACAAGAAGCGCCAGGCACCGCCCCGCCGCACCCTGCCCAGCGGCCCACTCCCCGGCAGCCTCGACGCCTGGGCCACCGAAGTCGCCCACACCATCACCGGCAAAACCCGGTGAACGTTCCCGGTCACAGCACTAGCAGCAGCGAAACCTGCCGATGGTTGAAGACCGCATCCCCATAGGGAATCAGGCCCCAGAGCATCGGGAACAGCCCCGGATTCAGATCACCGAAGGCGGAAGTTTACTGCAACCCGCCCTCGGCCCGGGCTATGACGTCGCCGCTGTCACCGCGCACCTGCATATCGATCACCCGGCGAGCCTATCGGCGCCGAACCAGACCGACGAAGGAATTTGCAACCATGACGTTTCCCCAGGCCCCGGCTCTGCCGGAGGAGCTCGACAAGCTCATGCGCCGCATGCGCCTGCCCTATATGCGCAAAGCGGCCCCGGACGTCCTGGCCACCGCCCGTGCCCAACGATGGGACCCCGCCGAGGTGTTGCGGTTGCTTGTAGCCGAGGAGGTCACCGGCCGCGACGCGGCGACCCGGCGTCTTCGCCGGCACTCGGCGAACTTCCCCACCGGCAAGACCCTGGGCTCCTGGCGGGCCGAGGACTCCACCATCCCTGAACCCACCCAGAACTCCCTGATCACCCTGGAGTGGATCGGCCGCGCCGAGAATTTGGTGATCGCCGGCCCCGTCGGGGACGGGCAAGAGCCACTTCACCGAGGGCCTGGCCCAGGCCGCGATCGAGAAGGACCTGCGGGTGTCCTGGTTCACCCTGGAGACGCTGAGCGCCGCGATCGGCAAATCAAAGGTCGACGGGTCCACCTCACGGACCGTCGCCCGGATCTGCCGCGCGGACCTCATCGTCATCGACGACATCGGCCTGCTGCCCGTCGGGGAAGACGCAGCTGAGGCGTTCTACCGGATCATCGACGCAGCCTACGAACGCCGGTCCATCGCTGTGACCAGCAACATTCACCCCTCGGGCTTCGACACGATCATGCCGAAGACTCTCGCGGGCGCGAGCACCGACCGCCTCATGCACCATGCTCACCTCGTGACCACCACCGGCGACTCACACCGCCTCGCCGAGGCCCTCGCCGGGAAGGGAGTGGTGCCCTTGAACTGACCCCACCCCCAGGAATACCACTGGCCACACGCCTGGGTTTCTGATGGCCACCAGCCTGGACACCCAACGGCCACCCACCTGGGCATCTCCGTGGCCGTTGACAAGCCTTCCTGGAGGCTGAGCCAGCAGGCGCCGACGGGGATGAAGACGTGCCGGATCCTGGGGTGGTCCTCCAGCCAGGTGCGGGTGGACAGGCTGTTGTGCGAGGACAGGTTGTCGGTGACGACGTAGATGTCCCCAGTGGGATTGGCCGTCTCGTCTTCTGAAGAAACTGCTGGTAGAAGGCACTGTTGCGGGAGGATGCGGTCATGGTGACCTGGTGTCCGTCCCGCACGCGTAAGGCGCCGTAGACCCAGGTCTTCTCCGGCCCGCGACCGTAGTCGACCTCGGACTTGATGCGGTGACCGTCCGGCGACCAGCCCGGCGCCGGCGGGAACGTGCGGGGGATCACCGGTCCGAGCTCGTCGACGCAGACGACCGTCGCGCCCTCGGGCGGGCAGGTGTAGAGCTCGATGATCCTCGTCCTTTTCCCTCGGAGTCCGCGTCCTTCGAGCGGGTCCAGGACCGGGTGCGGCGCCAGCGCACTCCCTCGGCCAGCAGGATCCGGCGGACCTGGCTGCGACCGATCTCGATACCCAGTCGCCCGGCCTCGGCGGCCAGTGCGTCGAGGGTCCACTCCGGCGGCCCGGACTCATCCGCCGCGGCCAGCTCTCCGTCGGCCTGCACAGTCAGCCGACCTGGAGGCGACTGTTTGACCAGGCCGATGATCCTTGAGCGTTCCGCCTCGCTGATCCGCCGCTTGCGGCCCTGTCCGCCCAGGTCCTCCAGCCCGTCCAGGCCCACACGGTTGAAGCGGTGCAACCAGCGGCGGACCGTCTTGGCGCTGCACCTCAACTCATCCGCGATGGCCGGGACACGCTGTCCGGACCAGCTCAAGTCGACCATCCGTGCCCGCAGCACCAGGTCACGCGGCGCTTTACGCGCTCGCGACAGTCGACGCACGACCAGTTCCTCATTCTCGTCACGGCTCAGCCGTGCCCGTAACACCATCGCCCAGCACCCGCCCCCGAGCACCAAATCACCCCGCCACCAGGACATATACCCAGAGAAAGAGGAATCCAGCACTAGTAGGGCTTTGTTAGGTCGTGTCGTAGGGCTGCCATGGGCTGGGTTGTCGGCAGGTGGGACGAGTGCCGGCCCAGGTGGCCAGGAGGTGCTGGAGCAGGTCCAGGGCCTGGTAGAGAGTCAGGCCCTGGCAGGCCCTGAAGCTGCTGATCACCCTCGTCGGCATCCATGCGCTCTACCCGCACCAGGCCCGAGCGCTGCCCCTGACCGCCATCGACTTCACCCGCGGCCGGCTCACGCTCGGCGACATCGATCACCCCCTCGACGCCTTCACCCAGCAGGCCGCCGTCGACTACATTCACCTCCGGCACCAGCGCTGGCCACATACCCGCAACCCTCACGTGTTCATCAGCTCGCAGACCGCGCACACCCGGGCCCCGGTCACAACCGGCTGGATGCAGCCTCTGCTGCGCGGCCTCCCGGTCACCGCCCAGCAACTTCGCGAGGACCGAATCCTCGAAGAGGCCGCCGTCACCGGCGCTGACCCGCAGCACCTATGCGCGGTGTTCAACATCACTCCGGAGACCGGACTCCGCTACACCCGCTTCTTCCACCCCGACCCCACGGACAGCGACGACGTATCCGGCTGCAACATGGAGACATCGTGACCGACAACCACGCTCACCTGCTCGCTGCCATCGTCGAGCTCGGCGGTGAGCTGGAGCTACCAGCTACCCGTAACGGGCGCTTCAGGGGCGCGGTCATCCCAGAAGGCTGCGCGGTCAGCGCCGGCCGCCGCCGATGCGGCGGTCGTCGGCCAGTGCGGTAAGCGGGCCGAACTCGCGGGCAAGCTGGTTCCACGTCAGAACCTCGCCACAGCGGGCCGGGAACTCCTTGGGGTTGAACTCGGGCATGGTCCAGGTGCCAGTGCCCCGGTCCCGCAGCCACAGGTCCCCGTCACCGTCGACCACAGTCGGTGGGACCGGTACGGGCTCGGCCTGATCGGTGGGCTCCCAGGTGACCCGGCCCGGGTGGGAAACGCGGCGCAGCTCGGTGGTGGCCAGCCGCGCGGCCAAGTCACGGGTGGACTCTTCGGCGTCCTTGACCGACGCGAGTCGGAATGCGTCGTCAAGTACGGGCAGGGCTGGATTCTTGCTGCGCTTTGAACTCATACGCTGACTACCTCCGGTGGGGGGCGTCACATCCGTTATGGCACCCCGTAGAGGAACACGGTATCCGAGGCGGGAGCCGGGCCGGCTACGACCACTGTCCAGGTGGAGGCGCTGGCACACCGGGCGGTGGGGCTAGGTGGTGAGCTGGTCCTAGACGTGGCGCAACCCGTGGTGGTAGCGCTCAGATATGGCGGTCCGGGTCTGAGAAGGTGAGGCCGCCGGGGGCGAGCGGACGTCGGGCCGGGGCGGGTGCGGGCTCGGGCTCGGTCTCGCCGGGCGGCTGGCGGAAGTCGGCGCCCTGCTCGACCGGCATCTGCCGGCGCCCACCCGCCTGGGCGGGTACGGGAGCGTCGGAAGCGGGCTCGGAGAAGGCGGGCAGCGAGAGCGGTCGACGGTCGGACATGATCCCTAGTCTCCCAGGTCCGGCCCTGCGGGTAGGGCCAGGCCGCTATCAGCGGTGATAGTGCTCTGGCCCTGGCCAGCAGGGCCAGGCTGGTTGTTTCAGCTCACCAGAACAGAGCGGTTAAGCCACTGCTACCGCCGGTGAACCGGCCCGGACCGCCGAGGCCGGGCAGCACACTGCGCGGGTGAACACGACCCCCGCCTGAACCGGGTTCAGAAACCTCCACGCTCAGACCCGACGCCAGCGCGTGCGCCCAAACCCTCCCGACCTGGCCCCGGCCGCCCACTCGGTTCAAGAAACAGCCGTTCGGCAACCCGTCACGACGTGGGACGGGTCCTCGCAACCGGCGAGGCGTACACCAGACCCGCCCATCACAAGAAGGGCACCAAGCCCCGCCGACTGGATAAATGACAAGCTAATGGCACCGGACCCGCCATGGCCGCGACATTTGCCCCGCCTGCTGGATGAAAGAACGACGATGATCGCCAACCGACACGCGACGAACGCCCAGGTCCGGGGCGCCGAGTGCTCAGTATTCGCGAACTCAGGCGCTTTAGTCGGCGACTACATCGGAGACAGCACCCGAGCCGAAATCGCCTACGCCCGGTCGCTGGGCAAGCCCGTGCTGTTCACGCACCCCGAAGTCGACCCTGACGCCTGACCGCCCGCTGCCACCTCGACAACCAGGGCCGGCAGCCCGCCGCCTGACCGTCTCGCGGCGGCTTCGGCCGCCGCCCACCCCACACCCTCCGCAGGCATCCCTTGGAATTGATCATCTAGGGGAAGATGGACTACTCGAAGAGCTCCGCGTCGAGCAATGGGCCCAGCTCAACGGTCAAAAGCTGGGCGCGAGGGGCCGGCTGATGAGCGAGGTCTGGCTCGCCTACGCAGCGGACTGCCTCACCCATGGCGAGCCGGACGACGGCTCCGCAGTACAGCGCCCGGCGCTCGACGTGGTTCAGGACGGTCTGTTTGACCTCGATGAGTAACTCGGCTTGAAGCTCCTGCACTACACCTGTTGCATCAGCTACAGACAGGGCGCTGACCGGATTCGCCGTGATCGCGAGCGATCTGACGAGCTCGGGCCTCAGGCACCGCAGCGCGTCCGAAACACCGTCCGGGGTCCCCCGCGATCACACAACGCCCCCGGACAACTTTGCACTATACGAAAGTTCATAACCCGAGGCGCCCAGGCAGGCGCAGGGGCCGCGAGGGCGACTCCATAGGCAAGTATGTCCCGCTATAGCCGTGCGACACAGGGCTGGCTCGCGCGATGGTTTCCCGGTCAAAACGCCCTCGATTCGACCCCGCCGAAACGTCCGCACCAGAAAAACGTGCCTTGACCTGGGAGAAGTTAGGGCGGCAGACGAGACCCGACTGTACGTCAGGAACACGCGTCCGAGTATCGTCGCCCCGGCCCGCCCCGGACCAGGGGTTTAAGCGGCCGGTCCGACCAGCCGGGCCAGCTCGGCGATCCGAGCCGGGCCCACCTGGCAGCACCCGCCCACCAGCCGCGCCCCGGACGCCCGCCACTCACGCACCCGCGCCGGGTCGTACGTGCCCCCGCCGGTCCACCGCCTCCCCTCCGCGTCCCACCGCTCACCGCTGTTCGGATAGACGACGACCGGTTTCCCGGTCACCGCGGCCGCGAGAGCCACCGCCGTGTCCGCGTCGCGCGGCTCGCAGCAGTTGATCCCCAGGGCGATCACCTGGTCGTTCCCCGCCGCGAGAGCGAAGGCCGCGTCCAGCGGCTGGCCGGCCCGGGTGCGTCCGCCCGCGATGCTGTACGAGAGCCAGACCGGCATCCCGGAACCCTCGACAGCCCGCAGCAGTGCCTCGGCCTCGTCGGTGTCGGGCACCGTCTCCAGTGCCAGCACGTCGGGTGCCGCCGCGACGAGCGCTTCGACGCGCGGCCGGTGGAAGTGCTCCAGCTCCCGCACCGAGAGCCCGTACCGCCCCCGGTACTCGCTGCCGTCGGCGAGCATCGCCCCGTACGGCCCGACCGAAGCCGCCACCCAGACCTCCCGGTCCACGGTCTCCCCCGCCGCACGCGCCAGTTCGACGCTGAGCGCCAGCAGTTCCGCGGCCTTGCCCAGGCCGACGCCCCGCCGCGCGAAGCCCTCGAACGTCGCCTGATAACTGGCGGTGATCAGCACCTGCGCGCCCGCCCGTACATACGCCGCGTGCGCGGCCGCGATCTGCTGCGGCCCGTCGGCGAGCAGCCGCGCCGACCAGAGCCCGTCGGACAGGTCGCAGCCCTGCGCCTCCAGCTGGTTGGACAGACCGCCGTCGAGGACGACAGGCCCCGGGGCACCGGCTCCGAATGCGGCGGCTCCGAGTGCGGCGGCAAGCGGACGGACGGGCTTCACGGTGAAACTCCTTTACTCGTCGGACGCTCCTCAGGTCAGCTGGGACTGCACCTGCGAGGAGATCAGCTCCAGGTGTTCGAGATCGTCCAGGTCCAGCATCTGGAGGTAGATCCGCGACGCGCCGATCGCGGCGTACTGGCCGATCTTGTCGACCACTTCGGCGGGCGAGCCCGCCAGCCCGTTCGCCTTCAGCTCCTCCACGTCCCGCCCGATGGCCGCCGCGCGGCGCGCCACCTCCGCGTCGTCCTTGCCGACGCATGCCACCAGCGCGTTGGAGTACACCAGGTCGTCCCCCTTGCGCCCCGCCTTCTCCGCCGCTGCCCTGACCCGCCCGAACTGCCGCTCGCTGTCCTCGAGCGAGGCGAACGGGATGTTGAACTCGTCGGCGTACCGCGCGGCCAGCCGCGGCGTACGGATCGCGCCGTGCCCGCCGACCAGCACCGGCACCTTGGCCTGCGCGGGCTTCGGCAGCGCGGGCGAGTCGGTCAGCTGGTAGTACGTGCCGTCGTAGCTGAACGTCTTGCCGCTCTCCGTCGCCCACAGCCCGGTGACGATGGCGAGCTGCTCCTCGAGCCGCCCGAACTTCTCCTTGGGGAACGGGATCCCGTATGCCCGGTGCTCCTCCTCGAACCAGCCGGCGCCCAGGCCCAGTTCGACCCGGCCGCCCGACATCTGGTCGACCTGCGCGACCTGGATGGCCAGCACGCCCGGCAGCCGGAAGGTGCCCGCGGTCATCAGCGTGCCGAGCCGGATCCGCTTGGTCTCGCGGGCGAGCCCCGCCAACGTGATCCAGGCGTCGGTCGGCCCGGGGAGACCGTCGCCCGACCCCATGCGCAGATAGTGGTCCGAGCGGTAGAAGGCGTCGAAGCCCAGGTCCTCGGTGGCCTTGGCGACGGTCAGCAGGGTGTCGTAGCTCGCCCCTTGCTGGGGCTCGGTGAAGATTCGAAGATCCATACCCCCATCCTGCACCGTCGAACTGCCGTCAACCCCACCTCCCGCCCCCGGCCCGCGCCTGCCCGGTCGGGTGAACTTCCGCCGGCCGGCGGCCGGCGCCCGGCCTCGCCGGTGACCGGCGCGACGGCGGCACCAGCGCCCCGGCCGGCGGCACCTGCGGCTGACGGCGTCATAACGGCTCCGCCGCCGAGTCGCGAGCGGCGCTGCGCAACCTGTCCTCCTCCCGCACCGTGAGCCGGCGTAATATCCCGCGCACCCGGTCACTCGACTCGTCGGCGGCGTCGATGCCCTCGATGCACTGCCAGTAGAGGCCCTCCTCGTCGGTGGCGCACGCGACCCCGACGAGGGCGATTCCCACCTCTCCGAGAAGAGCGCCCAGCCCGGTCAACGCCGCCCGCGCGTCCGCCACCTGGGACAGCTGCGCCGCCCGCGGCCGGGCGTCCAGAGGCGGCCGGCCGACGTCGTCCGCCCACAGCGCCGGGATGTCGAGCACCCCGCAGCCCCGCCCGCCCGTCTCACTGAGCCCGCGCGCCTCACCTCTCAGCTCCGCCGGACCGGTCAGGGCCAGCTGCCCGCCGATCGCCTGGGTCAAGGCCTGTGCCTGCCAGGCCTCCGCCAGGATGTCCCGTGCCGCCCGGCTCTGCGCGAGTGCGTGCCGGCTCTGCCCGATGAGCCTTACCGCGTCCATGTGCCGCCCCCCGTCCACACCATGGCCCGCTTCTTTCGCGCACCGTTCTCCCATCCACTACCCAGAGTGAGGGTATGGGGCCCGGAAAGCCAGGGCTATGGCGAAATCTGTGGACAGAAATGCGGTTTTGGAAATACCCATCACTCCGAAGAGTGACGATCCCTGCTTTTCGGCACCGGGAAACGCAGCTCGTTACGGTCGATCTTGGCCGCCAGGGCCGCCAGCACATCGATCCCGAGCACCTCACTGAACTGCAGCAAGTACGCGAGGACATCAGCGACCTCGTCCGCCACCCGGTGCGCGGACCGTGGATCCTCCATCACCCGTGCCGACTCCTCGGGCGTCAGCCACTGGAAGATCTCCACCAGTTCGGACGCTTCCACGCTCAGCGCCACGGCCAGGTTCTTGGGCGTGTGGTACGGCTCCCAGCCCCGCGCCGCCGCGAATTCGGCCAGCCGCCGCTGCAGTCCCGCTACATCGAGTTCAGTCACGGCCCAAGGTCTACCACCGCCACCCCGTCCACCTCGCGCGCGTACGACGCGGACGCTTCCGTGACCGTCCCCACCAGCCTGATGTGCCCCTCGGCGCAGACCGCCGCCGCCAGCGCCACGAGTTCCCGCGTCTGCCGCCCGTCCAGGGACCGGTCGAAGCCGTCCGCGAGAACCGTCAGCGCCTGCATCGCGGACGGCACTTCGGCGACCGTGTCCATGGCCAGCACGCCCGGCCCGGTCAGCAGTACCAGCGCGAGCGCCAGATACCTCAGCTCGCCGTCCCCCAGCCGCCCCACAGGCGTGGCCCGCTGTCCGCCCCGGCCCACCAGCGCCCGCACCTTCCCGTCCGCGAGCTCCTCCACGGTCAGCGCCTCCACCGGGCCCGCGCACCCCGACCGCACCGTCGCCGCGAGCCGCGCATGGCGCTTCGCGCACTGGTGGTGCGTACGCCACAGCACTTCCGCCAGGTTGTCGCAGCCGCGCCGCAGCCGGCCGTCGCCCAACGCCGCCGGCTCCCGCATGCGCGCGGGCTGCGGGTCGCACGCGAACACCGAACGCAGCGCCAGAACCACCTGTTCCGCGGCCGCCAGTACCCGCTGCTGCCCCGGCGTCTTGCCGGCCACGCGCAGCGGCAGCAGCGCCGTACCCAGTAAGTCGTCGGGCAGCGGCGCCCGCGTCACCGGCGCGGTGCCGGCCGTGTACCAGGCCGCCTGGACCGTACTGCGCCCCGGATCGCGCAGCGCCGTGGTCAGCAGCGTCTGCCCGTCGCAGGTCAGCCGCTCGCCGACGATGCGCAGTTCGGGTTCGGCCTGTACGGCGAGGTCGAGCCTGACGGGGCCGGCGGGCCCGTCGACGGTGCAGCCGATCCTGAACCCCCGCCGCCCCTGGGCGTCCGGCCCCGCCCGCTCCGGCACGCATCCTCCCGGGTCCCGGAAGACCGCGCCCAGCTCGGCGCCCCCGCCGAGGCGGGCCAGCGCGTCGTACACCTCCAGGACGGTGGACTTGCCACTGCCGCTGGCACCCGCGAACAACGTCACCGGACCGAGCGGGAAGACCGCTCCGCGGTGCGATCTGAAGGCCGAGAGCCGCAGTTCGGTGACCGTGGGGACGCCACGGTCGTCGGCCGGAGGTCCGGGGCGCGTCCCCGGGGAAACCAGAGTCATGACCGGACGGTACGCAGCACCCCGGCCGGTGAACCGTTACGCCTGAAGGACCTTCCTACGATTGAGGGACGGCTGCCGCCTCCGCCCCCTCGACCTCCATGCCGGCCGGCGACAGCAGGAAGACGTTCCGGTCGACCCTGTGCATGCCGCTGCCGAGCCCGAAGACCACACCGCTGCTGAAGTCAAGGATGCGTTTGGCCACATCGGTGTCCGCCGCGGTCAGGTCCAGGAGTACCGGTACTTGCGCGATCAGGTACTCCGCGACCTCACGCGCGTCGGAGAACACCTGCACGCGCAGCACGATCATCCGCCGCTGCTCGGCGGCCGCCTCGTCCTGCGGCATCGTGCGGTGATCGACTCTGGAAGGCCACTCGTTCCTGCTGCGCAGGGGCACGACTTGAGCGAGCCCGGCCCACTGTTCGTCGGTGACGTCGTACCTGCTCACCGGACCACCCCGCTCACGTGCTGTGTCTGCATCCGGCCATCCTCCCGCGCCTCACCCGTTCGGCCCAACAGCGACACGGACGGGATACTCCGCGGAATGTCCTGATCCGCCGGACGCGCCTCTGGCCGGGACGCGGCTTCCCGTCCGGCTTTCAGTCAGCCCTGGGGCGCGGTCGGTGGCCGGCGCACTTCACTGCCCCACGAGCGCGTCGACGACGGCGCGGGCGACCCGGCCGGCCCGCTCGGCGGTCCAGTAGTCCGGGTCTTCCACGGTGGAGACGAAGTAACCGCGGGTCAGCATGAAGAGGATGTCGGCGGCCAGCTCCGCGTCGGGCACCCCTGCCGCCATGGCCGCGTCGAAGAACTCCTGCCGTGATTCACGCGGTTCGCGGCGGTCGGCCCCGTTCGGATCGGTGTGCGTCGAGGAGAGCATCTCGATCCACAGCGCGCGCAGCAGCAGGTCGTCCGGCTCGGTGCTGAGATTCCACTCCACCGTGGTCCGCAGGCGTTCCTTGCCCTCCAGGTCGCCCAGGCCGGCTTCCAAGTCGGCGCGCCAGCGGGACTCGGCAGCGCGGACGGCGTTGATGATCAGGGCGATCCGCGTCGGCACGTAGTTGGTGACCATCGCCGTCGAGCCGCCCAGTTCCTTGGCCACGGCGCGGATGGTGACCGCGCGTGCCCCGTCACGGGCCGCGACGGCAAGGGTGGCCTGGGCGATTTCCCTGCGGCGCTGGACTTCGTCGACGTCGATCGGCATGAAGGCAACCTAGCTCAGTGGGGGTTGACGCTGCGGTCTTTGAGATGCAACGCTGTTATATCACATTGTTTTCTCAAAGTTCCTTCTGTGTGGAGGGCCCGTGAGCCTTGCCGTTGAGCGCGTAACTCCCCAGCCCGTCCCTCAAGACGCGCAGCAGCACATGGTCCGGATGCGGGACGGAGTGATGCTGGCCACCGACGTCTACGGCGCCGGCCCCGAACCCGCCCCGGCCGTGCTCGTCCGGCTGCCGTACGACAAGAACAGCCGATACGTCTTCTTCGAGAAGGCCGCGCAGCGGTTCACGGCGCGCGGCTACGTGATGGTGGTCCAGGACGTCCGCGGCAAGTTCCGCTCGCAGGGCGGCACGCTGGGCTGGACCGGCGAGGTGGACGACGGGTACGACACCATCGAGTGGATCACGCGTCAGCCGTGGTCCAACGGGCTCGTGGGAATGTTCGGCGACTCGTACTACGGCTTCACCCAGTGGTCGGCGGTCTCCAGCCAGCACCCCGCCCTCCGCGCGATCGTCCCCCGGGTGACGTGCACCAACAACGCCCCTGGTGTGGCCAGTTACGACGTCGGGTCCGGCCGGCAGCCCCTGTGGCTGGAGGGCGCCGACTATCAGGCGCACGTCTGGATGGACAACGACAGCTACGAGTTCGACCCCGACCTCACCAAGCGCCCCCTGATCGCGGCGTACGAGGAGGCGTTCGAGGCCGCGGGAAAACGCTCGGCGGGCTTCGACCTCGTCGTCGGCGGCATCCGCCTGCCCCCGTACAACGGACCGCATCCCTACGACGCGCGTCCCGTTCCCGTCCTGCACTGTGTGGGCTGGTTCGACAATCTCGGCATCGCCCACATGCGTGACTACACCGAACTGGACCGCCGCCCCGGCTGGGCGGCGGTCCAGTACCTGATCGCCGACACGACCGACCACGAGAACTACTTCCTGGAGAACGCCCCGGTGTCCCCGGAGACGGATCACCTGGCCAACGAGGCCGCTCTCGACCGCATGCTCGACACGTACACCGGCCCGGCACTGGAGTTCTTCGAGGTCTTCCTGAAGGGCTCCGCCCGGCCGGAGTCGCTTCCGCGCGTGCGGTGGAAGCTCGCACACGTCGGCTGGCGTACGTCGACGGCCTGGCCTCCTCCGGAGGCGACAGGGATCGAGCTGTACCTGGGGGATGCGGGAGCCGCGACCGGCCCGGTGCCCGGCGGCCGGCTCACCGCCGCCCCGGCGCCGGGCGCCGAGTCCGTGGAGTGGCGGTACGACCCGGACGACCTGGTGCCGTCCGCCGTAACGGACACCTTCATGGTGTTGCGCGACCACCCCGACGAGCGCCGCACGGCGGACCGGGACGACGTACTCGTCTTCACGGGACCGGCCTGCGACGCCCCGCTCGACCTGGCCGGTCCCGTACACGCGGTGCTGCATGTCGACAGCACGGCGCCCACGTTCGACGTTTTCGTCCGGCTCCTCGACCTCGCCCCGGACGGCGCGGCACGACTGATCGTCCGCGGCTGTGTCCAGGCGGACGCGCCGGGCGAGGTGGAGATCGCTCTCGGCCACACCGGTTACCGGATGCGCCCGGGCCACCGTCTCGCGCTGATGGTGACCGGCAGCGACTTCCCGAACCACCTGCCCAACTCCGGTACGCACGAGGACCCTTGGCTGACGACCACGCCCAAGGCGAGCGTCCAGAGGCTTCGTACCGGATCCGGCCGTCCGTCGCGCCTGCGCCTCACCGTCCTGCCCGGAAGCGGCACGGGCGGTGATCCGCGATGACGCTCCGGTTCGTCGCCACCCGACTGGCCACCCTCGTGGTGACCGTCCTCGCCTCCAGCCTGGCGATCTACGGCGCCATGTTCCTGACGCCGGGCGACCCCGCCACACTGCTCGTCGGCGGCAGCCGGAACCCCGACCCGGCCGTGCTGGACCGGATCCACCGCGAATACCACCTGGACGATCCGTTCCTCGAGGGCTATTGGCACTGGCTGAGCGGCTGTCTTCAGGGGGACTTCGGGAAATCCCTCGTATACCGCGACACCGTCGCCAGTCTCATCGGCGCACGCGCGGGCGACACCCTCGCACTCGTCGCCTACGCCTCCGTCCTGGTGCTCGTCGCCGGCACGCTCATCGGCACCGTCGCCGCACTGCGCGGCGGCCGGACCGAAATGCTGGCCACGACACTCACGGCGGGCGCGATGGCGGTCCCGACCTTCATCATGTCGGTCCTGCTCATCTGGGTGTTCGCCGTCCAGTTGCCGTGGTTCCCGGTGTACGGCTCGGGCGAGGGGTTCACCGGTACGGTCTCGCACCTGACGCTGCCGGCCCTCGGGCTGGCGGTGACCTGGGTCGGTTACGTCGCCCAGGTCACCAGGACCGCCGTACGCGCGGAGATGCGCTCGGAGCACGTGGACACCGCCCGCAGCCGCGGCGTACCCGAAGCGACCGTGATCAGACGGCACGTGCTGCACAACGCCTCCGGCCCGGTCTTCGCGGTGTCCGGCGTCGGTATCGCAGGCCTCATCGCCACTGCCGCCGTCGCCGAGCAGGCGTTCGGGACCGGTGGTCTCGGAGCCCTCATGATCGAGGCGGCGTCCAAGCAGGACATGGCCGTGGTCCAGGCCGTGTCACTGGTCTTCGTGGTCGCGTTCGTCGTCATCAACACCGTCGTCGACCTGGTCAGCACCGCACTCGACCCGCGAGCCGCGCGGAAGGGGACCCGATGAGCACCACCCTGTTCGGCCGCACCGCCCGTATCCCCCGCCCCAAGACCCGGCCCCGGGCCCGGACCGGACTCACACGCCACCATGTGACCCTCGGTGCCGCGTGCGTGATCGCCCTGTTCGTCCTGCTCGCGGCGCTGGGCCCACTGATCGCCCCGCACGACCCGAACGCCGTCGATCCGCTGGGCGTCAACGCCGGACCTTCCGGAGCCCACCTGCTCGGCACCGACGACACCGGACGCGACATCCTGTCCAGGCTCATCTGCGGTACCCGCTCCAGCCTCGCCGCCCCTGCTGTGGTGATCCTGGTATCCACCACCCTCGGCACCCTGCTGGCGCTGGCCGCCGCCTGGACCGGGGGGTGGCTCGACCGGTTGGTCTCCGGCGCCCTGGACGTCGTGTTCGGATTCCCCGGCCTGATCATGGCTGTGCTCGCCGCCGCCGTCTTCGGGGCGGGCCTCACCGCGCCGATCGTGGCCCTGTCGATCGCCTACCTGCCACTGATCACGCGCGTCGTGCGTTCGGCCGCGCTCAAGGAACGCAATCTGCCGTACGTCGCCGCGCTCCAGCTCCTCGGGGCTCCCACCCGTCGCATCTGGTTCCGGCACCTCCTGCCGAACCTGCTGCCCCTCGTCCTCGTCCAGGCCACCATCGGTTTCGGGTACGCCCTTCTCGACGTGGCGGCAATCTCGTTCCTCGGGCTCGGCAGCCAGCCACCGGACCCCGAATGGGGGCTCATGGTGTCCAACGGGGCCCCCTCGATCCTCGCCGGCCAACCCCAGCAGTCGCTGTACGCGGGCCTCGTCATCCTGGTGGTGGTGGTCGCGTTCAACCTGCTGGGAACGGGGCTGTCCCGACGCCTGCTCGGAGAAGACGCATGACATCATCACCGCTGCTCCACATCAACGGGCTGAGGATCGACCTGCCCCTCGACGGGACCACGCGGACCGTCGTCCACCGCGCGGATGTGAGTATCGCCGAAGGGCTGGCCGTCGCCCTGGTCGGCGAGTCCGGATCGGGAAAGTCGCTGACGGCCCGTTCCATCCTGCGACTGCTGCCGGAGGGCGCCCGTACGCACGGGGAGTTGCTGTTCGCGGGCGAGTCCGTGCCGGACATGACCCGGGAACGGCTGCGTGAGTTCCGCGCGGGCGACGTCGCCATGGTGTTCCAGGACCCGCGCGCTCACATCAACCCCGCACGCAGCGTGGGCGACTTCCTGGTGGAGGGCCTGACGACCGCGCGCGGTGTCCCCACCGCCGAGGCCGTCGCCAAGGTCACGAGCATCCTGCGGGAAGTCGGTATCGGCGATGCCGAACGGCGCATGCGACAACGGCCCCACGAGTTGTCCGGCGGCCTGCTGCAACGCGTGATGATCGCCGCCGCGCTGGCCGCCGAACCCCGGCTGCTGCTCGCCGACGAGCCGACCACCGCGCTCGACGTGACCACGCAGGAGGAGGTGATGGCCATCATCGGCGAGGCCCGTGAAGCCCGCGGCCTCTCCATGCTGTTCATCACGCACGACCTGGAACTGGCCGCCGCCGTGTGCGACCGGGTCGTGGTGATGTACGCGGGTACGACCGTCGAGGAGCTTCCGGCCACCTTGCTGCGCCACCACGCCGCGCATCCGTACACGCGCGCCCTGCTCGCCTCCCGGCCGGCCGTCGGCGACACGCACACCGAGCTGCGCGCCATCGCCGGCAGGCCACTGTCCGGCTTCGAAGTACCCCCGGGGTGCGCGTTCAGCGACCGATGCCCCGGTGTGCAGGAGCTGTGCCGCAGCGACCGGCCGCGACCGCGTTCTGCCGGCGAGTCCACAGCGGCCTGCCACTTTCCCCACACGCTCTCGCCCGAGGAGGTCGGCAGGCATGCTTGAGGTACGGAAACTGCGCAAGGTCTTCGGCGATTTCATCGCCGTCGAGGACGTCACGTTCTCTCTTCCCGAGCAGGGATCGCTGGCGGTCGTCGGCGAGTCGGGATCCGGCAAGACAACCACCGCACGCATGATCGCCGGACTCGAAGCACCCAGCAGAGGGCAGATCGTCGTTGCGGGAAGCGAGCGCCGGCGCGGACGCGTACGGGCGAAGGAGCGGCGAGCCCGTGGCCGGCAGATCCAGATGGTGTTTCAGGACCCCTACTCCTCGCTCGACCGGCGCCAGCGGGTCTGCGACGCCGTCGCGGAGGCGGTCATGCTGCACCGCGATCTGCCGGCGGACGCACTGCGGGCCCGTGTCTCGGAACTGTTCGACATGGTCGGGCTGGACGACCGCCAGGCGAGGTCTCTGCCGAAGGCGCTGTCCGGCGGCCAGCGTCAACGCGTCGCCATCGCACGCGCGTTGGCCGCCGAACCTCGGGTGCTGATCCTGGACGAGGCGATCGCGGCGCTCGACGTGTCGATCCAGGCTCAGATTCTGGGCCTGCTGGCGCATATCCGGGCGAGTACGGGGACAGCCCTGCTGTTCATCACGCACGACCTCGGCGCCGTCCGGCACGTCAGTGAGGAAGTCCTGGTGATGCGGGCCGGGAAAGTCGTCGAGTACGGCCCGATCACATCCGTCCTCGACCAGCCGCAGGACGCGTACACGCGGCGCCTCATCGAGTCCATCCCCAAGCCGGGCTGGAAGCCGCGCAGAAGGACGCAGCGGGCTGCCGCCTGAGCGGGGCCGTCACAGACGCTTGTCCGGGCCGGGGGGCCGGACAAGCGTCTTGGCATGCGTGGTCTCGCCATGCTCCGGCACCGGAAACAGCCCCGCCCCCTCGGCAGCCCGGAGGCTGCCGAGGGGGCGGACGTACGCGCCGCGGCCGACGTCCGGCTCAGCCGGCGTGGGACCAGGACAGTGACGGGCGGGGGCGGTCCGCCCGGGCTTCGATCGCCGTGGCCGCGTGGAACAGCAGGTTCTCGCGGAAGCGTCCGCCGATCAGCTGTACGCCGGACGGAAGGCCGTCCCTGATGCCCGTCGGTACCGAGATCGCCGGGAATCCGAGCACCGGGACAGCCTGCATGGGCCACTGCGCGGCGAGCAGTTCCCGTACGCGGCCGTCGCCGGCGAGGTCCGCGTCCTGTTCGAACGGGCGCTCCGCCGACACGGGTGTCAGCAGGAGCCGCTCGCCGCCGAGATACTGCTGGAGACGGGTGATGAGGGTCCCGCGCCGCGCGTATCCCTTGATGTAGGCGTCCAGCGTCGGGCGCTCGCCCCATGTCTCGGCGGCGGCGGCGAACGAGGACGCGAGGGACACCCTCACCGTGTCGTCACCGAACCGTTCGATCTCCGGCATCATCGTGCGCAGCTCCTCGTACAGCAGCAGCGACCACAGCTGGGCCGCCTCGCCCAGCAGCGGCAGTTCGACCTCCTCCACCTCGTAGCCGGCCTCACTGAGCCAGCCGGCGGCGTCGTCGATGGCTGCCTCCACGGCGGCGTGGGACTTGGCCAGCCCGACATCGCGGACGACCGCGACCTTCACCGGGCGCGGTTCACCGAGCGGCGGGCGCATCGGCAGGCCGACCGGATCGCTCAGGTCCGGTGTCACCATGGCGTGCAAGGCCAGTCGTACGTCGTCGACCGTCCAGCCCATCGGACCGTGCACCGCCATGGTCTGGAAGGAGAGCGGAGCGTCGAATTCCCCTCCCGCGCCCGGTTCGGAGGCGGAGATGAGGCCGGTCGTGGGCCGCAGGCCGACCACGCCGCAGCAGTACGCCGGAAACCTGAGGGAACCGCCGATGTCGTTGCCCTGGGCGATCGGCACCATCCCGGACGCGATCGCGGCGGCGGCGCCGCCGGAGGACCCGCCCGGGCCATGTGCGCTGCTCCACGGGTTGAGCGTCTTGCCGTGCAGGTCGTTGCCGGTGAACCACCGTACGCCGAACGCCGGGCTGTTGCTGCGGCCCATGAGGTTCGCGCCCGCCCCGCGCAGCGCCGCCACGCAGGCCGCGTCCTGCGGAGCGACGGCGTCGGCCCACGCCGGGACGCCGTGCGAGCTGGCGTAACCGCGCTGCGCGGTATTGATCTTCGTGGAGACCGGCACCCCGTGCAGCGGCTCCAGCGCCTCACCGGCGGCGACCGCCTTGTCCGCCGCCGCGGCCTGGGCGAGCGCCTCCTCGGGGCGGACGTCCACGAGCGCGTTGACGGCCGGGTTCGTTTCGTCGATCCGCTGCAGGAAGGCCTGCGCGACCTCGGTCGCGGAGAAGACCCTGTCGCGGATTCCGGCTGCCAGCTCAGCGGCTGAGCGGTCCCACAGCGGCTTCTCGCCCGGGGTGTTGGTCATCGTTTTCTCCTGAGATATGAGGGGGCGCGGGTCACTTCTTGGTGCCGCCGATGTAAGCGGCCCACGGCATACCGGTGTAGGCGAAGGAGGTGGGCGCGCCGCTGATGCGCTTGCTCATGAACATCCGTTCGTGAGTGCTGGCGAGGTAGACCACCGGGACGTCGGGGGTGAACAGGGCCTGGGCCTCGGTGTACGCCTTGGCCGACGCGGCGGGGTCCGAGGCCGTACGTGCCTGCTCGAGCAGCCGGGTCACGTCTGCGTTCTCGTAGTTCGTCCAGTTGAACAGCCCCCGTGGAGTGACCATCTCGGACACGTAGGACGACGGGTCCGGCATGCCGACGTAACCGAAGGTGAGAACCAGGTCGATGCCCTGGCGGATCGACGGATCGTAGAAGAGCGAGGACATCTCGGTGGGCTGAAGCTGCCGGATCCGTATGTCCACGCCCAGCTTCTTGGCGGCGGCCTGGATGAACGTCAGAGTCTGCAGTCCCTTCTGGTCGCCCGCCGGGATCGCCGCGACCAGGGGCCGTGGCACGGAACCCACTTGGTCCATCAGCTTCTTGGCCCGCTCCAGGTCGGGCTTCGGTACAGCCGGCAGCGCTTCGTACGCGGCGTCGAACCGGTCGGCGGCAGGATCGCCGCGCCAGGTGAGCGGCGGTACGAGCGACTTCAGGGTGGTGGCATCGCCACCGAACACGTTCTTGATCAGCGCGTTCCGGTCCACGGCGAGTGACAGTGCGTCCAGGAGCCGGCGGTCCGCGGCGGGGGACTTGCCGCTGCCGGGAATCAGCAGCACGTTCTGGGTGGACGGCCCGAGGTACGTCGCGCCGCTTTGTGCCGTGGCGAGCGCCGTGGCGCTGCTGGGCGGCAGCTCGTACGTGCCGTCCACCTCGCCGGAGAGAAGTGCGCTGGTGAGCGTGTTGCTGTTGGTGATGAACTTGAAGACGACCTGGCCGGCCTTCGGCTTGAGCCGGGAGTCCCAGTAGGCGTCATTGCGTTCAAGGGTGATGCTGTCGCCGGGCTTCCAGGACGCCAGCTCGAACGGTCCGGTGCACATGAGTCCGCCCTTGGCGGTGCCGTAGGCGGCGCCGGCCTTCTCGGCGTACGACTGCTGACTGACCGCGCCGAACGAGGTCGACAGCGCCTTGGGCAGGGTCTGGTCGTACGTCTTGGTGCGCAGTGTCACCTGGTGGGGCCCCGTGGCCTTGATCGACGTCACCGCGGACAGGTAGTTCCCGTACAGCGCCTGCGTCTTGGGGTCTCGCTGCCGTTCCAGGCTGTGGACCACGTCCGCCGGTGTCATGCGGGAGCCGTCCCAGAACTTCACGCCGGCGCGGAGATCGAGCACCAGGGTGCGCTTGTCGGTCCACGTCGCCTTCCGGGCCAGGCCGGGACTCAGGGAGAAGTCCGCGTTCATCCGCATCAGGGTGTCGCAGAGGTTCGCTCCGACCGTCTGGGGCGAGTAGTCGCCGACTTTCGCCGGGTCAAGGGTCGTCGGCTCCCCGTAAGGCAGCGCCCAGGTGACGCGATCGACGGCGGCGGTACCGGGCGGGGTGGTGGTGGTGAGCCGAGGGGGCCGGGGCGTGCCGTTGCCTCCGCTGGGCGCGGACGTGCAGGACGCTGTGGCCAGCAGACCCACGCTGATGAGCACCGTCAGCACCTGTCTTCTTGCAGCCATGGCTGATGCTCCTTGCCGGAGGAAGGGAGGGAGAGGGGCGCTCGCCGTCGAGGTGGAAGAGTGGCGGCAAGCCGTCATAAACGAACGTCATATAACGTTGTTGCATGACACGCTTGCACCTGGCGGGCAAACGAGTCAAGACCCTGAGCCGTCTTCTCCGGGGATACGGCCGGGCCCGCCACGAAGGGGGTGGCGCAGCCGCGCAGCGACCGGTAACTTCTCCGTCCACCCGCCCTGCCGCGCCGGGCGGCCAGGCGCCACCGAGCCGCGACGCGGCTTCTGAGCAGCGACGATGCCCTGCCAAGGCAGAGCGAGCTGCCGTATTGAGCAGCTGACCCCTGTTACGCGCCCCTGCTCCTGGGGCGCACCCTCGCCCAACGCCGGCGAGCGCTAAGCACCCCACCCACCGAACGGAGTCCCACCATGTCCTTCACTCCTGCTCTCGTCTTCGCGTTCGAGATTCGAGCCCACGTCACCGAGACACTCCACATCGGCCACGGGGATGGGGAGAAGACCGAGTTCACCCCCATCGTCGGAGGCAGCGTGGAGGGACCGCTCCTGCGCGGAGAGGTGCTGGCGGGCGGGGGCGACTGGAGCAGCACCCGGGGCGAGGTCTGCGAACTCGACGCGCGCTACCTCATCCGGGCCGACGACGGCGCGGTGATCGACATCGCCAACCGCGGCTTCTACCGGCCGAAGGCGGACAGCCCTGACCAGTACGACGAAGACCTCCAGGTCTCCGAAGCCGGTCACTACTACCGCACGTCCCCGGTCTTCCGGACGGACGCGCCCGCCCACCGGTGGCTCGCCGAGACGGTGTTCGTGGGACTCGCTCGCCCCGAGGGCGAGGACGTAGTCGCCATTCGCATGTACGCGGTCCAGTAGGGACGTTACGCCGGTGAACGGCGACCCGGGGGGCGGGCGTGTGCCCGGGTCAGGACAGCGCCCGCCACGCACGGTTCAAGGTGTCGCGGAACCGGGCGATCTCCTCATGACTGAGATCCCCGACCATCCGTTCCTCGAGCCGCCGCGCCGGCTCCGCGTACTCGGCCAGCAGCCGACGGCCCGCGTCGGTGAGGAGGACGATCTTCTCGCGGCGGTTGTAGGGGTTGGGCTCGCGGCGGATCACACCGCGGCCCTCCAGAGTGCGGACCATGTCGGCCATGGACTGCGCCGTGACGAACGAGTCACGGGCGAGCTGTGCGCCGGACAGTCCGTCGTGGCGCTCCAGGACCGTAAGGGCCGTGTACTGAAGCGCCGTGATGCCGGCCGGTTTGAGCAGCTCTTCGAGCCGCGCGCGGATCACCAGTTCGGACCGCTTGACCAGATAGAGCAGCGAGGGACTTGCCGCCGCCCCTCTCGCCGTCACGGCCTCCGCAGGTCTCTCCACGCCACGCCTCCACGAGTCACCAACCGGGTTTTCAGTGCGCCCACCCTAGGCCATTGACAGGAATCCTGAGAATCGACAACACTCCGGACTATCAGGATTCCTGTTGATTGCTTGGGCGGTCCACCGTGTCCGCACGCCCATCCACAGACCACCAGAGAGGTGCAAGAAATGGACCTGCACGGGAAAGTCGCCGTCGTCACCGGGAGCGGACGCGGGCTCGGCCTGGGTTACGCTCGGGCCCTCGCCGGGGCCGGAGCCGCGGTCGTCGTCAACGACGTCGACCGCGACGTGGTCGACGCCGCCGTCGCCGCCATCACCTCGGCAGGCGGCAAGGCCACCGGTGTCGTAGCCGCGGTCGGCGACAGCGAGGCGGCCGAGCAGCTGGTCGAGACGGCGGTGCGGGAATTCGGACGCCTGGACGTGCTCGTCACCAACGCGGGCATCCTTCGCGACCGCGTGCTGTGGAAGATGACCGACGAGGACTTCGACGCCGTCGTGAAGGTTCACCTGCGCGGTACGTTCACATGCGCCCGGGCAGCCGCGGTCCGGATGCGGGAGCAGGCGACCGGGGGCCGCATCGTCCTCATCTCCTCCCCGGCCGGCCAGCGGGGCAACTTCGGCCAGACCAACTACGCCGCCGCCAAGGCCGGCATCGTCGCGATGGCGCGGACCTGGGCCATGGAGCTGGCCAAGGCCGACATCACCGTCAACGCCGTCGTTCCCGTCGCTGCCACTGAGATGACCAGGACCATTCCGGCCTTCGCGCCGGTCATCGCCGAATCCGAGCGCACCGGCGACCCACTGCCGGACTGGCTGCGCAAGGACGAGGGCCTGGGTACGGTCGAGGACGTCGCCGGACTGATCACCTTCCTCGCCTCGGACTCCTCCAAGGGCGTCACCGGGCAGGCCATCGGCGTCGGTGGCGACCGACTGGCCCTGTGGGCCCACCCCAAGGAGAAGACGGTCGCCTTCACCGCCGGCGGCTGGAACGCCGACGCGATCGCCGCGCAGTGGCACGACGGCGTCGGCTCCGAGCCGGAGACCTACGGCATCCCGGCCCCCAAGGCACCGGAGGCCTGAGATGAGCGACCTCGCCCTCGACCTCGACAACCTGACCGCCATCGACGTACACACCCATGCGGAGATCTCCAAGGACGGCCACGGAGCGTTGAGCCCGGAGCTGTTCGGCGCCTCCGAGAAGTACTTCAAAGCCCATGGCCACCGGCAGCCGACGATCGACGAGATGGCCGCCCACTACCGCGAACGCCACATGGCCGCAGTGGTGTTCACCGTGGACGCCGAGCACGCCACCGGGCACCCGCGCATCGCCAACGAGGAGATCGCCGAAAGCTGCGCCGCCCACCCCGACGTACTCATCCCCTTCGCCAGTGTCGATCCGCACAAGGGCCGGGCCGGCGTGCGCGAAGCCCGCCGCCTGGTGGAGGAGCACGGCGTACGCGGCTTCAAGTTCCACCCCAGCATCCAGGCCTTCGCCCCGAACGATCCGCTCGCCTACCCGCTGTACGAGGCCATCGAGGAACTGGGCGTACCCGCGCTGTTCCACACCGGTCAGACCGGCATCGGTGCCGGCGTCCCCGGTGGCGGCGGCATCCGTCTGAAGTACTCCAACCCCATGCTGGTCGACGATGTCGCCGTTGACTTCCCGCAGTTGCGGATCATCCTGGCCCACCCGTCCTTCCCCTGGCAGGACGAGGCGCTGGCGGTGGCCACCCACAAGCCGCACGTGTACATCGACCTGTCCGGCTGGTCACCGAAGTACTTCCCGCCGCAGCTGGTGCGGTACGCCAACACGCTCCTCAAGGACAAGGTCCTCTTCGGCTCCGACTACCCCGTCATCACCCCCGACCGGTGGCTGGCGGACTTCGACAAGCTGGACATCAAGCCCGAAGTCCGGCCGAAGATCCTCAAGGACAACGCCGCCCGCCTGCTCGGCCTGCTGAAGGACTGAAGGAGTCGCCGTGTTGAACCAAGGCATCGGCTCCTGGCCGGCGCGCCGGGCCCGCAAGACCCCGGAGCGGGTCGCCGTCGTACACGAGGACCGTACGTGGACGTACCGGGACCTGAACCAGCGGGTTCTGCGCCTGGCCCACGCTCTGCGCGCCCTGGGCACGGGCCGTGGCGACCGGGTCGCGTATCTCGGCCCCAACCACCCGGCCTTCCTCGAAACGCTGTTCGCCGCCGGCGCGCTCGGTGCGGTATTCGTCCCGCTCAACACCCGTCTGACAGCACCGGAGTTGGCCTACAACCTCACCGACTCGGGCAGCACCGTCCTCGTCCACGCGCCCGAACAGTCCGAGGTCGCCGGTGCGGCCGCCGCCGAGGCGGGAGTGCGCCACCGCGTAGCTCTCGACGGAGCCGGGGCCGAGGGCGGGGCCATCGGCTACGAAGACCTGCTCGCCGGCGGCGGAACCGAACCGCTGGACGAGACCGTCGCCCAGGACGACCCCTGCATGATCATGTACACCTCCGGGACCACGGGCCGCCCCAAGGGCGCCGTCCTCTCCCACGCCAACATCGTCTGGAACAGCGTCAACGTCCTCGTCGACACCGACCTGGCCGGCGACGAGGTCACGCTGGCCGTCGCCCCGCTGTTCCACACCGCGGGGCTGAACATGACATGCCTGCCCACCTTCCTCAAGGGCGGCCGCGTGGTGCTGCTCGGCGCCTTCGACCCCGACCGCGTACTGGAGCTCATCGAGACCCGGCGCGTGACCTGCATGTTCGGCGTTCCCACCATGTACGACGCCATGGCCGCCCGGCCGCGGTGGGCGGACACGGACCTGTCCAGCCTGCGTACGCTCAACTGCGGCGGCGCACCGGTCCCCGCGCGCACCATCGCCGCCTACCTGGCCCGTGACCTGGCCTTCAGTCAGGGTTACGGCCTGACCGAGGCGTCGCCCGGAGTCCTCTACCTGGACCGGGAGCAGACCTCGGCCAAGGCCGGTTCCGCGGGCGTACCGCACTTCTTCACCGACACCCGCGTGGTACTGCCCGACGGCCGCGAGGCCGCACCGGAGCAGAGCGGCGAAATCCTGGTCAGCGGCCCCAACGTCATGACGGGTTACTGGCGCCGCCCGGACGACACCTCAGCAGCCTTCACCGACGACGGCTGGCTGCGCACCGGCGACGTCGCCCGGACCGACGGCGACGGTTACGCCTACATCGTCGACCGGGTCAAGGACATGTTCGTCTCGGGAGGGGAGAACGTCTACCCGGCCGAGGTCGAGAACGCGATCCTGAGCCACCCCGCCGTCGGCGAGTGCGCGGTCATCGGTGTCCCCGACGAGGTCTGGGGCGAAGTCGGCCGCGCGGTCGTCGTCCTCAGTCCGGGCGCCGCCACGGACTCCGGCGCCGCCGAGGGCGACATCCTCGGCCACCTGCGGGGGCGGCTCGCCAAGTACAAGATCCCGAAGTCCGTCGTCTTCACCGGCTCTCTTCCCCGTACGGCCTCCGGAAAGATCGTCAAACCCGCCGTGCGGGACACCTACGCCGACGGACCCACGGGCCGCACCAGTCCGTGATCGGCCCCCATCTCTTCCACGCCATCGAAAGGCACTGCCATGCCCACCACCGCCAACGGCCTCGACGAGCTCAAGTCCCTCAGCGGAGCCGACCTCGGCCGCACAGGCTGGCGAGAGATCACCCAGGACCGGGTGAACACCTTCGCCGACGCCACCGATGACCACCAATGGATCCACACCGACCCGGAGAAGGCCAAGAAGGGGCCTTTCGGCGGCCCCATAGCCCACGGCTACCTGACGCTGTCCCTGATCATCCCGCTCTTCACCGAGCTGCTGGACATCACCGGTGTCTCCATGAGCGTCAACTACGGCTTGGACAAGGTTCGTTTCCCGAGCCCCGTGCCGGTCGGCGCAAAGATCCGCCTGCACGGCGCGGTCGGCTCTGTGGAGGAGGTGAAGGGCAACGGCGTACAGATGCGGCTGACCTTCACAGTGGAAGTCGAGGGCAGCGACAAGCCCGCCTGCGTGGCCGAGGCGCTCTACCGCCACTACGCCTGACGTACCTCATGTCGGCTGACCTGCGCATATGACACCTCTGAGGCCCCCGTGCGTCGCTGGAGGGGCAGCTGCGCGACGGCAGATTGTTTGAATCCGACCTGTGTCCCTGATCAGAGACATTCGTGCCGTGGCCTCCTTTGGCCGGAGCACAGTCCTCGATGGAAGGAACTGACCATGCAGGCAATTCAGACGGACATCACGAACTTGGAAGCTCTCTTCGGTGACATGGAGGAGCAGCTTGACGGGATGACTGAGCCGGTCAGCATCAACGACAACGACGGAATGGTCATGACGACCCTCCCGTGCGCGGGCACCGCGACCCGTATATCCGTCGTCCGCAAGTGCTGACCACTGACTGGTAGCAGGTAGCAGGTAGCGAACGGTTGGCCGGACCCGTTGGACCGGGTCCGGTCAGCTCTTCAACAACGGCTCGCAGCCGGTGACGCACGCCCGTGGGGCGGGGTTGCCGGTGTGGGAAGGGATATTGGTCCGTGTCAGTAGAGGCGAGCAGCGACCAGCTGTTGCAGATGGCAGATCTCATCACCCCCATGGCCTTGCGTGTCGCCGCCACACTCCACCTGGCCGACCATGTCGCCGCGGGGGTCGATACGGTCCCTGCCCTGGCCCGTGCCACGGGGTGTCTTGGACGGCCGTTGGGGAAGGTGATGGACCACTTGGCCGCTCTCGGCGTCATGCGTTGCGACCAGGGCCGGTATGCGCTCAACGACCTCGCCACCCCGCTGCTGAGTGAGTGGGACGAACTCGGCATCCGCCCCATGTTCGACCTCGACAACATCGCCGGGCGTACGGAGATGTCGATCACGCACCTTCTGCACACCGTGCGGACGGGGCAGGCGGCATATGAGGGGGCGCGGGGGAGGACCGTGTGGGACGACCTCAACGAGACTTCCGTACCCGTGGCCGGGCTTGAGGCGTTCGAAAGGAACACGGCGAGCTTCGGTTCCGAACTCGTCATCGACGGCTACGAGTGGTCCGCGGTGAACAGCGTGGTGGATGTGGGGGGAAACAGCGGCGCGCTCCTCCAAGCCCTCCTTGAAGCCCATCCGCATCTCCACGGCACTCTCCTCGACCTCCCCAAATTCGCGGACATGGCCGCCCACAACCTGCGTGAGGCGGGGCTCGGCGAGCGGTCAACGGTGGTGGGCGCCAGCTTCTTCGACCCTCTGCCGACAGGGAAGGACGTCTACCTCCTGTCCGCCATCCTCGCCGACTGGAGTGATGAGCAGGCGGTCGACATTTTGCGGAACTGCGCCACCGCGGCCGGCCCCGCCGGACGCGTCCTTCTGGCCGAGATCCATCTGGCGCCACCCGTGGAGGGGGATGCGGTGGAGCGGTCCATGGCGGCCCTGTGGATCGAGGCGAGTATGGGACATCCGGACCGCACCGTCGACGACCTGAAGTCCCTCGGCAGGGCCGCCGGGCTCGACGTGACCGGACAGGCGCGAGTGTCGGAGGTGCGTTCGGTGATCGAGTTCAAGGCAGTTCGTTGACCGGTGACATCCTCGGCAACCGGCCTCATGTGCGGCGCCGGGTCGAGTCGGGGGTGAACGTGGTGGTGAAGAACCACCGCGCGGACGGGGAGGTGACCCGGCGCGGTCTGTTCGTCGAGGCAGCCCTCCAATCCGCGGCCGCCGCCTGCTACCCGGCGGAGGCGACCGCGCCGGTGGCAGCCCCGTTGTCGTGTACCAGTGACTGCCTCACTACGGCCTTCTACGCCGAACAAACGCTGGACGCGCTTCTCGACTCCCCCGGCACCCTCAACATGGCCGCGGCGGCGGCGGGCAGGGCCGTCGGGGAGTTGCACGGGCAGGATATGTCGGGGGACGAGTGGGCGTGGCTGCCGAAGGCGGCGGGGGAACATCCACCGCTGGATCCGATCCCCGTACGCTCTCTTGGTGAACTCTCTGCCGGAACAGTTGATTTGGCGGCGCGTATCCACCACCACGGCTTCGACGTACTTCTCGCTGACACCCTCGACGCGGTGGAGGACCGGCAGGTCTTCCTGCACGGCGACTTGAAGTTCGACAACATCCTGGCCACCGCTGACGGGACGGTCGTACGTCTCATCGACTGGGAGTGCGCTGGCCGGGGCATGCCCGAACACGATCTGGGCGCCCTGGCCGGTTCCCTCCTCACCGAGACGATCCGGCGCGCCGTTGTCCGGGAGGCGGGTGGTGAGGCGCGGGAGTTGCTGGAGCGCGTGGACGAGGGGACGCAGAAGGCGTGGTCGGCGATTGCCGCCTTCCTCACCGCCTACCGCACCGTTTCGTCCGCCCCCGGTGTGGACCCGCGCCGCATGGCCCATATGACCGCCTACGCCCTCCTGTGCCGCGCACTGTCGTATACGCAGACGACCTTCGAGTTCGACCGGCTGCCCAAACTGCTGGTGAAGGTCGCCTCCAACATGGCCGCACGGCCGCACGTATTCCTTGGGAGGTTCACATGACAGCCGCGGTCATTTCACGGATCCTGAACACCCCCGACGTGCTGGACGACCTCGCAGCCAGGGAGGAGGCGGAGGCAAGGGGGGAGATATACCGGCGCTTCCACCTCGCCGGCACCGTCCCCGCGGACGCCGGCCATGGCGACGACGCAACCCTGCTGGACACGGCCCGTGCATGCTTGGCCGACCGCTACCGGTCCTCCACCGGCTGGACGTACCATGCCGCCCTCGGCGACGGGCGGTGGGTGTTGCGGCGCGATGACGGCCTGACCGTGACCGCCGCGTTCGGCGACATCGAGAGGGTGGACGCCGGGCGGGTAACGCTGCGGCTGCCCGGTCTGGAGCCCGGGGTCATGAACGGCTGGCTTTGGTTTCACGGCCGTAACCGGCCCGGAGACGACGAAGACCTGACCGTTCGCATCTACCTGTCGCTGCCCGGACAGGAGCGGGGGCGGTGGTGGAGCGCCTTGGTGGCCCGCCTCGACGAACTGGCGTACGTGTTCTCCTCCAAAATCATCCGCCGTGCGGCGGAACGCGGCCGGCCCGACGGCGTCGTGCTGTACTGCCGTCCCCATGATCTCCCCGGCCTCCTCACGGAGACCGCGCGAGTGCTGCCGGCCGCCGAGTTGGGTGCCCACACTGCCGGATTCGCCGTCGCCGTGTCCGAGGGGGTCAGTGTGGCGGTGCCCCAGGAGGGCGAGGACCCGCAGGCGAGTATGGGCATGCGCCGCGCCGAGACGATCGTGAAGGCGCTGGCCGACGGCAGGCGTGGCGAAGAGGCGGTAGCCGAGGTGGCGCGCGTCCTGCAACTGCAGGACGCACAGGTCGCCGGCTTGCTGAGGGATGCCGGAATATGACCGGCACCGACCGGCCCCGCCGCCTGCTCTACATCGTCACCGGTGGCATCGCCGCGGCGGACAGCCCCATGTGGACGACCATTCTCCGTGAACACTTCCGGGCCGAGGTGCGCATCGTCCTCACCCGGCAGGCGTCCACGATGGTGTCCGCCCATGCCCTTTCGGCCATTAGCGGGCAGCGGGTCCACGGCCCGGAGTGGGACGATGACCAGAGTGGTGGAGCAGAGCACGTCCGACTGGCGGGCTGGGCGGACACGCTCCTTGTCTTCCCCGCCACTCTCAACTTCTGCGCCAAACTCGCCGCGGGGATCTCCGACGACCTCGCCACCTCCGTCATCCTTTCGGCAGGTACCACCGTCGTTCTGGCTCCGTCCATACCGACCGGCGCGGTGAACAAGCCGGCTACGCGCCGGATCCTGCAGACCCTCCACTCCGACGGATACGTCGTCGCGTCCTCCGGCAAGGCGCTCAGCGTCACCAGTGGGCAGGTGGAGGAGGGAGGGCCGGCGCCGATGGAGGACCTGATCAAGCTCCTCAGCCTCCACGGCCTGGGAAGCCCGGCACCGCGGAACATCAGCACCAAGGGATCGGAAAAGCGTAAATGACGTACAGAAACGCCGAGTTGATCCATGACTACGCCGAAACCATCTGGAACAAGGGGCAGATCGACCAGCTCGGCCGGTTCATGGCCCCCGATGTCCGCATGTACGGGCTCGGCGGGGAACCTCCCATCATCGGGCTGGAGACGCTGCGGCAGGAGACCGCGCGCTGGCGCGGCATGTACGCCGACGCGACGATGACGGTTTTGAGCACGGTGTCGGAGGACGACCGTGTCGCCTGGCACTGGACGCTCAGCGGAACCATTGCCGACACCGGCATGCTGATGCCGAACATGCGGCAGTTGGCGCGGGAAATACCGCAGTTGGCGCAGATATCGGTGGCCGGCATGACGATCAGTACCGTCCAGGACGGGAAGATCGTAGAAGAGACGACACAGAGTGACGTTGCGGAGTTCTTGAAGCAGATCGGCTACCCCACCCCGCAGATGCCGCAGGACGGTGGCCACGCATGAACCACACGGCCGACGATGTGCGGCGCATCGTTCATGACTATGCGCAGCGGGTGTGGAACGATCACGACACGTCCGCCGTCGCCGAATACGCCCCGGACGTGACGGAGTTCGGCGGGGACGAGAACGTCACCCAAGCCACCCGCGCCGAGCTGGTGGAACGCGTCGCCGACGTACTGACCCGCATCCCCGACCACCACCTGACCGTCGGACAGGTGATCGTTGAGGGCGAGCAGGTCGTGTGGGAATGGCGTCTGACCGGCACCTTCCACGACGACCGGGGCAGCTTCCCCGTCGATGCCAAGGGCTTCACCTACTGGCGGGTCCGGGACGGCAGGATTGTATTCCGTGACGGCGTCATGGACCTCATGGCCTGGGTCTGGCAGATCAAGGTGACCAACCGCCGCATCCGGCTCCTCATGCCCGTATGACGGTGTCGGCCGCGAAGGAGGGGACTGTGGAAGAGGCGGGGAACGACGTGGATACGAACAATGCCGAGGAAGAGGAACAGGACATCGGGCTGAAAGTCCTGCTGCGACTGGCCCGCCCGCACCGGAAGTCCATCATCTTTGGCCTCTTCCTCGGCCTGGCCGGCTCCCTCGGCGCCCTTGCCCAGCCCATGGCCGCTCGCATAATCCTCGACGCGGTCGCCGACAAGAACGGCCTGATGGGGCCGATGCTGACCCTCATCGCCCTCGTTCTCGCCGGCGCTGTCATGTCGGGCCTTCAGCTCTTCATCCTCGAACGCGCCGGGGAGCGCATGGTTCTCGGCCTCCGTCTGCGCCTCATCCAGCGTCTCCTCCACCTCAAGGTGGCGGAGTACGACCGCAGGCAGACCGGTGACCTGCTGTCCAAAGCCGGCTCGGACACCACGCTGTTGCGCTCGGTCCTCACCGCCAATGTCCTCGACGCCCTGCCCGGCGTCGTGACCGTCATCGGGGCGATCGCCCTCATGGTCTACCTCGACTGGATCCTCCTGGTCGTGGTACTCGCCGTCATCGCCGTCGTCACCCTTGTCGTCGCGCCCGCCCTGAGCCGTATCAGGGATTCGACACACACGGCGCAGGAACATGTCGGCCACATGACCTCCTCCCTCGAACGCGCCCTCAGCGCCATTCGTACGGTGAAGGCAGGGGTGATGCAGGACACCGAGGCGGGCCGCATCGGAGGCCACGCCCAGAGTGCCTACACCGCCGGTGTCCGCACCGTGAAACTCGACGCGTTCATCAGCGTCGGCACCGCGTTGGCCATGCAGCTCTCCTTCCTCGTCGTCCTCGGCGTCGGCGGCTACCGCGTCGCCAGCGGCACTCTGCCTGCCGCCGACCTCATCGCCTTCCTCCTCTACGTCATGTATCTCGGCTCCCCGCTCATGGTGATCACCGCCGCGGTGTCGCAGTTGCAGAAGGCGTTCGCGGCCGCCGCTCGCATCATGGAGGCGGACACGATGGACACCGAGTTTCCGGACACCGTCACCGTCACCAGCCCCGAGACGGTGACCGTGACCGAACGCTCACCCCGGCAAGAGGCAGGGCGCGAGGGGTCACCGCCGAGTGTGGAGTTCGACCGGGTCACCTTCACCTACCGCACCGACGAGCCTGTGTTGTCCGAGGTGTCGTTCCGCATCGACGCGGGAATGAAGACGGCGATCGTCGGCCCCTCCGGTGTCGGCAAGACCACCGTTCTCAACCTGCTGGAACGCTTCTACGACCCCACCGCCGGCCGCATACTCCTCGACGGCCAGGACCTCGCCACCCTCCCCCTCAACCCGCTTCGCGCCCGCATCGGGTATGTGGAACAGGCTGCGCCCGTCCTCGCCGGAACCCTCCGTGAGAACCTGCTGTACGGCACCCACCGGGACGTACCGGCGGAGGAGTTGGCGGAGGTCGTCCGCGCTGTGCGTCTCGACCACATCGTGCGCGGTCTTCCCGATGGCCTCGATTCCCCCGTAGGGGAACGCGGTTCACAACTCTCCGGCGGGGAACGCCAGCGTGTCGCCGCCGCCCGCCTCCTCCTGCGCCGCCCAGGCCTCATCCTCCTCGACGAAGCCACCTCGCAACTCGACTCCCCCAACGAGCAGGCCTTGCAGGAGGCGTTCGACGCCGTGGCCGACCGGGCGACAACCATTGTGGTCGCCCACCGGCTGTCCACCGTTGTAGCGTCGGACCGGATCATCGTCCTTGCCGGTGGAGGCGTCCGGTCCGTCGGCACTCACGCCGAACTCATGGACACAGACGAGTTCTACCGGGAGCTGGCCCGCGGGCAGCTTCTGGCGCAGGGCTGAACCACACCATCAACGTGGAGGGCCAGGAAGGCTGACCACCCTGCCGGCCTTCCACGCCGGGGAGTGACCACCCCCGGTATGCACAACACATGGGGGCCGCGTGATCGACATTCAGCTCATGCCGAGTTTTCAATTCACCCGCGATCAGAGACCTCAACCCGTACCCGAGCTGCCACGCACCGCGATCATCCTCGTCGCTCTGGAACGGCATCCCATGCCGCGTGCCGCACTCGCGGCCCGCTTATGGCCCGACGTGCCGGAGGTGCCGCGCCTGAAACGACTGCGGAACCTGCTGTGGCGAATCAACCACATGTTCCCCCACGAAGCGGTACTGACCGTCTCTCAGGGCCGCGTCGGCCTCTCCCGGGAGGCAGGGAGCGTGGACCTGTACACCGCCTGGGACGTTGCCGACTCCGTCCTCCGTCAAACCCTGTCGAAGCAGGAGATCGCGGATTCGCCGCCCGAGCGGTGGCAGCCGTTGAAGACACCCGTCCTCGTCGGCGAGTCGTCGGACGAGGTCCACACACTGCAGACGGAATGGAACCACACCCGTCTCCTCGCCCTCGACGCCCTTGCGGCGGTCCTTCTCGCCGCTGACAACACGCTCCTGTCGATCGAGATGGCAGTCGCTGCGACCAAGATCGACCACCTCCACGAGTCCCCTTACCGGACCGTGACCGCCGCGTTCCTCGAACGCAACGACAACGCCACCGCATGGCGCGTGTATCAGGAGTACGCGCGGTTCATCGGCACAGAACTGGACCTCACCCCGAGCGACGAATACCAGGCACTGGCAGCCCGCATCAAAGTCTGATCACACCTCCGGCCACCCGCCTGAACCGCGCAGACGCGTGCGTACGTACGCCTGCCCTGCTTGAGCCGCCCACCCCGCCCTGCCCACGCCGGCCGGGTCGCCCCGCGAACGGCATCCGGCCGATCGGGGCCACCCGGACCGGCGCGCCGGGGCGCGGGGCGTGGATCCTCTGGCCGTTGCCGATGCAGAGGCCAACGTGGCTGATGCCGGAGCAGAGGAAGACGCCCGCCTTCCAGGCCGCCTGCGTCAGGCCCGAGCAGTTCCAACATCAGAATTCCGCCCGCAACGCCCGCACCGCACGTAAAGCACACCCACGAAGCCGCAGGTCAGTCGTCCTTCTTCACCGGCTCCAGAATCGCCACGCACTCCACGTGGTGCGTCATCGGGAAGATGTCGGCCTGGGCGAGTCACAGAAAAGCCCAGGTCAGAGCCGGATATCGACTCTCTGTTCCGGGTGCCGGCGCCCAGAGCGTCATGACCAACAGTCCATCCCTCCTCTTCGGGCGGAAGAGGCCGCCACGACCAGCTCACCTGCACAAGCCCGCTCCCGCTCGCTCTGGACGCAGGCTCGAACATCATGACCCGCACCGCTTCTCAGACCGCCATAATGGAGTCATGCCCTCCAGCTCACAGCCCGCCTCACCCACGCCGAGCGACATCTCGGGCGCAGTCGCCGAGGACCTCGCGCTGTACCGGGAGAAGTTTCGGCTCCGGCTGCCGGAGTCGCTAAACGAGTTGCATGGCCCGACCCAGGGGGTCGTGGAGCTGCCACTGCACATGGCTTGGTCGGGGATGACCTCGTACGACATGAGCAAGCCTCGCCAGCGCATGGGCCTGTACCGCACTGTCCTGCACGAGGGTCTGCGCGATGACCTGCCCCGGTACCTCAACCAGGATCTGCTCCTCCAGTTGTGGCCGGTGCTGCGAACACTCGTCGGCCGTACCGTGCGCGCCGTGTGGGAAGACGCCTTCCCTAAGCTGGCGTCCCGCACCCGGGCGGCCGCGTGACAGACATGCCGGAGCTGCACGCACGGCTCCTGGCGGATGTGATCGCTCTCGGCTCCCCGTATCCCCTGGTTCTCACCGGCGGGTATGCCGTGCGGGCGCACCGCCTCGTGAACCGCCCGAGCCAGGACCTCGATGTCGCCACCGAGAACCCGGCGCCCATGGCCGACATCGCCGCCACGCTCCGCGCCGGCCTGGAAGCCCGCGGCTGGAAGGTGCACGCGCTGGAGACCGCCCCGCTGTCCGCCCGCTTCACCGTGACGGACCCGGCCACCGGGCAGGAATGTGAGGTCGACATTCTCAAGGAGATCTTCTGGCGGCCGGTCACCCAAAGCCGGTACGGGCCCGTCCTCGCGGAGGAGGACGTGATCGGGACCAAAGTCCGCGCCCTCGCCGACCGCGGGGCGCCCCGCGACCTGATCGACGTGTTCGCGGCCTCCCGCCGCTGGAGCAATGCCGAGCTCGAGGAGTTCGGCCGCCGCCACGCGCGTGGCCGCTTCGAGCGTGAGGATCTGCAGTCGAACCTCACGGGCGCCGAGTGGACCGACGACGAAGCCTTCACTGCCTACGGCCTGGACGAGGCCACCATCAGTGCTCTCCGCACATGGGCCTTGGAGTGGGCCGAAGACCTCGCGTCCCGGCTCCTTGAAGAGGCTGGTGATCCGGACATCGACTGATCGCGTCCGGACGAGATCACAGCTGCAAACGAGGTCGCGAGCTTGTCACACCAAGCACGCCGGGCAAGCTGCGGCCCCATCGGGGCGGGTGACCAACTGGGGTCATCCCTCGTGCGCGCCTATGAACCTGGTCTCCAGGGCCTCGGCTGTAGTGAAGGCGGCATGAACAGGGCAGAGCGTCGCGGGGATACGTACGTCGGGTCCGGCGTCAGCCGAACGCGCGGCCCGTCATGGGACGGCCCTGGCAGTCCAGAGTCTGCCTCGCCGTGTCCGGTCGGTTATCGGCAAGGCGACCGTGGAAGGCGACCGGCCGCCCGGACATGCGGGCGGCCGGACCGGTGTCACGCACCGTCACATGCGGAACGCCACGCACTGGCGCAACAGCGGTTCCAGGCGCAATTGGGTGTCCTCGTGGTCGAACACCTGAAGAGCGTCGAGGCAGTTGACGATCCACCGCCCCTCGTCCTCGATCTTGAGCGCCACAGCAGTCACCGCGGCCTCCAGATCGAAAGGGCCGTCCTTGAACTCGTCGTCGAGGGCCCGGTACCCGGCGGCAAGCAGCGGGTCCGCGTACACGCCGGTCGCCTCGGCCAAGGCCCGGGCCTCGGCCCGGTCCGTGCGTAGGTTTGCCAGGCGGCGCAACACCTCGTCGGGGTCGCCCAGTTCGCCATGCAGGAGATGTGCTCGGCTGACCAAGAGCGGCCAGCCGCCGGTCAGCTCGTGGAGACGGTCCAGGCGGTCCTCCGTGTGGAACATGTTGACACGCTGAGTCCAGCCCCGCAGGCTGCGGCGGTCGTGACGGCGCAGGACCACCGGGGCGGCCGAGGTGGGTTCGGTTCCCGTCAGTAGGGTCCGCCACAGGGCCAGTTGGTTGGTGTCGGTGACGAGGACGACCGCGCGGGTGACTCCCGGGGTGACGGGCAGCAGCATCTCGGCCAGGTCGACGGCCTCCCGGCACGTCTCAGGCCGCACCGGGTCCCGGTAGTTGACGAAGTCACTGATGACGACACGTCGTTCGCGAGGGCGCCCTCCGGTGAGCTCCTGCTTGTAGACGCTGGGCTTGCCGACGGGCGGCAGCGTCCAGCCATCGATCGGTCCGGCGATCGTACGCAAGGTCCGGGCGACGTCGGTGACTCCGGTAGCAGATGTGCCGAGGACGACCCTGGTCCGGCTGGACCGCTCGCCCAGGAGGTCGTCGAGCTGAGTGTTGGTCAGCGGAGCCGGCTGGCCGTCGGGGAGTTCTGGGCGGCCTTCCTGCACGATGCTTTCCTGGAGTTCACAGTCCTGTTCGGCCCTGAGCAGGCGGGCCTCCACCTCGTGGGAGGTCCCGATCATGCGCAGGGCGTTGGGTCCGCGCAGATGCCAGCCCAGGCCGTCGTGGTTGGGCGCGAGGATACCGAGGCCGACCATCTCGGAGAGGTACGCGCGGAAACCCTCGGTGTCGAGCTGTTCGAACCCCATGCGCCAGTATGTCTCGCACTCCTCGCGCAGCTCGGTGTCGCTCAGCCGCACCTCAAGGCCGTGATGGCGGGCGTGGTACGCCAGCACGTTGGCGATCACGTCGTAGCGGTGGTCAAGGCTCAGCGTGTCCTTGAAAGCCGCCGAGATGCCGTCTCTGAGCGCGGCGTCCGACTCCACGACCTCGATGTCGGTCACCTCTACCTCATAAGGGGGTCCCTCGGCTCCGCGCCGCGCCCGCTTGCGGTGCATCAGCTCGACCAGCCGGTGCCCGAACATCTGGAGCAGGAAGGGCTGGTAGGAGCAGTAGCCGAGCACCCGGTTGACGAGATCGAGGTTCTTGAACTCGAACCCGAGCGCCCGCATCGGCTCGACCAGCAGCTCGGCCGCGGACTGGGGAGCCAGCGGACCGATCACCTTCGGGGTCTGCGCGAGGTGGCCGAACGGCCCGTTGCTCGCGAGTTTGGAGAAGCGCTGCACGGAGTGCAGTCCGGCGAAGACGACCTTGGCGCGGTCCTTTGTGTCGGACCCGAGGCCCTTGAGTTTCTTGGTCTGATCGAAGCGCGGGGCGTCCGCCTCGAAGAACTGGTCGCACTCATCGAGCAGGACCAGCAGACGGCGGCGCGAGTCCCCGTCCAGCCATGTGCGGATGCCGACGCGTACCCGCTCGGAGATCTCCTGCCGTTTCCTTCGCCCCTGCGGCCGGTCGTCGAGTACCTGCGCCTCGGTCAGCTCCCGCTCCAGGACGCTCCACAGCGTCACCGGACCGAACGAGCTGCCTTTGCCGATGTTCTCCTGGTCGAGGTTGACGTACACCGCCTGGTGGTAGCCGGGGCGTTGCTCCGTGAACCGTTCCCCGGCGTCGGCGAGCAGTGCCGACTTACCGAGTCCCCGGCCGCCGTAGATGACCTGGGTGCCGCGCGGGTCGAGGATGCTCTTGCGTTCGGCGTCACGGCCGTAGAACATCTCGCCGCCGATCCGGCCGCGCTTCTCCCTGATGTACGGGTTGACGCCCGAGAAGGGCAGCAGTGTCTGCGTGGCGGTGCTGACCTGGCGATTGCCGCGGGCAGCGAGATAGGCGAGGGCGGCGTCGTCCACGACCAGCAGCGGCTGCAACCGGCTTGAGCCGACAGCGAGTTCGACGCGGGCCTCGCGGCTCAGCGTGCCGAAGTAGACGACGAGGAGGCTCGCATCGCTGGTGTCGCGCTCTGCCCAGCTCATGACGACCTTGGCAGGCGGTTTGCCCCAGACCATCATCACCCGCAGGTTGCCGCCCTGCTCCCTGATCTGTGAGCCGAACGCGGGCGCCTTCGCCCTGCCGTTGATCTCCACTCCGGTAGCTTCGAAGAGACGGTATTCCCGCCGGTGCTGGGACCTGTCGTCAAGCGGCCTGGCGCTCTTGGCGTCGTACCCGAGGAGCTTGAGGAGCGGGGGCACCTGTCTCGTCGGAGCCACTTGGAGCCGGTCCTTCCGCTCGACGGCGGCCAGCGCGCGCCACTCGTCGAGGGCCTCGGCCGCGAGTGCCGCCTCGTCTGTGGAGAGGCCGCCGTAGTCCAGGACGGGAAGCGTCGGATGCTTACCGCCGGACCGGACCAGTTCGACGAGGTCATGGTCGATGCCTCCCGGCAGGCCGTCGGGCACAGCCGGGAAGAAGTCGGGCAGGTGGGACTCGCCTCCCTCGATCTCCGGGACGGGTTCGCCGATTTCCAGGAAGTAGACGAGGTCGGCGGCGGTAGCCAGGTCGTTCGTCTCCAGGCGCCGCAGCACCTGGGCCCGCTCCTCCGCGGTGGGGTCCAGGGCATCGAGCCGGGCGCGGATCCGGTCGGACGCTTGCTGCCGGAAGGCGGGCAGGTCACTTCGCACCGTGTCGAGCGCCCGCCGCACGTCCAGCAGGTCGTGCCGGTCGCCGCCTTCGAGGCGGTCATGGGCGTCGGCCAGCAGCTCCTGTAGGCCCAAGTCCTGATCCTCGGTCACGGCACCGTCGGCCTGCGCGCGGTGCACCTCGGCGACGAGTTCGGCGTGTGTCTTCCGCAACTCCGTGCGCCGGACGGCTTCCCGGTCGTCGATCTCAGCGTCCGCGGGCGGGACGAACTCACCAGCCCGGGCGGCGGGCAGCAACTCTTGTCCGGCCAGCTCTACGATGCTACGGACCGCGGTGAAGGCGTCGTGGGAGAGTCGCTCGTCGAGGGCGTCCTGCCAGCTCCTGTCGACCGCGGTCAGCAGCTCGTCGAGCGACGGCCGCTCGTCACAGGTGTCACACACCTTCAGCAGTTCCGCGTCCAGGACGATTTCTGGGTCGACCGGAGCGCCGGAACGCCTGGTCACGGTGCCACCAGCCAGCATCGCGAACAGTTCCTCCATTGATGCGCGGGCCGCCCAGGCCGTTGCGGCGGCGATGGCGCCCGCGCGCCGCGCCATCTGCTCCAGCTCGCTCAGCGCAGCCTCCCTGCCGTCCAGCAGGGACTGGCGCAGGGAGGAGATCTCCTTGGCCGCCCGGTTGCCGTCGGAACGGTGGCCGCGACGGGTACCTTCGACCGCCAGGCACCACTCCTTGACCAGGCTGACGGCGCGCTCCACCAAGTGCACCAGATCATGCCGCCCTGAGCCCTGCAGCGGCTTGCCGCTGGGCGAGCGGTGTCTGCGGTCCATGCGGTCGATCTCGCTGTTGACCTCGGCCAGTTTCGCCAGCCGCTCGGCCTGCTCCCGCACCCGCTGTATCGCGTCGCGGTTGTCGCCGACGACGGTCATGAGCAGCGATCCGAGCATCCCGTCGTCGGGGGCGAGCCAACGCTTGGCGATCTCCGTCGCCCGCGCGAACCGCAGCCTCTGTGGCACGAGCAGGGCACGGCTCTGCTCACGCAGCTCCCGCAGCCGGACCTCCGTCTCAGCGACGTCGGCGACCAGCGGGGAACCGATCATCAGGGCACCGCTGAGGGCACGGTCCGCGACGGTGGTCGCCGCCTCCGCGAGCCGGTCCGGGAGTCGGGGTGCCAGCGCCTTGAGCTGAGCGCCTGCCGAGTGGTCGCCGGTGATCAGTGCGGTACGCAGCAGGGCAGGTAGCACGAGGAGTTCGTTGCCCTCGGTGTGGTGGCCCGCGTATCCGCCGTACTGCTGGAGCAGGTCCGCCGTCAGCCGGGCGCCCTGGCTGTCACCGGATGTGAGCAGCGCGGCGCCACCTGCCAGGCGGAGCGCCGCCACTTGGGGCTCGGGGTGGCCGGTGGCCCGCGCCAGATGGTGGGCGAGTCCAAAGCGTCGATCCGCGACCAGCTGCGCCAACGCCCGCTCGGCTACGGCGTCGTCGGAGGCGTCACCCACGGCTGGCCCCGCTTCCCGGACGGGCGTGTCCTCCTTGAGACAGGTGGTAGGTGCGGCGGACACCGAGACGGGCCCGCCCGGGCCCGTGAGGGGTGCCGGGTCGCTCGCGGCGGGAGGCGTGGCATGCGCATCGGCAGCGTGGACCGGCTCCCGGGCCGTTGTCAGGGCGGGCGCTTCCGGGTCCGTGAGCGGTACCGGGTCGGTGTCCGCAGGTGGCGCAGCCTCTGCGTCGTGGGCATAGGCCGGCTCAGGGGCCGTCGCGGCTTCCGGCTTGGAGGCATGCTCGGGCGCGGTCTCCTTGGTGGATCGGCCAACGCTCTCCGCCGTTTGCCCGGCCGGCGGTACGGCCGCGTACTCCACGGTCGTCTCGGCGTCGGCGCGCTGAGGGGTTCCGTCCGCCCCAGCCCCCGTGGGTTCGCGGCCGGCGTCCTCCGGCTGAGCCAACGTCAGCTCTGGGGCCATGACCACCGCCATGGCACACGTAGGCAGCACCCGCACGACCTGCTCTTGCAGAACCAGGATTTCCGCCGCGGCCTCCGCCTGTCGGCCCAGCCTGATGAGCCGGGCCAAGGCGGCCAGCGCTGCGCTTTCCTCCCGTTGCGGCTCCTCCCACACCGGTGTGTCCAGCAGGCGGCGGGCCGCGCCGCGCACGGCCTCAGCCGCAGAGGCGGCAGCGGCGGAGCTGTCCGAGCGGGGGGCGACATCCAACAGTTCCCGCAGTGGCTCCCGTGCCCGGAGATCGCGCTCGTGCGCAGCCCGGTGCGCGCGTACGGCGCACGTCATATCCTCCATGCGGCGAGGCACCCCCTCGATTCCCGCCGTGCGGAGCACCGCGTCGACGCGGTCGAAGGCGGCACCTAGCGCGGCCAGCGGGGCCAGGTCCTCCTCCTGCGGGGGGCAGCCGTCCCGGATCGCACTGGTCACCTTCTCCGCGGCTTGCCGGGCTTGCGCGAGGGCCGACTGCAACTGTCGGCAGGCCGATTCCGGATCCGTCCCCTCATCGGTTCGGGCGCTGTCGGACGCCGTCGCGGTCGTCTCGTGAGAGGTGCGGGGGCCGGGTACCACGATCCCGGGAGTGGGGGTAAGTGTGCTTGGCCGGTCGGCGACGGCAGCGCGCACAGGATTCCCGTCGCCCGCGACCGGCGGTTCGTCGCCTTCCGCTGCTCCGGGGGCGACGTCCGGGTTCGCCTCCACGATGGACCGCGCCGCGGCACCGACAGCGGCGAGCTGAGCCGTCTCCTTGTCATCGGCCGTCACCGCGAACCAGTCCTGCTCCGCCGCCCACGCGAGGATGTGGGCGTCGGTGACGGAGGCGTTGCACCACGCGAACACCGTGGCCCGGACAAGCGTCGCACCCCACCGGGCAACGGGGTCGGAAACCGTCTCGCCGTCCTGCGCGATGACGAAGCTGCCCACCTGATTCATCACGGTGACCGTGAGTTCTTTGATTCCACATGTGCAGGTGTGCTGCCGTGCCTCACGCCGCAGCCTGGCGAGAACGTCCTGGCACAGGGCGTTGCTCACCCGTCGGGGGGCCGCTATGCGGATGCCCAGCCTGCCGAGCAACGCCTGCCGTTCCTTCGGACGCAGGGAGTTGAAGGCCAGTTCCACCATGTCGGCCGTGAGGTCGTTGAGGGCGGTGACGGCTGGGTGGTCCAAGGCGTTGAGCGCGGCGGCCAGGCCTTCGAGGTCCTGGGCCGAGACGCTCGACGGGGACCACGGCGGCCCCGTGACGACGCGGTAGCGGTCCTGCATGTACGCGTACTCCATTTCTGTGGACACCAAGGAGTCGGGAGAGGCTGGCCGGACCCGCGTGATGAATCAGCGGCCGCGCGTGTGCTCGGTGACGAACGTGTATCCGTAGGGCAGTTCCCAGCCGTCCGCCTTGCCGAGCCTGCGGCAGTGCTCCCGAAAGGCCGCACGCTGAACGACGCTGGGCACGCACCCCGGTCGCAGGCGGCGCAAATGACCGGGGACGAACTGGATCCCCCGAAGCCCCTCGCCGCCCGGTTCGGTGCCGCCCCAGGGACGTATCACCCGCGGCCGCGCGGGGCGGTAGCCGATGAGAGGAATGGTCCGCTGTCCGTCGCGCGGCGGGAAATGAGGCTGACCCCAGGCGTCTCGGCTGCCGAGCGCCGGTTCCAGAAGCCGTTCCGCGAGCAGTTCCGCAACGGCCGATTCCAGGGCGGCGGCCTGTGACCGGGCCGGCCGACGCCCGTAGACCGCGCTCGGCAGGACCGAACGGTCCATAAGGGCATGGCCGTCCAGGGTGAGCAGACCGCAACGGCGCACCGTGCGCATCACCAGCTGCCGGGGGCCCAGTCCGACCGCGCTGTCACCGTGGCGGTCACTTCCCGGGACGTCCTCCCTGGTGAGCACACGAGGGTCATAACAATGCCCAGTGTCACGGTCGCCGACCAGCACGCGCTGCTCGAGCGACGTCGTGGCCATGCGGATCACCGAGCCGCCGCGGAGGCCGCGCAGCTCAAGCATCAGGCCGGGGAAGAAGTCGCCGGGCCAGACGATCCCGGTCAAACGGCCCGAAGTGTCAACGAGTTCGGCGATGACGCCCTGCACTGCCTCCTTCTCGTCCAACGCCTCGCCAGCATGGTTGAGTTCGAGGCGAACCGTGGGGCGCTCACCATGAGACCGGCGAAGTTCCTCGACGACGTACGGATGTAAGGGAAACCAGCCGTCGATGAGCTGGGACAGCCGCAGGGGTGCCCGCCAGACGATCTCCTGTGCGTCGCTCCGGAGGAGTTCACCGGTGCCGAGAGAGGCGTCGTCGCCCAGAGGCAGATCGACCGGGGCCAACTCTGTTTCCGGCTCTGGCTCCGATGTCGCGGGCAACGTGGACGTCCAGCCGCGTCCGGCCGGGGCCAGGGGATCTCCGTGCGCTTTTGCGTCACCGGGATGATGGGACCGCCACACGCCTCCGCCCTCGAAGGCGTCGTCGAGCGTGATCCGGGAGCCGTTCTCGAACAGGCCCTGGTCGCTGTCTCCTTGGACGACGTCGGCGAGGGCCACGTTCGCCCGGCACACCGCTGCGGCGTACCCCACTCCCCTGAGCACTTCCGTCGCTCCCGGGAACCCGCGAAGCCGCGGTCCAACCGCTGTGTACACGGTGACAGGCGTGGTGAGGCCGTAGCGGCGCCTCCCCGGGGTGGCCGCGCGTTCGACCGCTGCGGCAAGCGACCTGAGGTCGTCGCCGCCCAGCGGCCCGGTGTCCCGCCAGCAGTCCGCGAGGGAGCTCCGGGTCATGGTGTAGTCACGCCATGTGCGTAAGACCGCACTGGAGTTGAGCGCACCCTTCACCGTGCCAAGGAGACCGTGCAACCCCGCTCGCAGGTCGTCGTCGTGCGCGCTGCCCACCAGTGCAGCGAGGGACACGGGGACGAAAGGGCTGAGCAGTTGCTCCCGTGCCGTCGTCAGGAGATGCTCCGCATAGGCCGTCAGGTCGTCGCGCCATGCCGCCTCCGGAGACGGGTAGCAGACGTAGACGACGACATGCCCGTCCTCGTTGATCCAGCGCCGGCGCGTGCGTAAGCGGAGGAGCTGGGCCGATGACAGGCTCAGAGCCGGGCCGAAGGCATGGAGATCCGGGACCAGGAGCTCCCTTCGCCGTGGCGCGGCGCCGCCTCCCGGCCTCCCTGGACCCTCGGCCCCTGCAGGCGCCCCCGACACCCAGGCGGGTACGTCACCGAGGGTGCCCGCCTCTGGGTGGGCACCCTCCCGATAGACGATCTCGGCGTACAACGGGTCCGACCCGGTGGCGACACACACCATTGCACCGACCGGGAGCACGGGGGCGCACTCGCCGAAGGTGATCACAGGGAAGTCGTCGAGACAGAGCGGGCTGCCGCCGTAGCCGTCGCCGCCGAGGTCGTACCCGAAGTACACGGCGTTGAAGGCAACGGCAGTGTGCACGGGCGCCGGGCGGGCCACGACAACCGCTTCCAGATAGCGCCGCAACCGATCCCGTTCTTCGTCGGGTACGGCGTCATAGCCTTGCGTCATTGCAGAGGTCAACAGAGGCCGGTCACCGTACGGATGAGGCACGAGCGCCCTATCGCGGGGCGTCGATGACACCTCCGGCCCCCCACGTTCGTCAACCGTTGCTGCTACATACGGGTCCCCACCCATGACACCTCCGCCGCGCTTCAGACCGCTGCGGTCTGACGTGCGGTAATTCCCGCAGGGTACGCCGACACGGAACATTCCGGAAGCACTTTCGTCACTTTGCGATGATGGGCAGTGACTCATATCGGGCACACCCGCGTGCCGACATCAGACCGAGCTCAGATGGCAGGAGCTGGGCAGGTCAACGTCCTTTTCACCAGCACTTGGCAGCTCGCGGAAGCCACAGCCATCGCCTCACCTCAAAGGGCAAGATGGCCTGGCACTTCCAACTGCGCGTGGATGACCCGCGCCCTGACCCGGTATGTCGCCAAGGTGCACACCCGACCGCTGTTCGTCGTCGTGCTGGCCCCCGCGATCGCGGTCGTGCGGGCCAGAGAGGCCGCGCGCCCGAAGGCCGGGTACGGCGCCTGGACGGCCGAGGCACTCGACCACGCCTTGCGGGCGGAGACTCCGCGCATCGGGCTCCGGCTCGACACCTCGGAGCACACGCCGACACTGACGGTCTCAGTGTTCTCGACAACCTCCCGGCCGCACCTCTGGAGAGCGGCTGACCCACGTCAACACGCAGCCCGGCTGCCGAAACCGGCCAGCAGCCAGCCATGAACCAGCAGCACTCGAATCGCAGCTGACACCCCATCAGGACGTGCGTCATCCGTGCGTCAGGAATCGCTGCCGCCCGCGCGCAAACCGCCACCGGAGCACCGGAAACCGCAGCTCAGGCAGCGTTCTCCACGTCCACCTGTTGCGACCACCGGAAACAGGTTGAACCGACGGTCATTCCCCAAAAACTGCAGGTCAGACGCCCTCTCGGACCGGCTCCAGAATCGCCACGCACTCCACGTGGTGCGTCATCGGAAACAGGTCGAACGCCCGCAGCGTGCGCGGCTTGTAGCCCGCCTCGCGGAAGTACGCCAGGTCCCGGGCCAGCGCCGCCGGGTCGCACGCGACGTACGCGATGCGGCGGGCGCCCAGCGACGCCAGGTGCTTCACCGTCTGCTTGCCCGCGCCCGCGCGCGGCGGGTCCAGGACGATCAGGTCGGTCTCGGTGATGCCCGTGCGCGGCAGCACCTGCTCGACCTTGCCCTGCTCGATGCGTACGTACTCCATGTCCTGCAGGTTGTGCCTGGCGTCCTCGACCGCGCGCTTGGAGGTCTCGATGCCGAGCACCGCGCCCTTGTCGCCGATGCGTTCGGCGATCGCGCCCGCGAAGAGGCCCACGCCGCAGTACAGGTCGAGCGCGGACTCGCCCTTCCTCGGCATCAGGCCCTGCATGACGGCCTTGATCAGGGTGTCGGGACCCTGCGGGTGGACCTGCCAGAAGCCGCCCATGCCGACGCGGTACGTACGGCCGTCCGCCCGCTCGCGCGTGAAGGCGCGGCCGTGCACCCGGTGTACCCCGCCGTCCTTCTCCTCGACGCGCAGGACCGAGACCGGCTTGTCCAGCTCGACGAGCGGGAGCCGGCCGCCGGGCTGCGGCGTGAGGACGACCTGGCGGTCGTTCGAGCCGGTGGCGGCGATCGCCTCGACCGACGCCATCTGGGGCCAGTCCTGCTTCTCGATGCCCAGCTCGCTGACGCCCGGTGCGGCGATCATGCAGTGGTCGATGGGCTGTACGTCGTGCGAGCGGTGCTTGCGCAGTCCGGCCCGGCCGTCGGAGTCGATGGCGTACTGCACGCGCGTGCGCCACGCCGGCACCTCGCCCTGGGGCAGCTTGTCGCCGGGGGCCGGCATGACGGTGCCGTCCCAGCCCGCCTCCTCCGGCGTGAGGCCGGCGAGCCGCATGAGCTGCTCCGCGACGACCTCGCCCTTGAGCCGTCGCTGGGCGCCCGGCTTGGCGTGCTGCCAGTCGCAGCCGCCGCACATGCCGGGTCCGGCGTACGGGCACGGCGCCTCGATGCGGTCCTTCGACGCCTCTATGACCTCGACCGCGTCGGCGCGCAGGTAGCGGGAGGTCTCGCCGCCGTCCGTCACGCGGGCGCGGACCTTCTCGCCGGGCAGCGTGTGCCGTACGAACAGCACCCGGCCCTCGTCGGTACGGGCGATGCAGTGACCGCCGTGGGCGACCGGGCCGACCTCGACCTCGTACTCGGTGCCGACAAGGGAGTTGTCGGCCGTTTCCTTGGATTCTGACTGCATGACGGGGTGGCTCCAGAGATCAAAGGGGTACGGCCGGACTTCAGCCCACCAGTCTACGTGGGTGTCGTCCGGCCGTTCACCACAGCGAAGTGAGAGGAGGTGTCAGCGCTTGGCGCTGGGCTCCTTCGGGCGGCGGTCGTCCACCGGACCCCGCCGCACCGCACCGGGCGCGTTCCAGTCCTGGCGCTTCTTCGCCCGCGCCTTCGCGAGCTCCGACGACTGGAGCTGGTACGGCACCGAGGTCACCATCACACCCGGCGTGAACAGCAGCCGGCCCTTGAGCCGCAGCGCGCTCTGGTTGTGCAGCAGGTGCTCGTACCAGTGGCCGACCACGTACTCCGGGATGTAGACGCTGATCGCGTCCCGCGGGCTCTCCCGCCGCAGGCTCTTCACGTAATCGATGATCGGTCGCGTGATCTCGCGGTACGGCGAGTCCAGGATCTTCAGCGGCACATTGATGCCGCGCCGCTCCCACTCCTCCTTGAGCGCCTTCGTCTCGGCCGGGTCGACGCTGATGCTGAGCGCCTCCAGCCGGTCGGAGCGCGTCAGCTTGGCGAAGGCCAGCGCCCGCAGCGTCGGCTTGTGGACCTTGGAGACCAGGACGATGGAGTGGACGCGCGAGGGGCGCACACTGTCGTCGGACGGGCCCTCGTCGGCCGCGATCTCCTCGGAGACGCGGTCGTAGTGCTTACGGATCGCGCTCATCGTCCCGTAGAAGATCACCATGCCGAGCAGCGCTACCCACGCGCCGTGCGTGAACTTGGTGGCCAGTACGACGACGAGCACCAGGCCCGTGAAGAAGGCGCCGAAGGTGTTGATCGCGCGCGAGCGGATCATGCGGCGCCGCTTGGCCTGGTCCTTCTCGGTCCTCAGGTGGCGGTTCCAGTGCCGGACCATGCCGATCTGGCTGAGCGTGAAGGAGACGAAGACGCCGACGATGTAGAGCTGGATCAGCTTGGTCGAGTCGGCGCCGTAGATCCAGACGAGCAGGATGGCCGCGCCCGCGAGCAGCACGATGCCGTTCGAGAAGGCGAGGCGGTCGCCGCGGGTGTGCAGCTGGCGCGGCAGGTAGCGGTCCTGCGCGAGGATCGAGCCGAGCAGCGGGAAGCCGTTGTACGCCGTGTTGGCGGCCAGGAAGAGAACGAGCGCGGTGGCCGCCGCGAGCAGGATGAAGAAGAACGTGCCGTCACCGAACACGGCGGCCGCGACCTGCGAGATCACCGGGTCCTGGACATAGCCCGCGCCCACGGCGACGCCATTGTGGATCAGATCCTTCGCCGGGTTCTCGGCCATCTTCACGTCGGTGGCCATGGCGAGCCCGATGATGCCGCAGAACATCGTGACGGCCAGAGCGCCCATCAGGGCGAGCGTCGAGGCGGCGTTCTTGCTCTTCGGCTTGCGGAAGGCGGGCACACCGTTGCTGATCGCCTCGACACCCGTGAGCGCCGCACAGCCGGACGAGAAGGCGCGCAGCAGCAGGAAGACGAGGGCGAAGCCGGCCAGGCCCTGGTGCTCGGGCTTGATCTCGAAGTCGGAGGTCGGCGCGTGCATGGTGTCGCCCATGACGACGGAGCGGTACGCACCCCAGGCGATCATGATGAAGACGCCCGACACGAAGACGTACGTCGGGATCGCGAAGAGCTTGCCCGACTCCTTCACACCGCGCAGGTTCATGAGCGTCAGCAGCACGATTATGCCGATGGCGCACAGCACCTTGTTCTCGACGACGAAGGGGATCGCCGAACCGAGGTTTTCCACTCCCGACGAGATCGACACGGCGACCGTGAGGACGTAGTCGACGAGCAGGGCGCTGGCGACGGTCAGTCCCGCCTTGGGGCCGAGGTTGGTGTTGGCGACCTCGTAGTCGCCGCCCCCGCTCGGGTAGGCGTGCACGTTCTGGCGATACGAGGCCACCACGGTGAACATGAGCACCACGACGGCGACCGCGATCCATGGGCTGAAGTGGTAGGCCGACACACCCGCGATGGAGAGCACCAGAAGTACTTCTCCCGGTGCGTACGCCACGGATGAGAGCGGGTCGGAGGCGAAGACGGGAAGTGCGATGCGCTTGGGGAGGAGGGTTTCTCCCAGCCTGTCGCTGCGCAGCGCCCGGCCGATCAGGATCCGTTTGGGCACGTCGGTCAGTTTGGACACGGAGAGGATCGTAAGCGTTCGAAAAGGACACCGCCCAACCACCACCCCCACTTTTACGGAACCTGAACGCGCGGCTCAGGCCGGACGTGATCGATGGCACGTTCGGCGTTGCCGCTACGGTGGACGAAGACAGGGGCGAGGCAGTGCGGGCACTGGTGTCCGCGCCACCCCCGGTGAGCCGAGAAGGAAGATGTGAGCAGGGTGTTTGGGCAGGTCAGCCGGGCGACCAGGAGTGCGGGGTAACGGGACGATGCACGTCGTCATCATGGGCTGCGGGCGAGTGGGAGCCGCTCTCGCGCAGAACTTGGAGCAACAGGGGCACACGGTCGCGGTCATCGACCAGGACCCCACGGCCTTCCGCCGCCTGGGTTCCGGTTTCGGCGGCCGCCGGGTCACCGGGGTCGGCTTCGACCAGGACACCCTCCGCGAGGCGGGCATCGAGGACGCCGGCGCCTTCGCGGCGGTGAGCAGCGGCGACAACTCCAACATCATCGCGGCCCGGGTGGCCCGCGAGATGTTCGCCATCGAGAACGTCGCGGCCCGTATCTACGACCCGCGCCGCGCCGAGGTCTACCAGCGCCTGGGCATCCCCACGGTCGCCACGGTCCGCTGGACCGCCGACCAGATGATGCGCCGGCTGCTGCCGTCGGGGGCCGAGCCGCTGTGGCGCGACCCGAGCGGCGGTGTCCAGCTCGCCGAGGTGCACACCTCCCCCGCCTGGATCGGGCACAAGATCAGCCGGCTCCAGGAGGAGACCGGCGTACGCGTCGCCTTCCTCACCCGGCTGGGCGAGGCCGTACTGCCGACTTCCCAGACCGTGCTCCAGGAGGGCGATCTCGTCCACGTGATGATGCGTACGGAAGAGATCGCGAAGGTCGAGGCGGCCTGCTCGCAGGGCCCCGAGGAAGGCGGTCACGCATGAGGGTCGCTATTGCCGGAGCCGGAGCGGTGGGGCGTTCCATCGCGGGCGAGCTGCTGGAGAACGGCCACGAGATCCTGCTCATCGACAAGGCGCCGACCGCCATCTCGGTGGAGCGCGTACCGCTCGCCGAGTGGCTGCTGGCCGACGCCTGCGAGATCACCTCGCTCGACGAGGCGGCGCTCCAGCGCTGCAACGTGGTGATCGCGGCGACCGGTGACGACAAGGTCAACCTGGTCGTCTCGCTGCTCGCGAAGACCGAGTACGGCGTGCCGAGGGTCGTCGCCCGCGTCAACAACCCCAAGAACGAGTGGCTGTTCACCGAGGCCTGGGGCGTCGACGTCGCGGTCTCGACTCCGCGCCTGATGTCGGCGCTGGTCGAGGAGGCGGTGAGCGTGGGCGATCTCGTACGGCTGCTCCGCTTCAGCCACGGCGACGCCAACCTCGTCGAGCTGACGCTGCCGCCCGAGTCGGCACTGGCCGGCACGCAGGTCGGGGACGTCGACTGGCCCGAGGACACCTCGCTGGTCACCATCATCCGCGGTTCGCGCGTGCTGACGCCGAGCCCTGAGGAGACCCTGGAAGCGGGCGACGAGCTGCTGTTCGTGGCAGCCCAGGCGCGCGAGGAGCAGCTGGAGGACCTGCTGTCGGTCCGCAAGGAAGACGCGGCGAGCTGACGGCGGTACGTACCGAGTATGTGAGTGGGGCCCGGAACCGTTGACGGTTCCGGGCCCCACTCACATACGTACGGGAAATCAGACCTCGCGCTGCGCCGCGGCGGCAGCGGCCGCCGCCTTGCGCTCCTTCTCGGCCTTCTCGGCCTTCTCCTGCGCCTCCATCTCCGCGAACACGTCGATGGGCGGCGGAGCCTTCGCCAGGAAGACCCACGTCAGGTACACCGCGAGCAGGAACGGCGGGATCTTCAGCGCGACCAGGACCCAGCCGAGCTGGGTGGTGTCGGCCCACCAGTACAGCGGGAAGAGGATCGCGCACTTGCCGAGCAGGATCAGGCCCCAGGCCCAGCTCGCCTTGGCGTACGCCTTCTTGCGTCCCGGATTGCGCGTACGCCAGGAGAGGTTCTCCTTGAAGATCGGGCCGAGGATCAGGCCGATCAGCGGGACGCCCGCGAGCGTGGTCACGATGTACGCGAGGGCGAGGCCCAGGGTGTAGATCATGCCCGGCAGGTAGAAGTCCTTGGCGTTGCCGGTCATCATCGCGAAGACGACACCGAAGGCGACGCCGAAGACACCGCTGAAGGCGTGCTTGACCGTGTCCCGGCGGATCAACCGTACGGCGACGAGCACCAAGGACACCGCGAGCGCCGCGATGGCCGAGATGTGCAGGTCCTTGTTGATCGTGAAGATCGTGACGAACAGCAGACCGGGGAGCACGGTCTCCACCATGCCCCGCAGGCCGCCGAAGGCCTCGAACAGCGCGGCCTCCGTCACGGCCTTCGCGTCATGAGGGGCTCCGGCTCCTGCTTCGGTCTGTTCGCTGATCTGATCCGTCGCGGTCGGCTTGTCGAGAGACGTCACCCGCTACTCCTGTCCGAGCGGTCGGAGCTCGTATTTGGGATTGAAAAGCACCCGGCGGCCGTGGCTCATGGAGACCCGGCCGGAGGCTATGAGTCTGCGGCCCGGTTCTATGCCCACGATGGAACGGCGGCCCAGCCACACGACGTCCAGGGGCGCCGTGCCGTCGAACAGCTCCGCCTCGAGGGCGGGCACACCGGCCCGCGGACGCAGGGTGACCGTGCGCAACGTACCAGTCACCTTCACCACCTGCCGGTCGTCGCAGTCGCAGATGCGTGAGCATCCCGCGGCCTGGGCGTCCTCCTGCAGCTCCGCGGAATGCAGGTCCTCCTGCGAGGTGGACAGCCGGTCGAGCATCCGGCGGAACCGGCCCGCGGGCTTCTCCGAACGTGGTACGGCACTCATACACGAAGGGTACCGGGGAGAGGGCCCGCACGGATCACCGTTCGAAGCGGTATCCCATGCCGGGTTCGGTGACGAAGTGCCTGGGGTGCGAGGGGTCGGCCTCCAGCTTGCGGCGCAGCTGCGCCATGTAGACCCGCAGGTAGTTGGTCTCGGTGCCGTACGAGGGGCCCCAGACCTCCTGGAGGAGCTGCTTCTGGCTGACGAGGCGGCCCGTATTGCGTACGAGCACCTCCAGCAGGTGCCATTCGGTGGGAGTCAGCCGTACGTCCTTTCCCTCCCGGTGCACCTTCTTCGCGGCCAGGTCGACGGTGAAGTCGCCCGCGTCGACTATCACGTCGTCCTCGGCGGCGCCGGCCGGCTCGGCCCTGCGGACCGCCGCGCGAAGCCTGGCCAGCAGCTCGTCCATGCCGAACGGCTTGGTGACGTAGTCGTCGGCCCCGGCGTCGAGCGCCTCGACCTTCTCGTCGGAGGTGTGGCGGGCGGAGAGCACGAGGATCGGTACGCGGGTCCAGCCGCGCAGCCCCTTGATCACCTCCACACCGTCCATGTCGGGCAGGCCGAGGTCCAGGACGACCACGTCGGGATGCCGGGCGGCGGCGAGCCGGAGCGCGGTCGCGCCGTCGGGGGCCGCGTCGACTTCGTACTTGCGCGCCTTCAGGTTGATCACGAGGGCGCGTACGATCTGCGGCTCGTCGTCGACCACGAGCACCCGGGTCATGGAGTGCCTGCCTTTCTGCGGGGGTGTACGGAACGAAATGACGGGCGGGGTCACGTTCACGAGGTGACCCGGGCGGGCGGTTCCGGGCGCAGCGGCACGTGCCCGCGGACCGCCTTGAGCGTGAGGACCATCGTCATGCCGCCCCCGGGCGTGTCCTCTGCGGTCAGGGTCCCGCCCATGGACTCGACGAAGCCGCGGGCGACGGCGAGGCCGAGGCCCACGCCGGCGCCGCGCGGGGCGTCCCCGTAGCGCTGGAACGGTTCGAATATCCGGTCTTTGCCGTCGTCGGGGACGCCGGGCCCGCGGTCCGCGACGCGCAGCTCGACCCGGTCGCCGAGCGCGCTGGCGGCGACGGAGACGGGGGCGTCGCCGGGGCTGTACTTGACGGCGTTCTCGACGATGTTGGCGACGGCCCGCTCCAGCAGCCCACGGTCGACGGCCACCATGGGAAGGCTCTCCGGGATGTCGAGGCCGACGCTCTCGGCGGGTACGCCGACGAGCGCCATCGGGACGACTTCGTCGAGGTCGGTCTCGCGGATGAGCGGGGTCACGGTCCCGGTCTGGAGCCTCGACATGTCGAGGAGATTGCCGACGAGGTGGTCGAGGCGGTCCGCGCCGTCCTCGATGCCCGCGAGCAGTTCGGCCTCGTCCGCCTCCGACCAGGCCACGTCGTCGGAGCGCAGGGACGACACGGCGGCCTTGATTGCGGCCAGCGGCGTACGCAGGTCATGGCTGACGGCGGCGAGCAGGGCGGTGCGGATGCGGTTGCCCTCGGCGAGCTTGCGCGCCCCCTCGGCCTCCCCCACCAGGCGCTGTCTGTCCAGTACGACGGCCGCCTGGGCGGCGAAGGCGCCGAGTACCCGCCGGTCCTCCGCCGGCAGCACGCGCCCGGAGAGCGCGAGCGCCATGTGGTCGCCGACGGGCATGTCCACGTCGGCGTCCTCGGGGCGGGCGACGGGCCGGGGACCGACGCTGCCGGCGCAGGTCCAGGGATCGACGTCACTCGCGCGTTCGAGCAGCCCCACCGACTCCATGGCGAAGGTCTCGCGGACCCGCTCCAGCAGGGCGTCCAGGGTGGTCTCGCCGCGCAGGACGCTGCCCGCGAGGAAGGAGAGGATCTCGGACTCGGCGCGCAGCCGGGCGGCCTGGTGGGTGCGACGGGCCGCCAGGTCGACCACGGAGGCGACCGAGACGGCCACCGCGAAGAAGATCACGATGGCGACGAGGTTCTTCGGGTCGTTGATCGTCAGGGTGTGGGTGGGCGGCGTGAAGTAGTAGTTCAGCAGCAGCGATCCCACGGCGGCCGACGCGAGCGCGGGCAGCAGCCCGCCGAGGAGGGCTGCGACCACGGTGAGGAAGAGGAAGAGGAGCACGTTGTTGGCGAGCCCCGGGCCGTGCTCCATGCTCGTGAGCAGTAGGGAGAGCATGACGGGCGCGGCCACGCCGACCAGCCAGCCGGAGACGATCCGGGCCCGCCCCAGGCGGGCACCGCGGGCGACCGGCAGGCCGCGCCCCTTGGCGACGTGGTCGTGGGTGACGATGTGGACGTCCAGGTCGGGCCCGGACTCGCGGGCCACGGTGGCGCCGACGCCGGGCCCGAAGATGTACTGCCAGGCCTTGCGGCGGCTGGAGCCGAGCACGATCTGGGTGGCGTTGACGCCACGCGCGAACTCCAGCAGTGCGGAGGGCACGTCGTCGCCTATGACGTGGTGGAAGGTTCCGCCGAGGTCCTCGACGAGAGTCCGCTGTACGGCGAGTTCCTTGGGCGAGGCGGAGGTCAGGCCGTCGCTGCGGGCGATGTAGACGGCGAGGATCTCGCTGCCGGAGCCCTTGGCGGCCATGCGCGAGGCGCGGCGGATGAGCGTACGGCCCTCGGGTCCGCCGGTGAGGCCGACGACGATGCGCTCGCGGGCCTGCCAGGTGGAGCGGATGTTGTGCTCGCCGCGGTACTGCTGGAGGTATTCGTCGACGCGGTCGGCGACCCACAGGAGCGCCAGCTCGCGCAGTGCGGTGAGGTTGCCGGGCCTGAAGTAGTGGGACAGGGCGGCGTCGAGCTTGTCGGGCTTGTAGATGTTGCCGTGGGCCATGCGGCGGCGCAGGGCCTGGGGCGACATGTCGACCAGCTCGATCTGGTCGGCGCGCCGTACGACCTCGTCGGGTACGGTCTCGCGCTGCCGTACGCCGGTTATCGACTCGACGACGTCGCCGAGGGACTCGAGGTGCTGGATGTTGACGGTCGAGATGACGTCGATGCCGGCCTGGAGCAGTTCTTCGACGTCCTGCCAGCGCTTGGCGTTGCGCGATCCGGGGACGTTGGTGTGGGCGAGTTCGTCGACCAGGGCGACGGCGGGTCGGCGTTCGAGGGCGGTATCGACGTCCATCTCGGCGAAGACGGAGCCGCGGTATTCGATCTCGCGCCGCCGGACCTGCTCCAAGCCGTTCAGCATCACTTCGGTACGCGGCCTGTCGTGGTGCTCGACGAAGGCGACGACGCAGTCGGTGCCGCGCTCCACGCGCCGGTGGGCCTCGGACAGCATGGCGTACGTCTTGCCGACACCGGGCGCCGCACCCAGGTATATCCGAAGCTTGCCGCGTCCCATGGCCCCATTGTCTGCGCTGTCTCCAGGCAAAACGGACGCGGGGGCAGACTTCAGGTGCGTATTGACGCAACTCTGACGCCCGCCGCCGCCATCCGACGTAGTCAGTCCTTGGCCCGAGCGGCCGCGAGCTCCTTGAGCGCGATGTTGAGTGCGAGAACGTTCACCCGGGGCTCCCCCATGAAGCCGAGGGTCCGCCCTTCGGTGTGGTCCGCGACCAGCTTCTCGACCCGCCCGGCGTCGAGCCCGTTCCTCTCCGCGACCCGGTGCGCCTGGAGGGCGGCGTACTGCGGTGAGATGTGCGGGTCGAGCCCGGAGCCGGACGAAGTGACGGCCTCGGCCGGCACGTCCGAGGGGTCGACCCGGTGGCCGGCCGTGGAGTTGTCCCTGACGACGGCCGCCTTCGCGTCCTTGACCCAGGCGATCAGCTCCTTGTTGTCGCCGGAGCGGTTGGTCGCCCCGGAAACGATGAGCTTGTACGGGGTGTTGACGCTGTTGGCACCGAGCCCGTTGGACGGGCGCGGCTGGAACCACCTCAGGTCCGGGCCGGGCGTCTCCTGAGCCTCCCGCAGCGGCAGGTCGTACCGCTGCCCGATCAGCTCGGAGCCGACGACCCTGCCCCCGGACGTGACCTCGGAGCCGTTGGCCTTGTCGGGGAACAGGGCCTGCGCGGCGCCGGTGACGACGAGCGGGTAGCCGACACCGCTCTCGGCCCGCAGATGCTTCGGCGAGGAGTAGACGCGGGCCATGTGATCACCGAGGGGCCGGTACACCAGGCCCAGCGCCACGACGAGCGCGAGCAGCTGGAGTACGCCGGCGAGGACAGGACTCATGGCGGGGCTCAGAACCTCTCCGGGTACACAAGGGCGAGGACGAGACAGCCCAGCAGGGAGACGGCCACGACCAGGCCGACGATGTTCTCGGCTGTCACACCTTCGCCACCCCCTTGGCGATGACTGCCACCAGCGCGAAGACCGTGAGCGCGGTGACGACGAAGGCCACGTCGGCCATCGTGTGCTCCTAGAAGAGTTACGGATTGTCTGACCTCCCGAGGAAACCTCCTCCAAAAGCGCCCGGGCCCTGTGTTGACGCCTCCCTTACGGCCACGGGCGCCGCCTTGACGTGATCCATACGGAACCGCTCCGACCAGCAGAAAAGCCGGTGGGCCGCACTCCCAAAGGGGAGTGCGGCCCACCGGCCACGTCAGTTTCGGGTCAGCCCCGGGTCAGTGCACTTCCGTGATCTCCGGACCGCGCTGCAGCTGTCCCATCCCGCCGGAGAAGCGCGAGCCTTCCTGCTCCTCCTGCTGGACGCCCTCGGGCACCATCTGCGCGTCGTCCGGCAGCTTGAGGACGATCGGGTCACGCGGGGCCATCGGCCCCTCGCCCCGTACGACCACGGTGTCCTTGAAAACGTGCTCCAGCACGCCCGCGGCCTCCGGCTGCACCGCGCCCTGACCGGAGATCACTCCGCGCAGGAACCAGCGCGGCCCGTCGACACCGACGAAGCGCACCATCTGCACGCCGCCCGTGCCGTCCGGCAGCTGTACGGGCACCTGGGCCCGCAGCTCCCAGCCCAGCGGACCCTCGATCTCGTCGATGACGCCGCCCTGCTGGGTGATGCCCGACGCGATCTCCTCGCGGACCTCGCCCCAGATGCCTTCCTTCTTGGGCGCCGCGAAGGCCTGGAGCTGTACGGCGCTGTCGCGCAGTACGACCGTCGCCGCGACGATCGCGTCGCCCGCGACCTCGACCCGCAGTTCCATGCCCTCGACCCCGGGCACGAACATGCCGCCCAGGTCGACCCGGCCCTCGCCGGGTTCCATCACCTCGGACACGTCCCACGGACCGTCCGGGCGGGGTGCCGGTGGCAGGTTCACCCTGCGTACCGACCCGTCGCCGTCCGCGGCCTCGTCAGGCTCGACGTCGTCGACGACCTGCTCGGCCTCGCCCGCCACATCCGTGGCGGATTCGCTCTTCTTGCGACGTCCGAACACGTCACTGTCCTTCCCGGTCGGATACGACCGATGCGTATCGATTCCCACCCGCCCGGCCGTCCACGGCGGCATGACCGCCGGTGGAACCGAAGCCCCCCTCGGCCCGCGCCGAGCCGGGAAGCTCCGCGACCTCGTGGAAGCGCACCTTCTCGACCTGTTGGACGACCAGTTGGGCAATCCGGTCGAAGCGCTCGAACCGCACGCTTTCACGCGGGTCGAGATTGACCACGATCACCTTGATTTCCCCACGGTACCCGGCATCCACCGTCCCCGGGGCATTCACGAGGGCGACTCCACAGCGGGCGGCGAGACCGGATCGCGGGTGCACGAAGGCCGCGTACCCGTCAGGCAGCGCGACAGACACCCCGGTCGGAAGCACCGCACGCTCACCGGGAGCGAGTTCGGCGGCCTCCGTGGTGACCAGGTCGGCTCCCGCGTCGCCCGGATGTCCGTACGAAGGAAGGGGTACGTCGGGGTCGACCCGGCGGATCAGCACGTCGACAGGATTACGGGTCACGGGTTCACCTCGAAGGCGCGGGTGCGCCTGACCTGATCGGGGTCGGCCATCGCCGCCCGGATCTCCTCCGGGCGTCCGTTCTCGATGAAGTGGTCGACCTTGACTTCGATGAAGAGGGCGTCGGCGCGGACCGCCACGGGGCCGTCGGGGCCGCCGATCCGTCCGGTCGCCGTGGAGTAGATCTTGCGGCCGTGCACCGCGGTCACCTCGGCGTCGAGGTGCAGCACGGTGTCCACCGGCACGGGACGTACGAAATCGGTCTCCAGCCGGCCGGTCACCGCGATGACCCGCAGCAGCCAGTTCAGCGAGCCGAGCGTCTCGTCGAGCGCCGTGGCCAGTACGCCGCCGTGTGCGAGGCCGGGGGCGCCCTGGTGGGCGGCCTTGACCGTGAACTCGGCCGAGACGCGCACGCCCTCACCGGCGCGGGCCTGGAGGTGCAGCCCGTGGGGCTGGCCCCCGCCGCAGCCGAAGCAGTGCTCGTAGTGCGCGCCGAGCAGCTCGCCGGGCGGCGGTGCGTCGGGGTGCCTGACCGGGGCTATGGCGTCGGCCGGGGGCTTGAGGGCCGCGGGCCCGGGGGCCGTCTCCCGGGAGTTCTCAGTACTCACAGGCGCAGACCTTACCCGCGCGGGTACGCGCAGGTCGCGCCGTGCCAAGCTTGGTTTCATGCAGCCTTCCGCCCCGCAGTACGCAGAACGTCTCACCGCGCCCCGCTCCTGGTGGATCATCGCCGGACTCATCGGTGTCTCGGGCGGGCTGATACTGATGCCCCTGGGTCTCCTGCCGATGCTGGGCGGGATCGTCGCGGCGGGCGCGCTCGCCGCGGCCGGGGTGAGTTCGTACGGCTCCCAGCGGATCCGGGTGGTCGGGGACGCGCTGATCGTCGGCGACGCCCGTATCCCGGTCTCCGCGCTCGGCGAGGCCGAGGTGCTGGACGCCGACGAGGCCCGCGCCTGGCGGTCGTACAAGGCCGATACGCGCGCCCACATGCTGCTGCGCAGCTACATCCCGGGGGCGCTGCGCGTGGAGGTCACCGACCCGGCCGACCCGACGCCGTACCTCTACCTCTCGACGCGCGACCCCGAGGGCCTGGCGGCGGCTCTCGCGGCCGTACGGGCGGGCTAGCTTCCCAGCTCCTTGCGGCCGGGCTTCGGCTCGGCCCGAGGCTCCATGGGCGGTTCCAGGGGCGGCAGCTCGGGCAGCGCGTCCCAGGGGACCTGCATGTCGCGCAGGTCCTTGCGGATGCGCTCGGCGAGCTTTCTGGTGTCGCGGCGGTTCATCACGGCGCCGACGGCGGCGCCGACCATGAACGGCATGAGGTTCGGCAGATTGCGGACCATGCGTTTCATGATCTGCTGGCGCAGCTGGCGCTTCATCTGAGTGCCGAGCGCCGTGTTGTACGTGGCCGGTTTGGTCACGTCGATCCCTCGCTCCTGTGTCCAGGAGGTGAGGTAGGCGGTGCTGCGCTGGGCGAGCCCGCCGGGCGGCCGCATGCCGTAGACCTCGTGCAACTCCGCGATGAGCTTCAGCTCGATCGCGGCGACGCCGGTGACCTCGGCAGCCAGCTCGGCCGGCATCGCGGGGGGTACGGGCAGCATGGCCGCCGCGCCGATGCCCGCCCCCACGGTGGAGGTGCCGTTGGCCGCACCCGCCACCAGTTTGTCGGCGAGCTGCTCCGGGCCGAGGCCCGGGAACTGCTTGCGCAGGGTCGGCAGGTCGCGCACGGGAACGCGCGGCGCGAGGTCGATGACCCGGTCGGCGAGATAGCCGATGCCGGCTTTCGCGCCCTGGCCGCCCTTCCGTACGCCCTGCCTGACAGCCGCCAGACGCCGGGCCCGCACAGTGGGCCCTTCCGCCGCTTCGAGCGAGGCCGTCGGGCCCCGCTCGTCGTCACGTGCGCCGACGGCCGCGCTCACGCCTTGCGGCGCCTCCGGGGAATCCTTGCGCCGGAAGCGCTTCCTCCTGGGCGGTGTCGCGCCTGCCACGGCCGGCCCCGCCTAGTCGCAGTCGCGGCAGATCGGCTGACCGTTCTTCTCCCTGGCCAGCTGGGAGCGGTGGTGCACCAGGAAGCAGGTCATGCAGGTGAACTCGTCGGCCTGCTTGGGCAGGACGCGAACGGCGAGCTCTTCGTTGGAAAGGTCGGCGCCGGGCAGTTCAAGCCCTTCCGCCGCCTCGAATTCGTCCACGTCGACGGCCGATGTCGACTTGTCGTTCCGACGTCCCTTGAGCTCTTCAAGGCTGTCCGATTCGACGTCGTCATCGGTCTTGCGTGGGGTGTCGTAATCCGTTGCCACTGTCGCTCTCCCCCTCTGGGTAGTTGCGGTGTCTCAGCGCACGTAACGCGTGAGAGGCCGGACTTGTGCCCGACCTGAGGCGGAGATTTTGCCTCACATCAAGGTCTGTTACTCAATCGACACCCAACCGATCCCCTCAGGAGTGATCGGTTTGGATGGCGATCGGGACCGTACACGGTCCGAATGTCGCACTTCACGAGCGCCACCTCGTGTACTTCCCGTTATCTCACCCCCAGGAAACCCGGACTTTTCCCGGTTTTCCGGGGAGGTCCGCGATCACGGAGAGTGGATGGCCGGAAAATCGAGTCTGTGATCGATCACACACAGACCGACTCGTGCCGGGTCCAGAAAATTCCGCTTAAAGCGAACAACCGCGTGGCTGCGCGAAACGTCTCAGACCGGGAGCGTCACACGCATCACGAGGCCACCGCCCTCGCGGGGCTCCGCGATGATACGGCCTCCGTGGGCCCTCGCGACGCTACGCGCGATCGAGAGGCCGAGACCTACGCCCTTGTCGCTGCCGGTGCGCTCCGTGCGCAGGCGCCGGAACGGCTCGAAGAGGTTGTCGATCTCGTACGCGGGAACCACTGGCCCCGTGTTCGAGACCACCAGGAGTGCCTGGCCGTGCCGGCTCTCGGTGGTGACCTCGACCCAGCCGTCCTGCGGGACGTTGTAGCGCACGGCATTCTGCACCAGGTTGAGGGCGATCCGCTCCAGCAGTACGCCATTGCCCTGCACGACGGCGGGCGCGCGCTCGCCGCGGATCTCGACGCCCTTCGCCGCCGCCTCGCCGTGCGCCTGGTCGATGGCGCGCGAGGCGACCTCGGCCAGGTCCACCGGCTTGCGCTCGACGATCTGGTTGTCGCTGCGGGCGAGCAGCAGCAGCCCCTCCACGAGCTGCTCGCTGCGCTCGTTGGTGGCCAGGAGCGTCTTGCCGAGCTGCTGGAGCTCGGGGGGCGCGCCGGGGTCGGAGAGGTGGACCTCCAGCAGCGTCCTGTTGATCGCGAGCGGCGTGCGCAGCTCGTGCGACGCGTTGCCCACGAACCGCTGCTGAGCGGTGAACGCCCGCTCCAGGCGGTCCAGCATCTCGTCGAAGGTGTCGGCGAGCTCCTTGAGCTCGTCGTCGGGGCCGTCCAGCTCGATCCGCCGGGTCAGGTCGCTGCCGGCCACCCTGCGAGCGGTACGGGTGATCCTGCCCAGCGGCGAGAGGACGCGGCCCGCCATCGCGTAACCGAACGCGAAGGCGATGATGCTCAGCCCGAGCAGGGCGAGCAGCGAGCGGCTGAGCAGCTGGTCGAGCGCCTGCTGGCGCTGGTGGTTGACGCAGGCGTTCATGGCCGCGTTGAACTGCTCCGGCGAGGGGTTGCTGGGCAGCTCCCGCAGGTTGCTGCACACCGCGCTCTCGACGCTGCCGCTGACGATCTTGAAGGGCAGGTCGCTGCCGACCGTGAGCGCCTGGGCGGCGAGCAGGTAGATGATCGAGAGCAGCAGAATGCCCGCGATCAGGAACATGCCGCCGTACAGCAGGGTGAGCCGTATCCGGATGGTCGGGCGCAGCCAGGGGAACGAGGGTTCCTGCTCCCTCGGGTCCCAGGTCGGTTTCGGCGGCGCCGCGGGCGGCACCGGAGTGGAGGCCATGGCGCGTCAGATCCGGTAGCCGGAGCCGGGCACCGTGACGATGACCGGCGGCTCGCCGAGCTTGCGGCGCAGCGTCATGACGGTGACGCGGACGACGTTCGTGAACGGGTCGGTGTTCTCGTCCCACGCCTTTTCGAGCAGCTGCTCGGCCGACACGACGGCGCCCTCACTGCGCATCAGCACCTCCAGCACCGCGAACTCCTTCGGCGCCAGCTGGATCTCCTGGCCGTCGCGGAAGACCTCGCGGCGGTTCGGGTCGAGCTTGATGCCGGAGCGCTCCAGGACGGGCGGCAGGGCCACGGTCGTACGGCGCCCGAGGGCCCGTACCCGCGCGGTCAGCTCGCTGAAGGCGAAGGGCTTGGGCAGATAGTCGTCGGCGCCGATCTCCAGCCCCTCCACGCGGTCGCTGACGTCACCGGAGGCGGTGAGCATCAGGACGCGGGTGGGCATGCCCAGCTCGACGATCTTCCGGCAGACGTCGTCACCGTGGACCAGTGGAAGGTCACGGTCCAGCACGACGACGTCGTAGTCGTTCACCCCGATACGTTCCAGGGCGGCCGCTCCGTCGTACACGACGTCGACGGCCATGGCCTCCCGGCGCAGTCCGGTGGCAACCGCATCGGCGAGCAGCTGCTCGTCCTCGACGACGAGTACGCGCACGTCGCATTCCTTCCGTTGATCTGCCCATGCGGGCAGGTCTGTGCCATTGACTGTGTGCTGCCATCCTGCCCCTTTCGGCCATAAACCGGCGGTAAGGCGGTACGGGCGGCAGGTGCCGCAGAGCGGCCATGAGTGGGGATTTCCATGATTCCTGGGCGAGTTGAGGTTTTCCTGAGGCGGCCTGTGGGGAGGACGACTGCACACCCCGCGATCACGCCCTGTATTCGGCACGCCACGTGATCGATCCACCCACCCTCGGCACACCCCCGTGCCACCGACCCATGACGAGGGGGCGCAACCCATGGACGCTTTCACCGCAGGCCTGCTGCAGCGCATAAAGGCCACGGAATCCGACCTCACGATGGCTCGTGAAACGGGCGACGACTTCCTGGCGGAGGTGGAGCAGGCGGAGCTGGAGGACCTGCACCGGCTCGCCGCGGAACACGGCGTACAGGTCACCGCCGCGAGCGCGTAACCTCCTGCCGGTCGACCGTACGGAGTGCAGAAGGGCCCCGGTGCCAGGGGAAGGCACCGGGGCCTTGCGCGTCCCTGCCGGGGCTTGCCCCAGGGCCGGGAAGGGGTGGGGTGGGGTGGGGAAGAACCCCGCAGGCCACCCGGCCCTAGTCGTGCCAGGCGCCGAAGTCCTCCAGGAGCGCCTGCAGCGGCTCGAACACGCCCGGCGACGCCGCGACCGTCAGCGCCCCGGACGGACGCTCACCCGGCCGCCCACCGGTCACGGCCCCCGCTTCCCGCGCGATCAGATCCCCCGCGGCCAGATCCCACGGACTGAGCCCGCGCTCGTAGTACCCGTCCAGCCGCCCCGCGGCCACATCGCTCAGGTCGATGGCCGCCGAGCCACTGCGCCGGATGTCCCGCAGCCTCGGAATCAGCCGCTGCACGACGTCCGCCTGGTGGCTGCGCACCGTGGCGACGTAGTTGAAGCCGGTGGAGACCAGAGCCTGGTCGAGCGGCGGCGCGGGCCGCACACGCAGCGCGACGCCGTTGGCATACGCGCCACCGCCGCGCACCGCCTGGTACGTCTCCCCCCGCATCGGCGCCTCCACGACCCCGGCCACCGTCTCGCCGCCCAGCTCGGCCGCGATGGACACCGCCCAAGTAGGCAGCCCGTACAGGTAATTCACCGTGCCGTCGAGCGGGTCGATCACCCACCGCACCCCGCTCGTGCCCTCGCTGCTCGCGCCCTCCTCCCCCAGGACGCCGTCGTCGGGCCGGTGTTCGGCGAGGAAGCCGGTGATCAGCTTCTCGGCGGCGATGTCCATCTCGGTGACGACATCGATGGGACTGGATTTGGTCGCGGCCACACCGAGGTCGGCCGGCCGCCCGTCCCGCAGCAGCGCGCCGGCCCGCCGCGCGGCCTCCAGGGCGAGTTCGAGCAGCTCGGACAAGAGGGGGTCGGTCACGGGCTCTCCCAGAGTCAGGCGTACGGACTGTCGGCGCCCGCTGCCGCGGGCTTGGGGGCCCGGGCCGGGCAGCACCCGACCGGGCAGAGGTCGTGGCTGGGGCCGAGCGCCCCCAGCGCGCACCGCTCCACCGGAAGCCCCCGCTCGGCGGCCGCCCGCTCGAGCAACAGCTCGCGGACGGCGGCGGCGAAGCGCGGGTCGGCGCCGACGGTCGCGGACCGCCGCACGGGCAGGCCGAGTTCGGCGGCCTTGGCGGTGGCCTCGGTGTCGAGGTCGTACAACACCTCCATGTGGTCCGAGACGAAGCCGATCGGCACCATCACCACCGCCGGCGCGCCCGCCGCGTGGCGCTCCTCCAGGTGGTCACAGATGTCCGGCTCCAGCCACGGGATGTGCGGCGCCCCGCTGCGCGACTGGTAGACGAGCTGCCAGGGGTGCGCGACGCCGGTCTCCTCGCGCACCGCCTCGGCGATCACCCGCGCCACGTCCAGGTGCTCGGCGACGTACGCACCACCGTCACCGTGCCCCTCCACCGGCCCGGAGGTGTCCGCCGCGGCGGTCGGGATGGAATGCGTCGTGAAGGCGAGGTGCGCGCCCGCCCGTACGCTCTCGTCCAGCTCCGCCAGGGACTTGACGACCCCGTCGACCATCGGCCGTACGAAACCGGGATGGTTGAAGTAGTGCCGCAGCTTGTCGACGCGCGGCGGCTCGATCCCCTCGGCCTCCAGCGTCGCGAGCGCCTCGGCGAGGTTCTCGCGGTACTGGCGGCAGCCGGAGTACGAGGCGTACGCGCTCGTGGCGAGCACGGCGATCCGGCGGCGGCCGTCGGCGGCCATCTCGCGCAGGGTGTCGACGAGGTACGGCGCCCAGTTGCGGTTGCCCCAGTAGACGGGCAGGCCGTCCGGAGCGTGCTCGGCGAGGTCCTTGCGCAGGGCGTCGATCAGCGAGCGGTTCTGCTCGTTGATCGGGCTGACTCCGCCGAAGAGGAAGTAGTGCTGCCCCACCTCCTTGAGCCGCTCCTTGGGGATGCCGCGGCCGCGGGTGACGTTCTCCAGGAACGGGACCACGTCGTCCGGGCCTTCGGGGCCGCCGAAGGAGAGAAGCAGCAGGGCGTCGTAAGGGGCGGGATCGCGCTGATCGGGCATGGGAACGATCCTGCCACCCGCGCGCGGCGGCGGTGAAACCGCCGTGCGGCCCGCCGTCGGGCGGCCGTAAGATGCAAGTCCCATCTATACGCCTTACCGGAGCGCCCCTTGCCCAGTCCTTACCGCGCGATCTTCGCCGCCCCCGGCGCCAAGGCGTTCTCCGTCGCCGGTTTCTTCGGCCGAATACCGATTTCCATGATGGGCATCGGCATCGTCACCATGATTTCCCAGATCACCGGCCGGTACGGGCTGGCGGGCGCCCTTTCCGCGACGCTCGCCATGGCGGCCGCCGTGATGGGCCCCCAGATATCGCGTTACGTCGACCGGTACGGGCAGCGGCGCGTTCTGCGCCCCGCCACCCTGGTCGCGGTCGCGGCGGTCGCGGGCCTGCTGATCTGCGCCCAGCAGGGCGCGCCCGAGTGGACGCTGTTCGTGTTCGCGGCGGGGGCCGGATGCGTACCGAGCGTCGGCTCGATGGTCAGGGCCCGCTGGGCGGAGATCTACCGGGGCTCCCCGCGCGAGCTGCACACGGCGTACTCCTGGGAGTCGATCGCCGACGAGGTCTGCTTCATTTTCGGCCCGATCCTCGCCATCGGGCTGTCGACCGCGTGGTTCCCGGAGGCCGGACCGCTGCTCGCCGCCGTGTTCCTGACGATCGGCGTCTTCTGGCTGACCGCCCAGCGTGCCACCGAGCCCGTTCCGTATCCGCGCGACCAGCACACGGGAGGCTCCGCGCTGGCCTCCCGCGGGCTCCAGGTGCTGGTGGCCACCTTCGTGGCCGTCGGCGCGATCTTCGGGTCGATCGACGTGGTGACGGTGGCATTCGCGGACGAGCAGGGCCACAAGGCCGCGGCCAGTCTCGTCCTCGCCGTGTACGCGCTCGGTTCCTGCCTCGCGGGAGCGGTCTTCGGGCTGCTGCATCTCAAGGGGCGGGCGTCCACCAGGTGGCTGGTGGGCGTCTGCGCGATGGCCGTGAGTATGATCCCCCTCCTACTGGCCGGGAACTTGCCGTTGCTGGCCGTGGCGCTCTTTGTCGCGGGCCTTTCCATCGCACCGACGATGGTGACGACCATGGCTCTCATCGAGCAGCACGTACCGCGCACCAAACTGACCGAGGGCATGACCTGGACAGGGACCGGGCTCGCCGTCGGCGTCGCTCTCGGTTCCTCGGCCGCAGGCTGGGTGGTCGACGCGGCGGGGGCGGACGCGGGGTACGCGGTGCCCGTCGCGGCGGGAGCTCTCGCGGCCGTCGTGGCGTTCCTGGGGTATCGCCGGCTTCGCACGCCGGCGCCGACGCGGGGAGGGCACGGGACAGATGGCCGGCACATCGAGGACGGCGTCCAGGAGAGCCAGCACGTGGCGTAACTGGGCGGGGAACGTCACCGCCCGTCCGGTGCGGGAAGTGTCCCCCGCCTCGGCCGAGGAGCTCGCCGAGGCGGTACGCAGGGCCGCGGCGGACGGCCTGAGGGTGAAGCCGGTCGGCACGGGCCACTCGTTCACGGCGGCCGCCGCGACCGATGGCGTGCTGATACGCCCCGACCTGCTGACCGGCATTCGCCGGATCGACCGGGCGGCCGGGACCGTGACCGTGGAAGCCGGTACTCCGCTCAAGCGCCTGAACGTGGCGCTCGCCCGGGAGGGCCTGTCGCTCACCAACATGGGCGACATCATGGAGCAGACGGTGGCCGGCGCGACCAGCACCGGGACGCACGGCACGGGCCGCGACTCGGCCGCGACGGCGGCGCAGATCGTGGCGCTGGAACTGGTGCTGGCGGACGGCACGCTGCTCACGTGCTCCGAGAAGGGGACCGCCGAAGAGCGAGCCGTCTTCGCGGCGGCCAGGGTCGGGCTCGGCGCGCTGGGCGTGGTCACGGCCATCACGTTCACCGTGGAGCCGATCTTCCTGCTGACGGCGCGCGAGGAGCCGATGACGTTCGACCGGGTCACGGCCGACTTCGACGCGCTGCATGCCGAGAACGAGCACTTCGAGTTCTACTGGTTCCCCCACACCGGCAACTGCAACACCAAGCGCAACAACCGCAGCGCGGGCCCGGCGGCCCCTCCCGGCAGGGTCAGCGCCTGGGTCGAGGACGAACTTCTCTCCAACGGCCTCTTCCAGGTGGCCTGTTCGGTGGGCCGGGCGTTTCCGGCGGCCGTCCCCACGATCGCCAAGGTCTCCAGCCGCGCGCTGTCCGCCCGTACGTACACGGACATTCCCTACAAGGTCTTCACAAGCCCCCGCCGGGTGCGCTTCATGGAGATGGAGTACGCCGTTCCGCGCGAGGCGGCGGTGGCGGCGCTGCGCGAGGTGAAGGCGCTGATCGAGCGCTCGCGCCTGCGTGTCGGTTTCCCGGTGGAGGTACGCACGGCTCCGGCGGACGACATCACGCTCTCCACGGCGTCGGGCAGGGACACGGCGTACATCGCGGTGCACCTCTACCGGGGCACGCCCTACCAGGCGTACTTCACCGCGGTGGAGCGGATCATGACCGCGCACGGCGGGCGGCCGCACTGGGGCAAGGTGCACACGCGCGACGCGGAGTACCTTGCCGGGGTCTACCCGCGCTTCGCCGAGTTCACGGCGCTGCGCGACCGGCTGGACCCGCAGCGCCTCTTCGCCAACGACTACCTGCGCCGCGTGCTGGGCGACTGAGACCCCGCGAACCCCTGCCCCGGCCTACGGGGCAGGGGTTTTCGCCGGCGCGTCGTCGCCGCCACCGACGCCGCCCGTCGACGGGTCATCGCCCGAGCCTGCGCCGGTTTCATCACCGGCACTGCCGGACGCCGGCGGAGTAGGAGTCGGTGTCGGTGCCGGGGTCGCCTCCTCGGTCGCGCCGCCGCTGTCGTCCGGCGTCGTGGGCGGCGTCCCGCCGGGGTCGGGTGAGGTGCCGGCGCCTCCGGTGCCCGCGCCAGAGGCGCCGGGCCGCTGGTCCGGGGTCTCTGGCCCCGGCGTCGCCGAGCCGCCACCGCCAGGGGTGTCCGCCGATGGCGCAGGCGCATCCGCCGGCGGGGTCTTCCGGCGGTGCTGGTCGGCGCCGCGGAAGACGTTCCCGACCGTGCTGCCCTTGCCGCCGCTGAGGTCGCCGCCCGAGAGCAGCTCGTACGCCGTGATGCCACCCATGGCCACGACGAAGACGACGACCGCCGCGATGACGGAGCGCTTCCAGCCCCGCACCCGCGTGCCGTGCGTAGTGGCCTCGCCGAACTCCTCGCTCAACTCCCCCTTCGCGAGGCCCGTCGGCACCGCGACCCGGCGCAGCACCCGAGTCCCCGTCACCTGACGGGCGCCGGCCACCTTCGGCTTCGCGTGGACCGTGACCTCGCGGATCTGTTCCCCGGTGCGCCGGAAGAGATGCTGGAAGACCGTGCCGCCGCTGGTCGCGACGACACTGACCACTCCCGCGCCGATGATCGTCCCGTACACGCCGAGCTTGGAGGCCAGCACCGCCGCCACGACCGCGGCCACCGCGCTCCCCGCTACCTGCGCCACGCTCAAGTCGAGTCGCGGATTCTTCGGCTCCTCCCTGTCGGTCACCGGGCCGGTCTCCCGCTTCCCGTCCGTGCTCAGCCTCTGATTACCCATCTCACCCATCTGGCCTATCTGTTCCACCCCGCAACATGAAGGGACATTTGGGCGAAGGGGATAGTTCCGTTTCCGGAGAATCTGTGAAGCAGGCCACGTGGGAGGGGTCGCGGCGGCGAACCGGCGGACTCAACTCCCGTACCCCACGAGAACTTCGGTGGCGCGCCGGTCCACCCCCATGGCCCGAATGGAGTACTGTGGCGAGCCCTGGGTCCGGCCTCCATCGCGGACGCCCGCCGCACACAGTGACGAGGCAGTCACTATGAGTGGCGAAATGGTAACCGTGCCATAACGGCGTTCCCGGGCTGATGCCCGACACGCCGGGCAACTGGGCAAGGTTGTGGCAGGCTGCACCCGGGCAGGCCACACTCGACTAGCGGAAGCAGCGACGCACGTGACGTCGGCAGGCACCACCCGGGAGGTTCCCATGCCCGAACTGCGTGTCGTGGCCGTCTCGAATGACGGCACACGACTGGTGCTGAAGGCTGCTGACAGCACGGAGTACACGCTTCCGATCGATGAGCGGCTGCGTGCCGCGGTGCGCAACGACCGCGCCCGTCTCGGCCAGATCGAGATCGAGGTGGAGAGCCACCTCCGCCCTCGCGACATCCAGGCGCGTATACGCGCCGGTGCCTCCGCCGAGGAGGTCGCTCAGCACGCCGGTATCCCCGTCGACCGCGTGCGCCGCTTCGAAGGACCCGTGCTCGCCGAACGCGCCTTCATGGCCGAACGCGCCAGGAAGACACCGGTACGCCGCCCCGGAGAGAACACCGGGACCGGGCCCCAGCTCGGTGAGGCCGTGCAGGAGCGGCTGTTGCTGCGCGGCGCCGACAAGGAAACCGTTCTGTGGGACTCCTGGCGGCGCGACGACGGTACGTGGGAAGTGCTGCTGGTCTACCGCGTCGCGGGCGAGCCCCACTCCGCGAGCTGGACGTACGACCCGCCCCGGCGGCTCGTACAGGCCGTGGACGACGAGGCGCGCGCGTTGATCGGTGAGACGGACGACACGGCCATGGCGGCCGCGCCCGAGCCGAGCTTCCCGTTCGTACCGCGGATCGCCCGGCTGCCCAGGGACCGGCCGCTGGACCGCGCGCTCGACCGGCAGCTGGAGCGGCCCACCGCGCCCGAGCCGGACGAGTCCGTCGGCAGTGAGCGGGATTCGCTGACCAGCCTGCTGGAGGCGGTGCCGAGCTTCCGCGGCGACATGGTCGTGCCCGAGCGGCCCGCGCCGCCGCCCGAGCCACCGACGACCGAGCCCGTATCGGCCGAGGAGCCGGAGGCCGAGGAGCCCGCCGCGTCCGCCGCCTCGGGAGCCGGTGCGGCGTACGCCGATGTGCTCATGCCGCGCGCCGTCGCAGGTCATCGCGACCGGCTCACCGGTACGACGGACCGCCAGGCCGAGGCCGACGGGGTCCGTCCCGGGCGGCGGGCGGCCGTACCGAGCTGGGACGAGATCGTGTTCGGTACGCGTCGCAAGAAGCAGGACTAGACGCTTTGCGCCCAGGGGCCCGTACGGATGGTGTACGGGCCTCTGCGCATGCGGAGTTACGGGAGTTACCGGGGGTCCGCCCCGGTGGCCACGGGACGGGACTCGTCGGCCGACCACTCCGACCACGACCCCACGTACAGCGCCGCCGGGATGCCCGCGACCTCCAGCGCCAGCACCTGCTGGGCCGCGGAGACGCCCGAGCCGCAGTAGACGCCGACCGGCCGGTCCTCGCCGGCGCCCAGCGACTTGAAGCGGGCGGCCAGCTCGGGCGCGGGCAGCAGGCGGCCGTCGGGCCCGACGTTCTCCATGGTCGGAGCGGACACGGCGCCCGGGATGTGGCCGGCGACCTTGTCGATCGGCTCCACCTCCCCCCGGTACCGCTCGCCCGCCCGCGCGTCGAGCAGCAGCCCGGTACGGGCCAGTTCGGCTGCGTCGTCGGCTTCGAGGAGCCGTACGGACCCCGGGACTGGCCGGAAATCGCCTGGGGCCGGGGTGGGCAATTGCGACTCGACCGGGCCCGTCCACTGCGCCAGGCCACCGTCCAGAACCCGTACGTCGGGGTGGCCGGTCCAGCGCAGCATCCACCAGGCACGCGCCGCGGCCCAGCCCTGCCCGCCGTCGTACACGACGACAGGGGCGCCCTGGGAAACGCCCGCGCGGCGCATGACGGCGCCGAAGGCCTCGACATCGGGGAGCGGGTGGCGGCCTCGGGGCCCCGGCGGATCGGCGAGTTCCGCTTCGAGGTCGACGAAGACCGCTCCCGGGATGTGGCCGGCCTCGTAGGCGGCGCGGCCGTGCGGTCCGCCCATCTCGTAGCGGACGTCCAGGAGGACCGGCGGCCTGTCTTCCGTCAGCTCGCCGGCGAGTTCGGCTGCGGTGATGATGGCATTCATAAGTGCCATCCTCGCGCAGCCTTCAGTGCGACCGACACCGTACGGCCACGGCGCCGAAGCGGATGGGAAATGCCAATTCGGGCATTCTCCTGCGGGAACCCAGAGAAAGCGGCGCGGCCGGGACGCGCGGCACGACAGGTGGTGCAAGCATCTGCACGGGCGCGCCCCTTCACGGCTTCACGGCTTTGCAACGGGGCGCCCGTTCCCGCACGACCACCACGATGGTCCGAGGAGAGAGTGACGATGACCGAGGCAGCGACCCGGCGGCGGACGCCCGGTGCGCCCTGCTGGGTGAGCCTGATGGTGCACGGCCTGGCCACCACCCAGGATTTCTACGGAGCGCTGTTCGGCTGGGAGTTCCAGCCGGGACCGCAGCAGCTCGGCCCGTACGTACGGGCCATGCTCGACGGCAAGGAGATCGCGGGCATCGGGCAACTGCCGCCCGACCGGCATCTGCCCATCGCCTGGACGCCGTACCTCGCCGCCGAGGACGCCGATGTCACGGCCGAGTCGATCAGGAGCCACGGCGGCACCGTCGGGGTCGGGCCGCTCGACGCGGGCGACGCCGGCCGGATGGCGATCGGCTCGGACCCGGCGGGCGCGGTCTTCGGCGTCTGGCAGGCCGCGTCCCATCTGGGCACGGCGCTCGCCGGAACCCATGGCACTCCGGTCTGGAACGAGCTGATGACGCGCGAGACGTCGACGGTCGGCAAGTTCTACGCGGCTGTCTTCGGCTTCGACGTGGAAGCGGAGACCCCGACCGCGGCCCCTGGCGACCTCGACCGTCTGACGCTGCGCCTCGACGGCCGCCCGGTGGCCTCGGTGCGTGGCGTGGGCCAGGCCCTGCCGCGCGACAGGGGTGCGCACTGGATGACGTACTTCGAGGTCGAGAACAGCGACGAGTCGGCCCGTGTGGTGACCGAGCTCGGTGGACATGTGCTGCGGCCGCCCCACGACGCGGCGACCGGCCGGGTGGCGACCGTATCGGACCCGGAGGGCGCGGTGTTCACGATCGTGACGACGACGCCCGGCTGACGGAGTCGGTGAACGAGGACGGGTCGACGGGCAGCACGTCGGGAGAGAGCGCCCCGGCGTGCGCGGCCGCGGCGGTCATCCGGCGGCGGTGGTGACGGCGGCACAGCACCTCGTAACCGACCTCGTCCGGCGCCTGGTTGACGTCACCGACGACGACCTGGGCGCCCTCGACAACCATCTCGCCGCCTATCGTGCGGGCGTTGTGCGTGGCCCGCGCGCCGCACCAGCACAGCGCCTCGACCTGGAGCACTTCCACCCGGTCGGCGAGTTCGACCAGGCGCTGCGAGCCGGGGAAGAGCTTGGAGCGGAAGTCGGTGGTGATGCCGAAGGCGAAGACGTCCAGCTCCAGGTCGTCGACGACGCGGGCCAGCTGGTCGATCTGCTCGCCGGCGAGGAACTGCGCCTCGTCCACGATCACGTAGTCGGCGCGGTTGCCCTGGGAGAGGTGGGCGACGAGGTACGCGTAGAAGTCGAAGCCCTCGGCGGCCTCGACCGCGTCGGTGACCAGGCCGAGGCGGGAGGAGAGCTTGCCCTCGCCCGCCCGGTCGTCGCGGGTGAAAATCATGCCCTGGAGGCCGCGGGTCGACCGGTTGTGCTCGATCTGAAGAGCGAGGGTGCTCTTTCCGCAGTCCATCGTTCCGGAGAAGAACACCAGCTCGGGCATGAGGGGTTGAGGGCCTTTCGGTTCGGTGCGGGGTGGGGCGTGGCGTCGCTGGGGTTACGAACGGACTTCGAGGAGCGGGACGAGCTGCTCGGCGGCCGTCATGGAGCCGTGCATCCCCACCATCGCGGACTCGTGCGGCTCACGGCGCGACGCGGTGATCACCACGTCGTCGTGGGCCGCGGCGACGACGTCGCCGATGCGTCCGTGCACCCGTTCGTCGACCACCGGGCCGAACCAGCCGGCCGCGATCGCCTCGTCCCTGCTCGCCACCCAGAACTGCTCGCCGAGCACCTCGCGCCAGACGGTGAGCACGTCGGTCCGGGCGCCCGGGACGGCGTACACATGACGGGCCCGGCCCTCGCCGCCCAGCAGGGCGACTCCCGCGCCCAGCTCCCAGTCCTCGTCGAAGTCGATGCGCGACTCCTCGTCGAAGGGGATGTCGATCATGCCGTGGTCGGCGGTGATGTACAGCGCCGCGCGGGGCGGCAGCTGCTCGGCGAGGCGCTGGGCGAGCCGGTCGACGTACATCAGCTGGCCGCGCCAGGCGTCGGAGTCGATGCCGAAGCGGTGGCCCTTGCCGTCGACCTCGCTGTAGTACGTGTAGACGAGCGAGCGGTCGCCGGCGGCCAGTTCGGCGGCGGCCAGGTCCATCCGGTCCTCGCCGGTCAGCTTGCCGCGGAAGGTGCCGCCGCTCAACGCGATCTTGGTGAGCGGGGTGTGCTGGAAGTCCGGTGCGGACACCTGCGCGGTGTGCACGCCCGCGGCGTCGGCGAGCTGGAAGACCGTGGGGTACGGCTGCCAGACGTGCGGGTCGGTCCACGGCTTCCAGCGCAGCTGGTTCATCAGCGCGCCGGTGTCCGGGTCGCGGACGGTGTAGCCGGGCAGGCCGTGCGCGCCGGGAGGCAGGCCGGTGCCGACCGAGGCGAGCGAGGTCGCGGTGGTGGCGGGGAAACCCGCTGTCAGGGGGCGGCCGGTGCCGCCGCGCGAGCTGCCGAGCAGGGAGTGGAGGTACGGGGCCTCTTCCGGGTGCGCCTTGATCTGCTCCCAGCCGAGACCGTCGATCAGGAACACGCAGTTGCGGTCGGCGGGCTCGAGCTCGGGGATCGTGGCACTCATGCCGGGTACGCCCATGCCTGCCGCGAGGGTCGGCAGGAGGTCCGCGAGCGAGCCGGTGCCGTACTCGGGGACGGGCGCGGTGTCCAGGGCGAGCGGAACCGGGTCGGACCAGGCGGGCTGCGCCATCAGCGGTCGGCCGCGGCGGTCGCTTCGGAGAGCGCCTGGGCGAACGCGAGCGTCTGGCGGACGGTGTCCGGACCGTCGCCGGCCTCGCTGACGCGCAGGCTCAGGTCGTCGGCGGTGGTGTTGCCGGTGTAGCCGTGGTCCGCCTCGCAGTTGGGGTCGCCGCAGGCGGCGGGCTCCAGGTCGATACGGGATACGGCGCCCCAGCCGATGGTCAGGACGACCTCGCGGGGCAGTGTGCCCGGCACGTACTTCTCCGGGTTGGCGACGACGCGGCTGACCACGACCGACGAGATGCGGTCGAGCTTGACCGACTCGGTGGAGGTGGTGGCGTACGGAGCCGGGGAGGTGGTGTCGGCGGCCTGCTCGTCGGTGTGGCTGACGATGAAGCGGTTGCCGGTCAGGACGAGCACGGTGACGTGGCGGCGGACCTCGTTGGAGTCGAAGGTCGTCTCCTGGTGCACCAGAAATGAAGAGACCGGCTCGCCGCCGACAGCGGCCTCCACCGCTTCGGCCACAAGGGCCGGGTAGTAGCCGCTGCGCTCGATCGCCGCGCGCAGCCCCTGGGTCGTCGTACCGGTCTTCGCCATGCCCTCCATCCTACGGGGCGCCGGGGGCCGCGATGCCGGGTCTGTGGATGACCGCGGCTGACTGTGGGACGGCTCAGTAACTGGGGAGGCGGCGGGGGCCGAGGTCGTCGCGGGCGGGCGGGGGCGCGAGGCGTACGGTCGCGCCGAGGACGGACAGGCCGTGCGGGGCCACGACCACGGGCTCAAGGGCGATGCCGACCACTTCCGGGTGATCGTCGACGAGCCGTGAGACGCGCAGCAGGAGCTCTTCGAGCGCGGCGGTGTCGACCGGGTCCGAACCGCGCCAGCCGAAGAGGAGGGGGGCGGTCCGGATCGACCTGATGAGCTCGGCGGCGTCCCGGTCGGTGGCCGGAACCAGCCGGTGAGCGATGTCGCCGAGCAGCTCGGAGGCGGCTCCGGCGAGCCCGAAGGAGAGCACGGCGCCCGCCGCGGCGTCGATGGAGGCCTTGACGACGGTGTCGACGCCTCGGGGGGCCATGGCCTGGACGACGAGCTGGAGCTCTTCCGGCTTGCCGAGGGCGTCGGTCAATTCTCGGTACGCCCGCCTCAGTTCCGGCTCGTCGGCCAGGTCGAGGCGTACGGCGCCGAGGTCGGGGCGGTGGCGCAGGTGCGGGGCGGTGGTCTTGAGCGCGACGGGGTAACCGAGCCGGGCTGCCGCGGCGACGGCGTCGTCGGGGCGTGGTGCGGGCAGGGTCGGGCGTACGTCGATCCCGTACCGCCCGAGGAGTTCACGGGCGGCGTCGTCGGCCAGGGCAATGGAGCGGGGCCGGGCGCCACCCACGCCGATGCCTTTGCCCTGCGCCACTCCCTCGCCTCCGCCCTCGCCCAGCAGCGCGCGGATCTGGCCGGCGGTCCCGGCCTCGTCGATGTCGTCGTACTCGGGCACCCGCCCGGGGTCGGCGGCCTGCCGCCGCCACTGCGCGTACTTGACGGCCTCGGCGAGGGCGCGCACCGCGCGTTCGGCGGCGGGGTAGGCGGGGATGCGGCGGGTGTCGGCGGGCTGCGACCCGGCCGAGGCGGCTTGTTCCCCACCCCGTCCCTTCCCGGCTGCGACATTTGCGGCTCCGCCGCGTGAGGGGGCATGCCCCCGGGCCCCCGGCCGCCCTTCGGGCGTGTCCTCAATCGCCGGACGGGCTCGATTCTCCGGGTCGGCGGGCGCATCCCGCCCCGCAGGGGCGTCCATGTCCGCACGCAGACCTCGTACCGTGGCCGAATCCAGCCCGTCCGGCGTTTGAGGACCGGGGTCCGGGGCAGCGCCCCGGTTCGGGAAGGGTCGGGTAGGGGAAGAGCTCCGCGCAGCGGTCCCCGGCTCGCGATCCCCCGCTGCCGAACCCGGCCCCGGCGCCGTAGGCATAGGGCGGGCCGTGCTCGTCGCCGCGGCGAGCGCGTCCGCCAGCGCGCCCATTTCCACGTGGACCACCGCCACCGGCTTCGCCGGCCCCGATGCCGCCGCCTCCTGAAGCGCTCCCGCCAGCACCTCCCCGTCGCCCGACTCCGTCACTCCGCCCTCGCCGACCCACGGGATCGCCGTGACCACCACCGCGTCGCACGCCCCGTTCGCCAGCGCCCCGGCCAGCGCCGCGCGGAAGTCCGCCGGCGTCGCGGCCGTCGTCAGGTCCAGCGGCGGCAGCGGGCGAAGGCCTTCCGCCAGGCAGGCGTCGTAGGTGAGGAGGCCGAGGGACTCCGAGTTGCCCAGGATCGCGACCCGCGGCCCGGCCGGCAGCGGCTGGCCGGCCAGCAGCAGCCCCGCGTCGACGAGCTCGGTGACCGTGTCGACGCGGATCACGCCCGCCTGCCGCAGCAGCGCGGACACCGTCGCGTCGGGGATGCGCGTGGCGGGCACCGCGTGCCCCGGCGGCGTACTCCCGCTGTGGCGCGCCCCCTTGACCACCACGACCGGCTTCGCCGCGGCCGTCCGCCGGGCGAGGCGGGTGAATTTGCGCGGGTTGCCGATCGACTCCAGGTAGAGGAGGACGACGTCGGTGTCCGGATCGTCGTACCAGTACTGGAGGAAGTCGTTGCCGGACACGTCCGCCCGGTTTCCTGACGAAATGAACGACGAAAGGCCCGCGCCCCGCCGGTACAGCCCCGACAGCAGCGCGATGCCGATCGCGCCCGACTGCGTGAACAGGCCGATGCGGCCCCGCGCGGGCGGCTCCGGCGCGAGGGAGGCGTTGAGGCGTACCGCGTCCGACGTGTTGATGACGCCGAAGGCGTTCGGGCCGATGATCCGCATGCCGTACGAACGGGCCTGCCGAACCAGTTCGCGCTGCCGCGCCCGCCCCTCGGCGCCGCTCTCGGCGTACCCGGCGGAGAGGACGACCAGCCCCTGGACGCCGCTCTCGCCGCAGTCCGCGACCACCTCCGGCACCCGTTCGGCCGGTACGGCGACGACCGCGAGGTCGACGGCCTCGCCGATCCCGGCCACCGAGCGGTGAGCGGGCACGCCGTCGAACTCGGTGAGGTCCTCGGGGAAGGCCCGGTTCACGGCGTACGTACGACCCGTGAACCCGGCGGCGAGCAGATTGCGCAGGACCGTACGCCCCACCCCGCCCGGCGCGCGCCCCGTCCCGACGATCGCGACCGAGCCGGGGCCGAGCAGGCGCTGCACCGAACGGGACTCCGCGCGGTGTTCGCGGGCGCGCTGCACGGCGACGGAGCGGTCGGTCGGCTCCAGGTCGAATTCGAGGTGGACGACGCCGTCCTCGAAGCTGCGCTTCTGCGTGTAGCCCGCGTCCGTGAAGACCTTGATCATCTTGGAGTTGGCGGGCAGCACCTCCGCCACGAAGCGCCGGATCCCGCGCTCCCTCGCGACCGCGCCGATGTGTTCGAGGAGAGCGGAGGCGACGCCGCGGCCCTGATGGGCGTCCTGGACGAGGAACGCGACCTCGGCCAGGTCGGCGTCGGGGCCGGAGGACGGGCGCCCCTGCGCGTTGATGCGGTCGAACCGGACGGTGGCGATGAACTCGCCGCTCACCGTCGCCGCCAAGCCCACCCGGTCCACGTAGTCGTGGTGGGTGAAGCGGTGGACGTCCTTGTCGGAAAGGCGGGGGTACGGTGCGAAGAAGCGGTAGTACTTCGACTCGTCCGACACCTGCTCGTAGAAGCTGACCAGGCGCTGCGCGTCGTCGGCGGTGATGGGGCGGATCCGCGCCGTACCTCCGTCGCGCAGGACCACATCGGCTTCCCAGTGAGCCGGGTACGCGTGGTGCCCGCTGCGGTCCGGCGAGGCCTGCTCCTGCGAGGGCTGCATGACGAAAGCCTACGGGTCGCGGGCCCGCTCGGGGCAAGGCAGGCTGAGGCCGCGGCGCGGGGCCGGCACAGAGCCGGGGGCCGGCCGCCCCGCGCGACATGAGAGACTGGTCTAGACAACCGTCAGGCTGGTCTAGACAAAAACATGAAGGGCAACACCATGGTTGAGCGCCGTGTCACCGTCGGCTGGGCCGAAGGCCTGCACGCCCGGCCCGCCTCCATCTTCGTTCGCGCCGCGACCGCCTCGGGTGTTCCCGTGACGGTCGCCAAGGCCGACGGCAAGCCGGTCAACGCCGCCTCCATGCTCGCGGTGCTCGGCCTGGGCGCGCAGGGTGGCGAAGAGCTCGTGCTCGCTTCCGAGGCCGACGGCTCGGACGCCGCTCTCGACCGCCTGGCGAAGCTGGTCTCCGAAGGTCTGGACGAGCTTCCCGAGACCGTCTGACCACTCGGACGGGCGAATTCTGACGCATACCGCACACGAAGGAGCCGTGGCCCCCGAATTCGGGGCGCCGCGGCTCTTTTTCGCTTTACGCGACGGCATACGACTCGAAATGCGGGCAGCGGAAATCAGCCCCCGCCAATTCACCCTCTTTGTATACGGCGCCGCTGTTAATGGCGGCCGCCCACGGTGTTTACGGCATGTTGCGAAGTCCTCACGCGTGCCTGCCCGCGCTCGCGCTCACGCGCCGGACCCGGACCCGGGCGCCGCAACCGGTGCGCGGCCACCGCGCGTTCGGCGTGCAGGGCCGTCAGGGCGCGGGCCCGTTCGGCATCGCCGCGCGCCACGGCGTCGACGATCGCGCCGTGTTCGGCCCATGCCTCGGCGGGGCGGGCCGGGTGCTCGACGGCGTACATCCAGGCGATCTTGTGCCGGAGCTGGATGAGCAGGGCGGTGAGCCCAGGACTGCCCGAGGCCTGCACGAGCGTCTCGTGGAACCAGCTGCCCAGCGAGCGCAGATCCTCACCCTCGCCCCTGCGGGCCCGCTCCTGGCCGAGCCTCACCAGGCCCCGCAGCACCTTGAGATGGGCCTCGTTGCGCCGCTGGGCGGCGCGGGCCGCGCTCAGCGGCTCGAGCAGCGTCCGTACCTCCAGCAGGTCGGCGGCCTCCTGCTCGGTGGGCTCGGCCACGCAGGCGCCCGCGTGCCGGCGGGTGGTGACGAATCCCTCGGACTCCAGCGTGCGCAGCGCCTCGCGCACCGGGACACGCGAGACACCGTAACGGCGTGCCAGCAGCTCTTCGGTGAGCCTGCTGCCCCGCGCGAAGACACCGGAAACGATGTCGTCACGGATTGCTGTGCATACCGATTGCGCGGGAATGCGCATGACCGGACCTCCGCCTTAATCCCCGCGAAACGCGGTCGACCGACGCTTGTTCGGTGACTCTATTGCAGCATTCCGCGATTTCCGACGGGAGGCCGGAATCAATGGACGGCTTTTGGACATGCGGAAGGCCCCGGCGGGGAAACCGGGGCCTTCCGTACGACTGTCCGTCAGACGTTCACGCCGTGCGCGCGCAGGTACGCGACCGGGTCCATGTCGGAGCCGTACTCGGGGGACGTGCGCGCCTCGAAGTGCAGGTGCGGCCCGGTCGAGTTGCCGGTCGAGCCCGAGATGCCTATCTGCTGGCCCGACGCGACGGACTGGCCGACCGAGACGCCGAGGGACGACAGGTGGCCGTACTGCGTGTACGTGCCGTCGTTCATCCGGATGACGATGTTGTTGCCGTACGCCCCGCCCCAGCCGGCCTCGACGACGGTGCCCGCACCGACGGAGACGACGGAACTGCCGGACGCGGCGCGGAAGTCGACGCCGGAGTGGCTGCCGGAGGACCAGAGGTTGCCGCCGGTCTTGTAGCCGGTGGTCACGGCGGAGCCGGCGACGGGAAGGGTGTAGCCGTTGAGGCGCTTGCGCTCCGCCTCGCGGGCGGCGCGCTCCTTGGCCGCGCGCTCCTCGCGCTCCTTCCTGGCCCGCGCCTCGGCCTCCGCCTCGGCCTCCGCCTTGGCCTTGGCCTCCGCCTTGCGCTTCGCTTCCGCCTTGCGCTTCGCCTCGGCCTTGCGCTCGGCCTCCGCCTTGTCGGCGGCGTGCTGCTGCGCCTCGGCCTGGGCGGCGATCTGGTCGGCGAGGGAGTCGCCGATGACGATGGCCTGGGTGAGGCCGGTGTCCTCGGCGGCAACGGCCGTTTCGGCGGCGAGGGCCGGAGAGGCCAGGCCTCCGATGACGCCGGTGGTCGCGAGGGCTGCGACGCCCGCCATGTTCGCGCTCTTGCGCGTCAGACGGCTGGGACGACGGTGCTTCCCGGTGGCACGGGTGAACGCCATGGAGTGGCTGATCCTTTCCTTCCTTCTCGCCTACCGGGTTAGCTGACGGGTTCGGAGCAGGAAGGTCTCCTACGGACCCCTGTCGCACGTGCGCACGAAGGACGTCCGATTCACCCCAGGGACTGATTGGGTCCCCGGCTCCCCAGGCTCGCGCCTGACGGGGACTCGGCGATGACTGTCCGGTGCCGCGGATGCGGCTCACTGCTGACGGACAGCCGGACAGACGCTAAACGGGACATCTTTTAATCACCAAACAGACAGGGCGTTTTGTAACGCACCCCACAGGCCAGACAGGCAACCTCCACAACAAAACGGACATAAGAGAAGGACCCCGGCAGCCTTTCGGCTTCCGGGGCCCCTCTATCCACCGCTTTGGGATGAGTTGTGCGTCTGGCTCCGGCAGGTCAGCCGCTGACCACCGTCACGTCACCGATGCCCAGCGCCCTCACGGGCTCCTCGATCTGCGACGCGTCCCCGACGAGCACCGTGACCAGGTGGTCCTCGGGGAAGGCGCTGACGGCCGCCGCGGTGGCCTCCACGGTGCCCGTCTCCGCGAGGCGGGCGTACATCCGGGCCTGGAAGTCGTCCGGCAGGTGCTGCTCGACCTGATCGGCGAGCGTGCCGGCGACGGCCGCGGCCGTCTCGTACTTGAGCGGCGCGACACCCACCAGGTTCTGTACGGCGACATCCCGCTCGGCGTCCGTGAGGCCCTCGGCCGCGAGGGTGCGCAGCACCTTCCAGAGGTCTTCGAGCGCCGGGCCCGTGGACTCCGTGTCCACCGAGCCGCTGATCGCCAGCATCGACGCGCCCGACCCGTCGGCGGCGGAGCGCAGCACCTGGCCGAAGGCGCGCACGCCGTACGTGTACCCCTTCTCCTCGCGCAGGACGCGGTCGAGGCGGGAGGTGAGCGTGCCGCCCAGGCAGTAGGTGCCGAGGACCTGGGCCGGCCAGACGCTGTCGTGCCGGTCGGGTCCGATCCGGCCGATGAGCAGCTGCGTCTGGACCGCGCCGGGACGGTCCACGATGACCACACGGCCCGTGTCGTCGGCGGTCACCGGCGGTACGGGGCGGGGTTCGGCGGTGTCGCCCTTCCACGCGCCCAGGGTGTCGGCCAGGATCGCGTCCAGGTCCGTTCCCTCGAGGTCGCCGACGACCACGGCGGTGGCGGTCGCGGGGCGCACGTGCGCCGCGTAGAAGCCCCGCACGGCGCCGGAGTCGATCTGCCCCACCGTCTCCTCGGTGCCCTGGCGCGGACGCGACATGCGCGAGGTGGCCGGGAAGAGCTCCTTGGAGAGCTGCTTGGCCGCGCGGCGGGACGGGTTGGCCGTCTCGTGCGGGATCTCGTCGAGCCGGTTGGCCACCAGGCGCTCGATCTCGCTCTCCGCGAAGGCGGGGGCGCGCAGCGCGTCGGCGAGCAGGCCGAGCGCCTTGGGCAGCCGGGAGACGGGGACTTCCAGGGAGACCCGGACGCCCGGATGGTCGGCGTACGCGTCGAGTGTGGCGCCGCAGCGCTCCAGCTCGGCGGCGAACTCCTCGGCGGAGTGCTTGTCGGTGCCCTCGGAGAAGGCCCGCGCCATGATCGTGGCCACGCCGTCGAGGCCGGCCGGCTCGGCCTCCAGGGGGGCGGCGAGGAAGACCTCGACGGCCACCACCTGCTGGCCGGGGCGGTGGCAGCGCAGTACGGTCAGGCCGTTGGGCAGGGAGCCGCGCTCGGGGGCGGGGAAGGCCCACGGCGTGGGGGTACCGCCCTGCGGCTGCGGGTGGAACTTCATGTTCACGGCTGCGGTGTCGGTCACTTGTCCGTCCCTTCCTGCGTCGCGGTCTCACCGGCGGCAGCGGTGGTGTCGTCGGCGTCGGCTTCGCCGGCCGCGTGGGTCGGCTCGTACACCAGGACCGCGCGGTTGTCCGGGCGCAGGCGGGCCTTGGCGGCCGCCTGGACCTCCTCCGCCGTGATCTCCAGGACGCGCCCGACGGCGGTCAGCGCGAGCTGGGGGTCGCCGAACAGGACGGCGTACCGGCACAGTTCGTCGGCGCGGCCCGCGACCGTACCGAGCCGGTCGAGCCACTCGCGCTCCAACTGGGCCTGCGCGCGCTCCATCTCCTCGGGCGTCGGGCCCTCGGCGGCGAAGCGGGCCAGCTCCTCGTCGACGGCGCGCTCGATGTCGGGCACCTCGACGCCGGCCGACGTCTTGACGTCCAGCCAGCCGAGCGAGGGCGCGCCGGACAGGCGCAGCAGCCCGAAGCCGGCGGCGACGGCCGTACGGTCGCGGCGGACCAGGCGGTTGTGCAGCCGGGAGGACTCGCCGCCGCCGAGGACGGTGAGTGCCAGGTCGGCGGCGTCGGCCTCGCGGGTGCCGTCGTGCGGCAGCCGGTAGGCGGCCATCAGCGCGCGGGCCGGGACCTCTTCGCGGATCTCCTCGCGCAGCTCCTGGCCGATGATGTCGGGCAGTGTGCCGTCGCGCGGCGGCTGCTTGCCGTCGTGGGACGGGATGGAGCCGAAGTACTTCTCGATCCAGGCGAGCGTCTGCTCCGGGTCGATGTCGCCGACGACCGAGATCACCGCGTTGTTCGGCGCGTAGTACGTACGGAAGAAGGCACGCGCGTCTTCGAGGGTCGCGGCGTCCAGGTCGGCCATCGAGCCGATCGGCGTGTGGTGGTACGGGTGGCCCTCCGGGTAGGAGAGGGCGGTCAGCTTCTCGAACGCGGTACCGTACGGGACGTTGTCGTACCGCTGGCGGCGCTCGTTCTTGACGACGTCGCGCTGGTTCTCCATGGACTCCTCGTCGAGCGCGGAGAGCAGCGAGCCCATCCGGTCGGCTTCCAGCCACAGAGCCAGCTCCACCTGGTGGGCGGGCATCGTCTCGAAGTAGTTGGTGCGCTCGAAGCTGGTCGTGCCGTTGAGCGAACCGCCCGCACCCTGCACCAGCTCGAAGTGACCGTTGCCCTTGACCTGAGCCGAGCCCTGGAACATCAGGTGCTCGAAAAGGTGAGCAAGGCCCGTACGGCCCTTGACCTCGTGGCGCGAACCTACGTCGTACCAGAGGCAGACCGCGGCGACCGGGGTCAGGTGGTCCTCGGAGAGCACCACGCGCAGGCCGTTGGCCAGCCGGTGCTCAGTCGCTGTCAGGCCGCCGGAACCGGCCTGCGCTGTGGCCGTGTGACCCATGGGCATGTACGTCCCTTCGATCGCGATATGGAGAAGTCCTGCCACTGTATGCAAGCGCACTGACACCTGGCGAAGTTCCCGGCCGGTGTACGCCCTCAGGGAACGCCCGAGTAGGCGCTACGGACGGGTCGAGGTCGGCGTTGTCAGTGCGCCGGTCCACAATGGTCGGCGTCAGACCCGAGAACAGACCCAAGCACAGACCCAAGTACAGACCTCAGTACAGCCCCAAGAACTCGCCCTACAGAACCGCGAAGGAGCCGCAGCCGCGATGGCCCGCCGCAGCACGAAGACCCCGCCGCCGGACGATGCGTTCGAGGAGAAGATCCTCGATGTCGACGTCGTCGACGAAATGCAGGGCTCCTTCCTCGAGTACGCGTACTCGGTGATCTACTCGCGAGCGCTGCCCGACGCCCGCGACGGCATGAAGCCGGTGCACCGACGCATCGTCTACCAGATGAACGAGATGGGGCTGCGGCCCGACCGCGGCTACGTGAAGTGCGCCCGCGTCGTCGGCGAGGTGATGGGCAAGCTGCACCCGCACGGCGACGCTTCGATCTACGACGCGCTCGTGCGCATGGCGCAGCCCTTCTCGATGCGCCTGCCGCTCGTCGACGGGCACGGCAACTTCGGATCGCTCGGCAACGACGACCCGCCGGCCGCCATGCGGTACACCGAATGCCGGATGGCCGACGCCACGTCGCTGATGACCGAGTCGATCGACGAGGACACGGTCGACTTCAACCCGAACTACGACGGGCAGGAGCGCGAGCCCGTCGCGCTTCCCGCGGCGTACCCGAACCTGCTGGTCAACGGCGCGTCGGGGATCGCCGTCGGCATGGCGACGAACATGCCGCCGCACAACCTGGGTGAGGTCGTCGCCGCCGCCCGGCACCTGATCAAGCATCCCGGCGCGGACCTCGAGACGCTGATGCGGTTCGTGCCCGGTCCCGACCTGCCGACCGGCGGCCGCATCGTCGGCCTCGGCGGCATCAAGGACGCGTACGAGAACGGCCGCGGCACCTTCAAGATCCGCTCGACGGCCACCGTGGAGAACGTGACGGCGCGCCGCAAGGGCCTGGTCGTCACCGAACTGCCCTTCACCGTGGGTCCGGAGAAGGTGATCGCCAAGATCAAGGACCTGGTCTCGTCGAAGAAGCTCCAGGGCATCGCGGACGTCAAGGACCTCACGGACCGCATGCACGGCCTGCGTCTGGTGATCGAGATCAAGAACGGTTTCGTCCCCGAGGCCGTTCTGGAGCAGCTCTACAAGCTGACGCCGATGGAGGAGACCTTCGGCATCAACAACGTGGCGCTGGTTGACGGCCAGCCGCTGACGCTGGGGCTGAAGGAGCTGCTGGAGGTCTATCTCGACCACCGATTCGAGGTCGTACGCCGCCGCAGCGAGTTCCGCCGTACCAAGCGGCGTGACCGGCTGCACCTGGTCCTGGGCCTGCTCGTCGCGCTGCTCGACATCGACGAGGTCATCCGCCTCATCCGTTCCAGCGACAACTCGGCGCAGGCGAAGGAGCGGCTCATCGAGCACTTCTCGCTGAGCGAGATCCAGACGCAGTACATCCTGGACACGCCGCTGCGCCGGCTCACCAGGTTCGACAAGATCGAGCTCGAGGCCGAGCGGGACCGGCTGACCGGCGAGATCGACGAGCTGACCGGGATCCTGGACTCGGACGCCGAGCTGCGCAAGCTGGTCTCGGCAGAACTGGCGGCGGTGGCGAAGAAGTTCGGCACCGACCGGCGCACCGTGCTGCTGGAGTCGGGAAGTTCGCCGGTCGCCGCGGTGCCGCTGGAGGTCGCGGACGACCCCTGCCGGGTCCTCCTGTCCTCGACCGGCCTGCTGGCCCGTACGGCCAACGGCGAGCCCCTCGCCGTGGACGACGCCCGGCGCACCAAGCACGACGTGATCGTCTCGGCCGTGCCCGCCACGGCGCGCGGCGACGTGGGCGCGGTGACGTCGTCCGGCCGGCTGCTGCGGCTGGCGGTGATCGACCTGCCCCAGCTGCCCGACACCGCGTCCGCGCCGAACCTCTCGGGCGGGGCGCCGGTCACGGAGTTCCTGTCCTCCCTTGAGCCGGACGAGTCGCTGATCTGCCTCACCACGCTCGACGAGTCCTCGCCGGGGCTCGCGCTCGGTACCGAACAGGGTGTGGTCAAGCGGGTGGTCCCCGATTACCCGGCCAACAAGGACGAGCTGGAGGTCATCACCCTCAAGGACGGTGACCGGATCGTCGGCGGGGCCGAGCTGCGCACCGGCGACGAGGACCTGGTCTTCATCACGGACGACGCCCAGCTGCTGCGCTACCCGGCGGGGCAGGTCAGGCCGCAGGGCCGGGCCGCGGGCGGTATGGCGGGCATCAAGCTCGCCGAGGGCGCCAAGGTGATTTCCTTCACGGTTGTGGACCCGGCGGCGGACGCGGTGGTCTTCACGGTGGCCGGTACGGCGGGCACGCTGCTGGGCGACACGGAGACGTCGGCGAAGCTGACGCCGTTCGACCAGTACCCGCGCAAGGGCCGGGCCACCGGCGGCGTGCGCTGCCAGCGGTTCCTCAAGGGCGAGGACATCCTCATCCTGGCCTGGGCGGGCACGGCTCCGGCGCGCGCGACGGCGAAGAACGGCGCACCGGTGGAGCTGCCGGAGCAGGACCCGCGCCGCGACGGCTCGGGCACCCCGCTGACGACGCCGGTGGCGGCGCTGGCGGGCCCGGTCTAGCCCCGTAAGGCCTGGCCCCGTAAGGGTCAGCCCTCGCCCTGTACGTACCGCAGGACGCCCCACATGCTGTGCTCGTCGGCAGCGGCGGGGGCGTCCTGCGCGTCGTCGTCCCGGGCGCCGGCGTTCTGCGAGCCGTCGTCCTGCGGGCGGCCGGCCCGGCATTCCGCGAGCTCCTTGCCCAGCGCGTCACCGTCGGTCCCGGACCCGATGAGTACGAGCTGCGTGATCCTCCGCTCGTCGCGCCCCCAGGGCTCGGGGTAGAAGCGCAGGAACCGCCCGACGGCATGCACGCCGTACCTGTTGCGTGCGTCGGCCGCACCGAAGTCGACGTACCCCTTGATCCGGTAGAGCCCCTCCGGCCTGGTGTCGAGGAACTCCATGAGCCGGCGCGGGTCCATGGGCACCTCGGAGGTGAAGGAGACGCTTTCGTACGCCGCGTGCAGATGATCGCCGTGGCAGTCGGAGTCGTGCGCGTCCCCCTCGCCCCGCAGGTCGTCGAACGACAGCTGCCGCACCTTCTCCTCGCCGTCCGGCCGCACCGCCGGGTCGAAGAGCAGCTCCGGATCGATCCGTCCGTACGACGCGCGGACGACGGCCGTACCGCCGCTGAGACCCCCGACGGTGTCGAGGACGCGCTCGAGCTGCTCCTCCCCCACCCGGTCCGTCTTGTTCAGCACCACGAGGTCGGCGACGGCGAGATGCCGGTCCATCTCCGGATGTCGCTCCCGCGTCGCGTCGAACTCGACGGCATCGACGACCTCGGCAAGCCCTCCGTACACGATCCGCTCGTTCTCACTGGCCAGCACCATCCGGACAAGCTCCTGCGGCTCGGCGAGCCCGCTCGCTTCGATGACGATCACATCGAGCCGGGCGGCGGGCCGGGCCAGCTTCTCCAGGTACTCGTCGAGCTCACTCGCGTCGACGGCGCAGCACAGGCATCCGTTGCCGAGCGAAACGGTGGAGTCCCCGAGCTGCCCGGCTACCGCCATGGCGTCGATCTCGATGGCCCCGAAGTCATTGACGATCACGCCGATCCTGGTGCCCCGGCTCTGCGCGAGCAGGTGATTGAGCAGGGTCGTCTTGCCGGACCCCAGGAAGCCCGCGAGGACGATGACCGGGATCTGCTTCTTGCTCACCAGGGGGCCTTTCGCTTGGCACGGGAACGGGCCGCCCCAGGATATTGGCGAGCTCGGCGCTCCGGACGGCCGCAGGAGCCGTACGGGCCGGAGCGTGGGATTTCGGAAAGGTGTGCCCGGCGCTTTACCGTTCGTAGACATGAGCGCCGCACCCAACACCTCCGGCAGACGACTTCGTCTGGGCTGGCCCCAGCGCGTCTTCTCGCAGGTGCTCCTCATGCAGCTGGCCATCGCCACCGGCGTCACCGTGCTCGCCACCGGCCTCTTCCTCGCCCCGCTCAGTGCTCAGCTCGACCAGGAGGCGATGCGGCGGGCGCTCGCGATCGCGCAGACCACGGCGGCCCAGCCGCAGCTCGCCGGCGCGGTGGCCGGGTCGCGGCCCGCCGTCGAAGGGCCCGTACAGGCGGAGGCGGAGCGCATCAGGCGCTCCACCGGCGCCGAGTACGTCGTGATCATGGACGAGCGGGGCGTCCGCTGGTCCCACACCGACCCCCGCCAGATCGGCAAGGTCGTCTCCACCGACCCCAGCGAGGCGCTCGGCGGCCGCGAGGTCATGGAGATCGACGAGGGTACGCTCGGCCGCTCCGCCCGCGGCAAGGTCCCGCTGCGCGAGGCCGGCGGCGAGATCGTCGGCGCGGTGTCGGTCGGCATCGAGTACGACAGCGTCCGCGCCCGGCTGCTGGCGGCGATCCCCGGGCTGCTGGCGTACGCGGGCGGCGCTCTCGCCGTCGGCGCGGTGGCGGCGTACCTCATCTCCCGAAGACTCCAGCGGCAGACCCACGACCTGGCCTTCTCCGACATCTCCGCGTTGCTGGCCGAGCGCGAGGCGATGCTGCACGGCATCCGCGAAGGCGTCGTCGCCCTCGATGCCGCGGGCAGGATCCGGCTGATGAACGACGAGGCCCAGCGGCTGCTCGGCCTCGGCACCGAGGCCACGGGGCGGCCGCTCGACGAAGTGCTGGGCGAAGGACGTACCGCCGATGTGCTGGCGGGGCGGGTGACCGGCGACGACCTGCTGACCGTGCGCGGGCAGCGTGTGCTTGTGACCAACCGGATGCCGACGGACGACGGCGGCGCCGTGGCGACTCTGCGCGACCGTACCGAGCTGGAGCGGCTCGGCCGCGAGCTGGACTCGACGCGGGGTCTGATCGACGCCCTGCGCGCGCAGGACCACGAGCACGCCAACCGGATGCACACGCTCCTGGGGCTGCTGGAGCTCGGCATGCACGAGGAGGCGGTGGAGTTCGTGACGGAGGTCGCGGAAGTGCACCGCGCCACTGCCGAGCAGATCACCGAGAAGATCCACGACCCGATGCTGGCGGCGCTGCTGGTCGGTAAGGCCACCGTCGCGGCGGAGCGCGGGGTCGCGCTGCGGCTCTCCGACGCGACGCTGCTGCCCGACCGGCTGGTGGACCCGCGCGGTCTGGTGACCGTCGTCGGCAACCTGGTGGACAACGCGCTGGACGCGTCGGCCGGGTCCCTGGACGCCGTGGTCGAGGTCGAGCTGCGGGCGCGCGGGCGGACGGCCGTGCTGCGGGTGACGGACAGCGGGCCCGGTGTCCCGGCCGAGCAGCGCGAGCTGATCTTCACGGAGGGGTGGTCGACCAAGGAGCTGCCGGCCCACGGCAAGCGCGGCCTCGGCCTCGCGATGGTGCGCAGGCTCGCGGAGCGGCAGGGCGGCAGCGCCCGGGTCGGCGAGGCGGCCGAGGGCGGCGCCGAATTCACCGTCGTACTGCCGGAGGCGCTCACGCCGAAGGCGCTCACCGACGCCGGCCTGAGCGATACGGCGCCGGGTGAGCCGGGGTTCGCCGGCTCGGGGCGGGCCGGAACGGGACCGGCGCACACCGGGCCGGCACACATGGGGTCGGCCACTGGTACGGCCGGGACGGGCTCGGGGCCGGACACAGCGGCGTCGGCCGCGGCGGGAGAGACGCGATGATCGACGTACTGGTGGTGGACGACGACGTCCGCGTCGCGGAGATCAACGCCGCGTACGTGGCCAAGGTCGCGGGCTTCCGCGTCGTCGGCCGGGCGCATTCCGCCGCCGACGCCCTGGCCCAACTCCAGGCCGCCCACGTCGACCTCGTGCTCTTGGACCACTATCTGCCGGACCGGAACGGGCTCGCGCTCGTCCAGGAGCTGCGCGCCCTCGGTCTTGAGACCGACGTGATCATGGTGACGGCGGCGCGCGACATCGGGACCGTGCAGGCGGCGATGCGCCAGGGAGCTCTCCAGTACCTGGTGAAGCCCTTCAACTTCGCCGGACTGCGCACCAAGCTGGAGGCGTACGCCGCGCTGCGCCGGACGCTCGACGGGGGCGGCGAGGCGGAGCAGGCCGAGGTGGACCGCATCTTCGGAGCGCTCTCCGTGACCGGCTCCCCCGACCTCCCCAAGGGACACTCGCCCACCACAGCCGCCATGGTCCGGCAGGTGCTGCTGGCGGCCGGAGGGCCGCTGTCCGCCCAGGAGATCGCGGAGCGGGCGGGCATGAGCCGGCAGACCGCGCAGCGCTATCTGAAACTGCTGGAGCGGTCCGGGCGGGTACGGCTCAGCCTCAAGTACGGCGAGACGGGCCGCCCGGAACACCGTTACGCCTGGACGGCGAGCAGCGGCTGAGGGCATGGAGCGGCCGGGGGCGAGCGGGTGGAGCCCCCGAGCGCGTGCGCCTCCCGGGCCAGGTCGGTCAGACCGCCCCCGCGCCCGTCAGCGAGCGGACCTCCGTCTCCGCGTGTCCGGCCGCGTCCGGCGGTTCGGGCGACAGTGCCGTTCCTGCCCAGCCCGCGAGGAAGCCCAGCGGGATCGAGACCAGGCCCGGGTTCTGCAGCGGGAACAGCTGGAAGTCGACGCCGGGGAACAGCGCTTCGGGGCTGCCGGAGACGACCGGCGAAAGCAGCACGAGCAGCACCGCCGGGATCAGGCCGCCGTACACCGACCAGACCGCGCCGCGAGTGGTGAAGTTCCGCCAGAACAGCGAGTAGAGCAGCACCGGCAGGTTGGCGGACGCGGCGACCGCGAAAGCCAGGCCGACGAGGAACGCGACGTTCAGGTCGCGGGCGAGCAGACCGAGGGCGATGGCCACGGCGCCGATGCCGGCCGCGGCGACCCGGGCCACCGCCACCTCGCTGTACTGCTTGGCGTGGCGGCGCCTGAGCGAGGCGTACAGATCATGAGCCACTGAGGCGGACGAAGCCAGCGTGATACCGGCCACGACCGCGAGGATGGTGGCGAAGGCGATGGCTGCGACGACGGCGAACAGAACCGTTCCTCCTGTGGAACCCGCGCCGCCGCCCAGGTCGAGGGCGAGCAGCGGAACCGCCGTGTTCCCCGCCGCGTTGGACGCCCGTACCTCGTCGGTGCCGACCACCGCCGCCGCGCCGAAGCCGAGCACGATCGTCATCAGGTAGAAGCTCCCGATGAGACCGATGGACCAGACGACCGAGCGGCGGGCGGCTCGCGCGGTCGGCACGGTGTAGAAGCGGGACAGGATGTGCGGCAGGCCGGCCGTGCCGAGGACGAGCGCGAGACCGAGGCTGATGAAGTCGAAGCGGGCCGTCCAGTCCCCGCCGTACCGCAGACCGGGAGACAGGAAGTCCTTGCCGTGGCCGCTGCGCTCGGCGGCGGAGAGCAGCAGCTGGTTGAAGTCGCCGTGGAAGCGCACCAGTACGAGCACGGTGAGCGCGACCGTGCCCGCCATGAGCAGCACTGCCTTGACGATCTGGATCCAGGTGGTGGCCCGCATCCCTCCCAGCGATACGTAGATCACCATCAGCGCGCCCACGCCGATGACCGTCCAGGAGCGCGCGGCTTCGCTGCTCCCGCCCAGCAGCAGCGCGACCAGGCTGCCCGCCCCCACCATCTGCGCCACCAGATAGAGAACGGACACGGTGACCGAGGAAGTTCCCGCCGCGATACGGACAGGCCGCTCCCTCATCCGCGCCGCGACGACATCGGCGAGCGTGAAGCGGCCGCAGTTACGAACGAGTTCGGCGACGAGCAGCAGTACGACGAGCCACGCGACGAGGAAGCCGACGGAGTACAGCATGCCGTCATAGCCGAAGAGCGCGATCAGCCCGGAGATGCCGAGGAAGGACGCGGCGGACATGTAGTCGCCGGCGATGGCGAAACCGTTCTCCATGGGCGAGAACAGCCGTCCCCCCGCGTAGAACTCCTCTGCGGAGCCGCGCCGGTTGCGGCTCACCCACGTCGTGATCGCCAGGGTCGCCGCGACGAACACGCAGAACAGCAGCAGCGCGAGTGTCTGGTGGTCGTCGGTCACCGCTCGGTCCCCCTGATGCCACGGGTCAGTTCCTGGGTGTCCCAGCGCAGATCGAGCGCCGCGCGGTCCCTGCGCAGCCGCGCGTGACGTGCGTACGCCCAGGTCAGCAGGAAGGTGGTGAGGAACTGGCCGAGTCCGGCGACCATCGCGACGTTCACCGCGCCGGCGACGGGGCGGGCCATCAGGTCGTGCGCGGTGGTCGCCGCGACGACGTAGGCGACGTACCAGGTGAAGAAGGCGAGGGACGCGGGCACGACGAACCGCCGGTAGCGGCTGCGCACTTCCTGGAAGGCGGCGCTGCGCTGCACCTCCAGATAGATCTCGGCTGCACTGGGACCGGGCTCGGGGCCCGTGGGCGCGGGAGGCGTGAGCGGCGCGGGCGCTCCCGTACCGTCGAGTTCACCCCAGCCGGAGGCAAGCGCGTCGTACCAGGGGTCGTCGATCCGCACCGCTGCGGCCTCGCGCCCTTCCTGCTTCTCCACCGAACAACTCTCCTTGTCCGCGAACGAATTGTCCGCGTGCCCAAGGATGGACAGACCGGGAAGATCCAGGACTCTTCAATCCCCGCACTTCACCCCTTCAGGTGACGGAGGCCCCGGGCGGCTGTGCGAGCCCGTGCCGGTGGGCGTACCGCACCGCCTGCGCCCGGTCGCGCACTCCAGCCTTGGCGAAGAGGTTGTTGATGTGCTTCTGCACGGTGGCCGTGCCGATGCGCAGCGCGACGCGGGGCGATCCCCCGGCACATCGACCGTCGCGTCCCCTGAAGGCACCACCAGTTCCCGCAGGAAGGCTTCCACGGCCCACCACTCACCGCGCAGCGCGGAGAGCGCCTGACGGGTCTCCGCGAGCCGCTCGCGGGCCATGCCGTGCGCCGCCACGACGCGCTCCAGGATCTGCGCGGCCTCCAGGCGCACCATCTGCGCCGAGAGGCTGTGCGCCAGTACGTCGTCGTGTCAATGATCATCCGCACCCGTGGAACCCCGAGCCGCGTCAGGGCCTCCTGGGAAGGCCATGCCGTCCAGCCGCCGATCCCGCCCGGGAACGGAGCGTGAGTGGAGCTGCGCGCTCCACCCACGGGTGAATTCCGGGATCCCGGTTGACTCAGGCGTCGATGCGCGAGCGGTCCAGCGTGGCCGCGGAGCTGGTGATGAACTCCTTGCGCGGCGCGACCTCGTTGCCCATCAGCAGGTCGAAGACCTGCTCGGAGGATTCCAGGTCACCGATGTTGATCCGGCGCAGCGTGCGATGGCGCGGGTCCATCGTGGTCTCCGCCAGCTGGTCCGCGTCCATCTCGCCGAGGCCCTTGTAGCGCTGGATGGAGTCCTTGTAGCGCACGTTCTTGCGCTGGTACTCCAGCAGCGTCTGCCGCAGCTCGCTGTCCGAGTACGTGTAGACGTACTTGTCCTGGCCCTTCTTGGGCTGGACGAGCTCGATCCGGTGCAGCGGCGGTACGGCGGCGAAAACGCGTCCCGCCTCCACCATCGGACGCATGTAGCGCTGGAAGAGCGTCAGCAGCAGGCAGCGGATGTGCGCGCCGTCGACGTCGGCGTCGACCAGCAGCACGATCTTGCCGTAGCGAGCGGCGTCGATGTCGAAGGTCCGGCCCGACCCCGCTCCTATGACCTGGATGATGGCGCCGCACTCGGCGTTCTTGAGCATGTCCGAGACGGACGACTTCTGGACGTTGAGGATCTTGCCACGGATGGGGAGCAGCGCCTGGAACTCGGAGTTCCGGGCGAGCTTGGCCGTACCGAGTGCGGAGTCTCCCTCGACGATGAAGAGCTCGCTGCGCTCCACGTCGTCGCTGCGGCAGTCGGCGAGCTTGGCCGGCAGCGAGGAGGACTCCAGCGCGGTCTTGCGGCGCTGCGCCTCCTTGTGCTGGCGGGCCGCGATGCGCGTGCGCGCCGCGGCGACGACCTTCTCCATGACGGAGCGCGCCTGCTGCTTCGCGTCGCGCTTGGTGGAGGTCAGGAAGCCCTTGAGCTCCTTGGCGACGACATTGCCGACGATCCGCGCGGCCGCCGACGTACCGAGGACTTCCTTGGTCTGGCCCTCGAACTGCGGCTCCGCGAGACGCACCGTGACGACCGCGGTGAGGCCCTCCATGGCGTCGTCCTTGACGACGTCGTCCTCCGCCACCCGCAGCAGCTTGGCGGAGCGCAGCGCTTCGTTGACGGTCTTGGTGAGGGACCGCTCGAAGCCGGAGATGTGGGTGCCGCCCTTGGGGGTGGCGATGATGTTGACGAAGGACCTGACGGTGGTGTCGTACCCCGTGCCCCAGCGCAGCGCGATGTCCACGCCCAGCTCGCGGGTGACCTCGGTGGCCGTCATGTGGCCGCGGTCGTCGAGGACCGGCACGGTCTCCTTGAAGGTGCCCTGTCCACTCAGCCGCAGGACGTCGCAGACGGCCTTGTCCTGGGCGAGGTACTCGCAGAACTCGCTGATGCCGCCGTCGAAGCGGAAGACCTCCTCGGTCTTGCCCCCGCCCTCTATGGCGCGCTCGTCGCGTACGACGATGGTCAGGCCGGGCACGAGGAAGGCCGTCTGGCGGGCGCGCTGGTACAGCGTCTCCAGGTTGAGCTTGGCGTCCTTGAGGAAGATCTGGTGGTCGGTCCAGTAACGCACGCGCGTGCCGGTGCGCGTCTTGGGGACCCGCTTGCTCTTGCGCAGCCCGTTCGCCGGGTCGAAGGGCGAGTCCGGGCCCGACTCGGTGAACATGCCGGGGACGCCGCGCCGGAAGCTGATGCCGTGCGTCGCGCTATTGCGGTCGACCTCGACGTCCAGGCGGGCGGAGAGGGCGTTGACGACCGATGCGCCCACGCCGTGCAGGCCGCCGGAGGCGGCGTACGAGCCGCCGCCGAATTTTCCGCCGGCGTGCAGCTTGGTCATCACGACCTCGACGCCGGACAGGCCCGTCTTGGGCTCCACGTCGACCGGGATGCCCCGGCCGTTGTCACGGACCTCGACCGAGTCGTCGTCGTGGAGGATGACCTCGATGTGGTCGCAGTAACCGCCGAGGGCCTCGTCGACGGAGTTGTCGATGATCTCCCAGAGGCAGTGCATGAGACCGCGGCTGTCGGTGGACCCGATGTACATACCGGGGCGCTTGCGGACGGCCTCGAGCCCCTCGAGTACGAGGAGGTGCCGCGCGGTGTAGTTGGAGCCGTCACGGTCTGCACCGGTCAGAAGCGCAGTGGACGGCACGGACGTCTCGGCGGTCACGCGGTTCGCTCCTCGCTGAATTTCAAATGTGTCCCGATGGGGTACGGGCCCGGCGTGGGTCGCCGGTCAGAGGGTACCGAGGCCTGGTAGAGCCGATGTAACGCCACCCTCAGGAAAACTCATGCTAGTCCAGAGTCGTATGCACGTTCGATCCCTCGATGGGGTGACGTGGACATCACGTTCCCTTCTAGGCATGAACCATTTAGGCTCCGGGCACGTCCTCATGAACAACCGGCAAGCCAGCCGGGAGGCAAATACCCAACAATCGACGCGAAACCGTAGAGCGACGCAATACGGCTCCTTCGCCGCTAACCGGCAGCAGACAGCCACCTCGGAAGAATTTTCAAGGAAAAGCCACGAGCGGGAACGTTTTCGGCCTGGTTGGATGTTGACCCTGGTACGACAGCTCGTCGAGCTAGAGAAGAGGCGACGTGACTACTGTTCTGACCCCCGCGAGCCCCCTGACGGCCGCTGACCGATGCGACCGCTGCGGCGCCCAGGCCTACCTGCGCGTTGTCCTGGCCAGCGGCGGCGAACTGCTCTTTTGCGCCCACCACGGACGTAAGTTCGAGCCGGAACTCAAGAAGATCGCCGCTGAAATACAGGACGAGACCGACCGGCTGACCCCCGTGCCGCCGTCCCCAGAAGACGAGGAACGCTGACACGTCCTCGCGACCACGACGAGCCAAGGGCCGGTTCCGACCGGCCGACGGGCGGTCTCCCCGCTAGGTCGGGGGAGGCCGCCCGTACTCGTACGCTGCAAGCGTAATCAGCTTCTTTCGGTCCAGGTTTCAGGGGCGGCTGAGAGGCGTGCGTACACACCGGGGTTCTCCGCCTGACCGCAGCCGCTCCCCCAGGAGACGAGCCCGATCAGCCGGCCCTCGGCCACCAGCGGTCCGCCGCTGTCCCCCTGACAGGCATCGTGCCCCCCTTTCTCGTCCCCGGCGCACAGCATCGTGTCCGCCCGGTACGTGCCGTCCGGGCGTCCGGGATAAGCCCGCTCGCAGGTGCTGTCGGGCAGCACCTTCACCGGCGCGGCCCGTAGCTCGTCCGCGTAGGCCCCGGCGCCGGTCGTGTCGCCCCAGCCGTAGACGACGGCGCTCGTGCCCGGGTTGTACGCCGCGTGGCCCGCCCCGGCCGCCTTGATGGCGTCATCCGCGGGAAGCGGGGTCGACAGGGTCAGCAGCGCGAAGTCTCCGGCGTTCGTCTTGTCGTCGTACGCCGGATTGAGCTGGACGCCACTGACCGCGGTCTCCCGGCCGCCCGCGCCCTTCAGCTCGCTGCGGCCCGAGATGACGGCCAGGTCGCGCACCTGCCCGAGGGGTACGCCCAGTACATCCGAGCTCACGCAGTGTGCCGCCGTCAGCACCTTGGCGGGCGCCACCAGCACTCCGCCGCAGAATTGCCCCGCCCGCGTACCTCCGAACCGGTCACGGCTGGAGAGGGCCACCACCCACGGTGACTGCGAGATCTGTACCGGCTGGCCCCCGATGACCACACCGTCCGGGGTGGCGGTACCGCCTGAGGCCTGTGGCGCCGCAACGGCCATGGCCGTCAGGGCCAGCGCCCCTGTCAGTGATCCGGCAAAAGAGCGACGCATACGGCCTCCTGGCTCGGTGCTGCAATGGCACCCTCAGCCTCAGCCGGACACCTGCGCGCCGCACCCGCGAAAAGCCGGGGCCCCGGAGTCTCGTACGTGAGACTCCGGGGCCCGGCCCGAGCGGGTGAACGACCACAGGTACGCCGGCCGCGTCCTAGTCGAGGTAGTCGCGCAGGACCTGCGAGCGCGACGGGTGGCGCAGCTTCGACATCGTCTTCGACTCGATCTGACGGATGCGCTCACGCGTCACGCCGTAGACCTTGCCGATCTCGTCCAGCGTCTTCGGCTGACCGTCGGTGAGACCGAACCGCATGGACACGACACCCGCCTCGCGCTCCGAGAGGGTGTCGAGGACCGAGTGCAGCTGCTCCTGCAGGAGCGTGAAGGAGACCGCGTCGGCCGGGACGACCGCCTCGGAGTCCTCGATGAGGTCACCGAACTCGCTGTCGCCGTCCTCGCCGAGCGGGGTGTGCAGCGAGATGGGCTCGCGGCCGTACTTCTGGACCTCGATGACCTTCTCGGGGGTCATGTCGAGCTCCTTGGCGAGCTCCTCCGGGGTGGGCTCGCGGCCCAGGTCCTGGAGCATCTGGCGCTGGACGCGGGCCAGCTTGTTGATGACCTCGACCATGTGCACCGGGATACGGATGGTGCGGGCCTGGTCGGCCATCGCGCGGGTGATCGCCTGACGGATCCACCAGGTGGCGTACGTCGAGAACTTGTAGCCCTTGGTGTAGTCGAACTTCTCGACGGCCCGGATCAGACCCAGGTTGCCCTCCTGGATCAGGTCCAGGAAGAGCATGCCGCGGCCGGTGTAGCGCTTGGCCAGCGAGACCACCAGGCGGAGGTTGGCCTCCAGCAGGTGGTTCTTGGCGCGCCGGCCGTCCTCGGCGATGATCTCCAGCTCGCGCTTGAGCTTCGGCGCGAGCTTGTCGCTGTTGGCCAGCTTGTCCTCGGCGAACAGGCCCGCTTCGATGCGCTTGGCGAGTTCCACCTCCTGCTCGGCGTTGAGGAGGGGGACCTTGCCGATCTGCTTGAGGTAGTCCTTGACGGGGTCGGCGGTGGCGCCGGCGACAGCGACCTGCTGCGCGGGCGCGTCGTCCTCGTCCTCGTCGGAGAGAACGAAGCCCTTCTCCCCGCCCTCTTCCTCATCGTCGGTGCCCGCCTTGACCGGGGTCTCCTCGGTGGAGTCCTCACCGTCTGCCGACTCGTCGGAGTCCTTCTTGGCGGAGGTCTTCTTGGCGGCCGTCTTCTTGGCCGCGGTCTTCTTCGCGGTGGTCTTCTTGGCTGCCGCCTTCTTCGCGGCGGCCTTCTTCTCCGGCTCCGGGGAGACGACGTCGTCGTCGGCCACGGCGTCCACGGTTTCCGATGTTTCCGATGCCGGTGCGGCCGTTGCCGCGACCGTCTGGGCGGGGGCCGCCGCGGCCGCGTTGGCCGCAACGGCCTTGGTGGCGGTGCGCTTGGCCGGGCTCTTCGCTGCGACGCTCTTGCGGGGGCGCTTGGGCGACTCCGCGGCAGTGACCATCAGCGTCACACCCTCTTCCTCGAGGATCTGGTTGAGGCTGCGCAGAACGTTCTTCCACTGGGCCGCCGGAATCTGGTCGGCCAAGAATGCCTGGCGCACGTCATCGCCCGCGATCTGCCCATCAGCCTTTCCCCGCTCGATGAGCGCCATCACAGACTCGGACTCGGCGATATCCGGCGGGAGCGTACGGGATGTGCTGGCCGACACGAACAACCTCTCGGAACGATGGAAACGGCTTCCGGCCTCGCCCTGAGTACGGGCCACGACCGACGACATCGGGCTGGGGGTGTACCGACGGCGCGGGTTGAACCTCGGACTGGTTACAGCGCCACGTTCAGCGGCTGTATTCCTTCTTCGGCTGTCACCTCTTAGGTCATCGCGTAGTCCCGCGGAGTGTTACGCCCAATCTGCGTGGCCCAAGTCACACCCCGTACCAAATGAGGAGGAACAGAAGGGACATCGGCTCGCGGCCAGCTCACAATCGTGTCGCCGGACCCCATGGGATCCGGCGACACAGGTTCTCAGCTTCCTCAGCGTTCCTTCAGCGCAGCCGGGCCGCAAGGCACACACACCCTGGGCACCCACCCTGGCCGTGGTCCGCAGTCAGTGCTCGCGCGGCGCAGGCACCACACGCTCCACTTCCGGGTGAACGGTGAGCAGTTGACGCATGGCGTTCTCGGCGGCCATGGCGTCGCCCGTGGCGAGCGCGTCGACCGTGCGGGAGTGGTAAACGAGCGCGGCCTCGGTGGGGCGGTCACAGCCGGTGACAGGGCCGCCGGACACCTGGAGGGCGGCGGAGACGATGCCGGAGAGATGCTCGAGCATCCGGTTGCCTGCGAGCTGGATGAGCAGGGAGTGGAACTCGGAGTCGGCGCGGGAGAACGTCAGGGAGTCGCCCTGCGTGAGGGCGTGGCCCATGATCTCGACCATGTCACCGAGCCGCTGCTGGAGGTCCTCGCGTCCGTGCCCGGCCGCGAGGCGGGCGGCGAGCGGCTCGATCATCCACCGCAGTTCGCCCAGTTCACGGCGCTGGTCGTCGCGCTGCGGACCGAAGGCCCGCCATTCGATGATGTCGGGGTCCAGCAGGTTCCAGTCACAGACGGGGCGGACCCGGGTCCCAACGTTGGGCCGAGCGCTGACCAGGCCCTTCGCCTCGAGTACGCGCAGGGATTCGCGTACGACGGTACGGGAGACCTCGAAGCGCTGGCCGATCTCCTCGGGTACGAGCGGACGGTCGGCGCCGAGGTCGCCGGAGACGATCATCTGGCCGAGCTGCTGGACGAGTTGGCCGTGGAGCCCGCGGCCCCGGCTGCCCGCCGAGCGGCGGCCCATCCGGCCCAGGTCCGTGTCGGCCCCGTCCCAGGAGGGCACGCCGACGCGATCGGCGCCCGGCGCCTCCGCGTAGGGGTAGCGGTCGAGTTCACCCGGCCCGGCGAGGCCGGAATCGGCGGGGCGGGAGGCGGTCATCATGGTGTGCGCAAGGGTACTCACGGATCCTTTGTCGGCGGGACTCCCGCGACCCTTGAGGTCTTTGGTGAAAAGCACACGAAAGGGTGATCGCCGCCCGCCCCGCAATTGACGACTTATCGGAAAGAAACGGGCGTTCTGCGGGGAGTTGTGAGCGGGCGTCTGCCTGCACAGCCCGAGCCGGTCACCAATAGGTCCGGCGGCGAAGGCCAGTGAACAGATACGCGCAAAGCAGGGCACAGAGCGACAATGTCAGTGCCGCACCGACCGGTTGGGCCGCGAGCCTCATCGCGGCCACCAGCCAGGGATCGATCTCGTACGGCCACTGCAACCACGCCACCTCGCGCAGCCTGCCCGGGAGTCCGGCCACCGAACGTGCGGACGGGCCCACCACCACCCGCTGCGCGACCGGCGCCACCAGGACCGGCACGGCGAGCACCGCGGCCACTCCGGCGGCCGTCGCGCGGAAGACCCCGGCGCCGAGCAGCCCGGCCCAGGCGCAGCCGACGGTCAGGGCTGACCAACTGGCCGCCATGGCGGCCCATTTCTCCGGTACGCGCATCAAGTCCTCGCCGTACACGAGCCTCAGGGCCTGGGCGTCGGCCACCACGACGAGCAGGCCCAGCAGGAGCGCGGCGGTGGCGGAGACGGTCAGCTTGGCGAGGAGCAGTCCCACACGGCGGGGAACCGTGCCGCGGGCGGCCGCGAGGGCCGGGTAGCGGAACTCCTCACCGAAGGCGATCGCGCCGAGCAGCCCGGCGCCGAACGCGGCCGGCGGCAGGGGCAGGAGGTCCGGCCAGGCGGCGAGAAGTGCGGGCACAGGGGTGCTGCCGACGCGGGCCAGCAGCACGGAGATCGTCACGGAGGCGACCAGGACGGCGGCGGCGACGAGGAGGGTCGTCCGCGTACCGAGGAGGCGGTGCAGTTCGTAGCGCAGGGGGCGGAGCGGGCTGCGGGACGGACGCCGGTACTGCGACGTCAGGGCCGGCACGGAAACCCTGACGGCGGACTCCCCGGGCCGCTTGGAGACGGCGGGGGCGGGCTGCCGCTCCGGGGCGGGAACCGGGCCCGTGTCGCCGGTCTCGTCGGCGAGCCGGTGGACCGGGATGCCGTGCCGGAAGGCGGTCTCGCCGACCTGCGCGCAGTCGCTGCCGTAGACGGAGAGGCGGGTGCCGCTCTCGGCGACGACTTCGACCGAACGCCGGGCGGCGCGGGCCTCCCGGGTGACCAGGGCGCCGAGGCGGGCGGCGTGCGGAGTCCTGACGGCGACGCGGGGACGGAGCCTGGTCATTGCGAACTCGGCGGCATCCTGATCGGCGACGAGGCGGCCGCCATCGATGGTGACGACCCGGTCGGCGGTACGGGCCGCCTCCCGGGCGTCGCTCGTGGTGTAGAGCACGGTGCCGCCCTGGGCCGCGTGGCCGCGCAGCAGCCCGAACAGCCAGCTGTTCTCGCGCGGCGACAGGCCCTTGGCGGGCTCGTCGAGGAGGAGCGTGTGCGGGTCACCCAACAGGGAGGAGGCGAGGCCGAGTCGGCGGTCCATGCCGAGGGAGAGCGTACTGAGGCGCTGGTCGGCGAGCGCTGCCAGGCCGACGAGGTCGAGCATGTCGTTCGCGCGGGCGGCGGGCACGCCGACCGCGGCGCACAGCATGCGCAGCTGGCCGCGGGCGGTACGCGCGGGGTGGCCCGGGACATCACCGAGGAGCGCCCCGACCTCGCGGGCGGGGTGTGCGATCCGGTACAGGGGGCGGCCGCGGAAATACGTGACGCCGCGGCCGGGTGCGAGGTCGAGCATCAGCCTGAGCGCCGTGGTCTTGCCGGAACCGGCCGCACCGAGGAGCGCCGTGACCTGCCCCGGCCGGGCCTCGAAGGTGAGATCGTCGACGGCGGGCGGGAGTTCGCGGCGGGGGGCGCTGGTGAGTCCAATGGCCTGGAGCATCGCTTCTCTCGCGGAAGAGGGGCCGCCCGGCGGCAGGGCGGTACGCAGCAAGATAACGCGACATATCCGACTTTTTGTGCAGCGCGGACCGCTCGGGTGTCAGAGGTCGGCTGCCGGACCGGCGTTCGGACCCGGCGCCGGCCTCCGCGTCGTACTCGGACCGACCTCCGGGCCGACCTCCGTACCGGGCCTCTGCGTCAGACCTCGGGACGCAGCATCGGCGGATTGAGCAGCGTCGCGCCGCCCGCCCGGAACAGCTGTGCGGGCCTGCCGCCCTGCCGGGTCGTGGTCCCGCCCGAGGGGACGAGGAACCCAGGGGTACCGGTGACCTTGCGGTGGAAATTCCGGGGGTCGAGTGCGACGCCCCACACGGCTTCGTACACCCGGCGCAACTCGCCGACCGTGAACTCCGGAGGGCAGAAGGCGGTCGCGAGCGACGAGTACTCGATCTTGGAACGGGCGCGCTCCACGCCGTCCGCGAGGATCTGGGCATGGTCGAAGGCGAGCGGCGCCGGAGGCTCGTCCTCGCGGCTGTAGTCGCCACCCTGGTCAAGCAGGGCTTCCACCGGCGCCCAGCGCGCGCTGTGCGCGTCGCCGCCGGCCCGCGGGGCGGGCAGATCCGGCGCGAGCACGAGGTGGGCCACGCTCACCACGCGCATCCGGGGGTCCCGTTTCGGGTCTCCGTACGTGGCGAGCTGTTCGAGGTGCGCCCCGTTCCCGATCGAGGGTGTGCCGGGCTCGTGCGCGCACAGCCCCGTCTCCTCGGCGAGTTCACGGGCCGCCGCCGCACCGAGGTCCTCCTCCGCCCGCACGAAGCCTCCGGGCAGCGCCCAGCGGCCCTGATAGGGCTGCTCCCCGCGGCGTACGACCAGTGCGCACAGCGCGTGACGGCGCACGGTGAGTACGACCAGATCCACGGTGACGGCGAAGGGAGGAAAGGCCGATGGGTCGTAGGGCGACATGCCGCGATCATAGTCGTCTGCCTGACGATAAACAGTCCTCCTGCCGGGGAAGCCACCGTCCCGGCCGACCTCTTCACCCCACTCGTCGGCATCCACGGTTCAGACCCCCAACTGGAGTGCGCCGGCCGCTTCCTCGACCATGCCGAGGCCGAGCCTGCTGATCCGTACGGCGAAGGGTTCACCCGCCACGCGCAGGCCGGAGAACTGCACCGCGCCGAGCGGCGCGCTGCGCACGGGGAACAGCGCGACCGTGCCCGCCGGGGCGTCCGGGCGGATGCCCGCGAGCACGGTGAGCAGGTGGATTCCGGCAGCGGCGGCCACCGCCGCGGGCCGGCACGCGGCCGGGTGCGGGACGGGAAGGCTGTCCGCGGTGCGCTGCTCGCCGGCGTACATCTCCGGCAGCCGGTTGCCGAAGGCTCCCGCCGCGTCGAGGACCCCGCGCAGGAGGGCGGCCGCCTCCCGCTCGTACCCCGCCGCCGCGAGTCCCGCGACGGCGACGGCGGTTTCGTGGACGCGCACCGCGCCGCCGCGGTGGCCGAAGGGGTTGTGCCCCGGCTCCTTGGCGCCGAGGCTGCGCAGCCCCCAGCCCGAGTCCATCGCGGGGCCGCCGAGCAGTCTCGCCACCTGCTCGGTCTGCACCTTGTCCAGCAGGCCCGGCGCCTGTCTGCCCCCGCCGAGCAGGCCGGTGTCCAGGAGGTGCGCGGCGGCGGCGCCGAGGTGCGGGACGAGCCGCCCCCCGGCGGTGCCTGCCGCCGCCGGCCGGCCGCCCGCTCGGTCGTCGATCCAGAAACCCTCCCGGAACGTGCGGCGCAGCGTGGCCGCCCACTCGCGCCATCCTTCGGCGCCCGGCCTGCCGCACTCGGCCAGCAGGTCGGCGCCGAGCACGGCCGCGCGGTGGGCATGCGCCTGGGTTTCGCTGCGCCGCGGCCCGTTGGGGCCTTCCCGCAGGCACCCGTCGTCGTCCGCGGCTCTGCGCAGCCAGAGCAGACAGCGTTCGGCCACCGGAAGCAGCTCCTCCAGGTCCTGCTCCGGGAGCCCCCACCGCCGCGCCTCCGCGAGGACGACCGGGAAGGCCAGCGTCGCCTCCACCCCCGTGCAACTGGGCGGGAGATGCGGTCCCGCGTCCCTGAGCGGGCCCGGGAGCCGCCCCTGGAGGGGTCCAGGGCCCGTCAGCTGGGTACGGGCGAGAGCGCGCAGGGTGGACGCGGCGAGCCGAGTGCCGAGCGGCAGCGCCATCCGCGCCGCCCACAGCGCCTCGGCGGGCGCGAGCCCGCACCGCCAGGGCACTCCCGCCGCCAGGTATACGTCCGCCGGGTTGCGGGGGTCGCGCATCAGCAGGGCCCGCAGATCGTCGAGGCTGGTCCGCAGCAGCTCCCGTACCCGCGGATCGTCACCCTCCGCCGTCGCCTCGGAGAGCGGCCCCGTCCCGGTTTTCACCGGCGGCCGGGCACCACGGTCCGTACGGATCCGCAGCTCGATGGTGCGCGAGGCGCCGGGCAGCAGCTCGATCTCCCAGCGCAGCAGACCGGCGGAGGCGATCGCGTCCTGGGGAGGCGGATCGGCGGTGACCACCGCCTGGGCGCCCGCCGCCGACCAGCGCATACCCGAGGCGTGCACGCTGGCGGGCAGCTCGGGCCCCGCGCGGCCGGCCGCGACGGCGCCGAGGTCCGCGAGATCGGTGCCAAGTCCGATCTCCACCCGGAGCCGCAGCGTTCGGCGCGCCGAGCTGCGCAGGGTGATCCGTTCCGTGCCCTCGGCGTGCCGCAGCCGCTCCACGGCGATCTCGGGGTCCGGCCCGGTGCCGGCCGGCGTACGCACCACACCCACGAACCGGGCACGCCCTGCCGAGATCAGCCGGCCCTGCACGGCGACCGGTTCGCGATCCGCGACCCGCAAGTGGCAGCGGGCGAGCAGACGGCGCCCCGACTGGTAGAAGCCCTCCAGGCCGTGACCGGTGAGCTGCCCGTGTTCGGCGGACAGCGCGAATCCCGGCAGGTCGGCGCAGATCAGCAGGGCATGTACCGAGGGCAGCTCACCGGGAGCCCTGGCACCTCCCGCGAGCGGCCTTCCCGCGGCGGGGGGCGGGGCGGTAAGGGTCATACGGTGCCTCCTCTGCGCTCGTGACAGCCGCACCGGTCGAGATGGCGCGGGGCGTTCGGGGTACCGCCACCGGTGTGAACGTCCACATCGGCACCCTGGTCACGGCCGTCATCGCTCGCTCCTGCGGCGCTGCCCGTCCTGTCGGCGCGTGCGGCCGCGTGCGGCGGCCGCACCGGGCCGCGCCTTGGCGGGCGGTGCGCTCTGCTTGGCGGCTGCCTGCTGCCGTACCGAACGAGTGGCCGAACGAGTGGCCGGACGCGTACGCAGAGCGCGGGGGCCGGGCCGCTTGCGCTCCGCGCGCTCCTGGCGCAGACAGCGCCGTAGCGCTTCGGGATCGAGACCCTCGTTGCACGCCTGGTGCAGGAGCTGCGCGAAGGTGTACTCGGGGTCGGACCGCAGGGCTCGGCCGAGGGCGACCCGTGCCCCCGGCTCGTCGCCGCTCGACCAGGCGACCCATCCCGCGAGCGTGAGCGGGGCGGCGGCATGGGTTTCGTACGCTCCCGCGCACCGACGGGCGAGCGCCCGCCAGAGCCGTAGTGCGGGCTCGGCGTCCGGGCCTTCCATCCATTCCGCGGCCCGGTCCCTCGTCTCCCGGTCCTGAAGTCCGAGGATGACGGCGGCAGCCTCGTCATGGGAGATGAGCGCGTCGTCCCCGGCGTCCGCGTCCGGCCGGCCCGCCGACGCCGGCGGATTCTCACCAAGGCGCTTCATGAGCCGGCGCACCAGCCCGAGCGTCTCGGCTGCGACCTCCTCACGCTCGGCCCCGCCGAGGATCCGGGGCACCAGCGCGAGCCCCGCCGCGTCCAGAGCCCGCACCTGCTCCTGGTCGACGGGCTGCCGGGGCGCGAGCCTCGCCTCCATGTCCCGCAGGGATCCCTGAACCTGGATACCGGCGTAGGCCGCGGCGGCGGCCATCACCGAGGTGCCCGGCAGGGCCAGTACGTTGCCCTCGGGCGGGCAGCAGCGCTCATCGGGGCAGCAGTAGGACCAGTACCTCCCGTCGGAAATGCACAGCGCTTCGAACACGGGCACATCGAGCGCGCCGCACGCGGTTCGCAGCCGCTGCGCGAAGGGGCGCAGCCGCTCCATCACCTGCTTGCCCGACTCCCCGTCGGCCGGGTCCTGGCAGAGGAAGACGACGATGCCGTCGGGACGGCCTCCTCGGCGCTCACTGCCGCTCACCAGGCAGTCGGCGAGCTGGTCGGAGACGAACGGCCATTCCCGCGGCGAGCGGGGGATGCCCAGCCTGAGCCGTCCGCCGAACCGGCCCCGGCGGCCGTGCAGCGCTACCATCACCACGCTGTCGGTCGGATGGAAGCCCATCAGATACGGAAGGGCGTCGGCCAGTTCGGCGGGGCCACGCAGGGTGATCTGGTCGCCGGCGGAGGGGCCTGTGGGTTCGTGGTGCTTGTTCATGGCTCGACGGTCCCGCAGACACCGCCCGCTCCGCCAACCCTGTGGATAAAGTTATCCACAGGCCGGAGGTCGCATTCGCACAATGTACGAGTCATCAGGTTGCATGGGGGCATGACCAACGCAGAGCTCAGGTCCTCGGCCGATTCCGTACTCGCCCGCCTTGTCGGAGACACCACCGGCGCGGCCCGGCTGCGCGAGGACCAATGGCTGGCCATCGAGGCTCTCGTCGCGGACAAGCGCCGGGCGCTGGTCGTGCAGCGCACCGGCTGGGGCAAGTCCGCCGTGTACTTCGTGGCCACCGCGCTGCTGCGCGAGCGCGGCGCGGGCCCCACCGTGATCGTCTCGCCGCTCCTCGCGCTCATGCGCAACCAGGTCGAGGCCGCGGCCCGCGCCGGCATCCGCGCCCGGAGCATCAACTCCTCCAACACCGAGGAGTGGGACACGGTCCAGGCCGAGGTCGCCGCGGGCGAGGTGGACGTGCTCCTGGTCAGCCCCGAGCGCCTCAACAATCCCGACTTCCGCGACGAGGTGCTTCCCAAGCTGTCCGCCGCCACCGGCCTGCTCGTGGTGGACGAGGCGCACTGCATCTCGGACTGGGGTCACGACTTCCGGCCCGACTACCGGCGGCTGCGCACCATGCTCGCCGACCTGCCGCCCGATGTGCCGGTTCTCGCCACCACGGCGACAGCCAACGCGCGCGTGACCGCCGACGTCGCCGATCAGCTGGGCACGGGCGGTGGCTCCGACGCCCTGGTGCTGCGTGGGCCGCTCAACCGGGACAGTCTCAGCCTGGGTGTACTGCGCCTCCCCGATGCAGCACACCGGCTGGCCTGGCTCGCCGACCACCTGGGCGAACTCCCCGGCTCCGGGATCATCTACACCTTGACCGTGGCCGCCGCCGAGGAGGTCACCGCCTTCCTGCGCCAACGCGGGCACACCGTCGCCTCGTACACGGGCAAGACCGAGAACGCCGACCGCCAGCAGGCCGAGGAGGACCTGCTCGCCAACCGTGTCAAGGCTCTTGTCGCCACCTCCGCGCTGGGCATGGGCTTCGACAAACCCGACCTCGGCTTCGTCGTCCACCTCGGTTCCCCCTCCTCACCCATCGCGTACTACCAGCAGGTCGGACGCGCGGGCCGTGCCGTGGACCACGCGGAGGTACTGCTGCTGCCGGGCAAGGAGGACGAGGCGATCTGGCAGTACTTCGCCTCGGTCGCGTTCCCGCCCGAGGAGCTGGTCCGGCGCACTCTCGATGTGCTCGCCCGCGCGGCGAAGCCGCTGTCGCTGCCCGCGCTGGAGCCACTGGTGGAGCTGCGCCGCTCCCGCCTGGAGATGATGCTCAAGGTCCTCGATGTGGACGGTGCGGTCAGGCGGGTGAAGGGCGGCTGGACCGCCACCGGTCAGCCCTGGGCGTACGACGCCGAGCGGTACGCCTGGGTGGCGCGCCAGCGCGCGGCCGAGCAACAGGCCATGCGGGACTACGCCACGACGACCGGCTGCCGGATGGAGTTCCTGCAGCGCCAGCTGGACGACGAAGGCGCGGCGGCGTGCGGCCGCTGCGACAACTGCGCGCAGCCCCGGTTCACCGCCGGTCTGTCGCCGGAGGCGTTGGACACGGCGCGCGGTGAACTGGGCCGCGCGGGCGTCGAAGTGGAACCGCGCCGCATGTGGCCGACCGGACTCGGCGCGGTCGGCATCGACCGCAAGGGCCGTATCCCGGCGGGCGAACAGGCGCTGCCGGGACGGGCCCTGGGGCGGCTCTCGGACATCGGCTGGGGCAACCGGCTGCGGCCGATGCTGTCGCCGGGCGCTGCCGACGGGCCGGTGCCGGAGGCGGTGGCACAGGCCGTGGTGGGGGTACTGGCCGACTGGGCGAAGGGGCCGGGAGGCTGGGCATCGGGCGATCCGGACGCGCCTGCGCGCCCGGTCGGAGTGGTCACCGTGGCCTCGCGTACAAGGCCCGAGTTGATCCACACACTGGGCGCCAAGATTGCCGAAATCGGCCGGATGCCGTTGTTCGGCTCACTGGAGTACACGGCGGCGGCCGAGGTCACAGCCCCGCATCGCAGTAACAGCGCGCAGCGCCTGCGTGCGCTGGAAGGCGCCTTCACTGTGCCGCCTCAGCTGGCTTCGGCACTGGCCGGTGCCGAAGGCCCGGTGCTCGTGGTGGACGACTTCACGGAAACGGGCTGGACGTTGGCGGTGGCGGCGCGGCTTCTGCGGCAGGCGGGCGCCCAGGCGGTGCTGCCGCTCGTGCTGGCCGTGCAGAGCTGACCCGCATGATCGGCGGGAAGGCCTCGCCGACCTGACGGGAGGCATCGCGGGCGGTCGGACTGGGCAGGGATATCCAAGCCATACCCGCAGATTTCAGTCGGCCGCGTCAATTGCTCGTTGCCGCACACCCCACGGGGCAGCGAGAATTGGACCGCTCCCCGCACGGCCCGCTGCGGACCGGAAAGGCTGTGCCGCGGCGCGCCCCAACCGACCCTGCCCACACAGTGGGCGCGTATGCGAAGGGAGGACCGTGACCTTCGGATTCGCTCCGTCCGCCGGCTCGTCGAACCCGACACCGGCCGACGCCATCAGCCGTCTGGGCCGGACGCTCGAACCGTCCGAGTGGGCTGCCGCGGGTATACCGCTGCTCCGCAATCCGCGTGAAGTCGTCAGCGGACTGCACGCCCGGCATCACCCGGAACCGGCCACGGCAGTCGTCGCCGTCCTCGACGCCGAGGAACGGCTCACCGCCAGCGCCTCGTTCGCCCGGCGCTCCGTCCCGGCCGACGGCTGGGAGTTGCGCAACGCCCTGCTCGCGCACCTGCGCCGCGTCATCCCGCACGACCTGCGCCGCCGCACGCCCGTACGGACCGCGGTGCTGCTCTACTGCCGCGACGGGGACGAGCGCTGGACGGAGGAGGACGGGGCGTGGATGTGGGGCCTGCGGGACGCCTGCACCCTGCACGGACTGCGCTGCGGCGCGTACATCACGCTGACGCACGGCGGCTGGCAGGTGCTGGGCGAGGGCCGCGGCGGCCGTCGCCCGAGCACCGGATCACGCCCGTCCGGCCTGGCGGAAGCCACCGCCGGGGCCGAGCTGCCACCGCCGCGCACAGGTGGCGGGGCGGCGGACGCGCTGCGGCGGGCGGCGGCCCGCTGAAGCGGCCCGCCGGCCTACGCGTCCCTCCCGCACCTCACGTCCCACGCGCCCCGCACGGAGCGTGAGGAGAGCACGGATCGTACGGCGCGCACTGAGGGCGAACGAAGCGCCCACTGTGGGCGAACGAAGGTACGCGGCTCAGACACCCACGCCGAGCGCGGAGTTGACCCGCTGCGGGTCTCCGCACACGATCATCAGCGCGCCCGCCCGGGCCTTCGCCAGCGGCAGCGCACGGTTCACCGCGTCGTCGCCCTCGCCGTTGACCGCGACAACGACCACGGGCCGGCCTGCAGTTCGCTCCGCGACGGCGGCGTCCGCGTAGAAGACGTCGTCACGGGCATCGTGCTGGGCCCAGTAGGCGCCTTCGCCGAAGGACAGCTCATGGGCGGCCCACGGGTGCTGCTCACCGGTGGTGAGCACCAGGATGCCGCCCGGCGCGCGGCCCGCGTCGAGCAGTACGTCGACCGCCTCGTCGGCGGCGTCGAGCGCGCCGCCGGCAGGAGCGGGGATCAGCTGGATCTGCGGCGCGGAACGATTTTCCTGCCGGGAGGACGGGGACCGGCCACCGGGCGTGTGCGACCGCTGCGCGGCGGGCGCGGGCCTGACCGGGCCGGGGCCGGGTACGGGCCGTCCGGGACGCGGCGTGGCCGCGGTGCGCGGGCCGGGTACGGGTGCGGGACGGGGGGTCGACGCGGGACGGCCGGTGGCCGAAGTGACGCGGGGACCCTGGGCGCTCTCGTGAATCTGAGGCTCCTCGGGGGAGAGAGGCATGAGTGGATTTCTATCAAATCCCACCGCTGAGCGCAGCAGTGGGTGGGTACACGCGTGCGATCAGAAATCGAAGCCGAGTTGGCCCCCGCTTTCCAGAGCTGCGGCCTCCGCCGAGATCCGGGTCTTCTTGAGGTGCGCCCACTGAGGCAGCGCGTCGAGATAGATCCACGAAAGCCGGTGGTACGGGGAGGGCCCACGTTCCGCCAGCGCCGCCTTGTGCACAGGTGAGGGATAGCCCGCGTTGGCCGAGAAAGCGTAGGCGGCCAAGTCCTCGGACTCATTGTCCAGTTCGGCCATCATCGCGTCCCGCCGCACCTTGGCGATCACCGAGGCGGCCGCGACAGCGATGCAGGACTGGTCGCCCTTGATCACCGTGCGGACCTTCCAGGGCTGCCCGAGATAGTTGTGCTTCCCGTCGAGGATCACCGCGTCCGGCCGCACCGGCAGCGCCTCAAGGGCGCGTACTGCGGCGAGCCGCAGGGCGGCGGTCATGCCGAGCTCGTCGATCTCCTCGGGCGAGGAGTGTCCGAGGGCGTGCGAGGTGACCCACCCCTCCAGGACGGCGGCCAGCTCCGTACGGCGCTTCGGGCTGATCAGTTTGGAGTCGGTGAGCCCGTCGGGCGGGCGGCGCAGACCGGTGACAGCCGCGCACACAGTGACGGGTCCGGCCCAGGCTCCGCGCCCGACTTCGTCGACGCCTGCGATGATCTTGGCACCGGTGGTGGCGCGCAGTGAGCGCTCGACGGTGTGGGTGGGTGGTTCGTACGGCATGGCGCTTGCCAGGTTACGCCGCCGCGGCCCGTCGGCGACACCGCGGGGCCACCCCTCGCGTTCAGCCGTCCACCGGCCGCAGGAGCGGCACCATGATCCCGTCGATGATCTCGGCGATCTCCTCGTCCGGCCATTCGCTGCCGCACACATTCGAGCGGTACATCATCAGGCCCGGGATCACATCGAAGACCGGGTCGCCGGTGGCGTCGGGGCGGACGTCACCCCGCTCGATCCCCCGGCCTACGACCTCACAGAAGAGCCGGGTCGAGGGCTCGATCACTTGCCGCACGATCACTCTGTGGAACCGCTCGGCCACCTCGCTGTCGCATTCGTAAAGCACCGAGCGCAGCGCGAAGCCGGGCTTGGAATACATCGCTCCGCGCACCTGCCGGCAGAGCTGGTAAAGATCTTCGCGGATGCTGCCCCGGTCCGGCGCATCGTCGAGATCCGGCAGCCCGGCCCGCAGGGCGTCAGCGGCGGTAGACCGCGGCCTTGCCGGTCTGCGTATCGGCCGCGACGCCCTCCATGGTCAGCGCGTTCCAGATCGTGACGGCAGCCGGTCTCTCCTCGAAGCTGCTGCCGGTGCTCGGTCCGAAGCCGTTCCTGGTGGCGGGCGCGGTGTTCGCGGGATCGGGCATGGCCTGACTGACCGCGATCGATCCGGCGAGTTCGTACCTGGGCGGTGTGCTCGGTCCGATGTTGCTCTTCGGCTTCGGCATGGGTCTGGTCTTCGTCACGGCGACGCTGACGGCAGTGTCCGGTGTGGAGCAGCAGGAGTCGGGCGCGGCCTCCAGTCTGCTCAACGCCACTCAGATGGTGGGTGGTTCCCTGGGGCTGTCGATTCTTATGACCGTCTTCGGGACCGCCTGCCGCGACGAGGCGGCGCGGCAGCTGCCGTCGTTCCTCAAGGAGGCGACACCGGCCCAGCAGGAAGCTTTCGCCAAGTCCCATGAACTCCCCGCCCCTTGGGGTCACCATGTCCTCGCCGAGGGCATTGCGACGGCGTTCTGGACGGGCATCGGCCCGGTCGCGCTCGCCGTGCTCATCGCGCTGTTCGTCATCCGGGTGCGCAAGAGCGACCTGGAGGCGCGGAGCGGGACGGCGGGCGCCGCAGGGCCCGGAGCGGCCTGAGCGAGCCGGAAACAGCCAGGGGCGGAGCCGCGGTTCGGCTCCGCCCCTGGCCCGTCGGCCCCACGCGGCCGGTCAGTACTCGTCGTACAACCCACGCCCGTCGCCGTACGTGCCGAGCTTCCGGCACTCGGTCTCGTCGACCTCCAGCGGGCGGTCTTCGAGGATTTCGCGCGCCCTAGCCACCCCCAGGCTCGTGGCGTACCAGGGCTCGTTGCGGTCATCCAGCCGGTCCGCGATGCCCACCAGCGCACAGGACCGCTGCGGCTCCGGCAACTTGTCCAGTGCCGGTACGGCGTCGGCCGACAGATCCTGGAAGTAGTGCACGTCGAGCTTCTCGGGGTCGCGCTCGTAGCGCGCCACGTTCTGCTCGGCGACCAGTCCGTCCGGCGAGACCAGGCCGAACGCCAGGACGGCAGCAGCCGCGCTCGCGGCGACCGCGCGCGGCAGCCAGCGGGCTCCCAGGACCCCGGCCACCATGATCAGTACGATCACGAGGCCGAGCCAGAGCTCGACCGCCGCCACCGAGATGCGCAGCCGGGTCAGGCCGTAGGCGTCGACGTACAGATCCATGCGACGCAGCGCGGACGCGACGACGACCAGCGTGAGGACGCACAGGGTGCCGAGCACCGAGCGGACCAGGGTGCGGTCGCGGTCTCCGCCGCGCGGGGACCAGCGCAGGGCGAGGGCGATGACCAGGAGGACCAGCAGGGTGGCCCAGAGCAGCTGCCAGAAACCCTGCCGCGCGTACTCGGCGTTCGTCAGGCCGGTTTCGCTGTACACGTTGCTGTAACCGCCGAACAAGACGGCGAGCTGGAGCGCGATGAACGCGGCGAAGAGGAGGTTGAGCACGACCAGCGGAAGTGCCCATTCCGCGCGACCGCGCGCACGCCCCGGACGTATTTCGAGGCGGTCCCAGCGCATCGGCGCGGCGGCGGTGCGGGCAGCGGCGAGGGCGCCCAGCAGGCCGAGCGCGAAGAGGAATGTCCGCCAGGGGCCCTCCGCGACGGAGACATCCGGCGCGAGGCCGCCGAGCAGATCGGCGAAGGCGGCGTCGGCGGAGGCGAAGAGCGCACCGAAGACGATCAGAAGTACGACGGCTACAAGGGTCGTACGCACCATGGGCGCCCAGCGGCCTCGGGACGCTTCCGCCCGCTCGCGCAGGCCGCGCCAGGCCCAGGCCGTACCGGATCCGAGCGATCCGAAGATGCCGAGGGAGCCGACGAGGACGCCGGCCCAGGTGCGGTTGCCGTGGAGGGCCAGCGAGCCGAGCGCCAGCGCGGAGATGCCGGCGAGGAACGTCGGCCAACCCGCGTCGCGCAGGGCCGGAACGGCCAGCAGGGCCAGGCCGCCGACGGCCCAGACGAGCGTCCAGGGGCGGGGGCGACGGCCTGCCGCCCGGGCGGCGAAGTACGCGGCGAGCGCGGCCGGGACCGCTACGACCAGCAGGTTCAGGCCCAGCCCCTCGCCGAGCAGCAGGGCGCTCAGCAGGGCGGTGGCCAAGGCCGCCACGAACGTGGCGGGACGGGTTGCGGCCGGCGGTTCGGGCCGTACGTCGGTCAGCCACTTCGGGGGGCCGGCCGGTGGTCTCCGTGCGGCCGGTGGCGGCGGCCAGGGCTGGTGGCGCTGCGGCTGCGTCGCCCTGCTGTGCTGCTCCCGGTACGACGTTGTCGCCGCCGGCCGCGGAACTGTGTCCTGCGGCTCGGGTCCCGGACCGTCGCCGGTCGTACCGGGCTGCTTGGGCGGTGTGGACGGCGTGGGTGACGCGGACGCGGATGGTGTGGACGGCTTGGACGGTGTGTCGGACACGGGACCCCCTCCCGACCGGGCGGGGAGACGGCAGGGTGCCGCTGCCGGAGCCCGGTGTCTCGTCGGCGCACGCCCGACATGATCAACAGGGCGGCGTGGCCCGTCAGACTAGCTCTGGCGTACCCTCTCGGCGCCGCCAGGACCGGGCTGTGGCAGGACCGTGACAGTCTCGGAACCGCCGCATCCGGCGGTCGGCGGATGCGGCGAGGGCGGCCGGCAACGGCCGTCGGGGCGTGTCACGCGGCGGGCAGTACTGGGCAGCGGTCGGCTTCCTGGGGGGCGCCGACGCCGGCCGGCGGCCCCGCGACGGCCGACCACTACGACGAGCCGGTGGCAGGCATCGGCCAATGGCAGGCGTCAGCCGTTGGCAGGCATCCGGTGCCAGGCCGCAGCCGGTTTCAGGCATCGGCCGGTCCCAGGCGCCAGCCGGTTTCGGGCATCAGCCTGGTGTCAGGCGCCGGCCGGTGTCAGATCGCCTGTGCCGGAGTCCATCCGGGCAGCTCTTCCGTGTGCTCCAGCCAGGCGGCCGGCGGGGTTCCGGCCTTCCCCGCGGCGACGACTCCGCCGAAGATGGCGCAGGTCGTGTCCACGTCTCCGCCCACCTGAGCCGTGACCCAGAAGCCCTGCTCGAAGTCGCCGAGCGCCCGGGCTGCCGACCAGAGGGCGAACGGCACGGTGTCGTGCGCACTCGTACGCCGCCCACAGCCCAGCACCGCGGCCACTGTCCCGGCGTCGCCGTAGTCCAGCATGTCGCGGGCGCGGCGAAGCCCGGCGCCCACGGCGCTGCGCGGCACCAGCGCGATCACGCCGTCCAGCAGCCCCGTCGGCGTCGGTGGCCCCGCAGGATCGGCGGCAAGCGCGGCAGCAGCGGCAACGGCCATGGCGCCGACGACGGCCTCACGGTGCTGGTGCGTGACGTACGCCGAGATTTCCGCCTGGTGGGTGGCTTGCTCGGGGTCGTCCGCGTACCAGGCGCCGAGTGGGGCGATGCGCATCGCCGCGCCGTTGCCCCAGGAGCCCTGGCCCTTGAAGAGCGCGGCCGCGAGCTCACGCCAGTCGCCGCCCTCCCTGATCAGCCGGAGCATCCGGTTGACGGCGGGGCCGTAGCCACGGTCGAAGTCGTGGTGCTCGGCGAAGGAACGCGCGAGCGCGTCCTGGTCGATCCGGCCGTGTTCGGCGAGCACGGCCAGCACGGAGCAGGCCATCTCGGTGTCGTCGGTCCACTGCCAGGGAGCGGGCGGCAGCTCGCGCCTTTTGAGCAGCGGATAGTTCGCGGGTACAAAGAACTGGGAGCCCAGGGCGTCTCCCAGGGACAGCCCACGCAGGCTGGCCAGGGCGCGTTCGAAGCGCCGGACGGTGGAGGAGTCAGCGGTCATCGCTCCGCCACTCTATCCGGACAGCCGTACGGCTCGGCAGCCCGCCAGCGCTCGAACGGCCGGTCAAGGGTGTAGCGCCCGTCCTTCCCCAGCAGCAGGGACCGGGTTTCGCCATTGCCCGGATTGCACAGCGACTCGAAATCCGCCACCGTCCAGTGGAACCAGCGCATGCAGAACAGCCGCATGGTCAGACCATGGGTGACGATCAGCACGTTCGGCGGGTGGTCGGGCGCCTCGAAGCTCCGGTACAGGCTCTCCAGGAACGCCCCGACCCGGTCATACACATCCGCCCCGGACTCGCCCTGGGCAAAGCGGTAGAAGAAGTGCCCGTACGCGTCCCGGTATGCCTTCTGCAGCCTCACGTCGTCCCTGTCCTGCCAGTTTCCCCAGTCCTGCTCGCGCAGCCGCGGCTCCTCTCGCACCCGTGCCCGGTCGGGGTCGAGCCCGAAGGCGGCGAAGGTCTCGTGCGTGCGACGGTACGGCGACACGTACGCGCTGACCCGCTCTTCCCCGAAGAGCTCACGCAGCCGCACTCCCGTTTCCCGGGCCTGACTCAGACCGGCTTCGGTGAGCCTGAGCGCGTGGTCGGGCTCACGCTCGTACACCGAGTCGTCGGCATTGCCCTCCGACTCCCCGTGCCGGACGAGAACGATGCGCCGCGGTCGTGCCATGCCGAAACCCCAGAACGTGAGATCGGATGCGGCTCAGCCGGGCAACCGCCCAGCCTCCATCCAGCGTATCCGGCCGTCGAAACGCCTGCGCAGCAGGCGGTCGTGGGAGACGACCACCAGCGCTCCGGGCCACTGCGCGAGCGCCCCCTCCAGCTCCTCCACCAGACCGAGCGCCAGGTGATTGGCCGGCTCGTCGAGGAGCAACAGATCGGCGGGGAGTGCCAGCAGTCGGGCGAGGGCCAGTCGCCTGCGCTGCCCGGCGGAGAGCGACCCCACCGGGACTGACAGGTCGTCGGAGCGGAACAGGCCGTACGACAGGAGCAGTTCCGCCCGCTCGTCCTCCGCGAGAGCCAGCCCCCGGCCGAACACGTCCAGCACCCGCTCCGCCGGCCGGTGCACCGGTATTTCCTGAGCCAGATATCCGATGCGTCCTCTGCGGGCGACCGATCCGGAGTCCGGCTCGGTCACGCCCGCCATCACCCGCAGAAGAGTCGACTTCCCCGCGCCATTGGCCCCGTGGATGAGCAGCTTCTCCCCCGCCGCCACGCTCAGCTCCCCCACCCGCAGCCGGCCGCCCACCCGGACGTCTTTCAAGCTGACCAGCTCGCCCTGTGCCGCACCCGCCACCGGCCGGGCGGTGAACCGAAGCGGCTCCGGCGGCTACGGCACGGGCCTCTCGCCCAGCCTGCGCAGCCGCTCCCGCGCGTTGCGCACGCGGCCCGACACCGATGCCTGCACCCGGCCGCCCGCCCTGTCGTACGCCATCTTGTTGCCGTCCTTGATCGCCCGGCCCGCTGCGACGCCGTGAGCGGTGGCCGCCGCGAACTTTTCGAGGCCGGCCGTCTCCTCGCACCACTGCGCGTACGCCTGCTCCCAGCGCACCCGCGCGGCGGCCTGCCCGGCGCGGAACCCCGCGTACCCGTCGCCGTAGCGCACTGCGGTACGACGTTCGGCGTCGACTTCGATGACGGCGGTGGCGAACCGTTCGAGGAAGACCGGTCGTGCGAAACCGCGAGGTCCGCCGCCCTCGCCCCTGCCCCCGGCTCCCGTCGCCCCGGCGGCCGCACCGCCCGCACCAGAGCGGCAGTCCGAGACGCCGTCCTCACCGGCCTGTCCGAGCACGGCTACCCCGGCCTCAGCGTGGAGTACGTCGCCGAGCACTCGGCGTACACAAAACGACGCTCTACCGCCGCTGGGGGAGCCTCGAAGGTCTGGTCGCCGACGCACTCGACCTGGCCGGCGAGGACGACTGGACCCCGCCCGACACCGGCAGTCTCGAAGGGGACCTGCGTGCCCTCGCCCGCGAGGTGACCGACTCCTTCAGCGACCCGGCCGCGGCCGCCGCCCCCACCGCCTTCATCGCGGCGGCCTTCCAGTCACAGCGCGCCGCAGACGCCCTGCAGGCGTTCTACGCCGAGCGGTTCAGCCGCTGCGAGGCGGTCGTGGAGCGGGCGATCGCGCGCGGCGAAACGCCCAGCGACACCGACGCGGCAGCCCTCGTACGAGCCGTCTCCGCGCCGCTGTTCTTCCGCCTCTACATCACGAGGGAACCAGTCGACGAGGCACTCGCCGACCAGTGCGCGGCCGCCACGACCGCCGCCGCCCGGGCCGGTGCGTACAAGACCGCCCGTGCGGCGTGATCACACCGTCCAGGACGGCTCCAGCTGAACGACCGCGCCCGCGAGTTCCGCCACGTCGGCATCGGTCTGCGCACGCAGCGACAGCCGCTCCACCCGCTCGGCACGGTACTTTCCGTGCTCGGCGGCGGATTGCCACATCGACAGCACCAGGAACTCGTTGCCGGGCGCCTCACCGAACACCCCGCGCAGCATGCCCGGCGACCCGGCCATCGCCGGATTCCAGACCTTCTCCTGCATCAGTGAGAAGTGCTCGACCCGGCCCTCATGCACCTTGCAGTGCGCGACGCGCACCACGTCGGCGTCGGTGAACCGCGGTTCGAAGCCCGTCTTGACGTCGAACCGGTAGTCGAAGAGCCCGACTTGGATGTTCTTGTACGTACCGGACTGGGCAGCCGCGAGCCGGTCGTGCGAGCGCGCCATGAACGAGTCGTAGAACGCGCGGCTCTCCCAGAAGGAGAAGATGTGCGCCACTCCTTGCCTCTCACGGCTCCAGCCGCCGCCCTGCCCCCGGAACCCCGGCTCCCCCAGCAGCCCCGCCCACTTCCGCTGCCCCCGCTCGAAACCCCGACGGTCGATCACTGTGCAGCGAATCCACTTGACCAGCACCGCGCCATCGTACGGCCAGGATCCCGACGCCACACGCGAGCGGTGAAAAGCCCTCGGCGCCGCCCGAGTTGTCGGTGCTCGGGGCTAGCCTGGTTCCAGGTGCACATTCGCACAGCTCGTGCCGGTGGGAACCGGCCGGGTTCCGAGGGAGGGGAAGACCGGTGGGCAGTCTCAACAAAGGGGTCGGCAAGGTCGAAGTGACGCTCAGGTGGGATCCCGCCCCCCTGGGCAAACCGGCCCACGACCTGGACATCATCGCCGCGACGTACGCCGCCGACGACCCGTACGGCAGCCCCGCGTACATCGTGCACTTCAACAGCCGCTCGCCGGACGGCACCATCACCCTCAACAGGGACAGCCGGGACGGCCAGGGTTTCGGCTTCGACGAGGCCATGACCCTCGAGTTCGAGCGGCTGGCACCCGCGTACGCGCGGGTGGTGGTGGGCATTGCCGTTCAGCAGCGCGGGGGAAGGACGACGTTCGGCGAAATAGTGAATACGGGCTACCGCATTCGCGAGGGCTACACCGTGCTCGCGGAGGGCGGCTTCGCCGAAGTGTCGTCCTCGACCGCGGCCACCATCGCCGAGTTCACGAGAGACGCCTCGGGAGGCTGGGAATTCCGCCAGGTCGTCCGGGGATTCGACGCCGACCCGGATTCCTTCGCAGGATCGATGGGAAGCAGCCTGACCTGACGGCCGCGCCCGCCCGGAAATGCGGAAGGGCGGCGAGCCCGTCAGGCCCGCCGCCCCTTACGCTTCCGTGCCTCCCCGGCGGGGCTACCGGGATGTCCGGCCGGTCCGTCAGGCGCGGCAGCGCAGCATCTCCAGTGGGGGGTTGGCGAGGAAGTCCGCCCAGAAGTCCGCACCGAACTCGCGCAGGCCGGCGTCGGACACCTCCAGCGGGACCCAGGTCAGCTCGCCGAATCCGGCCGCCCGCAGACACTGTTCGTAGACCTCGCGGCGCGGGCAGGCGGTGACGAACGAGATCGGCGGGTCGAGCAGCGCCGTGATCCGGACTCGCGGTCCGGTCTCGATCTCCTCGCCGGTCGGCTCGCAGAGAAAGCCGTACTTGTCCAGGGACGGCCCGTCGAGGCGGTAGTCGGGTGACTGGGCGAACACGAAGAACTCGGCGCCGGGCACCAAGCTCCGGTGCACGTTGCGGCACATCCGCTCCATCGCGGCGATGTCCTGCGCATAGTTGAGCAGCTGAACCCCCGCGGCAATGTCGAAGCGCCGCCCGAGGGGCCGCAGTTCGGACACATCCCCCACCTCGTAGCGGACACCCAGCGGATCGCGCTCCTCGAACGCCCGTGCTGCGGCGACCATTCCACCGGAGATGTCGACTCCGAGTACCTCCGCGGCGCCGCGCCGCTTGAACTCCCTGCTGTAGAAGCCGGTGCCGGAGGCCAGGTCGAGGACCGACTTGCCGCGCACGTCCCCGACCATGGCCAGGAAGCTGGGCACCTCCCCGTACCGCGCCAGCGGCAGGGCCTTGAAGCCCTCGAACGCCTCACCGATCTCGTCGTACTGCTGCATGCTCATCGCGCTGTCCCCCTGGTGCTTCGTCATGTCCTTGGCCCCGGCCCCCGCCACCGGGGCACGCCGCTGCCTCTGGCGGGCAGTCTTCCCGTACCCCGGCGGACCGTCGTACTGGCAGAAGCCACAAAGATGCGGACATCGTCCCGGCCTCCTGTACAGGCGGGCGTACGTGTTCGGGCGGATGATGGACGACCGCCAGGCACGACGAAGGGGACCGGCCTTCGGCCGGTCCCCTTCGTGAGCTGCTGGTATCAGCTGCAACCGCTGGTCGAGCCGCAGCCCTCGCAGATGTAGCAGCTGCCCGCACGCTGCATCTTCGTACCGCAGGAGAAGCACAGCGGCGCGTCCGCGCTGATGCCGAGCTGCATCTCGACGAGCTCCGCCGAGGTGTGCGCCTGCTGCTGCTCCGGCACGGCCTCAGCCTTGGGGGCGGGGACCGGCTTCAGCGTCTCCGTCTGGCGCGGGGCGGACTGGGCCAGAGCCTCGACGTCCACGTCGTCGTCCTCCATCGACGGCTCGTACGAACCGGTCTCAAGGTGACGCTGACGCTCGTCGGCGGAGTGGATGCCGAGCGCCGAACGGGTCTCGAAGGGCAGGAAGTCCAGCGCCAGGCGGCGGAAGATGTAGTCGACGATCGACTGCGCCATCCGCACGTCCGGGTCGTCCGTCATACCGGCCGGCTCGAAGCGCATGTTCGTGAACTTCGAGACGTACGTCTCCAGCGGAACGCCGTACTGCAGACCGACCGAGACGGCGATCGAGAAGGCGTCCATCATGCCCGCGAGGGTCGAGCCCTGCTTGGACATCTTCAGGAAGACCTCGCCGAGACCGTCGTCCGGGTAGGAGTTGGCGGTCATGTAACCCTCGGCCCCACCCACCGTGAAGGAGGTGGTGATCCCCGGGCGGCCCTTCGGAAGGCGCTTGCGCACCGGGCGGTACTCGACGACCTTCTCGACCGCGGCGCGGATCGTTTCCTCGGTCTTCGCCGTGACCTCGGCCTTGACGTCCTTCTTCTTGGCGGAGAGGGGCTGGCCGACCTTGCAGTTGTCGCGGTAGATCGCGAGCGCCTTGACGCCCATCTTCCACGCCTCGAAGTAGACCTCTTCGACGTCCTCGACAGTGGCCGTCTCCGGCAGGTTCACCGTCTTGGAGAGCGCGCCGGAGATCCACGGCTGGATGGCCGCCATCATGCGGACGTGGCCCATCGCGGAGATGGAACGCTCGCCCATCGCGCAGTCGAAGACCTCGTAGTGCTCCTGCTTCAGACCGGGAGCGTCGATCACATTGCCGTTCTCGGCGATGTGGGCGACGATCGCCTCGATCTGCTCCTCCTGGTAGCCCATGCGACGCAGCGCCTGCGGCACCGTGCCGTTGACGATCTGCATCGAGCCGCCGCCGACCAGCTTCTTGAACTTGACCAGCGCGAGGTCGGGCTCAAGACCGGTGGTGTCGCACGACATCGCGAGACCGATGGTGCCGGTGGGCGCGATGACCGAGGCCTGCGCGTTGCGGAAGCCGTTCTTCTCGCCGAGGCGCAGCACGTCCTGCCAGGACTCCGTGGCGGCCGCCCAGATCGGCGAGTCCAGGTCGTCCACGCGCGGGGCGGTGGCGTTGGCGTCGGAGTGCTGCTTCATGACGCGCTTGTGCGGCTCGGCGTTGCGGGCGTAGCCGTCGTACGGACCGACGACCGCGGCCAGCTCGGCGGAGCGCTTGTACGACGTACCCGTCATCAGCGAGGTGATGGCGCCGGCGAGCGAACGGCCGCCGTCGCTGTCGTACGCGTGACCGGTCGCCATGAGCAGGGCGCCGAGGTTGGCGTAACCGATGCCCAGCTGACGGAAGGCGCGAGTGTTCTCACCGATCTTCTGCGTCGGGAAGTCCGCGAAGCAGATCGAGATGTCCATCGCGGTGATGACCAGCTCGACGACCTTGGCGAAGCGCTCGGCCTCGAAGGACTGGTTGCCCTTGCCGTCGTCCTTGAGGAACTTCATCAGGTTCAGCGAGGCCAGGTTGCACGAGGTGTTGTCCAGGTGCATGTACTCGCTGCACGGGTTCGACGCGGTGATCCGGCCGGACTCGGGGCAGGTGTGCCAGTTGTTGATGGTGTCGTCGTACTGGATGCCGGGGTCGGCGCAGGCCCAGGCGGCCTCGGCCATCTTGCGGAAGAGCGACTTGGCGTCGACCTCCTCGATGACCTCACCCGTCATACGGGCGCGGAGGCCGAACTTGCCGCCGGCCTCGACCGCGTTCATGAACTCGTCGTTCACGCGGACCGAGTTGTTGGCGTTCTGGTACTGGACGGACGTGATGTCGTCGCCGCCCAGGTCCATGTCGAAGCCCGCGTCGCGCAGGGCGCGGATCTTCTCCTCCTCCTTGACCTTGGTCTCGATGAAGTCCTCGATGTCGGGGTGATCGACGTCGAGAACGACCATCTTGGCCGCGCGTCGGGTGGCGCCGCCCGACTTGATCGTTCCTGCGGAGGCGTCGGCGCCCCGCATGAAGGACACCGGACCGGAGGCGTTGCCGCCGGAGGAGAGGAGCTCCTTGGAGGAGCGGATACGGGAGAGGTTCAGGCCGGCGCCGGAGCCGCCCTTGAAGATCATGCCCTCTTCCTTGTACCAGTCGAGGATCGACTCCATGGAGTCGTCGACGGCCAGGATGAAGCAGGCGGAGACCTGCTGCGGCTGGGGCGTACCGACGTTGAACCAGACCGGCGAGTTGAAGCTGAAGACCTGGTGCAGGAGGGCGTACGCCAGCTCGTGCTCGAAGATCTCGGCGTCCGCGGGAGAGGCGAAGTAGTCGTACTCCTCGCCGGCCTTCCGGTACGTCTTCACGATCCGGTCGATCAGCTGCCGCAGACCGGTCTCGCGCTGAGGCGTACCTACAGCCCCACGGAAGTACTTGCTGGTGACGATGTTGACCGCGTTCACCGACCAGAAGCCGGGGAACTCGACGCCACGCTGCTCGAAATTGACCGAGCCGTCGCGCCAGTTGGTCATGACGACGTCACGGCGCTCCCAGACCACCTCGTCGTACGGATGCACGCCGGGCGTGGTGTGGATGCGCTCGATGCGCAAGCCCTGTCGAGCCGCAGCCGCTTTGGATCCCTTGGTACGAGAACCTCGTGCCGGGCCGCTCGCCGTCTCTGTCATGCCGCCTCCCATATACGTACAAAAACGCTCTGACGTGCCCAGTTCTTCCCAGGGCACGTTGTGTGTCTGATGTTCCGGACGTCCCAAAAACAGCGGCCGGAACAGGTCTGGTCTTCCCGCCGATCGGTCAGTCGGCGGCAGCGGCGGGCACGGGGACCTCAGGGGTCGCGCCGGGCCCGCAGCCACAATCACTTCCGGGCGGCCGCTCTTCGCGGAGCTCCGCGATGGCGGCCTCGAAGTCTTCGAGTGAGTCGAACGCCCGGTACACGGACGCGAAGCGCAGGTACGCGACAAGATCGAGTTCCCGCAACGGGCCGAGTATGGCCAGCCCCACGTCGTGGGTGGTCAGCTCGGCGCTTCCGGTGGCGCGCACCGCTTCCTCGACCCGCTGGCCGAGCTTGGCGAGGGCGTCCTCGGTGACCGGCCGCCCCTGGCACGCCTTGCGCACGCCGGAGATGACCTTGGTACGGCTGAAGGGTTCCGTGACACCGCTGCGCTTGATCACCATCAGTGAGGCGGTCTCCACCGTGGTGAAACGGCGGGAGCAGTCGGGACACTGACGGCGCCTGCGGATCGACGTTCCGTCGTCGGTGGTGCGACTGTCGACGACGCGACTGTCGGGGTGCCTGCAGAAGGGGCAGTGCATGGATCCCAACCCTCCTTCACAGCACGACTGAATAGCCTCATCAGCCCCACCTGGGCCCTCAGAAGCAGCCCCAAGCATAGGCGATCGCGTGACTCCTGATGGCACTGGGGACCACATGTGGGTGGCTGCGGCCGTGCGACCACTAGATCTTGGGTCTGTACGCCCTTGAGACTCCGCGCGTGTCGCGATGCCCGCCGCGCGGGCGACACGCTGACGGCACCCCGCCACCTTCCGGCCCGGCCGGGAACGTTACCGTAATGGCCCGAATTGCCATTCGGCTCAAAACGGCCCCTCATACACCCCGCTGCGCGTTCGAGAAAGGCATTCTGCGCTTTTTCACTCGAACGTGTGTTTGGCGCAACCTTTCGAAAGCTACTACCGTTGTCCAACCAGGGAGAGAGAACATCTCGAGAGGGGCCGACGTGACCACCACCGCTGACAGTGCAACTATCACTGCCCAGGACCGATCCCAGAGCCGACTCGAGCCGGTGCATGCCATGAATGAAGCAGCCACACATCCTGAGGGCCCCAAGCCCTCACGCTCGCTGCCCGGCCGACCTCCAGGAATCCGGGCGGACAGTTCCGGCCTCACTGATCGGCAACGACGAGTCATCGAAGTCATCAGGGACTCGGTGCAACGGCGAGGATACCCGCCGTCCATGCGCGAGATCGGTCAGGCGGTGGGCCTCTCCAGTACCTCTTCCGTGGCCCATCAGCTGATGGCCCTCGAGCGCAAGGGCTTCCTGCGCCGTGACCCGCACCGCCCCCGGGCGTACGAGGTGCGGGGCTCGGACCAGCCGAGCACCCAGCCCACCGACACGACCGGCAAGCCTGCCGCGTCGTACGTCCCCCTCATCGGCCGGATCGCGGCCGGCGGACCGATCCTCGCCGAGGAGTCGGTGGAGGACGTCTTTCCGCTCCCCCGGCAGCTCGTGGGCGACGGAGAGCTGTTCTGCCTCAAGGTCGTCGGTGACTCGATGATCGAGGCGGCGATCTGCGACGGCGACTGGGTGACGGTTCGCCGCCAGCCCGTCGCCGAGAACGGCGACATCGTGGCCGCGATGCTGGACGGTGAGGCGACGGTGAAGCGGTTCAAGCGCGAGGACGGCCATGTGTGGCTGCTCCCGCACAACGCCGCCTACCAGCCGATCCCCGGCGACGAAGCGACGATCCTCGGCAAGGTCGTGGCGGTGCTGCGGCGGGTGTGACCCCCGCCGGCCCGTCGGCCAAAGACCGAGCCCCTGGAACCCACTGCGCCGGTTCCAGGGGCTCGCTGCTTTTTGCGGCTCAGCCGACCTACTGCCCGTCCGCCTCGGCCTTGGCGTTGATCGCCGCGAGGGAACGGCGTACCTGATTGCGGTCCGTGGTGTACCAGAAGTCCGGCAGTGATGCCCGCAGGTAGCTGCCGTAACGGGCGTTCGCGAGCCTCGGGTCGAGTACGGCGACGACGCCACGGTCCCCCGTGGCCCGTACGAGCCGTCCCGCCCCCTGGGCCATCAGGAGCGCCGCATGCGTGGCCGCGACGGCCATGAAGCCGTTGCCGCCGGCCTCCTCGACGGCTTTCTGCCGGGCGCTCATCAGCGGGTCGTCCGGCCGGGGGAACGGGATCCGGTCCATGACGACGAGCTGACAGCTCGGACCCGGCACGTCGACGCCCTGCCAGAGCGACAGCGTGCCGAACAGGCACGTCTTCGGGTCGGCGGCGAAGGATTTGATCAGTTCACCGAGCGTTTCCTCGCCCTGGAGCAGGATCGGCATGTCGATCCTGCCGCGCAGTTCCTCAGCCGCCTCTTTCGCCGCCCGCATGGAGGAGAAGAGTCCCAGCGTGCGGCCTCCGGCTACCTCCACCAGTTCGGCGAGTTCGTCCATCATGTCGCCACGTGAACCCTGCCGGCCCGGCGTGGCGAGCTGGCGGGCGACGTACAGGATCCCCTGCTTCGGGTAGTCGAAGGGCGAGCCCACGTCCAGGCCCTTCCAGGCCGGGACGTCTTCTCCCCCGGTGCCCTCGGGCGACAGACCGAGCGAAGCGCCGACGCCGTTGAAGTCACCGCCGAGCTTGAGCGTGGCGGAGGTCAGGACGACGGAACGCTCGCTGAAGAGCTTCTCGCGCAGCAGCCCCGACACCGAGAGCGGGGCGACGCGCAGAGAGGCCCCGTAACGGTCATGCCGCTCGCACCAGACGACGTCGTACTCCGAACCGTTGGCGATCCGCTCCGCGACGCCGTGGACGCTCTCGACGGCAGCGAGCGCCTGCTTGCGCACCGCGTCTTCGTCCTGGACGGACTTGTCGCGGGTCGAGCCGATCGCCGAGATGACATTGCGGGCGGCGTCACGCAGCGCCATGAGGGCGTACCCGAGATCCTCCGGGACCTCTTCGAGACGCCCGGGAAGCGCGAGCTCCATGAGCCGCTCGAAGGACTCCGCGGCCGTCTGGAGGGAGTCCGCCACCTTCTCGTTGACCAGCTTGGCGGCGCGGCGAACGGCCCGGTTCACCTGCCCAGGGCTGAGCTCGCCGGTCGCGACACCGGTCACCCGCGAGACCAGTTCGTGCGCCTCGTCGACGATCAGCACCTCGTGCTGCGGGAGCACGGGGGCGCCCTCGATGGCGTCGATGGCGAGAAGCGCGTGGTTGGTCACGACGACATCGGCGAGCTTGGCACGCTCGCGGGCCGCCTCCGCGAAGCATTCCGCTCCGTACGCGCATTTCGACGCGCCGAGGCACTCGCGCGAGGAGACGGAGAGCTGTCCCCAGGCCCGGTCGGAGACACCGGGAGTGAGATCGTCGCGGTCGCCCGTCTCCGTCTCGTCGGCCCAGTCGCGCATGCGCAGCAGGTCCTTGCCGAGCTTGCTGGTCGGAGCGGCGGCTTCGAACTGGTCGAAGAGGCCGTCCTCCTCTTCCTGCGGTACGCCCTCATGGAGCCGGTGCAGGCAGAGATAGTTCGATCGTCCCTTGAGCATGGCGAACTCGGGGCGCCGGCGCAGCAGCGGATGGAGCGCCTCCACCGTACGCGGAAGATCACGCTCCACGAGCTGGCGCTGCAGGGCCAGGGTCGCCGTCGCCACGACGACGCGCTCGCCGTGTGCCAGGGCCGGGACCAGATAACCGAGGGACTTTCCGGTGCCGGTGCCGGCCTGGACGAGCAGGTGGGAATTGTCGTCGATGGCTCCGGCCACGGCCTCGGTCATGGCGACCTGGCCGGGGCGCTCCGTGCCGCCGACGGCGGTGACGGCGGCATGGAGGAGCTCGGGGAGTGAGGGCTTCGTCATAGCCCGTCCAGCCTACGGGGCACCACTGACAACCCGAGTCACACCGGCGACCGCATCAGGACAGGTGGAGAGGGTTGGGGACGGTGCCGTGCACCGCCGCGTGCGGACGGTCGGGGCGGTCGCGGTAGCCGTCGAGGTGCAGGCGGTTCCGGTTGAGACAGAGGCGCTCGATCCGCGGGGTGAGCAGATCGAAGATCTCGTAACGGTCCTTGAGCTCGGGGAAGCGGGCCTGGTGCCGCAGAATCTCGGCCCGTACGAGTGACCAGAATTCGTTCTCGGGAACATCCAGTTGCTCCTCGCACAGCGGCGCCAGATAGCGGAACACACCGACGAACAGACCGGAATGGATGAATTGCGTGAGGAAGGCGGGAGGCTCGGTCAGCAGGACCGCCCGCACATCGTCGGGCATGGAGTCGTGCTCGGGCAGCGGCTGCGCGCTCACGTTCACGTCGTCGACGAAGTCCTTGATCGCGAGGCGCACCGGGATGTCGTGCTCGTCGAAGACGACGATGGCGTTCTCGCCGTGCGGTGAGAAGACGGTGCCGTAGCGGTACAGGAAGTGCAGCAGCGGAGGCAGCATCGCGGCGAAGAGGCGCCGGAGCCATACGGCAGGCGCCAGGCCCGAGCGGGTGACGAGTTCCGCCGTGAACGCGCGCCCTTCGGGGTCCGTGTGGAGCAGGGAGGCCAGCGTACGGGCGCGCTCTCCGGGTGCCAGCCGGCCGGTGAGCGGCTCGCGCCAGATCGCGCCGAGCAGCTCCTTGTACTGGTACGGGACCTCGGGGAGGCCGTCGTACAGGGGGTGCTCGACGGCGACGGAGGCCACCTCGCCCAGGAGGATCACTCCGCACTCGTCCCGCAGGAAGGGGTCGGCGTCCCTCAGGCCGTGCACCCAGGCGGTGACGGCGGGCGCCGCCAGGGTGCGCTCGGTGGGCAGTCCACGCCAGACCAGCGTGTTCAGGACCGCGAGCGGCAGCTTGACCGTGTGCCGCTCGGGACGGCTCGTATTGAGGAACGTACGGATGGACTGTTGCGGCAGCCGTACGTCACCGTCGGTGGGGAGAGGCACGATGGCGCCCTGGGCGACGGCGGGCGCGAAGAGCGGCAGGACCACTTCCTCCCACTGCCAGGGATGCACGGGCAGATAGAGGTAGCGCTCGGGATCCAGCCCGCGGGCGCGCAGTGCGGCGGCGAAGGACTCGCGGGTGGGGAGGTCGAGTTCGCGTGCGTAGAGGCGCTCGGGCGTGGCGAGTAAGGGGACTCCGCGGTAGCCGGCGATCTCGGTGCTGACGGCGATCCAGGGAAGCGTGGCCGGTGTACGGGCTTCGGGGGCCCAGCGGGCGGTGTCGGTCGCGGAGAAGCCGAGACGGCCCTTGTTCAGGACGAGCCAGGGGTGGCCGGTCTGGTGCCCTTCGAGCTCCGCGTATCCGAGGTCGGCGAGACGCGCCGCGGATACGGCGGTGTGGTCGAGGCGGGCATCGGCGGCCAGGGTGGCGCTCAGCTCACGGATGAGGTGGCCGAGGGTGGCGCCGTCGAGCGCGAGGAGGCGGCGGGCCAGTACCAGGAAGCGGAGGGGGTCGCCGAAGGGCCGGCCGTCGGAGTCGGGGGCGGCATCGGGCTCGCGGAGTTCGATCGTGTCCGGGTTCACGCGCCAGCTGCCGTAGGCACCGCGCGACGCCCGGAAGGAGAGGGTGCCGCCGCCGCCGTCGAGCGCGAGCGTGTGGCGGTCGCAGGCGGGCTGCGCGACCGGCTCGATGATCTCCTCGTACGCGAACTCACCGAGCATCTTGGCGAGGAGGCGGCGGGCTGCCAGGTCCCAGGTGCCCGGTTTCAGCTCGGGCGGAGCGAGCAGCGGGAGTGAGTCCTCGAAGTCATGGGCGACGGCGGGCTTCGGCACGGGGACTCCTCGGGGTGGAACCCATTCGGGGCGAGCGGTGTATGAGAGGTAGCGGGTCGTTCACAGCAGGTTTCGCAGGGCGCGGTCGCGGACCATGAGCGCGGCTCGCTTGTCGGGGAGGTCGAGTTCCGCGGAGAAGCGGAAGCCGGCCCCGAGGAAGGCTGAGACGGAGGGGGTGTTGCGCAGGGCGGGTTCGGCGACGACACGTGCGCAGGCGGGACGCTTGTCGAGTACGAGGTCGGCGACGGCTCTGAGGAGGGTGGTGCCGAGGCCGCGGCCGCGGTCCGCGACGCCGCCCACGAGGAGGTGGATGCCGGTGTCGTGCGGGCGGGCGGGGTAGTGGCGCGCCAGCGGGTCGAGGTCGGCTCGGTAGATCTCCCAGTAGCTCATGGGTACGCCGCCCAGTACGCCGAGACAGGGTGTGCTGCGGCCGTCACCGTCGAGCTGGGGGCGCAGGTGCGCGGCGGTGACTTCTTCCGGGCCCGCGAGTTCCCAGAACGCGGCGACAGCCGGATCGTTCATCCACCGGCTGATGAGCGCCAGGTCCCGCTCGATGCGTACGGGAACGAGCTGGAACATCCCGGCGGAGGTGGTGAAGGGGCCCCAGTCCGCAGGGGTGTCGAGGAGGCCGCCGCCGACGGGACCGGGGCTGGTCACCGGCGCGTCGTCACCGAACAGCGCGATGAGCTCGTCGGTCAGCCGCAGGTCGAGGGTGTCCTCGGTGCTGGATCCGGCGCGGGGCGCGGAGTTGGTTCCTGCGTCGGTGCTCGCATCGGTGGGAGGCACGGCGACGCTCCTCTCAGCAGTTCGGGTGGGGCATGTTCCTTCAGGTACGAAGAGGGTTGGCGATGGTGACGTAGACGGACTGGGTGTCGACCGGGCCTTCGAGCTCGTCGAGGCCGTGCAGCCGGGTGAGCAGGTTGGCCTTGCAGCGGAGGCTGGGGTTCTCCAGGAGCTGGGCGGGCAGTGAGGAACCGAGGTCGGTGTTCTTCCCCAGGAACTGGCGGAAGGCGGCGATCAGGACACGTTCGTCGGCGAGCCGCTGGGCGCCGAACGCTCCGATCAGACCGAGGACGTTGTTGATGCCCAGGTAGTAGGCGAAGCGTTCGTCGGTGACGGCGTCGGGGACGAAGGTGTCGCTGGCGGCGCCGATGCCGGGGAGGCGGCGTTCGAGGCCGGCGCGGTGGGATTCGCGGAAGTAGTAGCCCTGGTTGTCGCGGTAACGGCCGCCGGCGGGCCAGCCGTCGGGGTCGAGGAGGACCAGGGTGTTCTGCTGATGGGCTTCCAGTGCGACACCCGCTCTGCCGTCCAGCCAGAGCACCGGGCGTACGACGTGGTCGAGGTAGCGCAGGAACCACTCGGCGGCGACGGCTCCGGTGGGCCGGCCGGTCCGGGCGGCGAGCCGGGCGACCACGTCGGCGAGGCGGGAATGCATGCCGGTGCGGCCGGGCCAGGGCCGTGGGGCGGTGAGAGCCGCGATGCAGACCGCGTCGTCGCCGGGGCCGAACGGGTTGTGGCGCAGCAGGGCGTCGAGGCCGGGGACCGGTTCGCCGTCGGTCGTGTCCACGGCGAGCCACGCCGGGTCGCGGACGATGTCGAAGCCCGGATGGGCGGACTGCCATTCCTCGGCCAGGCCGCCCCGCAGCAGCCGGTGGACCTCGACGCCGCGGTGGAGTTCCTTGCGGAGGTTCTCACGCCGGGAGTTGGTGATGCGTACGCCGAGCGAAAGCTTGAGCATGGCGGGCGAACCTGGACGGTGCACGGTACGGACGGAGGAGGTGGGGTACCACGGGGCGCCGTAAGGGCCGAGGTCGTGGAGCAGGCCTTGCTCCAGGAGCGCGGCGACAGCGGGCCGGTGCCTGAGCTCGCGGGCCTGCCAGGGGTGGAGGGGCAGCGGGACGGTGTCGTCGGGCAGCCGGAGGCCGTCGGCCAGCCGGACGACGAGCTGCTCGACGGGGACGGTGCGGCCGCGTTCGGTCCAGGCCGAGTCATGGGCCAGTACGGACCGGTCGGCGGCCATCCAGTGCAGCGGGAAGGAGCCGTGCAACTCGGGTGAGTACAGGAGTGCTTCCGCCTCGGAGAGCCCCTCGCGACTCTTGGGTGTGGGGTGCAGCGGGTGTCCGAGGAGAAGGGACTGTTCGGCGCTGAGGAACAGGTCCGCCTCCTCGGCGGGGCCGGGGCGCCTGCGCCGTTCGGTGATGAACCGGGCGGTGCGCCGGACGGAGTCGGCCACCCGTCCGACCATGTCCGCTCCTTCGCGCTGCCCCGCCTCGCGGCCGAGGAGCGCGGCGACCGTGACGGCGTCGGCGGGCGGCGCCCCTTGGGGCCCGCCTTCCAGGACCGGCATGCCGAAGCGGTGCCACCCGGTGGCCGACCAGTAGCGGACGGGGACGAGCAGTGCGGTGCCGCTGGCGTCGAGCGGGATGCGGAGGGTCGGTCCCAGGGCTCGGCCGAGATCGTTCTCCCGGACCCAGCAGCGCAGCAGGTTCTCGACGGCTGCGGCCTCTGCCGCCGCATACGGGTCGGGGTGGTCGAGAAGGTCGGCGGCTGCGCCCACCGGCTGCTGTTGTGCGCCCGGCACCGGCGTGCGCTGCTCCCGCTGGGCGCTGCCCTTCTGCCGGGGCACCTTGGCCTCGTCGGCCACGAGGCGGCCGTGCGTACCGCCCTGTCCTCGGTCGTGGGCGGTGGGACGGTCTTCGGCCTCTGACGCATCGGATGCGGGAGTGAGGTTCACGGGGGTCTTCCTTGGGACGAGGTCCGGGGTCAGTTCGGCAGCCGGGTCTGTTGCCGGGGGTACGGGGAGCGCTCGGCGGCCGACACAGCGTCGGCCAGACGGTCGAGGACCGCCGAGGCCTGTTCGTCGGTGAGAGTGAGAGGAGGCAGCAGACGTACGACGCCGGCGTGACGCCCGCCGAGTTCGACGATGAGTCCCCGCTTCAGGCACTCCTGCTGGACGGCGGCGGCCAGAGCGGACGCTGCCGGGGGTACGCCCGTGGACGCACGGTTCTCGGGGTGGGGGCCGGGGTGGCCGGGGCCGGCGTCGGGGTCGACGAGTTCGACGCCGATCATCAGCCCCCGGCCGCGTACGTTCCCGATGCAGGGGTGGTCTGCGGCCAGCCCCTGCAACTGGCCCAGCATGCGCGCGCCGAGCACGGCGGCGCGCTCGGCGAGCCGGTTCTCGCGTACGTACGCCAGGGTGGCGGCGCCTGCGGCCATCGCCAGCTGGTTGCCGCGGAACGTACCGGCATGGGCGCCCGGGTCCCAGGCGTCGAGGTCGGCCCGGTAGACCACCACGGCCAGGGGGAGGCTGCCGCCGATGGCCTTGGACAGGACCATCACATCGGGCACGATGCCGCTGTGCTCGACCGCCCAGAAGGTGCCGGTCCTGCCGACCCCGGTCTGCACTTCGTCGGCGATCAGCGGAATGGAGCGGTCGGCGGTGATCCGGCGCATCCTCCGCATCCAGTCGTCCGGTGCGGGGATCACCCCGCCCTCCCCCTGCACGGGTTCGAGGATCATCCCCGCCGGCGCCGTCACCCCGCTCTTGGGGTCGTCGAGGAGATTCTCGGTCCAGCGGGCGGAGAGTTCGGCGCCGCGTTCGCCACCGACCCCGAAAGGGCACCGGTAATCGTACGGATAGGGCAGTCGTGTCACCCCCCGTACGTCCTGCGCACCGCCCGAAGCGTCGAGGGCTCCCGCCGTCATGCCGTGGTACGCCCCGGTGAAGGCCAGAAGTCCGCTGCGGCCGGTGGCGGTGCGTACGAGCTTGAGCGCGGCCTCGACCGCGTCCGTACCCGCCGGGCCGCAGAACTGCACCCGCGCGTTGTCGGCGAGTCCGCGTGGCAGCGTCGCGAACAGCTCGGTGATGAACGCGTCCTTGACGGGGGTCGCGAGGTCCAGCACATGCAGCGGGGCCCCTGAGTCGAGGACCCTTTTGATGGCCTCCAGGACTACGGGGTGGTTGTGACCGAGGGCCAGCGTCCCGGCGCCCGAGAGGCAGTCGAGATAGCGACGTCCGTCCGCCCCTTCGATGGTCAGCCCCCGCGCGCGCACGGGAACGATGGGCAGCGACCGCGCGTACGTACGGGCGGAGGACTCGCGCAGCGACTGGCGCCGCAGAATCCCCTCGTGCGCGGTGGTCAGCACCGCAGCGGCAGGTTCGGTCACGGCCACGTCTGTTGGTCCTCCCGCGGTGAAGCTTCCGTCGCTCGCAGCTGTCTGTATGTCCGTGCCCGTTGGGGCTGAACGACGACCCTGCGTCCCCCGTACGTACCAACGACGGTGGCGCCGGGGGATCACGGGCAATAAGAAGATCCTTACGTCGGGGGAACCGCGGCCCTGCCGCGCGCCGTCCCCATCGGCACCGGCATAGTGGGGACCGCACTCCGGCCCGGAGCTCCTCCGCCGGAGTGCGCAACGTGTGCAGAGTTCGCTGAAGAAGATTTCGAAGTCCCAGGGGGATCAAGACATGCGACCCATTCGCCCGACCATCGCAGCACGTGGCGGGAGGAGCGCGCGTCGCCGAACCTCCCCTGCACTTGCCGCTGTCGGCCTTGCCGCCGCCCTCGCCCTGACCGCGACGGCCTGCGGCCCGACCGAGGACAACGCGGGCGGCGAGCCGAGTGCCTCCGCCGGCCAGGCCACTGACGGCACCGACGGCAAGATCGTCATTCCCGACGACCTGAAGGACCGGCTCAAGGAGCACGGCGTCGACCTGGACAAGTGGAAGGGCGGCGCCTGGAAGGACTGGAGCCGGGACGACTGGCTCCGCGAGGCCGAGGACTACATCAACCCGATCATCGAGGACCTCTGGGACGCGGACCGCATGCGGGACGCCGAGGAGCCCGACAGGCCGGTGGACAACGACATCTCCGGCGACGAGGGTGTCACCGACCCGACGCCCGCGCCCGTCCAGGCGCAGCCGGTGAAGACCCCGTACACGACGAGCACCCCCGAGGCCGGGAAGCTCTTCTTCGACGGGCCCGAGGGGTCGATGGTCTGCTCCGCGACCGTCATCAAGGACCCGGCGCACCCCGGCAAGTCCAACATGGTGTGGACCGCCGGCCACTGCGTGCACGCCGGCAAGAAGGGCGGCTGGTACCGCAACATCGCCTTCGTGCCGTCGTACAACAACACCGGCAAGTCGGCCACGGAGCTCGACGGCGCGCCCAAGAACGAGAAGGAAATCACCCCGCACGGCGTGTGGTGGGGCGACTGGGCGCAGACGTCCTCACAGTGGATCGCCCAGGGCGGCCCGACCGGTGGCGAAGGTGCCGCGTACGACTTCGCGGTGCTGCACGTCACGCCGGAGAAGGGCAACGGCAAGTCCCTCGAAGAGACGGTCGGTTCGGCCCTTCCGGTGGAATTCGACGCACCGGCCGCACCGCAGATCCCCAGCATGACGGCGACGGGTTACCCGGCCGCTCCGCCCTTCGACGGCCAGAAGCAGTTCCAGTGCTCCGACAAGCCGGGGCGCCTGTCCATCAAGGTCGGTGACCCGACGATGTACCGCATCGGGTGCACCATGACCGGTGGTTCGTCCGGTGGTGGCTGGACGGCGGCCGGTCAGGACGGCAAGCCCGCGCTGGTCTCCAACACCTCGATCGGCCCGGTGACGGCCGGCTGGCTGGCCGGTCCGCGCCTGGGCACGGAAGCCAAGACGATCTACGACACGGTGAGCGGGAAGTTCGCGAAGAAGTAGAGCCGGGCCGCTGACTGCCCTTTGAACAGCCCGAAGGCCCGCCCCCTCACGACGAGGGGGCGGGCCTTCGGGCGTGCTCTGTTCCGGTACGGCTCCGGTCAGCGAGTCGCCGGCACGTACGGCGCGAGGTCGGCCGCCAGCTCCTCGTGCACGCGCACCTTGATCAGCGTGCCTTCCCCGGTGTGCTCCTCGGAGATCACCTCGCCGTCGGCGTGTGCCCGTGAGATCAGCCCACCGTGCGTGTACGGCACAAGAGCCTCGATCTCGACCTCGGGCCGGGGCAGCTCCGAGTCGATCAGCGCCAGCAGCTCCGCCATGCCCGCGCCCGTACGGGCCGACACCGCGATCGCGTGACGCTCTATACGCAGCAGTCGCTGCAGTACGACCGGGTCTGCCGCGTCCGCCTTGTTGATCACCACGATCTCGGGCACGTTCAGCGCGCCGACATCACGGATGACCTCTCGTACGGCCGCGAGCTGCTCCTCCGGCGCCGGGTGCGAACCGTCCACCACGTGCAGGATGAGGTCGGACTCGCCGACCTCCTCCATCGTGGAACGGAACGCCTCGACGAGGTGGTGCGGCAGATGCCGTACGAACCCGACCGTGTCGGCGAGGGTGTAGACCCGCCCGGTCGGTGTCTCCGCCCGGCGCACGGTCGGGTCGAGGGTGGCGAACAGTGAGTTCTCCACCAGCACGCCCGCGCCCGTGAGGCGGTTGAGCAGCGAGGACTTTCCGGCGTTCGTGTACCCGGCGATCGCGACCGAGGGCACCTTATTGCGCTTGCGTTCCTGGCGCTTGATGTCGCGGCCGGTCTTCATCTCCGCGATCTCCCGGCGCATCTTCGCCATCTTCTCGCGGATCCGGCGCCGGTCCGTCTCGATCTTGGTCTCACCGGGACCACGGGTGGCCATACCGCCGCCACCGCCGGAACCGGCGCCGCCCATCTGCCGGGACAGCGACTGACCCCAGCCGCGCAGCCGCGGCAGCATGTACTGCATCTGGGCCAGCGCGACCTGCGCCTTGCCCTCTCGGGACTTGGCATGCTGGGCGAAGATGTCGAGGATCAGGGCGGTGCGGTCGACCACCTTGACCTTGACGACGTCTTCGAGGTGGATGAGCTGGCCGGGGCTCAGCTCACCGTCGCAGACGACGGTGTCCGCCCCGGTCTCGAGCACGATGTCGCGCAGCTCGATCGCCTTGCCCGAGCCGATGTACGTGGCCGGGTCCGGCTTGTCACGACGCTGTACGACGCCGTCGAGCACGAGGGCGCCCGCCGTCTCGGCGAGAGCCGCCAGCTCCGCCAGCGAGTTCTCGGCGTCGAGCACGGTTCCCGAGGTCCAGACACCGACCAGCACCACACGCTCCAGGCGCAGCTGCCGGTACTCGACTTCGGTTACGTCTTCGAGTTCGGTGGAGAGGCCGGCCACACGTCGCAGCGCCGCACGGTCGGAGCGCTCGAACTGGTCGCCGTCCCGCTCCCCGTCGACTTCGTGGCTCCAGGCGACGTCCTCTTCCATCAGGGCATCGGCCCGAAGGCTCTCGGTCACGTTCTCCGTGAAGCTCTGTGCGTCCTTGGAAGCGGAAGAAGAGGAGGTCATTGGATCCTTACGTCGATTGAAAGTCGGTTGTATCGGTCACAACGCGTGACGTGGCCGGAAGATTCCCGCAGTGTCCGGGAGGTCGCCCGTCCCGGCAGCGCCGCCGACCCGTTGATAGTGGCACGGTGCGCCCCGGGCCGTCACTCCGGTTTATGCCCGCTTCCCCTTGCTCTCAGCCCCGGCGCGCCAGTCCGGGTGACCGGGCATCGCCGGCGTCTTCTTCCCGTACAGCCACTCCTTGAAGAAGCCGGACAGGTCCCGGCCCGCGATCTCGGACGCGAGGCTGGTGAAGTCGCCGGTCGTCGCGGTGTCGTCCCGGTGGTCGCTGACCCACCGCCGCTCCAGCTGCCCGAAGGCGTCTGCCCCGATCTCCTGGCGCAGCGCGTACAGGACCAGTGCGCTGCCGTCGTAGACGACCGGCTTGAAGAGGCTGATCTTCTTTCCCGGTGCGGGGCTGCGGGGAGCGGCGGGCGGGCCGCCCTGAGCGCGCCACGCGTCCGACTGTGCGTACGCCTGGCGCATCCGCTCCTTCAGCGGACGCTTCGCGTGGTCCTCGGCGTACCGCGCCTCGTACCAGGTGGCGTGCCCTTCGTTGAGCCACAGGTCGGACCAGGAGCGCGGCGAGACGCTGTTGCCGAACCACTGGTGCGCCAGTTCGTGGACCATGATCGATTCGACGTACCAGGCCGGCAGGTCGGAGCGGGTGAACAGCGACCGCTCGAAGAGCGACAGCGTCTGCGTCTCCAGCTCGAACCCGGTCTCCGCGTCGGCGATGAGCAGCCCGTACGTCTCGAGCGGATAGCGGCCGATCTGCCGCTCCATCCACTCCAGCTGCGCCGGTGTCTTCTTCAGCCACGGTTCGAGCCGCGCGCGGTCCTTGGTGGGCACGACGTCGCGTAGGGGAAGCCCGTTCGGTCCGTTCCTGTGCACCACGCTCGACCGGCCGACGGATACCTGCGCGAGTTCGGTGGCCATGGGGTGGCTGGTCCGGTACGCCCAGGTGGCGCCGGCCGCCGCCTTTTCGGGCTTCCCCAGCGGCAGCCCGTTGGCGACTGCCGTGATGCCCTTGGGAGCGGTGACACGGAACGTGAAGAACGCCTTGTCCGCGGGGTGGTCGTTGCACGGGAACACCCGGTGCGCCGCGTCGGCCTGGTTCGCCATGGCGAGGCCGTCGCGCGTACGCACCCAGCCGCCGTCCGGGCCCTCCTTGGGGCTGGGATCGCTCGTGTGCCGGACGGTGATCCGCAGCGGCCACCCCTCGTACACCGGTGCCTCGGGCGTGACGACCAGGTCCTCGCCCGCCGTCGCGAACGCCGCGCGCTCGCCGTTCACCTCGACCGACGCGACGGTGCCGCGCGAGAAGTCGAGGTTCACGCGGTCGAGCCGCTCCGTGGCCACCGCGTCGATCTTCGTGACGGCGTCCAGGGGCTTGCTGTTGCTTCCGCGGTACGTGAAGGAGATGTCGTACGCGCGCACGTCGTATCCGGGGTTCCCCAGGTGCGGGAAGAGCGGGTCTCCGATGCCGAGCGCCACGGGTGGCGCGGGGGCGGGCACGGTCGCGGCGACGAGGGTGGCCGATGCGGCGGCCAGCAGGGCGGCACGCAGGCGACGGGAGGTGAGCAGCATGATCTACCGCTACCAGCGCCCGTCGCGGCCGCCGTGGCGGCTCGCAGACGGCCACTCGAAAGAGCGGTGCGTTCGATCAAGCGGTGGTGGCAGGGTGCTGGGCGCGGCTCACGTCGTACACGCCGGGCACCTCGCGCATCGCGCGCATGAGGGCGGGGAGCCCGGCGGCGTCGGGGAGCTGGAGCGTGTAGGTGTGCCGTACGCGCTGCTCGTTCGGCGGTTCCACGGTGGCCGAGACGACCGCCGCGCCCGCCGTGGCGATGGCCTCGGTGAGGTCGGCGAGGAGCCGGGGGCGGCCGAAGGACTCGGCGACGAGGGTGACCCGGCAGTCGCCCGTGGCCAGCCAGCGCACGCCCACGGGCTCCCGCCCCCGCGCGTGCATCCGGCCCACGGCGGGGCACTCCTCGCGGTGCACGGTGACAGCGCCGCCGCGCACGGCGAAGCCGGTGACGGCGTCCGGCGGTACGGGCGTACAGCAGCCCGCGAGCCGTACGGTCGCGTCCGGCAGGTCCACGACGGCGTTGCCCACGACCCGCCGCACCAGGGTGTCGATGCCGGGCGCCGGAGCGGCGGCCCCTCCCCCGGGCCTGGGCTCCGGGGGCCGGCCGCCCGCTCCTGCCGGGGCGGGTGCCTGATCCTGCGGATGGGCGGAGAGCCAGCGGGTGATGGCGATGCGAGCGGCGGGCGTACGGGCGTGGTCGAGCCACTCGGGCGAGGGCCCCGAGCCGATGTCGTGGGCGAGGAGCAGCTGCACCGTGTCGCCGTCGCTGAGCACCGTACTGAGCGTCGCCAGGCGTCCGTTGACCCGCGCCCCGATGCAGCGGTGCGCCGCTTCGCCGTACCGGGCGTACGCGGCGTCCACGCAGCTCGCACCGGCCGGCAGTCCCAGCGTGCCGCCGTCCGAGCGGAACACGGTGATCTCCCGGTCCTCGGCGAGGTCCGCGCGCAGCGAGGTCCAGAAGGTGTCGGGGTCGGGCGTGGACTCCTGCCATTCCAGGAGCCGGGAGAGCCAGCCCGGCCGGGTGGGGTCGGCGCGCTCCCCCTCGACGGCCGCCTCGGCGCCGTCGGTCGGTGTGTACGGGTTGCCCAGGGCGACGACGCCCGCCTCCGCCACCTTGTGCATCTGGTGCGTACGGATGAGGATTTCGGCCACTTCACCGTCCGGGCTCGCGACGGCCGTGTGCAGCGACTGGTAGAGGTTGAACTTGGGCGCCGCGATGAAGTCCTTGAACTCGGAGATCACCGGCGTGAAACAGGTGTGCAGTTCGCCCAGTACGCCGTAGCAGTCGGCGTCCTCCGCGACGAGCACCAGCAGCCGCCCGAAGTCGGTGCCGCGCAGTTCGCCGCGTTTGAGCCTGACTCGGTGCACGGAGACGAAGTGCCGGGGTCTGACGAGCACTTCGGCTGCCAGGCCGGCTTCCCGCAGCACCTTCCTGACGTCCTGTGCGATGACGTTCAGTGGGTCGCCCGCGCTCGCGTCCGCCGCGATGAGGGCGCGCGTGCGCTCGTACTCCTCGGGGTGGAGGATCGCGAAGACCAGGTCCTCCAGCTCGGTCTTGAGGGCCTGCACGCCGAGCCGTTCGGCGAGGGGGATCAGGACGTCACGGGTGACCTTGGCGATCCGGGCCTGCTTCTCGGGGCGCATCACGGTGAGGGTGCGCATGTTGTGCAGCCGGTCGGCGAGTTTGATCGACATGACCCGGACGTCGTTGCCGGTGGCGACGAGCATCTTGCGGAAGGTCTCGGGTTCGGCCGCGGCGCCGTAGTCGACCTTCTCCAGTTTCGTCACACCGTCGACGAGGAAACAGACCTCCTCGCCGAACTCCGACCGGACCTGGTCGAGCGTCACATCGGTGTCCTCGACGGTGTCGTGCAGGAGCGCCGCGGTCAACGTGGTGGTCTCGGCTCCGAGTTCGGCCAGGATCAGCGTCACGGCGAGCGGATGCGTGATGTACGGCTCGCCGCTCTTGCGCATCTGTCCGCGGTGCGACGACTCGGCCAGTACGTACGCCCTGTGCAGGATGGTGAGGTCCGCGTCGGGATGGTGGGCGCGGTGGGCGTCCGCGACGTGGCCGATCGCGTCGGGCAGCCGGTCGCGCGAGGTGGGGCCGAGCAGTGCGACCCGGCCGATCCTGCGGAAATCGAGTCTGGTGCGGCCACGCCTGCGACTGGTGGCACCTGGGTTGGCGGCCTCTGCACTCATGGGGCACCTCCGGCAGCTTCGACCGGCGGTGGACGGGTGGACCCACGTCCCGGCCGGTGCTTGATGCTACCGAGCCCACCACGCCGCGCAGTCACGCTCTCGCTCAGCGTGAACCGGATCACCCATTCGAGCGAAGCTCCGTACGATGCCCGTTTCCTGCTGGTCGTACGGGCCGTGGGGGTGGCACTAGCGGGCGTGAGCGATCCAGGCCTCGTCGATGGTGCCCTCGGCGACGATCACGGCGGGTCCGGTCTTCTCGATGGTCCCGTCCGGCCGTTCGGTGATCACCAGTCGCCCGCCGGGGAGGTCCACGGTGTACGCCACGGACTCACCGGTGACGGCGGGATCGGCGCCGTCCCTGCGGGCCGCGGCGACGGCTACGGCGCACGCGCCCGTACCGCAGGAGCGGGTCTCGCCCGAGCCGCGTTCGTGCACGCGCATCGCGACGTGGCGCGGGCCGCGGTCGACGACGAACTCGACGTTGACGCCCTGCGGGTACGCGGAGGCTGGGCTGAAGGGCGGGGCGGTGAACAGATCGCCGGCGTGGTCGAGGTCGTCGACGAAGGCGACGGCGTGCGGGTTGCCCATGTTCACATTGCGGGCGGGCCATTCCCGGGCCCCCACAGAGACCGTGACGTCGCCCTCGGGGAGGACGGCGCGGCCCATGGAGACGGTGATGTCACCGAGGTCACCGCTGCCGCCGCCGGGCTGCGCCTTGGCGATGTGCACCTGCTTGACGCCACCGCGCGTGGCCACGGCCAGGTCGCCCTCGCCGACCAGGCCCGCGCGCTGGAGGTAGCGGGCGAAGACGCGGACGCCGTTGCCGCACATCTCGGCGATCGAGCCGTCCGCGTTGCGGTAGTCCATGAACCACTCGGCCGCCTCGGCCATCGGACGCGCATCGGGGTGCTCGGCGGACCGTACGACATGCAGCAGTCCGTCGCCGCCGATGCCGGCCCTGCGGTCGCACAGTTTCGCGACGAGGGACGAGGGCAGGTCGACGGTGTTGTCCGGGTCGGGGACGATCACGAAGTCGTTCTCGGTCCCGTGGCCCTTGAGGAAGGCGATCGGCGATGTGCTCACGGCGTCAATCGTACGGGGCGGGTACGACAGCCCGTCAGCGGAGGCGGGCCACGCGCCAGACGGCCAGCGCGACGATGCCGGCGCCCACGACGACGTACAGAGCGATCATCCGCCAGTCGGGGCGCTTGCCCGACTCCTTGGACGGCAGGCCCGGCCAGGTGTGTCCCACGCGGCGGGCGGCCATCATGCCCCAGCCGGCGGCGCAGCAGCTGATCAGCAGTCCCAGCATGGCGACGACTGCTCCGCCGTCACCGAACTCGAAGGCCAGGGGGAAGGCGAACATCAGGGAGCCCATGGCCGCGAGTCCCACGATCGGCGCGAGCTGCCAGATCCGCAGGCGCCGCTGCGGGCGCAGCTCGACCTCGACCTCGGGGCCCGACGCGGACCCGGGCGTCCCGTCCTGCTCGTCGGGCCCGTCGGGGCTCAAGCGGTCCGGTTCGTCCTGCGTCGTGTCACGAGGGCCGGCTTCCATCGCCACGCGCCCTCCCAACTTGGACTCACTGGTCGATCGAAGCTTGATGATGGCACGGGCCCGGGCTCCCGAATGACGGGCGGAGCGTCCCGATGCCATCACGTGATCAGGCTGTAACCGCTCGTTCGACCAACGCCAGAGCCCGATGCGGGAGTTCCGCCCGGTCCTCGACCGCGCCGCTCAGCCAGTGGACCCTCGGGTCACGCCGGAACCACGAGTCCTGGCGGCGCGCGAAGCGCTTGGTGGCGCGCACGGTCTCGGTGCGCGCCTCGTCCTCGGCGCACTCCCCCGCCAGCGCGGCCAGCACCTGCTGATACCCCAGGGCGCGGGCCGCCGTACGCCCCTCCCGCAGGCCCCGCGCCTCCAGGGTGCGCACCTCGTCCACGAGGCCCGCTTCCCACATGCGGTCGACGCGCGCCGCGATGCGCTCGTCGAGCTCCGGCCGGGCGACGTCGACCCCGATCTGGACCGTGTCGTACACCGAGTCGTGGCCGGGCAGATTGGCAGTGAACGGCTTCCCGGTGATTTCGATCACTTCGAGCGCCCGGACGATGCGCCGGCCGTTGCTCGGCAGGATCGCGCGCCCCGCGTCGGGGTCGGCGGCCGCGAGCCGCGCGTGCAGCGCGCCGGGGCCACGCAGCTCCAGCTCCGCCTCCAGGCGGGCTCGTACCGCCGGGTCGGTGCCGGGGAATTCGAGGGCGTCGATGGCGCCCCGTACGTACAGGCCGGAGCCGCCGACGAGAACGGGTGTACGGCCTTCGGCGAGCAGCCGGTCGATCTCGGCGCGGGCGAGCCGCTGGTACTCGGCGACGCTCGCCGCCTCGGTCACGTCCCAGATGTCGAGGAGGTGGTGCGGGACGCCGCCGCGCTCCCCGGGCGTCAGCTTGGCGGTGCCGATATCCATCCCCCGGTAGAGCTGCATGGAGTCGGCGTTGACGACTTCCCCGCCGAAATGCTGGGCGAGGGCGACGCCCAGATCGGACTTTCCGGCTGCCGTGGGGCCGACAACGGCGATGACCCGCGGTGCGGGAGCTGCAGTTCTCACTCGCACAGTCTCGCAAACCCCAGGGCCCCTCCCCGAACGAGTTACGTGACGGCACGCAGCCGGGTTCGTTGCCTGTTGCGAGGTTCCGACCGCCGGTTTATGGACCGGCGCCCCCGGGCGACGCAATGAGACGCTCCGGTCGGGCGCGGGATTTCGCCCACACGAGTAAGGTATGGAGCAGATATGGGCGTTTTGGCATGGTTTAGCCGCAAGTCCAAGGATGTCGTTGAGACGTCAACCGAGGAGGCGCAGGCCGCCACTCCGACGGCCGACACTCCGGAGGAAGCCGCGGCGGAAGGGCCGGAAGGCGGCGCCGCAAAGGGCGCCGAGGCTTCCGAGGCCACCGCAGCGGAGAACGTGGACATCCCCAAGCAACAGTCCGCGGACGAAGCGGCGGACAATGAGGCCGGAGAGAGCGCCCGTAAGTAGTCCCCCGAAGAGCGAAGGTGATCCATGGGCTTCCTGGATTCGTTGAAGGCCAAGCTTGCTCCTGCGAAGGACAAGGTCTCGGACCTCGCGCAGCAGCACGAGGGCAAGATCGAGCAGGGTCTGAGCAAGGCCGCCAAGGCGGTCGACAGCAAGACCAAGGGCAAGTACAGCAGTCAGATCGACTCGGGCACGGGCAAGGCGAAGCAGGCCCTGGACCGCATCGCGCACAAGGGCGACGGGACAGGTGGAACCGGGGGCCCCGGCACTGGCACCACGCCGCCTCCCAGCGGTGGCGCCACGCCGCCGCCTCCGCCCACCGGTGGCGGCACTGTGCCGCCGTCTCCGCCGCCCCCGGCCGGCTGACAGTGGCCTGATCGGCAGCAACGGTGGACGGCTGTGGAGCGCACATCGCTCCACGGCCGTCCCCGTGTTCCGCGTTGCCCCTCAGGACCAGACGGCGACGAAGTACCCGACGCCGTAGGGGGCCTCCTCGTACAGCAGCTGTCCGCCGAGACCGGCGCCCTGCGCGGCGCCCGCGAGGACCTGCCAGGGCGCCCGTCCGGCCGCCTTGAGGTCGTACGCCAGCTGCTCGTCCAGGGCGGCCAGCGCGGCCGTGTCGGCCGCGGCCAGCGCACGCGCCGCCGCCGCGTCGAACCCCTCGGCCCGCTCGTCCAGATAGCCCGGCGCTTTGAGCGTGCGGCAGGCGCTGCCGTCGCCCAGCACGAGAAGCGCGACCCGCTCCGCGCGTGCGGCCAGTTTCCGGCCCTCCTGCGCGCACAGCGGGCCGGGCAGCCGTTCCCCGACCTGGAGGCCCTGCACGGGGGCGTCGGACCACTGCGTACGGGAAAGCAGCCAGGCGCCCACGGCGAGCGACTCGGGAAGCTCGCTGTCGGCGGCGCTTCCCGGGAGGCTCGCCCCGGGCGTTTTCGCCGTTCCCAGGAACGCTCCGAAATCCACACCGAAGCCCTTGAAGCTTCCGGTCGCTCCCTGGGGGTGCGTTTTCGTGCCGTCCTCTGCCGCGGGACCCACCACGACGAGCAGGTCGGGACGGGACGCCGCGAGCACCCCGAGAGCGTCCTTGCACGCGGTCCGTGCGGCGTCGAGTTCCGGTGCGGCACCGGAAGCGACCTCGGGGACCAGGAGCGGCGGGCAGGGGCACACGGCGGCGGCGACAAGCATGCCCGGCAGCCTAGTACCCCGGCGGAACGCGGTCCTGGGGCCGCTGCGGGGCGACGCTTTCCGGGGCTTCCGGGGCCTCACTGTCGTACAGCAGCTCCATGACGCTGAAGCGGCAGTGGTACTCCTGCGAGTAGCCCTCGATGACCGTCATGAAGCCTTCGGCGTGCCGGTAGACCAGTCGGCGCCCCGGACTGCGGGGGTGCTCCGGCTTGTAGCTCTTCGCCCAGCTCTCGAGCTGGGCGAGTGCCTGTTCCCGGGTGCCGTCGACATGGGCCAGGACACGGGGCGCCCAGACCTTCGAGTCGCCGCTTCCCCGGTTCTCCTCGACGATCAGGCCCCACCGGCCCATGTCTCTCCCCCTCGACGTGTGGACCGGCGGTGAGCCGGCTACTGGACGGAGCAGCCGCCCGTGGCCGCCGGCAGCGGCAGCGGTACGCCGATTTTCGGCAGCCCCAGAAGAACGCCCGCGCCCTGCTTCGGCTCCGCGGTGCGCTTCTCCCAGGCGTCGCCCGCGCGGGTGCGGCGTACCGCCTTGGAAGGGCCCTCGGCCAGCAGGTGGTGCGGCGCGGCGTAGGTGATCTCGACCGTCACCACGTCACCGGGACGTACGTCCTCGTCCGGCTTCGCGAAGTGGACCAGACGGTTGTCGGGGGCGCGCCCGGAGAGGCGGTGCGTGGCACCGTCCTTGCGGCCCTCGCCCTCGGCGACCATGACGTCCACGGTGCGGCCGACCTGCTTCTTGTTCTCCTCCCAGGAGATCTCCTCCTGGAGGGCGACCAGGCGCATGTAGCGCTCCTGGACGACCTCCTTGGGGATCTGGTCCTCCATCGTGGCGGCAGGCGTCCCGGGGCGCTTGGAGTACTGGAAGGTGAAGGCCTGCGCGAAGCGCGCCTCGCGGACCGTGTGCATGGTCTGCTCGAAGTCCTCCTCGGTCTCGCCGGGGAAGCCCACGATGATGTCGGTGGAGATGGCGGCGTGCGGCATGGCGGCACGCACCTTCTCGATGATGCCGAGGAAGCGCTCCTGGCGGTACGAGCGGCGCATCGCCTTGAGCACGGTGTCCGAGCCCGACTGGAGCGGCATGTGCAGCTGCGGCATGACGTTCGGCGTCTCGGCCATCGCGGCGATCACGTCGTCCGTGAAGTCGCGCGGGTGCGGCGAGGTGAAGCGGACGCGCTCCAGGCCCTCGATCTTCCCGCAGGCGCGCAGCAGCTTGGAGAACGCCTCGCGGTCACCGATGTCGGAGCCGTACGCGTTGACGTTCTGGCCGAGCAGAGTGATCTCACTGACGCCCTCGGCGACGAGGGCCTCGATCTCGGCGAGGATGTCGCCGGTCCTGCGGTCCTTCTCCTTGCCGCGCAGGGCCGGGACGATGCAGAACGTGCAGGTGTTGTTGCACCCGACGGAGATGGACACCCAGGCGGCGTACGCGCTCTCGCGACGCGTCGGCAGCGTGGAGGGGAACGCCTCCAGCGACTCGGCGATCTCGACCTGCGCCTCTTCCTGGACGCGGGCGCGCTCCAGCAGGACGGGCAGCTTGCCGATGTTGTGCGTGCCGAAGACCACGTCGACCCAGGGGGCCTTCTTGACGATGGTGTCGCGGTCCTTCTGCGCGAGGCAGCCGCCCACGGCGATCTGCATGCCCGGCCGCTTCGTCTTCATCGGGGCGAGCCTGCCGAGGTTGCCGTACAGCTTGTTGTCGGCGTTCTCCCGCACCGCGCAGGTGTTGAAGACGACGACGTCGGCGTCACCGTCGGCGCCTTCCGGCGCACGCACATATCCCGCGCCCTCCAGGAGGCCCGAAAGCCGCTCGGAGTCGTGGACGTTCATCTGGCACCCGTAAGTGCGCACCTCGTATGTCTTCTCGCTCATCTCGTACACCAGGGTACGGGGCCGGGCACCCCCTGGTCCCCGAGGGGAGTCAACTGGCAGGATCGCCCGCATGCTCCAGGCCCACCCCCGCATCAGCCGCCGCCGCGCCCTCCAGGGGTCCGTCGCCGCCCTCGTGGTGTCCGGACTGCTGCTGTGGTGGCTCCTGCCGATCGGGGAGTCGTCGCCGCGCGGGGAGATCACGTTCAGTACGGGCGTGAGGACCGGGGTCTACCAGCGGTACGGCGAACTCCTGGACAAGGAGGTCTCGCGCGATCTCCCGGACGTGAGCATGGAGCTGCAGGCCAGCGAGGGCTCCCGGCAGAACCTCGCGCGTCTGGTGAACGGGGAGGCCGATTTCACCATCGCCACCGCGGACGCCGTGGCGCAGTACCAGCAGGACGGCCTGCCGGGAGCGAATCGGCTGCGCGGCTGCGCGCGGCTGTACGACGACTATGTGCAGCTCGTCGTACCGAAGCGTTCCGAGGTGCGCTCCGCGGCCGGTCTCCAGAACAAGCGGGTCGCCGTGGGGCAGGACGGTTCGGGCGTACGGCTGGTTTCGAACCGGCTGCTCAAGGCCGCGGGGCTCGATCCCGACCGGGACATCACTCCTGTGTCCATCGGCATCGACACCATGCCCGAGCGTCTGGAGAAGGGCACGATCGACGCCTTCTTCTGGTCCGGCGGCCTGCCGACCACGGCCGTCAGGAACCTGTCGAAGCGCTTCGACATCCGGCTCGTACCGCTGGGCGATCTGGTCGACGAGCTGCACGAGGAGGCCGGCCCCGCCCGCCACTACAGGTCCGCCGTGATGCCCGACGACGCGTATCCGCAGATCCGTCCCAAGGTGGCCGTGCCGACGGTGGCGGTCGCCAATCTGCTGGTGACCACTGACGCCACGGACGCGCGGCTGACAAAGGGGCTCACCCGTACGGTCATAGCGAGCCGTGACAGCATCGGCAACGAGGTGCACGCGGCGCAGCTGGTGGACCTGCGGACCGCCATCTACACGGATCCCCTGGAGCTGCACGAGGGCGCGCAGCGCTACTACCGGTCGGTCAAGCCGTAGGCGCTGTGCGCGGGACCCGCACGGTCACGCGCAGCCCGTGGGGTTCGTTGCGGGCGTACGACAGGGCGCCTCCGCCCGCGAGCAGCAGGGCCCGCGAGATGGACAGGCCGAGGCCCGAGCCGGTGACGTTCTGGTGGCGGTTGCTGCGCCAGAAGCGGTCGCCCACGCGGTCCAGTTCGTCGTCGGTCAGGCCGGGGCCGCCGTCGGAGACCGTGATCGTGCAGGACTCACCGTTCGGCGCCACCGTGACCGTGACGTCCTCGCCGCCCGGCGTGAACTTCAGGGCGTTGTCGATCACCGCGTCCAGGGCGCTGGAGAGCGCCACGGAGTCGCCCCAGGCGGTGACGGCGTCCGGGCCTTCCCGTGTGAGGTGTACGCCCTTGTCGTCCGCGACAGGACGCCAGGCGGCCACCCGCTCGGTGACCAGCTCGCCGATGTCGACGATCTGGAGGTGTGCGGGGGCGTGCTCGGCCAGCGCCAGGCCCAGGAGGCTGTCCAGGACCTGCGCGAGGCGCTTGCCCTCCGTCCGGACGGAGGCGATCTCCTCGTTGCCCTCGGGCAGTTCGAGGGAGAGCAGCTCGATACGCAGGAGTAGGGCGGCCAAGGGGTTGCGCAGCTGGTGCGAGGCGTCGGCGACGAAGGCGCGCTGCTGCTCCAGCACTTCCTCGACGTTGTCCGCCATCTCGTTGAACGAGCGGGCGAGCCGCCTGAGTTCGGGCGGACCACCGGCCGCCGCGACCCGCGAGTTCATCAGCCCCGTCGCTATGTCGTGGGTGGCCGCGTCCAGGATGCGTACGGGCCTGAGCACCCACCCGGTCAGCCGGAACGCGGCGCCCACCGCGACCAGCATCGCCGCGGACTCACCGGCCGCGATCAGCAGCCAGCCCCGCAGGATCCGTGAACGCATCTGCCCGGTCGGCGAGTCGGTGACCACGACCGCGACCACGTCACCGTCCCGTACGACCGGTGAGGCGACGACAAGACGTCCTTCCTGCCAGGGCCACACCTGAGCGGGGTCGTGGCTGCGGCGCTTGTAGAGCGCTTCCTCGAAGGCGTCCCGTCCCTCGCCGGTCTCGGGAACGGCCCAGTTCTCGGGTGCGCTCGCCATCGGCATGTCGTCGCGGTAGAAGACGCCCGCCTTGATGCCGTACACGTCGCTGTAGCTGGCGAGCTCGGTCTCCAGTGTGCTGCGGCGCTCGTCCTGGCCGCTCTCCCATCGGCCGGTGACGAACTGCGCGAGCGCCGCGAAGCGCGCTGTGTCGTCGATCCGGTCGACGACCACCCGCTGCTGCTGCGCGGCGGCCACGCTCACCGCGAGGGGGAAGCCGAGAGCGAGCAGGATGCCCGCGAGCAGGATGAGGAGCAGCGGGAGGAGGCGGGTGCGCACGTGGGGTTACGGGCCCTGTACCGACGCGGCCGGGGCGACGAGCCGGTATCCGACGCCGCGCACGGTCTCGATGAGCGCGGGCATCCGCAGCTTGGAGCGCAGGGAGGCCACATGCACCTCCAGGGTGCGGCCGGTGCCCTCCCAGCTCGTACGCCAGACCTCGCTGATGATCTGTTCCCGGCGGAAGACCACACCGGGGCGCTGCGCGAGAAGCGCGAGCAGGTCGAATTCCTTGCGGGTGAGCTGCACTTCGCTGCCGCCGACGCTGACGCGGCGCGTGGGCAGTTCGATGCGTACGCCGCCGAGCCGCAGCGCGGTGTCGTCGCCGGGCGCCGGTGCCTCGCCCGTGCCCTTGCGCCGGCTGACGGCGTGGATACGGGCGAGCAGTTCACCGGTGTCGTACGGCTTCACGACGTAGTCGTCGGCGCCGAGGTTGAGGCCGTGGATGCGCGAGCGTACGTCGGCCCGCGCGGTCACCATGATCACCGGAGTGTTGCCGCGCTTGCGGATCTTGCCGCACACCTCGTAGCCGTCCTGGTCGGGCAGCCCGAGGTCGAGCAGTACGACGCCGAAGGGCTCCTTCTCGGCCGGCAGGAGCGCCTGGATCGCCTCTTCGCCGCTGCGGGCGTGGACGACCTGGAAGCCGTGGCGGACGAGGATGGCGGAGAGGGCCGCCGCGACGTGATCGTCGTCCTCGACGAGCAGCAGTCTCATGGTGGCCTCCCCCCTCGGGTGAAATGTTCGTGAACAGGTCTCGCGCAATAGGTCTCAAGGCATCCACGCCGATGTGTCACGGTCCAGTCAAGGCCCTTCCCGTTACGGGCATGTTCCGTTATGGAGCCGGTATCCCCGGCCGGAGTCCCGTTCACGCGGTGTGTCCGGTTGCAGCCGGATCGTTATGCTCAATTTCCGCTCAGATGTAATGACGCTGGTCGTAGCGGCTGACTAGGGTCCTCCCCAACCGAGGAGGACGGAGCAAGAAGCCGATGAGCGGAGTTTCAGTGACCAAGGCCGCCGATGACGCTGCCCCCGCAGCCGACGACCTGGTCGTGCTGAGCAACGTCAACAAGCACTTCGGCGCGCTGCATGTGCTCCAGGACATCGATCTGACCATCGCCCGTGGCGAGGTCGTGGTCGTCATCGGACCCTCCGGGTCCGGAAAGTCCACGCTGTGCCGCACCATCAACCGCCTGGAGACGATCGACTCCGGTGCGATAGCCATCGACGGCAAGCCGCTGCCCCAGGAGGGCAAGGAACTCGCACGGCTGCGTGCCGACGTCGGCATGGTCTTCCAGTCGTTCAACCTCTTCGCACACAAGACGGTGCTGGAGAACGTCACGCTGGGTCAGATCAAGGTCCGCAAGACGGACAAGAAGGCGGCGGAGGAGAAGGCGCGCACCCTGCTCGACCGGGTGGGTGTCGGCTCCCAGGCGGACAAGTACCCGGCGCAGCTCTCGGGCGGCCAGCAGCAACGTGTCGCGATCGCGCGGGCGTTGGCGATGGACCCCAAGGTCATGCTCTTCGACGAGCCCACTTCGGCGCTCGACCCCGAGATGATCAACGAGGTGCTGGAGGCCATGCAGCAGCTGGCGCGCGACGGCATGACGATGGTGGTCGTCACCCACGAGATGGGTTTCGCGCGCTCGGCCGCCAACCGGGTCGTCTTCATGTCCGACGGCAAGATCGTCGAAGAGGCCACGCCCGACCAGTTCTTCAGCAACCCGCGCAGCGACCGGGCCAAGGACTTCCTGTCGAAGATCCTTCACCACTGACGACCAACGACGACCTACGACATAAGGGATGTTCACCATGAAGCTCCGCAAGACTGCTGCCGTTGCCATCGCTGTGCTCGCGCTGACCGCGACCGCCTGTGGCGGCGAGTCCGGAACCGCCGGCGACAAGCCGAAGGACCCGGCCGGCGGCAAGGACGCCCCCAAGCTTCCGACGTACACGGTCGCCAAGGACGTCAAGATCGACTCGCCGACCCTGAAGAAGGCCCAGCAGGCCGGCAAGATCACCTTTGGCGCCAAGAACGACCAGCCGTACCTCGGCTTCGAGGACACCGACGGCAAGCGTTCCGGTTTCGACATCGAGATCGCCAAGATGGTCGCCGCCGACCTCGGCTTCTCGGCCGACCAGATCAACTTCAAGACGGTCGACTCCGGTGTCCGCGAGACGACCATCTCGAAGGGTGACATCGACCTCTACGTCGGTACGTACACGATCAACGACGAGCGCAAGAAGCAGGTCGGCTTCGCCGGTCCGTACTTCATGGCCGGCGCCGACCTCCTGGTCCGCAAGGACGAGAAGACGATCACCGGGCCCGACTCCGTCAAGGGCAAGAAGGTCTGCTCGATCGTCGGCTCGACGCCGCTGCAGGAGATCAAGAAGCCGAAGTACGGCGCGAAGACCGTCGAGCTCTCGAAGTACTCCGAGTGCGTGCAGCAGCTCGTCAACAACGAGGTCGACGCCGTCACGACCGACGACGCGATCCTCAAGGGCTACGCCGCGCAGCGTCCGACGAAGCTCAAGGTGGTCGGCAAGCCGTTCACCCAGGAGCCGTACGGCATCGGCATGAACAAGGACGACAAGGCGCTGCGCGAGGCGGTCACCAAGTCGCTGGAGACCCACATCAAGAACGGCGACTACAAGAAGGCGTACGACGCGACGCTCGGCCTGTCCGGCTCCGAGTTCACCGAGCCCCCGGCGCTCGAGCGTTACTGACAACCGCCGTCTGTCTTCGGTGGTGACTTTCCGTGCCCCGTACGCGCTTGAGGGGAGCGTACGGGGCGCGGTGTCCCCTGCCCGTCCGCTGCCGCCCACGAGGACTTCCCCGTGAATGTATTGCTCGACCACTTGCCGGAGTTCCGTGACGGTTTCATAGGAACCGTGCTGCTCACCGCCGCCAGTGCGCTGCTCGCGATGGTGCTGGGCGTCGTGATGGCCGGTTTCCGCGTCTCTCCCGTACCGCCCCTGCGGTTCTTCGGCGCCGCCTGGGTCACGCTCTTCCGCAACACTCCGCTGACGCTGCTGTTCCTCGTCGTCTGGTTCGTGGTGCCCGCCGTCTTCGGCAGCGGCATGAACCCGTGGGTCAAGGGCCTTCTGGCGCTCGGCTTCTACACTTCCGCGTTCGTCTGCGAGGCCGTCAGGTCCGGCATCAGTACAGTGCCGCTCGGCCAGGCCGAGGCCGCCCGTTCACTGGGCATGACGTTCTTCCAGACGCTTCGCATGATCGTCCTTCCGCAGGCCACCCGCACCGTGATCCCGCCGCTGAGCAGCATCTTCATCGCGCTCACCAAGAACTCGGCGATCGCGGGAGCGTTCAGCGTCACCGAACTCTTCGGTGTGCAGAAGCTGCTGAGCGACAAGGGCTTCGCCATCGCCCCGATCTTCCTGTTCGTGGCTCTCGCCTACCTGGTCATCACCTTCACCATCAGCGGTCTCTTCCGGCTGCTCGAGCGGCGCCTGGAGGTCGCACGATGAGTTCGACCGTCCTGTACGACGCCCCTGGTCCCAAGGCCCGGGTCCGTAACCGCGTCTACACCGTGGTCGGTTCCCTCGGGGTCCTCGGCCTGATCGCGTTCGCGATCTACCGCCTCGCGGACGGCGGGCACCTGGCGCCCGAGATGTGGGACATCTTCAACTACGCCGGAGTCCGGACAAGCATCCGCGACGGCATCCTCTCCACCCTCCAGGTGTTCGCCGTGGCGGCGGTGCTGTCACTGGTCCTCGGCGTCCTGCTGGCCGTGGCGCGGCTCTCCGACCACCGCCCGGTGAGCGCGCTGGCGACCGGCTTCATCGAGCTGTTCCGCGCCATCCCGCTGCTGATCACCATTTACGCGCTGTGGGTCCTGTTCCTGACGTACAAGGACAACCTTGGTTTCGTCGGCGAGAGTTCGGCTTTCTGGGCCCTGGTCATCGGCCTGACGGTCTACAACGCGTGTGTCCAGGCCGAGGTGCTCCGGGCCGGCGTCAACGCCGTGCCCAAGGGGCAGGTCGAGGCGGCGTACGCGCTGGGCCTGCGCAAGTCGCAGGTCATGACGATGCTGCTGATCCCGCAGGCCGTCCGCTCCATGCTGCCGACGATCATCAGCCAGCTCGTGGTGACCCTGAAGGACACCTCGCTCGGCTACATCATCACGTACGCGGAGCTGCTGTTCGTGGCCCGGAGACTGGCCAACAACACCATCGTCAATGATGACTATCCGTACGTCCCGGTGGTCATCGTGTTCGGAGCGATCTACGTCGCCATGTGTCTGGCGCTGTCCTCGGTCGCCTCGTGGATCGAGAAGCGCGGCCGCCGCGCCAAGACCGGCATCACGCCGGCTGCGGCCGCCGAGCCGCTGGAGGCGCCCGGTGTCCTCGACCCAGATGGCGGTCCGCTCGGACCGCACGCGGAAGGCGGGGCGAAGGGAACCGACGGGCCTGCCGACAAGAAGAACTGACGAAATGTGAGGCAGCGGCCACCGCGCCGCTGCCTCTGTCACTTGACGCAAGCACCCGCAGTGGGTTGCATACGTTCTGTGATCGTGCACCGGGTTCCACCTGCCACTTCCCGCATGTCCGTACGGACTGAAGGGGACGCGCCGTGGACCCGGTGATCGTCGTTGGGGCCGGTCCTGTCGGGCTGGCCCTCTCGCTTGCTCTCGCGGGCCACGGTGTGCCCTCCGTCGTGCTCGACGAGGGGGCGGGCAAGGACGAGCCCCGTACGGCCCGTACGGCCGTCCTGCGGGCCGACACGGCCGAACTGGCCGAGCGGCTCGGCTGCACGACTGTCCGTGACGAAGGAACGCGCTGGACCGGATGGCGGTCGATGCGGCGCAATCAGGACGTCAGAGAGATTCTTTTCGGCGACGACGGCGTCCTGCCCTCTCCCGTGCATCTGCCGCAGCACGAACTGACGCGCGGGCTGCGCGACGCCGTCGCGGCGCACGACCTCGTGCGGATCGTGGCGCACGGGCGCCTGGACACCATCGAGCAGGACGACAGCGGCGTCACCGCGCACACCCGCGAGCCCGGGGCCACCTGGTGGCGCGGCAGCTTCCTGGTCGGGTGCGACGGGGCGAGGTCGACGGTTCGCAAGCTCCTCGACATCCGCTTCCCGGGGCGTACGGCGGTCGAGAGGCATGCCGTCGCCGCGCTGCGCACGGAACTGCCCTGGGACGGCGAAGCGTTGCTGCACCGCATGCCGCCGTGGCGCACGGGCGGCCAGGAAGTGACCGCCCGTCCGCTGCGGGACGGGGTGTGGCGGCTCGACTGGCTGCTGCCGCCGCGCGGGGAACTCGTGACGCCCGAGGCGCTGGTGGCGCGCGTGCGGGACACGCTGGCGGGGTGGTGCGGTGAGACACCTCCGTACGAGCTGATCGACACCGGCGTGTACACGCTCCACCATCGGCTTGCCCGCAAGTGGCGGGTGGGGCGGGCGTTCCTCGCCGGTGACGCCGCCCATCTGCTGGGGGCGCTCGGGACGCAGGGGCTGGACGAGGGGCTGCGGGACGTCGACAACCTGGCGTGGAAGCTGGCTCAGGCGTGGCACCTGGATGCGTCGCAGACGTTGCTCGACAGCTACCAGGCCGAGCGGCGCGCGGCGGTCGCCGCGCGTCTGCGCGCCGCCGACCAGGCGCTGCCGATACTGCGGGGCAGCGGTCTGCGGACGTACCTTCCCGGCACCACGCGCGGGCACGACACTCTGCTGACGGACGGGCACCTCGGACGGGGGGCGCTGGGGGCGCCTCCCGAGTACACGCGCTCTCCGCTCGCACCCCCGCACACCGAGGCGCAGACGCTCGTCGGTACGCCTATGGGCGGGCCGGTGGCGGACGTACGGGTGACGGCGCCCGACGGCGCGACGGTGCGGCTGCGGGACCGGCTGGGGCGTGGGCGGCAACTGGTAGTGCTGGTCGCACCGGGTACGGGCGTGTGGGACCGGCGGCACTGGATGACCGCGGGGGTGATGCCCCGGCTGGCCGCCGCGGTGACGGCGCTGCCGGTGCGGGCGGAGCTGCTGGTCACGGAGGGCTACCCGGGGGCGTCGGCTCACACCGTGCTACTGGTGCGGCCCGACGGACATCTGGTCGCGGCGTTCCGCGGCGTGCGGCCGGCCGAGTTGTACGCGGCGGCGGACGCGGCGCGCGGGGGGCCGCCTGTGCCGGCGCAGGCGGGGCCCGGTCCGCAGCGTTCCGGGGAGGCCGAGGGGACCGCGAAGCTCGCGCCCTCCGACGGTGTCGCCGAGGGGGCCGCGGAGGAGGACCGGCCTGACCAGGCCGGCCTGACCGACCGGACAGCGGACATCAATTGACCGTCGCGGGCGTGCGTGGTGTACTCCGGAGCGTGACCGACACCAATGTGCGCCTGTGGCGGAGGGTCCATATGGACCTCGTCCGCTATGCGGGCTGCGTGTGTCGCCCGTCCTGCTGATTCGCCCTTCTCTCTCACGCGCTGTGCCGTGCTGTGCTTCCGGCCGCGCGTTCTCGCGAACATCTTCAGGACGGTCTCCTGTGTCTCTTTCCGTACGTTCCCCGGGCGCGCCCGAAAGCGTTCCCCGGAACGCCGCTCCCGCTCCCGCTCCCTCTCCCTCGGAACTGCTCGAATTCGTGAGGCGTGTCGCCGCCGACGCTTCCCTGGTGGCTTCCCTTCCGCTCGATCCCGAAGGCCGTACCTGGGTGCGGCTCGAAGGGCCCGGCGGAAGCGAGGCCTGGCTCATCGGGTGGCCGCCCGGCACCGGCACCGGCTGGCACGACCACGGCGGCTCGCACGGTGCCTTCGCCGCCGCGGCGGGCACCCTGCGGGAGGAGTCGCTCGCGGCGCGCATCCCCACGGAGGGCTGGAAAACCCTCGAACTGGCCGACGGGGTCGACCGGGACCGGCAGCTGGCGGCCGGCCGGGGACGGGCCTTCGGCGCCCACCATGTGCACCAGGTGCTGAACGAGTCGGCGGACGAACACGCTGTCTCGGTGCACGCCTACTACCCGCCGCTGCCGATGATGCGGCGATACAGCCGCACGGGCGCGGTACTGCGTCTGGAGCACGTCGAGCGACCTGAGGAGTGGCAGTGAGCGGCGAACGTACCGGCATCGACGAACTGCTGGATCGAGTACGCGAAGGGCTCGACCGGATCGGGCCGCAGGAGGCGTACGACGCCGCCTCGGCCGGCGCGCTGCTGGTGGACATCCGGTACGCCGCCCTGCGCGAACGGGACGGGCTGATCCCGGGAGCGCTCGTCGTCGAGCGCAACGAGCTGGAATGGCGGCTTGATCCGCAGGGCAGCCATCGGGCTCCGGAGGCCACCAGTCATGACCTGCGCGTCGTGGTGATCTGCAACGAGGGGTACGCGTCGAGTCTCGCGGCCGTGTCGCTGCGGCAGTTGGGACTGCACCGGGCGACGGACCTCGACGGCGGGTTCCAGGCCTGGCGAGCGGCGGGGCTGCCAGTCACTCCATAGGGACCACGCGGTAAGGGGGCCTCCCGGGAGGGCGGCGAGGTCAGCGATATCGGCACCGCCGGGTTCCTTGGCCATGCACACACGGGCCATGCCCACACACGCTCCCGTGCAGAAATTGCTGTGCACTGGAGCGGACCTGTGTCTTCGGCCGGGGCTGTCCGTCCCCGGACCGCAGAACCGGCGGCCGGGGCCCGGCGGCCGCCTACGGCCTGCTGAGGCTAGAACGGGTCGTAGCCCAGGCCGTCCGGGTCCTCGCCGTTCTCGCCTTCTTCTTCGAGGGCGCGTCTGACCACCCGCAGCGCCATGCCCTCCGGGTAGCCCTTGCGGGCCAGCATGCCGGCGAGGCGGCGCAGTCGGCGGTCGCGCTCCAGGCCGCGGGTGGAGCGGAGCTTGCGGGCCACGAGCTCACGGGCCCTCTCCTCCTCCTGGTCGGAGTCGAGCTGCCCCATCGCGTCGTCGATGAGCGTGGGCGCGACACCCTTGTTCCGCAGCTCCCTCGCGAGCGCCCGCCGGGCGAGGCCCCTGCCGTGGTGGCGGGACTCCACCCAGGCGTCCGCGAAGGCCGCGTCGTTGATGAGGCCGACCTCCTCGAAGCGGGACAGCACCTCGTCCGACACGTCGTCCGGGATGCCCCGCTTCTGAAGAGCGTCCGCGAGCTGTTTGCGGGTGCGGGCGGTTCCGGTGAGCAGCCGCAGACAGATCGCCCGCGCCTGCTCACCCGGATCCTGAGGCGGCAGCCCCTTCCCGGCCCTCGACGGGGCGGGGCTGCCGCTGTCCTCGGCATCCATGCCTTCGCTTGCGCTTCCCGGCCAGTCCGTCCTCCGGGTCACGGTCTAGCTCTTGGCTGCCGCGGGCTTGGCCGCCTTGGCCTTGGTCGCCGGAGCCGGTACCGACTTCGCGTCGCCGGCCGCGGCCGGGGTGCTGACTGCCGCGTCCGCGCCGGGCTCGGCTCCCGGAGCCACCGGCTTGACGCCGACGCCCAGCTTCTCCTTGATCTTCTTCTCGATCTCGTCGGCGAGATCGGGGTTGTCCTTCAGGAAGTTACGGGCGTTCTCCTTGCCCTGGCCGAGCTGGTCGCCCTCGTACGTGTACCAGGCACCCGCCTTGCGGACGAAGCCGTGCTCCACGCCCATGTCGATCAGGCCGCCCTCGCGGCTGATGCCCTGGCCGTAGAGGATGTCGAACTCGGCCTGCTTGAACGGCGGCGCGCACTTGTTCTTGACGACCTTGACGCGGGTGCGGTTGCCGACCGCGTCCGTGCCGTCCTTGAGGGTCTCGATGCGGCGGATGTCGAGCCGCACCGAGGCGTAGAACTTCAGCGCCCGGCCACCGGTCGTGGTCTCCGGCGAGCCGAACATCACACCGATCTTCTCGCGGAGCTGGTTGATGAAGATTGCCGTGGTCTGGGACTGGTGCAGCGCGCCAGTGATCTTGCGCAGCGCCTGGCTCATCAGCCGGGCCTGGAGACCGACGTGCGAGTCGCCCATCTCGCCCTCGATCTCCGCTCGCGGCACCAGGGCCGCGACGGAGTCGATGACGATGAGGTCGATGGCGCCCGAGCGGACCAGCATGTCCACGATCTCGAGGGCCTGCTCGCCGGTGTCCGGCTGGGAGAGGATCAGGTTGTCCGTGTCGACGCCGAGCGCCTTGGCGTATTCGGGGTCGAGCGCGTGCTCCGCGTCCACGAAGGCGACGGTGCCGCCGGCCTTCTGCGCGTTGGCCACGGCGTGCAGCGTGAGTGTCGTCTTACCGGAGGATTCCGGTCCGTACACCTCCACCACGCGGCCACGCGGCAGCCCGCCGACGCCGAGGGCGATGTCCAGGGCGGTCGACCCGGTGGAGATGACTTCGATGGGGTCGTTCGGCCGGTCGCCGAGGCGCATGACCGCGCCCTTGCCGAATTGCCGTTCAATCTGCGCGAGCGCGGCGTCGAGCGCCTTCTCGCGGTCGGTGCCTGCTGCCATGGGTTCCACCCGATTTGCTTGAGTCGATCGCTTCACGTCAAAGACGCTATCTCCTGCCACTGACAACGCGCCCCGGCGTCGTCCTGGCCTGTGGATAAACCGTCGCAGCTTCACGGCCAGAACCCCATCAGAATGGATGTTCGATTTTGCTGTCAAGCGCACCACGCCCGCCGCCCCGGGCCTTCCACCCCGACCCTGTGCCACTGAGTCCTGAGCGCGTGCCAGCGGACCTTGATGGACGGGGGCCAGTGTCAGCGACGGCCGAGTGGCACAGATGAGACACGATGGCGCCGGGTGGCACCGAGTGGCACCACTTGGCGCCACTTGGTGCCGCCCACTGCCGCCCGGCGTCATTCCACGCCCCCAGAAGCACGTGAGCACCCATGGCGCCACAATCACTCAGGCCGCCCCCTTCGCATTTCCGCAGATCAGGGCGGCCGTCCTTGAGTCCACCCCACACCAGGTGCCACCTGGGCTTGCACATGACGCCATCGTGGTGCCATCATGGCGTCATGGACCTCACCCCGTATGTCGACACCCTCCGCCGCGAACTCGCGGTGGCCGCCGAAGCCGGCGGCGACGAAGCCCGCGAGCTGGCCGAGAGGCTCACCGCTCCCCTGGAGTCGGCGACTCGGCTGACCATGCTCAACGTGCTCTCCGCCGCGATGGACGAGATCACCCGCGAACTCGCCCCCGGCTCGGTCGACGTACGGCTGCGCGGGCTCGACCCCGACTTCGTGGTGACGCTGCCGCCCACCGGCGGCGGCGCCCCCGCAGAGCCGGCCGCGCCCGTCGAACCGCTCACGACCCCGGCCCCGGCCGACAGCGACGAGGGCGGCACCGCCCGCGTCAACCTGCGCCTGCCGGCCCCCCTCAAGGCCCGCGCCGAGGAAGCCGCGACCCGCGAGGGCCTGTCGGTCAACGCGTGGCTGGTGCGCGCCGTGTCTGCCGCGGTCGGCGGCGGCACCCGGCCGCGTACGACGGAGAAGACCCAGACCATCGGACAGAGCTACACGGGCTGGGTGCGCTAACCGCGCCCCCACCCGCACCACTTCACCCCACACCACGTCCCACCAGCGGGGACGCCCTGAAGACCCAAGAGGACGGGACAGCCATGCCTTCTTTCGACACTCCCGAACCGATCTCGGCCACGGCGCACGTGGAGGCCGGTTCCATCCGGTTCACCGCGGGCGACCGCCTCGACACCGTCGTCGAGGTGCGGCCCCGCGACCCGAAGAAGGACCAGGACGTACGGGCTGCGGACCAGACCGAGGTGACGTACGCGAACGGCGCCCTGACCGTCAGGACGCCCAAGCAGCGCTATCTCGTGGGGCGCACCGGCACCGTCGATGTGACGGTCGAACTGCCCACGGGCTCGCGCGTCGACTTGACCGGCGCCTGGGCCCAGGTGGTCGGCGAGGGCCGGCTCGGCGAGGTCCGGGTGAAGACCTCGTCCGGTGACGTCCGCCTCGACACGACCGGGCCGCTCCAGCTGACCGCCGCCCACGGCTCGATCACCGTCGACCGGATCCAGGGCATGGCCGAGATCACTACCAGCTCCGGCAGCCTGCGCGTCGGCACCGTCGACGGTCCCGCCGTCCTGAAGAACTCGCACGGCACCACGACCGTCGCCACCGCGACCGGCGACCTGCGGGTGAGCGGTGCCAACGGCGACATCGACATCGCGCGCGCCGAGGGCTCGGTCATCGCCACCACCGCCCATGGCACTCTGCGCGTCGCCGAAGTTGCTCGCGGCACCGTCCAGTTGGAGACCTCCTACGGCGCCATCGAACTCGGCATCCTCGAGGGCACCGCCGCCTGGCTCGACGTCAGCTCCGGCCACGGGCAGGTGCGCAACACACTCACCGCCTCCGAGACCCCGGAGAAGACCGAGGACACCGTCGAGGTCCGCGCCCGGACCCGCTACGGCAACATCGACGTGCGCCGCGCCCGGGCCTGAACACCGGCTCCGTCAACTCGCCCACTCCCCAGTCGTCTCAGCCTTCGAAAGGGAGGGCTCCATGCCTTCATCTGTCATGCCCACACCCAGGCGGGGCGGCAGTCCGCAGTCGCCCGCCGCCGTCTCCGCCGTCGGTCTGCGCAAGTCGTACGGCGACAAGACCGTGCTCAACGGCATCGATCTGCGTATCCCGGCGGGGTCCGTGTTCGCGCTGCTCGGGCCCAACGGCGCCGGCAAGACCACCGCCGTCAAGATCCTCTCCACCCTCGTCACCGCCGACGCCGGCGACCTGCACGTCGGCGGTCACGACCTGGCGGCCGACCCGCAGGCGGTGCGCGCCGCGATCGGTGTCACCGGGCAGTTCTCCGCCATCGACGGTCTGATCACCGGCGAGGAGAACATGCTCCTCATGGCGGACCTGCACCACCTCTCCCGCCGCGAGGGGCGGCGGATCGCCGCCGAACTCCTTGAGCGCTTCGACCTCACCGACGCCGCGAAGAAGCCCGCCTCCACCTACTCCGGCGGCATGAAGCGCCGCCTCGACATCGCCATGACGCTCGTCGGTGACCCGCGCATCATCTTCCTCGACGAGCCGACGACCGGCCTCGACCCTCGATCCCGGCACAACATGTGGCAGATCATCCGCGAACTCGTCTCCGACGGCGTCACCGTCTTCCTCACCACCCAGTATTTGGAGGAGGCCGACCAGCTCGCCGACCGCATCGCCGTGCTCAACGACGGCAAGATCGCCGCCGAGGGCACCGCAGAAGAGCTGAAGCGGCTGATTCCCGGCGGCCATGTCCGGCTCCGCTTCTCCGACCCGTCCGCGTACCAGTCCGCCGCCCTCGCGCTGCGCGAGGTCACCAGGGACGACGACTCCCTCACACTGCAGATCCCCAGCGACGGCACCCAGCGCGAGCTCCGCTCCGTCCTCGACTGGCTGGACTCGGCCGGCATCGAGGCGGACGAGCTGACGGTGCACACCCCCGACCTCGACGACGTGTTCTTCGCCCTGACCAGCGGCACCAACCAGCCCTCCAAGGAGGCTGTCCGATGAGCTCCCTCTCCCTCGCCGTACGCGACTCGTCCACGATGCTGCGCCGCAACCTCCTGCACGCGCGGCGCTACCCGTCCCTCACCCTGAACCTCTTGCTCACGCCAATCGTCCTGCTGCTGCTCTTCGTCTACATCTTCGGCGACGTGATGAGCGCGGGCATCGGCGACGGCGGCGCGGACCGCTCCGAGTACATCGCCTACCTCGTGCCGGGCATCGTGCTGATGACCATCGGCGGCACCGTGGTCGGGACGGCGGTGTCCGTCTCCAACGACATGACCGAGGGCATCATCGCCCGCTTCCGCACGATGGCGATCCACCGCGGGTCCGTGCTCATCGGACACGTCGTCGGCAGCGTGCTGCAGTCGGTCATGAGCGTGGTCCTCGTGGGTGCCGTCGCGGTGGCCATCGGCTTCCGGTCCACGGATGCCACGGCCCTGGAGTGGCTGGCGGCGTTCGGGCTGCTCGTACTGGTCGCCATGGCGCTCACCTGGATCGCCGTCGGGATGGGCATGGTCAGCCCGAACGTCGAGGCGGCCAGCAACAACGCGCTGCCGCTGATCGTCCTGCCGCTCATCTCGAGCGCCTTCGTCCCGGTCGACGCGATGCCGGGCTGGTTCCAGCCGATCGCCGAGTACCAGCCGTTCACGCCGGCCATCGAGACCCTTCGCGGGCTGCTGCTCGGCAGCGAGATCGGCCACAACGGGTGGCTCGCGGTCGCCTGGTGCCTGGGCCTCACCGTGCTCGGCTACTTCTGGTCCAAGGCGGTTTTCAACCGCGATCCGAAGTAGCCGGGACGACCCCACGGGCCGCCTCCAGCAGCTCGTCCCGCCCGAGGGCGGCGTACTCCGACACCGCGTCGGCATACGCCGCCCCGTCCGCGTTCTCGGTCTCGCGGCTTGACAGACGGCATGAGGAGCGGCTGCTCAGCACTCCTGTGGCGCCGCCGGTGGCCGGTGCCCGTCGCGGTGGTCACCCTGCTGTGCAGCGCGGCGTACTTCCCGGTCAGCCCCGTAGACCTGCCGCTGCTCCTCCTGGCCTTCGCGTACGCCCTCTACACCGTCGCGCACAGGGCCACCTCGCCGCGGCCGTCACCCTCGCCGTCGTCACCATGCTGTCCACCGTGTACGTCGAGCAGGTGGTGACCCGGGGCGAACGGCACATCGACGATCCCGCGATCTTCCAGGCCACCCGTACGGCGCTGGACGCGGCCGGGCGAACCGTCTTCTTCGCCGGCTGCACGGTGATCGTCGCGCTGATGGGCCTGGTGGCTCTGGGCCTGGGCTCACTGCAGGGAGTGGCGCTCACGGTCGCGCTGACCGTCCTGGTCACCATGGCCGCATCTCTGACGCTGCTGCCGGCTCTGCTGGGTGTCATGGGCAAGCGAATCGAGCGCGGTGTGGCCAGACGCGCCGCAAAGTCCAAGCGCGTCGAGGGCGCCGGCTGGCGGCGCTGGGCGACCGGTGTGCAGGGCAGGCCGGGGTGGCGCTGGTCGTGGCGCTCGTCGCGCTGGGCGCGTTGGCCGCCCCCGCGCTCGACATGCGTCTGGGCTTCGCCGACGCGGGCAACGACGCGCGGACGAAGACCAGCCGCAAGGCGTACGACCTGCTGGCGGAGGGCTTCGGGGCCGGCTTCAACGGTCCGCTCGTCGTCGTGGCGGACGGCGGCGGCAAGGACGCCGCTGAGCAGGTCCGTACCGCACTGGAGGAGACCGACGGCGTCGCGGCGGTGACTCCGGCCATCCCGACCGAGTCGGCGCTGCTCCTGCCCGTCGTGTTCCGGTCGGTCCTGATCCCCGTCAAGGCCGCGCTGCTCAATCTCATCAGCATCGGGGCGGCGCTCGGCGTGATCACGCTCGTCTTCCAGCACGGCTGGTTCGGTGTCGAGCCCGGACCCATCGAGGCGTTCATCCCGGTCATGATCTTCGCGATCGTCTTCGGACTCTCCATGGACTACGAGGTGTTCCTGCTCTCGCGCATCCATGAGGAGTGGGAGCGCACCGAGGACGCGCCGGGCGCGGTGCGCGCGGGGCTCGCCGCGACGGGCAAGGTGATCACGGCGGCCGCGGCCATCATGATCGTGGTGTTCGCCGCCTTCATGTTCAGCCCGGACCGGATGCTCCAGCAGTTCGGCCTCGGTCTGGCGGTCGCGATCCTGCTGGACGCCGTGGTCATCCGCTGCCTGATCGTCCCGGCGGTGATGCAACTGCTGGGGTGGCGCGCGTGGTGGCTGCCGGTGTGGCTGCGCAGGGCGCTGCCACGGGTGGAGCTGGAGCGCCGCTGACGGCCCGGGCGTGAACGGCCCGGGCGTGAAGCGAAAGCCGGTCCGGGTCAGGCGTCGTCGTCCGAGGACGGCGGCGCCTTGCCCGTGCGCGACACCTGCCGCTGTTCGTGGCGCAGCGCGCGCCGCATCCGTACGAGGCCCGAGATGCCCCGGCGCCGCGGGTGCCTGCCGTGCACGCGCGGGTCGTCCGTCACGGCGTACCGCTTCACATACGCGCCGAGGAAGGCCTGCAGCGTCGCGATCGCGGGGATCGCGATCAGCGCGCCGACGGCTCCCATCAGCGCCGTGCCCGCGACGACCGAGCCGAAGGCGACCGCCGGATGGATGTCGACGGTCTTCGCGGTCAGCTTGGGCTGCAGTACGTAGTTCTCGAACTGCTGGTAGACCAGGACGAATCCGAGCACCCACAGCGCGTACCAGGGGTTGACGGTGAAGGCGATCAGCATCGGCAGCGCGCCCGCAAGGTACGTACCGATCGTCGGAATGAACTGCGAGATCAGTCCGACCCACACCGCGAGGGCGGGCGCGTACGGCACGTCGAGGATCAGCAGCAGGATGTAGTGCGCGACGCCGGAGATGAGCGCCATCAGACCGCGCGAGTAGATGTAGCCGCCGGTCTTGTCGACGGCGATCTCCCAGGCGCGCAACACCTCGGCCTGACGGGCCGGCGGCAGTACGGAGCACAGGGCGCGGCGCAACCGGGGGCCGTCGGCGGCGAAGTAGAAGGAGAACAGGAAGATCGTCAGCAGCTTGAACAGCCCGCCGAGCACGGTCGCCGACACGTCCAGCACGCCGGTCGCGCTGTTCTGTACGTACTTCCGCAGCCAGTCGGAGTTCAGGACGCTGTCCTGGACCTCGACCCGGGAGAGCTCCGTGCGGAAGGTCTGGTTGATCCAGTTGATCACTTGGTCGAGGTACTTCGGGAAGTCCTCGACCATTTCGACGATCTGGCCGGCCAGCATCGAGCCGAGCAGCAGGACGAAGCCGACGCCAAAGGCCAGTACCCCGATGGAGACCAGGAACGTGGCGAGGCCGCGGCGCATGCCGTGGGCTGCCATCCGGCCGACGGCGGGTTCGATCGCGAGGGCCAGGAAGAAGGCGATCAGGATGTTGAGCAGCAGGCCGACGAGCTGGTGGAACGCCCAGTTGCCGAGCTGGAAGCAGGCGTAGAGCGCGAGCGCGAGCACCATGGCGCGGGGCAGCCACCGGGGCATGCGGGCCGGACCGCTGTCCGTCCCGGTCGGAGCGGGGGGCGGTGCGGTCGGCGATTCTTCTTGCCCGGCGGGCTCGTCAGTGGGTGCCACGGGGTCAGTCTGTCCCATGCCAGTGACATCCCGCCGCTCCCCCTTGCGGTCCTCCCCCGTCAGCGCTTGTCCGCGGGCACGTCCACCGCGGCACAGACGGCGCGCCAGACGTTCTTCGCGTCCCAGCCGGCCGCCAGCGCCTGGTGCACCGTACGGCCGCCGAGCTCTGCCATCACGTGGTCGCGGGCGAAGGAATCGGCGTACGCCTCACCGAAGTGCTCCGCCATCCGCTCCCAGAAAATCGTCAACCGCATGCCTTCAGTATCGCGCCCCTGAGAGTGCAGCCCTGTCAGGGAAGCTTCCCGAGAGCGCTTTCCGTCCTACGGTCGTTCCATGGCTGGATCCGGAGCTTCCTCCCTCGCACGCGCCGAGCACTTCATCTGGCTGACGGCCCGTGTGCTCGAACAACGGCGGTTCGCGTACCACTTCCTTGACGGCGTCCCGGACGCGGTCGAAACGGCGCTCGCCCCGTACCAGGGTGCGGACGGCGGTTACGGCCACGCCCTGGAACCCGATCTGCGCGGTCCCGTGAGCCAGCCGTTGCATGTCGCACACGCGCTGCGTGTCCTCGATTCCATCGGCCGCTGCGAGGGCCTGCGCGTGGAGCGGATGTGCCGCTATCTGTCCGACGTGTCGACGAAGGAGGGTGCCCTGCCGGCGGTGCATCCCTCGCTGCGCGGCTATCCGGCCGCGCCGTTCGTCCCGGTCGTCGACGACCCTCCGAGTGATCTCCTGGCCACGGGCCCCGTGGTGGGGCTGCTGCACCGCAACGAGGTGTGGCACGCGTGGCTCTTCAGGGCCACCGACTTCTGCTGGGACGCGGTCGGGGCGCTGGAGGAGTCCCATCCGTACGAGATCCAGGCGGCGCTCGCCTTCCTGGACGGCGTGCCCGACCGGACCCGGGCACGGGCCGCCGCGGACCGGCTCGGGCGGCTGGTGCGCGAGCAGCGGCTCGTGGTCCTGGATCCGGCGCGCGCGGCGGAGCAGCCGGTCGCGGCGGGGTACGCCCCGGGCGAGCACCACTTCGCGTACGACTTCGCCCGTACGCCCGGATCGCTCGCCCGTGGCTGGTTCACAGACGAGGAGATGAGCCGCTCGCTGGACTTCCTCGCGGCCGGGCAGCGGGAGGACGGTGGCTGGCCGATCCGCTGGCGGGAGTGGGCGCCGGGAACCGCGCTGGAGTCGCGACCGATCGTGACGATCGACGCGCTGCTGACCCTACGGGCGTACGGACGCGTCATCGGCTGAGCCGGGCGGGCTCCGTCGGCCTGGGGCCCGCAGCGCCCGGCGCGGGCCCGGGCGGCGGGCTGACAGCGGCATGGCCTCGCCTCAGCCGCTGATCGCCCGTACGCCCGCCGTGACGGCTACGGCGGCCCCCACCACGACGAGGAAGGGGGCGCGCAGGACAAGCGCGAGCGCCGCCGCAGCGAGCCCCGCGCCCCTCGCGTCGAGCACGAGGTGCTGGCCGGTGCTGAAGGTCTGCTGGGCGGTGAGCGCGGCGAGCAGGGCCACGGGCAACAGGGCGGCAAGGCGCTTCACGAGCGGGCGCTCAAGGGCCCCCGCCGGAACCAGCAGGCCGAGCAGTTTGACGAGGTAGCAGCCGACGGCGGTGGCGCCGATCGCGATCCAGACGCTCATCGTCCGGCCTCCTTCGCGGTGTGGCGTGCCCTGCGGCCCTGTACGCAGAGCAGGGCGGGGGCGGCGAGGGCGGCGACGAGCACCGGCACGCCCGCGGGCAGAACCGGCAGGAACCCGAGGAGCAGGAGCACCGCGAGACCCGCGACAGCCCGTTCCGTGCCGGTGCGGAGCATGGGAGCCAGCAGTGCGAGGAACACGGCGGGGCTCGCGGCGTCCAGGCCCCACGCGTCGGTGTCGCCGATGGCCTCCGCGCCGAGGGCGCCCACCAGGGTGGTGAGATTCCACAGCACGTACAGCGTCAGCCCGGTGACAGTGAACCCGAGCCGGGCACTGCGCCGCGAGGGCTGCGCGAGCGTCACGGCCGTCGTCTCGTCGATCACCCAGTGAGCGGCGAAGGGGCGTACGAAACGCGGCAGGGCCAGCAGCTGGGACAGCCGCAACCCGTAGAAGGCATTGCGTACGCCGAGGAAGAAGGCGCCCGCGGCGGCGGTGAACGGATTGCCGCCCGCCGCGAGCGCGCCGACGAGCGCGAACTGCGAGGCACCGGTGAAGACGAGGAGGCTGAGGGCGCAGGTCTGGAGCAGGCTGAGGCCCGACCCCGCGGAGGTCACGCCGAAGGCGAAGCCGGAGAGCCCGACCGCGACGCCCACGCCGAGCGCGTCACGGACGACGGCGCTGTCCGGTTTGGCCGCGAGGGGTTCTGGCTCTGTGCGTATCGCTGGAGATGCTGTCTGTTCTGCCACGTCCGGGACACTACGACGGGCGGCCGCGACCGGTCTTGTACGTTCTTGCGCGCTCCCGCTGGTATGCGCCGGGCGGCACCCCGACGATCCGGGTGAAGTGCCGGTTCAGGTGCGGCTGGTCGCTGAACCCGACCGCGGCGGCGGCCTCCACGGGGGCCGTGCCGGCCTCCAGGAGCCGCCGGGCGCTGCGCACGCGCGCGTTGGTGAGCCAGGTGTGCGGCGGCATGCCGTACGCCGACTTGAACGCGCGCAGGAGCGCGAACGGACCGGTCCCGAGTTCGTTCGCGAGCTGTTCCAGGGAAGGGGGCTCGGCCATGCGCTCCTCGAGGAGGCTCTTCGCGAGAGCCGCCGTGCGGGCACCCGCCGCGGTCGGCGCACGCACGGGCAGGCTCTGGCCGTGCCGGCAGAGCAGCCTGGCCACGGCGATACGGAGCAGACTGTCGGCGGCGAGCGCGTTGCCCTCTTCGGCCGCCTTGTGTACGGCACGTATGAGCCGAGCGGTGTCGGGGTCCTCGACGATGGTCTCCGCGAAACCCGCTGTTCCCCGCAGGCTCGTCGTCTCGTCGGCGATGCCGGCGACCACCTGCGCCGAGGGATACAGGGTGGCGTACGACCAGCCCTCGGGCACGCCCGCGTGGGCGGAGTGCGGCACCTCCGGGTTGATCATGACGACGGTGCCGGGGCGTGCCCTGATCGTGCCCTGCGGCATGACCACGTCCTCGATCCCGCGGAAGACCGCGCCGAAGACGAATCCCTCATGGCTGTGACGCGAGAAGGAATGGCGCACGTAGCGGGCCTGCAGCAGGTCGAGGCCGGGCACTCCCGGATACCGCCAGTGGCGCGCCCACTCGCCCTTCCCGCCTTTCGCCACGCGCGCCTCTCCCACCTCGCGCGGCTCCAGCGCCCCACTAGCCCCGCCGGCCCCGTCGGCCCAACCGGCCCCGTCGGCTCCACTTACTCCGCCGGCCCCGCCGACCCGGCCGGCTCCGCCCGCGTCTCGCACCTCTCGCGCTGACTCCTTCGCCATAAGGCCATTCTGCGCCCGTCCCCCACGCCGCTGACCTGCACGTCCATGTCCTGGACACCCGTTGTCAGTGGTCGGGTGCACGATGGGGGACATGTCCAGGACTGCGCTCGACTCCTTCTCCCCCGCGACCCGCGGCTGGTTCACGGGGGCCTTCAGCGCGCCCACCGCGGCGCAGGAAGGTGCCTGGCAGGCCATCTCGGAGGGTTCCGACGTCCTGGTCGTGGCCCCGACCGGGTCCGGCAAGACCCTGGCCGCGTTTCTGGCCGCCCTCGACGATCTGGCGTCCAAGCCCCCGCCCGCGGACCCCAAGAAGCGCTGCCGGGTGCTGTACGTATCGCCCCTCAAGGCCCTGGCGGTCGATGTCGAGCGCAACCTCCGCAGCCCGCTCACCGGCATCCGCCAGGAGGCCGTCCGGCTGGGGATGACCGAGCCCGACGTCCGCGTCGGCATCCGCTCCGGCGACACCCCTGCCGCCGAGCGGCGGTCGCTGGCGACGAAGCCGCCGGACATCCTCATCACCACACCCGAGTCACTGTTCCTGATGCTCACGTCCGCCGCCCGCGACGCCCTGTCCGGCATCGAGACGGTGATCCTCGACGAGGTGCACGCAGTCGCGGGGACCAAGCGCGGCGCGCATCTCGCCGTGTCCCTGGAGCGGCTTGACGAGTTGCTGCCGCGCCCCGCCCGCCGCATCGGCCTGTCGGCAACGGTCCGGCCGGTGGACGAGGTCGCCCGTTTCCTCTCCCCGCAGCGTCAGGCCGCGATCGTCCAGCCTCCTTCGGGCAAGGAGTTCGACCTGTCGGTGGTCGTCCCCGTGGAGGATCTGGGCGAGTTGGGCGGTGCCCCGGCCAAGGGCGACGACGCGGGCGACAAGCCGTCGATCTGGCCCCATGTGGAGGAGCGCATCGCCGACCTCGTCCAGGCCCACCGCTCGACGATCGTCTTCGTGAACTCCCGCCGCCTCGCCGAGCGCCTGTGCAACCGGCTCAACGAGATCGCATACGAACGGGCCACCGGCGAAACCCTGCCCGAGCACCACTCCCCCGCCGAGATCATGGCTGAGGCCGGCGCCGCCAAGGGCGCCCCGCCCCTGCTCGCCCGCGCCCACCACGGTTCGGTCTCCAAGGAGCAGCGCGCCCAGGTCGAGGAGGATCTGAAGGCCGGCCGGCTGCCCGCCGTCGTCGCCACCTCCAGCCTCGAGCTGGGCATCGACATGGGCGCGGTGGATCTCGTCGTCCAGGTCGAGTCCCCGCCGTCCGTCGCCTCCGGCCTCCAGCGCGTCGGACGCGCGGGACACCAGGTAGGCGCGGTCTCGACCGGTGTCGTCTTCCCGAAGTACCGGGGCGACCTCGTCCAGTCGGCCGTCGTCACCGAGCGCATGCGCAGCGGCTCCATCGAGGCCCTGCGCGTCCCCGCGAACCCGCTCGACGTCCTGGCACAGCAGCTCGTCGCCATGGTCGCGCTCGACACCTGGCAGGCCGACGACCTGCTCACCGTCGTCCGCCGTGCGGCCCCCTTCGCCTCGCTCCCCGAGTCCGCCTTCACGGCGGTCCTCGACATGCTCGCCGGCCGCTATCCCTCCGACGCCTTCGCCGAACTGCGCCCCCGCGTCGTCTGGGACCGCATCGCCGGTACGGTCACCGGCCGCCCGGGGGCGCAGCGCCTCGCCGTCACTTCCGGCGGCACCATCCCCGACCGAGGGCTCTTCGGCGTCTTCCTCGCCGGAGCCGACCCAAAGAAGGGCGGCGGCCGCGTCGGCGAGCTCGACGAGGAGATGGTCTACGAATCCCGGGTGGGCGATGTCTTCACCCTCGGCACCACGTCATGGCGCATCGAGGACATCACGCGCGACCGCGTGCTGGTCTCCCCCGCCCCCGGCGTGCCGGGCAGGCTGCCCTTCTGGAAGGGCGACCAGCTGGGCCGCCCCCTCGAACTGGGCCGTGCGCTGGGCGCGTTCGTCCGCGAGGTCGGTTCCCTCACGCCCGAGGACGCCCGGCTGCGCCTGACGGCGGCCGGCCTCGACGCCTGGGCCGCCGAGAACGTCATCTCCTACCTCGACGAGCAACGCCGCGCCGCCGGTCACGTCCCGGACGACCGCACCATCGTCGTGGAGCGGTTCCGTGACGAGCTGGGCGACTGGCGGGTTGTCATCCACTCCCCCTTCGGCGCGCAGGTGCACGCCCCCTGGGCGCTCGCCCTGGGCACCCGCCTGACCGAGCGGTACGGCATGGACGCCCAGGTCATGCACGCCGACGACGGCATCGTGCTGCGCCTGCCCGACGCGGACCTGATGGGCTTCGACCTCCTCGACGACGAACCGTCCGGACCGTCCCGGCAGGGCGCGGAGTTCGACAGCGACCAAGCCCCGCTCGGCGCCGCCGACGTCGCGTTCGACAAGGGCGAGATCAACCAGATCGTCACCGACCAGGTCGGCGGCTCGGCGCTCTTCGCTGCCCGCTTCCGCGAGTGCGCCGCCCGCGCCCTGCTGCTGCCGCGCCGCAGCCCAGGCAAGCGCACCCCACTGTGGCAGCAGCGCCAGCGCGCTTCCCAGCTGCTCCAGGTCGCGTCGGAGTTCGGCTCGTTCCCGATCGTCCTGGAAGCCGTGCGGGAGTGCCTCCAGGACGTCTTCGACGTACCCGGCCTCACCGAGCTCATGGGCGACATCGAATCCCGCCGCGTGCGGCTCGTCGAGGTCACCACCCCCGAGCCGTCCCCCTTCGCGCGCTCCCTCCTCTTCGGTTACGTCGCCCAGTTCCTGTACGAGGGCGACTCTCCGCTCGCCGAGCGGCGCGCCGCCGCGCTCTCCCTGGACTCCCGGCTCCTGGCCGAACTGCTCGGTCAGGCGGAGCTGCGCGAGCTGCTCGACGCCGATGTCCTGACCGAGCTGGAGCAGGAACTCCAGTGGCTCACCGAAGACCGCCGTATCAAAGACATCGAGGGCGTCGCCGACCTCCTGCGAGTCCTGGGCCCGCTCACCGGCGCCGAACTGGCGGAGCGCGGCGCCGAGCCCGGGTGGGCCGAGGCGCTGTCGACCTCCCGCCGGGCCATCCGGGTCCGTATCGCGGGGGCGGACCACTGGGCGGCCGTCGAGGACGCGGGCCGGCTGCGCGACGCGCTCGGCACCGCGCTCCCCGTCGGTGTACCCGAAGCGTTCACCGAGCCCGTCAAGGACCCGCTCGGCGATCTCCTGGCCCGATTCGCCCGCACCCACGGCCCCTTCACCTCCGCCACCGCCGCCGCCCGGTTCGGTCTCGGCGCGGCGGTCACGGACGGGGCCCTGCAACGGCTTACCTCGAGCGGCCGCGTCGTACAGGGCGAGTTCCACCCCGCCGGGATCGGTCAGGAATGGTGCGACGCGACAGTGCTGCGCCGCCTCCGGCGCCGGTCCCTCGCCGCCCTGCGGCACGAGCTGGAGCCCGTTCCGCCGTCCGCGCTCGCCACGTTCCTCCCCCAGTGGCAGCACCTGGGCAGCAGCAGCCTGCGCGGAATCGACGGACTGGTGCGCGCCGTCGAGCAGCTGCAGGGCGCCTCCGTCCCCGCGTCCGCGCTCGAGAAACTGGTTCTCCCGTCCCGCATCGCCGGCTACTCACCCGCCATGCTCGACGAGCTGACCACCACCGGCGAGATCCTGTGGGCCGGATCGGGCGCCCTGCCCGGCAAGGACGGCTGGGTGTCCCTCTACCTCGCCGACGCGGCGCCCCTGCTCCTCCCGCAGCCGCACCCCCTCGAACTCACCGCGCTGCACGAGTCCGTCCTCACCACCCTCTCCGGCGGGTACGGCCTGTTCTTCCGCCAGATCGCCGACCAGGTCCGTGCCACCACCCACCCCGACTGCACCGACCCGCAGCTGGCCGACAGCCTCTGGGACCTGGCCTGGTCGGGCCGCCTCACCAACGACACGCTCGCGCCCCTGCGCTCCCTTCTCGGATCGGGCCGTACAGCGGGCTCCACCGCTCACCGCGCCAAACGCACGGTCCCGCGCGGGCGTTATGGCACGCTCAGCGCGGCCGCCCGCCCCGCCTCCCGCACCGGCCCGCCCACGGTCTCCGGCCGCTGGTCCCTCCTCCCCGCCCACGAACCGGATCCGACCCATCGCGCCCACGCGCTCGCCCGCACACTGCTCGACCGGCACGGGGTGGTCACGCGCGGCGCGGTCGCCGCCGAAGGCGTCGAGGGCGGCTTCTCGGCGACGTACCGCATCCTGGCCGCGTTCGAGGACAGCGGACAGGCGCGCCGCGGTTACGTCGTCGAGGGCCTCGGCGCCGCCCAGTTCGCGATGGACGGCGCGGTCGACCGCCTGCGCGCGGCAGCCACCGCACGCGAGCGCGCGGAAACCGATTCCCCGAACCGCGCGGTGGTCCTGGCCGCCGCCGACCCGGCCAACGCGTACGGCGCGGCCCTGCCGTGGCCCGAACCGCCCTCTGACGCGGGCCACAAACCCGGCCGCAAAGCCGGGGCTCTGGTCGTGCTCGTCGACGGGGAGCTGACGCTCTACATGGAGCGCGGCGGCAAGACCCTGCTGGCCTGGCCCACCGACCCGAACGATCCGTCGGCCCCCGACCCCCGTCTCACCGCGGCGGCCGAAGCCCTGGCGACGGCGGCCAGGCAGGGTGCCCTGGGCACGGTCACCGTGGAACGCACCAACGGCGCCCCCGCTCTGACCTCCCCCCTGGGCAAAACCCTGGAAGCAGCAGGCTTCCACCCCACCCCCCGAGGCCTGCGCCTCCGCCCCTGAACCCCCACGCGCCCACAGCACGCGGGGCATCGCCGGCCCGGCACCCGCCGGCCCAGCCGGCCTCACCCCGCCCAGCCGCAGAACCGCTCCGCTCCCCAGGTCAAGAACCCGCACCCCGCCCCGCTCCCCCGCATCATGGACCCATGCCCGAAGGAGACTCCGTCTGGCAGGCCGCCCAGCGCCTGCACTCCGCCCTCGCCGGACACCCACTCACCCGCGCCGACCTCCGCGTCCCCCGGTTCGCCACCGCCGACCTGACCGGCCGCACCGTCCTGGACGTCACACCTCGCGGCAAGCACCTCCTCGCCCGCGTCGAAGACGGCCTCACGCTCCACTCCCACCTCGGCATGGACGGCGCCTGGAAGATCTACGCCCCCGCCGAACGATGGCGCGGCGGCCCCACCCACCAGATCCGCGCCATCCTCGGCACCGCCGAGCGCACCGCCGTGGGCTACCGCCTCCCCGTACTCGAACTCATCCGGACCCAGGACGAAGCCCAGGCCGTCGGCCACCTCGGCCCCGACCTCCTCGGCCCGGACTGGGACGCCGAGGAGGCACTGCGCCGCCTCCTGGCCGACCCCGCCCGCCCCCTCGGCGAAGCCCTCCTCGACCAGCGCAACCTCGCCGGCATCGGCAACATCTACAAGTCGGAGCTGTGCTTCTTCGCCCGCGCCACCCCCTGGCTGCCCATCGGCGAACTCCCCTCCCCGGAACGCCTGGTCGCCGCCGCCAAACGCCTCCTGGAGGCCAACCGCGACCGCCTCGGCCGCCGCACCACCCTCCGCGAACGCGCCTCCACCCCCCTCCTCTACGTGTACGGCCGCGCCGGCCGCCCCTGCCTGCGCTGCGGCGCCACGATCCGCCACGCCGACCAGGGCGAAGCCGGCCGCCTCCGCCCCACCTACTGGTGCCCACGCTGCCAGTCGGGCCCGACCCCCTGACCGACGCGGCACGCCACATCCACCGCATCCCACCAGTTGACGCCCCGTCAGGTCGGTCGTACCGTCCCCGCATGCCCCTCAAGGCGTACGACCTCACCGGCCGCACCGCACTCGTCACCGGCGCCGCGAGCGGCATAGGCCGGGCGAGCGCGCTCCTCCTCGCCGAAGCGGGCGCCACCGTCCACTGCGCGGACCGCGACGAGGACGGCCTCCACGAGACCACCGCCCTGATCACCAAGGCGGGCGGCTCCGCACACCCCCACACCCTCGACGTCACCGACCGCACCCGCCTCGCGGAGGCGGTCGCCGCAGCCGGCCGTCTCGACATCCTCGCGGCCATCGCCGGAATCATGCACAGCAGCAGCGTCCTGGAGACCCGCGACGAGGACCTCGACCGCGTGCTGGCGGTCAATTTCAAAGGTGTTCTGTATGCCTGCCAAGAGGCGGCCCGCGCCATGATCGCCGCCAAGACGCCCGGCAGCATCATCACCATGGCGTCGGGCGCGGTCGACGCCGCAAACGCCGGCCTGCTCTGCTACAGCACGGCCAAGGCAGCCGTCGTACAGCTCACCCGGACGCTCGCCACGGAGCTCGGCCCGCACTCCATCCGCGTGAACGCCGTAGCCCCCGGCTGGATCCGCACTCCCATGACCGACCGCCACGACGCGGCCCTCCAGCACCGGGCCGAGACCGTCATGGTCCGCGCGTCCCCGCTGGGCCGCGTCGGCGAGCCCGAGGACATCGCCCACGCCGTCCTCCACCTGGCGTCGGACGCCTCAGCCTTCACGACGGGTCAGATCCTCCGCCCGAACGGCGGCGTCGCCATGCCCTGGTAGCCGCGCGCCGCGACGCCCCGCCGACCCCACGCCGCAACGCCCCCGCAAGCCGCGAGGCGACACCCCCCGGCGTACGCCCGAGCCTGCCCCGGCGCCCCGGACCCACCCCGGCCGCAGCCGCCGGCACCACGTGAACCGGCAGCAGACTGAGCCCCCACCCGCCCGCCGCCACCGCGCCCTCCACGACCCCCGCCCGCTCCGGCAACAGCACGAGCCGCAGCACGGCGCACCACCACACCGCGCCGAGCACCAGCACCGCCCCGCGTCCCCAGAAGTCACGCCACGCCATGGCTGCCTCCTCCGGCCGACGCTAGACGGGCGCCGCCGCACGAGGGGAGGGCGCACAGGAAGCACACTCCGGCGCACCCGCCCTCCGCGCGACCCACGCCACCTACGGGCCCTACGGGCTCTACACGCTCTCGGCCTGGAACATCCACGCGTGTTTCTCGAGGTCCGCCGTAAGCCCAATGATGATGTCCTGGCTCACCGGATCCGGCTCAGCGGTCACGCCGATCCGCTCACGCATGCGCCCGACCACGACACCGAGCGCGTCCACCAGGGTCCGTACGGCGTCCACGTCCTTGATCCACCCCGACGGCACCTCCCGGATCGCCGTCGCCCGCGCCACGCTCGCGGACCGCCCGTCCGGATTGACGCCCAGCGCCGAGGCCCGCTCCGCGACCGAGTCGGAGTGCAGCCGCGCCGTGGCCACCACGTCGTCGAGCTGCAGATGTACGGACCGGAATCGCGGCCCCACCACGTTCCAGTGGACCTGCTTGGCCACCAGCGAAAGATCCACCAGGTCCACGAGCGCGCCCTGCAGGGCCTCGCCCACGACCTTGAGGTCCGCCTCGGGCAGGGCGCTCTTCACGACAGACATCCGTTTTCCTCCTCGGGAAGCGACAAGAACCGACCTGTCACAGTTCTCACCACCATGGCACATATGCCACAAAACGGTCACACGAAGGCGTGAAACGGAGCGGGTACGAAAGAGCCCCGGCGGGTCCCTCAGGACCCACCGGGGCTCTCCCACAAGCTCGGACCGCAATCGGACCGCCATCGGATCGCAAGCGGACCACGATTGACCGCATTCCTCGCGGTCAGGCGCCTCACGGTCAGGCGGCGACCACATCCACCGCTTCCGCGGGTGCCTTGATCGTCACCCGCTCCGGTGGCACACCTGCCACCGACGTCACCGAAACGGAATTCAGCATCGGGCGTACCGGTGGACGCACCGGCTCGCTCGCAGCCGACTCCGCCAGCTCGGCCAGCGACAACTCATCACTCACTTCGCGCATGAGCTCGGACATCCGTACGTCAAGCGCGTCGCAGATAGCGGAGAGCAGCTCGGAGGATGCCTCCTTCTGCCCCCGCTCCACCTCGGACAGATAGCCGAGTGAGACTCGGGCGGACGAGGAGACTTCGCGCAGAGTACGGCCCTGGCGCTGGCGCTGCCGACGCAGCACGTCACCAAGCAGGCGACGGAGCAGAATCATCGGTGGCTCCCTCCTCGGACCGCGTAGCCGTATCCTTCACGCCCCACCGTACCGCCTCGCGCTGCGGCCGTGCGGGGAGCGATGTCGTGTTCACTCAGGGCTGCAAACATCAATTCCCCCCGTTCTGTTCCGTATCCTGTGCCCGCGCATTTTCATTCAGTTCGCCGGAGAGCAGAGTCAGTACGCTCCGTACACTCTCCATACGGATTACCGCCCGGTCCCCGTTCAACCTCAACCGGGCCACTTTCCCGACGCCGTCCGGCCCGGCGACCGCCACGAACACCGTTCCGACGGGCTGCCCGTCCTGGGCCTCGGGCCCCGCGACACCCGTGGTCGCGATGCCCCAGCCGGCCCCGAGCACCCGTCGTACTCCTGCCGCCATCTGCCGCGCGACCTCCGGATCCACGGCCCCGCGCTGCTCCAGGAGTGCCGCGTCGACCCCCAGGATGTCCCGCTTCAGCTCCGTGGCGTACGCCGTGACAGCCCCGCGGAAGACCCTTGAAGCACCTGGCACAGACGTCAGCTCCGCGGCCACCAGACCGCCGGTGAGCGATTCGGCGACAGCGAGGGTCTCGCCCCGTCCGGCCAGCAGCTCCAGTACCTCAGCAGCCGCACTCGCCCGTACAGCACTGCCGCCCGTCACCGGGACGACTCCTCCGCCGCGATCCCGGCCCGCCGCAGCACCACGGCCTGCCGCACGTAATCAAGCCCGGTCACCACGGTCAGCACGACCGCCGCCGCCATCACCCAGAACCGCAGCGTAGCGAGCGGCCCCGTGAGCGCCAGCACATACATCCCGACCGCCACGCCCTGCATGAGCGTCTTCATCTTGCCGCCGCGACTGGCCGGAATGACCCCGTGCCTGATCACCCAGAAGCGCAGCACCGTGATGCCCAGCTCCCGGAAAAGGATCACACCCGTCACCCACCACGGCAGATCCCCGAGCGCCGACAGGCAGATCAGTGCCGCGCCCATGATCGCCTTGTCGGCGATCGGGTCGGCGATCTTCCCGAAGTCGGTGACCAGGTTGTACGTACGGGCCAGATGACCGTCGAAGATGTCGGTGATCATCGCGACGGCGAAGGCCGCCCACGCCCAGGCGCGCCAGGCCGGGTCGTAACCACCGTCCTGGAGCATCAGCATCACGAAGCCGGGCACCAGCACCAGCCGCATCATGGTCAGGATGTTGGCGATGTTCCACAGGCTGGCCTGATTGACGGCCGCAGCGCCCAGCTTGCCGCCGGGCGCCGGCTTCGCGCCGGTCCCACCCGCAGCGGATGCCGGGACTCCGGTCATCTGACTGCCTCCTCGTAGGGGGTGCGGGGGTCGCCTCCCAGAAGGTCGCTGTGTTCCGCCACCAGGTCCACGCCTTCGGTGCCGACCACCTTCGCGACGACCATACGGCCGACGGCAAGCCCTTCACCCGAAGTGAACAGCACCTGGCCGTCCGTCTCGGGCGCCTGGTGCGCGGCGCGGCCCACCGCGCCGTCCTCACCGTCCACCGACTCGACCAGCACCTCGACCGTCTCGCCGAGCCGCTCCTCGGCCCGCTGGGCGGTCAGCTCGTCCGCGAGCCGCGAGATGTGCTCGAGCCGCTCGGCGATGACCTCGGCGTCCAGCTTGTTGTCGTACGTGACGGCCTCGGTGCCCTCCTCGTCGGAGTAGCCGAAGACGCCGATCGCATCCAGTCTCGCACCGGTGAGGAAGCGCTCCAGCTCACCGAGGTCCGCCTCGCTCTCACCGGGGAACCCGACGATGAAGTTGGACCGCACACCGGCCTGCGGCGCCTTACTGCGGATCGTCTCCAGCAGCTCCAGGAAACGGTCGGTGTCACCGAAGCGCCGCATCGAGCGCAGCACACCGGCCGCTGAGTGCTGGAAGGACAGGTCGAAGTACGGCGCGATCTTCGGCGTGGACGTCAGTACGTCGATGAGTCCCGGCCGCATCTCCGCGGGCTGCAAATAGCTGACCCGTACCCGCTCGATCCCGTCGACGTCCGCCAGCTCCGGCAGCAGCGTCTCAAGGAGCCGGATGTCGCCGAGGTCCTTGCCGTACGACGTGTTGTTCTCGGAGACCAGCATGATCTCCTTGACTCCCTGCTCGGCCAGCCAGCGCGTCTCCCCCAGTACGTCGGAGGGGCGCCGCGAAATGAACGATCCACGGAACGACGGAATGGCGCAGAAGGAACACCTGCGGTCGCACCCGGACGCGAGCTTCACGGAAGCGACGGGGCTGTTCCCCAGACGCTGCCGAAGCGGCGCACGCGGTCCGGAGGCCGGCGCGATCCCCTCGGGCAGGTCCTCGGGAGGCGTGTCCTGCGCGTGCCCGGGCAGCGCCACATCTGAGGCGCCGGAGGCGTCCTGGCGCTCGGAGGGGCTGATGGGCAGCAGCTTGCGCCGGTCGCGCGGGGTGTGGGAGGCGTGGATGCCGCCGTTGAGGATGGTCTGGAGGCGGTCGGAGATGTCGGCGTAGTCGTCGAATCCGAGTACGCCGTCGGCCTCGGGCAGCGCTTCCTGAAGTTCCTTGCCGTACCGCTCGGCCATGCAGCCCACGGCGACGACGGCCTGGGTCTTGCCGTGATCCTTCAGATCATTGGCTTCCAGCAGGGCGTCGACCGAGTCCTTCTTGGCGGCTTCGACGAATCCGCAGGTGTTGACGACGGCGACGTCCGCGTCCGAGGCGTCCTCGACGAGCTGCCAGCCGTCCGCTGCCAAGCGGCCTGCCAGCTCCTCCGAGTCCACCTCATTACGGGCGCAGCCAAGAGTGACAAGGGCGACGGTGCGGCGTTCGGGCATGGACTCAAGACTACTTTGTCCCGGCGCGCGCCCCCGCCGCGAGGGTTCCACGGGGGCCCGGCGCCCCCGGAGCCGGGCCCTGCCGCGTGCTCCGTCCCGGTCCCTTCCGGCCGGGCCGGGCCGGAAGGACACCAGGTCAGCCGACCTCCGGGTCGCCCTTCGTGTACGTCAGCCGCTCGACCTGTCCCGCCTGGAACTCGTCGCCGACCTCCTTGCCGTTCACGAAGAGCTGCATCGCCCCGGCGTCACCCAGAACGAGATCGATCTTCTCCTTGTCGGTGAAGGTCTTGGACTCGCCCTTCTGCAGCAGCCCGTCGAAGAGCAGCCTGCCGTTGTGGTCCTTCGCAGAGATCCAGCTCTTGCGGTCCTTGGCGGTGAGGGCGACCGTCACCTTGTCCTGCGGGACCGCCGCGATGGCGCTGTCCGACGGGTCGGGCTTGGGGTCGGCGGGCTTGGTCGGGGTGGGCTTGGCCGGCTTCGTGGTGGCGGGCGTGGAGCCGGCGACGTCCCTGGAGCCGCCGCTGCCGTCATTGCCGTTGAAGAGCGTGAAACCGACGAAGCCGACGACGGCGACGATGGCCGCGACCATGGCCGCGGTCCAGTTGGGGCGGCGGGCCTCGGGACGGATCCGTTCCGCCTCGAAGAGCGGCGCCGCGGGCGTGGGTGCGGGACGTCCGCCGTGCTCGTCGTCGTACTGCGCGACCAGCGCGTCCGGATCGAGGCCGACGGCGCGCGCGAGCGTACGGATGTGTCCGCGTGCGTACACATCGCCGCCGCAGCGGCTGAAGTCGTCCTGCTCGATCGCGTGCACGATGGGGATGCGCACCCGGGTCGAGCCGCTGACCTCGTCGACCGTCAGCCCCGCGTCCACACGGGCCTGCTGGAGAGCGCGTCCGATCGAGGGCCGGTCGTCTTCGATCGAGGACCGGTCGTCTTCGGTCGAAGGCCGGTCGTCTTCGGGAGAGTTGCCGATGGACACGGGGGCGCCTTTCGAGCGTGAGCCACCTGCTGGGTGTTCAGTCTAGGGGTGGTACGAAAGCGTGAGGCAACTGGGAGGGTGGACTTTGTACGCCATCAGAACCGCCTGGCAGCCCGATGGTGACACCATCTGCCTCCCCTCCCTCAACTGGACGTACGAACAAGGGAAACGGTTGCCCACTGCTCTCTTACGGGTGAGAATCTCCCCGGATCATAGCGAGCATTTCATCCAATTCGTCCGGTTTCACCAGCACATCGCGCGCCTTCGATCCCTCACTCGGCCCCACGATGTTCCGCGATTCCATCAGATCCATGAGCCTGCCCGCCTTTGCGAAGCCGACACGCAGTTTTCGCTGGAGCATCGAGGTCGAGCCGAACTGGGTGGACACCACGAGCTCGGCCGCCTGGCACAGCAGGTCCAGGTCGTCACCGATATCCTCGTCGATTTCCTTCTTCTTCGCCGTCCCGACCACGACATCGTCCCGGAAGACCGGCGCCATCTGGTCCTTGCAGTGCTGGACGATCGCCGAGACCTCGTCCTCCGTGACGAACGCGCCCTGCATACGGGTCGGCTTGTTCGCCCCCATCGGCAGGAAGAGACCGTCACCCTTGCCGATCAGCTTCTCGGCGCCCGGCTGGTCGAGGATGACCCGGCTGTCCGCGAGCGAAGAGGTCGCGAAGGCGAGCCGTGAGGGCACGTTCGCCTTGATCAGACCGGTGACGACGTCCACGGAAGGACGCTGGGTCGCCAGCACGAGATGAATACCTGCCGCGCGGGCCAATTGGGTGATGCGGACGATGGAGTCCTCGACGTCGCGCGGCGCGACCATCATCAGGTCCGCGAGCTCGTCGACGATGACCAGCAGGTACGGATACGGCGACAGCTCCCGCTCACTGCCCTCCGGCGGCTTCACCTTGCCGGTCCGCACCGCCTGGTTGAAGTCGTCGATGTGCCGGTAGCCGTACGCCGCCAGGTCGTCGTACCGAAGGTCCATTTCCCGTACGACCCACTGGAGCGCCTCGGCGGCCCGCTTGGGGTTCGTGATGATCGGCGTGATCAGGTGCGGGATGCCCTCGTACGCCGTGAGCTCGACCCGCTTGGGGTCGACCAGCACCATCCGTACGTCCTCGGGGGTCGCCCGCACCATGACCGAGGTGATCAGACAGTTGATGCAGGACGACTTTCCCGAGCCGGTGGCGCCCGCGACCAGCACGTGCGGCATCTTCGCAAGGTTCGCCATCTCGTAGCCGCCCTCGACGTTCTTGCCGAGCGCGACGAGCATCGGATGGTCGTCCTCGGCGGCGTCCGCGAGCCGCAGCACATCGCCCAGCTTGACCATCTCGCGGTCACTGTTGGGGATCTCGATGCCGACGGCGGACTTGCCGGGGATCGGGCTGATGATGCGTACGTCGGGACTGGCGACGGCGTACGCGATGTTCTTGGCGAGCGCGGTGATCCGCTCGACCTTGACGGCCGGGCCGAGCTCCACCTCGTACCGCGTGACCGTCGGCCCCCGCGTGAAGCCGGTGACGGCCGCGTCGACCTTGAACTCCGTGAAGACGTTCGTCAGTGAGGCCACGACCGCGTCGTTGGCGGCGCTGCGCGTCTTGCCGGGACCGCCGCGCTCCAGCAGGTCCAGCGAGGGCAGGGAGTAGGTGATGTCGCCGGAGAGCTGGAGCTGTTCGGCGCGGGGCGGCAGCGGCTGGGGCACCTCGGGCTGCGCCTTGGTCAGATCCGCCGCCTTCGGCCCGGACGCGGCACCCGACCCGGCCGCGGGAGCGGGTGTCGGTTCCGGCTTCCCGGCGCCCTCCCGCGCCGGCGGTACGGCGGCCGGACGCTCGGTGGAGACCCCCTGCGTCAGGTCGGCCACGAGGGCCGAGGGCGGCAGTCCGTTCAGTACGGCGCCGTCCAGCGCGGCAGCGGCGGCCGCGGCGAAGTCCACGGGGTCCATCGCGCGCCCGGACGCGGGCCCCGGCTGCGCGGCGGCCCTGCGGGGCCGGCGGCGCCGGGTGAGCGCCTCCTCCTCCGCGAGGTCCGCGTCGTCGTACTCCGCGGGAGCCGGGGCCCGGCGCGCGGACGAGCGGCGCGCGCCGGCCGGAAGCGCCTCGCGCCACTGCTCTTCGTACCGCTCGTCGTCCTGGAAGTCGTACTCCTGCGGCGGCGCCGCCAGGATCCCCAGCATGACCCCGAGCTGCCGCAGCCGCTCCGGGACGGCGTTGACCGGCGTGGCCGTGACCACCAGCAGCCCGAAGACGGTGACCAACAGCAGCAGCGGTACGGCGAGAACGCTGCCCATGGTGAAGACCAGCGGCGTGGAGGCCGCCCAGCCGATCAGGCCGCCGGCTTCCTGCAGCCCCTCGATGCCGTCACCGCGCGCGGGCGCCCCACAGGCGATGTGCACCTGTCCGAGGACGCCGACGGCGAGGGCGGAGAGCCCGATGACGATACGGCCGTTGGCCTCGGGCTTCTCCGGATGCAGGATCAGCCGTACGGCGATGACGCCCAGCAGTATCGGCACCAGCAGATCCAGCCGCCCGAAGGCACCGGTCACCAGCATCTCGACGAGGTCGCCGACCGGCCCGCGCAGCTGCGCCCACGTACCGGCGGCGACGATCAGCGCGAGACCGAGCAGGAGCAGCGCGACGCCGTCCTTGCGGTGCGCCGGGTCGAGCCCCTTCGCGCCGCGCCCTATTCCGCGGAACATCGCGCCCACACCGTGCGCGAGGCCCAGCCAGAGGGCGCACACGAGCCGGTAGACGCCGCCGGTGGGCGACGGCGCCGCCTTGGGAGCATGCCTGGCCACCGCCTTCTTGGCGGGCGCCTTCTTCACCGGCACCTTCTTCACGGGCGCGGTCTTCTTCGCTGCGGCGGCGGTCTTCTTGGCGGGCGCCGCTTTCTTCGTGGCGCCGGTGGTACGGCCGGCGCGCGGCTTCGCGGTGCCCGCCGTGCCCTGGGAACCCTTGCCGGACGTACGTGAGGCCATGGTGGTGAGGTTACCGGTGCGGGCCGCTACGGACACGTGTGCCCACCGCTTCACCCGTTCGTGTCGTGGTCCGAGTGACAGAAAACTGACGCCACCTCACGCGCACCACCACGTCCGTGAGTACGTCCGGCCGGCGCGGCCCGGTCAGTGCTGCGAGGGGAACGGGGGCGCGGCGCCGTTCGTGCCCGGTTCGAGCGCGTCCAGCGCCCGGCGCAGCCCGGTCAGCTTGCGCTCCAGGTGAGCCGCCGTGGCGACGGCCGCCGCGTCGGCGGACTCCTCGTCGAGCTGCTTGGACAGCGCCTCGGCCTGCTCCTCAACGGCGGCGAGCCGCGCGGAGAGTTCGGCGAGGAGTCCCGCGGGTTCCTTCGCGTCACCCACACCGCCCGCCTGTCCGCCGCCCTCCAGCTGGAGGCGCAGCAGCGCGGCCTGCTCACGCAGTTGACAGTTCTTCATGTACAGCTCGACGAAGACGGAGACCTTGGCGCGCAGCACCCACGGGTCGAACGGCTTCGAGATGTAGTCCACCGCGCCCGCCGCGTAACCCCGGAAGGTGTGGTGCGGGCCGTGGTTGATGGCGGTGAGAAAAATGATCGGGATGTCCCGGGTCCGCTCTCGCCGCTTGATGTGCGCGGCGGTCTCGAACCCGTCCATTCCCGGCATCTGAACGTCCAGCAGGATGACCGCGAAATCGTCCGTCAGCAGCGCTTTGAGCGCTTCCTCCCCTGACGATGCCCGTACCAGTGTCTGATCGAGCGCAGAGAGGATGGCCTCCAGCGCCAACAGATTCTCCGGCCGGTCATCGACCAGGAGGATCTTGGCCTTCTGCACCATGGCCCGCCCTCCTCGCCCCGGCAGTGCACCGGGCGCCGCCCCAGGGGGCGACTCTCTTGCGTCGCCCGTCCTTGTGCCGGTCATGGTAGCCGCACCCCGCCTGTCGCCACACCCTGTCACCGCGATGTCACTGTGCACGTAGCAAAAACGCAGTGGGAGACCAAAAGGTTCCCCGAATCCCGCAGACTCACACGCCTTCGGCCACAGTCAGTCAGCAACCTGCCCACATTCGCGCAACCTACGATCACTCCCCACGCATCCACTGATCCATCACAGAGAGCAAATGATCCGGATCGACCGGCTTCGTAACGTAGTCGGAAGCGCCGGACTCGATCGCCTTCTCCCGGTCGCCCTTCATCGCCTTCGCCGTCAGCGCGATGATCGGCAGTCCGGCGAACTGCGGCATCCTGCGGATCGCCGTGGTTGTCGCGTACCCGTCCATCTCCGGCATCATGATGTCCATCAGTACGACCGTCACATCGTCGTGCTGCTCCAGGACTTCGATGCCCTCCCGGCCGTTCTCCGCGTACAGCACGGAGAGCCCGTGCTGCTCCAGCACGCTGGTGAGCGCGAAGACGTTGCGGATGTCGTCGTCGACGATCAGCACCTTCTCACTCGAGAACATGATGCCGCGACGCGGCTCGGGCGTCGCCGTCTCCTGACCGCTCGTGGACCACGAGTCCTGGGGAGCCGCCTGTGCCTGCGGTACGTCCGCGGCCTGGCCGGGCCGTCCACCCTGACCGGACTGACCCGGCTGACCGGCCGCCTGGCCCGGCAGCGCGGTCCGCTGTTCGCCGCCGGCCACCGCCCTGCGACGACGCCGGAACAACCCCGCGGGACCGGTCTGCGGGTCCGAGGGCAGCCTGGCCGGCCCGTTGTCCGACGGCGTCGCGACATCCGTCGCCCGGTCGTCGTCCGGGGCGCTCCCGCGCAGCGGCTCCATGCCGCCGGGCGTGAGCTGCGGGTAGCCCTGCGGCGGCAGTTCGCTCGGGTGCAGCGGCAGGTAGAGCGTGAACGTCGACCCGCGGCCCGGCTCGCTCGCCGCGTGGATCTCGCCGCCCAGCAGCCTGGCGATCTCCCGGCTGATGGAAAGCCCCAGACCCGTGCCTCCGTACTTCCTGCTGGTCGTCCCGTCGGCCTGCTTGAACGCCTCGAAGATCACCCGCATCTTGCTGGCCGCGATCCCGATGCCGGTGTCGGTCACCGAGAAGGCGATGAGATCGGCGTCCGCGTCACGCAGCGAACCGGCCTCCAGCAGCTGCTCACGAATCGCGTTCGGTACGTCGGCCTTGGCCGGCCGGATGACGAGCTCGACGGCCCCGCTGTCGGTGAACTTGACCGCGTTCGACAACAGGTTGCGCAGGACCTGCAGCAGCCGCTGCTCGTCCGTGTGCAGCGTCGCCGGCAGCTCCGGGGACACCCGTACGGAGAAGTCGAGTCCCTTCTCCGCGGTGAGCGGCCGGAAGGTCGCCTCCACGTAGTCGACGAGCTGGACCAGCGCGATCCGCGTCGGGCTGACGTCCATCTTGCCCGCCTCGACCTTCGACAGATCGAGGATGTCGTTGATCAGCTGGAGCAGGTCGGAACCCGCCCCGTGGATGGTCTCGGCGAACTCCACCTGCTTCGGCGAGAGGTTGCCCTCCGCGTTGTCGGCGAGCAGCTTCGCGAGGATGAGGAGCGAGTTGAGCGGCGTACGCAGCTCGTGCGACATGTTCGCCAGGAACTCGGACTTGTAGCGCATCGAGACCGCGAGCTGCTCGGCGCGCTCCTCCAGGACCTGCCGGGCCTCCTCGATCTCGGTGTTCTTCACCTCGATGTCGCGGTTCTGCTGGGCCAGCAGCTCCGCCTTCTCCTCCAGTTCGGCGTTGGACTCCTGAAGGGCCTTCTGCCGGTTCTCCAGCTCCGCCGAGCGCTCCCGCAGCTGCTCGGTCAGCTCCTGCGACTGCTCCAGCAGCACCTCGGTCTTCGTATTGACGCTGATGGTGTTGACGCTGGTAGCGATCATCTCGGCGATCTGGTTGAGGAAGTCCTTCTGGATCTGGGTGAAGGGCTGGAAGGACGCCAGCTCGATCACACCGAGGACCTTCCCCTCGAAGAGCACCGGCAGCACGATCACATGCGCTGGCGGTGCCTCGCCGAGACCGGAGGAGATCTTGAGATAACCCGGCGGCACGTTGTCCACCAGGATCGTGCGCTTCTCCTCCGCCGCCGTGCCGATGAGCGTCTCACCGGGCTTGAAGGACGTCGGCATCGAGCCCGCCGAGTAGCCGTAGCTCCCGCGCATGCGCAGTTCGTACGGGCTGTCCTCGCCCGCGCCGACCTCGGCCGTGCCCCGCGTCGTCAGAGCCAGGAAGAAGGCGCCGTGCTGCGCCGAGACCACCGGCGTGAGCTCGCTCATGATCAGGGAAGCCACGTCGTCGAGATCGCGGCGGCCCTGCATCAGACCCGAGATGCGGGCCAGGTTGCCCTTGAGCCAGTCCTGTTCCTTGTTGGCGAGGGTGGTGTCGCGCAGGTTCGCGATCATCGTGTTGATGTTGTCCTGGAGGACCTGGATCTCGCCGCGCGCATCGACCTCGATCTTGAGGTTGAGATCGCCGCGGGTCACCGCGGTGGCCACGGCCGCGATGGCCCGCACCTGCCGGGTGAGGTTCCCGGCCATCTCGTTCACGGACTCGGTCAGGTCGCGCCAGGTGCCGTCCACATCGCGTACGCGCGCCTGGCCGCCCAGCTGACCGTCCGTACCCACCTCGCGGGCGACCCGCGTCACCTGGTCGGCGAACGACGACAGCTGGTCGACCATCGTGTTGATGGTGGTCTTGAGCTCCAGGATCTCGCCGCGCGCGTCGATGTCGATCTTCTTGGTCAGGTCGCCCTTGGCGATGGCGGTGGTGACCATCGCGATCTGGCGGACCTGACCGGTCAGGTTCGACGCCATCGAGTTCACGGACTCGGTGAGGTCCTTCCACGTACCGGAGACGCCCGGCACGCGCGCCTGGCCGCCCAGCTCGCCTTCGGTGCCCACCTCCCGGGCCACACGCGTGACCTCGTCGGCGAACGACGACAGCGTCGTCACCATGGTGTTGACGGTGTCGGCGAGCTGCGCGACCTCGCCGCGCGCCTCGACCGTCACCTTCTTCGTCAGATCACCGTTGGCGACCGCCGCCGACACCTGCGAGATGTTGCGCACCTGCGAAGTCAGGTTGTTGGCCATCAGGTTGACGTTGTCGCTGAGGTCCTTCCAGATGCCGGTGACCCCGCGCACCCTGGCCTGGCCGCCGAGGATGCCCTCGGTGCCCACCTCACGCGCGACCCGCGTCACCTCGTCGGCGAACGACGACAGCTGGTCGACCATCGTGTTGACGGTCGTCACCAGCTCCAGGATCTCGCCCTTGGCATCGACGGTGATCTTCTTCGACAGGTCGCCCTTGGCGACCGCCGTCGTGACCTCTGCGATGTTGCGGACCTGGGAGGTCAGGTTGTTCGCCATGAAGTTGACGGACTGGGTGAGGTCCTTCCACGTACCGCTGACGCCCTGCACCTCGGCCTGGCCGCCCAGAATGCCCTCGGTACCCACCTCGCGGGCCACCCGGGTCACCTGCTCGGCGAAGTTCGACAGCTGGTCCACCATCGTGTTGAGGGTGTTCTTCAGCTCCAGGATCTCGCCCCGCGCGTCCACGTCGATCTTCTGCGACAGGTCACCGCGCGCCACCGCCGTCGCGACCTGCGCGATGTTGCGTACCTGAGCGGTGAGGTTCCCGGCCATGCCGTTCACCGAGTCGGTCAGATCGCGCCATACGCCGGCCACACCCGGCACCTGCGCCTGACCGCCCAGCCGGCCGTCCGTACCCACCTCACGGGCGACCCGGGTCACCTGGTCGGCGAACGACGACAGCTGGTCGACCATCGTGTTGATGGTGTTCTTCAGCTCCAGGATCTCGCCGCGCGCGTCCACGTCGATCTTCTGCGACAGGTCACCACGGGCCACCGCCGTCGTCACCTGCGCGATCTGCCGTACCTGAGAAGTCAGGTTCCCCGCCATAAAGTTGACGGAGTCGGTGAGTTCCTTCCAGGTGCCGCTGACGCCGTCCACCCGCGCCTGGCCGCCGAGGCGGCCCTCCGTACCCACGTCACGGGCCATCCGCGTCACCTGGTCGGCGAACGACGACAGCTGGTCGACCATCGTGTTGACGGTGTTCTTCAGCTCCAGCATCTCGCCGGAGACATCGACGGTGACCTTCTGCGACAGATCACCATTGGCCACCGCCGTGGTCACCTGCGCGATGTTGCGCACCTGACCGGTCAGGTTCCGGAAGGCCGTGTTGACGGAGTCCGTCAGGTCCTTCCACGTACCCGCCGCGCCCGGCACCTGCGCCTGACCGCCCAGCAGACCCTCGACGCCGACCTCACGCGCCACTCGCGTCACTTCGGAACCGAAGGACTGGAGCTGGTCCACCATCGTGTTGACGGTGTTCTTCAGCTCCAGCATCTCGCCCGCGACGTCGACGGTGACCTTCTGCGTCATGTCACCGTTGGCGACCGCCGTCGTCACCTGGGCGATGTCCCGCACCTGCGTCGTCAGATTCCGGAAGACCGTGTTGACGGAGTCCGTCAGGTCCTTCCACGTACCCGCCGCGCCCGGCACCTGCGCCTGACCGCCCAGCAGGCCCTCGCCGCCGACCTCGCTCGCCACTCGCGTGACCTCGTCCGCGAACGTACGCAGCGTCTCGGTCATCTGGTTGATCGTCTCGGCGAGCTGGGCGACCTCGCCCCGCGCGCTCACCGTGACCTTGCGCGACAGATCACCATTGGCGACCGCCGTGGTCACCTCCGCGATCCCGCGCACCTGCGCGGTCAGGTTCCCCGCCATCAGGTTGACGGAGTCCGTCAGGTCCTTCCATACGCCGGCGACCCCTGGCACCTGCGCCTGTCCGCCCAGCTCGCCCTCGGTACCGACCTCGCGCGCCACGCGGGTCACCTCGGAGGAGAACGAGGACAGCTGGTCGACCATCGTGTTGACGGTGTTCTTCAGCTGCAGCATCTCGCCGGCCACATGCACCGTGACCTTGCGTGACAGATCGCCCTTGGCGACCGCCGTCGTAACGAGAGCAATGTCACGCACCTGAGCGGTCAGCCGGTACGCCATGGTGTTGACGGAATCCGTCAGATCTTTCCATGAACCGGACATACCGCGCACCTGGGCCTGGCCGCCCAGTTTGCCCTCGGTACCCACTTCGAGGGCGACTCGCGTCACCTCGTCCGTGAACGCAGACAACTGGTCGACCAGGTTGTTGACCGTACGCCCGACCTTGAGGAACTCTCCGCGCAACGGATGCCCGGCGCCGTCGGCGCCCTCACCACCCTGCGTCCGCAGCTCCATCCGCTGGTCAAGATCACCGTCCGCCACCGCGGACAGCACCCGCCCGACCTCGGAAACAGGCCGCGCCAGATCATCCACCAGAGCGTTCGACGCATCGATCGCGGTGGCCCAGGAGCCCTCACAGGCCCCGGTTTCCAGCCTCTCGGCCAGCTTCCCCTCGCGTCCGACCATCCGCCGTACCCGGGCGATCTCGCCCGTCAGATGCAGATTCCGGTCGGCCACCTCGTTGAAGACAGCGGCGATCTCGGCCATCACGCCGTCGCCCGACACCGTCAGGCGTTTACGGAAATTGCCGTCCCGCATCGTCACAAGGGCCTGCAGCAGCCTGTTCAGGGCCGCTGTGTCCACTTCGGTTGTCCCATTGTTCCGGGACCGTCCGCCTTTTGCGCGCGTGCTGGTGCTCCGCGCGGCTGCGCCAGACTCCACCGTGTCCCTCCCGCAGGGGTCGACCGTACTCATCGAGCTTCGCCCGAAGCCTTCCCAGTGTTTCACCATGGCCGAACCAGGCCATAACAGTTCGGCAGCTTCGCACACCCCTCCCCGGACTCCGGGGGCGGAAACACTGGTGACCGGCATCCGCTCGGACATGGAAGGTAAGTAACCTGGCTTCAGGCTGTCCAGCCGCCCCGGTCCGCCCGGCGGGGGCGGTCACGCGAGATCCACAACCGGGCAGCGGAGGGGCGGGGCCGATCATGGCAGAGCCGGGCGTCGAGACGCGTACGAGGAGTTCTGTGATCACCGCGCGGGCGGCTGCCAGCTTCGACCCCGTGGGACGGTCCGTCGCGACCGCCCGCGCCTTTGTCAGGGACACACTCCAGGGCTGGGGCTATTCCGACATCGTGGACGACGCCGTCGTCCTCACCAGCGAGCTCGTCACGAACGCGGTGGTGCACGCCGGCACCACCGCCGACGTGCTCTGTCTGCGTACGGAGGAAGGCGTCCGCGTCGAGGTCGGCGACCGCTACCCCGAGCGCGAGGTCCCGCTCCAGGGCACGGCCCAGTCCTTCGGCAGCCCCGACCGCGAAGGAGGCCGCGGCCTGCTGCTCTGCGCGGCCCTCGCCAACCGCTGGGGCGTCGACTACGCCCCCACCCACAAGCACGTCTGGTTCCAGCTGGACCTCCCCGAACGGCCCGTGGGCATCCGCTCCGCCGGCCCCGTCCTCCCGGTGGCGATGCTCCCGGTCGCCGACGGCCGCATCCGGGTCGCCGTCGTCCAGATCGACGGCTCCGGCGCCGTCAACGCCTGGAACGAGGACGCGGAAGAGCTGTTCGGATACACCGCCGACCAGGTCATCGGCAAGCAGCTCACCGACTTCGCTGCCTGGCCGCACACGCCCGGCATCGCCACCGGCATCGCCGACGCCCTCCAGCTCTCCCGCTGGGAAGGCAGCTACGGCATCCGCGCCGCCGACGGCCGCACCGTGGCCGTCTACGCCTCCCACCTGCGCGTACGGGACACCGCGGGCGAGCCCTCCACCGTCTGCCTCCTCGTACGCGACTTCGAGCGCGCAGTGCTCCAGTCCCCCCAGCGCACCCCCAGCGACACCGCCAAGGGCTCGCTCTCCGAGGGCCGCGGCACAGACCCCTTCGAGGTCTTCATCGGCTCGCCCGCCCCCGACGACCTCGACGGCCTCCTCCAGCGCACGGTCGAACGCTCCCGCGACATGCTGGACGCCGACTCCGCGTTCCTCCTCCTCGCCACCGACGACGAGACAGAGCTGGAGGTACGGGCCACCACCGGCCTGCCCTCCGCCCGCCAGCGCTTCGCCCGCGTCCCTGTGGAGGCCGGCACGGGCCGCTACGGCTCCGCCCGCATGCCCGCCGTACACGACGACCTCACAGCCGTCCCAGGGGCCGTACCGCTCCTCAACGGCACCGGCATGCGCTCCGTCGTCACCGTCCCCCTCAAGGTCGAGGGCCGCCTCACCGGCTCGCTCGGCGTCGCCGCCGAAGCCCCCGGCCGCTACTCGAACGAAGAGGCCCTGCGCCTCCAGTTCGCGGCGGACCGGATCGCCCTGGCCGTCGAGTCCGCCCGCCTCGGCGAGCTGGAACGCCTCCGCAGAGGCTCCCTCTCCTTCCTCGTCGAAGCCTCCGACCTCCTCGCCGGGACGCTCGACCGCGACCAGACCCTGGCCCTCATGGCCCAGATGACGGTCCCCACCCTCGCCACCTGGTGCGCCGTCTACACGATCGCCGACCAGTCCTCCGAGCCGTACCTCTCGTTCGTACTCCACGAGGACGAGGAGCGCATCGACGGCCTCAAGGCCCTGCTCTCCAAGATCGACCCGCCGGAGCCCGTCCCGAGCCCCGGCGCCCGCATCTGGAACGCCCCGGGCGAAGCCGCCCACCAGGCAGCCCTCCGTACGTCGATGCGCAGCCTCGGCCTCGGCTCCGCCCCCCACCTCGGCTCGGGCATCGGCACCACACTCGCCACAGCGGCAGCAGTCGGCGGCGAGACCGTCGTGCTCCCCCTGGTCGCCCGCAACCGCGTCATCGGCATGCTCACCCTCGGCAAGCCCACCGACGACCACTTCCGCCAGGAGATCCTCGAGCTCGCCGAGGACCTCTCCCGCCGCGCCGCGCTCGCCCTGGACAACTCGCGCCTGTACTCCGAGCGCATGGCCATCAGCCAGTCCCTCCAGCGCAGCCTGCTCCCCCCGGAGCTCCCCCACGTCCCGAACGTCGAGGTGGAGGTCATCTACCGAGCCGCGGGCGAGGGCAACGAGGTCGGCGGCGACTTCTACGACCTCTTCCCGATCCGTGACGGCGCGTACGGCTTCGCCATCGGCGACGTCTGCGGTACGGGCCCCGAGGCGGCCGCCGTCACCGGCCTCGCCCGCCACGCCCTGCGCCTCCTCGCCCGCGAAGGCTTCGGCGGTCCCGCCGTCCTGGAGCGCCTGAACGCGGCGATCCTCGACGAGGGCGCCCGCAGCCGCTTCCTGACGCTCCTGTACGGCGAGCTGTGGCCCCAGGAGGACGGCAGCGCCATCCTGAAGGTGGTCTGCGCGGGCCACCCGCTCCCGCTGCGCCTGCGCCCGGACGGCTCGGTCGAACCGGCCGCCGAACCCCAGCCGCTGCTCGGCGTCATGGAGGACCTGGAGCTGTACGAGCAGATGGTCACCCTCGACCCGGGCGACGTACTCCTGTGCGTCACCGACGGCGTCACCGAACGCCGCGAGGGCACCCGCATGCTCGGCGACGACGGTCTGGCCGACGTCCTGGCCACCTGTACGGGCCTGACGGCCGGCGCCGTCGCCGCCCGCATCCTGCGCGCCGTCGAACGCTTCGCGGCGGAACCGGCCTCCGACGACATGGCCATCCTCGCCATGCGCGTCCCGATGCCGCACAACCCGTGAGAGGTACGCGAAAGGCCCCTGCCAACCGGCGGGGGCCTTTCGTGTGTTGAGCCCCAATACGGAATCGAACCGTAGACCTTCTCCTTACCATGGAGACGCTCTACCGACTGAGCTATTGGGGCCTTGCTGCGCTGGGCAACGGGATAGATCATACCCCGAATCCAGCCGTGCTCTGAACCCGCCATTCCTCTGGACCCTCCGTGCCCGCGCTGCCACCATGCCCGGATGCGGACCCGCCCGGGCACGCTCACCTACTGGTCGCTCTGGTCGGCCGTGGTGACCGTACTCCTCTCACTCACCGCCTGCGGAGACGCGGACGACGGCAAGAAGCCCGCCGAAAAACCGAAGCCGACCGCCACCGCCGCCGCACGCGAGGCTCCGCGCCCGGGAGACCAGAAGGTGACGATGACCTGGGACGGCAAGAAGCGCGTCTACAGGGTGCACACACCGCCCGGCTACTGCACTGGAACTCCACCACATCCTCGTCTACGAAACAGCTGACGCGGCCATCAAGCAAGTCACGGCACAAACGCCTCTCTTGCAAGACGGCACCACCGACAAAACTCTCGGAACAGATCACTCGAACGTTCGCGAAGTGCCGGGACAAGTCCGAGGTGGTCACGTACCGGATCCCGCACATGGGCCGTAGCCGGCCGGGCGCCGGGCCGGGGCGACATGGCCGCCCCGGAGGCCGGCGTCAACGCGACCGACCTGATGCTGAAATTCTTCGCGTCACACCCCAAACAAAGGTCCTAGAAGGCAGGTTGCAGGAGCCCGCCGAGCGCATTACAGGCAGCCACGACGCGCTGAAGATCACGCCGAGCCAGCGATCCGCCCACGGGCAGCGCGAGCGTCTCATCAGCAGCGCGCTCGGTCTCCGGCAGGCAAATCTCCCGCCGAAAGGCGGCCAGCCGATGCACAGGCGTCTTCACCGGCACCTCACACTCCACACCCCGGCGCCGGACCGCACGGGCGAAGGCATCACGATCGGGCCGCCCATTGCCAGGAACCCGGACGACGTACTGCTGGTACGTATGGCCCACGCACGCCTCCGGCGTCCGCACCCCGGTGAGCCGCCTGGCCAGATAGGCAGCGTGCACCTGCCGTTGAGCGAGCGCACTCTGGTCAGTAGCGACCCCCTCGCGGTGCTCCACCACCAGGAGTCCCCGCCGGCGCCCGAGCTCCTGCACCGGCCGCACCCCGGCCAGATGCCCGAAGCGCGGTACGACGACGACGGCCGTCGTACGCGGTGTTACAGCGGCCTCAACAGCGACCGCATCGAGGCAGTACGTGGCCCCGTCGATGTCGGCGAACACAGGCACGGCGCCAACGGCCAGCACGGCCTCTGTCACTTCGACGTTCCCGTAGGCCGGCACGACGACCTCGTCGCCGACACCGACACCCGCGGACTTCAGCATTCCGATCGTCCCCATGCCTTGGGATGCTGGTCGTACAACGTGAACACCAAGTAACAGGGCATAAAAAAACGCTGGTCCCCGAACCGAAGTTCAGGGACCAGCGTTGAATAATTGTTCGGCGGCGTCCTACTCTCCCACAGGGTCCCCCCTGCAGTACCATCGGCGCTGAAAGGCTTAGCTTCCGGGTTCGGAATGTAACCGGGCGTTTCCCTAACGCTATGACCACCGAAACACTATGAAGTTAAACAAACCGGTAATGGCACAGTTCGTTACTTCAGAACAAACACAGTGGACGCGAGCAACTGAGGACAAGCCCTCGGCCTATTAGTACCAGTCAGCTCCACCCGTTACCGGGCTTCCACATCTGGCCTATCAACCCAGTCGTCTACTGGGAGCCTTAACCCCTCAAAGGGGGTGGGAACACTCATCTCGAAGCAGGCTTCCCGCTTAGATGCTTTCAGCGGTTATCCTTTCCGAACGTAGCCAACCAGCCATGCCCTTGGCAGGACAACTGGCACACCAGAGGTTCGTCCGTCCCGGTCCTCTCGTACTAGGGACAGCCCTTCTCAATATTCCTACGCGCGCAGAGGATAGGGACCGAACTGTCTCACGACGTTCTAAACCCAGCTCGCGTACCGCTTTAATGGGCGAACAGCCCAACCCTTGGGACCGACTCCAGCCCCAGGATGCGACGAGCCGACATCGAGGTGCCAAACCATCCCGTCGATATGGACTCTTGGGGAAGATCAGCCTGTTATCCCCGGGGTACCTTTTATCCGTTGAGCGACAGCGCTTCCACAAGCCACTGCCGGATCACTAGTCCCGACTTTCGTCCCTGCTCGACCCGTCGGTCTCACAGTCAAGCTCCCTTGTGCACTTACACTCAACACCTGATTGCCAACCAGGCTGAGGGAACCTTTGGGCGCCTCCGTTACTCTTTAGGAGGCAACCGCCCCAGTTAAACTACCCATCAGACACTGTCCCTGATCCGGATCACGGACCGAGGTTAGACATCCAGCACGACCAGAGTGGTATTTCAAGATTGACTCCACACACACTGGCGTGCATGCTTCACAGTCTCCCACCTATCCTACACAAGCCGAACCGAACACCAATATCAAACTGTAGTAAAGGTCCCGGGGTCTTTCCGTCCTTCTGCGCGAAACGAGCATCTTTACTCGTAGTGCAATTTCACCGGGCCTATGGTTGAGACAGTCGAGAAGTCGTTACGCCATTCGTGCAGGTCGGAACTTACCCGACAAGGAATTTCGCTACCTTAGGATGGTTATAGTTACCACCGCCGTTTACTGGCGCTTAAGTTCTCAGCTTCGCACGCCCGAAAGCGCACTAACCGGTCCCCTTAACGTTCCAGCACCGGGCAGGCGTCAGTCCGTATACATCGCCTTACGGCTTCGCACGGACCTGTGTTTTTAGTAAACAGTCGCTTCTCGCTGGTCTCTGCGGCCACCCCCAGCTCACCGTGTAAAACGGATCACCAGTGATGGCCCCCCTTCTCCCGAAGTTACGGGGGCATTTTGCCGAGTTCCTTAACCATAGTTCACCCGAACGCCTCGGTATTCTCTACCTGACCACCTGAGTCGGTTTAGGGTACGGGCCGCCATGAAACTCGCTAGAGGCTTTTCTCGACAGCATAGGATCATCCACTTCACCACAATCGGCTCGGCATCAGGTCTCAGCCTCAATGAGGGACGGATTTACCTACCCCTCGGCCTACACCCTTACCCCGGGACTACCACCGCCCGGGCTGGACTACCTTCCTGCGTCACCCCATCGCTTACCTACTACCACCTTGGGCCGGCGGCTCCACCACTTCCCTTTGCCCGAAGGCTCCAGGACGGCTTCACGGCCTTAGCATTAATGGATTCGATACTGGGCGTTTCAAAGCGGGTACCGGAATATCAACCGGTTGTCCATCGACTACGCCTGTCGGCCTCGCCTTAGGTCCCGACTTACCCTGGGCAGATCAGCTTGACCCAGGAACCCTTAGTCAATCGGCGCACACGTTTCTCACGTGTGTATCGCTACTCATGCCTGCATTCTCACTCGTGAACCGTCCACAACTCGCTTCCGCGGCTGCTTCACCCGGCACACGACGCTCCCCTACCCATCCACACGGGCGTTGGCCCTATATGTGTGAATGACACGACTTCGGCGGTACGCTTGAGCCCCGCTACATTGTCGGCGCGGAATCACTTGACCAGTGAGCTATTACGCACTCTTTCAAGGGTGGCTGCTTCTAAGCCAACCTCCTGGTTGTCTCTGCGACTCCACATCCTTTCCCACTTAGCGTACGCTTAGGGGCCTTAGTCGATGCTCTGGGCTGTTTCCCTCTCGACCATGGAGCTTATCCCCCACAGTCTCACTGCCGTGCTCTCACTTACCGGCATTCGGAGTTTGGCTAAGGTCAGTAACCCGGTAGGGCCCATCGCCTATCCAGTGCTCTACCTCCGGCAAGAAACACACGACGCTGCACCTAAATGCATTTCGGGGAGAACCAGCTATCACGGAGTTTGATTGGCCTTTCACCCCTAACCACAGGTCATCCCCCAGGTTTTCAACCCTGGTGGGTTCGGTCCTCCACGACCTCTTACAGCCGCTTCAACCTGCCCATGGCTAGATCACTCCGCTTCGGGTCTAGAGCGTGCAACTCAATCGCCCTATTAGGACTCGCTTTCGCTACGGCTTCCCCACACGGGTTAACCTCGCTACACACCGCTAACTCGCAGGCTCATTCTTCAAAAGGCACGCAGTCACGACGCATTGAGTAAACTCAATGCGCGACGCTCCCACGGCTTGTAGGCACACGGTTTCAGGTACTATTTCACTCCGCTCCCGCGGTACTTTTCACCATTCCCTCACGGTACTATCCGCTATCGGTCACCAGGGAATATTTAGGCTTAACGGGTGGTCCCGCCAGATTCACACGGGATTTCTCGGGCCCCGTGCTACTTGGGTGTCTCTTAAACGAGCCGTATGAATTTCAGCTACGGGGGTCTTACCCTCTACGCCGGACCTTTCGCATGTCCTTCGCCTATCCATACGGTTTCTGACTCGTCTCACAGTCGGCAGACTGTGACAAAGAGATCCCGCAACCCCGTATGCGCAACCCCTGCCGGGTATCACACGCATACGGTTTGGCCTCATCCGGTTTCGCTCGCCACTACTCCCGGAATCACGGTTGTTTTCTCTTCCTGCGGGTACTGAGATGTTTCACTTCCCCGCGTTCCCTCCACATACCCTATGTGTTCAGGTATGGGTGACAGCCCATGACGACTGCCGGGTTTCCCCATTCGGAAACCCCCGGATCAAAGCCTGGTTGACGGCTCCCCGGGGACTATCGTGGCCTCCCACGTCCTTCATCGGTTCCTGGTGCCAAGGCATCCACCGTGCGCCCTTAAAAACTTGCCCACAGATGCTCGCGTCCACTGTGCAGTTCTCAAGCAACGACCAGCCACCCATCACCCCACCCTTACGGGCGAGTGCACTGGGGCCGGCATCGCGAAGATAAGGACCGAAGTCCGTACCCTCAGATACCCAACAGCGTGCCCGACCCGATTTACTGTGCTCACTTTCCACGCCGAAGCAGTACTTGTGAACCCACCAAACCGTGCCGAGTAGTCAACGTTCCACCCATGAGCAACCAGCACCGGACGTTCGCCGATGAACTGGCCTCTGACCCGGCGAACCGAGTAAGAAGTGCTCCTTAGAAAGGAGGTGATCCAGCCGCACCTTCCGGTACGGCTACCTTGTTACGACTTCGTCCCAATCGCCAGTCCCACCTTCGACAGCTCCCTCCCACAAGGGGTTGGGCCACCGGCTTCGGGTGTTACCGACTTTCGTGACGTGACGGGCGGTGTGTACAAGGCCCGGGAACGTATTCACCGCAGCAATGCTGATCTGCGATTACTAGCAACTCCGACTTCATGGGGTCGAGTTGCAGACCCCAATCCGAACTGAGACCGGCTTTTTGAGATTCGCTCCGCCTCGCGGCATCGCAGCTCATTGTACCGGCCATTGTAGCACGTGTGCAGCCCAAGACATAAGGGGCATGATGACTTGACGTCGTCCCCACCTTCCTCCGAGTTGACCCCGGCGGTCTCCTGTGAGTCCCCATCACCCCGAAGGGCATGCTGGCAACACAGGACAAGGGTTGCGCTCGTTGCGGGACTTAACCCAACATCTCACGACACGAGCTGACGACAGCCATGCACCACCTGTATACCGACCACAAGGGGGGCACCATCTCTGATGCTTTCCGGTATATGTCAAGCCTTGGTAAGGTTCTTCGCGTTGCGTCGAATTAAGCCACATGCTCCGCTGCTTGTGCGGGCCCCCGTCAATTCCTTTGAGTTTTAGCCTTGCGGCCGTACTCCCCAGGCGGGGAACTTAATGCGTTAGCTGCGGCACCGACGACGTGGAATGTCGCCAACACCTAGTTCCCAACGTTTACGGCGTGGACTACCAGGGTATCTAATCCTGTTCGCTCCCCACGCTTTCGCTCCTCAGCGTCAGTAATGGCCCAGAGATCCGCCTTCGCCACCGGTGTTCCTCCTGATATCTGCGCATTTCACCGCTACACCAGGAATTCCGATCTCCCCTACCACACTCTAGCCTGCCCGTATCGAATGCAGACCCGGGGTTAAGCCCCGGGCTTTCACATCCGACGTGACAAGCCGCCTACGAGCTCTTTACGCCCAATAATTCCGGACAACGCTTGCGCCCTACGTATTACCGCGGCTGCTGGCACGTAGTTAGCCGGCGCTTCTTCTGCAGGTACCGTCACTTTCGCTTCTTCCCTGCTGAAAGAGGTTTACAACCCGAAGGCCGTCATCCCTCACGCGGCGTCGCTGCATCAGGCTTTCGCCCATTGTGCAATATTCCCCACTGCTGCCTCCCGTAGGAGTCTGGGCCGTGTCTCAGTCCCAGTGTGGCCGGTCGCCCTCTCAGGCCGGCTACCCGTCGTCGCCTTGGTAGGCCATTACCCCACCAACAAGCTGATAGGCCGCGGGCTCATCCTTCACCGCCGGAGCTTTTAACCCCTCCCCATGCAGGGAGGAGTGTTATCCGGTATTAGACCCCGTTTCCAGGGCTTGTCCCAGAGTGAAGGGCAGATTGCCCACGTGTTACTCACCCGTTCGCCACTAATCCACCCCGAAGGGCTTCATCGTTCGACTTGCATGTGTTAAGCACGCCGCCAGCGTTCGTCCTGAGCCAGGATCAAACTCTCCATGAATGTTTGCTCGTAATCGAGCTAGCACCACGAAAGAGCGGAACAGATCGGGCCGGAATATGGCCCGCTGTTCTCAGCGTCCTCGCTGTGTTTGCCTGGACTGCACTATCACTAGGACAGCCAGGTCTTCTTCAAAGGAACCACCAACCCACCGAAGTGGGCCGGGGTATCAACATATCTGGCGTTGACTTTTGGCACGCTGTTGAGTTCTCAAGGAACGGACGCTTCCTTTGTACTCACCCTCTCGGGCTTTCCTCCGGGCTTTCGTTCGGTATTTCGTGTTTCCGACTCTATCAGACTCTTTCGTGTCCGACTTCCTCGGCGCTTTCCAGGTTTTCGCTTTCGCGTTTCCCTTTCCGGCGATTCCGACTTTATCAGAAGTTCTGAGTCGGAATTCCCGCCCCGCTCGGGTGGTCCAGGCGCACCAGTGCGCCGGGCTTCCCGTTCAGGAGGAGTCGTAAACGTACTGGAGCGGGGCGCCTCGATGCAAATCGAGGTGCCCCGCTCCCGGTTGACGTGCTACGGCGACGTCAGACCTCGACGACGACCGGCAGGATCATCGGACGCCGGCGGTAGGTGTCGGAGACCCACTTGCCCACCGTGCGGCGAATGAGCTGCTGGATCTGGTGCGTCTCCAGGACGCCGTCCCGGGCCGACTTGGCGATCGCCTCTTCCATCCGCGGGACGACGGCCGCGAACGCCGAGTCGTCGATGCCGGAGCCACGGGCATGGATGTTCGGGCCGCCCACGATCTTGCCGGTGGCGGTGTCGACCACGACGAAGACCGAGATGAAGCCTTCTTCGCCCAGGATGCGGCGGTCCTTGAGGTGGGTCTCGGTGACATCACCGACCGAGAGGCCGTCGACGTACACATAGCCCGCCTGGACCTTGCCGACGATCTTCGCTCGGCCGTCGATCAGGTCGACCACCACGCCGTCCTCGGCGATGACGATGTGGTCCTTGGGGACTCCTGTGAGGGCTCCCAGTTCGGCGTTGGCGCGCAGGTGGCGCCATTCGCCGTGGACCGGCATCAGGTTCTTCGGCTTGCAGATGTTGTAGAAGTACAGCAGCTCGCCGGCCGAGGCGTGGCCCGAGACGTGGACCTTGGCGTTGCCCTTGTGGATGACGTTGGCGCCCCAGCGGGTCAGGCCGTTGATCACCCGGTAGACCGCGTTCTCGTTACCCGGGATGAGCGACGAGGCCAGGATGACGGTGTCGCCCTGGACGATGCGGATCTGGTGGTCGCGGTTGGCCATGCGGGAGAGGGCCGCCATCGGCTCGCCCTGGGAGCCGGTGCAGACGAGGACGACTTCGTGGTCGGGGAGGTCGTCGAGGGTCTTTACGTCCACTACCAGGCCTGCCGGGACCTTCAGGTAGCCCAGGTCTCGGGCGATGCCCATGTTTCTGACCATCGAGCGGCCTACGAAGGCGACGCGGCGACCGTACTCGTGGGCGGCGTCGAGGATCTGCTGGATGCGGTGCACGTGGCTGGCGAAGCTGGCCACGATGATGCGCTTCTGGGCGTTCGCGAAGACCGTGCGCAGGACGTTGGAGATGTCGCGCTCGGGCGGGACGAAGCCCGGGACCTCGGCGTTCGTCGAGTCGGAGAGGAGGAGGTCGATGCCCTCCTCGCCGAGCCTGGCAAACGTCGGGAGGTCGGTGAGGCGGCGGTCCAGCGGAAGCTGGTCCATCTTGAAGTCGCCGGTGTGGACGACCATGCCCGCCGGGGTGCGGATGGCGACGGCCAGCGCGTCCGGGATGGAGTGGTTGACCGCCACGAACTCGCAGTCGAAGGGACCGACGCGCTCGCGGTGGCCCTCCGTGACTTCAAGGGTGTACGGGCGGATGCGGTGCTCCTGGAGCTTCGCCTCGATCAGCGCGAGCGTCAGCTTGGAGCCGATCAGCGGGATGTCCTGCTTCAGGCGGAGCAGGAAGGGGACGCCGCCGATGTGGTCCTCGTGGCCGTGCGTGAGCACGATGCCTTCGATGTCGTCGAGGCGGTCCTTGATGGACGTGAAGTCCGGCAGGATCAGGTCGATGCCGGGCTGCTCTTCCTCGGGGAAGAGCACGCCGCAGTCGACGATGAGCAGGCGGCCGCCGTACTCGAAGACCGTCATGTTGCGGCCGATCTCGCCGAGGCCGCCTAGCGGGGTGACGCGCAGGCCGCCCTTCGGGAGCTTGGGCGGCGTGCCGAGTTCAGGATGCGGATGACTCAAAAGACTCTCCTCACCACACACGCCACGTACCGCTGAGGCACGTGGCGCGCATGACATTCGTGCACTTGCTGTTGTTTGTGGGATTCCTGCGTATTCAGTTGTGAAGTCTGGGGTTAGAGCTGCACTCCGCCGGCTGCCAGGTCTCGCTTGAGCTGTGCCTCTTCGTCCGGCGTCAGCTCGATCATCGGCAGGCGCAGGGGGCCTCCGGGCAGGCCCTGGAGGGCGAGGGCGGCCTTGGTGGTGATGACGCCCTGGGTGCGGAACATGCCGGTGTAGACCGGGAGCAGCTGCTGGTGGATCTCCGTGGCCTTGCGTACGTCGCCGGCGAGGTGGGCTTCCAGGAGGGCGCGCAGCTCGGGGGTGACCACGTGGCCGACCACCGAGACGAATCCGACCGCGCCGACGGAGAGCAGGGGGAGATTCAGCATGTCGTCGCCGGAGTACCACGCGAGGCCGCTCTGGGCGATGGCCCAGCTGGCGCGGCCGAGGTCGCCCTTGGCGTCCTTGTTGGCGACGATGCGCGGGTGCTCGGCCAGGCGGACGAGTGTCTCGGTGTTGATGGGCACACCGCTGCGGCCCGGGATGTCGTAGAGCATCACGGGGAGCTCGGTCGCGTCGGCGATGGCCGTGAAGTGCCGGAGGAGGCCCTCTTGCGGGGGCTTGTTGTAGTACGGCGTCACGGCGAGGAGGCCGTGTGCGCCGGTCTTCTCGGCGGCTCGGGCCAGCTCGAGGCTGTGGCGGGTGTCGTTCGTGCCGACTCCGGCGACGACGTGGGCCCGGTCTCCGACGGCCTCCAGTACAGCCCGTACCAGGTCGTTTTTCTCCGCGTCGCTGGTGGTCGGGGACTCGCCGGTGGTGCCGTTGACGACCAGCCCGTCGTTGCCGGCGTCCACGAGGTGGGCGGCGAGACGCTGGGCGCCGTCGAGGTCGAGTGCGCCGTCCGCCGTGAAGGGCGTGACCATGGCGGTGAGGACCCGCCCGAAGGGGGTCTGCGAAGTGGAGATCGGAGCCATGGGTAACACGCTACTCGCTGCTCAACGCGTCGTGTCCCCTCGGGGGAGGTCAGACGTACGGGAAGAGTAGAACCCGACACTGCCTGCTCGGGGGTTCAAGCAGTGCCGGGTCCGTTTGATCAGCCTAGATGAAATTCTCGAACTGCGGCAATACGGACACTTCGGACGGTCGATCCGTACATCTGTCCTCAGGCCGGCGTCCCGGCCCTACGGGGCGACTCGTCCGTTGCCGTTGAAGGCCGCGTACGTGAGGGGCATGAGCGTGGCCCAGTGGGCCTCCATCTGCTCGCCCACCATCTCGATCTCGCGCTGCGGGAAGGACGGCACCTTCGCGAGCTCGTGCTGGGTGCGCAGGCCGAGGAAGTGCATGAGGGACCGGGCGTTGCACGTCGCGTACATCGAGGAGTACAGGCCCACGGGGAGCACCGCGCGGGCGACCTCGCGGGCGACTCCGGCGGCGAGCATCTCCTGGTAGGCCTCGTACGACTGGCGGTAGGAGTCCTCCATGGCGCGGGTCGTGAGCTCCTGCTGCTGCGGAGTGCCGTCGACGAACTCGTACTTGCCGGGGCGGCCCTGCTGGACGAGCTTGCGGGACTGACCGGGGACGTAGAAGACCGGCTCCAGCTCTCTGTAGCGGCCGGATTCCTCGTTGTACGACCATCCGACGCGGTGGCGCATGAACTCGCGGAAGACGAAGATCGGGGCGCTGATGAAGAACGTCATCGAGTTGTGCTCGAAGGGGCTGCCGTGGCGGTCCCGCATCAGGTAGTTGATGAGGCCCTTGGAGCGCTCGGGGTCCTTGCTCAGCTCCTCCAGGGACTGCTCGCCGGCGGTCGAGACCCGGGCGGCCCACAGGACGTCGGAGTCACTGGCGGTGTGCTTCACCAGCTCGACGGTCACTTCGCTGCGGAAGCTGGGCTTGGTGGTCTCGGTGGGGGTGCCATCAGGGGTAACAGTCACCGGCGGGGTCCTTCCATGTACATCGCTCGGGCGCCCCACACTCTACGGGCCAGGGCCAGCGCGACCGCCCGTCGGCGCTCGGGGGACATTGTTCGGCCGATTCGGGGAAATCGGGCACCAAGCGACAGCTTTGTACGTCTGTCCCTGTAGAAGCCCTGGTACCGGATCAAAAAAACAAAGGAGTGCCGCCCCATGTTGCGCCGGCGAGAGTCCGTCCCCTTCGCATTCGTTGCCGAGGCCGACCGATTCCGCAGTAACGTCACCCCTCCGCCCCCCGAACGTCCGAGTGCGTCCCAGGTCGTGGGACGTACGCTCATCGGTCTCACCGTCGTCGCCGGACTGGTGGGATCGCTGCTCTTCGGGCTCCCCGCCCTCGATCCGTCGCAGGCTCCCGGAGCGAACCAGAAGTCCGAAGCCGCTGACGGGCGCTGACTCGTCCGGGCCCCCTGAGGTGGCCCGGCGAAGACCTCCTCGGTAGCCTCACCGGGCACAGCCCAATCGAGCGTGCTGGTGAGTGAGGATCAGTCGTGCCCCTGCCTTTCCTGACGGCCGACCGTGCTTTCGAAGCGTCCGGTGAGACTTCCGACGATGTCGCCCTGCCCTTCGACGACCACGATCAATGGCGCCGGCCCTACCGCCCCGGGCCCTGGCGCGTGGGAGCGGCAGCCCTGCTGCTGCTCCTCGCGTCCTTCGTTCTCCTGGCTGCGATGATCATCGCCTTTACGGGGGCGATGCCGGGTGCGGGCATCTGTCTCGGCCTCGCCGTGGTCATGATCACTTGTGCCCTTCGACTGCTGCGCGTCGGTGCCTGGGTCAGCCGGCACGGGCTGCGGCGCGTGGGGTTCTTCTCGACGACCACGGTGCCGTGGAGCCGGGCGACGACCGTACGTACGGTCCAGCAGCCGGTGCGGTGGCTCGGGCTGCCGCGCACGGTGCAGGGGCAGGCGCTCGTACTGATCCAGCAGAGCGGTGAGCGGCTGCAGCTGCTCACCGACCACAACGCGGACTTCCTGTCGCGGGTGGAGGCCTTCGACCGGGCGGCCGACACGGTGGAGGTCTGGGGCGACGAGTACCGGCCGGTCTGAGACTCGGCACGCGAAAGGGGGCGTCCGGTCGGACGCCCCCTTCGGCATGGGCCTACTTGCCCGCGTGCAGCGCGATCGCGCGCTGCATCGCCTTGCGGGCGCGCGGGGTGTCACGCGCGTCGTAGTAGGCGATGGCGAGGCGGAACCAGGAGCGCCAGTCGTCCGGGGCGTCCTCGGTCTCCGCTCGGCGGCGGGCGAAGACCTCGTCGGCGCTGTCGCGGTCGATGCGGCCGCCGGGCGTGCGTACCAGTTCGTCGACGGGCAGGCCGCCCTCGGCCTCCAGCTTCGCCGACAGCACGTCCGCCTTGCGGGCGAACTGTGTGGTGTGCCAGAGGAACCACATGCCGATGGCCGGGAGGACCAGCACCGCGACGCCGAAGGTGACGGTGAGGACGGTGCCTTCGCGGATGAGGAAGTAGCCGCGGCTGCCGGCCAGGACGAAGTAGACGACCAGGACGGCGGCGAGGACGAAGTACGTGATCTTTGCGCGCATGGCTGTTGTTCTGCCGTCAGTTCAGGTCGAGGAAGTTTTCCAGGCCGAAGGTGAGGCCGGGAGTGGTCACCACGCGGCGCGCGCCGAGCAGGATGCCCGGCATGAAGCTGCTGTGATGCAGGGAGTCGTGACGGATCGTCAGGGTCTCGCCCTCGCCGCCCAGGAGGACTTCCTGGTGGGCGAGGAGACCGCGCAGGCGGATGGCGTGTACGGGTACGCCGTCCACGTTCGCGCCGCGCGCGCCGTCCAGCGCCGTGGCCGTGGCGTCGGGCTGGGGGGCGCTGCCGGCCCGGGCGCGCGCGGCCGCGATGAGCTGGGCCGTGCGGGTCGCGGTGCCGGAGGGGGCGTCGGCCTTGTTCGGGTGGTGCAGCTCGACGACCTCGACGGACTCGAAGTACGGGGCCGCCTGCTGGGCGAACTTCATGGTGAGGACGGCGCCGATGGAGAAGTTGGGCGCGATGAGCACGCCCGTCTCCGCAGAGGTGTCGAGCCATGAGCGCAGCTGCGCGAGGCGTTCGCCGGTCCAGCCGGTGGTGCCGACGACCGCGTGGATGCCATGGCGTACGCAGAAGTCGAGGTTGTCCATCACCGATGCGGGGGTGGTCAGCTCGACGACGACCTGGGCGTCGGCTTCGACGAGGGCGTCGAGCTTGTCGCCCCGGCTCAGCGCCGCCACCAGCTCCATGTCGTCCGCGGCCTCGACGGCCCGTACGGCTTCCGAGCCGATACGGCCCTTGGCACCGAGAACGGCCACGCGCAGCTTGCTCATTGCTTGCTTCTTTCTGTCTGACGTCTCTGAGGCTCTAGGCGACTGATTCGTGCAGGCGGTCTGCCTGCTTGTCCTTCAGCGGGCCGATGACCGACAGCGAGGGACGGTGACCCAGGACTTCGGCGGCCACCTCCCGTACCTCGTCGGGGGTCACTGCCGCCATCCGGGCGAGCATGTCGTCGACCGAGATGTGGTCGCCCCACGCCAGCTCGCTCTTGCCGATGCGGTTCATGAGCGCGCCGGTGTCCTCCAGACCGAGGACGGTGGAACCGGAGAGCTGGCCGACGGCGCGGTCGATCTCCTCGTCGGGCAGACCGTTCGCGGCGACCTTCTCGAGTTCGTCACGGCAGATCTTCAGTACGTCGTGGACCTGGGCGGGCCGGCAGCCGGCGTACACGCCGAAGAGACCGCAGTCGGCGAAGCTGGAGGTGTACGAGTACACGCTGTAGGCCAGGCCGCGCTTCTCCCGTACCTCCTGGAAGAGGCGGGACGACATGCCGCCGCCGAGAGCCGTGTTCAGTACGCCCATCGCCCAGCGGCGGTCGTCGGTGCGGGACAGGCCCGGCATGCCGAGGACCACGTGCGCCTGCTCGGTCTTGCGGTTCAGGTGCTCGACGCGGCCGGCGGTGCGGATGATGCGGGAGCCGTCGCGCGGGTCGAGCGGGACCGCGTCCGTACGGGACAGGGCGCCGGCGCGCTCGAAGGCCTTGCGGACCTGGCGTACGACGGTGGCGTGATCGACGTTGCCCGCGGCCGCTACGACCAGGTGCGTCGGGTCGTAGTGCTTCTTGTAGAAGCGGCGGATGCGGTCCGCGGAGAGCGCCTCGACGGTGTCGACGGTTCCGAGGACCGGACGGCCCAGCGGGGTGTCGCCGAACATCGTCCTGGCGAACAGGTCGTGGACGACGTCGCCCGGGTCGTCCTCGGTCATCGCGATCTCTTCGAGGATGACACCGCGCTCGGCGTCGACGTCCTCGGGCTTGATCAGGGACCCCGTCAGCATGTCGCAGACGATGTCGATGGCGAGGGGGAGGTTGGTGTCCAGTACACGTGCGTAGTAGCAGGTGTACTCCTTCGCCGTGAAGGCGTTCATCTCGCCGCCGACCGCGTCGATCGCGGACGAGATGTCGAGGGCGCTGCGCTTCTCGGTGCCCTTGAAGAGGAGGTGCTCCAGGTAGTGCGTCGCGCCGTTCAGCGTCGGGGTCTCGTCGCGCGAGCCGACATGCGCCCAGATGCCGAAGGTGGCGGAGCGTACGGAGGGCAGGGTCTCGGTGACGATCCGCAGGCCGCCGGGGAGGGTGGTCCTGCGGACGGTGCCGATGCCGTTCTGGCCCTTGAGCAGTGTTTGGGTACGGGCGACGGCCCGCCCCTCCGAAGAGGTGCGGGCCGTCGTCACGGAACTACGGGATGTCACTGGTCGGCGTCGGCCTTCTGGTCGGCGTCGGTGCCCTCTTCGCCCTCGATCACGGGGACGAGGGAGAGCTTGCCGCGGGAGTCGATCTCGGCGATCTCGACCTGGACCTTCTGGCCCACACCGAGGACGTCCTCGACGTTCTCCACGCGCTTGCCGCCGGCGAGCTTGCGGATCTGCGAGATGTGCAGCAGACCGTCCTTGCCGGGCATCAGGGAGACGAAGGCACCGAAGGTGGTGGTCTTGACGACCGTACCCAGGTAGCGCTCGCCGACCTCCGGCATGGTCGGGTTCGCGATCGCGTTGATCGTCGCGCGGGCCGCCTCGGCCTGCGAGCCGACCTGGGCACCGATGTAGATGGTGCCGTCGTCCTCGATCGTAATGTCCGCGCCGGTGTCCTCCTGGATCTGGTTGATCATCTTGCCCTTGGGGCCGATGACCTCACCGATCTTGTCCACGGGGATCTTGACGGTGATGATCCGCGGGGCGTTGGGGGACATCTCGTCCGGCGTGTCGATCGCTTCCATCATCACGTCGAGGATGTGGAGGCGGGCGTCGCGGGCCTGCTTGAGGGCCGCGGCCAGGACGGAGGCCGGGATGCCGTCCAGCTTGGTGTCGAGCTGGAGGGCGGTGACGAATTCCTTCGTACCGGCGACCTTGAAGTCCATGTCACCGAACGCGTCCTCGGCACCGAGGATGTCGGTGAGGGCGACGTAGTGCGTCTTGCCGTCGATCTCCTGCGAGATCAGACCCATGGCGATACCGGCGACGGGGGCCTTGAGCGGCACACCGGCGTTCAGCAGCGACATGGTGGAGGCGCAGACCGAGCCCATGGACGTCGAGCCGTTGGAGCCGAGGGCCTCGGACACCTGACGGATCGCGTACGGGAACTCCTCGCGCGTCGGCAGCACCGGCACGATGGCGCGCTCGGCGAGCGCGCCGTGGCCGATCTCGCGGCGCTTGGGCGAGCCCACGCGGCCGGTCTCACCGACGGAGTACGGCGGGAAGTTGTAGTTGTGCATGTAGCGCTTGCGGGTCACCGGGGAAAGGGTGTCCAGCTGCTGCTCCATACGGAGCATGTTGAGGGTGGTGACGCCCAGGATCTGGGTCTCGCCACGCTCGAACAGCGCCGAGCCGTGCACGCGCGGGATGGCCTCGACCTCGGCGGCGAGCGTACGGATGTCCGTGACGCCACGGCCGTCGATGCGGACCTTGTCCTTGATGACGCGCTCGCGGACCAAATGCTTGGTCAGCGCGCGGTACGCACCGGAGATCTCCTTCTCGCGACCCTCGAACTGCGGGAGCAGCTTCTCGGCGGCGATCTCCTTGATGCGGTCGAGCTCGTTCTCGCGGTCCTGCTTGCCGGCGATGGTGAGCGCCTGCGTGAGCTCGGACTTGACGGCGGCGGTCAGCGCCTCCAGCACGTCGTCCTGGTACTCGAGGAAGACCGGGAAATCGCCGGTGGGCTTGGCGGCCTTGGCGGCGAGGTCCGACTGGGCCTTGCAGAGGACCTTGATGAACGGCTTCGCGGCGTCGAGACCGGCGGCGACGATCTCCTCGGTCGGGGCGTCGGCGCCGTCCTTGACGAGCTGGATCGTCTTCTCGGTGGCCTCGGCCTCGACCATCATGATCGCGACGTCGCCGTCCTCCAGGACGCGGCCCGCGACGACCATGTCGAAGACGGCGTCCTCGAGCTCGGTGTGCGTCGGGAAGGCGACCCACTGGCCCTTGATCAGGGCGACGCGGGTGGCGCCGATCGGGCCGGAGAAGGGCAGGCCCGCCAGGATCGTGGAGCAGGAGGCGGCGTTGATCGCGACCACGTCGTACAGGTGGTCGGGGTTGAGCGCCATGATCGTCTCGACGATCTGGATCTCGTTGCGCAGGCCCTTCTTGAAGGAGGGGCGCAGCGGGCGGTCGATCAGGCGGCAGGTGAGGATCGCGTCCTCGGAGGGCCGGCCCTCACGACGGAAGAAGGAGCCGGGGATCTTGCCGGCTGCGTACATCCGCTCCTCGACGTCCACCGTCAGGGGGAAGAAGTCGAGCTGGTCCTTGGGCTTCTTCGAAGCGGTGGTGGCCGACATCACCATGGTGTCGTCGTCCAGGTACGCCACGGCGGAGCCGGCGGCCTGCTTGGCCAGGCGGCCCGTCTCGAAGCGGATGGTGCGGGTGCCGAAGGAACCGTTGTCAATGACGGCCTCGGCGTAGTGGGTCTCGTTCTCCACTAGCGTTATCTCCGATACTTTTCGTCTTTACGTCCCATGCGCCCGTATGGCGGAGGGACGGTGGCGGAGAAGCGCTTCCGGCTGCGGGCCGGTCTTCGATCGAAGACCCCGGGGTCCATGTGCTCCGGGGGCCACTACCGAGGACCGGCGGCGGGGAAGCCGCTTCTCGCTCGTGTTCTGTGTTGCGTTGTACGACCAGACTACTGAGCGTCCGGTACGTCCCGCACGTACAGCAAAGGGAGCGGTCCCCTAGAAGTGGGGTACCGCTCCCTTCACGACGTCCGTCTTACTTGGCGCCGCCGGCCGCGCCACGGCGGATGCCGAGGCGGTCGACCAGGGCACGGAAGCGCTGGATGTCCTTCTTGGCCAGGTACTGCAGCAGGCGGCGACGCTGGCCGACCAGGATCAGCAGACCACGGCGGGAGTGGTGGTCGTGCTTGTGCGTCTTCAGGTGCTCGGTCAGGTCCGAGATCCGGCGCGAAAGCATGGCGACCTGGACCTCGGGGGAGCCGGTGTCGCCTTCCTTCTGAGCGAACTCGGTCATGATCTGCTTCTTCGTAGCGGCGTCGAGCGGCACGCGTACTCCTCTTGGTCTTCGTATTGCCATCGAGTGCCCCAGGTCGAATTCTCTGGGGAGCTTCCGTTACTCGGGAGGCGGGGATCCGCTGGGCGCAGCCTCCGGATGTCCGGGGGCGCATACACAAGCGGCCGTCATGCAGCTTACCAGCAGATGCGAGCACTCCGTCGTCAAGGGTGCCGGCGCCCGCCTGCGTGCCTCGCCCGGTCAGACGCCGCCGCGGACCTTGGCGTAGACGTCGAGGACCGCCAGGCAGATCGGGATCAGGGAGAGCAGTACCAGCGAGTCCGCCAGGTCCAGCATGCGGCCCCAGAAGGGGGACAGGCCCTTCTGGGGGACGATCAGGGCGATCGCGATCAGGAGCATCGCGCCGGCCGCGACCGAGGCGCCGAGCCACAGGGTCCGTACGTCGATGCCCGCGGTGTTGCCCTGGGCCAGGTCCACGAGGATCTGGGTGGGGGGCGAGATCGCGAGGCCGAGGATCAGCAGGCCGGTCGTGAGGACGCCGGCCACCAGCAGGCAGGTGACCTGCGCGGTGTAGCGGAACAGGCGGGCGCGGAGCATCGCGGCCAGGGCGGTGACCAGGGCCATCAGCTGGGCCCAGCCGCTGTCGCTGAAGCCGAGCACCGCGCCGCCGGCGCCGAGGATGACGACGGCGCAGCCGCCGACGAGGCCGAGCAGAAGCTCGTGGCCGCGGCTGGTCTGGGCGACGATGCGCTGTACGTCGACGGCCTCGAGGTTGCCGTCCTGGCCCTCGCGGCGCGCCCTGGCCAGGTCCTCCGGGTTGCGGAAGCCGATCGGCAGCTTGGCGAAGCGGGCCGACCAGCCCGGCAGGAAGCCGACGACGGCCAGTGCGACGACCGAGGTGACGGCGGCGATCTCGCGGGGCTGCGCCTCGGTGAGTACTCCGCCGAATGCGGCGAACGTACCGATGACCGCTGCCAGCGCGGCGGCGACGAACGGGGCGTCTCCCTGCGGCAGCAGCATGATCAGTACGACGGAGAAGATCAGTACGGCTACGCAGCCGACGAGGAACTGCAGCCTGCCGGGGCCTTCGCCCGCGTCCTGCGGGATGACACCGGAGCCCGCGATGAGCGCGTGCGGCAGGGCGGCGATGCCCAGGGCCACGGCGGAAGCTCTGTCGTCGTACACCCGGCCGCGTACACCGGCGAGCGCCGTCAGAGCCAGCGCGACCACACCGGCGACGATGCCCTGGAGGCCGTGCATGTCGTGCCGCAGCGGGTCCGCGAACCAGAACACGAAGCCGAGCATCGTCAGGAGGAGTACTCCTGAGATCAGGCCCGCGACCCGCATCAGGTTGTCGTTCCAGCCGCGGAGGTCCTGCTTGACGGCGGTGGCGACCGCGTCGACCACGTCGTCGTGGACGGCCGGCGGCAGCGAATCGGCGAACGTGCGCAGCAGCAGCACCTCGCCGTCCCTGACCCGGTGCTCGAGCAACGAACGGCTCGCGTCGAGCACATGGCCGTCGCGGCGTACGAGGTGGTAGCCGGCGAGGCTGCCGTCGGACTGGACCATGCCCGAGAGCCTGATGATCTCCGGATAGATGTCCTGGATCGGCAGGTCCTCCGGCAGCGCCACATCGATACGACTGTCCGGAGCTGCGACGGTGACTCGGCAGAAACCCGTCGATGTGCCCGTGCTCACCTGGTAGTTCCCCCTGCTGGATAAGCTTCTTTACGCCGCTCGTACGACGCGGAGCGCCACCCTATCGCCCGCTCCGGGGGGCAGCGGTCCCGCCTCCCTCATTCCTCCTCGCCCTCCCCCGCATCTCCACGCTCCTGCCTCCCGGCGGCCTCCGGCGTAACAGTAGGATCAGCGGCTGTGCGTGCCCGTTCTTCGGGCCGGGGGCCCGGGCGTTGTACCCGGGAAGACACAGCAATCGCGAAGGATGAGTGCATCGGTGAGCGTCGTCATCATCAAACGGCAGCCGCGGATCCAGCCGCCTGCTGTCCCGGACGGCGAGGTCAAACTGGAGACGCCGCCCGAGATTCCGCGGGAGAACGACGACGGTGTCCTGATGACCCTGCTGCCGATGATGGGCATGCTGGGTTCCGTCGGCTTCTTCTTCATGCCGAACCTGCCCTCCTACATGCGGGTGGTCGGCGGGCTCATGCTGGCCTCGACCCTCGCCATGGCCATCGCCCAGTTCGCCAAGTCCCGGCAGGGCGGCGGCGCGGGGATGGCGCAGGACCGGCGTGACTACTTCCGCTATCTCGAGCAGGTCCGCAAGGACGTGCACAAGACCGCTGAACTGCAGCGGCGTACACAGCTCTTCCAGCATCCGGACCCGGACCAGCTGTGGGCGCTCGCCGCCGACGGCAAGCGGCTGTGGGAACGGCGCCCGACCGACGCCGACTTCGCGTCCGTGCGCATGGGGCTCGGCAGTCAGCAGCTGGCAACTCCGCTCGCCGCGCCGGAGACCGCTCCCAAGGAGGAGCTGGAACCGCTGACGGCGGCGGCCATGAAGGCGTTCCTCGACGCGCACGGAAGCATCGCCGACCTGCCGGTGTCGGTTTCGCTGCGCGCCTTCTACCACCTGGCCCTGGCCGGAGACAGTGACACCGTCTACGGCAACGCCCGTGCGGTGATCGCCCAGCTCGCGACGCTGCACTCGCCCGAGGACCTGATGGTCGCCGTGGTCGCGCACCCCTCCGCCGCCGCGGACTGGGACTGGATCAAGTGGCTGCCGCACAGCCAGCATCCGAAGGCCAAGGACGGCGCGGGCTCCGCCCGGCTGCTCTTCGACGACCTCGGTGAGCTGGAGGAGGCGCTGGAGGACCAGCTGGCCGACCGGCCGCGCTGGAACCGGGACACGAACCCGGTGTACGACCAGCCGCACCTGATCGTGGTGCTCGACGGCGGGACCGTACCGCCGGACTCCGGGCTCGCCGGCGCGGAGGGACTTCAGGGCGTCACGTTCCTGGAGATCTCCCCCGGGGAGCTGGAGGACGAACTGCGGGGCAATCTGACGGCGTACGTCAAGCCGAACCGCATGCAGTTGTACGTCGGCCACGAGTCGGCGTACAGCGGCAAGCCGGACGTGCTGAGCCAGGAGCAGGCCGACGCGCTGGCACGGCAGCTGGCCGCCTTCCGGGTCGGCACCGCCGAGGAGGGCGAACCCCTCCTGTCGAACCTGGACTTCACGGATCTGATGGGGATCGGCGACGCGGGCTCGGTCGACGTCTCGCGCACCTGGCGTCCGCGCACGCTGCACGAGCGGCTGCGCGTACCGATCGGTGTCGGTGAGAACGGCGAGCCGGTCATGCTCGACCTCAAGGAGGCGTCGCAGGAGGGCATGGGCCCGCACGGCCTGTGTGTCGGAGCGACCGGTTCCGGCAAGTCCGAGGTGCTGCGTACGCTCGTGCTCGGGCTGGCGGTGACGCACTCCTCGGAGACGCTGAACTTCATCCTCGCGGACTTCAAGGGCGGTGCGACCTTCGCCGGCATGGTGGACATGCCGCACACCGCCGCCGTCATCACCAACCTGGCCGACGACCTCACGCTCGTCGACCGTATGCGTGACTCGATCATGGGTGAGATGCAGCGCCGCCAGGAGCTGCTGCGTACAGCCGGCAATTACGCCAACATCCACGACTACGAGAAGGCGCGGGCGGCCGGAGCCGCGCTCGAACCGCTGGCCTCTCTGGTGATCGTGCTGGACGAGTTCTCCGAGCTGCTGACGGCCAAGCCGGACTTCATCGACATGTTCATCCAGATCGGCCGCATCGGCCGTTCGCTGGGTGTGCACCTGCTGCTCGCCTCGCAGCGCCTGGAGGAGGGCAAGCTGCGCGGGCTGGACACGTATCTGTCGTACCGGATCGGTCTGCGTACGTTCTCCGCCGCCGAGTCGCGTACGGCGATCGGTGTGCCGGATGCCTACCACCTGCCGTCGATTCCCGGGTCCGGTTATCTGCGGTACGACACCGACACCATGGTGCGCTTCAAGGCGGCGTACGTGTCGGGCGCCTACCACGGTGAGGGCCCGTCGCGGGTGCACCGCTCGACCCAGCTGCGGCCGGCGAAGTTCACGGCGCAGCACGTGGCGCTTCCGCCGCAGCCGGTGATCGAGGAGCCGGAGGCCGACAACCGGGTGGACGACGCGCTGGCCGACACCGTCCTGGACGTCATCGTCGCCAAGATGGAGAACCAGGGCCCGCCCGCCCACCAGGTGTGGCTGCCGCCGCTGGAGGAGGCGCCTTCGCTGGAGCAGCTGCTGCCGGCGCTGGCGGTCACGCCGGAGCGTGGTCTGACCGCGCCGGAGTACACCGCGCTCGGCCGGCTCAATGTGCCGGTCGGTCTGGTGGACAAGCCGTTCGAGCAGCGGCGTGACGTGCTGTACCGGGACTTCGCGGGCGGGGCGGGCCACGGTCTGTTCATCGGTGGTCCGCAGTCCGGCAAGTCGACTCTGCTGCGTACGCTCATCTCGTCCTTCGCCTTCACGCACACGCCGAGCGAAGTGCAGTTCTACTGCCTGGACTTCGGCGGTGGCGGTCTGATCGCGATGGAGGACCTGGCGCACGTCGGCGGGGTCGCGAACCGGCTCGACGGCGAGAAGGTGCGTCGTACGGTCAGCGAGGTCGAGGGGATTCTCAACGCGCGGGAGGAGTACTTCCGCGCGAACAACGTCGACTCGATCCAGACGTACCGGCAGCGCCGGGCGGCGGGGCTGCTGCCCGATCAGCCGTGGGGTGACGTCTTCCTCGTCGTTGACGGGTGGGCGACGTTCAAGACGGACTACGAGATGCTCGAGGCGTCCATCACCGACATGGCGATGCGCGGGCTCGGCTTCGGCGTACACGTGATCCTGACGGCGAGCCGCTACACCGAGGTGCGGCCGGCGCTCAAGGACATGCTGCAGAACCGCATCGAGCTGCGGCTCGGTGACCCGACGGAGTCGGAGATCGACCGCAAGGTGGCGCAGAACGTGCCTGCCTCCGTCCCGGGTCGTGGCCTGACCACGGACAAGCTGCACTTCATGACCGCGCTGCCGCGGGTCGACGGCTCTTCGGAGACGGAGGACCTGGCGGAGGCCACTTCCGTACTCATCCGGGGCATCAACGAGAACTGGCAGGGCAACCCGGCTCCGGCCGTACGGCTGCTGCCGAGGATCATGGAGGCCGACCGGCTGCCGAAGGGCTTCGAGCACCCGGAGCGCGGTGTCGCCTTCGGTATCGACGAGTCGGCGCTCGCGCCGGTCTTCATCGACTTCGAGACGGACCCGCACTTCATCGTGTTCGGTGAGAGCGAGTCCGGCAAGTCGTCGGTGCTGCGGCTGCTCATCAAGCAGATCACCGAGCGGTACACGCCCGACCAGGCGAAGATCGTCATGGGTGACTACCGGCGCGCGCACCTGGAGGCCGTACCGGACTCGCACCTGTCGCGCTACTGCGCGTCGGCGCCCGCGCTGACGGAGACGCTGGAGGGGCTGGCCGGGTCGCTGAGCCGTCGTATGCCGGGGCCGGATGTCACACCGGAGCAGCTGCGCAACCGGAGCTGGTACAACAGCCCGGACGCGTACGTCATCATCGACGACTACGACCTGGTGGCGACCGGCATGAACCCGCTGTCGCCGCTGGTGGAGTATCTGCCGTACGCCCGTGATGTGGGCCTGCACGTGATCATCGCGCGCTCGGCGGGCGGCGCGAGCCGGTCGCTGTACGAGCCGGTGATGCAGCGTCTGCGGGAGCTCGGGGCGCAGGGTCTCGTGATGTCCGGCGACCGGTCGGAGGGTGCGCTGCTCGGGAACATCTCGCCGTCGCAACTGCCGCCGGGACGTGGGTACTTCCACACGCGTCGACGGAGTGGACAGATGGTGCAGACGGGTTGGCTGCCACCGAGGTTCTGACCTCTGTGCGGCTTGGCTGTACGAACGTGTGGGGGCGGCGCCCGGTTGGGGCGCCGCCCCCACACGTTTTTTCCATGCCTTGGAAGGGGTGTGGTCGGGCGTTAGGCTGACGCTGCGACAGACGTGCGGAGTCCAGGGGGCGGTTGTGATGGCGAACGACACGATGATTACCGACGTTTCGGTTCTCAAGAGCGAAGGCCTCTACATGCTCGAGGTGGCTCAGGACTTCGCTTCGGCCGCCAAGGTGCTGTTCGAGGGGCTGGCCGGCATCGAGGCCGGGTCGGGGAAGACGCCACCGTGGGGTGATGACGAGATGGGCGAGCACTTCGGCGTCGTCTACGAAGGTCTGCGCGACGGCATGAAGGACTCGATGCCAAGCCTCGCGCAACGGCTGGCGGGCATGGGCATGAAGTTCGGCGAGATGGGCGTGCGGCACGAGAAGCACGAGCTCGAAGAGGACGCGAAGTACGCGGCGCTCACGTCTCAGCACGATGCCGGCGCCAACGCCAACGACTTCAAGTCGGTCTGACGCGGGGTCGTTTGTGGGCGGGCCGGTCGGCTGGGCTGGGCGAGGAGCGACCGCCGAACCGGAAGGGTCTCTGGGAACGGGGGACCCTGCAACATGGTTGTGACAGGAACGCCCTCGAGCAGCGCCAGAGGCGGTTAGTAAGCTCTGGGCACTGCCGCACTTCTAGTGACTCCCCTGTCGTTGGGGGAGGTTGTGCGGTGGTTGCCTGACGGGGGTGTGGCGCGCTGTGGCGATAATGTTGCCCGACGAGCTCGAGTGGATCCTGGAGATGCTCGGCTACAAGTGGCCGACAGCCAACGAGGACCTGCTCAGAGACTCCGCCAAGCTGTGGCGCCAGTTCGGTGAGGACGCCCACAAGCTCCGCGTACGGGCGGACACCAGCGCACGGACCGTGATCGCGCACAACGCGGGCGAGTCCATCGACAAGTTCACCACCCGCTACAAGAAGTTCTCCGACGGCTCCGACGGCTACCTCGCCAACGCCTCCGAAGCCGCCTTCATCATCGCGAACGCCTTCGAAACCGCCGCGTTCCTGGTGGAGTTCGCCAAATGGGCGGTCATCGTCCAGCTGATCGCACTGGCCTTCCAGATAGCCTTCGCCGCCGCCACAGCCGTCGTCACCTTCGGCCTCTCCGCCGCCGCCGGAATGGCCGCCACCCAGGTCACCCGTATCGCCGTACGACGCATCATCGACGCACTCAAGGACGCGTTGATGCAGGCCGTCATCGAAATGATGAAGGAACCGGCCGTCTCGGCGGTCCAGGCCATGGTCACCGACCTGGTCACGCAGTCCGTCAACGTCGGCTTCGGCACCCAGGAAGGCTTCGACCTCGGCAAGACGGTCAGGGCCGGCGCACAAGGCGGCTGGGAAGCCATCCAGCAGACGCAGCAGACGTTCACCGAGGGCCTGCGCGACGGTCTCGGCCGGAAGGCCGGCAGCAGCATCCGCGACGGCATCGACAGCGGCTACAACAACAGCTTGGACACCTACAACAACCGCTCCAACCCCACAACGGGTGACAACAGCGGTGACAGCGGCGGCAATCCGGGGAACAACAGCTCCTCGAACAGCTCGAGCTCCCCGAACTCGAACGCGTCCGACTCGAACTCCTCCTCGCCCGACTCCTCGGGCGGCTCGGGCTCCTCGCGCGGCTCGGGCTCCTCGGACTCCTCGGACTCCTCCAGCTCGGACTCGTCGACGACCTCACGTTCGATCCCCAGCACGAGCAACACGAACATCGGCGGTGGCATATCCGCCGGCGGTGACGACCCCGCGAGCTACAGCGCCCCCGACCTCGGAAGTCTTCCCAGCACCGACACGGGAAGCGGCACCCCGGACTCGTCGCCCAGCGCCCCGGACTTCGGGCAGAATCCTTCCTCCTCGAACTCACCCTCGCGGCCGACACTGTCGGACTTCGACGACCCTGCGCCCAGCAATACGTCGCCGTCCCCATCCCCCGCCCCGGACACCAGCAGCAACACACCCAGTGCCGGCAACACCCCCGGCGGATCCTCCTCATCCGGCGGCCTCACCTCACCCACCCCGCAATCGGCTCCCACACCGACGGCAGGCGGGGCACCGTCCTCCACAGGCAGCAGCGGCTCGATCAGCACCTCGGTCGACAGCCTCGCCGCCAACACCCCCACCCAGTCCAACGCCGCCCCGACACCGACCACGGCCGACCCGTCGACCGCGGGCCCGCGCCCGGACGGCAACTCCTCGATGCCGGCCTCGCCCACGCCGCCCTCCACAGCGGACGGCGCGGCGGGCGCACGTACCGGCACGAACACCACCCCGAGCGGCTCCCCGTCCGGCACGAGCGCCACCAGCCCCAACCCCGCACAGGGCCCGCCCAGGACCCCCTCCACCACCCCGGGCACCCCCAACCCCACGGGAACCGGCCCCGCCTCGACGCCGAGCCCGACACCGTCGACACCACCCCGCAGTACGCCGACACCATCGACGGACGGCCGCACTCCAGGGACCCCTGACAGCCGCTCCCCGAACCCGAACCAGCCCGCACCCGGAACTGCACCGGGTCGCACGTCGCACCCGAGCACGCCCAACACCAGCGCACCGGGATCGGCAGACACCCGTACGCCCAACACGAACACGAACACGAACCCGGCCTCGACCACGCCCAACACGAGCCGCCCCGAATCAACCACCCCGAGCCAGGACCCGAGGCAGCCGGCCCCGACCAGGACCACACAGTCGCCCGCCGGCACCCCAGCGGCGACGCCGAGCCCGAACGCCTCGGACTCCAACGCTCCCAGCCGTACGCCCGACAGGGCGTCGACGCCGACCAACAGCATCCCGAGCACTCCAAGCTCACCTGGCACGCCGAACCAGCCCGGAGCCACCCCCACCCCCAGCCCCAGTCCCAGCCCCAATCCGGGCAACAAGCCGCAACAGCCGGGCTCACAGCCCAACACGCCTCAGAACACACAACCAAGCCCGGCGAACACGCCGAACACGCCGAACCAACAGCAGCAACAACAGGTGACGGCGGTCCCCATCCACACCGTGACCCACGCCTCCAACGGCCACACCGCCCAGCCCACCACCCAGACCCCCAGCACCACCCCGCCCACCCAGCAGCAGGGCCAGGACAACAACAAGCCCACCACCCCGACCCCGGCCTCCGCCACCCGCAACACCACACCCCCCGGCGGCGTCACCGACCCCACCCGCGCCGAACAGGACGCCCTCGACAACTCCGTCCCCCGAGACGAAAACGGCGACCCCACCCGCCCACCGGACCCCGACGACGGCCCCTGGGTCCAGAACATCAACGGCGACGGCCCCAACACCCCCGGCCGCAACAACAACTGTGTCGACACCGCCCTGTCCACGGTCGACACATTCGCCGGCAACCCCACGGCCGCGGGCGCGCGCACCCCGGACCTGGATGCGAACGGCAACCCGTCGGACCGCGGCGAGAAGGGCGGCCGCGACCGAATAGAGAACACGCTCGGCGCTCGCTTCAGCGACATGGGCAACGGCCGGGACGCGTTCAACCGCTTGGAGAACACCCTCCGCCAGAGCGGCCACGGCTCGCAGGCCGTGATCATCACGCAGGACGCCAACGGCCGCGCCCACGCGTGGAACGCCGTCAACCACAACGGCAAGATCACGTACATCGACGCGCAGACGGGACGGACCAGCCCCAACCCGCTGCACAGCGGAAACAACGGCGTCTTCGCGATTCCCCTGAACTCGAACCGACAGCCGGTCACACCCGGCGGAGAACGGTCCCGGAGCGATGCCGGCCAGAGCCCGGACCGACGCACCCCTGAGCGACCGGGCAGCGCCGAGCGAAGGCCGGACGCAGAACCTGCCGGGACGGATCCCAACGACAAGAAGGAGAAGAAGTACTCCGATCCCCACGACCGCGGCGAGAGCGACACTTCGGACGAGAGCCGCCGAGTCACCGACGGCGGGCCGGACAGTGATGTCTCGCGCACCCACGAGCAGCCGGAGGATACGAAGGCCAAGGAATACGGCATCGAGCCCGATGCCCTGCAGCAGGAGCTGCGCGACAACCGGGACGTCCACCGAGTCGAACTCGACCGGGTCCACGAGCGCCTCAACCACTGGGCGTCGACAGATCAACTCGCGAACGTCATGCGTGCGACGCTCCCGGGTGATCCGGACACCCCGAGAAGCTTCACCCGGGACCAGCTCACCGAAAACCTCGACGGATTCGACCGTCTTTCGCAAGGAGAGCAGCAGGCAGTCGTGGCTTCGCTGGCCAGGCTCAGCCTCTCCTTCCACGAGGCCCACAGCGTGGGTTCCAATCCGGAGTCGGTCCAGCACCCGTACCGCGGCCCGAACGAGGGCGACGCCGCAGAGGGAACGAAGGACTGGGGCGCCAAGAACTCCGAGAAGTCACTCGGTGTGCTCCTGCATGAAATGGCACGGAACCAGATACTCGAGAGGGCTGCTTTCAAGAACCTTCCCGACGACCAGCGCGAGGAAGTCGCGAAGCACGGGCCCGATTTCAGTGGAAAGAACTTCGCCGTTCTGGAAGTGCAAGGTCCGCCGCCGAAGAACGAAATCACCTACGTCGTGGACTCTTCCGTTCCCGCCAATCAGAACTTGCCGGGAGTCAAACCACGCCACTCCGAGACGCACTTGCTCGACTGGCTCAAACGCGTGGACCCCAAGGGCGAGCTGACACCGCTGGGGCTCTACACCGAGCGTGAACCGTGCGGAAAGGGGCAAGGGCACATGAAGTGCTCCAATACCCTTCAGAACGAACGGTTCAAGGACGTACCGATCCACTACAGCACGACGTACCGGGACGACCCTGAAGGTGTGGCCGAACGCAAGGAGATGTCCAAGGACAAGAAGGCCCTGCTCGCAGAGTTGAAGAAGCTGCCGGAAGACGATGTCAGACAACGCATGACAGATCAGTGGAGCGAGCAGTACAAGGATGATCCGGCGCGACTCCAGAGGGCGCTGAACAGGCTTGGGGACGATCCAGAAAAGGACCTCATAAAAGAAATTGGAAAGGAGCTCGACGCCCAGCGAAAGGAGAACAGGACAGATGAAGAGCGGGCAATCACTGCCGAATTCGATCGGCACGTCGACGTCCTCCAAGAAGTCTGGGGAAAGCTCCATCCGCAGCTGACCACACCCAGCTGACCAGTTTCCGCAAACAAGAGAGTTACCGTTCAGGGGCGGCCCTCAGCCGTCCCGCAGTACAACTAGGCTGTGTCACATGCCCAATACCATCGATACGCTCCTACAAGACCTGTCCAACAGCGATCGCAGCATTCGGCGGGCCGCGGAGGGCGGCTTGGTCGCGCTCGGCGCACAGGCCATCGACAGGTTGCTGCCTCATACGGGCGGCGACGGGTCGTCCACTCTGGGGCGAGGTGCCGAGACCGTCCTGAGCCGCTTGGGCGACGAGGCGTTGCCGCGTCTACGGGAGATCCGCCGTGAGGGTCCCGGGGCTCTGCGCGGCAAGGCCCTCAAGGCCCTCGTTGATCTCGGTGGCGCAGCATCTCTCGACGAGGCCGACCGAAGCGCCGTGGAGCGCCTCATCCGCATCAAGCTCCTGAACGAACTGCCGGTTGAGGTCCCCATGGAAGCCGGCCGCTGGCTGGCCTTCCCCGCGCACCGACTCGACAATGCCGTATCGGCTCTCGGTCTTCACGATCTCCGGCCTGTCACCACCGTCATGGGCGTGGCCGCCGCCACCGAGGCCACCGATTCCGTGGAGTTCCAGGATTCCCGAGGTCAAACGGAGACTGCCTACCGGGTCTTCATCACCCCGGAGTTCGAGACCTGGCATTCAGACCTGGAGTTCAAGAACTGGCGCTTGCTGTGGGGCAATTCGTTCCTGGATGAACTTGATGGCTTCGCCCTGGCCGGAAAACTCAGCGAGCATTGCGCTGAGGCTCACTTCTACGTGATCGATCCTTACAACGACTCCGAAGTCTGGTATATCGCCCGCAACGGCCAGCGGGTGCGCAGCTACGGCACCTATGACAACCCGCAGTTCGCGGGAGAACCCCTGCCCTTCGAGGTCAGCTACCGGGAAGACGCGGTGGACGACGAGGCCGAGGAGTACGCCGAGGGCGTCCCCTACGCCAGCACGGCCGCCGACAACCTCTCGGTGGAACCAGGCCCCATGCTCGCGGAGAGCACACGCGGCCACGGCTGGCTCGCCACCACTCACCCCGAGGCTCCCAACGCACGCTTCAAAGGCGCCCTGCCCGTCTGATGCCCGTACCACCGAAGCGCACCGGCCCATAGCCTGCGGCCCTTCATACACGTCCGTACCAGTGGAGGACGGAACTCCATGACCGATGCAACCGACGGCTACGCCCTGCATCCCCACATAGGTGGCCGCACCAACGCCCTGCGGGCACTTGCCGCCTGGCGCATGGAGTGGCCCGGGGCGCCGCGGGTGGTGGCCCTGACCGGAGATTCCGGCAGCGGTCGCTCCCGACTGCTCACTGGCTTTCTGATGCTCTGCGACCCCGACTTCCGCGAGCACCTCCTCCTCGACCGGCTCGATCCTTCGACCGTCCCTCCCGAGCTGCCCGCCCCTTCCGCGACGAACGCCTCCGGGCTGACCGCAGCACAGTTCCTCTGGGCTCTCGCCGACCACTACGGCCTGGGAGTCGAGCGCGTCGAGGACATTCATCCGGCACTGGCAGGCCTCGGCGAACCCGTGCCACTCGTCGTCCTCGATGTGGACCGGGCGGGCCCGGTGCGGTCCGCGGACGAGCCGACCACTCTTGTGCGGGAGGTGCTCAAGCCGCTGGCCGCTCTTGATCCGGTACGGCTCCTGGTCGAACTGTCACGACCGCTCGCCACCGAACTGGCCGAGAGCCTGCCCCCCGGTGTCGTACAGATCATGGATCTCGACGATCACCAGTGGGCCGACCCCGAAGCTCTCGTACGGCAGGCCGAAGCGATCCTGAGCCCACGGTTCGGCGCGCCCGAGCTGCCCTTCACCGTCCAACCCGAGATCCGGCACTCGCTGGCCGCAGCCATCGCCCGCCGGGCGGACACCAGTCCCCTGGTCGTCCAACTCGGCGTCCAGAGCATCCTCACCGCACCCGAGGGGTTCGACCCTACCGACCAGGAATGGCTGCCGACGTCCGTCTCCTCGGCTCTCGAATGGCACAGCAGGCGTCTGGGCGCCGACCCGGGGACCCTGTTCACGCTCCTCGCTCCGTTGGCATTGGCCGAAGGCCACGGAATCCCCGTCGATCTGTGGCCTCGGCTCGTGAGCGCGGTCGCGGGGCGGGACATGACAGAGGCCGTCACGTCCGGAATGCTGCTCGTCGGTCCGTTCGTAACGCCGGTCGAGGACCCTGACGTTGCCTCTGGACAGCGCACCCTGCTACGTCTCACGCACCCCGCGATCGGTGAAGCGGTCCGCGCAGCCCTGCCGCAGGAGCATGCCGCCCAGGCCCAGATCGCCATGGCGCTCCTCGAAGCCGTGCCCGAGCAGGACTGGAGCATGGCAGATCCCTATGTACGTGATCACATCGCCGGACATGCCCTCGGCGCAGGTCTGCTGCCTCAGCTCCTCACCGATCCCGGACTCTTCGTATACGCGTCACCCATTCCGCTGCGTGCCGCCATCGAGGCGGTGCCGTCGGACTCTCTCGGTGCTCCGGCACGCACTTATCTGCGAACCGCCGCGCTGCTGACCCGTAACGAGCTGTCCCAGCTGGGGCGCGCCGCGATGCTGGAGACCGCTTTCGTGGAGGACGGCCTGCACGAGTACGCCGCAGCCCTGCACAGGCTGGGTTTCGATCTTCCCTGGCAGACCTTGTGGAGCCTGCCCGTAGCCGACATCAGTGAGGTGACGGTCGCTGAGCTGCCCACGGCCGAAGGAGACCAGCGCCCAGTCGCGGTCCTTGTCGTTTCCGCAGACACGCCGGGAGCCCATGCAGTAGAAGGCGTGGAGGACAGCACTGATGCGCAGCGGCGTGGACTGCTCGTGCATGACCTGTTGCGGCCACAAGTTCTCAGTGCGGCAGATCCGGCACAGATCGTGCGCCCGACCGAGGAGGAGAGGAACGCCGCTCCCCTCGGCCTGAGCCGGGGCGCGGACTATGTCCGTGTCTGGGATCGCACCTCCGGGGGTGCCGTTGCCACGCTGATCTCCGACATCGCCGTGACGGACACCGATGTCTCCCCCGGCGGCATCCTGCTTGTCGCGACCGAACGCGGGGCGAAGGCCCTGCGCATTCCGGCACAGGCCCGGGCGATAGCCTCCTAATCCCGTCCCCGACCACGTGAAGGAGTCCCGTGTGACCACTCAGGAGCAGGCGCTCGCCACCGCCGACCGTTGGCTCAACCCCGAAGACTCGGGGGACCGCCGCGAGGTCAAGATGCGGGAGTTCGACCTGGGCTGGGTCGTGTGGGCCGCACCCGCCCCACTGGAGCGCGACCCCGAGACCGGGCAGCGGCGGCCGCCCGCCGAGATCGGGGACGCGTGCGGGGTGGTGGACCGGCGTACCGGTGAGCTGACGGTCTGGCCTTCGGTTCCGGTCGACGAGGTCGTACGGATGTACCGGCAAAAGCACGGCGACGCCCCCGCCTCGGCTGAGAGCACCCGTCCGGTCACCGGCCCTGGCAACACCTCCGTCTTCACTTACACCGACCCGGCCACCGGCGAGGAAACAACCCTCTTCCGCAACTCCGGCCCCGGCCTCCCGCCGTCCGAGTACCAGGTGACGGCCGAGCTGCGGCGGATGGGCGTGCCCAGCGAGAACGTCCTCGCGATCCACACCGACCTGCGCCCCAGCCTGCTCCCCGGCGGCTACACGGCCGAACTCCTCAACACCTTCCGGAACGCTGAGCTCTCCTGCACCCAGACGTACGGCGGCTGCCCCGAGGCCCGCGCGGAGGGCATCGCCGCGCTGATCCAGCACGTCGAGATGATGCACCAGGTGGCCAGCCGGCAGCCCCCGCCCCGCCCCCACCGCATTCCTGTCCCCACGAACGTGCCCCCCGCCGAGCCCCTGCGAGACGTAGCCCTCGGCCGCCACCTCACCGACGTCTTCGGCTCCGACGGCGTCCGCCGCTACGACGCCGACGACCTCGCGGCCAGCCAACTTCCCGAGGACATCCAGTCGTTGCTGACGTGGGCCGGGCTCCCCGTCGACCTGCCTCTGTTCTTCACCGCGGACCGGCCCGACGCTCCCCCGGCGGGTGGCCTGTTCACCGACGTGGCCACGAATCTGCGGGAGCGCCGCAGCCCAGCAGGCGAGGAGAAGATCGGCGCGCTCGCGCACCTGACCCGCATCGGCTGGGACGGCGTCGCCGTCCTCGCCGTACAGTGCCTGCCCGGCTCAACGGAACCCAACGGCCTCGGCGCGGTCTGGGCGATCGACCCGGTCACCGCGTCGGCCCGCTACGTGAACATCTCGGCCGGCGCGTACGTCCGCTCCCTCGCCCTGCTCGCCACCGTCCGGGAGCAGATGCAGGGGCTCGACCCGGTGGCAGCGGGTGCGGCGGTGGCGGAGCTGCAGGAGCAGTTGGTCGCCATTGACGCTTCGGCGCTGGCGAACCCGGACACCTGGTGGTCGCTGATCGTCGAGCAGATGTGGCACGGGCTGTTCTGAGAAGCCCCACACGTCGACCGCCACCTCCCCCATGCTCCACGACGGCCAACCGGCCCATCCGCGAACCGGAGGACAGGCAGGGATGACTACGCAAGTGACGCGGCACGAGGTGCCTGTCCGGCTACATCCCGAAATACTTGCTCGAAGGCGGCCGCGTCGGCGACTTCCCTACCTGAGCGCCGCGAGGGACGAAGATGATCAGGATTCCGCGTCATGGATTCCCCACGGGGGCGCTGCCCCAAGTGCTGAAGGTGCTCGCGCGAAGGCTGGAGGGAGAGCTCGAGGACCTCAAGGAGAACCCCGAGTGGTTCTCCATGGCCCTGGGCTCTGCGACCACCGCCCTCGACAGGCGCTGCTCGAGGGATCCCAAAGCTGACAAGCTGGAGACCTGGGAAGCCTGTGTCACCGCGATGCAGATCGGCCACGCCCTCTGTATGATCCCCGGCGCCCCACCCTCCACCCCCGCCCAAGCTGTGGACATCGTCCGCAGCCGCTACGCCCAGCCCAAGCTGCCTGACGGCACCCCCGCCGAACTCAAGGTCCACGAGTTCGACATCGGCTACCTGGTGTACGCCGTCTTCCCGCCCCGCACCGACGCCGCCGGCCGCCCACAGCCCTCCCCGCCGGGCGGAGCCAAGCTCGTGGTGTCGAAGGAGACCGGCGAATCCGTCACCGTCCCCAACTACCCGGCCGAGCAGGCCATCGCGCTCTACCGCAAGAACCTCGAGCGCAACGCCTAGGCGGTTTCGTTTGGATCTGTCAGTCGTTGGTCCGGGTGTGCCGTTGACTGATGCGCAGTGGGCGCGGATCGAACCGTTGCTCCCGGACCGGACGCCGAAGCGGGGTGGCCGCTGGCGGGACCACCGTGAGGTAATCGACGCGATCGCCTTCAAGTTCCAGACCGGAACTCAGTGGGTGCACCTGCCGGAGAAGTACGGCAATTGGCGGGGCGTCTACAACCGCCTTCGGATGTGGGCCCTCGATGGCACCTGGGAGCGGGTGTTCACGGCGCTGATGGCCCAAGCCGACGCCGATAATGAGCTTGACTGGGTCGTCTCGGTGGACTCCACAATCGTGCGCGCTCATCAGCACGCCGCTGGGGCCCGCAAAAGGGGGCCCCAGCGGCCGAGCCGCACGACCACGCCATCGGCCGGTCGCGCGGGGGACTTACAACGAAGGTCCATCTTGCTGCCGACGGCCGTTGCCGTCCCCTCGGGTTCGTCCTAACCGGCGGCCAAGCGGGCGACGCACCCACCTTCATGGACGTCATGGCCGGCCTGCGTGTACCGCGTCGCCGCGGACGGCCCCGAACCAGGCCGGACGTAGTCCTGGCCGACAAGGCGTATTCCTCCCGCGCGATCCGCGACCACCTGAGCAAGCGCGGCATCCGTGTGGTGATCCCCGTGCCGGCGGATCAACGTGGTCATCGGCTGCGGCGGGGCAGTCGGGGCGGGAGACCGCCGGCGTTCGACCGCGAGACCTACAAACAGCGCAACACCGTCGAACGGTGCATCAACCGTCTGAAGCAGTGGCGCGGCATCGCCACGCGCTACGAGAAGACCGCGACCATCTACCTGGCCGGACTCCATATCGCCGGCATCTTCCTCTGGTCCGCCTGCTGACTCAGGGAAGCTGTGCAGTGTCAGCTGACGTGGCTCGGTACACCCATTGCCAGACGCTGCTGGCAGCATCACCGCTATGAACGCCATATTTACAACCCCGCCGCGGCCGTTCGACATCACCGCGCTCTTTCCTCAGCTGGCCCCGCTGGCGCGCACGGCGACCCGGCTGCACCCGCGCCCCGGGTCGCCGACCGTGCACGACAGCTCCGTCGGCGGGCCGCTCCTGTGGCCCGCCGACGAGCCGTGGCCGTACTGCGACGAGCCGCACGACAGCGGCGCGGCGCCGGTGGTCCACTCCCCGGATGACGTCCGGCTACTCCGCCACGACCGCGCCGCAGCGGCCGAGCGGCGGCGCCTCGACCCCGAGGCACCCCAGTGGACTCCCGAGGAACGAGCTACCTGGGAGCGGCTCGCGGACCGCCCGTGGTTCGACGGCCCGATCCCCCTCCTCCCCGTCGCCCAGCTCTACGCCCGTGACGTCCCCTTCCCGTGCCCGTCCGACGCGGACCTCCTCCAGGTCCTGTGGTGCCCCTTCGACCACGCGGAACATGCCAGCCCCAAAACCGCACTGTTCTGGCGCTCCTCCGCAACCGTCAAGGACGTCCTCGAGATACCACCCGAGCCGCCCATCGTCCAGCGCGACTGCTACCTCCCTCAGCCGTGCCTGTTCTCACCGGAGCAGGTCACCGAGTACCCCCACCCCTCGGACCTGGACGAGGAACTTCAGGACCAGGTGGACGACATGAGCCGCTGGGAGTCTATCGACCCCGCGCGGTACAACACGTACGCGGACGACCCGGGCGAGCTCTACCTGAACAACCTCTCCACCGCCCCCGGCTGGAAGACCGGCGGCTGGACCCGCTGGAGCCTCACCGACCCCAAGCCCCGCCCCTGCCCCGAGTGCGGCACCGAGCAGGTCCCGCTCCTCACCATCGCCTCCTCGGAATGGGACGGCGGCAGCGAGACCTGGATCGCCGAGGAGGAACCGGCGAACCCGGCCCCGCCTCCCCTGGGCGCCCGGGGCGGCAACTTCACCTTGATCGACATCGTCGGCGGCTACAACCTCCAGCTCCACGTCTGCCCGGTGGACCCGTCCCACCCTCATATCGAGCTGATCCAGTGAGCCCTTGCGGAAGTCCCCCGCCGACGCGCACGCCACAATCGGCACCGCGATCGACTCTCCAGGCAGCAGCCTTGGCCAACCACCAGATGATCCAAACGACGCGCCCTAGCTGTCGCCCGACATCCGGCCCTGGCGCCTGACGCCCGGCGACGAGCCTTCAGCCCCTGCCCCGGCACCCGCGAGGGCCATAACCATGACCGCCCCGACCGACGGCTACGCACCCCATCCCCACATAGGCGGCCGCATCACCGTGCTGCGCGCTCTCCCGCCTGGCGGATGGAGTGGCCGGGTGCGCCGGCGCGTCATCGTGCTCACCGGCAGCCCGGGCAGCGGGCGTTCGCACCTGGTCACCGGGTTCCTGATGCTGTGCGACACCCGGAGTTCCGCAAGCGTCTTCCGCTGGCCGACCTCGACCCGTCGACCGTGGGGCCCGAGCTCCCCGCACCCGCAGTGCCAAGTGCGGCAGGGCTGACCGCTGCACAGGTCGGATGTGTACGCCGAACTGGCCGCCCTCGACCGGACCGTGACCGTCGTCGTGCCGGAGGTCGACCGCGCAGGCCCGGTACGTACCACAGGCGAGCCGGCCCGCCTCGTACAGGAAGTACTCAAGCCGCTCGCCACCACGGAAACTATCCGGCTCCTTGCCAAGGAACCGCGTGAGCTCACCGCGAGCCTCGCTGAAGGGTTGCCGCCCGGCACCGCGCAGATCACCGACCTCGACGACCCGCAGGGGGCCGCGGCCCGCAGGATCTGCTGCTGCAGGCAGAGGCCCTGCTCAGCCCTGAGCACGGGGCGCCGGATCTGCCTTTCACCACCGGCCCGACAGAGCATCCTGGCGAGTCCAGCAGGCTTCGTACCCATAGACGAGAGCCAACTGCCCACATCCCTGCGCGAGGCACTCGACCTGCTGCGCAGTGAAAGGTCCGGTGGGCAGTTGTCCGCCGGACCTTGTTCTTGGAGGAGCTGCTTACCGCGTTTGTCTGCCCGAGGCCGAAGAGTTCATGAGCCCTGGTCTCTCGGGTCGGCCGAAGTGGCTTGTCTGGCCCGCGCATCCGCGGTCCACCTCGGGATCTGGCCTACGCAGCGCCGAACGCGACCAATCACAGTTTCTGCACGAAGTCCTACGGGGGCTGGGGCGGCCTCGCGTTAGCGAAGCCCATAAGGTGTTGTGTGACTAACGGGGAGAGTGGTCCGGAGGGTGCGAGTCTCGCTCAACATGAGCTTGCATACGTAACTCCGTAGCGAGTCGGCCGAGATGCCGGCTCGCCTTTGCGTGCGGCCAGGCCGCGTTACGCGCTCCCTCACTAGGTGAATTGTGCGAGAGGGAAGCTATGTCTTATTCGGCGCCGCCCGGCGGTCCGGGCCCAGCGGGTCCATACGGTGCACCGGGTCAGCAGCCCGTTGGTCCTTATGGCGCACCGCCCCAGCAGCCCGGGTGGTACCCGCCTGTGCCGCCACCGCCCAACGCCCAGGGTGGCGGTAAGGGTTTGAAGACGGCCGTCATCGGGCTCTCGGTCCTGGCGCTGGTGGCTGTGCTCGGTGTCGGCGGGTTTGCCTTGTACAAAGAGGTTGGTGGGGGTTCCCTGCCGGGTGCCGAAGGGTCGGGGGACGGCTCCGAACAGGTGCTGAGCCAAGATGACATAACCACTTTGCTCAACGGTCGCACCCAGGCGCTGAAGAGCGGTGACGAGGACGAGTACCTCGCTCCCTTCGGCGGCAAGGCGAAGGAGAAACAGCGCAAGATATTCCGCAATCTGCGCAAGGTGCCTTTCGCCGAGGCCAAGTACATGGTCCTCCAGCAGACGGGCGACGGTTCGGATGAATACGGCTCCGATGTGAAGCTCGCTCTCGATGTCGCCTTCGTCCACCAGATCAAGGGCGTTGATGTACGCCCGGTTTCCGAGTGGTACCGGTGGGAGGTGGAACGGGACTCCAAGGAAGCGGAGCCGCGCATCACCGGCGTGGGCGGTTCGCCGTCCGCGTTTGGTATGGCCTCGGCGGTCTACTATCCGGCCCCCTGGGACCTTTACGACGACATGTACGTCAAGCGTGCAGAGCACACGGTCACGATCGCGGCGAAGAAGAATGCTGCCGCTGCGAGTCGCTACGCGCCGATCATCGAGCAGGGCGCGAAGACCGATCTGGAACTGTGGAAGTCGAAGGGCCCTTCCGTTCCGAATACCCCGGAGGGCTTCCTCGTCGTCGTCGAACCTGACCGGAAGACGTACACGAAGCTTTACAACAATGGTGGCCTGGACGTTGGCTGGGATGCCGGGCAGAGCGTGCCGATGCCGGCCTTCAATGAGGGTTACGGCGGCAACAAGGAGGACAGGCTCGAATTCGGCGGCGCGCGCATCAAGATGGACGCCTCGTCAGGGCGCTTCACTTCTCCTGCGTGGAGGCGCGGCGTTGCGGATATTTCGCGTCATGAAATCGCGCATGCTCTCGTACAGCCACAAGACAGCGGATCCTACTCCTACGCTGAAGACAAAACCCTCCGTACGTGGGTTGTCGAAGGATTCGCGGAATACGTCGCGAACCGATTCGACCGGGAGTTGGGGGATCAGGGCGTCCGGGATGCACTGGCAGGCCAGGACTTCGACGGAGAGCTGCCCGGAAGCGACTTCGACAGTGACGCCAATCCGGTCAGCATGAACTACGCCCTCAGCTACCTCGCCATCCGGTTCTTGGCCGAGAAGGGCGGTGAAGAGGCGGCCTTCGAGTTCGTTGTCGCCCATTACAAGACGCCCGGGGAACTCGACCAGCAGCTACGGAAGGCCGTGGGTATGGGCGAGAGTGAATTCCAGACCGCGTGGGCCCAGTACGTCAGGAGCAACAGCCGATGAGCACGAACGGACCCGTGCCGGGCACCGGCCCCTATGGGCAGCAGCCGCCCATGCCACCGCAGGCTCCCGTGCCGCCTCAGCAGCAGTCGTCTGTGCCGCAGCCGGGATACGGCTATCCGCAGCAACAGCACGCGTCGGCACCGCAGCAGGGCTATGGCTATGGCTTTCAGCAGCAGCCGATGGCGCCCCAGCCCCAGCAGGGCTATGGCTATCAGCAGCAGTTCCCCGGGGCACCCATTCCGGCAGCGCCGCCGCGTAAGAATAAGAGCGGCCTGATCGTGCTGCTGGTTCTCGCGCTGGTCGTACTCGGTGGGGCGGGCGGCGCCGCGTGGTACGTGCTGGCGGGTGCTCCCACCGAGCCGTTGTGGAGCGTGGAGGGGAAACCGCAACAGGGCTCGGGTACGGGCCAGTCGGAGGTGGACGGCACTTGGTTCACCGAAAAGGCCGTGGTCCAGACCGCGTCCGATGGGGTGAAGGCCTATGGACGCGACACAGGTAAGAAGCTGTGGGCCACAGCGCTGCCCGGCGCTGGTAATGAAGCATGCCTCGCTCCCTCCGTCTCTGATGGCGGCATCGGGATCGTTGCCTATGGTGCCTCGGGTGTGGGTGGGGCCCCGGGCGACTGCAACAACGTTGCCGCGTTCGACCTCAACTCCGGCAAGGAACTGTGGCACCGAGGCTTCGCCGGCAAGGAGCTGAGCGTGGCTCGCACCGGTGAGGTGGTGGTGGTCGGTAGCAAGAAGGGGCAGGTAGCACTGAAGGCAGCCGACGGCTCGGTGGCCTGGGATGTGAAGAAGCCGCTGACGGACGATTGCGGCACGGGCGCGTTCACCGGTGGCAAGAACCTGATCAGCCAGGTGTCGTGCAGCGCGGGAGATCCGCTTGAGGGCAACGAGAAGAAGTGGACCCAGGTATCGCTGATCGACCCTGCCACGGGCAAGGCTGAGTGGACGAAGAGGTTTGGTGAGGATGAAGTCGATGTCGTCCTCAGCAGTTCCCCGCTTGTGATCAGCGGATACGAGGGCGGCTTCGCACTCGACGAGAACACAGGTGAAAGGCGAGGCACGTTCCCGAAGCTGGAGGAGAAGTACCTTTTCCACCTTGGGGACAACGGCGGCCCGTCCCACGAGGCCGCAGGGTTCGGAAACATCTTCGTCATGGAGGTATCCGAACGTGACGCGCCGGGCGAGGACAATGCGTTGGTTGCCTACGACTTGGACAGCGGCAAGGAGCTGTGGAAGTCAGAGGCTTCAGAGGCGATTCACTTCACTCCGCTGAGGGGCACCGGTAGCGAGCGACCGCTGGTGTATGTCACTCAGGCCTTGCAGAAACCGAAGCTGGTGGAGTTCGACCCCAAGGATGGTGCGATGAAGACAGTCGCCGAGTATCCCGAAGAGGTCTACAAGGAAATGAGCGTCTGGAGTCGGCCGTATTGGAACAAGGGGACGCTCTACGTCTCCGGAACCGGCAGCACCGTCGGCTTCAGCAGTAAGGCGTACACACTCATCGCGTTGCCGACGACCGATTCCTAGGTGCTGTGACCGCATAGGTTCGCCGGGATGGCGGTCGTGGCGGTGCGGTGACGTCCGTTCCGACCGCTGGAGGCGCGGCGGCTGAGCCTGGCCGTGTGCGCAGACTGACCGACCAGGAGGGGCAGCGGCTGCAGCAGATCGTGCGCCGGGGCAGCACCAGCTCGGTGCGCTACCGGCGGGCGATGATGCTGCCGGCCTCGGCCGACGGGAACCTGGGTGCCGGTGATCGCCCAGCCCGTGCAGGCCGATGAGTCATGCACGGGGACACCGGCAACGTCGATGTCCATGACCCGAACGGCTGGGACCACGCCGCTGGTTACGGTGGCTGGGCGATGTCCTCCCTGCCTCAGCTGGCGGGACTTCTGGCAGCACATCTTCGAGCAGCTGAGGGACGACTCGGTCTCAGCGACGACCAGGAGTAACGAGGACAGGTAGCGGCCATGCACACGGCCGATCGGCGCGCCCGCCACCGCCTCTCCCCCCACAGCCGGCCGACCATGCCAGGGGGCACAAGGTGTGCGGGCTGCGGCAGCCTGCCCGAGGCGGGTTCGGCCGCCGCCCCAAGGCCTTCGGCGTACGCACCTGAACCGCACGGGAGTGGCGGGCTCAGTAGAGCGAGAATCCGCCGCTGTGGCGCCCCTGGCTCTTCTTCGGGGGCTGCGAAGGCTGTCCCTCCGAGCGCTTCGGTTCGGACGGGTCCGCGGCAGCTCCATCACTCGCGGGCGTCTCCCCCTGCCTGATCTGCTCGCGCTCCTCCTCGGAGAGCGATTCCCACTGCCCGCGCAGGGAGGCCATGCCGCTGCCCAGGACGCGTGCGGCCGAGGGGTCGTCCAGGGCGTCGCGCAGGGGGACGCGGCCGGAAAGCAAGTTCCTTGCCGTGTCCTGCAGTTCCTTGCTGCCGCCGCCGTTGTCCATGAGCTTGCGCAACGCGGAATTCAGTGAGCGGACCTGCTCCGGCTCGAGCGCTTCGTCCAACACGCCGCGGTCGGTGTTGGGGCCGTTGGGGTTCTGGGGTTGCTGGGCCATCTCGCTTCTCCTCGCCTCTCGTCACCCCAAGTATCTCCCGTCACCCGAAGTCGGTGCAGAGACGGTCGGAGGTTGGTGGCTGCATGCCGTCGCACTCGCCCGACAGCACGAAGCTCCCGATGACGCGGCCGGCCTTCGCGGGCAGCCGTCCAACAGGAGCTTCGCCGCCGCGCCGGAAGGGGCAGCGACGCAGTTACTATTGGTTCCGCACGATCACCGGTCCGTGGCCGCCGGGCAGCGCGAGGACACCACCGCGGGCAAGGTCGCCCGCGAACCAGGCGCCCCTCTCCATCTCCCCCGTCCAGCGCCTCCACCGGAACGGGGCTCGCGCGGACATCGTCGAAGTCCAGTCGTCGTCACCCTCGCCGGTCTTGACCTGTACGGCGACGGCCCCGCGAACCTTGGCCTTCGGATGTTTGCGCACCGAGGTGAGGTACTCCCACGGGCGAACGCGCAACACGGTCTCAATTGTGCGCAGATACCGCAGAGAGATTGCGGAGAGCGCCAACGGCCGCAGGAGCACGAGCACGAGGATGACGGCGGCCGCACCAACCGGCGCGGGAGCGTCGTCGCTGATCGTCGCCGCCACGACGAGCGAGACCACCCACGCAACGGTCCACACAGCAAAGCGGACGAGGGCCCGCCGCCAGGACTGCCGCAACGCCTCCCGCGTTCCCGGATCGTCGAAGGCGCAGGTCGTGAGGGGCACTTGGACGTCGTACGTCATTGGCATTCGTTCCCTAAGCTCGCTGCAAAGATCGTCAACGCTAGCAGGACGATCAGCAACGCAGGCGACAGGCGGAGTGCGGTGCCCGTCAGTTCAACCTGCGGGACGAACTACGGCCCTACGACGAGCGGGGACGGCTCCCGCTCATCCAAAGTCATCCCTGATGTCACGCTGTCCCGCGGAAGGTTCCCGCACAGGCCCGGCGCCCGCTCCGCCACGAGTTGGCCGCGCCGGGGCGGGGACCGCAGGGGGAACGGCAGGGGTGCCCGCCGACTGCAGCCGATGGCGCGCCATGGCTCCCATCCCTACTCCGCCCAGACCGCCGACGCCGCCACCCGCGGCATTGACCACGGCGTTCTTCATCCACTCGGGCTTCTCACTGCCGGTGACCCGGGAGACTCCGTCAACGGCGGCTCCGCCTCCGACATTGCCCACTACGCCACCCGCCGCGTTTTGCGAGGCGCGCTTCCCGAATTCACTCATCCCACGGCTTCGCAACAGGGCCGTTGCCCCTCCTGCCCCGGCCGTCCCCAACGGCGTACCGGCAAGAGACGCCACGCCGCCCTGCCAGGTCGCTTCGTAAAAGCCGGCGCCATGGACGCCCTCGCCCGTCGCAGCCGAACTGACGGTCGCGATAGTGGTATTCCCTGCCCAATTGACACCGAATTCCACCAGCAGCTTTGTCAGCTTCGTCGACCGCTGATATGCGCGCATGGCTGCCGCAACGCGGCTCAACAGCCGACCGAGCCGCTCGGAGAGACTAATGGCTTGCCCGGCCAGCCTGGCCACGTTCGTAGCCGCGGCGGCGCTTCCGAGGCCGAGCGTGACGAAGGAAAGAGCCACTCCGACGCCGATCGAGACGCCAATCTCGATGTAGATGTCGTGGATCTCCGAGTTGACCTGCTCGATGGAATCGGCGGCTTCATCAAGCTGCTCGGCGATGTCGTCGTACTGCGTCGTCGACCGCTCGACTTCCGCCTTGACCTCGCGCCAATGCTCCTTGAACGCTTCGGCAGCAGGACCGCGCCAGGTGTCCCCCACCACGTCCTCGACGTTCTTGTCGAGGGCCTTGAGTAACCCCGTGACGCCCACGGTCTCGGCCCGCAGCCGCCGCCACGCCTTGGCTGCCTGCCTGATCCCCTCCGGGTCACCACCCGGATTCACAAGCTCGATGCCAAGCTCTACGAGCTCCTCGCCCACCGACTCGGTTCCACTCACTTCTTGCCCCCGTCACCCTTCTTGCCGAAAAGTACGGCGACGCCCTCATCGGTGAGTTCGGTGTTGCGGTTGACCTTTCTCAGCGCATCGGCGACGGCATCCAGGTACTGATGCAGGCCATTCATGGCCTCGGCGGCATCCGTGGAGTATTCGACGTAGGTGGTTCTCAGCTCATCCGATTCCGTCAGGAAGCCGAAGCCGTCAGAGATGGCTTCTTCTCCCGTTTGGTCCATGAATTTCTTCAGATGCGCCCGTAAATCGTAAGCTTGGAGTTCAAACTTTCGAGCAAGCTTCCTGCCCGCATCCTGTGCGTAAAATGGCGCGTCGTCAGCCACTTTCGACTCTCATTCGTATCGGTGGTGCACCGTGCAAAGCACTTGCGACCCACCTGTCGACCCTGCCCGCGGGGAACTCCCACGGGTACCGGACCAACGATCAACACACCGCGTAGGACATGGTCTTGTCCTACTGACTCCGCTACGGAAGCGCGGGTGCGTACGCTGCCGCCGGGCAAGAGCAGCGCATCGAGCGGGCGCCCGCCCACTGCGACCTCTCCCCCGCCGGCTGACGACCAACTGTCCCGACTGCCCACGAGCCGTAAAACCTACGGAGGACCACGCTACCGCTCAGGGGACTCACGCCCGGCGCTGAGTACGTCATGGACGTTGGGGATGGCCGGCTGATGTGCTGTGAAGGTTTGGCGAACGGGCAGGACCCCCTTGCGGGCCCCCAGGCACCTGCTGATTAGCGTCTGCCCAGGATTTTTCACTGCCATTTACGAGACAACGGGGAGCACCGCGCGATGGGGGCAGGCTTCAAGGTCGAGATTGGCGAGCTCGACGGGCTCGTCAGGGAGCTTCACCGGAGCCAGGAGGAGATGCGCGCGGCGTTGAACGCGCTGCGTGACACTGGCCCGAAGACCACAGGCAGCAAGGAACTCGACAACGCCTGCGATGAGTTCCACGACAGCTGGGACGACGCGATCAAGAAGATCGCCGATGGTACGCAGACCATCGAGGACAAGCTCAAGCAGACCCGTGACGTCTACCGGGATGTCGATGCGGCCATCCGGGACGGTTTCGCTGGGACGGCGGGCCGGAAGTGAGCGACAAGTACCCTTCCCTCGGTTTCGACCCGGCGCCGGGTGACGTGGGCAACGTGGGGACGCTCGCGGCCCGTACCAAGAAGGCGGCGACCGCGCTCGACACCGCGCAGAACAGCATCAAACGACTTACCGGGAACGTGAGTTGGGCCGGAGATGCCGCCTCCGCGTTCTCGAAGAAGGTCGGCGAGCTGCCGCGCTACCTGAAGGACAGCCAGGAAGCGATGCAGACCGCGTCGTCGGAGCTGTCGAAGTGGCGCGAGGGGCTCACTCACTACCAGAGCACGGCCCGTACGTACGAGGTCCGGGCCAAGGAAGCCAAAGGCAAGGTGGCTTCGGCGGAGAAGGCCAACGACGCCGCGGCCGGCCGCTACAACCAGGCCGCTGCCGACCCCGCGTTCCGGCTCAGCGGCCAGGTCTTCACGGGCCCCGCGCTACAGGATGCCCAGGCGAAGGTCGACGCGGCGAACGCGCGACTGAAGCAGGCGGACGGTGAACTCTCTTCCGCGTCCGCGCAGTTGGAACAGGCGCAGCGCGAGCTCGAGGAGATCATCAAGCGGGCCGAGCAGTTGCTGGAGGACCACCAGGCCGAGGCCCGCGGGATCGCGGGGCACATACGCAAGGCGACGGACGGCGCCCCCGATCCGGGGTTCTGGGAGCGGCTCGGCGACAAGTTCAAGGAGATCGGGCACGCGATCCAGGAGTGGTGCGCCCGGCACAAGGACCTGCTCAAGAAGATCGGCGACTGGCTGGGCAACATCTCCGCCGTGCTCGGCATCCTGGCGCTGCTGACGCTGTGGTGTCCGCCGTTGTCCGGCGCACTCGCGCTGGCGAGTGCGGGGTTCTCGGCGGGAGCGCTGCTCTCGCACGGGGCGGCGAAGCTCGGTGGAGCCGACGTCGGCCTGATGGATCTCGCCGGTGACGCCATCGGCATCATCCCGGGAGCGGCGTTCGCCAAGACGGCGATCACCGGCTCGGTGAAGGTGGTCACGACGGCCGGGCGCAGCGTCGATGAGGCCATGCATGCCGCCCGCATCGCCGACGCGGGCTTCGACACGGTCAAGGGCCCTGCCTACAAACTCTTCAGCAGAACCGAGCAGATCGGTGACGTCATCGCGTCGGACGGCCACCGGTTCAAGCTCGCCTGGGAGCATTCAGTGGCCAAGAACCTCGGAGCGAGCATGACCGAGAGGGGGCTGAGCGAGGCTGTTGAACGTATTCCCGGACTGAGGAACATCGATTCTTTGCGTTCGGCCTTCCGTGTCGACGGGTCGCTTGACCCCACCTCGTGGTGGTCGAAGGGTCCTCTGCTCGCCTCCCAGGTACCCAGCACCGCAAGCGACATCTACGACAGCGTCACAGGACAACGATGATGACGAACTCCCCCACCGGTGCCCCGGCACTTCCGGTACTTCCGGTACTTCCGGTACTTCCCCGATCGGCGCTGCTTCTCTGGTTCGTCGTTCAGTGGGTCGTCATTCCCCTCGAAGTTCTGGCACGTATCGCGTTCACGGCCGTCAAGATCCTTGGGGACGCTGTCTCCAGCGACGGGACCGATCCTCGCTGTGCCATCGCGCGGGCGACTTCGCTGAGCAGCCTGCGGTTCCAGATGTCGCGTGACCCGGCAAAGCGGCGAGCACACCTTGAGCGGAAGGTCGCTGAATTGGCCCAAGAACTCCGCACTCAGCGCTTCACTCTCGCTACCTCGGTCTTCCACGCCCCCAGGTGGAACGTGCGGAGGGGAAGCAAAGGGCTCACCCTCCACGCCCGCGACTACCGGGGCATCCCGAAGGGCGTCATCGAGCAGGTCATCGCCTCGCACGGACTGCGCTGCGGGAGCGAGGGCGGCATCGGAAAGTCTCTGCGTATCTTCGAAGGACAGCTGTGGTCGGAACTGACATGAACCCCTCTGCCGAGCCGGAATTGCATCTCGACATACCCGGTGGATTCCACTCCCTGGGCCTCGACCTCGACGCCCAGGGCCAGGTGGATCAGCTCTGGAGCATCGCCAAGGAGATCTGGCCGGCCGGGACCGACTTCCAACGCGAGGTCGCCTTCCACTCGTACCGCGAAATGGCCGACCACGCCTTCGCCGAGAACTCTTTCTACGCAGGCTTCTGCCTGGACGAGGCACCGGACGGCCGCCTCACCACCGCGTCGCTGCTTGCCCGCCTCGACCCGCTGGACGAGCCGGATGCCGAACTCTCGGCGCGCGGCCTTTTCGAGGCGCTCTCCGCGAATGAGAACAACACGGTCGAGCAAGTCCGTGTACCGGCGGGACCCGGCGTGCTCGTGCTGTGCGGGCTGGAATGGCAGGCGGACACGGAGGACGACACGGCGCCGTTCCTGCCCCTGGCGCGGGCCGATGTCTACCTCCCGCTCCCTCGCATGGGCCGGCTCCTCGTCATGAGCCTCACCACGCCGTCCCTGCCCGATCTCCCCTTCTACGTCTCACTGTTGTCGAAGTCCGCCCACGACCTCACTGTTTCGAGCGGCGCAGAGCCTTCCCCCTCCGGCCCGGAAACCAGCGGCGAGAGGAGAGCCACCATCTCCGACCAGGTCAGGGCTGACTTCGGGTAGTGGGCACACAGGCGACGCCCGTACGGCGAACATGCCGGTGCCGGAGCCTCAGCGTCGTCCGGGAGACGGTTCGCGCCGCGGGGACTTTACCCCCGAGCCTTGGACACCCGAGACACAAGATCTTGAAGGCCCCGGAGCGCTTCAACACGTGCTCGACGTCAGGCGCCCCGTGCAGGTTCGCCACCCGAGTGCCCCTCGGGACTGAAATGCCCGCCATGCGGCTCAGCTGAAGCGAAGTGTCTTGCCGTCCGGTGCCTTGGAGCCCCGTTTGGCGACGGCACCGGGAATGTTCGTGGCGACCTCGACGCACTCGCCGAAAGTCGTTTTGAGCGAGCGCGTTCCGCGCGACCCGGTCGAAGGTGACCGCATGGTGCGCAGTGTCCTGCTCGCTCTCCAGCCGCAGGATAGACAAGGGGGTACCGAGGTGGACCACGTCCACAGCACTGGACTCCCCGAGTGACGTGACCGTGAAGGCCCCCGCCATGCTCGCGTGGGCGCCGGCCCTACGCGAGGAACACGACTGCACCGACACCGGGGGCGATGACCGACCCTCCGTTCTGATGTCGGTCCCATGCCCCCCACGCCGCGATGACCGCCAGGGCGTACAAGGCCACGGCTCGGTCCCAGGAGAAGTTGAAGCGGGAGGCCGGTACCAAGTGGCTAGCCGGTCCCTGCGGTTCCCTTGACGACGGAACCCAGGACTGGCCCTGCCAGTCCAGCATCGCGCCGCCTGCCCGCTGGAAGCTGCCGGTGGCCTCGCCCAGGGTCTTCGGCAGTTCGCGGACCTTAGCGGTGAAGGCATCGGCGGCGGTACCCGACCATCCGCCTGAGCCGCCGACGATGCTGGTGAGAACATCGTCGGCCGCCTTCAGCTTGGCGTACGTCCCGTTGACGTCCTGCGCAAGGGTGGCGACGGCGGCCGGGGAACCGGGGGACCGGGGAAAGGATCAAACCCAACGCGGGGTAGCCCTCGACGGTCGTGGTCCCAGGGGCAGCCAAGGTTCACTCCAGGTGGCACATTTCGGGGTGAAAAGAGCAGCAGGGGCGTCGACGCCTGCCGGTGTGGGGCCAAGTTCCACCGGAGAACTCGTCGCGGCTGTCAGCCGAAGTCGTCGGCCATGCTGCGGCTCTGCCCACGCGCATCTGCATCCCCGCCCGTGCCGCCGGACGCAGTGGGCCCGCTCGAACCCCTTGCGCCACCGACCGTCCCACCGCCAGAGCCGAACGACTCCCCAATACGGCGCTCGGCTTCGGCATAGTTCTGCGCGGTCTGCTGCAAACCACCGCGGATCGCGTCGGTAAACTTGGAGAGCTGGCCAATGCCGTACTTCCACGCGTCCCGGAACTCGCCGCAGCGCTCCTCGAGTCCGGCGTGACCCACGTCGCGCACGGAGGCTTGCTCCAACCGGTATCCGGCGGACTTCATCTCCGTAGTGCAATCCTCCAGATGCCCAGCAAGCTGGCTGAGCTGCTGGGCGTCCACACGGAACGTCCCGGGAAGGGATTCGGACATGGTTCGCCTCCGGGGTTGCCTAACGCCGTAACTAGCGGTTGTACGGGTTGGGATTCTGTGGCGCCTGCCCCGGAGGGGCGGGGTACGGCTGTTGAGCAGTCGTGTACGGGGACTGATTCGGGTAGCCCGCGCCTGGAGGTCCACCGGGGCCGGGGCCACCGTTGCCACGGTTTCCGCGGCTTCGAAGTACGGCGAAGACGATGCCGCCGATGACTACGACGGCCGCGATGCCTGCACCGATGGTGATGAGCGTGCCGGAGGAAGAACTGTCCGACGGTTGTGCTGGCTTGTTGTCGTCTTCCTCTGCAGTTCCGCTGGACTTTGACGAGGCGTCGGACGGTGAGGCCTTCCCGAGCGGCCCTTCTTTGGGGCCGGCAGGGATGTCCATCGTTAGCGCCGAGTACGGGCGGATCGCACCGTAGCCGTACTCGTCGTCCGGGACCTTCTTGACCTTGTGGTCGAGGAAGGTCGCCGACTTGATGAGGCGGTTGATGACCTGGCCTGCTGTGAGGTCGGGGAACTTGGAGCGGACCAGCGCTACTGCGGCTGATACGTAGGCCGTCGCGTTCGATGTGCTGGTGGAAGTCGAATAGCCGCTGGGAATAGTCGGATCAGCTGCCACATGCTCCCCGCCCGGGGCCATAAGAACGAGGCCAGAGCCATAGTTCGAGTAATCCCACCGCTTCTGAGATTCGTCGACAGCACCGACAGCCACTACGCCCGGGAGTCGGGCAGGGAGGCCCACGTGTCTCATCGCGTCATTTCCAGCGCCAGCCACTACTACAACGTCGTGCTCCTGAGCGTACGCAATTGCTTCCGCGCCCTTCGATTGCGGACCTGCCGCGGTATCTACGAACGACAGGTTGACCACTTTGGCCCCCTGATCGACCGCATAGCGAAGTGCATCCGCCCAGCGTTCGATCACATAGTCGTCGTCCCCTGTGCGTGCAATTCGTACCGGAAGAATCTTAGCCTTGGGGGCCAAGCCCATCACGCCCGCAGTGTTTCCGGCCCCATGCCCGTGTCCAGCAATGAGGCTCGCCATGCGCGTGCCATGGCCGCCGGTGTCCGACTGCGGGTCGGAGCCACCGTCGGTGGCGTCCTTCCCTTTCAGCACTTGCCCGGTCAGGTCAGGGTGACTGCCTTCAACGCCAGTGTCGAGGACAGCGACCGTGACTCCCTGCCCTTGAGATTCAGCCCACACTGCCTTCGCGTCGAACGCATCCAAAACCCACTGCTTGTCCCGGATGTAATCCGCCGAGGCAGTAGGAGCCGAAGTGAGGAGCAGGGCCCCTGTCAGCGCCACGACTCCCGCCGTGGACCAGACCCGGTTGGCTGTCAAATCCTCGCTCCTCACTCCGCCACGACTGGATACCCCAGCGTTGCACGCCACTCGTCAGCGACTTTTCACTCACCGATGCCAGGGCACAGAGCCTCAGCCACTAGCTATCTGACCGCTGCTCACTCGGGCTGAACAGTTACCTCGCAAATTTGCCAGGAAGGAAGCTGACCCGGCAGATTCTGGGCGCACACATGAGAGGGCCGGGCTTACTGGCCTTGCGTTGGAGGCTGTTGGACGTACGGGTTGGGGTTTTGTGAGGCTTGGCCGGGATGTGAGGGGTACTGCTGGCCGGGCGCCGCGTGGAAATTCGGCTGGTGGGCCGTCGGGTACGGGGGCTGGCTCGGGTAGCCCATGCCCTGGGGAGAAGTTCCGCCGCCGGGACCGCCGTTATTGCGGTTGCTGCGGCTGCGGATGACTGCGAAGACGATACCGCCGATTACGACTACGGCTACGATGCCGGCGACTACGAGGATGCCGCTGGAGGAGGACTTATTCTTCTTGGCCTGGTTCGTGGTGCTGTCGTCGCCCTGCGATGCGCTGCCGGCCTTCGAGGACGTGGACGACGGGGCCTGCGCGAGGGGGCCCTCCTTGGGGCCCTTGGGGATGTCCATCGTGAGCGCTGAACCGGGGCGTGCGATCCCGTAGCCGTACTGACGGTCGGGAACCTCGCTGACCTCGTTCTTGAGGAATGAGGCGGACTTGATCAGGCGGTTAATGACCTGGCCTGCGGTCAAGTCCGGGTACTTCGATCGGACTAGGGCTGCGATTGCCGAAACGTAGGCGGTTGAGTCAGAGGTGCCACTCGATTCGGCGTAGCCACGCTGACTCGGAGGATCTGCTCGCGGGATCTTCGCTCCCGGAGCGGCGAGCGTTACCCCGTTGCCGGAGTTTGCCTTATCCCAGAGACTTAGGGATTCATCTACTGCCGTCACAGCAACCACTCCCGGAAGGGCAGCGGGATACTTGACGGCTCCTCCGTCGTTCCCTACACCGGCTACGACTACGACGTCATTTTGCTGCGCATATGTAATTGCCTTGGCACCCTTCGTTCCCGGGGACGCGCCGGGGTCATTAAAGGAAAGGTTAATTACCTTGGCACCCTGATCTACTGCGTAACGCACACCCTCAGGCCAAGTTGAATCCATCTCCTCGCCCTTGAAAGCCTTGACTGGCAAGATTTTCACCTTCGGCGCGAGACCCATCACTCCAAGAGAGTTGTTCAGTCCATGCCCATGCCCAGCAATGAGACTGGCCATCCCTGTGCCGTGACCGTAGTTGTCTTGGTGAGGGTCACTGCTCTCCCTGGAGAAGTCCTTTCCTTCCAGCACTTGTCCAGTCAAGTCCGGGTGATTGACATCTACACCTGAATCGACAACAGCAACAGTGACGCCTTCCCCTTGAGACATCGACCAGACCCTCTCCGCGTCATAAACCGTCAGCGGCCACTGCTTGTCTCGCACCTGATCGGCCGAGGCAACGGGGGCTGAAGTGAGGAGCAAGGCTCCTGTCAGCGTCACGACTCCCGCCGTGGACCAGACTCGCTTGACACCCATTCCTTGCTCCTCACTCAACTACGACTGGTGACGCCAGCCTTCATACAGGCGAGCCGCACGAATAAGCCGTGCGGCTCGCTCGTGTGTGCCTACTCGATGTTGCGCGGCACGTTCCGGTTGCGGTCCTCTTCCGAGATCCAGGTCTCTTCGTCCTCGACAAGGTAGTCGGGACGCTCGCCCCGCTCATTCTCCTCGCCGGGGCGACGGCCGTTGCGACCGCCCATGCCTCCAGCTCCAGCCATCCCACCCGCCATACCGCCGCGGCTACCGTGCAGGCCCGCGCCGCCACCGGCTCCCTTGGCGGTGATGCCCTGGGCCGCCCCGACTACGCCGCCGCGAGCCTTGGCAAGGGCCCCACGGCCACCGGTACCGGCGCCACCACGGCCGGCCGCGCCAGCTCCGGCGCCACCGCCCATGCCGCCCATGCCGGGTCGGCCTCCGGCGCTACGGCCCGTGGCTCCGGCGCCACTCGGGCTACCGCCTCGACCACCAGCAACGGGACTGATCCCGCCCCGGGCGCCGGCCGGGCGAGCACCTCCTCCGGAGCCCCCGGGGACCATGAGGCCAGGGGGGGTGGCTCCTCCGCCGCCACCGCCACCGCCGCCACCGCCGACGGGCCCCGGGCTGAGGCCCGGTCCTGTCAGACCGGGCTTGATGCTGTCAACGTTCGTCCCGGTCGTCGGCGGGAGCTGGGAGCCCCCTGTAATTCCCTTGGCACGGGGAACCTGCGGAGCCGTACCGATCCTGCTGGTCCCACCAGCGCTCCAGGGTTTGGGGGCAGCACCTGCCGCACCGGGGCCACTGCCCGCAGGAGCCGGCATTGAGATCGGCGGCGGCATGGGAACGTTCGGGCTCGGCGGGGCGTAGGGATCCCCAGGGTTCTTCTCATCGGTGGCCGGACGCGCATAAGCCTTGTAGTTGACTGCCAGCTGCTCCATGACCGCAACAGCTTCCAACTGCTTCTGCTTGCCCAGCGACAGTGAATCCGCGTTCGCCTTCGCCGCAGCTTCCGTGCTGGCACCGTTCTTGATGTCTTCCAGCAGCCGAGTGTCGTTCCGTTCATCGTCGAACGCTTTGTCCCAAGCCCTGTCCCAGCCGGACGGCTCCTTGATGTCCCGCATCTTCTCCCTGGATGCGCGCAGGTCCTGCTGCGCAGCATCCATCATCTGCGCGTTGCGATTGGCCCAGGCAGAGCTATTCCGGACCTTCTGGGCAAGCTTGGCCGCCTCGCGCTGGAACGCCTGAGCTGCCTCGCCCTCCCAGTGCTCCATAACGTTGTCGACGGCCGTCTGCAGCATGCCGGCGACGCTGTCCTTGGCGGACACCGAGTCCACACCACCGCTTTTGCCGTCACCATCTCCTCCGGAGAGGATGTTGTGCACCTGCTTCCAGTGCTGACTGACCTCGTAGATCCGGTCCGGATCCGCGTTCATGATCATGTCTTTCAGGGCAGGAATTCCCTGGTCCATGAGGGGCGTGTCGATCTGACTACGGTCCGGCCCCCCCTTACCTCCGTTGGGCTGCTCCTCAAGCAGCTCGTCGTGCTTCTCCTGGAGGCGCTGCTCTCGCGCCTCCTGCCCTGCCTTGATCTGCTCGGGCGTGGGGTGATAACCGCCGTACACCATCTTCGAACATCCCCTCCGTCAGTGACTGATGCCTGTAAGCCGTTTAGAACGCCGAGCCCTTGGACTCACCGGAGCCGCCACCCATGTTCTTCTCGACCGCGAGCTCCTGGTCGGCGTACTTGTCCTTGACCTTCGAGGCGCTCGTGCCGAACTTCTCAATCAAGTCGTGAAGTCCCCGGATCATGTTCTCGATCCGGACCTTCTCATCCTCGTGAGCCGAGTACAGTGCGTTCGACTCCAGGAACTTGTCACTGCCGAAGGCACTGCTAGGGATGTTCGTTTCGTACTTGGCTTTGGTCTTGGCTGACTCCATGTCGCCAAGGAGACCCAAGAGCTTCCGGATGACGTCATCCAGCGCGCTCAGATCGACCCGCACTCCGCTGCTCATACCCCGTGTCCTCTCCCCTGTTTCCTTAACCTGTCTGCCTGGCGTGCTTGTTTCGCCAGTCGCGCACCGCGATCCCGCTGCCGCTGGCCAACAGCACCAGCAGCAAGCCCACCCCCACCACGTACATGGCGATCCGGCTTTCCTGTTCCGCCTCTGTCTCGCCCATCGTTACTTCCATGGGGATCACCGCCCCCGCGCCCGGTGTCACCTGTGGGTCCGGTTCCGGGCGGGTGCCTGGGGTGGAGTCGTCCGCGAGGGCGGCTACCGGGTCCACCACTCCCCAGCCCAGGTAGCGGTTCGGGCCTCGGCCGGGGCGGTTGGCGGATTCCTGGAGGCGGGTGGTGATCTGGGTCGCCGACCAGCCCGGGTGCTTTTCCTTGAGCAGTGCCGCTACGCCCGCTACGTACGGGGCCGCGAAGCTCGTGCCGTCCGCCGTGCACTGGCCCTTCACCGGGACGGTCGAGACCATGCCGACGCCGGGGGCCGCGATGTCCACGAAGTCGCCCGCCTGCGAGAAGAACGCCCGCTCGTCGTTGCGGTCCGAGGCCGCCACCGCCAGTACGCCGGGGTACGACGCCGGGTACGTGTCGGCGGAGCTGCCGTCGGCGCCGTCGTTGCCGGAGGCCGCGACGATCAGGACGCCGGCCTCCACGGCGGCCGCCACGGTGTTCCGCAGCGGCAGGTTGTCCTTCTTGTTCGCCGTGTCCGACGAAATGTTGATGATCTCCGCGCCCTTGGCGACCGCGTCGCGGATCGCGGCGGACATCGTGCCCGAATCACCCTGCTTCTCCTCTCCCCCTGTGTAGCGGAGAGAGAGGATCTTGGCTTCCGGTGCAATGCCCGCGAAGCCGGTGCCCGGGATCTCGCGGGCCGCGATGATGCCGGCCACCCGGGTGCCGTGGCCCTCGATGTCTTCCGTGCCGTCGCCCTTGCCGACGTAGTTCTTGCCGCCCGCGGCCATCGCGCCGCGCAGCTGGGGGTTCTTGTCGTCGACGCCGGTGTCGATCACGGCGACCGTGACGCCCTGGCCGGTCGCCTGGGCGCGCAACTGGTCCAGGAGTACGCGCTGGAGCGACCACGGCGTGGACTTTATGATGTCGCCGCCGAAGGTGCACTCGGAACTCGAGGACAGGCCGAAGGACGGCTCGTCGGAGTCCGCGAGGTGGGTTGGAGTGGTCGCGGCCGACGTCGGCGGGGCTGTCGCGAGACACACCCCCGTGACCGCGAGCACGCCAAATGCCCGCTGCAGTGTGCGGGTTCCACTCGTGCGCCTACGCGGACGGGGTGTCAGGACCCCCATGTTCAGGCTCCCCAGGCATTCTTGCTTCGGTTTCGAAGCTCTAGATGAAGCTTTGGTTGAAGTTCTGGTCGCAGTTTTGGGTCTTGTAGAAGTGGGGCGGCCCAGCGGACGCGCCATGGCGTCGGCCGGGCCGGCCCATCTCGTCACCGCGGGTTGGATCAGCCCCAGGTGTTGGCGTTGCTCTTCTCAGTGGCCTGGTAGTTCTCGGCCGAGCTCTGCAGCGCCGCGGAGATCTTCATCAAGGTCTGGTGCAGGGAGGCCGCCGTCTTGTCCCACTCGCGCTGCCTGCGCTGGTAACCCTCCTGCGCCTCACCTTCCCAGGTGGTGGCGACGCGCCTTACTGCGGCCTCGCAGTCGTCAAGCTGCTGCTTGATACGACCGGCGGTGTTCTTCACGTCCGTCGACGCGTTGGTGATGGTGGCGTAATTGACGAGAATCGACATCGTTGCTCCCTTTCAGGAAGAAGACTTGGGAAGTCGGGGAAGAGTGGATCAGCCGAAGTCAGACATGATCTTGCTGACTTCAGCGTTCTGCTGCTCTTCCGACGCGGTGTAGTTGCTCCGCGTGGAGTCCACCGCTTCCTTGATGCCCTCGAGGATCTCACTCATCCTCTTCGCCTCTTCGTTCCACTTGTTCTGGAGCTCGTGGTACGACTTGGCCGCCTGGCCCTGCCAGCCGCTCGCGACCTGGTCGATCACTCCGCCGAGACGGCGGATCTCGCCCTGGATCTGACCATTCACCGTGGTGATCTGGCCCGAGAGCCTGGCCAGCTCATCTTCTGTTACCCGAAACTGCCCGGCCATGGTGAACCTTCCCCCATGTCGATGATGGTCCGGGAAGCCTGTGCCACTTCCCGGATAAGCGTCACATCAATGAGCGCTGCAACCACTCTATCGCCCGTCCGTCACACATCCACATGTGCGAGTTATCAGTTACAGAGTTCACACACGCGCGCGACGGTTGTGTGATCGACAACACCAAGTGCCGCCGCTTTTATGCCCGTTGGGCTCACTGGCTCTGCGGCTGCGCCGCGCTGCCGGTGTCCAGCGTCGGGCCCTTGGGGATGAACTCCGCCCACGGCTGCGGCACCACCGCGGACCGGGTGACCTTCTCGTATCCCAGTCGCGTGCGCGCCTTGTCGGTCTCGCTCGCCTCGCCCTCCGACGAGGACCCCGTGCCGGCCTTGTCCGCCGCGCTGTCGTTGTTCGACGGCAGCGAGTAGCGCAGGCCGGTGTCCGTCAGCAGGTACATCGCGCCGCCGCCCTGAGCCGAGCCCGTGACCTCCTGGAAGAGCAGCCCCGAGCCCGAAGAGACGTACGCGTTCAGCGAGTCGGCGATGACCTTCTTGGGGTACGTCGTCCCGGCCCAGGCCGCCAGCTTCGGCTTCAGGTCCGCTCCGATGGTGCCGCCGTAGACACTGCACGAGGTGGTACGGGCCGCTTCGGTCGCCGTCGCCACCGGGTTGGCCTGCTGCGGAACGGTCTCCGGCCAGCCCCTGTCGCCGTAGAACCCGTACTTCTGGCCGCCGTTGGCCTCGATGATGGCCGAGGTGTCGGCCTTGATGTCGGCGACCTCATCGGTTCCGTACGCCTGCGCGGCGGACGGAGAGCTCTTGAGCAGGGCGGCGACGAAAGGCGTGATCGCGGCGACCCTGTCCTTGAGTACGACGTAGTACTGATCACCCTGGGCGTCCTGCGCCTTGAGTACCCGGCCCACCGTCCCCGCCTCGGCGGGAAGCCTCTGGACCGTGGTCCGCGCCCCGTTGGACTCCACCGTCGGGAAGGTGATCTCGCCGCCCGGGTTGAGGGTCTTCAGCCACTGTGTGCTCACCGGCTGCGGCTCGGCCGCCTGCCCGATGACGGCGGCGCGCAGCTGCTGCATCCTGGTGGCGTTGAGACCCGACGAGCCGCCGAGCACGAAGGCGCTGCCCCTGCCGTCGACGAGGTATTCCGCCTTCGTCCTGGCGTCGACGACGTACAGGGCTTCGCGCGGGTCGACCTTGCCCGCGTTCGCGACCGACTTCGCGTCGTCGCCGTCGAGGACGAAGACGGCGCGGTCGATGGCGGTGTTCGAGCCGGGTGCGGGGCGCTCGCAGACCGCCCACGTCTTCGCCTTCTCGGCGTCTTCCTTGGTGGGCAGCCGGTCCGGGGCGTACGGGATGCCGAGTGTCGCGCCGTGCGGGATGCCGCTCTTGTCGATGTCCTTGCCGGGGACCTCGATGACTTTGCCCTTGCCCTTGTCCAGAAGGAGCTTGGCGGAGGCGTAGTTGAGGACGGGGTGCAGCGTCGGGACCTGCTTGCCGTTCTCGGCCTTGTCCTTGATCACGACGTAGCGCGTCGTGGAATCACTGTCGACGATGATGTGCGCACCGGGGGTGTCCCACCCCTTGGGTGCCGACGGCTTGAGCACACCCCAGGCGATGAAGCCGATCACCAGCACAACACCCACCGCCAAGCTGGGCATCACGGTGCGAATGGGGCGCGGCGCTCCCTCGTCGGAGCCTCCGGGCGAAGGTGCCAGGAACGCTGCGACAGTGCGCTTGCGAGCGAACGTATAGGCGGCGAGCTCATCCCGACGCGTTGCCATGGTCCTGGCTCTCCCGTTTGGTCGTGCGTAGTCGTGCGTATGCGTAAAGAGTGCTTCTGCCGAACAGGCCACCTACTATGCACTGCTCCACACGACCGTGATCCACCAGGTGCGCGGTCCCCGCCGCATCTTCACAGGCCTGTGCCATGTTCGTAGCCCGGCACCTGTGTCGCCCCGTGTTCATCAACGGGTACCGTGACCACTCGCACAACTGACGTGGGCAATTGTGGCCCCAGGCCCCGTCGCTGAGCTCCGCACCGACGGATCGGCACCGACGACGGCCACCACTTCGCGAAAGGGATGTCCCGGGGGATGACCAGCGCTACGAGCACTCGGCGCGGACGCCGCGCACAGCAGCAACCGGGCCGTGGCCGCAGAGCCGCCCCGGCCCCGGCTCCCGCGGCCAACAACGCGGCAAACAACGCGGCCAACAACTCCGCGGCGCCGCGCACGCTGCCCCATCCCGGCGGCTTGGGTCCGCTGCGGCTCCAGCAACTCATCCTGGTCGAGCTGGCGGCGGCCGTCATGCTGGTCGCCTGGGTCACCTCCGAGCGCTGGCTGCTCGCCCCGGCCGGCGCCGTGGCCGCGCTGCTGCTGCTCCTGGCGATCCTGCGCCGGCACCACCGGCCGCTGCCCGAGTGGTACGAGACGGCTCGCGCCCTCAAGCGCCGCCAGCGGGAGGCCAAGCTGCCCGTCCCGCCCGGTACGGATCCGCTGCTGGCCCCGACCGTGGAGTGCGATTCCGCCCTGCGGACGTACACCTTCGTCTCCCGTGACGACCGCTCGATCGGCATGATCGGCGACGGGTCGTTCCTGACCGCCGTGCTCTTCGTGCAGCCGGGCGACGAGCCGCTGCGGCCCGGGTTCGCCGGGCGGCAGCTGCCGCTCCAGCTGGTCCAGGACGCCCTGGAGGTCGACGGCATCCGGCTCGCCTCCGCGCAGGTCGTGCAGCACACCCAGCCGGCGCCCGCGCCGCATCTGCCCCAGCAGTCCGTCGCCGCACGGTCGTACGGTCCTCTCCAGGCCCACGCCGGCTCTCCCGCGCTCCGGCTCACCTGGGTCGCCCTCAAGCTCGACCCCGAACTGTGCCCCGAGGCGGTGGAGGCGCGCGGCGACGGCGTCCCCGGCACCCAGCGCGCGCTGCTGCGCGTGGCGGACCAGCTGGCGAGCAGGCTCGCCGGAGCCGGCTTCGAGGCGACCATCCTGGACGAGAGCGAGCTCGTACAGGCGCTCGCGACGTCGAGCTGCCTCAACCCGCGGGCGAACAACGCCCAGCGCGGCCAGGACGGGCGCCCGGCTCAGCGGCGTACGGTCGAGTCCGTGCGGAGCTGGCGGGTCGACGACCGGTGGCACTCCACGTACTGGATTTCCCGCTGGCCGCAGTTGGGCGACGGCGGAGTCGCGCTGCCCCGGCTCATCACGCAGTTCACCTCGCTGCCCGTACTCGCGACGACGTTCAGCATGACCCTGAGCAAGGCAGGCAACCGCGGCATCTCCGTCGCCGGGCACGTGCGCATCACCGGCCGGGGCGAGAACGAACTCGGTCAGGTCAGGCGGGAGTTGGAGCGCGCCGCGAGCGCGTCCAAGGTCGGCCTGGTGCGCCTCGACCGGGAACAGGTCCCCGGAGCACTCGCCACCCTGCCGCTCGGAGGTACGTCCTGATGTCCTACCCCACGCCGACCATGAACCCGGGCCAGCGCGGCCAGGACCCCGCCGCCCGCACACCCGCGCATGTGGCCTCGCCCACCGACACCGGCCTCATCCCGATCATCCGCCCCGAGACGCCGGAGCAGCAACGGCGCATCTTCAGCCCGGGGTTCGGGCTGCGCGGACCGCGTCGTACCCGTCATGTCGTCACCGCCGAGGAGATCGCGGCGATCAGCATGCCGATCGGCGACGACGGCGTGATCATCGGCACCGACACACAGTCCCAGCCCGCGGTGCTCGGCCTGGCCCGGCCCACCCCCTTCGACGTCGTCGTCGTGGGCGGCCTGTGGATCGCCCAGGTACTGGCGCTGCGCTCGGCCGCGACGGGCGCGCGTGTGGCCGTCGAGACCGGTCGTCCGCAGGCTTGGCAGCAGCTCGCCCAGGCGGCGGGCGGCGGTCAGCAGTGCATGACGGTCTATCCGGTGGGACGGGTGCCCGCGCAGGGCCCTTCCGTCTCCAGCCCGGTGGTGCTGATCCGCGACTGTGGCGTACGTCCGCCGCGCGGGCGGGTGACCTCACTGCCGTGGCAGGCCGTGGTGACCGTGCTGCCGTTCGTCGGCGAGCACGCGCCGCGCTGGCTGGCGCAGGCGCAGTTGGTCGGGATCCAGCGCATCTCGCCCCAGGAGACCGACGTCGTACGCGAGACACTCGGCATTCCGGCGGAGCACCTCGAGATGCTGCCGACTCTTTCCGACAACGTCGCCCTGTGGTGCACGCGCAAGCATCGCAAGTACGTCATGACCGAGCCCACGGACGCGGAGACGGGTCTGCTCGGCATGGCCCGCCGCCTGGACTGAGTGCCGTTCGCCGCGGGTCGTGGAGCGGGTGTGGGGCGGGTGGGCTCCGGGGGAACAGCGGAGCGGGTCCGCACGCAAGGGCGCTTTTCCGTACCGTGGGGCGAAAGATTAGTCTTCTGGTGATGCGGTGAACGTCGCAGCCGCGTAGGACGCGCCACCCATCCGCACGACCGCGACGACGCATTCAGCAGCAGTGGCTGACCAGGAGGCAAAGCAGTGAACAGGGATCGGTCCGAGTACGACGGCGGCGGCCAGTCCTCGGACGGGGACGACCGCGAGCTGGATCTCACCGGCGAGTTCGAAATCGTCTACGAGCCTCCTGCCTGGTACGACCAGAGCACGCGGGGTGGCTCCGCGCAGGGCGGACAGGGGAACGCCGGACCTGCGTCTCCCCCGCCGCCGACCGGACCGCCGCTGGGTCAGGGTGGCCCGGCTCAGCCGGGGCCGCCCTCGCCGCAAGGGCATGCTCAGGCGCAGCAGTACGCGCCGGGCGAGCCGCAGGCGAACCAGTACGGGACGGGTGGCTACGGGTTTCCGCAGCAGCAGGCTCCCGGCGCGCCTCAGCAGGCAGCGCCCCAGCAGGCCGGCGGTTACGGATATCCGCAGCAGGTCGCGCCGGGTAGTTACGGATACCCCCAGCAGCCCGCGCCGGCCGTCCCGCAGCAGGCCCCACCGGCCGTCCCGCAGCAGGCCGCGCCCGCTGTTCCGCAGCAGCAGGGGCAGGACCCGTCCGGCGGTTACGGGTATCCGCAGCAGCAGGCGCCTGCCCAGCCGATAGCGGCCGCCGCTCCCCAGGCCCCGGCGCCGGCTCCCGGCTTTCCCGTACTGCGTCCGGTCGACGAGGGCGCGCAGGCCGTCCCGGCCCAGGCAGTTGCCCCGGAGGCGGGCGTCCCCGAGCAGCAGGCCCCCGCTCAGCAGATCCCCGAGCCCGACTACGCCGCCGCCGATGCCGAAGCGGCAGCGCTGTTCGGTGGTGCGGACGACGAGGAACCGGCGGAGGAGCGTGCCGACGAGGCGACGGGTGGCTCCGCAACCGCGTCCGGCGCCGAGGGCGACGCCGATTCCGACTCGGCGACGGACGCGCGGGCCGAGGCTGCCGCCGGCGGTGGCGAGGCCGACGCCGCGTCCGCAGCGCTGGCGCCCGCCGCGCCCGAACCCCAGCCCGCAGCGCAGGTTCAGCCGCAGAGCGAGCCCGCGCCGCAGGCTGCGCAGGAGCTTCCGCCGCTGCCGCAGGGCTACCAGCCCGCGCAGCCGCCCGCCCAGCCCGTCCAGGGAGTACCGCAGCAGGCCGCAGCGCCGGACCCGCAGGCCGCGGCCGCGCAGGCAGCCGGATACGGCTACCCCCAGCCCTTCCCCCAGCAGCAGCCGCCGCAGCACCAGCCCCCTCAGCAGGGCGCCTTCGGCGCTGCGCAGCCGCTGCCGACGGCGCAGCAGCAGCAGCCCGTACCACAGCAGCACCCGGGGTACCCGGCGCAGGGCGGCCAGGCCGGCGCACCCGGCTACCCGCAGCAGCCCCAGCAGCAGGCGCCCCAGGCCGCGCAGCCGCAGCCGCAGCCCATGCAGCAGCAGCCGCAGCAGGTGCCCCCGCAGGGCGCGCAGCCCCAGCCCGGGCACCCGCAGCAGCCCCACCAGCCCCACCAGCAGGCGCAGCCCGGCTACAACTACCCGCCACAGCAGGCCGGTTACGGCTACCCGCAGGTCGCCCAGCCGGTACCCCCGCAGCAGGCCGCACAGCCTCAGCAGCAACCGCAGGCGCAGCCACATCAGCAGCCGCAGCAGCCGCAGGCCCAACAGCCTCAGTACCAGCAGCAGCCGCAGCAGCCGCAGCAGCACGCCCCACAACAGGCGCCCCAGCAGCAGCCCCCCGCCTACGGCTCCCAGGGCTGGACCGCCCCGGCAGGGCCGCAGGCCGGTGCCCCGCAGCAGCAGGCCGCGCCCGGCACGCCGCTCGGTTACAACGCCGCCGTCGAGCTCTCCTCCGACCGGCTGCTGCGCAACCAGCCCAAGGCCCGCAAGAACAACTCGGGCCCGTCCCGCTTCAAGCTCGGCGCCAAGAAGGAAGAGGAAGAGCGGCAGCGCAAGCTGGCGTTGATCCGTACGCCGGTGATGTCGTGCTACCGGATCGCGGTCATCAGCCTCAAGGGCGGCGTCGGCAAGACCACGACGACCATGTCGCTCGGCGCCACGCTCGCTTCCGAGCGCCAGGACAAGATCCTCGCCATCGACGCCAACCCGGACGCCGGCACCCTCGGCCGACGCGTACGGCGCGAGACCGGCGCCACCATCCGTGACCTGGTGCAGGCGATCCCGCAGCTGAACAGCTACATGGACATCCGCCGCTTCACCTCGCAGGCGCCGTCCGGACTCGAGATCATCGCCAACGACGTGGACCCGGCGGTCTCGACCACCTTCAACGACCAGGACTACCGCAGTGCGCTCGAAGTCCTGGGCAAGCAGTACCCGATCATCCTCACCGACTCCGGCACCGGGCTGCTCTACAGCGCGATGCGCGGGGTCCTGGACCTCGCCGACCAGCTGATCATCATCTCGACCCCGTCCGTGGACGGGGCGAGCAGCGCGTCGACGACCCTCGACTGGCTCTCCGCGAACGGCTTCGCCGACCTGGTCCAGCGGTCGCTCACGGTGATCTCCGGGGTCCGCGAGACGGGCAAGATGATCAAGGTCGACGACATCGTCGCGCACTTCGAGACCCGCTGTCGCGGCGTCGTCGTGGTGCCCTTCGACGAACACCTCGCGGCCGGCGCCGAGGTCGACCTGAACATGATGCGTCCCAAGACCCGGGAGGCGTACTTCCACATCGCGGCCCTCGTCGCCGAGGACATCGCCCGCACCCAGCAGGGCCAGGGCTTCGCCCCGCAACAGCAGGCCCCGCAGCAGCAGCCCCCGCAGGGTTACGCGCCGCAGCAGCACCCCGGCGCCGCGCCCCCGCCCGGCCAGGGCTGGCAGCAGCCGGGCCAGCAGCCCCCGCAGGGCCAGGGCTGGCAGCAGCAACCGCCGGCGCAGCCGCAGAACCCGCAGCAGCCCGGCCCCGGCTGGACACAGCAGTAGCACTCGGATCCATCGCTCGTGCGAGTGAGTTGCTACAAGGTGCTTATGCGCAAGGCACATCGAGTCGGCCTAAGATGCCCGAAACGACGTCCTGCCGTTCGCGAAAGGGAGTTTGACTGATGGGGAGCGCACAGGAGAAGGAAGAGCTGTATGCCCTCGACATCTCTGGCGTCGAGTGGCACAGCGCCCCCGGCACGAGCGAGAACGAGGAGCGGGTCGAGATCGCGTACCTGCCCGACGGGGCCGTCGCGATGAGGTCGTCCATGGACCCCGAGACCGTCCTGCGGTACACCGAAGCCGAGTGGCGGGCGTTCGTGCTCGGGGCGCGCGACGGTGAGTTCGACCTGACCTGAGTCGCCGGTGCCGTGACAGCACTTCGCCCCGCCGGACGTGATCCGGCGGGGCGAAGTCGGTTCCGTACGGCGCCAAGGGTGTCAGCGGCGGTTTTTACCGATGGCGTAGGCGAGTCCCCAGGCGGCTGCCGCGGCTCCCACGAGAGCCAGCACGGCGATCAGCTGCGTCACGCCGTCGCTTCCGAACCAGTTCTTGGCCGGAAAGAAGAGGTCGAACCGCACCATGTCCTCGAGCCAGCCGGAGTCGAAGGCAATGAGCACCACGCCGTTGGTGTAGCCGAAGAAGCCTCCGAGCACGGCCACGACGGCCCCGCAGATCCTGGCACCGCCGCGACTGCGGCCCACGAGGCCGACGACGGCACCGACGGCCGCTCCGTTGAGCAGGGCGTGGATCACGTACATGGCCTGCGCCGTGTTCTTCGACTGGTCTTCGAACGTGGCGTACATGACGAAGCTGTAGACGGTCGCGACGACCACGGAGACGAGCAGCCCGAGGAAGAACGCCCCAGCCGGGCTCCCGGGTGGTTTCTGCGGCTGTCCGTACGGCGCAGGGAAGGGAAAGCCGGGGTGGCCCGGCTGGCCGGCAGGGCCAGGAGGGCCGGGTTGCATCGGGAACTGCCCCGGCACGGGCGGCGGGGCGCCGAACCCCTGTGGGGGCCCCGGCGGCTGCTGGGGCACGGGTGGTGGCTGGTTGCCCGGGTTGTACTGGGGCTGCCAGGGCTGGCTCATGAAGGGGTCCCCCGAGAAGCGGATGGTGGAGCTGCCCAAATTATCAAACCGGATCACTCGCGCCCCCCGGGCGATCGCAGTCTCCGCCAGACCCTCACCAGGAGGGCGACAAGGGTGTAGACCAATGAGGGCGCGCACCGCTTCCACGACACGCGCCCCCGTCATCCGTTGCGGTATTCCCGCAGTACACACGGGGTTTCGGGCATCGTTGACGCGCCGGACCGGCGCTGATAGACCTTCGCTGCACGAGCTGGACATCAGTGCTCAACACGCCTTTTCCGAGCGAGTGATGACGCGAGGTCAAGTCCTATGGACACCACAGTTCCGCGCAGTACCCCGCCCTCCCCCCGAATCCGAACGCTGCTCGCCGTCGGAGCCGCTGCCCTGGCCCTGGCCGCCGGAGCCGCGACCCCGCTGAATCCCGCCCCCCAGGAGGCGCAGGCGGACGGGCAGCGGACGCTGACCGTCGCGGTTTCGCAGAGCGTCGACTCCCTCAGCCCGTTCCTGGCCCAGCGCCTGGTCTCCACGACCGTCCACCGGCTGATCTACGAGAACCTGACGAACTACGACGCCAAGGACAACCACGCCATCCCGGGCCTCGCCACCAAGTGGCAGCCGTCCCCGGACAAGCTGACGTGGACGTACACCATCCGTGAGAACTCCCGGTGGTCCGACGGCAAGCAGACCACCGCCGAGGATGCCGCCTGGACGTTCAACAAGATGATGACCGACGAGGGCGCGGCCACCGCGAACGGCAGCTTCGTCGCCAACTTCAAGAAGGTCACCGCCCCCAGCCCCACCCAGCTGGTCATCGAGCTGAAGAAGCCGCAGGCCACCATGGCCGCGCTCGATGTGCCGATCCTCCCCAGGCACGAGTGGGAGAAGGTCGGCGACTACTCGAAGTTCAACAACGACAAGAAGTTCCCGGTCGTCGGCAATGGTCCCTTCGTCCTCACGGACTACAAGGTCGACCAGTACGTCAAGTTCAAGCCGAACCAGAAGTTCTGGCGCGGCGCCCCGAAGTTCGACGCGCTGGTCCTGAAGTACTACAAGGACGGTGACGCGGCCGTCGCCGCGCTCCAGAAGGGTGAGGTGTCGTTCGCGTCCAACCTCACCCCCGCCCAGGCCGCATCCCTCGCCGCCTCCAAGAACATCAAGGTCAACGACGCGCCGGGCCGCCGCTTCTACGCGCTCGCCACCAACCCGGGCGCCCGGTCCAAGGACGGCAAGAAGTTCGGCGACGGCCACCCCGCGCTGCTGAATCCGAAGGTGCGCCAGGCCCTCTTCGCCGCCACCGACCGCAAGACCATCATCGACAAGGTGTTCCAGGGCCACGCCGTCGAGGGCGAGGGGTACATCCCGCCGCGCTTCTCGGCGTACCACTGGAAGCCGACGGCCGATCAGAAGATCGCGTACGACCCGGTCGAGGCGGCCGCGCTGCTCGACGAGGCGGGCTACAAGAAGAACGGCGCGGGCAAGCGCGTCGGCAAGGACGGCAAGGCGCTCGACTTCCGCATCCTGTGCCACGCCACCGACCCGAACGACAAGGCCATCGGCAAGTACATGCAGGAATGGTGGGGCGACCTCGGCATCGGGCTCAAGGTCGACTGCCTCGACAACGTCTCCGACCCCTGGCTGGCCGGCGAGTACGACCTGGCCTTCGACGGCTGGTCCGTCAACCCCGACCCCGACTTCGTCCTCTCCATCCACACGTGCGCCGCGCTGCCGTCCACGCCGAAGGACACCGGCGCGACGGACAACTTCATCTGCGACAAGAAGTTCGACGAGCTCTACGCGAAGCAGACGGCGGAGTACGACGAGGCCAAGCGCGCCGATCTCGTCAAGCAGATGCAGTCGCGGCTCTACGACACGGGTTACATGAATGTCATGGCGTACCCGAACGCGGTCGAGGCGTACCGTACCGACCAGATCAGGGCGATCACGACGATGCCCGAGTCCGGCGGCAATCTGTGGGGCCAGGACGGCTACTGGAGCTGGTGGTCCGCCGTGCCCGCCGAAGTCGACGACACCTCCGGCGGAGGCAGCTCCTCCACCGGTCTCGTCGTCGGTATCGGTGTGGCCGTCGTCCTCGTCGCGGGGCTCGGGGCCTTCGTCGCCATGCGCCGCCGTTCCACCGCGGAAGACCGTGAGTAGTACATGAGCACTGCAAGCACCGCCCCCCTCGCGGAGGGCACGGCCGACGGCCCGGTCCCGGTGAAGACCGGGCCGTCCGGCCCCCGCGCCCGCTCCGCCCGTGCCTATCTGCTGTACGTCGCCGGAAAGCTCGGCGGCGCGGCCGTCTCGCTCTTCGCCGTACTCGTCACCAGCTTCTTCCTCTTCCGGATCATCCCCGGCGACCCGGTGCGCACCATGACGCACGGCCGCCAGGTGTCGGCCGAGCAACTGGCTTCGCTTCGGCGCCAGTTCGGTCTCGACCTGCCGATGTGGCAGCAGTTCACGGAGTACTGCGCCAAGGCGCTGAGCGGTGATCTCGGCATCTCGTACCAGTTCCACGCACCGGTCGGTGAGCTGATCGTGGAGAAGCTGCCCGCGACGCTGTTGCTGACCGGCGTCGCCGTCGTCATCTACTCGGCGCTCGGCCTGTGGCTCGGCACACGCTCCGCGTGGCATCACGGCCGGCTGGGCGACAAGGTCAGCACCGGGGTGGCCCTCACCCTGTGGTCCGTGCCGTCGTTCTGGCTCGGACTGCTGCTGATCATCACCTTCTCGGTGGGCATCGGCCCGATCCCCGGCATGTTCCCGACGGGTGGCATGGAGACGGGCGGCGAGACCGGTTTCGCGTACGTCGCCGATGTCGCGCACCACATGGCGCTGCCGGTCGTCACCCTGGTCGCGGTCGGGTACGCGCAGACGCTGCTGGTCATGCGGGCCTCACTGCTCGACGAGATGGGCAGCGACTACCTGACGACGGCGCGCGCGAAGGGGCTGCGCGACGACCTGGTGCGGCGCCATCACGCCGTACCGAACGCACTCCTGCCCACCGTCACCATGGTCTTCATCAACCTCGGCCATGTGGCGGCCGGTTCGATCCTCGTCGAGACGGTCTTCTCCTGGCCGGGGCTCGGCGGGCTCTTCTACCAGGCGCTGAGCGTGCCCGATCTGCCGCTGGTGCAGGGGCTGTTCGTCGTCTTCGCCGGCGCGATGATCGTGATGAATCTCCTCGCCGACCTGCTCTATCCGCTGCTCGATCCCCGGGTGGGCCGATGACTGTTCCCGCACCTGCCGCTCAGACCGCCTCGTCCCTCGCCTGGGCGCGGCGCCGCGGCTCCGTTGTCCGGTTCTGGCGTGCGTACCGTACGCACCGGGCGGGCCTCTTCGGGCTCGGCGCCCTGGCCGTGATCGCGCTGGTGGCGCTGGCCGCGCCGCTGCTCGTCGGCGGCGACGTACAGAGTGTCACGAGCGCTCCCGGGTCGGCGCTGGAGCCGCCGAGCGGCGAATTCCCGCTCGGCACCGACCAGTTCGGGCGCTCGCTGCTGGGGCTGCTGATCTGGGGCGCGCGCATCTCGCTGACCGTGGGCCTGATGGCGGCGGCGCTGTCCGTGGCCATCGGTACGCTCGTGGGCATCCTCGCCGGACACTTCGGCGGCTGGTTCTCGACCGTGATCATGCGGATCACCGACTGGTTCCTGGTGATGCCGACGCTGGTGCTCGCGATCGTGCTGGCGACGGTGATGTCGCGCAGTGTGTGGACGGTGATCCTGGCGATCGGGGTCACGAGCTGGCCGACGACGGCGCGGCTCGTGCGGGCGCAGACGCTGGCTGTCGAGTCGCGTCCCTACATCGAACGGGCGACGGCGCTCGGCGGCGGCCACGGGCACATCATGAGCCGCCACGTCCTGCCCAACGTCATGCCACTGGTCCTCGCCCAGACCACGCTCGGCATTTCCAACGCCATCCTGACCGAGGCGACGCTCGCCTTCCTCGGCCTCGGTGACCCGGACGTGGTCTCGTGGGGCGGCATGCTCCAGGACGCGCGGGAGGCGGGCGCGGTCTCGTCGGGGCACTGGTGGTATCTGGCGCCGCCCGGCATCGCCATCGCGGCCGTCGCGCTGGCGTTCACGCTGTGCGGGCGCGCGGTGGAGTCCGTACTGAACCCGAAGCTGGGGGTGTCGACCCGATGAGCGCGTTGCTCCAGGTGAAGGACCTCCACGTGACGTACGGCGCGGGGACGCGGGCCGTACGGGGCGTGGATCTGACGCTGTCCGCCGGTCAGAAGCTCGGCATCGCGGGCGAGTCGGGCTGCGGGAAGTCGACGCTGGCGCTGGCGCTGCTGCGGCTGCTGCCGGCTTCGGCGAAGCTGAGCGGGGAGATCCTGCTCGACGGCGAGGACGTCCTCACCATGAAGTGGGGGCGGCTGCGGGCCGTACGGTGGGCGGGGGCTTCGATCGTCTTCCAGGGCGCGATGCATTCGCTGAACGCCGTGCACCGGATCGGGGAGCAGATCGCCGAGCCGGTGCTGCTGCACCAGAAGTCCACCGCGGCGGCCGCGCGGCGGCGGGCGGACGATCTGCTGGAACAGGTGGGCTTGCCGGCGGGGCGCGCGGACGCGTATCCGCACGAGCTGTCCGGCGGGCAGCGGCAGCGCGTGATGATCGCCATGGCGCTGGCGTGCGATCCGCGGCTGATCGTGGCGGACGAGCCGACGACGGCGCTGGACGTGATGATCCAGGCGCAGATTCTGCGGCTCATCGAGCAGCTGGTCGCGGACAAGGACATCAGCCTGCTGATGATCAGCCACGATCTGTCGATGCTGGCCGACACGTGCGACCGGCTCGCGGTGATGTACGCGGGGAGGGTCGTCGAGGAGGGCCCGGCGGACCAGGTCTTCACCGACGCGCGGCATCCGTACGGCCTGGCCCTCTCGGCGGCGTTCCCCCGCATCGGCGACCCGGCTTCGCGCCGGGCCCCGCGCGGTCTGCCGGGCGACCCGCCGGATCCGTCGGCGCTGCCGCCCGGCTGTACGTTCCACCCGCGCTGCCCGGTCGCGCTGGACGAGTGCGGTACGGAGGACCAGGCGCTGCGGGAGGCGGGGCCGGGACGGCGGGCGGCGTGCGTGCGGGTGGGGGCGGGGGTGCCGGCACAGGTGGCGGTGCCCGAGCCGCCGGCGTGAGGGGGCGTGCGCCGTCTCCGCTGCGCGGGGCTCTCCCCGACCCGCCCCTTCCCGCAACTGGGGCTCCGCCCCAGACTCCGCTCCTCGAACGCCGGGCGGGCTGAAGTGGCGGGGGTGGGCGCTTGGGGCTCCGCCCCAGACCCCGGTCCTCAAGCGCCGGACGGGCTGGAGGGTGCCGGGGTGGGTCACCCGAGCCGGGGGCTCCGCCCCGGCTCGAGGTGGCCGCGCTCGAGGTATCCGCACTCCAAGACTCCAGTTCAGCCACATCCAGCCCGTCCGGCGTTTGAGGACACGCGCGCATGGCGTCCGCGGTCCGGGGCTTGCCCCACCCGCGGCGGAGCCACAAATGTCACAGGGGGAAGGGGCGGGGTGGGGAACAAGCCCCGCGCAGCAGCCCCACGCACCCCACCGCACCCACACCACCCGCACCCACCACCCCACCGGAGCCAGACATGACCAGCAGCACCACCACCCGCACCACGCGCACCACCTCACTCCTCTCCGCCACCGGACTCCACGTCGCCTTCCCCGGGCGGCGTGGCGCGGCCACCGCCCGCGCCGTCGACGGGGTCGACCTCGACATCCGGCCCGGCGAGATCGTCGCGCTCGTCGGCGAGTCCGGCTGCGGCAAGACCACGCTCGCCCGCTCCCTGCTCGGCCTCGTCCCGCCCACCTCCGGCCAGGTCACCTTCGGCGGCGCGCCCCTCGACTACGGCTCGCGCTCCCTCAAGGCGTACCGCAAGCGCGTCCAGCTCGTGCTCCAGGACCCGAGCGGCTCGCTCAACCCCCGTCACACGGTGTACGACGCCGTGGCGGAAGGCCTGCGGATCCACGGTTACACCGGTGACGAGCGCGAGGCCGTCGCCGGGGCGCTCTCCCGCGCCGGGCTCCGGCCCCCCGAGCGGTTCTTCCTGCGCTACCCGCACGAACTCTCCGGCGGCCAGCGCCAGCGCGTCGTCATCGCCGGCGCGCTCGTACTCGAACCCGAACTCATCGTCGCCGACGAGCCGGTGGCCTCACTGGACGCCTCCGTACGCGGGGAGATCCTGGCCCTGCTCCTGTCGCTGCGCGACGAACTCGGGCTCTCCGCACTGGTGGTGACCCACGACCTCGGTCTCGCCTGGAACATCGCGGACCGCGTGGCGGTGATGTATCTGGGCCGGATCGTGGAGACGGGGCCGGCGGACAAGGTCCTGACGGCGCCTCAGCACCCGTACACCCGCGCCCTGTTGTCCGTACTCCCCGAGTCCGGCGAGGTACCGGTCGTCCTCACCGGCGAGCCCCCGGACCCGTCCCGCGTCCCCGGCGGCTGCCGCTTCCACGCCCGCTGCCAGGTGCTCGCCTCGGGTGAAGCGGAGAGCGCCGGCGTCGCCGCCGACTGCCGTACGACGCTCCTGCCGGTCCTGACCGGCAGCGACGAGGCGCAGGTCGCCTGCCACTGGGCGGCGGCCCGGCCCGCACAGGGGGCGGCTACTGAGCCGCGTGCGCCTCGATGAGCTCGCTCGACCGCTTCACGTCGGCCCCGATCGCTTCCAGCAGCGCCTCGATCGACTCGAACTTCTCCTGACCGCGTACGTACGCGAGGAAGCCGACGGCGACGTGCAGCCCGTACAGGTCGAGGCCGACCCGGTCGATGGCGTACGCCTCGACCGTCCGCTCCGTGCCGTCGAACTGCGGATTCGTGCCGACCGAGATCGCGGCGGGCATCTCCTCGCCCTCCACGGTCAGCCAGCCGGCGTACACGCCGTCGGCGGGAATCGCGGTGTGCGGCAGTGTCTCGACGTTCGCCGTCGGATAGCCGAGCTCGCGGCCGCGCTGCGCGCCGCGCACCACGACGCCCTCGACGCGGTGCGGCCGGCCGAGGATCTCCGAGGCGCCCTCGACGTCGCCCTCGGCGACCAGGCGCCGCACCAGCGTCGACGAGAACGGCTCGCCGCCGCCCGCCTCTCCGCGCACGTACAGGTCGACGACCTCGACCTCGTAGTCGTACGTCGGACCGAGTTCGGCCAGGAACGCCACATTGCCGGCCGCCCGGTGCCCGAAGCGGAAGTTGGGGCCCTCGATGACCGCACGCGCGTGCAGCTTGTCGACCAGCACCTTCACGATGAAGTCGGCCGGCGAGAGCTTCGAGAACTCCTGCGTGAAGGGCAGGATCAGCAGCGCGTCCACGCCCAGCCCGGCCATCAGCTCAGCCCGGCGGTGGTGCGGGGCGAGCAGCGGGGGGTGGCTGCCGGGGCGCACGACCTCGCTCGGGTGAGGATCGAACGTAACGACGACCGACGGCACGCCCAGCTCACGCGCGCGCTCGACCGCGCGACCGATGATCAGCTGGTGCCCGCGGTGCACGCCGTCGTAGGAGCCGATGGTGACGACGCTGCGTCCCCAGTCCTGGGGGATGTCCTCCAAGCCACGCCAGCGCTGCACTGTGACCGCTCTCCTCGTCCGAACTCGAACCCGATTACGCAGGTCTAAGACTGCCATGCCCACGGGGTGCGGCTCGCATCGGCATGGGGGTGCCCAGGCTCTCGACGGTACGGCGGGCGCTCGGCCCGACCACCGCCGCCCACTCCTGCGGCGCGGCGGCCAGCCAGCCGGCGACGAGTGCCGCGAATCCGGGGACCTCGCGGGCGAGCCCGACCAGCAGCCGGTCGAAGCGGGTGGCCCCTTCGGGCGTACGGACGAGGAGCATCCCGGTGCGGTGTACGAGGTCCCTGGTCCGGGCCTCGCCCCTGCGCCGGGCGCCGGTGCCGGCGGCCAGCAGCACCGCCTCCAGAACTCCGAGGTCCCGCGCTTGGTGCTCCCCGTACCCCCCGCCCTCCCCGTACTGCTCGTACTCCAGCAGTACGTCGAGCAGCTCGGCCCGCATCGGCCGTGAGGCGCGGCTGCCGGGCGCGGCGAACACGGGGGCGAGGGCGCGCCGCAGCCGGCCGGGGTGGTCCCGCAGCAGGCCCATGACCAGCGGGAAGAGGACGGCGCGGGCGGCGGGGCCGTGTTCGAGGCGCCGGTCCACGTAGGCGGCGGCGTGCGCGGCACCCTCGGGGTGACGGCCGGCGTATTCGCGGACAAGGGTGGCGGCGCGGTGGGCGAGGGCGGGCGTACTGACGTCGGCGAGCGCGCGCAGCACGTCGCCCGCGCCCTCTCCGCCGCGTGCCAGGCGGGCCCGGAAGGCGGCGAGGACGGGCTCGGGGTCGGTGCTGAGCGCGGCGGCGAGGGCAGTGGCGGGCAACTGCGAGCCGGCGGCGCCGAACGCCGCCAGGGCGCCGGCCAGATAGCGGGGCCGGGTGTCCGGATCCCGTACGAGCAGACCGAGAGCGGGGCCGTGCAGGGTGGCGTCCCCCGGCCGGCCGAGCAGCGCGAGCGCGGCATACCTGAGCAGGTAGCGGTCGGCTTCCGTCGTGACGTACGGCGCGGCGGTGAGCCCGTACAGAGCGGCGGCGACCCGGCGCTCCGGCCGCTCGTCGTCGTGGGACCAGCGGTCGACGGCGCGGCAGAGCGCGGACGGCTCGTCCTCGGCGAGGGCGGTGAGCAGTTCGTCGGCACGGGGGTGCGCGCCGTCGACGAGGGCCTCGGTCAGATCGTCGACGGCGAGCGCGCGGCGGGCGTAGAGCAGCGCCTGGGCGACGCCGGCGACGGTGGGACGTACCTCTGCGTCGTCGGCGGCGGGCAGCGGCCGCTCGTCGTCGAACCAGCGGCAGAGCATCGGCTGCACGGACCGTGGCGCGGCCTCGAGCAAGCGCGCCACGGCATCGAGATACCGCCCCTGCGGCGGTACGAGTCCGCTCCCCGGCGCCCCGTCGGCAGGCAGGAGCCGCCGCAGCAGATCGACCCGCTCCCCCTCCGCGACGCGTACCCGCTCCCAGAACCGGGGTGTGAACTCATCGGTCCCGCCCGGTCCTTGAGGCCCGCCGTCCCGGACCGACCGCCGGCTGACGCTGTCGGCCAGCTCCCGGAGCACGCCCAGGTATCCCGCTGCGTCCCCCACCCGCAACAACACCTCCCGCAACAACCGCCTCCCCCACCACAAGGCCTCACGTGCCTGCGCCACACATGCGCCGGGCCCGGGGCAGCACGGTGCCGGTGCCGGGAACGGGGACGGGTGCGGGAAGGTTTCCAGCGCCCGGACCAAGGCCAGCAGCCTGCGGGACAAGACGGGCGACCCCTGCATCCGGTGCATGAGCAGCAGCGCCTGCACCACTGGTCCGATGCGATGACGCGGCACCGACGACCACTGCGCCTCGCCGCGCGAGCCACAGTGGAGCGGCCCCTGCCCATACGCCCCGCCGCAAAACGCCCCCGGCGGATACGGCACACGCCCGCACACCTCGCCGGTCCCCCCGTGCGAGCCGAACCCGGGCTCCACAGGTGTGCACGCCGCACCGGAGGCCTCGGGCGCCTGCCCGTTGGCGGCCCCCGCGTGCGAACCGGGCGGCGGCGGCATGTGCGCCGCCGGTTCCGGTGGCTCGTCCTCTCGCGCGCGGTGGACCAGGGTCCGCAGTGCCGCGTCGACGTCCAGGTGCGCACCCTGGAGCCAGTCCGCCAGCTCCTCGTGGGCGAACCGGTAGCCGGACCCGGCAGGCACCAGCAGGCCCTCGGTCAGTACCGCCGACGCCCACCCGGTACGCCACGGGAACAGCTCCTCGAACGGCTCGCGGTCCAGTCCGCCCTGGCCGGGCCCCAGGCACCGCCGCGCCGCCTCGTGCACCTGTCCCGAGACCCTCGCCGCCAGCCGCCGCACCGCCGTGCCCCGTAGCGTCGGCCGGGTCGCCGCCGCCAGCCGCACCGCGATGCGCAGGCACATCAGGTCCAGGTACGCGCCGAACACGTCCTCGCGCGAAGGCTGCCCGGGTACGTCGCCGGGCAGCGCCTCCCGCACCTCCGCCAGCAGCCGCAGCGTCAGCGGGTGCCGGGCGTCCGCGTCGTCCGCGAGCACTCCGTCCGGGATGCCGTACCGCTCGCGGGCGCGTACCGCCTGCGCCTCGGTCAGGTCCCCGATCCGTACGGCCGCCGGCAGCCCCGGCCAAGGCCGCGCCGGCAAGTGCAAGGCGCCCTCCGGGTACAGCGCCCCCGCCTCCTCCCAGTGCTCGGCCCGGCACGCCACGACCAGCCGTGCCCCGGCCGCCCGCAGCCAACTCACCGTCCCGCCGGTCCACTCCGGCAGCCGGTGAGCCAGTGCGGGCGGCATTTCCTCGGGGGCGTCCAGCAGTACGAGCAGCGGCCTGCCCGCTTCGAGAGCCAGCCGCGCCACCCGCTCCGGTGTGGCCGCCCCCGGGTCGCCGCTCCGCTCCCCCGAAGCGGCGACGATCCGCCCCGCCTGCCGCAGCGCCCGCCCCACCGCGTCCGCGACCGACGCGTCACCGGGCCGCAGGTCGGCGCCGCGCAGCCAGAGCGTCGGGGCCGGTTCGGGACCCTGGGCGCGCCGCTGCGCCAGCGCGGCGAGTTCCGTCGTACGCCCGGTCCCCGGATCCCCGACCAGGGCGAGCGCCACCGCACAGCCCGCCGTGGTGAAGGCGGTGAACTCCCTTGCGATCTCCGGGCGTTCCACCGCCGCCCGCCACGCCCCCGGCCCGCCCGCCGACCCGACCGACGTCGCCGTCAGCTGCAACGCGCCCGCGAGGTTGAGGTCCGGCCCATAGCCCGGCACCGTCGCCGCGTTCCGCCGCAGCAGTTCCGCCAGCGGCCCGTCGGGCGACGCCGCTGCCGCCGCCCGCAGGGGTACGGCGAATCCCGCCGCCCGCTGCTCCGCACACAGCGCGGTGCCGAGCACGGCCAGCACCGCACCCGTCTCCGCGTCCAGGACCGGCCCGCCCGCCGCCCGGCCGCCGAGCCGTAGCGCGTCACTGCCGGCTGTCCCCATCGCCAACTCCACGGCGTGGTCGACGATGTGGAAGCGGTCCGTCGCCGTGTAGGTGACCGAAACCGGCCTGAGGACCCGCGCTTCCCGCCAGCCACCGGCCGCCAGCCGTACGTACGTGCCCGTCTCGATCCGGTCCCGCGCCGCGACCGGAACGGGCCGTACGCCGAGCCCTTCGGTCCGTACGAGCGCCAGGTCCGACTCCGGCAGCGGGACGATGGCGTCGGCCTCGGCCAGACAGGTCCGTTCCCCCGGCGCGTGCAGCACGACCCGGGTCAGGCCGTCGACGGCCTCGTGGCTGGTGACGACGGTGCCCCGGTCGTCCGCGACGAACCCGGTTCCGCGCGGGCGCCCGGCCAGATCGCAGATCCGTACGAGGGTGACCTCCGGCGCCGACGGCAACGGCGTCTCCCGTACCGCCATCGCCGAACCTCCCGCCGTGCCCCGTGTCACGACGGTAGGTCGGCAGTGATCACCAGGAGAAGGACGCAGCGCGAAAGCGCCCCCCAGTGCACCCGCCGTTCACTCCGAGCGCCCGCCCGAAGGGGTGAATCGGCGGGGCAGGGTGGAGAGACTTGGGGAGGGGGGATCGTGGAGCGGGCAACCGACGGGCTGCCCGTTCCACGATGGGGGGCCGGCAGCGCCCCCGGCGACACCTCAGCCGAAGACGGCCAGACTCTTCGCCTTGCCCCGGCTCTCCTCGACCAGCGCCAGGAACCGCCCCTCGGGCCCGAAGACCGCGACCGGGCTGGTGTCGTACGCCGGCATGTCGAGCCGTACGCCGTTGGTCACCAGGCCCGCGCGCCGCTCGTCCACGTCCCACCGCGCGAACGCGGCCGCGGCGGCGTCGGCGATCGGCATGACGGTGAGCTCCTCCTGGAGCTGCTCCAGCGTCTTCGCCGCGTCGAGCCCGTACGGGCCGACCCGGGTGCGCCGCAGCGCGGTCAGATGACCGCCGACGCCGAGGCCCGCGCCCAGGTCACGGGCGAGAGCGCGGATGTACGTACCGGAGGAGCAGACCACGGAGACGACGAGGTCGACCACGGGCGTCCCGTCCTCGGCCACCGCCGCGCGCACGTCGTACACCTGGAAGGACGAGACGGTCACCGGCCTGGCCGGGATCTCGAACTCCTCGCCCTCGCGCACCCGCGAGTACGACCGCTTTCCGTCTATCTTGATCGCGCTGACCTTGGACGGCACCTGCATGATGGCGCCGGTCAGCTCGGCCACGCCCGCGTCGATGCCGTCCCGCTTGACGCCCGACGCGTCGACGGACGCGGTGATCTCGCCCTCCGCGTCGTCGGTGACGGTGGTCTGGCCGAGCCGGATCGTACCGAGATACTCCTTCTCGGTCAGGGCGAGATGGCCGAGGAGCTTCGTGGCCTTCTCCACGCCGAGGACGAGGACGCCCGTCGCCATGGGGTCGAGGGTGCCCGCGTGCCCGACGCGGCGGGTCTTGGCGATCCCGCGCATCTTGGCTACGACGTCGTGCGAAGTGAAGCCGGACGGCTTGTCGACAATGACAAGGCCGTCCGGCGTCGTGGTGGTGCGCTTGTTCATTCCGCGGTTTCGCCCTTGCCCTGGTCCTCGGCGGCGGCCTCGGCCTCGTCCTCGTCCTCGGGCTTGCGGTACGGGTCGGCCTCGCCGGCGTACGTCTTGCCCGTCGACACCTCGCGCACCTCCGCGTCCTTGGCGCGCGCCTTGTCGAGGAGGTCCTCGATCGTGCGCGCGTTGTCCGGCAGCGCGTCCGCGACGAAGGCCAGCGACGGCGTGTGCCGCACCCCGGTCTGCCGGCCGACCTCGGAACGCAGGACGCCCTTGGCGCTCTCCAGCGCGGCGGCGGAGGCCGCGCGCGCCTCGTCGTCGCCGTAGACCGTGTAGAAGACCGTGGCCTCCCGCAGGTCACCGGTGACCCGGGCGTCCGTGATGGTCACGAACCCCAGTCGCGGATCCTTGATTCGCCGGTCCAGGGTCTCCGCGACCACGACCTGGATGCGATCGGCCAGCTTGCGGGCCCGCGCTTTGTCGGTCACCGGTCCGTCTCCTCTTCCTGCTTCTGCTTCTGCTGAACTTCAGTCTTCGTCAGTGTGCAGCCGCCGTCGTACCGACAGCAGCTCCACCTCGGGCCGGGCGGCGACCATGCGCTCGCACCGGTCCAGTACGTCTGTGAGATGCCCTGTCTCCCCTGATACCACCGCCACGCCGATCTCGGCCCTGCGGTAGACATCCTGATCGCCGACTTCCGCCACACTGACTGCGAATTTGCGCTGAAGCTCAGCGACGATCGGGCGTACTACGGAACGCTTCTCCTTCAGCGACCGTACGTCGCCGAGGAGCAGGTCGAAGGACAGTGTCCCCACATACATGTGTGTCCGGATGTCCCGCCGGTTCGGGGTCGTGCCCCGCCAACCACTTGGCAGGGACACAAGAACCGTACACGCAACGGCCGGGGCCGCTCGACGGAAATAATCTCCGCCGGGCGGCCCCGACTGACGTTGTACGGATCAGCTACACGGACTAGCCGCGCGGCTTCTCGCGCATCTCGTACGTCGCGATGACGTCGTCGATCTTGATGTCGTTGAAGTTTCCGAGGTTGATACCGCCCTCGAAGCCTTCGCGGATCTCGGTGACGTCGTCCTTGAACCGGCGCAGACCCTGGATGTTGAGGTCCTCGGCGATGACCTTGCCGTCGCGGACGAGGCGCGCCTTGGTGTTGCGCTTGACCTCTCCGGAGCGGACGAGAACACCGGCGATGTTGCCCAGCTTGGACGAGCGGAAGACCTCGCGGATCTCCGCCGTACCGAGCTCGACCTCTTCGTACTCCGGCTTGAGCATGCCCTTGAGGGCTGCTTCGATCTCTTCGATCGCCTGGTAGATGACCGAGTAGTACCGGACATCCACGCCTTCACGGTCCGCCATCTGCGCGGCGCGGCCGGCAGCTCGGACGTTGAAGCCGATGACGATGGCGTCGGAGCCCATCGCCAGGTCGATGTCGGACTCGGTGACCGCACCCACACCGCGGTGCAGGACCCGGATCTCAACCTCTTCACCGACGTCGAGCTGGAGCAGCGAGGACTCGAGAGCCTCCACCGAACCGGACGCGTCGCCCTTGATGATGATGTTGAGGTCCTGGACCAGACCGGCCTTGAGCACCTTGTCGAGGTCCTCGAGGGACACCCGGCGGGTGCGCTTGGCGAAGGCGGCGTTGCGCTCACGCGCAGCACGCTTCTCGGCGATCTGGCGGGCCGTACGGTCCTCGTCGACGACCAGGAAGTTGTCGCCGGCGCCGGGGACGTTGGTGAGACCCAGGACCAGGACGGGGGTCGACGGACCCGCTTCCTCGACGTTGTTGCCGTTGTCGTCGAGCATGGCGCGGACTCGGCCGTAGGCGTCACCCGCGACCATCGTGTCACCGACGCGGAGCGTTCCGCGCTGGACGAGCACGGTGGCGACGGCGCCGCGGCCCTTGTCGAGGTGGGCCTCGATGGCGATACCCTGCGCGTCCATCTCGGCGTTCGCCCGGAGGTCGAGCGACGCGTCGGCGGTGAGGACCACGGCTTCGAGCAGCTGCTCGATGTTGAGGCCCTGGCGCGCGGAGATGTCGACGAACATCGTGTCGCCGCCGTACTCCTCGGCCACCAGACCGAACTCGGTGAGCTGACCGCGCACCTTGGTCGGGTCGGCACCCTCGACGTCGATCTTGTTGACCGCGACCACGATCGGCACGTTGGCCGCCTTGGCGTGGTTCAGCGCCTCGATCGTCTGCGGCATCACACCGTCGTTCGCCGCGACCACGAGGATCGCGATGTCGGTGGACTTCGCACCACGGGCACGCATGGCGGTGAACGCCTCGTGACCGGGGGTGTCGATGAAGGTGATGGCGCGCTCTTCACCGTTGACCTCGGTGGCGACCTGGTACGCACCGATGTGCTGCGTAATACCGCCGGCCTCGCCCGCAACGACGTTCGTCTTGCGGATCGCGTCCAGCAGTCGGGTCTTACCGTGGTCGACGTGACCCATGACGGTCACGACCGGCGGACGGGAGACGAGCATTTCCTCGCCGCCCTCGTCCTCGCCGAACTCGATGGAGAAGGACTCGAGAAGCTCGCGGTCCTCTTCCTCCGGGCTGACGATCTCGAGGATGAAGTTCATCTCGTCCGCGAGCAGCTTCAGAGTCTCGTCGGAGACGGACTGCGTAGCAGTGACCATCTCGCCGAGGTTCATCATCACGCCGACGAGCGACGCCGGGTTGGCGTTGATCTTCTCGGCGAAGTCGGTGAGCGAGGCACCGCGCGACAGGCGGACGGTCTGTCCGTTGCCGCGAGGCAGCATGACGCCGCCTACCGACGGGGCCTGCATGGCCTCGTACTCCTGGCGCCTCTGCCTCTTCGACTTACGACCGCGACGCGCGGGACCGCCGGGACGGCCGAACGCGCCCTGTGTGCCACCACGGGCACCGGGGCCGCCGGGACGTCCACCGAAGCCGGGACGACCGCCGAAGCCGCCGCCACCGCCGGGACGACCAGCGCCGCCACCGCCACCGGGACCACCGGGACGGCCGGCGAAGCCGCCACCGCCACCACCGGGACCGGCCGGACGGCCGGCGAAGCCGCCGCCACCGGGACGACCGCCGCCGCCACCGCCGGCCGGACGGCCACCGGGGCCGCCAGGACCGCGGCCACCGCCGCCAGGACCGCCACCGGGACGGGGGCTGGCCGCGGGACGCTGCGGCATCATGCCGGGGTTCGGACGGTTACCGCCCGGAGCACCACCCGGACGCGGGGCGCCGCCCTGCGGACGGGGCATGCCGCCCGGGGAAGGACGTGCGCCACCCTGACCCTGCGGGCGCGGAGCGCCGCCGGGAGCACCCTGCGGACGCGGGGCGCCACCGGGGGCACCGGCGCCGCCGGGACGCGGGGCGCCACCCGGACGGGGCGTCTGCGGACGCGCCATACCGGTGGAGCCACCAGAGGTGAACGGGTTGTTGCCCGGACGGGGACCCGCGGGACGGGCACCACCGGGACGGGGGGCCTGCTGGCCACCGGGGCGGGCGGGGCGCTCGCCACCACGGCGGTCGTCACGCTGGCCGGCGTCACGCTGGCCACCCTCGCGGGCACCACCGTCACGCTGACCGCCGGCCGGGGCCGGACGGGCCGGACGCGGGCCGGGCGTGGCACCCGCGGGACGCGGGGCCTGCTGCGGCTGCGCGGGGGCAGCCGGCGCGGTCTGCTGGGCCGGCTCGGGCGCGGAGAACTCCGCCGCGGGCACCGGGGCCGCCGGAGCGGGCTTGGCCGGTGCGGGCTTCGGACCCGGACGCGGGGCGCCGGACGGCGCGGACGCCGCCGTTCCCGACTCGGGGGTGGCGGCCGGAGCCTCGGCCGCGGCCGGCTTGGGGGCCGGTGCGCCGGGCTTCGGAGCGCCGGGACGTGCCGCCTGGGCCGGTGAAGGCGCAGACGAGGGGGTAGCCGCGGACGGCTTGGCGGGCGCTGCCTTACGAGGCGCACCCGGCTTTGCTGCGGACTTGCCGGCGTTGCCGCCGGGACCCTGCAGTGCGTCAGTCAGTTTGCGTACAACCGGCGCCTCGATCGTCGAGGACGCCGAACGGACGAATTCACCAAGTTCTTGGAGCTTGGCCATGACGACCTTGCTCTCAACACCGAACTCCTTGGCGAGTTCGTATACCCGGACCTTTGCCACTTCGCTCCTTTTAGGTCCGGGTTACCGCCGGACCGTCGCTACTTCATGGGCGTACTCATCGCGTACTCATCGAGTGCTCATCGCAATCTCGACCTACTTCCAACTCGCGAGGTACCTGACCGCACGGTTATCCGTGCCGTTCTCTTCTTACGGTGTAGCTGTTGCCTGCTCGACAAACTGGCTGAGTGCCGTTGTGTCGAGCGGTGCCCGGCCCCGAAAGGCCCGGGGAAACGCCCGGCGGCGGACCGCCAGGGCGAGACAGGCAGGGGCGGGGTGAATGTACGCACCCCGGCCGGGCAGCGTACCGCGAGGATCGGGGACACATTCGCCCTCGATCTCCACGATGCGCAGCAGTTCGCGCTTGGCCGCTCGCTCCCGGCATCCCACACAGGTTCGCTCAGGGCACACGCGGGCATGCGTCCGGCCAGACACTATTAAGTCTACCTCCCCGCGGCGACGTCACCCCATGGGGGCAATAATCGAACGGATGTTGTCGTAAAACTTGTCTCAGTCCTGGTCCGACGGCTGCTCGGTGTCAGAACGGATGTCGATGCGCCAGCCGGTCAGCCGGGCGGCGAGGCGGGCGTTCTGGCCCTCCTTGCCGATGGCGAGCGACAGCTGGTAGTCGGGCACGGTGACCCGGGCGGAGCGGGCCGCCATGTCGACGACCTCGACCTTGCTGACGCGCGCGGGCGACAGGGCGTTCGCGACCATCTCGGCCGGGTCGTCCGACCAGTCGACGATGTCGATCTTCTCGCCGTGCAGCTCGGCCATGACATTGCGCACACGGCCGCCCATCGGGCCGATGCAGGCGCCCTTGGGGTTCAGACCCGAGCGCGTCGACCGTACGGCGATCTTGGAGCGGTGGCCTGCCTCGCGGGCGATGGCCTCGATGACGACCGAGCCGTCGGCGATCTCCGGGACCTCGAGCGCGAAGAGCTTCTTCACCAGGTTCGGGTGGGTACGCGAGAGCGTCACGGACGGGCCGCGCATGCCCTTGGCCACCCGTACGACGTACGAACGCAGCCGCAAGCCGTGGGTGTACTCCTCGCCCGGCACCTGCTCCTGCACCGGCAGGATGGCTTCCAGCTTGCCGATGTCGACCAGGACGTTCTTGGGATCCCTGCCCTGCTGCACGACGCCGGTGACGACATCGCCCTCGTGGCCCGCGTACTCGCCGAAGGTCCGGTCGTCCTCGGCGTCGCGCAGACGCTGGAGGATGACCTGCTTGGCGGTGCTGGCCGCGATCCGTCCGAAGTCGGACGGGGTGTCGTCGAAGTCCTTGGGCTCCTGGCCCTCTTCGAGATCGGCCGGGTCTTCCTTCGCCCAGACCGTCACATGGCCGCTCTCGCGGTTGAGCTCCACGCGCGCGCGGCGGTGGCTTCCCTCGGTGCGGTGGTACGCGATGAGGAGGGCCGATTCGATCGCCTCGACCATCAGGTCGAAGGAGATCTCCTTTTCCTTCGCCAAGCCCTTCAGGAGCTTTACGTCGATATCCATGGCTACGCCTCCTCTTCCTTCTTGTCCTTGCGGCTGAACTCGATCTCCACCCGGGCCTTGGCGATGTCCGCGAAGGCGACCCGGCGGGCGGTGGGCTTGCGGCCCTTCACGCCCGGCACTTCGAGGTCGAGCCCCTCGTCGTCCACGGTCAGAATGCGTGCGACCAGCTCGGTGGCGTCGTTCAGCGTCAGCTTGACGAGGCGGCCGGTGGCCCGTACGTAGTGGCGGTGCTCCGACAGCGGGCGGTCGGCGCCCGGGGAGCTGACTTCGAGGACGTACTCGCCCTCGCCCATCGCGTCCGTCTCGTCGAGCTTCTCGGAGATGGCGCGGCTCAGTTCGGCACAGGCGTCGAGTTCCACGCCTTCGTCGGAGTCCACGACAATCCTCAGCTGGCGGCGTCTGCCTGCCCGGGACACCTCGATGTCTTCCAGATCGAGGCCCTCTGCGCCGACCAGTGGTTCCACGAGTGCGCGCAGCCTGTCGCTCTGGGTGGTGCTCATCCGGGTGACTCCTCGGCCGCGTGTGCTGTTGTGTGGATCGTCGCGTGTCGTCGCGTGTCAGATCAAAGGGTATCCGGTCCCGAGGGGTGTTGCCGTCAGTGTGCCGGGGAGCCGCAGGTACGCTCGCCTGCGGTGATCACCGCAGAGGCCCGAGGGAGACACAGGTGCGGCGCACGGAAACCACACGCAGGGGTGCGCTCGCCGCGACCGGGGCCGCTGCCGTCGCGCTGCTGACCGGTGGGTGTGCGCAGGATTCGGCCCCGCGTGGCAGGGAAGGATCGACGGCCGAAGCCGTGGCCGCCGCCGCGCGAGCGGAGACCGGGCTGCGCAAGCGTTCCTCGCGGGCCCGGCAGACGCTGCTGGCGCACTACGACGCCGTCGTCGCCGCCCATCCTTCCGTCGCGGAGCGGCTGGCGCCGCTGCGCGAAGCGGTGGCCAGGCAGGCGGACGCGCTGCGGGGCAAGGGTGCGACGGGCCGTGCGGGCGCGCCCCCGGCCGTCGCCGCCGAACGCAGGGCCGCGCTCAAGGCGCTCGCCGCCGAGGAGCAGCGCGCCGCCGACGCGCACACCGCGGCTCTCGTCGAAGCGCCGCCGGAGCTGGCGCGGCTGCTGGCGTCCGTCGCCGCGGCCGGCGCGGCCCACGTATATCTGCTGACCGAAGGGAGCGACGGGTGAGCGGGACGCCGACCGCCATGCAGGCGGTGGAGGCCGTGCAGGCCGCGCTGGCCGCCGAGCACGCCGCCGTGTACGGGTACGGGGTGGTCGGCGGCCGGGTCGCCGACGAGCGCCGGGACGAGGCGCGGGAGGCGTACGACGCCCACCGTTCGCGGCGCGACGCGCTGGAGCGGACCGTGCGCGACCTGGGCGCCACCCCGGTGGCCGCGGCCGCCGCGTACGCCCTGCCGTTCCCGGTGCCCGACGCGGGAGCGGCGGTACGGCTCGCAGCCGAGCTGGAGGACCGGGTGGCCGGAGTCTACTCCGATGTCGTACGCGCCGCCGCGGGCCCGCTCCGGCGCGAGGCGGCGGGGGCGCTGCGGGAGGCAGCGGTGCGGGCCGTGCGCTGGCGGGGACGCGGCGTAGCCTTTCCTGGGCTTGCCGAGCTGACCACCCCGGCCGTGAGCCGCAAGCAGTGAGCTTTGAACCGGCTTTCGAACCGGCTTTTGAACTGGCCTTTGAAGGGGACACCACACGCATGCTTTTCGAACCGCCGCAGCGTCTCGTACGAGCGCTCGGCGAGGTGTACCCGGACGTGGCCGCCGACTGGCTCGGGCAGTTGCCCGAGCTGGCCGAAGAGGCCGTGACCCGGCGGAATCTGACGGTCGAACGGGTGCAGAATCCCGGCGGCAGAAGCAGCCTTGTCGTCCTCGTACGGCAGCAGGACGGCACCCAGGCCGCCCTCAAGATCGCCCCCGGGGCGGCGGCGCCCGCCCTGGAGCGCGCGGCGCTGGCGCACTGGGACGGCTGGGGCGCGGTCCAGCTGCTCGACGGGGACGCCAAGGCCGGTGAACTGCTCCTGGAGCGGCTGCACTCCGAGGTCTCGCTGCGTTCCCTGCCGGAGGCCAAGGCACTGCTGGAGGCGGCCGGGATCGTACGCCGGCTGTGGATCGAGCCGCCCCCGGACCACCCTTTCGAGACCGTCACCGAGCGCACGGCCCGCCAGGCGGCGCCGATGCGCGCCGCCGGCCCGGAACTGGCCCCACTGGTCGAAGCCGCCCTGGCGGCCCGCGACGAACTGACCTCGTCCGAAGCCGAACTCCTGCTCCTGCACGGCAATTTCAGGCAGGGCAAGGTGCTCGCCGGCGACCGGGCGCCGTGGCTGGCCGTCGGGCCCGATCCGCTGGTCGGCGAGCGGGCGTACGACCTGGCCCGGCTGGTCCGCGACCGGGTCGAGGACCTCGTCGCGACGGCGGCGGGCGCGTCCGGCGCACGCCGCCGGGTGAACAAGCTCGCCGACTCCCTGGACGTGGACCGGGCCCGGCTGCACGGGTGGACGCTGTTCCGTGCGGTGGAGTCGGGCGTACGGGCGACCGCGGCCGGCCGCCACCAGGACGCGGAACTCCTGCTGGAGTTCGCCGGCTGGCTGTAGCCGGACCTACCGGACCGCACCCTTCTTGAAGACCTCGACCATGTCCCGCTTGAAGATGTCGTCTCCCGGAGCGAGGAGCCGCTGGAGATCGCGGGCCGCCATCTGTCGAGGCTCATCGACTCCTACCGCTGAGCAGCGAAAACGAGGGCCCCGCGCGGTCGCGCGGGGCCCTCGTGGCGTTTCGTTACTGCTGACGGGTCAGGCGGTCAGGCGGGCGATCGCCTCGTCGACCGTCAGCTCCTCGCGCTCGCCCGTGCGGCGGTCCTTGAGCTCCACGACGCCCTCGGCGCTGCGGCGGCCCGCCACCAGGATCTTCGGTACGCCGATGAGCTCGGCGTCCGTGAACTTCACGCCCGGCGAGACACCCGGACGCTCGTCGACCAGCACGCGCAGACCCGCCGCGCCCAGCTTCTCCGCGACCTCGACGGCCAGCTCGGTCTGGAGCGCCTTGCCCGCGGCGACCACGTGCACGTCGGCCGGCGCGATCTCGGCGGGCCAGCACAGGCCCTTGTCGTCGGCGGACTGCTCGGCGAGCGCGGCCACGGCGCGCGAGACGCCGATGCCGTACGAGCCCATGGTCACGCGGACCGGCTTGCCCTGCTGGCCGAGCACGTCGAGCTGGAAGGTGTCGGCGTACTTGCGGCCGAGCTGGAAGATGTGGCCGATCTCGATCGCGCGATCCAGCTTGAGGCCGGTACCGCAGTTCGGGCAGGGGTCGCCCTCTTCGACGACCACGACGTCCAGGTAGTCGTCGACCTCGAAGTCACGGCCCGCGACGACGTTCTTCGCGTGCTTGTCCTGCTTGTTGGCGCCGGTGATCCAGGCAGTGCCGGCGGCGACGCGCGGGTCGGCGATGTAGCGGACCTTCTCCAGGCCCTGCGGGCCGACGTAGCCGCGTACGAGATCGGGGCGGCCCACGAAGTCCTCGGCCGTGACCAGCTCGACCACGGCGGGCGCCAGGTGCTCGCCGAGCTTGCCCAGGTCGACCTCGCGGTCACCGGGGATGCCGACGGCGACGATCTCGCCGTCGACCTTGACCAGCAGGTTCTTGAGGGTCGCCGAGGCCGGTACGCCCAGGTGGTCGGCGAGGGTCTCGATCGTCGGGGTGTCGGGGGTGTCCAGCTCCACGACCGGGCCGTGCTCCGCGTCGTCGTACGCGGCGGCGACAGCGGCGGCGCTGAAGGTGACGGCCTCCGTGTTGGCGGCGTAGTCGCACGCCGGGCAGTCCACGAAGGTGTCCTCGCCGGCCGCCGCCGGGGCCAGGAACTCCTCGGACGCCGAGCCGCCCATCGCGCCGGACACGGCGGAGACGATGCGGTAGTCGAGGCCGAGGCGCGCGAAGATCTTCTGGTACGCGGCGCGGTGCAGCGCGTAGGACTCGGCGAGGCCCTCGTCCGTCGTGTCGAAGGAGTACGAGTCCTTCATGTGGAACTCACGGCCGCGCAGCACGCCGGAGCGCGGACGCGCCTCGTCGCGGTACTTGACCTGGATCTGGTAGAGCATCACCGGCAGGTCCTTGTAGGACGTGCACTGGTCCTTGACCGTCTGCGTGAAGATCTCTTCGTGCGTCGGGCCGAGCAGGTAGTCGGCGCCCTTGCGGTCCTTGAGGCGGAACAGCAGGTCGCCGTACTCCTCCCAGCGGCCGCTCGCCTCGTACGCCTCCTTGGGCAGCAGCGCGGGGAGCAGCACCTCCTGGGCCCCGATGTCGTCCATCTCCTCGCGCACGACGCGCGAGATGTTGTCGAGGACCTTCTTGCCCAGCGGGAGCCAGGTCCAGATCCCCGCCGCGTTCCGGCGGACGTATCCGGCGCGCACCAGCAGCTTGTGGCTGAGCGTCTCGGCGTCCGCCGGGTCGTCACGCAGTGTCTTGACCATCAGACGGGACATGCGCTGGACCTGGGCCATGGTGAACTCCTGCGAAGAAAAGTGTGATGGCTAGGAGGTTAGCCGGGCGGCCCAGGCACGGGAAATCCGTTACTGGCCGTTACGGCGCAGCGGGAGGGGCGCGCCCATCACGGCGTACGGCCTGGGGGCGCTCGGGAAGTGGACCTGGCGTGCCAGATCGACGTAACCCAGCGCCCGGTACAGGCCGCGGGCCGGGCTCTCGATGTCGATCGCGGAGAGGATCGAACGGGGCTGCCCCGCGGTGTCCGTGATGGTGGTGATCAGCTCACGGCCGATGCCGCGTGCCTGGTGGGTGGGGGCGACGTGCAGTTCGGTGATGACGAAGGAGTCGTCGAGCCAGTCGTCGTTGCCGGTGTGGCGCAGGTACGGCTCGACGACGGTGGACCACCAGTGCGTACGGTCGTTGGGCATCCCGTAGACGAAGCCGACGAGCCGTCCGTCGGGCGTCGTGGCGCCGAGCGCCCGCGCTCCGGGGCTCAGCAGGTGCCGCAGGACGATGTGACGGCGTACACCGATCTCGTCGTCGGTGAGCCCGAAGGCGAGGGCCTGTACGGCGAGCGCCTCGTCCACGCGCGCGGCGAGATCGACGGGTGCGATCGCTACGGCGGGGGTCTGGGGTCCGCCCCCGGAAAGAGGTGCCATGCAGCGCACCCTACTTCGAGGCAACGTCAGAACAACACGCTCATAAACGCGCCGACCTCGCGGAACCCGACCCGGCGGTACGACGCGCGCGCCGCCGTGTTGAAGTCGTTGACGTACAGGCTGACGACGGGCGCGATGTCGGCCAGCGCGTAGCGCAGCACGGCCGCCATGCCGGTCTCGGACAGTCCCTGACCGCGGAATTCGGGGGCCACCCAGACGCCCTGGATCTGGCAGGCCTGCGAGGTCGCGGCGCCGATCTCCGCCTTGAAGACGACCTTGCCGTCCTCGATACGGGCGAACGACCGCCCGGCGGCGACGAGTTCGGCGACCCGCGCCTGGTAGAGCAGTCCGCCGTCGCCCGCGAGCGGCGAGACGCCGACCTCCTCGGTGAACATCGACACGCAGGCGGGCATGATCACGTCCATCTCGGCCTTGCGGATGCGACGGACGCGGAGGTCGGGCCGGACGTCGGGCGAGGGCTGCTCGGTGACCATGAGCGGCTGGTGCGGGCGTACGTCGCGGGCCGGGCCCCAGCTGGGTTCCAGCAGCTGCCACAGCTGTCCGGTGGCCTCGGCGGGGCCGACGATCGACGAGCAGCGGCGGCCGGCCCTGCGGGCGCGGTCGGCGAAGCCGCGTACCGCTTCGGGGGTCGCGCAGATCGGGACCAGGTTGGCGCCGGAGTAGCAGAGCGAGCGGAGCCGCCCGTCGGCGTACCAGCCCCACATCTCGCCGCCGAGGCGCCACGGGTCGAGGCCGGCGGCCTGGACGCGCGAGGTCACGAAGGCGTTGGTGACGGGCTCGCTCTCGAGGATGGCGAGCGCGGCGCCGAGTTCGCCGGGGCCGAGGACCCGGGTAGTGGTCTGAGTCAACACGTGAGGGGCCTCACCGTACGGTCTGCTGATCTCCGCACTCTACCGGGCGCTCCTTCGGGACGCCGCAAAACGGAACGGAGCCCCGCGGGGGGCGGGGCTCCGTTGCGTCGTAGTGCGGGGAGGCCGGGTCAGCTGCTGACGGAGACCTCGGGCTCGCCCGACATGATTCCGTCCTTCTCCATCTGCTCGGCGATCTTCATCGCCTCTTCGATGAGGGTCTCGACGATCTTCGACTCGGGGACGGTCTTGATGACCTCGCCCTTGACGAAGATCTGACCCTTGCCGTTGCCGGAGGCGACACCGAGGTCGGCCTCGCGGGCCTCGCCGGGGCCGTTGACGACGCAGCCCATGACGGCGACGCGCAGCGGGACCTCGAGGCCGTCGAGACCGGCGGCCACCTGGTCGGCGAGCTTGTAGACGTCCACCTGGGCGCGGCCGCAGGACGGGCAGGAGACGATCTCCAGGCGGCGCTGCTTGAGGTTGAGCGCCTCGAGGATCTGGAGGCCGACCTTGACCTCTTCGACGGGCGGCGCGGACAGCGAGACGCGGATGGTGTCGCCGATGCCCTCGCTGAGCAGCGCGCCGAAGGCGACGGCCGACTTGATGGTGCCCTGGAAGGCCGGTCCGGCCTCCGTCACACCGAGGTGCAGCGGGTAGTCGGACTGGGCGGCGAGCTGCCGGTAGGCGTTGACCATCACGACCGGGTCGTTGTGCTTGACCGAGATCTTGATGTCGCCGAAGCCGTGCTCCTCGAAGAGGGAGGCTTCCCACAGGGCGGACTCGACGAGCGCCTCCGGGGTGGCCTTGCCGTACTTCGCGAGCAGTCGCGCGTCCAGCGATCCGGCGTTCACGCCGATGCGGATCGGGGTGCCGGTGGCGGAGGCCGCCTTGGCGATCTCCTTCACCTTGTCGTCGAACTGCTTGATGTTGCCCGGGTTCACCCGGACCGCCGCGCAGCCGGCGTCGATCGCCGCGAAGACGTACTTCGGCTGGAAGTGGATGTCCGCGATCACCGGGATCTGCGACTTGCGCGCGATGGTCGCGAGGGCGTCGGCGTCGTCCTGGGTGGGACAGGCCACGCGTACGATCTGGCAGCCCGAGGCGGTCAGCTCCGCGATCTGCTGGAGCGTCGCGCCGATGTCGGACGTCCTGGTGGTCGTCATCGACTGCACCGAGACGGGTGCGTCCCCGCCGACGGCCACTGATCCGACCTGGATCTTGCGGCTGACCCTTCGGTCGGCGAGCTTCGTCGGAACGGATGGCATTCCGAGAGAAATTGCAGTCATCTGCTGTGCAACCCCAAGGTGTGGATCAAGGTCCCGAGATCGGCGGGCTCCGGACTCCGAGGTTACGTCACCTCGAAAGCCCGGAGCACCTTGCGTCCGCATGTCCACCCGATGGGCGGCAGGAGTTCCGGCGGAGTCAGGAGATCCGAACCGGGTTCACCACGTCGGCCACCAGTACGAGCGCGGTGAAGCAGATGAAGATCCCGGCGACGACGTAGGCGACGGGCATCAGCTTGGCGACGTCGAAGGGACCCGGGTCGGGCCGCCGGAAGACCTTCGCCACATTGCGCCTCAGCGACTCCCACAGGGCCCCCGCGATGTGCCCGCCGTCGAGCGGCAGGAGCGGAAGCATGTTGAAGAGGAAGAGCGAGAGGTTGAAGCCCGCGATGAGGAACAGCATCATCCCGACGGTGTTCTCCATGGGCAGCCCGAGCCCGAGGATCTCGCCGCCCACGCGGGCCGCGCCGACGACGCCCATCGGGGAGTCGGCCTTGCGCTCCTCGCCGTTGAATGCCGCGTTCCACAGGTCGGGGACCTTGGACGGCAGAGCGATGAGTGAGTCGACACCGGACTCGATCATGACGCCCATCCGGTCCAGCGAGTCCGTGAAGGACAGCGGGGTGACGGCCGTGCCGGGGCCGAAGCCGAGGTAGCCTGCCTTGACGTACTGGTCGGCGACGGGCTGGCCCTGGGCGTCCTTCTTGGCCACCTTGTTGGCGATCAGGTTCGCCTGGAGGACCTGCTCGCGGCCGTCGCGCTCGACCGTGATGGAGGCGGGGCCGATGGTCTCGCGGATACGGTCCGACAGGGCGGTCCAGTCCTCGACGGGCTTGCCGTTGAAAGCGACGATCTTGTCGCCCTTCTCCAGACCGGCGGCCTTGGCGGGCGACGCGGGGTCACTCTTGCGGCAGTCGCGGTTCTCGCTCTGCGCGACGACGCAGGGAACGACGGTGTCGACCGTGGTGGTCTGCTGGTTCAGCCCGATCGTCATGAAGACGCCGAGGAAGATCGCCACGGCGAGGATCAGGTTCATGAAGGGGCCGGCGAACATCACGATCGTGCGCTTCCACGGCTTGCGCGTGTAGAAGAGGCGGGTCTCGTCGCCGGGCCGCAGTTCCTCGTACGCCGCCGAACGGGCGTCCTCGATCATGCCGCGCCACGGGGAGGTCGACCTGGCCTCGATCTTCCCGTCGGCTCCCGGCGGGAACATCCCGATCATGCGGATGTAGCCGCCGAGCGGGATCGCCTTGATGCCGTACTCCGTCTCGCCCTTGTGCCGGGACCAGATGGTCGGGCCGAAACCGACCATGTACTGCGGCACGCGTACGCCGAAGAGCTTGGCGGTCGAGAGGTGACCGAGCTCGTGCCAGGCGATGGAGACCAGCAGCCCGACAAAGAAGATGACTATCCCGAGGACCGTCAACAGGATCGTCGTCATGCGCGAGCCTCCGCTGTTGCCTGTACTGCTGCCTGTGGTGCTGGATTTGCTGCCTGTGCTGCGATTTCGCGGGCCCGGGCCCGTGCCCAGGTCTCGGCTTCCAGGACGTCCGCGACCGTGAGCGAGGTTCCCGTACGGGGGGTGCCGTGCTCGGCCACTACTTCGGCGACCGTATCCACGATTCCTGTGAACGGCAGCCGTCCCGCGAGAAACGCGTCGACGCACTCCTCGTTCGCGGCATTGAACACCGCGGGGGCGGTGCCCGCGAGCGTACCGACGTGACGGGCGAGTCCCACGGAGGGGAACGCGTCGTTGTCGAGCGGGTGGAACTCCCACGTCGACGCCTTGGACCAGTCGAAGGCGGGGGCGGCGTCCGGGACGCGCTCGGGCCAGCCGATGCCGATGGCGATCGGACCGCGCATGTCGGGCGGCGTCGCCTGGGCGAGCGTCGAACCGTCGGTGAATTCCACCATCGAGTGAACGTACGACTGGGGGTGGACGACGACCTCGATGCGGTCGAAGGGAATGTCGTAGAGGAGGTGCGCCTCGATGACCTCCAGCCCCTTGTTGACCAGGGTGGCCGAATTGACCGTGATCACCGGTCCCATGGCCCAGGTGGGGTGCGCGAGGGCGTCCTCGCGGGTGACGTTGGCCAGTTCGGCCTTCGTACGTCCGCGGAAGGGGCCGCCGGAAGCGGTGACGACGAGCTTGCGGACATCGGCGCGGGTGCCGCCGGCCAGCGCCTGGAAGAGCGCGGCGTGCTCGGAGTCGACCGGGATGATCTGGCCGGGCTTGGCGAGCGCCTTCACGAGCGGGCCGCCGACGATCAGCGACTCCTTGTTGGCGAGCGCGAGGGTGCGGCCGGCTTCGAGGGCGGCGAGGGTCGGCGCGAGGCCGATGGAGCCGGTGATGCCGTTGAGCACGGTGTGGCACGGGGAGGCGGCGACCTCGGTGGCCGCGTCGGGCCCGGCGAGGATCTCGGGAAGGGGCTCTGTGTTCCCGTACTGCGCCTTCAGCGCCTCGCGCAGCGCGGGCACGGCGTCCTCGCGGGCGACCGCGACGCTGCGGACCCGCAACTGTCGCGCCTGCTCGGCGAGCAGTCCGACCCGGCCGCCGGCCGCGGAGAGCGCGGTGACGCGGAAGCGGTCGGGGTTGCGGAGTACCAGGTCGATGGCCTGGGTTCCGATGGACCCGGTGGAGCCGAGGACGACGATGTCCCGGCGGCCTTCGGACGGGTCGAAGGCGATGTGCGGGTCGGCTAGGGGGGCTGGGCTGTCGCTCATGCCCCCCATTGTTGCCGCAATGGCTCACTGGGTGGACAGCGAGTCCGTTTCGTTCCTCCGGTGGAGCACGGACAACGCGCGGATCACTTGGTGCCGACCGCCGCCCGGAACTTCTCCCACTGGGCGTCGGTGATCTCCTCGGGCACTCCGCCGATGTCCTTGGTGTCGAGGATGTCGCCGCGGAAGGAGAGAGTGGCCGAGCCGGAGCGTACGACCGTGAGGTAGTCGTGGAGCTCGAGCTTCCCCTTCACGTCGAGAATCGTGAAGTGGTACGCCCTGGCCTCGTCCGCGCCGGCTCCGAACGCGGGCGCCTTGACGGGCTCGACCTTGAGGTACTTCCCCTTCGCGATGGCCCGCTCCTCGGTGAAGCCGTCGGCACACTCCTTGCCGGCCTTGTCGAGGTCCTTCATGACGCGGGCCGCGTCGCCGCTTCCGTACGAGCGGAGCTGGACGTCGACGGTGAGGCCCAGCATCTCGTCGGGGACGTCGACCTTGCGGCTGACCTCGGTCTTCAGGTCGTAGTCGGTCACGTCGGCGGCGAGGCTGACGAGGGGCTGGCAGACGGCGGGGTCGGCGGTGTAGTCGCTGCCGTGGGGAGCACCGAGGGTGAACTCGGACGCGGTGTACTTGCCGACCGTCTCGCCGTCGGTGAAGGAGGCGGCGGTGAGCTGCGCCTCGGTGAGCGCCTTGGGCCCCTTCGCGCTCGCGGTGGCTTTGCCGCTGGGCTTCTTGTCGTCCTGAGCGCCGTCGCCGCCCTCGCCGCCGCCGCACGCGACCGCGCCCGCGAACAGGACCCCGCCCACCACCAGCGCCGTCCCACGCCGCCGCCTGCTGTGCTTTCCCGCCCCGAACATGCGTGACCTCTGGTTCTGTTGATGCGTGGGTGAATGCACGATTGTGGTGCACGGGCGCGGCCCGCGCCACAGGCGCCGCCCCCGGCCGCTCATCCGCCCGTACGAAATGGAGCTTGCCTTGACCACCGCACGCATCGCCCCGCCTGTCGCCGCGGGTGAGCGCGAGACGCTGCGCGCCTTCCTCGACCACCACCGGGCGACGCTCGCCATGAAGTGCGAGGGGCTGACCGACGAGGACCTGCGGAAACAGTCGATGCCGCCGTCGGCGCTGTCGCTGCTGGGTCTGGTGCGGCACATGGCGGAGGTGGAACGGGCGTGGTTCCGGCGGGTGATCAGCGGCGAGGACATAGGACTTGTGTGGTCGGACGAGGGTGACTTCCAGGTGGCGTACGACGCGACTGCCGCCACGCGCTCGGAGGCGTTCGACGCCTGGCAGGCGGAGGTGGAGCACGCGCGCCGCGTCGAGCGACAGGCGCAGTCGCTGGACGTGACGGGCTACCGGGCCAGAACGGGCGAGGACGTGTCGCTGCGGCTGGTGATGCTGCACATGCTGCACGAGTACGCCCGGCACAACGGCCACGCAGACTTCCTCCGCGAGGGCATCGACGGAACCGTCGGCGTGTGAGGGTCCCGGCCGGGACACCTTCGTATCGCGCGCGAGGCGTGGTGGGCGTTCGTCGGGGGCTACCAGGCGCGCTGAAGCGCCGCGAAGGCCTCGTGGAAGGCCGGGAAGGTCTTCCGTACACAGCCGGGGTCGTCGAACGTGACCCCGGGTGCGGTGCGCAGTGAGGTGACCGAGAAGGACATCGCCATGCGGTGGTCGCCGTGCGTGGCGATCTCGGCCGGGCGGGGCGTGCCGGGGTGGATTTCGATCCAGTCGGGGCCGGTGGCGACCGTGATGCCCATCCGGCGCAGATTCTCCGCGCACGCCTCCAGCCGGTCGCACTCCTTCACGCGCGTGTTGGCCACGTCCTCGATACGGACCGGACCCTCGGCGTAGGGCGCGATGGCGGCCAGCGTCGGCATGGTGTCGGAGATGTCGCGCATGTTGACCGTGAGGCCGCCCAGGGCGCCGGTGCCCCGGACCGTCGTACTGTCCGCCGTGACACGGACCTCCGCGCCCATCCGCTCCAGTACGTCGACGAAGCGCAGGTCACCCTGGAGCGCACCCGCGCCGAGCCCCGGGACCGTGACCTCGCGGCCGGGGTAGATCGCTGCCGCAGCGAAGAAGTAGCTCGCGGTGGAGGCGTCGGGCTCGACGGCGTACGTCGTCGCGCGGTAGCCGCCGGGCGGGACGGTGAAAGTGCTGCCCTCGCGCGTCACTTCGGCGCCGAAGTGGCGCATCATCGCGAGCGTGATCTCGACGTACGGCGCCGAGACGAGGTCGGTGACGGTGATGCGCAGGCCCTCGGCGGTGAGCGGGCCGAGCATCAGGAGCGCGGTCAGGTACTGCGACGACTCCCCCGCGTCCAGGGTCACTTCGCCGCCCTTGATGCCGGCGGCCGCGATGCGCAGCGGGTGGTGCCCCTCGGTCTCCTCGTGACGCAGGTCGACGCCGAGCGCGCGCAGCGCTTCGGTGAGCGGGGCGAGCGGGCGGCGGCGCATTTGCGGCGACGCGTCGAAGCGGTACGTGCCGGACGCGCCGGCGGCGGCGAGCGTGGGCAGGAAGCGGGCGGTGGTGGCGCCGTCGCGGCAGTAGACATCGGCCTCGCCGACGGCGGGCCCCGCCGGGCGGCCCTCGACGCGCCAGGCGTCGGGCCCGCGCTCCAGCCGGTACCCGAGCCGCCCGAGCCCCTCGGCGAAGCCCTCGGTGTCGTCCGAGCGCAGGGGGCGCAGGAGGGTGGTGGTTCCGGCGGCCGCGGCGGCGAGGAAGAGGGCGCGCGCGGTGACGGACTTGGAGCCGGGGATGTCTACGACGGTCACGGGACCCCATCCTGCCGCGTGCGGCGCGGTGGCCCTCGGCCGTTTCGCCCTTTGGACATACGGACGGCCCCGCACCGCCGGCCGCAGGAAGGCGTCGTCGCGCGCTCCCCGTTCACCGAGGTCGGGTGGCGAGCACCGCTCGGCGGGGGCGGTCGACCTGCTGGTCGCCGCCACCGCCGAGCTTCCCGGTTCCTCAGCGGATCGGGCGGTGGACGTTCTCCCGTTGCGAGGGGCCGGGGGCCGCCTCGGCGATCCAGGGGCCCTCGCCGCTCGGATCGACGACGCCCTGCTCCAGCCAGGTGTACGTACCGGACAGAACGCCCTTGACGACCTTGTTGTCGAGGTCGTCGGTGTTGGTCCACAGCCGGTTGAAGAGCTCTTCCGTCCGGATGCGGGACTGGCGGCAGAAGACGTCGGCCAGTTGGTACGCCTCGCGGCCGTGGTCCGACGTCGTACGCAGGAGTTCGGCGCGTACGCACGCCGCGCTCATCGCGAACAGCTCCGCGCCGATGTCGACGATCCGGCCGAGAAAGCCCTGCTTCGTCTCCATGCGGCCCTGCCAGCGCGACATCGCGTAGAAGGTGGAGCGGGCGAGCTTGCGTGCCGTGCGTTCGGCGTAGCGGAGGTGGACCGAGAGGTCCGGGTGCCCGGCCGGGTGGAACTCGGCGTACGAACGCGGGAGCTGGCCCGGTCCCGTCACCAGCTTCGGCAGCCACTTGGCGTAGAAGCCGGCCGCGTTCGCGCCCGCCTTGGCCTTCGCCGACAGCGGCTTGTCGGGGTCGATGATGTCGCCCGCCACCTTCAGGTGGGCGTCGACCGCCTCGCGCGCGATGAGCAGGTGCATGATCTCGGTCGAGCCCTCGAAGATCCGGTTGATGCGCAGGTCGCGCAGGATCTGCTCCGCGGGGACGGCCCGCTCGCCGCGCGCCGCCAGGGAATCCGCCGTCTCGAACCCGCGGCCGCCTCGGATCTGGACCAGCTCGTCGGCCATCAGGCAGGCCATTTCGCTGCCGTACAGCTTGGCGAGGGCCGCCTCGATGCGGATGTCGTTACGGTCCTCGTCGGCCATCTGCGAGGACAGGTCGAGGACCGCTTCGAGCGCGAAGGTCGTCGCGGCGATGAAGGAGATCTTCGAGCCCACCGCCTCGTGGAAGGCGACCGGCTTGCCCCACTGCTCGCGCACCGACGACCACTCGCGGGCGATCTTCAGGCACCACTTGCCCGCGCCCACGCACATCGCGGGCAGCGACAGACGGCCGGTGTTGAGCGTGGTGAGGGCGATCTTGAGGCCGGCGCCCTCGGGGCCGATGCGGTTCGCGGCGGGGACCCGTACCTGGTGGAAGCGGGTGACGCCGTTCTCCAGGCCGCGCAGGCCCATGAAGGCGTTGCGGTTCTCGACGGTGATGCCCGGGGCGTCCGCCTCCACCACGAAGGCGGTGATGCCGCCCTTGTGCCCCTCGGACTTCGGAACGCGGGCCATCACCACCAGCAGGTCGGCGACCACCCCGTTCGTCGTCCAGAGCTTCACGCCGTCCATGACGTACGAGTCGCCGTCCGGCACAGCCGTCGTCGCGAGCCGGGCCGGGTCGGAGCCCACGTCGGGCTCGGTGAGGAGGAAGGCGGAGATGTCGGTACGGGCGAGGCGCGGCAGGAAGGTGTCCTTCTGCTCCTGCGTGCCGAAAAGTTTGAGCGGCTGCGGTACGCCGATCGACTGATGCGCCGACAGGAGCGCGCCGATCGCCGGGTTCGCCGAGCCGACGAGCGCCAGGGCCTTGTTGTAGTACACCTGGGTGAGACCGAGGCCGCCGTACTTGATGTCGATCTTCATGCCGAGCGCGCCGAGCTCCTTGAGCCCGTTGATCACCTCGTCGGGGATCTTCGCCTCGCGCTCGATCCGCGCGCCGTCGATCTTCGTCTCGCAGAAGTCCCGGAGCTTGGCGAGAAACGCCTCTCCGCGCGCCGCGTCCTCGGGCGGCGGCATCGGATGCGGATGGATCAGATCCATCCGCAGGCGGCCGAGGAAGAGTTCCTTCGCGAAACTCGGCTTTCGCCAGTCCTGTTCGCGCGCCGCCTCGGCGACCTGGCGCGCTTCGCGCTCGGAGACCTTGGGCTGCTGGGTCGGTTGTGCGGACATGAGGAGCTCACCTCGCCGCGAGTCGTGGCCCGGCCGGTCGCATTACCGCCCGGTTTTACTCGTCCGTATCTACCCGATTCCCAGCATGCTCACCACCCCTGGCGCACCGATCGTCGTCGCAGGACTTCGCGGCACAAGGAAACGGCCGGAGCCCCCGCACAGTGGGCTCCGGCCGTTGGCTCAGATGTCGTACGAGGTCATAGGACTCAGAGGGCGAGGCCCGTGAGAACCATGACCCGCTCGTACGTGTAGTCGTCCATCGCGTACCGCACACCCTCGCGGCCGACGCCGGACTGCTTGACGCCGCCGTACGGCATCTGGTCCGCGCGGTACGACGGGACGTCGCCGACGACCACGCCGCCGACCTCCAGCTCGCGGTGGGCGCGGAAGGCCGTCTGCAGGTCGTGCGTGAACACGCCCGCCTGGAGGCCGTACTTGGAGTCGTTGACCGCGGCGAACGCCTCGGCCTCGCCCTCCACCCTGCGCACCGTCAGGACCGGGCCGAAGACCTCCTCGCAGGAGATCGTGGTGTCGGCCGGTACGTCGGCGAGCACAGTCGGGGCGTACGACGCACCGTCGCGCTTGCCGCCGGTGAGCAGCGCCGCGCCCGCCTTGACGGCTTCCTCGACCCACGCCTCGACGCGCTTGGCGGCGTCCTCGTTGACCAGCGGGCCGACGTCGGTGCCGGCGTCGTTCGGGTCGCCGGTGACCTGGGCCTCGACGGCCGCGACGATCTTCGGCACGAGGCGCTCGTACACGGACGCGTCGGCGATCACGCGCTGCACGGAGATGCAGGACTGGCCGGCCTGGTAGTTGGAGAAGGTCGCGATACGGGTCGCGGCCCAGTCCAGGTCCTCGTCGGACGCCCAGTCGGCGAGGACGACGGCCGCGCCGTTGCCGCCGAGCTCCAGGGTGCAGTGCTTGCGCGGCACCGAGTCCATGATCGCGTAACCGACCTTCTCGGACCCGGTGAAGGAGATGACGGGCAGACGCTCGTCCTGCACCAGCGCGGGCATCTTGTCGTTCGCGACCGGCAGCACGGACCACGAACCGGCCGGGAGGTCGGTCTCGGCGAGCAGCTCACCCAGGATCAGGCCGGACAGCGGCGTGGCGGGCGCCGGCTTCAGGATGATCGGGGTGCCGACGGCGATGGCCGGGGCGACCTTGTGGGCGCACAGGTTCAGCGGGAAGTTGAACGGCGCGATGCCCAGGACGGTGCCGCGGGGGAAGCGGCGCGTCAGGGCGAGGCGGCCGGTGCCGCCGGCGTCGGTGTCGAGGCGCTGGGCCTCCCCGCCGTTGAAACGGCGGGCTTCCTCGGCGGCGAACCGGAACACGGAAACGGCGCGGCCGACTTCGCCGCGGGCCCACTTGATCGGCTTGCCGTTCTCGGCGGAGATCAGCTGCGCGATCTCCTCCGTCCGCTCCACGAGACGCTTGCTGACGTGGTCGAGGGCGGCGGCCCGGACGTGCGCGGGGGTGGCCGCGAACTCGGCCTCCACGGCGTACGCGGCCGCGACGGCCTCTTCGACCTGCGCGTCGGTGGGGATGCTCACCGTGCCGACGAGCCGGCCGTCCCAGGGGGACGTGACGTCGAACGCGTCCTCGCCGGTGGCCTGGCGGCCGGCGAGCCAGAAGGCGTGGGTGGAAGTCATATCGTTTCCGGCCCTTCCGAGGGAGTGGGTGCTGATGTCCACCACGGTAGGGGGCCGGACGCCGGAGGTCGTTTGTCCGGGGTGGAGTGCTGGACGACGCGGAGACGCCGCTTTGGACGACGACACACGTTTACGCCTTCCGGCGGGGAGTGCGGGGGCGGAGGTTGTGGGCGGGGCGGGGGCCGGGCCGCAGGGGCTGGGGTGCGGTTCAGGGACCGGGGCCGCGGCCACGGGGGCTGGCCGGGGGGCTGGCCGGGGGGCCACGCGCGGGTGTGCCTGCGGCGCTTTCCCCTACCCGCCCCTTCCCGAAACTGGGGGCAAGCCCCCAGACCCCCCGGACGCCCTACGGGCGTGTCCTCAAACGCCGGACAGGCTGGATTTTCCCGCGCGCGGCTGGATTTTACGGCGCGCGGCTGGAGGGTTGCAACGACGGCGGGAGGGGGGCGGGGCCGTAGGGAGCGGTGTTCGGGACGTAGAGCGTGATTTGTGGGCCGTAGCGCCGTGAAGGTCGATGCCGCCGCGTGGCACCTAAATCATGCAGTCCCGAATGCCGCTCCCGTAGGTCCCGACCCCCGGCACCACCACTCAGCCCGAGCCCGTGCCCGACCCCGCCGTCGCCTTCAGCGCCAGCCACAGCTCCATCCGTACGTCCGCGTCGTCCAGCGACCGGCCCAGGATCTCCTCGACCCTCCGCATCCGGTACCGCAGCGTGTGCCGGTGAACGCCCAGGTCCGCCGCCGCCGCGTCCCACTGCCCGTGGCGCGAGAGCCACGCCCGCAGGGACGCGATCAGGTCGCCCCGGCCCTTCGCGTCGTGCTCGTGCAGTGCCCGCAGCGTCCCGTCAGCGAAAGATCGCACCGCGTCGTCCGCCAGCAGCTGCATCACCGACCCCGCCGCCAGCTCCTCGTGCTCCACCAGCGCCCGCCCCCGCCGCCGCGCCACCGAAAGCGCCTGTTCCGCCTGCTTGTACGCCCCGACCGCCGCGATCGGCCCGGCCGGCGCCGAAAGACCGACCACCAGCTCGTCTTCGTCCGCCGGCTCGTGCGGCCGCGCCGAATCGCCGCGCCGCGCCTCCGTATGCGCGAGGCACGCCTCCACCGCGTCGCCCCCGTCCGCCGCCAGCACCACCAGCCGGTCGCCGTCCGGCACCACCAGCACCGGCTCGCCCGCCCGCATCGCCGCCGACTCCATCGCTTCGGCCAGCGCGTGCAAAGGGTCCGACCCCGCCGGCGCGCCCTCCGCCTCCCCGGCCGTCGGCTCGGCGATGAGGAGGCGGAAGGGAGCGTCCAGCAGCGCCCCGTACAGATCGCCCGCCACCGCCCGCGCGTGGTCCGGTTCCCCCGCCAGCAGCATCCGCAGCACCGCCGCGCCCAGCCGCTGCTCGGCCGCCTGCAAAGAGCGCGACCGCTCCGTGGTCAGAGTCAGGAGCGCGATGGCCGAATGCACCGCGTACCGCTCCGCCGTCCCCAGCGGAGCCCCCGTCCCGACCGCCAGTACGCCCCGCACGCGCCGGCCCGCGCCCAGCGACTGCAGCTCGACCCGGTCGTCCGCCTCCGCGTCGCTGTCCGCCCCGCCGCCGCCCACGACGGAACTCGCCGGCGCCGGCCGCTCCCGCAGCCGTTCGACGTCGGCGGTGAGCCGGGCCGCCCGGCGCGCGGCCCAGTCCGGCGCGGCGGCCACGACCGCGCCGGAGACGTCGTACAGAGCCGCCCACCCGTTGATGTGCGAGGCGAGGCGGGCCAGCAGGTCCCCCGGCCCGTCGCCCGACAGCGCCGCCTTCGTCAGTTCACGCTGCGCTTCGAAACCGGCGGTCACCGCGCGGTACTGGTCGGCGGCATTCGCGGCGGAGACGGCCTTGCTGATGGCGATGAAGGGCGTACGGCGCGGCACTTCCAGCAGCGGCAGGCCCTCCTCCGCCGCGGCGTCCACGAGGGCCTGCGGGATGTCGTCGTAATGGACGCCGACGGCGAAGCCGAGCCCCACGACCCCCGCCCCGGCCAGCCGCCGCACGTACCGGCGCATGACTTCCGGATCCTCCGCCTCAAGCTTCACGGCGGTGACGAGCAGCAGCTCGCCGCCCTCCATGTACGGGACGGGATCGGGGAGCTCACTGACGTGGGCCCAGCGCACCGGCCTGTCCAGCCGGTCCTCCCCCGCGCGCACGGTGAGCTTGAGCGCCGAGTGGTGGACGAGCGAGGCGAGAGTGGGCGGCATGGACGGCATGACCTTAGGACGGAGGATTTTTTGGAGGACTTCTCGGAGGTTTTTTCGCCGTCACGTATGAACGGCTCCTACCGATTGTGCCAGGACGTACGGGTCCCGCGCGCCGCGCCACTCAGCTCCGCAGATCCACAAGCAGCGGCGGAGCGTGCTCCCCGCGCACCGTCGTCAACGACAGCACCGCGTGCCCCGCGGGCACCGAATGTGCCAGATCCGACGCGGACCACCGCTCGCGCTCGACCTTCCGTACCGTAATCGCGTCGGTCGTCACGGCCTTGCCGGTCACGATCCGCCGGAAGACGTGAAAAGCCCGGGTGAGCGGCTGGTCGGCGAAGACCGTCCGGCTCGTCACATCACGCGTCTCGACCCACTCGGTGCCCCACGCCTCCGCGAACCGCTTCCCGTCCCACGTCGTGACACCGGAGAAGGCCATCCGGCACCCGACCGCACCCAGCAGCGCCGAGTGGAGGTTCTCCGGTACGTCGTCGAGCGACCGCAGCGTGATCACGGCGCCGGCGTTCGCCGAACGCAGCCTCTGGACGCCCCGCACGGTCTCCGCGGTGATCGCGCGCGTCGCGTCGTCCAGCACCAGGCAGGCGAAGAGAGATCGGTCCGCGCGGTGCGCCGCGCTCGCCGTGAACTGGGCGAGGACGAGCCGCGCGAGCATCCGCGACGCCTCGGCGTGACCGCGCTCGGGCAGGTCGATCCGGACCCGCAGCGGGTGCTCCAGTGAGCGGAGCGAGAAGGGCCGGCCCTGCCCGCTCGTGTCGAAGAAGGACGCGAAGGCGGGCCGGTCGAGCAGCGCGACCCGGTCGGCGAGTGCGATGCCGGGGTCACCCGGCGCCCCCGACTGCCGCGCGCGGGCGTCGAGTTCGCGCTGGAGGGCGTACTGCGAGCCGTCGTCGAGCGCCTCGCGCAGCGCGGCGAGCGCGGCCGGTACGCCGTCGAGGAGTTCGCGCAGTTCGGGTACGGAGGGGAAGCGTCCGAAGGCGGCGCGGTACGGGCCGAGGAGCTGGGCGAGGGCGGTGGCGGCGCGCCGGCTGTCGACGTCGGGGAGGTCACCGACGAAGCCCTCGGCGAGTACGGCGGCGGCCTCGTCGGGGTCGGTGGTGCCGCCGTACAGGTCCAGGTCGTACACGGAGGCGGGGTCGCCGAGCTTGATGACGACGTCGTACGCCTCGTCGGGGCCGAGCTGCGTCCCGGCCGCCGCGACTGCGACGACGGCGGCCTGGCCCGCGAGCGCCTGGAGGGCGAGCGACTCGACGACGGGCCGCACGAGGTCGCGGGTCTTGCCGGTGCCGGGCGGGCCGACGGCGACGAGGGAGGTGCCGAGCAGCTCCGGGTCGAGGGCGAGGCCGGTACCGCGTCGGCCGTACGGATTGCGCTCGCCGGGGTGGACGGTGCCGAGCCTGACCTGGCGGGCGCACAGGTCGTGCGCGGCGGCGCGTACGGGCAGGTCGCGTGCGCCGGAGGGGTGGGTGCAGGCGGCGGCGCCGTTGCGCAGGACGGTGTCCGTGAAGGCGCTCAGGCGGGAGGGGTCGGCCCGGACGGACTGCCAGGCGCGGCGGATGCGGGCGTAGTCGACGTCGTTCATACGCCCGGACCTGGCCTCCTCCGCGAGCCGGGCGGCGGCCTCGGCCTGGCCGGCGCCGCGCAGCTCGGGCCACTCGGCGGGGTCGGCGGCGGAGCCGGGTTCGGTGCGGGGATCGGGCACGGGGCGGGCGGCGGCGGGCCTGGGGAGGAGGTAGCGGCGTACGACCTCGGCCCAGCGGCCCATGCGGCCGAAGGCGACGGCGAGGAGGAGGGCGAAGAGGCCGTAGTAGAAGTACGAGACCCAGACGTAGGCCATGTTGCCGCCGTCCTCGCGCCACGATTCGGGGGTGAACCAGAACAGTGGCCACAGCCAGAAGCTGATGTAGCCGTTCCAGCAGAGCGACCAGATGAGCAGCGCGGTGAGGAGCGAGATCAGAGCCCCGCTGACGAGCTGGCGTCCGGGGATGACCTCGGGTTCCTCGGCGGGGCGCGGGACATGGCCGTACGACCAGACGCCGGGGCCGCCTTCGGCGTCGCGGGGGGTGCGAAGCCATTCGGTGAGGGTCGGGCCGGTGGCGGGGGCGTGCGTGGGGGCGGGGGGCAGCGACGGCGGCGGCCCGGCCGGGCGCGGTACGGGGTTGGCTCGGGTGGCGCGTGCGTCGGGTGTGCCGGTGCCTTCGGTATCCATGTGTGCTGCCCTGCCCCTCGTCCCCTGACCAGCTCAGTGCGTGCGCTGCGCACAGGGCCTCAATCTAGTGCCCGGGGCAGGGCAGTTGTCCGTCCCGCGCCTGGGCGAGGGCGATGTCGCCTGCGGCGCTGTTCCCCACCCAGCCCCTTCCCGGCTGTGACATTTGCGGCTCCGCCGCGTGAGGGGCAAGCCCCCAGACCCGGACGGGCTGGATATCGCCGCGCAGGGCTGAAGGGTTTCCGCGACGGGGCTGGAGGGGGGCCGCGAAGCCCCGCAGGGCGACCGGCGCCCCCGAACGCCGCCGCCGCTATGTCCGCCACGGACAAGGACACGCCCGCACTTCTCCCGAACGGAACATGCCGCCCCCCACCACCCACCCCTAGCCTGCGAAGTAAAGAAGCGTCCGGAATACCCCCAGGAGCCCCCCATGACCGCAATCCCGCAGGAGCGCCGCGTCGTCACCGCGATTCCCGGCCCGAAGTCGGCAGAGCTGCAGGCCCGGCGCACCGCCACGGTCGCCGGTGGCGTGGGCTCCGTGCTGCCCGTCTTCACCGCGCGCGCGGACGGCGGCATCATCGAGGACGTCGACGGCAACCGCCTGATCGACTTCGGCTCCGGCATCGCCGTGACCTCCGTCGGCGCCTCCGCCGAGGCGGTCGTGCGGCGGGCGAGCGCCCAGCTGCAGAACTTCACGCACACCTGTTTCATGGTCACGCCGTACGAGGGTTACGTCGAGGTCTGTGAGGCGCTCGCCGAGCTGACCCCCGGCGACCACGCCAAGAAGTCCGCGCTGTTCAACTCCGGCGCCGAGGCCGTCGAGAACGCCGTCAAGATCGCCCGTGCGTACACCAAGCGCCAGGCCGTCGTCGTCTTCGACCACGGCTACCACGGCCGTACGAACCTCACGATGGCGCTGACGAGCAAGAACATGCCGTACAAGAACGGCTTCGGCCCGTTCGCCCCCGAGGTCTACCGCGTCCCGGTCGCCTACGGCTACCGCTGGCCCACCGGCGCCGAGAACTGCGGCCCCGAGGCCGCCGCCCAGGCCATCGACCAGATCACGAAGCAGGTCGGCGCCGACAACGTCGCCGCGATCATCATCGAGCCGGTGCTCGGCGAGGGCGGCTTCATCGAGCCGGCCAAGGGCTTCCTGCCCGCGATCGTGAAGTTCGCCAACGACAACGGCATCGTCTTCGTCGCCGACGAGATCCAGTCCGGCTTCTGCCGCACCGGCCAGTGGTTCGCGTGCGAGGACGAGGGCATCGTCCCCGACCTGATCACGACCGCCAAGGGCATCGCGGGCGGTCTGCCGCTCGCCGCCGTGACCGGCCGCGCCGAGATCATGGACGCCCCGCACGGCGGCGGCCTCGGCGGCACGTACGGCGGAAACCCGGTCGCCTGCGCCGGTGCGCTCGGCTCCATCGAGACGATGAAGGAGCTGGACCTCAACGCGAAGGCGAAGCGGATTGAAGAGGTCATGAAGGGCCGCCTGGCCACCATGGCCGAGAAGTTCGACATCATCGGTGACATCCGTGGCCGCGGCGCCATGATCGCCATCGAGCTCGTGACGGACCGCGACGCCAAGGAGCCGAACGCGGCCGCCGCCGGTGCCCTCGCCAAGGCCTGCCACGCCGAGGGTCTGCTGGTCCTGACCTGCGGCACCTACGGCAACGTGCTCCGCTTCCTGCCGCCGATCGTCATCGGCGAGGACCTGCTCAACGAGGGTCTGGACATCATCGAGGCGGCCTTCGCCGGCGTCTGACCGGGGTGCGAGCTGTGAAGAAACGGTGGGGGGGCAATGGCGGGATGGAGTTCCGCCTGTCGGTCCCCCACCACCTGCCGTACGGTTTCTGCAGATGAGAGAAACACCCCGCTCGCAGGGGACTGCGGGCGGTTCCAGGTCGAGGCACCCCCTGCCCCGCCCTGGTCGTGCCTTCGCGCACATGACTGGAGCCTCGAGCTCCGGAACTCCTCACCGATCGGATCGCCGCCCGCCCCACACCCCCCGGGGCGCGCGGCAGCCCGGTCCAGGCGGCTGCCTCGGAACTACCCCCCCTGTTCCGGGGCAGCCGGCTTTCCTCTCCCGGCTCGTCGCCCTCTTCGCCCTCTCCGGGCTCCTCTTCGCGCTGATCACCTGGCAGGTCGCCGCCGCCGGTCCCCTGCGCCGCGCCGACGAGCGCCTCGGCCGCGCCGTCGTAGGCCACGGCCCCACCCGCCTCACGGAATTCCTCGCCGATCTCGGCAACCTGGCGGTCGCGCTCCCCGTGCTGGGCGCCGCCGTCGCGTACACCCTGTGGCGCGGCGGCCGCGGCGCTCTCCCCCACGCCTCGGCCGCTGTGCTCGCCATGGCGGCGGTGCCCGCCCTGGTCGTCCCGCTCAAGTCCTGGATCGCCCGTACGGGCCCGCTCACCCAGGACACCGGCTACTACCCGTCGGGGCATACGGCGACAGCGGTCGTCGCCTACTGCGGCGCGGCCCTGCTCCTCCAGGCGTACGTACGCCGGCACCGCTGGTGGCCGCCGGTCCTCGCCGTCGTACTGACACTCGGCACCGGCGCCGGCCTCGTCCTGCGCGGCTACCACTGGCCGCTGGACGTCGTCGGCAGCTGGTGCCTGTGCGTCATGCTTCTTCTGACCGGCCGTCGCCTCGCCGCGCGATACTCGCCGCCGCCTCGTGCATCGCGAGCTCCAGCACCGCCGGATCGGTGAGCGTGCCCGTACCGTCCGGCAGGACCACCCAGCGCACTCCGCCCGCCGTCCGGCCGGGATAGGGGACGACGATCCAGGTGCCACGCCCCGCGCCGCGTACGCCCGTACCGAGCCAGCGGCCGACCGTGCCCGGTGGCACGAAGAAGCCCATGCGGGAGTCGCCGAAGTCGGCGAGTACGGGGCCCGGGCGGTCGATGAGACGGGCCAGGATGTCGAGAGTGGGGTAGCCGAGCTCCCCCGGCAGGATCAGGACGTCCCAGCGCCTGCCGGCGGGAAGGAGAGCGATCCCCAGCGGGTTGCGCTCCCATTCCCACCGGCAGGCGTCGGGGTCGGGTGCTACCGAGACGAGCCATTCCACCGCGGTCTTGTCCCCCGAGCCAGTCATGATGTCCGGCCTCCATTCGTGTGCGCAGTCAGTGCGTTCACGAATGGAGAGGGGCCCGGGACCGGACTATGACGCGGGTTCGGTCACCTCGTTGATGTGAACCGGCTCTCAGCTGTCGAAGCCGAGGCCCAGCTTGTCCATCGCTTTCAGCCACAGATTGCGGTGTCCGCCGTTGTCGTCAGACCGGGCGAGCGACCACTTGGTGATGCCGATGCCCGCCCAGGCGAAAGGTTCCGGCGGGAAGGGCAGCGGCTTGCTGCGCACCATCTCCAGCTCCGTACGCTCGGTCCGCTCGCCCGCGAGGAGGTCGAGCATGACGTCCGCGCCGAAGCGCGTGGAGCCGACACCGAGCCCGGTGTACCCGGCGGCGTACGCGACCTTCCCCGCATGAGCCGTGCCGAAGAAGGCGGAGAAGCGCGAGCACGTGTCGATCGCGCCGCCCCACGCATGGCTGAAGTTCACGCCCTCCAGCTGCGGGAAGCAGCGGAAGAAGTGCTCGGCGAGCTTGAGGTACGTCTCCGGGCGGTGGTCCATGGCGGCGTCCAGCTTGCCGCCGAAGGGGTAGATGGCGTCGTAACCGCCCCACAGGACGCGGTTGTCGGCGCTCAGCCTGAAGTAGTGGAACTGGTTGGCGCTGTCGCCCAGTCCCTGGCGGTTCTTCCAGCCGATCGAGGCGAGCTGCTCGTCGGTGAGCGGCTCGGTCATCAGCGCGTAGTCGTAGACCGGCACGGTGTACGGCCGGACGCGCTTGACCAGCGACGGGAAGATGTTGGTGCCGAGCGCGACCCGGCGGGCGAAGACCCGGCCGTACGGCGTGCGCACCGCCATCCCCTCGCCGGCCGAGGCCAGGTCCAGGCCCCTGGTGTGCTCGTAGATCCGTACGCCCAGACCGAGGCACGCCTGCTTCAGGCCCCAGGCCAGCTTGGCCGGGTGCAGCATGGCCACCCCGCGCCGGTCGTACAGCCCGCCGATGAAGGTGGGCGAATCGACCTCGGCGCGTACCGCGTCCTGGTCGAGGAGTTCGAGATGCTCGGTGAAGCCGAGCTTCTGCGCCTCCTCGTACATCTCCCGCAGCTCTTCGAGCTGGTGCGGCTCGGTGGCGACGTCGATCTCGCCGGTGCGCTCGAAGTCGCAGTCGATGCCGTACGCCGCCACCGCCGCCTCGATCGCGTCGAGGTTGCGCTCGCCGAGCTCCTCCAGCTTGGCCAGCTCGCCGGGCCAGCGGGAGATGCCGTTGCTCAGGCCGTGGGTGAGGGAGGCGGCGCAGAAGCCGCCGTTGCGGCCCGAGGCGGCCCAGCCCACCTCGTGGCCCTCGATCAGTACGACGTCCCGCCCGGGGTCGCGCTCCTTGGCGAGGAGCGCGGTCCACAGTCCGCTGTATCCGCCGCCGATGACGAGCAGATCGCATCGCTCGTCGCCGGTGAGGGCGGGCTGTGGTGCGGGCTTTGCCGGATCGTCCAGCCAGAACGACACCGGCTTCGCGCCGGAAAGGGATTGTGCTGCACTACGCATGGCAACTGGGGCCATGGTTTCCAACTCCTTCAGGACTTACTGGGGCTGTGCGCTTTTCTTTCGCCGGCTCGCGAGAAACTGACCGCCGAGAACCATCAGTACAGCGATGACGAACATAGCCGTACCAATGACGTTGATCTGTACGGGCGTGCCGCGCTGCGCCGATCCCCATACGAACATGGGGAAGGTGACGGTCGAGCCCGCATTGAAATTGGTGATGATGAAATCGTCGAAGGAAAGCGCGAAGGCGAGCAGTGCTCCCGCCGCGATTCCGGGCGCCGCGATCGGCAGGGTCACCCGTACGAACGTCTGCACGGGGCCGGCGTAGAGATCGCGCGCCGCCTCTTCGAGGCGCGGGTCCATCGACATCACGCGCGCCTTGACCGCCGTCACCACGAAGCTGAGGCAGAACATGATGTGCGCGATGAGGACGGTCCAGAAGCCCAGCTGGGCGCCCATGTTGAGGAAGAGCGTCAGCAGCGAGGCGGCCATGACGACCTCGGGCATGGCCATCGGCAGGAAGATCAGCGAGTTGATCGCGCCGCGCGCCCGGAAGCGGTAGCGGACCAGCGCGAAGGCGATCATCGTGCCGAGTACGGTGGCGCCGACCGTCGCCCAGGCGGCGATCTGGAGCGAGAGGGAGAGCGAGCCGCACAGGTCGGCGACGCCGCAGGGGTCCTTCCACGCGTCCAGCGAGAATTCCTGCCAGGCGTAGTTGAAACGCCCCTTCGGATTGTTGAAGGAGAACACCATGACGACGATGTTCGGCAGGATCATGTAGGCGAGCGTCAGCAGCCCGGCGATGACGACGAGATTGCGCCGTATCCAGCGAATCACAAACATCAGACCAGATCCTCCGTCCCGGACTTGCGGATGTACACGGTGACCATGGCCAGCACGATCGCCATCAGGATGAAGGAAAGCGCGGCCGCCGTCGGATAGTCGAGCACGCGCAGGAATTGCGACTGGATGACGCTGCCGACCATTTTCGTGTCGGTCGATCCGAGCAGTTCCGCGTTGACGTAGTCACCGCTCGCCGGAATGAACGTGAGCAGCGTGCCGGAGACGACACCCGGCATGGAGAGCGGGAAGGTCACCTTGCGGAAGGTGGTCGCCGGGGTGGCGTACAGGTCGCCGGCCGCCTCGTGCAGCCTGCCGTCGATGCGCTCCAGCGAGGTGTAGAGCGGCAGGATCATGAAGGGCAGGAAGTTGTACGTCAGACCGCAGACCACCGCCATCGGCGTGGCCAGCACGCGGCTGCCCTCGGTCCAGCCGAGCAGGCTGGTGATGTCCAGGACGTGCAGGGTGTTCAGCACGTCCACCACCGGACCGCCGTCCGCGAGGATCGTCTTCCACGCGAGCGTACGGATCAGGAAGCTGGTGAAGAACGGCGCGATGACCAGCACCAGGACCAGATTGCGCCAGCGGCCCGCCTTGAAGGCGATCATGTACGCGAGCGGGTAGCCCAGCAGCAGACACAGCAGGGTGGCGGTGCCGGCGTACAGCAGCGACCGTACGAACTGGGGGGCGTAGTCCGTCAGCGCGTCCCAGTACGTCTGGAAGTGCCAGGTGACCTCGAAGCCCTGTTCCAGCGAGCCGGTCTGCACGGAGGTCGACGCCTGGTAGACCATCGGCAGCGCGAAGAAGACGATCAGCCACAGGATGCCGGGAAGCAGCAGCCAGTACGGTACGAGCCGCTTGCGGGTGGCGGGCTTGCGCGGGGCGGGGGGCTCCACCGGTGAGGGCGCCAGGGGCGGCGCGTCGGTCACGCTCACGCGCTCTCCTCCACTGTCTCCACGCCGGCGTCGATGTCCTGATCGGCGTCCAGAGCGAAGGTGTGCGCGGGGTTCCAGTGCATGACGACCTCGGCGCCCGGGACCAGCCGCGCGTCGCGCTCGATGTTCTGGACGTACACCTCGAAGTCGGAACAGGCCGGGCTGTCGACGATGAACTGCGTCGACACACCGATGAAGCTGGACGCGACGATCCGGCCGGTGATCTTGTTGCGGCCGTCCGCGACCGTGCCCGCGTCGTCGGCGTGCGTGACCGAGACCTTCTCCGGGCGGACGCCGACGAGGAGCTTGCCGCCGCTGCGGGGCTGCGACGCGCACCGGCCGCCGGGCAGGCGCAGCTTGGCGCCGCCGCAGGTGACCACGGTGTCGTCGCCAGTGGTCTCGACGACCTCGGCCTCGATGAGGTTCGACGTACCGAGGAAGTTGGCGACGAACGTCGTCTTCGGGTTCTCGTAGAGGTCGGCGGGGGCGCCGAGCTGCTCGACCCGGCCGCCGTTCATCACCGCGACCTGGTCGGCCATGGTCATGGCCTCCTCCTGGTCGTGGGTGACGTGCACGAAGGTGATGCCGACCTCGGTCTGGATGCGCTTGAGCTCCAGCTGCATCTGACGGCGCAGTTTGAGGTCGAGCGCGCCGAGCGGCTCGTCGAGGAGCAGCACCTGCGGGTGGTTGATGAGCGCGCGGGCGACGGCGACGCGCTGCTGCTGGCCGCCGGAGAGCTGGTGGGGCTTGCGGGCGGCGAAGGAGCCGAGCTGGACGAGGTCCAGCATGTCGTCGACCTGCTTCTTCACCGACTTGATGCCGCGCCGGCGCAGTCCGAAGGCGATGTTCTCGGAGACGTTGAGGTGCGGGAAGAGCGCGTAGCTCTGGAAGACGGTGTTGACCGGCCGCTTGTACGGCTGGAGGTCCGTGACGTCCTTGTCGCCCAGGAAGACCGTGCCGGTGGTCGGGTCCTCCAGACCGGCGATCATCCGCAGGGTGGTGGTCTTGCCGCAGCCGGACGCGCCGAGCAGGGCGAAGAAGGAGCCCTGCGGAATGGTGAGGTCGAGCGGGTGTACGGCCGTGAAGGAGCCGTAGGTCTTGCTGATCCCGGAGAGGCGGACGTCGCCGCCTTCTGTCTTCTGCGTCATGGGGTGTGGTCCCAGGGTGTTGAGAGGGGGCGGGAGCGGGGGCGGGCAGCGGCTCAGGCGCCGATGAGCTTGGCGAACTTCTCCTCGTACGCCGACTCTTCCTTGCTGCTGAGCGAGCGGAAGGCGTGGGACTTGGCGGCCATCGCCTTGTCGGGAAGGATCAGCGTGTTGGAGGCCATCGACTCGTCGATCTTCGCCAGTTCCTCGCGCACGCCGTCGACCGGGCAGACGTAGTTGATGTACGCGGCGAGTTCGGCGGCGACCGGCGGCTCGTAGTAGTAGTCGATGAGCTTCTCGGCGTTGGTCTTGTGCCGCGCCTTGGCCGGGACCAGCAGGTTGTCGCTGGAGGTGATGTAACCGGCCTCCGGGATCACGTACTTGATGTCCGGGTTGTCGGCCTGGAGCTGGATGACGTCACCGGCCCAGGCGAGGCAGGCGGCGAGGTCGCCCTTGCTCAGGTCCGAGGTGTAGTCGTTGCCCGTGAAACGGCGGATCTGCTTCTTGTCGACGGCCTTCTGGATGCGGGCGACGGTCGCGTCGAAGTCGTCGTCGGTGAACTTCCCCGGGTCCTTGCCCATGTCGAGGAGGGTCATCCCGATGGAGTCGCGCATCTCGGAGAGGAAGCCGACCTTGCCCTTGAGCGCGGGGTCCTCCAGCAGCTGAGTGACGTTCTCGATCTTCTTCCCGCCGGTCGCCTTCACGTTGTAGGCGATGACCGTGGAGATGCCGGTCCAGGGGTACGAGTAGGCGCGGCCCGGGTCCCAGTCGGGAGAGCGGAACTGGGAGGAGAGGTTGGCGTACGCGTGGGGCAGGTTCGACGGGTCGAGCTTCTGCGCCCAGCCGAGCCTGATGAGCCGGGCGGCCAGCCAGTCGGTGACGCAGACCAGGTCGCGACCGGTGTCCTGACCGGCCGCGAGCTGCGGCTTGATCTTGCCGAAGAACTCGACGTTGTCGTTGATGTCCTCGGTGTACTTGACCGTGATCCCGGTGCGCCTGGTGAACGCCTCCAGGGTGGGCCGGCCCTTCTCGTCCTCGCTGACGTCCATGTACTCGGTCCAGTTGGAGAAAGCGATCCGCTTCTCCTTGGCCGAGTGGTCGTCGGACGCCGGGGCGCCGCCTTCCCGCTTGGCGGGCGGGATGCCGCAGGCGCTGAGGGCGCCCAGGCCGCCGACCGCGAGCGCGCCCATGCCTGAGGCGCGCAGCAGCGAACGGCGGGTGAGGGCGCCCCGGCCGCTCGTCGCGCTGCGTCGCATTGCGGCCACTTGGGCCGCGGACAGGCTGTCAGGCTCGTACTGCTCCATGCGCTGGTGCCCTTCCGGGTGGGTATGGCCGCTGGTCGCGCGGCGTATCTCTATCGGTCCCCGAAGATCGTGCGGTGCCAGTCCTTGCGGGCGACCGCGGTGTTGTCGTACATCACATGCTTCACCTGCGTGTACTCCTCGAAGGAGTACGCCGACATGTCCTTGCCGAAGCCGCTGGCCTTGTAGCCGCCGTGCGGCATCTCGCTGATGATCGGAATGTGGTCGTTGACCCATACGCAGCCCGCCTTGATCTCGCGGGTGGCGCGGTTCGCGCGGAACACGTCACGGGTCCAGGCGGAGGCGGCGAGCCCGTACGGCGTGTCGTTCGCGAGCGCGATCCCCTCGTCGTCGCTGTCGAAGGGCAGCACGACCAGAACCGGCCCGAAGATCTCGGCCTGGACGATCTCGCTGTCCTGGGGGGCGTCGGCGATGAGGGTGGGCCGGTAGTACGCGCCCTTGGCAAGGTCGCCTCCGGGCGCCTCGCCACCGGCCACGACACGGGCGTACGCACGGGCCCGCTCGACGAAACCGGCGACCCGGTCGCGCTGGGCGTGGCTGATGAGCGGGCCGAGGTCGGTGGACGGATCGAAGGGGTCACCGAGCCGCACGCTGTCCATCAGCTCGGCGACGCCCGCGACGAAGGCGTCGTAGAGCGGGCGCTGGACGTAGGCGCGGGTCGCGGCCGTGCAGTCCTGCCCGGTGTTGATGAGCGAGCCGGCGACCGCGCCGTTCACGGCGGCTTCGAGGTCCGCGTCGTCGAAGACCACGAAGGGGGCCTTGCCGCCGAGTTCGAGGTGGAGGCGCTTGACGGTGGAGGTGGCGATCTCGGCGACGCGCTTGCCGACGGCGGTCGACCCGGTGAAGGAGGTCATGACCACGTCCGGGTGCCCGACAAGGTGCTCACCGGCGTCCTTGCCGGCTCCCGTGACGATGTTGACGACACCGTCGGGGATGCCGGCCGCCTTCGCCGCCTGCGCGAACATGATCGACGTGAGGGGCGTGATCTCGGCGGGCTTCAGGACGATGGTGTTGCCCGCGGCGATCGCCGGGAGGACCTTCCAGGCCGCCATCTGGAGGGGATAGTTCCAGGGTGCGATGGACCCTACGACACCGATCGGCTCGCGCCGTACGTACGAGGTGTGGTCGCCGGAGTACTCGCCTGCGGCCTTGCCTTCGAGGTGCCGGGCCGCGCCCGCGAAGAAGGCGGTGTTGTCGACACTGCCGGGTACGTCGAACTCCGTGGACAGCTTGATCGGCTTGCCGCACTGGAGGGACTCGACGTACGCGAAGTCGTCGGCCTGTTCGGCGAGTACGGCAGCGAAGCGGTGCATCGCGTCGGAGCGCTCGCCGGGTGTGGTGGCGGCCCACCCGGGGAACGCGTCTCGCGCTGCGGCGACGGCGGCGTCGACGTCAGCGGTGGACGCCAGCTCGTACTCGAAGACCTTCTCGCCGGTCGCGGGGTCCACGACGGCGTGTCTCCGTCCCGAGGTACCCGCACGCAGCTGTCCGCCGATGTACTGCGCACCGTCCGCGAATCGGTCCTGCACCGGGAAGCGGTTGACCATGAGGCACTCCGTAGCTCCAGCTGGATTTGAGTGCCGATCCTGACAGAGCGGTTCACCACCAACAAGGGATTCCGTTGTTGCCTTTTGGTTACGCGACGGAATCGGTCGACCATGTGTCGAGGCGAGGCGCAAATACAGTACGGAGTGTCCGTGGCGCCCGCCGAAACCGCGTGGCATGACGGTGTTATCGGACGAAACCGCAGGTGGGGCGGGTGTGCCCGCGGCGCAGGCCCAGCCGCCAAGGCGGCCTGCCCCACCCGCCGCGGGGGGGGCGCCCTTCCACCCGCCAGGGGCTGGCCCGGCACGACGGCGTGCGGGCCGCCCCCGTACGGCGGAGCCGCGCGCGGTGTCACTGCGGGAAGGGGCGGGGGCGGGGAAGGAAAAGCGGGCCGGATCCGCCCTACCCGCGGACGGGTACCTCGACGATCAGCGACGAGTTCGCGTAGGGGTCGTACTCGGAGTCGAGGTCATTGTCCTTTTCCGACTGGACGATCGCCCAGACCATGAACGCGATGAACGCCGCGCTGAACACGAACCCGATGATGCCGAGGATGATCCCGGCCGTCGCCATGCCACTGTTCGTCGCCTCGCCGCGCTGAACCCGCTTGCGGCCGAGGATGCCGAAGATCAGCGCGAGGATGCCGAGGATGATGCCCAGCCCGTACGCGCAGAAGAACGTGACGGCGATGATGCCGAGCACCATCGCGGCGGTGCCGTAGCCATTCGCCGGCGCCGGCCCCAGCTGTCCGGTCCAGGCGGCCGGCCCGCCGTAACCGGGGTATCCGGGATAGCCGCCGGTGTTGTACGGGGCCTGGGGCTGCGGGTTCGCGTACGCCGGGTAGCCGTACTGGCCCGGTGCCGTCTGCGCCGGACCGCCCGGCGGCACCGGTGCGGCCGGAGGCGGCGGCACCGCGCCCTGCCCCGGGGCGCCGCCCGCGCCCGGACCGAAGCCCGGCGCCGGTTCGGCGGCCGGCATCGACGTGACCGTCTGCTGGTCGTGCACCGGAGGCCGGCCGCCCGCCGGCTTGTCCAGCGGCACCTTCTGCGCCGACTGCTCGGGCGGAGCCCACGGGTCGCTCGGCTGCTCGGGCGGCTGGCCCGAGGGGTGCTGTGCGTTGTCTGACATGTGCCTCCCCCATCGTGTTCCGTCATGCTACGGCCTGAGTTCCGGCCCGTACCGCCCGCCTACGATGATCCTTGAACCCGCTCCACCTGCCCGTACACCGGAGGATCCGATGACCGATCTGCACCCCTTCGTCGCGGGGTTGCCCAAGGCCGAACTGCATGTGCACCACGTCGGATCCGCCTCACCCCGCATCGTCGCCGAACTGGCCGCCCGCCACCCCGACTCGAAGGTCCCGACCGACCCCGAGGCGCTCGCGGACTACTTCACCTTCACCGACTTCGCGCACTTCGTCGACGTATATCTCTCCGTCGTGGACCTGATCCGCACCCCCGAGGACGTCCGGCTGCTGACCTTCGAGGTCGCCCGCGACATGGCCAGGCAGAACATCCGGTACGCCGAGCTGACCATCACGCCGTTCAGTTCGACCCGCCGCGGCATCGACGAGAAGGCCTTCATGGAGGCGATCGAGGACGCCCGCAAGGCGGCGGAGGCGGAGCTGGGCACCGTGCTGCGCTGGTGCTTCGACATTCCTGGCGAGGCCGGCCTGGAGGCGGCGGAGGAGACGGCCAGGCTGGCCGTGGACCTGCGCCCGGAGGGCCTGGTGTCGTTCGGGCTCGGCGGCCCCGAGATCGGCGTACCGCGCCCGCAGTTCAAGCCGTACTTCGACCGCGCGATCGCCGCCGGGCTGCACTCCGTGCCGCACGCGGGTGAGACGACCGGGCCCGAGACCGTCTGGGACGCGCTGAACGACCTGCGCGCCGAGCGCATCGGCCACGGCACCAGCGCGGTGCGGGACCCCCGGCTGCTGGCCCACCTCGCCGAGCACCGCATCCCGCTGGAGGTGTGCCCGACGTCCAACATCGCGACCCGCGCGGTGGCCACGCTGGACGAGCACCCGATCAGGGAGATGGTGGAAGCGGGTGTCCTGGTCACGATCAACAGCGACGACCCGCCGATGTTCGGCACCGACCTGAACAGCGAGTACGGCGTCGCCGCCCGCCTGCTGGGCCTCGACGAGCGCGGAGTCGCGGACCTCGCCAAGAACGCCGTGGAGGCGTCCTTCCTCGACCCGGCGGGCAAGGCGCGGATCGCCGCCGAGATCGACTCGTACACCGAGAACTGGCTCGCCCGGTAACGCGTCACCGGACAATGGGGCCATGCGCACCGTCACCGCCGTGGCCCACCGCGGCGACCCGTACCGGGTCCGTGAGAACACCCTCGCCTCGCTCCGCTCCGCCGTGGAGCGGGGCGCGGACGCCGTCGAGATCGACGTCCGGCTGACCCGCGACGGCGTACCCGTCCTGCTCCACGACGACTCGCTCAAGCGGCTCTGGGGTCACGAGCGGCTGATCGCACGCCTCACCGAGAAGGACCTGTACGAGCTCACCGGCGGCGGCATCCCCACCCTGCGCGAGGCACTGAGCGCCGTGGACGCCCACCGCGTCATGATCGACCTGCCGGGCGCCACAGCCGAGGCCGTACGCACCGTGGTCGGCGTCGTCCACGAGTGCGGGGCCGCCGAGCGCGCGTACTACTGCGGGGGCACCTCCGCCATGCTCGACGTACGCGCCACCGACCCCGGCGCCGAGATCGCCATGACCTGGACAACCCTCACCCCGCCCCGCGCGACGCTGCTCGACGCGATGAAGCCCCGCTGGCTCAACTACCGCTTCGGCCTGGTCAGCCGCGACCTGACGGACCGGGTGCACCGGGACGGCCTGCTGGTCTCCGCGTGGACCGCCGACACCGGGCGTACGATGCGCCGCCTCATCGGCCACGGCGTCGACTCGATCACCACGAACCGCGTCGGCGTACTGCACGCCCTACTCGCCAAGGAGCCCCGCTCGTAGGCCTGTTGAGCTTCCGGCGCGTTCCTGAAGCCGTCGGTGCGCCGAGCTACAGCCCGACGATCGAATTCCACTTCTTCGCGAAGCCGACGCGCTCCTGCGCCGTGATGTCCCGTGCGATCGCCAGCCGTTCGCGCATCGCGTCGTCGGGGAAGATCAGCGGGTCCTCGGCGAGTGCGGCGGTTTCCTCGTCCTTGGCGGAGGCCAGGATGTCGCGGGCCGCCGGCACCGGGCAGACGTAGTTGACCCAGGTGGCGAGTTCCGCCGCGACCGCGGGCTCGTAGTAGTAGTCGACGAGCTTCTCCGCGTTGCGCTTGTGGCGGGCGAGGTTGGGGATCATCAAGCTCTCCGCCCACAGCTCCGCCCCCTCCTGCGGCACCACGAACTCGATGTCGGGGTTGTCGGCCTTGAGCTGGATGACGTCGCCCGAGTACGCCTGGCAGGCCAGTACGTCGCCGCTCGCGAGGTCCTTGATGTAGTCGTTGCCGGTGAAACGCCTGATGTGCCTGCGCCGCACGAGCTTCTCCACCTGCTCGCACATCGCGTGGAAGTCGTCACCGGTCCACCGCGTGACATCGGCGCCGTTGCCCTGCATCAGCAGCGCGAAGCTCTCGTCGAGTCCGGAGAAGAGCGTCACCTTGCCGCGCAGGTCGTCTTCCCACAGCTGCGAGGTGGAGCGGATATCGTGGCCGACCTTCCTGCGGTTGTACGCGATGCCGGTGATCCCGGACTGCCAGGGCACGGCGTGCAGCCGGCCCTCGTCGAAGGCGGGCGTACGAAGCTGCGGGTCCAGGTACTTGGCGACGTTCGGCTGCTTCGCCCGGTCCATCTCCTGGACCCAGCCCAGGCGTACGAACCGGGCGGCCATCCAGTCACTGATGACGATCAGGTCGCGGCCGGTCTCCTGGTGGTTCATCAGCGCGGGGCTGATCTTCCCGAAGAACTCGTCGTTGTCGTTGATCTCCTCGGTGTAGCGGACGGCTATCCCGGTCCGCCCGGTGAAGGCGTTGAGCGTGGGCCGCTGCGACTCGTTCTCGTCGTCGGTGTCGATGTAGAGCGGCCAGTTGGCGAAGTGGAGGCTGTGGTCGCGCTCCGACCGGTCCTCGTCGGCGGCCCGCTCGCCCGGTTCGACGTACGCCGCCGGCACCCCGCACCCGGTGAGCGCGGCCAGCGCGCCCGCCGCCGGGAATCCGCGGAGCAGCGTACGACGCGAGACACGACCACGGCCAAGATCACTCATGGGCCCCACTCTCGTCCCGCGCACGAAGGGCGGGCAATAGACAGTGTGTCTATTGCCCGCCCTCGTGTAACAGCGTCCTGATCAGCCGGTTGTGATCAGCCCTCGATCGAGGTCATCACGTGCTTGATGCGCGTGTAGTCCTCGAAGCCGTACGCCGAGAGGTCCTTGCCGTAACCGGACTTCTTGAAGCCGCCGTGCGGCATCTCCGCGACCAGCGGAATGTGGGTGTTGATCCACACGCAGCCGAAGTCGAGGTTCTTGGACATGCGCATCGCCCGCGCGTGGTCCTTGGTCCACACCGAGGAGGCCAGCGCGTACTCGACGTCGTTGGCCCACTTGAGGGCCTGCGCCTCGTCCGTGAAGGACTGGACGGTGATGACGGGGCCGAAGACCTCGTTCTGGATGATCTCGTCGTCCTGCTTGAGGCCGGAGACGACGGTGGGGGCGTAGAAGTAGCCCTTGTCGCCGACCCGCTCGCCGCCCGCCTCGACCTTGGCGTGCGCCGGGAGGCGCTCGATGAAGCCGCTGACCTGCTTGAGCTGGTTGGCGTTGTTCAGCGGGCCGTAGAGCACGTCCTCGTCGTCCGGCTGCCCGGTCTTCGTGTCGGCGGCGGCCTTCGCCAGCGCGGTCACGAACTCGTCGTGGATCGACTCCTGTACGAGCACGCGCGTCGCGGCCGTACAGTCCTGGCCGGCGTTGAAGAAGCCCGCGACCGAGATGTCCTCGACGGCCTTGGCGATGTCGGTGTCGTCGAAGACGACGACCGGCGCCTTGCCGCCCAGCTCCAGGTGTACGCGCTTGACGTCCTTGGCGGCGGACTCGGCGACCTGCATGCCGGCCCGTACCGAACCGGTGATGGAGGCCATCGCCGGGGTCGGGTGCTCGACCATCGCGCGGCCGGTGTCACGGTCGCCGCAGACGACGTTGAAGACGCCCTTGGGGACGATGTTGCCGATGATCTCGGCCATCAGGACGGTCGACGCGGGCGTCGTGTCCGACGGCTTCAGCACGACGGTGTTGCCCGCGGCGAGCGCCGGGGCGAACTTCCAGACGGCCATCATCATCGGGTAGTTCCACGGCGCGACCTGCGCGCAGACGCCGACCGGCTCACGGCGGATGATGGAGGTCAGACCCTCCATGTACTCGCCGGCCGAGCGGCCTTCGAGCAGCCGGGCCGCACCCGCGAAGAAGCGGATCTGGTCGACCATGGGCGGGACTTCCTCGGTCCGCGTGAGGCCGAGCGGCTTGCCGGTGTTCTCGGACTCCGCCGCGATCAGCTCCTCGGCACGCTCCTCGAAGGCGTCCGCGATCTTGAGCAGCGCCTTCTGGCGCTCCGCGGGGGTGGTGTCGCGCCAGGCCGGGAAGGCCGCGGCGGCGGCCGCCATGGCGGCGTCGACGTCCTCCTGGCCGGAGAGCGGCGAGGTGGCGTACACGTCGCCTGTGGCCGGGTTGACCACGTCGATGGTCCGCCCGTCGGCGGCTTCGCGGAACTCTCCGTCGATGTAGTTGCGCAGGCGGCGCAGTTCGGTGGTCACAGCCACCCCTCCCTTGTCAGATGTCCGATTACTGAGATCCCCACCCTAGTCGCTCGGGTATCGCTTTCGACATACCCGCACGCCAGGAACTTCGGATTCAGTGAGATCCCGTGCCTCAAACAACGAATTTCATCGGTTTGGGGTTGCGGAACAGGCGAGACGTCGTGCACAGTGAAGACGTGGCCAGTAGAAGCGCAGATTCCAGAACAGGGAACGGCTCGTCCCCAACGGTCGACGCCGTCTCTCTGGCGATCATCGAGCAGCTCCAGGAGGACGGACGCCGTCCTTACGCCTCCATCGGCAAGGCCGTCGGCCTCTCCGAGGCGGCCGTACGCCAGCGCGTACAGAAGCTGCTCGACCAGGGTGTCATGCAGATCGTCGCCGTCACCGACCCGCTCACCGTGGGCCTCCGGCGGCAGGCCATGGTCGGCATCAATGTCGAGGGCGACCTCGATCCCGTCGCCGAAGCGCTGACAGCCATGGCCGAATGCGAGTACGTGGTGATGACCGCGGGCTCCTTCGACCTCATGGTGGAGATCGTCTGTGAGGACGACGACCACCTGCTCGAAGTGATCAACAAAAGGATCCGCTCGCTCCCCGGCGTGCGATCCACCGAGAGCTTCGTCTACCTCAAGCTGAAGAAGCAGACCTATATGTGGGGAACCCGATAGTCGTGAGCCAGGACCTCTCCAAGACCGCGTACGACCACCTGTGGATGCATTTCACCCGCATGTCGTCCTACGAGAACGCACCCGTGCCCACCATCGTGCGTGGTGAGGGCACCTACATCTACGACGACAAGGGCAAGAAGTACCTCGACGGCCTCTCCGGCCTGTTCGTGGTGAACGCCGGCCACGGTCGTCACGAGCTCGCCGAGACCGCGTACAAGCAGGCGCAGGAGCTGGCCTTCTTCCCGATCTGGTCGTACGCGCACCCCAAGGCCGTAGAGCTGGCCGAGCGCCTCGCCAACTACGCGCCCGGTGACCTCAACAAGGTCTTCTTCACCACCGGTGGTGGCGAGGCCGTCGAGACCGCCTGGAAGCTTGCCAAGCAGTACTTCAAGCTCACCGGCGAGCCGACCAAGTACAAGGTCATCTCCCGCGCGGTCGCCTACCACGGCACCCCGCAGGGCGCCCTGTCGATCACCGGCCTGCCGGCTCTGAAGGCCCCCTTCGAGCCGCTCGTCCCGGGCGCGCACAAGGTCCCGAACACCAACATCTACCGCGCCACGATCCACGGCGACGACCCGGAGGCCTACGGCCGCTGGTGCGCCGACCAGATCGAGCAGGAGATCCTGTTCGAGGGCCCGGAAACCGTCGCCGCCGTCTTCCTGGAGCCGGTGCAGAACGCCGGTGGCTGCTTCCCGCCGCCGCCCGGGTACTTCCAGCGGGTCCGCGAGATCTGCGACAAGTACAACGTGCTGCTCGTGTCGGACGAGGTCATCTGTGCCTTCGGCCGCCTCGGCACGATGTTCGCGTGCGACAAGTTCGACTACGTACCGGACATGATCACCTGCGCCAAGGGCATGACGTCGGGCTATTCCCCGATCGGCGCGTGCATCATCTCGGACAAGCTCGCCGAGCCGTTCTACAAGGGTGAGAACACCTTCCTGCACGGCTACACCTTCGGTGGCCACCCGGTCTCCGCGGCGGTCGGCTGCACGAACCTCGACATCTTCGAGCGCGAGGGTCTCAACCAGCACGTGCTCGACAACGAGGACGCGTTCCACTCGACGCTGAAGAAGCTGCTCGACCTGCCGATCGTCGGCGACGTACGCGGCAACGGCTTCTTCTACGGCATCGAGCTGGTGAAGGACAAGGCCACGAAGGAGACCTTCACGGACGAGGAGACGGAGCGCGTGCTCTACGGCTTCCTCTCCAAGGCCCTCTTCGAGAACGGCCTGTACTGCCGCGCCGACGACCGTGGCGACCCGGTCGTCCAGCTCGCCCCGCCGCTGATCTCCACCCAGGAGACCTTCGACGAGATCGAGGGGATCCTGCGCCAGGTGCTCACGGAGGCCTGGACCAAGCTCTGATCCCGGAGCAGTCGGTCAACGTCTGAGCTTGCTCTGATCGTATGACCCAATCGCGGCCCGGATGCGCCCGTTCGAGTGAGAACGGACGCATCCGGGCCGCGCGCTTGCCACGCCACCACGCCTCGAATCCTTACGGTGCAGTGACCGATCGGCCCCGTCTTCGTTCCCCCGTACGGGGGACGGGATATCTGCTGACACTCAAGACGTGAGGTGTACGCCATGGTGGCCCCGCCCGACAACGATGTGCTGTGGGCACGCTCCCTGCACTACTCCCACGGCGGATCCCCCGCCCTCACCGGCGTCTCGCTGGGTGTGCGCGAGGGTGAGATCCTCGCCGTCAGCGGTGCGCGCGGCAGCGGTAAGACAACCCTCCTGCGATGCCTCTCCGGCCGGCTCGTCCCCCAGGAGGGCGAGGTGTGGTTCAACAGCACGCCCGTCCACACCATGAGCCTCCCGCTGCGCGAGCGGCTGCGCCGCGACCGGTTCGGCTGGATCGACCCCGAGCCCAGGCTCGTACCGGAACTGAAAGCCTGGGAGAACGCCGCTCTCCCCCTCCTCCTGAACGGCACCTCGCACCGCGCCGCCAAGAAGGCCGCCATGGAGTGGCTGGAGCGGCTCGACATCGGCATGATCGCCCGCAAGCGCCCGGCCGCGCTCCTGCAGTCCCAGCGCCAGCGGGTCGCCGTCGCCCGCGCCCTGATCAGCACCCCGTCAGTGATCTTCGCGGACGAGCCGACGGCGCCGCTGCACCGCACGGACCGGGCCCAGGTGCTGCGTACGCTCACCACCGCGGCCCGCTCGCACCGGATCACCGTTCTCCTCGCGACGCACGACGCGCAGGTGGCGGCGCTCGCGGACCGTACGGTGGCGCTGCTCGACGGGCGCCGGGTGAACTCCGTACAGCTGGACGGCGCCGACGGTGCGGAAGGCCGGGCCGCGTGCTCGCTCTCCGTCTAGCCCGCGGCGCCCAACCGCTGGTCCTGCTGCGCCGGCTGCTGGTCGCGGCGGCGTCGGGCGGCGTAGGTTTCCTGCTCCTGTGCACCCTGGGTTACGCGCTGGGCCATCCCGAGCAGTCCACGGGTTCGGTGCGGCGCCTGCTGTGGTGCCTGCCGCCGCTGGCGGCCACGGTCTATTTCGCGGTGGCGGTGGCCCGTACCGACCCGAGTACGAACCCGCCGCGCGCCGGGCTCTCCGCGGTGGGCCTCGGCCCGGTCCGCCTGGCGGCGCTGGCGGCGGCCTCCACGGCGGTCTCGTGCACGCTGGGCAGCGCGCTCGCCCTCCTCTTCTTTCTCCACCTGCGCGGGGACCTCTCCGGGATGCCGTTCGACGGTGCGGGGGCGGAGCTGCTGGCCGCGGGCCAGCCGCTGCCGCCGGCGGCCGTGCTCACGCTGCTGTGCGTGGTGCCGGTCGCGGCGGCGACGGCGTGCGCCCTGGCCCTGCGCCCGCGCCGCACGCCGAAGCACCCGGACGACGAGCCCGCACCCCTCGTTCCCCCTACCGGCCTGCCGTGGGGGGTGGCCCTCGTCACGGCGGGCCTCGCGGTCGAGACGTACGCGAGCCGGGGCCGTCCCGGTGCGCCGCTCCCGCTGCCGGGCAGGCTCGACGTCGTCCCGGCCGGTGTCCTGGCGGGCTGGGTACTCACCGCCCTCGGCCTGGCCCTGGCCGGCCCCGGCCTGACGTACCTCTCGGGACGCCTTCTCCAGTCCGTACGCCCCGGTGCGGTCCGGCTGCTGGCGGGCCGCGTCCTGATGGACGAGGCCCGCCGCATCGGCCGCCCGCTGGGCGTGGTGTGCGCGGTGGCGTCGGCGGCGATCGCGGCGGCGACCCTGTACGGCGCCGGCTCTTCCCCCGCCCCCCTCGGCCCTCTGACGGGCCTGGGCGCGGCGCTGGTGACGGCGTGCACGGTCGCCACGCTGCTGACGGCGACCCTGGAGGCGAAACAGTCCCGCACCGCGACCACCGAAGCGCTGGTGGGCCTGGGCGCCCCGGCCCAGACGCTGCGCACGGCAGCGGCCCTGAGGGCGGCAGCGGTCCTCGCGGTCTTCACCCCGGTGACCATCGCCCTGGCAGCCTTGGCAGCAATCCCCTTGACCACCTGACCCCGCCGCCCCCACCTGCCCCTGCCACCCCGGACGCACCCCGCCGGCGCACCGCACCACGGAGGAGAAGCCCGCGGCCGCGGCCTCGGCCGGGCGCTGCGGGGGCGCCCCCCGGCCCTGCGCCACGTACCGCCTAGCATCTTCGCGTGCATCGACTCACGGACCGCGCCCACGACCCCGCCCACGATCGCGAGATCGAAACCCTCGCCGAGTTCGACGAAGCCGTCGCGCGCGGCTCACTCGACGGCTTTCGCGTACAGGCTGTCGACCTGACGGCCCGTACCCCCGATCTCCTCGCCGTCGCCACATCCGGCGCCGTCTTCCTCGGCTGCCCCATGCACCCCGACGGCCTCGCCAAGGTCCGCGCGGACGGCGCGCTCGTGTTCCCGCCCGTCCCCGACCTGCCCTTCAACCCGTACCGCGGGCTCCTCTACACCGCCGAAGCCCTCTTCGAGCATCTGGATGAGGGGTACGAAGCGACCCCCGACGCCCTCGCCTACGCCTGGTTCCAGCGCACGAAGGCCGACGGCGACATATTCGCCTCGATGCTCCGCTCAATCCACGACGACGCCGTCTCCGACGCCCTCGACGAACACCTCGCCGGCGCACGCGTCGTCGGCGTCATGGGCGGCCACGCCATGGCCCGCGGCACCAGCGCCTACACCGGCGCCGCCCACCTCGGCCGTACCCTCGCCCGCAGCGGCCTGACCGTCGCCACCGGCGGCGGCCCCGGCGCGATGGAGGCCGCGAACCTCGGCGCGTACATGGCCCCGCTCCAGGACGACGGCGCGCTCGACGACGCACTCGAACTCCTCGCCAAGACCCCGTCCTTCACCCCCTCCATCACCGACTGGGCCCGCGCCGCCTTCGACGTACGCGACCGCTGGCCGTCCGGCGGCGACTCCATCGGCATTCCCACCTGGTTCTACGGTCACGAGCCGCCGAACCCCTTCGCCGGCCACATCGCCAAGTACTTCGCCAACGCCACCCGCGAGGACGGCCTCCTCGCACGCTGCAACGGCGGCGTCGTCTTCCTGCCCGGCGCGGCCGGCACGGTCCAGGAGATCTTCGACAACGCGACCCCCAACTACTACGAGTCGCGCGGTGAACCGACGCCCATGGTCCTCGTCAACCACGCCCACTGGACCGAGAAGCTCCCCACCTGGTCCCTCCTCCAGTCCTTGGCCAAGGGCCGCCCGATGGAGTCCCGCATCGCCCTGGTCGACACCGTCGAAGAGGCCCCGGCGGCGCTGGCCCGCCTATCGGCGAAGTAACCCCGCCAGCCGCTCGTACGACCGGTCCCAGCTCCACTCCGTACCCACCCAGTACCGCCCCTTCTCGCCCATCGCCCGGGCGAGAAGGGGGTCGGAGAGCATCCGCACCAGCCGTTCGGCGACCGCCGCGCCCGACCGCCCGTCGACGACATACCCCGTCTCCCCGTCCCGCACGGTGTCCGGCGCCCCGCCCGAGTCGCCCACCAGGACCGGCAGTCCGCAAGCGGCCGCCTCCAGGAAGACGATCCCGAGCCCTTCCACCTCCAGCCCGCGCCTTCGCGTACGGCACGGCATCGCGAAGACATCGGCGGCGGCGTAGAAGGACGGCATGGCGTCGTGCGGGTGACCGCCCGCGAACACGACGGAGTCCGTGACCTCGTACTCGGCGGCGATCCTCCGCAGCCCGCGCTCGTACGGACCGCCTCCGACGAGCAGCAGCACAGCGCCCGGCACCTCGCACCGCACCTTCCCCAGCGCCCTGATCAGCGTGTCCTGCCCCTTGCGGGCCACGAGCCGCGCGGCGCACAGGATCACCGGCCGGTCCCCGAGGCCGTACCGCTCCCGCACCGGCGCCGCGTCGAGACCGGGCCGGAAAGCCGTGACGTCGACCCCGGGAACGAGCCGCTCCAACCGCGCGCCTGGCCCGAGTGCCGCCGCGATGGGGGTACGGGTGCCCGCCCCGAGGTACGTCACCGTGTCGGCCCGCGCCCCGATCCTCCGCAGCAGCGTCCGCGCGCCCGGCGTGCGCGCCCACCACACCTCGTGGCCGTGCGTCGTCGCGACAGCGGTCCGTATACCGGCCTCGCGGCGCAGCCGCTCCGCCATCAGCCCCAGCGGCGCCGCGGCCCCGAACCACACCCGGTCGCAGCCGTACCGGCGGGCGATCGCGGCCGATCGGGCGGCGGTCCGCCGGGTGGGCAGCAGCGTCCGCACGGGTTCGCGGACGACGGGGTACGGGAGAGTCGCGTCGTACGCCGCCGAACCCGGCTCGGACGAGGTGTGCACGACCACTCCACCGGCGGGAAACCGGCTGGTCATGGCATGCACGAAGGTTTCGATGCCGCCCTGCCTGGGCGGGAAGTCGTTGGTGACGACGAGCGTGCGGGTCATGTCAGGGCCTTTCGCGGGGCGGGCACCGGCCGCGCGCACCGGGGCAGCGCCCAGAGCACCAGCGGGTAGACGAGGTAGCCGAAACGAGTGGCCGGCATCAGGGACATCGCGAGCCCGAGGCCGAGCGCGAGGCGGTCGGCGGCGGCGAGGGCGGTGAGGGGCGGGCGTACGAACAGGGAGGCTGCGAGCAGCAGAGCGCTCACGGCGAGCAGCGACAGGGCGATCACCGTGCCGCCGGGCACATACGCGGCGAGGAGGTGGCCGGGCAGCGGGCTGGCCGCGGGCGAGGCCGCCGTACCGAGGCCGAGCGGGAAGGCGACGACGTTCGCGTAGAAACCGCCGGGGCCCGCGAGGGCGAACGGCGCGACGGCGGCCGACGCGGTCGCCAGGGCCACGGCGGCGAAACGCGCCGCCGGGCGCACTCCGTTCCGTACGGCGAGAAGCGCGAAAGCCACCGCGAGCGCGGGCCAGGCCGTCCACTTGAGCGCGGCGGCCGCGCCGAGCACCAGCCCCGCCTGCCAGGACCGGCCCTGCCCCGCCAGCGCGGTCCCGAGGCACATCAGCCCCACGACCGGCAGGTCCGTGCCCCCCACGCACAGGGGCAGCGCGACGACCGGGCACGCGATCAGCCATGCCGTCCTCGTGCACCGACCCGCGATGGCGGCCGACGCACCCACGAACACCGCACCCATCCACCAACGGCTGTCGCCGGGCAGCAGGCCGAAGACCGCCATGCCCGGCAGGTACGGGTTGAAGTCGGCCACGGCGGAGGGTTCGGGGAGGTACGGGCTGCCGGTCGCCCGCAGCAGCTCCCCGGAACGCTCCACGACGGCCACTTCGAGCTGCGCGAGCCCGGTGGCGACGAGGACGCCGAGCGGCACCACGACCGCGCCGGCCACGGCGACCGCCCGCGAGGCGTTGAGCGCCCGGGAGACAGCGAGCGCGGCGAGGCCGTAGCCAAGGGCCGCGACCAGGCCCCACACCCGGTGGGGCGTGAGGTCCGACAGCGCGGCGAGCGCGAGCGCTGCGGCCGCGCAGGCGGCCCATCCGTACCGCTCATGTCGGAGATCACTCATGCGTGCAACGCTAGAAATCACCCGCCCCCACGGCGTCAAACGGGAATCCGATCCTTGCCGTCAACCCGTGGCATGACATCCGGCGGCCGCCTCAACCCGTGCGGTGACGCACACCGCCGGCCCAGTCCGAAGAATGGGAGCATGAGTTCGTCCCCTCGGCAGCGCTTCCGCGCCTGGATCGCCGCCCCCGCCTACCCCTGGATCACCGGTGGCGCACTGACGGTCTGCGCGGTCGCGGAACTGTTCGCCTACCCCGGCTCGGTGACGATCGCGACCGGTGTGCTGCTCTCCGCCGCCTCACTGATGTGGCGGCGCTCGTGCCCGCCCGTCGCCGTACTCACGGTCGCCGCCGGACTGGTCAGTTTCGCGGCGGACAGCAGCCTCTACATCTGCACCATCATCAGCGGGCTCGTCGGCTTCTACACGCTCGGCCGCCACCGCGTCCACCACCCGGCGATCCTCGTCGCGGGCGGCACGCTCGGCTCCCTCGCCGTGAACCTGGCGCACATAGCGAGCTGGTCGCGGCAGGACGGACTGCCGGTGCCCTCGCTCGGTGGCCCCGGTTCGCTGGGGCTCTTCGCCGAGGCGTTCGTACTGTCGGTGGTGCTGCTCGGAGCCGTGTCGATGGGTGACGCGGTACGCGCCCGAGAGGAAACCAGGCAGGAACGCGCCCAGTCCCAGGCCCAGCTGATCGCGCTGGAACGGCAGCAGGCCGCCGAGGACGAACGGGCCGCCATCGCCCGCGAGTTGCACGACATCGTCTCCCACTCGGTGTCGATGATCGCGGTGCAGGCGGAGAGCGCGACGTACACCACTCCGGGACTCACCCCCGCCGCGCGCGACGGCTTCCAGCAGATCGCGTCCACCGCCCGCTCCTCGATGGCCGAGCTGCGCCGCCTCCTCGGCGTGCTGCGTTCACCGCAGGACGGCACGGCTCTCACGGCGCCGCAGCCGACCCTCGCCCACCTCGACGAACTGCTGGACCAGCACCGGGCGGTGGGCGGCGAGGCGGAGCTCAAGGTCACCGGCGAGCAGGTCCCGCTGCCCGCCGCGTGGGAACTGTCGGCGTACCGCATCGTGCAGGAGGCGCTGACCAACGCGCGCAAGCACGCGCCCGGGGCCCGTACGGTGGTGGAGATCGACTACGGTCCGGACCGGCTGGCACTGCGCATAGCCGACGACGGACCGGGGCCCGCCGCACCGGGAACGACCGGCCACGGGCTGACCGGGATGCGTGAGCGGGCGGCGCTGGTCGGCGGCAGGCTGAGTGCCGGCCCGGGCCCGGACGGCGGATTTCTGGTGGAGGGGGAGCTGCCTTGGTGATCAGGGCGATGGTGGCCGACGACCAGGCGGTCGTGCGGACGGGCTTCGTGAGCCTGCTCGGCACCCAGGACGACATCGAGGTGGTCGGCGAGGCCGAGGACGGCGCCCAGGCGGTCCGTGTCGCCGCCGAGACACGTCCCGACCTGGCCCTGCTCGACATCCGCATGCCGCACAAGAACGGCATCGAGGCGGCCCGCGAGATCCTCGCCGCGTCCGACGGCGCGACGAAGGTGCTGATGCTGACGACCTTCGGTCTGGACGAGTACGTGTACGAGGCGCTGGCCGCCGGGGCGGGCGGCTTCCTGCTCAAGGACGCGACGTTCCCCGAACTCCTGCACGCGGTGAGGGTGGTGGCGGCCGGGAACGCGCTGCTCTCGCCGGAGATCACGAAACGGCTGATCGGACAGTTCATCAGCGCACGCTCCGCCCCGCGGCCGGTCCGTACGGTCGAGGAACTGACCGCCCGCGAGGTCGAGGTGCTGGTGCTGATCGCGCAGGGCCTGTCGAACGCCGACATCGCCCGCCGGCTGACGATCACCGACCACACCGTGAAGACCCACATCAACCGTCTCTTCACGAAGATGGGGCTGAGAGACCGCGCGCAGGCGGTGATCCTGGCGTACGAACTGGGCCTGGTCCGCGCGGGAACGAGCACCTGACGCCGACCGGCAAAGCCGCACGCGCGAACACCGGCCGGGCCCCCGGTCGGGCTGTCAGGCGCGACGATCAGTCTTGAGCAGTCCGCCGAGGCGCTGGGACTCGTCGTCGCCCGGCGCGAGGGCCTCCAGCACCACGACATCGTCCGCGGCGAAGGCGACGCCCACCTCGGCCCCCTCCTCGGGCGCGTCCCGCAGCGAACACTCCGCCTCCAGCGACGGCGCCCCCACCGGCTGCAGCAGTACGGCGACATGGTTGCCCCGGAACGTCCGCCCCGTCACCACGCACGGCAGCCCGTCCTCGGCCGGCACCATCCTGACCCCCGCCGGCCGGACCAGCAGCCGAGTCTCCCCCGGCGCGGTCCCCGCCGGAACGGGGATCTTGCCCCACACCGTGTCGGCGGCCTCACCACTGACCGTCGCCGCCACGACATTGTCGAAGCCGAGAAAGCGCGCGACGAACTCCGAGGCCGGCCGCTGCCAGACCTCCAGCGGCGTACCGGTCTGCGCGATCCGCCCCTCCCGCATGACCACCACCCGGTCGGCGAGCGCGAAGGCCTCGCCCTGGTCGTGCGTGACGGCCAGCACGGTCGTACCCAACCGCCCGAAGAGCTGACGCAGCTCGACCACAAGGCGCTCACGCAGGCCACGGTCCAGCTGCCCCAGTGGCTCGTCGAGCATCAGCAGCTTCGGCTCCGGGGCCAGCGCCCGCGCCAGCGCGACCCGCTGCTGCTCGCCGCCCGACAGCGTGCCGATCGCGCGCCGCCCGGCGCCCGGCAGGCCGACCATCTCCAGCAGCTCACCGACCCGGCGCGCCTGTTCCGCCTTTCCCGCACCCCGCATCCGCAGCCCGAAGGCGACATTCCCGCCGACGTCCCGCTGCGGAAAGAGCTGATGGTCCTGGAACATCAGGCCGACCCCCCGCCGGTGCACCGGCACCCCGCGCTGGTCACGGCCGTCGAGCAGCACCCGCCCGGCGTCCGCCGTCTGCAGCCCCGCGACGACCCGCAGCAGCGTGGACTTCCCGCTGCCGCTCGGCCCGAGCACGCACACGATCTCGTGGTCGGCGACCTCCAGGTCCACGTCGTCGAGCACGGCCCGCTTCCCGAACCGTACGGTCGCCCCGTCCAGTCGCAACATCAGAACTCCCCGGCTCCGGATCGGTCGGGCCGCATGCGTTCGAGAATCAGCAGCGACACCGCGCACACCACCATCAAAATCGTGCTCAGGGCCATCGCCTGCCCGTAGTTCAAGTCCCCGGCCCGCCCGAGCAACCGTGCCACGGCCACCGGCAGCGTCGGATTGTCGGGCCGCGCGATGAACACGGTCGCCCCGAATTCGCCCAGCGATACGGCGAAGGCGAACCCGGCGGCGACCAGCAGCGCCCGCCGCACCATCGGCAGGTCGACCTCCCGCCACGCCCGCAGCGGCGACGCCCCGAGCACCGCCGCCGCCTCGCGCAGCCGCGCGTCGACCGCGCGGAGTACGGGCAGCATCGTCCGTACGACGAACGGCACACCCACCAGCGCCTGCGCCAGCGGCACCAGAATCCACGACGTACGCAAGTCCAGCGGCGGCCGGTCGAGCGTGATGAGGAAACCGAAGCCGACCGTCACCGCCGAAACGCCCAGCGGGAGCATCAGCAGCGCGTCGAAGCCGCGCACCAGCCGCCCCGCCCGCCGGGTCAGCGCGGCCGCGGCGAGCCCGCCGACGAGCAGCGCGACGGCGGTGGCCGCCAGGGCGTACGCCAGCGAATTCCAGACCGCCTCCAGCGGCGGTACGAGGAAGGTGCCCCCGCTCGCGCCTGCCGACTGAAGCGCCCGGTAGTACCCGAACCCGTACCCGTCGGGCCCGTCCAGCGACCGCTCCACGAGCACCCCGAGCGGCACCAGGATCAGCGCCGCCACCGTCGCCAGCACTCCGCCGAGCAGCGCCCACTGCCCGGCCCCGCGCGGCGGCCGCGAGGTCTGCGCCGCGTCGACCAGCTTCAGCGCGCTCTCCCTGCGCCGTACGGTCCACGCGTGTACGGCGAGAATCGCGCCCACCGCCGCGAACTGCACCAGCGTCAGCACGGCCGCCGTCGGCAGGTCCAGGAACGTCGCGGTCTGCCGGTAGATCTCCACCTCGAGGGTGGAGTAGGCGGGCCCGCCGAGGATCTGTACGACGCCGAAGGAGGTGAACGTGAACAGGAAGACCATCAGCGCGGCGGCCGCGACGGCCGGCACCAGCGCCGGCAGCGTCACCCGCCGCCAGGCGGCGAAGCGCCCGGCGCCGAGCACCCGCGCCGCCTCCTCCTGGCGCGGGTCGAGCTGCGACCACAGGCCGCCCACGGTCCGTACGACCACCGCGTAATTGAAGAACACGTGCGCGAGCAGGATGGCCCACACGCTGGTGTCGAGCCGTACGCCCCACAGCTCGTCCAGCAGCCCGCCCCGTCCGAGGAGCGCCAGGAAGGCGGTCCCGACGACGACCGTCGGCAGCACGAAGGGCACGGTGACCACGGCGCGCAGCAGCTGCTTGCCGGGGAAGTCGAGCCGGGCGAAGACGTACGCCGCGGGAAGCGCGATCAGCAGGGTCAGCGCCGTCGAGGCGAGTGCCTGCCACGTGGTGAACCACAGGACACCGGTGATGTCCGGATCGGCGAGCACCTCACCGATCCGGCCGAACTGCCACACGCCGTCCACCTCGAGCCCGCGCCCGACGATCGCGGTCACGGGATAGGCGAAGAAGACCGCGAAGAACGCGACGGGCACGGCCATGAGGCCGAGCCGCACCGCGCTCCCGCGCATGGCCCTGCCTACTTCAGGACGAGCGAGGACCACGACTTGACCCACTGCTCGCGGTTGTCAGCGATCTTGTCCGGGGCCACGGTCTGCGGCTTGTCGACGACCACGCCGTGCTTCGTGAACAGCTCGGGCAGCTTCGCGTCCTTGACCACCGGGTTCACGAACATGTTCAGCGGCATGTCCTCCTGGAACTTCTTCCCGATGAGGAAGTCGATGAGCGCCTTGCCGCCCTCCTCGTTCTTCGCGCCGGTCAGCAGTCCCGCGAATTCGGTCTGCCGGAAGCAGGTGCCGGTCGCGACGCCGGTCGGCGCCTCCTTGGGCTGCGGCTCGGCGTACAGCACCTCGACGGGCGGGCTGGAGGCGTACGAGACGACGAGCGGCCGGTCGGCCTTCGCCTTCCTACCGCCCGCGGAGCCGGAGAACTCCTCGTTGTACGCCTGCTCCCAGCCGTCGACGACCTTGACCCCATTCGCCCTGAGCTTCTTCCAGTAACCCTGCCAGCCGTCGTCGCCGTACTGCCCGACCGTGCCGAGCAGGAAGCCGAGGCCGGGCGAGGAGGTCGCGGCGTTCTCGGTGACGAGGAGGTTCTTGTACGCGGGCTTGATCAGGTCGTCGAAGGACTTCGGCGGCGCGAGCTTCTTGTCGGCGAAGTACTTCTTGTCGTAGTTGACGCAGATGTCGCCGGTGTCGACGGGCGTGACGCGGTGCTTGTCACCGTCGAGCTGGACACCTTCGGGTATCGCGCCCAGCCCCTTGGCCTCGTACGGCGTGAAGATGCCGTTGTCGAGGGCGCGCGAGAGCAGCGTGTTGTCGACACCGAAGAAGACGTCGCCGCGCGGGGAGCCCTTGGTGAGGATCTCCTGGTTGAGGGCGGCGCCCGCGTCCCCGCTCTTGAGTACCTTGACCGTGTAGCCGGTCTCCTTGGTGAACGCCTTCAGTACGGCGTCGGAGGCGTTGAACGAGTCGTGGCTGACGAGCGTCACGGCCTTGGACTTCTTCTGCCCGTCGCCGGACCCGGAGTCGTCCTTGCCCCCGCATGCCGCGAGGGTCGAGACGCCGAGCGCGGCGGCCAGAGCCGTGACCGCGAACTTCTTGGTGGTGCTCACTGAATTCCTCCTGGGATGGGACATCCAGGAAGAGACGCGGCCCTGCCCGGTGGAAAACGGGCAGGGCGCAACAGCTCGAGTAGCGACCGAACTTCCTACCCAGAATGACCTGGGCAAGGTTCAGAGGGTCTGCGGCGTACCGCACTCTCAGCGCTGTGGCGCTCCCCTGTCGGAATATGTAAATGTGCGGCCCACGTTACACGGGCCCTCTCACCGGCCTAGCGCTCGGTGGCCGCCAGCTGCCCGCACGCTCCGTCGATCTCCTGGCCACGGGTGTCCCGTACGGTCACGGGCACGCCGTGAGCCGCGATCGCCTCGACGAATGCCTTCTCGTCCTCGGGACGGGAGGCGGTCCACTTCGAGCCCGGGGTCGGGTTCAGCGGGATCAGGTTGACGTGCACCCGCTTGCCCTTGAGGAGGCGGCCCAGCAGGTCACCGCGCCACGCCTGGTCGTTGATGTCGCGGATCAGGGCGTACTCGATGGAGATCCGGCGGCCGGACTTCTCGGCGTACTCCCACGCCGCGTCCAGCACCTCCCGCACCTTCCAGCGCGTGTTGACCGGCACGAGGGTGTCGCGCAGCTCGTCGTCCGGGGCGTGCAGCGAGACCGCGAGGCGGCACTTGAAGCCCTCGTCGGCGAACCGCAGCATTGCCGGAACCAGGCCCACGGTCGAGACGGTGATGCCGCGCTGCGACAGCCCGAGCCCGTCCGGCTCCGGGTCGGTGAGCCGACGAATCGCACCCACCACGCGCTTGTAGTTGGCGAGCGGCTCGCCCATGCCCATGAAGACGATGTTGGACAGCCGCGAGGGGCCGCCCGGAACATCGCCGTCGCGCAGGGCGCGCATGCCGTCGACGATCTGGTGCACGATCTCGGCGGTCGACAGGTTGCGGTCGAGGCCGGCCTGCCCGGTCGCGCAGAACGGACAGTTCATGCCGCACCCGGCCTGCGACGAGATGCACATGGTGACCCGGTCCGGGTAACGCATCAGGACGGACTCGACGAGCGTCCCGTCGTGCATCTTCCACAGCGTCTTGCGGGTGGTGTCGTCGTCGCAGCTGATGTGGCGCAGTACGGTCATCAGCTCGGGCAGCAGCTCCGCCTGGAGCTTCTCGCGCGAGCCGGCGGGGATGTCGGTCCACTCGGCCGGGTCGTGCGCATACCGCGCGAAGTAGTGCTGCGACAGCTGCTTGGCGCGAAACGGCTTCTCGCCGATCGCGGCCACGGCCTCGCGACGCTCGGCGGGCGTGAGGTCGGCGAGATGCCGCGGGGGCTTCTTGGCTCCGCGCGGCGCGACGAAAGTGAGTTCTCCAGGTACAGGCATGGTTCTTCCAGTGTCGCAGACGTACGGAAAGGGGCCTGCCGCCTGTGGACGACAAGCCCCTCGCCGGAAGACGCGCAGGTCAGCCAGTACCTACGAAGATCACAAGCAGCAGCCAGACCACCGGAGCGGTCGGCAGCAAGGAGTCGAGCCGGTCCATGATGCCGCCGTGGCCCGGCAGCAGTGTGCCCATGTCCTTGATGCCGAGATCCCGCTTGATCATGGACTCGCCGAGGTCACCGAGCGTCGCGCTCGCGGCCACGACGAAACCGATCACCAGCCCCTGCCACCACGTGCCGTCGTGCACGAGGAACTCCATGCACAAGGCGCCCGCCGCCATGGCGAAGGCGACCGCGCCGCCCAGCCCTTCCCGCGTCTTCCCGGGGCTGATGCGCGGGGCGAGCTTGTGCGTGCCGAAGCGCCAGCCCACGGCGTACGCCCCGGTGTCGCTGACCACTGTCAGCAACAGGAAGGTCAGGACCCGCTGCGCACCGTCGTCGGCCGCCAGCATCATCGCGACGAACGTCGCCAGGAACGGTACGTAGAACGCCGCGAAGACGCCCGCCGTGACGTCCTTGAGGTAGCCGTCGGGAGGTTCGGTCATCCGCCAGACGAGCACCGCGAGCGCGGTGAGCGCCATGGCGACCCACGCGCCCTCCGCGCCCCTGACGTACCCCGCCACGACCATCGCGGCTCCGCCGACCGCGAGCGGCACCAGCGGAGCCTTGATCCCCTTGCGCTCTTCCAGCCGCGAGGTCAGCTCCCACAGCCCGACCACCACAGCGACCGTTATCACGCCGACGAAGGCGGCTTTCCAGATGAACAGCGACGCGATGATCACCGCGCCGAGTCCCACGCCCACCCCTATGGCGGCACGCAGATCACGCCCCGCACGCTTCTTCTGCGGGGGCGTCGGCGGGGTGGGCATGGGCTCCTCGGGCGGCACGATGGGCATGGGGCGAGTCTGCTCGGCCTGATGCGCATCGTAGGCGGGACCCGCCGGGGCATGCCCCTGGTCGGAGGGTCCCCACGCGGCGGCGTAGTCGCCCCGCGCCGGGGCCCCCCAGGAAGAGTCGTTCATCAGACCTCGAGCAGCTCGGCTTCCTTGTGCTTGAGCAGCTCGTCCACCTGCGCGGCGTACTTCGCGGTGGTGTCGTCGAGCTCCTTCTCCGCACGGCGGACCTCGTCCTCGCCGGACTCCTTGTCCTTGACGAGCTTGTCGAGGGTCTCCTTGGCCTTGCGGCGGACGGCGCGGATCGAGATCTTGGAGTCCTCGGCCTTGGTCTTGGCGACCTTGATGAACTCCTTGCGGCGGTCCTGCGTCAGCTCGGGGAACGTCACCCGGATGATGTTGCCGTCGTTGCTGGGGTTGACGCCCAGGTCGGAGTCGCGGATCGCCTGCTCGATGTTGCGCAGCGCGCTCTTGTCGAACGGCGTCACGACCGCCATCCGCGGCTCGGGAACCGAGAAGGAGGCCAGCTGGTTGATCGGCGTCAGCGCGCCGTAGTAGTCGGCCACGATCTTGTTGAACATCGCCGGGTGCGCACGGCCGGTACGGATCGCGGCGAAGTCCTCCTTGGCCACCACGACGGCCTTCTCCATTTTCTCCTCGGCCTCGAGGAGGATTTCTTCGATCACCACTTGCTCCTGCGTGTCTCGATCGGGCCCGGCATGAACTGCATGAACAGACCCTGTGAACCTGCGTCTGTGAATGTGCGCGTCTTCTCTGCACGGTGTCCGACCGGCAGAGTGTTTGTCCATCCTCCGGTCAGGCCCGGGTGCCCCGGTCGCTCACGAGCGTGCCGATCTTCTCACCCTTGACCGCCCGCGCGATATTGCCCTCGGCGAGCAGCTCGAAGACGAGGATCGGAAGATTGTTGTCCCGGCAGAGGGTGATCGCCGTCATGTCGGCGACCTTGAGGTCCCGGGTGATGACCTCGCCGTACTCGAGCGCGTCGAACTTGACGGCGGCGGGGTTGGCCCGGGGGTCGGAGTCGTAGACCCCGTCGACACCGTTCTTGCCCATCAGCATGACCTCGGCGTCGATCTCCAGGGCCCGCTGGGCGGCGGTGGTGTCGGTGGAGAAGTAGGGCATGCCCATGCCGGCGCCGAAGATGACGACCCGGCCCTTCTCCAGGTGGCGCACGGCGCGCAGCGGGATGTACGGCTCCGCGACCTGGCCCATGGTGATGGCGGTCTGCACGCGGCTGTCGATGCCTTCCTTCTCCAGGAAGTCCTGGAGTGCGAGGCAGTTCATGACCGTACCGAGCATGCCCATGTAGTCCGAGCGGGCCCGGTCCATGCCGCGCTGCTGGAGCTCGGCGCCACGGAAGAAGTTGCCGCCGCCGATGACGACCGCGATCTCCGCACCGTCGCGCACGACGGCGGCGATCTCCCGCGCGATGGCGTGCACCACGTCAGGGTCCACACCCAGGCCGCCGCCGCCCGCGAACGCCTCGCCGGACAGCTTCAGCATGAAACGGCCGGTCACTTTGCCGTCGTCGCTCTTCTGGGTATTCGTCATGGAGATCTCCTAGTGCACATACGAAGAAGGCCATTGCCGGTGGGTGCTGAGTCCCGTGCGCGGCAATGGCCTCCTCGTAAGATCTGCGGTCGTCCGTTACGTACGCGGCCGACTGCTGTAGACCCTAGCGGGGTCTACGCTCGATCGCTGAAACGGACTAGATGCCGACCTTGATGCGCGAGAAGCGCTTCAGGGTGACACCGGCCTCGTCCAGGACCTTCTGGACGGACTTCTTGTTGTCCAGGGCGTACGGCTGGCCGAGGAGGGTGGCCTCCTTGAAGAAGCCGTTGACGCGACCCTCGACGATCTTCGGGAGCGCGGCCTCGGGCTTGCCCTCGGCGCGGGTGGTCTCCTCGGCGACGCGGCGCTCGGCCTCGACGACCTCGGCGGGGACCTCGTCGCGGTCCAGGTACTTCGGCGCGAAGGCGGCGATGTGCTGGGCGATGCCACGGGCCAGCTCGGCGTCGGCCTTGTCCAGCTCGACCAGGACACCGATCTGCGGGGGCAGGTCGGGCATGGTGCGGTGCATGTACGCGCTGACGAAGGCGCCGGTGAACTGCGCGAAGCGGTCCAGGACGATCTTCTCGCCGAGGTTGGCGTTGGCCTCGTCGACGTACGCCTGGACGGTCTTGCCGGGCTCGATCTCGGACGCGAGGAGCGCCGGGATGTCGGCCGGGGACGTGGCGGCGACGTGGGCGGCGAGCGCGTTGGCGACGGCCTGGAACTTGTCGCCCTTGGCGACGAAGTCCGTCTCGCACTTCAGCTCGACGATGACACCGGAGGTGTTGTCGTCGGAGATGAGGGAGACGACGGCACCGTTCTCGGCGGAACGGCCCTCGCGCTTGGCGACGCCCTTCTGACCCTTGATGCGCAGGGCCTCTACGGCCTTGTCGACGCTGCCGTCGGCCTCGTCCAGGGCCTTCTTGCAGTCCATCATGCCCGCGCCGGTGAGCTCGCGGAGCTTCTTGACGTCCGCGGCGGTGTAGTTCGCCATGATCTGTGAATCTCTTTCGAAGTCGAAACGAAGATCTACGGGTGGCGGCGGGGGCGGGCGCTCGTCGCGCCCTCCCCCGCCGTCGTCAACCGTGACGGGTGTCAGGCCTTGTCGGCCTCGGCGGCCGGGGCAGCAGCCTCGGCCTCGACGACCTCGGTGGCCTCGGCGGCCGGAGCGGCAGCCTCGTCGGCCTGCTCGGCGTCGGCGACCTTCTCGGTCTCGGCGGAGGTCTGGACCTCGGCGTCGGCGGCCGGAGCCTCGTCAGCCTTCTTGTCGCCCTCGAGCAGGTCGCGCTCCCACTCGGCGAGCGGCTCGCCGGCGGCCTTCTCGCCCGGCTTGGAGTCGCCGGTGGCGGCGCCGGAACGGGCGATGAGGCCCTCGGCGACGGCGTCGGCGATCACGCGGGTGAGCAGGGTGACGGAGCGGATCGCGTCGTCGTTGCCCGGGATCTTGTAGTCGACCTCGTCGGGGTCGCAGTTGGTGTCGAGGATCGCGACGACCGGGATGTGGAGCTTGCGCGCCTCACCGACGGCGATGTGCTCCTTCTTGGTGTCCACGATCCAGACGGCGCTGGGCACCTTGGACATCTCGCGGATACCGCCGAGGGTCTTCTCCAGCTTGGTCTTCTCGCGGGAGAGGACCAGGAGCTCCTTCTTCGTGAGGCCGGACGCGGCCACATCGTCGAAGTCGATCTGCTCAAGCTCCTTCAGACGCTGAAGGCGCTTGTAGACGGTGGAGAAGTTGGTCAGCATGCCGCCGAGCCAGCGCTGGTTGACGTAGGGCATGCCCACGCGCGTCGCCTGCTCGGCGATCGCTTCCTGCGCCTGCTTCTTGGTGCCGATGAACATGATGGAGCCGCCGTGGGCGACGGTCTCCTTGACGAACTCGTAGGCGCGGTCGATGTACGACAGCGACTGGAGCAGGTCGATGATGTAGATGCCGTTGCGCTCCGTGAAGATGAATCGCTTCATCTTCGGGTTCCAACGACGGGTCTGGTGACCGAAGTGGACGCCGCTTTCCAGCAGCTCCCGCATCGTGACGACGGCCATGGCCGTACTCCTTGAGTTACTCGGTTTGCCGCGTCCGCAGGATTGCGGTCGCGCCTGACGCCCCATGCGCCGTGCCGTGAAGGACCGAGCGGCGCGGCCACCGACCGCAGAGAGGGTGTGGTGGCGGGGCGTGCGAAGTCGACCCGGTGACCCGGATCGCCACAAGAAGTGTACGGGACCTACGCAGTGCCGGGTGACGGCGATGTCCACAACCGGTCCGCCATCCACAGATCGGGGTCATGATCCCCACGAATCGTCTCGTCACGCCACGGTTTGTGGATGCGACGAATGACTGTGCTGGTCCTGACCCTGATCACCGCGATGCTCACCACCGCCGGTGTGATCCCTGATGCGACGACGGTGTGGCCAGTGGGCGAGCGCCCATTGGTAGTACGGGCCTGGGAGCCGCCCCCGACCCCCTACTCGGCAGGCCACCGCGGCGCGGACCTGGCAGCCGAGCCGGGTGAGCCGGTAAGGGCCGCGGCCGCGGGGCGGGTCTTCTTCGCGGGCCCGGTGGCCGGGCGCGGGGTCCTGTCCATCACGTTGCCGGGTACGGGCGAACCGCCGCTGCGGACGACGTACGAACCGGTGCGCGCACTGGTCGGGAAGGGGGAGGAGGTGAGAGCCGGCCAAGTGGTGGGCGTACTTCAGAACGGCCCGTTCCACTGCCCGTCCGGCTGCCTTCACTGGGGCCTGCGCAGAGGGAAGACCTACCTGGACCCACTGACGCTGCTCCCACCGCACCGTCTCCACCGGGGCCCGCCGCGCCTACTGCCGGTCTTCGGTGTTCCGGGAGTCCCGCCGCCTCCGGCGACAGGTCCGGCCGACGCGATGCGCACGACAGTGCCCGCCGCGGGAGCGGGTGGTCAGCCCTGGACCCCGCGCAGCGCCATCGCCGCAGCCGTATCAGCGATCACGCCCGGATCCTCCGCCGCACCGAGCTCGATGCGCCGCACCGCGGCGTCGACGACCCCCTGGAGCATCATCGCCGCCAGCCGCGGCTGCTCGTGGCCGAGCTCGCCGAGCGCTTCGACGATCATCGTCACCAGACCGCCGTGCGCGGCGCGGATCTTCTCGCGGGCCCCCGCGTCGAGCTCGCTGGCGGAGATGGCGACGACGGCGCGGTGACGCCGGTCGCCGACCAGGACGAGCTGCGCACGTACGTACGCCTCGACCTTGCCGGCCGGGGTGCCGGCCCGCTCCATCGCGCTCTCGACCTCCGCGGCCCAGACCGGGAAGTCGACGGCGCACAGCTCTTCGACGACGGAGGCGCGGGAACGGAAGTACTCGTACACGGACGACCGGGCGAGGCCGGTGCGCTCAGCGAGGGCGGGGAAGGTCAGCGCTTCCGTACCGCCTTCGGACAGCAGGGAGCGGGCAGCGTCCAGCAGGGCGCCGCGCTGCATCGTCCGGTGCTCGGCCACCGAGGCCGCTCGAATCCTTGGCACGGTCCCACTCTACGGATGAGCCGCCGCGATGACGATGTAACGAACGACGCAACAAGAGCGGCAGGGACGATTCAGCGCCGTCGTCAGCGCCCCGCGTCGGCCAGCTTCGCCCTCAGCTGGAGCACCGACTTGGTGTGGATCTGGCTGACCCGGCTCTCGGTGACCCCGAGGACATTGCCGATCTCGGCGAGAGTGAGGCCTTCGTAGTAGTACAGCGTGACCACGGTCTTCTCACGTTCGGGAAGCGTATTGATGGCACGAGCCAGCAGCCGGCGCAGCTCCCGGTCCTCGGCCACCTCGACCGGGTTGTCGGCGTGGGTGTCCTCCAGCGTGTCCATCAGACTCAGCCGGTCGCCGCCCTCACCCCCGGCGTGCAGCAGCTCTTCCAGGGCGACGACGTTCGCCAGCGACAACTGGCTGAAAACAGCGTGCAGTTCCTCCAGCAGGATGCCCATCTCCGCAGCGACTTCGCTCTCGGTGGGCGTACGGCGCAACTGCGCCTCCAGCGTCGTGTAGGCGCGCTCGACCGCCTTGGCCTTCTGCCGCACCGAGCGGGGGATCCAGTCCAGGGCCCGCAGTTCGTCGATCATGGCGCCGCGGATGCGGGTGATCGCGTAGGTCTCGAACTTGATGGACCGCTCGATGTCGAACTTCTCAATGGCGTCGATGAGTCCGAAGACTCCGGAGGAGACGAAGTCGGCCTGCTCGACATTGGGCGGCAGCCCGACGCTCACCCGCCCCGCGACGTACTTCACCAGCGGCGAGTAGTGCAGGATCAGCTGCTCCCGCAGCCGCTCGTCGCCCGTGGTCTTGTACGACCGCCACAACTCGTCGACCGACGAGGGTGCGGCGGGCCGCACGCTGCCACGCGCCGCGTGTGGCACTGCCGCGCGGTCAGACCCGGAGGTGTGCTGGGGCATGCGTTGCCTTGAGCCGTTCTGCTGTGACGTCGGGGGAGTCTTGCTTCTGGGCGGGAATCCTCGTGAGCGTAGCGTGACTGCGGTGTCGCAGTCCGCGCAGGATATGGGATGGCCCCCTTCAAGTTGAATGCCGGGAAACACTCCCCTCTCCCGGGCCGTCACCGTGTACGACGGCCCAGGAGAGGGTTCAGGGAGGGCTGAGAAGGTCATCACCAGTACCTTTTCACCCGAATGCCGCTGGTCAAGTACCGCCTCGCCGCACGTTCGCATGGTGTAGGGCCCCCGGCGTCAACTGCCAGCCGTCACCCCGCCGTTCCACGAACCCCAAGGAGTGCAGTTCGTACAGCTTGCCGAGTGCGTCGTCGGGGGTGGTCCCCGCGCCCCGGGCGACGCCGCGCGCGTCGACGGAGCCGCGGGCCGGCAACGACTCCAGCACCAGAGCCGCGACCGGGTCCAGCAGATCCCTGGGCAGTACGGGCCCCCGGCGCGCCGGGGCGAGATCACCGATCCCCCCGACCAGCTCCACCACCTCCGCGGCGTCGGTGACCAGCACGCCCTCGCCCCGCAGCAGTTCGTGCACGCCCGCCGAGAGTCCGCTGGTGGCGGGGCCGGGCACGCCCATCGTGAAACGTCCGAGCCGCTGCGCGCTGCGCGCCGTGACCAGCGAGCCACTGCGGTACTCCGCCTCCACCACGACAGTGCCCCGGGTGAGGGCGGCGATCACCCGGTTCCGGAGGATGAACCGGCTCTGCGTGGGATGACCTCCGGGCGGCAACTCCCCCACCACCAGCCCCTGTTCCGCGATGCGCCCGATCAACTCGGCGTGCCCGCGCGGATAGACGACGTCGACCCCGCAGGCCAGCACCGCGACGGTGGCCCCGCCCGCGGCCAGGGCGCCCCGGTGGGCGGCGCCGTCGACCCCGAACGCGGCCCCGGACACCACGACCCAGCCGCGCTCCGCGAGCCCGGCGCCCAGCGATGCCGCCATGTGTGCCCCGTACGACGTACAGGCCCGGGCCCCGACGACGGCGACGGACCGCAGCGCCCACATCCGCAGATGCGGCCCCCCGCGCACCCACAACCCGACCGGCCGGCCGTCCCCCAGGTCGTCGAGCTGCCCGGGCCACTCCTCGTCGCCGGGGCACACGAACCGACCCCCGACCGCGGCCACAGCCGCCAGGTCCCGCGCGGGGTCGGCCGACGCCGCCCGCATCCGGTAGCCACCGAGGCGCTTCCCCGTCACGCCGGTCAGCACCTCGGCCGCTTCCTCGAAGTCGAGCGAGGTGAGCCTGCGCATCAGCTCCACCGCCCCGCACTCCCGAAGCCACCGCCCGCCGGCCTCGTCCCCCGGCTCGATGACCCGCGTCAGCGCCGCCCTGGCCAGCCGCTCCCGCTCACGCACCTCAAGGGCCACGCCCTCGACCGCCCCCACGGCTGTCCCCTCCGCCGTCTCCTCGCCCGCTGCCCCGCTCACCCCTTACCTCCGATCAGCGCGGGGGCGCCCCGCGCGACCCCCGTACGCAGCTCCAGCGCCAGGTCGACATGGCGTTCGTCGGGCCGGTCCCGCCCGGCAAGATCGGCGACGGTCCAGGCCACGCGCAGCACCCGGTCGAGGCCACGGGCCGTCAGCAGCCCGCGTTCCATGTCCCGCTCGGCAGCCCCGAGGGCCCCGGGCGCCGGCTGCCAGCGGGTACGCAGCTCATGCCCCGGCACGTCACTGTTGGTGTTCCACGGAGTGCCTTCCAGCCGCGCGGCCGCCCGCGCCCTCGCTTCGCGTACGCGCTCCGCGACCGCCGCCGTCGACTCACCGCGCCCGCCCTGGCCCATAAGGTCGGCGCGCTGTACCGGCTCGACCCCGACCCGCAGGTCGACCCGGTCGAGCAGCGGCCCCGACAACCGGGCCTGGTACTTGCGGATCGCCGACGGCGGGCACTCGCACCCCGATCCGTGCAGGGTGTGCCGTCCGCAGGGACACGGATTGGCCGCCAGAACCATCAGGAACCGGGCGGGCAGCCGCACCACCCCCGCGCTCCGCGCCACCACCACATGCCCCGACTCCAGCGGCTGCCGCAACGAGTCCAGGGCCCGCCCGCTGAACTCGGGAGCTTCGTCCAGAAAGAGAATTCCTCGATGCGCCAGCGAGACGGCTCCGGGCCTCGGCAGCCCGTTGCCACCGCCCACCAGCGACTGCATCGTCGCCGAGTGGTGCGGGGCGCAGTACGGCGGTGTCCTCACCAGGGGCTCGCCGGGTGGCAGGATGCCCGCCACCGAGTGCACGGCGGTCACCTCCAGCGACTCCCGCCTGGTCAGCGGCGGCAGGACCCCGGGCATCCGCTCCGCCAGCATCGTCTTGCCCGCTCCCGGCGGCCCGTGGAGCAGGAGGTGGTGGCCTCCCGCGGCAGCAACCTCCAGGGCGGTACGCGCCGCGTGCTGACCGGCGACCTCCGCGAGATCCGGACCGTCGCCCCCACCACTCCTGTCACCGACCGCAAGCCCGGTCCCCACCCCCGCGCCCGGCACCACCAGCCCCGCGAGCATGGCGTCGGGCCGCCCCTCCTCGGCCCGCTCCTCCTCCGGCACCTCGGAGCCGGTCAGCACGGCGATCAGCTGGCGCAGGTTCCGCACGCCGAGGACCGACACCCCGGGCACCAACGCGGCCTCCGCCGCCGTCTGTTCCGGTACGACGACCTGCCGGTACCCGGCTTCGGCGGCGGCGAGGACCGCCGGCAGGACCCCGCGCACCGGCCGGACCCTCCCGTCGAGCCCCAGTTCTCCGATCATCACCAGATCGGCGATCTCCCGGGGGTCGATGCGCTCGGCCGCCCCCAGTACCGCCACCGCGACAGCGAGATCGAATCCGCTCCCGCTTTTGGGGACGAAGGCGGGACTGAGGCCCACCGTGAGCTTCTTCTGCGGCCAGTCGGCGCCCGAGTTGACGACGGCCGCCCGCACTCGGTCCCGGCTCTCGATCAAACTCTTGTCCGGCAGTCCCACCAGCGTGAAGGCGGCCACTCCCGGCTCCAGGTCCGCCTGGACCTCGACCACCACGCCCTCGACCCCGACCAGGGCCACCGAGCACGTGCGCGCGAACCCCATCTCACGCCACCCCCCGTGCATGCTCGACGAGCGGCGCCCCGCGCCGGGGCAGCACCACCCCGACCAGGTCGATACGCACCCCGCCCGGCGGCGGTCCCCCGTGCTCGTGCACCCAGCGCTCGGCAAGGCGGCGCAGCCGCTCCGCCTTCGTGGACCTGAGGGCCTGCATCGGGTGTTCGAACGGTCCGGCCCTGCGGGTCTTGACCTCGCAGACGACCAGTGCGTCGCCGTCCCGGGCGACGATGTCGATCTCTCCCGCGCGGCAGCGCCAGTTGCGCTCCAGGACGGTCATGCCGCCCTCGACGAGCCTGCGCGCCGCGAGCTCCTCGCCGTACCGGCCGAGAGCTCCTGTGGCATTCTTCGCGTTCATCCGGTTCCACCTCCGGAACCGAATGTGCCGCGATCACCGCCAACAAGTGGATCTTGGTGGACTACTCGTCAGTTGTGGAAAAGTCAGCCACTCGGAAGCTCGAGGTCGCTCTTGTTGAGCTCCTCGATATTCACGTCCTTGAACGTGAGCACCCGCACCTGCTTGACGAACCTCGCCGGCCTGTACATGTCCCAGACCCAGGCGTCCGCCATGGAAACTTCGAAGAAGACCTCACCCTGGACCGAGTGCACCTGCATCTCGTAGTCGTTGGTGAGATAGAAACGCCGCTCGGTCTCGATCACGTATTTGAACAGACCGACGACATCGCGGTACTCCCGGTAGAGCTTCAGCTCCATCTCGGTCTCGTACTTCTCGAGGTCCTCGGCGCTCATGGCATGTTCCCCTTCAGCCTTGCGTCCCCCTATTGTGCGCCAGCCCCGTGCGCCCCTATGCGACTTCCGGGGCCAAGACCATCGGCGTACCAGGAGGACCCTCGTCGAGCAGCGTACGCAGCAGCCCGGCGAGCTTGATGGGGTACACCGTCTCACGCGTCGCGGACAGTTCGGCGGAGGTCCACCACCTCAGGCCGGCGACGCTCCGCCGCTCGAGACCGGTCAGTCCGTCCAGCACCGTCTCGGTCCGCGTCGTACGGGCCAGGTAGAACCATTCGTCCTGGTCCCAGCGCCGCCCGTCGAACATGAACGAGCAGTGCCGCTGCCAGATCACCGGGCCGAGCTCGACCTCTGTGATGCCGGTCTCCTCCGCGAGCTCACGCAGCGCCGCCTCGGCCCGCGTCTCCTCGCCCTCCAGCCCGCCACCCGGGGTGAACCACCAGGTCAGCGCCGGTACCTCGGGCTCGTACCCGTGCATCAGCAGGACGCGGTCGTCCGGATCGAGCAGGATCACCCGCGCGACCTTCCGCAGCTGTACCGGCTCTCGCGCCGCTGTTTCCGAGTCCACCGTCACCTCACCGTCCACCGGTACCCGCCTTCCGCCGCCCGACCCGCTTCGCGACAGGTCCGTACGCCGCCCCACCGAAGATCAGCACCACACCCGCCACCACAGCGGCCAGTACCGGAGCGACCGGTCCGGGCTCCGAAACCCCACCGGACAGCGCCTCGAAAGAGTCCGGCCGGTCGATGGTCCCGCCCCACGGCCAGGCCACGGCGTCGACGCGCGCGTCCACCTTCCCCACCGGGACCGTTCCCTTCGCGGCGTCCTCGATGTGCCCCCGCGAGTCCACCGACGTACGCCGCTCGTCACCCAGCAGGAAGAGGTGGCCCTCGGGCACCTCGGACGTGAAGGGGGTGGTCGACGCCGGCTCCCCGTCCTGCAGGTAGGGCTCGTCGAGGGGCTTGCCGTTCAGGGTCAGCCGGCCGTCCTTGCCGCAGCAGGCGACCTTGTCGCCGCCGATCCCGACCACGCGCTTGACCATCGGCAGGTTGCCCCACACGGAGTCGGTGAAGATCACCACGTCTCCGCGCCGCACCTCGCCGCCGTCTATTCGCTCCGCCAGCACCCGGTCCCCGGCCTTGATCGAGGGGGCCATCGAATCGGTCGGCACCGTGTACGGCTTGTACTGCACCGCTCCCCAGGCGAAGCCGCCGAGGAAGAGCACACAGCCGACGGCCACGGCCAGCCCGGACAACGCGTTGCCGAGCCGGCCGTGGCCGCCTTCTTTACGTCCTGTTCCGCTCATCGCAGCGCTCCCCACCTAGGAGATCGAAAATCGCTGATCCGAGCGGCACCCTACCCGGCGGTACGCCCGCCGGTCAGCCTCCGCCTGCGCCACAGCACCAGCGGCACCGCACCCGCGAGCCCCAGCGCCCCGGGCGCCGCCGTCATCGCGATGCCCGCTGCGTTGAGCCCCTGCTGGTCGAAGGTGCCGGGAACCGACAGCATGGACCAGCGGTTGACCGGCCACGCCACCACGATGGCGCGCCCGACGACCTCGTCGTTCGCGACCGTGCCGTGGCCCGGCAGCTCCTGGTGGTAGCGCGAGTCCAGGGAGTTCTGGCGGTGGTCGCCCATCACCCAGATCCGGCCGTCCGGCACCTTGAGCGGCCCGAAGGGCTCGTCGTTGCACGCGGTGTCACCGGGGAAGATGTACGACTTCTCGTCGAGCACCTTCCCGTTGACCTCGACCGGCCCGTTCTTCTTGCACTCGACCGTGTCCCCGCCGACCGCGATGACCCGCTTGATCAGGTCCTTCTCCTCCGCGGACGGCATCAGGCCGATGAAGCTGAGGAACTTCTGTACGACGTTCGGGTCGGGCGCCGCGGTGTTGTCCAGCCAGCCGCCCGGGTCGTGGAAGACCACGACCTCGCCGCGCTCCGGCTCCGAGCCGAACCACGGCGTCAGCTTGTCGACCAGAACCCGGTCGCCCCGCTGCAAGGTGTTCTGCATCGAGTCCGAAGGGATCGAGAACGCCTGCACCAGGAAGGTCTTGATCAGCAGCGCGAGCAGGAGCGCGATGCCGATCAGCAGCGGCAGCTCCTTCCAGAACGAGCGCGGCTTCCTCGGCCCCGCGCCGTCCCCGATGCTGCTGTTGTCGCTGTCGCTGCTGTTCGGGTCTTCGCCCCGTACGTCATCGCTCACGGCTGCGGGTGACTCCGGTCGTTCCTCGGGCTCGTCGCGTTCGGATCGTGCGCCGACCGCCAAATCCCCCACATCCACTCCTCACTCCGTTCCACCGCCCGCGCCATACCTGGCGCAGGCCCACCACTCCCATAACGAGCGGGAGTTCCGCAGGGGTCGGGAGCAGGATCATCGCGTTCGGATCGTTCGGATCCTGGGACGACACCCTATTCGACGGTCCGGTCGCCGTCGTCGTCCCGCCGCGCGGGTCAGGGACACTCACGTACGTCTCGGGCGCCTCCAGCTTCCGCCAGTGACTGAAGGGCCACCCGATGAAGACGGCCTCCCCGACGACCTCCGCCTCCCCGACCGTGCCCTCGAACTTCTCGTCCAGGTGAAAGCGGGAATCCGCGGAGTTCGACCGGTGGTCCCCCATCACGAACAGCCGCCCGGCGGGCACCTTCACGTCGAACTCCAGCTCGGAGGGACGGTCGCCCGGATTCAGATACGGTTCCGCGAGCGGTACGCCGTTGACCGTGACCCGCCCGTCCTGGTCGCAGCACTTGACGGTGTCCCCGCCGACCGCGACCACCCGCTTGATCAGGTCCTGGTCGTCCTCGGACGGCAGCAGCCCGATGAAGGTCAGGGCTTCCTTGATCTGCTTGACGACCACCGGGTCGTCCTTTATGTCGGTCTTTTCCTCCTGCAGCCAGCCGCCGGGGTCCTTGAAGACCACGACATCACCGCGCTCGGGCTTCGCCCCGAACCACGGTGTCAGCTTGTCGACCAGCACCCGGTCACCGATCCGGATCGTCTGCTCCATGGAGCCCGACGGGATCACGAAAGCCTGCACCAGGAAGGTCTTGAGTACGAGCGCGATCAGCAGCGCCACAGTTATCAGGATCGGTATCTCTTTCACGGCCGACCTCTGCCGCCGCCGCTTCACCCGCCGCGCCAGCTTCCGCCGGTCCGCCCGGCCCGGCAACGCGGGCCCGGTGGTCGGCCGCGTACCCGTGGGCAGCCTGGTGTCCGCACGGTGGCTCGCCCGTGCCCGCCCCCGGTTACCCATGGGACCCGACCGGCCCGGGCGCCGTAACGCGTACAAAGGCGCCGGACTCCTCCAGCGAGGACCAGCGGCCCACCGGCCAGCCGATCCAGTCCGCCCGCCCCACGACCTTTTCGACGGGCACCATGCCGCCGCCGGGCTCACCCAGATGGTCGCGGGAGTCGCGCGAATGCGATCTGTGGTCGCCCATGACCCACAGCGTGCCCTGCGGTACGACGATGTCGAACGGAACACGCGACGGAGCGTCGCCCGGGTACAGGTACTTCTCGTCCACCGGCCGGCCGTTCACCCCGACCCTCCCCCGCTTGTCGCAGCACACGACCCGGTCGCCCCCCACGCCCACCACGCGCTTGATGTAGTCGGTCTCGGCGGGCTCGGCCAGTCCCACGGCCGCGGCCGCCCACCGCAGCAGCCCGGTGACCGGGTTCCCGGAGGGTTCCTCGCGTACGAAGGACCCGGTGCCGTCGAAGACGACGACATCGCCGCGCTGAGGTACGGAACCGAAACGGTACGCCAACTTGTTGACGAGCACCCGGTCGCCGATCTCCAGGGTGGGCTGCATCGAGCCGCTGGGAATCAGGAAGGGCTGCATCACGAAGGTGCTGAAGAGCAGCAGAAAAACCGCGCACGTGGCGCCGAGCAGAGCCGGCCCGCGCCACGGCGTGTCGAGAAAACGCACGGAGCGCGACCCCTCCTCCTGCCCCGTTTCAGGGGCGGAGGAGCGGTCGCGCTCCGTGTCGTGTGCTTCGGTGTCCATCGGGACGTGAGCCTATCCGGCCGGTCCCGGGCGCCGAATGCGCGACTTAGCGGTCGCGCTTCTCCTTGATCTTCGCGGCCTTGCCGCGCAGCTCACGGAGGAAGTACAGCTTCGCGCGGCGGACGTCACCGCGGGAGATGAGCTCGATCTTCTCGAAGATCGGGCTGTGCACGGGGAAGGTGCGCTCGACGCCGACGGAGAAGGAGACCTTGCGGACCGTGAAGGTCTCGCGGACGCCCGAACCCTGGCGGCGGATGACTACGCCCTTGAACTGCTGCACACGCGAGCGGTTGCCCTCGATGACGCGAACGTGGACGTTCACGGTGTCACCCGGGCGGAACGCGGGAAGGTCGGTACGCAGCGATGCGGAGTCGACGGAGTCGAGAAGGCTGGACATGTGAGTCTGCTTCCTCGCCGATGCCACAGGTCATCGACGGAATTCGATAAGAGAGTTTCGGGGTGCTGTCCGCGTCGGGCGGGCGTCGTTCCCCCTGTGGCAGGGGCGCACGCCGGACGTACAGCAGCGGCCTATTCTTCCACGGCCTCGGGGTTACGCCCAAATCGGCCGTCGGGGCCCGGCTGCCAGCCGAGGATGCTCAGCATCTCGCGGTCCTTCTTGTCGAAGGCCTTGGGATCGCAGCGCTCGATCAGGTCCGGCCGGTTGGCCGTCGTCCGCCGCAGCGCCTCGTCCCGCCGCCACCGGGCGATCTTCCCGTGGTGCCCGCTGAGCAGCACGTCCGGGATGCCCCGCTCGCGCCACTCGGGCGGCTTGGTGTAGACGGGGCCTTCGAGGAGGTTGGCCATCGCGCCGGGTGCGAAGGAGTCGTCGCGGTGCGATTCCGCGTTGCCGAGGACGCCGGGCAGCAGCCGGGCGACGGCCTCGGTGATCACCAGTACGGCGGCCTCGCCGCCCGCCAGGACGTAGTCCCCGATGGACACCTCGTACACCGGCATGCGGGTGGCGTACTCGTCGATGACGCGGCGGTCGATGCCCTCGTAACGCGCGGGCGTGAAGACCAGCCAGGGCCGCTCGGAGAGCTCGACGGCGAGTTCCTGGGTGAAGGGGCGGCCGCTGGGCGTGGGCACGACGAGCACCGGGCCGTGCGCCCCGCTCTCGTAGCCGTCCGCCAGGGCGTCGTCGAGGGCGGCGCCCCAGGGCTCGGTCTTCATGACCATGCCGGGGCCGCCGCCGTAGGGGGTGTCGTCGACCGTGTTGTGCCGGTCGTACGTCCAGTCCCTGAGGTCGTGCACGTGTACGCCGAGCTGCCCGCGCGCCCGCGCCTTGCCGACGAGCGAGACGTTCAGCGGCTCCAGGTACTCGGGGAAGATCGTGACGACGTCGAGCCTCATGCCTTGTCGTCCTCGTCCCGCGACGACACGACCTCCGCCTGGCTGTCGTCGATCAGGCCGGGCGGCGGGGTGATGACCGCGCGCTGCTCCTCCAGGTCGATCTCGGCGACGATCTCCTCGACGAAGGGGATCATCACCTCGCTGCCGTCGGGGCGCTTCACGATGAACAGGTCCTGCGAGGGCAGGTGGGTGATCTCCGTGATCCGGCCGATCTCGGTGCCGTCCTCCAGGACGACGTCGAGGTCCATCAGCTGGTGGTCGTAGAACTCCTCCGGGTCCTCCGGAGTCGCCTCCGGGTCGACCTCGGCGATGAGGAGCGTGTTGCGCAGGGCCTCGGCGCCCGTGCGGTCCTTGACCCCCGCGAAGCGCAGCAGCAGCCGGCCGCTGTGCACGCGGCCGGTCTCGACGGTCAGCGGCCCCGCGGAGGCAGGGTCCGTGGCGAGTACGGCGCCGGGCCCGAGCCGCAGCTCCGGCTCGTCCGTACGTACCTCTACCGTCACCTCGCCCTTGATCCCGTGGGCGCGGCCGATCCGTGCGACTACGAGCTGCACTTGATGTTTCTCCTGTCTCACGACTACGGGCCGGGAAGGGCTCCAGAGCCCTTCCCGGCCCGAGCCGGCGTATCTAGGTAAAAACGGCCAACTTTGTTCAGCGGACCTGGTCCACGTCGACGAGGTCGACGCGGATACCACGGCCGCCGATGGCGCCCACGACCGTACGCAGAGCGCGGGCGGTGCGGCCGTTACGGCCGATCACCTTGCCGAGATCGTCCGGGTGAACCCGGACCTCCAGCACGCGTCCGCGGCGCAGGTTGCGCGAGGCGACCTGCACATCGTCGGGGTTGTCGACAATGCCCTTCACGAGGTGCTCAAGAGCCTCCTCGAGCATGCTCAGGCCTCGGTCGACTCAACGGCGGACGACTCTGCAGTCGCAGGAGCCTCGTCAGCCTTCTTGTCGGCCTTCTTCGCCTTCGGGGTGATCGCCTCGCCCTTGGACTCGTCGGTGCCCTCGAGGCCCTTGGCGAACGCGTCGAACGCGGCACGCTTGTCGGCCTTCGGCTCCGGCTGGAGCAGCGGCGCGGGGGCCGGCAGGCCCTTGTGCGCCTGCCAGTCGCCGGTGAGCTTCAGGATGGCCATGACCGGCTCGGTCGGCTGGGCGCCGACGGACAGCCAGTACTGGGCACGCTCCGAGTTGACCTCGATGCGCGAGGGGTTCTGCACCGGGTGGTACAGGCCGATCTCCTCGATGGCCCGGCCGTCACGGCGGGTACGGGAGTCGGCGACGACGATGCGGTAGTGAGGCGAACGGATCTTGCCCAGACGCTTCAGCTTGATCTTGACTGCCACTGGAGTGGTGTCTCCTGGTCTCTGACGTGGTTGGGCACAACGAAGATGCCACGTGGGGTTGCGGTACTCGGGGTGCCCGATGGACGCGTCAGCCGGAGGCGAGAGGGTTCCTGTGCGGCTGTCGAGTACAGCTAGACATTGTGCCACACACCTGTGGCACAGACATCACCCGACCAGCACCCGACCAGCACGGCTCCGCACGGGCGTGAATGGCGTCGGCAATAGGCGGTCAGCTCGCTGCGGCCACCACTTCCGGGATACGGAACGGCTTTCCGCAGCCCCCGCACACGATCGGGGCCTGGGCCAGGACCGAAGGCACGACGCGGACGTTGCGCCCGCAGTCGCAGACGGCCTTGACCCGCACCCCGCCGCCGGACGAACCGTGCCGGGCGGCAGGCCCGCGGAAGGAGCGCTTGGTGTCCGACGCGGTCGCGACCGTGTGCGCCTTGAGGGCGCGCTGGAGCCGCTCGATCGTCGGCCGGTAGCGCCGCCTCGCCTCGGGGTTGAGCGAGACCAGCGAGAAACCGCTGCTCGGGTGCGGCTCCTCGGGGTGGTCGAGGCCCATCTCCTCGGCGATCGCGAGGAATCTGCGGTTGTGGTAGCGGCCGGCGCGGGAGGTGTCACGGACGCCGCGCGCGGCGGCGATGCCGTGGACTGCCTCGTGCAGCAGGCGTTCGAAGGAGAGTTCGGCGCCACAGGCGGACGAGGACTCTCCGATGAGGGATTCGGGCGCGGCTAGGTCTGGCAGCTCGGGGTGGTACCGCTGAATGTCGGCCCACGCCTGCGCCAGCTCTGCGGCGAGAACAGGTGGTGTCGTGCTCACGTCGTGATAACGAGCCGGGGTGCCCCAGTGTTCCTATTCCGGGCCATCCCAAATAATTTGCACGTACCAGTCAGTTGCCATTGATGCGTCCTGACGAGGGCGGGTGCGCTGATCTGCGGAGGACCCGCCCAGCTCGCATCAACCCGGGGCGTACCCGCGCGTACGCCCCGGCGCGTAGACAAAGACCGCACGCCGGGGCATCCGTTGGCCGCTGACGGCGACAGTACCGGGGGCGCGCTTCGCGCCGGGCACTGCCCCGTCCCCGGGGGCCGGACCCCGTACGGCCTCGTGGTCCTTCCCGTGGCGGGATCGGCCCGGCGACGGCACTCTGGAACCTGGATCCGCTCCGGCTCGGGGGCGCACGGCAGGGGCACACAAGCATTGCCTTACGACCCCTGGACTTGATGCCGGATGCGGAGTTCCCTGACTACGGGGAGTACGAGCGCACGCACAGCACGCACACGGGGGAACGTCCACAAGGACACGAATTGACCTCTCGGCGGATTGGGGCGCTTTCGATGACACCTACGCTCGTCCGGCACCACCGGCACGACCCGAACACAGCCTCAGCGCCGGCGACCGACGCGGGCTCGCGCGCCCGCGACTGGGCCGAGATTCAGGAACGGATGCTGGTCCCGCTCTACGAAGCGGCGTACGAGCGGCTCGAGGTGGGCCCCGCCACCCGGCTGCTCGGACTCGGCTGCGGCTCGGGACTCGCCCTGCTGATCGCCGCGTCGCGAGGCGCGCAGGTGACAGGCGTCGAAGCCGATCCCGACCGGGTCGCCCTCGCCCGCGAGCGTCTGCCGGTGGACGCCCCGCGGGACGGCGGCGGCATCGGGGTCCCCCCGGACGGGCCCACGCGCCCCACACGCCTGTACGAAGGCCATTCGGCAGAGGTCTGCGACGGCGCTGCCCCGGCGTACAACCTCATCACCGCCTTCGAACCGCTCGGCTGCGCGGCCGGCGACTCCGAGGGGCTCGCGGCGGCGCTCGAAAGCGCGATACCCCTCGCCGCGCGCGGCAGCGAAGTGGTGCTGGCCGGCTGGGGCCCGCCCGAGCGCTGCGCGACCTCCGCGGTACTGCGGGTCGCTTCCCGGCTGACCGAGACCCTGCGCGCCACCGGCGGCCGCGGCTGGCGGCCCGCGCTCAGGGACGACCTGGAGGACGTGGCCTCGCGGGCCGGTCTCAAACCGGACGGCTCGGGGCGGGTCGCCTGCCCCTTCGGTTACGCCGACATGGACAGCGCCGTACGCGGCCTCCTGTCGACCGGGCTCTTCGATGCGGCCGTACGGGCCACGGATCCGGCGCAGGTGGAGAAGGAACTGACCGAGGCGCTCCACCCCCATGTACGGCGGGACGGAACGGTCTGGATGTCGAACGTCTTCCGCTATCTGATCGCACGTACGCCATGAGCGCATAAGCAGCGTGGGCGCCCGCTCCGGGAAAGGAACGGGCGCCCACGGCGCTGTGCGTACGGTCGCCCGTCAGCCCATGAACTTCTTGAACTCGTCGGGCAGTTCGAAGTCCTTCGCACCCTGACCGGCCGGCAGACCCAGCGCGCCGCCCGACTGCGCGGCCTGCTCGCGGCGCTCGGCCGCGGCCTGCTCCTCGAGCTTGCGCTTCAGCGGGTTGCCGCTCTTGCGCTTGCCCTTGGCCTGCTTCTGCTGCTTCTTCTGACGGCCCGGACCGCCACCCATGCCCGGAATCCCCGGCATACCCGGCATTCCGCCGCCCTGGGCCATCTTCGACATCATCTTGCGCGCCTCGAAGAACCGCTCCACCAGGTTCTTCACGGCGCTGACGTCAACACCCGACCCCTTGGCCACACGGGCCCGGCGCGAGCCGTTGATGATCGTCGGGTCCTGGCGCTCGGCGGGGGTCATCGACTTGATGATCGCGGCGGTACGGTCCACGTCGCGCTCGTCGATATTGGCGATCTGCTCCTTGATCTGCCCCATGCCGGGCATCATGCCGAGCAGCTTGGAGATGGAGCCCATCTTGCGGACCTGCTCCATCTGGGCCAGGAAGTCGTCGAGCGTGAAGTCCTTGCCCTTGCTGCTCGCCAGCTTGGCCGCCATCGCTTCGGCCTCTTGCTGGCTGAAGGTCTGCTCGGCCTTCTCGATCAGCGAGAGCATGTCGCCCATGCCGAGGATGCGGGACGCCATGCGGTCCGGGTGGAACGCGTCGAAGTCGTCCAGCTTCTCGCCGTTGGAGGCGAACATGATCTGGCGGCCGGTCACCTTGGCGATCGACAGCGCGGCGCCACCACGGGCGTCACCGTCGAGCTTGGAGAGCACCACGCCGTCGAAGCCGACGCCGTCGCGGAAGGCCTCGGCGGTGTTGACCGCGTCCTGGCCGATCATCGCGTCGACGACGAACAGGACCTCGTCGGGGCTGACGGCGTCGCGGATGTCCGCGGCCTGCTGCATCAGCTCCTGGTCGATACCGAGGCGGCCCGCGGTGTCGACGATGACGATGTCGTGCTGCTTGTTCTTGGCGTACTCGATCGAGTCCTTGGCGACCTTGACCGGGTCACCGGTGCCGTTGCCCGGCTCCGGCGCGTACACCGCGACACCGGCGCGCTCGGCGACGACGCTCAGCTGGTTGACGGCGTTGGGGCGCTGGAGGTCACAGGCGACCAGGATCGGGGAGTGGCCCTGGGCCTTGAGCCACAGGCCGAGCTTTCCGGCGAGGGTCGTCTTGCCGGCGCCCTGGAGACCCGCGAGCATGATCACGGTGGGCGGGTTCTTGGCGAACCGCAGGCGGCGGGTCTCGCCACCGAGGATGCCGATGAGCTCCTCGTTGACGATCTTGATGACCTGCTGCGCGGGATTCAGCGCCTGTGAGACCTCGGCCCCGGCGGCGCGCTCCTTGATCTGCTTGATGAACGCCCGGACGACGGGCAGCGCGACATCCGCTTCGAGCAGCGCGATACGGATCTCGCGGGCGGTGGCATCGATGTCCGCCTCGCTGAGGCGCCCCTTGCCCCGGAGACTTTTGAAAGTGCTCGCCAAGCGGTCGGAAAGAGTATCGAACACGGCGCTCGTCGGTCCTCAAGGTCGGGGGTGGGGCAGGTCAATCGCCCTCCAGGGTATCCGGACCTCGCCAAGCGGAAGGCCCTCGCCCGTACTAAGCACGGGCGAGGGCTGATCCCCGCAGACGCGGGGAGCGCTTGGACACCCTCTCGGGCCGTCTCGCGGCGACCGGGTCACCCCCGCGTGCACAGGCGACCGCGTACGACACATCAACACACGCACGGGACAGCGGATTACGCCGCCGCTCAGCCCAGGGCCGCTTCCAGAACCCTGGCGACCTCGGCCGCGTCACCGTCCGGTAGCGGGGCGCCCTCCGGCCCTGTGACGTAGAACGCGTCGACCGCGTTCGCGCCCAGCGTCGACACATGCGCGCTGCGCACCCGTACCTTCGCGGCCTCCAGTGCGTGGCCGATGCGGTGCAGCAGCCCGGGGGCGTCCTGGGCGCGTACCTCGATCACCGTCGCGAGGCGGGACCCGGCGGGGGCGACCGTGACGCGGGGCGGCGGGGCCTGGGCGCCGCGCCTGCGCGGGTTCTTCTCGTACGCGCGCTCCCGCTCCGCCAGCCGCGAGGGGATGTCCAGCGAGCCGTCCAGGGCGCGTACGAGATCCGCCCGCAGCCGCGCGGCCTGCGGCAGCGCCCCGTACTCGGCCGCCACCCGCCAGTCGAGCAGCAGTACGCCGGTCCGCGCATCCGAGCCGTCCACCCAGTCCGGCAGCTCGGCGGCCCGCAGCTCAGCCGTGCGTACGGTCAGCCGGTGCATCGCCAGTACGCCGGCCACGGCGGGCAGGACACCGGCCTGGTCCGGTACGGCGATCAGCAGCTCGACGCCCAGCGGTTCCGGCTCCTCCGCCGCGTCGCCCCCATGGCCCTCTGTCTGTGCCCGCAGGGAGAGAACCGGTCCTCCGGTACGGAACGCCTCGACGGCCAGGCGCTCCTGCTCGGCGCTGGGAGCGGCGGGTTCCGGGGCGGCGGGCTCCTCTCCCGCGAGGACTGCGGCGACGCGCTTGACCAGGTCGGTGACGAGTGAGGCGCGCCAGGTGGACCAGGCCGCAGGCCCGGTGGCCAGCGCGTCGGCCTCGGTGAGGGCGTGCAGGAGTTCGAGGGTGCCGGTCGCCCCCACCGCGTCGGCGACCGCGCGGACCGTCGCCGGGTCGTCCAGGTCGCGGCGGGTCGCGGTCTCGATGAGGAGGAGGTGGTGACGTACGAGCGTGGCGATCACCCCGACATCCGCCCGGTCGAAACCGATCCGGGTGGCGATGTCCCGAGCGATGATCTCGCCGGCCACCGAGTGGTCGCCGGGCCAGCCCTTGCCGAAGTCGTGCAGCAGGGCGGCGATCAGCAGCAGGTCGGGGCGGTGGACGCGGCGGGTGAGCGCGGAGGCCCGTACGGCCGTCTCGACCAGGTGCCGGTCGACGGTCCAGGTGTGCACGGGGTTGCGCTGCGGCCGGCACCGCACCCGCTCCCAGTCGGGCAGCAGCCGGGTGATAAGCCCTTCGGCCTCCAGCGCCTCCCACACCGCGATCGTCGCCTCGCCCGCGCCGAGCAGCGTGACGAGTTCCTCGCGCGCCTCGGCCGGCCACGGCACCTGCAGTGGTCGCGCGACGGCCGCCAGGCGGCGTACGGCGTGCAGGGAGACCGGCAGCCCCGACTGCGCCGCCGCGGCGGCGGCCCGCAGCGGGAGCACCGCGTCACGCTCGGGGCGCGCGGTGCGGGCGAGCACCACCTCGCCGTCCTGCTCGACGACGCCCTCCGCGAGCGGGGTGCGTTCGGGGGCGCTCTTGCTGCCGAGCATGGCGCGCAGCCTCGGCCGCACGGACCGGGCGCGCAGGACGCGGTTGACCTCGCGCCAGGTGACGTCGCTGGCGTACGAGACGGTGCGCGCCGCCTCGTACACCTCACGCAGCAGCGTGTCCGCGTCCAGCAGCCCGAGCGCGGCGGCGACCTGGTCCTGCTCCTGGAGCGCGAGGCGGTCGGTGGCGCGGCCGGTGGTGAGGTGCAGTGCGTCGCGTACGTCGAGGAGCCGGCGCCGCGCCGCGTCGAGGCCCTCGCGCGGGGCGTCGGCCAGCCAGGAGGCGGCGACGGCGCGCAGCACGGTGGCGTCGCGCAGCCCGCCGCGGGCCTCCTTGAGGTCGGGTTCGAGGAGGTACTGCAGTTCGCCCTGCCGCACTGCCCGTTCCCGGCAGAGCTCGTGGAGTTCCGGCAGCCGTTTGGGGGCGAGGTTGCGCCAGTCGGCCAGTACGGCGGTGCGCAGTCCGGCGGTGACTCCGAGGTCCCCGGCGATGTGGCGGGCGTCGAGGAGCCCGAGGTGCACCTTGAGGTCCTCGCCGGCGGTCTTACGGGCCTCGGCGGGCGTACGTACGGAATGGTCCAGGGCCACGCCCAGGTCCCAGACCGGGTACCAGACGCGGTCGGCAAGCGCCGCGATGGCGCTCTTCTCCGCGCGGCCGTCGTGCAGCAGCAGCAGGTCCAGGTCGCTGCGCGGCGACAGTTCGCCCCGCCCGTAGCCGCCGACGGCGACGAGTGCCGCGCCGCGTACCCCCGATTCCAGGGCGGCCGTGGTGAACAGTGCTTCCAGCCAGTCGTCGGTCAGCCGGGCGAGACCGGAACGGCGCGACGGCCCGGACCGCGACTTCTCCTGGAGAAGTCGCAGCCGGGCCGCCGCGTAGCCGCTGGGTCCCGAGTCGTCGGCCGGTTCAGTAAGTACTTCCACACTCGTCACCCAGCAGCTCCCGTTTTCACCGTGCGGTCAGAGGGCGTCCGGACCGCGTTCGCCGGTCCGGACCCTGACCGCCGTCTCGACCGGCACGCTCCACACCTTGCCGTCGCCGATCTTGCCGGTACGGGCGGCCTTCACCACCACCTCGATGAGCTGTTCGGCGTCACCGTCCTCGACCAGCACCTCGATCCGGATCTTCGGTACGAGGTCGACGGTGTACTCGGCGCCCCGGTAGACCTCGGTGTGGCCGCGCTGGCGGCCGTATCCGCTGGCCTCGGTGACCGTGAGTCCCTGGACCCCGAAGGCCTGGAGGGCCTCCTTGATCTCGTCGAGCCGGTGCGGCTTCACGACTGCGGTGATGAGCTTCATGCGTCCACCTTCTTGGTCTGCGTCGCGGCGCCGGCCTTGTCGGTCGGGCCCGTCGCCGGGGATACGGCCGTACGGGAGGCCGTACCGCCGCCCGCTCCGCTGAAGTCGTACGCGGTCTCGGCGTGCTCGACCTGGTCGATGCCGGACACCTCGTCGTCCTCGGGGACCCGCATGCCCATCACCTTGTCGATGACGAGGGCGAGGAGCGCGGAGACCACCAGAGAGTAGGCCAGTACCGCGAAGACACCCACGGCCTGCTTGCCGAGCTGGTCGAGTCCGCCGCCGTAGAACAGGCCCTTGGCGTCGGACTGGACGCCGCCGGTGGCGAAGAAGCCGACGAGGAGCGAGCCGACGATGCCGCCGACGAGGTGGACGCCGATGACGTCGAGGGAGTCGTCGTAACCCAGCTTGTACTTGAGGCCGACAGCCATGGCGCACAGCAGACCGGCGATGGCGCCGACGGCGATCGCGCCCAGCGGGCTGACGGAGCCGCCGGCCGGGGTGATCGCGACGAGGCCCGCGACGGCGCCGGAGGCCGCGCCCAGGGTGGTGAACGAGCCGTGCCGGATCTTCTCGTATCCCAGCCAGGCGAGCATGGCGGCGGCGGTGGCGACCTGGGTGTTGAGGAACATCACGGCGCCCACGCCGTCGTCGTTGCCCAGCCAGGAGCCGGCGTTGAAGCCGAACCAGCCGAACCACAGGAGTCCGGCGCCGAGCATCACCAGCGGGAGGCTGTGCGGGCGCATCGGGTCCTTCTTGAAGCCGACGCGCTTGCCGATGACGAGGATGACGCCCAGCGCCGCGGCGCCGGCGTTGATGTGGACGGCCGTACCGCCCGCGAAGTCGATGACGCCCATCTCGAAGAGCCAGCCGCCGGAGCCCCACACCCAGTGCGCGACCGGGAAGTAGACGACGGTGACCCAGAGGGTGACGAACAGCGCCCAAGCGGTGAACTTGACGCGGTCTGCGAGGGCGCCGCTGATGAGGGCGGGGGTGAGGATCGCGAACATCAGCTGGAAGACGGCGAAGACGTAGACCGGGATGGTGTAGCCGTCCCAGAGTTCGGTGACTCCGATGTTGCTCAGTCCGACGTAGTCCGAGGACCAGCCGATGACCGAGCCGACGTCGGTGCCGAAGGCGAGGCTGAAGCCGTACAGCACCCAAAGGATCGTGACGATCCCGAGGCTGATGAAGCTCATCATCAGCATGTTCAGGGTGGACTTGACCCGGACCATGCCTCCGTAGAAGAAGGCCAGGCCCGGAGTCATGAGCATCACCAGGGCGGAACAGATGAGCATGAAGCCGGTATTGGCGGCAGACAGTTCGATCTTGTCTGCGGCGAGCGTCATGATGCCTGGAGGCATCGGCGTCTCCTCGTCGTCGGTGCGGCCCGTGCGGGGGCGGAGCCTGTTGGCCTGATGACCTGTTGGCGTGATCGGCAGCAAAGGGATGAGCCGTTATGCGCCATGAGGTTGGCGCAGCGCCGTTTCCGTCGATGCCCCTCGATGTTTCGCCGCAGTGACGAAGAGGTCGCGCGTGTTACGTACGGGTGAACCGCCGGACCGGGGGCCGTGCGGCCGTTATCGTGTCGCAACCATCAAAAAACCGGCCGCGACCGCCACCCGGTTGACCTGGCGCGGGGGAGCCGAGTCGGGCTTCACGGGGTGGCTGTCGCGGCCGGCGTCTGTGGCGGCCGTCGGCCGGGCCCTCAGACCGCTTCGGCGGCTTCGGGCAGCTGGGCTGCGAGCTGGTCGGTGAGATCCAGGACCTGGGCGACGTCGCCGAAGTCCCTGGCGGCGGTGTCGACGGTCTTGCGGAGCCGGGTGTTGACGCGCTCGGAGCGCACGCGCCGGGCGACGCCGAGGGCCTTTTCGGCCAGTACGACGGACTGCTCGGGCTCGCGCTTGAGCAGGTGCACGGTGGCCATGCCGATGAGGTTGAGTGCGTACGAACGCTGGTGCTCCTCGTCCTTGCCGAAGAGCTCGACGGCACGCTGCATGACGGGCTCGGAGAGCGAGGCGTAGGTGGGGCTGCGGCCGGCGACATAGGCCAGGTCGCGGTACGAGTGGGCGTTCTCGCCGTTGAGCTCGGCCTCGGAGAAGAAGCGGATCCAGTCGGGCTCGGGCTCGCCGTCCAGGCCTGCGTCGGAGAAGGTGTCCTCGGCCATCCGGACCGCTCGTTTGCACTTGCTGGGCTGGCCGATGTTGGCGTAGGCGCGGGCCTCCATCGCATACAGCATGGCCTGGGTCCGGGGCGTGGCGCAGTCGCGGCTTCCGTACTGCGCGAGGTGGATGAGCTCCAGTGCGTCGTCGGGCCGGCCGAGGTGGATCATCTGCCGGCTCATACTCGACAGGACGTACGACCCGAAGGGCTTGTCGCCCGCTTCCTTCGCTGCGTGCAGGGCGAGGACGAAGTACTTCTGGGCCGTGGGCTGCAGGCCCACGTCGTAACTCATCCAGCCGGCCAGCTCGGCCAGCTCGGCGGCGCATTTGAAGAGCCGCTTGGAGGTGGACTCGGGCTGCGACTCCTGGAGCAGGTCGGTGACCTCGTGGAGCTGGCCGACGACCGCCTTGCGCCGCAGTCCGCCGCCGCACTGGGCGTCCCACTGGCGGAACATCATCGTCGTGGACTCCAGCAGGTCCAGCTCCGGCTTGGAGAGCCGGGACGGCCGCCGCGACGATCCGGCCGGTTCCGCGCGGCCGGGCTCCCCGGGAGGCGCCGGCACGAGCCAGCGCTGCATGGGTTCGATGAGGGCGGGTCCCGCCGCGAGCGCCAGTGAGGTGCCGAGGAAGCCGCGCCGCGCGAGCATGAGGTCGCTGCGCGAGAACTCGCTGAGCAGGGCGACCGTCTGCGGACCCGCCCAGGGCAGGTCGACGCCGGACACCGAGGGTGACTGGTGCGCGGAGCGCAGTCCGAGGTCCTCGACGGCGACGACGCTGCCGAAGCGCTCGGAGAACAGCTCGGACAGGATGCGCGGGATCGGCTCGCGCGGCTGTTCGCCGTCCAGCCAGCGGCGCACCCGTGAGGTGTCCGTGCTGATGTGGTGCGCGCCCATCTGGCGGGCCCTGCGGTTCACTTGACGCGCGAGTTCGCCCTTGGACCAGCCGCTGCGCACGAACCACGAACCCAGCTGCTCGTTCGGGCGCTTTCCAGCGTTCGTACCGCCTGCGCCACTGCCGCTCACTGGAACGCCCCCATCCCGCTGAAGCCTCTTTGCCCGAACCCCTGACAGAATGCCGTGAGTTGCGGCCTGTTGTCCCGGGGATGCGCCCCTTCGAACAGGAAACCGGGTTGCCTCCGGCATACCCACCCGCGCGGTCATTCCGGGTTTCGTGTACCGAAAGTAATCCTACGATCACCCCTCCGGCCATGGCGATTCCACAAACGCCACCATTCGCCACCCCATCGAATGAACTCCCCCGCAGTCGGGCGCGATTCACTTGACATACGCCGATCGGGAGTCGGCGGAGCGATGTGCGCCGGGGCGCTCGGACCGGCCCGCACCACCTCCGATGACTCTGTGCGCCGCCGGACCGCCTGGACGGCAGCGGAGCGTAACGGCTTGACTCCAAGTCGTTACCACCGGCGCACTGGACCCGTTGGAGGGGGCATGGGCTTCACGATCGGCTGGGAGACACGGTCCGGCTCACGGCGCCGCGGCCGCATGTCGGACTGCACAACGGTGGCTGAGTACACCGGCCTGTGGGGCTGGGCCGCCGTGCCGGGCGCCAGAGCGTCGGCAGCGGGCTCCGCGGTGCGGGCCTGCTCCTGCGGCGATACGTCGTGCCGGGCGCCCGGCGCCCATCCGCTGGACTTCGCGCCCGAGGTGCCGGCGGGTGCCAGCCTCGACGACGTGACGAAGGTCTGGTCCGACTTCCCCGGTGCCTCGGTGCTGCTGCCCGTGGGGCGTACGTTCGACGTTATCGAGGTCGCCGAGGCCGCGGGGCGGCGGGCGCTCGTACGGCTGGAGCGGATGGGGCTGCCGCTCGGGCCGGTGGCCGCGACGCCGGACGGCCGGGCCCAGTTCTTCGTCGCCCCCGGCGCGGCCGCGGAACTTCCCCGCCTTCTCTACCGGATGGGCTGGGACGACGCGGAGCTCGACCTGTGCGGTCTGGGCCCCGGCGACCACATCACGGCGCCGCCGTCCGACCTGGCCGGCCTGGGTCCGGTCCGCTGGCTCCGCGCCCCGTCCCTGGACACGGACCAGGCGCCGCCGCAGGCACGGCTGCTGCTGGGGACGCTGGCGTACGTGGCGCACCGGTCGCCGGCGTAGGGGTTACGCCGGAGGGGCTGGATGCGCCGCTCAGCGGCGCATCCAGCCCCTCCGGCGTTTGAAGAGCGGGGCCTGGGGCCGCCCCGCCGCACCGCGCTAGTCGCCGATCAGCGCGTCCACGAACGCCTCCGGCTCGAACGGAGCCAGATCGTCCGCGCCCTCACCGAGCCCGATCAGCTTCACCGGTACGCCCAGCTCCCGCTGCACAGCGATCACGATGCCGCCCTTCGCCGTGCCGTCCAGCTTCGTCAGCACGATGCCGGTGATGTCCACGACCTCCGCGAACACCCGCGCCTGCACCAGGCCGTTCTGCCCGGTCGTCGCGTCCAGCACCAGCAGCACCTCGTCGAGCGGGGCGTGCTTCTCCACGACGCGCTTGACCTTGCCGAGCTCGTCCATGAGCCCGGCCTTGGTGTGCAGTCGGCCCGCCGTGTCGATGAGTACGACGTCCGCGCCCTCGGCGATACCTTCCTTCACCGCGTCGAACGCGACCGACGCGGGGTCGCCGCCCTCGGGTCCGCGCACCGTGCGCGCGCCGACCCGGTCGCCCCAGGTCTGGAGCTGGTCGGTGGCGGCCGCGCGGAACGTGTCCGCCGCGCCCAGCACCACGCTGCGGCCGTCGGCCACCAGCACGCGGGCGAGCTTGCCGGTCGTGGTGGTCTTACCGGTGCCGTTGACGCCGACGACCATGACGATGCCCGGGACGTCGGTCGCGCTCTCGGTATGGACCACGCGGTCCATGTCCGTACCGAGCAGGTTCAGCAGCTCCTCGCGGAGCAGGAGACGCAGCTCTTCCGGCGTACGCGTACCGAGCACCCGTACGCGCTCGCGCAGCCGCTCGACCAGTTCCTGGGTCGGGGCCACCCCGACGTCCGCGGTGAGCAGGGTGTCCTCGATCTCCTCCCAGGTGTCCTCGTCGAGGTGTTCGCGGGAGAGCAGGGTCAGCAGACCCTTGCCGAGCGTGTTCTGCGAGCGGGCGAGCCGGGCGCGCAGCCGCACCAGGCGGCCGGCGGTGGGCTCGGGGATCTCGATCTCGGGCGCGACGGGTTCGGCGACGACCGGGTCCTCGAGGGCGACGGGCTCCTCGACGGCGGTCGACGCGTCGGGGAGGTCCACCTCCTCGATGGTCCGGCGCGCCTCGTCGCGCGGTGGCGCCGCGTCCTCGCCGACCTGCGGTTCGGCGGGCGGGGCGGTGATGGTCGGCGTGGTCGGCGGCGCCTGCGGTGGCAGCTGCTTCTTCTTGCGGCTGCTGACCACGAGCCCGCTGATGGCGCCGATCGCGACCAGGGCGATGACTACAGCAAGGATGAGGATTTCCATAACCCACCCAGTATCAGCCACAGCCGTGACGCAGAGCCTTGTCGGAGGATCACACGAGGGCCTTGCGTAGGATTTGGACCTTTTGGGGGGACCGCACGCCGGTGTGCCCGTAAGATGCTGTTCGTTCCCCCCACCCCTGCACGGAGTTCCACCATGCCTGAAACGTCCGCCCCGGAGTCCGAGGGCGCGATAGAGACCCGCGGTCTTGAGCCCGTACCCGACAACGAGCGCTCGGGCCGCGTCCGCGAACTCTTCCCCACCTGGGTCGCCGCCAACATCAGCGTGCTGTTGCTCACCATGGGCGCCGGCCTGGTCGTTTTCAACAAACTGAACTTCTGGCAGGTGCTGGGCGTGGCCGTCGCCGCGCCGGTCGTCTCGTACGGGCTCGTCGGTCTGATCTCGATCGCGGGCAAGCGCGGCGGGTCCCCCGGCATGGCGCTCTCCAGGGCCGTCTTCGGCCAGCGGGGCAACCTCTTCCCCGGCTCGCTGATCTGGGTCGCGCGCTGGGGCTGGGAGACGATCAACGCGGTGACCGGCGCGTACGCCGTGCTGACCGTGCTCGATCTGCTCTTCGGCATCAAGAGCAACACCCCGCTCATCGTCGTGACGCTGCTGCTCTTCGTCGGCTGCACCTTCCTGGTCTCCGGCCTCGGCATCAACGCCCTGCGCCGGTGCAGCACCTGGTCGACGTACCTCTTCGGCGCCTTCAGCGTGCTCGTGCTGGTCTATCTGATCGCCGGCACCGACTGGTCGGCCGTGTTCGCCAAGCCCGCCGGTTCGACCGCGATGATGATCGCGGGCATCGGCACCATCGCGGCCGGCGGCATCAGCTGGGTGCCGTCGGGCCCCGACTTCACCCGCTACCTTCCGCGTACGGCGTCGGGCAAGGGCCTGGTCGGCACGACCATCGGCGGCGCGGGCGTTGTCGTCCTGCCCATGGTCCTGATGGGCGCGGTCATGGCCGTCAGTACGCCGGACCTGGCGTCGGCCACCGACCCGGTGTCCTTCATCGGCGAGCTGCTGCCGACCTGGATCGCCGTTCCGTACCTGCTGATCGCCCTGATCGGCATGCTGCTGATCAACTCGATGTCGATGTACTCGGCCGGCTTCACCGCGCAGACGCTGGGGATCAAGGTGTCGCGCGCCTGGGCGGTGAGTGTCAACGCGATCATCAGCCTGATCTTCGGCTTCCTGCTGATGGTGGTGGCGACGAGCTTCTTCGGCTCGTTCATCTCCTTCCTGACGCTGCTGGCGGTGGCGTTCTCGGCGTGGATCGGCGTCTTCGGTGTGGACATGCTGAGCCGTCGTACGTACGACGGTGAGGCGCTCATGGACACCACCCGCACCAGTGGTTACTGGTACCGGGGCGGTTTCGCCTGGCAGGCCATGACGGCGTGGGGCGTCGCGCTGGTGGCGGGCCTGCTGTTCACCAAGGTCGACTGGTTCACCGGACCGCTCGCCGGTTCCTGGATCGGGCGCAACGGCCTGGGCTGGGCGGCGACGGTCGTCGTGGCCGCGGTGCTGTACGCGGTGCTGCCGAGGACGAAGCCGGTGGCACAGCCGGAGCCCGGGGCCGAGGCGCCGCAGCCCGAGCGCGTCGGAAGCCTGTCCAACTGACGTAACGTCAACTAACGTCCCCCTTCGCCACATCGACACCCGGCGGAGGGGGACGTTTCGTCATGGCCTTCACAGTGGTCCGCTTCAATCTCGTCGATCCGGACGCGACCCCCGACTCGCACGCCGCCCGCTATCGCGCCGCGCTGGAGATGGCCGCGTACGCCGACGACCGCGGCATCGACACCGTCCAGACCGAGGAGCACCACGGCGCCGCGAACGGCTGGCTGCCGTCCCCCTTCGTCTTCGCCGGCTCGGTCCTCGGCGCGACCCGGCGCATCACCGTCACCGTCTCCGCGATCATCGGGCCGCTGTACGAACCGCTGCGGCTGGCCGAGGACATCGCCGTACTCGATCTGATCGGCAAGGGGCGCCTGGTCACGGTCGCGGGCATCGGCTACCGGCCGGAGGAGTACGAGCAGCTGGGCGTCGACTGGGGGCAGCGCGGCAGGCTCCAGGACGAGGTGCTCGAAACGCTGCTGCTGGCGTGGACCGGTGAGCCCTTCCCGTACCGGGGCAGGACCGTGCGCGTCACGCCGCGCCCGTACACCCAGCCGCATCCGCTCCTGCTGGTGGGCGGATCGTCGCAGGCGGCGGCGCGGCGGGCGGCGCGGCTCGGGCTGCCGTTCTTCCCGAGCGCGCATCTGCCCGAGCTGGAGGCGTACTACCACGCGCAGCGGGCGGAGTTCGGGACTGCGACAGGACAGGGTTTTTGCATGATGCCGGCGGAGAAGACGCCGCTGCTGCATGTCGCGGAGGACCCGGACCGTACGTGGGCGGAGTACGGCGAGTACTTCCTGCACGAGGCGCAGACGTACGCCTCCTGGCAGTCCAAGGACATCAAGTCGGCCGTACGTTCGCGGGCGGCCACCGTCGGCGAACTGCGCGACGAAGGCGTCTACCGCGTCGTGACGCCGGACGAGTGCGTGGCGCTCGCGGCCGGCAGTCTCGTACTGCATCCGCTGTGCGGCGGGATGCCCGTGGACGAGGGCTGGCGCAGCCTGCACCTCTTCGCCGAAAACGTACTGCCCCGGCTCAACAGCTGAGCCGGGGCAGTGCCGTGTTCGAGAAGAGGGGCAGCGGGGATTAGCCCATCTCCTCCAACGCCTTGCCCTTGGTCTCCTTCACGAACTTGAGCACGAAGGGGATCGAGAGCACGGCGAAGAATGTGTAGATCACGTACGTCCCCGAGAGGTTCCACTCGGACAGGCTCGGGAAGCTCGAGGTGATCGCCCAGTTGGCGATCCACTGCGCGGAGGCGGCGACACCGAGCGCGGCGGCGCGCAGCCGGTTCGGGAACATCTCGCCGAGGAAGACCCAGACGACGACACCCCACGAAAGGGCGAAGAAGAGCACGAAGACGTGAGCGGCGATCAGCGCGACGATGCCCTGGGTGTGCGGCAGCTTGCCGTCGATGAGGTCCGCGGAGAAGGCCCAGGCCTCGAAGGCGAGGGCGAGCGCCATACCGGTCGAGCCGATGAGCGCGAGCGGCCTGCGGCCGATCCGGTCGACGAACATCATGGCGATCACGGTGCCGATGATGTTGATGATCGACGTCGTGAACGAGTAGAAGAACGAGTCGCTCGGGTTGATGCCGACCGACTGCCACAGCGTCGCGGAGTAGTAGAAGGCGACGTTGATGCCGACGAGCTGCTGGAAGACCGAGAGGCCGATGCCGACCCAGACGATGGGCAGGAAGCCGAAGCGGCTGCCGAGCAGGTCCTTGAAGGTGGACTTGTGCTCGCTGTGCATCGCGTGCTCGATCTCGGCGACGCGCGCGTCGAGGTCGATGTCCTTGCCCTCGACGTCGGCCAGGATCGCCTTGGCCTTGTCGACCTTGCCGACGGAGATCAGGAAGCGCGGCGACTCGGGGATCGCGAAGGAGAGCATGCCGTAGAGGACGGCCGGAACCACCATCACACCGAGCATGACCTGCCAGGCCTCGATGCCGAGCAGCTTGCCGCGCTGGTCGCCGTCGGCGAGGTTGAGGATCCCCCAGTTGACGAGCTGCGAGACCGCGATGCCGATGACGATCGCGGCCTGCTGGAAGGAGCCGAGGCGTCCGCGGTACGCCGGCGGGGCGACCTCTGCGATATAGGCGGGGCCGATGACCGAGGCCATGCCGATGGCGATACCGCCGAGCACCCGCCAGAAGGCGAGGTCCCACAGGGCGAACGGGAGCGCCGAGCCGACGGCGCTGATCGTGAACAGCGCGGCCGCGATCTGCATGACGCGGATACGGCCGATGCGGTCGGCGATGCGGCCCGCGGTGGCGGCGCCGATGGCACAGCCGATCAGGGCGATCGCGATGACCTGGGCGAGGGTGCCGGAACCTACGTCGTACTTGCCTCGGATGCCTTCGACAGCGCCGTTGATCACCGAGCTGTCGTAACCGAAGAGGAAGCCGCCCATCGCGGCTGCCGCCGTGATGAAGATGACGTGGCCGAGGTGGTCCGGGTGGACCGTGCGGGCTCCGGACGCCGGTGGTTGGGCAGTGCTGGTCACATCAACTCCTGGGGCCTGGCCGCGTCGCCTGGCGTGGGGGGCAAGCACTTCAAGTGGGGCACAACATCGCGTTGCCCACCACTTGAAGGTAAAAACAACGTTGCCGAGACTATGTCTTCAGGTTTCGAAGTCAAGAGTAGGGCAACGTGAAATTTGTGGACCCGGCGTGGCGACTTGTGTTCAACATTTGAAGATGCTGGCGAGCAGCCGCCAGGCTCAGCGAAGACGCTGGCTGATGACCTTGGACACGCCGTCCCCTTGCATGGAGACGCCGTACAGCGCGTCTGCGACCTCCATCGTCCGCTTCTGGTGAGTGATCACGATCAGCTGCGAGCTCTCCTGGAGCTCCTCCATGATCCGGATGAGCCGCTGGAGGTTGGTGTCGTCGAGCGCGGCCTCGACCTCGTCCATCACGTAGAACGGGCTCGGTCTGGCCTTGAAGATCGACACCAGCATGGCCACCGCGGTCAGCGACCTCTCGCCGCCCGACAGCAGCGAGAGCCGCTTGACCTTCTTGCCGGGCGGTCTGGCCTCTACGTCCACCCCCGTGGTGAGCATGTTGTCGGGATCCGTCAGAACCAGCCGCCCCTCGCCGCCCGGGAAGAGCCGCGAGAAGACCCCTTCGAACTCCCGGGCCGTGTCCCGGAACGCCTCGCTGAAGACCTGCTCGACGCGCTCGTCGACCTCCTTGATCACCTGCATCAGGTCGGTGCGCGTCTTCTTCAGGTCTTCAAGTTGCTCGGACAGAAACTTGTGGCGCTCCTCCAGTGCCGTGAACTCCTCAAGGGCCAGCGGATTCACCTTCCCGAGCTGCTGGTACGCCCGTTCGGCCGCCCGGAGCCGCTTCTCCTGCTCCCCGCGCACGAACGGCTGCGGCTGGTTGCGGGGGTCCTCGGGATCCTCCGGCACCTCCTCGCCCTCGGCGGGCGGCGACGGCGGTACGGGCTGGTCGGGCCCGTACTCCGCCACCAGTCCCGTCGGTTCCACGCCCAGTTCCTCCAGCGCCTTGGTCTCCAGCTGCTCGATGCGCAACCGTTTCTCGGCGCCGAGTACCTCGCCGCGGTGAACCGAATCAGTCAACTTGTCGAGCTCACCCTTGAGATCGCGGCCGCGGCCACGCTCGGCAGCCAGTTCGCGCTCGCGGTCCGCCTTGGCCGCCTCGGCCGCGGCCCGCTCCTCGTCGGCCCGTACGAGCGACACCTCTGCATGGGCCAGCAGCTGACGCGCGCCCGCCGCGACGGCCGCCGCGACCTGTGCCTCGTGGCGCAGCCGGGCGCGCCGTTGCTCGGCGCGCGCCCGCGCCTCACGCTCCGCGCGCGCCCCCCGGTCGAGGGCGTCGGCGCGTCCGGCGAGGCCTTTCACCCGCTCTTCGTGCGTACGGGCCTGGAGGCGGGCCTCCATCTCGGTCTGGCGGGCGTTGGCCCCGTCGGCGGCGAGCCGGTCCCGGACCGAAGTGTCCGGCTCTTCCTCCATTGGCGCTTCCTCGGCCACCAGCAACCGCTCGGCCAGCTCCTGCGCCTCCTCGGTGGCCCGCTCCAGGGACTCCTGGGCGCGGGCGGCGGCAGCGGCCGACCGCTCGGCCTCGCCGACGGCTCCGCGCGCCTGCCCGGCGAGCCGCCCGAGCTGCTGCGCGACGCCCGACTTCTCCCGGTCGGCGGCGCGGCGCCGCTGGGCCAGCTCCTCGACGAGCGCGGCGCACGCGTCACGCCGCTCCCCCGCCCGGTGCTGCGCTCCCGCCAGCTCCTCGCACCGTACGGCCAGCTCCTCCAGCTCGGCGGCGGCCTCGTCGACGGAGGCCTGCACTTCCAGCAGACTCGGCGCCCCGGCCGACCCGCCGTGCGCGAAGTACGCCCCCAGGACATCCCCCTCGGCGGTCACAGCGGTCAGCCCCGGCCGGGCGGCGATCAGATCCTCCGCGTCCTCCAGTGTTCCGACGACCACCATGTCCCGCACGAGCCGCCGCACGGCGGGCATCAGCTCGACGGGCCCCCGCAGGAGATCGGCAACGGCCGGAGCGGCACTGCCCTCCTGCCGGGGCGCGACCACGGCCACCTGCCGGGCGCCGTGCTCCTGCCCCGGCTCACCGGGCACACCTGCGGCCCCGCCCCCCGTCCCGGACCCGCCACCCTGCCCGGGCACGCCGTGCAAAGCCCCCGGCCCGCGTCGAGCGGCATCCTTACCGCCCGCACCAGCCGAACCGGCGCCGACGCCGGCTGCCTGGCCCGGCAGACCGCCCGTCGCAGCAACCCCACCTGCACCAGAGGCCGCGTCGCGCGGACCAGTCGGACCGCCGGCGCCGGGCCCCTCCCCAGGAACCGCGTCCTCGTCCCGCTCGCCCCACGTACCCGTCGAGTCGGCGCCGACCGCGTGGCGCGGCGCACTGCCGACCCTTGCCGTGGCAGCGGACTCCCTGTCGCCCCCGGCGGAGTTCGCGGCCCCCGCGTCGGCCGTCCGGTCGGGCGGACCGCCGACGGCCACCGAGATGCCGGCGTCTCTCTCCGCGTACGCCGCCGACCCTGCGGGGACGCGTGCGGCAGCCGGGGCGGCAGGCGCGCCCGGCAGGAGTACCGCCCGGCCCGCGTCCTGTTTGCGCAGGAGGCGGATCGCTTCGGCGGCCGCGGCCGGGTCGGACACCGCGATCGCGTCGGCCGCCGCGCCCAGCGCCGCCGCCACCGGGATCTCGTAGCCGGGGGCCACCGTGAGGAGCTCCGCCGCCGGGCCCAGCAGGCCGGTCAGCCGGGGCTGAGCGCCGAGCAGTGCGCCCGTGCCGTCCTTACGCCGCAGCCCCAGGGCCAGCGCGTCGTGCCGCGCGGACATCGCCGCCCGGCGGCGCTCGGCGGAGGTGGCCGCCTCCCGGGCCTCCGTGAGCCCGGCCTCCGCCTCGGCGAGTTCCCGCCTGGCCGCCTCGTACTGCGCGGCCAGGTCGGATTCGCCCTCGTCCAGCCCCTCCACTTCGGCCCTGAGCTGCTCGTACTCCTCCTGCGCGGCTACGGCCCGCTCCTGGGCACCTTCGTGCGCGGCGGCCAGCCGGTCGATCTCCGCCTGGGCGGAACCGGCTCGGCTGCGGGCCGCGCCGGCCTGGCCGCTCAGCCGCGCGAGCCCCTCACGCCGGTCGGCGATGGCCCGCGCCACGTCCTTCAGCCTGCGCTCCTCGGACGCCAGCTCGCGTTCGAGTTCGGCGCGGTGCTCGACCGTATCCTCCAGCGCCCGCTGCGCCGCCTCCAGCGCGGCTTCGAGCTCCGCCTCCTGCTCACGGATCCTTGCCGCCTCGCGCTCCATGTCCTCGGGATCGCGCCCGCGCCGCTCCTCCTCCTGCGGGGCCGTCGCGCTCTTCACCCGGGCGTCGGCGAGCGAGACCGTGCCGCGCACCCGTTCCGTCAGCTGCGACAGCTCGTACCAGGTCTGCTGCGCCCGCTGCAGTCGCGGAGCGAGGCGGCGTACCTCTTCCTCCAGGTCCGCCTCGCGCGCCAACGCGGCCTTCAGCTGCGCCTCGGCCGCGTCCTTGCGCTCCTTGAGCGCCGCCTCGTCGGCGATCTCCGCGCTCAGTGCGTCGCGCAGCTTCACCAGGTCGTCGGCGAGCAGCCGCAGCCTGGAGTCGCGCAGGTCGGCCTGGATGACGGCGGCCCGCCGCGCCACTGCCGCCTGCCGCCCCAACGGCTTGAGCTGCCGCCGCAGTTCGTCGGTCAGGTCCTGCACGCGCGAGAGATTCGCCTGCATCGCGTCCAGCTTCCGCAGCGCTTTCTCTTTCCGCTTACGGTGCTTGAGAACGCCCGCGGCCTCCTCGATGAACGCCCTGCGGCCCATCGGATCGGCATGCAGTACGGAGTCGAGCTGCCCCTGCCCGACGATCACGTGCATCTCGCGCCCTATGCCGGAGTCGGAGAGCAGCTCCTGGATATCGAGCAGCCGGCACGTATCGCCATTGATCTGGTATTCGCTGCCGCCGTTGCGGAACATGATCCGCGTAATGGTGACTTCGGCGTACTCGATGGGCAGCGCGCCGTCCGAGTTGTCGATGGTCAGCGAGACCTCGGCGCGGCCGAGCGGGGGCCGCCCGGTCGTCCCGGCGAAGATGACGTCCTCCATCTTGCCGCCGCGCAGCGACTTCGCTCCCTGCTCTCCCATCACCCAGGACAGGGCGTCCACCACGTTGGACTTGCCCGAGCCATTGGGGCCGACGACACAGGTGATCCCTGGTTCGAACCGGAGCGTCGTGGCCGATGCGAATGATTTGAAACCGCGGAGAGTCATGGCCTTGAGATGCACCGCCGCACTCTACCTTTCACCGCCGGTTTCACCCATGAAGGTGCAGGGCACATCAGACGGTAAGGGAAGAGGTCTACATACGGGACGCAAAAAAAGAAGGGACGCCGAAGCGTCCCTTGCAATGTCTTGCTGGATAGATCTTGAGCAGATCTCAAGCGGCTGATACGGACAGCCTGACGGGCTCGGATTCTCCTACGAGCCGTGTCAGGTGAGCGCAGGCTCCGCCTGGGGTACGTCGATGTCGATGCTGTCGAGCAGCGAATCTCCGCGGTGGTGAGCGGCGGCGCTGAGCGCGTCGTTCTCGGACTGAATCCGGTTGAGCTCGGATTCAAGATCCTGAACGCGCTGCTGAAGCCGTCGCATCTCGGCGAGGAGTCGCGGGTCGGAGCCGCCGACGTAACCGAGAAGCGCCTTTGCCATGATGGATGGTCCTCCACACTGAGTGACCGACCGAAGCGGTGGTGGGTCGTGAGGGAATCGCACCCGCGGTGCTTGTCATCTCTGTTGTTCTCAATGCCAAACAGCTAAGGTGCGCGGGGCTTCCAGAGTCTCACCAAAAAGTTTGACGGTCAACACGATCACGCCCCGCATCACTGGGCAGCCCGGGAGCGTGCAGCCGCCGAATGCGCGGTGCCGCCTCTTCTGCGGGGCCCTGGGGGCGTAGAGATCATCCGTACTCCGGCAGCTTTCCACGACACGCGTTTCTTGGCAACCACCAGGTCGTTTCTGTCCCAGGCACCTGTCACGGGGGCGCGCGGAATGCGCCGGAGGCGCCCCCGCGCCGGGATTGATCACCGAATCGCGAAGCCCTCATAACCGCCGCGCGGTGTGCCCCAGATCTCGGTCACTCCGTCGACCCGCCCGGGAGTGTCGTCCGAGCGCAGCCATTCCAGCAGACGGTGGCAATTCTCACGTGCCCCCTCTGCCACCACCTGTACCCGGCCGTCGTCCAGGTTGAGTGCGAAGCCGGCGATGCCGCCGATTTCCAGAGCGTTTGCCCTGGTGAACCAGCGGAAGCCCACTCCCTGTACTCGGCCGCGTACCCAGGCGGTGAGCCGCACATCTTCGTTCATGGCTGCACGCTAACTGGCCAATTGCTCACGAGGCACTTCGCCCCCACGCGTCATGGCGTACAGTCCCGACGAAATGAGGCCTCACTCGTTCGGGTGAGGCGCATTGACGTTGACCGCGTCGAGTAAGCATTGAGGAAGGCACAGCAGATGGGACGCCATCGTCGCTCCGCCGCCGGATCGGTAGCAGCAGACCACGCGGACGCCCCGGCAGGCCGGCACCAGGGTGGTGCGCGCCGCCGGAAGAAGCGGGCCGCGCCCGTACGCACCGGACTGCTCGGCGTATCCGCCGCCGTGGCCATGGGCGCGGTGGCCGTCGCCTCCGGGCTGGTTCCCGGCGCGGAGAACTACTCCTTCAGCGGCGGCTCGGGAGACCGGGTCCGCGCCGAGGGCGCGGCCGACCTCGAGACCCAGGGCGGCAGCACGGCGCAGCCCACTGACACGGCGACGACGCCCGCCGCAGAGGACACCGGGCGTGCGCACGCGCCGTCGAAGGCCCCCGCGCCGAAGCCCTCCAAGCCCAGCAAGTCCGCGGACAAGCCCTCGGCAAAGCCGTCCGCCAAGCCTTCCGAGCGGGAGACGGCCGCGGACAAGCCCACGGAGAAGCCGGCCGAGTCCCGGAAGACCGCGAAGCCCGAGCGCGTCGTGCCCGCCCCGACGGTGAAGCCGCCGGGGACCGGCAACGCCGCTGGCTCCGGCGCCGAGACCGCCGCCGAGGCGGCCGTACTGAACCTGGTCAACCAGGAGCGGGCGTCGGCAGGGTGCAGCCCGGTACGGGCCGACGGCGCGTTGGCCTCGCTGGCCCAGAACTTCAGCGAGGACATGGCCGCCCGTGACTTCTTCGACCACACCGACCCGGACGGGGCGTCCCCCTGGGACCGCGCCGACAAGGCGGGCGTCGATGGCCTGGGCGGCGAGAACATAGCCCGCGGCCAGGCCGACGCCCAGGCGGTGATGGACGCCTGGATGAACAGCGAAGGCCACCGGGCGAACATACTGAACTGCGACTTCAAGACCTTGGGCGTCGGCGTGCACATGGCACCCGGCGGCCCCTGGTGGACTCAGAATTTCGGCTTCTGACCCGCTCGCACACGCACCACGAAGGCCCCCGTCCACGGCGACGGGGGCCTTCGCGTTGATCTGTTCACCGGCCGGCGGGCGCATGCCCGAGGTACTGACCGCGCGCGCGTTACGACGAGACGCGCGGAGGGCGCTGACAACGCGGGCAGAAGTAACTGGAGCGGTTCATCCATGGGCGCCGGCGCATCGCCGTGCCGCAGCGGCGGCAGGGCTCGTCCTCACGCCCGTACGCGTCCAGCGACCGCTCGAAGTAGCCCGATTCGCCGTTCACATTCACGTACAGGCTGTCGAAGCTCGTGCCGCCGACGGCGAGCGCGGCGTTCATGACGTCCCGCGCGTGACCGAGGAGCTCGGCCGCACGGGGGCGCGTGAGAGTCGCGGTGGGGCGCTCGTAGTGCAGCCGCGCGCGCCACAGCGCCTCGTCCGCGTAGATGTTGCCGACGCCGCTGATCAGTGACTGGTCGAGCAGGGCGCGCTTGACCGTCGTACGGCGCAGGCGCAGCGCCGTACAGAAAGCGGCGTCGTCGAAGGCCGGGTCCAGGGGGTCGCGCGCGATGTGCGCGATGACGTCGGGGAGCCCGTCGGGCGAATTGTCGTGCAGCGAGAGCCCGCCGAAGGTGCGCTGGTCGACGAAGCGAAGCTCCGTACCGAGAGCGTCGTCGAAGCGGACCCGGATGCGCAGATGCTTCTCGTCGGGGACTGCTTCCGGCTGTACGAGCAGCTGGCCGCTCATCCCGAGGTGGCCGAGGACCGAGGCGTCGGTGTCCTCGAGCGGCAGCCACAGGTACTTGCCGCGGCGGCGCGCGGCCCCGATGCGGTGCCCCTTGAGGCGTACGGCGAAGTCCTCGCCGCCGGCGAGGTGGCGGCGTACGGCCCGGGGGTGCAGCACCTGCACCTCACAGACGGTGCGGCCGGTGACCCAGCGCTCCAACCCGCGTCGTACGACTTCAACTTCGGGCAGCTCGGGCACGGACACAGAATACCGCTGTGCCCCCTGCCGGATCCCGGCAGGGGGCACAGCGGGCAGTGCGTGTGACTCAGGCGCCGGCCGTCGGTTCGGCAGCGACCCCGGCCGCCGCCTCACGCTCGTCCGCGGCCGCGCGAATCGCGCGCCACGCGGACTCCGCCGCCTGCTGTTCCGCTTCCTTCTTGCTGCGGCCGGTGCCGGTGCCGTACGAGACACCACCGACGCGGGCAGCAGCAGTGAAGGTCTTCTCGTGATCCGGTCCGGTCTCCGAGACGAGGTACTCGGGTACGCCGAGGCCCTCGCTCGCGGTGAGTTCCTGGAGACTGGTCTTCCAGTCCAGGCCCGCACCGAGGCTCGAAGACTTCTCGATCAGTGGATCGAAGAGCCGGTGCACCAGTTCCGATGCGGCTCCGAGACCCTGGTCGAGATAGACCGCGCCGATCACCGCTTCAAGGGTGTCGGCGAGGATGGATGCCTTGTCCCTGCCACCCGTGCCCTCTTCGCCCCGGCCGAGCCGGATGAAGGAGCCGAGTTCGAGGCCGCGACCCACCTCCGCCAGTGCACGAGAATTGACCACCGCGGCCCGCAGTTTGGCCAGCTGGCCTTCGGGCAGATCGGGGTGGGTCCGGTACAGCGTGTCCGTGACCACCAGGCCGAGCACGGAATCCCCGAGGAACTCGAGGCGCTCGTTGGTGGGCAGACCGCCGTTCTCGTACGCGTACGAACGATGGGTCAGCGCACGCACCAGAAGGGCGGACTCGAGCTGATACCCGAGCCGCCCTTCCAGAAGCGTGTGGGACGAGGCCGTGTTCTCCGCCGGCTTCTTGGCGTCAGACATCGTGCCTCTCACCAGCCGCTCAGACCTCGAGGACCTGGCGCTTGTTGTACGTGCCGCAGCTCGGGCACGCGATGTGCTGGAGCTTCGGCTCCTGGCAACGCTCACACGAAACCAGGGTGGGGACCGCAGCCTTCCACTGCGACCGGCGGTGGCGCGTGTTGCTGCGCGACATCTTCCGCTTCGGAACAGCCACGGCTACTTCTCCTGCTTCTCGTCGACGCCCGACTCGGCGGCGTCGCCAATGTTGTCCTTCTCGCCGTCCTGGTTGGTCCCGGCGAGTCCTTGCAGTGCCGCCCATCGAATGTCGACGGCGTCGTGATCGTGCCCAGGGTTCTCGTCCAGCCTGATCCCGCACTGCGGGCACAGGCCGGGACAGTCCTCCCGGCACACCGGCTGCATCGGCAGTGCGAGCACTACCGCATCACGCAGCACGGACTCGAGGTCGAACAGACCGTCCTCGAGGTAGAGCCTGTCCTCGTCGTCCTCGTCGTCGTCGGCCGGTTCCGCTTTTGAGCGGCCCCGGTCATCGGCGGCAGGGTACGAGAACATCTCCTGGAAATCCGCTGCAACGTCGAGCTTCAGCGGCTCCAGACACCTTACGCACTCCCCCTCGGCCGTCGCACGGGCGGTGCCTGTGACAAGCACCCCTTCCATGACGGATTCGAGGCGGAGCCTGAGATTCACCGGTGCGCCCTCGGGCACAGCGATGACTCCTTCGATACCGAAGTCCTTGGGGGCAGCCACCGAGCGGGTCAGCCGCTGGAGCGCACCGGGACGCCGGCCCAGCTCGTGTGTGTCGAACACGAGGGGGTTGCGGTGGTCGAGGTGGGCGTTCAGGGGTCTTCCTGCTTTCGGTTCGCTGTGGTGGGCCGCCGTGTCGCTGTCGCGGAGGCGAAGCGGGCAGCCGAGATCGCGGGCATACGCGCGACCGAAGAGCCAGGATACTTGACGCTTCGCCCAGGGCCCAATCGGTCCCCTAGCGCCCCTGCTCGTACTCCCGCAGCTGATCGAGGTCGATCATGCTCGTGTCGAACAGACTGGTCTCGTCGAGAGCGGCCTGCTGCTGGGGAAGATGCCCGGCCGGCTGCGCCTGCTGGCCGTAGCCCTGACCCTGGCCCTGGTCGTAGCCCTGCTGCTGGTACGCGTAGGAGTCCTGCTGGTAGGCGTACGGATCCGGCTGCTGAGCGGCGTACGGGTCGTGAGCCTGCTGATACGCGTAGGGGTCCGGCTGCTGTTGCGGCTGCTGGTACGCGTACGGGTCGTACGGCTGCTGCGCGGGGATCTGTGGGGCCTGCTGCTGCTCGGGGAGCTGCGGCAGGTGCTGCTGCCCGGGCGCCGGCGCGACGGCCTGCGGCTCGGCCAGGTCGGCGAGGAAGTCTGCGTCGCTGCTGCGCTGCGCTCCGGCCTCGTCCTGGGCCACCATGTGCGCGCCGAGCTCGTCCGAGGCGACCCGCCCGTGCAGCTTCTGCCGGCCGCGGCCGACCGCTTCCAGGGTCTTGGAGAGCACGGCCTCGAAGGCGCCGAGCTTGGTGTCGACGTACTCGTCCGCCCGCTGCCGCAGGGTCTCCGGGTCGTGGCTGCGCTCCGGCGCTTCCTCGTCGGCGTAACCCTGGTCGTCGAGGCCGGGGCCGCGGCCGAGCAGCTTCTCGCGGCCGCGGTCGACGGAGCCGAGGGTCTTGGTGAGGACGACCTCGAAGTTCGCGAGCTTGGAGTCGACGTACTCGTCGGCCTCGGCGCGGATCTCCTCGGCGTCCCGGCGGGCGTCGCCGAGGATGCGGTCGGCCTCTTCCTGGGAACGGCGGGCGACCTCGGTGTCGGAGATGAGCGAGCCGCGCTGGGCGTGTGCGGACTCGATGATCCGCTCGGCCTCCTGGCGGGCCTGCTCGGCCATCTGCTCGTGGCCGCCGAGCAGCTCCTGGGCCTGCGCGAGGGAACCCGGCAGGGCCTGGCGCACCTCTTCGAGCATCGAGAGCAGATCGGCGCGGTTGACCACGCACGAGGCCGACATGGGCATGGACCGGGCGCTGCCCACCGCTTCGACGATCTCGTCGAGCTTCTTCTGCACGTCCACCGTGTGCTCGCCACCTGTTCTTCCGGCTGGAGACGGACGGGACGACTGTACGGGCAGTCGGCCCCCGCCCGACACCTGATGACGTTCCGTCAGGTTGTCACTTCTTCGCGAGACGCTCGGTGAGAGCGCCGAGAACCCGCGGCGGTACGAGGTGGGAGACGTCGCCGCCCCAGGCCGCGACCTCCTTGACCAGGCTGGAGGAGAGGAAGCTGTAGGTGGGGTTGGTGGGGACGAACAGGGTCTCGACACCCGAGAGGCCGTTGTTCATCTGGGCCATCTGAAGCTCGTAGTCGAAGTCGCTGACCGCGCGCAGGCCCTTCACGATGGCCGGGATGTCGCGCTGCTTGCAGAAGTCGACGAGGAGGCCGTGGAAGGACTCGACCTCGACGTTGCCGAACTCGGCGGTGATCTCGCGGATGAGGTCGATCCGCTCCTCGACCGTGAAGAGTCCCTGCTTGGACTGATTGATCATCACCGCGACGTGTACGACGTCGTACAGCTTGGAGGCGCGGGCAATGATGTCGAGATGTCCATTGGTGATCGGGTCGAATGACCCGGGACAGACTGCGCGGCGCATCTGTAGTCCCTCGCTCTCCGGTCCGGTCATCGTGCGTCTTCGCACGTAGAGGCGGCGCGACCGTACCAAAGCGTCCCCTCGCCGTAGCGACGGGCCCGCAATGGTTCAAATCCCTTGGGCCAGTTGAATTCTCCACCTCTTGTGCTGCGCTCCACGGTGGCTACGGCGTCGTCCGCAAGCCAGCCCTGAGTGCGGAGTGTGAGGAGGATCTCGCGAAGATCGTCATCGGTGACGGCGTACGGCGGGTCGAGGAACACCACGTCGTACGGGGTCTCGGGCGCCGGGCCTGTGACGATCTGCTCCGCTTTGCCCGCCCGGACTTCGGCACCGGGCAGGCCCAGCGTGCGGACGTTGTCGCGGACGGTGCGGGCGGCCCGGCTGTCGGCCTCGACCAGCAGGGCGTGCACGGCGCCGCGCGAGAGCGCCTCCAGGCCCACGGCGCCCGAGCCGGCGTACAGGTCGGCGATCCTGATGCCCTCGAGCGTGCCGAGCAGCGACTCCCAGGTGGAGAACATGCCCTCGCGCGCGCGGTCGGATGTGGGGCGGGTGCCGTTGCCCGGCGGGACGGCCAGGCGGCGTCCGCCGGCCGTGCCGGCGATCACGCGGGTCATGGGTGTCGGTTCCTAGGGTTGTGAGCTGTGGGTGGAACGGATGCTGCACCCATTGTCAGCCCTTGTCGAGGTACTGCTCCCTCTCCTTGTCCAGCAGGGCGTCGAGGGCGGTGCGCAGCTCCGGGAGCCCTTCGAGCCCGGGGTCGGCGGTGACGACGGCGACGGCCTCCTCGCGGGCCGCCACGATGACCTCCTCGTCGTCGATGACGGCGAGCATCCGCAGGGACGACCGGACACCGGACTGGGCCTGGCCGAGTACGTCGCCCTCGCGGCGCTGTTCGAGGTCGATGCGGGAGAGCTCGAAACCGTCCAGGGTGGCGGCCACGGCAGCCAGCCGGGCGCGGGCCGGGCTCGCCTCGTGCATCTCGCTGACCAGCAGACACAGCCCGGGGGCCGAGCCACGGCCCACCCGGCCGCGCAGCTGGTGCAGCTGGGACACGCCGAACCGGTCGGCATCCATGATCACCATCGCGGTGGCGTTGGGGACGTTCACGCCGACCTCGATGACGGTCGTGGCGACCAGCACGTCCACGTCGCCCGCGGAGAAGCGGCGCATCACGTCGTCCTTGTCGTCGGGCTGCATCCGCCCGTGCAGGACCTCGACGCGCAGGCCCTTGAGGGGACCGGCGGCGATTTGCTCGGCGATCTCCAGGACCGCGAGCGGCGGCCGCTTCTCGGGGTCCTCGTCCGCGGCCGCGACGTTCTTCTTGGCGCCCTTCGCTCCCTTCGGGGCGTCCTCGTCGTCGCCGATGCGGGGGCAGACGACGTACGCCTGGTGCCCGTTCTCCACTTCTTCGCGCACGCGCTCCCACGCGCGGGCGAGGAAGTGCGGCTTGTCCTTGGCCGGGACGACGTGGGTGGCGATGGGCGAGCGGCCGGCCGGGAGCTGGTCGAGGACCGAGGTCTCCAGGTCGCCGAAGACGGTCATCGCGACCGTGCGCGGGATGGGGGTCGCCGTCATCACGAGCAGGTGCGGAGGCTGCTTGCCCTTGGAGCGCAGGGCGTCGCGCTGCTCGACGCCGAAGCGGTGCTGCTCGTCGACCACGACGAGACCCAGATCGTGGAACTGGACCTTGTCCTCGATCAGCGCGTGCGTACCGATGACGATGCCGGCCTCACCGGTGACCAGGTCGAGCAGGGCCCGACGGCGGGCGGGCATGCCCATGGAGCCGGTGAGCAGTACGACCTTGGTGCCCTGCTCGGCGCCGCCGAGCAGGCCGCCCTCGGCCAGCTCGCCCATCATCTCGGTGATGGACCGGTGGTGCTGCTGGGCGAGCACTTCGGTGGGCGCGAGCATCGCGGCCTGACCGCCCGCATCGACGACGGCGAGCATGGCGCGCAGCGCGACCATGGTCTTCCCGCTGCCCACCTCGCCCTGGAGGAGGCGGTGCATGGGGTGTTCGGTGGCCAGGTCGTCGAAGATCTCCTTGGAGACCTTCTGCTGGCCGTCGGTGAGGGTGAAGGGCAGCTTGGCGTCGAAGGCGTCGAGCAGGCCGCCGGGGGTGGGGCGGCGGGCGACGGCGGGGAGCTGGGTTTCGTCGAACCGGCGCCGGGCGAGCGCGACTTGGAGTACGAACGCCTCGTCCCACTTGAGCCGGTCCCGCGCCTCTTCGATGTCCGCCTTGGTGCGCGGGCGGTGGACCTTGCGGAACGCGTCGGGCAGGTCGGTGAGCCCACGGCCTTCGCGCAGGGCGGGCGGCAGGGGGTCGGCGATCTCCTGCCAGCCGGTGGCCTCCATCGAGGCCAGGACGACGTCGACCGTCTTGGCGATCTTCCAGCTCTCCATCTGGGCGCAGGCGGGGTAGAGCGGGATGAGCTGGTTGGCCCAGGCCTCGACGGCGTCGGCGCCGCTGTCCTTGCCGAGCATTTCGTACGCCGGGTGGGAGAGCTGGCGGATGTTGCGGAACATGCCGACCTTGCCGGAGAACATGCCGCGGCGGCCCGGCAGCAGTTCCTTCTGGTGGTGGTAGATCGACTTGCCGAAGAAGACCAGCTGGAGCCGTCCGCTGCCGTCGGTGAGGGTCACCTCCAGGCGCTGGCCCTTGCCGTTGTTGAACCGCAGGACGCGGGCGTCGGCGACCTGCGCCACAACGGTGGCGTGCTCGTCGAGCGGGAGGTCGGCGAGCTGCGTGAGCTCGCCGCGCTCGGCGTACCGCCGGGGGTAGTGGTGCAGCAGGTCACCGACCGTGTGCAGGTCGAGGTGCTCGGCCATCACCTTCGCGGTGGTGCCGCCGAGCGTCTTCTTGAGTGGTTCGTCGAGCGCGGGCACGGGATCCATTGCACACCATGGCTCTGACAGCGGGCGACGTCTCCAGGCACGAGAGCCGGTTTCCTCCCCGCCCCGCCCCTTCCCGCTGTGCCATTTACGGCTCCGCCGCCAGGGCCCGCCCCGGACCCCCGACGCCCTGCGGGCGTGTCCTCAATCGCCGGACGGGCTGGTTTTTGCCGGAGCTGGGTCCCCAGAGCGCGGCAATCCCGACCAGGAGGCGAAGCCCACTCGGGCGGAGCCGCAGGTGGGCGGAGCCCCCTCGGCCAGGGCCCCGGCTCGGCGAAGCCGGCTCCGCCGAGCCGGCTGGGTGGGTCAGCCCGGGCAAATTCAGCCCCTCCGGCTTTGAGGAGCGGGGTCTGGGGCGGAGCCCCACGTGGCGGAGTCGCAAGTGTCGCAGGCAGGAAGGGGCGGGGCGGGGGGAAGGGAAAGGCCTACTCGACGCCGATCAGTAGGGCGGACGACTGGCGGCCGCCGTCGTACGTGACCGTGTCCACCGCCAGGTGGGACTCCCGGACGTGCGCCTCCAGGTACTCCGCAAGCCCCGCCGGCGCCTCCTCCCCCAGCACCAGCGTGACCATCTCCCCGCCCGCCGCCAGCATCCGGTCCAGGACCGTGCGGGCCGCCGCTGTCAGGTCGGACCCGATCACGACCACGTCGCCGTCGATCAGACCGAGCACGTCACCGGCCTGGCAGATGCCGGCCATCGTCCACGACTGCCGCTCGGCGATGGTCAGTTCGCCGTAGCGAGTGGCGCCCGCCGCCGACGTCATCGCCACGACGTCCTCGTCGAAGCGCCGGTCCGGTTCGTGGACGGCGAGGGCCGCGATGCCCTGGACCGCCGCGCGGGTCGGGATGAGGGCCACCCGTACCCCTTCGGTACGGACCTGCTCGGCCGCCGCGGCCGCCGTGTGCCGCAGGTCGGCGTCGTTCGGCAGCAGGACGACCTCGCGCGCGTGGGCGCGCCGGATCGCCTCCGCCAGCTCCCCGCTCGCGGGCGGCTCCCCCGGGCGCGCGAGCACAGTGGTCGCGCCGGCCTCCGCGCACAGTCCCGCCAGGCCCTCACCGGGTACGACGGCGACGACCGCCCGCTGGGCCCTCTCGCGGGGCGCCGCGACCCGGTCGGCGGCGAAGTGCGTGATGCGGATCCGGTACGGCCGCCCGGCCTCGACGCCCGCCTCCACCGCGGCGCCCGCGTCGTCCACGTGCACATGGACGTTCCACAGGCCGTCGCCGCCGACCACGACGAGCGAGTCCCCGAGCCCGTCGAGGCGGGTCCGCAGCCGGGCCACCGCCGCGTCGTCCGCCTCCAGCAGGTAGATCACCTCGAAGGCCGGGCCGCCCTCCTGCGCCGCGTCCGCCCACTCCGCGTCCGCGGGGCAGTCGTCGGTCACGGGAAGCGGCAGCGACGCGGGGGCTTCCCTCTTGCGTACGGCGACCGCCTCGCCCGAGACCGCCTCGACCAGCGCGCCGAGGACGGCCACCAGGCCCCGCCCGCCCGCGTCCACGACGCCCGCCCGCCCCAGCACCGCCAACTGCCCGGGGGTCGCGTCGAGCGCGGTGCGCGCCCCTTCGTACGCCGCGCGCACCACGGCGGTGGTGTCTCCGCCCACCCGCTCGGCGGCCTCGGCCGCCGCCGTGGCGACGGTGAGGACGGTGCCCTCGACGGGATGCGCGACCGCCTGGTACGCCGATTCGGCGGCCCTGCGCAGTGCCTGGCGCAGCCCCTCGGCGTCGGCTGCCCGGTCGGAAAAAACCTGCGCCATCCCGCGCAGCAACTGCGCCAGGATGGTCCCGGAATTCCCCCGGGCGCCGATGAGGGCGCCGTGCGCCATGGCCCGTACCGCGTCCGCGAGATCGGGTCCCGAGGTCTGAGCAGCGTCGGCGCCGGTGACGGTCTCATGTGCGGTGAACACCGCTTCGACGGCCTGAACGGCGGATTCCACGGTCAGGTAGAGATTGGTGCCGGTGTCCCCGTCCGCGACCGGATAGACGTTGATCGCGTCGATTTCCTCGCGGGCTCTGCCCAGCGCCTCCAGGGCCAGCGAGCACCAGGTGCGTACCGCGACGGCGTCGAGGGTCTGCGGCACCTGGCGTCCTCCTTGAGAGCGGGTTGAACCGCAGGGTAGTCGCGCGATGCGCCACGGCGGTGGCGGGGGCGGACGCGGGGGACGGGGCGAGGGCCCCTCGGGAGACATGGTAGTTTCGTTCTACGGGAGCAGCCGATGTATGCTGCTCCGGTTGCCCGATGAAAATCGGGACATTCCCCCGGCTACGCCACTCGATTCTTCGATCCCGGCATGCCGGGATCCACTGTAAGTGCATCTGAAGTCTTTGGAGTGACCCGTGGCTGCCAACTGCGACGTCTGCGGCAAGGGGCCGGGCTTCGGCAACAACATTTCGCACTCGCACCGCCGTACGTCTCGTCGCTGGAATCCCAACATCCAGCGCGTGCGTGCAGTGGTCGGTCGGACGCCGAAGCGGCTCAACGTCTGCACCTCGTGCATCAAGGCCGGCAAGGTCTCGCGCTGACGTATGCCAAGCGCGGCCACCTAGCTGGTTGCTTGAGAACCGGTCCACCCTCGTGGTGGGCCGGTTCTTTTTATGTCCGGACGCCTGTGGCCTGCGCACTCGCCGGCCACAGGCGTCCGGCATCAGGCTGAGGGAGTACTCCTGAGCCGCCAGCCGTGATCCACCGGTCCGATTCCCGCCCCGAGCGCGAACCCGGCGGCGATCGCCTCGGTCACGTACTCCTTGGCGGCAGCCACGGCCTGCGGTACGTCGAGGCCCTTCGCCAGGCCCGACGCGATCGCGGAGGCCAGCGTGCAGCCCGTCCCGTGCGTGTGCCGGTTGTCGTGGCGGGGGGCGCGCAGCCAGTGCTCCTCGGCGCCGTCGGTGAGGAAGTCCACCGCGTCGCCGGGCAGGTGGCCGCCCTTGACCAGCACCCAGCGCGGGCCGAATTCGAGGAGCGCGTCGGCCGCCCGCCGCAGTCCGGCCTCGGACTCCATGCGTACGCCGGTGAGCTGGGCCACCTCGTCGAGGTTCGGGGTGGCGACGGTCGCCGTGGGCAGCAGCTTCGTCCGTACCGATTCGAGGGCGGAGGTGGCGAGCAGCGGGTCGCCGTGCTTGGAGACGCCCACCGGGTCGACGACCACCGGGGCGTCGGTGCCGGCGAGCAGTTCGGCGACCGTCTCGACGAGTTCGGCCGAGGACAGCATCCCGGTCTTCACGGCCTGTACGCCGATGTCGTCGACGACGCTGCGGTACTGGGCCCGTACGGCCTCCACCGGCAGGTCCCAGGTGCCTTGCACACCCAGGGAGTTCTGCGCCGTCACCGCGGTGAGCACACTCATGCCGTGCACGCCGAGGGCCAGCATCGTCTTGAGGTCGGCCTGAATGCCCGCACCGCCACCGGAATCGGATCCGGCGACGGTGAGAACGCAAGGAAGTATTCGCATACGGGCGAATCTAGTACGCCAGGGCTACGGGGCGGTCTCGATGTCCCCGAAGTGATCGTCCCCGAAGTGGTCCCAGCCGCCCTTGCTCGTCCAGGGCGCCCCGTCGACCGTCACCTGCGGCAGCGCCGACGGGTTGAGGACCTCGCCGATGATCTTCCAGCGGGCGGGCAGCTTCGTGTCCGGCGGGAACGTCGCCACGATCGCGTGGTCCTCTCCCCCGGTCAGCACCCACTGGAGCGGGTCCACGCCGACCGCCTGCCCGATGTCGGACATCTGCGTCGGGATGTCGATGAGCCCGGACCGCAGGTCGATACGGACCTTGCTGGCCTCCGCGATGTGCCCGAGATCGGCGACGAGCCCGTCACTGACGTCGGTCATGGCGGTGGCGCCGAGCCCGGCGGCCGCGGGGCCCGCGTGGTACGGCGGCTCGGGGCGCCGGTGCGCCTCGACGAAGGCGCGCGGCGAGCGGAAGCCGCGCGAGAGGACCGCCAGGCCCGCCGCCGACCAGCCCAGCCAGCCGGTGACCGCGACGACATCCCCGGGCCGCGCGCCCGACCGCGTCACCGGTTCGTGGTTGCGCAGGTCGCCGAGCGCGGTGATCGCCACGGTGATGGTCTCGCCCCGTACGACATCACCGCCGACGACTGCGGCGCCCGCGACCTGGCACTCGTCCCTGATGCCGTCCATCAGCTCGGTCGGCCAGCTGACCGGGAGTTCGGCGGGCACGACGAGGCCGAGGAGCAGCGCGGTCGGCACCGCGCCCATCGCGGCGATGTCGGCCAGATTCTGGGCCGCGGCCTTGCGGCCCACGTCGTACGCCGTCGACCAGTCGCGCCGGAAGTGGCGTCCCTCGAGCAGAATGTCCGTACTCGCCACGACCCGCCGGTCGGGTGCGGCCACGACGGCGGCGTCGTCGCCGGGCCCCAGCCGTACCGCCGGGGTGGAGGTGAGCCGGGAGGTGAGCTCTCTGATGAGCCCGAACTCCCCCAGTTCGCCCACAGTGCCCTTCATGGATGTGCCCCTTCTGCCCCAGTGCGCTTGCGGTCGCGAGCCATCACTGCTGTAGGTACCGTCAACTCATACGTCAACTTCTGGTCTCCGTACGCCACGCTCCGTACGCCGACGGCCGCGCAGGTCTCCCCGCTGCCCGCGACGACGCGATACGGTGGCGTCTCTTTATCTCCCACATGATCCTCGTGGCCGCCCTGGAGGTTCCGTGGTACAGGCGTACATCCTCATTCAGACCGAGGTGGGCAAGGCGTCGTCCGTCGCCGAGACCATCGGCAAGATTCCGGGAGTGATCCAGGCCGAGGACGTGACCGGACCCTACGACGTGATCGTGCGCGCGCAGGCCGACACGGTCGACGACCTCGGCCGCCTGGTGGTCGCCAAGGTCCAGCAAGTGGACGGCATCACCCGCACTCTGACCTGCCCGGTCGTGCACCTTTAGCCCCCGTCTACTCTTGGCCGGTGACTTCTTCTTCCCGCCGGCTCCTGTCGCGTTCGTCGGTGCCGCGGCTGTCGGCGCTTTCGTGCGCCGCCCTGCTGCTCGCCGCCGCCGGCTGCTCCCTCACGGACGATGCCGTGGCGATCCCGGTTCCCACCCCGTCCTCGGAAGAGGCCGAGGTGTGCCGGGCGCTGCACCGTGAGCTGCCTCAGACCGTCGAGGGGCAGAAGCGGCGCACCGCCGACCCGGAGTCGGAGCTCACCGTCGTATGGGGAGATCCGGCGATCGTACTGCGCTGCGGTGTCCCCCGGCCGGAGAAGATGAGCGATCCGTCGGCGAAAGCGGTGGAGGCGGACGGCGTCAACTGGATGCTGGAGCGGCAGGAGGACGGCAGCCCGCGGTTCACCACCACGTACCGCGAGGCCTACGTCGAGGTCACGCTCCCCGCGAAGTACGCCCACGACGTCACGCCGTTGGCGGCCTTCGCGGGGCCGGTGAAGAAGGCAGTGCCCAAAACCCTCTAGCGCAGGCCCGTCGGGCGGCGCAGCGCGGCCTGGATCAGCCGGTCCACGAGCTCCGGGTAGGACACCCCGGTCTCCTGCCACATCCGCGGGTACATGGAGATCGGCGTGAAGCCGGGCATCGTGTTGATCTCGTTGATCACGAACTCGCCGGTGTCGAGCAGGAAGAAGTCCGCGCGTACGAGACCCTCGCAGGACGCGGCGTCGAACGCCTCGACCGCGAGCCGCCGCACCTCGGCGGTCTGCTCCTCGGTCAGCGGCGCGGGCACCAGGCCGGCCGCCGAGTCGATGTACTTCGCCTCGAAGTCGTAGAAGTCGTGGGACGTGACGGGCGGGATCTCGGCGGGCACGCTCGCGCGCGGTCCGTCCTCGAACTCCAGCACACCGCACTCGATCTCGCGGCCGCGCAGCAGCGACTCGACCAGGATCTTGGGGTCGTGGCGCTGCGCCTCCTCGATCGCCTCGTCGAGGCCGGAGAGGTCGTCGACCTTGGTGATGCCCATCGAGGAGCCACCGCGTGCGGGCTTCACGAAGAGCGGCCAGCCGTGCTCGCCGGCGAAGTCGACGATCTTCTTGCGGGCGGCTGAGGGATCGTTTTCCCACTCCCGGGGGCGGATGACCTCGTACGGGCCGACCGGCAGCCCGAAGGAGATGAACACCCGCTTCATGTACTCCTTGTCCTGGCCGACGGCCGAGGCGAGCACACCGGAGCCGACGTACGGGACACCGGAGAGCTCCAGGAGGCCCTGGAGGGTGCCGTCCTCGCCGTACGGGCCGTGCAGCATGGGGAAGACGACGTCGACCTCGCCCAGCGCCTTGGGCACCGAGCCCGGCTCGCTGAGGACGACTTCACGGTTGCCCGGGTCGACCGACAGGACCACGCCGCCCTCGGTGGACTCGGCGAGGTCCTCGACACTCGGCAGGACCCGGTCGGCGATGGCCATCCGGTCGGGCTCGTCGGCGGTCAGCGCCCAGCGGCCTTCCGTCGTGATGCCGATCGGCAGTACGTCGTACTTCTCACGGTCGATGGAGCGCAGTACGGCGCCGGCCGTGACGACCGAGATGGCGTGCTCGGAGCTGCGGCCGCCGAATACGACGGCCACGCGCGGCTTGCGGGGCTCCTGCGCAGGGCTCTGGGGGAGGTTCTCGCTGCTCATATCGCGTTGAGACTACCGTGCACATCCGGTGCCGTGGAGTGCGGGCGCGGCCCCGGCGTGCTGCCCGGCTCCCCGGGCCGGTGGCCGGAGGCCGCCGCAACACCTCGAAGCCCGCAAAGCGCGCGAGAGGTGCGTGCGGAAGGGATCAGCGGCGCTCGGGCTTGGCGCTGCGTGACATCAGTTCCTTCAGCGCGACGATCGGCGGCTTCCCGTTGTGGACGATGTCGACGACCGTGTCCGTGATCGGCATGTCGACGCCGTGACGGCGGGCCAGATCAGCCACAGACTCGCAGGATTTGACGCCCTCGGCGGTCTGCTTGGTGACCGCGATGGTCTCGTCGAGCGTCATGCCGCGGCCGAGGTTGGTGCCGAAGGTGTGGTTGCGCGAGAGCGGCGAGGAGCAGGTGGCGACCAGGTCGCCGAGGCCCGCGAGTCCGGAGAAGGTGAGCGGGTCGGCGCCCATCGCCAGGCCCAGGCGGGTCGTTTCGGCGAGGCCGCGGGTGATGAGGGAGCCCTTGGCGTTGTCGCCGAGGCCCATGCCGTCCGCGATGCCGACGGCGAGGCCGATGACGTTCTTGACGGCGCCGCCGAGTTCGCAGCCGACGACGTCGGTGTTGGTGTACGGGCGGAAGTACGGGGTGTGGCAGACGGACTGGAGCCGGGTGGCCACCGCCTCGTCGGTGCAGGCGACGACCGCGGCGGCGGGCATCCGGGCCGCGATCTCCTTGGCGAGGTTGGGTCCGGTGACCACCGCGACCCGCTCGGCGGGCGCCTTGGCCACCTCCTCGATGACCTCACTCATCCGCTTGGCGGTGCCGAGTTCGACTCCCTTCATCAGGGAGACGAGGACGGTGTCGGCGGGCAGCAGCGGCGCCCACGCGGCGAGGTTGCCACGCAGCGTCTGCGAGGGGATGGCGAGCACCGTGAAGTCGGCGCCCTCGGCGGCCTCGGCGGGGTCGGTGGTGGCGCGCAGCGAGGCGGGCAGTTCGACGCCCGGGAAATAGTCGGGGTTCGTACGGCCGTTGTTGATGGCGTCGGCGACTTCGGCGCGGCGGCCCCAGAGGGTCACCTCGCAGCCCGCGTCGGCCAGCACCATGCCGAAGGCGGTGCCCCAGGAGCCTGTTCCGTATACGGCGGCCTTCACCGGCTGGCGTGTCACTTTGCGTTCTCTCCCTCGGCTTTGCGCCGCTGCTCCGCGCGGGCCCTGCGGTGGTCGTACGGCTCGCCGGGCGCGGGCTCGCCGCGCAGCTCGGCGAGCTGCTCCGTGATGGCGGCCATGATGGCCTCGGTCGCTTCGCGCAGCACGTCGGGCGTCGGTTCCTTGTCGTAGAACCGGTCCAGGTCGACGGGTGGACCTGCCTGCACCGACAGCGTCTTGCGCGGGAAGAGCCGAAGTTTGTTCTCCTCGGCGTACGGCGGCATCGCCAAGTTGGCGCCCCACTGGGCGACCGGGATGACGGGGGCCTTCGTCATGAGGGCCACGCGCGCCGCTCCGGTCTTGCCCGCCATCGGCCACATGCCGGGGTCGCGGGTGAGCGTTCCTTCGGGATAGAAGGCGACGCATTCACCGCGCTCGATGGCGTCGACTGCCGCGCGGAAAGCGTCGAGTGCGTTGGTGGTCTCGCGGTAGACGGGGATCTGGCCCGTACCGCGCAGCATCATCCCGACGAACGGGGTCTTGAAGAGGCCCGCTTTGGCAAGCAGCCGGGGAACACGTCCCGTGTTGTACTGGAAGTGCCCGTAGGAGAGCGGGTCCAGATACGAGTTGTGATTGACCGCGGTGATGAATCCGCCCTCGGCCGGAATGTTCTCCATTCCGCGCCAGTCCCGCTTGAACAGCACCACCAGCGGGGGTTTGGCGATGACCGCTGCCAGGCGGTACCAGAAGCCGATTCTGCGGCGGGACACTCGGACACCTTCCTCTAGGACCGGGCTGCGTTGTACGTATGTGCCTGGTCAGCCGCACAAGTGTCGCCCCAGGTCCCCTGTCTGTCGAGAACACCGTACGCCCCGGGCAGGGCCCCGGACCCCCTGCCCGCAGTACGCGCAGGCCACAATGGGGTCCGACGCACACCGGACGGAGGGCTGGCCACTGAACACGCTCCGGACCGCTCCCTGGTCCCTGGTCGTCCCCCTGAAGCCCCTGTTGCTGGCCAAGAGCAGGCTCGCCCTGTCGGCGGGCGACGCGTTGCGCCGCAGGCTCGCTCTGGCCTTCGCCGAGGACACCGTGGCCGCCGTGCTGGCCTGCGCGGCGGTACGGGATGTGGTGGTCGTCACGGACGACGGGCCCGCGGGCGCGGCCCTGGCCGCCCTTGGGGCGCGCATCACGCCGGACACCCCGGCCGCGGGTCTCAACGCCGCTCTGGCGCACGGGGCACGCACGGTGCGGGCGCTGCGGCCCGGCGCGGCAGTCGCCGCGCTGAATGCGGATCTTCCCGCACTGCGCCCGGCGGAATTGCAGCAAGTGCTCGATTATGCCGCCGCATTTCCCCGCGCATTTCTGGCGGATGCGACCGGAATCGGTACGACGCTGCTTTCCGCGGCGCCGGGGGTGGAATTGGCGCCGTTCTTCGGTGGCCCTTCGCGCGCCCGGCATTCGGCCGCGGGGGCCCGGGAAATACCGCTGGCGGGAGTCGATTCCGTACGCCAGGACGTGGACACCGGCGAGGATCTGCGGGCGGCGCTGGCGCTCGGCGTGGGCCCGCGCACGGCCCGGCTGAGCGCGGCGGTCACCGGCAGATACGCTGCGCTCATGCAGGCGACCGCGTACACGTACGACTCCGAGACCCGCAGCGGCAGTGTGCTGCTCGACGACGGCACCCCGGTGGACTTCGACGCCACGGCCTTCGACGCGGGCGGCCTGCGGCTGCTGCGTCCGGGGCAGCGGGTGCGTATCGAGGGCGAGGGCGCCGGCGCGGGTCTGCGCATCACCCTGGTGACGCTGCAGACCTTCTGACAAGCCTCCCCCGGGGGCGGCTCCCCGCCGCTGACGGGCGGCCCCTGCTCGTGGGGCCCCGGACACACCGCGGGCCGGGCTCCCCGGAGGGAGCCCGGCCCGGCGCGTGAGTCGTGGCTGCCCCTGCTACTTCCCGGCAGCGGTCTTCTTCGCGGTGGTCTTGCGCGCCGTGGCCTTCTTGGCGGGCGCCTTCTTCGCGGTGGTCTTCTTGGCCGGCGCGGTCTTCTTGGCGGTGGCCTTCTTGGCGGCGGGCGTGGCCTTCTTGGCGCCGGCCGTCTTCTTCGCCGTCGCGGTGGCCTTCTTGGCGGTCGCGGTGGTCTTCTTGGCGGCGCCCGTGGCCTTCTTGGCCGGGGTCGCCTTCTTCGCCGTGGCGGTAATCTTCTTGGCGGGGGTCGCCTTCTTCGCCGTGGTCGTCTTCTTGGCGGCGGCCCTCTTGGTGGCGGCCTTCTTGGCCGATGCCTTGGAGATGGTGGGGGGCGGGCCCGAAAGGCTGCCCTTGGGGGCCTTCTTTACGGCGACCTCGCCACCCTTGGGGAGCTTCTTCGAGCCGCTGACCAGGTCCTTGAAGCCCTGACCGGCGCGGAAGCGCGGAACCGAGGTCTTCTTGACCCGTACCCGCTCGCCCGTCTGCGGGTTGCGGGCGTAACGGGCCGGACGGTCGACCTTCTCGAACGATCCGAAGCCGGTGACCGACACACGGTCGCCGGCGACCACTGCACGGACGATCGCGTCGAGTACCGCGTCGACCGCGTCAGCGGCCTGCTGACGGCCGCCGACCTTGTCTGCAATCGCTTCTACGAGCTGCGCCTTGTTCACGTCTTCCCCTTCGGAGACATTGCCAGAACGAATGTGTTCAAGCTTTTTCGCACGTTAGGCAGATATATACCGCAAATCAAACACGAAACGGGCTAATCACCCTAGTGCCGCAACGAAGTAGACCTTGCGGAGTTCCACAGGCCTCAGTCACCTTCAGGGAATCGACCCTCGTCGAGGTCCTTCAGCAACCTGTCCAGGCGCCTTGCCGCATCGGCGAGATCGTGTTTCGCCGCGGCCGTTATGACCAGCAGCTTCCGGGTCAGCGCCATCCGTACGCCCTCCGGGACTTGCAGTGTGCGCACCCTTGTGTGTGCTTCTTTCAGCCGGTCCGCGACCGCCTCATAGAGCTTGAGTTGGCTGTCGCGTTCCATGCACCGATTGTGCCATCTGGGGCGAGTTGTCGCCTCCGGCGGGGGCAACTAATGGAATCCAGGTGTCCAAAAGCCCTCCAGTAAGCTCACGGCGCGGCGTCCATCTTCCCCACGTACCACGGGAGTTGGAGCCCAAACATGGCGTTGCCCCCTACCGCGGACGGTAGGGGGCAACGGAGTGACGGCAGGGGCGTCAGACCTGCGTCGTACTGGGCTTGAAGGACGGCCGGCCGGCCTCGTAAGCGGCGATGGACGGCTCGTTCTGGAGGGTGATGCTGATGTCGTCCAGGCCGTTCAGCAGACGCCAGCGGGCGTTCTCGTCAAGCTCAAAATCAGCCGTAATGCCTTCTGCCCGTACTTGACGGTCCTCGAGGTCCACGGTGATCTCCGCCGTGGGGTCCGCGTCGGCCAGTGCCCAGAGGGCATCAACGACCTTCTGGTCCAGTACGACGGTCAGCAGGCCGTTCTTGAGCGAGTTGCCGCGGAAGATGTCGGCGAACCGCGAGGAGATCACGGCCTTGAAGCCGTAATTCTGCAGGGCCCACACGGCGTGCTCACGGGAGGAGCCGGTACCGAAGTCGGGGCCCGCCACCAGGACCGTGGCACCTTTGCGCTCGGGGCGGTTGAGGACGAACTCCGGGTCCTTGCGCCAGGCCTCGAACAGCCCGTCCTCGAAACCGTCGCGGGTGACCTTCTTCAGCCAGTGCGCCGGGATGATCTGGTCGGTGTCGACGTTGCTGCGGCGCAGCGGAACGGCCCGGCCGGTGTGTGCGGTGAAAGCTTCCATGGCCATGATGCTCAGGCCTCCACGAGCGTCGGAGCGTCGGACAGGTCGACGGGCGCGGCCAGGTGGCCCAGCACCGCCGTGGCGGCGGCAACCTGCGGCGACACCAGGTGGGTACGGCCGCCCTTGCCCTGCCTGCCCTCGAAGTTGCGGTTGGAGGTGGACGCGGAGCGCTCACCGGGCGCCAGCTGGTCCGGGTTCATGCCCAGACACATCGAGCAGCCCGCGTGCCGCCATTCGGCCCCGGCGGCGGTGAACACCTTGTCCAGGCCCTCCTCGATCGCCTGCAGCGCGACGCGCACGGACCCCGGGACGATCAGCATCCGTACGCCGTCGGCGACTTTGCGGCCGTCCATGAGCGCGGCGGCGGCCCGCAGGTCCTCGATGCGGCCATTGGTGCACGAACCTACGAAGACGGTGTCGACCTTGATCTCGCGCAGCGGCTGCCCCGCGGTCAACCCCATGTACTCCAGGGCCTTTTCGGCGGCGAAGCGCTCCGAAGCGTCCTCGTACGAAGCAGGGTCGGGGACGTTGGCCGACAGCGGCGCGCCCTGGCCCGGGTTGGTGCCCCAGGTGACGAACGGCGCCAGTGCGGCGGCGTCGATGACGACCTCCGCGTCGAAAACGGCGTCGTCGTCGGTGCGCAGCGTCTGCCAGTAGGCGACGGCGGCGTCCCAGTCCTCGCCCTGCGGGGCGTGCACACGGCCCTGCAGGTAGTCGAAGGTGGTCTTGTCGGGGGCGATCATGCCCGCCCGCGCGCCGGCCTCGATCGACATGTTGCAGATGGTCATCCGGGCCTCCATCGAGAGCTTCTCGATGGCGGAACCGCGGTATTCGAGGACGTAACCCTGACCGCCGCCGGTGCCGATCTTCGCGATGATGGCGAGGATCAGGTCCTTGGCGGTTACGTCGTCGGGCAGTTCGCCCTCGACGGTGATCGCCATGGTCTTCGGGGGCGCCATCGGCAGCGTCTGCGTCGCCAGGACGTGCTCGACCTGCGACGTACCGATACCGAAGGCCAGCGCGCCGAACGCGCCGTGGGTGGAGGTGTGGCTGTCGCCGCAGACCACGGTGGTGCCGGGCTGGGTCAGGCCCAGCTGCGGTCCCACCACGTGGACGACGCCCTGCTCGACGTCGCCGAGCGGGTGCAGCCGGACGCCGAAGTCCGCGCAGTTCTTGCGCAGCGTCTCCAGCTGGATCCGGGAGACCGGGTCCGCGATCGGCTTGTCGATGTCGATGGTCGGGGTGTTGTGATCCTCGGTGGCGATGGTGAGGTCGAGCCGCCGTACCTGGCGGCCGCTCTTGCGGAGGCCGTCGAAGGCCTGCGGGCTGGTCACCTCGTGCAGCAGGTGCAGATCGATGAAGAGGAGATCCGGCTCGCCCTCGGCGCGCCTGACGACATGGTCGTCCCAGACCTTCTCCGCAAGTGTCCTACCCATCGCTTTCCCTTCGACCGGCGTCTTCGCCGGCCCATCTAGAGATCGGATCGCCCTCGCCCTGGACCCCCGTACGGGGCGGTGGCTGCTGAGCCGTTGTGCGGCCTCCCCTACAGATTCGCAAGTTCCCGGAAAAATTGAACTTGCGTTTCACAGAGTGAGACGCGAGTATCGACGCATGGACAACTCTAGCGGCGTCGGCGTTCTCGACAAGGCAGCTCTGGTACTGAGCGCACTGGAGTCCGGTCCGGCCACCCTCGCCGGGCTGGTCGCGGCGACAGGGCTTGCACGACCCACGGCACATCGCCTTGCCGTGGCACTGGAACACCACCGGATGGTGGCGAGGGACATGCAGGGCCGGTTCATCCTCGGCCCGCGGCTGTCGGAACTTTCCGCCGCGGCGGGCGAGGACCGGCTGCTGGCCACGGCCGGTCCCGTACTCACGCATCTGCGTGACGTCACCGGCGAGAGCGCGCAGCTCTACCGCCGGCAGGGCGACATGCGTATCTGCGTCGCGGCGGCCGAGCGGCTGTCCGGACTGCGGGACACCGTCCCGGTGGGCTCCACGCTCACCATGAAGGCGGGCTCGTCCGCCCAGATCCTGATGGCCTGGGAGGAGCCGGAGCGCCTGCACCGCGGCCTCCAGGGCGCCCGCTTCACGGCGACCGCCCTGTCGGGTGTACGCCGCCGGGGCTGGGCCCAGTCGATCGGCGAGCGGGAGCCGGGCGTGGCCTCGGTGTCGGCGCCGGTGCGCGGTCCGTCCAACCGCGTGGTCGCGGCTGTCTCGGTATCCGGACCGATCGAGCGGCTGACCCGCCATCCGGGCCGGATGCACGCCCAAGCGGTCATCGACTCGGCGGCGCGCCTGTCGGAGGCGCTGCGCCGCTCCGGCGGCTGACATTCCCGGAAACCGCCCGAGCCGCCCGGCGCCCCGACACCGGGCGGCTCGGGCGGCGGCGACTGCCGCAAGGAGCACAGAGAACGCGAGAAGGCCCTCCGCGATGCGAAGGGCCTTCTCTGTACGTACCCCCGACCGGATTCGAACCGGCGCTACCGCCTTGAGAGGGCGGCGTGCTAGGCCGCTACACAACGGGGGCCTGTTTACTGCGACTTGGTACTGCGCTGGGCTACCAGGACTCGAACCTAGACTAAGGGAACCAGAAACCCTCGTGCTGCCAATTACACCATAGCCCATGGTGGTTTAGACCAATGTGGTTTTACCCGTACCCCCGACCGGATTCGAACCGGCGCTACCGCCTTGAGAGGGCGGCGTGCTAGGCCGCTACACAACGGGGGCCTTTGGCGATCCCTACGTCACCACATCCAGGAGCGACCCGAAGGTGGTGGAAAGAAAGGATCTGTACCCCCGACCGGATTCGAACCGGCGCTACCGCCTTGAGAGGGCGGCGTGCTAGGCCGCTACACAACGGGGGCCTGTGCAGAAAAAGCTCTGCGAGCTGGGCTACCAGGACTCGAACCTAGACTAAGGGAACCAGAAACCCTCGTGCTGCCAATTACACCATAGCCCACCAAAACGCAACCCCCTGATGGGGGTTTGTTTGGTTCGCGCTTCCCGGCCGGACCTTTCGGCCCTCTCGGGCGGCGCAGAAAGAACATTACCCGAAGGTGGACGGCGCTCCAAAACGGGTATCGCCCCGCAACAGCCCAGGTAGCTGCTCAAGGCCGGTGATCCGGACGAGCTCCGGACGGCCACCGAGTCCGCCGCGGTCGAGCCAGATCCCGACCAGGCCGGCGGCGTCGGCTCCCCGCGCGTCGATGTCGGGCTGGTCACCGACGTACGCCACCTCGCACGGGGGCAGCCCGAGCACGTCGCAGGCGGCGTGGAAGGCCGCGGCGGCGGGCTTGCAGAAGCCAAGCTCGGCGGCGCACAGGAGCGCCTCGAAGCGGTCGCGTACGCCGAGGACGCGCAGCTTGCGATCCTGATTGTGAACGCTGGAATTGGACAGCACGGCGTGGCGGTACTCGTCCGCCAGGACATTCAGCGCCGGGACGGTGTCGGGGAAGAGCTTCCAGGCGGCCTCGTAGTGGGCGACGTACCGCAGGAACCACTCGTCCGCCGCCTCGTCGGTCAGCGGCGTCCCGAGAAAGGCCCGCACCCGGTCGCGCCGCTGCTCCTCGAAACCGGCTTCGCCGGCGGCGAACCGCGCCCAGTGCAGCTCGGTGATCTCACGCCAGCGGCCGAGGGCCAGGTCGACGGACTCGTACTCGCCCAGCAGCCCCTCGGCCGCGAGGTGATCACGCATGCCGGCGGTATCGGCGCTCGCATAGTCGAAGATCGTGTCGTCGATGTCCCAGACCACAGCACGGATCGGCATGCTCCGACGGTACGCGAAAGGCCCGGACGCCGGTGTGGCTTCCGGGCCCTTCGGACGTACGAACTACGCGGCGAGCTTCGCCAGGGCCGCGTCGATGCGGGTCAGGGTCTTCTCCTTGCCCAGGATCTCCAGGGACTCGAAGAGGGGCAGGCCTACCGTGCGGCCGGTGACTGCCACGCGGACCGGGGCCTGGGCCTTGCCGAGCTTCAGGCCGTGGGCCTCGCCGGCGGCCAGGACGGCCTCCTTGAGGGACTCCGGACTGGTCCAGTCGGCCGCTTCGAGGTTGGCGCGAGCTGTGGTGAGGAGCGGGACCGGCTCGCCCTTCATCGCCTTTGCCCAGGACGCCTCGTCCTCCACCGGCTCGTCGAGGAACAGGAAGTCGACGTTCGCTGTGATGTCGGAGAGGACTGTTACGCGGGTCTGCGCGTGCGGGGCGATCGCCTCGAAGGCCGCGCGGTCGAAGGACTCCGGCTTCCAGTTCGCGTACGGCGCCTTCAGCCAGGGCTCGCAGGCCGCCGTGAAGTCTTCGACCGAGAGCTTGCGCAGGTGCTCGGCGTTGATGTGCTCGCACTTCTTCAGGTCGAAGCGCGCCGGGTTGGCGTTGACGTCCGCGATGTCGAAGGCGGCGACCATCTCCTCGATCGTGAAGATGTCACGGTCCTCGGCGATGGACCAGCCGAGGAGGGAGAGGTAATTGAGCAGGCCCTCGGGGAGGAAGCCGCGCTCGCGGTAGAGGTTGAGCGACGCCTCGGGGTCGCGCTTGGAGAGCTTCTTGTTGCCCTCTCCCATGACGTACGGGAGGTGGCCGAAGGCCGGGACCTCCTTGGCGATACCCAGCTCGATCAGCGCCTTGTAAAGCGCGACCTGGCGCGGGGTGGAGGAGAGAAGGTCCTCGCCGCGCAGTACGTGAGTGATCTCCATCAGCGCGTCGTCGACCGGGTTGACGAGCGTGTAGAGCGGGGCGCCGTTGGCGCGGACGATGCCGTAGTCCGGGACGTTGTCCGGGTTGAAGGTCAGCTCGCCGCGGACCAGGTCCGTGAAGGTGATCGGCTCGTCGGGCATGCGGAAGCGCACGATGGCTTCGCGGCCTTCCGACTTGTAGCGGGCGATGCGGTCTTCACTGAGGTTGCGGCACGTGCCGTCATAGCCCGACGGCTTCCCGGCCGCGCGGGCGGCGTCGCGGCGTACCTCCAGCTCAAGGGCGGTGCAGAAGCACTCGTACGCGTAACCGCCCGCCATCAGCTTCTGGGCGACATCCTTGTAGATGTCCATCCGCTGCGACTGGCGGTACGGGGCGTGCGGGCCGCCCACCTCGGGGCCCTCGTCCCAGTCGAGGCCGAGCCAGCGCAGCGAGTCGAGCAGCTGGTTGTACGACTCCTCGGAGTCGCGGGCGGCGTCGGTGTCCTCGATGCGGAAGACCATCGTGCCGCCGTTGTGCCGGGCGAACGCCCAGTTGAACAGGGCGGTGCGGACCAGGCCCACGTGGGGGTTGCCGGTCGGCGAGGGACAGAAACGTACTCGTACGGGTGCGCTAGCCACGCTTGATCACCTTGTTGGTGAGAGTGCCGATGCCTTCGATGGTGACGGCGACTTCGTCGCCGACGTTCAGGGGTCCGACTCCGGCCGGGGTCCCCGTGAGGATGACGTCGCCCGGGAGCAGCGTCATGGCCTCGGAGATGTGCACGATCAGGTCCTCGACGGACCGGACCATCTCGCTCGTACGCCCCAGCTGGCGCTGTTCGCCGTTGACCGTGCACTGGATGGTGAGGTCGCCGGGGTCGAGGTCGGTCTCCACCCAGGGGCCGAGCGGGCACGAGGTGTCGAAGCCCTTGGCCCTGGCCCACTGCTTCTCGCGCTGCTGGACGTCGCGTGCGGTCACGTCGTTGGCGCAGGTGTAGCCGAGGATGACTTCCCTGGCGCGTTCGCGCGGGACCTCGCGGCACATGCGGCCGATGACCACGGCCAGTTCGGCTTCGTGGTGCAGCTCGCTGGAGAAGGAGGGGTACGCGATGTCGTCGCCCGGGCCGGTCACCGAGGTGGACGGCTTGAAGAAGGTGAGGGGCGCGTCCGGGACCTGGTTGCCGAGCTCCGCCGCGTGCTCCGCGTAGTTGCGGCCGACGGCCACGACCTTGCTGGGAAGCACGGGCGGCAGGAGGCGGACCTTGCTCAGCGGGACCTTGACGCCGGAGAGTTCGAAGTCGGCGTACGGAATGCCCTTGATGATGTCCAGGACGAGGTCGTCGGGACGCTCGCCCTCGACCGCGCCGAAGGCAACATTGCCGTCGATGGAGAACCTGGCGATGCGCACGGGATGCTGCCGCCCCTTACTTGCTGGCTGGCTGGAGACTGACGCCCCAGGCTAACGCGGCCGGGGCGTCCGGCCTCCCGCATCAGCGGCGTGCCTGCCTACGCGGCGGGGGCTTCCATCAGAATGGTCCGGCGCGGGTTGGCGGTCTCGGAGGGCAGGTCGACGGGGTGCTCGGGCCGCTCGGCCTCCCGCAGGTCCGCGGCGTCCGCGAGATGCACCAGCGTGGTGCGGCGGGGGTTGGCGGTGCTGCGGAACATCGACGCGGTCGTGGTCTTCATCTGCTGTTGGGGCCTTGTCGGTACGGGCGCCACCTGGGCGCGGTGATTGTCGGATTCGCCATCCCTGTAAAGCGTCAGGCTAAACATCCGGATCCCCGCCGAAGATGTGAAGCAGTCGAGAAAGGCGTGTGAGTTTCCTCACGAGATGGCGGGCAAATCAACCATTTCAGGCGCCGCACACAGACCGAGGAAACGGACATTGCACCACTGAAGGCATCATTCCGCTCCTGATCATCAGGACTGGGACACCCCCTACCCCTAAGCGACTCGTTCCGCTTTGACCCTTTTAAGCCCGAACACTTTCTACATGGGGTTACGGGGCACTCACAGGGGGTCACTCGGGTCACGGCCCGACACGCGGGCCTTGTTGGAGATCCGGCACTGTGCTGGAATTCCCCGGACCGCCGCGAGATTCCAGCCGGCGCGCAGGGCGCAACGCAGCGCCGAGTGGCGGCGGGAAGGGGAGAAGCGCCGGTCACTCACGACCACCCATGGGGCCGCTCGGTGCCCCACGACTCGACACCGTTCCGCCGTTCACGCGGAGGAACGCCTGGTCCAGAGGTTGCGACGCTAGTGCAGGGACGTTTCAAGAGGGATGGCAGCGCTGCGGCGGAGCAGGAGCCGCGCGGGACCGACCGCGGATCCTCGCCCCAGCACGCCCAAAACCACGCGTCGGCCGCGGCCGACGGCGGCGATCGCGCTCTGCGCGCCGGGGTCAAGGGCGGCAGCGAGCAGGCGGCCCCGGCGAGAGCCAAGGAGCCCACTTCCACGGGCTCTCGAATAGCCCTGCGCAACTGGCGAATCAGCACCCGTCTGGTCTCCCTGCTGGCCCTGCCGGTGGTCGCGGCGACCACCCTCGGTGGTCTGCGTATCAACGAGTCCATGAACGACATGGAGCAGCTGGAGCACATGCAGCTGCTGACCGACATGACCAAGCAGGCGACCGAGCTCGCCCTCGCGCTCCAGGATGAGCGCGACAAGTCTGCCGGTCCTCTCGCCAACGGCACCAGCCCGGCCGACTTCAAGGTCAAGGGCCCCAGGGACAAGACGGACCGCGCCAAGGACTCGTTCGTCGCCGGGACCCAGAACATCGACCCGGGCGGCGACGAGAGCCTGCGGAGCATCAGGGCCAGCCTCTACCAGATCGCGTCCCGGCTGAACTCCATTCGCCAGATCCGCGACGGCGCGTACCAGAAGAAGACGACCAACTCGCAGACGGTCAACAACTACAACCAGTTGATCGAGTCACTGCTGAGCCTCTCCCAGGACATGGCGCAGGCGACCTCCAACCCGGAGATGATCAAGCGGACGCGTGCCCTGTCCGCGTTCTCCTCCGCCAAGGAGTACGCCTCCATCCAGCGCGCGATCATCGCCGCCTCCCTGCCGGCGAACGACCGCGAATCCGGCGTGCTCACCGAGAACGACCGCCTCTATGCCAAGTCCGCCATGGACAGCGAGCGCGCGGCGCTCAAGCAGTTCGACCAGGTGTACGTCGGCGACAACGAGGAACTCACCGCCTCGCTGGACAGCGGCAGCCCCACGATCGAGGCCGCCGACAAGTACGCGAACCGGGTGCTCTCGACGCCGGGCAGGCTCAAGAGCGAGCAAGAGCGTTCGTACATGGACTGGGTCGACGCCGACTCCACCAAGATCGACGCGATGAAGCGGATCGAGGCCACGCTTCTCAACGAGATGGAGCAGAAGGCCCGTGAGCTGCGCAACGAGTCGCAGCAGGACGCCATCCTCAACGGTGTACTGATCCTGCTCGTCCTCGGCGTCTCGCTCGTCGGCGCGTTCGTCGTGGCCCGCTCCATGATCCGCTCGCTGCGCCGCCTCCAGGACACCGCGACCCGGGTCGCCCAGGACCGCCTCCCCGAGCTCGTCAAGCAGCTCTCCGAGGCCGACCCGCAGGACGTCGACACGTCCGTGGAGTCCGTCGGTGTGCACTCGCGCGACGAGATCGGCCAGGTGGCCGCGGCCTTCGACGACGTGCACCGCGAGGCGGTCCGACTGGCCGCCGAGCAGGCGCTGCTGCGAGGCAACGTCAACGCGATGTTCACCAACCTGTCGCGGCGTTCGCAGGGTCTTATCCAGCGTCAGCTCTCGCTCATCTCCGAGCTGGAGTCGCGCGAGGCCGACCCCGACCAGCTGTCCTCGCTCTTCAAGCTCGACCACCTCGCGACCCGCATGCGCCGTAACGGTGAGAACCTGCTCGTTCTCGCCGGTGAAGAGCCCGGCCGCCGCTGGACGCGGCCCGTGCCGCTCGTCGACGTGCTGCGTGCCGCCGCGTCCGAGGTGGAGCAGTACGAGCGCATCGAGTTGTCGTCGGTGCCGGGCACCGAGGTCGCGGGACGCGTCGTCAACGACCTCGTGCACCTGCTCGCCGAGCTGCTGGAGAACGCCACGTCGTTCTCCTCGCCGCAGACCAAGGTCCGCGTCACCGGGCACGCCCTGCCCGACGGCCGCGTGCTCGTCGAGATCCACGACACCGGTATCGGCCTGTCGCCGGAAGACCTCGCGGCGATCAACGAACGGCTCGCCTCGCCGCCCACCGTGGACGTCTCGGTCTCGCGCCGCATGGGCCTGTTCGTGGTCGGCCGCCTGTCGCTGCGACACGGCATCCGCATCCAGCTGCGCCCCTCCGACTCCGGCGGCACGACCGCGCTCGTCATGCTGCCCGTCGACGTCGCCCAGGGCGGCAAGAAGGTTCCGGCGAACACCGGCGCCGCCGCGCAGCCGCAGGTGCCTTCGGGCCCCGGCGGCCGTATGCCGGCCGGTCCCGGTGCTGTCGGCGGCCCAGCCGCTCCGGCGGGACGGCTGCCGGCCGGTCCCGGCGGCGCCCGTGGCCAGGTCGCCGGCGCCGGTCAGCGTGCGGCCCTGCCCGGACGCGACGGCGGGCCCGCGCAGGGCCAGCAGCGCGGCTCCGGTCAGGGTGGCGGTCTCGGCGGTGCCTTCGGCGGCAACCGCCAGGCCGGGAACCGTGAGCGTTCCGACGTACGCCCGAACTCCTTCCAGCAGAACGGCCCCGCCCAGGGCGACCAGGGCCGTCCGCAGCCGCAGCCCCAGCAGCCGAACCGGGGCGGCGCCCGCGCCGAGCTGCCTGGCGGCGGCCCCGCCCAGCAGCGCCCGGCGCGTCCGCAGACGACGAGCTGGGGCAACGACCAGCCGCGCGGACACGAAGAGGCGGAGACGGCGTCCCGGCAGGGTCCCGGCTCCACCGCGGAGTTCCAGCGGCCGAACTTCGACGCACCGGACGGACCGCCGCCCGCTTCCACGGGCGTGTTCGAGCGTTCCGACGTCCGCGGCCCCGTGGGACCTGCGGCCGGCGGCCAGTACGAGCGTCCCGGCCAGCGCGGTCAGCAGGACCCCGCCGCGGGCCAGTTCGCCAGGCCCACGGCCAACGCCCCGCAGAACAACGCCCCGCACGGCAGCGTTCCGCAGGGCAACGCCCCGGCCGGCCAGTACCAGCGCCCCGAGCTCCCCGGCCCCATGGACCCCGCGTCCACCGCGCAGCTCCCCCGGCCGGACTTCAACGCCCCGCAGCAGGCCAACCCGGCCGGCGCGTACGGCGGACCGGCCCAGCCGCAGGGACAGGGCCGCCGTCCGGGCCAGGGCCGTCCCCAGGGCGCCCCGAATCAGGGCGCCCCGAACCAGGGCGGTCCCCAGGCCCTCGGCCCGGCGCCGCGCAGGCACGGCCGCGACGTCCGGCGCGACGAAAACACAGCCGCCCCCGCACCGCGTCAGCCCGCCGCGAGCCTGCCTCCGCAGCCGCAGCAGCACGAGCTGCCGCCCGCCGCCGGTCCCGGTGACGGACGTACGCCGCTCTTCGACACGCTCGAGTCGAACTGGTTCCAGCAGCAGCAGGGCGAGCAGCAGGCGCCCGCCGCACCCCAGCAGTCCGGGCGGCCCGCGCAGCAGTCACCTGCCGCGCCCGCCGCCACCCCTCCAATGCCGCAGCGCGCCCAGGCGCGCGACACGGGTGCCGCGAGCAGCACCGCCAACGGTACGAACGCCACCAACGGCGCCGCCTGGCGCACCTCGCCGAACGACGAACTCGTAAAGCAGGCCGAGCGGGTAAAGAAGCCCGCAGCCGGCGGTGTCACGACCTCGGGTCTGCCGCGTCGCGTCCCCCGTGCCAATCTGGTGCCGGGTACAGCGCAGCAGCAGAACCACCAGACCGGTCCGCAGGTTTCGCGTGCGCCAGACGACGTACGCGGCCGGCTGACCAATCTTCGTCGGGGTATCCAGCAAGGCCGGCAGGCCGGAAGCGGCTCGTCGACCGGGAGTTTCAACATTGACCCCACTCACCAGCAGGAGCGTTAGTTGAGTCCGATGAGCCAGGCGGCGCAGAATCTGAACTGGTTGATCACCAACTTCGTGGACAACACCCCAGGGGTGTCCCACACGGTGGTGGTCTCCGCCGATGGACTCCTTCTGGCGATGTCCGAAGGCTTCCCGCGTGACCGTGCCGACCAGCTGGCGGCCGTGGCCTCCGGCCTGACCTCGCTGACCGCGGGGGCTTCCCGGATTTTCGAGGGCGGGGCTGTGACCCAGACCGTCGTCGAGATGGAGCGCGGTTTCCTCTTCCTCATGTCCGTTTCCGACGGCTCCTCCCTGGCCGTGCTCGCACACCCCGACTGCGACATCGGCCTCGTCGGTTACGAAATGGCGCTGCTGGTCGACCGGGCCGGCAGCGTGCTCACCCCTGACCTCCGTGCGGAGCTTCAGGGCAGCCTTCTCCACTAGCCCGCGCACCCTCAGGTATTGCCGAGAAACAAACCGTCAGGCCGCGCAGAAGCCCCCCACCCCGGCCCCGTCAGACGGCAGGCCCATCCACTGCTGTCATGCCCGGAGGATCGATCCATGACCCCGCCCCCCGCCTCTCGTGATCCGTACGGAGCGCGCCTCGACGCGTCGTACGATCAGGAAGGCGACCAGCCGCTGGTACGTCCGTACGCGATGACCGGCGGCCGGACCCGGCCCCGCTATCAGCTCGCCATCGAAGCGCTGGTCAGCACCACCGCCGACCCCGCGCACCTCTCCTCGCTGCTGCCCGAGCACCAGCGGATCTGCCACCTGTGCCGCGAGGTCAAGTCGGTGGCCGAGGTCTCGGCGCTGCTGTCGATGCCGCTCGGAGTCGCGCGGATCCTTGTCGCCGACCTGGCGGAGGCCGGCATGGTGGCGATCCACCAGCCGGGCAATGGAGAGGCCGGCGGCACGCCGGATGTGACGCTGCTGGAAAGGGTGCTCAGTGGACTTCGGAAGCTCTAGCAGCGGAACTGCCCGCTCCACCACCTCCGCGAAGATCGTGGTGGCGGGCGGCTTCGGCGTCGGCAAGACGACGTTCGTCGGAGCCGTCTCCGAGATCGACCCGCTGCGCACCGAGGCGGTCATGACCAGCGCGAGCGCCGGTATCGACGACCTCACGCACACCGGTGGCAAGACGACGACGACCGTCGCCATGGACTTCGGCCGCATCACGCTGGACCAGGACCTGATCCTGTACCTCTTCGGTACGCCCGGTCAGGACCGCTTCTGGTTCATGTGGGACGACCTCGTACGCGGTGCGATCGGCGCCGTGGTGCTGGTGGACACCCGCCGTCTCGCCGACTGCTTCCCCGCGGTCGACTACTTCGAGAACAGCGGCCTGCCCTTCGTCATCGCCCTCAACGGCTTCGAGGGGCACCAGCCGTACACACCGGACGAGGTGCGCGAAGCCCTGCAGATCGGTCCCGGTACGCCGATCATCACCACCGACGCGCGCCACCGGGCGGACGCCAAGAGCGGTCTGATCACGCTCGTGGAGCACGCCCTGATGGCACGCCTCAAGTAGTCCCTCGCATACGGCAGTTGTCGTACGTTGTCGTAGCGGATAGGGGGCGGACTGTGTCCTTAGACACTCTCCGCCCCTCTGTTCATAACGTTTCGAAAGAGAATTGCCCCGCCACGGCCACCGCACGCGTTCGCGCGGTACCACTGCGCTCACATTGGCCCCGCATTTTGGCGGGGCTCGTTCTGTTTGACCGTTTTATCTGAGGCTTACACCACTCGGAACGGCCGGTTCCCGCTGTTTGGAACGCAGCCGCTCGACGTGCTGGAATTCGTCGAACTCCCGAGTAGTACGGCCCTGAACGAAAAAACGGCACAACGTAGGTGCCGGCGCCGAGAGGTTGTTGGTCGAGTGAGGCGTAGCAAGACGAGCTCCGCACAGCAGCAGGGCATGGACGCGCGGGGCAACTTCACCCCGCCGCCGCGCACAGCGACGTCGCCCGCGACCTCGCCCGCTGGTGCCGCTCCTGCGGGCAGCGGTGGCAGTGGCAAGGGCGGTGGCAGCAACAGCCGCTTCTCGCCGCGCAACTGGCGCGTGCCCACCAGGCTGAACGCGATCCTGCTCATACCCGTGCTGGTCGGCCTCGTCATGGGCGGCTTCCAGGTGAAGGGCTCGGTCGACACCTGGCAGGAGGCGCAGGACGCCGAGAAGACCGCGGTCCTCATCCGCGCGGCTTCCGAGTACAGCCAGGCGCTGCTCAACGAGCGTGACCTGACCGCCGCCCCGCTCCTCCAGGGCAAGCGCACCAGCTCCGAGGTCAAGCAGGCGTACGCCCTGACCGACGAGGCCGCGAAGAAGTTCGCGGACGCCTCCGGCGACATCCCCGAGAAGCAGGGCCTGGAGCGCCGTCTCGGCCTGCTCGCGAAGGAGGAGCCCAAGCTCCCCGCGCTCCGCAAGGCCGCGTACAGCAAGGCCCTGGACCCGGTGCAGACCGAAGAGGGTTACGTCGGCATCCAGCACTACCTGATGGAGCTGTCGAACGAGCTCGGCCTCGGCACCGGCAACATCACCGCCTACGGCCGTACGGTCTACGCCGTCCAGCTCGCCAAGGCCGCCACGTCGCTCCAGCGCTCCATCGGCATGCACCTCCTGATCCGCCCGAGCGCCGACCCGGAGAAGCTCGCGAAGCAGACGGTCGCGTTCAACTCGTACAACTACCTGGAGCAGATCGCCCTCGGCGAGTACGTCTCCGGCGGTACGCAGGAGGACACCGACAAGCTCAAGCGCATCATGAAGGGCAAGGCGGAGGACGGCGCCAAGAAGCTCGCCGCCGCCAAGCAGCAGGCCGACCAGGCCGGCGTCCCCTTCGTGGCTCCGCCGAGCAAGGACGGTTCGATCCTCGACGGCATGGCCGAGGAGATCGGCCAGGGCAAGCCCGCGGGCCTGAAGGCCAAGGGCGTCACGCCCGAGGTGTGGATGGCCGCCGCGACCGCCAAGTTCGACGGTTACACCGAGATCGAGAACGAACTCGTCGACAAGGCCGTGACGGAGGCCGCGGCGATCTCCTCCGACGCCAAGACCGACGCCATCGTCAACGGCCTGATCGTCGTCATCGCCCTGCTGGCCTCGGTCATCCTGGCCGGTCTCATGGCCCGCCAGATGAGTAACGCCATGCGCCAGCTGCGTACCGCCGCCTTCGGCATCGCCGAGCAGCGTCTGCCAATGCTGGTCGACCAGCTCTCCCGTACGGAGCCGGGCCGCGTCGACACCCGGGTCGAGCCGATCCCGATCACGTCGCACGACGAGATCGGCGAGGTCGCCCGCGCCTTCGACCAGGTGCACCGTGAGGCCGTGCGGCTCGCCGCCGAGCAGGCCATGCTCCGTGGCAACGTCAACGCGATCTTCACCAACCTCTCGCGCCGCAACCAGTCCCTCATCGAGGGCCAGCTGACGCTGATCACCGACCTCGAGAACAACGAGGCCGACCCGGACCAGCTGGAGAACCTCTTCAAGCTGGACCACCTCGCGACCCGTATGCGCCGCAACGGCGAGAACCTCCTGGTCCTCGCCGGCGAGGAGCCGGGCCGCCGCTGGAACCAGCCGGTCCCGCTGGTCGACGTGCTGCGCGCCGCCGCCTCCGAGGTGGAGATGTACGAGCGCATCGAGCTCACCGGCGTACCGGAGTCGGAGATCCACGGCCAGGCCGTGACCGACCTCGTGCACCTGCTCGCCGAGCTGCTGGAGAACGCCACCACGTTCTCGTCGCCGCAGACGAAGGTGCGCGTCACCGCGACCCGTCTCCCGGACGGCCGTGTCATGGTCGAGATCCACGACAAGGGCATCGGCCTCACCGCCGAGGACTTCGCGGACATCAACCACAAGCTGGCGAACCCGCCGACCGTGGACGCCGCCGTCTCGCAGCGCATGGGCCTGTTCGTGGTCGGCCGCCTCGCGGACCGGCACAGCGTCCGCGTCCAGCTGCGCCCCTCGGGCGAGCAGGCCGGCACCACGTCGCTGGTCATGCTTCCGGACGCCATCACCCACGGTGGCGGCGGCGAGCAGCTCCCGCACGACGACTTCACGGTCTCCTCGATCATTCCCGAGCAGCAGGCGTACGAGAGCGCTCCGATGCGCACGGCGGCCGAGCTTGGCTTCGACGACTCGGCCTACGGCAACGAGGGCGACGACGCCCAGCTGGACCCGGTGGGCCGCTCGCTGATGCGCGAGGAGCGGCGTGCGCAGCTGGAGGCGCAGGCCGTCGGCGACCGCCCGCTGTTCCGCGACGAGATGCAGCAGGCGTCGTACGAGAACCCGCAGCAGTCGTACGACGACTCGCAGGCGCAGTACGAGCAGCCTCAGCAGCCGGCGTACGACCAGGGCGGGTACGACGACTACCCGGCGTACCAGACCTATCCGGACGCCGAGTACCAGGAGCCTGCGGCACCCCGGGCGACGTACGAAGACACGTACGATTCCCCCTCCCACCAGGGGAACTGGCCGGAGCAGGCGTCGTACCAGGGCGCGTACGAGCCGGAGTTCGGGTCGGAAGCGGAATCTGCGCCGGGCGCTCCCGCGAACGACCGGGAGCGCGTAGGCTTCGACCGTCCCAGTTCCGCCCCGGCTTCCGGCCACGATGTGACCGGCGCCGGCCTCCCGCGGCGTGGCGGCCAGCAGCACTGGCAGCCCGGCGGGGAGCCGGCCGGACAGTCCGTCGGACAGGAAGCGGCGCAGCAGCAGCCGGTCGTCGCCCAGCAGCCGCAGCAGGACGCGCCGCAGCAGGACGGGAACGAAACGGGCAGCACCACCGATGACTGGCGTTCCTCGAACGACGAGCGCTGGCACCGGGCGGAGAAGCTCCGTGAGCCCAAGGCAGGCGGAGTCACCTCCTCCGGCCTCCCCCGGCGGGTTCCCAAGGCCAACCTGGTCGAGGGAACCGCGGAGCAGACCCCGCAGGGCGGCCCCCAGGTCTCCCGCGCTCCCGAGGACGTACGGGGCAGGTTGAGCAACCTGCGCCGTGGTGTCCAGCAGGGTCGCAACGCGGGAACGGACACGAACACGGCGGCCACCTACGATCAGAACGGTGGCCATGGCAACACCTACAACCAGGAGCGTTAGTGTGAGCCCGATGAGCCAGGCGGCGCAGAATCTGAACTGGTTGATCACCAACTTCGTGGACAACACCCCCGGGGTGTCCCACACGGTGGTGGTCTCCGCGGACGGACTCCTGCTGGCCATGTCCGAAGGCTTCCCCCGGGACCGCGCCGACCAGCTGGCAGCGGTGGCCTCCGGACTGACCTCGCTGACGGCGGGTGCGTCCCGGATCTTCGAGGGCGGCGCGGTCAACCAGACCGTGGTGGAGATGGAGCGCGGCTTCCTCTTCCTCATGTCGATCTCGGACGGCTCCTCGCTGGCCGTACTCGCCCACCCGGAGGCCGACATCGGCCTCGTGGGGTACGAGATGGCTCTCCTGGTGGACCGGGCCGGCAGTGTCCTCACCCCGGACCTGCGCGCCGAGCTGCAAGGAAGTCTTCTCAACTAGCAATCAGAGAGTGCGCTTTGGTGTCCGCGGGCTTTAATGTTCGAGAACGCGGCACCAACAGCAATGTGGCGCCCGGCAGTCGGAGGAGGAAACGTGGCAACACCCCCGGACGGTTCTTCGGCCAACTGGCCTTACGGCCAGGGTCAGAATCAGGGTGATACCTCGCAGAACAGGTTCAACTTCCCCTCCGCGCCGAGCCGCGCGCAGCCGTACGAGCAGCAGCCGCCGCAGCATCGGCAGCCGCCGCAGCAGCGCGTCCAGCCGACGCAGTCGCGGCGGGCCCCCGCGCCCGCCGCCTCGCAGGCGAACCACAACCCTCTGGTCCGGCCGTACGCCATGACCGGCGGGCGCACCAGGCCGCGCTATCAGCTCGCCATCGAGGCGCTGGTCAGTACCACGGCGGACCCGTCACGTCTGCAAGGGCAGCTGCCCGAGCACCAGCGGATCTGCCACCTGTGCCGGGAGATCAAGTCGGTCGCCGAGATCTCGGCACTTCTCACCATCCCCCTCGGGGTTGCCCGGATCCTCGTCGCCGACCTGGCAGAGGCCGGACTTGTAGCCATTCACCAGCCCGGCGGCGACGAGTCCGCCGGCGGTCAGCCAGACGTGACACTGCTCGAAAGGGTGCTCAGTGGACTTCGCAAGCTCTAGCAGCGGAGCAGCCCGCTCCACAACCTCCGCGAAGATCGTGGTGGCGGGCGGCTTCGGCGTGGGCAAGACCACGTTCGTCGGAGCCGTCTCGGAGATCAACCCGCTGCGCACCGAAGCCGTCATGACGTCCGCATCGGCGGGCATCGACGACCTCACTCACACCGGAGACAAGACCACCACCACGGTGGCCATGGACTTCGGCCGTATCACCCTGGACCAGGACCTGATCCTGTACCTCTTCGGTACGCCCGGTCAGGACCGCTTCTGGTTCATGTGGGACGACCTCGTGCGCGGCGCGATCGGCGCCGTGGTCCTGGTCGACACGAGGCGGCTCGCCGACTGCTTCCCCGCCGTCGACTACTTCGAGAACAGCGGCCTGCCGTTCGTCATCGCCCTCAACGGCTTCGACGGGCACCAGCCGTACAATCCGGACGAGGTTCGTGAGGCCCTGCAGATCGGCCCCGACACCCCGATCCTCACCACCGACGCCCGCCACCGCGCGGACGCCAAGAGCGCGCTGATCACGCTGGTCGAGCACGCCCTGATGGCACGGCTCCGGTAGGAACCGGCAGTACCGGCGTACGGAGCGTACGTACGAGAAAGGCCCCCGCCACTCCGAGGAGTGGACGGGGGCCTTCGTCGTACGCGCGAAAAGCGGTGGGGCTCAGCCCTGCCAGCTGTGCGGCGCGCGGAAGCCGGGCGTGCGCTCCAGGCGGCGCCAGCCGGCCGTGGAGCGGCCGTGGTGGGCCGGGGCGTCGTCGGAACGGTTCGCGGCGCGGGCCATCAGGATCGCGGTGATCGCGGCCAGCTCCTCGGGCTCGGCGTGGCCCTTCTCGACGCGCAGCAAGGATTCGCTCATTGAGGTATCTCCGTCTCGTCTTCGTCTTCGTCGCAGGGTTACTGCGGGGGGTTGCCGTGCTTGCGCGACGGCAGGTCTGCGTGCTTGTTGCGGAGCATCGCGAGGGAGGCGATGAGCACCTCGCGGGTCTCGGCCGGGTCGATGACGTCGTCGACCAGGCCGCGCTCTGCGGCGTAGTAGGGGTGCATCAGCTCGGCCTTGTACTCCTTGACCATGCGGGCGCGCATGGCCTCGGGGTCCTCGGCATCGGCGATCTGCTTGCGGAAGATGACGTTGGCGGCGCCTTCCGCGCCCATCACCGCGATCTCGTTCGTCGGCCAGGCGTAGGTGAGGTCGGCGCCGATGGACTGGGAGTCCATGACGATGTACGCACCTCCGTAGGCCTTCCGCAGGATCAGGGAGATCCGGGGCACGGTGGCGTTGCAGTACGCGTAGAGCAGCTTGGCGCCGTGGCGGATGATCCCACCGTGCTCCTGATCGACGCCCGGCAGGAACCCGGGTACGTCCAGAAGAGTGACGATCGGGATGTTGAACGCGTCGCACATCTGCACGAAGCGCGCGGCCTTCTCGCTGGCCTCGATGTCGAGGACACCGGCCAGGGACTGCGGCTGGTTGGCGACTATGCCGACGACCTGGCCGCCGAGGCGGGCCAGCGCGCACAGGATGTTGGTGGCCCAGCGCTCGTGGATCTCCAGGAAGTCGCCGTCGTCGACGAGCTCCTCGATGACCTTGCGCATGTCGTACGGACGGTTGCCGTCGGCCGGCACCAGGTCCAGCAGCACCTCGGAACGACGGTCCGCCGGGTCCTCGGACTCGACCGTCGGCGGGTTCTCGCGGTTGTTGGACGGCAGCAGCGAGATCAGGTAGCGGACCTCGGCGATGCAGGTCTCCTCGTCGTCGTACGCGAAGTGCGCGACGCCCGAGGTCTCGGCGTGCACGTCGGCGCCGCCGAGGCCGTTCTGGGTGATCTCCTCACCGGTCACGGCGCGGACGACGTCCGGGCCCGTGATGAACATCTGCGAGGTCTCGCGGACCATGAAGACGAAGTCGGTGAGGGCGGGCGAGTACGCCGCGCCGCCCGCGCAGGGGCCGAGCATCACGCTGATCTGCGGGATGACACCGGAGGCACGGGTGTTGCGCTGGAAGATCCCGCCGTAGCCGGCGAGCGCCGAGACGCCCTCCTGGATACGGGCGCCGGCGCCGTCGTTGAGCGAGACCAGCGGGGCACCGGCCGAGATGGCCATGTCCATGATCTTGTGGATCTTGGTGGCGTGGGCCTCGCCCAGCGCGCCGCCGAAGATCCGGAAGTCGTGGGCGTAGACGAAGACCGTACGGCCCTCCACCGTGCCCCAGCCGGTGATGACACCGTCGGTGTACGGCTTCTTGGCCTCCAGGCCGAACCCGGTCGCCCGGTGCCGGCGCAGCTGCTCGACCTCCTTGAACGTACCCGGGTCGAGCAGCAGCTCGATGCGCTCACGCGCCGTCAGCTTGCCCTTGGCGTGCTGAGCCTCGGTCGCCCGGTCACTGGGGCCGCGGCGGGCCTGCTCACGCAGCGCGAGCAGCTCGGCCACCCGGCCACGGGCGTCGGTGGGCTCGCGCGGCGTCTCGTCCAAAACGGTCATGTACTGACCCTACGAAGGCGCACAAGAAAAACAGGCCGTCGACTCTGCACAGTCTCCGGCCCGTTCTCCTGTCACCACTGAACAGAACCATCCGGCCATGCAGCCTAAGTACCAGCTCAGAGCCGTCGGGGTTTGTTGGGGTCCAACAAGGAGCTATGGCGGCGTCAGCTGAGAGCCACCTCACAGCGGTGGGTCGCCCCGGCCGTTCCCGGCGTGACGCGGAGCCTCAGCGTACGGCCGGTGGACAGCACCTCGACGCCCGGGTCCTTCGAGATGACGCGGACCGTGCGGTGCTCCCAGGTGATCTCCAGAGGCCGCCCGCCGCGCGCCGGCTCGCTGATGGCGAGGGTCGCGGTGCGCCGCCTGCTGCGTACGAGCACACTCGCCGGGGCTGTCGTCGTCAGCCGCTCCACCGTGCCCGGCTGCCAGAAGTTGGCGGCCGTGACGCCGAGGGAGCGGATCGCCACGGCTTGGACGGCTCGGCTGTTGGCGAGGATGTTCAGCCAGTAGCGGTCGGCCGCGCGAGCGGCGACGGTACGCAGCGACGCTCCCGGCATCAGCAGGTAGGCGTAGTCGGCGTCCACCGGGTCGGTGCCGTGGTCGAACCAGAGGGTCTGGTAGCGGCGGGTGCGGCGCTCGGTGGTACTGGTGGTGTTGATGTCGCTCCAGGAACCGGTGCGGTCCTCGCGCAGGGTCTTCAGGCCCGCGCCGCTCCGGGCTCCGGGGAAGACCCAGCCGCCGTGGCCGTCGAGGTGGGCCCAGCGGGGAGTGGCGTGGTCGCTGTCGAGGGTGAGAAGGTCCGTACCGCCCTCGCCCAGCATGCGGTTGTCGACGATCGTCTCGGCGGGTACGCCGTCGGTGGAGGTGATGCCGGCGCCGAGGCAGACGACCGTATCGGCCACGCAGAACCACGACTTGCGGGCTTCGAGGGTGGAGCCGAGGCCCTTGAGGTGCTGGCCGACGGCGGCGAACTCGCCGTCCGTGGCGCCGCCGACCCATTTGGTGGCGGGCTTGGGGGCTCCCCATTCGCCGCCCGCCCTGTCGGCAAGTCGCTTGGTGGACACGGTGGTTCCGGGCAGGCGGTAGAAGTCGACGGTCGGCCAGAACCAGTCCGTGTACTGGTCGTTCTCCTTCTCCCCCGGCCACCAGTAGAGCATTCCGGCGCCGGTGTGCCAGCCGCGCGGGTTCTCGCCGTTGCCGCACTCGTAGTACGAGATCCGCTCCGAGGCCATCGAGATGCCGGCCGCCCAGCCGGGGCGCCGGTGCACGGCACGGTCCATGGAGGCGAAGAGTTTGTGCGCGACGGGCTCCGGGGCGGCGGGCACCGGCGACGCGGCGACGGCGTGCAGCCGGGAGAGGTCGGCGACGTTGAACTGCGGTGCGGTGAGCAGCGGCGTCGTACGGTCGCGCTCGATCCAGCCCTTGACGACGGCGGTCCAGCGCTTTCGCTCGGCCTCCGACGCGGCGGCCGCGAGCAGCGGGATGGCGGCTATGAGCCCCTGCCCGTGGAAGTGGTCGCTGCGCATGACCTTGCGGTCGTCGCTCTTGAGGTAACCGCGGCTGATGGCACGGCCGTTGACGCTGTCCATCATCAGGCCGTTGTAGATGAGGGGCGCGTAGGCGTTCTCGACCGAGTCGAGGATGATCTGGCGGTTCGGGTCGGTGACGGCCCAGGTGGAGCCCGCGAGGAGGGTGAAGAGTCTACCCAGCCCGTCGAGCATGACCTGGCCGTACGTACCGGAATAGGCGACCCAGGTGTGCTGGACGAAGGAGCCGTCGGCGTACAGGCCGTCGCCCTTGGTCACGTAAGGGAAGACGGGCGACAGCGCGTCGCGCGCGAGGGCGAGTTTCGCCGGGCTGCGGCCTATGACCCCGCGCAGTGCGACGGAGCGGCAGAGGTCGACGCGGTTGGCGCCGGTGCTCGTGCCGGAGTAGTTGGTCAGTACGGAGTCGGGGATGAAGTGGTCGACGGCGGCGCAGGCGGCCTGGCGACGGTCTTCGGTGAGGTGGTCGTGGAGGGCGGCGACGATGTCCATGAGGAGGCGGGGGCTGCCGATCTGCCACTCCCACCAGTTGCCGTAGCGGGTGGTGGAGGGGTTGTAGATCTTGGCGGAGAGGTGGTCGAGGCCCTTGATGATGTCGGCGAGCAGGCCCGCGTCGGCGGTGAGGCCCGTGCCCGGCTGGAGGTAGGCCTGGGTCATGGTCCACAGGCGGCCGTAGCTCTGGGTGATGCCGGCGGGCGGGTCGAAGGCGTGGCCGGGCCACAGGGACTTGTCGGCCGGGGCCATGGTGGCGCGGAACCCGGTGGCGAGGCGGCCGGTCTCCTTGAGGCGCGAGGCGTAGGGCTCGGCGGTGGCGTCGAATCCGGTGCCGAGGGAGAGCTCGGCCCAGCGGAGCCGGAGCGTCTCGAACTCGTCGGCGGAGCCCGCCGCTTGTGCGGAAGCGCCGTTCCCGGCGAGGGCGAAGGCGAGTGAGGTGCCGGACGTGGCGGCGAGGAAGGTACGGCGGGACCAGAGCAGCGGCACGGGGGCCTCCGGAGCGGAAGTGGTTTAGACCGGTTGCGTCGACCGCTGGTCTAGCACGGCGCTCCGGGAGCATTCAATGGTCGTGCGCGCCTTAATGGAAAGCGCTTGCCCTCCGGAACATGTTGAAACTTGAACAACAGTGCCCTACAGTGAATGTCGTTGAAGGTTAAACAACTGGTCACACATCACCCGAGGAGGAGCCATGGCTCTGTTCAACCGCAAGAACAACACCGCCCCGGTCGCCACCACCACCCTCGCGGTGGACCCGGCCCTGGCCGCCCTGACCGGCGACTACACCATCGACCCCGCGCACAGCAGCATCGGCTTCACCGTCCGCCACGCCATGGTCACCAACGTCCGCGGCAGCTTCGCCGACCACGACGGCACGCTGACCCTGAACGGCTCCAACCCGTCCCGCTCCGCCGCCGCGATCGACGTCAAGATCGCCAGCATCGACACCGGCATCGGTGACCGTGACGGCCACCTGCGCGGCGGAGACTTCTTCGACGCCGAGCAGTTCCCCGTCATGTCCTTCCGCTCCACGTCGGCGGCTCAGCACGGCGGTGACAACTACCGGATCGTGGGCGACCTGACCATCAAGGACGTCACCAAGCCGCTCGCCATCGACCTGGAGTTCAACGGCTCCGCGACCGATGTGTACGGCAACGAGCGCGTCGGCTTCGAGGGCAGCGCGGAGATCCTGCGCTCCGACTGGGGCCTGACCTGGAACGCGGCGCTGGAGACCGGCGGCGTGATGGTCAGCGACAAGGTCAAGCTGACCTTCGACATCTCCGCGATCAAGAACGCGGCCGAGCAGGCCTGACCGGCTGCCAAAAGTGGAGGTGGGCAACCTCTTGACTGGGGCGAAATCGGGAGGAAAATCCTTATTACACCAGAAAACCGGAGCGAGCCGCACAGTTGACGAAGACGTTCGTCAACCAGCGTGTTGACCCACTCGCAGGAGCTGGCCAGGCCCCCGGCAGATCCCCTCGGGCTCGGAGCCTTCAGCGACGGCTGAAGACTCGCGGGACCGGGACGGACTACCGGGGACTGCATGTGTTCAGGCCCCTCGGCGGAACCGACTGGACCTGGCCGCCCTATTCCTTGCGGCCTGTCGCGGCGACGGTGACGCCGAGGCCGATCATGGCGATCTCCCGTGATCGCGGCATGCAACGATCCGCGCTGGCGCACCGCCTTGACGCCGAGGTACACCAAGTACGCGGCGCCCGCGAACTTCAGCGCCGTGAAGACGAGCACCGAGCGCTCCACGACAGCCCCGACTCCGAGCGCCACGGCCACGACCAGCACGTACGCCCCGAGCGTGTTCCCCACGACCGTGGTCAGCGCGGCGCGGCGGCCCTGCGCCGGGGCCCGGCCGATCACGAACAGCACGCTGGGGCCGGGAATCACGATCAGCAGGAATGACATGGCCGCGGAAGCGAGCAGCCGGTCGGTAGGCACCATGAAGGCCATGTCAGCAGTGGGCCGTTCGCGCCCGCAGCCCTATTTCCGTACGCCCGTAGGCCCGTCGGAGGTCCTAGAAGCCGCCACCGCCGAAGTCGCCGCCACCGAACCCGCCTCCGCCGAAGTCGCCTCCGCCGCCGAAGTCACCCGAATTGAAGTCGCCGCCCGAGAAGTCGCCGCCCTCGTAGCCGCCGGCGCCGGCGTCGGCGTAAGCGGGGGTGGAGAGCATCGAGCCGAGCATCGTGCCCATCAGCAGGCCGGGGAGGATGCCGCCGCCGTAGTAGCCGCCGATCCACGGGGCGTACGCCGGGCCCGCCTCCCAGTACGGGCGGCGGCCGTCCGCCGTCTCGACCATGCGGGACATCGGGTCCTGGCCGTCGGCCAGCCGGGTGGCGTCTGCCGCGCAGACCGGCACCCGGCGCGTGTTGCCGTCGGCCGGGGCCCAGTCGACGTCCGCCGTGGAGGGGCCGTGGCGCGGGTCGAAGAAGCAGGGTGGGCGGCGTTCCGGCAGTGGGGCGCCTTCGCGGCGCGCGGTGAGTACGGCGAGCGAGAAGCGGCCGTTCTCCAGCGCCTCGGTGACGCCTCGGGCGTCGTCGGCCTTCGTGGCCTTCGCCATGATCGACTTGGCCTTTTCGTACGCGTCCAGGGCGCGCTCGTAGTCGGCGCGCATCGCGTCGTCCGCTCCCGGTTCGGCGGGGTGGAAGTCGAGGCGGTCCAGGGTCTCGCCGAACGCGGTGATGTCCTCGTCGACGACCACCCGCACCTTCTCCAGCGCAGCCCGCTCCTGCGCCGCCCGCCTGCGGCGATTGCGCTTCGCCACCAGGAACACACCGGAGACGCCGGCGACGAGTACCAGCCCGAAGGTCACCAGACCGACGACGGACGACGGCCCGCTCTGGGCACCTTCCCAGGTGTTGGGGGCACTGCCCCTCGCCTGTTCGAGAGCGTCGTCGACGAAGGTGTTCAGCTGGGTCGTGGCGTCAAGGCCGCCCGCCGGCTCGACGGAGGCGGTGAGGTTGGCGACCGCCTGCGGCGACATCACGCTGCGGTCGGCGCCCGCGTCGAAGGCATCACCGAGCCGGACTGCGTAGACCCCGGTGATCCCGGTCTTGGTCCGCAGGTCCGCCAGCAGACCGTCCTCGGGGAACTCCGCGTTCTGCGGCAGTACGGCGACGAAGACCGGCTTGTCCGCGTCGAGGATCTTCTGCTCCAGCGCGTCCGCCGCACGGGGCGGCAGCTGATCTCGGGCGCGCTCGTCGACGTACACCGGCCCTTGCCGCAGCGCATCGCCCGCGGCATCGAGCCCCGTGGCAGCCTGCGCGCCCGGCGCCACGGCGAGTGCGGTGGCCGCCAGCGAGAGCAGCAGCCCTGACAAGGTGGAGAACAGTCGTGTCCTCATACTTAAAAGCTACCCGAAAGGGTGCATTTTAAGACAGACGCGTTTAACGGAAGAGCGGGCGGCCCGGCGGGCCCTCGCGCGAGTCACCCGCTCCCTCGCGCCGGTGGCTACTCCGCGGGCTCGACGCCCGCCTTCAGGAGGCCGTACGTGTACGCGTCCTCCAGGGCCTGCCAGGAAGCCGCGATCACGTTCTCGCCGACGCCGACCGTGGACCAGTCGCCCTCGCCGTCGCCCGTGGTGATCAGCACGCGGGTCGTGGACTCCGTGCCGTGCTTGCCCTCCAGGATGCGGACCTTGTAGTCGACCAGTTCCAGCTTGGCGAGCTGCGGGTAGATCCGCTCCAGTCCGACGCGCAGGGCGCGGTCCAGGGCGTTGACCGGGCCGTTGCCCTCCGCCGTGGCGACGATGCGCTCACCCTTGGCCCACAGCTTCACCGTGGCCTCGTTGGCGTGGGTGCCGTCGGGGCGGTCCTCGACGATCGCGCGCCAGGACTCCGTACGGAAGTAGCTGAGGGCGTGACCCTCGGCCTCCTCGCGCAGGAGGAGCTCGAAGGAGGCGTCGGCCGCTTCGTACGTGTAGCCCTTGAGCTCGCGCTCCTTGACGCGGGCGACGACGCGGCCGACCAGCTCGCGGTCGTTGCCCAGTTCGACGCCGAGCTCCTTGCCCTTGAGCTCGATGGAGGCGCGGCCCGCCATGTCGGAGACCAGCATCCGGATGTGGTTGCCGACCAGGCCCGGGTCGATGTGCTGGTACAGGTCGGGGTCGACCTTGATCGCGGAGGCGTGCAGGCCGGCCTTGTGCGCGAAGGCGGAGACGCCGACGTACGGCTGGTGGGTGGAGGGCGTCAGGTTGACGACCTCGGCGATGGCGTGCGAGATGCGGGTCATCTCGGCGAGCGCGCCGGGCGGCAGGACCTGCTTGCCGTACTTCAGCTCCAGGGCCGCGACCACGGGGAAGAGGTTGGCGTTGCCCACGCGCTCGCCGTAGCCGTTGGCGGTGCACTGGACGTGGGTGGCGCCCGCGTCGACGGCGGCGAGCGTGTTGGCGACCGCGCAGCCCGTGTCGTCCTGGGCGTGGATGCCCAGGCGTGCGCCGGTGTCGGCGAGGACGGTGGCGACGACGGCCTGGATCTGCGCGGGGAGCATGCCGCCGTTGGTGTCGCAGAGGATCACGACGTCGGCGCCGGCCTCCGAGGCCGCCCGTACGACCGACTTGGCGTACTCGGGGTTGGCGCGGTAGCCGTCGAAGAAGTGCTCGCAGTCGACGAAGACACGGCGGCCCTGGGCGCGGAGGTAGGAGACCGTGTCGCGGACCATCGCGATGTTCTCGTCGAGCGTGGTGCGCAGGGCGAGTTCCACGTGACGGTCGTGGGACTTGGCGACCAGGGTGACCACGGGGGCGCCCGAGTCCAGGAGGGCGGCGACCTGCGGGTCGTTCTCTGCCTTGGCGCCGGGGCGGCGGGTGGCGCCGAAGGCCACGAGCTGCGCGTTCTTGAAGGTGATCTCTTTCTTCGCGCGGGCGAAGAACTCGGTGTCGCGCGGGTTGGCGCCCGGCCAGCCGCCCTCGATGAAGCCCACGCCGAAGTCGTCCAGGTGCCGGGCGATGGTCAGCTTGTCGGCGACCGTCAGATTGATGCCTTCGCGCTGGGCGCCGTCGCGCAGCGTGGTGTCGAAGACGTGAAAACTGTCGTCGGGGCCTGAAGTGGTCATGGCTTTCTGGACTCCTGTCGAGTGGAAGGACTGGCTCCACTTGCCCCCATCATCGCGCGCGCCTCGCCCCGGCCGTGATGGGGCCGGGAAACGAAAAAACCTCTCGCGGGTGCGAGAGGTCTGCGCGCGGGTCTGGGGCACGGTGGCCGCGCCGCACGTGGTGGTACGGGAGCGGTCACTGGGGACCGGCGCGCCTGCTGCCCATAATCATGGCGAACGAGAACACGAGGGCAGTTTGGCACGTTTGCGCTGCCGTGGTATTTCCGTCTCACCATGCGGGCGGACGAACCGGGGAACCCGCGGGCTCAGTGGAGCGTCTCGTCGAGGAACTCACCGATCTGGGCGAGGACCTGCGACCGCTCCGAGCCCGGCAGGCCCATCGCCACATGCGTACTGAAGCCGTCGAGCAGCGCCCGTATCCGGGTCGCGAAGCGGTCGGCGTCGACGACCGTGCGCAGTTCGGCGCGCGAGGCGCCCTCGACGAGCAGGGCCACCAGATCGCGGTGCCAGGACAGCTCGATGTCGAGGAGACGGGCCCGCGCCTCCTCGTCGACGGCGTGCGAGCGGTTCCAGAGTTCGAGCCACAGCGCCCAGTGCGGATCGCGGGGCCCCGACGGCACGTACAGGTCGACGTACGCGTCGAGGCGCTCGCGGACCGGGACCTGGCGGGCGAGCGCGGCCCTGCGGTCGATGCCGAGCTGCTCCTCGCTCCATTCGAGCGTCTGCAGGAGCAGCTCGTCCTTGCTGCGGAAGTAATAGAGCAGGTGCCCACTGCTCATCCCGACCTCACGACCGAGCCCGGCCATGGTCAGCCGCTCCAGCCCGTGCTCGGCGATGCTCGCCATGGCGGCGGCGAGCATCGTCTCGCGGGGCGGTGCTGAGTTGCGCCGACGGGACGACGGCTTGGCGGACTCGGTCATGAGGCGTAGGCGTTCACATTAAGCACCCGTATGTTCTACCCGATCAGCTGTGCGTCGCGGGCTGCTGCTGCGTAATGCAGTGGATGCCGCCGCCGCCTGCGAAGATCTCGCGGGCATCGACCAGGGTGACCGTACGGTCGGGGAAGAGGCCGCGGAAGATCTCGGCCGCCTCCTCGTCGCGCGGATCGTCGAAGGCGCACAGGACCACGCCGCCGTTGCAGAGGTAGTGGTTGATGTACGAGTAGTCGACCCAGTCGCCGTCGACCTTCACCTTGGTCGGGGCGGGCACCTCGATCACCTTGAGCGGGCGGCCCTTGGCGTCCGTCTGCGCGCGCAGCAGCTCGACGTTCGCCTTGCACGGCTCGTGGTCGGGGTGCGACGGGTCCGGCTGGGTGTGCGCGAGGACGACACCGGGGGCGGCGAACGCGGCGACGATGTCGACGTGCCCGAGGGTGCCGAAGCCGTGCGGCGGGTAGTCCGTGGTCAGGCCGCGCGGCAGCCAGATCGCCTTGGTCGTGCCGAGCTTGGCGTGGATCTCCGCCTCGACCTGCTCGCGCGTCCACTGGGGGTTGCGCTCGGGGCCGAGCTGGACGGTCTCGGTGAGCAGGACCGTGCCCTCGCCGTCGACGTGGATGCCGCCGCCCTCGTTGACGAGCGGGGAGGAGAGCGTGGGTACGCCCGTGAGATCGGCGACCATGCCAGCGATCTTCGAGTCGTGCTCCCAGGTCGCCCAGTCCTGGGCGCCCCAGCCGTTGAACACCCAGTCCACAGCGGCCAGTTCACCGGTCTCGTCGTCCTTGACGAAGGTGGGGCCGATGTCGCGCATCCAGGCGTCGTCCAGCTCACGCTCGACCAGCTCGATGTCGGGGCCGAGCAGTTCGCGGGCGCCGGCCGACTGGCCGGGGCCGCAGACCACGGTGACCGGCTCGTAGGCGCGTACGGCGCGGGCGACGCTCGCCCAGGCCTGGCGGGAGGCGGCGAGCTCCTCCTCGCTGGAGAAGGTGACGTTGGGGCCGGGCCACGCCATCCAGGTGCGCTCGTGCGGGGCCCACTCGGCGGGCATACGGAAAGCCATGGGGGGGTCCTTACTGGAATCAGAGGAAGTAGAGACGGTTGAGGGAGACGGAGTCGGCGGGTTCGGACCGGAGCGGGTCGCCGTCGAGTGTGACGAGTCCGCTGAGTCCGTCGACGCCCACCTGTCCGATACGGGAGTTCAGGCGCAGGTCGGCGGGGCCGATACCGCGCGTGCCGCGCACGGCGACGCGGCGTCGGCGCGTGGGCATCAGGTCGTTGCCCTGGTCGAGCGCGGCCTGCGCGACGAAGGCCACCGAGATGTCGGCGGGCGTCGCGCCGTACGCCCCGAACAGCGGTCCGAGGACGAGCGGCTCGCAGGTGTCGGTCGCCGCGTTGGGGTCACCGGTGACGCCGTACGCCGGGAAGCCCGACTTCAGCACCATCTGCGGCTTCGCGCCGAAGTACTGCGGCCGCCACAGCACGATGTCGGCCATCTTGCCGACCTCGATCGACCCGATCTCGTGGGCGAGACCGTGGGCGATGGCGGGGTTGATGGTCAGCTTGGCCATGTACCGCAGGACGCGCGCGTTGTCGTCGTCCGGGCCGTCGCCCTCCATCGGACCCAGCTCGGCCTTCATCTTCCCGGCCATCTGGAAGGTACGGCGCACGGTCTCGCCCGCGCGCCCCATCCCCTGCGCGTCGGACGACGTGATGCCGATCGCGCCCAGGTCGTGCAGCACGTCCTCGGCGCCCATCGTCCCGGCGCGGATCCGGTCGCGCGCCATGGCGGCGTCGCCGGGCAGGTCGGTCTTCAGGTCGTGTACGGAGACGATCATCCCGTAGTGCTCGGCGACCGCGTCCCGCCCGAAGGGAAGGGTGGGGTTGGTGGACGAGCCGATGACGTTCCGTACGCCCGCCATCTTCAGCACATTCGGGACGTGCCCGCCGCCGCAGCCCTCGATGTGGAAGGCGTGGATCGTACGGCCTTCGAGGACGGACAGGGTGTCCTCGACCGACAGGCACTCGTTCAGGCCGTCGCTGTGCAGTGCGACCTGTACGTCGTGCTCCTCGGCGACGCGCAGCGCGGTGTCCAGGGCGCGGGTGTGCGCGCCCATGTCCTCGTGGACCTTGAAGCCGGACGCGCCGCCCTCTGCGAGGGCCTCGACGAGCGGGGCCGCGTCGGAGGACGAGCCGCGCGCGAGGAAGCCGATGTTGACGGGCCAGGCGTCGAAGGCGCCGAAGGCGTGGCGCAGGGCCCACGGCGAGTTCACGCCGACGCCCCAGACGGGGCCGAACTCCTGGCCGATGATCGTGGTCACGCCGGAGGCGAGCGAGGCCTCCATGATGCGCGGCGAGAGCAGATGGACGTGGGTGTCGACAGATCCCGCCGTCGCGATCAGGCCCTCGCCCGAGACGATCGACGTACCGGTGCCGACGACGACGTCCACACCGTCGAGGGTATCCGGATTGCCGGCCCGCCCGATGGCGTGGATCCGGCCTTCCTTGATGCCGATCGACACCTTGCGGATGCCCTGCGCCACGTCGATGACCAGCACATTGCTGATCACGACGTCGCAGGTGTCGCGCACGGCGGCGGCCTTGAGGTGCAGCCCGTCGCGGGCGGTCTTGCCGAAGCCCGCCAGGAACTCCTCGCCCGGCTTCTGCGCGTCCGACTCGACGCGCACGGTCAGCCCGGAGTCGCCGAGCCTGACACGGTCCCCGGCGCGGGGGCCGTGGACGGCGGCGTACTCATGCGGATCGATGCTCATGCCTCAGCTCCTCCTTCGGGCTGTGCTCCTGCTCCCAGGTAGCCGCAGGCCGCGGCCCTGCGCAGGGCCTCTTCCTTCGCTCCGGGGGCGTCCAGCGGGCCGTCGACCAGGCCCGCGAAACCGATCGCGACCCGGCCGCCGCCGATCGGGACCAGGCCGATCTCGGCCTCGCCGCCCGCGTCGAAGCGGACGGAGGACCCGGCCGGTACGCACAGCCGCATGCCGTACGCCGCCGAGCGGTCGAAGTCGAGGCGCGGGTTGGCCTCGAAGAAGTGGAAGTGGGAGGTGACGCTGATGGGGACAGTCGCGGTGTTGCGTACGGACAGCCGCACCGCGGGCTCCGGCTCGGCGTCCGCGGGGCCGGGCAGGACCGCGCCCGGGGCGTCGTCGCCCAGCGCGCCGCCACCGATCGGGGACGAGACGACCGCGAGCCGGGACCCGTCGTCGAAGACGGCCTCCACATGCACCTCGGTCACCACATCGGCCACGCCGGGCAGCACGTCGTCGGGGCCGAGCACCGAGCGTGCCGCCTCGATCGCCTCCGCGAGCCGCCGCCCGTCGCGGGCCGCCTCACAGACCGTGTCCGCGATGAGCGCGGTCGCCTCCGGCACGTTGAGCCGCAGCCCGCGCGCCCGGCGCGCACGCGCCAGCTCGGCGGCTCCGAACAGCAGCAGCCGGTCGCGTTCCGTCGGGGTCAGTCGCACGCCGCCACACCTCCAAAAGTTTAGAACTTCACTCTAACCATGAGATTCACATGCCGGAAACATTGACGCGCCACCTTGAGTCAAGTCACATTGAGCAGCACTCAAAACTTTGTTGTCCGGCGGACCGGGAGGACCCAGCCATGCCGATAGAACAGCGCGGAGTCGACACCATCCCCGACGAGGAGCGCACCAGCGGGCCGCGCGACCTCGTCTCCATCCTTCTCGGCTCCAATCTCTGCCTGGGCGTCATCGTCTTCGGGTGGCTGCCGCCGTCCTTCGGCCTGGGCCTGTGGCCCTCGGTGACCTCGATCCTCGTCGGCACCCTGGCCGGTATCGCGGTCACCGCACCGCTCGCGCTGATCTCTCTGCGTACGGCCACCAACCTCTCCACCTCCAGCGGCGCCCAGTTCGGCGTACGCGGCAGGCTCGTCGGTTCGGTCGTCGGCCTGCTGCTCTCGCTCGGTTATACGGCGCTCACGCTGTGGATCGGCGGCGACGTGATGGTCGGGACCCTCTCCCGGCTCACCGGCCTGCCGGACGGCGGGGCCTCGCGCGCCCTGATGTACACCGTGCTCGCGGGCGCCACGGTCGTCGCGGCGGTGTACGGCTACAAGCTGCTCCTCCGCCTGAGCAAGGTGCTGTCCATCGGCATGGTCGTTCTGCTGCTCGTCGGCGTCTACGCCTACTCGGGCGACTTCACCACGGCGGCGCCGCCGGACACCCCGTACCTCCTCGGCTCGTTCTGGCCCACCTGGCTGCTTGCGGCCGTCGCCGCCGGTCTAAGCGGCCCGGTCGCCTTCATCACGCTGCTCGGTGACTACACGCGTTACATCTCGCCGCGCCGCCACAGCTCGCGCAAGGTCTTCTGGGCGACGTGTCTGGGCCTGGCGCTGGGCCTGCTGGTGCCGCAGCTGTTCGGTACGTACACGGCCCTCGCGGCGCGAGCCGGCCTCGACTACGCCGGACCGCTCGTCGAGGCCGCACCCGTCTGGTACCTGGTGCCGCTGCTCCTGGCGGCCTCGGCCGGGTCCGTCGGCAACGCCGGCCTGATGCTGTACTCGATGGGCCTCGACCTGGACGCGATCCTGCCGAAGACGACGCGTACCCGGGCCACCGTGATCGCGGCTGCCGTCGCGACGGCGTTCGTGTTCGTGGGCTCCTTCGCGTGGTCGGTCCAGTCCGCTATGACGTCCTTCGTCCTGCTCCTGACGGCGATCGGCACGCCGTGGGCGGTCATCTCCCTCATCGGGTACGTGCGCTGCGGCGGCCAGTACGACGCGGACGCCCTCCAGGTCTTCAACCGCCGCGCCAAGGGTGGCGTCTACTGGTACCGGTCGGGCTGGAACGTCCAGGCCACGGTCTCCTGGGCACTGGGCGCGGCGGTAGGCCTCGCGGCGGTCTCGACGACGGTGTACGAGGGCCCGCTGCTGGCCCTGACGGGTGGCGTGGACTGCAGCTTCATCCTGTCTGGGCTGGTGGGCGGGGCGGCGTACGCCGCGTTGACGGCGAAGGGGCGCCCGGCGGGGCGTCCTGCGGAGGCGGAGGCGGAGCCGTTGAGCGAGACGCCCATCCCCGCGTAAACGCCACCGCCGGCTGTCCTGCGGAGCTTTCCCCTACCCGCCCCTTCCCGAACTGGGGCTCCGCCCCAGACCCGGTCCTCAAGCGCCGGACGGGCTGAGTGCGCCGGGGGTTGCTGGGGCTCCGCCCCAGACCCCGCTCCTCAAACGCCGGAGGGGCTGGATGGTGCCGCTGAGCGGCACATCCAGCGCCGCCAGGCAATTCCAGCCCGTCCGGCGCTTGAGGACACGCCCGGAGGGCGTCCGGGGGCCTGGGGGCTTGCCCCCACCACGCGGCGGAGCCGCAAATGTCACAGCGGGAAGGGGCGGGTCGGGGAGAGCGCCGCAGGCAACCCGCGCCACCCGCACCGGGACGCGTGAGGCCGCGCCCGGCAGAAGGTGCCGGGCGCGGCCTCGAGTACGTACAACTACCGGCGGATGTCAGGCCAGTTCGTGGGTCCAGCCGTGGGTGTCCTCCGCCGTGCCGGTCTGGATGGCGAGCAGCGCCTTGCGCAGCTCCATCGTCACCTTGCCCGGCTGCCCGTCGGCCTGAACCCACTCCGCGCTCTCCGACTTCACCGACCCGACCGGCGTGATCGCCGCCGCCGTGCCGCACGCGAAGACCTCGGTGAGGGTGCCGTTCTCGCTGTCGCGCTTCCAGTCCTCCGTGGAGATCCGGCCCTCCGTCGACTCGTACCCGAGGTCACGCGCGAGCTGGAGCAGCGAGTCACGCGTGATGCCGGCGAGGAGCGAGCCGGTCAGCTCCGGGGTGACGATCCTGGGCTTTTGATTCGACGCAGCGCCGTACACGAAGTACAGGTTCATGCCGCCCATCTCCTCGACCCACTTGTGCTCCAGCGCGTCCAGCCAGACCACCTGGTCGCAGCCCTTCTCCGCCGCTTCGGCGAAGGCGAGCAGCGAGGCGGCGTAGTTGCCGCCCGTCTTGGCGAAGCCCATGCCGCCGGGGACGGCGCGCACGTAGTTCTCGGACAGCCAGACCGAGACCGGCTTCACACCACCGGAGAAGTACGCGCCGGCGGGCGACGCGATGACGATGAAGAGGTACTCGTTGGCCGGCTTCACACCGAGCCCGACCTCGTTGGCGATCATGAACGGGCGCAGGTACAGCGAGTCCTCGCCGCCGTGCGCCGGAACCCATGCCTTGTCCTGCTGCACCAGCGCGTCGCACGCCGCGATGAACGTCTCGACCGGCAGCTCCGGCATCGCCAGCCGCCGCGCGGAGACCTGGAAGCGCTTGGCGTTCGCGTCGGGGCGGAAGGTGGTGACCGTGCCGTCGGGCCGGCGGAATGCCTTCAGGCCCTCGAAGATCTCCTGCGCGTAGTGCAGGGTCATGTTGGCCGGGTCGATCGACAGCGGCGCGTACGGCACGAGCTGGGCGTCGTGCCAGCCACGGCCTTCGGTCCACCGGATGGTGACCATGTGGTCGGTGAAGTGGCGGCCGAATCCGGGGTTGGCCAGGATCGCCTCGCGCTCCGCGTCGGACAGCGGGTGCGAGGAGGGCTTGAGCTCGATCGTGGGCGTCGTCATGAGTGCGTGTCCTTCACCGGTTGTGTGTGGTGGACCGCGCTCACGCCTTAGTAGGACGTCCGAGCTTCCCTTCATACCGCGGCCCCACGTTCGATTATCGCCTGTGGGAGTGCGTGCATGAAACGGCGTGTAGTGCGGCCCAGGATTGATGGTCCCACCCGGCCGCGGCAAAGCACAGCCGCCGGGTGTCTGTGACCCGGCGGCTGTGGGAGGAGTCCGTCGGGTCAGCCCGCTACTCGTACCGCGAGCGCGTCGCCGATTTCGTCCGTCGTACGGACCGTGCTGCCGTCGCGCTCCGCGAGGTCGGCGGAGACCGCTTCCTCGATACGGACGGCCTCGGGCTCGAAGCCGAGGTGCCGCAGGAGGAGGGCGACGGAGAGAATCGTGGCCGTCGGGTCGGCCTTGCCCTGGCCCGCGATGTCGGGCGCGGAGCCGTGGACGGGCTCGAACATCGACGGGAAGGCGCCCGTCGGGTTGATGTTGCCGGAGGCCGCCAGGCCGATGCCGCCGGTCACGGCTGCGGCGAGGTCGGTGAGGATGTCGCCGAAGAGGTTGTCGGTGACGATGACGTCGAAGCGCTCCGGCTGCGTGACGAAGAAGATCGTCGCGGCGTCGACGTGCAGATAGTCGGTGGTGACCTCGGGGTACTCCTGGCCGACCTTGTCGAAGATGTTCTTCCACATGTGGCCGGCGTAGACGAGGACGTTGTTCTTGTGGACCAGCGTCAGCTTTTTGCGCGGGCGGGCGTTGGCCCGCTCGTACGCGTCACGGACGACGCGCTCGACGCCGTACGCCGTGTTCAGGCTGACCTCGGTCGCGACCTCGTGCTCCGTACCGGTGCGGATCGAGCCGCCGTTTCCGGTGTACGGGCCCTCGGTGCCCTCGCGCACGACGACGAAGTCGATGTCGGGGCGGCCGGCCAGCGGGGTCGCGGTGTTGGGGAACAGCTTCGACGGGCGCAGGTTGATGAAGTGGTCGAAGGCGAACCGCAGTTTGAGCAGCAGCCCGCGCTCCAGGACGCCGGACGGCACGGACGGGTCGCCGATCGCGCCGAGCAGGATGGCGTCGTGCTGCTTGAGGGAGTCGAGCTCCGCCTCCGGGAGGGTCTCTCCGGTGCGGTGCCAGCGCTGGGCGCCGAGGTCGTACTCCTTGGTCTGCAGCTTCACATCCTGCGGAAGGACGGCGTTGAGGACCTTGAGCCCTTGGGCCACGACCTCCTGGCCGATGCCGTCACCAGGGATCACTGCGAGATTGAGGCTGCGAGACATGTCGGCACCCTACTCCCGCGTCCCATCCCGTGACACCGGGCGTCCGCCATTCGGACTCGGAATCTCGACAGATTCTGTTCACCCTCAGTACTGGCCAGAGTTGGTTGTTACTGGGAAGTTTTTTCTCATGGCCGACACCCCACGCACCGGTATCCCCGAGCAGCTCGCCCGCCGCATGAGCATGCCGGAGCAGCACGAGTATCTGCGTACGAAGCTGTCGCGCAGGCGAGTGATCACCTCATCCGCCGCCACGGTGGGCGGAACGGCCCTGCTGGGCGGCGCGAGTCCGGCGTACTCGGCCGCGCCCGCTGTCAGTACGCCCACTCCCCGCGTCGACGGGTCGCTCGTCGCGCCCTTCGGCCGCCACCTCGCCTTCGGCGCCGACCCGAAGACGCAGATGCGGATCTCCTGGCAGGTGCCTTTCGCGGTCAAGCGCCCGTACGTACGGATCGGTCTTCAGCCGTGGGAGCTGAGCCGGAAGATCGAGGCGGAGGTGCGCGATCTGCACACGCCGTCGCTGTCGCGCAAGCAGCCCGCGGTCGACCAGTTCTATCTGCATGTGGGGCTCGACGGGCTGAGGCCCGGGACGACGTACTACTACGGCGTCGGGCACGACGGCTTCGACCCGGCCGCCGCCTCACGCCTGTCGACCATCGGCTCGTTCCGTACGGCGCCCGAGCGGCCGGAGACCTTCGTCTTCACGGCCTTCGGGGACCAGGGGGTCAGCTACGACGCCCTCGCCAACGACCAGTTGATCCTCGGCCAGAACCCGTCCTTCCACCTCCACGCGGGCGACATCTGCTACGCGGACAGCAGCGGGCAGGGCAGGGAGTCGGACACCTACGACGCACGCGTGTGGGACCAGTTCCTGGCGCAGACCGAGAGCGTGGCCTCGCGGGTTCCGTGGATGGTGACGACCGGCAATCACGACATGGAGGCCTGGTACTCCCCCAACGGTTACGGCGGCCAGTCCGCGCGCTGGTCGCTGCCGGCGAACGGGCCCGACGCGACGAACGCCCCGGGCATCTACTCCTTCACGTACGGCAATGTCGGCGTCGTGGCACTGGACGCGAACGACGTGTCGTACGAGATACCCGCCAACAAGGGCTACACGGACGGCGCCCAGAGCGCCTGGCTCGACAAGCGGCTCGGCGGGCTGCGGCGGCAGGCCGGCATCGATTTCATCGTGGCCTTCTTCCACCACTGCGTGTACTCGACGTCCACGCACGCCTCGGACGGCGGGGTGCGCGACGCGTGGCTGGCGCTCTTCACCAAGCACCAGGTCGACCTGGTGATCAACGGGCACAACCATGTGTACGAGCGGACCGACGCCATCAAGGGCGGCGAGGTCGGCAAGCCGGTGCCGGTCGGGGCCTCGACCGACCCCACGCGGGACGGGATCGTGTACGTCACGGCGGGCGGCGCGGGCAAGGACCTGTACGGCTTCGGGCTCGGCGTGAAGGACAGCTACGAGGGCAACGTCCACGACCACGACCACATCGTGACCTTCCACTGGACGAAGCTGCGGCTCCCGGACCCGGACACGGTGGAGTGGTCGCGGGTGCGCTACACCGGCTTCTCGTTCCTCGCGGTGGAGGCCGAGACCGGTGCGTCGCCGAAGCTGAAGGTCTCCGCGCTCGCCGAATCGGGCGAGCGCGTCGACTACTTCGAGATCCAGCGCGGCCGGTGAACGGCAGCTCAGTGGCCGGTCGCGCCGCCGTTGTCGCGGCGGTCCAGAGCGCGCTGGAGGGCGGCGGCCGCCTGCTTGCGGTCGGTGTCGTTCGAACGGGGGGTGTGGCGCACGCGGCGCGCGGTCTCGGCCATGATGATCGACTCCTTGAGATCAGATGATTTCAGGGCGCCGGAATGGGCGGGGAGCAGGTGCCGCAGGGGTTACCTGCATGGGGCACGGGCTCGCGACCGCCGTTCGCTGATGGAGCGAGACGTTCGGCTTCTTCCAAGCTAAGCGAGGCCGGACTGTCTGTCTCCACAATTACTCGGACTTCCTACTATCTGAGACGCGATCTCTAGCAGGTCGTTGTAGGGACGCCGTCAAGGACCTCCTCGAAGCGTCCGCCCCCCGCCGTGCTGCGGCCCCCTTGCCAGGCGACCGGGCGCGGACCGCGGGGGTACAGTCTGCACGCTGCGCTGCCCGCGCCGGACCGGGCACCGCGGCCCCGTCCCCTCTCTTGCGTGCCGGCCCGGTGACTCCATGACCAGTACGCAGGATCTTCCCGAGCTGGCCCCCGACGCCCCCACAGCGCGGGCGTCGGCATCCGCCGAGGACCGCATCGCCCGAATACGGCGCCGCCTGGAGCGGCTGATAGGCATCGCGGCGACCGAGGGCAACGCGCTCGTTCCCCTGCGCAACGGGGATGAGATCTTCGCCGCCATGCTGGCCGGTATCGGGTCCGCCGAGCACACGGTGGACATGATGACGTTCGTGTACTGGAAGGGCGACATCGCCCGCCGGTTCGCCGAGGCGCTGGCCGAGCGGGCCCGCGCCGGGGTACGGGTACGACTGCTGCTGGACGGGTTCGGCAGCCGGCTGATCGAGACGGAGCAGCTGGACGCGATGGAGCGGGCCGGGGTGCAGGTGGCGTGGTTCCGCAAGCCGCTGTATCTCTCGCCGTTCAAGCAGAATCACCGCTGCCACCGCAAGGTCCTCGTCGTCGACGAGGAGACCGCGTTCACGGGCGGTGTGGGGATCGCCGAGGAGTGGTGCGGCGACGCGCGCGACGAGCACGAGTGGCGTGACACGCACGTCGAAGTGCGGGGGCCCGCGGTGGACGGCATCGCCGCGGCGTTCGCGCAGAACTGGGCGGAGTGCCACGACGAACTTTTCGACGACCGGGACCGCTTCGTCGAGCACCGCCCGCATGGCGATTCGGTAGTGCAGGTGGTGCGCGGCTCGGCCAGTTTCGGCTGGCAGGACATGCAGACCCTGATGCGGGTGATGCTGGAGTCGGCCGAGGAACGCTTCCGGCTGTCCACGGCCTACTTCTCGCCGGACGCCTACTTCGTCGAGCTGCTCTGCGCCACGGCGCGGCGCGGGGTGGAGGTGGAGATCGTGCTGCCGGGCCCGCACACCGACAAGCGGGTGTGCCGGCTGGCCGGACAGCACTTCTACGAGGAACTCACCGCCTGCGGCGTGAAGATCTTCCAGTACCAGCCGACGATGATGCACGCGAAGGTGATCACCGTCGACCACGTGGCATCGCTGATCGGCTCGACGAACTTCAACCGGCGCTCGCTCGACCACGACGAGGAGGTCATGCTCGCCGTCCTGGACCAGGAGTTCACGGCCACGCTGGACGCGCATTTCGACGAGGACGTGGCGGTGAGTGAACAGATCCGGGCGGGCCGGTGGAAGAGACGCTCTCTCGCCCAGCGAGCCCGCGAAGTGGCCGTCCTGCCCATCCGCCGGTTCCTGTGACCCCGCCGCCCGCGCACCTCGCTCACGAGAACACGTCCCCGCACGAGAACACGGCCCCCTAGAGCACGTCGCCACCGCGCCAGTCGAAGAACAGGGCGTCGGACGCGTCGGGAAGCCCGGTCGCGGCGGCCCGCAGGTACGTCGAGCCCTCCTCGTCGGGCAGCGGTACGACGCCGTCCGGGCCCAGCGCCCCGATCCGCCCGGGCCACACCACCCACCCCCGCCCGGCGTAGAGCGCCGCCCCGTCGTCCGACGCCGACAGCGCGCCGAGGACGTACGCCCGGTCGATCACCCGCTCCAGGGCCTCCATCACCAGGCCCCCGAGCCCCTCGCGCCGGCGGTCCGGGCGCACGGCCACGCCCTCGACGTAACCGACGCGCAGCGACCGGCCGCGGTGTAAGACCCGGCGCTGGATGACGCTCCCGTGGGCGGCGAGGCCGCGCTCGTCCTGGACGAAGGCGTGTATGCCGCCGACGGTGTGGTCCCAGTCGTCCTCGCCGAAGTCGCCGTCGAAGGCGGCGTCCAGGAGGGCGCGGATCTCGTGGAGCGCGGCAGGCGCGAGATCGGCGGTGTGGGCGGTACGGACGAGGTCGGCATGCTTGCGGCGCATCGGCTCATTCATGCACCGAACTCTCCCAGGCCCCGCCCGTACCAGAAAGCCGCTCAGTACACGTTCACGCCGTACGCCGACAGGGCTTCCCGCACGGGCTGGTGGATGGCGGAGCCATTGGTGCCCGTACAGCCGGAGCTGCCCGAGTGGATGCCGAGCGCGACGCTGCCGGCGAAGTGGGCGCCGCCGCTGTCGCCGCCGGCCGAGCAGGCGGTGGTGCGGACCATGCCGTAGACGGGCCCGTCACCGTAGTTGACGGTGACGTTCACGGCGGTGACGGTGCCGCTGGTCACCTTGGTCGTGGAGCCGCTCTTCTTGATGGCCTGGCCGACGACGGCGTTGGCGGCGGACGCGATGTCCTGGTGACCGCCGTTGTAGAGGTTGACGTTGCCCGCCGGCGCCGAGCCGTTCGTGTAGCGCACGATGCCGTAGTCGTTGGTCGGGAAGCTGGTGCCCTCGCGGACACCGATCACCGGACCGCCGGACGTGGCCGACCAGTTGGCCACATCGTTGGTGCAGTGGCCGGCCGTCACGAAGTAACGCGTCGTGCCCTTCGAGACGTTGAACGCCGCCGAGCAGCGGTACCCGCCGCCGTAGACCGCGTCACCGCCCGCCACCTCGCGCTCGAAGGTCCCCGGTACGCGCGAGATGCGCACCGCCCCGTCCTGCGCGTCCGCGACCTTCTTCAGCCGGGCCATCTCCCGTACGGAAACGGACTGGTCGGCCTCGACGCCGACCTGGTTGGTCCTCGGGTCGACGCCCCACGACGTACCGGTGATCTTCGCTCCGGCCTCCAGCGCGGCCATGGCCGCCTCGAGCCGGGCGGCGCCGCGCTCCACGCGCTTCGCGACGGCGCCCGCCGCGCGGACCTGCTCGGCCGCGCGCTCGCTGGTGACGGTGACGGTGAGCTCGCCGGTGCGGCGGTCGATGTAGCTGCCGGCGGTGTCGTCGCCGAGCCGCTGGGAGAGTTCGGAGTCGATGGCGTACGTCGACGGGCCTGCGGCCGCGGTCTGCGCCGCGGGCTGGGCGCCGGCGGGCGTCGAGGCGAGGCCCAGCGCGCCGGCGGTTATGAGGGCGGTCACGGCTGTGCGCGCACGGAGGATGCGTCTCATGGGGGGATCTCCTCAGTCAGGTCTCCGTGGGGAACGGAGACACCGTTGAGGAATTTGACATGTCCATTTCCATTTCACAAGACCGCGTCGGCACACCCCCGCGCCCCCACCGGTTCCGCCGTCCACTTCGGGGCACATGCACTGCGACGAAGGAGGCAGGACATGGGTACATCGGCACTCACCCGCCGCGGCAGGCGCACCGCCCGCCAGGCGTCGGACAGTTCGGCACTGGAGGCGGCCGCGCGTTGGGGATTCGGGGCGCGCGGGGTGCTCTACCTGCTGATCGGCGCCCTGGCGCTGAGTATCGCCTTCGGGGGCGGCGGCCAGGCGGACCGAGGGGGCGCGCTCGCGGAGGTGTCCAAGCAGCCGTTCGGTGCGGTCCTGCTCTGGGCCCTGGGCATCGGTCTGGCCGGCATGGCACTGTGGCGGCTCTCCGAAGCCGTCTTCGGCGCGGCGGGCCCGGACGGACACAAGGCGAGCAAGCGCCTGCTGTCACTGGCGCGCTTCGCCTTCTACGGCTTCGTCGCGTACTCCGTGCTGTCGTTCGCCGCGGGCTCCCAGGGCAGCGGCAGCGGATCGAGCGACAAGCAGTCGGAGGACGTGACAGCCAAGGCCATGGAACTCCCCGGCGGCCAGTGGATCGTAGGCATCGGCGGCCTCGCCATCGCGGTCGCCGGCGTGTGGATCGCGGCCCGCGCCGCGATGCGCAAGTACCACAAGCACCTGAAGATGGGCGAGCTGCGGGGCCGTACCCGCCAGGTCGTCGACGTCACCGGCGTCGCGGGCGGCATCGCGCGCGGCGTGGTCTTCGCCGTGCTCGGCGGATTCGCGGTCAAGGCGGCGGTCGACTACAAGCCCGACCAGGCCAAGGGCCTCGACGACACCCTGCGCTCCTTCACCGACACCCCGGCGGGCCCGTGGCTGCTGGCCCTGATAGCCGTCGGCCTCGCCCTGTTCGGCGTCTTCTCCTTCGCGATGGCCCGCTGGCGCAAGATCTGACACCTGCGCCCACACGAACACCTGCGCGCACACACGAAACCGCCCCCGTCGGCGTGGGGGCCGGACGGGGGCGGAGTTTCGGGCGGGGCCGGATCAGCCCTGGTGCGGGTAGGTGTAGTCGGTCGGCGAGACCAGGGTCTCCTTGATGGCCCGGGTCAGGGTCCAGCGCTGGAGGTTCTGCGGGGCGCCGGCCTTGTCGTTCGTGCCGGACGCGCGGCCGCCGCCGAAGGGCTGCTGGCCGACGACGGCGCCGGTCGACTTGTCGTTGATGTAGAAGTTGCCCGCGGCGTAGCGGAGCTTGTCCATCGTGTACGCGGCCGCCGCGCGGTCGCCGGAGATGACGGCGCCGGTCAGGGCGTAGTCGGACGCCGACTCCATCTGCTCCAGCATGGCGTCGTACTTCGCGTCCTCGTAGACGTGGACCGCGAGGATCGGGCCGAAGTACTCGGTCGTGAAGACCTCGTTCGCGGGGTCCGTGCAGGCGATGACCGTCGGGCGGACGAAGTAGCCGACCGAGTCGTCGTACGTACCGCCCGCGACGATCGTGCACGTCGGGTCGGCGGCGGCGCGGTCGATCGCGGCCTTGTTCTTGGCGAACGAACGCTCGTCGATGACGGCGCCGATGAAGTTCGACAGGTCGGTGACGTCGCCCATGGTGATGGCGTCGACCTCGGCCGCGAACTCCTCCTTGAAGCCGGACTCCCAAATCGAGGCAGGGACGTACGCACGCGAGGAAGCGGAGCACTTCTGGCCCTGGAACTCGAAGGAGCCACGGGTCAGCGCGGTCTTCAGCACGGCGCGGTCGGCGCTCGGGTGCGCGACGACGAAGTCCTTGCCGCCGGTCTCGCCGACGAGGCGCGGGTACGTGCGGTACTTCTCGATGTTGTTGCCGACCGTCTTCCACAGGTACTGGAAGGTCGGGGTCGAGCCGGTGAAGTGGATCCCGGCCAGGTCGCGGTGGTTGAGGGCGACCTCGGAGACCGCGATGCCGTCACCGGTGACCAGGTTGATGACGCCCTTGGGGAGACCGGCCTCCTCCAGCAGCTCCATGAGCAGCACGGCGGCGTGCGTCTGCGTCGGGGACGGCTTCCAGACCACGACATTGCCCATCAGGGCGGGAGCGGTCGGCAGGTTGCCGGCGATCGCCGTGAAGTTGAAGGGCGTGATCGCGTAGACGAAGCCCTCCAGCGGACGGTGGTCCAGCCGGTTCCACACACCCGGGGAGTTCGCCGGGGGCTGCTCGGCGAGCAGGTCACGGGCGTACTTGACGTTGAATCGCCAGAAGTCGATCAGCTCGCACGGCGTGTCGATCTCGGCCTGCTGGGCGGTCTTGGACTGACCGAGCATGGTCGAGGCGGCGAGCGTCTCGCGCCACGGGCCGGACAGCAGCTCGGCGGCGCGCAGGATGATCGCGGCGCGGTCGTCGAAGGACATCGCGCGCCACGCCGGAGCGGCGGCCAGCGCGGCGTCGATCGCGTCCCGCGCGTCGTCCTGCGTGGCGTGGGCGGCGGTGCCGAGGACGGCCTTGTGGTTGTGCGGCTGTACGACGTCGAAACGCTCGCCACCGCCCATCCGCTTCTCACCGTTGATCGTCATCGGGAGATCGATGGGGTTCTCGGCCAGCTCCTTGAGCTTGGCTTCGAGGCGCGCACGCTCCGGCGAACCGGGCGCGTAGGTGTGCACCGGCTCGTTGACCGGGGCGGGGACCTGGGTCACAGCGTCCATGAGGTCCTTGACTCCTTTGTGAGGGGTGGAAGGGCTCGGCCCTAGGGTCAGTTCTTGGTGATCATCGAACGGACGAAGAACAGCAGGTTGGCCGGCTTCTCCGCGAGGCGCCGCATGAAGTAGCCGTACCAGTCGGTGCCGTACGCGGTGTACACACGCATCCGGTGGCCCTCTGCCGCGAGCCGCACGTGCTCTTCGCTGCGGATCCCGTACAGCATCTGGAATTCGTACTCATCCAGTTTGCGCCCCGCACGCCGCGCGAGCTCCTGGCTGACGGCGATCAGCCGCGGATCGTGCGATCCGATCATCGGGTACCCGTCACCGGCCATCAGGATCTTCAGAATCCGGACGTACGCCTTGTCGATCTCCGCCTTGTCCTGGAACGCGACACCGGCGGGCTCCTTGTAGGCGCCCTTCACGATACGGACGCGACTGCCGGCCCCGGAAAGGCGGCGCGCGTCTTCCTCGGTGCGGAAGAGGTAGGCCTGGATCACGCAGCCGGTCTGCGGGAAGTCCTTCCGCAGCTCCTCGTGGATGGCGAACATCGAGTCGAGCGTGGTGTGGTCCTCGGCGTCCAGTGTGACCGTGGTGCCGATCTCGGCGGCGGCCTCGACGACCGGCCGGACGTTGGCGAGCGCCAGCTCGTGGCCGCCCTCCAGCGCCTGCCCGAACATCGACAGCTTCACCGACATCTCGGCCCGCTCACCCAGCCCCAGCCCCTTGAGCTGATCGATCAGCTCCAGGTAGGCGTCACGAGCGGCGTAGGCCTGCTCGCGGGTGGTGATGTCCTCGCCCACGACGTCCAGGGTCACTTCCAGCCCCTTGTCGGCGGCGTCCCGGACGATCGGAACGACCTGCTCGACCGTCTCACCGGCGATGAACCGGCCGACGACCTGTTTGGTGCCCGGGGCGGCCGACACGAAGCGGCGCATCTTGTCGCTGCGCGAAGCGGCGAGGATCACGGGACCCAGCACGGGGCACCTCCACGGATAAGGCTTGAAGGGGGCCGTGACCAGGAGAATTCGGTACGGCACGGATAACCACCGTGAAATCTAAGGATCGCTCGCATCTTGAACCATCGACAGCTGTCACGCATCCGTGGCCCGTATCTCATACAGATGTCTGAAGGGGTGCGAGAATGAGAAGCGTGAAAGGCGATTATCAGGAGCTGGTCGACGAGGTCTCGGCACTGCTCGGCGCCCCGGCGACGCTGGAGGACCGCGATTTCCGGCTGATCGCGTTCGGCGCGCACGACAGCGGCAGCGGTTTCGACGAAACGACCCTGGACCCCGTCCGTACGCGCTCGATCCTCACCCGCCGCTCGACGGCCGAGGTCCGCGCGTGGTTCGAGAAGTTCGGCATCGCCACGGCCCAGACGCCGGTTCACATCCCCGCCGACCCCGCGGCCGGCGTACTGCGCGGCCGGCTCTGCCTCCCCGTACGCCATCGGGGCACGGTCCACGGTTACGTATGGCTGCTCGCCGGGGACGACGGCCCGCCGGGACCGGTACCGCCCGCGGCGATGGCGGTCTGCGCCCGGATCGGGGAGCTGCTGGCGGACGAGGCCCGCGCCCGCGCCGACCTCGGCCCCCACCTGCTGACCCTGCTCACCACGGACTCCGCCGACAGCCGGGCCGCCGCCCTGGCCTCACTGGGTGCGGCGCTGGGCGACCCGGGAGCGTACGCCCTGCTGTGCGCCGCGCCCTGGGCGCAGTCCGTGCCGGGTGTACGTACGGTCCCGGGCGCCGCGGCGTTGTGTCTGCTTCCGGTGCCCGGCCCGGCCGGTCCGCGCCTCGCCGCCCTGGTCAGGATCCGTACGCAGGCCGACCTCTCCCCCGCCCACCAGGCCGCCGCCGGCCTGCTGGCCGCGCCGGGCCCGGTCGTCGGCATCGGCAATCCGGTACGAACACTGGAGGACCTGCCGGGCGCATGGCGCGAAGCCTCCGCCGCCGCCCGGGCTGCGCTGGCGCGGCCCCACCTCGGACCGGTCGCGGAGTGGGCGGGCATCGGACCGTACCGCCTGCTGGCCGCACTCCCCGACAGCGGCCCGGGCCACCCCGTCGACCCCGCCGTACGCCCGCTCCTGGAACCCGCGCATGCCGAACTCGCGCGTACGGCGGAGGCTTTCCTGGACTGCGCGGGCCAGGCGGGCCGGACCGCGAGCGCCCTGAACATCCACCGCCAGACGCTCTACTACCGCCTGTCGAGGGTGGAACAACTCACCGGCCTGGACCTCCACGACGGCGAGGACCGGCTGCTGCTGCACATGTCCCTCAAGGCCGCCCGCATGTAACGCCTCTCTAGGATCCGCGAGTCGATGCGCGGTGTCGGCTGAGGATGCGCAATGAATGCGCAGATCCAAGGCTCGATGCGCATTCGTTGCAGTCCGTAGCTATCGTTGTCGGTCTCTTGCGATCGGAGAGGGGCATGCCGCTACGATCTCCAACTCCCGAGCAACGGAGGAGAGTCATGAGCGACGGCCCTGTCCACACGGTAGAAGTCCCCCTGGGGGACGGCAGCGACGAGTCCGTGCGTGTCCAGATCCGGGAGGTGGACGAGACGCTGGTCCGCGTGGGGCGCGGAGGCCGCTCCATAGCGCGCGCCGAACGGTCGTTCGGTCAGATGCTGGACACCGTGCGTCCGGTGGCGGAGAGCTTCGTGGGGCGGTTCCAAGGGCTGGCGAACGCGCCGGACGAGATCACGCTGGAGTTCGGGGTTTCGCTGTCGGCCGAGGCGGACGTGGTCATTGCCAGCACGGCGACAGCGGCCAATTTCTCCGTGAGCCTGACCTGGAACAGGAGTGACGCGAGAGACCCCAACGGGAATACACCGCAGGGAAGTTGACCCAGTCAGGCGCGACAACGGGGCACGGGGGGTCGCAGTGACGGAGATTCAGGAGCGCGACACCGGGGAGGCGGAGCCGTCACTGGTCGCGGCGGTCGTCCGTGTTAAGGGGCCGGACGGTGCGATCGGCGGCGCGGGCTTCCTCATCGCCGCGAACCTGGTGCTGACCTGCGCTCATGTGGTGTCGGACGCGCTGGACCGGCCCCGGGACGACACGGTGGAGGCCGGCACCGAGGTCACGGTCGACGTGCCGCTGGCCGGGAACGCCGACGGCGTCGACGGGGGCGACCACCGTGCCGAGGTCCAGCACTGGATGCCGATCAGGCCCGATCAGACCGGGGACATCGCCGTGCTGCGGTTGCGGAACCGGATTCCCGGAGCCCGTCCGCTCCCCATGGCCGACCCGCAGAGCGGCGTATGGGACCACGATGCGCGTACCGTGGGCTTCACCGACGAAAACCCGGATGGGATCTGGCAGAGCGGCAGGTTCCGGGGGCCCACCCGCCCGGGCTGGATCCAGCTCTCGCGGGCCAACGATGAAGCCGTGCACGTCAAGGGGGGTTTCAGTGGGAGCCCGGTCTGGGACAACAAACTGGGCGCTGTCGTCGGGATGATGGTGGCGGCACAGTCGGTCCGCGAGGCCCAGCAGGCGTTCGTCCTGCGGACGAGAACCTTACTGAAGGAAGTACCCGACCTCGCCCCGTACGTGAGCCCGGCTACGCCTTTTCGTGGTCTGTCCGCCTTTCAGGAGGACGACGCGGATGTCTTCTTCGGCCGGGACGACGACATCGAGCGAGTCGTCACCGCCCTGCGGGGCGATCAGCCCACTGTGACGGTGTACGGGCCGTCGGGCTGCGGCAAGTCGTCGCTCGCGCTGGCCGGTGTGGTGCCGAGGATGCGGCAGGACGGCTACCGGATTCTGCAGGTTAACGCGACACGTTCCTCTTCCCTGCGGGCCGCGCTCGCCACCGAGCTGTTCGAGATCGAAAGATCGGGGGAGTATGGGCGGCCCCCCCGCGCGCAGAACGCCGACCACGTAGATCATTGGTTGAGTGAGCTAGGGCTTGCGGACGCCTTCCATCGGGTAACAGGACGGCCGGCGTCACGGTTGTTGGTCGTACTCGATCAGGCCGAGGCACTGTTGAACCGCCCGCAGCCGGAGCTCACCGAGACTGTCGAGCTGCTGTTCCCTCAGTGGCAGCCAGCCGCCCTGCGGGTTCTCGTCACCCTGCGCGCCGACTTCATGGACGCCGCACTGAGTCACTCGCACCTGGGTCCCGCTCTGAAACGCGGGGTGACACTTCCGCTCACTCCCATGGCCCGGGACCAGCTGCACGCGGTGATCACCGAACCGCTCAAGCGCATTCCGGCGGTCGAGTACGACCCCGGGCTTGACCGCCGCATCCTGGACGATGCGGGCGGCGAGCCGGGAATTCTGCCCCTTCTGGGGTTCGTCCTGGCGCAGTTGTGGCAGCGACGAGCCGCCGGACGGTTACAGGCCGCGACGTACGAGCACATCGACGGAGTATCCGGCGCACTGCGGCGCCATGCCGAGGAGGCGTGGCGGAAGTGCGTCCCACCTGAGGGTGAGGCCGAAGCGGCACGGCTGCTGACGGGGCTGGTGCGGGTGCTGCCGGGCGGCGAGGCTCCGCTGCGGCGCGCCCTGACACGCGAAGAGGCGGGAGAAGGACGCTGGCGCCTGGCGCAGGCGCTGGCCGAGCAGCGCCTGCTGGTCCTGTACGGAGGTGATGGCCGACCGGAGAGCGCGGAGCTGGCCCACGAGGCTTTGATCGCGGTATGGCCAGCCCTGGCAGAGCTGGTCCGGGCCGATGCTGATTTCCTGACGGGGCGGGCGGAGGTACAGCACGATCTGGAGCGGTGGCAAAAGGCGGACGGCTCGGCCGATCTGCTGCCCGGCCCCCTTCAGCTCGCGGCCGTGGAAGCGAGGCTGCACGGACGCGAGACGGATTTGACCGAGGACCAGCGGGAATTCCTTGCGCTGGCCCGTCAGCGCCAGCGGGCACGGCAGGTTCGGGCGCGTGCGGGATGGGTCGCGGTGGCCCTGACCCTTCTGCTGATCGCCGGGCTGGGCACGTTCCTCGTGCAGGAATCACAGGTAAGCGCACACCGGGAGGCCGAGGGGCGGTCCCGGACGCTTGCGGTGCAGTCGGACGACTTGACGGACAGCAACCCCGGGCAGGCTGCCCTGGCGGCGCTCGCGGCGTACGAGGTCGCTCCGACACAAGAGGCCCGCAGTGCGCTGATGCGCCGGTACGAGGAACTCAAGGACGCGGAATGGATGCTGACGGGAGCCGAGGGACCAGCCCGTGCGGCCGCCATGAGCGCGGACGGCAGAGTGACGCTGGTGACGACCGAGCTCGGCCGCGCAACCCTTTTCGTCCGCACGGCCAAGGGCAGGGTCAGACAGGAGCAACTCCGCCTCGCCAACAACGTCCTGTCCCCCGTGGTCAGCCGGGATGGGCGACGGATCGCCTACCTGCGCGATGTGGACGGGGTGGTGGTCTGGCACGACGTGACCCCCTCAGGGAAACGGCTGGTAGGGCCGCCACACCCGCTCAGCGGTGCGCTCAAGAACATCTCCTTGGGCGCGCAATGGCTCAACGTCAAAATCATGGACTTCTCCCCGGACGGGCGTCGACTGGTCGGCGTGCCGGCGTCGTCGGCGAAGCGGCCGGTGCAGGTGTGGGACCTGGAGACACAACAGCCTCGGGAGCTTCCGGTCCAGGTCTCCGGGCTTGTCAACGTGTGGTTCGGCCCGGACGGGAACACACTCGTGGCCCAGCGCAGCCCCGGGTCGGTCCTGAAGCAGTCAGTGGTTGCTGTCGATATCGGTGCCGGGACGATGCGTGAACTGGCAAAGGGCCTCGAATTCGGTGGCACCGGAGTGTCGGGAAACGGCAGCGTGGTGATCGTCTGCCGGAAAGACAAGCCCGACCCCGACTTGGACGGACAGGCCCAATACCAGGCCGTACGCGTGGCGGACGGAGAGGTGCTGGGCCAATACCGTCGCGGGGACGGCACTTCATGCAGTGATGTGGCCGTTGACGAGGAAGGCGACCGCTTCGCGGTGCTCTCCACGACGGGCGAGTGGGACCTGGTCCACACTCGAGACGGCGGCAGGACTCAGCGGTTCTTCGGACCCGACAGCCTGCAGGACGTCAAGAACCTTCCTCTTCTCGGGACTTCGCGCGAGCCTGTCGTGGTCACCTGGAACGAGGACGCGGTGACTGGATGGGCGCTGGCAAAGTCGGAGGACGTCAGCGCCCACAGCCCTCCGACGCTGCTCGGCGACGGAAGCAGGATGGTGGTCCGTGTGGGCAAGGACAGCGACAGTCTGCGCGTCATGGAAACAGAAGGGGAGGAGAGAACTCTTGCCGAAGTGGACAGCGATGCCAAAACGCCTCCGGACGCGAACCAGGCACTCCGGGTCAACAACGCCGAGACGCTGGTGGCGGATGTCTCGGACCTGAACCGGATCACGGTTCGCGCACTGCCCTCGTTGCGCCGGGTGACCGAGTTCACCGTGGCACAACCTCCTGTCGGCAAAGACGGCAAGCCGGGACTGGTTGCCTTCCGCTTCCTCGATGACGATCGGCTCCTGACAGTCTCCGGCACACTCGTCGAGCACTGGGATACTCGCGAGGGCCGCCGCGTGACGCTGCCGATCGACCTGCGTGACCTTCAGCTCACCACGAAAGACCGACCGGACTACTTCGTGGGCAACCACCCCGAGCCGGGGTACGCGGGGGTCACCGTGCGCGGCGAACCGGACGTGCACGCTGTCGATCTGCGAACAGGCAAGAAGAACAAAGGACTTCGTGTACGCCTCGGAGTCGACCTCGACACGGCCGTGTTCATGAAGGACTCGCGCTACGCGGCCGTGAAGAGCATAGGCGGCCTGGTCGAGCTGTGGTCGGCGCAACCTGGGCAGCCGCCGAAGAGAGTGGTGGGTCCGCTCGGGCCGCTGACCCCTAACCAGTGGGCGGCGGGTGGCACCGGGGGCTCCGGGTTCTTCATGGCCAACGACAGTTCCGTAAGCTTCCTGAAGGCGGACGACCCCGCGTACCGGGAAACGTACGAATTTGGGGAGAAGCAGGGCTTCCTGGCGGCCACCAAGGACGGCAAGGCGCTTCTACGCTCACCCGTCTCCGGAGGCCGCCTCGGTTTGTTCCGCCTCGACCCCACCCTCTGGAAGCGGCACCTGTGCTCCGTCCTCGGTCGTGATCTCACCGACGGCGAACGCGGCGGACTCTCCAACGGCCTGCCGACCGAGATCTGCCCTTCCTGATGCCAGGTGTCAAGGCTCGCACCGCCGCGAAGGACGTTCCACACAGCCACCGCGGAAGCGAGGAGCGCGGGCCCACCGCGACGCGTGTCAGCGCGCGGCATATCTCACTCTGAGTACCCTTCCGTGTCACCTACCGGCCCAAGATTGCGCACCACTGCCTAGCGACGGCATTGCGCATCAAGCCCGGATTTCAGCCTTACGGCAGGAGTCAGTGCGCACGAAGCCGTGGAACCTACAGCCTCGCGGGCCCCGGACGCACCGGTGCCCGGGACGCGGGCGCGCGTCCCGGGCACCTGGCCCAGCTGTGTCAGCTCGCGAGGTTCACGAACCGCGCCGACGCCGCGCCGATCTCGTCGGCGATCTCCGCGAGAACCGCCGGCGGAACCGTGTCGTCCACGGAGAGAACGGCCAGCGCCTCGCCCCCCTGGTCCGCCCGCGACACCTGCATGCCCGCGATGTTCAGGCCACCCTCACCGAGGATGCGGCCGACGGTGCCGACGACACCCGGACGGTCCTGGTACCGCAGGACGACCATGTGGTCGGCCAGGGTCAGGTCGATGTCGTGCTCGCCGATACCGACGATCTTCTGGAGGTGCTTCGGGCCCGCCAGCGTGCCGGAGACCGAGACCTCCTCGCCGCCGGAGAGCGTGCCGCGCACGGTGACGACGTTCTTGTGGTCCGGGGACTCCGAGCTCGTCGTGAGGCGGACCTCGACGCCGCGCTCCTGCGCGAAGAGCGGCGCGTTGACGTAACTCACCGTCTCGTCGACGACGTCCTCGAACACGCCCTTCAGCGCGGACAGTTCGAGCACCTTGACGTCGTACTGCGTGATCTCGCCGTACACCTCGACATCGAGACGCACCGCGACCTCGCCCGCGAGCGCGGTGAACATCCGGCCGAGCTTCTCGGCGAGCGGCAGACCGGGGCGTACGTCCTCGGCGATGACACCGCCCTGGACGTTGACCGCGTCCGGAACGAGCTCACCGGCGAGCGCGAGCCGCACGGACTTGGCGACCGCGATGCCCGCCTTCTCCTGGGCCTCGTCGGTGGAGGCGCCGAGGTGCGGCGTGCAGACGACCTGGTCGAACTCGAACAGCGGGGAGTCCGTGCAGGGCTCCTTCGTGTACACGTCCAGGCCGGCGCCCGCGACACGGCCCTCCTTGAGCGCGGAGGCCAGCGCCTCCTCGTCGACGATGCCGCCACGGGCGGCATTGACGATCCGGACCTCGGGCTTGACCTTGTGGAGCGCCTCGTCACCGATGAGGCCGAGGGTCTCCGGGGTCTTGGGGAGGTGAACGGTGATGAAGTCCGACACCGCGAGCAGCTCGTCGAGCGTGAGCAGCTTGACGCCCATCTGGGCGGCGCGCGCGGGCTGTACGTAGGGGTCGTACGCGACGATCTTCATGCCGAAGGCCGACATGCGCTGCGCGACCAGGACACCGATGCGGCCGAGGCCGACGACACCCAGGGTCTTCTCGCTCAGCTCGACGCCCGTGTACTTCGAGCGCTTCCACTCGCCGTTCTTCAGGGCCGTGTTGGCCTGCGGGATGTTGCGCGCGGTGGCGACGAGCAGGCCGCAGGCGAGCTCGGCGGCGGTGACGATGTTGGACGTCGGCGCGTTGACGACCATGACGCCGGCCTTGGTGGCGGCGGAGACGTCGACGTTGTCGAGGCCGACACCGGCACGGGCGACGACGCGGAGCTTCTTCGCGGCTGCGATGGCCTCGGCGTCGACCTTGGTGGCGGAGCGGACGAGAATCGCGTCGACATCGGCGATGGCCGGCAGAAGCTCTGCCCGGTCGGCGCCGTTGCAGTGCCGGATCTCGAAGTCCGGGCCCAGGGCGTCGACTGTGGCCGGCGACAGCTCTTCAGCGATGAGTACGACAGGTTTCGAGCTCACGTGAGTCCTCACTGGTCCTTTGCGGACGGCCGTCCCGACGGCCGCAGGCGGTGGAGGGGCTAGCCGCGTGGAAGACGCACGACGCTGTGGGCCTGACGCGTGTATGTATGAAGCAGTCTAGTGGCGCCGGACAGCTGGTCTTCCGCCGCAGCGGAAGGATCACCCGTCCGTGGCTGGACGTTCTGTCCAGTTGTGCGCGAAGGGCCGCGGCGATACGCCGCGGCCCCCCGGTCCCGAGGCTTACGCCTCGTCGTTGTCGACCCAGCTCATGAGCTTGCGGAGCTCCTTGCCGGTGGTCTCCAGCAGGTGCTCGGAGTCCTGCGTCTTGTACTCGTTGTACTTCTTCAGACCGCCGTGGTACTCGTCCATCCAGTTCTTGGCGAACGTGCCGTCCTGGATCTCGGCGAGAACCTTCTTCATCTCGGCCTTGGTCTGGTCCGTGACGACGCGCGGGCCGGTGATGTAGTCGCCCCACTCGGCGGTCTCGGAGACAGACCAGCGCATCTTCTCCAGGCCGCCCTCGTACATGAGGTCCACGATGAGCTTCAGCTCGTGGAGGCACTCGAAGTACGCGATCTCCGGCTGGTAGCCGGCCTCGACCAGGGTCTCGAAGCCCGCCTTGACGAGCGCCGACGCGCCGCCGCAGAGAACGGCCTGCTCACCGAACAGGTCGGTCTCGGTCTCCTCGGTGAAGGTCGTCTTGATGACGCCGGCGCGGGTGCCGCCGATGGCCTTCGCGTACGACAGGGCCAGCGCGAAGGCGCTGCCGGTGGCGTCCTGCTCGACGGCGGCGATCGCCGGAACGCCGCGGCCTTCCTCGTACTGACGGCGGACCAGGTGGCCCGGGCCCTTCGGGGCGACCAGGGCGACGTCGACGCCGGCCGGGGCCTTGATGAAGCCGAAGCGGACGTTGAAGCCGTGGGCGAAGAAGAGTGCGTCGCCGTCCTTCAGGTTGCCCTTGATGGACTCCTCGTAGACCTGGGCCTGGATCGGGTCCGGGATCAGGATCATGATGACGTCGGCCTCTTCGGCGGCCTGCGCCGGAGTGACGACGCGCAGGCCCTGCTCCTCGGCCTTCGCCTTGGACTTGGAGCCCTCGTGCAGACCGACGCGGACGTCGACACCCGAGTCACGGAGCGACAGCGCGTGGGCGTGGCCCTGGCTGCCGTAACCGATCACCGCGACCTTGCGGCCCTGGATGATGGACAGGTCGGCATCGTCGTCGTAGAACAGCTCGGCCACTGGGATTCTCCTTGTGTGCTGGTTGTGCGTCCCACCGTACGGCGGGGTGCGGAATGAAGGTTTTTGGGTCTCGCTATGCGAGCAAATGTCACAGCGCTGTGCGAGCAAATGTCACAGCGCTGTGCGAGCAGCAGGACCGGAGGCCGGTCAGGCCGAGCGGTCGAGGGCGCGCAGACTGCGGTCCGTGATCGACCGGGAGCCGCGCCCTATGGCGATCGTCCCGGACTGGACCAGCTCCTTGATGCCGAACTGCTCGAGCATCTTGAGCATCGCTTCGAGCTTGTCGGCGCCGCCGGTGGCTTCGATGGTCACAGCCTCCGGGGAGACGTCGACGGTCTTGGCGCGGAACAGCTGGACGATCTCGACGATCTGCGAGCGCGTCTCGTTGTCGGCGCGCACCTTCACGAGGACGAGCTCACGCTGGATCGCGGCGCTCGGCTCGAGTTCGACGATTTTCAGTACGTTGACGAGCTTGTTCAGCTGCTTCGTCACCTGTTCGAGCGGCAGTGCCTCGATCACGTTGACCACGATGGTGATGCGCGAGATCTCGGGGTGCTCGGTGGTCCCCACCGCGAGGGAGTCGATGTTGAACCCGCGGCGGGAGAACAGGGCCGTGATCCGCGCGAGGACGCCCGGCTTGTTCTCGACCAGGACGGAGAGGGTGTGCTTGGACATGGGCTTCAATTCTCTCTCTCGTCTGCTCAGTCGTCTTCGTTGTCGCCGAAGTCGGGGCGCACCCCGCGGGCGGCCATGACCTCGTCGTTGGAGGTGCCGGCGGCCACCATCGGCCAGACCATGGCGTCCTCGTGCACGATGAAGTCGACCACGACCGGGCGGTCGTTGATGGCATTGGCCTCGGCGATGACCTTGTCCAGATCGGCCGGGTCCTCACAGCGGATCGCGTGGCAGCCCATGGCCTCGGACAGCTTCACGAAGTCCGGGACGCGGGTGCCGGCGCTCGGCTGCCTGCCGTCGGCCTCCGGGCCGCTGTGCAGCACGGTGTTGGAGTAGCGCTGGTTGTAGAAGAGGGTCTGCCACTGGCGGACCATCCCGAGCGCGCCGTTGTTGATGATGGCGACCTTGATCGGGATGTTGTTGAGCGCGCAGGTGGTGAGTTCCTGGTTGGTCATCTGGAAGCAGCCGTCGCCGTCGATGGCCCAGACCGTACGCTCCGGCATGCCGGCCTTGGCGCCCATGGCGGCCGGGACGGCGTACCCCATCGTCCCCGCGCCGCCGGAGTTCAGCCAGGTGGCGGGCTGCTCGTACTGGATGAAGTGCGAGGCCCACATCTGGTGCTGGCCGACGCCCGCGGCGTAGATGGTGCCCTCGGGGGCGAGCTGGCCGATGCGCTGGATGACCTGCTGCGGGGAGAGCTGGCCGTTCTCCGGCAGGTCGTAGCCGAGCGGGTAGGTGTCGCGCCAGCGGTTGAGGTCGTTCCACCAGGCGGTGTAGTCGCCGGTGTTGCCCTCGGTGTGCTCGGCCTGGACGGCCTGGACGAGGTCGGCGATGACCTCTCGGGCGTCACCGACGATCGGCACGTCCGCGGCGCGGTTCTTGCCGATCTCGGCCGGGTCGATGTCGGCGTGGACGATCTTGGCGTACGGCGCGAAGCTGTCCAGCTTGCCGGTGACGCGGTCGTCGAAGCGGGCTCCGAGCGCGACGATCAGGTCGGCCCGCTGCAGCGCGGTGACGGCGGTGACCGCTCCGTGCATGCCCGGCATTCCCACGTGCAGCGGGTGGCTGTCGGGGAAGGAGCCCAGCGCCATCAGGGTGGTGGTGACGGGGGCGCCGGTGAGCTCGGCGAGGACCTTCAGCTCGGCGGTGGCGTTGGCCTTCATGACGCCGCCGCCGACGTACAGCACGGGTCGCTTGGCCTGGACGACCAGCTTGGCGGCCTCGCGGATCTGCTTGGCGTGCGGCTTGGTGACCGGGCGGTAGCCGGGCAGGTCGTGCGTGGGCGGCCAGCTGAAGGTGGTCTTCGCCTGGAGAGCGTCCTTGGCGATGTCGACCAGGACCGGTCCCGGGCGTCCCGTCGAGGCGATGTGGAAGGCCTCGGCGATGGTGCGCGGGATGTCCTCGGCCTTGGTGACCAGGAAGTTGTGCTTGGTGATCGGCATGGTGATGCCGACGATGTCCGCCTCCTGGAAGGCGTCCGTGCCGATCGCCTTGGAGGCGACCTGGCCGGTGATCGCGACCATCGGCACCGAGTCCATGTGGGCGTCGGCGATCGGCGTGACCAGGTTCGTGGCACCGGGCCCCGAAGTGGCCATGCACACGCCGACCTTGCCGGTGGCCTGCGCGTAACCGGTCGCCGCGTGGCCCGCGCCCTGCTCGTGGCGGACCAGGACGTGGCGGACCTTCGTGGAGTCCATCAGCGGGTCGTAGGCCGGCAGGATGGCGCCGCCGGGAATGCCGAATACCGTGTCGGCCCCCACTTCCTCGAGGGAGCGGATGAGCGACTGGGCGCCCGTCACGTGCTCGACAGTGGTGGCGTGGTGTCCGCCGTTGCGGGGCCGCGGCTGCGGATGGTGGGCCCCGGAGGCCTGCTCGGTCATCGGCATTCTCTTCTCGAAGCTGAGGGTTTGAAGCTGAGGATCTTATGCGGGGGTTTGGGAAGTGCCGGTGCAACAAAAAACCCCCCGTGCCGTGAGGCAAGCGAGGGGAGCGCGCCGGTGCGGTGTGCAGAGCTGCATGTGCGTGCTCTGCTTCAGCCGACGCGCTTTCCAAGTACGAGAATTCGGGTGCGCATGGCACTGACCCTCCCTCTGGCGCCCGGTGCCTGTCAAGTAGGTGGGACAGGCGTCTCACTATTTGAGCGCAATGGTGGATGCGTGATCGTTTCACTTCCGTTCCCGCCCACATGACGTACGGGAAGTGATCCACCCGATCCGCCCGCCAGGACGGACAGTGCCGCCCCGCCCGGTACGGGGAACTCGCCGCGCACCAGCGCCCGCCGCAGCCGGTACTCGTCGAGCGGCCCCGAGAAGGCCATCCCCTGCCCGTGCGTGCACCCCATCGCGCGCAGTGCGACCACCTGCTCCGGTACGTCCACGCCGTCCGCCACGGACTGCATCCCGAGGTCGCACGCGATCCGCAGCAGGCCGCTGGTGATCTTGTGCAGCCGTGCCGACTCCACCACACCTTCGACCAGACCGCGATCCAGTTTCAGTACGTCGATGGGGAGCCGGCGCAGCGCGTTGATGGCGGCGTAACCACTGCCGAACCCGTCGAGCGCGATCCGCACGCCGAGCCTGCGCAGCGACACCAGGCGCCGCTCCAGCTCGTCGAAGGAGATCCTGGGGTCGCTGTCGGCCAGCTCGATGATCAGCGAGCCGGAGGGCAGCCCGTGCCGGGTGAGGAGGGCCTCGATGGAGCCGAGCGGCAGGGACTTGTCCACCAGCCTGCGGGCCGAGAGCCGGACCGTCACGGGCACCTCGTGGCCCGCCCGGTTGCGCTCCGCCGCCTGCTCGACCGCCTCTGCCAGCAGCCAGCGGCCGAGCTCGGCGGTGCGGGCGCCCTCCTGGGACTCGCCGGTGTCGGCGACGCGCAGGAACTCGGCGGGCGTGAAGAGGATGCCCTGGGTGGACCGCCAGCGCGCCTGGGCGGCGACAGAGGCGACCTGGCCGGTGATCAGGCTCACCACCGGCTGGTGGAGCAGCGCGAACTCGCCGTCGTGGAGGGCGGTGCGCAGCCGGGTGGCGAGTTCGGTCCTGCGGACCACCTCGGCCTGCATCTGCGGCGCGTACAGCTCGACCCGGTCCTTGCCGCCCGCCTTCGCCCGGTACATGGCGAGGTCGGCGTTGCGCATGAGGTCGGTGGGGCTGATGCCGGGCTCGGCGAAGGCGACCCCGATGGACGCGGCGACGCGCACCTCGTTGCCGCCGATCCGGTACGGCTGCGAGAGCGTGAGGCGCAGCCGGTCGGCGATCTCGTGAACCTGGCATTCGCGGGCGGCCTGGTCCCGGGAGCCCTCACCGACGATCAGGGCGGCGAATTCGTCGCCGCCGAGGCGGGCCGCGGTGTCGCCCGCCCGCACGGAGTCCTGGAGGCGGCGGGCCGCCTGGATCAGCAGCTCGTCGCCGGCCTGGTGGCCGATGGTGTCGTTCACCGCCTTGAAGCCGTCGAGGTCGATGAAGAGAACGGCCGTGCCGGGATCGCCGACGCGGCGGCCGCCGAGGGCCTGGCGGACGCGCGCGGTGAACAGCGCGCGGTTGGGAAGGTCGGTGAGCGGGTCGTGCTCGGCATTGTGCTGGAGCTGGGCCTGGAGACGGACCCTTTCGGTCACGTCCCGGCTGTTGAAGATCAGGCCGCCCTGGTGCCGGTTGACGGTGGACTCGACATTGAGCCACTCCCCCGTGCCCGACTTGAAGCGGCATTCGATGCGGGTGGTCGGCTCCTCGGCGGGAGGCGCGGCCAGAAAGCGGCGTACTTCGTGGACGACTCTGCCCAGATCCTCCGCATGGATCAGCGAGGCGAGCTCGGATCCGATGAGCTCCTCCGCCTCACGGCCGTAGACGCCGGACGCGGCGGGGCTGACGTACCGCAATATGCCGGTCGGGGCAGCGATCATGATGACGTCGCTCGATCCCTGCACCAGGGAGCGGAAGTGGTTCTCCTTCTGCGCCAGTTCCTGGGTGAGGGAGATGTTGTCGACGAGCATGATGCCCTGGCGTACGACCAGGGCGAGGACGACCGTGCAGCCGGTGAGGACCACGACACGGTCCACGCGGCGGCCCTCGATGACGTTGTAGAGGATGCCGAGGGTGCACACGGCGGCGGCGAGGTAGGGCGTGAGGGCGGCCAGCGAACCGCCGATGGGGCGGCTGCCCGGACTGCGGAGGGCCGGGTGGCGGGCGCCCGGATTGCGGGTCCCGGGGTGGTGACTGCCCGGATTGTGACTGCTCCGGTTGTACGGAGCACTCTCCCCCCACTGCCCCGCGCGGCGCGCGCCCCAGGGCGCGTAGGCGAGGAGCAGCGAGCCGGCGAACCAGCCCGCGTCGAGGAGCTGGCCCGAGCGGTAGTTCTCGCGCAGCAGGGGTGAGGTGAACAGCGCGTCGCACACCACGGTCATGGCGAGAGCGGCGATCGCCGTGTTGATGGCGGTGCGGTTGGTGTTGGAGCGGCGGAAGTGGAGTGCGAGCACCATGCTGACCAGCGCGATGTCGAGCAGCGGGTACGCGAGGGAGAGAGCGGCGTGGGCCGTGCTCTCGGCCTGGAAGTGCGCGGTGTGCGCCAGGGCGAGGCTCCACGAGAGCGTCAGCAGCGAGCCGCCGATGAGCCAGGAGTCGAGTGCCAGGCAGAGCCAGCCGGCGCGCGTCACGGGGCGCTTGGCGAGAACCAGCAGGCCGACGATGGCGGGCGGGCCGAAGCAGAGGAAGAACAGGTCGGCGAGGGAGGGCGAGGGGACCTCGCGGCCCAGCACCACTTCGTACCAGCCCCATACGGCGTTCCCGCACGCCGCCATCGCGGAGGAGACCCCGAACAGCAGCCAGGCGGGCCGAAAGCGGCTCTCACGCGTGCGTGCGTAGAGGAAGCAGGAGACCGCGGCGATCAGGGCGGCGACGGCGAGGCCGAAATCACCCATGATCAACGCCACTTCGGGGGAGCCCCACCCGACGGCCGAGCCGACGGCATAGGCGCCGCAGACCAGCGCGAGAGCGAGCTGCGAGAGCAGGCTCATCCCGCTGCCGGGCACCTGCTGCCGGGCGAGGAGCGCTCCGGGGGCACTCACCGGACCGCCCTGACGCACGGCGCCGCCGGCGCCTCAGGAGCGGGGAGCGGTCCCGGGTCCGGCGTGCCCGCCCGGTCGCGCGAGCGTGGTCGCCGGTGGCCCCGCCGCGTCGGATCCTTGGTCCATTCGCCGTGCATCGCCCGTCGCCCCCCTCAGTCCAGTCGCTCCCCAGCGCCGTGATAATGCGCGGCGCAGCCCCTTGGTCCGGACGATACACCAATCCCGTCACTCAGGGACATACTCCCTCTACTCTGCGTGACGACCAGGGAGGTTGTCGGCACGCCGCGCATTCGAGTGGCTTCGTAGCGTGTCCGTACGCCCTCCCGGCGGGTCTCCTCAGGGAGTGGTGAGAACGATGTTGCGCAGCGGTTCCCCGGCGGCGAAGCGGGTGAGCTGGCCGGCCATCAGGCGCTTGGCCCGGGGCATGAACGCCGAAGTACTGCCGCCCACGTGGGGGCTGACGAGAACGCCGGGCGCGTGCCACAGGGGGTGGCCCGCGGGAAGCGGCTCAGGGTCGGTGACGTCGAGGGCGGCACGCAGACGGCCCGTTTCGAGCTCGGCGAGGAGTGCCTTGGTGTCGACGACAGGACCGCGCGAGACGTTCACCAGCAGCGCCCCGTCCTTCATGCGGGAGAGGAAGTCGGCGTTCGCCAGGCCCTGGGTCGCCTCGGTGAGCGGGGTGGAGAGAATCACCACGTCGGCGGAGGGCAGCAGTCCGGGCAGGTCCGCCAGTGGATGCACCGGGCCGCGCTCCGTTGTACGGGCGGAGCGCGCGACGCGCGCCACCCGCGCGCATTCGAAGGGCGCGAGCCGGTCCTCGATGGCCGCGCCGATCGAGCCGTACCCGACGATGAGCACGGACTTGTCGGCGAGCGCGGGATAGAAACCGGCCCGCCATTCCTCCTTGTCCTGGCCGCGCACGAAGCCGGGGATGCCGCGCAGCGAGGCGAGGACCAGCGCGAGCGTGAGCTCCGCGGTGCTGGCCTCGTGGACACCCCTGGCGTTGCACAGGTGAACGCCGGCATGCAGGTCCCCGAGGCCCGGCTCGACGTGGTCGATGCCTGCGGAAAGCGTCTGGACGGCCCGTACGGACGTCATCGCGGCGAGCGGGCGCACCGCGATCTCGGGGCCCTTCATGTACGGGACGACATAGAAGGCGCAGTCGGCCGGATCGGCGGGAAAGTCCTGGCCACCGTCCCAGAAGCGGTAATTGAAGCCGTCGGGGAGGCCTTCTGTCTCGGCTGCGGGGACGGGGAGCCATACGTCTGAAGTCATGGTCACGAGGCTATGCGAAGGGCCGTGGAGCGCAGAGGTTAGTTTTGGGAGCGGCAGAGGGAGGGGTACGGGGAGTTGGAGCGCAGGACAATCGGTGCGGCAGCGCTCGAAGTGGGCGCGATCGGACTCGGATGCATGCCGATGAGCTGGGCGTACACCGGCTCGCAGCAGCGGGGGGACCAGTCGCTCCGTACCGTGCACGCGGCGCTCGACGCGGGGTCCAGCCTGCTGGACACGGCCGACATGTACGGGCCCTTCACCAATGAGCTGCTGCTGGGGCGGGTGCTCAGGGAGCGGCGCGCCGAGGCCTTCGTCTCGACCAAGTGCGGGCTGCTCGTCGGCGATCAGCACGTCGTCGCCAATGGGCGCCCGGGGTACGTACGGCGGGCCTGCGACGCTTCGCTGCGGCGGCTGCAGACCGATGTGATCGACCTCTACCAGCTGCACCGGCCGGATCCGGAGGTGCCGGTCGAGGAGACCTGGGGCGCGATGGCGGACCTGGTGCGGGCGGGGAAGGTGCGGGCGCTGGGGATGTGCGCGGTGGGGGCGCGGGCGTCGCGGCGGCCCGGGGCGCGGATGCACGACGAAACGATTCGTCAGCTGGAGCGGGTACAGCAGGTTTTTCCGGTGAGCGCGGTGGAGGCCGAGCTCTCGGTGTGGTCGCCGGAGGCGCTGACGGCACTGCTGCCGTGGTGCGAGGCGCGGGGTGTCGGTTTTCTGGCCGCCATGCCGCTGGGCAACGGTTTTCTGACCGGGACGCTCACACCGGGGCAAGGCTTCGAGCCGGACGACGTACGGGCCAGGCATCCCCGCTTCACGGCCGAGATGATGGCGGCGAACCAGCCGGTGGTGGCCGGGCTGCGGCGGATCGCCGGGCGCCACGGCGCGACTCCGGCACAGGTGGCGCTGGCGTGGGTGCTGGAGCGCGGCCGCCATGTGGTCCCGGTGCCGGGGGCCAAGCGCGAGCGGTGGGCGGTGCAGAACGCGCGGGCGGCGGGGCTGCGGCTCACGGGGGACGACCTGGCGGAGATCGCGGGACTGCCGCGTGCGCGAGGCTCGTGGGACTGACCGCCGGGTGGCGGGTCGGGGAAAGCGCCGCGCAGTGGCAACCTGCGCGCCGGGCTGATGCAGAAGGGAAACTCCGGCGCGCGAGCGGTGTATGAAGAGTGGGAGCCGTTGCCGGTGACGACTGCCGGCCGTCGAAGGGATGCGTACCGTGCAACGTCCTGCTGTGACCGCTGCGTTGGCTGCCGCCGTTCTCCTGCTCGCCGTGGGGTGTTCCGACGCGGACAAGAACGCGCCCGCCCCGACGGCCGCGGGCGACGCGAGTGCGTCGCCGTCGGGAGACGCGTCCCGGCCCGGATCCGGGTCCCGCGCCGAGCCGCCGCCCGCGAAGGGGTCGGCCAAGGTGCTGAGCACCCTCACCGAAGGCCTCAAGTCGCCCTGGGGGCTCGCCGCACTGCCCGACGGCGATCTGCTGGTCTCCTCGCGCGACGAGGGGACGATCACCCGCGTCGACGGCGAGAGCGGCGAGAAGACGGAGACCGGGACCGTCGCGGGGGTCGCGCCGGCCGGGGAGGGCGGGCTCATGGGCCTGGCCGTCTCGCCCTCCTTCGCCTCGGACCACATGGTCTACGCGTACTTCACCACCGAGTCCGACAACCGCATCGCCCGCATGCTGTACGACGAGAAGAAGCCCGCCGGGCAGCAACTGGGCGCCCCGGACACCATCTTGAGGAGCATCCCCAAGGGCACCGTCCACAACGGCGGGCGGATCGCCTTCGGCCCGGACAAAATGCTCTACGCCGGGACGGGCGAGACGGGTGACACCGGGCTGGCGCAGGACAAGAAGTCGCTGGCCGGCAAGATCCTGCGGATGACGCCGGACGGCGAGCCGGTGCACGGCAATCCGGAAGCGGACTCGGTCGTCTACTCGTACGGGCACCGCAACGTGCAGGGCCTGGCCTGGGACAGCGAGAAGCGGCTGTGGGCCGCCGAGTTCGGCCAGAACACCTGGGACGAGCTCAATCAGATCCGCCCCGGCCAGAACTACGGCTGGCCCGAGGTCGAGGGCAAGGGCAGCCAGGAGGGGTTCGTCGACCCGGTCGCCCAGTGGAAGACGTCCGAGGCCTCGCCGAGCGGGATCGCGTACGCCGAGGGCTCGATCTGGATGGCGGGCCTGCGCGGCGAGCGGCTGTGGCGGATTCCGCTGGACGGTACGGAGCCGGTGGCGGACCCGGAATCGTTCCTGGCGGGGAAGTACGGCCGGCTGCGCACGGTGCTGGCGGCCGGCGGCGACAAGCTGTGGCTGGTCACCAGCGAGACGGACACCCGGGGCACGCCGGAGCCGGGCGACGACCGGATCCTGAACCTGGAGGTGAAGTAACCCACGGCTGTTTCAGGGGCCGTGTGTTTACGCTGGAGCGGAATCCAGGACCGGGGGGGCACATGTTCAACATGATCGAGCAGCTCTTCGCACCGGGTCGCAAGCACACCCACGACGAGCGTCGGCGGCTGGAGCTGTCCCGGACCGACACCGGGGACAGCGACCCGGGGCAGGGGCCGATAGACCTCGCCTCGGGCAAGGTTGTCATCCGGCCGCCAGGGACTGGTCCTGTACGTCGGTGAACAGGCGCAGGCGGTGGGCCACGGCAGCCGCCTCGCCCCGGCCGGAGACGCCGAGCTTGGCCAGGATGTTGGAGACGTGGACGCTCGCCGTCTTGGGTGAGATGTAGAGCTCCTCGGCGATCTGCCGGTTGGTCCGGCCGGCCGCGACCAGGCGCAGTACGCCCTGTTCGCGCGGGGTCAGGCCCAGCGACGCGGCCGGGCTCGCGGTGAGTACCGGGACGTCGGGCGCCTGCGTGAGCGAGAGGCGGGCGCGCTGGGCGAGCAGCGCGACGCTCTCGCCCAGGGGACGGGCGCCCAGTTGTTCCGCCACTGCCCAGGACAGCCGGAGCAGTTCGGCGGCCCGCTCGCGCTCGTCGGCGTTCAGCTCGCGCTGGCTCACCGCTCCGGCCCCCGGCGCGACAACCGCCTGGGTGTCGCCGCCGGTGGCGGAGGCGGCGAGCAGTGCCTCCGCCCAGCGCAGCCGGGCGCGCGCCAGGTCGTACGGACGCTCCAGCGTCTCGAACGCCGTGACGACGCCGGCCCAGTCGTCGGGGGTGGCGAGGCCCTCGGCCCGGCGCAGCTCGGCTCTCACCCAGTGTTCGTACGCGTGCCAGAGCGGCGCCGGGGTCGCCAGCCGCTTCGCTCCGGCCCGGATCAGCTCCAGAGCTTCGCGCCGGCCCGCCTCCGCGGCCGGGAGGCCACGTGCGTCCGCCTCGGCGACGGCGGCTTCGGCCAGCAGCGCCCAGGCGTAACGGTGGGTCCCGAGGGGGAAGCCGGCCGAGGCGGCGCGCGCGAACCCGGCGCGGACGTCCAGGATGCGGCCCCGGGCGGCGGCGAGAGCCAGCTCGATCCGGCGCATCGGAAGGTCGTGCTGGGGCATCGGGTCGTGGCTGCCGAAGTACGCGTGGGCGGCTGCCAGCCGCTCGTCGGCAGCGGTCAGTTCACCGCGCGCACGCGCCACGTCGGCCTGTATCCAGGCGGCGGCGCCGCGCGGCTTGGCGCTGGGCGCCGAGGCCCGTTCGATGTCCACGGCGTGCTCGACGGCCTCGCTCCAGCGCCCGAGGGAGACCAGCGACTCGGCGAGATTCCCCCGGACCCAGGCTTCGACGTCGGCGAGGCCGTACTTCCTGGAGAAGCAGACGCCTTCCTTGGCTATCGCCACCGCCTCCTGGGAGCGCCCCACGGACTCCAGGGCCGAGGGGAGGTTCACGTGGATGCGGCCGGCCACACTGGCCATGCCCTGCGCGACCGCCTGTTCCTTGACGGCGTACAGCGTGGCGAGGCCGCCCTCGACGTCACCCGAGTCGACGGTCAGGCCGCCCAGGGTGGTGAGCGCGGACAGTTCGGTGTCCCGGGCTCCGACCATCCGCGCGTACTCCACGGCCTGCTCGGCGGAGACCAGGCTGTCCGGGCCCGGCTCGTGCAGCATGCCCCAGCCGGCGACGTAGGCCAGGACCTCGGCGTGGACGGCGGACGGCGGAAGGCCGCGCACGAGCTCGCGCGCACGGGCCAGTTCGGTCCAGCCGTCGCCACGGCCAAGGCTGGATATCAGCTTGCAGCGCTGCACCCAGAACCAGGCTTCGCGCAAAGCGTCGCCCTCGCCGTCCAGGAGCCTCAGCGCCTTCTTGGAGATCTTGAGCGCCCGTTCGCGCTCGCCGCCGAACCGGCCGGCGACGGTGGCTTCCGCCATGAGGTCGAGGTAGCGCAGCGGCGTCGTCTCGGGATCGCAGCCGCAGGGCGGGTAGACCTCGGCGTAGTCCAGGGGCCGCAGGACCGCGCGGACCTCGGCGGGGGCGTCGTCCCACAGCTCCATCGCGCGTTCCAGCAGGCTCAGCTGGTCGGCGTACGCGTGGCGGCCGCGCGCCTCGACGGAGGCCTTCAGTACGGCGGGAAGGGCCTTGGCGGCGTCGTGCGCGGCGTACCAGTAGCTGGCGATGCGCGTGGCGTACTCGTCGGCCCGTACGAGCGAGGGGTCGGCCTCCAGGGCTTCGGCGTACCGGCGGTTCAGGCGGGAGCGCTCGCCGGGCAGCAGGTCGTCGCTGAGCGCCTCGCGCACGAGGGAGTGCCGGAAGCGGTACCCGTCGCCGTCCGGCGTCGCGAGGAGCAGGTTGGCGCCGACGGCGGCCCGCAGCGCCTCGATCAGCTCGTCCTCGGGGAGCCGCGCGACGGCGAGCAGCAGCCGGTACTCGACGGTGGAGCCGCCCTCGGCGACGATCCTGGCGACCCTCTGGGCGCCGTCGGGCAGCGCCTCGACCCGCACCAGCAGGATGTCGCGCAAGGAGTCGCTCAGGCCGGTGGCGCAGCCGGTCCCGATGCACGAGGCCAGTTCCTCGACGAAGAACGCGTTGCCGTCGGAGCGGGTGAACACCTCTTCGGCCAGGGACGCTTCCGGCTCGGCGGCGAGGATTCCGGACAGCTGGCGGTGTACTTCCGAGCGGTTGAAGCGGGACAGCTCGATGCGCCGGACCGTGCGCAGCCGGTCGAGTTCGGCGAGGAGGGGCCGCAGCGGATGGCGGCGGTGGATGTCGTCCGCGCGGTAGGTGCCGACGACGACGAGGCGTCCGCGCCGCAGCGTGCGGAAGAGGTACGCGAGGAGGTGGCGGGTGGAGGTGTCCGCCCAGTGCAGGTCCTCCAGGGCGAGCACCACCGTACGGTCGGCCGTGATGCGCTCCAGGAGGCGGACGGTCAGCTCGAAGAGGCGCGTCATGCCGTCTTCGCTGTGCTGGTCGCGGGTGGTCTCACCGAGCTCGGGCAGCAGCCGGGCCAGTTCGCCCTCCTGGCCCTCGGCTGCGGCGGCGACCTCGTCGGGCATCCTGCGCCGCAGGGCGCGCAACGCGGTGGAGAACGGCGCGAACGGCAGGCCGTCGGCGCCGATTTCGACGCAGCCGCCCACCACGACGACAGCGCCGGCCTCGCAGGCGGCGGTGAAGAACTCCTCGACGAGGCGGGTCTTGCCCACCCCTGCCTCACCGCCCACGAGCAACGCCTGCGGCTCGCCCGCGGTGGCGCGGGCGAGCGCATCGGTGAGCTGGGCCAGTTCGCCGGCGCGGCCGACGAACACCGGGCTGACAGACCTGGTTTCCACATCGCTGAGCATCGCACAAGGGTCCGACATCGTGGGAGCGACCAGGGAACCCGTAAAGGGCACGACAGTCATCTCGCGTCCCTCACGTCGCCGTCAGGCCGCCGTCACGCGGCCCGTGCGAAGCGGTTGCGCAGCGAACTCACCGGCCCCTCTGATGCGTTCTGCCCTGACGTGCGGGCGGCCCGGCGGGCGGCGCGGCGGGCCTTGACGACCTGCCGTGCGAGCCGTTCGGTGGCGGCGACGCGCATCAGTTCGGCCACGTGCTGCTGCTGGATCTCGTACTCGTACACGGTGTTCTCCCCGGTGAGGTGAGTCGTTCGTTGAGGTCGCTTTCCGCGATGCCTCAACTCTCGTTTCCCAGGGGCCCCCGCGCATCGGGAGAGTGCCGCATCTTGGCAGCACGAAGGGCCTTAGGGACGTACGCGCAAAGGTGCGTACGTGCCTAAGGCCCCTGGTGTGGCCGCCTTACTGGCCTGCTCCGGCGCCCGGGCCGGCGGTGGGCGGCGTAGGCATCGAGGCGAAGAGGTCGAAGTACATCCCGGCGGAGACGAGCAGCCCCAGGATGCCGAGGGCGAAGCCCGCCCAGGCGAAGGACCGGACCCAGCCGGACCGGATGCTCGTGCCGGGCGTACCGAAGGACGGAAGGACCAGCACCACGACGGCGACGACGAGCGCGAGCAGCGCGAAGCCGCCGTTGACGAGGGCGGTCATGTGCCAGCCGTTGCCGTACAGCGCGGCGACCTGGTCGGCGGGGCTGTCGGTCTGCTTGGTCCCCAGCTGGCCGATGAGCGTCTGGCGCTCGGCGGCGACACGGCTGGTCCAGGTCCCGCTGAGGGCGGCGAAGCCGAGCACTGTGGAGACCACGGCGGCGGCGCCCGCGCCGACGCCGGAGGACGAGGCGCGCGGGGCCTCGTCCAGGACGTCCGCGTCGTCCTCGTCCTCGGCCTCGTCGACGTCGACGGCCGCGTCGTCGGCCTTGGTGCCGTCGACCGTGACGTCCTGGTCGGCGGCCTTCTCGATGTCTACTGCGGCGGCCTCGTCGCCCTTGTCGGGCGTGCCTGCGGCGGCGGCTGTCGCGTCGGGTGTTTCGTCGGACTTGGTACGGGCTGTGGCTGTCATACGCCGCACGCTAGGCGCGGTTTCTGAGAACTTTCTTAACGACACTCGCGCCACTCCCGCGCCAGCACCGACCAGACCTCGATGTCGTGCCGTACGCCCCGGTACGGGCGGCTTTCGCGCAGTACGCCGTCCCGCGTCATCCCCAGCCGCTTCGCCACATTTATGCTTGCGGTGTTCGCGGAGGAAACCAGCCACTCGACGCGGTGCATCCCCCGCTCGTCCACCGCCCAGTCGATCAGTGCCCGCGTGGCGCGCGTGATCAGCCCGCGGCCCACCGCGGACTCCTCCAGCCAGCAGCCGGCCTCGCAGTTGCCCGACGCGGCGTCGAAGGTCCGGAAGAGCACCCCGCCGACCAGTGTGCCGTCGAGCCAGATGCCGTAGAGGCGGCCGGTGTCCGAGGCCTGCTTCTCGGCGTACGACTGGAGGAAGGCCCGCGCCGAACCGAGGTCCGTGGCGGCCGCCGCGAGCCCGATGTACTGGTCGATGTACTCACGCCCGCGGTCGATGTGGGCCAGGTACTCCTCGGCCTGCCAGGGCTCCAGGGGGCGCAGTACGGCGTCCTCGTCGCCGGCGCCCAGCTGTATCGCGAACATCCCGCTCCTTGCCGGTCAAGGCACGAGCTGCTGGGAGTCCTCGGATTCGCCCGTGCGCTGAGCCTCGATCCTGTCATGCGTCGTGAGGCATTCGGCGGGTTCGATGCTGATGCGCGGCAGCCACCGGTCGAGCCCGCGCGGCAGCCACCAGTTCGCGCCGCCCAGCATGTGCATCAGGGCGGGCACCAGGAGCGTACGGAGCACGAACGCGTCCAGGGCGACGGCCGCCGCGAGCGCGATGCCGAACATCGCGATCACGCGGTCGCCGCTCAGGACGAAGGCCAGGAAGACCGAAATCATGATCACGGCCGCGGAGTTGATCACCCGGCTGGTCTCGGCGAGGCCGACCCGCACCGCACGCCGGTTGTCACCGGTCTCCAGCCACTCCTCGTACATCCGGCTGACCAGGAAGACCTGGTAGTCCATCGAGAGCCCGAAGAGCACCGACACCATGATCACCGGCAGGAACGGCTCGATCGGGCCCGCGCTGCCGAGCCCGAGCAGCTCGCTGCCCCAGCCCCACTGGAAGACGGCCACGACGACTCCGAAGGAGGAGGCGACGGCGAGCACGTTCATCAGCGCGGCCTTGAGCGGGATGCCGACACTGCGGAAGGCGAGCAGCAGCAGGGCGCAGCCCAGCGCGATCACGACGCCGACGAAGAGCGGCAGCTTGTCGACGATGACCTCGGCGAAGTCGTCGTAGCTCGCGGTGATCCCGCCGACGTACACCTCGAGCGACGTCCCCTGCTCGGCCTGCGGCAGGATGCTTTCCCGCAGCCGGTCGACGAGGTCGCTGGTGTCCTGCGACTGCGGCGACGACTCCGGTACGACGGTGAGCGCGGCCGTCCGGCCGTCGCCGTTGTACGCCACCGGGCTGACGGACGCGACCCCGTCGGCGCCGCGCACGGTGCCCGCGAGGGAGGCCATGGCGGCGCGGTCGTCGGCGCCGTGAACCTCGGCGACGAGGGTCAGCGGGCCGTTGCTGCCGGGACCGAAGCCGTCGGCGATCAGGTCGTACGCCGCGCGGGTCGTCGAGGAGGCCGGGTTGTTGCCCTGGTCGGAGGTGCCCAGGTGCAGCCCGAGCGTGGGCAGCGCGAGGACCAGCATGACGACGGTGGCGACGGCGCCGAGCAGCTTGGGGTGGCGCTCGACGAAGGCGGACCAGCGGGCGGCGAACCCGGTGGGCAGCTCGGGCTGCGGGCCGTGCTCGGCGAGCTGCCTGCGTTCGCGGCGGCTGAGCGCCCGCATGCCGATGTGGGAGAGCAGGGCGGGCAGCAGGGTCACCGAGGCGGCGACGGTGAGGACGACGGTCAGGGACGCGGCGATCGCGACGCCGTTGAGGAAGGACAGGCGCAGTATCAGCATGCCGAGCAGGGCGATGCAGACGGTGGCGCCCGCGAAGACGACCGCGCGGCCGGTGGTGGCGACCGCGTTCGTCGCCGAGTCGGTGACGGACAGGCCTCGGCGCAGCCCCTTGCGGTGCCGGGTGACGATGAAAAGCGCGTAGTCGATGCCGACGCCGAGACCGACCAGCATGCCGAGCATCGGCGCGAAGTCGGCGACCGTCATGACGTGGCCGAGCAGCACGGTTCCGGCGTACGCCGTGCCGACGCTGACCAGTGCGGTCGCGATGGGCAGCAGGCTGGCCGCGAGGGAGCCGAAGGCGACGAAGAGGACGACGGCCGCGACCACGACTCCGACCAGCTCGCTGAGGTGCGAGGTGGGGGCCTCGGTGAGGGCCACGGCGCTGCCGCCGAGCTCCACCTGGAGACCTCCGGTCTCCGCGGCCTTGGCGGTCTTGACCAGGGCCTTTGCCTGCTGCTGGAGGACCTCGTCGCTCTGCGCGTCAAAGGTGACGACGGCGTAGGCGGTGTGCCCGTCCTTGCTGATCTGCGCGGCGTCGCTGATCTGTGCGGCGTCGCCCTCGCGCTCGTACGGGCTGACGACGCTCACCACGCCCGGGAGGTCCTCAATGGCGTCGAGCGTCCGTGTCATCGACTGCTCGACCCCGGCGGCCTTGACGGTGGTGCGGCCGGCGGTGTGCCAGACGACGGTGTCGCTGTCGCCTCCCCTGCCGTCGAATCCGGCGTCGAGGAGGGCGGTCGCCCGGCCCGACTCGGTGCCGGGGACCTCGTAGTCGTTGGAGTACGCCGAACCGGCGACTCCGGCGGCTCCGGCGACCGCGCCGAGCGCGAGCAGCCACAGCAGGACTGAGGCGAAACGGTGCTTGACGCACCACCGGGCGATTGCTGCCAACGGACTTGCTCCCTGGGTGGTTCTGGATCTTTACCGGGAGACAAACCCGCAAAGAACTCATGACCTACGCTCAGCAACTTTGACAGCTAAACGTGATCGATTGTCCCATTCGTGCCCTTCGTCACAGGAGTCGCGGGAGCCAGGGGCAGCTCCCGGGCTCCCGCGTACCACCCGGCGTGTCAGCCTGAGACGCTCGCGCGCCCGTTCTCAATGTGCCCCATGAGACGCCTGCGGAAAGCGTCATCACCCGTAACGGTGATCGCCAAGTCGTACCACCCGTGTGCGTCCGCCGCGGAGTGCACCACGGTGCGGCTGCGGCCCGGCTTCACCGTCACCTCGCGGGGCCGCCCCTCGTCGAGATCGGCCTCGCCGGCGTACGCGAGCGTCCGCAAGGTGAAGGTCAGCGGCTCCTTGCCCCGGTTGACGAGCGTGAGGTGCAGGTCTAGGTCGCGGGCGTCGAGGTACGAGGTGACCTCGGCGACGCCCGCCTTCGTACCGGCGAACTCGCGGCGGAACCCGTTCGGTCCGGTGATCGTGAAGCGGTAGGCGTCACGCGTAAGGGGTACCGCCCATTGCGCCGTGCCCCTTACATCCCGGTGCTGCGGAATGGCGAACTCACCGGCATAGGGGTAAAGCGCGAAGTGCGCGCTCGCGCGCCCCGTATTGCTGAGCCGGACCTTGAAGGCACCGTCCTCCCGCACCTTCCCGTGCGCGTCCGGCTGGTACGGCAGCGGGCGCGCGGGACGCGTCCCTTCCTCCTGTACGGGCATGTGCTGCTCCAGCGGCGGAACCGGCCGCCAGCGCCCCGTGAACGGCGGTATCGCCCCCGGCTGCTCCACCGGCGGCTGCCGGCGCCCGCGCTTGAAGTCGAACGCGGAGGTCAGATCGCCCGTGACCGTGCGCCGCCACGGCGTGATGTTGGGCTCCTCGACGCCCGTCCACCGCTCCAGGAAGCGGATCACGGAGGTGTGGTCGAAGACCTCGGAGCAGACGTACCCGCCGACCGTCCACGGCGAGACCACCAGCATCGGGACCCTGATCCCGAGGCCGGTCGGGCGCCCCTGGTACCGCTCGTCGGTGTTGTCGGCGGGCGGCACGGGCGGCGGAACGTGGTCGAAGAACCCGTCGTTCTCGTCGTAATTGATCAGCACGACGGTGTGCCGCCAGACGTCCGGGTGCGAGCCGAGCGCGTCGAGGACCTGGTAGACCAGCGAGGCGCTGGCGATCGGCGAGGAGGAACCGGGGTGCTCCGAGTCGACCGCCGAAGGCACCAGGTACGACACCTCGGGCAGCTTGTCCGCTGCCACATCGGCCCGGAACTGCTCAGCGAGGCTGCCGGTCTCCCCTCGCCGCAGGCCGCGCTCGAAGAGCGAGCGCTCGGCCTTCGTCAGCGTGGCCACGCCCTCCTCCAGCGCGGCGAGCAGCCGCTCGCGCTCGGCGGCGTCGTCCGTGTCCCGCACCTTGGCGTAGAAGGCCTCCATGTAGGTGAAGCCGCCGGGGGCCTTCGCGAGCGCCTTGCGGGCGATCTTCTTGAAGGCGGTGAAGAACTCGATGTTGTTGTCGGTGAAGTTCTCCCACTCCTGGTACGTCTTCCAGGACCGGCCCGCCTTCTCCAGCCGCTCGGCGTACGTCGGCCACGGGTAACCCGGGTGGGAGCCCTCGGCGTACGCCGCATTGGTGACGGCTCGGCTCCCGTCGGCCTCGAAACCGGTCCACCCGCTCCACAGATGGTTCCGGTTGGGGCTCGTCGACGTATGGATCGAGGAGTGGTAGGCGTCGCAGATGGTGAAGGTGTCCGCGAGCTCGTAGTGCAGCGGCAGGTCGCGCCGGTCGTAGTACGCCATGGTGGCGGCGGTCTTGGCGGAAACCCACCCGTCCATCCACCCTCCGTTCCAGGCCTTGGCGCCGCCGCCCCACGAGTGGTCGAGGTCGCCGATGTACTGGAGGTCCTTCTTCTGCGCCTCGGCGGCGTCCCGGACGGGGAAGGGCAGGACCGTGCGCGACGGCGCGGGCTGCTCGAAGACCGGCTTTCCCGACGGCAGCTCCACCGCATTGCGGTCAGCGAATCCCCGTACACCGCGCAGGGTTCCGAAGTAGTGGTCGAAGGACCGGTTCTCCTGCATGAGGACGACGACGTGCTTGATCGCCCCCAGCCCGCCCGAGGCCGGTTCGGCGGCTATCGCGGCCTGCAGCGACGGCGGAAGCAGCGATCCGGCCGCGGCGGCGCCGATGGCGCCCCCGCCCAGCGCGAGCATCCTTCTGCGCGAAATGTCCGGTGACAAGCTCGACCTCCAGTCGACAGCCAATGGTCCGCCTGTGATCCATTGAGGGGTACGTCTGGGACGGTAGTGAGGCCGGATGTCGACGAGAAGACTTGGTGACGACTCAGTGGTGAACGTCCAAGAGGCGGCGCGTTCAGTCCAAGCCATTTCCGGCCACGGTCGGCCCGCCCCAGGAACGGGTGCCGTACAAATTCCTTGTACGGCACCCGGCTTGCTCGGGCACGGCGCGAGTTGGGCATGAACGCCCCATGCACCCGGGGAAGCAATCTACGAAGAAGACCCCCTCCTGGGAGGTCGTCGGCGCTCAGCTCAGCAACTTCCGCAGGCTGGCGGGGCTCACGCAGCCACAGCTCGCCACACGCGTCTGCATCCACCTCGAAACCCTCGGCTCGATCGAGCAGGGGCGCAGACCGCTGAAGCTGAAACTGGCGAAGGAGCTGGACGAACTGCTCGACACCAAAGGCGCTTTGGCGGCCGGGGTTCGCACCGCCCGTCGCATCGCTCCAGCACCGCTTCGACAGCCTTCGGACTGCGGTACCGCTCGATGACGACCCGCTCCACCACCCTGCCCTGCCGCGCCGCTCCGGCTCCGCCGCCCCGCAGGAGCCAGAACCGGCGCTCATGATCAGTCGTCATGTGCACAGCCGACCGCATGACGAAGGCGGCCCGCATCGGAGGAACCACCTCCGATGCGGGCCGCCTTCCGTACAGACCTGAGAGGAACGGCGGACTCAGCCCTCGCTGACGCCCAGCTTCTCCAGGATCAGCTCGCGCACGCGTGCCGCGTCCGCCTGGCCGCGGGTGGCCTTCATGACCGCGCCGACCAGCGCACCGGCGGCCGCGACCTTGCCGCTGCGGATCTTGTCCGCGATGCCGGCGTTGGCGGCGATGGCCTCGTCCACGGCGGTGCCGAGCGCGCCCTCGTCGGAGACGACCTTCAGGCCGCGCTTCTCGACGACCTCGTCCGGGCCGCCCTCGCCCGCGAGGACACCCTCGAAGACCTGGCGGGCCAGCTTGTCGTTGAGCGAGCCCTCCTTGACCAGCGCCGTGACACGGGCGACCTGCTCCGGCGTGACCGGCAGCGACGCGAGGTCGCGGCCGGACTCGTTGGCGTTACGGGCCAGCTCGCCCATCCACCACTTGCGCGCCGAAGCGGCGTCCGCGCCCGCCTCGATCGTGGCGACGATCGGGTCGATGGCGCCGGCGTTCAGGATCGACTGCATGTCGTGCTCGCTGACACCCCACTCCTCGCGGAGGCGGTTGCGGCGTACGCGCGGCAGCTCGGGAAGGCCCTTGCGGAGCTCCTCGACCCACTCGCGGGCAGGGGCCACGGGGACCAGGTCCGGCTCCGGGAAGTACCGGTAGTCCTCGGCGTTGTCCTTGATGCGGCCGGCCGTGGTGGAGCCGTCCTCCTCGTGGAAGTGCCGGGTCTCCTGCACGATCGTGCCGCCGGAGTCGAGCACCGCGGCGTGCCGCTGGATCTCGAAGCGGGCCGCGCGCTCCACCGAGCGAAGGGAGTTGACGTTCTTCGTCTCGGAGCGCGTGCCGAACTCCTCACGGCCGTGCGGCCGCAGCGAGAGGTTCACGTCGCAGCGCATCTGGCCCTGCTCCATGCGGGCCTCGGAGACGCCGAGCGCCTTGATGAGCTCGCGGAGCTCGGCGACGTACGCCTTCGCGACCTCGGGGGCACGCGTGCCCGCGCCCTCGATCGGCTTGGTGACGATCTCGATGAGCGGGATGCCGGCCCGGTTGTAGTCCAGGAGGGAGTGGGACGCGCCGTGGATACGGCCGGTGGCGCCGCCGACGTGCAGCGACTTTCCGGTGTCCTCCTCCATGTGGGCGCGCTCGATCTGCACGCGGAAGATCTCGCCGTCCTCCAGCTGGACGTCCAGATAACCGTTGAAGGCGATCGGCTCGTCGTACTGGGAGGTCTGGAAGTTCTTCGGCATGTCCGGATAGAAGTAGTTCTTCCGGGCGAAACGGCACCACTCGGCGATCTCGCAGTTGAGCGCGAGGCCGATCTTGATGGCCGACTCGACGCCGATCGCGTTGACGACCGGGAGCGAGCCGGGGAGCCCCAGGCAGGTGGGGCAGGTCTGGCTGTTGGCGTCCTGCTTGAGCTCCGTGGAGCAGCCGCAGAACATCTTCGTCTTTGTGCCGAGCTCGACGTGGACCTCGAGGCCCATGACGGGGTCGTAGGTCGCGAGGGCGTCCTCGTACGACACAAGTTCAGTGACGGTCACGGTGAAACTTTCCCTCTCAGCCCAGCAGAACGTCGTCGTCGCCGAGCTTCTTCAGCTCGCGGTAGAGCAGAGCGAGGCCGGTGACGATGGCGGCGGCGGAGACAGCGGCGTCGACGAGACGGAGCGTGTCATTGTCCTTGCGGGCCATACGGGCCTGCTTGACGACGCTGATCGCGCCGAAGGCGGTGGAGCCGATCGACAGGTACGTACCGGCCTTGGAATTCTTGAATCCCTTGGCCTTGATGGGCATTGGGCTCACAGCGACGGTGCCTCCTCGAGCAGCGGGTGGCCCCACTTTTCCACGAAGGCCGCCTCTACGGCAGCCCCGACCTTGTAGAGCCGGTCGTCCTTCATGGCGGGGGCGATGATCTGGAGACCGACCGGCATGCCGTCCTCGGGCGCCAGGCCGCAGGGCAGCGACATGGCGGCGTTGCCGGCCAGGTTGGTCGGGATAGTGCACAGGTCCGCGAGGTACATCGCCATCGGGTCGTCGGCGCGCTCGCCGATCGGGAAGGCGGTGGTGGGCGTGGTCGGCGAGACGATCACGTCGACCTTCTCGAAGGCCTTCTCGAAGTCCTGCGTGATGAGGGTACGGACCTTCTGGGCCGAGCCGTAGTACGCGTCGTAGTAGCCGGAGCTGAGCGCGTACGTACCGAGAATGATCCGGCGCTTGACCTCGTCGCCGAAGCCGGCCTCGCGGGTGAGGGCGGTGACCTCCTCGGCGGACTTCGTGCCGTCGTCGCCGACCCGCAGGCCGTAGCGCATGGCGTCGAAGCGGGCCAGGTTGGAGGAGCACTCGGAGGGGGCGATGAGGTAGTACGCGGAGAGGGCGAGGTCGAAGGACGGGCAGTCCAGCTCGACGATCTCGGCGCCGAGCCCGCGCATCAGCTCGACGGACTCGTCGAAGCGCTGGAGGACGCCGGCCTGGTAGCCCTCGCCGCGGAACTGCTTGACGACGCCGACGCGCATGCCGGCGACGGAGCCGTTGCGGGCGGCCTCGACGACCGGCGGGACCGGGGCGTCGATGGAGGTCGAGTCGAGCGGGTCGTGCCCGGCGATGGCCTCGTGGAGGAGCGCGGCGTCCAGGACCGTACGGGCGCAGGGGCCGCCCTGGTCGAGGGAGGACGAGAACGCGACCATGCCGTAGCGGGAGACTCCGCCGTACGTCGGCTTGACGCCGACGGTGCCGGTGACGGCGGCGGGCTGGCGGATGGAGCCGCCGGTGTCCGTGCCGATGGCGAGCGGGGCTTCGTACGAGGCGAGCGCGGCGCTCGATCCGCCTCCGGAGCCGCCGGGGATCTTGGTCAGGTCCCACGGGTTGCCGGTCGGGCCGTACGCGCTGTTCTCCGTCGAGGACCCCATGGCGAACTCGTCCATGTTGGTCTTGCCGAGGATGACGATGTCGGCCGCCTTGAGCTTCCGGGTGACCGTGGCGTCGTACGGCGGGATCCAGCCTTCGAGGATCTTCGATCCGACGGTGGTCGGGATGCCCTCGGTGGTGAAGATGTCCTTGAGCGCGAGCGGGACGCCGGCCAGCGGGCCGAGCTTCTCGCCGTTCGCCTTCTTCGCGTCGACGGCGCGAGCCTGGGCCAGGGCCCCCTCGCGGTCGACGTGCAGGAAGGCGTGCACCTTCTCGTCGACGGCGTCGATACGGGCCAGGTGGGCCTCGGTCACCTCGACGGCCGTGAGCTCGCCCGAAGCGATCTTCGCGGCGGTCTCGGCGGCGGTGAGCTTGATGATGCGCTCGGTCATGACTAGTCCTCCCCCAGGATCTGCGGCACCTTGAAACGCTGCTGCTCCTGGGCGGGGGCGCCGGAGAGGGCCTGCTCCGGGCTGAGCGACGGACGGACCTCGTCCGCGCGCATGACGTTGGTCAGCGGCAGCGGGTGGGAGGTCGGCGGTACGTCTTGGTCGGCGACCTCGGAGACGCGGGCGACCGCGCCGATGATGTCGTCGAGCTGACCGGCGAAGTGATCGAGCTCTTCGCCCTTCAGCTCCAGACGCGCCAGCCGTGCGAGGTGGGCGACCTCCTCGCGCGTGATGCCAGGCATGCAGCGATCCTCAGGGGTGAGTGTGTGGATTTTGGCCCAATCCTATGGGGCGCGGGCCCCTGGCCACGAAACGGTGGCCCTGTGACACCTCTGTGACGGCAGCGCATTGGGGGAGTGACCGGAGAGTAGGTAGCTTCGTACCCGCAATGATGTGGTGATCTGCGCTCGGGAGGGCACGTGGCCGAGGGCCAGGAGTCGACGAGGCGAGTCGATGAATCCGAAATGCTTGAGATGAGCCAGCAGGACCCCGCGCAGGCGAGAGTGCTGCGCAAGTCCCTGGAGGAGCTCGCCTCGGGGCGGGGCGGGGACGCCCTCAAGGAAATGGCCCAGGAGGTCCTTTCGGGCCGTACGAGCCTTCGGGACGCAGTGAACGTGTCGGCCTACTCCGACCAGCTCGTCGCGCAGGCGGCTCCCATGGCCGAGAAATGGGCGGCGCTCTCCGAGGCCGAGCGCGAGAAGCTCGCCGCCGAGGGTGAGCGCAGCATGGCCGAGGAGCAGAAGCGGATCGACGAAGAGCGGCGTGCGGCGCCGGCCGACGGCGGCAAGAAGTCCCGCCACGAGGGCCGGGGCTGGTCGCTGTACTGAGCAGCTGCGAGGCGTGGGACAAGGCCTCGGAAGACCGGACAACCACTCATCTTTCAGGGGCAGGGGCAAACAGTGAGCTTTCGGGTGGAGCCGGGCGCGATTGACGGCTTTGCGAAGCTGGTGGGGCGTGCCGCCGACGGCAGTACGCGAGCTGCCTCGTACACGGCCAACGCGCAGATCGACAACATGCTGGGCGGAGCGCTCTGGGACGTGGTCACGGGCGATCACGAAAAGTACGTGAGCGACGCCAAGAGCGCTATGCAGAAGGTGCAGAAGGTCCTCGAAGCCTCTCAGCGGGAACTGAGCAGGTCCGCCACGTACTACCGCGAGACGGACAGTGGTGCAGCAGCGAAGATGGACGCCACCTATCCGGTGTCCAAGGGTGCGGGCGGCGGCCGGCCGGCCAATGGCGACGCACAGGACTTCTCCGACGCGAGCGACGCCGCGGACCTGCTGAAGAAGCCCGCCGACAGCACCAACTCGCTGGTCAACTACGGCCAGGGGCACGCCGACGAGTACAACATGAGCCCGGTCCAGAAGACCCTCGGCTCCGTCCTCGACCTCGGCAGCCCGTCGGCCATGGCGGTGGAGGCGTCCAAGCTGCTCTTCGGGTTCGACCCGTTCGGTGAAGTGACGAACTGGGTGGTCGGAGACTGGAACAAGTACAACGACTGCGCCGACGTGTGGGGCTGTCTCGGCGCGTACAGCGACGCGGTGGCCGCCAACCTGAAGAAGGGCAACGGGAACGTCAGCCTGAGCTGGGCCGGCAACGCCTCGGACGCGGCAAGGATCTACTTCGACGAGTTCGCCGGGAAACTCGCTGAGATCAAGGCGACCTTCGACTCCCTGGAGAGCTGCTACAAGCAGGCCGCACAGATGGCGTTCCAGTTCGCAGAATTCCTGAAGTCCTTCCTCGTCGCGTTCTGTGACCTCCTGGTCATCTGGATGGTGAATCTGGCCGCCGCTGCGGCCGTCAACGCGATTCCGGTCGGCGGGCAGGTCGCGTCGGTCGCCATGTTCGCCCTGGCGGCGGCACAGGCAGTGCGGATCATGGCGCTGTGGGTCGAGGCGTCCAAGGCCTTCGACGCGATGGCGACCGCTTTGAGTGCCATCGCTCTGGCCATGACCACGGCAATGCACGGCTTCTCCGCGGCGGACGGATTCCCCGAGGTCAGTTCGAGCGCCTACGACCACCGTGCGGTCTAGAGACGGAGGAATCACGCATGTCTTTCATGTTCGGCGACAGCCCCGACGCTCTTGAACTGTTCCTCACCCGCGTGCGCGACCTGGCCGTCGGGTGGACACCCGGCTGCCTGCTGCTCGCTTGGTTCCTGACCAAGGAAGAGGGCTGGCACATGAGCTTCCTCGCCCTGTGCGTGCTGCCGCCCGTCGCGGCGTACCTGGGCATCCGCGCCAAGCGCGAGATCCGCGTGGGCCTCGCATGGGCGGCGGGCGCCCTGGCCCTTGCGCCCCTCCCGCTGATCGGCGCCATCGAGCTTCTCTAGGCCGTGCCGGTCGCGGCTAGTTCATCACCTGACCGGACGGGGCCGGGGACGGGCGCTGCGCCTCCTCCAGGGCTGCCGCCGCGGCAAACCGGTCCAGGTCGACCTGGCGGTGCCAGCCTCGCTCGCCGCGGGCGAGGAGCCACGCCGTCGCCTCGTCCGGCGGCATCGCGGCGGCCACCAGCCAGCCCTGCACCGCGTCGCAGCCCAGGTCCCGCAGCCGCTCCCACGTCTCGTCGTCCTCGACGCCCTCCGCCACCACCAGCAGGCCGAGCGAGTGGGCGAGGTCGACCGTGCAGCGGACGATCTCGGCGTCCTCGTTGTCGACGGCAAGACGGGCCACGAACGACCGGTCGATCTTCAGCTCGCTCACCGGGAGCCGGCGAAGGTGGACGAGGGAGGAGTAGCCCGTACCGAAATCGTCCAGGGACATCTTCACGCCGTGCCCGGTCAGCCCGGCCAGCGTGTCCGCGGCCCGCTGCGGGTCCTCCAGCAGCACGTGCTCCGTTATCTCCAGTTGGAGGGAGCCGGCGGGGACACCGTGCCGGGCCAGCCGCGCCGCCACCGCGCCCGCGAAGCCGGGCGTGTGCACGTCGCGCGGCGAGACGTTCACCGCGACCGGGGTGTTCAGGCCCTGCGCCCGCCAGCGCGCGACCTGCGCGAGCGCGGTCTCCAGGACGTACTCCGTCAGGTGCGGCATGAGTCCTGACGACTCCGCGATGGCGATGAACTCGTCCGGGGGGACCCGCCCGCGCTCCGGGTGCACCCACCGGACCAGCGCTTCGAGGCCGGCGACCTGCCCGTCGAACTGGACCTTCGGCTGGTAGTGCAGCTCGACCTCGCTCGCGTCCAGCGCGCGCCGCAGGTCGCCCAGCAGACCGAGCCGGTCCGGTGTGTTGCTGTCCCGCTTGGACTCGTAGACCTCTACGCCCGTACGGTCCCGCTTGGCCTGATACATCGCCACGTCCGCCCGCCGCAGCAGCCCTTCCGCGTCCAGCGCGTGGTCGGGGAAGACGGCGACGCCCGCACTGGCCTCCAGGACGAGCGTCAGGCCGTCCAGGTCGAGCGGCGAGGAGAGCTCGGCCACCAGATGCCTGGCCACGCGCTGCGCGCTGGTCGTCGAGTCCGCGGTCGGAAGCAGGACCGCGAACTCGTCGCCGCCGAGCCGCGCGGCCTCCGCCCCGCGCGGCAGCGCCAGGCGAAGCCTGTCGGCTATCTGGAGCAGCAGCCGGTCGCCCGCCAGGTGGCCGAGGGTGTCGTTGACCGCCCGGAAGCGGTCGAGGTCTATCAGTACGAGTGCGGACCTGGTCCCGATGTTCTCGGCTTCCTCCAGCGCGGGCCAGGCCCGCTCCAGCAGCCACTGCCGGTTCGGCAGCCCGGTCAGCGGGTCCCTGAGCTGCTCCTCGGCCCTCGCCCTGGCGATCCACAGCGTGGAGTCCAGCGCGATGAGCGGTACGGCGAACAGCGGGAGCAGGACGGGCAGCGCCACCGCGATCACGCAGATCAGCGGCGCGATGCCGAGCAGGGCAACCGCGACGAGCCCCTGCCGGTGCAGGGCCGTCCGGGCGACGGACGGCAGCCTTCCGCCGCGCGGCGCCAGCGCGTACCAGAGCAGCAGCCGGGTGAGCGCGAGGTAGGCGGTGGCGGCCAGCACGACCTCGGGGACCGTCTCGATCCCCCACTCCAGCGGATTCCAGGGCTTCTCGACGGTCGGTACGTCGCCGAACACGGCCAGCACGAGCGCCGCCGCGCCGATGCCCAGGATGTCCACCGCGCCGTGCAGCAGCCCTTGCTTCCAGCGGTGCCTGCGGGCCAGGCCGACGAGCACCACGACGGCCAGGCTGACCAGACCGGCCGGGACCCAGCCGAACAGCAGCAGGACGGCCAGGGTGAGCGCGGCGCCCGATCCCGTGCCGCCCCACCACCGGTCGCGGCCGAGGGCGACGAGATGGCCGACGATGACTCCGGTGAGCACCGCGAGGGACCAGCCGACCGTGCCGTCGGGGAACAGCGCGCGGTCCCCGGTCAGAGCACGGAAGATCCCGGTGGCCAGGACGAGGGCGGCCACTGTCACGACGGCGGCCGGCAGCGCCCTGGGGGCGCCTGCCCACCGCCGCAGCCGTGAGGCCGGGTCGGCAACTCCGGTGGGTTTCATTCCGTCCCTCTCACAGCCGGCGGTGCCCGTGCCGAGCGATGGCTCCGATGTCATGCCGTCCACGACTGAAATCCCTTCCCCGGGCTCTTTATGAGCAGGGGACACCTCATCGCAGCCGTGCACGACAGGCGCACATCTCAACAGTAGGCCGCAGAAGGCTCTCCGGGGCAGCTGTCCACCGCTGTTGCCCGAATGCGACCCAGCCACCCGTGTCCGTCTGCTATGCGCCGAACGGGTGATCCCGGCTGCCGTTCTTCCCCCCTCTCACCGCCCTTTTTCCCCGCCCCGCGGGTCGCCTACTCCTCGGTCGGCACAGCCGCTTCACGAGCGGCGTCCGGGCCGTCCGCCAAAAGGACGGCAAATCCCTCTTCGTTCAGAACAGGCACCTTCAACTGCATGGCCTTGTCGTACTTCGAACCGGGACTGTCGCCGACAACGACAAATCCGGTCTTCTTCGAAACAGATCCGGTCACTTTCGCTCCAAGGTCCTGGAGCGCCTCTTTCGCGCCATCACGCGTGTAGTTCTGCAGGGTCCCGGTCACCACCACCGTGAGGCCCTCCAGCGGACGCGGCCCCTGCTCCTCGCCGGCGCCCTCCTCCTCCGTCCGGACCCCGGCCGCCCGCCACTTGCGCAGGATCTCCCGGTGCCAGTCCTCCTCGAACCACTGTTTGAGCGAGGCGGCGATGGTCGGCCCGACGCCCTCCACGGCGGCCAGTTCCTCCTCCGTCGCCTGCTCGATCCGCTCCAGCGAACGGAACTCGCGGGCCAGTGCCTCCGCCGCGACCGGCCCCACGTGCCGGATGGAGAGCCCGGTGATGACGCGGGCCAGCGGCCGCTCCTTCGCCGCCGCGATGTTCTCCAGCATGGCGAGGGTGTTCTTCTTCGCCTCGCCCTCCTGGTTGGCGAAGAAGGTGACGACCTTCTCCTCGCCCGTCTTCGGGTCACGCTTGGGAAGACCCGAGTCCTGGTCCAGTACGTACGACTTGATGGGCAGCAACTGCTCGACCTTGAGGTCGAAGAGGTCGCCCTCGTCGCGCAGCGGCGGCTCGGCCGGCTCCAGCGGCCTGGTGAGCGCGGCCGCCGCGACATACCCGAAGTTCTCGATGTCCAGGCACTTGCGCCCGCCCAGATAGAACAGCCGCTCCCGCAACTGCGCAGGGCACGACCGGGCGTTGGGGCAGCGGAGGTCGATGTCGGCCTCCTTCATCGGCCGCAGCGCCGTGCCGCACTCGGGGCACTCGGACGGCATCACGAACTCCCGCTCGCTGCCGTCCCGCAGGTCCACCACCGGCCCCAGGATCTCGGGGATGACATCGCCCGCCTTGCGCAGCACCACCGTGTCCCCGATGCGTACGCCCTTGGCCTTCACCACCTCCTGGTTGTGCAGGGTGGCGAACTCGACCTCGGAACCGGCGACCGTCACCGGCTCCACCTGGGCATAAGGCGTCACACGCCCCGTGCGGCCGACCCCCACCCGGATGTTGACCAGCTTGGTGTTGACCTCCTCCGGCGCGTACTTCCAGGCGATGGCCCAGCGCGGCGCCCGCGAGGTGGAGCCGAGCCGCCCCTGGAGCCGGATCTCGTCGAGCTTGACGACGACGCCGTCGATCTCGTGCTCCACGGAGTGCCGGTTCTCGCCGAAGTACGCGATGAACTCCCGTACGCCAGCGAGGTCTTTCACCACCCTGTTGTGCTGCGCGACCGGCAGGCCCCACTCGCGCAGCAGCTCGTACGCCTGCGACAGGCGGTCGATGTCGAAGCCCTCGCGGGCGCCGATGCCGTGCACCACCATGTGCAGCGGGCGGCTCGCGGTGACCTTGGGGTCCTTCTGCCGCAGCGAACCGGCCGCCGCGTTGCGCGGGTTGGCGAAGGGTTTGTCCTCCGCCGCCACCAGCCGCGCGTTCAGCTCCTGGAACTTCTCCATCGGGAAGTAGACCTCGCCGCGGATCTCGACCAGGTCCGGGATCCGGTCGCCCTTCAGCCGCTCCGGGATGCCCGCGATCGTACGGACGTTGGGCGTGATGTCCTCGCCCGTGCGCCCGTCGCCGCGGGTCGCGGCCCGGGTCAGCCGCCCCTTCTCGTACGTCAGATTGACCGCGAGGCCGTCCACCTTCAGCTCGCACAGCAGGTGGTACGGCACGGCGCCCAGCTCGCCCGCGACGCGCTCACCCCAGGCCGCGAGCTCCTCGTCGTCGAAGGCGTTGTCGAGAGACAGCATCCGCTCGCGGTGCTGGACCGCCGTGAACTCCGTTTCGTACGCCCCCGCGACCTTCTGGGTCGGCGAGTCCGGCGTACGCAGCTCGGCGTACTCGTCCTCCAGCGCCTCCAGCGTCCGCAGCAGCTTGTCGAACTCGGCGTCGCTGATGACCGGCTGGTCCTTCACGTAGTACCGGAAGCGGTGTTCCTCGATCTGCTCAGCGAGCTGTGCGTGCTGCTCCCGTGCCTCCGCGGGTACCGCCGCCTGCTGTTCGCCAGCCACCGTCTTGTCCTCCCGTTTCCGATTCCCGTTACTCAGGGTTGTCCGCGAGCGATCTCGCGGCCCTGGCGCAGTGCGCGAGCGCGGCGCGCGCGTACGCGGGGGAAGCCCCCGCGAGCCCGCACGACGGGGTGATCACCAGGGACTCCGCCAGAGTCCCCGGATTCAGCCCCAGCCTGCGCCACAGCGTCCTGACACCCATGACGCTACCGGCCGGGTCCGACAATGCGGCGTCGGTGCCCGGGACGATTCCGGCGAACAGCTGCGTACCGCCCTCCACCGCCTCACCGATCGACTCCTCGTCACGCTCCGTGAGCAACGAGAAGTCGAACGAGACACCCGCCGCGCCGGCCCGGCGCAGCAGCGCGAACGGCACGTCCGGCGCGCAGGAGTGGACCACGACCGGGCCGCCGCCGTCCCCCATGACGCCCATCACGTCCCGCAGCGTCCCCTCGACGACCTGACGGTCCACCGCCCGGTACGTCCGGTACCCGCTGGCGGTCCTGACGTGCCCGCGCAGTACGGCCGTCAGCGACGGCTCGTCGAGCTGCAGCACCACCTGCGCGCCCGGCACGCGCCGCCGCACCTCCGCGAGATGCTCGCGCAGCCCCTCGGCCAGCGACCCCGCGAGGTCCCGGGCCGCGCCCGGGTCGCCGATCGCCGACTCGCCGCCGCGCAGCTCCAGCGAGGCCGCCAGCGTCCACGGACCGACGGCCTGCACCTTCAGCGGACCCGTGTACCCCTGCGTGAACTCCTCCAGCGCGTCGAGGTCCTCCCCCAGCCAGGACCGCGCCCGCCGGGTGTCGCGCCCCGGCCGGTCGCTGAAGCGCCAGCCGCTGGGTTCGAGATGGACGTACATCTCGACGAGCATCCCGGCGGTCCGCCCGATCATGTCGGCGCCGGGGCCGCGCGCGGGAAGCTCCGCCAGGTACGGGAAGTCCTCGAAGCTGCCGCTGACGGTCTTCGCGGTCTCCCGCGCATCGCCGCCCGGCATCGACCCGACACCTGTTGCCGGACCCCACACGAACGTCTCGCTCATCGGCCCGGCCGTACGGACAGGTCGTTGACCTCGGCGTCGCGCGGGAGGTCGAGGGCCATGAGGATCGTCGTCGCGACCGACTCGGGGTCGATCCAGCGCGACGGGTCGTACTCCTTGCCCTCCTGGGAATGCACCTTCTCCTGCATGGCGCTCGCGGTACGCCCCGGATAGACGGAGGTGACGCGCACACCATTGCCGTGCTCCTCCTGGCGCAGCGAGTCGGCGAGGGCCTTCAGGCCGTGCTTGCTCGCGGCGTACGGGCCCCATTCGGCATGCGCGACAAGGCCGGCGCCCGAGTTGACGAAGACGACATGGCCCTTGTCCTGGCGGAGTTGGGGCAGGAAGAGGCGGGTCAGCTCGGCCGGGGAAACCAGGTTCACGTTGAGCTGGTTGTGCCACGCCTTGGTGCCGAGGTCGCCGATCCGGCCGAGGTCGACGACACCCGCGATGTGCAGCAGCGAGTCCACCCGCTCCGGCATCGGCTGGTGCGAGAACGCCCACGAGAGCCGGTCCGGGTTCGCGAGGTCGCCGACGAGCGTACGGGCGCCTGGGAGGCCTTCCGCGAGCTGCTTGGCGCGGCCCGCGTCGCGGGCCATCAGGACGACGTCGTCGCCGCGCTCGTGCAGGCGGCGGGCGACGGCCGCGCCGATGCCCGAGCCTGCTCCGGTGATCACATGTGTAGCCATAGGGCCCATGCTCGCACTACTGCACTCCCAGAGACTCCTCAAGGTAGGCGAGTGCCGCGACGCCGTCCTCCGCGAAGAAGACCAGGTCGGCGAGGGGTACGGGCAGGAAGCCCTCCGCCTCCATCCGCTGGAACTGCAGCTTGAGGCCGTCGTAAAAACCAGCCGTGTTGAGCAGCACCACCGGCTTGGTGTGCAGCCCGTGCTTCTTCAGCTCCAGCATTTCGGTGGCCTCGTCCAGCGTCCCGGTGCCGCCGACCATGACGACGACCGCGTCGGACTTGGCGAGCAGCAGCGCCTTGCGCTCGGCGAGGTCCTTGGCGATCACCATCTCGTCGGCGTTCTCCCGCGCCACGGTGTGCAGGAACTCCACCGATACGCCGACGAGCCGCCCGCCGGCCTCCTGCACGCCGTCCGCGACGACCTTCATCAGACCGGCCTCCGAGCCGCCCCACACGAGGGTGTGGCCGCCCTTGCCGATCAGTTCGCCGAATTCGCGGGCGGGGCGGGTGTAGCGCTCGTCGAGATCGGCGGCCGAGAGGAAGACGCAGATGTTCAGTGCCATGGGGAAGAACCTACGCCGCACGAATGCTGGAGTGGGAGACGGCTGTCGTACTACAAGGACCGACGAAAGGGTCGCCCGTGACCGCAGGACACCGCATCACCGTAGAGCAGGGCACCGAGCATGTGCGGGTCACGCACGGCGGGCAGGTACTGGCGGAGAGCCGCCGCCCGCTGCTGTTGCGCGAGACCGGCCTGCCGGTGCGTTACTACCTGCCTCCCGAGGACGTCAGGACCGACCTGCTGACGCCTTCGGACAGGCGCACCCACTGTCCCTTCAAGGGGGACGCTTCGTACTGGTCGCTGCCGGACGCGGCGGATCTGGTGTGGGCCTACCTCGACCCGAAGCCGGAAGTGGTGGCGGTGAAGGGCCACTTCTGCTTCTACGAGACGGAGGTTGTCGGTACGGGCTGATTTTCTCTCGCGGGAGCGATGAGTTCCCGGGCGCCGACCGGTCAGCACCGTATGACCAAAGTGATTTCACGGGACGGCACGCCCATCGCCTGCCAACGGCTGGGCGAGGGGCCGCCGTTGATCCTGGTGGGCGGTGCGTTCAGCACGGGCGCCGCCGAGGCGCCGCTGGCGGCGCTGCTCGCGCCGCACTTCGGCGTCGTCACGTACGACAGGCGGGGCCGCGGCGACAGCGGCGACACCGCGCCCTACGCGGTAGCGCGCGAGGTCGAGGACCTGGCGGCCCTGGTCGGGGAAGAGCGCGGTCCCGTGTCGGTGTACGGCATGTCGTCGGGCGGTGCGCTGGTCCTGGAGGCGGCGGCAAGCGGCGTGCCGTTCGACAGGATCGCCGTGTACGAGCCGCCCTTCACCGTCATCGAACCCGACGGCAGGGCCGCCAAGTCGCGGTACACGACACGGCTCGGCGAACTCCTCGCGGCGGGGGACCGCGGGGGCGCCGCCGAACTCTTCCTGTCATTGGTGGGCATGCCGCCCGAGGTCGTCGCGCAGGTGCGCGAGGCGCCGATGTGGCCGGAGCTGGAGGCGGTGGCACCGACCCTGGCGTACGACGACGCGGTGATGGGCGACGGCACGGTGCCGGCGGAGCGGCTGGCGTCCGTCGGACCGCCGGTCCTCGTGGTCGACGGTGGCGCGAGCCCGCCGTCGATGCGGGACGCCGCGCGGCGGGTGGCGGAAGCGGTGCGCTGCGGGCGCCACCGGACGCTCACGGGCCAGGTCCACGACGTGTCACCCCAGGTACTGGCGCCCGTGCTGCGGGAGTTCTTCGCGGCGTGAGGCCGACGCGCTCGGACGCTCGCCGAAAAGCGCGCCACAGATGCGGCGGCACGTTGTTTCCCAGGCATTGGCCGAAGGTTCCGCGGGAAGTCATCCGGAGACGCAATGCTGTTGCGTGACGTGGCCGGGGTCGGCGGGGGAGGCGTCTGTGGCGGTGGGGGAAAGACAGACAGCCGAGGAACCACGGCTCGGCATCAGGCATGAGTCGCGCTCGGCGCGGTCACGACGCAGTTTCCTCGTGACGTTCCTGCCGCTGCTGGCGGTCGTGCTGACCGGAACGGCCGTACTGGCCGTGTCGGGGAACATCCTGCTTCCGGCCGAACGTGTCATCACGTTGGAGGGCAGGATGGCCTCCAAGCGGGACTTCTTCGAGGACGAGGAGGTCAAGCGTCTGCTGCTGAAGCATCACCTGCGTATTCACATCACCAGTACGGGATCGCGCGAGGTCGCCATACGTGATGTCGACTCGTACGACTTCGTGTTCCCGTCCGGGCAGCCGGCCGGCGACCTGATCACCGGTGAGCGCGCGGCGAACAACCAGTACGCCAAGGTGCACCGCCCGTTCGTCAGCCCCATCGTGCTTCCGACCTACCGCGAGTACGCCGAGACACTCACCGACGCGGGCATCGCGAAGCCCCAGAGCGGCTCGGGGCCGGACGAGCCGTACTACTACGCGCTGGACATGCCGAAGTTCCTGCGGCACATCCACGACAAGCGTCGCTGGAACGACATCGGGATACGGCGGCACGGGCTCGCCAACGCCAACAGGATCGTCGCCCAGACCCCCGACGTCTGCGGCTCCAATTCCGCCGGTACGTACCTGGCCCTGGTCGCGTTCACCTGGCGCGGCGACGGCGACGAGGTGCCGGACTCGGACCGGGAGGCCGACGAGCGCGCCCGCGACATCCGCCACCTCATGGAACAGGGCCTGCCGGCCGCCGACGTCTTCCGTACCTACATCTCGCCCGAGGGCAAGAACATCGCTCCTGTGGTGGTGGCGTATGAACACCAGTACCTCGCCTACCAGGTGCGGTACAGGGCGAACGCGAAGAAGCTCGACTCCCAGCGCGTGCTGCTGTATCCCTCGGGCCAGTTCGTCACGCAGCCGCAGTTCATCGCGCTCAACAAGGACGGCGACCGGCTCGGTGAGCTGATCACACACGACCCGCAGCTGCGGCGCCGCGCGATGGAGCTGGGATTTCGGATACTCGACCCCTCGGGCCAGGTCGCGGGCGACCAGCTCACCCGTTTTCTCCAGGACCGTGAGATCCCTGTCCCGTCCATCGCCGGCGACGCCACCAGGTCGGCCATGCCGCGGCTGCGCTTCCTGGAGCGGATGATCTCCGGCGTCGGCGACTGCCCCGCCGCCGACGTCGTGCCCGGACGGCCCTGATGAGGCCGCGTCGCGGGTCCACGGGCCTGATCGCGCTGTGCCTCGCGTCCCTGTGGCTCACCGTCGCCACCGCCTGCTCCACCGACCGCCCCGAGCCGATCACACTGCGCGTGCTGGCCAGTTCGGAACTCGCCGACATGGGGCCCGTGCTCGACGAACTGCGCCGGGAGACAGGGATCTCGCTGGAGATGGACTACCGGGGCACGGTGGACGCCGGAAACGAGCTCGCCGGGCCCGGCGGCCGCCGGCACGACCTGGCCTGGCTCTCCTCCGACCGCTACTACCTGCTCAAGGCCAGGGCGAACGGCGACAGCGGGGAAAGGCCCCTGTCCACCAGCATCATGCGCTCCCCCGTCGTGATCGGAATGAAGCGCGGGACGGCCGAGCGGCTGCGCAAGGGCACTGCCGACGGCCAGATCTCCTGGGCCGAAGCGGCCGATGCGGCGGCCGACGGATCCCTGCGGTTCGGGATGGCCGACCCGCGCCACACCAACAGTGGCCTGGCGGCGCTCGTCGGAGTGGCGACCGCCGCGGCGGGAACCGGCACCGCACTGCGCCCGGACGACGTCTCCTGCGACCGGCTGCGCGGCTTCTTCGCCGGCCACGCGCTCACCGGCGATGTCTCCGCCAAGCTCGCCGACGGCTTCGCCGCCCGCCAGAACGAGCTGAACGCCCTCATCACGTACGAATCCGAACTTCTGGCGCTCAACAACAGCGGCAGGCTGCGCGAACCGCTGGAGATCATCTATCCCAGGGACGGCATGGTCCTGTCCGACTACCCGGTGCTGCTCCTCGACCCGGCCAAGCGTGCCGCGTACGACACGCTGGTGCAGTGGCTGCGCAGCGAACCGGCGCAGAAACAGATCATGGAACGCACCCTGCGCCGGCCGATCGACCCGGCCGTGCCCCGCAGCGCGCCGTTGCGCGAGCCTGTCGGCAACGCCTTCTACTTTCCCGACGACCAGAAGGTGATCGACCGGCTCCTCGCCGACTACGGCAACCCGGGGCGCGACCGGTCCTCGGAGGTGATCTTCCTGCTCGACTTCTCGACGTCGATGCGTGGCGACCGGATCGCCCAGCTGCGCGCCGCCTTCGACGCTCTGGCCGGCGAAGACGACTCACGCTCGGGCAAGTTCGTCCGCTTCTACCAACGCGAGAGGCTCACCGTGATGCGGTTCGGCGGCAGCGTGCTGGACGAGCGGAGCATCACCTACCGGAACCCGGCCGACCTGGACCGGCTGCGCGGCTTCGTCGCGTCCGACGACTTCGACGACGCCACCGCCATCTGGTCCTCGCTCGACCACGCCTACCGCAACGCCTCCGCACTCCTGCGGAAGGACCCGGAACGTACCCTCTCCATCGTCCTGATGACCGACGGAGAGAACAACACCGGTATCGGCCTGGACGCGTTCGTCCGCCGCCATGCCCGGCTGCCGCGGGAGGCCGACGCGGTACGTACGTACGCCATTCGCTACGGCGAGGCGGACGCCGGGGAACTGGACCGAGGGGCACGGGCAACGGGCGGCCGCATGGTCGATGCCACCGACCGGTCCCTCATCAGCGCTTTCAAGGAGATCCGTGGGTGTGCTGACTGAAGCGTGGTGGGGCGTGTGGTGGCCCTGGATGCTCCTGTGGCTGCTGACCGCCTCGGGGGTCGGGGTTCTGCTCGTCCTGGCGGTGCTGTGGCTCGTCGGCGGCAGGCGCGACCGCGACCAGACCCTGACGTACAGCATTTGCTTCTACCTCCACGACCGCTCCGTCATGGACCACTACCAGATGCGCGGGTACGCCGCGGCGCTCCGCAAAGAGGTGGAACAGCGGACCAGTGACAGCGCGGACGGCAACATCCGTGCCAAGGTCTTCGGTCTGAGCGCGGGCGCGGGCCGGAAGGACAACAGCGAGATCGTCAGCAAGTACATGGAGGTCGCCGAACCCATTTCGGTCATCGGCGTCATCATGGACGTCCTGGAGGAGAAGAACGTCATCGTCCATGTCGACCTCGCGGGCGAGACGATACGGCGCAACGCCGCGCTCACCCGGGCGCTCGCGAACCGGCCGCGGGCCGCTTCGCCCGCCCCGCGGACCGTGCGACTGCGCGACATCGAGGACTTCGTGCTCGTACGCGGCCGGTTCCGCAAGATCAGCGAATCACCGGAGTCCACGGTGTTCCTGGCACCCTACGGCGACCCCGACGACCCTTCCCGGGGCCCGCGGGTGCGGGTCACCTGCGCGACCGAGGGGCTGCGCAACGAGGTCCCGCAGGGCACGTTCTCGGCCCGCTGTCTGGGCAAGGTGCAGGACTGGAACGCTCACGACGGCGTGCTCGAAGTCCAGGCCATGGCGATCTTCCGGTAGGGCTCCCCGGCACGGATCCGGAGGTCAGGCCAGGGCCGCAGCCGCTCGGCTCGTCGTCGCGATCGTTGCGGAGCCGACCACGCGGGTGCCGTCGTACAGCACGATCGCCTGGCCGGGTGCCACCCCGCGCACCGGCTCGGTGAAGGTGACCCGGAGCTCAGAGCCGTCGACCAGCTCCGCCGTCACCGGTGTCTCGCCGCCGTGCGCGCGCAGTTGCGCCGTGTACGTGCCGCTCCCCGCCGGGGCGGTCCCGCACCAGCGGGGCTTGATCGCGGTCAGGGCGGTGACGTCGAGGGCTTCTACCGGGCCGACCGTCACCGTGTTGTTCACCGGCGAGATGTCCAGGACGTAGCGCGGCTTGCCGTCGGCGGCGGGGTGGCCGATGCGCAGGCCCTTGCGCTGGCCGATGGTGAAGCCGAAGGCGCCGTCGTGGCTGCCGAGCTTGGCGCCCGACTCGTCGAGGATGTCGCCCTCCGCCTTGCCGCCGAGCCGGTCCGCCAGGAAGCCCTGGGTGTCGCCGTCGGCGATGAAGCAGATGTCGTGGCTGTCCGGCTTCTTCGCGACCGCGAGACCGCGGCGCTCGGCCTCCGCGCGGATCTCGTCCTTGGTGGTGAGGGTGTCGCCGAGCGGGAACATCGCGTGCGCGAGCTGCCGCTCGTCGAGGACGCCGAGGACGTACGACTGGTCCTTGGCCATGTCGGACGCGCGGTGGAGCTCGCGGCTGCCGTCCTCGTTCAGTACGACCGTCGCGTAGTGGCCGGTGGCCACCGCGTCGAAGCCCAGGGCGAGCGCCTTGTCGAGCAGCGCCGCGAACTTGATCTTCTCGTTGCAGCGCAGGCAGGGGTTCGGGGTGCGCCCGGCCTCGTACTCAGCGACGAAGTCCTCGACCACGTCCTCGCGGAAGCGCTCGGCGAGGTCCCAGACGTAGAAGGGGATGCCGATGACGTCGGCGGCCCGGCGCGCGTCGCGCGAGTCCTCGATCGTGCAGCAGCCCCGCGCGCCCGTACGGAACGACTGCGGGTTGGCGGACAGGGCGAGGTGTACGCCGGTCACATCGTGCCCGGCCTCAACGGCTCGGGCGGCTGCAACGGCGGAGTCGACCCCGCCGGACATGGCGGCGAGGACACGGAGGCGGCGCGGGGTCTCAGTCATAGCTCCACCAGGGTAGACGGAACCACCGACAGGGCCGAAAGCGTTAAAGAGCTCATGGAACACAAGAAGGCGGCAGGGGTGAGCAGACGCGCTCTGTTCATCGGGGGCGGCGCGGCCGTCGTGGGCGGTACGGCCGCCCTGTTCGGGGAGGAAGTGTCCCGGCTGTGGTGGCTCGTGCCGGGCATCGACAAGCAGCGCACGGACGGAGAGGTGGATCACAAGGGCGCCCGGTGGGTGTCGGCGTCGGCCGCGAATCTGCGGACCGCCGACCGTCCGGCGGACTACACCATCGACCGGATCGTGATCCATGTGACGCAGGGCAGCTACGCCTCGGCCGTGCGCGTCTTCAAGGACCCGCTGCACGCGGCCGCGGCGCATTACATAGTGCGCGCGAAGGACGGCCACATCACGCAGATGGCGCGGGAGCTGGACGTCGCGTACCACGCCGGGAACCGCTCGTACAACGAACGCAGCGTCGGCATCGAGCACGAGGGTTTCGTCGACCGGCCGGAGAACTTCACGGACGTCATGTACCGCTCGTCGGCCCGTCTCGCCGCCGGGATCTGCCGTCGGTACGAGATACCCGCCGACCGGGAGCACATCATCGGCCACGTCGAGGTCCCGGGCACCGACCACACCGACCCCGGCCCGCACTGGGACTGGAGCCGCTACCTCCGGTTCGTGCGGGAGGAGCTGGCGGGCGGGCCGCCGGTCAAGACCTAGCCGGGCCGGCCCGGCGCCGTCAGAAGAGTCCGGCTGTGACAGACCAGTCCGGCCGTGTCACACGAGTCCGGCCGTACGCGCCCGCTCCACCGCCGGACCGATCGCGTCGGCCACCGCCGCCACGTCGTCGGCGGTCGAGGTGTGCCCGAACGAGAAGCGCAGCGTGCCGCGCGCGAGGTCCGGGTCGGTTCCGGTGGCCAGCAGGACGTGGCTGGGCTGGGCGACTCCCGCCGTACAGGCGGACCCGGTGGAGCATTCGATGCCCTGTGCGTCGAGGAGGAGGAGCAGGGAATCCCCCTCGCAGCCCGGGAAGGTGAAGTGCGCGTTGGCGGGGAGCCGGCCCGCCGGGGACGGGTCGCCGCCGAGGATCGCCGTGGGGACGGCCGCGCGTACGGCCGCCACCAGGTCGTCGCGCAGGCCGCCGATCTCGCGCGCGAACCATTCGCGCTGCTCGGCCGCGACCCGGCCCGCCACGGCGAACGCGGCGATGGCCGGGGCGTCGAGAGTGCCGGAGCGCACGTGCCGCTCCTGGCCGCCGCCGTGCAGTACGGGTACGGGGGTGTACTCGCGGCCGAGGAGCAGCGCGCCGATGCCGTACGGGCCGCCGATCTTGTGCCCCGATACGGTCATAGCGGCCAGTCCGGAGGCCGCGAAGTCGACGTCGAGCTGGCCGTACGCCTGTACCGCGTCGGCGTGCAGCGGTACGCCGAACTCCGCTGCCACGTCGGCCAGTTCGCGGACCGGCATGACGGTGCCGATCTCGTTGTTGGCCCACATCACGGTGGCCATGGCGACATCGGACGGGTCGCGTTCAATGGCGGCGCGGAGTGCTTCCGGGTGGACGCGTCCGTACGCGTCGACCGCCAGGTATTCGACCCTCGCGCCCTCGTGTTCGCCCAGCCAGTGGACGGCGTCCAGCACGGCGTGGTGCTCGACGGGGCTGGCCAGCACCCGGGTTCTGCGCGGGTCGGCGTCGCGCCGGGCCCAGTACAGGCCCTTCACGGCGAGGTTGTCCGCCTCGGTGCCGCCGGCGGTGAAGACCACCTCGCTCGGCCGGGCGCCGAGGGACTCGGCGAGCATCTCGCGGGCCTCCTCGACGGTACGCCGGGCCCGTCGGCCGGCGGCGTGCAAGGACGACGCGTTGCCGGTGACGGTGAGCTGGGCGGTCATCGCCCCGACCGCTTCCGGAAGCATCGGGGTGGTCGCGGCGTGGTCGAGGTAAGCCATGGTGCACTCGATTCTACGAGCCCGCCGCACGCTCCCCGTCCCGGCCTTTGTCCCGGCCGGCGTCCCGCCGCCGTCGGTCAGCCGCCGAAGGTCCAGGACACGGTGTTGTCGGCCGAGGCGAGGACGGCGAGGACCACCAGGTCGGCCACTCCGAGACCCAGGCCGAGCAGCGCCCTGCCCCGGCGTTCGGTGCCCCGCCACAGGGCCATGGACGCCAGGACCACGGCGATGGGGCCGAGGAAGATGTTGAGTACGAGCAGTCCGACGAGGCCGAGGACGAACGAGGCGACGGCCATCCCGTCGGCGTCCCGCGCGCCGGTCCGGCCGCGCGCGGATGCCGGTTTGAATGCGGTGAACTCCACGGCGTGTTCAGCTCCTTCGGGTGGAGCGTCGCGAGTGACGCTCACGGGCGGCGAAGACGAGCAGCCAGACACCGATGAGTGCGGCGGCGACGAGGGACACCGGGACCGGTACATGGGCGACCGAGCCCATCAGCACCCCCAGCAACAGCAGAGCCGCGACGAGGAAGAACACGTAAACCCCTCCTGAGAGGTTGAGAGTACGACTGTTCACTGACCACTCAGCCTAGGCCTGCCCCCGGGGTTCCCCGCAACAGAGAACAGTTGTTTACTGAATGTCATGAGTCACACCGCCGGGATCCGCCAGGCCCAGAAGCAGAAGACCCGCCGGGCCCTCATGGAGGCGGCCCTCACCCTGCTCGAGGACCAGAGCCTGAGCAGCCTGGGCCTGCGCGAGGTCACCCGCGCCGTCGGCGTCGCACCGACCGCGTTCTACCGGCACTTCCGGGACACGGCCGACCTCGGCGTCGCCCTCGTCGACGAGGCCCTCGGCAGCCTGCACGAGGTGATCCGCGCGACCCTCGCCGCGACCGGCGACAGCGCCGAGCGCATCGACAGCACGGTCGGCCTCATGGCCCGCCTCGTCCACGCGTACCCCGCCCACGTCCGGTTCATCGCCCGCGAACGCCACGGTGGCGTGGAGCGGGTCCGCACCGCGATAGGCGAGCAACTGCGCCTGTTCGCCGACGAGGTGGCGGCCTGGCTCACCACCCAGCCCGACTCGGCCGGCTGGAGCGAGGAGGACCTGCGGATGCTCGCGCACGTCTACGTGGACCACATGGTGATGACCGCGTCCGCGTTCCTGGAGGCCGAGCCGTACGGCGACGAGCGCGTCGAGGCCGCCGCATCCCTCGCGCGCCGCCAGCTGCGCCTGGTCAGCCTCGGCCGCCGCCACTGGCTGGACTGAGACCGGCCTCGCCGCCACCGGCTCTACTGAGACCGGCCCCGCCCCCGTACAGCTCCACGACCGCCGCCGACGCCCTGGCCAGCTCCGCCCTCACCTCCGGCGGCGAAAGCACCTCGACGCGCTCCCCGAACGCCAGCAGCGACCGCGCCTCCGGCACCGAGCCGAAAGCGAGCTCGACCGCCGCCCACTGCTCGTCCAGCGGCTCCGGCTCCGCTGTCAGGTGCTGGGCATGGACGCGTACGAACAGGCCCAGCCGGGACAGCATCACCCTGGCGCGCACCCGCACCTCTGCCGACCGCTCCTCCACCCGGCGCCGCAACACCGCCCAGGCGTCCGCCAGTTCCACCCCGGCCCGCCGCCGGACGGGCTGGTCGGTGGGCGCGGCCGCGTGCACACGGTCGGCGCGGTAGAGGGCCGGGGCGCCCTCGTGGTCCGCCACGAGGTACCAGACGCCCGCCTTGACGACGAGTCCGTACGGATCGACGGTGTACGTCCGCACCTCGTCCGCCCCGCTGTGCCGGTAGCGCAGCCGCAGCCGGCGGTCGGCGAACACCGCGCCCTGCAACTGGGCCAGATCGACCTCGGCCTGCGGCGCGCGCCACCGCAGCGGATCGACGAGGACGCGCCGGCTCGTCGACTCCGCTCCGGGGCGGTGCGGTTCGGGCAGCGCCGCCATCACCTTGCGCAGCGCGGACCCGAGCGCCTCGTCGAGCCCGAGCGCGGTGTGCGCGCCCTGCGCGGCCAGTACGAACAGGGCCCGCGACTCGTCACGGGTCAGCCCCGTCACATCCGTGCGGAACCCGGGCAGCAGCGCGATCCCGCCGTGCCGCCCGCGCTCGGCGTACACCGGGACGCCCGACGCCGACAGCGACTCGACGTCGCGGTAGATGGTGCGTACGGAGACTTCGAGGCGCTCGGCCAGCTCAGCGGCCGGGACCAGTCCCCTGGTCTGGAGCAGGAGCAGTATCGAGAGCAGCCGTTCTGATTTCACGGCGCCCATCCTGCCCGGAGGGCCGGGGCCGGCCGGGCGGGAATCAGCCGCGCGGCGCCCGAGCGAGCTGCCGGGACTGGGCGACGAGCCGGTCCGCGCTGTCCCAGACCTCCGCGTCCTCCTCCAGGAAGCCGCCCGCGAGGTTGCGGGTGGTGATGGAGACGCGCAGCGGTCCCGGGGCTGGCCGGCAGCGTATGTGGGTGGTGAGCTCGACGGTCGGCGTCCACCCCTTGAGGCCCAGCTCGAACGAGGTCGGCGGCAGGGCGTCGACCGTGAGCAGCAGCGAGAGCGGGTCGGCGTCGCGGCCGTCGGCGAGGCCGAACCAGCCGCGCATCTCGCCCTTGCCGGAGGGCGCGCCGACGGCCCAGCCGACGGTAGCGGGGTCGAGCCGGATGTTGAGCCGCTCGGTGATGGCCGAGCTGCCCGGGATGGCGGCGGGCCCGGCTTCGGTGCCGAGGCAGTGCTCGTACGGCGGCATGTCCGGCGGGCTCGCGGTCGTGCGGACGTCGTCGGGCAGGGCGTCGAGGTCGCCGTAGGAGGCGAGGACGCGAATCCTCTCGACCTCGGTGCCGTCGTCGGCGTACTGGAAGAGGGAGGCCTGACCGGTGGAGAGGGTGCGTCCGGTGCGGACGGTCTGCGTCCGGATGACCGCCTTGCCGGGCACGGACGGCGTCAGGTAGTGCGCCGAGACCGTGAACGGGTCGGAGTGCGGCAGCGCGTCGCCGAGCGCCCGGCCGAGCAGGGCGAGGAGGTAGCCGCCGTTGACGGCGTGGATGATCGTCCAGCCCGCGGAGAGCTCCGCGTCGTAGACGCCCGGTTCCCGCGCCGAGAGGGCGGTGTCGCGGTCGAACTCACTGTCCCCGATGGATGCCTGTGCCATGGCATGCACCGTACACCGACACGTTACTAAGCGGTAGCTAAGTGGTGGCCTCGGATTTTTCCTCGGCCTTCGCCGAGCTCCGGTGCCAGGCGCGCGGCGCCCGCCAGTGGAAGTGCATGGCCAGCAGTCTCAGCGTGAAAGCGGTGACGACGGCGATCCCGCTGGTCAGGGCGTTCAGCATGTCGAAGCGGATGCACAGGGCGACCATCGCGGCCCCGACGATCGCCGGTACGGCGTACAGGTCACGGTCCCAGCGCAGCAGCGAGGGCACCTCGTTGGCGAGTACGTCACGCAGTACGCCGCCGCCGACTGCGGTCGCCAGGCCGAGGGCCGCCGAAGCGGTCAGGCCGAGCCCGTAGTCGTACGCCTTGGTGGTGCCCGTGACACAGAAGAGCCCGAGCCCGGCCGCGTCGAAGGCGTTGACCGCGCCCTGGATGCGCTCCACCTCGGGGTGCAGGAAGAAGACCAGCGTGGCCGCGATCAGCGGGGTGATGAAGTACCCGAGGTCGGTGAAGGCGGCCGGCGGCACCGCGCCGATGATGAGGTCTCGGAACAGCCCTCCGCCCAGCGCGGTGACCTCTGCGAGCACCACGATGCCGAAGACGTCGAAGTTCTTGCGTACGGCGAGCAGCGCGCCGGAGATCGCGAAGACGAAGATCCCGGCGAGGTCGAGCGAATGCTGGACGGAGGGCGTGAAGAGTTCCTGGAACACCGGGCAATTGTGCCGGTTCTAATCCTTGCCGGTGTCCCCCGCGCCCGGGGACCCGGCCGCGGGGGCCTGGGCCGGTACGGTCAGGGCGCTTTCGGCCGTCTCCGCAGCCTCGGAGGCGACGGCCTCCGTGGCGACCACGGCCTCGATCCCGGTGGCCAGGGTCCGCTTCACCGTCCCGGCCTCGATCTCCGCGGCGAAGTGGCACGCCACCTTGTGGCCGTCGCCCATGTCCGTCAGCACCGGGCGTTCCGTGGCGCACTTCGTCTCCTGCACCCACGGGCAGCGGGTGTGGAACCGGCAGCCTGTCGGCGGGTTCGCCGGGGAGGGCAGATCACCGTGCAGCAGAATGCGCTCGCGCCGGTCCTCGACCTCGGGGTCGGGCACCGGTACGGCGGACATCAGCGCCTTGGTGTAAGGGTGCCGGGGCCCGGCGTACAGCGAGTCGCTCGGCGCCTCCTCGACCAGCCCGCCCAGGTACATGACCCCGATGACGTCGGAGATGTGCCGGACGACGGCGAGGTCGTGGGCGATGACGAGATAGGTCAGCCCCAGGGACTTCTGGAGTTCTTCCAGGAGATTGATGACCTGTGCCTGGATCGACACGTCGAGCGCCGAGACGGGCTCGTCGCAGATGATCACGTCGGGTTCGAGGACCAGGGCTCGCGCGATGCCGATGCGCTGGCGCTGTCCGCCGGAGAACTCGTGCGGGTACCGGGACGTGGCGTTGGCGGGCAGTCCGACCTTGGCGAGGATCTTCTCGATCTTCGCCCGGCGCTCGGCCTGGTCCTTGCCGATGCCGTGGGCGGCCATGCCCTCGGAGAGGATCGACTCGATGTTCTGCCGCGGGTTGAGGCTGCCCAGCGGGTCCTGGAAGACCATCTGGAGCCGGCGGCGAAACGTTCGCATCTCTTCCGGCGGAAGCTTGGCGAGGTCGGTCCCGTCGAAGACGACCCCGCCGGCGGTGATGTCGTTCAGTCGCAGCACGGCGCGGCCGAGCGTGCTCTTGCCGCACCCCGACTCCCCCACCAGGCCGTACGTCTGGCCGGCCTCGATGCTGAGCGAGACGCCGTCGACCGCGTAGACATGGCCGACCGTACGGTCGAAGAAGAGGCCCGTCTTGATCGGGAAGTGGACTTTGACGTCGTCCAGTTCGAGAAGACTCATGCCGGGACCTCCGCTTTGGGCAGGACGGGGTTGACGCAGCGCACCTGGTGTCCGGCCGTGCGTGGTTCGGTCAGTGCGGGTGTGCCGGTCAGGCACTCCATCGAGTAGTGGTCGCACCGGGGTGCGAAGGCGCAGCCGTCGGCCCAGGCGATCTTGTCGTTGATGGAGCCGCGGATCGGGTTGAGCGGCTCCCCGCGCGGTGCGTCGAGCCGCGGGATGGACCCGAGCAGACCGTGGGCGTACGGGTGGGTGGGGTGGGCGAACAGCTCGCGGCGGCCCGCCGATTCCACCGCCCGTCCCGCGTAGAGGACATTGACCTGGTCGCAGATGCCGGCGACGACACCGAGGTCGTGCGTGATCATCAGCAGCGCGGTGCCCTCCTGGTCGACCAGCTCCTTGAGGAGCTCCAGGATCTGCGCCTGGATGGTCACGTCCAGGGCGGTCGTCGGCTCGTCGGCGATCAGCATTCGGGGGGCGCAGGCCACCGCCATGGCGATGAGTGCGCGCTGGCGCATGCCGCCGGAGAGCTGGTGCGGATACTCCTTGAGCCGCCGCGCCGGGTCGGGGATGCCGACCCGGTCGAGCAGTGCGGCCGCTTCCTTGCGGGCCTTCTCGCCCTTGAGTCCGCGGTGGCGCTGGAGGATCTCGGTGACCTGGATGCCGATCGGGACGACCGGGTTCAGCGAGGACAGCGGGTCCTGGAAGATCATCGCCAGCTGGCTGCCGCGCATGTCCCGCAGGTTTCGCTGACTCATGGTGAGCAGGTTCTTGCCGTCGAAGTCGGCTCGTCCGCCGATCTTCACGCCCTTGGCGGGCAGCAGGCCCATCAGCGCGAGCGAGGTCACGGACTTGCCGCAGCCCGACTCGCCCACCAGGCCGACGACCTGGCCCTGGTCGACATCGAAGGAGACGCCGTCCACCGCGGTCGAGTCCTTGCGGTCCCGCGCGACGAAAGTGACGCTGAGTTCCTCAACAGAAAGCAGTGACATGGGATTTCAGCCTCGCAACTTCGGGTCGAGGGCTTCGCGCATGGCCTCGCCGAGCAGGGTGAAGCCGAGAGCGGTGATGATGATCCCGATGGCCGGGTAGGCGGCCATCATCGGGTCGTTGTCGAAGAAGCGCTGGGCCTGGGAGAGCATGACGCCCCACTCGGGGATGGCCGGATCGGGGTTGCCCAGGCCCAGGTAGGACAGCGCGGCCGCCTCGATGATCGCGGTGGCGAGGCTGAGCGTGGCCTGGACGATCACAGGGCTCAGGGAGTTCGGCAGGATCTGGGTGAGGACGATCCGCCTGCGCCTGATCCCGACCGCCTTCGCGGCGAGCACGTAGTCCGAACCGCCCTGGACCAGCATCGAACCCCGCAGCAGGCGGGCGAAGATGGGGATCTGGACGACACCGACGGCGATCATCACGGTGGTCAGGGACTGCCCGAGGACAGCGGCGATGGAGACGGCCAGCAGCAGCGAGGGCAGCGACAGCATGATGTCGGTGACGCGCATGATGACGGTGTCGACCCGCTGGCCCGACTTGCCGCCGAGGGTGGCGGCGGCTCCGGAGAGCACACCGATCAAAGCCCCGATGACCAGGCCGATGAGCATCGACACCACACCGACGAGCAGCGTCTGCCGGGCGCCGACGAGCCACCGGGAGAACATGTCCCGGCCCAGGTGGTCCAGGCCGAACCAGTTCTCGCCGCGCATGCCGACGAACTTGCCCTGGTTGGGGAAGACCTCACTGCGCCAGATCTGCGCGGTGGGGGCATGCGGTGCGACCCACGGTCCGACGACCGAGACGAGCACGAACGTCGCGATGATCACCGCTCCGATGACGGCCATCTTGCTGGCCCGCATCCGGCGGAAGGCCTCGCGCCAGAGGCTGGAGCCCGTGACCGTCTCGGAGCTCTGGGTCAGCTCCGCAAGGCGGTCGATCTTGTCCGCTTTGTTGGTCAGAATCGTCACGTCAGTGCACCCGCACCCTGGGGTCGATGATGCTGTACGCGAGGTCGACCAGGAGGTTGATGAGCACGTACACCATCGCGATGAAGAGAATGAACCCGACGAGCACCGGGTAGTCACGGCCGTCGATCGCCGTACGGATGAAGGAGCCGATGCCGCCGAAGTCGAACACCGACTCGGTGAGCACGGCCCCCGACAGCAGACTGCCGGTCAGCAGGCCGATCGCGGTGATCACGGGCAGCAGCGCGTTGCGCAGTACGTGGCGGCCGCGCACGACCCGCTTGTCGAGGCCCTTGGACTCGGCGGTGCGGACGTAGTCCTCGCCGAGCACCTCCAGGACACTCGCGCGGGTCATCCGGACGATGACGGCCAGCGGGATGGAGGCCAGCGCGACGGCCGGCAGGATCAGATGCTGGAGGGCGTCCCAGCTCGCGTCGAACTCGCCGGTCAACAACCCGTCCAGGACGGCGAATCCGGTGACGTCGGTGGCGTCGATGCCGGTGGTGAGCCGGCCCTGGCTCGGGAACCAGTGCAGTTGGACGGAGAAGATGCCCCGCAGCAGCATGGCCAGGAAGAACACCGGGATGCAGATGCCAAGGAGCGATCCGGACACCGAAGCGACGTCCAGCCAGCCGCCGCGGTGCTTGGCCGCCAGGTAGCCCATCGGAATGCCGACGACCACGGCGATCAGGATCGCGGCGACGCTGAGTTCCACGGTGGCCGGGAAGCGCAGGGTGAACTCCTCCCACACCGGCTGCCCGGTCTGGGTGGAGGTTCCGAGGTCCAGCTCGAAGATTCGTTTGAGGAAGCGCCAGTACTGGACATGGACCGGCTCGTCGAGGCCCAGTGCCCGGTTGATTCTCGCTACTTCGGCTTCGGTCGCCCGCTCGCCCAGGATCGCTGAGGCGGGTCCGCCGGGCAGTCGGTTCAGCCACAGAAAGAGCAGAACCGACAGGCCGAGCAGGCTGGGAATGAGCTGGAGAAGTCTTCTTACGACAAGTCGCAGCACCCCGCATGCCCCTTTCTCACGTGCGTCGATGCGGTTCCGCCCGGCCACCGGATCGCGGTGGCCGGGCGGAACCGCAGGTGTGCGATTACTTGAAGGAGACCTCGGCGAAGTTCTCCTGCGTCAGCGGGGAGACCTTCGGCGGGTTGACGTTCTTGGCGAATGCGATGGCCGGCGGGGACGACGAGATCGGCACGCCCGGGGCGTACGCCATGATCGTCTCGTTGGCCTTCTTGTACGCCTCGGTGCGACCGGCGGCGTCGGTGACCTTCGAGGCGGCGTTCACCGCGTCGAAGACCTTCTTGTCCTTGAAGCCCCACTGCTTGTCGGGCCCGCTGAACCAGGTGCCGATGAAGTTGTAGCCATCGTTGAAGTCACCGGTCCAGCCGAGCATGTGCAGGGCGCACGAGCCGGCTTCGGTGGCGTCCAGGTAGTCCGGGGCCCACTTCATCGCCTTCGGGACCACCGTGATGCCGGCCTTCTCCAGGTCGGCCTTCATCAGCTCGAACATGTCCTGCGGGGCAGGCATGTACGGGCGGGTGACCTCGGTCGGGTAGCAGAACTCGACCTTCAGCTTCTCCTCACCGGCCTGCTTGAGGAGCTCCTTCGACTTGTCGGTGTCGAAGGGGTACGTCTTCACCTTGTCCGAGAAGCCGGCGACCGTGTCGGGCATGAACTGGGTCGCGGCCTTTCCGCCCTCGGGCAGCTGGGTCTTGACGAGGTTCTCACGGTCGATCGCGTGCGTGATGGCCTGGCGGACCTCGGGCTTCTTCAGCGCCTTGTTCGCCCCCTGGCTCATCCCGACATAGAAGATGTTGAAGACGTCACGGGTCGGGACCTTGTAGCCGTCCTTTTCCAGCGTCTTCACGTCGGCCGGAGCCACGAGGTCGTAGCCGTCGATGTCACCGGCCTGCAGCGCCTGACGGCGGGTCTCCTCGGTGGAAATCGTCCGGAAGACCAGGTTCTTGACCTTGGCCTTGTCGCCCCAGTAGTCGTCGAAGCGCTGGAGGGAGACTTCCTTGTTGCCCTTGTTCCACTTGACGATCTTGTACGGGCCGGTGCCGGCGACCGTGCCGGCCTCCTGGCTGTACTTGGGGTACGTGATCGCGTCGCCCTTGGCGCTCGCGTCCTGCTTCTCGTACTCCTCGAGCGCCTTCGGCGAGTGGATCGCGAGGGCCTGGAGGGAGAATCCGCCGGGGAGGTTGGCCGAGGGCTCGTTGACCTCGATGACGGCCGTGTTGTCGTCCTTGGCGGTGCAGGACTTGTAGTTCGCCTTCGGGGCTTCCTTGTCCTCGTTCTTCGCGAAGCCGCCCATGATGGACTGCCAGTAGTACGAGACCGCGCCGGACTGGTACGTGCCCTTCCAGTTGAACCAGTGGTTGTAGTTCGCGCAGACCGCTTCGGCGTTGAACGCCTCGCCGTCGTGGAACTTCACGCCCTGCCGCAGGTTGAACGTCCAGACCGTACCGGCCGGGTTGCTCGACCACTTCTCGGCGAGACCACCGACGAGCTTGCTGCCGCCGGGCTCGTGCTCGAGCAGCGCCTCGAACGCCTGACGGGTGACCCGGAAGGTCTCGCCGTCGCTCGCGAGGGCCGGGTCGAGGGAACCGGGGTCACCGGCGCCGGCGAATACGAAGGTGTCCTTGTCGTTCCCCTTGTCGCCACCCTCGTTCCGCTCGCTGGAACAGCCCGTGGCGATCAGGCCGACAGCGACCGCTGTCGTGATCGCCCGGACGGCCCGGGACTTGAATATTCGCATGGGTCCACCCCTGGTTCGCCATGTGGTGACGTAATGATGGCCGCACACTACAGACGCCACCCACCGCAATAGAACAGTCCGGATAGCGGTGAGACCTAGTCGAGACCCGGACACCCAACAAACCAGCCGGTAGGGGACATTCCCGCGTGACGCATCGACGTCCCGGACATCAGGCCCAGTTCAGCGGCGTTGCGGCGGGTAGCCGTAGCCGGGGGCGGCCGGGGCGGCGGGCGCGTGGGCCTCGCGGTCGTAGAACGGGCGGGCGTTGGCGCGCAGCCACATGGAGACGGGGTCGTACTCGTCGGACATCGCGACGGTGGACACGGGCAGTCCCTCGGGGACCACGCCGATCGACTGCTGCATCATCGCGCGCACCGCGTCGACGGACTGCTGGCTCGTGTCGTAGAGATCGAGTCCGACAGCCAGATAGGGCGCCCCGAGCGCCGGCTGCACCCAGGCACGGCGCAGCGCGCGGACCGCGGGCGTACGGTGGGCGTTCTGCGTGAGCAGGGCGTAGAACTGGGGGATCTCGATGGCCGGTTCGGACAGCCGCAGCGGCCCTGCCGGCATCCGGTCGAGTCCGGTCGCGATACGCCGCAGATCGAGCCAGGGGATGCCGACGCCGCCGCCGGGGGCGTGCGGGTTGAGCCAGATGCCCCAGCGGTCGGAGAAGAGCGCGCGCGCGACATCGCGGCCGGACACCACTTCGTACGCCCGGCTCCAGCCGCTCGCGGCGAGCTCCTGGGCGGAGGTGACGCACGGCGCGTAGCCGAGGCCGTCGACGTCCATGTTTCCGTACTGGGCGTCGGGGGACCCCGCCTGGCCGTGCCAGAGCAGCATCCAGACCTGGCCGCCCGCCGGATCGGCGAGGGCGCGCAGCAGCGCCTCGTACGCGTCGTACCGCCCGGGCGTCACCTGGCGCAGCATGTGCTCGACCTGCCCGGCCGCCGCAGTGCCTGACGCGCTCACCCTGGGTCCCGCCCCTCTTCGATCCACCGTGTTGCTTCAGCTTAAGCGGCAGCACTGACACAGAGCACGAGTCAGGCGCGTGTGTAGAAGGGCCGCACCTTTTCCAGCATCCAGCCGGCGACGGGGTCCTGGGCCGCCACGTCCAGCAGAATCAGGTTGACCTCCCAGGGCACCTGGACGCGGCCGAGCGCCCGGCCGAGGGCGTCCATCGGAGCGTTGCGGTCGGCGCCCTCCCAGGAGGACAGCTGTACGCCGACGAACAGCGCCGGGGGCCCGCCCTCGATGCTCGCGAGCGCGCGACGGGCGGTCAGCACCACACCGCTCTCCTCGAACTCCCCGGCGGCGGCGGCGAGGAAGTCGACGGGCTCCTCCTGCCAGTCCGGCTCGAAGAGCCGCACCCTGCCTCCACTGGCCGGCCCGTCCAGCGGTGTACGCCCGGCCCGGCAGAGCTCGGCGACGGCGGGCGGCGGCAGCGGCACGCCGACCGCGCCGTCCGGGTTCACCGCGATGCCGAGCTGGGGCGGCAGCCCGCGGGCGAACTCGCGGGCGGGCGCGACGGTGAAGGACATGTGGGGCCCGGCGCAGTGGCGCAACTGCTCCTCGGAGCTGTACACGGGGACGTACGCCTCGCCGTGGATCTGCACGGTGGGCAGGTCGAGGTTCGGGGAGTCGGGCCCGCCGCCGTTCGGCAGCGGCACCCATACCTGGCTGCGCCCCAGCACCTCGACGATGCGGCCGCCGGCGGCGGGGTTGCCGAGCGAGGCGCCGAGTACCTCTTCGAGCTCGTTGCCGGGCCAGCCGTTGCCGCCGTGCGGGTGGGCGGGTATGGGGAAGTCGGGGTAGTCCACGGGTACGACCTTAACGCGGGGCGGGAGGCACCCTGCGGGCTGTCCCTGCGGAGCCGTTCCCCTGCCCGCCTCTGCCCGCTGTGCCATTTCGCGGCTCCGCCGCGCGAGGGCTCCGCCCGGGCCCCGCTCCTCAGACTCCGGAGAAATCGATCACCCCGAGCGCCCCCGCCGCATCCCGGTCCAGCAGCACCGCCGACGCGCACCCCGCCGGCAGCCGGCCCGCCTCCGCGTCCCGTACCAACCGGCCCACCGCCCGCCGGTGCCGGGCGAAGGCATAGCCCGAGACGCCGCGGCCCCGCTCCTCCTGCCCGGCCCGCGCCACATCGGCCGTCACGTCGAGCAGCAGCAGGTGCAGCGCGACCCCCCGGCGGCGGGCGTCGCGCGCCAGCCAGCGCCGCACCCAGGCCTGCGTACCGCAGTCGTGCACCACGACGCCGTCGCCCGAGCGCAGCGCGCGCCACAGCCCGCCGTAGTGCGCCGCGCGCACCAGCGGCCGGTACAGCCCGTACGGCAGCAGCCGCGGCATCCGCGCCTCCCAGCGCTCACGCACGTCCTGCGAGTCGATACGGTGCGCCGCCGTGCTCGCCGTACGCCGGATCAGCGTGCTCTTGCCGCTGCCGGGCAGACCGGACACGACCACCGTGTCCCCGGCCGCGAAGGCCAGTGACCGCGGGCTGCGCCCCGCGCGCCCGCGCAGATCGCGCACGGTCGGCGCGGGCCGCCGGGCGGCCGCCCTGACCGGTGCCGGAACCGGCACCGCCACGCCCTGCTGGTCGGGCACCGCACGGTGCGCGGCGCCCGTGGTCGACGCGTACACACCTGACTGCTGGAACGTCATCGTCTTCCCCCTGTCGGGTGTCCCCCACCCTTGCCCAAGAAGTGTAAAGAAAAGGTAATGCGTCACAAGTCCATTTCCGTGCAATGATGTGCGCGCCAACTGCATACCGGCCGCTTGAATCCGCGCGGGAGAGTCCGAAGGCACTCTGTGTCCAGGACGCCGAAGGAGCAAGTTCCTCCCTTGAATCTCTCAGGCCCCGTACCGCGCGGGCGAGGCAGATCTGAAAAGCGGGCCGCTTCGTCGCGGCTCCACCCAAGGTGCAAGCCGAGACAGTCACTCTCTCGGTGAACCTCTCAGGTTCCGATGACAGATGGGGAGGATTGTCCTCGCCTGTCATGCCCTGGGAGCCCCACACATGAGCAATGTCCCCCGTCACACCGCACTCGACGCGCTGCATCGTTCGCTGGGCGCGACCATGACCGACTTCGCGGGCTGGGACATGCCGCTGCGGTACGCCAGCGAGCGCGACGAGCACAACGCCGTACGTACCCGCGCCGGCCTCTTCGACCTCTCCCACATGGGCGAGATCACGGTCACCGGCGCGCAGGCCGTGGACGCCCTCGACTACGCGCTCGTCGGCAACATCGGCACGGTCGGCATCGGGCGCGCCCGCTACACGATGATCTGCCAGGAGGACGGCGGGATCCTCGACGACCTGATCGTCTACCGCCTGGCCGAAACCGAGTACATGGTCGTCGCCAACGCCGGCAACGCCCAGATCGTCCTCGACGCCATCACCGAGCGCGCCGCCGCCTTCGACGCCGCCGTACGGGACGACCGTGACGCGTACGCCCTGATCGCCGTCCAGGGCCCCGAGTCCCCCGGGATTCTGAAGTCCGTCACGGACGCCGACCTGGACGGTCTGAAGTACTACGCCGGCCTCCCCGGCACCGTCTCCGGCGTCCCCGCCCTCATCGCCCGTACCGGCTACACCGGTGAGGACGGCTTCGAGCTGTTCGTCGCCCCGGCCGACGCCGAGCAGCTGTGGCAGGCACTGACCGAAGCGGGCAAGGACGCCGGCCTCGTCCCCGCAGGCCTCTCCTGCCGCGACACCCTGCGCCTGGAAGCGGGCATGCCGCTGTACGGGCACGAGCTGACCACCTCGCTCACCCCGTTCGACGCGGGCCTCGGCCGGGTCGTGAAGTTCGAGAAGGAGGGCGACTTCGTCGGCCGCGCCGCCCTCGAAGCCGCCGCCGAGCGCGCCGAGACCGCGCCGCCGCGCAAGCTGGTCGGCCTGATCGCCGAGGGCCGCCGCGTCCCGCGCGCGGGTTTCCCTGTAGTGGCGGACGGCAAGGTCATCGGCGAGGTCACCTCCGGCGCCCCGTCCCCGACGCTGGGCAAGCCGATCGCCATGGCGTACGTCGATGCCGCGCACGCGGCGCCGGGCACGCCCGGTATCGGCGTAGACATCCGCGGTACGCATGAGCCGTACGAGGTCGTCGCGCTGCCCTTCTACAAGCGCCAGAAGTGACCCCCCGCACAACCTCCCCGTTCACCAGCACTCCCCCGCGTACAGGAGAATTCAGGTCATGAGCAACCCCCAGCAGCTGCGTTACAGCAAGGAGCACGAGTGGCTGTCGACCGCCGAGGACGGCGTCGCGACGGTCGGCATCACGGAGTTCGCGGCCAACGCGCTCGGTGACGTCGTCTTCGCCCAGCTCCCGGAGGTCGGCGACACGGTGACGGCGGGCGAGTCCTGCGGCGAGCTGGAGTCGACCAAGTCGGTCAGCGACCTGTACTCCCCGGTGACCGGCGAGATCGTCGAGGCCAACCAGGACGTCGTGGACGACCCGTCGCTGGTGAACTCCGCCCCCTTCGAGGGCGGCTGGCTCTTCAAGGTGCGCGTCACGGACGAGCCGGGCGACCTGCTCTCCGCCGCTGAGTACGACGCCTTCTCCTCCGGCAACTAACACCTCGAACGGGACCGTGATGACGCTTCTCAACACTCCCCTGCACGAGCTCGACCCGGACGTCGCCGCCGCCGTCGACGCCGAGCTGCTCCGCCAGCAGTCCACCCTCGAAATGATCGCCTCGGAGAACTTCGCTCCGGTCGCGGTCATGGAGGCCCAGGGCTCCGTACTCACCAACAAGTACGCCGAGGGCTACCCCGGCCGCCGCTACTACGGCGGTTGCGAGCACGTCGACGTGGTCGAGCAGATCGCGATCGACCGCATCAAGGCGCTCTTCGGCGCCGAGCACGCGAACGTACAGCCCCACTCGGGCGCCCAGGCCAACGCGGCCGCGATGTTCGCGCTGATCAAGCCCGGCGACACGATCATGGGCCTGAACCTCGCGCACGGCGGTCACCTGACCCACGGCATGAAGATCAACTTCTCCGGCAAGCTCTACAACGTGGTCGCGTACCACGTGGACGACGCCACCGGCGAGGTCGACATGGCCGAGGTCGAGCGCCTCGCCAAGGAGTCGAAGCCGAAGCTGATCGTGGCCGGCTGGTCGGCGTACCCGCGTCAGCTGGACTTCGCCGCCTTCCGCCGCATCGCGGACGAGGTCGGCGCGTACCTGATGGTCGACATGGCGCACTTCGCCGGTCTGGTCGCCGCGGGCCTGCACCCCAACCCGGTGCCGCACGCCCATGTCGTCACCACGACCACGCACAAGACGCTCGGCGGCCCGCGCGGTGGAGTCATCCTGTCGACCCAGGAGCTCGCCAAGAAGATCAACTCGGCGGTCTTCCCGGGTCAGCAGGGCGGCCCGCTGGAGCACGTCATCGCGGCGAAGGCGGTCTCCTTCAAGGTGGCGGCTTCCGAGGAGTTCAAGGAGCGCCAGCAGCGCACCCTGGACGGCGCCCGCATTCTGGCCGAGCGCCTGGTGCAGCCCGACGTCACCGAGCACGGCGTGTCCGTCCTCACCGGCGGCACCGACGTCCACCTGGTCCTGGTCGACCTGCGGAACTCCGAGCTCGACGGCCAGCAGGCCGAGGACCGCCTCCACCAGCTCGGCATCACGGTCAACCGCAACGCCATCCCGAACGACCCCCGTCCCCCGATGGTCACCTCGGGTCTGCGGATCGGTACGCCGGCCCTGGCCACCCGCGGTTTCCAGACCGAGGACTTCACCGAGGTCGCGGACATCATCGCCGAGGCGCTGAAGCCGTCGTACGACGCCGATGCCCTGGCCGCCCGGGTCACGGCCCTGGCCGGCAAGCACCCGCTTTACCCTGGTCTGAAGTAGTTACGTACGACACAGACTGAATATCGGGGCACCGCGCACACTGAACAGTGAGTGCGGTGCCCCGCACCGTGTTGCCCCGCCTTGATCATCTGCACCACCCCCGCAGGCAGACAACGGCGTCTACCCACCCCTTAGGAGTTACCCGTGGCCATCTCGGTCTTCGACCTGTTCTCGATCGGCATCGGCCCCTCCAGCTCCCACACGGTCGGCCCGATGCGCGCCGCCCGCCTGTTCGTGGGCCGCCTCAAGAACGACGGCCTGATGGCCCACACCACGTCGATACGCGCCGAGCTGTTCGGCTCGCTCGGCGCGACCGGCCACGGCCACGGGACCCCGAAGGCCGTACTGCTCGGCCTGGAGGGAAACTCCCCGCGCACGGTCGACGTCGAGACCGCCGACGAGGAGTACGAGCGGATCAAGGCGCAAAAGCGCCTCAACCTCCTCGGCGCGCACGAGATCGACTTCGACTTCGACGAGGACCTGATCCTGCACCGCCGCAAGGCCCTGCCGTACCACGCCAACGGCATGACGCTGTGGGCGTACGACGCCGAGGGCGCGCCGCTGCTGGAGAAGACGTACTACTCGGTGGGCGGCGGCTTCGTCGTGGACGAGGACGCGGTCGGTGAGGACCGGATAAAGCTCGACGACACCGTACTGAAGTACCCCTTCCGCACCGGCGACGAGCTGCTGCGCATGGCCAACGAGACCGGCCTGTCGATCTCCGCCCTGATGCTGGAGAACGAGAAGGCCTGGCGCACGGAGCCCGAGATCCGCGAGGGGCTGCTGGAGATCTGGCGCGCCATGCAGGACTGCGTCTCGCGCGGCATGTCCCAGGAGGGCATCCTGCCCGGCGGCCTGAAGGTGCGCCGCCGCGCCGCGAACACCGCGCGCAAGCTGCGCTCCGAGGGCGACCCGCTGGCGCTCGCGATGGAGTGGATCACGCTCTACGCGATGGCGGTCAACGAGGAGAACGCCGCGGGCGGCCGCGTCGTCACCGCCCCGACGAACGGCGCCGCCGGCATCATCCCGGCCGTACTGCACTATTACATGAACTTCGTGCCGGGCGCCGACGAGGAGGGCGTGGTCCGCTTCATGCTCTCCGCCGGTGCGATCGGCATGCTCTTCAAGGAGAACGCCTCCATCTCCGGTGCCGAGGTCGGCTGCCAGGGCGAAGTCGGCTCCGCCTGCTCGATGGCGGCCGGCGCACTCGCCGAGGTCCTCGGCGGCACCCCCGAGCAGGTCGAGAACGCGGCCGAGATCGGCATGGAGCACAACCTGGGCCTGACCTGCGACCCGGTCGGCGGCCTCGTCCAGATCCCGTGCATCGAGCGCAACGGCATGGCGGCGGTCAAGGCGGTCACGGCGGCGAAGATGGCGATGCGCGGCGACGGCAGCCACAAGGTGTCCCTGGACAAGGTCATCAAGACGATGAAGGAGACCGGCGCGGACATGTCGGTCAAGTACAAGGAGACCGCACGCGGCGGCCTCGCGGTGAACATCATCGAATGCTGAGCACCTAGGCCCTGACCAGCGCCTCCGCATCCTTCGGCGCTGTCAGGGCCTTCCCTGCGCTCAGACTCGAACTACCGGGCACCAGAGGCACGGTTGCCGCTGGGTGGTCAGCCGGTGAAGGACTCCGGGCCGAAACGGCCCCACGCCACGAACATCTTGGCACTGCCGACCAGACAGACAGCGGCCAGTACTCCGGCGGTGATCCACAGCGCGACGTTCATCATCAACTCCTTGCTCGAGGTCTTCAGCACCCGAGACGAGACAGCGACTCGGCCTGTGACATGTCCCGACCCGGGACGCGGGGAGACGTGGGTCACACGTCGCCGTGTCACAGGGGTACGGGCTGTCTCGTCTCAGGGGTGAAGTCACCGACGGCCACGACGCAGGAGCTGGTGGCCCTGCGCGTGAGTCGGATCAACGGCTGCGCCGTCGAGGTGCTCGACGGGCAGATCCAGACGATCCGCTCGGTGATCAACCCCGACAAGCTCGGCCACCTCGGGCCGGTCGGCGACGCCTGGGCGATCGACCGCGAGGTGAAGCAGGCCCGCAGGCAGACGAAGTGACCTCTCGCGCCGTCGCCGCGGAGGCCGCAGTCGCACAGGATCTTCCCCTCGCACGGCAAACGGATCTGCTGCAAAGCCCGGTGGACATCATCGAGTGCCGAACCATGGCGAGTAGCGAGTAGACAGACAGGGCGTGGGCACTCGGTCCCCAGAAGGAAGACAATCGGCTGGTCTGGAGAGTGTGATGGCGCATTACGGGAGTTCATCCGTCTCGGCCCCGCCCTCGCGGCCCTGACCGGCGCCGAGGACGAAGCGCTGCTCGATGGGCTGACGGTCGACAACCGTCGCCCCGAGCGGCCCGTCCTGCTTGACGACGAGGGCCGGCCGCTGCGGACGTGGCGGGAGAATTACCCGTACGACCGCAAGCTCCGGCGCCAGGAGTACGAGCAGAGCAAGCGGCTGCTGCAGATCGAACTGCTCAAGCTGCAGCGGTGGGTCAAGGACACGGGGCAGCGGCTCGTCGTGGTCTGCGAGGGGCGTGACGCGGCCGGCAAGGGCGGCACGATCCATCGGTTCACCGAGCGGCTCAATCCCCGCGGCGCCCGCGTCGTGGCTCTGGAGAAGCCGACCGAACGCGAGGCCGGTCAGTGGTATTTCCAGCGGTACGTCGCCCATCTCCCGTCAGCGGGAGAGATGGTCTTCTTTGACCGCTCCTGGTACAACCGCGCGGGAGTGGAGCGCGTGATGGGCTTTTGCACTCCGGCCGAGTCCGAGCACTTCCTCGAACAGACCCCATTGTTCGAGCGCATGCTGACCGAGGACGGATTTCGGCTGGTGAAGTTCTGGTTCTCCGTCTCCCGAAACGAGCAGCGCACCCGTTTCGCCATCCGGCAAGTGGATCCGGTAAGGCAGTGGAAATTGTCGCCGACCGATCTCGCTTCGCTGGATCTGTGGGACGCGTACACGGCGGCGAAGATCGACATGTTCCGGGCCACCGACACCGTTCACGCGCCGTGGACCGTCGTGAAGACCAATGACAAGAAGCGCGGCCGGCTGGAAGCGATGCGCAGTCTGCTGTGGCGATTCGACTATGCGGACAGGGACGACAAGGCAGTCGGTGAACCCGACCCACTGATCGTCGGCCCGGCGGACACCCTCCTGGAACCCGGCGAGGAAAGCACCACCCTCTCCCCGACCCCTCTCGCCGGTCACCACGACGGACCGGGCGACCACCCGGGGACGGGACAAGACGGCGTCCGGGCCGGACAGATCTGATGTGATCTGTCCGGCCCGGACGCGGCCTGCTGTGGAGGTCAGTGCTTGAAGGTGTCCTTGATCTTTTCCTTCGCCTGGCGCGCGTCGCCCTTGGCCTGGCCCGCCCGGCCTTCGGTTTCCATGGATTCGTTGCCCACTGCCCGGCCCGTGGCTTCCTTGACCTTGCCCTTGACCTGCTCGGCCTTCGCCTTGGACTTCTCGTTCTTCTTGCCAGCCACAACACTCACGTCCTGCCGGTCGAAAACATTGGACGCTGTTGCGTCTCACCACAAACGCATGATTCAAACGTGGCATTGCTCCTGTGTAAGTCCGCGAATCCCGGACACACGATGAATTGGATACACCGCGTCGACACAAAGGAGCCATTGAGTATGAGCGACATCTGGGGCTACCAGCCGACGACCGGGCACACCGCGGGCAACACTCTGACCGGATACAAGGTCGAGGCGACCGACGGCAGCATCGGGAAGGTGGACAAGCACTCCGACGAGGTCGGGTCCTCGTACCTCGTCGTGGACACGGGAGTCTGGATCTTCGGCAAGCACGTACTGCTGCCGGCCGGCACCGTAACGCGCGTCGACGCCGCCGAAGAGAAGATCTACGTCGACCGGACCAAGGCGCAGATCAAGGACGCGCCCGAGTTCGACAAGGACAAGCACATCGGCGACGCCGGTTACCACGAGCAGGTGGGCGGCTATTACGGCCGCCACCGCCGCGTCTGAGCACCGTACGCACAACGCGGGTGGGGCCGGCCGGAGTTCTCTCCGGCCGGCCCCACCCGTATGTCTGCTTCGCCGCCCGCCAGGATCAGGACGGCTCGGGCGCGAGCTCGGCGGGCCGCTGCGGCGCGCCGGGACCCGCCGCGATCCGTTCGGCGGCGCGGAGCTTGTCCTGGGGCCGTCTGACGAGCAGGTAGAGGAGACCGGCGGTGATCACGACGCCGGTGCCCAGAAGTCCGGCCCAGACCTGGTACCAGGGGGCACCGGGCGGGGCCAGGATGGCGCGGGGCCAGCAGACGTTGGCGACCTCGAAGGCCGTCCACAGCACCGCGAGGATGTTGAGGAAGGTGCCCTTGCGCCCCTGGCGTATGTGTCCGGACGGCACCCAGGTGCCGCGCAGGCGCGCGATGAGCGCGGCCAGTGAGACGAGGAAGAACGGCAGGAAGGTCGCCGCCGTGCCGAAGGCGATCAGGCTGCCGATGGCGGTGGCGTCGAGGCCGAGCAGCAGGGCGGAGCAGCTGACCACGGTGGAGGCGATGAGTCCGCCGATCGGGGCCTGGCGCCGGTTCACCTTCCGTACGTACCGGGAGAAGGGGAAGACACCGTCGCGGGCCAGTGAGTACACGCCGCGGGCCGCACCGCCCTGGGACGCCATGGCGCAGGCGAGGAATCCGATCAGTACGACGAGCACGAACGGCTTGTCGGACCAGGAGCCGAACGACGAGACCACGGCAGTCGTCACGGGGTCCAGGTCCTCCCCCGCCACCACGGCCGCCGGGTCCGGGTGGGCCAGGGCGACCGCCATGGCGTTGAGGATGACGACGACGCCGACGCTGAGCAGCGCCCACCACATGGCGCGCGGGACCTGGCGGCCGGCGTCCTTCGTCTCCTCGGCCGTCGAGACGCAGGCGTCGAAGCCGATGAAGCCCCAGCCGGCGACGGCGAGGACGGCGAGGAACGCCATCGCGGTGGAGCCGCCGGACAGCTGCTCGGCCCCGAGCGTCCCGGTGAACATCGCGAAACCGTGCTCGCGGAAGAACAGCAGCAGGGCGAAGCCGACCAGTACCGACGCCACCGCCTCGGCGGCGATGCCCAGCGACACGAACCAGCTGAGGATCCTGATGCCGAAGGCGTTGACCAGCATGCAGGCGAGGAGGATGCCGGCGGCCACCGCCACCATCGTCCCCGGTGTGGGCGTGACCCCGATGAGGGCGAAGACCCAGGGCGCGGCCAGGTAGGCCACGGTGGTGTTGCCGAACATCACCGCGAACTGCCACACCCAGCCGCTCAGCCAGCCGAAGGTCGGACCGAGGAGCCGTCGTCCCCATTGGTACGGGCCGCCGGTCAGCGGCCACTGGGACGCCAGCTCGGAGTAGACGTTGACGACCAGGCACTGGCCGAGCAGGACGACGGGCAGCGCCCACACCCAGGCGGGCCCGGCGATCATCGTTCCGACCATGGACACCGCGTACAGCGCGACCACCGGTGAGACGACGGCGAAGCCCATGGAGATGTTCCCCAGGATGCCGAGACTGCGGCGCAGCTCCTGCTGGTATCCCAGGTCGCTCAGCCGGGCCGAGTCGGTGTCCTGCGGGGCGGCGGCATGCGGGGCGGTGTCGTGCTGAGCGGCCGCCGCCGGGCCGCGCGAAGAGGGTTTTGACATGGGGCAACCTCGGAGGGCAGGGGCAGGCGGGGGAGACGGCCGGCATCGCACTGCCGACCTAAATCTAACGTTGTTAGGTTTATGGACTGCGGGGACCGTAACCCGCCCCCGTCCTCTTGTGAAGCCCCTGCCGCCGAGTAACCTGACCGGCGAAAGAGGGGGAGCCGCCACCATGGCCCGACCGAGTCAGCCGCTGCTGAGCCGCGCGATCATCGCGCGCGCCGCGCTGGAACTCCTCGACGAGGAAGGCCCTCAGGCCCTCAAAATGCGGGCGCTCGCGGAGCGTCTCGGAGTCCGTGGCGCCTCGCTCTACCACCACGTCGCCTCCAAGGACGACCTGCTGGACGCGGCCTCGGAACTCATCAACGAGGAGATCGATCTCCGCCCGCTCCAGGACCCGCGGTGGCGCGAGGGTCTCGCCGAGTACGCGCGCGGATACCGCCGGGTGTACCTGCGCCACCCGAACGTGATCGCCCTGGTCGCCCGCCGCCGGGTCGAGGCCGACAAGGCCCTGCGGGGTTACGACGCCCTGCTGTCCACCCTCATACGTGCGGGGTGCACTCCGGAACGGGCGGCGGAGGCAGCCGCCGCCTTCGACTACCTCGTCCTCGGCTCCGCCCTCGAGACGTTCGCCGCCGGATTCACGCGCACCCCGGCCGGCTACCGCCCCGACTACCCGGCCCTCGCCGACTCCCTGGAGTCGTCGGACGCCCATCCGGACGGCCTCGCCGCCCTCGACGACCGCGGCTTCGAACTGGGCCTGCGCCTGATCCTCGACGGACTCGCCGCCCAGCTCGCGGCGCCGTAGGGCGTCAAGCCAAGTCCGTCCCGCCCACACCCCCGCCCGACCGCACGAGCGGCTGCGGACCGCCGACGGCCGCCCTGGCCGCCGCGGCCAGCGACCGCCGGTCGGTCAGGGGCAGCGGTGGGTGGGCGGTGACACGTACCGCCAGACCGGACGCACCGGCCACCCGCCGCAGCGAGGTGACGAAGTCCTCTTCGCCCAGGAACGCGGCCACCGTGCTGGGGGCGCCCGTCTGCTCGTACGCGATCGTCACCGGCCGGACGGGCGCGCCCGCGTCGAGCGCCGCCTGGAACGCGGCCCGCCGGAACGGGCCGCCGGGCGCCGAGCACCAGGTGGTGGCCTGGGGGAAGACCAGTACGGACCGGCCGGAGCGAAGGGCCGAGGCCAAGTCAGCCATGGCATACGGCAGTTCACGCGGCCGCTCGCGGTCGATGAAGCGGGCACCCACGCGCCGCGCGAGGGTGCCGACGACCGGCCACTGGCCGATCTCACGCTTGGCCAGCAGGGTCACGGGCTCCACGGCGAGTACGGCGACGACGTCGAGCCAGGAGATGTGATTGGCCACGATCAGCGTGCCGGGGCCTGACGTCCGGCCCGGTACGGTCAGCGGTCCCGGGCCTGCCAACAGCCGTACGCCGAGGGCGCCGAGGATGCTCCCGGCCCTCTCGCGCAGCACCTCGGGTTCGGCGAGCCGCTCGCCCCTCGACACGGCCCGGGCGATCGCGCAGGCGAGCCCGGCCCACCGGCGTACGGACTCCGCCATCGGTACCTGCGGGGCGGCGTGGGCGGCGCAGTCAGGACCGCATCCCGCGTCCACGGCCCACGGGTTCACGCGGTCTCGCCAAGGAAATAGCGACGGTAGCGGTCCCCCAGCCGGTTCATGTCCAGCAGGACGAAGAAGTCGGCGACGTCGAACTCGGGGTCGTGGGTGGGCGCCCCGCACATCCACGCTCCGAGCCGGAAGTAGCCCCGCAGCAGCGGCGGCAGGTCGGCGTAACTCGGCTTCCTGTTCGGCAGTTCGACGGGCGTCCAGGGCCGGCGGGGGTGGACCCTCAGCTCGGGCGGCGAGGAGTGCTTGGCCGTGCCGAGCAGCCAGGCGCCGGCCGCGGCCGTGCCGCCGTCCGCCAGGGGTACGGAGGCACAGCCTGCCAGGTAGCGGTGGCCGGAGAGCAGGACGTAGCGGGCGAGCGCGGACCACATGAGGTTGATCACCGCGCCCGAGCGGTGATCCGGGTGTACGCAGGACCGGCCGGCTTCGATCATGGCGGGGCGCAGGCCGTCCAGGGCCCGGAGGTCGAATTCGCTGTCGGAGTAGGACCGTTCGGTGCGCCCGGGCGGGAGCAGCCGGTAGGTGCCGACCACCTCGCCCGTCGCGCTGTCGGTGACGACGAGGTGGTCCACGAGGTCGTCGTACGCGTCGATGTCGTGCCCGGGCAGGGGCGAGTCGAGGGTCGCGCCCATCTCCTCGCCGAAGACCCGGTACCGCAGCCGCTGCGCCGCCCGGATCTGTTCCTGGGAGTCCGCGATGGAGGTGACGTACGAGCTGGTGGGCGTCAGGGCGGTGGCTATGGAGTGCATGAGGGTGCCGTTCTCCGTCCGGTTCGTGGCCGATCGCGCAAGGAGCATGGCGGCGGTGACGGTCGTCCCGGTGACGGGGAGGGTCGGCCGCCGGATCCGTCGCATGAACAGCGAGGTTCGCGGGGCGGGCGGCTGTCGCCTTGACGACGAGGGGTGAGTAATACTCTCCATATGGCTTCACGCATTACGACCATCCGGCGGGCCACCGCACGGGACGCGAAGCGGCTCACCAGGCTGGTGCGCAGTTCCCGCGCCTACGAGGGCCAGTACGCCCCGATGGTCGCCGGCTACCGGGTGGGGCCCGACTACATCGAGACGCACCGGGTCTTCGTGGCGGTCGGTCCCGACGACGGCCGGGTGCTGGGGTTCTACGCCCTCGTCCTCGACCCGCCGGAGCTCGACCTGATGTTCGTCGCCGACTCCGCCCAGGGCCTCGGCATCGGCCGTCTGCTGGCCGAGCACATGCTCGGCGAGGCGCGCTCGGCGGGGATCTCCGGGGTGCGCGTGATCTCGCACCCGCCGGCCGAGGGCTTCTACCTGAGCGTGGGCGGCGAGCGGACCGGAACCGAGCGCGCCAACCCGCCCGCGGTGCTGTGGGACCGCCCTGAACTGGTCATTCCGGTCAGCTGACCCGACTGTCCGGCCGGAGATCCGGGGGCCGCGCCCGAAAAACGCAGCAGTCGCGCCGCCATTCGGAGGACTCAGGGGAACCGACGGGAACTGAGCGGGCCGCGCAAGCGTTGGCGGGTTGGGCAAAGAGATGTCAAAGGGCGCGGCCCGCGCCGGATTGAGCAGGGATCTTCATGGGTGTCAGTCTCTCCAAGGGCGGCAACGTCTCGCTCTCCAAGGAAGCCCCCGGCCTGACCGCTGTCACGGTGGGCCTGGGCTGGGACGTACGCAGCACGACCGGGACCGACTTCGACCTCGATGCCAGCGCCCTGCTGGTCGATGTCAACAACAAGGTCGTGTCGGACCAGCACTTCGTCTTCTTCAACAACCTCAAGAGCCCCGACGGCTCGGTGGAGCACACCGGTGACAACCTCACCGGTGAGGGCGAGGGCGACGACGAGCAGATCAAGGTGGGCCTGTCGACGGTTCCCGCCGAGGTCGACAAGGTCGTCTTCCCGGTGTCGATCCACGAGGGCGAGAGCCGCGGCCAGAGCTTCGGCCAGGTGCGCAACGCCTTCATCCGGGTCATCAACCAGGCGGACAACAAGGAGCTCGCGCGTTACGACCTCTCCGAGGACGCCTCGACCGAGACCGCCATGGTCTTCGGCGAGCTCTACCGCAACGGCGCGGAGTGGAAGTTCCGTGCCGTCGGCCAGGGGTACGCCTCGGGCCTGCGCGGCATCGCGACGGACTTCGGCGTCAACATCTGATACGCCGCCGCGGGGCTGTCCGTGCCGGAGTGCCGGCACGGACAGCCCGGTTCGCCACGCGTGGCCTCTTCCCACCAGTCCGACCAGTCGGTACGTTCCTCGAAAGCCGACTGCCGCCTGGAGGGCCGATGAGCCAGCCCACGCCTCGGAACGTGCCGCAGATCCATGGCCACTGCGACGACCGGTTCGCCGCCGTGCGCGCCGCGTTCGAGGAGAACTTCCGGGAGCGCGGGGAGCTGGGTGCGGCCGTGACCGTGCTGGCCGGCGGGGAGACCGTGGTCGACCTGTGGGGCGGCTGGGCCGACGGCGGGCGCAGCCGGCCCTGGGAGCGGGACACGGTGGTCAACGTGTGGTCGACGACCAAGGGGCCGACGGCGCTGTGCGCCCATCTGCTGGCCGACCGCGGGCTGCTCGACCTTGACGCCCCGGTCGCGTCGTACTGGCCGGAGTTCGCAGCCGCCGGCAAGGAAGCCATTCCCGTACGCCACCTTCTTTCGCACCGCGCGGGGCTGGCCGGGCTGCGCGAGCCGCACACCTTCGCCGAGCTGTACGACTGGGAACTGACCTGCGCGCGGCTGGCGGCGACCGAGCCGTGGTGGGAGCCGGGCACGCGGTCCGGCTATCACGCGATCACGTACGGCTTCCTGGTCGGCGAGGTCGTCCGGCGCGTCACCGGCCTGCTGCCGGGCGAGTTCCTGCACCGGGAGGTCACCGGGCCGCTCGGCATCGACTTCACGATGGGGCTGCCGGAGAAGGAAGCCGGACGCGCCGCCGAACTCGTGCACCCGCGTGCCGAGCCCGACGGCGAACGGGCGGCGATGTTCGCCGCGCTGGAGCCGGTCGCCCTCGCGGCCCTGATCAACCCGGGCCCCGGCGCGGCCCAGGCCAACACCCTCGAGTGGCGGGCCGCCGAGATCCCCGCCGCCAACGGTCACGGCACGGCCCGCGCGGTGGCCGCCCTGTACGGGATCTTCGCCCGGGGCGGCCGGTCAGGCGAGCACCGCGTGCTCTCCCCCGAGGCCGCCGAGCGGGCCCGCGAGGGGCAGGGCAGCTGCCGGGACCTGGTGCTCGGCACGGGCTTCGGCCACGACACGGAGATCGGGCTGGGCCTGTGGCTGAGCGGCCCGCGCGGCTCGTACGGACCCAACCCGCGGGCCTTCGGCCACGACGGCTTCGGCGGCTCCTGCGGGCTCGCCGACCCCGAGGCGGACATCGCCATGGGGTACGTCATGAACCGGATGGGCCCGAACATCGCGGACGACCCGCGCAAGATGGCGCTGGTGGAAGCGGTCTACAGCGCGCGATGACCACCGCCGAGCGTGCCGTACTCACCGGTGACGGTATGGACGACCCGCTCGGCACACCTCGTCGCGGATGTAGCCGAAGTAACACCGCACCGCTTATGCAACTTGTTGCACAACACGGCCTCGGTGGACTACACATTGCGGCATGAGTCCGACGACTGAGTACCCGCATCTGCTGAGCCCCCTCGACCTGGGCTTCACGACCCTGCCCAACCGCGTGCTGATGGGTTCGATGCACGTCGGACTCGAAGAGGCCGAGCGCGGCTTCGAGCGGATGGCCGAGTTCTACGCGACCCGCGCCCGCGGCGGCGTCGGCCTCATGGTCACCGGCGGCATCGCCCCCAACGACGCGGGCCGCCCGTACCCCGGCGGTGCGAAGCTCACCACGCCGGAGGAAGCGGCCCAGCACCGGCAGGTGACCGATGCCGTGCACCGCGAGGGCGGCAGGATCGCGATGCAGATCCTGCACTTCGGCCGGTACGCCTACCACCCCGACCTCGTCGCCCCCAGCGCGATCCAGGCCCCCATCAGCCCGTACACCCCGAACGCCCTGACCGAGGCCGAGGTCGAGGAGACCATCGAGGACTTCGTCCGTGCGGCGGGCCTGGCCAAGTCGGCGGGGTACGACGGCGTGGAGATCATGGGGTCCGAGGGCTACCTGATCAACGAGTTCATCGCCGCCCACACCAACCACCGCGACGACCGGTGGGGCGGCTCGTACGAGAACCGCATGCGCTTCCCCGTCGAGATCGTCCGCCGGGTGCGCGAGCACGTCGGCCCGGACTTCATCCTCGTCTACCGGCTGTCGATGCTCGACCTGATCCCCGGCGGCTCCTCGCTCGACGAGGTCATCACGCTCGCCCGCGCCATCGAGGCGGCCGGTGCGACCATCATCAACACCGGCATCGGCTGGCACGAGGCCCGCATCCCCACCATCGCGACCTCCGTGCCGCGCGGCGCGTACGCCTGGGTGACGAAGCGCGTCATGGGCTCGGTGAACATCCCCCTCGTGACGACCAACCGCATCAACACCCCCGAACTGGCCGAGGAACTCCTCGCCGACGGCTGTGCGGACATGGTCTCGCTCGCCCGCCCCTTCCTCGCCGACCCCGACTTCGTCGCCAAGGCCAAGGCCGGCCGCTCCGACGCCATCAACACCTGCATCGGCTGCAACCAGGCCTGCCTCGACCACACCTTCAGCGGCCTGATCACCTCCTGCCTGGTCAACCCGCGCGCCTGCCACGAGACCGAGCTGGTCCTCTCCCCCACCCGTCGCTCCAAGCGCGTCGCCGTCGTCGGCGCCGGGCCCGCCGGCCTCGCCTGCGCGGTGACGGCGGCCGAGCGCGGTCACACGGTGACCCTGTACGACGCCTCCGACGTGGTCGGCGGCCAGCTCAACATCGCGCGCAAGGTGCCGGGCAAGGAGGAGTTCAACGAGACGCTGCGGTACTTCCGCAACCAGCTCGACGAGCACGGCGTCGAAGTCCGTCTCGGTACGCCCGCCACCGCCGAGTCCCTCACCGCCGCCGGTTACGACGAGATCGTCCTCGCCACCGGCGTCACCCCGCGCGTCCCGGAGATCGACGGCATCGACCACCCCAGCGTCGTCAGCTACCTCGACCTCCTGCGTGACGACGCGAAGGCGGGTGACCGCGTCGCGGTCATCGGCGCGGGCGGCATCGGCTTCGACGTGGCCGAGTTCCTCACCGACACGTCCACGAGCGCCGACGACGCCGCGAGTCTCAGCCCCGAGGTCTTCTTCGCCCAGTGGGGCGTCGACATGGAGTACGGCTCGCGCGGCGGCCTCCAGGCCCCGGTGCGCGCCCCGCAGACCCGCACCGTCACCCTGATCCAGCGCAAGGCCACCAAGGTCGGCGCCGGACTCGGCAAGACCACCGGCTGGATCCACCGCACCGAGCTCAAGCACCGCGGCGTCACGATGGTCGCGGGCGCGGCGTACGACCGTATCGACGACGAGGGACTGCACGTCACGGTCGACGGCGAGCAGCGGCTGATCCCCGTCGACACGGTCGTCCTGTGCACCGGCCAGGAGCCGCGCCGCGAGCTGTACGACACCCTGCTCGCCGCCGGGCTGCCCGTGCACCTCATCGGCGGCGCCGATGTCGCGGCCGAGCTCGACGCCAAGCGCGCGATCCGGCAGGGAACGGAGCTCGCGGCCGCCCTGTGACGGGGAGCCGACGGGGACGCCCTACCTAAGATGCGCTCATGTCTCTCCCGTACGCCATCCTCACCGCACTGCTCGAAAAGCCGTCGTCCGGGCTGGAGCTGACCCGCAGGTTCGACAAGTCCATCGGCTACTTCTGGTCCGCCACGCATCAGCAGATATACCGCGAGCTGGCCAAGCTGGAGCAGTCGGGCGCGATCCGGGCCCTGCCCCGGCCGGAGCAGCCGACGCGCGGGCAGAAGAAGGAGTACGAGGTCCTGCCGGCCGGCCGCGAGGAACTGGCCGCGTGGGTGGGGAAGATCGAGGACCCCAAGCCGATCCGTGACGCCCTCCTGCTGCGCCTGCGCGCGGCAGGAGTGGTGGGCCCGCAGGGCTTGGAGGCCGAGGTGCGGCGCCATCTGGCGCTCCACCGGGCGCAGTTGGCGGAGTACCGGGCGATCGAGGAGCGGGACTTCGGCGACGGCGGGGGCAGCGAGGGCGACCGGCTGCGGTATCTGGTCCTGCGTGCCGGGATCGATCTGGAGAACTTCTGGGTCGGCTGGCTCGAAGCGGCGCGGGCGGAACTCGAGGACATGCGCGCGGGCATGGGCGCAAGCCAGGGTGCCGACGCGCGTACGGGCCCGGAATCCACGGCTTGAGCGGATTCCGGGCCCGTAGCCGTGCGCGGCGTCGGTCCGCGCCTCAGCCCTTGTTCTGGGACGCCCAGAACTCGTCGAAGGTGAGCTTGCCGTCACCGTTGCCGTCGTGGGAGTTGATCACGGCCTGGGCCACCGTCTCGGTGACGTAGGGGTCACCGAGCTGCGCCATGACGCTCTTGTACTCGACCGCCGAGATCGTCCCGTCCCCGTTGAGGTCGTACCGCTCGAAAGCCTTGCGCGCCGACTCGATGTCCGCCACTGGGTCCACCCCTTCTGGTGCTGATCAGAACCCGCACAGATTATCGGGCCGGTCACCGGCCACGGCGGGCACCCGTGCTTGGACGCCCGGCCCCCCGGAGTTGGACCTGCGCCGGGGGGCGGGGTACCGGCCGGTGGGCTCCGAAGCCTTGATGGTGGCGTACTGAAGTATTTCTCCGTAAAACATTTGCTACGTGGGGACGGCACATTTTCCGCCGCGGAGTGCTTAGTTCCGGCCAATACCAGGGGCGGCTTCGTAACTCTCCGCCGCCGGGCGATAACTTCATGGCGTCGCCGCCACACCAGGAGCACAGGGCTCCCCGGGACTAGCGGCGCCAAGGGCGTTTCCTTCAGTGGACATCACGACTGACGCATTCGACCATGCCCTTATCGGGGTCTCCCCGGGTAACAGCTATTTCAATGTCAGACCCCTCACGGAACTCACGCGACGCCCGGTCACACCACCGGGCATTCCGCCCGGCGCGCCGCCGAAGACGGATGACAGCCCCGGAATTCTGCGAGTTCCCACCTCCCTCTCCTGCTATCACCTGGCCTGCCCCGATGCCTACGGAAGGACTGCGGACGATGACCGACAAGCTGCTTGAATTCCCCCTCTCCCGGCGCGGCGACGAACTCCCCGAAGAGTGTTCCTGGCTTCGCGAGCAGCAGCCGGTGGCCCGGGTACGCACACTGACCGGTGACAGCGCCTGGCTGGTGAGCAGCTATCCACTGGCCAAGCAAGTGCTGGAGGACGAGCGGTTCAGCCTCAAGGACACGGCGGCTCCCGGCGTGCCACGGCAGTACGCGCTGACCGTCCCGCCCGAGGTCGTCAACAACATGGGGAACATCAGCAGCGCCGGGCTGCGCGGGGCGGTGATGAAGGCCCTCAACCCGCCCACGGGTGAGGGGCTGCACGGCTGGCTGCGCGTCACCGCGGACCGGCTCATCGACGACCTGATGGCCTGGGGGCCGCCGGTGGACCTCCGGGCGGGGTTCGCCGACCCCTTCTCGGCGGCGCTGCACTGCAAGATTCTCGGGGTGCCGTTCGAGGACTGGCCGCGGCTCATGTCGAGCCTGGACATCGCGTTCATGACCAGCGCGCAGCCCTTCGAGGGCTCGCAGCTCAACTGGTACAAGGACGTCGGCTACATGGTGGAGCGGCTGAACGCGCCCGCGTCCGAACGCTCGGGGCTGCTGGGCGAGCTGGCGGCGCTGCGGGAGGACGCGGAGTCGGCGCATCTGACGGACGAGATGCTCGCGACCGTCGCCGCCTCGCTGTTCGGCGCGGGCGCGGTCTCGACCTCCTCCTTCCTGGTGCTGGCTGTGCTCGCGCTGCTCCAGCGGCCGGAACTGATCGGGTATCTGCGCGACCATCCCGACCGGATGGGCCGGGCCGTCGACGAGCTGCTGCGCTGGAATCTGTCGGTCGGCGACGGGCTGCCCCGCCTCGCCCTCGCCGACGTACAGCTCGGGGACGTGCTCGTACGCAAGGGAGAACTGGTCCTGGTCCTCGTCGAGGGCGCGAACTTCGACCCGGAGGTCTTCGAGGACCCCGAGACGCTGAATCTGAACCGCGAACACAACCCGCATCTCGCCTTCGGCGGCGGCCGGCACTTCTGCCCGGCGTCGACGCTGGGGCGCGCGCACGCGGAGACGGCGCTGGCGGCGCTGGTGGACCGGATGCCGCGGCTGGGGCTGGCGGTCCCGGCCGAGCAACTGGTGTGGCGCACGGGTTTCATCAAGCGGCTGCCCGAACGGCTGCCGGTGCTTTGGTAGGTGGCGTGGGGTGTGTGCCCTGCCCGCCCCCCGAACGCCGGAGGGGCGGAAGTCGCCCAGGGACAAAATCCGGCCCGTCCGGCGTTCGAGGACACGCCCGCGGGGCGCCGCCTCTCAGCGGAAGATGCCTGTGTGGCCCAGTGAGTAGCGGCCCGGCTGGGGGTAGACCGCGAGGCCGTGCGGGCCGCCGCCGACCGGGATGCGGGCGAGCTGCTTGCCGGTGGTGGTGTCGATCGCGTACACCTCCGAGTCGTAACGCCCGGACAGCCACAGCACCTTGCCGTCGGCCGACACACCGCCCATGTCGGGGCTGCCGCCGTCCGGCAGGTGCCACTTCTTCGTCAGCTTGTTCTTGGCGAAGTCGAAGACGGAGACGGACCCCTCGCCCCGGTTGGAGACGTACATCTCCTTGGAGTCGCGCGAGACGTAGAGGCCGTGGCAGCCCTTGCCCGTCGGCAGCAGCTCGGGGGTGGTGAACTTCTCGCCGTCCAGGACCCACATGCCGTGCGCCATCATGTCGGCGATGTAGATCCTCTTGCCGTCGGGCGAGATCTTCACGTCCTGCGGCATCGCGCCCTCGAACGGCAGCTTCTGCTGGCCGACGACCTCCATCTTCTCGGTGTCGACCTTGAGCAGCTCGCCGGAGAACTCGCAGGAGACGACGAAGTACCGGCCGTCGGCGGAGAAGTCCGCGTGGTTGACGCCCGCGCAGGTCACCGGCACGGTCTTGACGCGGTCCATGGTGTGCGGGTCGCGGAAGACCAGTTCGCGGTCCATCGACGCCATGACGACGGCGTACTTGCCGTTGGGCGTGAAGTAGAGGTTGTACGGGTCGTGCACCTCCACCGGCTTGCCCACCGCGCCCGTGGCCGGGTTGATCGGCGTGAGGGTGTGCCCGCGGTTGTTGTTGACCCACAGGGTCTTCATGTCCCAGGACGGGACGACGTGCTGCGGCTGGACGCCGACCGGGATCGTCTTGATGACCTTGTACGTCTTGGGGTCGATCACCGACACCGTGTTGGAGTTGGTGTTGGGGACGTAGACGCGGGACGGGAAGTTCTTGACCACCGGCGACAGCTTGTTCGGCCGGTCGGCGGCGTACACGTCCTTCGGGTCGAGCACCGGCGGCATCCCCGGCAGCCCGGCGGGCGCGGTCTTCTTCACCTCGGCCGGCTTCGCGGCGCCCTTGGTGCCGAGCCCCTCGGCCAGGCCCTTCGCGTCGGGGTCGGCGCAGCCCGCGAGGGCGGCCAGGAGGGCGCCGGCGAGCAGCGCGGTCGTACGTCGAATGATTGTCGTCATCGGGTCAGCAGCTCCGTGGTGGTCACCGCGCGCAGGCCGCGGCGGTCGAGTTGGTCAAGGAGGGCGGGCATGGCGGCGACCGTGTCCGCGTAACCGAAGTGCAGGCTCACCACGGATCCGTTGCGGATTTCCCCAGTGATCTTGCGGGTGACGGCCGGGGCACCGGGCGAGGTGAAGTCGAGCGAGTCGACGTCGTACGAGAGGACATGCGGGTAGCCGGCCCGGCGCGCCAGCCTCTGCACGAGCGGGGTGGCGTACTGGGTGCGCGAGGGCCGGAACCAGGTGCCGATGGACCCGGTGAGCCGGCGCAGCCGGTCCGCGCAGCCGCTGATCTCGGCGTACGCCTCCCGCTCGCCCATGGCGGAGAGGGTGAGGTGGCGCTGGGTGTGGTTGCCGAGGTCGTGGCCGCCGTCGAGGATCCGGCGGGCGAGCTGAGGATGGGCGTCGAGCCAGCTGCCGACCGCGAGGACGGTGAGGCGGGCGCCGCCCCGCTCGGCCTCGGCGAGTACGGCCTTCGCGGTGGCCGGGTCGCCCTGGCCGTGGAACGTGAGGGCCACGCGGGGGCGGTCGCGCGGGCCGTGGGTGATCTGGGCGGGCAGGCCGGGGAAGCGGTGGGGGGCGGGGGCCGGGCGCGGCGGCGCGGGCTGTTTCGACGCGGCGGTGGAACCGGTGGGGGCATCGGCGGAGGGATCGGCGGACGGTACGGGGACGGGTGACCCGGCGCCCGCCCCGCAGCCGGTGGCGAGCGCGCCCGCGACGACCGCCCCGGCCGCTCCCGCTCCGGCGCGCAGGACGCTGCGGCGGCATGTCAGTGTCACGCGCCCCATTTAAGGGGTAATGCGAGCAAAAGGTAATGATTGAGCCAATTCGGGGCCCAGTGGGTCGCCGCACCCTGGTCGCCACACACCCGCACCAGGAAAGGATTCACGCGCCAGAGCCCATACTTATGCACCCTTTACCAGGCAAGTGGCCCAGCTCACCTGCGATTCATCCCAAGAATGACCCGTATTGCACAACTTCTGACCGGTAAGGGCTTTTGGCGCCTGCTCACCTGTCTGCCATAGTCGGTGCCACGACCCCCATTGACCCGGGCCAGGTCGTCATTACAAGCAGCCGTGGATCACACCCCCCCCCGTTCCACGGCGCTCCACAGAAGCCCCCGAAGTGCCGCACCCCGGCCCGCAGGGGGCTTTTGTGCGCCCCTCGATCGCGTGTTCCTCAGCGCTCGGTGGTGCGGTCACTGACCCGCATCTCGAACCAGGTCGTCTTGCCGCGCGGCAGCAGATCCACGCCCCACCGGTCGGAGAGTTTGTCGACCAGGAAAAGCCCACGGCCACTGGTGTCGAGTTCGTGCACGGGCATCAGACAGGGCAGGCCGCGCGACGGGTCGCGCACCTCGATCCTTATCCAGCCCCTGCGGCGCAGCATGCGCAGCCCGAAGACACGGGCGCCGGTGTGCCGCACCGCGTTGCCCACGAGTTCCGAGACGAGCAGCACCGCGTATTCGGCGGTCTGCGGGGAGAGCCCCCACTGACGGAACACCACGCAGTGCGTGAGCCGCCGCGCCGTTGCCGCCGACTCCGGACGGGAGGGCAGCCGGACTTCTTCGTCCGTCGGATTCCCGAACAACTCGACTGCTTTGAACGCTTGTTCGTCCTCGACGGCCGACGTCCACCGCGCGGCGGTCGCGCTGCCGCGCGGCCGCGGCTGCTCCACATCCTCCAGCCCCGCCATGCCCCCATCATGGCCGCCCGTAACGCCGCCCGGGGCCGTTCCGGGGGATTCGGTCCCTCGGAACCACCCCGCCCCCGGGTGCGCATTGGCATATGCCGGTGGCAGAAAATACCCCGCCGCGCCCGACTGACCTGCGGTTACGCAGTGCGTACGAGTGATCACGCAGGCGCGCCGACAAGGCCGCCTTCAGGCTCCGTTAAGGCTGGGTTAATCCGCCCGAGAGGAGTACCCGCCAACTTCACGCCAACTTGCCGCCCGTCAGAGGAACTTGGCCTTGCCCGGGCCCTCGTCGACGAAACTGCGCATCCCGCGCTCGCGGTCCTCGGTGGCGAACAGCCCCGCGAACCAGTTGCGTTCGATGGCGAGCCCGGTCTCCAGGTCCGTCTCAAGACCCGCGTCGACGCACTCCTTGGCCGCCCGCAACGCCATCGCGGGGCCCTGCGCGAGCTTCGCCGCCCAGGCGTGCGCCTGCTCGTACACCTCGGCCGCCGGCACGACCCGGTCGACCAGACCGATCGTCAGCGCCTCGTCCGCGCGCACGTGCCGCCCGGTGAAGATCAGGTCCTTGGCCTTGGAAGGGCCGACGAGCCGCGCGAGCCGCTGCGTGCCGCCCGCGCCGGGGATCAGGCCGAGCAGGATCTCGGGCTGGCCGAGCTTGGCGTTGTCCCCGGCGATACGGAAGTCGGCGCACAGGGCGAGCTCGCAGCCGCCGCCCAGCGCGTAGCCGGTGATCGCGGCGACGACGGGCTTGGGGATGCGGGCGACGGCGGTGAAGGAGTCCTGGAGAGCCTTGGAGCGTACGACCATCGCCGCGTGGTCCATCGCCTGCATCTCCTTGATGTCCGCGCCGGCCGCGAACACCTTCTCGCCGCCGTAGACGACCACGGCGCGCACGTCGTCGCGCCGGGTCGCCTCTTCGGCGAGCTCGCGCAGCCGGTCCTGGGTGGCGATGTCCAGCGCGTTCATCGGGGGGCGGTCCAGGCGGATGGTGCCGACGCCCTCGGAGACTTCGAGATTCACAGTCATACGAACGAGGTTAGCCCCCGTTAACGACAACGGACCCGGTGCGCTCGATCACAGCGCACCGGGCCCGTACGTACGTACAGCGGTGTTACTTCTTCCACTGGTCCCAGGACATGTTCCAGCCGTTGAGGCCGTTGTCCGGCTGGATCTGCTTGTCGTGCGAGTTCTTCACGACGACCACATCACCCAGGATCGAGTTGTTGAAGAACCAGGCGGCCGGAGCCTCCTTGTCCCACCCGCCCCGTACGTCCCGCAGGCCCACACACCCGTGGCTGACGTTCGCCGAGCCGAAGGTGCTCGCGCCCGCCCAGTAGTTGCCGTGGATGAAGGTGCCGGAGGTCGACAGGCGCATCGCGTGCGGTACGTCCTTGATGTCGTACTCGCCACCAAAACCGACGGTGGCGCCGTTCATGCGCGTCACCTGGTACTTCTCGCTGATGACCATCTGGCCGTTGTACGTCGTCGTCGACGGGGCACCGGCGGTGATCGGGATGGTCTTGAAGACCTTGCCGTCGCGCTCGACCGTCATCGTCTTGGCCTTGGCGTCCACGACGCTGACCTGGCTGCGGCCGACCGTGAACTTCACGGTCTTCGACTGCTTGCCGTACACACCGGGCCGGCCTTCGACGCCGTCGAGGTTCAGCTTCAGCGTCACCTTGGTGCCCTTGGCCCAGTACTTCTCCGGGCGGAAGTCGAGGCGGTCGTTGCCGAACCAGTGGCCCTCGATCGGCACCGACGGCTCGGCGGTCACCTTGACGGCCTTCTCGACGTCCTCGGGCGCGGTGATGCCACGGCTGAAGCGCAGCGAGACCGGCATTCCGACGCCGACCTCGGAGCCGTCCTCGGGCGTGAAGTAGCTGACGAAGGTGTTCTTCGGTACCAGCGTGGTGAAGGTGGTGTCCTTCGCGGACTCACGGCCCTCGGAGTCCTTCGCGATCGCGTGGACCTTGTACTTGGTCGCGGCGCCGAGGTGGTGCGTCGGCTCCCAGGAGGTGCCGCCGCCGGTGATCTTCCCCTCGACCTCGTTGCCCTTGGTGTCCTCGACCTTGACGGACGTCAGCTTGCCCTTGTCCGCGCCGATCTTCAGAGCACCGCTGGTGGCGACGTTCTTCGCCTCGTCCTTGGGCGCGATCGTCACCACCGCCTGTGACGCCTTGGTGTCGGCGGCCTTCCCCGCCCCGTCCTTCTTGCCCTTGCCGTCGCCGGCACCGTCGCCCGAGCCGCCCGCGCACGCTGTGACGAACAGCAGCATCGCCCCCAGCAGCAGGGCCAGCAGTCCCGGGCCCCCGCGCCGAGATCCGCGCCCCCGACGTGCTCCGGCCGATGTCCCCGGTATCGGCTGCCTTTTCACGTGTTGTTCTCCCCTCGCACGGCCTGGCCTCAGCCATGGCCCGCACCCCCACGCGCAGCAACCGCGCGCCTGGTGAATGGTAATCACACCGGGCATGTCGCGGGCTCCCCGTGTTTGTCACCATTCAGTTCCAAGTAGCTGTGAAACCGGTGCGGGCACACGCAGGTCAGCCGTGGTCAGAGGAGTGCGGAACCGGCCTTCCAGCGGTTCCAGTCCAGGTTCCAGCCGCCGAGGCCGTTGTCGGGAGCCACCTTCCGGTCGCGCGAGTTCACCACTTCCACCACGTCCCCGACGAGCGTGCGGTCGAAGAACCAGCCGCCCGGGGTGTCCGGACTGCCGCCCTTCACATCGCGCAGCCCAATGCATCCGTGGCTCGTATTGACCGATCCGAACGTCTCCGGCGGGGCCCAGTAGTTGCCGTGCAGGAAGGTCCCCGAAGCCGTCAGCCGCATCGCGTGCGGGACGTCGGGGATGTCGTACTCGCCGCCGAAGCCGACGGTCGCGCCGTCCATCCGCGTCACGTCGTACAGCTCCGTGACGACCATCTTCCCGTTGTACGTCGTGGTCTTCGGCGCGCCGGCGCTGACGGGCACCCGCACGGGCTTCGCACCGTCGCGCCGTACCACCATCGTGTGCGTCTGCGCGTCCACCGTGGAGACCTGGGAGCGGCCGACCGTGAAGCCGACGGCCTTGTGCTGGATGCCGAACACGCCGGGCGCCGCCTCGATGTCGCGCAACCGCAAATCGATGCCGACGCGGGTGCCCGGTTTCCAGTACTGGCGCGGCCGGAAGTCCAGGCGCTGGGCGCCGAACCAGTGGCCGGACACCTCCACCGGCGGCTGCGAGGTGACCTTGATGGCGCGTTCGACCGCTGCGCGGTTGACGACGGCACGGTTGAACGAGAAGGAAACGATCATGCCGGTGCCGACGGTGGAGCGGTTCTCCGGCTTGAAGTAGCCGATGAAGCGGTGCTCGGGGACGACCGTCGTGAACGAGGTGTGCCGGGCCGAGCGGCGGCCGTGGCCGTCGACGGCGACCGCGTCGACCGTGTACTTCGCGGCCAGCCGCAGCGGCCCCGCGTCCGGCCGCCAGCTCAGTCCGTCGTCGGCGATCCTGCCCGTGACCTCGTGCTGGTCGGCGTCCTCGACCCGTACGACCTGAACCCGCTCCAGCCGCCCGTCGGGGACCCTCACCTCGATGCGGCCGTCGGCCCTGATCCCCTTCGCCCCGTTCTCGGGAACGATCCGGATGGTGTCCTCGGGGGAACGCGGCTTCCCGCCGAACAGCGAATCGCCGTCGGCCGTGCATCCCGCCGACCCGGCGATCAGTGCCGCCCCTGCCAGTGCGGCGGCCAGGGCCGCCCGCGCGCGTCTCACTGCGTCTCTCACGTCCGGCCCAACGACCGCCCCCCTCCAGGGGAAACGTGAGTACGAGCCCCGTTACGGGAAGAACAGGTGGGAGGACCGCGCGAGGGGGCCACGGCCGGGACGCCGTACGGCCTCAAGGATCCGCCGGTCCCAACGAGCCGCGGGAGGCTTTCAGGTGTCCAGCGCACCCGAGCAGGAGGCAGTACAGGAGGCGGTGCGGGCAGCGGTGCCCGGGGCGGTGAGCGACCGCCGCCCCGCGCCCGCCCCCTCACCCGCCCCGGTCGCGGTCAACGGGCGGCGCCCGGGGCGCGGCCCGGGCGGACCGCCGGTGTGGCCCGGAGCGCCGACCCCTCTGGGGGCGCGCTTTCGCGTCGGGCCCGACGGCGTGGCGGGCACCAACTTCGCGCTGTGGGCGGGCGGGGCCGAGGCCGTGGAGGTGTGCCTCTTCGACGAGGACGGCGCCGAGACGCGCTGCCCGCTGACCGAGCTGACCCACGAGATCTGGCACGGCTTCGTACCGGGCGTACGGGCGGGACAGCGCTACGGCTTCCGCGTGCACGGCCGCTGGGACCCGTGGACCGGCGCCCGCTGGAACCACGCGAAGCTCCTCCTCGACCCGTACGCGCGTGCCGTCGACGGGGACTTCACGCTGCCCGGTGAGGTGTACGGGCACGTCAGGGACTGGCCGCAGCAAAGCGTCGCGGACACGGTGCGCGACGACCGCGACTCGGCGCCGTACGTCCCCAAGGGCGTGGTCGTGCACGACGACGCGCCCGACGACGACTGGGTGGACGACCGGCGGCCCAAGACGCCGTGGGCGGACTCCGTCATCTACGAACTGCACGTACGCGGCTTCACCAAGCTGCACCCGGGCATTCCCGAGGAGCTGCGCGGTACGTACGCCGGACTCGGGCATCCGGCGGCGATCGAGCATCTCCAGCGGCTGGGGGTGACGGCGGTCGAGCTGCTGCCCGTGCACCAGTTCGCCCACGAGGACCACCTGCTGCGGCGCGGCCTGCGCAACTACTGGGGCTACAACTCGATCGGCTATTTCGCGCCGCACGCGGGCTATGCGGCGTCGGGGACGGCCGGGCAGCAGGTCGGCGAGTTCAAGGAGATGGTGCGGGCCCTGCACGCGGCCGGTATCGAGGTCATCCTCGACGTCGTCTACAACCACACGGCGGAGGCGGGCGAGCTGGGACCCACGCTGTCGCTGCGCGGCATCGACAACCGCGGCTACTACCGCCTCCAGAACGACGCCAGGCGGTACGCCGACTACACGGGCTGCGGGAACACCCTGCACGTCGTACAGCCGAACGTCCTGCGGCTGATCACGGACTCGCTCAGGTACTGGGTCACCGAGATGGGCGTGGACGGCTTCCGCTTCGACCTGGCGGCGGCGCTCGCGCGCTCGATGCACGACGTCGACATGCTGTCGCCGTTCCTCGCGGTGATCGCGCAGGACCCGGTGCTGCGGCGCGTGAAGCTGATCGCGGAGCCCTGGGACGTGGGCAACGGCGGCTACCAGGTCGGCGCCTTCCCGCCGCTGTGGACGGAGTGGAACGACCGCTACCGGGACGCTGTACGGGACTTCTGGCGGGGTGCGCTGCCGGATGTGCGGGACCTGGGATACCGGCTGTCGGGGTCGAGCGATCTGTACGCGTGGGGCGGCCGTCGTCCGTACGCCTCGGTCAACTTCGTCACCGCGCACGACGGCTTCACGCTGCGGGACCTCGTGTCGTACCACCAGAAGCACAACGCGGCGAACGGCGAGGGCAACCGGGACGGGACGAACGACAACCGCTCGTGGAACTGCGGCGCCGAGGGTGAGACCGAGGACGCCGGCGTGAACGCGCTGCGCCGGCAGCAGCTGCGCAATCTGGTGACGACGCTGCTGCTGTCGACGGGCGTGCCGATGCTGATCGCGGGCGACGAGATGGGGCGTACGCAGGGCGGCAACAACAACGCCTACTGCCAGGACAACGAGGTCAGCTGGATCGACTGGTCGCTCCTCGAGGATCCCGGCTGGCGGGAGCTCTTCCAGCTGACATCGCGCCTGCTGGCCCTGCGCCACGCGCATCCGGTGCTGCGCCGGCGCGCGTTCTTCTCGGGGCGGCCGCAGACGGCGGACGGGCTGCGCGACCTGGCGTGGTTCACCCCGCACGGGGAGGAGATGACACAGCAGGACTGGTACGCGCCGGCCTCGACGGTCGGCTTCTACCTGTCCGGCCGTGACATCCCGGGACGCGACGCACGCGGAGCGAAGATCGCGGACGACAGCTTTCTCGCCGTACTGCACGCGGGGGAAGGCCCGGCGATTTTCGTGCTGCCCGGGCCGCCGTGGGCGCGGGCGTACGAACTGGTCGTCGACACCTCGCGGGAGAGCCAGGAGGACGGGCCGGGGACGGTGCATCCGGCGGGCGGGGTGATCACCGTGCCGGCCAGATCGGTGCTCCTGCTGAAGGCGCTGACGACCGAAATTCAATGAGCGCTGTCAGTGGTGAACCGTACGCTCGATCCTGATGACAGGAACGGATGGACCCACCAAGGACCGATCGGCCGTACGTTCACTGCTGCGCCTGTGGCCATACGTGCGTCCGGTGCGAACGCGCCTTGCCTGCGCGGCGTTTGTCGCGGTGCTGGCCTCCTGCCTGGGCCTGGTCATCCCGCTCGTCCTGAAGTGGATCGTGGACGGCCCGGTGGCGGAGGGGGACCCGGGCGGGGTGTGGCTCGGCGCGCTGTTCGTGCTGCTGCTCGGGCTCACGGAGGCGGTGCTTTTCGGCCTCCGTAGGTGGCTGGTGGCGCGGCCGCTGGCCTGGGTGGAGGCGGCGATGCGGGACGATCTGTACCGGCATCTGCAGCGGCTGCCGATGGCCTTCCACGACCGGTGGCCGTCGGGGCAGTTGCTGTCGCGCGGCACGACGGATCTGATGCTGCTGCGGATGTTCCTGGCCTTTCCGCTGACGTTTCTGCTGGTCAACGGGGTGACGATCCTGGTCGGGTTCGTCATCCTCCTCCAACAGCAGTGGTCGCTGGGGCTGGTGCTGCTGGCGCCCGCGATTCCGCTCGTGGTGCTCTGCTCGGTCTTCGAGTCGAAGTACTCGCTGGTCGCGCGGCGCTCCCAGGACCAGGTCGGTGATCTGACGACGATCGTCGAGGAGAGCGTGCTCGGCATCCGCGTCATCAAAGGGTTCGGCCGCCACCGCAGTCAGGCCCACGCGTTCCGGGAGCTGTCGCTGACGCTGCGGGGCACCGAACTGACCAAGGCCCGGCTGCTCGCGGGGATATGGGCGACCATCACGGCCCTGCCGGAGCTGGCCGTCGGCGCGGCGCTGGTCCTCGGCACGGTCCAGGTCGCCGACGGCGACCTGTCGGCGGGCACGCTGGTGGCGTTCCTGTCGACGGCGCTGGCGCTGCGCTGGCCGGTGGAGTCGATCGGCTTCCTGCTGGCGATCAGCCAGGACGCGGCGACGGCGACCGAGCGGTACTTCGAGGTGATGGACGCGCGGGAGGAGACGGAAGACGTGGTCTCCGCGCCCGCCGCCGTTCAGCACTCCGCGGCTCCGGGCGGGATCGTCTTCGACGGGGTCGAGTTCCGCTACCCCGACGCGCCCCACGGGAGTCCGCCCGTCCTGGCCCATATCGATCTGCACGTACGGCCGGGCGAGACCATGGCCCTCGTCGGAGTCACCGGCAGCGGCAAGACGACGCTCACCACGCTCGTACCGCGGCTGCACGAAGTGACGGGCGGGCGGATCACGCTCGACGGGCAGGACATCACGTCCATGACGCGCGAGCGGCTGCGGCAGCTGGTGTCCGTCGCCTTCGAGGAGCCCACCCTGTTCTCGGCGAGCGTCGGCGAGAACGTCCTGATGGGCGCGGGCGACGGCGACGGCGAGGCCGAACTGGCGCGGGCACTGGACACCGCGCAGGCCGGCTTCGTACACCGGCTGCCGCAGGGCACGGCCACCCGGGTCGGCGAGCAGGGGCTGAGCCTGTCCGGCGGACAGCGGCAGCGGCTGGCGCTGGCCAGGGCGGTGGTGGGCAGGCCGCGCTTCCTCGTCCTGGACGACCCTTTGTCGGCGCTCGACGTGCATACGGAGGCGCTGGTGGAGGCGGCGCTGCGGCGCGTACTGGCGGACACCACCGCGCTCGTCGTCGCGCACCGTCCGTCCACCGTGCTGCTCGCCGACCGGGTGGCGCTGCTCTCCGACGGCCGCATCACGGCCGTCGGCACGCACCAGGAACTGCTGCACAGCAGCGACGAGTACGCCTGGCTGATGTCCGGGGCGGGCGACAGCGGGGCCGTCGGCGAGAAGGGGGACATCGCATGACCACGACCGCGGACGGCCAGGCGGAGGACGACCGGAAGTCTGCCCGGACCTGGCCGCCCCCGAAGGCGAATCCGCAGCCGCAGCCGCCGAACGAGCGCACGCCCGGCACAGCGGGCGCCGCCGGGGCGGGGGCCGGGGACCAGACCGCAGCCGGGACCGCCCGGGGCGGGGAGCGGGACGGTGACCCGTTCGACCGGGACGCGTTGCCCGCGCCGAAAGGGGCGACGGGGGCGCTGCTGCGTTCCCTGCTGCGGCCCCGGCGGGGCAGGGTCGGCGTCACCACGCTGATCCTGCTGCTCCAGCAGGCGGCGGTGCAGGCCGGCCCGCTGCTCGTCGCGTATGCCATCGACCGGGGCGTACCGGCCCTGCGACGCGACGACTTCGGGCCGCTGGTCGTCGTCGCCGTCTGCTATCTGCTGTGCTCGGTCGGCGCGGGCCTGCTCCAGTACGCCTTCACCCGGCTCGCCGCCCGCGTCAACCAGGACGTACTCCTCGACCTGCGCGGCAGGATCTTCCGGCACGCGCAGGCGCTGAGCGTCGACTTCCACGAGCGGTACACCTCCGGGCGGCTGATCTCCCGGTCGACGACCGACGTGGAATCGCTGCGGCAGCTGCTCAGCGAGGGCCTGCAGGAACTGATCGGTGTCGTCCTGTCCTCCGTCTACATCTGCGCGCTGCTGCTGTATCTCGACGTGGGCATCGGCGGGCTCGCGGTGCTGTCGTTCGTACCGCTGTATCTGCTCATCCGGCGCTACCGGGCCCGTGTCTCCGTCATCTTCAGCAAGCGGTCGACGGCGATCGCCGCCGTCATCGTGAAGTTCGCGGAGACGATGAACGGGATCCGGCCGGTACGGGCGTTCCGGCGCGAGCGGGCGAACGACGCGGAGTTCCGCGCGCTCAACCACCATCACGAGCGGACGAACGGCGACGGTCTGCTGGAGATGGCGCAGTACGTCGTCGGCTCACGGCTGGTCGCCAACACCACCGTCGCCGGGGTCGTGCTGTGGGGCGCCTACCAGGTCGCCGGCGGCAGCCTGGCGCTCGGCGTCCTCGCCGCCTCCGTTCTCTATCTGCGGCGGCTCTACGACCCGATCGACCGGCTCGGGATGTTCCTGAACTCCTACCAGTCGGCGGCCGCGTCCCTGGAGAAGATCGCGGGCCTGCTCGCGCAGACCCCGACCGTCCGCGAGCCGGCCGAGCCGCGTGAGCTGCCCGCCCCACTCGGCGGCGGGCCGGGCCGCGAGGTCGTCTTCGACGGTGTCAGCTTCGCCTACCGCACCGGCGGCGAGGTCCTCCCGCGCCTCAGCCTGACGCTCCCGGCCGGCCAGACGGTCGCCGTCGTCGGCTCGACGGGCGCCGGCAAGTCGACGCTCGCCAAGCTGCTGGCGCGCTTCTACGACCCGATCGAGGGCCGCGTCCTGCTCGACGGCACCGACCTGCGCGATCTCGCCGTTCCCGAACTGCGGCGCGGGGTGGTGATGGTGACCCAGGAGGCGTTCCTGTTCTCCGGCACGGTCGCCGAGAACATCGCCGTCGGCCGCCCCGACGCCACCCGCGAGGACATCGAGCGGGCCGCGAAGGCGATCGGCGCGCACGACTTCATCAGCGGTCTGCCCGAGGGGTACGACACGGACGTACGCAAACGGGGCGGCCGGATTTCGGCGGGGCAGCGGCAGTTGGTCGCCTTCGCCCGCGCGCTGCTCGCCGACCCCGCCGTGCTGATCCTCGACGAGGCGACGTCGTCCCTGGACGTGCCGGGCGAGCGGGCGGTGCAGCGGGCCATGGACACGGTGCTGCGCGGGCGTACGGCAGTGGTGATCGCGCACCGGCTGTCGACGGTGGAGATCGCGGACCGGGTGCTGGTGATGGAGCGCGGCCGGATCGTCGAGGACGGCACCCCCGCCGGACTCATCGGCGGTACGGGACACTTCGCCGGCCTGCACCGGGCCTGGCGGGACAGTCTGGCCTGACAGCCCGTTCACAGCCGGTCCGCCTTCGCCCTCCCGTTCAAGTACTCCTCGAACGTCACCGTCCCGACGGCCCGGTCAGGAGCCAGGTTGCCGCCCTCGCGGAACGCCCGGAACGTCTTGCCCGGCAGCCGAACCGGCACGAGCCGCCGACGCCGGCCCGCCGCGCGCAGTGTCGACGCCGCGAGGTCTCCGGCGTCGCGCACCTCGGGGCCGCCCATGTCCGGCACCCGCCCTGCGGGGGCGGCCAGGGCGAGTTGCGCGAGCCGCCCGGCGACCTCGGTGACCTCGACGGGCTGGAAGCGCAGGCCGGCCGGCACCAGCGCCACCGGAAGCCGCCGCTGGGCGAGGGTCATGGCGGCGACCAGGTCGTGGAACTGCGTGGTGCGCAGGGTCGTCCACGGCAGTCCTGAGGCTTCGACGAGCCGTTCCGCCGCGAGCTTCGAGTCGTAGTAGGAAAAGGGGACCCGGTCGACGCCCACGATCGAGATGTAGACGAAGTGCGGGTTGCCGGCCTGCCGGGCGGCGTCGATCAGCCGCCGGGTCGTCGCCACGTCGTTACGGGCGTTCGTGGCGCAGTGCACGATCGTTCCCACGCCCCGCACCGCCGCCTCGAGTCCCTTGCCCGACGCGAGGTCGCAGACCGCCCATTCGTACGGCCGGTCGTCGTACGCGCGCCGCGGGCGGCGGCTCATCGCCCGTACTGAAGCACCGTCCGCCAGCAGGCGGTCCACCACGGGGCGTCCCAGTGTGCCGGTGGCACCCGTGACCAAAGTCGGTCTGTCCGTCGTCACTTTCCCGAGCCTCCAGATCAGCGTTGAAACCGGTCGGTCCGCAGCATCATCGTCCTTCGGTCGCGGACCGCCGCCGGGGCCCCCGGTGGCGTTGCGGCAACGGCCCGCGAAACGTCCGCTTAACGAACATGACTATTCGGGCAACGGACGAATTCCGGCCAACTTCTTGACGCGCTCCTGACACAGGGTCCTCGCTCCTGCCACTCTTCCCCCGTTCCGCGCTCCACCTTGCTCCGCACGGCTCTGCCCGGGCAGCCCACCCAAGCCGCCCGCCACCCCCCTTGCAGAAGGAGTTCGCGTGAGATCCACGCCCAGACGACGCGCCACCGCGACCGGCGCTCTGCTGACCGCAGCGGCACTGCTCACCGTCGGCGTACAGGCCGGCACCGCATCGGCCGACGACCCCCGGACCGCCGCGCCGAAGACAGCCGCAGCGGGGAAGGCCGACCCCGGCGCCCTGCCCGCGAAGCTCTCCCCCGCCCAGCGCGCCGAGCTCATACGCGAGGCCAACGCCACCAAGGCGGACACCGCCAAGGATCTCGGCCTCGGCGCCAAGGAGAAGCTCGCCGTACGCGACGTCGTCCAGGACCGCGACGGGACCACTCACACGCGGTACGAGCGCACGTACGACGGACTCCCGGTCCTCGGCGGTGACTTGATCGTCGCCGAGACCAAGGCGGGCAGGACCGAGGGGGTGACCAAGGCCTCCAGGGAGCAGCTCAAGTCCGTCGACACGAGCGCCGAGGTCGCGCCCGCCGTCGCGGAGAAGCAGGCACTGGGCGCCGCGAAGGCCGAGGGCTCGAAGAAGACCGAGGCCGACCGCGCCCCGCGCAAGGTGGTGTGGATGGGGCAGGGCAAGCCCACGCTCGCGTACGAGACGGTCGTCGGCGGCCTGCAGCACGACGGCACCCCGAACGAACTGCACGTCGTCACCGACGCCTCCACCGGCAAGAAGATCTTCGAGTGGCAGGCGATCCACAACGGCACCGGCAACACCCAGTACAGCGGCCAGGTGACGGTCGGCTCCGCCCCGTCGTACACCCTGACCGACACCGGGCGCGGCAACCACAAGACGTACAACCTCAATCGCGGTACGTCGGGCACCGGCACCCTCTTCTCCGGTCCCGACGACGTCTGGGGCGACGGCACACCGCAGAACCTCGAGACGGCGGGCGCGGACGCGGCGTACGGCGCCGGGCTGACGTGGGACTACTTCAAGAACGTGCACGGGCGCAGCGGCATCCGCGGTGACGGTGTCGGCGCGTACTCCCGCGTCCACTACGGCAACGCGTACGTCAACGCCTTCTGGTCGGACGCCTGCTTCTGCATGACGTACGGCGACGGAGCCGGCAACGCGAAGCCGCTCACGTCGATCGACGTCGCCGCGCACGAGATGACGCACGGCATCACCTCCAACACCGCCGGCCTCGTCTACAGCGGCGAGTCGGGCGGCCTCAACGAGGCGACCTCCGACATCTTCGCCGCCGCGGTCGAGTTCAACGCCAACAACCCCAAGGACCTCGGCGACTACCTCGTCGGCGAGAAGATCGACATCCGGGGCAACGGCACGCCGCTGCGCTACATGGACAAGCCGAGCAGGGACGGTTCGTCCAAGGACGCCTGGTACTCGGGCATCGGCTCCATCGACGTCCACTACTCGTCCGGTCCGGCGAACCACTGGTTCTACCTGCTCTCCGAGGGCAGCGGCGCGAAGACCGTCAACGGCGTCAGCTACGACTCGCCCACCTCCGACGGTCTGCCGGTGACCGGCATCGGCCGGGAGAAGGCCGCGCAGATCTGGTTCAAGGCGCTCACGACCAAGTTCGGCTCGTCGACCAACTACGCCGGTGCGCGCACCGGGACGCTCGCGGTCGCCGGTGAGCTGTACGGCACCACCAGCGCGGAGTACAAGGCCGTGGCGGACGCCTGGGCGGGCGTGAACGTCGGGACGCGTCCGGGTGGCGGTGACCCGGGTACGGGCACGTCGTTCGAGAACACCGCCGACGTGGCCATCCCGGACTACGGTGCGGCGGTCACCTCGTCGGTCACCTCGACCAAGACGGGTGCTGCGCCGAGCGCGCTCAAGGTGGGCGTGGACATCGTGCACACCTGGCGCGGTGACCTGGTCGTCGACCTGCTGGCTCCGGACGGTACGGCGTACCGCCTGAAGGGCTCCAGCGGCTCGGACTCCGCGGACAACGTCAAGGAGACGTACACGGTCAACGCGTCGTCCGAGACGGCGAACGGCGTCTGGAAGCTCAAGGTCCAGGACGTGGCGAGGCAGGACACCGGGTACATCAACAGCTTCAAGGTGACGTTCCCGTAAAGCACTCCTGTAAAGCACCCCCGTAAGGCACCTCGAACACAGACCAGCCCTGCGGGAGCGGACCACCGTTCCCGCAGGGCTGTTCCATGTGCCGGTACGGGCCGTCAGCGCATCAGTACGCCCGCGCCCTCCCCCGTCGCCTCCGTAGGCAGCGCCACCAGGCCCAGGTCCGCGCTGTGCGGCAGCAGGCGGTGGGACGGCAGTATCCGGACCGTGTAGCCGAAGGGGCCCGTGCGGTCCAGGGCCAGCGGGCCCTCGTACATCCAGCGCCCTTCCAGGTCCGGGCCGCCCGCCGGCTTCAGCGGGAAGGTCTGCGCCTCGCCGATCGCGTCGTCCGGGTCGACCCGGCCCGCGACCGCCTGCACCTCCACGTCGTCGGGGCCGAGGCGGCCCAGGGCGACGCGTACGCGCAGGACGAGCGTCGAGCCCAGCTCCGCCGTGCCATTGACCGGGGTCGCCGCCGTCGCCTCGACGTGGTCCACCGCGACCTGCGGCCACGCGGCGCGCACCCGCGCCTTCCACTGGGCCAGCTCGCGGGCCGCGTCCGGGAGCATGGCGCGGTGCGCCTCGGCGGCCGGTGCGTACAGCCTCTCGACGTACTCCCGCACCATGCGCCCCGCCAGCACCTTCGGGCCGAGCCGGACCAGGGTCTGACGGACCATCTCGATCCAGCGGTCGGGCAGTCCGCCGCGCCCCCGGTCGTAGAAGCGCGGCGCGACGCGCTGCTCGATCAGCTCGTAGAGAGCATTGGCCTCCAGCTCGTCGCGGCGGTCCTCGTTGGTCGCCGCGCCGTCGGCCGTCGGGATCGCCCAGCCGAAGTCCGGCTCGAACCACTCGTCCCACCAGCCGTCGAGCACCGACAGGTTGAGGCAGCCGTTGAGCGCGGCCTTCATGCCGCTCGTCCCGCAGGCTTCGAGCGGACGCAGCGGGTTGTTCAGCCAGACGTCGCAGCCGGGGTAGAGCTTCTTGGCCATGCCCATGCCGTAGTCCGGCAGGAAGACGATCCGGTGACGTACGCGCGGATCGTCCGCGAACCGCACCAGCTCCTGCACCAGCCGCTTCCCGCCGTCGTCCGCCGGATGCGCCTTGCCCGCCACCACGATCTGGACCGGCCTGGTCGGGTGGAGGAGCATCTCCATCAGGCGGTCGCGGTCGCGCAGCATCAGGGTGAGGCGTTTGTACGAGGGAACCCGGCGCGCGAAGCCGATCGTCAGGACGTCGGGGTCGAGCGCCTCGTCGATCCAGCCGAGTTCGGCGTCGCCCGCGCCGCGCTGGCGCCACGACGCGCGCAGGCGGTCCCGTACCTCCTGGACCAGCTGCTCGCGCAGGGTGCGCCGCAGCTCCCAGATGTCGGCGTCCGCGATGTCGGCGACGGCGTCCCACCGCTGGGAGCCGCCGACGGAGCCGACCGACAGGGCGTCCTCGGCGCGGCCCGTGCCGATCTGCCGCGCCCCGAGGCGCATGACCTCGGGGGCGACCCAGGTCGGTGCGTGCACGCCGTTGGTGACGGAGGTGATCGGTACTTCCTCGGGGTCGAAGCCGGGCCACAGCCCCGAGAACATCTGGCGGCTGACCGCGCCGTGGAGCGTGGAGACGCCGTTGGCGCGCTGGGCGAGCCGCAGACCCATCACCGCCATGTTGAAGAGGTTCGGCTCGCCGCCCGGGTAGGTCTCCATGCCGAGCTGGAGGATGCGTGCGACGTCGACGCCCGGCAGTTCGCCGGACTCACCGAAGTGGCGCGCGACGAGCTCGCGGTCGAAACGGTCGATGCCGGCCGGGACCGGGGTGTGGGTGGTGAAGACGGTTCCGGCCCGCACCGATTCCAGCGCGGGGTCGAATTCCACCCCCTCGCCCGCCAGCTCCCGGATCCGCTCCAGGCCGAGGAAGCCGGCGTGCCCCTCGTTGGTGTGGAACACCTCGGGGGCCGGATGGCCGGTCAGGCGGCAGTACGAGCGGACCGCCCGCACCCCGCCGATGCCGAGCAGCATCTCCTGGAGCAGCCGGTGCTCGCTGCCGCCGCCGTACAGCCGGTCGGTGACGTCGCGCTCCCCCGCCGCGTTCTCCTCGACGTCCGAGTCGAGCATCAGCAGTGGTACGCGTCCGACCCGCGCCTGCCAGATGTGGGCCCGCAGGGACCGCCCGCCGGGCAGCGTCAGCGCGACCTGGCTGGGGGCGCCGTCGGCCTCCCGGAGCAGGGAGACGGGCAGTTCGTTGGGGTCGAGGAGGGGGTAGTGCTCCTGCTGCCAGCCTTCTCTGGACAGGCTTTGCCGGAAGTATCCGTGGCGGTAGAGGAGTCCGACCCCGATGAGGGGTACGCCGAGGTCGCTCGCGGCCTTCAGGTGGTCCCCGGCGAGGATGCCGAGGCCGCCCGAGTACTGGGGCAGAGCCGCTGTGACTCCGAATTCGGGTGAGAAGTAGGCGACGGCGGCAGGCAGTTCCGGGGTGGGCGACTGCGACTGGTACCACCGCCTGCCGCGCAGATAGTCGTCCAGGTCGTCTGCCGCGGCGGTCAGTCTGCGCAGAAACCGCCGGTCCTGGGCCAGCTCGGCCAGCCGCCCGGCAGGTACGGCCCCGAGCAGCCGTACGGGATCACCCCCGCAGGCTGCCCAGCCTTCGGGGTCCACGGCCTGGAACAGCTCGCGGGTCTCGGTGTGCCAGGACCATCGCAGATTGCGGGCGAGGTCGCTGAGTGGTCGTAGAGGTTGGGGGAGAACGGGGCGCACGGTGAATCGACGAATGGCCTTCACGTGTTCCACCTTCGCAGGGGACATACGAACCGGGTCGGACGCACGGCGGTGTGTGTCCGGCCTTTCCCTCACGAAGGTAGTGGCACCCCGCCCTCCGCAACCACGGCGCACGGGGGCGCTGAGGATCAGCGCAGGGCGTGCACCCCGACGTCGTACGGCGATCCCAGGTTGACGGTGGCCGGGTCGAAGGCCCCGGTCGCCGCGTACGTGGCGGCGATCGCCGCCAGTTCCCCGGCCGGGATCACCTCGTCGATGTCGGTGAAACCGTCCGGCGCCCGCTCGTGCGCCAGATTGATGACGACCTCGGGTCCCAGCCGCCGGTTGGCCCGCTGGAGTTCGGTCATCGCGGGCCTGCGCTCGGCCTCGTACGCCGCCAGTGCCCCGGCCGGGTCGGCGTGGAGCGCCATGGCGTGGGCGAGGGCGCGGGCGTCGACAATGGACTGGGTCGCGCCGTTGGACCCGATCGGGTACATGGCGTGGGCCGCGTCGCCGATCAGCGTCGTACGGCCGTGACTCCAGCGCTCCAGGGGGTCGATGTCCACCATGGGGTATTCGAACGCCCGGTCGGTGGCCCGCAGTACGTCCGGGACGCTGACGCCGTCGAACTGCCAGCCCTCGTAGTGACGCAGGAACTTGCCGACCGGTACCGGCCGGTTCCAGTCGCCCCGCGAGGCGTCGTCGACCGAGTCGGCGGTCATCGCGAGCGCCCAGTTGACCAGCACTTCCCCCGTCTCCGGGTCCGGTTCGGTCATCGGGTAGACGACCGCCTTCTGCCGGTCGGAGCCCGCGACGAACATGAAGGAACCCGCTCGCTCGGCGGGCATCCGCGAGGTGCCGCGCCATACGAGCATGCCGTTCCACGGCGGCTCTCCGCTGCCCGGGTCGAGCGCGGCGCGGACCGTTGAGCGGATGCCGTCGGCGCCGACGAGTACGTCGGGCTCCAGGGCCGCGTGCCCGCGCGTCCCGTCTTCGCGGTGCTCCAGCTGTACGTGCGGCCTGCCGTCCGGCCGCACGGTCACACCGCACACCCGGACGCCGCCGACGATGGCGTCCGGGCCCAGCCGTTCCCGTACCGCGTCGGCCAGCGTCAGTTGCAGGTGGCCGCGGTGGACGGACAGCTGCGGCCAGTGGTAGCCGGCGCCGAGACCCCGCGGCTCGCGGGAGATCAGGCCGCCGGAGCAGTGGTAGTAGCGCAGCTCGCGGGTGCGTACGGCCTGCTGCTCGAGTACGCCGAGGAGCCCGAGCGCGTCGAGTTCACGCACGGCGTTGGGCATGATGTTCAGCCCGGCGCCGACCGGCTGGATCTCGCGCGCCGCCTCCACCACGGTGATCCGGTCGAAGCCGGCCGCGTGCAGGCTCAGGGCGGCGGTGAGCCCGGCTATGCCTCCGCCTGCGATCAGGATGTGGGTCATGGGGGGAGTCCTTCAGACGTGTGAGGCGACCGGGGCGCGCCGGCGGGCGGTGGCGCGGCGCACCAGGGTCTCGTTGTCCCGGGTCAGGTCGAGCACGGAGCGCAGCAGCTCGATCGGGGCGCCGCCGGAGCCCACCTCGTACAGCCGCACGTCCTCGCTGTACGCCTTGCGCGCGATGCCGATGTGGCGGGCCCGGAAGGTCTTGAGGATCCGCAGTACGCGGGTGAGGGAGACGGCGGCGGCCGCGAGCTGCGGGGACAGCCGGTCCGCGTTCTCCCAGTCGATGGCGGTGGCCAGCTTGGAGACCGCGGAGGTGCCACCGCTGTGCGCGGCGTAGAAGTCACGCCAGGAAGGCAGGGAGTACTGCACCGACTCGGCGAGGAAGGCGTCGTACTCCGGGCCGCTGTGGTCGCACTGCCACAGCGTCAGGTCGACCAGCCACAGCGGCACCTGGGCGGCCGCCGGGCCGAGGTAGTCGCTGCCCGCGACGTCGATCTCCTCGAAGTACGGGCGCAGTATCTGCGCGAAGAAGACCGGCGAGACGTTGGCGACGGTGAAGTCGATGGAGTCGACCATGGACTGGACGTGCTGGGCGGTGCGGTCCAGGGCGATGGCGAAGCCCGGGTCGTGCGGTTCGAGGCGGGCCAGCGCGGCGCAGGTGTCGAGCGAGGCGGCGAGGCTGGGGAAGACCATGCGGACGGCGTCCTGGAGGTTGCCCTCCATCTCCTCGCCCGTGTACATGCGCTGGCGTACGCCGATGGGGTTCCACGTCGTGTAGTGGTGCACGGTGTCGCGCGGCACCATGTCGGTCCGCCGCCCCAGCGCCTCCAGCACGGGCAGGGCTTCGGGGACGACGCCGAGCGGCTCGACGCCGTGCCGTTTGAGGGAGCCGAGGATCATGCCGAGGTCGCGCATCGCGGCGAGCGACTCGACGACGCTCCAACGGTCGACGGTGGCGTGGACCGGCAGGAGGGTGCGCAGCGCGACGGTGAGCGCGGGCACGTCGGCGTCGCGGTTCATCGCCGGCAGTACGGCGAGCAGCGGGTCGGCGGCCAGTGGGTCGGCCTGGCGTATCTCGGATATCCGGTAACGCGGTTCGCTGAACCGGTCGAGACCGGGCGCGACGAGGTCGGCGGGGTCCGTCAGGTGCGTGAGCTGCGTCAGGTGCGTCAGGTGCGTGGTCATGGAATGCCCCTTCGGGCCGTGGATTCGGTGGATGCCATGCGGTGCGGCCGACGGCGTGGTCCGCTGCGGTGTGGGCGCGGCGGAGGTTTGCGCAGTGCGGTGGTGCGGTCCGTGGTGGCGGCCCCGGATCAGTCGCGGCGGCGGCTCGTGGCCGGCCGGCGCGTGGTGCCCGGACGGCGCCGGGGCGTTCCGTACGCGGGGCAGCACTGCCCGTCCGTACGGCACGCCGGGGCGCACCGGAGCGCGGCGAGTCCCGCGCGCGGGCGGGCGGCGCCCCTCAACGCCGCCCGCCACGGCCTCACTTCACGGCGTCCTCCACCTGCTCCCGGGGTACCGGGAGGTCCGCGGCCGCGGGGAGGCGCAACCGGGTGGAGAGCAGTGCGGCCACGCCCGCGAAGGCGGCGCCGACGAGCAGTGCGGCCCTGAAGCCGGCGGTGTCGGCCGTGGCGGCGGCGCTGGAGGACGCGTCCGTGACGGCGGTGGCGACGGCGACCAGGACGGCGAGGCCGAGCACCGAGCCGAACTGCTGGCTGGTGTTGATGAGCCCGGAGGCGAGCCCCGTCTCCTCGGCTGACGCCTCGGCCGTCGCGGCCACGTTGGTGGTGACCATGACGAGCGGCAGCGCGACGCCGAGCACCAGGCTGGGGGCGAGGACGGTGGTGAGGAGGGTGCCTTCGGCGACGAGCGCGAGGGCCAGCCAGGCCGTACCGGCGAAGAGCAGTGCGAAGCCGAGCGTCATCGTGGAGCGCAGACCGAGCCGGGCGATGAGGCGCCCGGTCTGCGGCGCGGTGGCGACGACGACGACCGACAGCGGCAGCAGCCCGAGCCCGCCGACGAGCGGCGAGTAACCGAGCACGCTCTGGAGATAGAGGCTGACCAGGAAGAACATCGGGAAGAGTGCCATCTGCGCGAGCGCGCTCAGCACATTGGCGAGCCGCAGCGCGGGCCGTCGCAGTACGGCGGGCGGCACCAGCGGACGCGCGATCTTCCCTTCGAGTACGGCGAAGGCGACGAGCAGCAGCACTCCGGCGCCTGCCGCGCCCAGCGTCCGCCCGCTGGTCCAGCCCGCCTCGCCGGCGCCGACGAGGGCGTACGCGATCAGGCCGAGGCCGCCGGTGGCGGTGAGCGCGCCGCCGAGGTCGAAGCCGCGCTCGGCGGAGCGCGTACCGCCGTCGAGGAGGCGCAGGGCCAGTACGCCGAGCAGCAGCCCGACGAGCACATTGAGCCAGAAGGTGGAGCGCCAGCCGAGCAGGTCGGTGAGGACCCCGCCGAAGACGGTTCCCAGTACGCCGCCGAGCCCGCCCATCGCGGCGAACGCGCCGAGCGCCTTGTGCCGCCCGGGGCCGTCCGGGAACAGGATCAGCAGCAGGGCGAACGCGGCGGCCGCGGCCAGCGCCGCGCCCACGCCCTGGACGGCGCGGGCGGCGATCAGCGCGCCGGAGGTGGTGGCGATCCCGCCGACGGCGGAAGCGGCGGCGAGCAGGGCCAGCCCGGCGACGAACAGCCGCCGGTGGCCGAGCAGATCGGCGGTGCGCCCGCCGAGCAGCAGCAGCCCGCCGAAGGTGATGAGGTAGGCGTTGGCCACCCACGACAGTCCCGCCGAGCCCGAGCCGAGGTCCTCACCGATCGAGGGCAGTGCGACGTTGATGATCGCGGTGTCCATGATCAGCAGCAGCTGGGTGGAGGCGAGCAGCGCGAGCGCGGCCTTCGGAGAGCCCTTCACAGTGCCGAGCGCTCCTCGCGCCCCGCCCCCAGCGTGTATCCGTCGAGACAGGCTTGCGCGAGGGACTCGCACGCTCCGGTGTCGCCCTCCCACACCTGCTGCATCAGGTAGATGTGCGGGGCGCCGTGGTAGAAGCGCTCGTACTGCTCATGGCGTCCGGCGAACTCCGAACCGAGCGCGTCCCAGGCCAGCTTGAGCAGCTTGATCCGGTCCTCGGCGGGGTGCCCGGGCGAGCGGATGTACTTCCTGACCAGCGGCCCGAGCTCGGGGTGCAGCAGATCCTCGGCGGAGGCGGGCAGCTGGATGACGCCGCCGCCCGCGAGCATTTTGATCTCCTGCACGGCCTGCGGGTAGAGCTCGCCGGCCATGATGCGCTGCGCGAAGGAGATCTCCTTGCCGGGCTTGACCCCGTGCCCGCCCTCGACGTTCTCGTACGAGGCCTCGGCGGCCAGCACAAAGGCTTTGGCCTGCGCGACTTTCCCCATCAGCCGGCCGATGGCCTGGGTGACGGGCGGCAGGCTGTAGGTGTTGTTGGCCTTGGTGATGAGGATGGCGAGACCGGTGAGGAACTCGATCTTGGTCCAGAAGCGGGTCGCCGCCTGGTGCACGAAGTTGACGTACGCCGGGGTCTGCCACCACATCTTGAAGCTCGCGTCGACGTTGCGGTAGGCGAGGACGTTCTCCCACGGTACGAAGACGTCCTCGCAGACCAGCAGCGCGTCGTTCTCGTCGAAGCGGGAGGAGAGCGGGTTGTCGAAGACGCTGCGCGCCTGCGCCTCGTACGACGTGCGCGACAGGAACTTCAGCCCCGGGGTGTCGATCGGCACCGAGAAGCAGACGGCGTGCTCGACGTCCTGCGGGGCGAGGGGCTCGATCGTCCCGACGATGACCTCGTTGCCGAAGACGGCGCCGGTGCCGATCATCTTGGCGCCGCGTACGACGATCCCGCCGTCCCGCTCCGCGACGACGCGGACCACCAGGTCGTCCTCCTCCTGCTCGGAGGCGGACTTGGTGCGGTCGATCTGCGGATTGGTGATGGTGAAGGTGGGATAGAGGTCGCCCTCGGCCAGCCGCCGGTGGTAGGCGAGGGCGTTCGGGGCCCCGTCGAACGACTCCGTGGTGAACACCTGGGGCAGCGCGGCGAAGCCGGCGGCGCCGGCGGCCATGTAGTCGGGCGTACGGCCGAGGAAGCCGAAGCTTGCCTCTGCCCACACCTTGTGGGCCTGGCGGCGGGCGACCAGGTCCTCGTACGATCGCGGGATCGTGTACGCGCGGTGCACACCGTCCGAGGTGAGCACGGGTGTGTGCGCGGAGTCGTGCGCGAGGTCGAAGAGGCGCGCGATGGATCCCGCGGTGTTGCGGAAGGCGGGGTGCCGGGTGACGTCCTTGACGCGTTCGCCGTCCAGCCACACCTCTCGGCCGTCTCGCAGCGATTCCAGATAATCCTGACCGGACCTCGTCACCATTTCTCCTCATGCGGAACGGCACTGCCGCTGCCGAGCCTGTCTGGCCGTGCCCGCCCCGGCAATGAACACCCGTCCACCGGTCCTTATGAACCGGCCAGTCCGTGGCGCGGGACGGCGGCCCTGCTGGGCTTGTTCCCCACCCCGCCCCTTCCCGCTGTGACATTTTGCGGCTGCCGCCGCGTGAGGGGGCAAGCCCCCGTGCCCCCGGCCCGCCCCAACAGCAGCCCACCCCCTACGCCACCCCCGCCGCGATCCGGTACTCCCCCGGTGTCGTCCCGAACCACTTGCGGAACGCGAGGTGGAAGCCCACCGAGCTCTGGTAGCCCACCCGCTGCGGCACCGCCGACTGCGCCACCGTCGTCTCCCCCAGCAGCCGCGCCGCCTCCTGCATCCGGCGTCCCGTCAGGTGCCGGGCCGGCGCGTCCCCGACGAGGCTGCGGAAGGCGGCGGTGAAGGCCGACCTCGACATGCCGACCTCCCGGGCCAGCGACTCGATCGTCCACGGCTCGGCGAACCGGGTCGCGATGATCACCATGGCCCTGCTGATACCGGGGTGACGGAGTACCGGCAGCGCGGCCGGGTTGTCCGCGAGTTCCCGCAGCAGCGGCCGGAGCGCGAGCACCAGCGCCATCTCGAACGCGCGCAGCGTAATGAGCCGGTCGCCGGGCCCGACGGGCCGGTCCGGCGCCGCCAGCAGCCGCAGCGTGTCCCGGAGCAGCGGTTCGGCGGCGACCTGCGGACCGTCGAGCACCAGGGCCCACGGGAGCGCCTTGTAGAGCCCGGTCGCGGCGCTCGCGTCGTAGTGCAGCCCCGCGCACAGCAGCCGACTCTCCGGCCCCCCGCCCTCGATCCTGATCTCGCCGGACGTACCGGGCTGCCGCTCGGGCAGCACGGCCCGCAGCGGCACTCCCTGCCGGTCCGGCCGGTCGGAGAGCCGGTGCGCGATCCCGGTCGGGAAGACGGCGAGATCACCCGCGTTCAGTTCGAGCGGCGTCTGCCCCTCGCCGCTGATCCAGCAGCCGCCCTCCACGATGTAGTGGAGTACGGCGCAACTCTGCTCGGCGTCCCCCTCGATCGCCCAGGGTGCGCTCACGTGCCAGCGGCTGTCGAAAACGCCGGTGAGACGCAAGGGCTTCAGCAGCTCGCTGAGCAGATCGTCGCCTTCGTCGCTTTCGTGGCCGTCGTGGCCTGCTCGTTCCATGCCGTCCATTGGACGATCCCTCAACCCTCGCCCCGGTTTGTTAATTGATCGGCCTAAGCCCCCGCCGCCAGCCTGGAAAGACCGTTCACGGCAACAGCCTCACCCTATCGAAGGGCTCTACACACTCATGTCCGATCACATTCCGATGCGGGTCGCGGTCGTGGGGGCGACCGGCTTCCAGGGCGGCGCCGTCGCCCGCCTGCTGGCCGAGCGGAAGCACCGCATCCGCACACTGACCCGCAAGCCCGAGAGCGAGCGCCCCGACCTCGCGGGTGCCGCCTTCGTCTCCGGCGACCTCGCGAACGCCGACGACGTACGCAACCTCTTCGAGGGCGCCACGCACGCCTCGGTCGTGATGCCGCTCGTGTACGACGCCGAGACGGTCGGGACGTACGCGCGCAACATCGCGGGTGCCGCTCGTGAGACCGGAGTGCGCAGGGTCGTCTACAACGCCAACACACGCGTCCCCGAGGCCTCCACCAATGTGGCGGCCTTCGAGACCCGGCGGCTCGCCGAGACAGTACTGCGGGAGGGCCTGCGCGGGAGCGGTGTCGAGCTGGTCGTACTGCGGCCGCCGGTCTACCTCGACAACCTTTTCAGTCCCTGGAACGGCCCGGCACTGGCGCAGGACGGCCTACTCGCCTACCCCCTGCCCGTCGACACGAGGACCGCGTGGATCTCCCACCGGGACCTCGCCGAGTCCGTGTACGCGGCGCTCACCGTGGACGGTGTCGACGGCCGCACGCTGGACATCGGCGGCTCGCAGACCCTGACCGGCGACGAGCTCGCGGAGGCGTTCGCGCAGGGGCTGGGCCGCGACGTGCACTACGTGCCGCTGCCGCCGCACGTCTTCGAGGAGGGACTGGCGCAGGTCGTCGGCCCGGAGGCAGCGGCCGGTGTGGCGGGCATCTACCACTACATGGCGAGCGGCGCGGGCCCCGGCCTGATGGCGGGCGACGACGGCGCCGCCGCCGAGGCGCTCCGGGTGAAGCCGGTGCCGGTGGACGAGTGGGTGGCCAGGCAGCCGTGGCAGATCTGGTCGGACGACGCGACGCCGGTCTCCTAGTTCTGGACGACCTGCGAACGACCTGGGTGATCACCTCCTCAATGCCCTCACCGGCGGTACGGCCAATTCCAACCCGCCGTGCGGTCTTGTAGTGCTTCACAGCGCACGAGACGCTGCCCAGGGCCGTCTGCGGCAGCACCACGGGGGGACCGGCAGCGAGTGCCGGCCCAACCCCGCCGTACGTGCGCCGAGTTGAGGAGGGGACCCAGCACATGGCACAAACGCGGAATACTCGCCTGCGCCTTGCGGGAGCCGTCACCGCTGCCACCACGGCAACGGTGCTTGTCTCCATCACGCTGCCCGCGCAGGCCGCCCCGGCCGAGGGGCGAATACTGGGAGCCGGTTCACCCGGTTCGGTCGGCGACAGCTACATCGTCACGCTCAAGGCAGGATCGGGGATCAAGGCTCCGTCCGAGGCCGGCAGCGACCTGGCGCAGCAGTACGGGGCGACCATCAAGCACACGTACAGCACCGCGCTCAACGGTTACGCGGTGAGAGCGGACGAGGCGGAGGCCAAGCGCCTCGCGGCCGACCCGAACGTCGCCTCCGTGGTCCAGGACACCGAGGTGTCGCTGAACAGCACCCAGGCGAATCCGGCCTGGGGCCTGGACCGGCTCGACCAGCCCGGCCTCCCGCTGGACAAGTCGTACACGTACCCCGAGAGCGCCGGCAGCGGCGTGCAGGTGTACGTCATCGACACCGGCATCCGCACGTCCCACCAGGACTTCGGCGGCCGGGCGAGCAGCGGCTGGGACTTCGTCGACAACGACGCCACCGCCCAGGACGGCAACGGCCACGGCACGCACGTCGCCGGCACCGTCGCGGGTGGGCAGTACGGCGTCGCGAAGAAGGCCGGCGTCGTCGGCGTACGGGTGCTCGACAACGCCGGAGCCGGTACGACGGCCCAGGTCATCGCGGGCATCGACTGGGTGACCAAGAACGCCAGGAAGCCCGCCGTGGCCAACCTGAGCCTCGGCGGCTTCGCCAACGCCCAGCTGGACACGGCCGTACGCAACTCGATCGCGGCCGGCGTCACGTACACGGTCGCGGCGGGCAACGACGGGCTTCCGGCGAACCTGTACTCGCCCGCCCGCGTCGCCGAAGCGGTCACGGTCGGCGCGACGGACGTCAAGGACGCGCGCGCGAGCTTCTCGAACTGGGGCCCGGGGCTCGACCTGTTCGCCCCCGGAGTCGCGATCACGTCCGCCTGGAACACGGGTGACACGGCGACAAAGTCCATCTCCGGTACGTCGATGGCGGCCCCGCACACGGCGGGTGCGGCGGCGCTGTACCTGGCCGGCCACGCGTCGGCGACCCCGGCGGAGGTGAGCAAGGCGCTGACCGCGAAGGCGGTCGGCGGCAAGGTCACGGGCCCGGGCCTCGCCACGCCGAACCGCCTGCTCCAGGTGAACAACTGATTCAGCGGCACAAAAGCATTACCGGAATACGGACGGCCCCGCCCGAAAGGCGGGGCTGTTTCTTTTGGCCACGATTACGCGCTGGTAGTTAGCAAACCCCCGGATTGCGCACCCGTAGTACGAGGGAAGGCTCCTCCGGTACGTCCCCCGCGCGCCACAAGTCGGTCCAAGTCGGTCCACCCGAGTGAACGTGGACAGGAGCGGTGATGCCCGCACCCCGTGAGTCGCCAACGGAGCAGATAAAAAGGACAGACCCCAAGAAAGCCCCCGAACGCGAGCCGCGCTCGTCCGCGGTCGCACAGCCCCCAGGTGAGCCAATGATCGGTCGCATCCCTGTCCTGGACGTACGTCCTGCCGTCGACTGCGGCAGAAGGCCGGCGAAGGCGGTGGCGGGTGAGACGTTCGAAGTCACCGCCACCGTCTTCCGCGAGGGCCACGACGCCGTCGCCGCCAATGTCGTCCTGCGTGACCCGGCGGGCCGGGAGGGCCCCTGGACCCCGATGCGCGAGCTCGCGCCGGGCACCGACCGGTGGGGCGCGCGCGTGACGCCGGTCGCCGAGGGGCAGTGGACGTACGCCGTGGAGGCCTGGTCGGATCCGGTGGCGACCTGGCGCCACAACGCCCGCATCAAGGTTCCGGCGGGCCAGGACACCGAGCTCGTACTCGCGGAGGGCGCGGAGCTGTACGAACGGGCCGCGTCGGGCGTGCCGAAGAAGGACGGGCGGGAGGCCGTCCTGGCCGCCGTCGACGCGCTGCGGGACACCGCGAAGCCCCCTGCCGTCCGGCTCGCCGCCGCGCTCGGCCCGGAGGCGGACGCCGCACTCTCCCGCCACCCGCTGCGCGAGCTGGTCACCTCCTCGCCCGAGATGCCGCTGCTCGTCGAGCGCGAGCGCGCGCTCTACGGAAGCTGGTACGAGTTCTTCCCGCGTTCGGAGGGCGCCCGTACCGACAAAAGGGGGAAGCAGAAGAGCGGAACGTTCAAGACGGCCGCCGAGCGGCTGCCCGCCGTCGCCGCGATGGGTTTCGACGTGGTGTACCTGCCGCCGATCCACCCCATCGGCACCACCCACCGCAAGGGCCCCAACAACACACTGTCGGCGTCCGCCAAGGACGTAGGTGTGCCGTGGGCGATCGGCTCGGCGGCCGGCGGCCACGACGCGATCCACCCCGACCTCGGCACCTTCGCGGACTTCGACGACTTCGTCGCGCGCGCCCGGGACCTGCGCATGGAGATCGCGCTGGACTTCGCGCTCCAGTGCTCACCCGACCACCCCTGGGTCACCGAGCACCCCGAGTGGTTCCACCACCGGGCCGACGGCACGATCGCGTACGCCGAGAACCCGCCGAAGAAGTACCAGGACATCTACCCGATCGCGTTCGACGCCGACATGCCGGGCCTGGTCCGCGAGACCCTGAGAGTGCTGAGACTGTGGATGGACCACGGCGTACGGATCTTCCGCGTCGACAATCCGCACACCAAGCCGGTGGTCTTCTGGGAAAAGGTCATCGCGGACATCAACCGCACCGACCCCGACGTCGTCTTCCTCGCCGAGGCCTTCACCCGCCCGGCGATGATGCACACCCTCGGCGCGATCGGCTTCCAGCAGTCGTACACGTACTTCACCTGGCGCAACACCAAGCAGGAACTGACCGAGTACCTCACGGAGCTCACCGGCGACGCGGCTTCGTACATGCGTCCCAATTTCTTCGTGAACACCCCGGACATCCTGCACGGCTACCTCCAGCAGGGCGGCCGTCCCGCCTTCGAAGCACGCGCTGTGCTCGCCGCCACGCTGGCGCCCTCGTGGGGCGTGTACGCGGGCTACGAGCTGTGCGAGAACGCGCCGGCCAAGCCGGGCAGCGAGGAGTACCTCGACTCGGAGAAGTACCAACTGAGGCCGCGCGACTGGGAGTCGGCGGAGCGCGAGGGCCGCACCATCGCCCCCCTGATCACCACTCTCAACCGCGTGCGCCGCCGCCACCCGGCGCTCCAGCAGCTGCGCGATCTGCACTTCCACCACGCCGACAACGACGCGGTCCTCGCGTACTCGAAGCGCTCCGGCTCGAACATCGTTGTCGTCGTCGTCAACCTCGACCCGCACCACACCCAGGAGGCCACGGTCTCGTTGGACATGCCGGAACTCGGCCTCGACTGGTCCGATTCCGTCCCGGTGCGCGACGAGCTCACCGGTGAGACCTACCACTGGGGCAGGGCCAACTATGTGCGCCTCGAGCCGGGCCGTACGCCCGCGCACATCGTCGTCCTGCGACCGTCCCCGCCGATCGGAGGGTCACCCACATCATGATCGTCAACGAGCCCGTCCACGACACGTTCGAGGACACGCCGGCCAAGGACCGCGACCCCGAGTGGTTCAAACGCGCCGTGTTCTACGAGGTGCTCGTCCGCTCCTTCCAGGACAGCAATGGAGACGGCGTAGGTGACCTCAAGGGCATCACCGCCAAGCTGGACTATCTCCAGTGGCTGGGCGTCGACTGTCTCTGGCTGCCGCCGTTCTTCAAGTCACCGCTGCGCGACGGTGGTTACGACGTGTCGGACTACACGTCCGTCCTCCCCGAGTTCGGCGACCTCGCCGACTTCGTGGAGTTCGTGGACGCCGCGCACCACCGCGGCATGCGCGTGATCATCGACTTCGTCATGAACCACACGAGCGACCAGCATCCGTGGTTCCAGGAGTCCCGGGCAGACCCCACCGGGCCCTACGGCGACTACTACGTCTGGGCCGACGACGACAAGCAGTACCAGGACGCCCGCATCATCTTCGTCGACACGGAGACGTCCAACTGGACCTTCGACCCGGTCCGCAAGCAGTACTTCTGGCACCGCTTCTTCTCCCACCAGCCGGATCTCAACTACGAGAACCCGGCCGTGCAGGAGGAGATGATCTCGGCTCTGCGCTTCTGGCTGGATCTGGGCATCGACGGCTTCCGCCTCGACGCGGTCCCCTACCTCTACCAGGAGGAAGGGACGAACTGCGAGAACCTCCCCCGCACCCACGAGTTCCTGAAGCGGGTACGGGCCGAGATCGTCGCCTCGTACCCGGACACCGTGATCCTCGCCGAGGCCAACCAGTGGCCGGAAGACGTCGTCGACTACTTCGGCGACTTCAAAAAGGGCGGCGACGAGTGCCACATGGCCTTCCACTTCCCGGTCATGCCGCGCATCTTCATGGCCGTACGGCGTGAGTCGCGCTACCCGGTCTCGGAAGTCCTGGCCAAGACCCCGGCCATCCCGTCCAACTGCCAGTGGGGCATCTTCCTGCGCAACCACGACGAGCTGACCCTCGAAATGGTCACGGACGAAGAGCGCGACTACATGTACGCGGAGTACGCCAAGGACCCGCGGATGCGCGCCAACATCGGCATCCGCCGGCGGCTGGCCCCCCTCCTCGACAACGACCGCAACCAGATCGAGCTGTTCACGGCTCTGCTCCTGTCCCTCCCCGGATCGCCGATCCTGTACTACGGCGACGAGATCGGGATGGGCGACAACATCTGGCTGGGCGACCGGGACGCCGTACGCACACCCATGCAGTGGACGCCCGACCGCAACGCCGGCTTCTCGTCCTGTGACCCGGGACGCCTCTTCCTCCCCACGATCATGGACCCGGTCTACGGATACCAGGTCACCAACGTCGAGGCGGCGATGACCTCGCCCTCCTCGCTGCTGCACTGGACGCGGCGGATGATCGAGATCCGCAAGCAGAACCGGGCCTTCGGACTCGGCTCGTACACCGAGCTGCCGTCGACCAACCCGGCGGTGATCGCGTTCCTGCGCGAGTACAAGGACGACCTGGTGCTGTGCGTCCACAACTTCTCGCGCTTCCCGCAGCCGACGGAACTGGATCTTCAGGCCTTCAACGGCCGGCATCCGGTCGAGCTGATCGGCGGGGTGCGTTTTCCGGCCATCGGCGAATGGCCGTATCTGCTGACCCTCGCAGGTCACGGCTTCTACTGGTTCCGGCTGCGCAAGGACGCGTCGCCGCCGCCGGCCAAGCGCGCCTGAAGTGCCTTTGGCGGCGGGGCGGTTTCCCCCGCCCCGCCGTGGGCACTCATCCCGTCATATCGGGTCCGTACGGACGATCCCCGACCCGACACTCCCCGCGTTTCGGCTGCGGGGAGAACCCCACGCACCGCCCGGACAGCTACGGTCGCAATCCGGGACACTCTGCGCATCCTGTGGTGTGCCCGGGGAAAGGACGCGATGCCATGTCGGAGGCTGCATCCACCCGGAGTACGGCCGCCCGCCGCGCCACTCCTCCAGCCCCACCCCCGGCGCTGCTCCCCTCGCTGGCGCCGCTGCTCCACGAATGGCTGCCCAGGCAGCGGTGGTTCGCGGGCAAGGGACGCCCGGTCACCGGGTTCTCGCTCGTCGCCGCCACGGAGTTGCTGCCCTCGTCCAGCAGTGGCGGTTCGGGCTCCCCCGGTCTGCTGCATCTGCTGGTGAGCGTCCAGCAGCCGGCCGGTCACACGCACGGTCCGCCGGCGCCGCCGGTGGCCGACTGCTATCAACTGCTGCTCGGTGTACGGTCCGCGCTGCCGCCGCGGCTGGCGCCCGCCCTGATCGGGCACGTCCAGGAGGGGCCCCTCGCAGGCCTCACCGTCTACGACGCGCTCCTGGACCCGCGCCTGGCAGGTCTGCTCCTGGAACGGCTGCGCACCACCGGTGCGCCGGGGGCGCTGCGCTTCGAGCGCGACCCGTCGGTCGTCATCCCGCCCGGCCTCACCCCGAGGCCCCTTGGCGCAGAGCAGTCCAACTCTTCTCTCGTCTATGGAGATTCGTTCATCCTCAAGGTCTTCCGGCGCGTCAGTCCCGGTTCCAACCCGGACCTGGAGCTGCCGCTCGCCCTCGCCCGCAAGGGCTGCGAGCGGGTACCGGCGCCGGTCGCCTGGTACGAGGCCGACAACGCCGACGATCCGTACGAGCCGTACACCCTCGGAGTCCTGCAGCCCTTCCTGCACGGCTCGGAGGACGGCTGGCAGCGCGCGCTGCGGGCGCTGGCCGTGGGCAACGACTTCACGGCCGACGCACAGGCCCTGGGCCGCGCCACCGCGGAGGTGCACACCGCGCTGGCCGTGGCGCTGCCGACGGCGACCCTTCGCCGGCAGCAGACGGAAGCGCTGGCGGCGGCGATGACCGAGCGCCTCGACGCGGCGGCGCAGGCGGTGCCGGCGCTGGTTCCGTACGTACCGGCTCTCCGCACCGCCTTCGACGCGTTCGCGGCGCGGGGCCGGGTGGGGCGGACCTGGCCGGCCCAACGTGTCCACGGTGATCTGCACCTGGGCCAGACGCTCCGCGCGCCGGGCGGCGAGTGGTCGGTGATCGACTTCGAGGGCGAGCCGTCGCGCCCGCTCACGGAACGGCGGCGCCCGCAGCCGGTCGTGCGCGACGTGGCGGGGATGCTGCGGTCCTTCGACTACGCCGCCCGCTCCCACCAGCCGTGGGACGCGGACTGGGCGACGCGGTGCCGGGAGGCGTTCTGCGACGGGTACGCGAAGGCGTCGGGCACGGACCCGCGCGAGGAACCCGAACTGCTCCGGGCGTACGAGACGGACAAGGCGGTGTACGAGGTCCTCTACGAGGCCCGCCACCGCCCGGACTGGCTCCCGGTCCCCCTGGCAGCCATCCACCGCCTGGCCGCGGCGACACCGGCGGCCCGAACCCCCGGCCACCGCCCGGAGACCACCACACACCGCGCCCCTGGGACGGCGAGGCACGGCGGCCCCACCCGGCCGCCGGGGACACCCCCGCACAGCCGCCCCGCGCCGTCCTCGGACACCACCGGCCACCGGGCCGCCGAACCGCCCCCGGACACCGACCCCACCCCGGGACCGACACCATGACCCCACGCCGGTCAACACCACTATTCGCCCGCACGCGCGGGACGGCGGACGGCTGCTTTCCCCACCCGGCCCCTTCGGCGCGCCGGGCGCACCCCACCCGCCCGGCCCACGCAGCGCGCAGCGCGCATCCGGCCCGTCCAACTCGCGGCGCGTTTCCAGCCCGTCCGGCGTTTGAGGACCGGGGTCTGGGGCGGAGCCACAGTTACGGGAAGGGGCGGGGTGGGGGAAAGCTCCGCCGGGCCCGCGCGGCGCCGGTCCGCCGCACCCGGTCCCGCCCCGGCCGCAAGGGGCCGCATGCCCCGCAGCTGTCCTGGGCCGGCCGTGGCCGCCTGTGGCTCCGGCGCGCGGCCGGACCACCGCGCCCGCGCGCTCCCGTGACGCGGGATTCAGCCAACCGCCCCCCGTCCACCGCACCCGACCGGACCCTCCCGAGGAGGCCGCACCCGTGACCCCCCGTCCACCGTCCCGCAAGTCCGCCGATTCCCCGAACGTGCCCAAGCCCACCGAGGCAGAGAAGCCCGCACCGGCCCGCAAGCGCGCCAAGCCCGCCACGGCCGCCGAGCCGGCCCAGGCCGCCGAGGCGCCGCAGCCGCGCAAGCCCGCCAGGGCCGCGAAGCCCAGGGCCGCCAAGTCCGCGCAGGCTCCGCAGCCTGCCGCGGCGGCCGGGCCGCCCGACTCCGCGGCCAAGGCGGCCCAGGACGCCGAGTCCCCGCGTGAAGGCGCGAAAGCGCAGCCGGCCAAGGCCGCCAAGTCGCGGCGGGCGCCCCGGTCCACCCCGGCGCCCGACTCCCCGGCGAAGGCCGTGCAGGACACCGAGCCCATCACCCCGGCGCGACGCGCCACGCCCAGGAACACGCCCAAGCACCCGCCCGGGAAGCAGCAGCCCGAAGGCCCCGCCCTCCAAGGCAGCGACCGGGACCGGCTGCTGGCCGGTGGTCACCACGACCCGCACGGCCTCCTCGGCGCCCACCCCACGCAGGGCACAGGCACCGGCGTCGTCTTCCGCGCCCTGCGGCCCTTCGCCCGGGCCGTCACCGTGCTGGCCGCCGGCAACCGCACCCCGCTGCACGACGACGGCGACGGGCTGTTCTCCGGCGTACTGCCGCTGGACGCCGTGCCACCGGAGTACAGCCTGATCGTCACGTACGAGGACAACGAGCTGGAGGTGCAGGACCCGTACCGCTTCCTGCCCGCCCTCGGCGAACTCGACCTGTACCTCATCGGCGAGGGCCGCCACGAGGAGCTGTGGCGGGCGCTCGGCGCGCAGCCGATGGACCACCAGGGCGTGAGCGGCACCCGCTTCACGGTCTGGGCGCCGAACGCGCGCGGCGTACGCGTCGCGGGCGACTTCAACTACTGGAACGGCACCGGGTTCCCGATGCGTTCCCTCGGCTCGTCCGGCATCTGGGAGCTGTTCGTGCCCGGCGTCGGCGAGGGCGCGCTCTACAAGTTCGAGATCATGCGCCCCGACGGCAGCCACACGATGCGCGCCGACCCGATGGCCCGTCGCACCGAGTGCCCGCCCGCCAACGCCTCGATCGTGACCGCCTCGCACCACGAGTGGCGCGACCAGGAGTGGATGGAGCACCGCGCCGACCGGCCCGTCCACCAGTCGCCGTTCTCGGTCTACGAGGTGCACCTGGCCTCCTGGCGTCCCGGTCTGTCGTACCGCGAACTCGCCGAGCAGCTTCCCGCGTACGTCGCCGACCTCGGCTTCACCCACGTCGAGCTGATGCCGGTCGCCGAGCACCCCTTCGGCGGCTCCTGGGGCTACCAGGTCACCGGCCTGTACGCCCCGACGGCCCGCATGGGCACGCCCGACGACTTCCGCTTCCTGGTCGAGTCGCTGCACCGGGCCGGCATCGGCGTCATCATGGACTGGGTCCCGGCCCACTTCCCGAAGGACGACTGGGCGCTGGCGCGGTTCGACGGCCCGAACCTGTACGAGCACGAGGACTGGCGGCGGTCCGAGCACCCCGACTGGGGCACGCTCGAATTCGACTACGGCCGCCCCGAAGTCCGTAACTTCCTTGTCGCCAACGCCACTTACTGGTGCGAGGAGTTCCACATCGACGGTCTGCGCGTCGACGCGGTCGCCTCGATGCTCTACCTCGACTACTCCCGCGAGGAGGGCGAGTGGGCGCCGAACGAGTTCGGCGGCCGCGACAACCCGGACGCCGTCGCCTTCCTCCAGGAGATGAACGCGACCGTCTACCGCCGCAACCCCGGCGTCGTGACGATCGCCGAGGAGTCCACCGCCTGGGACGGCGTCACCCGCCCCACCGACAGCGGCGGTCTCGGCTTCGGCCTCAAATGGAACATGGGGTGGATGCACGACTCCCTCGTGTATGTCAGCAAGGAGCCCGTGCATCGCAAGTACCACCACAACGAGATGACCTTCTCGATGGTGTACGCGTACAGCGAGAACTACGTCCTGCCCATCTCCCACGACGAGGTGGTGCACGGCAAGCAGGCTCTCGTCAGCAAGATGCCGGGCGACTGGTGGCAGCAGCGCGCCAATCACCGTGCGTACCTCGGCTACATGTGGGCGCACCCCGGCAAGCAGCTGCTCTTCATGGGACAGGAGTTCGCCCAGGGGGCGGAGTGGTCGGAGGGGCACGGCCCCGACTGGTGGCTGCTCGACCCGTCCTACTCGGCGGAGCCGGACCACCGGGGCGTACGCGACCTGGTCCGCGATCTCAACCAGGTGTACTCCGCCACGCCCGCCCTGTGGGAGCTGGACACGGCCCCCGACGGTTTCGCCTGGGTGCTGGGCGACGCCGCCGAGGACAATGTCTTCGCGTTCCTGCGCTTCGACGCGAAGAGCGGCCCGCTGCTGGCCGTCTCCAACTTCTCGCCGGTCGTACGGCACGGGTACCGGCTGTGCGTACCCGACCTGATCCCGGCCTGGACGGAGGTCCTGAACACGGACGCGGCCCGGTACGGCGGCGGCGACGTACGCAACACAGAGCCGCTCAAGCCCGAGCCGGGCGGCGCGCACGGCGGCCGGCCGAGCCTGGAGCTGACGCTGCCGCCGCTGGCGACGGTGTGGTTCAAGCCGGCCTGACCACCCGCGTCACCCTTGCGCGAGCCCTTCCCGGAGGCATTCGGGAAGGGCTCCCGTGTGGACGACGGCGAGCTGCTGCGTGGCCCGGGTCAGAGCGACGTACAGGTCGTTGGCGCCGCGTGGCGACCCGGCGAGAATCCGGCCGGGCTCGACGACGACCACCGTGTCGAACTCCAGGCCCTTCGCCTGCCGGGGGTCGAGGAGCACGACGGGCCGGGTGAGGTCGGGCCTGGTGCCGTACGACGCCCCGGGCAGCGCGGCGGCGAGCTCCTCGTGCAGGGCCGCGGGCGCGACGACGGCCAATCTGCCCTCCTCACCGGCCAGGTCCGCGACCGTTGCGGCGACGGTACGGGCGAGGCCGTCCGGCCGCGCGGCGTGCGCCCGGGGGCGGGTCCCCGTGGAGCGCACCGAGCCCGGGGGCTCGAACGCGGGGTCCTCGGCGCGTCGTACACCGGCCGCGACCTCCATGATCTCGGCGGGTGTGCGGTAGTTGACGCGGAGCCGGGTGTGGTCCCAGCGGCTCCCGACGTACGGGTCGAGGATCTGCTGCCAGGAATCGCATCCCGCCGCGTCACCGGTCTGCGCGGGGTCGCCGACGAGTGTCATGGAACGGGTCGGGCAGCGGCGCATCAGCAGCCTCCAGGTCATGGCGGACAGCTCCTGCGCCTCGTCGACGATGATGTGGCCGAAGGCCCAGGTGCGGTCGGCGGCGGCGCGCTCGGCGGCGCTGCGGTGGTCGGCCTCCTCGTGACGCTCGGCCATCCGCTCGGCGTCGACGATGTCCTGCGCGCCGAGCACCTCGGACTCCTCGTCGTGCTTGTCCTCGAACTCGTAGGTACGGGAGGCGTACGCGACGTCCAGCACTCCCTGGGCGTAGGCGATGCGCTGCTGGCGCTCGGCCTCCTCGGCGGCCCGCGCCGCCGAGTCGTCCCGGCCGAGCAGTTCGGCGGCCTCGTCGAGGAGCGGTACGTCGGCGGGCGTCCACTCGTCGCCGTCACGCCGGATCAACTCGGCGTCCGCGTCCGGCAGATGAGCGGGGTCGGCGAGAAACTCCGAGACCAGCTGCTGCGGCGTGAGCACGGGCCACAGCTGGTCGATCGCCGCGTACACCTCGCCGCTGAGCGCGACGGCCTTGCCGAGCTGGGCGATGTCGTCGGGGCCGAGGAAGTTGGGGCCGCCGTACGGGTCGGCGCCGATCCGGTCCGCGAGCTGCTCGGTGAGCGCGTCGATGATCCGGAAGGCGAAGTGGGGGCGGGCGAGGTTGTGCGGCAGTCCGGTCTGACGCGCGGCGGCCCGGGCGTCCTCCGCCATCGCCCGGTCCAGCACCAGCGTGCCGTCCTCGTGTTCGATCTCGATGCCCGGGTCGGGCGCGGTTTGCCGGTCCCGTACGAAGCGGGCCAGCGCGTCGGCCATCGCGGCCCGGCCCTTGACCTCGGCGGCCGCGGCGGTGTCGGCACCGGTGGCAACGACGCCGGGGAACAGCTCGCCCACGGTCGACAGGAGCACACCGGTCTCGCCGAGCGAGGGCAGCACTTCACCGATGTAGGCGAGGAAGGCGGGGTTCGGCCCGACGATCAGCACGCCGCGACGGGCGAGCAGGTCCCGGTACGCGTACAGCAGGTACGCCGCCCGGTGCAGCGCGACGACGGTCTTGCCGGTGCCGGGCCCACCCTCGACGACGAGTACGCCCTGGTGCGAGGCGCGGATGATGCGGTCCTGCTCGGCCTGGATGGTCTGCACGATGTCGTGCATCCGCCCGGAGCGTGCCGCGTCCAGCGCGGCGAGCAGCACGGTGTCCGCCGCCGCGCCCTCGTGGCCGGTGCGGGTGGTGTCGGTGAGATCGAGGATTTCGTCGTGCAGCGCGGTGACGGTGCGGCCCTCGGTGGTGATGTGCCGCCGGCGGCGCAGGCCCATCGGGGAATATCCGGTCGCGAGATAGAAGGGACGGGCGATGTCGGCCCGCCAGTCGACAACGAGAGGAGTACGGTCGGCGTCGTTCTGCCGGATTCCGATGCGCCCCATGTGGTACTGACGCCCGTCCTGGAAGTCGAGCCGCCCGAAACAGAGCCCGCTCTCCCCCGCATTGAATGCGGCGAGCAGCCCGGACTGTTCGGCCACCAGCACGTCGCGCTCCAGCTTCGTCTGGTGGTGTCCGGTCCCCACCTGCGTCAATGCCTTCTGCACAGTGGCTTCGGTCTCTTCGCGCAGGTCATCGAGGCGCGCGTAGAGACCGGTGATGAATTCCTGCTCTTTCTGGAAATCCTCGGTTGACAATTCAGCTCCCAACAAGCTACGCTGTGTTCATACGGCACCTCTGTGACCAATTTAAAGCAAGGTCGCAGAAACGCTCAATATACGCAGAGAAATACCCCGGGTGTCAATTCCCCGGGGTATTTCTTTTGCCCGTCGGCAGCTTGCCGGCCGGTCCGGTTACGCATCCGCCAGCTCCAGGAGGAGCTTGCGCTTGGGGCGCGCGCCGACCATCTGCTTCACGGGCTCACCGTCGCGGAAGACGATGAGCGTCGGCATCGACAGCACCCCGTACCGGAGCGTCGTCTCGGGATTGACGTCCACATCGAGCTGGACGACCTTGAGCCGGCCGGTTCCCTCCCGGGCCACCTCGCTCAGTACGGGAGCGAGCTGACGGCAGGGCCCGCACCAGTCGGCGGTGAACTCCACCAGGACGGGCAGCTCGGACTTGAGTACGTCGTCGTCGAAGGTGGCATCCGTGACCGCATCCACACCCACTGCTTGCACCATCAAAATCTCTCCTCAGTCCGTCAGTTCACAGCGAGGCTCGGGGCCACCGGGCACAGCCGCACCGGCTTCGAGCTCGGCGCGGGCGAGCTGGGCGCCCACCTGCGTGCGTACGGCGTCCAACTGCCCGATCAAGGCGTCGAGTTCGGCCAGCTTGCGCCGGTACACGTCCAGCGAGGCCGGGCAGGAGTCCCCCGCCGGATGGCCGGCCCGCAGGCAGTCCACAAAGGGGCGGGTCTCCTCCAGGTCGAACCCGAAGTCCTGAAGGGTCCGGATCTGCTGGAGAAGCCGCAGGTCCTCCTCGTCGTACGTGCGGTAGCCGTTGACCGCGCGCCGGGCGGGGAGGAGCCCGCGGGACTCGTAGTAGCGCAGCGCGCGGGTCGTTGTCCCCGCCCGCTCCGCCAGCTCGCCGATTCGCATGCCCCGACGGTAATCCTTGACGTCGGCGTCAAGGCAAGAGAGCAGATCCCGGCGGCTCAGCCCGCGTTCTTGAGCACTTCGATCGTGCTCGCCCAGTCGTCGGCGCCGTGCCCCTTGGCGATCGCACGGTCGGCCACGGCCTTGATCGCCTCCAGCTGGCCCGTGTCCAGACCCCGGTCCCGGGACATGTGCAGCAGGTGGTCGACGCTCGCGGTCATCATGCTCAGGTTGGCCTGCTGACCGTCGTAGTCGCCCGTGTCGATCGCGGTCGCCATGCCGGACGCGATGTCCGGCAGGATCGCGGCGATGGAGCTGAGATACGGCGCGAGAGCCGTGGCGGCGACGTTGTGCTCCCGCGCCAGGGCGAAGGAGTGCACCAGGCCCGACATGCTCGCGTAGAAGAGGTCGAGCATCGACAGGTCGTAGACGGCGGCGAGGGTGGGGTCCTCGCCCAGATGGGCGGCCTGCCCGGCCAGGGCCTTGAGGACGGTCTCGTACTTGTCGAAAGCCGGGCGCGCACCGGCGAACAGGATCAGCGCCTCCGCCCCGCCGACGAGCGGGGTCGGCACCATCACGGCGCCGTCCAGATACGCGATGCCGTGCTCGTCCGCCCAGGCCGCGGCCGTACGGGCCCGCTCCGGGGAGTCCGAGGTGAGGTTGACCAGGACCCGTCCGGCGAGGGCGCCGGCCAGCGGTTCGAGGACGGCGTGCGAGGCGTCGTAATCCACCACACACACGACGGTCAACTCACCGGCGCGGACGGCCTCTTCAGCGGTCGGGGCAAGCACCGCGCCGCGCGCGACGAGGTCCTCCCCCTTACCGGCGGAACGGTTCCAGACGGTGGTGGGATGCCCGGCAGCGAGAAAAGCACCGGCGAGGGCGCGCCCCATGGCGCCGAGGCCGATGACGGTAACGGGAACAAGGTTGTCCGAAGTCATGACCACCATGCTTCGGCCCCACCAACTGCCCGACAAGTACCGACTTTAAAGTCCGATACTCACCAAAGGGTAAGAGTCGAGGTCAGCGCTGCGATCGCCGTCCGGCCGGTGCGGAAGGGATTCCGTACCGACCGGATCACGTCAGCGGGTCAGCGCCTCACACCCTCACCGACGCCTTGTCGTCGTCGCGCGGGGTGGACACGTCGTGCGGCTGGGCGGCGTCCTGGGCCGAGGCGTGGTCGTCGAGCAGGGTTTTCTCGTCGAAGGGGGCCAGACCTGCCAGGACCTGGTCGACGCGGTCCTTGTCGATCTCCTTCGTCCATGTGCCGACCAGCACCGTCGCCACCGCGTTGCCCGCGAAGTTAGTCAGGGCGCGCGCCTCGCTCATGAAGCGGTCGATGCCGACGATCAGGCCGACGCCGTCGACCAGTTCCGGGCGGTGCGACTGGAGGCCGCCGGCCAGGGTGGCCAGACCGGCCCCGCTGACACCCGCCGCGCCCTTCGACGCGACGAGAAGGAAGAGGAGGAGCGGGATCTGCTCCCCGATCGACATCGGGTCGCCCATCGATTCGGCGATGAAGAGCGAGGCCATGGTCATGTAGATCATGGTGCCGTCGAGGTTGAAGGAGTAGCCGGTCGGAACCGTGATGCCGACCACCGGCTTGCTGATGCCCAGGTGCTCCATCTTCGCGATGAGCCGCGGGAGGGCGGACTCGGAGGAGGAGGTGGACAGGATGAGCAGGAACTCGCGGCCCAGGTACTTGAACAGCGTGAGGATGTTGAGGCCCGCGACGATGCGCAGCAGCGCGGCGAGCACGATGAAGACGAAGAGGAAACACGTGACGTAGAAGCCCAGCATCAGCACGGCGAGGCTTTTGAGAGCGTCCAGACCGGCCGAGCCGGTGACGGCCGCGATCGCGCCGAAGGCACCGATCGGCGCCGCCCACATCACCATGGCCAGGATGCGGAAGACGAGCCGCTGGATGTGCTCGACCCCGCGCAGGACGGGCTGGCCGGCCTTGCCCATGGCCTGTAGTGCGAAGCCGGCGAGCAGCGCCACGAGCAGCGTCTGAAGGACCTCGCCCGTGGTGAAGGCGGAGACGAACGTGGTCGGGATGATCCCGAGCAGGAACTCGACCGTTCCCTTGGCCTCGGCCGCGGCCTGGCCCTGGCCCGCCTCCTTGACCGCGTCGGTCACCGCCAGGCTGTCACCGGGGTGCAGCACGTTGCCGACGATCAGACCGATGGAGAGGGCGACCAGCGACATCACGGTGAAGTAGCCGAGTGCGATGCCGCCGACCGCGCCGACCTTGGCGGCCTTGCGGACCGAGCCGATGCCCAGCACGATCGTGCAGAAGATGATCGGCGAGATCATCATCTTGATCAGATTGACGAAGCCGGTGCCGAGCGGCTTGAGCTCGACGGCCACACCGGGGGCGGCGAAGCCCACCGCGACGCCGAGCACCACGGCGATGATGACGGCGATGTACAGGTAGTGCGTGCGGTCCCGTCTTGCGGCTGCTGTCCCTGCCACGGGGTCCTCCTCGTATTGTCCTGCGATACCCACGTCCCGTTGGGTCCCGGCGACTCTCCCTCACGCTGTGACGGCCGTCACCGTTACGTGCATTTCGTTCACAGGTTTTCGGCCAGGAGCGCTCAGGCACACTTGCCGCATGCGCATTCCCCGCCCCCGCAGCCTGGCCGGCCAGCTCTTCGCGATGCAGGTCGTCCTGGTTGCGGCGATCGTCGCGGGGTGCGCGGTCTTCGCGTACGTCTCGGACCGCTCCCAGGCCGCGGAGACCGCGCGGCGCCAGGCCTTCGCGACCGCCACCGCCGTGGCCAGGTCCCCGGCGGTGATCGAGGCGGCCCGCTCGGACCACCCGACGGGTCTCCTCCAGCCGTACACGGAGGCCCTGCGCAAGGAGGCCGGCGTCACCTTCGTCACGATCATGGCGCCGGACGGCACCCGCTGGACGCACCCGGAACCGCAGCAGATCGGCAGGACGTACCTGGGGCACACGGGCCCCGCCCTGGCGGGCCGCACCTTCGACGAGACGTACGTCGGGGTGCTGGGGCGGTCCGTGCGCGTGGTGGCGCCGGTACGGGACACCGAGGCCCGCGGCGGGCGGATCATCGGGCTCGTCAGCGCGGGCATCACCATCGAGACGATCAGCGCGCAGATCCGGCAGCAGGTGGCGGCGCTGCTCGGCGTGGCATCGGGCGCGCTCGCCCTCGGAGGCCTCGGTACGTACGTCATAAACGCCCGGCTCCGGCGGCACACGCACGGCATGAACGCCGGCGAGCTCAGCCGCATGCACGACTACCACGAGGCCGCACTGCACGCGGTGCGCGAGGGGCTGCTGATGCTCGACGGGCACCAGCGCATCGCGCTGATCAACGACGGCGGGCGCGAGCTGCTCGGGCTCGGGCCGGACGCGGTCGGCAGCCCGGTGGCCGAAATGGACCTGCCGGCCCCGCTGACGACGGCGCTGCTCGCCCCCGGGCCGCGCGTCGACGAGGTGCACCTGACGGCGGACCGGGTGATCGTCGTCAACAGCCGGCCGGTCACGGGCGGGGAGCAGCGGGGTACGGTCGTGACCCTGCGCGACCACACCGAACTCCAGGCACTGTCCGGCGAGCTGGACTCCGAGCGGGGGTTCACACAGGCGCTGCGCTCGCAGGCCCACGAGGCGGCGAACCGCCTGCACACCGTCGTCTCCCTCATCGAACTCGGCCGCGCGGACGAGGCGGTGGAGTTCGCCACGGCGGAGCTGGAGCTGGCGCAGGCCCTGACCGACCAGGTCGTCGGCGCGGTCGGCGAGCCGGTGCTGGCGGCGCTGCTGCTCGGGAAGGCTGCGCAGGCGAACGAGCGGGGCGTGGCGCTCGTACTGGACGAGGACAGCCGGATCGACGACGGCCTCCTGCCGTGCACGCTCCCGGCCCGCGACCTGGTGACGATACTGGGCAACCTGATCGACAACGCGGTGGACGCGGCGCAGGGCAGCGACGGCGCACGGGTCACGGTGACGGCCCGCACCGACGAGTCCCACGAGCTGCTGCTGCGCGTCTGCGACACGGGCCCGGGTGTGGCCCCCGCCTCGGCGGAAGCGGTTTTCGCCCGCGGCTGGTCGACGAAGAGCGCGGGGCGCGGGCTGGGGCTGGCGCTGGTGCGCCAGGCGGTGCACCGGGGAGGCGGCGCGATCGTGCTGGCGAGTGCGGCCGGGGGCGGCGCGGAGTTCACCGTACGACTGCCGTTGCGTGCGGCGGCGACGGAGAAGGTGCGTTCATGAGCCGGCGAATTTTTGCTTTCCCCCACCCGCCCGCCGCAGCCTCCCGCCGCCCGCGCCCGGCGGTGGCCGTATGAGTGCCGACGGCCGCATGAGTACCGACCCGGCGTCCCCGATCCGCGTCCTCGTCGTCGAAGACGACCCCGTCGCCGCCGACGCCCACGCGATGTATGTGGGCCGCGTCCCCGGCTTCACCGTCGCCGGGGTGGCTCATACGCGCGCGGCGGCGGTCCGGGCGCTCGACCGCGGGCGCGTCGATCTGCTGCTCCTCGACCTCTACCTCCCCGACGGCCACGGCCTCCACCTCGTACGTTCGATCCGCGGCGCCGGGCACACCGCCGACGTCATCGCCGTCACCTCCGCCCGCGATCTGGCCGTCGTACGCGAAGGGGTGTCCCTCGGCGTCGTCCAGTACGTACTGAAGCCCTTCACCTTCGCCACCCTGCGCGACCGTCTCACCCGCTACGCCGAGTTCCGTGCCAGCGTCGGTGAGGCCAGCGGCCAGGACGAGGTGGACCGCGCGCTCGCCGCCCTCCGCACTCCCAGGCCCGCCGCCCTCCCGAAGGGGCTCAGCGCCCCGACGCTGGAGGCGGTGACCCGTACCCTGCGCGAATCGCCGGCCGGGACCACCGCCGCGACGGCCGCCGCCGCGCTCGGCATCTCGCGGATCACCGCCCGCCGCTACCTGGAACACCTGGTCTCGGCGGGCCGCGCCGAGCGCAGCCCGCAGTACGGCCAGGTCGGCCGCCCGGAGCTGCACTACCGCTGGACCGCTGTCCGGTGAGGGCAAGTCGAGGGTCCTGCGGGGGAATGCCCCTGTCGCCGCGCCCGACCCTCTGCGGGGCGGCCTGGGGGTGACCGGGGGGTAACGTGAGGGTGGCAGTGGAGACTGTCGGATCGTAGGACGTTCCTACGAGTTGTTATCTTGGGTGAACGCACCGTAGTCAGCCGGGCCCTCGCCTCCGTACGGTGTGCCCGTGCACCCCTCTCCGCCTTTCAACGCCCTCGCCGCGCGACAACTGCGCGAGGCCCTGGGCATGGCCCCCGGCCATGTCGCCTACGGGCTCCGTGCGCAGTACGGCCTGAACATCGGTCCCGACCTCGTCATCGCCTGGGAGCGCGGGCAGCGCGCGCCCGGCATGCAGGAGATCACGGCGCTCGCCGGAGTGCTGTGGTGCGCGGTCGGCGACCTGATCGCCGCCCCGGGCACGCTGCGCGAGCACCGGATGGCGCGGGGTCTGGCGGCGCCGGATCTCGCGCGGCTGATCGGCGTGGACGCGGACGCGTACCAGCGGATGGAGGACGCGGGGCGCTGGCGCGGCAACGAGCGGCAGTCCGGGGCGCTCTCCGAGGTCCTCGGTCTGACACCGCAGGAGTTCGTCACGGCGACGGGCCGCGACGAGGACCTGTCCGAGGTCCTGTGCAGCGCGGTGACGACTCGCTGGCAGGCGTACGTACGGCCGACGGCGAAGCTGGTCCCTGTGCCCCGGCGCCACTTGGAGGACGCACTCCAGCGCTTGCACACCGACTACCAGTCGCAAATGGTGTCGACGCTGAGCTGGAGCGGCAGCGGTTCCGGGGACGGTGCGAAAGGCCGGGACTTCCTGGACGACATCGTCAGCCAGTTCTGGCAGCTGATGCCTTGATTCCCTGACAGGCGGATCGAAGCGGGCCAGTGGCGTGTGGCGCGGCTCAGAAGACCGATTCGGCCTCGTACATCCGCTTCTCCGGAACCGTCTTCAACTCCTCGACACCCGCCGCCAGCGGCACCATCGTGATCTCGGTGCCGGTCAGCGCCGTCATGTTGCCGAAGTCGCCCCGGTGCACCGCCTCCACCGCGTGCCAGCCGAAGCGGGTGGCGAGGACACGGTCGTACGCCGTCGGGGTGCCGCCGCGCTGGACGTGGCCGAGGATGACCGGCCGCGCCTCCTTGCCGAGCCGCTTCTCCAGCTCGCTCGCGAGCCGGTTGCCGATGCCGGTGAAGCGCTCGTGTCCGAACTGGTCGATGGCGCCCTTCTCGTACGGCATGGAGCCCTCGGCCGGACGCGCGCCTTCCGCGATGCAGACGACCGCGAACTTCTTGCCGCGCGCGAAGCGCTCCTCGACCATCTTGACCAGGTCGTCCACCTCGAAGGGGCGCTCCGGCAGGCAGATGCCGTGCGCGCCGCCCGCCATGCCGGACTCCAGCGCGATCCACCCCGCGTGCCGGCCCATGACCTCGACGACCATCACGCGCTGATGGGACTCGGCGGTGGTCTTGAGGCGGTCTATGGCCTCGGTCGCGACCCCGACGGCCGTGTCGAAGCCGAAGGTGCGGTCGGTGCCGTTGATGTCGTTGTCGATGGTCTTCGGTACGCCGACGACCGGCATCCCCGCGTCCGACAGCATCCGGGACGCCGTGAGCGTGCCCTCGCCGCCGATCGGGATGAGCGCGTCGATGCCGGAGCGCTCCGCCAACTCGTGCCAGTTCTCGGCCGCTTCGCGCAGCCGGTCGCGCTCCAGGCGCGCGGAGCCGAGGATCGTGCCGCCGCGCGCCAGAATGCCGCTGACGGCGTCGAGGTCGAGGGGACGGAAATGGCCGTCGAGCAGGCCCTTGAAACCGTCCTCGAAACCGATGACTTCGTCGCCGTGACCTGCCACGGCACGGTGCACGACCGACCGGATCACTGCGTTCAGCCCGGGGCAGTCTCCGCCTGCGGTGAGAACTCCGATACGCATCGTGCTGTGTCTCCTGCTCGCTAGTGGTACATGTGAGCCAGAATCCGATTGTTTCACGGGTCGCATGGGCTCCGCGCTTCCGGCTACTCCTCCATCAGGGCCCGAACCGGGCCGTACCGGGGCGTTGCGGAGGCCCACGGAGACGCTGGGGCGACCTCGCGGATCAGCCCTGGCCAGGCCTGCGGACCGGGGTCTCACAGCCCCCTGCCCGGCGGGCGCCCTATCCACCCGCACAGGTATTGTCAAGAGGGCAAGACCACCCTATCTGGACGGAGAGCACGCGTGACGCGCAGCGTGTACGTGACCGGGATCGACCGGGGAGACGGCCGGCAGGTCATCGAGCTGGGAGTCATGGAGCTCCTGACGCGCCAGGTGGACCGGGTGGGCGTCTTCCGCCCCCTGGTGCACGACGGGCCGGACCGGCTCTTCGACCTGCTGCGCGCCCGGTACCGGCTGTCGCAGGACCCGGAGACCGGGTACGGCATGTACTACCAGGAGGCGGCGGCGCTCCAGGCCGAGAAGGGCACCGACGAGCTGGTGACCCGTATCGTCGACCGCTTCCACCGGGTGGCGCGGGACTACGAGGTCGTTCTCGTACTCGGCACGGACTTCGCCGACACCCAGCTGCCCGACGAGCTCGCACTGAACGCCCGCCTGGCCAACGAGTTCGGCGCCTCGGTGATCCCCGTGGTCGGCGGCAGGAAGCAGCCCGCCGACGCGGTGCGCGCCGAGACCCGCAACGCGTACCGCGCGTACGAGGCCCTGGGCTGCCATGTCCTGGCCATGGTCGCCAACCGCGTCGCCCCCATGGACCGCGCCGAGATCGCCGAGCGCCTGGAGGCCCGCCTCCCGGTGCCCTGCTACGCCCTGCCCGACGAGCCCGCGCTGGCCGCCCCCACCGTCGCCCAGATCACCCACGCGCTGGGCGGCAAGGTGGTGCTCGGGGACGACGCGGGTCTGGCGCGCGACGCCCTGGACTTCGTCTTCGGCGGCGCGATGCTGCCGAACTTCCTGAACGCCCTGACCCCCGGGTGCCTGGTCGTGACCCCGGGCGACCGCGCCGACCTCGTGGTGGGCGCGCTCGCCGCGCACAGCGCCGGGACCCCGCCCATAGCGGGCGTACTCCTGACCCTCGACGAGCGCCCCGGCGACGAGGTGCTCACCCTGGCCGCGCGCCTCGCGCCCGGCACCCCGGTGGTCTCGGTGGCCGGCGGCTCCTTCCCCACCGCGGGCGAGCTCTTCGCCCTGGAGGGCAAGCTGAACGCCGCGACCCCCCGCAAGGCGGAGACCGCGCTCGGCCTCTTCGAGCGGTACGTCGACACGGCGGACCTGCTCGAGCGGATGGCGGTGGCCCGCAGCGGCCGCGTCACGCCGATGATGTTCGAGCACGAGCTGCTGGAGCGGGCCCGCTCGAACCGCCGCCGCGTCGTGCTGCCCGAGGGCACCGAGGAGCGCGTCCTGCGCGCCGCCGACGTACTGATCCGCCGCGACGTGTGCGACCTGACGCTGCTCGGCGACGTCGACGTACTGCGCAAGAAGGCCGCCGACCTGGGCATCGACCTCACGAAGACCCAGCTCATCGATCCGCAGACCTCCGAGCTGCGCGGCCGGTTCGCCGAGACGTACGCGAAGCTGCGCGCCCACAAGGGTGTCAGCGTGGAGCTGGCGTACGACGTGGTGGCCGACGTCAACTACTTCGGCACGCTGATGGTCCACGAGGGCCTGGCCGACGGCATGGTGTCGGGCTCGGTGCACTCCACCGCCGCGACCATCCGCCCCGCCTTCGAGATCATCAAGACCAAGCCGGACGCCAAGATCGTCTCGTCGGTCTTCTTCATGCTGCTGGCCGACAAGGTGCTCGTGTACGGCGACTGCGCGGTCAATCCGGACCCGGACGCCGCCGAGCTCGCGGACATCGCCGTCCAGTCGGCGGCCACGGCCGAGAAGTTCGGCGTGGCCCCCCGGATCGCGATGCTGTCGTACTCGACGGGCAGCTCCGGCACCGGCGCGGACGTCGACAAGGTGCGCGACGCCACCGAGCTGGTGCGCGTCGGCCGTCCCGACCTGCTGGTCGAGGGGCCGATCCAGTACGACGCGGCGGTCGAGCCGTCGGTCGCCGCCACCAAGCTGCCGGGATCGGAGGTCGCCGGCCAGGCCTCGGTGCTGATCTTCCCGGACCTGAACACCGGCAACAACACCTACAAGGCCGTCCAGCGCTCGGCCGGCGCCGTCGCCGTCGGCCCGGTCCTCCAGGGCCTGAACAAGCCGGTCAACGACCTGTCGCGCGGCGCCCTGGTGCAGGACATCGTCCAGACGGTCGCCATCACGGCGATCCAGGCCCAGGGTGAGAGCGCGTGACGTCCACCCCGAGCACCCCGACCCGAGAAGGCGCCGTACCCGTGACCGCTGCCACGCGCATCCTTGTCCTCAACTCCGGCTCCTCGTCGGTGAAGTACCAGCTGCTCGACATGCGCGACAACTCGCGCCTCGCCGTCGGCCTGGTCGAGCGGATCGGTGAGGAGACCTCGCGCCTGGTGCACAGCCCGCTGACCGGCGACGGTGGCGAGGGCTCCGGAAAGCGCGAGCGCACCGCCCCGATGGCCGACCACGAGGCCGCGCTGAAGGCCGTCGCCGAGGAGTTGGCGCACGACGGGCTCGGCCTGGACTCCCCCGAGCTGGCCGCCATCGGTCACCGGGTGGTCCACGGCGGCCTGAAGTTCAGCGCCCCGACCGTGATCACCGACGAGGTGATGGCGGAGATCGAGCGGCTCGTCCCGGTCGCCCCGCTGCACAACCCGGCGAACATCACGGGCATCCGTACGGCCCAGGCGCTGCGCCCGGACCTGCCGCAGGTCGCCGTCTTCGACACCGCCTTCCATACGACGATGCCCGAGTCGGCGGCCCGTTACGCGATCGACGTCGAGACCGCCGACGCGCACCGCATCCGCCGCTACGGCTTCCACGGCACCTCGCACGCGTTCGTGTCGCGCGAGACGGCGAAGCTGCTCGGCAAGGACCCGTCCGAGGTCAACGTCATCGTGCTGCACCTGGGCAACGGGGCGTCGGCGTCCGCCGTGCGGGGCGGGGAGTGCGTGGACACGTCGATGGGACTGACCCCCTTGGAGGGGCTGGTCATGGGTACGCGCTCCGGTGACATCGATCCGGCGGTGGTGTTCCACCTCAAGCGGGTCGCCGGGATGAGCACGGACGAGATCGACGTATTGCTGAACAAGAAAAGCGGGCTTGTCGGCCTTTGCGGTGACAACGACATGCGGGAGATACGCCGCCGTATCGACGAGGGTGATCAGCGCGCATTGCTGGCCTTCGAGATCTACATCCACCGGCTGAAGAAATACATCGGGGCTTACTACGCCGTTCTCGGCCGGGTCGACGCGGTGGTGTTCACTGCCGGTGTCGGCGAGAACGCGGCGCCCGTGCGCGCGGCCGCGATCGCGGGTCTGGAGGAGCTGGGCCTGGTGGTGGACGCGGATCTCAACGCCGTTCGGGCGGATTCGGCGCGGCTGATCTCGCCGGAGTACGCCCGGGTCGCGGTCGCCGTGGTACCGACCGACGAGGAACTGGAAATCGCGCGGCAGACGTATGCGTTGGTCAACGCCTGAGCGGCATCCCGCCCATTTGTACATTCCACCAGACGGAATATTCCGCAGCGAAACAAACCGATAGGATCCGCCTCATGCGCCGTTCCAAAATCGTTTGCACACTGGGTCCCGCCGTCGACTCCCATGACCAGCTCGTCGCTCTGATTGACGCCGGCATGAGCGTGGCCCGATTCAACTTCAGCCACGGCACCCACGCCGAGCACCAGGGCCGGTACGACCGGGTCCGCAAGGCCGCCGAGGAGACGGGCCGCGCGGTGGGCGTGCTCGCCGACCTCCAGGGCCCGAAGATCCGGCTGGCGAAGTTCGCCGAGGGCCCGGTCGAACTGGTCCGCGGGGACGAGTTCGTCATCACCGCCGAGGACGTCCCGGGCGACAAGTCGATCTGCGGCACGACCTACAAGGGTCTGCCCGGCGACGTCTCCAAGGGCGACCCGATCCTGATCAACGACGGCAACGTCGAGCTCAAGGTCGTCTCGGTCGAGGGCCCGCAGGTCCACACCATCGTGATCGAGGGCGGTGTCGTCTCCGACCACAAGGGCATCAACCTGCCCGGCGCGGCGGTCAATGTCCCCGCGCTGTCCGAGAAGGACGTCGATGACCTGCGCTTCGCCCTTCGGATGGGCTGCGACATGGTCGCGCTGTCCTTCGTGCGCGACGCCGACGACGTCAAGGACGTCCACAAGGTGATGGACGAGGAGGGCCGCCGGGTCCCCGTCATCGCCAAGGTCGAGAAGCCGCAGGCCGTCGAGCACATGGAGGGCGTCGTCATGGCGTTCGACGGTGTGATGGTCGCCCGCGGCGACCTGGCCGTCGAGTATCCGCTCGAAAAGGTCCCGATGGTGCAGAAGCGGCTCATCGAGCTGTGCCGCCGCAACGCCAAGCCGGTGATCGTCGCGACCCAGATGATGGAGTCGATGATCACCAACTCGCGCCCGACGCGCGCCGAGGCGTCCGACGTCGCCAACGCGATCCTGGACGGCGCGGACGCGGTCATGCTGTCCGCGGAGTCCTCGGTCGGGGCGTACCCGATCGAGACGGTCAAGACGATGTCGAAGATCGTCGTAGCGGCGGAAGAGGAGCTCCTCTCGAAGGGCCTCCAGCCCCTGGTTCCGGGAAAGAAGCCCCGTACGCAGGGCGGTTCGGTCGCCCGCGCGGCCGCCGAGATCGCGGACTTCCTCAATGGCAAGGCGCTGGTCGCCTTCACCAAGTCCGGCGACACGGCCCGCCGGCTGTCCCGCTACCGTACGGCGGTGCCGATCCTGGCCTTCACGACGGACGTCGGCACGCGCAACCAGCTCGCGCTGAGCTGGGGCGTCGAGTCCTTCGTCGTACCGCACGTCGACAACACCGACGCGATGGTCGACCTCGTCGACGCCGAGCTGCTCAAGCTCCAGCGCTACAACAACGGCGACACCATGGTCATCACGGCCGGCTCGCCCCCCGGCGTACCCGGCACCACGAACATGGTCCGGGTCCACCACCTGGGCGGCGGCGAGCAGACGGCGGACTGACGCCGCTGCGGCTCCGCACATGCGAACGGCGGTGGCCGCCCCCTGATCGAAGGGGGCGGCCACCGCCGTTGCCGGTCCGCGCCGGACGGGCCGTCAGCCGGTAAAGAAGTTGTGCAGGCCGGGGACCTTGAGGGTGCCGCCGAACTGGCCGGCCTGGGTCACCTTGACCTTCGTGAACATCGCGATCGGGACGTTCAGCGGGGGCGGGGTCTCCGGGCTGAACGTGACCGGGATGAGGCCGAAGAGGTTGCCCTTCAGCTCCTCCGTGTACATGGTCACCGTGCCTTCGCGGATGGTCGACGTGGACCCACCCGCGGCCTGCACGTGCGCCGTGGTGCCGTTGGGGCCGACGACCTTCTGGTGAAGGTCCTTGATGTCGGTTTCCTTCGCCGTGAACTTCAGGACCTTCTTGATCTTGCCGCTGCCGGTCCTGACCTCGACGATGCCCTTGTAGTCGAGCCCGCGCAGGGTGAGCATCGAGCTCTCCAGGATCCACGGGTCGTCCGGCAGGTCGGGGATGCCCTGTTCGAGCTCGGCGTTCGCGAGCGCTTGCGGGTCCGCCGTCGGGCAGGGGAAGGGCTCCTTGCCGTTGGCGTCCGCGGCGGGTTCGTCGGCGTCGGCGGCCTTGTCCGCGGTGTCTTCCGCGGTGCCCTTGGCCTCGTCGCCGAGCTCCTCGACCTTGGCGCCCGCCTTGTCCGCCGCGTCCCTGATGGCGTCCGCGGTCTTGTCGGCCGCCTCTTCCGCCGGAGTCTTCGGCTCGTCCGCATCGGGCTTGCCGACGGCGGGCTTGTCGGCGTCCGGCCCGTCGGTGTCCGGCTTGTCGGCCTCGGGCTCGTCGGTCGCGCTGCCGCCGTCGGCGGCGTCCGTCCCGGAGGGCTCCGGAGCAGCGGTCTCCTTGTCGGGCCCGTCGAGTACGTCCTTGATCGCGTCGCCCACACCCAGCGGGTCGAGCGGATTCTTGGTCTCGCTCTCCGTCGGAGTCGGAGACGGCGTGGGCGTCGAAGTCGCGGTCTTGCCCGCCTCCGGTGCCTTGGTGGGCTCGGCCGCAGGCGCGGTGCTGCTCGCGTCCGGGGTCTCGCCGGGCTTCGGCGTCTCTCCCGCACCGGGCGTCCCGGCCGGCTTGTCCGGCGTGGTGCCCGGGCTCGGGGTGGCCGTCGGTGTGGGCTTGGCCGAGGGGGAGGTGGACTCGGAGGCGTCCGGGTCAGGAGTGTCCGAGCGGGTTACGCAGGGGCCGGGAGCGAAGGGGTTCGTCACCTGGTCGTCGGCGAGCGCCAGCTTCGGGGTGAGCCCCATGCCGACGAACACGGCCGTGGGCATCGCGGCCAGAGCCATCGCCTTGCCGGCGGGTATCTGCAGCTTCGTCAGGAGCGACTTCCTGGGGGCCGCGTGACGCGGCCCGCTTCTTTCACGGGTCCGGTCGCCTCCGGCCGCAGTCAGCTCCGCTTCGTCACCCCGCACTGTTCCTCCCGCCATTGGCGTCAACAGATGTGTCTGTTACGTACGTGTGGTCCGTGCCGTCCGCCGGGCCACCGACGGGAACATCGCCCGCGGGCGGTATCTCGCCGGTCTGGACCGGGTATCCGCCGGGCGCGTCCGGCGTGGCAGGCGCCCAGGAGATGGACAGGGCTCCGCCGGTCAGCGCCAGGAGGAAGCCGACTCCGAAGCCGCCCAGGTTGGACACGGGGATCGAGACGAGCGCCAGCAGAATCGAGGCGACACCCGCGAAGATCCGGACGATGTGGTGGTACCACATGGTCAGGCCGAGCGTGACGAGCAGTACGCCGATGATCAGCGAGCCCGCTCCTGCGGTGGTGGCCATGGCCATCGTGAGGTGGCCGATCTTGATTTCGGCGTACGGAAGCCAGGCGATCGGCACACCGCCCACCAGCGTGAGCAGGCCCGCCCAGAACGGCCGGCCGCCCCGCCAGGCACGGAAGCGCAGCCGCCAGTAGTTGAAATCGCGGCTCGGACCCGAGGACTCGGCGCTCATGGAAAACAGCTCCCTGGAACCGGTGTTGCTGTGCAGAGATGAGGGAGGGGACAGCGGGCGGGACGACGCGACGCGTCACGCGTCCCGCCCGCAGAGGGGGTGCTTAGTAGCACTCCTTGACGCCCTTGTGCAGCTTCATGCTCAGACCACTGAGCTTGAAGGTGCCGGCCGTGGTGGACCAGGCCTTCTGCTTCACGTCGGTCAGCAGGGCCTCGTCGGCCTGCTGCGAGAAGCCGTACGGGTTGGCCCTGGTGCCCGGCTGGATACCCGGGCCCTTCGTGGCCTTGCCCGCCGCCACACCGATGTCGATGTTCGTGAACACGGCGTCGGCGCCGAGCTCCTCGACGTCCAGGTACAGGTTCTTTGCCTCGACCGGCTTACCGTTTCCGCCGGCGGTGAGCTCAAGCGAGATGTTGCCGAAGACCGGGACGTTGGGCGTCACGACCGACTGACACATCTTGGTGATCTTGGCGGACGTGAACGCCGACACCGCGACCGGGTGGGCAGCCTTGTTGCCCTCGAGGTCGGTGCCTTCGGCCATTCCTCCGTACTGGAAGAAGCCCTTACCCTCGAGCTTCTTCGCGCTGACCTTGAAGCTCTGGCCAGAAACGCTGAACGACGCCGCGAGCGCGCCCTGTGCGAGGGCGACACCTATCGCGGCCGTCGCGGCCACACTCGGCACCATGACGACGGCGAACCGCTTCCATCTGGTCCCGCCACGAACTGCAGACTCCATGACTTTCCTCCTTCTCGGACGTACATCTCCGGTACGGGCAGGGGCCCGCAGGGGGATGGGAGAAGTGCTACGTCCTCGGGAAGGAGAGCGCCCGTATCGGAGGCGCGAACGACTTCCGAATCACCGGCGATCACCCCCGAGCGACAACCACTGGCCACGCATTCGCGCAACCTCCTGGACAGGCCCCGCCGTTCGGCAGAGACCCCCCTGTCCACGGCCGGCGAGCACTGCCGCCGACCGGCTCGGTGGGGACCCAACGGGACCGCGGCGCCGATTGGCTGTCGGGCTGGTGCGGTATTGGACCGAGCGTGGCCGATCGTGGTGCATTCACGGCCGGGGCACAAGGGGTTCGTTACTCGCTAGTAACGGCCGGATAACCGAAGCGCGACCGGCCGGTATCGAGGGGCCACGGACGGTGCCGTCAAGTGACGGGAAAAACGCAGTGATTGTCGCCCAGAAACGGGCAGAACACCTTGATGGACTTACTGCAAGTAACAGCGGCCGCGTTTACCAATTTTCGGTAAAGCGCGGCCGCCTCTTGTCACTGTGTCGCCAAATCAACGCGGGTGGCAGCAGGAGCACCACCCGTACCACCTGTCAGAACAGCACCCTCGCCAGCGCCGCTCGCGCCGGCGCCACGCGCGGGTCGTCGCCGCCGATCACCTCGAAGAGCTCCAGCAGCCGCACCCGCGCGGCGTCGCGGTCGTCACCGGCCGTGCGCCGCACCGTCTCGACCAGACGCCCGAAGGCGTCCTCCACATGGCCGCCGACCAGGTCCAGGTCGGCCGCGGCGATCTGCGCGGCCACGTCGGCCGGGTTCTCGGCGGCGTCCTGGCGGACCTGCTGCGGGTCGAGGTCCTGGACGCGCGCCAGGAGTTCGGCCTGCGCGAGCCCCAGTTTGGCCTCGGTGTTGCCCGGGTCGTCGACCAGGACGTTCTTGTACGCCTGGACCGCACCGCCGAAGTCGTTCGCGTCCAGCGCCAGCGCCGCCGCTTCGAGCAGCGCGTCGTACGGGCCGGGAGGCGCCTCGGCCGCCTCGGCCGCAGCTTCGACGCCGCCGGCCGCCGCCGGGTCGACGACGATGCCCGTCAGACCGAAGCGCTCCTCCGCGACCTGGATCAGCTGGTCCAGCGTCTCGCGGATCTGCGCCTCGGGGGCCGCGCCCTGGAAGAGGGGCAGCGCCTGTCCGGCGACCACCGCGAAGACCGCCGGGATCCCCTGGATCCCGAACTGCTGCATCAGCATCTGGTTGGCGTCGACGTCCACCTTGGCGAGGACGAAGCGACCGTTGTACTGGAGGGCGAGGCGCTCGAGGAGCGGGCCGAGCTGCTTGCACGGCTCGCACCACTCGGCCCAGAAGTCGATGACGACCGGGACTTCGGCGGAGCGCTGGAGGACATCGCGCTCGAAGCCGGCCTCGTCGACATCGATCACCAGACTCACCGGGGCAACGGCTCCCGCACCGCCACCACCGTTGCCGGCGGCGTCGGCGCGTGCCTGCTCCGCCTTCTGCCGGGCTTCGCCGGCCGCCTTCACCGCGGCGAGGTCGACGACGCCGCTCATGGACATGTTCCTAGGCTGCATGCGTACATCCTCCCCCTTTCGCGCGCGGTAGAGAAAAACATGTGCCGAACCGCGTCCGCCCGCAGCCCCCCGCCGGTTGCGGGGCGTACGGACGAACACGCCCAAGGTCCCGAGGAGGACCGGGGTCGGCGCGGGGTCCCCACCCTCGCGCCAGTTGCCGCTGTGGTTTGTCGCTCTGGTCGCCACTCTTTCGCTACTGGTCGTAGCGTAACTCGAATGCCGGCCGGCCCGGCGTCCGCATTCGGTGATCTCGCTCACGGCGACCAGCGACCTACCGACCGGTATGGTCGCGGCATGCCGCCCAGCCACCCCCCACTCCCCCCTCCCACCCGCACGGGCCGCCCACGCAGCGTCGAGGCCCACGCAGCGATCCTCGAGGCGACGAGAGCGGCGCTGGTCGAACTGGGCTGGTCGAAGCTGACGATGAGCGACGTGGCGAGCCGGGCCGGCGTCGCCAAGACGACGCTGTACCGCCGCTGGGCGAACAGGAGCGAGCTGGTCGTCGACGCCGTGGCCGTGCTCTTCGACGAACTGCAGCTCCCCGACCGGGGCAGCCTGACAGCCGACGTCGAGGGCGTGGTGCTCCAGTTCGCGGCGCTGCTCGACCGGCCCGAGGCGAAGACCGCGCTGATGGCGGTGGTCGCGGAGTCGACGCGCGACGAGGCGCTGCGCGAGCGCATCCGCTCGGCGATCGTGGACCGCCAGAAGCGACTGGTGCTGCTCGGCCGGGAACGCGCGCAGGCCCGCGGCGAGCTGCCGTACGAGGACGACCCCGCACAGGCGGCCCGTAACGCGGACCTGATCTTCGACGTCATCGCCGGCGCAGTGGTCCACCGGGCACTGGTGAGCGCGGAACCGGTGGACACGGAGTGGGCGCACAGCTTCTCACTCCTGCTGATGAACGGCCTGACGGCGGGCCCGGGGGCTCCGCCTCAGACCTGATAGCGGTCGGCCGCAAAGAGACGCAGGTTCTCGGCGACCCACTCGGAAGTCCGCTTCAGCCCGTCCTCCAGCGACACCTCGGGCCGCCACCCCGACCACTCCAGCGCCCGCCTGTTGTCCGACAGCAGCCGCTCCACCTCGCTGCCGGACGGCCGCAGCCGCGCCGGGTCGACGACGACCTCCGCCTCCCGCCCGGACGCGGCGATCAGCGCCCGCGCCAGGTCCCCCACCGAGATCTCACGCCCCGTACCGAGGTTGACGACCTCGCCGAGCGCACGGTCGCAGCCCGCCATCGCGAGGAATCCGAGGGCCGTGTCCGTGACATACGTGAAGTCGCGGGTCGGTGTGAGGGAACCGAGCCTGATCTGCCGGGCGCCCGAGTGGAGTTGGGGCCAGGATCGTGGGTATGCAGCGCGCGCGGACTGGCGCGGGCCGTAGGTGTTGAAGGGCCGTACGACCGTCACCGGCAGCTCGAAGGCGTGGTGGAAGGAGAGCGCCGTCAGGGACGGACTCGCCATCGAGGGGTACGAGGTCAGGGGCGCGGCCGACGGCCTGGCCGCGCTTTCCGAGACCGCGTCCTGGCAGCCCGACGCGATCGTGCTGGACGTGATGATGCCGGTGCTGGACGGGCTGGGCGTGTGCCGTCGGCTGCGGGCGATGGAGGACCGTACGCCCGTGCTGGTCCTCACGGCGCTCGGCTCGGTGAGCGAACGCGTGGACGGCCTCGACGCGGGCGCGGACGACTACCTCGTCAAACCCTTCGCGCTGGACGAACTGGTGGCGCGGGTCCGCGCCCTGCTGCGGCGGGCCGCGCCCGCGTCGCAGGAGACCGCTGAGCTTTCGTACGCCGACCTGGTACTGGACCCGGCGTCACGTACAGGGCGGCGGGGCGGCCGCGCGCTTGTCTTCAGCCGCACGGAGTTCACGCTGCTGGAGCTGCTGATGCGCCACCCGGGCCAGGTGCTGCCGCGCGAGATGATCCTGGAACTCGTCTGGGGCCGCGATTTCGGCTCGGATTCCAACTCCCTGGCCGTGTACGTCGGTTACCTGCGCCGGAAGCTGGAGACGGACGGCGAGCCGCGCCTCGTGCACACCGTGCACGGCATCGGATACCGCCTGGACCTGGCGTGAGCGGCGGCCGCGGGCCGGGCGCGCCGGCGCCGCCGGCGCCCGCTGCGCACCCGGCTCGCCACGGCGGCCTCGGCCGCCGTGGCGCTGGTCGCGGTGGGGGTGTGCACGGCGGCCTTCTTCGTGATCCGGTACGAGATGTACCACCAGCTCGACCTGAACCTGACGCAGTCGGCGACCCGGGCGATCCAGGAGAACAGGGGCGGGAGCCCCGAGGTCCTGGCGGGCGAGTGCCGTTTCCTCTCGGCTCCGGCGTGCGCGCAGATCGTACCGGCGGCCCCGGCCGGAGACCCCGCCGCGCCCTACCTCCTGCCGGTCTCGGCGCCGGTACGGCAGGTGGGCGCGGGCGAGCGCGCGCCGTACTTCTCCAACGTCACGCTCCACGACCGCCCGATGCGCATGCTGACCACCAACTTCGGCAAGGGCAAGGCACTCCAGGTCGCCCTGCGCTCGGACTCGGTGGAGAAGGGCGTGCGCCAGGCAGCATGGCTGCTCACGCTGGTCGGCGGTGCGGGCGTACTGCTGGCTGGAGCGCTCGGCTACTGGGTCTCGCGGACCGGCCTGGCCCCGGTCGCCCGCCTCACCGCCACCGCCGAACGCATCACCGCGACCCGCGACGCGCGTTACCGCATCGAGCTGCCGCCAGGGGCCGGCGGGGGCCGCCAGGACGAAGTAACACGCCTCGCGGCCAGCTTCAACACGATGCTGGACGAGTTGGAACAGTCGGTGGCGGCCCAGCGTCGCCTGGTCGCCGACGCCTCCCACGAACTGCGCACCCCGCTCACCGCCCTGCGTACGAACGCCGAACTGCTCGCCCGCGCGGACCGCCTCACCGACGCCCAGCGCGACCGGGCGTCGGCGGCGCTGGGCCGCCAGTTGCGGGAAGTCACCGGCCTGGTGAACGACCTGATCGAACTCGCGCGTGACGAGGAACCGCGGCCGCTGCTGGAGGAGGTGCGTATCGCGGCCCTGGTCGAGCACGGCGTGAACGCGGCCCGCGCGCACTGGCCGGAGGTCCCCTTCGCCCTCACCATCTCCTCGGAGGCGGCGACGACGCTCCCGGGCGTGCCGGCCAGGTTGGCGCGACTGCTGACGAACCTGCTGGACAACGCGGCGAAGTTCAGCCCGGCGGGAGCGCCGGTGGAGGTGGACCTTTCCCTCTTCCCCAGCGGCTTGGAGCTGACAGTTCGCGACCACGGCCGGGGAATCGCGGAGGAGGCCTCCCGTACGTCTTCGACCGCTTCTACCGCGCAGAGTCGGCCCGCGCGCTCCCGGGCTCGGGCCTGGGCCTGGCCATGGCCCGCCAGATCGCGAGGGCCCACGGGGCGGAGCTGACGGCGGAACGGGCGGCGGGTGGCGGGGCGCTGTTCCGGCTGCGATGCGCGGTTCCCGGACGCCCCACCCCGGCAGGACTGACTCCATCATGAAGTCACACCCGTACGAGAGGACGACCCGTGGGCGAGAACAAGCAGCGCATGCTGGCCGGTGACTGGTACCTCCCCGACGACCCCGAACTCGCCGCGGACACCCAACGCCGCGCCGAACTCTGCGCGGCATACAACGCGGCCACGACCGCCACTGCGCCGGAACGCAGCGCGATCCTGGGCCAGTTGCTGGGCAAGGTCGACGCCACGGTCCGCATCCGCCCCCCGTTCCACTGCGACTACGGCCACCACATCGCCATCGGCGCCGGTACGTTCATCAACTTCGGCGCGGTCTTCCTCGACGCGGCGCCGATCACCATCGGCACGGACGTACAGATCGGCCCGAACGTCCAGCTCCTCACCCCCTCCCACGAGCTGGACGCCGAGCGCCGCCGGGCCGGCTGGGAGAAGGCAGACCCGGTGACGATCGGCGACAACGTCTGGCTGGGCGGCGGCGTAATCGTCTGCCCGGGCGTGACCATTGGCGCGGGTTCGGTGGTGGGCGCGGGCGCCGTGGTCACCAAGGACCTGCCGCCCGGCGTACTGGCGGTGGGAAACCCGGCGCGGGTGGTACGCACCCTGGAGACCGGCCGGCCATAACAAAAGCCACGGGCCCGCGCCCGCCGCCGGATCCCGGCCCACGACCCGGCGGGGTCGGCACATTCATGCGTCTGCAACTACGCACCATTCGGGGCGGTGTCGAATGCAACCAACCCGACACGTGACGAGGCACAACGCCCCTCTGATCACACCACCCCCACCCGCATCACTTCCAGCCATCATGGGAGCGTTTAGACCCACAACGCCCCCACGGACCGGGCGAACCCATCGGATGATGCGGCTGGCGTGAGCGGTGTGACTCCTGGGACGGCGCGGCCTGCTGGTCGCAGATGCGCCGCAGCCATCGGCAGAACCACACACCCCTGGACGCCCCTCCACCCACCAAGCCCAGCAACCTGCTTGCGGCCCAACCAACCACCGGCCGGGGCGGACGCCGCACCCACCCGAGTCACCCCATTCAACTGACGCGCCCCACCCGCAGACGGGACGGGTCGCAGGTCGGCCCGGGCGGGCGGCCGTCCACCGGCGTGGGTGCGCGTGTACGTCGAGTTTGGGGATGGTGCACCAACGGCCGTCCCCGCACCCGCCGAGCCAGGGGCCGCACCACCCCCAAGACCCCATGCGCCCCCACCCACACACCCGCCGCCCGGCAACGACAGCCCAGCCACTCCCCGAGCCTCCCCCGTGGGCTCCCCCGGGGGCCGCCCCCCAGAAGCACTGCGGCGGAGGACCGGCGGTCAAGGGTGAAGCGCAGCGCAATCGCCGCAGGCGACGCGATGCAGGAGCGCCCTTTACCGCCGGGCCTCCGACGCCACCCTCACCAAAGGCGGCCCCCACACCAGAAACAACCAACGCCCCAGGCCCGCCGAAGCCGCCCTCAGAACCCCGGCGGCTCCGTGTAGACCCCCCACTCGTCCCGCAGTACGCCGCAGATCTCGCCCAGCGTCGCTTCCGCCCGTACCGCCGTCAGCATCGGCTCGATCATGTTCGAGCCGTCGCGCGCCGCCGCCAGCATCGCGTCCAGCGATGCCTTCACCTTCGCGTCGTCCCGCGCCGCCTTGCGCTCCACCAGCGTGCTCACCTGCACGCGCTCCACCTCGTGGCTCACCCGCAGAATCTCCAGGTCGCCCGTCACCGACCCGTGGTGGCAGTTCACGCCCACCACCCGCTTGTCGCCCTTCTCCACCGACCGCTGGTACTGGAAGGCGGATTCCGCAATCTCACCGGTGAACCAGCCGTCCTCGATCCCGCGCAGAATCCCCGACGTGATCGGACCGATCGGGTGGCGGCCGTTCGGATGCGCCCGGAGCCCCCGCTCCTTGATCTGGTCGAAGATCTTCTCCGCGTCCGCCTCGATCCGGTCCGTCAGCTGCTCGATGTACCAGGAGCCGCCCAGCGGGTCCGCCACGTTCGCGACGCCCGTCTCCTCCATCAGCACCTGCTGCGTCCGCAGCGCGATCTCCGCCGCCTGCTCGCTCGGCAGCGCCAGCGTCTCATCGAGGGCATTCGTGTGCAGCGAGTTCGTGCCGCCCAGCACCGCCGCCAGCGCCTCGACCGCCGTACGGACGACATTGTTGTACGGCTGCTGCGCCGTCAGCGAGACGCCCGCCGTCTGCGTGTGGAAACGCAGCCACTGCGCCTTGTCCGTCTGCGCGCCGTACTCGTCACGCATCCACCTCGCCCAGATCCTCCTCGCCGCACGGAACTTCGCGATCTCCTCGAAGAAGTCCAGGTGCGCGTCGAAGAAGAACGACAGACCCGGCGCGAAGTGGTCCACGTCCATGCCCCGGCTGAGACCCAGCTCGACGTAACCGAAACCGTCCGCCAGCGTGTACGCCAGCTCCTGCGCGGCCGTCGCTCCCGCCTCGCGGATGTGGTAGCCGGAGACGGACAAGGGCTTGTACGCGGGGATCGAGCGCGCGCAGTGCTCCATCAGGTCGCCGATCAGGCGCAGGTGCGGCTCCGGCTGGAAGAGCCATTCCTTCTGCGCGATGTACTCCTTGAAGATGTCGGTCTGGAGCGTGCCGTTCAGCAGAGCCGGGTCCACCCCCTGGCGCTCCGCCGCGACGATGTACATGCAGAAGACGGGGACGGCCGGGCCGCTGATCGTCATCGACGTCGTGACGTCACCCAGCGGGATGTCCTTGAACAGGACCTCCATGTCGGCGGCGGAGTCGATGGCCACACCGCAGTGCCCGACCTCGCCGAGCGCCTTCGGCTCGTCCGAGTCGCGGCCCATCAGCGTCGGCATGTCGAAGGCCACGGACAGGCCGCCGCCGCCGTTCGCCAGGATCATCTTGTAGCGCTCGTTCGTCTGCTCGGCGTTGCCGAAGCCGGCGAACTGGCGGATGGTCCACGTCCGGCCGCGGTAGCCGGTCGGGTGCAGGCCGCGGGTGAAGGGGTACTCCCCCGGCCACCCGATCCGCTCGAATCCCTCGTACGTGTCACCGGGCCGCGGCCCGTACACGGGGTCGACCGGGTCTCCGGAGAGCGTGGTGAAGTCCGCGTCGCGCTTGCGGGCCTTGTCGTAACGGGCCTGCCAGCGGTGGCGGCCTTCCTCAATCGCTTCAGCGTCCATACCTTCGAATTTACTAGGACGTCCTAGTAAATGTCGATGGCTGGCCGCCGCAAGCCACGCTTGCGGCGGTCACCGGCGGTCACCGGCGGTCACCGGCGGTCACCGGCGGTCACCGCCGGTCACCGGCGGTTCAAAACGGGTGAGCGGTTACGCCTTCGCAGTCGCCGGGCGCGCTTCCGTGATCAGCGAACGCGCCTCGCGGGTGATCTTCGGCTCGACAAAGAACGAGGCCAGCGGGATGCAGCCGGCCGCCAGTACCCACAGCAGCTTGCCGAACGGCCACTTCGCCTTGGCGCCGAGATCGAAGGCGAAGACGACGTAGATGATGAACAACACACCGTGGATCTGCGAGATCATCATGGTGTCGCCGACCTGGAACGCGTACTTCGCGATGATCGCCACGGTGAACACCAGCAGCCACACGGCGGTGATGTACGCCATCACCCGGTATCGGGACAGCACATTCGACTTCATGGCATCGAGCGTAGCGGGGCTCGACGGGCGATCTTCGCGCGGGTTGCCGCTTTCCCGCCCGCATTCCGGCCCGCTTCCGGCTCGCTTCCCGCCCGTTTGGTGCGCCTGGCGCCTACTTCTCCTCGAAGTCGTGCGCCGCCACCCGCAGCGGCCGCAGCAACGCGAAGATCTCCCCGCACTCCTCCGCGTCGTACGCGCCGAGCCCGAAGTCCATCTCCATCAGGTCGCGGGTCGCCGCCTCCACCACCTCGCGGCCCTTCTCGGTGATCGAGGCCAGCGTGCCGCGGCCGTCGTTCGGATTGGGGCGCTTGTCGACGAGGCCGGACTTCACCAGCCGGTCGACGGTGTTCGTGACGGACGTCGGGTGGACCATCAGCCGCTCGCCGATCTTGGACATCGGCAGCTCGCCCTGCTTCGAGAACGTGAGCAGCACCAGCGCCTCGTAGCGCGCGAAGGTCAGCCCGTACGGCTTGACGACGGCGTCGACCTCGGCAAGCAGGATCTGGTGCGCGCGCATGATCGAGGTGATCGCGCCCATCGAGGGCACGGGTCCCCAGCGCTGCTGCCAGAGTTCGTCGGCTCTGGCGATGGGATCGAACGGGAGGCTGAGCGGCTTCGGCACGGCGTCGACCTTACCGGCCGGTCATATCGTGAACATCCCCGTCTCGCGCTTCGGTCGATTTCCTTCCGCCACGGCCCACCGGCCCTTCGACTCCGGTACGCCGATCCCTCCGGTACGCCGATCCTCCGCCGGCAGCGCCGGCAGGCCGGCAGCGCCGGCAGTGCCGACGGGGACCGGAGGCGGGCCAGTCGGTGTCGCAGCCACAGGCGATATGCGCCCTATGCAACGATTGCCCGGTCCATATCGTCGCCCAGTCGAACCGCTCAAGGGGGCTGGATGTCCGGCCGCAGACCGATCCGCTCGCTCACCGCCGCAGCCATCGCCTTCTTCGCGCTCAGCCTCAGCGCCGCCGGCTGCTCCGACTCCAGCAGCTCCGGGCCCGAGAAGGCCGGGCAGGCCGGCGAATCAGCCGTCGCGCAGAACCGGCAGCCGAACCGGAACTCGTCCCCGTACTGGGTCGACCCGGAAAGCGACGCCGCCCGCCAGGTCGAGGCGTGGGACGCGGAGGGCCGCGGCGCCGACGCGGACGTCCTGCGGCGTATTTCGGAGCGGCCGGTCGCCGACTGGCCGGCCGGCGACGATCCCGCGCCGGACATCGAGAACGCCGTACGCGGCGCCGCCGAGGACCGCCGGACCGTCGTACTCGTCGCGTACAACATCCCGCACCGCGACTGCGGCCAGCACTCCGCCGGCGGCGCGGCCGACGCCGACACCTACCGCCGCTGGATCGGCTCGTTCGCCGACAGCATCGGCCCCGCCCCGGCCATCGTGGTCCTGGAGCCGGACGCCGTGGCGCACATCGTCGACGGCTGCACCCCGGCCGAAGAGCACGACGAGCGCACCGAGCTGCTCTCCGAGGCGATCGACCGGCTGAAGCAGCAGCCGAAGACCAAGGTGTACCTGGACGCCGGCAATCCGGCCTGGATCGACAGCCCCGGCAAGCTCGTGGACCCGCTCAAGCGGGCCGGCGTCGACCGGGCCGACGGCATCGCGCTCAACGTCTCCAACTTCCAGACGAACGACGCCGTCAAGGCGTTCGGCGCCCAGTTGTCGTCCCTGCTGGGCGGCACCCATTTCGTGATCGACAGCAGCCGCAACGGCAACGGCCCCCTGTCCGGCGGCCGTACCGACGCCTGGTGCAACCCGACCGGCCGCGCCCTCGGTACGCCGCCCAGCGACCGCACCGGAGACCCGCTGCTCGACGCGTACCTGTGGATCAAGCGGCCCGGCGACTCGGACGGCGAGTGCCGCGGCGGCCCGCAGGCAGGCACCTGGTGGCCGGACTACGCCCTCGGTCTCGCCCGCCGCGCCAAGGCATGACCGGCACAGTCACAGTCATAGCCAGTCATATCCACAGTCACAGTCACAGCACGTGGATCCACTTCGCCTCCGACGGCGTCCCCTCGCCGTCCGTGACGAAGAGCATGTACCAGCCGGGCGGCACCAGCGACTTGTCGCCCGGCACCTCCACCGTCACCTCGCCCTTGCCCTTCTTCAGGTCCAGTTCGATCGAGCGCTGCTCGACATCCGTGGTGTGCGTGACCGCGCTCGGCCGCATCAGCCTGGCCCGCTCGATCCGCTCCGGATGCGCGGTCTTGTACGTCGCCTTCCCCGACGCGGCCAGCTCGCGCGGCCCGGCTCCCAGCACCGGCCGCAGCGCCTTGTCCCGGAAGAGGTACGGCGGCGTGTAGACCTCCATGCGCTGCTCGAACCTGCCGAGCTTGGTGTTGTCCTTGTCGCCGAAGAGCGAGTCGGAACCGAAGGTCACCACCCGGCCGTCGGGAAGCAGCAGTGCCTCGGAGTGGTAGTTGCGGCCCACGGTCGGCGCGGCGGCTTCCTTGAAGGCGTTCGCCTTCGGGTCGTAGAACTGCGCCTTGAGGATGTTGCTGGCGCCGCGCCCCCGGTAGTCCGCCGAGCCGCCGCTGGTGAAGACGGTGTCGTCCGGCATGATGACGCTGTTCAAGTAACGGGTGCCTTGCGGGAGTTGAGGGCCGGTCTTGAATGCCGGGCTCTCCTCGTTCAGGTCGATGATCGCCGTACGCCCGGTCGCCTTGTCGGACTCGCCGACGCCGCCGCCGCCGAGGATCATCACCCGCTGGTCCTGAGCGGGCGGCAGGACCAGTGAGGCCGCCGTCTCGGTCTGGTCCAGGTCCGTGAGGCCGCCGACCTTTTTGAAGGTGTTCTTCTCCAGGTCCCAGATGCCGGGCTCGCGGCCCTTGTCGGCCGGCCCGTAACCGGCGTTCGCGCCGGAGTAGAAGACCTTGCCGCCCTTGGTGAGGAAGAGCGCCGGGTACGTCGGGAAGTACCGGAAGGGCGCCTTCGACCACTTCTTTGTCTTGGGGTCGTAGTACTCGTTGTCGCCCGCGAGGATCGCGCCGACGTCGTCGAGCCCGGAGACGGCGAGCACCTTGCCGTTCTGAAGGGTGACCAGCGTCGGGTACCAGCGGGCCTCCTTCATGGGGTCGACGGGTATGTACTTCTCCGCCTTCGGGTCGAATTCGTATGCCGCCCTGATCCCCTGGAAGTCCTGCTTGTCCATGGTGATGGCCTCGGCCAGGCCGTAGGCGTTGTCGGCGTCCTCGCCCTTGAGCCCCACGATCTCGTACTGCGCGGACTCCTTCGTGACCGACTTCGGCCCCTCCTTGACGGCCTCGACGAAGACCCGGGCCTCGGCCGCCTTGACCGTGGTCTGCCAGGGCAGCATGCGCCCGCTCTTGGCGTACGAGACCTTGAAGTCGCGCTTCGCCTTCGGCACGGTCACGTCGAACTTCGACACGTACGTGACCCCGGAGGGCGAGCGGAAACGGGTGCCCTTCTTGAACGTGACGGCCTTGTCCGGGTTCTCGTTCTTGACCCGCATCCCGCCGCCGGCCCGCATGACCTTGTCGCCCAGCACCTCGTAGCGCGCGGTCCCGCCCGCCACCAGCAGCCGCCCGTCGGGCAGTTGGGCGTGCCCGCCGCAGAAGAAGTCCTCGGGGGTCGGGACCAGCTTGAAGGAATTGTCCTTCGGGTCCCACAGGACGGTCTCGAAGGTCCCCTCGTCGAACTGCTCCTCCTCGTTGCCCGAGCCCGCGATGATCAGCACCTTGCCGGTGTTGAGCAGGGCGGCGTGAATCGCGTTCGTACGGTATTCGTCGGGGATGTCGACAGTCGACCAGGAGCCGTACTGCGCCTTGTAGGCGGGCTGGGCGATCTTGTACGCGTGGTACTTCTCCTCCGCGAAGGACAGCGCCGCCGGGGCGTTGAGCCCCGCGAGCACCACGACGGCTCCGCCGCCCAGCAGCGTCTTCTTGAACTTCTTCGTCGGCCGGTAGGCCATGGCTCAGTTCCCTCCGGTCGTCGTGGCGAACGCGGGCTCCGGCTCCTCGCCCGGCACCGCGCCGCTGCCGGCGCCCTTGACGGCCCCGGACCCGGCCGCGGCCCTGACCCTGACCGCCTTGGCCGCGGCGCGCTCGCGCGCGGAGGTCCAGCACCACACCGCGACCGGCGAGAGTGCGATGACCAGGGCCAGTACCGACCAGGTGCGCATCGCCACATGGCTGTGGTCGAGCTGGAACGACGCGACCAGCGAGACGATCAGCACCACGGCCCAGAAGAGATGGATGCGGAACGTCAGCAGCCGGTCGTGGCTCGCCTCGCCGCCCTTGGGCGTGACCACGAACCTGCCCCGGGTGCGCAGCACCGCCGAGCCGAGCGACTTGGCGTAGATGGGCGCGCAGAGCGCGGACATCGCCATTCCGGCCAGCCCGCCGGAGCCCTCGGGCTCGTGCGGCGAGACGTTGTGCCGCCTGTTCCACAGGTACAGCCCGATCTGGAGGGCCGCGGCGTCGCTGTAGAGCATCAGCCAGACCGAGGACGAGACCTGGGTGCCGGACGCCCCGAACCACAGGAACAGGACACAACTGAGGATGCCCAGCAGCCAGTTGACGGCCGTCATCGGGTAGTAGACGAGCATCAGCGTGTACGTGAGCAGCCGGCCCGGCGGCACCCGGAAGGGCGCCTTCCAAAACTGCTTGAACAGCGTCTCGTACGTCCCGCGCGACCACCGCAGCTGCTGCGTGAAGAAGTCGGTCCAGGAGGCCGGCCCTTCGCCGACGGCCAGCACGTCCGGGGTGTAGACGGACCGCCAGAAGCGTCCGGTCTCCCGGTTCCTCCTGCGGTGCAGTTCGAAGCCGGTGGCCATGTCCTCGGTGATCGAGTCGTACAGGCCGCCGATCTGCTTGAGCGCCCTGACGCGTACGACGTTGTTGGTGCCGACGAACATGGGGGCGCCGTAGCGGTTGCCCGCGCGCTGGATCAGGGCGTGGAACAGGAACTGCTGCGACTCCGCGGCCTTGGTGACGCACTTGTCGTAGTTGCCGTACACCTGCGGCCCGACGACGAAGGCGATGTCCGGGTCACGGAAGTAACCGAGCATCCGTTCCAGGAAGTTGGGGAGCGGCACATGGTCGGTATCGACGGAGGCGAAGAAGTCGTAGTCGTCACCGTGCATGGCGAGCCAGGCGTTGTAGTTGCCGTGCTTGGTCTTCGCCCGGTGCGGGCCCTTCTTGGTGTTCCACTCCGGTACGCCGCTGCGGCTGAAGTGCCGTACGCCCAGCTCCGTGCAGAGCGCCCGGGCCTGCTCGTCGTTGCCCTCGTCGAGGAGCCAGATGTCGAGCGGCCCGTCGTGACGGAGCCCGACCGCGCCTTCGAGCGTGGACCGCACCATGGAGAGGGCTTCCTTGCCCGGTACGTACGTCGTGAGGAACGCCACCCGGATGCCCGGCTCGGGCGTCACCGGTATCGGGTCCCTGGCGACCATCGTGGCGTGTGCGATCGACACCACGTTGACCAGCATGAAGAACATGATCAGGCCGATCGAGGCCAGCATCACCATGTCGAGATGGACCAGCCAGCGGTCGCCGCCCTCGCGTTCGGTCCAGTGCGTGGGCCAGACGAGGTAGACGAGCAGGAGCGCCGAGAGCAGCGGAGCCAGCGTCATCAGCAGTACGGCGCGTATTCGGTGCGGTTCCTGCGCCATCAGGCTTCGGTACTGAACGCGGTACGCGGTGGCGCCGGGTTCCGTCAGCGGCCCCGCGAGCCGGCTGTGGGTCTCGTAGTCGTAGCCGTCCGGCCGCACTGTGCCTCCCGCAGTCGAGGGCGTTCGATACCCCCACATAAAGGGACATTTGGCGGCGTGTCGAACCGGGTAGGCCGAGCGGGCGGTTTTGACGACCGGCAGTTTGGACGACGAAGCCCCCGGCCGCGCGAGGCGGTCGGGGGCTTGCGGCCGGCCTGGCCGAGCGCCGGATCAGGCGCCCAGATGGCGCTCCACCGTGTCGACCTTGGAGGTCAGGCCGTCGGTGACACCGGGCCGGATGTCGGCCTTCAGGACCAGCGATACGCGCGGGGCGCGCGCCTCGACGGCGGCGACGGCGCGCTTGACGACGGCCATCACCTCGTCCCACTCACCCTCGATCGAGGTGAACATGGCGTCGGTGCGGTTGGGCAGCCCGGACTCACGCACCACGCGCACCGCGTCGGCGACGTACTCCCCGACGTCCTCGCCGACGCCCAGCGGGCTCACGGAGAAGGCGACGATCATGCGCCGACCACACCTTCCTTGCGGGCGCGGCCCGCGATGACCGCGTCCTCGGCCTCGCGCTTGAGGCGCTTGTCGGCGAAGAAGCCGCCGGTCGGCAGGACCGACATGACGAAGTAGAAGGCGGCGGTCTTCAGCGACCACTTCGTGCGGTTCCAGGCGTCCGCCCAGAAGAGGACGTACAGGACGAAGAGCAGACCGTGGATCGCGCCCATGACGGGCACCGCGTTGAATTCCGTGGTGCGCTTGAGCACCGAGCAGACGAGCAGCAGCAGGAAGGAGACCGCCTCGGGTACGGACACCAGGCGGAGGCGGCGGAGTGCGGAAGCGGTCTTGATGTCCACGGAGGGGCAACCTTCGTCGTCGCAGGGAAACTGTGATGGATCTTGTGCTGTGCTTTCCGGGGGGCACCCCCGGACCCCCGTCGCGCACAAGCTCGACCCCCATTGTGGCAGCCCGCTTCGCCACCCCTTTGTCAGGGTCGGGGTCCCGGGTAACGTCACTCACGTGGCTCAGTTCCGACTCCAAGGCAGCAAGGTGCTCGCCGTCGACATGACCGGCGACGCCGTCAAAGCCAAAAACGGCTCGATGGTCGCCTACGACGGCCAGATGGCCTTCAAGAAGATGTCCGGCGGCGGTGAGGGCATGCGCGGCATGGTGACCCGCCGCCTGACCGGTGAGCAGATGACCGTGATGGAGGTGAAGGGCCACGGCACGTGCTATTTCGCCGACCGCGCGAGCGAGATCAACCTCGTCTCTCTCCACGGCGACAAGCTGTACGTCGAATCCAGCAATCTCCTGTGCACGGACGCGGGCCTGCGCACCGGCACCTCCTTCACCGGGCTGCGCGGCGGCGCGACCGGCAACGGCCTGTTCACCACGACCGTGGAAGGCACCGGCCAGGCGGCGATCATGTCGGACGGCCCGGCGGTCGTCCTGCGCGTCTCCTCCCAGTACCCGCTCCAGGTCGACCCCGGTGCGTACATCGCGCACCAGGGCAATCTCCAGCAGCACTTCCAGTCGGGCGTGAACTTCCGCACGCTGATCGGCGAGGGCTCGGGCGAGGCGTTCCAGATCCGTTTCGAGGGCGAGGGGCTCGTCTACGTACAGCCCAGCGAGCGCAACACCGTCGGGGGCGACGTCTGAGATGCCATTCACCGAGATCAATTCCCGCATGGTCCAGGCGCGGGTCGCGCCCGGCCAGAAGATGTTCAGCCAGCGCGGCGCGATGCTGGCGTACCAGGGCGACGTCTCCTTCACACCCAACATCCAGGGTGGCCAGGGCGGCGTGATGTCCATGATCGGCCGCCGGGTCGCGAACGAGTCGACCCCGCTCATGACGGTCGAAGGCTCGGGCACCGTGATGTTCGGCCACGGCGGGCACCACATCCAGGTGATCAACCTGTCCGGCGACACCCTGTGCGTCGAGGCGGACCGCCTCCTCGCCTTCGACGGCACCCTCACCCAGGGCACGATGTTCATGGGCTCGCAGGGCGGCGTCATGGGCATGGTGCGCGGCCAGGTGACCGGCCAGGGCCTGTTCACCACCACCCTCAAGGGCCACGGCGCGGTGGCGGTGATGGCGCACGGCGGTGTGATCGAGATCCCCATCACACCCCAGCGGCCGATTCACGTCGACCCGCAGGCGTACGTCGCGCACCACGGCGACGTACGCAACAAGCTCTCCACCGCACTCGGCTGGCGCGACATGGTGGGCCGCGGCTCGGGCGAGGCGTTCCAGCTGGAGCTGTCCGGCCAGGGCGCGGTGTACGTACAGGCCTCGGAGGAAAAGCTTTGACCACCCCCGTGATTTTCGACCCGCACACGCTCCCCTCCGACGACAACGTCAATTCGTACACCTTCTGCGTGGAGCTCAAGGGGAGCCAGTGGTTCCTGCAGAAGGGCAAAATGATCGCCTACTACGGGCGCATCGACTTCAACGGCATCGGCCACGGCCGCTTCGACCGACTCCTGCGCACCAGCTTCCACTCGCCGCTGCACGCGAGCGACTGGGTGGTGGCGGAGGGCCAGGGCAAGATGCTGCTCGCGGACCGCGCGTTCGACGTCAACAGCTTCGACCTCGAAAACGGCAACCTCACGATCCGCTCCGGCAACCTCCTGGCGTACGAGCCGACGCTCGCGCTCAAGCAGTCGATCGTCCCCGGTTTCCTCACCCTCATCGGCACGGGCAAGTTCGTGGCGGCCTCGAACGGCCCGGTGGTCTTCATGGAGCCGCCGATCCGCGTGGACCCGCAGGCCCTCGTGGGCTGGGCGGACTGCCCTTCGCCCTGCCACCACTACGACCACGGCTACATGACAGGCGTCATGGGCGGTATCAGGTCACTCACGGGCATCGGCGGTACGTCAGGCGAGGAGCACCAGTTCGAGTTCGTCGGGGCCGGCACCGTCCTGCTCCAGTCCACCGAACTCCTTATGGCGGAGCAGGCCACGGGCGCCGTCCCGTCCCAGGCCGGGGTGCCCGGCGGCCAGGGCACGGGGCAGGGGCAGCCCGGCGGCGCACCGCGTCTTCCCGGTCAGCTGGGGGACCTCCAGCGTCGCTTCGGCCTGTGAGCGGTAGTCTGCGGAGTGTGACGTCGAACGTCTGCGCCCTTGTCGCGTGCCGGGCGTCACATTCCACAACTTCGTCCAGCATTCAACTTCTTAGGTAGAATCCATATATGGAGACCGAGACGGCCACCCCCTGGCTGACCGATGCCGAACAGTGCGCCTGGCGAACCTATCTGGACGCCAACAGGCTGCTGACCTATCAGCTCGAAAAGGATCTTCAGCCGTACGGACTGACGATCAACGACTACGAGATCCTGGTCAACCTCTCCGAGTCGGACGACCGCCGCCTGCGGATGAGCGACCTGGCGGCAGCGACCCTCCAGTCCAAGAGCCGGCTCTCCCACCAGATCACCCGCATGGAGAACGCGGGACTGGTCCGCAGGGAGAACTGCGAGTCCGACCGCCGCGGCCTGTACGCCGTACTGACCGACCAGGGCAGCGAAACCATGCAGCAGGTCGCTCCCCACCACGTGGAGTCCGTACGCCGGCACTTCATCGGCATGCTCTCTCCCGAGGCGCTCGACGACATGAAGGCCGTCCTGACCCCGGTGGTCGAGCAGCTGCGCGGCCGACGGGGCAAGGTCTAGCCACCCGGCAGCCGCAGCTCGAACAGGGCCCCACCCGACGGCCCTTCAGCCACCGACAGCATTCCCCCGTGCCGCATCGCGACATCGCGAGCGATCGCCAGCCCCAGCCCCGCGCCACCGTCGTCGCGGGTGCGGGCGTCGTCCAGCCGGACGAACCGCTCGAAGATCCGCTCACGCTCCCCCACAGGCACCCCCGCGCCGTCATCTGCGACCTCAAGCGTCACAGCGCCGCCCGCACGCCGCAACCGAATTTCGACGCGACTCCGCGCGTGCCGCTGCGCGTTGTCGAGCAGGTTGCCGAGCACCCGCGCCAACTGGCCGCGCGACCCGGACACTTCGAACGCACCCGAGCCCACGACCGCCACCGGCAGCCGGTCCGCCCGCTGGGAGACCTCCTCGCGCACCAGCGCCCCCAGGTCCACACGCCCCTGCCCCGGCCGCTCCCCCGCGTCCAGCCGCGCCAGCAGCAACAGATCAGCAGCCAGCCCCTGAAGCCGCACGGTGTCCCGCACCGCGCCCTCCACATCGAGCAACTCCGGGTGCGCGGCGCCCACTTCCAGCTGCGTCCGCAGTGAGGCGATCGGGCTCCGCAGCTCATGCGACGCGTCGGCGACGAACCGCCGCTGCCGCTCCACCGAAGCCTCGAGCGCCGCGAGCGTCTCATTGGTGGTCACGGCCAGCCGCGCCACCTCATCGTGCGCGTCCGGCTCCGGGACCCGCCGCGACAGGTCCTCGGAGGCGGTGATCGCGGCCATCTCGCGCCTGATGCCCTCCACGGGCCGCAGGGCCCGCCGCGTCACGAGCCAGGTCACCCCGCTTACCACCACGAGCAGCGCCGGCAGCCCGATGAGCATGGCCTCGCGCACCGTACCGACGGCGTCCCGCTCGGTGGCGAGCGGCGCACCGGCGTACACCGTGATGTCCTGCCCGCGGTACGACGTCGCCTCGACGGCGGCGAACCGGTAATCGGCCCGCTCACCGTCCACAGTGGCGCTCCCGGACGACAGCCTCGGCTCGTCGCCGGAAACCTCCCCACGCCCGGGATCGTCGTCCTCACCCGAACCCCCACCGCTCACCGCCACCTCGGGGCTCCCCGCCCCCTCGATCGCCTCCAGATCCTCACTGACGGCCACCACGCGCCCGTCCTCGTCGACCACCTGCACGGGACGGTCGTCGGGCCACTCGACATCCGCGTACGAAGGCTCCACGGCCATCTGCGAGGCCAGATTCTGGGCGGTGACCTCGGCCTGGAGGTCGGCCTGGTCGATCAGATTGGCCCGCAGCACCAGCAGCACGGCCAGCCCGGCGGCCACCAGCGCCACCGCGACGACCGCGGTGGCCCCGAGCGCCGCCCTGGCCCGTACGGACCCGAAGAACCGCCTCATGCCGCCACCAGCCGGTACCCGGCGCCGCGCACCGTCTGGATCCGCCGGGCGCCGAGCTTGCGCCGCAGGGCGCTCACGTACACCTCGACGATGTTGGGATCACCGTCGTACGCGAAGTCCCACACATGCTCCAGAATCTGCGCCTTGCTGACCACCTCACCGGCCCGCACCACGAACTGCTCCAGCACGGCGAACTCCTTGGCGGTCAGCACGACTTCGTCGTCACCCACGTACACCCGCCGACTGGCGGTATCCATCCGCAGATCCCCCACGGCGACAACCGGCGAAGCCCCGGCACTCGCCCGCCGCCGCAGCAGAGCCTTGACCCGGGCGACGAGAACCACGTACGAGAACGGCTTCGTCAAATAATCGTCAGCGCCCGTATCGAGCCCCTCCGCCTCGTCGTACTCCCCGTCCTTGGCGGTCAGCATCAGAATCGGCACGTCGTTTCCGGCGGCCCGCAACGCCGCACACACCCGATAGCCGTTCATACCGGGCAGCATGATGTCGAGAAGGACGAGATCGTACGAGCCCTCCCCGGCCCGGTGCAGCCCTTCGAGCCCGTCGTGCACCACGTCCACGGCGAAGCCCTCGGCGGTGAGCCCCTTGGCCAGGGCCACCGCGAGCCGCCTCTCGTCCTCCACGATCAACAAGCGCATGCGCCAAGGTTCGCAAACCGAACCTGAAGAAGCCTTCAGGAGGCTTCAGCGGGCCTTCAGCATCTCTCAGCCACATTGATCCCCGTAGCAACCAACCGCTCGGGAGGAAACCTCATGAAGCGCAAGCTCGTCATCGCCACCACCGTCACGGCCCTGCTCATCGGCGGCGGCACCGCGACCGCGTTCGCCACCTCGGACGACGACAAGAAGCCGGCGCCGAGCACGGTCACCCTCGACGAGGCGGCGACGGCAGCCACCGAGTCCACCCCGGGCACGGTCACCGGAGTCGAACTCGACGACGACGAGCCCACGTGGGAGGTCGACGTCTTCGGCAAGGACACCAAGTGGCACGACGTGGACGTGGACGCCAAGACCGCGAAGGTCCTGAACACCCACACCGACGACGAGGACGACCGCGCCCCCAAGCCCACCAAGGTCACCATGAACGAGGCAGCAGCGGCAGCCCTCAAGGCGCAGCCGGGCAAGCTGACGTCCATCGACCTGGACGACGAGGGCTCCCACACCTGGGAGGCAGAAATCCGGGGCAAGGACGGCAAGCACCACGAGCTGAACGTCGACGCGACCACAGCGAAGGTGACCCCGGACCAGGACGACCAGGACGACGCGGACGACGCGGACGACGCGGACGACGACAACGACTCCGACTGACGCCGGCCCGCACGCCGCCCACCGGCGTGAGGGGGCGGGACGCGCAGGGGGCGGCGTTCGGGACGTAAAGCGTGATTTGTGCCGCAGGGCGCGGGCGTCGTACAAAGAACACCGCTCCGCGGCTGAATCATGCAGTCCCGAACGCCGCCCCCGGAGCGGCCCGCCCCCGCCCCACTCACCCGCTCAGCCCTCAGTGATCCCCGCCACCAGCTCATCCGCCGCCGCATAAGGATCAAGCTCCCCCGCAACGATCCGCTCCGCCAGCGCGCCCAGCCGCCGATCACCCCGCAGGTCACCGATCCGCTCCCGCAGCGCGGTGACCGCGATCGTCTCCACCTCGTGCGCCGCCCGCTTGGCCCGCCGCTCCCCCAGCACCCCGCGCTCCTCCATCCACGCCCGGTGCTTCTCCAGCGCCTCGACGACCTCGTCGATGCCCTCGCCCCGAGCCGCCACCGTCTTCACGATCGGCGGCCGCCAGTCCCCGGGCCCCCGGGACTCCCCCAGCCCCAGCATGTGATTGAGCTCCCGCGCAGTCGCATCGGCCCCGTCCCGGTCGGCCTTGTTCACCACGTACACGTCACCGATCTCCAGGATCCCCGCCTTCGCGGCCTGAATCCCGTCCCCCATCCCCGGCGCCAGCAGCACCACAGAGGTGTCCGCCTGCGAGGCGATCTCCACCTCCGACTGCCCGACCCCCACGGTCTCCACCAGCACCACATCGCACCCGGCCGCGTCCAGCACCCGAATGGCCTGCGGCGCCGCCCATGCCAGCCCGCCCAGGTGCCCACGCGTAGCCATGGACCGGATGTAAACCCCGGGGTCCGAGGCGTGCTCACTCATCCGCACCCGGTCACCGAGCAGCGCACCGCCACTGAACGGCGACGACGGGTCCACCGCCAGCACCCCGACCCGCTTCCCGGCCCGCCGGTACGCCGAGACCAACGCCGAAGTAGATGTCGACTTGCCGACTCCCGGCGACCCCGTAAGCCCCACCACGTACGCGTTACCGGCGAGCGGAGCCAGCGCCGCCATCACCTCACGCAGCTGCGGGGACGCCCCCTCGACCAGCGAGATCAGCCGGGCCACCGCACGCGGCCGGCCCTCTCGCGCCTGAGCCACCAGCTCGGGGACGTCCTGCATCACAACTCCGCTCCTCGATCAAGCACTACGGAAGGGTTAGGGGCGGGTTACTTGCCCGCGACCCTGATGATCAGCGCATCACCCTGACCACCGCCACCACACAGTGCGGCAGCCCCGACGCCCCCGCCCCGCCGCTTCAGCTCAAGCGCCAGGTGAAGAACAACGCGCGCACCGGACATCCCGATCGGATGTCCCAGGGCAATCGCACCACCGTTGACGTTCACCTTTTCCGGGGACACCCCGAGGTCCTTCATTGACTGGACCGCAACCGCCGCAAAAGCCTCATTGATCTCAATGAGGTCGAGGTCCTCAACCCCGAGACCTTCCTTGCCCAGCGCATGCGCGATCGCATTGGACGGCTGCGACTGAAGCGAGTTGTCCGGCCCGGCCACGTTCCCGTGGGCCCCGATCTCGGCGATCCACTCGAGCCCGAGCTCCTCGGCCTTGGCCTTGCTCATCACCACCACGGCCGCCGCACCGTCCGAGATCTGCGAGGCGGTCCCAGCGGTAATCGTCCCGTCCTTCGCGAAAGCAGGCCGCAGCTTGCCCAGCGACTCCGCGGTCGTCTCCGCCCGGATCCCCTCGTCCTTGGAGAAGAGAACCGGGTCGCCCTTGCGCTGCGGGATCTCGACGGGCGTGATCTCCGCCTCGAAGAGCCCGTTCTTCTGCGCGGCGGCGGCCCGCTGGTGCGACTGCGCCGCGAACTCGTCCTGCGGCCCGCGGGCGATCCCGAGGCGGGTGTTGTGCTTCTCGGTCGACTCCCCCATCGCGATGCCCTCGAAGGAGTCGGTCAGACCGTCGTGGGCCATCGAGTCGAGCATCTCGATCGCGCCGTACTTGAACCCCTCACGCGACTTCGGCAGCACATGAGGAGCGTTGGTCATGGACTCCTGCCCGCCGGCGACCACCACGTCGAACTCACCGGCGCGGATCAGCTGATCGGCCAGCGCGATCGCGTCGAGTCCCGACAGACAGACCTTGTTGATGGTCAGAGCAGGCACGGCCATGGGAATCCCGGCCTTCACGGCCGCCTGACGGGCAGGAATCTGCCCCGCCCCGGCCTGGAGCACCTGCCCCATGATCACGTACTGGACCTGGTCACCGCCGATGCCGGCCCGCTCCAGGGCCGCCTTGATGGCGAACCCACCAAGATCGGCTCCGGAGAAGGACTTCAGCGAGCCGAGCAGCCGGCCCATGGGCGTACGGGCGCCAGCGACGATGACGGACGTTGTGCGGTTCGTTCCAGGCATGAGGCACGGCCCCTTGGGATGAGGAGTGAACGAGGGTTTACCTCAATGTACTGAGCGGTACGGGCCCGGTCACCGGGCAGCGAGTGTGATCGCGCGCACGTTGCGTAACCACCACCAATAGCGCTGCACTGGTCTCATGCTGACGCGAATCGACCACATCGGAATCGCCTGTTTCGACCTCGACAAGACCATCGAGTTCTACCGCTCGACCTATGGCTTCCAGGTGTACCACTCGGAGGTCAATGAGGAGCAGGGCGTACGTGAGGCCATGCTCAAGATCAACGAAACGTCCGACGGCGGCGCCACCTACCTCCAGCTCCTGGAGCCCACCCGCGAGGACTCCGCGGTGGGAAAGTGGCTGGCCAAGAACGGTGAGGGGGTCCACCACATCGCCTTCGGCACCCCGGACGTGGACGCCGACGCAGCGGCCATCCGCGACAAGGGCGTACGGGTCCTCTACGACGAGCCCCGCATCGGTTCCATGGGCTCCCGCATCACCTTCCTGCACCCCAAGGACTGCCACGGCGTACTAACAGAACTGGTCACTTCGGCGTCCGCCCCCACCCCCGAGCACTGACCGGAGCACTGTCCCCCTGATCCCACGCCGGTAGAGTGGGCGGTTCCGGTCCGGGGCCGGACCGGGGCCTGTGACCCATGCCTCGCTGTTGATCTGAGACCATTCCCCCGGGGGCCGCCCGATGTCGGGGCGGTGCTTGTTCTGAGAGTTCGGAAGAGTTGCGACCAGGGGACGGATGGGACCGCGCAGTGCGGGGCTACGAACGCCACGAGCCTGACGACCATCTCTCGCGGTTCGAAGCCGAGATGGACCGGCTGAAGACCGAGCGGGAGAAGGCCGTTCAGCACGCCGAGGACCTCGGCTACCAGGTCGAGGTGTTGCGCGCCAAGCTCCACGAGGCGCGCCGCAACCTCGCGTCCCGTCCTGCCTACGACGCGGCGGACATCGGTTACCAGGCCGAGCAGTTGCTCCGTAACGCCCAGATCCAGGCGGAGCAGCTGCGCACCGACGCCGAGCGCGAACTGCGTGACGCCCGGGCGCAGACCCAGCGGATCCTCCAGGAGCACGCGGAGCATCAGGCAAGGCTCCAGGCCGAGTTGCACACGGAGGCGGTCACCCGCCGCCAGCGGCTCGACCAGGAGCTCTCCGAGCGCCGCCAGACCGTCGAGGCGCACGTCAACGAGAATGTGGCGTGGGCCGAGCAGCTGCGCGCCCGTACCGAGTCGCAGGCCCGCAGGCTCCTGGAGGAGTCCCGCGCCGAGGCCGAGCAGTCGTTGGCCGCCGCCCGCGCCGAGGCCGAGCGCGTCGCCCAGGAGGCCCGCCAGCGCCTCGGTTCCGAGGCCGAGAACGCCCGCGCCGAGGCCGAGACGATCCTGCTGCGCGCCCGCAAGGACGCCGAGCGCCTGCTGAACGCCGCCTCCAACCAGGCGCACGAGGCGACGACCCACGCCGAGCAGCTTCGTACGTCGACGAGCGCCGAGTCCGACCAGGCACGCAAGCAGGCCGCCGAGCTGAGCCGCACCGCCGAGCAGCGGATGCAGGAGGCCGAGACGGCGCTGCGCGAGGCCCGCGCCGAGGCCGAGAAGGTCCTCACCGAGGCCAAGGACGCGGCGGCCAAGCAGCTGACGACGGCCGAGTCCGTCAACGAGCAGCGCACCCGTACGGCCAAGTCCGAGATCGCGCGGCTGGTCGGCGAGGCCACGAAGGACGCCGAGGCGCTGAAGGCGGAGGCCGAGCAGGCCCGCGCCGATGCCGTCGCCGAGGCCGAGCGGCTGGTGGCCGAGGCCGCCGAGAAGGCCCGTACGGTCGCCGCCGAGGATTCGGCTGCCGCGCTGGCCAAGGCCGCCCGTACCGCCGAAGAGGTCCTCACCAAGGCGTCCGACAACGCCAAGGAGACCACCCGCAAGGCGTCCGAGGAGGCCGAGCGGATCCGCCGCGAGGCCGAGGCGGAGATCGAACGGCTGCGCAGCGAGGCGGCGGCCCAGGCCGACCAGCTCAAGGGCGCGGCGAAGGACGACACCAAGGAGTACCGGGCCAAGACGGTCGAGCTGCAGGAGGAGGCGCGCAGGCTGCGCGGCGAGGCCGAGCAGCTGCGGGCCGAGGCGGTCGCCGAGGGCGAGCGCATCCGCGGCGAGGCCCGTCGCGAGGCCGTCCAGCAGATCGAGGAGGCGGCCAGGACCGCCGAGGAGCTGCTGACCAAGGCGCGGGGCGACGCGGACGAGCTGCGTACGTCCGCATCCGCCGAGAGCGAGCGCGTCCGCGGCGAGGCAATCGAGCGCGCCACGACACTGCGCAAGCAGGCCGAGGAGACCCTGGAGCGCACCCGCACCGAGGCCGACCAGCTGCGCGCCGAGGCCGAGGAGCAGGCGGCGAGCACCACCGCCGACGCCGAGGAGGCCGCCCGCGCGCTGCGCGAGGAGGCCGAGCGCGGCATCACGGCCCGCCAGGCCGAGGCCGCCACGGAACTGACCCGGCTGCACACCGAGGCCGAGCAGCGTGTCACCGCCGCCGAGAAGGCCCTGGGCGACGCGCGCACCGAAGCGGAGCGGCTGCGCCGGGAGGCCGGCGAGGAGATCGAGCGGCTGCGGACCGAAGCGGCCGAGCGGGTACGCACGCTCCAGGCCCAGGCGGAGACCGAGGCGGAACGGCTGCGGACCGAGGCGGCTTCCGATGCCTCGCAGTCGCGCGCCGAGGGCGAGGCCGTCGCCGTACGGCTGCGCAGTGAGGCGTCGAACGAGGCCGAGCGGCTCAAGGCGGAGGCGCAGGAGAGCGCGGACCGGATGCGCGCCGAGGCGGCTGCCGCCGCCGAGCGCGTCGGGACCGAGGCCGCCGAGGCGCTCGCCGCCGCCCAGGAGGAGGCCGCGAGGCGCCGCCGGGAGGCCGAGGAGACGCTGGCCGCCGCCCGCGAGGAGGCCGAGCGGGAGCGTACGCAGGCCCGTGAGCAGAGCGAGGAGCTGCTCGCTTCGGCCCGCAAGCGGGTCGAGGACGCGCAGACCGAGGCGCAGCGCCTGGTCCAGGAGGCGGACTACCGGGCGACCGAGCTGGTCGCGGCCGCCGAGCAGACCGCCCAGCAGGTACGGGACGCGGTGGCCGGGCTGCACGAGCAGGCCGAGCAGGAGATCGCCGGACTGCGATCCGCCGCCGAGCATGTGGCGGAGCGTACGAAGACCGAGGCGCAGGAGGAGGCGGACCGGCTCCGCGCCGACGCGTACGAGGAGCGGGAGCGGGCCACCGAGGACGCGAACCGGCTGCGCCGCCGGGCACAGGAGGAGACGGACGCCGCGAAGGCGCTCGCGGAGCGCACGGTCGGGGACGCGATCACGGAGGCGGAGCGGCTGCGTTCCGATTCCTCGGAGTACGCACAGAGGCTTCGTACGGAGGCTTCCGACGCGCTGGCTTCGGCCGAGCAGGACGCGGCCCGTTCGCGTGCCGAGGCACGCGAGGACGCGAACCGCATCCGTAACGAGGCGGCGTCGCAGGCGGACCGGCTCATCGGCGAGGCGACGGGCGAGGCCGAGCGCATGGCGGCCGAGGCCGTGCAGTCGCTGACGGCGGCCGGGCAGGACGCGGCCCGTATGCGGGCCGAGGCCGAGCAGGTCAAGGCGGACGGCGAGGCCGGGGCCGAGCGGCTGCGCGCCGAGGCGCGCGAAGAGGGCGAGCGGGTTCTCGACGAGGCTCGCAAGGCGGCGGACAAGCGGCGCGGCGACGCGGCGTCCCAGGCCGACAAGCTCGTCTCCGAGGCGAGCGGCGAGGCGGACAAGCTCGTCGCCGACGCGACCAGCGAGGCCGAGCGGCTGCGCGCGGAGGGCGAGCGGGTGCACGCCGAGGCGCGCGCCGAGGGCGAGCGGATCCTGGACGAGGCGCGCAAGGCCGCCGACAAGCGGCGCGGCGACGCGGCGACGCAGGCCGACCAGCTCATCGCCGAGGCGAGCGGCGAGGCCGAGCGGCTGCGCGCGGAGGCCGCCGAGATGGTGGGCTCCGCCCAGCAGGCGTCGGAGCGCATCAGGGCCGAGGCCCAGAAGGTCAAGGAAGACGCCGAGGCGGCCGCCGAGCGGATGCGGAGCGAGGCGCGCGCCGAGGCGGACCGGCTGCTCGACGAGGCGCGTCAGGCGGCGTCCAAGCGCCGCTCGGACGCGGCCGAGCAGGCCGACCAGCTGATGGCGAAGGCCCAGGAGGAGGCGCTGCTCGCCGCGACGCGGGCGGAGGAGCAGGCCGACACGATGGTCGGCGCCGCCCGCAAGGAGGCCGAGCGGCTGGTCGCGGAGTCGACGGTCGAGGGCAACTCGCTGGTGGAGAAGGCCCGTACGGACGCCGACGAGCTGCTGGTCGGGGCCCGCAGGGACGCGACCGCCATAAGGGAGCGCGCGGAGGAGCTGCGTACCCGCGTCGAGGGCGAGATCGAGGAGCTGCACGAGCGGGCCCGCCGGGAGACGTCCGAGCAGATGCGGACGGCGGGCGAGCGTGTCGACAAGCTGGTCAAGGCCGCGACGGAGCAGCAGGCGGAGGCCGACGCGAAGTCGAAGGCGATGATCTCCGAGGCGAGTTCGGAGGCGGGCAAGGTCCGTATCGCCGCGGTGAAGAAGGCCGAGGCGCTGCTCAAGGAGGCCGGGCAGAAGAAGGCCGAGCTGGTGCGGGAGGCCGAGCGGGTGCACGCCGAGGCCGAGGCCGAGGCCGCGCGCATGGTCGAGGAGGGGCAGCGGGAACTTGACGTGCTCGTACGTCGCCGGGAGGACATTCAGGCCGAAATCTCCCGTGTCCAGGACGTACTTGAGGCGTTGGAGTCCTTTGAGGCACCTACCGGGGGCGGCAAGGCGGCATCGAACAGCGGCTCCGGGGCAGGCGGCGTCAAAGCGGGTGCGGCGGCGGGCGCAACTCGTTCGGGTGGCAAGCCATCCGACGGTTAGCCACTCAAAAGGGGTGTCATTCTCCAGATCAAACGGGCATTGACTCGATGACACGCCGCTTCGGCCCCTAGGATTCCCCCTAACACCTCACCGGTCACATTCGACAGGAACCCAGGAACCCCATGAGCGACACTTCCTCCCCCTTCGGCTTCGAGCTCGTGCGGCGTGGTTACGACCGCGGTCAGGTGGACGACCGCATTACCAAACTCGTCGCCGACCGTGACAGTGCTCTGGCCCGAATCACTGCTCTGGAAAAGCGCATCGAGGAACTCCACCTCGAGACGCAGAACGCCCAGGCCCAGGTGAGCGACGCGGAGCCGTCGTACGCCGGACTCGGTGCGCGCGTCGAGAAGATCCTCCGCCTCGCCGAGGAGGAGGCGAAGGACCTGCGTGAGGAGGCCCGTCGCGCCGCCGAGCAGCACCGCGAGCTCGCCGAGTCGGCCGCGCAGCAGGTGCGCAACGACGCCGAATCGTTTGCCTCCGAGCGCAAGGCGAAGGCCGAGGACGAGGGCGTTCGTATCGTCGAGAAGGCCAAGGGTGACGCCTCCACGCTGCGCAGCGAGGCCCAGAAGGACGCGCAGCAGAAGCGCGAGGAGGCGGACGCCCTCTTCGAGGAGACCCGCGCCAAGGCCGCCCAGGCCGCCGCGGACTTCGAGACGAACCTGGCCAAGCGCCGCGAGCAGTCCGAGCGCGACCTGGCTTCGCGTCAGGCCAAGGCCGAGAAGCGTCTGGCCGAGATCGAGCACCGCGCGGAGCAGCTGCGCCTCGAGGCCGAGAAGCTGCGTACGGACGCGGAGCGCCGTGCCCGTCAGACGGTGGAGACCGCGCAGCGCCAGGCCGAGGACATCGTCGCCGACGCCAACGCCAAGGCCGACCGGATCCGCAGCGAATCGGAGCGCGAGCTGGCGGCGCTCACCAACCGCCGCGACTCGATCAACGCGCAGCTGACCAACGTCCGCGAGATGCTGGCCACGCTGACCGGTGCGGCTGTCGCCGCGGCCGGTGCTCCGGCCGACGACGAGCCGATCACCCGCGGCGTCCCGGCCCAGCAGACCCGCTAGGCCCGAAGCGGAACCCATCAGGCCGTAAGTGCCGCGAAAGCCCCCCGTCATTCCAGTGGCGGGGGGCTTTGCGCGCCCTTAGCGTGGCGGGATGCTGTGCTATCCCGGGGGGCAACCCCCGTGCCCCCGGCCGGACAAACAGGCCGGCCACCTGACCGAGGCGCCTTCGCGAGGTGAACTTCAGTGATCGAACTGACGGGGCTGACGAAGCGTTACGGCGAGAAGGTGGCCGTCGACCATCTGACCTTCACCGTACGGCCGGGCATCGTGACCGGCTTCCTGGGCCCGAACGGGGCCGGCAAGTCCACGACCATGCGGATGCTGCTCGGCCTGGACAACCCGACGGCCGGCGACGTCCGCATCGACGGGAAGCACTACGCCGAACTCAAGGATCCGCTGAAGTACATCGGCGCGCTCCTCGACGCGAAGGCGATGCACGGCGGCCGCAGCGCGTACAACCACCTCCTCTGCCTCGCCCAGAGCAACGGCATCCCGCGCGGCCGGGTCTCCGAGGTCCTGGAGACGGTCGGCCTCACCTCGGTCGCCAAGAAGCGCGCCAAGGGCTTCTCGCTCGGCATGGGACAGCGCCTGGGCATCGCGGGCGCGCTGCTGGGCGACCCCGAGATCCTGATGTTCGACGAACCGGTGAACGGCCTCGACCCCGAGGGCATCCACTGGATCCGCAATCTGATGAAGACGCTGGCGGGTCAGGGGCGTACGGTCTTCGTCTCCTCCCACCTGATGAGCGAAATGGCGCTCACCGCCGACCACTTGGTCGTCATCGGCCAGGGCAGGCTGCTCGCGGACACGTCGATGGCCGACTTCATCCGGGAGAACTCGCGCAGTTACGTACGCCTGCGCTCCCCGGAGCAGGAGCGGCTGCGCGATGTCATGCACGGGGCCGGGATCACGGCGGTCAGCGCGGTCAACGGGTCGCTGGAAGTGGACGGCGTGCCCTCGGAGCAGCTCGGTGATCTCGCCGCCAGGCATCAGCTCGTACTCCATGAGCTGAGCCCCCAGCAGGCCTCGCTGGAGGAGGCCTTCATGCAGCTGACCGCCGAGTCCGTCGAGTACCACGCGCATTCCGGCGGCGAGGTGCCCGGTCCGCCGGGGGCCGGCTGGGGCGTCGGCGTACAGCAGCAAAAGAAGAAGAAGGGGGTCTGAGCCAATGGCGGCCACGCAGGTACTCAAGTCGGAATGGACCAAGATCAAATCGGTTCAGTCCACAGTATGGACACTGGGCCTTGCCGCGATCGTCACAATCGGCCTCGGCGTACTCATCAGTATTCTTTCGAAGAACGAATTCAAGAAGATGAGCGCCGAGGACAAGCTCACCTTCGACCCGACGTTCGTGAGTTTCGCGGGGACGAGTCTTGGGCAGCTTGCCATGATCGTTTTCGGTGTGCTGGTCGTGTCGAACGAATACACCACCGGAATGATCCGCATGTCGCTGGCGGCGGTCCCGCAGCGCGGCACCTTCCTCTTCAGCAAGATCACCGTCGCCGCCGCGCTCGCGCTCGCGGTCGGAATGGCCACGAGTTTCCTCTCCTTCTTCCTCGGCCAGGCGATGCTCGGCGACCTGAAGGCGAACATCGGCGACCCGGGCGTGCTGCGCGCGGTGATCGGCGGCGGCCTCTACATGACGCTGATCGCGCTCTTCTCGATGGGCGTGGCCTCCATGCTGCGCAGCCAGGTGCTCGCGCTCGGCGTCCTGATGCCGTTCTTCTTCCTGCTCGCGCCGATCCTGGGCAACGTCTCCGCCACCAAGAAGGTCGGCCAGTACCTCCCCGACCAGGCCGGCAGCAAGATCATGCAGGTGGTCGCGCCGATCGGCGACGACACTCCGTACGGCCCGTGGGGCGGGCTGCTGATCATGATCCTTTGGGTCGCCGCGGCCCTGATGGGCGGATATGTCCTGCTGAGGAAGCGCGACGCGTAGGCGACAGGCAGAAGACGCGCAGACACATCGCCCTCGTACCGGCTTAGCAGGAACCGTCAGCCGCTGGTTATCCTCCTAACCCTTACGGGGGCGCGTTCGGCCAAGAGGTCACAGCCCCGACGACCCGACCTGTCGATGGGGCTGCACACACATGATCGAGGCAGTCGGCCTGACGAAGCGCTACGGCGCCAAGACAGCCGTGTACAACCTTTCCTTCCAGGTGCGCCCGGGCACGGTGACGGGCTTCCTCGGCCCCAACGGCTCCGGCAAGTCCACGACGATGCGCATGATTCTCGGGCTCGACGAGCCCACGGCCGGTCACGTCACCATCGGCGGTCACCCCTTCCGCAACCTGCCCAACGCCCCCCGCCAGGTGGGCGCCCTGCTCGACGCCAAGGCCGTGCACGGCGGACGCAGCGCGCGCAACCACCTCCTGTCGCTCGCGCAGCTCTCCGGCATCCCCGCCCAGCGGGTCGACGAGGTGCTCGGGGTCGTCGGCCTCCAGGACGTCGCCAGGCGGCGCTCCAGCGGCTTCTCGCTCGGCATGGGGCAGCGCCTGGGCATCGCGGCGGCGCTCCTCGGCGACCCGCAGGTGCTGCTCTTCGACGAGCCGGTCAACGGCCTCGACCCCGAGGGCATCCTCTGGGTCCGCAACCTCATGAAGTCGCTGGCCGCCGAGGGCCGTACGGTCTTCGTCTCCAGCCACCTCATGAGCGAGATGGCGGTGACCGCGGACCACTTGATCGTGATCGGGCGCGGGCAGCTGCTCTCCGACATGAGCGTCAAGGACTTCATCTCCGCGAACTCCGCCGACTTCGCCCGGGTGCGTACGCCGCAGACCGAGCCGCAGCAGCGCGAGAAGCTGTCGTCGGTACTGACCGAGGCCGGCGGCCACGTCATGACCGAGCAGGACGGCGCAATGCGCGTCACCGGGCTGCCGCTGCCGCGGATCAGCGACCTCGCGCACGACGCCGACGTACGGCTGTGGGAGCTTTCGCCGCACCAGGCCTCGCTGGAAGAGGCGTACATGCGGATGACGCAGGGCGCGGTCGACTACCGTTCGACGGCCGACCAGCTGGCCGGCTTCGAGCAGCCGCAGCAGCTCCAGCAGCCCGGCGGTTACGCCCAGCCCGCAGGACAGCAGCAGGGCTGGTACGCCCCGCCGCCGCCCCAGCCGGGCGGACAGCCGCCCTTCGCCGGCGCCCCGATGCCGGGCGGCCCGGCGCCCGCCCCCGGCTACCCCGCCCCCGGCCAGGCCCCCGCGCCGGTCCAGAACCCGTACGCGGCGCCTGCGGCCCCGGCGGCGCCTCCCGCGCCCGCTGCCCCCGCACCCGACCTGACCAAGAGCGACAGCGACGACAGCCCCGAGGACGCCCGATGACGACCCCGTACCAGCAGCAGGCCCCTCAGCAGGCCCCGCAGCCTTACCAGCCGCAGGGCGTCGCGTCGTACGTCTCGCCGATCCCGGTGCGCAAGGCGACGCTCGGGGACGCTCTCGCCTCCGAGTGGACGAAGATCCGGTCGGTGCGCTCCACGGTGTGGACGCTCGGCGTGATGGTCGTGCTCGTCCTCGGCATCGGCCTGCTCGCGGCCGTGGCCGTCGGCTCGTCCGGCGCCGACCTCGGCGAGACCCCGGTACTGAGCCTCGGATTCTTCGGTGTGCTGCTCGGTGCCATCCCGGTGATCACGCTCGGCGTGATGACGGTCGCGTCGGAGTACGGCACGGGAATGATCCGTACGACCCTCACGGCGTGCCCCAGCCGCTCCCGCGTGCTGACGGCCAAGGCGATCGTCTTCTTCGTACTGGCCTTCGCCATCACACTGGTTACCACCGCCATCGTCGGCGCGCTGCAGACCGTGATGCTCGACGGCGTCACGCCCACCGGCGAGGACTGGCTGCGCGCGACGCTCGGCGTCAGCCTGTACATCGCGACGCTCGGCCTGCTGTCGCTGGCCGTCGGCTCGCTCATCCGGCACTCGGCGGGCGCGATCACCATCATGATCGGCTTGGTGCTGCTGCCGCTGGTGCTGGCGATGTTCATGTTCTCCGAGACACTGGCCGACCTTCAGACGGCGCTCTTCGAGTACTCGATCCCCAACCAGCTCGGCGTCTTCTACGACGCCTCGGTCACCCAGTCGGGGCCGTCCGGATGGGAGCCGCTGTGGATCCTGCTGGGCGTGACGGCCGCGGCGCTCGGCGGTGCCTTCCTGGCCCTGGAGAAGCGCGACGTCTGACCGGGGCCGGCGCGCCGCCGGTCAGTAGCGCGGGGCATTGCGGGACCGCTGCACCTTCGTGGTGCGGCGGTCCCGCGCGTTCCAGCAGGCCTTGTGCCAGTGTCTGCGGTCGTCGACGCCGCCGTACTCCGGCCACGCCACCAGGTGCGGGACCCCGGACGGGATCTCCTGGTCGCAGCCCGGGCAGCGGTAGCGCTTGCCGGCCGCGCTCGCGCCGGCGACATGACGCAGCGACCACTCCTCGCCCTGCCACGACTCGGTGCTCTGGAGCCCGAACCGGTCTCCTTCCACGCCACTTCGGGACTCGGCCGGACTCTCGCCGCCCTTGGGGCGGTTGCGACGCGGGGACACCTGAAACCTCACGGGTCGGACGGCACTGGTTTCCCCCAGCCTAGGGCCATCCGGCAGGGGTACCCGTACGGCATCGCGCGACGGCCGGTGCTCGCCGGGCACCGGCTTACCGGAAAATCGCAACAACTTCGCGCGCGGCCGTGCCTTTGGCACGTGTCAGACGTTGTTGCCAGTAAGGGGGAAGCCGCGTCGACCGCAAGGAGGCAGTAGGCGATGCGTGTCGGAACGTTTGTACTGGCGGCCCAGTTTCCGGGCCAGGGCCAGGGGGAGGCGCTGCACCGGGCAGTGCGGTCGGCCGAGGTCGCCGAGGAAGCCGGGCTGGACTCGGTCTGGCTCGCGGAACACCACTTCGTACCGTACGGCGTGTGCCCGTCCGCCGTGACGCTCGCCGCGCTGCTGCTCGGGCGCACCCGGCGCATCCGGGTGGGTACGGCGGTCAGCGTCCTGCCCACCGTGCACCCGGTCGCCCTGGGCGAGCAGGCCGCCCTGCTGCACCTCACCTCCGGCGGGCGCTTCACGCTCGGCGTCGGGCGGGGCGGGCCGTGGGTGGACCTGGAGGTGTTCGGGCAGGGTCTTTCGGCGTACGAGCACGGCTTCCCCGAGTCGCTGGATCTGCTGCTGCGCTGGCTGCGCGAACCGCGCGTCGAGGCGCGGGGCGAGCGGTTCGACTTCCGCGAAGTCGCCGTCGTACCGAGGCCGGACGAGCTGCTGCGCGAGGGGCCCGACGTACCGGGCGGCCCCGAGGTCGTGGTCGCCTGCACATCCCCGAAGAGCGTACGGATGGCCGCCGAGCGCGGGCTGCCGATGCTGCTCGGCATGCACTGCGGCGACGAGGACAAAGCGGAGATGGTCGCGCTGTGGCGCAGGCTCGCACTCGCCGCCGGACATGAGCCTGAAACGGTCGCGCGGGCAGGCCATGTTTCAGCCGGGGTGGCTCAGATCGCGAGCAGCGCGGCCGAAGCCACGGAGACGCTGACGAAGGCGATGCCGGGCTGGCTCAAGCAGGGACTCGACGCCCACGTCACGGTCGACGGGCGGCACCGCGCGATGCGGGACCCGGTCGCGTACACGGAAATGCTGTGCGAACTGCATCCCGTGGGCCCGCCGCGACTGGCCGCCGACCGGCTCGCGGCGACCGCCGAGCGGACCGGGATCACGCGCTTCGCGCTGCTCGTCGAGGGGTCGGGCGACCTTGCGGCCACCGAGGAGAACGTACGGCTGCTGGGGTCCGAAGTGCTGCCCCTGCTGTCCTGAGCACGCCGTCTGCCGGCCGGACGCCGCCGCTCCGCATCAGTGGACCTCCCGCGATGCGGAGCGACAGCATTGCCTCAGCAGTCCCGCAGTTCCGGCGACTGGTTGAGCAGCTGACCCCTGATCGACGTGAAGCGGCCGAGCCGCTCGTCCGACGAGGAGTCCATCGGGAACACCGCTACGCGGTGGCAGTTCTGGAACGCAAGACGTACGCCGAAGTGCCGCTGCAGCGCACCGCGAATCGCGTCACTCGCGAGTGCGCGCAGCAGCTGACCACGTGCCTGCTCGTCCGGCGGAGGCGTCTGGTTGTCGGCGAACTCGCCACCGTCGACCTTCAGCTGTGCCACCAGAGAGCTGATCATCTCCCATGCGTAAGGCAGGGAGGTCCGGACGCAGTCGACGAAGGCGGCTTCGTCGACATCGCCTCGCTCGGCCTGTTCCAACAGTGCCGGTGAGACGTCGAGCGACATGGGTTCTCCTCTCGCGACCCCGGGGCCGGGGTCTTACGGGCAGGGAAGACGGACGACGACGCAGAGTGCACGTACGACGACCTCCTGCATCCAAGTTAAGCGTGCGGTCCGGACCGCACCAGGAGATTGGGAACACAACCAGCCAACAGCGAAGGGGGTCTTACTGGGCGAATCGCGTAGAGCACTCGTCGTCGAGTAGCGTTGCGCCCCATGCGTCTCGTCATTGCCCGCTGCTCCGTGGACTACGCGGGCCGGCTCACCGCCCACTTGCCCTCCGCTCCCCGTCTGATCCTGGTGAAGGCGGACGGCAGCGTGTCGATCCACGCCGACGACCGGGCGTACAAACCGCTCAACTGGATGTCGCCGCCGTGCACCCTCAAGGAGGGCACGGGGGACGATGCCGGCACCTGGACGGTGATCAACAAGGCGGGCGAGAAACTGATCATCACGATGGAGGAAGTCCTCCACGACTCGTCCCACGAACTGGGCGTCGACCCCGGGCTCATCAAGGACGGCGTGGAAGCGCACCTCCAGGAGCTGCTGGCCGACCGCATCGACACGCTCGGCGAGGGCTACTCCCTGATCCGCCGCGAATACCCCACGGCCATCGGCCCGGTGGACATCCTCTGCCGTGACGCGGACGGGGCGACGGTGGCGGTGGAACTGAAACGACGCGGCGACATCGACGGCGTGGAGCAGCTCACCCGCTACCTCGAACTGCTCAACCGGGACCCGCACCTGGCGCCGGTGAAGGGCGTTTTCGCGGCGCAGGAGATCAAGCCGCAGGCGCGCGTACTGGCGACGGACCGCGGGATCGGCTGCGTGGTCCTGGACTACAACGCGATGCGCGGCATCGAGGACGACAAGCTCCGCCTGTTCTGACGTCCGGGCTGCTCCCGGCGAGTTCAGCCCGTCCGGCGTTTGAGGACCGGGGTCTGGGGCGGAGCCCCGGTTGCGGGGGGGGCGGGGTGGGGGAAGAACCCGTCCGCCCCGCCCCCTACGCCGGGCTCGAGGAACCAGGTGCGCTCGACGAAGCCGGGGCGCTGTTGCTCGGGCTGCTGCCGCCCGTGGTGGTGCCGCCGTCCGCCGTGCCGCCTTCGGTGGTCCCGCCTTCCGCCCCGCTCGTCGTCCCGCCAGTGGTGCCGCCGTCCGTGGACCCGCCGTCCGTCGTCCCACCGTCCGTGGTCCCGCCGTCGGTCGTGCCGCCGTCGGAAGTACCGCCGCTCGTGGTGGGACCGCCGGTCGTCGGACCGCCCGTGGTGGGACCGCCGGTCGTCGGGCCACCCGTGGTCGGACCGCCCGTCGTCGGGCCGCCCGTCGTCGGACCACCGGTGGTCGGACCGCCGGTCGTCGGACCGCCCGTCGTCGGGCCACCCGTGGTCGGATCGTCCGACGTCGGCGGTTTGCTGCCCGGCGACGACGAATCGTCGTCCGTCGGCTTGCCGCTCTTCGACGGATCCCCCGGCGCCCCGCTGCCGCTGCCGCCGCTCTCGCCCGGCTGGGGCTGTCCCGACGTACCAGGACCGGCCGGTCGGCCCGGATCGCCCGGGCGCTTCGTCGAGCCCTGCGTCGGCTCGTCCGCCGTAAGGCCGTCCTGACCGTCGTCCTCGTTGGCCGACTGCTCGGACGTGACCCTGTTCTGCGGCTCCTCGCCGTCCGACGTCGCGCCGAGTGTCACCACAGTGCCGAGTACGGCGACGAGCAGCGCGCCCGCGCCCGCCGCGACCATGTTGCGCCGGGCGCCACTGAGCACGGCGAGACGGCCACCGCCACCGCCACCGGCCTCCGTGCGGTGGGTGACCAACGTGACGTCCTCACCCGCCCGTTCGGGCCTGGCAGGCAGCGCCAGGGGCACGACCGCCGCCGGTACGCCACCGGGCGGCGACGCCGACTCCTCGTACCGAGCCGCCGGCACCTCCTCCCCGGCAGGCGTACGGCCACCGAGCACAAGCGCGCCCGCAACCGCACCGGAGCGGTCCGCGACCAGCGCCAGCGCCCTGCGTCCGGCGACCGTGCCGCTCTTGTCGGCCACGGCGCCGCGCATCGCGACGGACGCCTCCAGCTCGGCCCGGGCCCGGTCCAGATTGCCCGTACAGAGCGCGAGTACACCCAACTCGTGGTGGAAGTACGCCTCTTCGGCAACCTCTCCCGCGATGCGCGCGGCCTCGAGCCCGGTCCGCAGCGCCCGCTCCCACGCGCCCCAGCACAGCCCGGCGGCGAACGCGGGCGCCGCCGTACGGGCCAGCAGGACAGCGGCGCTCGCATGCCCCGCCTCCGCGCCCGGCACCAGCGCGCCCATCGCCGCGAGAATCGCGTCGGCCTCCGCCGCCGCCCGCTCGGGCGTCACCGAGGGATGCCCGGCCCACCAGGCGTAGTGCTGGGCGGCGGTGTGCGCCTGCTCCGTGACGTCGTCCGCGAATCCGGCGGCCTCCAGCTGTACGGCCACACCGGCCGCCAGCCGGAAACGCGCCCCCACCGACGAGAGCAGCCCGCAGCTCAGCAGCTCACCGAGCGCGGCGTCCGCATGGGTGTCCCCCACCAGCGCCGGCAGGTGCGCCTGGTTCGGGACCTCGCCGCCGAGCGCGAGGGCGAAGCGCAGCGTGGCGCGGGCGGACTCGCTCAGCCGGGACGCGAGCAGCGCCGCCGGCATCGCGCCCTCGGCGAGTGACGGCAGGGGTACGTCGTGTCCGTCCTCCGCGTCGAAGGGCGCGTCGAACGGCTGCTCGTTGAAGTACCCGTACTCGTCGAAGGCGTTGGGGTCCGCGCGAAGCTGATCGCGCTGCCGCAGCAGAGCACCCGCCTGCGCGAAACGCAGCGGCAGCCCCTCGGACTCGAACCACAGGTCGCCCGCCCAGTTCGCCTCGTCGTCGGTGAGCGGCCGCCCCACGGCGCGCTCCAGGAGCTCCAGGCTGGCACTGCGGTCGAGACCGCCGAGGAACACCTCCTCGATGTGCGACTCGGGCGAGGGAGCGGCGACCCCGGGTGTCGCGGCGAGCAGGAAGGCGCACTCGGGTGTGGCCTCCAGCAGCTCGTCCAGCGCCGCCCCGCCGAACTCCAGGTCGTCGAGTACGACGACGGCCCCGATCTCGTGCACCAGGCCGAGCAGCCCCGCCCGGTCCGGGCGGTGCAGCGGCGCGCTGTAGACGGCGGCGAACAGGTCGTGGAGCAGCTCGTCGGGCGTGCGGTGGGCTCCGCAGAGCCGTACGACTCCGTCCGGCGCGAGGTCCGCGCAGTCGGCGGCCACGGCGTCGAGCAGCGCGGTACGACCGGACCCCGACGGCCCCGTCACCCGCACCGAGCGCCCGCGCGCGAGCAGCCGTACGAGCCTCTCGCGCTCCTCCTGGCGCTCCAGGAGCGGGAGATCGGGGACAGCGGGCCCCGGCGGGACGGGCGGCCTGGCCGCGCGCAGCAGTTCGGCGCGGTCGTCGGCGCTGTGCTTGACCGGTTGCGCCGGGCGCTCGCCGGGCGGGCAGGCTTCGATCTCACTGCCGTCGACAGGGTTGACGGTGAGCAGGAAGTCGCCCGCGACGACCTGCACGGTGCGGGCGGGCGCCGACGAGGCCGGTCCGCCGCCCTTGCCGCTCTGACCGCTTTGGCCGCTCTGGGCGAGGGCCGGTGTCAGCGCGTCTCGTGGCGGTCGGCGCGATCCGTCACCGGTGTCGCTCTCGCCGAATCGGTCGTCGTCGTGGCCGTACTCTTCCGGTCCCCGGTTCATCGGGTCCATGGTCAAAGCCCCCCAGATGCGTTGCGTGCGGATGCCCCTCCCGGCCTTTCACACGCTCGCTGTCGCTTCTGGTCCGGTGCCCGCCGTACTCGGGTTCGTCAATCGGCAGGCGAGCCGAACCCTAGGCCTTCGCACAGTATCCAGGAACAGGAGGGGTGCCACCCCGCCCGGGACGTCACAGTCTCGTGAGGATTGTGCGTCCGCCGTGCGCCCGCCGTACGCCCCCTGTATGGACGCGCCGGCCAGCCCGCTCAGACCCGCGGCAGCGACTCGGCGGCGATGCCGCCCTCGATGGCGAGGATGCGGTGCAGTCTGGTCGCCACCAGCAGGCGCTGCATCTGCGCCGGTACGCCGCGCAGCACGAGCCGGCGGCCCGCCCGCCCGGCCCGCCGGTGGGCGCCCATGATCACGCCCAGTCCGGTGGCGTCCCAGGAATCCAGCTCGGTCAGGTCCAGCACCAGATCGCCGACACCGTCGTCGACGGCCGAGTGCAGGACCGTACGGGCGTCCGCCGCGCTGCGGACGTCGAGGCGGCCCCCGACGACCAGCTCGACGTGGTCGCCCCTGATGTGCATATGCGCTCCCTGAGAGTGCGTCAGTTCTCCGTGTCTTGCTTTTCTTTCCCTGCACCCAACTGACTGCCGTACGGGCAAGGAAGTTGCCGTCCGTAAGCGAACCGATACCGAATTCACCCCTGGGAGTGACCCAGGAGCTGACATGGCATCAGTGCTTGTAGAACCCCTGCCCGCTCTTGCGCCCGATGTCACCGGCATCAACCATCCGGCGCATCAGCTCCGGCGGCGCGAACTTCTCGTCCTGCGACTCCGTGTAGATGTTGCTGGTCGCGTGCAGCAGGATGTCGACGCCGGTCAGGTCCGCGGTGGCGAGCGGGCCCATGGCGTGCCCGAAGCCCAGCTTGCAGGCGATGTCGATGTCCTCGGCCGAGGCGACGCCCGACTCGTACAGCTTCGCGGCCTCGACCACGAGGGCCGAGATGAGGCGGGTGGTGACGAAGCCGGCCACGTCGCGGTTGACGACGATGCAGGTCTTGCCGACGGACTCGGCGAACTCGCGCGTGATGGCGAGCGTTTCGTCGCTGGTCTTGTAGCCCCGTACCAGCTCGCAGAGCTGCATCATCGGTACGGGCGAGAAGAAGTGCGCGCCGACGACCCGCTCCGGACGCTCCGTCACGGCCGCGATCTTGGTGATCGGGATGGCGGAGGTGTTGGACGCGAGGACCGCGTCCGCCCGGACGATCTTGTCGAGCGTACGGAAGATCTCGTGCTTGATCTCGAGCTTCTCGAAGACGGCTTCGACGACGATGTCGGCGTCGGCGACCGCGTCGAGGTCGGTGGTCGTGGTGATGCGGCCGAGCGCCGCCTCCGCGTCCGCGGCGTCCAGCTTGCCCTTGGACACGAACTTGTCGTACGAGGCCTTGATGCCGTCACGGCCGCGGGTCAGCGCGGCGTCGGTGACATCGCGCAGGACGACGTCCCAGCCCGCCTGCGCCGAGACCTGCGCGATACCGGACCCCATGAGTCCGGCTCCGATGACGGCGAGCTTCCTGGCCACTGCGACACCCCTTGAATTCTTCGGCCTTAACGCCTGTTTACTTCAGGCTCTCCGGCGGAGGTTAGCGCCCGTGAGGGGCCGAGTGGCGGCGAAGAGATGCGCGTCACGGTCCAGATGACGGACATCACACCGGTACGACTCATCCATCGCCCGCACTGCCCAGTTGGGCGCGTGACGGTGGGCACACGGGTCTTCCGGAAGGCCGGGCATGGCTAGGCTCGGTTGCATGGTCAATCTGACGCGCATCTATACCCGTACCGGCGACAAGGGCACCACCGCCCTGGGCGACATGAGCCGCACCGCCAAGACCGACCTGCGGATCTCGGCGTACGCCGACGCCAATGAGGCCAATGCCGTCATCGGGACGGCGATCGCCCTCGGGCAGCTCGACGAGGCTGTCGTGAAGGTCCTCGTCCGGGTCCAGAACGACCTCTTCGACGTGGGCGCGGATCTGTCGACGCCGGTGGTCGCGGACCCCAAGTACCCGCCGCTTCGCGTCGAGCAGGCGTACATCGACAAGCTGGAGGCGGACTGCGACCGGTTCCTGGAGGATCTGGAGAAGCTGCGGAGCTTCATCCTGCCGGGGGGTACGGCGGGGGCGGCGCTGCTGCACCAGGCGTGCACGGTGGTGCGGCGGGCGGAGCGGTCGACGTGGGCGGCGTTCGAGGTCCACGGCGAGGCGATGAACCCGCTGACGGCGACGTACCTGAACCGCCTGTCCGACCTGCTGTTCATCCTGGCCCGGGTGGCCAACAAGGAGGTCGGCGACGTGCTGTGGGTGCCGGGCGGCGAGCGGTAGGGGCGCCTGCGGCGGGCCTTTTCTGAGCGCGGGTCGATGAGCCGCGCTCAGCGGCGCATCCCCGCTCAGCGGCACCATCCAGCCCCTCCGGCGTTTGAGGAGCGGGGTCTGGGGGCGGAGCCCCAGCTTCGGGAAGGGGCGGGTCGGGGAAGCCCCGCGCGGCGGCCCGCCCCAGCCGCACCCGCACCCGCCTACCCCACCCGCTCCCCCTCCGGCGCCCGCTTCGGGGACACCGTGTACGCCCCGGCGATGATCACGTTGATGCCGATCACGAAGAGCATCTTCTGCTGCCACATCCGCAGCGAACCGATGTCCCCGTCGCCCCCGACGTACCAGATCGCCGCCTGGAGCAACCCCATCGCGATCCCCGCCGCCAGCATCCACCGCCCCGCGACCTTCCACTCGTGCACCGCCCGGGCAATCCCGTACTTCGGTGCCTGCACCGGCGCCGGCCCGCCCGCGAAGCGGTGGGCGACCCGGGCGTCGGCCCACTTGATGGTGCGATGCCCCAGCGCGACCGTGAAGCCGATGTAGACTGCCGCGAGACCGTGCTTCCAGTCCGGCTCCGCGCCGTTCTTCAGGTCGACCGCCGTGACGACCAGCAGCACGACCTCCAGCAGCGGCTCCATGAGCAGCACGGCCGCCCCGGCGCGCGGCATCTTCGCCAGATAGCGCAGGGCCAGGCCCCCGGCCAGCAGTATCCAGAAGCCGACTTCGCAGATGATGATCAGCGTGACGATCACGGTGTTCACTCTCCTCCCGTTACGCTCCCAACCCTCCCGTCCGCGAAGCCCCGAATCGTCGTCGCCAATGACGAACCCGCACTGCATCCTTCGATGTAGCGGCGGCTCACCCCACGCGGGGAGGACGAGCCGGTCCATGCCGTGTTGGATGGTGGAGTGACCCGGTTCCCCCGCCTGCGCCCCCACCACGACGACGTACTCATCGCGGTGACCGGCCTGCTCGGCGGTGCCCTGCTGTGGGGCCTCGGGCTGCACACCACCGCCATGCGCGAACTCATGCCGCCGTGGGTGACCCTCGTACCGCTCGCCGTGATGGCGTTCCTGGAGCTGCTGCGCAGGTCGTGTCCCAGGGCGGCCCTGCTCATCGGCACGGCCGCCCTCGTCGCGGACCAGTTCACCTTCGGCAACCTGGCCACCGTCATCATGTTCACGGACCTGATGTACGCCGCCGTGGTGTACGGAACCCCGGGCGCGGCCCGCCGTATCCCGGTCATCACGGGGCTCATCACCGTCGCCATGACGATCGGCGCCCTGGCCTGGCTCCGTCAGCCGGAAGCGCTGCTCATCGGTGTCGTCACCGGGCTCGTCTCCTTCGCGCCCGCGCTCACCGGCGCCACCCTCCGCAACCACCGCCAGGCCGCCGAGGCCGCCCGGCTGCGCGCCGAGCAGACCGCGCTGCTGGCCGAGATGGACCGCAGCCAGGCCGTCGCGGCCGAGCGTTCCCGGATGGCGCGCGAGCTGCACGACATGGTCGCCAACCACCTCTCCGCCATCGCCATCCACTCCACGGCCGCGCTGTCCATCAACGAGCCCAAGGCATCGACGGACGCGCTCACCGTCATCCGCGAGAACAGCGTCCAGGGCCTGTCGGAGATGCGCAGGCTCATCGGTCTGCTCCGCGACACCAGCGGCGACCAGGAACCGGCCGTCGCCCCGGCGCTCGACGGGCTCGACGCGCTCGTCGCCCAGGTCCGTACGGTCGGCGCCGACAGCGGACTCGTCTTCGTCCTCGACGACGGCCGCGCACCGGGCGGCCGGCTTCCGGCGCCGGTCGAGATGGCCGCGTACCGGATCGTCCAGGAGTCCCTCACCAACGCGCTCAAGCACGCTTCCCCCGGCCCGGTCAGGGTGACGCTCGCGCACACCGACCACACGCTGACCGTGGGCGTGACCAGCCCGTACGGCGAACGGCCAGGCCCACGCGCGCCCGGTTCCGGCGCGGGTCTGGTGGGGATGCGGGAGCGCGTGACGCTGCTCGACGGGGCGCTGGAGGCGGGCCCGGCCACCGCGGCGGACGGCACGAAGATCTGGCAGGTACGGGCGCAACTGCCCGCGGAGGACGATACGGAGCTGTCCGCATGACGATTCGCGTACTGGTCGCGGAGGACCAGTCGGCCGTACGGGCGGGCCTGGTGCTCATCCTGAACAGTGCCCCGGACGTGGAGGTCGTCGGGGAGGCCGGGGACGGCGAGGCGGCGGTCGCCATGGCGCGCGAACTGCGGCCGGATCTGGTGCTGATGGACGTACAGATGCCGCGTCTGGACGGGGTCTCGGCGACCCGGCAGGTGGTGGCGGAGCAGCTCGCCGACGTCCTGATGCTGACGACCTTCGATCTCGACGAGTACGTCTTCGGGGCGCTGCGCGCGGGGGCGGCCGGCTTCCTGCTGAAGAACACCGACGCGAAGGACCTGATCGAGGCGGTACGGACGGTGGCGCGCGGCGAGGGCCTGATCGCGCCCGCCGTCACCCGCCGGCTGATCGCGGAGTTCGCCTCGCCCGCGCCCGTACGGTCCGCGAACGCGCCCGGCGCCGAGGCCCTGGATTCGCTGACCCGGCGCGAGCGCGAGGTGCTGTCGTGTCTCGGGGAGGGACTGTCGAACGCGGAGATCGCCCGGCGCCTGACCATGGCCGAGGCCACGGTGAAGACCCATGTGAGCCGCCTGCTGGGGAAGCTGGAGCTGCGCAGCCGGGTGCAGGCGGCCGTGCTCGCTCAGGAGTTGGGGATCTGACGGCTCGGTGGCCTGCGGATGACGCCCCCACAGACTCCTCTGGTCCAGACCTCTTGACGATTGGTCCAGACCTTCCTACGCTCACCGCACCGCAGTGGTGAGCGTGTCATGTCAAGAAGTGCTCGCCAGGCGGCGCAGGTCCTATCCCCGTTCACCGCCGGACCTCTCTCTTGGGAGCACCCTTGAGTACAACCACCCCCCTACGCACCCGCTTCAGAACCAGAGCGGCAGCCGGTCTCACCGCGTTGATCGTTCCCCTCGCCGCCATGGTCGGCCTGGCCTCCCCCGCACAGGCCGCCGCCTCGGCGACCGCCTCGTACACCAAGGTCTCCGACTGGGGCAACGGCTTCGAGGGCAAGTGGACGGTGAAGAACACCGGCACCACCACCCTCAGCACCTGGACCGTGGAGTGGGACTTCCCGTCCGGTACGGCCGTCACCTCCGCCTGGGACGCCGACGTCACCAACTCGGGCAACCACTGGACCGCCAAGAACAAGAGCTGGGGCGGCAACCTGGCCCCCGGCGCCAGTGTGTCCTTCGGCTTCAACGGCACCGGCGCCGGCTCCCCCAGCGGCTGCAAGCTCAACGGCGGGTCCTGCGACGGCGGTTCCGTGCCGGGCGACACCCCGCCGACCGCGCCCGGCACCCCCTCCGCGAGCACCATCACCGACACGTCGGTGAAGCTCTCGTGGGCCGCGGCCACCGACGACAAGGGCGTCAAGAACTACGACGTGCTCCGCGACGGCGCCAAGGTCGTCACGGTGACCACTACGTCGTACACGGACAGCGGCCTCAGCGCCGGTACGGACTACTCGTACTCGGTCCAGGCCCGTGACACCGGCGACCAGACGGGGCCGGTCAGCGGCGCCCGCGCGGTCAAGACCACTGGCGGCGGCACCGACCCGGGCCCCGGCCCGGGCGACCAGGTCAAGCTGGGGTACTTCACCGAGTGGGGCATCTACGGACGCAACTACCACGTGAAGAACCTGGACACCTCGGGCTCCGCCGGCAAGATCACGCACATCAACTACTCGTTCGGCAACGTCCAGGGTGGCAAGTGCACCATGGGCGACAGCTTCGCCGCGATAGACAAGGCGTACACCGCCGACCAGAGCGTCGACGGCAAGGCCGACACCTGGGACCAGCCGCTGCGCGGCAACTTCAACCAGCTGCGCAAGCTCAAGGCGAAGTACCCGAACATCAAGGTGCTGTGGTCGTTCGGCGGCTGGACCTGGTCCGGCGGCTTCACGGAGGCCGTCAAGAACCCGGCCGCGTTCGCCGACTCCTGCTACAAGCTGGTGGAGGACCCGCGCTGGGCCGACGTCTTCGACGGCATCGACCTGGACTGGGAGTACCCCAACGCCTGCGGTCTGTCCTGCGACACCAGCGGCCCGGCCGCGTTCAAGAACATGATGCAGGCGATGCGCGGCAAGTTCGGTACGAACAACCTGGTCACCGCCGCCATCACGGCCGACGCCTCGGCCGGCGGCAAGATCGACGCCACCGACTACGCCGGAGCGGCCGCGTACTCCGACTGGTACAACGTGATGACGTACGACTTCTTCGGCGCCTGGGCGGCCAAGGGCCCGACGGCCCCGCACTCCCCGCTGACCTCGTACCCCGGCATCCCGCAGGCCGGCTTCAACTCGGCCGAAGCCATCGCCAAGCTCAAGGCGAAGGGCGTCCCGGCGAAGAAGCTGCTGCTCGGCATCGGCTTCTACGGGCGCGGCTGGACGGGCGTGACGCAGAAGGAGCCGGGCGGCACCGCGACCGGCGCGGCAGCCGGTACGTACGAGTCCGGCATCGAGGACTACAAGGTCCTCAAGACCAAGTGCCCCGCCAATGGGACCGTCGCGGGAACGGCTTATGCCCACTGCGGCTCCGACTGGTGGAGCTACGACACCCCGGCCACCATCGGTTCCAAGATGAGCTGGGCGAAGGGGCAGGGCCTGGGAGGCGCGTTCTTCTGGGAGTTCAGCGGTGACACCGCCAATGGCGAGCTGGTGACCGCGATCAACAACGGTCTGAAGTAGAAAAGGATCAGCAGCACAAAGGCTTGAAACAATCGGGGGGACGGGTCAGTGACCCGTCCCCCCGACTACGTTCTGGGCGTCTACGCCACATTGACGCGCTGGCCGGGAGGCGCGGCCTCCAGCCAGGCGAGGAAACCGGTGAGAGCGTCCTCGCTCATCGCCAGTTCCAGCCGCGTACCGCGGTGCGAGCAGCCGAGGATGCAGTGGTCGGACAGCAGCGCCAGCTCCTCCTCGCCCTCGGGGACGCGGCGGGAGAGCACCTCGATCGCCGAGCGCTCGAGGACGCGGCGGGGGCGGGGGGCGTACGAGAAGACGCGGAACCAGTCGATGCGGTCGCCGCTGTAGCGGGCGACGCCGTACACCCATCCCTTGCCCGAGCGGTCGGGCTCCTCGGGGATGTTCCAGCGCAGGCTGCAGTCGAAGGTACCGCCGGAGCGCTGGATCAGCCGCCGGCGCAGCCCGAAGACGAACAGTCCCACCAGTACCAGCGCGACTACCGAGCCGCTCACGAGCAGAGCGAGGAACATCTCCACCGACCTCCTCGCGTCATCTCATCCAGTACCGGCAACAAAACACAAGTTCCAGCTGTATCGCCTCAGCCGCGACCCGCCCTGGAGTATCCAGTACGGACCGCGGCTGAGGTCAAATTCGTTGTCGCGGGACTCAGTGTCCCGCAACCGCGCTCAGTCGGACGGCGGCGCGGCGCTCGGCGGCGGCATCCGCCTCCGACTTCGCCCGCTCCAGCGCCCGCTCGGCGCGCGCGGGGTCGATCTCGTCCGCCAGCTCGGCGATCTCCGCGAGCAGAGACAGCTTGTTGTCGGCGAAAGAGATGAACCCGCCGTGCACCGCGGCGACGACAGTGCCGCCGTCGCTCGTACGAATGGTCACCGGGCCCGATTCCAGCACGCCAAGGAGCGGCTGGTGACCGGGCATGACGCCGATGTCGCCGGACGTGGTCCGCGCGACGACCAGGGAGGCCTCGCCGGACCAGACGTTACGGTCCGCCGCGACCAGCTCGACGTGCAGCTCAGCAGCCAAGGTGGCTCCTCGGGTCACCACCCGGCGGTTGTGCCGGGTGTTGGGTCAATTCTAGGGGGCGTACGGAGAGGGGCGGGACGTACCCGCCCCTCTCCCACGAGTCACGTGAGTCACTTCGGCCCACGCGGCTCACTTCGTTCAGGAGACGCCGAGCTCCTTGGCGTTGGCCTTGAGGTCCTCAATGCCACCGCACATGAAGAACGCCTGCTCGGGGAAGTGGTCGTAGTCGCCGTCGCAGATCGCGTTGAACGCGGCGATCGACTCGTCGAGCGGAACGTCCGAACCGTCCAGGCCGGTGAACTGCTTGGCGGCGTGGGTGTTCTGCGACAGGAAGCGCTCGACGCGACGGGCACGGTGGACAACAAGCTTGTCCTCCTCGCCCAGCTCGTCGATACCGAGGATCGCGATGATGTCCTGGAGGTCCTTGTACTTCTGCAGGATTCCCTTGACGCGGCTGGCCGCGTCGTAGTGGTCCTGCGTGATGTAGCGCGGGTCCAGGATGCGGGACGTCGAGTCCAGCGGGTCGACCGCCGGGTAGATGCCCTTCTCCGAGATCGGACGCGACAGAACGGTCGTCGCGTCCAGGTGGGCGAAGGTGGTCGCCGGCGCCGGGTCGGTCAGGTCGTCCGCGGGGACGTAGATCGCCTGCATCGAGGTGATCGAGTGACCACGCGTCGAGGTGATGCGCTCCTGGAGCACACCCATCTCGTCAGCCAGGGTCGGCTGGTAACCCACTGCGGACGGCATACGGCCGAGCAGCGTGGAGACCTCGGAACCGGCCTGGGTGAAGCGGAAGATGTTGTCGATGAAGAGCAGCACGTCCTGCTTCTGCACATCGCGGAAGTACTCCGCCATGGTCAGGGCGGACAGGGCGACGCGAAGACGCGTGCCCGGCGGCTCGTCCATCTGGCCGAAGACCAGCGCGGTCTTGTCCAGAACGCCCGACTCGGTCATCTCGTCGATGAGGTCGTTGCCCTCACGGGTGCGCTCACCGACACCGGCGAACACGGAAACGCCCTCGTGCAGCTTCGCCACACGCATGATCATTTCCTGGATGAGGACCGTCTTGCCGACGCCCGCACCACCGAACAGACCGATCTTTCCACCCTTGACGTACGGGGTGAGAAGGTCGACGACCTTCAGGCCGGTCTCGAACATCTCGGTCTTGGACTCGAGCTGGTCGAAGGCCGGAGCCTTGCGGTGGATCGGCCAGCGCTCAGTGATCTGAGCCTCGGCGTCCGGGTCGTTCAGGATCTGGCCAAGGGTGTTGAAGACCTTGCCCTTGGTGATGTCACCGACCGGCACCATGATGCCCGCGCCCGTGTTGGTCACCGGCGCCTGGCGGACCAGACCGTCGGTGGGCTGCATCGAGATCGCGCGGACGACGCCCTCACCGAGGTGCTGGGCGACCTCGAGGGTGAGCAGCTTGCGCGCACCCTCCTCGGCCGGGTCGTCGACCGTGACGTGCAGTGCGTTGTAGATCTCCGGCATCGCGTCGACGGGGAACTCCACGTCGACGACCGGGCCGATGACCCGGGCGACGCGGCCCGTGGCGGCGGCCGTCTCAACAGTGGTCGTCATTACTTGTCACTCCCCGCGGTCGCGTCGGCCAGAGCGCTGGCGCCACCGACGATCTCGCTGATTTCCTGGGTGATTTCGGCCTGGCGGGCCGCGTTGGCAAGCCGGGAGAGGCTCTTGATGAGATCCCCGGCGTTGTCGGTCGCCGACTTCATCGCACGACGGCGGGCGGCGTGCTCGGAAGCGGCGGCCTGCAGCAGTGCGTTGTAGATACGGCTCTCGACGTAGCGCGGCAGAAGGGCGTCGAGGACGTCCTCCGCCGACGGCTCGAAGTCGAACAGCGGAAGGATCTCGCCCTTCGTGCCGTTCTTCTCCGCGCCCGCGGCGGCAGCCGCTGATGTCACTGCGTCGAGCGAGAGCGGCAGCATCCGGTTCTCGACCGGGTTCTGCGTCATCATCGACACGAATTCCGTGAAGACGATGTGCAGCTCGTCCACGCCGCCCTCGGCCGTCTCCGTCTGGATGGCCTCGATCAGCGGTGCGGCCACCTTCTTGGCGTCCGCGTAGGTCGGGCTGTCGGTGAAGCCGGTCCACACTTCCGCGACCTTGCGCTCGCGGAAGTTGTAGTAAGCGACACCCTTGCGGCCGACGATGTACGTGTCGACCTCCTTGCCCTCACCGCTGAGCCGCTCACGGAGCCGCTCCGCCGCCTTGATGGCGTTGGAGGAGTAGCCGCCGGCCAGACCGCGGTCGCTCGTGACGAGCAGAACCGCGGCGCGGGTCGGCGCCTCGACCTCGGTGGTCAGGGCGTGCTTGGTGGTGGAGCCGGTCGCCACCGCGGTCACCGCACGGGTGAGCTCGGTCGCGTACGGCATCGACGCCGCCACCCTGCGCTGCGCCTTGACGATGCGCGAGGCGGCGATCATCTCCATCGCCTTGGTGATCTTCTTGGTCGCGGTGACGGCTTGGATGCGACGCTTGTAGACCCGGAGCTGCGCTCCCATGAGTCAGGTCCCTTCCGTCGTCACTTGGAGACGTTGACGGCCGGCGCGTCCTCGCCCAGGAGCTTGCCGTCCGAGGTCTCGAACTGCTGCTTGAACGCCTTGATGGCGTCGGCGACGGACTGGAGCGTGTCGTCCGACATCTTGCCGCCCTCGGCGATCGAGGTGAGGAGGTCCTTGCGCTCGCGGCGCAGGTACTCCAGCAGCTCGGACTCGAAGCGGCGGATGTCCTCGACCGGTACGTCGTCCATCTTGCCGGTGGTGCCGGCCCAGACGGAGACAACCTGCTCCTCGACCGGGACCGGGGCGTACTGCGGCTGCTTCAGCAGCTCGACCATGCGCTTACCGCGCTCCAGCGACGCCTTGGAGGCCGCGTCCAGGTCGGAACCGAAGGCGGCGAATGCCTCCAGCTCACGGTACTGGGCGAGGTCCACGCGCAGTCGGCCGGAAACCTGCTTCATGGCCTTGTGCTGGGCGGAGCCACCGACACGCGAGACCGAGATACCGACGTTCAGCGCCGGGCGCTGGCCCGCGTTGAACAGGTCGGACTCCAGGAAGCACTGGCCGTCGGTGATGGAGATGACGTTGGTCGGGATGAACGCCGAGACGTCGTTCGCGCGGGTCTCGACGATCGGCAGACCGGTCATCGAACCGGCACCCATGTCGTCCGAGAGCTTCGCGCAGCGCTCGAGCAGACGCGAGTGCAGGTAGAAGACGTCGCCCGGGTAGGCCTCGCGGCCCGGCGGACGGCGCAGCAGCAGCGACACGGAGCGGTAGGCGTCGGCCTGCTTCGACAGGTCGTCGAAGATGATCAGGACGTGCTTGCCGGCGTACATCCAGTGCTGGCCGATGGCCGAACCGGTGTACGGGGCGAGGTACTTGAAGCCGGCCGGGTCGGAAGCCGGGGCGGCGACGATCGTCGTGTACTCGAGCGCGCCCGCCTCCTCCAGCGCACCGCGAACGGACGCGATGGTGGAGCCCTTCTGGCCGATGGCGACGTAGATGCAGCGCACCTGCTTGTTCACGTCGCCCGAGCGCCAGTTGTCGCGCTGGTTGATGATCGTGTCGACGGCCAGAGCGGTCTTGCCGGTCTGACGGTCACCAATGATCAGCTGACGCTGGCCACGGCCGATCGGCACCATCGCGTCGACGGCCTTGTAGCCGGTCTGCATCGGCTCGTGGACCGACTTGCGGACCATGACACCGGGGGCCTGCAGCTCGAGGGCGCGGCGGCTGTCGGTCGCGATCTCGCCGAGACCGTCGATCGGGTTGCCGAGCGGGTCGACGACGCGGCCGAGGTAACCCTCGCCGACGCCGACGGAGAGGACCTCACCGGTGCGCTGCACCGGCTGTCCCTCCTCGATACCGCTGAACTCGCCGAGGACGACGACACCGATCTCGCGCTCCTCAAGGTTGAGGGCGAGACCGAGGGTGCCGTCCTCGAACTTCAGCAGCTCGTTCGCCATGGCCGAGGGAAGACCCTCGACCTTCGCGATGCCGTCGCCGGCAACGCTTACCGTTCCGACCTCCTCGCGCGAGGCCGCGTCCGGCTGGTACGACTGGACAAAGTTCTCCAGCGCGTCCCGGATCTCCTCCGGCCGGATCGTGAGCTCCGCCATCTGGGTTCCCTGCTCTCCTTGTTGGGCCCGAAGTTCTTGGGGGTCTGGGGGCCGTCCCCCAGGAATCTTCTGCAATCTCTGCACGGCCCAACCGGGCCGCTAGTGATACGTGTTCAGTTGGTGGCTGGGTCAGCCGGCCATGCGGCGGGTCGCCTCTTCGAGACGGTCCGCGATGGTCCCGTTGATGACCTCGTCACCGACCTGTACCTCAATCCCGCCGAGGACCTCGGGGTCCACTTCGAGGTTCAGGTGCATCTGGCGCCCGTACAGCTTCGCCAGTGCGGCGCCGAGGCGCTGCTTCTGCTGGTCGGTGAGCGGCACCGCCGTGGTGACGACGGCGACCATGCGGTCCCGGCGCGCCGCGGCGAGCTTGGACAGGGACTCGAGTCCCGCCTCCAGGCTACGTCCACGCGGCTGAGCCACGAGACGCACCACCAGACGCTCGGTGACCGGCTGGGCCTTTCCGCCGAGCAGGCTGCGCAGCAGCTCGCTCTTGGCGGAGACCGAGGCCGCCTTGTCGGTCAGCGCGGCCCGCAGCCCGGTGTCGGACGCGACGATCCGGCCGAACCGGAACACCTCGTCCTCCACGTCGTCGAGCGCGCCGGCCTGCTGCGCCGCGGTGAGGTCGGCGGTGTCCGCCAGCTCCTCGATCGCGTCGACCAAGTCACGCGACCGCGACCAGCGGCTGCGGACCATGCCGGAAACCAGGTCGGCGGCGTCGCCACCCACCTGACCGCTCAGCAGTCGCGCGGCCAGCTGGGCCTTCGCCTCACCGGCCTGCGCCGGGTCGGTCAGGACCCGACGCAGCGACACCTCGCGGTCGAGCAGCGCGGTGACGGCGGCCAGCTCGCCCGCGAGCTTCGCCGCGTCGACCGACGTGTTGTCGGTCAGCGCGTCGAGACGCTCGCGTGCGCCGGCCAGTGCCTCGCGGCTCGCTCCGTTCATCGGGCGGCCTCGGCCTTCTCCTCGAGCTCGCTGAGGAAACGGTCGATCGTGCGGCTCTGCCGGGCGTGGTCCTCGAGGGACTCGCCGACGAGCTTGCCGGCCAGGTCGGTGGCGAGCTTGCCGACGTCCTGGCGCAGCGACAGTGCGGCCTGCTTGCGGTCCGCCTCGATCTGGGCGTGGCCTGCGGCGATGATTTCCTCGCGCTGGCGCTGACCCTCTGCCCGAAGTTCTTCCTTCAGGACAGTGCCCTGTTCCAGCGCCTCCTGGCGCAGGCGGGCGGCCTCGTGGCGGGCCTCGGCGAGCTGAGCCTTGTACTGCTCAAGCACGCTCTGGGCCTCGGTCTGAGCTGCATCGGCCTTCTCGATGCCTCCCTCGATCGCCTCACGACGCTCGTCCAGGACCTTGTTGATGGCCGGGAGGAGCTTCTTGGCGAGGAAGAAGAAGACGACGGCGAAGGCGATGAGCCCGACGACGAACTCTGGACCGGGCGGGACGAGAGGATTCTGCTCCTCGGTCGCCGCCAATACCAGCGCGTTCACATCAGTGCCTTTCGTCGAAAAGATCTACGGAGGTGAAGATCACTTGCCGTAGACGAACGGCATGACGATGCCGATCAGGGCGAGCGCCTCACAGAAGGCGAAGCCGAGGATCTGGTTGGCACGGATCAGGCCGGCAGCCTCGGGCTGGCGGGCCAGGGCCTGGGTGCCGTTACCGAAGATGATGCCGACGCCGACGCCGGGGCCGATGGCGGCGAGGCCGTAACCGATGGAGCCGAGGGAGCCGGTGACGGCAGCAAGGGTCTCAGTGGCAGCCATGCTGATTCTTCCTTCTCTGTACGGACCGGTGGGGGTTGGCCACCGGACGATGGGGGTTGTACGGGCAGGCGCTGGTCAGTGGTGCTTGGCGAGCGCGCCCTGGATGTAGGTGCAGGCCAGGAGCACGAAGACGTACGCCTGCACAAGCTGCACGAAGAGCTCGAAGACGATCATGACGACGGTCATGACGATCGAGACACCGGCGGCCGGGATCATCCAGCCGTTCAGCAGGTACCAGCTGGCGACGGTGAACATCACCAGCAGGAGGTGACCGGCGAACATGTTCGCGAACAGTCGGACCATGTGCGTGAACGGCCGGACAAGCACGTTCGAGAAGAACTCGATGACCATGACGAGCGGCAGCACCGGGCCGAGCGACTTGTCGTAGCCGGTGACATTCTTCAGTCCGCCGACGAAACCGTGCGTGCGGAATGTCAGCGACATCCAGAGCACGTAGACGATGACCGCAAGTGCTGCCGGGAAGGCGATGACCGAGCTCACCGGGAACTGCATGAGCGGGATGACCGACCAGATGTTCATGATCCAGATGAAGAAGAACAGCGACACCATCAGTGGCACGTACTTCTCACCGTCCCTCTTGCCGAGGGTCTCGTAGACGATGCCGCGGCGTACGAAGTCGTAGCCCGCCTCGCCGATCATCTGAAGCTTGCCCGGCACGAGCTTGGGCTTGCTGAACGCCGCCCAGAAGAAGCCGACGACCAGGACGGTCGAAATCAGCGCCAGAAGCATCGGCTTGTTGAACTCGTAGCCACCGACGGTGAACATCGGCTTGAAGAGAAAGGAGTGCAGGCCCGGGGCCGGGAATCCACAGCCGTTGTCGGCGAGGATGCGGCAGCTCCAATCGAAGGCGAGCGTCGTCTTTTCAGCACTCACCGCGGGCTCCTTCAGCGTGGCGCATAGGTACGGCAACCTCGTTGTGTCGGCGCGGCAAGCGGCCGCGGTTCGGCACTGGACTGGTGTAACGGATGTGGGGGCGGCTGTCAGGCATTGAGCCTCGCGATGGAACAGGCGTCAGCTCGGATGCCCGCGCCCGCAGTGCCGCAGTTGGCACCGGACGATAGCAGGATCTCGAACGCGCCTTTATACCGGCCCTACCCTTCACGACGAGGACCCCGGGTTTCCGGGCTTCTTCGCCTCGGAGGATTCCGGTTCGACGTAAAGAATCTTGGCCTTCATGTGCGCACGCGCCTGAGCGGCAATCCACACAAGGGTCGTCGCGACCAATGTGATGGCAAACGCCTTGGGGTTGAACAGGGTGGTGTCCTTGAACAGCGCCACGAAGATGAACAGCAGCAGCAACTGGGCGGTGTAGAGCATCAGCCCCATCGCCTGGAAAAGGTGCGGCAGCGACTTCGCGGTCCGCTGGAGTACGACCAGTCCCACCCCCATGAAGAGGATCACAACCAGCGTCGCGACGACGGCTCCGAGCGCTCCCTCGCCGCCCGCGACCACAGCGCTGACAGCGGCGGCAATCGCGCCGGCGGCAGCGGTGGGTACGGCGGTCTGGAGGAGACTCCGGACGTCGTTGGACGGCATGGCGGCAGCTCCGCTTTCCTGGTGGGGGCAGTAGGTGTCGTCATGGACGAGCGTAAGCCGGGACCGAGGGGGTGCCTCACGTCCAAAGGGCCTTCGCACTACGGCCCTTCGGCTCTGTCGCCGGGTCTCGTGAACGGTATCACAAACTATTTGATGAGGTCTTTACCAAGAGGTGTGCTGGCTGTCACACATGAGAGTGACGCCGCCCGTCTGTGCACGACAACCCGGCCCTTTGTCTGGTATTAGGGGCCGACGCGGCAAATCGTCAGCGAGGCGTCCCGGCCTTGTGTCGCTCGGGGAAGCGCGAACGGGGCCCGATGGCGGTCGCCCCGTTGACGCCCGCGGGTACGGGCGTGCGCTCCTGCGGCTCCTCGGCCGCCTCGTCACCCTCAGCAGCCTCACCGGCCTCGTCCGTGCCGCCCCCGTCGGCGAAGGCCCTGCTGCTCCTGCGGTAGCGCGGCGGGAGGAAGGACTCCGCCCAGCGCGGGGCACGTGGCGTGAAGCGCGGCAGGAGCAGGAGCACCAGGCCGACCGCGCTGAGCGCGACGATGCCGAGCACGATCCACATGCTCGCCGAGTGCACCGAGTACGCGACCGCACCGAAGGCGATCAGGGCCGACCAGAAGTACATGATCAGCACGGCCCGGCTGTGCGAGTGGCCGATCTCCAGCAGGCGGTGGTGCAGGTGCCCCCGGTCCGCCGCGAACGGCGACTTGCCCTGCCAGGTACGCCGCACGATCGCCAGCAGCAGGTCCGCGACCGGGATCGCGATGATCGTCAGCGGCAGCAGCAACGGGATGAAGACCGGCAGCATCGCGTGCGTGACCTCACGCGTGCTGGCGCCCGGGAAGAGCTTCATCGCGTCCGGGTCCACCTGGCCGGTGACCGAGATCGCGCCGGCCGCCAGGACCAGGCCGATCAGCATCGACCCGGAGTCGCCCATGAAGATCCTGGCCGGGTGCATGTTGTGCGGCAGGAAGCCCACGCACATACCCATCAGGATCGCGGCGAAGAGGGTGGCGGGCGCGGCTTCCTCGATGCCGTACCCGTACCAGATCCGGTACGCGTACATGAAGAACGCCGCCGAGGCGATGCAGACCATGCCCGCGGCCAGGCCGTCGAGGCCGTCCACGAAGTTCACCGCGTTGATGGTGATCACGACGAGCGCGACGGTGAGGAGATTGCCCTGCCAGGCGGTCACCGAGACCGGGCCGATGCCGGGCACCGGGAGCCACAGGATCGTCAGGCCCTGCGCGACCATCACACCGGCGGCGATGAACTGGCCGCCCAGCTTGATCAGCGCGTCGATCTCGAACTTGTCGTCCAGTACGCCGATGAGCCAGATCACCGCGGCGCCCGACAGCAGCGCGCGCGGCTCGTTCGACAGCTCGAAGACACTGCTGAGGTTCTGCAGGTGGTCCGCGACCAGCAGCCCGGCGCACAGACCGCCGAACATCGCGATGCCACCGAGCCGCGGTGTCGGCTCCCGGTGCACGTCGCGGGCACGGATCTCCGGCATCGCGCCGGTCGCGATGGCGAACTTCCGCACCGGTCCGGTCAGCAGGTAGGTCACCGCCGCCGTGACACAGAGCGTCAGCAGATATTCACGCACGGGCTGCCCCACAGGTATCGACGGCCATCTCAGCCCCACACCCTAGCTTCGCGACCACATGCTCCAGGACATTCGGGTATCCGTTGATGGTTGCACGACTCGTTCTCAGACGGGGTACGGAGGGAAATTCCCGGCCAGATCGCGGACCTCGGCCGCCACCTTCCCGCCCTCGCCCCGCAAGGCCAGTGAGAGAAGTCCCGCGATGCGGGCCATCTCGGGCTCGCGCATCCCCTGGGTGGTGACGGCCGCGGTGCCGAGGCGGATGCCGCGCTCGTCGCCGTACGGCAGGGCGCAGCAGTCCAGCACCAGGCCGGCTGCCGCGAACCGGGCCCGGGCCGTGCGGCCTTCCACGCCGAGGGGGGCCGGGTCCGCGGTGATCAGGTGGGTGTCCGTGCCACCGGTGGTGACGGCGAAGCCTTCCGCCGCCAGGCCCTCGGCGAGTGCGCGCGCGTTGGCGACGACCTGGTGGGTGTACGTCGAGAAGGCGGGCGTCGCCGCCTCGCCGAAAGCGACCGCCTTCGCGGCCACCGAGTGCATCTGGGCGCCGCCCTGCGTGAAGGGGAAGACGGCCCGGTCGATGCGCTCGGCGAGCTCCGCGCCGCACAGCAGCATGCCGCCGCGCGGGCCTCGCAGCACCTTGTGGGTGGTGGCGCAGACGACATCGGCGTAGGGGACGGGAGTGGGAGCCGCTCCCCCGGCGACCAGGCCGATGGGGTGCGCGGCGTCCGCGATGAGGTAGGAGCCGACCTCGTCGGCGATCTCGCGGAAGTACGCGTAGTCGGGGTGCCGGGGGTAGGCGATGGAGCCGACGACGATGGCCCTGGGGCGGTGCGTACGGGCGAGGAGGCGCACCTGCTCGTAGTCGATGAGACCGGATTCGTGGTCGACGCCGTAGCCGATGAAGTCGAACCAGCGGCCCGAGAAGTTGGCCGGGGAGCCGTGGGTGAGGTGCCCCCCGTACGGGAGACCCATGGCCAGGACCGTGTCCCCGGGGCGCAGCAGCGCGGCGTACGCGGCGAGGACGGCGGCGGAGCCGGAGTGCGGCTGGACGTTGGCGTGCTCGGCGCCGAAGAGGGTGGTCGCACGGTCGATGGCGATGCGCTCGGCGACGTCGACGAGCTCGCAGCCGCCGTGGTGGCGGGCGCCGGGGTAGCCCTCGGCGTACTTGTTGGCGAGCGGGGAGCCGAGGGCGGCCAGGACGGTCGGGGAGCAGAAGTTCTCGGCGGCGATCAGCTGGAGGCCGGTGGCCTCGCGGCCCATTTCGCCGAGGATGACGTCGGCGATCTCCGGGTCCTGGCGACGAAGCTCGTCGAAGCCGGCTCCGAGGACGGCGTGCTCCTGCTGAACGGGTGCGGCGGTGACAGGCATGGCTGGCTCCGGGCCTGGCGAAGGGGTGCGGCCCCTCCAATGTAGGACGGGCCGGGCCGCCGTGCCCGCCGTGCGAGACGTTCCTTTTTCCCCACCCCGCCCCTCAGGGGGTGCGGGCCGGGGTGCCCGTCAGGGCCGTGACCACCGGGTCCAGCGCCGTGTTGATCTCGTCGCCGATCGACCGGAAGAAGGTGATGGGGGCGCCGTACGGGTCGTACACCTCGTCGGCCTCCACGCTGGGGGCCAGCAGCCACCCGCGCAGCGCCGCCGCCGCCCGCACGAGCGCGCGTGCCCGCTCCACCACGCCCTCCTGCAGCGGGTCGGGCAGAGTGGCCGGGTCGATGGCCCGTACGAGCCGCGTGAACTCCTTGAGCGTGAAGGTGCGCAGGCCCGCCGAGTGGCCCATCGAGATGACCTGGGCGCGGTGGTCCCGGGTCGCGGTCAGGACCAGGTCCGCGCGGATGACGTGCTCGTCCAGCAGCTCCCGCCCGGTGAACCCCGCCGCGTCCGCGCCGAAGTCGGCGAGCACGGCGGCGGCGTTCGCCTCCATGGGCGCGCCTTCGTGCCCCCAGGTGCCCGCGCTCTCCACGACGAGGCCACGGGTCATCGGGTCGCCCAGGCGGTCGCTGAGGGCATGGCGGGTCAGCCGCTCGGTGATCGGCGAGCGGCAGACGTTGCCGGTGCTGACGTGGAGGATACGGAAGGTGTCGCTGGTGCTGCCTTCGGCTATGCCACGCCCGTCAAGGGCGGTCAACTGGCCACCTCGAGGTCGGGTACGACCTTGCGCAGCTCCTCGGCGGACAGCGCACCGGCTCGCAGCAGGACGGGGACCTTGCCCGTGACGTCGACGATCGACGACGGGACGATGCCGGGCGTCGGGCCGCCGTCGAGGTAGACGGACACCGAGTCGCCGAGCATTTCCTGAGCCGCGTCGCAGTCCTCCGGAGACGGGTGTCCCGTGAGGTTGGCGCTGGAGACGGCCATCGGGCCGAACTCGGTCAGAAGCTCGATCGCCACCGGGTGCAGCGGCATGCGGACGGCGACCGTGCCGCGCGTCTCGCCCAGGTCCCACTGGAGGGACGGCTGGTGGCGGGCGACCAGGGTCAGGGCTCCCGGCCAGAACGCGTCGACAAGTTCCCACGCCTGCTCGGAGAAGTCGGTGACCAGGCCGTGCAGGGTGTTCGGGGAGCCGATGAGGACGGGCGTGGGCATGTTGCGGCCCCGGCCCTTGGCCTCCAGGAGGTCGCCGACGGCCTCGGCGCTGAAGGCGTCGGCCCCGATGCCGTAGACGGTGTCGGTCGGCAGGACGACCAGCTCGCCACGACGGACGGCGGCCGCGGCTTCGCGCAGACCGGTCTTGCGGTCGGTCGCGTCGTTGCAGTCGTATCGCCGTGCCATTTAACGGGCCTCCTCGTGCGGGAACTGGTTTTTGCGGCCGGCGGTCACGGCATGGCCTTGCGGGCGGTCGCGAAGCGGGGCCGGTTGTTCAGGTCGGGGTGGTCGGCCGCGTCGGCCCAGCCACGCTCCTCGGTGAAGATCCACGGCACCTGGCCGCCCTGGGTGTCGGCGTGCTCGATGACGACGACGCCGCCGGGCCGCAGCAGCCGGTGGGCGGTGCGCTCGATGTGGCGGATCAGGTCGAGGCCGTCCTCGCCGGAAAAGAGAGCCATCTCCGGGTCGTGGTCACGGGCCTCGGGAGCGACGTACTCCCACTCGGTGAGCGGGATGTAGGGAGGGTTGGAGACGACCAGGTCGACCTGGCCGTCGAGCTCCGGGAGGGCGGTCCTGGCGTCGCCCTGGTGGATGGTGACGCGCGACCCCTCGGCGTTCTTGCGGGTCCACTTGATGGCGTCGTCGGACAGCTCCACGCCGTGCACGCGCGAGCGCGGCACCTCCTGCGCCATGGCGAGCGCGATGGCGCCCGAGCCGGTGCACAGGTCGACGATGAGCGGCTCGACGACGTCCATGGCGCGTACGGCGTCTATCGCCCAGCCCACGACCGATTCGGTCTCGGGGCGCGGGACGAAGACGCCGGGGCCCACCTGGAGCTCCAGGAAGCGGAAGAAGGCGCGTCCGGTGATGTGCTGCAGCGGTTCGCGGGCCTCGCGGCGCGCGACGGTCTCCCAGTAGCGCGCGTCGAAGTCGGCGTCCTTGACGTTGTGCAGCTCTCCCCGCTTGACGCCGTGCACGAACGCGGCGAGCTCCTCCGCGTCGAATCGCGGTGAGGGCACGCCGGCGTCGGCCAGCCGCTGGGTGGCCTGAGCCACCTCGGCGAGCAGCAGATTCATCCCGGTCCTCCGACTTGCAGGGGGCTTACTGGCGTTCCTGGCGTGCTTGGCGTTCTCGGCCTACTGGCTTTCCTGGGCCGCCGCGAGCTTGGCGGCGGAGTCGGCGTCGACGCAGGCCTGGATCACCGCGTCCAGTTCGCCGTCGAGTACCTGGTCCAAGTTGTACGCCTTGAAGCCCACGCGGTGGTCCGAGATCCGGTTTTCCGGGAAGTTGTACGTACGGATCTTCTCCGAGCGGTCAACCGTGCGGACCTGGCTGCGGCGTACGTCGGAGGCTTCCTGCTCGGCGGCTTCCTGAGCTGCGGCGAGCAGCCGCGAGCGCAGGATGCGCATGGCCTGCTCCTTGTTCTGGAGCTGGCTCTTCTCGTTCTGGCAGGAGGCGACGACGCCGGTCGGCAGGTGCGTGATGCGCACGGCGGAGTCGGTGGTGTTGACGGACTGGCCGCCGGGGCCCGACGAGCGGTAGACGTCGATACGGAGATCGTTCGCGTGAATCTCGACGTCGACCTCCTCCGCCTCGGGGGTGACCAGCACGCCCGCCGCGGAGGTGTGGATACGGCCCTGGGACTCGGTGGAGGGCACGCGCTGCACGCGGTGCACACCGCCCTCGTACTTCATCCGCGCCCAGACGCCCTGGCCGGGCTCGGTCGCGCCGTTGCCGCCCTTGGTCTTCACGGCGACCTGGACGTCCTTGTAGCCGCCCAGCTCGGACTCGGTGGCGTCGATGATCTCGGTCTTCCAGCCGATGCGCTCGGCGTACCGCAGGTACATCCGCAGCAGGTCGCCGGCGAACAGGGCCGACTCGTCGCCGCCCGCGCCCGCCTTGACCTCGAGGATGACGTCCTTGTCGTCGCTGGGGTCGCGCGGGACGAGGAGCAGCCGCAGCTTCTCGGTGAGCTCGTTCTGCTGCTTCTCCAGCAGCTTGAGCTCGGCGGCGAAGTCCGGGTCGTCGTGGGCGAATTCGCGCGCCGTGACGATGTCCTCGCCGGTCTGCTTCCAGGTCCGGTACGTCCCGATGATCGGGGTCAGTTCGGCGTAGCGCTTGTTCAGCTTCCGCGCGTTGGCCTGGTCCGCGTGGACCGAGGGGTCGGCCAGCTTCTTCTCGAGATCGGCGTGCTCGCCGATCAGATCCTCGACCGCCTCGAACATCTTCGGGCTCCTGGGTTGCAAAAAACGAGTGGGAAGTGCGGACTGTGCGTCACGACAAAGCGCCGGTCCTCCCCGCCCCTGTACGGAGCGGCCGAGGACCGGCGCATTGGCTCGCTACTTCGCGGCGGCAGCCTTGCCGAAGCGGGCCTCGAAGCGGGCCACGCGGCCACCGGTGTCGAGGATCTTCTGCTTGCCCGTGTAGAACGGGTGACACTCGGAGCAGACCTCGGCGCGGACGGTGCCGCTGGAGATCGTGCTGCGGGTGGTGAACGTCGCGCCACAGGTGCAGCTGACCTGGGTGTCGAAGTACTCGGGGTGGATTTCGCGCTTCAAGGTGACTCCTAGTTTCGGGAGGGCGCCGGGTCGCACGCGCGGATTGCGCATACGTGAACCGGGGCCGACGTACCAGTCTGCCAGCACTGGCCGCATCTCCCAAAACCGGGGACGGGCCGGAACTATTCCCCACCCGCCACCGGTCCCGCTACTGGCTCTGTACGACCTTGCCCGCGTCGCCCTTGTCGCCCGCCGAGTCCTTGGTCGCGGAAGCCGGCACGGGCTTGTCCCGGCGCAGAGCGTCCCAGACCTGCTTGGACTGGCGCTGGAGCGGCAGGACACGGTTGGGGTCGGCCGGGTCGTACTGCACGGGCAGCGTCACCATCTTCATGTCGCCGGCGCCGATGCCCTTGAGGCCGCCCGCGAAGCTCACCAGCTCATTGACCGAGGCGAGGTCGGAGTCGGTGGTGACGGTCTTGGTGGCGCTGTCGGCCAGGTCGTACAGCTTCTTGGGGCTCGTGAAGACGCCGACGTTCTTGACCTGGTTGATCAGTGCCTTCATGAAGGCCTGCTGGAGCTGGATGCGACCGAGGTCGCTGCCGTCGCCGACGCTCTTGCGGGTCCGTACGAGACCGAGCGACTTCTCGCCGTCGAGGGTGTGCGTGCCGGGCTTCAGGTGGAGGTGGCTCTTGTCGTCGTTGATGGACCGGTTCGTGGTGATCTCCACGCCGCCCAGGTCGTCTATGAGCTTCTTGAAGCCGGTGAAGTCGACCTCGACGTAGTGGTCCATACGGATGCCGGACATCTTCTCGACGGTCTTGACCGCGCAGGCCGGACCGCCCGCCTGGTACGCCGTGTTGAACATCTGGTGCTTTCCGCCGGGGACGCTCCCGCCGCCGCTGTCCGAGGCGCACGTGGGGCGGTCGATCAGGGTGTCGCGCGGTATCGAGACGACGCTGGCCTTCTTGTGGCCCTCGTACACGTGCATGACCATCGCCGTGTCGGAGCGGGCGCCGCCTTCGTCCTCGCCGTACTTGGCGTTGTCGCCCGAGCGGGAGTCGGAGCCGAGGACGAGGATGTCCAGGGAACCGTTGTCCACGTCGTCGGGGCGGTCGCTGCCGAGCTGGGTGTTGATGTCAACGCCCTTGAGATTGCCGTTGAGTTTGAAGTACACGAAACCGAGTCCGGTGCCGCCCAGCAGCACCACGCCCGCGGCGGCCCAGGCGGTGACGGCCAGCGCCTTGGGGCGAGCGCCGGGTTCGGGCTGCTTCCGGCGTTTGCCGGTGCCCCGTATTCGGCTGCTCCTGCTCTCCTGCTCGGTCATGTTCTCCCCAGCGCTCGTTGGTTCCGGTACCCCCTGCCGTGGTGATCAGGCACGGTTTGTCGGCACTTACGACACTTGTCAGACGACGGATCACCGTGAAGGGTTGCACAACGCCCTGTGGCCCCTGCTGGGGGCAGGGGCCACAGGGCGCGGATGAGTGGCCCGGACGAGAGGGACCAAAGTCCCGTCTCACCAGGGTTTTCAGCCGAAGATGTTGTACTGCTGCCAGCCGGTTCCGATCTTGACGCGTGTGGCGAAGATCTCCGACGAGGCCTTGCCGGTGCCCGGGTAGAGGTAGAGCGTGCCGCCGGGCGTACGGGCCAGGTAGTCGGCCTTGCCGTCACCGGTGACGTCGCCGGCCGCGTCGAAGGCGTTGTAGCCGCTCCACGTACGCACCTTGAGCTTGGACGCGAAGGCGCCGGCGCCGGCCTTGCCGGTCCCCTTGTAGAGGAACATCTCGGACGTGCCGGCCTTGCGCGCGATCAGGTCGGCCTTGCCGTCGCCGGTGAAGTCACCGTTTCCGCGCACCGAGTTGAACTGGTTCCAGCCGCTGCCGACCTTGACGCGGGGCGAGAAGGTGCCGTTGCCCTTGCCCGGGTAGATCCACAGGACGCCCGCGGAGTCGACGGACAGCAGGTCGGGCAGGGCGTCGCCGGTGACGTCACCGGGGAAGACGATCTGCTTCCTGGAGCTCCAGCCGGACGCGATCTTCGTCTCGGCCCACTGCTCGGTGGACGGCACGAAGTGCTGCCACCAGACGTCACCGGACTTGGTCCGGAAGACGATGTCCTCGTAGTCGTCCCGGTTGAGGTCGGTCTGGAGGATCACATTGGTGTTGCTGTAGTTGCCGGCCGAGACGCGCGTGGCGAACGAGGTGCCCTTGGACGCGTAGTAGTACAGCGTGCCGTCGGACGCGCTGCGGCGGGCCAGCACGTCGGACCGGTGGTCGTTGGTGAGGTTGGCGTCGTCGACGCGCGGGACGACGGAGCCGGCGTACGAGCTGACCTTGGCGTAGACGCTGTACGCGCCCTTCTCCACGCAGTCCTCGATGCCCCACGAGACCACGCCGACGATCTTTCCGCCGACGACCAGGGGGCCGCCCGAGTCGCCGTTGCAGGCGGTCGTCGTGCCGTCGTCCTGGCCGCTCGCGGGCTTGCCCGCGCAGACCATGTGGCCCTTGATGAACTCGCCGCCGAGCTGCCAATTGGCGCACGTGGCGTCGGAGTTGATCGGCAGGCTCGCCTTCTTCAGGGTCGGCGAGATGTCGTTGCTGGTGGAGGTCGTGCGGCCCCAGCCGTAGACCGTGGCGGTGGTCCCCGGCTTGTACGACGTGGTGTCGTCCGACTTCGTGATGTTGATCGGCTTGGCCTTGACCGGGTAGTCCAGGGTCAGGACCGCGATGTCGTTGTCGAGCGTGTAGTCGCTGTACTTCGGGTGGTTCCACTGCCGCCAGACACCGCTCATGGCGCCGCCGTGGTTCGGGTCGGTCGCCAGGGTCTCGGTGCCGGTGACGACGACTCCGTTGCTCTTCCAGTCCACACCCTTGACGCAGTGCGCCGCGGTGAGGATCTTCGTCGGCGCGATGACTGCGCCGCCGCAGAAGAAGGAGTTGGCGCCGTCCTCGTAGAAGAGCTGCGCCATCCACGGGGCCGAGGTGATGCTGGTTTCCGTACCGCCGATGACCTTGGGGTCGATCGTGGCGCCCGCCGAGAACTTGGCGCCCTTGGGCGGCTCCTCGGCCGTCTTGGCCGCGGCCGCGAGGCGCGCTGCCAGCTCGGCCTGGGAGGGCGAGCTGACGGCCGGCTTGATCGTGGGCTTGGGCAGCGGCTCCGCGGCACTGGCCGGGGCCATCAGCATCGCACCGGCCACGGCGGCTGCGATCGCGGCGGCCGCGGCCGGCACTGCTATGCGCACGCGGCGGCGATGCGTGCCGCCCTGCTTGCCTGAGATCACTCGGGACTCCTGATTCAGATGTCGATGAGGCGCCCCAAATGGATCCCCCCACCTGTGGCCGACCGATCGTACGACCGACTCCCGTACACCAACAGTCACTTGTGACCAACTCGTGAACACAACTTGGCAACATCTCCCCGCGGGAGACGTTTAGGGCCGGGCGCAGCAAAGCCGCCCCGCCACTTTCGTGACGGGGCGGCTCAGTTGGCGCGGCCGGCGCGCTGGGCGCTACTGCGGTCAGTCGCTGCCGTTGCCCGAGGGAGTCGTCTTCGCGATCTGCATCAGGAACTCGGCGTTCGACTTCGTCTGCTTCATCTTGTCCAGCAGAAGCTCGATCGCCTGCTGCGAGTCGAGTGCGTGCAGCACCCGGCGCAGCTTCCAGACGATGGCGAGCTCTTCCGCGTTGAGGAGGATCTCCTCCTTACGGGTGCCGGACGGGTCGACGTCCACAGCCGGGAAGATGCGCTTGTCGGCGAGCTTCCGGTCGAGCTTGAGCTCCATGTTGCCGGTGCCCTTGAACTCCTCGAAGATCACCTCGTCCATGCGCGAGCCGGTCTCGACGAGTGCGGTGGCCAGGATGGTCAGCGAGCCGCCGTCCTCGATGTTGCGCGCCGCACCGAAGAAGCGCTTCGGCGGATAGAGCGCGGTCGAGTCGACACCACCGGACAGGATTCGTCCGGACGCGGGAGCCGCGAGGTTGTACGCACGGCCCAGACGGGTGATCGAGTCCAGCAGGACGACCACGTCGTGACCCAGCTCGACGAGACGCTTCGCGCGCTCGATGGCCAGCTCGGCGACGGTGGTGTGGTCCTCGGCCGGGCGGTCGAAGGTCGAGGAGATGACCTCGCCCTTCACCGACCGCTGCATGTCGGTGACCTCTTCAGGACGCTCGTCGACGAGGACGACCATCAGGTGGCACTCGGGGTTGTTGACGGTGATCGCGTTCGCGATCGCCTGCATGATCATGGTCTTACCGGTCTTCGGCGGGGCCACGATCAGGCCACGCTGGCCCTTGCCGATCGGCGCGACGAGGTCGACGATCCGGGTCGTCAGGACGCCCGGGTCGGTCTCCAGACGCAGACGGTCCTGCGGGTACAGCGGCGTCAGCTTCTGGAACTCCGGGCGTCCGCGGCCGGATTCGGCCGCCATGCCGTTCGCCGAGTCGAGGCGTACGAGCGCGTTGAACTTCTCGCGGCGCTCGCCGTCCTTGGGCTGGCGGACGGCGCCGGTGACGTGGTCACCCTTGCGCAGGCCGTTCTTGCGGACCTGGGCCAGCGATACGTACACGTCGTTCGGGCCCGGCAGGTAGCCGGAGGTCCGGATGAACGCGTAGTTGTCGAGGATGTCCAGGATGCCCGCGACGGGGATCAGGACGTCGTCGTCGGAGACCGGCGGCGCGTCGCTGCCGAACTCCTCGCGGCCACGACGGCCACGGCGGTCGCGGTAGCGGCCGCGGCGGCCACGGCGGCCACCCTCGAAGTCGTCGTCGTCCTGGGGACCGGCGTTCTGGGGGCCACCCTGGCCGCCCTGACGCTGCTGGCGCTGGCCGGCCTGGTCGTCGCCCTTGCCGCGGTCACGGCGGTCACCGCGGTCGCCACGGTCCTGGCGGTCGCCGCGCGCGCCGTCACCACGGTCACCGCGGTCACCACGCTCGCCACGGTCACGCTGGCCGCGCTCGCGGCGGTCGCCGCGCTGACCGCGCTCCTGGCGGTCACCCCGGCGGCCCTCGGCACCCTCTTGAGCAGGCGCGCTGACGGCGGCCTCGGCCTTGGCCTCGGGCTGCGCGTCGGTCCGTGCCTCTGTCTTGACGTCGCCCTTGGGCTCGGCCTTCACCTCGGTGGCGACAGCCGTCTCGGGGCTGCCCGCCTGGGCGGTGGCACGACGCCGGCGGCGCTCGCCGACCGGCTGGTCGTCGCTGGCCGGCTGGCCGGGGATGTCGATCTGCTGCTGGGCTACAGCCTTTTCAGCAGCGGGCGCGGCGGCCGGGGCCGCAGCGGTCTCGTCGCCCGTACGCGCCTTGGAGGTCGCGCGGCGCTTCGGCTTGGTCTCGGCAGCGGAGCCGGCCGTCTCGGCGCTCTTCGCCGGGGACGAGCCTCCGGCCTGCGCTTCCTTGATGACCTCGATCAGCTGGCTCTTGCGCATACGCGCGGTGCCCCTGATCCCGAGGCCGGACGCGACCTGCTGCAGCTCGGCCAGGACCATGCCCTCGAGGCCGGTGCCGGAGCGGCGGCGCCGTGCGGCACTACCAGTGGCAGCACCTGCGGCGGGCGCGGTGTTGTCGACATTCTTGTCGGCAGTCACGCCCATCAGATCGGTGGTGTCGCTCACGAAGGGTCCTTCCCTGGAGCGGACGTCGGCCTGTCTGGCTCGGCGACCGGTTGTGCTGTCCGACTGCGGTCTTGGTAAACCGTGCCGGGGCGGTGGTCCGCCGGGGTACGGCGGAAAGAAAATGTGCAACGTGCTGGGGGTCCGGCTCTTGCAATGCCGGTTCCGGAGCGTGCTCGAAACTGCTCAGGCAGGCTGCTCAGGCAGTTGGGGAGGCTCCCGGAAGAATGGTGGTCCCGAACGGGGACACGATGCACCGCGCCACGAGGACGCCGGGTGCAGACTTGAGATTAACACTACCGGATCCAACAAATATTCCCCCTCTCGTTCACCGGCAATCGTGTGTCACTGCGCTCCGAGCGGCAGGACACTCGCTCCGGCGGCGTCGAGAGCCAGCCGGTTGGCCGCCCACCCCTCGCCCGCCAGTCGCGCGACCTTGTCGGCCGCACTGTCCTCGACCAGCGCGAGCACCGTGGGGCCCGCGCCGGAGATGACCGCGGGGACGCCGTCCGCGCGCAGTCGGTTGACCAGGGCCAGGCTCTCCGGCATCGCCGGGGCGCGGTAGTCCTGGTGGAGTCGGTCCTCGGTCGCCGCGAGCAGCAGCTCGGGACGCCTGGTCAGGGCTTCTACGAGCAGGGCGGCGCGGCCCGCGTTGGCGGCGGCGTCCACATGGGGGACGGTGCGCGGCAGCAGGCCGCGGGCGGTCTCGGTGAGCACCGGCTTTCCGGGGACGAAGACCACCGGAACGATGGAACTCGCGGGGTCCATCCTGATCGCCCTGGCCGCTCCCCCGTCGGTCCAGGCGAGCGTGAAGCCGCCGAGCAGGCAGGCGGCGACGTTGTCGGGGTGGCCCTCGATCTCGGTCGCCAGCTCCAGCAGCGCGGCGTCGTCGAGCCGCGCGTCGCCGCCTATGGTCACGGCGCGCGCGGCGACGATGCCGGCGCAGATGGCGGCGGAGGAGGAGCCGAGGCCGCGACCGTGCGGGATGCGGTTGGCGCAGACGACCTCGAGGCCGCGCGGCTGTCCGCCGAGCAGGTCGAAGGCGGTACGGAGCGACCGTACGAGCAGGTGACTCTCGTCGCGGGGCAGCGTCTCGGCGCCCTCACCTGCGATGTCGACGTGCAGCCCGGAGTCCGCGACCCGGACGACGACATCGTCGTACAGCCCCAGCGACAGGCCCAGGGCATCGAAGCCGGGACCAAGATTTGCGCTGGTGGCGGGGACGCGCACCCTTACGGCGGCGGCGCGGAACGCGGGACCGGCCATCGCTCGACGACTCTCCTTGTGGGACTGCGAGATTTGCGGGAAGCGGGGAATGCGGGAAGTACGAACACCCGAAGGCCATGACGGCAACAGCACCGCGGCATATGCGGCGGGGCGGGTTCAGTACAGCTTATCGAAGGAAGGTTCTGTGACGACATAGGGCGCACAGGAGGCGCACGATGCGTGTCGCGAGCCGTCCTGTGCGCCTATGTCTGGTCTTACGGGGCCTTACGGGGCTTTACGCCGCCTGCCGGCCCCCGCCGGGCGCCCTACGCGAGGCCGAGGCGCTCCGCGGCCGTCGCGGCGTCCACCGGCACCGTGACGGGCTGCGGCGCTCCGGCCACCGCCCAGTCCGGGTCCTTGAGGCCGTTTCCGGTCACCGTGCAGACGATCTTCTGCCCCGGGTCGACCTTGCCCTCGTCGGCGGCCTTGAGCAGACCGGCGACGCTGGCTGCCGACGCCGGCTCGACGAAGACGCCCTCCTGGGAGGCCAACAGCCGGTAGGCGGACAGAATCTGACGGTCGGTCACTTCATCGATGAGGCCGCCCGACTCGTCGCGCGCGGCGAGGGCGTACTGCCAGGAAGCGGGGTTGCCAATGCGAATCGCGGTGGCGACGGTGTGCGGGTCCTTGACGACCTCGCCGCGCACGATCGGCGCCGAGCCGGAGGCCTGGAAGCCCCACATTCGCGGGCTGTGCGTGGAGATCTTGTCCGCCGCGTATTCGCGGTAGCCGCGCCAGTACGCCGTGATGTTTCCGGCGTTGCCCACGGGAAGCACGTGAATGTCCGGGGCGTCGCCGAGCCGGTCGACGATCTCGAAGGCTGCCGTCTTCTGCCCCTCAATGCGAACGGGGTTGACCGAATTGACCAGCGCCACGGGGTAGTTGTCCGACAGGCTGCGGGCCAGCGTCAGGCAGTCGTCGAAGTTGCCGTCGACCTGGAGGATCTTGGCGCCGTGCACGAGCGCCTGGCCCATCTTCCCGAGTGCGATCTTGCCCTGCGGCACGAGGACGGCGCAGACCATTCCGGCGCGTACGGCATAGGCGGCGGCCGAGGCCGACGTATTGCCGGTGGAGGCGCAGATGACGGCCTTCGCGCCCTCCTCCTTGGCACGGGTGATCGCCATCGTCATGCCGCGGTCCTTGAAGGAGCCGGTCGGGTTGGCGCCCTCGACCTTGAGGTACACCTCGCAGCCCGTGCGCTCGGAGAGGACCTGCGCCAGTACGAGCGGCGTGCCACCCTCGCCGAGCGTGACGACGGGCGTCGTCTCCGTCACCGGAAGACGGTCCCGGTACTCCTCGATGATGCCCCGCCACTGGTGGGTGCCGATGCTGGTCATGGGTCCTTACTCCCCTTCAACACGCATGATGCTGGCGACACCGCGCACGGTGTCGAGCTTGCGCAGCGCCTCGACGGTCCCCGAAAGGGCGGCGTCGGGCGCGCGGTGGGTGACGACGACGAGGGATGCCTCGCCGCCTCCGTCCTGCCGGCTCTGCTGGCGCACGGTGTCGATGGAGACACCGTGCTCGGCGAAGACCGTCGCGACCTGGGCGAGAACACCCGGTTTGTCGGCCACATCAAGGCTGATGTGGTACCGCGTGACGACCTCGCCCATGGAGCTGACAGGAAGCTGGGTGTACGCCGACTCGCCGGGCCCGGTGGTCTCCGCGACCAGGTTCCGGCAGACGGCCACGAGGTCGCCGAGCACGGCGGACGCGGTCGGAGCGCCGCCGGCGCCCGGACCGTAGAACATGATTTGCCCGGCCGCCTCGGCCTCGATGAAGACCGCGTTGTACGCCTCGCGGACCGAGGCCAGCGGGTGGGTCAGCGGGATCATCGCCGGGTGGACGCGCGCGGTGACGGACTTGCCGTCGGCGGCGCGCTCGCAGATGGCGAGCAGCTTGACGGTGCAGCCCATGCGCTTCGCGGAAGCGATGTCGGCGGCGGTGACCTCGGTCAGCCCTTCCCGGTGTACGTCGCCGATCCGCACCCGGGTGTGGAAGGCGATCCCGGCCAGGATGGCGGCCTTGGCGGCGGCGTCGAAGCCCTCGACGTCGGCGGTGGGGTCGGCCTCGGCGTACCCGAGGGCGGTGGCCTCGTCGAGCGCCTCGGAGTAACCGGCTCCGCTCGTGTCCATCTTGTCGAGGATGAAGTTGGTCGTGCCGTTGACGATGCCGAGCACCCGGTTGACCTTGTCGCCGGCGAGCGACTCGCGCAGCGGCCGTACGAGCGGGATGGCGCCGGCGACGGCGGCCTCGTAGTACAGATCCCGCCCGTGCTCCTCGGCGGCGGCGTGCAGGGCCGCGCCGTCCTCCGCGAGCAGTGCCTTGTTCGCGGAGACGACGGAGGCGCCGTGCTCGAACGCGGTGGTGATGAGGGCACGGGCCGGCTCGATGCCGCCGATGACCTCGATGACGACGTCGATGTCGCCCCGTTTGACCAGGGCGGTCGCGTCCGTCGTGATCAGCGCGGGGTCGATGCCCTCACGGACCTTGGAGGGGCGCCGCACCGCGACCCCGGCGAGCTCGACCGGGGCTCCGATGCGCGCGGCGAGGTCGTCGGCGTGCGTCGTCATGATGCGCGCCACCTCTGAGCCGACCACACCACAGCCCAGCAGCGCCACCTTCAGCGGACGCGTACGCATCATTCGACCTACGCCTTTCATTCAGCACAGCGTTTCTTGCTTGAGTGTGAACCAGTCTCACTCACCGGACGGGAGTTTCTGTCCCCGGTCCAGATTGCGAGACATCTATTTCATCAGCCGACATCGAGACGCAGGAGATCTTCCTCCGTCTCGCGTCGGACGATCACGCGCGCCTGTCCATCATCGACGGCTACGACGGGCGGGCGCAGCGAGTGGTTGTAGTTGCTGGCCATCGAGCGGCAGTAAGCGCCGGTGGCGGGCACGGCAATGAGATCACCGGGCGCGAGATCGGCGGGCAGGAAAGCGTCCCGCACCACGATGTCGCCACTTTCACAGTGCTTGCCGACGACGCGCACGAGCATCGGATCGGCGTCCGAGGTCCGCGACACCAGCGCCACGCTGTACTCGGCGTCGTAGAGGGCGGTGCGGATGTTGTCGGACATGCCACCGTCCACACTCACGTACGTACGCAGTCCCTCCAGCGGCTTGATGGTGCCGACCTCGTAGAGGGTGAAGGCGGTCGGCCCGACGATGGCGCGCCCGGGCTCGACGGAGATGCGCGGGGTGGCCAGCCCGTGGGCCTCGCACTCCCTGCTGACGATCTCGTTGAGCGCCTTGGCGATCTGGTGCGGCTCGCCGGGGTCGTCCTCGGAGGTGTACGCGATGCCGAGGCCGCCGCCGAGGTCGATCTCGGGCAGCTCGACACCGTGCTCGTCGCGTACTTCGGCGAGCAGCTGCACGACACGGCGCGCGGACACTTCGAAACCGGCCATGTCGAAGATCTGCGACCCGATGTGGGAGTGAATGCCGATGAGCTCGAGCCCGTCGAGCCGCAGGGCCCGCCGTACCGCTTCGGCCGCCTGCCCGTCCGCGAGCCCGATCCCGAACTTCTGGTCCTCGTGGGCGGTGGCGATGAACTCGTGCGTATGGGCTTCGACCCCGACGGTCACGCGAATCTGCACGCGCTGGCGCTTGCCCATGCTCTGCGCGATGTGCGCGACGCGGACGATCTCCTGGAAGGAGTCGAGGACGATCCGGCCGACCCCGAGGCGTACAGCCCTCTCGATCTCCTCGACCGACTTGTTGTTGCCGTGGAAAGCGATGCGCTCGGCGGGCATTCCGGCGTCGAGGGCGGTGGTCAGCTCACCACCGGAACAGACGTCGAGGTTGAGCCCCTCCTCCTGGAGCCAGCGGACGACGGCCCGCGAGAGGAAGGCCTTCCCGGCGTAGAACACGTCGGCGTCCGGCCCGAAGGCGTCGGCCCAGGCCCGGCAGCGGGCGCGGAAGTCGCTCTCGTCGAGGAAGTAGGCGGGCGTGCCGAACTCCTCGGCGAGGCGGCTGACTTCGATACCACCGACGGAGACGACACCATCGTCATTACGCCGGACGGTCCTGGCCCAGACCTTCTCGTCGAGGACGTTGAGGTCGGCGGCCGGGGCGGTGTAGTGGCCCTCGGGGTAGACGTCGGCGTGACGGGGCCCGGCGGGGTGTGCGGAACGGCTCATGGGTCTTCTGTCTCTCTCACAGATGTTCGGGGGCGCTGATGCCGAGCAAGGACAGGCCGCCGGCGAGCACCGTTCCGGTGGCCTCGGCGAGGGCCAGCCGGGAACGGTGGGCGACCGAGGGTTTCTCGTCGCCGAGGGGCAGGACGGGGTGGGTGTCGTGGAAGCGGAAGAAGCCCTCCGCCACCATGTCCAGGTGCCGCGCGAGCCGGTCGGGGGCCTGGTGGCGGGCGGCGGCTTCGAGGACGGCGGGGTGGTCGGAGAGGAGACGCACGAGCGGACCGGCCTCCCCCTCCTCAGCCTCTCCCTCTCCTTGGAACCCGAGCGCGGCGGCATTCCGTACCAGGGCGCGGGTGCGGGCGTGGGCGTACCGCACGCGGAAGAGGGGGTTGGTCTCGCGCTGCACGAGGAGGCCGTCGGGGGTAGCGGTCGCGGTGGGCCACAGGAGGCTCCACACGGCGGCATCCCGCCCGAGGCGCGCGACGAGCGCGGAGAGGTCGTACGCCTCCCCGGTCTCCGTGCGTACGACTGTCGCGCCCTGGGCGTGGACGAGCCGGGCGACGGCGTCGGCGAGGGGCCCGTTGCCGACTCGGACGACGTCGGTGGCGAGGGCGCGGCCATGCCCGTACGCGGGCCCCTGGGCGAGGACGGTACGTACGACGGAAGCGTGCGTGTCCTGCGCGAGGGTGAAATTCAGGAATCCGGGCCCGGTGACCTCGACGTCGGCGATCGCCCCGTCCCCCAGAAGCAGCCCGCGCAGGATCTCGGCGACCTCGCGGGCGGGGCGGCCGGCGGGTCCGGCGAGCTTGAGGGCGACGTTGCTGGCGTAATCGCCACGGCCGCCGGGCCGCGGCCGCTCGACGACGGCGCGCTCCGGCACCGGCGCCCGCAGCACGTCCTCGTCCACGGCGCGACGCACGGCGCGCAGCACGGTACGGGAGAGCTCTGCGGGGGTCACGGGACAAGCGTATGGGAGGAGGGGGGTCGCAACGCGAACCGGTTTCGCCATCCGGTCACCGCCGGCCCCGCCGATGCACCGCCGGGGCCGTGCTCGTCGCTGCACCGGCGGGCACTCCCGGCTCCACCGTCACCTCGACGGCGAACTCAGCCGACCGTACGCCCGGCCTGCCCGGCTTCATGCCTGCCGTCGGCGGACGGGGGGCGCTCCTGGTGCATCAACTGCCGGACGATCCTGACGAGCTCGGCGGGCTCGAAGGGCTTGGAGAGGAAGGCGTCGACGCCTGCGGCAAGGCCGCTCTCCACCTCGTACTGCGTACACGCGCTGATGATCGCGACGGGCAGGTGGCTGGTCCGCGGGTCGTCCCGGAGCCGGGCGGCCGTACGCAACCCGTCCAGCCTCGGCATCACGACGTCCAGCGTCACGACGTCGGGGCAGACCCGGTGAACGATGTCCAGAGCCTCGGCACCGTCGGCCGCGGTCACCACCTCGAAGCCCTCCAGCTCGAGATTGACCCTGATCAACTGCCGGATGACCTTGTTGTCGTCCACAACAAGCACGCGGCCGGACACGCCTGGCACAACTCGAGAGTAGGTCGCCCCCCACCACCGCGTCCGGCTTTTGCCCACTTCCACCCCGGGAGGGGGACGACGAACGGCACAGCGGGGCCGGGACAGCGGCCGGCGGACCCCCGCACCCCGAGACCCACAAGCCTGCCGGGGCACGGGCCCGATGCTCCCAAAACCTGTTCATGGACACCCGGCGGGAGCTGGTAGTGTTCAACCCGTCGCCGCTTAACCACGGCGGTACGCCCCCGTAGCTCAGGGGATAGAGCAACGGCCTCCGGAGCCGTGTGCGCAGGTTCGAATCCTGCCGGGGGCACAGAAGCCGGACCAGCGTGAAACAACCGCTGACCTGCGGAAGTGCCAGACTTCAAGAGCCGGACCCAGTCCCACTGGGTCCGGCTCTTTGTCGTTCCCATCCTGCTTACGTGTGAGTGGCGTGTGCACCTTCGACCCCATGACGCGGCTGCGGCAGTTTCCTCATCCGACAGCTCTTCGGCCGCAGCAGGTGCCGTCGCCGTCCCGCGCCACACCGCTGAAGCCGAGTAAGGAGGTGCAGATGCTGGAGTGGCCGGCGCACTGCAGCCGCCGGGGGAAGCGTCGTCGGGGTAGTCGAGGTCGTTGTGGAGTTGGGCAATCCCCAGATGACGACGAGCGTGAACGCGACGGCAGTCACGTGGATCGGTCGCATGGCCTCACCGTAGAAGCCGGGGCCGGCCATACCCGTCCCCCCAGGTGGAGGTGACGGGTATGGCCTGCCCCACCACTGGCGCGCTGTCAGGTGGTGATCGTCGCCGGGTCGCTGACGCCCGGCGCACCCGTCTCCACGTGGCCGGCGAAGCGGCGCAGGAAGGTGGTGTTCGTGTCGGAGACCACGGACACGTCGTACCAGCGCTTGGTGGCGCGCAGGTCCACCGAGTGCGTCACCGTGGCGCCGGCGCGCACCGGGAACGTCTGCGGCGCGCCGCCGTACGCGTTGCTGACGGTGAGATTGGCGGTCGCGGCGCCCGGGTTCGTCAGCGTCAGGTCGAGGTTTCCGGTGGTCGCGTTGTGGCGGGCCGTCGCCTCGGGGCACGCGGTCTTGGCGGGGCTCCTGAAGGTGCGCAGGAAGCCGTTCGGGCCGTGGACCGTGAGGTGGTGGGTGCCCTTGGAGTACGCCGAGTTCCAGGTGTCGGAGATCTTCTTGCCGGCCTCGGCGGTGTACGTCCACGGGGCGTCGGTGCGGTTCGCCGACGTGACGTAGAACTGCGCTCCGGCCGCCGCGCCCGGGCTGAACGTGAGGGCGATGCGGCCGTCGCCGACGTTGACGGCGCCGTCCACGTAGGGCGCGTACGGCAGCGCACGGGCCGGGCGCGCGCCCGGCTCCTGCTTGGGCATGCTGCCGACGGCCGGCGCGGTGGGCCGGTAGTCGGGGTGGCGCTCGCGGTCCGGCGGCTCGTACGCGGCGGTGTCGGGCAGCTCGGCAGGCTCCGCGTCCGGCGTACCGAAGCCGAAGGCCGAGGTGAGGTCGCCGCAGACGGCGCGTCGCCACGGGGAGATGTTGGGCTCGTTCACGCCGAAGCGGCGTTCCATGAATCGGATGATCGAGGTGTGGTCGAAGACCTCGGAGCAGACGTAACCGCCGGTGCTCCAGGGCGAGACGACGAGCATGGGGACGCGCGGGCCGAGGCCGTAGTTGCCCGCCGCGTACGACGATCCGCCCGCGTAGAGCTCGGTGGAGGTGTCGACGGTGGACTTGCCCTGGGCGGCGGAGGCCGGCGGGTACGGCGGCACGATGTGGTCGAAGAAGCCGTCGTTCTCGTCGTACGTGATGAACAGGGCCGTCCGGCTCCACACCTCCGGGTTGGACGTCAGCGCGTCCAGCACCTGCGCGATGTACCAGGCGCCGTAGTTGGAGGGGAAGTTGGAGTGCTCGGTGAAGGCTTCCGGGGCGGCGATCCAGGAGATCTTCGGGAGCTTGCCGGCCTGGACGTCGGCCTTGAGGTCGTCGAAGTAGCCGTCGCCGTTCTTGACGCTGGTGCCGGTGCGGGCCTTGTCGTACAGCGGGTCGCCGGGCTTGGCGTTGCGGTACTGGTTGAAGTACAGGAGCGAGTTGTCGCCGTAGTTGCCCCGGTAGGCGTCATTTATCCAGCCCCAGTGGCCGGCGGCGTCCAGGCCGTCGCCGGTGTCCTGGTAGATCTTCCAGGAGACCCCGGCCTTCTCCAGGCGCTCGGGGTACGTCGTCCAGCCGTAGCCCGCCTCCTCGTTGCCGAGGACCGGGCCGCCGCCGGTTCCGTCGTTGCCGGTGTGACCCGTCCACATGTAGTAGCGGTTGGGGTCGGTGGCTCCGATGAACGAGCAGTGGTACGCGTCGCACACCGTGAACTTGTCGGCGAGGGCGTAGTGGAAGGGAATGTCCTCCCGCGTCAGGTACGCCATCGTCGTCGGCGTCTTCGCGGGCACCCACTGGTCGTACTTGCCCTTGTTGATCGCCTTGTGGCCGCCCGCCCAGTCGTGGTTGAGGCCCTGGAGGAACTGCATGCCGAGGTCGTCGGCCGTCGGGTGGAACGGCAGCGTCTCCTTCTTGTTGCCGTCCGCCTGGTACCAGACCGGCTTTCCGCTGGGCAGCGTCACCGGGCGCGGGTCTCCGAAGCCCCGTACGCCCTTCATCGCGCCGAAGTAGTGGTCGAAGGAACGGTTCTCCTGCATCAGTACGACGATGTGGTCGACGTCCTGGATCGTGCCGGACGCCCGGTTGGCCGGGATGGCGGCGGCGCGGTCGATGCTGCTCGACAGGGCGGCGAAGCCCGCGGTCGCGCCGGCGATCTGGAGGAAGCGGCGCCTATTGAGTTCTGGCATGAGTGTGGGGCCTCTTGGGGTGTGAGGAGACAGAAGCGATCAGAATGTTCCAAGAGGACCGAGTGGAAAGGAAGGGGTGGTGACGACACTGTGAAGAGTCGCGGTATACGTCGCCAACGCGGGCGCACGGGGCTGCGGAATGGCGGTCACCGGCCGCCCGTCAGGCCGATGTGCGCTTCCTGGGGGCCGACTTCTTCGCGGTGGTCTCCGCCGTGGTCTTCTTCGCCGTGGACGACCGCGCCGACTGTTTCTCCCCGGTGGCCTGCTGCTTCTGCGCCGCGGTCGTCTTCTTGGCCGCGCCGGCCTTCTTCGCCGTGGCCGCCTTCTTCGCCGCCGGCTTCTTCTTCGCGTCGGAGGAGGAGGCCGCCGCCCCGCCCCTCTCCTTGCCCCTCTCCTTGCCTCTCTCCATCTGCGTGACCTCGGCGACCTCTTCGCCCTCACCTTCCCCTTCGTCCTCGCCGCGCGACTCCTTCGCCGCCCGCACGCTCTTCTCCAGCGCCGCCATCAGGTCGATCACCTGGCCGCCACCGGCCGCCGGCGCGGCCTCCGCCGGGAGCTCGCCGCCCGAGGCCTTCGCGGCGATCATCTCCTCGACCGCCTGACGGTAGTCGTCGTGGAGCGATTCGAGTTCGACATCGCCCAGGGTGTTCATCAGGGCGTCGGCCAGGTCGAGTTCGGCGTCGCGGACCGTCACGTCCGTCTCCGGCGCGACACCCTCGGGTTCCCGTACCTCGTCGGGCCAGAGCAGTCCGTGCATGACGATGACGTCGTCCACGACGCGCAGCATGCCAAGCCGCTCACGGCCGCGCAGCGCGAACTTGGCCACCGCCACCTTGTCGCTGCGCTTGAGTGCCTCGCGCAGCAGGACGTACGGCTTGGCGGCAGGCACACCGCTCGCGGACAGGTAGTACGCCGAGTCCATCTGGAGGGGGTCGATCCTGGCCGCCGGAACGAAGGCGACGATCTCGATCGTCTTGGCCGTGGGCAGCGGGAGCGCGGCCAGGTCGTCGTCCGTGATCGGCATGATGCCGCCGCCCGGCTCCTCGTACCCCTTGCCGATCTCGGACGACGGGATCTCCTCGCCGTCGAGCTCGCAGACCTTCCGGTAGCGGATGCGGCCGCCGTCGGCGGTGTGGATCTGGCGGAACGAGATCGAGTGGTGCTCGGTGGCGTTCACCAGCTTGATCGGGATGCTGACCAGGCCGAAGGAGATGGCACCGTTCCAGATGGATCGCACGTTTCGCCCCCTTGAGAAGCCTTTAATGATGAATACGTGGGATTCTCATCGTATGTCGCCTATCACGGAGGTGGAGGGGCGGCGCCTGGCGCTCAGCAATCTGGACAAGGTCCTCTATCCCGCCACCGGGACCACCAAGGGCGAGGTGCTGCACTACTACGCAACGACCGCGGACGCGTTCCTGCCGCATCTGCGCGACCGGCCCGTGTCGTTCCTGCGCTATCCGGACGGCCCCGACGGGCAGCTGTTCTTCACCAAGAATCCGCCGCAGGGTACGCCCGACTGGGTGCGGACGGCGGAGGTCTCGCGCACCGAGGGGCAGACGGCGCGCCAGGTCGTCGTTCAGGACCTGCCGACGCTGATGTGGGCGGCGAACCTGGTGGTGGAGTTCCATACGCCGCAGTGGCTGGCCCCCGATCCGGGCATCGCCGACCGGCTGGTCCTCGACCTCGACCCCGGGGCGCCGGCGGGTGTCGCGGAGTGCGCCGAGGTCGCGCTGTGGCTGCGGGAGCGGCTCGCGGCGGACGGCATCGAGGCGTACGCGAAGACCTCCGGCTCCAAGGGGCTGCATCTGCTGGCGGCGCTGGAGCCGACGCCGTCCGAGGAGGTGTCGGCGTACGCGAAGGGGCTCGCGGTGGAGGCGCAGGAGGCGCTCGGGGAGCTGGTCGTGCACCGGATGACGCGGGCGCTGCGGCCGGGGAAGGTCTTTGTCGACTTCAGCCAGAACGCCGCCGCGAAGACGACCGCCGCGCCGTACACGCTGCGGGCGAAGACCGAGCCGACCGTCTCGACGCCGGTGGCCTGGGGCGAGGTGGAGGACGGGCGGGCGGACCCGGCGCGGCTCGTCTTCCGGGCCGGGGACATCGGAGTACGGCTGGAGCGGTACGGCGACCTGCTCGGCCCGCTGGTCGATCCGGACCATGCCCATCCGCTGCCGAAGGGGTGAGCGGCGTGGTCACGGTCGTACCGCCCGTCCAGGTGATGCGGCCCCGGACGGCGGCGGAGATCCCGGCGGCGAACGGGCTGCCGGGCGGGGTGCAGTACAGCGTCAAGCTGGACGGGTTCCGGTGCGTGGCGTTCGCGCGGGGTGACGGGGGCGCGGCCGTGCTCCAGTCCCGCTCGGGGCGGAACATGGCGCTCGACTTCCCGGACATCGCGGCGGCGGTCGGCGCGCTGCCGGCGGGGCTGGTCCTGGACGGGGAGGTGTGCGCGTGGGCGGACGGGGCGTTCGCGTTCGCGCAGCTGATGCGGCCGCACGCCGCGCGGGTGGCGGACGGGGTCGTGGTGGCGTACGTCGCCTTCGACGTACTGGCCGTGCCGGGGCGCGACGTACGCGAACTGCCGCTGGAGCAGCGGTGGGAGCTGCTCGGCGCCGTCCTGGAGGAGGCCGGGGCGGGTCCGCAGGTGCAGCGGGTGCTGGCGACGACCGACCGCGAGCAGGCGCTGATCTGGTACGAGGCGTTGGTGGGCCAGGGGGTGGAGGGGCTGGTGTGCAAGGGCCTGGCCTCGCGCTACCGGACTCAGGACGCCAAGTCCTGGGTGAAGGTGCGGCATTCGGACACGCGTGACGCGGCCGTCGCCGGCTACACGGGCACGGCGCGGCACCCGCGGGCGCTGGTGCTCGTGCTTCCGGGGGACGCGGACCCGCTGCTGTCGAGCCCGCTGACACCGGCGGTGCGGGCGCAGGCGCGGGAGGCGCTGGCCGGGGTGACGGACGAGGGCGAGGAGCGGATCGTCGCGATCGGGCTCGGGGACGTGCCGTACCGGAAGGTGGGCGCGGGTGTGCTGGCCGAGGTACGCCAGGACGTCGGCCGCCACGCGACCACGACGGTCCAGCGGTTGCGTCCGGCGGATCGGTGAGCGGGGGGCGGGGGGCGGACCGCTGAGCGGGGCGGGCGCGGGCGGGCGGGCGCGCGGACGGCCCACCGAGGCCACACGGGGCCCCGCCCCGGACCGCGGTCCTCAAGCGCCGGACGGGCTGAACATCCCGGCCCCAGCCGTCCCATACGCGGCTCCGCCGCCCGGCAGCCGCCACCTTCGCGCCTCGCAGGCGCGCCCGGCGCCGCGGCGGGCGCCTTCGCAGTGCCCCGCCCCGCCCCTTTCCCGCTTTGTCCCTTGCGGCTGCCGCCGCGTGTCCTCAATCGCCGGACGGGCTCTTTTTCTTCGCCCGAGCCGGGAAGTCCGCCTCACTCCGGACAACTCGAAATTCCGCCCCCGGAAGGGGAATTCGACCTGGCCCGTGTCCGGGAAATGCAGCCGTCCGGCATTTGAGGACCGAGGCCGGAGGCGGAGCCCCATGCGCGGCGGGGCCGCGAGGGGTTCGCGGCGGGGCGGGGCGGGGTGTTCAGTCCGTCCGGCGGGGCGAGGGGGCAGCCCGGTGCGCGGCGTACGCGCCCAGCCTTCCGCCGCCACCCGCGTTCGTCAGCGGCAGAGCCAGGTTCGGCGGTTGCGGGCCGTCGCGTACAGGGACTCGACGTCCGCCGGCTTCAGGACGCCGCCCGCCCGGGCCAGCGTCCTCACCTCGTACTCCCTCAGCACCCGCACATCGCGCAGCGTGGGCGCCGGGTCCACCCTTCCCGCCCCCGCGAGCGCCAGCACCGGGCGTACCGACGCCGTCAGGGCGAACGACGCGCGTTCGGCGTCGCGGCGGGCCCAGCGCAGCTGTGGCAGGGGCTCGGCGCGGCCGACGGCCACCAGGGGGTCGGCGATCCTGACGCGGCCGCGCCCGTTCCCCGCGTGCACCGTGCGTACGCTCAGCGCGCCGGCCGGGCCGATCAGGAGGTGACTGATGTGCGCCCCGCCCGGCAGTGGGATCGAGTGCAGTACGCGCCAGCCCGCCCCCGCCCCCGTCTCCTCCAAGCGGTCCAGTTCCTCGCCCAGCAGTTGTTCCGCCGCCAGCGCGTCGCGCAGCGGGTCGCTACGGAAGCGGCGGCGCGCCGGCCCGCCCGAGGTCCGCGCCAGCGCCGCGTACAGCGCCTCGCCGGGACGGTTCGGCGCCAGGTCGTCGTCCGGGTGGAGGGCGAGGCGGGCCAGGTCATCGGCCGTGGGGACCGGCGGCGGCCCCACCGTGACAGGCCCTGTGACGTACGGGGCGAGGGCGGCCAGTACGGCCTCCCTCCCGTCGTCCGCCAGCAGACTGACGCGCCCGGATTCCCGGTCGTACCAGGCGATGCTCGTGCCGTCGGGCAGGCTGACGTACAGCCGCTCCTGCCCCTGGTGCCGCGTCGGTACGATCCTCAGTGCCGTCATGCCCCATCACCATCCCCAGCCCATGGGAGCAGTACCGGAGCCACAGGGGCAATGCCCCTTCCCGGTCCGCTTGGTGCAGACTCGACAGCACAGGGCGTACGCGCTGATCACGGCACCGAGCGACTCGGCACGGCACGGAGGGGTCCATCGAATGATCATCTTTGGCAGCAAGAGCTATCTCTACCAACTGGCCATCATCACGCTGGTGTGCGGGCGCTGCGGCAATCCCGCCGCGCACACGCTCAAGAAGCGCGTCAGCAAGTTCACCTTGTTCTTCGTCCCGCTGTTCCCGTTCTCCACGAAGTACGCGACCCAGTGCACCTTCTGCGGCGCCGAGCAGCAGGTCGGCAAGGAGCAGGCCGAGCAGCTCGAGGCGACGCAGGCCCAGGGTGGCGGCGACCAGGCGTACGGGCAGGCTCCCCCGCAGCACCAGCCCGGGCAGAATCCTTACCAGCGCTGAGCCGCCGAAGCAGGCTGCGCGCGAAGTAGACGCGAAGTAGAAAAGCCACATTCTTGCCCATAAGGTCTACGGGACGACTCGCACGACCTCGGCCCCGCTGAGAGGGGAGCCTTGAGCGCGCACCGCCCCGCCCGCGCGGCACTGCTGCTCCTGTCCGCCGCCGCAGCGCTGTCGGCGCTGTTCGCGCTGTCGGGCTGCGCCGACGCGGGCGAGCTCGAGAGCGCCGGGCCCACACCCACCGCCATCGGTCCGACCCGCCTGTGGCCCGAGCGGCCGCCCGCCACGGCCCCTCCCATGGACTACGGCGAGGGCGAAACAGAGACGGTTCGCGGGATCGGGGTGCCGGGCGACGACGTGCGCGAGGTCGATCCGGTGGCCGTCGTCCAGGCCGAGCAGGCCGCGCATCCCGACACCCTCAGCGGGCCCGACGGGGTGTACGAGGAGACCGCCGGGCAGCTCCGGGCCTGCGACACGAAGCCGGAGTCGTGTCCCGTACTGAAGGCGTACTACCGCGACCTCACCGGCGACGGCAACGCCGAGCTGATCATCGGCGTCTCCCTGCCCAAGGGTCAGCTCGCGGTGCGCTGCTACCTGGCCGAGAAGGGCCGGCTGACCCGCATCATGGGCACCACCGACGCCGTGATCGGGGTCTCGCTGGCGAGCCGTGACCTCATCATCCGGGCGCCGTCGAACCTGCCGGGATACGAGTACAGGACGGCATGGTCCTGGGACGACCACCAGCACGCCATGCTCCCCACCCACGACGAAATCCTGCGGGTGGACGAGGAGAGCGGCGAGACGCTGCCTTCCCACTCGCACACGACCACCCCCGGCAGTCGCCCATGAGGCCCCGCCTGCCCGCCTGGACCGGGCGGCTCACCTGGAAGGCCGCCGCCTTCATCACCGTGATGTGCTGCGCGCTCGCGGCGCTCCTCGGCGCGCTCGTCCACGTCTCCGTAACGCACCAGACCCTCAACCAGGCCCGCGAGAAGGCGCTCACCAGGCTGCAGGAGGCGACTCGGGCGTACGAAGCCGGCGATCCGCTGCCGCCGGACACCGGCATCGACCCGGAGGGGCTGCCCGCCTCGCTGCGCGACCTCGCCCTGTCCGGCCGGCACGGCACGCTCGTCAGCGAGCACGACGGCCGCCCGACCATGTGGGCGGCGGCGCCGGCCGACCGGCGCGCCATGGCCGCCGAGATCGACTACAGCCAGGGCGTCAGTACGATCACGGGCCTGGACCGGGCCATCGTCGGCTCGTCCTTCCTCGCCATCTCCGCGACACTGCTCGTCGGCGTTTTCGCCGTCACCCGCGTGACGCGCCGCCTGCACCAGACCGCCGGGGTGGCGCGCCGGATCAGCGCGGGAGACCTCGACGCCCGCGTCAACGATCCGCGCACGAAAGCCGGTTCACGCCCCCAGGACGAGGTGGCCACGGTCGCCGGCGCCCTGGACACCATGGCCTCCACGCTCCAGGGCAAGCTGCAGAGCGAGCAGCGCTTCACCGCCGATGTGGCCCACGAGCTGCGCACCCCGCTGACCGGTCTGCACGCGGCGGCGGAGCTGCTGCCGCCCGGCCGGCCGACCCAGCTCGTCCAGGACCGGGTACGGGCGATGCGGCTGCTGACCGAGGACCTGCTGGAGATCTCCCGGCTCGACGCGGGCAGCGAGCAGATCAGCCCGGACGTGCACCGGATCGGACCGCTCGCCGAGCGCGTGGCGAGGGGCACGCGCGGGCCGGGGGCGCCGACGGAGGTCCGGATCGTACGGGACACCTGCGTGGAGACCGACCGGCGGCGGCTGGAGCGGGTGCTGGGCAATCTGATCGGCAACGCGCACCGGCACGGCCGCGAGCCGGTCGTAATGACCGTGGACGGGCCGGTGGTGACGGTGCGCGATCACGGCGAGGGCTTTCCCGCGTACCTCGTGGAACACGGCCCGCAGCGCTTCAGGACCGAGCCGCACGCCGGCGGCAAGGGGCACGGTCTGGGCCTGACGATCGCCGTGGGGCAGGCGGAGGCCATCGGCGCGGAACTGAGCTTCGCGAACGCGCCGGACGGCGGGGCGGTCGCGACGCTGAGGCTGCCGGAGGCAGCGGAGGACCTGGACCGGTAGTAGGGGCCGGAGAACCACCCGGCACCGCAGGAGAAGCACCGAGCGCCCCGTGCGTGGCGCACGCAGAGTGACGGGTTGCGATCACCGAGTGGCGAAAATAGCGTAAACCGGGCGAGTCGGGGACCGGTTCACTACGAACCGGCGCGCCCCGCCGCCCTTCGCCGCGGCGAAGGCCTCTCACCTGTCAGGAGCCACCATGCCCCTGCTCCCCCGGTCTCCGCTCTCCAGGCTCGGCCTGTGCGTCGCCACAGGCGCCGTCGCCGCCCTCACCGCCGCGGGCCCCGCGCTCGCCGCAGCGGAACCCGTGAAGCCCCCGGCCGAGAGCCGCTCGTACAAGGGGCGTGTCATAGCCAAGTCCGGACTGCTGCTGCGCGACAAGCCCACCCGCAGCAGCCGGGTCATCGGCAACAAGCCCTATGGCGCGATCGTCCACATCTTCTGCAAGACCCGCGGCGGCAACGTGCACGGGAACGACCGCTGGTACCTGCTCACCGACGGCACCTGGGCCTGGGGCTCGGCGCACTACATCTCGAACATCGGCGCCGCGCCGCGCTGGTGCTGACGCGCCGTTGGAACCGGCCGTAACCGCACACCGCTCACGCCCGAAGGGTTCCGCTCCCGTTGCGCGAACTCCTCGGGCGTGAGTACACATATACGGACATACAGCCTGCCCGCTTGCTACGTTGCCTGACATGACCGCAACGACGGTGGACGCTCCCCCGCCCGACGTACGCCTTCCCAAGCGTCGCGGCGTCGAACTCTCGCTCCTCGTCGGCGCCGTCCTCATCGCCGTGTTCGGCTACATCGACGTGGGCCTCACCAAGGACGGCACCGTCCCCCCCGACGCCGCCGGTTACGGCGCGGGCCTCGGCGTCCTCGCGCTCCTCGCCCACCTCGCCGTCCGCTTCCGCGCCCCGTACGCAGATCCGCTGCTCCTGCCCATCGCGGTCCTCCTCAACGGCCTCGGGCTGGTGCTGATCTACCGCCTCGACCTGGAGACGCCGAAGGACCAGGCCGCGCCCACCCAGCTCGTCTGGTCCACCCTCGGCGTCGCGCTCTTCATCGGCGTCGTGATCCTGCTCCGCGACCACCGCGTCCTCCAGCGGTACGCGTACATCTCGGTGGCCGCCGCCCTCGTCCTGATGACCGTGCCGATCTTCTTCCCCGCCATCAACGGCGCGAAGATCTGGATCCGCGTCGGCGGCTTCTCCTTCCAGCCCGGCGAGTTCGCGAAAATCCTGCTGGCCGTCTTCTTCGCCGCCTACCTCGCCGCGAACCGCAACGCCCTCGCCTACACCGGCCGCAAGATCTGGAGACTCCAGCTGCCCACGGGCCGCGTGCTCGGCCCCATCGTCGCGATCTGGCTGCTCAGCGTCGGCGTACTCGTCCTGGAACGCGACCTCGGCACCTCGCTGCTCTTCTTCGGACTCTTCGTGATCCTGCTGTACGTCGCGACGGGCCGCACCGGCTGGATCGCCGTCGGCCTGCTCCTCGCGGCGGTCGGCGCCTTCGTCGTCGGCTCGCTCGAACCGCATGTCCACAGCCGCGTCCAGGACTGGCTGCACCCCTTCGCCTCCATCGACGCCGGCCAGGGCCCCGGCCAGCTCGCCCAGTCGCTCTTCGCGTTCGCGGCGGGCGGCATGCTCGGCGCGGGGCTCGGCGCGGGCGAGTCCATCCTCATCGGCTTCGCCGCCAAGTCCGACTTCATCCTGGCGACGGCGGGCGAGGAGCTCGGCCTGTCCGGACTCACCGCAGTCTTCCTGCTGTACGCCCTGCTCGTGGCCCGCGGTTACCGGGCGGGCCTCGCGCTGCGCGATCCGTTCGGGCGGCTGCTCTCGATCGGCCTCGCCTCGATCCTCGCCCTCCAGGTGTTCGTCATCGCGGGCGGCGTGACGGGACTGATCCCGCTGACCGGCATGGCGATGCCGTTCCTCGCACAGGGCGGTTCGTCCGTCGTCACCAACTGGATCATCGTGGCGCTGCTGATCCGGGTCAGCGACTCGGCCCGCCGGCCACAGCCCGAGCACGTCGAGACCGGCGTCATCGCGCCCGTCGTGGAGGAGGACCAGTGATCCGCTACATCCGTCGCGCGGCCGGGTTCTGCCTGCTGCTGCTCGTCGCGCTGCTGCTGAACGCGGCCCGTATCCAGGTCTTCCAGGCGGAGGCGCTCGACGACAACCCCGCCAACCGCCGCCAGACCATCACCCGTTACGAACAGAAGCGCGGCAACATCGTCGTCGACGGGAAGCCGGTCACCGGGTCCAGGGACAGCGGTGACCGGCTGCGGTTCGAAAGAACGTATCCGCACGGCCCGTTGTACGCGCCCGTCACCGGCTACGCCTCCCAGACGTACGGCACGACCCTCATCGAGAACGCCGAGGACGACGTGCTCTCCGGCACCGCCTCGATGCTCGCCCCGCTCCCCCTGTGGAACGAGATCACGCGCTCGCGCCGGCCCGGCGGCCACGCCGTCACGACCATCAAGGGCGCGGTCCAGCGGGCGGCGTACAACGGGCTCGGCGGCAGAAAGGGCGCCGTCGCTGCGGTCCAGCCGTCGACGGGGAAGATCCTGGCGCTGGTCAGCAGCCCTTCGTACGATCCCGAGGAGCTTTCCGGGACCGGGAAGCGGGTCACGGACGCGTGGGCGCGGCTGAACGGCTCGCCGAGTCAGCCGATGCTCAACCGGGCGATCCGGCAGACGTATCCGCCGGGGTCCGCCTTCAAGGTCGTGACGGCGGCGGCGGCCCTCGACACCGAGGTGGTGACCGACCTCGACGCGCCGACGAAGACACCAGATCCGTACGTCCTGCCGGGCACCAGCACCACACTCCCCAACGAGGCGAGCGGCTGCCGCAACGCGTCGCTGGAGTTCGCGATCCGGGTCTCGTGCAACACGGTGATGGCGGAGCTGGGCGTGCGGGTGGGGATGGCCGGAATGCTGGACACGGTACGGAAGTTCGGCTTCAACGACGACGGGCTGAGGATCCCTTCACGGGTGTCCAGGAGCAACTTCGACACCAGCATGACCGCCGATCAGCTCGCGCTCTCCTCCATCGGCCAGTACGACACCAGGGCGACACCGCTCCAGATGGCGATGGTCGCGGCGGCGGTCGCCAACGGCGGCGAACTCAAAGCCCCGTATCTGGTCGACAGGACGACGCGGTCGGACGGCGACGTCGTCTCGCAGAACAGCCAGAAGTCCCTGCACCAGGCGATGAACCCGTCCACGGCCACGCAGCTCCAGCAGATGATGGTCGACGTCGTGGAGAACGGGACGGGCACGAACGCCGCCATCCCGGGGGTCAGGGTCGGCGGCAAGACGGGCACGGCGCAGCACGGCACCGACAACACGGGGACGCCGTACGCCTGGTTCATCTCCTGGGCGCAGGAGCGCGGCGACGGTCAGCCGGCCGTCGCGGTCGCGGTCGTCGTGGAGGACGCGTCGGCGGACCGGGCCGACATCAGCGGCGGGGGCAGCGCGGCGCCGATCGCGCGGGCCGTGATGCTGGCGGCGCTGGACGACTGACGGTCGCTCGACGCGTTGTCGTCTCGGTCCGCGAAACGGACGCTGTGCGCTCGCCGCACGCGCTTGTCGTGCGGTCATGACTACTGAATCCGCCGCTCCCGCTGCCGCATCCGCCGCGTACGAACTCGCCCAAGTGAACATCTCCCGCCTCAAGTTCCCGCTCGACTCGCCGGAACTGAAGGACTTCGTGGACGCCCTGGACCCGGTGAACGCGGCGGCCGATACGGCTCCGACGGTTTCATGTGACTCCTCCACCCTGTAAACGGGGTGGCTTCTCGCTATGCCTGGTTGGCGTTGCGACGGACCAGCCCGGCCCATAGAACGTTGAGTGCTCCGACGGTGTCAGCGTGCGCGCGGTGGCCGCAGCTGACGCAGTGAAACTTCTCCTGTGTGGGCCGGTTCTCCTTCGCGGTGTGCCCGCATTCGGGACACCGCCGGGAGGTGTTGCGGGGGTCCACGGCCATCACTTCCCGCCCGGCGCTTTCAGCCTTTGCGTTCAGGATCGCGAGGAACACCCCCCATCCGGCGTCAGCGATGCTTCGGTTCAGTCCGGCCTTGCTCGCGGCCCCGTTGGGCAGAAAACTGCCCGGCGTCTCGGGGTCGGGCTTCGGCTTCGGGGTCTTGCTCATGTTGCGGATCTTGAGGTCTTCGTGCGCGATGAAGTCGTGCGAGCGAACCAGGCCGAGCGCGGTCTTGTGCGCGTGGTCGAGGCGCTGGCGGCGCACCTTGCCGTGCAGGGCCGCGACTTTCTCCACCGCCCGCTGGTGGTTGCGGGTGCGATTCTTGGCTTTGCACCGGGGGAAACGGCTCAGCGCCTGCTGTGCGGCCTCCAGTTTCGCGGCAGCCTTCCGGCCGTGGCGCGGGTTGAGGACATGCTCGCCGCCCGAGTCGGTCAGGAACGACGCTATGCCCAGATCGATACCGACCACGGAGCCGGTCTTGGGCAGCGGCTCGGGCGGGGGCTGCTCAGAGGTGAGGACGACGTACCACTTGCGGCCCTCGCGCTTGACCGACACGGTCTTGACCTTGCCGGCCACCGGCCGGTGCTGGTTGACCTTGACATGCCCGACGCCTTGGAAGCGGACGCGGGTCACCGGGTCGTGCGGAGTCGAGTCCCACCGGCAGCCGTCCCCGTCCTTTGGGAAGTCGACGGTGTCGAACCAGTTGACGCCCCGGAAGCGGGGATAGCCGGGCTTGTCCCCGGCCTTGGTCCGGCGGAAGAACGCCGCGAACGCCTTGTCGAGACGACGCAAGGTGGCCTGCTGTGACGAGAAGGACCAGCGTCCTTGACGCTCGGGGTCGAACGCCCGGATCTCCTTGAGCTGCGCGGACTGCTGTCCGTACTTGATGCTCGTCTTCGAGGCGTGCCGGTAGGCGTCGCGGCGTTCCTGCAACGCACCGTTGTAGAGCGAGCAGTGATCCCGCAGCATCTCGCCCAGCGCGATCGCCTGTCCCACGGTGGGCCGCATGAGGAACTTGTACGCTCGAATCATCCAGCCTCACCCCCTCAAGGTCTGGTCAGACCGGCAATGCCGAAGATATGCCTGCCGCATACACCCGCCGCGGCCTTCCGCCGGCCCTCACCCGAACGTGTGACGCAGGACCGGTACGCCAGGCAAGCCACCCTCGACGCTTGCTTGCCGACATCGGCTCCTCCGTTCCCAACGTGCCAAGAGAGCACGAGGAACGCCTGCCAGAACTTCGAGGCGGAGCACGAATAGTCCAACGGCGACGAGACTCACATGCACCTGCTGGTGCACCTATCCGCCCAAGGTCACCTTGTCCTCGCTCGTGAACTCCCTCAAGGGTGTCTTCTCGCGCTACCTGCGACAGGAGTTCACCAGCCGCGTCAACCGCTTCATCACGCACGGCCGGTTCTGGTCGCGCTCCTACTTCACCGGATCATGCGGCGGGACACCGCTGAGCATCGTCAAGCAGTACATCGAGCAGCAGAAACACCCGCTCCAGCCTGCGAGTCAGAGCAACCCAGAGATCGGATTCCCTCCCCGCCTGAAGGCAGGGATTCCCTCCGAAGAGAGGGATGGCGGCTGCAGAGCGAGGGGGCGACGCGACGGACGTGCAGGTGTTCGGGGACGAGTGGCTGATCATCAACCTGACCGTATGGCGAGACGTGAACGCTCTGACGGCCTTCATGTACCAGGGGCAGCACCGGGAGCTGCTCGGCCGGCGCAACGAGTGGTTCGAGCGCGTCAAGGAGTCGATGACGGCGCTGTGGTGGGTGGAGGCGGGCCGCCGCCCGACGGTGGCGGACGCCGAGAAGGCGCTCCTGCGCCTGCGCGAGCACGGCCCGACGCCGGAGGCCTTCACGTTGCGTACGACGTTTCCGGCCCCCGGCGGCGCAGCCGCGTGACCGGTCGAGCCGGCCGGCGGCCACCGGTCAGGCCGCGCCGTCCGTGATCGCCTTCTCGATCTCCGCCACCCGCGCCGCGTCCTCCGCCTCGAAGCGCTGCTTGTCGAGCGCTTCGGCGATTTCCTCGTCCTGGGTCATGAGGAGGTCCAAATTGGAGTCGCCCATGTCGAAGACCCCCATGTCGAGGTAGGCCTTCTGCAGCCGCTCGCCCCACAGGCCGATGTCCTTGACGCACGGCACGATGCGGCTGAACAGCAGCTTGCGGAAGAGGTGCAGGAACTCGGACTGCTCGGTGTACTCCTCGGCCTCCTTCTTCGACACGCCGAAGTTCTCCAGCACCTCGACCCCGCGCAGCCGGTCGCGCATCAGGTAGCAGCCCTCGATGACGAACTCCTCCCGCTCCCGGAGTTCGGCGTCGGACAACTGCTTGTAGTAGTCGCGCAGCGCCATCCGCCCGAAGGCCACGTGCCTGGCCTCGTCCTGCATGACGTACGCGAGGATCTGCTTGGGCAGGGGCTTGTCCGTGGTGTCGCGGATCATGCCGAAGGCCGCGAGCGCAAGGCCCTCGATGAGGACCTGCATGCCGAGGTACGGCATGTCCCAGCGGGAGTCGCGCAGAGTGTCGCCCAGCAGGCCCTGGAGGCTGTCGTTGACCGGGTAGAGCATCCCGACCTTCTCGTGCAGGAAGCGGCTGTAGATCTCCGCGTGCCTGGCCTCGTCCATGGTCTGGGTGGCGGAGTACAGCTTCGCGTCGAGGTCGGGGACGGACTCGACGATCCGGGCCGCGCACACCATCGCGCCCTGCTCGCCGTGGAGGAACTGGCTGAACTGCCAGGAGGAGTAGTGCCGGCGCAGGTCGCCCTTGTCCTTTTCGGTCATTTTCGCCCAGTGGCGGGTGCCGTAGAGGTTGAGCGCCTCGTCGGGGGTGCCGAGCGGGTCGTACGGGTCGACCTCGATGTCCCAGTCGATGCGGGTCGCGCCGTCCCACTGCTTGTCCTTGCCCTTCTGGTAGAGCGCGAGGAGACGGGCGCGACCTTCGTCGTACTCCCAGCTGAAGCGTGCCGCGCCGGAGGCCGGCACCTGCCACATCGGGTCGGACGGGGCCTTGGTGTAGAGCTCGTGCGTCGACACTGACGCCTCCCTTTGCCTCTATATCCCTTACTGGGACCAATAGTTGGCAGCGTCACACGCTGATAGACGACGGGTCAACAAGCCGGTCAATAAGTCGTGCACAGGGGATTGACTGGCTTGCTGACAAGCAGTCTCATAAGACGGGAACGCAGCTGTGACCGCGAGACCGCCCCTTTCGGGGGACGACCCCCGTACCCCCGAATGCCACCCGTGAGGTGTCCCCCGCCATGACGACAGTGACCGAACGCGACGTCCTCAGCGACGCACTCGGCCTCCTCAAGGACCGTGAGCAGGTCGCCGAGCGCCTGCTGGAGTCGTCCGCCAAGCACTCCTTCGACCCCGAGACGGAACTCGACTGGGCTGCCCCGGTCGAGGAGGGCAAGTGGTTCTGGCCGCCCGAGCTCGTGTCGCTCTACGACACCCCGCTCTGGCGGAAGATGTCCGAGGAGCAGCGCATGGACCTGGCACGGCACGAGGCCGCGTCCCTCGCCTCCCTCGGCATCTGGTTCGAGATCATCCTGATGCAGCTGCTGGTCAGGCACATCTACGACAAGTCCGTGACCAGCAACCACGTGCGGTACGCGCTCACCGAGATAGCCGACGAGTGCCGGCACTCGATGATGTTCGCCAAGATGATCCAGAAGGGCGGCGCCCCCTCGTACCCGGTGCCGCGCCTCTACCACAACCTCGCGCGCGTCCTGAAGACCGTCTCGACGACACCCGGGTCCTTCGCGGCCACCCTCCTCGGCGAGGAGATCCTCGACTGGATGCAGCGCCTGACCTTCCCGGACGAGCGCGTCCAGACCCTGGTGCGCGGCGTGACCCGCATCCACGTGGTCGAGGAGGCGCGCCACGTCCGGTACGCCCGCGAGGAGTTGCGCCGCCAGATGGTGACCGCCCCGGCCTGGGAGCGCGAGCTGACCCGGGTGAGCTGCGGCGAGGCGGCCCGCGTCTTCTCGACCTGTTTCGTCAATCCGAAGGTGTACGAGAACGTCGGCCTCGACCGCCGCGAGGCCGTGGCCCAGGTCAAGGCGAGCGGCCACCGCACGGAGGTCATGCAGAACGGCGCGAAGCGGCTCACCGACTTCCTGGACGACATCGGTGTGCTCCAGGGCGTCGGCCGCAAGCTCTGGAAGAGCTCGGGACTCCTCGCGTAAACGGTCAAATCTATGGTTACGCTGCCGACATGACCCCGGCAGCAACCACCCCAGCCACCCCCGCGTACCGCAGGCTCAGCGTCGAGGAGCGTCGCAGTCAGCTCCTCGGCGCCGCCCTGGCGCTCTTCGCGCACCGGGCGCCCGAGGAGGTCTCGCTGGACGACGTGGCGGAGGCGGCCGGGGTGTCGCGGCCGCTCGTGTACCGCTACTTCCCGGGCGGCAAGCAGCAGTTGTACGAGGCCGCGCTCGGCTCCGCCGCCGACGAGCTGAAGCTGTGCTTCGCCGAACCGCAGACCGGGCCGCTCACCCGGCGCCTCACCCGCGCCCTCGACCGTTACCTGACCTTCGTCGACCAGCACGACACAGGGTTCAGCGCGCTGCTCCAGGGCGGCAGCGTCGCCGAGACCTCTCGTACGACCGCGACAGTGGACGGGGTGCGGCGGGCCGCGGCCGAGCAGATCCTGACCCACCTCGGCGTGGCGGGGACGGCCGGGCCACGGCTGCGGATGATGGTCCGCACCTGGATCACGGCCGTCGAAGCGGCCTCGCTCATCTGGCTGGACGAGGACAAGCAGCCGCCGGTGGGCGAGCTGCGGGACTGGCTCGTCGACCACTTCATCGCGCTGCTGACCGTGACGGCGGCGACGGACCCGCAGACGGCGGCCGTGACGCGGGCGGCGCTGGCGACGGAGACGGCGGACGGCCCGGCGGGGGTGCTGGCGCGGCGGGTGATCCCGGTGATCGCGGAGGCGGCGCACCTGCTGTGACCCCTCGCCCTGCTCGTCCTGCGAGACTGGCCGGGTGAGAAGCGAGAACACCCCCTTCGTGGGCGGCCCCCTGGACGGGCGGGTGCTGCCGGTCCTGGTCGGGCCGACCGGACACCCGCCGAAGTGGTACGAGGTGCCCGTGCCGGACGACGACGGCGGGCCGCCGACCGTGCACGCCTACCTGCGCGTCCCCGCCGGGTACAGCAAGCGGCTGGGGCTCCAGCGCGGCTGGAAGTACGAGTACGCGCCGGACGGGCGCGAGCGCCACCGGCCCAGATGGCCCTGGTCGAAACCGGACACCGCCCCATAAGATCGGCGGTTGTGCCGGACGTGGCCACTGTGACCGCAGGAACACCGGCGGCCCGGTACGGTGATCACGGTGATCACGGCGACCACAGGGGGTGCGCCTTGGAGGCGCTGCGTCAGGACGATCCACGCCGAATCGGGCCGTACGCCCTGCTGTTGCGCCTGCGCGAGACGGCGAGCGCGGTGCAGTACGTGGCGCACGCTCCCGACGGTGCGAAGGCCGTGGTCGCGGTGGCCAGGCCGGAGCTGGCCGGCCTGCCCGCGTTCCGCCGCCGCTTCCGGTCCGAGGCACAGACGGCCGAACGGCTGGCCGGCGGCTGGGTGCAGACCCCGCTCGCCGCCGGCAGCGACGGCGTCGAGCTGTGGACGGCCACCGGTTACGTGCCGGCGCTGACCCTCGCCGAGGCGGTCGCGCTCGCCGGGCCGCTGCCGGAGCCGGCCGTACGCATCCTGGGCGCCGCGCTCGCCGAGACCCTGTCCCGGGTCCACGCCACCGGCGCCGTACTCCACGGCCTCGCCGCCGACACCGTGCTGCTGGCCGCCGACGGGCCGCGGCTGACGGCGTTCGGTGCGCTGGGCGCTGCGGCGGCCGCCGAAGCGGGGCCCGGCGGCCAGTTGTCCGTACGCCTCGGATACCTCACCCCGGAGCAACTGGCGGGCCAGGAGCCCGGGCCCGCGTCCGACATGTTCGTCCTCGGCCTGCTCCTGGCGTACGCCGCGACCGGGGCGACCCCGTGGGCGGCGGGCCCGCAGGGCGCCGCCGCCGACCGCATCGCGCACGCGGAGCCCGAACTCACCGCCGTGCCGGCCGAGTTGCGCGCCTTGATCGCCCGCTGCCTGGCCAAGTCCCCGGCGGACCGCCCGGCCCCCGGCGCCCTGGCGGCCGAACTGGCCCTGGAGGGCGCGGCAGCCCTGGCCCGCCCCGGCTGGCTCCCGGACACGCTGGTATCGGCCCTGGGGGGACAGGCGAACCGGGCGGGCCTGGCGGCTGGGGCAGCGGGGACGAGTGCGGAGGCGGGCGCGGGGCCGCAGAGCCTTGTTCCCCTACCCGCCCCTTCCCGGAACCGGGGCTCCGCCCCGGACCCCGGTCCCCAAACGCCGGACGGGCTGAAAGTCCGGCCGGCGAACGGCCACCACGCGCTACCACCCGAGGCAGATCCAGCCCGCCCGGCGTTCGAGGACACGCCCGAAGGGCGGCCGGAGGTCTGGGGGCCTGCTCCCCCACGCGGCGGAGCCGCGAATGTCACCGCCGGGAACGGGCGGGTAGGGGAAAGCGCCGCAGGCCCGACCACCGGCGCCGCGGACATCGACGGCGGGCTGACCCGGCGCCTCCGCGCACCGCGACGTACCGTAACGACACCCGGCGCCGCCACCCCCGCCCTCACGCATCCCGCCACCGCGCTCGCCCTGCCGCCCGCGACGCCCGCGACCGTCGTACGCACCGCTCCCCCGCAGCCGACGCAGCCGGCCCGGCCCGCGCCGACGCCGGCCACCGCATCCGCACCCACTGCGGCAGGGGCGGGCCACCGGCTCGGCGGCCTCAGCCGGCGTGGGCTGTTCGCCGGCATCGCGGCGGGCGCCGCGGGGTTGGTGGTGGGCGGCGGCGCAGTGCTGGCCGTCTCCGGCGACGACGACGCGCCCCCGCGCCGGACGGACGCGGGCGACGCCAAGCCGGCCGCCCGCCGCAAGCCGCTGCCCGGGGTCGCCCCGGACCCCCTCTGGCACTACCAGCACCCCGTCGGGCTCACGGCCGGCGGTCCGATCCCCCGCCCCTGGCGCGAACGGGTGCTTCTGATCCCCGGCGAGGAACTGACGACCGCGCTGGATCTGCGCACCGGCCGCACGCTCTGGGAGCAGAAGGCGGCCGGTACGAAGTACGGCCCCGAAGCCGCCGACGACACCCACTGCTTCGTCGTCACCTCCACCGACTTCCTCTGGCTGTCCGCGAAGAACGGACTGGTCAAGCATCGTGCGGCGTACGCCCCCCTCCTGACCAAGGGCCAGAAGGACGCCCGCGCCACCCTGGGCGGGAGGGTGGCCGCGGAAGGCTCCGTCGTCTGGTTCTCGGGGAAGGTCGAGACCCTCGGCGGGAAGAAGGACAAGGTGACGCGCACGCGGACCTACCTCCTCGCGTACGACATGGCCGCCCGCAAGGAACTGTGGCGCACCGAGATGCCGAACGGCCGCCCCGGCCCCGTCCCCCGGTACGAGGCGGTCGGAATCCGCCCCGGCAGTCTGCTCGTACGCCAGGACACCGGCTCCCTCACCGCGGACCAGAAGAAGAAGGCGAAGGGCAGGTCGGCCTTCGTCCTCATCGACCGCAGGACCGGCAAGACGCTGTGGCGCAAGTTCCTTCCCGGCGTACGCCCGGACGCGGGCGCCACCGACGACCCCTCGGGCCGGCTCTACGCGGCGGCGGACGGCGCCTTGCAGGCGTACGACACCCGGACCGGCAAGAAGCTCTGGAAGCTCAAGGACGCCACGGGGCCCGCCGACGACGCCCCCTTCGGCTTCGGCCACGGCGTCGTACGCGACAAGACGCTGTACGTCGCCAGTGGCTTCAACCAGGTGTACGCCGTCGACACGGCATCCGGCGCCCAGCAGTGGAAGCGCTCCACCGAGTACCCCGGCCCGGCCACGCCCCGTGTCGCCCTCAGCGGCAGCGGCCGCACGGTCTTCGCGCTCAACGGGACGCAGGCCACCGCGTTCGGCGCGCGCGACGGCCGGCGGCTGTGGAAGTTCCAGGACTCCGGCGTCACGGAGCCGGGCGCGGAGGACTCGGAAGCGGGGGCCCAGTACCGGGCCCAGACGATCGGGGGCACGGCCGTGCTGTGGCGCGGCCGCAACTTCTACGCGCTCCCTCTCGACTGAGGGCGCGGGGGCGAGGGTTGTACAGAAACGCGTATCGATTGAATGCCTCTGGGATTGCACAGACGTCACGATCGTCGTGCTGGGGCGAATTCGTTGATCACCAGGCTGAGGCAGGCCGTAAGTTCACTGGTCAGAGCCAATTCCGCGTGTCACCGGCTGGGTGAACTTCGCGCGGGGCGAACGTTGTTCACCGAATCAGAGGACTGCCGTCTCATGCGTCGCACCACTGTCCGCCGTACCGCCGTCGCCGCCTCCGCCCTCTCGCTGGCCCTGCTCGTCAGCGCCTGCGGCGGCGACAAGAGCGCCGACAAGCCGGCCGGCAAGGCCGCTGACAAGCCCGCCGCCGCCGAGCCCGCCGCGAAGGCCCTGTCGCAGGCCGAGCTGGACAAGCTCGTCCTGGCCCAGGGCGACCTGAAGAACCACAAGGTCGCCAATGTGTCCAAGGCGGATCTCGCCGTGGCGAAGGCCGCCACCGCCGACAAGGCCGAGTGCGCGCCGCTCGTCGACGCCATCGCGCTCCGTTCCGTGGGCAAGCCCGCCGCGTCCTCGCCGCGCAAGATCTCCACGGTGCCCGAGAAGTCGGACAAGGACGCTTCGGCCGAGGAGAAGCTCGAGTCCGGCCTGGCCGCACTGGGCAGCATGACGGTCATGTCGGACACCCTCGGCTCGTACGACGGCAAGGGCGCCCAGGAGGCCCTCGCAGGGCTGCGCGCCGCGGGCGAGGCCTGCGGCGACGGCTTCACCGTGACCACCGGCTCGGACAAGACGAAGTACACCAAGGTCGCCCCCGCCACCTACACCGGTGGTGACGAGGCGGTCGCCCTCACGCTGACGAGCGAGCTCGCTGGCGAGTCCAGCACGTCCCAGTTCGTGGCGGTGCGCAAGGGCAACACGCTCGTGTCCTTCTACGCGCAGAACTTCGCGGGCAAGACGGAGCAGCCGAAGGCCGCCATCGAGGCGCAGCTGGCCAAGCTCGGCTGAGCATCGCCCGTCGGCTGAACCCGAGGGCCACGACCCCGTCCCCGCCTGTGCCGGGGGGCGGGGTCGCACCTTGTCCGCCTCCCCCCGTCCCGCCCGGGCCGCCCGGAGCCACGCCGGTCGCTCCCCGCATTGCCCCTCGACGGGTGACGGCGTTGGCCCAACCCGCCCAGTCACCCGCTCACGGGCGCGACGCCGCCGCACATCATCACCTATGGGCCGGACCGCCCGGCCGACGAACCGGAGGTGATGACGTGTCAGGCAGACTCTCCAAGTCCGTCTGTACGGTGGCACTGGCCGCCGCCACGGTGCTCACGGCACTGCCGGCCCCATCCACCGCGGCGGTACCGGGCGCTCCCACCCCCCGGCCTCCTTCCCCACCGTCTCCCGTGCGCGGGGAGGCCACCGTCGCGGAGGCGACCGTCGCGGAGCTGCTGACGGAGCTTCAGAAGCTGTACCAGCGGGCCGAAGAGGCCAGTGAGACGTACAAGGCGACGGAGGAGTCCGTCAAGGAGCAGCTGGGCGAGGTCAAGAAGGTGACCTCGGGCCTGTCCAGGGCCCGGCTCGCGCTCGCCGAGAGCCGGGGCGCGGCGGGGCGTCTGGCGCGCGAGCAGTACCAGGGCCGCACCGGCCTCTCCCCGTACCTGCGGCTGCTGCTGGCGAGGGACCCGCAGCAGGCGCTGACGCAGGGCCACGTACTGAAGCGGGCGGCCGACGACCGGGCGGCGACGATCGCGCGGCTGGAGAGCGGCGAGCGGCGGGCGGACGAGCTGGCGACCAGGGAGCGGTCCGCGCTCGACAAGCGGCAGACGCTGGCGAGGAAGCAGAAGAAGCAGCGCGACGAGGTACGGGTGCGGCTGAGGAAGGTCGAGGAGCTGCTGGCCTCGCTGACCGAGGAACAGCTCACCGATCTGGCACAGCTGGAGGAGCGGAACACCGGCGTGGCGCAGCGCGACCTGCTGGCCTCGGGCGCGCTCGGCAGCCCCGGCTCGGCCGCGACGCGGGCGCCCTCACGGCTGGGCGGCCGGGCGCTGGAGTACGCCGTACGGCAGATCGGGAAGCCGTACGTGTGGGGTGCGGAGGGGCCGGGCTCCTTCGACTGCTCGGGGCTCACGTCGCAGGCGTGGGCGCACGCGGGGCGGGAGATCCCCCGGACGAGCCAGGAGCAGTGGCGGCAGCTGCCGAAGGTGCCGTTGCGGGATCTGCGACCGGGTGACCTGGTGATCTACTTCCCCAAGGCCACGCATGTGGCGATCTACCTGGGCAACGGCCGGGTGATCCAGGCGCCGCGGCCGGGGGCCCGGGTGAAGGTGTCACCGATCGCTTCGAATCCGCTGCTGGGCGCGGTGCGGCCGGACCCGCTGGTGAAGCCGATGCAGTCCTACGTCCCGCCGAAGCTGCCGCGCGGCGCGTCGGCGGGGTCGGACGCGGGCTACGGATCGGATTCGGCGCCGGACGACTGACCTCGGACGCGGTTCTCTACCGGCTCTCTAGGACGCCGAAGTGATACTCCTTCACACCAACTCGAACGGTCGAGCGAAGGAGCTTCAAGGAATGTTGCTCAGAACATGGACTTCCCGAGTCGCCACCATGTGTGCGGCGGGCGCCCTCGTGGTCGGTATCGCGAACCCCGCTCAGGCGGCGGACTCCGTCCTCAGCCTCAACAAGGACGGAGTCCGGGTCGGATACATGAAGCACTACGATTCCGACCCGGACTCGTTCGCGGTCTGCGACTCGTACGCGGACGGCAAGGGAGTCACGGGGAAGCTCTGGATTTGGGCTGCCAACCAGGTCAACGACTGGATTCTGGTGGGATCACAGGATGACGGCGGGGACGCGGGATGCGATCACTTCAACTTCAACATCACTGAGGGCAACACCTACATGTGGGGAATTGAGCGGCACGGCGGCGGCCCCACGAAGACGGCCTACCTCTACGAGTAGACCGAACTGACCCCGGCCGGGCGGCTGGGCAGACCGAGCGGTACTGGGTAGGAGATGGCCCTCTCACTACCCAGTACCGCCGTGTCACAGGTCACCCACTCAGGCAGGACCGGAGACCGACGCCAGGTACGCGTTCGTCTTCTCCGAATCGTAGAAGAAGTTCTCGAAGTCCGACGGGTCGTTGAAGCCGTTCGCGAAGCGGTCGGCCACCGGCTGCAGGCCACCCGCCGCGCCGATCAGGTTCAGCACGTGCTCCGGCGGTACGCCCAGCATCGCGTTCGTCCACTTGGTGACGTGCTGCGCGGTGTCCCAGTACCGGTCGAACGTCGACTGCATCCACGCTTCGTCGAACGGCTGGTCACCGTGCGACGTGATGGAGGAGAGGTACGACGCGGCGCACTTCGAAGCGGAGTTGGAGCCCTGCCCCGTAACCGGGTCGTTCGCGACGACCACGTCGGCGACACCCAGGACGAGGCCCCCGCCCGGCAGCCGCCCGATGGGGTTGCGCACCGTCGGGGCGTACCGTCCGGCCAGCGTCCCGTTCGCGTCGGTCAGTTCGACCTTGGTCGCTCGCGCGTACTCCCACGGCAGGAACTTCTCCATCAGTTCCAGCGTGAGGGACAGGTGCTCGGAGGGGTCCTTGACACCCTTGAACGCGTCCACCGGACCGCCCGGGATGCCCTCCCAGAACAGGATGTCCGCGCGGCCCGACGTGGTGAGCGTCGGCATGACGAACAGCTCGCCGACACCCGGCACCAGGTTGCAGCGGACCGCGTCGAACTCCGGGTGCTCGGGGCGCGGGCCGAGACCATGGACGTACGCCACGGCGAGGGCGCGCTGCGGGGCGTCGTACGGTGAACGGGACGCGTCGCGGCCGAACATCGAGACCAGCTCGCCCTTGCCCGCCGACACCATGACCAGGTCGTACGTACGGGAGAAGTAGTCCAGGTCCGACACGGCCGCGCCGTGGATGACGAGCTGTCCGCCGCGCTGCGCGAACGTCTCCATCCAGCCGGCCATCTTCACCCGCTGGTCGACGGACTGGGCGTAACCGTCGAGCTTGCCGACCCAGTCGATGGCGCGGGACGAGTCGGGGGCCGCGACCGAGACGCCGAGGCCCTCGATCTTCGGGGCCTGCGACTCCCAGAAGTTGATCTGGAGATCGCGCTCGTGCTGGAGGGCGGTGTGGAACATGCACTGCGTCGACATGACCCGGCCCGACCGGATCTCGTCCGCCGTGCGGTTGGACATCAGGGTGACCTCGTACCCACGGGTCTGGAGTCCGAGGGCGAGCTGGAGACCGGACTGACCGGCTCCGACTATGAGTATCTTCCGCATGGCGGGGTTCTCCGTTGAGTAGCTTGAGTAGCTGTTCGGGGGTACGGCGCTTCGGCGCTATTCGGGCGTGACGGCAAGCGCGTGACCGACGAGGGCGAGCAGCGAGTCGACCACCGTGATCCGCTTGCGCGCGTCCATGATCACGACCGGTACGTGCGGCGGCACGGTCAGGGCTTCCCTGACGTCCTCGGCCTCGTACGACGCCGTTCCCTCGAAGTGGTTGACGGCGACGATGTACGGCAGTCCGCAGCTCTCGAAGTAGTCGAGCGCGGGGAAGCAGTCGGACAGCCGGCGCGTGTCGGCCATGACGACCGCGCCGATCGCGCCGCGCACCAGGTCGTCCCACATGAACCAGAACCGCTGCTGGCCGGGTGTTCCGAAGACGTACAGCACGAGGTCGTCGTCGAGGGTGACACGGCCGAAGTCCATCGCCACGGTGGTGTGGGTCTTCTCCGGCGTCGCGGTGAGATCGTCCGTCTCCTCGCTCGCGGTGGTCATCACCGCCTCGGTCTTGAGCGGTGTGATCTCCGAGACCGAACCGACGAAGGTCGTCTTGCCTACGCCGAAGCCGCCGGCAACCACGATCTTGGTGGCTGTCGGGGCCCGGGTGCGGTCGGTCTGCCAGTCCCGGGCGCCCTCGTCCGCCTCGGGCGGGAGGGCCGGCAGGGGCACCTGAGGCTGGGGCGGGACCGGCGGTGTGTGCCCGGTGGCGCGGGCGTGGAAGGTCTCGGTTTCAGAGACGGCGGAGTCCACTCAGCACCCTTTCGAGCAGCGCGCGGTTCGGCTGGCCGGGCGCGTGCCCGGTCCCGTACACACGGATCTTTCCCTGGTCGGCCAAGTCGCTGAGCAGCACGCGGACCACGCCCAGCGGCATCTTCAGCAGTGCGGAGATCTCCGCGACCGTACGCATGCGGCGGCACAGCTCGACGATGGCGCGCAGCTCCGGCATGACGCGTGTCTGGAGGCCGCCGTTGGTCAGCTCGCGCCGCTCCTCGGGCGCCTCGATCGCCGCCACGAACGTCTCGACGAGCAGGACGTGCGTGAAGCGGGTACGGCCGCCGGTGAGCGAGTACGGGCGTACGCGGGCGGGCCTGCGGCCGTCGCCCCGTACCGGGAGTTTGGCGGGGGCGGGGGGCGGCGTCACAGGGCGCTCTCCAACGATTTGCGCAGCTCGCTGCGGAGTTCGGGGGTGAGGACGTGGCCGGCGCGGCCGACGAAGAGCGCCATGTGGTACGCCACGACGCTCATGTCGCAGTCCGGCGAGCCGTGCACGCCGAGCAGCGAGCCGTCGCTGATGGACATGACGAAGACGCTGCCCGCCTCCATCGCGATCATCGTCTGCTTGACGCCGCCGCCGTCCATCAGCTTCGCCGCGCCCTGGGTGAGGCTGGCGAGTCCCGAGACGATGGTCGCCAGGTCGGCGCTCGAACCCTTCGGGCCGTCCTGGCGGACGGAGGGGGTGGCCGGTCCGACGTTCCGCTCCGGGTCGGAGGACAGGAGGAGCAGCCCGTCGGACGACACGACGGCGACCGAGAGGAGCCCCGGCACCTCGTCGACGAGATTGCTCAACAGCCAATGGAGATTACGGGCTTCGCTACTCAGCCCGAACGTGCTGGACGCAGTCAACTGCGTGCCTCCTCAACTGTGTCCCCCTCGGTCTCTGTCTCTTTGGCGCTATCTGTGTCCGTACGGTCCGCGTGTGCCGAAATCTCCGCCTCGACATCACGGCGGCCCTTGATCGCGCCCTGGTGGAAACCGCCGAGCCGGCGCCGCAGGGCGTCCGCGTCGATGCTGCCGGAGCGCTCCTTGGGCTCTGCCGGGCCGGACTTGACGACGTTGGGAGTGCGCTTGGGCAGCCCCTTGTCGGTGACCGGCTCGACCTGGGTCCTGGTGGGGGCGGGTGCGGGGGCGGTCGGCGCGGTGGTGTCCTCGGTGCCGGCGTCCACCTCCGTATCGGCGTCCATCTCACCTGCGGGCGCGGCGGACTGCTGGGGCAGTCGCATCGCCCAGGTCGGTTCGTCGACCGGCGCTTCGGTGTCCACGTTCCCGTCGGCGGCGCGCTCATGCGTGTCGGGGCCGATGTCGTAGGGGCCGGGGGCCGGCGTCGTATCGGGCTCGACGTCGGCTGCCTGGCCGGCGTCAGCCGTCGGCTCGTCGTCGGCCTCCGCGTCCTCGCGGATCGTCCGCTCGGCCGCCTCCACCAGCGGGTCCTTCACGCCCTCCCGCAGCGGATCGCCGGGCATCGCTCCCGAACGCCCGGGCAGCGCGTTGGAGTTGGCCTCCGCGACCGACCCGGGCAGGTTCAGCGTGGGGGCGTCCCCCGCCACCGGCACCGCGGGCGGCGCGGCCATCGGCGGGGCGGTGGGCAGCAGTGCGTCGGGCAGTACGACGACGGCGGCCACCCCGCCCTGCTTCTGCTCGCGCAGCATCACCCGTACGCCGTGCCGGGCAGCCAGCAGCGCGGCCACGTGCAGGCCGATGCCGCCGTCGGTGCCGTCGCCCGGCTCGTACGCGTCCGGTGCGGCGAGGCGCGCGTTCAGGTCGGTGAGCCGGTCCGGCGGCACGCCGATGCCCTCGTCCTGGACGGAGAGCATGACCTCGCCGCTCTCCAGGAGCCAGCCGGAGAGCTCGACCTTGGCGTCCGGTGGCGAGAACGAGGTGGCGTTCTCCAGGAGTTCCGCTAGGAGGTGGCTGAGGTCGTTGGCGGCGAAGCCCGCGACCTGGGCGTGCGGCGGGATCGACTGGATGGCCACCCGCTCGTACCGCTCGATCTCGCTCACGGCGGCCCGCAGTACGTCGACGAGGGGCACCGGCCCCTGCTGCCCCTGTCCGTGCTCCGTACCGGCCAGGACGAGCAGGTTCTCGCCGTGGCGGCGCATGACGGTCGCCATGTGGTCGAGCTTGAAGAGGGTGGAGAGCCGCTCCGGGTCCTGCTCACGCTCCTCCAGGCTCTCGATGACGCCGAGCTGGCGCTCCACGACGCCCAGCGTGCGCAGCGAGAGATTGACGAAGGTGGAGTGGACGGTGTGGCGCATGCGCTCGAGCTGGGCGGCCGCCTCGGCGACCTGCTCCTGGAGTTCGGCGCGCTGGGTGGCGAGGGTCTCGCGCTGGCCGATCAGGTGCGTGCGGTCGCCGGCGAGCTTCTCCGCGCGGACACCGACCTCGGTGAGCCTGCCGTGCAGCGTGTTGAGGGAGCGTACGACCTGGGCGAACTCGTCGTTGCGTCCGTTGAAGCGGACCGGCTCGACCGCCTCGCCGCCGGGCTCCCCCGGCTCGGCGGCCAGCCTCGCGGCGCCGAGGCGCAGTACGGCGAGCGGCCGGGTGAGCGTACGGGCGACGGCTGTGCTGACGCCGACGGCGACCAGCAGGCAGGCGCCGGCCAGGGCGATCCGGATCTCCAGCGCGGTCACGTCGTCGTCGCGCAGCTGGGAGAGGCGGTTCACCTGCGCCGAGCCGAGAGACGACTCGACGCCTCGCATCAGGTCGATACGGGCCGACAGTGCGGCCTCGGCCTTCGTACGGTCGGTGCCGAGCTCGGAGTCGGAGAGCTGGGGCTGGTCGGTGAGGCGTGCGAGGTACTGCTCGGCGGTCTTGACCTCGGGGCCCGTGACGGTGGTCTTGAGGGACTCACGGGCGGCCTGCCCGGCGGCCTGGTCGAAGTCGCCGAGCGCGGCGAGTTCGCGTACGCGCGACTGCTGAGCGGCGGCGCTCAGCGCGTTGCGGGTGCGGACGCTCTCGGAGTCCGGGTCCTCCTCGGCGGGGACCAGGAGTCCGGTGATGGGGTCGATGCGGTTGCCGGTGTTCTCGCGCGGCACGGAGAGCGCGGCGAGCAGCAGCCCACGGGTGGCGGCGGCCTGCTCGACGGCCTGGCCGAGCGAGGCGGGCGCCCGGGTGGCCTCGGCGGCGCGCGGGGGCGTCTTGTCGGCGAGCTCGTCGGCGAGGTCCTGGAGCTTTTCGATCGCCTCGGTGTACGCCTTGTGGGCCTCCAGCGCGGTGCCCTCGCCGGTCAGGGCATCCCGGCGGATGCCGGGGATCCTGGCCAGGTCACGGTGCAGGCCGGCGGGGGCTGCGAGCTCGATCTCGTCCATCTGGCGGTCGACGCGGGCGCTGCGGTTCTCGGAGAGCCCCTGCTCACTCTTGCCTCCGCCCTCGCCGCCGCGTCCGGCCGCGATGTACGCGGTGACGTCGTCGCGTTCGTCGGCGAGGGAGTGGGCGAGGGTGACGGCCTGCCGGTTCAGTTCGGCGAGGGTGACCAGACGCTGGGACTCGGAGAGTTCGGAGGACGCGCTGAGGATGGCGGGCGTACCGGCGGCCAGCACGGTGACGCCGACGACGGCCACGCCGGCGACCAGCCGACTGCGTACCCGTACGGTGCGTTCGGTCCGCTCGCCATTGCCGCTGTCGCCACGAGGCCGCTTTTTCTGCACCGGTGCTCGCATTCTTGCTTGACTCGTCTGCTCACGTGGCCGAGGTGACGACTGGTCACTCAAGAGCGCCCCACCCCAGTTAACGGCTCGAATGGCTTCAGACCATTCCAGTGCTTTTGGGAAGAAGCCGCGCATCGCGCGCCCCGCCACCTGAACGAGTGAACATCAATCGGGAGTTGGCGAACAACTCCCGATCCTGTTCGTCTCACGGGCGCGCGGAGCGCCGGTTGGAAGTTCCGCCCCGCCTTTGGCAGGATGCGCCCCCGCAGCTTCGCGGAGTGCCTCATTCCGCCCATAAACCCGCGCGTCACCTGCGGTACGGGCCAATTGGGCGCCGCGCGAAAGCCGTCGACCGGCGCGCCGCCACCTCATGCAGACTTGGCCGCATGCGCTTCGAACTGGCCACGGCCCCCGGCAGCCCCGAACGCCCCAACGAGGACTGGGCGTCTGTCGCCCTGCCTGCCGCCGGCCAGGGTGGGGCGCTCGTCCTGCTGGACGGCGTGACCCCTCCGGCGGGCGACTACGGGTGCGTTCATTCGGTGCCCTGGTTCACCGCCCGGCTTGGCGGCGCACTGCTCGAATTGTCCGCTTCGCGGCGGGATTTGACCCTGACCGAGGTCCTGGCGGAGGCCATTCGCCGCACCGCCGACGCCCACCGCGACACCTGTGATCTTTCTCACGTGCGTACGCCCCAGGCGACGGTGGTCCTGGCGCGCTGGGGTGCGGACGAGGTCGAACACCTGGTGCTGTCGGACTCGGCGCTGCTGCTGGAGTCCCCGGACGGCACGGTGCGCGCGGTTCTCGACGACCGCCTCGACCGCGTCCCCCCGGAGGTGCTCTCCTCCCTCGCGGCGACCGATGCCCTGCGCAACACCGAGGCCGGCTTCTTCACGGCCGCCGCTGATCCCGCGGTGGCGGAGCGGTCGGTGACGGGGGTGAGCGCGCGGTCGGAGGTGAGGGCACTGGCCGCGCTGAGCGACGGGGTGACGCGCTGGGTGGACATGTTCGGCGCGGGCGACTGGGCGGACTGCATGGGCGTACTGCACAAGGAGGGCGCGCAGGCCCTGATCGACCGCGTGCGGTCGCTGGAGCACGGGGAGTCGGCCGAGCCGCTGGTACGCCGCTGGAAGCGGCACGACGACGCGGCGGCGGCTTACGCGGAGCTATGAGTGGGGTGCAGGTGGGGGCGCCTGTGCGGGTGCCTGCGGCGCTGTTCCCCTACCGGCCCCTTCCCGAACTGGGGGCACGCCCGCACGCGGCGGAGCCGCAAAATGTCACAGCCGGGAAGGGGCGGGGCGGGGAAGGCGCCACAGGCAACCAACGCCCGCACCCGCCAACGCACCGCACCCCGCCCCGGGCCTCCGCCGCCTCACCCCTCCGCCCGCGCGTTCAACTGGTGCAGCAGCCGCGCCAGTTCCGCCACCTCCGCCCGGTCCCAGCCCGCCAGCTTCCGTACGTACCGCGCCCGCCGCGCATCGCGCACCCGCCGGAACCGCGCCCGGCCCTCCTCCGTGAGCGCGACCAGCGAGGCCCGCCCGTCGGCCGGGTCGGGCTCGCGCGTGACCAGGCCGAGGTCCTCCATGGCCCGCAGCTGCCGGCTCATCGTCGCCTTGCCCACACCGAACCACGCGGCCAGTTCCGTGGCCCGCTGCCGGTCCGCCTCGTCGAGCCGTACGAGCAGCCCGTACGCCGCCGGCTCCAGCTCGGGGTGTACTTCGCGTGCCATGTCGCCGGAGGAAGCGCGGGCCCGGCGCAGAAAGACCGCCAATTCACGCTCCAGCGCGAGGAATTCTTGGTCCACACCACTCGCCTCCGGCGTGCGCCCGTCATCCGCTCTTCCGTTTCCGTGCACGTCAGAACTCATTGCGCGCTTTCCTCACCCTGAAGGTTTCTTTCACCAGCGTCCATTGCCGCAGCTCGGCCAGTATTTCGCAGGAGTAGACCAACGGCGGCACCCAGCCCCCCTTCCGCCCGGCCTGTCTACGTGCGTAGCTTCCTTGATGACATGCCCACGCCAGTGGCTTTTGTCGACAGGTCTCACCCGGACCTGTTTCACATCCCCCACCGAGCCTTTCGGAGGCACGCGATGCCCGTGCACAGATCCGGAACGGCCCGCCGCCCGCACACCGCGGCGGCCGGGATTCTCCTCTCCGTCCCAGCCACCCTCTCCGCTCTCGCCCTCCTCCTCACCCTGCCCGGAGCGGCCGCCGCCGCGGAGAAGCCCGAACGCGGCTCCGCCCGCATGGGCAACGGGGTCGTCAAGCACGACGGCCAGGGCGGCCTGCCGCGCGACACCCGCGCCGCCCAGACCGAAGGCGTGGACGTCAGCAGCCACCAGGGCAACGTCAACTGGTCCTCCCTGTGGACCAGCGGCGTCAAGTGGGCCTACGTGAAGGCCACCGAGGGGAACTACTACAAGAACCCCTACTTCGGGCAGCAGTACAACGGCTCGTACAACGTCGGCATGATCCGCGGCGCCTACCACTTCGCGACGCCCGACGACTCCAGCGGCGCCAACCAGGCCAACTACTTCGTCGACAACGGCGGCGGCTGGTCGCGCGACGGCAGGACGCTGCCCGGCGCGCTCGACATCGAGTGGAACCCGTACGGCTCGCAGTGCTACGGCAAGACGCAGAGCGGGATGGTCGCCTGGATCCGCGACTTCCTCAACACCTACAAGGCCCGCACCGGCCGCGACGCCGTCATCTACACGGCGACCAGCTGGTGGAAGACCTGCACCGGCAACTACGGCGGCTTCGGCTCCGCCAACCCGCTGTGGATCGCCCGCTACAACACCACCGTGGGCGAACTCCCGGCAGGCTGGGGCGTACAGACCATGTGGCAGTACACCTCCACCGGCCCCATCGTCGGCGACCACAACAAGTTCAACGGCGCCCTCGACCGCGTCCAGGCCCTCGCCAACGGCTGACCGGTCCGGCCAGACCCGGTCCCGCGGCCGCCGCGGGGCCGGTGCGGGCGCCCCGTCAGTCCCCCGGAAGCTGTGCGACCGCCGCGACCACCGCCAGCAGGGACTCCTCGTCGGCGAGCGGATGTGTCGTGGCCGTGGCGATGAACCCGGCGTCACTGAGGTGCGTGAGGAGCAGGCCCTTCAGCTCGGCGGCCCGCGCGCGGTCCGGCGGTGCGTAACAGAGCACCAGGCTGCCCGACGGACGCAGCAGACCGGCGACGACCTCCAGCTCGCGCGTGGCCGGTCCGGTCCAGAAGACGTTGACGTCGACGGCCAGGATCTTGTCGTAGCGGCCGAGCGTCTCGGGATCGGCGTCGGCGAGGGCCGTATGGAGGAACGCGGCCCTGCCCGCCGACACGGCATCGGCGTTGCGCTCACCCGCGGCCGCGACAGCCACCTCGGAGCGGTCCAGCCCCACGAGCTCGCCCCGCGGCAGGCGCTGCAGAATCAGCTCGGCCGCGGCACCACGCGCGCAGCCGATCTCCAGTACGCGGTCGTCGGGGCGTACGTCGAGAAGGCCGACAGCCACCGTGAGCCGCTCCGGAACGCCCATACCGCCACCTCGCCCTCGCCGTCGTCCTCCCCCGCCGTTCGCTTTCTACCTCCGTTGTATCCGATTACCTGCCTTTTCGCGCGGAAGCCGCCCGCCGCCTCGCTCAAGCGGAAGCCCCCCGCCCTCGTACGAGAGGAGCAGGGGGCTTGCCACGGCCGGGCCACCGGAGGCGTCCGTCACGCCGCCGCCGGCACCCGTACCTCTGCCGGGGCCAGCGCGATCTCCAGGACCTGGCGGACGTCGGTAACCGGGTGAACCTCCAGCTTGTCGAGGATCTCGGCCGGTACGTCGTCCAGGTCGGCCTCGTTCCGCTTCGGGATCACGACCGTCGTGATGCCCGCCCGGTGCGCCGCCAGCAGCTTCTGCTTCAGGCCGCCGATCGGGAGGACCCGCCCGGTCAGGGACACCTCACCCGTCATGGCCACGTCCGTACGGACGAGCCGCCCGGACAGCAGTGACGCCAGGGCGGTCGTCATCGTGATGCCCGCGCTCGGGCCGTCCTTCGGCACCGCGCCCGCCGGGAAGTGGATGTGTACGCCCCGGTCCTTCAGGTCCCCGACCGGAAGCTCCAGCTCAGCGCCGTGCGAGCGCAGGAAGGAGAGCGCGATCTGGGCCGACTCCTTCATGACGTCACCGAGCTGGCCCGTGAGGGTCAGCCCCGCACCCCCCGTCTCCTCGTCCGCCAGCGACGCCTCGACGAAGAGGACGTCACCGCCGGCGCCCGTGACGGCGAGACCTGTAGCCACCCCCGGAACCGCCGTACGGCGCTCGGACGGATCCTGGGCCGATTCGGGGACGTGATGCGGCCGGCCGATCAGGCCACGGAGGTCACCGTCCGTGACCGTGAGCGGCAGCTTCCGCTCGCCGAGCTCGTGCTGCGCCGCCACCTTGCGGAGCAGCCGTGCCACCGACCGCTCCAGGTTCCGTACGCCCGCCTCACGGGTGTACTCGCCCGCCAGCTTGCGCAGCGCGGAGTCGTCGAGCGCGACCTCGCCGGGCTCCAGGCCGGACCGCTCCAGCTGGCGCGGAAGCAGGTGGTCGCGGGCGATGACGACCTTCTCGTCCTCCGTGTAGCCGTCGAGCGTGACCAGCTCCATGCGGTCGAGCAGCGCTTCCGGAATCGCCTCCAGGACATTGGCGGTGGCAAGGAAGACCACATCCGACAGGTCGAGCTCGACCTCCAGGTAGTGGTCGCGGAACGTGTGGTTCTGCGCGGGGTCGAGCACTTCGAGCAGCGCGGCGGCGGGGTCGCCGCGGAAGTCGGACCCCACCTTGTCGATCTCGTCCAGCAGGACGACGGGGTTCATGGACCCGGCTTCCTTGACGGCGCGCACGATCCGCCCCGGAAGAGCCCCGACGTACGTACGCCGGTGTCCGCGGATCTCCGCCTCGTCGCGTACGCCGCCGAGCGCGACCCGTACGAACTTCCGGCCCATCGCGTGCGCCACGGACTCGCCCAGCGACGTCTTGCCGACGCCGGGCGGGCCGACGAGGGCCAGCACCGCGCCGCCACGACGCCCGCCGACCACACCGAGCCCGCGGTCGGCCCGGCGCTTGCGCACGGCGAGGTACTCGGTGATGCGCTCCTTCACGTCCTGCAGACCGGCGTGCTCGGCGTCCAGGACCTCCTTGGCGCTGCGGATGTCGTACTGGTCCTCGGTCCGCTGATTCCACGGCAGCTCAAGAACGGTGTCGAGCCAGGTCCGGATCCAGGACCCCTCGGGCGACTGGTCGGATGACCGCTCCAGCTTGTCGACCTCCTTGAGGGCGGCCTCGCGCACGTTCTCGGGGAGATCGGCAGCCTCGACGCGGGTCCGGTAGTCGTCGGACTCGTCCTCGCCGCCCTGGCCGTTGATCTCGCGCAGCTCCTTGCGTACGGCGTCGAGCTGCCGGCGCAGCAGGAACTCGCGCTGCTGCTTGTCGACACCCTCCTGTACGTCCTTGGCGATGGACTCGGCGACGTCCTGCTCCGCGAGGTGCTCACTGAGCCACTTCACGGCGAGCTTGAGGCGGACCACCGGGTCGGCGGTCTCGAGCAGCTCGACCTTCTGGGGGGTGGTGAGGAAGGGCGAGTAGCCGGAGTTGTCGGCGAGGGCGGAGACGCCGTCGATCTGCTGGACGCGGTCGACGACCTGCCAGGCACCGCGCTTCTTCAGCCAGCTGGTGGCGAGTGCCTTGTACTCCTTGACCAGGTCGGTGACCGATCCGGGAAGCGGGTCGGGCAGCGTCTCGTCGACGCTGGTGCCTTCGACCCACAGCGCGGCGCCGGGCCCGGTCGTCCCCGCGCCGATCCGGACGCGGCTGCGGCCGCGAATCAGGGCGCCGGGGTCGCCGTCGGAGAGCCGCCCGACCTGCTCGACGGTGCCCAGGACGCCGGTCGCGGCGTACGTACCGTCGATACGCGGAACGAGAAGCACCTGTGGCTTGTTGCCACTGGAGTCGCCGCTGGAACGGGCGGCGGCCTGGGCGGCCTCCACCGCGGCGCGTACGTCGGTATCGGAAAGGTCCAGGGGCACCACCATTCCCGGCAGCACGACCTCGTCGTCGAGCGGCAGCACGGGCAGGGTGAGCGGGTTGGACGTCGATGCCATGATCTCCCCTTCGGCAGTTAACTTGAGCTATGCCGACTCAATGCTTGCGCCGTGCCGGATGTTCCCCGGCCGGGATCACGTTCGCTGTGAGCGATCAACGCTCCCCAAAAAGCAAGCCAGGTAATAGCCTCGCTCGCCACCCACTCCTTACCAAGGGGCCCGAATGCTCAGCACACCCTTCGATTCCACCGCCGAGGCGATCCGTGCGTGGGTGGACGGATGGGTCGTGTCGCGGGGTGCGGCGCACCCGGTGCCGCAGCCCTGGGGCCTCACGGTCGACGTCGGACTTCCCCACCACGCCACCCGGCACGTCATGACCGAGGCGGACGAGGCGACGGTTCGCAAGCTGGCCGAGACGTACGGCGCGCCGGCCGTCTGGCTCAAGGTGCCCCTGGAGCCGGAGACCGTCGCGGCGTGGCTCGGCCCGGAGTGGGTGTCCGACGGCCCGGGCTGGTTGATGACGACACCGCTGCGGCCGCTGTACGGCACCGGCGTCCCAGACGGCTACACACTCAAGTCCTGGGAGCGGGGCGGCGTGACCCGCCTCCTGGTCCTCGCCCCCGACGGCGGCTTCGCCGCACGTGGCCAGGTGGCCCCGACCGGCAGGACGGCGGTGGTGGACCAGGTGGAGACGGACCCGGCGCACCGGCGCAAGGGCCTGGGCGCGCTGGTGATGCGTACGCTCCAGGGCGCGGCGTACGAACAGGGAGCCACAGTCGGGGTGCTGGGCGCGACGACGGAGGGCCGGGGGCTGTACGAGTCGCTGGGCTGGCAGGTGTACGCCCCTTTGGTCGGCGTAACCTATTCGGCCGCCGCGAGTCGTGGCTAAGCCGATTCGCCTCGCCTGACGGCAACCGACGGTCCGGGAGGACGCCGGCGATGAACGGAACCCACCACGTGGCAAGTCTCAACACCCCTCCAACCCCACCCGTCACAGCTGTAACGCTTCCAGTCGTCATGGGAGCGTTTCGACCCACAGCAACGCCATGAACCGCGCGAACCGATCGGATGGCGCGGCCTGCTGGTCGCAGATGCGCCTGGGCCATCGGCAGAACCACACACCCCTGGACGCCCCTCCACCCACCAAGCCCAGCAACCTGCTTGTGGCCCAACCAACCACCGGACGGGGTGGACGCCGCACCCACCCGAGTCACCCCATTCAACTGACGCGCCCCACCCGCATGGACATGAGTCCGCAGGTCGTCCCGGACGGTCGGCCCTCCACCGGCCTGGGTGCGCGTGTACGTCGAGTTTGGGGATGGTGCACCAACGGCCGTCCCCGCACCCGCCGAGCCAGGGGCCGCACCACCCCCAAGACCCCATGCGCCCCACCCACACACCCGCAGCCCGGCAACGACAGCCCAGCCACTCCCCGAGCCTCCCCCGTGGGCTCCCCCCGGGGGCCGCCCCCCAGAAGCACTGCGGCGGAGGACCGGCGGTCAAGGGTGAAGCGCAGCGCAATCGCCGCAGGCGACGCGACGCAGGAGCGCCCTTTACCGCCGGGCCTCCGACGCCACCCTCACCAAAGGCGGCCCCCACACCAGAAACAACCAACGCCCCAGAACCACCAACGCCCCCGCCTCAGTCACCCTCCCCCAACACCCCGTCACCAGAGGCTCCGCCCCCAGGGTTTGTTCCGCCCCTCCGGCAACGCCAGGATGGCCCCGCCCACAAAAAGAAGCACCGAACCGTCACCCGGAGGTTCCCCCATGGCAAGCCAGGCTCCGTACGCCATCACCATCGACCGGCGCGAGGGCCCGTACGGCGAAGTCGTTCTGCGGGAGCGTGGAACCCACTTCGAGATCATCGCCAACGGCTGCTTCCTGATGGACACCTCCGACGGCCGCTCCGAGCGACTCCTCGTCGACGCCGCCCTCGAAGCACTCCCGACCACCGACCGGACCGACCCCACCGACCGGACCGAGACGCCCGCCCGCCCCTCCCCCGCCCTCCTCGTCGGCGGCCTCGGTGTCGGCTTCTCCCTCGCCCGCGCCGCCGCTCAGCCTCGCTGGGGGCGGATCACCGTCATCGAGCGTGAGCAGGCGATCATCGACTGGCACCGTGAGGGCCCCCTGGCCCGGATCACGGGCGACGCGCTCGCCGATCCACGATGCGAGATCATTCACACCGATCTCGTGGATTACGTCCGGGAAAACCGGATCGGGAGTGTTGGTACGTACCAGGACACGTACGACGCGCTCTGCCTCGACATCGACAACGGCCCCGACTGGACCGTGACCGAAGACAACGCCAATCTCTACTCCCCGCAGGGACTTGCGGGGTGCATGAGGCGGCTGAGACCAGGGGGAATCCTCGCCGTCTGGTCGGCCAAACCGTCCCCGGCATTCGACGACGCGTTGCGGAATGCCGGATTCAACTTGGTTCGGACGGAAGAGATCCAAGTTGCCCGGGGCGTTCCTGACGTGGTCCATCTCGCGGTTCGCCCTGCGTAGCCGGGACGCTGTCAGTGCATCTACGCTGCTGCCCTACACGTGGGATAGAAGAGAACTCCCAGGGGCGGGGCAATGGAGCAGCAGACACACACCAGCCACAACGGCCTCGCGGCCACTCCGGGCGCTCAGCGCCGGGTGCTGGTCGTCGAGGACGACGCGACCATCGTCGACGCCATTGCTGCGCGACTTCGCGCCGAGGGCTTCCAGGTGCAGACAGCCGTCGACGGACCCGCGGCGGTGGACGCCGCCGAGGCGTGGCAGCCCGATCTGATGGTTCTCGACATCATGCTGCCGGGCTTCGACGGGCTCGAAGTCTGCCGGCGCGTGCAGGCGCAGCGGCCGGTACCGGTCCTGATGCTGACGGCACGCGACGACGAGACCGACATGCTGGTCGGGCTCGGGGTAGGCGCCGACGACTACATGACAAAGCCGTTCTCCATGCGCGAGCTCGCGGCCCGCGTGCACGTCCTGCTGCGCCGCGTCGAGCGGGCCACGCTCGCCGCCTCGACGCCGCGCAGCGGCATCCTGCGCCTCGGCGAGCTGGAGATCGACCACGCACAGCGTCGCGTGCGCGTGCGCGGTGACGACGTACACCTCACTCCGACCGAGTTCGACCTCCTGGTGTGCCTGGCGAACACGCCGCGCGCCGTGCTCTCGCGCGAGCAGCTGCTCGCCGAGGTGTGGGACTGGGCGGACGCGTCGGGGACGAGGACCGTCGACAGCCACATCAAGGCGCTCCGGCGGAAGATCGGGGCGGAGCGGATCCGTACGGTCCACGGTGTGGGCTACGCACTGGAGACTCCACCGGCATGACCAGACCGGGGAGGCCGGGAAACAGGCCGGGCAACGACCCGGGGAACAGACCGGGCAACAGCCCGGGGAACAAGCCGCGCAACAGCCCGCGCAACGCCCCGGGCCACAGGCCGGGGAACCGCCCGGGCCACACCCCGGGCCACAGGCCGGCGAACAGGCTGCGTCCCTTCTCGATCAAGACCAAGCTCGGCACGCTCGTCGTCGTCTCGGTCTTCATCACCACTGGTCTGATCCTTGTCGCACTGCGCACCAAGACCGAGCTGCGCTTCATCACGGTCTTCTCCGTCATCGCGTCGATGCTGATCACCCAGTTCGTGGCCCACAGCCTGACGTCACCTCTCGACGAGATGACGACGGTGGCCAAGTCCATCGCGCACGGTGACTACACCCGGCGGGTGCGCGGCGCGGGCCGCCGCGACGAGCTGGGCGACCTGGCCGCCACGATCAACCGCATGGCGGACGATCTGGAGGCCGTGGACCGGCACCGCAAGGAATTGGTCGCCAACGTCTCCCACGAGCTCAGAACCCCCATCGCGGGGCTCAGAGCGGTACTGGAGAACGTCGTGGACGGGGTGTCCGCCGCGGACCCCGAGACGATGCGTACGGCGCTGAAACAGACCGAGCGGCTCGGCCGGCTCGTCGAGACCCTGCTCGACCTCTCCCGCCTCGACAACGGCGTCGTACCGCTCAAGGCGCACCGCTTCGAGGTCTGGCCGTACCTCTCGGGCGTGCTCAAGGAGGCGAACGTCATCGCCTCGCAGCGCGGCCTCGCCTCCGGGTCAGGCAGTCATACCCGTACGGACGTACATCTGCATCTGGATGTCTCGCCGCCCGAGCTGACCGCGCACGCGGACATCGAGCGGCTGCACCAGGTCGTCGCCAATCTCCTCGACAACGCGGTCAAGCACAGCCCGCCGCACGGCCGCGTCACCGTGCGCGCCCGGCGCGGCCCGCAGCCCGAGAGCCTGGACCTGGAGGTCCTGGACGAGGGGCCGGGAATACCGGAGTCCGAGCGGCACCGGGTCTTCGAGCGTTTCAACCGCGGCAGCCTGCCGGCCCCGCACGGTCCGGGCAGCGACGGCGGTACGGGCCTGGGCCTCGCGATCGCGCGCTGGGCGGTGGATCTGCACGGCGGACGGATAGGTGTGGCCGAATCCGCGCGTGGCTGCCGGATCCAGGTCACTCTTCCGGGGAAGCCCGCGCCCCGTCCATTGACGTAGGGTCGAACCGGAAGCACACGTTCTGCGTGTCTTCCTTTGGGGGTGCGGCCCAAAGTGGGCCGTAACCACGGTCCGTCCTACCCGGACCACAGCGGACCACACCGGAACCACGCTTGTTTCCCGCCATTCCAGGCGCCGAAACCAGCTCTCCGATGTGACTTACGCGACGGAAGGCCCGCCCGGCCTGCACCTCTCGGCCGGGGAGGCGTAGCCTTTATTTCCGCTGTCCATCACCTTGCGAAGCGGAAGAGGGCGGTTAACGCCGTGTCGTCTCAGTCCCCCAGTAGCCCGAGCGTCTCGACCGACCAAGACGGGCAAGGGAAGAACCCTGCCGCTGCCTTCGGTCCCAATGAGTGGCTCGTCGACGAGATCTACCAGCAGTACCTCCAGGACCCGAATTCGGTCGACCGTGCCTGGTGGGACTTCTTCGCCGACTACAAGCCCGGATCCACCCCGGCGGCGGAGAAGTCCGCCACCCCCGAAGCCGAAGACGTGACCGGGGCCGCCGCACAGCCGGCCCAGGCCGCCGCTCCGGCACCTGCCACACCCGCCGCGCCCGCCACCCCGGCGACGCCCGCGGCCAACCAGCCGGCCCCCGCCGCGCCTGCCGCACCCGCTGCGGCAAAGCCCGCGGCCCAGGCCCAGGCCCCCGCGACGGCCGCACCGGCCGCCGCACCGGCAGCCCCCGCCACCAAGCCCGCCTCCGCCCCAGCACCGGCCGCCGCACAGCAGGCCGGCACGAAGGCGAAGACCGAGCCCAAGGCCGAGGCCGCCAAGGAAGCCCCCGCGAGCCCCGAGTACGTGACGCTGCGCGGCCCGTCCGCGGCGGTCGCCAAGAACATGAACGCCTCACTCGAACTGCCCACGGCCACGTCCGTGCGCGCCGTCCCGGTGAAGCTGCTGTTCGACAACCGCATCGTCATCAACAACCACCTCAAGCGCGCCCGGGGCGGGAAGGTCTCCTTCACGCACCTCATCGGGTTCGCGATGGTGCAGGCCCTCAAGGCCATGCCGTCGATGAACTACTCCTTCGCGGAGAAGGACGGCAAGCCGACCCTGGTCAAGCCCCCGCACGTCAACCTCGGCCTGGCCATCGACCTGGTCAAGCCCAACGGTGACCGCCAGCTCGTCGTCGCGGCCATCAAGAAGGCCGAGACGCTCAACTTCTTCGAGTTCTGGCAGGCGTACGAGGACATCGTCCGCCGCGCCCGCGCGAACAAGCTGACGATGGACGACTTCACCGGCGTCACCGCGTCGCTGACGAACCCCGGCGGCATCGGCACCGTCCACTCCGTGCCCCGCCTGATGCCCGGACAGGGCCTCATCATGGGCGTCGGCGCGATGGACTACCCGGCCGAGTTCCAGGGCACCTCGCAGGACACCCTGAACAAGCTGGGCATCTCCAAGGTCATGACCCTGACCTCGACGTACGACCACCGGGTCATCCAGGGCGCCGCCTCCGGCGAGTTCCTGCGCATCCTCGCCAACATGCTGCTCGGCGAGAGCGACTTCTACGACCAGATCTTCGAAGCGCTGCGGATCCCGTACGAGCCGGTCCGCTGGCTCAAGGACATCGACGTCTCCCACGACGACGACGTCACCAAGGCCGCCCGCGTCTTCGAGCTGATCCACTCCTACCGGGTCCGCGGCCACGTCATGGCCGACACCGACCCGCTGGAGTACAAGCAGCGCAAGCACCCCGACCTGGACATCAACGAGCACGGCCTCACGCTCTGGGACCTGGAGCGCGAGTTCGCCGTCGGCGGTTTCGCCGGCAAGTCGATGATGAAGCTGCGCGACATCCTCGGTGTCCTGCGCGACTCGTACGTCCGGACCGTCGGCGTCGAGTTCATGCACATCCAGGACCCCAAGCAGCGCAAGTGGATCCAGGACCGCGTGGAGCGCCCGCACGCCAAGCCGGAGCGCGAGGAGCAGCTGCGCATCCTGCGCCGCCTGAACGCCGCCGAGGCCTTCGAGACGTTCCTCCAGACCAAGTACGTCGGTCAGAAGCGCTTCTCCCTGGAGGGCGGCGAGTCCGTCATCCCGCTGCTCGACGCGGTCATCGACTCCGCCGCCGAGTCGCGCCTGGACGAGGTCGTCATCGGCATGGCCCACCGCGGCCGCCTGAACGTCCTCGCGAACATCGTCGGCAAGTCGTACGCGCAGATCTTCCGGGAGTTCGAGGGCAACCTCGACCCGAAGTCGATGCACGGCTCCGGCGACGTCAAGTACCACCTGGGCGCCGACGGCACCTTCACCGGTCTCGACGGCGAGCAGATCAAGGTCTCGCTCGTCGCCAACCCCTCCCACCTGGAGGCGGTCGACCCGGTCCTGGAGGGTGTCGCCCGCGCCAAGCAGGACGTCATCAACAAGGGCGGTACGGACTTCACGGTCCTGCCCCTCGCGCTCCACGGCGACGCGGCCTTCGCCGGCCAGGGCGTCGTGGCCGAGACCCTGAACATGTCGCAGCTGCGGGGCTACCGCACCGGCGGCACAATCCACATCGTCATCAACAACCAGGTCGGCTTCACCGCCGCCCCGGAGTCCTCGCGTTCCTCGATGTACGCGACCGACGTGGCCCGCATGATCGAGGCGCCGATCTTCCACGTGAACGGCGACGACCCGGAGGCCGTGGTCCGCACCGCGCGGCTCGCCTTCGAGTTCCGCCAGTCGTTCAACAAGGACGTGGTGATCGACCTCATCTGCTACCGCCGCCGCGGTCACAACGAGGGCGACAACCCGCAGTTCACCAACCCGCAGATGGTGACGCTGATCGACAAGAAGCGCTCGGTGCGCAAGCTCTACACCGAGTCGCTGATCGGTCGCGGCGACATCACGCTGGAAGAGGCCGAGCAGGCGCTCCAGGACTTCCAGGGCCAGCTGGAGAAGGTGTTCGCGGAGGTCCGCGAGGCCACTTCGCACCCGGCTCCGGCCCACACCCCGGAGGTCCAGGCCACGTTCCCGGTGGCCATCGAGACGGCGGTCTCCCAGGAGACCGTCAAGCGGATCGCCGAGTCCCAGGTCAACATCCCCGACCGGATCACCGTCCACCCCCGCCTGATGCCGCAGATGCAGCGCCGCGCGGCCTCGGTGGAGGACGGCACGATCGACTGGGGCATGGGCGAGACCCTCGCCATCGGCTCGCTGCTGATGGAGGGCGTCCCGGTCCGGCTGTCCGGCCAGGACACCCGCCGCGGTACGTTCGGCCAGCGCCACGCGGTGCTCGTCGACCAGAACACCGGCGAGGACTACACCCCGCTCCAGTACCTGTCGGACGAGCAGGCCCGCTACAACGTCTACGACTCGCTGCTCTCCGAGTACGCGTGCATGGGCTTCGAGTACGGCTACTCGCTCGCCCGGCCCGAGTCGCTGGTCATGTGGGAGGCCCAGTTCGGTGACTTCGTCAACGGCGCGCAGACCGTCGTCGACGAGTTCATCTCGTCCGCCGAGCAGAAGTGGGGCCAGACGTCCGGCGTCACGCTCCTGCTTCCGCACGGTTACGAGGGCCAGGGCCCGGACCACTCGTCCGCCCGTCCCGAGCGCTTCCTCCAGATGTGCGCGCAGGACAACATGACGGTCGCCATGCCGACTCTCCCCTCGAACTACTTCCACCTGCTGCGCTGGCAGGTGCACAACCCGCACCACAAGCCGCTCATCGTCTTCACCCCGAAGTCGATGCTGCGTCTGAAGGCGGCGTCGTCGAAGGCCGAGGAGTTCACCACCGGCGGCTTCCGCCCGGTGATCGGCGACTCGACCGTCGACCCGGCCGCCGTCCGCAAGGTCGTCTTCTGCGCCGGCAAGGTCTACTACGACCTGGAGGCCGAGCGTCAGAAGCGCGGCGACACGGAGACCGCGATCATCCGCCTCGAGCGCCTGTACCCGCTGCCGGGCAAGGAGCTCCAGGAGGAGATCGCGAAGTACCCGAACGCCGAGAAGTACCTGTGGACGCAGGAAGAGCCGGCGAACCAGGGTGCGTGGCCGTTCATCGCGCTCAACCTGATCGACCACCTCGACCTGGCGGTCGGCGCCGACATCCCGCACGGCGAGCGCCTGCGGCGCATCTCGCGCCCGCACGGCTCGTCCCCGGCGGTCGGCTCGGCCAAGCGCCACCAGGCGGAGCAGCAGCAGCTGCTGAACGAGGTCTTCGAGGCCTGACCGGCCCGAGCTGGTCGGACCGGCCCGACCGGCCTGATCAGTTCGGCTCGTACGCACGGAGGGCCCGGCACCGCAGCGATGCGGTGCCGGGCCCTCCGGCGTACGGCGAAAAGCGCGGCTCAGCCCAGATACGGCTCGAAGTCCCAGTACGGACGCACCCGCCGGCGCGAGGACAGCGTGTGCTGGTGCTGGGCGCCCATGGTCCGGGTCAGCTTCTGCAGCGCGTCCTCCTCCAGCTTGTCGGCCTCCTCCTGCTCCCGCAGCGCGCGCAGGTCGCTCGCGAGCGCCGTCTGGCTGGAGAGGGTCATGGGATGGTCCCCGCCCAGCACCCGCCGGGCCCGGTCCAGCGTGTCCCGGCTGAGCTCGGCCGCCTGCTCCAGCCGGCCGGTGAGGTTGCGCCCTCCCGCGGTGTTCAGCGCGCAGCCCAGGGTCCACGGGTGGTCGGGGCCGAGGAGCGTACGCAGCCCGGACAGCGCCTGCTCGAAGAGGTTCAGCGCCCCGTCCCGGTCGCCCTCCGCCTGGAGGATCAGGCCGACGTTGGACTGCATGCCCGTCGGTACGGGGTGGGCCTGGCCCACCAGCCTGCGGTACGTGTCCTCCGCCTCGCCGATCAGATCCCGCGCCAGCCCCAGGTCGCCGCGCACCCGCAGCAGGTTCGCGTAGTCGGTGACGAGCATCAGGCTGTTGTGATGCCCCTTGCCGTTCGCTCGCTCGTACCGCGCCAGCAGCTCGGCCATCTCCTGGCCGATGTCCTGCGCCGCCACACCCGCGCGGCGCCGGCACATGACCAGGTTGTGCTGGGCCCACAGCGTCTGCGGGTGGCGTTCCCCCAGCACCTGGAGGTGCTTGCGCAGTGCGAGTTCCTGGCGGGACAGCGCGTCGTGGTAGCGGCCCATGAGGCGCAGGTCGCGGGCGCAGGCGTTCTCCGAGTGCAGGGTCTCCGGGTGGCGGGTGCTCAGCACCGACTCCCGCTTGCGGAGGGTGTCGAGATCACTCTCGTACGCCTCCTCGTACCGCCCCTGGAGCCGCAGGGCCACGCCCAGATTGTGCTGGGCCCACAGGGTGCTCCACTCCTCGGCGCCGAGGAGTCTGCGGGCGGTGGTGACCACTTCCTCCTGGATCCGGAACGACTCGGGGTACTGGCCCAGGAAGCGCAGGTCGGACGCGACGCTGTTGTGGGCGTTCATCAGCCGGATGTCGTCGCGGTCGGGGTGGGAGGTCAGCCGGGCCAGGGTCGCCTTGTCGATGTCGTACGCCTCGTGGAAGCGGCCGCTGGCCCGCAGGATGGCGGTGTGTTCGCTGCTGAGCTCCAGCATCGGCTGGTCGGTGGGGTCGAAGAGGTCCGTCCACTTCGCCCGCATCCGCTCGGCGAGATCGATGCCGACCCTGAACTCGCCGCTGGAGTAGCAGTAGCGCAGGCAGTTCAGGACCATCTGGACCGTGCGCGGATCGGTGCTCTCCAGGGCGCCGGACGGATCCAGCTGGGGCAGGATCTCGGCGTAACGCGGCCATTGCCTGCTGTCCGACGGCGCTCCCGGGTCGGCCTCGACGAGGACCCGGCGTACCACCGACCGGTGGGTCTCGCGGTCGTCGCCCGCGGTGAGCTGGGTGACCACGCCATGGACGATCCGGTGCATGTGGATCGATTCCTGCCGGGGGCCCGCCTCTCCTCCGGAGGAGACCGACAGGCTGCGCGAATCCCTGGTGATGACCGAGTAGTTGGTCAGCGCGTCCAGGGCCCGTGGCCACTCCGGCGTCGCACTGGCGATCCAGCGCAGCTCTTCCGGCAGATCGGCCGGCGGGACTCCGCGCACCAGTCCGATGGGGATCCGGCCCGGCGCGAAGCAGGCACAGAGCTTGAGCAGCCCCAGGGCCCGGGTCTCGGATTCGAGGATGCTGTTGAACAGCATCGACCAGGACGTGAGCGAGGAGCGGGGGTAGTCGCCCAGCTCGGGCACCACTTGTTCCAGGGGGTCGATCTCCCCGGCCCGGACCTTGGCCAGGTACTCCGGCACTTCCATCCGGGAGACGTCCAGCAGCGCGGCGGCGTGCGCCATCTGCAGCGGCAGGTCCTCGAACTCGGCCGCGACCATGTTGGCCTGCGCCTCGGTGACGTGCTTGGCCCGGCGCATCAGATAGGCGGTCGACTCCGCGCGGAAGAAGACCGGCACCTCCTGGACATCGGCCGAGGTGCGCCAGCCGTGGTTGCGCGAGGTGATCAGGACGTGTCCGGTGCCGCCCTGCGGCAGCACCTCCAGGGCTTCACGGACGTCCTCCCAGCCGTCGAAGATCACCAGCCAGCGGCCGTGCGGTTCACCGCGGCGCAGCGCGTCGCGCACCGCGCGGATCCGCTCTCCCGGCTCGGAGCCGCTGCGCAGCCCCAGTACGGGGGCGAGTTCGCCGAGGCGGTCGCGGAGGATGCCGCGCTGGTCGGAGTTGACCCACCACACGACGTCGTAGTCGGGGCTGAAGCGGTGGGCGTACTCCGCCGCGATCTGGGTCTTGCCGATGCCCGCCATTCCGACGAGGGCGCAGACGGCCGCTCCGGCCTCCGCGTTCATCAGGGACTCGCGGACGCGGTTGAGCAGCTCGTCGCGGCCGGTGAACCGGCCGTTGCGACGGGGTACTTCACCCCATACCGGGGGTGCGTCGTTGGGGTAGCGGGAAGCGGCGCCGATCGGGACGCGGCGCGGCGCCGGTTCCATGGAGAGCCGGGCCAGCAGCCGCCGTTCGGCTTCCTGTTCGGTGATGCCCCACAGATCCACCGGTTCCAGTACGGCGGTGGCGGGCAGCAGCGCCTGGTTGGTGAGGCTGACGGCGGCGAAGCGTTCGGCGTTGTCGGCGACGAAGCCGCGCAGCACCTCGTTCCACTCGCCCTCCCGGCGCGGGCCCAGCTGGAAGAACCAGTCGCTGAGTACGAGCAGGACCCGGCCTCTGGCCATCAGCAGGTCGCTGAGGGCCTCGTCCAGCGGCTGATCGCGGTCGGGGTCCCACCGGTGCGCGGTCACGCGGTGGCCGTGTGCCTCGAGCCGGTGAGCTATCCAGTTGGCCCACGAACGGTGGTACCCGGGAAAGGCCACCACGAAATGCTGGGACTCCTGGTCGGGGGCTGCGCCGCCCGCCAGGTGCCGCTGAGCGACCATGCGCACGTCTCCTCATCGTCGGCCGCGTCACTCCGCACATGACGCGACTGGGATGTTACCGAACGTCACCATCCACTGACAGGCCATCCGGCAGCGCAAACGAGGTACCCGGTCGGCCGAGATCTCTGTGATGGCGCCGCATGCCGAGAACGAATTCCCTTCCGGCTGACGTGAGTTGGTGCGAGTCCAAGAGTATCGGCAAGGCCCCCGCGATCTGTTCGCGATAGTCCTCGCAGCGGGCCCGGGCGCTCTTGCGCGCGAGGGCGCCGGCCCCGGGGCGCTCCGCGACGCGGCTCCAGAGGTCCGAGAGCGCGAGATGTGCGTACGTGCCCTGCAGCACCCCGGCGAACGGCCGCGGGTCCGGGCGCCAGGCCACTCGGTGCACGGCGTCGCCGTTCGCGCGGTGCAGCGGCACCAGGTCACCGAGAACCGCGAGCTTGCTGTGCGCGAGCTCGTGCACCAGTACTTCGGCGAACTTCTGCGCGGTGGCCGGCAGCGCGGTGTGCACGGCCCAGGGGGCGGCCCGCAGCGTACTGCTGGAAGGTCCGTCCCGTACGTCCGCCATCGGCACCACCGAGCGGACCAGCGAGACGACTTCGGCGGCGCGCCAGGGGTCGGCCGACTCCAGCAGCGCCGTCGCCGCCCGCCAGCAGGCCGTCCAGGCCGAGGCAGAGGCCGCGCCGGACGGCGGACGGACCTGCGGGGACGGAGCGCGCAGTGACACCAGAGCGTCCAGCCGGGCCCGGCTGCCGGGCAGCACGGGAAGGCCCCGCCAGCCCGGTCCGTACCCCTGTCCGCCGGTGCGCAGCAGCACCGGGACCGACCGGCGGCCTTGAGGGCTCAGGAGCATTCCGTACGGCCCTGAGGCCACCCGGACCGAGGCGGTGCCCACCCGGTAGCGGCCGAGGCCGGGAAGGACGAGGTCGCCGCCGACGGTGGGCAGCGTGGCCCTGAACGGGGCGCCGGTGCGCACCGCGACGCTCACGGCGATCTCCCCCAGATGGGGCAGGGCGGCGGCGAGGCCGGAGGCGCCCGGCGCGTTGAGGGCGTGCGCCAGCCAGCCGCCGACGGACGGGTAGTCGAGGGCCCGTCGCGCCGTCTGCGGGGCATGGGCCTCGGCCAGTTCGAGGAGCCGCCAGTCCCGGTCGAAGCCCGCGCGCGCCGCCGGGTCCACCGCCTCCCGGCCGAGCCGGGTGAGCAGCGACTTGAACAGGACCAGGCGCCGGCTGTGCAGCGCGGCGTGCAGCAGGGCGAGGTCGCGCGGGGCCGAGCGCGTGGCGGCGAGGCGCGCGGGCGTGCCGGCCGCAATGGTGAACCCTGCCGTCACGGACGCCATGCCCACCGCTCCGAACGCCTTGATCGCTTCGATCGCCCCGTCGCCGCGAGCCACGCTGTGCAGCTCTTTCCCGTACGCCGGGGGGCTTGCCCGAACCTGGCCGGATTCCGTCGTCGCGGCGTCCGGTTCACTTGCCGTCGTTCCACGCCTCGGTGAGGCCACCGGCGCAGTCCAGCACATCGTTGACCGCGACACAGAGCGCCGCATCGTCCATGGCCCGGAGAGTCCGCAGGTCAACCCCCGTCAGATCGGGAAGCACGGGACCACCGACGGGGTCACGGCCCTGCCGCGCGGATCCGGCATCACGTTGCTGCAGCACGTCCTTCTCCTCCCCGTGCCCCCTCGGAGGCGACTGCCGTGAGCCTTCTTCTTCCCGAGCGTTCCTGTTCGGAAACCCGTTCGCCATACAGGGAGTTGACTGGAGTCGACTATCCAGCCGGACCCCCGTCGTTCACCGCTCCAGCGCGGCGAGCCGCTCCCGAGTGGCCCCTCTCTCGTCCTGCGGGAGCTCCTTGCCCTCGTCGGCCAGTCTGCGCCAGTGGCCCTCGGCGGCCAGGTAGTCGGCCAGAGCCGCTGCCGGGCGCCCCATCCGCTCGTACAGCACGCCCCTGCCGTGCAGGGTCCGGGCCGCCGTGATCGAGGTGGGCTTGCCGACCTCGCGCAGCGCCCTGCCGTAGGCCGCCTCGGCGGCGGTGAAGTGACGGGCCGCGCCGGGGAATTCGAGCTGCGCCGCGGCCAGCAGGAGCCAGGACCTGGCCCGGGTCGCGGATTCGACGCCTTTACGGGCCGACTGGTCCAGCAGGTGGACGCCTTCGTACAGATCGGGCAGGAAACCGCCGCCTCGCCGCTCGCCCCGGTAGCGCTCCACCAGTGCGGTGCCCAGCAGCAGATGCAGCCGCCAGCGCAGTGGCGCCTGCGGGGACACGTTGGTGAGCGCCTCGCGCAAGATGCCCTCCGCGCGGTCCACCGCCCGAGCGTCCAGGAGCAGCATCTCGCCCCACTCGGCGAGGAGTTCGCACCTGGCCGGGCTGTCGCGCGGAGCGCACCGCTCGGCCTCGGCATAGGAGGCGGTGGCCGACTCCCAGTCGCCCGCCTCCCGGTGGATCCGGGCCTTCTCCCGCCGGCAGCGCAGCCGCAGCGGATCGCTGTCGCCGGCGGCGGCCTCCGCGGCCGCAGTCAGCTCCAGCAGGTCGCCGATGTCGTCGCCGCCCGCCAGCCGCACGGCCACGACCAGGTCGAGCAGTGCGGTGCAGCGACGGTGCGCGGGCGCGTCGGAGGACGTCAGCAGCCGGTGGGCGGCGCGGAGTTCGCGTACCGCTTCATCGGCGTACGCCGCCCGGGCGACGGGGGCGGTCTCCGTACGGGCGAGGTCGAGCAGGACTCGTCCGAGTCCCAGCCTGCGGGCCGTCTCCGTCTCGGTGTCCGCTTCCGCTTCTGTCGCCCGTACGGACCTCAGGCTCTCCACCGCGGCGTGCAGCAGCGACGAGCCCGGCTCCGAACGCCACAGGTCGTGCTGGACCGCGGCGCGGGCCACGGCGGTGGCCGGCTCGTCCCCGGTGAGCAGTTGCTGCGCCCGCAGCAGCAGCCGGTGCGCACGGTCGGGGGTGCGGCGCTCCTCGGCGGTGCCCGCCTGGGCGTGGAGCACCTGCCCCAGTACGCGGCGGGAGCGTTCGCCACCGCCCTCGGCGCGGGCCGCCTCGGCCAGCGCCTGGGCGTCCGCCAGCAGCTGGCGGTCGCGCTGACCACGCCACAGGCCCAGCAGCCGCTCCGCCTCGTCCAGCCGTCCCGGCACCGGCAGCACGGGCTGGTACCAGCGCACCACCCGGGCCGAGACATGCGCGAAGAGCGCTTCCCTGGCCGCCGCCGCTTCCGCCTCCTCCTCCCGCTCGGGCTCGTCCGGCTCCGAGGGTTCACGGCCCTGGAGGCGGGCGACGGCCAGCGCGGGGAAGTTGCGTACCCCCTTGCCGAAGCGGCGGCTTATGTACTCGGAGAGGTACTTGAGGACCAGCTCGGCCGCGCCCCGGTCGAGCATCCCCAGCAGCAGCTCCCGCACGCCCGGAGCGAAGTCGTAGCGCGGCCCCGGCACTTCCGGCACCTCGGGCAGCCGCTCCAACAGGCCCCCGAGCAGGACCTCTGCCAGCTGCATGGGCCCGGTGTGGGGCAACAGCGCCTCCTGCACCAGCTGCATCACGGGCAGGTAGAGCGGCACCGCCGCCAGATGCACGGCCAGTTCGAGGGCGCCGGGTGACGCGGTGGACTGGAAGTCGCGCAGCGCCGCCTGCGGCGTGCGGGCTCCCGCTCCGTACGTTCCGGTCCCCAGCTGCGCCGGATGGTCCGCCAGCACCCACGCGGCCGCGCCGCGCATCGTGCGCCGGCCGTTGCCGCCGAGCAGCTGGGCCCAGCTGCCCAGTACCCGTTCGGTCGGCAGCAGTACGGGCACCGGCAGCGCACCGGGGCCGGGCGCGGCGGCGTAGGGGTCGGCCGCGTCCGGTACGAAGCCCATGCCGCCCGCCGCGGGCTCGCGCACCAGCAGGCCGGGGCCGGCGGGCAGCGCGGTGCGCTCCCAGAGCCGGGGCGGCAGCGGCTGGACCACGGCGACCTGGGAAACCCCGGCCCAGCGGTGCAGCAGCCGCTGGGCGCCGCCGGACTGCCACAGCGGCCCCGCGCAGTCGCTGACGACGAGGGTCAGCCGTCGCCCGGTGATGTCACGGTGCTGGTCGGCGGGGCGCAGCCGGGTGTGGACCGGATCCGCTCCGGTGCCCGCCATCGGTGTGCCGTCCGGGCCGGGGTGCAAGTAGTGCACCTGGACGTCACGGAAGGCGCCGAGCCGCTCGCAGGCCTGCCTCAGACGCTCCAGCGTGAGCTGCCAGACCGAGGTGGTGGGCGAGGCGTCCATCAGCAGCTGGATCTCGGCCTCCCGGTGCCGCGCGGGGCGGCGCACCGGACGCAACAGGCCCTCGCGGGCGCTGCGTTCGGCGGTGGCTTCCTCGTCCAGTTCCGTACCGAGGACCGGTGGCACCGGCGGCCGGTAGCCGCGCAGCGGGCGCAGGGCGCGCTGGAGCCCGAGCAGCCCGGACAGCGTTCCGGTGGCGGGGGCCCGTATGGGGAAGGACCGCAGCGGCGCGGCGTCCGGTCCCGAGGGGACGTACAGGGAGACCGGCGCGGTGTGTTCGGTGGTGCGCAGCGGGGGCTCGTCGGCCCGCTGCTCGACCGGGCCCGGCCGCGCACCGGACAGCGCGCCGGACAGCGGGTGGTCCGAGGGCCCGGGCTCACCGGTGCCCGGACCACCTCCCGTGGCACCCCCCGGCCGTCTGCCCGGCCCGGTCCGCGCGGCGAGCCACAGCGCGTCGGCCACCTCCGGGGCCGACATGTCCAGGCCTGCCGCGCGCAACCGCGCGATCAGCTCCGCCAGTTGTTCCGCCTGCCGTTGGCCAGGCGTCGTCATCGGCCATCACCTCGGACGGTCCAGCGGTCGCAGGAGCATCTCGGCCAGCCTGTTGCGGGTGACCTGTTCGGCGTTGGCCGCCCGCTGGGTCACGTACAGCGCGTTGAGCAGTTGATCGGTGGCGACGACCTGCCCCGGCTCGCGCTGGAGGAAGCGCTCGATGAGTTCGGCCCCGTCGCGCAGTGCCTCTTCGCCGAGGTGTGCGGTGACCATGGCGGCCAGCTGTTTCTCGCCGGGCGGCTTGAGATCCAGCTGGATGCAGCGGCGCAGCAGGGCCGCGGGGAAGTCACGTTCGCCGTTGGAGGTGAGGACGATGAAGGGGAAGCTCGTGCAGCGCACGCGGCCTCCGGTGACGGTCACCTGCGTCCCGTCGTCGGTGAGCACCTGGGTCTGCGGCTCCCGCTCGGCCCGCCGCTCCAGCTCGCGGATGGCGAACTCGCCCTCTTCCAGGACGTTCAGCAGGTCGTTGGGGAGGTCAATGTCGCTCTTGTCGAACTCGTCGATCAGCAGGACGCGCGGCGGTCCGTCCGGCGGCGAGGGCAGCAGCGCCGTGCCGAGCGGTCCCAGCCGGATGTACGAGCCGATCGGCGGCGGCGGTACCGCGTCCCCCGACACGGCCCGGTCCAGCTGGACGTCCTGCAGCCTGCCGATCGCGTCGTAGTGGTACAGCCCGTCCTGGAGGGTGGTGCGGCTGACGATGGGCCAGCGCAGTACCCGGCCGAGGTTCAGCTCGTACGCGACCGCATGGGCGAGCGTCGACTTCCCGGTGCCGGGGTTGCCGGTGACGAGGAGCGGCCGGCGCAGCTGGAGCGCGGCGTTGACGGCCTCGACCTCTTCCGGCTGGGGGTGGAACGACTGCACCAGGCGGCGTTTTACGCCCAGTCTGCGAGCGACGTCGGTGCCTTCGGCGGCGAAGTCCCGCCACGGCGGCGGGTCGGGTAAGTCCCGGACACTGTCGTGCGGCAGGCCCGCTCCCCGGTAGATGTGCCAGTCACTCACTGTGGGCTCCTCACCGCTGCCTGCCCGTCCATGGCCCGGCATCCTAGACGTCCTGACGTAAAGGGCCATGAGAGAGAGCCGGCCTGTGGGGTGGATCGTAGATGAGGACGATGTGCCGTGCCCAGGCCGTGTCGGGGTTGGGCCGGTCCGGGTCCGCGTTGAGATTGCGCAGTTCGCGGATGCGTTCGCGCAGCGCCCTGCCGGTGCCCGCTTGCCGTATCAACTCGGCTGCCCTCTCGTGGAATTCGGCACAGTCGTTGTGCCCATTGTCCCTCAGCCGGCGGCAGAGCACGGCGGCGTGCCCCACGTGGAACGCCCGGGTGAGGACCTGCGATCCGTGACCCGCCGCCGTACTCGCGCAGTGCACGGGAACCGCGCCCGACGCGCCGACGCGCAGCCGGTTGTACGCCGCTTCCGCGCTCTCCTTGGAATCCGCCCCGTGCCTCGACTCGACGACGTCCAGGCACAGCGGCACGGCCTCCAGCGGCCCGTTCTCCACGGAGTTCCAGCCACGGTGCCACTCGGGCGTGGCGCCGTCGCCGCGCCGTTGCTGATCGCGGAGCGCGACGATGCGGCGCTGCCCGATGGGGTACGTGTGCACGCTCGGCTCCTGGCCGGGGCGGGGCAGCTTCGAGCGCCATTCCTCGAACGGCTCGTCGAAGAGCGCCCGGGGCAGCATGAAGTCGACGGCCGCCAGGTGTTCGTTGGCGTCCGCGCGGACGAACGCGGCGTGCAGTCCCTCGCGGACCGCTTCCTCCAGGCGCTCGCGCGGGGCCCCTTCGTCGTCGTTGAGCAGCATGGTGGTCGTGCCGTCGGAGCCCAGCAACTGGACCCTCCAGCGGTACGTTCCGTAGAACTCGGGGCCGATGACCACGAGCACGTCGTCGTGGGCGGACGCCTCGGCAGCCGCGGCCGCGTCCGGCTCCTGGGTCGAGGGGCCGCCGAGGAGTCCGGGGACCTGTCGGCGTATCACTTCGTTGCCGAGCTGCTGTCCGGTGTGCTCGGCCCAGCGGCGCAGCCGGTCGAGGGCGACCGCCTCGCGCGGCCCGTCCACCGCCGCCGAGGCCATCGCCGCGTGGACCATCGCCGCGTACACCACCACGGCTTCCAGTTCGAGTTGCGGGCCGGCCGCCTCGGTGCCCTCGCGCGGGTCGTGCAGCAGCCCGGTCCCGTCGCGCCAGTCGCAGGGGGCGTCCGGGCCCTGCCGGAGCGGGCCGCGCAGCACCCGGCCGCGCGCCGCGTTCACCAGCCGCAGCACCTGCCCCGCCCCTGAAGGCGGCGGCAACTCGGCGAACAGGCCGTACAGATGCGCCCTGATGTCAGGGGAGAAGCTGCACGACTGGCCGGACCCGGCGGCCAGCAGCTTCTGGTCGCGCGGCCAGCAGTCGTCCCCCGACCTGTAGCGGTCGAGGTGGTGGCGGTCGTGCGCGGCGACGATCCCGTGCCAGAGCCGGGCGTCCGGCGATCCCGGTTCGTCGCAGAGCGTGCGCAGCCGGCTGACCGGCGCCGCCCGGCCGTAGGTGGGAGTGCTCTGCCCCTTGCCCTTGATGACGCCGACCACGGAGCCGCTGACCCGGTCGACGACGGGACCGCCCGACAGGCCGTGGAACACAAGCGCGGCCTGAAGCATGATTGGTTGCCTGTGACCGCCGCCGGTGGCCATCGCCGTGGGGGAGAGGAACTCTTCGCCCATGTCCTGACCCGCCGTCTGCGCCCAGCCGAAGAGCTGCACGTCGGCGGGTCCGGAGCCCGATCGGTCGCTGAGCCACAGGCAGTCCTGGAAGTCCGCGCCCGGGACGCGTACGAGCGCGAGATCGTGATCCGGCAGTACGCGTACGACCTGACCGGACAGCCGCTGTTCGTCGTAGGTGGTGAGGGCGACGTGAAGCTGCTCCTCTGACCCCTGCCCTTGATCCACCCCCACCGCCCCCTTGCCGACGACGACATGCGCGCAGGTCAGCACCCATTCCGGTGCGACAAAGAAGCCGCTGCCCCAGAAATGGACACTTCGTCCGTCATACCCGTTGGCGCCTGGACCAATGCGGACCACGCCCCGGCTGACGGATTGCTCCAGCGGGCTCACGCGGGGACGAAGGGGGCGTACAGAAACAGATGGGCGGCGCGCACCCCCACTCCGTTCGACGCGCGCGCGCATGCATCGGTGACAACCATGGGCACCCCGTTCCCCGCGTTCCCCCGCGAGTGAGATTTGTGGGGAGAGGCTAACTCCCTGGTGCGACAGAGGGGAGTGCTTCTCCGGTCTGCCAGGTGAGGGTGACCGAGATCGATGCCTTGGCCTCCCCGTCCGCGAGCACGGCGGCCACGGCCTTCCCCGGCTTGGCCGCGAGCTCGATGCCGAAGGTGGCGGTGATCTCGGACGGCCGGGACGCCCGCGCCGCGTCCACCACGGCCGAGGCGACCCCGGATATCACCTCGTTGATCCGGGTGGCCCCGTCGCGGAGCCGGTCCAGGGCGCCGACGTCCTCGAACTCGGAGTCCCCGGGACTCCGGCCCTCGTCCGTATCGAGCGCCTTGACCCGGGCGAGGATGACCTGCCCGTCCTGCAGAACCAGCTCCCGCACACCTTGTTCCATGTGCGCCCCCCTCAGTTCCATATGTGCCCCCTAGTCGTCATCTTCCGGCAACCGGCTCCGCGATACCTCCCCTCCTTCCCCGGTCGTTACGCTGTCCCCATGTACTTCACTGACCGTGGCATCGAGGAACTGGAGAAGCGGCGGGGCGAGGAGGAAGTCACCTTCGAGTGGCTCGCCGAGCAGTTGCGTACGTTCGTGGACCTCAATCCGGACTTCGAGGTTCCGGTCGAGCGTCTCGCGACCTGGCTGGCCCGCCTGGACGACGACGAGGACGAGGACGAGTAGCACCGGGCCCGACGGCCGTGCCGCGTCAGTCGCAGGCGCGCATCCGGTCGTACGCCAGTCCCAGCGCCCCCTGCGCCACCAGCACCCCGCCCGCGAACGCCCAGCCGCCGCTGCGCCGCCCCAGGCCCCAGAGGGCGAGCGAGACACCGGCCGCCAGCTGGGCCGCGTTCAGCAGCCGGGCCCGGGGCCCACGGACCCAGGGGCCGACGGGGCCGCTCTCGACCACGTCGAGTTCCGCGCGCACGGCGTCGCGCCAGCCGGACCACTCGACCGGCTCCGCACCCGGCTGCACCCGTGCCGCCTCCCGCAGCCGGTCGGCCGGTTCGCCGGGCGTCAGGCCCGCGGGGAGCACCAGCCCCAAGCGGGACATGACCGCGATCAGGCCGAGCAGCCGGGCCCTGCCGTCCGCGTCCGGGTCGGGCCGGGTGAGCGCCGCCAGCGACTCCACGTCCAGTACGGGGTCGAGCCCGAGCCGCGCCGCGAACGTGCGCATCGCCTCGTCCTCCCCCACCGGCGTCCCGTCGGCCAGCCATTCGTAGCCGACCTGGCGCCGGAAGCCCGAAGCGAGCGTGAAGCCGGCCCGGTCGGCGTCCCACCAGAGGGCGAGAACCGGCCACGTGACGCCGACGGCGAGCGCCGTGGCCCAGCCCGCCAGCACCCGGTCGACCGCTTCGCCGCCGTCCAGCCAGGGTTTCCCCTCCGGTACGACCACGCTCCAGCCATCGGCGGAGCCTGAACCGCCCCTGTCGCCGGCGGGCGCGAGGAGCAGCCGTTCGCGCAGCAGGTGGGCCGCCGGCCGTACCGCGTCGGGTTCGGCCGCGCACAGCAGCAGCGCTCCGACGGGGCCGGAGCCGTATCCGGATGTCGCGTTCATGCCCTCACGCTAGGGCATTTTGTCCGCCTGTGGCGCATATGAGTGGGCCGCTCGCGCGGACACCGCCCTTGACTTCACAAGTCCGCGATATATCGTGTTTCTACGTAGACGCGATATGTTGCGTCCGTCCATCCAGATCGGGGAGGACAACATGACAGAGCCGACATGGGCGGTCGCCGAGCCGCGGAAGCTCACCTTCGAGGACCCGGTGACGGCGCTCAGCGTGCGCATCGTCAACGGGACAGTGAACGTCGTCGGCATCGAGGAGGGCCCCGCCCGCCTCGAAGTCTCGGAGATCGACGGCCCGCCCCTGACCGTGACCCACAAGGACGGCACGCTCACCGTCACGTACGAGGACCTGCCCTGGAAGGGCTTCCTCAAGTGGCTCGACCGCAAGGGCCCGCACCGCAGCGCGGTCGTCTCCCTGGCCGTGCCCGCCGGCTCCTCCGTCGCCGTCGGCGTGATCGGCGCGGGCGCCGTCGTCTCCCGGATCAGCGGCCGCACCGACGTACGCGGCATCACCGGCGACACCACACTCGTCGGCCTCTCCGGCGCCGTGCGCGCCGACACCGTCGCGGGCAGCCTGGAGGCCCAGGGCGTCACCGGCGACCTCAGCTTCCACTCCGTCTCCGGAGACCTGACGGTCGTCGACGGATCGGGATCGTCCGTACGGGCCGACTCGGTCACCGGCGACATGGTCGTCGACGTGGACCCTGCCGGGAAGCCCACCGACATCTCCCTCACCTCGGTCTCGGGCGAGGTCGCCATCCGCCTGCCGCACCCGGCCGACGCGACGGTCGAGGCGAACACGGCGAGCGGGTCCGTCTCCAACGCCTTCGAGGATCTGCGGGTCAGCGGCCAGTGGGGCGCGAAGAGGATCACGGGCACGCTCGGAACCGGCAACGGCCGGCTGCGCGCGACGACCGTCTCCGGCTCCATCGCCCTGCTGCGCCGCCCGCCGGCCGGCGAGGACCCCTACGACGTGGCCACTGAAGCTCCGGCCGACAAGAAGGTGCTCTGACATGCCCCCCGTCTTCGCCCACGGCCGTCTGCGTCTGTACCTCCTCAAGCTGCTCGACGAGGCTCCGCGCCACGGTTACGAGGTGATCCGCCTCCTGGAGGAGCGCTTCCAGGGCCTGTACGCCCCGTCCGCCGGCACCGTCTACCCGCGCCTCGCCAAGCTGGAGGCCGAAGGCCTGGTCACGCACGCCACCGAGGGCGGCCGCAAGGTCTACTCGATCACCGACGCGGGCCGCGCCGAGCTGGCCGGCCGGGGCGGCGAACTGGCCGACCTGGAGCTGGAGATCCGCGAGTCGGTCTCCGAGCTGGCCGCCGAGATCCGCGACGACGTACGCGGCGCGGCGGGCAACCTGCGCCGCGAGATGCGGGCCGCGGCGAGCGAGGCCCGCCACAAGGCGGCGCCGTCGCAGCCCAAGGGGGTCGGGGTCGACTGGGAGAGCGCGTTCGGCGACAACGAGGCGTGGCAGGCGGCGAAGGAGGAGCTGCGCAAGGCCAAACAGGAGTGGAAGGAGCAGGCGCGCCGCGCGAAGGACGAGAGCCGCCGCGCCCGCGAGGACGCGCAGCAGGCGCGCCGCCAGGCCACGGAGGCCCAGGAGAGGGCGCAGGAGAAGGCGCGCGAGCAGATGCAGCGGATCGCGCAGCAGGTGCAGGAGCAGGTGCAGGACCGCTTCGCGCGGGGCGACTGGCCGAAGGGGGTACGGGAGGGCCTGGCCGAGATCACCAAGGAGTTCGGCTTCTTCGGCCGCCCGGCGACACCCCACGAGAAGCCCTCCGACGCCGAAGCCAAGGTCGGGCGTACGGACGCGCCCCCGGAGCCCGAGTGGGCCCAGGAGCCGCCGTCCGGCGACCCGGCCCGCGACCTGGACCGCCTGCTGGACCGCTTCCGCGACGACATCCGCGACGCGGCCCGCGACCACGGCGTAACGGAGAACCAGCTCCGCGAGACACGCCGCCACCTGTCCACAGCGGCGGCCCACATCGGCGCGCTCCTGCGGAACCCGAAGGAGTAGGGCGCGCCCGGCGGACCATTCCTTCCCGTAGCCGCCCCAAGGTCGCGGGCGCACAACCAGTCCGCCCGGCGTCCGAGGGCACGCCCGAAGGGCGTTCGGGGGCCTGGAGGTCTGGCGGCCTGCCCCGGCTTCGGAAAGGGGCGGGGGCAGGAAGATGGCGCAGGCCCCCGCCCCACGCGCGCCCAGTCAGCCCGCCTTGGCCCCGCCTTCGAAACCCCCGCCGAACAGCGCCCGCTCCACCGCCCCGTACGTCGCGCCGTGCTCGGTCAGCACGTCGGCCACCGTCCCCGGCCGGGCGGTCAGTGCCAGCAGCAGGTGTTCGTCGCCGATGTGCCGGTCGCCCCGGCCCAGCGCGACCCGCAGGGAGTTCTCCAGTACGGCCTTGGCTTCCCGCGTGAACGGGCGGTGCCCCGTCAGCAGGCCGCGCTTCGCGCCGCGGCCGAACCGCAGCGCGCCCTCGCCGTGCGCCTGCTCCACCTTCGCGACGATCTCCGTGACGTCGATGCCGATACCGGCGAGCGCCTCCTGGTCGGCCTTCGACAGACCGCCCCGGCGCCGCGCGTCGGCCAGCGCCCGCGCGACCGCTTCCCGGCGCTCGGTGATTCCCAGCAAGGTGAAGGCGAAGGACGAGCGCGTGCCCTCCTGGTCGATCAGCGCCAGCAGCAGGTGCTCGTCGGTGACCGACTCCGCCCCCGCCCGTTCCGCCTGGGTGACGGCACCCTTCACCGCGCCCCGGGCACTTTTCGTGAACCGCTCGAACATCAACGCCTCCCGTACTTCTTGTGGACGGCCTGCCGGCTGACGCCCAGTTCGGCCGCGATCTCCTGCCACGACCACCCCTTGGCGCGCGCACTTCTCACTTGCACGGCTTCGAGCTGCTCCAGCAGCCGTCGCAGCGCGACAACGGCGCGCAGCCCGACCCGTGGGTCGTGGTCGCCCGCGCGCTCGGCAAGATCCGTTGCATCGGTCATAAGCGTCAACCTACATTGACACTCGACAGCCGTCAACCATGGTTGACGCGAGAGGCGGGCAAGGGGGCGGTTGCCGCATGGGCGGCCACGGCAGGTGCGACCGTCACGGAGATCCGCGCGCCCGGCCGGGCATGGATCCGCCCCTCCCTCACCCAAGCCGCCCCGCTCACCCGCACCCGCCAGTCGCGGGCGTGCGACGGCAGTGACAGCTCGGTGACGCCGCGCGCGGAGGCGGCGTACGACAGGCGGTAGGTACGAGCCACCGGGTCGTAGGATTCGGATCGCACCCGGCCCGCGACAGCCGGCGCGTACGGCGAAGCCGTCTGCTCCTTGTTCGTACGGAACTTCCCCGCCGCGTCCACCGCGCAGTAACCACCGCCGTAGCACCACACATAGCCCGCCCAGCCGGAGCTGTAGCGGTTCATGGAGGCCAGGCCCTCGCGGTAGAAACGGCCCATGTTGGGGAGGGAGTTGTTGAGCGGACCCCACTCCCCCACGACCACCGGGACGCGGTGCTCCTTCGGATACGCCGTGACGGCGGCCTCGTACGACTCGATCCAGCCGGCCGCCGGGTCGTAGTCGGCGCCCGCCTCCATGGCGGTGTTGTAGAAGTGCGGGGCGTACACGACCTTCGGGTCCTTGATCTTCCCGAGCCCGGTCGGCACGCCCTCGCCCACGATCGGCGTCGGCTCGACGAACACCCAGCTGTCGCGGTCGACCGAACGGACGGCGTCGGCCAGGCGGTTGTGCATCGGCGTGATCTGGTCGCGCTCGATACGGCGCGCGGCGGTGGGCAGGTCCTCGCCCTCCCTCAGCTCACCCATCGGCTCGTTGATCAGGTCGTACCCGAGTACGGCCGGATGGTCCCCGAACCGGTGCGCGAGCACCCGCCACATCGCGGCCTGGGCGCGCTGAAGGTCCCGGTCCTCGTAGAGATGCGTGAAGGCGCGCTGCACGGCCGGCTGGAAGTACTCCGAGAACCAGTCGTCGGGGTTCGGCGTGAACGGCAGCCCGTCGGTGCGCGTCGCCCACTTCGGGATGCCGCGATGCCCGAAGGCCGGGCCGAAGACGTCCTGGTGGGCGTCGATGAGCACCTGGATGTCGTACTTCGCGGCCCAGTCCAGGACCCGTTCGATCTTGCGGAGGTACGCCGCGCTGTACTGCCCGCGCCGGGGCTCCAGGTCGTCCCAGAAGACGAGCAGCCGGGCGAAGTTGAAGCCGTTGGCACGCAGGTCGCGGAAGTGCTTCTCGGTGATGGCGGACAGCGCCTTGTCGCCGCGGTTCGTCTTGTCCTCGACGTTCCAGCCGCGCAGGGTGAGGACCCGGCCGCGGTCGTCGGTGAGCCGGGGTATCGCGTCACCGCCGTCGGCTTCCCCGGCGTCGGCGGCCGGGGTCAGGACCCCGGCCGCCAGTAGGACCGTACAGACGAGAACGCCAATGCCTCTGGTACCTCGGAACGTTCGCACGGACACCCCTCCAGCACGTCGACGCTTACGCACGCGTACCGGAGAGGCAATCAGCAGAACTGACGGACCATCAAGAGGTTGTCAGCACGATCTTTCCGAAAAGGTCGCCGCCCGCCATCCGCTCGAAGCCCTCACGGGCCCGGTCCAGCGGCAGTACCTCGTCGATGACCGGGCGTACGCCGGTCGCCGCGCAGAAGGACAGCAGGTCCTCCAGCTCGTCCTTGGAACCCATCGTCGAGCCGACGACCTTGAGCTCCAGGAAGAAGATCCGGTTCAGTTCGGCGGACGGCGGGTTGGGGCCGCTCGTCGCGCCCGAGATGACCAGCGTGCCGCCGGGCCGCAGGGACTTCACCGAGTGCGACCAGGTGGCGGCGCCGACCGTCTCGATCACCGCGTCGACCCGCTGCGGCAGCCGCGCGCCCGGCTCGAACGCCTCCACCGCGCCCAGCTCGACGGCCCGCTTGCGCTTGGCCTCGTCGCGGCTGGTGGCGTACACCCGCAGGCCCGCCGCCTTGCCGAGCACGATCGCGGCGGTCGCGACACCGCCGCCGGCGCCCTGCACGAGAACGGAGTCGCCGGGGCGTACGCCCGCGTTGGTGAACAGCATCCGGTACGCCGTGAGCCAGGCGGTCGGCAGGCACGCGGCCTCCGCGAACGACAGCTCCTTGGGCTTCGGCAGCACGTTCCACACCGGGACGGTGACCTGCTCGGCGAAGGTGCCCTGGTACTTCTCGGTCAGGATCGAGCGCTTCTCGCGGGGCCCGACGCCGTGGCCGGTCTCGCCGATGACGGAGTGCACGACGACCTCGTTGCCTTCGGCGTCGATCCCGGCGGCGTCGCAGCCGAGGATCATCGGCAGCGCTTCCTCACCGAGGCCGACGCCACGCAGCGACCACAGGTCGTGGTGGTTGAGGGAGGCGGCCTTGACGGTGACGGTGGTCCAGCCGGGTTTGACCTCGGGCACGGGCCGCTCGCCCAGCTCAAGGCCGTTGAGCGGCTGGTCACGGTCGATGCGGGCGGCGTAGGCGGCGAACATGACCATGACGATAAGGCGGACGGGTCCGTGGCGGAACCACGCATTGGTGTGACACGCGTCCCTCCCTCCCGGAGCCGGGGGCCGGCCGGAAACGCGCACGGGCCGTGCCGCGCCCCTCGCAGGGGTGCGGCACGGCCCGTACAGGCAGAGCCCACGCCGACTACCGGCGCGCGACGCCCTCCGCGCGAGCCGCCGCCGCCACCGCCGCCGTGACGGCCGGGGCGACCCGCTCGTCGAACGGGGACGGGATCACGTAGTCCGCGGCGAGCGCGTCGCCGACGACGTCCGCCAGCGCGTTCGCCGCCGCGATCTTCATGCCCTCGGTGATACGGGAGGCCCGCACCTGGAGCGCACCGGCGAAGATCCCCGGGAAGGCCAGAACGTTGTTGATCTGGTTCGGGTAGTCGCTGCGCCCGGTCGCCACGACCGCCGCGTACTTGTGCGCCACGTCCGGGTGAACCTCGGGGTTCGGGTTGGCCATGGCGAACACGAACGCCCCCGGCGCCATCGACGCCACCGCGGGCTCCGGCACCGTACCGCCGGAAACGCCGATGAAGACGTCGGCGCCGACCAGCGCGGTCTCCAGTGAGCCGCTCAGCCCCGCCCGGTTGGTGATCTCGGCAAGCTCGCGCTTGACGTCCGTCAGGTCCTCGCGGTCCCGGCTGACGATGCCCTTGCGGTCCGCCACCGCCACGTCGCCGAGCCCGGCCGCCAGCAGGAACTTCGCGATGGCGACCCCGGCCGCACCCGCGCCCGAGATCACGGCGCGCAGGTCGCCGAGCGTACGGCCGGTGAGCCTGGCGGCATTGCGCAAGGCGGCCAGGGTGACCACGGCCGTGCCGTGCTGGTCGTCGTGGAAGACCGGGATGTCCAGTGCTTCCTGGAGCCGGCGTTCGATCTCGAAGCAGCGCGGCGCCGAGATGTCCTCGAGGTTCACGCCGCCGAAGGACGGGGCGAGCCGCACGACGGTCTCGATGATCTCGTCCGTGTCGGTCGTCGCGAGCGCGATCGGAACCGCGTCGACGCCGCCGAACTGCTTGAAGAGGATCGCCTTGCCCTCCATGACGGGGAGCGAGGCCTCGGGGCCGATGTCGCCGAGTCCCAGAACCGCCGTACCGTCCGTCACGACGGCCACGACGTTCGACTTCCAGGTGTAGTCGTTCACGAGCTCGGGCTGCTCGGCGATCGCGCTGCACACCTTGGCGACGCCCGGCGTGTACGCGAGGGACAGGTCGTCCTTGTCGCGCACGGGCACGGTCGCCTGGATGGCCATTTTGCCACCCCGGTGGAGGGCGAAGGCCGGGTCGAAGGGCTCCTCGGGAGCACCTTCCGTACTGCTGTCGCTGCGAGGATTGACGATCTCCGCTGCCATCTTGTTTTACCCCTTAAGTCTTCATCAGTTGAGGGTGGCCGCTCCTGGTTGAGGAGGGGTGGGCGGGCACCGCGTACGTGCCCTGCGCCGGACGGTTGGCCCGCCCTGGCAGAGAGGAGGTACATACGCGCGGGCGCGCCGCACACGCGCCCTGAGCCCCGGATGAGGGGTGTAACCGTCTTTTCTACCTGATCGACGGCATCGCCGACGAGCCCGTATCGCCTCAGTGACACGACTCATGCCCGCATGTGGTGACAAGTCCGTTTGGCGGCATGATTCGGTCCCACAGGGCGAGACGGGCCGGAGATTTTCCGGCCGAAACGGCAGTACTCAACAGAAGGTCCGGCCTGGATGTGCCGGCCTGTTGAGAATCGGGGGTCACCCGTTACCCGATTTTGACATGACTGGAGCCCTGAATGGGCTAGTCCGAATGGCAAGATGCCGTAATCACACGAGGTCGCGATACTCGAAGTAGTGTGCCCGACCTCCCAGGCCACTCCCCCGTCCCGCTGGAGGAACCACCCATGACCGCAAGCTTCACCCGCCGTACGACCGCCAGGACGTCCCGGATTGTCGCGGTCGGCGCGATCGCGGTCGCGGGCACCATGCTGCTGACCGCTTGCGGCGACCAGACCGGCAACGACGGCGCCACGAAGACGTCGGACGCACCGCTCTTCGACAAGCTGCCGAAGAAGTACCAGGACGCCGGCGTGATCAAGGTCGGTACGGACGCCCAGTACGCTCCGATGGAGTACGAGGAGGGCGGCAAGATCGTCGGTATCGACCCCGACATCGCCGCGGCCCTCGGCAAGCAGCTCGGCGTCAAGTTCGAGTTCACCAGCGGCACGTTCGACGGCCTGATCACCTCACTGAACACCGGCCGCCAGGACATCGTCATGTCCGCCATGAGCGACACCAAGGCCCGCCAGGAGGGCCTGGACGACAAGGGAAACAAGGCCGGTAAGGGCGTCGACTTCGTCGACTACTTCAACTCGGGCGTCTCCCTGCTGGTCAAGAAGGGCAACCCGGAGAACATCAAGTCCCTGGACGACCTGTGCGGCAAGACGGTCGCCGTCCAGCGCGGGACAATTTACGAGGACACCTTCAAGGCGCAGGCCAAGAAGTGCGGCAAGAAGGAGCTGAAGATCGGCGCCTTCGACACCGACGCCGAGGCGCAGACCCGAGTGAAGATCGGCGGCGCGGTCGCCGACCTGAACGACTACCCGGTCGCCGCCCACATCGCGAAGACCGCGGGCGGCGGCAAGGACTTCGAGGTCGCCGGCGGCCAGACCGAGGCAGGCCCGTTCGGCATCGCCGTCAACAAGGAGAACACCGAGCTGCGCGACGCCCTCAAGGACGCGCTGAACGCGATCATCAAGAACGGTGAGTACGCGAAGGTCCTGGAGAAGTGGGACGTCAAGAACAGCGCCGTCACCGAGGCGACCATCAACGCCGGCAAGTAAGTCCCGGCGTCTCTCGCCTCAAGCGTTCACTGAAGGGCAGTCACAGTGACTGACAAGTTCGACAAGGCGCCCGCCGAGGAGCCACCCGAGGACTCGGCGTCCGTCAAGACGGAAGCCCCCGCTTCCCCCGAGCAGATCAAGGCCATCCCTGTCCGGCACTGGGGCCGCTGGGTCTCCGGCGTGGTCGTGATCGCGCTGCTGGGCTCGCTGGTCTACGCGTTCTCGCAGGGCAATGTCCGGTGGCAGACGGTCGGAGACTTCCTCTTCGACGGCCGGATCCTCGCGGGTATGGGCCGCACGCTGTTGATCAGCGTGCTCTCGATGCTCATCGGGCTCGTACTGGGCGTCGTCTTCGCGGTCATGCGACTGTCGAAGAACCCCGTCACCGGGGCCGTGGCCTGGCTGTACATCTGGTTCTTCCGCGGCACTCCGGTGTTCGTGCAGCTGCTGCTGTGGTTCAACCTGGGCCTGGTGTTCACGTACCTCGATCTCGGGCCGATCTACAAGGACGAGATGGTCCAGGTCATGACCCCGTTCATGGTCGCCCTGCTGGGCCTGGGCCTGAACGAGGGCGCGTACATGGCCGAAATCGTCCGGGCCGGCATCCAGTCGGTCGACGAGGGCCAGACCGAGGCGGCGCACGCGCTCGGCATGAAGAACAGCAAGACCATGCGGCGCATCGTGCTGCCGCAGGCGATGCGGGTGATCGTGCCGCCGACCGGCAACGAGTTCATCAACCTGCTCAAGACGTCGTCCCTGGTGGCGGTCGTGACGTACGTGGACCTGACGCGAGCCGCGCAGAACATCGGCTCCACGTCGTTCGCCGTGATGGAAATGCTGCTCGTGGCCTCCGTCTGGTACCTGACCCTGACCAGCATCTTCAGCGTCGGCCAGTACTACCTGGAGCGCCGCTACGCACGTGGTTCACTGCGCACGCTGCCGCCGACTCCGTTGCAGAAGATCAAGAAGAACCTCTTCTCCTTCTCAAGTCCCAGGGGGGCCTGACATGACCGCCATGGTGAAGGCCGAGGGCGTACACAAGTCCTTCGGGGCCGCCCACATCCTCAAGGGCATCGACCTGGAGGTCGCTCCGCGTGAGGTGTTCTGCCTGGTAGGCCCGTCCGGCTCCGGCAAGTCCACGTTCCTGCGGTGCATCAACCACCTGGAGCAGATCAACGCCGGCCGGCTCTCGGTCGACGGCCGGCTCGTGGGCTACCGCGAGAAGGGCGACAAGCTCTACGAGCTGAAGGACAGAGAGGTCGCGGCACACCGCCGGGACATCGGCATGGTCTTCCAGCGCTTCAATCTCTTCCCGCACATGACGGCGCTCGAAAACGTCATGGAAGCCCCGATCCAGGTCAAGGGCGAGACGAAGGCGGTGGCCCGCGAGCGGGCCGAGCGTCTGCTGGACCGGGTGGGCCTGGGCGAGAAGTCCAAGAACTACCCGTCTCAGCTCTCCGGCGGTCAGCAGCAGCGCGTGGCGATCGCCCGCGCGCTGGCCATGGAGCCGAAGCTGATGCTCTTCGACGAGCCGACGTCGGCGCTCGACCCCGAGCTGGTGGGCGAGGTGCTCGACGTGATGCGCGGTCTCGCCGAGGAGGGCATGACGATGATCGTCGTCACGCACGAAATGGGCTTCGCGCGTGAGGTCGGCGACGCGCTGGTCTTCATGGACGACGGCGTGGTGGTCGAGTCCGGCACCCCGCGCGACGTACTGACGAACCCCCAGCACGACCGCACGAAGGCCTTCCTCTCGAAGGTGCTGTAGTCACCACCCACTCGAAGCAGAGGCGGTACGGACCGGCGGGTCCGTACCGCCTCTGCTTTTCCGTGCGCGGTCCGCGCCTACTTCACCGCCAGCACCAGCGCGTCCGAAGGCGAGCGCCACACCGTCCGCGCCTCCCCGAACCCGCCCGCCTCGCGCAGCGTCCGTGCGTGCCAGTCGGCGCTCGGGGTGTCGCCGTCCGCGTGCTCGCCGTAGATCTCGAACCGCCTGGCCGTCGGCTCGGCGAGTACGGGGTCCTTGGCGGCCAGCGCCCACCAGTCGGCCCAGTCGACCGCGCCGGCGGCCTTGGCGCGGTCCATGTGGACGTGCCGGTGGGCGCGCTCGGCCGCGTTGATGCGCGGGGTGCCCTCGTCCTTCATGTGGTCGGCGTTCATGAAGACGCCGTCGGCGCGCACGAGGCCGCCCAGCTGCCCGTACAGGGTGGTGAGCGCGTCGCTGTGCAGCCAGTGCAGCGCGGTGGCTGTGAGGACGGCGTCGTACGACTCGTACGGCAGCGCACGCGTCCACTCCGGGTCCTTCAGGTCGGCCGTCACAAAGGTGACCCGCTCGTCCCCGTCGAAGTACCCCCGCGCGATGGCGAGCAGCGCCGGGTCGAGATCGACGCCCGTGCTGGTGGCCTTCGGGAACCGCTTGAGCAGCCGGTCCGTGATACTTCCCGTACCGCACGCCAGATCCAGCACCCGCGGCTCGCGGCCGACCAGCGCCTCGACCATGTCCAGCATGACCCGGAACCGCTCCTCGCGGTCCGGCATGTACCACTCCTGCTGCCGGTCCCAGCTCTCCTGCCAGGCCGCCCAGTCCGTTCCCGTCCCCGCTGCCATGTCCGTATCCGCCATCAGAACTCCTCCACTCCGATCCGTATCCGTAATACCCTCGAAGCACCACCAGCTATTACGCAGACCCTAGACCGCCCTCGTAAGGACTACAAGTGGAACTGGCCTATTACTCGGACTACGCCGTGCGCCTGGTCAACAGCGAGGAGCCGGCCCGCAACAAGGACACCCTCACGTCGGTGGAAGCGGTCAGGGCCCTTTTCGGCGGCAACGCCTCGGCGGGCCGCCGCGCGACGGACGCGGACGTCACCCGTTTCCGGTCCGTACGGGCCCGACTGCGCGCGATCTTCGAGGCGGCGGACGGGGGCGACGAGACCCTCGCCGTCGACCTGCTGAACTCGCTCCTGATGGAGTTCCCGGTCAGCCCGCAGATCTCCGGCCACGAGCTGCGCAAGGGCGACGGCCGCCCCGACTGGCACATGCACCTCGCCGACCACCCGTCCAACGCGACCGCGGGTTACGCCGCCATCGCCTCGATGGGCCTCGCGTTCCACCTCACCGAGCACGGCGCGGACCGCCTCGGCCTGTGCCAGGCGGCGCCGTGCCGCAACGCCTACCTGGACACCTCGACCAACCGCTCGCGCCGCTACTGCTCCGACCGCTGCGCGACCCGCGCCAACGTCGCCGCCTACCGGGCGCGCAAGCGCCTGGAGACGGACCGGTCGGCGAGCACCGGCCGTACGGCGGAAACCAGCCAGGACAGCATCACCCCGGCCGACCGCTGACGTCCGGCCCGGACCGGCCGGTAGCGCGCCCGGACCCGCCCCAGCACCAGCTCGGCCGGCACCGCCCCGAAGGCGCGGCTGTCCACGACCTCGGCGTCCGGGTTGTCGCCGAGCACCCACCAGCCGGCGTCGCGCCGCTCGACCAGCCGCTTCACGATGAGCAGATCCTGCTGCAGGGGGTGGCGCAGTACGGCCACGTCCCCCGCCCGCAACTGCGCGCCGTAATGCACGAGCAACTGATCGCGGTGCAGCAGCGTCGGCACCATGGAAAGACCCGTCACCTCGGCGACCCCGAACATCGCTGTGGGTTCCCGCTCTTGATCCACCATCCGGTACCTCCCGGTCCGATCCTCCACCAGTCCCGTACTCACCCTGGACTTTTGACCTAAGCCCATGGGGGCACCCGCGAAAACACGTCTCTCACGGAGTAATGTCCCACCTGAGAAGACGATCACGAGGAAGGAAGCTCTTACATGCTCTCCCGCCTGTTTGCCCCCAAGGTGAAGGTCAGCGCACACTGCGACCTGCCCTGCGGCGTGTACGACCCGGCCCAGGCCCGCATTGAGGCCGAGTCGGTCAAGGCCACGCAGGAAAAGATGCAGGCCAACGACGACGCGCACTACCAGGCGCGCGCCACGGTCATCAAGGAGCAGCGCGCGGAGCTCGCCAAGCACCACGTTTCGGTGCTCTGGAGCGACTACTTCAAGCCCCCGCACTTCGAGAAGTACCCGGAGCTGCACCAGCTCGTCAACGACGCCCTCAAGGCGCTCAGCGCCGCGAAGGCCTCGGTCGACCCCGCGACGGGCCAGAAGGCGCTGGACTACATCGCCCAGATCGACAAGATCTTCTGGGAGACGAAGAAGGCCTGACCTCACCGGTCACCCTCTTCGGTACGCCCGACAGCACCCGGCATCCGCGCGGAGCCGGGTGCTGTCGGCGTTTCCGCGCATGGCCGTGACCCGTGCGGGTGATCTGTGCGGGCTCTGCGGCGTGTCCGGGTGACAGGTGTCGCTAGTACTGATCCGTCCGTACGAGCTGGAGGGATCCGTATGCACAAGCCCAAGCTCAGCTTCCTGGTGTCAGCAGCCCTTGCCCTTGTCACCACCACAGTCGTCGTCGGTGCGGCGCCGAACGCCGGTGCGGCGCCCGGGGACACGGTGAGCACCACCGTCGAGAAGGCCATCACCGATCTGCCCGTCGCCGCCGAGGACGGCGCCGGGTACAGCATCGGGAAGTTCACGCACTGGACCGACCCGGATCAGGACGGTTGCAGCACGCGGGCGGAGGTGCTCATCGCGGAGGCGACCACGCCGCCGGCCGTCGACCGGTGGTGCACGATCACGGGAGGCGCGTGGCACTCGTACTACGACAAGAGGGACCACTCCGGTTCCGGAGCGCTCGATGTCGACCACCTGGTGCCGCTGGCCGAGGCGTGGCGCAGCGGGGCTTCGGGGTGGAGCGCCGAGGAGCGGCAGCAGTACGCGAACGACATGGCCGATCCGCGGGTGCTCGCCGCCGTGACGGCGAGCGAGAAGCGGCTGAAGGGGGACAAGGATCCGGCGCGGTGGGAGCCGACCGACGACAGCGCCGACTGCCGGTACATCGCCGAGTGGGCGGCGGTGAAGGGCCGTTGGAAGCTGTCCGTGGATTCGGATGAGCTGGCCGCGCTGCAGAACATGGTGGCGGAGTGCCCGACGGACGAGATCAGTTACGAGCTCGCCCGCTGACGGACGCCGCTCACGCCGTCAGCTCCTCCTCCAGCCAGGTCTTGCCCCGCGTGCGCGCCGTCAGGCGTACGCCCGTCAGCAGCGGGGCAAGGCGCTCGGCCTCCGCGCGTACCGCCGCCTCGGCGTCCCGGCCCACGTCCTCCAGGTAGCGGCAGACGATCTCGCCGGCCGCGTCCTGCGCCCAGCCGCCGACGATCCGGCCGTTCCACCAGAGGGAGGGGCCGATGTTGCCCGCCCTGTCGAAGAGGCGGGGGGCGTGCTCTCCGAGGTACCAGTCGCGTGCGTGCCAGCCCATCGGGGTCGAGTCGAGGGCGGGCAGCAGTGCGGCCCAGGGCTCGGGGGCGGGCGTCGGGTCGAGGTCGTCCGGCAGCAGCAGGCCGGTGCCGCCGCCCTCCAGGTCGGTCTCGACCGTGCGCAGTTCGACCAGGACCCGCTTGACCTGCGTCTTGGTCCAGCCCGTCCACCAGCGCAGGTCGTCCGCCGTACCGGGACCGAAGGTGCGCAGCCAGCGCCTGGCCAGGTCGGTCTCGGCTGCCTGGGTGTCCGGTTCGGCCAGGCCGTCCGGGCACCACCGGGTCAGCGGTGACCAGCGGTACTGGTGGGACGTCCACGATCCGCGCGGTCTGCCCCGTACCGCGAGCCCTTCGGCGGCGAGCAGGAGCAGCAGGCGGCCGGCGACCTTCTGCCGGCCCTCGTAGGACTTGCCCGGCGACATGACGAACTCGGTGGCCAGGCGGGGGTCGGCGGCCGCCAGTTCCGCCGCCGTGATCTCGCCCGCGGCCTCCAGCGCGTCGAGTGCCGCGCGCTCGGTTCCCGCCAGCCACTCCTCGACGCCCGAAGCGTCGGCGGCGACGCCCGTACCGGCCAGGATGTCCAGCAGCCTGCGCCGCTCACGCGCGGCCACGGCGCGCGAGCACGCCGCCTGGACGACCGGGGCGACGTCGAGGGAGGTGACGAACACCGTGCGGCGCATCCCGAGCAGTCGCAGCAGCGAGCGGTCCTCGTACAGCGCGCGTTCGACGTCCGCGACGCCACCCGCCTTCATCCGTACCAGCGCGCCGAGATGGACGGACGACGGGTCGGTGCCGTGCAGTGCCACCAGGTCGCGCGCGACCTCCACCGGGTCGTCGGACCTGGCCTCCACGGCCAGCCGGTGCCGCCACGCGAGACGTGCTCTGCGCTCGGCCGTGTCCACCCGCATCCGTGCCGCCATGAAACCGGACCCTAACGGGTCAAGTGCCGGTAGCTGTCCGGGTTCTCGCGGAGAAAGTCGGCGAAGGCCGTGGCCGGGCGGCCGGTGAGGCGGGGCACGGCGTCGGAGACGGCTTCCAGCTCGCCGTTCGCCATGGCCTCGTACGACGACACCCAGCCCTGGACCTCCCACGGCTCGGCGTTGTACGCCGCCCGTGAGGCGTACGCCTCCTCGCGCGTCTGCGGTACGTAGCTGACCGCGCGGCCCGTGGCCCGGCTCAGCTCCTCCGCGATCTCGGCGAACGACAGGGCTCGGGGGCCGGTCAGGTCGTACGTGGCGCCGTCGTGACTGTCGAGGTCCTCCAGCTCGGCGAGGAGTACGGCGGTCGCCGCGTCCGCGATGTCCTCGTGCGCGACGGCCGAGACGCGCCCTTCGCCGCCCGGGCCGCGGATCACACCGTCCTTGCCGGTCATGGCGGGCAACGCGGCCTGGTAGAAGCTGTCGCGCAGGAACGTGTGGCGCACTCCGGTGGAGCGGATGTACTGCTCGGTGTGCCAGTGGTCGCGGGCGAAGGTGAAAGCGGCGTCCGGCGCCGCGCCCAGGAAGGACACGTACACGATCCGCTCCACGCCCGCCGCGACGGCCGCGTCCACGGCGGTCTTGTGCCGGCGCACCCGGTCGGGGTTCTCGTGCGCGGAGACGAGGAAGAGCGTCCTGGCGCCGTCCACCGCGGCTCGCATCGCCTCCGCGTCACCGTACGAGGCGGGCGGCGCCTTGACCGCGCCGGGCAGGCCGGGCAGGCGGGCGGGGTCGCGGCCGAGGAGGAGCTGGGAGACGCCGGCGCCGGCGAGACGGCTTGCGACACGTCCGCCGATCCGGCCGCTCACTCCGGTGACGGCGATTGCTGGGGTCATGGAGAGTTGTCCTTTGCTGGTGCGTCGCGTCCTACGTCGCTGTCGGACGGCGGAGGCGCCCGCCGCCCCCTACAGCGTCAATGGACCGCGGCCGGGGAGCATTCCTTCGTACGGCCATTGGCACCATCACTGCGGACGATCACCACGTCGGCCGGGCCGGCCACCGGACCGGCGGCGGTCTGCGCGCCAAAGGGCTCGCCAAAGGGCCCGCCGAAGGGCTCGCTGAGCATCAGGGCTCCCCAGATGGCCGTGACCGGATGTTGACGGCGGTCACTCCGGAGCGCCGCAGGACGAGCCGGTACAGGCCGTACCCACCGAAGGCCGCGAGCATCACGAGCCGGCTGGTCGCGCCGGCCAGAGCGACGGTTCGGCGGGCGGCAGCGCCGCTCCCACGGGCCGTGGCGAGGGCGGTGAGCATTTACGCAGAAGCGCGGTGAGCGCGCCCCCGTACGACGACACGCCACCGCACGCACATCACGCCACCGCGCTTCCCGCCGGCAGCGGACTCTCGTTGCGCAGCAGCCACTGCCGGTAGCCGGGCGCCCGCAGCGCCGCGTCGCGGTACGCGGCCTCCAGATCGGCGTACACCGCCATCGCCTCGGCGAACCCGGGCCGCGACACGAGCAGCAGCCGTACGCCGAGCGGGTCGCCCCGCAGCGGCCGGATCGCCATGTCGTCGCGCGGCCCCGACGTCGGCTGGCACGGCGCGACGGCCTCGCCCATCACGATCAGGGACATCGCGGTGTGGTAATCCCCGCGCAGGACCGGCGGATCGAGGCCGGCCGCGGCGAAGACGCGCTGCACTCCGTCCCATTCGCCGTCCACCGTGGGGTCGATCATCCACCGGTCGGCGGCGAGATCGGCCAGGTCCACCACGGACCGGCCGGCCGCCGGATGATCCCGTGACAGCGCGATGAACTGCGGCTCCCGCTCGACCAGTACGCGCTGTTCGAGACCGGCGGGTACGCGCAGCGCCGACCCCTCCACCTCGTGCACGAAGGCGACATCCAGCTGCCCGGCCGCGAGCAGCCGCAGCAGCGTGTGGGCCGATACGTCGACATGGAGCGAGGTGTCGGTCTCCGGCAACCGCGTGCGGAGCCGGCGCAGCCACCCGCCGATGACGCGGCTGGCGGTGGCTCCGATGCGCAGTTGCGGGCCTTCCGAGGAACGGGCCGCGGCCGCTCTGGTCTCGGTCACGAGCGCGCTCATCTGCTCGACGAGCGGACGCGCCCGGCTGAGCACCGAACGCCCCAGCGGCGTCGGCCGGCAGCCGGTGCGCTCGCGCGAGAACAGCTCCGCGCCCAGCGCGTTCTCGATGCGGCGGAGCTGCGTGGTCAGCGACGGCTGGCTCATTCCGAGCGTACGGGCGGCTTTGTGCAGGCTGCCGGTGTCGGCGATGGCGCACAACGCACGAAGGTGCCTGACCTCGAGCTCCATGCCACGACCCTAAGGCGGCCCCCACGTGCCACACCAGACGCCATAAGTACAAGAATCACCTTTGATTCGGGGCGAGTTGGCCGAGGTGATGCGCTCGCGCTATCGCCGGTTGCCATCATCCGCGGCCTGCCTGCGGGCCCCGACACTCTCCCTACCCAACCGTTTGACATGAACGGAACGAGTAGGAGCCCCCCACATGAACATGCGGCACCCCAGAACCCTTCTCACCACCGCCCTCGGCCTCGGTCTCGCCGCCGCGACCCTCGGCGCCGCACCGGCGACGGCGGCCCCGTCGGCCTCCTCCACCCCGTCGGCCTCGTACAACTCGTATGTCTCGTACGAGAAGTCCAAGGAGAACGCCGCCGCCAACAAGGCGTTCTTCGACGCCGTGAAGAAGTCGGTCGCCGAGAAGCGCGCCGCGAACCCCGACGCCCTGGCGGTCACCGTCGTCTACTCAGCCTCGAGGGCGCCGAGCTTCCGCACCCAGATAGCCAGGAGCACCCAGATCTGGAACAGCTCCGTCACCAACGTGAAGCTCCAGGAAGGCTCGAACCCGGACTTCGTCTACCGCGAGGGCAACGACCCGCGCGGCTCGTACGCCAGCACCGACGGCCACGGCAGCGGGTACATCTTCCTCGACTACCGCCAGAACCAGCAGTACAACTCGACCCGCGTCACCTCCCACGAGACCGGCCACGTGCTGGGCCTGCCCGACCACTACTCGGGCCCGTGCAGCGAGCTGATGTCCGGCGGCGGCCCCGGCACGTCCTGCCAGAACGCCACCCCTGACCAGCGCGAGCGCAGCCGCGTCAACCAGCTCTGGCAGAACGGCTTCGCCCCGGCCTCCTGACCACTACGGCCCGGCTCCCGGATGCCCCGTACACGTACAGGCGTTCCCCAACGACAACCAGGGAAGCGCTCTGGCGAGTGCGGGGCATCCTGGCTAGCCCGTCGCCTCCGCGGTCAGCGGCCCCGCTTCGCCCCGCACATACGGAAACGCGCCGCGGTATCCCGTCCCCGGCCCCTCCGCCGGCCTGCGCTCGAAGTCCGCGCACGCCCACGTCTCCTGTACGAAGCCCGACCGCAGATCCCACAGCTCGAACAGCTCGCGCTTGCCCTCGACCGCCCGGTACGCGTCCTTTGCCCCTCGGAAACAAGCCAGGTTCCCGAACAGCCCGCCCCCCGCGGGGTGGTAGTCCGAGAAGGCACAGGAAATGCAGGCCCGCAGATACGCCCCGGCCGGCAGCCGTCGCTGGATCACCGTCAGCGCGTGCTCGAAGTCGCTCTCCGCACGCTCCGACTCGTACGCCGCCCCGTCGAAGTGAAGGGTCAGGGCGAGGTGTTCGCGGTCGATGCCGCCCCCGGCGAGCGGCTTCCCCAGGGTGAGCAGGCAGCTGAGAGTGGCCCGGTGCACCCGCCCGTCGGCGTACACCGGCATCGGGATGTCCCACTCGAGTACGCAGTCGCACAACGATCCGCCCGACAGTGCGAACCCCGCACCCTCGGACGGCGGTCCGGCCACCGGGTCCAGCGCGTCGAAGCTGTCGCCCTCGAAGTCGACTCCCCTGATGCGGGTGCGCAACCGTTGTCCGTCCGCCGTGAAGTGCACGGCGACGGAACCCTCACGGTCGCGGTACCAGCCGGCCCATGGCTCTCCTGTCATGATCCGGACTTTAGCCCGTTCGGATGCACGGCCCCGAACAGCCCTGTCGTCACCGCTTCTTGCTGTACGTCAGCACGATCGTGCCGTTGTCGAAGGTCCGGGTCGATTCGAGCGCGAAGTCGAACACGCGGAACTCGGCGGAAAACACCGGGATGCCCGAACCCACCACGATCGGGTACACCTTGCACACCAGCTCGTCGATCTCCTCCAGCAACTGCGCGGCGAGATTCGCCCCGCCCGCGAGGTAGATCCCGAGCCCGCTCTCCTCCTGCTTGAGCTCGCGCACCTTCGCGGCCACATCACCGGAGACGACCTCGACATCGGGATCGATCGACTGGTCCAGGCTGCGCGACACGACGTACTGCCGCAGATGCTTGTACGGGCTGGTGATGCCGATCTCCAGCGCCGGTTCGTAGGTGGCGCGCCCCTGGAGCATCGTGTCGAAGTGCTTGTTCTCCAGGTGGTCGACGCCGAGGTGCTGACGCACATGCGTCGGGAGGCAGTCGGGATACTCGCCGATGTGGAAGTCCTTGATGAAGGACTCGCTCAGCGGATAGAAGTCGTAGGCGCCGTCGGGCGCCGCGATGAAGCCGTCGATGGACATACCGACGTAATACGTGAGCTTGCGCAAACTGGTCCCCTGGTCGGAAGAAGCAGGCCGGGCGGCGGGCCCACCGCCCGCCAACCACTACAGCTATAGTGATTCACCTGTAGTGGTTGCACAAGCCCCTTTTTCAAACAGGCAGTTGAGGAGTGCGGCATGGCCCGTAATCCGGAGCGAAGGATCGCCCTGGTCGACTCCGCCATCGAGGTGCTGGCCCGGGAAGGCGCGCGCGGGCTGACGTTCCGAGCGGTCGACGCCCAGGCCGGCTGCCCGGCCGGCACAGCGTCCAACTACTTCACCGGACGCGACGACCTGCTCACCCAGGCCGGACGCCACATCTATGTACGGATGGCTCCGGACCCCGCACAGGTCGCCGAAGCCATGCGCCCCGCTCCCTCCCGCGAGCTGGTCATCGAGCTGATGCGCCGGCTCGTGCAGCGGCAGACCGACGAACGCACCAGCTACCTGGCCATGCTGGAACTGCGGCTGGAAGCCACCCGCCGCCCCGCCCTGCGGGCGGAGCTCACCGAGGCCGTACGCGCCACCCTCGACGCCAACATCCGCTTCCACCTGGAGGCCGGGCTGCCGGGCGAGGCGGAGGACGTAGTGATGCTGTATCTCGCCATGACGGGACTGCTGCTCGAAATCCTCACGCTCCCCGGGATGCTCCCCGAGGACGAACTGGCCGCGCTGGTCGAGAAGATCGTCACGCGCAACCTGCCCGTCTGACGGACCGCCCTGAAGCCCCGCCGGGCGTCAGCTCACCGGCTCGCGCCACATGGGCCACATGTGCGGCCCGTCGGGCAGATCGACCGTACGGCCGGTGTAGGCGAACCCGAGCCGCTCGTACAGCTTGCCGCTGCGCGCGCTGCTCGCCTCCAGATAGGCCGGTACGCCGTCCCGGTCGCAGCGGTCGAGGACCGGCTGGATCAGCGCCGCCCCGAGCCCCTCCCCCTGGCGGTCCGGGGATACGGCGATGAGCAGCAGATACTCGTGCGCCCGGTCGTGCGGATGCACCTCGCCGGTCAGCCGGCCGACGAGCTCGGCGCGTTCGTTGTCCGGGTCCGCTGCCTCCCTCATCCGTACGGGAGTGTCGTCCTCCTCCTCGGGCAGCCCGGCCGGCACCTGGAGCCAGAGAGCCGTGGCCGATCCGTCCTCGGTCACGTCGACCCGTCCCTCGCGCAGGGCCACGTCGAGGAAGACGCCGAGGAACGTGCCGTGCACGCGGCGGCGGTGCGCCCGGTCGGGGAAGACCCAGCTGCTCACCGGATCGTCCATGAAGGTCTCGTCCAGCAGCCTGACGAGCGCCTCGCGGTCGCTCTCCCCCGCCTGTCGTATCTCCACGCCCACGGTCCGGCCTCTTCTCTCCAGGATCAGGATCTGTCAACGGAACTGACGTGACTGATCCTAGAGTTGACGCACGCGAGCCGGCGGGCGCCCGGGGTTTCCCCCGGACGCCCGCCGGCAATGGTCTCTCCCCCTGCGGATCAGCGTGTTCTGCGGGTGACGAACTCGGCGAGCGACAGCAGATCCCCCGCCGCCCCCAGGTCGGGCACCGCGCGCGCCAGGTGCTGCACGGCCTGGGCCATCCGGTCCGCCGCGTGCGCCTGCGCCCAGTCCCTGCCCCCCGCCCGGTCGACGGCGTCGGCCGCGCGCCGGACGGCGGCCCCGTCCAGCGGCCCCGCGTACAGGTGGGCGAGCTCGACGGCGGCCTCGGTGTCCGAGGTCAACGCCGCCACCACCGGGAGGGACTTCTTGTGGGCCGCCAGATCGGCGCCCGCCGGTTTGCCCGTGTGCGCCGGGTCGCCCCAGATCCCGATCAGGTCGTCGATGAGCTGGAAGGCCAGCCCCGCCTCCCTCCCGAAGGCGTCCATGGCCGCGACCTCGTCCTCGTCCGCGCCCGCGTAGAGCGCGCCGAGTGCGCACGCGCAGCCGAGCAGGGCTCCGGTCTTCGCCTCGGCCATGGTCAGGCACTCTTCGAGCGACACCTCCCGCGGTCCTCGCCGCTCGAATTCACAGTCGGCCTGCTGTCCCTCGCACAGCTCGATCACGCAGGCGGCGAGCCGCGCCGACGCCCGGCCGGCCGCCGGATGCGGGTCCTCGGCGAGCAGCCGCAGCGCGAGGGCGCACATCGCGTCCCCGGCGACGATGGCATCGGGTACGCCGAAGACCGTCCAGGCGGTGGGCCGGTTCCTGCGGGTCGGGTCCTCGTCGATGACGTCGTCGTGGAGCAGCGTGAAATTGTGTGCGAGCTCCACGGCCGCCGCCGCCCGTACGGCCCGGCTCGGATCCCCGCCGAGCGCCTCGGTGGCGGCAAGGACGAGCGCGGGCCTGATCGCCTTGCCGGCCAGCCCCGCGGCCGGCGTGCCGTCGGCCAGTTCCCAGCCGAAGTGGTACATCGCGATCCGTCGTATCGACGCCGGCAGACTCTCCACGCCCGTGCGCAGTGCGGGGTTGACGGTACTGCGGGTCCGTTCGAGGAGGGCCGCCGCCTCGTGCCCCTCGGTGGCGGCCGCTTCCGCTCTGGTCATGGTCACGGTCACTTCCTCCAGCAGTGTTTGTACGGTGCCCCCGACCGGGGGCACGGACCGCCTGGGCGAGTGCCGGGATCAGCGCCACCTGCCGATCTCGACGTTCTCCAGGACACCGAGCGCGTCCGGGACCAGTACCGCCGCCGAGTAGTACGCCGTGACCAGGTACCGGATGATCGCCTGCTCGTCGATGCCCATGAAGCGCACCGACAGGCTCGGCTCGATCTCGTCCGGGATGCCGCTCTGCTGGAGCCCGACGACGCCCTGCTCGGCCTCGCCCGTACGCATGCAGATGATCGAGGTCGTACGGGCGTCGCTCACCGGGATCTTGTTGCACGGGAAGATCGGGACGCCGCGCCAGGAAGGCACCCGGCTGCCGCCGATCTCGATGCTCTCCGGGTACAGGCCGCGCTTGTTGCACTCGCGCCCGAAGGCGGCGATGGCGCGCGGGTGGGCGAGGAAGAGCTTGGAGCCGCGCCGCCGCGACAGCAGCTCGTCCATGTCGTCCGGGCCGGGCACGCCGTCGTGCGGCTGGAAGCGCTGCCCGTAGTCGCAGTTGTTGAGCAGCCCGAACTCACGGTGGTTGATGAGCTCGTCCTCCTGGCGCTCGCGCAGCGCCTCGACGGTGAGCCGCAACTGCTGCTCGGTCTGGTTCATCGGCTGGTTGTAGAGGTCCGCGACCCGGCTGTGGACCTTCAGCACGGTTTGCGCGACGCTCAGTTCGTACTCGCGCGGGGCCGCGTCGTAGTCGACGTATGTGTGCGGTACGACGGCCTCACCGACGTGGCCGGCGGACAGGTCGATGGGCGCCTCGCCGTATTTGTTGGTGCGCTGGCGGGGCAGCGACCGTACCCGCGTGAGGTGGTCGCGCAGCGTCTCCGCCCGGTCGGCGAGCGTGAGCACGTCCTGCCGGGACAGGGTCAGTACGGTGCACGCGGTCTGCGCGCGGGCTGTGTACCCCCAGGTGGCGTTCTCCTCGACGAGTGCCTGGTCTCCGAGGTACGCGCCGTCGGCGAGGACGCCGAGCACCGCCTCCTCGTCGTAGGGACCGTCGCCGACTTTCTCGATCCTTCCGTGGGCCAGCAGGAAGACCGTTTCCGCGGCTTCACCGGCGGTTGCCAGCACTTCACCGGCCGCGTACTCGCGCTGTGCGCACCGCTGGGCCAGCTCGCCGAGCACCGCCTCGTCGCCGAAGGTGCGCAGCGCCGGCAGTTCGCAGAGCTCGTTCGGGATGACCTCGACGCGCTCCCCGGTCTGCACGAAGGTCACCCGCCCGTCGCCCATCGCGTAACTGAGCCTGCGGTTCACCCGGTACGTACCGCCCTGGACCTGGACCCACGGCAGCATCCGCAGCAGCCACCGCGAGGTGATCTCCTGCATCTGCGGAGCGGACTTGGTGGTGGTCGCCAAGTTCCGCGCGGCGGCCGTACCGAGACTCTGCTGCGGTTGCGCCTGCTCTTCGCGGATCTCGGAACCTGCCTCGACCGACATCTGACTCCCTCTCGATCATGTGCTGACCTGCGCCAAGAAGCCTTGCAGGGTGGGGAGTCACCGCGCCATTACACAAAAGAGTGTGACTAGATCACCGGGGAGCGGGGCATGTCGCACGGCACCGAAGTGACGGGCCGGCACGCAAGTTGACCGGATCGGCTCGCACGCTGTCCGAACAGATAGCCGTGACAGCGGAGTTCGGGTACAAGCAGCGGTACGAGATGGTGCGCGACTCACATAAGGAGGCGGTCATGGCCTCACCCATGTCCGCGAGCAGATTTCTCGCCGTACTGAGAGACGAGGGCATCGACGTCGTCCAGGTCGGCGACTGGCGTACGCACAACCGCAACCACAAGGGGCCCTGGGGGCCTGTACACGGCGTGATGATTCACCACACCGTCACCTCCGGCACCGCCAAGACCGTACGTATCTGCCGCGACGGCTATCCCGGACTCCCCGGTCCGCTCTGCCACGGCGTGATCGCCAAAAGCGGCTCGATCCATCTGGTCGGGTACGGCCGCGCCAACCACGCGGGGCTGGGCGACGACGACGTACTGCGCGCGGTCATCGCCGAGCGGGCCCTGCCGCCCGACAACGAGTCCAACACCGACGGAAACCGGCACTTCTACGGCTTCGAGTGCGAGAACCTCGGCAACGGCGAGGACCCGTGGCCCGAGGCGCAGCTCGAAGCCATCGAACGGGCGGCGGCGGCCGTCTGCAGGCACCACGGATGGAACTCGCGTTCGGTCATCGGCCACCTCGAATGGCAGCCGGGGAAAATAGACCCTCGGGGCTTCTCGATGAACACGATGCGCGCGCGGATCCACGAACGCCTCAGCTGAGGCCAGTGGGTGGCGCCGCCTGTGGCGACAATGGGTGCATGACCCACGAAGCGCTCGACCTCTCCCGCCTGCGGCCGCGGCTCCCGTCGCCGCTGTGGCAGGCCGAGGACGAGCGCTTCACCCGTCGCGGCGTACGGCTGCTGCTCAAGCGCGACGATCTGATCCACCCGGATCTGCCGGGCAACAAATGGCGCAAGCTGGAGCTGAATCTGCGGGCGGCGGCGGGGCGCACGGTGCTGACCTTCGGTGGCGCGTACTCGAACCACCTGCGGGCCACGGCCGCGGCGGGCCGGCTGCTGGGCTTCCCGACGATCGGTGTCGTACGGGGCGGCGAGCTGTCCGGGCGCCCCCTGAACCCGTCCCTGGCCCGCTGCGCGGCGGACGGCATGCGGCTGCGCTTCGTGGACCGGGCGACGTATCGGGCGAAGGCGGAGCCGGAGGTGCTGGCCGAGCTGGTCTCGGCCGCTGCGCGGGGCCTTTGCCCCGACCTGCCCCTTCCCGCTGTGACATTTTCAAACGAAGGGCGTTCGGGAAGGAGCGGAGTGGGGGACATCTACGTCGTTCCCGAGGGCGGCAGCAACGCCCTCGCCGTGCGGGGGTGCGTCCGGCTCGGGCGGGAGCTGCGCGGGGTCGCCGACGTCGTGGGAGTCGCATGCGGCACCGGCGGAACCGTCGCCGGGCTCGCGGCGGGGCTGGGGCCCGGGCAACGTGTCATCGGGTTCCCGGCCCTCAAGGGCGGCTTCCTCGGCGACGAGATACGCGCGCTCCAGGACGCCGCCTTCGGCGCCCCCGCCGGCGACTGGACCCTGGACGACCGCTTCCACTGCGGCGGATACGCCCGTACCACCCCGGAACTCGAAGCGTTCGCCACGGACTTCGAAGACCGGCACGGGCTGCCTGTGGAGCGGCTCTACGTCGCCAAGATGCTGTACGGACTGACCGTCCTCGCCACCGAGGACGCCTTCCCGCCCGGCACCACCGTCGCGGCCGTGATCACGGGTCAGCCCGACTCCGCGCGGTAGGCCGCCGCCTCCTCCAGGTCGAGTCTGCGCATCAGGCTGCGCAGCATGTTCCCAGACGGCGTTTCGACGCCTCTCGAGAACGGCCCGAAGCCGGTCCGCGACGGCTGCGGCCGGCCGGGGAATGACGGACGCGTCCTCGCACAGCAGGGACACGAACCAGCGGCCCGCACTGTCCTGGGACACGGTCACCGTGGACGGCTCGGCACCCTGAGGCAGAGGCCGGGACCACACGATCTCCAGCGGGCCCTTCATCTTCGCCGGCGTCAGTACGCCACCCCTTCGCGGCCCCGCACCCGGGCCCGGGCCCGGAGCGAGGACGGCCATTCGGTGGTACGCAGCTTCGAGCCCGGGGACACTGGCGCTGGTGCCACGAGGACGGTTCGATCGTCTGACGTGTGGGTACGTCAACCCGGCGCCGGTTGTTTCCAATTGGGCGCCGCAGACCCCTAGCCACTGTGCGTACTCATGTGCTTACCATGAGTGACAGTCCTGGGTGGGGGCCCGGCGACAGGGCAGAATGGATCGCGATAGCGTCACCGGCGAACGACGTAACGACGTACCGCGTGGCTTCGGGGGGCGCTGCCTCCCGGACCCCCGAAAGAGCTTGTGCCACCTTGGAGGTGAGGGTGTCCCAGATCGCAGGCGAGCCCGGGACCCAGGACTTCGTGGAAGTCCGGCTGCCCGCTGCAGGTGCCTACCTGTCCGTGCTGCGTACGGCCACGGCCGGACTCGCGGCGCGCTTGGACTTCACCCTCGACGAGATCGAGGATCTGCGCATCGCAGTCGACGAGGCCTGCGCGATCCTGCTCCAGCAGGCTGTGCCCGGTTCCGTCCTCAGCTGCGTCTTCCGGCTCGTCGAGGACTCGCTCGACGTCACGGTCTCGGCCCCCACCACCGACGGACGCGCGCCGGAGCGAGACACCTTCGCCTGGACGGTGCTCTCGGCACTGGCGGGCAAGGTCGACTCCTCGGTCGCGGAGGACCGAACGGTCACCATCAGCCTGTACAAACAGCGCGGCGCGGGACCCGGGCCGGCGTGAGGGACGGGGACGGGCCGGTGCGCAACGAGGAGCTCAGCCCACAGACGCCGACGGGAGGGCGCGCGGTCCCGGCCGCGTCGGCGCCCGCACCCTCGGACATCCCTGAGCAGCAGGCCCGGCCCCACCCGGTCGACGAACCGGTGGTGGCCGACGGGCCGGCGGTCGACGGACCGGTGGACGGCCCGGTGGGCACGGTGGCGGCGGAGCAGGCAGAGCGGGCGGGCCATATGAGCGAGCACGGACAGCAATCCACGGAGCTGGAGCACGGGCGCCACGATCCGCACGACCGCAGTGGTGCGCGCGCGATGTTCATCGAGCTGCGCAAGCTGCCGGACGGATCGGCCGAGAAGGCGGAGCTGCGCAACCGGCTGGTGCGCATGCACCTGCCTCTGGTCGAGCACCTGGCCCGCCGCTTCCGCAACCGCGGCGAGCCGCTCGACGACCTCACGCAGGTCGCCACGATCGGCCTGATCAAGTCGGTGGACCGGTTCGATCCGGAGCGCGGCGTCGAGTTCTCGACGTACGCCACCCCGACCGTCGTCGGCGAGATCAAGCGGCACTTCCGCGACAAGGGCTGGGCCGTTCGCGTGCCCCGCCGGCTCCAGGAGCTGCGCCTGTCGCTCACGACGGCCACGGCCGAGCTCTCCCAGCAGCACGGCCGGTCCCCGACCGTGCACGAGCTGGCCGAGCGCCTGGGCATCTCCGAGGAAGAGGTCCTGGAGGGGCTGGAGTCCGCCAACGCGTACAGCACGCTGTCGCTGGACGTGCCGGACACCGACGACGAGTCCCCGGCGGTCGCGGACACGCTGGGCTCCGAGGACGAGGCGCTCGAAGGCGTCGAGTACCGGGAGTCACTGAAGCCGCTCCTGGAAGACCTTCCGCCGCGCGAGAAGCGGATTCTGCTGCTGCGCTTCTTCGGGAACATGACGCAGTCGCAGATCGCCACGGAGGTCGGCATCTCCCAGATGCACGTCTCCCGGCTGCTGGCGCGCACGCTGGCGCAGCTCCGCGAAAAGCTTCTGGTCGAGGAGTAGCCCGTACGGAAGGTACGGTCCGTGCCGCCCCAGCGGTGACCCGCGGCGCTGTAGTTATGCGTCGCGGGGACCGCGAATGCCGAGCGCCCGGGTCGTCTCGGGATTGACCAGCAGGACCAGGGACGTCACGGCCACCACCGCGAGGACGATGCCGGCCGGGATCAGCAGGGAGCCCTCGGAGCGCAGCAGGGTCCAGGCCACCGGCAGCGCCATGATCTGCGTGATGATCGCGGGCCCGCGGCTCCACGCGCGGCACTTCAGCAGCCCCCGCGCGGCCAGCAGCGGCAGCAGCGCCAGTACGAGCAGCGTCAGGCCGCCCATCTCCGCCTGCTCGGGCTTGTCGGGACTGCCGAGCAGACCCATGACGAGCATGTACGCGCCGCCTACGACCAGGGCCAGGCCCTCCAGCGCGGCGAGCCCCGCTGCGGCGGTCAGCCGGGTGGGGCGGGGTGCGGCGAGGGGTTCGGGAGTCTGCTCATTGCTCACCCCTGCAGCGTAACGGCCTGCCCCGGCGGACCAGGTCTGGGCCGGGTACGCCCCACTGGGTAGTCTGGCGCCCATGCGTGCACTCCTCGTGGTCAATCCGGCAGCTACCACCACCAGCGCGCGCACCCGCGATGTCCTGATCCATGCCCTTGCCAGCGAGATGAAGCTGGAAGTCGTGACGACCGAGTACCGCGGGCACGCCCGCGACCTGGGCCGGCGGGCAGTGGAGAGCAAGGACATAGAGCTGGTCGTGGCGCTCGGTGGCGACGGCACGGTCAACGAGGTCGTCAACGGTCTCCTCCACGAGGGTCCGGACCCGGAAAGGCTTCCGCGCCTCGCCGTGGTCCCGGGCGGTTCCACGAATGTCTTCGCACGCGCCCTCGGTATCCCCAACGACGCGGTCGAGGCGACCGGCGCCATTCTGGACGCGCTGAAGACCCGCAGTGAGCGCACGGTCGGTCTCGGTCTGGCCGCGGGTACCCCGGGAACGGAGGACGAATCGGTTCCGGCCCGCTGGTTCACGTTCTGCGCGGGCTTCGGCTTCGACGCCGGAGTGATCGGAAGGGTCGAGCAGCACCGGGAGCGCGGAAAACGTTCGACGCACGCCCTCTATGTGCGTCAGGTGGTGCGCCAGTTCGTGACGGAACCGCACCGCCGGCAGGGGCTGATCACCCTGGAGCGCCCCGGTCACGACCCGGTCGAAGATCTTGTGCTGTCCATAGTCTGCAACACCTCCCCCTGGACCTACCTGGGCAATCGCCCGATGTACGCGTCCCCGGAGGCCTCGTTCGACAAGGCGCTGGACGTGCTCGGACTGAGCAAGTTGTCCACCCCTGCCGTGGCCCGTTACGCGACCCAGTTGCTGACCTCGTCGCCCGAGCGCGGGCCGCACGGTAAGCATGCGGTGACATTGCACGACCTGACCGACTTCACCTTGCATTCGAAGGCCCCACTGCCCTTCCAGATGGACGGTGACCACCTGGGGCTGCGTACGAGCGTGACGTTCACAGGCGTTCGCCGTGCACTGCGTGTGATTGTGTGAGCGGAAGGCGCAAAAGTCCTTTAACTCGAACGTACGGGCTGGGTTACACCCCATAGAAGTACGGCTGTGACCTACCCGACACCGAGGAATCAAAAAAAACTTTCCAGAAGGGGTTGTATCCGCTGCCGAGGTTTGCGAATCTCTACATGGCGATCGGGACGGCCCGCAACACCAGCCTCCACTGAAAGCCAGAACCCCTCCTCCACACAGGACCCACACCAGGCGACTGGCAGTCGGCCCTTCACTTGCGGGGGGATTCGTGAAAGCGTTCACATTCACAAGCAACGTGCTTGTAATACCAAGGAGAGGTAGCAGCCATGGACTGGCGTCACAACGCCGTTTGTCGTGAGGAAGACCCGGAGCTGTTCTTCCCCATCGGCAACACCGGTCCTGCGCTGCTGCAGATCGAGGAAGCCAAGGCCGTCTGCCGCCGCTGCCCCGTCATGGAGCAGTGCCTGCAGTGGGCGCTCGAGTCCGGCCAGGACTCCGGCGTCTGGGGTGGCCTCAGCGAGGACGAGCGCCGCGCGATGAAGCGCCGCGCCGCCCGCAACCGGGCGCGTAACGCGACCGCCTGAACCACCACCCCGCACGAGCCTGAGCTTGGCGGCGCGTACAGCGCGTACGCACCACCCGCCCCCGAGCCGCAGCGCGCAGTACCCCCGATGCGCATAGCAACGTGAGCTTTGAGCCCCGGACCGTATCCTCGGTCCGGGGCTCGCCGCTTTCTTGCCCTGCGTACTACGTCACCCTACGTACTACGTCGTACGTCGGACTACTTGTCGGCGCGTACGGGAACGTCGAGTACGACCCGGGTACCGCCCTCGGGACCAGGGACCATGTCGAAGGTCCCGCCCAACTCGCCCTCCACCAGCGTCCGTACGATCTGCAGCCCCAGATTGCCGGTCCGCTGCGGGTCGAACCCCTCGGGCAGTCCGCGGCCGTCGTCCTGGACGGTGATCAGCAGCCGGGCGTCCTTGCGCTCGCCGCCGCGCACCGCGGCCACCTCGACCGAGCCGTGCTCCGCCGGCGCGAAGGCGTGCTCCAGCGCGTTCTGCAGAATCTCGGTGAGGACCATCGCCAGCGGCGTCGCGACCTCGGCGTCGAGTATGCCGAAGCGGCCCGTACGGCGGCAGTCGACCTTTCCCGGCGAGATCTCTGCGACCATCGCGATCACCCGGTCGGCGATCTCGTCGAACTCGACGCGCTCGTCGAGGTTCTGGGAGAGCGTCTCGTGAACGATCGCGATCGAGCCGACCCGTCGCACCGCCTCATTGAGCGCCTCGCGGCCCTTCTCCGAGTCCATCCGGCGCGCCTGGAGCCGCAACAGTGCCGCGACCGTCTGGAGGTTGTTCTTCACCCGGTGGTGGATTTCCCGGATGGTCGCGTCCTTGGTGATCAACTCGCGCTCGCGACGGCGCAGTTCCGTGACGTCGCGGCACAGTACGAGCGAACCGATCCGGGTGCCCTTGGGCTTCAGCGGGATCGCGCGCAGCTGGATGACCCCGCTGTTCCCCTCGACCTCGGTCTCGCGCGGGGCATAGCCGCTGGCCAGCTTGACCAGGGCTTCGTCCACCGGGCCCCGGGACGGGGCGAGTTCGGCGGTGGCCTGGCCGAGGTGGTGCCCGACGAGGTCGGAGGCGAGGCCGAGACGGTGGTACGCGGAGAGCGCGTTCGGCGACGCGTACTGGACGATGCCGTCCGCGTCGAGCCGGATCAGCCCGTCGCCCGCGCGCGGCGAGGCGTCCATGTCGACCTGCTGGGCCGGGAAGGGGAACGACCCGGCGGCAATCATCTGGGCCAGGTCGGAGGCGCTCTGGAGGTACGTCAGCTCCAGACGGCTGGGGGTCCGTACGGTCAGCAGGTTCGTATTGCGGGCGATGACGCCCAGGACTCGGCCTTCGCGGCGTACGGGAATCGACTCGACCCGGACCGGGACCTCCTCCCGCCACTCCGGGTCCCCCTCGCGCACGATCCGGCCCTCGTCGAGGGCGGCGTCGAGGAGCGGGCGGCGGCCGCGCGGGACGAGGTGGCCGACCATGTCGTCCTGGTAGGACGTGGGGCCCGTGTTGGGCCGCATCTGCGCGACGGAGACATAGCGCGTCCCGTCGAGGGTGGGGACCCACAGGACGAGGTCGGCGAAGGAGAGGTCGGAGAGCAGCTGCCACTCCGAGACCAGCAGGTGGAGCCACTCGAGGTCGGTTTCACTCAGAGCGGTGTGCTGGCGGACGAGGTCGTTCATGGAGGGCACATGTGCGAGCGTACCCGCCCGTTCGAGCGAGCGACCCCATGGCCGCGGCGCCTGGGAGGGACCCTCAGCCCTCCCGGCACCGCAGCCCGGAGCTGCTCCGGCCGAGCGGATGTGCGGTCCCGCGCGGCCGACGGAGGCCACGGCGCAGTCAGGGCAGAGAGCGCCGGTACCTCGTTCCGCCCTCCTGTGCGGGGAGGGAGGAAGCTTTACCTGCACATTGTGGACTAGACCATTACGTTGTGTCTATGGCCGTGCCGAGTCAGATTAGCGGTCATCCGCCCCGGCCGGCCAAGCACACATGGCCTGCGCGGCCACCGCTTCCAGCTCCCCCTTCGTCGCGCCGTCGCGCGCCTGCTGCGACATCCCCTGGAACACGGCGCCGCTGAAGCGCGCGAGGCCGCGGGCACCGGTGCCCCGCGGCAGCACGCCCGCGTCGATGTCCGCGCGGATGAGGGCCTCGATCGCGGCGAGGTTGGCGTTGCGCTGGTCGCGCAGGGCCGCTTCGACCTCCGACGTCGTGCAGTTGACCGCCGAGGAGACGATCAGGCAGCCGCGCGGGTGCGTGGGATCGGTGAACTCGCCGGCCGCCTCGTGGAGCATCCGGGCGATGCCGGCGCGGGCAGTGGGCTCCTCGTGCAGCGCGCGCGCCGCGAAGGAGCCGTACCACTCGCCGTACGAGCTCACGACTTCCGCGAACAGCGCCTTCTTGTCGCCGAAGGCGGCGTACAGGCTCGGCGCCCCGATCCCCATGACACGGGTGAGGTCGGCGACGGACGTCGTCTCGTAACCGTGCTCCCAGAAGGCCAGGGTCGCCTGCCGCAGCGCCGCTTCACGGTCGAAGGAGCGGGGCCGGCCGCGCTGTCTCGTCGCCATGACCTCAATTCTATAGCGGTCGTTAGGTTATCTGTTACGGTTCTTTCTGTAGCGACCACTAGAGAAATGGGGGGCGTCGCAATGAGCACGCTCACGGGCAAGACGGCACTGGTCACGGGCGGCAGCCGGGGCATCGGACGCGGCATCGCACTTCGCCTGGGCCGGGAGGGGGCGCGGGTCGCCGTGCACTACGGCAGCAACGACGTGGCGGCCAAGGAAACGGTGGCCGCGATCGAGGCGGCGGGCGGCTCGGCGTTCGCGATCGGCGCGGAGCTGGGCGTGGAGGGGGACGCGGCGGCGCTGTGGGCGGAGTTCGACCGCCACTCCCCCGACGGGCTGGACATCCTGGTCAACAACGCGGGGATCGCGGCGTGGAACGGCTTCGCCGAGATCGAGGAGCCCGAGTACGACCGGGTGTTCGCGGTCAATACGAAGGCGCCGTTCTTCGTGGCGCAGCGGGGAGCGGACCGGCTGCGGGACGGCGGGCGGATCATCAACGTCTCGACCGGCCTGTCGCACGCGGCGGTCATGCCGGACCTGATCGCGTACGCGATGAGCAAGGGCGCGCTGGACGTGTTCACCCGGTACCTGTCCAAGGTGCTGGGCCCCCGGGGCATCACGGTCAACGCGGTGGCTCCCGGCATCGTGGACACGGACATCAACGCGGGCTGGCTGCGTGCGAGCGACGAGGTGTGGGCGGGGGCGGCCGCGATGTCGGCGCTGGGCCGGGTCGGGGAGCCCTCCGACATCGCGGACGTCGTGGCGTTCCTGGCCTCCGACGACGCCCGCTGGATCACGGGCCAGTGGCTGGACACGACGGGCGGCTCACTGGCCTGAGACCTCAAGGGCACAGAGGGAGGTCAGTGGGTCTCCGTGACCTTCGCCAGGGCGCGCGGGGCGTCCGGGTCCTGGCCCCTGGCGATCGTCACCTCGTACGCCAGGAGCTGGAGCGGCAGGATCTCCAGGACCGGCTGGAGCTCCTCCGGTACGCCCTCCATGGACAGCACGAATCCCGCCGAGGCCGCGTCGACCTGCGCCTGCGGCCCGATCACCACCAGGTCGGCGCCGCGGCCGCGCAGTCGGTCCAGGACGGGCTGGAGGGCCTCGCCGCCCTTGCCGGCCGTGACGACGGCGATGACGGGCGAGATGTTGTCGACCATGGCGAGCGGGCCGTGCAGCAGGTCGGCGCCGGAGTAGGAGAGAGCCGGGATGTAGCTCGTCTCCATGAGCTTGAGCGCCGCCTCCTTGGCCGTCGGATAGCCGTAACCGCGCGACGTGATGACCATCCGTTCGGCGAACCGGTAGCGGCCGGCCAACTGCCTGATCTCCGCCTGGCGCGCCAGAATCCCGTCTGCCAGGCCGGGCAGGGCCGCCGCCGCCGACCCGTCACCGCCCCGCAGACCGTCCACGAAGAGGTAGAGGGCGAGGAGGGAGGCGGTGTACGTCTTCGTCGCCGGCAGGGCCTTCTCCGGCCCCGCCAGGATGTCGATGTGGTACTCGCTGACCGCCGCCAGCGGCGAGTCCGCGTTGTTGGTCACGGCGAGCGTGATCGCGCCGGCCTCGCGGGCCGCCCTGGTGGAAGCCACGAGGTCGGGCGAGCCGCCGGACTGACTGACCGTGACGAGCAGGACGTCCCTGAGGTCGGGGCGGGCGCCGTACGCCGTCGTCGTCGACATGGAGGTCAGTCCGCACGGCAGGCCGAGCTGGATCTCCAGCAGGTACTTCGCGTAGAGGGCCGCGTTGTCCGACGTACCGCGCGCGGCGAGCAGGACGAAGCGCGGGCTTCTCGCGGCGATCGCCCGCGCGGTCTCGCGGATCCGCGGGGCACCGGTTTCGAGGATCCGGCGCAGGACCGCGGGCTGCTCCGCGATTTCGGCGGACATGATCCTGCCTGGCTGTTCGACCATGCTCGGTGCCTCCAAAAAGGTGACGATCGGCGCGTCCCAGTCGACCATGGAGATACGGGCGTCCGCATGGCGAAGACCACCCGGCAGACGGCGACCCCTCTGCTAGATTGGTCTATACCACAAGCGGCTCCCCCTCTCAGATCGGCAGGCTCAGCGTGGAAGTTGTCATCGTTCCGGACGCCAAAGCGGGCGGCGAGCTCATCGCGGCGGCCATCGCCCGGCTGCTGAGCCACAAGCCCGACGCGCTGCTCGGCGTGGCCACCGGTTCGTCCCCGCTGCCCATCTACGAGGCGCTGACCGCCAAGGTCCGCGCGGGCGGGGCCGGCGCGTCGCGCGCCCGGATCTGCCAGCTCGACGAGTACGTCGGTCTGCCCGCCGGGCACCCCGAGTCGTACCGCTCCGTCGTACTGCGCGAGGTCGTCGAGCCGCTCGGCTTGACCGAGGCGTCCTTCATGGGGCCCGACGGGTCCGCCGAGGACATCGAGAGCGCGTGCGAGGCGTACGACCGCGCACTCGGCGAGGCCGGCGGCGTGGACCTCCAGCTGCTCGGGATCGGCACCGACGGGCACATAGGCTTCAACGAGCCGTGCTCCTCGCTCGCCTCCCGCACCCGGATCAAGACGCTGACCGAGCAGACCCGCGTCGACAACGCGCGCTTCTTCGACAACGACATCGACCAGGTGCCCCACCACGTCATCACCCAGGGCATCGGCACCATCCTGGAGGCCCGCCACCTGGTACTGCTCGCCACTGGTGAGGGCAAGGCCGAGGCCGTGGCGCAGACCGTGGAGGGTCCGGTCGCCGCGCTGGTCCCGGCCTCCGCCCTCCAGCTGCACCCGCACGCGACGGTCGTCGTCGACGAGGCGGCGGCGTCCAAGCTGAAGCTGGCCGACTACTTCCGCGCCACGTACGCGGCCAAGCCGGCCTGGCAGGGCCTGTAGCACTACCCGCACAGGACGAGTGCCGAGATCCCCCCGGATCTCGGCACTTGTCGTATGCGGCAGGTGTCAGACGCCGGCGACGACCTCGGCGGCGGCCAGACCGCACACCCGCGCGGCGCCGTGCGTCGCGATGTACAGGGCTCCGCGCGACCGCGCCTGCGGGACGCCCATCTCCACCACGACCGTGTCCGGCCGGGCAGCGGTCAGCGCCTCCAGCGCGACCGCCATCCACGGGTGGCGGTGGGCATCGCGTACGACGGCGACGATCCGGCGGTCGCCCGCGGCCCCGATCACCTGCTCCGGGGCGGAGTTCTCGCTGCCGTACGTACCCGTCGTGGTGCCCGGCAGCAGGCGTGCCAGCTCGGCGGCCACACCCCACGGCGTCTCGTCGCCGACGGCGATGTTCGCGACCGGGGAGAAGGAAGCGACGTACGGGGCGGAAGTGACAGGCTCGAACCCGGTGCTCCGCGTGATCCGCAGAGCCCGCCGCGCGGCCACCAGACCGACCTCGGCGCGAGGGCCCGTACCGGCGCCGGGCGCGGTCCCCTCCTGTGAAGCCACGCCCGGCCCCGGGGCCTTCCGGGCCCCCCTGGTCTCCCGCGTCCAGCTCGCGAGCGCGCGCACGCGCGCGGCCGCGTCGGCCAGTCGCTCCTCCGGCAGTACGCCGTCCCGCACGGCCGCGACCAGCGCGTCGCGCAGCCGCAGCACGGTCTGTTCGTCCGCCAGTCCGCCGCCGACACAGATCGCGTCGGCGCCGGCGGCGATCGCCAGGACGCTGCCGCGCTCGATTCCGTACGTCGCGGAGATCGCCTGCATCTCCATGCCGTCGGTGATGATCAGCCCGTCGTAGCCGAGCTCCTCGCGCAGCAGACCGGTGAGGATCTGCGGGCTCAAAGTGGCCGGACGGGACGGGTCGAGCGCAGGCAGCAGGATATGCGCGCTCATCACGGATTTGGAGCCCGCGGCGATCGCGGCCCGGAAAGGCACCAGCTCACGGGCGTGCAGTGTGTCCAAGTCCACGTCGATGCGGGGCAGTGCGTGGTGCGAGTCGACGGCGGTGTCGCCGTGGCCCGGGAAGTGCTTGGTGCAGGCGGCGACACCGGATGCCTGGAGGCCTTCGACGTACGCCGCGGTGTGCCGGGCCACGAGCTTCGGGTCGGCGCCGAAGGAACGTACACCGATGACCGGATTGCCCGGGTTGGAGTTGACGTCGGCGGACGGGGCCCAGTTGAGGTTGACGCCGCATTCGGCGAGCCTTCGGCCGAGTTCGCGGGCGACGTCCCGGGTGAGGGCGGTGTCGTCGACGGCGCCGAGCGCGAGGTTGCCGGGGAACGAGGAGCCGTTGCGGACCTCCAGGCGGGTGACGTCGCCGCCCTCCTCGTCGATCGCGACGAGCACGTCGTCACGCTCGGCTCGCAACTGGGCCGTGAGCGCCGCCAGTTGCGCGGAAGACGCGATGTTACGGCCGAAGAGGCCCACGGAGGTCAGGCCCTCACCGACCCGGCGCAGCAGCCAGTCAGGGGCCGCGGTGCCCGGGAATCCGGGCTGGAGGACGGCGAGAGCGTCGCGGGTCAGGGTGTCGGTGCGGCTTACGAGCGTCGTCATGGCGGCGTTATCCCTTCACTGCGCCGGCCGTCAGGCCCGCGGCCATCTTGCGCTGGACGAGGAGGAAGAGGATCACGATGGGGACGGCCATCATCGTGGCGCCGGCCATCATCGGGGCGTACTCCGTGCCGTGCTTGGTGGTGAAGTTGCCGAGCCAGACCGTGGCTGTCTGGTTCTGCTGGCTCATCAGCATCAGGGCGTACAGGTACTCGTTCCAGGCCTGGATGAACCCGTAGACGGAGGTGGCCACCATTCCGGGGGCCAGCAGCGGGAAGACCACCCGTACGAACGCTCCGGTGCGCGTGCAGCCGTCGACCATGGCCGCCTCTTCCAGCTCCTTCGGGATGTTCACGATGAAGCCGCGCAGCGTCCACACGGTGAAGGGGAGGATGAAGGTCAGGTACGTGATGATCAGGCCGGTGATCTTGTCGTACTGACCCAGCTCGTTCAGCAGCAGGAAGACCGGGATGATCATGGCGACCAGCGGGACCATCTGGACCGCGAGGATGCCCACGATCACGATCTTGCGGCCACGGAAGGCGAACCTCGAGATGGCGAGCGCGGCGAGCATGCCGACCACGATGCCGATGACGACCACGACGGAGGAGACGGCCAGGCTGCGCCCGACCGGCCCCCAGAAGTCCGCGACGTCGAACGCTCGCTTGAAGTTCTCCAGCGTGAAGGGGCTCGGGAAGAACTGCGGGTCGGGGTCGATCGCGTCCTTGGCCGGCTTGAACGCCGTGTTGAGCATCCAGTAGACCGGGAAGCCCATGACGACGAAGACCAGGAGGCCGACGGCGTTCCAGCCGGCCTTTCCCCTCCTGCCCTTGCGGGGACGGCCCTTGGGACGGTTCTGGCTCTTGGGACGGTGCTGGACGCCGGCGGGAGCCGCGGTGGTCGAGGTCACTCCACCTCTCCGATCTTGAGCATCTGACGCATGTAGACGGCGACCACGCCAAGCAGCAGCAACACGGTGACCAGGGCGATCGCGGAGCCGCCGGAGTAGTCGTTGACGACGAACGCCTTCTGGTACGAGTACGTGGTCAGCAGCTGGAACTCGGCCTCGGGGTTGCCGCCCCGCATCACGAAGACCTGCGGGAAGACGCCCATGTCCCAGATCACCGAGAGCGTGGTCAGCATGACGAGGATGGGCTTGAGGATCGGCAGGGTGACCCAGCGGAAGACGCCCCAGGCACCGGCGCCGTCGAGCCGGGCGGCCTCCTCCATCTCCTTGGGGACCTGGGTGAGACCGGCGCTCAGGGTGATGACGACGAAGGGCACCGCGCCCCACACGACCAGCAGCATGATCACGGCGAGACCCTGCGGGCCGCTCGCGAACCAGTTGTGGCCGACCATCTCGACTCCGGGCAGCTTGCTCAGCAGCCAGTTGAGGACGCCGTAGTCGGTGTCGAAGATCCACTTGAAGATCGCGGTGGCCACGATGATGGGCATGCCCCAACTCGCCACCAGGGCGATGCTGATGAGCGCCTTGACCCAGCCGGACACCCGCTGCATCAGCAGGGCGATCAGCATGCCGAGCACCATGGTGAGGATGACGGCGCCGGCCGTGAAGACGATGGTCCGTACGACGACGGCCCAGAACTCGCCGTCCCCCAGGATGGCGCCGAAGTTCTTGAGGCCGACCCACTCGGCGTCCTTGAAGCCCCACAGCTCCGACTTGCCGAAGCTCTGGAAGGAGAGCGTGACCAGCCGCACCAGCGGATAGCCCATGACGAGCACGGTGATCAGCAGACAGGGCGCGAGAAGGGCCCAGGGCACGGCGGCCCTGTCGGCTACCCGTGTCCTGACGCCCTTTCCGGGCCTTCCGGGCTTTCCGGGAACTTGCGCCCCGTTCCGTGGTGATGGCGACGGCCGCGTCGGCGGCACCTTGGCGGTGGTTGTCTCTGCGGCACTCATCGCGCGCTCCTCACAGCTCCCTCTCCTACTGCGGGCGGGCAGGGCCCCGCCGAACCGGCGAGGCCCTGCCCGCTCAAGGTCACTTGGTGTTGATGACCTTGTCGATCTCGGCGTCGGCGGCCTTCGCGGCGGCCTCGACCGACTTCTTGCCGGTGCCGATCTCCTTGAGCATGGTCTGGAGGATCTTGGCCTTCTCGACCTGACCCCAGCCGGGAGCGGTGGGAACGAACCAGCTGGACGCGGCGGCGGTGGCCGGGACGGCGGTCGCCGGGTCCGACTTCAGGGGCTCCAGATCCGACTTGTTGTTGGGGAGGTTGCCCTTCCCGATGAGCCCCTTCTGGCCCTCGGCGCCGGTGAACGCGTTGATCCACTCACCCGCGACGGCCTGGGCGTCGGACTTGACCGGGATGGCCAGGTCGGAGCCGCCGAGGAAGACCGGGAGGTTCTTGCCGGACGGGCCGGGCATCACGAAGCTCTCGATCTTGTCGGCCAGTTTGCCGACCTTGTCGTTCTTCGGGTCGGCGGCGGTCCCGCCCTCCCAGGCCGCGGCGAACATCGTCGCCGCCTTGCCCTGGCCGAAGACGATCGGACGGTCGGCCTCGTCCTTGGTCTTGTCGGCGTGCATGTACTTGTCGAGGACCTTCTTGTACTCGCCCAGGCCCTTGAGGGACTCCGGCGAGGACAGGTTGGACTTCCACTGGTCGCCGTTCTGCTCGGCGATGGAGCCGCCGGCGTCGTAGACGAACGACATGGCCGCGTACCAGTCGGGCGACGGCTGGTACCAGGCGCTGAACTTGTCGCCCTTCTTCTCCTGGATCTTGTCCAGGGCGGAGGTGAGCTCCTTGTACGTCTTCGGCGTGGCCTTCACGCCCGCGTCGGCGGCAATGTCCTTGCGCCAGGTGCCCACACGGCCACCGGCGTAGTACGGCACACCGTAGGTCTTGTCCTCATAGGTGACGGACAGCTTGAGGCCGTCCAGCCAGTCGCCCGACTTGTCGAACTTCGACGGGTCGATCTCGGCGAAGGCACCGGTGGCCATGTAGCCGACCATCTCGGAGTTGCCCATCTCGACAACGTCCGGAGCCTTGTCCGTGGCGAGTACGGCGTCGAGCTTGGCGTTCTTGTCCGGCCAGCCGTAGTACTCGTGCTTGATCTTGATGCCCGGGTACTTCTTGACGATCGTGTCGTCGGCCGCCTTGACCAGTTCGGGCCAGTTGTTCTGGGCGTCGACCGTCAGCCAGACGGTGAGCTCCTTGGGCTTCGCCTTGTCGCCACCGCCCGCGCTGTCCGAGCCGCCGCACGCCGCAATGCCGACCATCATGCCCGCGACGCCTATCGCCGCGATGAGCTTGCGCTTCACGCCACCACTCCTCAGGGATTCCAGCAACCCCCCGCCCACCGCGAAGACTTACGACGACTACTGCCCGGGGCTGGGTTGGTCTTTAATGGTTTAGACCAGTACCGGGAGCTTGGCCTAGACCTTTAGGGGTGTCAAGGGTGTATAAGAAGGGCTCTCGCGTCCGTTATCGGACCGACACCTGAGCAAGGGCGACGACCTGTGACAAGGCCGTGCCACCATGTGAGCCGCGACAGTCGGAGGAGCCGGTGACGGCAGCAGCACAGAAGTCGGGAAGGCGGGTCATGGCCACGGACGGGGGCGGCACGGAGGCCGAGGGTACGGCGGCGGCGGCAACACGCACGGCGCGCGTACCCAAGTACTACCGGCTCAAGCGGCATTTGCTGGACATGACGGAAACTCTCCCGCCCGGAACCCCGGTACCGCCGGAGCGGACCCTGGCGGCCGAGTTCGACACCTCTCGTACGACGGTGCGCCAGGCGCTCCAGGAGCTGGTCGTCGAGGGCCGGCTCGAGCGGATCCAGGGCAAGGGCACGTTCGTGGCCAAGCCGAAGGTCTCGCAGGCGCTGCAACTCACGTCGTACACGGAGGACATGCGGGCGCAGGGCCTGGAGCCCACCTCCCAGCTCCTCGACATCGGTTACGTCACCGCCGATGACACCCTCGCCGGCCTCCTCGACATCTCGGCGGGCGGCCGGGTCCTGCGGATCGAGCGGCTGCGGCTGGCGAGCGGCGAGCCGATGGCCATCGAGACGACGCACCTGTCGGCGAAGCGCTTCCCGGCGCTGCGCCGCTCGCTCGTCAAGTACACGTCCCTCTACACGGCACTGGCGGAGGTATACGACGTACGCCTGGCCGAGGCCGAGGAGACGATCGAGACGTCACTGGCCACCCCGCGCGAGGCGGGGCTGCTCGGTACGGACGTGGGCCTGCCGATGCTGATGCTGTCCCGCCACTCGATCGACGGGAACGGCGAGCCGGTGGAGTGGGTGCGCTCGGTCTACCGGGGCGACCGCTACAAGTTCGTCGCGAACCTCAAGCGGCCGACGGACTGACACGGCGGCGAGCCGGGGGCGGCCGGGGGCGACCTCTGCTGCGGCGGCAACGATCTCGTACGGCCCTGACCTGCGGTGATCGGGCCGTGTCCGTACCGATATGCGGACAGGGGGTTACGGACGGCGGTCACAGGACCTAGATTTCGCGCACGTTACGAGTAAAGATCGCGCGAGGGGACGGATCGTCATGCCGGAGTCGCAGTCGACAACGCCAGCCCAGAGACAACGGGCCCTGTCCCCGAAGTCCATAGCGATATGGAGCACGGTGGCCCTCGTCGGCGCCATCTCCTGGGCCGTACTGGCCCTCTCGCGCGGTGAAGAGGTCTCCGCCGCGTGGATGCTCGCGGCGGCTCTCGGCTCGTACGCCATCGCGTACCGCTTCTACTCGCGGTTCATCGCCAACCGGGTCCTGAAGGTCGACAAGAACCGCGCCACTCCCGCCGAGCGGCTCGACAACGGTGTCGACTTCCACCCCACCGACCGCCGCGTCCTGTTCGGGCACCACTTCGCCGCCATCGCGGGCGCCGGCCCGCTGGTCGGTCCCGTACTCGCCGCGCAGATGGGCTACTTGCCCGGCACGATCTGGATCATCGTCGGCGTCATCCTCGCCGGCGCCGTCCAGGACATGGTGACGCTCTTCTTCTCCACCCGCCGCGACGGCCGTTCGCTCGGCCAGATAGCGCGTGACGAGATCGGGCCCTTCGGCGGCGCGGCCGCCCTGGTCGCCGTCTTCGCCATCATGATCATCCTGCTCGCGGTGCTCGCCCTGGTCATCGTGAACGCGCTCGCGCACTCCCCGTGGGGCGTCTTCTCCATCGGCATGACGATCCCGATCGCCCTCTTCATGGGCGTCTACCTGCGCGTACTGCGTCCGGGCCGGGTCAGCGAGGTCTCCGTCATCGGCGTCGCGCTGCTGCTGCTCGCGATCGTCTCGGGCGGCTGGGTCGCGGAGTCCTCGTGGGCGGACACCTTCACGCTGGAGCCGGGCACGCTCGTCATCTGGATGATCATCTACGGCTTCCTCGCCTCGGTCCTCCCGGTGTGGCTGCTGCTGGCCCCGCGCGACTACCTCTCCACCTTCATGAAGGTCGGCACGATCGGGCTGCTCGCGGTCGGCGTCTTCATCGCCCTGCCGACGATGAAGATGCCCGCGGTCACGGAATTCGCGACCAGCGGCACGGGCCCCGTCTTCGCCGGCTCGATGTTCCCGTTCGTCTTCATCACCATCGCCTGCGGCGCGCTGTCCGGCTTCCACTCCCTGGTCTCTTCGGGCACCACGCCGAAGATGGTCCAGAAGGAGACGCAGATCCGGATGATCGGTTACGGCGCGATGCTGACCGAGTCGTTCGTCGCGGTCATGGCGATGATCACCGCCTCCATCATCGACCCGGGCCTGTACTTCGCTATCAACTCACCCGCCGGCGTGATGGGGGACACCGTCCAGTCCGCGTCCGAAGCGGTGAGAAACCTCGGCTTCTCCATCTCTCCCGAGGCGCTCACCCAGGCGGCCAAGGACGTCGAGGAGGCGAGCCTGCAGTCGCGCACCGGTGGCGCGCCGACGTTCGCGCTCGGCATGGCGGAGATCTTCTCGGCGGTGGTCGGCGGCACGGCCATGAAGGCGTTCTGGTACCACTTCGCGATCATGTTCGAGGCGCTGTTCATCCTGACGACGGTGGACGCGGGCACCCGTGTCGGCCGCTTCATGCTTCAGGACATGCTCGGCAACGTCTACAAGCCGTTCCGCCAGGTCAGCTGGAAGCCGGGCGTCTGGTTCGCCAGCGCGGTCGTCGTCGGCGGCTGGGGCTACTTCCTGTGGGTCGGCGTGCACGACCCGCTCGGCGGCATCAACCAGCTCTTCCCGCTGTTCGGCATCGCGAACCAGCTGCTCGCCGCCGTCGCGCTCGCCGTCTGCACCGTACTGCTCGTCAAGTCCGGCCGCCTGAAGTGGGCCTGGGTGACGGCGGTGCCGCTCGCCTGGGACGTGGCGGTCACACTCACCGCCAGCTGGCAGAAGATCTTCTCGGACGACGTGAAGGTCGGCTTCTTCGCCCAGCGCGACAAGTACCAGGCCGGCATCGACGCGGGCCAGGTGCTGCCGCCCGCCAAGAACATGGACCAGATGCAGACCGTCGTCACCAACTCGACGGTCGACGGCGTGCTGTGCGCGCTCTTCGCGATCCTCATCGTGGTCGTACTGGCGGACGCCGGCCGGGTCTGCATGAAGGCGGTCCGCGCTCCCGAGACCGTGCGGCTCCACGAGGCGCCGTACGTCGAGTCCAGGATTGTCGCCCCCGCGTCGATCATCGCGACCAAGGAGGAGAAGGCCGAGCTGGTCGCGGCCGGCGTCGGCCCGGAGGGCGGCATCCGCAAGGACACCGCGGACGCCGCGCCGGCCGGGACAGGGACCTCCGAATGACTCTGACGGACGTACGCCGCGCGGCGGGCCGCATCCGCTGGTACGTCCGCGAGCTGACCGGCGAAGCCACGTACGACCGGTACGTGGCCCACGCGAGGTCCTGCGACCCCCAAGCGCCGGTCATGACCCGCCGCGAGTTCGAACGCAGCCGCACGGACGCCCGCGAGGCGGACCCCCGCGAGGGCTTCCGCTGCTGCTGAGCGGCGCCTCGTACGGGCCGCCGTCTCCCCTGGGGGAGGCGGCGGCCCGTTGCCGTGCGGAGGCCGGGTGGCGGCAAAGGGGCGCCTCAGCAGGGGAATCCGGCGCCGCCGTACCGCCTAGGATCGCCGATCATGGACACGCACACTCTGTTTCTCGCCCTGGTCGCCCTCGTCATCCTCGTCGTGCTCACCGGCTCCGTCGCCGACAGCCGGATCAAGCGCACCGGACGCCAGATCGCACGCCTCGAAGCCAAGATCGACCTGATCCTCGACAGCCTGGGCATCAGCCACACCGACCCGGAGATGGAGAAGGTCGTCGCGCTCCTCCAGGAGGGCAAGAAGATCCCGGCGATCAAGAGCTACCGCGAAATCACGGGAGCCGACCTCCTCCAGGCCAAGAACGCCGTGGAGCAGATGGAGCGCCGGCTCTGAGCCGGCCACGAGCACGTCATCCGCGAGGGCTGCCGCACACACCGGGCGCCGCCCAGCACGGGCCGTCACATCCACGGGATGCGACGGCCGTCGCCGTCAGCGCACCCACTCCTTCAGGGCTTCGGTCTCCAGGGTCAGTTCGACCGGGGCCGGCAGCGCGACGGGCTTGCCGAACGGGACGGTGTGCGCGTTCTCGTACCGGACGCCGTCGGGCTCGCTGTAGACCGTCACCTCGCAGGTGTCCCGGTCGATCAGCAGATAGACCGGGATGCCCGTCTCGGCGTACGCGCGGGGCTTTTCCACCCGGTCGCGCTGGTCGGTGTCGGTGTCGTACGAGGTGACCTCGACGACCATCAGCACCTGCTCGGTGTCGGCCCACTCGCCCTGGCCGACGAACGCACCGCTGGGCGCGAGGGAACCGTCGGGCCGGGCTCGGCCCTTGCGGTAGGCCTGCACCTTCAGTCCCTGGCCCGGGTAGAGCCACAGTTCGGGCCGTGACTGCAGACAGATGCGCGTCAGCCACTCGATGATCCGCCCGTGGTCCCCGTCCGGCACAACCCTGCTCCTCAGCCTCCCGTCGATGAGCTCCAGCCGCACACCCTCGGTCGTGCGGGCCAGTATGCGCGTGGCCTCGTCGAACTCTTCGGGGAGCAGGTGGGGCCGGTCGTCGATCGCTGACATGGGGCGTACCTCCTTGTGCTCACGACGATAGCGGAGCCCTGTGACAGCCGCAGTCACTCTTCCCGTGCGACACAACATGTGGGGGCTGCCTCATCCAACCGCCCCCACATGTATGCTCATGCTCGCTGTCGCCGCAGGGAAATCCGGTGTGAATCCGGAACTGTCCCGCAACGGTGTGATTGGTGCGCATTCGTGCACCCAGGAGTCCGACGACCTGCCGACGGCGTATCCGGCTCGACCGAACCGGATACCGACACGTCCGGGCCTCGCGGTTGGGCCGGTGGACGCTACGCGGTGTGCCGCCCTTCAAGGGTGACGCATGCCCGTACGCCCCCACTCCTCCTCCCGCCGGCCCCGAGCCGAGCGAGGGAGAGCACCCCGTGACCATCGCGCCAGCCGATCCGGCAACTGCCACGGAATCGACGGAGTCGTCCGACGGACCCGGAGCCGGGACCGCACTCCTGCGGACCCTCACCGACCTGACCGTCGACCTCCCCGACACCGACCCGGGCAGAGTCGCCGCCGCCGCCCTGCGCGGCCGCAACGCGGCGTCGGACGCGGCCGAGCTGCGGGGCCTCGCCACCGACGCCGCCGCCGGGCTGATCTCCGAGGACCCGGCGTACTCCCGCCTCGCAGCCCGCCTCCTGACCCGCACGATCCGGGACGAGGCGGCGACGCAGGGCGTCCGTACCTTCTCCGAGTCGGTCTCCGTCGGCCACCGCGAGGGCCTGATCGCCGACCGTACGGCCGACTTCGTGGCCGCCCACACGGTCCGCCTCGACGCGCTGATCGACCCGGCCGCCGACGACCGCTTCGGCTACTTCGGCCTGCGCACGGTCTACAGCCGCTACCTCCTGCGCCACCCGATCACCCGTCAGGTGATCGAGACCCCGCAGCACTTCATGCTGCGCGTGGCGTCCGGTCTCGCCAAGGACGAGTCCGCCGCGGCCGCCGACGAGGTCGCCGCGCTGTACCGCCTGATGAGCCGCCTCGACTACCTGCCGTCGTCCCCGACGCTCTTCAACTCCGGTACGCGCCACCCGCAGATGTCCTCCTGCTACCTGCTGGACTCGCCGCTCGACGAGCTCGACTCGATCTACGGCCGCTACCACGAGGTCGCGCGTCTCTCGAAGCACGCGGGCGGCATCGGCCTCTCGTACTCCCGCATCCGCGCCCGCGGCTCCCTGATCCGCGGCACCAACGGTCACTCGAACGGCATCGTCCCCTTCCTGCGCACCCTCGACTCGTCGGTCGCCGCCGTCAACCAGGGCGGCCGCCGCAAGGGCGCCGCCTGCGTCTACCTGGAGACGTGGCACGCGGACATCGAGGAGTTCCTGGAGCTGCGCGACAACACGGGTGAGGAGGCGCGTCGTACGCACAACCTGAACCTCGCGCACTGGATCCCCGACGAGTTCATGCGCCGCGTCGACGCGGACGCCGACTGGTCGCTGTTCTCGCCGTCGGACGTTCCCGAGCTCGTCGATCTGTGGGGCGACGCTTTCGACCAGGCGTACCGCAAGGCGGAGGCGGACGGTCTCGCCCGTACGACCATTCCCGCACGCCAGCTGTACGGGCGGATGATGCGCACCCTGGCGCAGACCGGGAACGGCTGGATGACGTTCAAGGACGCGTCGAACCGTACGGCGAACCAGACGGCTGAGCCGGGCTCGGTGGTCCACTCCTCGAACCTCTGCACCGAGATCCTGGAGGTCACGAACGACGGCGAGACGGCCGTCTGCAACCTCGGCTCCGTCAACCTCGGTTCGTTCGTTCTCGGGAACGGCGAAATCGACTGGGAGCGCCTGGACGAGACCGTCCGTACGGCCGTCACCTTCCTCGACCGCGTCGTGGACATCAACTTCTACCCGACCGAGCAGGCCGGCCGCTCCAACGCCAAGTGGCGCCCGGTGGGCCTGGGCGCGATGGGTCTCCAGGACGTCTTCTTCAAGCTGCGCCTGCCCTTCGACTCCCCCGAGGCCCTCGCGCTCTCCACGAAGATCGCCGAGCGCATCATGCTCGCCGCGTACGAGGCGTCCTGCGACCTCGCCGAGGTCAGCGGCCCCCTCCCCGCCTGGGAGAAGACCCGCGCGGCACGCGGCGTACTGCACCCCGACCACTACGGCGTCGAGGTCACCTGGCCGGAGCGCTGGGACGCGCTGCGCGCCCGTATCGCCAAGACCGGAATGCGCAACTCGCTGCTCCTCGCGATCGCGCCGACAGCGACCATCGCGTCGATCGCGGGCGTGTACGAGTGCATCGAGCCGCAGGTCTCCAACCTCTTCAAGCGCGAGACGCTCAGCGGCGAGTTCCTTCAGGTCAACGCCTACTTGGTCGAGGAACTGAAGAAGCTCGGTGTCTGGGACGCCCAGTCCCGCGAGGCGCTGCGCGAGGCGAGCGGCTCGGTGCAGGGCTTCAGCTGGATCCCCGAGGAGGTACGGGCCCTCTACCGCACGGCGTGGGAGATCCCGCAGCGCGGTCTGATCGACATGGCGGCGGCCCGTACGCCGTACCTCGACCAGTCTCAGTCCCTGAACCTCTTCCTGGAGACGCCGACCATCGGGAAGCTCAGCTCGATGTACGCGTACGCGTGGAAGAAGGGGCTGAAGACGACGTACTACCTGCGCTCGCGACCCGCGACCCGCATCGCCCGCGCGGCCGGCTCCGGCGCGGCGACCGCGGCCCCCGTCCCAGCCCCCGTCCCCGTACAGCAGACGACGACCGAATCCCCCGCTCCCGACGCGGACGCGATCGCCTGCTCCCTTGAAAACCCCGAGTCCTGCGAGGCATGCCAGTAATGTCAACCAATCCTGACAAGAACCTTCTCGACCCGGGCTTCGAGCTGACCCTTCGCCCCATGCGCTACCCGGACTTCTACGAGCGCTACCGGGACGCGATCAAGAACACGTGGACGGTGGAGGAGGTCGACCTCCACTCGGACGTGACCGACCTCGCGAAGCTCTCGCCCGGTGAGCAGCACATGATCGGCCGGCTGGTCGCGTTCTTCGCGACCGGCGACTCGATCGTCTCCAACAACCTGGTGCTGACGCTCTACAAGCACATCAACTCCCCCGAGGCGCGCCTCTACCTCTCGCGCCAGCTCTTCGAAGAAGCGGTACACGTCCAGTTCTACTTGACCCTCCTGGACACCTACCTCCCCGAACCGGACGACCGCGCTGCGGCGTTCGACGCGGTGGAGGAGATCCCCTCGATCCGCGAGAAGGCTCAGTTCTGCTTCAAGTGGATGGACTCGGTCGAGAAGATCGACCGCCTGGAGTCGAAGACCGACCGCCGCCGCTTCCTGATGAACCTGATCTGCTTCGCGGCGTGCATCGAGGGCCTGTTCTTCTACGGTGCGTTCGCGTACGTCTACTGGTTCCGCTCGCGGGGCCTGCTGCACGGCCTGGCGACCGGGACGAACTGGGTTTTCCGGGACGAAACCATGCACATGAACTTCGCGTTCGAGGTCGTGGACACCGTCCGCAAGGAGGAGCCGGAGCTCTTCGACGACGCCCTTCAGCAGCAGGTCACGGACATGCTGAAGGAAGCCGTCGAGGCGGAGCTCCAGTTCGGCCGCGACCTGTGCGGTGAGGGCCTGCCCGGCATGAACACCGAGTCGATGCGCGAGTACCTCCAGTGCGTCGCCGACCAGCGCCTGGAGCGCCTCGGTTTCGCCCCGGTGTACGGCTCGCAGAACCCCTTCTCCTTCATGGAGCTCCAGGGCGTACAGGAGTTGACGAACTTCTTCGAGCGCCGCCCGTCGGCGTACCAGGTCGCGGTCGAGGGCTCGGTCGCCTTCGACGACGACTTCTAGCACCTGCCGGCCGACGACAGCACGTCCGACGCGACGGGCCGCCTCACGGCCCGTCGGCCGGGCGCGCTGCGGGTGGTTTCCGGCCGACGCGGGCGGGGGTTCTCGGCCTGTCTGAGCTGCCGGTCGATGCGGCGTTCCCTGGCGTGGCCGATGAACGACGGGAGGGTGAGGAGGACGAAGAGGGCGATGACCGCGAGGTAGTTCAAGAAGGTTTCCATGACGTCCACTCTGGTCTTCCGGGCCGAGAAAAGTCAGTGGCAGGACTGTCATGGAACCTCGAATTACTGCCACACTGCCGGCATGCTGAAAAACGTTGCCGTGGCGCTGGTCGACGGAGTCAATCCCTTCGAACTCGGCGTGCTCTGCGAGGTGTTCGGGATCGACCGGAGCGATCAGGGGCTGCCGGTCTACGATTTCGCGGTCTGCGCCGCCGAGCCGGGCCCGCTCGCCGCCCGTTCCGCGGCCTTCTCCATCTCCGTACCGCACGGTCTCGACCGGCTGGACGGCGCCGATCTCATCGCCATCCCCGCTGACCAGAACTGCGAGGCCCGCACCTACCCCGAGCCGCTGCTCGACGCACTGCGCCGGGCCGTCGACCGGGGGGCGCGGGTGCTCAGCGTCTGCTCGGGCGCGTTCGTGCTGGGGGCCGCGGGGCTGCTGGACGGGCGCCGGTGCACGACCCACTGGCGGCTCTCCGCCGAGCTGGCGCGCCGCCATCCCCGGGCGCGGGTCGAGCCCGATGTGCTGTACGTCGACGAGGGCTCCGTCATCACGTCGGCCGGGACCGCCGCCGGGATCGACGCCTGCCTGCATCTCGTCCGCCAGGAGCACGGGTCCGAGGTCGCCAACACCATCGCCCGCCGCATGGTCGTCCCGCCGCACCGCGACGGCGGCCAGGCGCAGTACATCGAGCGTCCGCTGACGCACGTGCGCTGCGACACGGTGGGTGGAGTGCTGGGCTGGATGGAGCGGCACCTGGATCAGGAGATGACCGTGGAGCAGCTGGCGGAGCGGGCGCACATGTCGCCCCGGACGTTCGCGCGGCGCTTCCTCCAGGAGACGGGTACGACGCCGTACCGCTGGCTGCTGCGCCAGCGGGTGCTGCTGGCGCAGGAGTTGCTGGAGGCGACTGACGACACGGTGGACGCGATCGCGGGCCGCGCGGGGTTCGGGAACGCGGCGGCGTTGCGTCATCAGTTCGTACGGTCACTGGGGACGACACCGAACGCCTACCGCCGTACGTTCCGGGGACCAGCACTGGCAGCGTAGGGGCGCCTTTTCGAGCGTTCCCGGGAACGCACGGTTTCGCGTTCCCGGGAACGCACGGTGGCGCGTTCCCGGGAACGGGGTCAGGAGACGCCGCAGCTCGACGCGGACCAGAAGCGGCTCGCGCGGTGGTCGACGTGGGTGTGGTCGCTGTGGCCCGGGTAGCCCGGGCCGAGGATGCCGTTGAAGCCGTGGTTACGGGCCTGCTTGGCCAGGGTGCACAGGGAGTGGGGGCCGGCCCCGAGGTCGGCGGCGTCGCCGTACAGGTGGCGGCTGCTCGACGCCCCGCCGACCGCGTCGTTGCAAGCGTGCGAGCGGAAGCCGCTGGTGACGGTCACGGGCTGGTCGCCGAGCGCGTGCCGCAGGGCCTCCAGTTTCCACATGGTGCGCAGGGCGTTGGACTTGGCGGTGGCCGCGCTCACCGCGCCGCCCGCCCAGGTGCTGTTGCAGTCGTTGAGCTCGGCGTAGGTGAAGTGAATGGGCGTGCAGTCATCGTCTTGGAGGGCGTAGAGCTTGCTGAAGGTGGCGCTTCCCGCGACGCCGTCGGCGGAGAGTCCGTACGCGGACTGGAAGCGCTTGACGGCGGCTGTGGTGGCGGGTCCGTAGTCGCCGTCGATGGCGAGCACCGCGCCGTAGCCGGGGTAGCCGCCGAGCCGGATCTGGAGCTGCGTGACGTCGCCTCCGGTGGCGCCCTGCGAGAGGGTGCGGGACCAGGTGTAGCAGCCGTCGGCGTGCGCGGTGCCGGTGGTGGCGACCGTACCGGCCAATGTGGCAACCATGAGCATGACAAGCGAGAGGGCGGATCTCGCCGTACGTCGGAGCATTGGACCTCCATGCCGAGGAGCGGAGGAGCGGGGGCACGCCCGAGACTGACGCGCTCGTGGACGCGCGTCAACAGGGCGACCGCCAGGGTCATTTGTCGGATCAATGGCAGTCGCCCCACGGCAAGACGAAGGAAACTCAGTCGTTGGGGACGGTCTCGTACCGCGCGGTGCCCTCGGCCATCTGCTTCAGCGCGCCCTTGCGGTCACGCTTCGACAGGCGGTCGATGTACAGGTAGCCGTACAGGTGGTCCGTCTCGTGCTGGAGGCACCGCGCGAAATAGCCCGTACCGCGCACCTTGATCGGGTTGCCCCGGGCGTCCTGGCCGTGCACTACCGCGTAGTCGGGGCGGCCCAGTTCGGCGTACGCCGTCGGGACGGACAGGCACCCCTCGTTGGCCTCGTCGAGGTTCCGCTGATCCTGCGGGAGCTCTTGCAGGACCGGGTTGCAGACCACGCCGACGTGGCGCACGCCGTCGTCGTCCGGGCAGTCGTAGACGAAGACCTTGAGGTCGACACCGATCTGGTTGGCGGCCAGGCCGACCCCCTCGGCGGCGCGCTGGCTGGCGAACATGTCGTCGATCAGCGCGGCAAGCTTGTCGTCGAACTCCGTGACGTCCTTGCACTCCTTGTGGAGGACCGGGTTCCCGACGACGGTGATGGGGCGGGCCGTACCTCGCTCGCGGTACGCCTGCTCGCGCTCCTCGGTGTTCTCCGTGTCCACGACGAACCCGTCGTTGATGACCTGCTGGTCCGTCTCGTGCTGCGACATTCCGCCGTACGCCTTCCTCAAAACCCCGAAATACCGAATCCAGTGCCCGTACAGCCTACGGGCAGGCGTCGGCGGAGTTCTCAGCAGACTTCTTCGAGATCCCGCCATTCACGGCTGTCGGGGTTGTCGGCGACCCACCCGTCGAGCAGCCCGCGCACAAGTCCCGCCGGCGCCGCGATGCCGCACTCGCGCTCCGGCAGCCACAGTTCCCCGGCGCCGGCCGTGCGGTGACCGAGCGGCCCCGGGTGGCCGGGCTCGCTGTGGTCGTGCGGGTCGAGGTGCTCGCCGTCGCCCTCGTCGCTGGGCATCTGCGACTCCGAGCAGGACCGGCAGAGCAGCCGTACGGACGACGACCAGTCCTCGGCGGCGAACCCCGCGTCGGCGGCCAGCCGCTCCAGGGCGTCCCGGTCGGCCTCGGTGGCGGCTTCCAGCAGCACCACCCAGGTCGGCACCGGCGACGGCGCCCACAGCTCGATCTCGTCGAACACGGGGAAGGACGGCCCGGCCGCGGTGACGCGCTCGCCGTGCGGTACGCCGTCGTGCAGGACGACCTCGCCCCAGCGCCGCCCGGACGACGGCAGCGGAATGGACAGCACCTCTATCCGGGCCGGGTCGAGCCTGCGGCCCCACACCACCTCGGCCTCGCCCTCGGGCGAGAGGCGGACGGCGGCGCTGCCCAGCTCCATGCCGTGCGGCTCGCCGCTCTCGGTGGGCTCGCCGGGCACCTTCAGTCCGTACGCCTGCCAGGCGCGGCGGGCCAGCGGCCAGTCCTGGAGCGCGGTGGCCGCGATGCCGACGTTCCACCAGTCCGGGGCGCCGGTCTCCCGGTCGAGGAGCGCGACGGCGCGCAGGCCGGCGGAGCGTGCCTGCTCCCAGTCGTGCCGGAACTTGTGCAGCAGCGCGAGGTTGAACCAGGACTCGGACAACCAGGGTTCGAGGTCCGCCGCGCGTGTCAGCAGAGCCCCCGCGTCCTCGTACCGACCGTCACCGATCAGCGTGAACGCGCGGTCGGTGGCCTGCCGCCACGAGGCGGATGGCCGATGCCGTACCTTCCCGAAGATCTTCACGATTCCCGCCTGTCCCGCCTGCCGGTCGCTGAAGGTCAGTCCCCCCGGACGCCCTCTTCTTCCTCTTCTTCGCATCCAACCATGCCGGGTCACAGGGCCGCTCATTACCCATGGGTTACCCAGGTGGGGACGGGGTCAGACCGCCCCGGGACAGGACGCGCGCCAGGGATTCCACGACCTCGGGCTGATAGTCGCGGCCCGTGCCGAGACGCAGCTGTTCCAGGGCGCTGAGCGGCCCGCCCAGTCCCCCACCGCTTTCCCCCGCCAGATCGTCGTATGCATTGACGGCGCGGACGATCCGGGCGGAAAGCGGCTGCTCCCGGTACGGATCGGCCTGCCGCTCCACGACCACCGCCACCTCGGCCGGGACCCCGGTCTGGCGTACGACCGCTCCCCCCAGGAGGGCGATACGGCGCTGTTCGGCGGCCGGGAGGGAGGCGGTGGCTCCTCCCTGCACCGGGTCGAGAAGGGAGAGCTGTCCGATGTCGTGCATCAGGGCGGCGTACTCCAGGACGGTCAGATCCGGCTCGGAAAGCCCCAGCTCACGCCCGACGGCTCTGCTGAGCAGGGCGACGCGGCGGGCATGGCCCTGTGGGGTGTATCCGGCGATCTCGGTGGCGCGGGCGAGCGAGGTGATGGTCTGGCGGTACGTCGTACGGACGTCGGCGTACCGGCGGTAGGACAGCTGGGTGAGCAGCAGGGGTACGCAGAAGACGGGCAGAGCCCACAACCCCGCGACGGCGACACCGAGCGCCATGACAGCCCCCGTGGCGCAGACGGCCGACCCGATCCCGAGAAGCGCCCGCAGCTCTTCGCGGAGAAGCGGCCCGTAGGGGTAGCCGGTGCGGGCGCGGGCCATGGCGGCGGCGAGTACCGCGTCGCACAGCGCGGTGAGCACAAGGAGAAGTACGAGCAGGAGCGCGTGGTACGGGCCGTGGCCGACCCACTTCCCCCAGAGCCCGGAGTTGTAGAGCGGCTGGAAGCAGACGGCGGCGAAGGCGACGGTGAGGACGCGGCGGGCCACGTGGTCCAGAGCGGGCCCGTGCCCGGCGGCGATGTGCGGCACCGCGCCGGCGAGTGAGACCGCGACGACGACGGCGACGACCTGGAGGAGGCCGTGGCTGGTGGGCTGCCCGGCGATCTGGCCGAGCAGGGCGTACGCGAGGGCCCCGGCGGCGCCGAGCGGGGCGGGCTCGCGCTCGGCGGGCAGCGTGGCCGGGCTCCCCCGTACCCCCCACCGGGACAACTCCCCTACGGCGATGAGCGCGCCGAAGGCGAGGGCGATCCCGGGTTCGGTGATGCCGTACCAGAGGGTGTCGCCGAGGGCGTAGGCGGAGAGCACGAAGGCGGCGCCGTACACGAGTCCGAGGGCCAGGGCGGGCCGCGCGCGCGTCACGCGGCCCGGTCCGCGCGCGTACGGGTTGTTCCCCACCCCGCCGCCCCTTCCCACCGTGAACCTTTGCGGCTCCGCCGCGCGGCCGCTCGGGCGGCCCTCATGCGGGCCTGTCCGGGGCCCGGTGCCGTGCGGCGGCGACAGAGCGCGGCGCCGGATTCCCCAGGTCAGGGGCGCAGCAGGCGTCACCGACGCGAGGTGGCGGGACGGGTGGCGGGACGTTTCCTCTCGGGTCGGGCTGTTCGTCCGAAGTGACCGGGTGGTGCCAGCCCTGGCGCGCCAGCGCCCGGGTCAGCGCCTCCACCATCCGCGGATCGAACTGGGTTCCCGCACACCGTTCGAGCTCCCGCAAAGCCGTCTCCACCGGCCGCGCCCGCCGGTACGACCGCGTCGAGGTCATCGCGTCGAACGCGTCCGCCACGGCGACGACCCGTGCGAACTCCGGGATCTGGCCGCCCGCGAGCCCGTACGGATACCCGCTCCCGTCGAGCCGCTCGTGATGGTGCAGGATCGCCGCCCGCGCCTCCCCGAGAAATCCGATCCCCCGGACCATCTCGTGCCCGTATTCCGGATGCAGCTCGATGACGCGGCGCTCCTCGGGGGTCAACGGCCCGTCCTTCCGCAACAGCCGCGTGGGGACGCCGAGCTTGCCGACGTCGTGCAGGATCCCGGCGAAGCGCAGGCCCTCGACGCGGTCCTCGTCCATGCCCAGCTCGTGCGCGATCATCACGGACGCCCGGCCGACGCGTTCGCTGTGCCCGCGCGTGTACTGGTCCTTGATGTCGACCGCCTGCACGAGAGCGCGGATCGTGGCCTGGTGGGCGGCCCGCTCGCGGTGGTACTGCGCGAAGACCCAGCAGGAGATGTACATCGGCAGCAGCACGAAGAGCGCGGCGAGCGGCCCGTACGTACTGCGCCAGAGCACAGCCATCATCAGCCCCGCCAGCCCGTGCACACAGTGCGGCGCGACGGACCGCAGGAGCAGCCCTCGCCACGCGGTGCGCGCGGGCTGCCGCTCGGCGGTGGCGAGGATGCCGCCGTCGAGGGCGGTCAGAGCGAGGCAGAAGGCGAGGACGGCGGCACCTGCGGGCAGCAGGACGTACGGAAAAGCGGGCGCTGCGGCCGAAACCCCGCCCCCGCCGCCCAGCGACGCACCGCCGTCCAGGAACGTGCAGACGCTCGCCGCGCACCACGCGGCAAGCGCCAGCTGGGCCGCCCGCCAGGCCCGCCGCACCGCGCGCGGGCGCCGCTCGACATGGCCGACGAGGGCCCCGGGTACGGCGACGAGTGCCGCGGCCGACGGCGGCAGCAGCAGCACGGCGGCGAGCAGCACGGGAAAGAAGGAACCCGCCCCGACCCGTACCGCGCTCACCAGGAACGGCCGGCGCCCGAGCAGCTCGCACGCGGCGTAGAGCGCGGCGAGCAGCGCGGTGGTCCCCCAGGGGGTCCCGGCGCCCGGCCGCAAGGCGGGGAGCGCACAGCAGGCTGCCGCGAGCAGCGCACACAGGATGTACGCGCGCGCCCCCGCCGAAAGAGCTCTCACCAGCCCCGCTCCTGTTGTCCCGGTACGCCCGCCACACAATTCGTGCGCCACGCTAGCGAGTTGAACGGAGCTGGAGACGACGAAGCGGCCGATTAGCACCTTCGAGTGATAATCGGCCGACTCCGCGACAAGCGGTGAGAAGAGTGGAGGCGGTTACGCCTCGTTGGCGGCGGCCGGCAGATCGGCGGCCGACGTGACCGTGACGTCCTGCTCGGGCACGGCCTGCCCGGACCGGATCAGGTCGATCCGTCCCATGACCTTGGACCGCAGGTCGGCCGGTACGTCGTCACTGCCGCAGCAGCGCTTCACCAGCTTCTTGACGGCCTGCTCGAGGCCGTACTTCTCCAGGCACGGGGAGCACTCCTCGAAGTGCACCTCGAACTTGGTGCAGTCGCTGTCGGGCATCTCGTGGTCGAGGAACTCGTAGAGATGGTCCAGGACCTCTGAGCAATCAGTCTCGTGCGGCTCTCCGCAGCTCATGAGCCCGAACCTTTCCCGTCGTTCGACTCTCCGGCACCCGCCGGGACCAGACCCCGGTCACGCGCGTAGTCCTCGAGCATGCCGCGCAGCTGGCGGCGGCCCCGGTGCAGCCGGGACATCACCGTGCCGATGGGCGTTCCCATGATGTCCGCGATCTCCTTGTACGCAAAGCCCTCTACATCCGCGAGGTAGACCGCGATGCGGAACTCCTCGGGGATCGCCTGCAGCGCGGACTTGACGTCCGAGTCGGGCAGGTGGTCGAGCGCCTGCGACTCGGCGGAACGCAGGCCGGTCGACATGTGCGACTCGGCGCGCGCGAGCTGCCAGTCCTCGATCTCCTCGGCGCCGCTGCGCTGAGGCTCCCGCTGCTTCTTCCGGTACGTGTTGATGAAGGTGTTCGTCAGAATGCGGTAAAGCCACGCCTTCAGATTCGTACCTTCACGGAACTGGTGGAAGGACCCGTACGCCTTGGCGTACGTCTCCTGCACCAGGTCCTCCGCGTCGGCCGGATTGCGCGTCATGCGCAGTGCGGCCGAGTACATCTGGTCGAGGAAGCCGAGGGCGTCGCGCTCGAAACGCGCGTTGCGCTCGACGGTGCTCTCCTCCGCCGCCTGGCCGTCGTCGGTCCCTGTGTCGGTCCCAGTGACCGGACCCACCTCCTCCAACGCCGTGGCGGGGCCGAATGCGGACCCGCTCGAATCGGAGGATAGACGACGATCCTGCCCGGCCGCCGCCCGACGAGGGGCGGTCTTGGCCGCGCTGAGCACCGTCCACTCCAGGTCAGCGGTGTTCGAGCGGCTCGGGCAGATGGTCGATCCCATGCGACGGACTCCCTCTCCACGTACGTGCGGTGTATGTCGACGCACGCAATAACAGAGGTGCCGCGCACATCATTCCCGCAGCCGGTCGATCCAGGCCCCGACGGCCTCCGTGATCGTTTCCACCACCTCTTCCGGGCTGCTTCCGGCCTTCTTCGGTACGGCGAATCCGTGGTCCCCGTACGGGACCTCCACGAGGTCGTACGCCCCGTCCGGGAACTCCTCCGGCTTCCCGAAGGGATCGTTTCCGCCCTGTACGACCAGCGTGGGGACCCCGGCGCCCAGGAGCTCCTGCGCCCGGGACTTCTCGGGCCTGCCGGGCGGGTGCAGCGGGAAGCTCAGCGCGAGTACGGCGAACGCGCCCAGTTCCACGGCGGTACGGCACGCGACGCGCGCCCCGGCGCTGCGCCCGCCGGACACGACCGGCAGCCCGGGCCCGGCCAGGGCGGGCCACAGCCCGCGCCATCCGGCGTCCAGGGTCTTGGGCGCGGGTGCCACCTTCTTGCCGGCCACCCGCCACGGCTGCTCCACCAGGGCGACGGTCACCCCGCGCGCGGGCAGCGCGGCCGCGAGCGCCTGAAGGTCCCGCGCCCCGATGCCGCCACCGGCGCCGTGGCTCAGGGCGAGCACGGTCCAGGCCGCCTCGGCCTCGACCCAGGTAATCCGCGCCTGCCCGACCTCGGTGTCAACCATCTCACTCTGCGTCACGCCCCCCATCCTGCCGGACGGCCCGAAACGACGCCTGCGGCGCTCCACGCCCCACGGGGTCAGAACAGCGTCCCCACCTCCGGCGCCGCCAGCTCCTCCAGCAGCTCCGGCCCGTTGTTGCGCACGTTGCTCACAGCGGTGGTCACCGGGTACGCCCGCATCAGCCCGCCCGGCGGCGGCGCCAGCAGCTCCCGTACCTCTTCGATGTCTGTAAGGGCCGGATCCAGCCACGCGTCCCACCGCTCCTGCGTCAGCATCAGCGGCATCCGGGGGTGGATGTCGGCCAGCGCCCCCGGCCCGGCGGCCGGCGCGACCGCCAGCGGCGACTTCTCCGCCTCGGTCGTAATGACGGAGCACGTCACCCACCACGCCTGCGGATGGCCGTCCGGCAGCGTCTGGTCGCGCCAGAACTCGTACAGCCCGGCCATGGCCATGACCGACCCGTCAGCCGGCGTCACGAAGTACGGCTGCTTTCGCGGCCGCTTCTTCTTCCCCTTCTCCTCCAGCTGCCGCTCCTCCACCCCGGTGACCCACTCGTAGTAACCGTCGGCCGGAACGAGGCAGCGCCGCGAGACGAACGGCTGCCGGAACGACGGCTTCTCGTGCACCGTCTCCGCCCGCGCGTTGATCAGCCGTGCCGCGCCTTCGGGTGACTTCGCCCACGAGGGCACGAGCCCCCACTTCAGTTTCCGCAGCTGCCGAACCGGGCCCTCGTCCTGTGCGTCCTTCACAGGACGCTCCAGTACGACGTGGACCTCCTTGGTGGGCGCCACGTTCCAGTCCGGGGCGAGGGCCTCCGTGGGCTCCCACTTCCGCACATCGAAGAGCCCGACGAGATCCTCGGGCCGCCGGCTCGCTGCATACCGTCCGCACATAAGTGCCAGACTGCCACGACTGCCCAGACCTCAAGGAGCCGCCCGGAAAATGGACAGCACCCAACTCGGCGACCTGTGGGACCGCGTGTTCGGTACGCAGCCCGATCCCGACCAGTGGCTCGTGATCGCAACGGCTCTCGCCGCCCTCGCCGTCGTCGTCCCGCACGCCGTCTGGCGTGTGGCGCGCAACGCCATCACCATCGCCCACGAGGGCGGCCACGGCCTGATCGCGCTGCTCACGGGCCGCAGCCTGGACGGTATACGGCTGCACTCCGACACGAGCGGCCTGACCGTCAGCCGGGGCAAGCCGACCGGCATCGGCATGATCCTCACGGCCGCCGCCGGCTACACCGCCCCCTCCCTCCTGGGTGTCGGCGGCGCCTGGCTGCTCGCGGCGAACCACATCACGCTCTTCCTCTGGATCGCGACGATCCTGCTGCTCGCGATGCTGGTGATGATCCGCAACGCGTACGGCGCCCTGACCGTGATCCTCACCGGTGCCGTCTTCCTCCTCATCTCCTGGCTGACGACCCCGCAGGTGCAGGCGGCCTTCGCGTACGCCGCCGTCTGGTTCATGCTCATCGGCGGTGTCCGGCCCGCCTTCGAGCTCCAGTCCAAGCGCCGGCACGGCGGCGCCCCCGACTCGGACGCCGACCAGCTGTCGCGGCTCACGCACGTACCGGCCGTGCTGTGGCTGCTCTTCTTCCACACCGTGTCGGTCTGCGCGCTGCTGGGCGGCGGCCGCTGGCTGCTCGGGCTCTAGAGCCCGCATGCCCGCCGTCCGCGGTGCGCCGTCCGTCGTCGGCCCGACGGCCGTCACTGCCCGTCGGCCTACTCACACCACCGAGTTACGCCCGGGTTTCGCCACATTTGATCAAGATCCGGGTTCGCCGCGAGCCACTAAAGTGATGGCCATGACCGAAAGCCCCGTGCACCCCGCCCTCTGGCCCGCCCCGCGCGCGGGCGAAGCCGTCGACGCGACCGTCACCGTGCCCGGATCGAAATCGGTCACCAACCGCGCTCTCGTCCTGGCCTCCCTCGCCGCCGAGCCCGGATGGCTGCGCCACCCGCTGCGCTCCCGCGACACCCTGCTGATGGCCGACGCGCTGCGCGCGATGGGCGTCGGCATCGAGGAGACCGTGTCGTCCAGCTCGTCCGCCACGGGCGACCTCAGCGGCTCCGGCGAGGCCTGGCGCGTCATCCCGGCGGGCCTGCACGGTCCGGCCACCGTCGACGTCGGCAACGCGGGCACCGTGATGCGCTTCCTGCCGCCCGTCGCGGCGCTCGCCGACGGCGAGATCCGCTTCGACGGCGACCCCCGTTCGTACGAACGCCCTCTCGGCGCCGTCATCGAGGCGCTGCGCACGCTCGGCGCCCGTATCGACGACGACAGCCGCGGCGCACTCCCGCTGACCGTGCACGGCGGCGGCGCGCTGGACGGCGGAGCGGTCGACATCGACGCGTCCTCGTCCTCGCAGTTCGTGAGCGCGCTCCTGCTGTCCGCCCCGCGCTTCAACCAGGGCGTGGAGGTACGCCACACCGGCGCCACTCTCCCGTCCATGCCGCACATCCTGATGACCGTGGACATGCTGCGCGCGGTCGGCGCCCAGGTGGACACCCCCGAGTCCGGCGGTGAGCCCAACGTCTGGCGGGTCTCCCCCGGCGCCCTGCTCGGCCGTGACCTGACCGTCGAGCCCGACCTCTCCAACGCTCAGCCGTTCCTGGCCGCCGCCCTTATCACCGGTGGCCGCGTCACGATCCCCGACTGGCCGGAGCGCACCACCCAGCCGGGCGACGCGCTGCGCGACATCTTCACCGCCATGGGTGGTTCCTGCGAGCTCACCGAGCAGGGCCTGACCTTCACCGGCACCGGCACCGTCCACGGCATCGACGTGGACCTGAGTGACGTCGGTGAGCTGACCCCGGGCATCGCGGCGGTCGCGGCCCTGGCCGACTCCGAGTCCGTCCTGCGCGGCGTCGCGCACCTGCGGCTGCACGAGACCGACCGGCTGGCCGCGCTCACCCGGGAGATCAACGCGCTCGGCGGCGATGTCACCGAGACCGAGGACGGCCTGCGCATCCGGCCGCGCCGTCTGCACGGCGGGATCTTCCACACGTACCACGACCACCGCATGGCGACCGCGGGCGCGATCATCGGCCTCGCCGTCAAGGACGTACAGATCGAGAACGTGGCGACCACCGCCAAGACACTGCCCGACTTCCCGCAGATGTGGACCGGAATGCTCGACGGAAACTGACGGGGCCTGACGACATGCGCCGCTACGGCAAGAACCCCGACGAAGACGACATCCGGATCCGCCCGAACCGCAAAGGCAACCGGCCCCGCACCCATACCCGCCCCAAGCACGAGGACGCCGTCGAAGGCTTCGTCCTGACCGTCGACCGTGGCCGCATCACCTGCCTCGTCGAGAGCCGTACGGTCATCGCGATGAAGGCCCGCGAGCTGGGCCGCAAGTCCGTCGTCGTGGGCGACCGGGTCGCCATCGTCGGCGACCTGACCGGCGACAAGGACACTCTGGCCCGCATCGTGCGGGTGGAGACGCGCGCCTCGGTGCTGCGCCGTACCGCCGACGACGACGACCCGTTCGAGCGTGTGGTCGTCGCCAACGCCGACCAGCTGGCGATCGTCACGGCCCTGGCCGACCCCGAGCCGCGCCCGCGCATGATCGACCGCTGTCTGGTGGCGGCGTACGACGCCGGGCTCGAACCTCTCCTCGTGCTGACCAAGTCGGACCTGGCACCGGCGGACGAGCTCCTGGCCTCCTATCGGCCGCTCGGCGTCCCGTACATCGTGACCAGCCGCGAGGACTTGGCGAACGGGGCCGCGAGCGAGCTGGTGCGCAAGCATCTGGAGAACAAGGTCACTGCTTTCGTCGGCCACTCGGGCGTCGGCAAGACGACCCTGGTCAACACGCTCGTACCCGAGGACCGTTGGCGTACGACCGGTGTGGTCAACGCGGTCACGGGCCGCGGCCGGCACACCACCACATCGGCGCTCGCGCTGCCGCTCACGGGCGTGCGCGGCTGGGTGATCGACACGCCGGGCGTGCGTTCCTTCGGGCTGCACCACGTGGATCCGTCACGCGTCATCCTCGCCTTCCCCGACCTCGAGCCGGGGACGGAGGGCTGCCCGCGCGGCTGCAGCCACGACGAGGCGGAGTGCGCGCTGGACCAGTGGGTGGCCGACGGTCACGCCGATCCGGCCAGGCTCGACTCGCTGCGCCGACTGCTCGCCACGCGGGAGCGGCGCGAAGGCGACTGACCGCGTCGCGTTTACCCTTGCCCACTCCTGGTAAGTGCATAATCGCACCAAGTCAGACGAAGCAGTCACCGACGCGGGAGGGCACCGACCATGGCGTGGCTGCTGGTGATAGTGGCAGGACTGCTGGAGACCGGCTTCGCGGTGTGCCTGAAGCTGTCCCACGGCTTCACCCGGCTCTGGCCGACGGTGGCCTTCGCCGCGTTCGCGTTGGGCAGCTTCGGCTTGCTCACGCTGGCGTTGCGGAAGCTCGACGTGGGACCGGCGTACGCGGTGTGGACCGGCATCGGCGCCGCGGGCACCGCGATCTACGGGATGGTCTTCCTCGGCGATGTGGTGTCGACGCTGAAGCTGATCTCCATCTCGCTGGTGATCGTCGGTGTCATCGGGCTCCAGCTCTCGGGCTCGGCCCACTGAGACCCGGCCCGCCCGAACCCGTCCCGCCCGGGCCCGCCCCGCCCGAACCCGTCCCGCCGGGGCCCGGCCGGCCGGGGCCCGGCCCGCGCAGACCCGCCGCGCCGAGCGCGGTCCGCAGCAGCCGCGTGAAGTCGTCCCCCGACGCCGCGGGCGCGACGACGTACGAGAGCGCGAGACGGACGGCCAGCTCGCAGCGGTACGCGATGTCCGCGGCCTCTTCCTTCGTACGTCCGGCCCCGAGTGCGGCGAGCGCTCTGTCCCGTACCGCCACGGCCAGTTCGCCGGGCCCCGGCGATCCCGCGTCGGCGCGGCGCTGGGCGGGCACCGGGGACACCGAGACGCTGGGGACGTACCTGGCGGGGCGCGGAGCGGTGAGCCTCTCGCCCCAGCAGCCGGTGAGCAGGGCCCGTACGAGCGGACTGGTGCGGGCGGCGCCGACGGTCCACTCGGCGACGGCCACGAGCCGGCTCTCGATGCCCGCCGGCGGGCCGGCCGCCGGTTCGACGGTCCAGCCGGCCGTACGATCGGCCGTTGCGCCGGCCAGCGCGCGTTCCACGCCCGCCAGGTAGCCGTCGGCCTCGCGGCGCACGAGCGCGCGGGCGAGGCCGTCCTTGCTGCCGAACTCGTTGTAGAGGGTCTGCCGCGAGACCCGGGCCGCCGCGGCCACGTCGACCATCCGCACCCCGGACCACGGCCGGCCCGCGAGCGCGGCGAAGGCGGCGTCCAACAAGGCTTCTCGCGCTGTGGCCATCGCGTTGCCTCCCCGGCTGCTCCGGTTTCAGGGTTGACGCGCCGCCGGGCACTGTCAATGGCGCGTGCGCCTCGTTCGGAGCGTACGGACAAGGGACCACGCCCGCACAGCGACACCGTGTGGTTTGCTCACAACGCGGTCGATACTGTTCAGTCATGCCCGACTATCACGATGATCTGCGCTTTGCCCATGTCCTCGCGGACGCCGCGGACGCCACGACGATGGAGCGCTTCAAGGCTCTGGATCTCAAGGTCGAGACAAAACCGGACATGACCCCGGTGACGGAGGCCGACAAGGCCGCGGAGGAACTGATCCGCAGCCATCTGCACCGAGGCAGGCCGCGTGACGCCGTTCTCGGCGAGGAGTACGGGCTCCAGGGCACGGGCCCGCGCCGCTGGGTGGTCGACCCGATCGACGGCACCAAGAACTACGTGCGCGGTGTGCCGGTCTGGGCGACGCTGATCTCCCTCATGGAGGCCGGCGAGCACGGCTTCCAGCCCGTGATGGGCGTCGTGTCCGCGCCCGCGCTGGGCCGTCGCTGGTGGGCCGCCAAGGGCGGCGGCGCGTACACCGGCCGCAGTCTTACGTCGGCGACGCGGCTGCACGTATCCAAGGTCGACAAGATCGTGAACGCGTCCTTCGCGTACTCCTCGCTCAGCGGCTGGGAGGAGCAGGGCCGGCTCGACGGCTTCCTGGACCTGACCCGCGACTGCTGGCGGACGCGTGGGTACGGCGACTTCTGGCCGTACATGATGGTCGCCGAGGGGTCGGTGGACATCTGCGCGGAGCCGGAGCTGTCGCTCTGGGACATGGCCGCGAACGCGATCATCGTCCAGGAGGCGGGGGGCGTCTTCACCAGCCTCGAAGGAGTGACGGGGCCCCACGGTGGCAACGCCGCGGCGTCCAACGGCCTGCTGCACGAGGAGATGCTCGGCTACCTCCGCGGCTAGCGGCTTCGTACCACTGCGCGGTGATCATCCGCCCTCGCGCCCGGGAAACCGGCGCGCGGGGGCGTGCGATCGCCCGACACATCCTCCCGCGCCCTCTTGTTGCCGCCGCGCTCGGCTGCCACTCTGACAGTCCCCCCACTTGTGAACTTGTGAATCGGTTCTCGTAGCGAGTTGCGCGACCCGCTTCACCAAGGAGGTGGCTCTGTCCATGCTCGTCCGTGACGCCATGAGCACGGTGGTCCTCACCATCGGCCCCGCCCACACGCTCCGCCAGGCAGCCCGCCTGATGGCGGAGCGCCGCGTCGGGGCGGCCGTCGTCCTCGACACCGACGCCGACGGACTCGGCATCCTGACCGAACGCGACATCCTCGTTTCCCTCGGATCCGGCCAGAATCCCGACCTCGAGACAGCCGGCGCCCACACCACCACCGACGTCGTCTTCGCGGCGCCCGCCTGGACGCTGGAGGACGCCGCCGACGCCATGGCGCACGGCGGCTTCCGGCACCTGATCGTGCTGGACGGCGACGGCCCCGTGGGCGTCGTCTCCGTACGCGACATCATCCGCTGCTGGGCACCGAGCCGCAGACAGCTCCGCTCACAGCCGACCGCACTGGTGGGCTGAGCACGAAAGAGGGCCGGACTCCCCTGCGGGAATCCGGCCCTCTGCCCACGACAAGCGGTCCGTACTAGCCGCGCAGGGCCTGGACCGCGGCTTCCAGCCGCTTGCCGAAGTCACCGTCGGCCTGACGGAAGTTGTTGACCGCGCGCTCCGCGATGTCGTCGCGCGACACCTTGGCGATGAACTGGGCCAGGTTGTCGACCAGACGGCCCTTCTCGTCCTCGGACATCAGACGGTAGAGGTTGCCCGCCTGGACGAAGTCGTTGTCCTCGGTGTGGACCGGGGCCTCGGTGTTGCCCGTGGTGCCCGTGACCGGGACGGACTGCCACAGCGGCCTGTTCGTCTGGGCGGGACCGCCGAAGCTGTTGGGCTCGTAGTTCTTGGTGCCCTTGTGGCGGCCGTCGTACAGGTAGCCGTCACGGGAGTTCGTCCGCGCCTCGGTGGCGTGCGGGCGGTTCACCGGCAGGTGGTCGGCGTTGATGCCGACGCGGTAGCGGTGGGCGTCGCCGTACGCGAAGAGGCGGCCCTGGAGCATCTTGTCGGGGGACGGGCCGATGCCCGGCACGAAGTGCGCGGGGCTGAAGATCGACTGCTCGACCTCGGCGAAGATGTTCTCCGGGTTGCGGTTGAGCTCCAGCTTGCCGATCTCGATCGGCGGGTAGTCCTCGTGCGGCCAGACCTTGGTCAGGTCGAACGGGTTGAAGCGGTACGTCGCCGCCTCAGCCGCCGGCATGATCTGCACCTGCACGGTCCAGGACGGGAAGTCACCGCGCTCGATGGACTCGCGCAGGTCGCGCTGGTGCGAGTCGGGGTCGACGCCGGAGAGGCGGTTGGCGTCGTCGGTGGTGAGGTTCTTGATGCCCTGGTCGGTCTTGAAGTGGTACTTGACCCAGAAGACCTCGCCGGCCTCGTTGTTCCACTGGTACGTGTGCGAGCCGTACCCGTTCATGTGGCGCAGCGTCGCCGGGATGCCTCGGTCACCGAACAGCCAGGTCACCTGGTGCGTCGACTCGGGGCTCAGGCCCCAGAAGTCCCACACGTTGTCGGCTTCCTGCGAGCCGGTGTACGGGTCGCGCTTCTGCGTGTGGATGAAGTCGGGGAACTTGATGGCGTCCTTGATGAAGAAGACGGGCGTGTTGTTCCCGACGAGGTCGTAGTTCCCCTCCTCCGTGTAGAACTTCAGCGCGAAGCCGCGGGGGTCGCGCACCGCGTCGGCCGAACCGAGGTTGCCCGCGACCGTCGAGAAGCGCAGGAAGGTCTCGGTCTGCTTGCCGACCTCGGAGAGGAACTTCGCCCGCGTCCACTGCGAGACGTCGCGGGTCAGCGTGAAGGTGCCGTACGCACCGGCGCCGCGCGCATGAACGATGCGCTCCGGTATGCGCTCCCGGTTGAAGTGCGCGAGCTTCTCGAGCAGCGCCTGGTCCTGGACCAGAACGGGGCCGCCGACGCCAGCGGTCTCGCTGTTCTGGTTGTCGGCGACCGGCGCCCCGGCCTCCGTGGTAAGCGGTCCCTGCGTCACGTGCGCCTCCTGCGTCATACCTGCAAGTCCTGTCCCTTGGCGTTTGCCGCTTCCGATCCTACAATGGACTCTGTCTAAGTCAAGCAATCATCCAAAGTCACACCCGTTCGGGACCAGGGTCCCCCCACTGTTAGGCTGGACCGCATGAGTGACCTGTTGGAACGACTGCGCGGACGCGGCTGGCGTATGACCGCTCAGCGGCGCGTCGTGGCCGAAGTCCTCGACGGGGACCACATCCACCTGACCGCCGACGAGGTGCACGCGCGCGCCGTGGCCAAGCTGCCCGAGATCTCGCGGGCAACCGTCTACAACACGCTGGGCGAGATGGTGTCTCTCGGCGAGGTGCTCGAGGTGTCCACGGACCGCCGGGCGAAGCGGTACGACCCGAACGCGCACACCCCGCACCAGCACCTGGTCTGCGCGCGGTGCGGCGCCATCCGCGACGTACACCCGATCGGCAATCCCCTCACGGATCTGCCGGACTCCGAGCGCTTCGGCTTCACAATCTCGGACGTCGAGGTGACCTACCGGGGCACGTGCCCCAACTGCGCCTCCGCCTGATACCACGACCACGCATGTGAACGGGCCCGGCACCAGATCTGGTGCCGGGCCCGTTCAGTTGTGTTCAGCTCAGTTGTGTTCAGCACTGCCTCAACCGCCCGCAAACGACGAAGGCCCGGATCTCTTTCGAGATCCGGGCCTTCGGCTACCTCTTCAGTAGCGGGGACAGGATTTGAACCTGCGACCTCTGGGTTATGAGCCCAGCGAGCTACCGAGCTGCTCCACCCCGCGTCGGTAAACATGACTCTACGTCGCACCGCCGACCAGCGCAAATCCGTTCCCGTACGAGGTGGTGACCAGTGGTGAAACGATCCGCCAGCAGCCGTGGCTACGCGGTGAGCTCCTGGTGCAGCGCCTCGCGCAGCCGCGCCGCGCGCTCGGCGACCTCGGCCGGTCCGAGCTCCACCGCCCGCGCGCACCACCGCTCGCCCTCGTCCAGCTCGCCGTGGCGGGCGGCGAGCAGCGCGAGGCGCAGCGCGGCGCGGCCGTGGCCCGCGTGCGCGGCGCGGGACCACCACAGGGCGGCCTCCGGCTCGCTTCCCTCGCGGGCCAGCAGCAGCCCGAGGTTGAAGGCGCCGTTGCGGCTGCCCGCCTCGGCGGCCTCCCGGTACCAGCGCGCGGCCCCTTCCAGGTCGCCGCGCCCGGCGGCGAGCATGCCGACGCGCACCTGGGCGCGGCGGTGGCCCTGCTCGGCGGCCCGCTCGTACCACTCCTCGCACTCGGTCTTCTCGTCCAGCGTCTCGCCGAGCCCGGGCGCGCTCGGCGGGGGCTGCCTGCGGTCGAGCAGCGTGGCGAGGCGGAAGGCCGCCTCGGCGCTGCCGCTGCCGGCGGCGCAGCGCAGATGCCGCTCGGCGTCCTGCTCCTCGCCGTCGCGCAGCAGGGCGATGCCGACCTGGAGTGCGGCCTCGGTGTGCCCGGCGGCGGCCGCGCGCTCGTACCAGACGAAGGCCGTACGGTCGTCGTCGCGGCCCGCATGCAGGATGCCGAGGTTGAAGGCGGCGTCGACGCTGCCCGCCTCGGCGGCCTTGGAGAACCACGGCTCGGCGCCGGCCGCGTCCCCGCCCTGGAGCAGCAGGATGGCGAGCGCGTTGGCGGCCTCGCGGTGGCCCGCGTAGGCGGCGCGGCGGTACCACTGGTCGGCCTGGGCGTTACGGCCCTGGGCGGCGCACAGCAGCCCGAGGTTGTACGCCCCGTTCACGTCACCGGCGTCGAGGGCGGCGCGGTACCACCGCTCGGCGGTCTGCTGCTCGCCCCGCGCGGCGTGCAGGGCGCCCAGCGCGTTCGCGGCGTTGCCGTCACCGTCCTGGGCGGCGCGCAGCCACCACACGGCGGCGCTCTCCTCGTCACCGGCGTCGCGCAGCAGGAAGCCCAGGGCGCATGCGGCCCGTGCCTCGCCGTCCTTGGCGGAGGTCAGGTACCAGCGCCCGGCCTCCTTGAGCTCGCCGCGCTCTTCGAGGATGGCGCCGAGGTGCAGGGCGGCGCGGCGGTGCCCGCGCGCGGCGGCCTGCCGGTACCACTGCTCGGCCTCCACGGCGGGGGGCAGCTCTCCGGCACCGATCCCCGCATGCCGGGTGCCGGTGCCGAACTGCCCGGTACCGAGCTGTCCGGCGCCGCTACGGCGGCTGCCGCTCGCCACGGCGTGACGGGTACCGGTGCCGGGGCCCGTGCCGGTCTCGGCCCCGCCCCGGCGCGTTCCGGTGTCCGGGCCCGCACCGGCCTGCCCCGATCCGCCGGCCCCGTGTTCCGCGTCGGCGGCGGTATCCGCTTCGGCCCCGCCCGCACGACCGGGCTCGCCGGCATCCCCGCCCGCCCGGCCGTCGCCCCTGACGGCGCCGGCGCCGGTCCCGATGGAGCCGTACCCGGGGTGGCGGGTGCCGGACGGGCCGAGGTCCGGACCGGTGCCGGTGTCCGTAGCGAAGTCGGTGCCCGCTCCCACGCCCGGGTACCGCGTGCCCGTGCCGAAGTCGACGTAGCCGGTGCCCCGGCCGGTGCCCGTGTCCCAGCCGCCGTCCAGGCCGCCGCTGCCGAGCAGGCTGCCGGCCCGGCCGTCAGCGTCCGTTCGGCCGGTTCCGGCGGCCGTGCCGGGACCCGTCCCCGCGTTACGGGCCGCGTTCGGCCCGCCCGCACCCGTGCGCGGGCCCGCTCCGCGCCTCGCGCGCGCGACGCCGGAACCGGCCACGCCGTCGTGCGCCTCCGCGGCGGCGCGGCGGTCCAGCGTCCGGGCCAGGCGGTACGCCGCTTCCCGGTGTCCCTGCTCGGCGGCGGCGCGCAGCCACCGCTCGGCGCCCACGTCGCTGCGGTGTTCCAGCAGGTCGGCGAGGGCGTACGCCCCCAGCGCGTGCCCCTGCTCGGCGGACTGGCGCAGCCAGTACTCCGCGGCGGGCTCGTCGCCGCGCTCGCGGTAGTGGCGGCCGAGTGCGTGCGCGGCGGCCGCGGACCCGGCCACGGCGGCGATGCGCCACCAGCCGGCCGCCTCGTCGGCGTACCCGCGCTGGTGGAGGAGTACGCCCAGATTGTTCGCGGCGGCGCGGTCGCCGTCGGCGGTCGCGGCACGCAGGTGCGGCTCGGCGCCGTCGAGGTCACCGCGGCGCAGCAGCAGCGAGCCGAGCACGCTCATGGACTCCGTGTCGCCGCTCTCGGCGGCGCTCCGGTGCCGCGCCTCGGACTCGGCGGTATCAACGGTGTCAACAGCGTGCTCTTGGTGTCGCTGCACAAACCGCCCTGTCTCCAACAGAGTTGTCCTGTCCCCCATAAAAACCATCGTCGCACCACCCGCAACCCGCGTACACCTGGTATACCGCAGCCAGTGAGGTCACTTCAGCGTTTTGTCGACATGCCCACAGAGAGACACTCCAAACGCTCAATCACCAACTCCCCCCGCCAGAACGACGCTTCGCACGGACGCGCGAGCCATCCGAGAACACAACAAAGGCCCGGATCTCTTTCGAGATCCGGGCCCTCGTCTTCTTCTTCAGTAGCGGGGACAGGATTTGAACCTGCGACCTCTGGGTTATGAGCCCAGCGAGCTACCGAGCTGCTCCACCCCGCGCCGTTGTGTTCAAACAGTACCACGGCGCGGGGACGTCCCAGCTCAGCTGCCCTTCTGGTCGCCCTGCCCGTCCTTCTCGGCGGCCTTCTCGGGCTTCTCGCCCTCGGCCCCGGGACTGGCCGGCGCCTCGGTCTTCGGCTCCGCGTCGGCGGCCCGCTGGAGCGCGTCCTGAAGCTTCTCCTGCGCCGCGCCGTACGCGGTCCAGTCCTGCTGCTTCAGCGCTTCCTCGCCCTCCTCGTACGCCTTCTGGGCGTCCTCGATGGCCTTCTGGAGCGACTCGTCGCCGTCGGACGGGGGCCTGGTGGTGTCATCGTCACCATCGCCGGGCGGTGGCGGCGTTTCGCCCTCCTCCCCGAAGACGGCGTTCAGCGCCTCACCGAGCGTGTCCTTGAAGACGGTCTCCCTGCCGTACGACACGGCGACCTTCTTCAGGAGCGGGTAGGCGTTGTTGCCCTGGGCGTACACCGGCTCGACGTACAGGAAGCCGTCGTTCAGCGGGATCGTCAGCAGGTTGCCGTACTCGATGTCCGAGTTGGCGCCCTTCATGTTCCTGACGAACTCGGCAACCTCGGCATTGCTGTTCAGCCGGTTCTGCACCTGCTGCGGACCTGGCACGTCACCCGTGACTCTCAGGAGCCTTATCGTGCCGTAGTCCTTGCTCGACGCGTCGGCGTCAACCGCCATGAACGCCCCCAGGTTCGGGCGCCCGTTGGGAGTGAAGGTCGTCGTCAGCGAGAACTTCCGGTCCTGCTCCTGCGGCATCTTCAGGCTCAGGTAGTACGGCGGTACGGAGCTCTTCTCGCCCGTCGTCGGGTCGTCCGGCACCTGCCACGCGTCACTGCCGCTGTAGAACTGCGACGGGTTCTCCACGTGGTAGCGGGTGAGCAGCTCGCGCTGCACCTTGAAGAGGTCCTGCGGGTAGCGCAGGTGCTCCATCAGCGCCGGCTCGATGTCGCCCTTCGACTTCACCGTGCCCGGGAACGCCTTCATCCAGGTCTTGAGGACCGGGTCCTCGGTGTCCCACTGGTACAGCTTGACCGTGCCGTCGTACGCGTCGACGGTGGCCTTCACCGAGTTGCGGATGTAGTTGACCTGGTTCTGCTGGGCGATCACCGCACGCTGGCTGTCGGTCTGCGACAGCGAGTCGGCCGTGGTGTCCCCCAGCGTCGTGCGCGAGGCGTAGGGGTAGCCGTTGGTGGTGGTGTACGCGTCGACGATCCACTGGACACGTCCGTCGACGACGGCCGGGTAGGCGTCGCCGTCGAGGGACAGCCAGGGTGCGACCGCCTCGACGCGCTCCTTGGGCGTGCGGTTGTACAGGATCCGCGAGCCCTCGCCGATGGCTCCCGAGTAGAGGATCTGCGGCTCGCTGAAGGCCGCGGCGTACGCGGCGCGGTTCAGCGGGCTCGACAGGTTGACGCCGCTCTTGCCCTCGTAGCTCGTGGTCTTGGTGGGCTCGCCGTTCTTCTCGTAGTCGAGCTCCCTCTGCGGGCCGCCCACGATCGAGTACTGCTCGGTCTTCTCGCCGTAGTAGATCCGCTGCTCGTAATCGCCGAGCATGCCCTGCGACGGGAGGCCGGACTCGATGAAGTCCGGGGCGCCCTCGGTGTCCGGCTTGACCGCCGTGCCCTTGGCCGCGACCACGCCGTATCCGTGGGTGTACGTGAAGTGGTCGTTGATCCAGTTGCGCTTGGGGATGCCCTTGAGGTCGAGCTCGCGCAGACCGACGACCGTGTCCTGGCCCTTGTACCTGTCCACGTCCAGCGTCGCGGGGAACTGGTAGTACTTACGCTCCTGCTGGAGCTGCTGGAAGGTCGGCGGGACGACGTTCGGGTCGATCAGCCGGTAGCTGGCCGCCGAGTCGGCGTCCTTGCGCAGCTGCGAGTTGTCCTTGCTGTCGCCGACGCCCTGGTAGTCGTCCACCTTCGCGTCATCGATGTCGTACGCCTTGCGCGTCGCATCGATGTTCTTCTTGATGTACGGCGCTTCCTTGGCCTGCTCGTTCGGCTGGACCTGGAACTTCTGCACGATCGCCGGGTAGAGCCCACCGATGAGGATCGCCGAGAGCACCATCAGGCCGAAGCCGATGACGGGCAACTGCCAAGTGCGGCGCCACAGCGTCGCGAAGAACAGCAGCGCGCAGATGACGGCGATGCAGAAGAGGATCGTCTTCGCCGGCAGGTAGGCGTTCGCGTCGACGTACCGCAGACCCGCCCAGTTGCCCGTGGCCTTGAAGTCACTGGACTTCACCGCGAGGCCGTACCGGTCGAGCCAGTACGCGACTGCCTTGAGCGCCACGAAGATGCCGAGCAGCACCGACAGGTGGCCGGTCGCCGCGGCGGTGGCCCTGGCTCCCGGACTGGTGATCCGCAGGCCGCCGTACAGGTAGTGCACCATCGCGGCGGCGATCAGGGAGAGCACGGCGGCCGCAAAGCCGAAGCCGAGCAGGAACCGGTACCAGGGCAGGTCGAACGCGTAGAACGCGACGTCCATCTGGAACTGCGGGTCCTTCTGGCCGAAGGACACGCCGTTGACCCACATCAGCCAGGTACGCCACTGCCCGGAGGCGGAGGCTCCGGCGATCAGCCCGACCAGAACGGTGACTGCGAGGAGCACCCACTTCTTGTACGGGGCGATGCCCATCCGGTAGCGGTCGAGGTTCTGTTGCTCGAGCGACATCGCGCTCAGCGGCGGCCTGAGCCGGTGCGCGAGCCAGATGTTCACTCCGACGGCCAGGGCCATGAGCAGACCGAAGACGGCGAAAAGCCCGATCTTGGTCCACAGGGTGGTGGTGAAAACGGACGAATATCTGACCGAGCGGTACCAGAGCCAGTCCGTCCAGAACCCGGCAAACATGACAAAAGCCATGGCCAGGACGGCCAGGACGCCCAATGTCATGAGCAGGGTCCGGACGCGCCGGGACGGGCGGCCGACTCTGATCCGTGGCCCTGTCGGGCCTCCGCCGCGGTCCGGCATCTGGAAAGCCAAGGTGCGCACCTCGAAAGTTCGCTGTCGTAGGAGCAGGCTCCGCGATCGTAGAGCCCACTCATGCAACTTACTGAAGCTTTACTCAGTTCCCGCTTTCGGGTCCGAAGGAGGCAGGATGTCGACCATGTCCAACGTTTCCCCCTCCGGGCCCCCCATGGCCACGAGCCCGCTCACCCGCGCCGTGCTCGAAATCGACGAATACACCTCCGGCCTTGGCTGGGACCAGCCCGCCAGGCTGTTCGCCCTTGTCGACTCTGCCCAGCTGCGTGCCCAGGAGCCGGGTCTCGCCGCCCAGCTCGGTCTCGCCGAGGGCGGGTCGACGGCGGCACTCACGCCCGTCGAGCAGGAAGAGATCCCGTCGGGCACCGCGCTCGACGAGTTCCTCGCCACGATCGCCTGGCCCGACGCGGTGGCCGGCTGCGCGCTGACAGTGGAGCGGCTGATGCTTCCGCCGTCCGCCGAGGCGTCCGTACCGGAGGGCCTGAACGAGGCCCAGCTGGCGAAGTGGGTCGCGAAGCACCCCGACCGCCAGGAGGTCCGTATGACGGTGGCCGTGCTGCGCAACGGCGTGCGCGAGTCCGCACTGCGGCTGCGGGAGAAGGACTCCCCGACCGAGGTGCTCACCGGCGCCATGCTCGTGCCCGGTCTCGCCGAGGCCCTGGCCGCGACCTTCGAGGCGTAGGCACCGCGGGCCCTGTGGGGGCACGGCTGCCGGCGGTCAGCCCGTGGTGCACCGCGGCAGGCCTGCCGTGTCCCCCTCGCGGATCTTCTCCAGCGAATTCTTCGCGTCGTCGATCGTCTTGACCTTCACGAGGGTGAGGCCGTCGGGGATGTCCGCCGCCGCCGACGCGCAGTTCTCGGCGGGCGTCAGGAAGTACTCGGCGCCCGCGTTGCGCGCCCCGACGGTCTTCATCTCGATGCCGCCGATCGGGCCGACCTTGCCGTCCTCGTCGATCGTGCCGGTGCCCGCCACGAACTTGCCGCCGGTCAGGTCGCCGGGCGTGATCTTGTCGACGATGCCGAGCGAGAACATCAGGCCCGCGCTGGGGCCGCCGACGTCCGCCAGCTTGATGTCGATGGTGAACGGGAAGATGTGGTCCGGGCCCGCCTGGATGCCCACGATGGCGCGGTCGTCGTCGCCGGCCTTCTTGGTGGTGAGGGCGATGTCCTCGCTGCCCACCGGCTCCTTGCCCGCCTTCTCCGCCGCGGCCGCGTCCTTGGCGGGGACGATCGTGAAGACGACTTTCTCCGTGGGCTTGTGCTCGGTGACGAGCTTGGCGACGTCCTTGGGGTCCTTGACGGGCGTACCGTCCACGGCCTTGATGACATCGCCCGCGTGCAGCTTGCCCTCGGCGGGGCTGTTCTTGAGAACGGTCGAAACCACTACCCGGGTCTTCACGGGAATGCCCATTTCCCGAAGAGCAGCGGTTTTCGCGGTCTCCTGGGACTGGCTGAACTCCTCGGCGTTCTCCTGCGTCGACTGCTCTTCCGTCTTGCCGTCCGGATAGAGCGTGTCGTGCGGGACGACCACACTGTCGTGCGCGAGCCAGCCGTAGACCGCTTCGACGAGGTTCATCTTGTAGTCCGCGCCGGTGACTCTGACCGTCGTCATATTGAGATGGCCACTCGTGGGGTACGTCTTGCGACCGGAGATCTGAAGCACCGGCTCGCCACCGGCCTCACCGAGAGTGTTCACCGTCGGGCCGGGGGACATCTCCGAGTACGGGACTTTGATGAATACGCCCGCGCACAGCAGCGCGATCAGGATGAGGGTGGAGGCGAGCATCGTCGCTGTGCGGCGTGGCATGGAACGACAGTACGGGACGGGTCCGTCAGTACACCGCTGGGGCCGGTCCGTACGGGGCCTCGGGGCCCGGACGTACGGTCGAGGCCGCTTCACGGGTCGTCAGACGGCGTCGGTGCCGGAGTGGGACTTCTCCATGGCCTCACGGAACCGCGCGTAGCCGGCGAGTTCGGAGACATCGCCGGCCGTTCGATTTCTGGCTGCCCAGCTTCCCCATATCGCAGCACCAAGTGCAGCGAAAAGCGGAATCAGCAACCACGCGAGTGCCGCCATTCCGTCCTCCCGACCCCTAGGGACCGGCCGCATTCGGCCGATCAGCAGATTAGCCACCGGTGCGTCCAACGCTCACGGCAGGGGCCCGGTTACGCAAATCGGGGCGCTTGGGCGGCACCCAGGTTTCAGCGGACGGTTTCGGCGCAGAAGCGCGTCAGCACGCTCCGACCCACTCCTCCGTACCGTCGGAGAAGGTCTGGTGCTTCCAGATCGGCACTTCGTGCTTGAGGTCGTCGATCAGCCTGCGGCACGCCTCGAACGCCTCGCCACGGTGCGGACAGGAGACCGCGACGACGACCGCGAGGTCACCCACTTCTAGGTCACCCACACGGTGGACGGCCGCCAGCGCGCGTACCGGGAAATCCGCTACGACCTTTTCGGCCACACGGCGTAGCTCGTCCTGGGCCGAGGGGTGACAGGAATAGCCGAGCTTGTCCACGTCGGCACCCCCGTCGTGGTTGCGCACGGTGCCGACGAACAGCGCCGTGCCGCCCGCGGCGTCGTCCCCCACGGCTGTGAAGATCTCGTCGACGGAGAGCGGGGTGTCGCGAATCGCCAGCAGCCGGATGGGATCCTGTGCCGCCTGCTCGCCGGGGTGGGAGTACGTGCCTGCCATGCTGCCCATCGTGCCGTACCGCACTGACATTGCGGAATAGCCTTTTCGACCGGCTGTACGGGCCCCCGGTATGGAGGGTCCTACATGCGGCCGGTTTCTGGCGGGCTTCTGACGGGCTTCCGGCACGCGAATTTAGCGGCCCCTGGCCTTGCGTACGCGGCGTACCAGCGCGGCCGTGCCCAGCAGCGCCACCGTGGCGCCCGCGGCGCCCGCCGCCGTGGCGTCCTTGCGGCCGAGGCGGCGGCCCGCGACGGTGTGCCGGCCCGCGACCTCCTCCAGCAGTTTGGTGAGTACCTCCTCATTGGTCCACTGCGGCCGCCATCCCGCCTCGTGGAGCCTGCTCACGCTCACCACCCACGGATGCATCGTGTAGGCGAGGTCCCCGGCGGGAGAGGGCGTGAGGCCGATCCTGTGCAGCCTCGCCGCGGCGCCCAGGGCGACCGCGGACGGCAGCTCCATGCGGCGGATGCCGCTGAGCTCCTCGACCTCCTCCTGCTCCAGCCAGCCGTCGCAGCCAACCGCCAGCTCGCCGTCGACCTTCTCCAGCGCGGCGTACTCCAGCGCGGCGACCAGGTCCTCGACGTGGCAGAACTGCCAGGTGGGGCGGGAGCCGGCGACGACCAGGAGGCGGGGCGACTCGAAGTACCGGGTGAGCGCGGTGTCCGTACCGCCTACCAGGACGGCGGGCCGCACCACCGTGACGTTGAGACCGGGGTGCGCGCGGGGCGCACGGCGGCCCAGGCGTTCGATTTCGAGGAGGTCGCCGACACCGGCCGCCTCGGCGGTCGCACGCAGTTCCGCGTCCTCGGACAGCGGGATGTCGTTGTCGGGCAGGGCGCCGTAGACCATCGCCGACGTGCACAGCACGACACGGTGGACCCCGGCGGCAGCGGCGGCGGTGAGCACCGTCTGGGTGCCCCGCACGTTGTACGCCGTACGGGCGGCGGGGTCCGACTCCAGGTCGAGGTCGAGCGCGAGGTGCACCACGACGTCGGCGCCCCGCAGCTTCTCGGCGATGGCCGGGTCGCGTACGTCCAGGATGTGCCACCGCGCCTCGGCGACATCGCCGCGGCGCTCGTCGATGGCCACGACCTGTTTGATCTCCTCGGACGCGGCAAGGCGCCGGGTGAGCAGCGCGCCGATGCCCGAGGCGGCACCCGTGACCGCGACGACGGGACCTCGGGCTGTCGGGGTTGAGTCGTTTCGCCTCTGGCGAACTTCAGCGCTCTGCGATGCTCGAACCTGCGGATCTGGGGAACTCACCGGGCGTCTCCAGCGGTTGTCTTCAGTACGTACACGCCGTGGCGCGTACGTACCAGGTGGCGTCCATCCTGCCGCAGGCGGAGTCCCGGCGAAGCACCGAGCCCTTCTCGGGTTCCGGTGTCTACGCTGGGTGGTGATGTCGGGCAGCCGCCGCCGGCCGAGCCGGCGGCCTTACGAGCCGAGGAAACCCGTGAGTGACACCCCATTCGGATTCGGCCTTCCGCCGGAGGAGCCGGAGGACGGCGACGATGGCAAGAAGAAGGGCAGCGAGGGCGGTGGCCAGGGTCCGGCGAACCCGTTCGGCGGGTTCGGCAGCCTGCCGGGCGGCTCGGGCGGCCCAGGTGGCCCGGGCGGAGACAATCCGTTCGCCGCGATGTTCGGTTCGCTGAACCCGAACGACCTGGGCGCCGCCTTCCAGCAGCTCGGGCAGATGCTCAGCTACGAGGGCGGTCCCGTGAACTGGGACATGGCCAAGGACATCGCGCGCCAGACGGTCTCCCAGGGCACCGCCGACGGCACCAAGGACTCCAGCGTGAGCCCCGGTGAGCGGTCGGCCGTCGAGGAGGCGGTGCGTCTCGCCGATCTGTGGCTGGACGGCGTGACCTCCCTGCCCTCCGGAGCGAGCACGTCGGTGGCGTGGAGCCGCGCGGAGTGGGTCGAGGCGACCCTGCCCGCATGGAAGCAGCTGGTGGACCCGGTCGCGGAGCGCGTCGGGGCTGCCATGGGCGACGTACTGCCCGAGGAGATGCAGGCCATGGCGGGCCCGCTGCTCGGGATGATGCGGTCCATGGGCGGTGCGATGTTCGGTCAGCAGATCGGGCAGGCCGTGGGCGTACTGGCGGGCGAGGTGGTCGGTTCGACCGACATCGGGCTGCCGCTGGGCCCGGCCGGCAAAGCCGCGCTGCTGCCGCTGAACATCGAGGCGTTCGGCAAGGACCTGGGCGTCGAGAAGAACGAGGTGCGGCTGTATCTGGCGCTGCGCGAGGCCGCCCACCAGCGGCTCTTCGCCCATGTGCCGTGGCTGCGCTCGCACCTGTTCGGCGCGGTCGAGGGATACGCGCGCGGTATCCAGGTCGACACCTCGAAGCTGGAGGACGTGGTCGGCCAGCTCGACCCGTCGCACCCGGAGCAGCTGCAGGAGGCACTCCAGCAGGGCATGTTCCAGCCGGAGGACACCCCCGCGCAGAAGGCGGCGCTGGCCCGTCTGGAGACCGCGCTCGCGCTCGTCGAGGGCTGGGTGGACGCCGTGGTGCACGAGGCGGCCAAGCCCCGGCTCACCTCGGCGGACGCGCTGCGCGAGACGCTGCGCAGGCGGCGGGCCTCCGGTGGTCCGGCCGAGCAGACGTTCGCGACGCTGATCGGTCTCGAGCTGCGTCCGCGGCGGCTGCGGGACGCGGCGCGGCTGTGGGCATCGCTCACGGACGCGCGGGGCCTGGACGGGCGCGACGCCCTGTGGGAGCACCCGGACATGCTGCCGACGGCGGAGGACCTGGACGACCCGGACGGGTTCGTGCACCGCGAGCAGATGGACTTCTCCGAGCTCGACAAGATGCTCGGTGAGGCGGCAGGCGGCAGCGGGCCGAAGCCGAACCTGAAGAAGGACACGGACGGCGAAGGCAACGGCGACGCAGAGGGCGACAGCGACAAGTGACCCTGCACGACGACGCGGTCCTCGTACTGAAGAGCTACGAAGGCCAGGAGGAACTGCGCCGGGCGTATCTGGATCACCTGTCGGCGCACCCGGACGGGATGTGGAAGGCCTGTGGGGCCGGGCATCTCACGGCGAGTGCGCTGGTCGTCGATCCGGAGCGCGGGCGGGTGCTGCTGACGCTGCACAAGAAGCTGAACATGTGGCTTCAGATGGGCGGTCACTGCGAGCCGGGAGACACCACGCTCAGGGACGCGGCGCTGCGCGAGGCGACGGAGGAGTCCGGCATCGCGGGGCTGGCGCTACTGCCCGTCGGCCCCGTGCGACTGGACCGGCACCCCATTCCGGCGCCCTGCAACTGGCACCTGGACGTGCAGTACGCGGCGCTGGCGCCGGGCGGTGCGGTCGAGGCGATCAGCGAGGAGTCGCTGGATCTGCGCTGGTTCACGTACGACGAAGTGGCGGGCGTGGCCGACGAGTCGGTCGTACGGCTGATGGAACGCACGCGCGCGGCGCTGTAGACGGACGTACGCGCCACAGGTAAGGGGCGGGCTCCCAGGAGCCCGCCCCTTACCTGTGCCCTGTGGGCGGTCAGTTCCAGGCGTTGTTCTGGTTCTGGCCGCGGGCGCCCTGCTGTCCCACGCCGAACTGCGCGGCGGCACCCTGCCCCAACTGTGCGTTCTGCGGCGGCATCACCTCGCTGGGCTGTACGAGCGCGAAGCCCTGCCCCAGGAAGCTGAGCTCCCAGCCCTCACCGGTGTCGCCGCGCCGCCGGCGCACGTTCGACGAGTGCGTCTGGGCCTGCATCTGTACGCGCAGGGAGCTGGACCAGGCGACGATCGCATCGGCGTCGGCGTTGACGTACTTCTCCGGCGTGACCTGAAGCATCAGGGGCTGGCCCGAGGTCATCAGGGCGACCTTGCCCTGCCCGGTGATGTTGAGCTGGTACTTGCCGGTGCCGGAGATGCCGTACTGGCTGTCCACGGCGATGACTTCGGTGTTGAGCGAGGAGTCCAGCGCCAGGACGTAGGCGCTGTCCACCGTCATGCCCTCGCGGTCGATGTCCACGAGATGGACGTACTGCGCGAGGTTGGCGAGGTAGACGGTGCCCTGCCCGGAGCAGCGCATCAGGTCGAGGCCCTCACCGGTGTTGGCGCGGGCGCGCCGCTGGCTGTTCGACCGGTACTCGCCGTCGAATTCGATCAGCCCCTGGTAGGCGACCATCGCGCCCTTGCGCGCGAGGACGTCGTCCTGGCCGAGCAGCGAGACCCGCAGGAGCTGCGGGTTCTGCACGGTGTACCGGTCCTGGGACTGCTGTTCGGTGTGACTGAAAAGCGGGCTCTGCATGGTGTGTTCTCGCTCCCCCTCAGCCCCGGACCCGCAGGCGGTCGGTGCTGTCCTCGCTCGGCTGTACGACGACGATTCCCTCGCCGGAGAAGGCCATCTGGTACGCCTCTCCGCTGCCCCGACCGACGAGGGCGGACGCCTTGAAGCTGCGCTTGCCCTTCACCTTGAGGTTCGGGGACCAGGCGACGAGGGCGTCGGGGTCGACGTACGTCTCGTCCTCGCCACGCCCGCACTCGACGACGATCGGCGTACCTCGCGAGGTCAGGGCGACCCAGCCGGTGCCCGCGATCTCGACGTTCCACAGGCCCTGGCCGGCGAACTTCGCCATCCCCTTGACCTTTTCGACGCCCCACTGGAGGTGCGCGTCGAAGGCGAGCACATTGCTGCCGTTGACCGAGAGGGAGTCGTTGTCGAGGTTGATGACGACGACGTCCGCGCCGTAGTCGGCGAGGTAGAGCAGGCCGTCGCCGGCGCACTTCATGATGGGCGCGCCCTCGCCGGTGACCCACTGCGACGCGACCTGGCGGGCAGCGGGCGGGTTCGGCTCGTACTGGATGAAGCCCTCGTACGCCACCATCGAGCCGGTGCGCGCGTAGAGGTCCTGGCCGGTGGCCATGGCGACCTTGAGCATCGCGGGCCCGTGGTTCTCCATACGGGCCGCGATCGGGGTCGGGGCGAAGCCCGCGAGTTGCTGATTCATGACGGGCTCCCTCAGACCTCGTAGGGCTGGACGACGATGAAGTTTCCGGGCGCTCCCCGGAACTGCAGGTTTATGGTCTCTCCGCTGTGGCCCGGGTAGGCGTTGCGGCGCAGCCGCACCTGGCTGGTGAGGATCACCTGGGACGCCGAGGACCACGCGATGACGGCGTTGGCGTCGGCGAACGTGGTCGGCGTGACCGGCAGCACCACCGGGATGCCGTTCGTTTTCACGACGACCGTGCCCGTTCCCTGGAACTGCATGGTGAAAAGGGCACCGCCGGGAATGCCGTGACCCTCGATGCGACGGACCTCGTACTGCAGCGACTCGTCGAACGCGAGAACGTTCTCCGCGGAGACGCAGATGCCGTCGCCCTGCAGCTCGACGGGGTGCAGGTTCGCGCCGTTCTCCGCGAGGAAGACCTGGCCGCGTCCGGAGCAGCGCATCAACTGCATTTCCTGGCCGGTCGCGTTGCCCACGATGCGGCCGGTGAAGCCCGCGCCCTTGTGGCTGAAGTCGACTTTGCCCTGGTACATCACCATGCTGCCCTGGCGGGCGAGGATCGGCGTACCGCCCATGCCGAGCTCGACCCGCATGAGTTGCTGGTTCTGCGGCGTCCAGCGCTGTCCGGTGGCCGCCTCGCGGTAGGGCTGGAGGGCCGCCTTGAGGCCGCCTCCGCCCTGCGGGACTCCTTGGGGCACGCCTTGCGGTACGCCCTGGGGCACGCCCGGCGGCATTCCCTGGGGCTGGCCGTACGGGGCCGGCTGGCCGTAGCCGCCGGGCGGCTGGCCCTGGCCGGGGAACTGACCGGGTGCCTGTCCCGGGACCTGGCCGAACTGCGGCTGCTGCGGCGGCTGTCCGTACGGTGACGGAGGGGCCGGCGCTGCGGCGCCACCCTGCGGCGGCATCGCCATCGGCGCTGCGACCGTCGGCGCCGCGTGCATCTGCGGGGCAGGCTGCTGCGGCGGGGCGAAGCCCTGCGCCGGGGCGGGAGCCGGAGGGGCTGTGGGTGCGCCGAAGGACGGTGCGGGCTGCGCCGCCTGGGGCGGTGGCGCGAAGGAGGGTGCCGCGGCCTGCGGCTGCGCGGCCGGTTCTTCCTCGGCCACCTCACCGCCGAAGTTCTTCAGCAGGGCGTCGAGCCCGCCGTCGAAGCCCTGGCCGATCGCGGCGAACCGCCACACGTCCTTGAGGTAGAAGTCGCCCAGCATCACCGCGCGCTCGGTGGTGAACTCCGAACCCGTGAAGGCGTACCTGACGACCTCTTCACCACCCGCGACGATCCGGATGTAACCGGGCCCCACCTGCGACATCTGGCCCGCACCGTCGATCGTCGCGGTGAAGGAGAGCCGGTGGATGTTCGCCGGGACGCGGTCCAGCGTGACGCGGAACGACTCGGTGTCACCCGACTGTGCGCCGAGCTGCTGAATCGACTCCTCGGGCGACTTCGGCTGGTTGAAGAAAATGAAATACCGGTCGTCCGAGAGCTGCTCGTTGGCGTCCAGCCCGAAGCAGCTGATGTCGAAAGACAGTCCGGGCGCCGCGATCTGCACACCTACGTACAGATCCGTGCCCGCTGTGAGGTCACTGATCTTGGCCTTGTGGCCGCGTTGAAATTCCCTGGCCATGCGTAACGACCGTCCCCCATCCCGAGGTGAATGCGTCGCGTCAGGCTAACCCGCGAAGGGGCGCATCCGGCCAAGCCGGTACACACTCGGTACACAATCACCGAGCGTCACTCGGTGCGTGCGCCCGGCAGGTACGGCAACCGCTCGGCGGCGACAACCCCTTCGAGATAACCGCGCGCCCGCTCGGTACGCGGATACGCCTCCAGAAGCTGCCAGAAGCGCGGGCCGTGACCCGGCACCAGCAGGTGGGCGAGCTCGTGGACGAGAACGTAGTCGACGACGTACTCCGGCATGCCCTGAAGTCGGTGCGAAAGCCGGATGCTGCCTTCGGCCGGGGTGCACGACCCCCAGCGGGTGTTCTGGTTCGTCACCCAGCGCACCGAGGCGGGGCGCGCCCTGCCGTCGAAGCACTGGGCGGACAGCCGGCGGGCGCGCTCGGCGAGTTCGGCGTCACCGAAGACGCGCTTGTTCTCCTGGGCGGCGAGCTTGTCGAGCATCACGGTCACCCAGCGCTGCTCCTCGGCCTCGGACATACGGTCGGGGATGAGCACGATCGTGCGGTCGCCCTCACGGTACGCGGAGACCGTCCTGCTGCGGCGGGCACTTCTGCGGACCTCGACAGCGCTCGACCGCGAGCCGCGTGGCGGCTGATTGGTCGCGCTCTGCAGCGGGTCGACGGGCACACCACGACGTTACCCGCTGTCAATGGCGGAAGTCCCGCCTCCGGATGGTTCGAACGCGATCCACTCCCTGGTGTGCAGCATTTGAACGCCTGGTGCGACTCGTACGACTAATACACCGCGCCTGTGGACAACTTTCGGCCCTCTTTGACCGGGCCGTGCATTCTGAGACCCGAGAGCGGATCTCGTGACAGACCGACGGGGGACGGCGATATGCATCCGATGGTGAAGCCCGCGCTGCGGCGGGCATGGCGGGACCGGCAGACAGTGCAGTTCGGCATGACGTCCGCACACGCGGTGACCGTGGGTCCGGTGGACACCGCGACGGGCAGTTTCCTCGGGCTGCTCGACGGGACACGCGGTCTTCCGCTGCTGCGGGAGGAGGCACGGGCGATGGGGCTGCCCGACGGACGGGTGGACGACCTGATCGGGCGGCTGACGGCGGCGGGGCTGATCGACGACGCGACGGCCGGCGGTGCGGGGGCGGAAGCGCTGCGGGGGCGCGCCGACGTGTTCGACCGACTGCGGCCCGATCTGGCAACGCTCTCGGTCGTCCACGCCGAACCGGGCGGCGGGACACGGCGGATGGCGGCGCGGCGCGCGATGCGGGTCCAGGTGCGGGGCGCCGGGCGGGTCGGCGCGACGATCGCGTCGGTGCTGGCCGCCGGGGGCGTGGGGCGGGTCGAGGTGCTGGACGGCGGGTGTACGGAGCTGTGGGACGTCGCACCGGGCGGGCTGAGCGCGGAGTCGGTGGGCGGCCGCCGCGACGTGGCGGCACGGCAATCGGTGCGGCGGGCCGCGCCCGGCCGGCCTCCGCGTGCGGCGGAGGCCACCGGATCGGCGGGGCCGGCGGCCGGGGGCGAGCCGGGGCTGTCACTGGTGATCGTGGCGCCCCGGGACGGATCCGCCGCGTACGCGCCCGATCCCGTGGCCGCGGAGCCGTGGCTTCGTTCGGGAACGCCTCATATCTATGCGGGGGTCGTCGAAGCTACGGGAGTGGTGGGGCCGCTGGTGCTGCCGGGCGGGAGTGCGTGCGCGGGGTGTATGGCGCGGGGGCGGGCGGACCGGGACCCGGGATGGCTGCGGATACTGGCGCAGTGGCGTTCCGGCCGCGGCGCGGCCGTACCGGCCTGCGACATCGGCCTGGCGACCGCGGTGGCGGGGCTGGCCGCGGCGCACGCCCTGTCGTTTCTGGACGGTGAGCTGCCTGCCACTACGGGGGTGCGGTGGGAGGTGTCGATGCCGCTGCTGGACTGGCGGCAGGAACGGATGTCACCGCACAGCGACTGTACCTGCGGCGCCGGTGGGCAGACTCAGGGGGAGTGCGCCTCGGGGGCCGGGGAGCCACAGGACACAATGGCCGGGTGACCGTCGCAGGCGGCCACGGGTGTCTGGGATTTGGAGGGGCTCATGTCTGATCTTCCCCGGAAGGCGGTCACCCGTACCGCCAAGCTGGCGGCACTGCCACTGGGCTTCGCCGGCCGAGCCACCTGGGGCCTGGGCAAGCGAATCGGCGGCAAGTCGGCCGAGATAGTGGCCCGCGAGCTTCAACAGCGCACGGCCGACCAGCTGTTCAAGGTTCTGGGCGAGCTGAAGGGCGGCGCGATGAAACTCGGGCAGGCCCTGTCCGTCTTCGAGTCCGCGCTGCCGGAAGAGGTCGCCGGACCGTACCGGGCGGCGCTGACAAAGCTCCAGGAAGCCGCGCCGCCGATGCCGACCCGCACGGTGCACTCGGTGCTGGAGGAGCGGCTCGGATCGCAATGGCGTGACCTGTTCCTGGAGTTCGAGGACAAGCCGTCGGCGGCCGCTTCGATCGGCCAGGTGCACCGGGCGGTATGGCACGACGGGCGTGAGGTGGCCGTCAAGGTCCAGTACCCGGGGGCCGGTGAGGCGCTGCTCTCCGATCTGAACCAACTGAGCCGCTTTGCCCGGATGCTCGGCCCCCTGATCCCGGGGATGGACATCAAGCCGCTCATCACCGAGCTGCGCGACCGGGTGTCGGAGGAGCTGGACTACGAGCTCGAGGCACAGGCCCAGCGGGAACACGCGCGGGTGTTCGCCGACGACCCGGACGTGGTGGTGCCCGATGTGGTGCACCAGAGCGACCAGGTGCTGGTGACCGAGTGGATCGACGGCATACCCATGGCCGACGTGATCTCGGACGGGACTCCGGAGCAGCGGGACAGGGCGGGACAGCTGCTGGCTCGCTTCCTCTTCTCGGGGCCGGCCCGCACGGGCCTGCTGCACGCGGATCCCCATCCGGGCAACTTCCGGCTGCTGCCCCTGGGGGACGCGGGCGGCGAGGGCGGGACGGTCGGCCAATGGCGGCTCGGGGTGCTGGACTTCGGCACCGTGGACCGGCTGCCCGGAGGACTGCCCGCGACGATCGGCACGTCGCTGCGGATGACGATCGACGGTGAGGCCGAGGCGGTGTACGAGCTGCTCCGCGAGGAGGGCTTCGTGAAGGATTCCATCGACCTCGACCCGGACGCGGTGCTGGATTATCTGCTGCCGATCATCGAGCCCGCGCAGGCGGACGAGTTCACGTTCAGCCGGGGCTGGATGCGCCAGCAGGCGGCGCGGATCGCCGATATCCGCTCCCCCGCACACCAGTTGGGCAAGCAGCTCAATCTGCCGCCGGCCTATCTGCTGATCCACCGGGTGACCTTGAGCACCATCGGAGTGCTCTGCCAGCTGGGTGCGACCGTACGGCTGCGGCACGAACTGGAGGAGTGGCTGCCCGGCTTCCTCGCCGAGGAGGCCGAAGAAGCGGACGGGGCGGCGGCCGGGGCGTGACCGGACGGGTCCGGTCACCACCAGGGGGAGTCGAGCCGGCCCTCGATCGCTCTGAGGTTGGCGCGCGCGCAGTCGTCACAGAAGTAGTGGCGGCGGCCGTTCTCCACGGAGCAGGTCCAGGTCGGTGGTGTGCTCTCGGAGGGCTTGCCGCAGCGGGAGCACACGATGGTCTCGCCCTCACCCGGCCCGGTGGGGTCGGGAGCCTGCTCAGGGGGCCGGGGATCCTCCCCGGGAGAACTCAGCACTCAGTGACGATATCCCCGAAGAGGGGCGGCGGCCGGCACAACGCACCGCGGGGGCCGGTCGGTTAGGACCGGCCCCCGCGGAGGGCTTCCATCTGCTATGGCCTGCTGGGTGCCTGCCTGTTACTGCATGACCGCCATGGCCAGAGCGCGGCGGGCGCGCAGTGAGACGCGCTCGGCGCGGCGCTGCATCCGCCGGGCGGCGACCACGCGCAGGGCCTGGTGTTCCGCCTCGGCTTCCCGCATGCGTTCTTGCATATGGGCACGGGCCAGGGCTTCTGGGATGAGTTGCATCTCGCGGTTCCTGTTCTGACGCGAGTCGTTCGCGCCGGTGATCGTCACGTCATGGGTAGCGGAGCCGAAGGGCTCGCTGGGGGAAGAGGTCATTGGTGCCTGCTTCTTGGGATCGTGCGTATGGGGTCGGTCGATGGTTCCGGTGACGTTCATGCCGCGACCGGGTTCTTGCGCGGGCGACCACGCGGCCGCTTGCGGGCGACGACGACACCCTGGACGAAGAGCTCGCCACCCCAGACACCCCAGGGCTCACGGCGCTCCTTGGCGCCGGCGAGGCAGGCCTCGACCAGCGGGCAGGTGCGGCAGAGCGACTTGGCGTACTCGACATCGGCCGGGGACTCGGCGAAGAAGACCTCCGGGTCGTACGAACGGCAGGGGACGGGCACGCCGAGGTTCTCGATGGCGTCGTCGAGCGCGGTGAGCGCGGTGAGCGCGGTGAGCGCGGTGAGGGGAGTCAAGGCGGGGTCCTCCGTGAGACCGGGCGGGGTGATCGTTTGGGAAGGCGGTACGGACGGGGCGTGCGTTTCGAGTTGCACGGTGGTTGTTTCCTCGTCGAGTCGTTCCGGCCGGTCGGCCGGGTGGCGGTTGCTGTCCCGAGGCCCCTCCGCTCTGTTTCTCCCGTTCGGGCAAAACAGAAGGGCCGCGGATCCCTGGTGGGGTTCCGCGGCCCTGGAGGCGCCTGCCTGATCCTGGATCAGGCTGGATCACTCCAGGGTTCGAGCCCACGGAAGGCCCACATCGTGTGGTGCTGCGTCGTCTGCTTCTTGAATCCGGCACCGGCTGCCGCAAAGGCATAGGCCTTCGCCTGTGCCGCTGCTACTGCTGCTTCCGGTGCCTTGGTCGGTCGCTCATTGCGCGCCAGAACCAGGACGGGGAGGCTCGCGAGAGACGCCGGGCGGACGGCGGGAATGCCGGACACACCGGTGCCACGGAGCGAGGAGCCGAGCGGGCAGGGGGCGACGACCGAGCGATCGGTCATTTTGGTGAAGTTCATGAAGCTGGTCACTGGGCTCGCCTCCTCTCGGCGTCTCGGGGACCTGGTGGCACGGGTGCCGGTCCCTACGTATTCGGATAAGTACAGCACGGATTCAGGGCTTCAGAGAAGTCGCTGTTCCCGTGGTTAAGAACCTATGGGGATCCCTGGGGCATGCGCAAACTATTTTTTCGACGAGTTTGAATCAGTCCTCCTCGTCGGCCCCTCCAAGGTCCTGACCTGCGCAGAGAGCCAGCACATCGGCTCCGAAACGCTCCAGCTTGCGCGCGCCGACCCCAGAGATGACGGCCAGCTCTCCCGCCTCGCCCGGCGCCGCCTCGGCGATCGCCATCAGCGTCTTGTCGGTGAAGACGCAGTACGCGGGCTGGCTCAGCCGCTCCGCCTGGCCGGCCCGCCAGTCGCGCAGCCGTTCGTACAGCGCCTCGTCCATGTCGGAGGGGCAGTCCTCGCAGCGCATCAGTTTCACCTCACCTGCGTCGGTGAGCGTCTTTCCGCACACCCGGCACAGGGCGGAGCTGCGACGCCGGCGCTTGGCCGCGCCGCCGGTACCGCTGACGCCGCCACCGCCGCGCACCGCGCCCCCGCTGCCGCCCGTGCCACGGCTGCCGGGGGCCGAGGAGCCGGGGCGCAGCCCGTTCAGGAAGCGGCTCGGGCGACGGGAGGCCCGGCCGCCCGGGGAGCGGGACAGTGCCCAGGACAGGCCCAGATGGAGGCGGGCGCGCGTGACGCCGACGTACAGCAGGCGCCGCTCCTCCTCGACCTGCTCGTCGGTCTTGGCGTACGTGATCGGCATCATGCCCTCGGTGAGACCGACCAGGAACACGGCGTCCCACTCCAGCCCCTTCGCCGAGTGCAATGAGGCGAGGGTGACGCCCTGGACGGTGGGCGCGTGCTGGGCGGCCGCGCGCTCGTCGAGCTCGGCCACGAGGTCGGAGAGCGTAGCGGCGGGTTTGGTCTTCGTGAAGTCCTCGGCGAGACGGACCAGCGCGGCCAGGGACTCCCACTGGTCGCGTACGGCGCCGGAGCCGGCCGGGGGCTGCGTGGTCCAGCCGTTGCCGCTGAGGACGGCGCGAGTCTGGGAGGGCAGGTCGACGACGTCGTCGAGCAGTGAGTCGTTGTTGCCGAACCTGGCGGCGCCGCGCAGACCGTTGATGGCCTTGCGCACCTCCTGGCGTTCGAAGAAGCGCTCGGCGCCGCGCAGCTGGTACGGCACTCCCGCGTCGGCCAGTGCCTGTTCGTAGACCTCCGACTGCGCGTTGATCCGGTACAGCACGGCGATCTCGCCGGCCGGAACGCCGGCGGCGATGAGGTCACGGATGCGGCGGGCGGTGCCCTCGGCCTCGGCGGGCTCGTCCGCGTACTCCGTGTAGACCGGCTCGGGGCCCGGCTCCCGCTGGGACACCAGCTCCAGGCGGTGCTCGGCGGCGCGGCCGCGCGCCTGGCTCAGCAGGCCGTTGGCCAGGTGGACGACCTGCGGCGTCGAGCGGTAGTCGCGGACCAGTTTCACGACGGTCGCGTCCGGGTGCTTGGTGCGGAAGTTCAGCAGGTGGTCGGGGGTGGCGCCGGTGAAGGAGTAGATCGTCTGGCTGGCGTCGCCGACGACGCACAGATTCGGCCGGTCGCCCAGCCACAGTTCGAGCAGCCGCTGCTGGAGCGGGCTGACGTCCTGGTACTCGTCCACCACGAAGTGCTGGTACTGGCTGCGCACATGATCGGCGATGTCGTGGCGGTCCTGGAGGATGCCGACGGTGAGCAGCAGCACATCCTCGAAGTCGATCATGGCGCGGTCGCGCTTGAGCTGCTCGTACATCGCGTAGATCTGGGAGATCTCCGCCGCGTCCCGCGGGACGTCGCGGCCCGACTTGGCGGCCGCGGCGGGGTAGTCGCCGGGGACGGTCTGCGTGACCTTCGCCCACTCGATCTCGCCCGTCACGTCGCGCAGCTCGTTGCGGTCGAGGCGGACGCGGCAGCGCGCGGCAGCCTCGGCGACCAGCTGGATCTTGCGCTCGATGAGCCGGGGCAGGTCGCCACCGACTGCTTTCGGCCAGAAGTACTGGAGCTGGCGGAGCGCGGCGGAGTGGAAGGTCCGCGCCTGGACGCCCCCCGCGCCGAGCTGGCGGAGCCGCCCGCGCATCTCTCCGGCGGCGCGGTTGGTGAAGGTGACGGCCAGCACACTGGCGGGCTGCAGGATCCCGGCGCGCACGCCGTACGCGATGCGGTGCGTGATGGCCCGCGTCTTGCCGGTGCCGGCTCCGGCCAGCACGCACACCGGACCGTGCAGGGCCGTCGCGACCTCGCGCTGCTCGGGGTCGAGCCCTTCGAGCACCGCGTCCGCCGAGTCCGGGACGTCGGGGGCCTGCGGGAAAAGGGAGGAGTGCGTTGCTGCTGTCACCCCGCCATGCTGCCAGGTCGGGGGAGGTGGATGGTTCGCTTGTCCACAGGGCCTGGGCACCGGTCGTACTAATGCGGGAATGGTGGTGGGGTCCCGTACGTTCGACTCACTGGAATTTCGACGCACTGGGGACACGGACCCCGGCGAACCAGAGGAGCGCATACGACATGCAGGGCACAGTGACGATGTACAGCACCACGTGGTGCGGCTACTGCCGTCGGCTCAAGAGCCAGATGGACCGTGAGGGCATCGCGTACACCGAGATCAACATCGAGCTGGACCCCGAGTCGGCGGCCTTCGTCGAGAAGGCGAATGGCGGAAACCAGACGGTCCCGACCGTCCTCGTGGTTCCCGCCGCTGGTGAGCAGTCGGTCATGACAAACCCGAGCCTCGCGCAGGTCAAGCAGGCGCTGGCCGTCTGAGGCACGGCCTGAGTGCCGGACGCATACGGAAGGGCCCCACGCTGCGGCGTGGGGCCCTTCCGTATGGATGTGACGCGTTACGGGTTCAGCGGCTTCGGCAGCGGCTTGCCGTACCAGATCTCCACCAGGCGGGCCGCGATCGAGATGCCGGACGGGGGCAGGATCTCGCCGGACTCGATCGCGCCGCGCAGGTCGTCCCTGGAGAACCAGCGGGCCTCCTCGATCTCCTCGCCGTCCACGTTGATCTCCGACGACGTGGCGCGCGCCATGAAGCCCAGCATCAGGCTGGACGGGAACGGCCAGGGCTGGCTGGCGACGTACTCGACACGGCCGACGGTGACGCCCGCCTCCTCGAAGACCTCGCGGGCCACCGACTCCTCGATCGTCTCGCCAGGCTCCACGAAGCCGGCGAGCGTCGAGAAGCGGCCTTCCGGCCAGTGGACCTGGCGGCCCAGGAGCGCCCGGTCCTCCTCGTCCGTGACCAGCATGATCACGGCGGGGTCGGTGCGCGGGTAGTGCTCGGCGCCGCAGGCCTGGCAGCGGCGGATGTGCCCCGCCGCCGCGATGACGGTGCGCTCGCCGCAGCGCGAACAGAATCGGTGCAGTCGCTGCCAGTTCTCCAGAGCCACCGCGTGGACCATCAGGCCCGCGTCGCGCGGGCCGAGCAGCAGCCCGGCCTCGCGCAGGCCGGCGGGGCGTGCCGACTGGTCCATGCGGCCCGGCAGAGAGTCCTTCTGGAGAGCGAAGTAGCTGACGCCCTCCTCGTCCGTACCGAGGAAATAGCGGTGCGTCTCGGTGACCGGGGCCTCGAAGGCCGGGGTCATGACGAGTTCGGTGCGCCCGTCGGCGTTGTCTGCGGGCTCGTCGATCAGGGCCTGTCCGCCGGAGACCACGAAGACGCGGGTCGTCGGGTGGCTCCACGCCGCGGCCAGCCAGGCCTCGTCGAGGCGGTGGTGCGCGGCGCGGTCGATGCCGCTCGGGGCCGTGAACCCGATCGGCAGCCCGGCGGCCGCCGCGGTCAGGCCCGTGTGGTCGGTCGAGGTGCTCACAGGTGCTTCCAACTCCCCCTGGTGGATTCGGGCGATGTTCAGGTTCAGGAGGCGCGCCAGTGCGCCGCGAGGTCGCCCCACAGGTACGCGGTGGTTTCGACGCCCTTGAGGAGCAGGTCGAGCTCGACCTTCTCGTTGGGTGCGTGCCAGCCGTCGGACGGTACGGAGATGCCCAGGAAGAGCACGGGTGCACCGAGTACGTCCTGGAGGTCCGCCGCGGGTCCCGAGCCGCCCTCGCGGGTGAAGCGGATCTGCCGGCCGAAGGCGCGGGCCATCGACCGTACGACGGACTGGAGTGCGGGGTGCTCCAGCGGCGTCAGGCACGGGCGCGTGGCGGCGCCGAAGGTGATCTCGTGGCGGATGCCGGCCGGGACGCGGGATGCGATCCAGTCGCGTACGGACTGCTCGATCTTGTCCGGCTCCTGGCCCGCGACCAGGCGGAACGACAGTTTCAGGTGGGCGCGGGACGGGACGATCGTCTTGCCGCCGGGGCCCTGGTAACCGCCGCCGATGCCGTTGACCTCGGCGGTCGGGCGGGCCCAGACGCGCTCCAGGGTGGTGTGGCCCGCCTCGCCGAGAGTGGCTCGGGACTTGGCCGTACGGAGCCATTCGGCCTCGTCGAAGGGGAGCTCGGCGAAGAGCTCGCGCTCGCGGTCCGTGAGTTCGATGATCCCGTCGTAGAAGCCGGGGATCGTGATGCGCTCGTTCTCGTCGTGGAGGGCCGCGACGAGGCGGGCGGCGACGGTGGCCGGGTTGGGGACGGCGCCGCCGAAGGATCCCGAGTGGATGTCCTGGTCGGGCCCGTACAGCTCGATCTCGCAGTCGGCCACGCCGCGCATGCCGGTGCAGACGGTCGGGGTGTCCTCGGACCACATGCCGGTGTCGGAGACGATCACCGCGTCGGCGGCGAGGCGCTGGGCGTGCTCCTCGACCAGGGTGCGGAAGTGCGGGGAGCCGGACTCCTCCTCGCCCTCGATGAGGAGCTTGAGGTTCACGGCAGGGGTGGTGCGGCCGGTGGCGGCCAGGTGGGCGCGTACGCCGAGGGTGTGGAAGAAGACCTGGCCCTTGTCGTCGGCCGCCCCGCGCGCGTAGAGCCTGCCGTCGATGATCTCCGGCTCGAAGGGGCCGGTATGCCAGCCGTCCTCGCGGGCGGCCGGCTGCACGTCGTGGTGTCCGTACACAAGGACGGTGGGGGCCTGGGGGTCACGGCTCGGCCACTCGGCGAAGACCGCCGGGGCGCCTGCGGTGGGCCAGATCTCGGTGACCGGGAAGCCGGTCTCCTGGAGCTTCGCGGACAGCCATTCGGCGCTGCGCCGCACGTCTGCGGCGTGGTCCGGCTGCGCCGACACGGACGGGATGCGCAGCCAGTCGGCGAGGTCGCCGAGGAAGGCCGCGCGGTGCGTGTCGATGTACGTACGGACGACGCTGTCCGGGGTGTCGCTCATGCTCCCGAGCCTATCCGGCCGCCGGACCGGGCTCGTCCAGCAGGATCCGTTCGAGCTCGGCACGGCCAGGCAGTGTCGCGGGGCGTGCGATTTCTCCGGTGCGGACGTAGAGGAACGCGGCCCCCACGGACTCGAGGGGCAGGCCGTACTGCTCGGCCCAGGCGAGGCGGTAGACAGCCAGCTGGAGGGGGTCGGCGGCGCGCGTGCGGCTCGTCTTCCAGTCGACGATCTCGTACGCGCCGCTCTCCTCGTCGCGGTACACGGCGTCTATACGGCCCCGGATCACGCGGCCCGCGAGGGTGAGGTGGAAGGGCGCCTCGACGCGGTACGGGGTGCGGCGGGCGTACGGGCTGCGCTCGAACGCCTCCTTGAGGGCCGCCAGGTCGCGCTCGTCCGCGATCTCGGCCTCGGTCTCGTCGCCGCCGGGCAGTTCGTCGGGGCCGAGCATGGGCAGCGGCAGCTCCTCGAAACGCGACTCCACCCAGGCGTGGAACCGGGTGCCCCGGCGGGCGGCGGGCTGGGGCGGGCGTGGCATGGGGCGGGCGAGCTCGTGCGCGAAGCCGTCGGGGTCGGCGGCGAGCCGCAGGAGCTGCGAGGCGGTGAGGGAGAGCGGTACGGGAACGTCCCGGGTGGTGGCGCGGGCACGGCGGAGCTCCCCGGCGAGGGCGTCGAGGTCCCGGTCCCAGGAGGCGACGGCTCGGGCCTCTTCGGGGGTGAGGGGGGCGTTCCCCTGACCCGCCCCTTCCCGGAACTGGGGAGCAGACTCCCCAGGCCCCCCAGGCCCCCCGGGCCCCCCGGTGATCGCCCGCTCGCCCGCCGGGCGCCGCCCGCCGAGAGCCCCGGCGGACTCCGTCGCCGGGTCCGCCGGGTGGCGGCGTGCGGGCACGGTGTCGTGGGCGGGCGCGGTCAGGTCATGCTCCCGGGCGCCGGGCGCTTCGGCGTCGCGCACGTGGGAGTGCGCGTCCAAGTCCGAGTGCGTCCGAGCTGCGGGGACGACGCGGGGTGGCAGGGCGGGCCCGCCGGCCGAGTCCGCCGGGTCCTGCGCATCGCCGTAGAACACGTCGGCAGCACCGTCGATGTCATCCTCGGCGCGAGGCGCGGTGCTGGTCTCGCCCTCCGCAGAGCCTCGGGCGGACGCCGCCGCGGGGCGCTCCGTGAGAAACGTGTCCCAGTCCGCCATTTCGGGGCCGTCATCGTCGTAAAACGCGTCAGCAAGGCCATCGACATCGCCCTCCGCGCGGGTCGCGGCGTCCGTCGCACTGCCGGTCCCGACTGTCGTGGGGGCTTGGCCCGGGGTCGCCGCAAGGGGCTCAGTGAGGAGGGTGTCCCAGTCCTCCGGGGCGGGGGCGAAGTCCCCGTCGGTGTCGGCGGCAGTCTCCGTCGGGCGCGAAGCCAGGGCCGCCAAGTGGGCCATGACCGTCTCCGCCGCACGGCGGCGGCGGGCCATGGACGTCGGATCCAGTGGCAGCGGCCATACCCGGTCGGCCGAAGACTCGTGCAGGGACGGGTTCTCCTCGTCCTCCGCCGGCTCGTCCGCCCACGCCTCGATTTCGCCGAATCCGGCCGCGCAGTGGTCGTACAGCGCCCGTAGGAAGCCGGAGGGACCGCGCGGTTTCTTCTGGGTCGGGCCCCACCAGTGGCCCGAGCCGAGCAGCAGAGAGCGCGGGCGCGTGAACGTGACGTACCCGAGGCGCAGTTCCTCCGTGTGCTGGTGGGCCTTCATCTCGTCCTTGAAGGCCTTGATCCCCTTGGCATCCCAGACGCCCACGTCCGGGAGCGTCTTCGCGTCGCCGCGCAGCGCGTGCGGCAGGACCTTGGCCTGGGAGGTCCACGAGTCGCGGGACTGCTCGCTCGGGAAGTGGCCCGTGACCAGGCCCGGCGCCGCCACGACATCCCATTCCAGGCCCTTGGACTTGTGTGCGGTGAGGACCTTGACGCTGTTTTCGCCGCCGGGCAGGGCGTTGTCCAGACCCTTCTCGTACTGGGCGGCCGTACGCAGGAAGGCGAGGAAGGCCAGCAGGTTCGCCTCGCCGTCCAGCGCCGCGAACCCCGCCGCCGTGTCCAGGAAGTTGCTCAGCGTCTCGCGCCGGCGCGCGGCCAGGGCGTGCGGTGAGGCGGACAGCTCCACCTCCAGGCCTGTGGTGGCCAGCACTCTGTGGAGTACGTCCATGAGCGGGTCCGCGAGCGAGCGCCGCAAGTCACGCAGCTCGGCCGCGAGGCGCGCGAAGCGGACCCGGGCGTCCGCCGAGAAGGGCAGGCCGTCGTCCGTACCTCCGCCGGATTCCAGGAAGGTGTCGAGCGCGTCAGCGAGGGAGATGACCTCCGCCGGGTCCACGCCCTCGACGGCCTCGGCCAGCCTGCCGTCGGGGTCGGCGTCCGCGTCGGCCCCCGGCGCGCGGTGGACCAGCAGGCGCGCGCGACGCCCGAGCAGCGCCAGGTCGCGCGGGCCGATGCGCCAGCGCGGGCCCGTGAGGATGCGTACGAGCGAGGCGTTGGCACCCGGGTCCTGGAGCACCTCGCAGACCGCGACGAGGTCGGCGACCTCGGGGAGGTGCAGCAGCCCGGAGAGGCCGACGACCTCGACCGGTACGTCGCGGGCCACCAGAGCGCCCTGGATCTCGGCGAAGTCGCCCGCCGTACGGCACAGGACGGCGATCTCGCCGGGCTCCTTGCCCGTGCGGACGAGGTGGGCTATCGAGTCGGCCAGCCACGCGATCTCCTCCGCGTGGGTGGGCAGGAGCGCGCAGCGGACGATGCCGTCGCGCTCCGCGCCCGGGGCCGGGCGCAGGGCCTCCACGCCCTCGTGCATCGCACGGAGAGGGACGGCGAGGCCGTTGGCGAGGTCGAGGAGGCGGCCGCCGCTGCGGCGGTTCTCGCTGAGCGAGAAGCGGTCGGCGGGGCGCCCGTCGGCGTACGGGAAGTGGGTGGGGAAGTCGTCGAGGTTGGCGACGGACGCGCCGCGCCAGCCGTAGATCGCCTGGCAGGGGTCGCCGACCGCCGTCACCGCGTGCCCGGTGCCGCCGCCGAACAGGCCGGAGAGGAGCAGGCGCTGTGCGACCGATGTGTCCTGGTACTCGTCGAGCAGGACCACCCGGAACTCTTCGCGCAGGATCCGGCCGGCCTCCTCGCTGGTGAGCGCGAGCTCGGCGGAGAGCGCGATCTGGTCACCGAAGTCGAGGAGGTCGCGGCTGCGCTTGGCCTCGCGGTAGCGAGTGGTGAGCTCGAGCAGTTCGAGGCGGGCGCCGGCGGCTTCGGGGACCTTGCGCAGGTCGGCGTTGGAGAGTTTGACGGACGCGAGGGTGTTCAGGAGCTCGGTGTCGTACGTCGCGAGGCGGGCCGGTTTCACCAGGTGCTCGGCAAGCTCCGCGTCCAGCGCGAGCAGGTCGCTGACCAGGGACGGGAAGGATTTGGTGAGCGCCGGGTACGGGCCGGGCGCCTCCCTCAGCACGCGCGCGGCGAGCTGGTAGCGGGTGGCGTCGGCGAGGAGGCGGGCGGTCGGTTCGAGGCCGATGCGCAGACCGTGCTCGGCGAGGAGCTGCCCGGCGAAGGCGTGGTACGTCGAGATCCTGGGCTCGCCGGGAGGGTTGTCGGGGTCGATGACGTCGGGGTCGGTCACCCCGGCGCGGATCAGCGCCTTGCGGACGCGCTCGGCGAGTTCACCGGCCGCCTTGTTGGTGAAGGTGAGGCCGAGCACCTGCTGGGGGGCGACCTGCCCGGTGCCGACCAGCCACACCACGCGCGCGGCCATGACCGTCGTCTTGCCCGAACCGGCTCCGGCCACGATGACCTGCGGGGCAGGCGGTGCGGTGATGCACGCCATCTGCTCCGTGGTGAACGGGATGCCGAGGAGCTCTTTGAGCTGCTCGGGGTCGGTGATTCGAGCTGACACCCCACAGAGGCTATCGGGCCCCACTGACAACCACGGTTGGTGAAGCTTCCGCTACTCGACGATGTGGCGGCCCTCCGGCTGTGCGCTGCACGCGGCGCGGAACGCGCAGTGCGTGCAGTGCTGGCCGGTCGCCGGGCTGAAGCGTTCGTCGAGTACGCGGCCGGCGGCGGTGGCGAGCAGGTCGCCGACCCACTCCCCCGCGAGCGGCTCCTGCGCCTGGATCTTGGGAAGTGCCTCCCCGCCGTCCTTCTTGGCGGCCGCCTGCCGCAGCTGTACGAGTTCGGCGCCGCCGGGTTCGGGGCGCGTTCCGCCGAACGCCTCGTCCACCGCGCCTTCCCGTACGGCGAGCTGGTAGACCGCGAGCTGGGGGTGGTGGGCGACCTCGTCGCGCGTGGGGGTCGCTTTGCCGGTCTTGAAGTCGACGACGTACGCCCGTCCCTCGGCGTCCGTCTCGACGCGGTCCATGGAACCGCGGATGCGCACCTCGTACTCGCCGCCCGCTTCCAGGGTGACGTCGAAGGCGTGCTCGGTCGCGACCGGGGTGCGGTCGCCGCGGTCCATGACGTGCCACTTGAGGAAGCGTTCGAGCGCCACGCGCGCGTGGCCCTTCTCCTGCGTGGACTTCCAGGGGGCGTCGAAGGCCAGGGCGTTCCAGACGGAGTCGAGGCGTTCCATGAGTACGGCGAGATCGGCGGGCGTACGGCCGGACGCGACCTCGTCGGCGAGGACGTGCACGACGTTGCCGAAGCCCTGGGCGGCGGTCGCGGGTGCGTCCGCCTTTACCTCGCGTCCCAGGAACCACTGGAGGGAGCACGTGTTCGCGAGCTGGTCCAGTGCGCTTCCCGATAGCGCCACGGGCTGTTCGCGGTCGCGCAAAGGGATGCTGCTGTGCGTCGGGTCGTACAGACCCCACCAGCGGTACGGGTGCGCGGAAGGGACCAGCGGCTGGCCGTCCTCGTCCGCGAGCGCGGCAAGGCGGGCCAGCCTGCGGGCGGCGGCGTCGCGCAGGGCGGGGGTCGCGGCCGGGTCGACGGTGGTGGCGCGCAGTTCGGCCACCAGAGCCGCTACGGCGAGCGGGCGGCGGGGGCGGCCTGTGACGTCCTTGGGTTCGACGCCGAGTTCGGTGAGGAAGCGGGAGGGCTGGTCGCCGTCGTCGGCGGGGGCCTTGACGGCGGTGACGACGAGGCGCTCGCGGGCGCGGGTCGCGGCGACGTAGAAGAGCCGCCGTTCCTCGGCGAGGAGGGCGCCGGGGGTGAGCGGCTCGGCGAGGCCGTCGCGGCCGATCCGGTCCGCTTCGAGGAGCGAGCCGCGACGGCGCAGGTCCGGCCACAGGCCTTCCTGTACGCCCGCGACGACGACCAGGCGCCACTCCAGGCCCTTTGACCGGTGTGCGGTCATCAGGCGTACGGCGTCGGGGCGTACGGCGCGCTTGCTGAGGGTGTCGGCGGCGATGTCCTGGGCGTCCAGCTCTTCCAGGAAGTTCAGGGCGCCGCGGCCGCCGGAGCGTTCCTCGGCGCGGGCCGCGGTGTCGAAGAGCGCGCACACGGCGTCGAGGTCGCGGTCGGCGTTGCGGCCGGCCGCGCCGCCGCGCAGGGCGGCGCGTTCGAGGCGCCCCGGCCAGGGGGTGCCGTTCCACAGCTCCCACAAGGCCTCTTCGGCGGTGCCGCCGGATTCCAGGAGCGTACGGGCCTTTCGCAGGAGCGCTCCGAGGCGCTGGGCGCCACGGGCGTACCCCGGGTCGTGTGCCGCCAGGCGCTCGGGTTCGGCGAGCGCGCGGGCGAGCAGTTCGTCGGAGGGCGGCGGGAGCCGGTTCCCGGCGGCGCGCTCATCGTCGCGCAGCGCGCGGCCGAGCCGGCGCAGGTCGGCGGTGTCCATACCGGCGAGCGGCGAGGCGAGCAGTTCGGCGGCGACCTCGGTGCCGAGCCAGGTGGTGGCGGGTGAGGCGGAGCTTTCCTGGCCCTCGCCGGGGCCGGCGCTCGCGCCTTCGGGCTGCGTGACGCCATGAGGGCCGTCAGTGGGCGCTGCCGGCCCGTCCGGCGCGTCGGCTTCGCGGCGGCCGGCGGGCGCGGCCAAACCGTCGGGGGAGTCGGCTTCGCGGCCGTCTGGAGGTGCCGCCCGCGCGTGCTCTCGGGTGTCGGCTTCGCTGTGGCCGGCGGCCTTGTCCGGCGCCTGGGTGAGTGCCGCCTCTGCCACCGCTCGCAGGGCCGCCAGCAGCGGGGTCACCGCCGGCTCGTGGCGCAGGGCGAGGTCGTCGCCGTCGATCTCCAGGGGGACGCCCGCGGAGGTCAGGGCGCGGCGTACGGCGGGGATGCTGCGGCCGCCGGCTCGGACCAGTACCGCCATCTCGTTCCACGGCACGCCCTCCTCCAGGTGGGCGCGGCGCAGGATGTCCGCGATGTTGTCCAGCTCGGTGCCCGCCGTCGGGTACGTGAAGGCCTCCGCGCGGCCCCCTTCGCGTACGGTGGCCAGGTCGCGGTGCGCCCGTACCTTCTCGGCCGGCAGGCGCGTCAGCGGCATCCGGCGGGTGAGCAGACGGGTGGCCGCCAGGAGGCCTGCTCCCGAGCGGCGGGAGGTCGTCAGGACCTCCACCGGTGAAGGGCTGCCGTCCGTTCCGCGGAACGTGTCCGGGAAGTCGAGGATGCCGCCGACGTCCGCTCCACGGAACGCGTAGATCGACTGGTCCGGGTCGCCGAAGGCCACCAGGGTGCGGCCCGACCCGGCCAGCGCCCGCAGCAGACGGACCTGCGCCGGATCCGTGTCCTGGTACTCGTCGACGAAGACCGCGTCGTACCGCGCGCTGAGCCGGCCCGTGAGTTCCGCCTGCTCGGCGAGCAGCACCGCGCGGTGGACCAGTTCGGCGTAGTCCAGGACACCCTGCATGTCGAGTACGTCGAGATACTCGGCCAGGAAGGCCGCCGCGGCCTTCCAGTCGGGCCGCCCGGTGCGCGCCGCGAAGGCTCCGAGGGAGTCGGGGCCGAGCCCCAGCTCCCGGCTGCGCGCCAGCACCGCGCGGACCTCGTCGGCGAAGCCGCGCGTCGTGAGGCAGGCGCGCAGTTCGTCCGGCCAGTGAATGGGAGAGGGCCGGCCGTCCCGCTCCAGCTCGACGTGGCCCGCCAGCAGGTCACGTACCGCGACGTCCTGTTCGGGGCCGGACAGCAGCCGCAGCGGTTCGCTGAACAGGTCGCTGTCCTGATGGGCGCGGACCAGGGCGTAGCAGAAGGAGTGGAACGTGGTCGCCTGCGGCCCGTACGCGCCACCGAGCCGCAGCGCCATCCGGTCGCGCAGCTCCACCGCCGCCTTGCGGCTGAAAGTGAGCACCAGGATGCGCTCCGGGTCGGCTCCCTTGGCGACACGCGCGGCGACCGCCTCCACCAGAGTCGTCGTCTTGCCGGTGCCCGGTCCCGCGAGGACCAGCAGCGGCCCGCCCGCATGGTCAACCACCGCACGCTGCCGTGCGTCCAGAAGAGGAGGGTCCACCGGGCCCGGCCGGGTGCGTACCAGTCGGTACGCACCCACAGTCCGCTGCCGCGCCTGACGGGGCGGGGGATTCCAGGCGGAACCAGCAGAACCCGCGAAACCAACGGAACCAGCGGAATCTGCGGAACCTGAGGAAGGGGAGGAGCTCACGTGGATCGCCGGTCCTGGTGGGTGTACGGGTTGACTTGCCGCCCCGCGCGGGGCGTGGGTGACGCGGGACGGTCGGTGTGCGCGTGCCGCGTCCCGACGACGCTACGCCAGTGGGCGACCGGGCCGCAGCGAGTCAGCCTCCTGACCCGCCCGGCGCCCCGTACGGTCCTGGTTTTCCCCGCCGCGGCTCCGTATGCAGGAAGCTGTCAGGTGTGAGACGTGTGAGCTTGTGCACTTCCGCCGGAGCCGGCCGCGGCGCCGTCCCACCGCGCCTGCTTCATGTCCAGGCGCGGCACGTGGGTCCCGGACTGCCGGGAGGCCGTCCGCAGCGGGGTGCCCTCCGCGCGGTAGTGCTCCAGGGCCCGCAGTTCGTGGCCGGGCAGCAGTACGCCGTCGGAACGCACCACGCGCCACCAGGGCGAGCCTCCGCCGTAGAGCGCCATGACCCGCCCCACCTGGCGCGGGCCGCCCTCCTCGAGCCACTCGGCGACGTCGCCGTACGTCATCACCCGGCCGGGTGGAATCATCTCCGCCACCTCCAGCACGCGCTCGGCGTACTCGGGCAGTTCGGAGACTTCCGGCTCGTCGCTCATCCGGCCCATCCTGCACCACGGCACCGACAGTGCGCACTGCTCCAGGGGGCGTACCCAAAACACCGCACGCCCCCGCAATGCACCCTGATGCCCCCCTCTGTCATCCGGTCATGCCACCATCATCCGGGCGGTGACAGGTGATACGAGATCAAGAAGAAACGACGAAGGAGCAGGGCGTGCAGCCTCCCCCGGCGGCGAGCACCCCTGGCGCCGAGTCGCACCCTGACGCTCCCGAGAGGCCCACCGAGACCATGGACAGCGGGCCCGAAGGAAGCCACACCGACCGGGTCTCCGGCGACGAGCCGCTGCTCTCCGCGCGCGTGCACCGCCCCTCCGACCTGGTGCGACTGCTCGCCGGCGTGCTCGGCATCGTCTGCGTTCTCGCGATCGCGGCCTTCGCGCACGGCACCGCTTCCGGACTCGAACAGGACATCAGCAAAGGCACGGGCCAGACGCCGGACGTCTTCATCAAACTGGCCGGCCTGATCTCCAGCATCGCCGTACTGATCCTCCCGGTCGCCTTCGCGATCGAGCGGCTGATCAAGCGCGACGGGCTGCGGATCGCGGACGGCGTACTCGCGGCCGTTCTCGCGCACGGTGTGGCGCTCGCCACCGACCTGTGGGTCTCCGAGGCGGCCCCGGACACGATCAGGGAAGCGCTCACGCAGGCAACGGCGAACGGCGAACTGACCGATCCCGTACACGGTTATCTCGCGCCCGTCATCGCCTACATGACGGCGGTCGGCATGGCTCGCAGGCCGCGCTGGCGTGTGGCCCTGTGGGCGGTCCTGCTGCTGAACTCCTTCGCCGTACTGGTCGGCCGCCAGACCACACCGTTCTCGATCATCGTGACCGTTCTGATCGGCTGGACGGTCGCGTACGGGACCCTCTACGCCGTCGGATCGCCGAACGTACGGCCCACCGGACAGACGCTCCTCGCGGGCCTGCGGCACGTCGGCTTCCGCCCCGTGACGGCGATGCGCGCCGAGGACGTGTCCGACTCGGCCGAGCAGGGCGACCGCGGCCGCCGCTATCTCGTCACCCTTGAGGACGGGCCGCCTCTGGACGTCACGGTCGTCGACCGGGAACAGCAGGCGCAGGGGTTTTTCTACCGCGTATGGCGTCAGGTGACCCTGCGCGGCATCACCCAGCGCCGCTCCATCCAGTCCCTGCGCCAGGCCCTGGAGCAGGAGGCGCTGCTCGCGTACGCCGCCATCGCCGCCGGGGCCAACGCGCCGAAGCTGATCGCCACGTCCGAGCTCGGCCCGGACGCCGTGATGCTCGTATACCAGCACCTGGGCGGCCGCTCGCTGGACTCGCTGCCCGACGAGGAGATCACCGACGAGCTGCTGCGCGGGGCCTGGCGTCAGGTCAAGGCCCTTCAGTCGCGCCGTATCGCACACCGCAGGCTGGTCGGCGACGCGATCCTGGTGGATCGTTCCGGCAAGGTGATCCTGACGGACCTGCGCGGCGGTGAGATCGCGGCAGGCGACGTCGTCCTGCGCATGGACGTCGCGCAGCTCCTGACCACGCTCGGGCTGCGCGCGGGCGCCGAGCGGGCCGTGGCCGCCGCCGTGGAGGTGCTGGGCCCCGACGCGGTCGCCGACAGCCTTCCGCTGCTCCAGCCGATCGCGCTCAGCCGCTCCACCCGCTCCACCTTGCGCAAGCTGGCGCGCGAACGGTCGCAGCGCGAACGCGAGGCGGTGACCGACGCCGCGCACGACGCCAAGGCGGCCGAGCCGGGCGCCGAGGAGGCCACCGCGGCTCCCGGTGGCCGCAAGGCCGTACGGGCGGAGAAGAAAGCCGAGAAGGGGGCCATAGAGGAGGCTCTGGAGGAGGCACGCGAGGAGGACCTGCTGACGCAGATCCGTCATCAGGTGCTGCTCATCCGTCCGCAGGCGCTGGTCGAGCCGGCCCGCCTGGAGCGCATCAGGCTCCGCACACTCGTCAGCGTCATCGCCGGCGCCTTCGCCGCGTACTTCCTGATCTCGACGCTGATGGCCAACGACATCACCGAGGCGATCGCGAAAGCGGACTGGCGCTGGGCCGCGGTGGCCGCGCTGTTCTCCGCGCTGAGCTATCCGGCCGCGTCGATGAGTCTGCTCGGCTTCGTTCCCGAGAAGGTCTCCTTCTGGCGAACGGTCAAAGCACAGGTCGCCGGCTCCTTCGTGAAGCTGGTCACCCCGGCGGCGATCGGCGGCGTGGCGCTCAACACCCGTTTCCTCCAGCGCGCCGGCGTACGCCCCGGACTCGCGGTGGCAAGCGTCGGCGCTTCGCAGCTCTTCGGTCTGGCCAGCCACATCACACTGCTGATGATCTTCGGCTATGTCACGGGCACCGAACACACCCCCACGCTCTCCCCGTCGAGGACGGTGATCGCCGGCCTGCTGACGGCGGCCGTGCTGGCGCTGGTGGTGACGGCCGTGCCGATCCTGCGCAGGTTCGTGGTGACACGGGTGCGGTCGTTGTTCGCGGGCGTGGTGCCGCGCATGCTCGACGTACTGCAGCGGCCTCAGAAGCTGATCACGGGAATCGGCGGGATGCTGCTGCTGACCGCGGCGTTCGTGATGTGCCTGGACGCGTCGATCCGTGCCTTCGGGAGCGACGTCCACCTGAGCTACGCCACCGTCGCTGTCGTCTTCCTGACCGCCAACGCAATCGGCTCTGCGGTGCCCACGCCCGGCGGTGTCGGCGCCGTCGAGGGCGCGCTCATCGCGGCTCTGTCGGTCGCGGGCCTGCCCTACGCGGTGGCGACCCCGGCGGTGCTGCTGTACCGGCTGCTGACGTTCTGGCTGCCGGTGCTGCCGGGCTGGCTGTTCTTCAACAACTTGACGCGCAAGGAACAGCTCTAGTCACTTCGCACAAGCCGTACCGCTCCCGTACCGCTCCCCGGTGGCGTCCCGGGAACGCTCACAACGCCCCCTACGCCGTCCCGAATGGCGCTCCCGGGGCGCACGCTCCCGCCCCCCGTCGCACGATGGACGCATGCCGACTTCCGCCGCCCTGCGTGCCACGGCCGTCCTCGCCGCCACCGCCGTTCTCGTGTCCGTCGCCGGCTGTTCCGACAGCGGCGACAAGGGCACGGAAGGAAGCGGCACCAACGGTCTCGCCACCCAGAAGCTCGAGTGGACGGACTGCCCCGCTCCGTCGACGGCCGAGGGCGGCGGCACCTCCCCCTCTCCCCTCCCCGGCGGCGCCACCTGGCAGTGCGCCTTCATGGACGTCCCGCGCGACTACGCGAAGCCCGACGGCGACACGATCGAGCTGGCGCTCATCCGCGCGAAGGCCCGCGACACGAAGAACCGCATCGGCTCCCTCGTCTTCAACTTCGGCGGGCCCGGCGGCTCGGGAGTGACCGGCCTGCCCTCCCTGGCCGCGGACTACGAGCGGCTGCGTTCCCGCTACGACCTGGTCAGCTTCGACCCGCGCGGCGTCGGCCGCAGCGTGGGGGTGCAGTGCCAGGACGACAAGGAGCTCGACGAGTACTACGCCCAGGACAGCACCCCGGACGACGCCGCCGAGGAGAAGGCCCTCACCGAGGGCCTCGCGGAGTACGCCTCCGCCTGCGAGGAGAACTCGGGCGAGGACCTCCCGCACGTCGGCACCACCAACGCCGCCCGCGACATGGACCTCATGCGGCAGGCCCTCGGCGACGACAAGCTGCACTACTTCGGCATCTCGTACGGCACCGAACTGGGCGGCGTATATGCCCACTTGTTCCCCAAGAGGGTCGGCAGGGCGGTCTTCGACGCGGTCGTCGACCCCACCCAGTCCTCCGAGCAGGGCTCACTCGGCCAGGCCAGGGGCTTCCAGCTCGCCCTCGACAACTTCGCCAAGGACTGCGTCCAGCGCGGCGACGAGTGCACGCTGCCCGGCAACACCGTGAAGGAAATCGAGGACTTCGTCGTCGACCTGCTCGAGCGGCTCGACAAGAAGCCGGTCAAGGGCATCGGCGACCGCGAACTGACCCAGACCCACGCCACCAACGGCATCGCCCAGAGCCTCTACTCCCAGGAGTACTGGAAGTACCTGGAGCAGGGTCTCGACGACGCGGACGGAGGCAACGGCGAGCTTCTGCTCACCCTCTCCGACTCCATGAACGGCCGGAACCCCGACGGCTCGTACCGCAACATCGGCGCCGCCAACGCCGCCATCAACTGCGTGGACTACAAGGCGCGTTTCGACCTGGCGCAGACCAAGGCGGAGCTCCCCGAGTTCCGGGAGGTCTCGCCCGTCTTCGGCGACTTCCTGGGCTGGGGTCTGACGGGCTGCTCCGAGTGGCCGGTGGACGGCCAGTGGGACACCCCGGACGTGAGCGCACCCGGCTCGGCCCCCATCCTCGTCATCGGGAACACCGGCGACCCCGCGACTCCCTACGCGGGCGCGAAGAAGATGGCCGACGAGCTGGGCAAGGGCGTCGGCATCGAGCTGACGTACGAGGGCGAGGGCCACGGCGCGTACAACAGCGGCGACAAGTGCGTGCAGGGCGCGGTGGACGCGTACCTGCTGCGGGGCAAGGTCCCGGCCGACGGGACCGTCTGCCCGTAGTCCGGTCCACGGGATGCCAGAGGGCTTGTGCATGGGCTTGTGCAGGGGCTTGTGAGGGGACTTGTCAGTGGGGCCGCTTAGGATGGCGAATCTCTTTTCGAGTTCTGGGCGCACGCGGGGGGCCACGATGGCGAATCTGGTACGGGCAGGCGCCCTTGCGGCCGCCGCCCTCCTCGTGGCGGGAGCGGCCGCCGGCTGCGGCAGCGGCTCCACCGGCGGCGGCGACAAGCCCTCCGCGTCCCCCACAGCCTCCGCCCACCAGGACGGCAGCGAAGACGACGGCGTAGGCGGCGACACCGACAGCGTCGGCAAGCTGCCTGCCCTCCCCTCCGCACTCACCGGCCAGCAGCTCGACTGGAAGCGGTGCTCCGCGCCCCGCAAGGCGCGCGGCAGCGCGGCCCAGGCACCCGGCGGCCGCTGGCAGTGCGCCACCCTCACCGCGCCACTGGACTACCGCGAACCGGCCGGAGAGACGATCGGCATCGCGCTGATCCGCTCGAAGGCCACCGACGGCGACCGGCGCATCGGCTCGCTCCTCTTCAACTTCGGCGGGCCCGGTGGCTCGGGCGTGGCGTCGATGCCCGGCCACGCCCCGGGCTTCACCACCCTGCACACCCGCTACGACCTGGTGAGTTTCGACCCGCGCGGCGTCGCCGAGAGCTCCGCCGTCGTCTGCCAGGACGACCGGCAGTCCGAGGCTTTCTTCCGGCTGGACTTCACCCCCGACACCCACGCCGAGGAGAAGGCCTACCTCGACGACGCGGCCGCCTTCGGCGCGGGCTGCGCCCAGCGCTCCGGCAAGGTCCTGCCGTACGTCGCGACGAGCAGCGCCGCCCGCGACATGGACCTGATCCGCCAGGTACTGGGCGACAAGAAGCTGCACTACTTCGGCTTCTCCTACGGCACCGAGCTGGGCGGCACGTACGCCCACCTGTTCCCGGGGAACGTCGGGCGCATGGCGCTGGACGCGGTCGTCGACCCGTCGGCGGACATCGTCCGTCACTCCCGCAACCAGGCCCTGGGGTTCCAGCGCGCCCTGGAGAACTACTTCAAGAGCACCGGCACCACCGCCGAGGCCGGCACCGCGCGCGTCGTGCGGCTCCTCGACCGGCTCGACAAGAAGCCGCTGACGACCGGAACGAGCCGCCCGCTCACCCAGAGCCTCGCGACCACCGGCATCGTCGCGCAGCTCTACAGCGAGGACAGCTGGCCCGGCCTCACCGCCTCCCTGCGCGCGGCGGAGAACGGCGACGGCTCCACGCTCCTGAAGCACGCCGACAGGTACAACAACCGCGACGGGCAGGGGCGCTACGGCACGGACCACCACGCCCAGCGCGCCATATCCTGCGCCGACGCCAAGGGACGCGTGAGCGGCGACCAGGTCAGGGCGACCCACCTCGCCGACTTCCGCGAGGTCTCCCCCGTCTTCGGGCCCTACCTGGCGTGGGACCTGGCCGGCTGGTGCGCCTCCTGGCCGGTCGAGGGGGAGCATGTGACGCCCGAGGTCGGGGCGAAGGGCTCGGCCCCGGTCCTGGTGATCGGCGGCACGGGCGACTCGGCCACGCCGTACGAGGGCTCACTGCGGATGGTCGAGGAGCTGGGCGAGGGCGTGGGCGTACAGATCACCTTCGAGGGCGAGGGCCACGGCGCGTACCTGAACGGCAATCCCTGCATAGCGCGCGCCGTCGACCCGTACTTCCTCGACGGCCGGGTCCCGGCGAACAACACCACCTGCTCCTGACGGCGCCGACGCCGACGCCGCCCTCCGGCGTGTATGCGGCGCGCGTCGGCGCACCACTGTCACAGTGACCGTAAATCCCGAATGTCGGATTTGCGCGAATCAGGGAGAGTGAGTGGTCGTGGCACACGTACACGTGATCCTCAATCAGAAGGGCGGCGTGGGTAAATCCACGCTCGCCGTCAACCTCGCCGCCGTCACAGCCGACGTGCTCGGCGCCGGGCCCGAGGGCGAGCGCCCGCCCGTCGTCGCCGTCTCGATCGACCCGCAGGGCTCCGCCGTATGGTGGTCGGAACGGGTCGGCGACGGCCTGCCGTTCGACTTCGTGCAGGCGCACGACGACCTCCCCGGCCTCGCCGCGCTCTCCCGCATCCCCTCCGCCCAGCACGTCTTCGTCGATACGCCCGGCTGGCTCGACCTCGCCGGGACCGACGGCGACGATCCGCTCGGGAAGGGGGCCGCCGCCGACGCGCTGCGCGCCGTCCTCGACAGCGCGCACGACGTGATCGTGCCGATCGAGCCCGAGCCGCTCGGCTTCCAGCCCACCCAGCGCACCATCGAGCGCGTGGTGAAGCCGCGCGGACTGCCGTTCCGGGTGGTCATCAACAACTGGGACCCGCGCGACGGCAAGGCGGACCTCGATCAGACCCGGGCGTTCGTCGAGGCGCAGGGCTGGCCGCTCGCGCGGACCGTCGTACGCCACTACAAGCTGCACACCCGCGCATCGGCGGACGGCCTCGTCGTCACGCAGTACGGCGCCAACCGCGTCGCACTCCAGGCCCGCGAGGACTTCTTCCGGCTCGCCCTGGAGGTCGGCCTCGCGGTGATCCCGGCCCCGGCCAGGCCCAGGCGCTCCCGGGCCGCCAAGAAGGCGGTGGCCCGCTGATGGGGCGCCGCACCGACCTCGCTACCCTGCTCACCCCGGGCGGCGCCCCCGCGCCGCCCACCGGGCGGGACACGTACCAGCTGACCGTCCCCGTCACGGACCTCGCCGAGAACCCGGACAACCCGCGCCACGAGCTGCGCGACCTCGACGGCCTGGCGGAGACGCTGCGCGAACGCGGGGTGCTCCAGGCCCTCGGCGTCGTCTCCCGAGGTGCCTTCCTCGCCGCGCATCCGCAGCACGAGGCGGCGGTCGGCGACGCCCCGTACGTCGTCCTGCACGGCCACCGCAGGCTCGCGGCCGCGAAGCTCGCGGGACTGAGTGAGGTACCGGTTCTCGTACGGGAGGACGCGACCCGCACCGACGAGGACGCACTCATCGAGAACGTCCAGCGCGACGATCTCACCGAGCTGGAACAGGCCCAGGCCATCCAGGGCCTGATCACCTCGTACGGCTACTCGCAACGGCAGGTGGCCGCTCGTATCGGCAAGACACAGGGGTTCGTCTCGCAGCGACTGTCGCTGATGAGGCTGCGCGAGGATCTTCAGGAGGCGCTGGCCGACGGCCGGGTCTCGGTCGAGGACGCCCGGCGGATCGCGCGGCTGCCGCGCGACGAGCAGCAACTGCCCGGCACGTCGCAGGAGCCGCCGGCGGCCGTACCCAAGGCGCGGAGGCGCGATTACGGCGTAATCACCCTCGACAGCCGGGGTACGCCGGAGGAGCTCGTGGAGGTACTGCGCCGCAATCTGGCGCCCGCGGCGCTCGAAAGGGTTGCCGAGCTGCTGGTCCGGGGGCGCTGAAGCCCCGGGAAGCGCGAAGGGGCCGTCCCGCACACAACATGTGCGGGGCGGCCCTTTCGTACGTACGACTAGTAGATCGGCTTCTGCGGCTCGATCTGGTTGACCCAGCCGATGACTCCGCCACCGACGTGCACCGCGTCCGAGAAGCCCGCCGACTTCAGCACCGCGAGGACCTCCGCACTGCGGACACCCGTCTTGCAGTGCAGGACGATGCGCCTGTCCTGCGGCATGTCCTGGAGAGCGGAGCCCATCAGGAACTCGTTCTTGGGAATCAGACGCGCACCGGGGATCGAGACGATCTCGTACTCGTTCGGCTCGCGGACGTCGATGATGTCGATCTTCTCGTCGCCGTCGATCCACTCCTTGAGCTGCTTGGGAGTGATCGTGGAGCCGAGCGCCGCCTCCTGCGCCTCCTCGGACACGACACCGCAGAAGGCCTCGTAGTCGATGAGCTCGGTGACGGTCGGGTTCTCGCCGCAGATCGCGCAGTCGGGGTCCTTGCGGACCTTGACCTGGCGGTACTGCATCTCCAGGGCGTCGTAGATCATCAGCCGGCCGACCAGCGGGTCTCCCACACCGGCCAGCAGCTTGATCGCCTCGGTGACCTGGATCGAGCCGATGGACGCGCAGAGCACGCCCAGCACGCCGCCCTCGGCGCAGGACGGGACCATGCCCGGCGGCGGGGGCTCCGGGTAGAGGCAGCGGTAGCAGGGGCCGTGCTCGGACCAGAACACGGACGCCTGGCCGTCGAAGCGGTAGATCGAGCCCCAGACGTACGGCTTGTTCAGCAGCACGCACGCGTCGTTGACCAGGTAACGGGTCGCGAAGTTGTCGGTGCCGTCAACGATCAGGTCGTACTGGGAGAAGATCTCCATCACGTTCTCGGCTTCGAGCCGCTCTTCGTGAAGGACGACATTCACGTAGGGGTTGATGCCGAGGACCGAGTCCCGGGCGGACTCGGCCTTCGAGCGGCCGATGTCGGCCTGGCTGTGGATGATCTGGCGCTGGAGGTTCGACTCGTCGACCTCGTCGAACTCCACGATGCCGAGCGTGCCGACACCGGCCGCCGCGAGGTACATGAGCGCGGGCGAGCCCAGGCCGCCAGCGCCCACGGCGAGCACCTTGGCGTTCTTCAGCCGCTTCTGCCCGTCCATCCCGACATCCGGGATGATCAGGTGGCGGGAGTACCTGCGAACCTCGTCAACAGTGAGCTCGGCAGCGGGCTCGACCAGGGGTGGCAGCGACACGGGGACTCCGTAGGTCGGTCAATCAGTACGGTTGTTCTCCGCGTAACACTGCCACGCCCCTTCTCATTCCGAGACACCCGGTCCGATCCGCGAGACGATTTCGTCCCAGTAGCCGGGCAGCGCCTCAAATGGATCGTTCTGTCCGCCGCTGTCGCCACCGTCCCCGCCGGCCGTCCGATCCGTCATGAAGACAGTCCCGGCGCCCTGCCAGCGGGCGATACGTACGGCCTCCTCCAGATGCGTACGCGGCACCCCGTGCACCAGGTGGCAGAAGCGCTCCGGCGGGTGGTCCGCCGTCCACTCCGCCACCTGTGACCAGCGGTAGTCCGTCCATGGACCGGAGAACGTCACCAGCTGGTCGGCGATCTCGGCGTAGCCGGGGCAGGGGTGCGTGCCGTGGCCGAGAACCAGGTGGCCGCCGCCCTCGGCCAGCTCGGACACGGTACTGGTCACCCGGCGCACCCGGGCCAGGTCCGTCCGGTCGGTGGGACAGCGGTCCAGATAGAAACCGTCGACCCGGTACCAGTCGCGGAACCGGTGCGCGTCGGAGACGAGCTCGCCGAAGGAGCACGTCCCGTACGCCATGTCGAGCCGCCCCAGCACTCGGACACCGGCGTTACGGATGCGCCCCGCGGCCTCCAGGCAGTGCGGGTCGGGGCGGTCGCCCGGGCCGTTCGACACGTTGAGCACCACCCAGTGCAACGGCGTTCCCGGGCGGGTCAGTTCGCCCCACTCGACCGGGGCGACGAGCGGATGGGCGTACCCGGGAACACCGACACCCATCCGGTCGGCGGCGGTCGCGGGCTGCGCGCGCCGGGGCCTGGTCAGATGCGGCATGCCGCCTCCATCCAGATGTCGGCGAGCGACTCCTCCAGATTGATCCGGGGCCGCCAGCCGAGCCGGTCGCGCGCGGTGCGCACATCGGCCTGCTGCCAGCTGCCGCAGCCGTCCGGGTAGGGGTACGGCGCGCCGCCCAGGTGCTCCGGGGACACCTCCCCACGCGGCGCGCCCACCGAGGAGAGCACGCTGCCCACTCCCCCGTTGCGCGCAGCCGCTGCCGCGCTGCCCGGGACGTAACCGGACGGCGCGTCGAGTTCGTGCAGGGCGCCGCCGTAGCCGGCGACCCTGGCCAGGACCGCGGCGGCGTCCCGCAGCCGGACCGCGCGCCCGGTGCCGATGTTGACGGCGCCCTGCGCGGCGGACAGCGAGGCGGCGTGCACGGCGCGCGCCACGTCGCGCACGTCGACGAAGTCGCGCTGTACGCCGAGTCCGCTGAGCTTCAGCTCGCCGTCCCCGGACTGCATCGCGCGGCGCATCGCCTCGGCGAGCCGCCCGAGCGGCGAGCCGGCGGGCGTACCGGGCCCGACCGGCGAGAAGACCCGGAGCACGACGGCGTCGAGCCCGGAGCCGAGCACCAGCTCGGTCGCGGCCAGTTTGCTCACGCCGTACGGGCCGCCGGGGCGGGGTACGGCGTCCTCGGCGGTGGACGATCCCGGCTGGGAGGGCCCGTACTCGGCGGCGCATCCCAGCTGTACGAGCCGCGCCCCGCAGCCGCTGCGACGCAGGGCCTCGCAGACGGTGGCGACGGCGACGGTGTTGTGCCGGGTCAGGTCGCGGGCGCCGCCGCGCGTGGCGCCGGCGCAGTTGATGACGACGCCGGGGTGGACGGCGTTGAGGAAGCGGGTCAGCGCGCCGGGACTGCCGGTGGCGAGGTCGAACCGTACGTCGGCGTCGTCGCCCCGCCCGAGGGCGGTGAGCTGCACGGCCGGGTCGGCGAGCAGCCGGTCGGCGACGAAGCGGCCGAGATATCCGTTGGCACCCAGCAGCAGCACCCTCATCGCGCGTCCCCTCGGTGCCGACCGGCGGAAGTTGGGGGTTGGGGGGTCATGTTCACGTTCTCCTTCGGGGATGTGGCGGTGATGCGGTGAGTGCTGCGGTGTACGCCCGCGGCGTCGGCTCCGCGGGAGGGCTGTGGCGGATTCGGTGCGGTCAATGCGGACTCTGCTGTCCGTGCGGCGCCCGCGCCGGGTACGGGTCGTCGGCCCCGCGCCGCCCGGCGTGGGCCGAGGCGCGGGAGAGGGCCACGGTGGCGTGGACGAGCAGGCCGGTCGCGGCGGCGGCGCAGGCGACGGCCGGGACGGCGCCCACGCCAACGGCACCGACGAGGTGCTCGACGGGCCGGGCAAGGAAGCCGCAGCCGGGCAGTCGGGCTGCCAGTACGGCGGAAAGGGCGGTGACCTGCAAGGCGGCTGCGGCGGCGAGCCCGGCGGACGCGGGCCGGGGGAAGCCGTGAACGGTGAGCAGCCGGGCGAGGAACAGGAGCGCGCCGAGGGCCACCCCGGCCGCCAGGGCGGCCCGGCCGCTGCCGCCGGTCACGCTTCCCACCGCGATCTGGAGGCAGAGGAGTACGCCCACGAACAGCCCGGTGACGGCGAGCAGGAGGGGGCGTACCGACGCGCCGAACTCCTCGGTGCCGCGGCTCGCGGCGAGTTTGCGCCGCGCCTGTACGGCGAGAAGGTGTGCGCACCAGGCGGCCGGGGCCGCCGCAGCGGCGAGGGCGACGAGAGTGGTCGTCTCCATCGGCCAGGGCCCGTCCGGGCCGCCGGCGATGAGCCGGCCGAGCAGCCCGTCGCCGAAGACGGCGTATCCGAGCAGCCAGCACACCCACACGCGTGCGGCGGGCGCTGTGCGCCCCTCGGCGCGCAGGGGCCCGTGACGCAGGCAGAGGGCGAGGGCGACCGCGACGACCAGCACCCCCGTCACGCCGACCGCCAACCACACGCCCCCGGTGGTGAGTTCGAGCCCGGCGGCCGTGAGGGCGCACGCCACGCCGGGCAGCAGCGCGTACGCGATCCAGCCGGCGTGCGCGGGGGCCTCGCGCGCCGGGGCACGCCCGGCACTGTCACCGACCCGCGGCACGCGTGCGTACAGCTCCTCGGCGAGCGCGAAGACGTCCCGGTGGCGGAAACGCGCGGCGGTCCTGTCGGTCACCCCGTGCGCTTCGAGCCCGGCGGCGATCTCCAGCGGGTCGACGGCCCGCTCGCACAGCTCCCGGTGCCGGTGCATGAGCGCCCGCACCGGATCGGCGGGCCCACGCCTCGGCGGCGAAGCGGCACCGACGGACGCGACGGGCGCGGCCGCCAGTGGCGGCGCATCGGCATCCCACGCGCCGGGACTCGCGGGCGTACGGGGCGCGTCCCACGCACCCCCGCCGGGAACAGCCGGCGTACGGGATGCGCCCATCGCCGTGCCTCCTTCGCTGCCGTTCGTGCTTGCGGCCCTGCTCGCAACAGGTACGGCCCCGACGGTCGCTGCGGTCACAGCCGCCGCAGGCGCTGCGTCCCAGGTGGCGGTCTTCACGACCGTCGCGGTCGCAGCCGTCGTGGTTTCGATCGCGCCGGCAGGCTCTGTCGCGGGCGCCGGAGGTCTCGCCGGGTCCTGACCACTGCGTCGCTCAGACATCGCACTCCCCCGGTCCCGACCCGGCGCTCGCGCCCACCCGCCGCGACAGATCTGCCGCATCCGCCCAGCTCGGGGCGGCCGAGCCGCCGCTCGCCGCACCGCCGGCCCACCGGACCGGCACGTGCGCTTCCGCCGGGTGGGCGAAGAGCAGGGGTTCGCCGTCCGCGCCCACCGGCTCTCGCCGCACCGGGCAGTGCGAGATCAACTCCAGGTAAATGCCTCGAAATGCCGCGAGGTTCTGCTCGACAGTGAAGAGTTCGAGCGCACGTGCGCGCGCCGCCGCTCCCAGCCGTTCGCGCCGCTCCGGGTCGCGCATCAGCGCCACGCAGGCGTCGGCCAGTGCGCGGGGGTTGCGCGGCGGGACCACCAGGCCCGTACCGCCGATGACTTCGACGACCGCGCCGACGTCCGTCGAGACCGTGGCCCGCCCGCAGAACATCGCCTCGACGAGGCTGATCGGGAAGCCCTCGACGACGCTGGAGAGGACGACCACGCTGCCTGCGGCGTACGCGTCCGTCAGGTCCGGCACCTCGGGCCCGCCGATCTCCTCGAAGGAGACGGGGTTGTCGCCGACGGCGTGCTGGTCAGCGGCCTCGTCGGGGAACATCTGCGCGGCGAGCGCCTCGCAGTGCCCGAGATACGCGGCGGCCTCGGCGCCCTGCCCGTGCTGGTTGTGAACGATGCGCAGCCGCGCCCGCGGCTCCGCCTTTCGCACCTCGGCGAAGGCGTGCAGCAGCGAGACGAGGTCCTTGGCCGGCTCGACGCGGCCGACCCAGACCAGCGTGTGAGGGTCGCCGCTGTCGCCCCCCTCCCCCAGGGCCGCGAAGCGGTCGGACTCCATGCCGGGGTAGACGGTACGAAGCTTGGCGCGGTCGGCGCCGCACCGCTCCTGCCACCGCCTGGCGTGCGTATTGCCCGGCGTGATGAGCGTGGCCCGGTCGTACACCTCGGCGGCGAGCTTGCCGTGGAACGCGGCGAGCAGCGCCCGTACCGGCGCACTGCGCGCGGTGTCACCCGCCGCCAGGTAGCGCGCCCGCAGCTGTACGCCGTACTCGGTGACCAGCAGCGGAACGCCGAAGAAGCGTTTGCCCAGCAGCCCCGGCAGAGCGGCGGACCCGCCCGAAGCCGCGTGGCACAGGTCGACCGCGCCGAGGCTCTCGTCGTCGTACCAGTCCAGCGAGAGGGGCCGCAGGGCGCGCTCCAGCAGGTCGACGAATTCGAGGTAGTCGGGGACTTTCGCCGCTTGTACGGCGCGGTTGGCCCCGGGTGCGCGGCAGGCGGATTCAAGGGCGCGTACGGCGACTTCCGAGCGCAGGGCGGCGTGCAGCCCGCCGTGCTCGCCGGCCAGCTCCGCGAGCCCGTAGAGCCCGGCGGCGAAGCGGTCGCCCGCGGCTTCCTCCTCAGGGGCGCAGAGCGCGCCGGCCAGCTCCCCGAAGTGCCCGGCGAAGCGGCGCCGTTCGCGCCGGCCGTACGTACCGCCGTCGTCCTCCGGCGCCCACAGCGGGGCCGTGCGCACGCGCTGCACCTGGGGCGGCAGCTGAATCCAGCCCTGCGCCTCCTGGCGGGCGCTGCGGCTCAGGGCGTAGATGTCGAATTCGTGCTGCGCGAGCCCGCGCACGAGCCGGTCGCACCAGAGCCTGGACTCACCCGTCGCATACGGGTAGCCACCCTCCGTGAGCAGTCCGATGCGCATGAGCACACCCCCGATCTCCCTTGTGCACGGCCGCCGTTGGTCCGGCGACTCGCAGCGGGACCGACCGTATGCGGACATGCCGGTGACGCGACGGACGGTTGTCCATCGCGCCACCAAAAGGGGTGAACACGCGTAACTTTCGCCGCGCGGTAGCGTTCCGTCGCGCTAGGAGGCTTTCCGATTACGGAGTGTCAGGCTGCGGCCAGTGCGCAGCGGGGCTCAACTGCCGGGAAACACCCATGCGTTGGGCTTGCACTCGATGCCGCCGATGTCGAGCGACTTCGTCTGCTGCTGCATGATCGGCGCGAATTCGCCGGGCGTCTCGCAATTCTTGTGACCGTGCCCGAGCCGGTGGCCGATCTCATGATTGATGAGCATCTGCCGGTACGCGAACATGTTTTCCTTGCCGAACGTCTCGGCCCCCTGCGCCCACCGGTACGCGTTGATCATGACGCGCTCGGTCGCCGCCGAATCGCACGAGACGTTCCCGGAGAGCGTGTCGAGGCCGGACTTCGCACACCACACACCGGTGGTGCCCGGGCTCGCGAGCGTGATGACGAAGTCGGGCCGCCCGGAGGAGATCCGCTCGAACGTCATGGCGCCGTTGTGCGCCCAGCTCCGGTCGTCGTTGAGGGTCTCCTGCACGGCGCGTGCGAAGACAGCGCCGTCCAGGCCGAGCCCCTTCTCGACGTCCACCCGGTACGCGTACTTCTGCCCCTTGCCGGGTGCCTTGTCGAACCCGCCGATCGCCTGGAACTCGCCCCGGCCCGTCAGCTTCGGGTCGATCGGGTACGTCCGGGTCATCTGCTGCTCGTACGTCGCCGGGGCGGCCGCCGCTTCCTGCGACGGGGTGGGCCGGGCGTCCGAACGAGAGGCGTCACTGTCGAGGGTGCTCCTGTCCCCCGCGGCCGGGACCGCGCCGGGGTCCTTCTCCACCTGGGCGACCTGCCCGGCCACGACGACGGCGAGCACGGTGGTCACCGCGGCTGCGGCGATCCCGGTGAAGGTCCGTCCCTTGCCGCCCTTGGCCGGGGTGGCGTCGTGGCCGTCATGGCCGCCATGGCCGTCTTGGAGATCGTCGCCGTGGCCGGCGTCGGTCGCGGCTGCGCCCGTGGCCGCGCTCTCGTCGTCGGGGCCGCGGTCGGCGACCGGGCCGAACGGATCGGCCGCCGACGGGACCCTCGGCGGGGCGTCGAACGCCTCGACGAACTCCTGCCGCGGTCCCGGTATCCGGGCCCCGGCCGCCCCGTACCGTGCCTGCGCCTGGGACGGTGACGGGCCCTGGGACTGGGCCTGCGCTCCGGGCGGGCTCTGCGACGGCCCATGGGATCCCTGCGGCCCGTGCGGCCCGCGAGGCGCCCCCTGCCAGTCGCCGTACCTGCCACCGGGCGCGACGCCCCAGCCGCCGCCGGTCTCCCGCTGCTCGGGGTGCCCACCGCGCACTTGCGGCACCCCGTGAGCCGGAGTGCCGCCGTACTGCTGATGCTGCTGCTGTGGCCGCTGGGGCGCGGGCGCCGACGCGGCGTCGTACGCCGCGTCTCTCACCCGTCCGCGTCGTCCGCCTCCCGCGTCCGGACCTGCCGCGGATGCCCCACCGGGCCCCGGTATGGCGGGTTTCTCGGCAGCCCCCTTGGGTGCGGGGCCTCGGCGACTATGACGTCCCACGCGCCGGATCAGCTCCTACCGCTGTCATTGATCAGTTCCCGGACAGCGCTGGCGACCGCCTCCGGATATTCCATCATCGCCACGTGCCCCGCGTCGGGCATGGTCAGCAGCCGCGCATCGCGGAACGCCGCGGCAGCCCTGCGCGCCATACGGTACGACACGAGCTGATCCCGCCCTCCGTACACCAGCAGCGTCGGCGCGAGCACCCGCTCCGCCTGCCGCCACAGACCGTGCTGGCCGCCCAGTGTGTACGCGTCGACGATGCCCCGCGCGGACCGCGTCATCGCGTCCCAGAAGTACGGCAGCTCCAGCCGCCGCTTCATCTCGTCCACGGCGTGCTGGAAGGCCTCGGGCGTGACCGCCTCGGGATCGCCGTAACAGAGCGCCATCACGCCGCGCGTGCGCTGCTCCGCCGTCCAGTCCTTGCTGAGCCGGGCGAACAGCGAGGCGATCCCCGGCAGCGCGAGCAGCGCGGTCGGCACCGCCGTGCGCTGCACCCGGATCTCCGGAAGGGCGGGCGATACGAGCGTGAGCGTGCGCACCAGGTCGGGCCGGACGGCCGCGATGCGGGTGGCGACGGCGCCGCCCAGCGAGTTGCCGAACAGGTGCACCGGTCCGCGTCCGCTCGCGTCGAGCAGCCGGATGCAGGCGCGCGCCTGCCCGCTGACCGAGTAGTTGCCGTCGTCCGGCGGCGGGGAGTCCCCGAAGCCGGGCAGGTCGACCGCCTCGCCGTCGAGGTGCGTGTCGAGCGCCTGCATCAGGGCGGACCAGTTCTGCGAGGACCCGCCGAGCCCGTGCACGTACAGCGCGGGCGGCAGTCCGGTGCGCGCCGGAGGCCGGGTGCGTACGTTCAGCGTCAGCCCCGGCAGGGTGACGCACCGCAGCTTCTCCCCCTCGGCGACCCGGACGGCACTGACCCGCGGCACCACCGTGGCGGCGGCGAGGCTGGATCCGGGCAGCTCGGTCGAAGACATGCGGCAATGTTACGAGACGATCACGCACTGAATCGTGTGTTCGCCGTCACAGATCTACCCTCGGAGCAAAGGGCGTACGCGCCGGCCCGTGCTTCCTCCCGAAAGGCAGCCAGATGTCTGTCGATCCGACCGACCCGGAGACCTTCGCAGAAGTGGAGTCCCTCGACGAACCCGACGAGCTCGACAACGACGCCTCCGAGGCGGACGCCGCAGAGCAGCGCACGGAATGGCAGCAGACCCACGACGACCGTCCGACCGGCATCGACACCGGGGAGGCGGCCGACGGGGACGCCGCCGAGCAGGCCCGCGTGGTCACCGTCGACGAGGACGACTATCGCTGACGGGGCCGGCCCAAAGCCCCGTCCGGCACCTGATCAGCACGTGATCGGCCTTCCGTAGCCGTCCGGTCCGTGAAATTCTCCGTCCGCACCGCGCGCTCCCGGGTTACCCAAAAGTACGATGGCGGCGCGGCGCACACGGCGCACGGAACGGCCGTGCTGTTGAAAGGCCGCGACACTGAAAGACATGGGAGGCGGCGTGACAGCCACCGAGCAGACAGAGGCGGCGCGCCCACGCGGCACACGCCTGCCCCGCCGAGCCCGACGCAATCAACTTCTGGGCGCGGCGCAGGAGGTCTTTGTCGCGCAGGGGTACCACGCGGCGGCGATGGACGACATCGCCGAGCGGGCCGGCGTGAGCAAGCCGGTCCTGTACCAGCACTTCCCGGGAAAGCTGGAGCTGTACCTGGCCCTCCTGGACCAGCACTGCGAATCGCTGCTCCAGGCGGTTCGTACGGCCCTCGCCTCGACCACGGACAACAAGCTGCGCGTGGCCGCGACGATGGACGCCTATTTCGCGTACGTCGAGGACGAGGGCGGCGCGTTCCGGCTGGTCTTCGAGTCGGATCTGACGAACGAGCCGGCCGTGCGCGAGCGCGTCGACCGTGTGTCACTGCAGTGCGCCGAGGCGATCAGTGAGGTCATCGCCGAGGACACCGGCCTGTCCAAGGACGAGTCGATGCTGCTGGCCGTCGGCCTGGGCGGCGTGTCGCAGGTGGTCGCCCGCTACTGGCTCTCCAGCGGCAGCACGATCCCGCGCGACACTGCGGTGCAGTTGTTGACGTCGCTCGCCTGGCGCGGCATCGCGGGCTTCCCGCTGCACGGCAGCGAGCACTGACGCGGCGTTTTCGGCAGCTGCCCGGAGCGTGTTCCCGGTGCGTGTTCGCTTCTGGCGTGCGGCGCCGGAGCGTTCGGGGTCCCCTCACCGGGCTAATGTGTGCTGCGTACGGCGCGGCTGACCGCGCACCGCAGCACACCGTCGGAGGGACATAGCCGTGGAGGTCAAGATCGGCGTGCAGCACGCGCCCCGGGAGATCGTTCTGGAGAGCGGGCAGTCCGCCGAGGAGGTCGAGCGCGCGGTATCCGACGCGCTGGCCGGCAAGGCGCAGCTGCTCAGCCTCAAGGACGAGAAGGGCCGTACGGTCCTCGTTCCCGCTGACCGGATCGCCTACGTAGAGATCGGCGAGCCGGCGACGCGCAGGGTGGGCTTCGGCGCGCTGTAGGCGTCGGCTGCAGAGCAGCACCACACAGCAGTACGCAGACGGAACCGGCCCGGTGGGACTTCCCACCGGGCCGGTTCCGTCTGTTCGTGTGTTCCTCGTACGCCGGCCCTGCTCGCCGGGCCCGGGGAGGGTTGCCTTCCGCGAGGTGGGGGTAGTACGGGCTACGACCCATTTGCACCCTGGCCGCACGGGAGGAAACCACGTGATCCTGGAAGCTCTCGGCTCCATCGCCCTCGGCTTCGCCCTCGCCTGGGCGGCTGCCCACCGGCTCGGCGACCGGCTGCCCGCGCGGCGCGTGGTCCTGACCGCGGGACCGCTCGGGGCCCTGTTCGGTGCGTATGTCACACATTCCGCACTCGGCCCGGGTCATGTCGTGGCGACACTGATCGGCGCGGTGGCAGTGGGAGCGGTTCTGCTGTCGCTCCTCATCCGCCCCAGGGGCCGCATCCGCCGTTCGGCGGCGGCGTAACGCCCGGTCCTTCCGGATGCGGCGTTACGCCGCCAGGCCCAGCGCCGCCATGCGCTTGGTGTGGGCCTCGGTGATCCGCGAGAACATCCGTCCCACTTCCGCCAGGTCGAACCCGTCGGCGACGCCGCCCACCAGCATCGTGGAGAGCGCGTCGCGGTCCGCCACGACCCGCTGCGCCTGCGAGAGCGCCTCGCCCATCAGCCTGCGCGCCCACAGCGCGAGCCGGCCGCCGCAGCGCGGGTCCGCCTCGATCGCGGCGCGCACCTTCTCCACCGCGAAGTTCCCGTGGCCCGTGTCGTCGAGGACGGCGAGCACCAGCCCGCGGGTGTCCGAGTCGAGCCGCTCCGCGACCTCGCGGTAGAAGTCACTGGCGATCGAGTCGCCGACGTACGCCTTGACCAGGCCCTCAAGCCAGTCGGACGGGGCGGTCTGGCGGTGGAAGTCGTCGAGCGCCTTCGCGAAGGGCTCCATCGCGGCCGTCGGCTCCTCGTCGATCGCGGTCAGCCGGTCCCGCAGCCGCTCGAAGTGGTGGAATTCCGCCGACGCCATCTTCGCCAGCTCGGCCTTGTCGGCGAGCGTCGGGGCGAGCTTCGCGTCCTCGGCCAGGCGCTCGAAGGCCGCCAGCTCTCCGTACGCGAGCGCGCCCAGCAGGTCCACGACCGCGGCGTGGTAATTCGGCTCGGTGGACGCCGTCGCCCAGTCCTGGGCGGCGATACCGGTGCGGGGTGTCTCTTCGGGTGCAGTGGCGTTGTCAGGCGTCTCCATGAACCGCACAATAGCCCGCTCTCCCAGGTACGTAAGGGCCTGGTCAGCCACTGCCCCGACCCCGATGCGGTAAATCGTACCGACACACCTGCGCGATTCCGGGGTACAGTGGTAAAGCGCTAGCAGAGTGCCCAGGGCATTTCGCGGCGCAATTGAATGAGGATGCCCGGTCGGTGGCCCGATCGGCTCCGACCCGACAGCCCTCCACGCGGGGCGTACCAAGGCGTACGACCGCAAGATGAGGGGCCCCCTCAGCGACACGAGCGCTTGAGCGACGGCACGTGGTCCCGCGCCTCCCGGCCCATTTTTATGGCCGGACGAAAACAGGCACGGTACGACCCCCTTCGTTCGCGTCGCGTCGCGTCTCACAGAAGAGGCAGCACCCTGACTACGTTCCGAGACCTCGGGATTCTTTCCGAGACCGCCGAGGCCCTTGAAGCCGTCGGCATCATGTCCCCCTTTCCCATCCAGGAGATGACGCTCCCCGTCGCGCTCTCCGGCAGCGACGTCATCGGCCAGGCCAAGACCGGCACCGGCAAGACGCTCGGCTTCGGCCTTCCGCTGCTCGAGCGCGTGACCGTCCCCGCGGACGTCGAGGCCGGCCGGGCCAAGCCCGAGAAGCTGACCGAGGCCCCGCAGGCGCTCGTCGTCGTACCGACCCGTGAGCTGTGCCAGCAGGTCACCAACGACCTGCTGACCGCTGGCAAGGTCCGCAACGTCCGCGTGCTCGCCATTTACGGCGGCCGTGCGTACGAGCCCCAGGTCGAGGCGCTCAAGAAGGGCGTCGACATCGTCGTCGGTACGCCCGGTCGTCTCCTCGACCTCGCGGGCCAGAAGAAGCTCGACCTTTCCCACGTGCGTTCGCTCGTCCTGGACGAGGCCGACGAGATGCTCGACCTGGGCTTCCTGCCCGACGTCGAGAAGATCATGAAGATGCTGCCGCCGAAGCGTCAGACGATGCTGTTCTCGGCGACCATGCCGGGCGCCGTCATCAGCCTCGCCCGCAAGTACATGTCACAGCCGACGCACATCAGCGCCACGTCGCCCGACGACGAGGGCGCGACCGTCGCGAACATCACGCAGCACGTCTTCCGCGCGCACAACATGGACAAGCCGGAGCTCGTCTCCCGCATCCTCCAGGCCGACGGCCGCGGACTCGCGATGATCTTCTGCCGTACGAAGCGCACCGCCGCGGACATCGCCGAGCAGCTCGAGAAGCGCGGCTTCGCCTCCGGCGCGGTCCACGGCGACCTCGGCCAGGGAGCGCGTGAGCAGGCGCTGCGCGCGTTCCGCAACGGCAAGGTCGACGTGCTGGTCTGCACCGACGTCGCCGCGCGCGGTATCGACGTCGAGGGTGTGACCCACGTCATCAACTACCAGACGCCCGAGGACGAGAAGACGTACCTGCACCGCGTCGGCCGCACCGGCCGCGCCGGCGCGAAGGGCATCGCCGTCACGCTGGTCGACTGGGACGACATCCCGCGCTGGAAGCTCATCAACAAGGCGCTGGACCTGCCGTTCGACGAGCCGGAGGAGACGTACTCCACGTCGGCTCACCTGTACGAGATCCTGTGCATCCCCGTCGGTACGAAGGGCATACTGCCCCGGGCCGACCGGACCCGTGCGGGTCTGCGCGCGGAGCAGGTCGAGGACCTCGGCGAGACGGGTGGCCGCGGGCGCAAGTCCGCACCGGCCGCTGCGGCCGCCGCGCCGGCCGTCGTTGAGGAGCGTGCCCCGCGTACGCCGCGTCAGCGTCGTCGTACGCGCAATGGCGCGCCGGTGTCGGCGGACGAGGCGACGGCGGTCTCCGGTGGCCCCACGGCCACCGAGGCGCCGGAGGCCGATGCGGCTCCCGAGGCTCCCGCCGAGGCCCGTACCCCCCGCCGTCGCCGCCGCACCCGTGCGACGGAGGCCGCGGTGGAGACGCTGGAGGCTCCGGTTCCGGCCCCGGCGGCGGAGCCCGAGGCCCCGAAGAAGCCGCGCCGCCGTACCCGCGCCGCCGCAGCCGAGGCAGTCGAGGCAGCGGTCCCCGCCCCGGCGGAGGCACCCGAGGCGCCCAAGCGCACCCGCCGCCGCACGCGCACCGCCGACGCCCCGGCTGAAACCGTCGAGACGGTCGAAACGGTCGAGGCACCGGCCCCCGCGACGGAGCCCGAGGCCCCGAAGCGCGCCCGCCGCACCCGCGCCCGCACCGCCGACGCCGCAGTCGAAACAGTCGAGGCACCGGCCCCCGCAGCGGAGCCGGAGGCGCCCAAGCGCACCCGCCGCCGCACGCGCACCGCCGACGCCGCAGTCGAAACAGTCGAGGCGACGGTCCCCGTCCCCGCGACGGAGCCCGAGGCCGCCCCCAAGGCGCCCCGCCGCCGCGCCCGCGCCGCCAAGCCGGCCGAGGCCGTCACCGAGGCCGCCACGTCCGCCGAGGCCCAGGCCGCTCCGGTGAAGGCACCGCGCCGCCGCAACCGCGCGGCCGCTGCCGCCCAGCCGGAGAGCTGAGCAAGCAGCGCGGCTGAGCGCAGGCTCAGCCCGCCGTCCCGATGGCCCGGTTCCCGTTCGCGGGGGCCGGGCCATCGGCGCGTTAGCCTCGTCGCATGAGCAGGCCGCCCACATTCACCCCGCCCCCCGGCACCCGCGCGCTCCCCCTGCGCACCTCGCGCGGCGTTTTCGCCGCACTCGAAGCCGAGCCACCGCTCCCGGAGCCCAGAGGCACCGCGCTGCTGCTGCCCGGGTACACCGGGAGCAAGGAAGACTTCATCGCGATGCTGGTGCCCCTCGCGCAGGCGGGTTACCGGGTCGTCGCGGTCGACGGGCGCGGGCAGTACGAGTCCGAGGGCCCGCAGGGCCAAGAGGGGTACGCACAGCAGGAGTTGGGGCTCGACGCCCTCGCGCAGGCCCGAGCCGCCGGTACGCCGCTGCATCTTGTCGGGCACTCCCTCGGCGGTCAGATCGCCCGCGCGGCCGTACTGCTCGACGCTTCGCCGTTCGCGTCGCTGACCCTCCTGTCGTCGGGCCCCGCCCAGGTTTCGCCCGCCCAGCAGCAGAAGATCGCCCTGCTGACGGAGGCTCTCGGCGCCATGACGATGGATCAGGTCTGGGAAGCCATGCGGGCGCTCGACCCTCCGGAGGAAACAGACCTCGACGGCACCGCCCTGCGCGCCCGCTGGCTGCGGCACAATCCGGCCCAACTCATCGCCACCGGCTGGCAGTTGACCAAGGAGCCGGACCGCGTGGCCGAACTCGCCGCGGTGGGGCTGCCGTTGCACGTGGTGTCCGGGGACTCGGACGACACCTGGCCCGTGCCGCTGATCGACGAGATGGCCGGGCGGCTCGGCGCGTACCGGACGGTGATCGAGGGTGCCCAGCACTCACCGAACACCGACCGGCCGGAGGAGACCGCGAAAGCGCTGGCGGGATTCTGGGACGCCCTGTGAGGGCCGAGGGGCCGGCCGGGGGCTAGTACTGCGCCTGGAGGTGCTGCCAGAAGCCGTCCCGCAGCGCCCGGCGCAGGTCCGCGTGACCGCGCAGGGACCGCTGGAGCAGCCGCTCGGCCTCCACCAGGAGCTCCTGGTCCACCGATCCCGGCAGGTAGGGGTGGCCGGGCAGCAGGTCCGCCAGCGATTCCCGGCCGCGCGCGCCCAGCCACGCCGCCGCGATCTGCGCACCGATGAAGCGGACGTCCTCGCGGGTGGGCCGCGGGGTGCCCTCGTTCTCGTACGTCGTCACCGGTCGCCGCGTGACGTACGGCTTGCAGAAGTCGAGGTCGAAGGTGCGCTGGCTGTCGACCTCCCACAGGAGCGGCTCGGCCTGGTTCCGTCCCTCCCCCGCCTCGATGCCCCACAGGTGGACCCGTGCGCCGTACCCCTGGGCGGCCTCGACGGCGGAGACCAGGTCCTCGTCGCCGCCCACGAGCGCCGCGTCGCTGATGGCGCGGTGCCGGGCGAGTGACTCCAGGTCCGTACGGATCAGGGAGTCGACGCCCTTCTGCTGGTTGTTGGCGTTGAGATTGCCCAGGCGGACCTTGACGTCGGGCAGCTCGGCGATCGACTGCTGCTCGGTGGTGTGGATGCGGCGCCTGGCCCCGTCGTACCAGTACACGCGCAGCAGCCTGCTGTCCGCGAAGATCGTTCGGGCCTTGTCGATGAAGGCCTCGATGATCCCTTCCGCGTCGAGGTCGAACGACCTGCGGTCCTCGGTCCCGGTCACGAGCAGGCCGGCCGCCGCGTAGACATATCCGGCGTCGACGAAGATCGCGTGGGTGGAAGGGGTCTTCGCCACCTCGGCGAGCATGCGCTGGAGCAGCTCGTTGGTGCGTTCCAGGCGGGCGGTGACCCTGGCGAGTTCAGAGGGGCCCGAAGGCTGTGCGTCGTCCATACGGCTCTCATTGTCCGTGGCGTGGGCGAGCGGACACAACCGGTCCCGCTACCAGTGAGTATTTAGAGTGTCGAAAGTTTTCTTTAGCGTAGGGAATGACTGTGGTGTGCACACCGTTGTAACCCTTGGAGAACGCGCGGCGCCTAGCCTCGCGTTCCCACACACAGTTCTCCAGCAGGAGGATCAGACGAAGGGAGAAGCCTTGCGCTTCGAAATCATGCGCCTGGACGACGTCGACGGCTCCGCCGTTGACAGCACCGTCGTGGACGCCGCCTCCGTCAACCGGATCGTGCAGCAGGCCGCCTCTGTCGGCCAGCGCATTTACATCCGCCCGGCCGAGACCTCGGCTTCATAACACTCTGTAGTGGTTTGTTTGTGAGGTAAGCGCCCCCGTACACCGCGTACGGGGGCGCTCGTGCGTCCGGGCCGGGGTCAGCTGCCCTGGATGACCTGGGTGACGCCGTTGATGATCTGCTGCACGGCGATCGCGGACAGCATCATGCCGGCGAGGCGCGTCACCAGGACGACTCCGCCGTCCTTGATCACCCGGATGATCAGCAGCGAGTAGCGCATGGTCAGCCACAGGACCACGTGCATCACGACGATCGCCGCCCAGACCGAGACCTGCGCCTCGACGGTCTTGGCGTGCTGTACGGCGAGGATCACCGAGACGATCGCGCCGGGGCCCGCGAGCAGCGGCATCCCCAGCGGTACGAGCGCGACGTTGACGTCCTTGGTCTGGGTCGGCTCGTCGGTCTTGCCGGTGAGCAGATCGAGTGCGATCAGAAGCAGCAGCAGGCCGCCCGCGATCATCAGCGCGGGCACGGACACATGCAGGTAGTCGAGGATCTGCTGGCCGAGCACGCCGAAGACGGCGATCACGCCGAAGGCGACAGCGACGGCCTGCCAGGCCATCCTGCGCTGCACCTTGGCGGGCCGGCCCGAGGTGAGGGCGAGGAAGATCGGGGTGATCCCAGGGGGGTCCATAATCACGAAAAGCGTGAGAAAGAGGGATCCGAAAACGGCGAAGTCGAGCACAGTGAGGCCTTGCGAGAAGAGGGTCTTACGAGGAAAGGGGGAGGAGCACCGGGAAACGCGGTGTTACGGAAGGAGGCTTCCGCCCGCGCCCGGCACCGGGAACGCGCCGGTCGCGCGCCGCGTGATCTCGCCGTAGATCTCGGGGTCAGTGGTGAACTCACCGAGCCGTACGGTCTTGCGGCTGCCGTGGTAGTCACTGGACCCCGTGGTCAGCAGCCCGAGATCGGCGGCGAGGCCGCGCAGGCGCGCGCGGGTCGGCCCGTCGTGGTCCATGTGGTCGACCTCGATCCCGTCGAGGCCCGCGGCGGCCAGCGCCGCTATCGCGCTCTCGGGGACCGTGTCGCCGCGCTTGACGGCGCCGGGGTGCGCAAAGACGGTGACTCCGCCGGCCGCCTTGACGAGGCGGATCGCGTCGAAGGGGTCGAGCTCGTGCTTCTCGACGTACGCGCGGCCGCCGTTGGCCAGCCAGTCGGGCGTGAAGGCGTCGGAGACGGTCTCGACGACGCCGAGTTCCATCAGCGCGGACGCGATGTGCGGGCGGCCGACCGAACCGTCTCCGGCGATACGGGCCACCTGGTCCCACTCGATCGGTACGCCCAGCTCCCGGAGCTTGCCGACCATGCCCTGCGCGCGGGGCACCCGGTCGTCCCGCACCAGCTCGCGCTCGCGCGCCAGCTCGGGCTCGTCGGGATCGAAGAGGTACGCCAGCATGTGCAGCCCGATGCCGTCGAGGCGGCAGGAGAGCTCGGCGCCGGTGACGAGAGTCAGCGCCGTCGGGAGCGCCGGAAGCGCGGCGATCGCCTCGGCGTGGCCGCGCGTCGAGTCGTGGTCGGTGAGCGCCACGACGTCGAGCCCGGCCGCCGCCGCGTTGCGCACCAGCTCGGCGGGGGTGTCCGTGCCGTCCGAAGCCGTGGAGTGGGTGTGCAGATCGATGCGCACGACGCTTGACTCCGGAGACTCGGCGGGACGGGGGGACCGGTCAAGGATAGCCGGGAATCGAACACCCCCGGATCCGCCCGCGTTCACTCCGGGGTCGCGGGGCAACGGGGCCGCGGAGTCAGGCCAGCAGTCGCGGCGACAGCGCCCCGCACGGTACGAGGTCCACCTCCGCGCCCGCCTCGCGCAGGTCGGTCAGTATCAGTTCGTCGTACATCATCAGGCCCGACTGCTCCGGCCAGACGATCGCCCACAGCCACAGCCCGCACGCCTCGCCGGCGAAGACGGCCCGGTCGTCCGGGACGCCGGAAAGGTGCCACAGCGGGGTGGGGCGTCCGGCCGCGAGGAGTTTGGCCTGCGGCGGTTTGTCCATGCTCAGGTACGCCCCGGGGTCCGGCCCTTCCACGCCCGCGTAGCGCGCGCCGAGGCCGACGCCGAGTTCCTCCGCGACGAGCAGTATCTCGCCGAGACCGCCGAGCGGTCCTGGTCCCGAGCAGGCGACGGCTGTGGCACGTGAGCCACTGCGGTCGTCACCCGCGCAGGTCACCCCCGTGAACAGCCAGCCGACAGGCAGCGGCCACGGCATCCACACCGGGACCTTGGCACGCTTCACCGCGACGGTGAGGGCCTCGACACTCGGCGGGATCACGGGCTGCTGCGGATGCACTGTCCCGTGCACGTCGCACTGCCAGGAGTCGGCAAAGAGACCGGGCGCCCTGACCCGGCCACCGCACTTCGGGCAACTGGGTTCGCCCCTCATAGGGCCCAACGGTCCTCCCCGGCCGTCCTCGCGTCAAGGACGATCACCCGTCCGGAGCCGAATCCGTCCGGGCGCCGGATCCGCCACCGCCCGGGCCGCGGCGTTGGCAACGGCCTACGCGTTCTTCACCGCTGCGCGCGACGCGCCGCAGCAATCAATCGAGCGGCACCGATGCGCGCAGCGGATCGCGCAAATCCGTGCCGTGCGACAGCCAGCGCTCCTGGAGCTCCTGGGCGCCCTTGACCCGCTTCCAGGCCGCCTCGTTCGGCGTCATGGGCAGCAGGGGCAGGAAGCGCACCGAGTCCATCGGGGCGTCCAGCTCCAGGTCCTCGACCAGGCCGCCGGCCTCCGCGACCAGTACGGAGCTGAAGGGCGCCCCCGGCCACAGCGGCCCGCCGAGGTCCAGCGAGGCGCCGGGAGCCACGATCACACCCTCGACCTGCGGGGACGCCGCGAGGACCGCGAGCGGGCGCAGCACCTTGTCGGTGTCGGCGACACCGGCCCGTACCGAAAGGACCAGCTCGGCGCGCGGGCCCTTCACCGGGTCGGCGAGGACGGCGGTCGGGTCGGCCATCGGCTGGGCCGACATGCCGAGCGTGGCGTAGCGGACGATGTCGCCGTCCACGAAACGCAGTACCTCCATACGGTCGGTACCGAGGAACGTGACAGCGGCGCGCGCGTCCGGTTCGCCCAGCGTCGTACGCAACCGGGCTTCGACCAGCGCAAGAACATCTCCCATGCCGCGAGCATAAGTCGCGTATGGAACGGGCAAAGGGAGAGCCTTGACACAACAGTGGGCTGATAGTCTTGGCCGCTGGTCAGGGCAGCACGCAGAAGCGTGGCTTTCGAGCCCCGACATCACGTCATCCCCCATGGGGGACCGGCCGGAGGAGGTGGGGCTGCGGTGGATCGAAGTCGTCCCGGCAGTACCAACCGCTCTTCCGCACAGTCAGTGTTCCCCGGGGCCTGAAGCCCTTCGTACCCGGTCGCCAACCGGTGAAACCTACGGGGCTCACGGTATTTCGCGCGACGGAAGAGCACTTCATTTTTGCCTGATCCGTGTCTGAGCGAACGCCGTCACCGCGTCCTGCGGTGCCGCCCGCTTTGCCGACGTACGGCCGCCCCGACGCTGTGGCCCGCACGTCTCCATTCCGGGCAGTGCCATGCCTCGCAGACGGCTTCTCCGTGAAGGAGCCCGCCATGTCGATGATCCGTGACCTGCGCGCAGCGGTCCGTCCGTCCCTGCGCAAGAGCAGCACCGTGTACAGCGGTTACGACACCACTCGCGACCCGTCCGCGAGCAGCGCGGTCGTGGACTGCGCCGTCTACCGCGACGGGCGCCGGGTGAAGGACGCCGAATACCTCACCCCGCACGAGGCGATGACCCGAGTCCGGGAGGGCGGCGGCTTCGCCTGGATCGGTCTGCACGAGCCGACCGAGGCCGAATTCGCTGGTATCGCAGCCGAGTTCGGGCTGCACCCGCTGGCCGTGGAGGACGCCGTACACGCGCACCAGCGGCCGAAGCTGGAGCGGTACGACGACACCCTCTTCACCGTCTTCAAGACGATCCACTACGTCGACCACACCGAACTGACCGCGACGAGCGAGGTCGTGGAGACCGGTGAGGTGATGTGCTTCACCGGCAAGGACTTCGTCATCACCGTGCGGCACGGCGGCAAGGGCTCGCTGCGGGCGCTGCGCCACCGGCTCCAGGACGACCCGGAGCTGCTGGCCAAAGGGCCTTCGGCGGTGCTGCACTCGATCGCCGACCATGTCGTCGACGGGTACATCGCGGTGGCGGCGGCCGTGCAGGACGACATCGACGAGGTCGAGATCGATGTCTTCTCGGCGCCCGCCAAAGGGAGTCCGCGCGGCTCGGACGCGGGCCGGATCTACCAGCTCAAGCGCGAAGTCCTGGAGTTCAAGCGGGCCGTAGCCCCGCTCCTTCGCCCGATGCAGCAGCTCAGCGAGCGGCCGATGCGGCTCGTCGACCCGGACATCCAGAAGTACTTCCGCGATGTCGCGGACCACCTCGCGCGCGTGCACGAAGAGGTCGTCGGCTTCGACGAACTGCTGAACTCGATCCTCCAGGCCAATCTCGCGCAGGCGACGGTCGCCCAGAACGAGGACATGCGAAAGATCACGTCCTGGGCGGCGATCGTGGCCGTACCGACGATGATCTGCGGTGTGTACGGCATGAACTTCGATCACATGCCGGAGCTGCACTGGCGGTACGGCTACCCGTTGGTGCTGGGCTCGATCGTGGTGGTCTGTGTGACCATCCACCGCACGCTCAAGAGGAACGGCTGGCTCTGACGACGAGCGCGATGCGGGCCCGGGATCGCCAGCAGGGCGGGGTCCGGGGTGGAGACCCTCACGCGGCGGAGTCGCAAAGTGTCACAGCCGGGAAGGGGCGGGTAGGGGAACGAGCCCCGCGGGGCAGCGCCTAGGCTGGCCCGTATGACGCAGACCTTGCTCGACCAGGCCCTCGTCGAGGAGGCCACCAAGAAGTCCGGGCTCATCTGGGTGCGCGGCACCGGCCCCGCCCGGTCCCTGTGGCACGTGTGGCACGACGGCGCCGCGTACGTAGTAGGAGACGGGACCGGCGAGCAGCCGTTCCCTGGGCTCGCGGACGGCGCGAGCGCCGAAGTCACCGTACGCAGCAAGGACAAGGGCGGCCGGCTCGTCGCCTGGACGGCCGCCGTCACCGAGCACCCGGCCGGGACCGACGAATGGGAAGCCGCCGTCGCCGAGCTCAAGGGCAAGCGCCTGAACGCGCCCGACGCCGAGCAGATGACCGAGCGCTGGGCCCGCGAGTGCCGCGTACTGCGCCTGGAACCGCAGAGTGTCACGACCGACCTGCCTGACGGGTCGCTCGCCGCCAAGCCCCTGCCCACCGGCGCCACGACCCGGCTGCCCGCCCCGGCAGCCCTCCCCCGCCTCCTCATGAAGCGGAAGAGGAAGTAGGCAGGGCTAGGACTCGTCCGACGTCTTCGGGAGCTGGCCGCCGTAGTCCACCGTCTCGCCCTTGCCCGGCGCCTCCAGCGCGAACTCCTCGTCCCAGTCGGCCAGCCGCACCACGCCCGCACCCCCCGCCCGCTCCAGTTTCAGCGGATACGGCGTGCCGAGCAGTGACACGGCGAGGCTCCCGCCGACGCCCTTGCCGCCGGTGACCTCGATCGTACGGACGCCGCCGACCTCCGGGCGGTCGCCCTTGCTGAGCTTGCCGTGCAGCCCGAGCAGGCCGTCGAGCAGGACGTCCTTGTCCGTGAAGCCGCGCAGCTGGTCGTACGCCGGGTCGTCGTCCGGGACCTTGACGTACTTGTCCTCCAGCTTGCCCCCGGCCGCCTCGTCGGACTCTGAGGACTCCGGAGGCTCTGAGGACTCGGGGGAACGCCCCGCCCCGTGGTCCCAGAAATCCGCGCCCGCCTTCATGAAGAGTTCGTCGTCGATGCGCAACAGCTCGAACGAGCTGCCCTTGGACGTCACGGAGCCCGTGCCGCCGTCCTCCTTGAGCCGCATGTCGAGCTTGTACGAGCGTCCCTTGCTGACGACGGTGCCCGAGAGCCGCACCGACTCCGCGTCGCGCGCCGCGTTCCGCGCCTTGGCCTCGATGGCCGTCGCCGAGAGTCTCCCCACTCCGTTGGTCCCCTTGTCCGGGTCGACCGGTTCCTCACCGCAAGCGGTGAGCGCCGCGGTCAGCCCGACGCACACGACGCCGAGTAGGGCAGCCCGGCGGGCTCGGGCGGCCGGGGGAAATGCAGTCACAAGCGCACTGCCTCTCATGCGGGTGTCCGGGGTGGCAGCAGGCAGCGTACCCGTGCCGTCTACGCCGTCCGGCAGAGAGCCGTCCGGACGGCCCCTTTGGAGCGGCGGCGACCGGCACGAGCTAGCCTGAACCCGTTGTCAGCCGCATTTTGTCCAGAAAGGGAGGCGCACCACATGGCATCAGGCGCCCCCCGCGTCTTCGTCTCGCACCTCGCCGGCATCGCCGTGTTCGACCCGAACGGCGACCAGGTCGGCCGGGTGCGCGACCTGGTGGCGATGCTGCGCGTGGGCAGCAGGCCGCCGCGTCTCCTCGGCATGGTCGTCGAGGTGGTGAGCCGGCGCCGGATCTTCCTCCCCATGACCCGGGTGACGGGCGTGGAGTCGGGACAGGTCATCACGACGGGCGTGGTGAACATGCGCCGATTCGAGCAGCGCCCGACGGAGCGGCTCGTCCTCGGTGAGCTTCTCGACCGCCGCGTGCAGCTGGTCGACAGCGGCGAGGAGGTCACCGTCCTCGACGTGTCGATCGCGCAGTTGCCCGCCCGCCGTGACTGGGAGATCGACAAGGTCTTCGTGCGCAAGGGCAAGGGCGGCGCACTGCGGCGCCGTGGGGAGACGCTGACCGTGGAGTGGTCGGCGGTCAGCGGGTTCTCGCTGGAGGAGCACGGGCAGGGCGCGGAGAACCTCCTGGCCACCTTCGAGCAGCTGCGCCCCGCCGACCTCGCCAACGCCCTGCACCACCTGACGCCCAAGCGCCGCGCCGAGGTGGCCGCCGCGCTGGACGACGACCGGCTCGCCGACGTACTGGAAGAGCTGCCCGACGACGACCAGGTGGAGATCCTCGGCAAGCTGGCAGAGGAGCGGGCCGCCGATGTCCTGGAGGCGATGGACCCGGACGACGCCGCCGACCTGCTGTCCGAGCTGCCCGAGGAGGACAAGGAGCGGCTGCTGATGCTGATGCGGCCCGACGACGCGGCCGACGTACGGCGGCTGCTCGCGTACGAGGAGCGGACGGCCGGCGGTCTGATGACGACCGAGCCGATCGTGCTGCGGCCCGACGCGACGGTCGCGGACGCTCTGGCCCGCGTACGGCAGCAGGACCTCTCCCCCGCCCTGGCCGCGCAGGTGTACGTCTGCCGGCCGCCGGACGAGACGCCGACGGGCAAGTACCTCGGGACGGTGCACTTCCAGCGGATGCTGCGGGAGCCGCCGGGCACCCTAATCGGCTCCGTCGTGGAGTCCGATCTGCCGCCGCTGTCGCCGGGCACGCCGCTGCCCGCGGTGACGAGCTACCTCGCCGCGTACAACATGGTCGCCGCCCCGGTCGTGGACGAGGGCGGCTCGCTGCTCGGCGCGGTGACCGTCGACGACGTACTCGACCACCTGCTCCCCGACGACTGGCGCGAGACCGAGTTCCACGAGCCCCCTGAAACTCCGGGCACGGCGCTGGACAGGGAGGCCGCCCGTGGGCAGTGACAGGAACGCCGAGCCGAGGGAGCGGGGCGGCCGGAGCGCGACCGGCTCGAGCGCGCTGCCCAGGGCGTCCCGGGTGCGTCTGGACCAGCCGCGCCCCGCGCGCAAGCGGCTGCTGCCGGAGTACGACCCGGAGGCCTTCGGCCGGTTCTCGGAGCGGATCGCGCGCTTCCTGGGCACGGGGCGCTTCCTCGTCTGGATGACCCTGACCATCCTGCTGTGGGTGGCGTGGAACATCTTCGCGCCGCCCGCCCTGCGCTGGGACGAGTACCCGTTCATCTTCCTGACGCTGATGCTGTCCCTCCAGGCGTCGTACGCCGCCCCGCTGATCCTCCTCGCGCAGAACCGCCAGGACGACCGGGACCGCGTCACCCACGAGCAGGACCGCAAGCAGAACGAGCGGTCGATCGCGGACACCGAGTACCTGACGCGGGAGATCGCGGCGCTGCGGATGGGGCTCGGCGAGGTCGCCACCCGCGACTGGATCCGCTCGGAATTCGTGGACCTGGTCAAGGAGCTGGAGGAGCGGCGCTCCCTATTCCCGCCCGAGGCCGCTTCCGAGAGTGACGAAGCCGACCGCTGACAGGGCTTTCCCGGTGTGGCAGTACGCGCCGTACCATCACGGTATGGCTATGGAAGACGCGGTGCGCGAAGCACTGGCGACGGTGAACGACCCCGAGATCCACAAACCGATCACTGACCTCGGCATGGTCAAGTCGGTCGAGATCGGGGCGGACGGCGCGGTTGCCGTCGCGGTCTATCTCACCGTCTCCGGCTGCCCGATGCGCGAGACCATCACCAACAACGTGCGTGAGGCGGTCGAGCGCGTCGAGGGTGTGACAAGTGTCTCCGTCGAGCTCGACGTGATGAGCGACGAGCAGCGCAAGGAGCTGGCGGGCGCGCTGCGCGGCGGCACCGCCGAGCGCGAGGTGCCCTTCGCCCAGCCCGGCTCACTGACCCGGGTCTACGCGGTGGCGTCCGGCAAGGGCGGCGTCGGCAAGTCCTCGGTGACGGTCAACCTGGCCGCGGCGATGGCGGCGGACGGCCTGAAGGTCGGCGTCGTCGACGCGGACATCTACGGCCACAGCGTGCCGCGCATGCTGGGCGTGGACGGCAAGCCCACTCAGGTCGAGAACATGATCATGCCGCCGTCGGCGCACGGCGTGAAGGTGATCTCGATCGGAATGTTCACGCCGGGCAACGCGCCTGTGGTGTGGCGCGGGCCGATGCTGCACCGAGCGCTCCAGCAGTTCCTCGCGGATGTGTACTGGGGCGACCTGGACGTGCTGCTGCTCGACCTGCCGCCGGGCACCGGTGACATCGCGATCTCGGTGGCGCAGCTCGTGCCGAACGCCGAGATCCTTGTCGTGACGACGCCTCAGCAGGCTGCGGCCGAGGTCGCCGAGCGGGCCGGTTCCATCGCCGTACAGACCCACCAGAAGATCGTCGGCGTCGTCGAGAACATGTCGGGCCTGCCGTGCCCGCACTGCGACGAGATGGTCGACGTCTTCGGCACCGGCGGTGGCCAGAAGGTCGCCGAGGGGCTGACGAAGACGACCGGTACGAACGTGCCGGTGCTGGGCTCCATCCCCATCGACGTACGACTGCGGGAGGGCGGCGACGAGGGCAAGCCCGTCGTGCTGACCGACCCGGACTCGGCCGCCGGTGCGGCGCTGCGCTCGATCGCGGGCAAGCTGGGCGGCCGTGCGCGCGGCCTGTCGGGCATGTCGCTGGGGATCACCCCGCGCAACAAGTTCTGACGCGTCCGGGACCGTTCCGGGCACCCCGAAGGGGGGCGCCGCTCCGAGCGAGCGGCGCCCCCCTTCGTCGTACGACCTGACCTCCTACTGGCCCTGGTCGTACGACGTGATGTCCTTCACCACCGAGAAGCCCAGTCCGTACGCGCTCATCCCGCGCCCGTACGCCCCGATGATCACGCCGTCCTCCCCGGCCCCGGCGAGCACCCAGCCGTACTCCGACTCGCGGTAGCGGAAGGGCGTCGGTACGCCGTCCACCGGCAGCGACAGCGACGACCAGGCGGGGCCCGACAGGTCGTCGGCCAGCTCGAAGGCCGTCTCGGTCTGCTGGTCCAGCCAGTCGTCGCGCAGCGAGTGGTCCAGCTGGGCGGGCCAGGTGGCCGAGAGCAGGCCCGAGCCGGCCAGCCAGGCGGCGGAGGAGACCGAAGTGGCCTCCAGTACGCCCGTACCGTCGCCGCTGCGTCGCACCGGGCTGCTGGCGACGGTGACGACCACCGCGAAGCGTTCCTTCTCCTGGCCGTCCTCGGCGGCGGGCCGTATCGACGGCTCCTCGCCGTGGCCCGTGGAACCGTGTTGCACCGTGCCGTCCGCCGCCGTGCCGACCTGCATCAGCCAGCGGGGCCCGGTGAACGCGTCATCCAGTCCGTACCAGGGGAAGGGCGCGCGCAGATAGCCGTCGACCGTACGCCGGGCTGCTGGCACCCCCTCCGCTGTGGACGTGCTGGGCGTCAGGGGTGCTCCCTGCGCTCCGACCCGACTCGTGGTCTCCATCTATCCGGCCGCCTCCTTGTTCCGTGGCGTCCGGATACGGCCCGCCCCCCTCGGGCGTCCTCACATCCGGACAGATGGAGGATAGCCACCTTGGTGCGGCTCGTCGGGAAGGGCGGGGCTCAGGTGGCGTCGGCGTCGAAGGGCGGGCGCTCGCTCTGAGCGGGCGTTTCGCGCTTCTTGAGCAGGTCGGGGGTGCCGGTGGAGTCCTTCGACAGATTCGCCTTGCCGGCCGAACCGTTCGAACCGTTCGCGGAACCGGCCGACGAGCCGCTGTCGCGCCCGTGGACGGCGTCCGCGACCTCTGCCATCTCGCTCTTGAGGTCGAAGCTGCTGCGGATCTCCTTGAGACCGAGGTCGTCGTTGTCCATCAGCTGCTTGCGGACGAAGGTCTTCGGGTTCAGGTCCTCGAAGTCGAAATCCTTGAACTCGGGGCCGAGTTCGGAGCGGATGTCGTGCTTCGCGCTCTCGGAGAACTCACGGAGCTTGCGGATCATCGCCGAGGCGTCCTGAATGAGCTTCGGCAGCTTCTCCGGCCCGAAGACGAGCACGGCGAGAACCACGAGCGTCACCAGCTCGAGTGCGCCTATGTCACTGAACACCTTGTTGCTCCTTGGGTTCTCCGCGCCCGCAGGTCGGGTGGGACTTCCCCCGCCGCAGGCAGAGGACCGGTCCGGGCCCGGTCAACGGTACCCGCCCAATCTGTCCGGACGGTACCTTCACGTAACACTCACGCGGACGTCTGTGCGCTTCTCCCTCAGTTGCCGTCCGCCGAGCCGAGCGTGACCGAGACCGTCCGCTCCTTGCCCGCGCGCACCACGGTCAGTTCCAGCCGGTCGCCGGGGCGGTGGGCGCGGATCTTGACGATCAGTTCCTGCCCGTTGTGCACCGGCCGGCCGTCGACCTCGGTGATGATGTCGCGAGGCTTGATCCCGGCGGCGGCCCCGGGGCCGCCGGGCGTCACCGGCGGACCGTCGGCGCCCTTGGTGCCGACGCGGGCGCCGTCGCCCGCGTACTTCATGTCCAGCGTGACACCGATCACCGGGTGTGTCGCCTTCCCGGTGTTGATCAGCTCCTCGGCGACGCGCTTGCCCTGGTTGATGGGGATGGCGAAGCCCAGGCCGATGCTGCCGCCCTGGCTGCCTTCGAGGCCCGCGCTGTTGTCCGCCGCGCGTATGGCGCTGTTGATGCCGATGACGCGGGCCTGGGCGTCCACCAGCGGGCCGCCGGAGTTGCCCGGGTTTATCGGGGCGTCGGTCTGGAGCGCGTTCACATAGCTGACGTCGCTGCCGTCGCCCTTCTCGCCGCCCGCGGTGATGGGGCGCTCCTTGGCGCTGATGATCCCGGAGGTGACCGTGTTCTGGAGGTCGAACGGCGCGCCGATGGCCACCACCGGGTCCCCCACCTGGACGTTCTCCGAGTTGCCCAGGGGAAGCGGCTTGAGCCCGTCGACGCCGAGGACGCGGACGACCGCGAGGTCGTAGCCACTGTCCTTGCCGACGAGCTTCGCCTTCGCGGTCTGGCCGCCGCTGAAGGTGATGTTTATGGTGCCGTTGGCACCGGCGGGGTCCACCACATGGTGGTTGGTGAGGATGTGGCCCTTGGCGTCGAGTACGAAGCCGGTGCCCGTGCCCTGCTCACCGGCCCCGCTGACATGCAGCGTGACGACGCTGGGCAGGGCGCTGGCCGCGATGCCCGCGACGCTGTCGGGGGCGCGGCCCTTGCCGTCCGCCTGTTGCGCCTGGGGCAGTTCGACGCGGGTGACGCCGCCGTTGCGTTCGACGTACGCCCCGACGCCGCCGCCGATGCCGCCGGCGACCAGCGCGACCAGCAACGCCCCGACGAGCAGCGTGCCCCGGCGGCCCTTCTTCGGCCGGCCGCCCGCCGGGTCACCGGGGTGGGTCAGCGGCTGCTGGGGCGCGCCCCAGGGGTCGTACTGCAGCCATTGGGAGGGCTGGGGGTGCTGGGGCTGGGGGTGGGCCTGGTGCTGGGGCTGGTGGTGTTGTGACGGTGCCATGGGGGCACCGGCCCCGTTCGCCGCGGGCGCCCCATGGGCTCCCGGCGCTCCCGGCGGTACGAACGTGCCCTGTGGCGGAGTCGGCACCGGGCGCTCCACGGGTGGCGCGGGCGCCCAAGGTCCCGGGCCTCCGTAGGGCGGTGTGGCGTACGGATCGGGCGCGTGGAGGGGCTGCGGTCGCGCCTGCGGGCCGGGCTCGGCCTCAGCGGCCTGTCGCGGCGGCACCGGGCCGGGCGCCGCAGGCACCGGCCCGGCGGCTTCGGGCGCCCGGGGCACGGCCGCAGGAGCTGCGGCCGCGAGCACCGCGTCCTGTGCCAAGTCCCGCTCCGGCTCCGGCTTCCGCTCCGGCGCCCCGTGAACCGGCGCGGGACGACTCCACCACTTTGCCTTCGGCCCGGTGGGCTTGCCCTCGTCCATGTCTCCCCGCACCCCACGAGCACGCCCGTAGGGCCGTGCGTTCCGTTGTCCGTGCCCCCTCGGGGCATCCCTGCGAGGATTCAACCAGTCTCAGGGAGAAACGGGCAGCCCGGGCGGTGACGGAGCGGCCGACTGAAGCGGCGGCGGTGCCGCGATCGCCGGCGGGCGGTGGCCGGGGGCGTAGCCGAGCGACAGGGCGGGAGCCGAACGGCGTATCAGCGGCAACGGGGCCTGACCGGCGAGCGCGGGCGCCGCGAACGGCTGCGTCAGCGAGCCACCCTGGGCGCCGCCCTGCCCGGTTCCCGCTCCGAAGAGCCCGGACGGCGCGGCGGTGTTGACACCGGTATGGGTACCGACGCCGGCAGTGGCGACCAGGCCGTTGCCCGTAGTGCGGCGGCGGGTGTTCTCCGTGACGGCGCCGGTCGGGCCCGCCGCGCGCAGCGGCGTGACGTTGTTGCCCGAGCCTCCGCCCCTCGCGGTGTTCTCACCCGCGGAGCCGACCGGCATGGCGCCGCCGAGCGCGAACGCGGCGAGCGACACGGCGCTCGCGGCCGCGAAGGCCAGCCGCCTTCCGCGCCCGCCGGAACGCTCCGCCTCGGGGCGGCCCACGTCATGGATGCGGAAGCCACGCCCGGACGGGGCGCCGGGAAGCACGCCGGTGTGCCCGGCGGCCGGGACGTAACCGAAGTCGAAGGTGTTGCCGGGTCGTCCGGGTCTCGCTCGCGGGGTGTCGGCGCCGAACACTCCGTGTCCGAAGCCGCCCTGTCCGAACGGCCGTGTGTCGTCGCTGTCGTCGGCCCCGGGGCCACCGCCGGGCAGCCCCTGGAGCCGGGCGAGCAGGCCCTCGGAAGGCGGCGGCGGCGCGGTGGTGGAGAAGACGCTCTTCAGGCGGCGCTGGGCGTCGGCCTCGGCCTTGCACTTGGCGCAGGTCGCCAGGTGCGCCAGGACACGCTCGCGGACGTCATGACTCAGCTCGCCGTCCACCAGGGCGGCCAGCCGGTCTCCCAGGTGCTGTTCGGCAGAGGTCGGTCGGGTGCCACTCACTCGGCTCCGCCCTCTCCGCCCACCGCGGACACACCGGTGCCCACGCTCGCGAGCGACCGCTGCTCGGCGCGCGCTTCGGGGGACCGGTGCTGGAGAGCCTTGCGCAGGTGGGAGCGACCGCGGTGGATCCGGCTGCGTACGGTCCCGAGCTTGACGCCCAGCGTCGCGGCGATCTCCTCGTACGACAGGCCCTCGATGTCACAGAGCACGACCGCCGCACGGAACTCGGGCGCGAGCGTGTCCAGCGCCTGCTGGACGTCCGCGTCGAAGTGGGTGTCGTTGAAGACCTGCTGCGGGGACGGCTCACGGCTGGGCAGCCGCTCTGCGGCGTCGTCGCCGAGCGCGTCGAAGCGGATGCGCTGCTTGCGGCGGACCATGTCCAGGAACAGGTTCGTCGTGATGCGGTGCAGCCAGCCCTCGAACGTGCCGGGCGTGTACGTCGACAACGAGCGGAACACGCGGACGAAGACTTCCTGGGTGAGGTCCTCGGCGTCGTGCTGATTGCCGGTCAGGCGGTAGGCGAGGCGGTAGACGCGACCACTGTGCGTGCTGACGATCTCCTCCCAGGTGGGAGGAGTCCACGCCTGAGATTCCGCGTCTGAGGCGAAGGTCGCGGTCTGTGCGGAATGCGTGGAAGGCGTGCGGTCAGCAATGTCGGTCACGGATTTCGGCTCACCCGCCGACCTGAGAAAGCGCCGCAGCACTCCTCCCCGATCCACAGGCGCAGCCGCACCTCCCCTATCGGCTCTGGTGGTGTCCAGTGGAGCCCCTACCATAGCCACCTCGCCCGTTAGCTCCGGATAAGCATCTTTACGCGAATTTGGAAGCCGCATGCGGTCCTGATCCATGTCTCCCCCTGTCCTCTTTCAACGCCCGGTCCCATCTGCGGGTTCCCGACGTCAGCGGATACAGTCACGGGTGCGCCAACTACGGGGACAGGAGAGGGCCATTACCGCCAACCGGCAGACGAACTGGGCGTTCGCCGACGCCTATGTCGCCGAGGACGAAGCCCTGCACTGGGCGCGCGATCGGGCCCGGGAGGCAGGACTGCGCGCGGTGTCACCCGGGACAGGTGCCGCGCTGCAGCTTCTGGCTGCCACCGCGGACGCCAAGGCGGTGGCCGAAATCGGCACGGGTACGGGCGTTTCCGGCATCTATCTGCTCAATGGGATGCGGCCCGACGGCGTACTCACCACCGTGGACCCGGAGCCGGAGTGGCAGCAGTTCGCCCGCGAGGCGTTCCGCGCGGCCGGCTACGCGGCGAACCGCGCGCGTTTCATCCCCGGGAACGCCCTCGACGTACTCCCCCGCCTCGCCGACGGCGGGTACGACCTCGTCTTCTGCGACGGCGACCGTCTCGAGTACATGGACTACCTCGCTGAATCGTTGCGCCTGCTGAAGCCCGGCGGAATCGTCGTGTTCGAAGGCGCCTTCGCGGACGGCCGCACGGTCGACTCCGCGGCGCAGCCCGCCGAGGTCCTGCGCCTGCGCGAACTGCTGCGAGAAGTCCGCGAGGGCCACAAACTCGTCCCCGCCCTGCTCCCGGTCGGCGACGGCCTCCTCTGCGCGGTACGCCGCGGCTGACCGGCCCGCCGCCGCACACAGCCACCCGGACACAGCCCCCAGCGCATAGCACTGCCCCGGCACGCTTGCGGCGTACCGGGGCAGTGAAAAGTTCGGGCGCTTCCGCGTCAGCCGACGACCTTCTTCAGAGCGTCGCCGAGCGCATCGGCCTCATCCGGAGTCAGCTCGACGACAAGTCGTCCGCCGCCTTCGAGCGGAACGCGCATGACGATGCCCCGCCCCTCCTTGGTCACCTCGAGCGGGCCGTCGCCCGTTCGCGGCTTCATGGCCGCCATGCTCGTTCCCCTTCCTGAAACCAGCTCATCGCAGCCGACAACCCAGGTGTCACCGGCATCGAACACGTTGCTTCCAGGTCATTATCCCGCATGGCGGGACCCAAAGACCAACATCGCTCGGCATCGCTTGTGCAACGCGCTCTCTCAAAACCACTCAATTCGGCGGTCCGCCTGCGATACTTCGCCGCCGCCGGGCACCCAGCGACCTCACATTGTTAGACGCAGGTCACATGTGCAGCCCCCGTGATCTCCGCCATGCTGAGCAGGACATGCCTGCCCGAGCCGCAAAAGGGGACCCACCGATGGCCGACACCGTGCTCTACGAGGTGACCGACGGACTCGCGACGATCACGATCAATCGTCCCGATGCCATGAACGCCATGAACACGGCGGCGAAGGTCGCGCTGCGGGACGCGGTGCAGGCCGCGGGCGCCGATCCGGCGGTCCGGGCGGTCCTGCTCACCGCCACCGGCCGGGCGTTCTGCGTGGGCCAGGACCTCAAGGAGCACATCTCCTCGCTCGCCGCCGACCGCGAGACGGGCACCGGCGAGACCATGAGCACGGTGCGCGAGCACTACAACCCCATCGTGCGGGCCCTGACCGAGATGCCGAAGCCCGTCGTCGCCGGGGTCAACGGCGTCGCCGCCGGCGCCGGAGCGGGCTTCGCGTTCGCCGCCGACTACCGGGTCGTCGCCGACACGGCCGCCTTCAACACGTCCTTCGCCGGGGTCGCGCTGACCGCCGACTCGGGCGTCTCCTGGACCCTGCCGCGCCTGATCGGCCAGAGCCGCGCCGCCGACCTGCTGCTTTTCCCGCGCTCGATCTCCGCGCAGGAGGCGTTCGACCTGGGCATCGCCAACAAGCTCGTGCCGGCCGCCGACCTGGCCGCCGAAGCCGCCGCCGTCGCCCGCACCCTGGCCGCGGGCCCCACGCTCGCGTACGCCGCGCTCAAGGAGTCCCTGGCGTACGGCGCGGGCCACACCCTGAGCGAGACCCTCGAAAAGGAGGACGAACTCCAGGCCAGGGCGGGCGCGTCGGAGGACCACGCCATCGCGGTCCAGGCGTTCATCGCCAAGGAGAAGCCGAAGTACCTCGGCCGCTGACCCGCGCTAGTCGCCCGCTCCACCGCGCGCCACGCACTGGGCGAGGTGGTCGTCGACCAGACCGCACGCCTGCATCAGGGCGTACGCCGTCGTGGGGCCGACGAAACGTATGCCGCGCTTCTTGAGCGCCTTGGACAGCGCGACGGACTCCGGGGTGATCGCGGGAACGTCCGAGATCGTCCGCGGGGCCGGGCGCGTCGCGGCATCCGGGGCGTACGACCAGATCAGGGTGTCCAGCTCGCCGGCCTGCCAGCCGGCGAGCGTCCTGGCATTGGCGAGGGTCGCCTCGATCTTGGCGCGGTTACGGATGATTCCGGGGTCGCCGAGCAGGCGCGCGGCGTCCTCGTCGGTGAAGGCGGCCACCGAATCGATCTTGAAATCGGCGAAGGCGGTACGGAAACCCTCGCGGCGGCGCAGAATCGTCAGCCAGGAGAGCCCGGACTGGAAGGCCTCCAGGCAGAGACGTTCGTACAGCGCGTCGTCGCCGTGGACCGGGCGGCCCCACTCCCCGTCGTGGTAGGCGACGTACTCCTCGGTGGCCAGGCCCCAGGGGCAGCGCAGGCGGCCGTCCGGGCCGGGCTCGGCGCCGCCGATCACGACCGCGGCTCCTCGCCCGGTGAATCGGTGAACGGGCCGTCGGTGAACGGGCCGCCCTTGAAGAGGTCCGCGCCGCCGACCGCTCTGGCCTGGACACCGGCCAGCGCGGCCTCCAGCTCGGCGATCCGCGCGTCGCGCTCGGCGATCTCGGCGCCGAGGCGGCCGAGCACGTCGTCGACGTCGGCCATCCGATAGCCCCGGGGGGCCAGGGGCAGCCGCAGCGCCTCGATGTCGGCGCGGCCCACCGGGCGCGTCGCGGGCAACGGGTCCACCAGCTGCTCGGGCGGCGCTTCGGGCAGGGCGCCGCCGCTGTCGCTGCCGCCTCCGCCGACCACGGCGAGGGTGACCGCGGCGACCACGACGACCATCGCCACAACCAAGAACAAGAACACGAGCGTCTCCCCGGGCCACGCGCAAAGCGGAATCTGTCCAGTCCCGATCGTGCCATGCGGCACTGACAGTTAAGGTCGCAGGCGACCGACGCGAGGAGGAAACACGGTGCTCAGGCTGGGACGGCGCGAGTTCGGAGCGCACGAGCCGGTGATCATGGCGATCGTGAACCGGACCCCTGATTCGTTCTACGACCAGGGTGCGACGTTCCACGACGAGCCCGCGCTCGCCCGCGTCGAGCAGGCGGTGTCGCAGGGCGCCGCCATCATCGACATCGGTGGCGTGAAGGCCGGCCCGGGCGAAGAGGTGAGCGCGGCCGAGGAGGCGCGGCGCACGGTCGGCTTCGTGGCCGAGGTGCGCCGGCGGCACCCGGACGTCGTGATCAGCGTCGACACGTGGCGGCACGAGGTGGGCGAGGCGGTCTGCGAGGCGGGAGCGGACCTGCTGAACGACGCTTGGGGTGGCGTCGATCCCCGGCTGGCCGAGGTGGCGGCCCGCTATGACGTGGGCCTGGTGTGTACGCATGCGGGCGGCACGGAGCCGCGGACGCGGCCGCACCGGATCACGTACGACGACGTGATGGCGGACATCCTCGACGTGACCGTCAGGCTGGCGGAGCGCGCGGAGAAGCTGGGCGTACGGCGCGACGCGATCCTGATCGACCCGGGGCACGACTTCGGGAAGAACACCCGGCACAGCCTTGAGGCGACGCGCAGGCTGGGCGAGATGGTCGCGACGGGCCGCCCTGTGCTGGTCTCGCTGTCCAACAAGGACTTCGTCGGCGAGACGCTCGACCGGCCGGTGAAGGAGCGGCTCGTCGGGACGCTGGCGACGACGGCGGTTTCGGCGTGGCTGGGGGCGCAGGTCTATCGGGTGCACGAGGTCGCGGAGACGCGGCAGGTACTGGACATGGTGGCGTCCATCGCCGGCCACCGGGCGCCGGCGGTGGCGCGGCGGGGGCTGGCCTAGCGGCCGGAGCGGGTGGAGGTGGCGCGCGGGGCCGCTGCGCGGGGCGCGGGGCCGCTGCGCGGGGCTTTTCCCCTGCCCGCCCCTTCCCGAACCGGGGCGCCGCCCCGGACCCCGCTCCTCAAACGCCGGAGGGGCTGAAAGGTGCAGCGTCCGAGAGGGCGGGGAGCAGGCCCCGCGCAGCGGCTGAGCGCCTACCTTTCCGACTCCTTCGACACCAGCGCCACCGCTTCCTCCACGCTGTCCGTCACATGGAACAGCAGCAGGTCCCTCTCCGACGCCTTCCCCTGCGCGATCACCGTGTTCCGCAGCCAGTCGACCAGCCCGCCCCAGTACGCCGTACCGAAGAGCACGATCGGGAAGCGGGTGACCTTGCGGGTCTGGACCAGCGTGAGGGCCTCGAAGAGCTCGTCCAGGGTGCCGAGTCCGCCCGGCAGGACGACGAAGCCGTGCGCGTACTTCACGAACATGATCTTGCGGACGAAGAAGTACCGGAAGTTCACGCCGATGTCGACGTGCGGGTTGATGCCCTGCTCGAAGGGCAGCTCGATCCCGAGACCGACCGAGATGCCCTTCGCATCCCGCGCCCCCTTGTTCGCGGCCTCCATCGCACCCGGGCCACCGCCCGTGATCACCGCGAACCCGGCTTCGGCCAGCGCCCTGCCGAGCTCCACGCCCGCCTCGTAGTCGGGCGTACCCGCCGGCGTGCGGGCCGAGCCGAACACGCTGATGGCGGGCGGCAGTTCGGCGAGCGCGCCGAAGCCGTCCACCAGCTCGGCCTGCATCCGCATGACCCGCCACGGGTCGGTGTGCACCCACCCGGTGTCACCGTCGGAGTCCAGCAGTCTCTGGTCGGTCGTGCCCGGCTGGATCTGGTCGCCGCGACGCACCACAGGCCCCAGACGCTGCTCTTCCGGTACCCGCTCCCCTTCAGGAATCGTCATGCCGTACTCCCTCCGCTGCCGAACATTGTCCGGTCAGCGTAGGTCCACAGACGTGACGAACAGTGAAATTCAGGCAGACAGCCAGGCGCGAAGTCGCTCTTCACAGTGCGTGATCCGCTCGACGACGACGTGCTCGTCCCGCTTGTGCGCGAAAATCGGGTTCCCCGGCCCGTAATTGACCGCGGGCACGCCGAGCGCGCTGAAGCGCGAGACGTCCGTCCAGCCGAACTTGGGGTGCGCGGTGCCGCCCACCGCCGCCATGAACGCCGCGGCGGCCGGGTGCGAAAGGCCGGGCAGGGCCGCCCCCGAGTGGTCGTCCACCACGAACTCCGCGATGTCGCAGTCCGCGAAGACCTCACGCACGTGCGCGAGCGCCTCTTCCTCGCTGCGGTCGGGCGCGTAACGGAAGTTGACCGTCACCGTGCACGCGTCGGGGATGACATTGCCCGCCACACCGCCCTCGATCGCGACGGCGTTGAGCCCCTCGCGGTACTCCAGTCCGTCGATCACGGGCCGCCGCGGCTCGTACGCCGCCAGCCTCGCCAGGATCGGCGCCGCCGTGTGAATCGCGTTGGAGCCCATCCAGCTGCGCGCCGAGTGCGCCCGCTCCCCCGCCGTGCGCAGCAGCACCCGCAGGGTGCCCTGGCAGCCGCCCTCGACCTGCGCGTCGGACGGTTCGAGGAGTACGGCGAAGTCGCCCGCCAGCCAGTCCGGGTGGGCGTCGGCGACGTGCCCGAGGCCATTCAGGTGCGCGGCGACCTCTTCGTTGTCGTAGAAGACGAAGGTCAGGTCCCTGTTGGGCTCGGGAACGGTCGCGGCGATACGCAGCTGTACGGCGACCCCGGACTTCATGTCGCTCGTACCGCAGCCCCACAGGACGCCGTTCTCGTCGAGCCTGGACGGCACGTTGTCGGCGATCGGGACGGTGTCGATGTGCCCGGCCAGGATGACCCGCTCGGCGCGTCCCAGGTTCGTACGGGCCACCACGTTGTTGCCGTACCGGTCGACGGTCAGGTGCGGCAGCGCGCGCAGTGCCTCCTCGATGGCGTCGGCGAGGGGCTTCTCGCTGCCGCTCACCGACGGGAAGTCGATCAGCCGGGCGGTCAGCGCGGGCGCGTCCAGGAAGAGGTCAAGCGGAGTTTCGGCCATGACCCCGAGCCTAACGGTCCGTGGCCGGAGGCCACCGGGTCGTCCCCCGGGAAGCACCGGAACCGCCTCCAGTACCTTAGGCAGCGTGCCTGAGTCCACCACTTCCGTAACTCGCGGCCGCACCCTGCGCATCGCGGCGGGTGTCGCCGTGCTGCTCGCGCTGGCCGGGTATCTGGTGGCGCAGTACGTGACCGGCGGCGCGGGCGCACCGCGCTGCACCGTCCGCTCCGCGGAGGGCGACGGGACGACGTACGAGCTCAGTCCCGAGCAGGCCGTCAACGCCGCGACGATCTCCGCCGTCGGCACCTCGCGCGGGCTGCCGGAGCGGGCGGTGACGATCGCGCTGGCGACCGCGCTCCAGGAGTCGGCGCTGCGCAACATCAAGTACGGCGACCGCGACTCGCTCGGCCTCTTCCAGCAGCGGCCCTCGCAGGGCTGGGGCACCCCGAAGCAGATTCTCGACGCCGGTTACTCGGCCGAGAAGTTCTACGAGCACCTGGAGCAGGTCCCCGGTTACTCGCGGCTGCCGCTGACCGTCGCCGCCCAGCGCGTCCAGCGCAGCGGCTTCCCCCAGGCGTACGCGAAGCACGAGCCGGACGCGGCGCTGCTGGCCGCCGCGCTCACCGGGCGCGCGCCCGCGTCGCTGACCTGCTCGGCGCCCCGGGACGCGCAGCCGGGCAAGCCGGCCGACGTACGGGCCGCGCTGATACGGGACTTCGGGGCGGATGTACTGCCCAAGGCGCAGGCCGCCGGATCCCGGGGCGAAGCGAACACAGTCGGCGCCGACGCGCAGCTCGGCGGGACCCCCGCGGCGGCGACCGTCACCGTGCCCGTCCCCGCGCAGGCGGCGGGCGCCCGCAGGAGCTCCGGGGACCGGCGCGGCTGGGAGCTCGCGCACTGGGCCGTCGCCCACGCCGCGGAGCTGCACATCGAACGGGTCGCCTACGCCGACCGCGTGTGGACCACGGGTGACTCCGGAAAGAAATGGCAGCCGCAGGACGCACGGAACGGCTCCGGAGAGGTCCGGATCACCACCGCGCAATAGTGCGGACGATCACCCGAAAGCGGTAAGCGCGCCCTGTGGCAGCAGGGGTGCGCACGCACCTGCGGACCGTCACCCCTCCATTCCCCAAATCCCTGGGGAACAAAGGGAACCGTGCCTCGGGCACCCCCTCGCGACGGACGCCATTTGCCCGGGTTCATCCGGAGCCGATAATGCGACGCATTACGAACTCTTTACCTCGGCGCACCGCAACCAATCCCGCCCCTCGAGCGGTTGTCACGGCGTCTGATCGTCGGACGGACAGTCTCCATCACACGTCGTCTCTCCCGCCTAAGGAGCACCATGTCTCTCCCCCTGACCCGTCGGATCGCCCGCGCCGCACTGATCATCGCGGCCGGCGCAGCCCCCGTGGTCGGTGCGGCCGGCTCCGCGAGCGCCGCTGACCTCCCCGCCGCCCCCAACCTGGGCGGCCTGACCGCCCTGGACGGCGCCGGTCTCGGCGACTCCGTCGACAGCGCGGCGCAGAAGAGCTCCAAGACAGCGGGTGACACCGGCAGCAAGGCCGTCAAGAAGGCCGTCCCGGCTGCCGGCAAGACCATCGGCAAGGCCGGCAAGACGGCCACCCCCGCCGCGCAGAAGGCGGCCGGCGACGTCGCCGGGAGCGCCGGCGAGGTCCTCGGCGAGACCACCTCGACCGCGACCGGCGAGGGCCTGCCGACCAGTGGCAAGCTGCCCGCCGGCAGCGTCCTGCCGACCAGCCAGCTGCCCACCGCGGGCCTGCCGCTCGGCTAGTCCGTACCCGAGCAGAAGGGGCCCCGGGGGGTACGTACTCACGTACCCCCCGGGGCCCCTTCGTCGTGTACTGGACCGTCAGCCGCCGAGGCGCTTGACCGCCGCCGCGACGCGCTCGTCGGTGGCCGTGAACGCCACCCGTACGAAACGGTCGCCCGCGGGCCCGTAGAAGTCGCCCGGAGCCGCCAGGATGCCCAGCTCCGCCAGGTACGCCACCGTCTCCCAGCACGGCTCGTCCCGCGTCGCCCACAGGTACAGGCTCGCCTCGCTGTGCTCGATGCGGAAGCCGTGCGCCTCCAGCGCGCCGCGCAGCGCCGCCCGCCGGGCCGCGTACCGCTGCCGCTGCTCCGCCACGTGCCTGTCGTCGCCGAGCGCCGCGACCGTCGCCGCCTGCACCGGCGCCGGCGTCATCATGCCGCCGTGCTTGCGGATCTGCAGCAGATCGCCGAGGACGCCCGCGTCGCCCGCCAGGAACGCGGCGCGGTAGCCGGCCAGGTTGGAGCGCTTGGAGAGCGAGTGGACGGCGACGATGCCCTCGTACGTACCGCCGCACACATCCGGGTGCAGTACGGACACGGGCTCGGCCTCCCAGCCCAGCTCCAGGTAGCACTCGTCGCTGAAGACCAGCACGCCGTGCTCGCGCGCCCACGCCACGATCCGGATCAGCTCGTCCTTCGGCAGGACGCGGCCCGTGGGGTTGGAGGGCGAGTTGAGCCAGAGGAGCTTGACGCGGGCGGGGTCGAGGTCCGCAATGGGATCGTCGTACGCGACCGGCTCGGCGCGCGCCAGCCGTGCGCCCACCTCGTACGTCGGGTACGCGAGCCGGGGGTACGCCACCTGGTCTCCGGCGCCCAGACCGAGCTGCGTCGGCAGCCAGGCCACCAGCTCCTTCGAGCCGACGACCGGCAGGACGTTCGTGTGCGCGACGCCGCGCGCGCCGAGGCGCCGCTCCACCCACCCGGTGAGCGCGTCCCGCAGCGCGGCCGTGCCCCACACCGTCGGATAGCCCGGGGAGTCCGCCGCCTCGACGAGGGCCCGCTGGATCAGCTCGGGGACCGGGTCGACGGGCGTGCCGACGGACAGGTCCACGATGCCGTCCGGATGGGCGGCCGCGGTCGCCTTGTACGGCTCCAGCTTGTCCCAGGGGAAGGTGGGCAGACGGTCAGTGACTGCGGACACGGTGGATCGCTTTCTCGTGCTCGTACGGGCTCACTCTGGCTCTGGAAACGCCTCGGTCCCGTACGGCGGAAAAAGGCCGTACGGGACCGGGGCGGCGCACTTGCCTCGTCGCTTACTGGTTCTGCGGCGGGAGCGCTGCGATGAAGGGGTGGTCGCGCTCGATCAGGCCGAGCTTGGAAGCACCACCGGGCGAGCCGAGCTCGTCGAAGAACTCGACGTTCGCCTTGTAGTAGTCCTTCCACTCCTCCGGGGTGTCGTCCTCGTAGAAGATGGCCTCGACCGGGCAGACCGGCTCACAGGCACCACAGTCGACGCATTCGTCCGGGTGGATGTACAAGGACCTGGAGCCCTCGTAGATGCAGTCGACCGGGCACTCCTCGATGCACGCCTTGTCCTTGACGTCGACACAAGGCTGCGCGATGACGTAGGTCACGCTGTCGTTCCTCCTCGATAGGGCGCGGCGGGCCGATCTGCGGCTCCGTCCACGTGGCGCGCGGGAGCGCGGCGTCGTCGATGCCCGCCCCTAGTATCTCCGTTCCCGGGCACGATCCGAACAGGAGGGGCGGACAGAGCTGTGGAATTCACTACCGGCGGACGACTTGAGGTCCGTATTTCGCCTGATGACGTGGGCAAACGTGTATCAGTCAGGCGCCTCGACGAAGCCGGAGTGCCGGGGGCGAAGTTCACCGACACGATCGGTGTTCTCACATCCTGGGACAACGGTGTGCTGTCGATCACACGACGCGACGGCGAATCCGTCCGTATCGCGGAATCCACGCTGGTCGCGGGCAAGGTCGTGCCCTCCGCCCCGGCCCGGCGGCGCGGTCCCGCCGCGACCTTCGAGGAGCTCGCGCGGGTGTGCGCCCGCGCGTGGCGGCCCGTCGAGAGCGAGCCGCTCGGCGAGTGGCTGCTGCGCGCCGCCGGCGGCTTCACCCGGCGCGCCAACTCGGCACTGCCGCTCGGCGATCCCGGAATGCCGGTCGGCGCGGCGCTGGAACGCGTACGGGAGTGGTACGACGCCAGAGGGCTTCCCCCGTACGTCCAGGTCTCCACCGGCGCCGAGGGCGCCCAGGAACGCCTCGCCGCCGAGCTGGAGCGGTGCGGGTGGTCGCGCGAGGTCACGGCCCAGGTACGGATCGCCGCGCTCGCCCCGATCGGGGATCTGGACGCGGACGTCTCGCGGGTGCGGCTGGCCAGGGCGTGCGACGCGGGCTGGCTGGCGCGGTACCAGCGGTTCGAGGAGCCGGGGCAGCATGTTCTGAAGGTCCTCGGCAGCGGGCCTTCTGTGTGGTTCGCGTCCGTCCCCGGCGACGGGGAGGTGCCCGCGGCGATCGGTCGGTGCGTCGTCGACGGGCGGTGGGCCGGGTTCATGGCGGTCGAGGTCGACCCCGCCCACCGGCGGCAGGGTCTCGCCGGCGCGGTGATGACGGCGATGGCTCGGCGGGCGCTCGACGAAGGCGCGTCGGCCGCGTGGCTCCAGGTCGAGGCCGACAACGACGCGGCGCGGGCGCTGTACGACGGCATGGACTTCGCCACGCACCACAGCTACCACCACTTCCGACCGGCCTAGGGCGGGTACGACGCGTATGGGACGACCCACCGAACCCGAACGGCGCCGTCGGTTCGCCGACGAGGCCCGCGCCGAGCGGCCGGACCTCGCGCTGCTGTGCCTGCTGGTGGGCGCGGAGGCGGATGCCTCGCTGGACGAGGCCGGGATGGACGCGGCCGAGATCGAACTCGACCGGCTGGCGGGTCTGCTGCCGTTTCGCCCCGGCGGGGCGCGGGGGTGGGCGTCGGCCGTGGCCGAGCTGCTGGGGGCGCGGTGCGGGTTCGGGGGGACGCCGGGGGATTACCAGCGGCTGGAGTCCTCACTGCTGCACGAGGTGCTCCAGCGGCGGCGCGGGCTGCCGATTCTGCTGTCGGTGGTGTGGATCGAGGTGGCTCGGCGGGCGGGGGCGCCGGTGTACGGGGTCGCGCTGCCGGGGCACTTCGTCGTGGGCTTCGGCGCCCGGGACGAGCAGGTACTGGTCGACCCGTTCGACGGGGGGCGGCTGCTGACGGGGGCGGACGCGGAGCTGCTGGTGGCGGGGGCGACGGGGGAACCGCTCGACCCTTCGATACTGGTGCCGGCGGATCCGCTGGAGATCGTGCTGCGGATCCTGAACAACATCAGGGCGTGGGCGTCGGCCCGCCCGGAGCGTACGGACGTCCAGCTGTGGGCGGTGGAGCTGTCCCTGCTGCTGCCCTCGCATGCGGCGCGGCTGAGGTTCGAGCGGGCGCAACTGCTGGTGCAGCGGGGGGACTTCCTCGGCGGGGCGGCGGAGATGGAGGCGTATGCGGACGTCGTGGCGGCGGTGGAACCCACGACGGCGGAGGCGATCCGCCGCCGGGCACGGGCGGCTCGGGCGCGGCTGAACTGAGGCGGGGGCCCGGCGGCCGGCTGCGGTGTGGCGCCGGCTCGTGGGGCGGGCGCGGGCCGCTCCGGGGGCGGCGTTCGCGACTGCATGATTTAGCCGCGCAGCAGCGGTCTTTGTACGAGGCCCACTCCCTGCGCACAAATCACGCTTTACGTCCCGAACACCACCCCCTGCGCGACCCGCCCCCTCCCGCCGGTGGGTCCGGTGCGGGCCGTTCGCGCTGGGTGCTGAGGGCTCGCGCCGCGGGCCGAGGCCCCGGCCGTTCGGCCGGGGGTTGCCCCCGGGAAAGCCCAGCGTCCCGAATGCCGCTCCCGTAGGGCGCGGCACCCGGAACCATCAACGACACCGGCTGTCAGCTCGGGTTGAGGCTGATCTCCTGGACGCGCTCCGCCGGGGTCCTGCCCAGGAGCGCGGTGCGCATGGCGAAGGCCACGTCGTCCGCGGTGACCGGGTGCTTGTTGCCGTCGCCCTTGGTGATCTGGACGCCGTCGAACACGCCCTCCAGCAGCTGCTCGATCGCCGGCTTGTTGTAGACCTCCACCAGGCGGCCGTCGATCGGCTTCATGGAGAGGATCTTCGGCAGGGACCTCGCCGGGCCGAACTGGATCTGCTTGCCGCCCGCCTTGATCGTGATCAGGCCGGACATCGCGGGCCGCGCGAATTCCTCCATCGCGCGGTCGAGTTCGGCCTTGTCGATCGTCGGGGCCTTCGTGGTGACCGGCAGCTCCACCGTGTTCGGCTTGCCGGTCTCCACCTTGGCGCGGTAGGCGTCCTTGACCCGGACCATCGAGCGGCCGATGTCGAGCTGCTTGCCCGCCTTGCCCGGTACAGCGACCGCCTTGCCCGGTACGAACTTGATCGTGCCTTCGCCGGCCGTGCCCGAGGTGCCCGCCAGGTCGGCCAGCGCGACGCTGAGCTTCTCCTTGTCGACCGGGATCACCGGTTCGGCGACCCGCTCGCCGCCGAAGAGGGAGCCGATCACGGAGACGGGGTTGTAGTCGCTGCCCGCGGCGCCACGCACGGTTTCCTGGCTGTCCAGGCTGAGGCCCGCCTTGGACGGCGCGAGCTCCGTCCGCTTCCCGTCGACCGTGAGCAGGAGCGGCTCGGCGGCGCGCTTGCCGAGGGCGGCCTCGAGCTTGCCGACCGCTTCTTCCTTGGTGCCGCCGCCGATGTCGACGCCGAGGACGGTGGTGCCCTTCGGTACGTCGGAGTGGTTCATCAGAAGACCCGCTCCGTACGCCACACCGGCCACAGCCACGACACCCACTGCCACCAGGACCAGTTTCGAGCGGCCCTTCTTGGCGGGGGCGGGGGCGGAAGCGGAGGAAGGCGGCGGTGCGGTCTGCGCGGCCGGGGCCGTCGGGTCGCCCGGGAGGGGCGTCAGGTCGGGGACGAAGCGGGCGTCGGCCTGCGGCGGGGCGAACGGCGAGTGCCGGTCGGCCGGCTGGACCACGGGGATGCCGCTGGTCAGCGTGTCACCGGAGACGTTGCCGCCCACGGGCGGGCCCGCGGCCGGGTTCTGCGGCGTCAGTACCGCCGTGTCGTCGCTCATGCGCGGCGGGCCCGAGACCGGAGGAGTGGCCGCCCCCGCGGCGGAACCGGGACCGGCGAACAGCGGGCCGCCGATGGACGGGCCGGGGAACGAGCCGCTTCCGGTGACAGGGCCGGTGGTCGGGCCCGAGGGGCCCACGGGGCCCAGAGGACCGGCGGGGCCCGAGGGGCCGACCGGGCGGGGGCTCGCACCGGAGCCGCCGGCGTTCGCGGCGGGCGCGCCGGGCGAACCGCCGGGGCTGCGGCGCGGCAGGGGCGCGGTGGCGCCCTGGCGCTGCGGCTCTTCGGGCGTGAAGTACGGGAGGTCGGGCCGCTGCCCGCCGCCCTGCGCCGGGGCCGGCGGGGCCGGCGGGGCCGGCGCCGGTGAGGCGGAAGCCGGGGCGGCAGACGACTTGCGCGGCGCGAACCAGTCGCTGGCCGGCGGCCTGTCCTCACCCGAGCCCGACCCGGAGCCCGCCCCGGAGCCCGGGCCGGAACCCGAGCCGGAACCCGGCTCGTTCCTCGGCGCCGTGTCCGGCGACGGCTCGGGCGGGCGCGGCGTACTGCCCGTGTGCGCGCCGTTCGCGGGCGAGGAGGGCGGCTCCACGTCACCCATCGGCGTACGCATGACGACCGGCGGGATCGGCCGCGACCCGGGGATGTTGATCCGGATGCGGGTGGTCAGCGTGGTCTCGGTCCTGGGCTCGTCCGGTTCCACCGGACCGGCGGCCTCGGCGCTCTCCCCCGGAGCGTCCCCGGGGTGCGACGACGGATACTGGCGGGATCCGTACGGCGGCGTACCCGAGGGGTACGCGGCTCCGCCACGCCCCTGGGGGCCGGAGGACGAACTGTCAGTTTCACGACTCAAGGCAGGTTCTCCCGGTTAGCTCCGCTCGCCCGCTCTTACCTGGTACTGCGGGCGGCTCGGCGGCGCGCACCACCATACTGGCCGCCGCCGAAAGGCGCCCCGCGCCCTTGGAAGAGGGGTTCCGACGGCCGTGCGGACGCGGCCGATTCACGGACTCAAGTGGTACGTCATTTGCCAAGTCGGGCGCCCGCCGTGCCTTGTTGTGGCAACTGCAGCATCGTGGCGCAGATCACAGCGACGGCCATTCCGCCCAGCATGTAGGCGTACGAGACAGTACTGCCGCCGATGAGCAGGTCGCCCTCGGGGCGGCTGACGGTCAGCAGGACGATGGCGACGAGCCATCCCGCGGCGGACGCGCCGACGCCGGACTTGGTGCCCGTGACGTACATGCCGCCGTAGAAGACGCCCGCCGACGCCAGCAGGGCGAGCAGCAGACCGCCGGGGAACCACGCCGCGTGGACGAGGACGCCCGCCGCGCCGGTGATCGCGCCGAGGAGGGCGAGGAGGGCATAGGCGCCGAGACGGGCCGGGGTCGGGCTCATGACGTCACTCCGGCGAAGAGGTCGGTTTCGCGGCCGCCGTCGGGCCCGGACCGTTCGCCTCGTACCAGCTCGTAGTACTCCGCCGTAAGGACGGGCTGCCCCAGGTTGTTGGAGAGCGCGAAGAAGTCGCCCTCCACCGCGATCTGGGTGGCGTGGGCGCGCATCGCGGCCGTCTTGGCGGCGGCGTACGCCGTGCCGTCGATCTCCGTGGTGATCACCGCGTCGTCGACCACGCCGGGGACGTCGTCCACGGCGCCGGCGGCGGGAAAGCTCACGGTGGCCGCGCGCAGGCGGGCGAAGCCGTCCTCGGCGTAGGTGCGCGGCACGCGGTTCCAGTAGATCTTGGCGATGGCGTGGGGCGCGCCGAGGTCCGGGCGGAAGTCCGCGTCGGCCGCCAGGTCCGCGGCGCGCGTCGCCACGCGGTGGGCCTGGATGTGGTCCGGGTGGCCGTAGCCGCCGTCCGGGTCGTAGGTGACAAGGACCTGCGGGCGTACGGAACGGATCACCTCGACGAGGTACGCCGCCGCCTCGTCCACCGGCGTGGCCCAGAAGGCGCCTTCGCGGTGGTTCTGCGGGGCGCCCGTCATCCCGGAGTCGCGGAACCGGCCGGGGCCGCCGAGGAAGCGGTGGTCGGTGACCCCCAGTTCCTTCATCGCGGCGGCCAGTTCGGCGACGCGGTGGGCGCCGAGGGTGTCGTCGCGGCCGGCGGCCAGGTGCGCGAGGGCGGGCGGGATGACCTCGCCCTCCTCGCCGAGGGTGCAGGTCACCAAAGTGACCCCGGCGCCCTCGGCGGCGTACTTGGCCATGGTGGCGCCGTTGTTGATCGACTCGTCGTCGGGGTGCGCGTGCACCAGAAGCAGACGACGGGCTGGGTGGTCCTGGTCCGTCATGGGACCACCCTACGAGGCGCCGCTCAGAACTTGATGCCCCCGATCATCCCGGCCACGTTCGTGGTCAGTTCGTTGATCGTGGGTGCGATGGACGAGCTGGCGAGGTAGAAGCCGAGCAGCACGCAGACCACCGCGTGTCCGGCTTTGAGACCCGATTTCCGGACCATCAGGATGACGATGATCGCCAACAGCACTACCGCCGAAATCGAGAGTGCCACGGCGGTTCACCTCCACTTACTCGGGTCGAAAACGGGCATGCGGACAGTCGTCGGCAGGTTCATACCCACCAAGCGCTACGGATCATAACTATCCGTGCGTACGCATTGATCGGTGCACGGCAGCACGAGGGGCGCATGGAGAGTGCGCCGGGCGGTAGCTTCGGGCATATGACGTCGAATCAGCTCTCCTTTCCCCGGCAGCACGCGAGGACGCAGCGCTTCACCCTGGGGGCGCCACGCGCGTTCACGGTGTCGCCCGACGGGACGCGTGTGGTGTTCCTCCGGTCCTCTTCGGGCACAGATCGCGCGAACCGGCTCTGGGTCCTCGACCTGGAGGGGGGCGCGCAGGAGCGCGTCGCCGCGGACCCCGGGGAGCTGCTCGGCGGCGCCGACGAGCAGCTGTCGGCGCAGGAGAGGGCGCGGCGCGAGCGCAGCCGGGAAGGGTCGGCGGGAATTGTCGGGTACGCCGTGGACGCGGCGGTGGAGCTGGCGGCGTTCGCCCTGTCGGGCCGGCTGTACGCGGCCGAGCTGCGGGCCGGAACCGCGCGCGAACTGCCTGCCGCCGGGCCGGTTCTCGACCCCCGGCCCTCACCGGACGGGCGGCATGTCGCGTACGTCTCCGGGGGCGCTCTGCGGGTGATCGGCGCCGAGGGCGACGGCGACCGGGCGCTCGCCGAGCCGGAGGACGAGAACACGACGTACGGCCTGGCGGAGTTCGTCGCGGCGGAGGAAATGGCCCGCTCGCGCGGCTTCTGGTGGTCGCCGGAGTCGGACCGGCTGCTGGTCGCGCGCGCCGACGACACGGCCGTGGCGCGCTGGTGGATCTCGGACCCGGCGCGACCGGAGAGCGAACCTGCGCGGGTGGCGTACCCGGCGGCGGGGACGTCCAATGCGGAGGTGCGGCTCTTCCTGTACGGGCTGGGCGGCGGTGGCGACGGCGGGCGTACGGAGGTGGTGTGGGACCGGGCCCGGCATCCGTATCTGGCGCGGGTCCACTGGTCGGAGGCGGGCGCCCCGCTGCTCCTCGTGCAGTCGCGGGACCAGCGCAGCCAGCTGTACCTGGCGGTGGACCCCGAGACCGGTGCGACGCGGACCGTGCACGTGGACGAGGACGCGGTGTGGCTCGAACTTTTCGACGGAGTGCCGGTCTGGGCGCCGGACGGGCGGCTCGTACGGATCGCGGACGAGGGCGGGGCGCGGGTCCTGACGGTTGGGGACCGGGCACTGACCGGGCCGCAGTTGCAGGTGCGGGCGGTGCTGGACGTGTCGGACGGCGATGTACTGATCTCTGCTTCGGCGGGGGCGGAGGCCGCCGTTCCCGAGATCGGTGAAGTGCACGTCTACCGGGTCAACGAGCTGGGCGTGGAGCGGCTTTCGGAGGGGCCCGGGGTGCATTCCGCCGTGCGGTCGGGCGGGGTGACGGTGCTGGCTTCGGCGCGTCCGAAGAGCAGCGGCACGGTGGTTCAGGTGCTGCGCGACGGCAAGCGGGAGGCCGTGGTGGCGTCGTACGCCGAGGAACCTGTGCTGCACGCGCGCGTGCGGCTCGTGGAGGGGGGCGCGCGGCGGATTCCGTGCGCCGTACTGCTTCCGACGGGCTACGCGGATGGGGACGGTCCGCTTCCGGTGCTGATGGACCCGTACGGAGGACCGCACGCGCGGCGCGCTGTTGCCGCCCACAACGCCCACCTCACTTCGCAGTGGTTCGCCGACCAGGGCTTCGCGGTGGTCGTCGCCGACGGGCGGGGGACGCCGGGGCGCTCCCCCGGCTGGGAGAAGGCGATCAAGGACGACTTCACGCTCACGCTGGACGATCAGGTGGAGGCGCTGCACGCGCTGGCGGCGGACTTTCCGCTGGACCTGGATCGGGTCGCCATCCGTGGCTGGTCGTACGGCGGCTACCTGGCGGCCCTGGCGGTGCTGCGCCGGCCCGATGTCTTCCACGCGGGGATCGCGGGCGCGCCGGTCACGGACTGGCGGCTGTACGACACGCACTACACGGAGCGGTACCTGGGGGACCCGGGGGCGCAGCCGAAGGTGTACGCCGCGAACTCGCTCGTCACGGATGGGGGGTTGTCGCAACCGGCCGAGGAGCACCGGCCACTGATGATCATCCACGGCCTGGCGGACGACAACGTGGTGATGGCGCACTCGCTGCGGCTGTCGTCGGCGCTGTTGGCTGCGGGGCGGCCGCATGAGGTGCTGCCGTTGTCGGGCGTCACGCACATGACGCCGCAGGAGCAGGTGGCGGAGAACTTGCTGCTGCTCCAGGTGGACTTCCTGCGACGGTCCCTGGGCCCGGCGTAACCCTGTGGGGCAGGTCACAACCGGAGGCGCGGGTGCCCGGCCGGGGGCGACATGGCGGCGCCCCCGGCCGGGCAACGGCACCCGCACGGCCGTACGCTGTTCAGCGTGACGCGTTCGTATATCGGAGTCGCGTCAGTCAAGTTGCCTGTGCGTTAACGAAATTGATCCGTGCGTTGCCACTGGAATTCGGCGGGGAGGCGGGCAAAATGCTCTCGGCGGCGCCCCGGTCAGCCGGCGCCGGGTCCCTCCTCCATCGGCACCACCCGCTTCTCCTCCGCGAAGTGACACGCCGAGTCGTGCGCCGCCGGCGAGTCCTCGCCCCGGAACACCGCCGGCACCGCCAGCAACGGCACCTCCATCGCGCACCGGTCCTGCGCCTTCCAGCAGCGCGTGCGGAACCGGCAGCCGGACGGGATGTTCGCGGGCGACGGGACGTCGCCGGTCAGCAGGATCCGCTCGCGGTGCTCGCGCGCCGTCGGGTCCGGCACCGGTACGGCGGAGAGCAGCGCCTGCGTGTAGGGGTGCGTCGGGTGGTCGTAGATCTCGGCGTCCCTGCCGGTCTCGACGATCCGCCCCAGGTACATCACTCCCACCCGGTCGGAGATGTGCCGCACGATCGACAGGTCGTGCGCGATGAAGACATAGCTCAGGCTGAACTCGCTCTGGAGCTGGGCCAGCAGATTGATGACCTGCGCCTGGACCGAGACGTCCAGCGCCGACACCGGCTCGTCGGCCACGATGATCTCCGGCCGCAGCGCGAGCCCCCGCGCGATCCCGATGCGCTGCCGCTGGCCGCCGCTGAACTGGTGCGGATAGCGGTTGATGTACTCCGGGTTGAGCCCGACCACGTCCAGCAGGTCCTGGACCTTCTGCCGCCGGTCGCCCTTGGGCGCCACCTCGGGATGGATCTCGTACGGCTCCCCGATGATGTCGCCCACCGTCATACGGGGATTGAGCGACGTGTACGGGTCCTGGAACACCATCTGGATGTTGCGCCGCACCGCCTTCAGCGCCCGCCCCGAAAGCTTGGTGATGTCCTCGCCCTTGTAAAGGATCACCCCGGCCGTCGGGCGCTCCAGGTGCACCAGCATCTTCGCCAGGGTCGACTTGCCGCAGCCCGACTCCCCCACGATGCCGAGCGTCTCCCCCGCCACCAGGTCGAGGTCGACGCCGTCGACCGCCTTGACCGCGCCGACCTGCTTCTTGAAGACGATGCCCTGCGTGAGCGGGTAGTGCTTGTGCAGCCCGCGTACTTCGAGGATCGCCTCAGCCGTGTCAGCCATGGAGCGCCTCCTGCCAGAAGTGGCACGCACTCCCGCGGCCTTCCGGCACGTCGTACAGCGGCGGCACGTCCGTCCGGCACACGTCACGCGCCAGCGGGCAGCGGGGATGGAAGGCGCAGCCGGGCGGGATGTGCATGAGGTTCGGTGGCAGGCCCTTGATGGCGTACAGCTCCTGTCCCTTCTGGTCGAGGCGCGGAATCGATTCGAGCAGGCCCTTCGTGTACGGGTGGGCCGGCGCCTTGTAGATGTCGTGCACCGGCGCGGTCTCCACGATCCGGCCCGCGTACATCACGGCGATCTTGTCCGCCACATCCGCGACGACCCCCAGGTCGTGCGTGATGAGGATCAGACCCATGTCGAGTTCGCGCTGCAACTCCGCGAGCAGGTCCATGACCTGCGCCTGTACGGTCACGTCCAGCGCGGTCGTCGGCTCGTCCGCGATGATCAGCGACGGTTCCAGGGCCAGGGCCATCGCGATCATGATGCGCTGGCGCATGCCGCCGGAGAACTGGTGCGGGTACTGCCCGACCCGTTCCCGGGCCGCCGGGATGCGCACCCGGTCCATCAGCTCGACGGCCTTGTTCTTCGCGTCCTTCCTGGACATTCCCCGGTGTACGACGTACATCTCGCCCAGCTGTTCGCCCACGCTGAGCACGGGGTTGAGGGAGGACAGCGCGTCCTGGAAGATCATGGCCATCTCCCGGCCCCTGACCTTCCGCCGCTCGTCCTCCTTGAGCTGGAGCAGATCGCGGCCCTGGAAGACGATCTCGCCGCTCGTGATCTTCCCCGGCGGCATGTCGAGGATGCCCATGATCGCCTGCGCGGTGACGGACTTCCCCGAGCCGGACTCCCCCAGCACGGCGAGCGTCTCGCCTTCGGCGACGGAGTAGTTGACGCCGTTGACGGCCTTGGCGACCCCGTCGCGGGTACGGAATTCCACGTGCAGGTCGCGTACTTCGAGCAACATGGCGGGCATCGCGGGGCTCCTCAGCGCAGCTTGGGGTCGAGGGCGTCGCGCAGCGCGTCGCCGAGCATGATGAAGGCGAGCACCGTGATCGCGAGCGCGCCGGCCGGCCAGAGCAGCATGTGGGGGGCGTTGCGGACGTACAGCGATGCGGCGGAGATGTCGATGCCCCAGGACACGGTGGGCGGCCGCAGGCCGACGCCGAGGAACGAGAGCGTCGCTTCCAGCGAGATGTACGTACCGAGGGCGATGGTCGCCACGACGATGACCGGGGCGATGGCGTTGGGCGTGACGTGCCGCAGCAGCATCCGCGAGTTGCTCGCGCCGAGCGCGCGCGCCGCCTGCACGTAGTCGTTCTGCTTGGCGGTGATGACCGACCCGCGTGCGATACGGGCGATCTGCGGCCACCCGAGCAGCACGATGAATCCGATCACCGGCCAGACGGTGGTGCTCGTGATGACGGACAGGAAGACGAGGCCGCCGAGGACGACGGGGATGCCGAAGAAGACGTCGGTGATACGGGAAAGCAGCGCGTCCCACGCGCCGCCGAAGAAGCCGGCGAGCCCCCCGAGGACGCTGCCGAGCAGTGCCACGCCGAGGGTGGCGCAGACGCCGACGGTCACCGAGGCCCTGGCCCCGTAGACGGTCCGCGTGTAGACGTCGCAGCCCTGGCCGTCGAAGCCGAAGGGGTGACCGGGCTGGGAGCCCTCCTGGGCCTTGCCCAGGTCGCACTGGAGCGGGTTGCCGCTCGCGATGAGGGACGGCCAGAGCGAGATGACGACGAGAAAGGCGATGACGAGCCCGGAGACGATGAAGACGGGGTTGCGGCGCAGGTCGCGCCAGGCGTCGGACCACAGGCTTCGCGGCTTGGCCGCCGGGCCCGTACCCAGCGGGCCGCCGCCGGGCCCCTTCTCCAGCGTCTCGCCCTCGTCCATGGCGAGATCCGTCGCGCCCCCGGCTCCGGCCGCCGAGACCGCCGCTTCGGGTTCGTAGTGGGGCTCAGGCATACCGGATCCTCGGGTCGAGTACGGCGTACAAGAGGTCGACGAGCAGGTTCGCCAGCAGGAAGACCAGGACCAGGACGGTCACGAAGCCGACGACCGTCTGGGAGCTCTGGCGCAGGATGCCCTGGAAGAGCTGGTAGCCGACGCCGTGGATGTTGAAGATCCGCTCGGTGACGATCGCGCCGCCCATCAGGGCGCCCACGTCCGTACCGATGAAGGTGACCACGGGGATGAGCGAGTTGCGCAGCAGATGGCGCGAGATCACCCGGCGCCTGGGCAGACCCTTGGCGACGGCCGTACGGACGTAGTCGGCGCGGGAGTTCTCGGCGACGGAGGTCCTGGTGAGGCGGGTGACGTACGCCAGCGAGACCGAGGCCAGGACCAGGCCGGGAATCAGCAGTTCGTCGACCGTGGCCTCGGACGAGACGGCCGGCTTGATGAGGCCCCACTTCACGCCGAGCAGCAGCTGGAGCAGCAGACCGGTGACGAAGGTGGGGATCGAGATGACCACGAGGGTGAGGAGCAGTACTCCGGTGTCGACGGGGCGGCCGCGGCGCAGGCCGGTGAGTACGCCCAGGCTGATGCCGATGACGACCTCGAAGACGATGGCGACGAGGGTCAGCCGGATGGTGACGGGGAAGGCGGTCCCCATCAGCTCGGTGACCTTCTGGCCGTTGAAGGCGGTGCCGAAGTCGCCGGTGAAGACGTTGCCCATGTACGTCAGGTATTGCTGCCACACGGGCTTGTCGAGGCCGAACTCCGCACGGAGCCTGGCGGCGGTCGCGGGGTCGCACTCGCGGTCGCCGCAGAGCCCGGCGATGGGGTCGCCCATGACGTTGACCATCAGGAAGATGAGCAGGGTGGCGCCGAAGAAGACCGGGATCATCTGCAGCAGACGCCGGATCACATAACGTCCCATGGAGGGCTCCTCAGAAGGGGGCGCCTACGCTCGGCTACGCCTGGCCCGGTGTCAGTTCTCAGTCGTCAGTTGACCGTGATCTCGTTGTAGACGGGGACGCTGAAGGGGTTCAGGGCCACGTTGGAGATCCGGTCGGAGTAGCCGGCGCTGCCGTTCTGGTACCAGAGCGGGATGGCGGCCATCTCGTCGCGTACGACCTTCTCGGCGTCCTTGAACTTCGTGACGGCCTTTGCCGGGTCGGACTCGGCGTTGGCCTCGTCGACGAGCTTGTCGAATTCCTCGTTGGACCACTTGCCGTCGTTGGACGAGGCGTTCGTGTAGTAGAGCGGCTGGAGGAAGTTCTGGATCAGCGGGTAGTCCATCTGCCAGCCGGCCCGGAAGGGGCCCGTCATCTTGCGGTCGGTGATCTGGCTGCGGAAGTCGGCGAAGGTGCCGACGGGGTTGCCGGTGCACGCCTTGTCGTTGCCCAGCGCGTTGTTGATGCTGTTGCAGACGGCGTCGACCCACTCCCGGTGGGAGCCGGTGTCCGCGTTGAACGTGATCTTCAGCGTGCCGCCGGGGATGCCGCCTCCCTCGGCGACCAGCTTCTTCGCCTCGGCCGCGTTGAATTCGCACGCCTCGCCGCACAGGGGGTCGTCGAAGCCGCCCTCCTCCTTGAGGACGGGGGAGGTCCAGTCCTTGGCGGGGGTGCGGGTCTTCTGGAAGATCGTGTCGGTGATCTGCTGCCGGTTGATCGCCATGGACAGCCCCTTGCGGACCTTTTCCATGCCGTCGGCGTTCCACCGCTCGTCGTAGTACGGGATGGCGAGGGTCTGGATGATGCCGGCCGGGGTGTTGAGGTACCGCTCGCCGAGGTCGGCCTGGACGTTCTTGAGCTGGGAGGCCGGTACGTCGTCGACGAGGTCGAGGTTGCCCGCGATGAGCTGGGTGTAGGCGGTGTTGTTGTCGGTGTAGACCTTGAGGTCCACGCCGCCGTTCTGCGCCTTGTCCGGCCCGGGGTACTGCTCCCACTTCCTCATGCTCAGGTGCGAGCCCCTGGCGTACGAGTCGACGGTGTACGGGCCGTTGCCGACGGGCTTGGCCAGCCAGGCGTCGTGGTCGTCGAAGAACGCCCTGGGGAGCGGGGCGAAGGCGGCGTAGCCGAGGGTCTCGGGCCAGGTGGAGAACTTCTGGGTGAGCTTGACGGTGAAGGTCCTGTCGTCCCTGACCCGCAGGCCGGAGAGTGTTTCGGCGGTGGCCTTGCCCTTCTCGGGGTGGACCTTGTCGTAGCCCTCGATGTAGCCGAAGAAGTAGGCGTTGCGCTGGTTGTTCTCGAGGTGCGCGCCGTAGTTCCAGGCGTCGACGAAGGACTTGGCGGTGACCTTCTCGCCGTTGCTGAACGTCCAGCCGTCCTTGATGGTGACGGTGAAGTTCTGCGAGTCCGTGGTGTCGATCTTCTCGGCGAGCATGTCCTTGGCCTCGGCGGTCTTCGGGTCGTACCGCTTGAGGCCGCGGAAGAGCATGTCGAGGACCTTGCCGCCCTGCACCTCGTTGGTGTTCGCGGGCTCCAGCGGGTTCTGCGGATCACCCCAGGACGAACTGACCACCCCCGACGCACCGCCACCGCCGCCGTTGCCGCCGCCACCGCAGGCCGCCGCCGCGAGGGCGACGGCCACAGCGCATGAAATCCACTTGGCGTGCGTGGCTCCGCGCATGGGTCGTCTCCAGGGGTCGGTCTCGGGTCTCACGTAGCACCCATACCACCCCAGAAGAGTACGTACCGCACTCCGACGGGCCCGTTCGCGCGGCGAAAAACATCACGAACGGCGTACACCCACTCCTTCACGCTGCCCCGGGCGCGCGCCCGGGGCCGTCGCTCTCGCGGAGCACGAGCGTGACGTCACACACGACCTTCCGCATCAGCCACGCGCAGGCATCCTCAGTCGCAAGCGCTCGAAAGCCGTGGGGGCCGGCCGGTGCGGCAAGTAGTCCTTGATCTGCTGCGCACACTCGAGGGGGGTGCTCTTGCTCGTGTCGCACTCGATGTCGTAGACGCCGTGAGTGTGCACGTGTTCGAACTGCCGCGCGGCCAGCCCCGGTCCACGGTCGCCGCGCGCTTCTTCGCGGCGTTCCAGTTCCTCCAAGGGGCAGTGCACGCCCACCAGGAAGACATTCTCGGGAGCGAACAGACCGAGGCAGTCGAGGAGCCGCCACCGCTGGCTCAGCACGTGGTCCACCACGACGGTGTTGCCGCTGGCGGACATGCCGGCAACCGCGCGGTGGAAGCCCCTGACCGTGCGGTCGATCTCGGCTTGCAGCCCCTCCGCCGGGATCTCGTGCTCGGACCGCATGGCGTGGAAGGCGTCAACCGGCATGTGGAAGCACGTGTTGTCCAGGACCCGGAGAAGTTCCCGGGCGATGCTCGACTTCCCGGAGCTCGATGTGCCGTTCAAGAAGATGATCAACCCACCAGACGTCCCGCGGTCTCCCGGCCCGGTGCATCCGCTGGGCCGGGCTTCTGTCGGAGCGGCCATCGTGCTGCCCCAATGCGTGCGGCGGTAAATCGGATTGAACGCGCAGCTCAGCCTGTGTTACCACTACCGGGTTCGTAAAGATTGATCACGAAACCACGAAGGGCCGGCAGACATGGCGCTCGGAGATCTGGTGAAGCTGCGGCCCATGGCGCCGTCGGACGCTGAAGCCCTGTGGCGGTGGAACCACGACCCCGACGTCATGCGATGGATGAGCGACGGGTACGCCCAGTCACTGGCCCAGGTCGAGAAGTGGATGGCCGAGCGGCCACGCAATGCGTACGACGACGTCCTTTTCGGGATCGAGGTCCTCAGTGACTCGAAGCTCATCGGTCTCGTCGCATTGCACGACGCCACGCCGGAAACCGGATGCGCCGAGCTCGACATCTACCTCGGCGAGAAGGAGTACTGGGGCCGTGGCTACGCCACCGACGCGATGCGGACGATCTGCCGCTACGGCTTCGAGAAGATGCGCCTGCACAAGATAACTCTGACGGTCGTGACGGAGAACCACGCTGCCCACCACATCTATCAGAAGGTCGGCTTCGTCAACGAAGGCAGGCTGCGCCAGACCTTCCGACGCGATGGCCAGTGGTACGACATGTTCACCATGGGCCTGCTGGAAAACGAACTCCAGTGGAGCTAGGCAAACGGAGTTGACGCCCCGAGGTGCGCACGGGGGCGCGGGAGCTCGGTGCCGGGGTGATCGAGACCGTCGTCCTGTTCTCCAACGTGGACGGCCTGCGGTTCGCGCAGAAGCACGGGTTCGTCGAGACCGAGCGTTATCTGCTGCCGGGTGACACCGTCCCCTGGATCACGTTGCGGCTCCCGTAAAGCCGCGAAAGCCCCCCGCCGACCGGTACCGGTCCACGGGGGGCTCTGACGTCCGTCGGGCGAGTCAGCCGGTCTTGCCGGCCCGGCTGCCCTCCTGCGCCTGCGCCGACTCGATGGCCACGAGAGCGGGGTCGAGGATGATGTCCTCGCCGCGCGCCTCGGTCGTCGGGTCCTCGGGGAAGTGGCAGGCGGTCAGGTGCCCGTCCTTGTTGCCCGAGAGCTGGACGAGCGGCGGCTCCTGCGTGGCGCACTTGTCCTGCGCCTTCCAGCAGCGCGTACGGAACCGGCAGCCGGACGGCGGCAGAATCGGCGAAGGAACGTCGCCGGACAGCCGGATCCGCTCCTTCTTGGTCTGGTCGACGTCAGCTTCGGGCACCGCGGACAGCAGGGCGTGGGTGTACGGGTGACGTGGCCGGTTGTACAGCGAATCGCGGTCCGCGACCTCGACGATCTTGCCCAGGTACATCACGGCGACGCGCTCCGAGAAGTGCCGGACGATGGCCAGGTCGTGGGCGATGAAGACGAAGGCGATCCCCAGGTCGCGCTGGAGTCCCTGCAGCAGGTTGATGACCTGGGCCTGGATGGAGACGTCGAGTGCGGAGACCGGCTCGTCGGCGACGATCAGCTTCGGCTCGAGCGCCAGCGCCCTGGCCACGCCGATGCGCTGACGCTGACCGCCGGAGAACTCGTGGGGGAAGCGGTTGTAGTGCTCGGGGTTGAGACCGACGATCTCCAGCAGCTCCCGCACCCGGGCCTCGCGTCCGCCGGGCGGGTTGATCCCGTTGATCTCCATCGGACCCGAGACGATCGTGCCGACCGTCTGCCGCGGGTTGAGCGAGGCGTACGGGTCCTGGAAGATCATCTGGATCTCGGACCTGATCGGAGCCAGCTTCTTGCGGCCGGCATGCGTGATGTCCTGGCCGCGGTACGTGATCGTACCGCCGGTCGGCTCCATCAGCCGGGTCAGCAGCCGGCCGGTGGTCGACTTGCCGCAGCCCGACTCCCCGACGAGACCGAGGCTCTCGCCCGGGTACACCTGCAGGTCGATGTTGTCGACGGCTTGAACCGCGCCGACCGTGCGCTTGATGGGGAAGCCGCCACGGATCGGGAAGTGCTTGGTCAGGCCTCGGACTTCGAGCAGCGGCTCGCCGGACGCCGGCTCGCGCTGAGCGGGAACCGCATCGGTGACATCGGATTTCGTGTTCTTCGTACTCATGGTCATAGCCCCAGTCGCTGGTTGATCAGCCCAGCCGGGGCTGAATCTTCTCGATAAAAACCTGCTGTTTCTGATCCGCCGTCAGGTGACACGCGGAGCCGCGCCCGTCGGGGAGGAGCGGACGCTCGTTCACGCAACGGCTGCTTCCGTCGACCAGATCGACGTACGTGCAGCGCGGGTTGAACGCGCAGCCGGTCGGCGGGTTCAGCAAGCTGGGCGGCGTGCCGGGGATGGGCTGCAGCGGCTCACTCACATCGGACGAGAGGCGGGGCATCGAGCCGAGCAGGCCCCAGGTGTACGGGTGCTGCGGGTTCTTGAGCACCTCGCGCACGGAGCCGCGCTCCACCGCGCGTCCCGCGTACATCACCAGCACGTCGTCCGCGGTGTTGGCCACAACACCGAGGTCGTGGGTGATCAGGACAATGGCGGAACCGAACTCCTGCTGGAGGTCCTTGAGCAGATCGAGGATCTGCGCCTGAACGGTCACGTCGAGAGCCGTGGTCGGCTCGTCGGCGATCAGCAGTTCGGGGTTGCAGACCAGCGACATGGCAATCATGGCGCGCTGCCGCATACCACCGGAGAACTGGTGCGGGTAGTCGTCGACCCGTGCCTTCGGGTCGGGGATTCCCACCTTGCCCAGCATCTCGACGGCCCGCGCGCGGGCCTCCTTCTTGCTGGCTCCGGTGTGCTTCATGAACGGCTCGGAGATCTGCCGGCCGACGGTGTAGTAGGGCGACAGGGCGGTCAGCGCGTCCTGGAAGATCATCGCCATCTTGTTGCCACGGAGGTGCTCGAGCTGCTTGTCCTTGACGCCGGCGAGTTCCTCGCCGTCCAGCCGGATCGAGCCCGTGATGGTGGTGCTCTTCGGATTGTGCAGGCCCAGGATGCTGAGGTTGGTAACCGACTTGCCGGAGCCCGACTCGCCGACAATACCCAGGGTCTTGCCGCGCTCCAGCTCGAAGGAGAGCCCGTCCACGGCCTTGACGATGCCGTCCTCGGTGGAGAACTGGACACGCAGGTCGCGCACCGACAAAAACGCATCCGACTCGGTCGGAGCCTCGGCGCCTTCGGTCTTGGTGAGTGTGGTCACGGTCGTTCTCCTAGGACAGACGCACGCGCGGGTCGATGATCGCGTACAGGGCGTCCACGATGACGTTGAACAGAAGGATGAAGGCGGCGCTGACGATCATCACGCCCATGGTCAGCGGAAGGTCCTTGTCGAGGACCGAGTCACGTGCCAGTCGGCCGATTCCCGCCAGGCCGAAGGTGAGTTCAGTGACCATGGCGCCACCGAAGAGCGCTCCCATGTCCATTCCGATGATGGTGACGATCGGAATGAGGGAACCACGCCAGGCGTAGCGGAAGAAGACGAACTTGCTGCTCATGCCCTTGGCACGGGCGGCGCGGACGTGTTCCTCCTGAAGTTGCTCGATCATCGTCGAGCGGGACATACGCGTGTACTGAGCTGTGAAGATCACCGACATGACGAGCCATGGGATCAGCAGGCCCATGAACCAGCCGCTGAGACTCTCGGTGAGGGGAACGTACTTCGGCTTGTTGAGCCACCCGGTGCTGTAGACGAACAGGCCGAGCACGATCGGGCCGAGGAAGTAGATCTGCATCGACGTGAGAACCAGCGAGCCGCCGCTGAAGATCTTGTCCGTGGCGGTGCCCCTCTTCCACGCGGCGATCATGCCCGCGCCGAGACCGACAACCAGGAAGACGAGCAGGCCACCGGCCGAGAGGGAGAGAGTCAGCGGGAACCGGTCGATGATCGTGTCCCACACCGGCTGCTGGCTGTCGAAGGAGTAACCGAAGCACGGGGCCGGGCAGGCTCCGACGGCGAAGTCGCGCCCGGCGAAGATGCCGACCATGTAGTTCCAGTACTGCACCGGAACCGGCTGGTCAAGGCCGAGGTTCTTGTGAATGACTTCCAGCGCATCCGGCGTGCAGTTCTTGCCGCAGGCGAGCAGAGCGGGATCCTGCGGAATGGCGAAGAACATGAAGAACGTGAAAGCACTGATCAAGAAGAGGATCAGAACTGCGCCGGACAATCGGCGAAGGAAGAATTGAAGCATGGCTGGTCGCTGCTCTCAGGACGGCGGCTGTGAGGGGGTCGAGAGGAGAGGACCGGAGCCCCGGGGTGTGCATTCCGCCGTGCGCACACCCCGGGGACCGATCGATGCGTTGCTACTTCTTCAGGTACAGGCGCGTGACGTCCACGTAGCTCACGTCGGTGGAGTAGCGCGCACCGCCGACGTTGGAGCCCTGGATCTGGAACACCTTGGTGAAGTACAGCGGGGCAGCCGGGTTGATCCGCTCCACGATGTCGTGGTGCAGCGTCGTCCAGGCCTTCGTCGCCTCAGCCGGGTCCGTGATCTTCAGGATGCGGTCGATCTCGGCGTTGACCTTGGGGTCGTTGATGTGCGAGTAGACCGAGGAACCGTCCTGCAGCTGCTTGCCGTCGAACAGCGGCGGGATGACGGTGGAGGCGGACGGCCAGTCCTGGCCCCAGCCGGTCATGTAGAGGTCGAGACCGTTCTTGACCTTGCCGACCTGCTCGTACCAGGTGGCGCCGTCGATCTCCTTCTTCTGGACGTCCAGACCGATCTTCTCGAGCGCGGTCTCGATGACGACCGCCTGCTGCTGGCGGACCGGGGTGTTGGCGTAGGCGTAGACGACCTTCTTGCCCTTGGCGCCGGCCTCCTCGATCAGCTTCTTGGCCTTCTCGATGTCACCGTTCGGCTTCTTCAGCTTGCCGAAGGGGTCGTAGTCCTTCTCGTACCCGGGCACGGTCGGGGCCATCAGACCGGTCGCGGTCTCACCGCCGTACGCGCCACCGTCGGGCTTGTAGATGTTGGTGCTCGGCATCGCGTACGTGATGGCGTCGCGGACCTTCTTGTCCTTCATCCGGTCAAGGTTGAAGTTGAGCTGCCACACGTACGGCGCGTAGCCGTCGATGGTGCGCTTCTTCGCCGCGGCGTCCGAGACGACGTTGCGGACCTGGTTGGTGGAGACCTGACCCGTGAACATCACGGCGTTCTTGGCCTCGCCGCGGTCGGCCAGGATGGTCTTGGTCTGGTCGTCGTCGTCGTGGTTGAAGTCGATGTTGAAGCCGTCGACGTACTGATGACGGACCGAGTCGGTCTTGGCGTCCCAGTTCGTGTTCTTCACGAGCTTCATGGACTTGCCCGGCTTGAAGTCCGAGATCTTGTACGGGCCGGTGGCGACCGGGGCCGTGTCGTACTTCTCCTTCGTGTCCGTCTTCTCGGGCACGACGGAGTAGCCGACCATCGCGAGCGCCTGCGGCAGGTCGGGCTGCGGGGTCTTGAAGTTGAAGACGACCGTCTTCTCGTCCGGGGTCGACAGGACGGAGTCGGGCAGGTGCTTGCCCTTGTACGGACCGTCCGGCAGCGCCTTGCGGTACGTGGTGCCCGCGCCCGACAGCCACTGCTGCAGGTAGATCGGGCCGTCGGTGATGAACGGCGCGTACAGACGCTCAACGGTGTGGCGGACGTCGGCCGAGGTGATCTCGTTGCCGTTCTGGTCCTTGATGCCGCTCTTGAGCGTGTACGTCCAGGTCTTGCCGCCGTTGGACGACTTACCGGCGTCGGTGGCGATGTCGCCGACGACAGTGATCTCGCCCTTGTCGTTCTCCTGGTTCTGCGTCAGGCCGCGGTGCAGCAGACGGCCGAGCAGACGGCCGTCGCTGACGTAGGTCTGAGCCGGGTCCAGGTGGGAGAAGTCGTCCTCCTGGTACACGGTGATGGTGCCACCGGGCTTGGCGCCCGGAACCTCGACGGCCGGGCCGGTCGAGGACTTGGCGTCGCCGTAGTTGACGGCCGAGGCCTGCGCGGCGGCGTCGTCCTGGTTCTTGCTCTTGCCCTTGGTGTCGCTGCCGCCGCCGTTGCTGCTGCAGCCGGTGAGCGCCAGGGAGCCGGCCGCCAGAGCGACGACCACTGCGCGGGTTTTGCGCGTGCCAAAGATGCTCATGGTGATGAGTACCTATCTGTCAGTAGTGATCCAACTGTGCTGCCTGGCTCGTCCGGTCGGATCGCCGGCGTCGCCCTGGGGGCAGCTGTCCCTCAGTGGGACTTCAGCGGCCGGTCTTCGGGTCGAAGGCGTCCCTGACCGAGTCGCCGAGGAGGTTGAACGCCACGACGAACACGACCATGGCGACACCGGGGAAGAACATGTAGGCCGGGTCCTGCTCATAGATGTCCGCGCCGATCGCGAACATCCGCCCCCAGTCCGGAGTGGGTTCGACGAAGCCGACGCCCACGAAGGAGAGGAAGGCCACCGAGAGGATGGTGGAAGGCAGCAGAAGCGTGCCCTGCACCAGGATCGGTGTGACCAGATTGGGCAGCAGCTCCTTGCGGATGATCCGCCAGGGAGAGGCACCCGCGATCTTCGCGGCCTCGATGAACTCCCGCTCACGCAGGGAGAGCGTCGACGCCCGGATCAGTCGGGACAGTCCCATCCACCCCAGGAACGACAGCACGATGATGATCGCGGTCGCACGGAGGTAGGTGGGCGTTTCCTCGTCGGGGCGGACGAACGCCGCCACGATCACCGGCATGGACGCGATGAAGAACAGCTGACTGGGAAAGCCCAGCAGGAAGTCCGTGATCCGGCCCAGCCAGTAGTCGATCTTTCCGCCGAAGTACCCGCCCATGAGCCCCATCAGCACGCCGATGAAGACCATCAGGACGGTCGCCGCCAGTGCCGTGTAGATCGAGGTGCGGATGCCGTAGATCAGCTGCATGAATACATCGCGGCCGAGGTTCGGCTCGATGCCGAACCAGTGCTCGCCGGAGACTCCTCCGAAAGCACCGGTCGGCATGCTGAACTCATCGAGGAGCTCGATGCTGTCCTGCCCGTAGAGGGTGTACGGATCCTTCCCGTACACCATCGAGATCACCGGGGCGAGAAGGGCGATGACGAAGAAGAAGATGACGATGCAAGCGGATACGACACCCGTGCGATCCCGCTTGAAGCGGCGCCACATCAGCTGGCCGGGCGAGAGCCCAACAGCCTTCCGGGGGGCCGGAACCTCGCCCTTCGCCAATGCATCCCCGCCCGACACCTCGGACAGGGCGGCATTCTCGGTCTGTGCTGGACTGGTCACGATCGTTCATCCCCCGTGGGGATCACTACCGCGCGCACGACCCTTTCGGTGCTTATGGCACCACACATGGGGTCCTCCTCATGAGTCCACTTTTCACTACAAGAGAGGGCACCGTCCTGCCGACCAACACCCCTGAAGGCGGCAGTTCACGTACCCATCGTGTGCTCGTGAGTCGGCACTCCCCACAGCGCGTGACCCATTGACCCGAGCTCTACGCGCTCAACTATTGGCCATCACGTACGGCTCGACTACAGACTTTTGGTCTCGGTTCGATCACACCCATCGTGTACAAGGATCGAAATCTGGACAAACCGATCAGAGATAGATGGTTGCGAAACGGACTCGTTACACATCTATCGGTCGCCATGACCCGGAAACCGAACATCAAGACCGCAAAAACCGGTTGCGCCGACCCGCCCGGCCCGCATTCCTGTACAGCGGTCGCGGCGACCCACGGAGCCGGCGCCGAGCGCGCATCGGGACGACCACCCGCTTCCAGTTGACCACTAAAGCAAATGCTGCCCCCTCGCAGAGGTGTGATCGTGCGTCGGGGTTCCATGCGACAGGTCATTGTTCGGCAAAACTCCCCGACCGAAACCGACGACGCGGGTATTCACTCAAGCAAAGCTCATATTCCACTCAAGTCCATTGCGGCGTTGTCGTGTCTACGACTAAAACTGCTCTCGCACCCCGGGTGACCGGGCTGAACTGAGTGGCGGACTACGGGAGTTGTTCGCTCTTGCAAGGGGGAATTCATGCGCAGAATCATCGCGGCCGGAGCAACGACCACGCTCGCCATCGCCTCGCTCCTGACCGGCGTGTCGGCGACGACGGCCAACGCCGCCGTGCCGATCTGTGACCGGGGCACCAACATCTACAAGTGGACCAGCGCCAAGAAGAGTTACGTGATCACGCACAAGAAGGTCATCGAGCACTACACCGGTGGCACCATCACCAAGACGTTCAACATGGGCAAGGAAACCAGCATCATGGCGAGCGTGAACGCGACGGCGGGCGCCGAGGTCAGCGGTGACGCCGCCATCCTGAGCCTCGGCGGCAAGCTGGAGACCAGCCTGATGGTCGAGGGCAAGCGCACCAAGACCTCCTCCGAGTCGATCCGTCACACGCTCAGCAGGCGCGGCACCTACGTGCTGTACGACGGTGTCGTGAAGGGTTCGGGCTACTACACCCAGTACCGGTGCGACGGCGGCACCAAGTGGATCAAGACCGGCCGGTACGGCAAGGCCGTGAGCTGGAAGGCCCGCGCCGAAGGCGGCATCCGCTGCGGCACGTCGGTGCCGGGAGGCCTGCCGACCGCCGCGAAGAAGTTCTGCTGACCCCAGGACAGGCAGACAGACGGGCCCGGTACTCCACGAACTGCGTGGAGTACCGGGCCCGTCTTTCCGACGCTGTGCCTGATCCCTGTGGGTCAGCGCTTGGCGCGCGAAGCCGTGCGGCCGCGCTCCTTCTGGTCCAGGACGACCTTGCGGATACGCACGGTCTCCGGGGTCACCTCGATGCACTCGTCGTCGCGGCAGAACTCCAGCGACTGCTCGAGCGAGAGCTTGCGCGCCGGGACCACGTTCTCCGTGTTGTCCGCGGCAGCCGCGCGCATGTTGGTGAGCTTCTTCTCCTTGGTGATGTTCACGTCCATGTCGTCGGAGCGCGAGTTCTCACCAACGATCATGCCCTCGTAGACCTCGGTGCCGGCCTCCAGGAAGATGACACCGCGCTCCTGGAGGTTGATCATCGCGAAGGGGGTCACCTTGCCCGCGCGGTCGGCCACCAGCGAGCCGTTGTTACGGGTGCGCAGGTCGCCGAACCACGGCTCGTGGCCCTCGAAGATGGAGTGCGCGATGCCCGTACCGCGGGTCTGCGTAAGGAACTCCGTACGGAAGCCGATGAGGCCGCGGGACGGGACGATCCACTCCATGCGGATCCAGCCCGAACCGTGGTTCGTCATCGTCTCCATGCGGCCCTTGCGGGTCGCCATCAGCTGCGTGATGGCGCCGAGGTGCTCCTCGGGGGAGTCGATCGTCATGCGCTCGATCGGCTCGTACGTCTTGCCGTCGACCTGCTTGGTGACGACGACGGGCTTGCCGACCGTCAGCTCGAAGCCCTCACGGCGCATCTGCTCGACGAGGATCGCCAGCGCGAGCTCACCGCGGCCCTGGACCTCCCAGGCGTCGGGGCGCTCGGTGTCCAGGACGCGGAGCGAGACGTTACCGATCAGCTCGCGGTCGAGGCGGTCCTTCACCTGGCGGGCGGTGACCTTGTGGCCCTTGCCGCCCTGGCCGACCAGCGGCGAGGTGTTCGTACCGATGGTCATGGAGATCGCCGGCTCGTCGACCGTGATGAGCGGCAGCGCGATCGGGTTCTCGGGGTCGGCCAGGGTCTCGCCGATCATGATGTCCGGGAAACCGGCCACTGCGCAGATGTCGCCGGGGCCGGCCTTCTCGGCCGGCTTGCGGGTGAGCGCCTCGGTCATCAGCAGCTCGGTGATGCGCACGTTGGACATCGTGCCGTCACGCTTGATCCACGTGACGGTCTGGCCCTTCTTCAGCTCGCCCTGCTCGACGCGGCAGAGCGCGATACGGCCGAGGAAGTTGTCGGCGTCGAGGTTGGTGACGTGCGCCTGGAGCGGGGCGGCCTCGTCGTACTCGGGGGCCGGGACGTGCGACAGGATCGTGTTGAAGAACGGCTCGAGGTTCGTGCTGTCCGGCGGGACGGTGCCGTCCTCGGGCTTGGTCAGCGAGGCGACGCCGTCACGCGCGCAGGCGTAGACGATCGGGAACTCGATCTGCTCCTCGTCCGCGTCCAGGTCCAGGAACAGGTCGTACGTCTCGTTGACGACCTCGTCGATCCGGGAGTCCGGGCGGTCCGTCTTGTTGATGCACAGGATGACGGGCATCCGGGCCTGAAGCGCCTTGCGGAGCACGAAGCGCGTCTGCGGCAGCGGGCCCTCGGAGGCGTCGACCAGCAGGACGACCGCGTCGACCATCGACAGGCCGCGCTCGACCTCACCACCGAAGTCGGCGTGGCCGGGGGTGTCGATGATGTTGATCGTGATGACGTCGCCGCCATCCTTGGGGTGGTACTTGACGGCCGTGTTCTTGGCCAGGATCGTGATGCCCTTCTCACGCTCCAGGTCGTTCGAGTCCATCATGCGGTCGTCGAGGTGCTCGGCGGCGTGCGCGGCGAAGGCGCCGGCCTGCTTGAGCATGGCGTCGACCAGGGTGGTCTTGCCGTGGTCGACGTGGGCGACGATGGCTACGTTACGGATGTCGTGGCGCGTGGGCATGGGTGAGTTGCGCTTCTCTCGATCGTGGGATCGGGCGTCGTATTCGGTTCGTTTCCTCATACGCCCGCCGGGCGGTCGCGCCACGGCTACCCCCCATGGTACGGGGAGTGAGCCGCGCGGGCTTCCCGGGCAATCGATACCGGCCCCGCACAAGGGCTCCGTGGGTCCGGCGGAGCTGTGGCGGGGAGGAGAATCCGGCTGTGCGCGTGGGGGGTGGGGGTGCGGAGCGGTGCCGGGTCAATGGGCACACAGCACCTTGCCCGCCGGGGCGCCGGCGGGCAAGGGAGTTGAGCCAATCCTGAGGGTTCTGACCTGCTAGTTCTTCCCTCGCTCGGCGTTTTCGGCCTTCTTGAAGCCGATGTCCTGATAGCGCGGTGCGGCGAAGCCGAAGGCGCCGGCGTTGACGAGGTCCGGCTTGACCGCGACCAGCTCGGGACGCTGGAAGAGCGGGATCGACCCGGCCGCCGCCCAGATCCGGGCGTCGGCCCGTTTCACCAGGTCACGGGCCGCTTTCTCGTCCAGCTCGGTCATGGCCTGGTCGAAGAGCTGGTCGATGTGGTCGGTGCCCACGCGCGTGTAGTTCTGCTCGACCACCAGCGTCCCGTCGGCGGCCGGCTCCGGCTTGGCGAAGATCGGGCGGGCGTCGGTGGCCGGGTAGGCGGTGGCGGGCCAGGAGTAGAGGGCGAGGTCGTAGTCGCCCGAGGCGATGTGGTCCTTGAAGTAGCTGTCGTCGGAGACCTTGACCATCTCCGTGCGTACGCCGACGCGCTCCAGCATCCTCGAGATCTTTTCCCCGACGGCACGCAGCGTCTCCGAGCCGGGCCCCGACGGGAGTACGAAACGCAAGTTCAGGGCCTTGCCGTCCTTGCCGAGCGGCCCCCGGGCCGCGCCCGGAGCGGGTGCGGCTGTGCCGAGCGGGGCGTAGGCGCCGGCGACGCCGCCCTTCTTCTCGCCGTCGGCGCTGTCCTCGGTGCGCGCACCGCTCGTGCTGTCCTTCGCCTGGATGAAACGTGCCTGCATGCGCAGCGCCTGGCTCTGGAGGGCCGCGGCGGGCGCCGGGGCCAGGACGTACGTACCGGACCGGGCGCTGTTGGAGCCGCGGGGCTTGGAGTCGCCGGGCTTGGAATCACCGGGCACGGAGTCGCTGCCGGCGCCGGCGCCGCTGTCGCTCTCGTCCCCGATGATGTACATGCCTTCGTCGGCTTCGCTTTCCTTTTTCTTCTCCTTCTTTTCCGCCGCGCTGCCCGCCTTCGCGCCGTCCGGCTTCTGCGCCTTGGCTCCGCCCGGCGTCCAGCCCGCGTCCGCGAGCAGCGCCTGGGCGGCCTGGGTGTCCTGGTCGCCGAGGGCGCCGCTGCTGTCGGTGTACGCCTCCTGGCCGGCCAGCGCGAGGTGGCTGCCGAGCGGGTGGGCGGGCAGGCCGAGCGGTTTCAGTACGGCTTCGGCGAGCTCGCGGCGGTCGATGGCCCGGGCGACGGCGCGGCGTACCCGGTCGTCGGTCAGCGGTCCCGACGTGCCGTTCAGCGCGAGCTGCGTGTAGGCGGGTTCGAGGGACTTGCGGATGTCGAAGCCGCGCAGTGCGGTCTGCTCGTCGGCGTACTTCTCGATCGCCACCCGAGACTCCTCACGGGCCTCCTGTTCGGCGGCGGCCAGCTCCTCGGAGGAGCCGTGGGCGAGGGCCCAGGATCTGAGCGCGGAGGCGGGCGTGACGGCGGCGCCGGGGCCGTGGTTCAGCTGCTGTCCCTTGGCTCCGCCGTCCCGCGCGGCCAGCGCGACGCGGTCGGCGGTGCTGCGGCCGATGTCGGCGATGTCGAGCTCACCGGCGGCGAGCGCGGCGGTGCGCTTGTCGCGCGTCACCGTGCGGAAGACGAGCGTGTCGAGCTTCGAGGGCTGCCCCCACCAGCGGGGATTGCGTTCGAGGGTGGTCTTGCCGCCCGCGCGGTCCAGCTCCTTGAGCGTGAAGGGACCCGCGGTCGCCTTGAGCTTGGAGCGGGCCCCGTCGTTGAAGGCGTTGGGGCTGCCCATCACGTCCTTCGGGTACAGCGGCGTGAAGAGCGAGCGCCAGTCCGCGTAGGGCTTGGCGAAGGTGACCCGCACCTCCAGGTCGTTGGCGCCGCGCTCGATCCGCTCGATGCGCTCGTAGCCGGCGTTGCGGGCGGTCCAGTACGCCGTGTCCCGGCCGTTGAGCGCACGCCACTGGGCCACGAAGTCCGGCGCCCCGACCTCCCGGCCGTCGCTCCACACCGCCTGCTGGTTCATCTTGTAGAGCACGACCTGCTTGGGCTCGCGCTCGACGATCTCCGCCGACTCCAGGTAGTCGGCGTTGCGCTGCGGGCGGCCTCGCTCGTCGAGAGTGAAGAGCGACGGGAGTACGGCGCCCGCGATGCGCGTGGTGGAGGAGTCGGCGTCCGCCTGGAAGGTGTTGAGCGTGGCGGGCGTCGTGTCGACGGCCCAGCGCACCGTGCCGCCGTCGGCGACCTGCTCGCGGCCGGCCGGGGCGATGTCCTGGGGGACCGTCACCCCCTGCGCCTCGTCGTCTCCCGAGGCGCAGCCCGCCAGTGCGGGCAGCCCGAGCACCCCGGCGGTGACGAGCGCGAGACAGCGGGCCGCTCGCGCTCGCTGGGGCCTGCGGCGGTTTACCGGGGCTGCCTCCCCGCTTGGGACGCCGTCGTGGGACATGGCTGGTACCTCCAGGGCCGGCCCGGCCCATCCCCTGTCGGAATGGGCCCGGTTTTTCACTTTTGGCGGCATATGATGGTGATCACATCTATTACCCCCCAACTGAAAAGGACCCCGCGCGTGAGCCGTCGGCGACACGGCGGCGAACCTCTCGAACCCCACCCGTGCGGCCCAACAGAAGGGGGCGCACGGAGGGCCGCGCGCCGAGAATCGCTGCACATCCCTTCACAAGAGGGGACGTGACGCGCGACACTCGCAGGCGCATGAGCGTTACCACGCGCCACCGTGGAAATGAGGGCACCACATGTCCCTGCAAGACGACCTGGCAGCGGTTCAGCGCTGCCTCGACAACTTGGTCCAGTCGGTGGAACGGCTGGAGCAGCAGGTGGGCGGCGGCAGCCTGGAGGTCAGGCGGGTACGCACCGACGCCGGCCATCTCCGCGAGAGCCTGGCCCTGCTGAGCGAGGCCGCCCCCACCCTGCGCCGGCCCGAGAAGCGCCCCGACCTGGTGGCCATCTCGGACGACCCGTACAACAGCGCGCTGTGGACCGACTCGGACGACGAGGGCCTCGGCGCACGCGACCGGCACGCGCCGTAGCAGTACGCACGGCCCCCGGCCCCCGCCCTGTCCCGACTGCCCGCTCCATACGGAGTCCTCGTTGGCCACTGGCACAGAACCCCAGCCCCGCACGGGTGTCCACGGCGTCCATGACGCCACACGCGCCGCGATCACCGCCCGGCATCTGCGTACGGACCGCTGGTGGCTGGCGCCCGCCGCGACCGCCGCCGGGCTGCTCGCCTTCATCGTCTACTCGACCTGGCGGGCCTTCGCGAACGCCGACTACTACGCGGCGCCCTATGTCTCGCCGTTCTACTCGCCCTGCCTGGCGGAGAACTGCGTACCGATGAAGGGCGGCCCCAACTGGGAGATCTTCGGCAGCTGGTGGGGCCTGTCACCCGCCCTGCTCATCCTGATCTTCCCGCTCGGCTTCCGGCTGACCTGCTACTACTACCGCAAGGCCTACTACCGGGGCTTCTGGGCCTCGCCCCCGGCCTGCGCGGTCGCCGAGCCGCACAAGACGTACAGCGGCGAGACCCGCTTCCCGCTGATCCTGCAGAACATCCACCGGTACTTCTTCTACGCCGCCGTCCCGGTCGCCGGGATCCTCACGTACGACACGGTGCTCGCCTTCCGCGACGAGGACTACGCGTGGGGCCACATGGGTCTGGGCACGGTCGTCTTCCTGATCAACATCGTGCTGATCTGGGCGTACACCTTCTCCTGCCACTCCTGCCGGCACATCGTCGGCGGCAAGCTCAAGCATTTTTCCAAGCACCCGGTGCGCTATCGCCTGTGGGGCTGGGTCGGCAGGCTCAACGCCCGCCACATGCAGCTTGCCTGGGCCTCGCTGATCAGCGTCGCCCTCGCCGACTTCTACGTCTACCTGGTGGCGTCCGGCGTCTTCGACGACCCGCGGCTGTTCTAGATGACCGGTTGACCAGTTGAAAGGTGTTTGATGACGCAGCTCGAACGGCAGGGGTGGGACGTCGTCGTGGTCGGCGCGGGCGGCGCCGGACTGCGCGCCGCCATCGAGGCGCGGGAGCAGGGGGCCCGTACGGCGGTCATCTGCAAGTCGCTCTTCGGCAAGGCGCACACGGTGATGGCCGAGGGCGGCATCGCCGCGTCCATGGGCAACGTGAACTCCGGCGACAACTGGCAGGTCCACTTCCGCGACACCATGCGCGGCGGCAAGTTCCTCAACCAGTGGCGGATGGCCGAACTGCACGCGCGTGAGGCGCCCGACCGGGTGTGGGAGCTGGAGACCTGGGGCGCGCTGTTCGACCGTACGCCGGACGGGAAGATCTCGCAGCGCAACTTCGGCGGGCACGAGTACCCGCGTCTCGCGCATGTCGGCGACCGGACCGGCCTGGAGCTGATCCGCACGCTCCAGCAGAAGATCGTCTCGCTCCAGCAGGAGGACTTCCGCGAATTCGGTGACTACGAGGCGCGGCTGAAGGTGTTCCAGGAGTGCACGGTCACCCGCGTGTTGAAGGACGAGGACGACCGCGTCGCGGGGACCTTCTGCTACGAGCGCGAGTCCGGCCGCTTCTTCGTACTGGAAGCGCCGGCGGTCGTACTGGCCACCGGTGGCATCGGCAAGTCCTTCAAGGTGACGTCGAACTCGTGGGAGTACACGGGCGACGGCCACGCGCTGGCGCTGCTGGCGGGCGCCCCTCTCCTCAACATGGAGTTCGTGCAGTTCCACCCCACGGGCATGGTCTGGCCGCCTTCGGTGAAGGGCATCCTCGTCACCGAGTCGGTGCGCGGCGACGGCGGCGTACTGCGCAATTCCGAAGGCAAGCGGTTCATGTTCGACTACGTCCCCGACGTCTTCAAGGAGAAGTACGCGCAGTCGGAGGAGGAGGGCGACCGCTGGTACGAGGACCCGGACAACAACCGGCGTCCCCCCGAGCTGCTCCCCCGCGACGAGGTCGCGCGCGCCATCAACTCCGAGGTGAAGGCGGGGCGCGGCTCCCCGCACGGCGGCGTCTTCCTCGACGTGTCGACGCGCATGCCGGCGGAGACGATCCGGCGCAGGCTGCCGTCGATGTACCACCAGTTCAAGGAGCTGGCGGACGTCGACATCACCGCCGAGGCGATGGAGGTCGGCCCGACCTGCCACTACGTGATGGGCGGCATCGCGGTCGATTCCGACACCGCCGCCACCCGCACCGTCCCGGGGCTGTACGCGGCGGGCGAGGTGGCGGGCGGCATGCACGGCTCGAACCGGCTCGGCGGCAACTCGTTGTCGGACCTGCTGGTGTTCGGCCGCAGGGCCGGTCTGCACGCGGCTCAGTACGCGATCGGGTTCGGGACCGGGACCGCACGCCCGCAGCCGGACGCGGCCCAGGTGGACACGGCGGCGGCCGAGGCGCTGCGCCCGTTCAGCGCGGAGGGCCCGGAGCCGGGAGAGGCGGACGGGCGCCCGCCGGAGAACCCGTACACCCTCCACCAGGAACTCCAGCAGACGATGAACGACCTCGTCGGCATCATCAGGCGCGAGGAAGAGATGAAGCAGGCCCTGGAGAAGCTGGCCGACCTGCGGGTACGGGCCCGCCGGGCCGGGGTCGAGGGCCACCGGCAGTTCAACCCGGGCTGGCACCTCGCGCTGGACCTGCGGAACATGCTGCTGGTCAGCGAGTGCGTCGCGCGGGCTGCGCTGGAGCGTACCGAGAGCCGTGGCGGTCACACCCGGGAGGACTGCCCGGCCATGGAGCGGACGTGGCGGCGGGTCAATCTGCTCTGCCGACTGGCGGACGACTCGGGCGGCCTGGCACCGACGGATCCGGCGCGGGGCCAGATCTCGCTCGTACGGGAGACCACCGAACCCATCCGCCCCGACCTGCTCGCCCTCTTCGAGAAGGAAGAGCTGGTCAAGTACCTCGCCGAAGAGGAGCTCCACTGATGAGCAGCTACACAGCGGCCTTCAGGGTCTGGCGCGGGGACGCGGACGGCGGGGCTCTGGAGGACTTCAAGGTCGAGGTGAACGAGGGCGAGGTCGTCCTCGACATCATCCACCGCCTCCAGGCCACCCAGGCGTCGGATCTGGCGGTGCGCTGGAACTGCAAGGCCGGCAAGTGCGGTTCGTGCAGCGCTGAGATCAACGGGCGGCCGCGGCTGCTGTGCATGACGCGGATGTCGGTCTTCTCACGCGAGGAGACGATCACTGTCACGCCGCTGCGGGCGTTTCCCGTCGTACGCGATCTCGTCACGGATGTGTCCTTCAACTACGCGAAGGCGCGGGAGGTGCCCGCCTTCGTACCGCCTCCCGGGGTCGCGGCGGGTGATTACCGTATGCAGCAGATGGACGTGGAGCGCTCACAGGAGTTCCGCAAGTGCATCGAGTGCTTCCTGTGCCAGGACACGTGCCATGTGGTGCGCGACCACGAGGAGAACAAGGCGTCCTTCGCGGGGCCGCGGTTCCTGATGCGGATCGCCGAGCTGGACATGCATCCGCTGGACGCGGCCGCCGGGGCCGGGCTCGACCGCAAGAAGGCCGCGCAGGACGAGCACGGGCTCGGTTACTGCAACATCACCAAGTGCTGCACGGAGGTCTGCCCCGAGAACATCAAGATCACGGACAACGCGCTGATCCCCTTGAAGGAGCGGGCCGTTGACCGCAAGTACGACCCGCTGGTCTGGCTGGGCGACAAGATCCTCCGGCGCCGCCCGGAATAGAGGCCGTACGTCCCGCGCTTCACCTGTCGCACACGACGGACAAGACGACGGGGAACGTACGCATGTGGAACGGCGAAGCACTCGATCTGGACGCCTACCTGGCCCATCTGGGGTACGAGGGGGACCGCGCCCCCACCCTGGAGACCTTGCGCGAGCTGCACCGCGCGCACGTACTTTCCGTGCGCTGGGAGAACCTGGACGCGGTCCTGCGCCAGGACGTCCCGCTCGACCTGGCCACGCTCCAGGCCAAGATGACCGGGAACGCGCGCGGCGGCTACTGCTTCGAGCACGCCTCGCTGTACGCCGCGGCGCTCGAGCGGCTCGGCTTCACGTTCTTCGCGGTCCTGGGCCGCATCCGCATGGGCACCCCCAAGATGCTGCCGACCACGCACGCCATGCTGATCGTGGAGATCGACGGGCAGCGCTGGCTGAGCGACATCGGTTTCGGGGCGAGCCCGCTGGAGCCGATCGAGTTGACGGACGGTACGGAGACGACGGACGGGGTGTGGGCGTACCGGCTGCGGCGCGGGGAGGTCACGCCGGGCGCGGACGGGTGGACGCTGTACCAGCCGGCGGGCGAGCGGGAGGGCGAGAGCGAGAACGACGACACCGGTGACGGGTGGATGGCGCGGCACACCTTCACGCTCGACCCGCAGTACCCGGTCGACTTCCGTACGGCGAACCACTTCGTCGCGACGAGCTCGCACTCGCCCTTCAGCTACCGCCCGTTCATCCAGCGGGTGCACCCGGACCGCCTGTACCTGCTGGACAACCGCACGCTGACGACGATCAGGCCGGGGGTTCCGGGGCCGCCGGAGGTGCGGGAGCTGGAGCCGGAGGAGGTCCCGAAGGTCCTGGCGGACGTGTTCGGGATCGAACTGACCCCGGACGACACGTCCCTGCTCCTGACCAAGCTGGTCTGACCCGGCGCTCCGCCCCGGAAGCAGGGTCTTTCCCCTACCCGCCCGCCGTCCGGTCGCGGGGCGCACAGTCGCGACATAACCTCACAAACGTGACGCGAACAGCCGCTGCCCGGGTAATCCTCAGTACTCTGCTGGCCGCGTCGTGCCTCGCCCTGCCCGCCGCCCAAGGCGCAGGCGCCCGCGCCGACGACCCCATCGGCCTCTCCCGCGACGGCCAGGTCACCGACAAGGTCGGCGCGCTCGGCGACCGTACGAACGACGTCGAGGCCGCACTGGACCGGCTCTACGACACCCGCCGCGTCCAGCTCTTCGTCGCGTACGTCCGTGACTTCTCCGGGAGATCCGCGCAGAGCTGGGCCGACGACACCGCCGAGCGCAACGGGCTCGGCCGCGACGACGCGCTGCTCGCCGTCGCCACCCACGACCGGCAGTACGCCTACTCCGTCGACCAGGACTCCCGCCTCACCGACGCCGAACTCGACGACGTCGCCAGAACCGCCATCGAGCCCGCCCTGCGGGAGAACGACTGGGCGGGCGCGGCGATCGGTGCCGCGAACGGCTACGCCGCCGTGCTCGCCGGGAAGCCCGTGCCGGTGCCCACCCTCACCCCGGGCCCCGCCGACCCCGGCGGCGGCACGCCGGACGACGGCGTGAGCGGCGCCGGTGACCTCGTGCTCCCCGTGGTCGTGGTCGGCGCCGCCGGCGCGCTGGCGGCGTACACGTACGCCCGGCGCAGAAGGCGCGCGAGCACCCGCACCACGCCCGCCCAGCACGCGGAAGCGCCCGAGACCCCGCTGCCCGAGCTCGACTCGCGGGCCAAGCGGGAGCTCGTCGAGGCGGACGACGCCGTCCGCACCAGCGAGGAGGAACTGGGCTTCGCCTCCGCCCAGTTCGGCGAGGAGGCCGCCCGGCCCTTCGGCGAGGCACTCACGTACGCCAAGAACGAACTCGCCGTCGCCTTCCGGCTGCGCCAGCAGCTCGACGACGCCTACCCGGAGGACGACGCCACCCGGCGCCGCATGCTCGACGAGATCATCACCCGCTGCGGCGGCGCCAACCGACGGCTCGACGCCGAGTCGGACGCGTTCGACCAGCTGCGAGCCCTGGAACAGAACGCCCCGCAGGCCCTCGCCACCGCTGAAGTCGCCTTCCGCGACCTCGCCGGGCGTACCGGCACGGCCGAGGCGATGCTCACCGCCATGCGACAGCGTTACGCCGATTCCGCGGCCGCCCCCGTCGCCGGCCACGCCGGGCAGGCCAAGGACCGGCTCGCCTTCGCGACGACCAGCCTCACCGAGGCCCGCCAGGCCGTGGACGCGGGCGATACGGGCAAGGCGGCCGTGTTCGTACGGGCGGCCGAGGGTGCCGTCGGCCAGGCCGCCACCCTCGTCGACGCCATCGACCGCCGCGCCCGCGAACTCGCCGAGGCGGCGGGCAGGCTCCCCGGCGCGCTGACGGAGACCGAGACCGATCTGGCCGACGCGCGCGGCCTCCTGGAGGGCGGGGGTGCGACGGCGGACCTGCAGGGGCGTATCGCCCGTGCCGAATCGGTCGTCGCCGACGTACAGCAGGAGAAGAAGTCGGGGCGGTACGACCCGATCGACGCCCTGCGCCGGGTCGAGGAGGCCGACGCGGTACTGGACGAGGCCCTCGCGGGGGCGCGCGAGCGGGAGACGGCGGGGCGCCGGGCGCGCGCCCTGCTCGACCAGGCCACGCTCACCGCCCGCTCGGCGATCGGCGCGGCCGCCGACTACATCACGACGAACCGGGGCGCGGTCGGCAGCCAGGCCCGCACCCGCCTCGCGGAGGCGCAGCGCCACCTCGAACGGTCCGCGGCCGCCGCGGCGTCCGACGCGCAGGGCGCACTGGCCGAGGCGCAACAGGCGGACGCCATGGCCCGGCAGGCGCAGAGCCTGGCCGAGCAGGATGTACGGGGGTACGGCGACCAGTTCGGCGGCGGCTTCGGAGGGGGGATCGGGGGCGGAATCGGCGGCGGGCCCGGCGGAGGCGGCGGCCTGAACGGGGCCGTGCTCGGCGGCATCCTCCTCGGCGGCCTGCTCGGCGGTGGCCGGGGCGGCGGCCCGGGAGGCGGCGGCTTCGGCGGAGGCGGCGGGGGCTTCGGCCGCGGTCCCGGCAGTTTCGGCGGAGGCGGCACGCGGGGCCGCAGAGGAGGCGGCGGCCGGTTCTGAGCCCCCTGACGACAGCCCCGTAACCACTCAAGGAGACACGCATGACGAAGCAGACCATCCTCGGCCGTGTGACCCAGCTCGCCCGCGCCAACATCAACGCACTCCTCGACCAGGCCGAGGACCCGCAGAAGATGCTGGACCAGCTGATCCGCGACTACACGAACAACATCGCGGAGGCCGAGGAGGCCGTCGCCACCACGATCGGCAATCTGCGGCTCCTGGAGCTGGACCACAAGGAGGACGTCGAGGCGGCCAGGGAATGGGGCGTCAAGGCGCTCGCGGCCAGCCGGAAGGCCGACGAGATGCGCGGTGCCGGGCCGGCCGCGGAGGCGGACAGGTTCGACAACCTCGCCAAAGTCGCGCTCCAGCGCCAGCTCCAGTCCGAGAAGGAGGCCAAGGCCGCCGAGCCCGTCATCGCGATGCAGACGGAGGTCGTCGACAAGCTCAAGGCCGGTCTGGTCCAGATGAAGACCAAGCTCACCGAACTGACCTCCAAGCGCGACGAACTGGTGGCCCGCGCCAAGACCGCGCAGGCCCAGAACCAGATGATGGACGCCGTCAAGAACATCGACGTCCTGGACCCGACGAGCGAGCTGAGCCGCTTCGAGGACAAGGTGCGCCGCGAGGAGGCGAAGGCCATGGGCAAGCAGGAACTCGCCGCCTCGTCGCTGGACGCGCAGTTCGAGCAGCTGGACAGCCTGGGCGACGACGCCGAGATCGAGGCCAGGCTGGCCGCCATGAAGACCGGGTGACGCGGACGCGTCTCAGAACAGGCTCAGCACCTGGTCGACACTCAGCTCGCCCTTGTCCGCCTTCCCCGTCGGCAGCGCGAGTTCGAACCAGACCGTCTTCCCCCGCGGTGTACGCCGCGATCCCCACGCGGCGCTGAGCAGCCCCACCAGCTGGAGCCCGCGCCCGCCCTCGTCCGTGTCGCGGGCCCGGCGCCGCCGCGGTTGCACCAGCCCCGCGTCCCACACCTCGCACACGAGCGTACGGTCGAGGAGCAGCCGGAGCCGGATCTCGCCCTCGCCGTACCGCAGGGCGTTGGTGACCAGCTCGCTGACCAGCAACTCCGTGGTGTCCACCAGGTCTTCGAGGCCCCAGGTGATCAGCTGCGCCCGCGCCAGTTCCCGCGCCCGGCCCACCGAGCGCGGCTCGCGCGGAAGCTTCCAGTCACCGACCGACTCGGCGGGCATCCCCTGGATGCGGGCCATGAGCAGGGCGATGTCGTCCTCGCCGTGCCGGGTGTCGAGAGTGTTCAGTACGTGGTCGCAGACGTCTTCCAGGGGGCGTACTGGATCGGCGAGCGCGGCGCGGAACGCCAGCAGCCCTTCCTCCAGCGGATGGTCGCGCGACTCGACGAGCCCGTCGGTGTAGAGCGCGAGCAGCGCGCCCTCCGGGACCTCGACCTCGACCTCCTCGAAGGGCTCCCCGCCGACGCCGAGCGGCATGCCCGGCGGTACGTCGAGCAGCAGCGCCTCCTCGCCCGGTTCGACCAGGACGGGCGGCAGGTGGCCGGCGTTGGCGAACGTACACCGGCGGGTGACCGGGTCGTAGACGGCGTACACGCAGGTCGCGAGGTAGACCTCCGACAGGTCGGCCTCCCGGGCCTTGTGGGCGGCGCGTGAGGCGTGCTGGGCGCCGCTGGGCGAGCCGAGGCCGCGCGCGATCTCGTCCAGCGCGGACAGGACTTCGGCCGGCTCCAGGTCGAGCAGCGCCAACGTCCTTACGGCCGTGCGCAGTTCGCCCATGGCGACGGCGGCTCGCAGGCCGCGGCCCATGACGTCGCCGACGACCAGGGCCGTGCGATGGCCGGGCAGTTCGATGACGTCGAACCAGTCGCCGCCCACCTCGGTCGCCGTGTTGCCGGGCAGGTAGCGGCAGGCGATGTCGAGTCCGGCGGCCTCCGGGTCGCCGGGGGGCAGCAGGCTGCGCTGGAGAATCAGTGCGCGCTCGTGCTCGCGCCGGTAGAGGCGGGCGTTGTCGATGCAGACGGCGGCGCGGGCGGCCAGCTCGGTGGCGAGCGCCCAGTCACGTTCACCGAAGGGCTCGCTGCCCTTCGTACGGGAGAACTTGGCGAGGCCGACGACGGTGTCGTGGGCGACCATCGGCACGGCGAGCGTGGTGTGTACGAGGCTGCCGTCCTCACGGGGTACGGCCTGGACGCGAGCCGTGCGCAGGGCGCTCGCGCAGGGCGAGTTGAACGGGTAGCGATGGACGTCGCCGACTTGGGTCGGGCCTCTGTCGTCGCCGTCGGCGACGCATCCGGGGGCTGCCAGCGGGCCGTCGGAGACGGCGCTGGCGAAGGCGACGCGGCGCAGCTCGGCGCTGCCGTCGGACCGGCCCGGCGGGGTTTCGTCACCGGCCAGGAGACCTTGGTAGAGGTCGACGGACGCGAGGTCGCAGAAGCCCGGGACGGCTACGTCGAGGAGTTCGCGGGCGGTGGTCTCCAGGTCGAGGGAGTTGCCGATGCGGGCGCCGGCCTCGTTCAGCAGGGCGAGGTTGCGGCGGGCGTCGGCGGCCTCGCGTGCGGCGACATGGCGTCGGGTCACGTCGGTGGCGAGCCCGGCGACGCCGATGGTGCGGCCGGATCCGCTGTGCACCCGGTAGAGGTTGACCGACCAGTGCCTGCGTTCCGTCTCCCCGGGGGCGGTGCCGACGATCTGCATGTCGGTGACGGCCTCGCCGGTCTCCAGGACCCGCGTCAGGGCGGCGGACATGCGGTCGGCCTCGGCGCGGGTGAGGTAGTCGTGGACAGTGCGGCCGCGGTGATCCTCCACGGCGCCGCCGAAGACGGTGGCGAAGCGCTTGTTGGCGCGCTGAACGGTGAAGTCCGTACCGAACAACAGGAAGCCGAAAGGAGATTGGCCGAAAATGGCCTGCGAAGCGGCGAGATCGGTCTCGATCCGGCGCACGGCACGGACGTCCACGACCAGGCAGAGCGCGGCCTGGTCGCCGTCGGCCGTGGCGCTGGGCATCACGTAGATCTCCGCGATGCCGTGTGCCGGCGCTTCGTCGCGCGCCTCGGCGCCTTCCCGCCCGTCGCGGCTTTCGCCGCCTTCTCCGCCGCCTTCTTCGCGGCCGTCGCGGCCTTCCCGGCCGGGCATCCGGAACGGAACCAGGCCCGTCCATTCCTTGCCGTCGAGGATCTCGGAGAGCCGGCGATGTCCGCGCACCCGCAGCTCAGGGGGCATGAATGCCTCGACCGGGTCCTTGCCGACGACGTCGCGCGCGGGCAGACCGAACAGCTCCTCGGCCCGCCTGCTCCACTGCTCGACCAGCCCGCCCGGGCCGATCGAGAAGGACGCGACTCTTATGTAGTCGTAGATCGAGCCGGGCGGGCTGTTCTGCCACATCACTTCGCCCGCTGCCGCTGATATCTCGTTCACGCGACCGTCCCCTCCAGCTCAACGCACCGGACCGGTCCTTCCCGCAGTATTCAGCACTACGGCCACAACCGGCACGGCGTTCACGATCACAGCACGGTCTCGTTCCTTTTCAGCCGGGGAAGAGGCTTCGCGGTGATCGTTGTCCCTTCACTCTTCTAACCAGGGAGAGCCAGCTCGAACCACACCGTCTTGCCCGTTCTGCCGCGACGCGTGCCCCACCGCTGGGCGGAACAGGCCACCAGCTGCAAACCGCGTCCTCCCTCGTCATCGGCGTCCGCGACCCGTTCCAGGGGTGGATCCGGAAGGGGGTCCGAGACTTCGACCACCAGTACGGGGCGTGCGCCCGGAGGGTGGGCGTCGGCGCCCCCGGCCGCACGGCGCACGAGACGGACCCCGATCGGCCCAGACGCGTACCGCAAAGAATTGGTCACCAGCTCACTCACCAGCAGCACGGTGACATCGCCGACGGTGTCGAGCAGGTCCCAGGCGCGCAGCGCGTCGCGGACGGCGTGGCGGGCGGAGCGGACGGCATCGGGCTCAGCAGGGAATGTCCACTCGGCGCAGTCGCCGTCGGTGTCGATCACGCCGACCACATCCCAGATCCCAGATCAGCCGCAGGCCCGCGTCCTTTTTCGGGGGGTTAATCAGCACATACCCGATATACGGTCCGGCCTATCGCAGAGCCGGAAGCACGGTGGCACGAACGGCGTACGCGATGTCCACGCACGCCCTGCCTCAGCCGCCTCCCGTCAGGCCTGCGCGGCAGGCCCCGGCGCAGCGTTCAGGCGGCGTACCGCCTCGGCCACGGCAGGGCGGTCCTGGGGAAGCCAGTCCACGGTGTCCGCCTCGTACGGACGGAGCCAGCGCAGGTCGTCGTGGTCCTGGAGGGGGCGGGGCACGCCGGACAACAGCCGGACGGTCCACACCTTCAGGACGTGCCCGGGCTTCAGCGGCCACTCGCCGGGGATGCGCTCCAGCACGTCCGCCTCGACGCCCAGCTCTTCGCGCAGTTCGCGTACGAGCGCCCGCTCCGGGGTCTCTCCGGGCTCGACCTTGCCGCCGGGCAGCTCCCAGCGGCCGGCCAGCTCGGGCGGGGCGCTGCGGCGCGCGGCCAGCAGCCGGCCCTCGTCGAACACGGCCGCACCCACCACCACGACACGATCAGTCATGGCGGGAGCCTACGGCGTACGGACATCTACTGGACGCTCTGGCCTATCCGCTCGACCCAGTAGAGCTGCTTGTGGCCTCGGCCGTCGAGACTGTCGGCGATCTTCTGCGCCTCGGCCTTCGTCGCGTACCGGCCGACGCGATAGCGGTTGCCGCTGTCGTCCTGCCGTATGACCAGCCATGGGAGCACGGCACCGCTGTCGTTCACTGTGCGCCCCCGTCCGCCGGTGCACTCGCCTCTAAGGATCTCCAGGAAACCGCAATCCGCATATGCCCGAGCGTACGCCTGACCTTCACTCAGCGGATACGCATTTACACAAAGAGGTACGCATCAAGCCATGGACAAGGGGGCGCACTCCGCAGAGCGCGCCCCCTTCTTCACCGCAGCGGAGTCCGCGTACGGGTCACTTCACGGGCAGGTGATACGCGACCCGGTACCGGTCGGCGGGCACCACCACGTCGGCCGTCTCGACCGCCATCCCCGACGCGTAGTACGTCCGCTCGATGACCAGCACAGCATGCCCCGGTACGCCGCCGAGCCTCAGCAGCTCCGCCGCGAGGCCGGGCCGGGCGCCGACCTCCTCCACCACGTTGTCCACGACGACGTCGATGGCCGCCATCCGCTCGACGACGCCGCAGCCGGCCAGCGGCCCTTCCTCGGGGAGCATCACCGGCGTACGCCCCGTCACGGCCAGGGGCTCCCAGGAGGTGGAGAGCATCATCGCCTCGCCCGCGTCCCTGAAGACGTACCGGGTGCGCATCACACGGTCGCCCTCCTGGATGCCGAGCCGCTTGGCGATGGACGAAGTGGCCTCCTCCTGCTCGCTGCTGGACTCCCAGGTGCCGCGCGCCCCGGCCTCCGCCTGCTCCTGCCGGAACGGCGTCGAGGGCGCGGTCCCCCGGTAGCCCGCGCGGGAGACACGGCGCGGGACGGGCTGCTCCCGTACGTACGTACCGGAGCCGGAGCGGCCTTCGACCAGGCCCTCCGCCATCAGGACCTTGCGGGCCTCCAGCGCCACGGTGTCGGAGACGCCGTACTCCTGGCGGATGCGCGCCTGCGAGGGGAGCCGGGTGTGCGGTGGCAGGGCACCGTCGACGATCTTCTGCCGTAGATCGCCCGCGACGCGCAGATAAGCCGGCTGCTCACCGAATGTCACTGGCCACTCCCATCAGGTTGACAGACAGCAACAGCGTGGCAACCGTCGGTTGTTGACCGCAAGCGCAGGCCAAAGTTTCACCCGAAGTGATGACTTGTCTTTACGCAGGGGCTTGCCGGGGTATAGAAGCCAGAACTCCCCGCCAAGATCCGCACCGCTTCGACACCTTCTCCGTCCACCGCACCTCCGTCCGACGACGCACCGTCAGGATCCGGTGTGCGCGGACGCACAGCAAGGGGCGGCCGCCGAAGCGACCGCCCCCGCCCATGTGTGTTCAGCCGTTCACCTCGGCTCAGCGCGCAGGAATCAGAACTGCAGCGCCCACGAGTCGATCTTCCCCGTGTCGTACCGCGCGTTGTCGTTGACCCGCAGCTTCCACGTGCCGTTGGCCACCTCGGACGAGGCGTTCACGGTGTAGGTGGTGACGAGGTTGTCGCTGCTGCCGCCCGTGCCGTAGCCCTTGAGGGTGTACGCGGTGCCGTCCGGAGCGATCAGGTCGACCTTGAGGTCACCGATGTACGTGTGCTTGATGTCGACCGGCACGCTCAGCGTCGCCGGCGCGTTGCCGGTGATGCCGCTGACGGTGACGGGCGACTCCACTGTGGCGTTGTCGCTGATGGTGTAGTCGGTGAGGTTCTCGAACCGCTTGCCGGTGGGCGGCGGGGTGGTGTCGCCCGTACCGACGTACAGCAGACGGTTCGGCGAGCCGCTGCCCGGGCTGGTCACGACGCCCGTGGTGGCGGCCGAGGTCAGCGCACTGGAGACCTGGGCCGGGGTGGCCGTCTTGTTGGCCGCCAGATACAGCGCGGCCGCGCCCGCGACGTGCGGGGAGGCCATCGACGTACCGGAGATGGAGTTCGTCGCCGTGTCGCTGGAGTTCCAGGCCGAGGTGATCGACGAACCCGGTGCGAAGACGTCGAGGATGCTGCCGTAGTTGGAGTAGCTCGCCTTGGCGTCGCTGCTGGTGGTGGCGCCGACGGTGATCGCCTCGCCCACCCTGGCGGGCGACTTGGTGGAGGCGTCGGTGGACTCGTTGCCGGCGGCGACCGCGTAGGTGACTCCGGAGGCTATGGAGTTGCGTACCGCCGTGTCGAGGGCGGAGTCGGCGCCGCCGCCGAGGCTCATGTTCGCGACGGCCGGCTTGACGGCGTTCCTCGTCACCCAGTCGATGCCCGCGACGACCTGGGCGGTGGTTCCCGAGCCCTGGTTGTTGAGCACGCGTACGCCGACGACCTTGGCCTTCTTGGCGACGCCGTACGCGCCGCCCGCGACCGTACCGGCGACGTGCGTGCCGTGACCGTGGCCGTCCTGCGCGGTGTTGTCGTTGTCGATGGCGTCGTAGCCGTAGGAGGCACGGCCGCCGAAGTCGCTGTGGGTGATGCGTACGCCGGTGTCGATGACGTACGTCGTGACGCCCTCACCGGCGGTGTCCGGGTAGGTGTAGCTCTGGTTCAGCGGGAGGGCCTTCTGGTCGATGCGGTCCAGGCCCCAGGACGGCGGGTTGGGCTGGGTCGCACTGATCTTGAAGGTGCGGTTCTGTACGACGGAGTCGACGGCCGGGTCGGCGGCGAACTTCTTCGCCTGCGCCTCGGACAGCTCGACGGCGTACCCGTTGAGGGCCGCGGTGTACGTCTTCTTGATCTTGGCGCCGTACTCCTTCGCGAGCGCCTTGCCCTCGGCCGAACCGGCGTCGGCCGCCGCCTCGTCGAGGGTCACGATGTAGCTGCCCGCGATGGTTCCGGGGGCTCCGGCGTTCTGGATCCGTCCCTCGGCGGCGCCGGCCGCGGTGGCGGGGAGGGCGGAGACCGCGCCGAGCGCGAGGGCTACGACTGCGGTGGCACTGGCTGCGACAACTCTTCGCCGGGAACTACGCATCACTGACATGTGAGGGGTCCTCCTCATTGGCGGTGCGCTGGTGGGGGGCGGTGCGGCGTTGCGACAGGGGCATGACAAATCAACGCTTCGGAGTCCGCGTCGTTTCCCACACCTTGCTGCCAGGCGAAAGATTGGCGCATCCATAGGAATCCCACAAGAGTCAATTCGGACCGCAATACGCTTGCCGCACAGCCGTCAGGACCGACCGCCGCGCGCGGCGCTGCCTACGCTTCCCGGATGAAGATCTCGACGGCTTCGACACCTCCGCCGGCGTCACCGGCATCCATGACCTACCGCTGCCCGGCCGACGGCTCCCGCGCCCCCGCCGAATCCCTCGCCTGGCACTGCCCCACCTGCGGCGGTCCCTGGGACCTCGACTTCGTCCCCGCCTCCCCCGTACCGCTCAAGTCCCTCGCCGGGCGGGTGAATTCGCTGTGGCGTTACGAGGAGGCGCTGCCTCTCGCGGGTCCGGCGGCCGGTCTCACGCTCGGGGAAGGCCGTACTCCGCTCGTACCGCTCACCGACTCCATTTCGGCCAAACTCGACTTCCTGATGCCGACGCTGTCCTTCAAGGACCGGGGCGCGGTCATGCTCGTGGAGCTCGCCCGCCGCCTCGGCGCGGGCCGGGTGGCCCGCGTCGTCGCGGACAGCAGCGGCAACGCGGGCACGGCGATCGCGGCGTACTGCGCACGGGCCGGACTGCCCTGCACGGTGTACGTCCCCGACGCGACCTCGCCCAAGAAGACCGAGCAGATCCGGGCGCACGGCGCCCACCTCACCCTCGTCCCCGGCGACCGCGAGGCCGCGGCGGTGGCCGCCCGCACGGCGGCCGACGAGCCCGGCACCTTCTACGCGAGCCACGTCTACAACCCGTACTTCCTGCACGGCACGAAGACGTACCTCTACGAACTGTGGGAGGACCTCGGCGGCCGGCTCCCCGACTCGGTCGTGGTCCCCGTCGGCAACGGGACGCTGTTGCTGGGCGCTTCACTGGCGATCGACGAACTGCTCGCCCAGGGGCTGATCGACAGCCGCCCCGCACTGATCGCCGTACAGGCCCAGGCGGTGTCGCCACTGGCGGCGGCATTCCGCGCGGGGGCGGAGGACCTGGCCGACGATACGTCGGCTCCCGTGACGGCCCCCACGCTCGCCGAGGGCATCGCCATCCCGCGACCGCCGCGCGCCGGCCAAATCCTGCGTGCCGTACGGGAGTCGGAGGGAACCTTCCTGACCGTGACGGAGGACCAGATCCGGGCCGCGCAACTGGACCTCGCGGCGCGCGGCCTCTTCGTCGAAACGACCGGGGTCGCGTGCTGGGCCGCGATGAGCGCGCAGCCGCCACAGGAGGGCCGAACCGCCGTGGTCCCGCTGTGCGGCGCGGGGGCGAAGACGGGGCCGGCGCCACAGCGATGACGCGGCGGCCGAGGCCGGCCGCGCGGACTCGGCCTGCGCGCCGGCTCTCCAAACGCCGCCCGGCAGGCCGGGCTCGGCCGCGAATGCACGCCGCCGCGCGACCGGATCCGGCCGGATCCTGCCGGATCCAGGACAAGGCGCCGACTGCCCAGATCGAACAGCCCGACGACGCTCTCGACGGTGGCGGCGAGCACGCGCCATCTGGCTCCGAACGTGAACCCCTAAGCGACCCAGCAGTAAACGCCCTGGTCCTGGCGTCGGGCGCTGCCGACGAGAGCGGCCAGCTCACTCAGGATCACCTCGGCGATCTCCGCGTCGATGACCGCGCCGTGCTCCGCGCGCTGCGCGGCCCACGAGACAGCGGCATCCTTCAACTTGGGCCGCTCGGCCTCAGCGAGTGCTCCGGACAGACGAGGCGAGATCGCGAACACGACGCACCCGTCATCGTCCTGACCGGCGACAATACGAGGCTCCCCGGCTTCGACGAGTTCCTCAAAGCCGCCATCGGCAAGGAGGCATTCCCACTCGACCACGGCCTCTTCAGGATCGAAGTTGCCGAAGGAGAGCGACTCGAACGCGCGTCGCGGCCCGGTCTGAAGAGCCAAAGCCGCTGACGCGTCATCCGGAGCTACGAAGAACTCGACGATGATGCTCATCCAGGCATCATGCCTGACCGCCCACAACCGTGATCGGCCGGACATGTCCTAGCCGATCGACGTATCACCGAAGGACACCAGCAGCTTGCGCAGCGAGTCGCCGAGGCGGTCGCTCTCCTCGCGGCCCAGCTCACTCAGCATGCGAGCCTCGTTGGCGAGATGGGCCGCCATGTACTCGCGGGTGACTTCGTGGCCCTGCTCGGTGAGCCGGATCCTCACCGTGCGCCGGTCGCCGCCGCTCTCTTCGCGGACGCGCTCCACCAGCCCTTTGGCCTCCATGCGGTCGATGCGGTTGGTGATCGCGCCGGAGGTCACCATGGCGGCCTTGAGGAGCGCGCCGGCCGGCAGGGCGTACGGCGGACCCGAGCGCTGGAGGGTCGTGAGGACATCCACCTCGCCGAGTTCCAGGCCGCGTTGGGCAGCGAACGTCCTGAACTCCTTGTCCAGTACGCGCCCGAGCCGCTGGAGCCGGCCGAGGACGTGCACGGGCCAGAGGTCTTCCTCCAGGTCCGGGCGCTCCTCGATCCATTGGCCGATGATCGCGTCCACCGCGTCGCTCATTCCGGATTCCCTTCAACGCGCGCAATCTCAACGTTAAGAGACTTGACGTTGAGAGACGAGGCCTGTTTTTATCTCAACGTTGAGATTATCAAGCCTGAACAACAGGAGCTCTCATGCCCGAGCCCGCCGTCGCGCGGCCCGCCGTCGCCGCCGCCCATCCCACTCCCGCCGCCCCGGCACACCGAGTCCCGGCCCTCTGGCTCGCGCTGCTCGCCACGCCCGTGGCCGCCAGTGCCAACGCCCCGGTGCTGATCCTCCCGGAGATGGCCGGCTCGTTCGGGGTACAGTCCGCGTCGGTCACCTGGCTCGTCACGGCGTTCGCGTGGGCCATGGCGGTCGGCACGCCGCTGATGGCGAGCCTGCTGCGCCGCCGCGGCCTGCGCACCACCCTGCGCGTGAGTACGTTCCTGGTCCTGACCGGCACCCTGCTCGTGGCCCTCGCCCCCTGGATGGCACTGGCCCTGCCCGGCCGGGCGGCCCAGGCGGTGGGCGGCGCCGGCCTGGTCACCTCGGCCATGAGCCTGGCGGGTTCGGTCCGCCGGATGGGCGTCATCACCGCCGGCTTCGGCGTGCTCGGCGCGGTCGGCCCGCTGGTCGGCTCGCTGCTCGCCGACGCGCTCTCCTGGCGCGTGTCGCTCGCGGTCTCCGTACTCGCGCTACTGGCCCTCCCGGCCGTGACCCGCGGCGCCCCGCGCACCTCCCCGGCCCCCACCACCCCCTTCGACGCCCGCGGTGCCTCGCTCCTCGTGGCCCTGGCCACCGCCCTGGTCTTCGTCCCGCACTTCCCGCTGCCGGCGGCCGCCGCGGCGCTCACGGCGGCCGCCCTCCTCGCCGCCCACGTCCGCGCCCGCCCCGACGGTTTCGTCCCGGCCACGCTCCTGCGTACCCCGGCGTTCCTGCTGGCGGCGATGCTGGCCTGCGCGCTGGCGACGTCGTACTTCACTCTGCTCTTCGCGGTGCCCCAGCTCCTCGCCGACCGTACGCACTGGTCCACCGCCACCGTCGGCACAGGCCAGCTCGTCGCCCTCCTCGCAGGCTCCTTCCTCTCCCTGGCCCTCGCCGCGGTCTCAGCACGGCTGGGCAGGCGCAGAGTCCTGACCGTCCTGATCACCCTGGGCGCGCTGGCGCCGGCGACGGCCGCCGTGAGCCCCTGGGCGCCACTGCTCCTCCTCGTGGCCGCGACGGCGGTCTTCGCGACGACGGCGGGCAACGCCACCCTCGCGGTGTACGCCACCCATGCCGCCCCCGACTCCCAACGCCCGACGGTGATAGGGCTGTTCAACCTCTGCTACCAGCTCGGCGGCGCCTTCGGCCCGGCGATCGCGGCGCTGCTCACGCTCACCTGACCACCTCCTCGGCCGGCACCACGGACCGGGCGCGGTGTCGGCACCACGCATCAACGGCGGCCCTTACGCATACGAGCCACGTAGTAGACATTGAGGATGTCGCCCTGCACCTCGCGCACTTCCACGTCGTCGAATCCCGCTTCCCCGAGCATCTGCAGCGCCCTCTGCCTGCCCCACACCGTGCCGAGGCCCGCGCCGCCCTCGCCGAGCGAGACGGTCATGCAGTAGAAGACCGAGAAGGTGTAGAGGGTGGGGCCGAGCGGGTGGCCGATGTTCTCCTCCAGCCGGCTGGAGGCGGCGATGTCGCCCATCAGGAACACCCCGCCGTCCCGCAGCGCACCGGCCACGGCCGACAGCGCGCGCTCCGGCCGCGCCAGGTCGTGGATCACGTCGAAGGCTGTGATCAGGTCGTACGTTCCGGCCAGTTCGGCCGTGTCGGACACGACGAACCTGGCGTTGTCGAGCGCGAGCAGCTCCGCCTCCTCCCGCGCTGCCGCGATACCGGTGTCGGAGATGTCCACGCCGAGGAACTGACTGGCGGGGAAGGCCCGGGCCAGCAGATTCACCGCGTGCCCCTGCCCGGTGCCGATGTCCAGCGCGTCGATGCCTTCGCTCAGCCGCTCAGGAAGGCCGGGGACCAAGGGAATGATCGTTTCGACGAGCGCGGCGTCGTACACCCGTGCCGTTTCCTCCGCCTGGAGCTCCTGGAACCGCGGGTACGCCGAGTACGGGACGCCGCCGCCCCGCCGGAACGCGTCGAGCACCTTGTCCTCTACGTCGCCGATCATCGCGAGGTCCTGCATGAAGGAGGCGAGGTTGTCGGGCCCGGCGGCCCGGACGAGGGAGGCGGCGTGCTCGGGCGGCAGCCGGTAGGTGCCGCCGGCCGGGTCGTACTCGATGAAGCCGCCCACGGTCATCCCGCCGAGCCACTCCCGTACGTACCGCTCGTCGAGACGGGTGACCTCGGCGATCTGCACGCTGGTCGACGGCGGCAGACCGGCCATGGCGTCGAAGAGCCCCGTGCGGTGGCCGAGGCTGCACAGATACCCCAGACAGGAATCATTGAGCACATGAAGCATCCGCTCGGCGAACTGTTCCTGCCGTACAGGGTCGACCATCTTTTCGGCCGCTTCAGCCATCACTGCCTCCCTATGTCGCGTTTGCCTGCTCTATCCCCAATTTAATGCCGAAGGCGTCACCCGAACGCCTCAGCCGCCTTGCTCCCGGTCCGCCCCGGCCCTCGCATGGAGTGCAGGACACGAGCCCACCGCGGGCTCTCGGAAAGGGCGCCATGTACGTACGCACCACCTACGCGACAGGCGATCCGGCCAAGCTCGACAGCGCGGCCGAGGCCATCAGCACCGAAGGGCGCCGGCTGGCGGCGGAGCAGCCCGGCTACCGCGGCTTGGGCGTCTTCGTCGACCGCGAACTCGGCAAACTGCTGATGGGGTCGTGGTGGGACGACGAACAGAGCCGGCAGGCCAGTGACGAGCGCCTGCGTGAACGACGCGCCGAACTGACCGCGCCGTTCACGCAGACCGCGGCGACCGACAACTGGGAGGCGGCGGTCGCCAGTCCCCCGGAGGCGCTCGGGCCGGGCGCGTGGTTCCGGCTGGTCCGCCTCGAATGCGAGCCGGCCGACGTGGACCTGCTGGTGGAGACGTTCCGCGACACCGCCCTGCCCAAGCTCCGGAACATCCCGGGGTTCGCGGGCGGGTCACTGCTCGTCGACCGCACCGCGGGCCGGGCCACCGTGGGCGCGTTCTACACCGACCGCGACACCCTGGCGGCATCCCGGAGCGCGGTCGCGGCAGTACGGAAGGAAGCCACTTCAAAGGCCCGCGTGACCACCCGAAGCATCGAGGAATTCGAAGTGGTCCTGGTCGAGGTGTCCCGCCCCACCTGACGCTACGGTCGAGCGCCCGCCGGTTCCTGGCCAGGACCGCCTCGGCGGAGGCGGCGGGCATGTCAGCGTGAGCGCCACCTGAACGGCGCCGCCCGGGTCCGGCCCGCTTGCCCCACATGGGCGGGCCGCAACCGTTGCGGGGTGTTTCGCGCGCAATAGCGACATTTCACCCTCCGTAGTGCGGGCATGACACGCACCGTCTTCCGTAGGCGCCTGAGCACTCCCGCGCGCGCCCGCAAGGCCCTCCTCTGCGGCGCCCTCCTCGCCGTCACGCTCCAGGCCACCGCCGTCGCACCCGCGCTCGGCGAGGGCCGTGACGGGCGCGACGGCCACGACGGGCGCGACGGCCACGACTGCGTGAGGACCGAGGGCCCCCTCCGTGACGAGGCCCGCCAGGTCCGGGACATCGCCCGTAAGGCCAAGAACGAACTCCGACTGACGTCCGTCGAGTTGCGGGTCACCGTCGACGGACACGAGATCGTCACCGACGCGCTCGGCGAGTCCATGACCAACGTCCCGGCCGAGCCGGACATGCACTTCCGCGCCGGCTCCGTGGCCTTCTCCTACATCAGCACGGCCCTGCTCCAGCTGGTGGAGGAGGGGGCGGTCCGTCTCGACGACACCGTGGAGCGCTGGCTGCCCGGCCTGCCCCACGCCAACAAGATCACCCTGCGGATGCTGGGGAGCAACACCACCGGCCTCCACGACTACGTCACCGACCCGGCCTTCCTGGCAGCACTGGAGGCGCATCCCTTCCGCCAGTGGACCCCGAAGGAGCTGGCGATCCAGGCGTACCTCCCGTCCGAGCGCCTCGCCATCGCGATCTCCGCCACCAAGACCGCGAAGACGCCCGAAGGCAACATGGCCGAACAGGTCGCCAAGCGCATCGCGGCCGCGCTCGCCCCCGACACCCCACTGGCACTCAGCTGATCCTGCTGACGTGCTGACCGGCGTACGACGGCGTCCGTACGCCCCGCGACGGGGGTGGACCCAGCTGGGTCCGCCCCGGCTGCTCAGGCGGGGACGGGCCCCAGGCCGGCATCGCGTCGCGGCCGGCAGCCGGTGGGGAGCAGTATCCGGATCTCATAGAAGAGTCCGGCAAACCCCGCGACAACTGACCGACCGGATACCAGGCTCCACTTGGTACCTCAGCGGGACTTCGCCATCCCAGCACGAGATCCACGACGAAGTACGAGAAGACTCAGGCTCGCCAACGCTGCACAACAGCGCCGGCAAGGGGCCGAGGTCTGTGTGACTTCTCCGCCACGTCTCCGGCCTGATCGTCACAGCGGCCAGGCGGTCAGCAAATCGCCAGGGCCGTAGGCGGCATCGAGCCCCGGACAGTCGACTCCGCTGCGCGAGACCGCCACGACTGGAACAGGTTCGCCAGTGAGGGCGGCCCGGTGCCGATGGAGAGCTGCCAGGTCGTGCCGATCGAAGGGCGACTGCTCCAGCCACTTGATGGAGCCGACGAAGAGCAGTTCCTTGGCAATGGGGGCGCGGTCCGCCCCGACGATGTCGATCTCGACGTCGTTGGTACGGGTCCAGTAGCCGCCCACTGCGGGGGCCGCGGGCAGCCTCTCATCGGGCAGTGTCCGCGCCAGGGCCTCGCGGACAAGGGGCTCGACGGCTCGGCCGCGCCAACTGGTCCAGTTCTCCCGGATGCGCGCCAAGGTCAGATCGCCCCGCCCCCGCTCGATCTCCTCCATGGACGGGCCGAGGAGGTGCAGCCAAAACCGCAGGTAGGGATCTGTCACCCGGTAGCGGCGATCCCTCGACGGACGCAGCGATACGGGCAGCTCCGCAGCGACGATCCGCTTGTCCGTAAGCAGCTCCAGCGCTCGCTGCAGGGGCGTGGCCCCGATTCCGCCGGCTGCACGGGCGATGTTGGTGAAGGTCCGCTCGCCACTGCCGATAGCCGCCAGCACCGTACGCGCCTGAGCCTGCGGAGGGAATTCGGCAGCCAGCGAGCGCTCGGCCGATACCAGCAGGGCCGAGACCGGGTCGCTCAGGGCCTCGTCGAGGAAGTCCCACAGCCCTGCACCTCGCGGCCACTCCGCGCAGATCAGCGGCAGCCCGCCGGTGACCAGCGCGGCGTCGAAGGCCTCCGCCGGTTCCAACCCGAGCATCTGCCCCACCTCGGCGGGGTTCAGTGGTCCTAGCACCATCTCCCGGCCGCGCTGATGGAAGGGGCGTCCGTAGCTGTTCAGGGCCTCCATCATCGAAAGATCGGAGCCGATGAGGACCAGCAGCACGGGCCTGGTCTCCAGCACCCGGTCCCAGGCCCGTTGCAGCATCCCCTCAAAGGCGCCATCGGCATCCATCAGGTACGGCACCTCGTCGATGATCAGCACACTCGCCCGGTCGGCGGGCAGCGACGCAGCCAGCACGTCGAACGCGGCGTCCCAGCTCTCCGGCCGTGCGGCGGTCACGAGCCGCGCCATCGGCAGCGTCGATGCCTGGGCGTCCCGGGCGAGCCGTGCAAGATCATCCCTAGGGGACGCACCGGTCGCCGCATAGAACAAGAACGGGGCCCCGGAGCGCTCCGCAAACCGCTCGACCAGCCGCGACTTACCCACCCGGCGCCGCCCACGCAACATCACGCACCGACCGGGCCGCTCCCCGCCAACCCCTGCCGCCACCTTCTGCAGCTCTCGCTCCAGACTCGCCAATTCCTGCCGACGACCTACAAAGTCCACCATGTCCGCCGACCTCCGCGCATGATACTAACGACCACGTTACTAACATAGACATTAGTAGGCAGGTTCGCCAGCTGTCGCGCGATCACGAACTACTCAAGGACCCCGGCATCCACGCTGTCGTTGCACCCGGGCGAAGGCGGGGAGGAGGGAGCGGGAGGCGAACGAGCTCAAGACGCCATGATGGACTACGGCGACCGAGATCCATCCAGTGGGTGCGGCCGATGAGGTCGACCGGACACGAGAACCAACCAGGGCCCAACCCCGAAAGGCCGGACCCCTTCTGACCTGCATGTTTGCCAGATCAGCGAATTACACGTTGAAGCGGAACGTTCACCGCAACGCTCCCACCTGCGGGAACGTGACCTTCAGAGATCAGATCCAGCACAGACCCAGCACGGTAGTTCGAGAGCTTGCTGTATCCAGCACAGCCGGTCACGTCTGACGAGGAGCCCTGTCAGCGAGCTACTACTCCTCCTCCTCGGCGAACGTCGCGTATGCGTCAGCGTCCATCAGCTTGTCCATCTCGGAAGGAACGGCCATCTTGACCTTGCAGATCCATCCATCGCTTTCCGCGCCCGTGTTGATCCCCTCTGGCATCTCATTGAGGCCCTTGTTCGTTTCGACAACCTCGCCGCTGACTGGGCTGCACACGTCAACAGTGGCCTTGACGGACTCCACAGCACCGATAGCGTCACCGGCCTCGACCCCCCGGCCGTGCTCGGGCAGATCGACAAAGACGATCTCGCCCAGGCGCGCCTGGGCGTGGTCGGTGATGCCCACCGTCGCCACTCCCTGCTCCACGCTGACCCACTCATGGCTCTGGGTAAATCGCTTACGAGACGACACGGTCAGGCTCCCTTGAGGGTTGCGTCCGGCATACGGGTTCCCAGCCATCTTGCCTCACTCACAGTGATTGCATCATCGCTTTCAGGTTCGCAACACGTCATCAGGCCCGTCGGTGCCACGGAGGCAGCCCCAACGACTCAAGCTGCGGCGTCGTACTCGGAGGACTCCTCCGGCGCCTCGCTCTGGACCTCGACGGGCACCGGCCCCATGGCCTTCTGCATGATCGCTCGGCAGCGGTCCCACGCTTCGGGAACGAGGTGGCCATAAATGTCGACGGTGGTCTTGATCGACTTGTGGCCGAGCCAGCGCGAGACCTCGTGGATCGGGATGCCGGCCGCCAGGGCGGTCGAGGCAAAGAAGTGCCTCAGCGAGTGCGGGTGGTACTTCGGCTTACCCTCGGCGTCCACGAGCCCGGCCGCCACGCACGCCTTCCTGAAGTGGTAGCTGTACGTGTTGGCGGTGGGCATGATCCCCTTGGCCCGCTCGCGGGCGGGGAAGAACACCTCCACCTGCCGCGTCTTCCCCGCCGCGTTCTGGAAGGTGAGCGGGATCGGCTCCCACAGCTCGACGTGGGCGTTGATCTCGTCGCAGACGAACGGGGCGGCGGGTACGTCGCGGTACTCGCCCTCTTCCCGGTGCTTGAGCGGCACCAGGCGGGTCTTGCAGTCGTCGCGGTGGGCCTTTGAGCTGATCTGCCAGCGAACGCGGATCACGTCATTGCGCAGGCATCCGGTGTGGAAGGCGAGGGCCTCGCTCACCCGCAGCCCGGCCCCGGCCTGGAGCCAGACAGTGAGCTTGTACTGCGGCGACATGTGCTCGTAGAGGAGGCGGACCTCGGGGAGGGTGGGGATCTCGTCCTCGTCCACCGCACGGCTTCCGGGGGCGTTCTTCACCTCCTTCGTCGGGTCCTCCTGGATGATCTTCTCTTCCTTGGCGGACCAGAAGATGTGCTTCACCATCTTCATGCGGTCGTACACGGTGCTGGCGGCCAGCTCCTTACTGATTGCCGCCTTGAAGTGCTCGATGTCCCGCTTGGCGACTCCGGCCATCGTCTTGCGGCCGAGTCGGGGTATCAGGTGGTTGTCGATGAAGCCGCGGTAGTTCGAGAACGTCGAGTCGCCGATCACGCGACGGCTCAGCCAGTCCTCCACATAGGCCCGGACGGTGATCTTCCCCGCGTTCGGGTCGATGTACGTCCCTACGCTCTTGTCGTTCTCCATCTTGTTGGCGAAGTTGTCCGCCGCCGTCTTCTTGGTGAACGACTCTTCGCGCTGCCGGGCCGTGCGCCCACCCGGCTCCCTGTACCTGACGGTCCAGTCGTGGCCGCAGCGAACCTTCTCGCAGGGGTAGAGCGGGCTTCGCTTGTCTGTCTTGCACCTCTGAAAAACGGTCGCCATGTGGCCCCCTTTCGTGCTGGGGCAGGGCTGTGCCGTTACCCGTAGTGTTCGTCGAGGTACGCGACGATGTCGCGCTCACGGAATCGGAGGAGGCGGCCGACCTTCTGGGGCCGCAGTCCCCACGTCCGGTACTTGTTCTTGACGGTGGTCTCGCTGACCTTGAGCCACGCGGCCACCTCTTCCGGCGTAAGGAGCCGGTTACTGCCGCCCTGACTCAACGGGCGGGCCTCTCGCCCCGCTGTGGCTGAGCAACGATCAACATCAGGTTGTACGCCGCCTCGGACGGAGGGACGATCTTCGCGTTCATGTTGCCTTGCCTGCGGGTTCGAGGCGTTCCTCGACTGCCTCAACGATCCCGACTTCGACGGCCAACTCCTCATGGAGCTGGAGGAGTTCTTCGAGATCCCGATGCACGACCTCGACGAATGGATGCTGCCGTGAACCTGGGACGCCTCCGGGACGGCTTCGAGGACCAGGAGCACGAGAAGCCCACCCTCGCCGCCGTCCTCGATCACTACGAAATCGACTACAACCCCGAGCGCACGACGGGCATGGCCCCGTGCCCCCTCCACGACGACAACACGCCGTCGTTCTCGTACCACCTCGACCGCGGATTGTGGAAGTGCCACTCGTGCGGCGAAGGCGGCGACAGCTACACGCTGCTGATGAAGAAGGAGCCCACAGACTTTGCCGGAGCACGAGCCCTTGCGACCTCTCTCGCCCTCACAACGGGCGATGCTGGAGGAGGCGACGAGCGCGTATCAGGCAGCGCTTACGCCGGACGCCGCGCGGTATCTCCTCGCTCGCGGAATCAGCAAGGACGAGGCGGCTACGTACCGGCTTGGCGTCGTCGCTGACCCTCACCCCGGCCACGAGCGGCAGGTGGGCCGCCTCGCGATCCCGTACCTGGCGCACGACGGGCACCCACTCACCATCCGCTTCCGCTGCCTGGAAGACCACGACCACCGAACCTACCGGCACGGGAAGTACAACACCCTGAAGGACGACCCGCCCCGGCTGTACGGGGTGGACGCGATCCACGCGGCGGGCGACGAGATCCACGTGACGGAGGGCGAGCTCGCCGCGATCACCCTCCGCCGTCTCGGCCTCCACGCGGTCGGCGTGCCAGGGGCCGCCCTCTGGCAACCGAGGCACCGCCGGATGCTGGCGGGCTTCTCTCGGGTGTGGGTCTGGGGTGACCCGGACGAGGCGGGGGCCGAGCTGGTCACCCGCGTGTGCAAGTCCCTGCGATCGGCCCGAGGCGTCCGCCTGCGCGATGGCGACGTGACCGAGACATACAAGGCCGGAGGCGCTGACGCCCTCCTCTCCCTGATTGACGAAGCGAGCAAGACGAAGTGACCGAGACGACCGCGAAGAAGACGACGACCAAGAGGCCGGCGCGGAGGCCCGACCCCGCGACGGCTGTCCTCGCGGAGGTGAAGGCGGCCCGCAAGGCGTACTCCGGCCAGTCCATGCCGGTCGCGGGCGGCCATAACCCGCGGAAGGGCCGGGAGCACCACGAGCGCGAGGCGAATCGGTGGATGGCGGCGGACACGGCCCGCAAGTTCGACGGCGTTCCCGGCTGGGACTCCGCCGTCCTGGCGCAGGCGTACCGCACGCTCGCCGAGAGCGAGCCGGAGCACATCCGGGCCGGGCTGATCCGCCTGGCGGCCCTCGCGATCTCGGCGGTGGAGTCCCTCGGCCGGGAGGCGCCGTGACGACGCGCTGTGACCTGCCTGGGCGGCCGGGCCCCCGGCTTCAGGCGATCTGGGCGGCCCTCGACGGGGCCGAGAGGGAGGCGTTCGAGCGCCACCTCATGAACGACACGGCCGCCGAGGATCTCGTCTGGATTCTCGACCGCTACGGACACCGCGTGTCCGCCTCCACCATCCGCACGTACCGGCGCCGACTGCGCCAGGAAGCGAACGATTCTTGAGCAACCTCCTCGACGAGCTCCTGTCGAAGCCCGTGGGTCCGACCATCCCGGCTCGCCAGACCGATCCGGACCGGGACTTCACCCGGCAGATCGAGGTGAGCGGCGACGCTGCCGAAGTCACCGTTCGCGGCCCCGAGAGCATGGACCCGCAGGGCAGCGCGGCGGCCTGCTTGACGGCTCAGGGCCTCGATCCGGCCGACTGGGAGGTGAAGGGCTTCCGGTCGAGCGAGTGGACGATGCCGAACGGCGAGACTGGCGTCTCGGCGCGCTTCCAGTTCGCGAAGAAGACGCCCGCCGACCGGTCCGGCCTGGACATTGACGAGCTCCTGGCGGCCATCGACAACCACCAGCCCCGGCAGGTTGCCAAGGCCGATGAGGGTGACCACACGTTCGTGATCGCCCTCGGTGACATGCAGTTCGGCAAGGCTGACGGCGACGGCCCGGCGGGCACCCTGAAGCGCACGGTCGAGTGCATCGACCGCGCGGCCGAGCTCCTCGACGTGTACCGGCGGCGCTTCGACATCGGACACGTACACATGGGGTGGCTCGGTGATCACGTCGAGGGCTTCGTGTCGCAGAACGGCTCGAACGCCTGGCGGACCTCGCTGACGCTCACGGAGCAGATCCGCCTTACCCGGCGCGTCATGCTGCACGGCGCCCTGACCATGGCGCCGCTCGCCTCCCGCGTCTCGATGGCCGCAGTGCCCGGCAACCACGGCGAGGCGGTCCGCATCGCGGGCCGGGGCGTGACGCGCTACGACGACTCCCACGACACCGAGTCCCTGATCTGTGTCCGCGACGCCCTGGCGCTGGACCCCGAGCGGTTCGGCCACGTCGAGTTCTACGTGCCGGACACGGACGAACTGACCGTGGTCGTCGACTGCTCGGGCACCACTGTGGCCCACGCCCACGGGCACCAGTGGAGGCCCGGCCGGCACTTCGAGTGGTGGAAGGGGCAAGCCTTCAACAAAGCGTCCGCGATGCACCAGGCGGACCTTCTCCTTGCCGGTCACCTCCACCACGAGCACGTGGACACGGACGGCCCGCGCACCTTCCTTCAGCCTCCGGCCATGGAGAGCGAATCGACCTGGTGGCGGCACGCGAAGGGAACGACGGGGGCACCCGGCCTGATCGTCGCGGTGACGAAGGACGGCCACACCCCCATCAAGGAAGTGGTCCGGTGAGCGTCACCCACGATTGGTCTCTCCTCGACGACCCGCAGGTTCAGCGCGTGATCGACGTGGTGGCCCGCAAGTTCGGCACGGAGTACGGGCTCGCCCTGGAGCGCGACGACGCCCGGCAGGAAGCCGCGCTCGTCGTCGCGGAAAAGGCCAGCGAAGCGCGCGAGATGCTCGCGGCCGGTCCCGGCCTCCTGCACCGCTGGCTGTGTCAGCAGCTCCGCAACGCGTGGCTCACGGACCTTCGCCACCAGTCGCGGCACCTGTCCTACGAGGCGGCCCTGAACGGGGCCGAGAAGGGTCTCCTGTGAGTACGTACGACCGCCGGGTCATCGAGCACCTCCTCCCGGCAGTGTGGTCGCCAGAGGCCGCGTACGGTCTCCGGAACCCGGCCGCCCCGGACGCGGACATGCCGAAGGGCAGCGTCGATAAGCGGGCCGCGGATTCTCTGTTCGCCCACCTCGCCGACATCCGCCGAGCCTGGGCGGCCTGCCCGCTCGAACTGGGTGAGCGACGGGCCCTGTTCCTGCGGTTCGCCCTCGACTGGCCGGACGCCCTGATCGCTGCCCGAGACGGAGTGACCGACCGGGCGGTGCGGTACCGCGTCGAACGCGGCGTGGGCAAGCTCGCCGCGTGGCTGAACGGCCGGACCTACATCGATGGGTACGACGAGCTGGAGGCTGCCGCATAGGCCAGGACGCGGCGGTGAGGGATCAGATTGGGCCAGGTCACGGCCGTATGCGGCTGATCAACTGCTCGTCCCTCCCGCCTCGTCCGCCTAGTGTCTTCTTCGAAGTCCTGGCAAGTTCTGGCAAGTTCCTCGCCCCGCTGCGATGTCACGGGCAAGCTCAGGCACACAGATCGTCACCGACGTTCGAGGAGGACATCATGGCCCTGGTTAAGCTCGGCAAAGACCCGGAGAGTCCTAGCGGCGGATCGCCCACCATCTACCTCGACGACGAGAAGGACACCTACCTCGTTCAGGGGTGGAAGGTGGAGGAGGCCGAGCGCCTGGCGGCGATGGACATTCCCGGTCACGAGTCGGTGGTAGAGATCCCCCGGCGCATGGTGCAGTTCTTCATGGAGCTGAGCCAGGAGACCAAGGACGCCGACTCGGAGGTGAAGAAGGATGACGCGGACCCCGACGTTTGAGGAGCTGTTCCGCGACTGCCAGAGGACAGCCGTCCACCTGGAGATGCGCGACGCCTACATGAAGTCCGACCGGGCTTTCATCGACTGGAAGGCCGGCGTGGCCCTCGACCCTGCCGAGCGCTGGGCCGACTGGCACGCGATCGTCACGGAAGCGACCTCGCGGGGCGTCGAGGTCCGGCGTGCCCGCATCGTTTCGATGCCCGTCAGCGAGTACATCCGCTTCGAGCACGACGTGACGGACGGGCTGAACATCGCGGCTGGGGAAAGCGTGCGCTGGCTCTCGCGACGAAACGCGACCGGCCTGGCGCTTCCGGGCAACGACTTCTGGCTGTTCGACTCCAGCCTCGTACTCGTCAACCACTTCGACGGCGAGGGCGAGAACATGCTGCTGGAGCTGACAGAAGACCCGGAAGTGGCGAAGCTCTGTGACTCGGCCTTCGAAGCCGTGTGGCAGCGGGCGACTCCACACGCAGAGTTCGAGCTGATCTGACAGCTCTAGCCGCATCGACATGACATCACCATCTTCGAGCGTCCAGGAAGCCCGCAAAGCGCTCGGAAAACGACTGGCTGACATCCGCCTCGCAGCCGGAATCACCAAGCGGGAGTTGGCCAAACGTTGCGGTTGGCACGAATCGAAGGCTTCGCGCTTCGAGAGGGGCACCCGCGCCCCCTCGGAGCGCGACCTTCGCGACTGGTGCGCCGCCTGCGACGCGCACAGCGAAGCGGAAGACCTCATCTCGACGGCCCGCGGAATCGAGGGCATGTACGTCGAGTGGCGAGATATGGAGTCCAACGGTCTCAAGACGGCTCAGGAGTCCGTGGTCCCTCTCTGGGAGCGCACGGAACGCTTCCGCATCTACTCGCCGTGGCTCATTCCTGGCCCTGTACAGACGGCCTCGTACATCAGCGCCCTTCTGACTTCCCTCCGCAATCGCCGAGGACTCATCGACGACGTACCGGCGGCAGTGAAAGTACGCGTCGAGAAGCAACAGGTCGTCTACGGGAAGCACACGTTCGCCATCCTCCTGGAGGAAAGCGTCCTCCGCACCCGGATCGGCGGCACCGATGTGATGGCGGGTCAACTGGGCTATCTGCTGAGCGCCATGGCTCTCCCCTCCATCAGCATCGGCATCATCCCCCAGGACGCCGACCGCTCGGGCCTGTGGCCCGTCGAGGGGTTCTTCCTCTACGACGATGAGCTGGTGAACGTCGAGCTGGTCTCGGCACACCTCACCATCGTTCAGCGGCACGAACTTGCCATGTATGCCCAGACGTTCGCTGAGCTGGCCGAACTTGCCGTCACGGGCGCCGCTGCGCGTGAAATCATCACCGCAGCCATCGACTCTCTAGGGTGAATCCCTGGCAAGTCCGGGCACACTCGTGGCCCCTTAACTGTCCCTCTTTCTAGCTTTATTGGCACGGCTCAAAACGTGCCCGGAGGGGGCAGTGATGACGTTGGCAAGTATCGGCAAGGAAAAGGGACTAGCCAGGAACACGGTGGACGAACGCTCGGCCGCCATCGACGTTGAGGCGATCTCCTCACGCACTGAATCCGTCCTCACCATGCGCATGGACTCCTCGACCCGAGCGGACATAGACGGCGTCACGCCGGCCATCGTCCAGCAGCTCAACTCTCTTCTCGGCGAGGACTTGGGGGCGGACGAAGACGCGGACGTACGGGAGCTCGTCCGCAAGGGCAACAACCTGATCGACCCCAAGAACCGGCCGTCCGAGAACACCGCGGCCTTCGGCGCGTTCCTCTACCTCCGGGACGCCGCAACGCTCACTCGACGACTCCTCTGGATCTACACCGAACGCAACGGGCAGGGTGCGCCGTGAGCGTCAAGGAAGACCAGATCATCCGTGAGCTCTCGCACTACATCTACGAGCACCCGGCCGAGCGGATGGCCTTGATGCCGGTGTACGACGCCGCTGTTGACCACTCCCGGCGCCGAGCTTGCACCCACGAGCAGCGTTGCCCTCTCGTCGTGACGGGGGCCGTCGTCGTGAACGAGGATGGCTGCGTCCTCTGCCTACGGAACGGAACCCGCTACGCCCTCGCCGAGGCCGAGCCGGAAGACGAGGACGACACCCTCAGCGGTGCCGCTCTGCGCCTGTTGGCTGAGCAGGTCGGTATTCGGGACGTGTGGACCCAACCCGGCGCCGAGGGCGCCTTCCTGGTCGACGTGACCAAGCCGGGAGACCATCACTACGGCCCTCGCCTCCGAGTTGGCATCCGCTACCTGTTTCGCGCGCACTCCGGCGCCGTCTTCCCCTCCGCAATCGAGACGGGCGCAGCGGCCTGGATGCCTCTTTCCGAGATCGGTATCGAAGCCGTCCAACAGCGCGTCGAGAACCTCTTGGTCGGAGCCCGATGAATCACCGCGCCCAGCAGGTCGCCTACATGACGGCTGTCTTTCTCATCGGCGGCGCCATCGCGTTCGAAATCTGGAGGGGCTGAATGCAGTACGTCCACCAGAGCAGCAAGGCTGCACGCGCCGAGGCGCCGCCCATCCCGACCAACACCGTAAAGATGCACAGCACACCGAACGAGGTCCGTATCGGTGACTTCGTTCTCCTCGGCGGCAGGTACCAGCGGATACGGGACATGAGGTCCGCGGGCACCGCTTCCGTTCGCGTCCTGCACTTCGCCGGACGGCCGCCCTGGGTCATGCGCAAGGCGCGCACCGTCTTCCGCCCCATCTGATCAGCCCGCTCGGGCTTCGTACCAAACACCTTCACCGCACGACGCGAGGAGCTTTGGCATGGAATTTCGCAAGGTCCATGGGGCGGGCAACGACTTCGTCCTCATCACCAACGCGGAACCGAGAGACGCCACGGTCTGGGCCAAGACGGCAGAGCGCCTGTGTGCGAGGCGTACCGGCGTCGGTGCCGACGGCCTGGTCATCAGCCGTCCCGCCGAGGACGACGCCAACGTGCTCGAAGTCGCCTGCTTCAACGCAGACGGGTCGGTCGCAACGATGTGCGGCAACGCGCTCCGCTGTGCGGCGTGGGTGGCCAAGTGCGATCAGGGCTTGCACACGATGCAGCTCCGCATGGCAGGCGTCATGCACGAGGCCAGGGTCGACGGCGATTCCGTGTGGGTCACGGCCGAAGTGGGCGCCATCCAACCCCGCGTCTTACAGACGATCATCAACGGCAGGCCGACGTGGTTCGACAGTGCGCACACCGGCACGGAACACGTCGTCGCCGTCGTGGAAGACGTAGACGCCATCCACGCGGACGTAGTCGGCCGAGTCGTCCGGCACCACAAGAACCTGGCGCCACTCGGCACAAACGTCAACTTCGTCCAGCACCTCGGCCGCCAAGCGCTCAAGATCCGCACCTACGAGCGCGGCGTCGAGGCAGAGACCCTCTCCTGCGGTAGCGGCGCCGTCGCGGCCGTCGTCATCGCCACCATGCGCGGACTCGTCGCCAAGCGTGGCGTCACGGTCCACAACCAGGCCGGTGAGCCGCTCACCGTCCGTCCGCACGATGACCGTCCTACCCGGACCGCTTGGGTTGGCGGCCCGGTCACCCACACCTTCTCGGGAGTGCTTGCATGACCCTCCTTCTCAGCCCCGATTCCCAGCTCGCGGTACAGAAGGCCGCCGAGGAGCTGCGCGAGTGGGGACGTAGCCGGCAGGGCCTCGGCGTCGCCCTCGTCTACGGCCCTGTGTCCGCCGAAGACAGGCTCTACCACTCGGAGTGCCCCGTCGAGCAGCGGTCCGTGACCGCCCTGGGCGAGGCACTCGACGAGATCGGCGCCCAATGGAGCGTGCTGGACCCCACCGAGCCCGGCTTCATCGCGGACCTGGCCGCTTGCGACGTGGCGCTCTCGAATCTCCACGGCCCATACGGCGAGGACGGCCGGTTGCAGGGTCTCCTCGACTACCTTCGCGTGCCCTACTGCGGGAGTGGGGTCGCCGCATCCGCGGTGGCCGCCGACAAGATCCTCTGCAAGCGGGTGATGCTGACGCTCGGCGTCCCGACCCCCGGTTGGCGGGTCTGGTCCGGCGGCCCGGCGAACTGGAACGGGCGCCCCGCCATGATCAAGCCGCCGTTCGGCGGGTCGAGCGTCGGCATGAGCCTTGTGCGCGAAGCGGCAGATCTGCCTCGCGCCCTGGCCAAGGCGGCTGGCGAAGAGGGTGCAGATGTTCTGATCGAGGACTACATGAGCGGCACACCACTGACCGTGGGCCTGCTGGAGCTGCCCGGCGGCCCCGTCGTCGCCTTTCCCCCGCTCACCACCGAGGTGGCCGAAGCAGAGTTCTACGACGCCGACACCAAGCTCGACGTGGAGTCGAAGGGTGCCGTCACCGTGCAGGCCGCCGAGCTGACGCCCGACGTGCTGGCCAAGGTCACCCGATATGCCCAAACGCTGTGGGACGGCCTCGGCCTGCGCGGCTCGGCGCGCATCGACTTCATCCTGACCGAGGACGGCGAGCCGTACGTGCTGGAGGTGAACAGCACGCCCGGCATGTCCCGAGACAGCAACTTCGTGGTGGGGGCGGCGATGGTCGGGCTCGCACACACGGATGTCGTGCTGGCGATGCTGCATGAGGCCCTGGCCCGGCCGCCGTACGATGTCCCCCTGCCCGCTCCCGTGTTCCCTGGGCCCACTGCGACGCGGGAGGCTGCCGCCTAGCAGTAGGAGCTTGCCGCTGTGCCGCGCGTCCACGATGTCCCCATGTGCCGACAGCTCATCTCCTCCGAAGAGTGGGAACAACATGGAGGGTGGGCACTGGGAGACCGGACCGAGTGGTCCAACCGGGCGTGCGGCCTGGCGTCGCTCCGAATGATTCTCCTGGCCTACGGTCAGGAGGCGCCCACAGTGACGGAACTCCTCAAACTGGCTGTGAAGAACGAAGTGCTGACGCCCCGCGGAGCCCTACACGCAGGGATCGCACGCCTGGCCACCGAGCTTGGAGTTCCCTCGACCGCTGAACCCGTCCTCGTCGAGGAACTGCCGGCCCGGATCGATGAAGCACCACTCATCGTGTCCGTGACCGAGCAGTTCCCCGACGACGGGCGTTCAGGCGGCCACCTCGTCATCCTGCGCGGATACGAAGACGGCCCAGACCCAACCATCCACTTCCGCGACCCGTCCGCGTGGGGCCAGAGGCACGACAGCGTTCCGCTCAGCCGCCTGGCCCTCTCTTACACCGGCCGCGCGATTACCTTCGCTCCCCTGACCAACGGAGAGTCCCGATGACCGAGGCAGACGGTTCGACCGCCACCGACGTGGCCGAGGCAGAGGCCAAGCCGGTAGGCGGACGAACGATCGCCGTACTGGGCGAGATGCTGGAGCTGGGCGACGAAGCCGTGGAGGCCCATCGTTCCGTTGGTCGCATGGCTGGCGAGCTGGGTGTGGACATGGTGATCGGCGTCGGCGGGGACATGGTGAAGCAGCTCGTTCTATACGCGGGCGCGGCTGGTGTGCCCGACGTTGCGATGGTCGCCGACAACGAGACGGCCGCAGCCCTGCTCGAAAAGATCCTTCTGCCTGGTGACAAGGTGCTCGTAAAGGCATCGCGAGGCGGCATGTTGTGGCAGGTCGCCCAGCGGTTGACCGGGCAGCCCGTCACCGGCTTCTGATAGGCCACCCTCAAAGATCGTGAGCGTCCGCGAGGTCTTCGACGGCCTCCCGGACAGCCTTCTCCTCGGCCCGCGTCCCGTCGCTGGCCTCCAAAACCGCATCTACGACTTCGTTCACAGCCACTCGCGGAACGTCGTCCGGGTCGTGCACGATCGCCGTACTCTCCGACTTCACGACGCCTGTCTCCGGGTGCGTCACGGTCGTCGTAATCGTGCACGGCTTCCGCTCGCCGGGTCGCGACTCCTCGACGGGTACCTCCGCCTCGACGGTGACCGCCACGTCGTCGCTGACCGTCGTAGAGCCCGTGACTGTGACTGTGTCAGTTATCGGGTCGGGCTCGGACACCTCAAGCTCGACATCGACGCCGTACATGCTCAGGTCTGTCAGGAACGCGCGGAACGGGTTGAAGGGCCCGAGGACATCCTCGATCGGGTCCGGGATCTGCTCCTTCAGCTCCTCCTCGAAGACATCGGTAAGGGACGCCTTCTCGCGCTTCTGATTCTCCCCCGGCGCTCGACCCTGGTTCTTCCCCTGCCCAGCCTGTCGCTCCTCGTCCCGTCGCCCCTGAGTGCCGGCGCCTTCGCGTCGCCCCTGCTTCACTGGCTTACCGCCGCTAGCGCTTCGGGCAGGAGTCTCGACCGAGGCATGTTCGACCTCCTCGGGTGCAACCTGCCGGTAGATCGGCTGGTGCTCTTTCCCGTCCGCCAGAACGGCATCGTCGTCGGCCCCGTCCTCCTCGCCGTACGCGAGGGCGTGCGCTGCTTCCTTCGACATGCCTCGGCGGGCAGCCTCGGCCATGACGGCTCGACGCTGCTCTTCGGTCAGCGGGACGCCTGCGATGCCGCCGTGCCCGTCGAAGTAGGTCGGGACGTATCCGTCGCGCTCGTCGTCGCTGTAGACCGGCGCGGGCTGCGCCTGCCCCTTCGAGGGGGCCGCCTCTTCGCCCGTCTCCACGTCGTTGCCGGGCATGTCGGCCTCGCCGGGCCCTTGGTCGGGCACGGCGGCGAAGGGGGTCCTTTTCGCTGCCTGGCCGTGACCGTCCTCGACGACCGCCATGGTTCCCGTGAAGACGACGGCGGTGGCCAGTAGGCCGTATCCGAGAGCCGCTGACGCCCGATGCCCGTGGCCTCGCTCGGGTATGGCGAGCAGGTCGACAAACGCGGACTTCATGCGGCTGGACAAGGCAGTCCTCCCCCTTCGGAACGTCATGTTCCGCCAGTAGAACATGGAACGCCTGTTCGAGAACAAGGAGTATTTGAGTGCCTTCCGGTCTCATTCTTCAGTCGCATAGAAAGCGGACATAAGGAGAATGCGGACGGCCCGCGAGACGCCCTCCAAGACAGTCAGAGTCACCCAGCACCGATCCAGCACGGTGCAGGTGATGAGGGGTGATGACAGGTGACGAGGTGTCAGATTATCCAGCACCGATCCAGCACGGGAAAAACTTAGGGGCCCAGCCTCGAAAGGCTGGACCCCTTCTGACCTGGACGTTTGCCAGATCAGTGACGTGGTGGTATGTCACCCACTACACGTTGAAGCGGAACTCCACCACGTCGCCGTCCTGCATGACGTACTCCTTGCCCTCCATGCGGGCCTTGCCCTTCGCGCGGGCTTCGGCGACCGAGCCGGTTTCGACCAGGTCGGCGAAGGAGATGACCTCGGCCTTGATGAAGCCCTTCTGGAAGTCGGTGTGGATCACACCGGCCGCCTCGGGGGCCGTCGCGCCCTTCTTGATGGTCCAGGCGCGGGTCTCCTTGGGGCCTGCCGTCAGGTAGGTCTGGAGGCCCAGGGTGTCGAAGCCGACACGGCCGAGGGTGGTGAGGCCGGGTTCTTCCTGGCCCATGGACTGGAGCAGTTCCAGGGCCTCGTCGTCGTCGAGCTCGATCAGCTCGGACTCGATCTTCGCGTTGAGGAAGATCGCCTCGGCGGGGGCGACGAGTGCGCGCTGCTCGTTCTTGAAGTCCTCGTCGACCAGCTCGTCCTCGTCGACGTTGAAGACGTAGAGGAAGGGCTTGGTGGTGAGGAGGTGGAGCTCGTGGAGGAGCTGCCCCTTCTCGGTGCCGGCCGTGATGCCCGCCGCGAAGAGGGTCGTGCCCGCTTCGAGGATCTTCTGGGCTTCCTCCACCGCCGCCAGGACCGCGACCTTCTCCTTCTGGAGACGGGACTCCTTCGTCAGGCGCGGAACCGCCTTCTCCACCGACTGGAGGTCCGCCAGGATCAGCTCGGTGTTGATCGTCTCGATGTCGTCCTTCGGCGAGACCTTGCCGTCGACGTGTACGACGTTCTCGTCCTTGAAGGCACGGATGACCTGGCAGATCGCGTCGGACTCGCGGATGTTCGCCAGGAACTTGTTGCCCAGGCCCTCGCCCTCCGAGGCGCCGCGGACGATGCCGGCGATGTCGACGAAGTCGACCGTGGCGGGAAGGATCTTCTGGGAGCTGAAGATCTTGGCGAGAGTGGCCAGGCGCGGGTCGGGGACGCCGACCACGCCGACGTTCGGCTCGATGGTGGCGAACGGGTAGTTGGCCGCCAGCACGTCGTTCTTGGTCAGGGCGTTGAACAGGGTCGACTTGCCGACATTCGGCAGACCGACGATTCCGATCGTGAGCGACACGTTGGCGACTTCCTGGAGTGAGGACTGGCCCGGGAGTGGACCGATCCCCCAGTTTACGGGCGGGCGGCGCGGGGCCGACGACGGGAACCCGGCGGGGCCTGACGAGGCCCCGCCGGAGTGGCTCGAGAGGCCTTCGATCGGCCACGTGGCATCGAACGCACGGCCAAGGTCGACCAAAGGGCGTGTCCTGCGCCTGATTCCTCCCTCTCTGCGACCTACGTTGTCCGGGTGGAGCAACACAGGGCACGTCCCCCTCGTCCCCAGCAACGGTCGCAGACCCCCCTGCTCCCCTCGGGCGGGTCCGCCGACGCCGCCGCCGTCTACCGGGTGGCGGCGAGACCGGCACGTCCCGTGCCGCCTGTCGTCCTCGCCTTGCGGCGGCTGCCCAACCCGCGGCTGACCGGGCTCGGCAGCGGGCTGTTCGCCTCCGCCGTGATGCTGGTGCTCGGCGGTCTCGACTGGCTGCTGTTCGACGGTTCGCCGATCGTGTACGGGCTGCTGTTCCTGCCGGTGAGCGCGCTGACCGCACTGTGGGTGCGGCCGGCCGACCTGGTCACGGCGCCGATCGCCGTACCCATCGCCTTCGCCGTCGGTCTGGTGCCGATCGCCGGGGGCGCCGGCGGGTTCGGCAGCCAGATCATGGCGGTGGTCACGGCGCTCGCCGTGCACGCGGGCTGGCTGTACGGCGGCACGCTCATCGCCGGGCTCATCGCGAGCGTACGCAAAGTGCGGCTGATGACTCGGCGGCGAGCGACCCAGGCCGCCGCCCAGCGCGCCGCCCGGCGGCCCAGCCCGGACCCTGTGGAGTAGCTGGTGGAATAGCTGGAGTAGGTGTGGAGCAGGCGGAGTAGCTAGGAGGCGGCGCCTGCCGCCATCGCCGCGCCCACGATCCCCGCGTTGTTCTGGAGCTGCGCGGGGACGATCTCGGCGCGGATGCCCTTGATCAGCGGCAGGAACTTCTCGGCCTTGCGGCTCACTCCGCCGCCGATGACGAAGAGCTCCGGCGAGAACAGCATCTCGACGTGCGCCAGGTACTTCTGCACCCGGTGCGCCCAGTGCTCCCAGCTCAGGTCCTCGTCCTCCTTGGCCTTCGTGGAGGCGTGCTTCTCCGCGTCGTGACCGTTCAGCTCCAGGTGGCCGAGCTCGGTGTTCGGTACGAGGGCGCCGTCGATGAAGAGCGCGCTGCCGATGCCCGTACCGAACGTCAGCAAGAAGACTGTGCCCTTGCGACCCGCGCCCGCGCCGAACGTCATCTCGGCGACCCCGGCCGCGTCGGCGTCGTTCAGTACGGTGACGGGCAGGCCGAGGCGGTCGCCCAGCAGGGCCTGCGCGTCGACGTCGATCCAGCCCTTGTCGACGTTCGCCGCGGTACGGGTGATGCCTCCCGTGACCACACCGGGGAAGGTGATGCCGACCGGGCCGCTCCAGCCGAAATTGCCGACGACCTCACGCACGCACCCGGCCACGTCGTCGGGCGTTGCCGGGTGCGGGGTCAGTACCTTGTGCCGCGGTTCCGCCAGGTCGCCGCGCTCCAGATCCACGGGAGCGCCCTTGATGCCGGATCCGCCGATGTCCACTCCGAACACGTTCATGGTCACAACGTTACGGTGCGCGGCTGACAGTGTCGCTGAAAGTCACTTTCCGGAGAGGCGGGCCGCTTCGGCGCGCAGGTCGCGGCGGAGCTCCTTGGGCAGCGAGAAGGTGATCGACTCGTCGGCGGTCTTCACCGTCTCCACGTCGCCGTAGCCGCGCTCGGCCAGCCACTCCAGTACGCCGTCGACCAGTACGTCGGGCACCGAGGCGCCGGAGGTGAGGCCGACCGTGGTGACGCCTTCCAGCCAGGCCTCGTCGATCTCGTCCGCGAAGTCCACCAGGTGCGCGGCGGGGGCGCCGGCGTCCAGGGCGACCTCGACCATGCGGATCGAGTTGGAGGAGTTCTTGGAGCCCACGACAATGACGAGCTGCGCGTCCTCGGCCAGCTTCTTCACCGCGATCTGACGGTTCTGCGTGGCGTAGCAGATGTCGTCGCTGGGGGGCGAGAGCAGGTTCGGGAACTTCTCCTTCAGGGCGTCGACCGTCTCCATCGTCTCGTCGACCGAGAGCGTGGTCTGGGAGAGCCAGACGACCTTCGACTCGTCGCGCACGGAAACGTTGGCGACGTCGTCGGGGCCGTCGACCAGGGTGATGTGGTCGGGGGCCTCGCCGGAGGTGCCGATGACTTCCTCGTGGCCCTCGTGGCCGATCAGAAGGATGTCGTAGTCCTCCTTGGCGAAGCGGACCGCTTCCTTGTGGACCTTGGTGACCAGCGGGCAGGTCGCGTCGATCGTCGCGAGCTTCCGCTCGGCGGCCTCCTCGTGCACGGTCGGCGCGACGCCGTGCGCGGAGAACATGACGATCGAGCCCTCGGGGACCTCCGCCGTCACGTCGACGAAGATCGCGCCCTTCTTCTCCAGGGTCTGTACGACGTACTTGTTGTGGACGATCTCGTGCCGGACGTAGATCGGCGCCCCGTACTGCTCCAGGGCCTTCTCCACGGCGATCACGGCACGGTCCACGCCCGCGCAGTAGCCACGGGGAGCGGCGAGAAGGACACGACGGGCGGCAGTAGCAGTCATGTTCCCCATCGTAAGGCCGCGCCACGGAGGCCAGGGGACGCGGAAGACCGCCTCGGTGATCAAGACTGGACGCCGGTTCTACGTACGGAGGCGCGATGACCGTGACCGTGAAGGACACGGAGGGGCTGCGGCGGAGTCTCGGATTCCGGGATCTTGTCGTCTACGGGCTGCTCTTCATCGCCCCCATGGCGCCCGTCGGCGTCTTCGGGACGCTCGACGCCAAGTCGCACGGCGCGGTGGCGCTGGTCTATCTCGTCGCGACGGTCGCCATGGCGTTCACCGCATTCAGTTACGCCCAAATGGTGCGGGTGGTCCCCCAGGCGGGCTCGGTCTTCGCGTACGCGCGCAAGGCGCTCGGCGAGGGCCCCGGGTTCATCGCCGGGTGGATGGCGATGCTCGATTACGTGCTCATCCCCGCGGTCGCCTATCTCTTCTCCGGAATCGCGATGCACGCGCTCGTGCCGTCCGTTTCCCAGTGGGTGTGGACGGCGCTCGCGGTGGTGGTGACCACGGGGCTGAACATGTGGGGCGTCCGGGCGGCCGCGCGGGTGGGCTTCGCGGTGCTGGCCATGGAGATCGTGGTGCTGGGGGTCTTCGTGGTGGCCGCCGTCGTGGTGCTGATGCAGGACGGGGCGCGGCGCGGCTGGCTGTCGCCGCTGACCGGTGACGGTTCGCTGGGTGGTTTCTCGGTAGCGGCGGTCCTGGGAGCCGTGTCGGTGGCGGTGCTGTCGTATCTCGGGTTCGACGCGATCGCGTCGTTCGCGGAGGAGGTGACGGGCGGTTCGGCGAAGGTGGCACGGGCCGTGCTGGTCTGCCTGGGTCTCGCGGGCGTGCTGTTCGTGGCGCAGACGTATCTGGCGGCACTGCTCCAGCCGGTGTCGGCGGCGGAGTTCGCCGCCGAGCCGGGGAAGCAGGGGACGGCCTTCTACGACGCGGTGGACGCCTCGGTCGGGACCTGGCTGGGCGATCTGGTGGCGGTGAGCAAGGCGATCGGCGCGGCGTTCGCGGCGCTGGCGGGGCAGGCGGCGGCCGGGCGGCTGCTGTTCGCGATGGCCAGGGAGGGGCGGCTGCCGCGCGTACTGGCGAAGGTCGACGCCGCCTCCGGCGTGCCGCGCCTCGCGCTGGGGGTGGCGGCCGTGGTGACGCTGGTGGCGGCGGTGTGGGCGTCGCGGCGCGACGACGGCCTGGACCATCTGGTGTCGGTGGTCGACATCGGGGCCCTGACGGCGTTCGTGCTGCTGCACGTGTCGGTGGTGAGCTGGTTCGCCGTACGGAGGATGGAGGGGCCGCCGGTGTGGTGGCGGCACGTGCTGCTGCCGGTGCTGGGGGCGGCGGTGGCGGTCGCGGTGATCGTGGAGGCCTCGGGCGCGGCGCAGATCGTGGGCGCGGTGTGGCTGGTGGTGGGGCTGATCGTGGTGTTCGTGCAACGGGGGCGCCGGACCGGCCTGGGTGTCAGTGCCGACGGCTAGCCTTCGTACATGGCTCTGAACACGTCCGCGGACGCCCCGCTTCCGGTCGGTCAGGTCTCGCGCCTCATCGGCGGGTGGATCGACCGGCTCGGAGCGGTGTGGGTGGAGGGACAGATCACGCAGATCTCGCGCCGGCCCGGCGCCGGGGTCGTCTTTCTGACGCTGCGTGACCCCTCGCACGACATCTCGGTGGGCGTGACGTGCTTCCGGCAGGTCTTCGACCCGATCGCCGACGTGGTGGCGGAGGGCGCGCGGGTCGTGGTGCGCGCGAAGCCCGAGTGGTACGCGCCGCGCGGCCAGCTGTCGCTGCGGGCCACGGAGATAAAGCCGGTGGGGATCGGCGAGCTGCTCGCCAGGCTGGAGCAGCTGAAGAAGGTACTGGCGAGCGAGGGGCTCTTCGCGCTGGACCGCAAGCGGCCCCTGCCGTTCCTGCCGCAGTGCGTCGGGCTGGTGACGGGCCGGGCGTCGGCGGCCGAGCGCGACGTACTGGAGAACGCGCGGCGGCGCTGGCCGGCCGTCCGCTTCGAGGTGCGGAACGTGGCGGTGCAGGGGGTGAGCGCGGTCGCGCAGGTCGTCCAGGCGGTCAAGGAGCTGGACGAGCTGCCGGAGGTCGACGTGATCATCGTGGCGCGGGGCGGCGGCAGCGTGGAGGACCTGCTGCCGTTCTCGGACGAGCAGCTCGTACGGACCGTGTTCGGCTGCCGTACGCCGGTGGTGTCCGCCATCGGCCACGAGCCGGATTCGCCGCTGCTCGACCTGGTGGCGGACCTCAGGGCGTCGACGCCGACGGACGCGGCGAAGAAGGTCGTGCCGGACGTCGGCGAGGAGCTGGACCGCGTCCAGCTGCTGCGCGACCGGGCGCTGCGGACCGTACGGGGCCTGCTGGACCGCGAGGAGCGCGGGCTGGCGCACGCGCTGGCCAGGCCCGTGATGGAGCGGCCGCACCGGATGGTGGAGGACCGCGAGGCGGAGGTCGACGCCCTGGTGGCGCGCAGCCGGCGCACGTTGGGGCACCTGCTGGACCGCGCGGACTCGGAGCTGTCGCACACCCGGGCCAGAGTGGTGGCGCTGTCGCCGGCGGCCACCCTGGAGCGGGGTTACGCGGTGCTCCAGCGGGCGGACGGTGCGGTGGTCCGTTCGCCGGACGAGGTCGCGCCCGGCGACGAGCTGCGGGCGCGGGTGGCGGAGGGCGAGTTCACAGCGCGGGTCGCGGAGTAGGGCGACGCCGGTCCCGCCTCGCTCAGCCGCAGTCTTTTCCCAGCTCGTATCAGCTCATACCTAAGGTGGATCACATGGCACAGACGGACGAAGCAGCGACGCCCCTCGGGTACGAACAGGCCCGGGACGAGCTGATCGACGTCGTACGGCGCCTGGAAGCGGGCGGTACGACGCTGGAGGAGTCGCTCGCGCTCTGGGAGCGCGGCGAGGAGCTGGCAAAGGTGTGCCGACGCTGGCTGGACGGGGCAAGGGCCCGCTTGGACGCCTCGCTCGCCGACGAGAGCTGAGGGCAGGGCGGAAGTGGGTTCGCTGTGAAGCGGATCACTGCGGCACGCTTTTAGTTGAAACTTAACCTACTTCGCCATACGGTGAGGTCACAGCCTGATCCCCTTGCACGTCCGGAAGGTAAGCCGCATGTCTCTCGTTCTTGACCCCGCCGCCCAGGACCTCCTCTTCCGCGAGGCCCGCACCGCGAACACGTTCACCGACGAGCCGGTGACCGAGGAGCAGGTCCAGGCGATCTACGACCTGGTCAAGTTCGGCCCGACCGCGTTCAACCAGTCGCCGCTGCGCGTCGTCCTGGTCCGCTCCCCCGAGGCCCGCGAGCGCCTCGTCGCGCACATGGCCGAGGGCAACCAGCCGAAGACCGCCGCCGCCCCGCTGGTCGCGATCCTCGCCGCCGACAACGAGTTCCACGAGGAACTCCCGGCCCTGCTGCCGCACTTCCCGCAGGCCAAGGACATGTTCTTCTCGGAGCGCCCGGTCCGCGAGTCGGCCGCCGGTCTCAACGCCGCCCTCCAGGCCGCGTACTTCATCGTCGGCGTCCGGGCCGCCGGCCTGGCCGCGGGCCCCATGACCGGCTTCGACTTCGCCGGCGTCCAGAAGGAGTTCCTGGACGACGACCACACCCCGCTGATGGTCGTCAACATCGGCAAGCCGGGCGACGACGCGTGGTTCCCGCGCTCTCCGCGCCTGGCCTACGACGAGGTCATCACGACCGTCTGAGCAGGCCGATCACGTACGACGAAGCCGCCGCACCCCGAAGGTGCGGCGGCTTCGTCGTACACGTCACGTCTCGTCTCAGGACTTCGTCCCGGGCTTCTTCGCTTCCAGTGCCTCGGCCATCTCCGCCAGCCGCTCCTGCGACGCCGTCCCCGTGATCACCGTCGTGGCGCCCTTTTCCTCGCGCACCAGCGCGTCGTACTTCGGGCCCTCCCAGCGCTGCCAGCTCTCGCCGCCGACCCGCACGGTCTTCTCGGTCCTCGTCGCCTTCTGGCTGACCTTGTGGACGAACTTCTCCACGGGGCCGCTCGACTGCTCGACCGCGACGTACTCCCGCTCCGGGTCCAGGAAGCCCAGATGCCAGGCGTCGCCGCCCTCCCGGTCGTACGAGACCGACGTCGGCTTCCAGGTCTCCGGAAGCCCGACCGGGGCCGCCACCGGATACGGTGCCGCCCGCCGGGCCGTGATGAGCTCCACCCGGTAGTCGACCGCCTTGACCGGGTCCGCCGAATCGTCGTGCGGGATCAGCGTGTAGATGCCCGCGACGACGGCACCGATCGCCGCCATGGACAGCACCATGTCCCGGATCGTCTGCTTGCCTTTCATACCTGCCACGCCCCCATCGTCCCCCATGCCGCCCCACGGCCCGCGCGAGGGGCATCTCATCCCGATATGCCGCTCATACGTGCCCCCCTCTGCTCATTTTGTCGACGTACCGATAGAGTCGGCAGCACCCTCTTTACTCCGGCCGTCGCCGTACAGAAAGGTGCGCTCCGATGACCGAGCACCATCTTCCGTCTCAGCTCGAGGTCTCTCCCGAGGCCCCCGACCGCAACCTGGCCCTTGAGCTCGTCCGGGTCACCGAGGCCGCTGCCATGGCCGCCGGGCGGTGGGTCGGCCGCGGTGACAAGATCGGCGCGGACGGCGCAGCGGTGAAGGCCATGCGGACGCTCGTCTCGACCGTATCGATGAACGGCATCGTCGTCATCGGTGAGGGCGAGAAGGACGAAGCCCCGATGCTCTTCAACGGGGAGCGCGTGGGTGACGGCACCGGCGCCGAGGTCGACATCGCCGTCGACCCGATCGACGGCACCACGCTCAACGCCAAGGGCATGCCGAACGCCATCGCCGTGCTCGCCGCCGCCGACCGCGGCACCATGTTCGACCCGTCCGCGGTCTTCTACATGGAGAAGCTGGTCACCGGTCCGGAGGCTGCCGACTTCGTCGACATCAACGCCCCCGTCTCGGTCAACATCCGCCGGGTAGCCAAGGCCAAGAACTCGATGCCCGAAGACGTCACCGTGATGATCCTGGACCGCCCCCGTCACGAGGGCATCGTCAAGGAGATCCGCGAGACGGGCGCCCGTATCAAGTTCATCTCGGACGGCGATGTCGCGGGCTCGGTCATGGCGGTGCGCGAAGGCACCGGCGTGGACATGCTCATGGGCATCGGCGGTACGCCCGAGGGCATCATCTCGGCCTGCGCGATCAAGTGCCTCGGCGGCACCATCCAGGGCAAGCTGTGGCCCAAGGACGAGGCCGAGCGTCAGCGCGCGCTGGACGCGGGTCACGACCTCGACCGCGTGCTGCACACGAACGACCTGGTCAGCGGCGACAACGTGTTCTTCGTCGCCACCGGCATCACGGACGGCGAGCTGCTGCGCGGCGTCCGCTACCGCTCGGAGACCGCCACCACCCAGTCCCTGGTGATGCGCTCCAAGTCGGGCACGATCCGCCAGATCGACTCGACGCACCGCCTCTCGAAGCTGCGCGCCTACAGCGCCATCGACTTCGACCGCGCGAAGTAGCACCTGTACGCAGCACCTGTACGAATCGGCACGAGAAAGGGGCGGCCCCGGCTGTACGGCGGGGGGCGCCCCTTTTCCTCATGTCCTGATCAGCCGGTCAGCCGGCGGCGGCGATCCTTCCCGCCTGCGCCGCTTGACCGAGCTCCATCTCGCGCCGCCGACGCCTCGCCAGGACCACCCGGCGCTCGGCAGCGGTCAGGCCGCCCCACACGCCGTACGGCTCGGGCTGGAGCAGCGCGTGCTCCCGGCACTCGACCATCACGGGGCACCGCGCGCAGACGCGCTTCGCGGCCTCTTCCCGCGCCAGCCTCGCGGCCGTCGGTTCCTTCGACGGGGCAAAGAACAGCCCGGCTTCGTCCCGGCGGCACACCGCCTCCGTGTGCCATGGGCCGGCCTGCTCCCGGGCCGGCGCGCGCTGCGACGGAACGGCGGCGACCTGCAGGGACTGATGCGGCGGATGCAGCACGGTCTACTCCTGACGACGGCTTCGGGAGCGAGCAGCGATGCAGCAGTCCCTACCCGCTGTGCGCACGCCTATGCACAGGGTTTCGAACCGTCTCGACCGGCGTCAGTACCCGAGGTGTTTGCGCATGCGACCGTGCAGGTCCGCGATGCGCTTTCCGCGCTTGGGTTTCGCCTCGATGTTGCCGAACACCGCGTAGCCGTTGACCACCACGACCGGCGCCTCGGGGTTACCGGCTTCGAGGGTGTCGACCTCGAAGTTGCCGAAGATCCCGGTTCCGCTGCCGCGCAGTGTGATGTTCTCGGGGACGCGGACTTCGACGTTGCCGAAGATCGAGGTCGCGTTGATCACGGTCAGCCGCTGGCCGAAAAGCGCCTCGGTGAGGTCGATCTCGACGCTGCCGAAGAGGGCGAAGACGTTCGTCCTGCCGCCGATCCGCCAGCGGCCCTTGCGCGTCGAGCTGCTGAAGACTGCGACCAGATTCTCCGCCGCGACCGGCATCGAGGGGTCGGCCGGTTCGTACGCCGCCGAGGCCGGCTCACGCCGGGCGTCGCCGCCGGGGGCGGGCAAGTCCTGGACCAGCGGCTCCAGTTCGGCGACGGTCTTGGCACGGTAGACCGCGTCGATACGGTCGGAGTGCTCCTCGGCGGTCAGCCGGCCCTCGGCCATGGCGTCGCGCAGGATGTCCGCGATCCGGTCGCGGTCCGCGTCCGACGCCCGGAGGGCGGGCTCGGCGGGCACCGCGGGGACGGTCGGCTGCGGCTGCTGAGGGTGTCCGCGGCCGGAGCCCGCTGATTGATTCTTGTCGAGGTCCACCACCCCAGCGTACCCAGACGCGATAGATCGCGACTAGTGCGCAGGTCCGCCAACTGAGCCTTACCTCACAGACCCGGCACTCCGCGGGCGTCTTACGCTGGTGGGCGGGCTGCGCCAATGGAGGCCAGTTGCCGTCTGCCGAGTGAGGAATGGCCGAAATGCCAGAGTTTGCGTACTCCGATCTGCTCCCCCTGGGAGAGGACACCACGCCGTATCGCCTGGTGACCGCAGAAGGTGTCTCCACCTTCGAGGCCGACGGCCGTACGTTCCTCAAGGTCGACCCCGAGGCGCTGCGCACCCTGGCCGCCGAGGCGATGCACGACATCTCGCACTACCTGCGGCCCGCGCACCTCGCTCAGCTGCGCCGGATCATCGACGACCCCGAGGCGTCGTCGAACGACAAGTTCGTGGCCCTCGACCTGCTCAAGAACGCGAACATCGCGGCGGCGGGCGTCCTGCCGATGTGCCAGGACACCGGCACGGCGATCGTCATGGGCAAGCGCGGCCAGAACGTCCTGACGGAGGGCGGCGACGAGGAAGCCCTCTCGCACGGCATCTTCGACGCCTACACCAAGCTCAACCTGCGCTACTCGCAGATGGCCCCGCTGAACATGTGGGAGGAGAAGAACACCGGCTCGAACCTGCCCGCGCAGATCGAGCTGTACGCGACCGACGGCGGCGCGTACAAGTTCCTCTTCATGGCGAAGGGCGGCGGCTCCGCCAACAAGTCCTTCCTCTACCAGGAGACGAAGGCGGTCCTCAACGAGGCCTCCATGATGAAGTTCCTGGAGGAGAAGATCCGCTCGCTCGGTACGGCCGCGTGCCCGCCGTACCACCTGGCGATCGTCGTCGGTGGTACGTCGGCCGAGTTCGCGCTCAAGACCGCGAAGTACGCCTCCGCGCACTACCTGGACGAGCTGCCGGCCGAGGGCTCGGCGCTCGGCCACGGCTTCCGGGACAAGGAGCTGGAGGAGAAGGTCTTCGAGCTGACGCAGAAGATCGGCATCGGCGCGCAGTTCGGCGGCAAGTACTTCTGCCACGACGTGCGCGTGGTGCGCCTGCCGCGCCACGGCGCCTCGCTGCCCGTCGCCATCGCCGTGTCCTGCTCGGCGGACCGCCAGGCCGTCGCGAAGATCACCGCCGAGGGCGTCTTCCTGGAGCAGCTGGAGAAGGACCCGGCGCGGTTCCTGCCGGAGACGACGGACGAGCATCTGGACGAGGCCGGGGACGTCGTCAAGATCGACCTGAACCGGCCGATGGACGAGGTGCTCGCCGAGCTCACCAAGTACCCCGTCAAGACCCGCCTCTCCCTCACCGGCCCGCTCGTCGTCGCCCGCGACATCGCGCACGCGAAGATCAAGGAGCGGCTGGACGCGGGCGAGGAGATGCCGCAGTACCTGAAGGACCACCCGGTGTACTACGCCGGTCCCGCGAAGACCCCCGAGGGTTACGCGTCCGGCTCCTTCGGCCCGACGACGGCCGGCCGGATGGACTCCTACGTCGAGCAGTTCCAGGCGGCGGGCGGCTCGAAGGTCATGCTGGCCAAGGGCAACCGGTCCAGGCAGGTGACGGACGCGTGCGGTACGCACGGCGGCTTCTACCTGGGCTCGATCGGCGGCCCGGCGGCCCGGCTGGCCCAGGACTGCATCAAGAAGGTCGAGGTCGTCGAGTACGAGGAACTCGGCATGGAGGCGGTCTGGCGGATCGAGGTGGAGGACTTCCCGGCATTCATCGTGGTCGACGACAAGGGCAACGACTTCTTCACCGAGCCGGCCCCCGCCCCGACGTTCACCTCGATCCCGGTGCGGGGCCCCGGCCTGGCGTAAGGCTCGTCGTCAGCGGTGCTCGCGCCCAACCCACCCCGCCCCCTCCCTGACCGGGAAGGGGCGGGGGAGCTGCTTCCTACGCGAACCGCTGGTTGGCCGCGCCCGTGCAGGCCTGGAGCTTCAGCGGGTCCTTGGCCGCCGCCAGGGTCACGCACAGGCCCGTCGAAGCCGCCGGGCGGATCGTCGATCCGTCGCGTACGAACTGCTGGTTCGCCGCGCCCGAGCAGTTCCAGAGGACCAGTCCCGTACCCGCCTGGTACTGCGCGCCAGGGACGTCGAGGCACCGGTCGTGGCTCAGTTCCGTACGGACGGACTTCTGGGCGGTGTCGTACCACCAGCCCTGGTTCCGGCCGCCGTGACAGTCCCAGCCGCCCACCGCCGTCCCGTTACGGGTCGTCGATCCGGGTACGTCGGCGCACGTGCCCGTCCCCGCGTTCTTCAGCGGCTTGTACGCGTCGTCCCACGCCCCCGCGAAGAGCACCGGCTTTCCCGTACTGGCCGGATCGCCGCAACTCGCCTCACGCAGGGCAGAGTTGTACACCTGGGTGAGGCAGGACGCGAACGCCGCGTGGCCGCGGATGTTCGGGTGGAAGGACTGGCGCACCGAGTTTGCGTCCGGCATGCCGGGCTTGGACAGGTCGATGTAGAGGCCCCGCGCCCACGGGTCGTCCATGCAGACCTCGTGGCCGTGGAAGAGGCGGGAGTTGTCGAGATAGACGGAACCCGTGTTCGCCGCCGCCTGCCGCATCCCGCGCTCGAAGACCGGGACGGCGGTGTTGCGACCCCAGGCCGCGTCGGAGTCGTACCCCACGCAACCGCCCGGGATCTTGCCGGGGAAGTTCGGGTTGTCCTTGAAGTCGGGGCCGATGGGGCTCGGGTAGCCCATCACGACCATCTTGTAGTCGCCGTCGGCGTACCCGGCTCCGCGCATGACCGTCCGCAGGTCCCGGACCGTCTGCTCGACCTTGGGTACGAGCCCGTCGACGCGCCCCTGCCAGCCGGGCGCGTACTTGGGCTCGCACGGGCCCTGGATGGTCAGCCAGCGCGTGACGCAGTCCGTCATGACCGGGCCGAACTGGAGATCGTCGTTGGCGCCGGCGACCAGCAGGACCATCTTGATGCGGGTGTTGCGGGCCTTGACGGCCAGATTGTCGCTCTGGACCAGCTCGTCGGCGTACTGCTTGCTTCCGCCGATTCTGATGTTTCCGGTGTACGCGCCCGAGCAGGAGACGTTGTACGTGACGTCGGCCGGGATGCCGGTGCGGTGGATCGCGGCGTCCGGCGAGCGGTGGCACCAGTTGTCGGGGCCGTTGGTGCCGGGTTCGTACGTCCCGACGCCCTCCCCGGAGATCTCACTGTCGCCGAGCGAGATCAGCCCGGTCTTGCGCTGGGCCATGGGCCGTTCGGCCGGGCTGCCGTAGAGCGTGGTGGCCTCGGCGGCGCGGACGGCCTCCAGTTCGGCCGGAAGGGGTGTGGAAGCCGATGCTGTCTTGTCGGCGGCGGCGGTGGCGGGGGCCGTCGCCAGCAGGCCGCCCCCCATGGCCACCGCCAGTGCGGCGGCGGCCGCGACCGTAGAGCGAAGTCTGAGCCGTGTGCGCTGCATTGCGCCTCCCCGGTTTGTTGTTACCCCCGGTATTTACTGGCGGGTAGGCGACTTGGGAATACGCAGAACAAGACAAGTGCTCAACTTTTCTGAGGAGGTACGTCACGATGACGACTGACGACTACCGGATCGAGCGCGACTCGATGGGTGAAGTACGGGTACCGGCCCACGCCAAGTGGCGCGCCCAGACCCAGCGGGCCGTGGAGAACTTCCCCATCTCCGGACAGCGCCTGGAGCGCGCCCACATCGAGGCCCTGGCCCGCATCAAGGCGGCTGCCGCCCTGGTCAACGCCGAACTCGGCGTACTGGACAAGGACATCGCGCAGGCGGTACGGGACGCGGCCGAGGAGGTCGCGCAGGGGCGCTGGGACGAGCACTTCCCCGTCGACGTCTTCCAGACCGGTTCCGGCACGTCCTCCAACATGAACATGAACGAGGTCGTCGCCACGCTCGCCACCGAGCGCCTCGGCAGCCCCGTCCACCCGAACGACCATGTCAATGCCTCGCAGTCGTCCAATGACGTGTTTCCGTCCTCCATCCACATCGCGGCGACCGCCGCCGTGACGGCTGACCTGATCCCGGCCCTCGACCACCTCGCCGCCGCCCTGGAGCGCAAGTCCGCCGAGTTCGCGGGCGTCGTGAAGTCCGGGCGTACGCACCTGATGGACGCCACACCCGTCACCCTCGGCCAGGAGTTCGGCGGCTACGCGGCCGCCGTGCGCTACGGCGTCGAGCGCCTGCGCGCATCCCTCCCCCGCCTGGCGGAACTCCCCCTCGGCGGCACGGCGGTGGGCACCGGCATCAACACCCCGCCCGGCTTCCCGGCCGCCGTCATCGCCGAAGTCGCCCGCTCCACCGGACTGCCGCTCACCGAGGCCCGCGACCACTTCGAGGCGCAGGGCGCGCGGGACGGACTCGTCGAGACGTCCGGTCAGCTCCGTACGATCGCGGTCTCCCTCACCAAGATCTGCAACGACCTGCGCTGGATGGCCTCGGGACCGCGCACCGGATTGGCCGAGATCAGCCTTCCCGACCTCCAGCCGGGCTCGTCGATCATGCCCGGCAAGGTGAATCCGGTCATTCCCGAGGCCGTTCTCATGGTCGCGGCACAGGTGACGGGGAACGACGCGACGGTCGCCGTGGCCGGTGCCGCGGGCAACTTCGAGCTCAACGTCATGCTTCCGGTGATCGGCAAGAACCTGCTGGAGTCGGTGCGACTGCTCGCCAACGCGTCCCGGCTGCTGGCCGACCGTACGGTCGACGGCATCACGGCCAACGTCGAGCGCGCCCGCGAATACGCCGAGTCGTCGCCGTCCGTCGTCACGCCGCTCAACAAGTACATCGGTTACGAAGAGGCCGCGAAGGTCGTCAAGAAGTCGCTCGCCGAGCGCAGGACCATCCGCGAAGTCGTACTGGAATCCGGGTACGTCGAGCGGGGCGACCTCACCGAGCAGCAGCTCGACGAGGCATTGGACGTGCTGCGTATGACGCACCCGTGACCTGGCTCGCAGCAGCCGTGGGTACGTACTTCTAAGATCTGCTCATGACAGATACGGCGGGCGGTGCATGCGGGGCTCGTTGGGCGCCGGGGGACCACATCCTCTGGCGCTATCGCGGCAATTCCTCCGACCGGATCCACATCTGCCGCCCCGTCACGGTCGTCCGCGACACCGACGAACTGCTCGCGGTGTGGATGGCGCCGGGCACCCAGTGTGTGCGGCCGGTGCTCGCGGACGGTACGCCGGTGCACGAGGAGCCGCTCGCCACCCGGTACACGGCGCCGCGGACCACGACCACCTCGCGGTGGTGGGGCACCGGCGTGCTGAAGCTGGCGCGGCCGGGCGACCCCTGGTCGGTGTGGTTGTTCTGGGAACGCGGCTGGCGGTTCAAGAACTGGTACGTGAATCTGGAGGAGCCGCGCGCCCGCTGGTCGGGCGGTGTCGACTCCGAGGACCACTTCCTGGACATCTCGGTGCACCCGGACCGCGCCTGGCAGTGGCTCGACGAGGACGAGTTCGACCAGGCCCGCCGGGTGGGGCTGCTGAGCGACGTCCAGGCCCGGCAGGTACGGGACGCGGGGCGCGCGGCGGTCGGGCTGATCACCGCGTGGGGCGCGCCGTTCCGCGACGGCTGGGAGAACTGGCGGCCCGATCCCAGGTGGGCCGTTCCCAGATTGCCCGATGACTGGGACCGCACTCCTGTTCACATCGCTCCGTGAGACCCTTGAAACGCCCCCACGGGTCAAACGTAGGATCGCCTTCCGCAACACTGAGCGCACTGAGCGCACCGGGCCCCCCAGCAACTGGCGGGCCCGGAGCAAGACCTGACCGTATGTCACCACAGGGGGGTGGGAGCCGTGCCGGAGAGCAAGTCTGCCGAGTTCAGGCCCCGCCGCCTTGTCGAGGCCGCCCGCAGAGCGGGTATATCGCCACACAAAGCGATTGCATCGCACAAGCTCCCCGGACGGACGGAACCCCACGCGTGACGGAGCACCAGTCCACCTCGCACGAAGGCCGGCAGCCCCTGGTTGCCAGGCCGCACGAGCGCACCCGGCCACGGCAGGAGGAGGCCCCAGCAGTGCCGAATCCAGCGTCGCCCGCTCCTGTGCCGGCCACCGGCGGCGGGGCACCGGAACCGGCCGGGGCGGCCAGAAGCGAGGGGGACCGGCTGCGGTTCGTGGGGGCGGCGACGCGGCGGATCGCGCGCGGCATCGACCTCGACGAGATCGTGCTCGGCCTGTGCCGGGCGTCCGTGCCGACCTTCACCGATGCGATCCTCGTCTATCTGCGCGATCCGCTGCCGGTCGGCGACGAGCGTCCCGCCGTGCCGTTCATGCTGCGCCTGCGCCGCACCGACCGGCTGCGTTTAGCGGACGACGGGGCCGAGGAGATCGACGTCCAGGCCGAGCCGCTGCCCGTCCCGCAGCTGTGCGAGGTACGCAGCGGAGGCGCGCTGGCCGAGGTGCTCAGAGGCGTACGCCCGGTGTTCGGCGACTCCTCGTCCGCGCGGGCGGCGCTGTCCGAGCTGCTCGGCGACGTCTTGGGCCTGCCGAGCGGGCGCCGGGCGATCCTCGCGCCGCTGCGCGGGCGTCGCCGGGTGATCGGCGCGGCCGTGTTCCTGCGCCGCCCCGAGCGGCCCGCCTTCGATGCCAACGACCTGCTGGTCGCGGCCCAGTTGGCGACGCACACCGCGCTCGGCATCGACAAGGCCGTGCTGTACGGGCGTGAGGCGTACATCGCGGACGAGCTCCAGCGCACCATGCTGCCCGACTCGCTCCCGCAGCCGACCGGCGTCAAGCTGGCCTCCCGCTATCTGCCGGCCGCCGAGACGGCCCGCGTGGGCGGCGACTGGTACGACGCGATCCCGCTGCCGGGCAGCCGCGTCGCGCTGGTCGTCGGTGACGTCATGGGCCACTCCATGACGTCCGCCGCGATCATGGGCCAGTTGCGGACGACGGCGCAGACCCTCGCCGGTCTCGACCTGCCGCCGCAGGAGGTCCTGCACCACCTCGACGAGCAGGCGCAGCGGCTCGGCCAGGACCGGATGGCGACCTGCCTGTACGCCGTGTACGACCCGGTCTCGCACCGGATCACCATCGCCAACGCGGGCCATCCGCCGCCCATCCTGCTGCACCTGGGCGGCCGCGCCGAAGTGCTGCGGGTGCCGCCGGGCGCGCCCATCGGTGTCGGCGGGGTCGACTTCGAGGCCGTCGAGCTGGACGCCCCGGCGGGCGCCACGCTTCTCCTCTACACCGACGGTCTGGTCGAGTCGCGCCTGCGCGACGTGTGGACAGGCATCGAGCAGCTGCGGGAACGGCTCGCCGCCACAGCCCAGTTGACGGGACCTGATCACTCCCCGCCCCTTGAGGCCCTGTGTGACGACGTACTCGACATGCTCGGGCCCGGCGACCGGGACGACGACATCGCACTGCTCGCCGCCCGTTTCGACGGGATCGCGCCGAGCGATGTGGCGTACTGGTTCCTGGAGCCGGAGGAGCAGGCGCCCGGCCGGGCCCGCAGACTGGCGCGGCGAGCACTGGCGCGGTGGGGTCTGGAGGAGCTGAGCGACTCGGTGGAGCTGCTGGTCAGCGAGGTGGTGACGAACGCGGTGCGGTACGCCGAGCGGCCCGTCACGCTGCGGTTGCTGCGTACGGACGTACTGCGCTGCGAGGTCGGCGACGACTCGCCGCAGCTGCCGAGGCAGCGGCGGGCGCGGGACACGGACGAGGGCGGGCGCGGGCTGTTCCTGGTCAACCGGCTGGCGAGACGGTGGGGTGCCACACGGCTGTCGTCCGGCAAGGTGGTCTGGTTCGAGCTGGCCACACGCCCGTAACCGCTTTTGTACGCACGACTGCGGCGGGCACCCGAGGGTGCCCGCCGCAGTCGTATGCCGTCGTATGCCGCCGGTCAGGGGCGGGGCGGCCTGAGGTCGCCGTCGGCTCCCCCGTCAGCACCTCCGTCGGCGCCGCCGTCGGCCCCTCCGTCAGCTCCCCCGCCGGAGCCGCCGTCCGCGCCGCCGTCGGAGCCTTCGGTGTCACCGCCGGGGTCCGGCGGGCCGATGGTGATCGGCGGCGGCGACGTCGAGGGCGTGGTGGACGGCGACGTGGGCGGTGTGGTGGACGGCGTCGTCGGGGGCGTGGTGGACGGGCTCGTGGGGGGCGTGCTCGGCGTTGTCGGGGGCGTGCTCGGCGTGTTGGTCGGCTCGGGAGTGTCGGACGGCGGAGGCGAATAGGTGTCGTCCGGGTCGATCTCCAGGTCGAAGTCGGCATCGGAGCCGCCGCCGAGGGCGCCGAGGGTGTAGTCCGCCCAGATCTTGGCGGGGAAGCCGCCACCGCTGGCGCGGCCGGCGTCGGCCGTACCGGTCAGGGAGACCTGCCTGCCGCCGTCCTTGGACTCACCGAAGAGGGCTACGGCGGTGGAGAGTTCGGGGGTGTAGCCCACGAACCAGGCGGACCGGTTCTTCTCCGACGTACCGGTCTTGCCTGCCGCGTTGTAGTTCGGGCTACTGGCCTGCATGCCCGTACCGCTCTTCACGACTCCGGTGAGGACCTTGGTGACGCTGTCCGCCGTCGAGCGGTCGATGACCTGCTCGGCGGTCGGCTCGGGGAGGTCGACCTCGCCGCCCTCGCGGTCCTTGTGCTCCGCGGACTTCACGATCGTCGGCGTGACCTTCTTGCCGTGGTTGTCGAGCGTCGCGTAGACACTCGCCATGTCCATCGTGCTGGCGCCCATCACACCGAGGGACATCGCGGGACGCTCGTCGAAGCCGCCCTTGTCCGTCATGCCCATCCGCAGGGCCGTCTCCTTGACCCGCGACGGGCCGACGTCGACGAGCATCTGCGCGAAGACGGAGTTGACCGAGCTGTTCATGGCCTGCTGCACGGAGATGGGGCCGTAGCTCTTGCCGAGGTCGTTCTGCGGGGCGAAGGGGGTGGTGCTGCCCTCGACGGGGCGCTTGCTCTTGCCGTCGTAGATCGTGCTGGGCGTGATCGGCTCGTCGTCCTGGGTCTTGGAGTTGCTCTCCAGGGCCGAGGCGAGAACGACGGGCTTGAAGGTCGAGGCCGGCTGGTAGTCGGACCGCGTCGCGTTGGAGATCCAGTGCCGGGTGGCGTCCTCGCCGCCGTACATTGCGACGACCCTGCCGGTCTTCGGGTCCACCGACGTCGCGCCGGCCTGGAGGGTCGCGTCGACCTTGCTCTTCTTACGATCGAGCTTGGACTCCAGTTGCCGCTCGACCGCCTTCTCCATCGCCTTCTGGCGCTTCTCGTCGATGTTGAGCGTGATCGTCCAGCCGCCCGCGTCGATCTCGGCCTCGCTGACGCCCTGCTTCTTCAGCTCGTCCTTCGCGGCCTTGACCATGTAGCCGGCCTGGCCCTCCATACCGGCGGGACCCTTGGGGTTCTGCGGTATGTCGAACGTCATGGCGTCGCGCTTGGTCTGATCCAGCGCGTTCATCTCGATCATGTTGTCGAGTACGTAGTTCCAGCGCTCCGTGACCAGCTTCTGACTGGTGGGGCTCGCCACCGCCCAGTCGTACTGGCTGGGGGCCTGGAGGAGCGCCGCGAGGTACGCGCCCTGCTCGACGGTCAGCTTCTCGGCGTCGACGCCGTAGTACGCCTGGGCCGCGGCCTGGATGCCGTACGCGCCGCGCCCGAAGTAGCTGGTATTGAGATACCCGGCCAGGATGTCCGGCTTGCCCTGCTTCCGATCCACCTTGATGGAGATCACAAGCTCCTTGAGCTTGCGGGTGACGGTCTGGTCCTGGGTCAGGTAGTAGTTCTTGACGTACTGCTGGGTGATCGTCGAGCCACCCTGCTTGCCCTTGCCGGTGACGGTGTTGAGCAGACCGCGCGCGGTGCCCTTGAAGTCGACGCCGGAGTCCTTGTAGAAGTTCTGGTTCTCGGCGGCGACGAAGGCGGTCTGGACATCCTTGGGGATCTTGGCGAGCGGGAGGATCTCGCGGTTGAGCTCGCCGGACCGGGCCATGATCTTGCCGTTGCTGTACTTGTAGACGTTGCTCTGCAGCTTCGCCTCGGCATTGGCGGCCGGTACCGGCACCCATATGTAGAGCGCCACGAAGACGCCCATCGCGAGCAGGCAAAGCCCGAAGAAGGTGCCCAGCATCTTCTTCCACGTGAAGAAGCGGCGTATGCCTCCCGCCTTCTTCGCCCGGCGCGCACCGCGCTTCCGGTTCTGTCGCGCTTCTGCTCGGCCCATTACTCCGTAACTCCGCTCATCGAGCCCCCGGATGTCAGCTCAGAAAGCTAACACCGCACCTGCGGACAAAGGACTGCCGATCCGGTCTTTTCCGTACGTGAGAATCAGCACCCGTCTCTCTGGAACCGACTCCTGAGAGGGCTCCAAGGTTGCGAAAGTCCTCGCACAGGTTTACGGTCCCAGAAAAAGTGATATCACTTTGCTAGAACAGTCGTACCGCGATCACACCGCACGGAACCGGGGGAACACCATGTCCACGACCAGTACGCCCACACCCACCGACCTGCCCGACATGCCCGCACCACGGGTGCGCGAGACGGCGGCGCACAGCATCGGCGGCGGCCTCGCGCTGCTGCTCGGCCTGGTGGGTCTGCTCGCCGCGGCGGGCCTGATCGCAACCGGCGCGACTCTGGACTCGACCGGGCCGAAGGTCTCGCTGATCATCGCGGGAGTCGTGATCGCCTTCGCGGCGTTCCTCGCGATGTGCGGCCTCAACATGGTCGCGCCCGGCGAGGCCCGCGTCGTCCAGCTCTTCGGGCGCTACCGCGGCACCATCCGCACGGACGGACTGCGCTGGGTCAACCCGCTGACCACGCGCTCGAAGATCTCGACCCGGATCAGGAACCACGAGACGGCCGTCCTCAAGGTCAACGACGCGTACGGCAACCCGATCGAGCTCGCGGCGGTCGTGGTCTGGAAGGTGGAGGACACCGCGCAGGCGACGTTCGAGGTCGACGACTTCCTGGAGTTCGTCTCCACGCAGACCGAGGCCGCCGTACGCCACATCGCGATCGAGTACCCGTACGACGCGCACGACGAGGAAGGCCTGTCCCTGCGCGGCAACGCGGAGGAGATCACCGAGAAGCTCGCGGTCGAGCTGCACGCGCGGGTCGAGGCGGCCGGCGTCCACATCATCGAGTCCCGCTTCACGCACCTGGCGTACGCACCGGAGATCGCCTCGGCGATGCTTCAGCGGCAGCAGGCGGGCGCGGTCGTGGCGGCGCGCAAGCTGATCGTCGAGGGTGCGGTGGGAATGGTCGAGATGGCCCTCACGCGGATCACCGAGCAGGACATCGTGGAGCTCGACTCCGAGCGCCGGGCGGCGATGGTGAGCAACCTGATGGTGGTGCTGTGCGGCGACCGGGCCGCGCAGCCCGTCCTCAACACCGGCACGCTCTACCAGTGACGGAAGAGGCTCCGCGGCGGAAGCAGCCGCAGCAGCAACGCAAGCAGGTGCTGCTGCGGCTGGATCCGGCTGTGTACGACGCGGTGGCCCGGTGGGCGTCGGACGAGCTGCGCAGCGCGAACGCGCAGATCGAGTTCCTGCTGCGCCGGGCGCTGTCGGAAACCGGCCGCCTCCCGGGCGCCGCCGGCCCGATCCCCCGCCGGGGGCGGCCCCCGAAGACCCCGGAAGCGGCACCGGACCCTCCGCAGGACTGAGCCGGACCCTGCGGGGCTTCTCCCCTACCCGCCCCTTCCCGCCACTGGGGCTCCGCCCCAGACCCCGGTCCTCAAGCGCCGGACGGGCTGAAGTTGCCGGGGGGACGCTGGGGCCTGCCCTCCCCGCGGCGGAGCCGCAAAGTGTCGCAGCGGGAAGGGGCGGGGTGGGGAACAGGCCCGCCGCAGGCGTTCACGCGCGCACCCGCCTCAGCGCCTATACACTGCATGTATACCCATTGTGTATAGTGCTCCGCATGTCAATCGGCCACACCCTCCTCGGACTCCTCGAGTCCGGCCCGCGCCACGGCTACGACCTCAAGCGCGCCTTCGACGACAGGTTCGGCCACGACCGCCCCCTGCACTACGGCCAGGTCTACTCGACCATGTCGCGCCTGCTGAAGAACGGGCTCGTGGAAGTCGACGGGATCGAGAGCGAAGGCGGCCCCGAGCGCAAGCGCTACGCCATCACCGAAGCCGGCATCACCGATGTCGAGCAGTGGCTCGCCCAGCCGGAGAAGCCCGAGCCGTACCTCCAGTCGACGCTCTACACCAAGGTCGTCCTCGCCCTCCTGACCGGGCGCAGCGCCGCCGACCTCCTCGACGTACAGCGCGGTGAGCACCTGCGCATGATGCGCGTGCTCACGGACCGCAAGCGCCGGGGCGATCTCGCCGACCAGCTCATCTGCGACCACGCCCTCTTCCACCTCGAAGCCGACCTGCGCTGGCTGGAGCTCGCCGCCGCGCGCCTCGACAAGCTCGCCACGGAGGTACGCGCATGACTCCCGCCGGCTCCCTGCTCGTCGCCCACGACCTCCACAAGGCGTACGGGCCCACCCCCGCCCTCGACGGCGCCCACTTCTCGATCCACCCCGGCGAGGTCGTCGCCGTCATGGGCCCCTCCGGGTCCGGCAAGTCGACGCTGCTGCACTGCCTGGCGGGGATAGTCACCCCCGACTCGGGGACCATCACGTACAACGGCCGTGAGCTGTCCGCCCTGTCGGACCGTGAGCGCAGCGCCCTGCGCCGCGGCGAGTTCGGCTTCGTCTTCCAGTTCGGCCAGCTCGTCCCGGAGCTGACCTGCGTCGAGAACGTCGCGCTGCCCCTGCGGCTGAACGGCGCCAAGCGCAAGGACGCCGAGCGCGCGGCGCTGAAGTGGATGGCCGACCTGGAGGTCGACAACCTCCGCGCCAAGCGCCCCGGCGAGGTCTCCGGCGGCCAGGGCCAGCGCGTCGCCGTCGCCCGCGCCCTCGCCTCCTCGCCGCGCGTGATCTTCGCCGACGAACCCACCGGCGCGCTCGACTCCCTCAACGGTGAGCGGGTGATGCAGTTGCTCACCGAGGCGGCCCGGTCGTCGAACACCGCCGTCGTGCTAGTCACCCACGAGGCGCGGGTCGCGGCGTACTCCGACCGCGAGATCGTCGTACGCGACGGAAAGTCCCGCGACCTGGAGCACGCCGTATGAGCAGGGGTACGAGCCGTACGGCCACGTCCGGCGGCTGGGTCAGGGACCTCCTCCTGGGGGTCAGGTTCGCCGTGGGCGGCGGACGCGAGGGCTGGACCCGTACCCTGCTCACCGGCGTGGGTGTCGGTCTGGGCGTGGCGCTCCTGCTGGTCACCGCCGCGATCCCGAGCATGCTGAACTCCCGTGACCAGCGCGCCGACACGCGCAGCACACTCACCGCGCCGACGGCGGAGAAAGCCGGCCCCGGCACTCTGTTGATCGCTGAGACGGACACCCGGTTCCGCGAGGACGACATCTACGGCCGGTACCTCAGGCCGGAAGGCGCGGACGCCCCGCTTCCGCCGGGCCTGGCCGAGTTTCCCGCGCCCGGTGAGATGGCTGTTTCGCCCGCTCTCAAGGAACTCCTCGACGCCGACGGCAGCCATCTGCTGCGCGACCGGCTGGACGGGCGGGTCACCGCCGTCATCGGGGACGACGGGCTGAGCGGCCCGAGGGAGCTCGCCTACTACGCGGGCAGCGGCACACTCGAACCGGAGGGAAAGGTCCAGCGGGTCACCGGGTTCGCCAACACCGCCACTCCGGAGTCCCTCGATCCCGTCCTGACCCTGCTGGTCGTGCTGGTCTTCGTCGCGCTGCTGACCCCTGTCGCCGTCTTCGTCGCCGCCGCGGTGCGCTTCGGCGGTGAGCGTCGCGACCGCAGGCTCGCGGCGCTGCGTCTGGTCGGCGCGGACGCCCGCATGACCCGTCGGGTCGCCGCGGGCGAGTCGCTGGCCGGCGCCGTGGTCGGCCTGCTGTTCGGGGCCGCGTTCTTCGCCGCGATACGGCAGGCGGCTTCGGGAGTCGAGCTGTTCGGGCTGAGCGTCTTCCCCCACGACCTCGACCCGTCACCGGCGCTGGCGCTGCTCGTCGCCGTCGCCGTGCCGGCCGTGGCCGTCGCGGTGACCCTGTTCGGGCTGCGCTCGGTGGTCATCGAGCCGCTCGGCGTGGTCCGTACGGCCAAGCCCACGCGCCGCCGGTTCTGGTGGCGGCTGCTGCCGCCCCTCGCCGGACTGGCGCTGCTCTACCCGATGATCGGGCAGGGCAACGACAGCGGTGAGTTCAACCAGTGGCAGGTCATCGGTGGCGTCGTGCTGCTGCTGATCGGGATCACGGCGCTGCTGCCCTGGCTGGTGGAGGCGGTCGTCTCCCGGCTCGGCGGGGGCGGACCCTCCTGGCAACTGGCCGTCCGGCGACTTCAGATGAGCAGTGGTACGGCGGCCCGGCTGGTCAACGGCATGGCCGTCGCGATCGCGGGCGCGATCGCGTTGCAGATGGTGTTCGCCGGAGTCGAGGGCTCGTACACGAAGAACACCGGCGAGGACCCGTCCCGTGCGGCGATGGCCGTCATCGCCTCGAGCGGCACCGACGCCGCCCGGCAGTCCGACGCCGTGGCCCGGAAGATCGGGGCGCACAAGGGCGTCGCCGAGGTGACCGCGCTGAGCGTCACCGAGGTCGCCGCCACTCCCAGGGACCCGCAGGACACCGCCACCCTCACCGTCGGTGACTGCGCCGCGCTGCGCCAGGTGGCGAAACTGCCGTCGTGCCGGAACGGCGACACGTTCGTGCTGCGCGGCGGCGACCGGCCGGCAACGCCGGGGCTGCTGCAGCCCGGACGCGAGCTGTACGCGGGGGGTGTCTACGGCGACGAGGGCGACCCGAAGCCGACCGCGTGGACCCTGCCCGCCTCCACGCGGGAGGTCGCCGGCCGCCCGGACCCGCAAGGCATGAAACGCAGTGGCATCCTCGCCACGACGGGCGCGGCGCCTGCCGGCCTCGGCGACGCGCTGCACGGTTCGCTCTACGTCCAGCTGGACGAGGCCGTGCCTGACGCGATCGAGCGGGCCCGCACCGCGGTGCTCAAGGCGGACCCGGCACTGACCGTCTTCCACCTGCGGACCACCGAAGCGTCGAACCGGTTCGCGACGATCCGTACCGGCCTGTTCGTGGGAGCGGCGTGCGTGCTGCTGCTGATCGGGGCGAGCCTGCTCGTCTCCCAGCTGGAGCAGCTGCGGGAGCGCAAGAAGCTGCTGTCGGCGCTGGTCGCCTTCGGCACGCGCCGGTCGACACTGAGCATGTCGGTGCTGTGGCAGACCGCCGTCCCGATCGCGCTCGGCCTGCTGCTCGCCACCGGCGTGGGCCTCGGGCTCGGCGCGGTGCTGCTCAGGATGACCGCCACACGGGTGGTCGTCGACTGGGCGTCGGTGGCCTCGATGGCCGGATTCGGCGCGGCTGTCGTGCTGCTCGTGACGCTCCTGTCGCTGCCGCCGCTGTGGCGCCTGATGCGTCCGGAGGGCCTGCGTACGGAGTGACGGTCCGCCACGGACCGGGTGGCGGCGGGACCTTCGGGCCGCCGCCACTCACCTCCCCGCCCCCCACCACTCACCTACCGCTCGCCACCACCCGCACCGGCAACCGCCTCATCGCCTCCCGCAGCGCCTGGGCGAACGTCTCGAACTCGCTCTGGCGCGCTGCCCCCGTCCGCATCGCCAGCGCCACCCGGCGCGACGGCGCCGGATCGGCGAAGTGCCCCGTCACCAGCCGGTCGTTGCGGTCCGTCTCCACCCGCACCGCCGTCCGCGGCAGCAGCGTCACCCCGAGCCCACCCGCGACCAGTTGCACGAGCGTCGACAGACCCGCCGCCGTCGTCGTGACCGGCGCGCCTTCCGTACGCCCCGCCTCCCGGCAGATGTCGAGCGCCTGGTCCCGCAGGCAGTGCCCCTCGTCGAGCAGCAGCAGATGCAGTTCCTTGAGCGCCTCGCGCGGAATGTCCTCACGCCCGCCCAGCCAGTGCTCCCGAGGCGTGACCAGCACGAAATCCTCGTCGAACAGCGGCAGTTCGGCCACCCCCGGCACTCCCAGCGGCACCGCGAGCAGCAGCAGATCGAGCCGCCCCGCCGCCAGCCCCTCCAGCAGTGAGGACGTCTGTTCCTCGTGCACCTGAAGATCCAGGTCCGGATACCTCTCGTGTACGAGCGTGAGCACCGTCGGCAGCAGGTACGGCGCCACCGTCGGGATCACCCCGAGCCTGAGCACCCCGGTGAAGGGCGCCCGTACCGCCTCGGCCTCCTCCATCAGCTCGCCCACCGCCTCCAGCACGGCCCTGGCCCGCACCGCGAGCCGCTCCCCCGCCGGAGACAGCAGCACCTTGCGCGTCGTACGCTCGACGAGCTGCACTCCCAGTGCGTCCTCCAGCGCCGAGACCGCCCCGGACAGCGCCGGCTGACTCATGCCGATCGCGGCGGCCGCGTCCCTGAAGTGCAGATACTCCGCGACAGCGGCGAACGCCCGCAGCTGCGCCAGGCTGGGCTGTTTTCCATTACTACCGGCCACTGATAACCACCTCCGATCGGATCAAGCCAGTCTAGCTATTTCTGCGATCAATGGTTCCTGTGTCACTGTGGGCATCCGTCCAAACCCCAGGAAACTCCTGAATAGGGATTTCCCTCTCATGCAAGGAGCGCGCGTGCTCACTGTTGGTGACCAGTTCCCCACGTACGACCTCACTGCCTGTGTCTCCCTGGAGACCGGCAAGGAGTTCGAGCAGATCAACCACAAGTCCTACGAGGGCAAGTGGCGCGTCGTCTTCGCGTGGCCCAAGGACTTCACCTTCGTCTGCCCCACCGAGATCGCCGCCTTCGGCAAGCTGAACGACGAGTTCGCCGACCGCGACGCGCAGATCCTCGGCTTCTCCGGTGACTCCGAGTTCGTGCACCACGCCTGGCGCAAGGACCACCCGGACCTGACCGGCCTGCCCTTCCCGATGCTGGCCGACTCGAAGCACGAGCTCATGCGTGACCTCGGCATCGAGGGCGAGGACGGCTTCGCGCAGCGCGCCGTCTTCATCGTCGACCCGAACAACGAGATCCAGTTCACGATGGTGACCGCCGGTTCCGTGGGCCGTAACCCCAAGGAGGTCCTCCGGGTCCTCGACGCGCTCCAGACCGACGAGCTGTGCCCGTGCAACTGGACCAAGGGCGAGAACACCCTCGACCCGGTCGCGCTGCTGGCCGGTGAGTGACCCATGGCCCTCGACGAGCTGAAGTCCGCCATACCGGACTACGCCAAGGACCTGCGCCTGAACCTCGGCTCGGTCATCGGCAACAGCGACCTCCCGCAGCAGCAGCTGTGGGGCACGGTCCTGGCCTGCGCGATCGCCTCGCGTTCGCCCAAGGTGCTGCGTGAGCTGGAGCCGGAGGCGAAGGCCAACCTCTCCGCCGAGGCGTTCCAGGCCGCCAAGTCGGCCGCCGCGATCATGGCGATGAACAACGTCTTCTACCGCACGCGCCACCTGCTCTCCGACCCGGAGTACGGGACGCTGCGCGCCGGTCTGCGGATGAACGTCATCGGCAACCCGGGCGTCGAGAAGGTCGACTTCGAGCTGTGGTCGCTCGCGGTCTCCGCGATCAACGGCTGCGGCCAGTGCCTCGACTCGCACGAGCAGGTACTGCGCAAGGCGGGTGTCGAGCGCGAGACCGTCCAGGAGGCGGTCAAGATCGCCGCGGTGATCCAGGCCGTCGGCGTGACGATCGACTCCGAAGCCGTCATGGCCGCCGAGTAGTCAGCAGTACGTACGAGTGAAGGGCCCCGGACGCCACGTCCGCGGGCCCTTCACTCATTGCTCCAGCCGTACGACGCTGCTGGTCCGCAAAGGCCGAGTCACCGCTCCGGCGATGAACCCGCCGCAGGGACCGCCGACGCAGCCTCCGGGGCCGCGTGCATCGCCGCCTCCATGCTGTACTTCCGCAAGTAGCCGACCACCGTATTGGTCACCGCCACCAGCGGCACCGCCACCACCGCGCCGCCGATGCCGGCGACCAGGCCACCCGCCGCGACCGCGAGGACGACCGCCAGCGGATGCACCCGTACCGCGCGGCCGAGGATGAACGGCTGCAGTACATGGCCCTCGATCTGCTGTACGGCCAGTACGACGACCAGCACCATCAGCGCCGTGAACACCCCCTGGGTCACCAGTGCGACGACCACCGCCAGCGCACCCGACATCACCGCGCCGACGAGCGGGATGAAGGCGAACAGGAAGATGAAGACCGCGAGCGGCACGGCCATCGGTACGTCGAGGAACCAGATCCCGAGGCCGATGAAGATCGCGTCGATCAGGGCGACTATCACCGTGCCCCGCACATACGCGGTGAGCGTGCGCCACGCGCGCGGCCCCGCGCCCGCGACGCCGGGCCGGGCCTGTGCGGGCACCAGCTTGAGCGTCCACTGCCAGATGCGCTTCCCGTCGTACAGCAGGAAGAGCGTCGAGAACATCGCGAGCAGTATTCCGGTGAGCATCTCGACGATCACGGTGACGCCCTGGAGGCCCGCCGATGTGATCGACTCGGTGTTCGTGCCGACCGCGTCGGTGAGGTTCTCCGCGACGTCGTTGATCTGCTTCTCGGTCACATGGAACGGGCTGTTGAGCAGCCAGCGCTTGAGCTCCTCGATGCCGTCCTTGAGGCGGTCGGAGAGGTTGTCGATGTTCTCCATGACCTGCCACACCACGAACCAGCCGACCAGGCCCATGATGACGAAGCCGAGGATCGCTGTGACGGCGGTGGCGAGACCGCGCGGCAGACCTACTCTCCGGAGCCGGGCGACGGTGGGCTGGAGCATGGCCGTGACGAGCAGGGCCGCGACAAAGGCGAGGACCACCAGCTGTACGGCGGTGATGACCTTCATCAGCACCCAGAGCGTGCCCGCCAGTACGAGCAGCCGCCAGCCGGCCTCGGCCGCGACGCGCATCCCCCACGGGACGGCGGCGACGGGATCGGGCCTGGCGGCGACGGCGGGGGCGTAGGCGGGCGGTGCGGGGACGTGATCGACACCGGAGCCCGAGCCGTACGACGCCTCGTCCCCGGAGCGCGCGGCATCGGCGGCCTCCGCCTCCGCCTCGGCTGCGGCGCGACGCTCGTTCAACCGCTCACCCATCCTGGTCAGTTTGGCGCCCGTACGACCGAGCCATCCCAGCGGTGGTGATGACTGCGGCTGTGGCTGTGGCTGTTGTTGCGGCTGTGGCTGCGTTGACATGTCGCTCTCTCTTCTCCCCGTCGCGTAACTCGCTCCCCCCGGGGAGACACCGACCCCAGACGGTACACGCGTGGAGCCCCTCACCGTAGGACGGTGAGGGGCTCCACGAAGTTGCGCGACCGCTGGCTGGTACTAGTACCAGTTGTTGGCCTGCCAGAACGACCAGGCACCGCAGGGGCTGCCGTATCGCTCGTCCATGTAGTTCAGGCCCCACTTGATCTGGGTTGCCGGGTTGGTCTGCCAGTCGGCGCCCGCAGAGGACATCTTGGAGGCGGGCAGCGCCTGCACGAGGCCGTAGGCACCCGACGAGGGGTTGCTCGCCCGGTAGTTCCACGTGGACTCGTGGTTCACGATGTTGCTGAAGCACTGGAACTGATCCGCGGGGACCATCTGCCGCGCCATGGCCTGGACCTCGGCGACGGTGTAGGAGCCCTTCGCGGAGAAGCTGGACGCGTCACGCGTCGCGGAGCGGCTGGCGGCGGCCTGCTTCTCCTCCTCGCGCTCCTTGGCCTCGGCTTCGGCCTTCGCCTTGGCCTCGGCTTCCGCTTCGACCTTGGCCTCGGCGGCCTCCTTCTTGGACTTGGCGTCCTTGGCGGCCTGAAGGCGGGCCGATTCCTCCGCGGACTTCTTCGCGGTCACGTCGGCGGCATAGGCCTGTGCGTCGGCCTGCTGCGTCAGGGACGCGGTCTGCACCTGGGCCTGCTGGCCGGCAGGGATGTCTGCGAGGAGCGTCGTGTCGGCTGCGGTCGCCTCGAAGTTGTCGTTCGAGGGCTGAGTGTCGCCCGAGGCGACGCCCACAACGGCGCCGACAGTGGTGACCGCGGTAGCCGAAGCCACGGCGAATCCCCGGACCGAAATCCGGCTCACACGGTTTCCTTCCAGCAGTGCCCGCTTGGGTGACCTCGCGGACGCAATCGTGCCCCTGGCACTGGCCTCCCCTATCGCTAGGTCACAGGAGGCGCGGACCCGGTGGGCAACTCCTTTGCGGGAGCGCCGCGTAGTGACTCGGGCGGCATACGGCGACGGCTGTTGAGTTGTGTGGTGCTGCATCCCTGGAGATGCGGGTGTGCCGTATGCGGGGCCTGACGGAAGCAAGACTCTGCCGGAAGCGGATGCCGGGAAGCAATTCTCCGTTGCGTGTGAAAGCTCACACGCCGTTTACACCAGGAGTTTTACCGAAACTTGAGCGCAGCAGGACGCCGCCCGGCTAGGATCCTGCGTTCCGCCGGGCGGCGCCAACTGCCTTTCATCCCTTATGGGATCAGAGGGTCCAGAGGGTTCAGAGGTGCACGTCCTCCAGCATTTCGGTCACCAGCGCGGCGATCTGCGAGCGCTCCGATCGGGTGAGGGTGACGTGCGCGAAGAGCGGATGGCCCTTCAACTTCTCGACGACGGCGACCACTCCGTCGTACCGGCCGACCCTCAGGTTGTCGCGCTGGGCGACATCATGGGTCAGCACCACCCGTGAATTCGCCCCGATCCGGGACAGAACGGTCAACAGGACGTTCCGTTCCAGCGACTGGGCCTCGTCCACGATCACGAACGCGTCGTGCAGCGAGCGGCCCCGGATGTGCGTGAGCGGCAGCACTTCGAGCATGCCGCGCCCCAGCACTTCCTCGATCACCTCGCGGCCCGCCACGGCCGACAGCGTGTCGAAGACCGCCTGCGCCCAGGGGCTCATCTTCTCGGACTCGGAGCCCGGCAGATAGCCGAGCTCCTGGCCGCCCACCGCGTACAGCGGCCGGAAGACCATGACCTTCTTGTGCTGCCGGCGCTCCAGCACGGCCTCCAGACCCGCGCAGAGCGCCAGCGCCGACTTGCCCGTACCGGCCCGGCCGCCCATCGAGACGATCCCGATGTCCGGGTCCAGGAGCAGGTCCAGCGCTATCCGCTGCTCGGCGCTGCGCCCGTGGATGCCGAAGGCCTCCCGGTCGCCGCGTACGAGCCGGACCATCCCGTCGGCGGTGACCCGGCCCAGCGCCTTGCCGCGCTCGGACTGGATCACCAGGCCCGTATGTACGGGAAGGTCGGCGGCAGCCGGCTCGTACACCGTCTCTTCGGTGAAGAGCAGATCCACCTGCTCGGCCGTGAGCGGCAGGTCCGCCATCCCGGTCCAGCCGGAGTCGGTGATGGCGAGCTCGGCGCGGTACTCCTCGGCGAGCAGGCCGACCGAGGACGCCTTGATCCTCAGCGGCAGGTCTTTCGACACGACTGTTACGTCGAACCCCTCGGCCTGGAGGTTGCGTGCCACCGCCAGGATCCGAGAGTCGTTGTCCCCCAATCGATAGCCGGCCGGGAGCACGCCGGGATCGGAGTGGTTGAGCTCGACACGGAGCGTTCCGCCCAGTTCGCCCATCGGGATGGGGGCGTCGAGGCGTCCGTACCGGATCCGGCAGTCGTCGAGCAGGCGCAGCGCCTGCCGGGCGAAGTAGCCGAGTTCCGGATGGTGCCTCTTGGCCTCCAACTCCGTGACCACGACGATCGGGAGCACGACTTCGTGCTCGTCGAACCGGGACATGGCGTTCGGGTCGGCCAGCAGGACGCTGGTGTCGAGAACGTAAGTGCGCCTGTCGGGCATGCGGCGCTTTGTGCTGGTCACCACGGAAGGACGAACCCCCTTTTTGAACCCGCATGAGGTCGGGGTGCGACGGCGTCGCGAGCGGTGGGACCGGGCTCGGGCCACGATGCGCGGGCCGAGCTCCGGCCCTCCGCTTCGTCCACGCTGAGCGCGTGGTCGTCCTGGTACAAAGGGCCTCCCGGGCGAGCGGACTTGCCGCTCACTGAGATACGACGTCCGTGGACCGGACGTCGACCTGGAAGGGGTATTCCCTCGAACACCCGCCGTCATGCCATGGCATATGACACGCCGTGAGCCGGAACTTCTCCGGGGCTGCCCGGGGAGCGGGTCAGGACCCGTAACGCCGGTGGCGGGCCGCGTAGTCACGCAGGGCGCGCAGGAAGTCGACCTTGCGGAAGGCGGGCCAGAAGACTTCGCAGAAGTAGTACTCCGAGTGGGCGCTCTGCCAGAGCATGAAGCCCGAGAGGCGCTGCTCGCCGCTGGTGCGGATCACCAGGTCCGGGTCCGGCTGGCCGCGTGTGTAGAGGTGCTCCGAGATGTGCTCGACGTCGACGATCTCGGCGACCTCCTCCAGGGAGGTGCCCTTCTGCGCGTGCTCCAGCAGGAGCGAGCGCACGGCGTCCGCGATCTCCTGGCGGCCGCCGTAACCCACGGCGACGTTGACGAGTATCCCGTCGTTGCCGACCGTGGCCTGCTCGGCCTCCTTGAGTACGGACTGGGTACGGGCGGGCAGTACGTCCAGGGTCCCGACATGGTGCACGCGCCAGCGGCCGTCGGCCGCGAGGTCGCGGACGGCGCCTTCGATGATGCCGAGCAGCGGCGTCAGCTCCGCCTCCGCGCGGTCCAGGTTCTCGGTGGAGAGCATCCAGAGCGTGACGACCTCGACGTCCGTCTCGGCGCACCAGCCGAGCAACTCCTGGATCTTGCTCGCGCCCGCCTTGTGGCCCTGCTCGGTGGTGCCGCCGGAGGCCTTGGCCCAGCGCCGGTTGCCGTCGAGGATCACGCCGATGTGCTTGGGCACCTGGTCGTGATCGAGGCGGCCTTCCACCCTGCGTGCGTAGAGCCTGTACACCAGGTCGCGCAGGTTCACTGGGTCTCACCTCGTGGCGTCGTGCGGGTTTCGGTACGTCCCCCGGGACCTGCGGCACGCGCGGCGCTTCTGGGCCGGACACATGCAGTCCCGAAGCGGCCACACTACTGCGCAGGCGTATCGGCGGCCCAACCCGGCCTGTCACAAGTCCGTGATAAGGAGGGGAATGTGACTGATTCCCCTTCGTACCTCGCCGCCGGTGACCGCTACGACTCCATGGAGTACCGGCGCACCGGCCGCAGCGGGCTCAAGCTGCCCGCCGTCTCGCTCGGCCTCTGGCACAACTTCGGCGACGACCGCGCGCTGGACACGCAGCGGGCGATCCTGCGCCGCGCGTTCGACCTGGGTGTGACGCACTTCGACCTGGCGAACAACTACGGGCCGCCGGCCGGCTCCGCCGAGCTGAACTTCGGAAAGATCTTCGCGCAGGACTTCGCCCCGTACCGCGACGAGCTGATCATCTCCACGAAGGCCGGCTACCTGATGCACCCCGGCCCGTACGGCGAGTGGGGCTCGCGCAAGTACCTGCTGTCCTCGCTGGACGCGTCGCTGACCCGGATGGGCCTCGATTACGTCGACATCTTCTACTCCCACCGCTTCGACCCCGAGACGCCGCTCGAAGAGACGATGGGCGCGCTGGCGACGGCGGTGCGGCAGGGCAAGGCGCTGTACGCCGGTGTGTCGTCGTACAACGCCGAGCAGACCGAGGAGGCGGCCGGGCTGCTGCGGGAGATGGGCGTACCGGCGCTGATCCACCAGCCCTCGTACTCCATGATCAACCGCTGGACCGAGGACGACGGCCTGCTCGACACCCTGGAGGAGGCCGGCATGGGCTGCATCTCCTTCGTGCCGCTCGCGCAAGGCCTGCTCACCGGCAAGTACCTCAACGGCATCCCGGAGGGCTCGCGCGCCACGCAGGGCAAGTCGCTCGACCCCGGCCTGCTGTCGGACGAGGTCGTACGCCGCCTCAACGGTCTGAACGACATCGCGCAGCGGCGCGGCCAGTCCCTCGCCCAGCTGGCGCTCTCGTGGGTACTGCGTGACCCGCGCATGACGTCGGCGCTGATCGGCGCGTCGAGCGTGCGGCAGCTGGAGGAGAACGTCGCGGCGCTGGGCGGGCCCGAGCTGACCGACGCGGAGCTGAAGGAGATCGACACCTTCGCGGTCGACACCCAGGGCACGAACATCTGGGCCGGGCGGGGCTGACGGCGCCGGTGTGACGGCTGGGCCGGGTAGGCCCGGTGAGCCCAGTAGTCCCGATGGGCTTCGAGGCACAAAAAACGGGCCGGTCCGTGGGGGGGATACGGACCGGCCCGAGGGGGGGTTTCCACCATAACCCTTCGTAAAGGGTGCTCGCGCCCACGCCGTGCTGAAAGTCGCCGAGGATTTTTCCCAGCGGGCGCAATGCAGGGCGTGAGGCCAGTCGGCACTAGGGAAAATACGCTTCTGCGGATCCCCGCCCGTCCCCCTCAAGAGCTAATCCGGCGCAGGGAGCGGACTTGACGCTCCGCTTACGCGACGTCGCGCTGCTTGGCCGCGAGGATCTGCTCCATGTGCTGATTCGCCCAGGCGCCGAGCGGGCCGAGGGCCGCGTTGAGCCCGTCCCCCATCCCGGTGAGCGAGTACTCGACGCGCGGCGGGACCTCCCGGTACACCTCGCGGTGGACGATGCCGTCCGCCTCCAGCTCGCGCAGCTGCTGAATCAGCATCTTTTCGCTGACCCCCGGCACCTCGCGCTTGAGCTGCCCGAAGCGGAGAGTGCCACCGTCGTCCAGCGCCCAGAGGATCAGCGCCTTCCACTTGCCGCCGACCACATCCATCGCGGCGTCGAGACCGCAGACATAAGGCCCCGTGTCCTTGTTCAACTGCCAACTCCTCTGCTCTGCAACGGCTTTCCCCGACTGTACGGGAGCGGTCGTCGGCGAGCAGGGCCATTCCGTCGCGGGCGGCGACGACTCCGCAGCCGTACTGCCGCTGGGCAGCGGGCAGTTCGGCCGGCGGGCGGTGGAGCGGATACGGCCGGTGGCCCGGTGGCATCGGCGGCATCGGCGGCATCGGCGGCATCGGCGGCATCGGCGGAGAATCCACGGGAGCCACCGGGGCGAGCCGGGCAGTCAGTACCGGAGGGCCGCCGCGATCCCGTGCGCATCCGCCAGTGACTCGTCCGGCACGAAGATCACCTCGCCGTCCGCGGACAGCACCGTCTCCACGAGCGAGTCGACGATGTCCTCCTCCGCGCCCGGCACGCCCGCCTCCTCCGGCTCCAGCAGGGTGAGAGTCGCCCGTTCCGCACCCTCCACCGTGTCGGGGCGGGCCGTGACACGCAGCCCCTCCTCGACGACGAGCAGCGCCACCCGCCCCTCACCCGCCGCCTGCCACACGTCCTGCGCACCGGCCGAGTACCGCTTGCCGCTGCGCGCCTCGTCGAGTCCGTGCTGCGCGCGCGCCGTGTCGGCCTCGGCGAGGGTCCGGCGGGCCGGGGCCAGCTGGGCGGACATCTCCGCCGGCGTGGTGTTCAGCAGGCCACCGGCCTCCAGCTCGGCGGCGAGCGCCTGACCGTGGTGGCTGACCTCGCGGTACGCCGCGATCTGCGGCGACAGCCCGACCAGTACAACCGGCAACCGGTTTCCCTGAAGCACCGCCGTGAGTTTCCGGTCGGCTTCCATGAGCATGTTGCGGAAGTCCTGGGTGGCCCACTGACCGCCGTCACGGCTGGGCGCCTTGTCGCGCTCCGCGCCCGACGAGATGACCGGGAAGCCCGAGTCCTGGTCCTCGGCCACCTGATCGCCCTGCCCGCGCCACAACCGCACCTCGCCCGTACTGAGGACGAGGACCAGGTACGGCCGCTCCCGCGCCGCCAGGGCGACCAGGTTGCGGGTGAGGTACGTCGTATTGATCACGATGCGCTCGGGCACGGTCCCGCCGACGAGGAAGCTCCGGTGCTCTTCGGGCGAGGCGTAGACGACGAGGCCGTCACCGAAGTACTCCGGGTCGAGCCGGTCGGCGGCGGCGGCCAGCTGCTGCGCCACAGCGTTGGCCTGCGCCTTCGTGACCTCGGGGTCCGCGGCGACGCGCTTCTCGGCCTCGCCGAGCAGGTTGCGCAGGCGGATGTGGTCCTGCTGGCTCTCCGGCCAGTGCCGGTGCGTGGGCAGTGTGACCGACACCGCCGGGTACGGGCGGGGCTTGCGCAGTTCGGCGAGCAGTTCCGGGGTGGGGCGGGTCGGCTGCGTCATTCGGGCACTCCTGGCTGCGGCTGCGGCTGTGGATCGCGGGCAGGCGGCATCCCGTGCCGCCCGTCCGTGCGTGCGTGCGTCTCATGGCAACTTCTCACGATTGCGTGGTCGGCGCGCGCGCTCAGCCCCTCTCGGGCGCTCTCTCAGGCGCCCTCTCAGACGGCAGAAGCGCCGAGTCCACCCAGCAAGAGCCCCGCCAGCGCCCCGGTGATCATGAAGGGGCCGAACGGGATCGCGGTCCTGCGCCCGGCGCGCCGCAGGATCACGAGCCCGACGCCGTACAGCGCACCGAGCAGGAACCCGGCGAACGCCCCGGCGAAGAACACCGGCCATCCGTACCAGCCGAGGGCGGTCCCGAGGGCGACGGCCAGTTTGACGTCGCCGAAGCCCATGCCGTTGGGGTTGATCAGGAAGAGGAGGAAGTAGCCGCCGCCGAGGGCGACACCGCCGAGCAGCGCGGCCGGCCAGGACCCGCCGCTGCCCGGCAGCAGCGCGGCCAGGCCGAGCAGGGCGGCGGTCGCGGCGGCGAGCGGCAGCGTCAGTACGTCGGGCAGCCGGTGCACGCGCAGGTCCACGACCGCCAGCAGCACCCCGAACGGCGCCAGCAGCAGCCACACCCCGAGCTCCGGCCTGGCCCCGGTACCGGCGGCGAGCAGCGCGCACGCGAGGGCGGTGGCGACCGCGGGGCGGAAGGTGCGCGCGTACGGCACGGGTGGGGCGGGCCGGTCGCGCGGTGCGCCGGCCGGGTCGCGTACCGACGTGGTCGGCGCACCCACCACCGCCGCACACCGCGCGCACCGCGCGGTGCCGAGCCAGCCGCGAACGGGGCCGGTGAACGGATGCCCGGCGGGGCAGGCCGCACGCCACGCCTGCTCAGGCTCGACGGCGAGCCGGTAGGCGGCACGGGGCACCAGCAGTCCGGTGGCGGCGCCCCAGAGGGCGGCGGCCGCGATCAGCGGCAGGGCGTCGTACACAGTGCGCAGCCTAGGACGGGCCGGGGGCCGGGTCATGGGCCCGTGGGCCCATCGCGGGCGGGGGCGGGCCCAGAGGGGGGTGTGTTGGCGGGGGCGGGGGTGGAGTGGGGTGTGTTGGCGGGGGCGGGGGTGGAGTGGGGGTACGTTCGCGGGGGCGGGCCCGGAGTGGCGGGTGCGTTCGCCGGGCGGGCCCGGAGTGGCGGGTGCGTTCGCCGGGCGGGCGCGGTGGCGGGTGCGTTCGCCGGGGCGGGCCCGGAGTGGCGGGTGCGTTCGCCGGGCGGGCGCGGTGGCGATGGGTTCGCTACCGTCGGGCGCCATGGGGCAATGGCGTGACGGGGCAGGGACGTTGACGGTGGAGGGCGGCGAGGGCCGGTCCGTGCCACTGGAGATCGCGACTTCGGCGCGGGCGCGGACGCGCGGGCTGCTCGGGCGGGACGGGATCGTGGGCGCGATGATGCTCAGCCCGGCGAGCAGCGTGCACACCTTCGGGATGCGGTTCGCGATCGATGTGGCGTACCTGGACCGCAAGTTCCGGGTGGTCGCCGTACGCACGATGCCCCCACGGCGACTCGGCCTGCTGCGGCGGCGAGCACGGCATGTGCTGGAGGCGGAGGCGGGTGTGATGCGGGGGTGGGGGGTGCGGGCCGGCGCGCGGGTGCGCGTGACCGTGGGCGGGGGCGGGGGCGGGGACGGGGACGTGCAGGCAGAGGCGGGGCCGCCGAGTGGTGGTGGCGTGTGTTAGCCGGTGCGCGGCGGTGTTTTCTTTTCCCCACCACACTGCGCCCGGCCCCCCTCCACGCCCCACCCGGCACCTTCCCGAACCGGGGCTCTGCCCCCGGGGGCAGGGCGCCTCACGCGGAGCGAAAGGCTCCGCCGCACTATTCCGGTCCGTACAGCACATCCATGGCCAGCCGCGGATCGTAATACGTGACCCGCCAAGCCGCCCCCAGTTGCCGTGCCAGCTCGCGCGCCAGCACCGCGCCGCGCTCGGCGAACTCCGTCTCGTCCTGTGGGCTCGGGAAGCCGGACGCCATGGGGTCGTCCCGGTTCAGCGTGGCGTCGTACGCGTCGCCCCAGCGCTCCAAGTCCTCCGCGAGGCGCTGATCGACCGGAAGTTCCCCGGGCTCGATGTTGTCTTTGATGCCGTCGCTGCCGCGAACCCACACCGGATGACAGTCGTAGTCGGCGGCCAGTCGTACCTCTTGCACCTCTTGCACCTCTTGCACCTTCCGCAACCTTCGGCTATCCCACTTATCCCACTTATCCCGCACTCTTCGGGTTGGCGCCGACGACGAACCCGTTGTTACCCACCGTCACCGCAACCCTTCGCTTCTGCCCCTTGAACTCGACCTCGTAGATGGGCCGCCCGTCTCCCTTGCCCTGCGTACCGACCTTCTTGCCCTTGGTCGCAGCCTGCATTACCAGGTCGGGGATGTCCTCCCGGGCGATTCCACTCCGCTCGAAATCATCGGCGTGCTCTTCGATGATGTGCTTGAGGCCGGCCCGCGAGTTGCCCTCCTCCAGGAACACGATCTTGCCATCGGCGTTGCGTTCGGCCCTGATGACCTTCTCCGGGTCGAACTTGACGCCGGTCTCCTTCATTTCGTCGAGGAGTTCCTTGTCCACGCAGTCGTTGTTGTGGACGAGGGCGTTCTGGCTGCCGACACCGACGTAATACGTGTGGATTTCAGCGACGGCGAGGTCATGAGTGGTCTGCCGCCGGGTGTGGTGCGCGACCGCGATGACGGGCAGGGCGGCGCCGTCCGGGGCGCGGAGCTTCGCGCCGGTCCTGATGTCGCCGGCGTCGGCCCAGCGGTGCGCCGACGCGCCACTGCCCGTCAGCCAGAACGGGTGCGTGTCGGTGGCGGTGACGGCCCGGAGCCCGGCGGGCGTCCGGATGGTCAGACGGGTGAAGTCCTTGTCGTCGTACGTCGTGAAGGTGTTCGTGACGCGGCGGCTGGTCGTCACGCCGCTGGCCGGATCAGTCACGGTGACGCGGTCGCCGATACGTACGGTCTCGATGGGGATGCGCGTGCCGTCGGCGAGGAGCACCGGAGTACCGGGCAGGAAGCTGTGAGCGGCGGCGCAGGTGATGGGCCGGTTGTCGGGCCGGTCCGGCTTCTCGGGCTTCTCGGGCTTCTTCTCGTCGAGCTTGCGCTGGGCGTCGTCGAGTTTGTCCTGGGCTTCCTTGACGCGCTTGCGGTTCTTGACCATGCCGGTGAGGCCGTCGTACAGCTCGTCGCCGTGCTTCTTCAGCTTCCGTACGAGCTCGGCGGCCTTCTTCCACTTCCACGGCGCGCCGTATTTCGCCGCGAGCTTGCCGACGGCTCCGCCGATGAGGCTGGTCAGAACGTTGATGAGGGTGTCCGTGCAGGCTCCGGCGTTGCCCTTGGTGACGCAGTCGACGGCGTCGGTGATGCCGAGCTCCTCGGCGAGGATCTTGCCGAGTTCCTTTGCCGCTTGTTCGGCCTTCTGGGTGTCGCTCTGCTCGGCGTTCTTGGCGTCCTGGAGCTCTGCCAGGGCCTTCTCATAGGCAAGTTGCTCGGGAGACCTGGTGCCTTCGCCGTCGCCGTCGCTGTCTCCGTCACCGTCGGCGACGGGTTGTCCGCCGCCGTCGTCCCGCGCCTGCGGGTCGCCGCCACCACCGCCACCACAGTCCCCGCCCCCGGTGACGCGGCAGACCGCCGCGCCCACCTGTTGGGAGATCGTCTGCCCGAGACCGGTGGCGACCAGCGCACCGATGATGGCGGCGACGACCAGCACCAGTCCCGCGTACTCCAGCGTCGTCTGCCCCGCCTGCCCCGACCGCGCCTTGCGCAGACCCAACAGGCGTGCCTCTGTGCGTGGTTGTTGACGACTTCCGCGAGACCGGCCGAAGTGAAGTGCCATGCCCGCGACCGTACGGAACACCTGTTCACGGGGCATGGGCCCACGGGCCCAACCCGGGCTCAAATCCGGGTCGGGCAACCCGGGGATCAGGCCATCAGGGTGTCAGGGTGTCAGGGCAGTTTGGCTGCCTGGGTCGTGGCGAGCCGGGTGGGGATCTCGGGCGTCTTCGCGTCGATGAAATTGGCGGCGTAGAAGATGACTACCGTCGACCCGGTCCGTACGAGCTGGAAGACGAGTGGCACCTTGGCCCCCTCGAAGGACCCGGTCACCTGGTACGCGAGCGCTTCCTGGCCGGCCTTGGGCGCGGGCAGTTCCTTCACCTCGGTGTAGATGGAGGGCCCGTCGCCGCCCGTGGTCCTGAAGCCGCCGACGCATGCCCCGACGGCCTGGCTGACGCCTCGGAGCACCGCGGCCGCGTTGCCCTTGGGATACGAGGTCAGGATTTCGGTGACGACCGTCTGGTCGTCACTGCCCTCCTCCGACTCGTCCATGAGCGTGCGGTGGACGGTGGCGGACGGGGCCGGCTCGGGGGCGCCGTTGATGACGGCGGCGAGGGGCTGGCACTCGGGCTGCGCGGCTCGTTCGGTACCGGTTTCGTGGGCTCCCTGCATCGGCGTAACGGCAAAGTCCGGTACGTCTCCGCTCACCAGGGCGACCTTCTTCAACTCGCCTTCACTCAGGGTCTCGCCAGTACTGATGACGGGCTTGTCGGTGGCGGGGGCGGGAGCCGCTGCGGTGGCGGGGGCGGTGGCAGACGCGGCGGGCTTTGCTTGCGCCTCGGTCCCCGTGTCGTTCTTGCCGCCGGCGTCGGTGGACGCCCCGCCGCAGGCCGCTGAGAGGCACAGAACTGCCGCTGCGGTGACCGCCGTCGCCGTCTTCCGAGCCGAACGTACCGAACGTGCCTTCACGTCTCACCGCTCCCGTTCGTACGACCACTGAACGCACGCACGCACGTTAACAACGATCGGGTCGTGAGCGCCTGGGCCTGTGGGCCCAAAGGCGGTCCGCAATCCGGTCGCTGTCGTGACCTGGGTGTCGTCGTATGCCCACTGACCGGCCGCGATGCGGGACAGCCGAGACTTTTCCACAGGGGTCGCGAGGTCGATGGCCGGCTGGGAACCTCAACGACATGACTCGCACCACGGGGGAACTGGTCTCGCTGACCGCACTGGCCCAGCGTCAGCACGGCGTCCTGCTGACGCGCCAAGCCACGGAGCTGGGCTGGACGCCGTCCCGTCTCAACCGTCTGTTCAGACGGGACGGCTGGACGCAGGTCCGCCGAGGAAGCTGGGCGGAGCCGGGCCTGGCGGTCGACCGGATGGTGCGGTTACGGGCGATCCAGCTGGCACACCCGCAACTGGTCGCGAGCCACCGAACGGCGGCGTGGTTGCACGAGATCGAACTGCCGTGGACGACGACGGCCGCTTGGGAGTGGGGGCTGGAGTTCACGACCTCCGGGAAGTCGTCGTACGCGCTGCCGCCGCAGGCGCGGGTGCACCGGACGTCGCTGCCGGAAGGAACTACGGCGTACGTCTCGGGCATCCGCGTCACGACTGTCACTCGCACGCTTGTGGACCTGCTGCGGACGAGCCCGAGGGAGGAGGCGCTGGTCGCGGTCGAGTCCGCGGTGTCGATCCGCCCATTGCCGACCGACCCAAGGGCGAGACGCCCCGCCTTCACGCACCTCGGAGCGATCGCTACCGCCTTGGAATCGGGACCACGCCGGGGTGTACGGACGGGGCGCGCCCGGCTCGGGCTGGCGGACCGGAGAAGTGGTTCGCCTGCCGAGACCGTCGCCCGTCTGCGCATGCACGACGCGGGCTTGCACCCTGAACCCCAGGCACAGGTCAGACCGCGAGGCGGCAGGCGCCGGTCGGTCGACTTTCTGTTCCGGGCCGAGGGCGTGGCAGTCGAGATCGAGGGCTACGCGTACCACGGCGACCGAGAGGCCCACCGTCGTGACGTCCAACGCTTCAACGAACTCACCCTGTGCGAAGCCATCCGCAGATCGCTGCGCTTCACCGCGATCGACGTCTACCGCCACCCGGACGCAATGATCGAGGCGATCCGCAGCGCACTTGTGCTGGGGAAGGGCGGGGAGCGGTGGAGGGGTGAGCGGGGCCGTAGGGAGCGGTGCGGGGGCGACGGCCTGGGCCTGGGCAGGGGCGGATGAGAGGCACTGCCCAGTCCGCTTCTGGGGGTTTCGGGCCGTCCCGAGCGCTCGAGTGTCGGTGGGCCGGGGCGGCGCGTCAAGGGCGCTCCCTACGGTCGCGTCGCCTGCGGCGATTTCGCTTCGCTCCACCCTTGACCCGCCACCCCGACCCACCGCTAACGCTCAACAGGGGACGGCCCAAGAAAAAACGCCCTGCACGGGGGCTCCGGAGAGGGGCGCGGGTGGGTTTGGTGGCTGTCGGGTTGATGGGTGGGGCGCGAACGGCCTAGGGGGCGGCTCGGCCCCAGTCTCAGCGGGTGCGGCGACGGCCGTTGGTGCACCATCCCCCAAACCAGACGCACACGCAGCGCGGCCGACCAGCGGCGCGCACCTGGCCCACGTTTTGGGGCGCACGTCTCGCTTCCAGCCATCGCGGGAGATTTTCAACCCACCCGAGCCACAAGGACGGCGACAACGACCGGCTGGCAGGACGGCCGGTCTTGTTGGTGCGGCTGGTGCGGCCCTCGACGGGGAGGGAGACTCGCCAACTTCGGGCGCACAACGAACAAGTACCGGCCATTGGGACGCGACGAACCAGACACTTGACGAGCCCCAACGCCTCTCCGACCCCACTCGTCACAGCCGTATCGCTCCCAGCCGTCATGGGAGCGTTTCGACCCACGCGCAGGCGCGGTGGGGTCGAACCGGGCTGCTGTTGGGGCGGTCGGCTCGGCGGGTGTGACTGGTGGGCTTGGTGTGGTGGTTGTCGGTCGCCGGTTCAGTGGCTTGCGGGGGAGGGGAAGGGGGAGGGGGAGGGGGCTCGGCGGGCTTGGGCCAGGCCGAGGCGCTCTTTCTGCCCCCGTCACGGCCGAGGCGGCGGTCCGGCTTTCGCTTTCTGCACGATCCGGTCGCCTCACCTGCCGCCTCGCGCAGGCGGATGCAACGAACCCGACACGTGACGAATCCCAACGCCCCTCTAGTCCCAACCGTCCCAGCCGTATCCCTTCCAGTCATCATGGGAGCGTTTCGGCCCACGGCGGGCCCCACTGACCGGGCGGACCGGGCGGATGGTGCGGCTGGCGTGGGTAGTGCGGCTGGCGTGGGTAGTGCGGCTGGCGTGGGTGGGACGGCGGGGCAAAAGGCCGCCCGGGCTTGCCGGGGTTGGTTGTCGCTGACGGGGCGGCCTGCTGGTCGCAGGCGCGCCGCAGCCATCGGCAGAACCACACCCCTGGACGCCCCTCCACCCACCAAACCCAGCAACGTGCTTGTAGCCCAGCCGACCACCGGTAGGGGTGGACACCACACCCGCCCGAGTCACCCCATTCAACTGACGCGCCCCACCCGCAGACGGGACGGTCCGCAGGTCGGCCCCGGCGGTCGGCCGCCCACCGGCGTGGGTGCGCGTGTACGTCGAGTTTCGGGATGCTGCACCAACGGCCGTTCCCGCAGCCGCTTAGTGGTCGGCGCCGTAAATCCTTCGGGAGTTGTTCACGCTGCCGATGCGGCAGAGGATTCTTCGTGGTGATCGACGGTGTGCCGGTCGAGCCTGGCCAGTAGATCGTCCAGGTCGGAGGTGGTGAACCTCCACTGGAGCGGCTGTGCCGTGGCGTTGTAGCGGTCTTCGAAGGCTCGGAGCCGGTCTCTGACCTCGGTGAGGTCGGTGAGGTCGGTGAGGTCGGTGAGGTCGGTGAAGTCGTTGGGCGAGAGGGCCTTTCGCTGGAGGGCAGAGAAGTAGATCTCGACTTGGTTGAGCCAGGAGGCGTGCACGGGGGTGTGGACCATGACCGTGTTCGGGAACGCCGCGGTGAGCCGGTCGGCCGCCTTCTGACCGCCATGGGAGGAGCCGTTGTCGACGATCCAGAACACGCGCTTGGCGCTTGCGTAGGGTTTCTGGCTCATGACCTGGGTAGCCAGGTTCATGAACGGGACAATGCCGGTGCGTTCTTCGGTGCGGCCGAACACCTTCGCGGCGTGGACGTCGTAGGCGGCGAGGTAGGCCAGGGCACCGCCGCGTCCGTAGGTGTGGTTGACGCGCATCGCCCTGGCGTTGCCGGGGGGCGAGGGTGGGGTGGCAGCGGCACCGGGCCTGGATGGAGGTCTTCTCGTCCGCGCTGATCACGTACTCGTCATCGCCGAGCTGTTCGCCCCCCAGGTGCGGGCGTACAGGTCCAGCACACGGGCGGCCTTCAGCCGGAAGCCGGGGCTGGTGATGAAGATCCAGGAGCGGTGCTGCCAGGGCTTGAGCGCGTCCTGGGCCAGCCAGCGACGCACGGTCGACGCCGACATGATCGGGGCGATGCCCCGCCGGGCGGCCTCGCGGGCCAGTTCCGGGCACGACCAGCGTGAGAGCGGTACTTCACTCTCGGCAGGCAGCCGGCAGGCAAGCGCCTTGACCTCGGCGGCCTGCAGCGGTGTGAACGAGGCGGGACGGCCGCAGCGTTGACGGTCTTTGAGCCCGGGCAGGCCCGCCTGGGCGGACCGGCCACGCCGGCGGCGCACGGTGTCCAAATGCAGCCCCGTCTCCCGGGCGATGCATGCGTTGGAGCGTCCATGCGCGGCGTGCAGCACCACCTGTGCACGCACCCGCAGCCGGTGCTCGGTCTTGTGGCCGTAGGCCATCTTCTTCAACCGCATGCGTTCGGCGGCACTCGGGGCTATCGGACAGGGGTGCGGACGGGCATGGCGGGCGAACCGATCGGCCGAAGTGGATCACTGGCTCCCCGCAGCCTGCCCCGCCCGTCACCGCCCCAGCCCCCGTAATGTCCTGTGCAAGAGGCCACTTGGGCAGGGAAAACGCAACTTCGACATGGCCCGCGGAGGCAGCTACCTTCACCTGGTCTTCGGCGGTCGCTCACGGTCGCACAGGGTTTTTTCAGGCTGAGCCACCCGCGACGGGACGAGGTGGTCACGCCCCACGAATCCTCGCCCCTATGCGCAAGCCACCGAACCAGGGCCACACCAGGCACCCCAAACCAGGGAGAGACGCATGCCCCATCTTGCTCTGTACACATTCGGCGTCCTGAAGTCACCTCTCGCCGATCCCGCACCTCTCACGCGCGAGTTCCACGACAGCGGCGAGGCCATCTACCGGAAGATCAGCCAGCACCCCGGATACCTCGCCCGTGCTGAAGCGGCAGACGGCGACCGGGGCACACACTTCGACTTGGACTGGGGTGCATGGGGAGAGTTCGCCGTACCGACCTGGTACGGCAAGGGCCATACGGTGGAAACCACCGCCCTGGCCACGACCCTCTCACTCTGGACCGACCTGCATCCCGCCTTCGACGCCATCTACACCGGTCTGCACCGTGAGGCGCTCAACAGGCGTTACGACTGGTTCGAGAGGACAGGACACCCGGCTTACGTGTTCTGGTGGGTCTCCGACGGCGTGATACCCACCTGGCAGGACGGGGTTTCCAGGCTGGAACACCTCCACGACCACGGCTCCGCGCCGCACGCCTTCACCTTCCACCACTCATTCGCCCCGGACGGAACTCCGACCAGGATCAAAGGCATCGGGCCGAAGAGCGACCAGGTTCGCTGACAAGATGCCGGAGTTTCCCCGTGGGCTCCCCCGAGGGCCGCCACCCTCACCAAAGGCGGCCCCCACGCCAGAAACAACCAACGCCCCAGAACCGCCACGCCTGCCGCCCGCCGCCCGCCGCCCGCCGTGAGTGTGAGGCTGCAGGGGGCACCGCACAGGCGTTACCTACGTGGGTGGCCAAGTCACCCCGTACCGGCATGCCCGGCTCCGGCACGCACGCGCCCAGCCCGTAGTGGAAAGCCGCGACCAGCGACTCCATGACTCCATGACCAGCCGTGGCCGCCGACCCCCCGCATTCGCCCCGTCAGCGGCACCGCCGACGCCCCACAGCCCGAGCCCCGACCCGACCCCGACCCCAGTGGCGCGGCAGCGTGGAGAATGCCGCGGACGCGATCGGCGCTCTGCTCGAGCGCCGGCTCCACGGCAAGGAGTCCTGGGCATCACCTGACAACCGCGTGAATCCCCTTTCCGGCTTACGTCGGCGGGCTCACACCCAGCAGCTGAGGCCGCTTCGCCGTACGCCCGTCGCCGGACGACCGGCCGCGCAGTCGCCGCCCCAGCCAGGGGCCGAGATGGGCGGCGACCCACCGGAGTTCGGCGCGCGCCGCCCGCCAACCGGCGAGGGCGGAGTGCGGAGGCAGCGGATGAGTCCATACGTCGTCGGCGCCGGGGAGCTGGAGGGTGTGGGCCGCTGCGGCCGCGAACCGTTCGTGGCCGAGAGGGCTGAGGTGGAGCCGGTCCGCGGTCCAGATGCGCGGGTCGACGGCGAAGGCATGCCCGCCGGTTTCTACGACGGTGACGCCGTGGCGGGCGGCCGCCGCGCGAATGCCCGCGTTCAGGGCGTACACGCGGGAACGCAGCGGCCTGGCGAGCGGCACGATCTCGCCGATGTCGGGGAACGTGACCGTCACCACGCAGGCCCCGGCGGCGGTCAAGGCGGCGAACATCGCCTCCAGGTGACCGACCACCTCAGCGGCGTCGAACTTCGGCCGCATCAGGTCGTTGACCCCGGCGACGACCGTCGCAAGGTCGGGCCGCAGCGCCAGAGCCGGCGCCAGCTGTTCGGCGTGCACCTGACCGGCGAGTCGTCCCCGTACGGCCAGATTGGCGTACTGGAGCTGGGGGTTGGCGGCCGCGAGGTGTCCGGCGAGGCGGTCCGCCCAGCCGCGGAGGCCGGTGACGTCGTCACCGTCGCCGAGGCCTTCGGTCTGGCTGTCGCCCAGGGCGACGTAACGCGCGTACGGCGCGGGCGGTCCGTACGACACGGGCGGCGCGAACGGTCCCGGCGGCATGGACGGTCCGGGCGGCACGGGCGGTCCAACCGGATCAGACGGTCCGTACGGCACGGACGGCCCCGACGGCATGGGCACCCCGGACAGCCCCGACGGCTCGCAGGGGACACACTCACCGCTCGACATCGGCCGCCCGCCTCTCCCGCAGGACCGTCGCGACGCGCAGCCCCCACTCCCGGTTCTCCCGCTCCAGCGCCAGGCCGCGCAGGCAGGTGAGGTACGGGCCGATCCGTTCGCCCCGGCGTAGGAACTCCTCTTCGTCCAGCTCGCCGCGCATCTTGCGCAGCACCTTGCCGAAGAGCTCGATCTTGGCCTCGGCGAGGGACGCCCGCTCCTCAAGCTGTTCGATCACCGGCCCGGTGTCGACGGAGTCGGCGGCCTGGACCTTGACCAGCAGGTCGTCGCGGATGAAGGAGGGTTTCGACGCGGCGGCGGCGAAGGCTTCGAGCTCGGCGAGACCGGTTTCGGTTACGCGGAACAGGCGCTTGTTGGGCCGCGTCTCCTGGACCACTTGCCGGCCTGCGACCAGGCCTTCCTTCTCCAGTTTGGCCAGCTCGGCGTAGAGCTGCTGGGGCAGGGCGTGCCAGAAGTTTGCGACGCCGATGTCGAACGCCTTGGCCAGCTGGTACCCGCTGTACTCACCGCGGCCGTCACCGTCGCTGCCGTCGCCTTCCAGCAGCGCGGCCAGCACGGCATGTCGCAAGGCCATCGATGCGGGCCCCTTTCTTTTCGTCGTACGCTCCCGCATCATCCTAGCCAAGAAAGTGACTAATCAAAATGATGACTATGAGGAGGAGTGATCGACACAAGACCACCGAGACCACTGGCCCCGCCGCTACCTCTGGCGCCACCACCACTGCCACTGCCGCCGCCGCTCGCTTCCGCGCCGCCGTGGAGCAGGGGGACCTCGGGGCGCTGGACGGGCTGTTCACGGAGGACGTACGCCTCTACAGCCCGGTGAAGTTCCAGCCGTTCGAAGGCAAGCAGCAGGTGATGGGGCTCTTCGGCGTCCTACTGCGCACCTTCGAGGACTTCCGTTACGTCGGCGAGTACGACGGCACGGCGGAGACGAGCACGGATGGCGATGAAGCCCCCTCGGCGGTCCTGCTCTTCCGTACCGTGGTGAACGGGAAGGCGATCCACGGCATCGACCTGCTGCACGTCGACGACGCGGGCCTGATCAAGGAGTTCACGGTGATGGTCCGCCCGCAGTCGGCGGTGCACGCGCTCGGTGAAGCGGTACTGGCCGGCCTGGTGGCCGACGGTCTCGCACCGGTGCCTGGAGACCGCCCCTGACTGACCACGAACCGCGCCGCAGGGGTGCCTGCGGCGCGGGAGGGCGTGTTCACCAACGTGAACGCGGCACAGAGGCGTCGAGCCCGGCACAAGGTAGGACCGCCCAGAACTTGGTGCCCCGATACGGCGATTGGGTGTTGGCGGAGCCCATGGAGCCCCAATCGCCACCGCAGTCCTCGACCAACGCCGCGAGCAGCCACAGCGAACGCGTGCGGCGCTCCTCGCACGAGCCGGATCGCGGCCGGGCCCCCGTGTCTGGGCAGCGACGGTGCTGGGGTACACCGGGCGGCCACGGATCGTCGTCACCTCGGACGTGGACGGCATCAACAAGCTCTGCGGCGATCGAGTGCCCCGAGCCGTCGGCGTCTGAGCACAGCGGACAACCCGCAAGCCGCCGCGCTCACGCGCTCTGGGCGCCGGCCTCGCCGTATCGCGGGAGTCGGGTCGCGGGGCCGGGCACAGATCGCTGCGGTCTGCGCCCACTCGCGGACACCGACCGCAGCCCCACGTCTTCTATGACCCTGACGCCGGCAAGTCGCTCACTCATCCGCGAGAGTCAGCTTCAGCTTTGGGAGCTTGAGTCTGCGCCGGTGTTGGGGACTTCGCCGCGCGGGAACGAGACCTCGACACGACGGTTCTTCTTGCGGCCTTCTTCCGAGTTGTTGTCGGCGATCGGATAGTCCTCGCTGTAACCGCGGATCTCGAACGTGACGGTGGAGTCGAGGGACTTGTTCAGCTGCTGCTGAACGGCGTCCGCGCGCTTCTTGGACAGCACCTTGCCGTGCTCGTACGAGCCGAGGTCGTCGGTGAAGCCGAAGACCCGGATCTTGGTGGCCTTCTGAGCGATGATCTCGTCGGCGATGGCCTTGATACGGGACGCAGCCTCCCGGTTGAGCTTCGCGCTGTCCCTACCGAAGAGGACCTCGGCCTGAAGCGCGAACTTCACATCGGAGTTGGTGTCCTCGCGCCGCTCCTCGCCGCCGAGGTCTTCGACTACGGACTTGATGTCGATCACGCGGGCTGGAGCGAGAGTCGCCCCGTCGCCCAATTTGAGACCGGGTGAGTTGGAGTCGACGTCGGGGGGTGGCGATGTCGTGGTGCTGCCGGGGGGCACGCTGGGTGAGGGCTCGGCGTGGGCGCTCGTTACAGACAGGCCCGTGAGCAGTACCGCCGTCGCGAGGGTGGCTGCGGCAAAGTGCGCCGGGCGACTGCGGGAATGGGTGAAGGACATAGCGTCACTCGCCATCGGAGATCTCGATGGTGGCTACAGGCATGTCAGCGATCTGAAAATCAACCTTGTCGGTTTCGGCTGGCGGTGCGGGGAATTGGGCAAACCACGTCTTCTCCTCGTTTTCCTTGAAGCCGCCCGAGAATTGTGTGCACAAGCAACGCCCGTCGGTGTCGCGAAGAATGAGGTACTTCTTCTTCCCTGCCCTGTCCACAAGAGAAGCGCCTGCCATGGAGGCGGAGTTCTCGGATAGCTCCTTCTCCTCACCCCTCCAGTTACCAGGGTTCCAGAACTTTCCCTTGCCGTTCTTGACCTTCCCGCTGACAGTGAGAAAGCCTCCTTCGTCCCGTACGGCTGAGTTAACGATGAGAGTGGTGTTGTCACCGCCACCTGTCACTTCAGCCAGGACGGCATCCTCAACCGGCGGGGCCTGAGACTCTGCACCCTTCGACTTCTCCTCGCTGCCCTTGCCCTGGTCGACAGGTGTCGAAGAGGAGCCTGCATCGGACTTGTCTCCCCCATCCCCACCGCAACCGGCCACCGTGAGGACCAAGCCAGTCGTGATCGCCACCGCGGTCAGTGCCCTTCGGGCCTTCATGGTGTGCCACATGCTCATTAGTGACTCTTCCTTTTCTTGTCGTTCACTCGTCACTCGGCCAGGTGGACAGAGAACAAGTCATACGCCTCAGGCGGATCGATCAGCTCTGCGACGGGGGTCTTTGGGTCGATTTTCCAGAGCCCGCTGCCCTCGCAGTCGATCTCAATGAGCTTCGACGGATCGCTGCCCACGATCTCGCAGCGGGGTTCAATCACTGCGGTGGCATCGGCCTCGGCGTGCGTGTTCTCTGTGTCCGGGATGACCGAATCACCCACCGTAAAGCGGGTCACGATCCTGGCCTTGAACGCCGGGTAGCCATTGACCTGGGTGAGCTGGACTTGGTCGAGATCCGAGTCGTTCTTATCGGCGAGCTGCGCAGCTGCGTCAGATCCGTCGCCAGCGAAGAGATTCTCAGCCGCCAGCCACTCAGGCCACGCCTTTGGATTACCCAGGTGGTCATAGAACCCGTCGGTCAACTCGTCCCGTACGTCTTGCGCTGCCGCAAGGGCGGCCGCATCAGCAGCAGACTGACCGGCATTGCGGGCAACAGCCGCCTGAGCAAAAGCAAAGTACGCGAACGCAAGAAAGAGCAGACCCCCCACCACCACGACATACATGGGAAGGGTCTGCCCTCGGTCCTGCCGGAGACCAGCGACCATCAGCCGCCGGTGATGTCGTCCACCGCGTCGCCGATGGCCTCCGAGATCGTGTCGTCCAAGTCCAGCTCCCGCACCGCCACCACGATCAGCGCGATCACCACGACCAAGCCGGCGTACTCCACGACGCTCGCGCCCTCGTCCGCTCGCTTCTGCATGCGGGTCACGACCGTGTTCCGCCAGCTGTTGATCGTGAGCTGGGCCTTCGTCGCGGTCTTGAGCGTGAGGTTCTTCGACATGGGGTACCCCTCCGAGTTGGGCCGACGTGTGCGTGCCGCCTTCGACTCGAGAAACGTACGTCGGGACACGGGTCCCCCCAGAGGGTCCGTGGGCCCAACCCTGGGCCCAAAAGCCGACTTGGGCCCGCAGCGGCACCGTCGTCGTCCTCATCCGCTCAGCCATGACTGGTCGTCCCCCTCGCCGATCCCAGCCACAGCGCGATCGCCTCGCTCCTGCTCGCGCTGTGAAGTTTCGCGAAGATGCGGTTGATGTGGTTCTTGACGGTCTTCTCGCTGATGAAGCAGGTGGCGGCGATCTGCTGGTTGCTCATGCCCGACGCGATCAGGTCCATGACCTCCACCTCCCTCGCACTCAGCCCGGAGTCCTGGACATTGCGTGGCCGCTGGGTCCGCTGACCCTGCTGCCGGTCAGTTGAATACTGTGCCATGCCAGATTGCACCTGCGAAGTGTTTTCTCGTAGTCGCCCCGAATCCGAGACATCTGGCCCACCCTTGGCCTCTCGCGAAGCGTGTGCAGTCGCATCGTGCGCCGCTGCGTGGCCAGGGATCCGACTCGCCCCCGTGTACGCCCGGCCCGTGGCGTACACCGTGCCGAGCCCCTCCGGAAGCTCCGGTCCCGCCCCGGTCGGCGCAGCGCCGCCGCCACCCCGCATATGAGCCAGCAACGCGTCCTGGGCCGACGCCGAGAAGTGGGCGCGGCCCTCCTTGATGTCCCGTACGGCGCCGACCAGCTGCTCGGCCGTGAACTCGCCGTGCACCAAGTAGCCGCCCGCACCGAGCCGCAACGCCTCACGCACGATCTCGCTCTCGCGGCTGTACGTCAGCATCATCACCGGCGCCACCTGGACCAGGTACGGCAGCGCGGAGATGCCGTCGACGCCCGGCATGCGCACATCCAGCAGCACGACATCCGGGCGGTGATGGTGAGCCTCGGCCAGGGCCTGGCGGCCGTCGGCTGCCTCCGCTACGACCTCTACGTCGTCGCGGCCGCCGAGCAGAACGGTGAGCCCTGCCCGTACGACCGGGTTGTCGTCAGCGATCACGACACGCAGGAGGGACGGCGCACCGAAAGGGTCGGGGGTGTCGAAGGGGGACGGGGACAGGGACGGATCGGGGAATGCCGCCGCCGGCGGGGGAACGCGGACCCCGGATGGGGTGTGTTCCGAGCGGGGTTCGATCGTGTGCGACGACATGTGCTGGGACACGTGGGACGGCGACGACACGGACTGGCGGGGCCCGGAACTGTACGAGCTTTCGTCCGGCATGGTGCGGCCTCCTCTCGGGAGGGTTGGAGAGTTACTGACTAGGGACGGTGGGCGGTGGGCAGTGGGCGTTGGCTCAGTTCGAGAGCCTCATCGGTGGTGGAAGCGGTGGAAGCGGTGGCAATGCCGACAAAGACAAAGACGACGACGGTTGTCGGCCGGTCCCGGCCGTCGTCGGTGTCAGCGCCGCCGCCGGGAGTTCCAGGCGTACTTCAGTGCCTCCCGCGCTGCGGCCCCGTCCGATGCGGATACGAGCGCCGATACCGGCCGCCCGCTCGACCATCCCCACCAGCCCGAAGTGGCCGGCCTTGCGCAGGTCTTCGAGGCTGATGCCTGCGGGCAGGCCCCGGCCGTCGTCGAGCACGCTGATGCGCAGTACGCCGTCGACCATGCCGAACTCCACCGTCACCCGGGAGGCGTGGGCGTGGCGGTGGCTGTTCTCCATGGCCTCCGTGGCGATCGTCAGGAGGTGGCGCGCGATCGCATGTGGGACGGTCGGTACGGGGGCCGGAGGTACCTGCGCCAGAAGCGGTACGGGCGGCTGCGACTGCGGCGTCTCGCCCACCACACGGAACGCCGTCCCAATGCCCGTACGCTGCCCGAAATCCGCCAGCCGCGCCGCGAGTTCGTCCCCTACCGCCACTCCCCCGGTGTCGTAATCCGCCTGCCTGCGCAGGTCCGAGAGGATCTCGCGGGACTCCGCCGCCGCCCGCCGCGCCGAGCGCGCGACCATGCCCGCCTGGTGCTTGACGGTCAGCGGGTCCATGCGGTCGGCGGACTGCGCCAGTCCCTCCGCCGCCATGGCGACGCCGTGCAGGGTCTTGGCGACCGAGTCGTGCATCTCGCGGGCCAGACGGGCCCGTTCGCCCTCCACCGCGTCCGTGACCGCGAGCCGGGCATTGGCCTCGGAAAGGGCCTGTGTGGCCGCTCCGAAACGGAACATCAGATTCCGAAGCGTTACGCCGATGATTCCGGCCGCCACACAGAAACCGCTTATCAGCAGCGTGCTGGCCGGGCTCGCCATCCGTTCCGCCCAGGCCGTGTACGCCGCCGCCAGCAAGAGAATCTGGATCGCGGTGAAGATACCCGCGCCCCGCCAGCCGTACAGCAGGCCCGCGAGGAGCGGCGTACACACGGTGGCGTAGCCGAGGGCCGAATCCGGGGAGGCCGTCAGCAGCAGGACGGAGCCGAAGAGCACGTCCACGCCCATCAGCGTGCGGTACTTGATGAGCAGGGGGCCGAACACCTCCCAGTCCCGCAGCATCGCATACGAGCCCACGAAGCTGAAGACCACGGCCCCGCCGACCAGCCAGCCGCCGAACTGCCCCCCGGCCCTGGCGAGCGCGAAGGGCGCGCCCAGCGCGATCATGGCGAGGCGGAAGCCGAAGACCTGGCGGCACAGCGCCTGCAGGGCGTTGATCTGGATCGGGATGCTCGGTGCCGGTACGTCGTCGGCGAGGGCGGACGCGGGGGCCACTTCCGGGGCGGCCGCGCCACCCTGAAGCTCATGCCCCGACCGGGGGCCGGGGCGGAGGCCGGAGCGGACGCCGGACCCGAGGACGGACCGGAGGCCGAGCCGGATCGTGGGAAGCGACGCCATGGCCGTCAGCCGCCGAAGACCGAGCCGAAGTCGGTCTCCGACCCCAGGAACATGTTGGTCACGATGAGGAGCAGCGTCGCCGGAACCATGAACGCGAGCGTGACCACCGTCGTCTTGGGAATCGCCTTCGCGGCGCGGCGCCGCGAGTTCTGGGCGTCGGTGCGGCGCATGTCGTTGGCGATCTGGATCAGGGTGTCGGCGATCGGCGCGCCGAGTTCCTCGCCCTGCTGGAGCGCCGTCACGAACTGCGAGACCTGTTCGGACTCGTTGCGTCTGCGCAGCTCGTCGAAGGCCTGGCGCCGGCTCACGCCCATGTCCATCTGGCGGAGGGTTATGCGCAGCTCGTCCGCCCACGGGCCTTCGTACTTCTCCGATACGCGGTCCAGCGCCTGCCGGAAGCCCAGGCCCGCGCTGACCACGACGGCGAGTACGTCGAGGAAGTCGGGCAGGGTCCGCTCGATGACGTCCTTGCGTTCGCGGATGGCCTGCCAGATGGTGACGTCCGCCGCGAACCACCCGTAGGCGACGCAGAAGACACCGAACAGCGGCAGGTCTGCCATCAGCAGTACGAGGGCCGAGAAGCCGCCGAACAGGCCGTATACGGCGCGGCGCGCGGCGTACCTGTCGACGGTGAGGCCGCCGGGGTTCCCCGCCATGTCGATCTTGCGGCGCTTCTTGTCCACCATCCTCGGCCCCATGACGCGGAGCACGCCCGGGGCGAAGCGCATACCGAGGCGGTCGACCGCCGATTCGGTCCCGGAGACACGCGAGGCACCGATTTCCAGGGCGACGGCCAGATCCCCGGGGATCTTGGCCTCGGCGCGGTACATCTTGATGCCCTGGAACACGCCCGCGACACTCAGACCGACCACCAGCGCGAGAAGCAGTCCCATGCCGGGCACCTCCTGTTTCAGCTCGTACGGGCGATTCGTACAGGCGATTCGTACGGGCAATTCGTATGCGGGAGCGCGGATTCAGACGTCGATCTTTCCCAGGCGGCGCATCACTATGAACCCGAGCGCGTACAGCCCTATGGCCACGATCACGATGATCTGGCCGACCGGGCTGCTGGTCATCCGCTCCATGGAGCCCGGGGTGACGGAGTTGAGCATGATCATTGCCCCGAGGCCGAGAAGCGGGATCGTGTACGCGGTCGCATTGACTTCGGCCAGCATCGTGCGGACCTCCCGTCGCGTCTCCTTGCGCTCCTCCAGCGTCTCGGTGAGGTTTCGGAGCGATCCGACGACCGTGCCGCCGGCCCGGTTGGAGAGCACCAGGGTCGTGACCAGCACGACGAGCTCGCGCGACGGCAGGCGTTCGGCCAGCTCCCCCAGGGCATCGTCGATGGACCGCCCGACTGCCAACTGGTTTGCCACACCCGCGAGTTCCTCGCCGGCCGGTGCCTCCAGTTCCTCGGCCGCCATGCTCAGCGCGGTACGCAGGGCCAGTCCGGCGGCCGTCGCGTTGGCGAGTATCCGGGACAGGTCGGGAAGCTGGTTGATGAAGGCCTCGATCCGTTTCTGCCGCTGCCAGTTGAGAAACGCGCTGCCTCCCCAGACGGCGACCAGACCGGCGACGGGGCCGAAGAAGGGGGCCAGTACCGAGGAGGCGATCAGCCACAGCGCGGCCACGCCGACGACCACGTACACGAAGAACTCGCCCGCTGTCAGGTCGAGTCCGGTGGCCGAGAGCCGCGTGTGGATCTTCCTGCCGAGCGCGGTCTTCCGAAGCCGCCGGTCGACACCCATGAATCGCCGCTGCCGGCCCATGGAGTGGGGGCCGGTGATGGCCAGGCGCTCGACGAGGGCGGCACGCTGGGCCTTGCCCGAGACGTACGTGTGCAGCCCGGCCACACCGAGGGCGCCGCAGAGCAGCGTGCTGCCGATCGCCAGCATTGCGGGATTGTTCATGGCGTACCTACTGGGCCTCTCGGACATAGAGCGGATTGAGCGGACTGAGCGGATCGTCCAGTTCCGATACGACGCCGAACGCGGGCGGGATCGGCTCGTTCGCGAGGTGCAGCCGGTCCGCGATGCGGCGCGGCAGACCGAGGTGTTCGAACCGGCCGTGGACGATGCGGTCCGCGCTCATCGGCTGGGCGACGAAGCGCGAGACGGTGGCGATCTGGAACCGCTCCCGGCCGTGGGACACCAGAACCGCGATCTCGCTGATCTTGCGGGAGCCGTCGGCCAGGCGCGACAGCTGCACGATGACGTCGACAGCGCTGTTGATCTGGTCCCTGAGCGCCTCGAACGGGATCTCGACCTCCGACATCGAGCCGAGAGTCTGCAGGCGCATCAGCGCGTCCTCGGCGCTGTTGGAGTGGACGGTGGCGAGCGAGCCGTCGTGGCCGGTCGACATCGCCTGGAGCATGTCGAGCGTCTCGCCGCCGCGCACCTCACCGACGATGATGCGGTCGGGGCGCATGCGCAGGGAGTTGCGTACGAGATCACGGATGGTGATCTGGCCCTTGCCCTCGACGTTGGGCGGGCGGGTCTCCAGGCGGATGACGTGCGCCTGCTGGAGCTGGAGCTCGGCCGCGTCCTCGACGGTGATGATGCGCTCGTGATCGGGGATGAGGCCGGACAGCGCGTTGAGGAGCGTGGTCTTTCCGGAGCCCGTACCGCCGGACACGATGACGTTGAAGCGGGCGCGGACGAGGGCGGACAGCAGCATCAGCATCTGCTCGTCGAGGGTGCCGAGGCTGATGAGCTCCTGGAGGCGGTACGCGCGCGGGAAGCGGCGGATCGTGAGGGTCGGACCGGTGAGGGACAGCGGCGGGATGATGACGTTGACGCGCTCGCCGGACGGGAGGCGGGCGTCGACCATCGGATTCGACTCGTCGACGCGGCGGTTGACGGTCGAGACGATGCGCTCGATCGTCTGCATCAGCTGCTCGTTGGACGCGAAGCGCATGGGCAGCTGCTCGACGCGGCCGGCCCGCTCGACGAAGATCGAGTCGGGGCCGTTCACCATGATCTCGGTGATGGAGGCGTCTTCGAGGAGCGGTTCGAGTACGCCGAGCCCGAGCGCCTCGTCGACGACGCGGCGGATGAGCTGGGAACGCTCGGCGGTGGAGAGGACCGGCCCCTCGCGGCTGATGATGTGGGCGAGTACGCGCTCCAGCCGGGCCCGCCGCTCGCCCGCCGCGAGCGAGGACATCTCCGCGAGGTCGATCTCCTCGAGCAGCTTGGTCCGGTAGGTGGCGACCAGGTGGCCGTCCTCCCGTCCTCCCGCGTGCTCGTCGGGGGCGGTGATGCGTGCCCGCAGACTCATGTGCGTGACTCCTCGCGCTCGTGCGGATCGCTCGTGCGGTTCCTTCGTGCGGACCTTTCGTACGGACCTCTCGTACCGGGCGGGGCTACTACCGCTCCTCCTGGTCGGCGGGCATCGTCACCGAGCGCTCGACCTCGCCGAAGTCGGCCATGCCTGGGACGACCGAGGGGATCGACACCTTGGCTGTGGCGGTGACGGTCTCGCCCTCGATGAAGTCGATATTCGTACCTTCGGCCAGCCAGTCGCTCATCGCCGCCTTGCCGGTCGCCTCACCCTGGCCGTGCAGCTCGTCCTGCGCCTGCGTACGGGCGGCCGCCCGCGCTGCGGTGCCCGCCTGGGAGGCGGCGTAACCGACGATGCCGAGCTGGATACCGGCCATAGCGACGATCAGCAGGATGGGCAGGAAGCCGGCGAACTCCAGGATGGCTGCGCCTCGGTCGCGGTCCCGGTCACGGTCGTGACCGCTGATCCGGCGGCGTGCGATCCGGCGGCGTAAGAATCTCATTTCTAGTCCCCCTCCAGAGCAGCGCCGGCGCTGCCGTCCACGGCCCACGGGAAGTTGCCGGCTCCGGGGAAGAGGATCGGGGTGGTGAGTTTGACGCTCGCCTGCCACAGGTTGCCCTCCGGCGCACAGTCGATCTCGGCGTCGCCCTGCCACGACGACGGAAGGTGTTCCTGCGCAGCGGCTTCACAGGCTGCCTCCGTCCCGCCGCCGCTCGTCGCAGCCGCCGTAGCCGCCCGCGCGCCCTCGTCCGCCGCGTTGCCCGCCAGCGAGAACGTGTAGCCGAACAGCACTGCCTGCCACATCGCGATCATCACAAAGAGGATGAGAGGAGCCATGCCGGCCAGCTCGACAGTGACAGCGCCCCGATCCCGGTCCTGGTTGCGGTCCCGGTCCTTGCCCCGCCCCCGGAACCCGATCGCCCCCCGGTCGCTCCTCAGCAGCCTCCCGCCGCCCTTGCCTCCTCCTCCCGCCGCCGGCTTCACCAGCCCCAGCTCGCCGGCCAGCGCCCACAGCGCCTGCCTGACCGTGCCTCGGCTGTCCAGGTCCTGCATGCGGCCAGAGTCCGTAGCGGCCTGGAGTTCCTTGAAGTTGGCCGGGATCGCGGCCCGCGCGACCTTCGTGCCCGTGATCCGTTCCACCAGCGGCGGCTGGATCTCCGTGTTGCGGTTGTGGCGGTTGACGACGGTGGTCGTCTCCTCCGCCTTACGGATCTGGAGGCGGTCCCACATCCGCACCATGCGCTTGGCCGCCCGTACCGCCACCACGTCCGGCGTGACGACGAGCACCGCCTGGTCGGCCATTTCGATGGCTGCGGCGTTCGCGCTGTTCATCTGCGTACCGCAGTCGACGACCACGACCTCGTAGCGGTTGCGGAGCGCGCTCACCACCTGCCGCGCCACCCGGTCGGTGACCTCCTCGCCGCGCTCACCCTCCGCCGGTGCCAGCACCAGGCTGACGCCCGTGGGGTGGGAGAAGACCGCGTCCTGGAGTACGCGCGGCGAGATGTCGGCGATGCCGGCCAGGTCGACGATCGAGCGCCGGAACTGCACGTCCAGGTACGACGCCACGTCCCCGGACTGCAGATCCAGGTCGACCAGAGCGACCGTACGCCCCGACGCCTTCGCCGCGAGTGCGAGCTGTACGGCGACGACCGTGGCCCCCGTGCCGCCCTTCGCGCCCGTGACCGTCACCACCGTGCCGCCTGGTCCCGTGAAGACGTCCGGCCCCGTGCCCAGGTGGCGGCGTACGCCTGTGGACCAGGAGGCGGCGCCCTGGACGCGGGCCGCCAACTCCTCGTAACCGAGCGGCAGTCCGACCAGGCCGCGCGCGCCCGAGTCCATGGCGGCCGTGAAGAGCGCGGGGCCGGTGTCGGCGGTGACGAGAACGACGCCGACCGCCGGAAAGCGGAGAGCCACCTCCCGGATCAGCTCCAGCGCGGGAACCGGTCCGATGCGCTCGTGGACGAGGACCACCTCGGGCAGCTCGTCGAGCGACTCGCCCGCGAGCCGCGCGAGGGTGTCGAGAAGCGCCGTCGAGTCCGTGACCGGAGCGGCCGGTTCCGCGTCGGGGAGCTGGCTGAGGAGGGTGGTGATGGCGCGGGCGGCATCAGGATCGCCGACCGCCGGGAGGATACGAGTCGTCATACGCCGGTCCTCACTTGTCCCCGTCGAGGGTGTACTCACGGTCGCGCGGCGAAATCGTGGTGTCGCTGCCGTCGGCCACGAGGGCCAGGCGCACATGCTCGGCGAAGGACTCTGCGTACGCCACGCGCTGGGCATCGAGCGTGTTCAGAGCGAAAGTGATCGGTACGGCGTCGGTGGCCTTGCGCCTGCGGTCGCTGTTGCTGTTGCCGGGCTCCAGCGCCGTGATCTTGCCGACGTCGAGCACGCGAGCGCCGGAGACGATGACCTGGGACTTGTTCGGCTGCCCTTCGTCCTCGCCCTCGAAAGTGGCATAGATGTTCACGCTCGAACCGGGGTTGATCTTGCCCGCCACTCCCGTGGCGGCATCAATCATGATCGCGATTTCCTGCTCCCCGGAACCGAGCTCGGGTTTCTTCACGATCATGTCGCTCTGGAGGAGCGAGCCCCTTTGGAGCTGGGTCACCGCGATCTTTCCCCGTACCTCTGAAATGTCGGTCACGGCATTGGCGGAAAGCCACCGCTTCGGCATCGAGATCTTCTCGAACTGGCCCGCGTCGAGCTGCTTGTACGGCGCCACGTCGCTCTTGAGCCGGTACGCCGCGACTTCCGGGCCCACCTTGGAGTTCACATCGCTGATCACCGAGAGCACGCCGGCGAACGCCCCGAAGGCGCAGAGAACCGACAGGAGCAGCAGAATGACGCCGCGGCGCTGACGTGAGTTCATGGAGTCGGGCTACCTCGATCAGGAACGTCGGATCAACGGACATTGAGCGGGGTGGTGCGGCGCGTGCATGAAGCGATGGAACACGTGGAACAGTTGTGCTGCACAAGAGATATGGTGCCCCGCGCGGTGCTAGGGCGACCCCTGGTTCAAGACACCGACCGCGCGGGATTGGTTCTCGGGTGGTGGGGTGATGGGGGCCGAACAGAAGCCGCAGCGATCACCGATGAGTTCGACGCCGCACCAGTGGCATTTCTCCCGCCGCACGGACGCAACGAGTTGATAGAGCACGGAGATGTCCGGCAGGAACGCGGCGAACTCGATCATCTTCGCTGTGCCCCACCAGCGCGGGGAGTCGGCGGGCAGTCCGGTTTCGTGTACGCCGGAGACCTGCCAGGCGGGGGCGAGCGTTCCGGTGACCCAGTCGGAGACCAGGGACCCTTTACCGACAAGCAGTTGGGTGGCGAATTCCGGCCCGGCGAGCCCGGCCCCGTAACCGTCGGCGGGGCCCGCCCCCGCCGCGCTGCTACTGATCTTGATCAGCTGCGGGTTCGGATTGGCCAGTACCCCGAACTGCGTACCTGGCATCCACGACTTCGCGTGCGACTTGAGGCTGACGGGAACGCGGTCGAGTTTGGTGACGGAGTTGAGCAGCGCGCCGGCGTAGATGTAGTGAGAGAGAAGCCTGGCGGCGGAGGCGACGACACCGGCGCTGAAGTCGCAGATCGACAACTGCCGTAGCTGGCGTACGAGTACGGCGATGCCCAGGGGTGGCAGGTCGAGCTTCAGGAGTGCCAGCCGGTCGGTCTCCAGCATGGAGCGGAGGATGTGGAGGCGGCGTTCGTGGGCGGCGGGGATCGAGGCGGGATAGACGGCGACGACGTACCCGTACCGCTCCAGCATGACGTTCATGTCGACGAGGGCCGCTTCGAGCGGCTGGGCGTCCGGGGCCTGGAGCAGGGCGGCGGTCGGGGTCTGTTGATCAGTGGGCGGCAACACCAAGTCGGCGCTGGTGACTGCGATCGCGGTCGGCACGTTGGTTTCCCCGTTCACTCCGTACGCCGCTGATCCCGGCGGACCGCGGCGGCGTACGCAGATCGATGCTGCTCCGTCGTGCTGCACCAGCACTTTATCCACGGCCTACGTGGCGGAGAACACTTTTCCTTTTTCTCGTACGGGGCGTTGGGGGCGGGGGCGCGGCAGGGCGGGGTCGGTCCCCTCGCCGGTGAACCACTGGTTGCGTCTGGGGGTTTCGGGCCCCGGTGATCGGACCGGACGGCCCGGTTGGTGGGGCGGTTTGAGGTCCTCGGCGGGGCGGGATGGGCCGAAACCGACAGAAGACGAAAACGGCCGGTGCTTATGCCCTAGTTGACACCACTGTGGCGACCTGGGGATGCGTCATGTGCTGGGTTTGTGGCACTTGATGGTGGTGTCGTGGAGGAACCGGCGGTCCCCGGCGCTGTGACTGTGCGGGTCGCTGGTCAGCAGCAGGTGCAGCCGGGCTTGCAGCCGCAGGCGCCGGTCTCGACGGAAGCCGTGGAGACCGTCGGGACGGGGCCGCAGCAGGCATCTCCGCGCCAGGCGTCGCGGCCTTCCTTGACTGCGACAGCGGCGATGACAAGTGCGGCGATCGGGTCGGCCCAGGACCAGCCGAAGAGACTGTTGGCGAGCAGGCCGACCAGGACGACGGCGGAGAGGTACGTGCACAGCAGGGTCTGCTTGGAGTCCGCGACTGCGGAGGCGGAGCCGAGTTCGCGGCCGGCTCGTCGCTGGGCGGCGGAAAGGAAAGGCATGACCGCCAGGGAGAGGGCTGCGATCACTATGCCGGGGGTGGAGTGCTCCGCTTCGCCGGTGCCCGTCAGTGCGCGGATCGCGTCTACGGCGATGTAGGCGGCGAGTACGAAGAAGGAGACGGCGATGATCCGCAGGGTGGTCTTCTCGCGCGCTTCGCGGACAGCCTGATCGGCGGCCGAGAACTGCCAGGCGACGGCGAGTGCGGAGGACACTTCGATGACGGAGTCGAGGCCGAACCCCACCAGTGCGGTGGAGGAGGCGAGGGCGCCGGCGGTGATGGCCACGATCGCTTCGATGACGTTGTAGGTGATCGTCGCCGCGACCAGCAGACGTATGTGCCGGGTCAGCACATCGCGGCGGGCCGGGGATATCGAAGCCATATCAGCAGCAGCCCTTTGCGTCGGCATCGACACAGGTGCGGTCGGTCTCGACGGCGACGACCGCAGTGCGCAGGTCGTCGAGCGCGTGGCCCAGACGATGGTCGGCGAGCTCGTAGCGGGTGCGTCGGCCGTCGGGGATGGCAACAACCAGGCCGCAGTCGCGCAGGCAGGCCAGGTGGTTCGACAACCGGGTCCGAGAGACTCCGATCCTCTCGGCGAGGTCGGACGGGTAGGCGGGGGCGTCCCGCAGAGCCAGTAGTAGCTGGCAACGGATCGGGTCGGCGAGGGCACGGCCGAAGCGCGCGAGCACCTCGACCTCCGGGGTGATGGTCAGCATCGTCCGAACATACACAGGTTCCTGAATTCAGCAAAACCTGAATCGTGCGGTCTCTCGGCGCATAGCCGATCACGGACGGCGTGGCCGCCGCGCTCGGAAGGCCGGGCCACGTGGCTCGATTGCGGCGCCCGCGTCAGCGGGGCCGTCTGGTGCGAGCCGCGGTCACCGCGAGCGTCGCGAGTGGGCAACTGACCGCTCCGCCAGAGGTCTTGACAAGTCAATTGGTCTGAACCATTTTAACGACCAACAACAAACGGTGGCCACCGTCCCAGCGACTCCTCCCCACACTCCCCCACCGGAGGCTGCAAGTGGACCGCCCAGCGTTTCCCCTCATAGCTCTCACCGCCGCCACACTCCTCACCGCCGGGCTGGCCGCCCCCGCCGCCCAAGCCGCGACCCAAGCCGCCGACGTGAACGTAGCCAAGAATGCCGGCTTCGAGTCCGGGCTCAGCAACTGGGCCTGTTCCGCAGGCAGCGGCGTCACCGTTCCTTCCCCCGCCCACGGTGGCGCCGCTGCCCTCAAAGCCACTCCGGCCGGGCAGGACAACGCCCGCTGTTCGCAGACCGTCACCGTGAAGCCCGGAGCGACGTACACCCTCAGCGCCTGGGTGCAGGGCGGTTACGCCTACCTCGGCGCCAGCGGCACCGGCACCACCGACGTCTCCACCTGGACGCCCGACTCGTCCGGCTGGAAGCAGCTCACCACCAGCTTCAAGGCCGGGCCCTCCACCACTTCCGTGACGGTCTACACCCACGGCTGGTACGGCCAGAGCGCCTACTACGCCGACGACCTCTCCGTCTTCGGCCCCGACGGCGGCGGAGGCACCGATCCCGAGCCGGGCATACCGGCCGCCCCCGCCGGGCTCACCGTCGGCGCCACGACCTCGTCGTCCGTCGCGCTCTCCTGGTCGGGCGTGAGCGGCGCGACCGGCTACAACGTCTACCGCGGTGGTACTAAGGTCCAGTCCGTGACCCAAACCTCCGCGACCGTCTCGGGGCTGGCCGCGGACACGGCGTACAACTTCCAGGTGGCCGCGACCAACTCCGCCGGCGAGTCCCCCAAGTCGGCTTCGGTCAGCGGCCGGACCGCTCCCGGCGGCGGTGACCCGGGCCCCGGGCCCGCCGTGCCCAAGCACGCGCTGACCGGTTACTGGCAGAACTTCAACAACGGCGCGACCGTCCAGAAGCTGCGTGACGTGCAGGTGCAGTACGACATCATCGCTGTCTCCTTCGCCGACTCGACTGCCACGCCCGGGCAGATCGTCTTCAATCTCGATCCGGCTGTCGGATACGCCGGCGTCGCCGACTTCAAGGCCGACATCGCCGCGAAGAAGGCCGCCGGGAAGTCGGTGATCATCTCGGTGGGCGGGGAAAAGGGCAACGTCACCATCAACAGTGACGCCTCCGCGACCGCCTTCGCCAACAGTACGTACGCGCTCATGCAGGAGTACGGCTTCAACGGCGTCGACATCGACCTCGAGCACGGCATCAACTCGGTCTACCTCACCAAGGCGCTGCGCCAGCTCTCCGCCAAGGCGGGATCCGGGCTGGTCCTGACCATGGCGCCGCAGACCATCGACATGCAGAACACCGGGACCGAGTACTTCAAGACGGCGCTCGCGGTGAAGGACATCCTGACCGTCGTCAACATGCAGTACTACAACAGCGGTTCCATGCTGGGCTGCGACGGCAAGGTCTACTCGCAGGGGTCCGTCGACTTCCTCACCGCGCTCGCCTGCATCCAGCTGGAGGGCGGCCTCGCCCCGAGCCAGGTCGGCATCGGCGTACCGGCGTCCACGCGGGGCGCGGGCAGTGGGTACGTCTCCCCGTCCATCGTGAACAACGCGCTGGACTGCCTGACGCGCGGGACCGGCTGCGGATCGTTCAAGCCCGCCAAGACCTACCCCGGCCTGCGCGGCGCCATGACGTGGTCCACGAACTGGGACGCGACGGCCGGCAACGCCTGGTCGAACGCGGTGGGGCCGCACGTACACAACCTGCCCTAGCCGGACCCCCGTGCAGCGCCGCCGCTCCCCCGGCGGCGCTGCACCGCGCCGAAGCGTCTACCAGGGCAGCTCCCTGACCTGCTGTACGCACAGCACGACGAACAGCAGGCCCGCCGCCACCAGCATCACGTTGCTGAGCATGCCGTTGCGCCACTCCTTCGGCGTACGGGTGGAGTTGAGCAGCCACACCAGCGTCAGCGCCAGGAACGGCATGAAGAAGGCGCCCAGCACGCCGTACACCACGACCAGGCCGAACGGCTGGTCCAGCCACAGCAGGGTCATCGGCGGGAAGGTCAGCCACAGCAGGTACGCCCGGAACGGTACCGAGCGTTCCTTCACGCCGGCCGCGACCTCCTCGACCGTGCCGACCTCGACCGGGGCGCCCTTGCGGTCGCGCTGGAACCGCTCGACGAAGTCGGCGAACATCAGACTCACGCCGTGCCACACGCCGATGAGGGACGAGAAGGACGTGGCGAAGAAGCCGATGAGGAAGAGCTTGGCCGTGACCACCCCGTAGCGGTCCTCCAGGATCTTGCCGAGGTCGATCAGGCCGCGGTCGCCCTTGGTGAGGGCGAGTTGGGAGGAGTGCAGCAGCTCGGCGCCGACGATCAGCATGGCGACGACGAAGACGCCCGTGGTGATGTACGCGACGCGGTTGTCGAGGCGCATCACCTTCATCCAGCCGGTGTTGGTCCAGCCTTTGGCGTTCACCCAGTAGCCGTACGCCGCCATGGTGATCGTGCCGCCGACGCCGCCGATCAGGCCGAGGGTGTAGAGGAGCGAGCCGTCGGGAAGGACCGGGACCAGGCCGGCGAAGGACGCACCGACGTCGGGGCCGACGCGGGCCGCGACGTACACGACGATCACGAACATCACGCCGACCAGGACCGTCATGACCTTCTCGAAGACGGCGTACTGGTTGAACCAGACGAAGGCCAGGCCGATCAGGCCCGTGATGATCGCCCACGTCTTGAGGCCCGGTCCGTCGGGGAACAGCGCGACGATGGGGAGGGCGGAGGACGACATGGCCGTCGCGCCGTAGACGAAGCCCCAGATGACGACGTAGATCGCGAAGTAGACGGTGGTCCACTGGCCGAGGCTGCGCCAGCCCTCGAAGAGGGTGCGGCCGGTGGCCAGGTGCCAGCGGCCGGCGGCTTCGGCGAGGGAGATCTTGACCAGGCAGCCGATGACGGCCGCCCACATCAGCGTGTAGCCGAACTTGCTGCCCGCGATCAGCGTCGCGACGAGGTCACCGGCTCCGACGCCGGTCGCGGCGACGACGATTCCGGGGCCGATGTACTTCCAACTGGACTTGCGCGGCTGCGCGACGGCCTCTCCCGTGCCGCTCTGTGTCGTGCCTGTCATCTCGGCGTCCTCCCGTTGGTCCCCGACAGCGATCGAGATCACCAAAGCGGGGCGGGGGGCACTCGCGCAAGGGGTACGCGAGAGCGCGGCGGCGCGGGCGTATGGCCGAACCACGCCCTTGACCTGTCCATGCCATGCCCTCACCATGTGGGCCAGCACTCCCGCACGACATGCGTCGCACACCCCCACACTCCCCACCCAGGAGACAGCATGCGACTTCGCATACGCGGAAGAGGGTCCGCCAAGTCCGCCACCCTCGCGGGCCTCGCGGCCCTCGTGGCTCTCGCCGTGGCAGCGCCGCTCACCGCGAGCGCGACCACGGCAGAGGCACGGCCCACCCCCGCCGCCGCAGCGGAAGAAGTGATCAGGCAGTACGAGATCCACGGTCCGGCCACCGCCGCCGCCCGTACCGCCGTCGCGGCCACCGGAGTCTCGGTGGACGAGGCCGACGACCACTCGGTCGTCGTCAGCGCCAACGCCGAGCAGCTCAAGCGGCTCAAGGCGCTCGGATACGCCCCGAAGGCGCTGCCGGGGCCGCCCGCCCGTACCGGCGGACTGGCCGTCGAGCCGTTGGACTTCCCGCCGGCCGACTCGCGCTATCACAACTACGCCGAGATGAACGCGGAGATCAACCAGCGGTTGCAGCAGTACCCGAATCTCATGAGCAAGCGCGTCATCGGCAAGTCGTACCAGGGCCGCGATCTCATCGCCATCAAGATCAGCGACAACGTGGCGACCGACGAGAACGAGCCCGAGGTCCTCTTCACCCACCACCAGCACGCCCGCGAGCACCTGACCGTCGAGATGGCGCTCTACCTGCTGCGCGAACTGGGCGCGGGCTACGGCTCGGACTCCCGGATCACCAATGTCGTCAACAGCCGCGAGATCTGGATCGTGCCGGACCTCAACCCGGACGGCGGCGAGTACGACATCGCCTCCGGCTCGTACCGCAGCTGGCGCAAGAACCGGCAGCCCAACTCCGGGTCGTCGTACGTCGGTACGGACATGAACCGCAACTGGAACTACAAGTGGGGCTGCTGCGGCGGCTCTTCGGGTTCGTTCAGCTCCGAGACGTACCGGGGCCGGGCCGCCGAGTCCGCCCCCGAGGTGAAGGTCGTCGCCGACTTCGTCCGCTCGCGGGTCGTCGGCGGGAAGCAGCAGATCAGGACCGGCATCGACTTCCACACGTACAGCGAGCTGGTGCTCTGGCCGTTCGGCTACACGAAGGCGGACACGGCGCCCGGCATGACCCAGGACGACCGCAACGCCTTCGCCGCCGTCGGACAGAAGATGGCCGCGAGCAACGGCTACACCCCCGAGCAGTCGAGCGACCTCTACATCACGGACGGGTCGATCGACGACTGGCTGTGGGGCAACCAGAAGGTCTTCGGGTACACCTTCGAGATGTACCCGAGCGGCTTCGGGGGCGGCGGTTTCTATCCGCCCGACGAGGTGATCGAGCGCGAGACCAGCCGCAACCGGGACGCGGTGCTGCAACTGCTGGAGAACTCGGACTGCATGTACCGGTCCATCGGGAAGGAGCAGCAGTACTGCGGCTCCGGCAGCTGATCGGAGGTCAGGCGGCCGGAGGGGCCCCGTGGACGTACGCGTCCGCGTTCGGGCGCCCTCCGGTCGTGCGTTGCTACTGGTGCTGTGGGCTACTCCAGCACCCGCTGGAGCAGCAAGCGCTGGACCTCGTCGTGGGTTCGCGTCCCGTGGTCGAAAGCCATGAAGTGGGCCGCCACCCGTACCGATGCGACGATGGTGCAGCGGACCTCCACCTCGTCCTCGTCGTGGCAGAACTCCCGGAACAGCTCACGCAGGTAGTTCATCTGCCGGTTGTCGACACGCCGCAACCGGTGCGCCACAGCAGGATCGCGCCGCGACCAGTCTCTGATCGCCAGCTCTGTGCTCACGTCGGTGGTCAGCCCTTCCCGGCTTTCCACGATGCGGAACAGAATCCGCAGGCGCTCCCGGCCGTGGCCGCCCTCGGCATCGACGCGTTCGATGATGTCGTCGGTGACATCGCGCTCCCACCTGTCGAGCATCTCCTCGATCAGCGCGAACCGGTCGGTGAAGTAGCCGTAGAACCCGCCCTTGCTCACCCCGAGCGACCTGGCCAGCGCCTCGATCCGCACAGCGTCCGGTCCCCCGGCCGCCAGGGCGCGCAGCCCGGCGTCGATCCATGCCGCGCGCGGCGTCTTGGCGCTTGCCACCGGAAACCTCCCAGGTCTGTACGGTGCCGTATAAAAGCGGCTAGGGTCCTTCTATACGGCGCCGTACAGAAGGTGGATGCCAATTATGACGCGACTCCCTGACGTTGCTCACACCACCCGTCCGTGGCGAATCCACGAACTCGCCCGCGACTTCCGGCTCGAGGACGTGTGGGCGATCCGCACGCCTGGCGCCGGGCCGGACGACTTCCCCACCATGCTCGCTGCGATGCGGACGGCCGCCGAACACACGAAGGACCCCTTGCCGCTCCGGTTCCTGTTCGCGGTGCGCTGGAAGCTCGGTGCTCTCTTTGGGTGGGACAAGCCCGAGGCGGGAATCGGGGCGCGGGTCCGGTCGCTGCAAGACCGTCTGCCGAGCGACCTCCGCGAGGCCCCAGGTGGCTCGGACGCCGGGTTTGGGCCGTTCACTCCGGTGTACGAGTTCGACAACGAGTGCGCCCTCGAAGTGGCGAACAAGACCGTCCACACGGTCATGCACCTGGGATGGGCGCCGGCCGCGAGTGGCGGACACGAGCTCCGAATGGCGGCCCTAGTGAAGCCCAACCGACTGTCCGGACGGCTGTACATGGCCGCCATCTCGCCGTTCCGGCGCTTCATCGTTCTCCCGGCATTCACTCGGCAGTTGGAACACGCGTGGCGGGACCGTGGCCGGCCAGGCCCGAAGGACAGTAGCGGGGCCACCGTTGAGAGTGCCGTGGGAACGCACAACGTCCCCGGGCCCGTCCGCGCTCTCAGCTCGTTGCCTGACGTCGACTATGTCGACGTATTCACCCTCTGCGCGGATGCGGATGCGGATGCCGGTACGGATGCGGTCACGACACCGGAGCAGTGGGCTCGTGCCATGTTCGGCGACGTCCCCGATGCCGGGGAGCGGCTGATTTGGCGGGGCCTCCTCGGTCTCCGGCTCAGCCGAGGGCGATCGCCGGACACCGTAGCCGGGTGGCGGATCGCCGAACGTGGCGAGAGCTGGATCCGGCTCGAGGCTGCTTCCTGGTTCCTGACCTGCAACCTCGTCGTACAGGCAACCGACGGGCGGGTGTCGTTGGGTACCTTCCTGCGCTATGACCGGCGCCTGGGCCATGTCGTGTGGCCCCCGTTGTCCGCCGTCCATCGCCGACTGGCACCCGGCGTGCTCCGTGGCGCCGCGGCAAACCTCGGGCAATCCCGATGAGGCCTCGGCGGCCACAGCGCTAGCGGCCGTGGCCGCCGAGGTAGTAACCGAGTACCGGGGCGAGTTCGGCGAACCACTGCTGGAGCGCCGCCTGGCTGCGGGCGGCCACCACCCCCTCGTAGAACCGGCCGTCGGGCAGCACTACAGCCACCATGAGGACTTCGCCCCCGGGGCCGGGCTTGTAGTGGACGGTCTGGATGTCGCGCCAGGGGAAGTCGATGGTGGCGCCGTTGTTTTCGAGCGAGACGCCTTCGGCGTCGACCACGACGGCGTTACGCCGATCAGCGGCCAGGAAGTCCGGTCCTGCGGGCATCGGCGAAGGCGCGGGCGCGTACATAGGAGCAGGAGCCGGCGCGGGCGCGAAGGGCGGTGGCGGGGGGCCGAAGCCTTGCTGCGGCTGCGGCTGCCCGTACGGGCTCGGCGGGCCCGGCGTCGCGCCTCCCGGGTGTCCGGTCTGTTCCACTGAAGTCAGCCCTTCGCTCTCGCACACGTCCCGGCCCAGTATCGCCGACAGGCGAAAGAGCGCCCCGGGACGGACGGGTCCCGGGACGCCCTCTGCCTCGTACCGTACGGCTAGATCACCAGGCTCAGGAGCGCCGCGACCGCGAAGCCCGCGACCGACAGGACCGACTCAAGCACCGTCCAGGATTTGAGCGTGTCCCGCTCCGAGATGCCGAAGTACTTGGCAACGATCCAGAACCCGCCGTCGTTGACGTGCGAGGCGAAGATCGAACCGGCCGAGATGGCCATGATGACCAGGGCCAGGAAGGCCTGAGAGTGGTCGCCGTTCTCGACGAGCGGCAGCACGATGCCGGCCGTGGTGACGATCGCGACCGTCGCCGAGCCCTGCGCGACGCGCAGCACCAGCGAGATCAGGTACGCGAGGACGATGACCGGCAGGCCCACGTCGTTGAACGTGTCGGAAAGGGCCTGAGCCACGCCGCTCGCCTTGAGGACCGCGCCGAATATGCCGCCCGCGCCGACGACCAGCAGGATGTTGCCGACCGGCTTGAGGGACGAAGTCGACACCTGTTCCAGGGACTTGCGCGACCAGCCGCGCCGGATGCCGAGCAGGTAGTACGCCATCAGCAGCGCGATCGTCAGGGCGACGAAGGGGTTGCCGAAGAACTCGATGACCGAGCGGAGGGTGGAGGGGTCCAGCGCGATCGAGGAGAACGTCGCCGCGAGGATGAGGACCAGCGGCGTACCGATGATGGACAGGACCGTGGCGAGCGAAACGGGCTGCTCCTGCGGGCTGCGGCCCGCGGCGGTCTGCTCGGCGATGACGGCGGCCTTGGCGTCCTCGGCGGCCTCGACCATGTCGTGCGGGACCTCGACGAAGACGCGCTTGCCGATCCAGGCGGCGTACGCCCAGGCCGCGAGCACGGCGGGGATGCCGCAGACGATGCCCATGAGGATGACCCAGCCGAGCGAGACGTGGAAGAGGCCCGCTGCGGCGACCGGTCCCGGATGCGGGGGCAGGAACGCGTGGGTCATGGAGAGGCCGGCGAGCAGCGGCATCGCGTACAGCAGGATCGACTTGCCGGAGCGCTTGGCGGCGGCGTACACGATCGGCGCGAGGACGAAGATGCCGACGTCGAAGAAGACCGGGATGCCGAAGATGAGGCCGGTCAGGCCCATGGCGAGGGGCGCTCGCTTCTCGCCGAAGAGGTGCAGGAGGCGGGAGGACAGCACTTCCGCGCCACCGCTGACTTCGAGTATCGCGCCGAGCATCGTGCCGAGGCCGATGATGATCGCGACGTGGCCGAGGATGCCGCCCATGCCGGATTCGATGACGGATACGACGGCGGACTTCTGGACCGTACCGAAGAGTTCGGTGACGGAGAGGCCCGCGCCGAGGCCGACGACGATGGAGACGGCGAGCAGCGCGACGAACGGCTGGAGTCTGACCTTGATGATCAGGAGGAGGAGCAGGGCGATGCCGAGGGTCGCGACGGTCAGCAGACCGGCCGTGCCGTCGATGAGGGTGAGGAGACCGGCCGTGCCGTCGATGAGGGTGAGGAGACCGCCGGTGTGGGGTGGGGTCTCCGCGGGAACGGGGGCGGCGGCGACGAGCAGGGGCATGAGGGTGACCTCGTAATTCCATGGAGCTTTCGGGGCAGGGGGTATCGCGGCGCGGCGCCCGAGCGGTGGGCGCCGCGCCGTGACGACGTACGGCGTGCGGGAAGAAGGGGGGTGACGCGCCTCGGCTCAGCCGAGGACGGCGAGCGCGTCGATCTCGATGAGGAGCCCGGCGGGGAGACCGACGTAGACGGTCGTACGGGCGGCGGGGGCCTCCTTGAGGCCCTGCTCCTCGAAGTACGCGTTGTAGATCGCGTTCATCTCGGCGAAGTGGTCGGTGTCGGTGAGGTAGACGCGCATCATCATCACGTCGTCCCAGCTCGCGCCGCCTTCCTCCAGGATCGCCTTGACGTTGGCGAAGGTCTGGAGGGTCTGCGCGCGCAGGGTCGGGCCGGCGGGGGTCGGGGCCTGGCCCTCGACGGCAGGCAGGAAGCCGACCTGGCCGGCGACCTGGAGGATGTTGCCCTTGCGCACGCCGTGGGAGAACTTGGCGGGCGGGGCGGTGTGGGTGGACGGGGTGATCGCGGCCTTCGCGGTCGTCTCGCTCTTGTCGCTCATGCGCCTGCTTCCTTCGGGGGGGTGTTTCCTGAGTACTCCCTGCTGATGGCGTCGGCGGTGCGGCGCACCAGCGGCAGGAGGGTGAGGAGTTCCTCGGCGGTGACGACGACGTTCGGCGCGGACACCGACATGGCGGCGACGACCCGGCCGTCCGCACCGCGGATGGGGGCCCCGATGCAGTTGATGGACTCCTCGTGGCCGCCGAGGTCGGTGGCCCAGCCCTGTTCGCGTACGAGCGCCAGTTCCTTGAGGAAGGCTGCGGCGTTCGGCGTCGAACGGGACGTGTAGGTGGGGTAGTCGAGCTTCTCCGCGATGGTGCGGCGCTCGGTCTCGGGGAGGTCGGCGAGCAGCAGTTTGGCCACGGCGGCGACGGTGATCGCGACGGGCTTGCCGATGCGCGAGTACATGCGGACGGGGTAGCGGCTCTCGACCTTGTCGATGTAGAGGACCTCGACCTCGGTCTCCTCGTACACGGCGAGGTGGATGGTGTGCCCGCACTCGCTGTTGAGCGCGGCGAGGTGCGGGTGCGCGATCTCGCGTACGTCGAGGTTCTCGACGGCCTCCTGGGCGAGGGCGAAGAGCCGGGCGCCGAGGCGGTAGCGCTGGTCCTGCTGCCGGTAGACGAGGCCGTGCTCGAGGAGGGTACGCAGGAGACGCAGCGCGGTGGACTTGTGCACGCCGAGGCGCTCCGCGACCTGGCCGAGGTCTGCGGGTCCCTGGGCGAGCAGCGGCAGGATGCTCAGCGCTCGGTCGACGGTCTGGCTCATGGCGTACGTACCTCCTGGTCGGCGGCGCCCTGTGGCTGCGTTGCATCGGTCCAGCCGGGGCCGAGACGAAGTGTCCCCCAGGCGTCGGCGTCGAGGGCGGCGAGGCGATCGGCGTGCGCGCGGGTGGGCGGCGTACCGAGATCGCCGGGGACGGTGAGGGCGGCGGCGGCCATGAGGTGACCGTGCCGGACCCGGTCGCGTACGGGCAGGCCGCGCAGGGTCGCGGAGAGGAACCCGGCGGCGAAGGCGTCCCCGGCGCCGACGGGGGCGACGACGTCGACGCGAAGGGCGGGGACGGTGGTGACGGTGTCGGACGCGCCGGCCGCCGTGGCGCGGGTGAAGACCGTTGCGCCTGTCGCGCCCTGCTTGACGACCAGCGTCTCCGGCTCGGGCAGGGTGCGGCGGATCTCGGCCGCGCCCCGGACCCCCCAGGCCGCCTCCGCCTCGTCCTCACCGACGAAGACCAGGTCCGCGCCGCGTGCGAGGTCGAGCAGGACGCTGGGGCCCTCGGCCTCGCTCCTCCACAGATGCGCCCGGTAGTTGACGTCGAAGGAGACGAGCGGGCGGCCGGGGCGGCGCGCGGTCAGCGCCCGCATCAGGGCCAGGCAGTCGGCGGACAGCGCCGCCGTGATCCCGGACAGGTGCAGTACGCGGCCCGCGGCCAGCTCGTCGAGCGGCATGTTCCAAGGGGACATCGCGGATGCCGCCGACCCGGCGCGGTAGTAGAGGACCTCGAAGCCCTCGGCGTCGCGGTCGGTCGCCGTACGGAAGTAGATGCCGGTGGGGCGGTGCGGGTCACGCTGGACGGCGGAGGTGTCGACGCCGTACGCGGCGACGGCGGCGACGAGGTGGTCGCCGAAGCCGTCGGCGCCGACCCGGCCCACCCACCGCGCGCGGTGCCCGGCGGCGGCGAGGGCGCAGGCGACGTTGGACTCGGCGCCGCCGATACCGCGGCCGAAGGAGGGTACGTCGGCGAGGCGGCCGGGCCGGGAGGGCAGGAACGTCACCATGGACTCGCCGAGGCAGACCACATCCACCACTGCGGCATCTCCATCTCGTTCTGCTGCTTCGTCCGCGGGCGCGGTCACGATCGGGCTCCTCACCACTGACTCACCATTGACCCTGCATCGGCTCGGATGTTAGACAGCGTTCAGCGATATGCGCAATGGTCGTTGCACATGCTGCAACACGACGCACCAGGAGGCTCCCATGGCCGCAGGCAACCCGGTCGGACGACTCGCCGAACTCGCCGACGAGCGCGTGGATCACCGCTTCAAGGCGCTCCCGCCGGACGCCGAAGGGCTGACAGTCGCAGAACTCGCCGCCGAGCGCCGCAATCTCTTCACCGGCGGGTTCACCACTCCCGTGCTCGCGCTCTCCGCCGAGTCGGTGGAGCACAACCTCGCCCTCCTGGAGACGTACGCCGAGCGGCACGGCCTCGCCTTCGCCCCGCACGGCAAGACCTCCATGTCACCGCAGCTCTTCGCGCGCCAGCTGGAGCGCGGGGCGTGGGGCATCACGGCGGCCGTCCCGCACCAGGCGCGCGTGTACCGGGCGTACGGCATCCAGCGGATCTTCCTCGCCAACGAGGTCGTCGACGCGGCGGCACTGCGCTGGCTGGCGGCCGAGATGGACGCCGACCCCGACTTCCGCTTCATCTGTTACGTCGACTCCGTGCGCGGCGTGCAGTTGATGGACGAAGCGCTCCGGGCGGCCTCCGCGTCGCGTCCGGTGGACGTGGTCGTCGAACTCGGCGCCGGTGAGGGGGCCCGTACCGGCGCCCGGACGGCCGCCGACTGCACGGCGGTCGCGGACGCGGTGGCGGCCACGACGACGCTGCGGCTGGTGGGTGTGGCCGGGTACGAGGGCGAGGTCCCGCAGGCGGACGGCGACAAGGTGCGTGCGTGGCTGCGCGAAATGGTCGCCCTGGCCGCGGAATTCGACAAGGCGGGCCGGTTCGCTTCCGGGGCCGGCGCCTCGGAGATCGTGATCAGCGCGGGGGGCAGTGCGTGGTTCGACGCGGTGGCGGATGTGTTCGCGGAGATTCCCGAACTCTCGCTGCCGGTGCTCAAGCTGCTGCGGTCCGGCGCGTACGTCTCGCACGACGACGGCCACTACCGCCACCTCACCCCCTTCAACCGGGTCCCGGACGAGGGAGCGCTCCAGCCCGCGTTCCGCCTCTGGGCACAGGTGGTGTCCCGGCCGACACCGGAGCAGGCGTTCGTGAACGCGGGCAAGCGTGATGCGGCGTACGACCTCGATCTGCCACAGGCGCAGGCGGTGCGGGACGCCCGTACGGGCGAGGTGCGACCGGCGACCGGCGTCACGGTCACCGGGCTGTCGGACCAGCACGGGTGGGTGCGTACGGACCCGGAGGCGGAGCTGGAGGTGGGTGACTGGCTCGGACTCGGGTTGTCGCACCCGTGCACGTCGTTCGACAAGTGGCAGCTGATTCCGCTGGTCGAGGCGGACGGGACGGTCACGGACTACATCCGGACGTTCTTCTGACGTCTGGGGGCGGTGGCTTCCCGAACTGTGGCTCCGCCCCACGCGGCGGAGCCGCAAATGTCACGGCCGGGAAGGGGCGGGGTGGGGGAAAGGCCCCGCGCAGCGGCCCAGCAGCCAGTCCCCCGACAGCCCCCAGCCCCACTCCCCTCCGCCCTCCCCCAGCAGACACCCCGAGAGGCAAACCGCACCCATGGACCTCGTCATTCGTGACGTACGCGTCATCGACGGCACCGGCGGTGCCTCCTACCAGGCCGACGTCGGACTGCACAGCGGCCGCATCACCGAGATCCGGCGGCAGAGCGACAGCGGCCTCCGCCCCACCGCCCGCCGCACGCTGCACGCGGACGGCCTCGCCCTCTCCCCCGGCTTCATCGACATGCACGCGCACAGCGACCTCGCGCTGCTCCGCGACCCCGACCACAGCGCCAAGGCCGCCCAGGGTGTGACCCTCGAAGTCCTCGGCCAGGACGGTCTGTCGTACGCGCCGGTCGACGACCGCACCCTCGCCGAGGTGCGGAAGGCAATCACGGGCTGGAACGGTGACGGCTCCGACATCGACTTCGACTGGCGGACCGTCGGCGAGTACCTCGACCGGCTCGACCGCCAGGGCATCGCCGTCAACGCCGCGTACCTCGTCCCGCAGGGCACGGTCCGCATGTACGCGACCGGCTGGGACGACCGCCGGGCGACCCCCGCCGAGCTCACCCGCATGAAGCAGCTCGTCGCCGAGGGCCTGGAGCAGGGCGCCGTCGGCATGTCGTCGGGCCTGACCTACACCCCCGGCATGTACGCCGACGACGCCGAACTCACCGAGCTGTGCCGCGTGGTGGCGCGCTACGACGGTTACTACTGCCCCCACCACCGCTCGTACGGCGCCGGAGCCCTCGCGGCGTACGAGGAGATGGTGACCCTCACCCGCAACGCCGGCTGCTCGCTCCATCTCGCCCACGCCACCATGAACTTCGGCGTCAACAAGGGCAAGGCGCCCGGCCTCCTCGCCCTCCTCGACAAGGCCCTGGACGAGGGCGCCGACATCTCCCTCGACACCTACCCCTACACACCCGGCTGCACGACGCTCGTCGCCATGCTGCCGAGCTGGGCGAGCGAGGGAGGCCCCGAGGCGATCCTCACTCGCCTCCGCCACGACGAGACCGCCGAGAAGATCCGTCACCACATGGAGGTCGTCGGAGCAGACGGCTGTCACGGGGTCCCCATCGAGTGGGACACGATCGAGATCTCGGGCGTCAGTGACCCCGGCCTCGCGAGCTGCGTGGGCAAGACGATCGCCGAATCCGCCGCCCAGCGCGGCGAGGCGCCGTGGGTCACCGCCCGCCGCCTGCTGATCAACGACAGCCTCGGCTCGACGATCCTCCAGCACGTCGGCCACGAGGAGAACGTCCGCGCGATCATGCGCCACCGCGTGCACACCGGCGGCAGCGACGGCATCCTCCAGGGCTACAAGCCGCACCCGCGCGCGTACGGCACCTTCCCCCACTACCTGGGCCACTACGCCCGCGACCTGGGCGTCCTCTCCCTGGAGGAGTGCGTCGCGCACCTCACCTCGCGCCCGGCGGCCCGGCTGCGCCTCCCCGACCGGGGCTTGGTCCGCGAGGGCTACCGCGCCGACCTCGTCCTGTTCGACCCGGACACGGTCGCGGCGGGTTCCACCTTCGAGTCGCCGCGCACGCTCCCTACCGGCATCCCGCACGTGCTCGTCGACGGCCGGTTCGTGATCGAGGACGGGAGGCGGACGGACGTCCTCGCCGGGCGGTCGGTCCGGCGTACGGCCCGGAGGCGCTGAACGGCGTGGTGCGCGTGTCACGGCTCCCGTCCGTCAGGTCAGGAGAGAGCCGCGACACGCGCACCGTGAAGAGCCCTCAGACGCGCTGCCACAGGGCCGGGACGTTCGGCGGCTCCCAGCCGGTCTGGGCCTGGTGGCCCTGGAGGCAGCGGTAGGTGGCGCCGCCGTAGGTGACCTGGCTGCCCGCCGCGTACACCGTGCCCGCCGCCCACGTGCCGCCCGGGTCACCGGGATCGCCGGGGTCGCCCGGATCGCCCGGATCGCCCGGGTCGCCGGTGGTCGTCTTCAGGGTCAGGCCGTACGCCTGGAGCAGCGGATTGATGGGCTGGTGGTACGTCGTACCGCCGCTGCGGCAGTTCCCCGACCCGCCGGAGGTGACGCCCTGGGCCTGGCTGCCGGATATGTACGAGCCGCCCGAGTCGCCCGGCTCGGCGCAGACCGACGTCCGCGTCACGCCGCTGATGGTGCCCTCGGGGTAGGTGACGCTGGTGTTGTGCTGCTGGATGGTGCCGCAGTGCCAGCCCGTGGTGGACCCGGAGCGGCAGATCGAGGCGCCGACCGGGGACTGGACGGAGCCGGCCACCTGGACGTTCTGGCCGCTCTGGCTGACGTAAGGGGTCGCGGTCCAGTTGGAGTTGGTCGCCACCCACGCCATGTCGCGGCCTGGGAAGGTGGATGCCTGGAAGCTGCCCTGGGCGACGCGGTTGTACCCGCTGGTGGTGGTGCCGGCCCGGCCGCAGTGGCCCGCCGTGGCGAAGCCCTGGGTGGTGCCTCGGGTGATGGCGAAGCCGACCGAGCAGCGGCCGCTGCTGCCCATGTAGTACGCGTCGCCGCCCCGGATGTCGTACAGCGGGCGCGGCTGCTCGGTGGTCCGCTCCACCTTGACGAGCGCACGGTCGGCGCGGCTCGCGGCGATCAGCTTCTCGGCCGCCGCCGGCGCGCTCGCGCGGACGACCACGGTGTTGGCGCGGACGTCGACGTACCAGACCGGTGCGCCGGTGGAGCCGTTACGGGCCGCCGCACGGTCCAATGCGGCCTTCGCGCCGTCGAGTTCGGCCAGCGTGTGGGAGACGACCCGGGCACGCGCGCCCCGGGCGGTGATCGCGGCGGCGTCGGCGGCCCTGGTGGTGGCCACGGTGAGGGTCGCGGAGTCCGCTCCCGCCACCCACGCCCCGGCGTACGACCCGGCCAGCGCGTGCTGGAGGCGGCCTGCGGTGGCGCCCGCCTCGGCCTCGTTCTCCAGCCGGTCCTTGGCCTGTGCCGTGGTGAGCCCGAGGTCGCGCTGCATGGCGTTGAGCAGTTCCGGCTGAACGGTGTCGGCGTCGTCGGAGGCGGAGGCCGGCTGCGTGGCGATCGCCGAGCTCTGCAGCCCGGCAAGGACCAGCGCGCCGGCGGCGGCGATGGCGACGCACGCTGCCCTGGCGTGTCTGTGGAGCATGAGGAATCTCCTCGGTCTCGGTGGGGGTGTGGGGCGTGCCGAAACCGTAGAAGCGTGAACGACCTTGAGGGAGCCCTCAGTTGTCCCCCCTCACCGTGTTATGGCCACGGGCGTAGCGGCTGCCCGCGCCGGCGCCCGCGCGGCCGGCCACGCCCCGTCGCCCGTACTGCGCTCCAGCGCGTCGGCGTGTGCGGCGCGGACGTGCGCGAGCACGGCCGGGGCGGTGGCGGCCGCCCGTCCCCTGGGGTGCCAGCCAAGGAGGTGCCGCCAGATCAGCGGCGTACCGGCGAGCGGCCTGGTCACCATCCCGGGCGTGGCGGGGAACGTCGCCCGGCACAGCCCCACGGCCCGTCCGACCTGGACCAGGTGGACGCAGGAAGCCGTGTCCGTCTCGTACACGCGGGACGGGGTGAATCCCGCGCCGGCGCAGGCGGCGGCGAAGCAGTCCGCGAAACAGCCGTCGCCCGGTACGTCCGTCCAGGCCTCGGCAGACAGTTCCGCCAGCTCGATCTCGCGGCGCCCGGCCAGCGGGTGGGCCACGGCGAGCATGACGAAGACGGGGTCCCGCGCGACCTCGCTCCACACCAACCGGTCCGGCTCGGGCGGCGCGGACTCGCCGCAGGTGCCGATGAGCGCGTAGTCGAGGCGCCCTTCGGCGGCGCAGGCGGCGATCTCCCGCTCGGACCATGAGGTGTGGGTGGCGACCAGGGCGCCCGGCTCGGCGGCGGCCAGCCGGTCGACCAGACCGCCGAGGAGGGGTCCGTGCGTACCGCCGAGCCGGAAGCCCGGTTTCTGCGCCCGGGTACGCGCGAACCTCACCGCCTCCTCCTGCAGTTCGCGCACGGCGGGCAGGACGACGCTTGCGCGGTCCAGCACGAGCTCGCCGAGGGCCGTGGCGCGTACGCCGTCGCGCCCGCGCTCGAAGAGCCGGCCGCCCAGTGACCGTTCGATGCGTTTGAGCTGCGCACTGAGAGCGGGCTGGGTGAGGCCGAGATGGCCGGCCGCCTTGGTGAGGCTGCCTGCGTCGGCTATGGCGCGGATCGTCTTCAGGTGCCTCAACTCCATGTCCATGACATGAGCTTGGGCCCACGGGAGCGTGGCGGCAATACAAAGGTACGGACCAACTACCGCGCCGGCGTGGCCTTCTTCTCCCCGTCGGCCGTTGCTCCCGGCTCCGCCTCCGAGTCCGCGCGCACCCTCCCGGCCGGCGTCCCGTACGACCTCGTCGACGGCAGACTCACGGTCGCGGACGGGCGCCGTACAGATCCGCTCACGGGCCGGTCGGTACGCCGCACTCCCGCCGCCCGCGACAGCTGCTCCCCGCGCTCCCGGCTCTCCCGGCGCAGCAGCACCGCGCCCAGCACGCACACGACGCCCGCGACGGCGAAGCCGTACGCCGGGGTGCTGCCCTTGGGGTGGGTCTCGTAGACGAGGGCCGCGGACAGGACCGTCAGGATGCGGCCGAGCCTGCCGTTCCAGGCGGTGGCGGAGATCGCCGCCGTGCCCCAGAGCAGGTACCACGGCTGCACCATCGGCGAGAGGACGACCAGGGCCAGCAGGGCAACGCCCAGCGCGTGGACCGGACGCAGGGGCGGGGCGCCACGCCAGGGCCGCACGCGGCGGAAGGTCGCCAGGGCGGCGTAACCGATCACGGCGAGCGCGAGGGCCAGGCCGAGCGTCTGGAACGCGCGCTTGACCGGCTCCGCGTCCCAGCCGAACAGCAGGTGCGTCAGATCGCCGATGCCCTGGCCGATGTCGCTGGACAAGGAGAGGGGCGTGTGGATCGTCCCGGCGACGCTCTGCGTCCACAGCCATCCGAAGCCGGTGCCGCTGAGCAGGGTGGTGGCCACGGCGACCGCCCCGGCCACCAGGCCGGGGACGGCGAACGCCTTGACGACGCGCGACGGGAGGGGGCCTGGACTCCGGCGTACGACGAGTACGCCGATGAAGAGCAGGGCGACGGCGGCCGGTGACTTGACCATCATCGCGAGGGCGACGACCGCGCTGCCCAGGACCCAACGGCCGCGCAGCGCGCAGACCACGCCTGTCAGCATGAGGGCGATCATCAGGCCGTCGTTGTGCATGCCGCCGACGACGTGGATCAGCAGCAGCGGGTTGAGCGCTCCCAGCCACAGCGCGCCGGTCTCACTGGCGCCGTGGGCGCGGGCGATGTGGAGTGTCGCCCAGACGATCAGGGCGAGTGCGGCCAGGGCGACGAGCCGCATGCCGAGCACGGCGGGGACGATCTGGCCGCCCGTGGCGAGCACGACCCACTTCGCCAGGACGAGGAAGACGGGCCCGTACGGGGCGGGGGTGTCGGTCCAGTGCGCGCCGCCGCTCGCCGCGGCGTCGGCTCCGAGCTCGTCGGAGCCGAGCACGGAGGGGCCGTACGTATAGACGTCGTGGCCTTCGACGACCATCGCGCCCTGGGCTATGTAGCTGTAGACGTCGGCGCTGTGCAGCGGCGGTGCGAGTACGAGCGGTGCGGCCCACCAGACGAGCGTGACCACTGTGTCGCGCACCCCGCCGACCGCGCCCCGGGCGACGAGCCGCCCGTACTGCCACCAGGCCACGACCAGGAGGGTCAGGCCGATGTACGCCAGGACGGCGGCCACCACGGTCGTCGCGGACCCTTGGGGGACCCACATCCCCCATGGGTCGCGGGCCGGCAGCCGGCCTGCCGCGATGCCGCCCACCGCTGCCGCGACCGACCCGATGGCACCCAGCCGGCGGTACCCGACAGCGCTCAGCGTCCCCATGACCGGTCAACTTATCGGAGCTGCGTGAACGGCCGGGCGGTGCCCCTGGACGCTACGGCTGTCCAATCGGTGACAATCCGGGGGCCTGGACCGAGCGCCTCTTTCCTGTCGGTCGAGGCCCGCCCGGAGCGCCTGCCCGTCAGCCGCGCCCGTGCTGCCGCCTGACGCCCGCGTGGCCAAAAACACGAGGCGGGTCCCGTTATGCACCCGTAAGGTGGCCAGCATGCAGGTGATCCAGTCGACGAAGCTCGCAAACGTCTGTTACGAAATCCGCGGCCCCGTGCTCGAGGAGGCGATGCGGCTCGAAGCGGCGGGTCACCGCATCCTCAAGCTCAATACCGGCAACCCGGCGGCGTTCGGTTTCGAGTGCCCGCCCGAGATCCTGGAGGACATCCTCCGCAATCTCGCCGGCGCGCACGGCTACGGCGACGCGAAGGGGCTGCTGGCGGCGCGCCGCGCGGTCATGCAGCACTACCAGACCAAGGGCATCGAGCTCGACGTAGAGGACATCTACCTCGGCAACGGCGTCTCCGAGCTCATCCAGATGTCGATGCAGGCGCTGCTCGACGACGGCGACGAGGTGCTCGTACCGGCGCCGGACTATCCGCTGTGGACCGCGTCCGTCTCACTGGCGGGCGGCACGGCCGTGCACTACCGCTGCGACGAGCAGGCCGACTGGATGCCGGATCTCGCCGACATCGAGCGCAAGATCACCGACCGCACCAAGGCCATCGTCGTCATCAACCCGAACAATCCGACGGGTGCGGTGTACGACGACGAGATGCTGCGCGGTCTCACCGAGATCGCCCGCCGTCACAACCTGGTCGTCTGCTCCGACGAGATCTACGACCGGATCCTGTACGACGGCGCCACGCACACCCCGACCGCCGCGATCGCGCCCGACCTGCTCACCCTCACCTTCAACGGCCTGTCGAAGAACTACCGCGTCGCCGGTTACCGCAGCGGCTGGCTGGCGGTCTGCGGCCCGAAGGCGCACGCATCGTCGTACATCGAGGGGCTGACGATCCTCGCCAACATGCGGCTGTGCGCCAACATGCCGTCGCAGCACGCGGTGGCGACGGCGCTCGGCGGCCGGCAGTCGATCGAGGACCTGGTACTGCCGGGCGGCCGGATCCTGGAGCAGCGGAACACGGCGTACGACCTGCTGACCCAGATCCCGGGCGTCACCTGCGTGAAGCCCAAGGGCGCGCTGTATCTCTTCCCGCGCCTGGACCCCAAGGTCTACAAGATCAAGGACGACCGGGAGATGGTCCTCGACCTCCTTCGGGCCGAGAAGATCATGGTTGTGCACGGTACGGGCTTCAACTGGCCGGAGCCCGATCACTTCCGCATCGTGACGCTCCCGGCGGTGGAGGAGCTGGCGGACGCGGTGACGCGTATCGGCACTTTCCTGGACGGATACGCACAGCCGTAGGCGGACGACAGACGCGCGGGCCCGGCACGACTCGGCTCAACTTTAGACAGAATCTAATGTAGGCTGGTCTCCTGACCCTGGCAGGAGGCCATCCCCATGTACGAGCCGATCCGCAACAAATCGGTCCACCGCATGGCTGCAGCTGTCGACCGGGCCGACTTCCCGCACCGTTCCCGCGAGGAGGAGCTGGACATCCAGCTCGCCGGACACCTGGCGGCGCTCCTCGCGGTCACCGACGAGCTGAGCCTCGGCGCGGCGGCCGACCGTATCGCCACCCAGGTCGCTCGGCTGCGCGGTGCCCCGCCGGCCAGGCACGCCGGCCTCACGCACGCGGCCCCGATCGCCCTTCACCGCCGCGCCCACGAGCTCGCCGGCCGCGCGCTGGTCGTCGCCGCCTCGCGCGCCGACACCGCGGCCGCGATCCTCGCCGCCGAGAGCATGGACGCCCACGCGGCCGCGCTCGAAGAACTCCGCCTCGTCGGAGCCCACTGACGGCCCCGGCCCGCGTGCCGTCTCGGCGCACGGGCCGGGTGCCACTGATTGAACAACCCCCGAAGCCGTGAGGGGGCTTCGGGGGTTGTGCCGCGGCGGGCCGGTGACCCCACAGGTCAGGGCGGATGTCAGGAAGGCCCGGCCGCGGAGTTCAGCGGTGCGAGGGATCAGCCCAGGCGCTCGACGAGCGCGCGGTACTCGTCCCACAGTTCCTTCGGGGTGTGGTCGCCGAAGGTGTTGAGGTGCTCGGGGACCAGAGCGGCCTCCTCGCGCCAGACCTCCTTGTCGACCGTCAGCAGGAAGTCCAGCTCGGCCTCGGAGAGGTCCAGGCCCTCGGTGTCCAGGGAGCCCTTGGCCGGCAGGATGCCGATGGGGGTCTCGACGCCCTCGGCCTTGCCCTCCAGCCGCTCGACGATCCACTTGAGCACACGGCTGTTCTCACCGAAGCCGGGCCACACGAACTTGCCCGCGTCGTTCTTGCGGAACCAGTTGACGTAGTAGATCTTCGGCAGCTTGGACTGATCGGCCTTGTCCGCGCCGACCTTGACCCAGTGGCCCATGTAGTCGCCCATGTTGTAGCCGCAGAACGGCAGCATGGCGAACGGGTCGCGGCGCAGCTCACCGACCTTGCCCTCGGCGGCGGCGGTCTTCTCGGAGGCGACGTTCGCACCGAGGAAGACACCGTGCTGCCAGTTGAAGGACTCGGTGACCAGCGGCACGGCGGTGGCGCGGCGGCCACCGAAGAGGATCGCCGAGATCGGTACGCCCTTGGGGTCCTCCCACTCGGGCGCGATGATCGGGCACTGACCGGCCGGGACGGTGAAGCGCGCGTTGGGGTGGGCGGCGGGGGTGCCGGACTCGGGGGTCCAGTCGTTGCCCTTCCAGTCCGTGAGGTGCGCGGGCTCCTCGTCGGTCATGCCCTCCCACCACACGTCGTTGTCGTCCGTGAGCGCGACGTTCGTGAAGACGGAGTTGCCCCACATGGTCTTCATGGCGTTGGCGTTGGTGTGCTCGCCGGTGCCGGGCGCGACGCCGAAGAAACCGGCCTCGGGGTTGATCGCGTACAGCTGGCCGTCCTCACCGAACCGCATCCAGGCGATGTCGTCGCCGATCGTCTCGACGGTCCAGCCGGAGATCGTGGGCTCCAGCATGGCGAGGTTGGTCTTGCCGCAGGCGGACGGGAAGGCGGCGGCGACGTACTTCGACTCACCCTTCGGCGGGGTGAGCTTGAGGATCAGCATGTGCTCGGCCAGCCAGCCCTCGTCGCGCGCCATGACGGACGCGATGCGCAGGGCGTAGCACTTCTTGCCGAGCAGGGCGTTGCCGCCGTAGCCCGAGCCGTAGGACCAGATCTCGCGGTCCTCGGGGAAGTGCGAGATGTACTTCGTGGAGTTGCACGGCCACGGGACGTCGGCCTCGCCCTCGGCGAGCGGTGCGCCGAGGGTGTGGACGGCCTTGACGAAGAAGCCGTCGGTGCCGAGTTCGTCGAGGACGGCCTGGCCCATCCGGGTCATGGTGCGCATCGAAACGGCGACGTACGCCGAGTCCGTGATCTCGACGCCGATGGCGGAGAGCGGCGAGCCGACCGGGCCCATGCAGAACGGGACGACGTACATGGTGCGGCCGCGCATCGAGCCGCGGAAGACGCCCTTCTCGCCGGTGAAGATGTCGCGCATCTCCGCCGGGGCCTTCCAGTGGTTCGTCGGGCCCGCGTCCTCCTCCTTCTCGGAGCAGATGAAGGTGCGGTCCTCGACGCGCGCGACGTCACTGGGGTCGGAGGCGGCGTAGTAGGAGTTCGGGCGCTTGACGGGATCCAGCTTCTTGAACGTGCCCTTGGCGACGAGCTCCTCGGCGAGCCTCTCGTACTCGACCTCCGAGCCGTCGCACCAGACGACCTGGTCCGGCTCGGTGAGGGCTGCGATCTCGTCGACCCAGGAGATCAGCTCCTGGTGGTTCGTCGGAAGGGTGGTGGGAGCCGCGTTCTCGCGCGCCACGGTTGCTCCTAAGTGAGGGTGTTTTGTAGATGTATGCCCCGTGGGGGCCGCGACCCGGATGCTTCACGACGTTGATTCGTTGGCGCTCATCCGGTGCCGACCGCACTCATCTGATGATCCGCGTAGCGCGCCCATATGTCCAGGGGGCCTCTCACGTGAGCATCGCCACTCATCGCGCCCCTACCTGTGCGTAACCTACGGTCGCGTAGCTAGGATTGTGCGCATGACCTCCGCCGACTCCGATCAGCTCACGAATCCAGACGGCCCCGGGCGCGGGCCTGTCGAGATCGACCTGCCGATTCCGGTCAAACCGAAGCTGCGCGGCTGGTTGCACGCCGGGATGTTCCCCGCCGTGCTCGTCGCCGGCCTGGTGCTCATCGCCCTCGCGGACTCCACCCGCGCCCGGGTGGCCTGCGGGATCTACGCCGTGACCGCGTGTCTGCTCTTCGGCATCAGCGCGATCTATCACCGTGGCACCTGGGGTCCGCGCGGCGAAGCCATCCTGCGCAGACTCGACCACGCCAACATCTTCTTGATCATCGCGGGCACCTACACCCCTCTCACCATGCTCCTGCTGCCCGCCTCCACCGGCCGCACCCTGCTGTGGGCGGTCTGGGCGGCAGCGATCGCGGGGATCGCCTTCCGGGTCTTCTGGGTCGGCGCCCCGCGCTGGCTCTACACCCCCTGCTACATCGCGATGGGCTGGGCCGCGGTCTTCTTCCTCCCCGACTTCATGCGCGCGGGCGGCATCGCCGTACTGGTCCTGGTGATCGTCGGCGGGCTGCTCTACAGCGCCGGCGGTGTGATCTACGGCCTCAAGCGCCCCAACCCGTCACCGCGGTGGTTCGGGTTCCACGAGGTGTTCCACTCGCTGACGCTCGCCGCCTTCATCGCCCACTATGTGGGCATCTCGCTGGTGGCCTATTCGGCCTGACGGCCCACCGGCCGCCCTCCCCTCTTTCGACTGTTCCACCCGCGGTGGCCGTGGCTTCGAAGCCACGGCCACCTGCCGTGCCACGACCGCGACCGCGGCCAGCACCACCCCGAGCACGGCCGCCCCGCCGCCCACCAGAAAACTCGCGACACACAACGCCGCCACGACGACGGCCAGCGCGTTGACGATTCCCCGCATCCCGGCTCCCCCTTCCGCACGCCAGTCCGCTTTTTCACGGACCGTACATCTACCCCACACACATCGTGACACGCGTTACTGACAGCCGGAAGGAGCGTCAGGGACGATGCCCGACAATGGCGGGCATGGCCGCCGACATCCCGCATCCCCTCGCCGACACAGCGCCGCCCCGCCGACCGGGTCTGCGTGAGCGCAAGAAGCTCAAGACCCGGATCGCGATCCGCACCGCGACCTACCGGCTGATCGCCGAGCAGGGGTACGAGGCCACCACCGTCGAGCAGATCGCCGATGCCGCCGAGGTCTCGCCCTCGACCGTCTTCCGTTACTTCCCGGCCAAGGAAGACATCGTCATCACCGACGAGTACGACCCGCTGATGGAATCGGCCCTGCGCGCCCGCCCGGCCGACGAACCGCTCGTCGAATCGCTGCGCAACGTGGTCACGCAGGCCCTGCGCCACTCCCTGGCCCACGAGCCCGAGGAGATGCTGCTGCGTTCGAAGCTGCTGACGGAAGTACCCGCCGTACGTGCCCGCATGATGGAGAGCATGTCCGTCACCGGCCGCATGCTGTGCCAGGTCGTCGCCGAGCGGACGGGGCGGCGCGCGGACGAGCTCGAAGTACGGGTCGTCTCGATGGGCTTTGTCGCCGCCCTGATGGAGACGACCGTGTACTGGGCCGAGCGCGGCAGGCAGGACGATCTGATCGCCCTCGTCGACCGCACGCTGGACACCCTCGACGACGGCTTCCGGCTGTGAGGGCTTTGAAGGATGTGAAGGCTTTGACGACTCTGACCGCTGTGGACAGGCCGGTGGCCAGGACCGCCTGAGGTCCTGGCCACCGGGGTCTGCCGGGTGGGTCACGGTGTCAGCGCCTGCGGAAATCTCCCTTCCCGCACGCCTTGCCGTCCTTGTTGCGGTCCAGGCCGTGCCGGTCGCGCCGCACGTCCAGCACGCCGTACCCCTTGGACTTCAGCCACTCGCACCGGTCGGCCGCCGGCACCTTCTTCGGGAACTTCCACGGCACGCAGGTGCTGACCTCGCCGTACGCGTGGTCACAGCCGTCGTAACCCTCGGGCATCTTCACGCCCGGTTTCCTCTTCTGCTTCCCGTGGTCCCCGTGCCCCGGCGCCTTCGGCGCCGCCGCCAGTTCGTCGGCGTAACTCTGCACGCGCTCCGCCGCGACCTGCCCCTGCGGGCCGATCCGCACCCACTTCGACACCGAGGGCACGCCCTTCACGTCGACGACCGACAGCATGTACCAGCCGGGCGGCGCCATGTTGGGGTTGCTGGTGAGGCTGAGGTCGATGGTGTTGCCGTCGACCGTCATCGGCAGGTCGACAAGGCGCTGGTTCGGGTCGGACGAGTGGGTGACGGCGGCCGGGCGGATCAGGGAAGCCTTCACCACCGGCTTGTCGACCGTGATGCGCTGCGCCGATCCGTACGCCCACTTCTGCGAGGTCACCGAGGTGATCTTCGGGCGGGCGCCCTTGAAGAGGTACGGCGGCTTGTAGATCGACACCCGCTGCTCGAAGGAACCGTCACCCGGGTTGTCACCGACGCTCAGCACCCGGCCGTCAGGCAGCAGGGTGGATGAGGAGTGGTACGTACGCGGGACGGGGTCGGCGGCGAGTCCCGGCTCGAACGTGTTCGTCGCCGGGTCGTACATCGACGCCTCGAAGACCGGGTCCTCGCGGTACGTGTGCAGCGCGCCGCCCGTCTCCATGACCTTGCCGTCCGGCAGGATCACCGCCGACAGATAGACCTTGCCCTCGGCGCCCTTCTGGAAGGTGCCGTCCTTGTACTTGCCCTGCGGCAGGTCGGGTCCGGCGACGTACTCGGGAGAAGGCGCCTTCAGATCGATCAGGTCGACCAGCCGGTGCGCGTCGGGCGAGACGGTGTGGTTGCCGCCGCCGGCCGTCAGCACCTTCTGGTCCTGGGCGGGAGGCAGCAGCAGCGACGCGGACTGGTCGCGCTCGTCCTTCTTCCGCAGCCCGGGTACGTCGGTGATGGTGCCCTTCTCGTAGTCGTAGACGGAGGCTCCGGTGCCGGGCAGGCCGATGCCGAAGGTGTGGCTGCCGCTGTAGAAGAGGCGCCCGTCCTGAAGCAGGATCATCGCCGGGTACAGGCCCCAGAAGGACCAGGCCTGCTTGGCCTCGCCCATCGGGAGCCACTTGTTCTGGGCGTAACTGAAGTGCTCGTTGACGACTGTCCCGGCCGCGTCCTCACCCAGGCCCCCGAGCGAGACGACGTCACCGTTGCCCATCGCCGTCGCCGACGGGTACCAGTGGCCCGCCAGCATGTCGTTGACCTTGATGTATTTGTTGACCTTCGGATCGAAGACGTAACTGCTCTTCAGCCCCTTGTAGCCGACCGTCCCGTCCGCCGACGCGTAGTCCTTGTTTCCGCCGACCACCAGCACCCGCCCGTCCGGCAGTTGGACATGTCCGGCGCAGAAGAAGTCCTCGGGTGTCGGGATGTCCGTGTACTTGCCGGTCACCGGGTCGAAGACCGAGGACTTGAAGGTGCCGGCGGCGAAGGCGTCACGGTCGTTGCCGGAGCCCGCGATCAGCAGCACCTTTCCGGTGTGCAGCAGTACGGAGTGGATGGCGCGCACCGGCGAGGGCGCGGTCTGTACGGTCCACTCGCCCTTGCACTCCGGGCCCTTGCCCTCGCACGGGTCGACGGGCGGCTCGGGCACCACGGTCGCGTCGACCATCGCGTAGTCGTCGGTGGTGAGCGAGCCGACGCCGTAGAGAGCCGCGCCCCAGGTGATCTGGTCGGTGTTCGCGGGAACGACCGGTGTACGGACCTCGGTCCGGGCGTACGTTCCGCTCTGCGGCAGGGTGTTGAGGTCGGCCCAGAAGACCCAGCCGGCGGTCTTGTCGTGCCGGAAGAGCGTCATGGCCACATCGGGCGACGTCGACTTGTACCAGAGGGACAGGTCGTACTGATGGCCCTCGGCGACCTGGGGCGCGCACTCGTTCTCCAGCATCATCGCCTTGCGGTCGCCGTCGGTGCGGCGGGTGAGGTCGATGCGCAGGGCCCGGTCACCGGCGTGTGCGTCGTCCGTCACCGTGTACGTGAAGTCGTTGTCGCCCCACCCGGACTTCTCGAAGCACTCGGGGAACTCGCCCTGCGTGTCGAGGGTTTCGAGTCCCGGGTTGGATATCAGGTTCGGTGCCGCGCTGGCCGGGCGGGCGTCGAGCGGCGCCAGCCCGAACCCTGCCGCAAGCAGTGCGAACGCGGTGAGGAACAGGCGCTTCCTGCCGCGCCTGGTTCTGCCTTCGCTTCTTCTGTACGGAGTCATCCCTCCCCCTCCTGGAGCTCCTTGGCCCTGTCGACCTGGTCGACCTGGTCGACCTTGAGAATGTCGATCCGGCCGTCTCCCTCCCCGAAGCTCGCGACCGGCTCGCTGTGCTCGAACAGGTCCCGCAGCGTGGGCAGATTGTGCTGTTCACCGCGCAGGGCGGGCGTGGACACGACGTAGTCGATGTCCTTCCAGCCGCGCGGCAGCGTCTTGGCGACCGCGGGGTCCTGGTCGAGCTTGTAGTGCCAGATGGCACCGGTGCCCGGCCGGTATCCGGCCTCGACGGCGTCCAGCCACAGCACGCCATCCGTGACGATGCGGGTACGTTCACGATCGGCGACCGGCGCCTCGCGCAGCCAGCGGGCGGCCGCGTGGTAGACGCCGTTGTCGTCACCGCGCACGGTGTCCCGGTCCTCGCGGTACCAGTGCGGGGCCACGAAGACGGCGGCGACGGCCAGCAGGGCGGTGACCGCTGCCGGGCGCATCGCGCGGTGGCGGGACGGGACCAGGGCGATCACCGCGCAGCCGAGCCCCGTCACGGCGAGCGCGAGGAAGGGCAGCAGCTGGGCGACGTACATCTGCGGCAGATAGCCGCCGGGGCGCAGCGCGACCAGGGCCAGCACCAGGACGGCGAGGGCGACGGGCCGCAGGCGGCGTACGGCGAGGGCGATCACGGCGGCCGCGCAGCCGGCGGTCAGCAGGTAGGGGTCGCGCGAGAACCAGTCCAGGATGAGGGTGTTGGCGTCGGTGCCGTCCTCGAAGACGGAGCCGCTGCCCTCGCGCCCGCCGAGCTGGAACTTGAGCGTGCCGATGAGCGAGACGTGGCCGGCGCCCGGCACCAGCTCGCCCTTGAGCGTCGCGTACAGCGGATAGAAGAGGCCCGTGAGGACGAGTCCCGAGCCGAAGCCGGCGAAGGAGAACTTCCGCGTCCTGGGGTGGCTGCCGTGCCACAGCGTCACCAGGACGACCGGCAGCAGCACCGCGATCGTCTCCTTGGACAGGATCGCGAGGGCGAAGGCGCTGCCGGCGGCGATGTGGTGCCACAGGTGTCGGCGCGGTGAGAGGGCGAGCGCGAAGGCGGCCAGCGCCCAGACGACCGCGAAGTTGTCGAGATATATCTGCCGGTGCAGCGTCACGGCGAGCGGAGAGAACCCGTACAGCAGCATCGCGAACGCGGCGGCCGGGCGGCCGAGTCCGATGCGGCGGCCCACGACGAAGACGAGGGCGGCGCCCGCGGCGACGACGGGCAGCATGGCGATGCGGCCCTGGACGAACGTCGGCAGCTCGGGGAAGAGCCAGCCGGGCAGCCAGGAAAGGCCCGCGAGCTGGATCCAGCCGAACGGCGGATGGTCGTACCAGTAGGTGTAATGGGCGAGGTCACCGTTCTGTACGGCCCATGCCTGAGCCAGATAAGTGCCCTCGTCGTCATTCGGGAACGGGAAATTGCCAATGTTCCACGCCCGTACGGAAACGATCAGAATCAATAGCGGGGCCACCCAGACGAAATCTCTGAGAAACGTTGATCTGCCCGGCGATTCCGGAGCTTTCCGAGATGTGGACGCGGCGTGACGAGGCCGTAATTCCGGACCGCTGCGGGTATTGGCGCGCAGCACAGCATTGCTCATGCAGATCCCCCCACCCTGAAGGCCCCCCTGGCCTGCAGCTCCCGCGATCCGACCCCCCGGATCCGGGCATGCCGCAGCAGCATGGCACACACCGGGCATGCCACATAAGAAGAATCTGGCATTCCGTTTGTGCTGGCGACGTGTGGCCCAGGCGTCATTGCCGGGCAAAACATTGACCTGCTAGCTTCCCCGGCGGGGAGAGAAAAACGGAACGGAACATCCAGGAAGACCTAGGGGGGAATTCATGGTCTCCGCTGTCCTTTTATTGGACTCGCTCATACTCATGGCCACCGCCGGCGTCACGCTCTGGTGGATGGTCCACGCCTGGCGCACACCAGAGACATTGGCAGCCACCGCCTTCGCCGAACCCGACGGGCACCACGGCGTGTCCTTCTCGCTGCTCGTCCCGGCCCGGCACGAGGAAACCGTGCTGCGGCACACGGTCGAGAACATGCTGAAGATCGACCATCCCGCCTTCGAGATCGTACTGATCGTCGGCCACGACGACCCGGGCACGGCAGCCATAGCGCACCAACTGGCCGCCGAGCACCCGCACATGATCCAGACCGTCGTGGACCACCACGAGTCCAAGAACAAGCCGCGCGCTCTCAACACCGCGCTCCCGTACGCCAAGGGCGACGTCGTCGGCGTCTTCGACGCGGAGGACATCGTCCACCCCGAGCTGCTCAGCCACGTCGACTTCGCCTTCCGGCGCGACGACGCGGACGTGGTGCAGGGCGGCGTACAGCTCGTCAACTTCGACACCAGCTGGTACAGCCTGCGCAACTGCCTGGAGTACTTCTTCTGGTTCCGCAGCCGGCTGCACCTGCACGCCCGCAAGGGCTTCATCCCGCTCGGCGGCAACACCGTCTTCGTCCGGGCCGCGCTGCTGCGCGAGACCGGCGGCTGGGACGGCGACTGTCTCGCCGAGGACTGCGACCTGGGCGTACGGCTTTCCTCACGCGGCGCCAAGGTCGTCGTCGCGTACCACGCCGCGCTCGTCACCCGTGAGGAGACACCCGACACGCTCCTCGCCCTCTACAAGCAGCGCACCCGCTGGAACCAGGGCTTCCTGCAAGTCCTCAGGAAGGGCGAGTGGCGACGCCTCCCGGGCCGGCGCCAGCGCCTCCTCGCCCGTTACACCCTCTCCACGCCCTTCCTCCAGGCCGCCACCGGCATCATGATCCCAGTGGGTCTGCTGCTGGCCTGGGTGGGCGGCGTGTCCCTTCCGATCGCGCTGGTCGCCTGGCTCCCGATGGTCCCGATGGCCGCGATGATGGTTTTCGAGGCCGTCGCGCTGCACGACTTCGGCCGCGAGTACGGTTTCCGGATCGGTCCGTGGCAGTACGTGAAGCTGACGATCGGAGGCCCGGTGTACGCCGTCGTACTCGCGGCGGCCGCGCTGCGCGCCGTCTGGCGCGAGTACACGGGGCGCAGGGACTGGGAACTGACGTCCCACATCGGCGCCCACCTGGAGCCCCGGCAGGAGGCACGGTGACGGCGGAACCGCTGAACGTTTCCATCGTCGTACCCACCTTCAACGAGGCGGACAACATCCGGGAGTTGCTGCACCGCATCGGCGCGGCGGTCGCCTCGGCCGGCATCACCGCCGAGGTGATCTTCGCCGACGACTCGACGGACCACACGTGCGAGGTCATCGAGGAGGCGGCGCTCTCCACTCCGCTTCCTGTCACCCTCCACCACAGGGCGGTTCCGACGGGCGGCCTCGGCGGCGCGGTCGTCGAGGGGATCGGCCGCTCCACCGCCCCCTGGATCGTCGTCATCGACGCCGACCTCCAGCACCCGCCGGAGCTGGTGCCCGAGCTGATCGGGCGGGGCGGGGCGACCGGCGCGGAGCTCGTCGTCGCCAGCCGGTACGCGGCGGGCGGCAGCCGGTCGGGGCTGTCGGGCGGCTACCGGATGCTGGTCTCGGGCGCGTCGACGGTAGTCACGAAGTCCCTCTTCCCACGGGCGCTGCGCGGTCTGACCGACCCGATGAGCGGCTTCTTCGCGATCCGCCGGGAGGCGGTGCAGCGGGCAGCCACCGGGGAGGACGGCCTCCAGCCGCTCGGCTACAAGATCCTGCTGGAACTGGCGGTACGGTGCCGCCCGCGCGGGATCGCGGAAGTCCCCTACGCCTTCGGGGAGCGGCACGCGGGCGAGTCCAAGTCGACCGTGAAGGAGGGCCTGCGCTTCCTGCGTCACCTGGTGACGCTGCGGACGTCGGACCCGCGGGCCCGGGTCGCGGTCTTCGGCCTGATCGGCCTCTCCGGGTTCATCCCGAACCTGGCGCTGCTGTGGCTGCTCAACGGGCCGGGCGGCATGCACTACGCCCCGGCCGAGATCATCGCCAACCAGGCGGGCCTCCTCTGGAACTTCGTCCTGGTCGACTCGCTCCTCTACCGCCTGCGACGGGGCCACCACCGCAGGTCGATGCGCCTGCTCACCTTCGCGGCGGTGGGCAACGCGGACCTGGTCGCCCGCCTGCCGCTGGCGGCCCTGTTCATCGGCTGGGGCGGCCTCGCCCCCGTCCCCGCGACGGCGGCCGCCATGGTCGTGGTCTTCGCGGGCCGCTTCCTGCTGGTCGACCGCTGGCTCTACCGCCGCCGAGGCGACCGCGCCATGCCGGAACCGGTCCGGATCGAGTCCCCGCTTCCCGATCCGACGCCCTGAGGCGGGCGGGGGCGGGCGGGGACTTCTATTCCCCTACCCGCCCCTTCCCGAACCGGGGCTCCGCCCCAGACCCCGGTCCTCAAACGCCGGACGCGGCACACCGGCACCCCGGGCGAAAGGCGCCGCAAGTGGAACACCGAGCGCGGCAAAATCCAGCCCGTCCGGCGTTTGAGGACACGCCCGGAGGGCGTCCGGGGTCTGGGGCTCCGCCCCAGTTGTGGGGGCCGCGGGGCTAGCGGACGGCCTCGCCGAGCCGCTCCCTCAGCACCACCGGTTCCAGCGTCGGCGCATCGCACACAAAGTGCCGGCACACATACGCGCCCGCACCCCGGTCCGCCAGCAGCGGAAACTCCTCGCTGCCCACCTCGCCCACCGCGACCACCGCCCCCGGCGCCCCGCTCAGCAGCGCGATCCGGTGCAGTTCCTTCGTCAGCGGGTCGTCGCCCGCGCCCAACACCGCCACCTCGCGCGGCCCGTCCAGTGCCGCCTCGGCCACCGCCAGACCCCACCCGATGAACCGCGGCGCACGAGGCCCGAGCGTCTTCACCACACCCAAGGCCCTCTCCGCCGCGCTCCGATGCGCCTCGGAGCCCGTATGCGCGGCGTACGAAAGCAGCGCACCGGCCGCGGCCGTCCACCCCGAAGGGGTCGCGTTGTCCGTCGGGTCCTGCGGCCGCCGGATCAGCTTCTCGGCGTCGTGAGCCGTGTCGTACAGCGTCCCGCCCTCACCCACGAACTGGTCGAGCACGATGTCCAACAGGAACCCCGAGAACTCCAGCCAGACGCCCTCCCCCGACACCGCCGCCAGCGCGAGAAATCCTTCCGCCACATTGGCGTAGTCCTCCAGGACCCCCGCGTTCGCCCCGACGTGCCCGTCCTTGGACGTACGGGCAAGCCGCGCCCCCTCGTCCATGTGCACCCGCACCAGCAGATCGGCGGCCTCGGTCGCCCGCTCCACCAGGTCCGGCCGGTCGAAGTACGCCCCGGTCTCGGCCAGCGCGGCGATCGCGAGCCCGTTCCAGGAGGCCACGATCTTGTCGTCACGCCCCGGCCGCTCCCGCCCGGCGCGCGCCGCGAGCAGCCGCGCCCGGACATCGGCCACCCGCGCCGCATCAGCCTCGCCCTCCCCCACCGGGAGCTGGAGCACGGACGCCCCTTCCTCGAACGTCCCCTCCTGAGTCACCCCGAAAAGCCCGGCGGCGAACGCCGCGTCCTGCTCCCCGAGCACCTCACGCAGCTGCTCCGGAGTCCATACGTAGTAAGCGCCCTCGACATGCCTGCCCGTGCCGTCGTCGCTGTCCGCATCGAGCGCGGACGCGAATCCGCCTTCCTGCGTACGCAGTTCGCTCACCAGGAAGTCCGCGGTCTCCAGCGCCACCCGCCGCGCGAGCTCCGATCCGGTGGCCCGCCACAGATGGGCGTACACCCGGCACAGCAGCGCATTGTCGTACAACATCTTCTCGAAGTGGGGTACGACCCATTCGCGGTCGACCGAGTACCGCGCGAACCCCCCGGCAAGCTGGTCGTAAATCCCCCCGCGTGCCATCGCTTCACCCGTGTCCACGGCCATTTGCAGGGCCCCCTCGGACCCCGTACGCGCGTAATGCCGCAGCAGGAACTCCAACACCATGGACGGCGGGAACTTCGGCGCCCCGCCGAATCCGGCGCGCGTGGCGTCGTAATCCCGCGTCAGCGCGAGCAACGCCTGCGCGAGCTCCTCCTCGCCCGGCATCTCCGGCGCCCCGTACGAGAGCGAGCGCCCGCTCAGGTCCCGGACGATCTTGCCAGCCACCTCGGTGACTTCGTCCCGCCGCCCCACCCAGGCGGCACTGACCCCCTCCAGCACCTGCCGGAAGGACGGCATCCCGTGCCGGGGCTCGGGCGGGAAGTAGGTACCGAAGTAGAAGGGCGCGGCGTCGGCGGTCAGAAAGACGGTCATGGGCCAGCCGCCCTGCCCGGTGGCCGCCTGCACTGCCTCCATGTAGACCGCGTCGACGTCCGGCCGCTCCTCGCGGTCGACCTTGACGTTGACGAAGTGCTCATTGAGGTACTCGGCGGTCGGCTCGTCCTCGAAGGACTCGTGAGCCATGACATGGCACCAGTGGCAGCTCGAATACCCGACGCTGAGCAGCACAGGCACGCCCCGCCTTCGCGCCTCCTCGAACGCGTCGGCCGACCACGGCCACCAGTCGACCGGGTTGTCGGCGTGCTGGAGCAGGTACGGAGACGTCTCATGAGCCAGGCGATTCGGCATACTCCCATCCTGCCTCACGACGTCGGATCAGCCCGTCCGGCGCCCGGCTCCGGCGCGCTGTCCAGGGCGTGCATGACGACCTCGTCAGGTATTCGAGTACTCGTCCGGCAACCGCTGCAACGCGCGATCCCGGGGCCGGTCACTCTCGCGCTGACGCGCGTCAAGCAGGACACTTGTCCCGCAATCGTTGCTGTCGGAGGGGGACGCACATGCGGGACAGCCACCGGGTGGAAGCCGAGCGGCTGTTGGTACGGGCCGTCGAGGAGCAGGCGCGGCGGTCGGGTGGACGGGTGGATGCCAACGCACTGCTGGTGCGGGGGCGGGCCGCCATGGAGACGATGGCGGCCGGGGCGGAGGAGGAGTACGCCGCGTACGTCAGGGCGCTGGACGAGGCGCAGGCCGGACAGCAGTCCCTGACGGAGCGGCTCAGCGGTGCGAATCTTTCGACTCCGGCCCTGGTGGCGGCCGTTGCCGCCGTCGCGGCCTTCGGCGCGGACCTGGCCCTCGGTACGGAAGCCGGCACCGCGCTCGCCGCCGGGGCCGTCGTCGCCGTCGCCGGGGCCGCCGCCACCGTCGCCAAGGTCACCGCCTCGCACTGGCCCGCCGCCCACCGCAGGGCCGGCGCGCTGGCGCAGCCCGGTGGGGCGGAGCAGTTGAGGCTGCAGTGGCTGACGGCCCTGGAGGTGCGGGGGATACGGCCGTTCCTGGACCAGCAGCATGTGCTGCTGGCCGCGACCCGTGGGCGTACCGGTACGGCGAAGAAGGCGGCCGCCGTCGGGCAGCTGCGTGGGGCCGACCGCAGCCAGGCGGCGCGCAGACGGTCCGTACTGGAGCAGTCCTTCGGGCATCTGCCGGAGCCGGAGGGGCCGTTCGCGGGGCGGCGGGCCGCGATGAGTCAGATCGCGCAGTGGGTGCACGCGGCGCGCGCGAGCACCGAGACGCGGCCGACGGTCGTGGTGCTGCACGGCGCGCCCGGTTCGGGGCGTACGACGCTGGCCGTGCGGGCGGCGCATCACCTCAGGGACCAGTTCCGGGGCGCGTGCGTGGTGGATCTGCGCGGCGACACCGCGGATGAGACGCCGCTGTCGACCCGTGAGGCCCTGCTGCATCTGCTCAACCGGCTCGGCGCGCCGCGCGAGCAGCTGCTGTTCCGGGAGAGGTCGTCGCAGGAGCAGCAGCTGCGCAGGCTGGCCGAGCTGTACCACCAGCATCTGACCGGGCTGCCGGTGACGGTGGTGCTCGACGACGCGTCGGACGCGGCGCAGGTGCGCACTCTCGTACCGGAGCGCTCGGACAGTCTGGTGCTCGTGACGGCCCGCGAGCCGCTCGAGCTGCCTGCCGACATCCCCGCGTGGGTCCACCAGCTGCCGGTGGAGGCGCTGGATTCGGCGGGCGCGGAGGAGTTGCTGCGGGAGGTGGCGGAGGAGAAGGAGGGCCCGTACGACGCCCAGGCGGCGCACGGGATCGCCGAGCTGTGCGGCGGGCTGCCGCTGGCGCTGCGCATCGCGGGCTCCTCACTGGGCGCTCGTACCCCGCGTGTGCTGGCGACGGATCTCGCGGCGTACGGTCCGGTCGAACCGGTGGAACGGGCGCTGTGGCTGCGCTACACCGATCAGCCGGACGCGGCCCGCCGCCTGCTGCGCCGCCTCGCGCTCGCCGGACGGGCGAGCCTGGGGGCGGCAGCGGCAGCGGCGCTGCTGGCCACGGACGAGCACGAGGCGCAGCGGCTGCTGTCCGCGCTGGCGCGGGCGGGCCTCATCGACCACGTCCGGGGCAGCCGCTACCGCCTGCACGATCTCGTACGGGCCTTCGCGCAAGCGCGGCTGCTCGACGAGGAGGAGGCGGCGGACAGGGCGGCGGCGCAGGAGCGCCTGATCCGCAACTACGGCGAACTGGCCGACTCGGTGATCCGCCTGGTGGACGGAAAGACGTCGACACGCGCCGACCACTTCGGCGCCCACGGCTTCACCTCCCTCGACGCCGCCCTGCGCTGGCTGGACGACGAGTCGAGCTTCATCACGGCGGCGCTGCGCCAGGCGGAGGGCGTAGACCAGCAGGCCGTACTGAACCTCCTCGGCGCGCTGTGCGACTACTGCCTGCTGCGCGGCGACCTCTACCGCCTGGGCGAGATCAGCGAGCTGACGCAGGCCGTCGACCAGGGCTTGCTGGTGCGGTCGGTCCAGTGGCGTACGGGCATCGCGGCCCGGCAGCTCGGTGAGCTGGACAAGGCCCGTACGACACTCTCCTCGGTCGTCGACCTCTACTTCGAGGCGCAGCACGAGGCCGGCGCCGCCCGCGCCCTGTGCTCGCTCGGCATCACGCTCCACCACCAGGGCAACCTGACGGAGGCCGCGGCGAAGCTGGGCGAGGCCCTCGTACTCCAGGCGTCGGACGAGCTGGCCGCCGACCGTGCGTGGACGCTGCACGCGCTGGCGGCGGTGGAGCGCGACCGGGCGAACCTGGCCGACGCCGTCAGCCACCTCGACACGGCTCTCGTCCTGCACCGCGAGAGCGAGAGCCTGCACGGGCAGGCGTGGGCGCACTTCCAGCTCGGGCAGGTGTACCTGCGGATGGGCGACGTACCGCGCGCGGAGGAGCAGCTGCGCGAGGCGCTGGATCTGTACGGGCGTACGCGCGACGGACGCGGCGAGGCATGGGCGCTGACGCAGCTGGCCCGCGCCCGCCTGGTGGACGGCGACCCGTCCCCGGCCGTCGACCAGCTCCGCCAGGCGCTGTCCCGGCACCGCGAGGCGGAAGACGCGCGGGGCGAGGCGTGGACGCTTTACTACCTCGGGCAGGCGCTGGAGGAGCGCGGCGACACCGATCAGGCGGTGCGTGAGCTGGAGCGGGCGCGCGGGATGTTCTCGCGGATGCGGGATGTGTACGGGCTGGCCTGCGCCCGCCACCACTCGGGCCGCGTCACGCGTGATCAGCGCGCGGCTCATACGGGCAATCTCCGCAATTCCGGCTTCGCTCGTCAGCTCCTGGTCGACGCGCGCGCCGACTTCCGCCGCATCGGGGTGGCGCACGGCGAGGCGTGGACGTGCCTGGAGCTGGCCATCGTGGACGCGGGCAACAACCGCCCGGCGCAGGCGCTGGAGCTGTGCGACGAGGCGGCGCGCCTGTTCACGTCGTACGACGACCGTCGCGGCGCGGACTGGGCGCGTTTCCTGCGCTGCACGCTGCTGCCGTTCGGTTCGCCGGGGGGCTCGGAGGTCGGCACGGCGGTGGCCCAGGAGGAGCTCTACCAGCTGATCGACGCGGTCCACCCGACGCGTGACGGCAAGCTGGAGGACTGCGCGGAGGCGTACCAGCTGGTGCTGGAGCGGGGTGTGGACCTGGCGGCGGGCTGGCAGGCGTGGCGGCTGGGCATGGTGCCGAATCGGCATGCGCGGGAGGTGATGGGCGTGCCGGTGGGGGTGGCGCGGGGGTGAGGGGCGCGGTGCGGTGCGGGTTGCCTGCGGCGCTGTTCCCCTGCCCGCCCCTTCCCGCTGTGTAATTTTGCGGCTCCGCCGCGTGCTGGGGGCAAGCCCCCGGACGCCCTGCGGGCGTGTCCTCAAACGCCGGACGGGCTGGATTTGCTCGCTGAGCGGCACACTCCAGCCCCTCCGGCGTTTGAGGAGCGGGGACTGGGGCAGCGCCCCAGTTCGGGAAGGGGCGGGTAGGGGAACAAGCCCCGCAGGGCCCGCCCCACCCCCCGCCCCCGCCCTACGCGTCCTTGGAGCGATCCCCCGCCGGGTCCCCCGAGGCCGGCGCCGAAGCCGAAGCGGAACCAGCAGCGGAAGCGGAGGCGGAGGCGGAGGCGGCAGCCTTCTCCCCCTCCGCCGCCGGATCCGGCGCCTCCTCGAAGTTGACCTTCCCCATGTGGCGGTTCATCGACTTCATCAGCATCCACACGCCGACGGCCAGCGCCGCGAACACCAGGAACCCGAGAACACCCGGGGTCACCTTGTTCTTGTCGAACTTGTCCGCGGCGAGCGGCACGAACTGCGTCATTGCCAGGGTTACGTTCACATCAGGCATTGTCGCGGATGCCCGCAAACAGGTCGCTCTCGGGGAGGGATGTATCGACGAGCGACTTCGCCAGCTCGTACTCCTCCGTCGGCCAGACATCCCGCTGGATGTCCATCGGAACGCGGAACCAGCCACCGTCCGGATCGATCTGCGTCGCGTGCGCGATGAGCGCCTTGTCGCGGATCTCGAAGAAGTCCGCGCACGGAACGTACGTGGTCAGCGTCCGCTCCGCCCGCTGGAACTCCTTCCAGCGCTCCAGCCACTCCCCGTACGGCGACTCCATGCCGCGCTCGATGAGCGCCTCGTGGAGCGCGACGGTGCGCGGCCGGTTGAAGCCCTGGTTGTAGTAGAGCTTCTGCGGCTGGTAGGCCGGGCCGAACTCCGCCTCCGGGAACTCCTCGGTGTCCGCCGCGCCCTCGAAGGCCACCATCGTGATCTTGTGGGTCATGATGTGGTCGGGGTGCGGGTAGCCGCCGTTCTCGTCGTACGTCGTGATGACCTGCGGACGGAACGTACGGATGGACTTCACCAGCCGGCCCGCCGCCACGTCGACGTCCTCCAGCGCGAAGCAGCCCTGCGGCAGCGGCGGCAGCGGGTCGCCCTCCGGGAGACCCGAGTCGACGAAGCCGAGCCACTCCTGGCCGACGCCGAGGATCTCCCGGGCCTCGTCCATCTCTCTCTTACGGACTTCGTGGATGTGCTCCTCGATGTACTTGTCGCCCTGGAGCTTCGGATTGAGGATGGAACCGCGCTCGCCCCCCGTGCAGGTCACGACCAGCACGTCCACCCCCTCGGACACATACTTCGCCATGGTCGCCGCACCCTTGCTCGACTCGTCGTCGGGGTGGGCGTGAACGGCCATCAGTCGCAGCTGCTCAGTCAAGACTCGATCCTCAATGATTCGGCGCAATAAGCGGCTTCTATAGTGACCGAATCGGGGGGCGGAAAATTCCGGAGCCGATACAGGCCGCCCGACCCAGGAGGAACGATCATGAGCGCGGTGCGTCAGGACCTTCCCGAGGGCCGCTACGGCCGCTCGGCGGACGAGCGCGCGGACCGCAAGCTCAAGATCGTGGGCGCCGTGCTGGGTGCCGCACTGCTGGCGATGACCGGCTGGTTCGGTTACGACTACATCACCGGTGAGAAGATCAGCGCCGAGCTCATCAAGTTCGACACCGTCTCGGACTCCGAGGTCAAGGTTCACCTCGAAGTACGCAAGGAGCCTGACGCGGCCGGCACCTGCACCCTGCGCTCGCTCGCGGAGGACGGCGCCGAAGTGGGCCGCAGGGACGTCCGTATCGAAGCGTCGGACGCCGATCGCATCGACGAGATCTACACGGTCCGTACGACGGCCAGGGCGACCAGCACCGAGCTGACAGGCTGCACGGCAGACCCCGCTTCGGCGGGCTGACCTGCGCCGATCCCTCCCCGGCCGTTTTCCTCCTCCCCCTTTTCCGCCTGAATTGTTAGGCTCGTGGTTTCGCCCGCCCGTGGAGGCACATCCTTCTGGGTAGGGCGATGCTTGCTTTGTATTCCAAGTACCGACGAGGAGCACCTGTGACCCAGACCAGCGAGAGCGTCACCTGGCTGACCCAGGAGGCGTACGACCAGCTCAAGGCCGAGCTGGAGTACCTGTCGGGTCCCGCACGCACGGAGATCTCCGGCAAGATCGCGGCTGCCCGCGAGGAGGGGGACCTGCGCGAGAACGGCGGGTACCACGCGGCCAAGGAGGAGCAGGGCAAGCAAGAGCTCCGTGTGCGCCAGCTGACCCAGCTCCTGGAGAACGCGAAGGTCGGTGAGGCCCCCACGACCAGCGGTGTCGTGGCCCCCGGCATGGTCGTCAAGATCGCTTTCGACGGCGACGAGGACGACACGACGACATTCCTGCTCGCCTCCCGCGAGTACGCGAGTTCCGACATCGAGACCTACTCGCCGCAGTCCCCACTGGGCACCGGCGTGATGGGCAAGAAGGTCGGCGAGGACGCGCAGTACGAGCTGCCGAACGGCAAGAAGACCTCGGTGAAGATCCTCGAAGCCACGCCGTACCAGGGCTGAGCGGACCCGCCAGACCCGGAAGAAAGCCCCCGGCCGGATTTCCGGCCGGGGGCTTTCTTCGTGCGTACGGTCAGACCGACGCCGAGCGGTACTTGCGGACCGCGAGGGTCCTGAAGACCACGATGATCAGGACCGACCAGAGCAGCGACGCGAGGACCGGGTGCTGCATGGGCCAGGCGTCGGACTGGACGACGCCCGGATTGCCGAAGAGCTCGCGGCAGGCCTGCACGGTGGCGCTGAAGGGGTTCCACTCGGCGACCGGGCGGATCCAGGAGGCCATCATCGTCGGGTCCACGAACGCGTTCGAGACGAACGTGACCGGGAACAGCCAGATCAGGCCGCCCGAGGTGGCCGCTTCCGGGGTGCGGACCGACAGGCCGATCAGCGCGCCGATCCAGGAGAACGCGTACCCCAGGAACAGCAGCAGGGCGAAGGCGGCGAGCGCCTTGAGGATGCCCTCGTGGATGCGCCAGCCGACCAGCAGGCCGACGACGGCGAGGACCACGACTGTCAGTGCCGTCTGCACCAGGTCGGCGAGGGTGCGGCCGGTGAGGACCGCGCCGCGCGCCATGGGCAGGGAGCGGAAGCGGTCGACGAGGCCCTTGTGCATGTCGTCGGCGATTCCCGCGCCCGCGCCGGCCGTGGCGAAGGTGACGGTCTGGGCGAAGATGCCCGCCATCAGGAATTCGCGGTACGTGGCAGGGTCGAGGCTGCCTCCGACGCTCATGGAGCCGCCGAAGACGTAGCTGAAGAGGACCACGAACATCACTGGCTGGATCAGCCCGAAGATGATCATTTCCGGGATCCGGGCCATGCGGATCAGATTCCGCTTGGCGATGACCAGCGAGTCGGTGACCGACTGGGAGAGACCGCCGCGCGGCTGCGGGGCGCGGGGGGCGGGTGCGGTGTCCGTTACGGCGCTCACTTGGCGGCCTCCGCTTCTTCCTGCGCGACCTCGGCCGCGTGACCCGTCAGGGAGATGAAGACGTCGTCGAGGGTGGGCCTGCGCAGGCCGATGTCGTCGATCTCGACCCCTCGGGTGTCCAGCTCGCGGATGACCTCGGCGAGCAGCTTGGCGCCGCCGGCGACGGGGACGGTGATCTTGCGGGTGTGCCGCTCGGTCTTGCTCTCCCCCTTGCCGAACGTACGCAGTACCTCCTCGGCGGTGGTGAGGTACTCGGGGTTGTGCACGACCACCTCGATGCGCTCGCCGCCGGTCTGGGCCTTGAGCTGGTCGGAGGTGCCGCGCGCGATGACCCGGCCGTGGTCGATGACGCAGATGTCGTGGGCCAGGTGGTCGGCCTCTTCGAGGTACTGCGTGGTGAGCAGGAGCGTCGTACCCCCCGCGACCAGTTCCTGGATGACCTCCCACAGCTCCTGGCGGTTGCGGGGGTCGAGTCCGGTGGTCGGCTCGTCCATGAACATCACGGGCGGGCTGACGACCAGGGCGGCGGCGAGGTCGAGGCGCCGGCGCATGCCGCCGGAGTACGTCTTGGCCGTACGGTCGGCGGCGTCGGCGAGGTGGAAGCGCTCCAACAGCTCGGCCGCCCGTACCTTCGACGCCTTCGCGGACATCTGGTAGAGCCTGCCGACCATCTGAAGGTTCTCGCGCCCGGTGAGGTACTCGTCGACGGCGGCGAACTGGCCGGACAGGCCTATGGACCGGCGCACTTCGTTGGGGTGCTTGAGGACGTCGATACCGGCGACGACCGCTTTTCCGCTGTCGGGCCGGAGCAGTGTGGTCAGGACGCGCACGGCGGTGGTCTTGCCGGCCCCGTTCGGACCGAGGAGGCCCAGGACGGTGCCTTCCGGCACATCGAGGTCGACACCGTCGAGAGCCTTTACGTCGCCGAAGGTTTTCACCAGACCTTCGGCGTAGATGGCGCCTGGCATAAGGGTCCCCCGGTTACTTGGGTGAATTACCTACGCGAATATTAGATTTGCCGGACTTGCCCCGCTCGGCGGGAGCCACAGCGGGGCAAGCCACACACCGTAACGCGATACATCGCGTCGCCGGAGGGTTTTGACGAGGTTGGACGGAACTCGGGGGAACCCTCACGTCATGACGGTGTATCCCGCTTCCCTCAGCGCCGACCTGACCTCGGCGCAGTGCTCGGGGCCCTTCGTCTCCAGGTGCAACTCCACCTCGACTTCCGTGAGTCCGAGTCGCGGGTCGGTCCGTACGTGCCCCACGTCGAGGACGTTGGCATCCACCACCGACAGCACCCCCAGCATCGCCGCCAGGGCGCCCGGCCGGTCCGTCAGACGCAGGCGCAGCGACAGGTACCGGCCCGCCGCCGCCATACCGTGCCGCAGGATGCGCTGCATCAGCAGCGGATCGACGTTGCCGCCGGACAGTACCGCGACCACCGGCCCCTCGAACGACGCCGGCTTGCTCAGCAGCGCCGCGACCGGGCTCGCGCCGGCCGGCTCGACGACCATCTTGGCCCGCTCCAGGCAGAGCAGCAGCGCACTCGACAGCTCGTCCTCGGAGACCGTCACGACCCCGTCGAGCAGCTGATTGATCACCGCGAAAGGTACGTCGCCGGGCCGCCCCACCTTGATGCCGTCCGCCATCGTCTGCGCCGCCTCGATCGACACCGGCCGCCCGGCCGCCAGCGACGGCGGATAGCACGCCGCGTTCGCCGCCTGTACGCCGATGATCCGCACGTCGGGGCGCAGCGCCTTGACCGCGATCGCGATACCGGCGGCCAGCCCGCCACCGCCCACCCCGACGACGATCGTCCGTACCTCCGGGCACTGCTCCAGGATCTCCAGGCCCAGCGTGCCCTGCCCCGCGACGATGTCGGGGTGGTCGAAGGGGTGGATGAAGGCCGCGCCCGTACGGTCGGCGTACTCCTGGGCGGCGGCCAGCGTCTCGTCGACCACCTGCCCGTGCATGCGCACCTCGGCGCCGTACTCCCGCGTCGCCGCGACCTTCGGCAGGGGCGCCCCGACCGGCATGAAGACCGTGGACCGTACGCCGAGCAGGGTGGACGCGAGGGCGACGCCCTGTGCGTGATTGCCGGCGCTGGCGGCGACGACGCCCGCCGCGCGCTGCTCGGGGGACAGCCCGGAGATCCGTACGTACGCGCCGCGCAGCTTGAACGAGCCGGTCCGCTGGAGGTTCTCGCACTTGAGGTGGACCGGGGACCCGACCAGCTGCGACAGATGCCGGCTGCCTTCCATCGCCGTGGTCCTCGCCACCCCGGAGAGCATCTTCTGCGCCCCTCGGATGTCGTCGAGGATGAGGTTGCGGAAGGGATCGGACGTACGGAAGCTCATGACCGCAAGTCTGGCAGGTCGGCGGTCGGGCGGCGGTCGGGCGGCTGCCGGGGCCCAAGGCCTTCCCACCGTTTATCGCAGCGCCGGTACGCACCCGCTGCCACCCGCGTACTCTGTCCCCCACCAAACCGACCACCGCACGAAGAGAGCCCCCAGCCATGCCCACTTCCCAGGACATGACGACTGATCCGGACACCGGCCTCCTCGATGCCCTCCAGCACCAGGTGGCCGTCTTCGCCCGCCGCGCCGAGCAGACCAGGCTCGGCGGTGTGGGCCAGGTCCGCAACTCCATGGACCGCGCGGCCTATCTGCTGCTCAACCGGCTCGACCAGGAAGGCGCGATGGGCGTCAAGGCGCTCGCCGCGGGCATGGGGATCGACTCGTCGACCGTGACCCGGCAGGTCGCGCCGCTCGTCGACACGGGCCTCGTCAAGCGCACGTCGCACCCGGAGGACGGCCGCGCGGTCGTGCTCCAGCTGTCGCCGCGTGGCCAGGCGCGGCTCGACGAGGTGCGCTCGTCGCGGCGCGAACTCATGGCGCAGGTGACGGACGGCTGGAGCCAGGAGGAACGTGACTCCTTCTGCACGCTCCTCACGCGCTTCAATTCCGCACTGTCGGCCCGCCAGAGCGCGGCCGGGGCGGAGGCTAGCGGCGAGCCGGACACCGAGGGCGCCGGGACCGGCTCGCAGGTGCCTCCGACCTCTTGACCCGGGGCGGGTTCCTGGCCTGATATGAGGGCGTGCGAGAGCGGCAGGCGGATCGGCATCGCCGCAGGGCCCGGGAGTTCGAGGCGTTCGTCGCGGGCGCGGCAGGACGGCTGCTGCATGCCGCGACGCTGCTGACGGCGGAGCCGCCGGACGACAACACGCATGCGCGACGCCTGCTGACGGCCGCGCTCGCCCGTACGTACGCGGACTGGGAGCGGCTGCGCGGCGAGGACCCGTACGACCGCACCCGACAGGAACTCGCCGCCCGCTTCGCGCGCGGCGCGTGGCGCTACCACCAGCACGGCCGGCTCTGCCTCCCGCAGCACCGCAAGCCTGCCGCCGGGGGCGGGATGCTGGAGCGGCTGACGCCGCAGGAGCGGCTGGTCCTGGTCCTGCGCCTGTACGAGGGTGTCGCCGAGGAGCAGATCGCGGCGCAGATCGGGGTGCCGGCGGAGAGGGTGCGGGCGATCTGCACGCGTGCGGTGGCCGCGATGCGCAGCAGGCCAAAGGTCGCGGCGCCGTGAGCCTCCCCGACCACAAGCAGAACGAGGTACGGCGGATGCTGGAGGGCCCCTACCCACCGGTCCCCGCGGACCTCGCCCCGCGCGCCGCCGAGCGCGGGTCACGTCTGCTGCGCCGCCGGACGCTCGCACGGCGGCTGATGTGGGTGCTACTGGGGCTGACGGTGGTGGCGTTCACGGTGTGGGCGGTGCTGGAGCAGCCATGGGTGGCGCCGCCGTCGGAGGTCGCGCCGCCGCTGGAGGGCTGGTAGCGGTGCGGTGCGAGTGGTGCCTGCGTGGGGCGCAAACCCCCAGGCCCCCGGGACGCCCTACGGGCGTGTCCTCAAGCGCCGGACGGGCTGGATGGTTCCACCACGCGGGCCGAATTTCGCAGCCAGGGCCGCAAACCCAGCCCCTCCGGCCGCGATCGAGGACGGGGGTGGGGCAGCGCCCAGCCACCCCCGGCGACTTCAGCCCGTCCGGCGCTCGAGGAGCGGGGCCTGGGGCAGCGCCCCACCCACCCGGCGACTTCAGCCCGTCCGGCGCTCGAGGAGCGGGGCCTGGGGCAGCGCCCCACCTGCCCCCGGCTACTTCAGCCCGTCCGGCGTGAGGACCGGGGTCTGGGGCAGCGCCCCAGTTTCGGGAAGGGGCGGGGAGGGGACAGCGCCGCAGGCACCCGCACCCGCACCCGCACCCGCACCCGCACCCGCACCCGCACCGGCACCGGCACCCGCACCGGCCCCCGCAGCCGGCGGCGGCGCCGGCTCAGCCCAGCATCTGCTTCAGATCCGCCAGCAGGTCGTCGCCCGACTCGATGCCCACCGACAGCCGCACCAGGTCCCCCGGAACCTCCAGCGCGGACCCCGCCGCCGAAGCGTGCGTCATCCGCCCCGGATGCTCGATCAGCGACTCCACACCGCCCAGCGACTCACCCAGCGTGAAGAGCCTGGCGCGGTTGCAGAGCTCGATCGCCGCCTCCTCGCCGCCCTCGACCCGGAACGACACCATCCCGCCGAACGCCTTCATCTGCTTGGCGGCGGTCTCGTGACCGGGGTGCTCCGGCAGCCCCGGGTAGAGGACCTGGGTGACGCGCGGGTGCCGCGTCAGCATGTCCGCGACGCGCGTGGCGTTCTCACTGTGGCGGTCCATCCGCACCGCGAGTGTCTTGATGCCGCGCAGCACCAGCCACGCGTCGAAGGGCCCGGCGATCGCCCCCATCGCGTTCTGGTGGTACGTCAGCTCCTCGCCCAGCGCCGCGTCGTTGACGATCAGCGCGCCGCCGACGACGTCCGAGTGCCCGCCCATGTACTTCGTCGTCGAGTGCACGACGACATCCGCACCGAGCGCGAGCGGCTGCTGCAGGTAGGGGCTGGCGAAGGTGTTGTCGACGACCAGACGGACGCCGGCCGCGCGCGCGACGCCCGCGAGCGCCTCGATGTCACTGATGCCGAGGAGCGGGTTCGAGGGGGTCTCGACCCAGATGACCTTGGTCTGCGGGGTGAGGGCGTCCCGTACCGCCGCCGGGTCGGAGGAGTCCGCGACCGAGAAGGTGACGCCCCACCGCGAGACGACCTTGGCGAAGAGCCGGAAGGTGCCGCCGTACGCGTCGTTCGGGATGACCACGTGGTCGCCGGGGCTCAGCAGGGTCCGCAGCAGGCAGTCCTCCGCCGCCAGGCCCGACGCGAAGGCCAGCCCGAGGCTGCCGCCTTCCAGCGCCGCCAAGTTCTCCTCCAGGGCAGTGCGGGTGGGGTTGGCGCTGCGGCTGTACTCGTAGCCTCCGCGCAGTCCGCCCACGCCGTCCTGCTTGTACGTGGACACCTGATAGATCGGCGGTACGACCGCGCCCGTGAGGGGGTCGGCGGTGTTTCCGGCGTGGATCGCGAGGGTCTCGAAGCTGTGGTCATCGCTCATGGGAAACGAGCGTAGTTCGTCGGCGCCCCGGCCACTCCCCGGCCACTCCCTGGTCCCTCAGGAGCGTCCCTCCGGCGTCCGGGACAATGGAGCCATGGAGATTCTCTGGTTCTTGATCGCTCTGTGCATGCTGGCGGCGGTCATCGGCCCCGTCGTACTGCGCAGGCGCGCCGGCGGCATCCGCCTGGTCGCGCCCGGCTCGCCCGACGCAGCCGACCCGGCCGACTACGGCTTCGTACGCCAGGAGCTGCTCGACGTCCGGATGCCGGGCCCGGACCAGGACCTGGAAGACGTACTCGAAGTGGTCCAGCGCTCCCAGGACTGGCGGGCCGCGGCCCAGCTGCTGGCCGGAACGCCCAAGGAGGGCGAGGTGCGCTGGCAGCGCGTGCAGGCGTTCGCCGGGGCCGCGTCGCTGGAGCTGGCGCAGACGCCCGGCGAGGGTGGGCGCTGGCTGCGGGCGTGGCGCGCGGAGTCGTCGAAGGACGCGGGCGGTGCGCAGGTGCACGCCGAGTTCCTGGTGCAGCAGGCGTGGCGTACGTCGACACCCGGCACGGACGACTTCCGGATCATCCTGGAGGAGGCCCGTACGGTGTGCGCCGAGGCGGGGCTGCTCGCCCCGGGCGACCCGGTTCCGTACCTCACCGAACTGGCCGTCGCGCGCGGACTGGCCTACGCCGAGCCGGAGTTCGACCATCTGTGGGCGAAGATCCTGGACCGGGCGCCGAACCACATGGGCGCGCACCTCGCGGCCCTGAGCTACCGCAGCGAGAACTGGCACGGCTCGCGCACGGCCGCCGACGCCTTCGCGACCGCGGCGGCCGCCCGTGCCCCGCAGGGCTCGCTGCTCGCGGCGCTGCCCCTGTTCGCGGTGTACGAGCACCTGCCCGAGGTCAACCTCGTGGGCGGCTTCTACCAGAGCGCGGTGGTGACGAAGGCGATGGAGGGCGCGCTCTACGCGGTGCACGCCGCACGCCCCGACGACCCGATGCTGGCGCACGTACGCCACCTCTTGATCCTCTTCCTCGTACGCGCGGAACGCTGGTCGGAGGCGATGAACCAGCTGCGGCACGTCGACGGCCACGTCGGCGCGCTGCCCTGGACGCACGGCCAGGACCCGGCGGCGGGCTACGCGGTGTACCGGGCGCTGGCGGTCGCCGGCTACGAGGCGAACGGCGGCAGCCCGGCGACGCTGCCGGGCTGAGGGCGCTGCGTCGCAGCGCTTGTGGGGCTGCGTACGGCGACGGGGGGCGGAGATTCACGGCACGGCACGGCGCGGCGCAGCGCTGCGCAGCGCGGGAATGGGGCCGCTGGAATCCTCCGCCTCCTCCGTGCGTTGACCCTAGGCGCAGACCGCCCAGGAGGAGATCCGCATGATGTTCGGCCGTACCCCCCAGCTCCCCACCCCGGAGCAGGCCCTGAAGGGCCGCTCCACCCCTGAATTCGAGGTCCCCTCCCGTCACACGGTCCTCGGCAACCCGCTAGTGGGCCCGTACCCCGAAGGCCTGGAGATCGCCGACTTCGGCATGGGCTGTTTCTGGGGCGCGGAACGCAAGTTCTGGCAGACGGAGGGCGCCTGGACGACGCTCGTCGGCTACCAGGGCGGCTACACGGAGAACCCGGCGTACGAGGAGGCCTGCTCGGGCCTGACGGGCCACACGGAGGCGGTGCGAGTCGTCTTCGACCCGTCGGTCGTCTCGTACGAGCAGCTGCTGAAGGTCTTCTGGGAGAACCACAACCCGACCCAGGGCTTCCGCCAGGGCAACGACGTCGGCACGCAGTACCGCTCGGCGATCTACACCCACTCCCGCGCCCAGGCGGCGGCAGCGGAGGCGTCCCGCGAGGCGTACCAGAAGGTGCTGACGGGCTCCGGCCACGGCACGATCACCACGGAGATCCTCCCGGCGGACAGCCGCCCGTTCTGGCCGGCGGAGCCGTACCACCAGCAGTACCTCGACAAGAACCCGGCGGGTTACTGCGGCATCGGCGGGACGGGTGTCTCCTGCCCGATCGGTATCGCGAAGACGGAGGGGTGAGTCCGGGCTTCTATTGGACGGATACGAGCCCGAATGAGTCCGAGCATGAGTCCGAGCATGACCATGAGTGCGCGGTCGTGCCGGACCGGCACAACACGGGCGGGGCGGACAGTTGGTGCGTACGGTTGCCTACCGAGTGCTCGGCCCTGCCTGGGGGATCGCCATCGACCTCACGGCCATGTCGACCGAGGTGACGGCACCGCCGCCAGGCGGCGACCGGATCAGCGCCGGCATTTGGCTGGACACCAGGCCTGTCCTGCATCACCCGCCCTCCGACCGCACGGGTCTGCGTCTGACCCCGAACGAAGCCGGCTGGCTGCGGCACGGATCGGTCTTGGCGGCCCAGGAGATCGAATCGGTCCTGCCGCAGGGACGGCTCACTCTGCTGACGGTCCATCACGTCTTGTTCCCCGAGGCGCACTTCCAGGCGGAGACCCTGTCCGGAGCGATGGCGGCCTGGTGCCGGGAGGAGTTCGGCCTCGGCTCCCTGCCGGTCGATACCGTCTCGTTTGATCGCGACGCGAACAGATTCCTCTACGGGTGGGAGGAGCACCGCCCCGGACGCCGGGCGGCACCAGTACGCATCGTGCACCCCGCCCGGGACCTGCGCGGCCGCCCCTTGCACCCTCGTGGCCGCCCGCAACCGTAGTTCTCGTGCGCGGGGTCGGTCGCCTCGCCGGTGAACCACTGATTGCGTCTGGGGGGTTTCGGGCCGTCCCGAGCGCTCGAGTGTCGGTGGGCCGGGGCGCCGCGTCAAGGGCGCTCCCTACGGTCGCGTCGCCTGCGGCGATTTCGCTTCGCTCCACCCTTGACCCACCACCCCGACCCACCGCTAACGCTCAATAGGGGACGGCCCAAGAAAAAACGCCCTGCACGACAACTCCGGGGAGGGGCGCGGGTGGGTTCGGTGGCTTGCGGGTTGGTGGGTGGGGCGCGGGCGGTCTATGGGTCGGCTCGGCCCCAGTCTCAGCGGGTGCGGGAACGGCCGTTGGTGCACCATCCCCAAACCCGACGCACACGAACACCCACGCCGGTGGACGGCCGACCGCCCCGGTCGACCTGCGACCTGATGTCTGCGCGGGTGGGGCGCGACAGTTGAATGGGGCGACTCGGGCCGGTTCGGCGTCCACCCCGACGGGTGGTCGGCCGGGCCACAAGCACGTTGCTGGGCTTGCTGGGTGGAAGGGCTCGCAGGAGCGGTGGTTCTGCCGGTGGCTGGGGCCGGTGATCGGACCGGACGGCCCGGTTGGTGGGCCGGTTCGAGGTCCTAGGCGGGGCGGGATGGGCCGAAACCGACAGAAGACGAAAACGACCGGTCTTTATGTCCGAGTTTCCGTTCCTTGTGGCCGACGCAGAGGCGTCATGTGCGGGGTTTGTTGCATGCCAACGGCTCGACGTGGGCTGCCGGTTGCTCGTAACCCACCGAAGGCTATCCGGCCGACGGGGCATGCGCGCGGGCTCTGATTGGCCGGTGGTCTTGACGATCACAGGAGGTGGACGCGCATGGCGCTCACACACTGGGGGTTCATCTACACGGCTGCGGGCAGTGCCGCAGGCGGTGATGTCAGCGTCGTCGACACGAGCACATGCCGCACGGTGCTGGTGGGGGTGAACAAGCGCGAGGAAAGCATCGAGATCGCGCGCCGTTTCGTGGCGATGGCGTGCAACTGATCGCACTCTGCGGCGGGTTCGGGCCCGTATGGGTCGGGCGCGTCATCGAGGCGATCGACGCGGCAGTCCCCATGGGTACGGTCGGCTATGGACCCGCAGCGGTCGACCAGGTGCACGCGATCTTCTCCTGACCGCCTGCCACCTTCTTCTCCTCGTCACAGTCCTTGCGCTTCCGGTCATCGTGGGAGCGTTTCGACCCACGCGCCGGGGGCGGTCGGCTCGGTTGGTGTGACTGGTGCGTTTGCTGTGGCGACTTGTCGGCTGTCGGTTCGGTGGCTTGCAGGGGAAGGCGTGCTCGACGGGCTTGGGCCAGGCCGGGGCGCTCTTTCTGCCCCCGTCACGGCCGAGGCAGCGGTCCGGCTGTCGCTTCTTTCTGCACGATCCGGTCGCCTCACCTGCCGCCTCGAGGAGGCGGATGCAACGAACCCGACACGTGACGAATCCCAACGCCCCTCTAGGCAGTGTCTGACAAATGATCACGGACTGGTTTCGCGGAGCCAGAGGATCAGCGAGGCCAGGACGACTCCGGCGCGGTAGCGGTCGGCGAGCTTGTCGAATCTGGTCGCGATCGCGCGGAACTGCTTGAGGCGTGCGAAGCATCGTTCCACCACGTTGCGCTCGCGGTAGACCTCCTCGTCGAAGGCGGGCGGCCGGCCGCCGAGGCGCCCTCGGCGTCGGCGGTTGGCCGCTTGGTCGCGGCGCTCGGGGATCGTGACGGCGATGCCGCGGCGCCGCAGCAGGCGCCGGATCGCCCGGCTGGAGTAGGCCTTGTCGCCCAGGACTCGGGCCGGTGTCCTGCGCGGGCGGCCGGTGCCGACTCTCGGAACGCGGATCCCGTCGAGGACCTGGCCGAAGGCAGGGGCGTCGTTGACGTTGCCGGGCGTGAGCACGATGGACAGGGGCAGGCCCCGACCGTCGACGGCGAGGTGGACCTTGGTGGTCAGCCCGCCTCGGGACCGGCCGAGGGCCTGGCGCGTCTGCGAGCGGCCCGGATCTTCCAGTTCGTCCCCGTCTGCGGCCCCTTTTTGCGGGCGCCGGCGGCGTGCTGGTGAGCACGGTTGACCGTGGAGTCGACGGCGACGGTCAACTCCACCCGGCCCACCGCGTCGTCGCGGACCTGGACGTGCTCCAACAGCTTCGCCCAGGTCCCGTCCGCTTCCCAGCGGGCGAACCGCTCGTAGGCGGTCTGCCAGGGTCCGTACCGCTCGGGCAGATCGCGCCACGGAGCTCCGGTCCGCAGCCGCCACAGCACTCCGTTGACCACCTGCCGGTGATCACGCCACGGCCGACCACGCCCATCCACCCGCGGCAACAGGGGCTCTATTCGCTCCCACGCCGCTTCCGTCAACTCGCCTCGACCTGCCACAAGATCAATGATCAGAGTGCTCGTGCTCGTGCTCGGGCTCTCGCGCGGGGTCCGTCATGAAACGGCTCAGCCGGTAGGTGGTCGGCAGCCCCAGGCGCCCACACAGCGTGTCGATCCGGATCATCGACCCGTCAACTCCTGCCTCCCGAAGACGGCGCGACCGCGTACGCATCTCCGCCTGGTCCCGAGTCTCAACGACGACTTCCCACTGTCCCGCGTCCGGCGCGGTGCGAGCAGCAACCCGCTGCCGTGCGTCCTCTTGCCGCCGCCTTCTTTTCCCCTGTCCTGGCACCTGCCCAGAATTGCTGGCTGTCGTCAGGACGGCAAGGCAATTGGACCGAGCGCTCACTTCCCGCTCGGTGATCATTTGTCAGACACGACCTAGTCCCAATCGTCCCAGCCGTGTCCCTTCCAGTCATCATGGGAGCATTTCGGCCCACGTGGAGGGAGCGTCGGCGAGGCCGAGCACAGCGACCGGGGGACGGGTTGGCGTGATGGGTGAGTCTGGTGTGGTTCGGTGGGCTGGTGTTGGCCGAGTTACTCGCGCCCCCGCCATGGCGCGAGCAAAAGTCCACCTTCATTGGGATTCATTCACTCCAACCTCCCCTCCCAGGGCCAACTGTAATGAAACCGACACTTGTCGAGCCCCAACGCTCCTCAAACCACACCAGCCCCACCTGTATCGCTTCCAGTCGTCATGGGAGCGTTTCGACCCACAACGGCCCCACGGACCGGGCGAACCGATCGGATGGTGCGGCTGGCGTGGGTGGGACGGCGGGCCGGAAGGCCCCCGGGCGTGCCGGGCTTTGTTGTCGGTGACGGGGCGGCTTGCTGGTCGCAGGCGCGCCGCAGCCATCGGCAGAACCACACCCCTGGGCGCCCCTCCACCCACCAAGCCCGACCACGTGCTTGTAGCCCAGCCGACCACCGGCCGGGGCGGACGCCACACCCGCCCGAGTCACCCCATTCAACTGACGCGCCCCACCCGCAGACGGGACGGGTCGCATGTCGCCCCGGACGGGCGACCCTCCGCCGGCGTGGGTGCGTGTGTGCGTCTGGTTTGCGGATGGTGCACCAGCGGCCGTTCCCGCACCCGCTGAGCCTGGGGCCGAGCCGCCCCATAGAGCTCGTGCGCCCCACCCATGCACCCGTCGCTCGGCAGCGGCGAGCAGCCCATCGCCGGGCCTTCCCCGTGGGCTCCCCCCGGGGGGCCGCCCCCCTTAAGCATTGCGGCGGAGGTTCGGCGGTCAAGGGTGGAGCGGAGCGCAATCGCCGCAGGCGACGCGACGCAGGAGCGCCCTTGAGGGGCGGGCCTCCGCCGCCAACCTTGGTAAAGGCGGCCCCCATCGCAGAAGCGATCAACGCCCCAGGCCCACCGAAGCCCCCGCCCCGCCCCGAGTGGCGCACTCCATTCCGTATTTCGGACGTGACCATCCGATAACCGGTTCGTTTACCCGTACGAGATCGCGAACACGCAACCGGATACGGATATGGAGGGGGCCATGCCGGCAAGCCCTTACACCCGCGAGCGCCTCGCAGTGGCTGCCAACTCGTCGAAGACGCTGTCCGAAATGCTGAGCAAGCTCGGGGTCGATCCGAAGGGTTCGTCTCGCAAGTACATACGGGAGCGGATGAACAAGTTGGGGATCGACACCGCCCACTGGGAGCGCGAAGGCACGCCATGGACACGGGAGGCGCTCGAATGCGCCGCCGCTGCCTCAACCAACATGTACCAGGTTCTCCGTCACCTGGGGATCGACCTCGTTGGCGGACAGCACACGCACATCAGCCGACGCATCCGCGCTCTGGGAATCGACATCTCACACTTCACTCCGCAGGTGCGCACAGAAAACATGCGGGAGAACCGACGTCGGCGGTCCGCCGAGGAGATCCTGGTAGAAGACCACTCAACGCACGCCAGGCGCACGCCAAACGTGCGTCTCCAGCGAGCAATGCGCGACCTCGGCGTCAGCGGCATCTGCGCCCTGTGCGCAATCGGGCCCGTATGGCTAGGCCGCCCGTTGGCTCTTGAGGTCGACCATATCGACGGGAACTGGCGCAACAACCGCATTGAAAATCTGCGGCTCCTCTGCCCCAACTGCCACTCAACAACCGATACTTACCGTGGTCGTGGTCGTGGAAAAGGTCGCAGAATTGCTGCCACCACATCACACCTCGCCGGCGAGGGACAGTGAGCAGTGAGCGTAACTCGGCGGTACACGCGGGAACTGCTGGCCGAAGCTGCCGCACAAAGCCAAGACATCAACGACGTCATCACTTTTCTGGGCACACCCCCCTACGAACGCCTCGGTCGTTACCTGATGCAGCGCTTCGCGCACTACGACATCGACGTCTCGCACCTCTCACCCCACCGACGCCCACGTCCCACCACCGTGGAAGTGCGGGAAGCCGTCACGGAGTCCTTCACCATCGCGGACACGTTGCGGCGACTAGAGCCTGTCTCCTTGGTCATCTCTGAGCCCAGATCAGGTGGCAGTGAGGCGGAGGGGCCCGGTAGCGGAGAGGTCAGTCGCGAGCGCCCCCTGAGTTGCAGCTTGTTATCAAGCAGGCACTCTCCGTGTAGGTTGGGTGCATGAGTGCTGAAACCACCCGCCGCCTCGTCCTTCTGCGCCATGCCAAGGCCGAATGGTCCGACGACTCCGATCATGAGCGTCCGCTCGCGGAGAGGGGCCGCAAGGACGCGCCGGTCGCCGGCAGGCGCCTGGCCACGGCCGGCATCATCCCTGACCTTGCACTGTGTTCGACGGCCGCGCGGTGCAGGGAAGCCTGGAAGCTCGCAGTGCAAGAACTGCCGCAGCGTCCCAGGACCGTCTTCGAGGATCGTCTCTATGAGGCCTCGTTGGGCGAACTCATCGCGTTGGTCAGCGAGACCCCCGACGATGCCGTTGATCTGCTGCTGGTTGGACACAACCCGGGCATGCACGCGCTGGCCGATGCCCTCGCGGGTGAGGCGGAGGGTGACCTCCTGCCGCGGCTGAACCGCAGCGGCTTCCCCACGGCGTCGATCGCGGTCCTGACCTTCTCGGGTTCCTGGAAGTCCGTCGAGCACGGAGTCGCTCGCCTCGCGGCCTTCTGGCCACCGCATGAGTAAGGGCTGGTCGCTGGAGGGGCGTTTCGTCGCCCCTCCCACAGGGGCATGACACGGGACAGCTTTGGGTCTCGTTCCGGGCCGCTGGGCCGACAGGACTGCGACCGCGTTCGGCCGTGCTGATGCACTCAAGATGCGCTTGGGGCACTTGAGCGTGTCCAGATGAGGATGGCGGCGAGGTGGAGTGCGGCTTGGTAGGCGAGGGCAAGTTTGTCGGTTCGCATGGCCAAGCCGCGCCATTGCTTTAGGCGGTTGATGCAGCGTTCGACGGTGTTCCGCTGCTTGTATGCCGCGGCATCGAAGCGAGGCGGGCGGCCTCCGCGTCGACCGCGCCGAAGGCGGTGGCCAAGCTGGTCAGCAGGCTGTGGGATGACGGCCTGGATGCCACGGCGGCGGAGGTGTTGGCGGATCGCGCGGGAGGAGTACGCGCGATCCGCCAGGACAACCGCTGGTCGCGTCCGGGGCCTCCCGGGACCAGTTCGTGGGACCCGGATCCCATCCATTACCGCTTCGAAAGCGGGTGCGTCACCGGCCTGGCCTGCGGTGACATGGAGTGCAAGCGGTCGCGCCTGCCTGTCGCTGGCCAGGTGAACCTTGGTGCTCAGGCCGCCGCGTGAGCGTCCGAGTGCGTGATCGTCGGACTCGGACCGACCTGGTGCCCCTTTTTGGGCGCTCCGGCGGCGTGCTGGTGAGCCCGGCAGACGGTGGAGTCGACCGACACGGTCCAGCCCACGTCGTCATCGGCATCCGCAGCGGCGAGGACGGCAGCGAAGATCCGTTCCCACGTGCCGTCGACAGCCCACCTGATCAGGCGTTTGTGGGCAGTTTGGAATGGGCCGAGTTCGCTGGGCAGGTCCCGCCAAGGCGAGCATGTGCGGTACTTCCACGCGATGGCTTCCAGGGTCCGCCTGTGGTCGGCCCACCGTCGTCCACGGTCCGGATCGGCCGGCATAAGCGGCTCGATCCGGTCCCACATCGCATCAGTGATCACTAATCGGACAGACACGTCTGATCAACTGATCAACCCATCAAAGAGACACGCCCTAGGCCGACCGGACAACGGTCAACAGCGTGCGCTGTTGCGCCGGTGGACGGCTGAGGACGGCATCGAGACGTCACACTTCCTCGGACAGGGCCACCGGACTGGCAAGCCCGGTCCGACGCCGCGGAAGCGAGCCGAAGACGTACTGGTGAAGAACGCCGGCAAGCACCGTACCCGCACAGTGATCCTGCGCCGGGCCCTGCGCGAGATTGGCGTTCCTGAGGAGTGCGTGAGGTGCGGCATCGGTCCGGTCTGGCACGACAAGCCAATGACACTTGAGGTCGACCACACCAATGGCGATTGGAGTGACAACCGAGCCACCAATCTGCGGTTGCTGTGCCCCAATTGCCACGCAGTCACGAGCACCTGGTGCCGAGGAAACAGCCGACGGGGTGATCCGACCCAGTAAAGCGCCCGTGTCGTACGAGCCGCTTGCCCAGTAGGATGGCAGGCGGCTAGCGGCCGTTGCTGAAGGGTATAAGCGGAGGTTTTAGGTGCCTCTGGGCGTTTCGCCCATGTGGGTTCGAATCCCATCGGCCGCACAGCGCGAAGGGGCCGCCCTGTCGGGGCGGCCCCTTCGACACGTTCAGCCCAGCAGCTCCCGCACCACCGGTACCAGCGCCCGGAACGCCTTGCCGCGGTGGCTGATGGCGTTTTTCTCCGCCGGGGTCAGTTCCGCGCAGGTTACGGCGTAGCCGTCCGGCTGGAGGATGGGGTCGTAGCCGAAGCCGTTCGTGCCGGCCGGGGTGTGGCGCAGGGTGCCCGGCATGCGGCCTTCGACCACGCGTTCCGTGCCGTCGGGGAGGGCGAGGGCCGCCGCGCAGGCGAAGTGGGCCGTGCGGTGGGCGGTGTCGATGTCTGCCAGCTGGGCGAGGAGGAGGGCGAGGTTCGCCTTGTCGTCGCCGTGGGTGCCCGACCAGCGGGCCGAGAAGATGCCGGGGGCTCCGCCCAGGACGTCGACTGCCAGGCCCGAGTCGTCGGCTACCGCCGGGAGGCCGGTGGCCTGGGCCATGGCGTGGGCCTTGAGGAGCGCGTTCTCGGCGAAGGTGACGCCGGTTTCCTTGACGTCGGGGATCTCGGGGTAGGCGTCCGCGCCGACGAGGTCGTGAGGGAGACCTGCGTCGGCGAGGATCGCGTGCAGCTCGGTGATTTTCCCGGCATTGCGGGTGGCGAGGATCAGGCGGGTCATGCCCCCAGTATCCGTGCTGCCTACGGGGTGCAGACCTTGCCGATCTCGGTGGCCGCGTCCGTGACGGGACCGATGTCCGGGGTTTCGTCGCCCTTTTCGACGGCGGTGCGGACGTTGTCGACGGCCTTGTTCATGTCGTCGACGGCCTTCGACAGGTCCGCGTTGTCCGTCGTGTCGTCGAGGCTCGTCAGCTCCTTGTCGATGTCGTTGAGAGCCTCGTTCAGCTGGGTGGGGTCGTCGGCCGCGCTGGACACGGCCGTGGACAGCTTGTCGACGCTGGTGGCGATGGCGTCGGCGGTCTTCACGCAGTCCATCGCCTTGTCGAGGGCTCCGCAGCCGACGAGGCCGGTGAGCGCCACGGCGGTGACGACGGCGAGTGCTATGCGGCTGGTACGGCCAGTACTGCGACTGCGCATGGAGTGGGTCCTCCCCCAGGTACACGGTTGTGCGGTACACGGTTGTGCGGTGCACGTTGTACGGACGGGCGTACGGTTCGGCCCGTACGCCCGTGCCCTTGGAGACGCCGGATCGGGTCTCCGCGGTTGCTCGCGACTCGTCGGAGTCAGAGCGTGGCGTCGAGCGCCTTCGTCTGGATCGCGGTGAGGTCGGCGCAGCCGCCGCTCGCGAGGTCCAGCAGCGCGTTCAGTTCCTTGCGGTCGAACGGCTCCGCCTCCGCCGTGCCCTGGACCTCGACGAAGCGGCCGTCGCCGGTGCAGACGACGTTCATGTCGGTCTCGGCGCGGACGTCTTCCTCGTAGCAGAGGTCGAGGAGCGGGACGCCGTCGACGATGCCGACGCTGACGGCGGCGACGGTGCCGATGAGCGGCTTGCGGCCGGCCTTGACGATCTTCTTGGTCTGGGCCCAGGCGATGGCGTCGGCGAGGGCGACGTAGGCGCCGGTGACGGCTGCGGTGCGGGTGCCGCCGTCGGCCTGGAGTACGTCGCAGTCCAGGACGATGGTGTTCTCGCCGAGCGCCTTGTAGTCGATGACCGCGCGCAGGGAGCGGCCGATGAGGCGGCTGATCTCGTGTGTACGGCCGCCGATCTTGCCGCGTACGGATTCGCGGTCGCCGCGGGTGTTGGTGGAGCGGGGCAGCATCGAGTATTCGGCGGTGACCCAGCCTTCGCCGCTGCCCTTGCGCCAGCGCGGGACGCCTTCGGTGACGGAGGCGGTGCAGAAGACTTTGGTGTCGCCGAAGGAGATGAGGACGGAGCCCTCTGCGTGCTTGCTCCATCCGCGTTCGATGGTGACCGGGCGGAGCTGTTCGGGGGTGCGGCCGTCGATTCGAGACATGTGTGGAGCCTAGCCGCCGGGTCCGTACATGCGTGAGGGGCCCGTTCCGGTTCGCGCGTGCGTGCGTGCCTGCGTGCGATTTCGGAAGGGCCCCCTCACTGCCGAGTCACGGCTGAGTCACGGGCGACTCACATCATGTCTTCGATGTCCGCGGCGATGGGGTCGGCGTCCGTGCCGATGACGACCTGGATCGCGGTGCCCATCTTGACGACGCCGTGGGCGCCGGCGGCCTTGAGGGCGACCTCGTCGACCAGGTCGGGGTTGTGGACCTCGGTGCGGAGGCGGGTGATGCAGCCTTCGATCTCGTCGATGTTGGCGATACCGCCGAGCCCGGCGACGATCTTCTCAGCCTTGCTGGCCATGTCTTTCTCCCTGTTGGTTCAAGCACGAAGTCTCGGCCCACCGAGGCCGCTTTGTCACGGTAACTCACGGTTGGCCCAACTTCGCGGGCGAGTAACCGCCCTGTACCGAATGATGGCGGTCACCGGTGCCCTGTCTTCCGGCCGAGCTCCGGACCGTCCCGCAACTGGTCTACACCAGTATGCGACGCCCGCCAAACCTGACTTGTTCCGGGAGGACGCCGATGAGTTCGGACCGCGGGGCCGCGCCACAGCAGAGGCCGCAGCAGAAGTGGTGGAACGGCCTGTTCCAAGGGCTGCAGAAGGTCGGGCGCAGCCTGCAGCTCCCCGTGGCGGTCCTCCCGGCGGCCGGCCTGCTCGTCAGCCTCGGCAACCTGTTCTCGGCGTACCTGGACGGTGCGTTCTGGGACAAGACCTCCAAGGTCCTCACCTTGGGCGGTACGGCGATCCTGGACGGTGCGTTCGGTCTGCCGCTGTTGTTCTGCATCGGGGTCGCGATCGGTTTCGCGAAGAAGGCCGACGGTTCGACGGCGCTGGCGGCGGTCGCCGGTTTCCTGGTCTACAGCAACGTACTGAAGGCGTTTCCCGTCGATGGCTCGGTCACCGAACTGGTCCCGGAGGGGACGCCGCAGAATCCTGGCGTACTCGGCGGCATCCTCATCGGTCTGCTGACCGCCGTGGTCTGGCAGCGCTATCACCGCACCAGGCTTGTCGACTGGCTCGGCTTCTTCAACGGCCGACGGCTCGTGCCGATCATCATGGCGTTCCTCTGCGCGATTCTCGGTGTGCTGTTCGGGCTGCTGTGGGAGCCGGTGGGTGACGCGCTGACCTGGTTCTCCAAGCATCTGATCGACCTGGGCGCGTGGGGCGCGGGCATCTTCGGTGTCGCGAACCGGCTGCTGATCCCCATCGGTATGCACCAGTTCCTGAACACCTTCTTCTGGTTCCAGGCGGGTGAGTTCAGGGGGGAGGACGGCAAGATCGTCCAGGGCGACCTGACCCGGTTCTTCGCGGAGGACCCCTCGGCGGGGCAGTTCATGTCGGGGTTCTTCCCGATCATGATGTTCGGCCTCCCGGCCGCCGCTCTGGCCATCGCGCACTGCGCCCGCCCCGAGCACCGCAAGAGGGTGACGGGTCTCATGATCTCCGTGGGCCTCACCTCGTTCGTGACCGGTGTTACGGAGCCGCTTGAGTTCTCCTTCATGTTCGCCGCACCGCTGCTGTACGGGCTCCACGCGATCCTGACGGGCGCCTCGATGGCGATCACGTGGGCGCTGGGCGTGCACGCGGGCTTCAGCTTCTCGGCCGGCCTGATCGATTACGTCGTCAACTGGCACCTGGGCACCAAACCATGGCTGATCGTTCCGATCGGCCTGTGCTTCGCGGTCGTGTACTACGTGCTCTTCCGCCTCGTGATCACGAAGTTCAACATCCCCACTCCGGGACGCGAGCCGGAGGAGGTCGAGAAGGAGGTGGAGGAAGACAGCACCAAGTAGCCGCCGCCCTCCAAGAGTCGCCGCCTCCGCCCAAGAGCCGCCTCCGCCGCCGCCTCCGCCCCGTAAAGCCCTCGGACCTGCCCGGTCCGGGGGCTTTTGCCGTGCCTGTGCGGGTGTGTTCTGGAGCACGGGAATCGTGGGTTCCTTATCCGTCCTTCACCATGCTAAAACTGGTCTACACCACTGAGTGGTGTAGACCACGTGGCGAGTGCGCCGCGATGTCCCGGAGACGCCGCCGTCCCCGATTTCCCCCTGGCGGCGCCTTGCCCCATGGAGGAAATGATGTCCACGGACAGCGCCGCCGCCCCCGCGGCCGCCAAGAAGAAGGGCTCCGGCGCGATGGCTGTCATGCAGCGCATCGGCCGCAGCCTCATGCTGCCGGTCGCCGTGCTGCCGGCCGCCGCGCTCCTGGTGCGTTTCGGCCAGGGCGACATGCTCGGCAAGGAGTCGTTCCCGACCTTCATCACCAAGCTCGCCGGTTACATGGCGGCCGGTGGCGGGGCGATTCTCGACAACATGCCGCTGCTGTTCGCCGTCGGTATCGCGATCGGCTTCGCCAAGAAGTCCGACGGCTCGACCGCCCTCGCGGCCGTCACCGGCTACCTCGTCTTCCAGAAGGTGCTCGCCACCTTCACCGACTCCAACCTGCCGAAGGTCGCCGCCGTCGTGGACGGCAAGATCGTCATGAATGAGGCGCCGGTCAACGCCGGTGTGCTCGGTGGCGTGGTCATGGGCATCGTCGTAGCCCTGCTGTACCAGAAGTTCTACCGGACCAAGCTGCCCGACTGGGCCGGCTTCTTCGGCGGCCGCCGTCTCGTCCCGATTCTCTCCGCCTTCGCGGGCCTGGTCGTCGGCATCGTCTTTGGCCTGATCTGGCCGGTCCTCGGTGCGGGTCTGCACAACCTCAGTGAGTGGCTGGTCGGCTCCGGCGCCGTCGGCGCGGGCATCTTCGGTGTCGCCAACCGTGCTCTGATCCCCATCGGCATGCACCACCTGCTGAACTCCTTCCCCTGGTTCCAGGCCGGCGAGTTCGAAGGCAAGCACGGCGACATCGCGCGCTTCCTGGCCGGTGACCCGGCCGCCGGACAGTTCATGACCGGTTTCTTCCCGATCATGATGTTCGCCCTCCCGGCGGCCTGCCTCGCAATCGTCCACTGCGCCCGCCCCGAGCGCCGCAAGGTCGTCGGCGGCATGATGTTCTCCCTCGCGCTGACGTCCTTCGTCACCGGCGTGACCGAGCCGATCGAGTTCACGTTCATGTTCATCGCCCCGGTGCTGTACGCGATCCACGCGGTGCTGACCGGTGTCTCGATGGCGCTGACCTGGGCTCTGGGGATGAAGGACGGCTTCGGCTTCTCGGCCGGCGCGGTGGACTTCGTACTCAACCTGGGCATCGCGACCAACCCGTGGGGCCTGGCGCTGGTGGGCCTGTGCTTCGCGGCGGTCTACTACGTGGTCTTCCGCTTCGCGATCACCAAGTTCAACCTTCCGACGCCGGGCCGCGAGTCCGACGAGGAGCTCGCCGAGCTGCAGAAGGCCGAGGCGAAGTAAGCAGCAAGCCCCGGTCGCGTTACGCGGAAGAGGGCCCCCGGACCGTAGTCGCTGCTACTGGTCCGGGGGCCCTCTTCGCTTCGCTGTGGCTGTACGTCAGATCTCGTACTCCGCGCCCGCGACCGCCAGTTCCGCCGGCCCGTCGTACACCGCGCGCGCGTCGGCCAGGTTCACGTCGGCGTCCGTCCACGGCGGGATGTGCGTGAGGACCAGCCGGCCGGCCCCCGCCCGCGTGGCGCATTCGCCCGCCTCGCGGCCGTTGAGGTGAAGGTCCGGGATGTCCTCCTTGCCGTACGTGAACGACGCCTCGCACAGGAACAGGTCCACGCCCTCGGCCAGTTCGTTCAGGGCCGCGCAGGCTCCGGTGTCACCGGAGTACGCGAGGGACTTGCCGCTGTGCTCGACGCGGATGCCGTACGTCTCGACCGGGTGGGCCACCTTCTCCGTACGTACCGTGAAGGGACCGATGTCGAACGTGCCCGTCTTGAGCGTGTGGAAGTCGAAGACTTCGGCCATCGACTTCTCGGTCGGGGTGTCGGCGTACGCCGTCGTGAGGCGCTGCTCGGTGCCTTCCGGGCCGTACACGGGGATCGCGGGGGCGCGGCCGCCGTCGTGCCGGTAGTAGCGCGCGACGAAGTAACCGCACATGTCGATGCAGTGGTCGGCGTGCAGGTGGCTGAGGAAAACAGCGTCGATGTCGTAGAGACCGACGTGGCGCTGCAGCTCGCCGAGGGCGCCGTTGCCCAGGTCGAGAAGCAGCCGGAAGCCGTCGGCCTCGACGAGGTAGCTCGAGCAGGCCGATTCCGCGGACGGGAACGACCCTGAGCAGCCGACGACGGTGAGCTTCATGGAGCGTGAACCTCCGTAACAGGGACGGGGAGGGTTCGTGCGGGTTCGTCGAGCGTAAGGCGCGACGGAGCCGGTCGCTCCTCGATGGCGGGGCGTTGTGGGGGAACTCACCTGCACTGTCACCGGTTCGGGCGGAGCGCGCGCGGGGGGTGGGGCGGTCCGCGCGCCGGTACGGTCGTGGGCATGGACAGGTTCTGGTGGGTGGCAGTGGTCGCCGTCGTGATGATCGCGCTGGTCGCGACCGTGGTCGACGGCTGGGGGCGGGGGCGGCGGCCCGGGGGGCGCACGCGGCCGCCCGGGCGCCCCGGGGGGCCGCGTCGGCGCGGGCCGGAGCGGGTGCCTCGGGCGGGGGAGATCTGGTGGGCGGATGTGCCGTACGAGGACGGGCCCGGGTCGAAGGACCGCCCCTGCCTGGTGTTGTCCGTACGGGGTGACAGTGCGCTGATCGCGAAGATCACCAGCAAGTACCACGAGGAGCGGCCCGGGGTGATCGCGTTGCCGCCGGGGGCGGTGGGGGACGCGGCGGGGCGGCGGAGCTTCCTGGAGACGGGTGAGCTGCGGGATGTGGGGGTGCGGGGGTTTCGGCGGCGGGTCGGGGTGGCGGACCGTGCGGTTTGGGAGCGGGTCCGGCACCTGTCCCGCTGACGCGGGGTGGCGGGGCGTGAGTGGGCGGGGCGCTGCGCGGTTGGCCGCTGCGCGGGGCTTTCCCCGACCCGCCCCTTCCCGCTGTGACATGTGCGGCTCCGCCGCGTGGGGGGCTCCGCCCCGGGCCCCGGTCCTCAAAGCCGGACGGGCTGAAGTGACCGGGGGACTGACTGCCGGGGCTCCGCCCCCGGACCCCGCTCCCCGAACGCCGGAGGGGCTGACATTTGCCGCCGGCTCCGCCCAGCAGGTCACAGCGGGAAGGGGCGGGGCGGGGGAACAAGCCCGCCGCAGGCGTCACCCGCCCCGCGTACCGCCTACGCCCAGAGCTGGCCCTGCAGCGTCTCGATCGCTGCCTCTGTCGTCTCCGCCGTGTAGACGCCCGTCGACAGGTACTTCCAGCCTCCGTCGGCGACGACGAACACGATGTCGGCCCGCTCCCCCGCCTTGACCGCCTTCTTGCCCATCCCGATCGCCGCGTGCAGCGCCGCCCCCGTCGAGACGCCCGCGAAGATTCCTTCCTGCTGGAGGAGTTCCCGCGTACGCGTCACCGCGTCCGCCGAGCCGACCGAGAAGCGCGTGGTCAGCACGGACGCGTCGTACAGCTCGGGAACGAAGCCCTCGTCGAGGTTGCGCAGGCCGTACACCAGGTCGTCGTAGCGCGGCTCGGCAGCGACGATCTTGATGTCTGCGAGGTTCTCGCGCAGGTAGCGGCCCACGCCCATGAGCGTGCCCGTCGTGCCCAGGCCCGCCACGAAGTGCGTGATGGTCGGGAGGTCGGCGAGGATCTCCGGACCGGTGGTGGCGTAGTGCGCCCCCGCGTTGTCGGGGTTGCCGTACTGGTACAGCATCACCCAGGAGGGGTTCTCCGCCGAGAGCTCCTTGGCGACCCGTACGGCCGTGTTGGAGCCGCCCGCCGCCGGCGACGAGATGATCTTCGCGCCCCACATGGCGAGCAGGTCGCGCCGCTCCTGGGAGGTGTTCTCCGGCATGACGCACACGATGTCGTAGCCCTTGAGGCGGGCCGCCATCGCGAGCGAGATGCCGGTGTTTCCGCTGGTGGGCTCCAGGATGGTGCAGCCCGGCGTCAACCGGCCGTCCTTCTCCGCCTGTTCGACCATGTGGAGCGCGGGGCGGTCCTTGATCGAGCCGGTGGGGTTGCGGTCCTCCAGCTTGGCCCAGATGCGGACGTCGTCCGACGGGGACAGGCGGGGGAGGCGGACGAGCGGCGTGTTGCCGACCGCCGCCAGCGGGGAGTCGTACCGCATCAGACCATGCCGCCGGCGACGGCCGGGAGGATGGTGACGCTGTCGCCGTCGGCGAGCTGGGTGTCGATGCCCTTGAGGAAGCGGACGTCCTCGTCGTTGAGGTAGACGTTCACGAAGCGGCGCAGCTGACCGTCGTCGACGATGCGCTCCTGGATGCCGGTGTGGCGGGCTTCCAGGTCCGCGAAGAGGTCGGCGAGGGTGTCGCCGCTGCCTTCGACGGCCTTCTTGCCGTCGGTGTAGGTGCGGAGGATGGTCGGGATGCGGACCTCGATGGCCATGGCTTTCGACTCCTGTCAGGAGGGTGGCGTGAAAGGCGCGCGGCAGTTCGTCCCCCGCGCAGGGGCAAGCGTGTGCGTGTGCCGGGGTGGCCCGCGGCTCAGGCCGTGGCCGGACAGATTGCGCTGGCGAGCCGGCACAGGTCGACGTGCAGGCGCGCTACGAGCAGCACGGTGCTCGGCGTCGTCTCACTCACGTCGTGGGGAACCATGCGGTCATCGTATAGATTCCCGGGCCACTTCCCGGTATGTGATCTCACATAGTGGTCGAAAAGTGCTCGTTCTGTGGACAGGGGGAGGTGGCGGAGGCCGGCGCCCCTGCCGCCGGATGGCCGCTGACCTGGGCGGACACCCTGTGGGCGGTGGGCGGGAGGTCGGCGGTGAGCGCTTCCTTCGGGGACGCCGACGCCATCCGGGACTACTCGGGCCAGGCGGAGTTCTGGATGGTCTCGACGAAGTCGCCGCGCTCGTATCCGGGCACGAAGTGCGCCAGTACGTCGGCCTTGACGTTGCCGAAGGTGGTGTCGGGCTTGGGGCGATGCCTTCGGTGAAGGCGGCGAGGATGCGCTTCTTGAAGTCGGGTCGGGGGTGGAGTGCGGTGATGGCGGCGCGGTGGTCGGGGGTGATGGTGTCGTAGCCGATGCCCAGTACGTCGTACTCCACCCCGGCGGTGACCAGAGCGACCTCCGGTTCCATGTACTGGGGGATGCCGGGCGTGGTGTGCAGGGCGATGGCCGTCCAGACGCGGCGGATGCTGTCCTCGGGGACGCCGTGGCTCCGGAGGAAGCGGCGCGCTTCGTCGGCGCTGTCGACCTCGAAGCGGCGGCCGCTGGAGCGGAACTCCTCGTTGAGGCCGAGGTCGTGGAACATCGCCCCGATGTAGAGGAGTTCGGGGTCGAAGCCGAGGCCGCGGGTGCGGCCCTGGAGACTGCCGAACCAGAACACCCGTCGCGAGTGGTGGTAGATCAGCTCGGTTGTCGTGTCGCGGACCAGTTCGGTGGCGGCGGCGGCGAGTCCGGTGTCGGGGACGGTGATTCCGGCTGCGGTGTTGTTGGTCATGGGGTCAGCTTGCACGGTGCGGGTGCGCCGCCGCCGTGCCTGTGGGGCCAGGCTCCCCACAGATCGGGACATGGGGTTCCGGCGGGCGTCCGGGCTGCGGGACGGGGCCGCGGGGCAGGCACCTAACCTCGCAAGATGACTCACTCGGTGGTGGTGTTCGCGTTCGACGGTGTGCGGCTCATGGATGTCTCCGCCCCGCTGGAGGTCTTCACCACCGCCGGGAACGGATACACCGTGCGCGTATGCACCCCCGACGGGCGCGACGTCACCACGTCCACCGGGCTCCGGATCGGTGCGGATCTCGCCGCCGGGGACGTGGGCCGGGCCGACACCCTCGTCGTGCCGGGGGCCGTGGACGTCGACCCGCTTCTTCGTACGCCGGAGACCATCGGCCAAGTCGCCGCCCTGGCACAGGTGTCGGGGCGAGTGGCCGCCGTGTGTACGGGCGCGTTCGCGCTCGCCGCCGCCGGGCTGCTCCAGGGGCGGCGGGCGACCACCCACTGGGAGCACGCCGCCGAGCTCGCCCGCCGGTATCCCGAGGTCGCGGTCACGCCGGACGCCATCTACGTGCAGGACGGGGCTGTCTTCACCTCGGCCGGAGTGACCGCCGGCATCGACGTATGCCTTGCCCTGGTCGAGCAGGACCGGGGGCCAGAAGCGGCACGGCGAGTCGCGCGGGACCTTGTCGTGTTCCTCCAGCGGCCCGGGGGGCAGTCGCAGTTCTCCGCCGCGTCCCGTACGCCACCGACCCGCCATCCGCTCGTACGCCCGCTGCTCGACGCCGTCGTCGCCGACCCGGCCGCCGACCACAGCCTGCGGGTGATGGCCGGCGGCGCCGGGGTGAGCACGCGCCACCTCACGCGGCTGTTCCGGGAGCAGACGGGCACCTCGCCCGCCGGGTACGTGGAGAGCGTACGGCTGGAGGCGGCGCGCATCCTGCTGGAGGCGGGGGCCGGGGTCACCGTCGCGGCCGCGCGCAGTGGCATCGGCAGCGACGAGAGTCTGCGCCGGGCCTTCGCCCGGCACTTCGGAGTGACCCCGTCCGCGTACGCCGCACGGTTTCGCAGTACGGCCGTGAGCGTCGGGGGTTACGCCTCGACCTTGACCTCTTCCTCCGTGATCACGCCGTCCACGATGCGGTACGAGCGGAACTGGAAGGGGCCGGCGTCGTCCGTGTCGGCGGTGGAGACCAGGACGTAGTGCGCGCCGGGCTCGTTCGCGTAGCTGATGTCCGTGCGGGACGGGTACGCCTCGGTCGCCGTGTGCGAGTGGTAGATGATCACGGGCTCTTCGTCCCGGTCGTCCATCTCGCGGTAGAGCTTGAGCAGGTCGGACGAGTCGAACTCGTAGAACGTGGGCGAGCGGGCGGCGTTGAGCATCGGGATGAAGCGCTCGGGGCGCCCGGACCCGGCCGGACCCGCGACCACGCCGCAGGCCTCGTCGGGGTGGTCGGCGCGGGAGTGCGCGACGATCTGGTCGTACAGGGCCTGGGAAAGGGTCAGCATGGGCCCCAGGATAAGCAAAGGGTCCCGTCCGTACCGAGGGATGGTACGAACGGGACCACATGCTGGGATCGGCTGCGCCGGTTCAGCGGGGTGGAGCCGGGAGTCAGTCGAGATCGACGTCGGCGGCGGTCTCCATGCCCGTGTGGTGCGGCTGCCCGTCGGCGTCCGAGCCGGCCTTCCCCTTCGGGCCGCCCGTGGCGCCCGGCTCGTTGCGCTTCTTCAGCACCAGCCACGACACACCGAGCAGCAGCGCCCACAGCGGCGCGCAGTACAGCGGGATCCGCGTGTCCTCGCCGATGCCCATGATCACAATGACCATGCCGATGAAGAGGAGGGCGAACCAGCTGGTGTACGGCGCTCCCGGGGCCCGGAAGGAGGACTTCGGCAGCTCGCCGCGGTCGGACTTGGCGCGGTAGCGGATCTGGCTGATGAGGATCATGATCCAGGCCCACATGCCGGAGATGGTCGCGAAGGAGACGACGTAGTCGAACGCCTTGCCCGGCCACTGGTAGTTGATCCACACGCCGACCAGCATCAGGGCGGCGGAGAAGGACGTGCCCACGAGGGGCAGGCCGTTCTTGGTCAGCTTGGTGAATGCCTTCGGGCCCTGGCCGTTGAGCGCGAGGTCGCGCAGCATGCGGCCGGTGGAGTACATGCCCGAGTTGCAGGAGGACAGGGCGGCGGTGAGGACCACGAAGTTGACGATGGCCGCGCCGATGCCGAGGCCCATCTTCTCGAAGGCGGCCACGAACGGCGAGATCCCCGGCTGGAAGTGGGTCCACGGGACGACCGACAGGATCATGATCAGCGCGCCGATGTAAAAGACGGCGATGCGCCACGGGACGGTGTTGATGGCCTTGGGCAGGACGGTCTCCGGGTCCTTGGCCTCGCCCGCGGTGACGCCGACCAGCTCGACGGCGAGGAAGGCGAACATGACCAGCTGGAGGGTCATCAGGGTCTGCCCGATGCCGTTGGGGAAGAAGCCGCCCTGGTCCCAGAGCATGGTCATCGAGGCGGTGTCGCCGGCGTCGGAGAAGCCGATGGTGAGGATGCCGGCGCAGATCAGGATCATGCCGACGATCGCGGTCACCTTGATCATCGAGAACCAGAATTCCAGCTCGCCGAAGAGCTTGACGGAGATCAGGTTCACGCAGAAGAGGAGGACCGTGAAGATCAGGGCGAAGACCCACTGCGGCTGGTCGGTCCAGCCGTCCGTGCCCTTGGTCCAGTACTGCATGTACTCCGAGGCCGCGGTGACCTCGGTGATGCCGGTGACGACCCAGAAGAGCCAGTACGTCCAGCCGGTCACGAAGCCCGCGAAGGGGCCGACGAACTCGCGGGCGTACTCCGAGAAGGAGCCGGAGACCGGGCGGTACATGAGGAGCTCGCCGAGCGCCCGCATGATGAAGAAGATGACCAGGCCGGCCATCGCGTAGGCCAGGATCAGGCTGGGTCCCGCGATGGAGATGCCCTTGCCGGCGCCGAGGAAGAGGCCGGTGCCGATGGCGCCGCCGATCGCGATCATCTGGATCTGACGGGAGCCGAGTCCGCGCTGGTAACCCTCGCCGGATGTCGTGCCTTCGGCCTCACTGCCGTCGTGCTGCTTGTCGACCTGCACTGAGGTCATGGTGTGTCGCGCCTTTCTCCATGCCGATCCGGCCTCGAACGGCTCGGATCGACTGTGACGATCCTTTGAGGGGCGGGCCCCCGGATGTGGATGGAGTGCAAGCCGGCGGTCAGCCGGCGTCAGCGCCCCCGGGGACAGGGGTGGCGTACCCGGGCGGTCGTGAAGATCTATCACGCCCGCAACGATGATCCACTGCGCTCAATGTGGCGCGCACCACGGGAAAAATGGGACAAATAACGCCTGAGGCGGCAAAGGAACCCCAGGCGTTAATGCGATCGTTATCCGGATTTGAGTGTCCGTTGAGCGAACACGGTGATCGGTATGTCCGGACAGGTCAGGGCATAAGCGTTTCGACGAGGCTTTCCTGGAGCGCGCCGAGCCACAGGTACGCCATCACCATCGGCTTGCGCGGGTCGGAGTCCGGCAGCCGGTAGAGCTCCCCGGTCTCATCCTCATCGGTGACCTCAAGGCGCGTCCCGATGGTCAGCCGCAGATCGTTGAGCGTGCCGAGCCAGCGCTTGCACTCGTCGTCCGCGAGCTTCAGTACGGCGCCGCTCTCGCCGGCGGTGGCCAGCGAATCGAGGCTGCGTACGACCGCGACCGCGTCCTCGCGCTTGCGCTCGCGCAGGTCGTTCTCGGTGAAGCGCCTGAACTCGGCCGAGTTGGCGCGCACCTCCCGCTCCCGCGCGTCGTCGGGATCGGCCTGCGGATCGCCGTACGCGTCGGGGAAGAGCCGCGCGAGCGCGGGGTCGGACGGCGCCTCGCTGGGGCCCTCCGCGAACAGCGCGGCCAGCGGGTCCTCGCCCGCCGTCGGCTGTTCACCGGGTCCGACCAGTTCGAGCAGCTGTACGGCCAGGCTGCGCAGGATCGAGATCTCGACCTCGTCGAGCGCGACGGCCACGCCGCCGCCGGGGATCTCCTCGAAGAGCCCGGCCATCAGCCGCGGTCCTGCGTGAGCGTCGCCCAGAGTCCGTAGCCGTGCATCGCCTGCACGTCACGCTCCATCTCTTCGCGGCTGCCGCTGGAGACGACCGCACGGCCCTTGTGGTGGACGTCGAGCATCAGCTTGTGCGCCTTGTCCTTGGAGTAGCCGAAGTACGCCTGGAATACATAGGCGACATAGCTCATGAGGTTGACAGGGTCGTTGTGGACCAGCGTCACCCAGGGGACGTCGGGTTCGGGGACGGCGGAGGTTTCCTCGGCCGACTCCGGGCGTTCGATCTCTACGGGAGCCGTACTCACTTGTCCCATGGTGCCACCCGTGACGTGCCGTCGCACAAACGGCCACATAGAAATCGTCACTCTGACGAGATTAGGAGGTAGCATCCTTGCCATGAACACTGCGGACCTTGGGCTGCCGGTGGATGTGCCGTCGACAGCGCTCTTCACCGACCAGTACGAGTTCACGATGCTGCAGGCCGCCCTCAGGGCCGGCACCGCCGACCGGCGCTCCGTCTTCGAGGTCTTCACCCGCAGACTGCCCGAGGGCCGCCGTTACGGCGTCGTCGCGGGCACCGGGCGCGTCCTGGACGCCGTGGAAAACTTCCGTTTCGACCCGGGCGTACTGGGCTTTCTGCGTGAGTACGCGATCGTGGACGAACCGACGCTGGAGTGGCTGGCCTCGTACCGCTTCACGGGCGACATATGGGGCTACCCCGAGGGCGAGGTCTACTTCCCGGGCTCCCCCATCCTGCGCGTCGAGGGCAGCTTCGCCGAGTGCGTGCTCCTTGAGACCGTGATCCTCTCGATCCTCAACCACGACTCGGCCATCGCGGCCGCCGCGTCCCGGATGGCCGCCGCGGCCGGCGACCGGCCACTGATCGAGATGGGCGCCCGGCGTACGCACGAACTGTCGGCCGTCGCTTCGGCCCGCGCCGCGTACGTCGGCGGCTTCACCTCCACCTCGGATCTCGCGGCCGGCTTCCGGTACGGCATCCCCACCGTCGGCACCAGCGCGCACGCCTTCACCCTGCTGCACGACAGCGAGCGCGACGCCTTTCAGGCGCAGGTGGCCTCGCTCGGCAGCGGTACGACGCTGCTGGTCGACACGTACGACGTCGCCGAGGCGGTCCGTACCGCCGTCGAGGTGGCCGGGACGGAGCTCGGGGCGGTCCGTATCGACTCGGGCGATCTGCTGCTGGTCGCGCACCGGGTGCGTCAGCAGCTGGACGAGCTGGGGGCCACCCGTACCAGGATCGTGGTGACCAGCGACCTCGACGAGTACGCCATCGCCTCGCTGGCGGCGGCTCCGGTGGACGCGTACGGCGTCGGCACGCAGCTGGTCACGGGCAGCGGGCACCCCACCTGCTCGATGGTCTACAAGCTGGTGGCCAGGGCCGACTCGGCGGACCCGAAGGCTCCGCTCCAGCCGGTGGCGAAGAAGTCGATGGGCGGGAAGACCTCGATCGGCGGCCGCAAGTGGGCGGCGCGCCGGCCGGACGCGTACGGCGTCGCGGAGGCGGAGGTCGTCGGCACCGGGCCGGTCCCGCCCGAGCTGGCCGGCCGGCAGTTGCAGGTCGAGCTGATCAAGGGCGGCGAGGTCGTGGCGCGCGAGCCCCTGGACGACGTACGGGAGCGGCACATCGCGGCGCGCGGGGCCCTGCCGATGTCGGCGGTGCAGCTGTCGAGGGGCGAGCCGGTGATCCCCACCGAGTACGCATGAACGCGGGGTGAGTGGGAAGCGGGAAGCGTGAGGACGGGCGCGAAGGGCGTCGTCGGCCCCCTAGCAGCCAAAGGCCCCCTGCCGCAAGGCCGTTGGAATCTCTACTCTCGAACCATCGCCCGGGCAACCGGACACGCACCCCCCACCGCCGTACCCCCACCGAAGGGCACCCGCCATGCACCGCGCCTTGATCGTCGTGGACGTTCAGAACGACTTCTGCGAGGGCGGCAGCCTCGCGGTGGCGGGCGGCGCCGATGTCGCCGCCGCCGTCACCGAGCTGATCGGTGATGCCCCGGCCGGGTACCGCCATGTCGTCGCCACCCGCGACCACCACGTCGACCCCGGCGACCACTTCTCCGCCAACCCGGACTACGTCCACTCCTGGCCGGTGCACTGCGTCGCCGGTACGGAGGGCGTCGGCTTCCACCCGAACTTCGCGCCGGCGGTCGCCTCGGGCGCCATCGCCGCGGTCTTCGACAAGGGCGCCCATTCGGCGGCGTACAGCGGCTTCGAGGGCGCCGACGAGAACGGTGTCGGGCTGGCCGAGTGGCTGCGGGCGCGCGGTGTCACGGAGGTCGACGTGGTCGGCATCGCCACCGACCACTGCGTGCGGGCGACGGCCCTGGACGCGGTCCGCGAGGGCTTCACCACGCACGTACTGCTCGACCTGACGGCGGGCGTCTCGGAGACGACGACGGAGCGGGCGCTGGAGGAGCTGCGCGAGGCGGGCGTGGAGCTGTCGGGGAAGCCGGTGGTCTAGCCGGGCTAGCCGGGGGCCCCACGGGCTCTCACGCCGAGCGTACGGGTCTCAGCAGGGCCCGTATGGGGTGCCAGAGCTCCACCGTCTCCTCCGGCGCCGTGCGCCACAGCAGGCCGTCCGGGTGGTGCAGGACCGCCGTGATCTCGTCCAGCGTCGGCGGGTGCGCGTTGCCCCGCAGGTAGACCGCCCGCAGTCCGAGGTTGCGCAGCCGCGTCAGGGCGCGGGCCCGGTTCACGGAATGGACCAGGACGCGGACCTTGCGGCCGTCGGCCGACGGGCTGGGCAGGGTGAGAGCCACCACCACGTTGCCGCCGGGCAGCCGTACGAAACCTCCACCGGACATGCCGATCAATCCCCCATAAGACGTCGTGTCAACAAGAGCTGGTCAAGAGGCATCTAAACGCGAACGGCCGCCGCCCGCTAGAGGGCGACGGCCGATCATGCTCTGACCTGCGGTGTTACGAATTACTTGGTCGAGGGACCGACCTTCACGGTGATCGTCGAGCCGCTCTTGGGCTCGCTGACGATCGAGATCTTGGTGTTGGTGTCAGGAACATCCACACCTCCGGTCGGGTTCTCCTTGTACCAGTACGTCCCCTTGCGGTCGTCGAAGACCGAGACGCCCTTCTGCGACGCCAGCTTCAGCGGCACGTTCGCGTTGTGCAGCGTGAAGCCGTCCGTGCGGTAGCGACTGAAGGTGGAGTCGAACGACTGGATCTTGTTCCGCAGCAGCTTGCCGTCCGCCCACTTCAGCGGCTTGGCGTGCGCGTCGACCGGAAGGATCAGGCCCCTGCCCGGGTGGGCGCTGGTGTTGTTGTCCTTCTGCGAGGTGTCCCACAGCCAGATCATCAGGCCGTTCTGGTACGGGTAGTGCTCGACCCAGCTGGGACGGGCCGGGGCGAACCCGAAGTTGTACGGGCCGACCTTGAGCGTCTTGTCGTACGACACGTACTGGCGGTTCTCGGCCAGGTAGTACTGCTCGTACTCCTTGGTGAAGGACTCACCGATGCGCGAGAAGCCCTTGGCGGTCCAGCCGTTGTCGTCGCCCTCGGCGTTGTCCGTGAAGAGCGGGGCGCCGTCGGCCGTCACCGTGATCGCGTCGGCCGCGAAGCCCTTGCCGCCCGCGCCGCCGTCCGTCTGGTAGCGGAAGCGCAGGTCGATCTTCTTGCCGGCGTACGCGTCCAGCGGGTAGGCGAGCTTCTTGTACGCGCCACCCACGCCCGTCAGACCCGGCTTGTCGGCGGCGTCGCGCGGCAGCGCCTTGCCGTCGGCGGTGCCGTCGATGGCGTTCCACGTCTTGCCGGCGTCGGTCGAGACCTCGGCGTACAGATAGTCGTAGTTCGCCTCGATGTCCCACCAGCCCTGGAGCGCCAGCTCGGCCTTGGCCTTGCCGCTCAGGTCGACGGAGCGGGTGAGGGTGTTCTTGAGGTCGTCACCCATGTCGCTCCACCACTGCTTGGAGCCCTCGGCGGGCTTCACGACAGTCGTGGTCTCGGCCTTCTTCGGCAGCTCGACGACGAGCGCCTGCGGGTTCTTGGTGTTGTACGCCGAGACGCCCAGCTTGTGCTTCGACTTCGTCGCGGCCTTGGCCTTGTCGTAGTCGAGCCAGCCCAGCTGGAACTTGTCCCAGGCGGTCATGTCGCCGGGCAGGTCACCGATTTCGGTCTTGCCCTTGCCGAGCCAGGAGCCGGCCGACATCAGTGACCAGAAGCCGACGCCGTTCTCGCCCTTGCCCGAGGTGTCGTAGAGGTCGGGCAGGCCCAGGTCGTGGCCGTACTCGTGGGCGAAGACGCCGAGGCCGCCGTTCTCCGGCTGCATGGTGTAGTCGCCGACCCAGATGCCGGTCTTGCCGATCTCGGCGCCGCCGGCCGGGTTGTTCGCCGGGCCGGTCCTGCCGGCGTCCGTGCCGTACGCGTACCAGCGGTGCGCCCACAGGGCGTTCTCGCCCTGGGCGCCGCCGCCCGCCGACTCGTCCTCGCCGGCGTGGACGATCTGGAAGTGGTCGATGTAGCCGTCGGACTCGTTGAAGTTGCCGTCGGAGTCGAAGTCGTAGCGGTCCCACTGGTCGTAACCGGCGAGCTGCGCCTTGATCTCGGCGTCCGTCTTGCCCTTGGCCTTCTGGTCTGCGGCCCAGGCGGTCACGCCGTCGCGGACGGTGTCCCACACGTTGGCGCAGTTGGAGTCGCCGCAGTAGTTGGAGCCGTATCGGGCCTCGTTGTAGTCGACCTTGACCCAGTCGGAGACCTCGCCGTCGACCGAGTAGCGGCCGGACGAGGTCTTCTCGTAGTACGTCTTGAGGGAGTCCTTGCCCTTGCCCTCGCCGAAGTACAGCTCCTGGAAGTGCTTCCGGTCGTAGTCCTTCTGCCAGGCCGTCGAGTTGTCCTCGGAACGGTCCGGCTCGGCTATCCGGTTGTGCGCGGGGCCGGGCTCGCCGCCGTACTTCTTCACCGGCGGCTCGGGACCGTCGCCGTCCGGGTCGAACATGGTGGTGTCGTCGACCTTGTCGCCGAACTCCACCAGGATCGTGAAGATCTTGTCGGTCTTCTCCCGGCCCAGTTCGACGTACTTCTTGTCGTCGAGCTTCACGACCTTGGAGGCGCCCCGCTTCTGCACGGTGGCGTCGCCGGCCATGACCTGCTCCAGCGCCGCCTTGCGCTCCAGCTCCTGCTGCTTGCTGAACGGCCCTTCGAGATCGTGCTCTACATGCCCCTTGGCGGGCGCCGGGTCGCGGCGCTCGATACTGGCCTTGTCCGCCGCGCCCGCGGGCCTCTCGTCGGCCTGGGCGGTGGCGAATGCGGATGCCGTCGCGGCGGTCGCGGCCATGGCCACGACTACGGCGGCGGCTCTGATCCGCCCTCTGTTGGTGGTCACTTGATGATGTCCTCCCCCGCGGGCCGCGTCAGCACGGAAGAGGGTGAGGGGTTCCGGGCGCGGCGCGCGTCTCAAGTGACGACATTGGACCGGAGTTGCCGAAAAAAAGACAGATCTTGACTCAGACAGCTCAAGTACACTATGTAGACGTTCAGTTCCGGATAGCGGACGCTTTTTGATCAGTTACGGTTCGGTCGCAGGGCGCGTCGATCTCACCTGATGGAATTCGGAATGACTCCGTGCGCCCCCGATGCACCGGCACCGTGGGTTAGGTCACGCTTACTACCGGTTCCGTGCGGGCACTCACCGTCGTAGAGTCGCCTGCAGTGCGACCCGGTTGAGACAGACCCCCTGCCGCTGCTCCGAGGACGGAATTCGCCATGCCGCGTCCGACTGCCGCACAGTTCGCATACGGTTCAGCCACCGTCGTCTTCTCGACCCTCGCCATGCTGCTGCTGTCCCGGACCGCATCGGGCATCGGCGTCGCGATCATCGCCCTCGCCGCGCTCGCACTTGGCCTGCTGGTCTCGCTGACCGTGCCCATGCCGAAGACGGCGCGCACGGTTCGCGGTACGAACGATGCGGCCGTCTCCGGGACAGTCTCCGAGGACCTGGAGGCGCGAGTGCCCGGTCCGCGCCCCGTCTCCGCGCGGTCCTCCCGGACCCACTCGGCGGTCGGCGGGCAGTCGCTACGAGGTTGAGACCACCACCGTCTTGGCCGCCTTGTCGTGCAGGCCCTGTCTGTAGGGCTTGTCGACCAGGATCATGACCAGGTTGATGAGCCACCACAGGCAGAAGCAGCAGATCAGAGCCGGCACCCACAGGACCACGGCGCGCATCAGCGAGGCACTGGTCTCCGGGATCATGCCGTTGTTGAGCATCGCGACGCGCAGGTTCATCCACCGCTTGCCCACGGTCTGGCCGTTCTTGGCCGTCATATAGGTGTCGTAGGCGATGTACGCGGCCATCGTGACGAGCTGCCAGATCAGCGACTTGGCGTCGGACATGGTCGAGACTTCGTCCCAGTCGTCGGCGTTGTAGCTGTCGAACATGCCCAGCAGCCAGCCGATCAGACCCAGCGGGACACCGACGATCAGTGCGTCGGCGATGCGGGCCACGACGCGCTTGCCGGTGGGGGCGAGCGGCGGCATTCCGGCGAGCGGGTCGGCGGCGCCGCCGCTGTAGGGCGGGGGCGGGGCGCCGTACGGGGTGCCGCCGTAGGGATCGCCGTACGGCGATCCGCCACCGGGCCCGGTCGGGCCCCCGGGGCCACCAGGGCCGGCGGGCCCGCCCGCGCCTCCGGTGTCGCCTGTCCCGCCTGTCCCACCCGCGCCACTGGTGTCGCCCGCCCCACCGGTGTCGAACGGTCCGCCGCCCGCCGAGGGTGGCGGCGGCGACGGCGGCTGGTCCGGCGGCGGCTTCTTGCGAAACGGATCGTCATCGGACGGCTGGCCGGGCGGCGGCTGGTCGGTGCTCATAACGGCAGTCCACCGCGCCCGCCCGCCGCCCGCATCCGGTCGGGTGCCGTTCGGGGGATCCGGGGCGGGCCCCTCAGTCCCCCGCCACGAACGTACGGGCAGCCTTGTCGTGCCAGCACTGCCGCCACGGGCGGTCGAACAGGCACCATGCGGCGTTGACGATCCCGATCGCGAGGACGCCGAGCACGCCGTAGACGAGCCAGCGGCGCAGCGCGACGCCGAACGTCGGGGGCTCGTGCGCCTCGATGTCCCGTACGTGCATCCGGCACAGCTTCTTGCCGAGCGTACGGCCCCACTTGGCGGTCGGTACCACCTCGTACACCACTCCGGCGAGGAGGTACGCGCCGAGCACGATCCCGAGGTATCCGGCGGTCGTTCCGTCGAGGAGCCATACGGTCACGGTCTCGCCGGAGAGCTTCGCCGCCTGGATCTTGTCGTCGATGTGCGCGAGCGCGGCGGATACGAGCGGTACGGCGACGGCGCCGACCACGGCGCCGAGGACGGCCGTGTCGATCAGCCGCGCGGCCAGCCGCTTGGCGAGGCCGGCGGGCCTGGCCGCGGCCTGGGCCTGGGCGGCCTGCAGGAACGGATCGCTGACCGGCGGCTTCCAGGGCACGACGGGCGGGGAGCCCGCCTCCTCCTGGTCCGGCTGCGCCAGCTGGTGCACCTGCTGCGCCCAGGAGGCGGCCCCACCGCCGGCCCCGGCGGAAACGGGAGCGGCGGCTGCCGCCGCACCCCCGCCCTGGGCGGCCTGGCCCTGGCCGAGGGCCTGGAACTGGCCGGCGGGCTGCGCCTGACCGGAGGACGGCCCCTGGCCGGGGATGGGTCCCTGCCCCGAGGCGTGGCCCTGGCCGGGTGCCTGCGCCTGTCCGGGGGCATGCGCCTGCCCGGGCGTGTGGCCCTGGCGGGGGGACTGCGCCTGCGCGGCGGGCTGACCTTGTCCAGGAGCCTGGGCCTGCCCGGGGGACTGCGCCTGCCCAGGAACCTGGACCTGGCCGGCAGCCTGGGCCTGACCGGGAGTCCGGGGCTGCCCAGGAGTCTGGGCCTGGCCCGGGACTTGGGGACGGCGGGCGCCCGGCGTCATGGTCCTGATGGCCATCGTGCCGTCGGCCTGGGCCGTGCGCGGGGGCTCCGGGTCGCCGCGGCGCAGGGCGCGCATGGTGACCGTGCCGTTGTCGGGAGGCGGCGTACGGCCCGGCGCACGGACGCCGGGAAGCGCGCCCCCGCTGGGGTCGGCCGCGGTGCCGCGCGGGTCGCGCTCGCCCGGGGCTCCGGGCGTACCGCCGCGCGGCGCTGCCTCCGAGGGGGCTTCCGGCGAGGAGCCGCCCGTACGCCGGAGGTCGACTCCGCCGCCCCCGCGCCGCTGTTCCGCCGAAGTGTCACCCGGCGCCGCCGCAGCACGCCGGGGGTCGTCGGCAGCGGAATCGCCGCCGGTACCGGACGTGCCGGAGTCGGATGCGGCGGAGCCCCAGGAGACGCGGCGGTCGCGTTCGCCGCCGAAGCCGGTCTGGCGGGAGGTGTCGGCCTGCCAGGCCGACGCGGGTTCCGGGGTGTTGCCGTGAAGGTGCGCGCCCTCGGGTTCCTCGTCGAAGAAGACCGGACCGGTCTCCTCCACGGACGGGGTCGGGGCCGCCGGGGCCGGGGCCGACGCACCGGCGGGCGCGGCCGGCATTCCGTCGCCGTCCGACGGGGCGGGGCGACTGGTTCCGGGCACCCATGAGGCCCCGTTCCAGAACCGGACGTAACCGGGGATGGACGGGTCGGGATAGTAGCCAGGAGTGGGGCTGCTGTCGCCGCTGGCCGGGGTGGGGGCGCTCATCACCGTGTCCCGTATCTAGTCGATGGCCTCGTTATCGAGGTCCACATCTATCAGACCGCCGCGACGCGCCGGGCCGGTCCCAATGGAAGCACTTCTTTCCGGGCAATCCACAGGGCCTTCCCGTACCCTCTCCGGAGCCTCCCCACGTCCTCCCGCGAGACTTTGAAGTTGTCGGGCGAAGTCGCGTAATGAACGGAAGACAAGCCCCTCTCTCCTTGTGAGGCCCGCTCGAAGGGCCCGTACCCGGAGAGAAAGGGACCCTCATGCACACCGTGGTGGAACGCGAACTCGAACTCGTCCTGGTGCTGTCGCCCGAGCGCAGCATCCCCGTCCCGGCCCGGCTGACCTACCGCACGGACGATCCGTACGCCGTGCACATCACTTTCCACGTCGGCTCCGACTCCCCGGTCAACTGGACGTTCGCCCGCGAGCTGCTCGTCGAGGGGGTGTTCCGGCCGTGCGGTCACGGCGACGTACGGATCTGGCCGACGAAGATCGACTCCCGCAGCATGATCTGTGTGGCCCTGACGTCGCCCGACGGGGACGCACTGCTCGAAGCACCCTCCCCGGCCGTGTCCGCCTGGCTGGAGCGAACGCTGCGGGCGGTCCCGCCGGGGACGGAGGCCGGGCGGCTCGGCATCGACGAGGCGCTGGCCGAGCTGCTGACGCCGACCCCGGCCGACGACCTGTATCTACGGGACCCGTGGCCGTCGGACGAGTCCAAGGACGGCGAGGGCTGAGCGGCGCGTCACTCGGTCACATACGTATGCGTAAGAAACTCGATCGAGTGCCCGTCGGGGTCGTCGATGTAGAACCCGCGTCCCTGGTGATGATGATTGATCTGCTGCGTCCGCTCATGGTACGGGTCGGCCCAGTAGGGGAGTTCACGCTCCTCCACCCGCGCGAGAATCTGATCGAACTCCTCGTCCGGCACCAGGAACGCCAGGTGCTGCGAGACGATCCGCGCGCTCGCGGAGTCGAGGTAGTCGAGCGTGACGCCGTTCTCCAGCGGCACGCTCGCGAAGGGGCCGAAGGGCTTCGGCTCCGGGGCGCCCATCAGCTCCGTGAGGAAGCGGGCGGCGGCGAAGCGGTCGCGGCTGTGGACGATGGTGTGGTCGAGGCGCGCGGGCACGGTTCCTCCTCGTTGAGGCTGCTTGTCCTGCTGCCCCCTCACGCTATGCGCAGCACCGCACCCGGACCATCGGACCTTGGCCGTACTCCTCGAGTCTCAGAGGACCTTGCCCGGATTGAGCAGCCCCAGCGGGTCGAAGGCCGCTTTGACGGCGCGCTGCAACTCCACGCCCACTTCCCCCAGTTCGCGTGCCAGCCACTCCTTCTTCAGCACGCCGACTCCGTGCTCGCCGGTGATCGTGCCGCCGAGTTCCAGGCCGAGCGCCATGATCTCGTCGAAGGACTCGCGGGCGCGCCGCGACTCGTCCTCGTCCAGATGGTCGAAGCACACCACCGGATGCGTATTGCCGTCACCGGCGTGCGCGCAGACGCCGACCACGAGGTCGTACTTCTCCGCGATGGCCGCGGTCCCCTCAAGCATCGCGCCGAGCTTGGAACGCGGCACACACACATCGTCGATCATCGTCGCGGACTTGACCGCCTCCAGCGCGGTCAGGGACATCCGCCGCGCCTGCAACAGCAGTTCGGACTCGGCGACGTCGTCGGCAGGGACGACCGACACCGCGCCGGCCGCGGTGCACAGCTCACCGACCGCCGCGAGATCGGCGGCCGGATCGGCGGTGTCGAAGGCGGCGAGCAGCAGCGCCTCCGTGGTCTCGGGCAGGCCCATGTTGGCCATCTTGTTGACGGCTCGCAGGGTCGTACGGTCCATGAGCTCCAGCAGCGAAGGCGCGTGGCCGCGCGCCATGATCTCGCAGACGGCGTCGCAGGCTGCGGTCGCGGACGGGAACTCGGCGGCGAGGACGAGCTGCCGAGGCGGGGCCGGCTTGAGCGCGAGCACCGCCCTGACAACGATGCCGAGGGTGCCTTCGGAGCCGACGAAAAGGCGCGTGAGGTCGTAGCCCGCGACGCCCTTGGCCGTGCGCCGCCCCGTGGTGAGGAGCCGTCCGTCAGCAAGGACGACGTCCAGACCCAGCACGTACTCCGCCGTCACGCCGTACTTCACACAGCACAGCCCGCCCGCGGCCGTGCCGATGTTGCCGCCGATGGTGCACATCTCCCAACTCGAAGGATCGGGCGGGTAGTAGAGCCCCTTCTCAGCCACGGCGCGCGACAGCACCGCGTTGATCACCCCGGGCTCGACAACAGCGATCCGGTCAACCGCACTGATCTCCAGGATCCGGTCCATCTTCACCATCGACAGCACTACACAACCGTCGGTCGCGTTGGCGGCACCGGACAGTCCCGTACGCGCGCCCTGCGGCACGACGGGGACACCCAGCGCGGTCGCGGTGCGCATCACGTGCTGGACCTGCTCGACGGTGCGCGGCAGCACCACGACGGCCGGGGCTCCGGCCTCGCAGAACCCGGCCATGTCATGGGCGTACGAAGCCATGACGTCCGGGTCGGTGATCAATACCTCGGCCGGGAGGCCCGTGCGCAGCTGTTCGAGAAGATCGCCCATGGTCCCAGCGTGGCACTCGGGGGCCATCGGTGTGAACCCGTCTGCGATCCACTTCGCGGCTCCGGGTGTGCTCGTAGTACTGGCGCACAGTGAGCGGCATGGAGACGGAACAGCAGGTGAAGCGGAGGGGGCCCCGCACCGTGCTCGCGGGCGTGGCGGTGCTGGTCGTCGCGGGAGTGCTCACCATTGAGGGGCTGAACGGGGGACCGCCGCCGGCGCCGGGTCCCGTCGGACGCGCGATGGCGGCCGTCGAGGCCGTGGGGGCCGGCGCACCGGCCTCCCCCGCCGACCTGACCGCGCTCATCGGCGACCGCGAGTCGTGGCTGCGCGCGCACCCCGAGGACGACCACTCCTGGTCGGTGCTCGGCTCGGCCTACCTGGAGCGGGGCCGCTGGACGGCCGACCCCTCCGACTTCCCCCGCGCGGAGATGGCACTGCGCCACTCCCTCTCCGTACGGCCGAAGGCGAATCCGGACGCGGCGGTCGGTCTCGCGGCGCTCGCCCACGCGCGCGGTGACCACCGCGCGGCGAAGAAGTGGGGCGAGGCGGTCCGCAAGCAGTCGCCGAGGCGGTGGACGGCGTACCCGGTCCTGATCGGCGCGTACACGCGGCTGGGCGACCAGAAGGCGGCCGCCGAGGCGGTGGAGAAGCTGGAGGCGCTGCGCCCGGGCCCGGCCGCGAGGCGGCTGGCGGCGCAGGTGTACCGCGACCGGGGCTGGCGTGAGGACGCGGCGGCGACGCTGGCCGACGCGACGGTGCTCGCGGGCTCCCCGGCGGAGAGGGTGACCGGGCTGCACCTCATGGGTGAGCTGGCGTGGGAGCGGGGCGAGCCGGAGGAGGCCCTGAGTCACTACGAGGCGGCCCTGCGGACGGACCCCGGTTACGGCAGGGCGCGGGCGGGCCGCGCCCGTGTCATGGCGGCGCTGGGCCGCCCGGACGACGCGGAGGTCGACTACCGCGCGGCGCTGGCGGACGTCGCCCTCCCGGAGCTGCATCTCGAGTACGGCGAGCTGCTCCAGTCCCTTGGCCGCGAGGCGGAGGCGAAGGAGCAGTACGCCTTCGTACGCGAGGGCGTAACGGTCAGCCGGAAGAACGGCGGCGTCGGCAATGAACTCCTCCTCGGCCAACTCGACGCGGACCACGGGGACGCGGCCACCGCCGTGCGGCGGTTGCGGGCGGAGTGGCGGCGGCATCCGAACGCGTACGTCGCGGACGCGCTGGCCTGGGCGCTGTATCGCACCGGCGACGCGAAGCAGGCCCTCAAGTACGCGCGTAAGGCCACGGATCAGGGCTTGCGCAACGCGCAGTTCTTCTACCACTTGGGTGCGATCGAGCAGCGTCTGCGCAAGTACGGCGCGGCCAGGCGTCACCTGGAGGAGGCCTTGCGCGTCAACCCGTCCTTCTCCCCGCTCCTGGCCCCGAGGGCGCGGGAGACCCTGAACGCCCTGGGCGAGCCCCCTGCAGGCCGCCCCCGCCGCTGACCACCGCCCGGTTTCGCACTCCGCGGTGCCGGGAGGGGACGTGTCGGGGCGCTCCCCGCAGGGTGTCGAACGCAACGAGCCCAATGAAGACCCAGTACCCGAACGTTCGGCACCCGAGGAGACGCCCCGACGCGGCACCGACCCCGGAGCCCCCGCAACCAGCGCAGACGGCACCCCCCGCCCAGGGGTGGCCGAGCGGTGCCCCCCGCCGAGCTTCCTTTCCCCACGCCGGCCAGGACTACAACGCCGCCGTGCCGATCAGGGCATTGCGGGTGATCAGGGCTGCCAGGGACGGTTCGTCCAGGCCCTCCGTGCCCGCGGGCCGTCGCGGCAGGACCATGTAGCGCGTCTCCGACGTGGAGTCCCACACCGTGACGGCGACCTCCTCCGGCAGGACCAGGCCGAATTCAGCCAGTACGGCCCGCGGCTCCCGCACCACCCGTGACCGGTACGCCTCGCTCTTGTACCAGCTGGGCGACGGCCCCAGCAGCCGGATCGGGTAGCACGAACAGAGCGTGCACACCACGACGTTGTGCGTGTCCGCCGTGTTCTCCACGACGCGCAGCCGCTGCGGCTGCACTCCCCCGGCCGACAGCCCCAGCTCCGTGATCGCCGTGGTCCCGTCGGCCAGCAGCCGCTCCCGGAACCCCGCGTCGGTCCACGCCCGGGCCACCACGCGGGCACCCCCGGCCGCCGAGGCGCCCGTAAGAAACGCGTCGATGGCTTCGTCGACCGCGGCGCCGGTGACGATGCCACGGTCTTCCAGCAGCGTCTCCAGGCGCCGGACCTGGCGGGAGATCAGGGCGTCGGAGTGGGTGGAACCGGTCACGGCTGGTCGTCCTCCAGGTAGCTTTCGAACAGGTCCAGGACCACATCATGCTCGCCCTCGCCCCACAGGTCCCGCGCCGCGAACCGCACGGCGTACACCTGCTCCAGAGGCAAGTCGTCACGCCCCTGCGCCCGCGCGTCGGCGAGCGGCGCGCGTCCCTCCGGCTCGATGACCGTGCCGGGCTTGCCACGGGCGTACCGCGGCAGCCGGGTGTGGTGCGGCGGGTCGTGGTGGACGGTACGGACGCGCGCGCCGGGGGCGTAGCGGTCGTCAGTCATCGAGCTCGCCCGCCGCGACAACACCCTTGCGTTCCAGCAGAGTCCGGATCGCGAAGAACCAGCGCTCGTAGTACGACGCCGCGAGGTACTCCGCGGGCGGCATCGTCTCGACGGCGTCGCGGAACTCGTCGAGGTTGTAGACCTTCTGGGCGATGAGCGCGCCGTTCAGGGCGAAGACCCGCGCCTCCCAGTCGGCGTGGAAGGGCTGCGTGTCGTCGGTGGTGTCGACGGGCCCGAAACCCTGCATGCCGCCCACGTCGTTCATCCTGGCCATGATCAGCAGCTTATCCGTGCTGCTTGTAATAGATCGAGTACCTGCGCGCCCCCGCCTCCCCCGAGGCGAACCCCATGCACAGCCGCGGCTTGCTGGTGCGGCGTACGGCGAGGCCTTCCGGTTCGCGGTGGTCGAGGGAGTAGCCGGCCTCGGTGCGGCTCCGCTGGACGAGGCCGCCGGTGCGGATGTCGATGCAGGAGACGTACGCGTTGCCGTGCCCGGAGGGCGGGTTGGCGGCCCCGTAGGGCTCGCCGGCCAGCTGGTACAGGTAGTTGCCGTACAGCGCGAAGCCCTGGAAGTCGATGTCCGGGTCGGGGTGCGCGGCCGCCTGGGCGAAGTCGTGCAGGGGCTTCGAGAAGTCGCCGGCGACGGCGTGGGAGAGCGAGAAGACGCGGTAGCGGACCTTGCCGCCGATGCGGTGGCGGACGGCGACGCGTTTGCGGCTCATGTCGACGGACGGCTGGTTCGCGGTGGAGCCGGGGACCGGGTAGCGCGTGGTCTGCGCCGAGCTGCGGCGTATCTGCCGGTCCACGAACCGGAACCGCGTGATGCCGCGCCCGAACGCCCCGGAGTCCGCGACCCGCCCGTCCGACTCGGTCCAGATCCAGGTCGCCCCGGCCTTGTCCCGCTCGACGCCCATGCCGACGCCGTGCCCGTGCCCGAGCAGGTACATGTGCCCCAGCCGCGTACCGCTGAAGTCCAGTTGGTTCAGACACATGTCACCGCGCTGCCGCCGCTCCGTGCCGCTGTACGCCCGCGACTCCCCAGCCAGCTTGATTCCGCCCTGCATGACCTGGACGACGTACACCCGCTGCCGGGAGTCGTCGAAGGCGAAGGACTGGAGGACGGTGGTGTGTCTGAGGGGCTTCTTCCAGTGCCATCTCTTCGACGGCACGGCTAAGTCGATGCGCTCGTCACCGGTGCTCGCGCTCACACTAGTCATGGCCATGACTCACGATAGCGGCCCTGCGCACCCCCGGTCAGGGGCGCGCAGGGCCGCGCACGCAGCACACGGAGCACACGCGGCGCAGCCCGCAACGCACGCGCGGCGCAGCCTCAGAACGCCCGCGCGGCGCAGCCTCAGAGGTTGCCGCGCTTCTCCTGCTCGCGCTCGATCGCCTCGAAGAGCGCCTTGAAGTTGCCCTTGCCGAAGCCCATGGAGCCGTGGCGCTCGATCATCTCGAAGAAGACGGTCGGACGGTCCTGGACCGGCTTGGTGAAGATCTGCAGCAGGTAGCCGTCCTCGTCGCGGTCGACCAGGATCTTCAGCTCGCGCAGCGTCTCGACGGGTACGCGCGTCTCGCCGGCCCAGTCGCCGAGCGTGTCGTAGTACGAGTCGGGGGTGTCCAGGAAGGAAACGCCCGCCGCCCGCATGCTGCGCACGGTCGCGACGATGTCGTTCGTGGCGAGCGCGATGTGCTGGACGCCGGCGCCGCCGTAGAACTCCAGGTACTCGTCGATCTGCGACTTCTTCTTCGCGATCGCGGGCTCGTTGATCGGGAACTTCACCTTCAGAGTCCCGTCCGCCACCACCTTCGACATCAGCGCCGAGTACTCCGTCGCGATGTCGTCGCCCACGAACTCCTTCATGTTGGTGAAGCCCATGACCTTGTTGTAGAAGGCCACCCACTCGTTCATCTTGCCGAGCTCGACATTGCCGACGCAGTGGTCGATGGCCTGGAAGGTGCGCTTGGCCGGCGGCTCGACCATCGGGTCGACGGCGACGAAGCCCGGGAGGTACGGGCCGTCGTAGCCGGAGCGCTCGACGAGGGTGTGCCGGGTCTTGCCGTACGTCGCGATCGCGGCCAGGACGACGACCCCGTGGTCGTCCTTGACCTCGTGCGGCTCCTCGATGCCGCGCGCCCCGTGCTCGACGGCGTAGGCGTACGCGGCGCGGGCGTCCGGGACCTCGATGGCCAGGTCGACGACGCCGTCGCCGTGCTCGGCGACGTGCTCGGCGAGGAAGCGGCCCCGGTCGGTGGCGGGCTTGATGACGGAGGTGAGGACGAAGCGCGCGGCGCCGTTGGTCAGGACGTAACTCGCGGTCTCGCGGCTGCCGTTCTCCGGTCCGGAGTAGGCGACGAGCTTCATGCCGAAGGCGGTCGAGTAGTAGTGCGCGGCCTGCTTGGCGTTGCCGACGGCGAAGACGACCGCGTCCATTCCCTTGACCGGGAAGGGATCGGCCTCGCGCGCGGTGCTGGGAGTGGTGTGGTGCGTGGTCTCAGTCATGTCGGCAGACTCTCTCCGTATCGCAAGCTGCGCAATAGTTCGCTGAAACTCTGGGCAATATGCCTACCAACTCGCGAGAATGGCGGTGCGATCTGTACAGGATGACCAGGGTCGGCGCAGCGTCCCGGGAAGCAGGCGAAGCCCATGTCCACAGACGGTATCGACGAACTCGACGGGCGGCTCATCGTGCTGCTCGCGCGCGAGCCGCGCATCGGGGTGCTGGAGGCCTCGCGCCGGCTCGGCGTGGCGCGCGGGACCGTGCAGGCGCGGATGGACCGGCTTCAGTCCAATGGAGTCATCCGCGGATTCGGCCCGGACGTCGATCCGGCCGCGCTCGGCTATCCGGTGACGGCGTTCGCGACGCTGGAGATCAAACAGGGCCAGGGGGCCGACGTGCGGGCGCATCTGGCGACGGTCCCCGAGGTCCTGGAGCTGCACACCACCACCGGCCACGGGGACATGCTCTGCCGCCTGGTCGCCCGCTCGAACGCCGATCTTCAACGTGTGATCGACCGGGTTGTCGGTTTTGATGGCATTGTGCGGGCCTCCACGGCGATCGTCATGGAGAACCCCGTACCCCTGCGGATCATCCCGCTGGTGGAACAGGCCGCGGCGGACGGACCGGGCTGACAAGGGAGTACAAGGAGCACGCGTGAGCTTCTGGGAGTACCTGGGAACCCGGCACCAGCAGCTGCTCACCGACGCCCTCCAGCACATCAGCGCGGTCTTCCAGTGCATGGTGATCGCCACCCTGCTGGGTATCGCCATCGGCGTGCTCACGTACCGCAGCGACTGGGCCGGGAACCTGGCCATCGCGTCCACGGCGACCGTCCTCACGATCCCCTCCCTCGCGCTGATCGGTCTGCTGATCCCGATGGTGGGCCTCGGCGTGCCGCCGACCGTGATCGCCCTGGTGCTGTACGGGCTGCTGCCGATCGTCCGTAACGCGATCGTGGGCCTGCGCGGTGTGGACCCGTCCCTCGTCGACGCGGCCAAGGGCATCGGGATGTCGCGGGCCGCCCGGATGCTGAAGGTGGAGCTACCGCTCGCCTGGCCTCCGATCCTGACCGGCATCCGGGTCTCCACGCAGATGCTGATGGGCATCGCCGCCATCGCCGCGTACGCCTCGGGTCCCGGCCTGGGCAACGAGATCTTCCGCGGTATCGCCTCACTGGGCAGCGCCAACGCGATCAACCAGGTGCTCGCAGGGACGCTCGGCATCGTCGTCCTCGCCCTGCTCTTCGACGCGGCGTACGTACTGGTCGGCCGCCTCACCATCCCGAGGGGGATCCGTGTCTGAGACAGCGCCCCACGCGACCACTTCCGGCGCCACCATCGAGCTGGAGAACCTCTCCAAGCGCTACCCGGGCAACCCGAACCCGGCGGTGGACAACGTCTCCATGGAGATCAGGGCCGGTGAGACGGTGATCCTCGTGGGCCCCTCGGGCTGCGGGAAGTCGACGACCCTGAAGATGATCAACCGGCTGATCGAGCCGTCCTCCGGCCGGATCAGGATCAACGACGAGGACGTCACCGACATGGACCCGGTGAAGCTGCGCCGGAAGATCGGTTACGCGATCCAGTCCTCCGGGCTCTTCCCGCACATGACGGTGGCCGAGAACATCGCGCTCGTACCGAAGATGACCGGCTGGCCGAAGGGCAGGGTGAAGGACCGGGTCGAGGAGATGCTCGACCTGGTGGGCCTCGACCCGCGCGAGTTCCACGGCCGCTATCCGCGCCAGCTGTCGGGCGGCCAGCAGCAGCGGGTGGGGGTGGCGCGGGCGCTCGCCGCCGATCCGCCGGTGCTGCTGATGGACGAGCCGTTCGGGGCCGTCGACCCGATCACCCGGGACCACCTCCAGGACGAACTGATCCGCCTTCAGCACGAGCTGCACAAGACGATCGTCTTCGTGACGCACGACTTCGACGAGGCGATCAAGCTCGGCGACCGGATCGCGGTACTGCGGGAGCGCTCGCACATCGCGCAGTTCGACACCCCGGAGGCGATCCTCACCAATCCGACCGACGACTTCGTGTCGGGTTTCGTCGGGGCCGGGGCGGCCTTGAAGCGGCTCAACCTCACCCGCGTACGGGAGGTGGAGATGGCGGACTTCCCGACGGTGAGCGTGGACGATCCGCTCCAGACGGTCTTCAACCGGCTGCGCGGCGGCCTGCACAACGAATTGCTGATGCTCGACCGGCAGGGCCGGCCGTACAAGTGGCTGCGGCGCGGCGACCTGATGCGGGCCAAGGGCTCCCTGGCGCGGGCCGGGCAGCTCGTACTCGACACCGTCACGCGGGACGCGACGCTGCACGACGCGCTGGAAGCGGTACTCCTCGACTCCGGCGGCCGGGTCCCGGTGACCGGGCGGCGCGGCGAGTACATCGGGGTCGTCGACATGGAGACGCTGATGAATTCCGTGCACGAGATGCTGGAGGCCGACCGGCTGGCCGCCATCGAGCACCAGCACGACCTGGAGGAACTGCGCCACCACCAGACCGAGGTGGATCTGGAGGGCGGTGGCGGCTCGTGAGCGGCGCGCACCGGCGCCCGGCGGGCGAGCACGAGATCCAGGACCATGGCTTCCGCGACGACCTGCGCGGGCACGAGGCGGAGGGGGCTGGGGCGGGGTCGGGGGAAGAGCCGTCGGCGCCGACGAGCGGTCCGAAGCGGAGGTTCACCTGGCGGAAGCTGATGGTGATGCCGGCCGCGCTCGCCGTCGTACTGCTGGTGACGTATCTGTGGATCTCCAACGCCGACCTCGACACGATCGCGGAGAACTCCCTCGCCGGCGGCAATGTCCAGCTGCGGCTGTGGCAGCACGTCAGGCTCACCGCCATCTCCACCTTCTGGGTACTGATCATCGCGATCCCGCTGGGCATCGCCCTGACCCGGCGCGGCCTGAGCCGGGGCGCCCCGGCCGTGACGGTGGTCGCGAACATCGGGCAGGCGACGCCCGCCATCGGCCTGCTGGCGCTGCTGGTCATCTGGCTGGGCATCGGCCCCTCGACCGCGATCATCGGCATGGTGATCTACGCCGTGCTGCCGGTGTTCTCCAACACGGTGGCCGGTCTGCGGGCGATCGACCCGCAGCTGGTGGAGGCCTCGCGCGGCATCGGCATGTCGGCGGCGGGCACGCTGACCAAGGTCGAACTGCCGCTAGCCGTACCGCTGATCCTGGCGGGCGTCCGTACCGCACTCGTCCTCAACGTCGGTACGGCGACCCTGGCCACCTTCGTCGGAGGCGGCGGCCTCGGCGACCTGATCACCTCGGGCATCCAGACCCAGCGGACGGCGGTCCTGATCCTCGGCTCGGTGCTGACGGTGGCGCTGGCGCTGCTGGTGGACTGGCTGGCGTCGCTGGCCGAGCTGGCGCTGAGACCGCGCGGACTGGAGGAGGGGTGAGAGGCGGTGAGCGGCTGATGCGGTACGCGCGTACGGCGCTGGGCGGCGCCCTGGCGATGCTGGTGGTGGCGGCCGGGCTGTCGGGCTGCGGGCTGAAGAGCGGCTCGCCGATGGTCGACGACGTGGTGCCGGGCTCGGTCGGCCGGGGACAGCCCCTCAAGGGCGCCTCCCTGACGGTCACGTCGAAGAACTTCAGCGAGAACATCGTCCTGGGCCACATGATCGGCCTGATCTTCAAGGCGGCGGGCGCGGAGGTCCTCGACCGTACGAACCTGCCGGGATCGATCAGCGGACGCGAGGCGATCAGCAAGGGCGACGCGGACGCCATCTACGAGTACACCGGCACGGCCTGGATCACCTACCAGGGCAACCAGGAGCCGATCGTCGACCCGCAGGAGCAGTGGGAGGCGGTGCGGGACGCGGATGTGAAGAACGGGGTCACCTGGCTGCCGCCGTCGACCCTCAACAACACGTACACGCTGGCGATCAGCAAGCGGAACAATGCGAAGTACAAGCTCAAGACGATGTCGGACGTCGCGGAGCTGTCCCGCAAGGACCCGTCGGCGGTGACGGTCTGCGTGGAGAACGAGTTCGCGTCGCGCGAGGACGGGCTGCCGGGGATGAAGAGGGCGTACGACATGAACATCCCGGCCCGCAACATCAGGAAGATGGACGCCGGGATCATCTACACCCAGGTCTCCGAGTCGGGGTCGTGCCTGCTCGGCGAGGTGTTCACCACCGACGGGCGGATCGACGCCATGGACCTGGACACCGTGACGGACGACAAGCACTTCTTCCCCAACTACAACGCCGCGCCCGCGCTGCACACGGCGACGTACGAGAGGTATCCGGCGATCGCGGGCCTGCTGAACCCCCTGAGCGCCCGGCTGAACACCGAGGTCGCGCGAGAGCTGAACGCGAAGGTGGACGTGGCAGGGCAGGACCCGCACGCGGTGGCGAAGGACTGGCTGGTGAAGGAGGGCTTCATCCGGGAGGGCTAGATCCGGGGCGGAGCAGCAAGGACGTCGTCGTCGCGGCAATGGTGGACGGGACGGCGGCGCTGGCCGTGACGATAGCGGCGGGCGGTCCGGCCGCCGGAATCAGCAGCTCGGGACCTTGCCGGTCTTCTTCTCCAGGGCGACCAGTGACCGCACCGCGTCCTTGAGCGTCGTGACGGGCACCAGCCGCAGGCCGTCGGGCAGCTCGGCCTGGGCCTGCGAGCACTCGTCCTTCGGTACGAGGAAGACCGTCGCCCCGTCTCGCCGGGCCGCCTGCGTCTTGAGCGGTACGCCGCCGACGGGGCCCACGTCTCCGCCCGAGGTGATCGTGCCAGTACCGGCGATGTTGCGGCCGCCGGTGAGGTCGCCGCCCGAGCCGTCGCCGTCCAGTTTGTTCACGATGCCGAGCGAGAAGAGGAGACCGGCGCTGGGGCCGCCGATGTCGGCGAGCTCGAGGTCCACCTTCACCTGCTCCGGTTTCTTGCCGAGGTAGCCGAGCGCCGCGTCGACGGCGGTCTCCTGCGACTGCTCCATCTCCGCGACGTTGTGCTTCTCGATCTCGGCGTCGGTGCCGCCGGTCGGGTAGACCGCCTCCTTGGGGAGCACCGCCCGGTCGGTCTTGAACCACGCGTCGACGACCTGCCCCAGGTCGATGTCGACGGACGGGCCGGTCGCCACGATCGTCGTCATCCGCAGCTGCCCGGTGGTCTCACGGACCGGCGCGCCCGTGATGGTGATCACCGGCTTGCCCTTGTCCTTGCCCAGGACGTTCGCGGTACTACCCGGCTGCGCGAGGACGTACGGCAGCGGCGCGAAGGCGGCCACGACGAGGAGCGCGAGCACGGGGGCCCCGCAAAGAGCGAGGACACGGGGACGGGAGAGACGTGAGAGCACGCCCCCAATCTAGTGGGCGTCCATACCTCCGCCCCGTGCGCCTCTCCCTCGTACGCCTCCCTCGTGCGCCTCCCCCGTGCGCCTCTCTCCCTCGTGCGCCTCACCTCAGCGCGTCGGCCACCTCCCGCGCCGCGTCGACCACGCGCGGCCCGACCCGCTCGGGGATCGAGTCGGCGAGCATGACGACCCCGACGCTGCCCTCCAGCCCGGTTATGCCGACCAGGGGCGCGGCCGCGCCGCTGGCGCCCGCCTCCAGTTCGCCGTGGGTGAGGGTGAAGCCGTCGGCGGCCAGGGCGCCCTGGCGGGCGGCGAGGATGGCCTTGCCGGCCGCGCCGCGGTCGAGGGGGTGACGGAATCCTGTGCGGTACGCCACGTGGTAGTCGGTCCACGTCGGTTCGACGACCGCGACCGCGAGCGCCTCCGCGCCGTCGACCAGTGTCAGGTGCGCCGTGGCCCCTATGTCCTCGGCGAGCGAGCGCAGCGCGGGCAGGGCGGCCTCCCGTACGAGCGGATGGACCTGACGGCCCAGGCGCAGCACGCCGAGACCGACGCGGGCACGTCCGCCCAGGTCGCGGCGTACGAGCGCGTGCTGCTCGAGGGTGGCGAGCAGCCGGTAGACGACGGTGCGGTTCACACCGAGCTTGTTGGACAGCTCGGTGACGGTCAGACCGTGGTCCGTATCGGAAAGCAACTTGAGGACACGAAGTCCCCGGTCGAGCGTCTGGGAGGTTTCCGCGGTCACGACGCCCACTCCTCTGTGGTGAGTGCGGCGGCTCTCTCACGCTGTGCGCCGCCGGTCCCTTCGGCGGTCGCGCGCAGAGGCCGCCGGCAGGCCATGGCACCGGCTGCGCTCCGCGGCGGCTCTGCCACGGGGCGTATGCGTTGCGGGAAAGGTAGCGATCGACTCCGCTCAGCGGAAGACCTCGTCCAGAATCCGGGCGCCGACGGGGAATTGATCCACATTCGCCACCAGATCCTCGCGGTGTCCGCCTTGGAGTTCCCGCCCCCACCAAAAAGCGGGGCCGGGAGACGATCCTCCAGGCCCCGCTCTCACCTCCGGCCGGATGTCACCGCATCCGGGTGGCCCACTCCTGGACCTTCTTGATCCGCTCCTGGAGCTGCCCGGCCGTGGCCTCCGCGCTCGGCGGACCGCCGCAGACGCGGCGCAGCTCGGTGTGGATCACGCCGTGCGGCTTGCCGGTCTGGTGGACGTACGCCCCGACCATCGTGTTCAGCGACTTACGCAGCTCCAGGAGCTGCTTGTGCGTGACGACGGGCCGCGAGTCGGCCGGCTTCTCCAGCAAATCGGCCTCGGCGGCGGGCTTCTGGCGACTGTGCGCGATCTGCCGGGTCTGCCGCTTCTGGAGCAGGAGCTGCACCTGGTCCGGCTCCAGCAGCCCCGGGATTCCGAGGTAGTCCTGCTCCTCTTCACTCCCCGGGTGGGCCTGCATGCCGAACTCGGCGCCGTCGTAGAGCACCCGGTCGAAGACCGCGTCGGACTCGAGAGCTTCGAAGGGCAGCTGCTCCTCGGTCTCCTCGTCCTCCAGCTTCTCGGCGTCGGCGAGGAGCTTGTCCTCCTCCGCGAACGGGTTCTCGTCCTCGCTGCCCTTCTTGGGCTTGTCGAGGACGTGGTCCCGCTCGACCTCCATCTCGTTGGCGAATTCGAGGAGCATCGGGATCGTAGGAACGAACACGGACGCGGTCTCGCCACGCCTGCGCGATCGCACGAAGCGCCCGACGGCCTGGGCGAAGAAGAGCGGCGTGGAGATCGTCGTCGCGTACACGCCGACAGCCAGGCGCGGTACGTCGACGCCTTCGGACACCATGCGGACCGCGACCATCCACCGTGATTCGTCGGCGGCGAACTGGTCGATCTTCTTGGAAGCCGCCTTCTCGTCGGACAGCACGACGGTCGGCCGGTCGCCGGTGATCTTTTTGAGGATCTTGGCGTACTCGCGAGCCGTGTCCTGGTCGGACGCGATGACGAGCCCGCCGGCGTCCGGGATCCCCTTGCGTACTTCGGTCAGCCGGGTGTCGGCGGCCGCGAGCACGTTCGGAATCCACTCCCCCGTCGGCGCGAGCGCCGTGCGCCAGGCCTGCCCGATGGCGTCCCTGGTCATCGGCTCGCCGAGCCGGGCGGCGATCTCGTCACCGGCCTTGGTGCGCCAGCGCATGTTGCCGCTGTAGGAGAGGAAGATGACGGGCCGCACGACACCGTCGGCGAGGGCGTTCCCGTATCCGTAGGTGTAGTCGGCGGAGGACCGGCGGATCCCGTCGTTGCCCTCCTCGTACGCGACGAAGGGGATGGGGTTGGTGTCGGACCGGAACGGCGTACCGGTCAGGGCCAGCCGCCGGGTCGCCGGGTCGAACGCCTCCTGGCAGGCCTCGCCCCAGGACTTCGAGTCACCGGCGTGGTGGATCTCGTCGAGGATCACCAGCGTCTTGCGCTGCTCGCACCGGTTGCGGTGGAGCATCGGACGTACGCCGACACCGGCATACGTGACGGCGACCCCGTGGTACTCCTTGCTCAGCGGTCCGGCGCTGTAGTCCGGATCGAGCTTGATGCCTATCCGGGCCGCGGCCTCCGCCCACTGCTTCTTGAGGTGCTCGGTCGGCGCGACGACCGTGATCTGCTGCACGACGTGGTGGTGCAGCAGCCACGAGGCGAGCGTCAGCGCGAAGGTCGTCTTGCCCGCGCCGGGCGTCGCGACGGCGAGGAAGTCGCGCGGCTGGTCCTGGAGATACCTCTCCAGGGCAGCCTCCTGCCAGGCACGCAGCTTGCTGGCCGTGCCCCACGGGGCGCGGCCGGGGAAGGCGGGTGAGAGGTGGTGGGAGGCGGTAGTAGTCACGGTCTCCGGTTCAGGGGCTCTCGGGGTCACAGGGCGCGTACGACAACCGGGCCACCCTACCGGTGGCCCGGTCCCCTGCCCGTCGGAGCGACGCGATGACCTCGCGGAGTGCGATACGGGTCACACCGCTTCGTGCAGCGCCTTCAGTCTCCGTGCGATGCCGCCGACGGTACTAAGCGCGCCCGTCGCGCAGCCGCGTCGCCACCCACGCCCCCACCAGCGCCACCCCCGCCATCGGCAGGAACACCGCCGCGAAGGCCGCCGGGTGGGAGGCGGAGGCCCCGGACACCACCGGGTGGCCGACCGCGCCGCCGCCCAGGGCCGCGAAGACCGCGCCGCCGATCGCCAGCAGCATGACGTTGGAAAGGCCGTCGGAGATCTGGAGGGCGGCGGAGTTGGCGCCCGCCTCCTTCGGGGCCGACAGCTTGAGCAGGAGCACGCTGGTCGACGCGATGACCGTGCCCATCCCGAAGCAGCCGACGCCCCACGCGACCGCGACCACCCACACCGGCACCGCTGCGATCAGCACGCTGGGAGCGGTCGCGATGGCCACGGCGACCAGCACCATGCCGCCGGACACCATCCGCTCCCGGTACGGCTCCATGCGCGGCCGCGACTGTACGTACGAACCGAACGCCCACGTCGCCCCGCCGACCGCCAGCGACAGCCCCGCCATCGTCGGGGACAGCCCGCGCTGGGTGACCAGCATCAGCGGTACGAAGGACTCCGCCGCGACGAACGACCCCGCCGCGATCCCCCGCAGCAGCACCACCGAAGGCAGCCCGCGCGCCGCGACGTACGTACCGCGCGGCAGCAGCCCGAGCACGGCCGGCACGAGCAGCGCGCCGCCCACCGCCGCCGGGACGAGCGAGAGCCACCCCGCGCCTTGAACAGACGCGGCCTGACCGGCGTACTGGAGCAGCCCCGCCCCCAGCGAGATGCCGAGCGCCAGCCGGATGCGGCGGCGGTCGAACGCCGGGACGGGGGCGCCCGCGTCGGCGGGTCCTGCCGCTGTGCGGCGTATCGCGGGCAGGGCGATGGCGAGCGGGAAGACGACCAGGACGGGGATGCCGACGAAGACCCAGCGCCAGCCGAGGTGCTCGGTGACCGTCCCGGACACGAGTGGGCCGACGACCGACGGGACCACCCAGCTCGCGGCGAACGCGGCCAGGATCGCGGGCTGCAGCCGGGAGGGGTAGGCGCGGCTGACGACGACGTACAGCGCGACGATCACCAGTCCGCCGCCGAGGCCCTGGACGGCCCGGCCGAGGATGAACAGCCACATGGCGTCCGCCGTGCCGGAGAGCAGCAGCCCGGCGCCGAAAGCGCTGATGCCGGTGGCGAGCGGCGCGAGGGGGCCGCGCCGGTCGGCCCACTGCCCGGACAGGACCATGGCGAAGAGGCTGGTGGTGAAGTAGGAGGAGAAGGCGAAGGCGTAGAGGGAGACGCCGTTCAGCTCGCGGGCCGCGACGGGCATAGCCGTACCGACGGCGGTCGCCTCGAAGGCGATCAGCAGGACGACGGCGATGATGCCGGTGCTGAGCGCGCGGTGGGTTTTGCCGAGAACGCCGCTCTGCTCTGCGGGTACGGGTCCGCCGGGTATCTCGTCGGCTTCGGGCGCGACCTCGGCGTCGCGCGGCTCCAGGGCGGTCATTCGCCCAGAGTAAGGGGCGTACTGGCGGATGAGCCCTGTCGCTGGGAGGGCGGGCGCTCGGCCTTTGGTCGTACGACCGGGGGCGGCGTATGAACGCGGTGTGGCAGTCGCCGGTGTGGCAGTCGCGTCGCGGCGCGGGCCGATCCCTTGAGGGCGCGGTGCCCGCCGCCTACGGTCGTGACATCAGCACACGGCCGTGCACCCGAGTGGCTCAGGGACCCGCCTGCGTCGCCGCTCACGGCACCGTTCAGCCCGCCTCCTACACCGGCAGCACGCACACCGGCACCGGCGCCGCGAGCGCCGCGCCCGCCCGCGTGAGCCCGCCCGTCCGCCGGTCCACCCGAAACGCCGCGACCGTGCCCGACTTCTGGTTGGCGGCGAACAGCAGCGCACCGGACGGGTCGAGCACGATGTGCCGGGGGTACGAGCCGCCGGACGGCGTGACGGACAGCGGCCGCAGCGCCGCGCCGCCGCACGCGGTGGCGAAGACCGCGATGCTGTTGTGGCCCCGGTTGGAGACGTACACGAACCGCCCGTCGGGTGAAACCACCACGCCCGCCGGGTAGTTGCGCTCACTGAGCTTGCTGCCGGGCGGCAGGGTCGGTTGGGGAGTGCCGGGGGTCAGGGTCCCGGCGCGCCGGTCGTAGCCGCACACGACCAGCGTGCTGTCCAGCTCGTTGACGACGTACGCATGCCGGCCCGTGGGGTGGAAGGCGAGGTGCCGCGGCCCGGCTCCCGGCTTCATCGTGGCCCGTCCGCGTTCGCGCAGCTTCCCGGTGCGCGGGTCGAGCCGGTAGGTGTGGACGGAGTCGGTCCCCAGATCGACCGCGACGACGTACCGCCCACCGGGATCCGTGACGACCATGTGCGCGTGCGGGCCCTCCTGACGCTCGGGGTCCGGCCCCGACCCGGTGTGCCGTACGACATCGCTCACCTCACCGAGCACACCGCCGCGCCCGATGGGGTGTACGGACACGCTGCCGCCGGTGTAGTTCGCGGTCAGCAGGAACCGCCCGCCGGGATGGACCGAGAGGTGGCAGGGGTCGGCGCCGCCGGTGCCGCGGGCGCGCCCCAGCACCTCGGGCTGCCCCGCCCCGACGCGCACGGCGGTGACGGCACCCTCGGCGCGCTCGTCGACGGCGTACAGCGTGCGGCGATCGGGCGAGAGCGCGAGGTACGAAGGATTCTGTACGCCTGCGAGCACCCCGGTGGAGGTCAGCTGCCCCTCGCGCGGCCGGTAGGAGGCGAGCCCTATGCCGGTGCCGCCGCCCGGCTGCGTGGTGTACGTACCGAGGTACGCGCGCCGCAGCGCCTCCGCGGCCCGCGCGCTCCCGGGCAGCGCCAGCGCGGCGAACCCGGCGCCGGCGGCCAGCGTCCCGAAGCGCCTTCGGCTCAGGTCCGTGCCGACGGCCGTGCTCGTGGCTGTGGGTGTGGGTGTGGGTGTGGCTGTGGTCGTACGCACGTCGCTCATAGAAGCCCTCGCGCTCTCAGGTCGCCCGTCACCATGCCCGTAGCCGTGCGGCAGTCGCGGTCGATGGTGGCCTGGACCAGGCCCCGAGGCAAGGACCCGCGCGCACCCGTCGCTGCGGCGGGCCGGGGGACGGCGCTCAGGAGGACACCCTGCCTTCCTCCAGTCGCGCGAGGATCTCCTCGACCGTCCCGTCCGGCGTCTGCCGGGCGTTGTCCAGCCACAGTCCGATCCGCTCCGTCTCCTCGCGCAGCACCCGGTCCAGTCCCGCCACGGTCCAGCCCGCCCCGTAGCCGGTCTTCGGCCGTCCGGCCTCCCTGCCGGCCACCGCTTCCCGGTCCGGGGTGAGGACGACGACGTACAGGGGGCGGGTGCGTACGAGCCGGACGTACGCCGCCAGCTGCTCGCCCACCACCACGTCCTGCACGACCGCGGTCCAGCCACTGCGCGCGTACTCGTCGGAGACGGAGGCCGACAGGCGGTAGCGCAACTCGAGCTGGGCCAGGGCCTCTTCGCTCGCCTCCGGCAGCATCTCCTCGCGCCCGGAGACGATCATCCGGCGGAAGGCGTCGCCGCGCACGTGGGCGGCGCGCGGCAGGCGCTCGGCGAGCGCCTGCGCGACGGTGGACTTGCCCGAGGCCATGACGCCGGTGATCAGGACGACGGCGGGACCGAGTGCTTCGACCATGAACCGACCCTAGCGGCGGGGCGTTGGGGCGCCACCGGAATTACTTGGGCTGCGTGGTTCACGTGGCTTGCGTGGCCTACCCGGCTTGCGTCCTACCCGGCTCGCGTGGCTTACCCGGCTACGGGCTGGGAAACCGCCGCCTGCGGCCTGATCGGCAGGCGGTTGACCGGGCGGCCCGTCGCCGCGCGGACCGCCGAGGCGATCGCCGCCGGGGACGTGACCACCGGGACCGCGCTGACCGGCTTCGCGCCGAAGGGGGCGACCACGTCGCGCTCCTCCACCAGCTTCACGATGCGGATGTCCGGTGCGTCCAGGGACGTGGGGAGGGCGTAGTGGGTGAGGTCGGGGTGGCGGATCAGGCCCCGGGGCGTGCGGAGGTTCTCCGTCAGGGCCGCGCCCACGCCCTGGGTCACTCCTGCCTCGATGCGGGTCGCCAGCTGGGCCGGGTTCAGGATGCGGCCGACGTCCTGGGCGACCGCCATCTCCACCACCCGGATCGAGCCCAGCTCGATGTCCACGTCCACGATCGCGCGGATCGCGCAGAAGGCCAGGCCCACGAAGGCGTCGCCCTGACCCGTGTCGTCGAGGGCCTCGGTGGGGTGGGGGCGGCACTGGGCCGTGGCCCAGAGCTCCTTGCCGTTCAGCGCTTCCATCACCGTGGTGGACAGGACTCCGTCGTACGACGTGATCTTGCCGTCGGCGATTTGCAGGAGTTCCGTCGACATGCCGAACTTGTGCGCCAGGGGCTGGAGCAGCTGGGTGCGGACCATCTTCGCCGCGCGTTCCACCGCGCCGCCCGACACCCAGGTGTGGCGGCCGTGCGTCGCGGGGCCGGCCGGGGGCTGGTCCGTGTCGACCGAGGCCACGTGGACCTCCTCGACGCCCAGGATCTCCTGGACGATCTGGCGCGCGAGCGTGGAGAAGCCGCCGCCCGTCTCGACCGCCGCGCAGATCACCGTCGCCACGCCGTCGTGGACCTTCACCGTGGCCGTGGAGACCTCGTCCGCGCCCTCCGCACCCAGCATGTGCACCATGCCCACCGCGTAGCCGACTCCGCGGCGTACGGCGCTGGGCTCGCCCGCGCCCTCCGGGCCGCCCGGCAGCAGCCAGTCGTCCTGGGGGGTGTCCTTGGGGAGCGTGGGGAGGGGGTAGTCCCGTACGGAACGGAGCAGTTCGGCCACGGGGGCCGGGCAGGTCACCGTCTGGCCGGTGGGCAGCAGGTCGCCCGTCGCCAGTACGTTGCGCAGGCGCAGCTCCGCCGGGTCCATGCCCAGCTTCGCCGCGAGCTTGTCCATCTGGCCCTCGTACGCCGCGCACACCTGGAGGGCGCCTTCGCCGCGGACGTGGCCCGAGGGGGGGTTGTTCGTACGGACCGCCCAGCCCTCGATGAAGGCGTGCGGGACCACGTACGGGCCGCAGGCGAAGGAGACCGCGGCCGCGAGGGATTCCGAGGAGGCGTCGGCGTACGCGCCCGCGTCCAGGAGGATCTGGGCCTCGACCTTGACCAGTCGGCCCTCGGCGTCCGCGTGGTGGCGGTAGCGCAGGAGGGTCGGGTGGCGGTGGGCGTGGCCGAGGAAGGACTCCTCGCGGGTGGCCGCCAGCTTGACCGGGCAGCCGGTCTTCAGGGCCAGGAGGCCGAGCGGGATCTGGAAGCTGCCGTCCTCACGGTCGCCCGTCGCGCCCGGCACTCCCGTGACGACGACTTTGACGCGCTCCTGCTCCAGGCCGAAGCAGGCGGCTGCGCGGTCGCGGTCCGTGTGCGGGTCGGTGGACGCCGTGTAGATCTCCACGCCGCCGTCGGGGCGCGGGACGGCCAGACCGGCCTCGGCTCCGATGGGGGCCGGGTCCTGGCGGCCGATGCGGTACAGGCCCTCGACGATCACCTCGCCGGCGGCCTCCGGGTCGCCGAAGCTGAGCGGGATGTGGCGGATGAGATTGCCGTCGGGGTGAAGGGGGTCGGCCGCGAAGGCCTGTTCCGGGTCGGTGACCGGGTCGAGGATCTCGTACTCGACCGCGATGGCCGCGGCGGCCAGGCGGGCCGTGTCCGGGTGGTCGGCGGCCACCGCGGCGATCGCCTCGCCGTGGTGGCGGACCAGGTCGGAGGCGAAGACCGGGCGGTCGGGGACGCTGCGGCCGTGCGCGGGGTCGCCCGGCACGTCCTGGTGGGTTACTACGGCCCGTACGCCTGGCATCTGGGATGCGGCGGCCGTGTCGATCGAGACGATGCGCGCGTGGGCGTGCGGGGAGCGGAGGACTGCCGCCCACAGGAGGCCCTCTGCCCAGAGGTCGGCGGCGTACGGGAACGTGCCCTCCGTCTTGGCGCGGGCGTCGGCCGGCGGGAGGGACGCGCCGAGGCCGTGGGCGGGTGCGTCTTGGCGGCGCTCGGGCTGGATGCCGTCGATCGCCGTCGCGCTGGTCGCGGTGGCCGCGTCGTTGCTCACGCCATGCCTCCGTCGTGCGGGTGCTCGTGCGGGGTCTCGTGGGGGTGGGGCTGGTGGACACCGCCCGCGCCGGGGGGTGCCTGGTGCGGGATACGGGCCTCTTCGGACGCGGCGGTCGCTTCGCGTTCGGCGACGACCTCGCGTACCGCTTCCAGGACGCCCCGGTAGCCCGAGCAGCGGCAGAGGTTGCCGCAGAGGGCCTGGCGGGTCTCCAGGTCGGTGGGGGCGTGGTTGCCTTCGAGCAGGTCGTGGACGGTCATCGCCATGCCGGGTACGCAGAAACCGCACTGGACCGCGCCGCAGTTGGCGAGGGCGCGCTGTACGTCGGAGGGGTCGCCGTCGGTGGCGAGGCCCTCGACGGTGCGGACCTCGCTGTCGGCGGTGGTGGCGGCGGGCACCAGGCAGGAGGCGACCAGGCGGCCGTCCACCTGGACGGCGCAGGCGCCGCATTCGCCCTGGGAGCAGCCGTCCTTGGCGCCGGCCAGTCCTAGACGCTCGCGCAGGACGTAGAGGAGGGATTCACCGATCCAGGCGTCGGTTACTGGGCGGTCTGCGCCGTTCACCCGGAGGACGTAGGAGGCGTGGGGGTGTTCGCTGTGGGCGGCTTCGGGGGCGGCGGCGGCGTCTCGGACGTCGCCTTCGGCTCCGCTGTCGGCGGGGGCTTCGGGGTCGGTGCCGCGCCGGGGCGTCTCCTCGGGCGTCGAACGTTCGGGTACTGGGTTTTCGTCGGGGTGGTTGCGTTCGACGCCCTGCGGGGAGCGCCCCTGCACGTCCCCTCCCGGCACCGTGGAGTGCGAGGCGGGGGTGGTGGTCGCGTCCTGGTGGGCGGGGTCGGTGGGCGCGTTCCCTGAAGGGGCCGTCTCGTCCTGCTGCGGGGCGTTGGGAGGCGTCGCGTGGGGTTCGAAGTCTTGCGTCAGCTGGGAGGGCTCGGGGTGGGGGTGTGTCGGCTGAAGTCCCGGGTCGATAGCGTCATGGCCCGGCTCGGCGTCCGGTGCCTGCTGGGCCCACGGAGCTTGGGCTCCGCCGGGCAGCGTCGGGGCCGCTTCGGAGGTGTTCGCCCAGGGGGACGGCGCGCCGCCCGGCAGGGTTGCCGGAGGGTGCGTGGTGCCCCGCTGGGAGGCCAGGGCCGAGGTCGTGAACTCGCCTGATTCGTCCGGGAGGTCGCCCTTCGCCACCGGGATCGTCCACTGGCCCGTGAGTTCCGACGCGAGCGGCGGTGTCGGCTCGGGGGCCGTCTCGAAGCTCCACTGGCCCGTCGTCCCCGTGCCCTGCGCGCTCTCCGGTTCCGGCCAGCGCATCTCGCCCGGTGCGGGCCAGGTCCCGGTCGCTCCCGGGTCGGTCGCCGCCGTACCCGATGCCACCGTGATCTGCGGCGGTACGTAGTCGTGGCCCGGCGCCGCGAGCGGGTCGCCGTAGGCGCCGAAGTCCGTCATCCCTTCGGGCAACTGCACGAACGCCGTGGCCTCCGCGTCGTACTCGCCGCCCTGCGGGATCGGCTGCCAGCCGCCGTGGTTCGGCGTCCCGGGGTTCTCGTTCTCGCTCACGACAGTGCCCTCCCCAGCGCTCGTCGGGCCAGCGCGGCGACGGTGCGCCGCAGGTGCAGTACGGCGGGCGGGAGGGGCGCGGCCTCGGTCCCGTCCGGCGCCGGAGCCGGGTCCGGGATGCAGGCGGCGGCTACGTACTCGCCGAACGCCGCGCACGCCTCCGGCGCCAGCTTGCGGTCCGCGTCCCACTCGATCAGCGAGGCGATCCAGCGCTCCGCCTCCAGGGGCCGCAGCGGCATCGGCGCGATGGCGCCCACCGCGCACCGCACCTCGCGCCGCGCCGGGTCGAGGACCAGGGCGACGGACGCGGTCGCGCGGCCGGGGCCGGTGCGTCCGGTGGCTTTGAAGAAGACCTGGGGCGCGTGCAGCAGCGGTACGCGCACGAAGCCGATCAGCTCGCCCGCGCCCAGCATGTCGCGGCCGGCGAGGAGGTGCGAGACGGGGGTTTCGCGGCGTACGCCGCCCGGTCCCGCGATCACCAGCGTCGCTTCCATCGCCGCCAGTACGGGCAGGGTGTCGCCGGTGGGCGCGGCGGTGACGATGTTGCCGCCGAGCGTTCCGGCGTTACGGATCTGGGGCGGGCCCGCGGCTCGTGCGGCCGCGGCGAGGGCGGGGATGAGCGCCGCGAAGTCGGGGCGGCCCATCCGGGCGTGCGTGAGACCGGCGCCGAGCAGCGCGTTTCCGTCCTGGTACTGCCAGCCCCTGATCTCGCTGATCCGGCCGAGCCCGACCAGGGCGGCGGGCCGCAGTTGCCCGGAGTTCACGGATGCCATCAGGTCCGTGCCGCCCGCGACGGGCACGGCGGCAGGCATGGCGGTGAGTGCCGCCACGGCCTCGTCGAGCGAGGCCGGGAGCGTCACGGACTGCGCCGCCCGCGGTGCGTGCGTGGTCAACCCAGCTGCCCCTTCCCGGTGTCCCGGCTGTCCCGTCTGCTGCGCCGTACGGTACGTGCTCACAGCCCGGACGAGGCAACTCTGGCACATCTTGCGAACCGGCCGACGCGAGGGTCCACTAGGGGCCCCTCGTCCCCGGCCAGGGCATTGGTCCGCTTTCGCACTCTGTGGGCGGTGAGGGCGAATTGCTGGTCTTCAGCGACTGTTGTGCGACTTACGACTTATGCCGAGCCGGGGTCTCTCAACGGTCCCAGGCCCGGCACAGTGCGGTGCTCTCCTTCCCTTCCGGCTCACACGTTTGGGGGCGACCCCTCGATCGGGCGTCCGAGGGTCGCCGGGTTTCCGTCGGGGGCGGGGCGCTTCTGCCACGGCAACGGGCCGGTGGGGGGACGGTAGCCGACGCCTAGTGCGTCAAGTCGTTCGTAGTGCGCCGCCATTCGCGCCTCGAAGCCGGCGAAGTCCCGTTCGGCGGGTGCCGGCAGGTCCGCCCAGGCGACCTCGGCGAACGCGGCGAGGCGGGGGAACGTCTGGTAGTCGACGCGGCTCTGGTTCTCCATCACCTCGGTCCAGACGTTGGCCTGGGTGCCGAGCACGTGCCGCGCCTCTTCGGGCGTGAGCTGCGGGGGTACGGGCTCGAAGCGGTAGACGTCCTCCAGCGTGCGGACGTACCCGATGGGCATCGGCTCGTCCGGGCCGCCGTCCTGCCGGTGGTCCAAGTACACCTGCTGCTGGGGGCACATGACGACGTCGTGACCGGCCTTGGCGGCGGCGATTCCACCGGCGTAACCGCGCCAGGAGGAGACGGCCGCTCCCGGTGCGAGGCCGCCTTCGAGGATTTCGTCCCAGCCGATGAGGCGGCGGCCGCGCTCGGTGAGCCAGGTGTCGAAGTGCCGGATGAACCAGGACTGGAGTTCCTCCTCGTCCGCCAGGTTCAGTTCTTTCATGCGCGCCTGGGCTACCGGGGACTGCTTCCACTGGTCCTTCGGTGCCTCGTCGCCGCCGATGTGGATGAAGGTCGAGGGGAAGAGGTCCAGGACCTCGTCGAAGACGCCCTCGAAGAAGCGGAGGGTGTTGTCAGTGGGGGCGAGTACGTTTTTGTTGATGCCCCAGGTGTCCCAGACGGAGAGGGTGGTCGTGTCGGTGGCGTCGGTGTTGCCCAGTTCCGGGTATGCCGCGATCGCGGCCTGTGAATGGCCCGGGATGTCGATCTCGGGGACGACGGTGATATGCCGTTCGGCGGCGTACGCGACGATCTCGCGGATGTCGTCCTGGGTGTAGTAACCGCCGTGCGGTGTATCGGTCCAGAGGTCCGATGCCCGGTGGCCCCATTTCGTGCGCGTCCGCCACGCGCCGGTTTCTGTCAGTTTCGGGTGGCGCTTGATCTCGATGCGCCAGCCCTGGTCGTCGGTGAGGTGGAAGTGGAACGTGTTGAGTTTGTGGGCTGCCAGGAGGTCCAGATAGCGCAGCACACCGTCCTTGGGCATGAAGTGGCGTGACACGTCCAGCATCAGGCCGCGCCAGGCGAAGCGCGGCTTGTCCTCGATGGCCACCATCGGTACGGACCACTGACGGGTCGGATCGACGGGCGCCCGCCGGAAGGCGTCCGGGCCGAGGAGCTGGCGCAGTGTCTGCGCGCCCCAGAAGACGCCCGCCGAAGCTCCGGCCTCGATGAGGATCAGGTAGCCGTCCACGACCAGGCGGTAGCCCTCCGGGCCGAGGTCCTGCTCGATCTCGGGGTCGATGCGCAGCTCGATGCGGTTGCTGCCGCTGTCGCGTTCGTTGTCGCTGTCGGTGCCGTCCGGCAGCGGCAGCCCGGTGGCGGCGCCGACTGTGGCGCGCAGCCAGCGGGCCACGCCCTCGGTGCCGGGGCGGGCGAAGAGGGCGGTGTCGTGGCCGATGGGGTAGTGACCCTGGGCGGGGGGCGCCCAGGCCGCGGCTCCGGGAGCCGGTACCAGATCGAGCATGGCGTCAGTCCTTAACCGCTCCGCCCAGTCCGGAGACCAGGCGTCGCTGTACGAGTACGAAGAAGACCAGCACCGGGATGGTCATCACCGTCGAGGCTGCCATGATCCCTCCCCAGTCGTTCTCTTCCGGCTTGAAGAAAACCAGCAGTGCCATCGGAAGTGTCGATTGCGAGGTGTCGCTGATGATGAAGGACTTGGCGAAGAGGAAGTCGTTCCAGGTGGAGATGAAAGAGAAGACGCTGGTCGCCACCAGGCCCGGGAAGACCAGGGGGAAAAGGATCTGCCAGAGGAAGCGGGAGCGGCTGGCGCCGTCGATGTACGCCGCTTCCTCCAGCGCCTCGGGAACGGCCTTCACGAAGCCGCGCAGCATCCACACCGCGAAGGGCAGCGAGAAGGCGATGTGCGGCAGGATCAGCGAGCCGAGCGTATTGAGCTGTCCGAAGTCCCTCATGAGGAAGAAGAGAGGGATCGTCAGCGCCTCGATCGGCACCATCTGCGCCACCAGGAACATGATGAGCAGGGTGGTGCGGAACTTGAACCGGAAGCGGGTGACCGCTGTCGCCGCGAGAAAGGCGATCAGTGCGGAGGCGATGACGACAGTCGTCGCCACAAGCAGGCTGTTGAGGAAATAGCGGCCGAATTCCTGCTGTTCGAAGACGCGCCGGAAGGAGTCGAGTGACGGCGAAAGCGTCCATGGCCTCGCTTCCGTCGACTGGATCTCGCCCGCCGGTTTGAACGCGGAAAGCACCATCCAGTAGAGGGGGAAGGCGACGGCCAGTGCGATCAGCAGGGCTGACGCCTCCGCCGCCAGGCGCCAGGGACGGCGTACAAGACTCATAGTTCTTCTCCCTGGCGTCGCAGCAGGCGCAGGTACACGAGGGTGACCGCCAGCAGGATCAGCAGCATGACGACGCCGATCGCCGAGCCCAGGCTGTACTGCGAGGACGCGAAGGCCTTCTGGTAGGCGTAGACATTGAGGACGAGGTTCTGGCCGGCGATGCCGCCGCCGTTGGTCATGACGTAGATCTGGGTGAAGATCTTGAAGTCCCAGATGACCGACTGGATGGTGACCACCACCAGGATCGGCCGCAGCATCGGCGCCATGACCGACCGCCAGATCCGCCACTGGGAAGCTCCGTCGAGGGACGCCGCCTCCAGCACCTCCCCCGGGATCGCCCTGATGCCCGCGTAGACCGTCACCATCACGAACGGGAACGAGCACCACACGACTTCGAGGAGTACGAGCGCGAAGGCGCTGTAGCGCCCGTACGTCCACGAGTGGTCGCCGAGCCCCAGCACCTTGTTGACGGGGCCGAAGTCCGGGTCGAAGAGAAACACCCAGACGGTGGAACCGGTGATCGCCGGAGTGGCCCACGCGCCGAGCGCCGCCATCATCAGCGCGAGCCGGGGAACCGCCCGTATCCGTGTCAGCAGCACGGCGAGCGCGCAGCCGAGCGAGAGCGTGGCGAGGACGCAGGCCGCCGCGAAGACGACGGTCGAGAGGAGCACCTGCCAGAACTGCGGGTCGCCGAAGAGCGTGGCGTAGTTCCCCAGGCCCTTGAAGGTGGTCGGCTCGCCACCGCTGACCTGTGCCTGCGTGTACTCCAGGAAGGAGATCAGGCCGAGCTGGTAGATGGGGTAGACGAGCAGGCCGCCCAGTACGACCAGGGCGGGCGCGAGGTAGAGCCACGGCGTCCATCCGCTGCCGCGCCGTGCGATCGCGTTCATACCGCTCAACGCGCCGCGCCGAACGCCTGGTTCATCTTCTTCGCCGCGTCGCCGGAGGCCGCCGCCACGTCCTTGCGGCCGCTGACGACCTCCTGGAACATCGTCGGCAGGACGAGGGAGGAGTCGATCTGCGCCCAGCCCGGGGAGGCCGGAGCCGCCTTGGCGCCTGCCGTGAGCGTCTTGATGAACGGCTCGATGAACGGCTCCTTGCGCGCCGCCGTCTCGCGTACGTCGGTGTATGTCGGCAGGAAGCCCATCGCTTCGAAGAGCTCTCCTTGCGTCTTCTTCCCGGCCAGCTGCTTCATCAGGTCGACGGCCAGCGTGCGGTGCGAACTGCTTTTAAGTACGCCGAGGTTGTTGCCGCCCGCGAACGCCGGGGCGATCTCCCCCGCCTTGACGCCCGGCAGCGGCACCACCGCGTACTTCCCCTTCACCTTGCCCGCCTCGACGGCGGCATGGCTGAAGTCGCCGCCGATCGCCATGCCTGCCTTGCCGGACGCGAAGGCGGTGACGGTGTCGTTGCCGCCCATCTCGGCGCACTTGGCGGCCGGGCAGTTGTCGTCACCGAAGAGCGAGGTGTACGCCTTGATGCCCTTCCGTGCGGCCGGGCTGTCGATGGCCGAGGTGTACGTTCCGCCGCTCTCCTCGGCGAGTTCACCGCCGTTGGCCCAGATGAAGGGCATCGCGCCGTACGTGTACGCGCCGCCGACCGCGAGCCCGTACATGGCCGGCTTCGCCTTGCGGATCTTCTTCGCGGTGGTGACGAGTTCGGCCTGCGACGTGGGCGGCTTCAGCCCCAGGTCCTTGAAGACGTCGGTGCGGTAGTACAGCGCCCGTACGCCGACGAAGAGCGGTGCGCCGTACACCTTGCCGTCCACGGTCACCGACTGCTCGGCGGCCGGGTCGGTGTCCTCGGCCTCGGCCCAGGACCCGAACTCCTCGGTCACGTCGGCGAGTCCGCCGTCCTTGACGTAGCCGGCGGTGTCGGTGTTTCCGTACTCGATCAGGTCGGGGGCGCTCTTCGGGTCGTTGAAGGCGGCCTTGATCTTCTGGGCGCGGGTCTCGACCGGTATGTACTCGATCTCGACGTCGGCGTCCTCGTGGCGCGCGCGGAAGGCGTCGACGGCGCGGTCCACGACCTTCCGCTTGGGCTCGTTGCTGACCTCCTGGAAGAGCCAGACACGCAGCGTGCCGCTCTTCTCGTCGTTCTTCGCGCTGTTGTCGGAGGTCTGCGGGGCGCAGGCGGTGGCGGTGAGGCCGGCCAGCACAAGGGCGGCCGCCGGTGCGGCAATTCGGGCAGAGAGCTTCATCCGGGACTCCTGTCGAGTCGGCGTTGCACCATACGCAACGTCGGTTTCGCGCTGCACAACAGGCAGGAATCTAGATCGGCCCACCCGAGCCGACAAGAGGTCTGAACCACTCTGAACGAGCTCTCCACCACCTTGTGACCGGCAGGAGCACTCCGTGCAACGCGAACGGACCCCGCGGCGCGCACCGATGCGCACCGCGGGGGCCGGCCCCGTACCTACCGCTTACTTCTTGCCGCTGTTGTCCTTGCCGCCCTTGCCACCCTTGTCCTTGTCGCCGCCCGCGCCCAGAGACTCGAAGATCTCCTTGCACATGGGGCAGACCGGATACTTCTTCGGGTCGCGGCCCGGAACCCAGACCTTGCCGCAGAGCGCGACGACGGGCGTACCGTCGACGGCGCTCGCCATGATCTTGTCCTTCTGGACGTAATGGGCGTACCGCTCGTGGTCTCCGTCGCCGCGCGAGGTCTGCGGCGTCGGCTCGACGAGGGTCCCCGTACCTGCCCCGCGCTCGGGCTCGGGCTCAAGAGTGCTCATGGCGTCCAAGGGTACCCACCCCGGCCCGTTCAGTTGTGGCTCGGATCGTCCGGATACGTCGCGATCATCGCGAGCTTGCTCCGCTGCCTGCGCAGTACCGCCCGCCACAGGCTCTCCGGCTCCGGGGACGACACGTCGCCGGGCTCGGACTCGACGACGTACCAGGCACCGGTCTTCAGTTCCTCCTCCAGCTGGCCGGGTCCCCACCCCGAGTACCCGGCGAAGATCCGCAGCGAGCCGAGCGCCGCCGCGAGGAGTTCCGGCGGGGCCTCCAGGTCGACCAGGCCGATCGCGCCGTGCACGCGGCGCCAGCCGAGGGGGCCCTCGTCGCCGGGGATCACGGCGACACCGAGAGCCGAGTCGAGTGAGACCGGGCCGCCCTGGAAGACGACGTCCGGGTCGCCGGCGAGGCCGGCCCAGGGCAGCAGGATGTCCCGGACCCCCACCGGGGTCGGGCGGTTGAGGACCACGCCGAGCGAGCCCTCGTCGTCGTGGTCGATGAGGAGCACCACCGCGCGGTCGAAATTCGGGTCCGCGAGGGCCGGGCTGGCCACCAGCAGCCGCCCTGTGAGCGAGGACACCTCCGTCATGGCAGACATGATCCCGCACATTCGCCCTCCGGGGGGAGCGGACGGCGGTGTGCAAGGCTGCGCAGCTCAGGGCGCACAGCAGCAACGGGAGCGCGCGCCACCGGAACGTCACCCTCCGCAGAGGCCGCTGTGCGGAGCGTGTTGTGTCTGATTCATGACATACGCGAAGCCCGCTTGGCCTTATGGCACAGGGGTAGTCGCCCCTTACTCTTTTCTCTGGCCACCTGTCCGACAACTCCGGAACGCGAGATCCATGACCGGCACTGAAGATGTACTGCTCGTCCACGGCGGCACCCCGCTCGAGGGCGAGATCCGCGTCCGCGGCGCGAAGAACCTGGTGCCCAAGGCGATGGTCGCCGCGCTCCTCGGCAGCGGACCGAGCCGACTGCGCAACGTGCCCGACATCCGTGACGTGCGCGTCGTACGCGGACTGCTCCAGCTGCACGGCGTGACGGTGCGCCCCGGCGAGGAACCGGGCGAGCTGATCCTCGACCCGTCCCACGTCGAGTCCGCCAACGTCGCCGACATCGACGCGCACGCCGGCTCCTCGCGCATCCCGATCCTGTTCTGCGGCCCGCTGCTGCACCGCCTCGGCCACGCCTTCATCCCGGGTCTGGGCGGCTGCGACATCGGCGGCCGGCCGATCGACTTCCACTTCGAGGTGCTGCGGCAGTTCGGCGCGACGATCGAGAAGCGCGCGGACGGCCAGTACCTGGAAGCTCCGCAGCGGCTGCGCGGCTGCAAGATCCGGCTGCCGTACCCCTCGGTCGGCTCGACGGAGCAGGTGCTGCTGACGGCCGTACTGGCCGAGGGCGTCACCGAACTGTCGAACGCGGCTGTGGAGCCCGAGATCGAGGACCTCATCTGCGTACTGCAGAAGATGGGCGCGATCATCTCCATGGACACCGACCGGACCATCCGGATCACCGGTGTCGACTCGCTCGGCGGCTACAACCACCGCGCGCTCCCGGACCGCCTGGAGGCCGCCTCCTGGGCGTCCGCGGCGCTCGCGACCGAGGGCAACATCTACGTGCGCGGCGCCCAGCAGCGTTCGATGATGACCTTCCTGAACACCTTCCGCCGGGTCGGCGGCGCCTTCGAGATCGACGACGAGGGCATCCGCTTCTGGCACCCGGGCGGCCCGCTCAACGCGATCGCCCTGGAGACCGACGTACACCCCGGTTTCCAGACCGACTGGCAGCAGCCGCTGGTCGTCGCCCTGACGCAGGCCTCGGGCCTGTCCATCGTCCACGAGACGGTGTACGAGTCGCGCCTGGGCTTCACCTCCGCGCTGAACCAGATGGGCGCGCACATCCAGCTCTACCGCGAGTGCCTCGGCGGCTCCGACTGCCGCTTCGGCCAGCGCAACTTCCTGCACTCGGCGGTCGTCAGCGGCCCGACGAAGCTCCAGGGCGCGGATCTGGTCATCCCCGACCTGCGCGGCGGCTTCTCGTACCTGATCGCGGCCCTCGCGGCCCAGGGCACGTCCCGGGTCCACGGCATCGACCTGATCAACCGCGGCTACGAGAACTTCATGGAGAAGCTCGTGGAGCTCGGTGCGAAGGTCGAGCTGCCGGGCGGCGCGCTCGTGTGATGGTCTGACCTACGCCGAAGGGGCGGCCGTCCGGTTCACCGGGTGGCCGCCCCTTTCGCTGTGCGCGTTGTCGGCGCTCAGTCGTCCTGGGACGACACCGACGCGTTCTTCGACGCCTGACCGTCGGCGCCGGATGAGGCCGGTGCCGATCCCATGCTGGCGGCGAGCGTCGCCGTCAGAAGCGCGGCGCCCACCAGAAGGAGGGAGCGGCTCGGTCGGGCCTGGTTCGATACGCGCACGGTAACTCCTGGGTCGCTGAGTCGGCGAAAGCGCGCCTTACCAGTTCCCGGGGGCGTAAACCTCTTGTTGTCGAGAAAACTTCAGCGCCTGGAGGCCGTGAGCGGCCCTCTGCGGGCGTACGGCACCCCTCCCGGCCCCCTGGGGAGGCGGACGGCTCGCAGGGCCTCCACCGGCGGGACAAGCGCGCCGGTACGCCGAAGGGGGCGGCCACCCGGCATATTCCGGGTGGCCGCCCCCTTCGGTGCTGCCTTGGTGTTACTTGCCCTTGGCGGCTTCCTTGAGCTTGGAGCCCGCGGAGACCTTCACGCTGTAGCCGGCCGGGATCTGGATCGGGTCGCCGGTCTGCGGGTTACGAGCGGTGCGAGCGGCACGGTGAGTGCGCTCGAAGGTCAGGAAGCCGGGGATGGTGACCTTCTCGTCGCCCTTGGCGACAATCTCGCCGACGGTCTCGGCGAGAGCGGCCAGCACGGCGTCGGCGTCCTTGCGGGTCACGTCGGCGCGGTCGGCCAGGGCGGCCACCAGCTCACTGCGGTTCATGTTTGTACTCCCGTGTTCTTCTTGCCTGTAAGGCGTGAGATCGAAGCCGATGCTGCCAGGGCCCTCGGACAGTCCCCGGACCCGGGTCTGTCGTCAGACCCTCGCGCCCAAATACGCATCCTGCCCCCACCAGCGGCGGGAAAGCCAATCCGGCACCCTCCGGAGTCACACGAAAAGCGCCACAGGCTCGACTTGGTGACGCTCCGTCCGCTGCCGGAAGCGGACCGCAGGGCTCTTCAGGGCCCCTACGGGCTCATTGCCCGCCACCCTAGAGGGGGCCGTGAGGCCCTGCGGCCCGCGACGCGCCGGGTGATCCGCCAGGACCGCCGGGAAACGTCAGGCGGACGTGGAACCCGTCACAGCGGAACCCACGGCCTTCGCGGCCGTACGGACGGCGCCCGCGACCGCGCCCGCCACCTTGTCGTTGAAGACCGACGGGATGATGTAGTTCGCGTTGAGCTCGTCCTCGGTGACGACGTCCGCCAGGGCGGCCGCGGCGGCGAGCATCATCTCCGTGTTGACCGTACGGGACTGGGCGTCCAGGAGGCCTCGGAAGACGCCGGGGAAGACCAGCACGTTGTTGATCTGGTTCGGGAAGTCCGAGCGGCCGGTGGCCACAACAGCCGCCGTCTGACGGGCGATTGCGGGCTCGATCTCGGGGTCCGGGTTCGCGAGCGCGAAGACGATCGCGCCGTCCGCCATCGCCGCGACGTCGTCGCCGTTCAGGACGTTGGGGGCCGAGACGCCGATGAAGACGTCCGCGTCGACCACGGCCTCCTTGAGGGTGCCGGTGACGCCTTCCGGGTTGGTGTTGTCGGCGATCCAGCGCAGCGGCGACTGGGGAGCCGCGTCGACGAGGTCCTCGCGGGCCGCGTGCACCACGCCGTGGATGTCGGCGACGACCGCGTGCTTGACGCCCGCCGCGATCAGGAGCTTGAGGATGGCCGTACCGGCCGCGCCCGCACCGGACATGACGACCCGTACGTCACCGAACGACTTGCCGACCACGCGCAGCGCGTTGGTCAGCGAGGCGAGGACCACGATGGCCGTGCCGTGCTGGTCGTCGTGGAAGACCGGGATGTCGAGGGCCTCGCGCAGGCGGGCCTCGATCTCGAAGCAGCGGGGCGCCGAGATGTCCTCGAGGTTGATGCCCGCGAAGCCGGGGGCGATGGCTTTGACGATCGCGACGATCTCGTCGGAGTCCTGGGTGTCCAGGCAGATCGGCCATGCGTCGATGCCGGCGAAGCGCTTGAAGAGGGCTGCCTTGCCCTCCATGACGGGCAGCGCGGCCATCGGGCCGATGTTGCCCAGGCCGAGCACCGCGGAGCCGTCCGTCACCACGGCGACGGAGTTGCGCTTGATGGTGAGACGGCGGGCGTCCTCGGGGTTCTCGGCGATCGCCATGCACACCCGGGCGACACCCGGCGTGTAGATCATCGAGAGGTCGTCACGGTTGCGGATGGGGTGCTTGGACGCCATCTCGATCTTGCCGCCGAGGTGCATCAGGAACGTACGGTCGGAGACCTTGCCCAGCACGACGCCCTCGACACCGCGCAGCTGTTCGACGATCTCGTCGGCGTGCGCGGTGGAGGAAGCGGCGATCGTGACGTCGATCCGCAGCTTCTCGTGGCCGGATGCGGTGACGTCGAGGCCGGTCACGGAGCCGCCGGAGGCTTCGACGGCCGAGGTGAGGTGACTGACCGAGGTCCCGCTCGCGGGGACCTCCAGCCGGACCGTCATCGAGTACGAGACGCTGGGCGCCGTTGCCATGGCCGACTTCCTCTGCTTTCACTGACTTCGTTGCTACGCCGCCGCGACTGTTGCCCGGCAGCGCCTTCCGATGGTCGCACCTACCAGCGGGTAGCAGGTAATGCGGTCATTTTGTTTTCGGAAAGAGTTTTCCACCATACGAGAACCCCAGGTGAAACAGAAGAGGTCCGCAGCACCCGTGGGTGCTGCGGACCTCTTCTTGTATGTACGTACTAGGTGGCACCGACCCGCCATGCTCGCCTCGCGGCAAGTGGTCGCTCGAAGCGACGAAGGTTGGGCCCGGGGGCTTGGATCGAGCCGGTGCCACACCCAGGCTAACAAACCACCCCGGCAAGTGAATCCCGGACGGCAGGTTGACCGGGATTCAGCCCCGCCTCAGTCCCTCAGCAGCGCCGGAACCCCGTCCGCGCCGGGCTTGTCCCGCTCCCCCGACACGACCGTGAGCTGCTGCGTCGCGCGCGTCAGCGCCACGTACAGCACCCGCAGGCCGGCCGGGGACTCCTCCGCGATCTCGGCCGGCGACACGACGACCGTCGCGTCGTACTCCAGGCCCTTCGCCTCCAGGCTGCCGAGCGCCACCACGCGCTCGCCGAGCGGCGCGAGCCACTTGCGGGCCTGTGCGCGCCGGTTCATCGCCACGACTACGCCGATCGTGCCGTCCACGCGGTCCAGGAGGCGCTGTGCCTCCTCCCGGGTGGTCCGGGCCAGATCGGCGCCCTGTACGACGCTGCTGTGCTCATTGTTTGCTGTCACAAAACGCGGCTCCACACCCGTCGACCGGACAGCGGCGGGCGACTCCATGCCGGGCATCGCGAGGGCCAGGATCTTCGCCGCGAGGGCGGCGATCTCCGCCGGGTTGCGGTAGTTCACGGTGAGGGTGAAGCGGCGGCGCGGGCGGGACCCGAGGGCCTCGTCGCGGGCGGCCGCCGCCTCGTCCGGGTCGGTCCAGGACGACTGCGCCGCGTCACCGACGATCGTCCAGGTGGCGTGCCGGCCCCGGCGGCCGACCATCCGCCACTGCATGGGCGTGAGGTCCTGCGCCTCGTCGACGATGACGTGCGCGTACTCGGTGCGCTCCAGCGCGAGCCGCTCGGCCCGCTCCCACTGCGTCTCCTCGCGCTGCGGCATGAGCTCTTCCAGGCCGCTGAGCTGGTCCAGCGGGTCGTACTCGCGCTTGCGCTTGGGGCGGGCCGGGGTGCCGAGCAGCGTCTGGAGCTCGTCGAGGAGCGCCACGTCGTGCACGGACAGAGGGCCGTTCCCCTCGGCGTCCAGGCGGCGCAGGGAGCGGGCCAGCTGGCGGGTCTCGCGCGGGTTCAGTACGCGGCGGGCCCAGCGGCCGAGCCGCTTGTCGTCAGCCATGGCGGCGAGCACGCGACGCGGGGTGAGCTCGGGCCACCAGGCGTCGAGGAAGTCGATGAAGTGCTGCTCGGTGGAGACGTCCTCGTCGAAGCCCGAGCGCAGTTCCGCGATCAGCTCCTGGTCGGTGTACCGGCCCCGGCCGCTGGATTTCGACCACAGGGCGTCCAGGACCAGCTTTCGGGCGCGCGGGCGCAGCAGGTTGACGGGGGCGGTGCCGCTGAGGACGTTGTGGCGGATGCGGTTGAGGTCGTCGGCGTTCAGCTCCACGCGCTGGCCGAAGGCGATGACGCGCAGACGGGTGGGGGTCCGGGCCTCCTGCGGCTCTTGGGGCTCCTCGTCCCCGAAGGTCAGCTGGCCGTCCTCGTCGGGGGCCGCCGGGGCGGGCGGCGCGTCCAGGGCGCCGCGTGCCGCGTTGCGCAGCACCTTGAGCATGCGCGAGGAGCCCTTGATGCGGGAGATGTTCGGTTCGTCGTACGTCGACGCCTCAGCGCCGTCGACCAGTGAGCCCACCGCGCGGATCGCGACCTGGCCCTCCTCGCCGAGCGAGGGCAGCACGCCCTCGGTGTACGCGACGAGCAGCGGGGTCGGGGACACGACGAGGATGCCGCCCGCGTACTTCCGCCGGTCCTGGTAGAGCAGGTACGCGGCGCGGTGCAGGGCCACGGCGGTCTTGCCGGTGCCCGGGCCGCCGGAGACCTCCGTGACGGAGGCGGCGGGGGCGCGGATGACCATGTCCTGCTCGGCCTGGATGGACGACACGATGTCGCGCATCGTGTGACTGCGGGCCTGGCCGAGCGCCGCCATCAGAGCGCCGTCACCGATGACGGGCAGCGCGGCGCCGTCGAGTGTCGCGGTCAGCTCCGGGCGCATCAGGTCGTCCTCGACGCCGAGCACCTTGCGGCCCTTCGAGCGGATGACCCGGCGGCGTACGACGCGGCCCGGCTCCTTGGGTGTGGAGCGGTAGAACGGCGCGGCGGCCGGCGCCCGCCAGTCGATGACCAGCGGGCTGTAGCCGGAGTCGAGTACGCCGATACGTCCGATGTGCAGCGTCTCGGCGATGTCCGCGGTGAGGTCGGGGCGTACCGCGTCGTCGGCCGCCTCCACCGAGGTGAACGCGCCGTCCGGGCCCTTCTCACCGTCCTTGCCCCGGAGCAGGTCGATGCGTCCGAAGAGGAAGTCCTCGAATTCGTTGTTGAGCCGGTTGAGGTGAATTCCGGCGCGGAAGACCTGCGCGTCGCGTTCGGCGAGCGCGCCGGGGGTACCGACCTGGCCGCGCTTGGCGGCGTCGTTCATGAGGAATTCCGCCTCGTGGATCTTCTCCTCCAGACGGCGGTACACCTGATCCAGATGATCCTGTTCCACACCGATTTCGCGGGTCCGTGCCGACTCCTGCGAGGAGGAGTCGGCAACGGAATTCACGGAATCGACAGCGGCATCCTGCGCGGCCACCGAGGCCCCCTTCTGACGTGCTGCGGGCAGCCGTCAACCGTACGCGACGGGGGGCCGCGACCGCACCTGTCAGGAACGGGGGATTGTGCTGATCTGTCAGGCTTCTACCTCGACGAGGCGCTTTCCATCGAAGGTCCGGACCTCGAAGTGGTCGATTTCGTTACGATTCATCGCCGCGCCGCCGTGGACGTACAGCGGGTTCTTCGCCATCTCGTGCGTGCTGTCCGGGATGCCGTATCCCCACTTCGGGACGGCCCAGGTCGTCACTGTCTCTTCCTTGCCGTCCTTCGAGACGGCGATCAGGCTGCACTTCAGCGGGCCCTTGACGTTCTTGAGCTCCAGGACGGTGTGGGTCCCCCAGGCCTTCTTCTCCATGCCCACCGTCGCGCTGACCTTCGTGCTCGCGTCGGTCGCGACGATCTTCTCCTCCATGTGGTTGAAGAAGGCGTCCTCGGCGGGGCTGGTGGGGTGGGGCTCCCCGGCGACGTGCCGGTCCGGGTCGTTGCCGTCGGACGTGGTCACGACCGCGATCGTGGGACCGCCGATCACCAGCACGGCGGCGGCCGCGACCAGGTAGAACCCGCGGCGGCGGCGCTGCGCGCGGCCCGCGGCCACCTCGTCGGTGAGGCGGGTGAGGAGTTGCGGGCTGGGCTGGGTCAGCTGCGGGGGCGGGCCGGGGGACTGGGCCAGGGCCGCCATCATCGGTTCCATGCCCGCGAAGTCGTCGAGCTGGGCGGCGCAGTACTCGCAGTACGCCAGGTGGGCCTCGAAGGCGGTGGCGTCCGCGTCGTCCAGGATGCCGAGCACGTAGGCGCCGACGGCGTCGTGCTCGGAGTGCCGGTCGTGCGTCGTCATGCCGTCACCCCTCGTTCCTCCAGCGCGAGCTTCATCGAGCGCAGTGCGTAGAAGACCCGGGACCTGACGGTCCCACTGGGTATGCCGAGCACTTCGGCCGCCTCATTGACCGTACGCCCCCTGAAATACGTCTCGACAAGTGCTTCCCGGTGGGCGGGAGTCAAATCGTCGAGCGCGTCGGAGAGCGTCATCAGCCACAGCGCCTTGTCGATCTCGTCCTCCGCGGGCATGACCTCCAGCGGCGACGGGTCGACCTCCTGCGGCCGGGACTGCCGGCTGCGATGGTTGTCGATGACGATGCGTCGTGCGACCGTCACCAGCCAGGGGCGGACGGAACCGGTCGCCCGGTTGAGCTGACCGGCGTTCTTCCAGGCACGGATGAGCGTCTCCTGTACGACGTCCTCGGCGCGCTGGCGGTCGCCGGCGACGAGACGCAGTACGTAGGCGAGCAGCGGTCCGGCGTGCTCGCGGTAGAGCGCGCGCATCAACTCCTCGTCCGGTGTCGGTTTTTCGGCGCGCGGGCGCTCGCTTCTATGTCGCGCCCTGTGCTGACGGCTATCGGCCACGGCCGCATCCTCGCGCACCCGAACCTCCCGGTCGAGACCCTGTGTGGCTCCCTCCCCCATCACTACGCAGGGGTCCGGCGATCGACTCAACGCGATCCGAAAAACTTTTCAGGCGCGGGGCGCGACCGCTGCTCGCCGCCGGTGCCGGGCGACCCGTTCCCGGTTGCCGCACACCTCGCTGGAACACCAGCGCCTGCGGCGGCCCCTGGACGTATCGAGGTACAGGCGGTGGCAGTTGTCGCCCTCGCACTGGCGCAGGAGGGCGCGGGCGGCGGGGTCCGTGAGGAGATCCACCGTGTCGCGGGCGACGGCGGCGAGCAGGGGCGCGCATGCGGGAGCGTCGCTGAGGGTCCTGATCCAGGTGCCGTCCGAGGTGCGTACGGCTCTGAGGCCGGGGGGCGGGGTGGCGGCGAGGCTGTTGATGTGGCGGAGGGCTCGGGGGGCGGGGCGGCCCTTGAGCTGTGCGTGCACCAATTCGGCGACGTACGCCCGCACTTCGGCGAATCGCCCGACCCACTCGTCGTTCACGGCGTCCAGCACCGCGTCGCCGGGCACGAGCTCCGCCCCCACGAGCCACTCCCGCAGGCGTCGGGGGCCGCTCAGTTGCTCGGTGGGGTGCGCGCCTGTCGCCAACAGGTCCAGACAGATCCGTCCGGAATCGAACCGCAACTCGCACGAGCCTGCGCTGCCCGCTGCCATGCGTCAGTCACCGCCTTCGCCGTCCCTCCCAGAGTGCCCGGCGACGGGGCCCGCCGGAACCCCTCCTACCGGTGCAGGATCCGCTGGAAGAGCTACCGGCCTCGATGCGGCTGCGCCGGAGTCCGTCCGCCGGGCGGGGGCTCCGGGGTCGGTGCCGCCCCGGCACCGACCCTCCCGGCACCGTGGAGTGCGAAGCGGCGCCCTCCCTCAGTCCGTCCGGCCGGGGCAGTGGCGTTACGTGTCCGCGTACTTCGTGTCCGCCGACGGGTCCAGGGCCAGGCGGTAGCCGCGTTTTACCACCGTCTGGATCAGGTTGGGGGCGCCGAGGGACGTGCGCAGGCGGGCCATCGCCGTTTCTACGGCGTGTTCGTCGCTGCCCGAGCCCGGGAGTGCGCGCAGAAGGTCTGCTCGGGAGACGACCCAGCCCGGGCGGCGGACCAGGGCTCGCAGCAGGGACATGCCGGCGGGCGGCACAGGGCGCAGCTCGCCGTCGACCACGACCGCCTGGCCCCGGATCTCGAGGCTGCGGCCGGCGACCGGCAGGGTGCGGGCGCGGCCCGGTAGTTCGCGGCAGACCAGCTGGACCAGGGGGCCCAGGCGGAAGCGGTCGGGCTGGACGGTGTCGATGCCGTGCGCCTGGAGGGGCAGGGCGGTCACCGGGCCGACGCAGGCCGCCAGTACGTCGTGGCTGAGGGCCGCCAGGAGGCCGGGAAGCAGGCCTCGTTCCTCGGCGCGGGACAGGAGTGACGCCGCGGCGGGGGCGCTGGTGAAGGCCATGGCGTCCACGCCGCGGGAGAGCGTCGCGTCGATGAGGCGGTCCAGCGGTGCGATGTCCTCCGGCGGCATCCAGCGGTAGACGGGAACGCCGACCACCTCCGCGCCGCCGGCCCGCAGCGCCTCCACGAAGCCGGGCAGCGGTTCGCCGTGCAGCTGGATCGCGATGCGCCGGTTCGTTACGCCTTCGGCCAGGAGGCGGTCCAGTACCTCGGCCATGGACTCGGAGGTGGGCGACCATTCCTCCGTGAGGCCTGCGGCCCGGATCGCGCCCTTCACCTTCGGGCCGCGGGCCAGGATTTCGACGTTCTGCAGGCCGGCCAGGAGGGCATCGCCCAGGCCCCAGCCGTCGGCCGCCTCCACCCAGCCCCGGAAGCCGATCGCCGTCGTCGCGATCACCACATCGGGTGCGTCGTCGATCAGCTGCTTCGTGGTGGCCAGAAGCTCGCTGTCGTCCGCCACCGGCACGATCCGCAGCGCGGGCGCGTGCAGGACCGCCGCGCCGCGCCGGGTGAGCAGTGTGCCCAGCTCTTCGGCGCGCCGCGCGGCGGTGACGCCCACGGTGAAGCCCGCGAGCGGGCCGTGGTGGGGTTCTGACTGTGGTTCCTGCGTGGCGTTGTTCACGGACATCCCGGCTTTCGGTACCGCTGTGCTGGTGATGCGGAGGGCCGAGCCTGTCAACAACACATGACAGGCTCGGTTCCTTCGTATTTCCCGGCCGTTACGGACCCGCGCGGCTCACACCTCCGCATAGGTGAGCTGCGGCTTCGCCGGTACGGCCACCGGACGCCGAAGGTATACCGCCCAGGTGACGGCGAAGCACGCGGCGTAGAAGGCCAGGAAGGCCGCGAAGGCCGCCGTGCCCGTTCCCGCCGTCTGGAAAGACTGACGGAAGGCGAGGTTGATCGCGAGTCCGCCGAGCGCCCCGACCGCGCCGATCAGGCCCATGGAGGCCCCGGAGAGCCGCCGCCCGTACGCCGCGGCCGCCTCGCCCTCCATTCCCTTCGCCAGCGCCTTCGTCTGGAAGATCGCGGGGATCATCTTGTAGGTCGAACCGTTGCCGAGGCCGCTCAGGACGAAGAGCGCGGTGAAGCCGGTCAGGAAGACGGGGAGGGATTTCGTGGTGGAGGCGTAGACGACCACGGACGTCGCTGCCGCCATCGCGGCGAAGTTCCAGAGGGTGATGCGCGCGCCGCCGAAGCGGTCGGCGAGGGAGCCGCCGAGGGGGCGGATCAGCGAGCCGAGGAGCGGGCCGATGAAGGTGAGCGAGGCCGCCTGGAGCGGCGTACGGCCGAACTGGGTCTGGAGGACCAGGCCGAACGCGAAGCTGTAGCCGATGAAGGAGCCGAACGTCCCGATGTAGAGGAAGGACATGATCCACGTGTGCGGGTCGCGCACGGCGGCCTTGGCCGCGCCTGTGTCGTTCCGTACCGGTGCCAGGTTGTCCATCCAGAGCGCGGCGCACACCGCCGCGAGGAGGATGAGCGGGATGTACGCGGCCAGGAGGATGCGGGGGTGTGTCGCGCCCGCCACCGCGATGACCAGCAGGCCGACGAGCTGGACCACCGGTACGCCGATGTTGCCGCCGCCCGCGTTGAGGCCGAGCGCCCAGCCCTTCTTGCGCAGGGGGAAGAAGGAATTGATGTTCGTCATGGAGGAGGCGAAGTTGCCGCCTCCGACGCCGGTGAGGGCCGCGACCACCATGAAGGTGGTGTAGGAGGTGCCCGGTTCCATGACGGCGTACGCCGCGACCGTCGGCAGGAGCAGCATCAGCGCGCTGAAGACGGTCCAGTTCCGGCCGCCGAAGCGGGCCACCGCGAAGGTGTACGGAACACGGGCCACGGCCCCGACAAGAGTGGCCGTGCCGATCAGGAAGAACTTGCCGGCCGGGTCGATGCCGTACTCCGGGCCCATAAAGAGCACCATGACGGACCACAGGGTCCAGATGGAGAACCCGATGTGCTCGGAGAACACCGAGAAGAGGAGGTTGCGGCGGGCGATCTTCTCACCGCCCTCCCGCCAGAACGTCTCGTCCTCGGGGTCCCACCGCTCGATCCAGCGCCGCCCAGTCATCACGTGCCTCCACAGGTGTCGGGTCGATGGACCTGACGCTAGGGACGGCGGGTTTCAGCCCCGTGCCGCGAGATGACTGCCGCGCAACCTTGCTCTCACGGGGGGCGGGGCTCGATGGTGAGGGCCCGTTCAGGAGACGCGGAATTCCTCTCCGTACATGTGCCAGGTCAGCGGTGTCTTCAGGTCGAGATTGCCGTCGCGCAGGAAGACCCGCTGGGTGGTGTCGATGCGGCTGGTGTCGCGTCCGGACTCCGACTGCTTCATCACCTGACGGCAGGTGTCGAGGAAGGCGTTGAGGTACGCCTCCTCCTTGCCGCCCTCGGCCTTGGTCTTCGCCTTGGCCATCACGCGCTCGCGGATCTCGTAGAAGCCGTCACGGTCGATGCCGGGGCCGTGCAGGACCATCGCGTCGTAGTAGATGAACTGGCCGAGCGTCCCGAGGCCGTCCATCTTCGCGAGGTCGACAGCCTCCTTGAAGTACATGGTGTCCCGCAGTTCGTCCTGCGCGGCGCGGAAGGCGGCAGTGTCGGCCTCCTGCTCCCACGCCTCGGTGAAACCGGGGTCCAGGCCCTTGTGCGAGTCGGTGCCGTTGACCTCGCGCAGAGCGGGCAGGTACTTGGCCAGGCCGTTGTCGGGGTTGTCCTCGGTGTAGGACTCGACGAGCGTCAGCATGTCCTTCGTGCCGGAGCAAAACCCGACCACGCCGCCGCAGTAGCCGGAGCCGTAACCGCTGTCCGCGATGTGGCCGTACAGGCTGCGCCACTTCTTCGTGGAGTTCATGGCGGTCGCCACCAGCTCCTGGGCGAGCTCCTTCTTGTCCGGGGCGGCGAGCCCCGGCGGCAGCTTGGCTATCAGGTCCTCGGCCGATTCGAGCTCCTGCTGCGCCCGTTTGGCGGCGCCGGTGCGCGCCGGGTCCGCTTCGGACTGGGCCGGCGCGAAGGCGTACAAGGAGATCATCGCGACGGGGGCGATGGCGAAGAGGAGCCAGCTGACGCGCTTCATCCTGTTGCTTCCGATCGTTGTGCGACCTTGCTGCGGTCCTTGCCGTTCGGCCAGAGGCGCGGGCTTCGCCGGCCGGCGACGTCCTCGACCCAGCCGACGGCCAGGATCATCAGACCGAGGAGCGGCCAGACCAGGACGAACATGAGGAATTGGTAGGAATCACCCAGGATCTCGGCGAAGTTGTTGCTCACGAACGGGATCTTCCAGAGCAGGTCGATCAGCGGGACCGCCAGCAGGATCAGGATGTTGTGCCAGAGGTAGATGGTGACCGCGCGGTTGTTGAACAGCGTCACCAGCTTGTCGAACCGGGCCAGTCTGCCGGGCAGTTGCTGCCAGGACGGCGAGTACGTCAGCAGGATGGTGGTGAAGCCCAGGGACCACGTGGCCTGGGCCAGCGGGATGGCGTTGAGGTTCCAGCCCTCTTCGGTCAGGTGACCTGATGCCCACCACAGGCCGAAGGCCATGACCATGGCCGCGCTCGATACGACGATGTAGCGCGGGATCTTCTTGAGCAGGCCGTCCTGGTGCGCGAAGCCCAGGATCCAGCAGGCTCCGAACTGCGCGAAGGCGCTTACGGCGCTGCCGGTCTCCCCCGGGATCGTCACCAGGCCGGTCTCGATGACCGCTGTCAGCGCGATCGGCGCGAGCATCGTCAGCCACGGGCTCTTGCGGAACGCCATGAGCAGCAGCGGCGAGGCCACCACGAACCACAGGTACGTGCGCAGATACCAGAGCGGGACGATGGCGCTGATGGCCCAGCCGGTACCCAGCAGGTCGGTGTCGGCACCGACGGTCCAGGGGAACGGCGGGGCGCCGACCGGGACGAGGTAGTTGAAGATCTTCAGCCACCACCAAAGACCGTCTTCCGCCGAGGCCCTCCAGCCGGCGTAGAACATGAAGCCCAGCATGATGGCGCCGAACACCCACAGGGGCGGCAGCAGTCGTCGGAGCCGGTCACGGATCACGCCGCCGGCCGGGCGGCTCAGCGACCGGGCCATCAGCGAGCCCGCCAGCGCGAACATCACGCCCATGGAGGGGAAGACGACCGTCAGCCATGCCCAGCCGACGGTGTGGAAGAGGACCACGCGGATGAGGGCCGTGGCGCGCAGCAGGTCCAGGTACCGGTCCCGGCCGGGCGCCTTCGGCGCGGGGGCGGGCTGGGGATCCGGCGCCTCGGCCGGGTCGGCGACGGCCACGGGCGCGGGTGCGGTCGCGGGTGCGGTCGCCGGGTAGGCGTACGCCGGTTCTGGCGTTGCCTCCGCGTACGGCTGGGCGTACGTCCGGGCGTACGGCTCCGCGAAGGGATCGGCCGTCGCGTCCGCGTACGGCTGGGCGTACGGATCCGCTGCCGCCTCCGCGTACGGCTGGGGTGCGAACGGGTCCCCGCCCGCGTTCTCGTACTGCTGCCGGTACGGGCCCTCGGGATGGTTGTGCGTCATGCGACGGGCCTCCGGTCGCGGCGCTGCGTCGGCACGGCGCCCGGTGCGGCTCCCACGACTCCGGTACGGCGCAGCTTCTGCCAGCGCAGCCGGCCGCCGGTGAGTGCGGTGATCCAGGACTGGAGCAGCACGACGTACATGAGCTGCCGGTAGAGGAGCTGCTGGAGGGGGAGCGAGATGAGGTGCGTCATCTTCTCCTTGTCCAGGCGGAAGGCGTACGCCGCGCAGACGCCCTGCAGGAGGAGTACGCCCAGCCAGGCGGCGATCGTCTTCCCGGTCGGGCCGAAGACCAGGCCGTACAGGAGGAATACGTCGATGAGCGGCGCGAGCAGCGGCGTGACCACCATGAAGAGCGAGACCAGCGGCATGCCGACGCGGCCGAACCGGCCGGAAGGGCCCTTGTCGACGAGGGAGCGGCGGTGCTTCCAGATGGCCTGCATGGTGCCGTAGCTCCAGCGGTAGCGCTGCGACCACAGCTGCTGGACGGTCTCGGGGGCCTCGGTCCAGGCACGCGCGTTCTCGGCGTACACGACCTTCCAGCCGTCCCGGTGGATGGCCATGGTGATGTCGGTGTCCTCGGCGAGGGTGTCCTCGCTCATGCCGCCGACCCGCTCCAGCGCGCTGCGGCGGAAGGCGCCGACCGCGCCGGGGATGGTGGGCATGCAGCGCAGTACGTCGTACATGCGGCGGTCGAGGTTGAAGCCCATCACGTACTCGATGTGCTGCCAGGCGCCGATCAGGCTGTCCCGGTTGCCGACCTTGGCGTTGCCCGCGACCGCGCCGACGACCGGGTCGCCGAAGGGCTGCACCAGCTCGCGGACCGTGGACGACTCGAAGACGGTGTCGCCGTCCATCATCACGACGATGTCGTAGCGGGCGTGCGCGATGCCGTTGTTGAGCGCGGCGGGCTTGCCGGAGTTCTCCTGGCGTACGACGCGTACGTTCGGCAGCCGCATCGCTTCGACGATGTCCGCGGTGCCGTCAACGGAGCCGTCGTCGATGACGATGACCTCGACCGGATGGTCGCTGTCCATCAGCGAGCGGACGGTGTTGGCTATGCACGCCTTCTCGTTGTACGCCGGGACCAGCACCGTGACCGGTTCGGTGACCGGGGCGCCCCAGCTGAAGTTGCGTCCACGCACCTTGCGGGCGTGCACGAACGCCAGGATCAGCATCAGGCCGAAGCGCCCCATGACGAGGACACCGACGATGCTGAGGCCGGCCACCAGGACGGTGGTGATGTTCTCCGATATGCCGACGGCGTAGACGAACGCCTTGCCCTTCCACAGCTCCGGGCCGGTGACCTGGGTGTGGGCGGTGGGCGCGTTCAGCGCCTTGCTGAGCGTGGTGAACTCGTAGCCCTTGTCCTGCATGGCGGGCAGGAAGCGTCCGAGGGCCTCGACGGTCTGGGAACGGTCACCGCCGGAGTCGTGCATCAGCACGATCGCGCCCTTGCCGGGCTTGGGCGTGGCGTTGCTGATGATCTTGTCTACGCCCTGGCGCCGCCAGTCGTGGCTGTCGGTGTCGTTGAACGCGGTGATGTACCCGCGGCCGCCGATCGACTTGACGAGGTTCCAGTTCTTGTTGTCCAGGTGCCAGACGAAGTTCGAGTACGGCGCCCGGAAGAAGGACGTGCGGACACCGGCCGCTCCCGCGAGCGCCATCTGGTTCTGGGAGAGCTCCCAGTCGAGGCGGGACTGCGACTGGAGGGAGAGATCGGGGTGGTTGAAGGTGTGCAGGCCCACCTCGTGCCCCTCCTCCACCATCCGCTCGACCAGGTCGGGGTGGCGGGAGGTCATGGCTCCGGTGACGAAGAAGACGCCGTGGGCGTCGTACTTCTTCAGCTGGTCGAGGACCTTGGGCGTCCAGACCGGGTCCGGACCGTCGTCGAAGGTGATGACGATCTTGTCGTCCGGTACGCGCAGGCTGACGGGCTTGTCCGGCTGCCGTGCGTCGATGACGGGCCCGCCCTTGTGGATCTCCTCGGGGACCTGGCGCTTGTCGTCGAGGAGCCTGATGCGGTGGTCGGGCTGGATCTCGTTGTGCACGTACCCCCGCAGCATCAGCATCGCGAAGAGCGCGGCGAGGAAGACCGAGGGAAGCAGGTAGCGCATGGGCAGCCTGCGGCGGCGCCTGATGGCTCGGCGTCTGGCTGTCATGCGTTTTCTCCTGCGGGCGGGTCGGGCTCGATGACGGGGGGTGTGGGGGCGCTCTCGCTGGGGTCGGGGTCGGGCTCGACCGGCTCGGGCGGCTTGTCCGGGCCCGGCTCGGGGCCGGGGTCGCCCGGGGCGGGCCGGCTGGACGACCTGTCGGGGCCCGGCGGCGGTACGACGGTGGCGCCCGAGGGCTTGGCCTTCGGGGAGGTCGCCGGAGGGCCGAGGGGGCCGGGAGGCGCGGGCGCGTCGCCGGAGCCGCCGCGGGCGGGCGGGGCCGTCACGGCCGTCCCGCTGGAGTCGGTGGTGGGGCCGGGCTCGCCGGGCGCCTTGCCCGGGCCCTCGGTGGCGGACGGCCCGGCGGGCTCGGTGGGGGCCGGGGAAACCTTGACCGTTTCCGCCTTCTTGCCATCGGTCTGGCCGGGTATGAGCAGCCAGGGCGCGCTGGAGTTGCCGCCGATCATGGTGGCGACCAGCACCGCTCCGTAAACGGCGCAGGTGAAGGCGAGAACCCAGCCGATACGCCGCAGCTTCTTGCTCCTGCGGCCGCTCTCGTCGACGAAGACCGGCCCGTCGGAGCCCTCCTGGGGCTCCGGAACACCCGGCAGCTCGGGGGCACCAAGCAGCTGCGTCGAATCCGGCAGCTGCCGGCCGACGCCGTCCAGCTGCACGGCGCCGAGCTCGACCGTGATCTCGCTCGGACTCAGATCTTGGGGATACCCGAATCGGGCATCATCTCGCAAATTGTCCACAGTTGTACGCACATCCCCCACAGAAGTGATTCGGGGAGCGCGCGCGACTGCCTGGATACCTGCCGTCGGATTGGGCCCCCACCCACCCCGAGCGCCCCCTACCACACCGCACCCAGGCGATGAATGTAGCGCACGCCGATGACAGTCGGGCTGCCGAGTCAGGTGTTGTTGAGCATCAGTGACACATCGGTTTCGGGCAGCCAGCCACCTACGGGCATTTCCAGCCACATATGCCGCGTCATGAGCTCACCAATCGTCCCTTTTAGGGCCTCAAGCCCCTTATGGTGGAGGCCCTTTCGCCAGACAAGTGAGATGGGCGACAGTGGTACGGGGTCTACGATCGGCCGCAGTTCCATGCCGGGCACCGCGATGAATTCGGTACTCGCCAGTACGGACCAGCGCCGCTTGCGAATGACCCGGACGAACTCCTCGGCGCCCTCGATCTCCGGGAACGGCGCCGCCACCTCGATGCCCCGCCCCGCGAAGAGCCGTACCGCGAGATTGGTCCACTCGGCGGTGGCCGGATTGCCGGCTCCCGCGTAGAGGGTCTCCCCCGCGAGCGCGTCCAGCGGCACCTCGTCCAGCGCGGCCAGCGGATGGTCCTCGCAGAGCAGTACGGCCATCCGCTCGAAGCGCACCGGCCGGTGCTCCAGCTGGTCGAGCACGGCGGGATCGAGCCCGGCGACCCGCCCCGAGGACACATCCAGCCGGCCCGCGAGGATCGCGGCCGCCGCTCCCGTGAGGCCGCTGTGGAAGCGCGCGACGAACTCGACGTCGGGCGCCGCCGCCCGCGTCGCCTCCAGCACCTGGTACGCGGTGCCGACCGGCGCACCGACGTCCACCACCAGCGGACGCTCGTCCAGTACACGGGCCGCGCCCAGTTCGTCGTACGCCGCCAGCACGCGTCGCGCGTACGGCAGGAGCCGCTCGCCGTCCGCCGTCAGTGACACGCTCCGGGTGGACCGTACGAACAGCTCGGAGCCCAACTCCCGCTCCAAGCGGCGGATGTCGCGGCTGAGCGCCTGCTGGGCGACGTAGAGCCTGGCTGCCGCGCGGGTGAAGTGCAGATCCTCGGCGACCGCCTCGAAGGCGCGCAGCAGACGGGGTTCGATGTCGTGGGGCACGCCGTGAACTTACAACGCAGGTGCGTGAATCGACGCACGGAAGGTGTTGGACCGCCGGCGGACCCCGCCGTGAAGCTTGATCCATGCCCCTCCAAGAACCCTTCTCCCCGCTCCTGGCCGTTTCCGGCGACGTCCTGATAGCCGCGGACCGCCCCGGCCACTACCCGTACGAACCGCGCCGACGCAGGCCCGGCCGCCTCTCCCCCTACCGCCGCCTCTTCGCCACTCCCGGCGCCCGCGCCTTCACCGCGGGCAATCTCCTCGCCCGGCTCCCGATGGGAATGTTCAGCGTGAGCGCGGTCATGATGATCGCCGGTTCGCGCGGCTCGTACGCCCTGGCAGGCGCCGTCACCGCGGTCGGCCTCGCCGTCACCGCCCTGGTGGCGCCCTGGACGGCCCGGCTGGTCGACCGGCACGGGCAGGCCCGCGTCGCGGTGCCCGCCGCCGCCGTCGCCGTACTGGGCTCGCTCGCCCTGCTCCTGTGCGTCCGTAACGGCGCGCCCAACTGGACGCTCTTCGCCGCGTACGCCGCTACCGCGACCACCCCCAACACGGGCGGCATGTCCCGCGCCCGCTGGGCCCACCTGCACCGGGACGACCCGGCGGCCCAGCACACCGCCAACTCCTTCGAGCAGGCCGCCGACGAGCTGTGCTTCATGCTCGGCCCGGTCGCCGCCGCGTTCCTCTGCTCGGCGCTCTTCCCCGAGGCCGGCACACTCACCGGCGCGATCCTCCTGATGACCGGCATCCTGATCTTCGCGGCCCAGCGGTCCACGCAGCCGCCGGTCGCCCCGCGCACGACGACCGTCCGCTCACCGCTCCGCCTGCCCGGCATGCCCGCACTGCTGGCCGTCTTCCTCGCCACGGGCGGGGTCTTCGGCTCCATGGAGGTCGTCACCCTGGCCTTCGCCGACGGTCTGGGCCACGGCGCGGCAGCGGGCCCGGTCCTCGCCCTGCAGGCGGCGGGCTCGTGCGTGGCGGGCCTGCTGTACGGCTCCGCGCGCCCGGCGACGAACCCGCACCGGCGCCTGCTCGCCTGCGTGGCGGCGATGACGCTGCTGATGTCACTGCCTCTGCTCGCGGCCTCGACGGGCTCGCTGGTGGCGGTCGCCGGCGCCCTGCTCCTGGCGGGAGCGGCCACGGCCCCCACGATGGTCACGGGCATGACCCTGCTGCAACGCGTGGTCCCGCGGGCCCAGTTGAACGAGGGCATGACCCTGGCCGTCACCGCGATCCTCGGCGGCATAGCCGCGGGCTCGGCGACGGGCGGCTGGCTGTCGGAGCACGCGTCCCCGGTCTCGGGCTACGCGGCCCCGGTGACAGCCGCGGCGATCGCCCTGGTGCTCTGCGCGGTGCGCCGGGGAACGACAAAGGCCCCGCCGTCCTAGGACGGCGGGGCCTCGGCCTCACATGGGAATTGTGGAGATGGCGGGAATCGAACCCGCGTCCAACGGTGCAGAAACAGGGCTTCTCCGAGTGCAGTCCGCTACGTTTTTCTCGGCCCCGGAGATCACACGGACAAGTCTCCGACGGGCTCAGTCACTGTTTGATTTCCCACCCGATCCCGTGACCGGACCGAGTGGTTTAGTTCCCTTGATGATGCCAGGATCCGGGTCGGGAACACCCCCGGGCTGACACTTCACGCAGTCGCTACTTAGGCAGCGAGGGCGAAGGAATCGCGCTTGGAATCGGCGATTATTGGTTGCGACATATGGTTAACGAGATCATTGCCGCTTCCTCGACTCGCTTCCCCTGCCTCGACATCCGCTGTCGAAACCGATCATCCCCATGTTTTTTTATCAATGTGGTGCCGCACCCCGAGGGGCACAAGCGCCATCGTACGTGAACAACGCACGACCGTGCCAGCCTATTCCTGCCGGCCGGCGGCGCGCCCTCAGATCCGCCCGCGCTCCTTGCGCTTCACGGCCGAGATCGCCCGGTTCGTCTCGCGTGTGTCCTGCTTCTCGCGCAGCGTCTGCCGCTTGTCGTACTCCTTCTTGCCCTTGGCCAGCGCGATCTCGATCTTGGCCCGGCCGTCCTTGAAGTACATCGCGAGCGGCACGATCGTGTGACCCGTCTCCTGCGTCTTGCTCGCGAGCTTGTCGATCTCCGCCCGGTTCAGCAGCAGCTTGCGCTTGCGGCGCGCGGAGTGGTTGGTCCAGGTGCCCTGCGTGTACTCGGGTACGTGGATGTTGTGCAGCCACGCCTCGCCCCCGTCGAGCTGTACGAAGCCGTCGACCAGCGAGGCGCGTCCCTGGCGCAGGGACTTCACCTCGGTGCCGGTCAGCACCAGGCCGGCCTCGTACGTGTCGATGATGAGGTAGTCGTGTCGCGCCTTCTTGTTCTGCGCGATGATCTTGCGCCCTTTTTCCTTAGCCATAGTGCGGCCATTTTCGCACTACGACCCTCCCCCGAGGCCACTCAATACTGTCCGGGCCCGCTCTTCGGCCCTCTCGCTCACCGCGAGGTCCGGAACGATCCCCCTGCCGTCGACCCTGTGGCCCGCCGGCGTGCGGTAATGCCCGACGGTCAGCTCCGCCACAGAACCGTCGGGCAGCCGGCTCGGCATCTGCACCGAGCCCTTCCCGAACGTACGGGAACCCACCGTGACCGCCCGGCCGCGGTCCTGGAGCGCGCCCGTGACGAGCTCCGCCGCGCTCATGGTGCCGCCGTCGACGAGCGCCACCACCGGGCGGCCGGTGTCCCCGCCCGGCTCCGCGTACAGCGCCCGCTGCTCGCCCTCCATGTCGTACGTCGCCACCAGCCCCCCGTCGAGGAAGGCGGAAGCGGCGGTGACGGCCTCGGTGACGAGCCCGCCGCCGTTGCCGCGCAGATCCAGGAGCACGCCGTGATCCTCGGGTACGGCGCGGACCGCTTCCCGTACCCGCTCGCCCGAGCCCTTGGTGAAGGACGCCACCTTGATCAGCGTGGCGCCGTCCGCGAGCCGCTCGACGGTGACGGCCTCGGTGCTGAGGCGGGCGCGGAGCAGCCGCTCGCTCCACCGGCGGGCACCACGTTCCAGGCCGAGCACGACCGAGCTGCCGGCCTTCTGCCCGTCGTCCCCGTCGGCGTCGCCCCGCAGGAGCTGGACGACTTCGGTGACGGGGCGGTTCTCCACCGGCCGGCCGTCGATCGTACGGAGCCGGTCGCCCGCCCTGACTCCGGACCGCTCGGCGGGGCCCCCGCGCTGCACCTTGGACACCTCGATGCGGCCGTCCTCGCCGCGCTCGGCCCACAGACCGACGCCGGTGTACTGACCGCCGAGTGCCTGCTCGAACTCCTCGTACTCCACAGGGTCGTAGACCGCGCCCCACCGGTCCCCGCTCCGGCTGACGACCTCTTCGGCCGCCTCCTTGCCGGACTTGCCGTCGGCCATCGCCTCGGCGGCGGCCTCGGCGACCGCCTCACGGTCGGCCGTGGCCGCGACGGAACGGGCGGAGAGCGAAGGGGACTTCTCGTCGTCGCGCTGCCAGCAGTCGGTGGCGGCCGCGGTGACGAGTACGGTCGCGAAAAGCAATGTCAGGGCCGCCCCGCGGCGAACACCGCGGGGATGGGGAGTGACTTCCGGGCCCGGCATGGCGCCGAGTCTAGGACAAACAGATGGCGCCGTACGGCCGGTTGACCGTACGACGCCAGGGGCTCATGTCACACCTTGAGGTACTTGCGCAGCGCCACGAAGCCCGCGAGGGCGGGCATCAGCAGACCGATCGCCAGCACCAACGGGAGCTTGGCCAGTACGGCGTCCCAGCCGATGAAGTTGACGAGAGTCAGCTTCTCGGACAGCGCCAGGCCGTGGTCGATCAGGAAGTACCGGCCCACGAGCAGCATTCCGCACGCGGCCACGCCGCCGATCAGGCCCGCGAACGCGGCCTCCATGATGAACGGCATCTGGATGTAGAAGCTCGACGCGCCGACGAGCCGCATGATGCCGGTCTCACGCCGACGGCTGAAGGCGGAAACACGCACCGTGTTGACGATCAGCATCAGCGCGATGACCAGCATCAGGGCCATCACGCAGAGCGCGGCCACATTCATGCCGTTCATCAACTCGAAGAGGTTGTCGAGAATGCCGCGTTGGTCCTGGACCGACTGCACGCCGTCCCGGCCGGCGAACGCGGTGGCGACCACCTTGTACTTCTCCGGGTCCTTGAGCTTGACCCGGTACGACTCCTGCATCTGGTCCGGGGTGATGGTGTCGGCCATCGAGGAGTCCCCGAACTGCTCCTTGTAGTGCTTGAACGCCTGGTCGGCCGACTCGTACTCGACAGTCTTGACGATGTCCATCTTGCCGAGGTCGGTCTTGACCTGCTTCTTCTGCTCGGCGGTGACCGCCCCCTTGGCGCACTTGGGGATGGTCTCCGCGTCGTTCTTGTTGCAGAAGAAGATGGAGACGTTGACCTTGTCGTACCAGTAGCCCTTCATCGTGCTCACCTGCTCGCGCATGAGCAGAGCCCCGCCGAACAGGGCGAGGGAGAGGGCGACGGAGATGACCACTGCGAAGGTCATGGTGAGGTTCCGGCGGAGACCGACGCCGATCTCCGACAGGACGAACTGGGCGCGCATGGCGTCCTTTCAGTGCTGGTAGCCGTAGACGCCGCGAGACTGGTCGCGCACGAGGCGGCCCCCCTCGAGTTCGATGACGCGCTTGCGCATCTGGTCGACGATCTGCTGGTCGTGGGTCGCCATCACCACAGTGGTGCCGGTGCGGTTGATGCGGTCCAGCAGCTTCATGATGCCGACAGAGGTCTGCGGGTCGAGGTTGCCGGTCGGCTCGTCCGCGATCAGCAGCATCGGGCGGTTGACGAACGCCCTCGCGATCGCCACGCGCTGCTGCTCACCACCGGAGAGCTCACCGGGCATCCGGTCCTCCTTGCCGCCGAGGCCGACGAGATCGAGGACCTGGGGCACGGACTTGCGGATCTCTCCGCGCGACTTGCCGATGACTTCCTGCGCGAACGCGACGTTCTCCCCGACGGTCTTGTTGGGGAGAAGGCGGAAGTCCTGGAAGACGGTGCCGAGCTGGCGCCGCATCTGCGGCACCTTCCAGTTGGACAGGCGCGCGAGGTCCTTGCCCAGTACGTGCACCATGCCGTGGCTGGCGCGCTCCTCACGCAGCAGCAGCCGCAGGAAGGTTGACTTACCGGAGCCGGAAGAGCCCACGAGGAAGACGAATTCGCCCTTCTCGACCTCCAGGGAAACATCCCTGAGGGCGGGGCGGCTCTGCTTCGGGTAGGTCTTGGAGACGTTGTCGAATCGGATCACGGGTGCACCACGGTCGCCGGGAGTAGGTGAGCGTGACCATACGCGACGCGGGGAGGACCGCGCAGTCGGCGTCCTGCGATGGGCGATTTATCACGGATCGGAGCCGCATTCCGACCGGAACAGAACGGCCGTAACCCGGCGGGGCGCGCCGGAACGCGTGGGAGCTGGCACAGTGAGAGGGGGAACAGTCACGTTCCCCTGAGCGTTGGGTGAGAGAAGCGCGCGAAGGCGGCTCCCGCCGCGCGGGAGGAGGAAAGCGCATGACCTATGACCGACTGGTGTGCGCGAACTGCGCGGCCCCGGTGAATCAGGGCCGCTGCCCGGTGTGCCGGGCCAACAGGGCGAGGATGCAGCAGGAAGGCGGCCCGCTGGGCGGGCTGAGCCCCGTCGCGCTGCTGGCGCTCGTGGCCCTGCTGGTGGCGGCGGTGGCCCTGCTGGCGCACCAGACCGCGTAGCACCCGGCCGGCCCTACCGCTCGGTACGCCGGCTTTTGCCGCCCGTAACGCTTTCACGGCCCCTCTGAGGGCCGGCGGAGACCAAAGAGAGGGGCCCGGAGCGCTCAGCGCGCTCCGGGCCCCTCAGTTGCGCCTAAGTGGTTCAGGCGACCGTGCGGCCGCTGACCAGACGCGGCAGCATGCGGAAGCCGATGCCACCGGCGATCATCGTCGCGGCACCGATCAGCAGGAACGAGGTCTCGGCGGCGCCCGTCTCGGCGAGCTCCTCCTTGGCCTTGCCCTGCGCCACCGGCTGGGAGCCGGCGTTGTTGGTGTCGGTGTTGTCCTCGCACTCGGCACCGTCGAGGTCGAGGGTGCAGGTACCGGCGTCGCCGCCGGTGCCACCGTCGGAGCCACCGGTCACGGTGCCGCCGCCGTCGGTGCCGCCGTTGCCGCCGCCACCGTTCTCGTTGCCGTTGTTGCCGCCGTTCCCGTTACCGCCGTTCCCGTTACCGCCGTTGCCGTTCCCGCCGTTGCTGCCGGGGTCGGTCGGGTCAGTGGGGTCGGTCGGCGGGTCGACCGGGTCGGTCGGGTCGGTCGGCGGGTCCACCGGGTCGGTCGGATCCGTGGGCGGGTCCACCGGGTCCGTCGGGTCCGTCGGCGGGTCCACCGGGTCGGTCGGGTCGGTGGGCGGGTCGATCGGGTCCGTCGGGTCGGTGGGCGGGTCCACCGGGTCCGTCGGGTCGGTGGGCGGGTCGATCGGGTCGAGCGGGTCGGTCGGGTCCGCAGGATCGGCCGGGTCGGCCGGGTCCGCGGGGTCGGCCGGGTCCGCAGGGTCGGCCGGATCGGCCGGGTCCGCCGGGTCGGCGGCGAGGGAGATGTCGAGACCCTCCTGGTCGACGCTGGCGTCGGCGCTGAGGCCGGCCACGTCGACGCCGATACCGACGGCCGAAGCGGCGCCCGCGGCGGTCAGCGAAGCACCGGCGGCGATCACCGCACCGGCTGCTATACGCGCAACGCGGATCCGCGTCTTCTTGGTCATCTGCTTGCTACCCCCAGTAGCTGAATTCGTCAGTGGAGCAGCGCAAGGGGCGACAGACACTGGGGGTTTGTACTTCCCCCCGGTCACACACGCCCCAGAGATACGCATGCCGCGCGTCAGCTTTGCCACTTTTAAAGGGAGCGTCAAGGTCATTCCGGGCTCGATGTCCGGAATGAAGGCACTTGCCCGTCGTACGGGAATACGACTGTGACACAAAACGCAACTGCCGCCTCATGGGCGGCAGTTACCGTGTCGACAAAGCGAGTTACCGGGGCTTACTTCTCCTGCTGCTTGCGCCAGCGAATTCCGGCTTCCAGGAAGCCGTCGATCTCGCCGTCGAGAACCGCCTGCGGGTTGCCGACCTCGAACTCCGTACGCAGGTCCTTGACCATCTGGTAGGGGTGCAGGACGTACGAACGCATCTGGTTGCCCCAGGAGTTGCCGCCGTCGCCCTTGAGCGAGTCCATCAGCGCCTGCTCCTCCTGGCGGCGGCGCTCGAGCAGCTTCGCCTGGAGGACGTTCATGGCGCTCGCCTTGTTCTGGATCTGCGAGCGCTCGTTCTGGCAGGAGACGACGATGCCGGTCGGAACGTGCGTCAGACGGACAGCGGAGTCAGTCGTGTTGACGCCCTGACCACCGGGACCCGACGCGCGGTAGACATCGACACGCAGCTCGGACTCGTCGATCTCGATGTGGTCGGTCTTCTCGACGACCGGCAGCACCTCGACACCCGCGAAGGACGTCTGACGGCGGCCCTGGTTGTCGAAGGGGGAGATACGGACCAGGCGGTGCGTGCCCTGCTCCACGGAGAGCGTTCCGTAGGCGTACGGCGCCTTGACGACGAAGGTGGCGGACTTGATGCCGGCCTCTTCCGCGTACGACGTCTCGTAGAGCTCACTCGCGTACCCGTGGCGCTCGGCCCAGCGCAGGTACATGCGCATCAGCCGCTCGGCGAAGTCGGAGGCGTCGACGCCACCGGCCTCGGCGCGGATGTTGACGAGAGCCTCGCGCTCGTCGTACTTGCCGGACAGGAGGGTACGTACCTCCATCTCGTCCAGCGCCTTGCGGACGGAGATCAGCTCGGCCTCCGCCTCCACGAGGGTGTCGGCGTCGTCCTCCATCTCGGCGAGCTCGAAGAGCACCGAGAGATCGTCGATGCGGCTGCGGAGCGCCTCGGTCTTGCGCAGCTCGGCCTGGAGGTGGGAGAGCTTGCTCGTGATCTTCTGCGCGGCCTCGGGGTCGTCCCACAGGGACGGGGCCGCGGCCTGCTCCTCGAGCACGGCGATATCGGCCCTCATCCTGTCGAGGTCCAGGACGGCCTCGATCGACCCCATGGTCGAGGAGAGGGACTTGAGCTCTTCGGATACATCGACGACTGCCACGGGTCCAGCGTAACGGCTGGGCGGCCGTACGTTCCCCTCCCCCGGAGGAGCGCCTTGTCACTCCCCCCGGGCTACGGCTGCGCGGGGGACGACTGCTCGGTGTCCTGCGGGGCCTGGTCCGTCCCCTCGCCCGTCACCGCCAGCCAGCCGCCCACGCCTATCGCAGCGGCCACCAGGACAGCGGCTCCGCCGAGTACGAGGCGTCGCCTGCGTACGGTGTCCGACTTGTGGCGGGCCGAGCCGGGGCGGCGCTGGCCCGCGGCCCGGGGCGCGCGGGCCGTACCGCGGGCGCCGCCGGCCAGCTCGTCGGGGGCGGGGACGCGCATGCTCGTGTGGGTGTCGCGGTTGGAGTCCGGCGACGAGCCCGGCACGAGCGGGACGGCGCCGCGGCGGCGCGGTTCGTCGGCCGTGGCGGGCTGCGGCTCGTCGTACGCCGCGTAGCGCTCCTCCTCGTCCTCCGAGCCCGGCTCGTCCACGTCCAGCGGAGGCATCCCGGCAAGAAGCGGCAGCTGGTCACGCAGCCGGGCGGAGAGCTCAGAAGCGCGCAACCGCGACGCCGGGGCCTTGGCCAGGCACTGCACCAGCAGCTGCCACAGCTCCTCCGGGATGCCCGGCAGCGGCACGACGGTCTCGGTCACATGGCGGCGCAACACAGCACCGGGGTGGCCGCCGCCGAAGGGCGTGAAGCCCGCGAGCAGCTCGTACAGCACGGTCGCCAGGGCGTAGATGTCGACGGCGGCTCGGGGCGGCAGGCCCTCGACGATCTCGGGGGCGAGGTAGTCGGGCGTACCGATGATCTTCGTCGCGCGGGTGCGGCGCGGGGTGTCGATGAGCTTGGCGACGCCGAAGTCGGTCAGCAGCGCGGGGTGCGCGCCGCCGGGCCCGAGCGGCCCCTCCATGTCCAGCAGGATGTTCTCGGGCTTCACATCCCGGTGCACGACGCCGGCCGCGTGCGCGGCGGCGAGCCCGTCGGCGACATCGGCGGCGATGGCGACGGCCGCCTCGGGGGCAAGACGTCGCTCGCGGTCGAGCCGCGTACGCAGATCCGTACCCCGTACGAGATCCATGACGAGCGCGAGATCGGTGCCGTCCACCACAAGATCGCGAACCGATACGACACGGGGGTGGTCGAGTCCGAGCAGCGCGGTGCGCTCCTGGACGAAGCGTCCGACGAGTTCCTGGTCGGACGCGAGGTCCTCGCGCAGGAGCTTGATGGCGACAGGCCCCTCGGGACCTTCACCGAGCCACACCGTGCCGGCGCTGCCCCGCCCAAGGATCTGGTGGGCCGTGTACCGGCTGCCGATTTTCCGTGCCAAGACTGCTCCCTCAGCGGCTGACGGTCGCCCTGAGGCTACGCGGCTGACGGGGCGTCCGGTGCCCCGTATGGCGTCAACCTCGACTTCTGGGGGCGAAATCCACCCCCAGAAGTCGACAAATCAACGAACCCGGCGACTCACGCGCCGGTGGAACTGCCGAGATCGCTGAAGAACTTCGTGACCTTGTCGATCACGTCACCGATCTGGGCGAAGAAGCCCTTCGTCGTACCGATCCACTCCTGCAGCCCGGAGAACTCCCAGATCAGCCAGGACCCCACGAACAACAGCACGAGCGTGAACAGACAGCCCTTGAGACAGCCGAGCCCCGGGATCCGCATCGGGTTCGCGCTGCGACGGCGCGGCTCGCGGGGCTCGCGCGGCGGGCGCTGGGCCGGCGGGGACGGCTGCTGCGGCGGCGCGTACCGCTGCTGCGGGGGCGGCGGCGGGGCATACCGCTGCGGCTGCTGTTGCTGCTGCTGACGCTGCGGGGGCTGCTGCGGCTGGCGCTGCAGGGGCTGCGGCTGGCGCTGCGGGCGGCGGCGCAGCGGGTCCTGGCTCGGGTCGAGGTACTGGACCTGCGTCTGCTCGTTGCGGTCACGGGCGGCCCGCAGCTGGTTCTGCCAGGGGTGCGGGTCCTCGGGGCCCCCGCCGGGTGCGCCGTCGGGGCGCGGCGGTACGGGCGGCATGACGGCGGTCGGGTCGGCATACTGCCCTGCGCCGCCGTACTGCGGTGCGCCGGTCGACGGCAGGACGCTGGTCGCGGCGGCCGGGTCGTACGAACCGGCGTTGCTGGGCAGGACCTGTGTCGGGTCGGCGGCACCGGGCGCGCCGGGGACCGGCGCGGGGTCCGGGTCGGGCGCGAGCAGCGCGCCGACACCCATGGCCGCCTCGACCTGTGCGGACGACGAGTGCACGCCGACGCCGGCCGCGACGGTGCGCAGGGCGCGGGCGAGGTTCTCGGCGCTGGGCCGCTCGTCCGGTTCCTTGCGCAGGCAGCGCTCTATGACCGTCCACAGCGGCTCGGGAACGGTGGTGGGCCGACGGGGCTCCTCGCTCAGGTGCCGGTGAAGCACTTCCAGCGCGCTGCCGCCCGCGAACGGCGGACGCCCGGTGACCAGCTCGTACAGCAAAATCCCCGCGCCATAAATGTCCACGGCGGACGTCTGCGGACGCCCCTCGGCCGACTCCGGGGCGACATACGCCGGCGTACCGACGAACTCGTGCGTCCTGGTCAGACCCGGCGAGTCGGCCAGTCGCGCGATGCCGAAGTCGGTGAGCATCGGGTGCATCTGCCCGTCGCGCTCGTCGAGCAGGACATTGGCGGGCTTGAGGTCACGGTGGACGACACCGTCGGCGTGGCTGGCGGCAAGAGCGTCGGCGATCTGCGCGGTGAGAAGCGAGGCCGCGACCGGCGAGAACGGACCGTTCTCCCGCAGATAGCGATGCAGGTCGGGCCCGTCGATGAGGTCCATCACCAGAGCGAGCAGATCCCCCTCGACAACGAGGTCGCGGGTCCGCACGATATTGGGATGCGTAAGGCGCAGCAGCACAGAGCGCTCGCGCAAGAACCGCATCACGACATCCGCGTCGTTCGCGAGCTCCTCCTTGAGGACCTTGATCGCTACGGTCTCGCCGGGCTGGCCGGCCACGGCCGCCTCGGCGCCCGCGGTCTCACGCTGGCGGGCTCGCCAGACGGTACCCGTGGCGCCGCGCCCGAGCGGCTCCTCGAGCAGGTATTTACTGCCGACCGGCCGCACGTCATGCGCTCCCTGCTGCTCGTGTCCTCGTGGTCTTGCGTCGTCCCGGGCGCTCGGCCCGTAGTTCCGATCCACTGTAGTGCCGCCCGACCGCCTCCGACCGGGGCCGCGTACCGAGGGTAGACGCGCTCCCCGCGCCGATGGTTGCCGAACGTGCGTGCCGCATATGTCGAAGCCTGCCCTTTTCCGCCCACAGCCGACCATTCAAGATCACTTGAAGGTGGGTGCCGGGCGTGTTGTCAGTGGCAGGTGCGAGGATGCCTGCAGCACGGACTGTGGGGTCGGGAGCCCCGCGCCACGTGCCGACCTGTACCGGACGACGCGTCCGTGCCGGGTGGGGGGAATCACAGGGCGGTACCCCTGCCGGGCACTTCGCGCAGAAGGGACCGCTGACGCGATGCAGATCCGGCTGACCGTCCTCGCGCCACGCGCGCACACCACGCGCGACGCCGAGGGCCAGGGTGCCCCGGCCGCCGGGCGCGTGTGCGACGTGCTCGTCACCGCACCCGCGGGAACCGCGCTGGCCGCGGTCGCCTCCGGCCTGGCCGCCACCGTCTCCGCTCCCGGATCGGCCCCGGAGACCACGGGCGCCGTAGTGGTCTACGCGGGACGGGAACGCCTCGACGCCCAGCGCTGCGCACTGGGCGAGCCACCACTGACCGACGGCGCGGTCCTGTCCCTCCACGCCCCCGCACCCGAGCCCGACGGTACGTCCGACGCCCCCGCCCAACTGCACGTCGTAGCAGGACCGGACGCGGGCGGCGTGCACCTCCTGCACGGCGGCCAGATCCGCATCGGCCGCTCGTCCGAGGCGGACGTCCCCCTGGACGACCCGGACGTGTCACGGCTGCACTGCGCGGTGACACTGACGAAAGACGGCCACGTCTCAGTGGCGGACCTCCACTCCACGAACGGCACGTCACTCGACGGCGAAGACCTGACCGACCGCCCGGTCCCCTTCACCCCCGGGGCGCTGCTGCGCCTGGGTGAATCAGCCCTCCGCCTGACCCAGGGCAGCGACAGCTCCCCGTCCCTCCCGACAACCCCCGACGGCGAGGGCCACCTGCGCCTGACCCGAACGACGGACACCCCCCACCGAACCGCACCCCCGCCCCAGGGCCCGACCCCGAGCAGGCCACGCCGCCCGGACCCCACACCCGGCGGCCGCAGAGTCTCCGCCCAAGGCACGCCTCCCGCCCCGCACTCCACGCCATCGCCCGAGGCCATGCCTCCCGCCCAGCACTCCACGGTGGCGGGAGGGGACGTGTCGGGGCGCTCCCCGCAGGGTGTCGAACGCAACGAGCCCGAAGATCCCCAGTACCCGAACGTTCGGCACCCGAGGAGACGCCCCGACGCGGCACCGACCCCGGAGCCCCCGCAACCAGCGCAGACGGCGCCCCCCGCCGCACCCGCCCGCCGCGGTGGAATAGGAGCCTGGGCCCGCCGCCTCACGGGCGCCCGCCCCGAGCCCGTGGACGAGTACGCCCCCGCCGAGGCCACCCCTCTGGGCATGCCCCCGGCCGGCGCGAACCCCACCGCGAACCCCGCCACCCCCCTGCCCGACGCCTGGCCCGACCCCGCCACGCTCCTGCTGACCGCGCTGGGCCCCGGCCCCCGCCTGTGGGAGCGCGGCCCCGGCCACCCCGAAGCACTGGCACTGCGCCTGGGCACCGCCGACAGGCCCGCGCCCGACGGCGGCCGCCCGCTGGCCGCCGTGCCCGTGACCGTAGGCCTGCGCGAAGTGGGCTCGCTGGGCCTGGCCGGCCCCCGCGCCCGCCTGGCCGGGCTCGCCAGATCAGCGATCGCGCAGCTCACCGCGCTGCACTCCCCCATCGACCTCGAAATCGTCCTGCTCAGCACAGACAGAGCAAGGCCACTCAGCGAGCGCACAGCCGAGTGGTCCTGGCTGGGCTGGCTGCCGCACCTGCGCCCCTCCCACGGCCAGGACTGCCGGCTGCTTCTCGCGTACGACCGCGACCAGGCCACGGCCCGGATCGCCGAGCTGATGCGCCGGACGGAAGAAGAACCGCACGACCAAACAGGTCCATACACGGTCGTGATCATCGACGGCGACCCCGGCTCAGCCGCGCTCCGCGAGTCCACCACCCGCCTCGCCGCGACCGGCGCGGCTTCCGGCATCCACCTCATCTGCCTGGCCGAGACGCCCGCCGCCTCGCCGCTTTCCCCGGTGGCCGCGACGTACGAGGCCGCCTGCGCCGCATCACCGGCGTTCCGCGAGTGCGGAGCGGCCGCCCTGCTCAGCGGCGATGTGGCCACCGCCCTGCGGTTGCTGCGCACGGCAGGTGGCGAGCCCGCGGGGCACGGCACGCTCGCAGCGGTGGACGCGGTGTCCGCAGCCTGGGCCGAGCGTTTCGCCCGGGCCCTGGCCCCCCTCCGCACGGACGGCCACCCAACCGCCACGAACCACACCACCCGCCCGACCCGCTCCACCCCCCTCCCCTCGTCCTCCCGCCTCCTGGACGAGCTGGGCCTGGCCAGAGCCACCCCGGCCTCCCTGATGGCCCGCTGGGCGGCGGCCGCCGACGACGGCCAGGCACCCGGCGCCACCCGCGCGTGGGCGGTGCTCGGGGCGGGCCGGCGCGGCCCGCTCTGCGTGGACCTCACCGCGGAGGGCCCGCACCTCCTGATCGAGGGCCCGGCGGGCAGCGGCCGCACCGAGCTGCTGCGCTCCGTAGCGGCGTCACTCGCGGCCGCGGCCCGCCCGGACCGCCTCGGCCTCGTCCTGGTCGACGGCGCCGGCGGCGAACGCGGCGAAGGCCTGCGCGCTTGCACAGAACTGCCGCACGTCTCGACCCACCTGGTCGCCTCCGACCCCGTCCGCATGCGGGAGTTCGCCCAGGCCCTGAACGGGGAGCTGAAGCGCCGCCACGAGCTCCTCGGCAGCCTCGGCTTCGCCGAATGGCACACGCGGCGCGAGGTGTCGGGCCGGATGATCGGCCAGCGCACGCCCAGCGCCGCCGAACAGAACGGCGACCTGGACTCACCCCCCAGCGGCACCCTGCGCCTGCGCACCACGACATCCCGGGAGCGCCAGGCCCGCGCCGACACGGCCCCCTCCCCCCTCCCCCGCCTAGTCGTCCTGGTGGACGACCTGGACGCGCTGGTCGCCCCCGCCCTCGGCAGTACGGGCAGGCCCACGGCCGGTTCGGTCGTACGGGCCCTGGAAGCGGTGGCCAGGGAGGGCGAGCGGCTCGGCGTACACCTGGTGGCGACGTCCGCGAGGCCGGACCGTACGGCGGACACCGAGCTGGCGCGCGGAGCGCGGCTGCGCGTGGTGCTGGACCCCCCGCCGTCCGCACCCGCGCAGGACGAGCCCGCCCCAGGACGAGGCAGGCTATTGCGTCAGGGAGCCGCACCCCAAAACGCACACCCACACCCAAACGCACACGAGAACGCCACCACGACCCCCTTCCAGGCCGGCCGAGTCACCGGCCGCATCCCCCGCACGGCAACACTCCGCCCCACCGTGGTCCCCCTCGAGTGGGAGCGGATGGGCGATCCGCCGGCCCGCCGCCCGGTGCGCGAACTGGGCAACGGCCCGACGGACCTCGCGCTGCTGGCCAGCGCCCTGGACCGTGCCGCCCGTACGGTCAACGCGACGCCACTGCCACCTCTCGACGCCCCCCGCGACGCCTGACTCAACGTCACGAGCCCATCACGATCACCCGGTTGACACGGAAGGCGCTATTGCCGGGGCCGGTCACCCGGCGTAGGACTGACCCACGGGACAGCTAGACCGGCATCGGCGCCAGGGTTCTCCGAGGGCTGCGCCGGTCCGTACGCGCACAGGAGAGACGGGGCAGTGATGCACACAACTCTTCGCACACACAGGGGACGCAGGGCTCGAAGGGCCGCCCTGGCGATGATCGCCGCGAGCACGCTCGCCCTCACCGCCTGCGGCGGCGGCGACGACAAGGACAAAGACAAAGGAAACGAGGGAAGCGGAGCCACCACACAACCCTCGTCCTCCGTCGAGCTCCCCAAGCTGAACGGCGAGGAGGTCCAGGTCGCCGCGGTCTGGACGGGCCCCGAGCAGGAGAACTTCACCAAGGTCCTCGACGAGTTCGAGAAGCGCACGGGCGCGAAGGTCACCTTCGTCCCGGCCCAGGACCCCATCGTCAACTTCCTCGGCACCAAGATCGCAGGGGGCTCGCCCCCCGACGTGGCGATGCTGCCGCAGGTCGGCGCGCTCCAGCAGGCAGTCAAGCGCAAGTGGGCAAAGCCGGTCGACGCGCCGACCCAGGCCCAGCTGGACAAGAACTACTCGCAGGGCTGGAAGGACATCGGCGCTGTCGACGGCACCCAGTACGGCGTGTACTTCAAGGCCGCGAACAAGTCCCTGATCTGGTACAACACCCAGGCCTTCGAGGACGCCGGCGCCGAGGAGCCGAAAACCTGGAAGGAATTCCTGACCACGGCCGAGACGATCTCCGCCTCCGGCGTCCCCCCGGTATCGATCGGCGGCGCGGACGGCTGGACCCTCACCGACTGGTTCGAGAACATCTATCTCTCCCAGGCGGGCCCGGAGAAGTACGACCAGCTGGCCCAGCACGAGATCAAGTGGACGGACCCTTCCGTCAAGGAAGCCCTCACCACACTCGCGGAGCTGTTCGGCAAGAAGGAGCTCATCGCGGGCGGGCAGGACGGCGCGCTGCAGACGGAGTTCCCCGCGTCCGTCACACAGACGTTCGCCGAGGAACCGAAGGCCGCGATGGTCTTCGAGGGCGACTTCGTCGCGGTCAACATCGCGCAGACGAAGGCGAAGATCGGCACGGACGCCAAGGTCTTCCCGTTCCCGGCGGTGGGCAGCGAGTCCCCGGTCGTGACCGGCGGCGACGCGGCGGTGGCACTGAAGGACTCCAAGGGCGCGAAAGCCCTGCTGACCTTCCTGGCCTCGACGGACGCCGCGAAGATCTGGGCGGGGGCGGGCGGGTTCGTATCGCCGAACAAGTCCCTGGACGTGGCGGCGTACCCGAACGACGTGCAGCGTGACATCGCGAAGGCGCTGATCGCGGCGGGCGACGACTTCCGCTTCGACATGTCGGACCAGGCCCCGCAGTCGTTCGGCGGTACGCCGGGCAAGGGCGAGTGGAAGGCGCTCCAGGACTTCCTGAAGAACCCGAAGGACATCGCGGGGACCCAGCGGCAGCTGGAGTCCGACGCGGCCAAGGCCTACAAGAGCTGACGGGTTGACGCGATGACGTCAGCGACCGCGGGGGGCGCCGGGAAGACTCCGCCGCCCCCTGCCGGACCCGGCAAACGCAAGAGCGTGACGGGCACACGCAAAACGATGGCGGTCGGCTTCCTGCTGCCCGCGTTGGTGCTGCTGGGCGCGCTCGTGGTCTACCCGATCGGGTACTCGGTCTACCGGAGCTTCTTCGACAGGACGGGCGACAGCTTCGCCGGGCTCGACAACTTCGTCGAGATCTTCACCGACGACACCATCCTGACGGCCGTCAAGAACAACGCGATCTGGGTGGTCGTCGCCCCGGCCGTCTCGACCGCGCTGGGCCTCATATTCGCGGTACTCACCGAACGCATCCGCTGGGGTACGGCGTTCAAGCTGCTGGTCTTCATGCCGATGGCGATCTCCATGCTCGCCGCCGGCATCATCTTCCGCCTGGTGTACGAGCAGAATCCGGAGCGCGGGGTCGCCAACGCGGTGGCGGTGAGCGTCCACGACATGTTCTCCGAGTCGGCCGGCTTCCCGAAGGCCCGCCCCCTGCCCGTCCATCCGCTGAAGGCGGGCGGCGGCGGCTCCTTCGTCACCGAACAGCCCGTCAGGGCGGGTGAGCAGGTCCTGCTGCCCCTGATCGGCGTACCGCCCGCCAAGATGCCGGGCGACGCCGAGATCGCCGCGCCCGCCGAGACCGCGCCCGACAAGGTCACCGGCACAGCCTGGCTGGACTTCACGAAGGGCGGCGGCGGCAAGCCGAACACGATCGACCCCAAAGAGTTCGGCCTCAAGGGCATCAAGATCGAGGCGGTCAAGGACGGCAAGGTCGTGGACTCGGCGAAGGCCGGCGCCGACGGTACGTTCGCCCTCTCCGCCAAGGCCGACGGAGCCGAACTCCGCTTCCCCGCCTCGAACTTCCGTGAGCCGTACAACGGCGTCGACTGGCTCGGCCCGAGCCTGGTGACACCCGCCATCATCGGCAGCTACGTATGGATGTGGGCGGGCTTCGCGATGGTGCTGATCGCGGCCGGGCTCGCGGGCCTGCCGCGCGAGCTCCTGGAGGCGGCCCGCGTCGACGGCGCCAACGAGTGGCAGGTCTTCCGCCGTGTGACGGTCCCGCTGCTCGCGCCCGTGCTCGCGGTGGTGCTGGTCACCCTGATGATCAACGTACTGAAGATCTTCGACCTGGTGTTCATCATCGCGCCGGGGTCGTCCCAGGACGACGCGAACGTGCTGGCGCTCCAGCTCTACCGCTCGTCGTTCGGTACGGACGCGCACCCCGGCATCGGCAGCGCCATCGCCGTACTGCTCCTGCTGCTGGTCGTCCCGGTGATGCTCTTCAACATCCGACGGATGCGAAAGGAGAGCCGCCGATGACCACAACAAGGACGAACCCGGCCGGCACGAAGCCCAAGCAGTCCCTCCCCGCCCGGATCGCGGCGCGCGCGAGCAGCGGCGCGGTGAGCGTCTTCCTCATCCTGGTCGCGCTGTTCTGGCTGATGCCGACGATCGGGCTGCTGTTCTCGTCGCTGCGCAGCCCCACCGACATCGCGGAGACGGGCTGGTGGAAGGTCTTCTCCGCCCCCTCCGACCTCACCCTCGACAACTACGCCAATCTCCTGGACAACAGCACCATCGTCGACTCCCTGCTCAGCACGATCATGATCACTGTCCCGTCGACCGCCTTGGTCGTCGTGATCGGCTCGCTGGCCGGGTACGCGTTCGCGTGGATGGACTTCCCGGGCCGTGACTGGTGGTTCCTGGTGGTCGTCGGGCTGCTGGTGGTGCCGGTGCAGGTCGCCCTCGTCCCCGTGTCCGAACTCTTCGGAACGATCGGCATCTTCGAGACCACGGCGGGCGTGGTCCTCTTCCACGTCGCCTTCGGCCTCCCCTTCGCCATCTTCCTGCTCCGCAACTTCTTCGCGGAGATCCCCAAGGAACTCCTGGAGGCGGGGCGGCTCGACGGGGCGGGCGAGATCCGGCTGTTCACGCGCGTCGTGATGCCGCTCGGCGGCCCCGCCATCGCCTCGCTCGGCATCTTCCAGTTCCTGTGGGTCTGGAACGACATGCTGGTCGCGCTGATCTTCGCCGACTCGGCCAACCCGCCGATCACGGTGGCGCTCCAGCGCCAGGTCCGGCAGTTCGGCAACAACATCGACATCCTGGCGCCCGGCGCCTTCATCTCGATGATCATCCCGCTGATCGTCTTCTTCGCGTTCCAGCGGCAGTTCGTGTCCGGCGTGATGGCCGGGGCGGTGAAGTAGCAGGCGGGCTCGACCGCCCACGACGGCGGCCCGGTCCCCACGACCGGGCCGCCGTCGTGCGTCCGAGGCCGGTCCGGGGCCATCCCGGGCCGTCCCGGTCAGGCTTGGCCCGCCCGGTCAGGCTTTGAGCGCGGCGACCGCCGACGCCGCGAGGTCGTCGAGATATCCGGCGGGCACTGCGGTACGCACGACCACGAGCCGCCAGTACAGCGGCCCGACGATCAGGTCGAGGGCCCGGTCCACGTCGGCCCCCTCGGACAGCTCGCCGCGCGCGACCGCGTCCCGTACAACAGCGGCGGCGACGCCGTGCTGCCCGTCGAGAAGGGCCGACTTGATCGCGTCGGCGATCTCGGGGTGCCGCGCGGCCTCGACCAGCAGATCGGGAACGACCTGCGAGGCGACGGGGTGCCGCAGCGCGTGGGCGGCCACTTCGAGCAGAGCGCGTACGTCGCCGTCCAGCGAACCGGTGGCGGGTGCGGGCAGGCCCTGGACGGCGACGGCCGTGACGAGGTCGAGGACGAGAGCGAGCTTGGACTTCCAGCGGCGGTAGACCGCCGTCTTGCCGACGCCGGCCCTGCGGGCGATGCCCTCGATCGACATGCGCGCGTAGCCGACGGCGGCCAGCTCCTCGAAGACGGCGGTGCGGATGGCGTCGGTCACGTCCTCCCTGAGCACGGCGGCTCCGGCGGGGGCGCGGCGGGGTGGCGTGGTCGGACGCGGGTCGGCACTCATACGGGGAAGCATAGCGTCACGACGGAACGGTTGCGTTTCGACGTGGGACGGATCTACTGTCACCGTTACGACGATACGGCCCCGTCCCGTCGTAAGCGCTGCCCGTGTCCCTCACCGAAAGCCGCCGATGTGCCCCTGAACACAACGACCACGACGACCACGAAAACCACGCCACCGCCCGCGCGCACCACAACGCCCCCCGGATCCACCCCCGACCTGGCCGCCCTCGCCGCCCGCCACGGCCTCACCCGAAGCGGCGCCCGCCCCTCGCTCGCCGCGTACACGCACAGCCTCTGGGGCCGCCGCCACTTCATCACCGCGTTCGCCACCGCCCGGCTGACGGCGCAGTACAGCCAGGCCAGACTGGGACAGCTCTGGCAGATCATGACCCCGCTGCTCAACGCGGCGGTCTACTACTTCGTCTTCGGCGTACTGCTCCGCACCAAGGACGACGTCCCCGACTTCGTCCCGTTCCTGGTCACCGGCGTCTTCGTCTGGACGTTCACCAGCAGCACCGTCCTGGCGGGCACCCGCGCCCTCACCGGCAACCTCGGCCTCGTGCGCGCCCTCCACTTCCCGCGCGCCTCGCTTCCCGTCGCGTACGCCGTACAGCAACTCCAGCAACTGCTCTTCTCGATGGCCGCGCTGGCGGTGATCCTCTGCTGCTTCGGGCAGTTCCCCCGCCCCTCCTGGCTGCTGGCACTCCCCGCACTCGCGCTCCAGTCACTGTTCAACACGGGCCTGGCGCTGATCATGGCCAGGCTGGCGTCCCGTACCCCCGACATCGCACAGCTGATGCCGTTCGCCCTGCGTACCTGGATGTACGTATCGGGCGTCATGTGGAGCGTGGACCACACCGTGCGGAACGACAAAGTGCCGCACCTGGTGGCCGTGGCGCTCGAATGCAATCCGGCCGCCGTCTACATCGACCTGATGCGCTTCGCACTCATCGACAGCTTCACCGACGCCCAGTTGCCCCAGCATGTCTGGCTCGTCGCCACGGCCTGGGCGCTCGTCGCGGGCATGGGCGGCTTCATCTATTTCTGGCGGGCAGAGGAGACATACGGCCGTGGCTGAGCAGCAATCCGAACGCTCCGAACGCACCCCCACCGTCATCGCGGACGACGTCCACGTCATGTACAAGGTCCAGAGCGGAGGCACCGCCCGCGAAGTCCACGCCGTAAAAGGCGTCACCTTCGTCGCGCACAGGGGCGAGGCCATCGGCCTCATCGGCTCCAACGGTTCCGGGAAGTCCACCCTCCTCAAGGCGGTCGCCGGACTGCTCCCGCCCGCGCGCGGCCACGTCTACACCCAGGGGCAGCCCTCACTCCTCGGTGTCAACGCCGCGCTGATGAACGACCTGACCGGCGAGCGCAACATCGTCCTCGGCGGCCTGGCGATGGGCATGACGCGCCGCCAGATCCGCGAGCGCTACCAGCAGATCGTCGATTTCTCCGGCATCGACGACAAGGGCGACTTCGTCACGCTGCCGATGCGTACGTACTCCTCCGGCATGGCCGCCCGCCTGCGCTTCTCGATCGCCGCCGCCAAGAGCCACGACGTACTGATGATCGACGAGGCGCTCGCCACCGGCGACGCCGCCTTCCAGCGCCGCAGCAAGGCCCGCATCGCCGAGCTCCGCACGAAGGCGGGCACCGTCTTCCTGGTCAGCCACAACAACAGGACCGTCACCGAGACGTGCGACCGCGCGCTCTGGCTGGAGGCAGGGACTCTGCGGATGGACGGGCCGGCCAAGGACGTCGTCGCCGCCTACGAGAAGTACACAAAGGCGAAGAAATAGCATAAAAAGTGGCTAAAGTGCGCGTTGATGACGACCGACCAGATCGCGGCCTCCGACGCGAACACCGACCCCGGCTCTCCCACGTCCGCGGCCGCCGCGCGCCGCCGCGCCCGCGCACTCGCCGCCGTCTGGCTCACCACCCGCCTGGTCATGCTCGCCCTGCTCGCGCAGCCGCTCGCCGCCTTCGACGTGGGAACGATCAGCAGCGAGGTCCACCACATCTACTACGGCTGGTACGAGCAGCTCGCCCGGGGCGACTTCCCCCTCGACGACGCCATGTGGCAGTACCCGCCCGGCGCGGCCCTGGTGATCCTCGCGCCGGGCGCGCTGCCCTGGTTCACGTACTTCCAGGCGTTCCTCGTCCTCACCCTCGCCGCCGACGCGCTGGTCGCCTGCGCCCTCGCACGCGCGGGCCGGCGCCCCGGCCGCAGCACGGCCGGTGCGTGGATGTGGGTGTGCGCGCTGCCGCTGCTCCTGCATCTGCCGCTCGTCCGGTACGACGTCCAGGTCACCGCACTCGCCGCACTGGCCCTGCTCGCGCTGCACCGGCGGCCGCGCATCGGCGGTGCGCTCGCCGGGCTCGGTGCGACGGTGAAGGTCTGGCCGGTCCTCACGCTGCTGGGCGCCCCCCGTGGACGTACCACCCGAGCCGCCTGGCTGTCCGCCGCCGCCGGCGCGGCAGCGCTGCTCGCCGTCCTCGCGTTCGCCTTCTCGCACACCCTCGGCTTTCTGCGCCAGCAGGGCAGCAGAGGCGTGCAGATCGAGTCGATGGCCGGAACCGCGCTGTCCCTGGGGCGGCTCGCGGGCTGGCCGGGCACGGTCGAATACCGGTACGGCGCCATGGAGCTGACCGGGCCGTACGTCTCGTCCCTGGCCCACGCGTCCCTCCTCCTCACGGCCGCCGCCTTCTGCTGGCTGCTGCTGTGGCGGATCAGGGCCCGCCGCTGGACACCCGCCACGCCGTTCGACGCCGCGCTGGCCGCCGTGCTCCTGTTCACCGTCACCAGCCGGGTGATCAGTCCGCAGTACCTGGTGTGGCTGCTCGGACTGGCCGCCGTCTGCCTCACCACGCGCGCCACGACCCAGCGTCCGGTCGCGGCGCTGCTGCTGCCGGCTGCGGCCGTGAGCGCGCTCGCCTATCCGGTGCTGTACGAGGACGTGGTGTCGGGCACGCCACTGGGCTGCGCGCTCATGGTCGTACGCAACGGCCTGCTGCTCGCCGCCGCCCTGCTGTCCTGCCGCAGGCTGTGGACGTCGGCAAGAGGTACGTGAAAACGGGCGCCCCGCACCGAGTCGTTCCGGTGCGGGGCGCCCCTTCTCCTACGTACCGATCAGACGCGCGTACGCAGCATGGTCCGCATCGTGCGCATGGCCACCGACAGGTTCGCCAGGTCGAAGGCGTCCGACCCCTGGATCTCCTCCAGCGTCGTGCGCGCGCGGCCGAGGATGGCCGCGTTCTTCTCCTCCCACGCCTTGAACCGCTCCTCCGGCGTCGATTCGCCGTTGCCCACGGACAGCACGTCCTGCGTCAGGCCGGCGTGCGCCGCGTACAGGTCCTCGCGGATGGAGGCACGGGCCATCGACTGCCAGCGGTCGGCCCGCGGCAGCTCGATGATCCTGTCCATCAGCTGGGTGATGGACAGGCGGTCGGCGAGGTCGTAGTACACCTCGGCGACCTGCATCGGCGTCTTGCCGGTGCGCTCCGCGATGGCGACGATGTCGAGCGACGGGAAGGCCGACGAGAACCCGGCCACCCGCAGCGCCAGCTCCTCGGGAACGCCCGCGTCGGTCAGCTCCTCGAGGATGCCCTGGTACCACTCCAGGTCCGCGCCGCGCAGCAGCTTCGGCAGCTCGTCCCAGACCCGCGTGACCCCGGCACTGAAGAACTCGATGGTCTCGGCGAGCTCCAACGGCTGCGGCCGGTTGCCCAGCAGCCAGCGCGTACCGCGCTCGACGAGGCGGCGCGAGTGCAGCCGGATCCGGGTCTGGACATCGGCCCCGACCTGGTTGTCGAGCGCCTCGACGGCGTCCCAGACCTCGCTGAGCCCGAAGATCGCGCGGGCCGCGAACTGCGCCCGTACGATCTCCTCGATCGACGCCCCGGTCTCCTCCCGCAGCCGGTGCAGGAAGGTCGAGCCACCGGTGTTCACGGTGTCGTTGACCAGCACCGTCGTGATGATCTCGCGGCGCAGCGCGTGCGCGTCGATCTGCTCGCCGAACTTCTCGCGCAGCGCCTCGGGGAAGTACGCGTGCAGCAGGCCCCGCAGGTGGGGGTCGTCCGGCAGGCCGGTGTGGATCAGCTCTTCCGCCACCGTGATCTTGGTGTACGCCATGAGCACGGCCAGCTCCGGCTGGCTCAGGCCACGGCCCGCGCTGAGCAGTTCGCGGATCTGCCGGTCGGTGGGCAGGAACTCCAGCGCGCGGTCGAGTGCCCCGTCGCGGCCCAGGCGGCGCATGAAGCGCTGGTGGGCGTGGAGCAGGGAGGGCGCCTGGGTGACGGCGTTGGCGAGCGCCATGTTCTGCGCGTAGTTGTTGCGCAGGACGAGCGTGCCGACCTCGTCGGTCATGGTGGCGAGCAGCTTGTTGCGCTGCTTGACGGTCATGTCGCCGTCCGCGACGAGCGCGTTCAGCAGGATCTTGATGTTCACCTCGTGGTCGGAGGTGTCCACGCCCGCGCTGTTGTCGATGGCGTCCGTATTGATCCGGCCGCCTTCGCCGCCCGCGCCGCGCCGGGCGAACTCGATGCGGCCGAGCTGGGTCGCGCCCAGGTTGCCGCCCTCGCCGACGACCTTGACCCGCAGGTCTTCGCCGTTGACGCGGATGGCGTCGTTCGCCTTGTCGCCGACGTCGGCGTTCGACTCCGCCGAGGACTTGACGTACGTACCGATGCCGCCGTTCCACAGCAGGTCGACCGGCGCCTTGAGGATCGTCTGCATCAGATCGGCCGGGGTCATCTTGGTGATGCCCCGCTCGATGCCGAGCGCCTCGCGGATGTGCGCGTTGATCGGGATCGCCTTGGCGCTGCGCGGGTGGATGCCACCGCCCGCCGACAGCAGCTCGGTGTCGTAGTCGGCCCAGGAGGAGCGCGGCAGCTCGAAGAGCCGGCGGCGCTCGGCGTACGAGGTGGCCGCGTCCGGGTTCGGGTCGATGAAGATGTGCCGGTGGTCGAACGCCGCGACGAGCCGGATGTGCTCGCTCAGCAGCATTCCATTACCGAAGACGTCACCCGACATGTCACCCACACCGACGACCGTGAAGTCCTCGTTCTGGGTGTCGTGCCCGAGCTCGCGGAAGTGCCGCTTGACGGACTCCCAGGCGCCTCGGGCGGTGATGCCCATGCCCTTGTGGTCGTAACCGACCGAGCCGCCCGACGCGAAGGCGTCACCGAGCCAGAAGTTGTAGGCGACCGCGATCTCGTTGGCGATGTCGGAGAAGGTCGCGGTGCCCTTGTCGGCGGCGACGACGAGGTACGTGTCGTCCTCGTCGTGGCGCACGACGTCCTTCGGCGGCACGACCTCGCCCGCCACCATGTTGTCGGTGATGTCGAGGAGCGCCGAGATGAAGGTCTTGTACGAGGCGATGCCCTCGGCCATCCACGCGTCACGGTCGACGGACGGGTCCGGCAGGTTCTTGGCGACGAACCCGCCCTTGGCACCGACCGGCACGATCACCGTGTTCTTGACCATCTGCGCCTTGACCAGGCCCAGCACCTCGGTCCGGAAGTCCTCGCGCCGGTCCGACCAGCGCAGACCACCGCGCGCGACCTTTCCGAAGCGCAGGTGGACGCCCTCGACGCGCGGCGAGTACACCCAGATCTCGTACGCCGGGCGGGGCGCGGGAAGGTCGGGAATCGCCTGCGGGTCGAACTTCATCGACACGTAACTGTGCGGCTCACCGGTGGCGGTCTTCTGGAAGAAGCTCGTCCGCAGCGTGGCCTTGATGACGGTCAGGAAGGACCGCAGGATCCGGTCCTCGTCGAGGGACGCGACCTGGTCGAGCGCGCCGTCGAGCTCTTCGAGCAGCCCGTCGATCAGCTCGGTGCCCGCGATCTGACGCTCCGGCGACATCCGCGCCTCGAAGAGCGAGATCAGCAGCCGGGTGGTGTGGACGTTGTTGCGGAGGGTGTCCTCCATGTAGTCCTGGCTGAAGGTCGAACCGGCCTGACGCAGGTACTTCGCGTACGCGCGCAGCACCATCGCCTGCCGCCAGTCCAGGCCCGCGCTCAGCACCAGCGCGTTGAAGCCGTCGTTCTCGGCCTGCCCGGTCCACACGGCGGAGAAGGCTTCCTGGAAGCGCTCGCGCGCGTCGTCGGCCAGGTAGCCGTCGTTGCCGTTCGACTTGGGCATGCGCAGGCCGAAGTCGTAGATCCACGCGTGCGTACGGTCGGTGCAGCGCAGCTCGTACGGACGCTCGTCGACGACCTCGACGCCGAGCCGCTGGAGCACGGGCAGGACGGCGGACAGGGAGACCTGCTCGCCGATCCGGTAGATCTTGAAACGGCGCTCGTTGGGTCCCGCGCCGACCGGCTCGTACAGGGAAAGCGAGAAGCTGTTGCGGCCGTGCGTCAGCTGCTCGAGGTGGACGAGGTCGGAGACGGCGGAGCGCGGCGAGTGGTCGGCCTTGTAGCCCTCGGGGAAGGCGTGACCGTACCGGCGCAGCAGCTCGGCGGCGCGCTCTTCGCCCAGCTCGGCGTTCATGGCGTCGGAGAAACCGTCGGCCCAGGAGCGGGCGGCGTCGACGAGCCGGCCCTCGATGCGCTCGCTGTCGGCGTCGGTGAGGTCGGGCAGCTCGGTGCCGGTCGGGACGCGCACGACGAAGTGCAGGCGGGAGAGGATCGACTCGGTGTTCCAGGCGGTGAAGTCGACGCTGATGCCGCCGAGCTCCTCCTTGAGGATGTCGATGAGCCGCAGCCGCACACCGGTCGTGTAGCGGTCGCGGGGCAGGTAGATCAGCGCGGAGTAGTAGCGCCCGTACTCGTCCTGTCGCAGGTACAGCCGCAGCCGGCGCCGCTCCTGGAGGTACAGCACGCTCGTCACGATGGACGTCAGCTGGTCGACGGGCGTCTGGAAGAGCTCGTCGCGCGGGTACGTCTCCAGGATCTGGAGCAGGTCGCGGCCGTCGTGACTGTTGGGCGAGAAGCCGGCGGTCTCGAGGACCTCGGCGACCTTGCGGCGGATGACGGGGACGCGGCGTACGGACTCGGTGTACGCGGCCGAGGAGAACAGCCCGAGGAAGCGGCGCTCGCCGATGACGTTGCCGTCCGCGTCGAACTTCTTCACGCCGACGTAGTCGAGGTAGCTGGGCCGGTGCACGGTCGAGCGGCTGTTGGCCTTCGTCAGTACGAGCAGCTTGTGCTCGCGGGCCTTGGCCCGGACGTCGGCGGGCAGCCGACTGAAGGACGGGCTGACCGGGTGGTCCTCGTCGCCACTGTGGTGCGGGTCGGAGCGCAGGATGCCGAGGCCGGTGCCGGGGACGGCGGACAGCGCGTCTTCCTGCGTCAGCTCGTACTCGCGGTAGCCGAGGAAGGTGAAGTGGTCGGCGGCCAGCCAGCGCAGCAGCTCGCGGGCCTCGTCGACCTCCTGGTCGCGCAGGTCGTCGGCGGTCGGCTCGCTCGGCAGCTCGTCGGCGATACGCAGCGCCGAGTCGCGCATCTTCTCCCAGTCCTCGACGGCCTCACGGACGTCGTTGAGGACGCGCAGCAGGTCGGCGGTGATCTGCTTGAGGTCGGAGCGGTCGGTCTCGCGGTCGATCTCGACGTGGATCCAGGACTCGACGCACGCGTCGTGCGGCAGCGTCTCGCCCCTGCGCCGGCCGTCGGCGGGCAGGACCTCGATCAGCCGGCCGGTGACGTCGCGGCGCACGGTGACCTGCGGGTGGATCACGACATGGATGCCGCGATTCTGCCGGGACAGCTCGTTCGTGACGGAGTCCACAAGGAAGGGCATGTCGTCGGTGACCACCTCGACGACGGAGTGGCTGCAGGTCCAGCCGTTCTCCTCCACGGTCGGGGTGTGCACCCGGACGCTGGCGGTCCCCTGCGGGCGGTTTTCCGCCAGCCGGTAGTGCGAGAGCGCCGCGCCGAATACATCGACCGGGTCGCGGTCGGCGAGGTCTTCGGGGGCCGTGTGCAGGTAGTAGCGCTGGAGGTACGCGAGGAGCGTGTCCCTGTCGGGAATGCCTTCGCTCGTGGACCCAGTCGAAGGTTGCCCCCCGGCCGGGCTGTTCTCAGCTACCCGGGCCGCCCGTACGAGCAGCTCGGCTTTGGCTTCGTCCAGCTTGGTCTGCATGTCCTCTGGCTCCTGTCGCGCGCCGTTGCGTGACGTAGGTGAAGAAAGATGACACAACGCCACGACGCGGAGTATCCGGTCCTGTCGACGTTATGCCGCGATGAGAGATACCCCTGACGTTATTGGCCAACTTTGACGGCCGGTCGGGGTTTCGGGGACCAGCGATCGCCCGGGCACGGTGGTGCTCCGGGCGCATGCCGGGGGCTTCACTGCCCCCGAGGGCTATCGCGCTGATCACGGCACCAGGCTATCTCCCCGCACCGGGGGCCCGTCATGTCCGTTCGGTGTACAAAACCAGCCGCGAAGTTTGACACTCTGGACAGCGACGCCACGGCGCGGGTCTGTCATCGGCCCCGCGGAAGCACCTTGGGCAAACGCCGCGGGCCGGTGCGCGTCGCACTGGACGGCACGGCACAGGCTGCCCGAGGGCAGCACACAACGCGCCTTTCGCACCCGCATCGCACGGCGCCAGGCGCGAGGGCGCGAGGGCGCCGCACAAGCTTCCAGACCGCTGCGCCGGCCTCCGACCGCCGACCCCGGCCCGGCGCCTTGGCAAACACCACCCACGGGTGCACGTTGACACCGACGGCCCAGACCCGACGGGAGCACCAAGCCATGGCACCGAAGATCCTCATCGTGACCGGCGACGCAGCCGAGTCGCTGGAAGTCCTCTACCCGTACCAACGCCTGTGCGAGGAGGGGTACGAGGTCCATATCGCCGCCCCGACCCGCAAGAAGCTCAGGTTCGTGATCCACGATTTCGAGCCAGGCTTCGATACGTACACCGAGAAGCCCGGCTACACCTGGCCCGCCGACCTGGCGTTCTCCGAAGTCGAACCGAGCCAGTACGCCGCCCTGGTGGTCCCCGGCGGGCGGGCTCCGGAGTACCTGCGAAACGACCTGGAGCTGCGCAAGATCCTCAAGGCCTTCTTCGACTCGGACAAGCCGGTGGCGCAGATCTGCCACGGCCCGCTCCTGACGGCCGCAGTCGAGGGCCTGGCCGGCCGCAGGGTCACGGCGTACCCGGCTCTGGAACTGGACATGCAGGCCGCAGGGGCGACGTTCCAGGACGCCGAGACGGTGGTGGACGGCACCCTGGTCTCGGCGCGCGCCTGGCCGGACCACTCAGCCTGGATGCGCGAGTTCCTCAAAATCCTCCGCACCAAAAATCCGGTGACGTAGACCGGCGCCGGCGCCCCACAACGGCTCCAGCCCCGGCCGGCTGTGCGCCCCGCTCCGAGGTGCGGCTCCGCCGGGCCCGTCGGCTGGGCTTTGTGCGCCGCGGCGCACAAAGCCCAGGGGTCATTCCAGCCCCTCCGGCGTTTGAGGAGCGGGGTCTGGGGCGGAGCCCCAGGAGGCCACCCGCTCCCGCGCTTCTCAGCCCGTCCGGCGTTGAGGACCGAGGCCTGGGGCAGCGGCCCCTCTCGCGGCGGAGCCGCAAGGTGGTGTCACAACGGGAAGGGGTGGGGAGGGGACAGCGCCGCAGGCCCGGTATCGCGGAGCGGGGGAAGCGACGTCACCCCATCCACCGCTCCGCCAGCTCCACCGCCTCCGCAAGCGTGTCCACCACCGGCACCCCGGCCGGCTCCAAGCTGGCCCGACTGTGCGAGCCCCCCGTATAGAGCACCGCCCGCGCCCCCACATGCGCCGCAGCCACCGCGTCATCGACCGCGTCACCGATGACAACCACCCGCTCCGGCGCGACACCGCCCAGCGCCGCCACATGCCGCGCCATGTGCGCCGCCTTGCTGCCGCCGGAAGGCCCGGTCCGCCCGTCCACCCGTACGAAGTGCCGCTCGATCCCGTACTGCCGCACCACCGGCACCAACTGCTCATGCCCGTACATGCTCAGCAGCGACTGGCTGCGCCCAGCGGACCGCCACTCCACGAGCAGCTCCTCCACCCCCTGCGCCAGCGCGCACACCACCCGCAGCTCGGTGTAATGCCGGTGGAAGGCCTCGTCCATGACCAGCCACTCCGCCTCCGTCGGCAGCCGCCCCATCAGCCGCTCGTAGAAACGGGGAATGGGCACGCAGTACAGCTCCCGGTACCGCGCGAGCGTGATCGGCCCGATCCCGATCTCCGCGAACGCGGCGTTCGTCGCGCCGATGACCGCACTGATGTCGTCGAGCAGCGTCCCGTTCCAGTCCCAGACCAGATGCGTCGTCGTGTGCTTCCCCATCCCAAGAAGGTACCCACCGGGTACGACAACGCAGACATCCGGGCGATCCGGCACCCCGGGGCCGGATCAGCCGATCAGATTGGGGATCTCCTGCACCGCGAACCACAGCAGCTCGTGGTCCTCCGCCCCGTCCACCGTGAACTGCGCGTCGTCGTCCCCGTGGTCCGCCGCCCCCAGCGCCGCGGCCGCCGCCGTCACGTCCGTCTCCGCGTCGTCCGCGTCGACATGCACCGCCGCCGCCTTCTTCAGCGGCACCGCGGCAGCGATCCGCACCTCGCCGAGCCCTGCCGCGTCCAGCCCCCGGTCCGGGTCGGCGACCGCGTCACCGTCCGGTACGTCGACGGCCACGACGACCCGGCGCCGCGCCGCACCCGGGTCCCCCGCCAGCAGCCGCAGCGACGCCGCCGCCGCCCGGTTGAGCGCGGCGTACTCGAGCTCCTCGATGTCGTCCGAGACGTACCACTCGCGCAGGCCCGGCGTCACGGCGTAGGCCGTCAGCGGGCCGGGCCCCAGCTGTCCCGCCTTGTGCGCCTCAGCGAGGCCGTGCAGGGTCAGGGGGACGTAGACGCGCATTAGCAGGCCGCTTTCGTAGTCGGAAGACGGATTCAAGGATACGTACGGAGTCCCCCTTCGGGGTGGTGGTCCCCGGCCCCCGAGACGTCCACTCGACGAACCACCCGTCGGCCGGCGCCCGCACCAGGGCTGCCTCTCGTCACCCGGATAGGTGATTCCGTCGGCCGCCGCCTCCCACGGCCACCTCTCCTTGCCGCCGCCTCCCCCGGCCCCGTAAAAGATCACCAGCAGAAGTTACTGCCCGGTATCGCAGCCGGGCCAGCAGAGCGGGGGCACAGAGATGAACAAGGACAGGACCCGGCCGCAGGGACGCCGCGACCCGCGCAGGCCCGGCGCACCGGCAGCCAGGGCAGCCACGACCAGCCCCACACCCGCACCCACACCCACACCCGCATCCACGGCACTCCGCCACCGCCACCGCCCGACCCCGCACGAGCAGTTCGCCGAGCGCCTCCTGGCGGTACTCAGCGGCCGCCGCCCCGTGCACTGGATGCTCGGCCACACCATCGGTGAGGCGTACGAGCAGCTCGTCCAGCTCGCGCCCCGGACCCCGCTGCGCACGCGCGGCACCCTCCCCGTCGTCCGCACCTGCGGCGGCTTCCACCCGCGCCCGGGCGTGGTCGAGGCTTTCGCGAGCATCGCGGCAGGCGAGCAGGTACGGGCGATGGCGTTCCGCCTGGAGCAGGGCCGCGACCTGCGCTGGCGGTGCGCCGCCGTCGAGCTGGGCGGCGCCCCGGCGCCGTCCGCCTGCACCCCGGCCTAGCCCCACGCAGCACAGCCGGAACGCAGCACAGCCGCAACGCGGCCGGGGCCGGACACCACATCGGTGTCCGGCCCCGGCCGGGAAAGCAAGAAAGCGGTACGTACCGCGCGCGCCTACTTCTTCCGGCGGCGGCTGCCGCCCTTCTGCGCCTTGCGCCGCTCGGCACGCGTCATGCCGTCCGACTCGGACCGTGCCGACCCGTCACCGTTCTCGAAGTCGCCCTCGATGACGCCGCCCTCACCGTCCACCGTGGGAGCGGAGAAGTGCAGCCGGTCCGGCCGCTGCGGAGCGTCGAGCCCCTTCGCCCGGATCTCCGGACGCCCGCCGCCCGCGCCCGCAGGCACCGCGTCCTCCTTGCGGAGCGACGGCCTCGCGCCCGCCGTCTGATCCGGCACGGCCGCCTGCACCGGAACCTCCTCGACCTGCTGCTCGACCTGGACCTCCAGGTTGAACAGGTAGCCGACGGACTCTTCCTTGATGCCGTCCATCATGGCGTTGAACATGTCGAAGCCCTCGCGCTGGTACTCGACCAGCGGGTCCTTCTGGGCCATCGCACGCAGGCCGATGCCCTCCTGGAGATAGTCCATCTCGTAGAGGTGCTCGCGCCACTTGCGGTCCAGGACGGACAGCACCACGCGCCGCTCCAGCTCACGCATGATGTCGGAGCCGAGCTGCCCCTCACGCTCGGCGTACTGCTCGTAGATGTCGTCCTTGATGGACTCGGCGATGAACTCGGCCGTGATGCCCGCCCGGTCGCCCGCCGCATCCTCCAGCTCCTCGACGGTGACCTTCACCGGGTAGAGCTGCTTGAACGCGCCCCACAGCCGGTCGAGGTCCCACTCCTCGGCGAAGCCCTCGACGGTCTCCGCCTGGATGTACGCGTCGATGGTGTCGTCCATGAAGTGGCGGATCTGCTCCTGCAGGTCCTCACCCTCCAGGACCCGGCGGCGCTCACCGTAGATGACCTCGCGCTGCCGGTTGAGCACCTCGTCGTACTTCAGGACGTTCTTGCGCGTCTCGAAGTTCTGCTGCTCGACCTGCGACTGGGCGGACGCGATCGCGCGCGTCACCATCTTGTTCTCGATCGGTACGTCATCGGGGACGTTCGCCATCGACATCACGCGCTCGACCATCGCGGCCTTGAACAGGCGCATCAGGTCGTCGCCCAGCGACAGGTAGAAGCGGGACTCGCCCGGGTCGCCCTGACGGCCGGAGCGGCCGCGCAGCTGGTTGTCGATACGACGCGACTCGTGCCGCTCCGTACCCAGCACGTACAGCCCGCCGAGCTCCTTGACCTCTTCGAACTCGGCCTTGACGGCCTGCTCGGCCTTCTCGAGGGCGGCGGGCAGCGCGGCGGCCCACTCCTCGATGTGCTCCTCCGGGTCGAGGCCGCGCTGGCGCAGCTCCGCCTCGGCGAGGTCGTCCGGGTTGCCGCCGAGCTTGATGTCCGTACCGCGACCGGCCATGTTCGTGGCGACGGTGACGGCGCCCTTGCGGCCGGCCTGGGCGATGATCGGCGCCTCACGGTCGTGCTGCTTGGCGTTGAGGACCTCGTGCTGCACACCGCGCTTGGAGAGCTGCTGCGAGAGGTACTCCGACTTCTCCACGGAGGTCGTGCCGACCAGGATCGGCTGGCCCTTCTCGTGCTTCTCCGCGATGTCGTCGACGACGGCGGCGAACTTCGCGACCTCGGTGCGGTAAATGAGGTCGGACTGGTCGGCGCGGACCATCGGCCGGTTCGTCGGGATCGGCACGACGCCCAGCTTGTAGATCTGGTGGAACTCCGCGGCCTCGGTCATCGCCGTACCGGTCATGCCGGAGAGCTTGCCGTAGAGGCGGAAGAAGTTCTGCAGGGTGATCGTGGCGAGCGTCTGGTTCTCGTCCTTGATGTCCACCCCTTCCTTCGCCTCGATCGCCTGGTGCATGCCCTCGTTGTAGCGGCGGCCGGCGAGGATACGGCCGGTGTGCTCGTCGACGATCATGACTTCGCCGTCGATGACGACGTAGTCCTTGTCCTTCTTGAAGAGTTCCTTGGCCTTGATGGCGTTGTTCAGGTATCCGACGAGCGGGGTGTTCACCGACTCGTAGAGGTTGTCGATGCCCAGCCAGTCCTCGACCTTGGCGACGCCGGGCTCGTGGATGGCGACGGTGCGCTTCTTCTCGTCGACCTCGTAGTCGCCGGTCTCCTCGATGCCCTTGAGCGGGTTGCCCGGCTCGCCCCTCTTCAGGCGGACGACCAGCTTGGCGAAGTCGCCGTACCACTTGGTCGCCTGGTCGGCCGGGCCCGAAATGATCAGCGGCGTACGGGCCTCGTCGACCAGGATCGAGTCGACCTCGTCGACAATCGCGAAATTGTGGCCGCGCTGGACAAGCTCGTCCTTCGACCACGCCATGTTGTCGCGCAGATAGTCGAAGCCGAATTCGTTGTTCGTGCCGTACGTGATGTCGCAGGCGTACATCTCACGGCGCTGCGCGGGCGACATATTGGCAAGAATGCAACCGACCTCGAGGCCGAGGAATTTGTGCACCCGGCCCATCATCTCGGAGTCGCGCTCGGCCAGGTAGTCGTTCACCGTGATCAGGTGGACGCCCTTGTCGGACAGCGCGTTCAGATACGCGGGCAGCGTGCCGACGAGGGTCTTGCCCTCACCGGTCTTCATCTCGGCGACAAAACCGAGATGCAGGGCGGCGCCACCCATCATCTGGACGTCGTAATGGCGCTGACCGAGAACACGCTTGGCTGCCTCGCGAACGGTCGCGAATGCCTCGGGGAGCAGGTCGTCCAGGCTCTCGCCGTCGGCGTACCGCTCCTTGTACTCATCGGTGAGCGCCCGCAACTCGGCGTCGGAGAGGTTGATGAAGTCCTCTTCGATGGAGTTGACCTGGTCCGCGATGCGGTGCAGTTTGCGCAGGATCTTGCCTTCGCCTGCACGCATGAGCTTGTTGAAGACGGACACTGAGGCTGGTCTCCTTGCCGGTCGGGCCTGTGCACTGGGTCGTATGGACTCTGGCGCGGGCACGGCAGGTGGTCCCCACCGCATCGGCCATCGTAAGCGAGGACCCCGCCACGCCGGGAGGTCCGCCCGCAGGAAGGCCCACTGTTACCCGCAAAGAGAACGGACAGGGAGCCCGGAAGGTGCCGGGCCATCCCGAAAAGGTCTGGCGCACTCTCCCCGACGGACTGGCGCACCCCGCCCGCCCGAGCCGAGAATCAGCCGATGGAACCCACCATCCTCACCACCGAGCGTCTGCTGCTGCGCCCTTTCGAACCCGCGGACACGGAAGCGGTATTCCGCGCGTGTCAGGACCCCGACATCCAGCGCTGGACGACGATCCCCTCGCCGTACGAACGTGAGCACGCGGAGGGATTCGTCCGCCAGATCGTGCCGGACGGCTGGCGCCTCGACATCGTGTACGCGTTCGCGGTGCTCACCAGGGGCGGCGGGGAGCTGGTGGCGGCCGTGTCGTCGATCATGCGCGGCGAGGGCGCCGCTGAGATCGGGTACTGGGCGGCGAAGCCGCACCGCGGCCGGGGCTACGTCACGGAAGCGGTGAGGGCCGTCGCCCACTGGGCCTTCACCACGGCGGGCGTGGAACGCCTGGAGTGGCGGGCCGAGGTCGGCAACGACGCGTCGCGCGCGGTGGCCGAGAAGGCCGGTTTCCTCATCGAGGGCATCCAGCGCTCCGGCATCGCGAACAAGGGCGTACGCCGTGACGGCTGGACCGGCGCGCTGCTCCCGTCCGACCTCGCACTGCCGGCACCCAGCCCGTACCTGCCCTCCGGGGCTCTGCCCGCGAAGGCCTGAATCCCCGCAGGCCAGGGCGTGTTGTCAGTGGCGGCGCTTAGAGTGCGGTCATGACCAGTCCGACCAGTCTGCTGCCGCCCGCCGCCTCGCTGTCCGCCGACGAAGCCCGCAGGATCGCCCTGCGCGCCCAGGGATTCCTGGGCGCTCCGGACCGGCGGGGCGGGGTGCGCGGCGTGCTGCGCCACCTGGGCGCGGTGCAGCTCGACACGATCTCCGTGCTGGCCCGCTCGCACGAGCTGATTCCGTACGCCCGCCTCGGCGCCGTAGGCCGTACGGCCGTCGACGCCGCCTACTGGACCGGCGCTCACGCCTTCGAGTACTGGTCGCACGCCGCCTGCATCCTGCCCATGGAGGAGTGGCCGCACTTCGCGTTCCGCCGCCGCGCGTACCGCGACCGCCCGCAATGGCACCACGACCTGCCGGACGGCGCGTACGACACGGTGATCAAGCAGCTGCGCGCGGAAGGCCCGTTGACCGCGACGGAGTTGGGCGGCGCGAAGAACGGCGGCGAGTGGTGGGACTGGTCCGCGTCGAAGGTCGCCGTCGAGCGGGCACTGATGTACGGCGAGGTGGTGTGCACCGAGCGGCGCGGCTGGAAACGGGTCTACGACCTCGCCGAGCGCGCCGTCCCCGACGCCGTCTACCACGACGACCTGGATGACACCGAGTGCCTTCGCCGACTGGTACGGCTGGCCGGTCAGTCGCTCGGCGTCGGTACGCGCGCCGACATCGCGGACTACCACCGCCTCAAGGGCGAGCAGGTCGACGCGGTGATCACCGAGTCGGGGCTGGTCCCGGTCGAGGTCGAGGGCTGGGCCAAGCCCGCCTGGGCGGACCCCGAGGCCCTGGCGAGCGCCCCGCGCGGCCGCCACCGCACGACACTGCTGTCGCCCTTCGACTCCCTCATCTGGGACCGCCCGCGCACCGAGCGCATTTTCGGCTTCACGCACCGGCTGGAGGCTTACGTCCCCAAACCCAAGCGGACACACGGGTACTTCGCGATGCCGCTGCTCGCGGGCGGCCGACTGCTGGGCCGGGTCGACCCGGCGCGCGAGGGCAAGACGCTGGTGGCGCGCCAGGTCTCACTGAAGAACGGGAAGGCGGTCCGGCCGATGGCCGAGGCCCTGGTCGAGGCGGCGGAGTGGGCCGGCTGCACGAACGTACGACTGGAGCGTGTCGACGCACCGGACCTGCGCGAGCCGCTGACCGCCGAACTGTCCCGCCTGACCTGACCCGAAGACCGCCTCACCTGATCTCCAGAATCTTCTCCCGCATCGCGTACACCACCGCCTCCATCCTGGAGTGCAGCTGCAGTTTCTCCAGGATGTTCCGGACATGGTTCTTCACCGTGTTCTCGGAGATGAACAACTCCTTGGCGATGTCGCGGTTGTTCATGCCGGTCGCGACCAGCTTGAGGACCTCGAGCTCCCGCTCGGTCAGCCGCGGCGCCGGGACGAGCCGGCGCTCGTCGGTGCGCTGGATCATCGACTTGAACTCGGTGAGGAGCTTGGACGCCATCGACGGGCTGATCTGGGACTGGCCGTCGGCCACCGCACGGATCGCGGTGGCCACCTCGTCCGTGGAGATCTCCTTGAGGAGATACCCCGTCGCGCCCGCCTTGATCGCGTCGTAGAGGTCTGCCTCCTCGTCACTGATCGTCAACATGATGATCTTCGCGCTCGGAGCCACCTCCTTGATCGAGGTGCACGCCTCGATGCCCCCGCGCTTGGGCATCCGTACGTCCATCAGAACGATGTCCGGCAGCAGGTCGGCGGCCTTGTCCACGGCCTCCGCCCCATCCGCGGCCTCGCCGACGACCTGGATGTCCTCCTCCTGCGCGAGGACGATCTCCAGCCCCCGGCGGAACAGGGCGTGATCGTCCACGACCAGCACCCTGATGGGCTCCTTGCGCGATCCCCCGGTGTCCGTACCGGGACCGCCGCCGCCGTCCGCGTCCTCCATGTCGGACTCGTCGCGCACCGGACCGAAGCTGTCCGCCATCGTTCCTCCCCCTGAAGGCCGTGGCCCGAAATTCATGAGCTGCCCCAACCACAGTGTGCAGAGCACCGATTGGCTTGCGACGCCATGATTTCATGCCCGGACGACAGAGCGGTGATCCTGCGGTCGCACGATGGTGCCCCTGGGGGCGCACAGGCGCTCCAGGGGCCACCACCACAGATGGGTACGGCGCGCTGCCCGCATTGGTTCAGCGTGCCCGGCGAATCACCCGCCGAGTGCACCGCCGGCGCCGCCCGCCTCGGTTTCCGCGAGGGGGTCGGTATTCAGGTGGATGACACCGTAGTCGTAGGCGTGCCGCCGGTAGACGACACTGGGCTCCTTCGTCTCGGAGTCGACGAAGAGGTAGAAGTCGTGCCCGACCAGCTCCATCTCGTAGAGCGCCTGGTCGAGCGTCATCGGGGCCGCGACGTGTGTCTTCTCGCGGACCACCAGCGGTCCCTCGCCCTGTACTTCGAGCGATCCGATCCTGGTGGTGGGGATGGCCGGCGTCGCCTCCTCGGCGACCAGTACCCCATTGCCGTTGATGGCCGCGGCGCCCTGCACCGTCGAACCCACCTCGGCGGCCGACAGCCTGCCGGTGCCACGACGCGTGTGGCGCTTGTCGTGCTGCTTGCGCAGCCGCGCCTCCAGCTTGCCCGTGGCGAGGTCCAGCGCTGCGTACGCGTCGCCTGCCGACGCCTCGGCCCGGATGACCGGGCCACGCGAGTGAAGCGTGATCTCCACACGGTCGGAACGGTCGGCCTGCCGCGGGTTTGGCTCCTTGGACACTTCGACGTCCAGGCTGATCACCTTGCCGTCGAGCTTCTGGATCTTGTCCAGCTTCAGCTTCTCGGCCACGTGCTTGCGGAACCTCTCGGGCACCTCGGTCTTGCGGCCCTTGACGACGATGTCCACGCAGAACTCCGTTCCCGGATAGCCCCGCTTCAGCGGCGGAGCGTCTCCCTTTCGCACCAGGTTCCGGTGAGCACCGGAACCTCGGACTTGGTGACTTTCACCTCCTCCTCCCCAGTCGACAAGATCCCCACCCCATCGACTTCGGGTCGAAGGAAAACCCGAAGCGCACCCGTCCGGTACACGTGAGGCGCACGGTCTGCTTTCCTCACCACCGAACATAGCTCGCCCGGACGTATGTCGGCACCCGCTACCGGCGCGTACCTCCATTCAAGTGCTTTTCCCCTCTCTCTACCTGCAACGTTCCGAGTTCCCCGTCAGTTCCGGTTTATTACGAACGAGAGCGACGGAGCCGCGACCACAGCCGCGCTCACCTCTCCGGACACGGAATCCGGCCATTCCCGGGTGGCACGCAGTGCACGGGCCGCCTCCGCCAGCGAAGCCCCCGTGGTCATGAGATCGTCCACCAGCACGGCCCGGCCGCCCTCCAGGAGCCGCCCACCCCCGGCGACCACCTCCAGAGCCCCTGCCAGATTCGCCGCGCGCTCACCGGCACTCAGGCCCGCCTGGTCGCTGACCGCCCGCCGCTGCCTGAGCACCGCCAGCACCCTGGACGGCACCCCCCGCGCGCCGCAGCGCTCCCGCGGCAGCCAGAGCGATACGGCGCGCCGGATCGTGCCCGCGCGCTCTGACAGCGCCGCGCGCGGACGGCACCGGTACGAGCAACAGCGGTCCCGCCCCCGCCACGCCGGCCGGTAACCCGCTCACCGCGGCCCGCACCGCGCCCGCCAGTGCGCCCCCGAGCGCCCCCGCGAGCTCCAGTGCGCCCCGCTCCTTGTGGCCGAGCAGCACGGCCCGTACCGCGTCCTCGTACGGAGCGGCAGCATGAACCACCGGCAGCCCCGGCGGTTCCGGCCACGGGCGCACCCGGCGCGCCCCGGCGCCGTACAACGCCTGCCCGCACTCCTCGCACAGCACTGTGCGAGGCCTGCCGCAGCCGCCGCACGCGACCGGCAGCACCAGACCGGCGAATTCCCGCCACCACCCGTGCATGGCATCCACTGTGCCCAGCCGCGCGCGCCGCAACCACCCCTGTGGACAACGCGATCGCGCAAGCGGAGAGAAGCCGGCCGGCCGGTGGCTATCCCGGATAGACCGGGAACGATCCCTCGCTGACCACGGTCTTCCAGTTCGCGCCGAGCGGCAGCCGCACGATGCCGTCCTCCAGCGAGTGCGCCAGCAGCGGCAGCCGGTCGTCGTCGGCCGAAGCGACCGCCGTCACCCGGTTCGCCCCCGGCACCGACTGGGCGTCCGACGTCGAACCGTCCGTCTGCAGATACCGCAACTGCTGCACCCCGCCGGACTCACGGCCGACCACCACCAGGCGGCTGCGCCCGGCCCACGACACGGCCGTCACTTCTTCCATCTGCGGCGCGATGGGCCGCAGATCGGTGACGGACACCTCCGGCTTGTCCTGCGGCCCGCGCCGCTCGATCCGGCCGAGCTTCAGAGTCGTCCGGTCGCCGTCCGACACCAGCAGCGCGATCCGTACGCCGTCCGCCGACACCTTCAGAGCCTCGATACGGGCCCCGTCGAGACCGTCGAGGCCGTCAACGACCTTGACCTCCTGCGGCTCGCCCTCGCCGCCCGGCAGCCGCAGCAGCCGCGGCTGACGCGGGTCCCGGTCCGCCACCCACAGGTCGCCCCGGCCGTCCCAGCTCGGCGCCGAGAGGCGGTCCTTCTCCTGCTTCGCGCTGCTGGTCAGTACCGGCTCCGCCGACTCGCTTTCCGAGACGACGGACGCCACGTACAGCGAGCGCGCGTCCTTCGAAACACCCGCCGCCTGCCGTTCGTTGCGCGCCACCGCGACCGTGCTCAGGCGCCGCTCGCCGTTGCCGAGCGGGCCGGGCACGGGGTCGGCCTCCTCGTCGGCTCCGGTGCTCTCGGTGCTGGCCACCATCCGTACGAGTCGCTGCTTCGTATCGAGGAAGTACTGGTAGTCCGGGCTCCCCGACGCACGCTCCGGAGCGAAGTCCTCCGCCTGGTCCCCGCCGAGTACGCACAGCGTGGAGCCGTCCGACCGCTGCAGCTCCACCTGCCCGACCCGGTACGACGTCAGGTCCCGCAGGGTGAAAAGCAGTTGAGCCGCCATCTCCCTGCACCGCTTCTGCCCGACGTTGGACGCCTTGTTGTTGAGAGGCACCTTGAGCGCGTTGCGGTCGTCGAACGCCAGAGACTTGGCGCCGTCCTCCAGCTTCAGCGCCGTACCCGTGGGGAAGCTCGAACCGACCACCGGCCTCAGCCAGTTGGTCGGGCCGCTCAGCAGCGCCTCGACCGTCTGCGTGACCTGGTCCATCTGGGTCTGCGGGTCCATGCGCTTGCGCACGTACACCGGGTCGGCGACCAGCCACGGGTGGGCAGCGCCGGTCCGCTCCGACGCCGTACCGGAAGCGAAGTAGTACTTGTTGACGGAGTGATAGATGCGCTCGAAGTCCGACTCGCCGAGCACCAGCCCCTGCGGCAGACCGTCGATGCGCCATTCCTTGCCGTCCGGGCCGTTCTGCCTGCTGAGACGGAGCGTCTCGTGGTACGAACGGTTGACCGGCTGGTACGCGCGCTGCTCGTTCACTTCGGCGATCTTCGTGCCGGTCAGCGCGTACGTGTAGGCCACGCCCTCGCGGTCATTGGCCCGCTGGTCCTGCGGCACCGGGCCGCTCTCCAGCACCGTGACCTGGGCGGGGTTCCACTCCTTGGAAGCCGTCTTCGTCAGGTACTTGCGGGCCGTGGCGAACTGGGGGTCGTCGCCTGTCATCGCCTCCAGGAAACCCTCGACGATCTCGTTGGGCTGGGCCCCCTTCCGCGGCGCCATCCCGTACACCCGCACCTGCGAGTCGCCGCGCGGGGACGCCTCCACCGCCTCCACATCGCCGCTTTCCGGCATGGACGCGCAGCCCGCCAGCAGCAGACCGCCGCACCCCAGCAGCACCGTCGCTCGCGGCACCCGCCACCGGCCGCCGCGCAATCGCTCAGTGCCCACGGGTGATGTCCTTCCGCTCCGCCTGCGATGAACTGTCACCGTCGCCCGACGACCGCGCCACCACCCGGGCACCGCTGCCCGGCAACGCCGTCGGGTCCGCCGCGGGCGCCGCACGCGGCACCGCAGGCAGCGGCGACCGCTCGGCGCGCGGCTGAGCGGGCACCGTCGCGAGCCGGTTGGCGCCGCCCGGGCGGGCGCCCGTAACCCGGCTGTCGGCCTCCGCGCGCTCGCGCGCACGCCGCGAATCCTCGGGCTCGAGCGGGATCGGCGAGCCGCGCAGCGACTCGTCCGCCGTGCGCGGCAGGGTCAGCCGGAACTGCGAACCGCCGCCCGGCTCGCCCCACGCCTGGAGCCAGCCGCCGTGCAGCCGCGCGTCCTCCACGGCGATGGACAGACCGAGGCCCGTACCGCCGGTGTGGCGAGCGCGCGCCGGATCGGCCCGCCAGAAGCGGTTGAACACCCGGGTCGCCTCGCCCGGCTTGAGCCCCACGCCGTAGTCGCGCACCGCCACGGCGACAGCCCCTCCGGCGGCGCCCAGCCGGACCACCACGTCCCGGCCCTCACCGTGCTCGACGGCGTTGACCACGAGGTTGCGCAGGACGCGCTCCACCCGCCGGGCATCGGCCTCGGCTACGACCGGCTGCTCGTCGCCGGTCACCCGTATCCGGGTGCCCTTGCGCTCGGCCAGCGGCTCGGCGCCCTCGATGACCCGGCGTACGACCTCACGCAGATCTATGGGCTCCGCCTCGAGAGCCGCAGCGCCCGCGTCGAACCGGCTGATCTCCAGCAGGTCGGCAAGCAGCGACTCGAAGCGGTCCAGCTGCCCGGCAAGCAGCTCGGCGGACCGGGCAGTCACCGGGTCGAAATCAGAACGCGCCTCATGAATGACATCGGCGGCCATCCGCACGGTCGTCAGCGGCGTCCGCAGCTCGTGGGAGACGTCGGAGACGAAGCGCCGCTGGAGCCGGGACAGCTCCTCCAGCTGCTGGATCTTGACCTGCAAGTTCTGGGCCATCTTGTTGAAGGCCTCACCGAGCCGCGCGATGTCGTCCTCGCCTGTGACCTTCATACGTTCCTGGAGGCGGCCCGCGGACAGCCGCTCCGCGACACCGGCGGCCATCCGCACCGGCGTGACGACCTGCCGTACGACCAGCCAGGCGATGCCGCCGAACAGGACGACGACGAACACACCCGCGGTGGCGAGCGTGGTCTTCACCAGGCTGAGCGACTCCTCCTCCTGCGTCAGCGGGAAGAGGTAGTAGAGCTGGTAGGGCTGGCCGCTGTTGTCGTTCAGCTGTTTGCCGATGACCAGGCCGGGCTCGGACGCCTGAGCGTCGTACGTGATCCGGACGAAGGCCTTGTGCGCCTTGCCGGTCCCCTGGTCGATGGCGTCCCGCAGCTTCTGCGGCACACTCTCGCTCTGCTTCACACCGCCCGACGCACGCGGCCCGCGATTGCTGGAACTCTCGTCGTCCGAGTCAGCACTCAGTGCCACGACATGGAATGCCTGCCGGCCGCCGCTGGCGAGCTGTTCCACCAGCTCGGTCCTCCAGTTGGTGGAGTTCCGCGCGGCGGCCCTGGCCTCCGCGCTGTCGCCGGCACCGGTACCCGTACCCGTTCCCGCGACGGTACGGGCCTTCTCCTCCGCCACGTCGAATCCACCGGCCGCCTGACTCTGGGCAGCCTCCTGCTTCGCGTCGAGCAGGCCGTTGCGGACCTGCCACATCACGACGAACCCGAGCAGCAGCACCACGCCGAGCGACATCACCAGCGAGCCGACGACCACGCGCAGCTGGATGTTCCGCCGCCACAGCCGCAACGAAGGCAGCAACGGCCGGCGCACCCAGCGCGCGAAGAGCCGCAGGGCGGGACCGCCCTGCAGAAAACGGCCCACCCTGGACGACCCTCGCCGAGGACCGGCAGCCCGCCCCGCACGGACTCCCGGCCCCCCGGGCATCGGAGCAGCGCTGCCACGGGTCATGTCAGCTCGGCCCGGCCTTGTAGCCGACCCCGCGGACGGTCACAACGATCTCCGGCCGCTCCGGGTCCTTCTCGACCTTCGAGCGCAGCCGCTGGACATGGACGTTGACCAGCCGGGTGTCCGCGGCATGGCGATAACCCCACACCTGCTCCAGCAGCACCTCACGGGTGAACACCTGCCAGGGCTTACGGGCGAGCGCGACCAGCAGGTCGAACTCGAGCGGGGTCAGGGCGATGGACTGCCCCTCCCGCTTCACCGAATGACCGGCCACATCAATGACCAGATCCCCGATTGCCAGCTGTTCCGGCGCCGGCTCCTCCGACCTCCTCAGTCGCGCCCTGATACGGGCGACGAGCTCCTTGGGCTTGAACGGCTTGACGATGTAGTCGTCAGCACCGGACTCCAGCCCGACCACCACATCTACGGTGTCGCTCTTGGCGGTGAGCATGACGATCGGCACCCCGGACTCGGCCCGGATCAGCCGGCAGACTTCGATGCCGTCCCGTCCGGGCAGCATGAGATCCAGCAGCACCAGGTCAGGCTTGGCCTCCCTGAATGCGGCCAGTGCCTTGTCGCCATCCGCTACGAACGACGGCTCAAAACCTTCACCACGCAGCACAATGCCGAGCATCTCGGCCAGTGCGGTGTCGTCGTCGACGACAAGGACGCGTCCCTTCATAAACGACATCATCCCATTAGCTAATCGTTACCTGGCGTGACCTGGCACACAGGTCCGCCAGTGCGGCCCCCGTGACCGGGGAAATTGCACCCTGCTCCGTGACGATCGCCGTCACCAGTTCTGGCGGCGTGACGTCGAAGGCCGGGTTGTACGCCTGTGTCCCCAACGGCGCCACAGGCATCCCGGCCCCGATCCCGGCATCAGATCCAGCCACCGGGACCGACGGCACCGTGAACTCTGTCACCTCCTGCCCCGACCTCTGCTCCACCTCGATGGACGCACCGTTCGGGGTGCCGAGATCCACGGTGGTCACGGGCGCGACGACGATGAACGGAACGTGGTGGTACTTGGCCAGCACCGCGAGCGGATAGCTCCCCACCTTGTTCGCCACCGAACCGTCGGCCGCGATCCGGTCCGCCCCGATGAGTACGGCGTCCACCTCACCGGCCGCGAACAGCGAACCCGCCGCATTGTCCGTGAGCAGTGTGTACGCCATGCCGTGCCGGGCCGCCTCGTACGTCGTGAGCCGGGCCCCCTGCAGCAACGGGCGCGTCTCGTCGACCCAGAGCCGCCGCAGCCTGCCCGCCCGGTGCGCCGCCAGCGCCACCGCGAACGCCGTGCCCTCCCCGCCCGAGACCAGCGCCCCGGTGTTGCAGTGAGTCAGTACCCGGTGCCCGCCTCCAGGCAGCAGCTCCTCCAGCAGATTCAGCCCGTGCGCAGCCATCCGCACACTGGCCTCCGCGTCGGCCCGGTGCAGCTCCCGAGCGGCCGCCAGCGCCGACGCCGACGCCTGGTCACTGCCCGCCCCCTTCTCGAGGGCCGCCCGGTACGCCGCTGCCGCGTGCCGCACCCCGTACCCGAGGTTCACGGCGGTGGGCCGCGCCCGCTCCAGCAGCCCGACGGCCTCGTCCACGTCGTACCCCCGCGCGGCAGCCAGCGCCACCCCGTAGGCACCGGCGAGCCCGAGCACAGGCGCTCCACGAACAGCGAGCGTCTGGATGGCCCGCACCAGGGCCGGGACATCCGTACAGACCAGCTCGACCTCCTCCGCGGGCAGCCGCGTCTGGTCGAGCAGCACCAGCACGGGCCCCTCGGGCGGCTCCTCCCAGCGCAGCGTAGGGAGCGCGGGCGGCTCGGCGCCCGCTGGGAATTGCGCGTCCTGATCAGCCATCTGCCCAGTCTGCCTGCTGAGGCACCGACAATTGAAGGTGCGAAGGAGATACGGGGCCCGGTCCGCCGGCAAGTGCCCCATGACACGATGGCTGCCAACCTGCCGCCGCGACCGCGGACGGGCACCGTGAAGGAGCGACAATGAATGAGTCTCCGGGCTGGGCCTCGCCCGGATCCGCCCCCTCCGACGGCCAGGAGCCGGGCGTGCCCCGGCCTGCCGAGCCCACCGACCAGAGCGATTCCGCATCGAAGTGGTCGAAGGAGCAGCCCCCGGCAGGCCAGTGGTCCGCCCCCAGCGGCCCTGGCGGGCACACCGGCCCCCCGCGGCAGCAGCCGGCACCGAACTGGGGCGGCAGCCCTCAGGGAGGCGGCTGGGGCGGCCCTCCCCCCGCCGCCAAGCCCGGAGTGATCCCGCTGCGCCCGCTCGGGGTCGGCGAGATCCTCGACGGAGCGGTGTCGACCCTGCGCGCCCACTGGCGCACCGTTCTCGGCATCACGGTCACCGTCGCGGTGATCACGCAGATCTGCGACATCCTGATCCAGCGCTACCTGCTCCCGACGCCGCCCGAGGTCGACCCCAACGCGACACCGACCGAGGCCCTCAGCCAGTCCCTCGACGCGATGCAGAGCACCCTGGTCAACACGGCCCCCACGTTCGCGATCACGCTCATCGGCACGCTCTTCACCACGGCGCTGCTCACCATGGTGATCAGCCGCTCCGTACTCGGCCGCCCCGTGACGCTCGCCGACGCCTGGCGCGAGGCCAAGCCCCAGCTGCCGCAGCTGCTCGGCCTGACCCTGCTGCTCCCCCTCATGGCCGCCGCGATCATGACCGTCGGCATCCTGCCCGGCATCCTGCTCGGCGGCGGGGCGGGCATCGGTCTTTCGCTGCTCCTCGGTATCGCGGCCTTCGTCGTCGTTCTGTGGCTGATGATCCGGTTCAGCCTCGCCTCCCCCGCACTGATGCTGGAGCGACAGAGCATCAGGAAGTCCCTGAGCCGCTCGGCCAAGCTGGTCAGCGGCGCCTGGTGGCGGATCTTCGGCATCATGCTGCTCACGATGCTGCTGACCTTCATCGTGTCGATGATCATCGCCGTGCCGTTCGGACTGATCGCCTACGCCGCGGACGACGGCCTGGGCGGTCTGCTCACCGGTGAGACTCCCGAGTTCGGCTGGCCCTTCCTGATCATCACCGGCATCGGCGCCGTGATCGCCTCCTCGATCACCTACCCCATCAACGCCGGCGTGAGCGTCCTGCTCTACGTGGACCAGCGCATCCGACGTGAGGCACTCGACCTCGAGCTCGCCCGCGCCGCAGGCATCCCCGGCTACGGCCCCCAGCAGTCCACCGACACCACACCCGGGAGCTGATGCGGTGTCCACAGCGGGGGGCAGGACAGCAGCGAGCCTTTGGGCTCGCACAAGCGACGACGTACCGGTGGACACTCCGCGCGTCCCGGCCCGCGAGGCCGCCGAGCGCGAACTGTCCGAGCCGATGTACCACGAGAACGACCCGAGCTTCCTCGAACGCGCCATCGACCGCTTCTGGGAATGGGTCAACGACCTGTTCAGCGCTGCTTCCGGAGCAACCCCCGGAGGCGCGGTGGGGCTCGTGGTCGTCGTCGTGCTCGTGGTACTCCTCGCCGTCGGCCTGTGGCTGCGGCTCGGCACCCCACAGCGCACCCCGCCCTCCGAGGGCACGCTGTTCGACGAAAGCCCGCGCAGCGCCGCCGAGCACCGCACCACCGCCGAGGCGCACGCCGCCGCGCACCGCTGGAACCAGGCCGTCCAGGAGCGGATGCGGGCCGTCGTGCGCTCACTCGAAGAACGCGCACTTCTCGACCACCGCCCCGGCCGCACCGCCGACGAGGCCGCAGCGGAAGCCGGACAGTCCCTGCCCGGCCACGCCGACCGACTGCGCGCCGCCGCCCGGGAGTTCGACGACGTCACATACGGCGGCCGCACCGCCGACGAGCAGGCGTACCGACGCCTGAGCGACCTCGACACGGACGTCGACCGCACAAAGCCACTGTTCAGCGGCGCGGCCCAAGGAGCTGCCGAATGACCGGAGCCGCCCAACGCTCCACCTCGGTATCCCCCACCGCCCGCCAGGTCTGGACACGCACCCGCGGCCTCGTCCTCGGCCTGGCCGTCATCCTGGTCGCCGGCATCGCCATCGCCGCCGTACGCTCCGGCGACCACCACGGCCGGCTCGACCCGCGCTCCGCGGACCCCTACGGCAGCCGCGCCGTCGCCGAACTGCTCAAGGACCGCGGCGTCAGCACCCGCGTGGTCACGACCCTCGACGAGGCCACGGACGCGGCGACCCCCGGCACCACTCTCCTCGTCACCTCCCCCGACCTCCTCACGGCCCGCCAACAGCGGCAACTCCGCGCCACCACACAGGACTCCGCGTCCCGTACGGTCCTCCTCGCCCCCGGCGCCCCCTCGATCGCCACCCTCGCCCCGGGCGTACGCGCCGAAAAGCGCACCAGCGTCTCGCCCCGCTCCCCCCAGTGCTCGCTGCCCGCCGCGCTCCGCGCCGGCGACGCCGACACCGGCGGCGTCCGCTACACCGCCGAGGCAGCCGATGCCGACAGCTGCTACCTCAGCGACGGCCTCGCCACCCTCCTCCGCGTACCGCACACGGCAAGCAGCGACACCGTCCTGCTGGGCGCTCCCGACATCCTCTACAACGACCGTCTCGACAAGCAGGGCAACGCCTCGCTCGCCCTCCAACTCCTCGGCTCCCGGCCTCATCTCGTCTGGTACCTCCCCTCGCTCGGCGACACCTCCGCCACCGACGGCGGCGAAAGCACCTTCTACGACCTGGTCCCTCCCGGTTGGCTCTGGGGAACACTCCAACTCGCCCTGGCCGCCGCACTCGCGGCCGTCTGGCGTGCCCGCCGGCTGGGCCCCCTCGTCACCGAACAGCTCCCCGTTGCCGTCCGCGCCTCCGAGACCACCGAAGGCCGTGCCCGCCTCTACCGCAGAGCCAATGCCCGCGACCGCGCAGCCTCGGCCCTGCGCTCGGCAACCCGCATCCGCCTGGCCCCCCTTCTCGGCGCGCCCGCCTCGCGGGCCCACGACTCCGACACCCTGCTCCCAGCCGTGTCATCCCACCTGCCGACGAGCGACCGGGACCTCCCGGCCCTCCTCTTCGGCACCGCACCCCCCGACGACGCCGGCCTCATCCGCCTGGCAGACGAACTCGACGCCCTCGAAAGAGAGGTACGCGCTTCATGAGCGCCCAGCCCGCAGAGAACCCAGACAGCGCCCGAGCCTCCCTCGAAGCCCTGCGCACCGAGATCGCAAAGGCCGTGGTTGGCCAGGATCCCGCTGTCACCGGACTCGTCGTAGCCCTGCTCTGCCGAGGCCATGTGCTGCTCGAAGGAGTCCCCGGAGTGGCCAAGACGCTGCTCGTCCGCGCTCTCGCGGCCTCCCTCGAACTGGACACGAAACGCGTCCAGTTCACCCCCGACCTCATGCCCAGCGACATCACGGGCTCGTTGGTCTACGACGCCCGCACCGCCGAGTTCTCCTTCCAGCCCGGCCCCGTCTTCACCAACCTCCTACTCGCGGACGAAATCAACCGCACGCCCCCCAAGACGCAGGCATCCCTCCTGGAGGCAATGGAGGAGCGCCAGGTCACCGTGGACGGCACGCCCCGCCCCCTGCCCGACCCCTTCCTGGTCGCGGCGACCCAGAACCCCGTGGAGTACGAGGGCACTTATCCCCTCCCCGAGGCCCAACTGGACCGCTTCCTCCTCAAGCTCACGGTCCCGCTCCCGTCCCGCGAAGACGAGATCGGCGTCCTGACCCGTCACGCAGAAGGCTTCAACCCCCGCGACCTGCACGCAGCGGGCCTACGCCCGGCCGCCGGCCCCGCCGACCTGGAAGCGGCCCGCGCCGCCGTGGCCAAGACGGCGGTCTCCGCCGAGATCACCGGTTACGTCGTCGATATCTGCCGTGCCACCCGAGAATCCCCCTCGCTCACTCTCGGCGTCTCACCCCGAGGCGCCACCGCTCTGCTCTCCACCGCCCGCGCCTGGGCCTGGCTCACCGGCCGGGACTACGTCATCCCCGACGATGTGAAGGCCCTGGCACTGCCCACCCTGCGCCACCGCATCCAGCTCCGGCCCGAGGCGGAAATGGAAGGAGTCACCGCAGACTCCGTCATCACCGCGATCCTCGCCCACGTCCCCGTCCCCCGCTGAGGCGATGACCGTGGCCCTCACCGGACGAACCGCACTCCTCGCAGCCCTCGGCGCGATCCCCATCGGCGTCCTCGCGCCGAACTGGTCCGGGGTACTCGCCGTGAACGCTCCCCTCACACTCGCAATTCTGTGCGACTACGCCTTGGCTGCGCCAGTACGAAAGCTCCGTTTCACCCGAAGTGGTGACACGTCAGTTCGATTGGGTGACGGTGCCGAGATCCAGCTGACCGTCACGAACCCCTCGGGCCGCCCCTTGCGCGCCCAGCTCCGCGATGCCTGGCCGCCCAGCAGCTGGCCAACGGGCTCGGAACAGGCAGCGTCACGTCACGAGCTGGCGGTCCCGGCCGGCGAGCGACGCCGCCTCACCACCGCTCTGCGCCCGACCCGCCGCGGCGATCGCCACTCCGAACGCATCACCGTCCGCTCCTACGGGCCGCTCGGCCTCGCCGCCCGCCAGGGCAGCCACCAAGTTCCTTGGACGCTTCGCGTGCTGCCCCCTTTCACCAGCCGGAAGCACCTCCCGTCCAAGCTGGCCCGCCTCCGCGAACTCGACGGCCGCACCAGCGTCCTGACCCGCGGCGAAGGCACCGAATTCGACAGCCTCCGCGACTACGTTCCCGGTGACGACACGCGCTCCATCGACTGGCGCGCCACCGCCCGGCAGAACACCGTCGCCGTACGCACCTGGCGCCCGGAACGCGACCGTCACATCCTGATCGTCCTCGACACCGGCCGCACCTCAGCCGGCCGCGTCGGCAACGTACCGCGTCTGGACGCCTCCATGGACGCGGCTCTCCTCCTCACGGCGCTCGCCTCTCGAGCGGGTGACCGGGTGGACCTCCTGGCCTACGACCGGCGCGTCCGCGCTCAGGCCCAGGGCCGCACCGCAGGCGACATCCTGCCCTCCCTGGTCAACGCGCTGGCCCCGCTGGAGCCGGCGCTGGTGGAAACCGACGCGCGGGGCCTCAGCGCCACAGCCCTGGCGAACGCCCCACGAGGCTCTCTGATCGTGCTGCTGACCGGCCTGGACGCCGCCCCGATCGAAGAGGGCCTTCTCCCGGTACTCCCGCAGCTCACTCGGCGCCACACCGTCCTGCTGGCCTCGGTGGCCGACCCCCGCGTCGAGCGCATGGCAGGCGGCCGGAGCACAGTGGACGCGGTCTACGAAGCCGCTGCCGCCACCCAGTCCCAGGAACAGCGCCGCCGCACAGCGGAAAAGCTCACCCGCCACAACGTCACCGTCGTCGACGCCAGCCCGGACGACCTGGCCCCGGCTCTCGCCGACGCCTATCTGGCACTGAAAGCAGCAGGCCGTCTGTAAAGACACACGCCTACGAAGAAAGGCCCCGCCGACGAACGGCAGGGCCTTGAACGCAGAAAAGCCCCGCACCATAAGGTGCGGGGCTTTCCCACAATAATTGTTCGGCGGCGTCCTACTCTCCCACAGGGTCCCCCCTGCAGTACCATCGGCGCTGAAAGGCTTAGCTTCCGGGTTCGGAATGTAACCGGGCGTTTCCCTAACGCTATGACCACCGAAACACTATGAAGTTGAACAAACCGGTAAAGGCACAGTTCGTTACTTCAGAACAAACACAGTGGACGCGAGCAACTGAGGACAAGCCCTCGGCCTATTAGTACCAGTCAGCTCCACCCGTTACCGGGCTTCCACATCTGGCCTATCAACCCAGTCGTCTACTGGGAGCCTTAACCCCTCAGAGGGGGTGGGAACACTCATCTCGAAGCAGGCTTCCCGCTTAGATGCTTTCAGCGGTTATCCTTTCCGAACGTAGCCAACCAGCCATGCCCTTGGCAGGACAACTGGCACACCAGAGGTTCGTCCGTCCCGGTCCTCTCGTACTAGGGACAGCCCTTCTCAATATTCCTACGCGCGCAGAGGATAGGGACCGAACTGTCTCACGACGTTCTAAACCCAGCTCGCGTACCGCTTTAATGGGCGAACAGCCCAACCCTTGGGACCGACTCCAGCCCCAGGATGCGACGAGCCGACATCGAGGTGCCAAACCATCCCGTCGATATGGACTCTTGGGGAAGATCAGCCTGTTATCCCCGGGGTACCTTTTATCCGTTGAGCGACAGCGCTTCCACAAGCCACTGCCGGATCACTAGTCCCGACTTTCGTCCCTGCTCGACCCGTCGGTCTCACAGTCAAGCTCCCTTGTGCACTTACACTCAACACCTGATTGCCAACCAGGCTGAGGGAACCTTTGGGCGCCTCCGTTACTCTTTAGGAGGCAACCGCCCCAGTTAAACTACCCATCAGACACTGTCCCTGATCCGGATCACGGACCGAGGTTAGACATCCAGCACGACCAGAGTGGTATTTCAAGATTGACTCCACACACACTGGCGTGCATGCTTCACAGTCTCCCACCTATCCTACACAAGCCGAACCGAACACCAATATCAAACTGTAGTAAAGGTCCCGGGGTCTTTCCGTCCTTCTGCGCGAAACGAGCATCTTTACTCGTAGTGCAATTTCACCGGGCCTATGGTTGAGACAGTCGAGAAGTCGTTACGCCATTCGTGCAGGTCGGAACTTACCCGACAAGGAATTTCGCTACCTTAGGATGGTTATAGTTACCACCGCCGTTTACTGGCGCTTAAGTTCTCAGCTTCGCACGCCCGAAAGCGCACTAACCGGTCCCCTTAACGTTCCAGCACCGGGCAGGCGTCAGTCCGTATACATCGCCTTACGGCTTCGCACGGACCTGTGTTTTTAGTAAACAGTCGCTTCTCGCTGGTCTCTGCGGCCACCCCCAGCTCACCGTGTAAAACGGATCACCAGTGATGGCCCCCCTTCTCCCGAAGTTACGGGGGCATTTTGCCGAGTTCCTTAACCATAGTTCACCCGAACGCCTCGGTATTCTCTACCTGACCACCTGAGTCGGTTTAGGGTACGGGCCGCCATGAAACTCGCTAGAGGCTTTTCTCGACAGCATAGGATCATCCACTTCACCACAATCGGCTCGGCATCAGGTCTCAGCCTCAATGAGGGACGGATTTACCTACCCCTCGGCCTACACCCTTACCCCGGGACTACCACCGCCCGGGCTGGACTACCTTCCTGCGTCACCCCATCGCTTACCTACTACCACCTTGGGCCGGCGGCTCCACCACTTCCCTTTGCCCGAAGGCTCCAGGACGGCTTCACGGCCTTAGCATTAATGGATTCGATACTGGGCGTTTCAAAGCGGGTACCGGAATATCAACCGGTTGTCCATCGACTACGCCTGTCGGCCTCGCCTTAGGTCCCGACTTACCCTGGGCAGATCAGCTTGACCCAGGAACCCTTAGTCAATCGGCGCACACGTTTCTCACGTGTGTATCGCTACTCATGCCTGCATTCTCACTCGTGAACCGTCCACAACTCGCTTCCGCGGCTGCTTCACCCGGCACACGACGCTCCCCTACCCATCCCAGCCCCCGTTGGGGGTATGTGCTGGAATGACACGACTTCGGCGGTACGCTTGAGCCCCGCTACATTGTCGGCGCGGAATCACTTGACCAGTGAGCTATTACGCACTCTTTCAAGGGTGGCTGCTTCTAAGCCAACCTCCTGGTTGTCTCTGCGACTCCACATCCTTTCCCACTTAGCGTACGCTTAGGGGCCTTAGTCGATGCTCTGGGCTGTTTCCCTCTCGACCATGGAGCTTATCCCCCACAGTCTCACTGCCGTGCTCTCACTTACCGGCATTCGGAGTTTGGCTAAGGTCAGTAACCCGGTAGGGCCCATCGCCTATCCAGTGCTCTACCTCCGGCAAGAAACACACGACGCTGCACCTAAATGCATTTCGGGGAGAACCAGCTATCACGGAGTTTGATTGGCCTTTCACCCCTAACCACAGGTCATCCCCCAGGTTTTCAACCCTGGTGGGTTCGGTCCTCCACGACCTCTTACAGCCGCTTCAACCTGCCCATGGCTAGATCACTCCGCTTCGGGTCTAGAGCGTGCAACTCAATCGCCCTATTAGGACTCGCTTTCGCTACGGCTTCCCCACACGGGTTAACCTCGCTACACACCGCTAACTCGCAGGCTCATTCTTCAAAAGGCACGCAGTCACGACGCATTGAGTAAACTCAATGCGCGACGCTCCCACGGCTTGTAGGCACACGGTTTCAGGTACTATTTCACTCCGCTCCCGCGGTACTTTTCACCATTCCCTCACGGTACTATCCGCTATCGGTCACCAGGGAATATTTAGGCTTAACGGGTGGTCCCGCCAGATTCACACGGGATTTCTCGGGCCCCGTGCTACTTGGGTGTCTCTTAAACGAGCCGTATGAATTTCAGCTACGGGGGTCTTACCCTCTACGCCGGACCTTTCGCATGTCCTTCGCCTATCCATACGGTTTCTGACTCGTCTCACAGTCGGCAGACTGTGACAAAGAGATCCCGCAACCCCGTATGCGCAACCCCTGCCGGGTATCACACGCATACGGTTTGGCCTCATCCGGTTTCGCTCGCCACTACTCCCGGAATCACGGTTGTTTTCTCTTCCTGCGGGTACTGAGATGTTTCACTTCCCCGCGTTCCCTCCACATACCCTATGTGTTCAGGTATGGGTGACAGCCCATGACGACTGCCGGGTTTCCCCATTCGGAAACCCCCGGATCAAAGCCTGGTTGACGGCTCCCCGGGGACTATCGTGGCCTCCCACGTCCTTCATCGGTTCCTGGTGCCAAGGCATCCACCGTGCGCCCTTAAAAACTTGCCCACAGATGCTCGCGTCCACTGTGCAGTTCTCAAGCAACGACCAGCCACCCATCACCCCACCCTTACGGGCGAGTGCACTGGGGCCGGCATCGCGAAGATAAGGACCGAAGTCCGTACCCTCAGATACCCAACAGCGTGCCCGACCCGATTTACTGTGCTCACTTTCCACGCCGAAGCAGTACTTGTGAACCCACCAAACCGTGCCGAGTAGTCAACGTTCCACCCATGAGCAACCAGCACC
>NZ_JBWZZS010000001.1:3122500-4535000 GCF_056836825.1 Streptomyces sp. TRD_SC_5 | reverse complement strand
GGCGGCGACGAAGACCGCGGTCAGTTCGAGGAGGCCGTGCGGTATGACCAGGCCCAGGAATACGTCCAGGCGGCCGGCCGAGGACATCAGGCCGATGGCTACGCCGAGGTTCAGCATGTTGAGGAAGAGGATCCAGAGCACCGGGAAGCAGAGGAAGGCGCCCAGGACCAGGCACATGGCTGCGGCCTGAGCGTTGTTCGTCCAGACCTGGGCCGCGAAGGACGCGGCGGGGTGGCTGGAGTAGTACGTCTCGTACTGGCCGCCGGGGCGGGTCATCTCGCGGAGTTCCGCCGGGGCCGCGATGGAGGACTGCACCTCCGGGTGGGTGCCGATCCACCAGCCGATCACTGCGGCCACGGCGATGGAGAGCACCGCTGTGGGGACCCACCAGTGGCGGGTGCGGTACATGGCGGCGGGGAAGCCGGCGGTCAGGAAGCGGGTCGCGTCGCGCCAGGTCGCGCGGCGGGTGCCGGTCACAGTCGCGCGGGCGCGGGCCACGAGCTGGGTGAGACGCGCGGTGAGTGCGGGGTCCGGGGCGCTGGACTGGATCAGCGAGAGGTGGGTGGCCGTGCGCTGGTAGAGGGCGACCAGTTCGTCGGCTTCGGCGCCGGTGAGGCGGCGGCCGCGGCGCAGGAGGTGGTCCAGTCGGTCCCACTCGGCGTGGTGGGCGGTGACGAAGACGTCGAGGTCCATGATCGGCTGCTGCTCCAGGCACTGGGTCCGTACGGGCCGTACTACGCGGCGCGCGCTGCGGGCCAGCTTGGCAGACTGGGGATTCAAGGGGCAGGGAAAGGCGGCGGCCGTGGGTGGCGGAGGGTGGGTTTCCGGTGAGTGAGCTTGTTACGGGTGACGCGGTTGTACTGGGGTTGCGGCCGGCGAGGCTGCCGAGCCGGGCGCTTGCTCTGGCGATCGACATGGCAGTGGTGTGGACGGTTTTTCTCAGTGTGTCGGTGGGGTTGGCGATAGCCACTGCCTCGCTCGACGAGGCGGCCGGCATGGCGATATCCGTGGCGTCTTTTCTGCTCGTGCTGGTCGGGGGGCCGATCGCGGTGGAGACGCTCACCCATGGGCGGTCGCTGGGGAAGATGGCGTGCGGGCTGCGGGTGGTGCGGGACGACGGCGGGCCGATCCGGTTCCGGCATGCGCTGGTGCGTGGGGCCGTGGGGGTCGTGGAGATTTTGATGACGTTCGGGGTCGTCGCGTGTATCGCTTCGCTGGTGTCCGAGCGGGGGCGGCGGGTCGGGGATGTGTTCGCGGGGACTCTTGTCGTACGGGAACGGGTGTCCGCGGGGCGGGTGGGTGTGGTGCCGCCTCCGCCGCCGTGGCTGGTGGGGCGGTTCGCCGGGCTTGATCTGTCCGGGGTGCCGGACGGGTTGTGGCTTGCGATACGGCAGTACCTGACGCGGATGGGGCAGCTGGATCCGCAGGTGAGCTGGTCCATGGCGGAGCGGCTGGCCGGGGACCTGGCGGTGCGTACGGGGGCGCCTGCGCCGCGGGAGGTGCCGCCGGCGGCGTATCTGGCTGCCGTGGTGAACGAGCGGCAGGCGCGGGATGCGCGGCGGGTGTTTGTGGGGGCGGGTGGGGGTGCGGGTGCGGTGGGTCTAGGTGCGGGTCCGTCCGCTCCGGGTGCGGGTGCGGGTGCGGTGGGTCAGGGTGCGGCTCCTTCCGCTCCGGGTACGGCTCCTGCTCCGGCCGTGGCTCCAAGTGCGGCTTCGGCTGAGGGCGGGGCGCGGGAGAGTTCTGCGCCGGAGGCGGGGGGCTCGGCTCCCCGGAGTGGGTTCGCGCCGCCGGCTTAGGGCGGCGGGGATTTACCCCACCCCGCCCCTTCCCGTAACTGGGGCTCCGCCCCAGACCCCGGTCCTCAAACGCCGGACGGGCTGAAAGTGGCTCGGATGGGAGTGGAAGGGTTCCGGCTAGTGCCTCTGGCGTTGAGGTCGGGCTCCCGGGGTCGCCGGGCCCAGGCCGGGGTCGTGGGGCTCGGGACGAGGTGGTCGGGCTCGGGCGTTGAGGCCGTCGGGCTCGGGGCTTGGCGCTGGGTAGGGGCTCCGACTCTCGGCTCTGGCCCTGCGCTCAGGCTCTGGGGGGCCTAGCGCTCTGTGCGCCGGCCCTGCGCTCGGGTCCCTGAGCTCTGGGGCGGGGTCTGGGCTCGGGTCCCTGGGCTCTGGGGCGGTGTCTCGGCTCGCCCCTGGGCTGTGGGCGTCGGCCCTGCGCTCAAGGCTCAGGCACTGGGGGTGGGGCCCTGAGCCCAGCGCTCGGGCCCTGCGCTTCCGGCCTCGGTCCTGGCGGTAGCCCCCCGCTCATGCCCTGAGGTCGGGGGCGGGCTTGGGCTTTGGGTGACGGACCTGGGTTCGGGGGCCGGCTCAGGGGCGCGTTGGGGTTTGGTTGTGGCTGGAGTTGTCGGTGGGGCTGCGTAGGTCTCTGCGGGCGGGCACGGCGGGGCTTTGGTCAGGGGAAGCTTGAGGGTGGGGTTTCCAGGTGTTCCAGTTCTATGCCGGGGGCTGCGAGCACCACGTCGCCGGCGATGTGGATCTGGTGCTGCTCGCCCGTGTCCAGGGCGTTGACCTGGTATTCGTCCACCATCAGGGGGCCATTGTCAGTGGCATGCGCTTCACTCTTCAGCAAGGCCCAGGACTGGTCGATCGTGCGGGGGGCGAGGACCGGGTCCGTGAAGGCGACCAGGCGGACTCGGGTGGCGGGGGCGCCGGGCGTTAGGCGCAGGAGACGGGTGGCGGCGATGAGGAAGGCGGGGGATGTGCCGGTGAAGGTGTGGGCGGGGACGTTGCCTTCGGTGGCGTGAGTGCCGGTCGGGTCGGTGCGTACCCAGGTGACGCCGTCGATGGCTGCGCCTCGGACCTGCCAGCTGGAGGCATGCAGTTCCAGGCGGATGGGGCGGCCGAGTTCGTCGATGGCCAGGTCGACGGAGCCGGCGTGGTCGCCGGAGGGGGTGGTGATCTGCGAGACGTAACGCCAGCCGGAGGGGCCGGGGGCGCAGTGGAAGTGTTCTTCACCGAGGGGGGTGTGGTCGTGGGGATCGTGGAGTGAGTATCGGCCTCGGGGCATGGGTCTGTCCGGTTCTTCGTTCTTCGGGTCCGACATGGGGCAGGCCCCCGGCACGGGGGTGCGGGGGCCTGCCTGACAGCTACTGCTGCTGAGGGTTGAGCTTGGGCTCAGTAGCGGTAGTGGTCGGACTTGAACGGGCCCTCGACCTGGACGCCGATGTAGGCGGCCTGCTCGGGGCGGAGGGTCGTGAGCTTGACGCCGAGGGCGTCGAGGTGGAGGCGGGCGACCTTCTCGTCGAGGTGCTTGGGCAGCACGTAGACGTCGGTCGGGTACTCCTCGGGCTTGGTGAACAGCTCGATCTGGGCCAGGGTCTGGTCCGCGAAGGAGTTGGACATCACGAACGAGGGGTGGCCGGTGGCGTTGCCCAGGTTCAGCAGGCGGCCCTCGGAGAGGACGATGATGACCTTGCCGTCGGGGAACTTCCAGGTGTGGACCTGCGGCTTGACCTCGTCCTTGACGATGCCGGGGACGGCGGCGAGGCCGGCCATGTCGATCTCGTTGTCGAAGTGGCCGATGTTGCCGACGATCGCCTGGTGCTTCATCTTGACCATGTCCGTGGCCATGATGATGTCCTTGTTGCCGGTCGTGGTGATGAAGATGTCGGCCGTGGACACGACGTCGTCGAGCGTGGCTACCTGGTAGCCGTCCATCGCCGCCTGCAGGGCGCAGATGGGGTCGATCTCGGTGATGATCACGCGGGCGCCCTGGCCGCGCAGCGACTCCGCGCAGCCCTTGCCCACGTCGCCGTAGCCGCAGACGACGGCGACCTTGCCGCCGATGAGGACGTCGGTGGCGCGGTTGATGCCGTCGATGAGGGAGTGGCGGCAGCCGTACTTGTTGTCGAACTTCGACTTCGTGACGGCGTCGTTCACGTTGATCGCGGGGAAGAGGAGAGTGCCGTCGCGGTGCATCTCGTAGAGGCGGTGGACACCGGTGGTGGTCTCCTCCGTCACGCCGCGGATCTCGGAGGCGAGCTGCGTCCACTTCTGCGGGCTCTCACCGAGGGTGCGGTTGAGGAGCGTGAGGATGTGGGCGTACTCCTCGCTGTCCGCCGTGGACGGGTCCGGAGCTGCGCCGGCCTTCTCGAACTCGACGCCCTTGTGGACGAGGAGGGTGGCGTCACCACCGTCGTCGAGGATCATGTTCGGGCCGCCGGTGGGAGTGTTCGGCCAGGTCAGAGCCTGCTCCGTGCACCACCAGTACTCCTCCAGGGTCTCGCCCTTCCAGGCGAAGACCGGGACGCCGGCAGGCGCGTCGGGGGTGCCGTTCGGGCCGACCGCGATAGCGGCTGCGGCGTGGTCCTGGGTGGAGAAGATGTTGCAGGACGCCCAGCGGACGTCGGCGCCCAGGGCGACCAGCGTCTCGATGAGGACGGCCGTCTGCACGGTCATGTGCAGCGAGCCGGTGACCCTGGCGCCGGCGAGCGGCTGGGTGGCGGCGTACTCCTTGCGGATCGACATCAGACCGGGCATCTCGTGCTCGGCGAGAGTGATCTCCTTGCGGCCGAAGGCGGCAAGGGAGAGGTCGGCGACCTTGAAGTCCTGGCCGGTTGCGACAGTCGTCATGCGGGCTGCTCCTCGTGGTGATGGGTCGAGGTGGGTACGGCTGACTCTGCGGCGGCGGGCATACGAGTGCCCGGGCGCTCGCAGCGCAGTCCGTCGGAGGCCCTCTCTCCCTCGGCCGGCCCGCTGGACCGCCCGACCGCCATCAGCAGCGACGTCTGGCTAGGTCACGAATCTACACCGATCGGCCCAGTGGTCCCCAGCCGCCCTGGTCAAGGCTGTGGCCGGAAGTCGTGGTGATGGATCGGCCCGGAACAGGACTTTCTGGACTTTTGATCTGACCGACTCGTGTTGCACCATGCCTGTGCATCGCATCGGGAACACATGCGCGACACGCGACAGGAGATTCACGTGACTGGTCCGGCCGAGCCCTCCGGGGGTGGAGACGTGAGCGGAGAGAAGAAGCTGAAGGTGCTCGCTGTCACCGCCTGCCCTACCGGGATTGCCCACACGTACATGGCGGCGGAGAAGCTGGCGCAGGCGGCCGAGCGTCTCGGCGTTGGGATGAAGGTGGAGACGCAGGGATCCATCGGGGCTGAAAACGTCTTCTCTGACAACGATGTCAGAGAGGCGGACGGCGTCATCGTCGCGGCTGACAAGGATGTCGATCGGGGCCGGTTCGACGGGAAGCGCGTGCTGGCCGTGGGGGTGGCGGAAGCGATTCGTCATCCTGAGCAGCTGATCGAGCAGGTGCGGACCGCGCCCGTGCAAGGGGCGGGTGCGAGTGCGGGCGGGGGCGCTGATCGTTCTGCCGACGTGCTCGGTGGCGGTGGCGGCGGCAGGGAGCGGAGTGTCGCGTACAAGGCGCTGATGAATGGCGTCTCGTACATGATCCCGTTCGTGGTGGTCGGTGGGTTGTTGATCGCGATCTCGCTGGCGGTGGGCGGGCATGCGACGCCGGAGGGGCTCGTCATCCCGAGGGATTCCTTCTGGATGGACGTCAACAACGTCGGGGTCATCGGTTTCAAGCTGATGGTGCCGGTCCTTTCCGGTTACATCGCGTACGCCATCGGGGACCGGCCCGCACTCGTGCCGGGCATGATCGGTGGCTGGATCGCCAATGACGGGTCGCTGTACGACTCGGAGGCGGGGGCAGGGTTCATCGGTGCGATCGTGACCGGGTTCCTGGCCGGATATCTGGTGCTGTGGATCAAGAAGGTGCGGGTCCCGAAGTTCGCCCGGCCGATCATGCCGATCATCGTGATTCCGGTCTTGGCGACTACGGCGCTGGGGCTTTTCTTCGTTTACGTGATCGGCAGCCCCATTGCTTGGGCGTTCGAGCATCTGACCGGCTGGCTCAGCGGGATGACCGGGACCAGCGCGATTCTGCTGGGCGCGATCCTCGGGCTGATGATCGCGTTCGACATGGGTGGGCCGGTCAACAAGACCGCCTTTCTTTTCGGGGCGGGGCTCATTGCCACCGGCAACCAGACGGTCATGGGGATGTGTGCCGCGGCGATTCCGGTGATGCCGCTGGGGCAGGGGCTGGCCACGCTGATCCGGCGCAGGCTCTACTCGGAGCAGGAGCGCGAGACCGGGATGGCCGCGCTCTTCATGGGCATGTTCGGGATCTCGGAGGGTGCGATCCCGTTCGCGGCGGCACGGCCCGCGCAGGTCATTCCGGCGAACATGCTCGGTGGCGCGGTCGCCGGTGCGATTGCCGGTATGGCGGGCGTCACGGACGCTGTGCCGCACGGTGGGCCGATCGTTGCCGTGCTGGGCGCGGTGGGTGGCGTGCCGATGTTCTTTGTCGCTGTGGCGGTCGGGGTGGTGGTCACCGCTGTGACCACCAATGCGCTGATCGGTATCAAGGAGCGGGGCGTCGCCGTCGGTGGTACTGGGGTGGGTGCCGGCGCGGTGGGGGCTGAGCCTGCGCTCGCTGGGGTTCTTGCCAGTTCGGGCGTTGGTGTTGGTGGTGGTGATGCTGGTGCTGCGGGTGGGCGTGTGCGTGGGTTCGTTGGGGGTGCGGAAGAGGCCGTCGTGCTGTCCGGGTATCTCACCGGGCTGACCGTCAAGGTCACCCTCGACGCGCGCGACAAGGGCACCGCGATCCGCGAGATGGCCGAGCTGCTGGCCGCCTCCGGCGACGTACAAGACATCGACGAGCTTGTACGGGTCGCACTCGCACGCGAGGAGCAGGGCACCACCGGGCTCGGCGAGGAAATCGCCATCCCGCACGCTAAGACCGACGCGGTCAGCAGGCCCGTCGTGGGCTTCGCGCGGTCCGCGGAAGGCATCGAGTGGGGTTCGCTGGACGGTACGAAGGCCAAGCTGGTCTTCATGATCTCCGTTCCGGAGGCTGCCGCGGGCGATGAGCACCTGCGCATCCTGGCGCTGCTCTCGCGCAAGCTCATGGACCCCGGCTTCCGGGAACAGCTCTCGGGCGCGCCGGACGAAGCGGCGATTCTGCGGGTGCTGGGCGAGGTTCAGTAGCCGTACGGGCAGTCGCAGGCGGGCCTCGCGTGCTCTTGCGCGGGGCCCGTCGGCGTCCGTACCGGCTGGGTCTCTAGCATGTGCGAGCACATCGCCGGGGCGGGAAGGCTTGAACCATGCAGCAGGCAGCAGTGGTGGTTGGCGGACGGCGTCCGGGGAGGGGGCTGGGGATCGCGGCTGTCGTCCTGCTGCTGATCGGGTCGGTGCTCTTGGCCGTCGGTCTCGTCGTCGGCCGGGGCGGGTACCAGACGTCCAAAATCGCCGGCGACAGCATGGACCCGACGTACCAGCTCGGCGACACGGTCGTCGCCGAGGAGATCGGCGGCGGCGACGTACGGCGCGGCGACGTGGTCCTCTTGTCCTCCCCGGAGCGGGTCCCCGACGCGCTGGTCGTCCAGCGGGTCGTGGCCGTGGGCGGTGACCGTCTGGCCTACAGCCGCGGGGACGACGCATTGATGCTGAACGGCCGGCCGCTTTACGAGCCGTACGTCAAGGACGGCGATCCGGGGGCCGGCGGGATGCCGTTCGACGTCACGGTGCCCGAGGGCAGGATGTTCTTGCTCGGGGACCACCGTTGGAACTCCCTCGACTCGCGTTACTTCCTCTCCGAGCAGTCAGGCACTGTCGCGGTCGGCGCCGTGCGGAGCCGGGTTCTGGACGACTGGACGGTTCCGGTCCTGCTCCTCGTGGCCGGCGTGACCGGTGGCGGGCTGTTCCTGACCGGGGTGGGGCTCGGAGTGGCTGCCCTGGCGGTACGCCGACGTGCCGCGGTCGTCCCCGCCCTGCCGCCTTGGTCCACGTTGCCGCCTCCGGCATAGGCATAGGCATAGGCATTGGGCGGCAGCGAGAAGGCCCCCGCCGGTGGGGGCGGGGGCCTTCTCGCTGCTGAGTGCTGTGTGCTGTGCCGTACGGGCGTCAGTGTGCGGACGGGGCGTCCGGCGTGCTCGCCGGGTTCTCGCCCGCCGCTGCCGCCGACTCGCTGTAGATGTCCGGCTCCAGGTAGATCACCCGGGCGATCGGTACTGCCGCGCGGATTCGGTCCTCCGCCGCGTTGATCGCGCGGGCGACCTCGGTGGCGGTGTCGTCGTGCTGGACCGCGATCTTGGCGGCGACCAGCAGTTCCTCGGGGCCGAGGTGGAGCGTACGCATGTGGATGATGCGGGTGACCGCGGCGCCGTCGACGAGCGCGGCCTTGATCTTGTCCACGTCCTCCGTGCCCGCCGCCTCACCGAGGAGGAGAGACTTCGTCTCGGCCGCCAGGACGATCGCGATGACGATCAGCAGGATGCCGATGCAGAGGGTGCCGATGCCGTCCCAGACGCCGTCGCCCGTGACGATCGCCAGGCTGACGCCGGCGAGCGCCAGGATCAGGCCGACCAGCGCGCCGAGGTCCTCGAGGAGGACGACCGGCAGCTCGGGGGCCTTCGCGCGGCGGATGAAGTCCTTCCAGGACAGGTTGCCGCGCGTCTGGTTGGACTCGACGATCGCCGTACGGAAGGAGAACGACTCCGCGATGATCGCGAAGACGAGGACGCCGACCGGCCAGTACCAGGCCTCGATCTCGTGGGGGTGCTTGATCTTCTCGTAGCCCTCGTAGATGGCGAACATGCCACCGACCGAGAAGAGCACGATCGAGACCAGGAAGGCGTAGATGTAGCGCTCGCGCCCGTATCCGAAGGGGTGCTGGGGGGTCGCCTCGCGCTTGGCCTTCTTGCCGCCGAGCAGCAGCAGGCCCTGGTTGCCCGAGTCGGCGAGCGAGTGCACGCTCTCCGCGAGCATCGAGGACGAGCCACTGAAGAGGAACGCCACAAACTTGGCTACTGCGATCGCGAGGTTGGCGACGAGTGCCGCCACGATCGCCTTGGTTCCGCCTGACGCACTCATGGGTGCCGGATGTCCCTTCCTAGGTGCCGCGGCCCTGGCGCCGCCCTACGGCCGGTCATTGTTGCAGCTTGCCGGGGCAGCGAGTGCGGACGGTACGTCAGGCGACCACTGTGGCGCGGAAGAGTGTGCCCGTACCGGACAAATCGACCGACTCGCCTGCCGGTACGAAGGCTGACTCTCCGGGCGCGAGCGTCAGTTCGCCGGCGCGGACCCGGCCCGCCGTGCAGAGCAGGATCTGCGGGGTGGCGGAGGGCAGCGTGCGGGGCGCGGTGCCCGGCGCCAGGACGTGGCGCGAGAGGCGGAATTCGTCGATCGGGGTGTCGTACAGCTCCTCGCCGGTGGTCGACGACGCCTCGGGGCGCAGGATGCCGGGGTCGCGGGCCTCGAAACGGACGATACGGAGGAGCTCGGGGACGTCCACGTGCTTCGGGGTCAGGCCGCAGCGCAGGACGTTGTCGGAGTTCGCCATGATTTCCACGCCGAGGCCGCTGAGGTACGCGTGCGGGACGCCGGCGCCGAGGAAGAGGGCCTCACCGGGCTGAAGTTGTACGTAATTGAGCAGCATCGAGGCGATCACGCCCGGGTCGCCCGGGTAGTGGTGCGCGATGGCGGCGTACGGGGCGTACGCGCCGCCCAGGCGGTCGGCGGCGGCCGCGGCGGATGTGACCGTCTCGGCCATCTCGCCGCGGTCCGCGGACAGTACGGCGGTGAGGACCTCGCGGAGGGCGGCCTCTTCGGGGTGGGCGTGCAGGAGGTCGACGTACGGCTTGAGGGAGTCGACCTCGAGTGCGGCGAGTACGTCGGCCGACTCGGCGGGGGCGCGGAAGCCGCAGAGGCCCTCGAAGGGGGTGAGGGCGCAGATCAGTTCCGGCTTGTGGTTCGCGTCCTTGTAGTTGCGGTGCGGGGCGTCGATCGGGACCCCGGCCCGCTCCTCGTCGGCGTAACCCTCCTTCGCCTGGGCGAGGTTGGGGTGGACCTGGAGGGAGAGGGGGGCGCCGGCCGCGAGGATCTTGAGGAGGAAGGGGAGGCTGGGGCCGAACTTGCGTACCGCGGCCTCGCCCAGTTCGGCTTCGGGGGCGGCGTCGATGACGGCCGAGAGGGGCTGTTCGTCGGGCGTGCCGCCACGGTTGATGCGGGAGGGGGCTCCGGGGTGGGCGCCCATCCACATCTCCGCCTGGGGTTCGCCGGTGGGGGCGGTGCCGAGGAGGGCCGGGAGGGCTGTCGTGGAGCCCCAGGCGTAGGGGCGCACGGTGTTCGAGAGGCGGTCCATGGGGCTTCCCCTGGGTGTGGTGGCTTCTGAGTGGTGCCCCCCGTGCGACCTGCTGGTCGCCGTCAGGTGCTGGTGTTCATGATCGGCCTGCGGAAGCGAGCGCCAGGTAAACGGCGGCGAAATCCGTGATGGCGAGCATCTCGGCGAGGTTCTCCAGCTCGCTGCCGTCCTCCGGTTCGATCTCGCTGATGGTCGTGTCGTGGCTCAGCGCGAGTTCGCGGGCGGCGGGAGCGGCGGTCATGCCGCCGGTCGGGCGGTCCCGGAGGAGCACCACGCGGGCGTGCAGCGCCTGTGCCTCGTTGACGCGGTCGCGGAAGAAGTCGTCGGGGTCGGCGCCGCCGGCGAAGGCTCCCGAGAGCAGTACGCCGTGGGCGGGCAGGGCCTCGGGGAGCTCGGCGCAGAGGGCGGGGCGGCCCGCCAGCTCGGCCAGTACGGCGGAGAAGCGGCGGCCGACGGGGCCGGCGTACGCGCCCTCGGTCCAGATGAGCGGGAGCGAGTCGGCGAGCTCGGAGGCGAGCGTCTTGGCCGGGTTGCTGTACATCGCGATGGCGGGGCCGCAGCGTTCCGCGGTGCGGTCCAGGCGGTCGGCGACGAGTCGGAGGGTGTCCGGGGGCGCGGTGATCAGGCCGAGGCGGTCGAAGAGGACCAGGAGAGGGGTGAGGAGCGCCCAGAGCGCGCCGGGGCCGGTGGCGGTGCCTTCGTCGTACTCCTCGTACGGGGCTGTCGCCATCGGTACGACGAGACCGTGTACGCCGTTGACCGACTCGCTCAGCGGGGAACGCTGCGGGGCCACGGCGACCACCGTGCAGCCGCGGCGGTACGCCTGCTCGGCGAGGACCGCGAGGCCGGGTTCGGCGCCGTCCGGGGTGACAAGGAGGAGCAGGTCGACCGATCCCGCCCAGCCGGGGAGTGACCAGCGCAAGGCGCCGGCGGCGGGGGCGACTCCGGTGGAGTGCAGTCGGGTGACGGGGCAGGCGGCGCCGGCGAGCGTGGCGAGGAGATCCGCGACGCCGTTCGCGGCGGTGCCGGGGCCCGCGATGAGTACGGCGCGGGGGCGGCCCTCCGGTTTGATCTCGGCGAGGCCGGCCTCTGTGGCGTGCCGGGCGGCGGTCCGTACACGGGCGCCTGCCTCGGCGGCGCCGCGCAGGAGGCCGCGGCGGTCGGCGCGGGCCAGGGACTCCGGGTCGTCGAGCAACGACTCGTCGAGCATGGTGCGGGCCTCCGATCGCCGGGCGCGCCGCCTGTGGTGGGGCGGGTGCGCGGGGTGGTGGTTAGGGCGTCAGGCGGGGCGTGGGTCGGTACTGGGCGCGCGCGTCAGGCGGGGCGGCGGGCCTCGTCGACGAGGAGCACCGGGATGCCGTCCCGTACCGGGTAGGCCAGGCCGCAGTCCTTGCTGGCGCAGATCAGCTCGGGGGTCTCCGCGGTGGACGCGTCACTGAGGGGCGCGTGACAGGCGGGGCAGGCGAGGATCTCCAGAAGGCCGGCTTCGAGCGGCATGGGGTGGGTCCCTTCGAGCATGCGGATACGGGTGCGGATCGGGCCAGGTCAGCCTACCGCCGGGTGGGGAGCGGCGCGGGCCGACGGGGCGTGGGGGTTCGTTTCCGTCGCCGGGGTTTCGCGCGGGTGGTGGGGCGGGTCGGTGGGCGGCGGGGGCGTGCTGGGTGGTGCGCGGCGGGGCGGGGCGGGCGGTGCGGGGGCGTTGGGGTCGGTGCCGCGCCGGGGCGTCTCCTCGGGCGTCGAACGTTCGGGTACGTCGGGTTTCGTTGGGGTGGTTGCGTTCAACGCCCTGCGGGGAGCGCCCCTGCACGTCCCCTCCCGGCACCGTGGAGTGCGATACCCGGGCCGGCGGGTGCGTTCCGGCACGTCCCCTCCCGGCACCGTGGAGTGCGATACCGGTGTGGGGCTGCTCCGGCCACCCGCTCCCGGAGGGGTGGGGAAGGCGGGGCAGCCCGCTGGGGGTGCGGCGCCCGCGGACCGTTCGCGCCGTGGTCGCGGGTCAGGTGCGGATCAGGGCCAGGGCCTCGTCCCTTGTCTTCGCCATCGTGGGTTCGTCCCTCGCCTCTACGTTCAGGCGCAGCAGGGGCTCCGTGTTCGACGGGCGGAGGTTGAACCACCAGTCGGCGGCCGTCACCGTCAGGCCGTCGAGTTCGTCGATGGTGATTCCCTCGCGGCCCTCGTACGCCGCCTTCACCGCAGCCATACGGGCCGCCTGGTCGTCCACCGTCGAATTGATCTCGCCCGAGCCCGCGTAGCGGTCGTACTCGGCGACGAGGGCGGACAGCGTGCCCTTCTGGCCGCCGAGCGCCGCCAGGACGTGGAGGGCGGCCAGCATGCCGGTGTCCGCGTTCCAGAAGTCCCGGAAGTAGTAGTGCGCCGAGTGCTCGCCGCCGAAGATCGCGCCCGTACGAGCCATCTCCTCCTTGATGAAGGAGTGGCCGACGCGGGTGCGGATCGGGGTGCCGCCGTTTTCCCGTACGACCTCGGGGACCGACCAGGAGGTGATCAGGTTGTGGATGACCGCCCCCTTGCCCCCGTTGCGCGCCAGTTCGCGCGCCGCGACCAGCGCCGTGATCGCGGACGGGGAGATGCCCTCGCCGCGTTCGTCCACGACGAAGCAGCGGTCCGCGTCGCCGTCGAAGGCCAGGCCGAGGTCGGCTCCGGTCTCGCGGACCTTCGCCTGGAGGTCGACCAGGTTCTTCGGGTCGAGCGGGTTGGCCTCGTGGTTCGGGAACGTGCCGTCCAGCTCGAAGTAGAGGGGGATGAGCGTCAGGGGCAGGGACTCGAAGACGGTGGGCACCGTGTGGCCGCCCATGCCGTTGCCCGCGTCGACCACGACCTTGAGGGGGCGTATCGAGGACAGGTCGACCAGGGAGAGGAGATGAGCCGCGTAGTCCGTCAACGTGTCACGGACAGTGATGGTTCCGGTCTTGGCTGTCGTCGGTGCGGGCGGCTTCGCCGACCACTCCTCCACCAGTGCGCGGATCTGGGCAAGGCCCGTGTCCTGGCCCACCGGCGCCGCTCCCGCCCGGCACATCTTGATGCCGTTGTACTGCGCCGGGTTGTGCGACGCGGTGAACATCGCGCCCGGCAGGCCGAGCTGCCCGGAGGCGAAGTACAGCTGGTCGGTCGAGCACAGGCCGATCTCCGTCACGTCCACCCCGCGCGCCGCCGCCCCGCGCGCGAACGCCCGCGAGAGTCCCGGCGACGAGGGCCGCATGTCGTGCCCCGTGACGATCGCATCGGCCCGCGTCACCTGCGCGAAGGCCGCTCCGAACAGCTCGGCCAGCGACTCGTCCCACTGATCGGGGACTACTCCGCGCACGTCGTACGCCTTGACGATCTGCGACAGATCAGCCCGCTCAGCAGCCACGGCCCCGCCCTCCTGAAGTCCTTCGTCCTTTTGAGTCGCCCTAAAGCTACCCGTAGGGGGCAGAGGAGTGGCTTCAGGAGTCCGGGGAGCGAAGGACGCGCAGATGGCCGCGGCGCGCGACCTCCATCGGGTCCGCGGTGCGCGCCCCGGCGCCCGCTCCCGCCGCGCGCTCGTGCGGCCTCGCGGCCTCACGTACGGCGTTGGCGAGCGCTTCGAGATCGTCGCCACTGGGGTGCGAAGGGGCCGAGCCGTCGACGAGCCGCAGGACCTCCCAGCCGCGCGGCGCGGTCAGCCGATCCGAGTGCTCGGCGCACAGGTCGTAACAGTGGGGCTCGGCATAGGTGGCGAGCGGGCCGAGGACTGCGGTCGAGTCCGCGTAGACGTACGTCAGTGTCGCGACGGCAGGGCGGCCGCACGCGGTGCGCGAACAGCGACGTACAGGGCTCACGACGTTGGACGGTACCGCACTCTTGAGCGGGCCGCGACGACTCTCCCCCACGTCACTCCACCGTGTCGCTGGTCTCGCTCGCCCCGGTGGCCCCTTGCGCAACATCTCTGACCTGCGGGGAGTCCCATGGGGACAGGCGGTGACCGGACAGTGACCGGTCGCCACTTGGGGCAAATGCCGTCAAGCGATGCGAGATCCACGGTCGCGTACGGGCGTGAAATCGAGCCCAATCTTGGCTGGAATGCTCAATATGCGACATGGCGCACGCCGCCCCTCCGACGCGATCCAACCGCACCGATGAGGGCTACCCTGCGTCAGTGATGGACAGTCCCGTACCTCCCCTCCCCGCCGGCCCGGGGCCGCGGCGACGCGACCGCCACGGCCGCGGCATGCGCGGCCCGGTGGCCCCGCCCCAGGTGCCCCTCTCGACCAGCCGGGCCGCCGCTTTCGGCGACCTCGTACAGGACTCCGTGGAGCGCCTGGAACGGCGGTGGCCGCAGCTCGCCGAGGTCGACTTCCTGGTGCTCGACGTGCCGCCCGCGGGCGGCGGTGGCGACGATTCCGACGCCTGGACCGCCGGGTCCGTACCGCTCGGCGGGATGATCGCCGCGACGAGCAGCCATCCGGCGCGGATCGTCATCTACCGGCGTCCCGTCGAGATCCGCACCAAGAGCCGGGACGAGCGCGCCATGTTCGTGCACGAGATCGTCGTGGAGCAGGTGGCGGAACTGCTCGGGCTGTCACCCGAGTCCGTCGATCCGCGGTACGGGGACGGCGAGAGCTGACGGGCGGACCGGCGCCGCGTCCGTCAGTCGTCCAGTACCGACAGGTCCTGTTCCGCCTCCGGCACCGAGACCGTCCCGCGGTCGTCCGGCATCGTCTGCACGGTGAACATCGGAATGCCGTCCTCGGGCAGTTCGAGCGCGCGCGACGCGTGGACCGGGCCGCCCGACCGCGGTTCGACCGTCAGCGCGTACGAGCCCTTGAGCCCGGACGGCACCGGCGGCTTCACCGCGAGCGTCGTACCCGCCTTGATGCTGTACGTCTTCACGACCGGCTCACCGCCCTCGCTGCCCGCCGACGCGGTCACCTTGACCTCGGCGGCGGCGCCGGGCGCGGTCAGCGAGAGCGTCGACCCCTTCGCCCTGTTGTCCGCCGCCGTGGCCCGCTCGCCCACCTGCCCGGTCGCCGGAATGTACGCGACTTCCTCGGCGGCGCCCTTGCCGCGCACCACGCGCAGCGCGGCGACCACCGGCGTCGGGCGGCCCTGCGCGGCCGGGGTAAGCAGCAGTGAACCCGGCTCGCCCTTGGTGACGTCCTTGAGGTCGACGGCCGTGGTCATCCCCGCCTTGACGTGCAGGGTCTCGTGGCCGGCCGGTGTGATCGAACCGGTGGCGCCCGCGAGCCGCACCTTGAGGTCGGCGTCGTCGTCGCCGGGCGCGAACACCACCAGGCGTACGGATGTCGCGTCCTTCGGGATGCCGGGCAGCACAGCGGTTCCGGACGCCTCGGCGGACGCGGCCAGCCAGTCGCTGCCGCCCTCCTCGTCCACCGCCTGGACGACGGCGCCGACGCGGCCGGTACGGGTGGTGACGTGGACGGTCACGTCCTCGGCGCTGTCGGCGCTCAGCGTCGACAGCAGTACGGGCACGCTGGACCTGGCGGGAACGGTGATGCCCTCGCCCGAATCCGACTTCAGCGCGCCGTCCTCGCCGTACAGCTCGATGTCGGCGACGGCGGCGGTGTCGTCCGGGTTGGTGAGGTGTACGTAGTCCTGCCGCTCGTCGGCGGTGCTCGCGCCGGGGAACCAGAAGCTGGTGTCGGGCGGGGTGCAGCTGACGCCGAGCACGCCCCGGCCCTGGCCGGCGGTGACCTTGGTGGTCTGCTGGGCGGTCCAGCCGGGGGCCAGGCGGCCGTCGGCCGAGCCGACGAGGGCCGGGGCCTCGGCGGTGTTCGCCTCGGCGGTGGCGGGCTTGCCCGGTTCCTTGAGGGAGAGGACCGGCTTTCTCGCGCCCTTTTCCTTGTTCTTCTTTTTGTCCTTGCCGTCGTCCGGGGCCGCCAAAGTCGTGTCCGTCGGGACGAGTTCGGCAGAGCCGCCCTTCGCGTCCGCGTCGCCCTTGCCTGCCGGAGTGAACGACGTGTACGTCGTCTCGGCGAGGTCGGACGTACTGGGCGCGGGGCACAACAGGCTCGAACGCTCCACCGGCATCCGCGCCGGCGTCGTCGCCTCGGCGGCGGCCTCGGGCGTGGCGCCCTCCGGCGCGGAGACCGCGGCGAACCCGGTGACCGCCGCGAGCGCGGTGGCGGCGGCGATGAGGGAGAGGGTGGTGCGGTTCATCGGTTGTTGCTCCCGTCGGGACGCTGCTCGGGCTCGTTGCCTTCGGCGTGGGGCTGCGGCTGGGGATGCTGCTGCTGTCCGTAGCCGTACGGGTCGTACTGGCCTTCCTGGTACTGGCCTTCCTGATACTGGCCTTCCTGATACTGGTCGGCCGCCGGGTACTGGCCCTCCTGGTACGGGCCGGCCTGGTACGGGTCCGCCGGGTACTGGCCGTCGCCGTACTGGCCCGCCGCCTGGTACGGGTCGCCCTGGTACTGCTCGCCGCCGTAACCCTGCTGCTGCTCCTGGCCGCCGTACTGCTGCTGCTGTCCGTACTCGGGGCTCGCGTACGACTGCGCGTCCCACTCCCCGTACTGCTGCTGCTGAGGCACGGACGCGTACACACCGGTCTCGTCCTGCCCCTGCGGCTGCCCGCCGTACGGGTCCGCCACCTGCGGGGCGGGGGACTGGTCCCCGGCCTCCTCCGCGTCGGCCAGGGGGGCGTGCGCCGTTTCCGCCTGTGCCGCCGCGCGCAACCTGCGCGCCCTGCGGCCCTCGCCCGCCACCGGCTGGGCCGGTACGTCGATCTCCTCCTCCGGCAGGTCGTCGTCGACTTCCCGGCGGCGGCCCGGCAGTGCGAGCACCAGCAGGAGCAGGACGAGCCCGACCTGCGTCCAGATCCACACGGTGTGGGTGACCGGGACCTCGTAGGTCAGGTCGAGCCTGCCTCCCTCGGCGGGCAGTTCGAAGCCCTGTGCCCAGCCGTCGACGGTCTTCTTCTCCAGTACGCGCCCGTCGAGCGTGGCCTGCCAGCCCTCGGCCGCCGAGTCCGCGATGCGCAGCACGCGGCCTGCTTCGCCCGCCGGGATCTTGGTGTGTGCCTCGACCGGGCTCGACGCGACGGACAGCGGCTCGCCGCCCTCCTTGCCGGAGACGATCGTGGCCCGCGCGACCTGGCGGTCGACGCGCCACAGCGCGCTGCCGTCGAGCTGGCTCAGCCGGCTCAGGCCCGGGGTCGAGTCCAGGACGCGGCTCATCGCGCGGGGCGCGCCGTCGCGTACGAGGACGTAGCGGACGGCGTATCCGCCGAGCTGGTCCGTCTGGTCGGCGCCGGAGCCCGCGACCAGGTTGGAGACGATCTTGTCGAGCTGCGGGCTGCTGCCGCCCGCCTCGGCGAGTTCACCGTCACCCAGGCGGGCGCCGGAGCCGCGTACGAGCGTGTACGAGACCTTCGTGGCCGACGTACCGCCGAGGACCAGGGTGCGCGCCTGGTCGCGCGTGCCGCTCTCCTCCGCGACGAACGCCGGCACCTGCACCGGGTCGCGCCGCTCCAGCGGTCCCGCCGCGCCGCCGATCATCCATCCGGCGGCGGCGAGCAGCGGTCCGGCGGCCGCGGCGAAGGCGATCAGCACGGCGACGGGCTGGCGCCAGCCGAAGCTCTGGGTGGCGACGCGTTCGCGTGCGCCGTCCGCGCCGAGGACGGTGGCGCCGATGAGCGCGAGACCGTAGACGAGGGTCGCGGGGCCGGCCCAGCCGCCTTCGGAGCTGTTCGCGAACACGGCGAACAGGAGGGAGACGATCGCCACCGCCCAGGCGGAGCGGATGGCGAACGTCCGCTCACTGCGCAGCAGTGCCGCCAGCGCCGTGAGGACGATGCCGATGAGCAGCAGGCCGCCCGCCGCCTTGGGGCCGCCGGGGCTCGTGCCGAGCAGGTCGAGTGCGCCGGCCGGGCCCGTACCGAAGTCGAGGCCCGCCTCGCGGAAGAAGCCGGAGGGGCTGGTGAGGAGGGAGAGGGACCAGGGGGCCAGCATCAGCACCGGAGTGCCGAGCGCGGCGAGGAAGCGCAGTCCGTACGCCATGATGTCGCCGCGCCGCAGCGCGAGGACGCCGATGCCGAGCACCAGGGCGATCGGCCACACGATCGGCGTGAACGCCATGGCGAACGTCAGCAGGAGCGCGTACGCCCAGACGGCGCGCCAGCTGGAGCGCGCGCCCCCGGCGCGGACACCGCTCGCGGAGACGGCGCACCGTGCGATGAGCGGCAGCAGGACCGCCAGGACGGCCGTACCGAGCCGGCCGGTCGCGAGGGCTCCGGTGGCTGCGGGCAGGAAGGCGTACGCCACGGCCGCCCAGGCGCGCAGCAGCCGGGACTCGACGAGCGGACGCGAGACGAAGTAGGCGGTGAGGCCGGCCAGCGGGACGGAGCACACCAGGAGCACGGTCAGCGCGAGCCCGGTGGAGCCCAGGAAGACGGCCGACAGGCCGGCGAGTACGGCGAGGTAGGGCGGCGCCGTCTGGGTACCGCCGGTGCCGATCGGGTGCCAGACATCGGCGTACCGCGCCCAGAGGGCGGACACGTCGGCGGGCGCGGGCAGCAGTGCGCCGCCTGCCAGGGAACCGCCGCCGAGGAGGCCGCGGCAGGCGATGAGCGAGACGAAGAGGAGCAGCACGAAGAGCATGGGGCCCGGCTTGCGGGCGATCCGCTTCAGCCGCGCGAACTGCTCGATCTCCATGTAGTCGGCGTCGTCGCCGCCGGGACCCGACTCGACGACTCCGTGGCGTGAGCCCGAGGCCGAGTCCGGCTCGGAGCCGCTGCCGAAGCTGCCCGCGACCTGCTCGAAGGTCGCTCTGACGGTCGCGCCGGTCGGCGGGAAGAGGGGGCGCAGTTCGCTCGCTTCGACTTGTCCCTTTCCGCGCCGCTTTCTGGCCGCGAGGATCTTGCCGGGGCGCAGCAAGGTGCCCATCAGGCCGGTGACTTCGTCGACCGCCTGTCCCGGGACCTTGCCCAGGAGGTAGGCGAGCGTGCGGAGCAGAGTGCCGACGACGAGGCGCAGCATGACGTACGGGAGGAGGGGGCCGCGCGCGTTCACGAGCATCGCGTAGACGGCACCCGCCTTGTCGACGCGGTGCGGGCTGGCGACGGAGCGCCCGGCGCAGTCGATGGGCCTGCGCTCGCGCGCGGAGGCTTCGGCGTGCCTCAGTACGGCGTCGGGGGCGACGAGGACGCGGTGGCCGGCGGCGTGGGCGCGCCAGCACAGGTCGACGTCGTCGCGCATCAGGGGAAGCCTGCGGTCGAAGCCGCCGAGCTCTTCCCATACGTCGCGGCGGATGAGCATGCCGGCGGTGGACACGGAGAGTACGGAGCGGACCTGGTCGTGCTGGCCCTGGTCCTGTTCGCGGCGGTCGAGGCCGGTCCAGCGGCGTCCGCTGTTGGCGATGGAGACGCCGACTTCGAGCAGCTGCTTCCTGTCGTACCAGCCGCGGAGCTTGGGGCCGATGATCGCGGCGTACTCGTCGGAGTCGGCGACGCGCAGCAGTTCGGCGAGCGCGTCCGGCTCGGGCGCGCAGTCGTCGTGCAGCAGCCAGAGCCACTGCACCGGTTCGCCGTGCGGGAGTTCTGGGAGGTCGTACGTGTCGTCGCGCCACGACCTGCTCACCGGGTCCCAGCCGCTCGGCCGCTTCAGGTAAGGCAGCTCCTCCGGCGTGAGCACCTGGGCGGTACGAACCGCCTCGTCGACGGCGGTTCCGAAGCCGGAGCGGCGTGCGAGGTGCAGCACGCGCTCGGCGCCGATCGCTTCGGTGACGAGTTCGGCGGAGTCGTCCGCGCTGCCGGTGTCGGCTGCGACGACGTTCTGTACGGGGCGTTCCTGCCCCAGGAGCCCGGCGAGCGCGTCGGGCAGCCAGCGCGCGCCGTCGTGGGAGACGAGCACGGCGGTGACGACATGCCGGGGGAACTCGGGAGCGGCCGCCGCGTACGGCGCCGACGTTTGGCTGTGCACGGACATCGGGGTACGGGCCCTCCGGCCGGGGTCCGGGGGTCGCCCCCCGGAAGGCTGCTGTCTGACTGCGTTGACGCGCGCAACCCTTGGGGGCGATTGCTGCGTCTCGGACAGCGCCCCACACTAACGGCTGGGCAGCACAACGGTCCGCCGCCTGCGGCCTGGGGCCGGGCGACGGACCGGTTGATACGTGCACGCTTGTGCCATTTGGCCAATAAGGCTTCGGGCGTGACTCGATGTGATGCGGCAGTCAGACCGCGGCCTTTTTCAGTCGTCGGCGTTCGCGCTCGGACAGCCCGCCCCAGATACCGAACCGTTCATCGTTGGAAAGTGCGTACTCAAGGCATTCGGAGCGGACTTCACAGGCGAGACAGACCTTCTTGGCCTCGCGGGTGGAACCGCCCTTCTCGGGAAAGAAGGATTCAGGGTCGGTCTGGGCGCACAGGGCGCGCTCCTGCCAGCCGATTTCCTCGTCCGCGTCCTCGACCAGCAGTTGCTGGAACAGCTCGGTCATGTGCGCCCCTCGTCTGTCTTTGCTTCCCCGTGATGCAGTCGTTGCCGTTTTCGGCCGAACGACACGAGTGAAATTACAAGTGTGCGGATCCGGGGCAGTCAAGCCGAGATCTGCTATTGAGCCGGTTATTCACTCTGCGGAACCAAAGCTATGCGGAAAGTGTTCAAATCGCCAAAAACTGTGACACATGCCACCGGCTCCTCCACGCCCCCTCATCAGGGTGAGATGCGGCGGGGTTCGATCTTGTTGCGGTTGATCCGCGGAAGCGATCCGGATCACAGTCCGGTCGCGACGCCTCAACGACGTTTGCTTGCGCGGCTGATGGGCCACATCTCCGCGCCGTCGGCTGCACAAACCTTTCTCCGCATCCATTAACCGGATGAGGTGAAACATTACCCCCAAAACGGTCACGCGGTTGACAGGGAGTGAGCAAGCGGGTCTCCTTGGACGCATGCCTATGACCGCAGTGCTCACCCGGACCCACGCACGTGGGTTCCGTTGCGCTGTCCCGGCCCGCGGTCGCTGTGCCTTTGGCTGTTGCTGTTTCGCTTGTTGTTGTTCCAGCTGTTGAAGCCCACGCGCTCCAGCTGACTCTCTGTAGCCTTCCGCTACACCTGCCTTGCGTCTCGCGACACCTTCCCTTGAGACACCTGTCCTTGCGACACCCCAGCACTCATGCCGAGGAACCCCCGCACCATGAACAGCGACAGCGACCTCCAGATCGCCGGCGACATCCTCGCCGTCCAGCACCTCCTCCAGCCCGCCCGTGAGCACCCGGCGACCGTCGCCGAGTTCGCCGGCCTCGCCCGCTCCATCGCCGCCGATCGTGCGCAGTGGGAACACCTCGTTTCGTACGACGCCACCAGCCGTTGGTACCACCGGCTGCGTACCGGACCCGGGTACGAGGTCTGGCTGCTCAGCTGGGTGCCCGGTCAGGGCAGCGGTATGCATGATCATGGGTCCTCGTCCGGCGTACTGACCGTCCTCGACGGCGAGTTGACCGAGCGGACGGGGCGTGTGCAGCGTGCGCTCGGGGCCGGCTCGCAGCGGGTGTTCGCGCCCGGGTACGTCCACGAGGTCGTCAACGACGCGCTGGAGCCCGCGGTCAGCCTGCATGTGTACTTCCCCGGGCTCACCGAGATGCCGATGCACTCGGCGCGGTGCTCCTCGCCGGCCGCCCGGTCCCAGGATGTCGTACCGGCCTGACAGACTGCTGTGCATGCGCATTGTGGTTCTGGCAGGCGGTATTGGTGGCGCTCGCTTCCTCCGCGGCCTCAAGTCGGCCGCGCCTGACGCGGACATCACCGTCATCGGCAACACCGGTGACGACATTCATCTGTTCGGGCTCAAGGTCTGCCCCGACCTCGACACCGTGATGTACACGCTCGGCGGTGGCATCAACGAGGAGCAGGGGTGGGGGCGTGCGGACGAGACCTTCCAGGTGAAGGAGGAGTTGGCGGCGTACGGCGTGGGACCCGAGTGGTTCGGGCTCGGCGACCGTGACTTCGCGACACACATCGTCCGTACGCAGATGCTCGGCGCGGGTTATCCGCTGAGCGCGGTGACGGAAGCGCTGTGCGAGCGGTGGCAGCCGGGGGTTCGGCTGCTGCCGATGTCCGACGACCGGATCGAGACGCATGTCGCGGTGGATCTGGACGGGGAGCGGAAGGCTGTTCACTTCCAGGAGTACTGGGTGAGGCTCCGTGCGTCGGTGGACGCGCAGGCCGTTGTGCCGGTGGGGGCGGAGCAGGCGAAGCCGGCGCCTGGGGTTCTGGAGGCCATTGGTGCGGCCGACGTGATTCTCTTTCCGCCGTCCAATCCGGTGGTGAGTATCGGAACCATTCTGGCTGTGCCGGGGATTCGTGAGGCGATCGCCGACGCGGGGGTGCCGGTGGTCGGGCTTTCGCCGATTGTCGGCGACGCGCCTGTCCGGGGCATGGCGGACAAGATGCTGGCCGCGGTGGGTGTGGAGTCGACGGCCGCGGCCGTCGCGCGGCATTACGGGTCGGGGCTGCTCGACGGGTGGCTCGTCGACACCGTGGACGCGGGTGTGGTGGAAGAGGTGGAGAGCGCGGGGATCCGGTGCCGGGCCGTTCCGCTGATGATGACCGACGTCGAGGCGACGGCCACGATGGCCCGGGAGGCGCTGGTGCTCGCCGAGGAGGTCCGGGCGTGAGCGCGCTGGTTCCGGCCCAGGGCGCGGGGCCGACGGCGGGGGCCGTGCCCGGGCCGGCGTCCGTGCCTGTGCCGGGGCCGACGGCGGGGGCCGTGCCGGGGCCGGCGTCGGTGCCTGTGCCGGGGCCGGCGTCCGTGCCGGCCGCGCCGGGGTTTCGCGTTTGGGCGTTGGGCGGGATGCCCGAGGTGCGGGGCGGGGACGACATCGCAAAGCTGATCGCGGCTGCCGAGCCGGGGCTTGTCGACGGGGACATCCTGCTGGTCACTTCGAAGATCGTCAGCAAGGCGGAGGGGCGCGTCATGGAGGCGGCCGACCGCGAGGCGGCCATCGACGCCGAGACGGTACGGGTGGTCGCGCGGCGCGGGGCCCTTCGTATCGTCGAGAACCGGCAGGGGCTGATCATGGCCGCTGCCGGTGTCGACGCGTCCAACACTGCCGCCGGGACCGTGCTGTTGCTGCCGGAGGATCCCGATGCTTCGGCTCGGATGATCCGGGACGGGGTGCGGGATGCGCTGGGGGTGGAGGTGGGGGTCGTTGTCACCGACACCTTTGGCCGGCCTTGGCGCAACGGGCTGACGGATGTGGCAATTGGGGCTGCTGGGGTTCGGGTTCTCGATGATCTGCGGGGCGGGACGGATGCGTACGGCAATCCGCTGAACGTGACGGTCGTCGCTGTCGCGGATGAGCTGGCGGCGGCCGGGGATCTGGTGAAGGGGAAGGCGTCGGGGCTGCCGGTCGCGGTGGTTCGGGGGCTTTCGCATGCGCATGTGGTGGGTGGGGAGGACGCCGGCGGGCGGGCCCTGGTCCGGGCGGCGGGCGACGACATGTTCCGGCTCGGGACGTCGGAGGCCGTGCGGGAAGCGGTGACGCTGCGGCGTACGGTGCGGGACTTCACGGACGAGCCGGTGGATCCGGCGGCGGTACGGCGCGCGGTCGCGGCGGCTGTGACGGCGCCCGCACCGCACCATACGACGCCGTGGCGGTTTGTACTGGTCGAGTCGGAGACGGCGCGGGTGGCGCTGCTCGACGCCATGCGGGACGCGTGGGTGGCGGATCTGCGGGGCGACGGGAAGTCGGAGGAGTCGGTCGCGAAGCGGGTGCGGCGGGGGGATGTGCTGCGACGGGCTCCGTATCTGGTGGTGCCGTGTCTGGTGATGGACGGCTCGCATGTGTACGGGGACGCTCGTCGTGACGCGGCGGAGCGGGAGATGTTCGTGGTCGCGGCCGGGGCGGGTGTGCAGAACCTGCTGGTGGCGCTGGCGGGGGAACGGCTGGGGTCGGCTTGGGTTTCGTCGACGATGTTCTGCCGTGATGTGGTGCGGGAGGTGCTGGGGCTGCCGGAGGGCTGGGATCCGATGGGGGCTGTGGCGGTGGGCCACGCGGCGGCGCCGCCGAAGGAGCGGCCGCCCAGGGATTCGGCGGCGTTCATCGAGGTGCGCTGAGCGGGGGCGCGGTGGGCGTCTTTTGCGGGGGCGTTGGGGTCGGTGCCGCGCCGGGGCGTCTCCTCGGGCGTCGAACGTTCGGGTACGTCGGGTTTCGTTGGGGTGGTTGCATTCGACGCCCTGCGGGGAGCGCCCCTGCACGTCCCCTCCTGGCACCGTGCACGTGATACCAGGGCCCTGCGGGCTCGGCCCCGCACGGCCCCTCCACCGTGGAGTGCGACGCGGGCTCGTGGGGGGGGCGGTTACAGGGTCGCTATGTTGCCCGGGGTCATTCGGGGGGCTCTGCGGGGTGGGGTTCGGCCCGAGAGGAGGATCAGGCGGGCCGCTCGGTGGCGTTGGCCCGCGTACGGGGCCAGGAGTTCGAGCATCGCCGCGTCGTCCGCCTCGCGGTTGCCCGCCAGGGCGTAGCCGATCGTGCTGGGGAGGTGGTAGTCGCCGACTGATACCTCGTCGGGGGCTCCGTTGCTGCGCTGGAGGGTTTCCGCCGCCGTCCAGGGGCCGATGCCCGGGATCAGTTGCAGGCGGGCCGAGGCGTCCTCCGGGGGCATCGTGGACGCCTCCTCCAGGCGCCTCGCCACCCGTACCGCCCGCAGGATCGTTGCCGAGCGCTTGCTGTCCACGCCCGCGCGGTGCCACTCCCAGGAGGGGATGAGGGACCAGGTTCGTGGGGAGGGCATGACGTGCATGCGGGTCTCCACCGGGCCCGGTGCCGGGTCGCCGTATTTGCGGATCAGCAGGCGCCAGGCGCGGTACGCCTCGTCCGTGGTGACCTTCTGTTCCAGGATGGAGGCGATCAGGGATTCGAGGACCAGGCCGGTGCGGCCGAGGCGCAGGCCCGGGCGTCGGCGCCATGTCTCGGCGACGATGCGGTGGCGCGGCACGAAGGCGGAGGGGTCGTCCAACGAGCCGAGGAGCGGCGGGAGTTGATCCAGCAGCCAGTCCGCTCCTTCGCCCCAGGCTGTTGCCTCCACCGCGCCGCTGCGCGCCACTGCCCGCAGCGTGCCCGGGCCCGCCGGTGTGCGGCAGGTCCGCCAGAAGGCGCCGTCCGGGGTCGTACGGAACATGGGGTCGGCCGGGCCGCGGCGAAGTGGTCCCAATACCAGGCCCAGGTCGAGCGGGCCCGGTGGCGTCCAGGTCCGGGTGCGTGCGGAGGGTACGGCCGTGGTCGGGCGTGGGACGGGCGCCGGCGTCGCCGTCTCGCCGCCCCGCACCGTGGTGCGGGTGACGGGGCGGGGCGCGAAGCGGCCTGACACGGGCGGGGTCCTTTGGTGCGGGAGGGGCGTCGTCGCCTTTGAGCCTACGGGTTCGCGGCCCGTTACTGGTCCGACGAGAAGCGGAGCGCGGCATCGGGGAGCGATGCGCCGCACCACACCCGTACGCCCTCGCGCAGCTCGTTGTCCGCGCCCACCGACGCGCCGTCGCCGATCACCGCGCCGGACACGACTGTACGAGCGCCGATCCTGGCGCCCGCGCCGATGAGAGAGTCGGTGATCACCGCGCCCGCGCCGATCACGCAGCCGGGGAGAAGTGCGCTGCCGTCGATGCGGGCGCCCTCGCCCACGGTCGCTCCCTCGCCCACCACCGTGCCGCCCGTGAGCTTCGCGTCGGTGGCGACGGACGCCGTCGGCAGGACCAGGCGGTCGCCGCAGCGGCCCGGCACCGCCGGGGACGGGGCCCGGCCCAGCACCAGGTCCGCCGATCCGCGGACGAAGGCCTGCGGGGTGCCTAGGTCCAGCCAGTACGTCGAGTCGACCATGCCCTGGAGGTGCGCTCCGGAGGACAGGAGGTCGGGGAACGTTTCGCGTTCTACCGAGACGGGGCGGCCTGCGGGGATCGTGTCTATGACCGAGCGGCGGAAGACGTACGCACCCGCGTTGATCTGGTCGGTGACGATCTCCTCGGGGGTCTGCGGTTTTTCGAGGAATGCCGTTACGCGGCCCGTGGGGTCGGTGGGGACCAGGCCGAAGGCTCTGGGGTCCTCGACCCGGGTGAGGTGGAGGGATACGTCCGCGCCCGATGTGGTGTGCGTGGAGACCAGGGCGCCGATGTCCAGACCCGTGAGGATGTCGCCGTTGAAGATCAGGACCGGGTCGTTCGGAGAGGAGTGCAGGCGTGAGGCCACGTTGCGGATCGCGCCGCCGGTGCCGAGTGGTTCCTCTTCGGTGACGTACTCCAGGTGCAGGCCCAGCGCGGAGCCGTCGCCGAAGTGCGGCTCGAAGACTTCGGCGAGGTACGACGTCGCGAGGACGATGTGTTCGACTCCGGCCGCCCGCGCGCGGGCCAGCTGGTGGGTGAGGAAGGGCACGCCTGCCGCCGGGACCATCGGCTTCGGCGTGTGCACGGTGAGCGGGCGCAGCCGGGTGCCCTTGCCGCCGACCAGGAGGATCGCTTCAGTCACCTTGTCGTCTCTGCTTCCTGCTGGGGCCGGCCGGGTACGGGCAGGCCAGTGTATGCAGACTGTTCGATATGCCCCGGTCGGCCCGTCAGCGGCCCTGAAGGCGGGCCGAGGCTTTCCGGGTCTCGGCGAGCTTGCTGTAGAGGCGGCCTCCCGGACAATCGGTGGCGTATCCGTCCCGATGCCCGGAAATGACGTTGAGCTTGACGACGGTGCCCTTCTTGTAGCGGTTGCCGCCACCGGACTTGAGTGTTGTCTTCGCGCGCGGGTTGGCGCCGTACAGGCCGAGCTTCCAGGCCGTGAGACGCGCAACTGATTTCAGGACGGCGGCGGGTGGGTTTTTTTTGCTGTACGTACCGAGTACGGCGATGCCCGTGCTGTTGGTGTTGAAACCGAGAGTGTGCGCCCCCAGGACCGGCTTTGCCACACCCCCTGCCCGGCCTTCGTAGATGTTTCCGCACTTGTCGACGGCGAAGTTGTAGCCGAAGTCGCGCCAGCCACTGCTCTTGACGTGGTAGCGGTAGATACTGCGGAGGACTGAGTCGGCCTGCGAACAGCTGTAGTTGTTCCCGGTCGCGCTGTGGTGCACGAAGGCCGCCTTGACGCGGCTCGTGTAGACGAAGTTGCGCTCGCGGAGCTGTTCGTTCGCACCCCATCCCTTGCGCGTGACGATGCGCGGGCGTGGCCCGATGAGGGGCTTTCCGCCCAGTACGAAGGTCTGGGCCTCCGTCTCCGCCTTGCTCAGGGCCGGTACTTCCGTGGCACCGAGCGGTACGAGATCGGCGTTGACCGCCGAGGCCGCCGCGTCCTCCGCGGTCATGACGGTGGTCCGGGGGTCGTCCGCGTCGTCGCCGTTGGCAGCCTGGGCCGCGGAGTCGTCGGCGTTGGCTTCGCCCGCGTCGGCCGCGTCGGTGGCTGTCGTCGTGGTGCCCGCAGGGGGGTCGTCGCCGGGGTCCACGAGTTCCAGGCGCAGGCCGGACGGGAGTGGGGCGGCGCCGCGTACGGTGGCGGCGGCCTCGGGCCGTACCCGTACCTCTACGCCGTCACTCGCGCCGACCCACAGGGGCGCGGTCGAGCCGCGGACCTTCCCCGTCTCGCGTTCCGCCGTCCCGGAGTCGGGGGCGTGCTCGTGGTTGTGGGTCTCGATCTGCTGCCAGCCGGACCAGGTGCCGGTCGCGGTGGCGCGGGTACGGACCTGGACCGTGCCGTGGAGTTCGGCCTCGGCGTCGTCCCAGATGACCCCGACCAGCGAGAACGGCTTGGCGTCACGCTCCGTCAGGCCCTGCGGGCCGGTGCCCGCGGCCCGGTCGTTCCCGGGGGTGTCCGGCAGGAGTGGCACGAGTGGCAGGGACTGGGTGGAGCCCGGTGGCGCGGTACTCGCGGGGACGGCGGGGGCCGGGGCGGCGACGGCGGCGGTGGGCAGGACCAGAGCGGCGGCGCACGCGACTCCGATCGCGGAAACAAGGAATGCACGCATGCAGTAGATCTTGGGCATAAGCGGATAAATATGTCCATTGGGGAATTGACGGGCCGTCGGCCGAACCGGTGTACGGCCGGCCCTTCCGCACCCCGGCGATGCGGCCCCCGCGCGAAGGCGCGGCGTACTCTTGCGCGGGTGAACGCTACCGATCGCACCCCCGCCGACCTGCTGCGATCCGCGCTCGCCGCGGACCCGGCCCAGCCCCTGGTCACCTTCTACGACGACGCCACCGGCGAGCGCGTGGAACTGTCCGTCGTCACCTTCGCCAATTGGGTGGCCAAGACCGCCAATCTGCTCCAGGGCGATCTCGCCGCCGCCCCCGGCGACCGGCTCTCGCTGCTGCTGCCCGCGCACTGGCAGACCGCCGTCTGGCTGCTCGCCTGTTCGTCGGTCGGCGTGGTCGCGGACGTGGGCGGCGACCCGGCCGACGCCGATCTGGTGGTCAGCGGGCCCGACACGCTGGAGGAGGCGCGGGCGTGCGGCGGGGAGCGCGTGGCGCTCGCCCTGCGCCCGCTGGGCGGCCGCTTCCCACAGCCGCCCGCCGGGTTCGCGGACTACGCCGTCGAGGTGCCGGGGCAGGGCGACCGTTTCGCACCGTACGCCCCGGTGGACGCGGACGCGCCCGCGCTGCGGGTCGGCGGTACGGAGTTCACGGGGGCGGAGCTGGTCGACCGGGCACGCGCGGACGCGGAGGCCCTGGGGCTCGGTCCGGGGGCGCGGCTGCTGTCGGGACCGGCGTACGACACCTGGGAGGGGCTGTCCTCGGGACTCTTCGCGCCGCTCGCCGTCGGCGGTTCCGTGGTGCTGTGCCGCAACCTCGGTCAGCTCTCCGAAGACGGTCTCACCAAGCGGATCGAGAGCGAGCGGGTCACCAACACGGCGGTACTGCAAGCGCCCTGAGGGCCACCCGTCCGGCCCACCCGCTGCCGAGCCCTGCGGCCGGAGCGCCGAAGTCCGGTGGATGATCGACGGTACGCACCGCACAACCAAGCGCGAGGTTCAGCCGTCTACCCCTGCGACCGGCGGCCCAGCGCGCCGCCGACTCCGTGAAGGATGGACGCAGACGTGACCGACAGTGCTGGCACGCCCTCCGGACCGGACGCCCCGGACGAGGAGGACGAGGCGAAGGACGACCAGGCCACGGAAGGTGCGGACGAGGGAGCGGACGAGGGCGACGCCGGAGACGGAGACGGCGAGAGCTCGGACGTGGGGGGAAGCGACGACGCCGGCGGGCAGCGGGTCTGGCTCCGTTGGACCGCCCTCGGCGCCTCCTTCGTACTCCTCCTCGCGGCCGGCGTCGGCTGGTGGCTCTACCGGAAGCTCGACGGCAACATCACCACGGACACCACCGCCGCCGCCGAGCTGGAGGCGTACGAGAAGGAACGTCCCACCCCCATCGCGCTGGACGCCCAGAACATCCTGCTCATCGGGTCCGACACCCGTTCCGGCAAGGGCAACAGCAAGTACGGCCCCGACGAGGGCACCCAGCGCTCCGACACGACGATCCTGCTGCACCTGGCCGGGGACCGTAAGAGCGCGACAGCGGTCTCGCTGCCGCGCGACCTCATGGTGGAGATTCCCAGCTGCCGCAAGCCCGACGGCACCCGTACGAAGAAGCAGTCCGCCCAGTTCAACTCGGCGTTCGAGCTCGGCGGTACGGCGTGCACCATCCGTACGGTCGAGCGGCTCACCGGCGTCCGGGTGGACCACCACATGGTCGTCGACTTCGCCGGCTTCAAGGGGATGGTCAACGCGGTGAACGGCGTCGAGATCTGCCTCAAGGAGCCGATCGACGACGACGACGCGCTGCTCCGGCTGGACAAGGGCCGGCAGAAACTGAACGGGGAGCAGGCCCTCGGCTACGTACGGGCCCGGAAGACCATCGGCGACGGCAGCGACACCGAACGCATGGAACGCCAGCAGCGGTTCCTCGGCGCGCTGGTGAACAAGGTGCAGAGCAACGGCGTACTGCTCAATCCGACCAGGCTCTACCCGGTGCTGGACGCGGCGACGAAGTCCCTCACGACCGATCCCGGGCTCGACTCGCTCAAGGACCTCTACAACCTGGTGCGCGGCATGCGGAACATCCCCACCGAGCGGGTGCAGTTCATGACGGTGCCCCGCCAGCCGTACGCGCAGGACCCGAACCGCGACGAGCTCGTCGAGCCGGACGCGGGCCGTCTGTTCGAGCAGCTGCGCGAGGACGCGCCCGTCTCGGTCGTACCGGCGGACTCCGAGAAGCCGGACGGGGAGGACAAAACCCCGGCCGATGAGAAGCCGGACGATGTGGGCCCGTCGAGTCCGGCTCCGACTCCGACTTTTACCGGCAGCAATGCCGCCACCGACAAGTGCGAGTAAAGCCATGGCCAAGGTCGGCCAATCAACAGACACAGATTGGGCGTATTGCCCAGTTGTAAGGGGAGTGGAATTTGTCACGGACGTCGCCCCGCGCTGAACTGGGCAGATAGTGTGACGCGATCCGGTGCTTCCGGCCCTGAGGTCGCACTGCTGGAATGAACGCCAGAGGGCCTGGGGGAGGCGCCTCGTGTGGCACCCGACGGAGGACTCAAGCAACCGTGGATGCGCAAAACCGTGGGCGGGCGGAAGAAATCGACCCCGCAGACCAGTGGGTGCTGAACCCGGCCACCGGTGATTACGAATTGCGACTGGACCAATCCGCAGGGCAGTCGCCCGCATCCCCTCCCCCGGGCCCCCGCTCCGGAAGAACCACCCGAGCGGCAACCGCCACCCCGCGGCGGCAAGTTCCCGTCCAGCGCAGTCGCCGCGCCGCGAACGGCTCCGACGGCAAGGGCCCCGGCGGGCCCGACCCGCAGGCCGGCCGGCGCAAGCGCAAGGCGAAGAAGTCGGGCAAGAAGAAGGCGCTGCTGTGGACGGGTGGCGTCATGGGTCTCGTGCTCGTGGGCGCCTCGGTCGGCGGGTACGTCCTCTACGACCGTCTGAACGGGAACATCAACTCGGTCGACGTGGGTGACGCCGCCAACGGCGGCTCCCTGAAGGACGGGCCGCTCAACATCCTGATCATCGGCACGGACAAGCGCACCGGCGAGGGCAACGAAGGCTACGGGGACCGGGAGAACACCACGGGCCACGCGGACACGACGTTCCTCTTCCATGTGTCCGAGGACCGCACGAACGCGACGGCTCTGAGCATCCCCCGTGACTTGAAGACCGATATCCCCGACTGCCCCACCAATCAGCCGGACGGCACGAAAAAGATCATCCCCGGCAAGGCGTACACGAAGTTCAACGAGAGCTTCGGTGTGGCAGGCCGTGACCCGGGCTGCACCATGCGCACGGTCAAGCAGATCACCGGTGTCCCGATCGACCACTTCATGATGGCCGACTTCAACGCGGTCAAGACGCTGACCACCGCGATCGAAGGCGTGGACGTCTGCCTGACCGAGCCCATCAAGGACGACCAGTACTCCAAGCTCGATCTGGCGGCGGGGGACCACACACTCGAGGGCGAGGACGCGCTCGCGTTCCTCCGCAACCGGCACGGCCTCGGCAACGAGAGCGACCTCGACCGGATCAAGATGCAGCAGCAGTTCATCGCCTCGATGATCCGCAAGATGAAGGAAGAGACCCTCGGCAACCCCAAGAGGATGCTCGCGCTGGCGGACGCGGCCACCAAGGCACTCACGGTGGACCAGGCCATCGGTGACATCCCGAAACTGACCGGTCTCGCCGAGGAACTGGGCCGGATCGAACTCAAGAACATCACCTTTACGACGATCCCCGTGGTCGACAACCCCAATGAGAAGGTCAGGGCGACCGTCGTACTGGACCCGGTCAAGGCCCCCCAGGTCTTCAGCATGCTGCAGACCGACACCTCCTTCACCGAGGTGAAGAAGAAGGAGAAGGCCGCCAAGAGCAAGCAGGCCGCGCTGCTCAAGGGGCCGAGGGCCGAAGCCTCCGAGGTACGCGTCGACGTCTACAACGGCAGCGACACCGCCGGGGCCGCGCAGAAGACCCTCAACTGGCTGCAGGTCGAAAAGGGCGTGGTCAAGTCCACGAACAAGAGCAATGCCCCGGAGAAGACCGCCAAGACTACTCTTGAGTACGCACCGAACCAGGCCGACCAGGCGCGCAAGCTCGCCGACCTGATGGGCCTGCCCGCCACGGCGCTCAAGAAGGGCGCCGAGGACGCGGACGAGATGCAGGCGATGGTCCTGACCCTCGGCGCCGACTTCAAGGGCGAAGGGGTGCCCATCACCGGTCCGGTGAAGCCGCCCGAGGTGGAGAAGGTCGAAGCAGACAAGAAGGTCTGCGCCAAGTGAAGCCGGGTCACCGGGTTGTGCGGCGCGCATGAACAACTGGGGGGCCAGGGGTGGGGAAGAACAGCGTGCGTGGGGAGAGGACGCGACCAGGCGTCCCGGACGCTGATGAACGCGGGTGGGACGACAGCCTGTACGAAGGCGGGGCGGCCGGGGCCACGGACGGCACGAAGCCGGTCACGGGGAGCCCCGCCCCCGAGGGCACCGGGCCGCCCCGGCGGCGCGGGGGCGGGCGTCGGCGCGGCAGACGGGGCAAGCGGCGGATACTGCGCTGGGTCGCCGCCGTACTGTCCCTGCTGATACTCGGCACGGCCGGCGCCGGATACCTCTACTACCGCCATCTCAACAGCAACCTGAAGAAGGAAGAACTGAACCTCGGCGACAAGCCGATGGCCGATCACAAGGTCAACGCCGCGGGCCAGACTCCGCTGAACATCCTGCTCATCGGCTCGGACGCGCGTAACTCCGACGCGAACAAGCGGCTCGGCGGCGCCAAGGACACCTTCGACGGCCCGCCGCTCGCCGACGTGCAGATGCTGCTGCACGTCTCCGCCGACCGCAGCAACATCTCGGTGATCAGCATGCCGCGCGACACGCTGCTGAAGATGCCCAAGTGCACGGACCCGGAAACCGACGAGGTCTATCCGGCGACCACGAATCTGCGGATGACCAACGAGAGTCTCGGACGCGGCGGTCCGGGCTGCACGGTGGCCACCTGGTACAAGCTGACCGGCATCACCATCGACCACTTCATGATGATCGACTTCTCCGGTGTGGTCTCCATGGCGGACGCCATCGGCGGTGTCCCGGTCTGCGTCAGCGACAACGTCGAATCCCGCACCAGGGACGGCAAGGGTTCGGGCCTGAAGCTGAAGGAAGGCACGACGTACATCAAGGGCGAGCAGGCCCTCCAGTGGCTGCGCACCCGTTACGGCTTCGAGGACGGCACCGACCTCGCCCGTGCCCACGGGCAGCACATGTACATGAACTCGATGGTCCGTGAGCTCAAGGAGACCAAGCTCAGCGACCCGATCAAGCTGCGCAAGCTCGCCGAGTCCGCCACCCGGGCGCTCGTCGTCGACGAGGACCTCGACACCGTCAAGAAGTTGTACGACCTCGCCGAGGAGCTCAAGAAGGTCCCGACGGCGCGCATCACCATGACCACCATGCCGTCGGTGCCCTCGGGTGCCAGGGTCGTGCCCAAGCCGGGCGAGGCCGAACTGCTCTTCAAGTTGGTCCGCGAGGACACCCCCCTGGACGGCAAGGCGTCGAAGAAGCAGAAGCCGAAGGCGTCCGAGGACCCGGCCGCTCCGGACGCGGAGATCGGCGTGATGGTGCAGAACGGCACCTACACGGACGCACTGGGGGCGGCGGCAGGGCGCGCCTCCGCAGTCGCCGGCGTACTGGCGGAAAAGGGCTTCACGCAGGCGAAGGCCGACACCCAGCGCAACCCGCTGGAGCGGACGACGGTCTACTTCCCGAGCGTCGACCTGGAGGGCGACGCGCAGGCGGTCGCCAAGTCACTCGGGCTGCCGCTGAGTTCGGCGAAGAAGTCCACCGACGTCTCGGGCGTCACGCTGGTCGTGGGCGCGGACTGGCGTACCGGCAGTACGTACCCCAAGTCCGCGGCGAAGGACGACGCCAAGGACAAGGCAGAGACCCTCAAGTCCGCCCGCGCGCTGAACGGCGAGGACACCGGCGCCTGTATGGACGTGCAGCCGGGCTTCACCCGGTAGTCGGTGCGTATACGGAGAAGAAGCCCCGGGCCACGCGAATGTCGCGCGGCCCGGGGCTTCTTCTCCGTACGTACTACGCCTGGGTCCGGGCCTCGGCGTCGGCCGTCCGGACCGCCGGGCGGCGGCTCGCGATGACCTTCTTCGCGAGGGCGCGCGGGCTGGTCAGGAAGCCGAAGCCCCACGACATGTGCATGGTCGCCAGGGCGACGGGGATCTGCGCCCGCGCCTTCAGCGACAGGCCCTTGCCCGCCGGGACCGAGCCCGCCACGATCGCCGCCAGGTAGCCGGCCGGGACGACGAAGCCCCAGGGCGTGAGCGCGGCGCCGACGACGATGCCCGCGGCGATCGCGCAGACGGCGGTCGGCGGGGCGAGGTAGCGCAGGTTGATCGAGCCGGCGTGGTAGCGGGCGACGACGTGCCGCCAGCGGCCGTAGTCCTTGTACTGCTTGGCGAGGGCCTTGACGGAGGGCCTCGGGCGGTACTGGACCTTGAGCTCGGGCGAGAACCAGATCAGGCCGCCCGCCTCGCGGATCCGGAAGTTCAGCTCCCAGTCCTGGGCGCGGATGAACTCCTCGTTGTAGCCGCCCTGCTGTTCCAGGGCCTCGCGGCGGAAGACACCCAGGTACACGGTCTCCGCCGGCGCGGCCTCGCCGCCCGTGTGGAACGCCGCGTTGCCGACGCCGATCTTCGACGTCATCGCGGCCGCGACCGCGTCCTCCCAGGCGTTCTCGCCCTCGGCGTGCATGATGCCGCCGACGTTCTGCGCGCCGGTTTCCTCCAGGAGGCGGACGGCGGTCGCGATGTAGTTCGGCGAGAGCATTCCGTGGCCGTCGACCCGCACCACGACGGGGTGCCGGGAGGCCCTGATGGCCGCGTTCAGCGCTGCCGGGGTACGGCCGGTGGGATTCGGGACGGTGTGGACGCGAGCGTCCTCCCGTACCAGTTCGGCGGCGATCTCCTCGGTCCGGTCCGAGGACGGGCCGATCGCGATCACCACCTCCATCTCGCCGTCGTACTCCTGCTCCAGGATGTGGCGGACCGAGTTGCGCAGATGCCGCTCCTCATTGAGGACCGGCATGATCACGGAGACTGCGGGTGTGGCGTTCATATCGGGGGTCACGTTACCGCGAACGGGGGACACGGGGCGCAGCGGCCGCGTCGCTGCCCGGGACGTTGATCGTATGGGCCTACGTTGCCGGTGATCCCCCCTTGCCTTCGCGGAGGTTTCCCACGTGCCCAAGTCGCCCCGTCCGCAGAAGGGCCGCAGTCGAAGGCAGGACGAGCGCCCTCCGTGGTCGATGCGCCTGTTCACCACGATCTCGGTCCTTGTGCTGTGCGCGGGTGGCATCGGTCACGCCGTGGTCTCCGGGATGGAGACCGGTATCGAGCGGGTCGACCCGTTCAAGGACATGAAGAACCGCCCGGCGGCCGGCCACGGCACGAACATCCTGCTCGTCGGCACCGACGGCCGCGACAAGATCACGGCGGAGGAGAAGGAGAAGTACCGGCTGGGCGGCGAACCCTGCCACTGCACCGACACGATCATGGTGGTGCACATCTCCGCCGACAAGGAGCGCGCGAGCATCGTGAGCCTGCCGCGCGACAGCTACGCCGAGGTGCCCGAGCACACCGACCAGTCGACCGGCAAGCACCACAACACGCACCCGGCGAAGATCAACGCCGCGTACGCGGAAGGCGGTCCGGGGCTCACAGTGCGGACCGTGGAGCACATGACGAAGGTGAAGATCGACCACTATCTGGAGGTCGACTTCAGCAGCTTCATGAAGACGGTGGACGTGATCGGCGGGGTCGAGGTCTGCACGGTCCGCCCGCTCAAGGACAACTACACCGGCCTCGACCTGCCCGTCGGCACCCACCGGCTGAACGGCGGCCAGGCCCTCCAGTACGTCCGTTCCCGGCACATCGACGGCGCCTCCGACTTCGGCCGGATGCAGCGCCAGCAGCGCTTCCTCGCCGCCCTCATCGCGAAGGCCGGCACGCGCGGCGTCCTGCTCAACCCGGTGAAGCTGCGGGAGATGACATCCACGCTGCTCGGCTCGGTACGGGCGGACAAGGGCTTCGGTACGGAGGAGATCCTCGCGCTGGGGCAGGCGATGCGGGGCTTCACACCGGCGTCGTCGGAGTTCACGTCCGTACCGGTCGCCGGAGCCGGCCCTCCCGTGGAGGGCATCGGCTCGACCGTCAAATGGGACGAGGCGAAGTCCAAGAAGCTCTTCCAGTCCCTGCGCGAGGACAAGCCGCTCGCGCCGGTGCGTCCCAAGAAGACGGCGACGCTCGTCGACGTGGCGCCGCAGCAGATCGCCGTACAGGTCTACAACGGGACGCTGACCAGGGGCATCGGCAAGCGCGTGGACGACGCGCTGCGCTCCACCGGCTTCAGGACCACCCGCGCCCCCGAGGACGCGGACCGGCACGATGTGCGGCGCACGCTCGTCACGTACGACCCGCGCTGGGACCGCTCGGCGAAGTCGCTCCAGGCGGCGCTGCCCGGATGCGAGCTGCGGGCGGTGGAGGGGCAGGGCGGGCTGATGAAGGTGCTGGCGGGTACGGACTTCAAGGGTGTGCGGCCGGTACGGGCGGACGATCCGTACCACGGGGAGTTCGGCACGGTCACCGGCGACCAGGTCGTCTGCCCGTAACGGAGCGCGTCAGATCTCCGTGTCCAGACCCTCGGCGGCGCGCTTGTCCCGAAGTTCCTTGATCGCGCGGCGGCGCGCGAGGCGGTGCGTGCGCCGGATCTGCGCCTCCTGGTAGCGGCGGCGGTCGCGCTCCGTCTCGGGTACGACGGGCGGGACGCGGCGGGGCTTGCCGTCGGCGTCGACGGCGGCGAACACGAGGTAGGCGCTGCCGACCTGGGTGGCCGGGGTCGACTCGTTCCAGCGCTCGGCCAGGACCCGTACGCCGACCTCCATCGAGGACCGGCCCGTCCAGTTGACCTGTGCCTTCACATGGACCAGGTCCCCGACCCTGACCGGCTCCAGGAAGACCATCTCGTCCATGGAGGCGGTGACGGCCGGCCCGCCGGAGTGCCGGCCCGCCACGGCGCCCGCCGCGTCGTCCACCAGCTTCATGATCACGCCGCCGTGCACCGTGCCGAGGAGGTTGGTGTCGCTGCCCGTCATGATGTGGCTGAGCGTGGTGCGGGAGGCTGCGGTGGGCTTGCCCGGAATATCATCTTCCGGGTGCTGGGGCTGATCTGTCATGCCCTCCACCTTATGCGTGGGGCACATTGCATCAGCTCTGCAACAGCCCTGCCCCGATTTCCCACCCGCCCTGTAAGCGGCCCACCCTCTGCCTGCACACTGGTCCGCATGAGCGACTGGCCGGACGGATGGAACGACCGCAACGACCCGCACGGGCGCGGCAGCGGCGGCGCGCAGCCCGAGGGCGCGCGGGTGATGAGGCATGTCCAGCGCGGCCAGGTCCCGCCGCCCGCCGCCCCCGTCCCTCCGGTGCGCCACCCGGTGCCGCAGCAGCCGCAGGGTTACGACGACGGCTACGGCCAGGGCTCCCACGGCGACGGCTACAACACGGGCCAGGTCTACGGCGGTGGCGGCGGTGGCCGGCCGCCCCGCGCGCCGCGCGTCGGCCCGGCGCCGGACTGGAGACGCCGCTTCAAGGTCGGATCACTGACGCTGGTCGTCGTGCTCCTCGCCCTATCCATCGGTACGTACTTCTGGGCCGACGGCAAGCTCAAGCGCGAGGTCGACCTGGCGAAGGTCATCGACCGGCCGGAGGCCGGCGACGGCACCAATTACCTGATCGTGGGCTCCGACAGCCGCGAGGGCATGAGCGCCGACGACAAGCAGAGGCTGCGCACCGGGTCGGCCGAGGGCAAGCGGACCGACTCGATGATGATCCTTCACGACGGCTCCAACGGCCCGACGCTCATCTCGCTGCCGCGCGACTCCGACGTGGAGATACCGTCCTTCGTCGGCTCGGAGTCCGGTAAGAAGTTCCCGGCCCAGGGCCGGCGCGTGAAGCTGAACGCGGCGTACGCCGAGGACGGCCCCGAGCTGCTGGTGCGTACCGTCGAGCACAACACCAACCTCCGCATCGACCACTACGTCGAGATCGGCTTCGCCGGCTTCGCCAACATCGTGGACGCGATCGGCGGCGTGGAGATGGACATCCCGAAGGCCTTCAAGGACAAGAAGTCGGGCGCCGATTTCCAGGCGGGCAAGCAGACCCTCAACGGCGAGCAGTCCCTGGCCTTCGTCCGTACGCGCTACGCCTTCGCGGGCAGCGACCTCGACCGTACGAAGAACCAGCAGAAGTTCCTGGCGGCGCTGGCGAGCCAGACGGCGACGCCGGGCACGATCCTCAACCCGTTCAAGCTCTACCCGACCATGGGCGCCGGCCTCGACACGCTGATCGTCGACAAGGACATGAGCCTGTGGTCCCTGGGCCAGATGTTCTTTGCCATGAAGGGCGTCACGGGCGGCGAGGGTACGTCGATGAACATCCCGATCTCGGGCAGCAGCGGCGGCAACCTGGTCTGGGACAAGGCGAAGGTCGCGCAGCTCGTGCAGCAGCTCAAGAACGACGAGAAGGTCACGGTCACCGGTAATTAGGGGCGGCGGGCATGCACGGCGGAGGGGCTCGGACGGATCACCGTCCGAGCCCCTCCGTCTTCCGCGGCGCACAATTGCCCCCGACATTAGCTTGAGCTAATATCTGGGGGTGGATGGCCGCCCGTACGAGCTGAGGTTCTTCAGCGATGTCCTGGAGTGGATTCAAGCGCTCGCGAAGGAGGATCCGGATAGTCACGATCACGTCATCGCCGCGTTGGAGAGACTTCAAGAATCGGGGCCGGCACTACGTCGTCCGACCGTGGGCGCCATCGAGGACAGCCGTTTCCGCAACATGCGTGAGCTTCGCCCGCGTAGCGGGAGCACGGTCAGCATCCGGATGCTGTTCATCTTCGATCCAGTACGACGGGCAGTGTTTCTCGTTGCGGGGAACAAGGCGAGCGGGCGACAGTGGACGGCTTGGTACCCCAAAGCGATCAGAGAGGCCGACGCCAAGTACATCGCCTACCTTGAAGCTTTGAAGGAGGAGGACAAATCATGAAGCTCGGCAGCATGACCGACCTCACGGCAGACATCACGCCGGAGAAGCGCGAGCGCATCGACGCCATCAAGCGAGAGATGGTCGACGCGGAGCGGGGACATGAACTGGCCTCGCTCCGGAAAGCTCAGGGGATGACGCAGGTCCAGGTGGCGAAGGCCATGGGGGTGACTCAGGGGCGCATCAGCCAGATCGAGCGTGGGGGTGTGCGTCTGGATACGTCGACCATGGCTGCCTACCTCGAAGCCATCGGCGGGGAGCTGACAATACTGGCCACGGTGGGCAACGTATCGGTACGGCTCTGACGGCCGGCCCCAAGTGCAGAGGCGCGGCCCCCGGCACGATGCCGGGGGCCGACTGGTCTGTATCCGGGATTCGGGTTACGGCAGGTTGCGGGCCATGACGATGCGCTGGACCTGGTTCGTACCTTCGTAAATCTGCGTGATCTTGGCGTCGCGCATCATGCGCTCCACCGGGTAGTCGCGGGTGTAGCCGTAGCCGCCGAGGAGCTGGACCGCGTCCGTGGTGATCTCCATGGCCGCGTCGGATGCGTAGCACTTGGCCGCGGCGCCGAAGAAGGTCAGGTCCGCGTCGACCCGCTCGGACTTGGCAGCGGCCGCGTACGTCAGCTGGCGGGCGGCCTCCAGCTTCATGGCCATGTCGGCCAGCATGAACTGGACGCCCTGGAAGTCGCCGATCGGCTTGCCGAACTGCTTGCGCTCCTGGACGTAACCCCTGGCGTAGTCGAGGGCTCCCTGGGCGATGCCGAGCGCCTGGGCCGCGATCGTGATGCGGGTGTGGTCCAGGGTCTTCATCGCCGTGGCGAAGCCGGTGCCCTCCTCGCCGATCATGCGGTCGGCGGGGATGCGGACGTTGTCGAGGTAGACCTCGCAGGTCGGCGAGCCCTTGATGCCGAGCTTCTTCTCCGGGGCGCCGAAGGAGACGCCTTCGTCCGACTTCTCGACGACGAAGGCGCTGATGCCCTTGGAACGCTTGGTCGGGTCGGTGACGGCCATGACCGTGTAGTACTCGCTGACGCCCGCGTTGGTGATCCACCGCTTCACGCCGTTAAGGACCCAGTAGTCGCCGTCGCGGACCGCCTTGGTCTTCATGCCCGCCGCGTCGGAGCCCGCGTCCGGCTCGGACAGGGCGTACGAGAACATGCCCTCGCCCTTGGCGAGCGGGGTCATGTACTTCTTCTTGAGGTCCTCGCTGCCGGAGAGGATGACCGGGAGTGAGCCGAGCTTGTTGACCGCCGGGATCAGGGAGGAGGAGGCGCAGACACGCGCGACCTCTTCGATGACGATGACGGTGGCCAGCGCGTCGGCGCCCGCGCCGCCGTAGGCCTCGGGGACGTGGATGGCCTGGAGGTCGGAGGTGACCAGGGCGTCCAGCGCCTCCTGCGGGAAGCGGGCCTCCTCGTCGACCTCTGCGGCGTACGGCGCGATCTTCGCCTCGGCGAGCGAGCGCACCGCGTCACGGAGCATGTCGTGCTCTTCGGACGGGCGGTACAGGTCGAAATCAGGCGAGCCTGCCAAGGTCTCTCACTCCCCAAAGATGCTAACTACCGTTAAGTAACCCAATTTTAGGGGGCAGGCCGCCCCGAGGGATACGTGAGCTTGCCGACAGGGGGCAACGCGGGAGCCGGTTCCCGTGGGCATGCCCGACTATGCTCGGTCGGCGAATGTCTGCCCGTATCTCTCTGGAGCACTCCATGGCCCTCAAGATCACCGTGATCGGCACCGGATACCTCGGCGCCACACACGCCGCGGCCATGGCTGAGCTGGGCTTCGAAGTCCTCGGCCTCGATGTGGTGCCGGAGAAGATCGAGATGCTGGCGGCCGGGAAGGTCCCGATGTACGAACCGGGGCTCGAGGAGCTGCTGCGCAAGCACGTCGCGGGCATCGAGGGCTCCAGCGGACGCCTGCGCTTCACGACCTCCTGGGAGGAGATCGGCGCGTTCGGCGACGTGCACTTCGTGTGCGTGAACACGCCGCAGAAGCACGGCGAGTACGCGTGCGACATGAGTTACGTCGAGTCCGCCTTCGCCTCGCTCGCGCCGCAGCTCACCCGCCCCGCCCTCGTCGTCGGCAAGTCGACCGTCCCGGTCGGCAGCGCCGCCCGGCTCGCGGCGAAGCTCGCGGAGCTGGCGCCGGTGGGGGCGGACGCGGAGCTGGCGTGGAACCCGGAGTTCCTGCGCGAGGGGTTCGCCGTACAGGACACGCTGCACCCGGACCGGATCGTGGCGGGCGTGGAGAGCGAGCGCGCGGAGAAGCTGCTGCGCGAGGTGTACGCCGGTCCGATCGAGGGAGGGTCGCCCTTCGTCGTGACGGACTTCCCGACCGCCGAGCTGGTGAAGACGTCCGCGAACTCCTTCCTGGCGACGAAGATCTCGTTCATCAACGCCATGGCCGAGGTGTGCGAGGCGGCCGACGGCGACGTGGTGAAGCTGGCCGAGGCGATCGGGTACGACGAACGGATCGGCAAGAAGTTCCTGCGGGCGGGCATCGGGTTCGGCGGCGGGTGTCTGCCGAAGGACATCCGGGCGTTCATGGCGCGCGCGGGTGAGCTGGGCGCCGACCAGGCCCTCACCTTCCTGCGCGAGGTCGACTCGATCAACATGCGCCGGCGCGGTCACATGGTCGAGCTGGCGCGCGAGGCGGTGGGCGGCACCGGCGGCTTCCTGGGCAAGCGGGTCGCGGTGCTGGGCGCGACCTTCAAGCCGGACTCGGACGACGTACGGGACTCGCCCGCGCTCAATGTCGCCGGGCAGATCCACCTCCAGGGCGGCCAGGTCACGGTCTACGACCCGAAGGGCATGGAGAACGCGCAGCGTCTCTTCCCGACCCTGGGCTACGCGCCGACCGCCGTCGACGCGGTGCGCGGCGCGGATGTGGTGCTGCACCTGACGGAGTGGCGCGAGTTCCGGGAGCTGGACCCGGAGGCACTGGGCGAGGTGGCTTCGGAGCGGCTGATCCTGGACGGGCGCAACGCGCTGGACCCGGAGCTGTGGCGCGGGGCGGGCTGGACGTACCGGGCGATGGGCCGCCCGAAGGCGTAAGGATGGTTCGGTTTCTCGGGGCGCCCCCTTGAGCCGAGGCCGGTGGCGGCCCGGCGCGAGGGGGCGCCTTTGCGTTTCCTGCCCGCCGCCTCGTCAGCTCCTCGGGCGGCGGGCGCGGCACCCGTTCTGCCTCTGCTCCTCCTGATCGGCGACCGCCGTCACGGGGCGATGGGCACGGGGCGGCGCCGACGGGCGGCGCGGGAGGTGAACTCCGTGTCCCGTACCACCCGTGCGGCGTTGCCCCACGTCAGCAGGGCGATGTCGGCCCCGTCCCAACCGCGGTCGAGAAGCTCCGCGATGAGATGCGGGTAGCAGGAGACGTCCCGGAGGTCGTTCGCGTGCGGTACGTCCGCCACATCCGCCCCGTACATGCCGCTCAGTCCCACACACTCCCTGCCCGCCACCTCGCGCACGTGATCGAGGTGATCGGCCACCCGGCGCACGGTCTGTTCGGGGGCGAAGCCGACCATGCAGACGCCCTTGTACGGGGTGAGGGCGCGCAGTACGTCGTCGGAGGCGTTGGCCGGGGCGTCGGTCAGCGCGCGGGCGCCCGAGTGGGAGAGGACGACCGGGGCGCGGCTGACGGACAGCACGCCGTGCACGGTTTCGGCCGGGGCGCCGGTCAGGTCGATGAGTACGCCGAGGCGGTTCATCTCCCGTACGACTTCCTGCCCGAAGGGGGTCAGCCCCTCCCCCTTGGCCCCTGCCCAGCGCGTGCCGACGAACGCGAGGCTGCGTACGCCGAGTGCGTGGTAGGCGCGGAGCGTGCCCAGGGACTCGCCGAGGGCGTGGCCGGAGACGGGGCCGAGGAGGGAGGCGATGCGTCCGCAGTTGCGGGCGTCGGCCATGTCGCCGGCGGTGAGGGCGAGGCGCAGGCCTTCGGGGTAGGCCGCCACGACCTTCTTGACGAGGTCGATCTGCTCGAGCGTGGCGCTGATGGCCCGGTCGCCGGCGTACTCCGCCGGGACGAGGAGCGACCAGAACTGGGCGCCTACGCCGCCGGTGCGCAGGCGGGGGATGTCGGTGTCGAGGGTGCTCTCACCGAGTTCGAGATCGTGCCACTGGCGCTCCCCGAGGGTCCGGGCGAGGTGGTTGTACCCGTCGGCGACGGGATGCTCGACGAGGAGCGCGCGGGCGCGGCTGAGGCTGTCCTGGGGGACGGCGGGCGCGAGCTGGGGCTCGCTGGGCTCGGGCTCGGGCTCGGGCTCGAGCCCGGGCTCGGGCTCGGGTTCGACGAGATCGGGATCGACGAGCTCTGTCGGCGGCTCGGGCTCGAGCTCGGTGATCTCTGCCGGCGGCGCGGGCTGAAGCACGGACTCCGGTCGTGCGGGTTCCGTGTGGTTCGGGACGGCCGTCGGCGTTATTCGGTCGAGCTCGCCGACCGCGGTGGTGGACGAAGAGTGCGGGTCGTCCTGCAGATCTGCCATGACGGGACTCCGAATTCATGGACGCAGTACGGCCACGGTGCCACGGGAGCGGCGAGGGTTCGCGGCGAGTGGTGCGTTCGGGGTACGGCCCGTGCGTGCGGCGGAGTCGGGGGGCCGCTGCGCGGGGCTTCCCCTACCCGCCCCTTCCCGAACTGGGGGCACGCCCCCAGACCCCCGGGGTGACGGTTGCCGGTAACCACTACCCGGCCCGCCCGTACGAGGAGCGCGATGAAAAGCGCAGGCTTCCAGCGGACCACACCCACCGCCGGCCCCCGCAGACCCTTGACGCATTCACCCCCCGGGACCACCCGACACGGCAGAGAACCGGCCGCCCGTAGGCGGAGGAGCCTTGAGAGGCGCAGGCTTCCGGTGGGGCCGGCCGTGCCCGGCGTCGGGTCCTGCGGGTCGGTGGTGGGCCTTCGAGGGGGTTGGGGGCGCGCCCCATCCCGGTCCATCGGTCGCGGTGGCAGGAGGGGACGTGGCGGGGCGCTCCCCGCAGGGTGTCGAATGCAACCAGGCCGAACGAAGCGCGTTGCCCGAACGTTCGGCACCCGAGGAGACGCCCCGGCGCGGCACCGACCCCGAAGCCCCCAGGCAGTACCGGCACCGGCACCGCCGCCGTACCCGGCCTACCCGTCCAGTTCGGTCAGTGTCGCGTTCGGCACCGGGCGGTGTCGGAGTGCCCTGGACACCGCCTCCGCGTCGCGCAGCGCCCGTACCGCGTTGTGCCACGTCAGCTTCGCCACGTCCGGGTCCGACCAGCCCCGCCTCAGCAACTCCGCGATCAGGTTCGGGTAGCCCGCCACGTCCTCCAGGCCCGCCGGCGTGAACGCCGTCCCGTCGAAGTCGCCGCCGATGCCCACGTGGTCGATGCCCGCCACCTCGCGCATGTGGTCGAGGTGGTCCGCGACCGTGGCCACCGTCGCGACCGGACGCGGGTTCGCGTCCTCGAACCCGCGCTGCACCTTCATCGCCTCCGACGTCATCGCCAGGTGGTGGAAGCCGTACGCGCGCATGTTCTCGTCCGCGCGCCGCGTCCACTCCACCGCCTCCGGCAGCACGAACTTCGGCACGAACGTCACCATGGCGACCCCGCCGTTCGCGGGCAGCAGCGCCAGTACATCGTCCGGGATGTTGCGCGGGTGGTCGCAGACCGCACGCGCCGAGGAGTGGGAGAAGATCACCGGCGCCACCGACGTGGCCAGCGCCGCCCGCATCGTCGTGGCCGCCACATGGGACAGGTCCACCAGCATGCCGACGCGGTTCATCTCGCGGACCACCTCATGGCCGAAGGGGGAGAGACCGCCCACTCCCGGCTCGTCCGTCGCCGAGTCCGCCCACGCGATGTTGTCGTTGTGCGTCAGGGTCATGTAGCGCACGCCCAGCGTGTGCAGCGCCCGCAGCGTGGCCAGGGAGTTGTTGATCGAGTGGCCACCCTCCGCGCCCATCAGGGAGGCGATCCGCCCGTCCGCCCGCGCCGACTCCATGTCGTCCGCCGTAAGGGCTCGCGCCAGGTCGTCCGGGTAACGGGCCAGGAGCTGGGTGACCACGTCGATCTGCTCCAGCGTGGCGCTCACCGCGTCGTCCCCGGCCAGGTCGGAGCGTACGTACACCGACCAGAACTGCGCGCCCACGCCGCCCGCGCGCAGGCGCGGGATGTCCGTGTGCAGGTGCGCCGACTGGTCGGTGGCGATGTCGCGGCGGTCCACGTCGTAGCGGACCTGCTCGCGCAGCGCCCACGGCAGGTCGTTGTGGCCGTCGACCACCGGGTGCGCGGCCAGCAGCTCGCGGGCCCTGGTCAGGTCCGGGGACGTCACTTGCCGAAGCCGAACGAGTCCGCGCCCTGCGCCTTCGCACGCAGCCGCTTGCCCTTCTCCGTCGCCTGGTCGTTCAGCTCCTGCTGGAACTCCCGCATGCGGGAGAGGAGGTCCGGGTCGTGAGCGGCCAGGATGCGCGCCGCCAGGAGGCCCGCGTTCCGCGCGCCCGCCACCGACACCGTCGCCACCGGTACGCCTGCCGGCATCTGCACGATGGACAGCAGGGAGTCCATACCGTCGAGGTACTTCAGCGGCACCGGTACGCCGATCACCGGCAGCGGCGTCACCGACGCCAGCATGCCCGGCAGGTGCGCCGCGCCGCCCGCACCCGCGATGATCACCTTGAGGCCTCGGCCGTCCGCCTCCTCGCCGTACGCGATCATCTCGCGCGGCATCCGGTGCGCCGAGACGACGTCGACCTCGTACGGAATCGAGAACTCGTCCAGCGCCTTGGCGGCCGCCTCCATGACGGGCCAGTCGGAGTCCGACCCCATCACGATGCCGACTACGGGAGCGGAAGCAGCAGGGGTCGTCATTCGGTGATCGTTCCTCGCAGGTAGCCGGCGGCATGACGGGCGCGCTCCAGCGCGTCGTCGAGGTCGTCGCCGTAGGTGTTGACGTGGCCGACCTTGCGGCCGGGCTTCACGTCCTTTCCGTACATGTGGATCTTGAGCTGCGGGTCACGCGCCATGCAGTGCAGGTACGCCTGGTACATGTCCGGGTAGTCGCCGCCGAGGACGTTCGCCATGACCGTCCACTTCGCGCGCGGACGCGGGTCGCCCAGCGGCAGATCCAGGATCGCGCGGACGTGGTTCGCGAACTGCGACGTCATCGCGCCGTCCTGCGTCCAGTGCCCGGAGTTGTGCGGGCGCATCGCCAGCTCGTTGATCAGGATGCGGCCGTCCGTCGTCTCGAAGAGTTCGACGGCGAGGTGGCCGACGACTCCGAGCTCCTTCGCTATGCGCAGGGCCAGCGCCTGCGCCTGGCCGCCGAGCTCCTCCGAGAGACCGGGCGCCGGGGCGATCACGGTGTCGCACACGCCGTCGACCTGCTGAGACTCGACGACGGGGTAGGCGACGGCCTGGCCGTGCGGGGAGCGGACAATGTTCGCCGCCAGTTCCCGTACGAAGTCGACCTTCTCCTCCGCGAGGACCGGGACGCCGGCCCTGAAGGGCTCCTCGGCGTCCTTCTCGCTGCGTACGAACCAGACGCCCTTGCCGTCGTATCCGCCGCGCACGGTCTTGAGGATCACCGGGAAGCCGCCGGTCTCGGCGGCGAACGCGGCCGCGTCCGCCGGGTCGCTCACGATGCGGTGGCGCGGGCAAGGCGCTCCGATCTGCGTGAGCTTCGCTCGCATCACGCCCTTGTCCTGGGCGTGCACCAGTGCGTCGGGCCCCGGCCGGACGGGGATGCCGTCCGCTTCCAGGGCCCGCAGGTGCTCGGTCGGGACGTGCTCGTGATCGAAGGTGATCACGTCGCAGCCGCGCGCGAAAGCGCGCAGCGTGTCCAGATCGCGGTAGTCGCCGATGACGACATCGCTGACGACCTGGGCCGCCGAGTCCTGGGGGGTGTCACTGAGGAGCTTGAATCTGATGCCGAGGGGGATGCCCGCCTCGTGGGTCATACGGGCGAGCTGACCGCCACCGACCATGCCGACTACGGGGAACGTCACTCCTCCAGGGTATCCGCAGGCCCGAGGGCCCCTGCCCGCGCGTCGCTCGGCCACGTGCCGCCACGCGGACGAACGCGGACGAGCACCCCAGACGAGCGCGGACGAGCGCCGCATCTTCGATGGCGTCCCCAAGCACCTCCGGAGGCCGCTGGTTAGCATGGCTGGGTTGACGACACGACCGAACGTCGACGACACCGAACGAAACGGGGCTTGCGAACACCATGAGTGGACGAGACGGCGGCCCGTTTCGCAGGCGCCTGACCCGGTTCGGGCGCGAGTTCGCGAAGTTCGGGGCGGTCGGCGGCCTGGGGCTCCTCGTCGACCTCGGCGTCTTCAATCTGCTGCGCCATCTCACCGACATTCCGGTGGTACGGGCGAGCATCGCGGCCACGGTCGTCGCGATCGGCTTCAACTACCTGGGATTCCGCTACTTCACCTACCGCGAGCGCGACAAGAACCGCAGGACCAGGGAGCTGACGCTCTTCCTGCTGTTCAGCGTGTTCGGCCTGGTGATCCAGAACGGTGTGCTGTACGCCGCGACGTACGGCTTCGGCTGGGACAGCCCGCTCCAGAGCAACGCGTTCAAGTTCCTCGGCATCGGCATCGCGACCGTCTTCCGGTTCTGGTCGTACCGCACCTGGGTCTTCCAGAAGCTGGCGCCGCAGCCCTTCCTGGACGACCCACGGGCCGTCGAGGCCGAAGTCGCAATCGAAGCCGAAGCCGAAGGCGACCGCGTCACCTGACCGTCGGCTCGGGCGGCGACGCCTCCTCCCTGGGCAGCGCCACCCTGCTCAGGAAGAGCGCGAACACCGGCGGCTGCTGCTGGAGCATTTCCAGGCGCCCGCCGTCGGCCTCCGCCAGATCGCGGGCGACGGCGAGGCCGATCCCGGTGGAGTTGCGGCCGCTGATACTCCGCTCGAAGATCCGCGCACCGAGGTCGGCGGGTACGCCGGGACCCTCGTCGGTCACCTCGATGACCGCCTGGTTGCCGGTGACGCGGGTACGCAGAGCGACCGTACCGCCACCGTGCATCAGGGAGTTCTCGATGAGCGCGGCCAGCACCTGGGCCACCGCGCCCGGCGTGCCGACGGCCCGCATGCCGTGCTTGCCCGAGTGCACGATGGCGCGGCCCGCGCTGCGGTAGGCCGGGCGCCACTCCTCGATCTGCTGCTTGACGACCTCGTCGAGGTCGAAGGTGACGGCGGAGCCGGTGCGCGGGTCGCGGGAGTTCGTGAGCAGCCGCTGTACGACGTCGGTGAGCCGCTCCACCTGCGTCAGCGCGATCGTCGCCTCCTCCTTCACCGTGTCCAGGTCTTCGGTGAGGGTGATCTCCTCCAGCCGCATGGACAGGGCGGTCAGCGGCGTACGGAGCTGATGCGAGGCGTCGGCGGCCAGCCGGCGCTCGGCGGTGAGCATCCGGCCGATGCGCTCGGCGCTGGAGTCGAGGACGTCGGCGACCCGGTCCAGCTCCGGTACGCCGTACCGCTTGTGGCGGGGACGAGGGTCGCCCGAGCCGAGCCGCTCGGCGGTCTCGGCGAGATCGGTGAGCGGTGAGGCGAGCCGGTTCGCCTGGCGTACGGCGAGCAGGACGGCGGCGATCACGGCGAGCAGCGCCACCGCCCCGATGATCATGAGACTTCGGCCGACTTCGTCGGTGACGGTGGAGCGGGACTCCTGGACGGTGACGGTCTCACCGGAGTCGCTTCGCGCGACGCCCGTGATGAGGCTGCCCTCGGGGCGTTCGCCGATCTCGATGGGGGCGCGGCCCGGAAGCTCGATGCGGGCGTACCGCTTGGGGTCGATCTGCTCGCCCAGCACACCCGGGTTGACGCTCTCCTCACCGAGGAGGCGGCTCTCCACGACGCTGATCAGGCGCAGCGCCTCGGAGTCGACGCTCTCCTGGGCGCTGTTGCTGATGGTGCGCGTCTCGACGATGACGAGGGAGACGCCGAAGACGGCGATGACGACGAGCACCACGGCGAGCGTGGAGTTGATCAGACGGCGGCGCATGGCTGTGTGTGTACGTCAGCTCTTCTCGAAGCGGAAGCCGACGCCCCGCACGGTGGCGATGTAACGCGGGTTGGCGGCGTCGTCGCCGAGCTTCTTGCGGAGCCAGGAGATGTGCATGTCGAGGGTCTTGGTCGACGACCACCAGGTGGTGTCCCAGACCTCGCGCATCAGCTGGTCGCGGGTGACGACGCGGCCGGCGTCCCGGACGAGGACCCGCAGGAGGTCGAACTCCTTTGCCGTCAGCTGGAGTTCCTCCTCGCCCATCCAGGCGCGGTGCGACTCGACATCGATCCGTACGCCGTGGATGGAGGGCGCGGGGGCGTGGTCGCCGGCGCCGCGCCGCAGGAGAGCCCGTACGCGGGCGAGCAGCTCGGCGAGGCGGAACGGCTTGGTGACGTAGTCGTCGGCGCCGGCGTCGAGGCCGACGACCGTGTCCACCTCGTCGGCGCGGGCGGTCAGCACCAGGATCGGGATGGCATGGCCCTCGCCGCGCAGCCGGCGGGCCACTTCGAGGCCGTCCATGCCGGGCAGTCCCAGGTCGAGCACGACGAGGTCGATGCCGCCCTGGAGTCCGGCGTCGAGCGCGGACGGACCGTCCTCGCGCACCTCGACCTCGTAACCCTCCCGACGCAGGGCGCGGGCCAGTGGCTCCGAGATGGATGCGTCGTCCTCGGCGAGCAGTACACGGGTCATGAGGTGATGGTAGTCGGCGCGAGGTGCGGGACGTGGCGGGTCGTCGCTTGATCGTTCCGCCCTGCGGCCATGGGATGCGATCCTGGTATCGACCTTCGAATCAGGGCCGTTGGTTCCGGACCACCCTGTGATCCATCTCTCAAGTCCTTCCATATACGCCGGTGTCGTGGCGTATCGTGGCGAGTCGTCTGTAGCAGGACTTGGAGTCCTTTAGGCAGTGAAACACGCCAAAGGACTCTTTCTGTGCGGGATTGGTATCGCCGACCCGAACAGTGATTGACCACGGGCCGGGCCACCTCTCGCGCGACGCCGGCCGCCCCCCACCGGGCGCGTACCCGCTCACGAGGCGGACGCGTCCCGAGCAAGCAAGGATCGACCATGGCGTCCAGCCTGACGAAGGACAGCCCCGGGGCCCCCTCGGGCGAGAAGACCTTCTTCGGCCACCCCCGCGGTATGGCCACGCTCTTCATGACGGAGATGTGGGAGCGCTTCTCCTGGTACGGAATGCGCGCCATCCTCACGCTCTACTTGGTGGCCGCCGTTCTCGACGGCCCCCTGGAGGACCGGAAGGTCCTCGCGGGCGCGATCTACGGCGTGTACAACGCCGTCGTGTACATGGCCGCCATGCCCGGCGGCTGGGTCGCCGACCGCCTCTGGGGCGCGCGCAAGGCCGTTCTCGTCGGCGGCATCGTCATTGCCCTGGGCCACTTCACCCTGGCGATTCCCAGCGACATCGCCTTCTTCTGCGGCCTCGGACTCATCGCAGCCGGCACCGGCCTGCTGAAGCCGAACATCTCCGCGATGGTCGGCGGCCTCTACGAAGGCCAGTCCAGCGCTCGCCGTGACGCCGGTTTCACCCTCTTCTACATGGCCATCAACATCGGTGGCATGGTCGCCCCGCTGCTGGTCGGCTACCTCGGCGAGAACGTCAACTGGCACCTCGGCTTCGCCGTCGCCGGTATCGGCATGACCCTCGCCGTCGTGCAGTACGTCCTGGGCAGCCGCCATCTCGGCGACATCGGCAAGGAGCCGGCCAAGCCCGCCTCGGCCGAGGAGAAGCGCGCGATCCTGCGCAAGGTCGCCCTGTGGGCCGGCATCGCCGCCGCCGCGCTGGTGATCGACCTCGTGCTGGGTACGTACAAGATCGAGCACGTCGTCAACGTCCTGGCCGTACTCGGCGTCGTCGTGCCGATCGTGTACTTCATCGCGATCTTCCGTAACCCCGCCCTCAGCGCCGAAGACCGGCCGAAGATCAAGGCGTACGTGTGGTTCTTCGTGACCGCGGTGCTGTTCTGGATGATCTACGACCAGTCCGGCTCACTGCTGACGATCTTCGCGGACGAGAAGACGGACCGCATGATCGGCGGCTGGGAGTTCCCCGCCTCCTGGTACCAGTCGGTCAACCCGATGATGGTCATCGTCCTGGCCCCGATCTTCGCCGCCCTCTGGGTCAAGCTGGCCACGCGGAACCGTGAGCCCGGCACCCCCATGAAGTTCGCCCTGGCGATGCTCCTCATCGGTGGCTCCTTCGGCATCATGGGCCTCGCCGGCGCCGCCGCCGCGAACAGCGAGACCGGCAAGGTCACCGTCTTCTGGCTGCTGAGCGTCTATCTGGTCCAGACGATCGGTGAGATGTGCCTGTCGCCGGTCGGCCTGTCCCTGTCGACCAAGCTGGCTCCGAAGGTCTTCGTCGGCCAGATCATGGGTCTGTGGTTCCTCGCCAGCGCGACCGGCAACGCCCTGAACGGCTGGACCACCAGGCTCAACGCGCCGATGGGCGACGCCGCGTACTACACGATGTGGGCGATCATCGCCGCCGCGGCCGGTCTCGCCTTCATGACGGCCGGCAAGAAGATCCGTGCGCTCATGGGCAACGTGAAGTAACCCCGCCCCTTCCGGGGCAACGGGAGCGACAAGAACGGGTCGGTACGAAAGCTCTTCGTACCGACCCGTTCTCCCGTTGGCAGGCGTCTGCGCGTCAGCGCGTGCCGCGGAGCCTGTTCCACGGGGTGAACGTGAAGACCGCGCCGCCCAGCAGGATCACCGTGCCGGCGACCAGGCCGAGTGCGCGCAGGCCGCCGTTGTCGGCCGCGCCGGTGTCGGCGAGGCCGCCGCCGGAGTCGGTGCCGCCTGCGCCGGTCGCGGTGCCGCCGCCGGCCGAACCGCCGCCGGTGGAACCGCCTGCGGAACTGCCGCCCGCCGCCCCGCCCGGCTGGGCCGAGATGTCGAGCTCCAGGGAGACCTCCGCCTTGCCCTTGACCGTGCAGGGGATGGTGATCTTCTGGCCGCCCAGGGTTACGTCGATCGTGAGCGTGCCGGGGCTGAGTGTGGACTTGCCGTCGGCGCCGGGCTTGTACGTACCTGTCATGTCCGGCAGGTCCACCGGCTTGCCCTGTTCGAGCGGGTCCTTGTTGGGAGGTCCTGTCACGGGGACGACGCCCTTGTCGGCGCCGCCCAGCAGGACCTCCATGGACGGCTTCAGCGCGCCTGCCGGGAGCGCGGCCGGGCTGTCCATGACGCCCTTGGCGGTCTTGACGATCAGGTCGTAACTGCCTCCGTTCTTCTTGGCGTTGACCGTCACCTTGGAGTTGATGCTCGCCGGGCCCGGCGACTTGCACTCGAAGGCGACGGTGACCTCCTTGCCGGGGAAGTCGCTCTGCCCGCCGTCGCCACCACCGGACGCGGTGCCGCCACCAGATGCGGTGCCGCCACCGGTGGTGGTGCCGCCGGATGCTGAGCTGCCGCCGGACGACGCCGTGCCGCCAGTGGACGCCGTGCCGCCGGACGTGGTTCCGCCCGTATCGCCGCCGCCCGATGCCGTGCCGCCGGACGACGTGCCGCCCGTCGTACCGCCGCCGCCCTCCGTCACCTTGACGGTCGCGGCGGCCTTGACCGTCTCCTTCGGCGTGCACTTGGTGTCCGTGGAGATCGGCTTGCTGACGTTGATGTTGTACGCGTCGGGCGTCAGCGTGATCTCGCCGGCCTTCTCCAGCTTCAGCTTGCCCTTCATGTCCGGCAGCACCATCGGGCTGTTCTTGGGGATCGGCGGGTTCTGCCGCGGCCCTTCCATCTTCAGGTCAACGGTCGCCGCGCCGCCCACCTTGACCGTGCCGGTCGGCTTGACGGTGTCCTTGTCCAGGTCGAGGACGTCGGGGTTCTTGGAAGCGGCCTCGACCGTCTTCCACACCACCTCGATCTCGTCGCCCACCTTGGCCTCCGCGGGTGCGGTGATCTGCACCTTCGTAGTGCCCTGTACGGGCGGCAGGCCGGAGATGGCCGGGGGTATGCACTCGGTCTTGTACGAGACTTCGGCTGCTTGCGCGGGACTCGCCGCGAGCAGGATTCCCGCGCCGCCGAGCATCAGCGCGACGCCGGCCGCGCTCATCCTCCGTTGCGTGGTCACGAATTTCCCTTCGTCGTCGGACTGTTCTGAGGCTGCGTCGGTGCGGAGATCGGGTTGTGCGCGCCCGGTGCGTTGTCCGGGGTGAACCACGGCAGGGCCGTGGTGCCGGCGGGAGGCGGGGCGGGCGCCGCCTCTTCGCGTGGGGTACGGAATCCGGCCGGGAGGCGCGGTGCCGGGCGGTGGCGGCCGGGTGCGCGCGGCCGGACCTTGTCGACGACCGCCATGCCGATACGGAACACCGCCGCCGGGACGACCACGCACAGCAGGACCCAGAAGAGCGTGACGCCCCACGGCCGGCCCACGCCCCACGGCTGCTCGGCCAGTACCTTCTGCCCGTACTTGAGCGAGACGAGGTAGTCACCGTGCGCCCCGGCCGACAGCTGTACGTCGAGGGCGACCCGGGCCTTCTTGCCGGGCTGGATCGTGCCCCGCCACTGGCGTTCCTCCCACTGCGGGGCGAAGACGCCGTGCGAGGTGCCGATCTCGAAGACGGGGTCCTTCACCGGGTCGGAGCCCAGATTGCCGACGGTGACGACGAGCCTGCGGGACTGCGGGGCGCCGAACCACGTCAGTACGGAGCCGGACCCGTCGAGCCGGGCCGCGGCGAGCACGGCGAGCTTTCCGTCCTGGCCGGGTGGAGGGAGCGGGGCGACGGGGTGGCCGGCGACCTTGAACTCGGCGTCCGCCGCGGCGGGTTCGTTGCCGGTGACCGTCGCGACGTGCACGACGCACGGGCACGGCCTGGGCGGCTCGGCCACCGGCATCTTCTTGCGGAAGGCGCCGTCGGCGTCGGTGGTCACGGCGCGGCCGTCGGAGTTGGCGCAGGAGTTGGTGCCGCCGATCACGCCTCTGCCGGGTGCGGACTGACCGCAGATCAGCATCATGAGGAGGGTCTTGGGCCGCCATCCCTTCCCGCTGACGGTGATGTCCCCGCCCTTGCCGGCCTCCTGCTTGCTGAGTGTGACCTCCGGCGGCCGGTCGGCGCCGGCGGCGGCACTGGCGGCGGGCAGGAGCACCAGCACGGCCAGCAGCGCCGCCGCCCACAGCACCCCCGCACGCGGCGACTCCGCGCCGCGCACAGCGGCGAAGGCGGGGCCTCGGTCAGGGGTGGCGGGGGTCATGTTGTCGCTCCTGACTGCACCGAGTGCTGTTCGGCGGGCGGCGTCGGTGGTGTTCTCCGGCGGCGTACGTGCCATACCGCTCCTCCCGTGGCTCCCAGCGCCAGCAGGGCCGTGCCGGTCACCGCGCCCCGGGGCACGAACGACGCGGACGCCGTCGCCTCGCCCCGCGCGCCGCCGGCGGCCGTCGCGGTCAGGCGGACGTCCACCACTTCGAGTGTGGGGGCGCCGGGCCAGGACTCGGTGCGTTCCACGCGTGCGCCGGGGGCCAGCCGCTCCGGGAGCGTGCGGGGCGCGCGGCGCAGCAGTTCGCCGCCGAGGAGGCCTTCGGCGCGGACGGCGAGGCGCGGGACGAGGGTCGTATTGCCTCGGTTGACCAGTGCGTACTCGATGACCGCGCCGTCGCCCTGCTCCCGTACCGTCACGTCCTCGACCGTCAGCGCCGCCAGCGTCGGGCCGCTGACGCGCAGATGGACACGTACGTCCCTCTCCCGGCCACCGCCCGAGGCGACGATCGCGCCCGGGTGGTCGCCGGGCGCCGCACCGGGCGGGACGGTCACCGTGAAGGGGACCTCGGCACGGGTGCGCGGCGGGATCTTCACCTCGGCTGCGGCGAGCGCGATCCATCCCCCGCCGTCCGCGCCCGAGCCGCGCAGCCGGACCGTGCGGGCCTTGCCGCCCGGGTTGGTCAGCGCCAGCCTGTCCTCGAAGACGGTGCCGGCCACGCCCTCCAGATAGAAGTACGGCCTGCTGTCGCCACCACCGTCGCCGTGGCCGCTCGGGGCCGCGGTCCAGACCGGCCCGCCGTCCGCCACGGCGGCGGACGGCGTCAGCACGGCCGCGGCGGCGCACAGCAGTACCACGGCTACGGCGTGACGGACCCGGCGCGGCGACTGCACGGGCGGCTTCAGCCCGTGGGCCGCTGGCCGCGCCGGGTCAGCCACAGCGCCCCGGCCGCCCCGGTCAGCAGGACCGTGCCGCCGAGCGTGCCGAGGGCCAGGGCGGAGTCCAGCGGGCCGGTCTTCGGCAGCTCGCCCGAGCCGCCGCCGGAGCCACCCGAGCCACCGCCGCCCGCGCCCTGCGACGTACCGCCCGAGGAGCCGCCCGAGCCGCCGCCCGCGCCCTTGACGTCGAGTTCGAGCGACGGCTTGGGGTTGTTGGACGGGGTGCAGGTGGTGGTCGTACCGAGCGCCTTGATGGTCAGGACGGACGCCGTGAAGGTGACCTTGCCGCTCTTGCCGGGCGTGTACGTACCCGTCAAGTCGGTGATTTTGATGGGTGTGTTGGCGGGGATGGCAGCCGGATTCGGCGGGCCGGACACCGGCACGGTGCCGCTCTCCGCGCCGCCCAGCTTGATGACCGCGCTCGGCTTCATCGCTCCCTTGCCCAGCTCCACGGGGCTGGAGGAGACGCCCTTCTGAAAGGACATGGTGAGCTTGTACGCGCTGCCGCTCTTGACGGCCTTGATGTCGATCGGGGAGACGGCTCCCTTGTTCCCGATCGGCGTCTTGCACTGGTAGTTGACGTCCACGACGTCGGCATGGGCCGCGGGGGCGGCCAGCAGCACCACCGAGCCCGCAACCGCCGCCGCCAGCGCGAGAGTTGTCCGCTTTTGGTACGACACCTCGAGTCCCCTCATGCCGGTAGGCAAGTTACTGACGACACATCAGATTGGGCGTCAAGGTACGCCTGAGGTCTTGCCGAGGGAAGACAAAGTGCACGCCGGATCGGCGTGCACCAGAACGACTGCGAACCGCCGGTAACCCCGGCCCGGTCAGGGGCCTCCGACCACGGCCAGGAGTACGGCTACGACTACGAACTACGCGGGAGCGGCCAGCTCCGCCCAGACCGTCTTGCCGGAGGACTCCTGGGCCCGCTCGACCCCCCAGTCCAGGCACAGGCGCTGCACGATGAACATGCCGTGGCCGCCGGGGCGCCCGGCCCGGTGCGGCGTGCGCGGGGCGGGCTGGCCCGTACCGCGGTCGACGACCTCGAGGCGCAGCACCTTGCCGTCGCACGCGACGCGCAGTTCTTCCGGCCCTTCGGCGTGCAGGCAGGCGTTGGTGACCAGCTCGGAGACGACCAGCAGGACATCCTCGGCGGCGGCCCGCCGGTCGGCCGACGAAGCGGGGAGCCAGCCCCAGTCGTACAGCGCCTGGCGGGTGAAGTCGCGAGCGAGAGGCACGATGCCGCTGGCGCTGCTCAGCCCCAGGGAGCGCGCCTGGCCGGCGGCGGACACGGCGGAGGCCGAGCCGTGGCTCGCCGTCTCCCGGCCGGAGTCGCCCGACCGAGGCTGCCGGGTGGTGCTCATCAGCGCTTCACCTCACCGATTCGCCAATTCATCAATTCATCACTGCAAGGACAGCGGGAGCATTCTGAGCCCCCTGGGGCCGACAGGGTCAGAGACCTCCTGCCCGACCGAACGGTGAGAACACCCACTTTTTCGGTACGGATGAGTGACGCGGGTAACGAAACCGGTCAGCAGGAGACGCCTCTGAGGCGGAAATCACTCTTCCATCGCAGCTTCGAGCGACTCGTGGAGGGTGAACACAGCCTCGGCCCCGGTGATCTCGAAGACCCTCGCCACCACCGGCTGCATCGCGGCCAAATGGACCCCTCCCCCGGCCGCTTCGGCCTTGAGGCGAGCACCGAGCAACACATTCAGCCCGGTGGAATCGCAGAAATCGAGTGACGAGCAGTCGATGACCAGCCGTGACCGCCCTGCTTCGAGTGCGTTCTCCAGGGGTTCACGGAGCAGCTCGGCGGTGTGGTGATCGAGCTCACCCGCCGGCGTGACAATCTCGCTCTGGCCCTCGGTCCGAACTGCGACCCGGAGTCGACCCCGGTTCGCGCTGCCGACCGTCCCGCGCTCCATGTCCGTCTCGTCCCTCTTCGCAGTCGTGACTGTCATTGATGTCCCAGAACACTACGCCTTCTGTGCGCCGATCGGTACCCGAAGACCCCTTCAATGCCTATCAATTCGGACATAAGGGACTTGCAACTGCTGGTCAAGAGCGGGTAGGGCTAGTAGGGACACAACCAACACGACCGGCTTTGGAGGCGCCGCACATCGCACGCAGACGTATCGGCATCGGCAGCCATATGCCGAGAACGATGGAGGAGACCATGTCACCCCGGCTCGACGAACCGCGAACGCGCCCTGTGCAGCAGACCGCGCCGTCGACACCCCCGCCCGCCCTGCCCGAGCAGACCGAGACCGGACCGGAGGGGCTGCTCGAAGGCCTCGAAGGGCTCCCGGAGATCCCCCCGTACGACGAGGTGGGGCCGCTGGACGCCAGGGCCCTGTCGAAGACGCTCTTCGCGCGCCTCGAAACCCTCGAAGAGGGCACGCACGAGTACGCGTACGTACGCAACACGCTCGTCGAACTGAACCTGGCCCTGGTCAAGTTCGCCGCTTCCCGGTTCCGCTCCCGCAGCGAACCGATGGAGGACATCATCCAGGTCGGCACCATCGGCCTGATCAAGGCGATCGACCGCTTCGAACTCAGCAGAGGCGTCGAGTTCCCCACCTTCGCGATGCCGACGATCGTCGGCGAGATCAAGCGCTTCTTCCGTGACACGTCCTGGTCCGTGCGCGTGCCGCGCCGCCTCCAGGAGCTGCGCTTGGACCTCGCGAAGGCCGGTGACGAGCTCGCCCAGCAGCTCGACCGCGCCCCGACGGTGGGTGAACTCGCGAAGCGCCTCGACCTCACCAACGAAGAGGTCGTCGAGGGCATGTCCGCGAGCAACGCGTACACCGCGAGCTCGCTGGACGCCCAGCCCGAGGAGGACGATTCCGAGGGCGCGCTGGCCGACCGGATCGGTTACGAGGACCACGGCCTCGAAGGCATCGAGTACGTCGAATCCCTGAAGCCGCTGATCGCCGAACTCCCGGCTCGCGACCGGAAGATCCTCTCGCTGCGCTTCGTCGCGAACATGACGCAGTCGGAGATCGGCGATGAGCTCGGCATCTCCCAGATGCACGTGTCACGGCTGCTGTCGCGCACGCTGAACAAGCTGCGCAAGGGCCTGACCGTGGAGGAGTAACAGCTCCGCGCGAGATGTGAACACATGTGAGTGAGGGTCTGCCCCAGGCGCTATCCGGGGCAGGCCCTCCTCTACGTTCTGGCACCTACCCAAGGTGCGCTGTCGTACGCACACCCCTTTGCCAGACCTCGGACACGAGGGGGACACCGGGGCGGTAGGCCAGGTGTACGTGGGACGGGGCGTCCAGCAGCACCAGGTCGGCGCGGGCGCCGGGGGTGATGCGGCCGATGTCGGTCCGGCGCAGGGCCGCCGCGCCGCCCGCCGTGGCCGACCAGATCGCCTCGTCCGGGGTCATGCCCATGTCGCGTACGGCGAGCGCGACGCAGAACGGCATCGAGCTGGTGAAGGAGGACCCTGGGTTGCAGTCCGTGGAGAGTGCCACTGTCGCGCCCGCGTCGATGAGCCTGCGGGCGTCCGGCCAGGCGGCGCGGGTGGAGAACTCGGCGCCGGGAAGGAGCGTGGCGACGGTGTTGCTGTTCGCGAGGGCGTCCACGTCGGCGTCGGTGAGGTGCGTGCAGTGGTCGGCGCTGGCCGCGTCGAGCTCGGCGGCGAGCTGGACGCCGGGGCCGTAGCTGAGCTGGTTGGCGTGGATGCGGGGGTGCAGGCCCTTCGCCTTGCCGGCGGTGAGGATGGCGCGGGCCTGGTCGCCGTCGAAGGCGCCCTTCTCGCAGAAGACGTCGATCCAGCGGGCGTGGGGGGCGCACGCGTCGAGCATTTCGCCGGTGACGAGTGCGACGTACGCGGCCGGGTCGTCGGCGTAGTCGGGGGACACGATGTGGGCGCCGAGGTAGGTGACCTCTTCGGTGTGGGCCGCCGCGATGCGCAGGGCGCGGGCCTCGTCGTGCGTGGTCAGGCCGTAGCCCGACTTGGTCTCGAAGGTGGTCGTGCCCTGGCGCAGGGCCTCGCTGAGGTAGTGGGTGAGGTTCGCTTCGAGCGCCTCGTCGGTCGCGGCGCGGGTGGCGGCGACGGTGGTGCGGATACCGCCGGCGGAGTAGGCGCGGCCCGACATGCGGGCGTTGAACTCCTGGGTGCGGTCGCCGGCGAAGACGAGGTGGGAGTGCGAGTCGACGAAGCCGGGGATGGCGGCGCGGCCGCGCGCGTCGTACGCGGTGTCGGCGGCGGGTGCGGCGGTGGCTTTGCCGGCCCAGGCGATGCGGGTGCCGTCGATGACGACGGCGGCGTCCTGGATGAGGCCGAGGGGGTCTGGGGCGGTGCCTTGGGTGGGGTCGTTGGTGACGAGGCTGCCGATGTTGGTGACGAGGGTGGTGCTCACGGGGTCCTCTCGGGGTGAGGTGCGGTGTGCGGCGGCGGGCAGGGCTTTCCCCAACCCGCCCCTTCCCGTAACTGGGGCTCCGCCCCAGACCCCGGCCTCAAACGCCGGACGGGCTGAAGTGCCGGGGCGGGCTGCTGGGCTGAAGCTGCCGCACTTGCCGTCCAGCTCGGCGAAATCCAGCCCGTCCGGCGTTTGAGGACACGCCCGAAGGGCGTCGGGGGTCTGGGGGCTTGCCCCCGGTTCGGGAAGGGGCGGGGTGGGGAACGAGCCCGCCGCAGGCGTGGCAGGCCGGGGGGTTACCTGTAGACGGCGGTGATCGCCTTGGCCAGGGCCTGGGGGACGTCCGGGATCATGGTGTGGGCGCCGTCCCGGACGATGTGGCGGCCCGCCACGATCGTGTGGCGTACGTCGCACGCCGACGCCGCGAAGACCGCCGTCTCGCCCCCCAGCCGCGGCAGCGGACCCGCCGTTCTCACCGAGTCCAGGGCGATCGTCGTGAGGTCGGCCGGCGCGCCCGCCTCGATCCTCCCCGCGTCGCGCCAGCCCAGCGCCTCGTGCCCGTCCGCCGAAGCGGCGCGCAGCAGCGAGGCCGCCGTCCAGTGGCCGCGCGTCCGTGAGCGCAGGCGTTCGTTCAGTTCCATCGCCCGTGCCTCCTCCAGCAGGTCGATCACGGCATGGCTGTCGCTGCCCAGCGAGAGGGTGGACCCCGCCTTCTGCAGGCGGGTCGCCGGGCCGATTCCGTCGGCCAGGTCACGCTCCGTCGTCGGGCACATGCAGGTGCCGGTGGAAGTACTGCCCAGGAGGGCGATGTCCTCGTCCGTCAGGTGCGTGTTGTGTACGCCCGTCGTACGCGGGCCGAGCACTCCGTGGTCCGCGAGCAGGCGGGTCGGCGTACAGCCGTGCGTGGCCAGGCACGCGTCGTTCTCGGCGGTCTGCTCGGACAGGTGCACGTGCAGCGGCGTCACACGGGCCTGGGCCCACGCCGCGACCGTCGCCAGCTGGTCCGCCGGTACCGCCCGCACCGAGTGGATCGCCGCGCCGATACGGGCGTGGTCGCGGTCCTTCAGCGATGACACGCGCTCCGCCCACGCATCCGCCGTCCCGTCGGAGAAGCGCTGCTGCTGGCGGTTGGGCGGCGTACCGAAGCCCGACGCCAGGTACGCCGTGTCCAGGAGGGTGATGCGGATGCCGGCCTCGGCGGCGGCTTCGATCAGGGCCTCCCCCATCGCGTTGGGGTCGGCGTAGGGCGTGCCGCCGGGCGCGTGGTGCAGGTAGTGGAACTCCCCCACCGCGCTGATCCCCGCCAGCGCCATCTCGGCGTACACCGCCCTGGCCAGGTCGAAGTACGTCTCGGGCGTCAGGCGGGAGGCGACGCCGTACATCACCTCCCGCCAGGTCCAGAACGTGCCCGAGCCGACCTGCACCGTGGAGCGCAGGGCCCGGTGGAAGGCGTGCGAGTGGGCGTTGGCGAAGCCCGGCAGGGTCAGGCCCCGCAGGACCGTGGCACCGGGCGGCGGGGCCGGGACGTCCTTGCGGACCGCCGTGACCCGGCCGTCAGTCACCTCCAGAGCCACACCCGGCTCGACGAAGGTGTCGAGCCAGGCGTGCTCCAGCCAGTAGGTCACGTGCACGCGAGCCCCTCCAGTACGTCGGCGAGTGCGATGACCCCCGCGACGCAGTCGTCCTCGGCGGCGTGTTCGGCCGGGGAGTGCGAGACGCCCGTGGGGTTCCGTACGAACAGCATGGCGGTCGGGACCGAAGCGGACAAAATACCCGCGTCGTGTCCCGCGCCCGTGCCGAGGACGGGGATGTCACCGCGGTCGTCACCGAGGAGCTTCGCCAGCTCGTCGCGCAGGGCGTGCTCGAACTCGACCACCGGGGTGAAGGACTCCTGCGTGATGCGCAGGTCGATGCCCGCCCGGGTGGCGTTCTCGCGTGCCGCCTGCTCGATGCCCGCGATGACCTGGTCGAGAGTCGCCTGGTCAGCGGCGCGCGAGTCGAGCCAGCCGCGTACCAGGGACGGGATCGCGTTGACGCCGTTCGGCTCGACGGCGACCTTCGCGAAGGTCGCGAGGGCGCCGGCGAGCTGCGCTTCTCTGCGGGCGGCGACGACCGTCTCGGCGTACGTCAGCATCGGGTCGCGGCGGTCCTCCAGGCGGGTCGTGCCCGCGTGGTTCGCCTCGCCGTGGAAGTCGAACCGCCAGCGGCCGTGCGGCCAGATGGCGGACGCGATGCCGACGGGGTCACCGGAGACGTCCAGCGCGCGGCCCTGTTCCACGTGCAGCTCGACGAACGCGCCGATACGGGCCAGGCGCTCCGGGTCCGGGCCGATGGCGGCCGGGTCGTAGCCCGCCGCTTCCATGGCCCGGGGGAGGCTGATCCCGTCCGCGTCGCGGAGCTCGTGGGCCTTGGCGACCGTGAGCTGCCCGGCCGCCAGCCGGGAGCCCACGCAGGCCAGGCCGAAGCGGGCGCCCTCCTCGTCACCGAAGTTGGTGATGGCCAGCGGCTTGGTGAACTCCGCTCCCCTGCGGCGGAGTTCGTCGAGCGCGGCGAAGGAGGACACCACGCCGAGCGGGCCGTCGAACGCGCCGCCGTCCGGGACGGAGTCGAGGTGCGAGCCGGTGACGACCGCGTCCCCGGCCAGCGGGTCGCCCTGCCAGGCCCACTGGTTGCCGTTGCGGTCCAGCTCGTACGTCAGGCCCCTGGACTCGGCCTGGGCCTTGAACCAGGCGCGGCAGTCCTGGTCGGCCGCCGTCCAGGCGTAGCGGCGGTAGCCGCCGGAGCCCGCGTTACGGCCGATGGGGGCGAGGTCCCGCCACATCTCGTGGAACGAAGGGGAAGTGCCCCCTGCCCCGCCCCGCGCGGGCACGGCGCCCTCGGCGTGCGCCCGCGAACCGGCGAGGTGTGGGCCGTCGTCTGGTTGTGCCCACCCGTTCCGCCCTGCGGAACGACTGCCCACAACGGGGTCGCTGGAGGTCACGCGTCGTCGCCCTCCCGCATCGGGATACGTACGCCCTGCTCGTCCGCCGTCTTCTCCGCGATGTCGTAGCCCGCGTCCACGTGGCGGATGACGCCCATGCCCGGGTCGTTCGTCAGTACGCGGCGGATCTTCTCGCCCGCGAGCTTCGTACCGTCCGCCACCGAGACCTGGCCGGCGTGGATCGAGCGGCCCATGCCGACGCCGCCGCCGTGGTGGATGGAGACCCAGGACGCGCCCGACGCCACGTTGACCATGGCGTTGAGCAGCGGCCAGTCGGCGATCGCGTCGGAGCCGTCGAGCATGGCCTCGGTCTCGCGGTACGGCGATGCCACCGAGCCGCAGTCGAGGTGGTCGCGGCCGATCGCGAGCGGGGCCGCGAGGGTGCCGTCGCCCACCATGTCGTTGAACAGGGCGCCCGCCTTGTCGCGCTCGCCCTGGCCCAGCCAGCAGATCCGGGCCGGCAGGCCCTGGAAGTGGACGCGCTCGCCGGCCATCTTGATCCAGCGGTGCAGCGATTCGTTCTCCGGGAACAGGTCCAGCAGCGCCTTGTCCGTCTTGTGGATGTCCGACGCCTCGCCGGACAGCGCCGCCCAGCGGAACGGGCCCCTGCCCTCGCAGAAGAGCGGGCGGATGTACGCGGGTACGAAGCCGGGGAAGTCGAAGGCCCGCGTGTAGCCGGCCAGCTGGGCCTCGCCGCGGATCGAGTTGCCGTAGTCGAAGACCTCGGCGCCGGCGTCCATGAAGCCGACCATCGCCTCGACGTGCTTGGCCATGGACTCGCGGGCGCGCAGGGTGAAGTCGGCGGGCTTCTCGGCGGCGTACGACGCCATGTCGTCGAAGTCGACGCCGACCGGGAGGTACGCGAGCGGGTCGTGGGCGCTGGTCTGGTCGGTCACGATGTCGATCGGCGCGCCCTCGGCGAGCATGCGCGGCAGCACCTCCGCCGCGTTGCCGAGGAGGCCGATGGAGAGCGGCTTGCGCGCGTCGCGGGCCTCGACGGCGAGCTGGAGGGCGTGCTCCAGGCTGTTGGCCTTCACGTCGAGGTAGCGGTGCTCGATGCGGCGCTCGATGGCGCGCGGGTCGACGTCGATGCAGATGGCGACGCCGTCGTTCATGGTCACGGCGAGGGGCTGGGCGCCGCCCATGCCGCCGAGGCCGGCGGTGAGGGTGATGGTGCCGGCGAGGGTGTTGTCGAACTTCTTCGCCGCTACGGCCGCGAAGGTCTCGTACGTGCCCTGGAGGATGCCCTGGGTGCCGATGTAGATCCACGACCCGGCGGTCATCTGGCCGTACATGGTCAGGCCCAGCGCCTCCAGGCGGCGGAACTCCTCCCAGTTGGCCCAGTCGCCGACCAGGTTGGAGTTGGCGATGAGCACGCGCGGCGCCCACTCGTGGGTCTGCATGACGCCGACCGGACGCCCGGACTGGACGAGCATCGTCTCGTCCTGCTTGAGGGTCTTGAGGGTGCGCACCATGGCGTCGAACGAGCGCCAGTCCCGGGCCGCCTTGCCCGTGCCGCCGTAGACGACGAGCTTGTCCGGGTGCTCGGCGACCTCGGGGTCGAGGTTGTTCTGGAGCATGCGCAGGGCGGCTTCCTGCTGCCATCCCAGGGCGCTCAGCTCCGTACCGCGCGGCGCCCGTACGGGTCGGGGTCCTGACATGGTGTGCCTCCTCGCGAGTGACTGCATTGTCGTCTATTCACATCCTGGCCAGATGAATAGAACTAGTCAATACGTCCGGCCGCCTGCGCGCCGTACAAGTGGATGGTTGGCTGGAACACATGCCTTCGGACATGAGCCGGACATGAGCGCGGACATGAGCGCGCCCGAGCGTCGTGAGCACGCCGTACGCGCCGCCGTAGAGCAGGGAATCGTCGGCCCCGGCCTGCCCATCGCCGGCCTCCTCGACGTCACCGGCATCCGCGCCTCGGCCGCCGCCCTGCGCGCCGCGTTCGACGAGGTCACCCCGCCCGGCACTCCCGTCCTGCACGCCTTCGCCGTCAAGGCGACACCACTGGTCCCGGTCCTGCGGCTGCTGTACGAGAACGGGGGCATCGGCGCCGAGGTCGCGAGCCCGGGCGAGCTGGCCCTGGCCCGCGCCGCCGGCGTGCCTCCCTCGCACACCGTCCTGGACTCCCCCGCCAAGACCCCCGCCGAGCTGCGCGAAGCCCTCGCCCTCGGCATCGCGGTGAACGCCGACAACCCGCAGGAGCTGGCGCGCATCGACGCCCTGGTCGGATCCGCCTCGACCACGTCCCCCATCGGCCTGCGCGTCAATCCGCAGATCGGCGGCGGCGCCATCGGCGCGCTCTCCACCGCCACCGCCACCTCGAAGTTCGGCGTGGCACTGCTCGACGCCGGCGCCCGTGAATGGGTCGTACGCGCCTACCTCGACCGGCCGTGGATGACCCGGCTTCACACGCACTCCGGCTCGCAGGGCCTGCCGCTGGAGCTGATGGCCCGGGGTGTGGCAGCGGCGTACGAACTCGCCGAGGAGATCAACGCGGCGGCGGGCCGGCAGCAGATCGACACCGTCGACATCGGCGGCGGCCTCCCGGTCGACTTCACCTCCGACACGGAAACCCCGACGTACGCCGAGTACGCCCGCCTCCTCAAGCAGCAGGTCCCCGGCCTGCTCGACGGGCGCTACGGCCTGGTCACCGAGTTCGGCCGCTCGCTGCTCGCCAAGCACGGCACGGTCGTCGCCCGCGTCGAGTACGCGAAGACCTCCGGGACCCGGCCGATCGCCGTCACACACGCGGGCGTCCAGATCGCGACGCGGACGGTGTACGCCCCCGAGTCCTGGCCGCTGCGCATCGCGGCGTACGACGCGAAGGGCCTGCCCAAGCCGGGCGCGCCCGTCGCGCAGGACGTGGCGGGCCCCGCGTGCTTCGCGGGCGACCTGCTCGCCGAGAACAGGCTGCTGCCGCTGCTTCAACAGGGCGACCACGCGGCGGTGCTGGACACCGGCGCGTACTACATGGCCGCGCACTACGCCTACAACAGCCTTGCCAGGGCCGGCATCCACGGCTTCACGGCCACCCCCGACGGGGTCCGCTTCAGCGTCGTACGGCCGCCGCAGACCCTCGACGAGATCGTCGCCGAGTCGGGCGGGGCGCACGCGGACGCGCTCCTGTAGCCGGACGCGCGTCCGGGGGCGGTTGTCAGACCTGGCTGCTTCCATGGACCCATGGCAACCAAGAGCGTGGTCGTCGAGCGGCGGATCGCGGCCGGCCCGGAGCGGGTCTGGCGCGCGCTGACGGACCTGGACGGCATGCCGCTGGTGCTGAGCGGCGTGGACAAGGTGGAGATTCTGGAGCGGTCGCCGGCGGGCACGTTCGGGGTCGGCACCCGCTGGCGCGAGACCCGCCGGATGATGGGCAAAGAAGCCACCGAGGAGATGCACGTGACGGCGAGCGAGCCGCCGGTGCGCTATGTGGTGGAGGCCGACTCGCACGGCGCGCACTACGTGTCGGAGTTCGTGCTGCGCGCCGAGGGGCCCGACGCGACGACTGTCCGGATGACGTTCTCCGCCGTCCCGCCAGGAGGAGTGACCGGGTTGCCGGCCAAGGTGCTGGGCGGCCTGGGGGCGCGGGCGGTGGGCAAGGCGATCGCCAAGGACCTGGCGGACGTCGCGGCCGCCGTGGAGAAGTCGGACGGCTGACCGGCGCACCGGCGCGGGTATCACTCGCGCCCCGCCGGGCAGAAACTTCCCCACACCGACATCGGGGGAGGTCCCATGGCCACCAATTCCGGAGCAGCAGGAGCGACAGGAGGGGCCCCGCACACTTCCGTACGCCGACGATCCTGCCGGTGCTCGGCGCGATCACCGCGATCGTCCTCGCCAGCCCGCCGGCCGACCGGCCGGCGGACGTCTACATCCGCACAGGCGTCCTACTTCTGATCGGAATCGGTCCCTGGGCGATCAATAAAGCAGTAATGAAGGCAAGAGACGAAAGCTAGCTGGCATGTGCACGTGGAAAATGCCGGAACCACCTGCCCGCGCCCCTCTCTTTACGTAACCTCCTCGTCACTGCCACAGAACGTGTGTCCGGCAGTCCGCATCCGTGTGCCACGCCGGAAGGGGGGTTCCGCATGCCCGGAATCGACGAATGTCTGCTCGCGGCGATGGCTCTGCCCGGCGCCCTCGGAGCCTCCCTGGTGGACTGGACGAGCGGGCTCGCGCTCGGTACGGAAGGGGAGTCGCCCAACGGTGACCACGAGGCCACCGCGGCGGAGACCGCGGAACTGGCCCGGATGGCCGCCGAGCAGCGGGCGTTCACCCCCAACGGGCTGCCCGTCGAGGACGTCATCATCACCACGCCGAGCGGCTACCACCTGCTGCGTTTCGTCGAGACCGCCTTCGACAGCAGCGTCTTCCTGCACCTGTGGCTCGACCGCGAGGAAGGCAATCTGGCCCTGGCCCGATTACGCCTGAGCAGCCTGGCCGAGCGGCTGGTCCTGGGATGAGCGCGACCGTGTCCCCGATGCTCGTCCGGCTGGCCGCCGAGCGCGCCACCGGCGCCCTGCTGCGGGACCACGGCACCCTGTACCTCGTCGAGGGCGAGGTCGTGCACGCCGAGAGCCCCGCCGCGCCCGGCATCGACGTACTGCTGACCTCGACCGGGCGGCTGCCCGCCGAGCACTGGCAGGAGGCCGTCGACCGGGCGGGCACCCGTGGGCGGGTCGGGCGCTTCCTCGTCGACAGCGGCCGGCTGGCCGACGGTGAGCTGGAACTGTGCCACCTGAGCGCACTGTTCGACGCCGCGTTCTTCGCCCTCGCACCCGGCAGCGGCCCGACCCGCTTCCGGTACGGCGCGGCCCACTGGCTGGGCGCCGTACGCCCGGTCTCCGCCGCCCTGGTCGAGCGGGAGTCGCGGCGGCGCAGACAGCTGCTGGACGAGCTCTGGCCGTACCCGGACACCGACACCGCACCCGTCGTACGCCGCACCAGCCCGTCGGGACAGCCCGTCACCCGCAGGCAGCGCGCCGTCCTCGACCTCGCCGACGGTGAACGCACCCCGGGGGACATCGCCCGGGCCCTGGGGCGGCCGGCCTTCCACACGCTCATCGACGTACGGCGGCTCGCGGCGGCCGGGACGGTCGCCACCCCCCGTGACACTCCGGCGCCCCCGCCTCCCGTGCCCGCCTGGGTCGCGGGGGTCGCCGACGACCCGGACACCGCCCTGTTGCGCCGGCTCCGCGATGCCCTGGAGGCAAGCCTGTGATGTTCCGGACCGTCGGCGCGGCCCTCCCCACCACCTCATGAGGCGCGCCCTGAGACAACGCGCGGAAAGGAGAAAGCTGATGGCGGCAGAACCCGACGTCCTCGACGAACTGCGGCAGTTGAGAGCTCGAATCCCCCAGCTGACGGGCGCGCTCGCAGCAAGCGTCGACGGTCTCGTACTGGCCCAGGACGCCACGACCGTGGAACCGGAGGGAATCGCGGCGCTCACCGCCGCGGCGCTCGGCGTCGCGGTGCGGCTGACGGACGCGACAGGGCAGGGCGCCTTCCGCGAACTGCTCGTGCGCGGCGACGACGGCTATGTGGCCACCTACGCGGCGGGCTCGTCCGCCGTCCTCACGCTCCTCGCCGAACCGCGCGTCAATGTGGGCCGGCTCCATCTGGAGGCCCGCCGGGCCAGTGTCCGCATCGGTGCCCTGGTCGACAGCGCCCGGGAGAACGCATGACCACAGCCAAACGCACGGCAACAGCCAGAACCACCACCCGACGAAAAGGAAGTGCGACCCTCATGGCCAACACCGAAACCGCGCTCAAGGAAGCGATGACCGGCATCGAGGGAACCCTCGGTGTCGCCCTGGTCGACTACACCAGCGGCATGGCGCTGGGCACCCTCGGCGGCGGCAAGGACCTCGACCTGGCAGTGGCCGCCGCGGGCAACACCGATGTGGTGCGCGCCAAAGTGCGCACCATGGAACACCTGGGCCTCAAGGACGAGATCGAGGACATCCTCATCACCCTGAGCGGCCAGTACCACCTGATCCGGCTCCTCAAGGGGCGCGGCACCAACGGCCTGTTCCTCTACCTGGCGCTGGACAAGACGCGGGCCAACCTCGCGATGGCCCGCCACCAGCTCAGGAAGATCGAGGCCGAACTCGACGTGTGACCACCGCCGCCGCCGCCGGGCGACGCCGCGCGCCGCCCGGCGCGGCGTCGCCCGCCGCGATTCCGGTGCTGCGGTACGTCGCGACTCGCTTGCCAGCGGGCCCGCTGCCGAGCCAGTCGGTACGTACCCACAGCAGGGTCTCCTCCTTGCGCTCCCGGGCTCCGAGCCACACGGCCTTCAGCCACCAGCCCGGCGCCCGCGCCCGCCATCAGCAGCCCGCCCGCGCCCGGCAGCGCGAAGGCGCTTCCCACGGCGGCGAGAAAGGCGGCCGCCAGCCACCAGCGACGACTGCGGCGCCAGGCCCGCGCGGTCACGGACCGGTCCTGGAGGAAGTCGCGGCGGGCGGCGCGGGTCGCCGCCGTCGCCAGTTCGGCGTAACGGCCTCTGCGGGCGAGTGCGGTCGCCGCCGCCGCGACCACGAAGAGGGCGGCCCCGGCCAGGAGCCCGATCCTGCGCCCGGTCAGGCCGGGTACGAGTGCTCCGATCCCGGCGGCCGCCAGCCCCAGCCACCAGAGCGGCACCGCCCCGGCCCGTACGACCACCGCCACCCGCGCCAACGACTGCGCCTGCTCTCCGCGCCCCACGACCGCCCCTTCTCTGCCGGCTACGACTGATTCCAGTGTTTCCAGTCGGGGAGGGTAACGCCGGATTCTGAGCAGCGTGTGAAAAACCGCCGAGAATGCCGCAGGCAGGGGCCTGAAGTCGCGCGGGTTACTCGACGAACAGGCCCCGCGCCGCCGCCTTCGCGTCGAACTCCTCCAGCCGCGCCTGCGCGTCCGGCAGGCCGTCGCACATCGCCTCCAGCAGCACCCGCCCCAGCAGCATCGGCGCGCACGCCGTGTCGAAGGCCAGGCCCATGCCGACCGCCGCCGGGATCAGCAGGTCGCTGTGACCGGCCACGGGCGCGAAGGCGGAGTCGGCGACCGTCACCACCGTCAGGCCCTGCTCCCGGGCGTACGCCAGCGCGTCCACGACCTCGCGCGGATAGCGCGGCAGCGCGAAGCACAGCAGCGCGCTCGCGCCCGCGCGCCGGGCGCCGTCGATGCGGTCGGCGAGCATCGAGCCGCTCTCGTCGAGGAGCCGTACGTCCGGGTGCACCTTGGCCGCGAAGTAAGCGAAACCGCGTGCCTGCGAGGACGCGGCCCGCAGCCCGAGCACCGGCAGCGGGCGGGAGGCGGCGAGGATACGGCCCGCCTCCTCGACGGGGCGGGGGTCGGCGAGCAGCTCGGAGAGGTGCTTGAGGTTGTCGATCTCGGCCTGGACCGCCTGCTGGTACTCGTTGTACTCGTCCTCGCCCCGCGAGGACTCGGTGGGCGCGACCTCGCGCAGGTGCTTGCGCAGGGCCGGGTAGCCGTCGAAGCCGAGCGCGACCGCGAAGCGCGTCACGGACGGCTGGCTGACCCCGGCCAGCTCGGCGAGTTCGACACTCGACAGGAACGGCACGTCGGCGGCCTTGCGCACCATGCAGTGCGCGATGCGCCGCTGGGTCGGCGTGAGCCGGTGCCCGTCGAAGAGCTGCTGCAGTCGTGCGGCAGGGCTGTCGCTCATGCCATCCCCCTCAGAGTTTCCGTACATCATCCCTGCATCACAGGTCCGTGAAGTGGTCGAGCAGCGCGGCCGCCGCAGTCACATCATCGGTGAGCGGGCGGTCCGCGTGGTCGGAGTCGAGTGCGGTGTCCGCGAGTACGAAGGCGCGGCCGACCGGCAGCTCCGGGTCGATACGCAGGTCACGCTGGCGCAACGTCCGTACGGCGGCGACGAGTTCGCACCCGACGACGTGACGGTACGCGTCGCTCGCGCGCAACGCCTGACGCGCGGCGAGCGAGGCGAAACTGGCCTGCTCCTCGACGCCCCGCGACAGCACGGCGTGGCCGAGCGAGGCGGGGGCGGACAGGGCGCTGAGGTCACCGAGGGCGGCTGCGGCGGCGTACTCCAGGATCATCACGCCCGAACTGGCCGGCTCGCCGTCCGCGAGGAAGGGGCGCAGGCGGGTGAAGGCGGGCTCGTTGAGCGCGGAGAGCCGGGAGGTGGAGAGCCGCGCGGTCTGCGCGACGGCGAGCCTGACGTGGTCGAGAGCGAGAGCGAGTTGGGCCATGTAGAAACCGCCGTGGTGGTACGCCGCCGGGCTGCTGTTGGACGCAGCCTCCGGGCAGATCAGCGGGTTCTCGGCGGCCGCGTTGATCTCCACGGCCAGTGTGCGCTCGAGCAGGTCCGCCGCGTCCTGCGCGGGCCCGTGTATCTGCGGCAGACAGCGGAAGCCGTACGGGTCCTGGATGCGGCCCAGCGGCGGCGTCGGCCGCTCGGGCGCGCCGAGCAGCCTGCGCATGGTCGCGGCGACGGCGTACGAACCGGGGTGCCGGCGGGCCGCGTGCACCGGTTCGGCGTACGCCTCGTACGAGCCGTCCACCGCCAGCAGCGAGAGCGCGCCGACGACCTGGGTGGCGGTGATCAGACGCCGCAGCTCGTCGAGGGCGAGGGCGGCCTGCCCCAGGGTGAGCGCGTTGCTGCTGATCATCGCGAGGGCGTCGTTGTTGTCCAGCGGCTGCGCCTCGGGCGGCGTACCGCCGAGCCAGGGCTGCTCGCCGGCCAGGGCGAGCCCGAGCTGCGAGAGGGCGGCGATGTCGCCCGTACCGACGGATCCGTATTCGTTGACGACCGGGTACGCGCCGGACTCCAGCGCCTCGCACAGGGCCGTCACGACGGTGGGGCGCAGCCCCGCACCGCCCGCGAGCAGCTGGTTCGCGCGGACGGCGAGCATGGCGCGTGCTTCGCGAGCGGGCAGCGTGGCGCCGATCGCACCGGCATGGCTGCGCAGCAGCCGCAGGCCGTGGTCGGCGGCTGCTTCGGTGGGCACGGCCTCGGAGCGGTTGGCGCCGACGCCGGTGGAGCGGCCGTAGACGCGACCGGATGCGGCGAGTTCGCGGGCGGCGTGCCAGGACTCCTCGACGCGCTTCATGGCGTCGTTGCCGGGGACGGGGCGCGCCGAGCCGTCGGCGAGGCGGACGACGTCGGCGACGGGGAGGTTCTGTCCGTCCAGAATGACCACCATGTGGGACGACTTCATTCGCAAACGCCTCCCTTTCGGACAGCTCGTCTCGTCCACCGGTCTGCCGTCACCAGTGATTCACCTCAGAGCATGGACATCTATTCAGACACCAAGAACTCTGCATGACCATATACAGCCCCGGCAAGGGATGACCGATGATCAAATTCGACGCAGTGCACAAGCGGTTCCCGAACGGCACGACAGCAGTCGACAACCTCACCCTGGAGATGCCGGAAGGCGGCATCACGGCCCTGGTCCCAACCCCGGCACGCCAGGGAGCCTTGAGGTCCGCCATCCCACCCACGCCAGCCGCACCATCCGATCGGTTCGCGCGGTTCGTGGGGCCGCCGTGGGTCGAAACGCTCCCATGACGACCGGAAGCGATACGGGTGGGACTGGTGTGATTCGAGGGGCGTTGTGCCTCGTCACGTGTCGGGTTCGTTGCATCGAGGGGAAGGAGGTGGCAGGTGGTGCAGGACTACTCGCTCCTGGGTGCCCTTCCACCCACCAAGCCCGACCACGTGCTTGTCGCTCAGCCGGCCACCGGACGGGGTGGACGCCGAGCCAGCCCGAGTCGCCCCATTCAACTGACGCGCCCCACCCGCGCAGACATCAGGTCGCAGGTCGGCCCGGACGGTCGGCCGTCCACCGGCGTGGGTGCCGTGTACGTCCGGAATGGGGATGGTGCACCAACGGCCGTTCCCGCACCCGCTGAGACTGGGGCCGTACCGCCCCCTAGACCGACCGCGCCCCACCCACCAACCCGACAGCCACCAAACCCACCCGCGCCCCTCCCCGGAGCCCCCGTGCAGGGCGTTTTTTCTTGGGCCGTCCCCTGTTGAGCGTTAGCGGTGGGACGGGGCGGCGGGTCAAGGGTGGGCCGCAGGCCCATCGCGCAGCGACGCGACCGCAGGGAGCGCCCTTGACGCGCCGCCCCGGCCCACCGACACTCGAGCGCTCGGGACGGCCCGAAACCCCCAGACGCAACCAGTGGTTGTCTTTACCCCCGACCCCGCCAATCCCCCGGAGAACCTCAGGGGAAAAGGGGGGTTACCCCCACTGCCCCAGCCGGCCCTGCTCCGTAGCGTTGTCAGCATGGAAGCCCGCGACCCTGAGCTGAAGAAGGAACTCGACGCTACCTTGCATGCGCGCAAGGAGCTCGGGGACGACTACGAGTCCGCGCTCGTCGAGTCGTTTCTGGAGAAGGTCGAGCAGCGCCTCGACAGTACGGTCGACCGCCGCGTCCGGCGCCAGCTGGCCGAGCAGCAGATGGTGGTCGCCAGAGGCAGCAGCACGTCGCCGCACAGCAAGGCTGGCGAGTCGAGCTTCGGCGAGCGGTTCGGCTTCGGCGCGGTCTCGCTGGTCCTCGCCATCCCGTTGTCGGCGATCGGCGTCGCCAACGCGGGCATCAAGGGCCTGGTCGTCTCCTGGCTCGGCATCGTCGGCGTCAACGCCGTCCACGCGGCACGGGGCTGGCCCTGGCTGCGCCGGAATCGCGAGAAGTCCGACTGGGAAGCCTGAACAGGCGACTGAACGCTGCCAACCGCCGGTCGCCAACTGCCGGTAGCCAGCTGACCGAAGCCAAAAATATCGCGGGGACCGCCGCACCCCCGGTTGCCCGAGGGGCGGGACGACGGCGGTCCCCGCGAGGGACGCGGCCGGGTTCAGGGCCGGTCTCGCGTCCAGGCGTCCATGGAGGTCCGGGAGCCGCTCCGGTTGTCCTTGACGCCGACAACAACCAATGTGCCGGACGCGTGTTAAGCCGGTGCTGCGCAGACGTGTCGCCCTCGTACCACTTTCGCGAAGTTGCGGCTCTCCACCTTCATGACCGGACCCCGGCCGAACTCCGGCCGGGCCCCGGCCCAACCCGCTAAGCCTGCGGCTTGGCCAAGAAAGCCAGCAGGTCCTGCCTGCTCACCACGCCCGTCGGCTTCCCCTCGACCAGCACCATCGCCGCGTCGTGCTGCCCCTTGCCGCCCAGCACAGCCATCAGGTCCTCCACCGGCTCGCCCGACCCGACCTGCGGCAGCGGCGCGCTCATGTGCTTCTCCAGCCGGTCTCCCAGCTGCGCGCGCTGCGCGAACAGGGCGTCCAGCAGCTCACGTTCGACAACGGAGCCGATGACCTCCGCGGCCATGACGTCCGGGTGCCCCGCGCCCGGCTTCACGATCGGCATCTGCGAGACGCCGTACTCGCGCAGTACCTCGATCGCCTCGCCGACCGTCTCCTCCGGGTGCATGTGCACCAGGCTCGGCATGTCGCCCTCCTTGTGCCGCAGGACGTCACCGACGCTCGCGTGCGACCCCGACTCCTCCAGGAAGCCGTAGTCCGCCATCCACTCGTCGTTGAAGATCTTGCTCAGGTAGCCGCGGCCGCTGTCCGGCAGCAGTACGACCACCACATCGTCCGGGCCGAGCCGCTCCGCCACCCGCAGCGCGCCGACGACCGCCATGCCGCAGGAGCCGCCGACCAGGAGGCCCTCCTCCTTGGCGAGGCGGCGCGTCATCTGGAACGAGTCCTTGTCCGACACCGCGACGATCTCATCAGTCACAGTCGCGTCGTACGCCGACGGCCAGAAGTCCTCACCGACACCCTCGACGAGGTACGGCCGGCCCGAACCACCCGAGTACACCGACCCCTCGGGGTCCGCGCCGATGATCTTGACCTTGCCGTCGCTGACTTCCTTCAGGTACCGGCCGGTCCCACTGATCGTGCCGCCCGTGCCGACGCCCGTCACGAAGTGCGTGATCTTCCCGTCCGTCTGCGTCCACAGCTCGGGACCGGTCGTCTCGTAGTGCGAGCGCGGATTGTTCGGGTTGCTGTACTGGTCGGGCTTCCAGGCCCCCGGCGTCTCGCTGACGAGACGGTCGGAGACGTTGTAGTACGAGTCGGGGTGTTCCGGGTCGACAGCCGTGGGGCATACGACGACTTCCGCGCCGTACGCGCGCAGCACATTGATCTTGTCCGTCGACACCTTGTCGGGGCAGACGAAGATGCACTTGTAGCCCTTTTGCTGCGCCACGATGGCGAGGCCGACACCGGTGTTGCCGGACGTCGGTTCGACGATCGTGCCGCCGGGCTTGAGCGCGCCGCTCTCCTCTGCCGCCTCGATCATGCGCAGGGCGATCCGGTCTTTCACGGATCCGCCGGGGTTGAAGTACTCGACCTTGGCCAGGACTGTTGCCTGGATGCCGGCCGTCACGCTGCCCAGCCTCACAAGCGGGGTGTTGCCGACGAGGGTGATCATCGAGTCGTGAAATTGCACGATGCAGCTCCGGGGTCTCCGTAATGGTGCGGCCCAGCGTAAAGGGCCGACAACGGTGCGTTCACGTTCGGGCGCGATTGAAGAGCGCCCGGTACCGGGCAGTAAGCACTTGAGCGCGAGACTTCGAAGCCTGGAGGAGGTGGCTGCGACTGTGTCGAGAGCAAGGGTGGCACGGCGGATCGCCGCTGGCGCGGCGTACGGAGGGGGCGGGATCGGCCTGGTCGGCGCGGCGGCGGTGGGGATCTTCCTTGCCGAGGTGCAGCTGGCCAAGCGGTCGGTGGGCGGCAGCCGGGCGCCGGTCCCGCCCCTGGCGGACGGGCTGTACGGGTTGCCCCTGGCCGGGTACCCCATGGACGCCCCGCTGCGGCTCGCCATGCTCGGCGACTCGACGGCGGCGGGGCAGGGCGTGCGCCGGGCCGGGCACACGCCGGGGGCGCTGCTGGCGTCCGGTCTCGCGGCGGTGGCGGAGCGTCCGGTCGTACTGCGCAATGTGGCGCAGCCCGGGGCGCAGTCGGACGACCTGGAGCGCCAGGTGACGGTCGCGCTGGCGGACCGGGAGCGGCTGCCGGACGTCTGCGTGATCATGATCGGCGCGAACGACGTCACGCACCGGATGCCGCCCACGCAGTCGGTCCGTCACCTCGCTTCTGCGGTACGTCGCCTCCGCACGGCGGGGGCGGAGGTGGTCGTCGGCACCTGCCCCGACCTGGGCACGATCGAGCCGGTCTACCAGCCGCTGCGCTGGCTGGCCCGGCGCGTCTCGCGGCAGCTCGCGGCGGCGCAGACGATCGGCACGGTGGAGCAGGGCGGACGCACGGTGTCGCTGGGCGACCTGCTGGGACCGGAGTTCCTCGCGAATCCTCGCGAGCTGTTCGGACCCGACAATTACCACCCCTCGGCGGAGGGCTACGCGACGGCGGCGATGGCCGTACTGCCGACGCTGTGCGCGGCGCTGGGGCTGTGGCCGGAGTCGGACCGGCTGGACGCCTCGCGCGACGAGGACATGCTGCCGGTCGCCAAGGCGGCGGCGGAGGCGGCGTCGGCCGCCGGTACGGAGGTTACGGGCGCGCGGGCGCCTTGGGCTCTGCTGAAGCACCGCCGCCGGCGGCGCCTGCCGACCCCGGCGGAACCGGCCCACCAGGCGGAGCCGCGCCGGGCGCTGTGAGGGGCGGGACGCGGGTGCGGTGCGATGCGGGCGCCGTGCGGCGCGGGCTCGGTGCGGTGGGGCGGGCGCGGGCTCGGTGCCGGTTGCCTGCGGCGCTGTTCCCCTACCCGCCCCTTCCCGAACTGGGGCGCTGCCCCAGACCCCGGTCCTCAAACGCCGGACGGGCTGAAGTCGCCGGGAGCAGGGCAGCGGGGCTCCGCCCCAGGTTCGGGAAGGGGCGGGTGGGGGAAGGAAACCCACCACCGACTGAGCGGGCGCTTAGAAAAGAGGCCCGCATCACATCGCCCGCACGATGACCCGAGCCGTACGTACGGGTAACTTCCCACACAGTCGTGCCCAATCGCCCGAACACCCGAACGCCCACTCGCCCTCATGGAGCCGTCATGCCCGAAGCCGTGATCGTTTCCACCGCCCGTTCGCCCATCGGCCGCGCCTTCAAGGGCTCGCTGAAGGACCTGCGGCCCGACGACCTGACCGCCACCATCGTGCAGGCCGCCCTCGCCAAGGTGCCCGAGCTCGATCCCCGCGACATCGACGACCTCATGCTCGGCTGCGGCCTTCCCGGTGGTGAGCAGGGACACAACCTCGGCCGCATCGTCGCCGTACAGATGGGCATGGACCACCTCCCGGGCTGCACCGTCACCCGGTACTGCTCCTCCTCCCTCCAGACCTCCCGCATGGCGCTGCACGCCATCAAGGCCGGCGAGGGCGACGTCTTCATCTCCGCCGGTGTCGAGATGGTGTCCCGTTCCGTCAAGGGCAGCTCCGACGGCATGCCCGACACCCACAACCCCCTCTTCGCCGACGCGGAGGCCCGTACCGCCACCGTCGCGCAGAGCGAGGGCTCCGACTGGCACGACCCGCGCGAGGACGGCCTGGTCCCGGATGCCTACATCGCGATGGGGCAGACCGCCGAGAACCTCGCCCGCCTCAAGGGCATCTCCCGCGCCGAGATGGACGAGTTCGGCGTACGGTCGCAGAACCTCGCCGAGCAGGCCATCGAGAAGGGCTTCTGGGCGCGCGAGATCACCCCCGTCACCACCCCCGACGGCACCGTCGTCTCGCAGGACGACGGCCCGCGCGCCGGCGTCACCCTCGAAGGCGTCCAGGGCCTCAAGCCCGTCTTCCGCCCCGACGGCCGCGTCACCGCCGCCAACTGCTGCCCGCTCAACGACGGCGCCGCCGCCCTCGTCATCATGAGCGACACGAAGGCGCGTGAGCTGGGCCTGACCCCGCTGGCGCGGATCGTCTCGACCGGCGTCTCCGGGCTGTCCCCCGAGATCATGGGTTACGGCCCGGTCGAGGCCAGCAAGCAGGCGCTCAAGCGCGCCGGGCTGAGCATCGGCGACATCGACCTCGCCGAGATCAACGAGGCCTTCGCCGCCCAGGTCATCCCGTCCTACCAGGACCTCGGCCTGGACCTGGACAAGGTCAACATCAACGGTGGCGCCATCGCCGTCGGCCACCCCTTCGGCATGACCGGCGCCCGCATCACCGGCACGCTGATCAACAGCCTCCAGTTCCACGACAAGCAGTTCGGTCTGGAGACGATGTGCGTCGGCGGCGGCCAGGGCATGGCCATGGTCATCGAGCGCCTCAGCTGACCCTGCCGCCGGCCTTGGCCCGGCGCCGGCGCCGGCGCCGGCACCGGCGCCTGCACCGGCCAGGGGCCCCGGCCGCACCCGGTTCGTAACCCAATCTCCCCCAGGATGTGATCTATCTCCTGGGGGAGAGGCATACCCCCAGGTCAACCCCGGTTACGGGCTAACCCACGAGGCAAAAGACCTGTCCATTTCGTGACGTAATGCACTGACAGATGGCGCGCACTCACCTCAAGCTGATGTAGGAAGTCGGGGGATCGATGAAACCGGGAGTAAGTCAGTGAGCGCCATGCCTCTTGCCCTGTTGCTGACCACGGCCGCCGCTACGGCTGTGGGCGCCGCTGCCCTGCACGCAGTCCACGGACTGCGCAAGCAGGTGGCCGCCCTGCGTACCGAGCTGACGGCGTCCGCCGCGCTCGGCCGTTCCGGGGCCGCCGTCCCCCAGCAGACCCGCGCCTCGGACGCGGAAGGGATACGGGCCGCGGTAGCCGAAGCCCTCGCCGAGGAGCGTGAGCGCGAGCTGGCCGAGGCGCGTGCCTTCTGGGCCGCGCAGGAAGCCCGCGACGCCGCCGACGCCCCGTCGCTGCTGGGCGGTCTGCACGGTCTCGGCGACGAGACGCCTCCGTTCTTCGTGCCGCGCCAGGCGGACTTCACGGGCCTCGAGTCGTTCGACGCGTACGAGGCGCTCGAAGCCCTCGACGGCCCCGACGCCATGGATGCCATGGACGCCCTGGACGGCCTCGACGATCTCGAGCCGGCCGACTCGTTCCCCGAGGACTCCCCCGAGCTGGCCGCCGCACGGCGCCGCCACCCCTCGCACCCCTCCAACAGGATCGAACACAGCGTGCCGGGCCAGGCACCGGGCGCCGCAGGCGACCACGAGCGCACCGTGACCCGGCTGGAAGAGCTCGCGGCCGCCCGCACCGCGCTCACCGACGTACGCCCGGGGCCGCTCGGCACCCTCGACGTGTACGTCTTCACCGACGGTACGACGCTCTGCATGACCCCCGGCCACCGTGAGACCGCCGAGCGCCTCGCCGAGTCGCTGCGCGGCGGCGAGTCCCCGGTCCTGCTCGGCGGCTCCGGCATCTCCGGTGCGTACGCCCTGACCTTCTCCTGCGGCGAGGAAAGCGTCTACATCCTGGCCGACCGCGTCATCGCGTCCATCTAGCCGGCCCTCGCTCAGACCGCGGCCCGCGCCGCCGCCGCCTTCACCAGACTCACGGCCTCGTCCAGTTCGGCCTTGGTCAGTTCGGCCTCGGTCGGTTCGGCGGCCAGTCCGGCCTCAGTCACGGCGGACGACGCCGTTCCCGTTTCCCGCTCCCGTTCCCGCTCCCGTACCGGCGCACACGCCGTTTCCAGGGCCACCGCCAAATCATGACCGGCCACCGCCAGTTGGTCCGCCACCGCGAACGCGCCCGCGTCCGGCATGAGCCGCGGCTCCCGTCCCGGCTCCTCGATCCGCTGCGCCCGTACGGACAATTCCCTGGCCAGAGCGAGCCCTTCCGCGGCGGCGCCGCGCTGGAGGCGGCTCTGCGGGGCGGCGCGCAGCCGGTCGGCGAATCGGTCCACGGCGGCTGTCAGGGGCGTTGTATCGAGCACGCCGCGACCCTACGCGCCCACCCGGGACTGTTGCCAACGGGCGAACACTCAGGCACGGTGACATGAAGGAGCACTCGCGCAATGCGTCCGGAGGCGCCGAATGTCCCAAGTTTTCTCCGAAGAGACCCATCAGAACCTGCTCTCCCGAATCCCCCACTGCACCGGTCGTGAAGTCTCCGACTGGCTCCGCGCCGTAGATGACGGTCCAGCCCTCTTCCGCTTCGAGGAGAAGGTCAGCTGGCTCCGGAGCGAACACAATCTCGCCTACGGCCACGCGAAAGCGATCATCCACGAGTACGACCTGAGGCGCGCCGCCCGGCGATTGCTCTAGCCCCCGGCTCCGACCCCCGCCGGCCGATCCGGCCGTCGACATGCGGAAGGGCCCGCCCGGCGAATGCCGGACGGGCCCTTCCGCATGTGCCCAGGGGCGACTGCTGGTGACTAGTCGTCGCCGCTGAGGATGGAGACCAGGCGCAGCATCTCCAGGTAGATCCACGCCAGGGTCAGGGTGAGGCCGAAGGCCGCCAACCAGGACTCCTCGCGCGGAGCGCCGTACGCGACCCCGTCCTCGACCTGCTTGAAGTCCAGGGCGAGGAAGAACGCACCGAGCAGCACACCGACGACACCGAAGATGACGCCCATCCACCCGCTGCGGAAGCCGAGGCCGTCACCGCCGGCGAACACCATGAACAGCAGGTTCACGGCGGTCAGGACGATGAAGCTGATCGTGGCGATCATCAGGTAGCGCGTGAAGCGCTGGGTGACCCGGATGATCCGGGTCTTGTACAGGAAGAGCATGGTGACGAAGACCGCCATCGTGCCCAGTACCGCCTGCATCGGCGCACCCGGCGCCACCATCGTGTTCACGAAGTTGCTGAGGGCGCCGAGGAAGATGCCTTCGAAGGCCGCGTACGCCAGGATCAGCGCCGGGACGGGCTTCTGCTTGAAGGACTGGACCAGCGCGAGCACCATCGCCACCAGAGCGGCGCCGATGGCCAGGCCGATGCCCAGGTTCATCACCCATGCGACGGTGGCGCCGGCGACCACGAGGCCGAGCGTGATGCCCGTCCGCGCGACGACGTCGTCCATCGTCATGGCGTTGCCGCGTACGGGCGCCTGCGGGGCGCCGTACTGCGTGTCCTGCTGGGCGTACGGGTTCGTCGCGTAAGGGTTCGTCGCGTACGGGTTCGCGGGGGCGCCCTGGGCGTACGGGTTGCCCTGCGCCGTACCGACGGCGGGGCCCCCGGCCTGCGGTGCCGCGTTGAAGCCCGCGGTGCCGTTGTCGCGGCTGAAGCCCCGTCGCGAGAAGACCGGGTTGCTGCTCCTCATCTCACTCCTCCATGGCCACCCTGCGTGGCCTTGGGACAAGAGTAATGGGAAAGCAAAAGGAACACCCTAGTGCCAGGGGAGGATCTTTCTCCGACCGTGACGTGCCCGGAGCCGGACTCGAACCGGCACGCCCCGAGGGGCAGCGAGGTTTAAGCTCGCCGTGTCTGCATTCCACCATCCGGGCAAGGTGCGCGGCTCCGCAATTCGCGGGTCAGAGCCTATCTGGACGCTTCCCCCGAACAGCGGAACACCCGGCCGATGTTGTCTTATTTTATTGGCGCCTGAGGGTGTGTCAGCGGGCGTAATGGGCTGTCGGCACATGCCGGGCGCGGTGGACGGGCGCGAAGGGCCGCCTGTGGGAAAGGCGGAAACTCGACTGCGCGTGCCCTCGCAGTGACTCAGGGGCGGCCCCCGGCGCGCCTCAGGGACGGCGTCATACCAAAGGAGGACGGGCGTACCCGGCGATGCGACTCAAGAGGGCCACCCGAACGGGCACGGGGGCTGATCCGCGGGCGCCGATCGGACGGGACGATGAAGGGGTCCCTTCAAACGTCCCCGACAGGAGCGTCCTCTCGTGACCACCACCCCCACCGCCACTGCCCACCGCACCACCGCGGTGGCCGCACGCGCCACGGAGCTCTCAAAGGTTTACGGGCAGGGCGAGACGCAGGTGGTCGCCCTGGACCGGGTCACGGTGGACTTCCGCCAGGGCGAGTTCACCGCGATCATGGGCCCGTCCGGGTCCGGCAAGTCGACGCTGATGCACTGCGTCGCGGGTCTCGACTCCTTCAGCTCCGGCTCCGTACGGATCGGCGAGACCGAGCTGGGGACCCTGAAGGACAAGCAGCTCACGCAGTTGCGCCGGGACAAGATCGGCTTCATCTTCCAGGCCTTCAACCTGCTGCCGACGCTCACCGCCGCCGAGAACATCACCCTGCCGATGGACATCGCGGGCCGCAAGCCCGACAAGGAGTGGCTGGACACCGTCATCGGCATGGTCGGCCTGGCCGACCGGCTCAAGCACCGCCCCGCCCAGCTCTCCGGCGGCCAGCAGCAGCGCGTCGCCGTGGCCCGCGCCCTGGCGAGCCGGCCGGAGATCATGTTCGGTGACGAGCCGACCGGAAACCTGGACTCGCGCTCGGGTGCCGAGGTCCTCGGCTTCCTGCGGAACTCGGTGCGCGAGCTCGGCCAGACCGTCGTCATGGTGACGCACGACCCGTCGGCCGCTTCGTACGCGGACCGCGTGATCTTCCTGGCCGACGGCCGGATCGTCGACGAGATGCTGAGCCCGACCGCGGACGGCGTCCTCGACCGGATGAAGGAGTTCGACTCCAAGGGCCGCACCAGCTGACCCCTGAGCGCTCGCTTCCCTCCGGCCGCCCCCACCCCCAGGACTGACAGAAACATGTTCCGAACCGCCCTGCGCAATGTGCTCGCGCACAAGGCCAGGCTGCTGATGACCGTGCTCGCCGTAATGCTCGGCGTGGCCTTCGTCTCCGGCACCCTGGTCTTCACCGACACCCTCTCCAACGCCTACAGCAACCAGTCGGCGAAGAGTTACAAGGACGTCGCCGTCGCGGTCACCACGTACCCCGACGTCGAGAACAGCAAGAAGGAACAGGGCATAGACACCCGGACCCTGGAGAAGATCCAGGGCCTGGACGGCGTCGCCTCCGCCACCGGGCGGGTCTCCGGCTTCGCCGGTGTCGCCGACCCCGACGGCAAGCTGATCGGCAACGGCTGGTCCAACACCGGCGCGAACTTCGCGCCGGGCAAGGACAGCGAGAACCGCAAGGACCCCGCGTACGACTTCACCGACGGCTCGGGTCCGGCGAAGGCCGGCGAGATCGCCCTCGACAAGGCCACCGCCGACAAGGGCGAGTACAAGACCGGTGACACCGTGCGCGTCGCGACCAACGGTCCGGTGAAGGAGTACACCCTCTCCGGTGTCTTCACCACCGAGGACGGCCAGGTCAACGCCGGCGGCTCGCTGGTGCTCTTCGACACCCCCGTCGCCCAGAAGCTCTACCTGACACCCGGCCACTTCAAGGACGTCACGATCGCCGCCGCCTCCGGCACGTCCGAGCAGCAGCTGCTCGACGCGGTGAAGCCGCTGCTGCCGAAGGAAGCCGAGGCGCAGACCGGCAAGGAGCTCGCCGACGACCAGGCCAAGATGATCGAGGAGGGCCTGGGCGCGCTCAACCAGGTGCTGCTCGGCTTCGCAGCGATCGCGCTCTTCGTCGGCGTCTTCCTGATCTCCAACACCTTCACCATGCTGGTCGCCCAGCGCACCAAGGAACTGGCGCTGATGCGCGCGGTCGGCGCCTCCCGCCGCCAGGTCAAGCGGTCGGTGCTGCTCGAGGCCATGGTGGTCGGCGCGATCGCGTCGGTCGTCGGATTCGCCCTCGGTCTGGGGCTCGCGACCGGGCTGCGCTCCGTGATGTCGGCCTTCGGCGCGAAGACGCCTGCCGGTCCGCTGATCGTCTCGCCCACCGCGATCGCCGCGGCCTTCGCGGTCGGCGTGCTGGTCACGATGCTCGCCGCCTGGCTGCCCGCCCGCCGGGCCGCGAAGATCCCGCCGGTGGCGGCGATGAGCAGCGTGCACGCCGTCGCGACCACCAAGTCCCTCGTCGTACGCAACTCCATCGGCGGCTTCATCACGCTGCTGGGAGCGGCGGGCATCCTCGCCGGCGCCGCGGCCGGCAAGGACGGCCGGATGCTCATCGGGGCCGGTGCCTTCTGCGCGCTGATCGGCATCATCGTGCTGATCCCGCTGCTGTCCCGCCCGGTCATCGCGCTCGTACGGCCGCTGATCAGCAAGCTCTTCGGGGTGTCGGGCACGCTGGCCGGCCAGAACGCGGTCCGCAATCCGCGGCGCACCGGAGCCACCGCGTCGGCGCTGGCCATCGGCCTCACCCTGGTCACCGGGCTGTCCGTGCTCGGCGTCACGATGGGCCGGGCCGTGGACAAGATGACCACGGACAACATCAAGGCCGACTACATGTTCACGATGGCCGGCGGCGGTTCGCTGGACAAGTCGGCGCTCAGCGCGCTGGAGAAGGTCCCGGGCGTGTCCGCGGTCTCCCCGCAGACGGCCGCCGACTTCGAGCTGAAGGGCGAGTGGGCCGCGGCCTCCGGCGTCACGCCGGGCGACGTCGAGCGGGTCATCAACGTCACGCCGGTGTCCGGTTCGCTGGACTCGCTCGCCGACGGCGCGATCGCGGTCGACGACAAGACGGCGAAGAGCCGTGGCTTCAAGGTCGGCGACAGCGTGCCCGTGAAGTGGGCCGACGGCAAGAAGGGGAAGCTGACGGTCGGGGCGACGTACAAGGGGAACGAGTTCCTCTCGCCGGTCCTCATCGACCACAAGACCGTCTCCCAGCACCAGGCCAAGCCGTACATCCGCGAGATCTGGGTGAAGACGGACGGCGGCGCCAACGCGGCGAACGAGAAGGCGCTCGTGGACGCGCTGGGGCAGAACCCGGCGATCAGCGTGATGGACCAGCAGGACATCCGCAATGAGTTCGGCGGCCAGATCAACACGATGCTGAACATCATGTACGGGCTGCTCGGCATGGCCCTGCTCATCGCGGTGCTCGGTGTCATCAACACCCTGGCGATGTCCGTCTTCGAGCGTCAGCAGGAGATCGGCATGCTGCGGGCGATCGGTCTCGACCGCCGCAAGGTCAAGACGATGATCCGACTGGAGGCCGTGGTCATCTCGGTCTTCGGCGCGGTGATCGGTGTCGGCCTCGGTACGTTCCTGGGCTGGGCCATCGGCCAGACGGTCAAGGACTCGGTCCCGGGTTACGCCCTGGTCCTGCCGTGGGACCGGATCGGCATCTTCCTGCTGCTGGCCGCTGTCGTCGGCGTACTGGCCGCGATGTGGCCGGCGCGCAGCGCGGCGCGGCTGAACATGCTCGACGCCATCAAGGCCGAGTAGGCGGCGGCACGCGTACATGATGAAGGGGCCGGCCCTCCGGGGGCCGGCCCTCCGGGGGCCGGCCCCTTCATCATGTGTTCAGGAGCCCTTGCAGTAGCTCATCAGCTGGGCGTGGTTCGTCTTGTACTGGCTGAAGAGCGTCGCATTGTCGATCTTCAGCAGGGTCTCGTCGTTCGCCCGCAGCGCGGGGTAGGTGTAGTTGTGGCTGCCGGTGAAGACGAGCCTGCGGTCCGCCGCACCCGCGTACGTGCCCTCGATCAGCAGGTACTTCGAGTGCAGACCCACCTTGGGCAGGCCGGCTCCCCGGTCCTCGTAGCACTGCACGCGTTCGGTGAGCTTGCCGGAGACGGCCGTCTCGACGGACGCGCTCATCGACCCGGGCGCCCCGTCGTGCGCCAGGCGCACCGAGCAGCCCGCCGTCGCCAGTGCCGCGAGCTTCTTGGCGACCTCGTCCCGGGTGAAGAGGTTCGCCGCCATCCGCACCTGGGTGCCGCCCGTGCAGCTGACGTTGTCCAGGATCAGCTTGACGGTGTCGGTCGAGGCGTCGTTGTTGTACTCGGTGCCCGAGGCTTCCCGGCGTGGCAAGAAGTAGGTCTTGTACGCGCCGCTCGACGGGGTCTTGTAGTAGTGGCTCAGCCCGCTCGACGACGCGCCGTACTTCAGCAGGTCGGCGAAGTACGTCCGGTAGATGCCGTAGAGGCCGGCGTCGACGATCGTCACCGCGTTGTTGAAGAGGTCGGTGCGCTGGGTGTTGGTCATGTTGGCCGAGGCCTGGACCACGACGTTGTCGGACCCTCCCACCGAGGAGAAGAGGAAGAACTTGTTGTGGTTGATCGGGCCGTCCGCGTCGCTGGGCAGCACCCGCGTGCCGAGGCAGCCGCGCCTCGCCGGGCAGGCCAGCACCCACGAGGACTTCGTACGGTCGGTACCGAGCCCGGCGGCAAGGGTGTTGTACTCGCCGCCGGTCATGGTGGCGGAGGTGTGGTCGAGGATCACCTTGACCGAAACGCCGCGCTGCTTGGCGGCGACCAGCGCGTCGGCGACGGTGTCCTCGGTGAAGGTGTACATCGACACCGTGACCGAGGTGCCCGCCGCGGCCTGGTCGACCAGGCCGACGATGTGGTCACGGACCTTGCTCTGCTCGGCCGTGGTTCCGGCGGGGTTGTTGAAGGTGGCGCTCGTCGCGACGGCCGCGACGGCCGCCGGCCGGCTCTCCGGCTGCGCGGAGGCCGGGACGGGAAGCAGGGCGACGGTCATGAGAGCGGCTGCCAGAGCGGGCAGCCACGTCTTTCTGGGGCGGAACAAAGTCGGTTCCCCTCGTTTCATGGCGCATTCATGACACTGCGGGCGCACGAGAAAAGCGGGGCACAAGGCCGGTCAGACCCTGTGCTCCCGCCTCGCTCGCCGAGCCCGAAGTGCTGAACGTATCCAGCCACCGAAGGGGTACGACAGTCGCGATTCGGCCGTTATCGGACCACTGGATTCCAGGTCCGGGCACGCAGCCGCATCCCCGACGCACCGCTCTCCCCCGGCCGTACGGCAAGGACCTGGTTGACGCCGATCTTGTTGTGCTCGAAGGAGAGCGCGGACGCCGCCATGTAGAGCTGCCAGACGCGGGCCCGGCCCCGGGAGGTCGCCCGTACCGCCTGCGCCCAGTTGGCCTCCAGGTTGGCGACCCACTGGCGCAGCGTCAGGGCGTAGTGCTCGCGGATCGACTCGACGTCACGGACCTCGAAGCCGGCCTCCTCCAGCGTCCCCACGGTCCGGCCGACCGGCGCGAGTTCGCCGTCCGGGAAGACGTACGCGTCGATGAACTCGTCCACGTGGTACGCCTCTTCGTTCGGCTCCGGGCGCCGGGCGATCTGGTGGTTGAGCAGCCGCCCGCCGGGCTTGAGCAGGGCGAACAGATCGTCGGCGTACTCCCGGTACTGGACCGAGCCGACATGCTCGGCCATCCCGATCGACGAGATGGCGTCGTACGGACCGTCCCTGACGTCCCGGTAGTCCTGCACCCGGATCTCGACGCGGTCGGTCAGGCCCTCGTCGGCGATGCGCTTGCGGGCGTACGCCGCCTGCTCCTTGGAGAGCGTGATGCCGGTGACCTGGGCGCCGTACTCGCGCGCCGCGTGCATCGCCATCGAGCCCCAGCCGCAGCCCACGTCCAGCAGCCGCGTCCCTTCTCCGAGCGCCAGCTTGCGGCTGATGAGGTCGAGCTTGGCGTGCTGGGCCTCTTCGAGGGTCAGCCCCTCCGCGGAATCGTCGAAGTACGCACACGAGTAGACCATCGACGGGCCGAGCACCAGCCCGTAGAACTCGTTGCCCACGTCGTAGTGGTGGCTGATCGCTTCCTTGTCGCGCCGCTTGGTGTGCAGCGGTCCGGTGCGGCGTCTGACCTCTTCGGCGGGCGGGGGCGGCGGCGGCCAGGGTCCGGCGAGGGCGATCAGGCCGCGGGCGGCGGCGCGCAGCCGGGGGTCGCGCACGGCGTGGACGGCGGACTTGGTCTCGGCGCCGCGCTCCCAGAGCAGCCCGGCGATGCGGTCGAGGGCGTCGTACAGATCGCCCTCGAAGTCGATCTCACCGGCCACCCAGGCGCGGGCCAGGCCGAGTTCGCCGGGCTTCCACAGCAGGCGGCGCAGTGCACGGCGGCTTCGGACGACGAGGACCGGGGCGTCGGCAGGGCCGGATTCGCTTCCGTCCCAGGCGCGGATACGGACAGGCAGTGAAGACCCGAGGAGCTCCTCGGCAAGCGTGGTCAGCCGCAGGGCGGCGTCGGCCATGGTGCACACCTCCGTGACAGTGTTGCCCGGATTACTGAGCGTTCACCAGAGATAACACCGACGGGTGTCTCGAGGCATCCCGATGGCGGGCAATGGATCAGCAAAGCACCTGGTGCGCACAGGTATCAGGGTGCGGATACGCCGAAGGGGCCGCCCGCACCACGGATGGCGGGCGGCCCCTTCGGGCTGCGCGTAAGGGGTACTGCCGCGTCAGGACGCCTTGGCCTTCTCGCTGCCGGCGGACGCGCCCGTCTTGGCGGCCGGAGCCGGCGCCGGCCTGGCGGCCTCGTAGAACTCCTCGCGCGGAGTCTCCATGGCGCCGAGCGAGACGACCTCGCGCTTGAGGAACATCGCGAGGGTCCAGTCGGCGACGACGCGGATCTTGCGGTTCCAGGTGGGCACGGCCAGACCGTGGTAGCCACGGTGCATGTACCAGGCGAGACGGCCCTTGAGCTTGATCTTCATCTTGCCCATGACGATCATCGCGACGCCCTTGTGCAGGCCCAGACCGGCGACCGCACCCTTGTTGGCGTGGCTGTACTCCTTCTGCGGGAAGCCCCGCATGCCGGAGACCACGTTGTCGCCGAGGACCTTGGCCTGGCGCAGCGCGTGCTGGGCGTTCGGCGGGCACCAGGCGTTCTCGACGCCGGCCTTGCGGGCGGCGACATCCGGGACCTGGGCGTTGTCGCCCGCGGCCCAGATGTAGTCCGAGCCCTGCACCTGGAGGGTCGTCTGGGTGTCCACGTGGCCGCGCGGGCCGAGCGGCAGGCCGTAGCGGGCCAGCGCCGGGTTCGGCTTGACGCCGGCGGTCCACACGATGGTGTTGGAGTCGACTTCCAGCCCGTTGTTGAGCACGACGTGGCCGTCGACGCAGGAGTCCATGCCGGTCTTGAGGTAGACCTCGATGCCGCGGCCCTCGAGGTGCTCCTTGCCCCACTTGCCGAGCTCGGGCCCGACCTCGGGAAGGATCTTGTCGGCCACGTCGACGAGCAGGAAGCGCATGTCCTCGCGCTTGACGCTGGTGTAGTACTTGGCCGCGTCGCGGGCCATGTCCTCCACCTCGCCGATGGTCTCGGCGCCGGCGAAGCCGCCACCCACGAAGACGAAGGTCAGCGCCTTGCGGCGGACGTCCTCGTCGGTCGTGGAGTCGGCCTTGTCGAGCTGCTCCAGGACGTGGTTGCGAAGGCCGATGGCCTCCTCCACGCCCTTCATGCCGATGCCCTGCTCGGCCAGGCCGGGGATCGGGAAGGTGCGGGAAACCGCGCCGAGGGCGACGACGAGGTAGTCGAAGGGCAGCTCGTAGGCCTCGCCGACGAGCGGCGCGACCGTGGCGACCTTGCGGTCCTGATCGATGGTCGTGACCCGCCCGGTGAGCACCTCGGCCTTGGGCAGGACGCGTCGCAGGGGTACGACGACGTGCCTCGGCGAGATGCTGCCGGCGGCAGCTTCGGGGAGGAAGGGCTGGTACGTCATGTACGAGCGCGGGTCGACGACCGTGACGGTCGCTTCCGCATAACGCATCTTCTTGAGAATGCGTCGTGCTGCGTACAGGCCTACGTACCCACCGCCTACTACGAGGATCCTGGGACGCTCCGTGGTGCTCATGCCATCGAGTATCCACCCCTTGGAGGGGGGTGGCTCGTGAGCCCCTTCACAAGCTCCTTGGGCACCTCTGCTACACTCCGCCGCCCACGTGATCCAGGTCATGGCGCGGCGGGGGAACCACGGTGTACGGCCGGACGTTGGAAACCCCCCGTGAGCTGCACGCACGGGGAGTTTCAGGGGGTGTACCACCGGTCCGGCGCGGACCGGCTTCACACCGGCGCAACCCTCCGGGAACGGTCCGAAATGCGATCGGCACACCCTAGTTGAGCCTCAAGAGGGCCTCTGGACCCACATTCGTAGGCCGAGAGGCCCCAATTCCTTGTGAAGAACTTCACGAAGTTCCTCCGTGGGACGACGATCGGACGGTCGTCAGGCGATGGACCACGCGATGCCGTCGAGGATGTCGTGCTCGCTGACGACCACTTCCCGGGCCCCTGTCCGCTCCATGATCTCCAGCAGTACGAGGGCTCCGGCGCCGATGACGTCCACCCGGCCGGGGTGCATGACGGGGATCGCGGCCCGCTCGTCGTGGGCCGCGGCGAGCAGGTCGCCGGTGATCTCCTTGACCCGCTCGTACGGGACGCGGGAGTGGTGGATCGCCTCCGAGTCGTACGCCTGAAGGCCCAGCGCGATCGCGCCCACGGTCGTCACCGATCCCGCGAGCCCGACGAGGGTGTGCGCCTCGCGCAGCGGCACGGTCTCCTCGGCGAGGTCGAGCGCGGCGCGGATGTCGGCCCGTATGGCGGTGACCTGGTCGAGGGTGGGCGGGTCGGAGACCACGCCGTCCCGCACGAGGTGGCGTTCGGTCATCCGTACACAGCCGATGTCGACGGAGCGGGCGGCCCGCACGTGGTCGTCGCCGACGACGAACTCCGTGGAGCCGCCGCCGATGTCCACGACGAGGTAGGGCCCGGTCAGGTCCTCGCGGCCGGCCAGCTCCTTGGTGGCGCCGGTGAAGGAGAACTCGGCCTCCTGGTCACCGGTGATCACCTCGGGCTCCACGCCCAGGATGTCGAGTACGCCGCGTACGAACTCGTCCCGGTTCTCGGCGTCGCGGGAGGCCGAGGTGGCGACGAACCTGATCTTCTCGGCGCCGTGCGCCTTGATGACCTCGGCGTACTCGCGGCAGGCGGCGAAGGTACGCTCCAGCGCCTCGGGGGCGAGGCGGCCGGTGCGGTCGACGTCCTGGCCGAGCCGCACGATCCGCATGCGACGGTCGATCTCGACCAGCTCGCCGGTGGCGCTGTCGGACACCGTGGCGTCCGCGACGAGCAGCCGGATGGAATTGGTACCGCAGTCGATGGCGGCGACGCGAGTCATGCGTACTCCTGTGCTGGTCGGAAGGGTCAGGCCTCGGCCGGTGCCTCGCACGGCGTCACGCACGGGCCCTTCGCCCACCACTCGGGCAGCAGCGCGAGCGCCTCGTCGCCGAACGGGTTCACACCGGGGCCGGCCGCCAGCGAGTGCCCGACCAGGACGTGCAGGCACTTCACGCGGTCCGGCATGCCGCCCGCGCTCGGGAAGCCCTGGAGCACCTCGATCGCGTCGCGGCGCCGGATGTAGTCCTCGTGGGCGGCGCGGTAGGCGGCGGCCAGCTCGGGGTCCTCGGCGAGGCGGTCCTGCATCTCCTTCATCAGGCCGGAGCCCTCAAGAGTGCCGATCGCGCCGGCCGCGCGCGGGCAGGTCAGGTAGTACAGCGTCGGGAAGGGCGTGCCGTCCTCCAGGCGCGGGGCCGTCTCGACCACGTCCGGCTGTCCGCAGGGGCAGCGGTGCGCGATCGCGCGCAGTCCGCGCGGCGGGCGGCCGAGCTGCTGCTTGAACGCGTCGATGTCCGCCTCGGTGGGCTCGGTGCGCGGGGTGGTCGGGGGTGCGGCGTCCATGCGTGCGTTCGTGCCTTCGTGTTCGGTGGTGACTGGTGATTACTGGTTGCCCGTGCGGTCGGCCTTGTCGACGCCGTCCCAAAGGTTGCTGTACCAGGGACGGTCGGCGCCGCCCTGGTCGTCGCGGCGCTTGTCGCGGGCGCCCGGGTCGTAGACGGTGAAGCCCGTCTCCCCCGGCCGCACGAGGTGAAGGTGCTCGCGGGCGAGGCGCTCGATGTACGCGTCGTCCTTGAGCCGGGCCTTCTCGTCGCGCAGCTCCTCGACGCGCCGGCCGGCCTCCCGCATCTTCCGCTGCTCGTCGGCGATCTCGCCGCGCTGCGACACGTACTGACGCATCGGGTAGGCGAGGGCCACGATCAGCGAGCACAGGACCAGGACGAGCAGCGCGGCCCGGCCGGTGAGCCGGGAGCGGCGGGCCTGACGGCGCGTCTGCGAGCGGTAGACACGGGCGGCGGTCTGTTCGCCGAGCAGCCGCAGCCTGGTCGTGGTGGAGAACCGGTCCCGGTCCTTCCCGGCCATGTCTCCCGCCTCCCCTGCCGTTACGCACGTACGTCCCCGGACACGGTACGGGACCGCGGCCGGGGACGTACGTACGACTGGCTGTGCTGTTACGCCTTGCTGTGCCTATCAGTTCGCAGAGCGCTGTGCCTGATCAGTTCGCAGAGCGCTGTGCCTGATCAGTTCGCAGAGCGCTGTGCCCAATCAGTTCGCAGAGCGAAACCGCGGGAAGGCGGAACGGCCCGCGTACACCGCCGCGTCGTCGAGGATCTCCTCGATGCGCAGCAGCTGGTTGTACTTGGCGACGCGCTCGGAGCGGGCCGGGGCGCCGGTCTTGATCTGGCCGCAGTTGGTGGCGACGGCGAGGTCGGCGATGGTGACGTCCTCGGTCTCACCGGAGCGGTGCGACATCATGCACTTGAAGCCGTTGCGCTGCGCCAGCTCGACGGCGTCCAGGGTCTCGGTCAGCGAACCGATCTGGTTGACCTTCACGAGCAGCGAGTTGGCGGCGCCTTCCTCGATGCCGCGCGCCAGACGCTCCGGGTTGGTGACGAAGAGGTCGTCGCCGACGATCTGGACCTTGGTGCCCAGCTTGTCGGTGAGCGCCTTCCAGCCGGCCCAGTCGTCCTCGTAGAGCGGGTCCTCGATGGAGACGAGCGGGTACGCCGCCACGAGCTCCTCGTAGTACTCCGTCATCTCGGCGGCCGAGCGGGACTTGCCCTCGAACTCGTACGAGCCGTCCTTGTAGAACTCGGACGCGGCGACGTCGAGCGCGAGCGCGATCTGCTCGCCCGGGATGTAACCGGCCTGCTTGACGGCCTCGAGGATGAGGTCGAGCGCGGCGCGGTTGGAGTCCAGGTTCGGGGCGAAGCCGCCCTCGTCGCCGAGGCCGGTGGACAGGCCCTTGGACTTCAGGACGGACTTGAGGGTGTGGTAGACCTCCGTGCCCCAGCGCAGGGCCTCGGAGAACGACTCGGCGCCGATCGGCGCGATCATGAACTCCTGGATGTCGACGTTGGAGTCGGCGTGCGACCCACCGTTGAGGATGTTCATCATCGGGACGGGCAGCAGGTGCGCGTTCGGGCCGCCGAGGTAGCGGAAGAGCGGCAGGTCCGACGCCTCGGAGGCGGCGTGCGCGACGGCGAGGGAGACACCGAGGATGGCGTTGGCGCCGAGGGACGCCTTGTTCTCGGTGGCGTCCAGGTCGAACATGGCCTGGTCGATCAGGCGCTGCTCGGTGGCGTCGTAACCGACGAGCTCCGGGCCGATCTGCTCGATGACGGCGAGGACGGCCTTCTCGACACCCTTGCCCTGGTAGCGGTTCGGGTCACCGTCGCGAAGCTCGATGGCCTCGAACGCTCCGGTGGAGGCACCGGACGGAACAGCAGCACGACCGGTGCTGCCGTCGTCGAGGCCGACCTCGACCTCGACCGTGGGATTGCCTCGGGAGTCCAGGATTTCCCGGGCTACGACGACGTCGATGGACGGCACGAGCATCTCCTTCTGGGATGTGACGCTATGGGGTGCAGGGTCACTTTGGCCTTGCGCCAAGAGCCTAACCGGCTCGGGAGCATCGATCGGCCGTTCGCCCGCCCCCTGGGACAAGAAGAGGTCCGAATACCCGCAATAGCGGACGTATGTCTTCGTGAAAGTTGCGACGTACTGGGATTACTGGGCAGTAACGCATGTAGCCCAGCAACGCGGTGACGACAAAACCCCGGCCCGGCGCGTACGGGGGAATCGCGCCGGACCGGGGTGCTCTGGGTGTCGCGGGCAGGATCAGCCGAGGTGCAGCTGCTGGCCCGGGTAGATGACATCGGCGTCGCTGACGATGTCCTTGTTCAGCTCGAAGAGCTTCTCCCAGCCGCCCTTGACCTTCTTCGCGTCGGCGATCTTGCCGAGGGTGTCGCCGGACTTGACCTTGTACTCGCCGTCGCCCTTCTCGATCTTGACGGGGGCGGCGGGCTTCGCGGTCTCGGCCTTGGGCTGGGCCTTGGGCTCGGAGCGGACCTCGCTGCGGGAGGCGGGCTGCTCGGCGGCGCGCGGGGCGGCCTGCTCCTGCTTCTTCTCCGAGGAGCCGGAGGTGTCGACACCCGGGTCGACACCGTCGTTGGTCAGGCCGCCGGCACCGGCGCAGGCCCAGGCGCCAGGGCCCTGAATGTCGAGAAGCTTCTCGGCGGTGGCGATCTGCTGCGCCTTGGAGGCCTTGTCGGCGGTCTGGGCGTACTGCGTGCCGCCGGCGGCGGCCCAGCTGGAAGCGGAGAACTGCAGGCCGCCGTAGTAGCCGTTGCCCGTGTTGATGGACCAGTTGCCGCCGGACTCGCACTGGGCGACAGCGTCCCAGGTCTCGACGGAGGCTGCGGAGGCCGAGGTCGCACCCATCAGCGGGACGGCGACAGCGGCGCCGGCGATACCGGCGAGCGCGGCGAACCGAGTGGCCTTGGACGGGCGACGGTGCTTGGCGTTGCTGGAAAACAGCATGCGACATCTCCTCACCGACGCCTACGAGGTGAGCTGTCGGGTTCGGGCTCAGTGAGTGCCCGGCGCGCGACCTGTACCTGCGTCGCGCGGCTTAACCCCAAGCCGGTTCCGTTCGTCTTCCGACGTCCGGGCCCGGCGGCCTACCTGGGTCCCCCGCTCCTGCCTACGGCGCTTTACGCGTCAGTTCCCCCCGGCCGCCGGCAGGATTCGGCGTGACGGTCGACGGGGCCCGCGGTGGCGAGCGGTTCGACGGTAAACACATGAGCCCTTGATGTTCAAAAAGGCTCATCAGGGAGATATCGCCCTTCTCCGCCTCCATCCCGCCCTCATCCGTGCAGGTCAGGGGCGGCGGGGTGGGACTGTCCGGGCCGGGGGCGCGAGTTGAGGCAAAGAGACCCTTGTCTCACTTGCTTCAATCCGGACATAGTGGCCCGAACTACCCCCCGAAATCAGCCCAGATCGAGGCTCTGTCCAGGGACGATGTGGTCGGGGTCGGACCCTACGGCCTTCTCGTTCGCGGCGTAGAGCGCGGTCCAGCCGCCCTGTACGTCGTGCGCGTCGGCGATGGCCCAGAGGTTGTCGCCGGCGCGGACGGTGTAGCTGCCCTCACCCGCCTCGTCGGCACCCTCCGCCTCGGCGGCCTCACGTGTCGGTCCGTCACCTCGGGAGGCATGACGAGCCGATTCGCGCTCGATACCCGATTCGCCGGATGCGGCAGCGTCGCTTTCCCGGGCCCCTTCGCCGCGGTGCTTGCCCTTGGGGGCGCCCTCCTCGACGGCGGGCGGCGCGGGGGCCTTGGACGCCTCGGCCGACGCCTCGGCCGATTCCCCGGCCTGCTCCTCGGACTTCCCGTAACCGGACGCTGGGGGCGTCGTCGGCTCGGCGGCCGTCGTGGACCCGCCCTCACCCGTTTCACCGGCAGGCGCCTCGGCCGTCGCGTCGGCAGACTCCGGAGCCTTCGAACTCTCCGGTACCGCGTCCGACGAATCGGCCTTGGGTTCGACCGTCGACCCGGCGGTCGGCTCTGCGGTCGCGCCGTCGCCCGGCGCGGCATCGTCACCCTCCGTCAGGCCGGAGATGAGCGCGCAGCTCGGCCAGGCCTGCGGCCCTTCCTCGGCGAGCACCTTCTCGGCCACCTGGATCTGCTGGGAGCGACTGGCGAGATCGGCGCGCTGCGCGTACGCCGTACCGCCGAACTTCTGCCAGACCTCCGGGGAGAACTGAAGTCCGCCGTAGTAGCCGTTGCCGAGGTCGGCGCTCCACATGCCGCCGCTCTCACAATCGGCGACCCGGTCCCAGGTCGTGGCTTCGGCAGCGGACGCGCCGGTCGCGCCGAGCAGCGGGATGGCGATGGCCGATCCTGCGACTCCTGCCGCGACGACGAGAGCTGGAGCCTGACGGGGGCGGCGGTGCTTACCGTTCCCGGAGCGCATGCGGTGGCCTTTCGAGTGACGGCTGAGGTTGACGGTGAACGTAGCCGTACTCGAACGTTTGTCACAAGTCGATGCAGCGCAGATCACGTGAAGGTCTCGAATTGACGCAGCGTCACTTGGTTTCCGCGTCGAACTCCACGGGCAGGGTGCGCAATCCGCGCATGATGAGGCCGCCGCGCCACCGCAAATCGTCAGGTTCCACCGCAAGCCGCAAGTCGGGGAGACGTCGCAGCAGCGTCGCGATCGCCGTCTGCCCTTCGAGCCGGGCCAGCGGGGCACCGAGGCAGTAGTGGATGCCGTGCCCGTAGCCGAGGTGCTGGTTGTCGCGGCGCGAGAGGTCGAGCGTGTCCGGCTCGCTGAAGCGCTCGGGGTCCCGGTCGGCGGCGGCGAGTACGACAAGTACGGGGTCGCCGGCCGCGACGTCCTGGCCGCCGAGGGTCAGCGACTCGGTGGCGTACCGCCAGGTCGCGAGCTCCACCGGCCCGTCGTACCGCAGGAGTTCCTCGACACCGGTGGCGAGCAGCTCCGTATCCCCTTCGGCGAGCGCACGCTGGAGCCGCTCGCGCTGCTCCGGGTTGCGCAGCAGCGCGTACACGCCGTTGCCGATCAGATTGACGGTCGTCTCGAACCCGGCGAAGAGGAGAATGAACGCCATCGCCGCCGCCTCGTTCTCGGTGAGGTGCTCGCCGTGATCGCTGGCGCGAATGAGACCCGAGATGAGGTCGTCACCCGGTTCTTCCCTTTTGCGGTGGATGAGCTCGGCGAGGTAGTTGCGCATCTTCTTCACCGACCGGGCCACTCCCCCGCGCGGCCCGCCGCCGTGCCGGATCATCATGCCGGCCCAGTCGCGGAAGTCGTCCTGGTCCTCGCGCGGTACGCCGAGCAGATCGCAGATCGCGTAGATGGGGAGCGGAAAGGCGAAGTCGTGAATCAGATCCGCCTCCCCCTTCTCCGCGAAGGCATCGATGAGCTGGTCCGTAAGCTCCTGCACGCGCGGCGCGAACTCGGCCACCGTGCGGGGCGTGAACGCCTTCGACACCAGACGCCGCAGCCGCGTGTGGTCCGGCGGGTCGATGTTCAGCAGATGCGTCATGAGGTCGGCCTTGCGCTCACCGGGAATGCCGGTCTTGCCCTTGGCGTGCGCGGAGCCGGCGTGGTTGGCCGGGTCCTTCGACAGCCGCTGGTCGGCGAGCGCCTGCCGCGCGTCGGCGTACCGCGTCACCAGCCAGGCCTCGACCCCGCTGGGCAGGGACGTCCGGTGTACGGGCGAGTGCTCACGCAGCCAGGCGTACGCCGGATAGGGATCGGTCGCGAACTCCCAGGTGAAGAGCTCGGGCATGGGGTCGCGGGGGTTCTGGTGGTGCGGCACGCGGTCGACCGTATCCCTTCGCCCTGAACCGCTGGGCGGCTGAGCGTGTCGGCCATCCTGGTCGCCACCGCGTCGGCACCCCGGCAGAATCCCGGGCATGGGAACGGACATACACGGGTTCGTCGAGGTCAGGGACGAATACCTCGACTTCACGTCACCTGACGACGGGTGCGAGGACCTGGAATGGCATTGCGCCATCCCGCTGGGCCACCTCTACGACGACCGGTCCTACCTTGCCTTCCACTGTCTGTTCGGGGACGCGGTCGCTACGTTCGATCCCCTCGCCGGCGGTCGTGGGCTCCCGGACGACGTGTCCCGGGCTGTCGCCAAGGACTTCGCTCTGTGGGGCGGCGACGCCCACTCCGCCTCCTGGATCAGCTGGGCCGAAGTCACAGCGACGGAGTGGGACGAACCGGCCGCGACGCGGGTGCACTCCTCGGCGCTGGAGTACCGTCGCCGCCCCGGCGGCCAGTGGGTCTGGCAGGGCCTGAACACGTCTTCGAAGCGCCTGGCCAAGATCGCCGGGGTGGACCGGGCGATCGCCGACCGGGCGGGCGAGCACTGGCCCGAAGGCACTGAATGGCTCGACGGCGACCGGCTCTTCCGCATCGACCGGCTCACCCGCCGGCAAGCGGTGCCGGACAAGGAATGGGGGCACGTGTGGGCGGTGATGGGCGCTCTCGCCGAGCGGCACGGCGGCGACAACGTCCGCCTCGTGGTCTGGTTCTACGGTTCGTCCCTGTCCGCACCGTGACCGTGATCGGCCGGACAGGGTCCCGCGGGACCTATTCGGCGTGGCCCTCCGCCCCGCGGATCGCGTCTCGGTAGGTGCGGGCGGCGGCCCGTAGTGCCGCTTCGGGGTCGACTCCGGACGCCTCGGCCCGTACCGCCATGGCCAGCAGTTCGTAGCCGATGCCTTCGCCCGTGGGGAGGGGGACGTCGAGGTTCGCGGTGCGGGCCCGCGAGGCGAGCTTCGCGGCGAGGGCCAGGCCCGGCTGGCCGAGGGGTACGCCGTCGGTTGCCGAGTCGCGCTGCTTCTCGATCGCCTTCGTACGGAGCCAGTGCTCCTTGACGTCCTCCGGGGTCTCGGCGGTGTCGTCGCCGAAGACGTGCGGGTGGCGGTGGATGAGCTTCTCGACGATCGTGCCGGCCACGTCGTCGATCGAGAAGGGCTCGTCCGGGTCCTCCTGGGCGATGCGCGCGTGGAAGACAACCTGGAGCAGTACGTCGCCGAGCTCCTCGCGCAGTTCCTCGCGGTCGCCGTCCTCGATGGCCTCGACCAGTTCGTACGCCTCCTCGATGCCGTACTTCGCGAGGCCCTTGTGGGTCTGCTGCGAGGACCACGGGCATTCGAGGCGGATGCGGTCCATGACCTGGACCAGGTCGAGGAGGCGGGCGCCCGGCAGGTCGTAGGAGCCGGGCAGCAGTTCCAGGTCGGGCATCTGCACCCGGCCCGAGCCGGCCAGCCTCGACAGGCCGTCGGTCAGGGCCTGGTCGCCCTCACCGGAGGGCCCGGTCGGGATGACGACCACCGTGCGGTCGCCCTCGCACGCGTCGACCAGCTCCTGGGCGGTCGGGGCCGCGTGTTCGACGGCGACGCCCGCCTCGCGCAGATACGGCAGCTGCGGGTGGTCCGCGTCCGCGCACAGCACGCGGTCGGCGGCGCGCAGCGTCCGCCAGGCGGGCCAGGACAGGAGCCCCGGCGCGACGCGGTGGCTGGCGGTGAGGAGGACGATGCGCCCGGGGGCGGCCGGTGCGGGTGCGGATGCTTCGCTGGTCACCTGTCGAACGTACCCCGGCGGTACGACAACCCGCGGGCCCGCCCCCGGCGCCCGGCGGAACCCGGTGGGAACCTACGCGCCCGCCTCCGGCGCGTCCGGTGCCGCTTCCTTCGTCACCTGGGTGATCCACGGCGTCTTGTAGTCGCCCAGCTGCATCTTCTCGTCGTCCCACGTGCCGTAACGCGGGTTCACGTCGATGTCGAGCGCCTTCGACGCGGCGACGAACGCCTCGTTCACCTTCTGCTGGCCCTCGGGGGTGTTCGTCGCGCCGATCTTCGCGGCGAGCTTGCCGACCAGGACGTCCCTGCGCAGGGCGTCGTCGATCTGGTCCGGGGCGACGCCGCGCTGCTGGAGGTACATCGCGGCGAGCTGCTCCTGGCCGCCTGCCTGCTCGACCGCGTCCGCCCGCGCCTTCTGGATCTCCTTGCGGCTCACGCTCGCGTCGGCGTCGTCCGCGGCCCGCTGCACGATCCTGTCCACGATGAGGTCGTAGAGCTTGGCGCGGCCGAGCTGCCCGGTCGAGCCGATGAGCTGGGCGGACTGCGGCGATGTCTGCTGAGCCTGGCGTACGTCCTTGACCTGCGCCTGGAGAGCGGCAACCTCGATACGGCCACCGCCCACGACGGCCGCGGCTCCTGGATGCGCCTCGTTGCCGCACGCGGCGAGGAACGGCGCCGCGACCAGAAGCGCGGCGGAGACGGAGAGCGCGGTGCGACGGCGGCGGTGCAAAGGGTGCCTCCCGGCGGTGATCGTGCGGCATAGCAACGAAAGTGCGACGAACGACCTTGCGGTGATCGATGTTAGGCAGTCGGAGTGGTCCGGGCCACTGATTCGCCCAACGAGTCGTTCGTGTTCGTGGATGCGCTGTCCCGGGAGGGGCCGCCCAGCATGATCACGCGGGAGACGACGAAGGTGACCGGGATGGCGGCGGACGCGGCGATCAGCGGGGCGTACGTGCTGTTGAGGCCCAGGACGTCCACGAGGAGATAGACGCCGCTTGTCGTGATCACGAAGCCGGCCGCGTTGGTGAGCGGGAAGAGCAGAAACTTCCGCCAGGTGGGGCGCGTGTTGTAGGTGAAGCGGCAGTTGAGGAAGAACGAGCCGGTCATGCTGACGGCGAAGGCCAGGACGTGCGCGGCGACGTACGGCAGCCAGGGCAGAAGCAGCAGGTAGCAGGCGTAGTACGTCCCGGTGTTCACCACTCCCACCAGGGCGAACCTGACCAGCTGGCGACGGATCATCGGCGTACGAGCTCCCGGCTCTCCCGGTGAGGGGGCGCGACAGGCGCGCTTTCCACATTCGTCGCCTGCACCAGGAAGTGCGGGCGCCTTTTCACCTCGTAATAGATACGGCCGACGTATTCGCCCACCACCCCGATCATCAGCATCTGGACTCCGGCGAGCGCGGTGACGGCGACGAGCAGCGTCACAAAGCCGGGGGTCTCCACTCCGTTCACGAGGGCGACACCGACGATCCATGTCGAATACGCCATGGCGACGGCAACCAGCAGCAGGCCGAGATAGAGCGCGGCCCGCAGCGGCTTGTCGTTGAAAGAGATGAGGCCGTCAAGTCCGTAATTGAGCAGCTTTGAGAAGGTCCATTTCGAGCGGCCTTCCTCCCGTACAGCATTCTCGTACTCGAAGGTGACGGTACTGAATCCGACCCAGGCGAAAAGACCCTTGGAGAAGCGGTTGTACTCGGTGAGTTCGAGTACGGCGTCGACGCTGCGGCGCGACAGCATGCGGAAGTCACCGACACCGTCGACGAGTTCGACGTCGACCAGGCGGTTGATGAGCCGGTAGTACACACGAGCGGTAAGCGTACGCGTGACCCTGTCGCCCTTCCTGGTGCGGCGGGCCACGACCTGGTCGAAGCCCTGCTCGTGCAACGCCACCATGCGGCGGACGAGCTCCGGCGGGTGCTGGAGGTCGGCGTCCATGATGACGACGGCTTCGCCCGAGGCGTTGCGCAGACCGGCCAGCATCGCCGCCTCCTTGCCGAAGTTCCGACTGAAGGAGACATAGCGCGTGCGCGGATCGGATTCCGCGATCTCCTGGAGGATCGCGAGCGTACGGTCCTTGCTTCCGTCGTCGACATAGACGAGTTCCACCGGGTGGCCGAGATCGCTGAGCTCTTCCGTCACGTGCTCGTGGAAGCGGCGGACGATCCCCTCTTCGTTGAAGCACGGGACGACAATTGAGATGAGCACGGCTCTCCCCCGGTGGTCAGTCAGCTCAGCGAAGAACAGCCGTCGGACATGGCGGAGTCCGACTCTCCACGTGACGTGTCGGCAACCAATGCGTGAACTCGGCGCGCTTTGTGTGTTTTTAGGCGACCGCAGTGTCATTGAGATCTCTTTTTCCGTCACATGCTGGCTTATTCGGTATCGGGCGCAGTAGAAGGATCAACATGTCGAATACGGAAGCGGCCAGAGGCCGTGCGGCAGCGCTGTCCGCGCTGATCACGGTGGTCTCGGTGTGCGCCGGTGACGCGATCGCCCGCTCCTTTCCCTTCGGGCCGCGCACGCGTGCCGTCAATGACCTCGGCAACCAGTTCGTGCCGTACCACGTCCATCTGTGGGATCTGCTGCACGGGCGCGCGGACGGCGGGGCGCTGGTCAACTGGCAGTCCGGGTACGGCACAAGCTCCCTGCCCGACATCGGTACGTACGTCAGCAGCCCCTTCGCGCTGCTCGTCGGGCTCTTCCCGCGCGACGGGATCGACCTCGCCGTGTACGTGATCACCCTGCTGAAGATGGCGGCGGCCGCGGCCGCGATGACCGTGCTGCTGCTCGCCATGCGGCGCGCGGGCGGTGGTCCCTGGTGGGCCGCCGGGGTGCTCGGGTCGTCGTACGCGCTGTGCGGGTGGGCGGTCACCGAGGCCGTCTACAACCCGATGTGGATGGACGGCCTGATCGCGTTCCCGCTGCTGTGCCTGGTGGGCGAGTGGGCGCGTACGGGCGGCCGTCATCGCGTCCTGGGGCCGGTGATCGTGGCGCTGGCGTGGACCGCGAACTTCTACACGGCGTACATGGCGACACTCGGGGCCGGGCTCGTTCTGGTGCTGCGGCTGGTGACCGACGACGGCTCGGCGCCGGTAAGGGAGCGGCTGCGCGTACTGCTGCGCGCCGCCCGCACCACGCTGCTCGGGATCGGGCTCGCGGCGCCCGTGCTGGCCGTCGTCTTTCTCGGGTCGAGGCACGCGTACCCGGGCTGGACGCAGGAGTTCGCGCCGTCGGGCTGGACGGATGTGTTCGCGCGGGCGCTTCCCGCGACGTACAGCTTCTTCACGCCTGCGGGTTTTCTCGGCACGAGCGGGCTGGTGCTCGCCGGCACCCTGCTGTTCAACCGGGCGGCGCCCCGGCGCGAGAGGCGGGCGTGGACGCTGCTCGCGGTCGCGGTGGCGGTGTCGATGCAGTGGGGGCCGACGCATCTGGTGTGGCATGTCTTCGCGACGCCGAACGGCAGCCCGTACCGGCAGACGTTCGTACTGGCCGGCGTACTGGTGATAGCGGCCTGGGTGTCGCTCTCGTACGGCTGGCCGGGGCGGCGGGCGCTGCTCGGCGGGACGGGCGTGGTCGCGCTGCTGGCCGTGGGCGCGGCGACGAGCTCCCGGATCACGTCGTGGACGTACCCGCTCGTGGTGGCGGGGGTCGCGGCGACGGTGAGGGCGGTGGTGCTGGCGAGGCGTGCGGCCGGGCACAGCCGGGGCTTGTCCCCGGACCTCGCGATGCCCGGGCCCGGCGAGACGCAGGTGGCCCGCAGGACACCGGAGGACGGCAAGGCGCACGAGCTCCGCAGCGCGCACTGGCCCGGTACCCGGCGGCGCGGAGCACTCGCCGTGGCCGCCGCGCTGCTGCTCGTCGGAGCGCAGGTCGCCCAGGCCGCCCTCACCACCGCCCACGCCGACCGGCAGCGGCTCGCCAACCTCGACGACTACGCCCCCTGGGGCGACCGGCAGCAGGCGCAGGCGGACGCGGTGGCGGAAGCCGACGGGTGGCCCGCCTACCGGACCGAGCCGGGCCGGGAACAGACCACCGCCAACGACCCGTTGACCGTCGGCGGCCAGGGCGCGGCGTACTACAGCAGCCACACCCCCGACGTCCTCACCCGCACGCTCGCCGCCCTCGGCGCCGGCTGGACGTCCAACGGCCGCGCCGTCCAGAGCCTCGACAACCCGGTGACCGACGCCATCTTCTCCGTCGGCGCCCGCGTGCACATGCCGCGCGATCCGCATCAGCGCTGGTCACGGCCCGACGACCGCAAGGTGACGGTGACGCGCGCCGCCGTGCCGCAACTGGTCACGGTGCGCCCGCCCGGCCCTGAGCCGCGCTTCGTCGCCTCCCCCTTCCGCAACCAGGAGAAGCTCCTCGGCGCCCGCGTCTACACCCTTCCGCGCACCGCCGTGCGCGACGGCACGCTGACCGCCACCTGCCCCGCCCGCAGCGATGTCTTCCTCTGGGCCCCCGGCTTCTCCGGTACGGCGCGACTGGGCGGCCCCGCCGGTACGGAGACCGAGCTGCGCGGTGGCGTACCCGCGCGGCGCGCCGCGATGCAGCCGCTCGGCGCCGCCCCGGGCGACGGCCGCGTCGCGATCGCGCTGAAGGGCACGGGGGCCGGCAAGCTTCCGCGCGAGAGCGTCGGCTGCCTGGACCGGGACCGGCTGGCCGATGCGGTGGACGGCCTCAGATCCGGTGGCGCGACCTCCGTACACGTCACCGACAGCGGCGTACGGGCCGTGCTGCCGCCCGGCGCGAGAGGAACCGCCGTCTTCGCCATACCGCGCACAGCCGGCTGGGGCTGCCGCACGGACGGCGCGAAGGCCCGCCCGGCCGACTCGTATCTGGGGCTGACGGCCGTACCCCTGGACGGCCGCACATCGACTGTGACCTGCGAGTTCAGTCCTCCGGGGCTGCGCATCGGCGGGCTCGTGGGCGGGCTGTCGCTGCTCGGGCTCGTCGCGGTGGGTGTCCTGCCCCGGGCCTTGGCCCGGCGTCGCAGGAGCCACACGAAGACTTCACCCGAGGACCATCGGATCGTGGCCCGCACGGCATGAGCCGCGGCGTACGGTCGGCCGCCTGCCCCCCACCCACAGGACCGAGGCAAAAGGCGAAACCGCATGCCATCTCTCCTGAGCAACCGGCTGACGAAGTGGGCCCTCGGCCCCGTCGCCGCGCTCGTCGACCAGCGCATCTCACGTCACACCGCGGGGCTCCGCCGCGAAGTCGCCGAACTGCGGCGCAAGCAGCACGGCGTCAGCATGCTGCTCGACCGCACCGGTCGCGGCCAGCACCGCATGCCGACTCCCGACCAGATCGACACGCTCGTGCGCGAGGTCGCCGCCGCGACGGACGCCGGCGAGCGCGCCCGCCGCAATGTGACCGTCGCCTACCGCAATGTGGTGGCTCTGGAGGCGCTGGGCGTCGGCCGGATGGCGGGCGGTACGTCCAATGTGTGCGGCAAGCTCGCCACCGTACCGCTGCTGGCGCGGCCGGAGGGCAAGGACCGCGACGTCATCGAAGTACTGGAGATCGGCACGCTGCACGGGCTGTTCGCGGCCGCCCTGATGCGGATGCTGCACCGCACGGGCATCGAGGCGAAGCTGACGATCGTCGATCCGCTGGCGGGATCGCAGCTCCAGCCGGGCACCTCCGACTACGAGGAGCCGACAGGAACGCCGGTCCGCGAGGACGTCGTGCGGGCCAACCTGGCTCTCGGCGGCGGCCGTCCCGGCATCGGGGCGCGCATCCGGCAGGGCTTCTCGGGCGACCCGCAGGTGCGGGCGGAGGTCTCCGACCGGAAGTACGGCGTGATCGTCGTCGACGGCGACCACTCCTTCGAGGGCGTCCTCGCCGACCTGGAGTGGGTGGAGCTGATCGCCGCGCCGGATGCGGTCGTCGTCCTCGACGACTACGGCGACGGGCGCTGGCCCGGGGTCAAGGACGCGCTGGACAAGCACCTGGCGGGCGGCGACAGCCGGCTCACGATGGTGGGCCGGGTCGCCACGTCCGCCTTCCTGCGGGCCCGCTGACCCCACCCCGGCGCCCGGTCAGGCGTCCCGCATCCGCTGGTGGCGGTCGAGGGCTCGGCGCACCTCGGCCGGCAGCGGGTGGTACGGGCCGTACGTGCGCTCGGCGTCGTACAGCAGGCTCTGCAACTGGCCGTGCGCGGCCGCGTGGTCGCCCATGGCCAGCAGCAGGTTCGCTGTGCGGTGGCGGATGTCGAAGGCGCGGGCGGTGGCGTCCGTCGCTGTCGGGCCGCCGCCGTACTGGTTCTCGTAGTACGGAAGCAGGGCGCGGTACTCGGCGAGCGCCGCGGCCGGTTCGCCGAGCTGCTCCAGGCACTGCGCCGCGTCGAACCGGAACTGGAGCGCCTGCGGGTCGGCGAGGCCCGACTCGGCGGCGCGGTCGTCGGCGAGGCGGCGCAGCTCGGGCAGGGCGCGGCGGTACTGGCCGTCGTCCAGCAGGGTCGCGGCGTACTGCTTGCGCAGGATGCGCACGACCGGGGAGCGCTCGCCGTGCTGGGCGGCGGCCGCCGGGAGGATTCCGCCGAGGATGTCGACGGCCTGGGTGATGCGCCCCTCGCCGAGGAGCTGCTTGACCTCGTCCACCGCGCTCGCGACATCCGGCTGGGCCTGCGCGGGGGTGGGCTGGGCGACGGGCGGGGTGGTGGCGCGGTCGGGCCAGGGGGCGTGCGGGCGCAGGAAGGGGCGGGTGGGGTCGAGCGGCCCCGACGGTACGCCGCCGTGCGCCGGCAGCAGCGGGTCCAGGGCCTCGTAGACCTCCTGGGCGGAGGACGGGCGGTGCTGCGGGTCCTTGGCGAGCAGCCGCAGGACCAGCGCTTCGAGCGGCTCGGGGACGTCCTGGCGGAGCCGGCGGACGGGGAGCGGCGGCTCGTACAGGTGACGGTGGAGGACGCCGAGGACGGTCGATCCGGCGAACGGGACGTTGCCGCTGAGCAGTTCGTGCAGGAGGACACCGAGTGCGTAGAGGTCGGTGTACGGGCCGACCGCGCCACCCATCGCCTGCTCGGGCGCCATGTAGGCGGGGCTGCCGATGGGGGAGCCGGTGTGGGTGAGGCGGGTGGTGTCGGTGTCGAGTACGGAGGCGACGCCGAGGTCCAGGACGGTGATCGTGCCCTCGGGCTTGACCATGACGTTGCGCGGCTTGAGGTCGCGGTGGACGATCGGCACGGCGTGCACGGCGGACAGCACCGCGCAGAGCTGGGCGGCGACCGCCACGGCCCACGGCCAGGGGTACGGGTCGTGCTCGGCCAGGTGGTCGGCGAGGTCGGCGCCCTTGACGTACTGCATGACCAGGTAGAGGTCGTCGTCCTCGCTGCCCGCGTCGTGGACGGTGACGAGGCCGGGGTGATCGACCTGGGCGGTGACGCGGCACTCGCGCACGAAGCGGCGGCGCATCTCTTCGGCGGCGGTGGCGGCGGCCATCCGGTCGGGGCGCAGCAGCTTCACGGCGACGCGGCGGTCGAGGCGCTGGTCGTACGCCGTCCAGACCTGGCCCATGCCGCCCTGGCCGATGACGGTGGACAGCTCGTAACGCCCCGCGATGATGCGTCCGTTCACCGGTCCTGGTCACCCCGCTGGTCCTTGCGCAGGAGGTCGCTCAGCTCGTCGAGCTCGGCGCGGACCTGGTCCATGCGGTGGGGGTGTGGGTGGGGCTGCTGCTGTTGCGGCTGCTGCTGGGGTTGGGGTTGGGGCTGCTGCGGCATCGGGGTCGGCGCCGGGTCGACCACCGGGGTGCTCGCGTACGGGTTCGGGTAGCCGTACTGCGGCGGGGCCGCCTGCGGGGCGTACGGGGGTTGCGGTGCCTGTGGGGCCTGGGCGTACGGCCCGTACGGGACATGCGGAAGGGCGGCGCCCCGGCCCGTGGCGGCGATTCGCGCGTAGTACCTGATGTCGAAGACCAGGAAGTACGCGGCGCTTCCGGCCCCCACGAGCAGGATGCAGATCATGGCGATGTCTGTGCTGACGTTCTCCTCGGGCAGCGAGCCGACGACGGCGAGGGCCGTGATCACCACCGGCAGGCTCACCCAGGCGGCCACCCAGTCGAACCAGCGCCCGCGCAGGATCGCGATGCGGAACAGCGGAACGCACGCCAGAATGCCGCAGCTGAAGACGGAGCAGATGGCGAACAGCACACGCATGGTGATGACGACGCCGTCACTGCGGACTGGCGGCGTGTTGCCGGAGCCGTGCATGGCTGCTCCTGAAGACCTGGTGAGACGTACTGGGGACACTCGGACACTCGGTGCGGTAAAGCGCTTTGAGCGTATACACCGACACCGACAACGGTCCCGGGGTTGTACGCATCCGATGTGGCGCGGCTCACTCCGCGCTCACTCCGCGGCTACTCCGGTCGTACGGTGCCGTCCGTCAGGCCGTCGTACAGGCCCTGCACGAGTTGTTCGCCGAGCCGTCCCGCGCGCCGCAGCGCGTCCTCGAACTCCGCCAGCGTGCGGAAGCGTTCGCCGTACTGCCGCTGGTCGGCGAGCGGCAGCCGGGGCAGCTGGAGGCGGCGTACATCGAGCCGGGTCGACGTGGAGGCGTAGCTGCTGGCCTGGCGGTTGTTCGCGGTGCCGCGCAGGAACCCGGCGAGGAACCAGGGATCGAGGGCGGCCGGATCCGGGCGCAGCAGCTGGAGGCTGCGGCCGAGGGCCGCGCCCGCGGTGGCCTCGTCGACGACGCGGGCGACCGAGCCGCCGCCGAGCACGGGCACCACCACGTCGCCCGCCTCGACGAGCACGGGGTCTTCCGCCGGGCCGTCGGGGAGGGCGCCCGAAGGAGCGGCCCCGGCGAGCACGTCCTGCTCGGTGAGGACCTGTTCCCCGGAACCGGCTCCGGCGCCGCCCGCGCGCAGCGCGAGGGCCCCGGCCCTGGCGAGTTCACCGACGGTGGTGGTGGGCCAGCGCGAGGGCTGCGCGGGCTCCCCGGCGGGGGGCGTGAGTTCGGTGGTCTGCCGCAGGGTCTCGGCCAGCCGCTCCCGTACGCGCGCGAGTTCGGCGGCGCCTCCGCCCGCGGCCGGGGGCGGCAGGTGGCGGGCGGGGGCGAGGTCCACGTCGTCGTCGAGGAGCTCGATGACGGACACCGAGCGGCTGACACCCGGGCGTTCCTCGACGGTGCCGTGGCGGTCGAAGGTCTGCCAGGTGTCGAGGACGGCGGTGTGCAGGGCCTGCCAGTCGAGCTTGTCGCGGCCGGCGGCGGAGAGGTCGCCGGTGTCGACGAGCAGCAGGTCGTGGGAGGGCCGTCCCCCGGGCGCGGGCTTGCGCAGCACCCACAGGTGGAGCGGGATGCCGTACGGGGGCGCGGCGCCGGCGGGCAGCGAGACGACGGCGCGCAGGGCGCCCCGGCGCAGCAGGTCGGCGCGGATGCGACGGCCGGAGCGGCGGGAGGCGGCGGCGGGAGGCATGAGGAGGACGGCGGTGCCGCCCTCGCGGAGCCGTGCGAGGGCGTGCTGGACCCAGGCGAGTTCGGACTCCGTACGGGCCGGGAAGCCGTACTCCCAGCGGGCGTCGTACGCCAGCTCGTCGTGGCCCCAGTTGCGCTCGTTGAACGGCGGGTGACAGAGCACGGCGTCGGCCGCGAGCTGCGGGAACGCGTCGGCGCGCAGCGAGTCGGCGGCGGCGACCCGCACTTCGGTGGCGGCGGTCTCGGTCTGCAGGGCGAGGCGCAGGGCGGCGAGCGCGGCCAGGTCCGGGTCGGTCTCCTGACCGTGGAGGGCCCGCCCCTCCTGGGCGCCGGCGGCCTGTGAGTCCACGGCCTTGGTCCCGGTGGCCTGCGCGGCGGCGCGCAGCAGGGTGCCGGTGCCGCAGGCCGGGTCGAGGACGGTGCGAGGGCTGCCCACGAGCGCGGCCATCAGGGCGGCCGGGCCCGGCGGGGTGAGTGTGTACTGGCGCGGGTTGGCATCGAGGTGACGGCCGAGCAAGAACTCGTACGTCTGGCGGGCGCCGCACTCGGCGGCGAGCTCGGCGCTCGCGCGCAGCAGGGTGACGGATGCGGCCAGCTCGGGCGTACCCGGGGTGTGAACTGCGCGCCGGGGGCCGAAACGGGGGGCGAGGATCTCCTCCAGGGCGGCCGGCAGAAGGAACGCGAGCTTCTCGTCGGAGACCGCGGAGAGCTGGAGCCACGCGGTCGGTCTGTCACGGACGAGCAGGAGCACGCAGCCCGCGTGGATCAGGGCCGGGACGGGGCCTGCGGGGTGGCCGGCGAGCTGCTGCCAGACCCGCTCGCGCAGGGGAACTTCGGCGATTTTTCCCTGGCCGCGCAGCCACTGTTCGACCTCGGCGAGGGCGAAGGCGGGGCTCGTTTCGGTGCCGCCGACGGGTTTGGGGAAGTCGGCGTGCCTACGACGCCAGTTGCTCACGGCGGCGCGGCCGACCCCGGCGAGCCGGGCGATTCCGGCGGCGGTCACTTCTGCTGCGTTGTCCGACACCGGCCGGCTCCTCTCGTACACCTGCGCCTGCTTGTGACCCGAGCATACCGGTGCACGCAAGAGCGACCCCTTCACGGCGTGAATTCAACTCTCCGCGTGAATCATGTTGACTCGGTTCACAAGCTCTGCTGTGATTAACCCATCGCAGCAGAACGGGGCGGCAGGGCAGTCCCGCACACACCTTGTCCGGAGGACATCCATGTCTCAGTACACGCAGCAGCCTCAGTTCCCGCAGGCTCCGACGCCTGCCGCACAGGCCCGCAACGGTCTGGGCACCGCCGCCCTGATCCTCGGCATCATCGGCGCTCTGTCGGGCCTGATCCCGTTCTTCTTCTGGCTCGCCGGCATCCTCGGCATCATCGCCCTGATCATGGGCCTGGCCGGCCGGGGGCGCGCCAAGCGCGGCGGAGCCACCAACAAGGGTGTCGCCCTGGCCGGCGCCATCCTGGGCCTGATCTCCCTGATCATGTCGGTGGTCGGCGCGGTGATCCTGTTCAAGGCCGTGGACGACGCGGTGGACGACATCAACAAGGCGACCAGCGGCTCTTCGGCGAGCAAGGAGTCGGGCGACGGCTCCGCGAAGGGCAGCGACAAGGGCAAGGACAAGAACAACGGCAGCGGCAAGGGCTCGGGTACGAGCGGCGACAAGGGTGCGGATTCCGACACGCTGGCTGCCGGCGACTCGGCCGTCTATGACGACAAGCTGACCCTCACCATGTCCGCCCCCGAGGCGTACTCCCCCGGCGAGTACTCGATCGGCCACACCGAGGGCAACAAGGCCTACAAGGTCACGCTCGTCATCGACAACGCGGGCAAGGAGAAGTTCGACGCCGCCCTCGTCACCGCCGATGCCCGCGCCGGCGAAGAGGGCGTGAAGGCCGAGCAGATCTTCGACGACAAGGTCGGCGAGGTCTTCACCGGCACGGTCGCACCGAGCAAGAAGGCCACCGTTGTGTACGCCTTCGACACCCCGGCCGACGCCAAGAACCTGGTGGTCGAGATCTCCCCCGACTTCTCCCACGACGCCTCGCAGTGGGACCTGAAGCTCTGATTCACAGCAGGACCGCAGTACCGGGGAGGCCGTCGGAGGGGGACGGCCTCCCCAAGGGGCGTCACACCGTCCGGCCCACTCCCGCCCAGCGCGAGTGGGCCGGACGCTTTCACAGCACGCTTCAGCGCCCGAAGCGGGCCGGCGCCTCCGTCGGACCGCCGCCCGAGGGCAGCCGCTCGTCCGGACACCGCGACAGCACACTCTTCATGGCGTCCCGCTCGGCGCCGGTCACCCACAGCTGGTACTTCTGCTTCACGGCGACCTGCCGGGCCACGTACACACAGCGGTACGTCTTGTTCTTGGGCAGCCAGGTCGCCGTATCGCCGTCGCTCTTGCGGCGGTTGGCGGAGGAGTCGACGGCCAGCAGGTTCAGCGGGTCATTGGCGAACGCGACCCGCTTGCGGGGCTGCCACTTCTGGGCGCCCTTCTGCCAAGCGTCGGAGAGTGCCACGACGTGATCGATGTCGACCTTGCTGCGCCCGCGCACGTACGTGACGCGCTGCCCGGTGTACGGATCCTTGATGAGCGTCCCGGCGGCAACCTTCAGCCCTCGCCCCCGCCACCGCCCTTGAGACGTACGTCTGCCAGATCCCGCTTCAGTATGTCGTCGCGGGTTATCTGCAGCTCCTTCATCGATGCGATGCACATGAGGCACAGCCGTAACCCATTCCTGTCCCTCGCCGTTATCGGTCATGCCGTGAGGCACATGAGCGACATCGGAGGCAGGAAGCAGATCCATGACGTTATGCACAGAGAAGGCCGTCTCGCCCACCACCGGCGAGACCACCTGGCTCCTGGTCGACGAGGAAACGTACGCACCTCACCCCGAAGCCCGTGAGTTCTCCCTGTATCTGCGCGGAGCCGGGCGGTCACCGCAGACACAGCGCGCGTACATCCCCAGAATCGGCCGCTTCCTCAATTGGTGCGCAGAGCGAGGCACCGACTGGAGGACCGTCCGGCTCGGGGACATGAGTCTGTTCAAGTTCCACATCGAACGGACACCGACCCAGTACGGACGGCCTCCGTCCGGCAAGACCGTCAACGCCACGCTCACGGCGGTGTGTGAGTTCCTCCGCTTCTGCGCCGTCCAGGGGCACGTGGATCACGAAGTCGCCGCGCGTCTCAGCGAGCCGCGCTTCCTCGCCCACGCCCCGGCCGGCTTCGATCCTGGCGAGGGCGGCCAGCACCTGATGGTCAAAGCCCGCGCCCTGAAGGCGCCGGAGATCGAGCGGGCACCACAGACGTTCACTGGCGTCCAGACGGAGCAGATCATCGACGCCGCTCGCACTGCGCGTGACCGGCTGCTGCTGACCGTCCTGGTGGAAGCGGGCCTTCGCATCGGCGAAGCCCTTGGACTGCGGCGTGAGGACATGCATCTACTCCCCGACTCCACGCACTTGGGCTGCCGAACCGGTGGCGCGCACCTGCACGTCAGGCCCCGTCAGGACAACGTCAACGGGGCGCGGGCCAAGGCCGGACGCCCTCGCATGGTCCCACTCACACCGGAAGTGGTGCACCGATACCGCGATCATCTCGCCGAGCGTGAACAGGTAGTCGACGCCGCCGACTGTGACTACGTCTTCCTCAACCTCGTCGGCGTCCACGCGGGGCGTCCGCTCTCGTACTCCAATACCAAGCAAGTGATTGAACGGATCGGGAGGCGCTGTGGTCTGACCGCCCGGCCGCACATGATGCGGCACACAGCCGCCACCCGCTGGATCCGCAACGGGGTCGCCCCGGACGTCGTGCAGACCCTTCTGGGGCACGCCTCCTCGGCGAGCACGGCCGTGTACCTGCACGCCCAGGACGAGGATCTCCGCGCAGCCGTCGCGGCCGTCGAAAATCTCGCGCCGGAGCTACTGCGATGACCATTGCGCTCCTCCGCTCCGCTGCCGTTTCTTCCGTCCCCGGCGTTCCGGAGTGGCCGTCATGGCTCGCGGCACGACTCCCCTCGGGCTGGCGCACAGATGAATGGGAGCCCGTTCAGGCACTGTTCACTGCCGATCCCTGCAACCCGACGACCAGCGTGTTCGTCTGCTCCGTGGTCGCCTGTGCCACTCATGTCGCGAGCAACGGATCCCGTTGCGACGCCTGCCGGAAAGCCCGGTATCTCCTGGGGAACCCTGCGGACTTCGACACCACGCACTCCCCAGATCCGGCACGCCGCAGGCCCAACACCTCCGCGGACGGGGCGATGCCAGGCGTCTCCCAGTTCTCGCTCGCCGGGGTGAGCCCCGCAGTCCGCCAGGAGCTCCTGTACGGGCTCCAACAGCGCGACGACGCCGGGATCAGCCTGGTCCCCCAGCGGGTGCGCCGCATTGTGGCGGGCCTCCCGGCCGGACTCGGCTCGCTCCTCGACCTGGACGCCTCCTTCTCCTCCGGGCTTCCGGCTGCGGCCTCCGGCGTCCTGAACGGTGTTCTCCTGCACGTCCGACGCGCACGCGTCGAGTTCGAGGGCGCCGATCCGACCTCGGGCGACGTATGGGAGTGCGCCCTCATCGGGCTGACGGCAGGGCGTGGTCGCAAGTACGCCGCTGTCCACGGCGACATCGACTTCCGTCCGGTACGTCAGCGTTGGCTGCGGGAACTGGTCAAGGAGTACGGCCGCACGGCACGCCCCAACGTCATGGACCTACGGCAGACCGTCTACGCGGCGACCATCGCGTCCTCCGCGCTGGCAGGCCGCCCCCACGGGGATGAGCCGGGGCTCCTCGCCATGGCTGACATGAACGCCGTAGTGGACACGTTCCGAATCACCAAGCGTCCCGAGGACGGTCACGACTACTCCACCAGCCACCGCAGAGCCCTGCTCCGCCACTGGCGCACGTTCCTGGAATACGCCCGTCAGGCCGGGATGATGGACCACGTGCCCGGCGGGTTCGCGCTCAACCCCCGCTTCCACAGCATCGCCGCCGTGGAAGTGACCGAGGACGATCTCGGCCGCGCGATTCCCGAGCACGTCATCGCCCAGCTCGACGTGCACCTCGGTCTGCTGGGCACCTCGACGGGGTACGCGAGCGGCGGCTGGACGGCCGCCGACTTCGCGCGGATGTACCAGGTGGTCTACGCGGTCCTCCGGGACACCGGCCGACGTCCGGGCGAGGTCACCAGCCTGCACCGCGACTGCCTGGAGCGGGTCGACGGCAAACCGACGCTAATTTACGACAACCACAAACGGCGACGCCACGGCCGTCGGCTGCCAATCTCGGAGAGCACCGCCCAGCTGGTCGAAACCTGGCAGAAAGAGCTCGATGCGCTACCGGCCGTACCAGCCTGCGTCCAGTGGCTTTTTCCCTCGCCGGGACAGCGCAACCGTCCACGCCGCGGGCATCTGAACACTTCGCAATTCTGCAACCGGATCTTCCGAAACTGGGTCGACGAACTGATCCCTGACCTTGTGGACGACCGGCTCGACGAGGGCGGCGCCCCTCACGCCTACGACCGGACCCAGGTCGTCCCGTACGGCTTCCGCCACGCGTACGCCCAGCGTCATGCGGACGCGGGCACTCGCCCCGACGTCCTGCGGGAACTCATGGACCACCGTTCACTGGACGTGACCATGGGCTACTACAAGGTGTCCCTCAGCCGAAAGCAGGAGGCCGTGCGAACGGTCGCGGCACTCGCCGTCGACCGGCACGGAGCAGCCCGCGGATTCGGCGATCCGCTCGCCTACGAGGTGGAAAGCGTCGGGGTTCCCTACGGCGGCTGCACCGAGCCGAGCAACGTCAAGGCCGGCGGCGGGCACTGTCGCATCCGCTTCCAGTGCGCCGGATGCGACTTCTACCGACCCGATCCCTCCTACCTCCCCGCCCTGGAACAGCAGATCGCGGACCTGCGGGCCGACAAGGAAGCCGCCCTGGCGATGGAGGCCGCCGACTGGGTCGTGCGCAATCTCGACGACCAGATCCGCGCCTACTCGAAGTCGGCCGACGAGATGCGGCGGAAACTCGACGCGCTGCCCGCCGAGGAGCGGGCCGTCGTCGAATCCGCCTCACGCGAGCTTCGCAAGGCACGTTCGGCAGCGGCCTTCATCCCTCTGCAGGCGCTGACGACACGGAGCTCCGAATGAGAATCCCTGCTGCTTCCGGCGGCAACGACCGGAACGCCCGGATCGAGCGCCTGCGCATCAGCCGTGCCAAGGACAGCGAAGACAAGACCAGGCGTGCGTTCGACGCCGTGGACGGCCTTCTCCGCTCGGGACGACGGATCACCGTCACCCAAGTGGCACGGGAAGCCTCGGTGTCCACGTGGTTCGTCTACAACCAGCCTCAGGTGCACCAGGCCGTTCAGGACGGCATCACCGCCCAGCAAGCGCGGGGGCGCCAGAACTCCCTCGCTCCTGAGGCGTCGCAGGTGTCTCCGGCTGGGTTGCGGACGGACCTTGCACTGGCCCGCGAAGAGATCAAGGACCTCAAGAAGGAGCGCGATCGGCTCCGTAACCGGGTCAGGCTGTCTCTCGGCGCCGAGTTGGAGGGCGTGAACCGGAATGAGCTGATCGAGCGGGTACAGCAGATCGAGCAGCGGAATACTGCGTTGGAGCAAGCGTTGTCAGAGGCCAGGGATCAGATCGCCGCCCTGGAGGGCCAACTGCGTGGGGCGGAGGACGACCTCACCGCCGCACGAGCCAGTCTCCGCCGTGCCATGCGGTCCGTAACGACCCCGTAACCCGTGCTGCATGGCACCACTTTGTGGTTGTCCGGCTCTCACCCCGTTAACCGGACAGCCACAAGGCACGTCGTCCCCACGGTCAGGACTTCACCGCAGCGGGCTCCAGGCATGCTCAATCGGTGTCCGTCGCGGCCAACACCGCCAGTCGTCGGCGTCCTGGAGAGACCGAGGTCAGGCCGATGTCCCAGGCCACGCGCTCGAACCACTTGGTGTCGGCGCCGAAGTCGTACCAGGCGCACTCCCGTGCACATGCCTCCACCTCCTCCACGGGGGCGCCCTCGGCAGTACCGGAGAGACCGGCCAGGGACTGCCACGCGGCCAGACGTCCGTACGCACCGCGTACGCCGGAGTTATAGGCACCTCCCGTGGACGCGGCGGCAAAGAGGACCCTCCATGCCTGGTCCGGCGCGCAGGCCGCGACCGAGAAGGTGGTCTTCTTCCCTGCACCCTTCAGGCATTCCAGGCCCAGTCCCAGCAACATGCTCGGTACCGACTCGGCTACCAGAGGAGCTGCCAGGTCGAAAACCCGCGCCTCGATCCGGCCGTTCGACTCCTCAACCCAGTTCGCCACAGCGGTACCGATGCCCTTGGTGGCGGCTTCGGTCGTCGTTTCCTCGACCGACGGCACATGCGCCCCGGCATCGGCCCGCATCGCGCGAGTCGCCGACGAGCCGAACGGCATCGAGTGGCTGCCGCCGCGAGCGCTGTAGCTCGGCAGATCCGGCTGCCCTTCCACATCGGACAGCGCCAACGGCAGCCATCCCAGCGGGTGGTGTCTCCAGTGCGGCGACGTCGCCCACCCTGCGATCCCCGGAGTCTCCGTGACGTCGGCGCCCCTGAGCACCGCTTCATGGACCAGGCTCGCACGCAGCTCCTCCGAGGCGTTCCCGGTGAACGCTACGGCGAGTTCGTCCACCGGGTGGCTGGAGGCCAGTAGGGAGGCCGCATACCGGTCCAGCTTCCTGTCGGCAGCCGACGTCGAGGAGACCAGCCGCAGCGCCGCGGCGACGTTCCCGGGACCGGGCGCGGTGGACAGCAACCGGAGCAGGTAGTCGAAGACGCTCCCGTACTGCCAAATCCGCCCGGCGTCGGAGGCGTAAGCCCCAGCCAGTGCTATGCCGAGATCTGCGAGGAAGGCAGCATCACCCCGCGCCAGACTGCGGTCAGCCGTCTTCCATATGCCGGTGACGCTCTTCAGTCCCGGCAGCTTCGTCACGATCTTCTGTATGCGGTCAGCCACAGTAGGGAGCGTATGTTTCCCACAGTCCGAAAGCGATGGCGTTTTCCCAGGTCACTGGGGCTCGATCAGTCTTGGCACTGCTTCAGCATCATCGCCTTGTCCGCCATCGTCACCGGAAGCTCGTACTTGTCGGCGACCTGCGCGAACCGCACCGCGTACGCGCACCGGATCTTCTTGTTCGGCGGCAGCCAGGATGCGGGCCCCGAGTCCCGCTTCGCCGAGTTGGCGCGCCCTTCGACAGGAAGCAAATTGAGCACGTCGTTAGCCAGTTGCCTGCGCTTGCTGTCCGGCCATCGGGCAGCGCCCATCTGCCAGCTGTAGGACAGCGGGACCACGTGGTCTATCTGCACCTCGGTGGCCTTCGCCTTCTTCCAGTCGATGTCCTTGCCGGTGTACGGGTCGTACAGGTCCATCGCAACGACCACGCAGTCGGAACCTGAACGGAACTGCACGTGCCGCCCATGAAGCTTCAACAAGTCGTTCCGCGTGTCACAACCATTCCTCGCCAGCGGTACCCCGTCCGCCGTATCCATCCACGCATAGCCGAACTCATCCCGCTCGTAGCCCGTCTTCGGTCCACGCCCCTTTGTGGTGAGTCCTTGGATGAGCTTGCGTGCGTTGGCCTTGTCCGCTTCCGACGTGAGCGCGGCGAGCCCCGGCCTCGTCCCGTCGGGATTCGTCAGCGGGCTCACCGCCTGGCCGGCAGCTGCGTCCGGTCCGGATCCTGCGGAGCTTCCGCCCGGCTCCAGGCCATCACAGCCTGCGACGAACGCGACGACAACGACGACCGTAAGCACGGCTGTCTTCTTGCGAGTCCGCAGGAGCCCGTGACTCATGTGCCTCTCGCTACGCACAGCCGATCACACCCTGCATACGCTGCGAGAACAGCCCCTCTACAGCGCGAACCATAGAGATAACGCGGGTCCCGCACCCGTTCTGATCGGTGTCGGCCCAGGCACTCCCGAAAGCCTCGCGCTCGTAACCGGTCCTCGGGGCACGGCCCTTGACGGTGAGTGCCTCGGTGGCGGCGAGAGCCGATCCGGCCGGACCCGACGCCTGTCCCCCGCCGGTGCCGCTGCCGCCGCTCGTTGCCTCCGGCGTGCAGCCGGTGACGGCGAGAGCGGCGGACAGGGCGGCTGCGGGGAGGGCGGTCCTGAGCGTACATATACGTACGCGTGCCAAGGCGGTCCGTCGGGGATGGTCGGTATGCATGTCCCCCAGAGTCCCATGGGGCGTACTACCCCTTGCCGATGCCCAGCGTGTTCTCGGCCGGCAGCAGCCCCGCGCCCTTACGACCCCAGGATCGTGGTCAGGAACTCGCCCGTCCACGCCAGCAGTTCGCGGCCGACCACCGGCTTGCCGCCGATCTGGCCCGTCGTCGGGCGCGGCACCAGGATCTGGTGCGTGGCCGGCTTCAGCACCGTACGGGGGTAGAGGCGCTTGAGGCGCAGCTCCTGGGACTCGCGCAGCTCCACCGGGCCGAAGCGGATGTTGGGCCCGGCCAGGGTGATGTCCGCGACGCCGCAGGCGCGCGCGAGCATCCGCAGGCCGGCGACCAGCAGCAGGTTCTCCACCGGCTCGGGCAGCTTGCCGTAGCGGTCGGTGAGCTCTTCGCGTACGGCCCTGATGTCGTCCTCGGAGTTCGCCGACGCGATGGACCGGTACGCCTGGAGACGCAGCCGCTCGCCCGGCGCGTAGTCGTGCGGAACGTGCGCGTCCACCGGCAGCTCGATCTTGACCTCCAGCGGCGGCTCCTCCTCGACCGTGCCGTCCACCGCCGCGCGGTAGTCCGCGACGGCCTCGCCGACCATGCGGATGTAGAGGTCGAAGCCGACGCCCGCGATGTGGCCGGACTGCTCGCCGCCCAGCAGGTTGCCCGCGCCGCGGATTTCGAGGTCCTTCATGGCGACGTACATGCCCGCGCCCATCTCGGTGTGCTGGGCGATCGTCGCGAGCCGCTCGTGCGCGGTCTCGGTCAGCGGCTTCTCCGGCGGGTAGAGGAAGTACGCGTACCCACGGTCGCGGCCACGGCCCACGCGGCCGCGCAGCTGGTGCAGCTGGGAAAGACCGAAGTTGTCGCCGCGCTCGACGATCAGCGTGTTCGCGTTGGAGATGTCGATGCCCGACTCGACGATCGTCGTCGAGACCAGTACGTCGAACTTCTTCTCCCAGAAGTCGACGACCACCTGCTCCAGAGCGCTCTCGCCCATCTGCCCGTGGGCGGTGGCGATCCGCGCCTCCGGAACGATCTCGCGCAGCTTCGCGGCCGCCCGGTCGATCGACTCGACGCGGTTGTGGATGTAGAAGACCTGGCCCTCGCGCAGGAGTTCGCGGCGGATCGCGGCGCCGATCTGCTTCTGCTCGTACGGGCCGACGAAGGTCAGCACCGGGTGGCGCTCCTCCGGCGGCGTGGTGATCGTCGACATCTCGCGGATGCCGGTGACGGCCATTTCGAGCGTACGGGGGATGGGGGTGGCGGACATCGTCAGTACGTCGACGTTGGCGCGCAGCTTCTTCAGCTGCTCCTTGTGCTCGACGCCGAAGCGCTGCTCCTCGTCGACGATGACCAGGCCCAGGTCCTTGAACTTCGTCTCGGAGGAGAAGAGCCGGTGCGTGCCGATGACGATGTCGACCGAGCCCTCCTTGAGGCCCTCGAGGGTCGCCTTCGCCTCGGCGTCGGACTGGAAGCGCGAAAGGGCCTTCACGACGACCGGGAACTGGGCGTACCGCTCGGAGAACGTCCCGAAGTGCTGCTGCACCAGCAGCGTCGTGGGGACGAGGACCGCGACCTGCTTGCCGTCCTGGACCGCCTTGAAGGCCGCGCGGACCGCGATCTCCGTCTTGCCGTAACCGACGTCGCCGCAGACCAGGCGGTCCATGGGGACGGACTTCTCCATGTCCTCCTTCACCTCGGCGATGGTGGACAGCTGGTCGGGCGTCTCGACGTACGGGAAGGCGTCCTCCAGCTCCCGCTGCCACGGGGTGTCCGGGCCGAAGGTGTGGCCGGGGGCCGCCATGCGCGCCGAGTACAGCTTGATCAGGTCGGCGGCGATCTCCTTGACCGCCTTCTTCGCGCGCGCCTTCGTCTTCGTCCAGTCGGCGCCGCCGAGCCGGTGGAGGGTCGGGGCCTCGCCGCCGACGTACTTGGTGACCTGCTCCAGCTGGTCGGTGGGGATGTAGAGGCGGTCGCCGGGCTGGCCGCGCTTGGCGGGGGCGTACTCGACGAGCAGGTACTCGCGGGTCGCGCCCTGGACCGTGCGCTGGACCATCTCGATGTAGCGGCCCACGCCGTGCTGCTCGTGGACGATGAAGTCGCCGGCCTGGAGCGTCAGCGGGTCGATGGTCTTGCGGCGGCGGGCCGGCATGCGGCCCAGTTCCTTGCTGGCGGTGCGCTGGCCGGTGAGGTCGGTCTCGGTCAGTACGGCCAGCTGAAGGCCGGGGTCGACGAAGCCGTAGTCGATCGAGCCGCAGGCGACATGGACGACGGACGGGGCGATCGCGTCCAGGTCCGTCTCCAGGCGGGCCGGGATGCCCTCGCCGCCGAGGACCTCCACCGTGCGGGCCGCCGGGCCGTGGCCCTCGGTGACGAACACCGTGCGCCAGCCGTCGGCCAGCCAGCCCTTGGTGTCGGCGAGCGCTCTCGCCGTGTCGCCCCGGTACGCCTCCGGGGCGTGCATGCCGAGCTTGAGCGTGTCGTCGGACAGTTCCTCGTCGGCGGCGAACGGCGCCACGGACCACCACAGCATGTCCAGCTCACGGGCCCGCTCCCGTACCTCCGCGATACCGCGCAGCGAGGCCGCGCCCACGTCGATCGGGGCCTCGCCGCCGCCCGCCGTGGCCGCCCAGGACGCCTGGAGGAACTCGTGCGAGGTGGCCACCAGGTCCGCCGCCCTGGTCCGCACCCGCTCGGGGTCGCAGACCAGCGCCATGGAGCCCTCGGGCAGGACGTCCAGCAGCAGCTCCATGTCGTCCACGAGGACGGGGGCGAGGGATTCCATGCCCTCCACGGCGATGCCCTCGGCGAGCTTGCCGAGCAGTTCGCCCAGCTCGGGGTGCGCCTCGGCGAGGGCGGCGGCCCGCTCCCGCACGCTGTCGGTGAGCAGCAGCTCGCGGCAGGGCGGCGCCCACAGGCCGTGTTCGGCGACCTCCAGGGAGCGCTGGTCCGCGACCTTGAAGTAACGGATCTCCTCGACGTCGTCGCCCCAGAACTCCACCCGCAGCGGGTGCTCCTCGGTCGGCGGGAAGACGTCGAGGATGCCACCGCGCACCGCGAACTCCCCGCGCTTCTCGACCAGTTCGACGCGCGAGTACGCCGCTGCCGCGAGCGCCGCCGTGATGTCTCCCAGGTCCGCGCTCTGCCCGGTCCGCAGGGCCACCGGCTCCAGGTCCCCGAGCCCCTTGACCTGCGGCTGGAGCACGGACCGTACGGGCGCGACGATCACACTCACCGGACCGGCCGACGGGTCGTCGGCGCGGGGGTGCGCGAGGCGGCGCAGGACGGCGAGGCGCCGGCCCATCGTGTCGCTGCGGGGCGACAGGCGCTCGTGCGGCAGCGTCTCCCACGCCGGGTAGTCGACGATCGCGTCCTCCGGCAGCAGCGTGCGCAGCGCGGCGGCCAGGTCCTCGGCCTCGCGGCCGGTCGCGGTCACGGCGAGCACGGTACGCCCGGTCTCGCGGGCCAGCGCGGCCACGGCGAAGGGGCGCGCGGCGGGCGGGCCGACCAGGTCGATGTGCATGCGGTTGCCGTCGGTGGCGGCCTTCACCGCTTCGGCGAGCGCCGGGTCTCGTACTACGGCATCCAGCAGACCGTGCAGGCTCATGAAGGGCTTCCGTCCGGGTAACGAGGTGGCGGGATGGACAACGCGAAGGGCCCGACACGTCTCACGGGCCGGGGTGCCCCCAGCCTACGACGCCGGTGCGTCACCCGCGCGAGGGAACGCCGTGGCTCGGACGGCCGCATCGGAGCTACGCTGGACCTGAAGCTAGTCCACTGTTAGTCCCCCGGCTCCCTGTGAGGCAGTCATGGAAGCAGCCCGGCAGTACAACGTCCACGAGGCGAAGACCCACTTCTCGCGGATACTGCAGCAGGTCGAGACCGGTGAAGAGATCGTCATCAGCCGGGCCGGCCGGCCCATCGCCAAGGTCGTGCCGCTGCACCCCAAGGTCGACCGGACCGATTACGGCGCCCTCAAGGGCCAGATCCACATCCACGACGACTTCGACGAACTGCCCGACGACATCGCCGAAGCCTTCGGGATGCGCGGATGAAGCTACTCCTCGACACGCACATCGTCCTCTGGTGGCTGAACGCCTCGCCTGAGCTGTCCCCGGCCCTCAGAGACCTGCTGCGCACCGAACCTGACGTGTACATCAGCGCGGCAACGCCGTGGGAGATCGCGATCAAGCATTCCCTCGGCAAACTCGATGGCACTGAAAACCTGGCCGAACGAGCCAGGGACCTGCAGTTCATGCCGCTGCCCGTCACCGCAGCCCACGGGGTGCGCGCCGGCCGGCTGCCATCGCACCACCGGGACCCCTTTGACCGCGTGCTCATCGCCCAGGCGCAGATGGAAGAACTAACGCTCGTCACCCGCGACAAGTCGATCCCGCAGTACGACGTGCAGATCATGCCGGCCTGACAAAGACAGCGGCCCGGCCCCGGAGTGTTCGCAACTAAGCATCTAGTGGCGATCGCGTTCAGTACGTTCATCCGCCCCGCCCGGAACGCCGGCACCAGCGCCGCGAACAGTCCCACGAAGGCCGACCCCACGAAGACCGTGATGATCGTGGCCCACGGGATCTCCAGGACGTTGAGCCCTTCCAGCGCCAGCAGCTTCTGGGCCGAGGTTCCCCAGCCCATGCCGAGGCCGAGCCCCAGCAGCGCGCCGAAGAGGGCGATGACCACCGACTCCAGGCGGATCATGCGGCGCAGCTGGCGGCGCGAAAGGCCGATGGCCCGCATCAGGCCGATCTCCCTCGTCCGTTCGACGACCGACAGGGCGAGGGTGTTCACCACACCCAGCACCGCGACGATGATCGCGAGGGCCAGCAGACCGTAGACGATGTTGAGCAGCTGCCCTATCTCGTCCTTGAGGCCCTGCTTGAAGTCGGTCTGGTCCTGAACCGTGAGCTGCGGGTACTTGGCCAGGGCGTCCTTGAGTCCGGCGTACGCCGCCTTCTCCTTGCCGTCCACCGCCTTCGCGAACATGATCACGTTCGGCGGCAGCTTGTCGGCCGGCAGGTACTGCGCGGCGGTCGTGACGTTGATGTACATCGCGCCCTTGTCGACGTTCGTCTCGTCCGAGGTGATCGCCGCGACCTTCAGCTTCGCCGTCTCCCCGCCCGTGAACGCGACGGTCATCCGGTCGCCGACCTTGACGCCGTGCCGCTTGGCGTAGTCGTCGCCGACCGACATGGCGTTCTTGCCGTACGCCGCGCTCAGCTCACCCGCGACGGTCTCGCGCCGCAGGTCCTCGGCGTACGTCGGGTCGGCGGCCGCCAGTTCCTCGGTCTCCGTCCTACCGTCGGGGGTTGTCAGCTTCGCGTTGATCATCTTGTAGCTGGTGACGTGCTCGATGTCGGGAGCCGCGCGCAGCGCCTTCTCGGCAGCCGGCACGATCGGCGGCCCGTTGGGGCTGCCCTGGACGATGAAGTCAGCGCCGACCGATTTGTCGAGCTCCTGTGTCGCCGAGGCGACCATCGAGGACCCGACGACCGAGAGGCAGGCGACCAGCGCGAGGCCGATCATCAGTGCCGCGCCCGTCGCTCCCGTACGCCGCGGGTTGCGCAGCGCGTTGCGCTCGGCCATCCGGCCGACCGGGCCGAACATCCGCAGTACGACGGCGCTGATCGCCCGGACCACGACGCCCGCGAGCAGCGGTCCGACGACTATGAAGCCGATGAGGGTGAGGACGACACCACCGCCGAGGAACAGCGAGCCTTCGCTCGCCTTGTCCGCCCGCGTCGTCAGGAAGAGCAGCGCGCCGCCCGCACCGGTCAGCGCCAGGCCGAGCCCGGCCCGTATCCAGCGGCCTTGCCGTCCGCCGGTGTCCCGGCGTCGCGCAGCGCGGCCATCGGGGAGACCTTGCCGGCCCTGCGGGCCGGGATGTAGGCGGCGACGACGGTGACGACGATGCCGAGCGCGAGACCGACGACCGGGGTCGTCCAGGCCACGGTCAGGTCCTTGGTGGACAGTTCCATGCCCATGGACCCCATGAGCTTCATCAGGCCGACGGCGAGGCCGACACCGGCGCCCACGCCGAGGATCGAGCCGACGACGCCGAGCAGCAGCGCCTCCACCAGCACGCCCCTGTTGACCTGCTTGCGGCTGGAGCCGATGGCCCGCATCAGGCCGATCTCGCGGGTGCGCTGGGTGACGAGCATCGAGAAGGTGTTGACGATGAGGAAGATGCCGACGAGGAAGGCGATTCCGGCGAAGCCGAGCATCGCGTACTTCATCACGTCGAGGAAGGAGCCGACTTCCTCGCGGCCCGAGTCCGCCGCTTCCTTCGCGGTCTGGAGCTTGTACGGGCCGTCGAGCGCACCCGCCACGTTCGCCTTCAACTGCGTGTCGCTGATGCCCGCTTCGGCGGTCGCACCGACGTGTGTGAAGACGTCCGGCTTGCCCAGCAGCTTCCGCTGCGAGGTCGCGGTGTCGAAGTAGACGACGGTCGCGCCCGGGTTGGTCATCTTGAAGGAAGCGATGCCGGAGATCTTGGCGTTGATGTCGCCGGTGACGGCGATCGTGCGCAGCTCGTCGCCCAGCTTCAGGCCGTGCTTGTCGGCGGTGTCGGCGTCGACCATCACCTCGGTGGGCCCGCGCGGGGCGTGTCCGGAGGTGATGTCCATCGACTTGAGGTCGTTCTGCGTCCAGTTGCCGGCGATCGTCGGGGCGCCGCTGTCGGAGCCCATGTTCTTGTTGTCGCTGTTGACGACGGTCACGGACATGCTGACGACGGCGCCTTCGGCGGACTTCACGCCGTCCGCCTTCGCCACCTGCTGGACGAGGGACGCGGGGAGCGCCTCGGGCCTGCCGGTCCGAGGACCGTTGTCCTCGCCGTCCGCCGACTTGGGGGTGACGGTGACGTCCGCCGAGGTGGCGGCGAAGAGCTTGTCGAAGGTGGTGTTCATGGTGTCGGTGAAGACGAGCGTGCCGCACACGAACGCCACCGAGAGCAGGACCGCGACGGCGGAGAGCGCCATCCGTCCCTTGTGCGCGAGGAAGTTGCGCATGGAGGTCTTGACGACGGTCATGACGTCCGCCCGCGCGCGTCGAAGTCCTTCATCCGGTCGAGTACGGCGTCGGCGGTCGGCCGGAACATCTCGTCGACGATCCGCCCGTCGGCCAGATACAGCACCCGGTCCGAGTAGGAGGCGGCGACCGGGTCGTGCGTAACCATCACGATGGTCTGCCCCAGCTCGTCGACGGACTTGCGCAGGAAGCTCAACACCTCGGCCCCGGCCCGCGAATCGAGGTTTCCGGTCGGCTCGTCACCGAAGATGATCTCGGGTCGTGCGGCAAGGGCCCGCGCCACCGCCACCCGCTGCTGCTGACCGCCGGACAGCTGTGTGGGCCGGTGCTTGAGACGGTCCGCGAGGCCGACGGTCTCCACCACCCGGTTCAGCCACGCCGCGTCCGGCTTGCGGCCCGCGATGTCCATCGGCAGCGTGATGTTCTCCAGGGCGTTCAGCGTCGGCAGCAGGTTGAAGGCCTGGAAGATGAAGCCGATCCGGTCCCTGCGCAGCTGCGTGAGCTTCTTGTCCTTGAGCTTGGTGATCTCGGTTTCGTCGAGGTAGATCTCGCCGGAGGTCACGGTGTCCAGGCCGGCGAGGCAGTGCATGAGCGTGGACTTGCCGGAGCCGGACGGCCCCATGATGGCGGTGAACTGCCCCCGGTTGATGTCCACATCGACGTGGTCGAGCGCGACGACGCGGGTCTCCCCCGCCCCGTACGCCTTGACGACCTGCCGCGACCTCGCGGCAACGGCCGTACGCCCTCCAGTACCCCCGTGCCTGGGAATGGTCATAGCCGTTGTCACGTAAGTCTCCTCAGCCGAGTCAGTGATCAAGTACTTCGAGTCGAGTCTGGCGGCCGGAGACCCCCCGCACACTGGTGCGCGTATCCGTATCCGCCCTGGGGTTAACCGCACCCCCCGAGGTGCGGTGGCCCGTAAGACCAAGTTAAAGAACGGACGCGTTCCCCTCGTCCTCCACCGGGACGAACACCCCCTGGCCAGAAGTAAGGAGAACCCCCTAGGGGCTCTCCACCCACAGGTGGACCCCGACTCCGGGCAGCGTGCACCCTCCCCCTGCGTGACCTGCAAGTGAGAAGGTGTCGGAGACGAGATACGTGCACAGTGAAGGGATCTTGGTGAGCGGCGCCGGAAGCAGTGCGGGCAGTACCGGGAACACGGACAGCGCCGGTGCGACATCCGGCGGCGGGGGCTCGCCCAGCCAGGCGGCCGCCACCGCCCCGGACCCCCACCGCGCCCCCGTGGTCGCCGCGCTCATGCTCGGCATGGCCCTCACCGCGCTCGACGGCACGATCGTCTCCACCGCCGTCCTCCACATCGTCGGCGACCTCGGCGGCTTCGCCCTCTTCTCGTGGCTCTTCTCCGGCTATCTCCTCGCCGTCACCGTCACCCTCCCCGTGTACGGGAAGCTCTCCGACACCTTCGGCCGCAAGCCGGTCCTGATCGCGGGCACAGCCCTCTTCCTCATCGGCTCACTGCTGTGCGCCGCCGCCTGGAGCATGGGCAGCCTGATCGCCTTCCGCATCGTCCAGGGCCTCGGCGGCGGCGCCATTCAGGGCACGGTCCAGACGATCGCCGCCGACCTCTACCCCCTCAAGGAACGGCCGAAGATCCAAGCCAAACTGTCGACCGTGTGGGCGGTGTCGGCCGTCGCGGGCCCGGCGGTCGGCGGGTTGCTCGCCACGTACGCCGACTGGCGCTGGATCTTCCTCATCAACCTGCCCATAGGCGCGGTGGCCCTCTGGCTCGTAGCCCGCCACCTGCACGAACCGTCCCGTACGAAGACGACGAGGCCCCGCCCCCGCATCGACTGGGCCGGCGCCCTGGCCGTGTTCGCCTGCGGCGGCGTGCTGCTCTTCGCCCTCGTCCAGGGCGGCGTCGCCTGGCCCTGGCTCTCCACGCCCTCGCTCGCCCTCTTCGGCGCGAGCGCGCTCCTCGCCGCAGCGACGGTCGTCATCGAACGCCGCGCCGCCGACCCGATCATCCCCGGCTGGGTGTGGCGCAGGCGCACCATCGCCGCCGTCAATCTCGCCCTCGGCGCGCTCGGCCTCCTCATGGTCGCGCCGATCGTCTTCCTCCCCACCTACGCCCAGGCAGTTCTCGGCCTCGGCCCGATCGCCGCCGGCTTCGTACTGTCGATCATGACCCTGAGCTGGCCGCTCTCGGCGGCGCTGAGCCAGCACGCGTACAACCGCATCGGCTTCCGTCTCACCGCGATCATCGGCATCAGCTGCGCGACGCTGATCCTGCTCGCCTTCCCGCTCCTCCCGTTCCCCGGCGCGGCCTGGCAGCCCGCCCTGATCATGCTGCTGCTCGGCGCGGCGCTCGGGCTCTTCCAACTCCCTCTGATGGTCGGCGTCCAGTCGACGGTCGGGTACGCGGAGCGCGGTACGACGACCGCGTCCGTACTCTTCTGCCGCCAGGTCGGCCAGTCCGTCGGCGCGGCCCTCTTCGGCGCGATCGCCAACGCCACCCTCGCGTCCAGACTCACCGCCGCACCCGACGCGATACGGGACGGCCTCCCCGGCGACCTCGACTCCGTCTCGCACGCCCTGGCCGCCCCGGGCCACCTCACAGCGGAGGCCGCCGACTACCTGCGCCGAGCGGTGGACGCCGCCGTCGACCACGTCTACATCGGCGCGGCAATAGCCGCCGCCCTCGGCCTGCTCGCACTCATCTTCGTGGCACCCCGCCGCTTCCCCGTCATCACCGAGGAAACACCGGCCGCCGACTGAAGGCCTCCCGGTCCGGTTACCAGCAGTAAGGATCCGTGCGTGTCGCATTACCTGCGGTAAATGCCGCGTCCCCTGCATGAGTTCGCACGAAAGGCTCCCCGCCGCCCATACCGCTGGGTAACGTACGCGACCCCACCAGCGCCCCGCCGCCGCTCCTTCCGGCCCCGGTCGCGCTTCTCCCTGCAGTCCGCTCAGGACCCAGCCGCGCAAGGAGCAGCCCGCACATGTCGCACTACCCGGAATACCTGTACCCGTGGCAGAGTTCCCCGCCCGCTCCGCCCGTCCCCCCGCAGCCCGCCCCCGCGTCCGCCCACCAGGTCGTCCCCGGTCACCACAGCGACCTGCGCAGGCTCCGCTCGGCGTACCGCCGCCTGCGGCGCGTGGCCACGCTCACGGCCCTCGGCTACTTCACCCTCTTCCTCGTACTCTCCGGCTTCGCACCCGGCCTGATGGGCAGCGAGCTGCCCGGCGGGCTCAACACCGGTCTCCTGCTGGGCCTGTGCCAGCTCCCCGTCACCCTCGTGGCCATCGCCGTGTACGAGCAGTCCGCCCGCCACCGCGTCGACCCGCTCGCCGAAGACCTCCGCCGCCAGGGCCGCCGGGTGCACGGGCAGGAGTGGACCCAATGACCGGATTCAGCGACTCCGCCCAGGAGATGTCCCTGGTCGCTTTCATCGCGGTGGCCACGGTGACGCTGCTGCTGTGCGTCATGACCGGCCCCGACCGCGACGACCTCGCCGAGTTCTACACCGGCTACCGCTCCCTGTCCCCCATGCGCAACGGCCTCGCCATCGCCGGCGACTACATCTCGGCCGCCACCGTCCTCGGCACCATCGGCGTCATCTCCCTCACCGGCTACGACGGCGTCGTACTGGCCCTGAGCACGGCGCTCTCCCTCGTCCTCCTGATGTTCCTGCTCGCCGAACCCCTGCGCAACGCGGGCCGGTTCACCATGGGCGACGCCTTCGCCCGCCGCGCGCCGAGCCGCGCCGTACGCATCACGGCCGCCGTCGTCACCCTCGCCGCGCTGCTCCCGATGATGGTCGTACAACTGTCGGGAGCGGGTCATCTGCTCTCCTTCATCCTCGGCTTCGAGGGCTCCGGCTTCCGGACCGGCTGCATCGCCCTCCTCGGCGTACTGATGATCAGTTACGCCGCCATCGGAGGCATGAAGGGCACCGCCCTCATCCAGATCATCAAGACCGTCTTCCTGCTCGGTACGGGCGTGATTCTCGCCGTACTGATCCTGGGCCGCTTCGACTGGAGTACGTCGCAGCTCCTCGCCGCGGCGAAGACCGGCAGTGGCGCGGGCGACGCCTTCCTGCGATCAGGGCTCCAGTTCGGCGACAGCGGACTCGACATGATCAGCTCCGAGTTGACGGTCGTGCTCGGCGCCGCCTGCCTGCCGCACATCACGATGCGCATGTACAGCTCGCGCAGCGCGCCGGCCGTACGGCGTTCGATGACCTGGGCGGTCTCGGCGGTAGTCGTCTTCTGCCTGCTGATCGCGGTGATCGGCTTCGGCGCGGCGGCGCTCGTCGGCCGCGAGACGATCACCGCGTCCGACCCGCAGGGCGATACGTCGATCCTGCTGGTCAGCCAGGCGCTGATGGGCGGCGACGCGTCCACGCTGGAAACCCTGATCTTCACCTCCGTCACGACAGCCATCTTCCTCACCCTCCTCGCCTCGGTGGCCGGAATGATCCTGGCCTGCGCGAACTCGCTCGCCCACGACCTCTTCGCCCACGGCATCCGCAAGTCCCGGGTCCGCGACGCCACGGAGATGGCCCTGGCGAGAGCGGCGGCGATCGGCGTCGGCATTCCGGCGATCGTCCTCGCGGTACTGGCCCACCACTGGAACGTACAGCCGCTGGTCACCCTGTCCTTCTGCATCGGCGCATCCGCACTCGCCCCGGCCCTGGTCTACAGCCTCTTCTGGCGCCGCTTCACACATGCGGGCCTGATGTGCACCCTCATCGGCGGCACACTGTGCGTGATGGTCCTGATGACCGGCACCAACCTGGTTTCGGGCTCCCCCCAGTCGGTCTTCCCGGCCCAGGACTTCAACTGGTACCCCTTCACCACCACGGGCCTGGTCTCGATCCCCTTCGGCTTCTTCATGGGCTGGCTGGGTACGGTCCTCAGCCACCGGGACTCGGGCGAACAGCAGCGCCACCAGTACGAGTCGGTGGAGGCATGGATCCTGGCGGGCGCGGGCGGCGGCGGGCCGGCCAGGAAGTGACGCTGCGGACAGCGCCCGCCAATTCCGGGACATGACATGCCCCACAGAGAAATCACAGACAGCGTGGGCAACCATCCGCGAATATCCTTTTTGATCCTCTCGCGCGTACGCGCGACCCACCGGACCAGCCGAATTCGACTTCTCGCTGCTCCATTACCGGTTCTATTCTTCGCGAAGTCGCGCAGTGTGAAGCCCTCCCACGGCGACTACTTCCGTCACTTCTGTACGTTCGGACCCAAAGAAGGTCGCCTGTGAGATTCCGCCGCATTCTCGCCACTGCCGCTGTCGCCGCCGTGACGACGCCCGTCGTGCTGCTTTCCGTCACCCCTGCGTTCGCCGACACCAAGCCGGCCGCGCAGGAACAGCCGGGCAAGCCCACCCTCGCCCAGCTCGAGAAGGCCGCCGCCGAGGCGCAGAAGGCGTACGACGAGGCCGTGCTGGCCGAGAAGGAGGGCAGGAAGGTCCTGGAAGCAGCGCTCTCCGACACCGCTCCCCTCGCCGTGGCGGCCACCGCCGCGAGGAAGGAGGCCGCCGAAGCCGCCACCGCGAAGACCGCTGCCGACAAGGCGCTCGCCGACGCCCGGACCGCGCTCGCCGAACTCCCGGAGACCGCCACCGAGGAAGAGAAGGCGGCCGCCGAGAAGGCCGTCACCGACGCCGAGGCCACGGCCAAGACCGCCGACGAGACGAAGACCGCCGCCGACGCCAAGGCGACGACCGCCGTCACCGCGTCGGACGACGCGCGGGTCGCCGCTTCCCGGCAGTACGGCCTGCTGAAGAAGGCCGTGGCGAAAGCCCTCGAAACCAAGACGGCCGCCGACGAGGCCCTCGCCAAGGCCAGGGAAGAGGCCGAGGACGAGGACAACGAAGGCGATGAGGGCGACGAGTGCGTCCCGGCCGACCTCAGTACGGTGGTGACCGGCCTGCCCTCCAAGGTTGTCGCGGGCGAGTGGGTCAGTTTCCGGCTCCGCGTGACCAACGAATCCGCCGAGACCATGGACAACGTCTACCCGTACGCCTTCACCCACGCGACCGACACGAGCGGTCTCAAGGACACGAGCGACCTGCTGAAGCTGCAGTATTCGTCGGCGTCCTCCACGGCGTGGAACACCGTCGACGACACAGGCACCCTCAGCACCATCAGCCCGCTGAAGGCCGGCGCACACAGCGACATCAAGCTGCGCCTCAAGGTCGACGCGAAGGCCCCGGCGGGCCACGGTGCCGCGTTCGTCGCCGGTTACTACATCAACGACGACGAGTCGTGCGGCGGGACTCCGGACGCCGAGATGTACGAGTTCGACATCGCGGCCGCGGGCAGCAACCCCGGCAAGGTCCCGGACGCCGAGCCCAAGCCCGGCAACACCCCGGCTCCCAAGCCCACGCCGTCGGCCACTGCCCCGGCCCCGCAGCCGCAGGGCGGCGCCGCCACCCAGCCGGTGAACGGCAGCCTCGCCGCAACCGGTTCGTCCTCCGCCGTCCCGCAGCTCGCCCTCGCAGGCGCCGCGACCGTAGCGGCAGGCGCCGCCGCGATGTTCGTCGTACGCCGCCGCAAGGCGAACTCCGCCGCGTAAGGCAGAGCCACCCCCGGCGAAGACCCGAAGGGCCCGCATCCTCCCGGATGCGGGCCCTTCCCCGGTCGCGTCAGGCGCACGCGGAGAGCCCGGAACCCTTCACGCCGTCCACGAAATCGCCCCGGTCCGTGACAGCAAGAGTCCTGCCGGTCCGGTGCTGCTCTTCCCGGTCGGGGTGTGGGCTGCTAGGCCACGAGCGCGAAGCCCGGGTCGCCTCCTGGGGCCGCGCCCACGACGACGTCACCGCACACACCACCTCCGCCGACGGCACAGCGCGCATGTCGCTGCGCACCCCGGAACGGGACGCCGAGTGGATCTCGCGGCGCCCCGGAAGCACCGGCAGCCTGATCTGGGTCGGAACGGCGCGCGGCAAGTCGCACGGAGAGTAAGGAAGTTGGCACGTCACATACAGAGCGTGGTGTACGGTAACCGCGTCATCACGCTCCGCGCATGAGTGCATACGTGGAGCGGTCCCCGGCAGTGCTAGCCACACCGGCCGAGGACCTTCACCACCGAATGGATCAGAGGTCCACCGGGATGCTTCGGCATGCTATCGCGCCCGTCCGGCGCTTCTTGAAGGTTTCGCACGACGTCGTCCGCCATCAGCGGCTGAACTCCGATGCGAAGATCCTGCTGTTGTACGTACAGGGCCTCCCCGAGGGCCAGACGGACAAGGCCCTCAGCGAGCACGCCGCGAAGCTCGGGATCCGGGGGCGGGCGTACCAGCGGGCCAAGGAACTCCTCGTCGCCTGCGGTCACTTGCACGAGTGGCGTTCGCAGAACGAGCGCGGGCGCTGGGTCACCACCCAGCTGCTCACGAACGTCACCCTGACGCGCGAGGAGGCGGCGGAGGTCCGCGACGGGACCGCGCCGAGTGCGCAGGATCCAACGGTCGGTAAACCGACCGCACGGGTGGTCGGCGGCTTTCCTACGGAAGACAACAACAGGAAGAAGAACACTTCCCACCCACCCTCCAAGGCGGAGGCGGAGGCGGGCGCGGAAGCGGAACCGCAGGCGGAAGCGGGCACGGAGACGGACGCGGACGCTGAACCGCTGCCCGTGTCCGGTGTGCTCGCCGAAGCCGAGCGGGTCCTGCTGTCCCTGCGCCACACGCACCGGGACCTCCACCTCGGCGTACGCGAGGCACGCGGCCTTGCCGAGGCGGCGGCGGAGTGGCTGCTGCGCGGGGCGTCGCCGAACGACCTCCGCCGCGCACTGACCGCGCAGCTCCCCCTGAACGGCGTACGTTCGGCGGTCGGCTTCCTCCGCCACCGCCTGGTCCAGAAACTCCCCGCCCCAAGCCCCCTGGCTCCGCCCGCCCCGCCGACACCGCCGCTCGAACCGCGCACGGGCCTCCTGCCCATCACCTGCCAAGGCCCCGGCAACGAGCACGTCTTCCGCCCCGTGAGCGACGAAACCCACTGCGGCCCGTGCCGCCGCGAGGCAGCAACCGAGGCGCACTACGCCCGTATGCGTCAGGCCGGCCCGTGCGACGTGGCGGCCACGCCCGCACCAGCGGCATCGCCTTTCTGACCGGGTCCCCCTTCTGGGTGATGACAGGGTGCGAGAACGAGCAGACACTTGCCCGGCTCAAGGAAACGCCACGGTTGTTGTTGCACCGCAGAGACGGGGAGGATCTGGTCCTCACCACCGCAGCACGCGCCGAGCAGGACCAGAGCGTGGTGTCGGCCGCCACACGGATGCTCGCGGCGATGGCGCGTCGAGAGCCCGGCAGCCTGGAACTGCTCCTCGACATACTGCCGGACGCCTTTCCGTGGGTCCGTTTCATGCCCCAGCCCGATGTCCACGCCTTCGCCGTCGAACTGGTCGACACCATGCGGGCCGCCGACTCCATCGGCAACAACGCGTCCGTCGCTCAGACGCTCATCGCGTGGCAGCACACCGCCGAAGTCCACTCCGACCCCGAACTACTGGCCGCGCCGACGAGGGACCATGACGCGGACTCGCCATGTCACAGCCACGGAGCCGGCGGCGGCGCCCCGTAGTACGCGTCGGCCACCGCAGGCACCATGGAGGCATGTGGACCGAACCTGTGCTCGTGTACGACGGCGACTGCGCCTTCTGCACCACGTCGGTGAACCTCGCCGAGCGGTGGTTGCGGCCCCGCTGCGAGGCCACCCCGTGGCAGTTCGCGGATCTGGGCGCCCTGGGCGTCACCCAGCAGCGGGCCGAGTACGAAGCGCTGTGGGTCACTCCTGCCGGGAAGGTGCACGGCGGTGCGCAGGCCGTCGCGCGGCTGATGCTGAGCGCCGGCCGGGGGTGGGCGGTGCTGGGTGCGCTGCTCACTCTGCCGCCCTTGCGCTGGGTCGCCCACGGGGCGTACCGGCTCATCGCGAACAACCGCAGCCGCTTGCCGGGCGGCACCCCGGCCTGCGCACTACCGGCCGGCCACGCCGGCCGACCTGAGCGCCGGTCGGCGCCAGCGCCCGCCGGGCCCGGCCCGCCGCCGCCTCCCGCTTCAGCCCTCCGCTGCGGCGCGGCCGGTCAGGGTGGCCAGGCTGGTGCGGACGTGGGTCATGTGCGCCTGCATTTCCTCGCGCGCGTCGTCGTGCTCCCGCAAGACGCGCTCCGTCTCGCGTACGACGCGCTCCTCGCGCACCCGCGCCTGGGACAGCAGCTCGGCGCCCCGCGCCTCCGCGTCCTCCTGGCCGTGACGCGCCGCCTCCTCCGCCTCCGCCAGGGCCCGCTTCGCGTCCGCGAGGCCGCCCTCGGCGTACGCGGCGAGTTCCGCGTGGCGGGCGTCCAACTCCGCCGCCCGCCCGGCGAATTCGCGCTCGGCGGCCTCCCAGCGCTCCGCGTGCGCCTTCTCCTGGTCGGCGAGCAGGCCGGCGGTACGCTGCCGCATCTCCTTCAGCGCCGCGACGGCCTCGCCCCGCCACGCCTTCACGTCCCGGCGCGCCCCGGCCCTGATCTCGTCGGCGCTGCGCTGCGCGCCGAGGAGGATCTGCCGGGCGCGCGCCTCGGCGTCCGCCAGTACCGTCTCCGCGTGCACGCCGGCCGCGTCGCGCGCGGCGGTGGCCGCCGCCGCGGCCTCGTCGCGCAGCGCATGGGCCTGGTCGCGGGTTGGCCGCCAGTTCCGCGGCCTCCTCCTCGACCACCGCGAGGAGGTGCTGGGCGCGCTTGCCGAGGGTCTCGTACGTCTGGGGAGCGAGCCCGTCGGCCTGTTCGCGCATCCGCGCCGCCTGCGCCTCCATCTCCTTGGTCAGGACGGTGAGGCGCGCGGCGCGCTCCCACGCGGCGTCGCGGTCCTGGGAGAGCCCGGCGGCGTACCGCTCCACCTGGTCCGGACGGTAGCCGCGGCCCCGTCCGGCGACGAAGCCGTGAGGTGACGATGAAACCGATGCACTCATCCTTGAAGCCCCTCTTCGACGCACACGACGCACACAACGCAATCCGTGCAATCTTGGCGGATAAGGCTCAAGCGCTCAAAACCCGACACTCCGCCCGACTGCTCCGGTCAAGGATGCGTCAATTGCTGCCAGAAGTCGGAATCGAGATGTCGTCGCGCAGCACATCGAAGGGTTTTCAGCCGCCACACTTGTCATAAAAGCGGGAACGGGGCGCCCGACCCGTCCCACAGGTCGAGCGCCCCGGAATACGGCGCCCCTCGGTTGCCGGGCCGTCAGGCCGTCGCCATCAAACCGTCGCCGTCAGAGCAAGCCGTCCCACATCTGCTCCAGCAGCACCGACCACCAGCTCTCCGGCGACGACAGCGCCGCCGGGTCCAGCGCGGCCAGCTGCGCCTGGAAGTCGACCGTCCAGCGGCCGGCCTGCTCGGGCGTGAGGCCGAAACGCAGCCGCCACATGTGGCCGAGGAGCGCCAGCGAACGCGCGAACTCCGGCAGCCCGGTGTTCACGAACTGCGGCGGCACCGGCTGCCCGCCGGGACCTGCCTCCACCGGTACGGCCACGATGTTCGCCGTGCCGTACTGCACACAGATCGCCCGGCCGAAGTCGCTGCCCATGACGAGGTACGAGCCCGCGTCCGAGGCCGGCTGCACCCCGCGTTGCGCCGCGAGCTCGGCGAGCGTCGGCACCGGCTGTCCCGGCACCGCCTGCGCCCAGAAGAACGGCCCGAAATCGCCGGGCAGTCCCGCCCTGACGAGCGTATGCGCCACGATGTCCGGTACGCCCTGACGCGACACCGCCGCCTGGTCGAAGCGGAAGATGCCCTGCGGCCCGAAGGCGCCCATCAGCTCGTGCGCGATGCCCTCGGGCGGGATCGGCGGTGCCTGCATCAGCTGCCCGGGGGGCGGCAGCGGCACCCGCACCGGCGCGGGGCGCGCCGGACCGTCCGCGACCTGATGCAACTCGCCCTGGTGGGTGAGGAGATGGCGCATGCCCTGCTGGCGGCTGGCGTGGTCCTTCCCGTACGGCGCCACGCTCGTGATCCGCACCTGCGGCCAGGTCTCGCGGATCATGCGGGCGCAGTAACCGCCCGGCAGCTCGCACGACTCCAGCTCCGTGTGCAGCTCCAGCACCTGCTGCGGCGGCACGTTCATGGCGCGCAGCTCGTGCAGGATCTGCCACTCCGGGTGCGGAGTGCCGGGCGCGGAGCGGCGGATGAGCTGCTGCTCGCTGCCGTCCTGGGCGCGGTAGCGCAGTACGGCCTGGTAGCCGGGGCCGACGGTCGGCAGCCCGGTCGGCTGGGGCTGCGGGTAGCCATAGGCCTGGCCCTGCTGCTGCGGGGGCTGCGGCATGGGCATCGGCGCGGCGCCGCCGGGCGGCATTCCCGGCGGGCCGGGAGGCCCGGGAGGCTGCGGCGGGCCGGGCGGCGGACCGACCTGGCCGGGGCCGGGGCCGGCCAGCATGGTCGCCGCGTGGTGCACATCGCCGCCGGGCGGGCCGGGGGGCTGGGGGGCACCGGGCATGCCGGGGGCCTGCGGAGCGCCGGGGGGACCGGGAGGACCGGGGGGCTGCGGAGCGCCGGGCATGCCGCCGCCCTGGCCCGGGTCGGCGAACATCGTCGCCGCGTGGTGAACACCGCCACCGGGAGGCGGTGGGGTCGGCGGCATACCAGGAGGGCCGGGAGGCCCGGGGGGCGTGGGCCGACCAGGAGCACCGGGCGGGCCGGGCGGCTGCGGAGCCCCCGGCATGCCCGCGCCCTGGCCCGGGTCGGCGAACATCGTCGCCGCGTGGTGAACACCGCCACCGGGAGGCGACGGCGGACCGGGAGGGCTGGGCGGACCGGGGGGACCGGGCGGCTGCGGCCCGTCGGGCCCCAGCGCCGAAACGAGCTGCGTCGGTACGTACCCACCCGCCGGGGCACCGGGCGTACCCGGACCCGAGGGAGGCGGCGGAACCGCACCCGGCCGCGCACCCGGCGTACCGGGGGCGCCGGGCGGCGGCGGAGGCGTCGAACCGCTCCCGCGCGCACCGCGCGGCACGGCGGCCTTGCCGGTCGCGGCGTCGGCGATGTCCATGGCACCGGGCCGTGGCCCGTCGGGGCGTACCGGCTCCACGGGCGGCTGCGGAGCCGCACCGGGCACCGCGGGAGCCACCGTGGTCGAGGGCAGACCGCTGCCGCCCGACATCAGCGCCGTCCTGGCCTCCGGCGGCACAGCGGGCGGCGGGGCGTCGTCCTCGTCCGACCCGGAGAGCGGCGGTGCGAAGACCGTCGCCGGCAGCGGAACGGACGCGTCGTCGGAGCCGGTGGCCAGGTTGGTGTCGGTCCCGGCCCAGGGGGTCGCCCCGGCGGGCGCCGCGGGAACCCCGTCGGAAGCGGTGGGCTCGTAGCCGCCCTGGCCCGCGCTGGGCCAGGGGGTGCCTCCGGACCCGCGTTCGGCCTGCGAAGCGTTCTCGCTCCCCACGCCGCCCCAACTTCCGCCACCGGTCGCCGAACTGGCGTCATCCGGGGCGCCCTGGCCACCGGCACCGCCCCAACCACCACCGGCGGGGGGCGGCCCGACCCGATCCTGCGGCCCATGGTCACCGGCACTGCCACCGGCACCGGCGCCCTCAATCCCACCGGAGGGCGAACCCACCTCCGCATGAGGCTCGTTGTCACTTCCACCGACATCACCGACGCCACCGGCACCACCCGCCGAAGGCGAAGCGACCCCCGGGCCCACGGCACCGGCCCAGTCACCACTGCCCGAGGACGAACCCACCCCGGCCTGCGGCCTGTTGTCGCCCGCGCCGGCGGAACCGGCGGAGCCGGCGAGAGGCCAGTCCCCATCCGCCGAAGGCGAACTCGCCACCGCGCCGCCCGCACCCGCACCCGCAGGAAGCGCATCCGACGGCTCATCTGTGTCCGTGCCCGCAACCGGCCCCGCCGCACGGCGGTCCGGAATGCCCATCTTGTCCGCCGCGTCCTGAAGCCACTCCGGCGGTGTCAGCAGGAACGACGTCTGCTCCAGATCCACCCGCTGCGCCGGAGCCGGCCCCGGATCCGCCGCCGGTGACGCGTCCGGCGTCCCGTACTCCTCCTCGTAACGGCGGATCACCTCACCCACCGGCAGCCCGGGCCACAGCGTGGCCTCTCCGCTGTCCCGGGCGATGACCAGGCGCTGGCGCCCGCCGTCCGAGACCGGAGCGTTCGCACGGTCCTCCGCCCACACCACGAAGCCGAGCTCGAACTCGCGCACCCGCACCTCACGGTGCGACGGCACGGGCACGTCCCCGTTGACCCACTCTTCCGCGCGCTCCTGCGCCTGCGCGAAGGTCACCACCGGACCGTCACCTCTCGTCCGAAACCGGGACGGCGCGCGCGAAGCCGCCGTCGACCATCAGGTTCGCCACGGTCTCCAGCTCCGGCGGATTGCCCGCCAGCCGCTGCAGAAAGGCGTCGAAGTCGTCACCGCAGGGCAGCAGCAGCCGCTCCACGCGCTCGTGCACCGTCCAGCCGTCACGGTCACGGGCATCGTCGTACGCGACGAACCACACCGACCCGACGCCCTCGCCCCTGACCTTCACCGCCACCAGGCCGCCCTGCACGAAAGCGACACCCAGGTAGTCCTTGGACATGTGGTCGCGCAAGCACTTGTTGACGTACACCAGGTCATTGACCGCGGCCTCGTCCCGCACCGTGAAGAACGGCTGGTCCACCAGCAGCCCCAGCTCGGCGTCCAGCGCCGCGCCCACCGGCGCGCAGCCGCCCGCCGCCTTCAGGAAGGACCGGTACGCACCCGGAAGGCGGTAGCCGAGGTCTTCCTCCACGCCCAGGATCTGCTGCTCACTCACCGCTACGGAACCCTTCGGCAGACCGAAGTGAGCCGGCCGGGTCTCCTGCAGCGGTCGCGTACCGCGCTTGTCCTGGTCGACGGCGGCCGTCGTGATCCCGCCATGGTGGCGCAGCAGCGCCTTCACCTCAACGGGTACGAGTTCCATGCGCCGGGTGCCCGCCACGTGGTGCCAGGTCCAGCCGTGCGGGGTGGCGACCGCCGGAATGGTGTCCCACAGTTCGTGCCCGGCGGCGGCCAGCGCCGCGTTCGCGGACACGTAGTCGGTAAGCCGCAGTTCGTCGACGCCGAAGCCCTCGGGGGGCTCGGCGATCTCCGCGGCGGCACGCGCGTACGGCGTGAAAACCGGAAAGCCGCCCTCGTCCACACGCACACCCTGGGGGTGGCGGGAGGCCCGGACCGGGTCCGGGAAATGCACGAGCTGCCCGGCGTAGGCCGCATTCGGTGGCGCGGCTTGCTGCCCGAGCCGACCTGTCGTCATGGCGGATGCCCCCTGCTGCGTCTGGCTGGTTCGCACAGCCTATGCGTTGGGACAACAGGCGGTCCCGCCCCTCGCCTTGCGTAACGAACCGTCACACCGGGGTCACCACCTGGCGACACACGTACACGATTCACCGACCCAGCTTCCGTACCAGTGGACACATTTGGCAGGCTGTCCCAGCAACGCGGGGGCGTGCACACCAGCGGCTACCCGCCGCGGGCACGGGAGGGGAGCACCACCATGCACACTGCACAGACAGCCGCTACGACAACACCGACAGGTACGGCCACGACCACGACAGCTACAACCCCGGCGACTGCGACCGCGATGGCGGCGACCGCGAGCGAGACCGCCCCCACGGCGGCCGCCGGAGACCCGCGCCTCAGCTGGAGCAGCACCGAGCCCACCCGCGTGCCCACGATCAGCCACCGCCGCGACGGCATCCTGCCGACCGTCGCCGCCGCACTCTCCGTACGCGGCGCCGACACACTCACATGCACCGCCGGCAGAGGCGACCAGCCACCCCCGCTGCACCCGCTCGTCCAGGACTTCCTCGACACCCTCACCAGCGGCCAGCGGGAACGCTTCACCGGACGCTGCCCCGAAGCGATCCTCCTCTCGCGGCACATCACCGCCACCGAGGGATCACGCTCCAAGCGCGCCTCCCGCAAACCCCTCACCACGGGCGAGGCCCGCCGCTCCCTGAAGCACGCCAAGCTCACAGCGCGCCGCATCCGCGAGGACGGGGACCCGCTGCACGGCAGTTACGCCCCACCGTGCCGTTCCTGTACGCCGATGCTCGCCCATTTCGGCGTACGTGCCGTAGACCCGACCGCGACCACTACCGAGAAGGGCTGACCCGCAGCCGATGCCGGGCCCCAGCAGTAACACCAGCACCACCCGCTTCCCCGTGGCCGTGGACGCCGCCCTGCGCGCAGCCGGCTGGCAGCCGGGGCGCTGGGACATACGGCAGGCGGAGCACTGGGCCGACACCCTGCGCGCACACACCTCACCGGCCGGTCACCGGCACAGCGTCTTCCCGGCGGCGGTCGAGGCCTGGGCCGAGTTCGGCGGCCTGCTCGTCGCACCCCCCGGCCCCGGGCGGCAGATCGCTCCGACGCCGGTACGTTTCGACCCGCTGAGCGGGCTGCACCATGCGCGTACGCTCGCCGACCTCGGCCGGGCACTCGGCACGGAGGTCTGCCCGCTGGGCACGGAACTCGGCGGTGCGGGGGACGACGGGCAGGCGGTACTCGCGATCGACGTGGAGGGGCGCGTCTACAGCCTCGACCACACGGGCGACTGGTACCTGGGCCCCGATGTCGACCAGGCCCTGTCCACCCTGGTCACCGGCACCCAGCCGAACCGGCTGGCCCCCGCGTAGTCCGTGCGGCGGGGGGTACGGCGGCCCGCGCGGTTTGCGGGGGCGTTGGGGTCGGTGCCTTTTGCGGGGGCGCCGGGGCAGTGGCTTCGGGGTCGGTGCCGCGCCGGGGCGTCTCCTCGGGCGTCGAACGTTCGGGTACGTCGGGATTCGTTGGGGTGGTTGCGTTCAACGCCCTGCGGGGAGCGCCCCGACACGTCCCCTCCTGCCACCGTGGAGTGCGACGCGGGGTGAGGCGCGTCGCGGCACGTCCCCTCCCGGCACCGTGGAGTGCGAGAGCGGGGCCCGGCGGGCGCCCCGGCACGTTCCCTCCCGGCACCGCGACATGGCGCACGGGCCCAGGTGTCACAGCGGGAAGGGACGCGTCGGGGAAGGGGCACGTAGAGGGGGCTCCACGCAGCGCCGCCCCCGGCCGCAGCCCCGCCGCAGCATCCGGGTCCCGCAGCCGGTCGTCGGTCCGTACTCCGAACTCGCCGCCAGCCAGGGACGCATCCCCAGCGAGCCAACCCCCCACGCGACGGACTCGCACCCGCGCCGGGCACACCGAGCCGCATCGCCCCGCCGCGCCCACCGAGCCGGCGCTCGCTACCCCCCGCGCGGGCGGGCCGGAAGCACCGCCGAGACGCGGAAGCCGCCCGTCTCCGTCGGGCCGGACACAAAGACACCACCCAGCGCCGTCACCCGCTCCCGCATCCCCACCAGCCCGTTCCCCCCGCTCGGCAGCCCCGCGTCCGCCGTACCACCGTCCGACGGCCCGTTCTCCACCTGCATCGCGACCTCCGAGCCGCGGTGCGCGAGCCGCACCCACGTCTTCGCACCCGCCGCGTGCTTGTGCACGTTCGTCAGCGCCTCCTGCACCACGCGGTACGCCGTCTGCTCCACCAGCGCCCCGCAGGCGACCGGATCGCCCTCCACCGAGAACTCCACCACCATCCCCGCCTGCCGCGACTGCCCCACCAGCGCCTCAAGATCCGCCAGACACGGCCCGTCCTCCGACTCGGCAGCCGCAGCCGCCGCAGCAGCCGCACCCACCGCCGCCAGCGGAACCGCCGACTCACTGCGCCTCGTCTGCTCCCCCGAACGCAGCACCCCGAGCATCTCCCGCAACTCCGTCAGCGCCTGCCGCCCCATGTCCCCCACCAGCGCCGCGTTCTTCACCGCCTTGGCCGGGTCCTTCAGCGCCACCGCCTGGAGCGCCGCCGCGTGCACCACCATCAGGCTCACCCGGTGCGCCACCACGTCATGCATGTCGCGCGCGATCCGAGTCCGCTCCTCCGTACGCGCCCACTCGGCCCGCTCCTCCGCCCGGTCCGCCAGCAGCGACAGCTCCCGCTCCAACGAATCCGCGCGCTCCCGCAAGCTCTCCATCAACCGCCGCCGCGCCCCTATATAGAGCCCGTACAACACCGGCGGCCCGGTCAGCCCCAGCGACAGGAAGAGCGACACCAGCGGCACGTACCAAGGACCGGGCCTGAAGTCCCCGTCAGCCGCGTTCGCCACGTCCTGCTGGGTCCGTACGAACGTCACGATCAGCGTCCCGGCCAGCGACATGGCCGCCAGCACCGTGATGATCCGGCGCGGCACCTCCGACGCGGCCAGCGTGTACAGCGACACGATGCCCATCAGGAAAGCCATCTCGGCCGGCGTCACCGCGATCGACACCAGCACCACCACGATCGGCCACCGCCGCCGCACCAGCAGCACGGACCCCGCGAACAGCCCGAACACCACCCCCAACGGAACCGGCAGCCCCGCGTCCCCCGCGAACCTCACACCCTCCACCGCACACTCGAGCGCCGAAACCAGCGCCAGCCCCACATCGAGAACGACACTGCGCCGCCTGTCCCACCACCAGTAACGCCGGGCGGTCATGCCCGTGGCGTCCTGGTCTGCCCCCGTTACGGTCATGCCATCCACCCTACGGGCGGCCGCCACCCAATATCCGAAGACCACGTGACCACGGAAACAGCCGTTGGCCCGCGAAACATCTGTTGTCCACACGAACTGTTGAATCGACCGCGCTTTCGACCCCAAGGGTCCGCATACCGAACAGGCTGCTCGCATGACGGAAATCCTCGGCAAGTACGCCGACTTCGAAGGCCTCCGCGAGCAGGCCGTCGCACTGCGACGGGAAGGCCTCAGCCGCCGCCAGATCCGCGACCGCATCCAGGTCGACAACAACGACATCCTCAACCGCCTCCTAGATGGCGAACCCGCCCCCGACTGGACGAAGCGCCCGAACGCGAAGGACGACCTGCGGGCGAAGGCGCGAGAACTCCGGCTCCAGGGCCTCACGTACGACCAGATCCAGCTGGAACTGGGCTGCTCGAAGAGCTCGATCTCGCTGTGGGTACGAGACCTGCCGAAGCCGCCGCCCCGGACGCGGGAGGAGGCATCCGCTATCGCCCGGCGCGGCTGGGAGGTGACGAACCAGCGGCGTGAAATCGAGCGGGAGAGGACCAAGCGTGCCGCAACAGAGGCAGTCGGCACGCTGACGGACCGCGAACTCTTCCTCGCCGGTGTCACGCTCTACTGGGCCGAGGGCGGCAAGGACAAGTCGTACGACCGGCGCGAGTCTCTCAAGTTCATCAACAGCGACCCGAATGTGATCAAGCTCTACCTGCGATGGCTCGACCTGCTCGAGGTGCCCCGGGAGCGCCTGCGTCTCTCCGTCAGCATTCACGAATCGGCTGACGTATCTGCAGCCGAACAGTTCTGGGCGGAGATCGCAGGCGTGGCACCCTCCGCCTTCAACAAGGCAATGCTCAAGCGGCACAACCCCAAGACTGTCCGCAAGAACACAGGCGACGCGTACCGGGGTTGCCTGAGCATCTACGTCACGAAAAGCGCCGACCTCTACCGTCGCATGGAAGGCGCTTGGTACGGCATAGTGTGTGGTGTCGATCCGGCAACCCCGGCCGAATGTCCGGTTTAACCAGATCGTTCCCCTATGGTGTAATCAGGCAGCACTACGGTTTTTGGTACCGTCTGTTCAGGTTCAAATCCTGATAGGGGAGCTCACTTATACGGGTCCTGACCACACCGGTCAGGACCCGCGCGCGTTTCGGGCATGACACCCCCCGGTATCCTGCGGGTGTCCACCACCCGAAGCCGAAGGGCATCACCGTGAGCGCCAATCGCCCGGCCGCCGTCGTCGTCCTCGCAGCGGGTGAGGGCACCCGCATGAAGTCGGCCACCCCGAAGGTCCTGCACGAGATCAGCGGGCGCTCGCTCGTCGGCCACGTCGTCGCCGCCTCCCGTGAGCTGGACCCCCAGCACCTCGTCGTGGTCGTCGGCCACGCCCGTGAGCAGGTCGCCGCGCACCTCGGCGAGATCGACGCCGAGGTCCGCACCGCCGTACAGGAGCAGCAGAAGGGCACCGGGCACGCTGTGCGCATGGGCCTGGAGCAGCTCGGCAGCGGTGGTGTCGAAGGCACCGTGGTCGTCGTCTGCGGTGATACGCCGCTGCTGACCGGCGACACCCTGGCGCGCCTCGCGCAGACGCACGCCGCCGACGGCAACGCGTGCACCGTGCTGACCGCCGAGGTTCCCGATTCGACGGGGTACGGGCGGATCGTGCGGGACAGGGACAGTGGCGCTGTCACTGCGATCGTCGAGCACAAGGACGCCACCGACGCGCAGCGCGCGGTCAAGGAGATCAACTCCGGGGTGTTCGCGTTCGACGGGCGGCTGCTCGCCGACGCGCTCGGCAAGGTCCGTACGGACAACAGTCAGGGTGAGGAATACCTCACAGATGTACTCGGCATCCTGCGGGAGGCCGGTCACCGGGTGGGTGCGGCGGTTGCGGCCGATCACCGGGAGATTCTGGGCATCAACAACCGCGTCCAGCTGGCGGAGGCGCGCAGGTTGCTCAACACCCGGCTGCTGGAGCGCGCCATGCTCGGGGGTGTGACGGTCGTCGACCCGGTCTCGACGTTCATCGACGTAACGGTGACGTTCGATCAGGACGCGGTCGTGCATCCGGGTACGCAGTTGCTCGGTGCGACGCACCTGGGTGAGGGCTGTGAGGTGGGGCCCAACTCCCGGCTGGCGGACACCGTCGTCCACGCTCGCGCCCGTGTGGACAACACGGTGGCGGAGCGTGCGGAGGTCGGTGAGGGGGCGAGTGTGGGCCCGTACACCTATCTGCGGCCCGGTACGAAGCTCGGCGCGAAGGCCAAGGCCGGTGCGTATGTGGAGATGAAGAACGCTGTCGTCGGCGAGGGCACGAAGGTGCCGCATCTGTCGTACGTCGGCGACGCGACCATCGGCGAGTACACGAACATCGGCGCCGCGAGCGTCTTCGTGAACTACGACGGTGAGGCGAAGCACCACACGACGATCGGTTCTCACTGCCGGACGGGCTCGGACAACATGTTTGTGGCGCCTGTCACGGTCGGGGACGGCGCGTACACCGCTGCCGGCTCCGTCATCACCAAGGATGTGCCGCCCGGTTCTCTCGCCGTCGCCCGTGGGCAGCAGCGGAATATCGAGGGTTGGGTGGCTCGAAAGCGTCCGGGAAGTGCTGCCGCGCAGGCGGCTCAGTCGGCGGCTGAAGTGGCTGAAGGCGAAAGCTGACCGGAAACAGGTACGTCGTTCACGGCGTACCGTGATAGGTGCACACAATTCGGCTGGCTCGTATGCGATTCAAAGGCGTGCGGGCGCAGCAGCAATGATTCACGTCCGAGGAGACAGTGCTGTGACCGGGATCAAGACGACCAGCGAGAAGAAGCTGATGCTCTTCTCCGGCCGCGCCCACCCCGAGCTGGCCGAGGAGGTCGCGCACCAGCTGGGTGTCGACCTCGTGCCGACGAAGGCTTTCGACTTCGCCAATGGTGAGATTTACGTTCGCTACCAGCAGTCGGCGCGCGGCGCCGACTGTTTCTTGATCCAGAGTCACACGGCTCCGATCAATAAGTGGATCATGGAGCAGTTGATCATGCTCGATGCTCTGAAGCGGGCTTCCGCCCGGAGCATCACTGTGGTCGTCCCGTCCTACGGTTACGCCCGCCAGGACAAGAAGCACCGTGGTCGCGAGCCGATTTCGGCCCGTCTGATCGCCGACCTGATGAAGACGGCGGGCGCGGACCGCATCGTTACGGTCGATCTGCACACCGACCAGATCCAGGGCTTCTTCGACGGCCCGGTGGACCACCTTTTCGCGCTTCCGGTCCTCGCGGACTATGTCGGGGCGAAGGTCGACCGTTCCAAGCTGACGATCGTGTCGCCGGACGCCGGCCGGGTGCGGGTCGCCGACCGCTGGTGCGACCGTCTGGACGCGCCGCTGGCGATCGTTCACAAGCGCCGCGACAAGGACGTCGCCAACCAGGTGACCGTCCACGAGGTCGTGGGTGACGTGAAGGGCCGTATCTGCGTCCTGGTCGACGACATGATCGACACGGGTGGCACGATCTGTGCCGCCGCCGACGCGCTGTTCGAGAACGGTGCGGAGGACGTCATCGTGACGGCGACGCACGGCATCCTTTCCGGGCCTGCGGCCGACCGCCTGAAGAACTCCAAGGTGAGCGAGTTCGTCTTCACGGACACGCTGCCCACCCCGGGCGAACTGGAGCTCGACAAGATCACCGTGCTTTCGATCGCGCCGACGATCGCGCGTGCGGTGCGTGAGGTGTTCGAGGACGGTTCGGTCACGAGCCTCTTCGAGGAGCAGTCGTAACCGTCGTAACGGTCTGATCCGTTGATCGATTTCTGGTACGGCCTTCCCGCCGGGTAGACTCCCTGAGTTGCTCGGCGAGGGAGGCCGTACTCATTTCAGTACGGCGCATCCGTTATCGACGCGCTCTTCGTAGCAGGCCGTTTCGTGGCCGGGTGACCCATCCGTTTTTCGTCACCTGCGAGGAGTGCAGCCATGGCTGAGATCAAGATCGCCGCTGAAGTCCGTACCGAGTTCGGCAAGGGCGCTGCCCGTCAGACCCGCCGCGCCAACAAGGTTCCCGGTGTCATCTACGGCCACGGCGCCGAGCCCGTACACGTCTCCCTTCCGGGTCACGACCTCATGATGGCGCTCAAGACCAGCAACGCGCTGCTCAGCCTCGACGTCAACGGCAAGACCGAGCTCGTCATCCCGAAGGCCATCCAGCGTGACGCCATCAGGCGCACCATCACCCACGTCGACCTGCTCGCGGTCAAGCTGGGCGAGAAGGTCACGGTCGAGGTCGCCGTCCACACCGAGGGCGAGCTGGCCCCGGGTGGCAACCTGCTCGAGAACGTGCTGAACACGCTGTCGGTCGAGACCGAGGCCACGCACATCCCCGAGTCCGTCACGGTCTCCATCGCGGGCCTCGAGGCCGGTGCCTCGATCCACGCCAAGGACGTTCCGCTGCCCGAGGGCACGACCCTGGTCACCGACCCGGACGCCATCGTCATCCAGGTTCTGGCCCCGCAGGCCGAGGAGGCCCCGGCCGAGGGCGAGTCCGAGGGCGCCGAGGCCTGAGCCTCGCCGCTCGCCTCGCTGTTCTTCGTCCAGCCGCCGTTCCGCGCTTCTGTGCGCGGGACGGCGGCTGGCGTATGAAGGCGTGTGAAGTCGCATGCAGGAGACCTTGAGACATGGAGACATGCAGATGACGGACGCAGCCGAGCCCTGGCTGATCGTGGGTCTGGGCAATCCGGGTCCTGATTACGCGGCCAACCGGCACAATGTCGGCTTCATGGTCGCCGATCTGCTCGCGGAGCGCATGCGGGCGAAGTTCAAGGCGCACAAGGCCCGTGCCCAGGTGGTCGAGGGCCGCATGGGTGCGCCGGGCCCGGCCAACCGGCGTGTGGTGCTGGCCAAGCCCCTGTCGTACATGAATCTGTCCGGCGGGCCGGTCACGGCGCTGCGTGACTTCTACAAGGTGCCGACGGCCAACATCGTGGCGATCCACGACGAGCTGGACATCGATTACGGCACGCTGCGCGTGAAGCTGGGCGGCGGGGACAACGGCCACAACGGCCTGAAGTCGATGACCAAGTCGATGGGGCCCGATTACCACCGGGTGCGTTTCGGGATCGGGCGTCCCCCGGGGCGTATGCAGGTCGCCGACTTCGTGCTGAAGGACTTCTCCTCGACGGAGCGCAAGGAGCTGGGTTACTTCGTGGACCGGGCGGCGGACGCGGTGGAGTGTCTGGTGACCGAGGGGCTCGAGCGGGCGCAGACCGCGTACAACTCCTGACAATTCGACCGCCGCCTTGGCCATGGGTTGACCGAGCGCGGTCGTATGGCCAAGGATCGCGGTCCATGGCCTCGAAGCGGACCCAAGCCCTCCTGTACGCCCGTCGGGCGGCGATGGCCGGCATCGCCCTGCTGCTGCTCGTCGCCGGCGTCCGCTCCTCCTGGGAGACGGCCCAGCACGTCATGCTCGCCAAGGGACGGGAGCACGGCACGCTGACCGTGGGCGCGTGCGGCGCAAAGACGTGTACCGGTCCGTACACCCCCGACGGCAGTACGCCCGACCATCCGCGCGTGACGATCGGCAAGTCGATCGCGGCGAAGAAGGACACGAAGCTCCCGGTCGTCCTCAAGCCGGGCACGACGGAAGCGGTACGCGCCGGGGCCCCCGGCATCCTCCACGCCTGGGCGCCACTGGGCGGCGCGCTGCTGCTGGCGGCGCTGGTGATCGCGGGCGGCCTGCGGATGACCCGGCTGGCGTGGGCGTCCGCGCTGACGGGCGGCGCGCTGCTGGGGGCGGCGTTCATCGCGCTCTGAGTCCGGGCCGTGAGCTCCTGGCACCGGCGGCCTTAAGCGGAGTACCGCATTCACCCGATCGTTACCGAGGACTACCCGGACGAGTGGACGTTCTGGGTACGGAAGCGTCACAACGCACCTTGACGGGCTCGGCGCGTTAACAGGAAGCTGAGCCGCCCCCCACGGCATCCTCCCCTCTCACGATGGACTGCCCATGCGCGTATCTCCTTCCATCGGTGCTGTGGTGACGGCAGCGGCACTCTCGCTGTCCGCCGCTCCCACCGCCTTCGCCACCCCGTCCGGCGACAACGGCACCGTGAAAATCCACGACGCCAAGACCGGTGAAGATCTCCGCAAGAACGAGCCCCACGTCTGTTCCTTCTACCTCGACGCTTTCGGCTTTGACGCCGGTCAGCAGGTCGACTGGCGCATCGAGGCCTGGGCCCCGACCGCCGGCGTGAAGGGCGAGCAGGTGAAGTCCGGATCGCTGACGCTCGACGGCGAAGGCCACGAGCGCACCGAGGACATCACGCTCCCCGACGGCCACTACAAGCTGTTCTGGAACTTCGACGGCGAGCACGGCAAGGCCAAGCACAAGGTCTTCTGGTCCGAGTGCCCGGGTGGCGACGACGACGCGAAGCCGGACGAGAAGCCGGGTGAGAAGCCTGCCGAGAAGCCGGCTGATCAGCCGGCTGATCAGCCGGGCGAGAAGCCTGTCGAGAAGCCGGCGCAGGAGTCCGAGGACACGCCCGCCGGCGAGTCCTCCGAGGCGCCCGCCGCCGAGCCGGCCTCGGTGTCGCCGGCCGCCTCCGCTGCGGCCCCGTCCGCGAACGGCGACAGTGACGGCGACCTCGCCGAGACCGGCAGCGGTGCGCCTGTCGGCATGCTCGCGGCGATCGCGGCCGCTCTGGTCGCAGGCGGCGGCTACCTGGTGGCGCGTCGCCGGACGGCCCGCCGCACCTGACCCGCGACGCAGAACGGCGGTGGTCCCTTTCGGGCCACCGCCGTTCCGTGTCAGTCGCGCCCGGTCAGCCCGTGTTGCGCAGGCCGGCCGCCACACCGTTGACCGTGAGCAGCAGCGCCCTGGCCAGCAGCGGGTCCGCCTCTTCGCCCCGTTCGGCCGCCGCGCGCTGGCGGGCCAGCAGCGAGACCTGGAGGTAGGAGATCGGGTCCAGGTAGGCGTCGCGGATCGCGAACGTCTGCTGGAGCACCGGGCTGGAGGCCAGCAGCTGCTCGCCGCCCGTGATCCGCAGTACCTCTGCCACCGTGAGCTCGTGCTCGGCGCGGATCGTCTCGAAGACGTGCTTGAGGTCGTCCGGGACGAGTGTGTCGACGTAATGCTGTGCGATGCGCAGGTCGGTCTTGGCGAGCGTCATCTCCACGTTGGAGAGGAAGTTGCGGAAGAAGTGCCACTTCTCCTGCATCTCGTCCAGGACCGTGTCCCGGCCCGCCTCGCGGAGCGCCTTCAGGCCGGACCCGACGCCGTACCAGCCCGGCACGATCTGCCGTGACTGCGTCCAGCCGAAGACCCACGGGATGGCGCGCAGGCCGTCGAGCCCGGCGCCGCTGTCGGGGCGGCGCGAGGGGCGCGATCCGAGGTGCAGGTCGGCGAGCTGGTCGACGGGCGTCGCGGCGAAGAAGTACGCCGGCAGGTCCGGGTCCTCGACGAGCTTGCGGTACGCCGTGTGCGCGGCCTCGGAGACCGTGTCCATCGCGGCGTCCCAGCGCGCGAGCGACTCGTCGGACTGGCGGGGCGAGGTGTGCAGCGCGGACGCCTGGAGGGTGGCGGCGACCGTCAGCTCCAGGTTCTCCCTGGCCAGGGACGGCACGAGGTACTTGTCGGAGATGACCTCGCCCTGCTCGGTCACCTTGATCTCGCCCTCCAGCGTGCCCCACGGCTGCGCGAGGATCGCGTCGTGCGAGGGGCCGCCGCCGCGGCCGACGGTGCCGCCGCGGCCGTGGAAGAGCCGCAGGCGTACGCCGTACCGGTGCGCGACGTCACGCAGGCGGCGCTGGGCGCGGTGGATCTCCCACTGCGAGGTCGTGATGCCGCCGAACTTCGACGAGTCGGAGTAGCCGAGCATGACTTCCTGCACGTCGCCGCGCAGGGAGACGAGCCGCCGGTACGACGGGTCGGCGAGCATCTCGTCGAGGATGACATCGGCCGCGCGCAGCTCGTCCGTGGTCTCCAGCAGCGGCACGATGCCGATCTTCGCCCACCCGGTGTGCAGGTCGATCAGACCCGCTTCCCGGGCCAGTACGGCGGCGGCGAAGACGTCGTCCGCGCCCTGGCACATCGAGATGATGTACGACTCGATGACCTCGGGCCCGAAGCGCTCCAGCGCCTCCCTGATGGTGGTGAACACGCCGAGCGTCTTCTCCCCGGCGGCGTCCAGTGGCGCGGGTGTCGGAGCGAGCGGCCGCCTGGACCGCAGTTCCTTGGCGAGGAGCTTCTGGCGGTAGTCGCGCGGCATGTCGGCGTACCGCCAGGACTCCTCACCCAGCCGGTCGAAGAGCTGACCGAGGGCGTGGTGGTGCGCGTCGGCGTGCTCGCGTACGTCCATGGTGGCGAGCTGGAGTCCGAACGCCGCGAGGGTGCGGATCGTACGGTCCATGCGGCCGTCGGCGAAGAGGCCGCCGCGGTGCTCGCGCAGCGACGTCTGGACGATGGCGAGGTCGGCGATGAGCTCGCCGGTGCCGAGGTAGTCGATGCCGGGGCGGTGCGCGGTGCCGTTGGCGAGGCGCTCGCGCGTGTTGACGAGCTTCTGCCGGATGCAGGTGGCCTTGAGCCGGTACGGCTCCTCGGCGTTCAGGCGCTTGTAGCGGGGGCTGATGGGCAGCCGCTCCAGGTCTTCCTGGAGCGAGGCCAGCAGTTCCTCGGTGGCGCCGGTGTAGCGGATGGAGTTCGACAGCTGCCCGCGCAGCTGGTCGACGAGCTCCAGGGCGTCGGTGATGCCGTGCTCGTGCTGAAGGATCAGCACTTCCCACGTCACCGCAGGCGTCACGTTCGGGTTGCCGTCGCGGTCGCCGCCGATCCAGGTGCCGAAGGTGAGCGGCCGGGTGCCGGCGGGCAGCTCGACGCCCACGCGCTCCAGCTCGGCGGCGAGGTCCTCCAGGACGTCACCCACCGCGCCGGCGTGCAGCTCGTCCAGGTAGTAGATGGCGTTGCGCGCCTCATCAGCAGGCTCCGGACGTACGACTCGCAGCTCGTCCGTCTGCCAGATGAGGTCGATCGATTCGGCCAGACGGAGGTCGTGGCGTCGCCGGTCGGAGGCAATGACGGGGGTTTCGAGGAGCTCGGCGATGCGCCGGAGCTTGTTCAGTACGGACCGGCGCGCGGCCTCGGTCGGATGGGCCGTGAAGACGGGCCTGACGTTGAGGTTCTTCACGGTGTGGCGCAGGTGCTCGGGATCGGCGTCCTTGAGCTTGTCCGCCGTACGGGCGAGGAGTCCGCCCTCTTCGGCGCGCTTGGCGCGCATCTCGCGACCGCGGTGCACCTGCTCGGTGACGTTGGCAAGATGGAAGTACGTCGAGAAGGCGCGCACCAGCCTGGCTGCGGTTTCCAGGTCGGTGTCGCCGAGCAGTTCGGCGGCGGCCTCGCCGTCGGTGCGCGTCAGGGCGCGCACCCGCTCCACCAGCTCGAGGAGCTCGTGGCCTTCCTGCCGTACGAGCGTCTCGCCCAGCAGGTCGCCGAGGCGGCGGATGTCGGCACGCAGCTCCGCGCTGGTGTTGGAGTTCTGGTCGGCACTGCTCACAGGTGCGGCTCCTTGCAGTGTTTGAGCACGTCTGGAGGTTATGTGGACCACGCTGTCCGACGCGACCCAGGATATGCGGCGCGGCCGAACCGGTTCCCCGCGGCCTCTTGCCGCCGGGCAAAGCGCTGCCATACTTACGACGCCGTAGGTTACGCATCCGTAGCCGTAGTCAAAGCTTTCACGGCCAGAGCCTCCACCACCTCCCTCACCCCACAGGGGACCCCATGACCACTCGTCCCGACGTGCTCGAAGACGCCCGTGAGGCGGGTAACGACACCTCGGCCCCCTCCGCCACGCGCGGCGGGGAGTCCAAGCGCTCCGTCGAGCAGCTCGCGCTTCTCCTCTTCATCATCGTCCCCTTCCTCGCGTTGCTGGCGGCTGTGCCGCTGGCCTGGGGGTGGGGTGTGAGCTGGCTCGACCTGGGCCTGATGGTCTTCATGTACTACCTCGGTTGCCACGGCATCACGATCGGCTTCCACCGCTACTTCACCCACGGTTCCTTCAAGGCCAAGCGCCCGCTGCGCATCGCCCTGGCGGTCATGGGCTCGATGGCGGTGGAGGGGCCCCTCGTCCGATGGGTGGCCGACCACCGCAAGCACCACAAGTTCTCGGACGCCGAGGGTGACCCCCACTCGCCCTGGCGGTTCGGCGAGACCCTGCCGGCCCTCATGAAGGGCCTGTGGTGGGCGCACATCGGTTGGATGTTCGACGAGGAGCAGACGTCGCAGGAGAAGTACGCGCCGGACCTGATCAAGGACCCGGCGATCCGCCGCATCTCCCGCGACTTCGTGTACTGGACGATCCTGTCGCTGGCCATCCCGCCGCTGGTCGGTGGCCTGGTCACGATGTCGTGGTGGGGCGCGTTCACGGCGTTCTTCTGGGGCTCGCTGGTCCGCGTCGCGCTGCTGCACCACGTCACGTGGTCGATCAACTCCATCTGCCACGCGGTGGGCAAGCGCCCGTTCAAGTCGCGTGACAAGTCCGGCAACGTCTGGTGGCTCGCGGTCCTGTCCTGCGGTGAGTCGTGGCACAACCTGCACCACGCCGACCCGACGTCGGCGCGGCACGGCGTGATGAGGGGCCAGATCGATTCGAGCGCCCGTCTGATCCGCTGGTTCGAGCAGGCCGGCTGGGCGTACGACGTCCGCTGGCCGAGCGCGGACCGTATCGACTCCCGACGTATCGACTCCCGAAGCAAGAGCGAGTCCTCCGAAGCGGCATGATTGGTGACGTGGCGATCGACGGCAGCAGTACCAACAGCGAGAAGAGCAGGCCCACTCCGAGCCGGCGTGCCCGCCGCGTCCGCATGACCGGCAAGGAACGCCGCGAACAGCTGCTGGACATCGGCCGCACCCTCTTCGCCGAGAAGGGTTTCGAAGGCACGTCGGTGGAGGAGATCGCAGCGAAGGCCGGCGTCTCCAAGCCAGTCGTCTACGAACACTTCGGCGGCAAGGAGGGCCTGTACGCGGTGGTGGTCGACCGCGAGATGCGCCGCCTGCTGGACATGGTCACGGGCGCCCTCACGGCGGGCCACCCCCGCGAGCTCCTCGAGCAGGCCGCGTTCGCCCTCCTGGACTACATCGAGACGTACACGGACGGCTTCCGCATCCTGGTGAGGGATTCGCCGGTGGCCCAGTCCACGGGCTCGTTCGCCTCCCTGATCAGCGACATCGCCACCCAGGTGGAGGACATCCTGGGCCTGGAGTTCAAGGCCCGCGGCTTCGACCCGAAGCTGGCCCCGCTGTACGCCCAGGCCCTGGTCGGCATGGTCGCCCTCACCGGCCAGTGGTGGCTGGACGTCCGCAAGCCGAAGAAGGCGGAGGTCGCGGCGCACCTGGTCAACCTGTGCTGGCACGGCCTGGAGAACCTGGAGGCGAAACCCCGCCTCATAGGCCACCGCAAGAACTGACCTCCCCGCAAGGCACGCGTTCAGGTCGCCGGGTCGGCGGCGAGTCCGTACAGCAGTTCGTACGCCGATTCCACCAGGCGCAGCCTGTCCCCCCGGCGGGTCGCCAGCGCGGCGATGCCTGTCCCGGAGGCGGGGTGGAAGCCGAGGAAGGCCTGTTGGCCGAAGGTGCCTCCGGCGTGGAAGAGCAGGGGTCCGCCGGGGGCCGGGTGGTGGAACCAGGTCAGTGTGTGGGTGTCGCGGCGGCGCAGGCCCCGGCGCAGTTGCGGGATCTGGACGTCGCGCAGCGGCAGGCGCAGGGGCGTGGGCTCGGGGTCGAGGTGTGCTTCGAGGTACGTGAGCAGGTCGCCGGGGGTGGAGCGCACGGCCCCGGCGGTGACGAAGGGGCCCATGCCGATGCCGGGTACCGGTGTGCTGCCGTCCCTGCGGTGCCCGACGGCGGTGGTCGCGGGGTCGCCGGGGCCGAGGGTGGTGCCGGTGAGACCCAGGGGGCGCAGTACGTGGCGGGTGAGCAGCGTGGGGCAGTCGGTGCCGGTGGCCCGGGCCATGGCGGGGCCGAGCAGCGCCACTCCGAGGTTGGAGTAGCGCCAGCGGGTGCCGGGACGGTGGTGGGGCCGGGTGCGGGCGAAGGTGCGCAGGAGGCGTTCGGTGTCGTACGTGGCATAGGCGTCGGCGTACGGATGCAGCAGGGCGCCGGGGATCAGGTCGCCGGGGATGCGGGGCAGTCCCGCGGTGTGGGTGGCCAGGTGGCGCAGGGTGATGCGGCGTGAGGCGGGGTGGCGCAGAGGCAGGTCCGGCAGGTGGGCGGCGAGCGGGTCGTCGAGCGACAGCACTCCGGTACGGGCCAGCCGGGCGAGGAGCAGGACGGTGAAGGTCTTGCTGACCGAGCCCAGTTCGTAGCGCAGCCCGTGGCGCGGCACGGCCGGGGCGGGCGCGGTGCCGCCGGTGACGGTGGTGCGCCGGCCGTGGCGGGTGACGGTGAGCACGACGTCCGGGGCGTCGATCGCGGTCACGGCGTCCGCGAGGCGCAGCGCGAGCGAGGCGTCGGCGTGTGTCGTGGCGGCCGGCGCGAGGTGACTCGTCATGTGCCGGCTTGTCATCTGCTGGACATCGCGCGGGACGTGGCCATCGCGGAGGCGAACGCGGCGACCAGGGTGGGGTGGTGGAGGACGTCGAAGACCTCCGCCGCGTCGCCGTCCGGCATCCCGTGCTGCATGGGCATCGCGCCGGTGTCGGACTGCGCGGCGGCGTATCTCTCCCACACCCGCGCGTCGAGGGCGGGCCGGGGCAGGCACGCGTCGACGACGAGGAGTTCGCCGAGCAGGTCCCAGTGTTCGAGGCCGGCCCAGTCCTCGGTCCAGGCCGGCAGGTACAGCGCGAGGTAGTCGGCGGTCCGCGGGGGGATGCGGCCGGGCTCCTCGCCCCAGTTGGTGAGGTGGAAGACGGTGTGCGTGATGTCGTACGCGATGTGGTACTGCACTGTCCACGGTTCGGGGAGCCGGCTGAGCCAGGTCCTGTTCACGGCCTCGTCGAAGTCGCCGCTGGGGGGCAGGCCGATCCTGCGTTCGGCTCCCAGTACGCTCAGCCGCCGGTTGGGCACCATGTCCAGCGCCGGCCAGGTGAGGGTGCGGCGGCACACCTCCACGGCCGACTCCAGCTCGGGGTGGCGGAATCCGAGTTCGTGGAAGGTCGCGTAGATCTCCAGGGGTACGGGCGAGAACGGTTCGTCGTGCTGAAGCGCGGCCAGTACATTGCCGCCGTCCAGCAGCTCCCGCCAGGCGAAGTCCAGCAGCTGCCCGGCGCGGGCGTGCTGGCGCGAGCCTGCCACGCCCTCCCGGAAGAGCACCCGCATGTTGAGCGCCAACTCCCCGATGGGCTTGAGCCGTTCGATGACGCCTCTGCCGGTGGCGCGGTCCTGTCCGGTCAGCCGGAAGTGTTCGCGGTGCTCGTCGAGCCAGGTCAGGGCCCGGTCTCCGACACTGTGCAGCAGCGCGGGAGGAGCGGCTGCGGGCGTCGCTGCGGCTGTCATGGGGCCACCTCGCTTTCGTGGACCGGCACCCTCTCCTCACCCTCGGCCGCGTCCAGGGCGATGCGGGCGAGGGTGCCGGCGAAGGCGGTCACCAGGGTGGAGTGGTAGCAGGACGTGAAGGTTTCGGCGCGGTCCGCGGGGTGCGGCCCCGCTCCCAGTTCGGGCACCCGGCCGTCGGCCGCCTGCGCGCCGGCCAGCCGCTGCCAGGCCACCGGATCGTACGGAGCGGCGGGCAGACAGGCCGTCACCGCGAGCAACTCGCCCGCCAAGTCCCACAGTTCCTCGTCCAGCCAGTTCTCCAGCCAGGCGGGGAGCCACAGCCGCAGGTAGTCGGCTTGCGCGCGGGGCAGCCGGCTGCGGGCGCGGCCCCAGTCGGTGAGGTGGAAGACGTCGTGGGTCAGGCCGTACGCCGCTTTGCGGTCCAGCGCCCACGGCTCCGGCATGAGGCCGAGATTGGTCAGCGCCAGCACGGCCTCGAAGTCGGCGTGCCGCGCCAGGCCGATGCGGCGCTCCGCGTTGAGCACACCGAGCGTACGGGTGTGGTCCTCGCGCGCCACCCGCCAGCCGCGCAGCCCGGTCGTCGCCGCCAGCAGTTGTTCCACGGCGGTGTTGCGCAGGCCGGCCCGGGCGAAGACTCCGTAGATCTCCACCGGATACGTGGCGTGCGGCTCACCACGTATCAGCTCGGCGAACAGTTGGCCGTCGCGCGTCTCGTCCCAGGCGAAGGCGAACAGCTCGTCCGCCACCGGGCGGAGGTCGTCGCGGGGGTGTTCGGTCCTGATGAGGTGGGTCAGTTCGGCCAGTTCGCCCAACGGCTTGAGGGTGAGGTTGGGGTCGGCGTCGGTCGTGACGTTCGGGGGCAGCCGGAAATGGCCGCGCGCCCCCTGCAGCCACCCCAGGCCGTCGCCGACCATGCGGTCGAGCAGCGACGCCGGGGCGGCCGGGTCGCCGCTCACCCACCCCGTCCGTAGAACTGCCGCGCGGCCACGACGTGGAGCGCCACCCTCGGGTCGCCGTCGCTCATCTGCCGCACGAAGGCCAGCCCGGTGTCGAGGCCCAGCGTCGGCGGCACGTCGGGCAGCCGGGCCAGCCAGCGCCCGATTCCGGCGGCCTGGAGCCAGTCCCTGCGGCGTACCGCCCGGACGAAGCCACGGGACAGGTCGTCGGTGCGCGTTGCCAGCCGGTCGGCCAGGTCCTGCGCGAGGCCGGGAAGCGCGAGCGCGGCCAGTTGGGACGCCCGATGGGAAAGTTTTGGCCAAGGATCATCGGTCACCCAGGCCGCTGCGGCCCGCGGTGGCCGCGGCCAGCGGCCCACGCCACCGGGCAGGAAGGTGTGCGAGGCCTCGACCAGGCCCCGGTAGCTCCACACCGACACCTCCGAGGCGTCAGGGCCCGGCGGGAAGGCGGCCAGCGCCTCCCGGACGACCGCTTCGTCGTTCTCTCCACCGGGTGCTGCCCGGTGGTCCAGCGCGTACGGGGCGAGCGCGTCCGCGCCCAGCACCCGGATCGCCGCTGATGCCAGCGCGTCTCCTTGCCGCAGGAGGCGGGAGAGCGCATATGGGTCGCCCTCACCCCGCAGGGCGAGGACGACTCCGGTTGCGGCATCGGCGACCACAGCGCTCAGCGGGACGGAGCCCGCTGCTTGCGACTGTTCAGCCAACGCGTCCTCCTCAACGGGCCTTCGGGTCCGTCTTGGGGCGGGGCGTGGGCGGTGAGCCGATGAGCAGAAGTGCGAGCAGGAACCCGCCCTTGCACTCTCGGGTGTCGCGGAAAACGCCCTCCGGCTCGGCGGAGTCCAGCAGCCCCTCCACTTCGGTGTTCAGCGCTGCGGTCTCGACCGGGGAAGTGCGGTCCATGATCATGGGACCATCTCCTCTTATTGCGGCTGAATAACCAGCGTTGCATGGGCGCCATTTGGGTGCAAACGGTAAGAAAAGAGCGAGGTCGGCGCGCTGAGGTCGGCACTGGGGCTCCGGACTCCCTTTCGTTGAGGACGCAACAGCTCGTGAGCTGACCGGCGGTCAGCTCAAGCCGTCGGCCTCAAGCGGTCGCCTTCCGGGCGACGGCGAAGACGCGCCGGAACGGAAAGACCGTGCCGTGCGGACCCGCCGGATAGGCGCCGCGCAGCGCCTCGGCGTACTCCGCGACAAAGTCCTCACTCGCCTGCGGATCGTCCGCGAGGGCGGTCAGGACCGGCCGCAGGGCCGTGCCCTTCATCCAGTCCAGGACCGGATCCTCCCCGTGCAGGATCTGGAGATACGTCGTCTCCCACACGTCGGCGTCGCAGCCCGGCGCGGTGAGGCGGGTCAGATACTCCCCGGGTTCCAGCACCGCCGCCGCCCGGCCTCGCGCACCGCCCAGGCGGGCCCGCCAGCGCGGGGAGTCGCGCAGGGCGGCCAGCAGGGTGTGGCTGGGAGCGGAGAAGTTGCCGGGCACCTGGAAGGCGAAGGTGCCGCCGGGGGTGAGGGCGTCCAGCCAGGCCGTGAAGCGGTCGGCGTGGTCCGGGACCCACTGGAGCAGGGCGTTCGAGACGATCAGGTCGTACGTCGCCTCTCCGGGATCCCAGGTCGCGGCGTCGGCGTGCGCGAAGTCGAGGAGCGGCCCGGCGTACCGCCGGGCCTGCTCCAGCATCTGCGGGGAGTTGTCGTACCCCGTGATGCGCGCGGCGGGCCAGCGCTCGGCGAGCAGCGCGGTGACGTTGCCGGCGCCGCAGCCGAGGTCGGCGATGCGGGCAGGGGCGGTGGCGTCGACGCGGGCGAGGAGGTCGAGGAAGGGCCTGGTGCGGTGGTCCGCGTGCCGGAGGTACTGCCGTGGGTCCCAGATCGGTCGTACGGTCATGAGCAGCAGCTTGGCCAAGCAACTCTCTCGACGTCAAGACACTTGACGCCAAGAGACTTCATGTCGACAGACCAACTACACTGATCGTCATGGAGGACGAGGTCGACCGACTGGTCGCTGCATGGCGCCGCGAGCGCCCCGACCTCGACGTGGAACCACTCGAGGTCCTCAGCCGCGTCTCCAGGCTGGCCCGCCACCTCGACCGTGCCCGCCGCATAGCCTTCTCCGAGCACCAGCTGGAGCCGTGGGAATTCGACGTACTGACGTCGCTGCGACGCGCGGGCGACCCGTACCAGCTCTCGCCGGGCCAGCTGCTGACCCAGACCCTGGTCACCTCGGGCACCATGACCAACCGCATCGACAGGCTCGCCAAGAAGGGCCTCGTCGAGCGGCTGCCCGATCCGAGTGACCGGCGCGGCGTCCTCGTGCGGCTCACCGCCGAGGGCCGGGACCGGGCCGACCAGGCGCTCGCCGGGCTGCTCGCGCAGGAGCGGGCCATCCTCGGCGAGCTCTCGCGCGCGCAGCGCGGGGAACTGGCGGGGCTGCTACGCCAGTTGACCGCCCCGTTCGACAACATCCCGGGCTAGTTCCAGGTCCACCGGACCGACCCCGGCGCGCCGTGCGAGCGCGACGGCGGCGAGGGTGGAGTGCACGCCGAGCTTCCCCAGTACGTTCTGCATGTGCGTACGGACGGTGTGCGGGGAGAGGAAGAGCCGCTCCGCGACGGCCTTGCGGCCCAGCCCCGCCACCATGCACCGCAGCACCTCGCGCTCGCGCGGAGTCAGCGACTCGACGAGCCGCTCGCTCTCGGTGCGGTGCTTGCGGGCGGCGGTCAACTCGCGCAGTACGCCCGTGAGAAGGGCGGGCGGCAGGTGAGTCTCGTCGCGCAGTACGCCGCGGATGACGGACACCAGGCGTTGCAGTGAGCAGTCCTTGGCGACCCAGCCCGCGGCCCCGGCCTGGAGGGCGAGGGCGGCGCGGCGCGGGTCGTCCTTCTCGGCCAGTACGACCGAACGGACGGCGAGCTGTCCCGACCGGACTCCTGTCACCAGGGAGATGCCGTCCACCGGGCTGTCCTCGCCCGGCTCCGGGACGTGCACGGCGCGGGCGGCCGGCACCGTCGCGGCGCCGAGGTCCGCGTCGACGAGCATGACGTCGAATCTGCGGCCTTCCGCCGCCGCCCGCTCCAGGGAGCGCAGCGCGGCCGGGCCGCTGCCGGCCGCGGACACGTCGACGTCGGGCTCGGCTGCGAGGGCCGCGGCGAGCGACTCGGCGAATATGCGGTGATCGTCCACCACCAGTACCCGGATACGAACCACAGACACCCCCATGCCGCGTTGTTCCGAGGTGTCCCCCCTGGACCCCCGGAGAGGCGGACCGTGTGCGGGTACGACGCCCGGAGAAAAGGGCACTTCGGACGCGCGACCGCCGCCGCGCACCGACCACTGCCCACCCCGGACGACGTACCCGACTGTCTCGCCCCCTGATCGAGCACCGGCCCCCACCGGCGCTCTGCTTCAGCGTACGGGCGGGGGCGGGGAGGGGAAGACAATTCACAGAACTGATTCGCCGAGGTGTTCAAGGTGTGCCTCATGTTTCGCATGGAGACAGAAGTCGACAAAGAACGACGTTCCGTGTCCGGTGAACGAATCCATCGGCTCCAACGACATGGCCTGAGGTGGGCCGCGAGTCCGCCATCACGGTGTATTCACCACACGGGCAGCGCAATGACCGGCCTCCCGGCTGTCTCCACCAGGGCCGTCGGCTGACGCTGACCGGAGTCCGGCACGGTCCGGCACACCTGAGGACCCGGGAAGGGAAGCCCTGCATGGGGGTCAGGCCCAGTACCCGCACCAGAACGCTTCTGCTCACCGCCGGAGCGCTGCTCCTGGCAGCGCATGCGGTCGGCTGGCCGTTGACCGCCCACGCCCCACAGGCCGCGGCCGACGGGGCCGGGGCCCATGCCCTTGACCTGTCGGTGACCGTCAACACGCGGCCCGGACGGGAGGCGGAACACACCGGCATCCGCGTCGGCCATCCCGTCGTCAAGCACTATCGGCTCACCAACCGCTCGGGTGCCGACCTCCACCGGGTCCGCCTCACCGACCCCGGCGTGCCCGGCGCGGCGGTGGACTGCCCCGGCGGCCGGGACTTGTGGATGCGCGGGCTGACCTCCGTCACCTGTACGTCGCTGGTCAGCGCCGCTCCCGGCAGGCACACCGCCACCGTCGGCGCGCACGCGGAGATCCCCTCCCTGGGGCTGCGCCCGAGTGCCTCCGCCGAAGCCGGATACCAGGGCGTCGCCGGGGCCCTTGAACTCACTGTCGCCGTCCGCGAAGTGGAGGGGCCGCGTGCGGTGGTGCAGTACTCCATCGGCAATCCGGGCAACCGCACCGTCTACGACGCGCGGCTCACCGATACGGCACTGAACCCGCCCCTGATCGTCTGCGGGGGCCGCGCTGCTTCCCCTCAGACCGTGACCCCAGGGGCCACCGTGCTCTGCGTCGCGGAACTGGACGGCCTGCGGCCCGGTACGTACCACAGCGCGCCCGAAGTGCGGGGAAGCGACGGGCTCTTCACTCTTGGCACGGAGGGCGAACTTGTCGCCCCTCCGCCGCTGGTGGCCCGTGCGGCAACCCAGTTCACGGTACGGGCCCAGCCGTCCCCGGCGCCGCCCCCGCCGGCGAGGTCTGAGGCCCCGCCGGACCGGGCCGCGCCGCCGGACCGGGCCGCACTACCGGGCCAGGCTCCGCCGCTGGACCGGGCCGCACCGGCGGGGGCGGGGACTGGGGCGGGGCCGCAAGCGCCGCCGGCACTCCCTGGCGTCCCGGGCACGCCCGGAGCCCCCGGGGCGCCCGCGCCGGATGCGCGCGGCGGCCCGGCGGACCTCGCAGTACCGGCGCCAGGCACGCCCGGCACGCCAGAAACCCCCGCGGTGCCGGCGCCTGGCGCCCCAGGAAGCCCCGCGGTGCCGGGGGGCTTCCTGGGCGTGCCCGCCCTGGGAGCGCCCGGCCTCGGAGCCCCCGGCCTCGGAGCTTCCGGCCTGGGAGCCCCCGGCCTCGGAGTCCCCGGCCTGGGAGCCCCAGGCCTCGGAGTCCCCGGCCCCGGCACGCCCGGCCTGGGTGCCGCCGAAGCCGCAGGCATCGCACCGCCCCCCGCAGCCGCAGGCATCGCACCACCGCCCCCGGCGGCCGCGAGCATCGGCCCCCCGCCCCCCGGGGTGCGCGCCACGCCGCCGACCACGCCCCGCGCACCCACGAGCCAGTCCGTGACCGCACGGAGAGCGGGAGGCGTGCCACGGCGGGACGATCCGCTCCCCGTGGTCGCGGTCCTGCTCCTGCTCCTCATTCCGGCGGCCGTCGTGGCCGTGGTGGCGTCCCGCCGTCCGTGACCTTGCGACTGCCTGCTCATCGACCGAGGGAGCGTCATGGAACACGTCATCGAGATGCTCGCCGTCGGGGGACTCGGCGCACTGCTCACAGCCGGCGCGGTCCTCGCCTGGCGCCGGTTCCATCCGGTGGCGGACGAGGAGGAGTCCGGCGAGGAGGTGGCCGAGTACATGTCGATGATGATCGCCCTGCTGTACGCGCTGCTGCTCGGCCTGGCCCTGGTCAGCGTCTGGGATCTGCGGGCCAGCTCCGAGGCGCACGCCTCCGCCGAGGCGGGCGCCCTGCACCAGATGACGGTCCTCGCCGAGGGCATGCCGCCCGAGCAGCGCGAGCGGATCGACGCCCTGGCCGAGCGTTACGCCGCACATGTCGTCCAGGAGGAATGGCCACGACTGGCGGACCGCAATGGCCTCGGGGAGAGCGGCTGGACCCCACTGCGGCAACTGCGCGCGGCATCCGCGGCCCCACCCGAAGCCACCCCCGCCCAAGAGGTGACGGCGCTGGAGCTGCTCGCCCAGCTCGGCGCACTCGACGACGCTCGCCGGGGCCGCGAGTCGGACGCACAGGAAACACTGTCACCGGCGCTGTGGTCCGGGATCGTGATCGGAGCGTTCCTCTCGATCTGCATCCTCTTCTTCTTCAAGATCGGGCGCAGACCCAGCCAACTGGTGATGGCCATGGGCATGGTCGGGCTGACCGTCTTCCTCGGGCTCCTCATCCACCATCTGGCCTCGCCTTTCGGAGAGGTGATGGGCGTAACCCCCGACACGTTCACCCGCTACTTCCCCAAGTCGGCCGGGGCCGGATAGCTGTCAGGCGACGCGGTGAGCGCCCCCGGACGGGAGCGCCGGGAAGACGCGCGGGGGTGTGAGGCCGGTCGTTTCGAATGCCGCCCCGATCGACTTCACGATCGTGTCCGTCGCCGACGACTCCGCCAGGACGATCGCCGAGCCACCGAACCCGCCCCCCGTCATCCGTGCCCCCAGCGCCCCCGCCGCGTTGGCGGACTCGACCACCAGGTCCAGCTCGGCGCACGAGACCCGCAGGTCGTCGCGGAGCGAAGCGTGCCCCTCGGTCAGCAGGGGGCCCACCGCTCGCGGGGCACCGGCGTCCAAGTGCGCGATCACCTGGTCCACGCGGTGGTTCTCCGTCACCACGTGGCGTACGTAGCGGCGTATCCGCTCGTCGCCGAGCGACACCAGCGCCGCGCCCAGTCCGGCGTACGGGACATCCCTCAGCACCGCCACGCCCAGCGCCCGCGCCCCCGCCTCGCAGCCTTCACGCCGTTCCGCGTACGCCCCGTCGCCCAGCGCGTGCTTGACGCGGGTGTCGACGACCAGGAGTTCGAGGCCGTGGGCGGCCAGGTCGAACGGGACCTGACGGCGCGTGAGGTCGCGCGTGTCCAGGTGCAGCGCGTGGCCCTCCGTGCAGCAGGCCGCCGCCATCTGGTCCATGATCCCGCAGGGCACGCCCACGAACGCGTTCTCGGCCCGCTGGGCGACCACGGCCAGCCGGGAGCCCGAGAGGCCCAGCTCGTACAGGTCGTTCAGGGCCAGCGCCGTGACCACCTCCAGCGCGGCGGACGACGAGAGACCGGCGCCCGTCGGCACCGTCGACGTCAGATGGATGTCCGCTCCGCCGACCTCGTGGCCGGCCTCCCGCAGCGCCCCCACCACGCCCGCCGGGTACGCCGCCCAGCTGCCGCCCGCGAGCGGCGGCGCGAGTGCGTCCGTGCGCAGCTGGACGATGCCGCCGTCGACGTCCGCCGAGTGCAGTCTCAGCACGCCGTCGTCGCGGCGCCGGGCCGCCGCGACCGCCGTGTGCGGCAGCGCGAGCGGCATCACGAAGCCGTCGTTGAAGTCGGTGTACTCGCCGATGAGGTTGACGCGGCCGGGGGCTGCCCACACCCCGTCGGGCTCGGCGCCGTACAGCGTGGTGAAGGCCTCCGCGACAGCGGCGGCGACGGAGACGGCGGATCTGACTGTCATACGTCCTGCTCCTCCCGGCGGGCGAACGCCCACGCGTCCGCGACGATGCCCGCGAGGTCCGCGCGGGACGGTTTCCAGCCGAGCTTCTCGCGCGCCGTGTCGGCGGACGCGACGAGCACCGCGGGGTCACCGGCCCGGCGCGGCGCCGGGGTTTCGGGGATCGGATGCCCCGTGACCTCGCGTACGGTCTCCACGACCTCGCGGACCGAGAAGCCGTTGCCGTTGCCGAGGTTGCAGATCAGGTGCGTCCCCGGCTCGGCAGCGCCCAGCGCCAGCAGGTGCGCCTCGGCGAGGTCGGCGACGTGGATGTAGTCGCGGACGCAGGTGCCGTCCGGCGTCGGGTAGTCGTCGCCGTACACCGCGATCGACTCGCGCCGGCCCTGTGCGACCTGCAGGACGAGCGGGATGAGGTGGGACTCGGGGTCGTGCCGCTCGCCGCAGGTCCCGTAGGCGCCCGCGACGTTGAAGTAGCGCAGCGAGACCGCCGCCAGACCGTGCGCGGCGCTCTCGCCGCTGATCATGTGGTCGACGGCCAGCTTGGAGGCGCCGTACGGACTGGTCGGCGCGGTCGGCGCCGCCTCAGTGACGGGCGTGGAGACCGGCTCCCCGTACGTCGCGGCCGTGGAGGAGAAGACCAGCTTGCGGACGCCCGCGTCCCGCATCGCGGCGAGCAGCGCCATGGTCCCGCCGACGTTGTTCGTCCAGTACTTCTCGGGGTCGACGACGGACTCGCCGACCTGGGAGAACGCGGCGAAGTGCAGGACACCGTCGTACGAGGAGTCCAGCCAGCGGTCCGCGTCCTGGATGCGGCCCTCGATGAAGGTGGCGCCGGCCGGGACGCCCTCGAGGAAGCCGGTGGAGAGGTCGTCGAGGACGGTCACCTCGTGGCCGGCCTCCAGGAGATGGGCCGCGACCACGCTGCCGACATACCCCGCGCCACCCGTGACCAAGTACTTGTGCTGACTCACTCGCTCGCTACCTCTCGCAGTCGCGCTGCCGCGGTCTCCGGCGGCACATCGTTGATGAACACATTCATGCCGGATTCGGAACCCGCGAGAAACTTCAGCTTGCCCGAAGTGCGTCGAATGGTGAAAAGCTCGAGGTGGAGCCCGAACTCGGGTGCGAAGCCGGCCGCGCCGAACGGCGCCTGGTGCCAGGCGGAGATGTACGGCGTCGGGGGCTCGTCGGGGCCGAAGATCCGGTCGAACCTGCGCAACAGTTCCAGATAGATCTGTGGGAACTCTGTGCGCGCGTCGTCGTCGAGCCCGCGCAGGTCGGGCACGCGCCGCTTCGGGTAGAGGTGCACCTCGTACGGCCAGTGCGCGGCGTACGGCACGAAGGCCACCCAGTGCTCACCCTCCAGCACCACCCGGGTCCCTTCGGCGCGCTCCCGTGCCACGACGTCGTCGAAGAGATTCCGCCCGGTCTCCGCCAGGTGCGCGGCCGCCGAGCGGAGCATCAGCTCCGTGCGCGGGGTGACGAAGGGGTAGGCGTAGATCTGGCCGTGCGGGTGGCCGAGGGTGACGCCGATCTCCGCGCCCCGGTTCTCGAAGCAGAACACCTGCCGGACTCCCGGCAGTTCGGCCAGCTCGGCCGTCCTGTCGGTCCATGCCTCCAGAACGAGGCCCGCCTGCTCATCGGTGAGGTCGGCGAAGGACGCGTCGTGGTCGGAGGTGAAGCAGACCACCTCGCAGCGCCCGAAGTCCCCGGCCAGCGAGGGGAAGCGGTTCTCGAAGACGGCCACGTCGTACTCCGCGGCCGGGATCTCGCTGTGCCGCCCGTCGCGCGACGGGCAGAGCGGACATTCGTCGGCGGGCGGGTGGTAGGTGCGGCCCTGGCGGTGCGAGGCGATGGCGACGGAGTCGCCGAGGAGCGGGTCGCGGCGGATCTGCGCGGTGGTGGCGATGGGGTCGAGGGGGCGCGGGTCCACAGCATCGCGCACGGCGTCGTCGCGGGAGTCGTAGTAGAGCAGCTCGCGACCGTCAGCCAGCCGAGTCGACGTCTTCTTCACACGAAGGCTCCTCATCACCACTACCCAACATAAGTGAACACAACTAACCATGAGCAAACAGCACAGTCAACAGGTCCACACTCGACCCGTTCATCACAATCCAACAAAGAGCACCACCAGAAGTATTCATTTTCGCTACTCGGAAGCGTAGGTTCCGTACCGATCCGTTCGCTCGACGAAGACGAAGCAGGTCTCAATGCACTACCTGGCCGAAGGGCTACGGCTCCCCACCAACGGGCTCGACTACACGATTCTGGCGATCTACTTCGCCGTGGTCCTCGGCATCGGCTTCGCCGCGCGGGCCAGTGTGAAGACCAGCCTCGACTTCTTCCTGTCGGGCCGGTCACTGCCGGCCTGGGTCACCGGTCTGGCGTTCGTCGCCGCGAATCTCGGCGCCACCGAAATCCTCGGCATGGCCGCCACCGGCGCGCAGTACGGCGTGGCCGTCGTCCACTGGTACTGGATCGGCGCCATCCCCGCCATGGTCTTCCTCGGCCTGGTGATGATGCCGTTCTACTACGGCTCGAAGGTCCGCTCGGTCCCCGAGTTCCTGCTCCAGCGCTTCGACAAGTCCGCGCACCTGCTGAGCTCGGTCCTCTTCGCCTTCGCCGCCATCCTCATCGCGGGCGTGAACCTCTACGCCCTGTCGATCGTCGTCGAGGCGCTGCTCGGCTGGCCGCAGTGGGTGTCGATCGTGGTGGCCGGCTTCTTCGTGCTCGCGTACATCACGGTCGGCGGCCTCTCCTCGGCGATCTACAACGAGGTACTCCAGTTCTTCGTGATCCTCGCCGCGCTCATACCGCTCACCATCCTCGGCCTCAAGCGGGTCGGCGGCTGGGACGGCCTGACCGGCTCACTGGAAGCCAGTCATGGTGGCGAGTTCCTCACCGCCTGGGGCGGCACGGGCATAGGTGACGCGAACCCGCTGGGCGCCAACTGGCTGACGATCATCCTCGGCCTCGGCTTCGTGCTCTCCTTCGGCTACTGGACCACCAACTTCGCCGAGGTCCAGCGCGCGCTGTCCGCGAAGAACCTCTCCGCCGCCAAGCGCACCCCACTGATCGCCGCCTTCCCCAAGATCTTCATCGTGTTCCTGGTGATGATCCCGGGCCTGGTCGCCGCCGTACTCGTACCGAAGATCGGCACGGCCGGCTCGGACCTGACGTACAACGACGCGATCCCGCTCCTCATGCAGGAGCTGCTGCCGAACGGTGTGCTGGGCATCGCGGTGACGGGCCTGCTCGCCGCGTTCATGGCGGGCATGGCGGCGAATGTGTCGTCCTTCAACACCGTCTTCACCAGCGACATCTGGGCGAAGTACGTGAAGCCCGGCCGCGACGACGCGTACTACCTGCGCTTCGGGCGGCTGATCACGGCGATCGGTGTACTGGCCTCGATCGGCACGGCCTTCATCGCCTCCAGCTTCTCCAACATCATGAGCTACCTCCAGACGCTCTTCTCCTTCTTCAACGTCCCGATGTTCGTGGTCTTCATCATCGGCATGTTCTGGAAGCGGGCCTCGATGAAGTCCGGTGTCTGGGGCCTCGTCGCGGGCACCGGCGCCGCGATGATCAATTACTTCTACGTCTACAAGCAGGGTGTCATCGACATCCCGACCGACCAGGGCGCCAACTTCGTCTCCGCGATCGTCGGTTTCGTCGCCGGTGCGCTGGTCATGGTCGTCGTCACGCTCTTCACCGCGCCGAAGCCGGAGGCCGAACTGGCGGGTCTGGTGTACGGGACCCGCTCGCCGGGGCTGGAGGAGCCGCCCGGTGAGGGCGACGACGCGTGGTACCGCAAGCCCGCACTGCTCGGCTGGGGTGCGATCGTCATCGCCGCCCTGTGCTACGTCCCGTACTCCTTCTGACCGGAGGCCAGAACATGTCCGATCTGCACCACGAAGTCTCCGAGCTGGAGCGCAAGTCCGCGACTGCGGCACGCCTTTTCGACATCCGGCGCATCATCGGCGGCCTGTTCGTCGTGTACGGCGTGATCGTCACGATCGCCGGCATCAGTCCGTCCGACGCCGACCTGAAGAAGGCCGAGGGCGTCCACATCAACCTCTGGACAGGGCTGGCCATGCTGGCCCTCGGCCTCTTCTTCCTGGTCTGGCTGAAGCTGCGGCCACTGGCCCCGCCGCCGGGGCCGGCGGCCGATCCGGCGGAGTAGGGCGCCTGCGGTCAGCTCTCCGCCGTCGCCCGGTCCAGCAAGCCCGTTCGTGCCGCCAGCGCCGCCGCCTCCAGGCGGGAGCCCACGCCCAGCTTCATCAGGACCCGCTGGACGTGCGTGCGTGCGGTGCTCGGTGCGATGCCCATGCCCGCCGCGATCAGCCGCGTGTCCTCGCCGTCCGCGACCCGCATCAGGACCTCGACCTCGCGCGGCGTCAGCATCCGGAGCAGCCGCTGCCCCTCGTCGTCGGGCTGCGCGGCCGGGTTGAGCAGCTCGGCGAAGGCGCCCTGCAAGAGCTGCGGTGCCACCGCCACCTCCCCCGCGCGTGCCTTCACCATGGCGCGCTCGACACCCTCGATGCGCTCGTCGTGGCGTACGTAGCCGGACGCCCCGGCGGCGAAGGCCCCGGCGATGCCGCGCGGGCTGGGCACCGGGCCGAGCACGACGACGGCCACCTGCGGCCGTTCACGCTTGATGCGGACGATCGGGTCGAAGACTCCTGGTTCGGCGGGAGTCGCCGTACCGAAAAGGCACACCTCGGGCGCCCTGCTGACGACCAGTTCCGCCGCGCCCGAAGTCGGGGCGGTCGCCGCGAGCACCCGGTGCCCGCGCAACTTGAGTGCCGAGGCGAGCGCCTCGGCGAGCAATCGGTGGTCGTCGACCACCATGAGCCGCACGCCCATAGAAGACCCCCCATACTCCTGTACTCCTGCCCCTGGAGCTGGCCCCCCGGCCCTCCTGACCCGGCAAGCTACACGCTTGTTCGAGGTTGCGCGCCCCTTACTGGTAAGAAGCCCCCCGGATTGCCGAATTCCTCGCGATTCAGGACTACTTGCCGAGCGGGTGTGACATGGGACGGCCCCGGCAGTGGTGAGAAACCACTGCCGGGGCCACTGTGACCTGTGTGTCTCGCACGCCGAGCACGCCGGGCACGCCGAGCACGCCGAGCACGCCGGGCGCGCCGGGCGCGTCAGCGGGCGCCGAAGCCGATCGCCAGGTAACGCTTCATACCCGGCTGCTCCTTGCTCATGAGGCGCGACGCCATGAACAGGCGGCCGTCGGCGTAACGGACCTCGGCGGAGTCCACCGAGAAGCCCATCGACAGCTCACGGGCCGCTCTGTCGGCCGGGTTCTCCAGCAGAAGCGTCTCCTTCATGGAACCGCCGTTGATGCTCACCACCTGGCTGCCCTTGTCGTACGGCGGGTTCTTGTACGCGATGATGTTGCCGCCGTCCATGCGGATCGGGTGGATCGTGTAGCGCTCGCCCGCGTCGGCCCGGTCGCCGGTGAGCTTGCCGGTCGCGAGGTCGAACGAGACGATCTCGTTCGTACGGCCGCCCTGGCTGCCGCCCTCGTGCTCCTCGGTCGGCACGTAGATCTTGCCGTTGCCGACGGCGACCTTGGTGCAGCCCTCGGTGTCCTGGCACCTCGGAGCGTACTTCTCGGCATCGGCCGCGATCCTGGCGCGCAGCTTGCCGGTCTTCTCGTCGATCGAGAAGAAGTCGGAGACACCACTGCCGTCACCGGCGGTGCGGCCGACATCGGCGGCGGCGACCAGCGGCTTGGTGGAGACGATGCTCGCGCGTTCCACGCCGCTGGGCATCTTGTACTTGGCGAGCGGCGCGCCGGTCTTCGGGTTCAGGTACTCGATGGAGAGCTGGGGAGAGCTGTACGAACCGCAGCTGCGCACCGTGGCGAGCGCCTCGCCGCCCGCGTAGCCCACGTCCCGGCACTGCTCGGCGTTGGGCTTCGGCTGCCAGCGGACCTTGCCGGTGTTGACGTCGAAGGCCGCGCCGCCGCGGGTACCGCCGGCGCCGACCGCGTCGCCGCCCACGGTGACCTCACTGAACATGACCTTTTCGTCACCGTCCTTCACCGACTTCTGCCACAGCAGCTTGCCCGCGTCGAGGTCGATCACACCGACCTCGGTGCAGGGCGAGTACGTCCTGCCCGCCGGCATCGGCCCGGCGAAGAGAATCGCGGTCTTGCTGTCCTTCGTGACGTGGCGCGACGCCGCGCAGACCTCACCCGGAAGCGGGATCGTCCACAGCTCCGTGCCCTTGTCCAGGTCGCGGCCCACGACCTCGTTGAGGCCGCTCTTCACGTACGCCTTGTCGGTGATCCAGGAGCCGTTGACGCCGGCGACCGATTCCGTCACCTTCGGGGCGGGCAGCTGGAAGAGGAGCTTGGAGCCGGCGTTGGAGGGCTTCTCCTCCTTGCCGGCGCCGTCGGGGGCGGGTTTTTCGTCGCCGCCACCGCCGCCGGTCGAGCCCGCGGAGGAGTTCTGCGGGTCGTCCTTGCCGCCCTCGTCGCCGGACGCGTACCAGACGCCGACGCCGACGATCAGCGCCACCGCGACGACCGCCGCGACGACGATCGCGGTGGTGGTGTTGACCTTCTTGCCGCCGCCGCCCTGCGGGGGCATGCCCTGCGGGTAGGCGTACTGCGGCTGTTGCTGACCGTACGGCGGCTGCTGGCCGTAAGGGGGCTGCTGACCGTAGGGGTTGGGCTGGCCGGGCTGGGCCGGATAGCCGTAACCGGGCTGCTGGCCGGGCTGGGCGGGGTAGCCGTAACCCGGCTGCTGGCCGGGCGGCGCCGGAGGCGTCTGCGGGTAGCCGTAACCCGGCTGGTCGGCGGGCGGGGGCGTCGGAGCGCCGAATCCGCCCTGCGGGGGCTCGTTCGGCGGCGGAGGCGGTGGCTGCGTCATGGGGTGCGTACCTCTGGGGAAGGGGAGTCGAGAACGTGGGAGAAGACCCGGTACTCAGTCACGGCCGTCACTTGCCGAAGACCATCATGGTTTTCGTCTCCAACTCGTCCTCGTCGTTGGTGGCGCTGACGCGGGAGGCGACGACGTAGAGCTGACCGCCCTCGTAGGCGATCTTCGTCGTGAAGAAGCCGTTCTCGATCTCGGCGGTCGACTGCGGGTTCTGGAGCAGCGTCTTCGGCTTGCCGCCCGAGGCCGCGATGGTCGCGAGCCCACCGGCCTTCTGGTACGACGCCGGCAGGTGGACCAGGACCTCGCCGCCCTCCATCTTGAGCGGCATCATCGTCCGGCCGGGGGCCGGGGAACGCCACTTGGGCTTGCCGGTGTCGAGGTCGAAGGCGACGACCTCGTTGGTGCGCTCGAGGCCGCTCGTCTTCTCGGCGGTCGCCATGTAGAAGGCGTCGGAGTCGGCGGCGACGCCGGTGCAGCCCTCGAGGTTCCTGCCGAAGATGACGAAGGTGCCGCCGCACTGGGGCTGGAACTTGTCCTTGCCGCCGTCGATCTCCGAACGGAGCTTGCCGTTGTCCGTCAGAGCGAAGACGCTCCAGCTCTTCTTCTCACGGTTGGTCGCGGACACGACGAGCGGGGAGACGGAGTAGACCCTGTCGACGTCCCAGCCCTTGGCCAGAGGGTAGCTCCACTTGACCTTGCCGGTGGCCGGGTCGTGCTCCTGGACGCGCTGGTGGTTCTTGGCGGCCTCGCCGCTGGAACAGGCCGCGGCGGCGATCAGCTTGGCGCTGCTGGTGAAGGCGTACGGCTGGCACTCACCGGGGACTTTGCCCCACAGCTCCTTGCCGTCCTTCATGCTGAAGGCGGTGGAGTGGCCGGTGCGTCCCGCGACGACAGTGTTGCCGCTGATCGCCACGGTGATGTCGGAGAGGAGGTCGAACGTCCCCTCCTTCTTCACCTCGGCCTTCCAGCCCGCCTTGCCGGTCTTGAGGTCGACCATCTGCAAGTGGCTGCACTTGGCCTTCTCGGTGGTGCCGTTCTTCACGCCGATGACGATCTTGCCGTCGTCGGCGGTCTTCACGGGCGCCGCGCAGATCTCGGTGGAGAGCGGAAGATTCCACTTCTCCTTGCCGTCGGTGGTGTCGTAGGCGGCGACCTTCTTGTACATCGCCTTGACGACGAGGCCGTCGGTGAACCACGGGCCGTACACGTCGGAGCCGTTGCGCGGCAGGTCCACGTCGTTCTTCTGGAGCCACAGGACCTTGGACTCGCCCGCCTCGCGCCCGGCGTTGAGGTCGTCACCGGCGTCGCGGCCGCCGGCGGAGTCGTCACCGGTGTCGCCGGAGGGCTGAGCGTCCGGCTTGTCGTCCTTGGTCTTGCCGGCGACTGGCTGCTTCTTCTTGCCGCCGTCGTCACCGCTGAGGGCGAGGTAAGTGCCGCCGCCGACGGCGAGGACCGCGGCGAGGGCCGCACCGATGATGACCGCCGGCTTTCCCTTGAAGGGCCCGCCGCCGCTGCCGCCGGGGCCCGGGGCGGGTGCGCCGGGAAAGCCGCCGTAGGGGCCCGGCTGCTGCTGACCGTACGGACCGGGCTGCTGGCCGTAGGGGCCGGGCTGCTGACCGTACGGTCCGGGCTGCGGCTGGCCGTACGGGCCTGCCTGGCCCGGCTGTTGACCGGGCTGGCCCGGGTAGCCGTACCCCGGCTGCGGTGCCTGCTGCGGCGGCGCCTGCGGGTAGCCGTATCCGGGCTGGGCCGGGGGCTGCTGAGGCGCGGCGGCCGGCGGTCCCGGTGGGGCCGGGGGCATCTGCGGCGGCTGGGCCGGCTGCTGGGGAGGCTGCTGCCGGGGGTCCTGGGGGGCTCCGAAGCCGCCCTGCGGCGGCTGGTTGGGCGGCTGAGACATCAGCGCTTACCTCTTCACACGAGACCGCCGCCCGTTCGGTCTCCCCCGCAATTCCGGCGGCGTAATTCCCCCAGAAAGGAGCGAATCGGGCTTGAGCCCCGCAGATCTACGTCAGTCGAGCGGGGCTTCTTTCTACCACTTGGACCCCTTCGAACGAGGGCCCGGCCCCGCCCCTGTTCCCAAGGGAGGACCGACCCGTGACGCGCCCGTTATTCGCCTCTGGGTTCCTGCTGCGCCTGACTACGCGTCCTCGGCGAGTTCCATCCAGCGCATCTCCAGCTCGTCCCGCCCGGTGACGAGTTCACGCAGCTCGGCGTCGAGCAGGGCCACCTTCTCGAAGTCGGTCGCATTGTCCGCGATTTGGGCGTGCAGCTTGGTCTCCTTGTCGGAGAGCTTGCCGAGCTGGCGCTCGATCTTCTGCATTTCCTTCTGGGCGGCGCGGGCGTCGCCGGACGCCTTCTTCTTGACGGGCGCGGCGGCAGCGGCGGGCGCCGGGGTGGCGGCCTCGATCATCTGCCGCCTGCGCTCCAGGTACTCGTCGAGCCCGCGCGGCAGGTTGCGCAGCGTCTGGTCGCCCAGCAGCGCGTACACCTTGTCCGTGGTCCGCTCGATGAAGAACCGGTCGTGCGAGATGACGACCATCGACCCGGGCCAGCCGTCGAGCAGGTCCTCGAGCTGCGTGAGCGTCTCGATGTCGAGATCATTGGTCGGCTCGTCGAGGAACAGCACATTGGGCTCGTCCATCAGCAGCCGCAGGATCTGCAGCCGCCGCCGCTCACCGCCGGACAGGTCGCCGACCGGAGTCCACTGCTTCTCCTTGCTGAACCCGAACTGCTCGCACAGCTGCCCCGCCGTCATCTCGCGGCCCGTACCGAGGTCCACCCGGTCCCGTACGCGCTGAACGGCTTCGAGCACGCGCAGCTTCGGGTCGAGCTCGCCGACCTCCTGCGAGAGGTAGGCGAGCTTCACGGTCTTGCCCACCACCACCTTGCCGGCCACCGGCTGGGTGTCGCCCTGCGTACGCTCCGCATCCGCCAGCGCGCGCAGCAGCGATGTCTTGCCCGCGCCGTTGACACCCACGAGTCCGACGCGGTCGCCGGGCCCGAGCTGCCAGGTGAGGTGCTTGAGCAGCACCTTGGGCCCGGCCTGGACGGTGACGTCCTCAAGATCGAATACGGTCTTGCCGAGCCGCGAGTTGGCGAACTTCATCAGTGCGGACGTGTCGCGGGGCGGCGGCACGTCGGCGATCAGCTCGTTGGCCGCCTCGACGCGGAAGCGCGGCTTGGACGTACGGGCGGGTGCGCCGCGGCGCAGCCACGCCAGCTCCTTGCGGACCAGGTTCTGGCGCTTGGTCTCCTCGGTCGAGGCGATGCGCTCGCGCTCGGCGCGGGCGAAGACGTAGTCGGAGTAACCGCCCTCGTACTCGTGCACGGCGCCGCGCTGCACGTCCCACATGCGGGTGCAGACCTGGTCGAGGAACCAGCGGTCGTGGGTGACGCAGACGAGCGCGGAGCGGCGGACCTGGAGGTGCTTGGCGAGCCAGGCGATGCCTTCGACGTCGAGGTGGTTCGTCGGCTCGTCGAGTACCAGAAGGTCCGGCTCCTCGATGAGCAGCTTGGCGAGCGCGATACGCCGGCGCTCACCGCCCGACAGCGGCCCGATGACCGTCTCCAGGCCGTGCTCGAAGCCGGGCAGGCTGAGCCCGCCGAAGAGGCCGTTCAGTACGTCGCGGATCTTGGCGGTGCCCGCCCACTCGTGGTCCGCGAGGTCGCCGATGATCTCCTGGCGTACGGTCGCGGCGGGGTCGAGCGAGTCGTGCTGCGTGAGGACACCGAGCCGCAGGCCGCCACTGTGCGTGATGCGGCCGCCGTCGGCCTCCTCGAGCTTGGCGAGCATGCGGATGAGGGTCGTCTTGCCGTCGCCGTTGCGGCCGACGACACCGATCCGGTCCCCCTCGGAGACGCCGAGGGACACGCCGTCGAGCAGGGCACGGGTGCCGTAGACCTTGCTGACGGCCTCGACGTTGACGAGGTTGACGGCCATTGGTGCGCGCTCCAGGGACGGGAAAGGGATAGACGCTCAAGCGTAGTCGCCCCCACCACCTCCCCAACGACCACCCGGTACGCCAGAGCCCGGACCCCCCGCCTCAGACGGCCGCCGCCCGCCGCGCCCGGCCCGCCGTCTCGACCAGCAGCCAGCCCGCGAGGGCCATCACGACCGCCGTGGGGGCGCTGACGCGTACGGCGATGAGCATGGCCGTACGCCCTTCCAGCAGGCCGGCGAAGCCGACCATCGACAGGCCGAGGACGCCCAGCAGGCACAGCGTGACGCCGACGGCGGAAGCCGGGCCGGCCAGGCGCCCGGGGGAAACCGTCGCCGCACCTCCCCGCGAGGGCCGCTCGAAGGCCCGGAAGGCCGCCACGCACAGCGCGGTCAGCGCCGCCGCCGCGGCGAAGCGCAGCGGTACCTGCACCCACCAGCCGGCGCTCGCCGGCGCCGGCAGCGGTACGTCGAGGGCGAGCATGGCCCCGTACACGCCCAGCATCGCGGTCAGGTGCCACAGGAACGCCGTCATCGCCACACCGTTCGCGGCCACGACGGCACGCCAGACGCGCGGCCGTGCGACGAGACGCGCGCCGGGAGCGCGCAGCAGCTCGACCGCGCCGACCAGCCACAGGCCGTGGGCGAGGAGCGCCAGCGTGGGCGGAGCCATGTTGCTGACCTTCTCGCCTGGCATCCCCACCATGCTGAGCGGGTACGGGCCGAACGCGACCAGCGCCGCGGCGCCCGCCAGGCCCGCGACCGCGAGGGCGGCCGGCATCCGGATGCGTCCGTCGGCGCGCAGGAAGCCGAGCTGGTGTACGGCGAGCCAGACGAAGGCGAAGTTGAGGAACTCGACGTACGGCACACCGAACGCGAAACGCAGTACGTCGACGCCCGCGGCGGCCAGCGCGAGCGCGGCGAAGGCGGCCCAGCCGTGGCGCTCGTGCAGCCTCAGCAGGGCCGGGGTGAAGGCGACCATCGCCAGGTAGATCCCGATGAACCACAGCGGCTGGGCGACGAGCCGCAGCGCGACGCCCGTCAGGCCCTCTTGGCTGCCCAGTGACTGGAGCAAGAGGGCGGCGGCGCCCCAGACCACGACGAAGACCATGGTGGGCCGCAGCAGCCGCTGGAGGCGGGCCCGTACGAACACCGAGTACACCGCTGTCCCCGGGTGCTTACGCCGCAGCGACCGGTACGAGAGCGCGTGCGAGAAGCCGCCGACGAAGAAAAAGACGGGCATGACCTGAAGCACCCATGTGAAGACCTGGAGCTCGGGAACGACGGCCAGCAGATTCCCCACCTCGCCGTCGGCGGAGACGGCGGCCATCAGCCAGTGTCCGGCGACGACGGTGGCGAGCGAGGCGACGCGCAGCAGGTCTACGTACCGGTCGCGCCCGGCGGGCGTACGGTCGGCGAGCTCGCGAACACTGTTTCCCATGCGGGTACGCTCTCGCCCCCGCACAGCTGCCCGACAGGGCGCCCGTACTCATCTCCCGCCTGAGTACGGAGTCGCCGACCGGGCGTCAGTCGCCGGCCACCGTCGCGCCCGCCGCGGGCGACTGCGCCACCCGGGCCGTCCGGCAGGTGCCCGATGCCTTGAGGGCCGCCGCCACCGACTCGGCCGCCTCCGCGTCCTTCGTCAGGAACGCGGTGGTCGGGCCCGAGCCCGAGACCAGGGACGCCAGCGCGCCCGCGTCCATGCCCGCCGCGAGGGTGGCGGCGAGGGAGGGGCGCAGGGACAGGGCGGCGGGCTGGAGGTCGTTCAGCAGCGCGCCCGCGAGAGCCGTCGCGTCGCCCGTGCGCAGGGCGTCCAGGAGCGCCGGGGACGCCGCCGGGGGCGGGACGTCGGTGCCCGCCGTCAGTCGGTCGAACTCGCCGTACACCGCCGGCGTCGACAGCCCGCCGTCCGCCACCGCGAACACCCAGTGGAAGGTGCCACCGACATCAAGCGGCGTCAGGTTCTCGCCGCGCCCTGTGCCGAGCGCCGCGCCGCCCACCAGAGCGAACGGCACATCACTCCCCAAATCAGCACAGATATCAAGCAGTTCATCCAGCGACGACTCGGTACCCCACAACTTGTCGCAGGCCAGCAGCGCGCCCGCGCCGTCAGCGCTGCCGCCCGCCATGCCACCCGCGACCGGGATGTCCTTGGCGATGTGGATGTGCACATCGGGCGACAGGCCATGACGTCCGGCCAGGGCGATCGCCGCCCGCGCGGCCAGGTTCGTACGGTCCAGCGGAACCTGGCCGGCGTCCGGACCGGAGCAAGTGATCCGCAGCGAGTCGGAGGCGCTGACCGTGACCTCGTCGTACAGCCCGACAGCCAGGAAGACGTTCGCCAGATCGTGGAAGCCGTCGGGGCGCGCGCCGCCGACCGCCAGCTGGACGTTGACCTTCGCGGGGACCCGGACCGTGACCGTCATGCCGCCGCTCCCTTGTTCTCCGCGATACGGGCGAACTCCTCCACCGTCAGCGACTCGCCCCGCGCCTGGGGCGAAACCCCGGCCGCGACCAGCGCGGCCTCCGCCGCCGGCGCCGACCCGGCCCAGCCCGCCAGCGCCGCCCGCAGGGTCTTGCGCCGCTGCGCGAACGCCGCGTCGACCACGGCGAAGACCTCCGCCTTCGATGCGGTGGTCTTGACCGGCTCGCTCCTGCGCACCAGCGACACCAACCCGGAGTCGACGTTCGGCGCCGGCCAGAAGACGTTCCGCCCGATGGACCCGGCCCGCTTGACGTCGGCGTACCAGCAGGCCTTCACCGACGGCACGCCGTACACCTTGTTGCCGGGCCGGGCCGCGAGCCGGTCCGCGACCTCCGCCTGGACCATGACCAGCGTCCGCTCGATGCTCGGGAAGCGCTCCAGCATGGTGAGCAGTACGGGAACGGCGACGTTGTACGGAAGATTCGCGACCAGCGCGGTGGGCGGCGGCCCCGGCAGCTCGGTCACCTGCATCGCGTCAGAATGCACAAGGTCGAACCGCTCCGCCCGCTCCGGCATCCGCGCGGCGATCGTCGCGGGCAACGCGGACGCGAGTACGTCGTCGATCTCGACCGCGACCACACGCTCAGCGGCTTCCAGCAGCGCCAGCGTCAGCGAGCCGAGCCCGGGCCCGACCTCGACAACGACATCATCAGGACGAACACCGGCCGTCCGGACGATCCGGCGGACGGTATTGGCGTCGATCACGAAATTCTGGCCGCGCTGCTTGGTCGGACGTACGCCGAGCGCCGCCGCCAGCTCCCGGATGTCGGAGGGGCCCAGAAGGTCGTGCAGGGGCTCAGAAGGCTCAGTGCTGCTCACCGGTCAAGCGTAAAGGCCCCCGGCACCCACCCGGTCCGCCCTCAGCCCCGCAGCCGGCCCCCGCAGTGCGGCCAAGGACTGGCCCCCCGTTGCACGTACAGCTTCTTCGCCCGGAACGTCTGCTCGCTCGCGCTCGCCTCCTGCGGCCGCCCCCTGCCGCCCAGCGACTGCCAGGTCTGCGTGTCGAACTGATACAGACCGCCGTAGTTGCCCGTCGCGTCCACCGCGCCGGGCCGCCCCCCGGACTCGCAGTGGGCGAGCCCGTCCCAGTTGAGCCCGTCAGCTCCCGCCACGGACGACGGCCTGTCCATCGTGCCGACCTTCACCCGCCGCGCGACCGGCTCCCGTGCGATCTCCTCCGCGATCCGCCTCGGCTTCTGCCGCACGCCGTTGACCGTACGCACGAAGTACGTCACCCGCCTGGACCCCTGCTGCCCGGCCTGAACCACGACCTCGGTCCCCTTGAACAGTGAAGCGTCAGGGCTCCTCACCACATCGAACGGAATCGGCTCCTCACGCACTTCCTTCGCGCCCCTGATCCGCATCACGGTGATCGTCTGCCCGTCGCGCGGGAAGCCGTCGGCCGGCACGGACGTGGTGTCCTGGCCGCGCAGACTGATCCCCGCCTCCGCCAGCGCCTCCGCCACCGTCGCGGCGTTCGTACGAATGGTGCGCTCGCGCCCGTCCGCCATGAACGTCACACTCCGTTCCGTGCGTACGTCCAGGGCGAGCCCGGCGCGCCCGATCTCCAGGGAGCGCGAGGTGGAGAGGTACGCGCCCTCAGCGCGCACCCCGAGCTGGCGCAGCGCGCCCTCGACCGTACGGGCGGTGGTCCACACCCGGCGCCGCTGCCCGTCCAGCGTCAGCATCACCGGACGGCCGTACCGGACGACGACCTCGTCCCCGCTGGCCAGCCGCGCGCCGGGGGCGGGCGCGACGAGGTCGTGCGCCCCCACCTGCACGCCCTGGTCCTCCAGCAGCTCGGTGACGTCGTCGGCGAAGGTGTGCATCGTGCGGGGTACGCCGTCGACGCTGAGCTTGACCGCCTTGTCGCTGGCCACGAACGCCGAGGTGCCGCCGGCCAGGAACGCGACGACCAGCGCCTGCGGCACGAGCCGGCGCAGCGCGTCGGGCCGCTCGGCGCCCTTGCGGCGCCTGGCGGCCCGCCGGGCCTCCGCCCTGCCACCGTGCCCGTCACCCGCTGCGGCACCGGCCGAGGCCACGCCGGGGTTCTGGCGCGGCAGCCGCGGCGGCTGAAGCGCGTACGCCGGCACGTACGTGTCGTACTCGACCGTGCCGTACTCCACCGTGTCATTCGGCTCCGCGGCGTACCGCACCGTGTCGTGAGCCACCGGCACCGTGTCGTACTCCACCGTGCGGCGGCCGCTGCCGCGCACCGCACGGTGACTGCCCTGCGAATTGCCCACGACGCTCCAGAAGTCCGGTCCGCCCCGATGACGCTGCGGGCCGGGACACTAGCGGAGCCGTCGTCACTCTCCAAAGCAACACGGCCACGGAGAGTCGCGACATTCCCTCGCCGGCTGGGTCAGTAGTCGAACGCGCGTGCCGTGTTCGCCGCGAGTGCCGTCGCCAGAACGTCCTCCTCGATCCCCCTGACCGCCGCCATCGCCCGCACGGTGACCGGAATGAGATACGGGGCGTTGGGCCGTCCGCGGTACGGCGCCGGGGTCAGGAAGGGCGCGTCCGTCTCGACGAGCACCAGCTCCAGCGGCGCCACGGCGAGCGCGTCCCGCAGCGGCTGGGCGTTCTTGAAAGTGACGTTGCCGGCGAACGACATGAAGTAGCCCTTGCGCGCGCAGATCTCGGCCATCGCCGCGTCGCCGGAGTAGCAGTGGAAGACCGTGCGCTCGGGAGCGCCCTCCTCGTCGAGGACGCGCAGCACATCCTCGTGCGCCTCGCGGTCGTGGATGACGAGCGCCTTGCCGTGCCGCTTGGCGATCTCGATGTGGGCCCGGAAGGACCGCTCCTGGGCGGCCATGCCCTCGGGGCCCGTACGGAAGTAGTCGAGACCGGTCTCGCCCACGCCCCGCACGTACGGCAGGGCCGCCAGCCGGTCGATCTCGGTGAGGGCGTCGTCGAGGGCGCCGTCCCCGCCCGCGACCCGCGCGCCCTGGCGCGACCAGCCGTCGGGGTCTCCGAGCACGATGCGCGGGGCTTCGTTGGGGTGCAGGGCGACGGCCGCGTGGACGCTCTCGTACGCCGCCGCGGTCTCGGCCGCCCAGCGCGAGCCCTTCACGTCGCAGCCCACCTGGACGACGGTCGTGACACCGACCGCGGCGGCCTTCTTCAGGGCCTCCTCGACGGTGCCGTCCTGCATGTCCAGGTGGGTGTGCGAATCGGCGACCTCTCCCCGGAGGGGTTCGGGCAGCGGCGGAAGTGCGTCCTTGGGGCTCATGGTCACGATCGTACGAAAGCCGCCACTCACTTCCGGTGCTGGAAGGGATGCAGCAGATCCGACAGGTGCCAGTTGTGCTTCACCCGCACCGGACCGGGGGCGTCTTCCATCGCCGGTCCGGCGATGCCCACCACCGGCCCGCCCATCGGGGCGTCCACCACAGCCGCGCGAAGCATTTCCCTGATCGACGAGACCTGCCCCGCCTTCATGATCCGCACGACATGCCCGCCGCAATTGAGACAGGTGGGGCGGGACAGCGGCGAGGGAACGCGCTGGCCGTCAGCCGTGTAGACCACGAATGCGTGGCCGTTGCCGTCGACGTGATGGTGTATCTCGAAGGACTGCTCCCAGCCGTGGCCGCACCTCATGCAGGCGAAGGCGTAGGCCTCGTGAACGGTGGTTCCTGCGCCGGCGGTGTCTGCGATCTCGCTCATGCCAGCTCCTTTCCACTGGTCCAGTGGACGCCTGTTTCGGCGGGAGCGCATCGGTGCCTGTCGAGATATGGACCGGTCTTGGCCTTTCCATGGAAAAAGGCCCGGTGCGCGGTCTGCGCTTTAGGAAGCTTTAGCTATTCACGATAGTCCCTTGCCGTCCGCAGAGCCTGCCCGTGCCGCATTCTTTGCCGCGACGACGGCATCGAACACGTCGCGTTTGGGCAGCCCCGCCTCGGCGGCGACCGCCGCGATGGCCTCCTTGCGCCGCTCCCCCGCCTCCTCGCGCACCTGCACCCGGCGCACCAGCTCCGCCGGTTCCAGTTCCTGCGGCGCGTCGGAGGCACCCTCCACCACGACGGTGATCTCGCCCCGTACGCCCTCGGCCGCCCACTCGGCGAGCGCCTTGAGCGGGCCGCGCTTTACTTCCTCGTACGTCTTGGTCAGCTCGCGGCACACGGCGGCCCTGCGCTCGTCGCCGAAGACCTCGGCCATCGCGGCGAGGGTGTCGTCGAGCCGGTGCGGCGCCTCGAAGAACACCATCGTCCGCCGCTCCCCGGCGACCTCCCGCAGCTTGCCGAGGCGCTCGCCGCCCTTGCGCGGCAGGAAGCCCTCGAAGCAGAAGCGGTCGACGGGCAGACCCGACAGAGCCAGCGCCGTCAGTACGGCCGAAGGGCCGGGCACCGCCGTGACCTTGATGTCCTTCTCGACGGCCGCGGCGACCAGCCGGTAGCCGGGGTCGGAGACGGAAGGCATCCCCGCGTCCGTCACCAGCAGCACCCGCTTGCCGTCCTCGAGTGCCTCGACGAGTTCGGGCGTACGGGCGCTCTCGTTGCCCTCGAAGTACGACACGACACGCCCCGTCGTCTGCACGCCGAGCGCCTGCGTCAGGCGGCGCAGCCGCCGGGTGTCCTCGGCCGCCACCACGTCGGCCGTCGCGAGTTCGGCGGCGAGGCGGGGCGGCGCGTCGGCGACATCACCGATGGGCGTCCCAGCAAGTACGAGCGTTCCAGCCAATGCGGTCGTTCCAGTCGTTCCAGTCACAAGAGCCATCCTCGCAGGGCGCGCACACCACGCGCACAGATGTGTTCCCTACGATGGCGCGGTGACCAGTACCGCGTCAGAAGCCCAGCAGGGCCGGGCCCCCGGGGAACAGCCGCCCTCGTGGCAGCAGCGGCTGCGCCGATTCGGCTACGTACCCAGGCCCGGCATCGGGCTGCGCGAACGGCTCGTGCCGCCGTACAGCAAGCCCGGCACCCAGATCTGGAGAGTGCTCGGCGTGCCGCCGGTGCTCGCGGGGCACCTGGTGCGGTGGGCCGCGTGGGGCGGGCCGCTGCTGGTCGCGCTCGTCGCGGGGCTGCTGCGGTTCTGGAACCTGGGCAGCCCGAAGGCGGTGATATTCGACGAGACGTACTACGCGAAGGACGCCTGGGCGCTCATTCACCAGGGGTACGAGGGCCAGTGGCCGAAGGACATCGACAAGTCGATTCTCGCCGACCCCTCCGGCATCACGGTCCCCGCCGACCCCGGTTACGTAGTCCATCCACCCGTCGGCAAGTGGGTCATCGGGCTCGGCGAGCAGCTGTTCGGCTTCACACCTTTCGGCTGGCGCTTCATGGTGTGCGTACTCGGAACCCTCTCGGTCCTGATGCTCTGCCGGATCGGCCGCCGTCTCTTCCGCTCGACGTTCCTGGGCTGCCTGGCGGGCGCGCTGCTCGCGGTGGACGGCCTGCACTTCGTGATGAGCCGCACGGCGCTGCTCGACCAGGTGCTGATGTTCTTCGTGCTTGCCGCGTTCGGCTGCCTGCTGATCGACAGGGACTGGGCACGGCGCAGGCTCGCGGCGGCGCTCCCGTCGGACGACGAGGGCGTACTGCGCCCGGACGCCAAGGTCGCGGACACGCTGCGGCTGGGGTGGCGGCCGTGGCGGATCGCGGCGGGGGTGTGCCTCGGCCTCGCCTTCGGCACGAAGTGGAACGGCCTGTACATCCTGGCGGCGTTCGGCCTGATGACAGTGGTGTGGGACGTGGGCGCGCGCCGGACGGCGGGCGCGATGCGGCCGTACGTCGCGGTCCTGAAGCGGGACGTCACACCCGCCTTCGTGGCGACGGTCGTGGTCACCTTCGTGACGTACGTCGTCTCCTGGACGGGCTGGATCGTCACCAAGGAGGGCTACTACCGCAACTGGGCCCAGGGCGACGGCAAGGGCGGCAACTGGACCTGGCTGCCCGACTGGCTGCGCAGCCTGTGGCACTACGAGACCGAGGTCTACAGCTTCCACGTCAACCTGACGTCCGGTCACACCTACCAGTCGAACCCGTGGAGCTGGATCGTCCTGGGCCGCCCGGTCTCGTACTTCTACGAATCACCGAAGCCCGGCGAGGAGGGCTGCCCGGCGAGCGAGAAGAGCGACTGCGCCCAGGAAGTGCTGGCGCTCGGCACCCCGCTGCTGTGGTGGGCGGCGTGTTTCGCGGTGCTGTACGTACTGTGGCGCTGGGGGTTCCGGCGGGACTGGCGGGCGGGCGCGATCGCGTGCGGGATCGCGGCGGGCTGGGTGCCCTGGTTCTTCTACCAGGAGCGGACGATCTTCCTCTTCTACGCGGTCGTCTTCCTGCCGTTCCTGTGTCTGGCGGTGGCGATGACGATCGGCGCGATGCTGGGACCACCGGGCTCGCACGAGCGGCGGCGGGTGGCGGGGGCAGTGGGCGCGGGAGTGCTCGTACTGCTCATCATCTGGAACTTCATCTACTTCTGGCCGATCTACACCGGGCAGACGATCCCGATAGACGCCTGGCGCGACCGCATCTGGTTCGACACCTGGGTCTAGCTGGGCAGACACACCACGAGGGCGCGGCGGTCTGCGGCGCCCTCGTGGTCGTTGTTGGCCGTCAGCGGTTGTCGTCAGTCACTCTCGGGCGGCCCAGAGACGGCCCAGGCAGATACCCGACGGATTTCAGGACCAGTCCACCTACGGTCCCAGCAATGCACTGACCTCGACAGACGAGCCGCAACGCCCTCATCACCGGCCTTTCTGGCCAGAGGTTGGCCACGATGGCCCGCGTAGCCCACCACGTCCCTCTCAATGCGAACTACGAGCGGGGCGGTCATTGAGGGCTGGTGGGCTGGCCACCCGGCCACTGTGAGCGGTTGACGGTTAGGCGAGGTCGCGGAGGTTGCTGTACTCCGCTGCTGTACCGCACAGGATGGCAGGCCCAGCTCAGAGGTGGCGCCGGACGGCGTACATCAAGGCTTGGACGACGATGGCACCCAGGGCGCTACAAGCTCCTCCGACGATCTTGGCTGTCAGGAAGCGACGGTATCGGGCAACGGCTCGCGGCTGATCGAAGCTGACAGCCTTAGAGTCGAACTGCATGGATCTACCTCCAGTGATGGTCGGTTCATGTGTGGGCACCCCGCAGACCTGGCCGGCAAGCTTCTGGCCTGCGGGGTTGCTTTCTGTCTTAGACGTTAGTGAGGGGCGTGCCTCTCCGTCTGCTGCTGGCCGACCACGCTTGGCACGGATCCGATGTAATTTCTGAGCGTGGAGCAGCCGTGGGACACAGTGACCGGACCGGGCACCCTTGACGACATGATCGAAGACGCTTACGCAGCCGGCTTCGACATCCAGAAGCGCACCGTGACTGACTGGACCGCTCGGGGGCTTCTCGACCGCCCTCATCGACGTGGGGCTGGGCGGGGGTCACGCCCGGGGCTCCACCCGGAGAACCAGCGCAAGCTCTTCCTGCTCCTGCTGACCAAGCGTGAAGAGATGCCGAAGCTGCCGGCACTCGCCCTGATTCCGCTGACCATCTGGTTGTGGTGGGGCGACGAATGGGTGCCGCGCCGCCAGGCGCTCAAGGCGTTGATGACCTGGTTCGGAGACGGCGCCCGAAGTAAGGAGGTGTGCCAGGATGCAGCCCGGGGGCTGCTTGAGCAGCTTGATCACCCGATGGCCTCGGAAACCGCACGTACTCGCCTTGTTCGGACCTTCGCACAGATCAGCTACCGGGGCGGAATGATCGGCACTGACCGTGCGGAACTTGAGACAGCTGTACGGGCGGTGTTTGAGCCGCCGAGTGTCTTCAGAACCACAGGGATGGTGCGGGCGGTTGGCCCTCACACACTGCCTCTCACGATGGAGGCGGTCCTGGCAAAGGCGTCAGCCGTGGCCGCAGCCATGCAAGCGCTGAGGGGCAAGCACGTGACGGAAGAGCTGCTTGGTCAGGCGAAGGCGTTCTACAAGCAATCCAAGCAGGAGTACGCGGAGCTGCGCCCCGCGCTCGCAGCGCCCACCGATGGTCCGCTATCGAGGCTCTTCTCTGACCGTACGGTGGGGGAAGAGTTCAACGACGTAGGGAACGATTTGATTTTCGGCATCGGGCTGCTGCTGACAAGCCCGCGGGCGCAGGCGGAGTTCGCTGGCTCCCTGTGACCTGCTCGCTCCCAACTCTCACACCGGCGTGAGCGGCATCAGCGTGGGAAGCTCGCGTCTTCTGGCTTAGGGCGCCGTACTGGCCTGCGTGAGCAGGGGCTGCGGCACTCTACTTGACCGTCGCTCGATACCGCTGTGTTCCCCGTGGTTCCCCGCACAACCTGGCACGCGTCCGGCACGACCCGGAAGCTCACTGCCGTGTCAGTGGCCGTCGGCAGAATGCGCCTGTGGCAAAGAGACCTAAGACCGACCACGCCGAAGCAACTGCGGAACTCAAGGAGGCCGGCTGCGAACCGATGGAGTCTTACCCGGGGCGCACGTCGTTACCGTGGCGGGTCCGGTGCCTCAACAAGCGATGCCTGGGCCATGAGACGCCGTTCTACGTGTACCTCAGCTACATCCGCAACCCGGTATATGGGGGAGCTGGTTGTGGTCACTGTCGCAAGAAGCGGCGAGCGGATGAGCGCCGTGCGGACATGATCACCCGTGGTCGCGTGCTGCCGATGGAAACCATCCACGATGTCAAGCAGTCTGTCCGAGCATGGTGTCTCCGTTGCTGGAACATCGTCAGCCCTCGTTTAGACAACATCCGTTCAGGTCAAGGCAGTTGTGAGTATTGCGGTGGTAAAGCCCGATTCCCCGACGAAAAGGCACGCCAGCTAGCCCGTGCATGGGGCTACGAGCCTGCCCCCGAGAACCCGTACTCGAACGATACGACCAGGTGGCCAGGCCGATGCTTGGCTATGGGGCACGACTGTGACCCGTCCCTGAATGCCCGTTTCAGCGGCGGTCCATGTGCGGCGTGCGCCAGCCATGGGTTCAAACCCGACCGGCCTGCGTTGCTTTATCTCGTGATCAAATCGTCCCTCGCTGCCGCCAAAATCGGTATCTGTGAGCACTCGCCCAAGAACAGTCGACTGTACGAACACAGCCGTAATGGGTGGACTGTCCTGAACACGTTGATCTTCCCGGTAGGACGTGACGCTCGGGCTATTGAGCGGGCCACGGTCGAGTTGTGGCGTGTTCGCGGCTGGCCACCGGTATTGGACAACGGCCTTGCCTACGACGGCTACACGGAGACGGTCTCTGTGCGGTCAATCTCCGCAGCCGAGATTTGGGCTGCGGTGCGCTCGGCGGCGGCCGCTAACGCCAAGCCGTCGAAACGTGCCATGTGAGCACCGCTTTAGGAGTTCGACCGGGCAGTCGCGAGCCCAAGGCACCGCCCTTCCTTCACCGGTGCGGGGGCCGCCACTGTCATCCGGGATCCGCCGTTGTGTGGCGACGTTGCCGTCAACCGCTGCCGTCACACGTGCCGGGGGCGAAGTGTCCTGCCGTGGGCGCGCGGCCCCAGAGACCCCGTGTGCGCAGCGCGTATCTGCTGGTCAGAGGCTTGAGGCGCGTCGCCAGGGAAGCCCCCGTCCACAAATAGGCCGCGGGCTCGGCGGCAGTGCTGGAACGTGGTGAAGGCGCACGTCAGCCACTACGGCTGGCCACGCTGAACGTCATGGCCGCCCAACCACACCAACGCCAGCCTGGCAAACTGCACATCGCTCAGCCCGTAGAACGGCTCGATCTGCCCCGGGATCACCCACTGAGATCAGCCCTCGCGTCCCAGTCAAGCATCATCGCTTCCGGGCTTCCGGTATGATCTCAGGGCAGGTCATATAGATACTCTTCATCCCCCTCTGACACCAGTTCATCGAAATTTCGTAGGAGTGGGAAACCCACCTCTGGCTCGACGGCGGCGATATAACATGCCCAGCCCAAGAGGCGACGCCGACGCATCTCCTCTTCCTGGCCGCCGAACTCTGCCATATATGTGTCGTAACCGAATTTCGATATCACGTGCAAGACCCAACGCATCTTACGCTTGACCTTGCGCGGAATCCGTGGCCCGTCCGATTCTCCCACATACAAGCCGGTGACGTATTGTGGACCGCCACGGCGCATGAAAACAGTTTTACGCGTGTTCACCGACCAGCCAGCCTCATCGAGAATTCGAGCAATATCCGTTGAGTGGCGGTCAGTGACGTCGCCGGAGAATGTGAGATCGTCCACATAGCGTGTAAACGACAACCCCTCCGACTGCGCATACTCGGCAAGGGAGCGGTCCGTACTCAGGAAGGCCACATTAGACAAGAGGGGCGACGTGCTGAGTCCGATGGGCAGCTTGCCGCCGATGGTGACGAGACTGACAGCAAAGTCTGCGACCTTCCCTTCGTAACCTTGCTCTCGCAAAAGCGCCTTTACTGTTGCGGCGCCAATCGACGGAAAGAAATCCTCTAGATCCATGCGCAAGACGCACCTTTTTGCTAGGTGCTGACTGGCATTGCTGATCGTAGAACGTTCGCGAACGAATCCGTGAACATGATCGGGGGCCTCATATGAGAATAGCCTTGTGAAGCTCCGATACAAATTCTTACTAACTGCATCGAATGGCGGCTTCGGCTTGAATACTTCGCGTACTCCGCCGTGCTTTTTGCGATGTATTCGCTGCTCGTAGAGCTGGCCATCACCGACAGGAATCTCTGAACTCAGCCACTCTAGAATTTCAGTCGATACGCCAGCTTGCTGCGCCAGGTCTTCAACCGAGTATGGCACTGGCCCCCCGTACTGAGACGTAAAGAAGGTAGGGTCGCACTCCCGTGCAAGAGCTATCCTGCAACGCACGCGAACTCGCGCACAAAGTTGACCGCGACCCTACCTTCGCCGGGACTCTATCACACGTCAATGAAGGGGGTCCTTCCGGCTGGAGATGCGACCATCCTCGAACGAATAGAGCATGGAAATGTACGGCTCAATGTCACTGAACGCTCTATAAGCGTAGTCTTTCGGGCTCGTCGTGCGGTCCGCTTGGAGCCATCTACTTACGGCTGCCATGACATAGTCGATGATGGCCGTAGACATGTAATCACGCTTACCGACTATTGTGATATTTAGTCGCGGCAACGAAACAGTTTTGCCGGTCGTTTTGTGTGCCTGTCTGGCGACCCTGTCGGGAAGTCGACTCAGGATCGACTTCATGTCTTCGCTTTGCTCTATGTAGCAGAGCAACTCAGGTTCACGGCGATGTCGGATCGATAGATCACTCAGCAATTTCACATACATGCACTCGATTTGCTCGGGTTCCGCGACGTTAGGAAAACGCGTTCGATCGGTTGCGACCATGTATGTCCTGAAGAAGATTCTCCGCATGAGTTCTGCGAATTGGGCGGAGACCTCTCGTGGATCGGTCGAGCTGTGAAAACCGTTCTCGCGGAATTTCTCGAAGCTGGGGAGTCCGGTCAAGCTTCTCCTTGCGGAGAGGTCTTTGTGCAAATCCCGAATTTTTTTCTCTATGTCATCTGCATCTTCGCCAAGCTCAACCGCGCCTACGATCAGAGGTTGGGAGACATTTCCGTTTCCTGACTCGTCCATAAATAGCTTCAGCATGATTAGCCTTTCATGAGGCCAGCCGCAACGCCGCCAAAACGTCCGCGTCGTCGCGCTAATGCGGCCGCAGGAGTGACGCGTTGGCTCTGCATAGAGTAGGGGCAATGCCCTGAGGTTGTTCCGGAAACCGGTGAGGCGGTTGGTGCTTGACTGGGACGCGAGGGCTGATCTCAGTGGGTGATCCCGGGGACGTTGGTGCGGCGTCGCGGCGGTTGCGGTCAGCACGGCCGGCCGTCGGGGAACGTTGACTGGCCCGCCCGCGCTATGAGCGGGGCGCCCATTGGCTGTAGGTCGGTGGAGCGGCTTTGGGCTGGAGCTGCTTTGGCGCGAGTGATCATGCCCCGTAAGCCTCCGGCGCGTCGGGCAGCTGTGGACCTGCCCGGTAAAGCACGACGTTCGGGCCATGATCTTCGAGGCTCGCGCCAAAGTGCCTGCCTAAAGCCGTGGAGCCGACCGCCCCAGCCACGACGTACCCCTCTCCGGCATCAGGCGGCTGATTGCTGTGCGCGCGGCACGGACGCTGGCTGGGCTGGAGCGGGGCGGAGACAGGAGCGCAGGCCCGGCCGGTGGCCGGGCCGCGCGCGGGGAGCGGAGCGAGCCGCCTTGATGAAGTAGGGAAAGTTCTACCGCGCCCCGACAGGGTGTCCGGAGACTGGTCAACGGGTTGCTGCACGCCCCTGAACGCGCACGGATGAGACTGTGCCGCTGTTCGGTATCGGGCCTGCGTTGCAGGTGGGTAGGGTCTCCGCTCTGAGCTTGCGACGTGGGACGCTGGAGACCGACGGCAGGGGCCAAAAGAGGGAGAACGAGTGGCGCAGCAGGCAAGTCCTCGGGGGACCTTCTTGCAGATCGCCGAGGCAGTGAAGGCGGACATCGAGAAGGATTCGAGCATGACGGAGCTGCCGACTTTGGCGGACATCATGCGTGACTATGACGTCTCGCGGGGTGTGGCGGTGAGAGCGTTCCACGTGCTGCGAGAAGAAGGAGTGGCCGAACCTGTGCCGGGTGGCCGCTGGCGAGTGGTCCGTAACGGGCAGGGGGAGGACCGCCGGCCGTTGGCCGAGCGGATCGCGGCGCTGATCGAACATGAGCGGCTAGAGGTTGGGGCAGCGTTCCCGAGTGCGTCCGCGCTGAGCGCCCGGTTCGGAGTATCGCGGCCGACAGCCAGCAAGGCGCTTGAGAAGTTGGAAGCTGCCGGACTGCTGTCAGAGGGCGGGCAAGGCAAGGTGCGGACCGTACGAGCCCTACCGAGCCAAGAGGAGCGTTCCCCATCTTGAGGACTACAGGACTGGCCGAATGGGCCTACCCGATCGCTGAATCACTGCTGTCTGAGCCACTGCCGCGCCGATGGGCGCACTCGCAGGGAGTGGCCGAACGTGCCCGGTCGCTGGCTCCGATTCTCGGCAGGGACGCCGACCTGATGGAGGCCGCGGCGGTCCTCCACGATGTCGGCTACTCGCCCGACCTGGCCAAGACCGGTTTTCACCCGCTGGACGGCGCTCGGTACCTCCGTGATGTGGCCCGAGCTGACGAACGTCTCGTACGGCTGGTCGCCCACCACTCCTGTGCGTGGATGGAGGCCGAGGCGCGCGGCATGCGCGAGGAGCTGGAGGAGGAGTTCCCCCGCGAGCATGCGCACCTCGTCGACGCGCTCTGCTACTGCGACATGAACACGACGCCGGACGGAACGCCCACGAACCCCGTAGACCGGGTGAACGAGATCGCCGGTCGCTACGGGCCCGACAGTCTGATCGGAACGTTCATCCGCCGAGCCGAGCCTGAGATCCTGGCCAGCACGGCGCGCGTCCTCGAACGTCTCGCTGCTGTCGAGCGTCAGCCAATGTAAGGAGCCTTCCGCCCCTGGTCCATCGCGTGCTCGATGCGGAGCCGCATGGTGGGGTGGACGTCGTACGTCGCCAGGTCCGCCGGGTCCACCCAGCGGACCTGAGTCGTCTCGTCGCTCGTACGGACCGCGCCACCGACGGGCCGCGCACGGAAGCAGATGCTGAACTGCTGCCGAGCCTCGCCGTCGTCGTAGAGCATCACGTGGCCGGGGTCGGTGTAGATGCCGGACATCCCGATGACCTCGGCTTTGATGCCAGTCTCTTCCCAGACCTCGCGCACAACGGTGTCACCGATGGACTCGCCGACATCGTGTCCACCACCGGGCAGGGCCCACCGGCCGTTGTCCGAGCGCTGGATCATCAGCACCTGACCAGCCTCGTTCTGCACGAATGCAACGACGGACGGTACGACCGAGTTGGCCGGCGGGGCGTCGGGGTCGTGCAGGTAGTCAATGCGTCCCATGCTCAAGCTCCCGTGATGTCGTTGTCCGTGACCTGGCGGCCACCTGTCCAGGTCTGCTCGATGCTATTCGCGTAGGTGTCGAAGAGGCCGCCACCGGGGAGCCGCCGCAGGTGCAGGACCGGGGCGAGGTACGCGCCGATGCCGTAGACGTGAGTGTTCACCAACATCTCGTCATCGGCGCGATAGAGCGAGTTGTAGAGCGTCGCCTCGTGCAGCCGGAAGCTGATGTCCGGGTGGGTGGTGAAGAGCGGTCGGTAGTTCACCAGGGCGTTGCGGATCTTTCCGTCCATGATGCGGTGGCCCTCGTCTATGCCGCGCTGCCGGACGGCCGGGCAACCGGGGTCCCCGAGCAGGATGCGGACCTGCGCCCCGGCCTCCGACTTCGTACGCAGAAGCGCGATGAACTGCGGGTCCTCGGACAGCCACAGCCCGGCGTAGGCGAGCACGTCGATGTGGTGTGACGCGCGCCCGTACATCTCGCGCCACAAGCCGGACGGGACCATGTGCCGGTGCGGGTAGACGGTGAGGATTTCCGCCCGGCTCAGGTCCGCGGAAGTGTCGACCGCGCGAGCGTCCTCCCACAGCGTCGTGACGTCGACTTTCAGCATGGACGCGGTGGCGTACTGGTGGCGCCGGTACGGCACTTTCCCCTGCGTGATCCAGCGTTCGACCGTCTTCGGGTTGACCTCGATCGCCTCTGCGAGTTGCTGCACGGTCAGGCCCTGAGCCAAGAGCGCCGAGCGTAAGCGTTCGTTGGGCATCTCCACCCCCGGTGGGACGTCTTGGGAGCTCTTGACGGTAGCCAGATCAACCCAAGGTGTCCATGGGCGGGGTAACCAACGCCCCCGACCTGGAGCGATTCTGATTGTGCGCCAGGAAGTCCCGGCGCGAAAGCAAGAAGTTCCGTCGACCTACTTGACGGAACCACTATGCAGTACCTGTAATACAGGTACTGCATCGGTTCACGGTCCTCGGACGGCGAACCGGTCGACCGGAACAGGTCTGTTCATCCTGTTCCGGGCTGCACGGCCAGGAGCCCCGCATCGGACGGGGGGAGGGTCCCGGGTCCCTTGTCAGTCCCGGAGGGCTTAGACCGAAAGGTCACGTCCCCATACGCCTTCGCCAGGCATGGCCGCTCTACCTGACACGGGAGCGGCAGACCTGAAGGGGACATTCGCACTGCTCAACCCCACCGCAGCGTTTCCCGCTGCGGGCGGTTGCCTCCGTTGCTCGTCTCGTACGAGCGGCGCTGAGGGGAGCCGGAACGGGCCGGACCCGAAATCGAGGGGGGAACCTCGTGCCGAAGTACACCTTCGCCGCCGAAAAGCTCGCCGACACCCTGACCCCTGGGGAGATCACGAGCGCGAGCGGCACGTTGAGCGCATCCTCGCCGCAGGCCGCCAGGAAGGCGGTCGAGCGCAGCTTGCGCAGCCGGGGATACGAGCCGACCGGCAACATCACGATCACCCAGAAGTAGGCATACCTGCCTGCCCCACCTACACCCGATGAACGGCGCGAGCCCCCGGAGGTGCAACCCGGGGGCTCTGTTCGGGCCGTTTCACCTGCTAGGGAGACCACGACCCATGAACCACATCGTCACTGTTCAGGACGCTGTTACCGCGTTCGCCGACTTCATGGAGCCGACGAATGCGGAGCTGAACGCGATCGAGCAGGAGATGCCCGTGATCCTGGCGGACGTCGACCTGCTGGACGCGCACATCGTCACCCTTGACCGCGCCCCGTCTGAGCTGGACGAGCGGCGTATCCGCCGGGCCCGGCGCCGGGCGCTCGCCGCCCGCGTCGCGCTGGTCAACCGCGCGGCCGGTACGAGCCTGCCCGGGGGTGCCGCGTGAGCAAGCTGACCGCGCAGATGTCGAGTGACGGCGGACAGTGGCGCCTGTACGTCGTCCTGTACGGCGAGAGCGAGTGGCCCACCGTCCGGTTCCAGTCCGGTCCGGTACCCACCGGGTCGGATCGCCGGAAGGCCCTGACCTACCTCGGCTACGAGGTGGCGCCCGGTGCCGAGTGGGCGTGGATCGAGGACAGCCAGAAGCCCTTCGACGACAGCACCCCGGTCGTCCTGATCGCGACCGTGAACGTGCGCGAGCAGAAAGGGGCCACCACGTGAAAGCGAAGACGGTTCTTCCGGCTGTCGCGATGACGGCCGTGTCGATGGTGCTCACCCTCGCGGTGGTCATGATCTGGCTGGGGGCGGCGGTGCCATGGCCGGTCGCCCTGGTCGTCGGTCTCGGCATCGACGGCGGATGGCTGGCCACTCTCGCCTACGAACGGCGTCTCGCCGCGCAGGGCGACCACAACCGCGCCGTAACGGCGGTGGGCTGGTCCTTCGGTGTCCTCGCCGCCGGCGTCCTGGTCGCGCACGCATTGACCGCTGAACACTCCGCCAGCGCGTGGCTGGCCGTGGCGTGGCTGCCGATCGCTGCCAAGGCCCTGTGGCTCGTGCACAGCCTGTGGGAGCGGACCGCGCTCACCCCGCTCGCACTGGACGCGATCCGGGGTATCCAGCAGGAGGCGCGTGACGAGGCGGCCGTGGCCCGCGCCCGTCTGCGGGCGGAAGCGTCCACGGAGGAGACGCGGCTGACGGCCGTAACCGCCGCCGGGGCACGCGTCGCACGCGTCCAGGCGCAGACCGCACAGACCCTCGCGGGGGCGTGGTCGACGCTGGAGACCGCCCGCAAGGGCGAGGAGACCGGCAGGGCGCTGACCAGCGTGACGAACCCCGTCACACCCGGCGTCACACCCCGCTGGGAACTCCCGGTGTGGGGCCCGACCGAGCCGGTCCCGGCGCTGGAGACGGCCGCCCCGGCACTGTCGGATGACGCGCTGGACACGCTCGTTCACGACATCCGGCACAGCCAGACGCCGCCCCTGTCGTACCGCGACATGGCCGCCCGCTTCCGGGCCGCCGGCCACTCCGCATCCGAGGTCCGTCTCCGGGCCGCGTGGAAACGCGTCGCCTGATGGCCACGCTGCCGGTCTACCGGTGGCGCCTGGCCCCGAAGGGCTACGCCACCCGCCGCCAACTCCGCGCCCGTGGCCTGCGGCCCGGTGGCCAGGGTGTGGCCGCGCAGCTCGAACGGCCGCGCCGCCGCCGGGAACCGCTGGTCGCCTACCTCTACCGCATCGACCTCGCCAAGCCGGTCCGGCCGATGACCCCGGCCCGGCGGGCGGCGCTCGCCAAGGCCAATGCCGCCCGCCGCCTCTGCCCCGCCTGCCGGCGTGACGCCGGCTACGTCATCCCCACCTCGCTCGGCATGTGCACCCCCTGCGCCTATCCCGAGCAGTACGCGCCTGAAATCCCGGCGGGGCCCGTCCGCCCACCTCCTACAGCGACGGACCGGCCCCGCCTTCGTCTGCGAGAGAAGGACGTCTCAGTGAAGCATCCCGACGACGACCACGAACTGTTCAACCGTCTGGAAGCCGAAATGGCCTCCGCCCACGGCGCCGACGTGGTCGACCTGGACAAGGCCCGCGCCGCCCGCGAACCAGCCCCCACCACCCCCGCCGCGGGGCCTGAGCCGGCCGACCCGGACACCCCGGTCATGGTCGACCAGCCCGCCCCGGTCGCTGCTGGCCCCGGCTACCTCGGTCGACTCGCCGGCGCCCGCCGCCGCGCGGTCGTACCGGTCTGGCTGAAATCCGTGGCTGAGCTGCGCACCGCGTCCGCGTGGGTGGCCCGCCACTACACCCACGCCGCCGGCTACCACGCGCTCCGTGCCCCGATCTACGCCGCCCGCCTTGCCTTCCAGGCCCCGGCCGGCGCCGCGAAGTTCGTCGGGGGCACGCTGCGGTGGGTGGCCGACCGTGAGGGTGAACCGGTCCGGCTCGCCGCCGTGCGGCGTGAGGACGCCGCCGAGTACCTGAAGCTGTCGAGGCAGCGTGACGGACGGGTCCGGCTGCGGACCCTGGTCGCCGCGCTCGCGATGCTTGTCGGCCTCGGTCTGGCGCTCGCCCTGTACGTGCTGGCCCCCGACTGGCTGCAAGCCGTGTCCGTGGGCGCGGTCGTCCTCGCCCTCGGGGCCGCCGGCCGCAAGGCGGACGCCCCGGTCGTGCACCGGGCCGTGGAACTGCCCAAGGCAACCAAGCTGACCAGTGACATCGTCTTACGGGCGCTGGGGGCGCTTGGCATTCCCGCGATCAATCAGGCGCAGGGCAAGGGCCGGGACGGTTTCGAGTTCACCGCCCCCATCACCCGCGACGGCCCCGGCTGGCGCGCGGAAGGCAACCTCCCCTACGGCGTCACGGTGACGGACATCATCGAACGCCGCGAGCGGCTCGCCTCCGGTCTGCGCCGCCCGCTCGGGTGCGTGTGGCCCGAAGCGGTCCCCGACGAACACACCGGGCACCTCGTGCTGTGGGTCGGGGATCAGGACATGTCCCGTGCCTCTCAGCCGGCGTGGCCGCTGCTGAAGACGGGAAGCGTGGACCTGTTCAAGCCGGTCGCCTACGGCACCGACCAGCGCGGCCGGTGGACCGAGGTCACGCTGATGTACATCGCGGGCGTCATCGGTGCCATCCCGCGCATGGGCAAGACGTTCCTTCTGCGTCTGCTGCTGCTGATCGCGGCGCTCGACCCGCGTGCTGAGCTGCACACCTACGACATGAAGGGCACCGGCGACCTTGACCCGGTGGGCAACGCGGTCGGGTACCGGCACGCCGCCGGCGACGACGACGAACCCGTGCGGTACGCCCTGGACGACTTCCGGGCCCTGCGCGAGGAACTGCGCCGGCGCACGAAGGTGATCCGCTCCCTGCCCCGGGACATCTGCCCGGAGTCCAAAGTGACCAGCGCCCTTGCCGCCAAGCGGTCGTTGGGGCTGCATCCGATCGTGGTCGGGGTGGATGAGTGCCAGGTCCTGTTCGAGCACCCCGAGCATGGCAAGGAGTTCGAGGAGATCATCACCGACCTGGTCAAGCGCGGCCCTGCCACCGGCATCGTGGTCCTGCTGGCCACGCAGCGCCCCGACGCCAAGTCGCTGCCCACCGGAATCAGCGCAAACGCGTCGGCCCGGTGGTGCCTGAAGGTGATGGGCCAGTTGGAGAACGACATGGTGCTGGGCACCTCCGCCTACAAGCGTGGGGTGCGGGCGACCATGTTCGCCTGGGGAGACAAGGGCATCCACTACTTCGTGGGTGAAGGCTCCGACGCCCGGATCGTCCGCTCCGTCTACGTCGACGCCAGCGGCGCCGAAACCATCGCGGCCCGCGCCCGCCGCGTGCGGGAGAAGGCTGGACTGCTCGCCGGCCACGCCCTCGGGGAAGCACCGGAGCCGACCACGGCCGCCTACGACCTGCTCGCGGACATCCTCGCCGTGGTCCCGGCCAAGGAGGTCAAGGCGTGGTCGGAAACCATCGTGACCCGGCTCGCGGACCTGCGCCCCGAGGTCTACGACGGATGGGACCCCGACGCGCTCGCCGCCGCGCTCAAGCCGCACGGCGTGTCCACGATCCAGGTGGGGCGCCGGGTGAACGGCAAGGTCGTCAACCGGCGCGGTGTCGATCGCTCCCACATCACCACCGCAATTGCGGAGCGTGACGGAAAGCGCGACGCGGGCTGACGCTCCGGGGCCGCTAATGATAGCGGCACCCCCCGCTAACGTTAGCGGCCCCGCTAGCGCCCCAAACCGCCCCTGATCAGGCCGCTAGCGGATAGTGGCCCACCTGCGCAAACCCCAAAACCTGCCAGGAAGGGGCCCTGCATGACCTCCGCCCTGCTCGCTATCACCCTCATACTTGGCATCACGCTCTGTTACGTCGGGGTGTGTTCGGTGTCGCCGTTTGGTGACTGCCGTCGCTGCCGTGGCATGGGCCACGCGCTCAAGACGGACCGCAAGGGACGCATGAAGCGCGGCAAGGACTGCCGCCGCTGCCACGCCACCGGCAAGCGCATCCGTACCGGCCGCTGGCTCTACAACCGCTGGGCGCGCATCTACCGCGCCGGCACCGACACCCCGGAAGGGTCCCGATGATCCTCAACATCTCCGCCGTGCTGCTGTTCGGCGCCGCCTCCGTCTTCGCCGTCAAGACCAAGTCCGCCGGCGGCGGCGCCGCGCTCGTGCTGTTCCTGTTCGGGTTCTTCGCCGCCGGCACCGGCGCCTACGAGCCCATCCACAACCTCGTGCAGGCATCCGCCAACGCCCTCTCCGCCCTCGGCAACTGAAGGAGACCCGGCCGTGAACGAACCCACCACTCACCGGACCGCGCCTCTCGTGGTCCACCAGCCCACCCCGATCGCCCCCGTCGTCCACCCGGCGCCGGTCGTCCCCGTCCAGCCGGGCACGATCCCGGCGGTCGCGAGCGTCGTCCTGCCGGACGGCCGCGTCGTCACCGGCTACGCCGTGGCACCGGTTCAGCCGGAACCGATCGTCATCAAGCCGCCGGCCGTGTCCCGCACGGCGGTGAACGTCGCTCTCGGGGGCGTCGGGTTCCTCGCGGTGTGCGGCGGGCTGCTGCTGCTCACCTCGTTCATCGCCGCCCTGACCGCGTTCATCGGCCAGCTCATCATCCTCGCTGCCGTGATCTTCGGCGGATGGATCGCCGTTCAGGTCTTCAGCGCGAGCGGCCACGGCGGCGGGACCACGGTCAACATCCGCAAGGCCGTGATCAAGCGCAACCACTTCCACGGCTAGCTACGCCAAGGGCGGCCCCTCCCTCTCGCCAAAGAAGCGGGGCCGCCCTTGCCCACCTGCCAACCACTTGACCTGTGGAGGTTCCCAGCATGACGCAACCAAGCCTGGTCCGGCGAGGGCGTGACGGCATGAGCGCGCAGCCCGAACCCTTGCCGACTTCGCTGGCACTGGCCGCTTCCGGCGTGCCGGTGCTGCCCCTGCGGCGGGGCAAGGTCCCCTTCGGTAACTGTCCTACCTGCGCGGGCAACGCGTGCGGGGGCCGGCCGAACATGAAAACCCCGGGGCCCTGCCGGTGCCCTGGCGTCTGCCACGCGTGGGCCGCCGCCACCACCGATCCGGCGGTCATCGTCTCGCCCCCGTGGGCGGCGGCGTGGCGGCGGGCGGTGGGCGTCGGCTACCACCCCGGCGGCGCCCGCCTGACCGTGGTGGACCTGGACAACGCGGAAGCCATCGGATGGGCCCGCGGTTCGCTCCCCGCCACGCGGTCCGTGCCGACGACTCGCGGTGAGCACTGGATCTACCGGGGTGCCATGACCTCCCGCAACGCGGTGCGTCCCGGTGTCGACATCAAGTCGTCCATGTCCTACGCCCGTTACCTCGGGCCCGGCACTGGCCGCATGGCCACCCTGCCGGACGCCGTGCGCGTACTCGCGGTGAAGAAGCCCTCCCCGGCCCGGCCGGCACCGTACGCCGGCGCCGTGCCCGCAGGGCCGGGGATCGGGGAGTGCCCGCACCGCACGCCCGCCTACCTGGAACGCGGCATCGTGATGGCCGTGCAGCGCATCACCGAGACCCGCAGTGCCGTCCACGCGACCGTGTACCGGACGTTCCTCGCGGTGCTGTCCACGCACGGCCGATGCGGCTGCCTCACCGACACCCACGTCGCCCGGCTGTTCACCGCCGCGCAGACCAAGGGGGAGTCCCTGCGGCACTGCACCGACGCGTGGACCAACGCCCGCACCACGTTGGGACTGTGACCGTGTCTGACGATGACAAGAACCCCGCCCGCCAGATCATCACCGACTACGCGCAATCCCACTTCCGGTACTTCCGCACCGCCGACGGCACCGTGTACGCGCAGAAGAACGGCCACCCCGTGGCCCGCCCGATCCGCTCCCAGGGCACCACGGGAAGCCACCGGCAGGAACTCATGGTCGGACTGTTCAAGGACGGCATCGGCGTGTTCAACGGCACCGCCATGAAGGAGGCGCTCGACTTGATCGAAGCACTCGCACTGACCGAGGACGTGCAGCCCGTGCACATCCGCGTCGCCCCCGGATTCGACGGGGCGACGTGGCTGGACCTGGGCCGCAGCGACGGACAGTCCGTGCGCATCCACCCCACCGGCTGGGACATCCGCACCCCCGACCCGCAGGAGATCTGCTGGCGGCGCACCCAGCTCACCGGGGAACTGCCCCTGCCGGTCAAGGACACCGACGGCAAGGGCATCGACCTCCTGATGCGGCTGTGCAACTTCGCCAACGCCGAAACCGAATGCCTGGCCATCGCCTGGCTCATCGGCTGTCTCGGACCGTCCGTGCCCGTCCCGGCCCCGTTCCTCACCGGCCCACAGGGGGCGGGCAAGTCCACCGGCGGCCGGATGCTCGTACGGATCATCGAGGGCATGACCGGGGACCTGCGCCGGGCGCCCAAGGACGAAGAGAACCTGATCGCGGCGGTCGCGGCCGGATGGGTCACCGCCCTGGACAACCTCTCCCACATGACCCCGGACCTGTCCGACGCCATGTGCTGCATCGTCACCGGAGCCGAGAACGTCAAGCGCGCCCTGTTCACCGACGGGGCCGTCTTCCGCGTCGGCTACCGCCGCCCCCTGCTCCTGACCGGCATCGACGTGGGCGTCATCCGGCCCGACCTCGCGGAACGGCTCCTGCCCCTGCGGCTGGAACGCCCCCGCGTCCGGCGCACCGAGGCGGAACTGTGGTCCGACTTCGCAGAGGTCTTGCCCGTCATCCTCGGCTCGCTGCTGGATCTCACGGTGCAGGTACGGGCGGCTGAGGCGGACATCCCAACCGACCTGCGCATGGCCGACTTCGCGCACCTGTGCGCGCAGCTCGACGCGGCCACCGGCCTCGGGGCGCTCGCCGCCTACCGGGCCAGCCTGGACGACCTCAACGACGACGTCATCGAGGGCGACCTGTTGGCACAGACCGTGCTCAAGCACGCCACCAGCATCGACCCCGGGGGCGAGCAGCGGATGACGTCTGCCGAATGGCTGCACTGCCTCACGGGCCTCTATACGGGCGAGGACTTCCGCCCCCTGCCTAAAGGGTGGCCGACCACCGGCAAGGTGCTCTCAGACCGCCTCAAGCGCCTTCAGCCCACCCTCGCCGCCCGGGGCGTCCTCATCGACTGGGGACGCACCAAGACATCCCGCTACATCGAGATCGCGCGGCCGGCCGCCGCACCGCCCCCGTCAGAGCAGGAAGCGGCCTTCTGACCGTCCGGCACCGCGACCGCTCGAACAAGCAAGAGGAGCACGCGGCGCCGGGTGCTCCTCTTGCTTGTTCGGCGGCGGCGCCGCCCTGCAAGGGTCGCGCCGCGCAGCGGCTCCTTCTTCACGTCCTGAGCCGCGCACCACAACAGACACCACCCCCTCTTTGTCCGAAGTAGGAAGACGCTGCGTCACCTGCGTCACCCGCACCCCGTAAACGGCCAGTGACCTGCCGAAAGAGCGGTGACGCAGACGGCCGATTCCTGCGTCACCTCGCGTCACCTGCGTCACCCGATGACGAAGGTCTGCGTCACCGGTGACACACCCTCCCGACCTTGCGTCACCCCGAAACCGCAGGTCAGAGGGATGAATGACGCAGATGACGCGGGTGACGCAGAAATCCACACCTAGGACACACGCAGCCGTCGCCCTCCCCCAAGGAGTCGCACCGTGGCCCCAAAACGTGCCCCAGGGACCGACCCGCAGATGACCCTGCGCGCCGGCCTCCCTGACCGCTACCTCACCCCTGACGACCTCATCGAAATGTTCAGCCTGCCGAGCATCGAGACGCTCTATACCTGGCGCAAGACGGGCGTCGGCCCTCCCGCCATCCGCATCGGCAAGTACCTGCGCTACGACCCCGCCGCCATCCGCGCCTGGGTCGAGAACAACACCGAAACCGCCGCCGCCTGACACCCCACCACCCAGCAGGGGCACGACCAACACGGTCGTGCCCCTGCCGCATGCCCACAGGAGCACTCATTGGCCGGCCACATCCAAGACCGCTGGTTCAAAACCGAGACCGCAGCCGACGGCAAGACCACCAGGGTGAAGACAGACCGCTATGGGCTCGGGCTCCGCTACCGCGCCCGCTATGTCGGCCCTGACGGTACCGAGAAGTCCAAGTCTTTCCCGGACAAGCAGAAGCGCTTGGCAGAGAGGTGGCTCACCGAGACTGCCGCCGACATGTCACGCGGCCAGTACATCGACCCACGAGCGGCCCGAATTACCTTCCAGCAGTTCGCAGAGAGGTGGGTGGCCACCCACACGACCGAGATCAACAGCCGCGAGGCAGCAGAGCGCCGGTTGCGACTTCACGCGTACCCGTACATCGGAAGGCGCCCGCTCGCCTCGTTCCAGCCCGGTCATATCCGCACCTGGCTGGGTGAGCTGGAGGCCGCCGTCCCGCTGTCTTCGCACCGCCGAATCATCTTCGGAACCGTGTCCGCCGCCTTTAACGCGGCGGTGGACGACACGTTGCTGAGTAAGAACCCGTGCCGCGCACGATCAGTTCAGATCCCAAAGGCGGGCGCGCCCAGAGTGAACCCCTGGAACAGCTCTCAGGTGTTCGCCGTGCGCGGAGCGTTGCCCGAGCACCTGCGGGCGACGGTGGACGTCGCGAGCGGCTGCGGCCTCCGACAAGGGGAAGTATTCGGTCTCTCAGAGGAAGAACTCGACTACGCCGGCGGGTGGCTGTCGGTCAACCATCAGTTGAAGCGCATCCGGGGCAAGTTTGTGTTCGCTCCGCCCAAGGGCGGCAAGCTCCGTAGCGTGCCTCTCCCAGCGGCCGTAGGGAACGCTCTTCGCGCTCATTCGGAGCGGTACGCCTCGGTGAAGGTGACCTTGCCGTGGCGCACCCCCGACGGGCCGCCCGTGACGAGGACGCTCCTCTTCAGCGGAGCATCCGGCGCCCACGTACGGGTCAGCCACTTCAACGACCACATGTGGAAACCCGCCCTTGCAGCAGCGGGCATCATCCCGCAGCCCAAGCCTGGTGAGCGGTACGCAGCAGCGCCAGAGGACGGAATGCACGCGCTTCGGCACTTCTACGCATCCGTTCTGCTGGACGCCGGCGAGAACATTCGCGCCTTGAGCGCCTACCTCGGCCACAGTGACCCCGGCTTCACATTGCGGATCTACACGCACCTCATGCCGAGCAGCGAAGGGCGCACCCGCAAGGCCGTGGATGCCCTGTACGGGGCGCCACCGGCACATGATCACGGCCCAGAGACGGCCCAGTAAGCATCTGACGGCCCCGCGCAGTGACAAACGTGCTGGTCGGGGCCCGGATGCCGCTCCTGCGCGAGATTTCATCTACTTCTGGCCTATCTACACGGGCCAGACGCTCCCCATAGACGACTGGCGCGACCGCATCTGGCTCGACACCTGGGTCTAGCTGATGACGCGCTCTGTTGCTACGGGAGGCTGGGATCTCGCGGGTCCCGCTCAAGCCACGTTGCGTCCCCGGCGAAATTTTCGTCGTTGCCATCCCTCTTTCCGATGAACAGGTGGAAGTCGAAATGACGGATGAAGTGGTCAGGGAAGTTGACCGATTCGAAGGAGTGCCCGCGGGAATCCGCCAACCCATCTCTCAGGACAAACCGTGAGTCCTGATCGAAAAGCTGCCGCCCCTCCCTGTCCTCAGGCCTCTCCTCGAGCAGGAGTCGAAAGTTCTTGTGCCGCAAGCGCCGACTTGGGAAGTTGCGCGATCTCAGGGAGAACAGGAAACCTCCCTCAGGGTTCTCATGCTTCAAGAGCTCAAACTGATAGTCCTGCCCGAAGGCGGGCTCCATCCGGTTGAGTTCACCCTCGAAGTTCTGGTGCCGAAGGAAGAAACCGGCCTTGTTCCTCGATTCGAGCAAGACGAATTCACCCATGTCCGTGGCCTCCAATTCCGTGTCGACGACGGCCAGCGGGCCAACAGGGTTGGTCGATTTCGCAGCGATCCAGCTCGCACGAAATCCTTGCCGCACTTCCACGCTACGCGCCAGTGCGGCGAGCCGCCTCCCCGGGAAACAGCCCCGCGGGTGATGGCGCGCGAGCCCTTCGTGCAGGCGTCATCCGGTCGCCCACCCGCGACCCGCAGACGGCCCGAGGCTTGGTGGCCACCGCTCGGGATTCGACTGGCGCGACCGCATCTGGCTCGACACCCGGGTGTGAACGGGTGTTCGTCCCGGTCCTGTAACGGTCACCCCGGGTGTCACTGCTGTCCCGTACAGTGCGGTAATGCACCTCTTGAACACGTTCAGTTCAGGAGGGACTCCTGGGGAGGGGACTGCACAACATGCGCAGTGGAGCGAAGGTCGCCGTAGTTGGCGGGGTGTTCCTCGTCATGGCCGGAGGGGTGAGCTACGGCGCGTACTCCGTGGTGAGCGGCGAGACCGGCGGCAGGGACGCCAACACCGTCTCGGCGCCGAAGAAGTCGGGACCGCCGAGCGCGGACGAGATCGAGCAGACCGCGAAGGACTTCCTCGCCGCCTGGGCGAAGGGCAACGCCCGCGCGGCCGCCGACCTGACCAACAACGCCGCCGCCGCGCAACCGGCGCTGTTCGCCTACCGCGACCAGGCGCGCATCAGCGAGGTGAAGTTGACGCCGGGCACGGCGGTGGGTGCGAAGGTGCCGTTCACCGCCGACGCGACGGTGACGTACAAGGGCAGGAGCAAGGCATTCTCGTACGCGTCGGAGCTGACCGTCGTGCGTGGCCTGACCTCGGGGAAGGCGCTGGTCGACTGGAAGCCGTCCGTCGTCCATCCCGACCTGAACGAGGGCGAGGTGCTGACGGCGGGCGAGGCCTCGGCCCCGCCCATCAAGGCGGTCGACCGCAACGGCAATGAGCTGACGAAGGAGAAGTACCCGTCGCTCGGGCCCGTCCTGGACGCGCTGCGTGAGAAGTACGGCGAGAACGCGGGCGGGAAACCAGGCGTCGAGCTGGCGATCGAGAGCGGCGGCGATGTCGCCCCGCGCACTCTGGTCACCGTCACCAAGGGCAAGCCGGGCAGGCTGCCGACGACGCTGGACGCGGGCGTGCAGGCGGCCGCGGAGACGGCGGTGAAGAAGCACAACGAGGCGTCGGTCGCGGCGGTCAAGCCGAGCACGGGCGAGATCCTGGCCATCGCCAACAACCGCTCCGACGGCTTCAACGCGGCGGTCCAGGGCGCGCAGGCGCCGGGCTCGACCATGAAGATCGTGACGGCGGCCATGCTGCTGGAGAAGGGCCTTGTAGGGGCGGACCGCAAGGTCGAGTGCGACAAGACCGTTCTGTACCAGGGCCGCACCTTCCACAACCTGGACCACTTCGCCATCCCCGACGGCACCTTCGCCCGCAGCTTCGCCCGCTCCTGCAACACCGCCTTCATCAAGCTCATCGACGACACCAAGGACGACGCGGCGCTGCCCAAGACAGCACGCGAGGTCTTCGGTCTGGGCCTCGACAACTGGCAGACAGGAATCGTCACCGCCGACGGTTCGCTGCCGGAGGTGACCGGCGGCGAGGCGGCGGCGCAGTACATCGGACAGGGCGCGGTCCAGATGAACGCCCTCAACATGGCGTCGGTCACCGCCACCGCGAAGGCCGGCACGTTCAAGCAGCCGATCATCGTGCCGCAGTCGCTCGACCACCGGCAACTGGCCACCGCTTCCCGCTCCCTCTCCCCCTCGACCCACAGCCAGCTGGTCGCCATGATGCGCCAGACGGCGACGGCGCCCTGGGGCACAGGAACACAGGCGATGGCTTCGGTCGGCGGCGACAAGGGCGCGAAGACGGGCTCCGCGGAGGTCGACGGACAGGGCAAGTCCAACAGCTGGTTCGCCGGTTTCAGCGACGACGTGGCGGCGGCGGCGTCCGTCGAGTCGGGCGGCCACGGCGGCGACGCGGCGGGCCCGCTGGTGGCGGCGGTACTGCGCGCCGGCTGACACAACCGACTCGCATGGCCCGTACGGCTACCGCTGAGGTACGCCGTCGCACCGGCGCGGTCCCGCATCGCGGTCCACGGTGGAGGAGAGGACGTGCCGGGGCGCTCCCCGCAGGGTGTCGAACGCAACCACCCCGAAGAACCGCAAGTGCCCGAACGTTCGGCACCCGAGGAGACGCCCCGGCGCGGCACCGACCCCAACGCCCCCCAGCCCAGCCCAGGCCGCGTCCCGAGTCAGCAGTCCTGCGGCCCGGCGAACGCACCCCGCAGCCCCAAGTTGCTGATCAGCAGGCCACCGTCCACCGGAAGCGTCACCCCCGTGATCCACGCCGCGTCGCGGGAGGCGAGGAACGCGATCGCCGCCGCGATGTCGTCCGGCTCCCCGACCCGGCCCAGCGGGTACTGCGCCGACGCCCGCCGCAGCGCGCCGTCCCGGCCCGCCCACGCGTCCGTCCGTACCGTCCCCGGCTCCACCAGGTTGACCCGTACGCCCCGCTCCGCCGCGTGCCCCGCCAGCGTCCGGGTCAGGCTCGCGAGGCCCGCCTTGGCCGCGCTGTACGCGTGATTGCCGAAGTCCTGCTCCCCGTTCACCGAACCGACGCTCACGATCGCCCCGCGGCCCGACGCGGCCAGGTGCGGCAGCGCCGCCCGCGCGCACCGGTACGCGCCGGTGAGCGTGACGTCGAGGTCGCGCTGCCACGCCGCCTCGTCGTCGTCCTCGAAGAGCTCCGTGTCCGGCCCGCACGAGTACGCGTTGTTCACGAGCACGTCGAGCGCCCCGAACTCCCGTACCGCGTGAGCGACCGCCGCGTCGACCGCCCCGGTGTCCCGTACGTCGCAGGCCAGCGCCCGCGCGCCCGGGATCGCTCCCGCGGCCTTCTCGGCGCGTTCCCCGTCCAGGTCCGTGACCAGGACGCGCGCCCCTTCCGCCGCGAACCGCCGCGCCGTCGCCTCGCCGATGCCCTGTCCGGCGCCGGTGACCAGTACGCCGTATCCCTCGAACCGCTGTGTCAGCATCGACCGATCATGCAGCGGACCGCACTGCCCCGACCAGGGCCTGTGCGCGGGGGTCGGCGGTGACTCCCTTCTGGAGCCCGTTCGTCACGTACCCGAAGGCGATCCCCGCCTCCGGATCGGCGAACCCGAGCGAGCCGCCCCGCCCCGGATGTCCGAACGAGCCGGGCGCGAGCAGTGGCGCGCCGGAGCCGTGCAGCATGAAGCCGAGTCCGAAGCGGGTGTTGACGACGAGGACGCGGTCCGGTCCGGACGACTCCTCGGTCCGCGCAAGGGTGAGCGTCGCCGGGGCGAACAGCCGGTGCCCGTCGACTTCCCCGATCATCGCCGCGTAACACCGCGCGAGCGCCCGCGCGGTGGAGATCCCGCCGGAGGCGGGGAGTTCGGCTGCCCGGTACGCCGGGTCGTTCTCGTCCGCGAGCGGATCGATCGCCCCGAACGCGCGCCGGGTGAGCGACGCCGGATCCCCGTACGCCTCGCTCACGCTCCGCTTGGGCCGCAGCCGCAGCGCCCCGCCGTCCGGGGCCGGCGCCTCGACGGACCCGACCCGGCCCACGCGGTGCGCCTCGTCCGCCGGCAGCCCGACCCAGAAGTCGAGCCCCAGCGGCCGGGCTATCTCCTCGGCGATCCACCGTCCGACGGTCCGCCCCGTCACGCGCTTCACGAGCTCACCGATCAGCCAGCTGTACGTCTGCGCGTGGTAGCCGTGGTCGGTGCCGGGCTCCCACTCGGGCGCCTGGGCGGCGACGGCGCGCGGTCCCGAGACGCCGTCGATCGCCTCGGCGGGCGTCAGCGGGCGGTCGAGCACGGGTATGCCCGCCCGGTGCGAGAGCAGGTGCCGTACGAGCACCCGCTCCTTGCCGTTCGCCTTGAACTCCGGCCAGTACGTCGCGACCGGCGCGTCCAGGTCGATCTGCCCGCGCTGGTGCAGCAGCAACGGCACGGCCGCCGCGACGCCCTTGGTGGCGGACCGTACGACTTGGGCGGTGTCGACCGCCCACGGCTCCACGCCGTCCACGTCGCGGGTCCCCGCCCACAGGTCGACGACCTTGTGGCCGTGGCGGTAGACGGCGACGGCGGCGCCGCGTTCGCCGCGTTGCCCGAAGTTACGTACGAACGCGTCCCTGACCGGCTCGAATCCGGCAGCCACCGTGCCTCGTGCATCCACTACTGCGCTCGCGCTCATCCCTCCATGGTCCATGGACCTGCCGGAGCGGGGTGGCGGGGGGTGCGGGTGCCGCCGCGTGAGGGGCTCCGCCCCAGACCCCGCTCCTTCAAATGCCGGAGGGGCTGAGAGCCGCCGCAAGCGGGGCCCTACGCCTCCACCCGTACCGACCCGGGGTCGAACCCGAACGGCAGCTCCAGCCGGTGCGCCCGCATCACCGCCTCGTCCGACAGCAGCTCCTGCGTCCGCCCGTCGGCGACGATCACGCCGCCACTCAGAATCACCGAACGCGGGCACAGCTCAAGGGCGTACGGCAGGTCATGAGTAACCATCAGCACCGTCACATCCAACGACCGCAGGATGTCCGCCAGTTCGCGCCGCGAAGCCGGGTCCAGGTTGGACGACGGCTCGTCCAGCACCAGGATCTCCGGCTCCATCGCCAGTACGGTCGCGACAGCCACCCGCCGCCGCTGCCCGAACGACAGGTGGTGCGGCGGCCGGTCCGCGTACTGCGCCATGCCCACCCGCTCCAGCGCCGCCGTCACGCACGCCTCCAGCTCGGCACCGCGCATGCCCGCCGCCGCGGGCCCGAAGGCCACGTCCTCGCGGACCGTCGGCATGAAGAGCTGGTCGTCGGGGTCCTGGAAGACGATGCCGACCCGGCGCCGGATCTCGGCGAGGTGCCGCTTGCCGACCGGCAGCCCCGCCACGGTCACGGAACCCGCGCCCGCCGTGAGGATGCCGTTGAGGTGCAGTACGAGCGTGGTCTTGCCCGCACCGTTCGGCCCGAGCAGCGCGACGCGCTCGCCGCGCGCGACGTTCAGGTCGACGCCGAAGAGCGCCTGGTGGCCGTCGGGGTAGGCGTAGGCGAGGCCGTTCACCTCGAGGGACATGGTGGAGGTCATAGGGTCCATCCCAACAGACAGACAGCGAGCGCGGACACCGGGAGCGCCGCCGCGTACGACCACTGCGCCCGCGTCGCGGTCACTTCGTCGATCACCGGCATGGTGCCGGTGTACCCCCTGCTGACCATCGCCAGATGCACCCGCTCACCCCTCTCGTACGAGCGGATGAAGAGCGCACCCGCGGTCTTGCCCAGAACGCCCCAGTGCCGCACGCCCCGCGCCTCGAATCCGCGCGAGCGCCGGGCGATCGACATGCGGCGCATCTCATCGGTGATCACATCGCCGTACCGGATCATGAACGACGCGATCTGCACGAGCATCGGCGGCAGCCTCAGCCGCTGCAGCCCGAGCAACAAAGACCGCAACTCCGTCGTGGACGCCAGCAGCACAGAGGCGGCGACGCCGAGCGTGCCCTTGGCCAGGACGTTCCACGCACCCCACAAACCCGAGACGCTCAGTGACATGCCGAGCACCTCCACCCGCTCCCCCTGCGCCACGAAGGGCATCAGTACAGCGAAGGCCACGAAGGGCACCTCGATGAGCAGCCGCTTCAGCAGGTACCCGGCCGGAACGCGCGCGGCGTACGCGACCGCCCCGAGCAGCGCCGCGTACACCCCGAAGGCCCACATCGCCTCGCGCGGGGTGGAGACGACAACCAGCACGAAGCAGAAGACGGCGGCGAGCTTGCAGTGCGGCGGAAGGGCGTGCACGGCGGTGTGCCCGTGCCGGTAGAGCTTGTGGGCGTGGCCTGCGCCCATGTCAGGCGGTTTCCTTTTCCTCGGCAGCAGCCGGCGTGCCTACGCCCGCCGACCCCGGCGCCGAGGCGGACGCCGACGCCGACTGGTGCCCGCGCCGGCGCCGTACCGTCCAGAAGACGCCGCTGCCGACGGCGACGGTCGCGCCGACGCCGACCACGCCCGCGAGGCCACCGGAGATCCGGCCGTCGCTGATGCCGCTGATGCTGTAGTCGGCGAGCGGGGAGTCGGCGGCGGCGTGGTCCTCGACCTTCTTGTCGATGCCCTGGTCGGCGGCGACCTTCTCCAGCCCGTCGGGGCTGGCGGACGCGTAGAACGAGACGAACCCGGCGAGGACGACCGCTGAGGCCAGCCCGGCGCCCCACACCTTGCGGGTGGAGCGCGCAGCGACCGGAACCGATTCTTCCGCCGGAGCAGCGTCTACCAGTTCGCCGCGCACCAGCAGCTTGAGCGGCGCGGAGAGTCCGCGCGCGCCGTGCACCAGGTCGGGGCGTACGGCGATGACGGCGCCCACGGTCAGTGCGGTGATCGCGGCCTCACCGATGCCGATGAGGACGTGTACGCCGACCATCGCGGTCAGCACCTTGCCGATCGGTACGTCCGTCGTGCCCCCGACGGAGTAGATCAGCGTGAAGGCCGCCGCAGCGGCGGGCACGGAAACCAGAGCCGCGACGAACGCCGAAGCGGTGACCGAGGAGCGACGCCCGCGCGGAAGGACCATCACCAGCCCGCGGAAGAGCGCGTACGCGACGACCACCGTCACCACACCCATCACGGTGATGTTGACGCCCAGCGCGGTGAGGCCGCCGTCCGCGAACAGAATGCCCTGCATCAGCAGCACGACCGAGATGCAGAGCACACCCGTGAACGGGCCGACGAGTATCGCGGCGAGCGCACCACCCAGCAGATGCCCGCTGGTACCGGCCGCCACGGGGAAGTTGAGCATCTGTACGGCGAAGATGAACGCGGCGACGAGCCCGGCGAGCGGAGCCGTCCGCTCGTCCAGTTCACGGCGGGCGCCGCGCAGGCTGACAGCTACGGCACCTACCGCGACAACACCTGCCACAGCCGAGACAGGTGTGTTGATGAATCCGTCGGGGACATGCATGGGGAGGCTCCGCTTCCTGCGGTGTGGTGAACCGTTCGATGATAGTGCCCTCTTGCAAAGAGGTCGCAAGAGCGCACGGGTCACAAATAACGCGGAGCGCGCGCCCCAAAATATGGGACATTAGAGGATATAAGCCACGAACCTGAGGAGCCGCCCGATGCACCCCGCAATCGAGGACCACGCACGGGCCTGCCTCGTCACGGACGGCCCCCAGCGCCACGCCGTCCCCGTGGCCCTCCGCTACGACCCGCAGGCGGACCCGACAGCCGTCCACCTGGTCTTCCCGCCGGACGTCTCGCCCGACGGCGCCGAGAACGAATGGGTCTTCACCCGCGCCCTCCTGGAGGCCGGCATGACCCGTCCGGCCGAAACCGAGAGCGGTGATGTACGGGTATGGCCGTGCGGCAGGGTGCAGGCCGTGCTGGAACTGCGGTCGGACCAGGGCACGGCCGTGATCCAGTTCGACCGGGCGCCACTGCTCCGCTTCCTGCGCCGTACACACGCCGCAGAGGAGCCCGTAACCCCGGAAGCAGCGGCCCACTGAAACGGTGAGGTCCCCCCGGCCTGTGGCCGGGGGGACCTCACCGCCGCACCGGAACCCGTCCCCACGAGCCGGTGCGCGACCGGGGCCGCCTTCCGCTCATGGAGCGGCCCCGGAGCCTCTCAGCGCCTAGGCGCGCACCAGCTCCCGCTCGCCTTCGGAAGCGTCGTCGGCGCCATCACCCAGCACCTTGCGCAGCTGCTCGCCCTCGACGTCCACGTTCGGCAGCGCCTTGTCGAGCCAGCGCGGCAGCCACCACGCCTTCTTGCCGAGCAGCGCCAGCACGGCCGGCACGATGGCCATCCGTACGACGAAGGCATCGAAGAAGACGGCGATCGCCAGCCCGAAGCCGATCATCTTGACCATCGACTCGCTCGACCCGATGAAGCCGGCGAAGACGGCCATCATGATCACGGCGGCGGCGGTGACGACGCGCGCGCCGTGCTGGAATCCGGTGACGATCGCCTGCCCCGGCCGCTCCCCGTGGACGTACGCCTCACGCATGCGCGTGACGAGGAAGACCTCGTAGTCCATGGCGAGCCCGAAGACGACACCCACCATGAAGATCGGCATCATCGACATCACAGGCCCGGTCTGCTCCACACCGAACACACCGGCCAGCCAGCCCCACTGGAACACCGCGACCACCGCGCCGAGCGCCGCCACCACGGACAGCAGGAACCCGAGCGCCGCCTTGAGCGGAACGAGGATCGAGCGGAACACCAGCATCAGCAGCAGAAACGCGAGCCCCACGACGAGCGCGAGGTAAGGCAGCAGCGCGTCGTTCATCTTCTGCGAGAAGTCGATGTTCATGGCCGTGGCGCCGGTGACCAGGACCTCGGCGCCGGTGTCGGACGTAATGCCCGCACCGGCCTCCCGGATGGAGCGCACGAGCTCCTCGGTCCCCGCCGAGCTGGGCCGGTCCTTCGGGACAACGGTGACGACCGACGTGTCACCGGCCTTGTTCAGCGGCCCCGGCACGGTGGCGGCGACACCGTCCATGCCCTTGACCACCTCGACGACCCGACCAACCGCGTCCTTGGGCTTCTCGGCCGCCTCGACGTCGACGACCACCATCAGCGGCCCGTTGGACCCGGGCCCGAAGCCGTCCGAGAGGAGGTCGTAGGCCTTGCGCTGAGTAGTACTGACAGGCTGAGAACCGTCGTCGGGCAGCCCCATCTCCAGCGAGCCCGCCGGTACGGCGACGACACCGAGCCCCACCACTGCCGCGACCAGCACAGCAACGGGCCTGCGCAGTACGAAGCGGGCCCAGCGCGTACCCATGTTGGGCTTGTCCGCACCTTCGGCGGCGGCACTCTGCCGCTTGCGGGCCTTGCGTCCGAAGACCTTCTTGCCCGCGAAGCCGAGCAGAGCCGGCACCAGCGTGAGCGCGATGAGAACGGCGATCACCACGGTCCCGGCGGCGGCGAAGCCCATCTTCGTCAGCATGGGAATGTTGACGACAGCGAGCCCGACCAGCGCGATCACGACGGTCAGCCCGGCGAACACCACGGCCGACCCGGCGGTGCCGACGGCCCGCCCGGCCGCGTCCTCCGGCTCACGCCCCTCGGCCAGTTCGGCGCGGTAACGGGACACGATGAACAGCGCGTAGTCGATCCCGACGGCGAGCCCGATCATCATGGCGAGCGTCGACGTCGTAGAACCGAGATCAAGAACATTCGCGAGCGCGGCGATGGTGGAGACACCTATCCCCACCCCGATGATCGCGGTGAGCAGCGGCAGCCCGGCGGCGACCAGCGACCCGAAGGTAATGACCAGCACGATCGCGGCCACCACAACTCCTACGATCTCACCGGCGCCCGTCTCGGGCACGGCCTGAAGCGCGTCGCCGCCGATCTCGACGGTCAGCCCGGCGTCGCGAGCCTCGTCACCGGCTTCGACAAGCGCTTCCCGGGCCTCCTCGGTCAGCTCCATGCCGCTGACCTTGTACGAGACCTGGGTGTACGCCGTAGTCCCGTCCCGGCTCACAGCCTTGCCCGCGTACGGATCGACAACCGAGGCGATCTGGTCGGCCCCGGCCCCGGACTTCAGGCCGTCAACAACCTTCTGCACCTCACCCCGGTGATCGGGATCGGTCATCAGCTCCCCGTCAGGAGCCTTGAACACCACACGGGCGGTGGCACCGTCCGCGGCAGCACCGGGGAAGCGCTCGTCAAGGAGATCAAAGGCCTTCTGAGCCTCGGTCCCCGGTATGGAGAAGGAACTGGAAGTGGCGGTGGAAGCAGAGGCGGCGCCGACACCGGCGAGCACCAGCAGGACAATCCACGCGAGGGCGACGAAGAGGCGGCGCCTGAAGGCGAACCGGCCCATTTTGTAGAGGAATGTGGCCACGAGGGCGTACTCCCGGTCAGGTCGTTGGTGCGAACAGGGCAGGGGTGACCAGCCCGACGACAAGAGCGGTGCGCGTCAGGTGGAGCGTTTCTACGGGGACGGACGCCGGGCGGGGAGACCACGGCGCCGCTACGGCGCTAAGCCAAGACCATCAGGCGACGCCCAACGCGGGCAGCACCACGGCATCGACGTAGTCGGAGAGAAAGGCCCGGTCGGGCGACCGGCCCTCGATGAGTTCCTGGGCGACGAAGGCGCCGACCAGCATGTGCGGGACGTACCGCAGGGCGGCCGTCTCGGCGGGGATCTCCCCCCGGTCGACGGCACGCCGCAGCAGGCCGTCGAGCCCGGTGAGCTCGGGCGCGATGAGCAACTCCCGAAGCGCCTGGTGGAGATCGGGGTTCTGGTGCACGGCCTGGGCGAGCCCCCGCATCAGCGCGGAGTCCCTCTCCAGCTGACAGTCGTCCGTCCGCTCCACCAGGGCGTGAAAGTCACCGCGCAAAGACCCGGTGTCGATATCGGCCAGACTGACGGGCTTGCTGTGCCGCAGCGCCCTGGCCACAAGCTCCGGCTTGCTCCCCCACTGGCGGTAGAGGGTGGCCTTGCTGGACCGGGTGCGGGACGCGACGGCGTCCATGGTCAGACCGTCGTACCCGACTTCGCGGAGCAGGTCGAGCACAGCCTCGTACAACTCGCCTTCACGCTCAGGCGTGAGCCGCGTACGTGCCATCCCCACCACCTCCTAGCGAACGAAACGGTTTCGTACACCACAACTTTACGTAGCTCTCCCACCGAAACGAAACCGTTTCGGTGGTGTTCTGCGCCACAAGTTGCCGCGCCCCCGCCCCGGGGAAAGCATTGGGGGGTGAGCGACGCACCCGGGTCCGTCGGCCCGCAAGAGCCCCAGCCCACCGAGCCCCTGGGCGCGGAGGGCATACCTCCGGCCGACGCGACCGAGGGCGCGACAGACACCCCCGCCTCGCACTCCACGGTGCCGGGAGGGGACGTGCCGGGGCGCTCCCCGCAGGGCGTTGAACGCAACCACCCCGAGGGATACAAAGCGGTAGCCGAACGTTCGACGCCCGAGGAAACGCCCCGGCGCGGCACCGACCCCGACGCCCCCGGAGAAAAGCCGACCCCCGGAAGCAACACGCACGCGTACCTCCGCTTCCCGCACCTGCACGGCGACCTCCTGTGCTTCGCGGCAGAGGACGACCTCTGGCTGGCCCCGATCGCGCCCCCCGGAAAGCAGCCGGACCGCGCCTGGCGCATCACCGTCGACCGTACGAAGGTCTCCCACCCCCGCTTCTCCCCCGACGGCCGCCACATCGCGTTTACGACCTGGCGCAGCCTGGACCCCGAGGTCCACATCGCCCCCGTGGACGGCGGCCCCGCCCGCAGGCTCAGCCACTGGGGTTCACTCGACACCCGGGTCTGCGGCTGGGCGCCCGAAACACCCGACGCCCCCGCGCACATCCTGGCCGTCGCCTCCCACGGCCAGCCCTTCTCCCACTTCTCCTGGGCCTACACCCTCCCCACAGACGGCAGCCCCGGCTCCAAGCTGCCCTGGGGCCCGGTCTCCGACATCGCGATCGCGGACATCGACAACGAGCGCCGTACGCTCCTGCTCACCGGAAAGCCCCCGCACGAGCCGGCAGCCTGGAAGCGCTACCGGGGCGGCGCCACGGGCCGCCTGTGGCTGCACGGCAAGCGACTGCTCCCCGACATCGGCGGCCACATCAACTGCCCCATGTTCGTGAACGGACGCATCGCCTTCCTCTCCGACCACGAGGGCGTGGGCAACCTCTACTCCTGCGCGTACGACGGCACGGACCTCCGCCGCCACACCGACCACGACGCGTTCTACGCCCGCAACGCCTCCAGCGACGGCACCCGGGTGGTCTACCAGTGCGCGGGCGACCTGTGGCTGGTGGACGACCTCTCCCCCGGCGCGACACCCCGCCGCCTGGAAGTCCGCCTCGGCGGCCCCCGCGCCGGCCGGCGCAAGTACCACGTCCCGGCGGCCGCCAACGTGGACGGCCTGTCGGTCGACACAACAGGACGCGCCAGCGCCGTGGTGGTCCGGGGCAGCCTGTACTGGCTGACCCACCGCGACGGCCCGGCCCGCACGATCACGGACATCCCCGGCGTACGGGCCCGCCTGCCCGAGATGCTCGGTGGCGGCGGCAAGGTCGCGTACATCACCGACGCGGAGGGCGAGGACGCGATCGAGATCGCGTACCTGCCGCGCGCGAGCGGCGACCGCGAGCGACGCCGCCTCGCGTCCGGCAAGCTCGGGCGCGTACACGAACTGGTGTCGGACCCGGAGGGCGAACGCCTGGCGATCGCCTCGCACGACGGCCGGCTGCTCCTGGTGGACACGACGGAAGAACCAGAAGAGACACCAGCCGCACCCAGCGTCACCGAACTGACCCGCTCCACGAACGGCCCGGTCCGCGACCTGGCCTTCTCCCCCGACGGAGCCTGGCTGACCTGGTCGCACCCCGGCATCGGCCGCTCGCTGCGCCAGATCAAGATGGCCAAGATCAAGACGAAGCAGATCATCGACGTCACGAACGGCCGCTTCGAGGACGAGAACCCGGTCTTCACGAGCGACGGCCGCTACCTGGCCTTCCTCTCCTGGCGAGGCTTCGACCCGGTGTACGACGTCCACACCGGCGACCTCTCGTTCCCCCTGGGCTGCCGCCCGTACCTCGTCACGCTCTCCTCGGCGACACCGTCCCCCTTCGCCCTGTCCGCGGAAGGGCGCCCGGCGGCAGGCGGGCTGGATCCGGTGGAGGGCGAGGACAGCGAGAGCACCGACGGCGTGACGGTGCTGGTGGAGGTGGAGGGCCTGCCCAACCGCGTGACGCCGTTCCCCGTCTCCGCGTCCAAATACTCAGGTCTGCAACCGGTTTCCGGCGGCGGTCTGGTGTGGCTGCGCTGGCCGATCTCGGGAGCCCTGGGCGAGACGTTCGCCAATCCGGCGGACATGTCGGGGCGCCCGACCCTCGAACACTTCAACCTCACCAAGGCACGCAAGACGGAACTGGTCGACCACCTGGACTGGTTCGCGGTGAGCGGTGACGGGTCACGCCTGGTGGTGATGGACGAGGGCGAGCTGCGCGCGGTCCCGGCCACCGAGACGGGCGACAGCGACTCGACGGTCTATCTGGACCTGCGCCGCATCCTGCACCAGGTCGACCCGGAGGCGCAGTGGCGGCAGGCGTACGCGGAGGCGGGCCGCATCGTCCGGGCGTACTTCTGGGAGCCGGACATGTGCGGCATCGACTGGGGGGCGATCCTCGACCAGTACCGCCCGCTCCTCGAACGCGTGGCGACCCCCGACGAGTTCGCGGATCTGCTCCGCGAGGTGCTGGGCGAGCTGGGAACCTCGCACGCGTACGTCGCCGCCGCGCGCCGCAACGAGGGGCCGCCGCACTACCAGCGGGCGATGGGTTTGCTCGGCGCGAACTTCGTGTGCCGGGACGGGCAATGGATGGTACGGCGGATCCTCCCCGGCGAGTCGTCCGACTCCAAGGCGCGGTCGCCGCTGGCCGGTACGGGCATCAGGGAGGGCGCGATCCTCACGCACGTGGACGGCCGCCCGGTGGATCCGGTGGCGGGCCCGTCCCCGCTCCTCGCGGCGGCCGGGGGGACGACGGTGGAGCTGACGTTCAAGCCGGCGGAGGGCGAAGGCCCGGCGCGCCGGGTGGCGATCGTCCCGCTGATCGACGAGCGCCCGCTCCGCTACCAGGACTGGGTGGCCAAACGCCGCGAGGTCGTCCGCGAGCTGAGCGGCGGCAAATGCGGCTACCTGCACATCCCCGACATGGGGGGCTCCGGCTGGGCGCAGTTCAACCGCGACCTGCGGATGGAGGTTTCACGCCCCGCTCTGATCGTCGACGTACGGGGCAACGCGGGCGGCAACATCAGCGAACTGGTCGTCGAGAAGCTCACCCGCGTCATCATCGGCTGGGACCTGACGCGGGACGCGGAGCCGGTGTCGTACGCCTCGAACGGCCCCCGGGGGCCGGTGGTGGCCCTGGCCGACGAGGCGACGTCCTCGGACGGCGACATGATCACGGCGGCGTTCAAACTCCTGGGCCTCGGCCCGGTGGTGGGCCAGCGCACGTGGGGCGGGGTGGTGGGCATGACGGGCCGCCACACCCTCGGCGACGGCACGGTGATCACGGTGCCGATGAACGCGGCGTGGTTCGACGCGTACGGCTGGTCGGTGGAGAACCACGGTGTGGAGCCGGACATAGAGGCACTGCGCACGCCGCTCGACTGGGCGGAAGGCCGCCACGCGCAGCTGGACGACGCGGTCCAGGTGGCCCTGGACCTCCTGGCGTCGCGCCCGGCGGCGACCCCGCCGACGTACACGAACGTCCCCAACAAGACCCGCCCCGACCTCCCGCCCCGCACGAGCTGACGCCCGGAGGACGCCACAGCGCCGGCTGGAGCGCGGCCGAGGGCCGCCCCACCCGCCCGCTGGAGGGGTTGCGGGTAGCGCAGGTCACCAGCACCCAGCACTCGGCAGAGCACCGCCGGCGACTGCGGGTTGCAGTACGTCCGTCTCGGCGCCCGGCGCCGAAACCCGCCCCGCACCACACCCCGCAGCCCCCGAAACACGCACCGCACCTCAGCCGCCGTCGCCGAACCCGCCAGGGCCCGGCGCGCAGCGCCCGGAACCGGCCCACCGGGCCGGGGCGAAGCCGGCCCACCCCCAACCCCGCCCCGCCCCGCCACGCGGAAAGACGCACCCGGTGGTGATCGGGTGCGCCCTTCCTCACGCGGGCAGTCGCAAGGCACCGCCTCGCGAAGCCACCGCGTCAAGCCCGGTAACGCTCCGGGCCCTCGCCCAGCTCGTCGTCGAGCATGTCCTGGCCCTGCCCCAGGTCCCGGTCCTCCCGGGCCCGCCGGAGTCGCTCCGACGCCTCGTCCTGCGTACCGCGCGAAGGCGGGTTGTCCTGCGTGCCCTGCTTCGACTGCTTGGCCTGCTTCGCCTGGTCCGCGAGCTCCTGCGCCTTGTCCTTGAACTGGTCCTTGATACCCATGAGGTTCACTCCTACGGGGATGTGAGGGGGTGGAAGCGGGGCGTATCGCCCCGCTGGGCCTCGACCAGACTGACACGACCGGACATTCAACGCATTTCGATCATCACGCTGCGTACACCGCCTTCATCAACGCTGCGTACGCGCCTTTTCGTCCGCCTCGCCGCCCGCCCCCACAAGCCCCTTCGAGACCCCCGCCAGCCGGGGTTCGAACCGCTTCATCTCCCGCTGCCCCACCACACCGATGAGCGTCGGCAGATAGCCCCGCACGGACTGCATCCCCCGCAGCCACCACTGCGCGTACACGTGCGACGAGCGCCGCTCGATCCCCGCGACGATCCGGTCGACCGCCGGACCGAGCGGATACGTCCGGTTCGAAGGCCAGGGCAGCCGCTGCCGCAGCTCCCGCATCACGTCGTCCTCGTCCGCGCCCCGCACCATGTCCGTGTCGGTCCACGACAGGTACCCGACCCCGACCCGCACCCCGCGATACCCGACCTCGGCCCGCAGCGAGTGCGCGAACGCCTCGACCCCCGACTTCGACGCGCAGTACGCCGTCATCATCGGCGCCGGCGTGATCGCCGCCAGTGACGCGATCTGGAGGAAGTACCCCCGGCTCTCCATGAGCACCGGAAGGAACGCCCGCCCCGTCACCGCCCCGCCGATCAGGTTGACCTCGATGACCCGCCGCCACGCAACCGGATCGGAGTCCACGAACGGCCCCCCGGAAGCGACCCCCGCGTTGGCGACGACGATGTCGACCTTCCCGAAGCGCTCCTTCACCTCCCGCGCGACCTGCGCCATCGCCTCGTGGTCGGTGACATCGGCGTACCACCAGTCCGCCTCCGAGTGCAGCCGCCCCGCCACCGCCTTCAGCTCGTCCGGCTCCAGGCCGACCAGCGCCACCTTCGCCCCGCGCGCCGACAACTTGCGGGCCAGCAGCTCGCCGACCCCCCGCGCCGCGCCCGTGACGACCGCGACCTGACCCTCAAGGCTCTGCCTGCTGCTCATACGGCCTGCTCCTTCTCTTCATCACGGACAGCCGGGACGGCGACGTACTGGGTCACAAGTTCACGGAGCTTCGCCGTGACGGCCTCCGGCGCCTCCACCGGAGTCATGTGCCCGACCCCGGTCAGCTCGGTGAGCCCCAGCGAATTCGGCAACGCGGCCACGATCTCTCGGGCGTGCACGGGCGGCGTCAGCCGGTCGGCGCTCCCCGCGATGAAGGCAGTGGGGACGGTCAACTCCGCTAGACCAGCCGCGAGATCAAGCTCCCCGAGCACGTGCGACCAGGCCACCCGCGCCGCTCGCGGACAGGCGTGGACGATACGAGCACACTCCGCCACCCGCTCCGGCGAGGTCCCGGGCCCCATCGTCCCGTACTTGAGAAGCGCCTTCGACAGCGCCGTAACGGGCCCGAGCGGCGCCCGCGCCCCCAGCACCGCCCGCGTGAGCCGCGTCCGCAGCCGCCCCGCCCGCATCGGCAGTACGAGCGACTCGGCGACCAGCCGCGAACTGCCCGTACTGCACAGCAGAACGGCCGCCGCGTGCTCACGGAACCCGGCCCGCCCGGCGGCGGCCATGATCGTCATGCCGCCCATGGAGTGCCCGGCCAGTACGGCCCGCTCGCCCGGCGCGAGCGCGGCGGCGAGCACCGCTTCGAGGTCGTCGGCGAGGGCGTCGGTGCTGTAACCGTCGCGCCCGACGGCCGGCGAACGCCCGTGCCCCCGCTGGTCGTAGACCACGACCCGGTACTCACCGGAGCCGGCACCGGCCAGCTCCCGTATCTGCGCCGACCAGAAGAGCGTCGAGCAGGTCCAGCCGTGCGCCAGGACCAGCGCGGGGGCACCTTCGGGCCCGTACACCTCGACATGCAGGCGCGACCCGTCGGCGGAGACGGCGGTCAGCTCGCGCGAGGCGACCAGCGGCTCACCCACGACCTTCATCAGCCGGCTCATGCGACGGCCTCCGCGGTCTCGGCCTCGTCACCGACGGTCGCTCGAGCACCCTGAGCACCCTGAGCACCCTGAGCACCGTCAACGCCCTCAACGCCCTGAGCACCCGGAGCGCCCTCCGCATCCCGCGCCGCCCGGATGACCTCGTACTCCGCGAGGTTCACCTCCCGCGTCGCGCGCCGGAACTCGCTCGGCGTACCGGGCCAGATGGTGGTGTTGCGACCGTTCGCGTCCAGGTACCAGCTGTCGCAGCCGCCCGTGCTCCACACGGTCCGCTTCATCCGGTCCTGCACCCGCCGGTTCCACGCGTGCACGGCCGAAGCCCGCGCGCCGAGCGCCACCCTGCCGCCCAGGACCCGCAACTGCCGGAGATAGTCGGCCATGTAGTTCAACTGGGACTCGATCATCAGAATCATCGAGCTGTTCCCGAGCCCGGTGTTCGGCCCGATGATCGTCATCCAGTTGGGGAAACCCGCCGCCGTCGCGCCGCGCAGCGACTCCATCCCGTCCTTCCACGCCTCGGCGAGCGTGATGCCGTCCGCGCCCACCACCCGCTCGGCGATCGGCATGTCGGTGACGTGGAAGCCCGTACCGAAGACAATCGCGTCGACCTCCGCCTCGGTCCCGTCGGCCGCCACCACCGTCGAGCCGCGCACCTCCTTGAGCCCCGAAGCCACCACATCCACGTTCTGCTTGGCGAGCGCCGGGTAGTACGAACTCGACAGCAGGATGCGCTTGCAGCCGATCCGGTACGACGGTGTCAGCTTGGCCCGCAGCTCCGGGTCCTTGATCGCCTTGGCCATGTTGGCCTTGGCGAGCGACTCGATGGCGCCCAGCTGGTTCGGGTGCTTTGTGAACGCGGTGACCTGCAATTCCCTTATCCCGAAGAGCAGTCCGCGCCGCGCCTTCCCGGTGAACGGCAGCTGCCGGTGCAGCCACCGCTCGGGCCCGGTGATCGCCCGGTCCATGCGCGGCATCACCCACGGCGGCGTACGCTGAAAGAGCGTCAGTCCGGCCACGACCGGCTGGATCGACGGCACGATCTGGATCGCGGACGCGCCCGTCCCGATCATCGCGACGCGCTTGCCGCGCAGGTCGTAGTCGTGGTCCCACCGCGCCGAATGGAAGACCTTGCCGGGGAACCCGTCGAGCCCGGGAACATCCGGGATCTTCGGATCGGACAGCGGCCCGGTGGCCGACACCACGACGTCCGCGGTGATCGTGTCGCCATGCGCGGTCTCGATCTCCCAGCGCAGTTCGTCGCCGTCCCAGTGCATCATCTTCACTTCGTGGTTCAGCCGGATGTGCGGCCGCAGCCCGAAGGTGTCGGTGACGTGCTCCAGGTACGCCCGGATGTGCTCCTGGCCCGAGAAGGTGCGCGGCCAGTCGGGATTGGGCGCGAACGAGAACGAGTACAGATGGGACGGTACGTCGCACGCACATCCCGGGTAGCTGTTGTCCCGCCAGGTGCCGCCCACCGCATCGGCGCGCTCCAGGACGACGAAGTCGGTGATCCCCTCGCGGCGCAGCCGGACCGCGGCGCCCAGGCCACCGAATCCGGATCCGATCACCGCCACTCGTACATGCTCGTGCTCGGCCATGACGACGCCTCCCGCGGTCCCACGACTCTGCCAGCAATCACTGGCACGATTGGGAGAGTAGAGCAGTGTCGTACTCATGGGTAGGGGTGGAACAGAGGAAAGTTACCGGCGGTACGACATAAGGTTCCGGCGTGGACAAAGTCACGGCAGCCCGCGAGTACCGCATGGAGGAGCTGGCCAGGGAGGCCGGCATCAGCGTGCGCACCCTGCGCTTCTACCGCGAGCGCAAGCTGCTTCCGCCACCGCGCCGTGAGGGCCGTATCGCCTGGTACGACGACCACCACCTGGCCCGGCTGCGCACCATCGCCGCGCTGCTGGAGCGCGGCCACACCCTGAACGGCATCGCGGACCTGACCACCACCTTCGAGAGCGGCCGCGACGTCGGCGAGCTGTTCGGCGTCGGCGACGACGCCGCCCCCGCCACCTGGACCGAGGAGACGCCGGTCCGGCTCACCCCCGAGGCCCTCGCCGACCACTTCGCGGGCGAGGTCACCGCGGAGAATCTCGCCGCGGCGCTCGACCTGGGCTATCTGGCCACCGACGGCGAGGAGATCGTCCACATCAGCCGCCGCCTGCTGGACGTGTCGGCTGCGCTGGTGCGCGAGGGCGTACCGCTGGCCGCTGTGCTCCAGGCGGGCAGGGAGGTGCGCGAACACACGACGGCCATGGCGGAGATCTTCGCGGCGATGGTCCGCTCCCACCTGAGCGACGACACGTCGGCCGCCTCTCTGCAACGCCTGCGCCCGCTCGCCAAGAGCGTCGTCGAGGCGGAACTCTCGATGGCCATGGACCGGCTGATCAGAGCCGAGAAAGAAGCCTGAGCCACCCGGCCGGCCGGCCCCCACCCAGCGGACTCAGCGCTCGAAGACCACCGTCACCGGCGCATGGTCCGACCAGCGCAGGTCATAACTGGCCGCCCGCTCGACGTACGCCTTGACCGCCCGGCCGGCCAGCCCCGGCGTCGCCACCGCGTAGTCGATGCGCCAGCCCGAGTCGTTGTCGAAGGCCTTCCCGCGGTACGACCACCAGGAGTACGGCCCCTCCTGGTCCGGGTGCAGCGCGCGCACCACGTCGACGTACTCCGCCTCGTCGAACACCCGCGACAGCCAGGCCCGCTCCTCCGGCAGGAACCCGGAGGACTTCCGGTTCGCCTTCCAGTTCTTGAGGTCGGCCTCCTGGTGGGCGATGTTCCAGTCACCGCACACCAGCACCTCGCGCCCGTCCGCCGCCGCGCGCTCCTTGAGCCCCTTCAAGTACGGCAGGAACTCGTCCATGAACCGCACCTTCTCGTCCTGCCGCTCCGTGCCGACCTCACCGGAGGGCAGATACAGGCTGGCGACCGTGACGCCGGGCAGGTCCGCCTCGACGTACCGCCCGCTCGCGTCGAACTCGGTGCTGCCGAATCCGACCTGCACCCGCTCCGGCTCCCGCCGCGTATACAGGGAGACGCCCGCCCGCCCCTTGGCGGCGGCCGGGGCGTGCACGACGTGCCAGCCCTCGGGGTCGCGCACCTCCTCCGGCAGCTGCTCCGGTTCGGCCCGTACCTCCTGGAGGCAGATCACATCGGCGGAGGTTTCGGCCAGCCACGGCACGAAGCCCTTCTTGGCGGCGGCGCGCAGGCCGTTAACATTCACGCTTGTCACAGTGAGCACCCCGGCACAATACAGACCCCGGAAAACACCCGGCACGACACTCTGCATAGAAGTACGCTGATACGCATGAATATCCGCCCGCGCCCTTACGACCACCCCGACGCCGTCAAGCTCGAAGCCGAAGTGCAGCAGGAGTACATCGAGCGCTACGACGGCGAGGGCGACACGACGCCTCTCGACCCGACGATGTTCCGGCCGCCGGGCGGTCTCTTCCTCGTCGCGTACGACGATCAGGAACGCCCCGTCGCCACCGGCGCCTGGCGCGCCCAGGACGAGAACGGCGAGGGCTACTCGGACGGCGACGCCGAACTCAAGCGCATGTACGTGATCCCCGCCTGCCGCGGCATCGGCCTGGCCCGCCGCATCCTCGCCGTACTGGAGGACGACGCCCGCGCGGCCGGCCGCAGACGGATGGTGCTGGAGACGGGCACGCAGCAGCCGGAGGCCATCAGCCTCTACACGTCGAGCGGTTACACACCGACCGAGAAGTTCGGCCACTTCCGCGAGTACGAGGACAGCCGCTGCTTCGCCAAACCGCTGGGGCTGTGACGCATGTCCTTCCGGACGGCACCATCGAAATGAACGGCGGCCCGGCGGAGTTCAAGCGGCGGTGACCTTCATCGCAGCACGACGCCGCCGCACAACGCCAAAGAGCCCCTGCCGGGTTTCCCCGGCAGGGGCTCTGAGCTGCGGTGGACCTGTGGGGATTTGAACCCCAGACCCCCTCGATGCGAACGAGGTGCGCTACCAGACTGCGCCACAGGCCCTTGCAACGAGTGAAACTTTAGCACCTCGATCGGGGTGCTTGGAAATCCGTTCCTTCGCTGGTCACTCGTTGGCAGCCCGCGGCCGGTCTCCCTCTTCGTACTGGTCGAAGAGCGGCGTGCGGCCGCGGCTCCGGTCGCGACGGGCAGGGTTCGTGCGGCGGCCCGGGGCCGGGTCGGCGGCCGGCGGGGCTTCGGGGGCGGGCGTCGGCTCGGCGGTGCTCGACCGGGCCGAGCTCCAGGTGCCCGGGTCGCCGAAGTCCACGCTGCCGGTGGCGCGCGGGGCGACGGGAGCGGTGACGTACGTCGGCAGCGGGACCGGGACCGGGTCCCAGCTCTCGCCACGGGCCGCGCCACGCTCACGCTCGCGCTGCTGGTCCACCCACTCCGCGTGGTCCGTCTGCTCCACCAGGGCGCGGCGGCCCGCCTCCTGCGGCGACACCGCGGGCGCCGGTTCGGGTTCCGGGCGTACGACAGGCTCCTCGTCCGGCTCCGCGGAGACGGTCCGGCGGCCCGGGTGCGGGCGGCGCTCGCGCAGCCGCTGCGCCGCCGCTTCCGCCCTGCGCCGGTCCATGGTGAAGGCGAAGCGCCGCCGCTCGGTCGTCCGCAGATGCACGATGTACGTGCTCAGCAGTACGGCGGGGACGGCCGGCGCCCAGAGGAACTGGAGCCCGCCGACCGCCGCGACGACCGCGCCGAGGGTGAAGCCGAGGAAGAGGATCACGGTGGTGCGCCGGCGGCGCGCGAGGACCTTCGAGCGCCGGGCGCGTTCGGCGGCGGCGCTCGCGGCCCGCACCCGCCGTTCCTCCCGCGCGTGCTCCCGCACGCTCTCCCGGGCGCCGTCGCGCGCCTTCTCCCGCACGTCCTCGCGTGCGGCAGGGCGCTCCGTTGCTTGCGTCGGGGGCACGGCGAAGGCCCGGACGTCCACGGAACTCAATCGGTCCGTGACCGCGTCCGGGTCCACGTCGGGCTCCGCCTCATCCGCGGCGCGCTCCTGCAGCTCCCTGGCGTATCGGCGCTCCATTGCCGCCCGTCCGGACAGCAGCCGGATGGCGGTGCTGAAGCGTTCCGTCGGACGGGCCTCGTTGAGCTCGTCCTGCCTGCGGAGCCACATCGGCACCAAGTAGGCGGCCCAGGCCCCGACGATGACTGCGTAAATCAGGCCGCTGCTGCTCACACCCCACACCGTAGAGGGGTTCGCGCAAGCCCATCCGCCAATTGAGCCGGTGTGTCGCACGATCTGGCTGATAACTCGAACTTTTTTTGTGACTGATCGGATCAACAGGCTGCTTTGTGGGTCCTTTTGCAGTCAACAGCCGGTCAATTTCGAACACTTATTTCATTTATGGGATGTGCCGGGTCGTGCCTGGTGCCAGCGGTTCAGCAGCCCCTCGGGCGCTTCTTCCGCCGTGAGCGCGTAGACCAGATGGTCGCGCCACCCGCCGTCGATGTGGAGATATCGGGGGCGCAGACCCTCCTCGCGGAATCCGAGCTTTTCCACGACCCGGCGACTTGGCGTGTTCTCGGGCCGAATGCAGACCTCGATGCGGTGCAGACCGACCGTACGGAAGCAGTGGTCGACGGCGAGGGCGACGGCCGTCGGCATCACGCCGCGGCCCGCCACCTCGCGATCCACCCAGTAACCGACGTGCCCGGAGCACATCGATCCCCAGGTGATCCCGGCGACCGTCAACTGGCCGACCAGCTCGCCCCGGTACTCGATGACGAAGGGCAGCATCCGGCCGGCGTTCGCCTCGGAGCGCAGGTGGCGGACCATCTGACGGTACGTGGGGCGCTGCGCCACCGGGCCCGTCGGCGCGGGCGGCGGGATCGTGGCCTCCCAGGGGCGCAGCCAGTCGCGGTTGCGCCGGTTCACCTCGCGCCAGCTCCGCTGGTCGCGAAGCCTTATCGGGCGGAGGGCGACATCACCGTCCGCCAGCTCGACCGGCCAGGACGAAGCGTTCAGCTCTGGCTCCCCGGTAGGGGGGATCCGGAACCGGACCCGGACCCGGGGTGGTCGCCGCCCCTGATCTGGTCCACGGCGTGGAGCAGGAGGCGCTCCAGGACCGCGAGCCCGTCCCGTACGCCGCCGGTGGAGCCCGGCAGGTTCACGATCAGGGTCCGGCCCGCGACGCCCGCGAGTCCGCGGGAGAGCGCGGCGGTCGGGACCTTCCCGATCCCCTCGGCTCGGATCGCCTCGGGGATGCCCGGAATGTCGTAGTCGAGGACTCGGCGGGTGGCGTCGGGCGTGCGGTCGGTCGGCGAGATGCCGGTGCCGCCCGTGGTCAGGATGACGTCGTACGCGGCTGCGACCCCGGCGCGCAGGGCCTGCTCCACCGGGTCGCCGTCGGGGACCACCTGCGGTCCTTCGACCTCGAAGCCCAGACCGCGCAGGGCCTCGGCGAGGATCGGACCGCCCCGGTCGGCGTAGACCCCGGCGGAGGCCCGGTTGGAGGCCGTCACGACCAGGGCGCGGCGCGGTACGGAGGCGTCCGGCGCCGACGCGGGAGCAGTGGCGGTGGCGGTGGGCCGAGGCTCGGCCGCCGGCTCGTGGCTGTGGCTGTACACCTCTCCGGCGCGGGGACTCATGCCCGGCTCCAGTCGCCGGACTTGCCGCCCGTCTTCTCCTCGACGCGCACGTCGGTGATGACCGCGCCCTTGTCGACCGCCTTCACCATGTCGATCACGGTGAGCGCGGCGACCGTGACGGCCGTCAGCGCCTCCATCTCGACGCCCGTACGGTCCGTCGTACGCACCGTCGCGGCGATCTCGACGGCGTCGTCGGCGACCGCCAGGTCCAGCTTCACGCCGGAGAGCGCGAGCGGGTGGCAGAGCGGGATCAGGTCGGGCGTGCGCTTGGCGCCCATGATGCCCGCGATACGGGCGGTGGCGAGGGCGTCACCCTTGGGGACCCCCTCGCCGCGCAGCAGCTCGACGACGCGCGGCGCGACAAGGACGCGTCCGGTGGCGCGCGCGGTGCGCGCGGTGACGTCCTTGGCCGAGACGTCGACCATGCGGGCCGCCCCCGCCTCGTCGATGTGCGTGAGCCGTTCGTGCGTACTCATTACGTGTGGCGCTCCCGGTCAGGGCCTGTGAGGGCAGACACGGTACTCCCACCGGGCGCCGGTCAGCCGAGCAGGACCACGTCGACCTCGGTGCCCGGCTCGACCTCGGTGGTGTCCTCCGGGACGGTGATCAGCGCGTCGGCCCGGGCGAGGGCCGCGACGAGGTGCGATCCGGCGCCGCCGACAGGGGTGACGGAGCCCGACTTCTCGTCGTACGTACCCCGCAGGAACTGGCGCTTACCGGCCGGGGAGGAGAGCGGCTTGTCAACGATCAAGGCCGCGCGGACCTTCGGGCGGTGCACGTCCTTGAGGCCCATCAGGGCGCGGATCGCCGGGCGTACGAACAGCTCGAAGGAGACGTACGACGAGACCGGGTTGCCCGGGAGGGCGAGCAGTGGGGTGTGCTCGGGGCCGATGGAGCCGAAGCCCTGCGGCTTGCCGGGCTGCATGGCGAGCTTGCGGAAGTCGATGCCGCTGCCGGGCTCGTCCTCGTCGCCCACCGAGGACAGTGCCTCCTTGACCACGTCGTACGCGCCGACGCTGACGCCACCGGTCGTGACGATCATGTCGGCGCGGATCAGCTGGTCCTCGATGGTGGCGCGGAGCGTCTCGGCGTCGTCGGTGACGGCACCGACGCGGTAGGCGATGGCTCCGGCGTCGCGGGCGGCGGCGGTCAGCGCGAAGCTGTTGGAGTCGTAGATCTGGCCGGCCGCCAACTGCTCGCCGGGCTGCACCAGTTCGCTGCCGGTCGACAGGACGACTACGCGGGGGCGGGGCCTGACCTTCACGGTGGCGCGGCCGATGGCCGCCAGCAGGCCGATCTGGGGCGGGCCCACGACCGTACCGGCCTCCAGGGCCAGGTCGCCGGCCTGGACGTCGCTGCCGCGCGCGCGGACGTGCGCCCGCGCCTCGACGGGGCGGTGGACCCGGACCTCACCGGACGCGCCCTCGGGTGCGCCGCTCGCGGCGCGCATCGTGGCGGCCGGTCCGCCGCCCGTACCGCCGTCGGTCCACTCGACCGGGACGACGGCCTCGGCGCCGGGCGGCAGCGGGGCGCCGGTCATGATGCGGGCGGCCTCGCCGGGGCCGACCGTGAGCGTCTCGGCGCTGCCCGCCGCCACGTCACCGATGACGGTGAGGACGGCGGGGAACTCCTCGGTGGCGCCCGCGACATCGCTCGTACGGACGGCGTACCCGTCCATGGAGCTGTTGTCGAAGGGCGGCAGCGCGATCTGGACCGTGATGTCCTCGACGAGGACACAGCCCTGCGCGTCGGGGAGTTGCAGCTCGATGGGCTCGAGCGGGCTCACCGCGGCGAGGATGTCCTCAAGGTGCTCGTCGACAGACCAGATCGTGCTGCTCAAGGTGCCTACATCTCCTCGGTCACGTAACTGCGAAGCCAGGTCCGGAACTCCGGCCCCAGGTCCTCACGTTCGCATGCGAGTCTGACAATGGCACGCAGATAGTCGCCCCGGTCACCGGTGTCATAGCGGCGGCCCTTGAAGACGACGCCGTGCACGGGGCCGCCGGCCTTCCCCGCGGCGTCAGCCGCTGATTCATACGTCTCGGCCAGGTGCTGGAGGGCGTCGGTGAGCTGGATCTCGCCGCCGCGGCCCGGCTCGGTCTTGCGCAGTATGTCGAAAACGGCCGGATCCAGCACATAGCGGCCGATGATGGCGTAGTTGCTGGGCGCGTCCGCCGGGTCGGGCTTCTCGACCAGGCCGGTGACCCGTACGACATCGCCTTCACCGGTCGGCTCGACGGCGGCCGATCCGTACAGGTGGATCTGCGCGGGGTCGACCTCCATCAGCGCGATGACGCTGCCGCCGTACTGCCCCTGGATCTCGATCATCCGGGACAGCAGGGGGTCGCGCGGGTCGATCAGGTCGTCACCGAGCAGTACGGCGAAGGGCTGGTCGCCGACGTGCGGCGCGGCGCACAGGACGGCGTGGCCGAGGCCCTTGGGGTCGCCCTGGCGGACGTAGTGCATGGTGGCGAGGTCGCTCGACTCCTGCACCCGGGCGAGACGTTCGGCGTCGCCCTTGCGGCCGAGGGCCGATTCCAGCTCGTAATTGCGGTCGAAGTGGTCCTCGAGAGGGCGCTTGTTGCGGCCGGTGACCATGAGGACGTCGGAGAGGCCCGCGGACACGGCCTCCTCGACCACGTACTGGATGGCCGGCTTGTCGACGACAGGCAGCATCTCTTTTGGAGTGGCCTTTGTCGCCGGCAGGAACCTGGTGCCGAGGCCGGCGGCAGGGATGACAGCCTTGCTGATCCCGGGGTGCGACTGAGTCATGGTCAGAACGATATCCGTTGCGTATGGGAGGAAGATTAGGCTCCGGTCAATAAATTCTCATACGAGGCGTTTTGTGGAGCCAAAGTGATGTGTGACGAGCCTGACAAGGCCGGGTTGCGACGAGAACTCCTCGACATGAGATCCCGGTTGACCAGGGATGACGTCGAGAAGGCCGGTGCGGTTCTGGCGCGCAGGGCCCTGGAGCTGCCGGAGCTCGCGGACGCCGGGACGGTCGCCGCGTACGTCTCCATCGGGAGTGAGCCCGCCACCCGGGCGCTGCTGGACGCGCTGCGCGCGCGGGGCGTACGGGTGCTGCTTCCCGTGCTCCTCGCGGACAACGATCTGGACTGGGCCGAGTACGAGGGTGCCGAGCAGCTGGTGCGCGCCCGGCTCGGGCTGCTGGAGCCGCGCGGCGCCCGGCTCGGCGTGGACGCCGTACGGGAAGCCGACGCGGTGCTGCTGCCCGGGCTCGCGGTGGACGGGCGCGGGACGCGGCTCGGGCGGGGCGGCGGTTCGTACGACCGGGTGCTCGCCCGGCTGGAGGCGGCCGGCGCGCGGCCCCGCCTGGTGGTGCTGCTGTACGACGAAGAGGTGGTCGCGCGGGTCCCGAGAGAACCGCACGACCACCCCGTGAGCGCCGTGGTGACGCCGGGCGGTGTCAGGCGTTTTACGGCCTGAGTACCAGTTTGTCGGTGGTGCTCTTCTCGACCGCCTCGTCGCTGAACGGCCAGTCCAGCAGCTCGCCCTTCGCCCACTTGTCGGTCTGGTCGGTGTAGTGCGCGCTGTACGCGTGCCCCGACGCGCCGGTCAGGTTGATCCAGCGGGACCTGTCGAGGTCGTTGAGGTTCACGACCATGCGCATGGAGGGCACCCAGATGACCTCGTAGCCGCCCGCCGCGTTCCAGCCGGTGGCGTTGACCGCCGCCTCGCCGCCGCCCAGGTTCCAGGGGCCGCGGTTGAGGAGCGACTGGACGAAGCCGGGACCGCTCGTACCGAGGGTCTGGTTCTTCAGCTCCAGCTGGTGCAGGCGGCCCCAGCTCCAGGAGTCGACGTCCTTGCCGAGCTTGGCCGTCAGCTCCCAGCGGGCGTCCTTCAGCGCGCGGGCGAGCAGTTCGTCACGGGATTCGGTCGCCTTGTCGAGCCGGGTCTTGGGCGCCTGCCACCACTCGTTCTTCTCGTCCTTGAGCATCTTGCGGACGACCTCGTACCAGCGGTCGCCGCCGTCCGGCTGCGCCGAGTCCTTGGCGCGCTGGCCGCATTCGCGTACCCGCTCGTCGAGGTCGTCGACCGGGCCCGTGGCGTCGGCGGGACGGACGCTGAGGCACTGCCCCTTGACCCGCAGCTCCTTGGGCAGCTTGTTGCCGAACGCGAGCTTGAGGACGTTTCGCCACACCGCGTTGAAGTACGCGGCGGCCGCCGAGTCCGGTTCCTGCGTGTAGTCCCATCCTTCGAGCAGCTTCTGCGTCTCGCGGACGTTCGGGTCCGACACGTCGATCTTCAGCAGGTGGGGGGTGAGCAGCTTGGCGATCTCACTGCTGTTGTCCATCTGCATGGTGCGCATGTCGTCGGTGGAGATCTTGCCGCCGTCGGAGATCTTCGACTCGATGAGGTCGTTGATGCGCTGGCTGCGGGCGCCGTAGCCCCAGTCCTCGGTGAGGAGGTAGGGGTACTTCTCCTTGTCGATCACGGCCTGGTTCGCGGTGACGATGTAGCCGCGCTCCGGGTCGTACTCGTACGGCAGCTCGTCCTGCGGGATGAAGCCCTTCCAGCGGTAGCTCGAGTCCCAGCCGGGTGCGGGCATGGTGCCGTCGCCCGCGTTACGGACCGGGATGCGGCCCGGGGCCTGGTAGCCGATGTGGCCCTCGGTGTCGGCGTAGATGAGGTTCTGGGAGGGGACCTCGAAGTGGGCGGCTGCCGCGCGGAAGCTGTTGAAGTCCGTCGCCCGGTTCAGCTCGAACACGGCGTCCATGGACTTGCCGGGCATCAGCGCGGTCCACTTGAGGGAGATCCCGTAGCCTGCGCCGCGGTCGGGGGCTGCGTTGCTGACCGGGGCCTTCTCGCCGACCTTCCCGAGCTCGTCGTTGCGGTCGGAGACCAGCGGGCCGTTGTTGGTGGAGCGGACGGTGATCTTCTTCGGCTTGCCGCCGGCGACCTTGATGGTCTCCTCGCGGGTGGTGAAGGGCTTCGTGCTGCCGTCGTAGAGGTAGCCGTCGTCCGAGACCTGCTCCAGGTAGAGGTCGGTGACGTCGGCGCCGAGGTTGGTGAAGCCCCAGGCGATGTCCTGGTTGTGGCCGATTATCACGCCGGGCATGCCGGAGAAGGTGTAGCCCGCGGTGTCGTACTTGCAGGTCGCGGAGACCTTCCGGCAGTGCAGGCCCATCTGGTACCAGAGCGAGGGCAGCTGGGGCGCGAGGTGCGGGTCGTTGGCGAGCAGCGGCTTCTTGGTGGTCGTGTACTTGCCGGAGACGACCCAGGAGTTGGAGCCGATGCCGCTGCCGTTCGGGCCGAACAGCGCGGGGATCTCGTCGAGGGCGTCGGAGATGTCGGAGAGCTGGGACTGGAAGCCCTGGGTCGCGTCGGCGGCGGCGTTGCCCGCGGTGCCTGTGCCGACGCCCGTACCGGTGCCGGATGCTGTGCCGGTGCCAGTGCCGGATGCTGTGCCCGTGCCCGTGCCGGTGCCCGCGTCCGAGGTGGCTGACGCCTTCGGGTCGTACTTCTTCGTCGTCTTGTCGACCGCGCCCTCTTCGACGACCGGCTTGTTCCGGTCGTACGGGTAGGACGGGTACAGGTCCTTGATCTGCTTCGCGCTCAGCCTGCTCGTCATCAGCGAACGGTCGATCTCGTCCTGCATGTTGCCGCGCAGGTCCCAGGCCATGGCCTTCAGCCAGGCCACCGAGTCGACGGGCGTCCACTTCTGGGGCGTGTAGTCGTTGACGAAGCCCAGAGCGGCGTACTCGACGGAGATGTCCTTGCCGTCGCGGCCTTCGAGGTAGGAGTTGACGCCCGCGGCGTACGACTGGAGGTTCTTCTTCGTCTCCGGCGTCAGCTTGGTGTCGTACTCCTCCTGCGCGACCTGGCGCCAGCCGAGCGTGCGCAGGAAGGCGTCGGTGTCGACCAGGTCCGCGCCGAACATCTCGGAGAGCCGGCCCGACGTCATGTGACGGCGGACGTCCATCTCGTAGAAGCGGTCCTGCGCCTGCACGAAGCCCTGGGCGCGGAAGAGATCTTCGTCGGTGTCCGCGTAGATCTGCGGAATGCCGTAACTGTCGCGCTTGACGTCGACGGGCCCCGAGAGGCCGTCGACCTCGATCGACCCCGTGGTCTGCGGGAAGGAGGCGCGCACCGTGCTGATGCTCCAGTACGTGCCGTAGCCGACACCCGCGACAAGGGCCAACACCAGCACGATCACGATCAGGCGGGCGCGACGCCCCTTCTTCTTCTTGCCGGAAGAGGCGGTGGTGTTGGCGGGCATCGCTGTCCTTCGAGGGGCAGGGTGGTCCTTGAGTGCTGGAGCAACCATAGGCGCAGCGCTCCGGCGCCCTGGACGCGGTGCCTCCAACGGCGATCGTACGGATGATCGAGCGCGTCAAGGAAGCGTTAAAGATTAGGTAAGGTAACGAAGTACCGGCCGCCGGAGGAACGATCCGGCAGGCGTGCGAGGGAAGGAACGGCCGCTGACTGTCCACCAGCTCAATGAACTCCTGCTCGTCTGCTCGCTCGTTCTGCTCATCGCCGTCGCGGCGGTACGTATCTCGTCCCGCAGCGGGCTCCCCAGCCTGCTGCTGTACCTCGGTATCGGGATCGCCATCGGGCAGGACGGCATCTTCGACGTTCACTTCGACAACGCCGAACTGACGCAGGTGATCGGCTATGCCGCGCTTGTGGTGATCCTGGCCGAGGGCGGCCTGGGTACGAAGTGGAAGGAGATCAAGCCCGCGTTGCCCGCGGCGATCCTCCTTTCGACCGTCGGCGTCGCGGTGAGCGTGGGCGTGACGGCTGCCGGCGCGCACTATCTCGTCGGTCTCGACTGGCGGCAGTCGCTGATCGTCGGCGCGGTCGTCTCGTCGACGGACGCCGCCGCTGTCTTCTCCGTACTGCGCAAGGTGCCGCTGCCCTCCCGGATAACCGGTGTGCTCGAGGCCGAGTCGGGCTTCAACGACGCCCCTGTCGTGATCCTCGTGGTCGCCTTCTCGACGGTCGGCCCGGTGGACGAGTGGTACGTCCTGCTCGGCACGATCGCCCTCGAGCTGGCGATCGGCGCGAGCATCGGTCTCGCGGTGGGCTGGCTCGGTGCGTACGCACTGCGTCGTGTGGCGCTTCCCGCGTCCGGTCTGTATCCGATCGCGGTCATGGCCATCGCCGTATCGGCGTACGCCGCCGGAGCCATCGCGCACGGCAGCGGGTTCCTCGCCGTCTATCTGGCCGCGGTGGTGCTGGGCAACTCCAAGCTGCCGCACTGGCCGGCGACGCGCGGGTTCGCGGACGGGCTCGGCTGGATCGCGCAGATCGGCATGTTCGTCCTGCTCGGGCTGCTGGTGACGCCGCACGAGCTGCTGGTCGACTTCTGGCCGGCGGTGATGGTGGGGCTGGTGCTCACCATGGTGGCGCGACCCCTGGAAGTACTGATCAGCCTGCTGCCGTTCCGCATCCCGTGGCAGGAGCAGGCCCTCATGTCGTGGGCCGGGCTGCGCGGCGCGGTCCCCATCATCTTGGCGACCATTCCGCTGGTGTCGGGCGTCGACGGCAGCGACCGGATCTTCAACATCGTCTTCGTCCTCGTCGTCGTCTACACCCTCGTTCAGGGTCCGACACTGCCCTGGCTGGCGAAGTGGCTACGACTCGGCGACGACTCGTCCGAGGCCGCCGACCTGGGCATCGAGTCGGCGCCGCTGGAGCGGCTGCGCGGGCATCTGCTGTCGGTCGCGATCCCGGAGAAGTCGCGGATGCACGGCGTGGAGGTGGCCGAGCTGCGGCTGCCGCACGGGGCCGCGGTCACCCTGGTCGTACGGGACAAGACGAGCTTCGTACCGCTGCCGACGACCGTGCTGCGGCGCGGCGACGAGCTGCTCGTGGTGGCGACCGATCCGGTACGGGACGCCGCCGAGCGGCGGCTGCGGGCGGTCGGACAGGGCGGCAAGCTCGCCGGATGGCTGGGAACCGGTGGCAGGGGTTCCCATTGATCGTCTCTATCGCAGGCGGTGTGACGTAATCCGTACGTATTCACAGGTGCACCGAAGGCGATGCCCTGTAACATGAAGGTCTACTGATCGACCAACTCTGCCTGACGCAGAGCTGGCGCGACCGTACGGCGGCCGGCCCCCTCTCTGTGGGTGTCCTGGTATCTACCGCCGGTCCTGCGCAAGAGGACAGCTCTCGGCGGCTCCCGCACGCACACACACGCGTGCACAGGGGAGCGTCACCAGGCGGCAGAAAGGCAAGGACCGTGTCCGACACGGTCACCACCACCCGCCCCGGTTACGGCCAACTGCTCCGCACCCCTGGAGCCTGGACGTACCTGTTGCCCGGGTTCTTGGCACGCCAGCCCTTCGCGATGCTGACCATCGGCATCGTGCTGCTCGTGCAGCACACCACAGGGTCGTACGGAAGCGCGGGCGCTGTCGCCGCCGTCACCGGCGTTTCCATGGCACTGTTCGCGCCGCAGAGCGGCAAACTCGCCGACCGTTTCGGACAGAGCACGGTTCTGATTCCGGGCGTTCTCGTGCACACCGCTTCCGTGGTCACACTGACGGTGCTGGCGCTCTCCGGAGCGCCCATGTGGGCGCTGTTCGTCGCGGCCGTTCCCACGGGTGCGTCCGTTCCGCAGATCGGCCCGATGGTGCGGGCCCGCTGGGCCGCCAAGCTCGAGGGCTCTCCGCTGATGTCGACCGCCGCGGCGTTCGAGTCCGTGACGGACGAATTCACCTTCGTTGTGGGACCCGTTCTCGCGACCGCCCTGTGCACCGGCGTGCACCCGGCGGCCGGCCTGATCGCCGAGGCCGCGCTCACGCTGGTCGGCGGCCTGTTCTTCGCCGTTCAGCGGCGTACGCAGCCGCAGGCCGGGCGCCTGTCCATGTCCGACGGACCGCGCGCCTCGGCGCTCTCCGTTCCGGGTGTACGGGTGCTCGCGGTGGCCTTCCTCGGCATCGGCGCGGTCTTCGGGGGAATGCAGGTCTCGCTGACCGCGTTCTCCGAGGAAATCGGGAACCCGGGCGTGAACGGGCTGCTCTACGGAACGTTCGCCGCGGGCAACATGCTCGCCGGTGTCGCGTGCGGTGCGATCGCCTGGAAGGTCGGTCCCCGTCGCCGCCTGATGGTGGCGTACGCCGCGCTGACGCTGGCCGCCTCCGGACTGTGGGCGGTGCACTCCGTGCCGCTGCTCGCGGGGCTGGGACTGCTGGTCGGCCTGTGCATCGCGCCCGCGCTGATCACCGGCTACACGATGATCGAGTCGCTGGTGCCGGCTTCGGCCCGTACCGAGGCCTTCACCTGGCTGACCGGCGCGGTCGCGCTCGGACAGGCCGCGGGTGTCACGGTCGCGGGACGACTGGCGGACGCGAACAGCGCGAGCGCGGGATTCCTGGTGCCGCTGGCGGGCACCGCGCTCGCCCTGGCCACCCTGGTGGCACTGCGCTCGCGGCTGGCGCCGAGGGTTCCGGGACGGGTCGCCGCACGTGGCGTGAGTCACCGAGTGCCTGTGACGGTGGACTGATCTCGCGGAATACGTCACTATGGAACGTCGTTAGCACTCATTGAGTGAGAGTGCCAGGAGGAGCAAGTGCCGACCTACCAGTACCAGTGCACCGAGTGCGGCGAAGGCCTCGAGGCGGTGCAGAAGTTCACCGATGACGCACTGACCGTGTGCCCGAGCTGTGAGGGACGCCTGAAGAAGGTGTTCTCCGCGGTCGGCATCGTCTTCAAGGGTTCCGGGTTCTACCGGAACGACAGCCGCGGCTCCTCGTCGAGCAGCACGCCGGCCACGTCGTCCTCGAAGGCGGCCGATGCGTCGTCGACGTCCTCGTCGTCGTCCTCGTCTTCGGGGTCCGACTCGAAGCCAACCGCTTCGTCGTCGAGCTCGTCCTCGGGCTCCGGCTCCAGCAGCTCTTCCAGCAGCTCCTCGGCCGCCTAGGCCCACCGCTTCTGGGTGACCCCGCCGTTTCCGACGGCGGGGTCCTCGGCGTTTTCGCGCCCGGCTACTGTGACCGCCATGGCGAACGCGAACGCAGAGATCGGCGTGATTGGCGGCTCGGGCTTCTACTCCTTCCTGGAGGACGTGACCGAGGTCGAGGTGGACACCCCCTACGGGAAGCCGAGCGACTCGCTGTTCCTGGGTGAGATAGCGGGGCGGCGGGTGGCCTTCCTCCCCCGCCACGGGCGCGGCCACCACCTTCCGCCGCACCGCATCAACTACCGCGCCAACATGTGGGCGCTGCGTTCCGTCGGTGCGCGCCAGGTGCTCGGGCCGTGCGCGGTGGGCGGGCTGCGGGCCGAGTACGGGCCGGGCACTCTGCTCGTACCGGATCAGCTGGTGGACCGTACGAAGGCGCGCGCGCAGACGTTCTACGACGGCGAGACGCCGGTGGACGGCCGTCTGCCGAACGTCGTGCACGTGACCTTCGCCGACCCGTACTGCCCCGACGGACGCCGGGCCGCGCTCGCGGCGGCGCGCGGGCGTGAGTGGGAGCCGGTGGACGGCGGAACGCTGGTCGTCGTGGAGGGGCCGCGGTTCTCGACGCGGGCGGAGTCGCGGTGGCATGCGGCGGCGGGCTGGTCGGTGGTCGGCATGACCGGGCACCCGGAGGCCGTGCTCGCCAGGGAGCTGGGGCTTTGCTACACGTCCTTGACGCTGGTGACCGACCTGGACGCCGGGGCGGAGACGGGCGAGGGCGTGTCCCACGAAGAGGTGCTCAAGGTGTTCGCGGCGAATGTGGGCCGGCTGCGCGATGTGCTCTTCGACGCGGTGGCGGGGCTGCCGGCGGACGAGGCGCGCGACTGCCTGTGCTCGCGGGCGCTGGACGGGCTCGACACGGGGATCGCGCTGCCCTGACGGGTGAGGGAGTTACCCACACATTGGGTGCTGTCCACAGGGCTCGGCGGGATCCGGGCGGAGCGTGGATCGTGAGGAGCGTCCAGCCGGAACTCCTCGTGGCAGGCGGTGGTCACCGTGTCCCTCTACCCCTACGTACCCATTCCCCCGGCGCCCGTTCCCGGGCCGGATCCATGTGGTGTGCCCGAGTTCGCCCCGCTGCGGGTGCGCGGCGGCAGGCACCGGCTCCGGCGTGCGGTACGCCGCAGGAGGCGGGCCATGGCAGCCGGGCTGGCGATGACCGCCGCCGCGCTCGCCGCTTCTGGGGCGCGTGACGCGGGGCGTGCGGGCGGTGCGGCCCAGGCGGGGGCGCAGGAGCGGGCCGACCCGGCGGGGGCGCCGCGGCGCGAGCGACCGGCGGTGGAGATGGTGTCCGCCCCGGTGCGTATCGCGGACGCCGAGACCGTGCGGCTGCTGCGCCGGGGAGACCGCGTCGATGTGATCGCTGCGGCGGCCGGCCCCCGGGTACCGGGCGGGGATCCGCCGGACGCACGGGTGGTGGCTGCCGGCGCACGCGTGGCCGAAGTGCCGAAGGCGCGCGAGGCCTCCGGCGACGAGACCGGCGGAGCGCTGGTCGTTCTTTCCGTACCGCGAACCACGGCCGCCGCGCTGGCCGGTGCGGGCACGACGTCCCAACTGGCGGTGACACTGTGCTGACTAGAACTGGCGAGCTGTCATGTCACCGGTACGTGAAAGGCGATTGGACAGGGCCGTCACCTGCTGACGTAGGTTTCGGAACTGTTTGCTCCGCCCCCGGCACATGCGAAAAGAGGCTCATTCGTGAGCGAGGAGAAGAAGCAGAGCGTTCTGGCGGGCTTCAAGGCCTTCCTGATGCGCGGCAATGTGATCGACCTGGCTGTCGCGGTGGTCATCGGCGCCGCGTTCACCAACGTCGTGAACTCGATCGTCAAGGGCGTGATCAACCCGCTGGTCGGTGCGTTCGGCACGCAGGACCTGGAGAAGTACAGCTCCTGCCTGAAGCAGCCGTGCAAGGCGGACGCGAACGGCGTGATGCAGGGCATCCCGATCAACTGGGGGCTTGTCCTCAGCGCGGTTCTCAGCTTCCTGATCACCGCTGCGGTCGTCTACTTCCTCATGGTGCTGCCCATGGCCAAGTACCTGGCGCGGCGGGCGGCGCGGGAGAAGGCGCAGGAGGCCACCGCGGAGGTCATGGAGGCCACCGAGGTCGAACTGCTCAAGGAGATCAGGGACGTCCTGGTCGCGCAGCGCGGCTCGGGCCACGACAACACGCCGTAGCCCGGGTCGCTCAGAGGTGGTGCGGCGGCTTCTCGTCCAGGAATCGGGCGAGGTCGGCCGCGCTGCCGCCACCGCCGGGAGGCCGCTCGCCCCACCCTCGGTCCGTGTCGTCCGCTGATTGCTGGTCCAGTGGATCGCCGAAGTCCAGCGCCGGCTTCGGCCGCGGCTTGCGCTCGGCCTTCTGCTCGGTCGTCTGCTCCGGATCTCGCGGTCCGTGGGCGGGGGCGGTGCTCATGCTTCCAGGGTACGGCGGACAGCCGGTTCCGTTACCTCGGCAGTCCCGGTACCGAAGAGGACCTCGCGTGGTACGCAGGACCCCATGGGACACCAGACGAGGGCTGACGCCCTGACCGATGTGGCCGGACTGCGGGTCGGCCACGCGCGCGTACCGGGTGACCGGGCACTGAGCGGCACCACCGTCGTGCTGGCACCGGAGGGCGGGGCGTTGGCCGCCGTCGATGTACGGGGCGGGGGGCCGGGCACCCGGGAGACGGACGCCCTGGACCCGCGGAACCTCGTGCAGCGCGTCGACGCCGTCGTCCTGACCGGCGGCAGCGCGTACGGTCTCGACGCCGCGTCCGGGGTCATGGCGTGGCTGGAGGAGCACGGCCGGGGCTTCCGGGTGGGGCCCGACCCGGCTCAGGTGGTGCCGGTCGTTCCGGCGGCCTGCCTCTTCGACCTGGGGCGCGGCGGCGACTGGCGGGCCAGGCCGGATGCCGCCACCGGACGGGCCGCCGTCGAGGATGCCGCCCGTACCGGCATGGGGGCGCCCGTGGCCCAGGGCGGGGTGGGCGCGGGGACGGGCGCGGTCGCGGGTGCGATGAAGGGCGGGGTGGGCACTGCGTCCGTGGTGCTCGACTCGGGCATCACGGTGGGAGCGCTCGTCGTCGTCAACGCCGCCGGGTCGGCCGTCGATCCACTGACAGGGGTCGTCTACGGGAGCTACTTCCAGGGGCGGTGCGAATATCCGCCGGCAAAGGTGCACGCGGCGGCGCAGCTGAGGCTGACCGACGCGCGGGCGGAGACGCAGCGGCGGACAGCCGGTTCCGCGCTCCCCCCGCTGAACACCACCCTGGCTGTCGTCGCCACTGACGCGGAGCTGACGCGCGCGCAGGCGCAGAAGCTCGCGGGGACCGCGCACGACGGGCTCGCGCGGGCTGTGCGTCCGGTGCATCTGCTCACCGACGGGGACACCGTTTTCGCCTTGTCCACGGGCGCGAAGGCACTGGTGGACGGTACGGCTGAGCCCGCGTTCGCCGTGCACGCGAGTGCGGCAGCCCTCAACGAGGTGCTGGGGGCGGGGGCGGACGCGCTGACCCGTGCGGTGGTGAAAGCCGTACTGGCGGCGGAGGGGGTCGAGGGGCCCGGGGGCGTTTACCCGGCGTACCGGGACCTCTACTGACGTACCGGCGGGGCGAGTTGACCAGGGGGCGCGGGAACCTTGGGTGCGCCCCCTTCGTTTTGCTCAACCCCGGCGACGTTGTCAGACCCAGGGGCTACGTTGAGCACTCGGCAAGTAACAAGCGGCGACGGCCTGGAGAAACCCTTGAGCGATCCGTACGAGACAACCGAGGAGCACCTCGAGCGACTCCTGGGGCGCGCACTCAACTCGTTCGACCTGCCCGACGCCACTGTGGAGCGGCTCGAACTGGCCCTGGCACACAGCACGTCCTTGCATTCCTCGCACCACAGCGCGGGCCTGCACCGCGAGACGTTCAAGCACGCCTTCCTGCTGTCCGACGGCACCTCGCTCACGCTGTGGGAGCTGGCGCACAACGCGGGCCGTGACGGCACCACACAGCACGAGCTGTACACGGACGCTTCCGAAGCCGGGCTGGCCGCGTCCAGGCTGCCGCGCCCCGGCGGCGCCGATGCGTTCGGCTTGCCCGGTGGGGACGCGGACCTTGACGCCGACCTCGAGATCCTCGCCACGCTCATGGCCGTGCGGCCGTCCACCGCGCCGCGCATCTTCGTCCCGGACAACTCCGCCGACCATGCGCGTCGCGTTCTGCGCCGTGCCGAGAACACCGACCGGCCGGGGCAGGACACCGCCCTGCGGCTGAGCCGCGCCGTCGCCCACCAGATCACCCAGGCCTTCGGCCGCCAGTGCAGCGTGGAGGGCCGGGACGCCGGCTTCACGCTGTACGACCACGCGTTCCTGCTGGACGACCGGAGCGAGGTCAGCCTCTGGGAAGTGGAGCACACGGCGACGCCGGACGGCCGGCACATGTGCGAGGTGTACGAGACGGAGCGCGCCGCGCGCGAGGCCATGGAGCTTCGCGCCCGAGTCCGGTGACGCCTCGCCGCCGGTCAGGAGTTGTCCCTCGGCTCCCGGGCTCGCGAGGACCGTATGCGCTCCCGCGTTCCGAAGGCCGGCTCTTCGGCGTTCTCGGGCGGCTGTAAACGCCGACGGCGCCCGTGTCGACCGGACACGGGCGCCGTCCGCCGTCGGGTGAAGGCAGGTCAGGACGTGAGCACCGGGTCCTTCGTCGGTGAGGTGTCCGCGACCGCGTCTTCCTCAGCACCCGCCCGCGGCCGCCTCGGCAGCGCGAACATCAGGAAGAAGATGAACAGCAGCACCGCCGTCGCCCACCACAGCGCGTTCTGGAACGCGTCGACGAAGGCCATGCCGACTGTGTTCGAGGCCGACTGGTCGTCGATGACGCCGAAGAAGACCACAGACACCAGACCGAGGCCCAGCGCGTTGCCCATCTGCCCCATCGTGTTGATCAGGCCGGACGCCGAACCCGCGTGCTCGCGCGGCACGTCGGAGAGCACGGCTTCCGTCAGCGGCGCCACGATCAGTCCCATGCCGAGCCCCATCACCACGAGTGGCAGCGCCATCTGCCAGGAGCTGATGGCCGTGCCGTACCGGTCTGCCTCCCAGATGTAGAGCAGCATCCCGGCGACCATCGTGAGCGCGCCGGTCTGGAGGACCTTGCGGCCGAAGCGCGGGACGAGGATCTGTACGGAAATACCTGCCGCCGCCGACACCGCGAGGGAGAACGGGATGCCCGTCGTACCGGCGCGAATTGCGCTCCAGCCCAGGCCGAGCTGCATGTAGAGGGTCCAGACGAGGAAGAAGATGCCCAGCGCCACGCCGAAGGTCAGCTGCACCGCGATGCCGGCCGCGAAGCTCTTCACCTTGAAGAGGGAGAGCTCGACGAGCGGTGAGCCGTCCTTGCGGGTCTTGTAGCGCTCGTACGCGATGAAGAGCGCGAAGACGGCCGGGCTGCTGATCATCGAGACGTGGCCCCACAACGGCCAGTCCAGCTCCTCGCCGCGGGTGAGCGGGTAGATCAGCATGAGCAGGCCCAGCGTCGCGAGCGCCACGCCGATCAGGTCCAGGCGCAGCGCCTTCGGGGCCTTCGACTCGGTGATGAAGCGGCTGCCGAGGATCAGGCCCGCGATGCCGACGGGGAGGTTGATGAGGAAGATCGGGCGCCATCCCAGGCCGAACAGGTTCCACTCGGTGAGCAGCGCGCCCAGCATCGGGCCCGACACGGCGCCCAGCCCGACGATCGCGCCGAAGAGGCCGAAGACCTTGCCGCGCTCGTGCGCGGGGAAGGTGGCGTGGACGATCGACAGGACCTGCGGCACCATCAGCGCCGCCATCGCGCCCTGGAGGACGCGGGACGCGACGAGGATCTCCGAGCCGCCGGCGAATCCGCAGAGCGCGGAGGCGACGGTGAAGCCGCCGATGCCGATCAGAAAGAGCCGCTTGCGGCCGTAGATGTCACCGAGCCTGCCGCCCGTGATCAGCCCGGCGGCGAAGGCCAGGGCGTATCCCGCGGTGATCCACTGGATCGCGCCGAAGGTGGCGCCCAGGTCCTGCTTGATGCTGGGGATCGCTATGTTGACGATCGTGACGTCGACCAGGTCCATGAAGGCGGCGGTCATCACGATGGCGAGTGCGAACCACCGGCGGCGGTCGGGCGGAGCTGTTGAAGTCATATGAGTGAGGCTAGGCCGTATGTAGGACAGAGTGTGTCCCATTTCGGCGGCATGCTTGAAGCATGACGACCGACACACCGGCCCGGCTGCTGCAACTGCTCTCGCTCCTCCAGACGCCCCGCGAATGGCCGGGCAGCGAGCTCTCCGAGCGGCTGCGCGTCAGTCGCCGGACCGTGCGGCGCGACGTCGACCGGCTGCGCGAGCTCGGCTATCCCGTACAGGCGACGATGGGCACGGACGGCGGCTACCGGCTCGTCGCGGGCAAGGCCATGCCGCCGCTGGTGCTCGACGACGAGGAGGCCGTCGCCATCGCGGTGGGCCTCCGGGCGGGGGCGGGGCACGCGGTCGAGGGGATCGAGGAGGCTTCCGTACGGGCGCTGGCGAAGCTGGAGCAGGTGCTGCCGTCCAGGCTGCGCCGGCAGGTGGCGACTCTTCAGGCCGCCACCATCCCGCTGACCAGCGGCGACGGCGCGACCATCGACCCTCACACTCTGACGGTGATGGCGGGCGCGGCTACCGGTCAGGAGCGGCTGCGGTTCGGCTACCGGTCGGGCGACGGGTCCCGGACCAAACGTCTCGTCGAGCCGCACCGGCTGGTCAGCACGGGACGGCGCTGGTATCTCGTCGCGTACGACGTGGACCGGGAAGCCTGGCGTACGTTCCGTGTCGACCGGGTGAGTGAGCCGTTCGCCACGGGTGCGCGCTTCACGCCCCGGGGGCTGCCGAGCGGGGACGCCGCCGAGTTCATCCGGCAGTCGTTGAACCGCTCCCAGTCGCGGTACCGGGTGGTGGCGACGTTCGACGCGCCCGCCGAGTTCGTGGCGGCCCGTCTGCCGGGCTCGCTCGGCACGCCGGAGCCGGCGGAGGGCGACGACAGCCGCTGCCGGCTCGATGTCACGTCCACCGACTCGATGGACTGGCTGGGGATCCGACTGGCCCTGGTGGACTGCGAGTTCACGGTGTCCGAGCCGCGTGAGCTCGTCGACTACCTGGCCGGACTCGGCGGCCGGATCAGCCGTGCGACCGCCGGCCGGGAAGAGTAGATGTGGGGAGCCCCGGCGCCGGGGGGAGTGCGCCGGGGCTCGGCCCTGGGAAGGACACGTGCCTCGCTGGGGCCGCTCATGCCGCCGATTCGAAGCCCGTGTCGTGAGCCAGGCGCTTCAGCTCCAGCAGAGCGTGCTTCTCGATCTGCCGGATCCGCTCGCGCGTCAGCCCGTGCTGCTTGCCGACCTCGGTCAGGGTCCGCTCACGGCCGTCCTCTATGCCGTACCGCATGCGGATGATCGACGCCGTGCGCTCGTCGAGGTGACCTATGAGGCTCTCCAGCTCCTCGCTGCGCAGCAGCGACAGCACCGACTGCTCGGGCGAGACCGCCGAGGTGTCCTCCAGCAGGTCTCCGAACTGCGTCTCGCCCGCGTCGTCGACCGGCATGTTGAGCGAAACCGGGTCGCGCGCCCAGTCCAGGACGTCACTGACGCGCTGAGGCTTGGCCTCCAGCTCGGCCGCGATCTCCCCGTGCTCCGGGTCGCGCCCGTGCATGCGGTTGAACTCGCGCTGCACGCGCCGGATGCGGCCCAGTTCCTCCACGAGGTGGACGGGGAGCCGGATGGTGCGGGACTGGTCGGCTATGGACCGGGTGATGGCCTGCCGGATCCACCAGGTCGCGTACGTCGAGAACTTGAAGCCCTTCGCGTAGTCGAACTTCTCGACCGCGCGCACCAGGCCCGCGTTCCCCTCCTGGATCAGGTCGAGCAGGGGCAGACCGCTGCGCGGATAGCGGCGCGCGACGGCCACGACAAGGCGGAGGTTGGAGCGTATGAAGAGGTCCTTGGCGCGCTCGCCCTCGGCGACCAGCGCTTCGAGCTCCTCTCGGGAGGCGTCGTTCGCCTTGCTGGATACTTCCTTGTCGAGGATCTGCTGGGCGTACACCCCCGCCTCGATGGTTTGCGAGAGGTCGACTTCCTTGGCGGCGTCGAGCAGCGGCGTCCGTGCGATTTCGTCGAGGTACATGCCGACCAGGTCGCGGTCGGCGATCTCCCCGCCTGCGGCGCGAACGCTGCGTACCCCGCCTGACCCGCTGCTGGCGGTCTGACGACGGGCGACGGCACGGGTTGCCATGCGTGCTCCCTTGCGTAAGTAGGTCGCGATTGTTTGGCTGCCGGACTCCCTTCGGGTGCCCAGCCTCGATGGAAACAACGACTGGAATCCGGACAGAATTCCCATGGCGTGCACTCATTTTCGTGATCTTGCAGTACCCTGTCGGCCCCTGAGGGGCGACGCACGCCGCAGGAACACTCAGAGGTGCAGGTCAGCGCGGTCCCCGAGACCGGCCTCGGGGACCGTCGCCCGTGGCCGCGCTCTCACCCTGAAGACGGCCCGCACCGCCTTCTGGTTGCTCGCGATGTCCGTTCCGGTCGCTCAGCCGAACTGCAGCGACCGCTTCGCCAGCCCCATCCAGAAGCCGTCGATCACATCGCGCTGGGCCCCGAGCTCGCCCTCCGACGCGCCCAGCGTCACGAACAGCGGCGCGAAGTGCTCGGTGCGCGGGTGGGCGAGCCGGCCCGCCGGGGACTTGTGCTCGAAGTCGAGCAGCGCGTCCACGTCCGCCGCCGCCAGCGCCTCGCGCCCCCACGCGTCGAACTCCGCCGACCAGCCGGGCACTCCCCCGCCCTGGTGCCGCAGGGCGGCCAGGTTGTGGGTGAAGAAGCCGCTGCCGACGATCAGTACGCCCGCGTCCCGCAGAGGCGCGAGCTTGCGCCCGATGTCCATCAGCCGCTGCGGGTCGAGGGTGGGCATGGAGATCTGGAGTACGGGAATGTCGGCCGCCGGGAACATCTCGACGAGCGGGACGTACGCCCCGTGGTCGAGCCCGCGGCCCGGGATGTCCTGGACGGGCGTACCGGCGCCGCGCAGCAACTTCCGTACGGATTCGGCGAGTCCGGGGGCGCCGGGCGCGGCGTACTCCACGCGGTAGTAGTGCTCCGGGAAGCCCCAGAAGTCGTAGACCAGCGGAACCGTCCCGGTGGCGCCGAGGGCGAGCGGGGCCTCCTCCCAGTGGGCGGAGACCATCAGGATGGCGCGGGGCCGGGGCAGCTCGGCGGACCAGGCGGCGAGCTGACCGGGCCAGACGGGGTCGTCGGCCAGTGGCGGGGCGCCGTGGCTCAGATAGAGGGCGGGCATACGCTCCATGGCCGATCCTTCCTTGAAACTTCAAGCTCTGCTCGATACGACCTTAACGCCATCTAGTTTAACCTTCAAGGAGTGGGTCGTAGAGTGGTGTTCATGACGACGGCACCCCGCTGGCTCAGCGAACAGGAACAGCGCACTTGGCGCGCCTACCTCCAGGCAACCACGCTTCTGGAGGACCACCTCGACCGCCAGCTGCAGCGCGACGCCGGAATGCCGCACGTCTATTACGGGCTGCTGGTGCAGCTGTCACAGGCGCCGGAGCGGCAGCTGAGGATGACCGAGCTGGCCCGCATCGCGAAGATCACCCGCTCCCGCCTCTCGCACGCCGTCGCCCGCCTGGAGCGAAACGGCTGGGTGCGCCGCGAGGACTGCCCGTCCGACCGGCGCGGACAGAACGCCGTACTGACGGACGAGGGGTACGAGGTCCTGAAGCAGACTGCGCCCGGCCATGTCGCGACCGTCCGCCAGGCGATGTTCGACCGGCTCGCCCCGGAGCAGGTGCGTCAGCTCGGCGAGATCATGCGGATCATGGCGGAGGGGCTGCAGCCGAAGGACACGGACGCGGACCTGCCCTGGCTCCGCTGAAGCTGAAGCGGAACCAGGGCAGGTCGGGTCGGGTCGGGTCGGGTCGGGTCGGGTCGGGTCGGGTCGGGTCGGGTCGGGTCGGTCGGAACGAGAGGGGCGCGAGCGGCGGGCGTCAGTGCGCGATGACAGGGATCTTCAACTCGTCGGCCGCGTCCGCGGCGGCATCCGCGTCCGTACCCCCGCCCGCCACCGTCGTCGTACCCGGACGGCCGGTGTTGATCAGCGTCAGCGCGATCGCCGCGGAGACGACCAGGATGCCGACCGCCCACCAGATGGCGCTCGCGTAGCCGTGCACCATCGCCTGTGCCTGGAGCAGCTGCTCGTTGGTGGCGCCGGCGGCGTGCGAGGCGATGTACGCCGTGGTGGCGCTGGCCGCGATGGTGTTCAGCAGCGCCGTACCGATCGCGCCGCCCACCTGCTGCGAGGTGTTGACCATGGCCGAGGCCACGCCCGCGTCACGCGGCTCGATGCCGTGCGTCGCCAGCGACATGGCCGGCATGAACGCCGTACCCATACCCAGACCCAGCAGCAGCTGCGCGGGCAGGATGAGTCCGGCGTACGACGAACCGATCTCCAGCTGCGTCAGCAGCAGCATCCCGAGCGCCGCGACCAGGAAGCCGGGACCCATCAGGTAGCGGGGCGCGACCCGCGTCATGAGGCGGGCGCCGATCTGGGTCGAGCCCGTGATCATGCCCGCGATCATCGGCAGGAAGGCGAAGCCGGTCATGACGGGCGAGTAGCCCTTCACGATCTGGAGGTAGTACGTGAGGAAGAGGAACAGGCCGAACATCGAGATGACGGCGAGACCCAGCGACAGGTAGACACCGCCGCGGTTGCGCTCCATCAGGACGCGCAGCGGCAGCAGCGGCGACTTGACCTTCGACTCGACGAACACGAAAGCGAGCAGCAGCACCGCCGAAGCGGTGAACAGGCCGACCGTCGCACCCGCCGCCCAGCCGTCCGTCTCGGCGCGCGTGAAGCCGTACACGAGGGCGACCAGGCCCAGCGTGGAGAGGACGACACCCGGGATGTCGAGCGGCGAGCGGTTGCGGCCGCCGGCCGGCTCGCGGATCACGAAGTAGGCGCCCGCCGCCGCGACGATCGCGAACGGGATGTTGACGAAGAAGGTCCAGCGCCAGTTCAGGTACTCGGTGAGGAAGCCGCCCAGGATCAGGCCGACCGCGCCACCGCCGCCCGCGATCGCGCCGAAGATGCCGAAGGCCTTGGCCCGCTCCCGTACGTCGGTGAACGTCACCGCGAGCAGTGAGAGCGCGGCCGGCGCGAGCAGCGCGCCGAAGGCGCCCTGGAGGGCGCGCGAGCCCAGCATCATCGCCTCGTTGGTGGCCGCGCCGCCGAGCGCGGAGGCGGCGGCGAAGCCGAGCAGGCCGACGGTGAAGGTGCGCTTGCGGCCCCACAGGTCGGCTATGCGGCCGCCGAAGAGCAGCAGTCCGCCGAAGGCCAGGGCGTACGCGGTGATGACCCACTGGCGGTTGGCGTCCGAGATTCCCAGATCCTGCTGGGCCGACGGCAGCGCGATGTTCACGATCGTCGCGTCGAGCACGACCATCAGCTGGGCGAGGGCGATGAAGACCAGCGCTTTCCAGCGGTTCGGATCAGGGAGGAGGGTGTCGGGTGTTTTTGGCATGGAGGTAGCCACCTAGGGATGCGAAGAGGCGAAAAAGGTACGTATTACGTGCAGGGGCGGGCGTCGAGCTGAGTCAGGTGGGAGTCACGACTCCCGGCGCAGGTCCTCCATGGTCGCGGGAGAGCCGGAGAGTACGGAGCGCGCCGGTGCCTCCAGGCCGTCGAGGAAAATTTGCAGGTGCCGGTGCACGAACTGATCGAAGTTCATACACGCGCTGCCTGGCAGCGGCCGGGTGAGCTGGGAAAGCGCGACCAGCAGGTCGCCGACGGCGACGTCGTCGCGGAGCCGCCCGGACTGCCGTGCGCGCGCCATGAGGCCGTCGACGGCCTCTTCGAGGCGCCCCCGCTCGGCGAGCAGTTCCGGATGGTCCTTGTCGAAGTTGTCGACCAGCATCGGGCACAGCGCGCCGATGCGCTCGTCGGCGGCCGCGTGGACGAAGCGGCGCAGCGCGTCGAACGCGTCGGCCTCTTCGGCGGTCGCGGCCCGCGCCTGGTCGGTGGTGCGGGACATGACGGAGACGACCACGTGGTGGATCAGTTCGCCGCGGTCGGGGAAGTGCCGGTACAGCGTCGCGTTGCCGACGCCCGCGCGGCGGGCGATCTCGTCGAGCGGCACCTCGGGGCCGAACTCGACGAACATCTCGCGCGCGGCCGCGACGATCCGCTCCCGGTTGCGCACGGCGTCGGCCCGCGGGCGCGGGGCGCGGCGCTGGGCGGTTTCGGTGCGGGTGACGGTGGCCACGGCGCTTCCTCTCGGGCGTGTGTACGTACGTCTCATACGTCTCGTAAGTAACCGGGGACCCAGTCCCCGCTTCGGCGGACACAGATGCAAACGGGGAGACCGTCCCCGGTTATTTCCCGAAGTCGCACATGTGAGCCGGATCACAGCCCGGCGCGGAAATTCCCACGATCGGGCCACCCAGCGGGCGCCCGGACGGCCCCCGGCACAGGGTGATCGAACGAGAGCAGTCAGGGACGGCCGGCTGCCGCGGACCCGAAGGCGAATCTATGCAGCAGACCCGCCCCCGGATACGCAAGCCCCGCCACATAGTCAGCGCCGCCGCCCTCACCGGCCTCGCTCTCACCTCCCTGACCTACGCCGGCTCCCCGCTGGCCAACGGCTCCAGGGCCTCGGCCGGCCCGGTGGCCGCCGCCGACCAGGGGGTGTCGGTGGCCGACGAAGCCGCCCTGAAGCCGTGCAGGATCGCGGGCACCATGGGCGTACAGATGTCGGAAGGACTCCCCACACCGCCCGGCTTCTCCCGCTCCACGGGCGACGTACGCGCCCTCACCCTCATGATCGACTTCTCGGACGCGCCGGGGAAGGGCCCGGCGCGCGACCGGTTCGAGGAGTTCTTCCCGCAGACGACGAAGTGGTTCGCGACGAGCTCGTACGGGCGCCTGCGCTACCGGCCGGTCACACCGTTCACCGAGTGGGTACGGATGCCGAGGCCCTTCGCGGCGTACGGGATAGACCGCGGCTCACCGTACGAACCCGGCTACCGGAGCCTCGTCGAGGACATCATCGCGGAGACCGACGGCCGGGTGGACTTCCGCGCGTACGACCTCGTCAACATCCTGGTCACGCCCAATGCCGGGCCCTCGGCCCTGGACACCGTCCTGTCCGTCACCTTCTCCGGCAACGACGACGCGCCGCGCGCCGACGGTGTGCCGCTCGCCAACACCTCGTTCGTCTACAGCCGTCAGGACGACGGGTCGGGCTCGTACGGCGAGACGGGGTTCCGGGTGCTGCCGCACGAGAACGGCCACGTCTTCGGGCTGCCGGACCTGTACACCGTGGACGGCGGCGGGGCGGTCGGGCACTGGGACATCATGTCCGAGGACTGGGGCGCCAACAACGATCTCCTCGGCTGGCACAAGTGGAAGCTCGGCTGGCTCGACAGCGCGCAGATCCGCTGCGCGTCGGCGCCCGGCACGAGCGAGTACCTCCTGGCGCCGCTCGCCTCGCGCGACAAAGGGGACGGCGACACGACGAGGCTGGTGTTCGTACCCCTGACGGAGAAGACGGGGTACGCGGTGGAGGTGCGCACCCGGGCCGGCAACGACGAGGCCGTCTGCAAGCCGGGCGTACTGATCTACCGCGTCGACGCGGACGTCGACACGGGCAACGGCCCGGTGACCGTCGCCGACAGCGAGCGCGACAGCGGGGGCTGCACGCGGCGGCCCAATGTGCACGCGGAGCTGTCGGACGCGCCGTTCGAGGAGGGCGAGACGTTCAAGGACCGGCAGTTCGGGGTCCGGGTGTCGGTGACGGAGGAGGACGACCGCGGCAACTTCCGGATCCGCGTCACCCGGCGCTGACGTGGCCGGCCCTGACGGGTCTCACCCGCCGTCGGCGAAGAGGCCCGCGGTGGTGCGCAGCTCCCGCTTGAGGATCTTCCCGGTGGCGTTGCGGGGCAGCGGTTCGTCCCGTACGAGCACATGGGCGGGCACCTTGAAGGCGGCGAGGTGCCTGCCGACGTGCGCGCGCAGCTCGTCCGTACCGGCCGCGGCGCCGGCCCGCAACTGCACGACGGCGGCGACCTCCTCACCGAGGACCGGGTGCGGGACGCCTAGTACGGCGGCGTCGAGCACGTCCGGATGATCGTGCAGCACGCTCTCCACTTCGACGCAGTACACGTTCTCGCCGCCGCGGATGACCAGGTCCTTGATCCGGTCGACGATGCTCACGCGCCCGTCGCGCACGGTCGCGAGGTCCCCGGTCCTGAACCAGCCGCCGTCGGCGAAGGCGTGCGCGGTCGCCTCGGGGTCGTTCCAGTACCCCCTGATGAGCGACTGCCCGCGCAGCCACAGCTCACCGACCTCGCCCTCGGCCTGCGTCTGCCCCTCGGGCCCGGCGATCCGCACCTCGGTGCCCGGTGCGGGCCGGCCGACGCTCCCCGGATACGCGCGGTACGCCGTCCCGAAGTTGGCCAGGACGCCGCCGCAGGTCTCGGTGAGCCCGTAGCCGTTGCGCGGCTCGACGCGGTCGCCGTGCCGGGCCGTGAGCCGCCCGACGAGATCGGCGGGCGCGGCGGCGCCGCCGGTGTTGAGCATGGCGAGGCTTTCGAGCCCGTCCCCGGCCGCATCCGCCGCATCCAGCAGCTGGAGTGCGGTGGCGGGCACACCGGCGTAATGCGTGACCTTGTGCTCGCGAATGAGCTCGAGCGCGCGCCCGGCGTCCCACTTGCGCATGAGGACGAGGGGGCCGCCGGCCGCCATGGCGGCGTACAGCGCGGTGAAGGCCGCGACATGGAAGAACGGGAACGTCATCAGCGATACGGGCGTGGGCCCCTGCCCCGGAACCTGCCCGCGCCCGAGCGCGGAGAGCGCGGCGTGGAACCGGGGGTGCATGGCGGCGCCGGCCTGGGCGAGGTGGGTGGCGACGGCGCCCTTGGGCCGCCCGGTGGTGCCGGACGTATAGATGATCGTGGCGTCACTCTCGGCCCGCACATCGACGTCGGGCGGCCCAAGGAGCGGATCGGCGGCCCGGATCCCTTCGTACGCCTCACCCCACTCCCCGGCATCCCCGTGGAACACGACGACCCGGGGCCGCTCCTTCTGCCCGGCGACCCACGTCTCGACTCTCGCCAGCCGCTCCCCGTCAACGAGCAGCACGCGGGGCGCACAGTCGTCGAGCGCGTACGCGAACTCCGCCTCGGTCCACCAGCCATTGAGCGGCACGGCGACGAGCCCGGCCAACTGGGCGGCCCAGAAGCACACTTGCCACTCGGGGTGATTGCGCATGGCGATGACGGCCCGGTCGCCGGGCACGAGTCCGTACTCGTCGACGAACCGCCGGGCGAGCGCGGAGGCAGCGGCAAAGAACTCGCCGTACGAACAACTGCCGCTCTCCCAAACGAGGAACGGCCGGTCGCCGTACGCCCAGGTCACCTCGACGAACTCGCGCAGCGTCCGGGGCCCGTCGGCGTACAGCGGACTCCCGTCCTCGGCGCGCACGACTTCGAAGGGTGCCCCGGGGGCGGTCAGCGCGGCTTCGGCGGCGCGCAACGGATCATTGTTCGGCACAGACGAACCTCTCTAAGCGCTTGCTCACCCCTCCGGACGCTATGCCCGGCACAGCTCCCCGTCAAGATGCATGCATTACCCACCTATCATCGGGGCCGCCCAGGTCCGGTACGAGGCTGGGGGTGCCTGCCGAGCAGTTGGGCCAGCCCCCAGCGAGTGGCGGCAAGGACGATGCGGTCCTCGGACTGGAGGACATAGCCGGGGTGGAGGTCCCAGACCAGGCCGGTGGGGTGCTGTTCGCCGTCGGCGGGGTGCGGGGTGGCCAGATCGGGGCGCCGGTCGGCCGGGGCGGCGGTGTCCAGTGCGAGGACGCGCCAGGCGCCGGGCCGGAAGGTTTCCGCGACGGTGCGGCCCTCCAGTTGCGGGTGGCCGGCGACCACCAGTGCGGCGAAGACCAGCACCTTGCGCTCGACCGGTATGGCGCCAAGGATCTGGCGGCCCATCATCGCCCCGGCGAAGGCGGGGGCCGCCAGGTGGGACACGCTGCGGCTGCGGGTGAGCGCGTCGGGGTGGGCGGCGCGCAGGGTGCGGTAGACGGCGGTGGCGAAGTCGTCGTCGTACAGCCGCAGCGCCACCCGCAGATCCGCCTTGACCGTACGGGCGTAGAGAGCGGCCTCCAGGTTGGTGGTGTCTGAGGACGTGAGGGCGAGCAGGGAATGCGCCCGGTGGATCTTCGCCGCTTCCAGGATGCCCTCCTGCGTGACGTCGCCGATCACGGTCGGTACCCGCAGACGGCGGGCCAGCGCGACACCGCGCGCCTCGGGGTCCTCCTCCACGCACACCACGGGGATGTCGAGGTCGCGCAGCTGGGCCAGGACCCTGGTGCCGATCTTGCCGAGTCCGAGCAGGACGACATGGCCGGACAGGCCGCGCGGCGGGCGGCGCAGGTTGGAGGCGCTGCGGAAGGTACCCAGCGCCTCCAGCCCTCCGGCCACGAGGAGCGGCAGGAGCGCGAGACCGACCAGTCCGGACAGGAGCTGCAGCACCTGCCGGGCCGTGGACTCGCCGACGGCGGGGTCATTGATGGAGAACAGGTCGAGGAGGGTGACGTAGGCGGCGCGCAGCAGCCCGTCGTCCGTGACCTGCCAGGAGGCGATCGCCAGAGCCAGGACCGCCAGTCCGGTACCGGCGACGGCCCAGCGCAGGCGGCGGGAGAAGAGCTCGGAGAACGGGACGCCCCGGCCGGCCAGACGACCGGCCGGCAGGACCGGGCCGGTGTGGGTCACCGCTTCGAGGACGATGGTTCCGCGTCCGGTGGCGGTGGTGACGGTGCGGGGGTCGGGCAGCAGCTGGGGCCCTGCCGTGCCGCTGCTGTCCGAGCCCTCCTCTCCCGCCGGGTCGTTGGTGGTGGCGGAGAGCAGGGCGAGGGTGCACAGGCCCGGATCGGCCACTTCGCCGCGCCCGGGCGGGGTGCGTTCCACGGCGCGCAGGAGAAGCCCGTCCGCGTGGACGACCTTGCTCGTGCCCGCGACGGCGGTGGCAGCCAGTGCGGGCGCCGCGGTGTCGGCGTCGGAGAGCACGGTGGTGGACGCGTCGAGGGCCGCGGGGTCCAGATCCGGCAGAGCAACGAAGGCGGCCTGATCGAGGAGCTCCTCCAGGTGCTGGCCGAGCTTGCGGTTGTAGAGCCGGATGACCAGCCGCAGACCGGGATTGAGTCGGCGGGCCGCAAGCGCGGCCCGGATGTTCGTCTCGTCGTCGTCATAGACGAGCGCCAGTGCGGCGGCCCGGGCCACGCCTGCCGACGCCAGCACCGGCTCGGTGGGCTCGTCGGCTTCCACGGCGGCGGGAGCGGGCTGCTCGTCGGTGGACGGCGTCCCGGTCACGGCGGCGGAGACCCGGCCGAGAAGGGCGGAGGCCCGGCCCTGTCCCGGTACGGCAAGCCGTGGCCCGAGCGCCGGCCCACCGCCCGGACGAACCAGCACGACCCTCTCCCGGTAGACATCACGGAGTTCTGCCGCCAGCCGGTGGGCCAAGGCGTCGTCACCGCAGACGATCATGTGTCCGGCACTGTCGGAAGAGTACTGAGGGGGAAGTGGAGGCACCTGCGTAGAGTGCCTCGCGCGGTGCACGGATCGCACGGTAATCCCCCCGCCCGCTCGCCCCTCGAGACATAAGTGTCCGATGAACGGACCTCGGTCACCGCATAACGGTCCGATTTCGCTCGCTGGGACTTTGGAAGATCACTGAAGGTTATGTGACTTGAGTCACTAAAGATCAGGCAAAGGCGTGGTAGAACTGCGCAACTCCGCAGGTGGCGCCACCACTGGCCGCTGTACGGAGTGGCCGGCACGCACCGGCAGTACGACCAGGGTGGTCACGGTCCGAGTCCGCGGACCGCACACCCAGGGTCGCCGATCGGACAACGGCGTTCGCTCAAATACCGCACATCAACCGGCAGCACTCCTCCCGTGTCCGGCCCCGCGCCAACGAGGTAGCCACAGTGTCACTCGACTCACTCACCCAGACCATCGACGAAGCCGTCAGTGGGTTCTTCGAGCCCATAGCCGCCTGGCTCGGCGAACTCGTCTTCTACGCCGTGCCCGTCGGTGGCACGGACCTGCCCCTCATCGTCGCCTGGCTCGTCATCGCCGGCCTCGTCTTCACCGGCTGGTTCGGCTTCGTACAGTTCCGCAAATTCCGCCTCGCCATCGACGTGGTGCGCGGCAAGTACGACGAAAAGGGGTCAACCGGTGAGGTCAACCACTTCCAGGCGCTGACCGCCGCCGTCTCCGGCACCGTCGGCCTGGGCAACATCGCCGGTGTCGCCGTCGCCGTCTCCATCGGTGGCCCGGGCGCCACTGTCTGGATGATCCTCTGCGGCCTGCTCGGCATGGCCACCAAGTTCGTCGAGGTCACCCTGGGTGTGAAGTACCGCGAGGTGCACGCCGACGGCACGGTTTCCGGCGGCCCGATGCACTACCTGCCCAAGGGCCTGGCCGAACGCTTCGGCAAGAACGGAAAGACCCTCGGCAAGGTCCTCGCGGTCCTCGCCTCCTTCATGATCCTGTTCTTCGGCCTCTTCGGCGGCAACCTCTTCCAGGTCAACCAGAGCTACGCGCAGCTGGTCTCCGTCACCGGCGGCGAGAACGGCCTGATGGGCTCCTCCGCCGGGGCGCTGTTCTTCGGCATCCTCATCGCCGCGCTCGTCGGTATCGTGCTCCTCGGCGGCATCCGCTCGATCGCCAACGTCACCAGCAAGCTCGTGCCCGCCATGGCCGGCATCTACATCGCGGCCTGCCTGGTTGTCATCCTGACGCACGTCACCGCTGTCCCGGCGGCGATCGGCGAGATCATTGAAGGCGCCTTCAACCCCGAGGGCGTCGCGGGCGGTGTGCTCGGCGCGCTGATCATCGGCTTCCAGCGGGCCGCGTTCTCCAACGAGGCCGGTCTCGGCTCCGCGCCGATCGCGCACTCCGCGGTCAAGACCAAGCACCCCGCCAGCGAGGGCCTCGTCGCCCTCCTGGAGCCGTTCATCGACACCGTCGTCATCTGCACGATGACCGCCTTGACCATCGTCATCGCCAACCCCGCCAGCTGGGCCGAGGCACGCAAGGACGGGTCCGTCGCCGGCGTCACGATCACGTCGGACGCGTTCGGCACGGTCATGCCCTGGTTCCCGTACATCCTCACCGTCGCGGTGATGCTGTTCGCCATCTCCACGGTCCTGACCTGGGGTTACTACGGCCTCAAGGCATGGACGTATCTCTTCGGCCGCAGCAGGGCCAGCGAGCTGACGTACAAGGTCGTCTACACACTGTTCGCGATCGCCGGTTCGCTGCTGACGCTGCAGACCCTGATCGCCATGGCCGACGCGGTGCTGTTCATGCTCGCCGTCATCAACATCATCGGCCTGTACCTGCTCGCCCCCGTCGTCAAGCGCGAACTGAACTCCTTCCTGGAATTCGTCCGCGCCCGCAATGCCGGCGAGGCCGACGAAGCCGACGAAGACGACGAAGACGAAGAGCCGGTGAAGACCACCGTCTGACCGCCCCGGCGGCCCGGCTCCTGAGCGGGTCCGTACACACCTCCTCGCGCCTTGGTGTGTACGGACCCGCTCTTCCGCGTTTCCGTCTTTTCAGGTGTTTCAGCAGGTAAAACGGCGCCTGGTGGGATCGGTCGGAGGCAGTTAGGGTGTAAAGAACGCGTCAACAGCCCGCCCAAGGCGGCTGCATCGGACGCGCGGTGTGCCGGGAAGTCTGGTCGGCGTCCCAGGGGCTGCATGCCCTTTTGCCGATTCCCCCGGAGACTTCCTGATGGCTGCCGCCCCACGCGAACGTTCCCCTTTTCTCGGCCTGCTGCCGCTGCCGGAGCGCACAGCCGTAACCCAGGCGCTGAGGACGGAAACGGTCGGCGGGCTGGTACTCCTGGCCGCCGCCGTAGTGGCGCTGGTGTGGGCGAACACCCCGTGGAGCGAGGCCTACGAGCAGATACGTGACTTCCACTTCGGCATACCGGCCCTCGGCCTGGACCTCTCGGTGCAGCACTGGACCGCCGACGGGCTGCTCAGCATCTTCTTTCTGGTCGCGGGCATCGAGCTGAAACGCGAATTCGTGGTCGGTGAACTGCGCACCCCGGCCACGGCAGCTCTGCCGGTCGTCGCAGCGCTGTGCGGCATGGCGGTGCCGGCCGCCCTGTACGCCGCCACGGTCGCGGCCGGCGGGGGCAGCCTTGAAGGCTGGGCGGTTCCCATGGCCACCGACATCGCCTTCGCGCTGGCGGTCCTGGCGGTCCTCAGCACCCACTTGCCCTCCGCGCTCCGGGCCTTCCTCCTCACCCTTGCCGTCGTCGACGACCTGGGTGCGATCCTGATCATCGCGATCTTCTTCACCGACGACCTGAACTTCATGGCCCTCGGCGGAGCGGTGGCCGGCCTGGTCGTCTTCTACCTTCTCCAGCGCCACCGCGTGCGGGGCTGGTGGTGGTACGTCCCGCTCGGCGTCACCACCTGGGCCCTGATGTACAACGGCGGCATCCATGCCACCGTCGCCGGTGTCGCCATCGGCCTGATCCTGCGTACCACCCGCGACAAGGGCGAGACCTCCTCGCCCGCAGAGCGGACCTCCCACCTGCTGCACCCGGTGTCGGCGGGAGTCGCGGTGCCGCTGTTCGCTCTCTTCGCCGCAGGCGTCGGTGTCTCGGCGGCGTCGCTCGGCGAAGTCTTCACCCAGCCGGAGCCCCTCGGAGTGGTGCTCGGACTGGTCGTCGGCAAGACCCTGGGCATCTTCGCCGGCACCTACCTGGCTGCCCGCTTCACCAGAGCCCGGCTGAACCCGGACCTGGCCTGGGCCGACGTCCTCGCGCTCGCTGTACTGGCCGGGATCGGCTTCACCGTCGCCCTGTTGATCGGCGAGCTTGCCTTCCCCGACCCAACCGCAGCCGAACACATCAAGGCAGCGGTTCTCATCGGATCACTGATCGCGGCGGCCCTGGCCGCACTGCTGATCAAGCGCCGCAACGTGATCTACCGCCGCCTGTACGAGGAAGAAAACCGGGACGACGACCAGGACGGCATCCCCGACATCTACCAGCGGACCGCTACTGGCGAGCGCTGACGGCCAAGGCCGGCCGTCATGGCCAAGCCAGGGCCACTTCGCCGCAGGACGCGATGGCGAGGGTAGCGACGGCAACCTGGGGACGCCATCACCCGGCACCATCTCGGAGCCGTCTGATGGGCCGGGAGCCCCCAACCCACCAGCCAGAGCTCATCCCATGGCCATGGCTTCGCTCTGCAGGAAAGGGGTGCGACCTTGGCAAGCCGCATCCGCTAGGCTGTCAGCGGTCAGTCGGCCACCAGGGCACACGCCCGGGAAGGCGTCCCTCCGGGACCCACTCCCGACAACGCCCAGGAGCAGCCTGACCAGGGCGTTTGTCTCACCCGTCCCGGCGGATCCCACGGTGGTTCCCGGCACGGCTCTCGACAAGACCCCGCCTCCGTAGCTCAGGGGATAGAGCACCGCTCTCCTAAAGCGGGTGTCGCAGGTTCGAATCCTGCCGGGGGCACAAGGGAAAAGGGCACCTACTGAATCAGTAGGTGCCCTTTGGCATCCACGGATGACATCAACGGCGGCGGTCACTCACGGCCGGGCCGCCTCTTGAGCAGCCGGTCCATGTGACTGATGGCCTCCCGCTGCGTGTCCTGAACGACGTGCGTGTAGACGTCCATGGTGATGCTGATCTGACTGCGCCCGAGGATCTCCATCACGACGCGGGGCGCCACCCCGGCCGCGGTCAGCAGGGTCGCGCAGCCGTGACGGGCATCGTGCAGACGGATCACACGAAGGCCAGGCCGGATCGTGGTGAGCGTTGTGGGCTCCCATCCCGTCTGCCGTCGGCCCAGGCAGAGCCGAGCAGACGCGGCCCAGGGCGTCAAGGTCGTTCGTGGGTCGACGGCAGACGGGATGGGAGCTAGGGACGGTGGTGGGCTGAGGCTTCGAGTGGGGCTGACCAGATGAAGAGGGGGGTGGATGCCACGGCCTTAAGCTCACAGTCCCGAGGTGATCCCGGGGACCTTTGTGCCCACCCCCCTTAACCGCGGACCTCAAAGGTTCTCCGACCGGTCTCCAGCGACAAGCTAGCAAGAAGCACTGACAGCGGTCCTGTGACTGGGGCCTGGCCCGACAGCAGACGTGCCCCACCCGTGCCCGATCGAGGGGGGAATCCCGGGGAACAGCGGCCACTCACGGGCAGTTACGCGCAGAACAGCCCCTGACCGATGTACCTGGCCAGAGGCCGTTTATCTGCGTGGGTGTGGGATTTGAACCCACGGTGACATCGCTGCCACGACGGTTTTCAAGATCGTCGGCGACTTGACTCGGTCCTTCAGACTCCACCGACCTCAGCTGTCAGTGGCAGTCGAAGCGCCAGTCCCACGGGAGGCCGGGGCACTGGCGGCAATGGAAGAAGTAGACGCCGCCGCAGTCGCCCAACTGCATGTCGCCGGTGATGGTCAGAAGGTGCTCCATGCGGTGTCCGCTTTCGCAATTCGGCCAATCGGCAGGCTGCGTCCAGGCGGGCCAGCCGCCGACCTTCGTCCCGATGACGTTGGAGTCGGGTGGCCACATGGAGCCGCCCGTCGGCAACCGGAGACGAGGTTCCCAGGTCTCCCACAAGTCCTTGGGTAGATCAAGCCACCTCGGATAGTCCTCCGCGGTAGTCGGGGACAACGTGGACGGTTCCGGCAAGTGGTCCTCGTCATACTCCCCCTCGCTCACCCCGGGGATCTCGGACAGCAGTCCTCCAGCCACGACCTCCGCCTCGTTGCGCCAGTACAGCTGCGGCATCACCGGCCCGGGATCCTGCTCATGTATCAGCGCGCACCACACCAGCTGCAGCAGATCCTTCCCTTCCGGGAACTCCAACCCCGGCACGTCCCGGGCGAACAGCTGGAGGATCGGCACCATCGGCACCGCACCCGGGACGATCTCGGTGCGGTTGCGCCAGTCGGACCCGTACGTCCAGTGGTCTTCCTGCGCGCAGTACGGCCACGGCTCGTCTACGGGCCACAGCAACTCGCCCCCCAGCGAACTCTCCCGCACGCCAGGGTCGCCGGGCTCCGGGTTGAGGAGGGTGGTCTCCCGGGCGAGACCCGCGTACTCCGGTATCAGGGTGCGTAGATCCTTCGCGGACATCGTGGCTCCTCAAGGCGTACAAACATCGACGGAACGCTGCGGGCACGTTAGTACGCGCCACCGACAACCCCACCTGCAGACCTCGTCGCTCTGTTCTCCGCTTGTTGCGGTACCGCAGCGAAGTACCGCAACCGCACGCAGAGGGCTTCTGACATCCACGGCTGACATCAACGACGCCGGACGGGGGCGAACACCAGCGTCTCTGCCCGCCGTCGCACCAGTCGACGGCCGCAGCCGGAGCGGGCTCGGATCGAACTCCTAAAGCGGGTGTCGCAGGTTCGAATCCTGCCGTGGGCACAAGTTGGTTAGCTGGTCAGGGGCTTTGCGTGATCGGGTGCCACATAGGTGTCGACGACGAGGTACCGCTCACTCTCTGGCCGAGCCTTCGGTGCTTCGGCGGCCGCGCGGCGACAGCCTGTGTGTGCGGCCAACGGGACCCGAGCGGCGGCAACAGCGGCTCGGATGCTCTCTGGGGCGTATCAAGCGCGGAAGGCGTGAGCAGCACGGGAACGCGGCAGGCGGGCAGGTCTACAGGCCGGCCAGGGGCCGGTGTTGTCCGGGTCGCGGGCGGTGTAAGGGGCCGTGGTCACTCGTCCCGCAGCAGCTCCAGCCCAGGGCCGCTCCGGCGACCTCCGGGTACCGTGTGGCAGGCCGTGTCGGGACAAGAGGGAGCACAGCGTGAGCAGAAGGCGCTATGTGGCCAGAGGGGTCCCGGGCGGTTATCGCATCTGGGACAACAAGGGGCGTCGCTGGTGGGGGGACCACTACGAGCTCTGCCCCGATGATCTCCTGACCGAACTGAACGGCGCCGCCAACCGCGAGAAGATCACCGCGCTTCTCAAGCGGTACAGGGCTCAGAAACGTTGAGTCGCCGTACGCATGCCGGCCACCCCCGTGCGGACCGATCACGGTACGGAGTCTTTGCCGTGCACGACCGGCCGTCGCCGCTCGTGGCGGGCTAAGGCAGTTCGCCGCGCACGAGCGCTGTGGCGATCGGCTCGCCGGTGGCTTCCGCGTACGCCACCCGTTCCTTGACTTCTCGCAGCGTGCGCGGCCGGTAGCCGGGGCCGCCGCAGCAGCCGCCCCGGCTTTGAACGCCGATGAGCGCACCACGCCCCGCTGGTCGAAGGGGCTTCCCCGTCAGGCGCGGCAGGTGATCTTCATTTGGGCTGCCGCGTGGTGTGCGCCCACCAAGTCGGCGTCGCCCCAGTCCCGGCCCCGGTCGAGCAGCTGCACCGCGAACCGGCCGTCCTTGACCTCGTAGCTGCCGACGGGCACCAGGCTGCCCCGGTGGGCGGTCTGGCGGACGGCGAAGGCGGCGTACGACGACTCCTTGTCGTCGGGGTCGGCGAGCAGCCGGTAGAAGGTGGGGTTGCCCGCCACGTCGAGGTCGCGACGGCTCTTCGGTACGTACACGGACAGCGCGCACTCGTCGAAGGCGTCGCCGACCTGCCAGGACCAGGTCGCGCTGTTGTCGCGGTCCTTGTCCGGGGCGCCCGACATGGGGACGGCGGAGAAGCGCCCGTCGCACGAATCGGCGTCGTGACCGCCGGACTTGACCGTGTACCAGCCCGCGTCGCCGTTCTCGAACCGGCCGGACTCCTCGTAGTGGCCGGAGGAACAGCCGGGTCCCGCCCAAGCCGTGTAGGAGGGGTACTGGACGGGCGGCGGCTTCTCGGGGGCCTTCGGCTTCTTCTCCGGGGGCCGGGACGTGGCCGCCGGAGTGCTCGGGTCCGGGGTCGGCTTCGCGCTGACCGATGGGGACGCCGGGGCGCCGGGCGGGTCCGTCGGGCCAATCCGGGTCGGTACTCCGCGGGCCAGGTCGTCCGCGTTGCCCGCGGGGCCGCCCGTACCGCCGCCGCTGTCACCGTCCGCGTCGGCCAGCAGCGTGGCCGAGGTGACCAGTACCGCCAGTACGACCACAACCGCCGTCACCAGCAGCGCCTTCCGCGGACGGGAGAGCGTGGAGAGCCGCCCCCCGACGGTCTCGCGGGCGACCCAGGACCCACTCGCCACCCTGCCGTCGCCCGCGTCGGCCCCGCAGCCGGGGCAGAACATGCCCGGCAGCGCACCCCTTCGGCCGCCACCGCACCGTTCGCACACCATGTAGACCTTCTCGCGCCCGAGCCTATGGATCGTCCTGAACAGGTCGGTCAGCCAGTGAGGCAGTCGGCCGGCCGGTCGCCAAGAGCCCAACTATGCATGAGCGCGCCGCCGCCAGACAGAGGATGCGCAGAATTGGGGGCGCGGCCCGGCGTCAGTCGTCCTCGGACCCGGACGTCGTTTCGCCGCCCACGTCCACCACGTCCCCGCCGTCCCGGCCTCGGGGCTGCAGTTCCACGTGGATGCGGTGGCTCGCGTCGTGCGCCGTCGTCCTGCCCACGTCCGCCGTGACCACCCCGATGCGCAGGCCGCCCTTGCCGCCGGTCTCGCGACGGACCTGGACGGTGAATTCCAGGCTCACCCTCTCCACCCGGAAGCGCAGCCCGCTGTCCCTGCCCCGCCGCTGGGCCTCCTCCAGTTCGGCTCGTACCTGGCTGATCACATCCGCCAGTTCCACACCCTGCGTCGCGTCGTCCATGTTCAACTTGCCCACATCCCCCCGGTGCAGCGAAGGCCCCATTGTCACCTACCGCGACTATGCTGGTACAGCATGGGGGCGCCAATCCGTGAAACGAACTTCCGTACTGATCAAGAGACTTGGCGAGTACGGCTGCGTACGTCCGGCCCACGCGGCCAGGTGCTCGGCGCCGGGGTGCTACTGGGCGACGGGCTCGTGCTGACCTGCGCACATGTCATCCGGATCGCTGGAACCAACGATCACCAGCCGTTCGTGACCGTCGAGTTCCCCGGCTCCGGAGGGGGCGATTCCGCCGGCCTGCGCGCCACCGTCGTACCGAAACACTGGGTCCCACGCGCCGACGACCACAGCGGCGATCTCGCACTCCTCCAGCTCGCCGGGCCGCCGCCCGTCGACACGCACGCCGTCCTCCACCGGCTGCCGACCATCTGGAACCGTCGCGTCCACTTCGCCGGTTACCCCTCCCGCATCACCGGCGGCAAGTGGGCCGAGGCGCTCATCAAGGGCCCCGGCGGTCCCGGCGACGAGTGGGTGCAGATCGATCCGGTCACGGAAGCCGACACCCTGATGCGGCGCTTCAGCGGCGCCGGAGTCGTCGACAACCGCACCGGCCGCGTCATCGGGATCGTCGTCAGCAAGCTCGACTCCGAGCGCGAGGGCGCGCACTACCGGCACGGTTACATGATCCCGACCGGAACGATCGTCAAGCACCTCGACCTCGTGCGCGAGCGCTTCGTGAGCGGCCGGCCCCCGGTCCCGCCCAGCCTCAGCCTCAACGCCGATCCGGCAACCCTTGCCATCGATCCGGCAACCCTCAACGCCGATCCGGCAACCCTCGCCGTCGATCCGGCCTCCCCGGCAACCCCGGACAGCCTCATCACCACCCCTGCCGTCCCCGCCGGTCCCGAACAAACCCCCCGCCCCACCCCCGACCGTGGGTTCGCGCGCTGGCTCACCCGCTGGCTCGCCGGCGAGGACGACCTGGCCGACGTCGAGATCACGTTCGTACGGGACGAGGACCAGCACGCGGCCCTCGCCCTGCGCACCACGCTCACCCTCGCCGACCGCGAGCAGTCCCCCCGCACCTCCGTCGCGACTTCCTGCCCCGAGCACACCGGCACAGCCACCCCCCGCGCGGGCAGCCTCGACCTGGCCGTCGACGTCAGCGGCAAGAGCCCCGCGCAGATCGCCGAGGAGATCGCCGAGGGCATGGCGCTCGACGGCCCCGGCATCCTGCCCCTGCCCGCGCGCATCGCCGCCGACGCCCTGCCGCTGACCACCGTGGCCCGTGGCGTGGACGACGCCCTCCAGCCGCTGGAGACCGTAGAGCTGCTGCACACGCTCGTGCGGCGCGGCGGGCGGCTCCTGCTGGTCTTCCGGCAGCTCGACTCCCCCGCCCTGCACCGTACGTACGAACTCCTCCTCGATCCGGCCCGCCCCCAGCAGTGGCTGGAGCGCATCAGCCGCCGCATCGACGCTCTCGCCCGTACGGAAGAACAAGCCCGGGAGTTACGCCGACGGGCGGCCACCTGCGTCAGCCCCCTCCCGTCCGTCCCCCGGTACGCCCCGGACCTGGAGCTCAAGGCGGCCCGCCTCGAAGCCGATCCGCAGCAGGGCACGACCGGATTCCTCGTCAAGCTGTCGTACGTCGAAAGGACCGCGGAAACCGCACTGCTGGAGGCGGAGACCGCCCACCGGCTGCTGACCCGGCAGCTCGCCCGCCACCAGAACCTGCGCGGCCTCCTCGACGGTCACCAGGCGCGCCTGGCCGCCCACGGCATCGCCGAGGCGGCGGCCTCCCTGCACCAGCAGGCGCAGCGGCTGCTGACCGGCGGGCCGTGCGAGCTGAGGGTGGCGGAGGCGGCGGTCGACCGGTTCGTGCAGGAGGCCCGCGAGGCTCTCGCAGCGCGCGGGGAGGGGCAGGGATGAGGGCGTGTCCGCACCCCGGGTGCAAGGGGAAGGTCACCGAGACGGGGTTCTGCGATCTCACCGGGCTGCCCGTGGACGCCGAGGCGGAGGCGGCGGCCGAGATGGAGACGACGGCGGCGGCTGCGGCGGCGGCGGCAAAGGTGGCTGCTGCTGCGGCGAAGGCGGCTGCCCAACGGGGCCAGAAGCGCTCCGAGGCCGCCCAGTTCGTACTTTCGCCCGCCGGCGACCGCCTCATGGACCTGCCGCTCGTCGAGGTCCCCGACCCCGCCCTCCTCGTCGGGCCCGTCGAGGACCAGCCCACCTCCCACGTCATGCGCTGCGGCAACCCCGACTGCACGGAGCTGATCGGCGTCGTGACGTCCGAGGGGCGCTGCAGCTGCGGTACGCCGTACGCGCTCCAGCCCCAGCTCTCCGGCGACGACGTACTCGCCGACCAGTACCAGGTCGTCGGCCCCATCGCGCACGGCGGTCTCGGATGGGTCTATCTCGCCGAGGACGCCCAGCTCTACAACCGGCCGGTCGCCCTCAAGGGCCTGCGCAACCCGCACAGTTCGCTGGCCCGTGAGGTCGCGCTGCGCGAGCGCCGGCATCTCACCGACCTCAACCACAAGGACATCATCCGCGTCATCAACTACGCGACGCACCGCCCCACCGGCACCGACTACATCGTCATGGAGTTCGCGGGCGGCATGGCGCTGCACCAGATCGCCGAGCGGATCGCGCGTGACGAGGAGCCGTTCGCCGGGCCGCGCGTGCACGAGTTCATCGTGAGTTACGGGATCCGGATTCTCGACGCGCTCGGCTATCTGCACACGCACGAGCGCAAGGTGTACGGCGACATGAAGCCGGACAACGTCATGCACTGCGGCGACGGGATCAAGATCATCGATGTGGGCGGGGTGCGGGAGTTCGGGGCTCCCGGGCCGTACACCGATCCCTACAAGGGCCCCGAGGTCGAGCGGGACGGCCGGGCGTACCCGCAGTCCGACCTCTACAGCGTCGGCGTCACCCTGCGCGAGCTCGCCGACTCCGCGCACCACCCGGCCCCCGGACTCGGAGCCGAGTCCCTGCACCGCGCGCTCGCCCGCGCCACCGACGAAGAGCCGCGCAAACGGTTCGCCACGGCCGCCGAGATGTCGCTCCAGCTGCGCGGTGTCATCCGCGAGTTACGGTCCTTACGGCTCGGTACGGAGACCTTCGAGCCCTCCCGCCTCTTCGAACCGGCGTCGGCCGCACTCGACGGCGGTCTCGGCCAGGCCCCCGCCCTCGACCGCTGGGCGTACGGCACCCACCGCCTGCCCCTGAACGCCGCGCGCCCCTCCCCCGACGAGGTCGCGGCGGGTCTGCCCGTACCCAAGACCGACCCCGACGACCCGCAGGCGGCCTCCCTCGCTCGCATCTCGTACGACGCGCCGGGCCTGCTGCAACTGCTCGCGGACTGGACGCCGTCCCCGGAACTTCACCTCCTGCGCTGCCGACTGCACCTCGGCCTGGCCCGCCGGAAGTTCGCCCGCCGCACCAGGTGGCGCGCCCACCACCACGAGCGGGCGCGCGCCGAACTCGGCCTCGCCGCCGACCTGGTCGGTGCCATGGCCCCGCACGACTGGCGCCTGCGCTGGCACGCCGGGCTGCTGCACCTCGCCGACGACCGGATCGCCGAGGCCCGCGAGGAGTTCGACCTCGTCTACGACTCGCTCCCCGGCGAGTACGCCCCGAAACTCGCCCTGGGTTACTGCCACGAACGACTCGGCGACCCGGCCCGCGCCAGGGACTACTACGAGGCGGTGTGGCTGCGGAACCACTCCCTGGGCAGCGCGGCCTTCGGGCTGGCGCGAATTCACCTCGCCCGGGAGGAGCGGGAGAAAGCCCTGGACATCCTGGAGCACGTACCCAAGGACTCGCGGCACCGCACGGCCGCGCGGACCGCGATCGTACGCATCCTGGCGGGCCGGCGGCCCCCGGACGGCGGGCCGCCGCCCCTGGAGTCCATCGTCACCGCGCTCGCGCGGGTCACGCAGTTGCAGGAGGAAGAGGGGCTGACGGACCGGCACGCGGTGCTGCGGCTGGAGACACACATCAGAGAGGTGGTACTCGACTGGGTGTGCGGGGCACCGCAGGGGGGCCCGGACGGCCGGGTGCCGGGCGGCCCGGACGGCAGAGCGCCCGGGGGCCCGGACAGCAGGGCGCGGCGGCTGGCGCAGCTGCGCGAGCGCGTCCAGGACCGGGACATCACCGAGAACAGGCTGCGCAGACGCCTGGAGGAGGCGTACCGGGGCCTCTCCCAGCAGGCCGGCGACGTAAGGGCGCACGCGCTGCTCGACCTGGCCAACGGGATCCGGCCACTGCGCTGGACACACAAGGAGCACACATGGCTCAGGACGGCACAGAAAATTCGGCAGCTGCGAGAAACGTGGAAGACGACACAGGCGACACAGGCGACGCAGTCGACGCAGGAGCTTCAGCCGCAGGGACCGTCTCCCTCGAAGTGAGCCAGCAGCCCTACGTCTCGGTGGAGCGCGGAGCCGAGGGAGGGACGCGCATGTGCGCCGTGGTGACCGTGCAGGTGGACCTCGGCACAGCTTCTGAAGGGGCTCCGGCGCCCGCGCCCCCCTCCCGGGCCGAGGTGCTGCTCCTCGACTGCTCCGCCTCCATGGGCTACCCGCGCGAAAAACTGTGGGCGGCCCAGGACGCGGCGGCGGAGGCGGTACGCGCGCTGCCCGACGGCACGTACTTCGCGATCGTCGCCGGACGTCACACAGCGGAGCTGGTCTACCCCGCCGCGACCCGTCCCTCCGAGACGACTCTCGTACGCGCCGACGCCACCACCCGCAAGGAGGCCCAGGACGCCGTGGCCCGCCTCGTGCCGAGCGGCGGCACGGCCATCGGCAGCTGGCTCGCCCTCGCCCGCGAGCTGTTCGGGCGCCGCCCCGGGCCCGCCGTCCGGCACGCACTGCTGCTCAGCGACGGCCGTAACGAACACGAGCGGCCGGACGCGCTCAGCTCCGAACTCGCCGCCTGCTCCGGCCGCTTCACCTGCGACACCATCGGCATCGGCGAGGACTGGGACCCCGACGAGCTCCAGCTGGTCGCCGACAGCCTCGACGGCCGGGCCGACGCCGTACGCGACCTCGACGCGCTGCCCGGCGAGTTCCGGTCCGTCACCGCCGAGTCGGCGGGCCGGCACCTCACCGGCCTGCGACTGCGCCTCACCCACCGCCCGGGCAGCGCCCCGCTGACCGTCCAGCAGGTCCACCCCACCCGCCGCGACCTGCTGCGCGAACGCATGACGGCGGGCGAGCGGTGCCTGGAGTTCCGTACGCCGCCGTGGGGCGACGAGACCCGCGAGTACCTGGTGTGCGTCGCAGCGGCCCGTACGCCGCAGGAGCCCGTCGACCGTGCGCTGTGGCTGGCCGACCTGAAGGTGGTCCAGGAGCCGTCGCAGGACGGGGCCGTACCGTCACAGGCCGAGTCCAGGCCGTCGCCGCGGCTTCCGCCCGCTCGCCCCCTGTTGGTGCACTGGACGCGCCATCGCGACCTCTACAGCGCCTATGACCCCAAGGTGGCGCACTACGCCCACCACGACGCCCTCGTCCGCGGCCTCGAAGAGGGCCGCACCGCTCTGCGCGCCGACGACGCGCCGCGGGCCCGCGCCGCCTGGGGCGAGGCCGTGCGCCGCGCCCACGCGATGGGCAACGAACCCATGCTGCAACGCCTCGGCGACGTCGTACGGATCATCGACGCGGCGGCCGGTGAGGTGGAGATACGCCCGGACATCCGGCCGCTCGACATCAACTCGGCGATGGTGCTGCGCGCCCACAGCACGATGCTGCCGTCGCCGCGCAAGCCGAAGCCCGATCCGCGGGACGCGGAACGGGACGGGGAATGAGACACCTGCCGCGCCAGTTCTGGCGTTCAGCCACCGGAGCCGACGGCGTCAGCACCGTCGGATACCTGCGGGGCCAGCTCGTGTGGCTGCTCACGCTGACCGCCGTGGGCGGCGCGGCGCTCTTCGGCGCGTACGACGAAGTCCACAGCGACTCCGTGGCGATCCGCGACCGCACCGGCCCGGCCGTCGTCGAACTGGCCAGGGCCCACACCTTGCTCGAACAGGCCCACGTCACCGCCGGCGCCCACCTGAAGTACCGGTCCGACAACCCGGCGTGGCCGGACATCCTGGCGCGCGGCGAGGAGTTCCGGACCCAGTCCGCCGAGGCGAAGAGCAGCCTCGCCCGGGCCTCCGCCACGGGCGCCCTCAACCGCGAGGACCGGCAGACCCTGCGCATCGCGTCCGGCCTCGTCGACAGCTACGCCCTGCGCATCGACGGGGCGTGGACCCAGGCGAACCGGCCGCTGCTGAGCCAGGCCAACCTCTCGTACGCACACCGGATGATGTACGTCGGCGAGACCAGCGTCCTCGCCCGGATCGACGCGCTCCGGGCCCGCCAGAGCGCGGCGCTGGACCACCAGGAGGACTGGGGTGCCGCGCCGCTGCTGGCCTGGCCGGTGGCGGTCACGGCCTGTGTGCTGCTCGGCGTGCGGCTGGTGGGCACGCAGGTGTTCCTGCGGCAGCGCTTCCGGCTGCGGGTGAGCATCCCGCTGGCGGCGGTGACGTTGCTGCTGGCGGCCGTTCCCGTGCTCGCGTTCGGGACGTGGCAGGCGCACGCGAGCCAGACGCTGATGCAGGACGCGGCCGCCCTGCTGACACCGGCCGGTTCCCCCAGTGCGCAGGTGGCGGCCATCACGGACGCCGAGAAAGGCATGGACAGGGCCGTACAGGAGGGCAACACCGAAGCCTGGGTCCGGGGCACGGCGTTCATTCCGCTCGCAGCCGCGGCAATGGGGGCGGTCATCCTGTGGACGCTCCAGTCGCTCCTCGTCGAGTACGCCGTTCCCCGGCGCCGCACGGGAGGCCGCCGGTGAACCGCCGCAGCCGCCCCCGTCGGCCCCTCCGCATGCTGCTGGCCCTCTGCCTCTTCGCCGGGCTCGCCCTGACCTCCGCCGCCTGCGCCGAGGAGCCACGCCCGGCCGTGAGCGTGCTCGGCCCCTGGACCGGCGACGAGGAGGAGAGCTTCGAGACGGTGCTCGACCAGTTCACGAAGGAGTACGGGATCGAGTACGACTACCAGGGCACGACGTCGCTGCGCGAGACGCTGCTCGCCCAGGTGCAGGCCGGATCGCCCCCCGACATCGCCGTACTGAACAGCCTCGGTGAGCTCACCGAATACGCGGACAACGGTGTGCTCGTACCGCTTCCCGAGAAGGTCCGCGAGCGTTCCCCGGAGCCGTGGGCCCCCGAACTCACGATCCGCGGCCGCAAGAACACGTACTGGACGCCGATAAAGGTCGACCTCAAGAGCGTGGTCTGGCACTATCCGGGCCGCCCTCCCCAGCAGGGCGACTGGTGCATCGGCGTGGGTTCCGGCGCGACGACGGGGTGGCCCGGCAGCGACTGGATCGAGGACATCCTGCTCCAGCAGTCGGGACCGGCGGTGTACGAACAGTGGGCGACCGGCGACCTGCCCTGGCACAGCAAGGAGGTCCGCGAGGCGTGGAAGACGTGGGGCCGGCTGATCGGATCGCGGGCGGACGCCGCTCTCAGCAACGACTTCGAGGGCAACGACGGCAACGGGCTGCTGAAACGGTCCGACGAAGGGTGCGGGCGCGAGCACCAGGGCAGCTTCGCCCGGCGGCTGTACGGCGACGACATCGCGTACGTCCCGACCACGGAGGCCGTCGCCGAACTCGACAACAACCGGGGCGCGTACGAGGTGGCCGGTGACATGGCGGCGCTGTTCAGGGACACGGCCGGCGCGCGGGCGCTCATCACGTTCCTCACCGGGGACCAGGCACGGGCCACCTGGGCGCGCGCCGTCCCGGAGCGCAACCGCCCGTTCTTCCCGGTCTCCGTCGGCTCGTACGGCGACGCCTGGGCGAACCGGGCGGTGAACGAGACACTGACGGGCGCCGATCGGCTGTGCGCGGACGCGTCGGACGTGATGCCGCCGGGGGTACGGGGCGCCTTCTACCGCGCCGTACTGGAGTTCCTCGCGGCTCCGACGGACGACAGGCTCCTGACGGGCCTGCTCCGACAGCTCGAAGACGAGACGCAACGCCACCACAGGATGGGCACGCTCCGCGTCCCGTCGGTCTGCGCGGCGCCGCCGGACACGTAACGCGGGCGGGCATGGGACGGCTCCACCGGACCCGCGTGCGCACCTGCCGTCTGCCATAGGATCCCGCAGACATCAGTGATCACATCAGTGATCATTCGATCGCACAGGGGGAACTTCCATGTCCTTTGACCGAATCAGCCGCCGTGGTCTGCTGACCGCCACCGCGGGTGCGGGGGCGGCAGTGTTCGCCGGCTCGGCTGCGGGAACTGCCTCGGCTGCCGAAGTGCCGCCGCCGAGCCCTTACTCCACCAGACTTCCGCACCAGACAGAGGCGGAGGCACTGATCGACTACCTGCGGATGCGTCCCTGGAGCGACGGCGCCAACCGCTACAAGACAGCGGGAGAATTCCCCGACGAGAACTCCTCGGTCGTCTGGGGCGCGCCCGGTCACCCGGAGCAGTTCTCCGCGTTCGCACAGTGCTCCTCGTTCATCACACTGGTCCTGCAGCGCGCCTACGGCACCGGAACGGCGTACGGATGGGCGACGAGGGAATACTTCAGCCAGCACTTCAACACCGAGGCAGGAAAGCTCTACCCGACGGCAGAGAAGTTCCGCGAGGGCTTCGCGAACGCTGCTAACGTCCCCCATTTCACGGCGGTCACCAAGCCGGTCAACCTCCGCCCCGGAGACCTCGTAGCCCTGGACTACGACCCGGCGGGCACCAGCGAGCCGTACACCGGACACATCGTGATGATCCGGGAACGCAAGGGGACATGGAGCTCACCGGTGGACAGCGAAGTCGGCACCGGTGTCGTCCCCTACGTCTTCGACATCATCGACTGCACCAGCAACCCGCACGGCAACCCGGCCGCTTCGGAGACCGCCGAGGCCACCTACCGCGGCTTCCCCGACACCCGCATCGAGGAGACGCCCGGCGGGACCCCGGAGTGGACCGAGCACAACGGCGCCGGTTACGGCCACATGGTGTTCTACGCCGACCCCACCACGAAGCTCTTCGCCGGCTACCGCTGGGGCGTCAACACCTCCACCCCGCACAAGGTGGCCGCACGCCCGATCGCCGCAGCCCGCGTCTACCTCGACTGACTCCGGCCGAAACGGCACACCGTCGTCGGTACGGCCGAGGAGACGAGTGCCCGCGGTTCCGGTCGACAGTTGCCCGGGCCCGCTCCTGCACTCAGCGGCGCAGCTCCTCCGGGCAGGCCGTGCCCCGGGTCAGGCCGTAGGGCGCTGCCAGTCGGTAGACGCCCGGGGCGGGCGCGAGCAGCTGTGTCCACTCGTCCCCCGCCGCGTCCTCGTCCGCCTTCATCAGGCAGCCGTTCGGGTTGGTGAACGTCCTGCCCGTCGCCTCGCCCCGCAGCTTCGACTCCGGCGTCTCGGCGGGCGGTTCGACGCGCTCTCCGTCGGCGTCGACCAGGCCCAGCCACGGCGAGTACGGGATACGGATCAGCACCCGGCCCGCGCTCTTCACCCGGATCGTCAGCTCGCCCGCGCCCGCGCGGTCCACGCTCGCGGGCGGGTCGGCCAGCGGCGTCGGGTCGTCCACGCGGAAGAGCTGCCAGTTGGCGTCGGCCCAGACCCGCTCGAGGTAGGGCTGGCCGGCGCGTACGAGCTCGTACTCCTGCGTGGCGCCGGACCGGTCCGGGTCACCCGTGGGCAGTACGACGTAGTGCACGGCCCAGCGGTCCAGCCATTCGCGGTAGGTGTCGGTGTGGAGCGTGTCGTCGTAGAAGACGGGGTTGCGCTCCATGTCGGCCTGCCGGTTCCAGCCGCGCGCGAGATTGACGTACGGAGCGAGCGCCGACGCCTCCCGGTGGCTGCTGGCGGGGACCACCTCGACCCGGCCCTTCTCCGCGCCGACCTCCTGCAACTGGTTGACCAGCGGCGCCAGCTCACGCGTCCAGGACGCCGTCGGCGCGGTACGGACGATGTCGTCGACGCTCTTGAAGCCGATCCAGACGTTGAGGCCGACGAAGGCGACGACGAGGGCGTACCAACGAACCGTCCGGGGTGCGGCGAACGGCAGCGCCGCCAGTAGCACGACGCCCGCGAACACCATGGGCAGGCGCGAGACGTTGCTGCCGATCTGCGAGTCGATCAGCCAGGTCAGCAGCACGCCGACGGCGTAGACGGCGGCTCCCGTCCGGACCGCCTTCCAGTCGCTCGGTACGAGCACGAACACCAGGACGCCGAACAGGAACGGCAGCGAGGTCGTCGCGAGCGACATGGGCTGCGTACCGGAGAACGGGAACAGCCAGGAGGACAGGGCGACGACGAGGACCGGCGCGAGACCGAGCGCGTAGGCGCCGGGGCGGCGCTTGTTGAGGAACAGCGCGGCCGCGACGACGCCGAGGAACAGGCCCGCGACCGGACTGCTCGCCGTGGCGAGCCCGGCCAGCGGCGCGGCGACAGCCGCCTTGGCCCACCGGTTGGCCGCCCAGCGACGCGGCCAGCAGAACACCGCGGCGACCGCGCCGAGCGCGAACATCGTGCCGAGGCCGAAAGTGACGCGGCCCGAGAGGGCGTTGCAGAGGAAGGCGAAGACCCCCGCGAGCGCGCACCACAGGGGGTTGCGGACCGTCTTGACGCGGACCAGGATCAGCGCGGTCAGGGCGGCCGACACGGTGCCGGCGATCATCATCGTCGTACGGACACCGAGGACGGACATCAGATACGGCGAGACCACGCTGTACGACACCGGGTGCATCCCGCCGTACCAGGCGAGGTTGTACGCGGAGTCGGGGTGGCGGCCGACGAACTCGGCCCAGGCGTCCTGGGCGGCGAGGTCGCCGCCGCTGTTCGCGAAGAAGAAGAACCAGACGATGTGGACGACCGCGGCGGCGGCCGTCGCGACCGTCACGGGGTGCCGCAGGACGCGGCGCCGGCGGTCGTGGTCCGGAGCGAGGGGCGAAGGCGGGGGCGCGGAGTCGGTGCTCACGGGCATGGACACCCGGATGCGCACTGCTCGCTCCCGCTGCTGCGGACCTGGCGCCGGGCTCGACTTCAGACCCGGCTCCGAACTTGGCACCAGGTCTGGCTCCGAACTGGGGCGTATACCGTCCTGTATATCGCTCCGCGTGCCGGAATTACGGCCGTTGCGGCCGTCCTCGTCCCCATCCCCGCCCGCAGCGCGCGTGGGCTCAGCGGTGGTCATTACGGCTCTCCCCGTCTCCCCCGGGTACCAACAACCCCGACGTACACAAGGACGCCGTCCCCGCGTCCCACAGTTGCCCGGACGCTAACACGCGGGCATCGCGGTGCTGCCGCCGGTTCCCGGGTCCGGCGGCAGCACTGCGCTCATCGGCCCGGCGTCAGCCGACGCGGGTCAGCTTGTCGCCGAAGCCCGGCTCGGCCAGGTCCTTCTGGAGCGCGACCGGGACCTTCACCTGACTGGCTCCCTCGCCCACGGTCAGCATGCCGACCTCCGTACCGGCCTTCGCCGAGTGCGGAACGGCCGAGCCACCGTCGGACAGAACGAGCTTCACCGTCAGGCCGCCCCAGCCGACCGCCTTCACGTCCTTGGTCGCCACGACCGGCGTCGTACCGCCCAGTCCGTCGTCGACCGTGCCGACCACGTCGCCCTTCTTCACGACCGTGCGGGAGGTCAGGGTGTCCTGCGTCGCGAGCATCAGTTCCTTGCTCGCCCCGATGGCGGTGCCGAGGATCGGCGTGGCGTGCTGGGCGAGGACCGCACCGACGATCAGCTGGTCGGTCTCGCCGACCTGCTTGTGCGCGGCGAACAGGAGGTTGCCGCCGGCCTTCGTCGTGCTGCCGGTCTTGATGCCGAGCGCCCCGTCGTACGGAACGAGGTCGTTCCAGTTGCGCCAGCTCTTGCCCGTGGGGTCCGTCCAGGTCGGCAGCTTGGTGACGTCGGTGAGCGCCGGCATCTCCACCAGTTCCAGACCGAGCTTCACCTGGTCCTCGGCCGTGCTCACCGTCGTCGCGTCGAGACCGGACGGGTCGGTGTACGTGGTGTTCTTCATGCCGAGGTCCTTGGCGGCGTCGTTCATCTTCTTGACGAACGCCTCCTCGGAACCCGCGTCCCAGCGCGCGAGCTGCCGCGCGATGTTGTTTGCGGACGGAATCATGATGGCCGCAATCGCGTCGCGCAGGCTGAGCTTGTCGCCTTCCTTGACGGTGTTGAGCGTGGACTCGTTCTCCGTCTTGTCCAGCTGGCCGTCGGACTCGCCCTTCGCATCGATCTCGATCAGCGGGCCGGCCTCGCCCCGCTTCAGCGGGTGGTCCTTGAGGATGACGTACGCCGTCATGGCCTTCGTCACGCTCGCGATCGGTACGGGCGTCTGCTCGCCGGACGAGCCCAGCGTGCCCACTCCCGAAGCCGCCATGAATGCCTGGCCCCTCCCGGGCCACGGCAGCGAGGGCTTTTCGCCGTCGAACGTGAACGCCTGCTCCGCGGTCATCGTCAGCTGCGGGGCGGGCAGCGGACGTACGGCCTGCGCGATGCCGACGATGATCACCAGCAGCAGAACCAGCGGTGCCCAGATCTTGACCCGCCGCACGGCGGTCCTGACCGGGGTCTCCGGCGGGGGCGGGGTGTTCGTCAGCTCGGCGAGCAGGTCGAGCGGCGGCCTGGGCGGCAGCGGCTGCTGCCGGGTACGTTCCGCCTCCGGCAGGGGTGCGGACTCGGGAGCGGCCGCCGGTGCGGGGGGTCCGGCGGGGGGCGCGGCAGGCGTGCTGCGCGGCCTGCCGGCCGCCGGCCGTACCTCGTCCCGCTTCAGCGGAACGAATTTGCTGGTGCGCTCGACGGCGGACTCTGCGGACTCGAGCGCGCCGACGGCCTTCAGCGCGGTGGTCGGCTGGTCCACGGCCTGCCGCGGCCGTACGGCCTTGAACACGGCGGTGGCCTGATCGACCGCGCCCCCGGCCTGCTCAGCACCACGCCCTGCGGCCGAGCTGCCGGCCGAACTCTCAGCCTTAGCCGAAGCGCTCGAAGTATTTGCGTTCGCATCCGTGTCGTCGGACGCGGCCACCGAGGCCTCCGCCGGACCGGCCGTACGCGCGTCGCCCCGCGCCTCGGCGGCAGCACCCGGCGCGTCCGCGCCTGCCTGCGGCGCACCCGCAGCGCTGTCGGACGACGACGGCTCGTCGCCGTCCTTGTCCGTGCCGGACGCGTCCACCGGCTGCTCGGCCCGTCCCGGCGCCTCAGCGGCGGCAGCCGCCCGCGTCACACCGGGGGCGTCCGTCGCCGCCTCGGCCTCCGGCGCGACCGCAGGCGGCCCGTCGGCGGGCTCAGCGGTTCGACCCGACGGCTCGTCGGAGTCCTCGCCCGTGGCGGGCGCACCCTCCGGCTCCTGTGCCGCAGCAGCCGCCCGGCCGCCCTCGCGGTCCGTCTCGGCGGTGGGCGCGTCGGCCCGCGCCTCGGCGGCGGCCGCAGCGCGGGCGCCGGGGCGGTCCGCACCGGCATCCTCCGCCTCGGGCGCCACATCCTCGTCGGCGCCTTCCGCGCTCTCCGCGCCGTCCGTGCCGTCCGGCGTGTCGGCCGTGGCGACCCACGCCGCCACCGCCTCCCGCAGGCGCGCATCGCCCTCAGGGGTCTTCGGGGACTCCGGGGACTCAGCGTGCCCCGGGGACTCCTCGGCGTCTGCGGCCTCCGTGGCCGCCGAGGAGGGCTCTTCCGGGGGGAGCTTGAAGACTGCTGTCGGCTGATCCACGCGGTCGCTGCTCTCCGGTTCGGCCGTACCGGCCGATTCCCGGAAAACGGCGAGCCGCGGATCGCGTTCGCCCGGGGCCGTCTTCCCCGACGACTTCCGCTGCTCCGACTTGTCGGGGGACTCGCCCGCCACCGATGCCTCCTTCATACGCGCCCGCGCATACGTCCGCTGTCCGCGGTCCGATGTCCGAACCATGTACCAGTGTCCTGTCTGAGACCCCGGCCTCCTCGCTAGACGAGAACGACATACCTGCCGGTTCCCGTACGAAGCACCCAGGCGCTCTCGACAGATGAATGTGAGAGGGGTCACCCTGTCATTCATCCACGCGGGGAGGCATGGATGGGCAGGAGCCGCAGAACACTTCCGGAGGAGCTTCTGCTGCTCGCTCTGGACCCGACAACGGGTACCACAGCGCAGCCGCAGTCGCTCGACCTCGGCCTGGCCGGGGCACAGCTAGTAGAGCTGGCTCTGGCAGGACGGATAGCCCCAGACGGGGATCGTATCGCCGTGGTGATGGCACGGCCGACAGGAGATCCGACATTGGACTCCGCACTGGAACTGCTGCGCAGGCGCGGCAGCCCGGTCCGGGCGGTCCACTGGATCGGCGGACCTCGACTGGGGCTCCGCCAGACGTATCTCTCGCATCTGGAACGGTGCGGCATGGTGCATGCCGTGGCGGGACAGATGTGCGGAGTGCTGCCGACGACTCGCTACCAAGCGACGGAATCGGCGCTCTGCCGGGAAATCAGGTCCCGGCTGGACAGTGCGATCCGCACCGGCGTACCGCCGGACCCGCGGACCGCGGCGCTCGCCGCGCTCGCTCACGCAGTGGGACTCGGCAAGCACCTTTATCCCGGCAACGAGGGGCGCTCATCACGCTCCCGGCTCCGGGATCTAATCAGGCACGACCCGATGGGCGGCCTCGTGGCGCACGCCGTGATGGACGTCCAGAACGGTGTGGCGGCACAGCCGCGCCGAGCGCCCGCAACGGGCGGCCGACCACAGACGGCCGTACCTGTGCAGTCGCAACCACAGCAAGCACAGTCACGCCGCGACGGCATGGCGCGCGTCGCAGCGCACTGAGCCGGGCCGCAGCCCGAACAGCACCCGTACAACCAACGCCGCACCGACGTCCCCAAGACCCGGTTCGGGAGCCGCAGCAAAGCGCGCGGGGTAGTGGACCCGGTCGTCCAGGCCATCCTGGACCGGACCGGTACCGCCACCCCGCGCGCTCGCGTCGGCACCCTGTGTGGGCATTTCCCAGCGCGGACATGACCATTGGTGGCAGTCTGCTGAGCAGTAGAGCGTCTAGCAGTACATACGCACAACGCACTCAGCCGGAGGTGCAGTTCCCGTGGCGTCCAACGTCAATCCCACCGTCAGGCGACGCCGATTGGGCCAAGAGCTCCGCCGGCTGCGTGAGCTCAAGGGCATGACGGCCGAGGAGGTGGCGGAGCGCCTGCTGGTCTCGCAGTCGAAGATCAGCCGCCTCGAGAACGGCCGCCGCTCCATCAGCCAGCGCGACGTACGCGACCTGTGCGGCGTGTACGACGTGGAGGATCACCGTATCGTCGACTCGCTGATGCAGATGGCCAAGGACTCCCGCCAGCAGGGCTGGTGGCACGCCTTCGGCGACATCCCGTACAGCGTCTACATCGGCCTGGAGACGGACGCCGCCTCACTGCGCGTGTACGACCCCCAGATCGTCCCCGGCCTCCTCCAGACCCCGCGGTACGCCGAGGCCCTCATCACCGGCGCACTGCCCGAGACGGCGGCCTCCGACGTCGAGAAACGGGTCAACGTCAGACTGCGCCGGCAGGAACGCATCCTCACGGCCGATCAGCCGCTGCGCCTGTGGGCCGTCATCGACGAGGCCTCGCTGCGCCGCGTCGTCGGCGACAGACAGCTCATGCGGGAGCAACTGGAGCACCTGGTGGAGCAGTCCCAGCTGCCCCACGTGACGGTCCAGATACTTCCGTTCGACATGGGCGCGCACCCCGGCATCAGCGGCCACTACGCGATCCTGGAATTCCCGGACGCGGCCGACTCCAGCGTGGTCTACATCGAGGGCGTCACGAGCGACCTCTACCTGGAGAAGGCAAACGACGTACAGAAGTACAGCGTGATGTACGAACACCTGCGCGCCCAGGCTCTGAACGTCGACGCCTCGCGGCACTTCATCGCCAACATCGCGAAGGAATACGCCCGCTGAAGCTGCGCTTCCGCCGAGGGAACCGGAACGGTACACCTTCGCCGCCCCGCAGCGGTAGATCTACTGGAATATGCCATCCGGTCGGGTGAACGGCCCCTTCACGCCGACAGGTTCGCGAGTAGCGTCGCTCCCGCCAGCAAGAAACGTTGGCGTCTCCCTCCACGACCAGCAAAATCGGAGCGAACATGGCAATCCATCAGGGCGCTACGGACACCTGGACGAAGTCCTCGTACTCCGGAGGCAACGGCGCATGCGTAGAAGTCAAGTCCCCGGTCACGCACGCTGTCGCGGTGCGGGACTCGAAGGCGCCCGAGGGCCCTTCGATCACCTTCGCCCCCGGTTCCTGGAGCGCATTCGTGGGCGGGGTCGGCCAGGGGAATTTCGACCTCGGCTGACCGCTCGGAGCCGAGTCACGACGCGCTGAATGACGAGCCGAGTCACGAGGCACCGAACACAACCGAATGCACGACCGCACACACCCGAGTGCACACCCGAGTGCACGACCGCAGTGAGCCCTCTCGACCGGTCCGCCGTCCTGGCCGAGGGGGCTTTGGCGTGCCCGTCGCGCGGCCGCGCCTCAGCGCAGTTCGTCGACGTACCGGTCCGTCCCCGGCACCGTCGGAACGAACGGCGCGACCAGCTCCACCCGCCCGAGCCCCGAAGCCGCCGCCTCCCCGTCCAGCCCGCCGAAGCGCTCCTCCCACGCCTCGCGCGGGTCGCACTCCAGGAACCACAGCAGCGTCAGCCGGGTGTCGACGCCCTCCACCTGCTTCACGTAACTCATCCGGTCACCCGGCAGCGGCGTAGGCCGGAAGACCGTGACCATGGCGGCCGAGGAGCCCGCACCGGTCCGCGCCAGCCGCTGCGGCAGGTGCGTGTCCCGCAGCCACTCCAGCAGTTCCGTCCTCCGCTCGGGGCTCTCGGCGTCGACGACCTCCAGCACCAGTCCCTGGTACGGATGGTCGAGCGCGTGGAAATCGCGCGGTCCGGCGGCCCCGTCACGGTAGACGGTCGCCTCGTGGTCCTGGAAGGCCGTGAAGACGTGCGTACGGTCCTGGTGGACGCGCCCGTCGCGGTTGAGCCGCTTGTTGATGCCGACGGTCCACTTCATGTGCTCGTCGTAGCGCCCCTCGGTCACCCAGTACGTCGAGAGATAGCACCCGGCGGTGACGGGCTGCGCGACGGCGGACTTCTCCGGGTAGCGAAGGAGCTGAAGATCGCGAGTGGCGACCCAGCGGCGCCCGGCGAACATCCAGGGCATGGCCATCGCGCCTGCGATGTAGTGATCGTCCTCGTACCAGCGGTTGTACGCGTGCTCGTGGCCCGGGTGGGGTTCCACCATGGTGATCAGTGCGTGGCCGGGCCGCACGCCGTACGGTCCCACGCCCGCCAGTTCCGCGTACACCTCACTGCGCGTGTCCTCACCCATGGCTGCCGATCCCTTCCTTCCGCCGCCGGAGGGACCTACTCTGACGCCTCGTCAGATGGATATCCAGAGCGGGGAGGCGACCGGCCGATGCTGCTTCAGGGGAAGACCGTTGTCGTGTCGGGTGTCGGCTCCGGGCTCGGTCACCGGATCGCCGCGGCCGTCGTACGGGACGGGGGCAACGCGGTGCTCGGCGCTCGTACGGAGGCGAACCTCGCCAAGTGCGCCGCCGAGATCGACCCGGACGGCCGGCACACGGCCCGCCTGGCCACCGACATCACGCACGAGGACCAGTGCGAGGCGCTGGCCGCACTCGCCCTCGAACGCTTCGGGCGGATCGACGCGGTCGTCCATGTCGCCGCCTGGGACAGCTACTTCGGGGGCGTCGAGAACGCCGATTTCGCGACCTGGCAGAGCGTGCTCGACGTCAATCTGCTCGGCACGCTGCGGATGACCCGGGCCTGCCTGCCCGCCCTCAAGGAGCGGGGTGGCTCGGTCGTCATCATCGGTACGCAGTCGGCGATCGCCGCACCCTCCCAGGTGGAGCAGGCTGCGTACGCGGCCTCCAAGGGGGCGCTCACCTCGGCGATGTACTCGATGGCGCGCGAACTCGGGCCGCACCGGATCAGGGTCAACACCGTGCTGCCGGGCTGGATGTGGGGCCCGCCGGTCCAGGCGTACGTCCAGTTCACCGCGCACACCGAGGGCGTGCCGGAGCCGGAGGTGCTGGGCCGGCTCACCGAACGCATGGCGCTGCCCGAACTGGCCACGGACGGGGACGTGGCGGAGGCCGTGGCCTTCCTGGCCTCCGACCGGGCCCGCGCGATCACCGGCCAGTCGCTGCTCGTCAACGCGGGTGAGCTGATGCGTTAGTTACGTACGTACGCCGCCAGCCCCTCCTTCTTCCGACCGCCCGGGACCCGCGTCCCGGGCGGTCGCTCTCGTATGCACGCCACGTGCGGCATGTATGGCATGTGCGGCGCCTGACGAAGCGCCCGCCCATCGTGTGGCTGCCGTCACGTACACGACAACAATTCTTCTGGTCAAGAACAGGCAAAGAAGTTCCGCTTTCTGACCTCTGTTCACATCCCTGACCGCAGAAAGCCTTGACCGGCCCTCCTGGCAGACGGTTCAATCCCCAAAGCCCCCGCTCCCGCACGGGGTCGACGCCCATCGGTGACGTACTGACGAAGCGCGATCTGGTTCATTCGGTTGAACGCAGCGCAAGGCGGACCCCTGGAGGGGGCATGAACAGTCTCGACTGGGCCGTGCTCATCGGCTACTTCGGAATCATGGTCGCGATCGGCGTCTGGTCCCACAAGCGCGTGGACAACGTCAGCGACTTCTTCACCGCAGGCGGAAAGATGCCGTGGTGGCTCTCCGGCATCTCCCACCACATGTCCGGCTACAGCGCCGTCATGTTCACCGGCTACGCGGGCATCGCGTACAAGTACGGCGTCACGTCGTTCGTGACATGGTCCTTTCCCATCGCGATCGGCATCGCGATCGGGGCCGGCCTCTTCGCTCCGCGGCTCAACCGCCTCAGGTCGAAGCTGGGCGTCTCCTCACCGCTGGAGTACCTCAAGGACCGCTACAACCTGTCCACCCAGCAGGCTCTCGCCTGGTCCGGCGTACTGCTGAAGATCGTGGACGTGGCCGCCAAGTGGGCTGCCATCGCCACTCTGCTGACCGTCTTCACCGGCATCTCGCTCAACCAGGGCATCCTGATCACCGGCATCATCACCGGCATCTACTGCACCGTCGGCGGCCTGTGGGCCGACGCCCTCACCGAGCTGGGGCAGTTCATCATCCAGCTCTTCGCCGGGCTGGCGATGCTGATCGCCGTGATGGGCGAGCTCGGCGGGTTCAGCTCGCTGTGGACGGTGTGGGACAAGCTCCCGGAGAGCCACAACGACCCGCTGACCGGCGACTTCACCCTGATGTTCCTGCTGGCCTATCTCTTCATCAAGACCTTCGAGTACTCGGGCGGCATGTGGAACCAGGCCCAGCGCTACATGGCCACGGCGACCGCCCGCGAGGCCACCCGCTCGGCCCGGCTGTCCGCGGTCCTGTGGCTGGTGTGGCCGTTGGTGCTGTTCTTCCCGATGTGGTGCGCGCCGCTGCTGGTCGACGCGCAGAAGCCGGACGCCTCGGACTCGTACGCCCTGATGACCGAGCAGCTCCTGCCGCACGGCCTGCTGGGTCTGGTCATCGTGGGCTTCTTCTCGCACACCATGGCCATGTGCTCCTCCGACGCCAACGCCATCGCCGCCGTCTTCACCCGCGACATCGCGCCCGCTCTGTCGGTGAAGGCGCGCGGCTGGTCGCAGCGGGCCGGTCTGGTGGCGGCTCGGTTGTCGACCGTGGCGTTCCTGGCACTGTCGATGGCGATCGCGACGCAGGTCAACTCGCCGGCGTTCAAGGACATCATCACGATCGTCATCAAGTGGGTGGCCGGTCTGATGGGGCCGATCGCGATCCCGTTCATGCTCGGGCTGCTGCCCCGGTTCCGTAAGTCCGGCCCGACGGCCGCCCTGGTCTCCTGGGCGTGCGGGCTGTTCGCCTTCTGGGTGGTGAACTACGGAATGGACGGCGTGGCGACGCAGTACCAGGTGTCGGTGCCGCTGGCGGTCTCGCTGGTGCTGTTCATCGTGATCGGCTTCGTCAGGCCGGAGGACACCCCGGAGCGCGACGCGCTGCTCGCACGGATCAACTCGGACGGCGACGGCGACGGCGGAGGCGCTCCCTCGGCGGGCGTCGCGGCGGTGCCGGAGCCCGCAGGCGCCGGTGATGCGGCCGTGCCGGAGCGGGCGAAGGAGTGATGCGGGCTCAGGCTCTCGGGTAGCGGGACAGCCAGCCGGGGGCGTTGATCGCCGGGCCGTGGAGGGCCGGGCCCTGGGTCATCTCCATGGCGAAGTCGTCGGCGAGTTCGAGGAGCGTGGCGCGCCCTTCGAGTTCCGCCACCCAACCCGGCGGCAGGGCGGTCTCGCCGTGCAGGGCGCCGAGCAGGCTGCCGCACAGCGCGCCGGTGGCCTCGGAGGCTCCGCCGTGGTTGACGGCCAGGCGCAGGCCGTGGCGGATGTCCTCGCCGACGAGGGCGCAGTAGACGGCGACGGCGAGCACGTCCTCGGCGGTGCGGCCGTCGCCGAGGGACTCGACGCGGGCCGGTGACGGCATCCCCTGGCGTACGGCGCCGAGGGCGTGCTTGAGGGCGTCGGTGACGGGCTGGTGGCCCGGGCGGGCGGCGAGCTGGACGAGGGCGCGCTGCACGGAGGTGTCGACGGTCTCGCCGCGCGCGAGGCCGTGCACGACGACGGCGAACGCTCCGGCCGAGAGGTACGCCGTGGGGTGGCCGTGGGTCTGGGCGGCGCATTCGACGGCGAGCTGGAAGACGAGCTGGGGCTCCCAGCCGACGAGGAGCCCGAAGGGCGCGGAGCGGGTCACGGCGCCGGAGTCGCGGGCGGTGGGGTTCCTGGGGCGGTCGATGGTGCCCATGGTCTCGTCGGCGAGCCCGGTCAGGCATTCGCGGGAGGGGTCGCGACGGGCGTACAGCCACTCCTCGCGGGCAAGCCAGCCGTTGTCCTTGCGGCGCTCGTCCGGGCCCCAGTCGCGCTGGGTGACGGCCCACCGCAGATGGGCGCGGTGTACGTCGGTGGGCGGGTGCCAGGCACCCGTGTCGCGGCGTACCTGGGCCCGTATGAGGCCGTCGACGGTGAAGAGCGTCAGTTGGGTGCCGGCCGTGACGGCGCCGCGTCTGCCGTAGGCGGGCACGAGGTCGGTGACGGCGTCGATGCCGTGGGCCGCGCGTATCTCGTCCAGGCTCAGGGCTGCCACGCCGGCGCCGAGGGCGTCGCCCACCGCGCCACCGAGCAGGCAGCCGCGCACCCGGCTGCGGAAGTCCTGCTGCTCGGCACGGCCCCATACGGATGTGACTGGTGCGCTCACCGCTTCTGCCCTTCGCGAGTGTGTGCCGTGCCGGCGTACGACGCCCGGTACGGCGTCTGGCGCAGCACTGTAATCGAAGGGGAACGGGGTGTTCAGGGGACGGGTGTGCGAGGGGGTGCGGGGGCGCTGCCCCAGACCCCGCTCCTCAAACACCGGAGGGGCTGGATGGCGCCGCTGAGCGGGAAGGGACCGGCTCAGCGGGCAAATCCAGCCCGTCCGTGGTCTGGGGCTCCCGGATCAGTCCGTGATCGGGATCTTGCCGTTGGCGTCCGCCGGCTCCTGCGCGGCCGGCTTCGATCCCCGCTGCGTCATGCCCTTGAGCAGCTCGGCGAGGTCGACTCCGGTCGTGGAGCTGAGCAGCTCCATGCCCTGGGCCACGTTGTCGGTGACCGTACGGGACAGCTGGCTCGCGCCGTCCGTGGAGATCACGGTCATCTTGTCGATGGCGCTCATCGGCTCCGCCGCCTTGGCCACGACCTCCGGCAACACCGTGACCAGCATCTGGAGCACGGCCGCGTCGCCGTACTGCGCGAACGCGTCGGCCTTCTTGCGCATCGCCTCGGCCTCGGCCGAACCCTTCGCGGCGATGGCGGCGGCCTCCGACTCACCCTCGATCCGTACGGCTTCGGCGAGCGCCGCGCGGTGCAGCTTCTCGCCCTCACCGGTGAGGCGGGAGCGCTCGGCGTCCGCCTCGGCCTCCTTGACCTGCGCGATACGACGGGCCTCGGCCTCCTGCTCCGCCTGGTAACGGGCGGCGTCGGCGGGCTTGCGGACCTTCGTGTCGAGCTCGCGGTCGGTCAGCGCGGCCTGGCGCTCGGCGACCTTCTCCTGCTCGGCGAGTACTTCCTGCTGGCGGGCGGCGTCGGCCAGCGGTCCCGCGGCGTTGGCCTTGGCGGCCGCGGCCTCCGTCTCGACGCGGATCTCGGCCTGCTTGAGGTAGAAGGTCCGCTCGGCGATGGCGATCTCCTCGGCCGCCTTCAGCCGGGCCTGCTCCGAGGCACGCTTGGCGATCGCCTCGGCGATGTCGGCCTCCTGGCGGGCGCGGGCGGCCTCGGGGCGGCCCAGGTCCTCCAGGTAGGAACCCTCGGTGGTGATGTCCTGGATCTGGAAGGCGTCGAGGATCAGGCCCTGCCCGGAGAGGCTGGCCTCGGCCTCCTCGGCGACCTGCCCGGCGAAGGCGGCGCGGTCACGGATGATGTCCTCGACCGACATGCGGCCGACGATGGCGCGCAGCGCACCGGACAGCACTTCCTGCGTGAAGCCGACGATGCCGTCCTGCTGCTGGAGGAACCGCTGGGCCGCGGCCCTGATCGCGTCCTCGCTGCCGCCGACCTTGACGATCGCGACGCCTTCGAGGTTGGCCTTCACACCGCGCAGGGTGACGGCGCCACGGACGGCGATCGGGATGTGCCGGCTGGAGAGGTCGAGGGTGAACTTCTGCTGTACGAACGGCACGACGAAAACGCCGCCGCCGACGACGACCTTCTGGCCGCTGTTGTCGGTGGAGATGTGGCCGGTGACCGGGTCGGTGGACGTCTTCCCGCGACGGCCGGTGATGATGAAGGCCTCGCTGGGGCCGGCGACCTTGTAGCGCGTGATGACGACAAGGGCCAGCAGTACGAGGAGTACGACGACTCCGACGACAGCGACGATGACTGGACTCATGTGGAATTCCCCCCTGCCTTCCCAGGGGAGGGCAGCAATTGGAGTGGTGGTACGTACACAGGAAGGTTGGGCGACGGGGCCGAGGCCGAGATCGGGGCGGGTGTCAGCGTTCGACGGGGCGCACCGCGACCGAGGTGCTCGACAGTGACGCCTCCACCCATATCTCGGCGCCCCGGGCGACGGGGACGGCGCTCTTGGCCGCGAGTTTGACCGGCTGGCCGCCGATCCGCAGCATCACCTCGCCGTACCCGTCGGCGGGAATCGGGGTCACGACGGACCCGGCGGTGCCGACGAGGTCGGCGCCGCGCGGGGTGGCGTCGGTCTGGTCGCGCATCAGCGCACGGCTGAACTTCCACGCGAGCCAGCCCGCGGCAACCCCCGCCGCGATCCCGACTCCCGTTGCCGCACCGGCTCCGAGACCCGTGGCGCCGAGCATGATGGCGCCGCCGAAGCCGAACATCGAAATGAACCCGGCAATGACAGGCAGCGAGAGAAGCCCGTCAAAAAGGCCGTCGAGGACTCCCCCGAAAAGCCCCTCCAGAATCCCGTCGAAGATCAACGAGAGGGCCAGCAGCACGATCCCCGCAATGCCGAGACCGAGAAAAACAGTCATCCCGCTCGCCCTTCCCCCGTGTACGACCCGCGTACGCCGATCTCTTACACAATCTCTTGCGCAATCTCTTGAACAAAAGGGATCGTCTCATGCGGGACTGACAGAAAACATTGCCGGGTTACGGCAATCTTTACGCGCCCTTGATGCCGCTTCACTCCAACACCGGCAGGAGCTCGGGAAGGTGGCCGTCCGACGCGGCCGCCGCCCGCTGCCGCTCCTGCGTTACGTCGCCGTACAGCGTCGTCCGCGGCTTCGAAGGGCGGCCCGCGGCGTCCGCGATCACGACAAGGTCCTGGACGGAACGGTACGAGCCGTAACTGGAGCCCGCCATACGCGAGATGGTCTCCTCCATCAGCGTCCCGCCGAGGTCATTCGCACCCGAACGCAACATCTCGGCGGCGCCCTCCGCGCCCAGCTTCACCCAGCTCGTCTGGATGTTGGTGATGTGGGGGTGGAGGAGGAGGCGGGCCATGGCGGTGACGGCCCGGTTGTCGCGGTCCGTCGGGCCCGGGCGGGCGATGCCGGCCAGGTAGACGGGCGCGTTGGTGTGGATGAAGGGCAGCGTCACGAACTCCGTGAAGCCACCGGTCTCTTGCTGGATGCGAGCCAGGGTGCGCAGGTGGCCGAGCCAGTGGCGCGGCTGGTCGACATGCCCGTACATCATGGTCGACGAGGACCTGATGCCGAGCTCGTGCGCGGACTTCACGACCTCGACCCAAGTAGCGGTCGGCAGCTTGCCCTTGGTGAGGACCCAGCGCACCTCGTCGTCGAGAATCTCGGCGGCGGTCCCGGGAATGGAATCGAGCCCGGCCTCCTTCGCCGCCGCCAGCCACTCGCGGATCGACATGCCGGTGCGGGTGGCGCCGTTGACGACCTCCATGGGCGAAAAGGCGTGCACGTGCATGCCGGGGACGCGCTCCTTCACGGCGCGCGCGATGTCGAAGTACGCCGTGCCGGGGAGATCGGGATGGATGCCGCCCTGCATGCACACCTCGACCGCGCCGACGTCCCACGCCTGCTCGGCGCGGTCGGCGACCTGGGAGAGGGACAAGGTATAGGCGTCGGCGTCCGTGCGCCGCTGCGCGAAGGCGCAGAAACGGCAGCCGGTGTAGCAGACGTTGGTGAAGTTGATGTTGCGCGTGACGATGTACGTGACGTCGTCGCCGACCACGTCCCGGCGCAGCTCGTCGGCGATGCGGCAGAGGGCGTCGAGGGCCGGACCGTCGGCGTGGAGCAGTGCGAGCGCCTCGTCGTCCGTGAGCTTCGTGGGATCGTCGGCGGCCTGCTTGAGCGCCTGCCGTACGTCGGTGTCGATGCGCTGGGGCACCATGCCGGGGGCGGCGGCCTCGCGCAGCGCGTCCCAGTCGCCGTACACGTCGTCGAAGTCGTCACGGCGGTCACTGGTGCGGCCGCTGGTGTCGATGGTGCGGTGGAGGTCGGTGCGGCCGGTGCCTGTCGCTGCCGCCGCGAACCCCTCGTCCGGCTCCTGCCAGGGCAGCCCGGCCGGTCGTACACCCTCACGCGCCAGCCCTGTCTCCGGATCGGCGAGCGCCCGTACGTGCGGAACGAGCCGGGGGTCCAGCCAGGGCTCGCCGCGCTGGATGAACTCCGGGTAAATGGTGAGGCGTTCGCGCAGCTCGAAGCCGGCGGCGGCGGTCTTCGCGGCGAGCTCGTCAATGTGCGGCCAGGGGCGCTCGGGGTTGACGTGGTCGGGCGTGAGCGGCGAGACGCCGCCCCAGTCGTCGATGCCGGCGCCGATGAGGAGGGCGTACTCGGAGTCGACGAGGTTGGGCGGCGCCTGAATGCGGGCGCTCGGCCCGAGGATGTGGCGGGCCACGGCGATGGCGGCGGCCAGCTCCTCGAGCTCGGCGTCGGGCATGCCGCGCATGGCGGTGTCCGGCTTGGCGCGGAAGTTCTGGACGATGACTTCCTGGATGCCGTGGTAGGCGCGGGCGGTCTTGCGGAGCTCGAAGAGCGAGTCGGCGCGCTCTTCGTACGTCTCGCCGATGCCGATCAGGAGACCGGTGGTGAAGGGCACGTTGGAACGCCCGGCGTCTTCCAGCACCCGCAGCCGTACGGCGGGCTCCTTGTCGGGGGACCCGTAGTGCGGCCCGCCGGGCTCCGCCCACAGCCGGGTGGCGGTGGTCTCCAGCATCATCCCCATGCTGGGGGCGACGGGCTTGAGCCGCTGGAGGTCGGTCCAGGACATGACGCCGGGGTTGAGGTGGGGCAGCAGCCCGGTCTCCTCGAGCACGCGGATGGCCATGGCCCGGACGTACGCGAGGGTGTCGTCGTACCCCTCCGCCTCCAGCCACTCACGCGCTTCGGGCCACCGCTCCTCGGGCCGGTCGCCGAGCGTGAACAGCGCTTCCTTGCACCCCATTTCGGCGCCGCGCCGGGCGATGTCGAGGACTTCGTCGGGCGACAGGAACATCCCATGACCGTCGCGGCGGAGCTTCCCGGGAACGGTCACGAAGGTGCAGTAGTGGCACTTGTCGCGGCACAGGCGCGTGAGCGGGATGAACACCTTGCGCGAGTACGTGATGACCCCGGGCCGCCCGACGGCGTCCAGCCCGGCATCGCGCACGCGGGCGGCGGAGGCGGCGAGGTCCCGGAGGTCGTCACCACGCGCCTGAAGAAGCACGGCAGCCTCGGCAACATCGAGCGCGACCCCGCCCCGAGCACGCTTGAGGGCGCGGCGCATGGCGGTGGGGGTTGGGGCGGGGGCGGGAGTTGGGGTGGGGAGCGCCGGGGTTACGGCTCCGGTGGTCCCTTGCCCACTCGGGGAGCCGGGCCGGGCCCCGACTCCATCCCAGTCCCTGTTCCCGTTCCCGTTCCCGTTTTCCGGCGGTGTGTCGCTCGTCGTCATGCGACCGAGCATACGAGCGACGTACATCGGCAAGGTCCGTTGAGCGCCGCACCTGCCAGGAAGGCAGCGCGGCGGCCAGCAGGTACGGGAGGGATGGGGGACGGCTTGCCGCGACCACCCCGGACCGTACGTCTTCGTCCTCCAGCCTGCGGGCCCCCGGCGGGAGCGATGACGGCGAAGGTCTACGAGGGCCTGGTTCGCAACGCGACGCCATACACCTCGCTGGGATCGGCTTCGCACCGCAGGGCCCAGTCGGCGCGGACTCGGCGCTGGTTGTCGAGAGCGTCGATCAGGGTGCCGTGGACGTCAAAAGGACGCACCGCGTCCTGCAACTGGGGGAGGGAACGGTCGAGGAGGGCTCGGTCGAGGGCACGCCCACGACGATGCCAGCGCCACAGGAGCGGGGGCTTCGGCGGCCCCGTGGCGTGGGTTGCGTCTGGTGTGGGGGCCGCCTTTGGTGAGGGTGGCGTCGGAGGCCCGCCCCTCAAGGGCGCTCCTGCGTCGCGTCGCCTACGGCGATTGCGCTCCGCTCCACCCTTGACCGCCGAACCTCCGCCGCAATGCTTAAGGGGGGCGGCCCCCGGGGGGAGCCCACGGGGAAACTCCGGCAAGTGGTCACTCACCGCTGCCGGGCGGCGGGCTCGGTGGGTGGGACGCACGAGCTCTATGGGGCGGCTCGGCCCCAGGCTCAGCGGCTGCGGGAACGGCCGCTGGTGCACCACCCCCATTCCGGATGCACACGCGCACCCACGCCGGTAGGCGGCCGACCGCCCGGGACGACCTGCGAACTCATGGATGCGCGGGTGGGACGCGACAGTTGAATGGGGCGACTCGGGCCGGTTCGGCGTCCACCCCCACCGGTGGTCGGCCGGGCCACAAGCACGTTGCTGGGCTTTGTGGGTGGAGGGGCATCCAGCGGTGTGGTTCTGCCGATGGCTGCGGCGCGCCTGCGACCAGCAGGCCACGCCGTCACCGCCAACCAACCCTGGCACGCCTGGGGAGCGTTCCGGTCTGCCATCCCACCTAGGCCAGCCGCACCATCCGATCGGTTCGCACGGTTCGTGGGACCGTTGTGGGTCGAAACGCTCCCATGACGACCGGAAGAGATACAGGTGGGACTGGTGTGGCCCGAGGGGCGTCAGGGCTCGTCAAGTGGCGGGTTCGTTGCAGTTGCCCCTGGGAGGGGGCGGTTGAAGGACATGAACCCCACTGAAAGAGGGCCGGTGCTCGCGCCATGGCGGGGCGGAATGAGCACCCAGGTCAACACCAGCCTAACCAAGCACACCAACCCGACCGACTCCCCCACAGCCGCTGCGCTCGGCCCCACCGACACCCCTGCCCATGAGCCAAAACGCTCCCATGACGGCTGGAAGCGATACGGCTGAGACGGTTGGGACTGGAGAGGCGTTGAGATACGTCACGTGTCGAGTTCCTCGCGCCCACCTCCCCCAAGGGGGCGAGTGAGGTGACCGGCTCCGAAGAAGGCGAATGCCGGACCGCTGCCTCGGCCGTGACGGGGCGGAAAAGAGCACCCCGGCCGGGGCCCAAGCCCACCGAGCGTCCCCTGCCCCGCAAGCCACCGAACCGGCGGCCGACAGCCGCCACACCGAACTCACCAGTCACACCCGCCGAGCCGACCGCCCCAACAGCAGCCTTTCCACCCCACCGCCCCTGCGCGTGGATCGAAACGCTCCCGTGATGACCGGAAGCGCAACGACTGTGACGAGTGAGGCGTGAGGGGTGCCGAGATTCACCACGTGTCGAGTTCGTCGCATCAGGCGACCGCAGCTCACCAACAACGAACGTCCGCACGGGCCCCATAAGCGACCTGAGTCATTGCCCGGGCCGAGCGGAAACCTCCAGCCAACAACCGGCGGCCTCACCGGATGTCGGCTCTCGACCGTCCGCCCCATCGACCGGGACATCCGCACCGGCCCGAGCGTCGACAGGACAACTCACCCCTGGGTGCCCTTCCACCCACCAAGCCCAGCCACGTGCTTGTAGCTCGACCGACCACCGGCCGGGGTGGACGCCGAACCCGCCCGAGTCACCCCATTCAACTGTCGCGCCCCACCCGCACAGACATCAGTCCGCAGGTCGACCCAAACCGTCGGCCGACCACCGGCGTGGGTGCCCGTGTGCGTCTGGTTTGGGGATGGTGCACCAACGGCCGTTCCCGCACCCGCTGAGACTGGGGCCGAGCCGCCCCCTAGACCGACCGCGCCCCACCCACCAACCCGCAAGCCACCGAGCCCACCCGCGCCCGTATCCCAGTTGTCGTGCAGGGCGTTTTTTCTTGGGCCGTCCCCTGTTGAGCGTTAGCGGTGGGACGGGGCGGCGGGTCAAGGGTGGAGCGAAGCGAAATCGCCGCAGGGAGCGCCCTTGACGCGCCGCCCCGGCCCACCGACACTCGAGCGCTCGGGACGGCCCGAAACCCCCAGACGCAACCAGTGGTTGTCCTTACCCCCGACCCCGCCCCCGACCCCGCCCCGGACACGCCCTCACGGAGCCGACATTGAGCTGAAGACCAGGAATCCCAGCAGCATGCCCACCACCAGGCCGGCTGCCGCGACGATCAGGGCTGTCACCGCGAGCGGTTCGTCCTTGGACTTGGCTATCCCGCCGAAGACAAGGCCGAGGACGCCGAACAGTGGCGGGCAGATGAACAGTGCTACCGCGCCGAAAATGATCGCGACGATGCTGAACGGGCTTTTCTGCACGTGCGTTCCCTCCCCCGAGGTGCCGGCCAAGCGGCCGGGCGCTATCCATGCCGAAGTGGCCAAGGTAGCGGCGCCCGGGCGCCCGGCACAGAGGGGCGGACGATTCTGGTCGGACGAACGTCAGATAAACCTCGCGTACTCGTCCAGTACGCCGAAAATCTCCGCCTCCCCCGCCGACGGCAGCTGCAGCACCAGCTCCTCGATGCCCAGGTCCGCGTAGTGCGCCACCTTTCCCGGGCTCGGCCTCACCGCGTACGGAACCACCTGCAGCGCCTCCGGCTCCCGGCCCGCCTCCTCCCATGCCGCACGCAGCACCGGCATCGACTCCGTCAGGCCCCGGCCCCCGATCGGCAGCCACCCGTCCGCGTACTCCGCGATGTGCGAGAACAGCTTCGGGCCCGCCGCCCCGCCCACCAACGTGCGCGGCCCGCTCACCGGGCCGCGCGGCTTCTGCACCGGCTTCGGGTGGGCGTGCGACGCACGCACCGCGCCGAACTCACCTTCGTACGCCGTCGGTTGCTCCGCCCACAACGCACGCATCAGAGCCATCCGGTCCCGCGTCCGCTCCCTGCGCGTGGTCCACTTCACCCCGTGGTCCGCCGCCTCCTCCTTGTTCCATCCGTACCCCACACCGAGCGTGAAGCGGCCACCCGAGAGGTGGTCCAAAGTCGCGATCTGCTTGGCGAGGTCGATGGGGTCGTGCTGCGCCACCAGCGTGATGCCGGTGCCGAGACCGAGCCGCTCCGTGACCGCGGCGGCCTGGCCGAGGGCGACGAAGGGGTCGAGCGTACGGCCGTACTCACGCGGGAGTTCACCACCCGCCGGATACGCCGACTCGCGCGACACCGGGATATGGGTGTGCTCGGGCAGATACAGGCCGGCGAAGCCGCGCTCCTCCAACTCGCGGGCCAGCCGTACCGGCGTGATCGTCTCGTCGGTGAGGAAGATCGTGGTGGCGATCTGCATGCGGGAGCTCCTCGTCATCGTCATCGTCGTCGTTTCGTCATCGCCCGACAGCCGTCGCACGACAGCCGTCGCACGACGCACGTGTCGCACGTCGCGCGTCGCACGTCGCGCGTCACGCGTCACGCGTCACGCGTCGCACCAGCATCGCAAAAGTCGGCTGCCGCACCCCTTCCGTTGCAGGGGAGTTCACGGCTCAATACCAGGGTCTCAGTAGGCGCTGACTCGCTGACTCGCTGACGCCCTGTCCCTCTCGACTCCCTGGGAGACGCCGTCATGACAGGTTCGACGACCGGACCGACTCGACGCGGACTGTTCGTGACCGGCTCCGGCGCCGCCGCCGCCCTTGCCTTGAGCACCGTGAGCTTCGCGAATGCCACGCTCGCCCCCGGCGGCGAAGAGACCAAGACCGTACGCGGCACCCTCCCGCCCGGATCGCCAGACTACGTCTACCTGCCCGTCGCAGTGCCGCGCGGAGTACGGGAGATCGCCGTCTCATATACGTACGAGAAGACTCCCGTGCCCCCCGGGACCCAGGGCAACGCCCTCGACATCGGCATCTTCGACGAGCGGGGCACCGGCCTCGGCGGCCGGGGCTTCCGTGGCTGGTCGGGCGGGGCGCGGTCGGAGTTCTTCGTCCGCGCCGACGCCGCGACGCCCGGATACATCCCCGGTCCCGTGCGCGCCGGGACCTGGAACATCGCGCTGGGCCCGTACACCACCGCCCCCGAGGGGCTGCCGTACGCCGTGACCATCACGCTCCGGTACGGCGCCCCGGGCAAGACCCCCGCCCCCGTCTACCCGCCCGAACGCGCCAAGGGGCGCGGCCGCGCCTGGTACCGGGGCGACTGCCACCTGCATTCCGTGTACTCCGACGGAAAGCGCACCCCCGCCGAGATCGCCACGGCCGCACGTGCCGCCGGGCTCGACTTCATCAACACCAGTGAGCACAACACCCACGCCTCCCACAGCGCCTGGCAGGGCCTGTGGGGCCGGGGCCACCACCCCGACGGCGAACTGCTGATCCTCACCGGTGAGGAAGTCACCACCCGTAACGGTCACGTCGTCGCCGTCGGCACCGACCCCGGCACCTTCGTCGACTGGCGCTACCGCGCCCGCGACAACCGTTTCGGGCACTACGCCCGCGAGATCCGCCGTGCCGGCGGGCTCGTCGTACCCGCGCATCCGCATGCGACCTGCATCGGGTGCAACTGGAAGTTCGGGTTCGCGGACGTCGACGCGGTGGAGGTGTGGAACGGCCCGTACACGCCCGACGACGAGATAGCCCTCGCCTCCTGGGACAACACCCTCGCCACGAACAGCCACGCCTGGACCCCGGCCATGGGCAACAGCGACGCCCACCGCGAGCCGCAGCTCGTCGGCATGCCGCAGACCGTGGTACTGGCCGACGACCTGACCCGCGAGGCGATCCTCGACGGCATTCGCCTCGGCCACTCCTACATCGCCGAGTCCTCCGCCGTGTCGCTGGCCTTCGGCGCCTTTGGCGGCCGTGCCCGGCACGCGGGCATCGGCGACCGGCTGGAGGTCGACGCCGACACCCCCGTCACCGTACGGCTGGAGGTCACCGGCGCACCCGGCTGCAGCGCCCACTTCGTCACCGACCAGGGCACGCTCCACACCGCGCCGCTGCCGGCCTCCGGTGCGGGCACGGTGGAGTGGCGTACGACGCCGCAGTACGCGACCTACGTACGCGCGGAAGTCCGCCACTCGCCGACGGTGCCCGGCCTGCCGGGAGCACTGGCGGCGCTTACCAACCCCGTCTTCCTGGGGCGTGGCCGTCGCTGAACCGTCGGACGCAGAAAGCCGTCGGACGCAGAAGCCCACTTGCCGAAACGGCGGTTCGGCTTCTCTGTGGCCGGGGTGACGCGTTCGCGCATCTAGGCGGACCTCATGACGTTCAACCGCCGTGCCGCAGCCGCAGCCACAGCCACGGTGACGGTCCTGGGCACGGCGCGGGCGGTCTGCTGCGCGTGTATCCCCCGCCTCTCTGGCCTCGTCAAGGAGCGATGTTGTGGTTCATACGGAAGACGTTCCCGGGGTCGTACTGGCGCTTGATCGATCGCAACCGGTCGTAGTTCTGGCGGTAGTTGGTACGCACGCGGTCCTGGTCATCGGCTCCCATGAAGTTGATGTAGCCGGCGTCCTCGGTGTGCGGGCGCAGGGCCGCGTCGTACGCACGGGTCCAGGCGATGTTGCGCTCGGTGTCGGCGGGATCGGTGTAACTGGCTCCGAAGGCAGCGGAGAAGGTGGCGTCGCGGTAGGCGAACGCGGTGTCCTCGGCGCCGACGCGCTGGCAGGCGCCGTCGATCGGGAAGATGACGGTGTCGCTCTCCATCGAGGGGATCGTCGCGCCGTACGTCATGTGGACATCGATGGCGCCGTCGGTCAGTTCGCGGCTGAAGTTGCCCTTCCAGTAGTGGTACAGGCCGGGCGGCAGGTCCTCGTCGAACAGGGTGTTGATCGCGGGGTACGGCATCCGGTCGAGGTACTGGCCGATGACGGGGCCGAGGGCGTTCAGGCGGGCGCGGACCTTGTCGTCGTCTGCGGCGGGGCCGCTGAAGCAGGTCAGCACTGCGCAGACCGGGCGGCCGTGCCAGCGCTCGGGCAGGAACGGGGCCTGAGGTCCGAGGAGTACGGCGAAGAGTGAGTTGAGCTCCTCCGGGGCCTCGGCGTTCATGCCCTGCCACTGGCGCGCCACGTCGCCGTCGAGCGGATAGAAGGTGAGGCCGCCGAGGATGTCGCTCACGGGGTGCAGCCGGTACTCGAAGGAGGTGACGATGCCGAAGTTGCCGCCTCCGCCGCGCAGCGCCCAGAAGAGGTCGGGGTGGTGTTGGTCGGCGTCGCAGGTGAGGAGGGTGCCTTCGGCGGTCACGACATCGGCGGAGAGCAGGTTGTCGCAGGACAGGCCGCAGCGGCGGGAGAGATGTCCCATGCCGCCGCCGAGGGTGAGGCCGGCGATTCCGGTGGTGGAGACGGCTCCGCCGGTGGTGGCGAGGCCGAACGCGTGCGTGGCGTGGTTGAAGTCGCCCCAGGTGCAGCCGCCCTCGGCGCGGGCCGTACGGGCCGCCGGGTCCACGCGGACCGCGCGCATCCGGGACAGGTCGGCGACGAGACCGCCGTCGCAGGTGCCGTATCCGGCGACGGCGTGGCTGCCGCCGCGGACGGCGAGGGGCAGCTCGTGGTCGCGGGCGAACCGTACGGCGGCGACGACGTCACCGGCGTTCACGGCCCGGACGACGACGGCCGGACTGCGGTCGTGGATCGCGTTGTAGACGCGGCGGGCCTGGTCGTACGAGGGGTCTTCCGGCCCTACGACATCACCGCGCACGGTGACGCGCAGCGGCTCGAGGGTGAGGTCGGCGGGGCCTGCGGGTGGAGTGGTGAGCGTGGTCATGGCGGGCACGGGCTTTCGGGGGCGCGAGGAGTGCGGAGTGCGTTCATACGTCCGTTATACGTCGCGGGCTCCGCCCTGGGCATCGCATGTACCACCCACGTCGGGTGGGGCCCGGGCATGGGCAGTACGGCCCATGCGGGGGCGGGGGCGGGTGCGGATGCGGGTGCGCGGCCGCCGCCCGTACGAGGCGGGTGCGGGAGCGCCGCCGCTGCGCGGGGCTCTTTCCCCACCCCGCCCCTTCCCGAACTGGGGCTCCGCCCCAGACCCCGCTCCTCAAACGCCGGAGGGGCTGGAGGTGGCGGGCGGGGGTGCGTGCTGCGGTCAGGGCATCTGGGGCGGGGCCCGGGGGGCAGGGCCCGGGGGCAGGGCCCGGGGGCAGGGCCCGGGGGGCCGGGGGCAGGGCCCGGGGGGCCGGGGGCAGGGCCCGGGGGGCCGGGGGCAGGGCCCGGGGGGCCGGGGGCAGGGCCCGGGGGCTGGCAGTGGGGCCCGGGCTCTGGGGGCTGGGGGCCGGGTCAGGAGGCTGGGGTCAGGAGGCTGGGGTCAGGAGGCTGGGGCTGGGGACTGGGCTCAGGAAGTTGGGGGCTTACGCCCAGTTTCGGGAAGGGGGTGGCCGTGCAGTGCTGTCGTCAGGCCACGTTGTGGGAGTAGGCGTACGCCGTCGCGGCGGCTCGGGAAGTTACGCCGAGTTTCGCGAAGATGTTGTTCAGGTGGCGGGCCACCGTGTGCTCGCTGATCACCAGTTCCCGGGCGATGTCCCGGTTCGTGCCGCCCGCCGCGACCAGGCGCAGGACCTCGACCTCCCTCGGGGTGAGCCCGCCGGGCAGCGTCCCGCGCTGCCTCTCGTTCAGCAGAACCGCCGCGCGCCGGGCATCGGGAATCGCGCCCAGCTGCTCGAATGCCGTCCTGGCGGCCCGCAGCTCCAGTCGGGCCGCCTCGTCGTCGCCGGCCGCACGGTCCGCTGCAGCGAGCAGCATGCGTACCTGCGCCGCCTCGTACGGGATCCGCAGTTCCAGCCAATCCGCCAGCGCCCGGTGCAGGGGCCCCAGCGCCTCGTCGGGGTCCCGCGCGCCGTGCCGGGCGAGTTCCAGCGCGCCCCGGGCGGTGTCGGCCATCGCGCTCAGCAGGGTCGCGGCGGACGCCGGAGGGCGGCCACCGGCGGCGAGCGCTTCAAGCTCCGCGACCGCGTGGGTGGCGCCGTCCACGTCCCCCACCGCCAGCGCCACCTCCGTCTGGGCGGCACGCAACCGGGCGCGGCCCAGCAGGTCGGGGGGCGCAGCGCTCTGGCAGGCCAGGGCCAGCCGCAGGCCGGTCACGGCTGCGTCTGCCTTTCCCTGGGCCAGACGCAGCAGGGCAAGGCCGGGCTGCGGGATACGACCGAGCCCGTGGGCGTGGGCGTAGGAGATGGCGGCGGCGTCGAGGTGACCCCGGCGGCGCATGATCTCCCCGGCGGCGTAGTGGGCCGCCGCGGCGGCCTCGAGGCAGTCCGGCATGACCTCCTCGCAGACCCTCTCCGCCTCCGCCGCCGCGCGTGACCATGCGCCGAGGAGGTCGAGCACCTCGACGTGGTGTACGCGGCAGAGTCCGCGGAAGGGGTTGTCCGTGAGGGGCGTGGGCGTGGCACGGCCCGTACCGCCCGGGGAGGCGAAGGCCGCTGCCGGGGACGGCGATCGCTCATCGGCCCCTCGAAGCCGCTGCACCTGCCCGGCACCGGGAGTGGAAGACGACGGCGCAGACGACGGCTCGGACGACGGTACGGATGGCGGTACGGGCGCCGACGTGGACGGCCGTACGGACGACTGCTCGGACGACGGCCTCGACGACCTCCCCACGTGCTCCGACCAAGCAACCGAGCACCACGCCATCGCCGCGTCCGTCCACTCAACCGCCCGCCCGAAGTCCGCCGCCGCCATGCACTGGTTCAGCGCCAGACAGTAGAGCCAGCCGGTGAACATGCCGCTCAGCTCGCCGGCCGTGACCGCGCACATCACGTCGTCCAGCAGCGCGAGGCCCTCGGCCGTCCGGCCGTCCGCCAGCAGAACCGCCGCGTGCGCGTGGCGGCTCAGGGCGATGAGGTCGGGGCTGCCGGAGTGCTGGGCGATGCGGTACATCCGGTGCGCGGCGGCGAGTGCGGCGCCGGGAGCCCGTCCCTGCGCCTGTTCGGCGTCCGTCCAGGCGAGGAAGCACTGCTCCGGGCACTCCGGCTCGCGCTCCAGGTGGTGGCGGGCCCGGTGCAGCCAGCCGGCGGCCGCCGCCGGACGCCCCAGCTCGCGGTACTCGAAGTACAGCCACCACGCGGCACAGCCCGCCCTGCGGTGGTCCCCCGCGGCCGCGTACCCGGCGTGGGCCCGCAGGCGGGCGTCGACCGACTCGTCCACGTGCCCGGCCCACCACGCGGCGTCGGCCAGCGTGTCCAGGTCCTCGGGGGCGAGAGCGCGCGGGGCGTGGCCGTCGAGGGCGCGCAGCAGGACGTATGCCTCGGCCCAGGATTCCCGGGCCGCCGCGTCCCGCGCCCGCTCGATGGAGGGGGCCTCCTGGACGGCCATGGCCGCTCCCTTCCCTCCCAGAATATGGGCGGGCGGTCGCACGCGCCCAGCACCGGAGGCAGGGGTCTCCGTCGGTGACAGCGCGGCGAACAAAAGGCGGCGGACAAACAGGTCGGGGGGAGCCGAATACGGCTCCCCCCGACCTGTGACTCATGCATGTCGGTCCAACCGGACGGACCGATCCGACCAGACGGACCGATCCGACCGGTTCGACCGATCCGAGCGGTCCGACCGGTTCGACGTCCGACCGGTCCGGCCCGTCCGGCCCGTCCGGCTCAGTCCTCGACCACCAGCGCCGGCGTGTCCTGCGTCAGCACCTCGCCACGGAAGAACGCCGGGCTGACGCGCTGCATGACGAACATGATCACTCCGCCGAGCAGCAGCAGGCCGACACCGATCACGAAGACCGAACCGACGCCGAAGAGCGAGCTGCCGCTGCCGTACGCCGGGTCCCACATGTCGTACAGGGTCTGGCCGAAGACCGCGGTCAGCATCAGGGCGCCGACGCCCGGGAAGATGCCCTTGACCATCAAGTTGCGCGCCGACTTGCGCAGCTCGCCGCGGAAGTACCAGACGCAGGCGAAGGCGGTGATCGCGTAGTAGAAGCAGATCATCAGGCCCAGCGCGTAGATCGTGTCGATGAGGACGTTCTCGCTGAGCAGGGTCATCGTCGCGTAGAAGACGCCGGTGGCGATGCCCGCCACGACGGTCGCGCGACCAGGGGTCTTGAAGCGCGGGTGCACCTTCGAGAAGGAGGCCGGCATGGCCTGGTAGGTGCTCATCGCCAGGGCCGTGCGCGCCACGGGGATGAAGGTGGTCTGCAGGCTCGCGGCGGCGGAGGCCACGACCGCGAGGAAGAGCAGGATGCCCAGCCCCGAGCCCATGATCGGTTCGGCGAGTACGGCGAAGACGTTGTCCGAGGTCTCCGGGTTGCCGAGGCCGGTGCCCTTCTCGCCGACGCCGGCGTACATCTGCGCGGCGATGGCGACCATCAGGTACGAAACGACGATCACGACCATGGCGAGCATCGCGGCGCGGCCGGGCGTCTTGGCGCTGCCGGTGCTCTCCTCGTTGACCGACAGGCAGGCGTCCCAGCCCCAGTAGATGAAGATCGAAAGGGACAGGCCGGCGGTGAAGGCGGCGAAGGACTCGACCGCGAAGGGGTTCATCCAGGACCAGGAGAAGTCGATCGAGTTGGCGACCTCGTCGGACTTGGTGAGCGCCATGTAGACGAACATCAGGAGTACGGCGAGCTGCAGGCCGACCAGGGCGTACTGGACCCACTTGGTGGCGGTGATACCCCGATAGCTGATCGCGGTGGCGATGGCGATGAACGCCAGCGTGGTGAGGATGTGCGCGACCTTGTTGTCGTCGAGCGCGGCAATGTCCGCACTGCCGGTCAGCTCACCGAGGAGCAAGTAGAAGAAGGAGGTCGCGACGCCGGCGAGGTTCGAGAGCACCACGATCGTGGCGACCAGCAGGCCCCAGCCGCACATCCAGCCGATGCGGGGCCCGAATGCCTTCACCGACCAGGTGAAGGAGGTGCCGCAGTCGGGTATGGCCTTGTTCAGCTCGCGGTAGGCGAAAGCCACCAGCAGCATCGGCAGGAAGCCCGCCAGGAAGATCGCGGGCATCTGCAGGCCGACCTCGCCGACCGTGGGGCCCAGCGTGGCCGTGAGGCAGTAAACAGGTGCAACGGTGGAGATGCCGATGACGGCGTTGCCCATGAGCCCGACGGAGTTCCCGCCCAGGCCCTTCTCGCGTACGCCGCCCTCCACCGAGGGGGCGCCGCTTACCGTGTCTCCGGCCTGGGGCCGTGCATCAACATGAGTCATGAGCGCGACGTTAACGGCTGCGTATTCCACATCCGGAGCACTTCGCTCCGCTCCAGAGATCCTTGCATTCGGCGGCACCAGAAGACTTATTGGTTGAGTATTGAAGGTCGCTGGCGACTCCCGCACGCCCATTACCAGGCCCTGGCTGAAACTTCCGAGGTGCGGAAACCGCAACACCGTCCGTTATGCCCGTTTAGAAAGTTTCCCATACGTCTTTCCGGAGGGCTCGTCCGGTTCATCCGGTCCAGACGATCGCCTGCGTCTCGCTGTACGCGTGCAGCGCGTACGAGCCGACGTCCCGCCCCACTCCGCTCTTCTTGAAGCCTCCGAACGGCGCCTCCATGTTGCGCCCGACGGTGTTCACCCCGACCCCGCCCGCCCGCAGACGCCGCGCGACCCGGAAGGCCCTGGCCACGTCTGCCGACCAGACGTAGTCGATGAGCCCGTAGTCGCTGTCGTTGGCGAGCGCGATGCCTTCCTCCTCGCCGCCGTCGAAGGGGACCACCACGACGACGGGCCCGAAGATCTCCTCGCGGACGACGCGCATGTCGTTCGTACAGTCGGCGAAAAGGGTCGGAGCGACGTAGAACCCTTTCTCGTACGCCGGCCTGGCCCCGCCCCCGACCAGCCGGGCGCCCTCCTTCCTGCCCAGCTCGATGTACGACTCGACGCGGTCGCGGTGGGCGGCGGAGATCACCGGGCCGACGACCGTGTCCGGGGCGGCGGGGTCGCCGACCTTCATGAAGCCGAGGTAGCCGGTCAGCTTCTCGACGAGCCGCTCGTAGATCCCGCGCTGGGCGATCACCCGGGTCGGCGCCGTACAGATCTGCCCGCTGTAGAAGGAGAACGTCGTCCCGATGCCCATGACGGCGGAGTCGAGGTCCGCGTCGTCGAAGACGACCGCCGCGCCCTTGCCGCCCAGCTCCATGAGCTGGCGCTTCATGCCGCGCCCGCAGACCTCCGCGATGCGCTGCCCGACCGCCGTCGACCCGGTGAAGCTGACCATGTCGACCTCCGGCGAGTCGACGGCGGCCTCACCGGCGGCGGGCGACGAGCCGGTGACGACGTTGACGACACCGGGCGGTACGCCGGCCTCCGCCAGCGCCGCCGCCATGCGGTAGACGGACAGCGGGTCCTGCGGTGCGGGCTTCACGACGACCGTGTTGCCCATGGCGAGCGCGGGAGCGACCTTGCCGGCGGCGTTGGCCCACGGGTTGTTGTACGAGGTGACGCAGGTGACGACGCCGACCGGCTGGCGTACGGCGAGCGCGCCGAAGACCCCCGCCTTCCCCATCGCTCCCGCCGGATTGACCTGCGGCGGCAGCGGCGTCTCCACGGGCTCCAGCGCCCCGCGCGCGTACCGCCGGAAGCGGGCGGCGCCCACACCCACCTGCATCCCGAGCGCGGTCGCGGAAGTGGCGCCGCTTTCCGCCCGGGCGAGTTCGGCGTGCGCGGCGCAGTCGCGCTCGATGATGTCCGCCGCCCGGTCGAGGATGGCCGCGCGTTCCTCGGGGGCGGTACGGGACCAGGCCGGGAAAACGTCCCTGGCGGCGGAAGCGGCGGCGTACACCTGCTCGCGGCTCGCCTCGGGGGCGAGTCCGACCACCTCCTCCGTGGCCGGGTTGATCACCTCGTAGTGGCCGCCGTCGGGCTCGGTCCACTCGCCCCCGATGAACAGCCTCTGCTCCTCACCCCTCACTTCGTCGCCACCGTCCTCGTGTCCCTGCCCGAGCGCAGCACCGTGCCCGGCACCGCCCCCGTGACCTGGTCGTCCCGTATCGCCTCGACGCCATTGACGCGTACGGACACGACGCCGATCGCCTTCGAGTCGAGTCGCGGGCTGTCGCCGGGCAGGTCGTGCACGAGCGTGGCCGGGCCCGCCGCGATCCGCTCGGGGTCGAAGAGGACCAGGTCCGCGTGGAAGCCCTCCTCTATACGTCCGCGCTCGCGCAGCCCGAAGAGCTGGGCGGGGTCGTCGGTCAGCATCTTCACGGCCGCTTCGAGTGACACCAGCTTGCGGCCGCGCAGGCAGTCGCCGATGAAGCGCGTGGTGTACGGCGCCCCGCACATCCGGTCCAGGTGCGCCCCGGCGTCGGAGCCGCCCAGCATGACGTCCTCGTGCTGCCAGGTGCGCTGCCGCAGCTCCCAGCTGGCCGGGTCGTTGTCGGCGGGCATCGGCCACAGGACCGTCCGGAGCTGGTCGTTGGCGCATATCTCGACGAGGCAGTGGAAGGGGTCCTGGCCGCGCTCGGCGGCGATGTCGCTCACGACGCGTCCGCTGAGGCCCTCGTTGGCGTCCGAGTACGTGTCGCCGATGACGTACCGCTCGAAGTTGGCGAGGCGCCGGAAGACACCGGCCTCCTTGCTGTCGGCGCGGCGCAGCATTTCCCGCCGTACGTCCGCATCGCGCAGCTTCTCGATGCGGGACGAGAGGGGGAGGGAGAGGATGTCGCCCCAGCCGGGGATGAGGTTGAGCGCGCAGAAGGTGCCGAGGGACATGTTCATGGGGGTCAGGATCGGCATGGTGAGGGCGACGATCCGGCCGCCGGCCTGCCGGGCGCGTTCGCTCGCGAGCAATTGACGCGGTACGCGCTCGGGGACGGCGGCGTCGATGGTCAGTACGTTCCAGTTGAGGGGGCGGCCGGCGGCCGTCGTCATCTCCACGAACAGGTCGATCTCGTCGTCCGTGAACTGGTCGAGGCAGCCCGCGACGATCGCCTCCAGCTGAGTGCCTTCGTGCAGGCCGACGGCGCGGGAGAGGGCGATCAGCTCGGCGGGCGTGGCGTTCCGGGAGGCGACGGGCTGTCCGTCGCCGTCGGAGTGGGTGGACGACTGGGTGGTGGACAGGCCCCACGCGCCGGCGTCCATGGCCTCGTGGAGCAGCTGGACCATGCGCGCCATCTGCTGCTCGGTGGGCTGCGCGTCGCCGACGGCGTCGGCGCCCATGGCGTGGCGGCGCAGGGCGCAGTGGCCGACCATGAAGCCGGCGTTGACGGCGATGCGGCCTTCGAGGGCGTCGAGGTACTCGCCGAAGGTGTGCCAGTTCCACGGGGCGCCTTCTTCGAGCGCGACGAGGGACATGCCCTCGACCTTCGACATCATGCGGCGCGTGTAGTCGGCGTCCTCGGGGCGGTCGGGGTGCAGGGGCGCGAGGGTGAACCCGCAGTTGCCGCCGGCGACGGTGGTGACGCCGTGGTTGAGGGACGGGGTGGCGTACGGGTCCCAGAAGAGCTGGGCGTCGTAGTGGGTGTGGGGGTCCACGAATCCGGGGGCGAGCACGAAGCCTTCGGCGCTCTCGGTGGTACGGGCGGGCTCTTCGACGGTGCCGGGCTCGGCGATCACGGCGATGCGGCCTTCGCGGATGCCGACGTCGGCAACGTAGGCGGGGGCGCCGGTGCCGTCCACGACGGTGGCTCCGCGGATGAGGTGGTCGAGCATGGCAGTCCCTTCGGGGGTGGGTGGGGGTGGCGGGCGCGGGTGGCGCGGGCGCGGGTGGCGCGGGTGGCGCGGGCGCCGCTGCGCGGGGCTTTCCCCGACCCGCCCCTCCCCGAACTGGGGCAAGCCCCAGACCCCTGACGCCCTTCGGGCGTTGTCCTCAAACGCCGGACGGGCTGGATTCCGCGCGGGGTGGGGAACAAGCCCGCCGCAGGGGGCGCACCGCTGCGCTCAGCCCGACGACGCCGTCCCGCGGAACCGCGTCGTCCGGTGCACCGGATCCGTGTCGATCTTCGGGATGACGTGCTCACCGATCAGCTTGATCGTCGTCTTCGTGTCCTCGGGCGACACCCCGATCGGCAACCCGAACGAAAGCTGATCCGCCCCCGCCTGCTCCCACCGCTTGCACTGCCGGAACACCTCGTCCGGATCCCCGCAGATCATCAGCTCCTCGGCGATGAGCAGCTCAATGATCTCCGCCGAGTACTCGGGCAACAGCTCCGGCCACTCCGGAATCCCCTCCGGCCGCGGAAACGTGTCGTGGTAGCGGAACAGCAGCGACTGCAGGTAGTTCAGCCCCCCGCCCACCGCGATCTCGACCGCCTTCTCGTGCGTCTCCGCACAGATCGCCGTCGACGTCACCATCACGTTGTCGTTGACGAACCCCCCGATCGGCTCCGCCTCCTTGACCGCGTTCTTGTACGACTCGACGACCCACTCCATGTCGGACACCTTCTGCACGCTGAAGCCCAGCACCCCGAGCCCCTTCTTCCCCGCCATGGCGTACGACGAGGGCGACCCGGCGGCGTACCACATCGCCGGGTGCGACTTCCCGTACGGCTTCGGGAGGATCTTGCGCGGCGGCAGCGACCAGTGCTTGCCCTGGAAGCCGACGTACTCGTCCTGGAGCCACATCTTGGGGAACTCGGAGATCGTCTCTTCCCAGATCTCCTTGGTGTGGTTCATGTCCGTGATCCCCGGCATGAAGCCGAGGATCTCGTGGCTGCCGGCCCCGCGCCCCGAGCCGAACTCGAAGCGCCCTTCCGACAGGTGGTCCAGCATCGCGACCTTCTCCGCGACCTTGACCGGATGGTTGACCGGCGCCAGCGGATTGAAGATCCCCGACCCGAGGTGTATCCGGTCAGTCGCGTGCGCGAGGTACCCGAGGAAGACGTCGTTCGCGGAGAGGTGCGAGTACTCCTCCAGGAAGTGGTGCTCGGAGGCCCAGGCGTACTTGAAGCCGGACTTGTCCGCCTGGATGACGTACTCGGTCTCCTCCATCAGCGCCTTGTGCTCCGCCTCGGGGTCGGCCTTGGCACGCGCGGCCGGCACGTACCCCTGTACAAAGAGCCCGAATTCCAAGGTACTTCTCCTTCGGAGAAACTGACACACCGTCAGTTATGGATGTGCACGACTGTTCCACTGCCCATACGAGCCGTCAACACCTGACGCCACGTCAGAAAAGACTGACGCCCGCCAGCCAGCCACCGTCGATGACGAACGGCTGCCCCGTGATGTACGACGAGTCGTCCCCCGTCAGGAACAGCGCCAGCGCCGCCACCTCCTCCGGCTGCCCGATCCGCCCCATCGGCACGAGCTTCTTGTAGAGCTCCTCCACCGCGGCCTTGGCCTCCACCGGATCCGCCGCCGGATCCAGCGCCGCCGGATTCGTCATCGGCGTGTCCACAGCCCCCGGGCACACGGCGTTGACCCGGATCTTCTTCGCTGCCAGCTCCACGGCCGCGACCCGCGTCAGCCCGAGAATCGCGTGCTTGGTGGCGGCGTACGCACCCACGAAAGCCATGCCCGTCAGTGCGGTGTACGACGCCGTATTGACGATGGTCCCGCCACCGGCCGCCTCGATCTCGGGCGCCACGGTCCTGATCCCCAGAAAGGCACCCACCTGATTGACCTGCACCACCTGCTGGAACTCCTCCAGCGGCGTGTTCACCAGCTCGTTGAACCTGAGAATGCCCGCGTTGTTGACCAGCCCGTCGATCTTCCCGAAGGCGTCCTTCGCGGCCGCCACGGCAGCAACCCAGTCCGCCTCCTGGCTCACATCGAGATGGACGTACGCCGCGACGCCCTCCCCCAGCTCCTTGGCGAGCGCCTCGCCCTGCTCGTCCAGCACATCGCCCAGCACGACCTTCGCGCCTTCCGCCACGAAGAGCCTGGCCTCCTGCTCGCCCTGCCCGCGCGCCGCGCCCGTGATGACGACGACGCGCCCGTCCAGCTTGCCCATACCAGGTCTCCCTCAGTTCAGATGCGGGGCCACTTCGGCGGCGAACGCCGCCATCTGGTCGGTCAGTTCGGTACGGCTCCTGCTGCGGAAGCGCACCTGGATCTGGTCCACGCCCATCGCGCCGTACGCGCGCAACGACTCGGCGACCGCCTCCGGCTTCCCTGCCACCGTCCGCCGCCCGACGTCCCAGGCCGCGTCGCCGACGTAAAGGGGCTCGACGATCGCCCCGACCGTGATCGGCTCGGCGACCCCGGCCTCCTCGCGCAGGCGCCTCAGTCGGCCGATCTGCGCAGGGAGCTTGCCCCGGGGATCACCCTGCGGCAGCCAGCCGTCCCCGCGCACGGCCGCCCTGCGCACGGCGGCGGGCGAGGACCCGCCCACCCACACGGGCACGCGCTCCTGCGCGGGGCGCGGCCGCTGCCCCATCCCGCTGAAGGCGTACCGGTCCCCCGCGAACTCGGGGTACTCGTCCGGCCCCAGCGCCGCCCTGAGCGCGTCGATCGTCTCGTCGAGTACGCCGCCACGCCCGTCGAAGTCCGCGCCCAGCGCGTCGAACTCCTCCCGCACATGCCCGGCGCCGACCCCGAGGACCAGCCGGCCGCCGGAGAGGTGGTCGAGCGTCGCGTACTGCTTGGCGGACACGAGCGGATGGCGCAGACCGACCACGGCGACGTGGCTGAGCAGCAGAACGCGCTCGGTGACGCCGGCGAGGAACGAGAGGGTGGCGACGGGGTCGTACCAAACGGTCGACATCGCATCAGCCAGCCGACGCGGGATCGCGACGTGGTCGCAGCTCGCGATGTAGGAGAAGCCGGACCGGTCGGCGGTCCTGGCCACCTCGGCGAGGTCCTCCGGACCGGCCTCGGCCTCCCACGACTCGGCGTAGAGGGTGCTCTGCGACTGGACCGGGAGCTGCATCCCGTACATCACCATGGGACCACCACCACTTCATCTGATGGGCCGTCACTGACCAAGGTGGCCATCGTCGTTCCTGACGGACCATCAGACAAGGGGCGGGGTCGAGTCGACTCACCGGCTCACACACCAGGCCATGCACCGCCGGCCAATCGCACACGTGATCAGATACCGTGGCGGTTCGCATACGCAACGGCCAACAGGGTTGGCCGGTATAAGCGGTGAGGTGCTGAAGCTGTGGCCGTGAACGGCCGGGGCAGCAGCAGAACAGAGCCACAACGGGGGATCTCGCAGGATGAGTCATCAACAGCCGCAGCCGCAGCCAAGTCCGTACGGGCAGCCGCCACAACCAGGACCGTACGGGCAGCCGCAGCAGCCAGGACCGCACGGGGGGCACCCGTATCCACAGCAGCAACAGCCCTTCCCCGGACAGCCGTACGGCCGGCATCCGCCGATGCAGCCCGGCGGATGGGGCGGGCCGCCGATGCAGCCGCCGAAGAAGTCCAACACCGCGCTGATCGTGACGTTGAGCATTGTCGGATTCGTAATCTTCGCCGTGGTCGCGGGGGCCGCCGTCAACGCCGCCAACCGCGGTGAAGGACCCGCCAGCTCCTACCCCGACGCCGAATACCGGCTCACCCTGCCCAAGTCCCTTCTGGGCGGGACGCACACACTGGCCGACGACCTGTCCAGCTCCGCCCCGCAGGAGAGCAGCGGCAACTGGGACAAGAGCGACATGAAGAATTGGACGGGCGTCGCGGCACAGTACACGGGGGAGGGCGGCGCCCAGTCCGGGCAGGTGATCACCATCTCCGGGTTGTACGGCCAGATCCGGGACCCCGAGGACGCGCGCGCGAGCCTGATGCGTGGGGCTTCCGAAGGGAAGAACGTGACTCTCGTCGTGCCCGCCAAGGAGATCACGCCCGCAGGTGCGGATCTGTCGGTGAGCTGTCAGGTGGCGACCACCGACCAGGCCGGGACCACGGCCACAGTGCCCATGTGCGCCTGGGCCGACGACAACACCAGTGCCGTCGTGGCCGAGGTCCGCACGGACACCGTGTCGCAGGCCCCCGAGGACGTCGACCTCGAGAAGGTGGCCGCGCGCGTGCTGGAAGTACGGGACGAGATGCGCCGGCCGCTGGGCTGAGTGAGGAGCGTACGGAGGCCACACCCGATCACCGCCCCGGCCACAGCCCATCGTCGGTGAGGCCGAGCAGGTCGATCGCGTTCCCCCGTACGATCCGGTCCACCACGTCCGCGTCCAGGTGACCCATCTGCTGCTCGCCGACCTCGCGGGACTTGGGCCAGGTGGAGTCGGAGTGCGGGTAGTCCGTCTCGTACAGGACATTGCCCACCCCGATCGAGTCGAGGTTCTTCAGCCCGAAGGCGTCGTCGAAGAAGCAGCCGTAGACATGCTCCGTGAAGAGTTCGGACGGCGGCCGCAGCACCTTGTCGGCCACCCCGCCCCAGCCGCGGTTCTCCTCCCAGACCACGTCGGCGCGCTCCAGGATGTACGGGATCCACCCGATCTGACCCTCGGCGTACATGATCCTGAGATTCGGGAAGCGCTCGAACTTGCCGCTCATCAACCAGTCGACCATCGAGAAGCAGCAGTTGGCGAAGGTGATCGTCGAGCCGACCGCCGGCGGGGCGTCGGCGGATGTCGACGGCATCCTGCTCGACGATCCGATGTGCATCGCGACGACCGTGCCGGTCTCGTCGCACGCGCGCAGGAAGGGGTCCCACTCGTCGGTGTGGATGGACGGCAGGCCCAGGTGCGGGGGTATCTCGGAGAACGCGACCGCGCGGACACCGCGCGCCGCGTTCCTGCGGACTTCGGCGGCGGCGAGTTCAGCGTCCCAGAGCGCGATGAGCGTGAGGGGGATGAGGCGGCCGCGGGCATCCGGACCGCACCATTCCTCCACCATCCAGTCGTTGTACGCCCGGACGCCCAGGAGCCCCAGCTCGCGGTCCTTGGCCTCGGTGAACGTCTGGCCGCAGAAGCGCGGGAAGGTCGGGAAGCAGAGGGCCGACTGGACGTGGTTGACGTCCATGTCGGCGAGGCGGTCGGGAACGGAGAAGGACCCCGGCCGCATCTGCTCGTACGTGATGACTTCGAGCCTGATCTCGTCCCTGTCGTACCCGACAGCCGTGTCCAGCCTGGTCAGGGGGCGGCGCAGGTCCTCGTACACCCACCAGTCGCCGACCGGCCCGTCGTCACCCTTCGCGCCCATCACGGGGGCGAACTTCCCGCCCAGGAAGGTCATTTCCTTCAGCGGGGCGCGGACGATGCGGGGGCCGGATTCCTTGTACTTGGACGGGAGCCGGTCCCGCCAGACGTTGGGGGGCTCAACCGTGTGGTCGTCCACCGAGATGATCTTCGGGAAGGTCTCCATACGATCCAAGGTAGCCTCGATCTGACGATCCGTCAGCTGGTTGGACGTCGGCAGGTAGGCGGGTAGGCGCCTTCCGGTGCTGACGCATTCGCCATGGACAAGGCAAACTGACTGTTGCGACTGGGCGGTAGGGCAGACCGCAGGCGGCAGCAGAGGCAGTAGGGGGAGTGCGATGGACGGCGTACCTCGGGTACCGGAGAAGCGGACTCCGCTTACTGGTCCGCGCCCCGACGTGGAGACCCGGCACGATCAGCAGATCCAACAGGTCCACCAGCACGACGAGGCCGTGCGCTTCAGCGTGCTCGGCCCCGTCCGCGCCTGGCGGGGCGGGGAATCCCTCAACACCGGCTCCCCGCAGCAGCGTGCCCTGCTGGCCGCCCTCCTGCTCCGCGACGGCCGGACGGCGACCGCGTCCGAGCTGATCGACGCGATCTGGGGCGAGGAACCACCGTCACAGGCCCTGGCGGCGGTACGGACGTACGCCTCCCGGCTGCGCAAGGCGCTGGACCCGGAGGTGCTGGTCAGCGATGCCGGCGGGTACGCGATCCGGCCGGGAGCCGACACCCTCGACCTGGCCGTCGCGCAGGACCTGGCCGCCGACGCGGAGAAGTCCCGCGCGTCCGGCGACCGCTGCCAGGCCCGCACGCTGATCAACAAGGCTCTCGGCCTGTGGGACGGCGAACCACTGGCCTCGGTCCCGGGCCCGTACGCCGAGAACCAGCGCACCCGCCTGGAGGAATGGCGGCTACAGCTCACCGAGACCCGCCTGGACCTGGACCTGGAGGTCGGCTGCCACGCGGAGGCGGTCTCGGAGCTGACGGCGCTCACGGCGGCGCACCCGCTCCGCGAGCGCCTGCGCGAACTGCTCATGCTCGCCCTCTACCGAAGCGGCCGCCAGGCCGAAGCGCTCGCGGTGTACGCCGACACGCGCCGCCTCCTCGCCGACGAGCTCGGCGTGGACCCGCGCCCCGAGCTCTCCCACCTCCAGCAGCGCATCCTGGAGGCGGACGCGGACCTGGCCCGCCCGGTGGAACCGGCACCGTCGGCGGCCCCCGCCGTCGTACGCCCGGCGCAACTCCCGGCCACTGTGCCCGACTTCACCGGTCGTTCCTCCTTCGTACGCGAACTGGGCGACAGCCTGTCGACGGCCGAGACGAGCGTCATGGCGGTGTCGGCGCTGGCCGGCATCGGCGGCGTAGGCAAAACGACTCTGGCGGTCCACGTGGCGCACGCGTCGCGCTCCCACTTCCCGGACGGCCAGCTGTACGTAGACCTGCAAGGCGCGGGCTCGCGCGCAGCGGAACCGGAAACAGTCCTGGGCGCGTTCCTACGTGCCCTCGGCACCCCCGACACCTCAATCCCGGACACCCTGGACGAACGCGCGGCCCTCTACCGCTCGACCCTCGACGGCCGCCGCGTCCTGGTGCTGCTGGACAACGCCCGCGACGCATCGCAGATCCGCCCCCTGCTCCCCGGCACGACGGGCTGCGCGGCGCTGGTGACGAGCCGGGCGCGGATGGTGGACCTGGCCGGGGCACACCTCGTCGACCTGGACGTGATGTCCCCCGAGGAGGCATTGCAGCTCTTCACGAAAATAGTCGGAGCGGAACGGGTCGCCTCCGAACGCGAAGCGGCACTCGACGTCGTGGGCGCCTGCGGCTTCCTCCCCCTGGCGATCCGCATCGCGGCCGCACGCCTGGCGGCCCGCCGCACGTGGACGGTCTCGGTCCTGGCGGCGAAGCTCGCGGACGAACGCCGCCGCCTCGACGAACTCCAGGCCGGCGATCTGGCCGTAAAGGCGACCTTCGAGCTCGGCTACGGCCAGCTGGAGCCGCCGCAGGCCCGCGCCTTCCGCCTCCTGGGCCTGGCGGACGGCCCGGACATCTCCCTGGCCGCGGCGGCCGCAGTACTGGACCAGCCCCTCCAGGAGACGGAAGACCTGCTGGAATCCCTGGTCGACACGTCCCTCCTGGAATCAGCGGCCCCCGGCCGCTACCGCTACCACGACCTGGTCCGCCTCTACGCCCGATCCTGCGCGGAACGCGACGAACAGCCCCCGGTGGAGCGGGACCTGGCGCTGTCGCGTCTGCTGGACTTCTACCTGTCGACGGCGGCGGCGGTGTACGCACTGGAGCGGCCGGGGGATCGACTGGTGGACCACCTGGAGCCGACCTCGCGCGCCGGGCTGGTGTTCGCCGACCGGAGCTCGGCGCTGGACTGGCTGTTCGCCGAAGCGGACTGCCTTCTGGCCTGCGCACAGCAGTCCGCGAAGGGAACCATGCTGCGTCGGGCGACCGACCTCCTGATGGCGGCAATGGATCTCGCGGAATCGGGAGCGAACTCCCGGCGCTACGAGACCACGGCCTCCGCCATCAGCGAGGCCGCCAAGGCCGGCCAGGACCTGCACGCCGAGGGCCGTGCACGTACCTTCCTGACGCACGTCCTCAGTCTCACCGGCAGGTTCGCCGAGGCGGACGAGGAAGCCAAACGCGCCTTGGACATAGGCCTGATCAACGACGATGCGGTGCCCATGAGCCGTGCACCCAACCAGCGCGGCATCATTGCCCTGTACGAGCACCGGTACGAGGACGCGCAGACACATCTGCGCCAGGCGATCGAGGCGTTCCGCGCCGACCGGAACCAGCCGGGCGAGGCAAGCGCGCTGTGCAATCTGTCGCGCGTCCATCTGGAGCTGGGCCGTACGGCGAGCGCTGTGGACCTGGCGGTCCAAGGCGTCAACATCTACGACAGGCTGGGAGCCACGCTGCGGCTCGCCAACGGAAAGTACGCCCTCGGTCTGGCGCTCACTCGGGCCGGCAGGCCTGCGGAGGCACTCGAGCAGCTCACATCGGCACTGGAAGCGTTCCGTGAGAGCCGCCAGCCGCTCTGGGAAGGGATGGCGCATTTCCGGCTGGCCGAGGCGCATCTCGTGGCACGGCGACCGGCACAGGCCGCAGCCCATGCTGAGCAAGCTCTCGCCCTCAAGGGCATCGGCGGAGAGTGGCGACGCGGCACGGTTCTGACGGTGCTGGGCAAGGCGTTGGCCGAAGTTTCCCAGAGTGTGCGCGCGCAGACCTGCTGGCGCGAAGCGCTGGCCATCTATGAGGGACTGGGCTCCTCGGAGGCCGAGGAAGTGCGCTCCCTGCTCGCTCCCGCAACCGCCGCATAGGCCCCCACCACGCCGTTCATCATTCGTTTATGACGGCCCGGCATTCTCGTGAATGTCGATTCGTCGCGTCGGGGGGCAGACGGGTCGCGAGTGGCCGCACCGTTAGTGTGAACGGCCCGAACTGCCCGCCCGGCGACCCTCGGGGGAGTCGCCGGGCGGGCGTCTCTGACCCAACTGTTCAAGCTACGGAGTGGATGGCCATGAGCGACAAGAAGACCAGCAAGCCCGGCACGGTCAAGCCTCAGGACGAGCACGCGAGCAGCGAGCCCATCACCACACTTGACGAGCACGCAAGCGGCGAGCCCGTAACCACGCTTGACGAGCACGCGTCGACCCCGACGCCCAAGTAGACCTTCCTGACGGGGAACGGCCGCGGTGGCGCGGAGGGGAGCCACCGCGGCCGCCGCATGCCCGGGGGTTGGGCGCGTGGCGGGGGTCGGCCGGGGAGCGGGGTTCGTTGCACCCAGCTCTCGGAGTGGGCAGGTGATGCGACCGGATCGCACAGAAGGCAAAAGCCGGGCCTAAGCCCGCCGAGCCGACCCCCAACGCCAGCCCTTCTCGTCCCCACCACGCCCTGCCGGTGGGTCGAAACGCTCCCGTGATGACCGGAAGCGCAACGGCTGTGACGAGTGAGGCGTGAGGGGCACTGAGATTCGCCAAGTGTCGAGTTCGTCGCATCGGGCGACCGCAGCTCACCAACAACGGACGCCCGTACGGGCCCCATAAGCGACCTGAGCCGCTGACCGGGCCGAGCGGAAGCCTTTAGCCGACAACCAGCGGTCTCACCGGATGTCGGCTCGGACATACGAACACGCGAGGCGCATTCCGCGTCGCTGGTGTGGCATCCGGCCCGGGAAGGGCGAGGGTCTCGACCGTCGGCCCCATCGGCCGGGACATCCGCACCGGCCCGAGCGTCGACAGGACAACTCACCCCTGGAAGCCCTTCCACCCACCAAGCCCGACCACGTGCTTGTCGCTCGACCGACCACCGGGCGGGGTGGACGCCGAACCCGCCCGAGTCACCCCATTCAACTGTCGCGCCCCACCCGCGCAGACATCAGTCCGCAGGTCGGCCCGGACGACCGACCGCCCACCCAACCTGGGTGCGCGTGTGCGTCCGGAATGGGGGTGGTGCACCAACGGCCGTTCCCGCACCCGCTGAGACTGGGGCCGAGCCGACCCCTAGACCGCCCGCGCCCCACCCACCAACCCGACAGCCACCAAACCCACCCCAGCCCCTCCCCGGAGCCCCCGTGCAGGGCGTTTTTTCTTGGGCCGTCCCCTATTGAGCGTTAGCGGTGGGACGGGGCGGCGGGTCAAGGGTGGGCCGCAGGCCCATCGCGCAGCGACGCGACCGCAGGGAGCGCCCTTGACGCGCCGCCCCGGCCCACCGACACTCGAGCGCTCGGGACGGCCCGAAACCCCCAGACGCAACCAGTGGTTGTCCTTACCCCCGACCCCGCCAGGCCGCCCCGCCCCGGCCCCCCGCCCGCCGCGCAGCCGGGGGCAGCGCCACTACAGCGGCCGGATCCGCACGCGGGGGTGGCAGAGCTTACTCATGTCGTCCTCGTCCGAGGTATAGAGGACCACATCACCCGGCTGCCGTCCCGCGATCACCGCCAGCGCGGCATCGATGGCGTACTTACGACCGTGCAGTTGATGACCGTGCAGCCCCGTGTCGTCGAGCAGTGCGATCGCCGCGTCGGCGACTTCCCTCGTTACGGGCTCGACCACGATACGAAACATCCGCCGGTCCCATACAGGGCGTCGGATCTTGCTGTGAAAGCTGTGCGAGCCGTGAGAGCCGTGCGAGCCGTAAGAGCTGTGAGAGCTGTGGCAGGCCTCGATCAAGGTCATGGAGCTGGTCACCACCGTGATACCCACTCGGTGCGCGTCCTTGAGTCTGGCCGACATCGCCCGCTCGCCAAGGACAGCCCGCGACAGGCCTTCGCAATCCAGCACATAGTACGAATCGAGCATCGCCATCAGGCAGCCGCCGAGTCCTTCCCGACCGCAGCCTTGCGCTCAGCAAACCAGCGCTCGTTGTCGCGTCGCTCCGCCTCCGCGACCGCGAGTTCCTCCTCGGTGACGGGACCGTACTCCCCCTCCAGATCCGCAACCAGCTCACCCAGCCTGTCGCGCTCACGCTGACGCTCAATGGCCTTCGTGACATACGCGCTGAAGCTCCCGGGGCCTACTTCGCTCCGGATCTCCTCCGCCAGCTCTTCCGGCAAGGTGACCGTGTACTTCTTGGTTGCCATACCATCGACCGTACCGCCCTCGATGTGACCCACGCCACTTCATTCACCCCGGGCCCGCAGCTCCGCCTTCAGGACCTTGCCGCTCGCGTTGCGCGGAAGATCCGTTACGAACTCCACCTCCCTCGGGACCTTGTAGTTCGCCATTTCCCTACGCGACCACGCGATCAAGTCGTCGGCCGTCAGCGTCGAGCCCGGGCGCCGCACCGCATACGCCTTGCCCACCTCCCCCAGCCTCGCGTCCGGTACGCCGATCACCGCCACGTCCGCCACGTCCGGATGCAGGCCCAGCAGCTGCTCGATCTCCGCCGGGTAGGCGTTGAAGCCGCCGACGATGAACATGTCCTTGATCCGGTCGGTGATGCGCAGGTTGCCGGCCTCGTCCAGTACGCCCACATCCCCCGTCCGCAGCCAGCCGTCCGGCGTGATCGCTGCAGCCGTCCCGGCCGGGTCCTCGTAGTAGCCGCGCATGACGTTGAAGCCACGCACCAAAACCTCCCCCGGCACGCCGGGCTCCGCCAGTACCCGGACCTCCGTGCCCGGGATCGCGCGGCCCGATGTCGACGCGACCGTCTCCGGCGGGTCACCCCGGCGGCACATCGTCACGATGCCGGACGCTTCCGACAGGCCGTACGCCGTCAGGACCGTCGCGATGTGGAGCTCCGAGCGGAGACGTTCCACCAGCTGCAGAGGGACCACCGCCGCGCCCGTCACCACCAAACGCAGGGCCGACAGGTCATGGGCGTCCCGGGACGGGTGGTCCAGGAGTGACTGGTGGAGCGTGGGCGGGCCGGGGAGTACCGATATGCGCTCGGCGGCGATGTTCGCCAGGACCGTGTCCACGTTGAAGACCGGCTGAGGAACCATCGTCGCGCCCCGCATCAGGCAGGCGATGATGCCCGCCTTGTAGCCGAACGTATGGAAGAAAGGGTTCACGATCAGGTAGCGGTCGCCCTCGCGCAGACCCGCCAGCTCGGACCAGATGTCGTAGCAGCGCAGCGTCTGCGCGTGCGTGATCACCGCGCCCTTGGGGCGGCCCGTCGTGCCCGACGTGTAGATGATGTCGGAGGGGGAGGAAGGGCTGATTGCCGCCGCGCGGGCACAAACCTCCGCCGACGACACCGACTCGCCCCCCGCCAGGAAGTCCTTCCAAGTACTGAAGTCCTCCGGCGCGTCGTCGGCCAGTACGACCACCTCCTCCAGGTGCGGGAGGGACGGGAGGGGGCCGGTCCCGCCGCCCTCCGTCGTTGCGCGCGTCGCGCGGCGCAAGGAGGCGACGTACGACGTGCCCAGGAATGTGCCCGTGACGAAGAGGAGCCTGGTCCGGCTGCGCCGCAGGATGTACGCCGCTTCCGCGCCCTTGAAGCGGGTGTTCAGCGGCACGAGAACCGCCCCCGCCGTCACCGCGCCGAGCGCCGACACGATCCAGTCCAGGGTGTTGGGTGCCCAGACCGCGACCCGGTCGCCCGGTTCGACTCCGCGCGCCATGCACGCCGCCGCCGCGCGCTCCACGCGCTCGCCCAGGTCGGCGTACGAGATACGGGTGCGGCCCTCGACCACGGCCTCCCGCTCGCCGTACCGTTCAGCCGCACTCCGCACCAGCTCCGGGATGCTGCCCCACTCGACGTCGCTCATAGCAAGCCCTCCCACGAACACGAACACAACCGCGACCACGACCACGACCCCAACCGGAACCGCGACCGCACCCGCACCCGCACCCGCACCCGCACCCGCGACCACATTTACGGCCACAGCCACGAGCCACGCACAGCTACCTGACTATCCGTCAGATTAGCGGTAGCCTGACGCGCTGTCAGTAGTCAGTGGCAGCAGCATGACCATCGCGGAGGTGCCCCGACGTGGCGACACTCAAGGATGCGACAGCGATAGTCGGTACGGGACAGACCGCCTTCGCCAAGCAACTGCCCGAATCCGAAAAGACATTGGCCTGTTGCGCCATCCTCGCCGCCCTCGACGACGCCGGTATCTCCCCGGCCGAGGTCGACGGTCTCGCCTCGTACACCATGGAGGAGACCGACGAAGTCGAGGTGGCCAAGTCCATCGGCGCCGGGGACCTCACGTTCTTCTCCAAGGTCGGTTACGGCGGCGGCGGCTCCTGCGCCACCGTCGCGCACCTCGCCGCCGCCATCGCCACCGGACAGGCGAGCGTCGGCGTGGCCTGGCGATCGCGCAAGCGCGGATCGGGGCCGCGGCCCTGGAAGAACACCACCGCCCAACTCCCCACGCCCGCCCAGTGGACCCGCCCCTTCGGCCTCCTGCGGCCCGCCGACGAGATCGGCATGCTGGCCCGCCGGTACATGCACGAGTACGGCGCCACCCGCGACCACCTCTTCAACGTGGCGCTCGCGTGCCGCAACCGCGCCAACCAGAACCCCGCCGCGATCATGTACGAACGGCCCCTGACCCGCGACATGTACATGAACTCCCGCTGGATCAGCGACCCGCTGTGCCTCTTCGACAACTGCCTGGAGACGGACGGGGCCCTCGCCTGCGTGATCGTGTCGGCCGAACGCGCACGCGACTGCCGGCAGAAGCCCGTGTACGTCCACTCCGCCGCCCAGGGTCTGCCCGCCCAGCACCACGGCATGGTCAACTACTGGAACGACGACCCGCTGACCGGCCCCGCCTGGACCGCCGCCCGCCAGCTCTGGAAACAGGCCGACTTCGGCCCTGACGACGTCGACGTCGCGCAGATCTACGACGCCTTCACCCCACTCATCCCGCTGTCCCTGGAGGGCTACGGCTTCTGCGGGAGAGGCGAGGGGGCAGCCTTCACCGAAGGCGGCGCCCTGGAGAGCGGCGGGCGGCTGCCGATCAACACCGGGGGCGGCGGGCTCAGCGAGGCGTACATCCATGGCTTCAACCTCATCACCGAGGGCGTCAAACAACTGCGCGGCACCAGCACCGCCCAAGTGCCCGGAGCCGCCACCTGCCTGGTGACGGCGGGCGAGGGTGTCCCGACATCGGCACTGCTGCTGAGGAGTTGAGAGAGGCAGATGAGCGAGATGAGTGAGATGCGCGAGACAGGCGAGATGGGCGGGATGAGTCGCCGCGACCGCCTGCTGACGCCCGTCGTCGACGACGACGGCGCCCCCTTCTGGGAGTACGCCGCCCAGGGCGAGCTCCGCATCCAGGCCTGCGCCGCCCCCGGCTGCGGCGAGCTGCGCTTTCCGCCCCGGCCCTGCTGCCCGCACTGCCAGTCCTTCGACTGCGAGTGGCGGCGAATGAGCGGCAAGGGACGGATCTGGTCGTACGTCCTGCCTCACCCGCCACTCCTCCCCGCCTACGCCGCCCAGGCTCCGTACAACGCGGTCGTCGTGGAACTGGCCGATGCCCCGCACATCCGGCTCGTGGGGAATGTGGTCGCCGAGCCGGGCGCGGCGCTCGACTCCGTCGATCCGGCGCGGCTGCGCATCGGTGCGAAGGTGCAGGTCGCGTTCACCGACAGTGCGAGTGCATCGGGCGTGACACTTCCCCGGTGGCTCCTGGAGCGGTCATGAACAGCGGCAGGGACGGGGACAGGGACGAAGACAGGGGCAGGGGCAGGGGCAGGGGCAACGGCAGGGACAACGGCAGCAGCGGCGGCAGCAGCGGCAACGGCGTACGCGTCGAGCGGGACAAAGAGACCGGCGTCGCGGTCGTCACGCTCGACCGGCCCGAGCGGCTGAACGCCATCGACCTGGAGGCCGCCCGGCAGCTGACCACCACTTGGCGGGAGTTCCGCTACGACGAGACCGTACGGGCCATAGTCCTCACCGGCGCCGGCGACAAGGCCTTCTGCAGCGGAATCGACCGGGGCGTGGACGTGCCTCAGCCCCCGTCGCCGTACTCCATCGACGATCCGCTGCTCTCCATCGGGCCGAAGGCGAACGACCTCTGGAAGCCAGTAATCGCGGCAGTACGCGGGATGGCGTGCGGCGGGGCGTTCTACCTGCTGGGGGAGGTCGAGTTCGTCGTCGCCGCCGAGGACGCGACGTTCTTCGATCCGCATACGACGTACGGGATGGTCAGCGCGTACGAGGCGATCGGCATGGCACAGCGGATGCCGTTCGGGGAGGTCGCCCGGATGGCGCTGATGGGGACGGCGGAACGGGTGTCGGCGCAACGGGCGTACGAGACGGGGCTCGTGTCGGAATTGGCCTCACCCGGCGCCGAGTTGGGCGCAGCGGTGCGGGCAGCCGAAGTGATCGCGTCGTATCCGACAGAGGCAGTGCAGGGGACTGTGCGGGCGGTGTGGGCGGCGAAGGAAGGGGCACGCGCCCAGGCACTGGCCCAGGCCCCTCACCTCGTCGCGCTCGGGAATCTGCCGCCGGACCGGCAGGCGGAACTCTTCGCCACCCGCCGGCCCGGCTTCCGTACGCGTTAGGAACGCCACCGCCAACGCCAATTCCAACGCCAATTCCACCGCCACCGCCACCGCCACGAAAGCGCCTGCGGAGGAGCCGGCCACGGCGTGGCCCGCTCCCGCCCCTTCCCGCGCCCGTCAGGAGACGAAGCGCTTGACGTCGGAAAGCGTGCACTTGCCGCCGGAGGTCTCGCCCGCCTTGGGGGTGTACGCGGTCGCGACATCGAGGTTTTCGGTGGCGCCCGGGCTCACCGGGGGAACGAGGGTGTTCTCGTCGCCGAGCTTCGTCCCGCTCGGATCGGTGAACGACACCTTGAACGTGTAGGTGTACGTCTCGGACGAGCTGCTGTTGGTGGCGCTGATGGCGGCGACGATGCCCCGGGCCGGGTCGTACTCGCACGAGTCGATTCGCACGTCGTTGATCGCGTTTCCGCGGCTGCCACCGGTGCCGGTTCCGGTGGTGGTGCCGCCCGTGGTGATGGAACCGCCCGACGTGGAGTCGTCGTCGTAGCTCGAACCACTGCTGCCGCCACTACTGCTACTGGACCCACCGCTGCTGCCGCTGCTGTTGTCGCAGCTGCCCCCGTTGGAACCGCGCGCTCCGGTCAGCGCGACGACAGCGAGACCGAAGATGGCAACAGCCCGGACATGGCGAAGCTTCACGCTTCAACCCCCGTTGAAATCGTAGAATGTGGCACTCGATTGACGAGCACACGTCACCCTAGTGGGGTGCTGGTCGCGCCAGCAAAACGAAGGTTCGGGGGCCTGCACGCCACAGCGGCCCCACCCGTCCGCCGCGACTGGCAGCCGCCGCCCCGTGGGCGTAGCGTCGTCAGCGAGAGCCATCCCAAGGAGGCCGGAGATGATCCGTAGCGTCCTCGGCTGGATCCTCGCTCTCGTCGGAGCGACGGCCGCCGTGCTCAGCCCCTTCCGCACCTGGTACGACGGTCGTCTCGGGCGCGATTACCGCATCGGCGACCTGTTCAGCGGCATTACGGACAGTAAAGCGGGCATCGCAGGATCGATCCTGCTGCCGTTCGCCTTCGCCGCCCTGCTGACCCTGGTCGGGCTACTGCTGCGCTCTCGGCTGCTGGTCGCCCTCGCCGGGGTCGTCGTGCTCGGCTTCACGATCTTCTGGATGGTCCGCGTCGGCCAGGCCGAAGGCAGCCTCACCGTCAACAGTGACGGCACCGGGCTGGACGTCGGCGTCGCGACGGCGCTCGGCGGCGGCCTCCTCCTCCTGCTGGCCGCTGCCCTCATGCACGGACGCACGCACCGGCGACGGCGCGTGGACGGCAACGGCAACGGCAACAAGCACCGGCGGCACGAGCCCGAGCACGGGACGGCGTACGACGACACTGCGCACGACACCGCCGCGCACGACACCGCCGCGCAGGACACCAGGTACGACAACAGGTACGACTCCTCGCACGAGCCGGACCGCTACGACGCACCGGAGGAGGGGCGCGACCAGCGCTTCCCCTGGAGCCCGCCCCCGGGACAACGAGGCGGCGGCCCGGACGGCCCGGACGACCGGCCGCCCCCGCCGGATCACCGTTACCGCTAGACCACCACCGGGCCTACCGCTTACCGCCCGGGCGCACCACCTCGAACCCACCGCCTCTCAGGCCGGCGTCCCCGACGCCCGGCCCGTCGCCGTGCCCTTCACGGCGTCCAGGGCGTAAACGCACCGGTCCTTGCTGCACGCGTACACCACACCGCCCTGCGCCACCGGCGACCCGGTGATCTCGCCGCCCGTCGCCAGCTTCCACCGCAGCTGCCCGCCGCTCGCGTCGAGCGTGTACAGGCAGTGGTCCGCCGAGCCGAAGTGGACACGGCCGTCGGAGACGACCGGCGCGCCGACGACCTCGCCGCCCGCCGCGAAACGCCACTTCGGGGTGCCGGTCACCGCGTCCAGGGTGTAGAGCGCACTGCCGCTGCCCACGTGGACGTTGCCCGCGGCGACCAGTACCGGCTCGATGGACTGGCGGGACTCCGTGGCGATACGCCACCGGTCCTTGCCGGTGGACGCGTCCAGGGCGTACACCGTGCCGAGGTAGTCGGCCAGGTAGATGCCACCGCCCGTGACGGCCGGACCCGGTGCGAACGCGGGCGGGCTCAGGAAGACCGCCGGAGCCTCGAAGTGCCACCGCACATGCCCGGCGGCGGCGTCGATGGCGAGGACGCGCGTGCCGGCGGCGACGTACACATGGCCGTCAGGCGCCGACGTCAGCCGCAGCGGGACTCCCCCGCAGGACGCCGCGTCGCCGATCGGATACGACCAGCGCTCGATGCCGGTACGGGAGTCCAGGGCGCGCAGCCGCGCGTCCTTCCAGACGTACACCGTGTCGTCGTGTACGGCGGGACCGGCCTCCGGGGTCTCGAAGTCGCTCTGCCCGCCCGTGAGTTCCCACAGCTTCTGGCCGTTGGACGCCTCCCAGGCCTGGACGCCGCCGCCCCGCGTGCCGGTCACCACCGTGCCGCGTTCGGCCTTGAGTGAGTAGACCCACGCGTCGGTCTGGAGCCGCCAGCGCTCCTGGCCGTCGGCGGCGTCGAGGGCGTACAGCGTGGGACCGTCGGAGGCATGGATACGGCCGCCCGCGACCGCCATCGCCCAGGCCACGTCACGCGTCTTGAACTGGCGGCGGCCGCTGGCCACGTCCAGGGCGTGCACCTCGAAGGAGGTGACGTAGACGAGGTCGCCCGCGACGGCCGGCGTGCCCCACACGTCGTTGGACATACGGAACCGCCACGGCCGCCATCCCCCGGAAGGCCCGGCGCCGTCGGCCGACTGCGCGGGCGGCGGAACGGCCGGTGGAGGCGGGGCGGACGCGGGCGGAGGTACGACGCCGGTGACGGCGTCCGCGCCGTTCGGGGAGGCGGTCAGCCCGGCCGGAGGTCTGATCCAGCCCGTGGCCTGCTCGCCCGGCGCGGGGACCGAGGCGGTGCGGCCGTCGATCACGCGGGGGCCCGGGCCGATCGGCACCTTGGAGCCGGGCAACCGTACGGCGGCGTGCTGCGGGGCATGGGGGACGTGCGGGGCGTGGGCGCCCTGAGCACCCTGAGCCCTCTGAGCACCTTGCGCCGCATGACCGGCGTGCGCGCCCTGCGGGGCGCGCCCGTCCGCGTACGCCGGAGACGGGGAGGGGGACGGTGACGGTGACGAGGGAGCCCGCCCACCCGGGGCATCCGACCTGACCGCCACCGGGGCGAACGGCGGCGGGCCCGGCGGCCTCGGCGGTGTGGAGTGCGCCCGCGAGGGCGGCGCACTCGGCAGGGCCGGCCGACCGCCCCGCCGCTGCTCGATCATCGCGGTCGCCCGTGCGGGCAGCCACGCGGACGCCGTACCGCTGTCGTCCTCGCCGGAGTCGAAGAGGTGCGGCGAGAGCTGCGCCTGGAGATCGGCCGGGCTGGGCCGCAGTACCGCCTCCATCTGCATGCACGACTCGATCAGCGGGCGCAGCTCGTCGGGCAGCCCTTCTACGTCGGGGCCCTCCCGCAGCAGCATGAAGACCGTCTCGACCGGGTTCGCGCCATGGAACGGCGCGTGGCCGGTCGCCGCGAAGACCAGCGTCGAGCCGAGCGAGAAGATGTCGCTGGCGCCCGTCACGCTGCGCGAGTCGCGCGCCTGCTCGGGCGACATGTAGGCGGGCGTACCTACGGCGACGTTGGTCATGGTCAGCCGCGTGTTGGAGACGCCGGAGGCGATACCGAAGTCGATGACGCGCGGTCCGTCCTCCACCACCAGGACGTTCGACGGCTTGAGGTCGCGGTGGACCAGGCCCGCCCCGTGGATGGACTGGAGCGCCTCGGCGATACCCGCCGCCAGCCAGCGCACCGCCTGGGCCGGCATCGGCCCGCATTCATTCACTATTTCTTCGAGGGAGGGTGCGGGTACGTACGCCGTGGCCAGCCACGGCACCGCCGCCCGCGGATCGGCGTCCACGACGGCAGCCGTGTAGAACCCGCTGACCGCACGAGCGGCCTCCACCTCACGCGTGAAGCGGACGCGGAACAGCTGGTCCTCGGCGAGTTCGGTCCGTACCGTCTTGATCGCCACACGCCGGCCCGACGCCGACCGCGCGAGATAGACCAGCCCCATGCCGCCGGCCCCGAGCCGTGCCAGCACCTCGAACGGGCCGATCCGCCGCGGGTCGTGCTGCGTCAGCTGCTCCATAACTTGCCTGCCACCTCCCCGTACGAGGCCGCAAACACAGCCCCGTGAAGCGTCTCACCACTGGGCACCACCCAGCGGTGCGCACCCTGATTCTTCCTGTCTGAGGCGATGGTGGCGAACCCGGGGGCGGACCGGGGTGTCTCACCAGGATTCGGACAGGTCGCGCGGCGGCAAAATATCGGTGATGACCTGCTATCTATCGGTTTCGCGAGGTCCGTCGGGGTCGGTGCGCCCGCCGACCTCGTCACTTTCGGCCAGCCCGTCAGGTGTGACCGATCCCGCTGATCCGGCCGTTCCGGCTGATCCGGCCGGTACGACGGGTTCGCCGGCTGCGGCGGCTTCGGCAGGTCGTTCGGCCGTTCGTTCGGCCGGCTCGGCACGTTCAGCCGCATCGGCCGCATCAGCCGTCGCACCAGCCCGTTCGGCCGACTCAGCCGACTCAGCCGGTTCAGCCGGTTCAGCCGACCCGGCAGGCTCAGCCGACTCGGCCGGTGCCGCCGACGCAGCCGGTTCCGCCGACGCAGCCGGTTCCGCCAGTACCGCGAAAGTGGCGCCCTGGTCGTCGGTGAGCACCGCGATCCGGCCGTACGGCGTGTCGAAGGGCTGCGCCTGGACGCGGCCGCCGAGCTCGGTGGCCCGCGACGCGGCCCCGTCGCAGTCGTCGACCACGAAATAGATCACGAAGTGGTCGGGCATCTCGACCGGGAAGGCGTCCCCCATCACACTGCGACCACCAATGGCGGTGTCGGGGCCGGGGACCGAGCCCGCCGGGGACCACGTCCTGAAGTCCTCGCCCTCTTCGTCGAGGTCGAAGCCCTGGAAGCCGAAGACGGTCTCGTAGAACGGGTCGGTCCGGACCTTGTCGCGCGCGTAGACCTCGGTCCAGCAGAAGGAGCCCGGCAGGTCCCGCTTCTCGAAACCGGCATGGCTGCCCGCCTGCCAGAGTCCGAAGACCGCGCCGCCGGGGTCGGCGGCCGCAGCCATCGCGCCGAGCGGGGGCACGGGCAGCGGGTCCGTCACCATCTGGCCGCCCGCCGCCCTGATTCTCCGGGCGAGCGCCACCGCGTCGTCGGTGGCGAAGTAGACGCCCCAGGCGGTGGGCATGCGCCCGTCACGCTTGGGGGCGAGGGCGGCGACCTTCTTGCCATCGCTGAGGGCATTGACGAACGCGGCCTGCCCAGCCCGCCCCGACCACCCCGTTTTCGCCCGGTCGTCGATGCCGGGGTCCCCAAAAGTCCAGCCGAACAGCCCACCGTAGAAACGCTTGCCCGCTTCGACGTCGTCCAGCGTCACATCGACCCAGCACGGCATGCCTTCCGCATATACGGCCATGGGCCCGGATCCTTCCGTCACGCGGGGCAGGGGCGGCGTGTGGCTCCCGTCACATTCAAGCTAACGGGCCGCCGCGCTCCACGCAGCGAGACAAATCGAACAACTGGTCAATTACCGGGGCATCACGCCATGGCGTGCACGGGTTGTCCACCAAAGTTGTCCACAGGCTGTTGATAAGACTATTCGGGTGGAGGGGGTCAGCCGGGCGGCAGCGGGGCGGCGGCGTGCGGGTGGGCGGCCGGGGCGGCTGGCCGGTTCCCCATTTGCAGTCGGCCGAATCGCGCTCCGATCACCCCTCGGTAAGCTGACGGCATGACAGGACAAGTACGCACCGTCGACGGCCGCGTGGCCGGACGACGCGGTCAGGCGACGCGGCAGAAGCTGCTCGACTGCCTCAGCGAGATGCTCAGCTCCTCGCCCTACCGCGACGTCAAAGTCATCGATGTGGCCCGGAAGGCGGGGACTTCACCCGCGACGTTCTACCAGTACTTCCCTGATGTGGAGGGCGCCGTCCTCGAAATCGCGGAAGAAATGGCCAAGGAGGGCGCCGGCTTGACCGAGCTCGTCTCCGGCCGCTCCTGGGTCGGCAAGGCCGGGTGGGCAACCTCGGAAGAACTTGTCGAGGGCTTCCTCGACTTCTGGCGCAAAAACGACGCCATCCTGCGGGTCGTCGACCTCGGCGCCGCGGAGGGCGACAAGCGGTTCTACAAGATCCGCATGAAGATTTTGAACTCGGTCACCAACTCCCTTACGGACACGGTGAAAGAGCTCCAGTCCAAGGGCAAGGTCGACAAGGACATCAGCCCCGCCGCGATGGCCGGCTCGCTCGTCGCGATGCTGGCGGCTGTCGCCTCGCACCAGAAGGGCTTCCAGACCTGGGGTGTGAAGCAGAACGAACTCCGGCCCAATCTGGCCCTGTTGGTGCACCTGGGCATCACCGGAAAGAAGCCGACGAAGTAAGTAGTCACCCACCAGAGCCGAGCCGGCGTCGCCCCTAGTCCTGTCTGCGCAGCGGCGGCCCCCACACCGGTCCGCCGCTGCGGCCTTTCCTCAACGGCTTCGCCGCTCCTCCAGCCGGAACAGCCGGATCTCCCGCTCCACCCTCGCCTGGTACGTCGCGTACGGCGGCCAGAACCTCAGCACCGCCTGCCACGCGGCCTCCCGCTCGGCCCCCTCCAGCAGTCGCGCCCTGACCTCGATGTCCTCGCCCCGTCGGTTGATACGGGCGTCCGGATGCTTCATGAGGTTCGCCGTCCAGGCGGGATGCCCCGGCCGGCCGAAGTTGCTCCCGATCAGAATCCAGCTGCCGCTCGCCTCCTCCGGCATGCACGCGAGAGGCGTGGTCCGCGGCAGGCCACTCCTGGCGCCCTTCACCGTGAGGATCACGCCCGGCAGCATCTGGGCGCTCAGCATCACCTTGCCGCGGGTCAGGCGGTGGACCGTGCGGTCCATGGCGGGGATGAAGTGGGGGGCGATCCGGGCGAAGGCGCGGGTCGAGGAAACCTTCTGCAGGAGGCGCACTCCGGGCGGCATCAGGCACTCACCTCTCGCTCAGCCACTCCCACCACATCTTCGCCTCCGCCTCCGCCTCCGCCTTCTCCCTCTCCTTCTCCTTTTCCTTCTGTACGGAAGAGGCCCGCGACCTGCGCCGCGCGGTCGCGCAGGCGGTGGGCGGGACCGAACAGCAGCTCGTCCGACGCCGCCCGCTTGAAGTACAGGTGTGCGTCGTGCTCCCAGGTGAACCCGATCCCGCCGTGCAACTGGACGGCCTCCCCCGCGGTCGCACGCAGCGCCTCGAGGGCGTGCGCGAGCGCGAGCCCCCCGGTGGCCGGGTCCCAGGCGGCGTAGTACGCCGCCGAGCGCGCCGCCTGCACCTGTACGTAGAGGTCGGCCAGCCGGTGCTTGACCGCCTGGAAGGAGCCGATCGCCCGCCCGAACTGCTCGCGCGTCCTGACGTGGTCGACAGTTCGCTCCAGGGCGTGCGAGGCGGCCCCGACCGCCTCGGCGGCGAGCATGACGGCGGCGATACGGCCGGCGTCGGCCAGCGCACCGGTCACGTCGGCGAATCCGTCTCCACCGAGCAGCTCCCCTTCTGCCTCGCGCAGTTCGAGCCGCGCCTGGGGCCGGGTCTCGTCCAGGGCGGTCTGCCGTACGCGAACCAGTCCGGGCGAGTCGGCCCGTACAAGAAACAGCAACGTCCGGCTGCGCGCGAACCCGCCCGCGTGCGCTGCGACGAGCAGGAGACCGGCGCTGTGCCCGTCGAGCACCTGCGCGGCTTCCCCGTACAACGTCCAGGTTCCGTCACGCTCATGCCCAGGCCCAGGCCCAGGCCCAGGCCCATGCCCATGCCCATGCCCATGCCCAGGCCCCTGCCCATCAGCAGCCGTACGCCGCGCCTGTACGCCGCCGGAGCGCCCGCCTCCCGCCCAGTCACCGTCGGCATTGTCGCCGGTGAGGGCGAGCGCGGCGGCGAGGCTGCCGCCGGGCACGGCGAGGGTGGCGGTCAGGGTGCCGTCGGCGAGGCGCGGGAGCAGGGCGCCGCGCTGGGCGTCCGTACCGAGCGCGGCGATGAGCGGGGCGGTGAGCACGGCGGTGGCGAGCAGCGGCGACGGCAGCAGGGCCCGGCCCGTCTCCTCGCAGGCGAGGGCGAGTTCGACCACTCCGCAGCCGACTCCGCCGTACGCGGCGGGCAGGGCGAGCCCGGGCAGCCCGATCTGTTCGGCGAGCTGCCGCCAGAGGCCGGTGTCGTACCCGGTGGCGGTCCGAACGGCCGACTTCACCTCGTCGGGACCACTTCGCTTGGCCAGCAGTTCGCGCAGAGTGCGCCGGATCTCGTCCTGCTCCACGGTGAAGGCGGCGTCCATGGAACTCCCTCCCTGTCTGACGGGCCGTCATGTTAGGGGCGGGCGGGTGAGATGCACAGGGGTGCGGCTGATGGTTTCCTTCCCCCGGCCCGCCAAGACCCCCACCGGCCGGGCGCCTACCTGATGTACCGTCAGATTCATGCCGCCCACTCACCCCCGCCGCAAGGTAGCCATCGTCGGCACAGCCCTCTCCGACTGCGGACGCGTCGACGAGGCCACCCCCTACGCCCTGCACGCCCAGGCCGCCCGCCGCGCCCTCGCCGACTCCGGCCTCGACCGGTCCGTCATCGACGGCTTCGCGTCGGCCGGCCTCGGCACGCTCGCGCCGGTCGAGGTCGCCGAGTACCTGGGGCTGCGGCCGACCTGGGTCGACTCGACCACCGTCGGCGGCTCCACCTGGGAGGTCATGGCGGCGCACGCCGCCGACGCGATAGCCGCCGGGCACGCCAACGCCGTTCTGCTGGTGTACGGCTCGACCGCCCGCGCCGACATCAAGGCCGGGCGCCGCACCTCGAACCTCTCGTTCGGCGCGCGCGGCCCGCTGCAGTTCGAAGTCCCGTACGGGCACACCCTCGTCGCCAAGTACGCGATGGCCGCCCGCCGCCACATGCACGAGTACGGCACCACCCTTGAGCAGCTGGCCGAGGTCGCCGTCCAGGCGCGGGCGAACGCGGCCACGAACCCGGACGCGATGTTCCGCGCCCCGGTGACCGTGGACGACGTACTGTCCGGCCCGGTGATCGCCGACCCCTTCACCAAGCTGCACTGCTGCATCCGCAGCGACGGCGGCTGCGCGGTGCTGATGGTGGCGCAGGAGTACGTACCGGATACGGCGAAGGATCCGGTGTGGGTGCTCGGCGCCGGGACCGCCGTGTCGCACACCACCATGTCCGAGTGGGAGGACTTCACCGTCTCCCCGGCGGCGGTGTCCGGGCGCCTCGCCTTCGAGCGCGCCGGAGTGCGCCCGTCGGACATCGACCTCGCCGAGATCTACGACGCCTTCACGTACATGACCCTCGTGACGCTCGAGGACCTCGGCTTCTGCGCGAAGGGCGAGGGCGGCGCGTTCGTCGAGAAGGGCCGGCTGCTGCGCGACGGCGGGCTCCCGGTGAACACCGACGGTGGCGGCCTGTCGGCCTGCCACCCAGGAATGCGCGGCCTGTTCCTGCTGGTGGAAGCGGTACGGCAACTGCGTGGCGAGGCAGACGAGGGCCAGGTCCACCGGGCGGGCGGCGGGCTGCCGGAGCTGGCGGTGGCCTCTGGGACGGGCGGCTGGTTCTGCTCCTCGGGGACGCTGGTGCTGGGGCGTACGTAACCGCGCACGTGCGGAGGACGGCTACGGCGCTCCCGTACCGGCAGGACGGCAATCCCGTACCGGCAGGACGGCAATCGCGCACGGCGAGAGCGATGGTGTGAGATGGCCCGATGACCTTCCACGACCTGCTCCGCTCCCAGCGCGTCTGGGACACGGAACTCCCCGCCTTCGACACCTCGGCCGCATCGCCCGAGCCGCTCGCGCTCTTCCACCAGTGGTTCGCCGAGGCCGTCGCCGCCGGGCAGCCCGAGCCGCACACGATGAGCCTGGCGACCGTCGACGAGAGCGGATTGCCCGACGTACGGACCCTGATGCTGCACGACGCCGACCACCGCGGCTGGCACTTCGCGTCCCACTCCACCAGCGCCAAGGGCCGCCAGCTGGCCGCGCACCCGCACGCCGCGCTGGGGTTCTACTGGGCGGCGCAGGGCCGACAGGTACGGGTCAGGGGCGCGGTGACCACCGGGAAGCGGGAGGAGAGCCTGGCCGATCTGCACGCCCGGTCGACGGGGGCGCTCGCCTCCGCGCTGGTGGGGCGGCAGAGCGAAGTACTGCCACGGTACGAGGATCTGGTGCGCGCGTCGGAGGCCGCGTGGGAGCTGGCGCAGGCGGAGCCGGAGGCCGACGCGCCGACCTGGACTCTGTACGTCGTCGAGCCTGCCGAGGTGGAGTTCTTCCAGGGGGACGCACGCCGCCGGCACGTACGCCTGCGATACCGGCGGGACGGCGACGGGCAGTGGGCGCGGGAGCTGCTCTGGCCTTAAGGAACGGACTCTTCAGGAACGGACCGCCTGCCACCCATTTATCCGATTTCAACAACAATGGGGGCATCATGGGAAGCAGGTGAGCCAGACGCAGGGTGAGCCAAGGGAGGCACCGTGGCACGAACCCGCACCCGATACGCCCCCGACAGCGGTCTGACCACGCGCATGGTCACCACAATGTTCCTGATCGGACTGCTGTACGTCGTCTTCGTCGGCGTGCTTCTCGCGGCCCTGCGCGGTTCCTGGCCGATCATCCTGGCCATCACGGGCGGCCTCTTCGTCGCACAGTTCTGGTTCAGCGACCGCATCGCGGCCTACGGCATGGGCGCCCGGGAGGTCACCCCCGAGGAGGCACCGGAGCTGCACGGCACCATCGACCGGATCTGCGCACTGGCCGACATGCCGAAACCCCGGGTGGCGATCGCCCAGAGCGACGTACCGAACGCCTTCGCCACCGGTCGCAGCGAGAAGACCGCTCTGGTCTGCGCCACCACCGGCCTGATGCGCAGACTCGAACCCGAGGAGCTGGAGGGCGTCCTCGCCCACGAGATGTCGCACGTCGCCCACCGCGATGTCGCCGTCATGACGATCGCCTCGTTCCTCGGCGTGCTCGCGGGCGTCATCACCCGTGTCGCCCTGTGGGGCGGCTTCGCCCGCAACGGCCGGAGCAGCGACCCCGCCGGCATCGCGATCATGCTGATCCCGCTGATCAGCGCGGTGGTGTACGCGCTGAGCTTCCTGCTGACCCGGCTGCTCTCCCGCTACCGCGAGCTGTCCGCCGACCGCGCGGCCGCGCTGCTCACCGGCCGCCCGTCGGCACTCGCCTCCGCCCTCACCAAGGTCGACGGCCAGATGGCACGGATCCCGACGCAGGACCTGCGGAAGGCGGAACCGTACAACGCCTTCTACTTCATGCCCGCGTTCGCCTCAAAGGAGAGCCTGGGCCGGCTGCTCTCCTCGCACCCGACGCTCGAACAGCGCCTCGACCAGCTGGCCCGCATCTCCGCCGACCTGTCCCGGCCGTAAGGAACGTTCATGGGTCTCCTCGATTCCCTCCTGGGCCGGAGCAAGCCGGTCCGCCCCGACCTCGACCAGCTCTTCGCGGTCCCCTCGGCCGCCCTCACCCTCCAGGCGGGCGTGGGCTTCACCCCCACCGGGCGCGGTTCGGTCTGCTTCGCGGGCGTGGAGGGCGGCGGCTTCGCCCGTATCCAGCAGGACGTACGGGAACTCCTCGACGCGGACACCGGCCGGGGCGGGGTCCCGGTGGAGTTCAGCCGGGACGCGTACGGATACACCTGGCTGCTCGCCCGCCACCCGGCCGACGACACGGCCGCCCTGGTCAACGACCTGCACGCGGTCAACACCCTGCTCCAGGAAGGCGGCTTCGGCCCGCACCTGCTCTGCTCCCTGATCGGCTTCCGGGACCAGGAGGGCCGGTCACTGGCCCTGGTCTACCTCTACAAGCGCGGCACGTTCTATCCGTTCGCGCCGCTGCCGGGCGGTGCCGAAAAGCGCGACAACCCGCTGGAGTTGCAGGTCAGGGCTGCCCTGGGCGACGACCTCCGGGTGGAGAAGGACCTCGCCCGGTGGTTCCCCGTGTGGGGCGCGCCGGGACTGTAAGCGGTCTGCCGGTGACGGCGCCCACGCCGGCGAAGAACGCGGTCTGTACGGAGTGGCGATGGCTCAGCCGGCCCCGGACGAGGGCTGACAGGCAGGGCGGAACACCGGAACCATCTCCGTCCCCTCGCCCCGCCGGAAGGCCACCCGCAACTCCATGCCGACGCCGAGGCCGGCCTCCTCGCAGTCCACGACCTCCGTCATCATGCGCAGCCCCTCCGCGAGGTCCACGACCGCCGCGACGTACGGCACGCGGGAGCCGTACGGCGGGAGGTCGTTGCGGTGGACGACGGACCAGGTGTAGAGCGTGCCGCGACCGCTCGCCCGCTCCCAGTCGACGTCCTCGCCCCAGCAGTACGGGCAGAACTCGCGCGGGTAGTGGTGCGGCCGGGCGCAGGCGCGGCAGCGGCGCAGCAGCAGGTGGCCTTCGGCGGCGGCGTCCCAGTAGGGGCGCGTGAAGGCATCGATGTCGGGGACCGCCGGGTTGGCCGCGCTCACCGGAAGAGTCCGATCGCGTGGTCGAGGGACCAGGTCTGCCAGGACATGGCGAACAGCGCGACGAGCGAGATCAGCGCCATCATGGCGTTCTGCCCCTGCTCGGCCCAGTCGTGGATCATCAGGACGAGGTAGAGCAGGTTCAGGAGCAGGCCGGCGGCCAGCGCGATCGGGGTGAGGAAACCGACGACCAGGCCGAGTCCGAGGGCGAGTTCGGCGTACACGACGATGTACGCCATCACCTTGGGGCGAGGCGCGACGATCGTGTCGAAGCCGCGCTTCACCACCGGCCAGTTGTGTTTCCCGGCCACGTCCGCCGCCCAGGCGATGCCCGTACCGCGCTCGAACCAGCCCTTCTTGTCCTTGTGGCGCCAGCTCTCCAGCCACCACAGGCCGAGGCCGATGCGCAGCACGGCGAGCCACTCCGCGCCGCCGAGCCAGATGGTCTGCATTCCGCTCCACCCACCTTCAGCCACCACCGCCGATCTGACGGTACGTCAGTTCAACGGATGAGGCGGGCCGCGCGCAAGAGGTACGGCCCCGGCGACTGTCCGTGACCGTATCGCAACCGATTTCGGCCTTGACCGAGACCCATCAACCACTTTCGTCATTACGCTGACGAATCATGGCCAATACCACTATCGACCACCCCGTCTACGTCATAGGCGGCGGACCGGGCGGACTCGCCGCCGCGGCAGCACTGCGCGAGCAGGGCGTACGCGCCGTCGTACTGGAGAAGTCCGACTCCGTCGGGGCGTCCTGGCGCGTCCACTACGACCGGCTGCACCTGCACACCACGCGGCGCCTGTCCGGCCTGCCGGGACTGCCGATGCCGCGTTCGTTCGGGCGGTGGGTGTCGCGGGACGACGTGGTGCGGTACCTGGAGAAGTACGCCGAGTTCCACGAGCTGGAGATCGTCACCGGGGTCGAGGTCTCCCGTATCGACTCCGGACCCGACGGCGGCTGGCTGCTGCACGCGACCGGCGGCCGCGAGCTCACCGCCTCGGCGGTGGTGGTCGCCACCGGCTACAACCACACGCCGTACGTCCCCGAGTGGCCCGGCCGCGACACGTACACCGGCGAGCTGAAGCACGCCCGGCACTACCGCAACCCGCGCCCGTACGAAGGCAAGGACGTCCTGGTCGTCGGCACGGGCAACACGGGCGCCGAGATCGCGGTGGACCTGGTGGAGGGCGGCGCGGCGCGCGTACGCCTGGCCGTGCGCACGGTCCCGCACATCGTGCGCCGCTCGACGGCCGGCTGGCCCTCGCAGCGCACCGGCATCCTGGTCCGCCGCCTCCCGGTCCGCCTCGTGGACCGGGCGGGCGGCCTGATGAGCCGGCTCGCGGTCCCCGACCTCTCGGCCCGGGGCCTGCCGCGCCCCGACACCGGGCTCTACTCCCGGGTCAAGGACGGCGCGATCCCGGTGCAGGACGTCGGGCTCGTGGCCGCAGTGAAGCGGGGAACGGTGGAGCCGGTGGCGGCGGTCGAGTCCTTCGACGAGGACAAGGCGGTACTGGCGGACGGCACCCGGATCTCCCCGCAGGCGGTCATCGCGGCGACCGGCTACCGGCGGGCACTGGAGGGCCTGGTGGGCCACCTCGGCGTACTGGACGAGCGCGGCCGCCCGATCGCCCACGGCGCACGCACCCCGCCGGGGGCGCCGGGCCTGTATTTCACGGGGTTCACCAACCCGATCAGCGGAATGCTCCGGGAACTGGCCATCGACGCAAGGAAGATCGCCAAGAAGGTCGCGGCCGGGCACAGGGCCACCCGCTGAGCGACTTGGGCGCCCAGGGGTGTGCCGTGCTGCTGCGCCGTGCTGTGCGACCAGCCCGCGCCCGCCACCTCGCACGTGCCGGATCCCGTCGTCAGCCGGGCAGACAAGGCCGACCCCGAGCACCAGGCCCTGCTCGCCGACGCCGTGGGCCTCCCGCTCCTCGTCGTACTGGAAACGCTGCCACCGCCGTCTGGTGGTCTTGACCACGCTCCGACCGGGGTAGGCAGTAGCAGCGGGCGGGCGTGGCATTCGCGCCCGCCCCGCACTCTTTGCCTGCCGGACTGTTCCTGACGAGCCGTCAGTTCAGTAACCTGACTATGCGTCAGTTACGTTGGCCGACGAGCAGGAGCGGGCTGAGACATGCTTGGATCTACCCACGGCACCCTGACCACCGATCTCCGCGCCCGCGTCGTGGCCTGCGGAGAGGCTCCCCACGCCGCCGTCCACGACACGGCGACCCCCACCGCCACCGCCGCCGGCGACCTCGACGTCAGCGGCCGGCCGCTGTACGCCGCCGTCCCCGACCTCGACCGGTTCTTCCGGCCCGAGTCGGTGGCCGTCGTCGGCGCGTCCGACGCCGAGGGCCGGCCCAACGCCGGGATCACCCGGCAGCTGATCGCCTGGGCCGAGCGGGTCGGCGCCCGGCTGCACCCCGTCCATCCCACGCGCGAGTCCGTCTTCGGGCTGCCGTGCGTTCCCTCCGTCCGCGACCTGCCCGAGCAGGTCGACCTGGCCGTACTGCTGGTCGGCGATCCCGTCCCGGTGGTCGAGGAACTGGGCGAGGCCAAGGTGAAGTTCGCCGTCGCCTTCGCCTCCGGCTTCGCCGAGACGGGCGAGGCCGGCGCCGCCGCCCAGACGCGGCTGGCCGCCGCGGTGGAGCGGTCGGGCGTACGACTGCTCGGGCCGAACACCAACCTCAACGCCTTCGAGAACTTCCGCGACGACCTGGACGGCCCCGCCATCGCCCTGATCACCCAGTCCGGCCACCAGGGCCGCCCCCTGCACGCCCTCCAGGAGCTCGGCATACGTCTCTCCCACTGGGCGCCCACCGGCAACGAGGCCGACTTGGAGACCGCCGACTTCATCTCGTACTTCGCCCAGCAGCCGGAGGTCGGGGCCATCGCGTGTTACGTCGAGGGCCTCAAGGACGGCCGCTCCTTCCTGCTCGCCGCCGACCGGGCCGCGCAGGCGGGGGTACCGGTCGTCGCGGTCAAGGTGGGCCGTACGGAGAGGGGCGCCCGTACGGCCGCCTCACACACCGGCAAGCTGACCGGCGCGGATGACGTGGTGGACGCGGCGATGCGGCAGTTCGGGGTGATCCGGGTGGACGGTCTCGACGAACTCCAGGACACGGCGGCACTGTTGGCGCGGGCGCGGAAGCCGGTGTCCGACGGGGTCGTCGTCTATTCGATCTCGGGCGGTACGGGCGCGCACTTCGCGGACCTGGCGACGGCGGCGGATCTGCGGCTGCCGGAGCTGTCGGCGGCCAAGCAGGCCGAGCTGCACCAGTGGATACCCGATTACCTGAACGTGGCGAACCCCGTCGACAACGGCGGCCACCCGGTCGGCGACTGGCGCGGCCGGAAAATCATCGACGCGATACTGGCGGACCCGGGGGTCGGGGTTCTGATCTGCCCGATCACGGGCCCCTTCCCTCCCATGAGCGACAAACTGGCCCAGGACCTGGCCGACGCGGCCGAGGCGACGGACAAGCTGGTGTGCGTGGTGTGGGGCTCGCCGGTCGGGACGGAGGCGGCGTACCGGGAGACACTGCTCGGGTCGTCGCGGGTCGCCACCTTCCGTACGTTCGGCAACTGCATCTCGGCGGTCCGCGCCTACCTCGCCCACCACCGCTTCACCGCCTCCTACCGCTCCCCCTTCGACGACGCGCCGCGCACGCCTTCCCCCTCCTTCCGCAAGGCGCGGGCACTGATGCGCCCCGGCGAGCAGCTGAGCGAGCACGCGGCGAAGCAGCTGCTGCGGGCGTACGGCATCCGCGTACCGCGCGAGCAACTGGTGACGAGCGCGGCGGCGGCCGTCCGGGCGGCGGGGCTCGTCGGCTACCCGGTGGTGATGAAGGCGTCCGGTCCGCGGCTCGCGCACAAGAGCGAGCTCGGCCTGGTGAAGGTCGGCCTGACCTCCGCCAGCCAGATCCGCGACGCCTACCGCGAGCTGACGGACATCGCGCGGTACGAGGGGATCGAGCTGGACGGCGTACTGGTGTGCCAGATGGTGGAGCGGGGCGTCGAGATGATGGTCGGCGTGACGCAGGACGCCCTGTTCGGACCGACGGTGACGGTGGGGCTCGGCGGCGTACTGGTGGAGGTGCTCCGCGACGCGTCGGTACGGGTGCCCCCCTTCGGCGAGGACCAGGCGCGGACCATGCTCGGCGAACTGCGGGGCCATGCACTGCTGGACGGCGTACGGGGCGCGCCCCCGGCGGATGTGGACGCGCTGGTGGAGGTCGTGCTGCGGGTCCAGCGGATGGCCCTGGAACTGGGCGACGACCTGTCGGAACTGGACATCAACCCGTTGATGATCCTGCCGAGGGGCCAGGGAGCGGTGGCACTGGACGCGCTGGCTGTGTGCCGGTGAGGGGCTCCGCCCCAGACCCCCGGACGCCCCGTACCCCAAACCCCACCCCAGGAGCTCGCACATGACGACCGACTCCCCCCTCGACACCCCCGACGAATCCGTTGATTCATTGATACTTCACGCCACTGACAACGGTGTCTCGTGGATCACCCTGAACCGCCCCGCCGCCATGAACGCCGTCACCTGGGACCAGCGAGAACGCGTCATATCGCTGCTCGCCGCCGCCTCCGCCGACCCCGCCGTGCGCGCCGTCGTCATCACCGCCACCGGCAAGGGCTTCTGCGCCGGCGCGGATCTGCGCGGCGCCGGCGCCCCGGCCGGCGGCAGCGGGGAGCGGGTGGCCGGGGATGTCGCCCGTACGATCCGGCTCGGCGCGCAGCGGCTCATCACTGCCGTCCTGGACTGCGAGAAGCCGGTGATCGCCGCCGTGAACGGCACCGCCGCCGGCATCGGCGCCCACCTCGCGTTCGCCTGCGATCTCGTACTGGCCGCCGAATCCGCCAAGTTCATCGAGGTCTTCGTACGTCGCGGACTGGTCCCGGACGGCGGCGGGGCATACCTGCTGCCCCGTCTCATCGGCCCGCAGCGCGCAAAGGAGCTGATGTTCTTCGGCGACTCCGTCCCGGCCGTCGAGGCCGAGCGACTGGGCCTGGTCAACCGTGTCGTCCCGGACGCGGAACTGGCCGCGACCGCCCGCGCCTGGGCCGAGCGGCTGGCGGGCGGACCCACCCGGTCGATCGCCCTCGCCAAGCAACTGGTCAACGCGTCCCTCGACGTCGACCGGACCACCGCCTTCACCGCCGAGGCGACCGCCCAGGAGATCAACATGACCACGGCGGACGCAACCGAGGGCGTGGCGAGCTTCGTGGAACGGCGTACCCCCAAGTACCGGGGCCTGTGAGCCGCACAGCCCACCGCCACAGCCACAACCGCAGCGGCAGCCGCAGGGCCGGCCAGCCCCTTCCAATCTGACGACCCGTCAGCTTCAATGGATGGCGTGATGGGACACGCAGGGATGGCGGCCACCGTCGTCCGATACCTCAGGTCGGTCGGCGCCCCCACGGCCGCCGAGCCCTACGACGCACTCCCCCGCCCCGACCTGCGAGCCGTCGGCGAGGACGAACGACTGCCGGTCGACCCGGCCGAATTCCGTTCCGTACTCGGCCACTTCGCCAGCGGCGTCACCGTCATCACGGCGCCGGCCACCGGCCCGGAGGAACCGGCCTCCGGCTTCGCCTGCCAGTCCTTCGCCTCGCTGTCCCTCGACCCGCCCCTGGTCACCTTCATGGTCGCCCGTACGTCCACGACCTGGCCGCGCATAGCCCGGGCCGGCGTCTTCTGCGTCAACATCCTCGGCGCGGACCAGGGCGGCCTGTGCCGCGGTTTCGCGGTGAGCGGGGCGGACAAGTTCGCGGGTGTCGGGTACGAGCCGGCGCCCGCCACGGGGTCACCGCTGCTCGACTCGGTACCGGCGTGGATCGACTGCCGCATCCAGGCCGTGCACACCGGCGGAGACCACCTGATCGTCGTCGGCAGGGTGGAGGCGCTGGGCGGGACGGAGGACGGGGAGCCTCTGCTGTTCCACCGGGGCAGGTTCGGCGGCTTCGGCAGGTTCAGCGCCTGACCTCCCCGACCACGACAGGGATCGGCTTCCGCCGGATCACCAGGGACATCAGCGCCGCCGCCGCGCACAGCGCACCCGCCGCGTACCAGACCACGTCGTACGAGCCGAACACGTCCCGCGCCACACCACCCGCAAAGGCGACCGCCGCCGCTCCCACCTGGTGCGACGCGAGCACCCAGCCGAAGACGATCGCCGAGTCCTCGCCGTACTGCTCACGGCACAGGGCAAGGGTCGGCGGAACCGTGGCCACCCAGTCCAGGCCGTAGAAGACGATGAAGAAGATCATCGGCGGGTGGACGGTCGGAGCCATCAGCATCGGAAGGAAGAGCAGCGAGACGCCGCGCAGCGCGTAGTACACGGCCAGCAGGCGGCGCGCCTCGAAGCGGTCGGTCAGCCAGCCCGAGGCGATCGTGCCGATGACGTCGAAGACGCCGATGACGGCAAGCAGTGACGCGGCGGCGGTGATCGGCATGCCGTGGTCGTGAGCCGAGGGTACGAAGTGGGTGCGGACGAGGCCGTTCGTCGACGCCCCGCAGATCGCGAACGTACCCGCCAGCAGCCAGAAGGGCCCGGTCTTCGCGGCCGAGAAGAGGACCATGACCGTACGCTTCGCCGCGCCCGTCTGCGGTGCCGGCTTGGGTACGAAGTCCCCGCCGTACGGGGCCAGTCCCACGTCCGCCGGGTGGTCGCGCAGCAGCAGCCACACGAACGGGACGACGACCAGCGCGGCGAGTGCGACCGTGACGGAGGCGGGCCGCCAGCCGTGGTTGTCGACGATCCAGGCGCAGAGCGGGAGGAAGACCAGCTGGCCGGACGCGCCCGCGGCCGTCAGGACGCCGGTGACCAGGCCCCGGCGGGCGACGAACCAGCGGTTGGTGACCGTCGCGGAGAAGGCCAGCGCCATCGAGCCGGTGCCGAGGCCGACGAGCAGGCCCCAGTAGAGCATCAGCTGCCAGGAGGCCGTCATCCAGACGCTCAGCAGGGCGCCCGCTGCGATCAGGCTCAGCGCCACGACCACCACCTTTCGCATACCGAAGCGGTCCATGAGCGCGGCGGCGAAGGGCGCGGTCAGTCCGTACAGCGCCATGTCGATGGAGACGGCGAGACCGATCTCGCCGCGCGACCAGTCGAACTCCTCGTGCAGCGGGTCGATCAGCAGACCGGGCAGGGAATTGAAGGCGGCGCCGCCGATGATCGTCACAAAGGCGACCGCCGCGACGAACCACGCGCGGTGCGGTGACATGCGGCGGCTCCGCCGCGGGCGGGTCGGCTTACGTCGGGCGTCGGCGGGCCCGGGTGCGGCGTGCGTGGCGCCTTCGGTTGTCTGGGTCACGTCACTCAGCTTCGAGCGCGCGCAGATCACGAGCGAGTGGCCCGGTGGTCAGTGTTCGTAAGAATCGGGCCACGACGGGACAAGCAAGCATGAACGTTCCCCACGCCTCTCAGCCCACGGCTCTCTTCCTGTGCGCGCCCGTCAACGCACCTCAACCCACCCGCCTCAGCTCCCGGATCGGCCGGACCCCCAACAGCATCCCGACCACCACCACCATGACCGCCACCCCCGCCAGCAGCACCTGCTCCGCGCCCACCGCCTCCGCCACCGGGCCGGCCAGCGCCCGCCCGGCCGCCATCATCAGCAGCGATCCGGACACGTCGTACGCGTGCAGCCGGTTCAGCGCGTCGGCCGGGACGTGCGTCTGGACCGTCGTCGACCACATCACCAGCCAGAACGCGAAGGCCGCCCCGCCGACGAACTGACCGACGCCCAGAGCGAGTACGGACATGTCGAACCCCAGCACCAGCAGGTTCACCACAACACCGAGCAGCGCCACCGCCCCCGCCGCCAGCGGACGCCCCGGCCGCAGGCGCAGCGCCAGCAGGCCGCCCGCGACGCTGCCGGCGCCGTTGACCGCCATCAGCGCGCCGTACGTCCCCGGTCCGTGCCCCTCGGTCACCAGGACCGCCGTCAGCGGCATCAGCGGGCCGGCCACGGTCAGTCCGTACACCGTCCAGATCGCGATGACGCCCCACAGCCAGCTGCGCGCCGTGAACTCCTTCCACCCGTCGATCAGTTCGGCCATCAGCGAGCCGCGCTTCACCGGATCTCCCACCGGCGGCAGTCGCAGCAGGAACAGGCAGACTCCGCTCACCGCGAAGGTCGCGGCGTTCGCGGCGAAGACCGCGCCCGCACCACCCGAGAGGCCGACCACGAGCCCCGCGAAAGCCGGGCCCGCCATGGTCATGAGCGCCTCGCAGACGCGCAGGACCGCGTTCGCCTGCTGTACGTCGTGGGCGATGCGCGGGACGGTCGAGGCGACCCCGGGCTGGAAGAGCGCGGCTCCGACGCCGCTGACCGCGCTCAGTCCGTACACCACCCACACCGACGGGTCCCCGGCCGCGAAGGAGACCGCGAGCACCGAGGCGCCGGCCATCCGCAGTGCGTCCGCGAGGATCATCATCCGGCGCGGCGTGAACCGGTCCGCGAGTACGCCACCGAAGAGGACCAGTACCGCGAAGGGGCCGATCCAGGCGGCGAGGGCGTAGCCGACGGACGAGCCGGGGTGGCCGGCGCCGAGCAGGCCCGCCGCGAGGGCGACGGGCACCATGCCGTCGCCGAAGACCGCGACCGTACGGGCCACGAAGAAGAGCCGGAAGTTACGGTTCCAGAGGCCTCGGGAGGCCTCTGGGGGCGTTCGTGTCGTCTCGGGAATGTCCTGGGCCGGTGCGCGCTTGTCCGTCACAGCGCAGACATGTATCAGCTTGAGGTCTATACCAGCCAGCGAATAAGACGGTGGAGACAGCGGAGGAGGAACCCATGGACAAGGGCAGCAGGGGCAAGGGGCGTCACGCCGAGCCGCACCGCGTCGTCGTCCTCGCACTCGACGGGCTGCTGCCCTTCGAACTCGGCATTCCGCACCGCATCTTTGGCCTTGCGAAGGACGCCGCGGGCAGCCCCCTGTACGAGAGCGTGACGTGTTCCGTCCGGCCGCCGGGCCCGGTCCGTACCGACGCCGATTTCTCCATCGTCGCCGAGCACGGCCCGCAGGCGCTGGCCACCGCCGACACCGTCGTGATCCCCGCGTCGTACGAACTCGGCCGTGTCTACGACGAGGGCGTGCTGACCGACGAGCTCAAGGCGGCCTTCGCCTTCGTACGCCCCGGCACCCGCATGGTCGCCATCTGCACCGGCGGCTACGTCCTGGCCGCGGCCGGCTACCTCGACGGCCGGCCCGCCACCACGCACTGGACGGCGGCCGAGCACTTCCAGCGGCTGTTCCCGTCGGTCGAGGTCGACGCGGACGTGCTGTTCATCGACGACGGTGACGTCCTGACCTCCGCCGGGGTCGCCGCCGGGATCGACCTCTGCCTGCACATCGTGCGGCGCGACCACGGCAGCGGGGTCGCCAACGAGGTGGCCCGCCGCACGGTCGTACCGCCGCACCGGGACGGCGGCCAGGCGCAGTACATCCACCGCCCGGTCCCGGAGCCCCAGCTGGCGACGACGACCACCGCGCGGGCCTGGGCACTCGGCCGGCTCCACGAGCCGATCCAGCTGCGCGACATGGCCCAGCAGGAAGCGATGTCGGTACGGACGTTCACGCGCCGGTTCCGCGAGGAGGCCGGGATCAGCCCCGGCCAGTGGCTGGCCCAGCAGCGCGTGGAACGCGCCAGGCACCTCCTGGAATCGACCGGCCTGTCGATCGACCAGGTGGCACGCGACGCCGGCTTCGGCACGGCGACATCCCTGCGCCAGCACCTGCAGGCGGCGCTGGGCGTCCCGCCGACCGCCTACCGCCGCACGTTCCGCGCCAGTACGGGCGACGGGGACACGGGAGGCGTGGACGGACGGGGCGACGAGGCCGGAAGCACCACCGCCCGAGGGGCGCCTGGTGACCCGACAGGATGGGAGGAAGCCAGGTCAGAATAGGAGTACTCCGCGCGCCACGCGCCCGTGGTGTGCGTCGTCCGCCGCCTTCGCGAAGTCCTCGACGGGGTACGTCTCCGTCACGAGCTCGTCGAGCAGCAGTCGGCCCTCCCGATACAGCTCGGCGTACAGCGCGATGTCCCGCTGCGGGCGCGAAGAACCGTACCGGCACCCGAGGATCGACTTGTCCAGGTACATCGACGAGACAAGGAACGACGCCTCGGCCGTCGCGGCCGGAACGCCGAGCAGCACCGCCTGTCCGTGCCGGTCGAGAAGATCGATCGCCTGCCGGATCAACGCCGTCTTGCCGACGCACTCGAAGGCATGGTCGGCGCCGGTGGGCAGGATCTCCCGTACCGCATCCCTGTCGGCCGACGGAAGGAAGTGCGTAGCACCGAACTGCCGCGCGACCGTCTCCTTGGCCGGATTGGAATCGACGGCGAGGATCACCGACGCCCCGGCGATGCGGGCGCCCTGGATGACGTTCAGCCCGATCCCGCCCGTCCCGATGACGACGACGGTGTCGCCGTGGCCGACCTTCGCCCGGTTCAGCGCGGCTCCCACACCCGTGACGACGCCGCAGCCGATCAGCGCGGCCGAGGTCAGCGGAATGTCCTCAGGCACTTTGACGGCCTGGACGGCCTTGACGATCGTGCGCTCGGCAAACGACGAGCTGGACGCGAACTGGTACAGCGGCGCGCCGCCCCGGCGCGAGAAGGGCTGCCCCGGCATCCCGATAGCCCGGCGGCACATCGTCGGCCGCCCCCGGCCGCACTCCGCGCAAGCCCCGCAGTTGGCGATGGTCGACAGGGCCACGTGATCACCGGGCCCCACATGCGTCACCCCGGCGCCGACCGCCTCGACGACGCCCGCGCCTTCGTGCCCGAGTACGACGGGTACCGGGAAGGGGATGGTCCCGTCGATGACCGACAGATCACTGTGACACAGCCCGGCCGCGCCGACGGCGACCATGACCTCGCCGGGTTCCGGGTCCCGTATCTCCAGATCATCAACAACCTGGACCGCCTTCCCGTCGAAGACCACACCGCGCATGCTGCCGCCACTCGTCACCCGGACTCCTTCGGTAGGCCGAGCACGCGCTCGGCGATGACCTCGCCGGGTTCCGGGTCCCGTATCTCCAGATCATCAACAACCTGGACCGCCTTCCCGTCGAAGACCACACCGCGCATGCTGCCGCCACTCGTCACCCGGACTCCCTCGGTAGGCCGAGCACGCGCTCGGCGATGATGTTCCGCTGGATTTCGTCGGAGCCGCCGTAGATGGTGTCGGCGCGGCTGAAGAGGAACAGCCGTTGCGCAAGGTCGAGTTCGTACGGCCGATGCTCCTCCCAGTCGTACGGCCCGACTGTCGCGGCGGCGCCCCGCACCTGCACGGCGAGCTCACCGAGCCGCTGGTGCCAGCCGCCCCAGAGGAGCTTGGCGACGCTGGGAGCGCCGGGGTCACCGGAAGAGCCCAATGTCCGCAGCGCGTTGGCACGCATGGCATGCAGCTCGGCCCACAGCCGAACGAGCCGAGCCCGTACGACGGGATCCCCGACGCTCCCACCTCCCACTCCGACGGCCAGCCGCACCACTTCCCGCAACTCCTCCGCGAAGCCGATCTGCTGCACGAGCGTGGACACTCCGCGCTCAACCGCGAGCAGTCCCATGGCGACACGCCAGCCGTTGCCTTCACCGCCGACGACCTCCCGGGCAACGGCCCCGTCGAAGAACACCTCGTTGAACTCGCTGGTCCCGGTCATCTGCCGGATGGGCCGTACGTCGACACGCCCCGGCTGATCCATCGGCACCAGCAGGAACGACAGCCCGTGGTGGCGCCGCGCGCCGGGCTTCGTCTCCTCGGTCCTGGCCAGGACGAAGCACCAGTCGGCGTCCTGGGCGAGGGAGGTCCAGATCTTCTGCCCCGTGACGCGGTACGCGCCCCCGTCCCGTACGCCGACGGTGCGCACCCCGGCCAGGTCGGAGCCGGCGCCGGGCTCGCTGTACCCCTGACACCAGAGCTCCTCGCCGCGCGCGATCGCGGGCAGGAACCTCTGCTTCTGCCCCTCGCTCCCGTACGCGATGAGGGTCGGGGCGAGCAGGTTCTCCCCGATGTGCCCGGCTCTGGCGGGAGCGCGGGCGCGGGCGTACTCCTCGGCCCAGACAACCTGTTGGGTCAGACCGGCCCGCCGGCCGCCGTACGCCCCACCGTCGTCCCACCCGAGGCCGATCCACCCCCCACCACCGAGCTCCCGCTCCCATTCCCTTCCGGCGGCGCCCCCGTGATGCGCGGCGAGCCACGCCCGCGCGTCACCCCTGAACGCGTCGTCGTCGACGCCGAAGGCGAAGTCCACGGTGGGTCTCCTCTCGATTGCGGAAGCGTGCACTGTGCGCCCTGCCGGTCAGGACGGCCCCTGCGACACCTTCACCACCCCAAGCCCCACACCGGCTTCACGAACACGGAACCAGGAGGGAAATGCACCCGCCGGCCCGGGCATCGCACTCCACGGTGCCGGGAGGGGACGTGCCGGGGGCGCCCGCAGGCCCCCGGTCGCGCATACACGGTGCCAGGAGGGGACGTGTCGGGGCGCGCCTCACCCCGCGTCGCACTCCACGGTGCCAGGAGGGGACGTGTCGGGGCGCTCCCCGCAGGGCGTTGAACGCAACCACCCCAACGAAACCCGACGTACCCGAACGTTCGACGCCCGAGGAGACGCCCCGGCGCGGCACCGACCCCAAAGCCACTGCCCCCGCACCCGCACCGCCCGGCCACCCCCGCACCCCCGCCACCCCCGCCAGCGCCCCAACCTCACGCATTCGGCCGCGTCTTCCGCGACGCCGCCTCAGCCATCGCCTCCAGCTGCGCCAGCATCGGCATCGGATCGGTGCCGACCGTCCCCGGCAGGAAGTCCGCGATGCGCTCCGGCGTCCACCGCCCACCCTCCGCGTACCCCGCACGCAGTTCCCTCGGCTGCGCCCAGACCGCGATCTTCGGGCCGGCGACCGTGTAGATCTGCCCGGTGATCCGTTCCTCCCGCGCCCGCTCGCTCAGCAAGTACACGACCAGCGCCGCCACATCCTCCGGCTCGCCGATCTCCTTGAGCTCCATCGGTACGTTCGCGGACATCCGCGTACGGGCCACCGGAGCCACCGCGTTTGCCGTAACCCCGTACTTGTGCAGCCCGAGCGCCGCGCTGCGCACCAGCGAGATGATCCCGCCCTTAGCGGCGCTGTAGTTGGCCTGGGCGACGCTCCCCTGATGGTTGCCGCTGGTGAAACCGATCAGCGTCCCGCCGCCCTGCTTGCGCATCACCGCCGAAGCCGCCCGGAACACCGTGAACGTACCCTTCAAATGAGTAGCGATGACCGGATCCCACTCCTCCTCGGCCATGTTGAAGAGCATCCGCTCGCGCAGGATCCCGGCGACGCACACCACCCCGTCGATACGCCCGTACTGCGCCAGCGCCACATCGACGATCCGCTGCCCGCCCGCCATCGTCGAGATGTCGTCGGCGACTGCCACCGCCTCACCGCCCGCGGCCGCGATCTCCTTCACCACCGCCTCGGCGACCTCGCTCGTAGGCTCGGAGCCCTCCATCGAGACCCCGTAGTCATTGACGACCACCCGCGCCCCCTCGGCCGCGCAGGCCAGCGCCACCGCCCGCCCGATCCCCCGCCCCGCACCCGTCACGGCGACGACCTTGCCTGCCAAGAAGTTCCCCACGACCGGCCCCTTCCACGGTTTCTGACGGACCGTTAGATTTTACGCGCACCCGGTCGCCCGAACACAAGCCCCGAGGAGGCCCCATGTCACTGCCGCCCGAGTTCCACGACATCGCCAAGCGCGTGAACAACTGGGGCCGTTGGGGCACCGACGACGAGATCGGCACCCTCAACCTGATCACCGACGAAGTCGTACGCACCGCCGCCACCACGACCATCCGCACCGGCCGCCGCATACCCCTCGCGCTCCCGCTCCACCAGGACGGCGTCCAGACAGGACTGATCCCCGGCCGCATCAACCCGCTCCACTCCATGGTTCAGATCAACCAGGAGCTCTTCGGCCCCGGAACCGTCGCCACCAGCGACGACGCCGTGACGATGGGGCTCCAGGCGGCCACCCACTGGGACGCCCTCACCCACGTGTCGCACTCGGGGAAGATCTACAACGGCCGCCCGGCCAACACGATCACCGCCCACACCCGCGCCCGCTTCAGCGGCATAGACAAGGCGCGGCACGTCGTCTCGCGCGGGGTACTGCTCGACGTGGCCCGCGCACGCGGAGTGGACCGGCTGGCCGGGGACCACGCGGTGACGCCGGAGGATCTGGAAGCCGCCGAGGGGCTGGCGCGTACGACCGTCCGGGCCGGCGACATCGTTCTCGTACGGACCGGGCAGATCCAGACATACCTGGCGGGCGACAAGCACGCCTACGGCTATCCGTCCCCCGGCCTGTCCATCCGTACGCCCGAGTGGTTCCACGCCCGTGACGTCGCCGCGGTCGCGAACGACACCCTCACCTTCGAGATCTGCCCGCCGGAGACCGAGAACCTGTGGCTGCCCGTGCACGCTCTCGACCTCGTCGAGATGGGCATGCTGCAGGGCCAGAACTGGAACCTGGAGGAACTGTCCACAGCCTGTGCGGAGGAGGGGCGGTACGCCTTCCTGCTCTCCGCGATGCCGGAGCCGTTCGTCGGGGGAACGGGCACCCCGGTCGCCCCCGTGGCAATCCTCTGACACTGCCGGCCGGACCACCCGGACCACCCGGGACCAGCCGAACCACCCGGACCACCCGGACCACCCGGGACCAGCCGAACCACCCGGACCACCCGAACCAACCAGGCCCACCCGGACCGGCCGGACTAACCAGAACCAGCGGGGGACCACCCGGCCAAACCCTGGCCGGGCCATTCTCGAACAGCCGGGTGGCGACGCACTCCCGCACGCCCCGAGCGCGGCACAAGGGCCACCACCCGGCTCCGGCGTACAGGCCCTGCCCCTCGTGTTCCCAAAAGGAGCCGACGCCGAACCGCGACCCGCGTTCGCCAAGGACGGGCCGCGTGAACGCAGCTCGAATCCTCGGCGTCCCCTCGCAGCGAATCGCCTCACCCAAGGGTCATCAGGCCATCACCAGCCGTCAACACCCGACCGGCGATTTGCTCGTTATGCGCTATTTGTGACAGCGCACGACGGCTCATACACAGCCGCCCCGTACGCCCCTGACGCAACCACGGGCGCCCCCCGGTCCACCTCGCACCAGATCCGCTTGCCCGCACCCTCGGACTGCCAGCCCCAGCGGTCCGCGAGGCCGTCGACCAGCTCGAGCCCGCGTCCGTTGGTGTCGTCGCCCTCCGCGTGCCGGGGCTTCGGCGGGCAGGCACTCGCGTCGGCCACCTCGACCCGCACCGTGCCGTCGTCCGCCGCGCCGAAGAGCATCCGCAGTACGGCCGGACAGCCCGTGTGCACCACCGCGTTCGTGACGAGTTCCGAGATGAGCAGGATCAGGGTCTCGGCCAGCGGCTCGTCGACCCTTATCCCGGAGCCGGCGAGCCGCGAGCGGGCCCACCTACGAGCGCGCCCCACCTCGGCGGGGTCGGCCCCGACCTCCAACTGCACCTGAAGCACCTGCACCGCTCACACCATCCGAACCGGCGGACACATCGCCTCGCGTCTCCACAGGGTCACGGAACGTGATTCCCTTATGGGACAGCATGGTTGACGTACAGTCACCGCAACAAGCGCTTCGGGCATATTCCAGCGCGAAGGAGTACGCGTGGTGCATACTGTGCGACGCACGCTGCGGGGAGTCGAACAGGGGCGCGCACGGCGCCTCCGCACGGTGCGAGCGGCGCACATCTCGCGGCCCGGAGTCACCACAGAGGCAACACCGGGACAGCTGCGCATCACAACCACTCGCATCCCACGGAGAGTACCGGAGCGCACCCCCGACTCCGGCCCGTGACGAGTCACGCGAAGGACACAACCCGATATCGACGCACGGTAATCGCTCACCAGTCGCAGGATGGAGTGACCGGCGGATTACCCACGGCCACGGAACGCCACGGAAGGGCACGGCCCGTACGCAACCGGTCACCCGCGACCACCGCACTACCCGCGACACCCTCACTACCCGCGACACCCGCGACCCCTCGCTCACAGCAGCGCCGCCGCCAGCGCCTCCGCCGCGTCCCCCGCCGTCGGCCACCGCTCGGCGCGCACCCACGCGCGCTTGAGATGCAGGTGTACGTCGGCCTCCCACGTGAAGCCCATGCCGCCGTGCACCTGAAGGCAGTCACGTGCGTTACGGACGGCCGCGTCGTCGGCCAGCAGTTTGGCTCCGGCGATCTCCACCGGGTCCCCGGTCACGGCGGCCCCGTACACGGCGCTGCGGGCCACCTCGGTGCGTACCAGCATCTGGGCGCACAGCTGCTTGACAGCCTGGAAGCCTCCGATGGGCTGCCCGAACTGTTCGCGCTCGCGCGCGTATTGGACGGCGGCCTCGGTGGTACGGGCGGCGCTGCCGAGCTGTTCGGCGGCGGTGAGGAGAGCAGCCTCAGAACCGTTCCAGGGAACGCGCCCCGTAACGCCCCCCGCCACGTGCCCGGGAACGTCCCGGAGCACCCGGTGCAGCGGCGTAAGCGGATCCACGGAACGTACGGGCACGGCTCCCGCAGCGTTCCCGAGCACCTCGTCCGCCGCGTCCAGCCACTCCACCAGTTCGCCGTCCACCCGCGTCACCACGGTGTCGCCGGTGGCCGCTCCCGGGACCGTGCAGGCGGCGAGGTGCGTGGCCACCAGAGGGCCGGGCAGCAGCGCGCGGCCCGCCTCCTCGAAGGCGAGTACGGCTTCGGGCAGACCGAGGCCCACTCCGCCGTCCTTCTCGGGAAGCCGCAGCGCGAAGAACCCGGCGTCACCGAGATCCCGCCACAGCGCACGGTCCAAGGCCGCCTCCGGGCCGGTGTCCAGGCCCGAGCCGGGCTTGTCGACCGCCGCCCGCAGCCGCTCGCGTCCGAAGCGGCCCTCGAGAAGTTCCCGTACGCCTGCCTGGAGCGCACGCTGGTCGTCGGTGAGACGGAAGTCCATCAGCGCCCCTTGGGAAGGCCGAGGATGCGCTCGGCGACGATGTTCCGCTGGATCTGCGACGTGCCGGCGGCGATCGTGTACGAGAGCGACGACAGCCGGTCCAGGGTCCAGTCGTGAGACAGGTCCAGGGAACGGGGGCCGAGCACCCGCGCGGCAGCGTCGTACAGCTCCTGGCGGGCGTGCGAGTAGCGCAGCTTGAAGACGGAACCGCCGTTCCCGGGAACGCCTCCTTCGCCTCCCGTGCGCTGCGCTTCACTGACGTTCCACTGGGTGAGCCGCCACAGAGCGGTGAATTCCGCGTTGAGGCGTCCCAGGGTGCGGCGCACTTCCTGGTCGTCCCAACGGCCGTTCCCGCGAGCGGCCGCGGCGAGTGCGCGCAGGGTGCGGCGGCAGGCCACGACCTCACCGACGAAGGCCGTGCCTCGCTCGAAGGACAGGGTGACCATGGTGACGCGCCAGCCGTCGTTCTCGTCCCCCACGCGGTTGGCGACCGGCACGCGCACCTCGTCGAGGAACATCTCCGCGAATTCGGCCGTTCCCGCGAGCGTTCGCAACGGCCTGACCGTCACCCCAGGAGCGTTCATCGGCATGGCGAGCCAGGTGATGCCCCGGTGCTTCGGAACGGACGCGCTCACCGGTTCGGTGCGTACCAGCAGCTCGCACCAGTCGGCGACCTCCGCGTGGGACGTCCAGATCTTCGATCCGGTGACGATGTACTCGTCCCCGTCCCGCACCGCCTTGGTGCGCAGTGAAGCGAGGTCCGAGCCGGCGTCCGGTTCGCTGAAGCCCTGGCACCACACCTCGTCGCCGCGCAGGATCGGCGGCAGCCAGCGCGCGCGCTGTTCCGCGGTCCCCTCGGCGACGACGGTGGGTCCCGCGTGCAGCAGCCCGACGAAGTTCGCGCCCACGTAGGGCGCCCCGGCCAGCTCGGTCTCCTCCAGGAAGATCAAGTGCTGGGTGGGCGTGGCACCGCGCCCGCCCGCGTCGGCGGGCCAGTGCAGCCCCGCGTACCCCGCGTCGTACAGCCTGCGCTGCCACGCCGTGTCGTACGCGCGCCTGGCGGGCCAGTCGAGCGGGTCGGGGCGGGGCGGCAGGCCGGGCAGCGTGGCTGCCAGCCACTCGCGCAGACGCGCCCTGAACGCCTCTTCCTCCTCGGTGTACGTGAGGTCCATCAGCGGACGCTGCGGGCAACGGCGGGGACGCGGCCACGGTCCAGGTCGAGACCGAGCATGCGGATCGCGTTGCCGCGCATCAGCTTGTAGACGGTCTCGTCGTCGAGGCCCTTCACGTGATCGAGCGCGACTTCCTTCGTGTGCGGGAACGTCGAGTCGACGTGCGGATAGTCGGTCTCGAAGGTGGCGTTGTCGCGGCCGACCACGTCCAGGGAAGCGACGCCGTGCTTGTCGCGGAAGAAACAGCAGAACATCTGCCGGTAGTAGTACGTCGAAGGGGGCTCGGGAATCAGGTCCCTCACCCCGCCCCACGCGCGGTGCTCCTCCCACACGTCGTCGGCGCGCTCGAGGGCGTACGGGATCCAGCCCATCTGACCCTCGCTGTAGGCCAGTTTGAGGCGTGGGAACTTCACCAGGACGCCGCTGAAGAGGAAGTCCATCATCGAGGCCATGGCGTTGTTGAAGCTGAGGGCGGCCTGGACGGCGGGCGGGGCGTCCGGGGACGCCGCGGGCATCTGGGACGACGAGCCGATGTGCATGTTCACGACCGTGCCGGTCTCCTCGCAGATCGCGAAGAAGGGGTCCCAGTGGCCCGAGTGGATGGACGGCAGCCCGAGGTGGGTCGGGATCTCGCTGAAGGTGACCGCCCGTACGCCGCGTGCCGCGTTCCGCTTGATCTCGGCGACGGCCAGGCGGATGTCCCACAGCGGGATGATGCACAGTGGGATCAGCCGGCCGCCGCTGTCGCCGCACCACTCCTCCACCATCCAGTCGTTGTACGCGCGCACGCAGGCGAGGGCGACCTCCTTGTCGTGCGCCTCCGCGAAGGTCTGTCCGCAAAACCGCGGGAACGTGGGGAAGCACAGGGAGGCCTCCACATGGTTGAGATCCATGTCGGCGAGCCTCGCCTTGGGGTCCCAGCAGCCTCGCCGCATCTCCGCGCGGGTGATGCCCTCCAAGGTCATGTCGTCGCGGTCGAAGCCGACGGCGGCGATGTTGCGCTTGTACGGGAACTTGAGGTCCTCGTAGATCCACCAGTCGGTGGGCGGCCCGTCCGGGTCCATCGTGATCTGGTACTTGCCCGCCACGTAGGCGAGCTCGCCGATTCCGGCCGTCAGCGGTTTCGGGCCGCGGTCGCGGTACTTCGCCGGAAGCCAGGTCTCGAAGAGGTGCGCCGGCTCGATCACATGGTCGTCGACGCTGACAATCCGAGGCAGTTCCATGGTTGTGTCCTCCGGCGTTAGCGGTCCCGCGTTTCTGATGACCCGTCAGATCTCAGGCTAGCCCCGCACCCCTGGACCGACAAGGCGCAGAGCCCTACGCTCTCCGGATGATCTGACTGTCCGTCAGCTGCGAGGGGACTGCCGTGACCGACACCGCGACCGACACCGCGTACACACTGGGCGCCTCCCGGACGCTCTGGGAGCTTGTCGACCGCCGCGCCGCCCTCACCCCGCAGCGGCCCGCACTGCTCCAGGCCGACCGCGTCCTGACCTTCGGCGAGCTCAGGGACCGCGCCGAGCGTGTCGCGGCCGGCCTGTACGGGCAGGGCGTGCGCCCCGGAAGTGTCGTCGCCTGGCAGCTGCCGACCAGGATCGAGACGGTGCTCCTGTCGGTGGCCCTGGCCAGGCTCGGCGCCGTACAGACACCGGTCATCCCGTTCTACCGGGAGCGCGAAGTGGGATTCGCGCTGCGCGAGTCCAAGGCGGACTTCTTCGCCGTGCCGGGACAGTGGCGCGGTTTTGACCACACAGCGATGGCTCACCGGCTCGGCGCGCGTGGCGTTTTCGAGGCGTACGGGAACGTTCCGGACGGGGACCCGGGAACGCTCCCGGAGCCGCCTTCCGACGGCACCACGGTTCGCTGGATCTACTGGTCCTCCGGGACGACGTCCGATCCCAAGGGCGTCCTGCACACCGACCGTTCCCTGATAGCGGGCGGCTCGTGTCTCGCGCACGCCCTACGGCTGTCCACGCACGACATCGGCTCGGTCGCGTTCCCGTACGCCCACATCGGCGGCCCCGACTACCTGGTGATGCTGCTCCTGTACGGCTTCCCCGCCGTCCTCTTCGAGCACTTCGCCATGCCCGCCGCCCTGGACGAATACCGCAGGCACGGAGTCACGGTCGCGGGCGGATCGACCGCCTTCTACGCGATGTTCCTGGCCGAACAGCGCAAGGACCCCTCCCGCAGCCTCATCCCGACCCTGCGGCTGCTCGCGGGCGGCGGAGCGCCCAAACCGCCGGAGACCTACCACGCCGTCGTACGCGAGATGGGCTGCCAACTGACGCACGGCTACGGCATGACCGAGGTCCCGATGATCACGATGGGCTCCCCGGACGACACACCGGACAACCTGGCCACGACAGAGGGCAGACCCCCCGAGGGGATGGAGATACGCATCACCGCCGAGGACGGCACACCGGTGCCGGCGGGCACCGACGGGGAGGTGCGGCTGCGCGGCGAGGCCGTGTGCCGGGGCTACCTGGAGCCGTCCCAGAACGCGGATGCCTTCGACACGGACGGCTTCCTGATCACCGGGGACGTCGGGCACCTCACCCCCACCGGCCATCTGGTGCTCACCGGACGGCTGAAGGACATCATCATCCGCAAGGGCGAGAACATCTCGGCCAAGGAGATCGAGGACCTCCTGCACCGTCACCCGGGCGTGGGCGACGCCGCCGTGGTGGGGCTGTCCGACCCGGCGCGGGGCGAGCGGGTGTGCGCCGTCGTGGAACAGCCCCCGGGCGCCGCACCGCTGACCCTGGAGGAGGTCGCCGCGTATCTGCGGGCGCAGGGGCTGTCCGTACACAAACTGCCCGAGCAACTGGAGGTTGTGGACGCTCTGCCGCGCAACGAGACGCTGCGCAAGGTCCTCAAGTACAAGCTGCGTGAACGCTATTCACAGGCCTAGGCGGTTTCGTTTGGATCTGTCAGTCGTTGGTCCGGGTGTGCCGTTGACTGATGCGCAGTGGGCGCGGATCGAACCGTTGCTCCCGGACCGGACGCCGAAGCGGGGTGGCCGCTGGCGGGACCACCGTGAGGTGATCGACGCGATCGCCTTCAAGTTCCAGACCGGAACTCAGTGGGTGCACCTGCCGGAGAAGTACGGCAATTGGCGGGGCGTCTACAACCGCCTTCGGATGTGGGCCCTCGATGGCACCTGGGAGCGGGTGTTCACGGCGCTGATGGCCCAAGCCGACGCCGATAATGAGCTTGACTGGGTCGTCTCGGTGGACTCCACAATCGTGCGCGCTCATCAGCACGCCGCTGGGGCCCGCAAAAGGGGGCCCCAGCGGCCGAGCCGCACGACCACGCCATCGGCCGGTCGCGCGGGGGACTTACAACGAAGGTCCATCTTGCTGCCGACGGCCGTTGCCGTCCCCTCGGGTTCGTCCTAACCGGCGGCCAAGCGGGCGACGCACCCACCTTCATGGACGTCATGGCCGGCCTGCGTGTACCGCGTCGCCGCGGACGGCCCCGAACCAGGCCGGACGTAGTCCTGGCCGACAAGGCGTATTCCTCCCGCGCGATCCGCGACCACCTGAGCAAGCGCGGCATCCGTGTGGTGATCCCCGTGCCGGCGGATCAACGTGGTCATCGGCTGCGGCGGGGCAGTCGGGGCGGGAGACCGCCGGCGTTCGACCGCGAGACCTACAAACAGCGCAACACCGTCGAACGGTGCATCAACCGTCTGAAGCAGTGGCGCGGCATCGCCACGCGCTACGAGAAGACCGCGACCATCTACCTGGCCGGACTCCATATCGCCGGCATCTTCCTCTGGTCCGCCTGCTGACTCAGGGAAGCTGTGCAGTGTCAGCTGACGTGGCTCGGTACACCCATTGCCAGACGCTGCTGGCAGCATCACCGCTATGAACGCCATATTTACAACCCCGCCGCGGCCGTTCGACATCACCGCGCTCTTTCCTCAGCTGGCCCCGCTGGCGCGCACGGCGACCCGGCTGCACCCGCGCCCCGGGTCGCCGACCGTGCACGACAGCTCCGTCGGCGGGCCGCTCCTGTGGCCCGCCGACGAGCCGTGGCCGTACTGCGACGAGCCGCACGACAGCGGCGCGGCGCCGGTGGTCCACTCCCCGGATGACGTCCGGCTACTCCGCCACGACCGCGCCGCAGCGGCCGAGCGGCGGCGCCTCGACCCCGAGGCACCCCAGTGGACTCCCGAGGAACGAGCTACCTGGGAGCGGCTCGCGGACCGCCCGTGGTTCGACGGCCCGATCCCCCTCCTCCCCGTCGCCCAGCTCTACGCCCGTGACGTCCCCTTCCCGTGCCCGTCCGACGCGGACCTCCTCCAGGTCCTGTGGTGCCCCTTCGACCACGCGGAACATGCCAGCCCCAAAACCGCACTGTTCTGGCGCTCCTCCGCAACCGTCAAGGACGTCCTCGAGATACCACCCGAGCCGCCCATCGTCCAGCGCGACTGCTACCTCCCTCAGCCGTGCCTGTTCTCACCGGAGCAGGTCACCGAGTACCCCCACCCCTCGGACCTGGACGAGGAACTTCAGGACCAGGTGGACGACATGAGCCGCTGGGAGTCTATCGACCCCGCGCGGTACAACACGTACGCGGACGACCCGGGCGAGCTCTACCTGAACAACCTCTCCACCGCCCCCGGCTGGAAGACCGGCGGCTGGACCCGCTGGAGCCTCACCGACCCCAAGCCCCGCCCCTGCCCCGAGTGCGGCACCGAGCAGGTCCCGCTCCTCACCATCGCCTCCTCGGAATGGGACGGCGGCAGCGAGACCTGGATCGCCGAGGAGGAACCGGCGAACCCGGCCCCGCCTCCCCTGGGCGCCCGGGGCGGCAACTTCACCTTGATCGACATCGTCGGCGGCTACAACCTCCAGCTCCACGTCTGCCCGGTGGACCCGTCCCACCCTCATATCGAGCTGATCCAGTGAGCCCTTGCGGAAGTCCCCCGCCGACGCGCACGCCACAATCGGCACCGCGATCGACTCTCCAGGCAGCAGCCTTGGCCAACCACCAGATGATCCAAACGACGCGCCCTAGGGGCCGTGGCGTGGCACGCTCACCGCTCATCGGCGCTCAGGTTCGGCCGCTCAGGTTCGCGGCTCGTCCGGTCCGGGTGTCGTGTAGTACGCGGCGAAGGCGGCCAGGATCTCGTCCTCGCTGATCAGTCCGTCACCGTCCGCGTCGAGCGCGGCCGCGACGGCCTGCGCCCTGTCCCCCGCCACACCCAGCACGCGCAGGACCCGCCCCGCGGCCTGCGGAGTGACGCCCGTACCGTCGCTGCCGGCCTCGGTCGCGACGGCGATCGCCGCGTGCAGGAACGGGCGGGCGATCTCGGCGAACCGCCGTGGATTGTCCCGCAGTCTCTTCACCGCACCCGTGACGAACTCCTCGCGGCTGACCCGCTGGTCCCCGTCCACGTCGGCGATGCCCGCCATGCCCTGCCAGAAGGCCTCGGCCCCCATGTAGAGCGCCTGCCCCTTGTCGCAACGGGCCGTCGTCCCGAATTCGGCCAGCAGGGCCGCCGCGGCGGCGCTGAAGTCCTCGCGGTCGATGTATCCGTTGCCGTCCTGGTCGAAGCTCGCGAAACGGGCTGCTGTCTTGCGCTCGTACTCTGCGCTGTCCATAGGGGGGAGGGTACGACGTGGGCGGGCGGACCGGGGAATTCCCGCCAGGAACGGCTGCTCAGGCGGAGAGTGCCTGCGCCTCGTCGTCGGCCGCCGTGGCCACGTCGGGGTAGACCTCGAAGAGGCGGCGTACGCCCAGGGCGGCGAGCACCTTGTTCACATGCGAACCGTCGACAGCGCCGCGCGCCGGGAGGATCAGCCGCAGGTCGCCGCCGCAGGAATGCATCAGGCGGCGGGCGGCGATCATGATGCCGACCCCGCTGGAGTCGCAGAAGAGGACCCCGGAGAGATCGAGCACCACGCGGTGGCGGCCCTTCGCGACGGCGTCGTGGACGTGCTGGCGGACCGCCGGTGACGTCACCAGGTCCAGCTCTCCGGAAACGTGCAGTACGGCCCATGCGTTGTGCTCGGCCTCGATCACCTTCAGCGTCACGCGACTGGACCTTTCGTTCTGCTGATGCGGAAGTCGTCCTTCCATGTCGCGGCTGCCCCGCTGCACTCCCATGAAACCCAGTCCCCCGAAGACGCGGTGCGGGAGCGACCGGATCATTATCATCCCGGACCGGGACGCGAACGCACTTACCGTAAAGGTGCATGCGTTGTCAGCGGCTCGCACTACATTCGAAGGAAGTGACGAGGGGCACACGGTGGGCAGGCGCACAGGGTTGGGGGCCGCATGGCGAAGGACGCACCACCCCGCTGGGACCGCAGGATGCAGCAGCGGCTCGCACGGGGCGAGGCGGCGGCGCTGGGCGAGCTGTACGACAGGTTCGCTTCGCTGGTGCACAGCCTGGCCCACCGTGTGCTCGACGACGACACGGCGGCCGACCAGATCACGCGCGAGGTGTTCGGCTATGTCTGGGAGAACCCGGACGCCTACGACCCCAAGCAGGGATCGATGAGGTCCTGGGTGGCCAAGCTCACGCACCGGCAGGCCGTGCACAGGCTGCGACAGACCGGGGCGGCGGCGTTGATGGACGGCGGCGACGGCACCTCGGAGGAGCTGGAGCAGAAGGTCCTCAGGGCGTCGGCCGCCGCCCGCGCGGACTACATCGTGACGTCGATGCCCGCGCCGCTGCGGGCCGCGCTGGAGCTCGCGTACTTCCAGCGCAGGGACTACCGGCAGACGGCGGCCGACCTGGGCGTCACGGAGGACGAGGCGCGCAGGCGGTTGCGGCTCGGGCTGCAGCTGCTGTCCACGGCGAACCCGCGCCATCAGGACGGGCTGTCGTCCCCGCCCGGATACGGACAGCACCGGTGAGCGCGGAACACGGGCCGAGCGGGGGTCCGCACGGTCCCAACGGCCCGCGCGGTCCGAACCGGCCGAGCGGTCCGAACCGGCCGAACGGCCCAAGCGGCCCGAACGGTCCGAGTGGCCCCGAGGGCAACGGCTCGGACGGCAGCGGCGAGCGGGATCGGCCGGAGGGCCGGGCTCCGCGGATACCGTCGCCGAGAACGGCCGCGGACAACCGCGAGGTCCTGGAGCCGGCTCCCCCGCCCCCGCCACCGCCCCTGCCACCGCCACCGCCGCTTCCCTCCCCGGCCCTTTCCCACGGCGTGCTCAAGTCGCTACTGGGCGCCTGGGCCCTGTCCGCGTGCTCCGCCGACGAGACCAAGGCCGTCGAGGACCACCTCACCGAGTGCGCCCCCTGCGCCGAGGAGGCACTGCGCCTGCGGGACGCCGTCGGCCTCCTCCACGCCGAGCGCAGCCTGGACCTCGACCCCCTGCTGCGCAACCGCGTGCTCGACGGCTGCCTGGGCCGCAGGCCCGCGCGCATCCCCGTCCCCGGCTGGGCCACGCCGTACGACGCCGAGACGGCCCGCCTGGACGCCCTGCTGCGGGACATCGGCGACTCGGAGTGGCACGCTCCGGTGCGCCTGAAGTGGTTCGCGGGCGAGCAGGCGACGACCCGCAGGACGACGGTTGCCGGGGTCATCGGCCACCTGATGACCGTCGACGGCCTGGTCGCCAAGGCGCTCGGCCTCGACGATCCGCTGGGCGCGGCCGGGCCCGTATCGCCGTCGGACCGCACCGAGTCGTACTGGCGCGGCTCCCACTTCCCGCCCACCCGCACCGTCCGCGAACCCTGGCGCGAGCAGAGCCACGCCCTGATCCGCACGGTGTCCTTCGCGGGCCGCGGCGTGGCCGAGCTCTCCGTCTCGTACGGCGACTTCGCGCTGCCCCTGCGCGACGCGCTGCTGGACCGGGCGTTCGAGTGCTGGGTGCACGCGGGGGACATCGCGGACGCGGTGGACTATCCGTACGAGCCGCCGGCCGCCGCCCACCTCAACAGCATGATCGACCTGGCCGCGCGGCTGATCCCGGCGAATCTCGCGGCCCGCCGCAGGGCAGGTCTCGCGGCCCCGTCCCAGAGTCTGGTGACCGCGGGCTCGCCCGGCCGCTCGCTCCACCTGGAGATCGAGGGCGCGGGCGGCGGCGACTGGTACATCGCGCTGGACTCCCCGGCGGCGGTCGGCTCGCCCGCCCACCAGGTGGCCCACGTCGCTCTGGACGGTGTCGAGTTCTGCCAGCTGGCTTCGGGTCACGTACCGCCCGAGGACGCGGCGGCGGGCCAGAACGGCGACCGGGAGGCCATCCGCGACGTACTCTTCGCGGCGGCGTCACTGAGCCGCCTCTAGACCCGGCCGTCCCAAAAGCAGAACCGGCCGTCCCAAAAGCAGCCCGCCCTACCCGAAGACCACCGTGCGGCGGCCGTTGAGCAGGACGCGGTGCTCGCTGTGCCACTTCACGGCTCGCGCCAGCGCCTGGCACTCCACGTCGCGGCCGATCGCCACCAGCTGCTCAGGCGTCACGTCGTGGCCCACCCTCTCGACCTCCTGCTCGATGATCGGGCCCTCGTCGAGGTCGGCCGTCACATAGTGCGCAGTCGCTCCGATGAGCTTCACACCGCGCGCGTGCGCCTGGTGGTACGGCTTCGCGCCCTTGAAGCTCGGCAGGAAGGAGTGGTGGATGTTGATGATCCGGCCGCTGAGCTGCTTGCACAGGTCGTCCGAGAGAACCTGCATGTAGCGGGCGAGGACGACCAGCTCGACGTTCTCGGAGCGTACGAGCTCGAGGAGCTGCGCCTCCGCCTCCGCCTTGTTGTCCCGCGTCACCGGGATGTGGTGGAAGGGGATGTCGTACGAGCCGACCAGCTCGGCGAAGTCCGTGTGGTTCGAGACGACCGCCGCGATCTCCACCGGCAGGGCGCCGATCCGCGACCGGAAGAGCAGGTCGTTCAGACAGTGCCCGAATTTGCTGACCATGAGAACGATCCGCATCCGTTCCTCGGAACGGTGGATCCGCCAGTCCATCCGGAAGGAGTCACCGATCGCGGCGAAGCTGGCCCGCAGCTTCTCCACGGTCACCGGAGCCTCCGCCGAGAAGTGCACCCGCATGAAGAACAGGCCCGTGTCGTGGTCGCCGAACTGCTGGCTGTCCTCGATGTTGCACCCGGTCATGAACAGGTAGCTCGACACAGCGTGCACGATGCCCTGCTTGTCCGGGCACGAGAGAGTGAGGACGTACTGGTCCGAGGAAGGCCGGTCTGACGAGAGGGCGGGCTGCGGGTCGCTCATGCCCCCGAGGATTCCATATCCGGCGGGGGTCAGGCCGACCCGGTCAGGATGCGGATGACCTCGAGCGTGCGCGGCGCGGTGTCCGCGTCCTCCCCGTCGTTCGCCGCCAGCCGTACGTGCGCCTCGCGTGCCGCCCGTACCGCCTCCGGCCAGGCATGGTGCTCGAGGTACGCGGACACGGGCGCGTCCGCGCCCACCTGATGCATGATCTTCAGCACGCGCAGGACGGCGACGTCGACGAGCGACGCCTCCTGGGAGTCCCGGAAGATCGTGCCGACGTACTTCTCGGCCGACCAGTTGTCCAGCCAGGTGTCCTCCACCAGCCGGTACACGGCGTCTGTCACGTCTCCGTAGCCCTCCACACCGGCCAGCCAGCACTCCTGCTGGAAGGCGGGATCGGAGAGCATGTGCAGCGCCGATCGCACGTTCGTGCGCCAGCGCCACCATGGCATGTCATTGAGCGGCATGCCGCCCATGGTGGGGGAGCGACGGCCGCGACGGGAAGAGTTCACCGAACCTTGCACGGTTGCAGATCGTACGTTCCCTGACAGCACGGGCGTACGGCCCCCCGTAATTCACCTCGATGTCACCGCGCGTTGAGACATGCTCACTCCGCCGTTACCCATGGGGCGGAAACGTGCATGCACATGACCGGACGGCGAAGCCTCTTCTCCACCCGCCCATTCCTCTCGAAGGCCGCGACGTTGCTCGCCGCGGGCACGGCAACGGCGGTCGGGGCGTCGCTGCTGACCGGCTGCGGGATGCTCCCTGGAGCCACGGGGGGCTCCAGGGAGCCCGTAACCGTCATGACGTGGGCCCCGGTAGGCACCTCGGCCACGAACATGCCGGGCATGCCCGCCATGGCGGAGGCCTACGCCCGCTGGGTGAACGCGAACGGCGGCCTCGCGGGCCACGAACTCAAGGTCGTCACCTGCAACGAGCGCAACAGCACCGTCGGCGCGGCCAAGTGCGCCAAGCAGGCCGTACGGGAGGACGCCATCGCGGTCGTCGGCTCGTACAGCCAGCACGGCCGGGCCTTCATGGCGCCTCTGGAGGTCGCCGGCATTCCGTTCCTCGGCGGCTACGGCGCCTCCGACGAGGAGTTCGCCAGCCCGCTCTCGTACCCCGTCAACGGCGGTCAGGCGGCCCTCCTCGCGGGCAACGGCAGGCAGCTCTCCCGCGACTGCGACCGCGTGTCCCTGGTACGCCCCGACACCGTCGCCGGTGATGGCCTGCCGACGCTCCTCGGTTCCGGCCTCGCGGAGGGCGACCGTAAGCCTCCCACCGACATCCTGGCGGCGGAGGACGCGAACAACTACACCGCGCCGGCACGACAGGCACTCACCAGTGCCGGCGCTTTCGACGCGTACGGGAACGGAAGGGGCTGCGTCACGGCGGTGCTCGGCGACCGTACGGAGACCTTCTTCGACTCGTTCCGGAGACTGGAGGCCGATGCTTCCAGGGAGGTGGGGATCGCGTCGGTCCTCGGAAGCGTCGGACAGCCGCTCCTCGACCGTACGGGCGGCAAGGACGGGCCCTTCGAGGGGGCGTTCGTCACGGGCTGGTACCCGGTGGCGAGCGACGCGCGCTGGAACCCGATGCGCGAGGTCATCCGGGAACACGCCTTCGCGGACAACCGGATCGATCCGGCCGATCCCGGGGTGCAGACCACGTGGATCGCGTACACGGTGCTCAAGTCGGTCCTGGAGTCGTTCGCGGAGGGCGGCGGGGACCGCGACAAGGACAGCGTTGCGGCGTCCGACGTGATCGGGGAGCTCAACCGGGTCAAGGCCGTCGAGACGGGCGGCCTCACACCCACCCTCAGCTGGCGCCTGGAGCACATGCTGGCGGCGCGGGACTTTCCGCGCATCGTCAACAGGCAGGTGACGTTCCAAGTGGTGCGGCGGGGGCGGCTGGTGTCCGTGAAGAAGGGCTTCGTCGACGTGGGCGACACGCTGGTGAAGGCGCCTTCAGCGGGCTGACCGACTGATCCACAGGGGCGCCCGCTCGGGCGCCCCTGTCTGCTGTCCCTTGTCCCCTGGCCGCTGTCCCCAGGGCCGCTGCCGTCAGAGCTGCGTGGCGTCGCGCTCGGTCAGTCCGTACCGCTTCGCGATCTCGTTCCACATGCCGACGGCTTCCTTCTTCGCCTGTGACGCCTTGCCGCTCTCGCGGTTGCCCGCCTGCTGCTGCGGCGTCGACCGCGCCTGGCCCTTCTTGCAGCCCTTCTTGCCCGCGACCTGGTCGGCCCAGGCGGCGTAGTGGTCGTCGGCCGCGGCAGACGCCTTCCACGCGGTGGTGAGGGAGGCGGACAGCTCCGTGTGGTTCGGCAGCTTGTCCACGGTCAGGCCCTGGAGACGGGTCACCAGATCGTTGCGCTGCTTGGCGGCGGCACGCAGGTCGCTCGCCGCCTTCGGCAGGTTCTTGCAGCTTCCGATGGACTTGACCGCGCTGATCACCGACGCGCGGCTGTCGTTGCTGTCGGCGAGCAGCTCGTCGAGCGACTCCGCCTGCGGCTTCGCGGGATCCGGGGCGGCCTTCGGAGAGGCGTCGCCCGCCTTCGAACTCGCCGCGGCGACCGGCTTCTTGTCCTCGGGCTTCTCTTCGTCGCCACCGCTGAGCAGCGCGCCCGCCCCGAGGCCGAGTACGGAGCAGCCGACGACGACGGCGGCGATCAGCACCAAGGGCGAATTGCGCCGGCGCGGGGCGGCCGCCCCGGAAGCCGCGGGCGCCATGGGGGCAGCGGGCCCGGCCGGCCCGGGCTGTGCGGCGTTACGGCGTGCGGCGCGGCCCTGGGGCGCGGCTGCGAACTGCGGCTGCTGGTACGGCGGCTGCTGCTGGTACGGGGGCTGCGCGTTGAGCGGCGGCATCTGCTGCGTGGCATCCGCCACCGGCGGGGCCGCGTCGGTCCGGAAGAGGTTGTCGAACTCCGCGGGCGGCTGCCGGTCCTCGGGGGGACCGGGCCGGATGCCGAAGGGGGCGCCGGAGGGCGCCTCAGGCACGCCCTGCCCGTTCGGGACGGGCGGGAGGTACTGCGTGGAGTCCGCGTCGCCCGCCGGGGCAGCAGGGGCGTTCTGGTACCGGCCGAGGAACTGCGTGGAATCCGCCGGGTTTTCGGGCGGCAGGGCGCCGGGCCCGGCCGGCGGCACGTACGGGATGTACTGCGTGGCGTCCGCGTCGGCCGCCGCCGGGGCTCCGGCCGGGGCCGCCTCCGCGGGCAGGGGCAACGGCTGCGCCTGGGCGCCGTACTGCTGCTGTCCGGGCTGCGACTGTCCAGGCTGCTGCGGCGCGGGCTGAGAGCCGTACTGCTGCGGCGGCTGAGGCTGCTGCGGTACGGGCGGCTGCGCGCCGTACTGCTGGGCCTGCGACGGCTGCGGGGCACCGTACTGCTGCTGCGCCCCCGGCTGGGGCTGCGGCGGCGGCAGAGCGCCGGGCGGCTGCGGCAGGGGCGATCCGGGCTGCGGGGGGCCGTACTGCTGCTGAGACTGCTGAGACGGAGGCTGGGGCGCGCCGTACTGCTGCTGCGGTGCCGGCTGCTGGGCGCCGTACTGCTGCGTCTCGTGCTGCGGCTGCTGCGGGGCGTCGTACTGCTGCTGCTGCGGCTGCCCGGCAGCGGGCTGCTGCGGCCCCCACGGCTGTCCCCACGGCTGTCCACCCGCCGGAGCCACGTGCTCCTCGGGCGCCCCGGGTATCCAGGGACCGCTGCCGTCCGCGGGCAGCACGACACCTTCGTGCGCGGGCGGCCGCGCGGCGGGAAGCCGCGACTCGTCACCCTGTCCGCTCTGCGTCACCGGGACTCCTACGTGTGGACGTATGTGTGGACCTACGGAACCATCGGTTCACGCTACCGGGTGACAACACGCCTCTGCCACGCACCCACGGTCCCCACACATACCTCCGGGGGCCCCGCCCCGGGGCCCTGTAACAAGAAGCGCCCCCAAGGCGCTGTTAAGGGCCGGCGCCAAGGGCCGGCCCGTACGTCCCCCTACGCCGCCTGGATCTCCAGCCGCGCTCCGAACTCCCGTACCGCGGGTTCGTCGCGGAACGGCTCCAGGCGCTGCTGGAAGTCCTCCAGATACTCCGCTCCCCGGTTCGACCGCAAAGTGCCCAGCAGTTCCACCGCGCGCGTGCCCGTGTGGCAGGCCTGCTCGATCTCGCGCTGCTGGATCTGTGCCGTGGCCAGTACGACGAGCCCGATCGCGCGGCGCCGCGCCCGCCCGGCCGCGTGACCGTCCAGCGCGTCCTGGGCGCGCCGGGCCGCCGCCTGCCCCTGCCCCAGGTCGCGGTGGCAGTGCGCGAGCTCGTCGGAGAGGTACGCGTGATCGAAGTGTGCGATCCACACGGGATCGTCGCCCGAGTCTTCCCCGGTACGCTCCAGCGCGCCCAGCGCCTTGCCCGCCATCTGGTTGCACGCGCGCGTGTCGCCCATCAGCGCGTGCCCGCGCGCCTCCGCCGCGCAGAACAACGCCTCCGCGCGGGGCGTCACCTGGCCTCTCGTCCCCTCCTGGGCGGCCCGCGCCAGCTGCGCGATCTCGCGCGGGTTCCCGAGCTGGGCGGCGAGGTGGCTCATCGACGCGGCCAGGACGTACCCGCCGTAGCCTCGGTCGCCGGCCGCCTGGGCGAGCCGCAGCGCCTGGATGTAGTAGCGCTGGGCGAGCCCCGGCTGGCCCGTGTCCACGGCCATGTAGCCGGCCAGTTCCGTCAGCCTCGCCACCGCCGCGAAGAGGTCCCTTCCGACCGATTCGCGGTACGAGCCGGACAGCAGCCCGGACACGACGCTGTTGAGATAGTGGACGACGATCGGCCTGACGTGCCCGCTGCCGTAGCGGTGGTCGAGTTCCACGAGGGCGTCCGTCGTCGCCCGTACCGCCTCCACGTCCGACGCGCCGACCCGCCCGCCGCCGGCGGTCCTGGCGACCTGTTGGTCCGCTCCCGTGATCAGCCAGTCGCGGCTCGGCTCGACGAGCGCCGAAGCGGCGACCGTCGAACCCGACAGGAAGTCGCGCCGCCCCACGTCGCTGCGCCACAGCTCGCAGACCTGCTCGATCGCGCCGAGCACGGTCGGCGAGAACTGCAGACCGATCCCGGAAGCCAGGTTCTTGCCGTTGGCCATGCCGATCTCGTCGATCGTGACCGTACGGCCGAGTTTGCGCCCGATCGCTTCCGCGATGATTCCGGGTGCCCGCCCGCGCGGCTGCTGTCCGCGCAGCCAGCGGGCCACCGATGTCTTGTCGTACCGCAGGTCGAGGCCGTGTTCGGCGCCGCACATGTTGACGCGACGGGCGAGCCCGGCGTTGGAGCACCCGGCTTCCTGAATGAGCGCCTGCAACCGTTCGTTCGGCTGGCGAGCGACGAGAGGCCTGGCTGCCATTGACTACCCCCTGGTGCCGCAGTGGTCCGTGATTCGTGGTCCGTACGTCGTGAACTGATCACGCCGGTCACGCTGATCACTGCCCGGCAGATATGCAGAGAATGCGGAACATGCCGGAAGAGACGGTATTGACGGCCTTTTGACCGTCATTCCCGGGCTTCCACACCTGTGGCTACCCGCCCGTCGCCGCACGGCCCCATGCGCGCCCCCGCCCATGCACCGATGCGCCCCGTGTGCAGGATCGATGTTCCTCCGCAAGCCGACCCCACGCCCGTAACCCAAGGTGACGGCGGGAGTTGAGCTGTTCGTGGAAGAGACCATCGGAGTCACGGATGCCGCCCAGATCCCCAAGCAGCGCGGCGATCAACTGCAGGACAGCGCCGTGCGGTACGCGGAAGAACGGCACTGGGACGTGTTCCCGGGCACCTGGCTGGAGGCGGACGAGGGTGTCGAGCGATGCTCGTGCGGCGTCCCCTCCTGCGCCTCGCCGGGTGCGCACCCCGCCACGGCCGACTGGGCGTCACAGGCGACAGGGAGCGCCACCGCGGCGCGCCGTATGTGGTCGAAACAGACGAGGGCCTCGATCCTGCTGCCGACGGGCCGCTCCTTCGACGCCGTGGACGTTCCCGAGTCGGCCGGTTTCCTGGCGCTGGCACGGATGGAGCGCATGGAGCTGACGCTCGGCCCGGTGACCTGCACGCCCGACCGCCGGATGCTGTTCTTCGTACTGCCGGGCGCCGCCGCCAAGGTGCCGGACCTGGTCCGGAAGCTGGGCTGGACGCCGACCGCGATCGACCTGGTCACGCGGGGCGAGGGCGACTACGTCGCGGCGCCGCCGACCCGGCTCGGCGGGATGGGCGCGGTGCAGTGGGCACGCCGCCCCACCCCGGCGAACCGTTGGCTGCCGGACGTGGAGGAGCTGATCAGCCCGCTGGCCTATTCCTGTGGGCGAGAGGCAGCAGCGGCGCGTACACGCCGACCGTAGGGTGTTCCCCGTAGCAGGACGGGGACACCGGGAGGCCGTGCGACATGCCCGACGAAGCAGTGGGATCAGCGGGATCAGAAGAGGCGGGCGGAGCGCACATTGCGCCGCCCGCCGCCGTACGTGCAGAGGGCCTGTGGAAGCGCTTCGGCGAGCAGATCGCCGTCGCGGGCATCGACTTGGAGCTGCCCGCGGGCAAGTTCATCGGCCTGGTCGGACCGAACGGCGCGGGCAAGACCACCACCCTGTCGATGGTCACGGGGCTGCTGCGTCCGGACGCGGGGACTGTCCTGGTCGGCGGGCACGACGTGTGGCAGGACCCGGTGGCGGTCAAGGCCAGGATCGGCGTACTGCCGGAGGGACTGCGGCTCTTCGAGCGGCTGTCGGGGCGTGAACTCCTCGCGTATTCCGGCCGGCTGCGGGGCCTCCCCGGCGACGAGGTCGACAAGCGGGCTACGCAGCTTCTCGACGTACTGGACCTGGCGGGCGCCCAGCACAAGCTGGTCGTCGACTACTCGACCGGTATGCGCAAGAAGGTCGGTCTGGCCGCCGCCCTGCTGCACAACCCCGAAGTGCTGTTCCTGGACGAGCCCTTCGAGGGCGTCGATCCCGTGTCGGCGCAGACGATCCGTGGCGTGCTGGAGCGGTACACGCTCTCTGGTGCGACCGTCGTCTTCTCCAGTCATGTGATGGAGCTTGTCGAGTCGCTGTGCGACTGGGTCGCGGTGATAGCCGCGGGCCGTATCCGCGCGCAGGGAACGCTCGCTGAGGTACGCGGCGACGCGCCCACTCTCCAGAGCGCCTTCCTCGAACTGGTCGGCGCGAACGACCGGGCCGACGCGGAGAGCCTGGACTGGCTCGGCGGCGGCGCCCGATGAGCGCGGGCGCGTCGTCTGTTCCCGGGAAGAGCGCAACGACCGTTCCCGGGAACGGCACATCGGCCGTTCCCGGGATCACGTCCGTCTTCGTACGGCTCAAGCTGTCGCTGCTGCGCAACGGGCTGCGGCAGTCGTCCGGCCGCAAGACCGCGTACATCCTCTCCGGCGTACTCGCCCTGCTCTTCGCGGCGCTTCAGCTGATCGGTCTGATCGCGCTTCGCGGGAACGAGCACGCGACGACAGTCGTGGTGCTGCTGACGGCCCTTCTCGGGCTCGGCTGGGCGGTGATGCCGCTGTTCTTCCCCAGCGGCGACGAGACGCTCGACCCGACCCGCCTGGTCATGCTTCCGCTGCGGCCCCGTCCGCTGATCCGGGCGCTGCTGACGGCGTCGCTCGTGGGCATCGGGCCGCTCTTCACGCTGTGCCTGGCGCTGGGGTCGGTGATCTCCGTGGCGCACGGCGCGGCGGCGGCCGCCGTGGGTGTGCTGGCCGTGGCGCTGACGCTCCTGCTGTGCGTGGCGCTTGCGCGGGCGGTGGCCGCGGCGAACATCCGGCTGCTGAGCAGCCGCAAGGGGCGCGATCTGGCCGTGCTGAGCGGTCTGGTGATCGCCGTCGGCATCCAGGTGGTCAACTTCGGCGCGCAGCGGCTCAGCAATGCGGGCGGCCTCTCGAGGCTCGACCCGGTCGCGGACGTACTGAGCTGGGTGCCGCCCGCGTCGGCGATCGGCGCGGTCGACGCGGTGAGCGACGGGGCGTACGGCCGTGGCGCGGCCCAGCTGCTGCTGGCCGTGGTGGCCCTGGCGGCCCTGTTGTGGTCCTGGGAGCGCAGTCTGGTGAAGCTGATGACGGCTCCGGACGGCTCGACGCTCCAGGCCGCGGAGCCGGCCCGCAAGGAGTCGTCGCGCGGGTTCGGAGGGCGGTTCCTGCCGGCCGGGCGTACGGGAACGGTGATCGAGCGCAGTCTGCGGTACGTGTGGCGGGACCCCAAGACCAAGGCGGCGTGGGTTACTTCGTTGGTCATCGGACTAATCGTTCCCGTGTTCAACGCGCTCCAGGGAACGGGCACCATCTACTTCGCGTGTTTCGCGGCCGGGATGCTCGGCATCCAGATGTACAACCAGTTCGGCCAGGACACCTCCGCGTTCTGGATGGTCGCCATGACGATTTCCACGCCTCGGGACGCGTACGAGGAACTGCGGGCGCGCGCCCTGGCGCTGCTGGTGATCACGCTCCCGTACTCGACGCTGGTCACCGTGATCACGGCGGGCCTGGTCGGCGATTGGCAGGCTCTTCCCGAGGCGCTCGGCCTGTCGTTCGCGCTGCTCGGCGCGATGCTGGCGACGGGTGCGGTGTCGTCCGTGCGCTTCCCGTACTCGATCCCGCAGGGCAGCACCCACAAGAACGTCGCGCCGGGACAGGCGGGACTCGCCTGGATCTCGATCCTCGGCGGCATGATCGCGGCGGCGCTGCTCTGCGCGCCGCTGATCACGCTGACGATCTGGCTGCATGTGGCGGACGCCGAGGGCTGGTTGTGGCTGGTGCTGCCGCTGGGCGCGGCGTACGGTGCGCTGATCTCCTGGGCAGGCGTGCGCTGGTCGGCGCCGCAGGCGGCGGCGCGACTGCCGGAGATCCTCACCGCGGTGAGCAAGGGCTGACCGACGCGCATGAACGGTGGCTCAGGGCCGGCTCGCCGGAGGGACGACCGGCTCCTCGGCGGTCTCCTCCAGGAACGACTCGATCGCGGTGCGCCAGCCCTCGGGCTGGTCGTAGTGGACGAGGTGGCCCGCGTCGACCACTTCGGCGTACCGCCCGCGCGGCAGTACGCGGACCATCTCCTGCGCCTCCGCCCGGCCCAGTTCGCCGTCGAGGCCGCGGACGACCAGGGCGGGGCATTGGACGAGCGCCAGCTCCTCCCAGTGCGCGTCGTACACCCAGGTCTCGCGGGAGGTGAGCATCTGGCGGCGGGAGAAGAGCGGGCGCCATCCGTCGGCCCGTTCGGCCATGACCTCGGCGAAGAACTCGCCGCGTGCCGGGCTCGGGCGCTCCACCCAGGGATCGTCCTCGCCGAACCACTTGCGGACGTCGGCGAGCGTGGCGAACGGGACGGGCCAGGCCTTGAACCAGTCGTCCCACTCGCGCTGGGACGCGGCGCCGAGCGCGCCCGCCCGCATGTCGCAGATGACGACGGCCCGGACGAGATCGGGGCGCTTGGCGGCGAGCTGCCAGGCGGTGAGGGCTCCCATGGAGTGGCCGATGAGGGTGACGGGCCCGAGGCCCAGCTGCTCGACCGCGGCCTCGGCGTCGGCGACGTACGCGTCGCGGGTGTACGGGCCGTCCGCCGGCTTGTCGCTGCGGCCGTGACCGCGCTGGTCGACGGCGACCGCCCGGTAGCGCTCGGACAGCCAGCGCGCCGTGCCCGCCCAGTGCGAGGCGCGGCCCATCAGGCCGTGGAGCAGTAAGACCCCGGGGGCGCGGTCTGATTCCCCGCTCCCCTTGGGCGGGTCGGCGAACTCCCAGGCCGCGAGGCGTACGCCGTCGGCTCCGGTCACGTCGATGCGCCGCACCATATGTCCTGGCACCCCCTTCGTCCCCCGGTGGTCCGTCGATGAGTGAGTGGTCGAGCCCAGCCAGGCTATCGAACCTGTATTCGAAAATGCGGTTTCGGCGCGCAACACCCCTCGTTCGAGTGACCACGCTCAAGGATTGACGCCCGCCGCCGAGGGGAGATCTTCAGCGGGAGGCGGGCCGCTCGGGGAAAACGGTCCGCGGGGGCTGACCCTGGGAGCTCGGGGCTCCGGGTCAGCGCAGGGGAGGACAGGCTCCGGCGCCTCAGGGCGCCGGAGCCATCACTTGCACAACGACCGGAACGAATCCCCGGGCGATACGAGCGCGACGGGCGCATCGACTGCCCCCTCCCCGACGAACCGACCGACCGGCCGGCGGCCCTCACGTCATGTGCCTCGGTCACAGCCTGGCACGCGATCCGTCCGGTCGCTGGGATTCCGGAGGATCGCCGGACCGGCCCCGACCACCGCGGGGCCGGCGAACATCGCTGCCCGGGCGCCGCTGTCAGCGCTTGGCGACGAAAACGTGCGAGGCCACCTCGGCACCGAGCTCCGCGGCCTCGCCACTGCTCCCTACGAGTACCCCGCCGGGCGACTCCGTCACGCTCACGACCGAACCTGGCTGTACGCCCGCGCGGCGCAGTGTGTACATCAGCTGGGCGTCCGTCTGGATCGGCTCCCCGATCCGGCGTACGACGACGGTCTTGCCCTCCGGGCCCGGCGCCAGGTCGTTCAGGCTGACCATGTTGTCGTCCAGGAACGGGTCCGCCTCGGCCTTCTCGCCAAGCTCCTCCAGGCCGGGGATCGGGTTCCCGTACGGAGACTCCGTCGGGTGACGCAGCAGCTCGAGGACGCGCCTCTCCACCGCCTCGCTCATCACGTGCTCCCAGCGACAGGCCTCCGCGTGGACCTGCTCCCACTCCAGGCCGATCACGTCGACGAGCAGGCACTCGGCGAGCCGGTGCTTGCGCATCACGCGGGTGGCGAGCTTTCGGCCCTCGTCGGTCAGCTCCAGGTGACGGTCGCCCGCCACTGTCACCAGCCCGTCGCGCTCCATGCGCGCCACGGTCTGGCTCACTGTCGGTCCGCTCTGGTCGAGCCGCTCGGCGATACGGGCGCGCATGGGGACCACGCCTTCTTCCTCGAGCTCGAGGATGGTTCGGAGATACATCTCCGTGGTGTCGATCAGTCCGGACATACGTGCCCCTCGATTACTCGTGCGCTGGCCCTGACCCAATTCTGACGCATAGCGCTGACAACCGTGCCGCGCCGACGGGAAGCCGTATTGACACGGCACTGGTCCAGACCGCAACGTGATCCGCGCCACCGTCGCACGACGTTCGCACGACGTACAGCTGGAAGGAGCTCCGCCGCGATGAGCGAGAGCAAACTGGCCGGTCAGTTCTTCGACGCCGCGATCGGGCTGCTGCACCGCGTCCGCGACGAGGAGGCCGAGAACATCGAGGCCGCCGGCGCAGCGATCGCCGACGCGGTGGCCGCGGGAGGGTGTCTCTTCGCCTTCGGCGCCGGACACTCCTCCCTGGCCGCGCAGGACGTCGTCTACCGGGCCGGCGGCCTCGCCCTGGTGAACCTGCTCGCCGTTCCCGGGACCGTCGGCGTGGACGTCATGCCGGCCACCCTGGGCTCCGCCCTGGAACGCGTCGACGGGCTCGCGGGAGCCGTGCTGGACAGCAGCCCCGCCAAGGCGGGCGACGTACTGGTGATCATCTCGTTGTCGGGACGCAACGCGCTGCCGGTGGAGATGGCGATGAACGCTCGGGCGCTCGGCCTGAAGGTCATCGGCGTGACCTCGGTGGCGTACACGCGCGAGACGAAGTCCCGGCACGTCTCGGGTACGTACCTCAAGGACCACTGCGACATCGTCATCGACAGCAAGATCGCCGCCGGCGACGCGGAGCTCACGGCGGAGGGCATCGAGGCACCCTTCGCTCCCGCCTCGACGGTGGTCACGAGCGCGCTGATGCAGGCCGTCATGGCCGGCGCGGCCGGTGACCTGGTGGAGCGAGGCATCGAACCGCCGTTGCTGCGCTCGGGCAACGTCGACGGCGGTCACGAGTGGAACGGCCGCGTGATGACGGAGTACCGCGACCGGATCTTCTACCGGCACTGATCCGCCGTACGTACGCCGAGCGTTCCCGGGAACGCACGGCCAGCCTTCCTCGGAACACACAGCACACGTTCCCGGGAACGCACATCCTCCGTTCCCGGGAACGCGCACCTACGCTCGCGTTCCCGGGAACGTCACCCGTACCGTCAGCCCGCCGCCCGGGTTGGCCGTGGCTGCCGTCCGCGCGCCGTGGGCCCGTGCGATGGACGCCACGATCGACAGCCCCAGTCCCGCCCCCTCCCCCGCGGCGTGATGCCGCTCCCGCGCCCTGCGGAACGGCTCGAACAGGCGGGGCACCGTCTCGGGCGGGACGACGGGGCCCGTGTTGGAGACCTCCAGACCGTCGGGGGACACCTCGAGCCGCACGCGGCCGCCCGGATGGTTGTGACGGATGGCGTTGGCGGCGAGGTTGTGGACGAGGTGTTCGAGCAGCACAGCGTCCCCCCGTACGGTCAGCGGCTGCGCCGACGTCTCCAGCGTGATGTCCCGGCTCCGGGCGTCCTCGCTCAGCCCGGCCGCCACCGTCCCGGCGATCGCGCCCAGCGCGGCCGGCTCGCGGCGCTGGAGTCCCTGGTCGGAGACCGCGAGAAGCAGCAGGCTCTCGATGAGCTGCTCGCTCTCCCCCGCCGTCTCGATCAGCTTCTCCCGGATACGGGCGACCTTCTCCGGCGACGGTTCGTCGGCCAGTCCGATCTCGGCGGCGGCCCGCTGCACGGCGAGCGACGTACGCAGTTCATGGGCGGCGTTGGCGGCGAAGCGCTGCTGTGCCGAGACGAGCTGTTCTATCCGGTCGAGCATTCCGTCGAAGGTGTCGGCGAGCTCCTTGAGCTCGCCGGGCGGCGCCTTGAGGGCGAGCCGTTCGTGGAGGTTCTCGCCCGACAGCCGGCGCGCCCGCGCGGTGATCACCCCGACCGGCCGCAGCACCCTGCCCGCCATCCACCAGGCCAGGGCCACGGAGGCGGCCGAGAAGAGGGCGAGCGCCACGCCGGACACGGTCAGCAGGCTTTCCAGCGCGGCGTCCTCGGCCGCGTTGCTGATCCGCCGGGTCGCCGCGTATTCCGCCCGCACCCCCTCGCCGAGGCCGACAAGGGGACCGGGTTCCGCCCGGCGTGCCGGGGCCGCCGCCTGCCAGTCCGGGCCCGGGACGGCCAGGTCCGTGTACGGCACTGTCGTGGTGACCGCTGTGCTGATGCTGGAGTGCAGCGCGTCCCGTACGAGAACGTAGACCAGGCCGATCAGCAGCACGCCGGCGAGGACGAGCAGACCGCCGTAGAGGGCGGTCAGACGCCCGCGCTCGCTGGTCATGCCGCACCGCCGACCCGGTAGCCCGCACCCGGGACCGTCTCGATCACCTGCGGCTCACCCAGCTTGGCGCGCAGTTTGCTGAGGGTGACCCGGACAGCGTTGGTGCGGTAGCTGGTGTCCTCCTCCCACACCTGCTCGATCAGGTCCTCGCCGCTGACCACCGCCCCGTCGGCCCGCATCAGCGACTCCAGCACGGCGAATTCCTTGCGCGACAGCGGGAGGTAGCGGCCGTCCCTGCTGACCTGTCTGCGGGCGGTGTCCAGGACCAGTCCCGCGCGTTCCAGGACCGGGGGCAGCGCGGGCCGGGCGCGCCGGCCGAGCGCCAGGACGCGGGCGAGGAGTTCGTCGTACGCGAAAGGCTTGGTGAGGTAGTCGTCGGCGCCGAGGCCGAGGCCGTCGACCCGGTCCCGTACCGTCCCGGAGGCCGTCAGCATCAGGATGCGCGTCAGCAGCCGCCTCTCGACGACTGCGCGGCACACGTCGTCGCCGTGCAGTCCCGGCAGGTCGCGGTCGAGGACCAGTACGTCGTACTCGCCCAGCCCGAGCTTGCGCAGGGCCGTCAGGCCGTCGGGCGCTACGTCCACCGCGATCGCGTCGCGGCGCAAGCCCTCGGCGATCATCTCGGCCAGGAATTTCTCGTCCTCCACCACCAGCACACGCATGTGCTCTGTGTACCTGAGACGGACCTTTCGGCGATGTAAGCGTCTGCGCTGAGAGAAACGAAACACCGTTCCTTGGAACGCTCGCGGTGTCCCCCTCAGAAGGAGCACAACCATGAGCACCAAGACCCGTACCCGTTCCCGTACGCGCTCGGCGGCCGTCGCTTCAGGTCTCGCCGCACTCGCTCTCTTCGCCTCCGCCTGCTCGGGCGGTTCCGGCGGTTCCGGCGGCACGGACAGCGGGAGCGGCGACACGTCGAAGGACTCCGGTACGAACGCGGGCAAGGCCAGTGACGACGCGGCCAAGCACCGCAAGTGCCTGCGCGACAACGGGCTGGACGTCCCCGATCCCAAGCCGGGCGAGGACGAACGCGGCATGACGATCAGCGGCGACGGCATGAGCAAGGAAGCCATGGAAAAGGCGCTGAAGGCGTGCGCCGGAAAGGGCGGCCCCGGATCGGCGGGCGGCGGTATCACCCAGGCCGACAAGGACAAGATGCTCAAGCACGCCCAGTGCATGCGCAAGAACGGCTACAACATGCCGGACCCGCAGTTCGACGGCGGGGCGATGGCGGCGCGGCCGATGCCGAAGGGCGCCGAGAAGGAGAAGTTCGAGAAGGCCAACAAGGCCTGCGAAAGCATCATGCGATGAGCGCGCGCAGGATCGTCGTCGCCGCCGTGGTGGTCCTCGCCGTGGCGGGCGGTGGAGTCGCCGCAACCGCCCTGAGCACCCCCGACAAGAGTGAAGCCCCGCAGGACTCCGCCCTGCCGCCGGCCACCGCACCTGTCGAACGCGGCGATCTCAGTGACAGCACCCAGGTCGAGGGAACGCTCGGTTACGCCAAGGAACGCAAGCTCAACGCGGGCGTCACGGGAACGCTCACCTGGGCCGCCGGCGCCGGTTCCGCGGTGAAGCGGGACAGCAGGCTGTACGAGATCGACGGCAAGCCCGTCCGTCTGATGTACGGCGGCGGGCCGATGTACCGGACGCTGAAGACCGGCGACGAGGGCAAGGACGTCGAACAGCTGGAGCAGAACCTCGCCGCTCTCGGCTACACGGGCTTCACCGTCGACGACGAGTACACGTCCTTGACCGCGGCCGCCGTCAAACGGTGGCAGAAGGCTCACAGCCTCGACCGGACCGGCCGGGTGGGCCCGGACCAGGTCACCTTCGCGCCGGGTCCGGTACGTATCAAGAGCGCGGATTCGGCAGTCGGAGACCAGGCGGCGCCGGGTCGGCCCGTACTCACCACGACCAGCTCCGAGCGAGTCGTCACGTTCAAGCTGGATGTCGCCGACGGGAAGCTCGCCAAGACCGGCACCAAGGTCACCGTCGGGCTGCCGGACGGCTCCAGCGCGCAGGGTGAGGTCTCGTCGGTCGGCAAGACCGCCAAGCCGGGCGACGACCCGCAGGACAAGACCCCCAAGATCGGCGTGACCGTCTCCTTCGACAAGCCGGACAAGGTCAGCGGCTTCGACCAGTCCCCGGTCACCGTCGACCTCACCGGAGAGACCCGGGAAGGCGTTCTGTCCGTTCCCGTGAATGCACTTCTCGCACTGCCCGGCGGTGGCTTCGGCGTCGAGGTCGTCGAGAACGGCAAGTCCCGCGAGACGAAGGTCGAACTGGGCATGTTCGGGCAGGGCCGGGTCGAAGTCAGCGGCGGCGGACTGCGCGAGGGCATGAAGGTCGGGGTGCCCAAGATATGAGCGCCGTCGTCGACCTGGCAGGAGTCACCAAGGAGTACCCCGGAGGTGTCGCCGCGCTGCGCGGCGTCGACCTCACTGTCGAGGAGGGCGAACTGATGGGCATCGTCGGCCCGTCCGGCTCCGGCAAGTCCACCCTGCTGCACATCGTCGGCACCCTGGACCGGCCGACCGCGGGAACGGTCGCCATCGCAGGACACGACGTCGCAACGCTCTCCGACCGCGAACTGTCCGCCCTGCGCGCCCAGCACGTCGGCTTCGTCTTCCAGGCGTTCCACCTGGTGCCGGGCATCAGCGCTCGCGACAACGTGGCCGAGGGGTTGCTCTACTCCGGCCTTTCGCGCGCGGAGCGGCGCCGACGGGCCGCGGACGCGCTGGAACGGGTGGGACTGGCGGACCGGATGGGGCACAAGCCGCACGAGTTGTCCGGCGGCCAGAAACAGCGGGTCGCGATCGCGCGCGCAGTCGTCGGCGAGCCGGACCTGCTGCTCGCCGACGAGCCCACCGGGGCACTGGACTCCGCGTCCGGAGAAGCCGTGATGACGCTGCTGCACGACCTCAACAAGGAGGGGGCCACGATCGCGGTCATCACACACGACACGGAGATCGCCGAACGGCTGCCACGGCAGGTCCGCATCCGCGACGGCCACGTTGTGGCGGATCTGAGGAACGGCGACTGATGGCCCGTAAAGCTCCCACAGCTCCCACAGCTCGCCCAGCTCACACGGCTCGCACACAGGCCCGTACGCGACTGAAGGCAGCCAGACTCGGCCCCCGTGACGTCCTGCACGTCGGCTCGGCAGGCCTGCGCAGCCGCCCCGTGCGGGTCGTCCTGTCCGCGCTCGGCATCGCCATCGGTATCGCCACCATGATCTCGGTGGTCGGCATCTCCGCGTCCAGCAAGGCCCAATTGATGCAGCGCCTCGACCGGCTCGGCACCAACATGCTGGTGGCGACCCCCGGCGAACCGATGTTCTCCGGTGAGGACGTCAAGCTGCCCAAGGACGCGGTCGGCATGGTGGGACGCATCGACGGGGTGGAGGAGGCGGCCGCGACAGGTGACGTCAAGGAATCGGTGCGGCGCAGCGAGAAGATCTCCGAGGACGAGACGGGCGGCATCGCGGTCAAGGCCGCGACGGAGGAGCTGCTGAAGGTACTGCGCGGCAAGGTCGCCGCCGGCACGTGGCTCAACCAGGCCAACGGCCGCTATCCCGCGGTCGTCCTCGGCCACGTGTCCGCACAGCGCCTCGGCATCACCTCACCGGGGCAGCAGGTCCGCATCGGCGAGCGCTACTTCACCGTCGTCGGCATCCTCGGCCCGCTGCCGCTCTCCCCCGAGATCGAACGCTCGGCACTGGTCGGCTGGCAGGGCGCGCAGAAGCTGCTCGGCTTCGACGGCCACCCCACGTCGGTGTACGAACGCTCGACGGATGCCTCCGTCAGCGACGTACGGAAACTGATCGCCCCGACCGTCGACCCACAGAACCCGCAGAACGTACAGGTCACGGACCCCTCTTCGGCCCTGCAGGCGAAGGCCGCCACCGAAGGCGCGTTCAGCGGTCTGCTCCTCGGGCTCGGCGGGATCGCGCTGCTGGTGGGCGGGGTCGGCGTCGCCAACACCATGATCATCTCGGTGCTGGAGCGCCGTTACGAGATCGGCCTTCGCCGCTCCCTGGGCGCCACCCGCGGCCAGATCCGCATCCAGTTCGTCACCGAATCACTGATGCTCTCCGGCCTGGGCGGCCTGGCCGGAGTCGCGATGGGCTCCGCCGCGACCGGGATCTACGCGTACGCCGGCGGCATGCCGTGGGTCGTACCCCCGTGGGCGGTCGGCGGCGGGTTCGGCGCGACGCTGGTCATCGGCACGATCGCGGGCCTGTACCCGGCCGTACGGGCCGCCCGGCTCTCACCGACACTGGCGCTGCACGCGGCCTGAGACGGCCATCGGCCGGTTGGGAGGTGTGCCAACCAGCCGCAGAACACGGCGTGGTGGGCGAAGTCGCCGAGTACCAGTGCTGCCTCGCGCCAGTGGCAGGGCTGCGGGAGCGTGAGCGTCGACACGCCGCCCTCCAGGCCCGAGAGGGGCGAGAGGGGCGACGGTGCGAGAAACCGTCGCCCCTCTCGCGTCAGCCGGAGGAGACCGGCTTGGGAAGCAGGAGCATCAGCGCCCACATCATGACGAGTGTGCCGACGACGTACCAGAGGCTGTCGGCGAAGGCGGTACTCACGACCGGGCCGCGGGTACCGGCGCTGATGCGGGTGAAGAGGACCACGGTGGTCAGGGCGGTGCCCAGCGCGATGCCGAGCTGGGTGGCGGTGTTGAAGAGGCCGGAGGCCGATCCGGCGTGATGGTGGGCGACCTTGGCGAGGGTGAGGTCGGCGAGCGGGGCGCCGATCATGCCGAGGCCGAAGCCGGCAGCGAGCATCGGGGCCGCGGTCAGTACGGTTCCCATACCGGTTCCTTCTGTTGCGATGAGGTAGTGGTAGCCGGTCAGGGTGGCGGCGGCGAGCAGGGCTCCGGCCTGCGGGACGGCACGTCCGTAGCGGCGGACCAGGCTCATCGCGAGCCAGGCACCGCCCATCTCGCCGAGGGAGGCGGCGACGAAGCCGACCGCGGCCTCGCCCGGCGTCAGGCCGAGACCGTCCTGCATGAACAGGGCCCAGGACAGGAAGAAGACGCCCGACAACAGCCCGAACGCCAGCTGGGTGGCGAGCCCGGCGCTGAAGGTGCGGCCGGTGAAGAGGGAGAGCACGACCAGGGGCGAGCCGTCCCTGCGCATCTTGGTCTTCTGCTGGACCACGAACGCCGCCAGGACGAGCAGACCAACGGCCATCGCGGCAAACGACCAGGCGGGCCAGCCATGTTCGCCGCCCACCGTCAGCGGGAGCGCGATCAGCAGCAGACCGAGCGCGGACAGGAACATGCCGAGCGGGTCCAGGCGCCGGGCGGTGCGGTCGAGGGACTCGGGAATGAAGCGCAGGCCGAGGACGACGGCGGCGATCCCGATGGGCAGGTTGATCAGGAAGACAGGCCGCCAGCCCAGGCCGAACAGGTCGGCCTGGGTCAGGACACCGCCCAGGACCGGACCGGTGACGCTGCCGAGTGACATGACCGTCCCGTACAGGCCGAACGCCTTCGTCCGGGAGTGTGCGTCGAAGGTGACGTGCAGCGTGGCCAGGACCTGCGGCACCATCGCCGCGGCTGCGGCGCCCTGCAGCACGCGGGCGGCGATCAGGAGATCCGGGCCGGTCGCGATCCCGCACAGCAGGGAGGCCAGGGTGAAGACGGCGGTGCCGAGCAGGAAGATCCGCTTGCGGCCGTAGAGGTCGCCGAGCCGGCCGCCGGTGATCAGACCGAGCGCGAAGGTCAGGGCGTAGGCGGCGTGGATCCACTGGAGGGCCGCGGTGGTGGCGCCGGTGTCGGCCTGGATGGACGGGAGGGCGGTGTAGACGACGGAGCCGTCGATCGCGTTCATCAGCTCTGCGGTCAGGACGACGGCGAGGGTGATGGCCCGGGCACGGCCGGCGTCCCGGAATCCGTTGCGCGGCGGGCTGCCGGTGGTCTTGTGAGTGTCGTAGGACACGGGAGAAGGGTTCCTGTTCCGGTGGTGTTCGGGGTTACGGGCAGGCCAGGGCCACCGCGTACGCCGACGGCGCACAGGAAAAGGGGGAACGGGGCCCAGGCCGAGGAGGGCGCCGTCGTTGCCGACAGGTCAGTGCGGCACCGCGAAGGTGCTGTCATCGCCGGGAAGGACGGCTACCGGGCCTGGGAGATACGTCATCACCTCACATCGACTGCGGGCGGAACACATCCGCGCCCGAGGGGAAGCGCCCAAGGGGAAGGGGGAAAGGGGAAAGGGCCGCGTGCCGGAGAACGCCCGGGAACCCTGCGGAGGCCGGCGGCCCACCCCTCAAAGGGCGGGACCGCCGGCCGTGATTCAGGCGCGCGAGCGGCGGGCTTGGGCCGGCTTGGGCAGCCGGAACATCAGCGCCCACATCACTGCCAGAGCGGCGATGACGTACCAGATGCTGCCTGCGAAGGCGCTGGTCACGGTGGTGCCGTGGCTGCCCGCGGGGGCGTGGTTGAAGAACACCACGGAGGCCATCGCGATACCGAGCGCGGTACCGAGCTGCATGGCGGTGTTGAACAACCCGGCCGCAGAGCCGGCGTCTTCGTTGCCGACCTGACTGAGGGTGAGACCGGCCAGTCCGGCGCCGATCACGCCGAAGCCGAACCCGATGAGGATCATCGGGGCGACAGCGGCCACGAACGGCATACCGGTTCCCTGGCCGGAGACCAGCAGCTGGTATCCGGCCAGGGTGAGAGCGATCAGCACAGCGCCCGCCTGCGGCACGCGCCGCATGTGCTGTGCCGCCCACTTGGAGGCGAGCATGGCGCCGGCCATGCCGCCGATGGAGATGGCGACGGACGCCGGAGCGAACTGCCCTGGGCTCAGGCCGAGACCCGACTGCATGAACAGCACCCACGTCAGCAGGAACACGCCGGAGACCAGACCGAAGACCAGCTGGGCGGCGAGCCCGCCGGCGAACGCCTTGCTCTGGAAGAGGGAGAGCGCCACCAGGGCGGAACCGTCCTTGGCGGTCTTGGCCCGCTGTTGGGCCACGAAAACGGCCAGCACGACGGCGCCCGCGGCGAGCATGATGAAGCTCCAGGCGGGCCAGTGCTGCTCGCCGCCCACGGTGAGCGGATAGGCGATCAGCAGCAGACCCGCGCCGGAGAGCACCATGCCCAGTGGGTCCAGACGCCTTGCCTGCTGCTCACGGGACTCCTGAATGAACCGGAGGGCGAACAACACGGTGGCCAGGCCGATGGGCAGGTTGATGAGGAAGATCGTCCGCCAGCCCAGACCGGCGATGTCGGCAGCCGTCAGGACGGCGCCCAGGACGGGTCCGAGGACGCCGCCGAGCGACATGATCATGCCGTACATGCCGAACGCCTTGGCGCGGGACTCCCCGTCGAAGGTGACGTGGATCGTGGCCAGGACCTGCGGCACCATCGCCGCCGCGGCGGCACCCTGCAGGGCCCGCGCGGCGATCAGGAACTCCGGACCGGTCGCGATCCCGCACAGCAGCGACGCAAGCGTGAAGACGGCGGTACCGGCAATGAAGACCCGCTTGCGCCCGAAGAGGTCACCGAGGCGCCCGCCCGTGATCAGGGCGAGGGCGAAGGTGAGGGTGTAGGCGGCGGGGATCCACTGCACCGCGGCGCTGGAGGCACCGGTGTCCGCCTGGATCGACGGCAGGGCGGTATGGACGATGGAACCGTCGAGCGCGTTCATCAGCTCGGCGATCAGCACCACGACCAGGGTGATCGTGGCACCACGGCCGGCCGCTGTGGGGCGTGGCTGACCGTTGGTATGGGTGTCGGTTGACACGACGGGATTCCTGTTCGCGTACGGAGAAAAAGGGCAGGGGCAGGCCTGGGCATGCCCCGTACGCCTACAGCGCGACAGGGGAAAGCAGGGTGCAACGAGCCCAGGCCATCGGGAGCACCGCCGTCGAGGCATACGTCAGAAGCCCGCCATGGCGGACAACCGGAAAAGGCCTCAGAACGAGCGGCTACTTGGCCTGGGAGATAGGTCATCACCTCGGAACACAGCGTCGGGCCCCGGAATGGGCACCGACGGAACTGGAACAGGCTAGAAGGCCCCCGAGCGTCTCCGCAACGGAATAACTCACCCTGCCCGTACGCACCCAGCCACCCAGCCAGCCAACCGCCCACCCATCCCACCCACCCGGGCCCGCGCGGTACTGACGGGTTCGTTCGTTACGCCCGTCTCAGCGTCTGCGCCAAGTCGATCGCCGCCGCCACGCGCACAGCGATGTTCTCCGCGTACGTCGCGTCCGGGCGCTCGAAGGCGCTGCGGCTGGGGCCGCGCAGAAAGGTGGCCACGCCCAGTGTCCTGCCGCGGCTGCGCAGCACCGTACACAGGGCGTGCACGGCGTCCTTCGGCCACTGGCGCCGCGCCGCCCAGTCTTCCGGACCCCCACTCGCCCGTACCGAACCGAGACGGTCCAGGCACTGGAGCGCCGGATGGCCGGACTCGTACGCGACCGGGATGCCGGCTCCGCCGGTCACGGGAAGGCACGGGCCCGGTGCACCTGACGGTGTGGCCGCAGCCCGGACCAGACGGGCGGGACGGTCTCCCACGGTCAGGTCGACCAGCGCATGGTCGGCGAAGCCCGCGAGGGCGAAGTCGAGGTACGACAACGCGGCCTCCATCGGGTCCTCGCACTCGGCGGCCGCGCGCCCCGCGCGGTGCAGCTGGTTGCCGCGGAACCGCAGCTGCGCGGCTTCCTGTTCCGCTGTCTTCGCTTCGGTGATGTCCTGGAACAGCCAGCCGACCCCCAGCGGCACAGGTTCCTCCGCGAGCGGCGAGGCCAGCCGCAGGAAGCCGCTGCGCCAGCACCGCCGCCGCTCTCCCCTGCCGCCCGACTCGGCCCTGCGCAGCGTCACCCACAACTCGGCGGGGGCGGGGGGCGCCCCCTCCGCCAGTACGTGCTGCAGCGCACCCTCCAGCTCCTCCACGCCCTGCGCGACGAGCTCGCCCAGGGGGCGCCCCAGCAGCGTCGTGCGGCCCACACCGAGAGCGCGCGCCGCGTGCGCGTTGACGACGGTCGGCCGCAGGTCCACGTCCACCAGGACGACGCCCCAGGACGCGTCGTCGAAGAGCGCCTCGCTCAGCGCGATCGCCCGTTCCAGGTCGATCTGCGCGTGCACCTCACTGAACGCGCAGTACACCCCGGCGGGCTTGCCCTCCGCTCCCCGCACTCCCGCCGACTGTGTCCGTACGAGAACGCGCCCGCCGTCCTTCCGTAGAAGCGCGAATTCGTGCACCTGCCGACCCGGAGCGTGCATCGCCGACATGAGCCGTCCCTGCGCCTCGTCCGCGTCGGCCGCCCTTGCCGCCCACCCCGCGAAACCGGCCCGCCCGACCGCCTCGTCGGCGGTCCACCCGAGGATCCGCTCGGCCTCGCGGTTCCAGTGGGTGATCACCCCGTCCGCGTCGAAGGCGCAGAGCGCCGCGTCCATGCCGTCGAGAAGCGCGGCAAGAAGATCGTCGGAACCGGGTCCTGGCTCGTCGGGACCGACCGCGTCGGTGGTCTCGCCAATCCGGGAAGCACTCACCTGGCACCCCCTGCAGGTGTTCGCCTTTGCTGCACTGCTGTCCGCTGCACTGCTGAACTCGGGATCATTCAACTGGAACGTGACGCAGCGCACACCAGCTTCCGAAAAATGCGTGCCCTCAGTAATTCGGTTGTGGCGGGCGGAAGAGGTTCTTAGGCTTGCGGTACACGTGAAGGGAGGTGGTTCGGAAGTGATGTCATTTCGGACTCGTGAGGTGACTGCGGGCTGACGGCCCGTCGTCGCACTTAGTGCAGGCCGGCAGATCGTCGGCCGAAATCCCAGCAGTCACTGACCCGCGGGCTCGCCGGTAAGTCCGGCCGGCTCCTCTTCGGAGGGACCAGAGCCCGCGGGTTTCTGCGTTCCACAGGCCCTGTGTGTGCCGGTACGGGGCCCTACGGGCAGAGGCGCTCCACTCGCCATGCGCCGGTCTCGGCGACGTACCGCAGGCGGTCGTGCAGGCGGTTCGCGTGGCCCTGCCAGAACTCCACCGTCTCGGGAACGACCCGGTAGCCGCCCCAGTCCGGTGGCACCGGTACGCGCTCGGTGTCCGGGTAGCGCGTCGCCAGTTCGTCGTAGTGAGCGAGCAGCTCTTCCCGGGAAGCGATGACGGAGGACTGCGCGCTCGCCCAGGCGCCCAGCTGTGAGCCGTGCGGGCGCGTTCTGAAGTACGCCGCTGTCTCGTCGCGGCCGATCCGTTCGGCCGTGCCGGTGACTATCACCTGGCGTGCGACCTGGTGCCACGGGAAGAGCAGTGAGACGTACGGATTGGTCGCGATCTCCTGCCCCTTGCGGGAGGCGTAGTTCGTGAAGAAGACGAAGCCGTCGGGACCGTACTTCTTGAGCAGGACCGTGCGCGACGAGGGCCGGCCGTCGGGGGTGGCCGTGGAGAGGATCACGGCGTTCGGCTCGTGGAGGCCGCCCGCGGCGATCTCTCTGAACCAGTGGTCGAACTGGCCCATCGGCTCGGCTGCGAGTTCCGCCTCCGTGAAGGCTTCGCTGCGATAGTGCTCGCGCATGGCGGCGGGATCGAAATCTCGGTTCGGCACGGTGCCATCCTGCCGCAGGGGCCCAGTGTGCCCGGCACCCGGTGCCATCAATCCTCACCCGGGAAATGGGGCAGTGTGCCGGTAATCACGCTTCCCCGCATCGGCCGAACCCGCCAAAATGTGGGCGCCGGGCACTGTGGCCTCTATACAGCAGGGGATATCGTGCCTGCTTCCGAGGCGGTTGGCTGACCACCTGCCGCGCGGGGAATCACCGGGGTGACCGATGGGCCTGGTACCTGCCCCCCTGGTCATAAGCCGTTTGCCGCTTGTCGATACCTGTCGATACCTGTCGATGCTTGTCGAACACATCATGAGGAGCCGCCTGATGTCCGACTTCGTACCCGGACTCGAAGGAGTCGTCGCGTTCGAAACGGAGATCGCAGAACCGGACAAGGAGGGCGGTGCGCTCCGCTACCGGGGGGTCGACATCGAAGACCTCGTCGGGCACGTGTCCTTCGGGAACGTGTGGGGTCTGCTGGTCGACGGCGCGTTCAACCCCGGCCTTCCGGCCGCCGAACCGTTTCCGATCCCCGTCCACTCCGGTGACATCCGCGTCGACGTGCAGTCCGCGCTCGCGATGCTCGCGCCCGTGTGGGGGCTGAAACCGCTGCTCGACATCGACGAGCAGACCGCGCGCGACGACCTCGCGCGCGCCGCCGTGATGGCGTTGTCGTACGTCGCCCAGTCGGCGCGCGGGCAGGGTCTGCCGATGGTCCCGCAGAAGGAGATCGACAAGGCGGAGACCGTCGTGGAGCGCTTCATGAAGCGCTGGCGCGGCGAGCCCGACCCCAAGCACGTCAAGGCCGTCGACGCGTACTGGACGTCGGCCGCCGAGCACGGCATGAACGCCTCGACGTTCACTGCGCGCGTGATCGCGTCGACCGGCGCGGATGTGGCCGCCGCCCTCTCGGGCGCGGTCGGCGCCATGTCCGGGCCGCTCCACGGTGGCGCGCCTTCGCGCGTCCTCGGCATGATCGAGGACATCGAGCGCACCGGTGACGCGACGGCGTACGTCAAGCAGGCTCTCGACAAGGGCGAGCGCCTGATGGGCTTCGGCCACCGTGTGTACCGCGCCGAGGACCCGCGGGCGCGCGTTCTGCGGCGTACGGCGAAGGAGCTCGCAGCGCCGCGCTTCGAGGTCGCCGAGGCGCTGGAGAAGGCCGCTCTGGAGGAGCTGCACGCGCGGCGTCCCGACCGGGTGCTCGCGACGAACGTCGAGTTCTGGGCGGCGATCGTGCTGGACTTCGCGGAGGTCCCGGCGCACATGTTCACGTCGATGTTCACGTGTGCGCGTACGGCCGGCTGGTCGGCGCACATCCTGGAGCAGAAGCGCACGGGGCGCCTGGTGCGGCCTTCCGCGCGGTACGTCGGTCCCGCGTCGCGCAACCCGCGCGACGTCACGGGCTTCGACGACATCGCACGCTGAGTCGACCGGACTGAGGGGCCGGGTTGCCGGCCCCTCAGTCCGGCGCCGTTCAGTGCGGCGGCGTTCAGTGTGGCGGCGTTCAGTCCAGCGCGCCGTCGAGCAGCGCCGCCCACTGCGCCACCACCCGGTCGCGGCGCGTGGCGTCGTCGGTGAGGAGGTTGGCGAGGCCGAGGCCTCGGGCCATGTCGAGGAGGCCCTGGACGGTCTCGCGAACGCCTGGCACCGATTCGTCGGCGCTCAGGAGCTCCACGGCGATGCGGTGGGTCTCGCGGCCGACGCGGGCCTCGAGCTCGGTGACTCGGGCGCCCAGCTGGTCCTCGTTCGAAGCGGCGACCCACAGGTGCAGGGCGGCCCTGAAGAGCGGACCCGTGTAGAGGTCGACGAGGGCGCCGATGACGGCTGTGCGGTTGGTGGCGCCGTTCGGGAACAGTGCGCGCAGTGCTGTGGAACGTTCCTCGGCGACGTACTCCACGGCGGCCGTGAAGAGGTCTTCCCGGGTGGGGAAGTGGTGCTGGGCGGCGCCCCGAGAGACGCCGGCCCGTTCCGCGACGACGGACACCGTGGAGCCCGCCCAGCCGCGCTCGGCCAGGCACGACACCGCGGCTTCCAGCAGGCGCTGCCTGGTGGCCCTGGAGCGGTCCTGCTTGGGGGCCTTGCCGGGGGCCGGTGCCGAGCCCGCGGCCGCCGTTCCCGAGGTCGGGCTCCGGGTCGGCGTCGGGCTCGGTGTCGGTGTCACAGCACCCATGCGGGGTCCCGTCGTTCGAGGAATGCCGTCACGCCTTCGGCCGCCTCCCGTGAGGCGAACAGGCGCGCGGACTGCTCGACGAGCGTGCCCGTGTGCCGGTCGAAGGCTGCCAGCACTGTAGCCGTGACCAGGCGCTTGGACTCGGCCAGCCCCTGCGGGGAGGCCCTGCGCAGCCCGTCGAGCACGGGTGCGAGCGCCTCGTCCACGTCGTCGCCGGACGCGATGGTGATCAGTCCCGTACGGGCCGCCTCGGCCGCGTCGAACCGTTCCCCGGTGAGGTAGTAGCGGGCGGCGGCGCGCGGGGCGAGGCGGGGCAGCAGCGGCATCGAGATGACGGCGGGAGCGAGCCCGAGCCGGGACTCGGTGAACGCGAAGCTCGCGCCGGGCCCCGCCGCCGAGATGTCGCACGCGCCGAGCAGTCCGAGGCCGCCGGCGCGCACGTGTCCCGTTACCCGCGCCACGACCGGTTTGGGCAGTTCGACGATGTTCCGCAGAAGGGCGACGAAGGCCACCGGGTCCGGCGGCGACTTGAGGTCGGCGCCCGCACAGAAAGTGCCCCCTGTGTGGGTGAGTTGTACGGCGCGTACGGAGGGGTCCTTCGCGCACATGGACAGGGCGTCGCCGAGGTCACCGACGAGCCGCGCGGACAGCGCGTTGCGGTTCGCCGGTGAGTCGAGGGCCAGGGTGGTGATCCCGCGTTCGTGTGCGGCCGGTACCAGCGTCATGCGCTCTCCCCTTCACGTTCGCGCAGTTCGCGCAGTTCGCGCCTGAGAATCTTTCCGGAGGCCGCCCTGGGGACGCTTTCGATGAAGGCGACGCGGCGGACCTTCTTGTACGGGGCGACGCGCTCGGCGACGTACGCCGTCACGTCGTCCTCGGTGAGGCGGGCGGACGGCTGTGGGACCACGTAAGCCATGGGTACTTCGGTGCCGTCCTCGTCGTACACGCCGATGACGGCCGCGTCCGCGATCGCTTCGTGGGTGAGGAGGAGCGCTTCGAGTTCGGCCGGCGCGACCTGGAAGCCCTTGTACTTGATGAGTTCCTTCACACGGTCGACGACGAACAGCCAGCCGTCGGCGTCGGTCCTTCCGACGTCACCGGTGTGCACCCATCCTTCGGCGTCGATCATCGCGGCGGTGGCGTCCGGGCGGCCGAGATAGCCCTTCATGACCTGCGGGCCCCGGATGGCGATTTCGCCCTCCTCTCCGACGCCCACGTCCTGGGTGGGGTCGTCGAGGGAGAGGATGCGCATTTCCGTTCCCGGGAGCAGCTTTCCGACCGTTCCCGGGGGCGGGTTCGGTGTGCTCCGGGGAACGGCGTGTGTACCGGGGGACAGTTCCGTCATGCCGTACGCCTGGAGGACGGGCGGCAGGCCGAGGCGGCTCGAGCAGGCCTGCGCGAGAGCGGCATCGAGCGGGGCGGCGGCGCTGACGATGTACTCCAGGCCGGACAGGTCGTACTTCGTGACAGAGGGGTGCTTCGCGAGGGCCAGGACGATCGGTGGAGCGACGTACAGGCCGTTGATGCGGTACTTCTCAATCGCTCCGAGGAACTGGTCGAGTTCGAAGCGCGGTAGTACGACGACTGTCGCACCATTGCGCAGCGGTGCGTTCATGAGAGCCGTGAGCCCGTAGATGTGGAAGAAGGGCAAAACCGCGAGGATGCGGTCGCCCGGGCCCATGGGGAGGAAGGGGTGCAGTTGCTCCAGGTTGGTGGCGATGCTGCGGTGCGTCAGCATCACGCCCTTGGGAACGCCTGTGGTGCCCGACGAGTACGGGAGCGCCGCGACATCCTCGGACGGGTCGATGGTGAGCTGTGGTTCCGGTGCGGTCGAGGTGAGCATGTCGAGGATCGATCGGTGTCCCTCGGCGCTGTCGCAGACGAAGATCTCCTCAATCCCGCCGACGAGTTCGGCCGCCCTTCGCGCCACACTCAGGAGCGGCGAGACGGTGACGATCCAGCGGGCGGAGGAGTCGACGAGCTGCTTGGCGAACTCCTCCGCAGTGGACAGCGGGTGGATGGTCGTGACGCAGGCCCCGGCGCGCGTGGCGGCGTAGAAGACCACCGGGTACGCGATGGTGTTGGGGCTGTGCAGGGCGAGTACGTCGCCCTGCCGCAGGCCCGCCTCGGCCAGCGCGGCGGCGGTCCGCCGGTGGAAGACGTCCAGCCGGCCGTACGTGATCGTGTCGCCGTTCGTCCCGTCGATCAGGGCGGGCACATCGCCGTACTCGGCGGCCCTCCCGAGCACCGCCTCGTGGATGGGCAGCTCGACGGGCTCTACGGGTGCGTACTCGCTCTGGAACGCCATGACGGTCCCCTCCGCGGTATGGGTGGTGGCCAGAATCGCGCCTGCTAGTACGACTTGGGGAGACCCAGGGACTGGTGAGAGACGAAGTTCAGGATCATTTCGCGGCTGACGGGCGCGATACGGGCCACCCGGGCGGCGGTGATGAGCGACGCGAGGCCGTACTCGCGGGTGAGTCCGTTGCCGCCCAGGGTGTGGACGGCCTGGTCGACGGCCTTCACGCAGGCCTCGGCGGCGGCGTACTTCGCCATGTTGGCGGCCTCGCCCGCGCCGAGGTCGTCGCCGGCGTCGTAGAGGTGAGCGGCCTTCTGCATCATCAGGCGGGCCAGTTCGAGTTCGATGTGGGCCTGCGCGAGGGGGTGCGCGATGGCCTGGTGGGTGCCGACTGGCGCCTTCCAGACAGTGCGCTCCTTGGCGTACTCGACTGCCCTGTTCACGGCGTAGCGGCCCATACCGACGGCGAAGGCGGCTGTCATGACGCGTTCGGGGTTGAGGCCGGCGAAGAGCTGGAGGAGGCCGGCGTCCTCGTCACCGACGAGGGCTTCGGCGGGCAGGCGCACGTCGTCGAGGACCAGCTCGAACTGCTTCTCCGGTGCCTGGAGTTCCATGTCGATCTGCGAGCGCTGAAAGCCTGGTGTGTCACGGGGGACGATGAACAGGCACGGCTTGAGCCGGCCCGTCCTCGCGTCCTCCGTGCGGCCGACGATCAGGGTCGCGTCGGCGATGTCGACGCCGGAGATGAAGACCTTGCGTCCCGTGAGCAGCCAGTCGTCGCCGTCACGGCGTGCCGTGGTGGTGATGCGGTGGGAGTTCGATCCGGCGTCGGGCTCGGTGATGCCGAAGGCCATGGTGAGGCTTCCGTCGGCGAGGCCCGGCAGCCAGGCGGTCTTCTGTTCGTCCGTACCGAAGCGCGCGATGACGGTGCCGCAGATGGCGGGCGAGACGACCATCATGAGGAGCGGGCAGCCGGCCGCACCGAGCTCCTCCAGGACTATGGACAGTTCCGCTATCCCGCCGCCACCTCCGCCGTACGCCTCGGGGAGGTTCACACCGAGGTAGCCGAGCTTGGCGGCCTCGGCCCAGAGCGCGTCGGGGTGCGCTCCTTCGCGCACGACGGTGGTCATGTAGTCGCGTCCATAACGCTTCCCGAGAGCGGCGACGGCCGCTCGGAGTGCCTTGTGTTCTTCGGTCTCTACAACGGCGTTGCTCATGACTGCTGTTCCTCCAGAGACTCTTCGCCAGGCTCTTCGGCCCGTACGACGGCGAGCAGGGCGCCGACCTCGACCTGGCGGCCGGGGGCGGCGTGGAGCGCGGTGAGCGTGCCGGAGGCGGGAGCGCAGATGCGGTGCTCCATCTTCATGGCCTCCAGCCAGAGCAGGGCCTGCCCGGCGGTGACGTGTGTGCCTTCCTCGAGGCCCTCGGCGACGCGAACGACGGTTCCGGGCATGGGAGCGAGCAGGGACCCCGGCGCCGCACTGGCTGTGGGGTCGGGGAATCGGGACAGTGCGGTGAGGGTGTGCGAGCCGCCGGTGGACGTGTCGACGTACGTCCGGCCGCCGCGGTGCGCCGCGATGAGGAAGTGCCGCAGTACGCCGTCGATTTCGAGCGTCACGTGATCGGTCTGTACGTCGTTCACGCGAACGCCCGGCATGCCTTCCGCAGCAACGCCGTTTCGGGTGGCCCGGTAACGGACCTGGTGCTCCCTCCCGTCGGGCTCGGCCCGGTAGATCTTCAGCTGGGGCTGGGACGCCACGTTGCGCCAGCCGCCGAGACGGGCTGTCGTGGTTGTTCCCGCGCTCTGCCGGGCGGCAGCGTCGGCGAGGGCCGCGGCGAGCGCTGCGAGCGCTCCTTCCGAGGCGTCCGCGGACGCCTCTGTGAGGGCGCCCAGGTGCCGGTCGTAGAACCCTGTGTCGAGTCGCGCGGCCGCGAAGTCCGGGTGCCGTAGCGAGCGTACGAGCAGGTCCCTGTTGGTCACCGGGCCGTGGATCCGGGCGCGCTCCAGGGCATGGGCCAGTTTGCGTACGGCTTCGGCGCGGGTGGGGGCGTGGGCGATCACCTTGGCCAGCATCGGGTCGTAGTGCACGCCCACGAGGTCCCCGTCGGCGTACCCGCTGTCGAGTCGCACGCCCGGTGTCGTCTCGGTGACGCTCAGGGCGTGCAGGAGGCCCGTCTGGGGCTGCCAGTCGCGGGAAGGGTCCTCCGCGTAGAGGCGGGCCTCCACAGCGTGGCCCGAGGGGGTCGGTGGTTCGGGCGGCAGGGCCTCGCCCTCGGCGACGCGCAGCTGGAGCGCCACCAGGTCGATGCCGTACACCGCTTCCGTCACGGGGTGCTCGACCTGGAGCCGGGTGTTCATTTCCAGGAAGTACGGGCGGCCCTCGGCCGAGACGAGGAATTCGACCGTTCCCGCGCCCCGGTAGTCCACCGCCTTCGCCGCCGCCACCGCGGCGTCGTGCAGGGTTGTACGAAGGGCGTCGTCCAACCCGGGCGCGGGAGCCTCCTCGACGACCTTCTGGTGCCGGCGCTGGAGCGAGCAGTCGCGGGTGCCGAGCGCCCACACCGTGCCGTGCGCGTCGGCCATCACCTGGACCTCGACGTGGCGGCCGCGTTCGACGTACGGCTCGGCGAACACCTCCCCGTCGCCGAAGGCGGACCGCGCTTCCGCGGTGGCCGCTGTGAGCTCTCCCGGGATCGCCGCGAGATCGCGTACGACCCGCATGCCCCTGCCGCCACCTCCAGCCGCCGCCTTGAGGAGGAGCGGAAGATCTTCGTCGGTGGCCTTGTCGAGGGCCACGGGGGCGAGGAGGGGGACTCCGGAGGCCGCCATGAGTTCCTTGGCGCGCGTTTTGGAGGCCATGGCGTCGATCGCCTCCGGGGTCGGCCCGATCCACACCAGGCCCGCGTCCAGTACGGCGCGGGCGAACTCGGCGCTCTCCGAAAGGAAGCCGTACCCGGGATGCACGGCGTCCGCGCCGGCCGCGAGGGCGGCCTTCACGACGAGATCACCGCGCAGGTACGTGTCGGCCGGGGCCGTTCCCGGGAGGCGTACGGCAACGTCCGCGGAACGCGCGTGGAGCGCACCCGTGTCCGCGTCGGAGTACACGGCGACCGTGGTGATGCCGAGGTGTGCGCACGTACGGAAGATGCGGCAGGCGATCTCGCCGCGGTTGGCTACGAGGACGGAGGAAATCATCGGGAGGCTCATCGGAAATCCTTCACATCCGGAAGACGCCGAAGCCGCCGCGCGCGCCCTCGACCGGTGCCGTGTGGATCGCGGACAGGCACAGCCCCAGCACGGTCCTGGTGTCGCGGGGGTCGATGACCCCGTCGTCGTACAGCCGCCCCGACAGGAACATCGGCAGGGACTCCGACTCGATCTGCTGCTCGACCATGGCGCGCAGCCCCGCGTCGGCCTCGTCGTCGTACGGCTGCCCCTTCGCGGCGGCGGACGCGCGGGCGACGATCGAGAGCACCCCGGCGAGCTGTTGCGGGCCCATGACGGCGGACTTGGAGCTCGGCCAGGCGAAGAGGAAGCGGGGGTCGTAGGCGCGGCCGCACATGCCGTAGTGACCGGCTCCGTAGGAGGCGCCCATCAGGACGGAGAGGTGCGGGACCTTGGAGTTGGAGACCGCGTTGATCATCATCGCGCCGTGCTTGATGATGCCGCCCTGCTCGTACTCCTTGCCGACCATGTAGCCGGTGGTGTTGTGGAGGAAGAGGAGAGGGATGTCGCGCTGGTTCGCCAACTGGATGAACTGGGCGGCCTTCTGCGACTCCGCGCTGAACAGGACGCCCTGTGCGTTGGCGAGGATGCCTATGGGGTAGCCGTGGAGGCGGGCCCAACCGGTGGCCAGGCTGGGGCCGTAGAGCGGCTTGAACTCGTCGAAGTCGGAGGCGTCGACGATGCGGGCGATCACTTCGCGCGGGTCGAAGGGGACCTTGAGGTCGCCGGGGACGATGCCGGCGAGCTCTTCCTCGTCGTACTTGGGCGGTTCGGCGGGGACGGGAGTGGGCGGGTCGGCTTGCGCCTTGCGCCAGTTGAGGCGGGCGACCACGCGGCGCGCCTGGCGCAGGGCGTCGTGCTCGTCCACGGCGAAGTAGTCGGCGAGCCCGGAGGTACGGGCGTGCATTTCGGCGCCGCCGAGGGATTCGTCGTCCGATTCCTCTCCGGTGGCCATCTTGACGAGGGGCGGGCCGCCGAGGAAGACCTTGGAACGCTCCTTGATCATGATGGTGTGGTCGGACATTCCGGGGATGTACGCCCCGCCGGCCGTGGAGTTGCCGAAGACGACCGCGACGGTCGGGATTCCCGCCGCCGAGAGGCGGGTGATGTCGCGGAAGAGCGCACCGCCGGGGATGAAGATTTCCTTCTGGGAGGGGAGATCCGCGCCGCCGGACTCTACGAGGCTGATGCAGGGCAGGCGGTTGGCGTGGGCGATCTCGTTGGCGCGGAGGGCCTTCTTGAGCGTCCAGGGGTTGGAGGCGCCGCCTCGGACGGTGGGATCGGTGGCGGTGATGAGGCATTCGACGCCCTCTACGACGCCGATACCGGTGACCATGGACGCGCCTACGGCGTAGTCGCTGCCCCAGGCTGCGAGCGGGGACAGTTCCAGGAACGGGGTGTCGGGGTCGAGCAGCAGCTCGATGCGCTCGCGGGCGAGCAGTTTGCCGCGCTTGCGGTGGCGGGCTGTGTACTTGTCGCCGCCGCCGGCGAGCGCCTTGGCGTGCTCGGCGTCGAGGTCGGCCAGTTTGGCGAGCATGGCGGCGCGGTTTGTGGCGTAGTCGGGGGCGTGCGGGTCGAGTGCGGTGGGGAGTACGGTCACGGGGCCACCGCCGCGACGCGTTCGGAGGCGAGTACGGGGGCGAGTGCGGATGCCTGCGGCGCCTTTCCCCTACCCGCCCCTTCCAGAACTGGGGCCCGGCCCCAGACCCCGGTCCCCAAACGCCGAACAGGCTGAAAGTGCGCCACCGCGCGGGAGCGTTGGGCCGTCACAGGAGTACCTCCGGGATGTCGATGTGTCGGGAGCGCAGCCACTCGCCCAGTGCCTTTCCCTGGGGGTCGAAGCGGGCCTGGGATGCGACTCCCTCGCCCAGGAGTCCCTCGACCACGAAATTCACCGCGCGCAAGTTCGGCAGGACGTGCCGCGCGACCGGGAGAGCCCGCGTCTCCGGGAGCAGTTCGCGGAAGCGGTCCACCGTCAGCGTGTGGAAGAGCCACCGCCATGCCTCGTCGGACCGCACCCAGACACCGACGTTCGCGTCCCCGCCCTTGTCCCCGCTGCGGGCGCCCGCGACCGTACCGAGCGGCGCCCTGCGCGTCGGGCCGGTCAGTACGGGTGGCAGGGGCGTCGCATCTTCCGTCGGCTCGAGGCCCCGCGTAACCGCTGGATGCGGCACACGCACCCGCTCCCCCTCGGGCAGCACCGCGACGTGTTCCACCTCCCCCGCGTGCACGTACGCCGCCTCGAAGATCCCGTACGGCGCCCCTTTCCCCGGCGGAGCCGTCACGTGGAAGCCCGGGTAGCTGCCGAGCGCCAGCTCGATCGCCGCTCCGCTGATCACTCGGCCGACGTTCGCCGGATCCGGGTCCCGTACGACCAGCCGCAGCAGCGCGCTCGCGCACTCCTGCGTGTCCGCGTCCGGCCGGTCCGTGCGCGCCAGATCCCACCGGACCTCGGCCGGGCGGTGCTTCGCCGCCGACAGCGCGTGCTCCACCTGGGCGCGTACGAGGTCGGCCTTCGCCTCGATGTCCAGGCCCGTCAGTACGAACACGACCTCGTTCCGCCACCCGCCCACCCGCGTCACCCCCGCCTTGAGGGTGGGCGGCGGGGCCTCTCCGCGTACGCCCGAGATCCGCACCCGGTCGGGGCCGTCCTGGGTCAGCCGTACCGTGTCGAGTCGTGCCGTGACGTCGGGGCCCGCGTACCGGGGTGCGCCCGTTTCGTAGAGGAGCTGGGCGGTGACCGTTCCCGTGTCGACGTAACCGTCCGTTCCCGGGTGCTTCGTTATGACCGAAGAACCGTCGGCATGGATCTCTGCGAGCGGGAAACCAGGGCGCGTTACGGTGCGTTCGCGGGAACGGTCGTTCTGGTCGGCGAAGAACGCGTAGTTGCCCCCCGTCGCCTGCGTCCCGCACTCCAGCACATGCCCCGCCACCACCGCCCCCGCCAAGCGGTCGTACTCCTCGGGGCCCCAGCCGAACCACCACGCCGCCGGTCCCGTGACGAGCGCCGCGTCCGTGACACGCCCGGTCACCACCACGTCCGCGCCTGCTCCCAGGCACTGCGCGATCCCGCCGCCGCCCAGGTAGGCGTTCGCGGTGAGCGCCCCTTCCGGCAGCGGCAGGCTGTCGCCTTCCACGTGAGCGACCCGCAAGGACGGAACGCCGACCCGTTCCGCCAGTTCCCGTACGGCGTCCGCAAGTCCTGCCGGGTTGAGGCCTCCCGCGTTGGCAACGATCCGCACGCCGCGCTCGTGTGCGTGGCCGAGGTTCTCCTCCAGCTGCCGAAGGAAGGTCTTGGCGTACCCGAGACGCGGGTCCTTCAGTCGGTCGCGCCCGAGGATGAGCATGGTCAGTTCGGCGAGGTAGTCACCGGTGAGTACGTCGAGTTCGCCGCCGGTGAGCATCTCCGTCATGGCGTCGAAGCGGTCACCGTAGAAGCCCGAGGCGTTCGCGATGCGCAGCGGCCGCCGCCCACTCGCGGTGGTCACGCCTGCTCCCCGTCCCGCCGCTTCGGCTGCCGCCCCGCGCCCGCCGGTCCCGCGAACGCCTGCGCGATGTCCAGCCACCGGTCGGCGTCGGCGCCCTCGGCACGTACCGCCAAGTCGTCACGGTGCGCCCGCTGCGTCACCAGGAGACAGAAGTCGAGCGCCGGCCCGGTGACCCGCTGCCGGGCGTCCTCGGGGCCGTACACCCACAGCCCCGACCCGTCCGGCGCGGTCAGCTCGACCCGGAACTCCTCGGCGGGCGGGGTGAGCCCGCGCACCGCGAAGGCGTAGCCGCGCGCCCGTACCCCGATCCGTGCCACATGCCGCAGCCGCACTGTCGGTTCACGGCGCGCACCCACCGCGTCCGCGATGTCCTTGCCGTGCGCCCAGGTCTCCATCAGCCGCCCGGTCGCCATCGAAGCGACGCCCATCGGTGGCCCGTACCAGGAGAACTTCACTCCCTCCGGCGCGGCGCGCAGCGCACGCTGGAGCTGCTCGCGCCCGTCCCGCCACCACGCCAGCAGCTCGTCGACCGGCAGCTCGGCCCCCGCCTCGACGCCGTCGTCGACGAAGCGTTCGGGCGCGGCAAGCGCCTCCTGAGCCTCCGCCGCGAAGCCCTCCGGGTCGGTGACGGACAGCAGCGCGGCCGTGTCCGTCCAGGCGAGATGCGCGATCTGGTGGGCGACGGTCCAGCGTGGCGCGGGTGTGGCGAGCGACCATTGCTTCTCGCTCAGGCACCCGACCAGCTGGTCGAGTTCGTCGCCTTCGGCACGGAGATCGTCGAGCACGGCTGCCGGATCGAACACGGTGCGCTCCCCTCGGGGTAGGGCGGTGTGTCCGGAGCATGGCAGCCCCGCAAGAAACAAGCAAGCATGCTTGCATTATTCGCCAACGTCGGAATCCCGGCGGGAGTCCGGCGGGAGTCCGGCGGGAGTCCGGCCGAACCCAGCCGCAGCCGGCCGGGACTACGTGGCCGACTTGGCCCGCTCCCGGCGCCCCTGACGCGCCTGGCTCCGTACCGCGCCCATGCTCGCTCCGATGACCAGCGCGATCGCCAGCGCGTCGGTCGTCGAGAGGGCTTGGTGCAGCACCAGGAACCCGGCGACCGCCGCGATGGCCGGCTCCAGGCTCATCAGTACGGCGAATGTCGCGGCCGGCAGCCGGCGCAGCGCCAGCAGTTCCAGCGTGTACGGCAGTACGGACGACATCAGAGCCACCGCCACCCCCAGCATCAACGTGTGCGGCTCCAGCAGCCGACTGCCCGCCTCCGCTATCCCGAACGGCAGGCTCAGAAGCGCCGCGACCGCCATCGCCAGCGCCAGCCCGTCCGCCTGCGGGAACCTGCGCCCGGTCCGCGCGCTGAAGAGGATGTACGCCGCCCAGCAGCCGCCGGCTGCGACCGCGTACGCCGCGCCGACGGGATCCAGCCGGTCGAAGCCCCCGCCGCTGAGCAGCGCGACACCGCCGAGCGCGAGTGCGGCCCACACGAAGCTCATGGCGCGGCGCGAGGCGAACACCGAGAGCGCGAGCGGGCCGAGCACCTCCAGGGTCACGGCCACGCCCAGCGGGATGCGGTCCAGCGACTGGTAGAAGAGGCCGTTCATGCCGGCCATCGCGAGCCCGAAGGCGGCGATGGTCCACCAGTCGGCGCGCCCGTACCCGCGCACGCGCGGCCGGCACACGACGAGCAGGATCACGGCCGCGACGGCGAGCCGCACGGCGACGACTCCGGCCGCTCCCGTGCTCGGCATCAGCGTCACCGCGACGGCGGAGCCGAACTGCACCGACAGCCCCCCAGCCACCACCATCGCCACCGGCCCGATCCGGCCCCCGAGCCGCGCTCCGGGGGGCGTACCGGTGCCGGCGGTGGGGCCGCCGTCGGGCATCGAAGGAGCGGAAGCGGAGGCGGGCGCGTGGCCGGGGGCGGCGGAGGTGGGCTGGTCCATACGCTCCACGGTAAATGGACCAGGACCGTTATATGTCCACACCCCTGACCGGAGCCTCGGGGACATCACCTCCTGGCAGCAGCTCGCCGGTGGGCAGCCCGTGCGCGTCAACTCACGCCCGGGTACGGCGGCGCGGCGGCCCGGTCGTCGTCGTCCGTACGATCGTCCGTACGTACATTCGTCCGCTCCGGCACTCCTGTGGAACCCCCTGCCCGAGCCCCTGTCCGACGCGAAGGGAAGCCCCCGTTGACCAACAGCGGTGATACCGGCCTCTGGGTTCATGGCGACGAAGAGCTGGCCGAACGGGTACGCGCCCTCGATATGCCGCACGCCGGCCGGCGCCAGGTCCTGTCCGTCGCCCTGCTCGACGGCGAACGGACCAGGTTCACCACGCTCGGCAGTCGTCGGCCCAGACAGCGGAGGACATGGCACGGCTGCTGACCGCCATTGCGCGCGGGGCTGCCCCCGGCCAGTCGGCCACGGTGCCGCGGGCCGCGGCCGTACCCGGCAACCGGATCGGCCTCGGATGGCTGGTGAACGAGGATCGCGGCCGTGACCGCCTCTGGCACAACGGCGCCACGGGCGGCTCCGCCCCCTACCTGGCCCTCGACTGCGACCCCGTGCCGAGCGGGCCGCGCGGGGTCGCAGTACTGTCCAACACCGAATACCCGGTCGACGACCTGGGGAAGGCACTCCTCGATGAGATCTCCGCACCATCACATCTCTGACGAAGGCGTCTCCGGAGCCGGAGCCGTCACGATCACGCTGGACACGGCGAAGGGCCGGGTGGAGGTTTCAGGGCCCGGCATTCCGACCGCGCTGCTCCTGCGGACCGACGGCAACCCCTCGGACGGCAGCCCGTCGGAGGACAACTCGTCGGAGGACAACTCGTCGGACGGCGGTCCGCCCGGCGACCCGGCAGACAGCAGCCGGACAGACGGTGTGACTCCGGTGGGCACCCGGGCCGCGCACCGCCTCTCCCTGACGGTCGACGGCACCACCGCCCTGCTCGTGCCGGCCCGAGGACGCCTCAGCCGTCGCTCGTACCGGGTCGACGCCACCATCGGCGACATCACGTACCGGCTCGTGCCGCACACGCTCATCGAGAGCCGGCTGCTGCGCGACGGTGCGCGGCTCGGGGTCTTCCAGGCGGACGGTGACGCCAGTGTCATCGCGGTGTGGTCCGAGGGCACTGTGCCCGGCCCCGTCGACATCAGCGTCGGTTACGCCCTGGCAGCGGCCTTCGGCACCGGTGCGCAGCACTTTCTGGCGGCCCTGGTCGATGTGGGCGCCGAGGCCCTGCCTTGGTGATGCCGTAGCCAGTAAGGGCCGGTCCAGTCCGTCAGACGTCCCGCTCCTCTGCCAGCCCCTCTGCCAGTACCTCCACCAAGTGCCTCGCCCTGCGGCCCGCCAGTTGCTCCAGCTGCGTGCGGCAGGAGAAGCCGTCGGCCAGGATCTCCGTTCCCTGGTCGGCGTCGCGCACCGACGGGAGCAGTTGTTCCTCCGCGCAGGCCACCGATACGTCGTAGTGGCCGCGCTCGAAGCCGAAGTTTCCGGCCAGGCCGCAGCAGCCGCCGCTCAGCGTGCCCGTGAGGCCTGCCCGCTCGCGCAGCCGCTGTTCCGCCGCGTCGCCCAGTACGGCGTGCTGGTGGCAGTGCGTCTGGCCCGCGACCCGGCGGTCGATCCCGGGTGGCTGCCAGTGCGGGGCGTACTCCTCCAGCACCTGCGCGAAGGTGCGTACCGAGGAAGCGAGCGCGGCCGCTCTCGGGTCGCCCGGCAGGAGTTCTGGGAGGTCCGCCTTGAGCGCGGCCGCGCAGCTCGGTTCCAGGACGACGACGGGCAGTCCGGCGGCGCTGGCGCTTTCCATGCCGTCCAGGGTGCGGCGCATGACCGCGCGGGCCCTGTCGAGCTGTCCGGTCGACACGTAGGTGAGGCCGCAGCACAGCTGTCGCGGTGGCATCACGACCCGCAGCCCGGCCGCTTCCAGTACGCGTACGGCGGCGCGGCCGACCTCCGGGGAGAGATGGTTGGTGAAGGTGTCGGGCCACAGGACGACCGTCGTGGCGCCGGGCTTCGGGGGCCGTTCGTGGGCCGTCCTGTTCCGGGTTCGCCACCAGCTTCTGAAGGTGGCGGGCGCGAGGGAGGGCAGGTCGCGTTCCGGAGCGATGCCTCCCAGGCGCTTCATGAGGGCGGCAAGTGGGCGTACCCGGGAAGCGGGCCCCAGCACACGCGCGAACGGAGCCGCCGCACGCAGCCACACGGGAAGCCATCCCATCGCGTAGTGCGCTGCGGGACGTATCCGGCCCCTGTAGTGGTGGTGCAGGAATTCCGCCTTGTACGTCGCCATGTCGACGCCCACCGGACAGTCGCTCCTGCACCCCTTGCAGGACAGGCACAGGTCCAGGGCGTCCCGTACCTCCTCCGACCGCCAACCGTCCGTGACGACCTCTCCGGCGAGCATTTCGTGCAGCAGACGCGCGCGCCCGCGCGTGGAGTGCTGTTCGTCTCCCGTGGCCCGGAAAGAGGGGCACATGACGCCCGCTCCCGTCACCGACTCGGTACGGCACTTCGCGACGCCCACACAGCGGCGTACGGCGGCCGAGAAATCACCGCCGTCGTGCGGGTAGGCGAAGGTGACGTCGACGGGCTGCTCGGGAAGCACCGCGAAGCGGAGGTTCTCGTCCAGCCGGGCGGGGCGGGCGAGCACGCCCGGGTTCATTCCGCCGGCCGGGTCCCACACGTCCTTGAAGCGGCCGAAAAGCGCGACCAGTTCGTTCCCGTACATCTTCGGAAGCAGTTCGGCGCGTGCCTGTCCGTCGCCGTGTTCTCCGGAGAGCGAGCCGCCGTGCGCGACGACGAGTTCCGCCTGCTCCTCGGAGAACGTGCGAAAGCGCCGTACGCCGCTCTCAGTGAGCAGGTCGAAGTCGATACGGACATGGATGCAGCCGTCGCCGAAGTGCCCGTAGGGCGTGCCGCGCAGGCCGTGCTCGGCGAGCAGCGACCTGAAGTCGCGCAGGTACGCGCCGAGCCGTGCGGGCGGCACGGCGCAGTCCTCCCACCCGGGCCATGCCTCGCTCCCGTCGGGCATCCGTGTCGCCGTACCGCTGGCGTCCTCGCGGATGCGCCACAGAGCGCGCTGTCCGGCCGTGTCCGTGACGACCGTTCCGTCGAGCGCCTGGGCGGCCTTCAGCAGGTGCTCGGCGCGGGAGAGGGCTTCGGCCTGCGTATCCCCGCCCATCTCCACGAACAGCCAGGCGGAGCCGCGCGGGAGCAGCTTCCGCTCGTTCTCGGGAACGAGGTCTTCGGCCATCCCTTCCACGGTGAGAGGGCCGTACGAAAGGAGCGCGGGAGCGGCCTCCGCCGCGGCACTCTCACCGGCGTACCCGAGAACGGCGAGTGCGCGTGCGCGGGGTGCCTCCACCAGCCGTACGGTCGCCTCGCTCACCACCCCGAGCGTGCCCTCGCTTCCGCAGAACGCCCGCGCGAGGTCGACGCCGTTCTCGGGAAGCAGCGCGTCCAGGGCGTATCCGGAGATACGGCGCGGCAGTTCCGGGAAACCAGTACGCAGGAGCGTCAAGTTGTCGTTCACGAGAACGCTCAGTCCTTCGGGTGCCCCTTCCCAGCCTCGCCCCAGGCGCAGCACGTCGCCGCCGTAACCGAGGACCGTCAGGCGGGTGATGTTGTCGGCCGTCGTTCCCCAGGCCACCGAGTGCGAGCCGCACGAGTTGTTCCCGATCATGCCGCCGAGCGTGCAGCGGCTGTGCGTGGACGGGTCGGGGCCGAAGGTCAGTCCGTACGCGCCGGCGGCGGCGCGCAGATCGTCCAGGACGACGCCCGGCTGGACCACGGCGGTGCGGGCTTCGGGATTCAGGTCCGTGATGGCGCGCATGTGGCGGGTGAAGTCGAGGACGACGCCCGTGCCCGTGGCCTGGCCCGCGATCGACGTCCCCCCGCCGCGCGGCACGACGGGCACCCCGTGCGCCCGGCAGACGGCGAGCGCGGCGGCCACATCGGCGGCGTCGCGCGGGGCGACGACACCGAGCGGCACGCGCCGGTAGTTGGAGGCGTCCATCGTCACCAGAGCGCGCGCCGCCGCGTCGAAGGCCACTTCACCGTGCACGGCCCCGCGCAGCTCGCGCGCCAGCGCCGCCGTGTCGCCGCCCCCGCGACGGCCGTCCCCGCGACGGCCGTCCTCGCGCCGACTGCCCGGTCCGCCCCGGCCCCGGCCGCTGTCCCCGTTGACGTCGACGTCCCTGTGATCAGACATGGGGCCAAGGATGCCCCCGCAACCCCGGCTCCGAACCCGTCAACCCGCACAACCGGCACAGCCCGCACGCCCCACTCGCACAGCCCGCACGCCCCCGCACGCACGGCCCACTCGCCCGCCCACACTGCCGCCCCCGCGACCGCCCGTGCGCCCTGCCCACAGAACCGCCCGTGCACCCCTGCCACCCGTACGCACCGCACATCCCACCGCAGCCCGTACGCGCGGCGCATCCCGCCGCCCCCCGCTCGTATGCACCCGTACACACCACCCGTGGCCGTCTCACGAGCCGGAGCGCGCGTCTCACTCGCCGGACGCGCGTCTCCCGCACCACCCAGGACCGGCTACGCTCCGGCTCGTGGCTGAGATCCAGATTCCCGCTGACATGAAGCCCGCCGACGGCCGTTTCGGCGCGGGCCCCTCCAAGGTGCGTACGGAGGCGCTGGACGCCCTGGCCGCGACCGGCACCTCACTCCTCGGTACGTCCCACCGCCAGGCCCCGGTCAAGAACCTGGTCGGCTCGGTGCGTGACGGCGTACGCGACCTCTTCCAGCTCCCCGAGGGCTACGAGGTGATCCTGGGCAACGGCGGTTCCACCGCCTTCTGGGACATCGCGACCCACGGCCTGATCGAGCAGAAGTCCCAGCACCTGAACTTCGGCGAGTTCTCGTCGAAGTTCGCGAAGGCCGCCAAGATGGCGCCCTGGCTGGACGACCCGACCGTGATCGCCTCCGACCCCGGTACCCACCCGGACCCGCAGGCCGAGGCGGGTGTCGACGTCTACGCCTTCACCCACAACGAGACCTCGACCGGTGTCGCGGCCCCGATCAAGCGCGTCGAGGGCGCCGACGCCGGCTCCCTCGTCGTGGTCGACGCCACGTCCGGGGCGGGCGGCCTGCCGGTCGACATCGCCGAGACCGACGTCTACTACTTCGCCCCGCAGAAATCCTTCGCATCCGACGGCGGCCTGTGGATCGCGGCCTTCTCCCCGGCCGCTCTGGAGCGCGCCGCGCGTGTCCACGCGTCCGGCCGCCACATCCCGGAGTTCTTCAGCCTCCCCACGGCGATCGACAACTCCCTCAAGAACCAGACGTACAACACCCCCGCGCTCGCGACCCTCTTCCTGCTCGACAACCAACTGAAGTGGATCAACACGCAGGGCGGTCTCGACTGGTCGGTCCGCCGCACCGCGACCTCTGCGGGCAACCTGTACGGCTGGGCCGAAGAGTCCAAGTACGCGACGCCGTTCGTCACCGACCCGGCCAAGCGCTCGCAGGTCATCGGCACGATCGACTTCTCCGACGAGATCGACGCCACGGCGGTAGCCAAGGCGCTGCGCGCGAACGGCATCGTCGACACGGAGCCGTACCGCAAGCTGGGCCGCAACCAGCTGCGCGTGGCGATGTTCCCGGCGGTCGACCCGGCCGACGTCCAGGCGCTGACGGCCTGCGTCGACTACGTGATCGAGAAGCTCTAGTCGTACGCACGCAAGAGGGGCCCGTCCGACGCCGTCACGCCGTCGGACGGGCCCCTTTTCGTGCGCCGTTTCGCGCGCTCGGCCGATAACCGCCCTATTCAGGTTCCGCCCCGCTGCCTACAGTCCGAAGGGTTCCGGCGCTTCGAGCACCGGCCGGAACCGCTTGAATGTTTGACATGCTCACGCCAGTTTCATCGGCGCCACGCAGTTTCTTCGGCTGGACCCCCCAAGTTCGCCCGACGACCGATCGGAGCACCATGCCCAGACACATGCCCGGGCCCAAGTCCGAACCCAAGTCCGGGCCCAAGTCCGAACCCAAGGCCGGACCCAAGCTCGGACTTGAGCCCGGACGCGAACCAGGTCGCAAACCCCGACACCGAGCGCTGCTCGTCGGCGGTGCGGCCGCCACGCTGCTCGCCTCAACCCTGGTAGCGCAAAACGCCGCCGCGGCCCCCGGCCCCGGGATCATCGCACCGCCCGACAAGATCGTCATCGAGATAGCGACCGTCAACGGTTCGGGCTGCCGCCAGGGGACGGCCGCTGTCGCCGTTTCCCCGGACAACACGGCCTTCACCATTACGTACAGCGACTACCTCGCCCAAGTCGGCCTGGGCGCGAAGCCGACCGACTTCCGCAAGAACTGCCAGCTCAACCTGATCGTCCACGTCCCGCACGGCTTCACCTACGCTGTCGCCAGCGCCGACTACCGCGGCTACGCCCGCCTCCAGGCCGGTGCCACCGCCATCCAGAAGGCGTCGTACTACTTCCAGGGCTCCCCCGACACGGCGTCCAGAAGCCACCCGCACACCGGGCCGTACGACAACAACTGGCAGGCCACCGACGAGACCGACTGGGGCCAACTGGTCTGGGCGCCCTGCGGCGTGAAGCGGAACTTCAACATCAACACCGAACTGCGGGTCAGCGCGGGCACATCCGACCCGGCGAAGACGAACAGCTTCATCACCATGGACTCGACGGACGGCGACATCAAGACCATCTACCGGCTGGCCTGGAAGGAGTGCCCGGCCTAGCCACGACCGGGTGGGCCCGCCCCCCTTCCGGGCCCACCCCCCAAACCCTCGGCTCAGCGACTCAGCAGTTCAGCGGCTCAGCGACTCCGGACTCAACGGCTGAGCCCCTGGAACCGCCGTACCGCGAGCGGCAGGAACACCGCACTGATCACGAGCGGCCAGACCACCGCCATCAACACCGCGTTCTCCTCGATCCACGTGCCGCCGCTCACCTGCTGGCCGAACAGCTCGCGGGTCGCCGTGACCGTCGACGAGACGGGATTCCAGGCCGCGATCGGACCCAGCCAGCTCGGCATCAGCGACGGCGCCACGAAGATGCTGGAGATCATCGTGAGCGGGAAGGCGACCGCGTACAGCCCACCCGCCGCCTCCGCACTGGGCACGAGCAGTCCCAGCCAGACCCCCACCCAGATCAGGCTGAAGCGCAGCAGCAGAAGCAGCCCGAAGGCCGCCACCGCGGCGGGCGCGCCGCCCTCGGCCTCCCAGCCGATGAGCAGGGCCGTCACCGCCAGGATCGCCAACTCCGCGCAGGCGACCAGCAGATCGGACACGCCCCGCCCCGACGCCACAGCCGACGGCGCCATCGGCATGGAGCGGAAGCGGTCGATGACGCCCTTCGTGGAGTCGGTCACCACGGCCATCGTCGTGTTCATGAACCCGAAGGCCATGGTGGAGGCGAACATGCCGGGCATCAGGAACTCCCGGTAGTCCCCGTCCCCGGGTACCGCCATCGCCTCGCCGAAGACGAACCCGTACAGCAGCACGGAGATGATCGGGAAACCGAGCTGCCAGACGATGGTGATGGGCTGGCGCCAATAGTGGGTGAGAGTGCGCCTGGTTACGTTCCAGCAGTCGGCCAGCGCCCAGTACAGCCGCCGCTCGGGTCCCGTCAGGGTCACATCCGCGGTGCTCACAGCACTCATGCCGCTGCCTCCAGTTCCGTACGGTGTCCGGTCAGGCGCAGGAATACGTCGTCGAGGCTCGGCCTGCGCAACCCGATGTCCTCCACCGCGATCCCCTCGTCCTGAAGGGTCCGCGCCACCTCCGTCAGAGCCGCCACCCGGTCGCGCACCTGCGCGTGGACCCGCAGCGCCGCGCCGTCGATCTCCGGTTCGGTGTCGGTGTCCGCGACGCGCGCGATCACCTTTGCGGCCACGCCGAGGTCCTCCGCGTGCCCGACGACGACTTCGATACGGTCGCCGCCGACCCGGTTCTTCAGCCCGTCCGGGGTGTCGTCGGCGATGGCCCGCCCCCGGTCGATGACGGTGATGTGCGAGGCGAGCTTGTCGGCCTCGTCCAGGTACTGGGTCGTCAGCAGTACGCTCGTACCGCCCGCCACCAAGGCCCGTACCGCATCCCACACTTCGCCCCGCCCGCGCGGATCGAGCCCGGTCGTCGGCTCGTCGAGGAAGAGGACCTGCGGGGCCAGGATCATCGACGCGGCGAGGTCGAGCCGGCGCCGCATCCCGCCGCTGTACGCGCCCACGCCCTTGTCGGCCGCCTCCAAGAGGTCGAACTGCTCAAGAAGTTCTCCGGCCCGCACCCTCGCCCGCGTCCCGCCCAGGTGGAAGAGGCGGCCGAACATTTCGAGGTTCTGCCGCCCGGTCAGCACTTCGTCGACCGCCGCGTACTGACCGGTGAGGCCGATCCGGCGGCGTACGAGCCGGGGATCGCGGGCTACGTCCACGCCCGCGACCTCCGCCCGGCCGCCGTCGAACTTGAGCAGCGTGGCCAGGACGCGCACGGCGGTCGTCTTGCCCGCGCCGTTGGGGCCGAGCAGGCCGTGGACCGTGCCGGCGCGGACGGCGAGGTCGAAGCCGTCGAGGGCGAGCTTGTGTGCGCCGCCCCCCTTCGCGCCCTTGCCTGCCTTCGCACCCTTCTTCTCGGCGTACCGCTTCTGGATTCCTTCAGCCCGCACGGCGTAATCGGTGCCACTCACAAGGGGTCCCCTTCCCACTCACGACATAACTGAGTACGGCGTACTCTGATGAGAGTACACCGTACTCAGTTTCCGTCCAGGAGATTTAAGGTGACCTCATGAAGCAGACGACCGGGCCCGGCGGAACAGACGACACGAGCGCGACGAACACCACCAGCAGCACCAGCACCACCGGCGCCACGACCGGCAGCGGCGACATCGGCCGCAGCCTCGACCTCCTCTGGGGTACGGGCGCCCGCCCCAGCCGCGGTCCCAAACCCGGCCTCACGCTCGACCGCATCGTCGCTGCCGCCGTCGCGATCGCGGACGCCGAGGGCATGGACGCGGTATCCATGCGCCGTCTGTCCACCGACCTGGGCACCGGCACGATGTCGCTGTACCGCTACGTACCGGGGAAGGCCGAGCTGCTCGACCTGATGGTCGACCGCGTACAGGGTGAACCGCTCGACTCCGTCGACACTCGGGAGCCGGTGGACTGGCGGACGGCCGTGGAGTCGATGGCGCGCACCCATCTCGCTCTACTGCGGCGCCATCCGTGGCTACTGAAGATCAACCAGGCGCGCACGGTCCTCGGCCCGAGCGCCGTGCGCGGCCTCGAAGTATCGTTGGCCGCGCTTCAGGGCATGGGGCTCAGGGACCAGGAGCTGATCTCCGCGATCATCGCGGTCCAGAGTTTCGTGCTCGGCGTCGCCCGCATGGAGGCCGAGGCCGTCGAGGCGGCCAAGGAGACGGGGCTGAGCCACGAGGACTTCTGGGGAAGCCAGCTGCCGTACCTCGAACGGGCCATGGCGAGCGGCGAGTTCCCGCTGACGGCGGCGCTCGACGAGGACACCTTCTCCACCGACTTCGACCACTTCGATTTCGGCCTGCGCCGGCTGATCGCCGGCTTCGAGACCCTGGTGGCGGAGCGCGCGGTGGGACGGTGAGGAGGCCGCCGTCGGGACTCACCGGACGTACTGCGGACGTGCCCGGGACGTACCGGACGCGCTGGGGACGTACCCGGGACGTACCGGACGTCAGGGCGTTCCGGCGGGCGCCACGGCCGGCTCCTCCCCCTCGTCCCGCTGCGCCACCCGCGCATTCAGGATCAGCACGACGGCCGCCGCCACAATCCACGCCCCCAGCAGCACCGGCGTGGCCCAGGCGCTGAACGGCGCGCCCAGCGACAGCACCGCCACCACGAACCCGAACCACCCGAGCCACATCGGCACCGCCCGTGACTCACGCGCCACACGCCACACCGCGAACAGCAGCACCGCCGCGCCTGCCATCGCCGCGATCGTCGCGCCGTACGCCAGGTCCAGGAGCAGGATCGCGATGAGCGCCGTCTCCGGGCCGACGCGGAACACGTCGGAACTGTCCGCCGTGATCGCGAACATGTTCCCGGCGATCGCCGAGACCATGAGAAACACGGTGAACACGGTGCCGCCCACCAGCACGAGGTGCGAGCGGTTCCCCGCCAGGCGGGACAGCGCGACCAGGAAGAACATGAACAGCAGGCCGGTGGCCAGCAGCATCAGCGCCGAGGTCTCCGCCAGCGCCTGGTTGCTGTCCTTCGAGTAGAAGGAAACGACGTTCCCGATCGCGCCACGCCCGGTCGTGTCCGGTGTACGCATCCACAGGATGTGCCCGGCGATGAGCAGCCCTCCGGCCACCAGCCCTGCGATCCCCGGCCACAGGTCACGGTGGGGCGCGGGTTCCGGATGAGACGCGAACGGGGAAGGGGAAGGGGAAGAGGATGGGGTTCGTCCGTTCTGCGACGCCATGATCGTGGCCTCCCACGTGACGTGAGCATCCCCGAGCCGTCCGTCCCATTTTGACATCAGGGGCCGTCGACCCGCGCGCCCTCAGAATCGCGCGTGGGCCGTGATGTCCGCGTCGAACTGGTCGATCATCGCGGGCGTCACCGTCGGCCGGCACTGAGCGATGGCCGCCAGGTAGTCCTCCGTACTCGCACCGAGCGCGCGCGGATCGCCCGTGCCGGCCCCGATCTCCTCCAGGTCCCGCTCGAACGCGGCCTGGGCGGCGATGCGGGCCGCGTGCTCGATGTCGGCCGGCGTGAACAGTTCGCTGGCCTCCACCAGCCGCGCCACGTCCACATCCGCCCTGCCGTCCGTGTACCGGGCCCAGATGGCCGCCCGCGCCGCCCTGTCCGGCGTACCGATCGGGATCAGGTAGTCGAACCTGCCGGGCCGCAGGAACGCCGGGTCGAGCGACCGGATGGAGTTGGTGGCGCACACCAGAAGCCGCTCGTCGCCCTCCCGGAAGCCCGGTATGAGCTTGAGCAGCTCATTGGTCACTCCGTGCATCCCGCCGGGCTGCGCGGGCTCGGTTCGTACGGGAGCGATCTCCTCGACCTCGTCGATGAAGACGAGCACCCGCTCAAGCTCGGCGATACGGGCGAACGCGTCGCGCAGCGCGGCGGCCAGATTGCCCTCGTCGGCCAGCCGCGACGGCAGCAGCTCGACGAACGGCCAGCCGAGCTTGGAAGCGATGCCTCTCGCGAACGTCGTTTTGCCGGTCCCGGGAGGCCCGAAAAGAGCGACCGCGCGCGGCGGCCGGACCCCGTGCCGGGCGGCACGCTCCGGCTGCGCGAGCGGCAGTACGACGCGCCGCTCGATGAGGTCCTTCTCCGCCTCCATGCCGGCCACCTTGGCCCAGAGGTCGCTGGGCAGGAAGCGCCCGCCGAGATCCTCCAGGAGGTTGGCCGAGGGGCCGTGGAGCGGCTCGACCTTCTCGAAGTACGCGACGGCGGGCTGGCGCGTGTACCCCGCGTTCAGCAGTCCCTCGCCGAGGAGATCCTCCTCGGGCAGTACGTACGCGATACGCCCCACCCGGGCGGCGACGAGCCGCCGCTCCAGCTCCACCAGGAGCGCACTGGCCAGACCGCGCCCGCGCCAGGCGGAGGAGATCGCGATACGCATCACCCAGGCGCGCTCACCGGCCACACAGGCGAGCGCCGCGCCGATGGGGACACCCTGGTGCACGGCGACGACGGCGGGCTGCCGTGAGGTGAGCGCACCGATGCACTCGGCGAGCGAGAAGACGGACTCCTGCCCGAGCTCGGCCGTGGTGTCGATCAGGTGGACCACTGCCGCGAGATCGCTCTCGCGATAGTCATGGATGAGCCAGTTCACCGATACCGCCCCTCATAGGTGCTGGTGCTGTTCCGGTGAGGCTAGGGGCGACGCTGCGGCGGGTCCTGCGCCACTGTGCACAATCCCGGGCGGGAAGTCGGACGATCCGTCTGTAGCCAGGGGGACGGGCGAGCGGGCGCCGTTCCCGGGAACGGCCGGAAACGTTCCGGGGAACGAGGGCCCCCACGGCCCCTCCCTGGAACGGACAGCGGGGGCACCCGTTCCGGGGAACGCACGCTCAGCCGCCTGCTCCCGGGAACGCACGCTGAATCGCCCCTTCCCGGGAACGCACGCGAAATCGACCGTTCCCTGGAACGCATCACGCACCGATGGCCCCCGTCCGCTCGCGCGGGACGGAGGGCCATCGGCTCGTGATGATGCCGAGAACAGACAGGCAGACAGACGTACTGCCGAACCCAGTCCGACTACTCGGGCGACTAGGCGACTACTCGGGCAGGAACCCCTGCTGGCCGCCCATCTTGCCCTCCTGCTGACTCTGCTCCCGCAGCCGGTCGGCCTTGTCCAGCAGCTTCTGACGCTCCTGCGGGTCGGTCGCGCGCTCGGCCGCCTGCTTCAGCTGCTCGGCCTTGTCGCGCATCTGCTGCACACGGCCACTGGATTCGCCTGCAACGCTCATCGTCACTCCTTGACGCTAGGAAGAGCGGGTCCCCTCAAGCGAACCAGGGCTTCGTCACGCTCGCACGCCGAACGATCACACACCGTTACGTCACGACCTAAGCCCGCCGCCGCAGCCGCTTCAGCCCGAGGAAAGCCGTGAACACGCCCCCAAGGACGACGAGCCCCAGTACGGCCTTGCCGTCGCCACCACCACTGTCACCACTGCCGTCACCACTGCCGTCACCACCGCCCTCCCCGCCCTTGCCGTCCTCCCGCGCACCCCCGCCCGAGGAGGGCGACTTGTCTCCGGACCCGTCGTCCCCCCGCCCCTTCCGCCCCTCCACATCCACCCGCTGTACGTCGCTTCCGACGCCCTCAGAGCCGAACATCATGGCTGTCCCGTCCGCCGTGTACGTCACCGACTCGGCCTGCCCCTGGAACGGTGCGCCCACCCCGCGGTCGGCCCCCAGCCGCCCGTTGTCCTTCCACTCGTACGCACGAGCGCTGAAGTAGGAGCGCAGTACCAGCTCGTTCCCGCCCGGCGAGAAGGCCCCGTCCGTCACCCACGGCACCTCGCCCACCCGCCGGAAGACGTTCGTACCCCCCGCCGACAGTCGGGCGGGGCCTTCGTAGAGCCCGCCGCCGTCCTCGTTCTTGCTGGCGATGTAGACGCGGCCGGTCTTGGGATGCACCATCAGCGCCTCGGCGTTGCGCGGCCCGTCGGCGTACTTGACGGTGAACTGGGTCGCGTCGACAGTCGCGTTCCGGAGCTGCTTGGGCTCGGGGAAGCGGTAGATCCACACATGGCTCCAGCTTCCGTCGAGGTTGTCGCCGATGTCACCGACGTACAGATTCCCGTCCGGCCCGATGGAAATGGCTTCGACGTCGCGCGGGGAGCCGACCCCACGCATGGTGAGAGTCGCGACCGTCTCGCCGCTCCTGGAGTCCACGGCGTATATGAACGCACCGTCGTCGCTGTCGTTGTGCGTCCAGTAGATGCCGGGGTGGAGCCGACTCGCGGCGAGGCCACTGGACTCGGTGATCCGCGGGTCCTTGATCGTGAAGTCGCCGTCGCCGTCTCCCTCTTCGGCGGCGGCGCCGACGGCGGACGCGAGCAGGAGAAGGACGGCTGCGGCACTGGGGGCGACGACATACGAGAGCGGGCGCATGGCCCAAGTGTTCATCATCACGTCGCAGGCCACGGCGGTGATCCGGGATGATGACGCAATGCGCTTCCTGTTCGTCGGCGACTCCATGACCATCGGGCGCGCCGGCGACTTCACGTGGCGCTATCGCATGTGGCAGCACCTGGTGACGTCGTACGGCGGCCCGTTCCAGATCGTCGGCCCCCGTACCGAGCTGTACGACACCTTCGCGAACGCCCCGCTGTCGTACGAGTACGCCGACCCGGCCTTTCCGGCGCACGCGCGCCGTCACCTGTCGGGATGGGGCGAGGGCTGGCTGCACATGGCGCCCCTGATCCGGGAGACGGTCACCTCGACCAAGGCGGACGTCCTGCTGGTCTCGCTGGGCCTGATAGATCTCGGCTTCTACACGGACGCGGGCCAGACCGCCGACAACGCGGAACGCTTCATAACTGAGGCCCGTGCGGCCAACCCCGGGGTGCGGATGGTGATCCACCCGGTCATCCCCAACGTCCGCGCGGAGTCCGACGCCCCGTTCGCCGCCGAGTGCGACCGCTTCAACGAGTTGCTGACGAAGGCGGTCGCGAACCTCGACGCGCCCGAGGAGTCCCCGCTGCTGCTGGCGGCGCCTCACGCGACGTACGACATCCACCAGGACACGTACGACGGCACGCACCCGGGACCGACGGGCGAACACAAACTGGCGGCGGCTTTCGCGGACGCGATGCACGGGGCGTGGAGCATGGGCTCGCCGTACGCCGCCACCTCTCCTCCCTCCTTGCTCAGCCGCGCGTAACCGGGGCAGTCGGCCGGTAGCGGTGGGCGGCGCCGGGTTGGCGTGAGGCAGGGCGCGCGGGCGGCGTCGGGCGTGGCCGGGGGCGTTGGCTGCGTCTGCTGAAGGGGCCGGGCCCCGGCGCAACCCCGTCACCGGGCCAGGCTCTCGCGGCCGACCGTCGGGTGAGTGGACGGGGCGCGGCAGGTCTATGGGGTGGTGCGGCCCCAGGCCAAGCGGCTGACGGGAACGGCCGCTGGTGCACCACCCCCAAACCCGACGCACACACGCACCCACACCGGCGGACCGCCGACCATTCAGGGACGACCTGCAAACTCATGACCATGCGGGTGGAGCGCGACAGTTGAATGGGGCGACTCGCACGGGCTCGGCGTCCACCCCCACCGGCGGTCGGCGGAGCTACAAGCACGTTGCCGGTGTGGATGGGTGGTGAGGCAACGAGCCGCGCGGACCCGGCAGGGCGCCACACTCAGCACTTCAGCCACACACGGGGAGAAGGGGAGACCTCCGGGTCCACCATGTGGGTCGAAACGTCGAAACGCTCCCATGACGGCCGGAAGCGATACGGCGGAGACGGGTGTGACTGGAGAGGCGCCGGGATTCACCAAGTGTTGGTTATGGCGGAGGACATCTTCAAGGCATTGGCCGACCCCACCCGCCGGCGCATCCTTGATGAGCTGGTGGAACGGGACGGCCAGACCCTGTTCGAGATTTGCACACGGCTGGTGACCAAGCACGGTCTGGGGCTGTCCCGCCAGGCGATCAGCCAGCACTTGGCTGTGCTGGAATCCGCGGGTCTGGTCCTTTCGCAGCGCCAGGGCCGCTATAAGTTTCACGATCTGCACACCGAACCCCTTGAGCACATCGTGACCCGGTGGCTCAGGCCCGACGCACCGGAGAGCACCCCATGAAGATCCACCTGTCCAGCGTCTTCGTCGATGACCAGGACAAGGCCCTGCGCTTCTATACGGACGTGCTGGGCTTCGTGAAGAAGACCGAGGTCCCGCTGGGCGAGGACCGGTGGCTGACCGTGGTCTCGCCAGAGGACCCCGACGGGACCGAACTGCTGCTGGAGCCCGACGGCCATCCCGCAGTGAAGCCGTACAAGACAGCACTGGTCAAGGACGGCATCCCGGCAACATCCTTCGCCGTGGACGACGTACCTGCGGAGTTCAACCGGCTGCGCGAGCTCGGCGTGTACTTCACCCAGGAGCCGCTGGAGATGGGCCCGGTCACCACTGCGGTTTTGGACGACACCTGCGGCAACCTGATCCAGATCGTGCACAGCAAGTAAGGAGGGTCCCGTCGCTCCCGCTCGCGGCATCGTCCACGGCCTGAATGCCGGAGGAGCCGTTCCCAGGTGCCGTCGGTCGACCACAGCTTGCGCCACTGGCAGCCGGGACCGTCGCAGCTCTCGCGGCCGTCGAATAATCCCGTGCCGCGCCACCGGTGGACGTACAGACTCACCCCATGGCGGACATGAGGGCGTTCCAGGATGCGGTCACCAGTTGGGCGACGGGCGGTCCCGACGGGCCGGCGCGCGATCTGGCGGAAAGCCTGAGGGTGCGGACCGCGGTGCTCGTGGAAGGGCTGAGCGATCTCGCGGCCGTCGAGGCGCTGGCCGCCCGGCGTGGCAGGGATCTGGCCGCCGAGGGAGTGTGTGTCGTGCCGATGGGCGGGGCGATGAGCGTCGGCCGCTATGCCGGCCTCCTCGGGCCGCCCGGTCTCGGTCTGCGCCTGACAGGACTGTGCGACGAAGGCGAACAAGCCTTCTACGAGCGCGGCCTGACGCGGGCACAGGCACCTCTCCAGGACATCTACGTATGCACTGCGGATCTGGAGGATGAACTCATCCGCGTGCTCGGCACGGCAGGAGTCGAGGAGATACTCCGCGCCGAGGGCGACTTCCGTGCCTGGCAGACCTTCCAGCGCCAACCCGCACAGCACGACCGGCCCCGGCATCAGCAGGTGCGGCGCTTCCTCGGCACAAAGAAGGGCCGCAAGATCCGCTACGGTCGTCTCCTTGTCGAGGCCCTCGCACCGGACCGGACACCGCCCCCACTCGACGGCCTCCTCGCGAGCCTGTGAGGTCATGGACGGACTGCCGTTCATCAGTTGACCGGGTGGCATCGGCTGGGCAGGCTCCAGCACGACCCACCTGACCTACCGGGAGACCTGCGGATGACTTCTCACCTGCACGCGCTCTGCTTCGATGCGTACGACCCGCTTCGTCTCGCGCGCTTCTGGGCGGACTTTCTCTACTGGGATACGTCCGATGACGCCTCCGACGGCATCACGCTCCTGCCCAGTGATGAAACCGGGTTCCGGCTCCGCTTCCTCCCGACCCGGGAGCGGAAGACGGGCCAGAACCACATGCACTTCGATCTGACGAGCACGTCCCTCGACGACCAGAAGCAGGTGGTGGAGAGGGCGCTCGAACTCGGCGCCCGGCACATCGACATCGGTCAACGTCCGGAGGAAGGACATGTGGTGCTCGCCGACCCCGAGGGCAATGAGTTCTGTGTCATCGAGCCGGGCAACAGCTTCCTCGCCGAGTGCGGATTCATCGGAGCGCTGGCGGGCGATGGTTCACAGGAAGCCGGGTACTTCTGGAGCCGAGCGCTGGGCTGGCCGTTGGTCTGGGACCGGGACCAGGAGACCGCGATCCGCTCACCGCACGGCGGTCCGAAGGTTACGTGGGGTGGTCCGCCCCTGATGCCGAAGACGGGGAAGGAACGGCTGCACTTCGACCTCGCCCCACCGGCCGGCAGTGACCAGCAGGCGGAGGTCGACCGGCTCGTCTCCCTCGGGGCGACGCGTATCGACATCGGACAAGGGGGCGTCGAATGGGTGGTGATGGCCGACCCTGACGGTCACGAGTTCTGTGTGCTGACGCCACGGTAAGTCCCGGAGCGCGGTCTGTTCCCTGTCGTGGCGTAGGGCATCAACCGTGGGTGGTGCCGGGTAGGGCGGTGGTGTCGGTGCTGTGAGCCATTCGTCGTGGGCGGATCGGGCGGCCCGCGTGGCGGACGGTGGGCCTCCCACCGCTCGCAGCGGACGCGCAGGCGCCGCCGGATGTGGTCCCCCTTCCGGCGCGGGCACCCCACCTTCGGCGTCTGCGGAGCTTGGTCACTCCAGCAGCCCCGGTTCAGGGCTTCCCGAATGGGACTAACCGCGCACTTGACGAACCTCACCACCTCTCCAGTCCCGCCCGTATCGCTTCCCGTCATCACAGGAGCGTTTCCACCCACACGAATCCGTTCGGGTGCCAGACGGTCCGACCGCCAGGGCCAGAAGGCCGGGTCCGCGCGGCTCGTTGCCTCACCACCCATCCAGCCCAGAAACGGGGCATGAATCCCAGCCGACCGCCGGTGGGGGTGGACGCCGAGCCCGTCCGAGTCGCCCCATTCAACTGCCGCGCCCCACCCGCATGGTCATGAGTTCGCAGGTCGCCCCGGAACGGCCGGCCGTCCGCCGGTGTGGGTGCGTGTGTGCGTCGGGTTTGGGGGTGGTGCACCAGCGGCCGTTCCCGTCAGCCGCTTGGCCTGGGGCCGCACCACCCCATAGACCTGCCGCGCCTCGTCCACTCACCCGGCGGTCGGCCGCGCGAGCCTGGCCCGGTGACGGGCTTGCGCCGGGGCCCGGCCCCGGGGGCCGCCCCCCGTAAAGAACCAGCGGTGGAGGGGTGGGTGTCAAGGGTGGAGCGGAGCGGAATCGCCGCAGGCGACGCGACGCAGGAGCGCCCTTTACACCCGGCCCGCAACCGCGAAACTTCCGAAAAGGGCGGCCCCTTCAGCAGACGCAGCCAACGCCCCGGGCGCACCCGCACCCGCCCTCGCGCCCTGCCTCACACCAACCCGGCGCCGCCCACCGCTACCCGTTCCCGCCATGGCGTGCGTACGGTCTCGACACGCGGCCGAGGCTCGAAGCCCGCCGCCCTGGCCGCCGCCGCCCTGCGGCACTCCCCGCACAGCGTCTCCCCCGAAAGCGGCCTGAACGCGTGATCGTCGCCCGGCCCCCCGCACAGCACCAGTTCGCCCCGGACGCGGTCCGGCGGAAGCGCCGCCGTAGCGCGCATGCGGGCGGCGGACGGTACCTCCGGCATCTTCTGCGCCAGCCGATGCCGCAGGAAGCCGACCACCGACCTGATCCCTTCCACCGGCAGCCCCGCGCTCAGCGCGTGCCGAAGTTCGCCCGGCGAGACTCCCCGCCGCAGCCACTCGACCGCCGTCTCCGCCAGCCCTCGAGCTTCCCGTACGCCCAGATGCAGCCGACGGTCCACACGACGCAGCGACAGCAACACGCGCTCGGCTTCAGCGAGTTCCCCGGCCAGAGGTCCGGCCGGGATGACCGGTCCGACCGCATCGACCGCATCGACCGGATCGGCCGGATCGACCAGGTCGGCCGCCTCGCGTTCGGGTGGTGGGTGGGGAGCGTTCTTCTCCTGTTCTTCATCCTCCGTAGGAGAGCCGACGACCACCCGACCGGCCGAATCACCGGCCGTCGGAATCTGCGCACTCGGTGACGCGACAACCACAACCTCATTCGTCAACGTCTGCTCCGTAACCCAACGCCCGCGCTCGTTCTGCCACTTCCTCTCCCGCAGAAACCCGCACTCGACCAGCAGCGCCTTGGCCTTCTGGTACGCCCGCGGCTTGATCCCCAGCCGGGCGGCGTGCTCACTCAACGGCTTCCCGCACCGGCTCTCGGGCAGCCCGAGCACGTACAGCAGGAGCATCTTGGCGTCGTTGTTGAGGCGCGAATGCCGCACGATCGCGTGCGGGGCCTTCAGGTAGTCGCGCGAGGGCGCGATAGCATGCCGAAGCATCCCGTTGGACCTCTCATGTGTCTAGTCCAGTGGTGTGTAGGTCCTCGGCCGGTGCTCCAACACCGCCGGGGGCCGCTCCGAGTAACGGAGCGTGATGACGCGATTACCGTACAGCACGAAGCGCTCTTTCGACCATTTCGCGCAACAACTCGCCGTCGACGAAAGGCACTTCCGCCGTCGGCCGCGACTGCCACCCCAGGGGCCAAGTGGCCCCATCCAGTGCCGGTACGCCGACAAATGCCGCACATCCCGCGTTACGGCTCAGCGCGCGCACGCCTGCCGGCCAGCGGTGAGCGGCGGCGGTTTGCGGTGGCAACAGGAAGTACATGTTCCGCGCGCCAGTCTCTTCACGGACGATCGGCCCGGCCTGGAACCCCGTGAACTGGAGCAGTTCGTACGCCGCCTGCTCGCCCAGAATCCCCTCAACCCGGACCGCGTCGAAGTGGATTCCGGCATGTCGCAGGGCGTGACCGTGGGCGGGCACCCATGAGGGCGCAGTTTCTCTGTTCATGAAACAGACGATTGCGCATCGGAGTTGGATGTGACCAGCACCACATGACGACTGTGCAGGTCTGTGCACTCCGGGAGGTTGCTGTGCACAACGGTGAACGAGGCTCGAAGTCATTCGGCGCGCTGTTGCGTTTCCATCGCAGCCTGGCTGACATGTCGCAGGACGCGCTGGCCGGCCACATCGGATTCTCCAAGTCACAGGTAGCCATGGTGGAAAGAGGGGAGCGACCCCCTAGGGGCAAGTTCGTCCCCAAAGCGGACGAGGCACTGGGCGCACAAGGTGCACTACTGGTCGTGGCGGAGAAGGAGTTCAAGGACAGCGGGATTCCACCATGGACTGAGGATTACCTGGCCGAGGAACAGAAGGCCTCTTCCGTCCACTCGTACCAGGACCACGTAGTACCCGGGTTGCTCCAGACCAATGCGTACGCACGGGCACTGTTCAACTGCAACTACTTCCCGTCACTGGACGACGAGGAGATCGAGAAGCGAGTGGCGGCGCGACTGGATCGCAAGCAGCTTTTCCACCGTAAGCCCATGCCCAACGTGGGCTTTGTGATCGAGGAGAGCGCGCTGACCCGCCCACTCGGCGGCCCCTCGGTGCTCAAAGAGCAGTTGCACGCCATCCTCGACATCGGCAGGCTCCGCCACGTCGAGATCCAGGTCATGCCTCATAACCGGCAGACTCACGCCGGCCTCATGGGCCCAATGATCCTGCTGGAGACAGCCGAGCGCCGTCGGCTCGCGTATATCGAAGGACACAAAGGCGGCTACTTCGTCAGTGAACAGCCCGACCTTGGCAATCTATTCGGCAAATATGGCATTCTGCGGGCGCACGCCCTGACCCCCGAAGAGTCCGCGACATTGATCGAACAGGTGGCACAGGAACTATGAGATCGCACCTCAACTGGTTCAAGAGCAGCTACAGCGGTGAAGAGGGCGAATGCGTTGAGGTCGCCACTTCCCGCCACACGATCCACGTCCGCGACTCCAAGGACACCACCCGCCCCGCCCTCGCCCTCTCCCCCTCCACCTGGTCGGCCTTCGTCGCGACGTACCGCAACGAAAACGGCTGCGACACGGACCTCTAACTGCCCCGCCACAGTGGCTGATTGGTGCTCTTGGCCTTCCGCGCCCGCGTCCATAGCGTGGGCGCGTCGCTCACTGACCCGGGCGACGGGGGAAATCCCTTGAGGGAGAGGAAGTACTTCATCATGCCCAAAATCCGTACCGCGCTGGCCGGCCTCGGAACGGCAGCCCTCCTCGGCGCCATCTCAGTCCCGGTGGCTTCCGCCGCACCGGCCGGCGAGCAGGCGTGGGGCGCGTGCGCCAGCGGCAACGTCTGCTTCTACACGGGAGCGAACGGAACCGGTTCCAAGTGTTCCTGGAGCGTCGCCGACGAGGACTGGACGCAGGGCTCCATCCGCTGTTCCTGGTCCCAGACCACGAACGTGAAGTCGGTGTGGAACCGGGGCACCAGCTCGGCCTCCGGTGTCGCCTACTACCAGTGGCGCAACTACAACACGCGCAAGGGCTGCACGCCTCAGGGCCAGCGAGGCAACCTGGCGGGTACCTACATGCTCAAGTCGCACCGCTGGATCAGCGGCTCCTGCGGATGACCGGTTGACCAGCTGACCAGCTGACCAGCCAACAGACTGGCCCGCTGATACCAGCCGCTGCCCCCGCCACGCACCTGGCGGGGGCAGTACCGGCTAAGGGCGTGCAGATCTTTAACTCGTCTTTTTGACCTTGGTCTGGTTGGGGTCGGGAGCGAGGAAGGTTGCGACGTCGGCTGGTGTGCGGAGGCGGGCGGTTGAGGTGTTGATGTGGTGGCCGTGTGCTTCCAGGAGTGGGTGGACCTCCTGTTTTGCGCGGCTGATGGTCATCGCGGTGACGCCGAAGAGTTGGCCGAGGAGGTCCATGGTGGCGAGCTTGCGCAGGTGGAGCACGGTGGCCAGGATCCGGTCGGCTGCGGTGAGCTTGGCTTTGGCTCCTGCGCCGGAGGCGACCAGGCGCTCGTGACCGCGGCGGGTGCGGAGTACTCGCTCGCGTTGAACCTCCAGCGCGGGCGCCAGCGCGTCGATGAGCTCGGTGAGCTGTTGGCGGGTCATGCCGGTCAGTTCAGGGTCCTGTAGGGAATGCTGCGTGAGGCAATGTGGCCTGTCCGCCGGGTCCTGGCCTGGCGCGCTGTCGGCCGTCGCCGCGTCCATCAGGTCGTGGGGGTGGAGGGTGTAGTTCCAGTCGCCGTGGAAGCGGTGCCGGGTGATTGGCAGGGCGGCGATCTCGTCGTCGCTGACCTGGATGCCGGTGGGGTATGGGTTGGTGTCGAGTTCGGCGTGCACGGTCAGGCCGGTTTTGGTGGTGGTCGCGGCGATGCTCTCGACGATGACTTCGTGGCTGGTCAGGGGCCTTCCCCGCCAGTTCATGGTGATGTGGGAGAACAGCCGGTGCTCGATCCGGTTCCACTTCGATGTTCCGGGAGGCAGGTGGCAGACGGTGATCGTCAGGCCGGTTTCGGCTGCGAACCGGGCAAGTTCGGTCTTCCAGGTGCGGGTGCGATACCCGTTGGATCCGCCCGCATCGGCGGTGATCAGCAGCCGGTCGGCTGTCGGATAGGTGGTCCGCCCGGCTCCGTTCCACCAGCGGCGGATGGATTCGACGGCGAACGCGGCGGTGTCGTGGTCGGTGCCCACGTTGACCCAGCCGGCGTTCGCGGCGACATCGTAGATGCCGTAGGGCACCGCCCTGCCCAGCTCACGATCGGGGAAGTCGTGGGTGTCGACCCGCACCGGCTCGCCTCGCGGCTCCCATTCACGGCCACCGTTCTTGAAGGGACCGACCAGTTCCTTCTTCTTCGTGTCCACACTGATCACCGGAGCGCCGCCGTCCTGGTGGTCGCGGGCCTGTTCGTTGAGGTAGTGGAACTGCGCGTCCCGGTCGGGGTGCTGCTTGCCTTCCAGGGTCTTGGCGTTGCTCTGCAGGCTGAATCCCTCCTCGCGCAAGAGGTCGCCCACCGTGTCCGCGGCAATCCTGTGGCCCTGCCGGGTCAGCTGCTCGGCGAGCTTGCGGGTGGACTTGGTAGTCCAGCGCAGCGGCGACATGGGATCTCCGCGGACCTCGGGCTCGACCAGCATGAGAAGCGCCTCCCGAACCGCCGGGTTCAGGTCGACGACGCGTTTGCGGCCACCGCCGGACCGCCGAATACGCCCCAACGGGGCCTCGCCGGAGTCGAGTTCCCGCACTCCGGCAGACACCGTGGCTTCACGGACACCAGCGGCGCGGGCGACCGCTCTGATCCCGCCATGGCCGAGGGACTGGGCTTCTGCCCCTATCAACAGGCGGCGCTGCCGCTCGTCCAGGTGCGGCAGAATCGCCCCGAACTTGGTTGCCAGCACCACTCGTTGCTTTTCCAACCTGCTCATGCCAGACCAACGAATCACCGAGCGGAAAGCCACGAGTTAAAGATCTGCACGCCCTAACAACGGCTAACGGAATGACGGCGTCGAGACTGCACTGGGCTCACTCCGAAGGCCGGTGGCCGGTGGCCGGTGTCCGGTAGTAGGGAGAAACACCCTGGTCACAGGGGTTCTCGTGGCCGTAGCCTGCACTCGTGATGGAGGAAGACGACACCAACCCAGCTGTCCGCGTCGGAGGTGATCGCTATCGAGCGATCAGCCTGCGCTTCCACCAGCTGACACGCTCCTTCCCGGAAGAGCGTGATGACTTGCTGCGGGACTTCCTCGTGACGGCTCAAGGTGAGTCGGTGCGGATCGAGGTCACGGTGAGGACCTGGAACGGTGACGGCCTCGATGTCTTCCTCGCCGAGCTGGCCGAAGAGTTTCGAGGATGGAACGGCACTAGGACCTGGCGCTCTCTTGAGGACGACCTGACGCTGGCTGCCGAGCACGCAGGATCACACGTCCGATTGACGTGGGGGCTGCACGACCGTCTCCCCGACGACGAGTGGCGTTTCGACATGACGACCAGCCATGCTCCTGGTGAGGACATGCGCCGCCTTGCTGTCGAGATGCGTACCTTCTTGGAGTCGGACCCGCCGTAGTGAGCGGAGACAGCTCGTCAGTCTTTTAAGGCGGCACAACGTGCCAAGTTGTCGATCACGGACCCGGCCGCGGTAGATGTCGTGGTCGTAGCCGCGGTCGGCGAACAGCGAATCCGGTTTGCGGCGGGGCCCGCCGACCCGCCCACGGACCGGCGGGATCGCGTCAAGCAGACCAGTCGTAGTTGGCGCTGTAGGCCGCGATCGCCAGGAAACCCGCCACCGGGCCGCACGAAACCCAGACCTTCTGCCTTCGGTTCACCATTCCGGGAGAAACCACGACAGGGTAGAGAGCTACGCTTATCGCGGAGAACAGCCACCACAGCGGCGACGATTTCTCCGGCATCAGAACCCTTTCCGTTTCCCTCGCCACGACGGCCGGGGGACTTCTCACCCTGAACTGCAGCTATTTCCGTATGGGATGGCGCGCTTCTGTCCGGCGCGTGCGGCCGCGGCACTCGACTGCCCTGAGCTGAGCTCCGCAACAACTGCACTCGTCGGTCGATGCCGTTCGCCAGGACCAGCGTTCCCTCGAGGCGCGTTATGTCAGCCCAAGTTCCGCGCACGTCCCCTTGCTTCGAGCGCGCTCGAAGGCGTTGGCTTGTCAACCATGAAGTACACGCAACTCGGACGCACGGGACTCAAGGTCAGCCGCCTCGTCCTCGGCACGATGAACTTCGGGCCGCAGACCGACGAGGCCGACAGCCACAGCATCATGGACGCCGCTCTCGGGGTCGGCGTCAACTACTTCGACACCGCCAACGCCTACGGTTGGGGCGCCAACAAGGGGCGGACCGAGGAGATCATCGGCTCCTGGTTCGCGAAGGGCGGCGACCGGCGGGACAAGACCGTCCTCGCCACCAAGGTGTACGCGAACATGTCGCTGGACGACACACCGCCCTGGCCCAACCACGACCGCCTCTCCGCCCTCAACATCCGCCGGTCCGTCGAGGCCAGCCTCAGGCGCCTCAAGACCGACTACATCGACATCTACCAGTTCCATCACGTCGACCGGCACACGCCGTTCGAGGAGATCTGGCAGGCGGTCGACGTACTCGTGCAGCAGGGCAAGATCCTGTACGCCGGGTCGTCCAACTTCGCCGGCTGGCACATCGCCCGCGCCAACGAAACCGCGCGGCGCGTCGGCTCGTACGGACTGGTCAGCGAGCAGTGCCTCTACAACCTCGCCGAGCGGCGCGCCGAGATGGAGGTCATTCCGGCCGCGCAGGAGTACGGCCTCGGGGTCGTCCCGTGGTCGCCGCTGCACGGCGGGCTGCTGGGCGGCGTACTGCGCAAGGAACGTGAGGGCGGGGCGGCCCGCTCCTCGTCCGGGCGGTCGGCGGACGCGCTCGCGAACACGACGGTCCGGGCGCAGGTGCAGGCGTACGAGGATCTGCTGGACAAGCACGGGCTGGAGCCCGGCGAGGCTGCCCTGGCCTGGCTGCTCACACGGCCGGGAGTCACCGGGCCCATCGTCGGGCCGCGCACGGCGGAGCAGCTGGAGTCGGCGCTGCGCGCGGTCGAGCTGGAGCTGACGGAGGAGGTGCTGGCGTCGCTGGACGAGATCTTCCCGGGGCCGGGGCCGTCTCCTGAGGCCTTCGCCTGGTAGCAGGCAGTAATAGGCAGTAGTTGGCAGTAGGCAGGCAGGAACGCACACACACACGCACGCACGCACTCGTGTCGCCGTGGCGCCACGGCCCGCGCGGCGGCTAGCCGCCGACCGCGGCCGCCACGGCGACGACGACGAACATCAGCACGAGTACACCGGCCATGATCCGGTTTCTGCTTTTCGGGTCCACGCATCGAGCGTAACCGGACACGACTCCCACTCCCCCCGCCGCCCCGCCCCAGCACCTCACCGCCCCAGCGGCCAGATCCGCATCGCCTCGTACCGCGGCTGCGCTCCCGGCACTCCGGCCACCGGCGGGTTGCTGCGCATGAGAGCAAGCTCACCCACCGTCCAGGCCTCGCCCTCGAACGCGGCCAGCGCCTCGACGTACGGCCGCAGGTCCGTGTCGAAGCCTGTCCGTCCCCGGGCGATCGTCAGGTGCGCCTTGTACGCCCGGTGCTCCTCCATCGCCACCCCCGCCCGCCGCGCCGCCGCGTCCGCCCGGTCCGCGAGCAGCCGCATGGCGTCGAGGCCGCCCGCCGCCCCGGCCCACAGGGCGCGCCGGCCGAAGTGGCCGCCGCCGTAGATGCGGAGGGGGAAGGGGTCCTGGCGGGCGGCGGCGCGGGCGAAGCGTTCCTCGACGACGGGGAGGAGGTCTTCGTCCACCTCGCCGAGGAAGGCGAGCGTGAAGTGCCAGCCGTCACGGCCCGTCCAGCGGAGACCGTCCGTGCCGGGGAGAGTGTGCAGTCGGTCGACGGCGAGTCCTAGCTCGTCGAGGGCCGTTGCGGGCGGGAGTACGGCGGCGAAGAGTCTCATACGACCAGTTTCCGGCACCCGGTGATCGACTGCGGTCGCCGCCCACTCGAACGTGCACTTCCGCTTTCACCTGCGCAGACAGCAGGCAAACATGGTGGCATGGCTACCAGGATCCAGACCCTCGTACTGCTGGGCCCCTGGAGCACTCGAACCTCAGGTTCGGGTGGTACGCGGCCGTTGGCTTCCTCGAAGCCAACGGCGTGCACCTGAAGCCGGACCCCGCCAGAGCGACGGCGCTGCTCTCCCAGGTGGCTCCCGGCACGCCGGGCGTACGAGCCCTCGCGCGCGACCTGCGCGAGTGGGCCGAGTCCTGACGAACGTACGACGACGTACGACGACATACGACGACGTGCGACGACGTACGACAGGTCCCGGGCGCACGCCGCCCGGGACCTGCTCGTCACGTCACGTCGACGGCATCACGCCACCGTCGCCAGCTCCTTCGGCCGTACGGCGGCGTCCTCCTGCGGGAGCGGCACCTTCGGTACGAACTCCACGTGCCGGTGCCCCCGCCGCAGGTCCAGCTTCAGGCGCAGGCCACCGAGGCGGGCCAGTACGAGCGCCACTCCCACGCCCGCCAGCAGCGAGATCACGCCGCCCGTCGCGAAGCCGACGCGGGCGCCGTAGGTGTCGGTGACCCAGCCCAGCAGGGGCGCGCCCACTGGCGTACCGCCCGCGAAGACCATCATGTAGAGGCTCATCACGCGGCCCCGCATCGCCGGGTCGGTCGCCATCTGGACGCTCGTGTTGGCGGTGATGTTGACCGTCAGGCCCAGCATGCCGATCGGCACCAGCAGCAGCGCGAACAGCCACAGCGTGGGCGAGAACGACGCCGCGATCTGCAGCAGGCCGAAGGCCATGGCCGCCGCCACCAGCATCCGCAGCCGCGAGGAGCGGCGGCGCGCGGAGAGCAGCGCTCCGGCCAGTGAGCCGGCTGCCATCAGGATGTTGAAGAAGGAGTACAGCCCGGCTCCGCCGTGGAAGACCCCGTCGGCGAAGGCGCTCAGCCAGATCGGGAAGTTGAAGCCGAAGGTGCCGACGAAGCCGACGAGGACGATGGGCCACATCAGCTCGGGGCGCCCCTTGACGTACCGCAGGCCCTCCCGCAGCTGGCCCTTGCCGCGCGGGACTCGCTCGACCTTGTGCATCTCGCTCTGGCGCATCAGCAGCAGGCCGACGAGCGGGGCGAGGAAGGACAGGCCGTTGAGCATGAACGCCCAGCCGCTGCCGATCGTCGTGATCAGCACGCCCGCGACGGCGGGGCCGATCAGGCGGGCGGACTGGAAGTTCGCCGAGTTGAGGCTGACCGCGTTGCGCAGCTGGTCGGGGCCGACCATCTCGGACACGAAGGACTGCCGGGCCGGGTTGTCGACGACCGTCACCATGCCGAGCAGGAACGCGATCAGGTAGACGTGCCAGACCTGGACGTGGCCGGAGAGCGTGAGGGCGGCGAGCGCGACGCCGCACAGCCCGAGGGCGGCCTGGCTGAAGAGCAGCAGGGTCCGCTTGCGGTACCGGTCGGCGATGACACCGCCGTACAGGCCGAAGAGCAGCATCGGCAGGAACTGGAGGGCCGTGGTGATGCCGACGGCCGCCGCCGACCCGGTGAGGTCGAGGACCAGCCAGTCCTGGGTGATGCGTGACATCCACGTACCGGTGTTGGACACGACGGCGCCGGTGGCGAACAGCCGGTAGTTGCGGATCTTCAGGGACGAGAACATGCCCGTCCCCTGGTGTTCCTTGTTCCTGAGGGTCTCGTGGTGGGTGTTCGGTGCGGGGGCGGAGTCTGCTCCGGATCCCGTACTCAAAGTGGGTTCGCCTCCTTGGCGGCGCGCGGGGTCAGGGGTGTGGGTCAGAGGTGTGCGAGCTTCTCCAGAACGGGGGCGGCAGCGCGCAGCTTCGCCCATTCGTCCTCGTCCAGGCCCTCGGCGAGGCCGGCCAGCCAGGCGTTCCGCTTGCGGCGGCTCTCTTCGAGCATCGCCTCGGCGGTCTCGGTCTGGCTGACCACCTTCTGCCGGCGGTCGTCGGGATGCGGCTCCAGCCTGACCAGTCCCTTGGCTTCGAGCAGCGCCACGATGCGGGTCATCGAGGGCGGCTGCACATGCTCCTTGCGGGCCAGCTCACCGGGGGTGGCGGAGCCGCAACGAGCGAGGGTGCCGAGCACCGACATCTCGGTGGGGCTCAGCGATTCGTCGACGCGCTGATGCTTCAGGCGCCGGCCCAGCCGCATGACGGCCGAGCGAAGGGAGTTCACAGCGGCAGCGTTGCCGTCGTGCGACAGGTCAGGCATGTATTTAGCGTAACTCATTACCCACACTAAAGACCACCCGTATCGACCCATCACCCATACGAGTGAGATCGCTCCGGAAAGTGACGCGCCGCCCGGGGGCGGGCCGCGACGCTGTCCCCATGGGATCGACAGTGCTCAGCCTGCGAATAGACGGTGAGCTGCACGACCGCCTCCGGGACCATGCCGCCAAACGCGGAATGAGCGTCCAGGACTATGTGGTCCGGACGCTCATTCGCGACGACTTCGACGAGCGCTTCAAGACGGCGGTCGACGAGACAGAGAAGTTCTACGGCCTTACGTGAGTTGCAGCGCCGGCATCAGGTAGTAGAAGGCGAAGACCGCCGACACCGCGTACATCGCGATCGGCACCTCGCGCCCGCGCCCCGCCGCCAGGCGCAGCACGCAGAAGGCGACGAAGCCGATGCCGATGCCGTTCGTGATCGAGTACGTGAACGGCATCATCACCATGGTCAGGAACGCCGGGATCGCGAGCGTGTAGTCGCTCCAGTCGATGTCCTTGACCGAGCCCGACAGGATCAGGAAGCCGACCGCCAGCAGGGCGGGCGTGGCCGCCTGCGACGGAACCATCGTGACCAGCGGCGTCAGGAACAGTCCTACGGCGAAGAGGCCGCCGGTGACGACGTTCGCCAGGCCCGTGCGCGCGCCCTCGCCGACACCGGCGGTGGACTCCACGAAGCAGGTGGTCGCGGAGCTGGAAGTGGCGCCGCCTGCGGCGACGGCGATGCCGTCGATGAGCAGCACCTTGTTGACGCCGGGCAGGTTGCCCTTCTCGTCCAGCAGCTTGGCCTCGTCGCTGACGCCGAGGATCGTGCCCATCGCGTCGAAGAAGCAGGACAGCAGCACGGTGAAGACGAAGAGGACGCCGGTCAGCAGACCGACCTTCTCGAAGCCGCCGAACAGGCTCACCTGGCCGACCAGACCGAAGTCGGGCGAGGCCACCGGGTTGCCGGGCCACTCCGGGGTGGTGAGGCCCCACGACGGGATGTCGGCGATCGCGTTGACGATCAGCGCGAGGCCGGTCATCACGACGATCGAGATGAGGATCGCGCCCGGTACCTTGCGGACGATCAGCGCGAGCGTGAGCAGTACGCCGAGTACGAAGACGAGCACCGGCCAGCCGTTGAGGTGGCCGTCCGCGCCGAGCTGGAGCGGCACGGTGGTGTGGGCGGCGTCCGGCATGCGCGAGACGAAGCCCGAGTCGACGAGGCCGATCAGCATGATGAAGAGACCGATGCCGATCGCGATGCCCTTGCGCAGGCTGATCGGCACCGCGCTCATCACGCGCTCACGCAGGCCGGTCGCGACGAGCAGCATCACGACGAATCCGGCGAGTACGACCATGCCCATCGCGTCGGCCCAGCTCATGCGGGGCGCGAGCTGGAGCGCGACGACGGTGTTGACGCCGAGGCCGGCCGCGAGCGCGATCGGCACGTTGCCGATGACGCCCATCAGCAGCGTGGAGAACGCGGCGGTCAGCACGGTGGCGGTGACCAGCTGGCCGCCGTCGAGCTGGTGCCCGTACATGTCCTTCGCGCTGCCGAGGATGATCGGGTTCAGCACGATGATGTAGGCCATCGCGAAGAAGGTCGCGAGGCCGCCCCGGATCTCGCGCGCGACGGTGGAGCCCCGCTCGGAGATCTTGAAGAAGCGGTCGAGACCGTTCTGCGGCTCCGAGGGAGACGGCGGCTGCTTGGGGTCGACCGGAGCCGTGGCCGAGGGAGACATGCGTGACCTCATGCGGAAGAAGGGAAGCTAAGGGAGTGCCCTGGAAGTGGTCGACCCTGGATGTTCAGACGAACAAAACCAGTCAGACCAAAGCCGTTTCAGTATGAATACATAAGGGAAAGATCGCTATCTCCGCGCGTAGACCCTTGGGCCCACTGGCCCCGCCGCGCCCGTGGGGGTGCCGCCTACACTGTCCCCATGGCGAAGTGGACCCCCAAGCACGAGGCACCCGACCCCCTTGAGGGGCCCGTCGTCGCCACCGTCGTCGGCGGCACGATCCTCTGGTTCGCCCTCTTCCTCGTGCAGCTCCCCTTCTACAGCTGGTTCGACGACCGCGGCTGGACGTGGTGGGTGTGGACCTGCCTGGCCGGCGCCGGACTCGGACTGATCGGCATTTGGTACGTGCGCGGGCGCGCAGCGGCGATCAAGCGCGCGGAAGCGGCGCAGGCGGCCGCGAAGGCTGCGCAGGCGGCCGAGACGGCCGAGACGGAACGCGAAACCCCCTGAAGTAACGGGCTCCGTACGACCCAGGGCCATCCCCGCCGCCCCGCCGTCATCCTCCGGTCCGGTCTTCCGGCACTCGACGGGTCAATCAGCACATCCGGCCGTACCGTCGAAACCATGACGCAGCGGGCAGAGATCGACACGGACGGGGCCGTCGCGGGGCCGAGGCCCACCGGACTCACTGCCGCCGAGGTCGCCGAGCGGGTCGCGCGGGGCGAGGTCAACGACGTACCGCTGCGCAGTTCGCGCTCCGCCGCCGAGATCATCCGGTCCAACGTCTTCACCCGCTTCAACGCGATCATCGGCGTGCTGTGGGTGATCATGCTCTTCGTCGCGCCGATCCAGGACAGCCTCTTCGGCTTCGTCATCGTCGCCAACACCGCGATCGGCATCATCCAGGAGCTGCGCGCCAAGAAGACCCTGGACAGCCTCGCCGTCATCGGCGAGGCCAGACCGCAGGTGCGCCGCGACGGGGTCTCCGCCGAGGTGTCGACCTCGGAGATCGTGCTCGGCGACCTGGTGGAACTCGGGCCCGGCGACAAGGTCGTCGTGGACGGCGAGGTCGTCGAGACGGACAGCCTGGAGGTCGACGAGTCGCTCCTCACGGGTGAGGCCGACCCGGTGCTCAAGCAGCCCGGCGAGCAGGTGATGTCCGGCAGCTTCGTCGTTGCGGGCGGCGGCGCGTTCACCGCCACCAAGGTCGGCCGCGAGGCGTACGCCACCCAGCTCGCCGAGGAGGCGTCCCGCTTCACGCTCGTCCACTCGGAGCTGCGCAGCGGTATCAACCAGATCCTCAAGTTCGTGACATGGCTGATGATTCCGACCTCGATCGGCCTCATCATCAGCCAGCTGGTCGTCAAGGAGAACGAGCTCAGGAACTCGATCGCGCGCACGGTCGGCGGCATCGTCCCGATGATCCCCGAGGGCCTGGTACTGCTCACCTCGGTGGCCTTCGCGGTCGGTGTGATCAGGCTCGGCCGCAAGCAGTGCCTCGTGCAGGAGCTGCCCGCGATCGAGGGCCTCGCGCGGGTCGACGTGGTCTGCCTGGACAAGACGGGCACGCTCACCGAGGGCGGCATGGACGTCACCGAGGTGCGGACCCTGAACGGCTCGGGCGCGGGATCGGACGCCGGCTCGGGCGCGGGATCACGCTCCGGACCCGGCTCGGACTCCGGACCCGGCTCGGACTCCGGCTCCGGTTCGGACTCGGGCTCCGGCCCCGGCCCCGGCCCCGGCCCCGAGGAGGCGTACGTACACAGCGTGCTCGGCGCCCTCGGCGAGTCCGACCCGCGGCCGAACGCCAGCCTTCTGGCGATCAAGAACGCCTACCCGGACACCGACTCCTGGCGCTGTACGCAGTCGCTCCCCTTCTCGTCCGCGCGCAAGTACAGCGGGGCCAGCTTCAGCGAGGGCGACGGCAGCAGCAGCTCGTGGCTGCTCGGCGCACCCGATGTGCTGCTGCCGAAGGGCGACCCGTACCTCGACGAGATCGACCTGCTCAACCAGCAGGGCCTGCGCGTCCTGCTGCTGACCCGCGTCACCGGCGAGCCGGAAGGCCTCGACGACCCACGGGTCGCGGACGGCTCGCGCGCGACCGCCCTGGTCGTACTGGAGCAGCGGCTGCGCCCCGATGCCGCCGACACTCTCCAGTACTTCGCCGACCAGGATGTCTCCACGAAGGTCATCTCCGGGGACAACGCGGTGTCCGTCGGCGCGGTGGCGGCCAAGCTCGACATGCCGGGCGCCGCGAACACCGTCGACGCCCGCACGCTGCCCGCCGAGCGGGCGGACATGGCCCGGGCGCTGGACGAGAACGCGGTCTTCGGCCGGGTCACCCCGCGGCAGAAGCGCGAGATGGTGGCGGCGCTCCAGTCGAAGGGCCACACGGTCGCGATGACCGGTGACGGCGTCAACGACGTACTCGCGCTCAAGGACGCCGACATCGGGGTCGCGATGGGGTCCGGGTCGGAGGCGACGCGGGCGGTCGCGCAGATCGTGCTGCTCAACAACAGCTTCGCGACGCTGCCGTCGGTGGTGGCCGAGGGACGCCGGGTCATCGGCAACATCACGCGGGTCGCGACCCTCTTCCTGACGAAGACGGTCTACTCGGTGCTGCTGGCGATCCTGGTGGTCTGCTCGCAGGTCGAGTACCCGTTCCTGCCACGGCACTTGACTCTGCTGTCGACGCTGACGATCGGCGTCCCGGCGTTCTTCCTGGCGCTGGCGCCCAACAAGGAGCGGGCCCAGCCGAACTTCGTCCGCAGGGTGATGCGGTACTCGATCCCCGGCGGCATCATCGCCGCGTCCGCGACCTTCTGTACGTACCTGCTCGCCCGCACCCACTACTCGGGCCCGGACGCCCTGTCCGCCGAGACGAGCGTGGCGACGCTGACGCTTTTCCTGGTGTCGATCTGGGTACTGGCGATCATCGCCCGCCCGTACACCTGGTGGCGGGTCGGCCTGGTGGCCACGATGAGTCTCTGCTTCGTGATCGTGCTCGTGGTGCCGTGGCTCCAGGACTTCTTCGCACTGAGGCTGGTCGGTACGACGATGCCGTGGACGGCGGTGGGCGTCTCGGCGGTGGCGGCGGCCGCCCTGGAGCTGGTGTGGCGCTGGGTCGGCCGCCGCTTTCCCGCGTAGCGGGGGTTACTGCCCGGGTGTGCTCGGGTGGTGCTTAGCGCACGTCGAGGTAGTCGCCGGCGGCCGTGACCGGGGCGGTCGTCGACGAACCCGCGTAGGTCCAGCGCCAGTAGCCGTCCGAGGCGGCGGTGACGGTGGTCTTCAGGTTGCCGGTGCTGTTCGTGTTCACCGTCTTGACGGTGCTGTACGTGGTGGTGCCGGCCTTGCGGAACTGGAGCTTCGCCGGCTGGGCGGTGTAGCCCTTGTACGTGAAGCTGTCCCAGTTGGCGCGGGTCAGCTTGCCCGTGATCGTGATGGTCTTGCCCTTGACGACCGGCTCCGGGGAGGCGTTGGCCGTGAGCTTCGAAGCGCGCTGCAGCTTGAAGGAACCGGCCTTCTCCTTCCAGATGTAGTCCTCGTCGTTCGCGTCCACCCAGGCGTCGACGTACCAGGTACCGGCCTGGTCGTTCGAGCCGGCCAGGTCGACACGGGGGTCGACCGTGAACTTGCCGGTGCAGGTGCTGCCCGAGCAGGTGGTGGAGGTGGGCTCCAGCATGCCGTAGCCGGGGCCGAAGAGGGTGAGGTCCGCTTCCTTGATACCGGAGTTGTCCGACGCGGTGACCGCGACGGTGAACGTCTTGGCGTCGGTGGTGCCGACCACGACGTTCTTGCCGCCGTTGACGACCACTCTCGTGATCGTGATGTCACCCTCGTGACCGTCTGCCTGGGCGGCCGGGACGGCGAGGGCGGACAGGGCCAGGGCGCCCGAAACGGCGGCCACAGTGGCACGTACGCGCATGTATTTATTTCCCCACAGTTGTGCGATCCCGCCGCGTTTCCCCCCGGCGGGATCTCGAAGTGTCGAACGAAGTGTAGGGATTCGGCGGAGAGTTCGTAAACAATTAATCAGTCGAACCAGCGGTCCCGTGCCAGTTCTTCCGTCCGCGACGGGTCTTCGATCAACGCGGCCACCTCGAAACGACGCGGCCACTGCCCCGCCGACCAGGCAAGACCCGCCGCCACTCCCTCCAGCGTCGCCGCGTGGACGACTCCGTCGGAGGTACGGCGCCAGTCCAGCTCGACTCCACCCGCGCGGAGTTCCTCGTGTTCGATATACGTCGCCGGGGTGCCCGCACCGAGCAGCACCCGTACAGCTTCCGGAACCTCTCGCTCCACGCCCTCCGACGTCACCTCGGCCTCCGCCGACTCACTGAGGCGGCGCACCTGGAGGAGTTCGGCCAGGTCGGCGGCGCGGGAGGGGGCCACCGGCAGCAGCGGCAGCGCGGAGGTGAGCGGCAGCAGGTCGGGGGCGTCCGCGACCACCGCGTCCGCCGCGTCGACCACCCGCACCTCGCCGTCCACGACCGCGCGCAGCTCGTCAGGGAGCGTGACCTGCTCGGGGTCGAGGTCCGCCAGGGCGCCGTACAGGGCGTGGAGTTGGCGTCCGGTGACCGTACGGTCCGGGTCCGCGAGGCGGCCGAGGAGCTCGGCCGCGCCGCCGGGCTCGTCCAGCAGCGCCGGCACGGAGGTCCGTACGCCAAGTGCCCTCAGCACCTGCTCGTCGTCGAAGCCGGTGGCGTTCGCGGAGGTGTAGAGGCCGTCCAGGAGCGGGTCGCCCCCGGCGGACCGCAGACCGGCGGGACGGCGGCCGTCGAGCACGGGGTGGTCGCGCAGCCACCACGCGGTGTACGGGCGTACGGACTCCGTCGTCCCGTCCGGCAGCAGTACGCGCACGGGCTGGGTCAGCGCGTCCCGCAGCGGCGGCTGGGCGAGCAGCGCGAGGGCCTGCGGCCACTTGTCGTCGTCGACCAGGTCCAGGTCCCGTACGGCGACGATCTCGGTGGCGACCGGCGGCACGGAGGTCTCGGGCAGCTGGTCGAGGATGTCCTCGCACCACACGTCCACGGCGTCGAGCAGAGCGGCGTCGTCGGGCTCGGCGAAGTCGCCGTCTCGCGGCTCGAATTCGTCCGGGTCCAGGACGATGTCGGTGGTGCGTACGAGCGCGAACGTGGCCAGGACGCCACAGGCGGTGAGCGGCTGCTCGCCCCAGCGGGCGGCCAGTTCGGTGTCGCACAGGGCCAGCTCGCCCTCGCGCATGATCTGGGCGAACGGGCTGTCGGGGAGGACGAGTTCACCGGCGGGCGCGAGTTCGCCGTCCTCGTCGGTCAGCGCGAGCGCGCCGAGCCACGGCTCGTCGCCGGGCGACAGGTCCGCGTCCCGTACGAGCGCCAGGACGGTTTCCGCCAGCTCCTCGGCGTCGGGAGCGTCCTCGTCCCAGATCTGGCCGCCCTCGTCCATGGAGGCGGCGACGGCGGCCCGCACCTGGGGGGTGGTCAGGACCGCGCGGGGCGTGGCGGGGAGCGCGCCGAGCTTTTCGAGGAGGGGGTGGGTCGCGTCGGGGTGGGCGACCTTGAGGCCGAGGCGGGCGAGCTGCTCGGGGGCGGCGGCGTCCGCGTCGTTGGACAGGGGCAGCAGGACCTGCCGGGGGCCGATGACCGTGCGGCCACTTGCGAGCGGCACCGGCAGCCCGGAGAGGCGGTCCGGGTCGACGCCGGCCAGCGACTCGTACAGCCGCCGCCACCAGGACGGGTCGCGCTCGGCGCCCGCGAGGCGCTCGATGGCATCGCCGAGCGGCAGGCGGCCGACGCCGAGGGTGCGCAGCTCGGCGCGGCGTTCGAGACCTGCCGGCAGGAGGGTCGGCAGTACTTCGGCCATCACGCGGACGGTGTCGGCGCCCGCGCCCTCGACGACCTCCGCCTCGAACGGCCGAAGCGCGGTGAGTTCCTCGGACGGCACGGCCGGCGCGAGGAACGCGACGCGGGGCAGCCGCTCGATGACGGCGGCGCGCAGGGCGCCGTCCAGCTCGCCCTTGCCGAGCGGGCCGGGGACGAGGTCGACGGTCCCGGTGGACACCGGCTCCCAGTCGCCGAGCAGTTCGGCGTACGCGTCGGCGGCGCGCTGCACGAGGAAGTCGGTCAGCGGGCCCGGCGCGGGGTGGCGGCGGGTGGTGTCCAGCGGCAACGACGCGATGAGGAGGGCCGGTACGCCGAGGGGTTCGTCGGTCGGGGTCGGGGCGTGCACGACAGGCGCGGTGCCGGGCCGCTGCGGCGCGCCCTCGCTGTCCACCGGGACGGCCCAGGTGATGGCCCAGTGGGGGCGCAGGCGCTCTTCGACGGGCCGGTCGGCGAGGAGGGCGGGCCGGAGGGCGCCCGAGCGGGTGACGGTGCGCCAGCGGGTGGTGCGGGTGGCTTGTGGGGCCTGGGCGGCCTGGGTGGCCTGCGTGGTGCGGCGTGCGGTGTCGTCGATGTGTACGTACGCGTCCTGCACGGAGCGCGTCATCGTCCGGGTGGTGCCGTCCGGGGTTTCGACGACGATCTCGGCGAGGCCGGGCAGGGTCAGCAGCAGCGCGTCGTCGATGGCTTCGAGGAGGTGCTGGGCGAGGTCCACGGCGCCGCCGTCGCGCAGCGGCAGGACCACGACGGTGTCGTAGCCGCCGGGGGCGGAACCTTCGGCGGGGAGCGGGAGGCGCAGCAGGGGCACGTGGCCGTCGCGGCGCCGCAGCTCTTCGCCGAGCCCGGGTGCGGTGCCGGCGGCCTGTACGGGGGTGGAGGCGGCCTGTACGGCCAGTTCCCTGGCCTCGGCCAGGGACCAGCGGACGCCGCCGTGCCGGCCGAGGACGGCGGGCTCGTCGCTGACGGCGAGCACCGCTGCGAACCCGACTCCGAAGCGGCCGACCGCACCGTCCGTGTCCTCGCGCTTGGCGGACGCCCGCAGCGTGCTGAGCGATTCGACGCCGGCGGCGTCGAGGGGGGCGCCGGTGTTGGCGGCGGCGAGGATCGCCGGGGCGTCCGCGGTGGCGGCGTGCAGGGTGAGGCGGAGCCGGCCGGTCACGCCGGCTCGGGCGGCGGCGTCGGCGGCGTTCTGGGCCAGCTCGACGACGAGGCGGTCGCGGTAGCCACCGAGGGCGAGATCCTCCTCGGCGTTGGCGTCCTCACGGAAGCGGGCGGGGCTCGCGCTCCACGCGTCGAGCACCCCGCGTCGCAGCCGCGCCGTCCCGAAGGGGTCGGCCTCGTCGGTGGCCCTGACGCTCACGCTTGTCTCCGCTCGTCTTTTGGTACGGATGCTGATCGCTCGCTCGCTACTGACGCCTACCCGCGTCTACGGGGCGCAAGTATCCCGCGCGGACGGCCGCGCGACCGCCACGCGCCGGCCGGGTCGCGGGGTGGGGTACGCGGACGCTGCCTGTTGCAAGCCCGGGTGCAGCGGGGGAGCCGCTCGTGGGTGCGCTGCCGGTGCGGGCCCGGGGGTGCCGTGGGGGAGCCGCTGCGCGGGGCTTTCCCCGACCCGCCCCTTCCCGAACTGGGGGCAAGCCCCCAGACCCCCGGACGCCCTACGGGCGTGTCCTCAAACGCCGGACGGGCTGGATTTTGCCGCGCGCGGCCGGCCGCGGCGTTTGAGGACCGGGGTCTGGGGCAGCGCCCCAGTTGCGGGAAGGGGCGGGTCGGGGAAAAGGCTCCGCGCAGCGGGATTCCCTGGTGGGGTCAGGAGTGGCCCAAGTCCTCCGTCGGGTCCGGCGTGGCCGGGACCGAGCCGCCCTCCGGGTCCGGGCGCAGCGGAAACGCGTCCGAAGCCATCGAGTCCAGCACCGGCGGCGCAGGCCGCAACGGCTTCGGCATGACCGCCGCCTCCGAGTGGCCCCCACAGCCGTAAGCGAGCGAAACGACCCGCCCGTCCGCCGGCGAGTACTCGTTCGCGCAGACACCGAACGCCTGCCGCAGCGACCCCGCCAGCGGCACGAGGAAAGCGCACGAGACACACGTCGCCGGCGCCGCCTGCGCCATCGGGGTCTTCGCGCCGTACGCCTCGTCCCAGCGGTCCGCCGCGATGTGCAGCCCGTACCGCGACAGGACGCGCGCCCGGCGCATCCCGAGCTCCTCGGCGACCGCCGCGATCGAACCCCGCGAAGGAACCAGTGGCAACGTCGCCGGCGCCCCGCCCGCGACCTCCGCGTCCTCCGCCTCGACGAGCTCCGCCATCTCCTCCGAGACCGCCGAGTCCGGCGGCGGCACGTCCTCGCCCGTGTAGCCCGGCTCCAGGCGCAGATCCTCCGCCTCGGTGGGGAGCAGGTCGCCGGGACCCATGTCCCCGGGCCGCAGCCGCTCGCTCCACGGCACCCACTCCGGCGCCAGCAACGAGTCCGGCCCCGGCAGGAGGACCGTCTCGTCGAGGGTGATCAGCTTGGCCCGCGAGGCGCGGGTGACCGTCACCGCCCAGCGCCAGCCCCGGTATCCGGATTCCTTGCATTCGAAGAGGTGGGTGACCACCCGGTCGCCCTCGGCGAAGAGGGAGACATGCTCGCCGACCACCCCGGGAAAGGCGGCCTCCTCGGCCGCCGACCGGGCAAGGTCTACCGCCTCGGCGCACAGGCGGTCAGGGGTTCGGCTTCGCGTCGTCGCAGCACTCACAGGTCTCGCTTCTCTCCTACGCCGTCTCACGGGTGCGCCAACGGATGCCCGTACGAGGTACGAGATACGAGGTGCGAGCTGCGGGCGGAGCGGACCAAAGGGCCGCGTCGACGTCCGCGCCCGACCTGGTCTCGGTCTCGGGCGCACTTTCCAACACCCATTCTGCGGGATGATGGAGAGGCGCGCGGCCGAGGACAACCGCCGGTGGCGCGCTACGCACGCTACCCCCTCTGCCGCCCCCGGCCCACCTGCACGCCCGTCTTTGCGTCGGGAAGGCCCGAGAGATCCGGTGCGGAGATCGGCAAGGCGTCCCAAATGCCCGGAGTGGTGGTTCACCTGCGCCGTCCGCCACGTTTCCCGTTCGACCCGGAGAGCTTGGGGCACTATGACGGGGTGGCTGCCGCAAAGTCGTCCGACGAATCCGGTCCACTGAGTCCACTGCGCAGGACGGGCCGGGCGGTCGGCCGTGCCCTGCACCTGCCCTTCACCGGTACGGCGAAGGGAATCCGCCGCGCCACGCACGCGCACGGCGCGGGCGAGTCGGGCCTGGGCAAGCTGATCGAGCTGCACGCCGTGAACGGCGCGGGCGACGTCATGATCACAGTCGCCCTCGCCTCCACCGTCTTCTTCTCCGTCCCCACGGACGAGGCACGGGGCCGTGTGGCCCTTTACCTCGCCATCACGATGGCTCCCTTCACCCTCCTCGCCCCGGTGATCGGCCCCCTCCTGGACCGGATCCCGCACGGCCGCCGAGCCGCGATGGCCGGTGCGATGCTGGCCCGCGCGCTGCTCGCGCTCACGCTGTCGGGCGCGGTCGCGACGGGCGGCCTGGAGCTCTATCCGGCGGCACTTGGCGTACTGGTGTCCTCGAAGGCGTACGGCGTCGTACGGAGCGCCGTCGTCCCGCGCCTCCTCCCGCCCCGCTTCTCCCTCGTGAAGGCGAACTCACGGGTGACCCTCGCCGGGCTGCTCGCGACGGGCGCCGCCGCGCCCATAGGGGTGGGGCTCCAGCAAATCGGTCCCGCCTGGCCGCTGTACGGCGCGTTCGTCCTGTTCGTCGCCGGTACGGTCCTGGCCTTCACGATGCCGCACAAGGTGGACTCCGCGAAGGGCGAGCGGAAGGCCATGCTCCTGGAGCACGGGCACGCGCCGCGCCGGCCCGGCCTGCGGACCGTCGGCCCCTCCGTACTGCACGGCCTCCAGGCCAACGCGGCGCATCGCGCCCTCTCCGGCTTCCTGATCTTCTTTCTGGCGTTCCTGATCCGCGAGCACCCGCTGTCCGGGCAGAGCGCGGCCGTGTCACTGGCGGTCGTCGGCGTCTCGGCCGGGGTGGGCAACGCCTGCGGGACGGCCATCGGGGCCCTGCTCAAGTCCCGCGGCCCCGAGGTGATCATCGCGACGGTGCTGACACTGACGCTCGGCGTGGCCATCGGTGCGGCGGTGTTCTTCGGCGGACTGATGGTGGCGGTGCTCGGCGCGACGGCCGGCCTCTGCCAGGCGCTGGCCAAGCTCTCACTCGACGCGATGATCCAGCGGGACGTACCGGAGGAGGTACGTACGTCGGCCTTCGCCCGGTCGGAGACGCTGCTCCAGATGGCCTGGGTGGTGGGCGGCGCCATCGGGATCGCCCTGCCGCTGAACGGCTCCCTCGGCATGTCGGTCGCGGCCGGCCTCCTCGCGACCGGCGCGGCCCTGTCCGTACGGGGCCTCCTGAGTGCGGCCCGGCGCGGCTCGCCGCACCCCCGCGTGGCATGAGGCGGGACGGGCGATAACCTTCGCCCCATGACCGTTGCGCTCCCCTCTGGTAAGGCCCGCCGCACCGCCACCGTGATCGGTGCCGTGTCGGCCGGACTCCTCGTCCTGTCCGCCTGCGACAAGCCGACGCCGCTCGCGACCGTGACGGTCGGCACGGACTCGGTGCACACCGAGGCCTCGTGCTACAACGACGGCGCCGCGATCAAGGAATCCCTGCTCCAGGACTGCCTGAACAAGAAGGCCGAGAAGACCGTCAAGGTCGCCATGGACGACAAGGTCCGCTTCGGCGTCGACCCCGAGATCGCCGACAAGGGCTGGACGCTCTTCATCAACGGCCAGCAGGCCGAGCAGGAGCCGTTCAAGAAGACGTACCGGACCATCCCGGGCAGCGCCTTCTTCGCCCAGCAGCAACAGCAGCAGCCGGGTACGCCGAGCCCCGACGAGGCGCAGGTCAGCGTCGTCGAGACCAAGGGCAAGAAGCTCACCGGCATCTGGCACTTCAAGCTGGAGAAGACCTCCTGACGATGCGTGTACTGGTCGTGACCGCGGTCCCCGCAGAGCGGGACGCGGTCACGCGTGCGTTGGGGCCCGATGCGGACGACGTCGATGTCGTCGCCGCCGGCGTCGGCCCCGCCGCTGCCGCCGCCAGGACCGCCACCGCACTGGCGCTGGCGCCCGCGACTCGCCCGTACGGGCTGGTGATCTCCGCCGGTATCGGCGGCGGCTTCGGCCAGGTGGCGCCGCTCGCCTCCCTCGTCGTCGCCGACGCGATCGTCGCCGCCGATCTGGGCGCCGAGACCCCCGACGGCTACCTCCCGGTGACCGCCCTCGGCTTCGGCGCCGTGGAGCACCTGCCGCCCGCCGCGCTCGTACGGGCCGTGGCCGACGCGACCGGCGCGGTCACCGGCACCGTGCTGACCGTCTCCACCGTGACCGGCACCGCCGCCCGCGCCACTGAACTGCTCACCCGGCACGCGTACGCCGCCGCCGAGGCGATGGAGGGCTTCGGCGTCGCCGAGGCCGCCGCGCAGCACGGCGTGCCCGTGCTGGAGATCCGTGCGGTGTCGAACACCGTGGGACCCCGCGACCGGGCGGCCTGGCGCATCGGGGAGGCGCTGGAGGCGCTCACCGGGGCGTTCGGGAAGCTCGTGCCCGTACTCGAAGGCTGGGATGCAGACGATGACCACTGACGCGCCGCTGAAGATCGCCTACTCGCCCTGCCCGAACGACACCTTCGTCTTCGACGCGTGGGCGCACGGCCGCGTGCCGGGAGCGCCCGCGCTCGACGTGACGTTCGCGGACATCGACATCACCAACGGGATGGCCGAGCGCGGGGAGTTCGACGTACTGAAGGTGTCGTACGCCGTGCTGCCCTGGGTCCTGGAGGAGTACGCGCTGCTGCCGTGCGGCGGGGCGCTCGGGCGGGGCTGCGGGCCGCTGGTGCTGACGCGCGAGGCGGGCGTCGACCTGACCGGCAAGCGGGTCGCCGTGCCGAGCGAGCGTTCGACGGCGTATCTGCTGTTCCGGCTGTGGGCGGCGGATGTCGTGCCGGGCGGGGTCGGCGAGATCGTCGTCATGCCGTTCCACGAGATCATGCCGGCGGTGCGCGACGGCAAGGTCGACGCGGGGCTCGTCATCCACGAGGCGCGCTTCACGTACCAGGACTACGGGCTGCACTCCCTCGCCGACATGGGCGAGCACTGGGAGAACACGACCGGCCTGCCGATCCCGCTGGGCGCGATCATCGCGAAGCGCTCGCTGGGCGCGGAGCGGCTGCGGCAGCTGGCGGACGCGGCGCGGGAGTCGGTGCGGATGGCCTGGGACGACCCGCTGGTGTCGCGGCCGTACGTACTCGAGCACGCCCAGGAGATGGACCCGGCGGTGGCGGACCAGCACATCGGGCTGTACGTGAACGAGTTCACGGCGGATCTGGGCGAGAGCGGCTACGCGGCCGTGCGGGGGCTTCTCACGCGCGCGGCCGCCGAGGGCCTGGTCCCGCCGCTGCCGCACGACGCGCTGGCGTTCGAGTAAGGGACCCCGGTCCTCGAACGCCGTACGGGCTGGATGCTGCCGCGGCAACTCTTCAGCCCGCCCGGCGCTTGAGGACAAAAACGGGGACGGGGGCTGCCCCGCGTTACACGTCCAGCTGGTCGGCCACCGCGCGCAGAAGACCGGCGATCTTCGCGCCCGCCGCCTTGTCCGGGTAGCGGCCGCGCTCCAGCGCCGGGGTGATGTTCTCCAGAAGTGTCGTCAGGTCCTGGACGATCGACGCCAGTTCGTCGGGCTTGCGGCGCTGCGCGGCAGCGACGGACGGGGTCGGGTCGAGGATCGTCACCGAAAGCGCCTGGTCGCCGCGCTGACCCGCCACGACGCCGAACTCGACGCGCTGGCCGGGCTTCAGGGCGTCGACTCCGGCAGGGAGCACCGACGAGTGAACGAAGACGTCGCCGCCGTCGTCGCGGGAGAGAAAGCCGAAGCCCTTCTCACTGTTGAACCACTTGACCTTGCCGGTAGGCACGTCTGTCCTCGTCCTCGTACTTGTCGTTGAAAACAGCTCTGGATAGCACTACAGCGGGTCGTAGGACCCGCCATCCCCCAAGGCTAATGGTCCAGGGGCTGGTGACAAGACGTCGCCGGGCGGTTCCTCCGGGCAGGGAACTACCCTGGCCAGGTGATGACTGAAACCCAATCGGCCGAGGCCGGCGCAGGTGACCGGCTGGTACGTGCCGGCGCGATCGTCTTCTTCGTCGGCGCACTGGCCACTCTGGTCACTGTGGCCCCGCTCTTCCTCGGCACTGAGCCCTTCCCGCCGATCGCCTACGCCGTCTGCATGCTGATGGGCGCCGGCTTCGTGATCGCCGCCGCCGGGGTGCTCAGGTCGATCGCCGCGCAGCGCCGTCAGGCACGTTCTGCGCAATAGGAAGTCAGCCAGGCCGGGAAGGCCGTGAGGTCGTCCAGGACCACGTCCGCACCGGCTTCCCGCAGCTCAACCGCATCGCACGGCCCCGTCGGCACGGCCACCGACAACGCGTCCGCCGCCCGCGCGCCGCGTACGTCACCCACGTGGTCGCCGACGTACACCGAGGCGCCGTACTCGCGCAGCGCCTCCGCCTTGGCCTCCGCCCACAGCCAGCCGATGACCGCGTCCGGCTCGATGCCGAGGTGCGCGAGGTGGAGCTTGGCGTTCGGCTCGTGCTTGGCCGTGACGACGATCGCGCGGCCGCCCGCCGCCCGTACCGCGGCCACTGCCTCGCGGGCTCCGGGCATCGCGGGAGTTGGCGTGATCGCGTACGTCGGATAGATCTCGCGGTAGCGGTCGCCCATCTCCTGGATGCGCTCCTCGGGGAACCAGAACGCCAGTTCCCGCTCCAGCGGCGGCCCCAGCCGGGTGATCGCCAGATCCGCGTCGATGTACGCACCGGTCTCCGCCGACAGCGCCTCGTAGGCGGCCCTGATGCCGGGCCGGGAGTCGATGAGCGTCATGTCGAGGTCGAAGCCGACGGTCAGCAGGGGCTTCTCGGAGTGCGTAGGCATAACGGCCATTGTGCCTGCGTGGGCCTCTGCGCCCACCCGTACACTTAGCCAAGCCTTACCAACCTCCGGACCGGAATGGGTCAGATGCGAGCCGCCATCAGCCACCCGCGACGCGCGCTGGTGACCCGCCGGATCTGCTGGACCGCCGCGGCCGTGGCGGCCCTGCTGCTGTCCGTACTGCTGAGCCTCGCCGTCGGGGCGCGGTACATCGCGCCGTCCGAGGTCGTGCACGTACTGCTGCACGGCGGCCACAGTGACGCGGCCGAGGTCGTACGGACGATGCGCGTGCCGCGCACCCTCATCGGCCTGATGGTCGGCGCCGCACTCGCGCTCGCCGGAACCGTCCTCCAGGGCATCACCCGCAACCCGATCGCCGACCCCGGAATCCTGGGCATCAGCCAGGGCGCATCCGTGGGCGTGGTCCTCGCCATCGCCTTCGCCGGGATCCACTCACTCTCCGGTTACGTCTGGTTCGCCTTCGCCGGCGCGGCGCTCGCCTCCGTCGCCGTCTACGCCATCGCGGCGAGCGGACGCGGCGGCGCGACGCCGGTGAAGCTCGCGCTGGGCGGCGCCGCGATCAACGCACTTCTCGCCTCCGTCACGATGGCGGTCCTGACGACCCAAGCAGCCGCGCTCGACGAGTTCCGCTTCTGGCAGGTCGGGTCCGTGGCCGGGCGGGACGCGGAGGTCGTCGGCCAGATCTGGCCGTTCCTCCTGCTGGGAGTCGTTCTCGTACTCGCGGTGGCGCGCGGGCTGGACGCGCTCGCGCTCGGCGAGGACGTCGCCAAGGGTCTCGGCCAGAACGTCGCGACCGTACGGATCGTCGGCGGCATCGGGGCCACGGTCCTGACCGGGGCGGGCGTCGCGGCCGCCGGCCCGATCGCCTTCGTCGGGCTCGCGGTCCCGCACATCGCCCGCGCGATCGTGGGCAGCGACCACCGGTGGGTGCTGCCGATGGCGGCACTGATCGGCCCCGTGATGCTCCTGGTGTCCGACGTCGTCGGGCGGGTCGTCTTCCCTCCCGGCGAGGTCCCGGCGGGCGTGATGACCGCGCTGATCGGCGTGCCGTTCCTGGTCGCCCTGGTACGACGAAAGGCGGTGCCGGCATGACGAGCGGCGCGGTTGCGGGCGTCCGGCCCGCGGGATACACGCTCGTCCGGGCCGGGCGGGGGCGCTTCCTGCTGCACCGGCGCGCCGCCGCCGTAGCCGGGGCGCTCGCGCTGACGCTGGCCGCTACGTGCGTCGCGTACCTCTCCACAGGCGAGAGCAACGTCCCCCCCGCCGAAGTACTGAAGGTCCTCTTCGGCCGGCCGTCGGCGAACGAACTCGTCGTAGGAACACTGCGACTGCCCCGCATGACCGTCGGCCTGCTCGTCGGGGCAGCATTCGGCACAGCAGGGGCGCTCATCCAGACAGTCGCGCGCAATCCGCTCGCCAGCCCCGACATCATCGGCATCAGCCAGGGCGCGAGCGCGCTCACCGTCGGGGCGATGACCTTCGGCGTCACCTCCTACGCCGTACTCCCGTACCTCTCCATCGCCGGCGGCGTCCTGGCCGCCGCCCTCGTCTACGCCTTCGCCTGGCGCGGCGGGCTGCACGCCACCCGCTTCGTGCTCATCGGCATCGGCTTCGCGATCGCCCTGCGCTCCATCACCCACCTCTTCCTGACCAAGGGCGACTACCTCGTCGCCCAGCAGGCGCAAATCTGGATGACCGGCTCCCTCAACGGCCGAGGCTGGGACGAGGCGGCTCCACTCACCTGGGCCCTCCTCGCGCTTCTCCCCGCGATCCTCTGGGCCGCCCGCGCCCAACGCACCGTATCGATGGACGACGACACCGCGACCGCCCTCGGCGTACGACTGGGCCGGGTACGGCTGGGCCTGGTCCTCACCGGCGTCGTGCTCGCGTCCCTGGCCACCGCGACCGCCGGCCCCGTCGACTTCGTGGCGCTCCTGGCACCCCAGATCGCCCGCCGCATGACCCGAACCGCGCAGATCCCGCTCCTCTGCTCGGCGCTCATGGGCGCGCTGATCGTCGTACTGGCGGACCTGCTGGCCCGGCGCCTCCTCTCACCCACCGAACTACCGGTCGGCGTGCTGACGGCGGCGGTCGGCGCCCCGTACCTGATCTGGCTGATCATCAAAGGCCGCACTGGAGGCAAGGCGTGAGCAGGCTCACCGCGCGCGAGCTGACGCTCGCCTACGAGGACCGCACGGTCGTGCACGAACTCGACCTGGCGGTACCCGACGGCAAGGTGACCGTCATCGTCGGCCCGAACGCCTGCGGCAAATCCACCACGCTCCGAGCCCTGGGCCGACTACTGAAGCCCAAGACCGGAGCGGTACTCCTCGACGGCGCCGAACTGGCGAAGACCCCCACCAAGAAGATCGCCCAGGCAATCGGGCTGCTGCCGCAGGCCCCGGTCGCGCCCGAGGCCATCACCGTCGCCGACCTGGTGGCGCGCGGCCGCCAGCCGCACCAGCGCTGGTGGCAGCAGTGGTCGGACGAGGACGAGCGCGCGGTGACCGACGCGATGCACCGTACGGACATCACAGCCCTCGCCGAACGGCCGGTCGACGCGCTCTCCGGCGGCCAGCGCCAGCGCGTCTGGATCGCGATGGCACTGGCGCAGGAAACAGACGTGCTCCTCCTGGACGAGCCGACGACGTACCTGGACATCTCCCACCAGGTCGAGGTTCTCGACCTGATCCGCCGGCTCAACCACGACCAGGGCCGCACCGTCGTCGCCGTCCTCCACGACCTCAACCAGGCGGCCAGGTACGCCGACCACCTGGTCGCGATGAAGGAAGGCCGCATCGTCGCCGAGGGCCACCCCAACGACATCGTCACCACAGACCTGGTACGCGAGGTCTTCGGCCTGTCAGCGGTCGTGATCCCGGACCCGGTAACCGCCTCACCACTGGTAATCCCGGGCCTGCCATGGAGCCCGGCGCAGGCCCGGCAGGACACGCCCGCCCCCGTTTCGCACACCAAGGTGCCCGGAGGGGACGTGCTGGGGCGCTCCCCGCAGGGTGTCGAACGCAACGAGCCCGAAGAAGACGCAGTACCCGAACGTTCGGCGCCCGAGGAGACGCCCCGGCGCAGCACCGACCCCGAAGCCACCGCTTCCGGAACCACCGCCGCCGAACGCACCGCTACCCCCCGAAAGGCACCCTCTTCATGACCCTCGTCACCGGAACCTCACGCCGCCGCGCCCTGATCGCCGGCTCCCTGGCCGTCACCACCGCCCTGGCACTCTCCGCCTGCGGTTCCTCCGACGCGGACAAGCCGAACACCCCCGCCGGAGGCGCAACGCACACCGTCAAGACCGCCATGGGAGACGTGAAGGTCCCGGACAACCCGAAGCGCGTCGTCGTCCTGGACACCGCCGAGCTGGACTCCGCGATCACCCTCGGCGTGAAGCCGGTCGGCGCGACGCACACCACCGCCGAGCCCGGCTTCCTGAGCTACCTGCCCAAGGACAAGGTCGCGGGCATCAAGGACGTGGGCGAGATGATGACCCCCAACCTGGAGGCCATCGCCGCCCTCGAGCCCGACCTGATCCTCACCAGCAAGATCCGGCACGCCGCCCTGTACGACGAGCTCAAGGAGCTCGCGCCGACGGTGATGACGGAGAACACGGGTTACCCCTGGAAGGAGAACTTCCAGGTCCACGCCGACGCGCTCGGCAAGAAGGCCGAAGCGAAGCAGGCCGTCGCCGACTACACCGCGCACGCCGCCAAGGTCACCGAGGCGGTCGGCGGCAAGGACAAGGCCGCGAAGACGAACGTGAATGTGGTGCGCTTCATCGAAGGCGCGGACATCCGCATCTACGGCAAGCAGAACTACATCGCGACGGTCCTGGCCGACGTCGGCCTGGGCCGCCCCGCCATCACCGACAAGGCGAAGGACGGCTTCTCGTACGACGTGAGCCCCGAGAAGATCAACCTCGCGGGCGAGGACGCCGACATCGTCTTCCACTCGACGTACGGCGACGCGAAGAAGGCCAAGCAGACAGACACGCTGAACAGCGGCCTGTGGAAGAACATGCCCGCCGCGAAGGCGGACAAGGTCTTCGGCGTGGACGACGAGCTGTGGATCCAGGGCATCGGCTACACCGCCGCGAACAAGATCCTCGACGAGATGCAGACCCACCTCACGAAGTAGGCTCCTACCGCCTCCGCGCCCGCCACACCAGATAGAGCGCGGAGGCGACGGCCGCCGTCCGTACGACCACCGGCCACACGCCCGACACCGCCTCACCCATCGCGCCCTGCGCGATCGGCTCGCCCCACCGGCCCTCGGTCCTGCCCCACAGCCACACGAACCCGCCCAGCGCGACCAGCCCCGGCAGGCCGAGCACCGCCCACTTCGCCTGGGCACGGCTGATGCGCCGCGAGGCGTACGCGAGCAGCCAGCCGCCGCCCAGAACAAGCCAGTTGCCGAGCACAGCGCCCACCACCAGCAGCGCGGCGGCAAGCAGCAGCAGAACACCGACGGGCGGCCGTACAACCTCGGGCTGTACGACGACGGCCGCGGCGGTAGTACGCCGACGCAGCCGCAGGAGGCGCCGACGCGGGGCCACTTCCGCCTCGACGGCACCGTTGCCTTCTTCTCCGGCATCTGCGTCGGCGTCCTCCGCGCCGTCACCCTCCACCGGCGGCGGCTTGAGTATCTCGGGGATCTCCACGCCCCCGGTGAATCCCGGCACGCTGACGCCCAGCCCGAACGGCCCCGGTTCGACGCGCCACCAGTCGGGTTCGCTGCCCTGCGGCCCGAGTTCGTCCGATCCGGCGAGGTGCGGCGGGGAAGCACCGGCGGACTGGTCCACCACGCCCGGCGGGGCAAGACCGCTGTCGCGCTCACGAGGCCGGGGAATCCACCCGCCGCGCCCGTTCGACCCGCCGCGCCGCTTCGACTTGTCACGCTGCTCCGGCAGCACGACGTGCTCCGGCAGTACGACGTGCTCCGGGTGCTCCGCCCCCCGCGCGGCCCCCCGCACCGTCCCGCCCGACGCGGCCCGCGCGACCAGCTCGGCCGGCGACCCGATCCGACCGAGGATGCGGCGTACCGCCGCAGGCGAGTCCGGCGTACCGAACTTGGAGCGCTGACGGTCGATCTCGTCGCGCAGGCCGGCCACCAGCCGCATCCGCGTCGCGGAGGGCAGCTTGTGCTGCTGGGCCAGGTCGCCGACCCGGCTCAGATAGTCATAGACGAGCTGATCGCTCTCGATCCCCACGCGCCGGTCCGTCCCCTCACCCTCCAACCTCCAACTTGCCTGCACCGACGGTAGCGCCACACCGGCTACCGTGGGGCGGATGGGGACCGGCGAGCGCAACCAGGAGGCGCACGTGTCCGAACGATCAGGCGCAACGCCACCACGCACGCTCGCGGAAGCACTGCGCACCCGCGGCGACGCGTCCCTGGCCGCGCTGCTGCGCGCCCGGCCCGACCTGCTCTCGCCCGTGCCGAACGACTTGTCGCAGCTCGCGACCCGCGCGGCGACGCGCGCTTCGGTCGTACGCGCGCTGGAACGGCTCGACCGGTTCACGCTCCAGACCGCCGAGGCGCTGGCCGTGGCACCCGACCCGGCGCCGTACGAGGCGCTGCGCCCGCTGATGACCGGCGACGACGGCGACCCGGCGGTCGAGGCGGCGCTGCCTGGGGCCGTTGCCACGCTGCGCGACCAGGCGCTGCTGTGGGGCGCGGACGACCGGCTGCGCCTGGTGCGTACGGCACGCGAGTTGCTCGCCCCCTCCCCCACGCACCCGTCCCCCACCGGCCTCGGCCCGACCGTCGCGGAGGCGACCGCCGGGATGTCGCCGGGGCGCTGGCAGGAGACCCTCGCGGCGGCCGGACTGCCGCCCACCCACGACCCGGTGTCGGCGGTCACGGCTCTCGCCGCACTCTTCAACGACCGCACCCGCATGTCCGAACTGCTCGACACGGCGCCGCCCGAGGCGCTGATGGTGCTGGAGCGCCTGGTGTGGGGTCCGCCGTACGGCGAGGTCACGTCGGACCCCGCACCGCCCGTGCGATGGCTGCGTGATCGCGGACTTCTGCTGCCGACGAGTCTGCGTACGGTCGTGCTGCCGCGCGAGGCCGCGCTGCATCTGCGCGCCGGGCGCGCGCACCGGATGCCGGAGCCGGTGCCGCCCGTCGTCAAAGCCGCCGCCGAATACCGTCCACAGGTTGTGGACGGCACGGCGGCGGGCCAGGCATACACGGCACTCTCCACCATCGAGGAGCTGCTCAAGGACTGGAACGAGGGCGGCCCGGCCGTCCTGCGCTCCGGCGGCCTGAGCGTCCGCGACCTCAAGCGGACCGCCGCCGCGCTCGACGTCCCCGAGCACACGGCCGCGTTCTGGGTCGAACTCGCCTACGCGGCAGGGCTGTTGGCCACCGACGGCGAGGCCTCCGAGCGGTACGCCGCCACGCCCGCGTACGACGAGTGGCTCGACCTCCCGCCGCAGCACCAGTGGACCCGCCTCGCCACCGCCTGGCTGCACGCCACCCGCACGGCCGGCCTGGTCGGCGGCCAGGACAGCAAGGGCCGCGTCCTGGCGGCGCTCGGCCCCGACCTGGACCGCTCGGCGGCCCCGGAGGTACGCCGACGGGTCCTGGCCCTCCTGGCCGAGCTGCCGCAGGGCGCCGCACCGGCCCCGGACCAGGTGCTGGCCCGGCTGCGGTGGGAGCGTCCGCTGCGGGGGGCGGGGGCGCCCGCCGAGGCCGGGGGCGCCGGTACGTCGCCGGGTGACCTGCGGTCGCGTATCGCCCTGTGGACGCTCACCGAGGCGGAGCTCCTGGGCCTGACGGGGCGCGGGGCGCTGTCCTCCCAAGGGCGCGCGCTGGTGGCCGCCGGAGGCACCGCTCACACGCGGGCGAGCGACGCCGAGGAGGCCGCGGCCGCCGTGACCGCCGCGGCTCTGCTCGCCCCGCTGATCCCTGAGCCGCTGGACCACGTGCTGCTCCAGGCGGACCTCACCGCCGTCGCCCCCGGGCCGCTGCGGCGGCCGCTGGCCGACACGCTCGACGTACTGGCCGATGTGGAGTCGAAGGGCGGGGCGACCGTGTACCGCTTCACGCCCGCGTCGGTGCGGCGGGCGCTGGACGCGGGCCGGGCCGCGTCGGACCTGCACACCTTCCTGGCCGAGCACAGCCGTACGCCCGTGCCGCAGCCGCTGAGCTACCTCATCGACGACGTGGCCAGGAAGCACGGGCACCTGCGGATCGGCGCCGCTTCCGCCTACGTACGGTGCGACGACGACGCGATGCTGGGCGAGATCCTCGCCGACAAGCGGTCGCAGCCGCTGGGTCTGCGGCGTCTCGCCCCCACCGTGCTGGCCGCGCAGAGCGACCCGGCGACGCTGCTCGAAGGCCTGCGGGGGATGGGCTTCGCGCCCGCTGGCGAGTCGGCGGCCGGAGACGTACTGATCACGAGGGCCCACGCCTACCGGACCCCGCCGCGCACCGCGCCCGTACCGGTGCCGGAAGGCCCGCCGACGCCGGACGACACGCTGCTGGGGGCGGCGCTGCGGGCGATCCGCGCGGGGGACATGGCGTCCACGGCGGTACGCAAGGAAGTCCCGGCGGCGGCCGCGACCGGGGCGGCGCCCACCCCCGGCGAGTTGCCGCGCACGACCCCCGCCGAGACGTTGGCCACGGTCCAGGCGGCGGCCCTGACCGGCTCGGCGGTGTGGATCGGTTACGTGAACGCGGACGGGGCGGCGAGCCAGCGCGTGATCGCGCCGGTGCGGGTGGAGGGCGGCTTCGTCACGGCGTACGACCACACGGCGGACGAGGTCCGCACGTACCCCCTGCACCGCATCACGGGCGTGGCGGAGCTGGCGGACAGCCCTTAGCCGCTGGGCGGACGCCACGGCGCCGGGGGGCGCGTGTCACTTGCCGGAAGGCACCGTGTCCCCCCGCCCGCGCGGCGCGCGCCGGGCGTGCACCGACCGGCCGATCCGGCGGCCGAGGAGGAAGTAGCCGATGAGCGCGCCCGTCGTATTGAGGATCACGTCGTCGACGTCGAACGCCCGGCCCTCCACGATCGCCCCCTGCGCCAGCTCCACCAGCACCATCACCACCACCGTGAGAGCCACCACACGCAGCAGCCGCAGCGAGCGCGGCACGAGCACCGGCAGCAGCAGCCCGAACGGCATGCCCAGCAGCAGGTTGCCGCCGATCTGCTTGCACGCGGCGAGGAATGTGTAGTCCTCGGCGTACTGCCGAAGCGAGGCACCGGGCCGCAGGTTGGTCGTGACCAGGGCTTCCGACGCCTGCGAGGGCGCGAGCGTCAGCCGTGCCAGTACTGCCGAGAAGAGCACGAGGCCGACAAAGGCCAAGGCGACCGCGAGGGCCCGCAGCAGCGCCCGCCCCCATGAGCGACGAGGTTGCGCGTCGACCGCGCCATCCGCTTCATCCGCTTCAGCTGTCATGGACACCCGCCTACCCCGACTCTCGACCCGTATCGCATGCGATGCGGCACACTGGACGTTTGGCCGTACGGGCCGACCTGCCGCAGAAAGGGCCGAAACACGCGTGAACGGACCCCTCATCGTCCAGAGCGACAAGACGCTGCTCCTCGAAGTCGACCACGAGCTCGCCGACGCCTGCCGTCGGGCGATCGCGCCCTTCGCCGAGCTGGAGCGGGCCCCCGAGCACATTCACACGTACCGGGTGACGCCCCTCGGCCTGTGGAACGCACGGGCCGCCGGACACGACGCCGAGCAGGTCGTCGACGCGCTCGTGGAGTTCTCCCGGTACCCGGTCCCGCACGCGCTCCTCGTCGACGTCGCCGAGACGATGGCCCGCTACGGCCGCCTCACCCTCTCCAAGCACCCCGTCCACGGCCTCGTCCTCACCTCCACGGACCGCCCGGTGCTGGAGGAGATCCTGCGCTCGAAGAAGGTCCAGCCGCTGGTCGGCACCCGGCTCGACGCGGACACGGTCGCCGTCCACCCCTCCGAGCGCGGCCAGATCAAGCAGACGCTGCTCAAGCTGGGCTGGCCGGCCGAGGACCTCGCGGGTTACGTCGACGGCGAGGCCCACGCGATCGAGCTCGCGGAGGACGGCTGGGCGCTGCGCCCGTACCAGAAACAGGCCGTCGAGGGCTTCTGGCACGGCGGCTCGGGCGTGGTCGTACTCCCCTGCGGCGCGGGAAAGACACTGGTCGGCGCAGGCGCGATGGCTCAAGCCAAAGCCACCACCCTGATCCTCGTCACGAACACCGTCTCGGCCCGCCAGTGGAAGCACGAGCTGGTGAAGCGGACGTCGCTGACCGAGGAGGAGATCGGCGAGTACAGCGGTACGCGCAAGGAGATCCGCCCGGTCACCATCGCGACGTACCAGGTCCTGACGACGAAGCGGAAGGGCATCTACCCGCACCTGGAGCTCTTCGACTCCCGGGACTGGGGCCTGATCGTGTACGACGAGGTGCATCTGCTGCCCGCACCGGTCTTCAAGTTCACGGCGGACCTCCAGGCGCGCCGCCGCCTCGGCCTGACGGCGACGCTCGTGCGCGAGGACGGCCGCGAGTCGGACGTCTTCTCCCTCATCGGGCCGAAGCGTTTCGACGCGCCGTGGAAGGAGATCGAGGCGCAGGGGTACATCGCGCCCGCCGACTGTGTCGAGGTACGGGTCAACCTGACCGAGACCGAGCGGCTCGCGTACGCGACGGCGGAGGCGGAGGAGAAGTACCGCTTCTGCGCGACGACCGCGACCAAGCGGAAGGTCACGGAGGCGCTGGTACGGAAGTTCGCGGGCCAGCAGATCCTCGTCATCGGCCAGTACATCGACCAGCTCGACGAGCTGGGTGAGCATCTGGACGCCCCGGTCATCAAGGGCGAGACGTCGAACGCGCAGCGCGAGAAGCTGTTCGAGGCGTTCCGGCAGGGCGAGATCAGCGTGCTGGTCGTCTCGAAGGTCGCGAACTTCTCGATCGACCTGCCCGAGGCGACGGTCGCGATCCAGGTGTCGGGTACGTTCGGCTCCCGCCAGGAGGAAGCTCAGCGCCTGGGCCGGGTCCTCCGCCCGAAGGCGGACGGCCACAAGGCGCACTTCTACTCGGTGGTCGCGCGCGACACGATCGACCAGGACTTCGCGGCACACCGCCAGCGCTTCCTGGCGGAACAGGGCTACGCGTACCGGATCGTGGACGCGGACGAACTGATGGCGGACGACGGCACCACGCCGTAACGCGGATCCCGCACGAGCACCTCCGCGTCCGCCTCCGCCTGTTCTAGTCGCCCGCCCGGCCCGCCCGGCGACCTGGAGTGGCGATGCGTCCCGCCGGGGCGGGTTTTCCCGTCACGGCGGACTTGGCCGCCGGGGGGACGGGGCGCGGCTGAGGGACCAACCGGCGGACACGCCCCCGTCCCGCCGCGTACACCAGCAGCGCCAGCCCCAGCAGCGGGTACGGGGACGCCAGCGGCTGCTGCCACCAGGGGAGCCGGAGGTCCAGCGCTCCCTCGTGCGGCACCAGCCACAGCGTCCGGGCCAGGAAGGCGGCGGCCACCGCTGCGGCCACCTTCCACCGCCCCTCCGCCGCGAGCACCGCGAGCACCGGCACGCACCACACCCAGTGGTGCGACCAGCTGATCGGCGAGACCAGCAGCGCCGTCGCCGCGGTGGCCAGCACGCCCCATGTCTCGCGGCCCGCTCCGACCGCCGCCCGGTGCGCGGCCCACAGCCCGGCCGCCGCGACGAGTGCCGCGGCCGCGAGCCAGACCGGACCGGGCTCGGGATCGTGCAGTACGCGTGCCAACAGCCCTTGCAGCGACTGGTTGTCGACGATCCACGCCCTGCCGACCCGCCCGGTCTCGAAGACCCGCCGGGTCCAGAAGTCGACGCTGGCATGCGGCAGTACGAGCGCGCCGAGCAGTACCGTGCCGGTCAACGAGGCGAGGGCGGTGAGGCCGGCGCGTACACGGCCTGTCAGCAGCAAGTACACGATGAAGATCGCGGGCGTGAGCTTGACGCCCGCCGCGACGCCGAGCGCGAAACCCTTGCCGATCGCGTCGTCCGTACGGGTCAGGTCCCACAGGACGAGACACACGAGAGCGAGGTTGATCTGTCCGAACAGGATCGTCTGGAAGACGGGTTCGAGCCACACGCCGACCGCGGTTCCCGCGAGGACGACCGCGGGGCCGGCCGGGAGGCGGGCGAACCGGCAGGAGAGATGGACGAGGAGCGCGAGGAGCGCGGTGTTGCCGACGGCGAAGGCGACCTTGAGGGCGCCGATCGGCAGCCAGGTCGTCGGTACGAAGAGGATCGCGGCGAACGGCGGGTAGGTGGCGGGCAGTTGCCACTGGGTGACGGTGAACCCGTACAGGTCGGTGCCGTTCGCGACGGCCGCACCTTCCGCCCGGTAGACGAGGGTGTCGGCCATGGGGATGTGCTGGAGTACGCACAGCGTGGCCAGCGCGGCCAGCGATACGGCGAGCAGGATGCCGGCGGGCATCCGGGCCGGTACGGCCGGTGATCGAGGGGTCACACTCCGTTGTTCCACGGCCGCGACCCTAGTGGACAGCGGAAGCGGGTCGGAGAGCGGGTCGGAGACCGGACCGGGGAGCAGCCCTGTGGAGCGGCGTGCGCTCAGTAGCGCTTCACGCCCGCCTCCTGCGCGTACTCACCGAGGACAGCCACGCTGAACGCCGCGCTCACGAACACCTTGACGGCGCGCAGGGCCTCGCCGAAACGGTGGCCGGGATGCGCGTCGCCCATGGCTGTGGCGCCGCCGACGGGGTGGTTCCGGTGGGCGGACGGGCCTGGGGTGAAGGTCGATGAAGTCATGTCTCCATGATGGATTCCGGACATTTTGTGCACAACGGTCTGCGGGCTGAACTCCGCGCCGCCCGCCTCCTCCCGGGGTCTGACCCCACCCCTAGGGCAACGCCTCCCGGCGTCCCTCCGGGGCGGAAAACCATTGGCCCGTGCGACGCCCCCGCGACTACAATCCCCGGTCTTCCCGCCTCCCTTCGTGGAGCGCCGCCGCCCGGACGGAAACCGGCCGGTCCACGCAGTGATCCCCCACGCGATCCCCTCGTGTGATCCCCTCCGGAGGCAGCACCGTGCCCGCGCCCGACCTCAGCCACTCCCTCGAACGCGACCCCGATCCCCTGGGGCGCGAGCGTGCCCACCTCACCGCCTCGCGCGCCGCGCTGCGGTCGATGCGCGAGGACGCCCAGGCCCTCGACATCCGCGACGTCACCGCGAACTGGGTCAACGCCGTCGTCCTGAGCGCCCAGATCGAGGAACGCATCAAGTCGCTCGCCGACCTTTCCCACACCCCGCTGTTCTTCGGCCGCCTCGACTACCTCCACGCGGTGGGCGCGGACCAGGCGGAGGGGGCGGAAGGGGAACGCTTCTACATCGGCCGGCGCCACGTCCACGACCCGGACGGCGACCCGATGGTCATCGACTGGCGCGCGCCCGTCTCCCAGCCCTTCTACCGCGCGTCCAAGAAGGACCCGCTGGACGTCGGGCTGCGGCGCCGCTTCGGTTACACGGGCGGCGAGCTCACGGCGTACGAGGACGAACACCTCTCCGACCCGGCAGAGGCCGCGCGGACCAGCAAGCTGCTCCAGGCGGAGATCGAACGCCCGCGTGTCGGCCCGATGCGGGACATCGTGGCGACGATCCAGCCCGAGCAGGACGAGATCGTACGGTCCGGCCTGTCCGGCAGCGTGTGCGTGCAGGGCGGTCCGGGGACCGGGAAGACGGCGGTGGGCCTGCACCGGGTCGCGTACCTCCTCTACGCGCACCGCGACCGGCTGGCCCGCACGGGCACGCTGGTCATCGGCCCGAACAAGTCCTTCCTCCACTACATCGAGCAGGTGCTGCCCGCGCTCGGCGAGCTGGAGGTCAAACAGGCGACGGTGGACGACCTGGTGGCGGCGCACGGCGAGGTGCGCGGCACGGACGAGGCGGTCACCGCGGTGATCAAGGGCGACGCGCGGATGGCGCAGGTGCTGCGAAGGGCACTGCGCTCGCACGTCACCGTCCCGGCCGAGCCCGTCGTGGTGGTGCGCGGCTCGCGCCGCTGGCGGGTCCCGGCGTACGAAGTCGAAGAGATCGTAGGCGAGTTGCTCGCCCGCGACATCCGCTACGGCGCCGCCCACGACGCGCTCCCGCAGCGCATCGCCCACGCGGTGCTCGTACGCATGGAGGAGGCGGGCGAGGCGCCCGACGACCGGGTGCAGGACGCGGTGGCGCGCAACCCGGCGGTGAAGGCGGCCGTCAAGGCGGCCTGGCCGGCGGTGGACCCGGCGAAGCTGGTGCTGCGCCTCCTCTCCGACGCGGATTTCCTGGCGGAGCACGCGGAGGGGTTGCTGTCGGCGGAGGAGCAGAAGCGCATCCTGTGGGCGAAGCCGGCGCGGTCGGTGAAGTCCGCGAAGTGGTCGGCGGCGGACGTTGTGCTGCTGGACGAGGCGGCGGATCTGATCTCGCGTACGCACTCGCTCGGGCATGTCGTGCTCGACGAGGCGCAGGATCTGTCGCCGATGCAGTACCGGGCGGTGGGCCGCCGCTGCACGACGGGCTCGGCGACGGTACTGGGCGACCTGGCGCAGGGGACGACGCCGTGGGCGACGGCGAGCTGGCCGGAGGCACTTCGCCACTTGGGCAAGCCGGACGCGGCGGTCGAGGAACTGACGGCGGGCTTCCGCGTGCCGCGCGACGTCATCGCCTACGCGTCACGGCTGCTGCCGGTGATCTCGCCGGGACTGGCGCCGGTGTCGTCGGTGCGGGAGAGCGCGGGGGCACTGGCGGTGCGCCGGGTGGATCCGGCGGCACTGACGGAAGCGGTGGTGTCGGCATGCGCCGAGGCGCTGCGTCACGAGGGCTCGACGGGGCTGATCGCGGCGGACGCGCGCGTGGCGGAGCTGGCGGCGGCACTGACCGCGGCGGGCCACGCGTACCTCTCCCCCGGCGAGGAGACGACGGCGGAGTCCCGGCTGACACTGGTGCCGACGTCGCTGGCGAAGGGTCTGGAGTACGACTACGTGGTACTGGACGAGCCGTCGGCGGTGGTGTCGGGCGAGCCGGACGAGCGGACCGGGTTGCGTCGCCTGTACGTGGCGCTGACCCGAGCGGTGTCGGGCCTGACGATCATCCACACGGCACCGCTCCCGACGCCGCTGCACTGAGCGAACGGCCACTACGCGAACCGTCGCGCACGCGGCGCGGCTGTGACATTTGCGGCTCCGCCGCGTGAGGGCAAGCCCCAGACCCCGGACGGGCTGGATTTGCCGCCCTTCCCACTCAGCGGCACCATCAGCCCCTCCGGCGCTTGAGGAGCGGGGTCTGGGGCAGCGCCCCAGTTCGGGAAGGGGCGGGTAGGGGAAAGCCCCGCGCAGCGGCACCGCCCCGCACGCACCGCCCCGCACCCGCACCCGCACCGCGCCGTGCCGCCCGCACCGCCCCGCACCCCCCGCCCCCGCTACCCGTCCAGCGCCACCCGCCAAGCGCGGACCGCCTCCGGCGACACCGGCGCCGCCCAGCCCCCCGGCCGCGCCGCCCCGCCGATATGGAACGCATCGATACCGGCGGCGCTCAGCGCCGGCACATGGTCGAGGCGCAGACCACCGCCGACCAGCAGCTGCGGCAGATAGCCCGGCGCACCCCGCTTACCCGCCGCCGCCTCCGCCAACAGCACCGGCAACCCCGCGTCGACGCCCTCCGCCGCCCCCGCCGTCAGGTACGTGTCCAGGCCGGGCAGCTCCGCGAGCCGCTTGCGCAACGCGACACGGTCCACCGCCCGGTCGATCGCCCGGTGGAACGTCCACCTGCACCCCTCGATCTCCGCCACCACCCGCTCGACCGCGACCAGATCGGGATTCCCGTCCGCGTCGAGGAAACCGAGTACGAACTCGTCAGCCCCCTCCGCGAGCATCCCCTGCGCCGCCAGCACCAGCTCGTCGACGTCCCCGGCGAGGAACCCGTCCGCCAGCCGCAGCATCACACGCAGCGGGATGTCCACCGCCGCCCGGATCCGCCCGAAGGTCTCGCGGGACGGGGTCAGACCGTCCGCCGCCATGTCGGTGACCAGCTCGAGCCGGTCCGCCCCTCCGGACTGGGCGGCGATCGCGTCCTCCGCGTCGAGAGCGATCACCTCCAGGACTGCACGGTTGTTCATGGGACCCCATTCCTCGGGAAAAACGGCGACTACAGGTCTAGTCCAATATCCACCCTAGAGCCCAAGCCCCGCCAGCGCACCCACGCACCCACGCACCACGCACCCACGCAGAGCCCAGACCGAACGCAGCGTGCCCGGCGGCAGAATGAGGGACATGAACGCCACGGCCGCCGCCACCCCACGCCACCCCGCGCACGACGATCTGATCCGCCGCTGGCTGAACACCGTCCCCGCCGGCAGCGAGCTTTCCGCCGACCCCCGCCCGTACGCCGAGAACCTCCTCGCCCGCTGGGCCGAACCGCAGCGCCGCTACCACTCCACCGACCACCTGATCGCGGTCCTCGGCCACCTCGACACCCTGGCCGCCCACGCCGACGACCCGGCCACCGTCCGCCTCGCCGCCTGGTTCCACGACGCGGTCTACCGCCCCGACCGCTCCGAGAACGAGGAGCGCAGCGCCCTCCTGGCCGAGCGCGCGCTGTCCGAGCTGGGGCTCGACGAGGCCCGTACGGCCGAGGTCGCCCGCCTGGTCCGCCTCACCGCCACCCACGACCCCGCCCCCGGCGACACCAACGGCGAGGCCCTGTGCGACGCGGACCTGGCGATCCTGGCCGCGCCCCCGGCGCCGTACGCGGCCTACGCGGCAGCGGTGCGCGAGGAGTACGGCTTCGTCCCCGACGCCGCGTTCCGCGAGGGGCGCGCGGCGGTGCTGCGGCAGCTCCTGGAGCTGCCGACGCTGTTCCGTACGCCGCACGGGCGGGCCGAGTGGGAAGCGCGGGCGCGGCAGAACCTGGCGACGGAGCTGGAACTGCTCACGGTGTGAGCAGGAGGGGGAACGGGAGCGGGAATGCCAACCCGGGCGGGAATGTAAGCGGCGCCGGTGGTGTTCTCCCCTGTCATGCCCGACTCTGCCGACCGACGCACCCGCATGCCCCTGGCCGTTTACATACTCGGCATGGCGGTCTTCGCCCTCGGAACCAGCGAATTCATGCTGTCCGGGCTGCTGCCGCCGATCGCCGCCGACATGGACGTCTCGATCCCGCAGGCCGGGCTCCTGATCTCGGCCTTCGCCATCGGCATGGTGATCGGTGCCCCCCTGCTGGCCGTCGCCACGCTGCGCCTGCCCCGGCGTACGACCCTGATCGCCCTGATCACGGTGTTCGGCCTCGGCCAGGTCGCCGGCGCACTGGCGCCTTCGTACGAGCTGCTCTTCGCCTCGCGCGTCGTGAGCGCGTTCGCGTGCGCCGGGTTCTGGGCGGTGGGGGCGGCGGTCGCCATCGCGATGGTGCCGGTGAACTCACGGGCGCGGGCGATGGCCGTCATGATCGGCGGACTGAGCATCGCGAACGTACTGGGCGTGCCCGCCGGGGCGTTCCTCGGCGAGCACCTCGGCTGGCGGTCGGCGTTCTGGGCGGTGGGCGCGGCGTCGGCGCTCGCGCTGGTGGGGGTCGTGACGCTGATCCCCCGCATCCCCCTCCCCGAGGAGAAGCCGCGGCTCAAGCGGGAGCTGGCGATCTACCGTGACGGCCAGGTCTGGCTCGCGATCACGATCACGGCGCTCGCGGCGGGCGGCGTCTTCTGCGCGTTCAGCTACCTCGCGCCGCTGCTGACCGATGTGGCGGGCCTCGACGCGGGCTGGGTGCCGACGGTCCTGGCGCTGTTCGGCATCGGTGCGCTGATCGGTACGACGGTGGGCGGGCGGGTCGCGGACGCGCACCTCTTCGGCGTACTGATCAGCGGTATCGCGGCGTCGACGGTCTTCCTGGTGGCGCTGGCCCTCTTCGCTTCGAGCGCGGTGGTGGCGGTGGCCCTGTCGTTCCTGCTCGGGCTCTCGGCGTTCTACACCGCGCCCGCGCTCAACGCCCGGATGTTCAACGTCGCGGGCGCGGCGCCGACGCTGGCCGGGGCGACCACGACGGCGGCGTTCAATCTGGGCAACACGGGCGGCCCGTGGCTCGGCGGCACGGTGATCGACGCGGACTTCGGCTTCTCGTCGACGGCGTGGGCGGGGGCGGCGATGACGGTGCTGGCGCTGGTGGCGGTGGCGTTCTCGCTGCGGCTCCAGCGGCGCGGGGGCGGCTCGCGCGTGATCGCGAGCTCGGCGAAGCCCCCGGCCACGAACTTCACCGCGTCGGAGCGCACCGGGCCGTAAGGCCGGACGCGAGTTGCCTGCGGCGCACCCGCACCGCACCCACACCGCACCCGCACCGCACCCCCGCCACCTACCCCGGTGCCGGCCGCCCCTTGGGCCTGCGCAACCCCGCCCCCGTAAGCCTCCGCACCAGCTCCTTCGAGCCCACCTCCACCGCCCCCGCGGCCACCGCATCCGCGTACCGCGCATCCGGCACGTCGTAGTGGTCGCGGTCGAACGCACGTGGCGGGCACCCGATGGCCGCCGCGAAGGCGTGCAGTTCCTCGTACGAGACGTCACTCACCAGGTGCGACCACATCCGCCCGTGGCCCGGCCACGTCGGCGGGTCGATGTACAGCGTCACCGCAGACTGCCGATCGGCGCCACGATCACGGCCGCCTTCGTGCACACCCAGTGCGGGTCCGGCCCCAGCTCCGGTTCGACCTCCAGCGCGTGCGGCTCGCCGGCCGTGCACACCGGGCAGATCGGCCAGCGGCCGTACCCCTTCAGCAGCGCGTCCTGAACGTCCTGGGCGATCAGGCCCGCGACGTACTCCGCGCCCTCGGGCCACTGCTCCACCCACCAGCGGCGGTGCACAATCGCGTCCTCGACCAGCGACACGACGTCCGCCTGAGCCACGTCGCGGGCCGCGAGGTCGGCCATGACCAGCGCGCGGGCGGCGTGCAGGGCCTGTTCGGCGGGAGAGGGAATGGGGTCCATACGACCCATTGTCGCGCGCCCCGCACCCGCCCCCGCAGGCCCCGCAACCTCAACCGCAGCGGCCCCAGGTGGGGGTTGACGGCCGAACACTGCGGAAAATATCTTTCAGTAGTGACCAATGAAGTGAAGGAAATTTTCACCGGCTCCGGCAGGGCCGCCCCGCCCGCCCCCGCCGCCCTCGCAGCCAAGGTACGGACCCTCGCCCCCTCCATGACCCGCTCCATGCAGCGCGTCGCGGAGGCCGTCGCCGCCGACCCCGCCGGCTGCGCCGCCCTCACGGTCACCGGCCTCGCGGAGCTCACCGGCACCAGCGAGGCCACCGTCGTCCGTACCGCGCGCCTCCTCGGCTACCCCGGCTACCGCGACCTGCGCCTCGCCCTCGCCGGCCTCGCAGCACAGCAGCAGTCGGGCCGGGCGCCCGCCGTGACCGCCGACATCTCCGTCGACGACCCCATCGCGGACGTCGTCACCAAGCTGGCGTACGACGAACAGCAGACCCTCGCCGACACCGCCGCCGGCCTGGACACCGTCCAGCTCGGCGCCGCCGTCACCGCCCTCTCCGCAGCCCGCCGCATCGACATCTACGGCGTCGGAGCCTCCTCCCTCGTCGGCATGGACCTCGCCCAGAAGCTGCTCCGCATCGGCCTCATCGCACACGCGCACACCGACCCGCACCTCGCCGTCACCAACGCCGTGCAGCTGCGCTCCGGCGACGTGGCGATAGCCATCACGCACTCGGGCTCCACCGGCGACGCCATCGAGCCCCTGCGCGTCGCCTTCGACCGGGGCGCCACGACGGTCGCGATCACGGGCCGCCCGGACGGGCCCGTATCGCAGTACGCCGACCACATCCTGACCACGTCGACCGCCCGCGAGAGCGAACTGCGCCCGGCGGCCATGTCCAGCCGTACGAGCCAACTCCTCGTCGTGGACTGCCTGTTCATAGGCGTGGCCCAGCGTACGTACGAAACGGCCGCCCCCGCCCTCGCCGCCTCCTACGAGGCGCTGGCGCACCGCCACACGCCCCGCAGCGGCAGCCGGTAGCCGACAGCCGGGTAGCCGGTAGCCCCACATCTCAGCCGTACGACGAGAAAGAGCCGCACTCCTCATGACCTCCACCAGCGCGAACGCGACCTCCAATCCGTACGGCGAACTGCGCGCCCAGCTCGCCACCCTCACCACCGAGGCCTTCCGCCCCGAGCTCGCCGAGATCGACCAGCTGCCGACGGCCGAGATCGCCCGCATCATGAACGGCGAGGACCGCACCGTCCCCGACGCCGTCGCCGCCCGGCTCCCGCAGATCGCCGCCGCCATCGACGCCACCGCGGAACGGATGGCTCGCGGCGGCCGCCTCGTCTACGCGGGCGCCGGCACGGCGGGCCGACTCGGCGTACTGGACGCGAGCGAATGCCCGCCCACCTTCAACACCGACCCCGCCGAAGTCGTCGGCCTGATCGCGGGCGGACCGTCCGCGATGGTCAAGGCGGTCGAAGGCGCGGAGGACTCCAAGGAGTTGGCGGCCGAGGACCTGGACGCACTCGGCCTGACCGGCGACGACACCGTCGTAGGCATCTCGGCCTCCGGCCGCACCCCGTACGCGATCGGCGCCGTCGAACACGCCCGCACGCGCGGGGCCCTCACCATCGGCCTCTCCTGCAACGCGGACAGCGCACTGGGCGCCGCCGCCGAGCACGCCCTGGAAATCGTGGTCGGCCCGGAACTCCTCACCGGCTCCACCCGCCTCAAAGCGGGCACGGCCCAGAAGCTCGTGCTCAACATGATCTCGACCATCACGATGATCCGCCTCGGCAAGACCTACGGAAACCTCATGGTCGACGTACGCGCCTCCAACGAGAAGCTGCGCGCCCGCTCCCGCCGCATCGTCGCGCTCGCGACGGGCGCGCAGGACACGGAGATCGAGGCCGCGCTCACCGCCACCGACGGAGAGGTGAAGGACGCCATCCTGGTGCTCCTCGGGTCCGTCGACGGCCCCACCGCCGCCACCCTGCTCGACGAAGCGCGGGGCCACTTGCGCGTGGCGCTGCGGGCCGCCGCCGCCCGTAGGCGCTGAACTGCAAGTACCACCCCCGCACAGCAAGGCACCACGCACCATGACAGAGAACAAGAACCGCGCCACCGCCGCCGCGATCCTTCCGCTCGTCGGAGGCGCGGGGAACGTCACCTCCATCGCCCACTGCATGACCCGCCTCCGGCTGGGCCTGCGTGACCGCGCCCTGGTCCGGGACGAGGAGCTGAAGGCGCTCCCCGCCGTCATGGGAGTGGTCGAGGACACGACGTACCAGATCGTGCTCGGCCCCGGCACGGTCGCCCGGGTCACCCCGGAGTTCGAGGCCCTGGTCGAGGAGGAACGGGCGGCAACCACCCTCACACCCACCCCCACACCGGACCCGGCCACCCCCCTCGCCGCCGACGAACTCGCCGCGCAGGGCGCCGCCATCAAGGCCGAGCGGAAGGCGAAGAACGCCACCCCCTTCAAGCTCTTCCTGCGCAAGATCGCGAACATCTTCGTCCCGCTGATCCCCGCCCTCATCGGCTGCGGCATCATCGCCGGCTTCAACGGCCTGCTGGTCAACCTCGGCCGGCTCCCTGCCGTCACCCCCGCCCTCGCCGCGATCGCGACCGGCTTCATGGCCCTGATCGCGGTCTTCGTAGGCCTGAACACCGCAAAGGAATTCGGCGGTACGCCGATCCTGGGCGGCGCGGTCGCCGCGATCATCGTCTTCCCTGGCGTCGCCAAGATCGAGGCGTTCGGCCAGCCCCTGTCCCCCGGCCAGGGCGGTGTGCTCGGCGCGCTCGGCGCGGCGGTGCTCGCTGTGTACGTCGAGAAATGGTGCCGGCGCTGGGTCCCGGAGGCCCTCGACGTCCTGGTCACCCCGACCGTCACGGTCCTGGTCGCCGGCCTCGTCACCGTCTTCGGCCTGATGTTCGTGGCCGGTGAGATCTCCACCGCCATCGGCGACTTCGCGGGCTGGCTGCTCGCCACCGGCGGCGCGGCGGCGGGCTTCGTCCTCGGCGGCCTGTTCCTCCCCCTCGTCATGCTCGGCCTGCACCAGGCCCTCATCCCGATCCACGCCACCCTCATCGAGCAGCAGGGCTTCACAGTCCTCCTGCCGATCCTCGCCATGGCAGGCGCGGGCCAGGTCGGCGCGGCCGTCGCGGTCTACGTCCGCCTCCCCCGCAACGGCTCGATCCGCCGCACCATCAAGTCCGCGCTCCCGGCCGGTTTCCTGGGCGTGGGCGAGCCCCTGATCTACGGCGTCTCACTCCCCCTGGGCCGCCCGTTCATCACGGCGTGCATCGGCGGCGCCTTCGGCGGCGGCTTCGTCGGCCTCTTCAGCCAGCTCGGTGACTCGGTCGGCTCCACCGCCATCGGCCCGTCCGGCTGGGCCCTGTTCCCCCTCCTGGACGGCAACCAGGGCGTGGGCACGATGATCGCGGTCTACGCCGCCGGCCTGGTCATCGGTTACGTCGCGGGCTTCCTGGCCACGTACTTCTTCGGCTTCAGCAAGCAGATGCTGACCGACCTCAACAGCGACGCCGACGCGGCCCCGTCCCCCAACCACATCAGTGCCTCCGGCCCGCCCGACCCGGACAGTCCGCAGAGGGAACCCGCGACGCTCTGACAGAGCCACGGCCACCAGCCGGAACTGTGCCGGCACGGGGGCGCCCTCCCCTGCCGGCACGACGCCGAGCACTCGGCTCACGGCACGGACCCGCGCTCCACCACCCACTCGGTGGGCTGCCCCGTGAATCCGGCGATGTGGTCGAAGTCACCGTCGTAGTGCAGGACTGTCACCCCGTGCCGCTCAGCTGTGGCCGCGATCAGCAGATCCGGAATCGAAGCCTCTCGGTGCATTCCCTTGCCCGCCAGGAGCCCTTGGATCTCGACTGCCCGCGCGCCGATCTCGTCGGTCATGGGAAGCCAGTCGAACCCCTTCCGGACCGAACGCCCGGCAGCATGCTCCGACGCGTTGCGGGCGCTGTACAAGATCTCCAAATCCACGACGGCGCAGGTCGCTACGAGGCCGCGCTGCACCAGCGGCTGCAGCACCGTCCTGACCGAGGGGTGCCTCGCTCGCGCCCAGACGCTCTTGTCGACCAGGTATCGGGCTACTGCCACGCCTTCGCCATCACTTCCGGGTTACCGAGGTCGCTGAAAACCCCTTCATCCAGCATCTCCATGAACCGCTGCCGCTTGGCCGCGGCGACAAATTCCGCCAGAGCGCTGTTGACGGTGGCCCGCTTCGTCGTGGTGCCCAGTATCTCGGCAGCCTCGGCAACCAGCACATCATCCAGGTCGATCATGGTGCGCGACATTAGCCGCCTCCAGGCATACGATTCGCACGATTCCTTACACCTAGAGTAGCGGACATACCTACAAGCGGCACGGCCACGCGTCACGGCAGTCGCCCTTCCGCGTTGATCTCCCGCACCCGCGCCCTCAGCACCTCCCCGAGTGGAGCCGGCCGCACGTCCTCGGGCGGGCAGTCCCACTCCCGGCCCCCGCCCGGCGGCCGTAGCTGTACGTACGTGCCGACGCGCCCCATGACCCGGCCCACCCGCCCGTCCCGCACATCGACGGCGTACTCCCCCGCAGCCGGCTCGCCTCCCGTCACGGCTTGAGCCCCTGGAGTACGGCGGCGAGCCGCATCGCCGTGTCGAGGTTGCAGCGCCCCAGGTCCACCAGCGGATACGGCGCCTCGCTCGCCAGCGACACCACGTCCACCCGCAGCGACGGCAGCGTCACCGCCACCACCCCGAGCCCCTCCCGCAACTGGGCCACCACCTCTTCCGCAGCCCGCAGCCGCTCCGACGATCGCACCACCATGACCAGGCACCTCCGCACTCTGTGTATTCGCTTTCCTCACACAGCGTGTCCGAATCGGCACTAGCCTGTCAGTGACGACGGCCCAACAACCCCACGTGTACGACAGGGAGTTGCCATGCCCGGACCAAAGGATCTCGACCCCTCCTCCTCCCCCCGCGCCCTGCTCGGCGCGGAACTGCGCCACGCGCGCGAGAAGGAGGGCCTCACCCAGGAGGAACTCGGCCAGCCGCTCTTCGTCAGCGGCTCGTTCATCGGTCAACTGGAGGCCGGTACGCGTCGGATGATGCCAGAGTACGCCGTGAAGATAGACGAGATCCTGGAAACGGGCGGGTTCTTCGAACGGAACTGCAAGGCGTCCACGAAGTCGAAGTACCCGGACCACTTCGCGGAGGCGGCCGAGGCAGAAGCCATCGCGACGGCTATCAAGGAGTACGCGCCGCTGCTGATCCCTGGCCTATTGCAGACGGAGCCGTACGCGAGGGCAATCTTCCGCGCGTACCAGCCGACGGCGACCGAGACGGTCATCGACGAACTGGTGGCCGCGAGACTGGAGCGCGCGCACCTCCTCGACGACCCAACAAAGCCGTTGTTGTGGACGGTTCTGGACGAGGCGGTACTGCGCCGAGAGGTCGGCGAGCCTGCGGAGATGGCGGGTGCGCTGCACCACCTGGCGGCGATGGTCCGACGCCACCGGATCATCGTGCAGGTGCTGCCGTTCGGGGCGGGCGCCCATGCGGCGATGAACGGTGGCCTCAAACTGATGGCTTTCGAAGATGCACCCCCGCTCGCCTACGTCCAGGGGCCGGAGGCAGGGAAGTTGGAGGACGATCCGGCCACGGTCGCCCGTCACGAACTGACCTACGATCTGGTCAGGGCCATGGCGCTGTCACCCAAGGAATCCCTGGCCTTGATCACATCAGTGGCGGAGGATTACGCGCATGAAGATCAGCCCTGAGTACGACCTGACCACCGCGACCTGGCACAAGTCGAGCTACAGCGACGGCAGCGGCGGCAACTGCCTGGAGGTCGCCACCTGGCGCAAGTCCACGCACAGCGGCGGAGACGGCGGCGACTGCCTCGAAGTCTCCGACGGCCACCCCGGCATCGTCCCCGTCCGCGACTCCAAGAACCCCGACGGCCCGGCACTCGTGTTCCCGACCGCCACCTGGACCGCCTTCGTCGCGGACCTCAAGCGGCGCTAGAGCGACGCCTGCCCTCCACCCCGGGCCGGGGTGGAGGGCAGGACGCCGTACGGGAGAGTCAGAGACCGCCCGTGTACAGGAGCTTGTTGGGCGTGCCCGGGGTGACGCCCGACAGCACCTGCTTGGTGGAGGTGGCATCGATCCAGTTCGCGATTTCGCCCGGCGTGGCTCCCGGGTTGACCGTGTTGTGGAGCAGGGCGGTCCCGGCCACGTGGGGAGAGGCCATGGACGTGCCGTTCAGGGCGACGCTTCCGCCGCCGAGCTTGGCCGAGACGATTGCGGCGCCCGGTGCGTAGACCTCCACGCACGGGCCGTGGTTGGAGAAGGAGGCCTGCGCGTCGGACACGTCCGACGCGGCGACCGTGACCACGCGCGGTGCGGACGCCGGGGAGACGCCGCAGGCGTCCTTCGCGTCATTGCCCGCCGCGATGACCGGCAGAACGCCGCTGTCGGAGAGCGCGGTGGCGGCTTGGTTCACCAGGCGGGAGAACCCGCCGCCGAGCGATCCGTTGAGTACGGCCGGCTTGGCGGGGTCCAGCGCGGCGTGCTTGGCCGTCCATTCGAGGCCGGCGATCATCGTGACGCTGCTGCCCTTGCCCTGACAGTCGAGGACCCGGACGCTGATGAGGTCCGCCTGGCGGGCCACGCCGTACGTCTTGCCGCCCACCGTGCCCGCGACGTGCGTGCCGTGGCCCTGGCAGTCCTTCCCGAAGCGCCCCTCCATCGGGAAGGCGTCAAAGCCTGACCTGGCGCGGCCTTCGAATTCGCTGTGGTCGTAGTCGATGCCGGTGTCGAGGATGTAGGCGTTGCCTCCGGCGCCGGTCGCGCCGGTGGTGAACTGGCCGTCGAGCGGCAGGAGGCGCTGGTCGATCCGGTCCAGGCCCCAGGACGCGGCGGGCCCGGACGCGGTGACCTCGGCGTCCTGCTCCACGGCCGCCACGCTCGGGTCGGCCCGCACGAGGGCCAGTTGGGCGTCCGTGAGCTTGGCGGCGAAGCCGTGCAGCACTTTCGTGAAGCTGAACAGGGGGGTCACGCCGACCTGACGTGCGGCTTTGGCGACGTCCGACGCGGGCTTCATGGCGACGAGGTACTGGCCGGGGACGGGTTGGTCCGCGAGTCGGAACGGAGCGGGAGCGGAACGGACGGGCTGCGTCGCCGAAGCGGACAACGGGCCTACGGTCGCCAGGACAGCCGTGACGGCAGCCGCGAGGACGATCCTCATGGGGTTTCGCATGGTCACGATGGCACCATGCAGAAACGATCACCCGCAATCACCCAGTGTGGTGGTTTGAATACAAACCGTAATGATACCGGGCGCCGAAAACGCCCGAGGGCGGCACCCCCGCAATGGGAGTGCCGCCCTCGGTCGCGTACAGCAGTACAGCGGTTCCGCAGTACAGCGATGGAGCTACTGATCCTCGACGGATCAGAAGTCCATGTCACCACCCGGCATGCCGCCGCCCGCGGGGGCACCGGCCTTCTCGGGCTTGTCGGCGATGACCGCCTCCGTGGTGAGGAAGAGCGCGGCGATGGACGCGGCGTTCTGCAGAGCGGAGCGCGTGACCTTCGCCGGGTCGATGATGCCCTCGGCGATCATGTCGACGTACTCGCCGGTCGCGGCGTTCAGGCCGTGACCGATCGGCAGGTTGCGCACCTTCTCGACGATGACGCCACCCTCGAGACCACCGTTGACGGCGATCTGCTTGAGCGGGGCCTCCAGCGCGAGCTTGACCGCGTTGGCGCCGGTCGCCTCGTCGCCCGAGAGCTCGAGCTTCTCGAAGACGGCCGTGGCCTGCAGCAGAGCCACGCCACCACCGGCGACGATGCCCTCTTCGACGGCCGCCTTCGCGTTGCGAACGGCGTCCTCGATGCGGTGCTTGCGCTCCTTGAGCTCGACCTCCGTGGCGGCACCGGCCTTGATGACGGCCACGCCGCCCGCGAGCTTCGCCAGGCGCTCCTGGAGCTTCTCGCGGTCGTAGTCCGAGTCGGAGTTCTCGATCTCGGCACGGATCTGGTTGACGCGACCCTGGACCTGGTCGCTCTCACCGGAGCCGTCGACGATCGTGGTCTCGTCCTTGGTGATGACGACCTTGCGGGCACGGCCGAGCAGGTCGAGGCCGGCGTTCTCGAGCTTGAGGCCGACCTCCTCGGAGATGACGGTGCCACCGGTGAGGATGGCGATGTCGCCGAGCATGGCCTTGCGGCGGTCACCGAAGCCCGGAGCCTTGACGGCGACGGACTTGAAGGTGCCACGGATCTTGTTGACGACGAGCGTGGACAGCGCCTCGCCCTCGACGTCCTCCGCGATGATCAGCAGCGGCTTGCCCGACTGCATGACCTTCTCCAGCAGCGGAAGGAGGTCCTTCACGTTGGAGATCTTGGAGTTGACGATCAGGATGTACGGGTCGTCGAGCGACGACTCCATGCGCTCCATGTCGGTGGCGAAGTACGCCGAGATGTAGCCCTTGTCGAAGCGCATGCCCTCGGTGAGCTCAAGCTCGAGCCCGAAGGTCTGCGACTCCTCGACGGTGATGACGCCTTCCTTGCCGACCTTGTCCATCGCCTCGGCGATGAGCTCGCCGATCTGGGTGTCGGCGGCGGAGATGGAGGCCGTAGAAGCGATCTGCTCCTTGGTCTCCACGTCCTTGGCCTGCTCAAGGAGAGCGGCGGAGACGGCCTCGACGGCCTTCTCGATGCCACGCTTGAGGGCCATCGGGTTGGCGCCGGCGGCTACGTTGCGCAGGCCCTCGCGGACCAGAGCCTGGGCGAGGACAGTCGCGGTCGTCGTGCCGTCACCGGCGACGTCGTCGGTCTTCTTCGCGACTTCCTTGACCAGCTCGGCGCCGATCTTCTCGTACGGGTCCTCGAGCTCGATCTCCTTGGCGATGGAAACACCATCGTTGGTGATCGTGGGGGCGCCCCACTTCTTCTCGAGGACGACGTTACGGCCCTTGGGGCCGAGGGTGACCTTGACGGCGTCGGCGAGCTGGTTCATCCCGCGCTCGAGACCGCGCCGTGCCTCCTCGTCGAACGCGATGATCTTGGCCATGTGAAGTGGTCCTCCCGGACTGGGGTGGATTCTCCGGACCGAGTGGCGCCCGCGACGGACGGCCTGCCTGCCTGGTGGTTTTCCTTGTCCCACCCGGCCTGCGGGCCTCACCGGCCCGGTCCTTCTGTCACTCTCACTGGGAGAGTGCTAACAGTGCTAACGCCAATGATTAGCACTCGACCCCTTCGAGTGCAAGCGTCCCCCTCGGATGTGGACAGCCGGCCGGAGCGGGCGCGGCACGCGTGAAGGGCCTGTACCCGGTGTGGGGTACAGGCCCTTCATGCGTGAGTGCGTCGGTGGCCGGTCGCGCCGAGAATCAGACGGCGAGCTTGACCATGTCCGCCTGCGGACCCTTCTGGCCCTGCGAGATCTCGAACTCGACTCGCTGACCTTCTTCAAGGGTGCGGTAGCCGTCCATCTGGATCGCGCTGTAGTGGACGAAAACATCCGCACCACCGTCGACCGCGATGAAGCCGTACCCCTTCTCCGCGTTGAACCACTTGACGGTGCCCTGAGCCATGGCTTAACTCCCCTATTTCTGGCCCTTGCACAGGACCGCACTTCGCGGGTCCTGGGTCAGACTCCTCCACCCTCCGACAGGAGAGGGCGTGCGCCGGAACGCGTCGACCGCGGCTGAATGTATCCGCCCAACTGCCCTCTGCAACAGGTCAATCGGACGAGAAATCTGAGCATGAAGGAACACCCGAAAGTGAAGAATTCTCAGGTTTCCCGGGCAAGTCGGGCCGGACGAAGCGCACATGGGCGACAATTCGGTCCGGTACTTTGGCTGCTTCTTGTCGCGCGGGGACGCATTCTCATATGCGCCGGGCACAGGCAGCGGAGGGGGCTTCCCAAACTGTACCGCGCTCAACCATGCAGAATTGCCCCCTCCGCTTTCATTGCGGAGGGGGCAATCGGTGTAACTCGGGGTGTGCGGAGCGGAGATCAGCCGCCGGCGACGGCGGGGATGATCGATACGCCCGCGCCGTCCGGCGTGGCCGTCTCCAGGCCCTGCTCGAAGCGCACGTCGTCGTCGTTCACGTACACGTTCACGAAGCGCCGCAGCTTGCCCTGGTCGTCCAGGACGCGGGCCGCGATACCCGGGTGGTTCTTCTCCAGGTCGGCGATGACGTCGGCGAGCGTCGCGCCCTCGGCCGCGACCTCCGCCTGGCTGCCCGTGTACGTACGAAGAATGGTGGGGATGCGAACTTTGACACTCATGCGAGGCCAGCCTCTCGGAAAGAGTCCAGGTTGGGGCGGATGACGGCGGACTGGCCCGTGGTCGGGGCCACCGCCTCAAGGGTCTTCAGGCCGTCGCCCGTGTTGAGCACGACGGTCGTCAGGGACGGGTCCAGCAGCCCGGCCTCGATGAGCTTCTTCGTCACGCCGACGGTCACGCCGCCCGCGGTCTCCGCGAAGATGCCCTCCGTCTCGGCCAGCAGCTTGATGGATTCCACCACCTGCTCGTCGTTGACGTCCTCGACCGCGCCGCCCGTGCGGCGGGCGATGTCCAGGACGTACGGGCCGTCGGCCGGGTTGCCGATCGCGAGCGACTTGGCGATCGTGTTCGGCTTCTGCGGCCGTACGACGTCGTGCCCGGCCTTGAAGGCCGTCGACACCGGCGAGCAGCCCTCGGCCTGGGCGCCGAAGATCTTGTACGGCTTGTCCTCGACCAGACCGAGCGCGATGAGCTCCTTGAGCCCCTTGTCGATCTTCGTGAGCTGCGAGCCCGAGGCGATCGGGATGACGAGCTGGTCCGGGATCTCCCAGCCCAGCTGCTCGCAGATCTCGTACGCCAGGGTCTTGGAGCCCTCGCCGTAGTACGGGCGCAGGTTGACGTTGACGAATCCCCAGCCCTCGCCCAGCGGGTCGCCGATGAGCTCGGAGCAGAAGCGGTTCACGTCGTCGTAGTTGCCCTCGATGCCGACGAGCTCGCCGCCGTACACCGAAGCCATGACGACCTTGCCCTGCTCCAGGTCGTGCGGGATGAACACGCAGGAGCGGAAGCCGGCCCGCGCGGCGGCGGCGCCGACCGCGCCGGCGAGGTTGCCGGTGGAGGAGCAGGAGAGCGTGGTGAAGCCGAACGCGCGGGCCGCCTCGACGGCGATGGCGACGACACGGTCCTTGAAGGAGTGCGTCGGGTTGCCGGAGTCGTCCTTGACGTACAGGCCCCCGGTGACACCCAGCTCGCGGGCCAGGTTGTCGGCCTTGACGAGCTTGGTGAAGCCGGGGTTCAGGCTCGGCTTCAGGGCCACGTCGGCGGGCACGGGCAGCAGCGGCGCGTACCGCCAGATGTTGTCCGGTCCGGCCTCGATCTGCTTGCGCAGCGCGTCGGCGTCGCCGAACGGGAGGTCGTAGGCGACCTCAAGAGGACCGAAACAGGAAGAACAGGCGAAGATCGGGCCGAGTTCGAATCGCTCTCCGCACTCGCGGCAGGAAAGCGCGGTTGCGGGGCCCAGGTCTACGGGCAGGGAATTCGTGGTGCTTGCATCAGCTTCAACAGACTGCACAGCCATGATGGCGAGGCCCTTTCTCCTCATCTTCCCCACGACGCGTTTCGCCGTGAGACGGAATTGGCACCTTCCCCACCGTTACCTCGCGGTCGGCGGAATGGTTGCCGGGACTTCAACGGGCCGTTCCCTCTGTCCCTCTGGATGAGCGCTATGGCGCCGGGTCTGGACCCGGCGCGTTTGTTCCGCGGTACCCCCGGCATGCGAGGGTCCTCCGCGTTGTTCAAGACTGTAACCGAACCCCCGGACGGTTGAGACGGCTGTCCGCACCGCGAGATTGATCACAGCGAGGGAGTGGCACGTGCTGGAAGAGGTGGAGCGCTGGCTGGACCAGCGGTCCTGGTCCACGGCCGACCGGCCGCTGGACCGGCTGGTCGCGGCCAAGGCCGGGCGCGGCCTCACCGTCAGCGTCGTGCTGCCCGCCCTCGACGAGGAGGAGACGGTCGGTGACATCGTCGCGGCGATACGCGCCGAGTTGATGCTGGCCGTGCCCCTCGTCGACGAGCTGGTCGTCATCGACTCCGGCTCGAAGGACCGCACCGCCGAGGTGGCGGGGGCGGCGGGGGCACGGGTCGTCCACCGGGACGCGATACTGCCTCGCATACCGGCCGTCCCCGGCAAGGGGGAGGTGCTGTGGCGGTCACTCCTGGTGACGAGCGGCGACATCGTGTGCTTCATCGACGCGGACCTGAAGGAGTTCTCCGCCTCGTTCGTGTCGGGCACGGTCGGGCCGCTGCTGACGGAACCCGACGTACATTTCGTGAAGGCGATGTACGACCGCCCCCTGGCCGAAACCACAGGTCAGGGCGGCCGGGTCACGGAGCTGGTGGCGCGCCCTCTGCTCAACCTGCACTGGCCGCAGCTGGCCGGGTTCGTACAGCCGCTGGGCGGTGAGTACGCCGTACGCCGCTCCCTGCTGGAGCGGCTGCCCTTCCCTGTCGGTTACGGAGTGGAGCTGGGCCTGCTCGTCGACTCCCTGCACACGGTCGGCCTCGACGCGCTGGCGCAGGTCGATGTCGGCGTACGCAAACACCGCCACCAGGACGGGCAGGCGCTCGGGCGGATGGCGGCCACGATCTACCGGACGGCTCACCTGCGGCTTTCGCGCGGGCCCCTGGTGCGGCCGGCGCTGACGCAGTTCGAGCGGGGCGAGGACGGGTCCGGCTTCGTACCGCGGACGCATGCGGTCGACACGGAGGAGCGGCCGCCGATGTGCGAGATCGCCGAGTACGCGGCGCGGCGGGCGGCGTAACCCCCGGCTGTGGCACAGCCCGGCCGTACGCACGTTTGAGGGCTTCCAGGACGGGCTAGGTTTCGCCACATGGTCTCCCAGGTCTCCGAGCACGCTGCACAGGTTCTTGTCGCTTCCAACCGCGGCCCGGTTTCGTACACCCTGCGGGAGGACGGCTCGCTCGACGCCAAGCGCGGCGGGGGCGGTCTCGTCTCCGGCCTGTCGGCGATCGGGCAGTCCGACGCAGAGACAGCCTCGCTGTGGGTGTGCGCGGCGCTGGGGGACGGCGACCGGGAAGCGGTACGGCGCGGGACGGGCACGGCGGGTGTGCGGATGCTCGACATCGACGCCGGTGTGCACGCGGACGCGTACAACGGCATCGCGAACTCCGTGCTGTGGTTCGTCCACCACATGCTGTACCAGACGCCGCTGGAGCCGGTCTTCGACGCGGAGTTCCGACGGCAGTGGGCGGCGTACGAGACGTACAACCGCGCCTTCGCCGACGCGCTGGCGGCCGAGGCGGCGCCGGGGGCGGCGGTCCTGGTGCAGGACTACCACCTGTGCCTGGTGCCGGGCATGCTGCGCGAGCTGCGCCCCGACCTGCGGATCGGCCACTTCACGCACACTCCGTGGGCGCCGGTCGACTACTTCCGCCTCCTCCCCGACGACATCGCGCGCCAGCTGGTGAACGGTCTGCTCGGCTCGGACCGGGTGGCGTTCCTGACGCGGCGCTGGGCGGACGCGTTCGCGGCGTGCGCGGTGGATGTGCTGGGCGCCGAGGCCCTGGAGGGCACGGAGGTCGGCGTGCACGGACTCGGCGCGGACGCGGACTTCCTGCGGGAGCGGGCGCACCAGGAGGACGTGGACGAGTGGCTGGTCAGACTGCGCGAGCGGGTCGGGCCGGAGCGCAAGACGGTGGTGCGGGTGGACCGTACGGAACTCTCCAAGAACATCGTGCGCGGCCTGCACGCGTACCGGCAGCTGCTGGCGGACCGGCCGGAGTGGCGGGGGCGGGTGGTGCACGTGGCCTTCGCCTACCCGTCGCGGCAGGACCTGGCGGTGTACCGCGACTACACGGCGGCGGTGCGGCGGCTCGCCGACGAGATCAACGCGGAGTACGGGACGGACGACTGGCAGCCGGTGCTGATGGAACTGGACGACGACTTCGCGCGGTCGCTGGCGGCGTACCGGATGGCTGACGTGGCGCTGGTCAACCCGATCAGGGACGGCATGAACCTCGTGGCGAAGGAGGTGCCGGTGGTCTCCGACGCGGGGTGTGCGCTGGTGCTTTCGCGGGAGGCGGGGGCGTACGAGGAGCTCGGCGACGACGCGATCGTCGTCAACCCGTACGACGTCATGGCGACGGCGGACGCGCTGCACGCGGCGCTGGTGATGGAACCGGGTGAGCGGGCGGAGCGCACGAAGCGACTGTCGGCGGCGGCGACGGCGCTGCCGCCGGCGGCGTGGTTCCTGGCACAGCTCTCGGCGCTGACGGCGGGTTAGGCGGGCGCGCGCCCTTGCCGGCGCGGGTGCGGCTCTGATGGCGCGGTGCGGCCCTGCCCGCGCCTTGACGCTGCGACACGTTGCGGCTCCGCCGCGGGGGCGCCGCTCCCAGCGTCGGCCTCGGCGGGCCGGGGCCGGGGGCCCTGCGGGGCTTTCCCCTACCCGCCCCTTCCCGAAACTGGGGGCAAGCCCCCAGCCCCCGGACGGGCTGGAAGCGCCCCCTGGGCGGGTTCGGGAAGGGGCGGGTCGGGGAACAGTGCCCACCCCGCCCCCATTGGGGAGTGTGGGAACGTGACCTCAGTCGGCCATCAAGGCCGTCCGGCGGTTGAGGACAGAGCGGCGAGCAGGCCCACCACTCCCGCCGGGCCGTCCACCACCAGGTCCGCGCGGTCCGCCAGCGCCGGGACCTCGCTGCCGCTGCACACCAGCAGGCCGGGGACGCCCTCCGTACGCAGCTTCTCCACCGTCGAGTACGCCGCGACGTCGCCCAGGTCGTCCCCCGCGTACAGCACACACCCCGCGCCGACCTCACGTACGTACTCCGCCAGCGCCACACCCTTGTCGACGCCCGGCGGGCGCAACTCCAGCACCATGCGGCCGGGTTCGACGATCAGGCCGTGGCGGGCGGCCAGTTCCGCGAGGGGGACGCGCAAGGACTCGAACGCCGTCACAGGGTCCTCCGCGCGGCGCGTGTGGACCGCGACGGCCTGGCCCTTCTCCTCGATCCACGAGCCGCGCCAGGCACCGATGCCGTCGAGGAAGCCGGGGAGTTCGGCGCGGGCCGCCTGTACGCCGGGGTGTGCGGCAGGGGCGCGGACGGTGCCGGTGACGGCGTCCCAGCGCTCGGCGCCGTAATGGCCCAGTACGACGAGGTGTTCGAGGCCGGGGACTCCGGCGAAGCCGCCGTAACGGACCGCGACGCCGGCCGGGCGGCCGGTGATCACGGCCACGGAGCCGACGTTCGGCGCGAGGGCGGCGAGTGCCGCGACCGCGCCGGGGTGGGCGCGGGCCTGTTCCGGGTCCGGGACGATGTCGGCCAGCGTGCCGTCGAAGTCCAGGGCGATCACCGCCCGGTCCGGCACGGCCAGCAGCGCGGCGAGGCCGTCGCGGCCGGCCTGGGTCGCGGGCGTGAAGTCGGTCGGCAGGGGGTGCGGTTGCGGTTGGCTGCCCATGCCCCCTGACCCTACCGGCGCACGCCCGCCTCGGCACTGGGCCGACGGCGGCCGGGCCCGGCCGGGCACCCGGTCGGGCCACTCGCTCAGCGGCGCTCGCGGCGGGCGTCCCGTACCCGGCGGAGTCGGTTGACCGTTACGGGGTCGTGGGCGAGGGCGCGCGGGTCGTCCAGCAGGGCGTTGAGGAGCTGGTAGTAGCGGGTCGGCGCGATGCCGAGCTGCTCCCGCATCGCCCGCTCCTTGGCCCCGGGCCCCGGCCACGACCGCCGCTCGACGGCGAGGACCGCACGGTCCCGATCGGAGAGCCCGCCGGCCTCCGAGGGCTCGGGGCGCTCGGCGGGCTCGGCCGGCTCGTCCGGGGCGTAAGGCATATCAGCAGTCTAAGGACGGCGCGAAAAACGCCCTACTCCGCGTTCTCCGTCGCCGCCGCGTCCCGGCCGATCGCGCCGAGCGTCCCCGTCGGGTCGCCGTTCGGGCCGACCACCGAGCCGATCTGCTTCTTGATGCTCTCGCTGACCTTCGCCCACGACGTCTTGCCGACCGGGTAGAGCGTCGATTCGGGCAGCGCGTCGAGGAACGGCCACAGTTCCTTGTGCGCCGGGTCCGCGCCCATCGCCTCGGAGGCGGAGACGGTGACAGGCAGCAGGTCGTACTCGTCGGCGAACTCCAGCACGTTCTCGTCGCTGTACGCGAAGTTCAGGAACTCGCCGATCTGCCTGCCGTGGCCGTTCTGCTTGAAGCCCATCATCCAGTCGGCGACGCCCATGCTCGACCGCGCCTTGCCGTCGGGCCCCGGCAGCGGCACCATGCCCACCTTGACGCCCTTCTTGGCGGCCTGCTGGAGGAGCGAGGGGTGGCCGTTCAGCATGCCGACCTCACCGTTCGCGAAAGCCGTGAAGGCGGGCTTCCGGTCGAGCTTGCCGGGGGCGACAGGTCCGGTCAGCTGCTCGCCGACGAGGGTGTCCTTCAGCCAGTCGAAGGCCTCGATGTTCTGCGCGGAGTCGATCGTGTACGTACCGACGGAGTCCGTGTATCCACCGCCGTTGCTGAGCATCCACATCATGGTCTCGGCCTGGGCCTCTTCGTTGCCCAGCGGCAGCGCGAAGGGGTACTTCACGCCGCGCTGCTTGAGCGCCTTGGCCGCGCTCTCGATCCCGTCCCACGTCTTGGGGGGCTCAAGGCCGGCCTGCGTGAAGAGCTTCTCGTTGTAGAAGAGCAGCCGGGTGCTGGCGACGAACGGAATGCCGTACGACACCCGGCTGACCTCGCCCGCGTCGGCCAGCGGGGCGAGCAGGTTGGCCTGTACGGGGATGGAGAGCAGGTCGTCGACGGGGTACAGCGCGCCCTCGGCCGCGTAGTCGGCGTACGCGCCGATCTGGGCGATGTCGGGGGCGTTGCCGGCCTCGACCATCTCGGCGACCTCGCGGTCGACGTCCTTCCAGTCGTAGACGGAGACGTCGACCTTGATGCCCGCATTCTTGGCCTCGAACGCCTCGACGACGCCGTCCCAGTACTGCTTGGTGCTGTCGCCGCCCTCGGGGTCGTAGTCCGCCGCGACGAGCTTGAGCGTGACGTCACCGCCGTCGGAGCCCCCGATGCTTCCGCAGCCCGCCAGGGCCACTGTCATGCCCAGTGCCGCCACTGTCGCGGTCAAACCCAAGAAGCGCCGGTGCACAGCTCTTTCCCACCTGATTCATTTGATTCGTTTGATTTGACTGATTTGTTGGCCGACATGCGTATGAGCTGCGATTTTCTCCCAGTCCGCACCATGAGGTCTACACCAGTGCGGTCTCACTTGTGCAACACCTCCACCCGGTAGGGGTGACGAACGGTCGCGAGTGGACTAGACCTTTCCAGGGTCGACGCGCGAGACTGTTCCCGTGAAACACGTCATCGCCCTCGATGTGGGCGGCACCGGGATGAAGGCCGCGCTGGTCGGCGCGGACGGCGCACTGCTCCACGAGGCTCGCCGGGCGACCGGCAGGGAGCGGGGGCCGGACGCCGTCGTCGAGACGATCACGGACTTCGCCGCCGAACTGCGCGCGTACGGCGAGGAGCGGTACGGCGAGAGCGCCTCCGCCGCCGGCGTCGCCGTGCCCGGCATCGTCGACGCCGAGAACGGGATCGCGGTGTACGCCGCCAACCTGGGCTGGCGCGACGTACCCATGCGCGAACTCCTCAGCCACAAGCTGCACGGCGTGCCCGTCGCGCTCGGCCACGACGTACGCACCGGCGGCCTCGCCGAAGGGCGGATCGGGGCGGGCAGGGGCGCGGACCGGTTCCTGTTCGTACCGCTCGGCACCGGCATCGCAGGCGCCATCGGCATCAACGGCGGCATCGAGTCCGGAGCACACGGTTACGCCGGCGAGATCGGCCACATCGTCGTACGCCCCGGCGGCACCCTGTGCGGCTGCGGCCAGCGCGGCTGCCTGGAGCGCTTCGCCTCCGCCTCCGCCGTCTCCGCCGCCTGGGCGGCCGCCTCCGGCGACCCCGAGGCCGACGCCGCGGACTGCGCGAAGGCCGTCGAGTCGGGCGACCCGAGGGCCCGCGAAGTGTGGCTGGAGGCCATCGGCGCGCTCGCCGACGGGCTCGTCACCGCGCTCACCCTCCTGGACCCTCGCACGCTGATCATCGGTGGCGGACTGGCCGAGGCCGGGGAAACCTTGTTCACACCACTGCGGGCGGCCGTCGCGGAACGCGTCACGTTCCAGAAGCTGCCCCTCATCGTTCCGGCGGCCCTCGGGGACACCGCCGGTTGCCTGGGCGCGGGGCTCCTCGCCTGGGATCTTCTCGAAGTCGAACGCGATTCCACGCAAGCCACGGAGGTATCCGCCTGATGGCCGGACGCGCTGCAAGCAAGGTTCTTTCCGGCGCCCGGGTGGTGCTGCCGACCGGGACCGTCGACAACGGCCGGGTCATCGTCGAGGGCGGCCGCATCGCCGGCGCCGCCCCGGTGGACACCCCGTCCCTGGACCTGTCCGGCCACTGGATCGTGCCCGGCTTCGTCGACATGCACGTGCACGGCGGCGGCGGCGCCTCCTTCACCTCCGGCACCGCCGAGGACGTACTCAAGGGCGTACAGACGCACCGCGAGCACGGCACGACGACCATCGCGGCTTCTACGGTGACCGGCGAGATGGACGTACTCGCCCGGCAGGCCGCGCTGCTCTCCGAGCTGGTCCAGCAGGGCGATCTGGCCGGCATCCACTTCGAGGGCCCGTTCATCTCGCCCTGCCGCAAGGGCGCGCACAGCGAGGACCTGCTGCGCGACCCCGACCCGGCAGAGGTCCGCAAGCTGATCGACGCCGCGCACGGCACGGCGAAAATGGTCACGCTGGCGACGGAGCTGCCCGGCGGCATCGACTCGGTGCGGCTGCTCGCGGAGCACGGCGTGATCGCCGCGATCGGCCACACGGACGCGACGTACGAGCAGACCGTCGAGGCCATCGACGCGGGCGCGACCGTCGCCACGCACCTCTACAACGCGATGCCGGCTCTCGGTCACCGCACCCCCGGGCCGATCGCCGCACTGCTCGAAGACGAGCGGATCACGGTCGAGCTGATCAACGACGGCACGCACCTGCACCCGGCCGCCCTGGAGCTGGCGTACCACCGGGCGGGCGCCGCGCGGGTCGCGTTCATCACGGACGCGATGGACGCGGCGGGCTTCGGCGACGGCATGTACGACCTCGGACCGCTCGCGGTCGAGGTCAAGGACGGGGTCGCGCGTCTCGTCGAGGGCGGCTCGATCGCGGGCTCCACACTCACTCTCGACACCGCCTTCAAGCGCGCGGTGACCGTCGACCGGCTGCCGGTCGAGGACGTCGTACGGTCCATCTCGGCCAATCCGGCCCGGCTGCTCGGCGTCGACGACAAGGTCGGCTCGCTGGAGCCGGGCAAGGACGCGGACCTGGTGGTCCTGGACGGAAACTTCACGCTCAAGGGCGTGATGCGCAAGGGCGCTTGGGTGATTGAGCCGTAAGTAACCCCAAGTGGGTTGATTTCACCATCAGTCCACGCGAAAGCAGCACGCGGCGGTTGGCCCGGAACTCTGGGCCAACCGCCATTTCTTTGGCATGATCGCCCCGACAGAGTGGGAGAGTGAGCGCTTTCTACGGGGGTGACGCGGGTGATCCTGACGGTCACGCTGAACACCGCGCTCGACATCACCTACCGCGTCCCGGCCCTCACCCCGCACGCCTCGCACCGGGTGACCGACGTGACCGAACGCCCCGGCGGCAAGGGCCTCAACGTCGCCCGCGTACTGGCCGCCCTGGGCCACGACACGGTCGTGACCGGCTTCGCGGGCGGCCCCTCCGGCGGCGTACTCCGCGACCTGCTCGCGCCCCTCGCCCCCGTCGACGCGCTCGTCCCCGTCACCGGCAGCACCCGCCGCACCATCGCCGTCGTGGACGCCACCACCGGCGACACGACCCAGCTCAACGAGCCGGGACCGACAGTCACCCCCGAGGAGTGGGCCACCTTCCTCTCCTCGTACGCCGAACTCCTGCGCGGGGCCCGGGCGGTGGCCCTCTGTGGCAGCCTGCCCCCCGGCATCCATGTCGGCGCGTACGCCGATCTGATCCGCCGCGCCCGCACCGCCGGCGTCCCCGTGCTCCTCGACACCAGCGGCGAACCACTGCGCCGGGGCATCGCCGCCCGCCCCGACCTGGTCAAGCCGAACGCCGACGAACTCGCGCAGCTCACCGGCTCCCGCGACCCCCTGCGCGCCGCCCACGACGCCCGCCGCCGGGGCGCGCACACCGTGGTCGCCTCGCTCGGCCCGGACGGCGTGCTCGCCGCGGGCCCGGAGGGCCTGTGGCAGGCGGCCCCGCCCGCCCGCGTGAAGGGCAACCCGACGGGCGCGGGCGACTCGGCGGTGGCCGGGCTGCTCTCGGGGCTGGTCGAGGGGCTCCCGTGGCCGCAGCGGCTGGCGCGGGCGGTGGCGCTGTCGGCGGCGACGGTACTGGCCCCGGCGGCGGGCGAGTTCGACGTACGGACTTACGAGGACCTTCTCCCGCAGGTCGAAGTCACCACGCACGCCAAGGCGGCGTAACCGAGCAACCGAGCACTCCCGTCACCAGCACCAGGGGATCGCATGCCACTCGTCAGCACCGGCGAACTCGTCACCGCAGCCCGGAAATCGGGCCACGGCGTGGCCGCCTTCAACGTCATCACGCTGGAGCACGCGGAGGCGATCGCGGCCGGCGCGGAGCGGGCGGGCGCACCGGCCGTACTCCAGATCTCCGAGAACGCGGTGAAGTTCCACGGCGGCGACCTCACCGCCATCGCGGCGGCGGCGACGGCGGTAGCGCGAGCGTCCTCCGTCCCGCTCTCCCTCCACCTCGACCACGTCGAGTCGGTCGAGGTGCTGCGCGCGGCGCACCCGGCGGGCTTCAGCTCGGCGATGTTCGACGCCTCGAAGCTGTCGTACGGCGACAACGTGAAGGCCACGGCGGAAGCGGTCCGCTGGGGCCACGAGCGCGGCATCTGGATCGAGGCGGAGCTGGGCAAGGTCGGCGGCAAGGAGGGCGAGCCCCCGCTCGACGCCCACGCACCCGGCGTACGCACGGACCCGGCGGAGGCGGCGGCCTATGTGGCCGACACGGGCGTGGACGCCCTGGCCGTCGCCGTCGGCTCGTCCCACGCGATGACGGACCGCACGGCGGCCCTGGACCACGACCTGATCGCGGCCCTGCGCGACGCCGTACCGGTGCCGCTGGTGCTGCACGGCTCGTCGGGCGTACCGGACGAGGAGATCCGGCGGGCGGTCGCGGCGGGCATGGTCAAGATCAACGTGGGCACGGCCCTGAACACGGCTTTCACGGGCGCGGTACGTGCGTACCTGGCCGCGAACCCGACGACGGTCGACCCCAGGAAGTACATCGTCCCGGCTCGCGAGGCGATGACCGGGACGGTGGCGCACTTCCTGGGGCTGATGCAGGGCTGATGCAGGGCCGATGCCCCCTAGTGCAGGGAGGTCACTTGACGTGCCCGGCCTTGAGCTCCAGCCGGTCGAGGTTCGCCTCGCACTGGTCGCCCTCGCCGCAGGAGACCACGAAGGTGTTCTCGCCCTCGGTGAGGTTGACCCAGGCGAAGGTGTTGGTCCAGCCCTTGTCCCAGGCGCCTTCCTCGGCATTGGCGAAGTTCTTCATGTTGAGGCCGCCGCCGTGCGGCTTCCCGTTGACGGTCAGCGAGGTCTTCGCGTCCTTGCCGGGCACGCCGTAGTCGATCGACAGCGTGTACGCCCCGGCCTTCGGCACCTTCACCGTCCAGGTCGCCGAGGCGCCCGGCGTATTCAGCGGGACGTACGCCCCGCTCGACGACCGCGCGCCGGGGATCGTCGTGTCCGAGGAGAGACCGGGGGAGAGCTGGAGCAGCGCCGCGTCCTTCTTGGGCAGCTCGGCGGCCGGCTTCTCGGACTTGTCCTTGTCCTTCGGGTCCTCGCTCGGCTTGACCGTGTCGCTCGCCGACGAGTCCCCGCCGCCCGTGTCACCGGCCTGGATGCCCTTGTCGTCCTTGTCGCCGCTGGTCATCAGGGCGATGCCGATGCCTATGACGACGATCGCGACGACCGCCAGCGCGCCGATCAGCAGGCCCTTGGTGTTTGGCCCGCCGCTGTGGCCGCCACCGCCGCCGCCCGCGTGCGGCACCGGGCGGGTCGGAGCGCCGCCGGGCTGCGTCTCCGGGGCCGCGTAGTGGGCGTTGGGCTGGCTGTAGTTCTGCTGACCGTGCTGGCCGTACGCCTGCTGCGGGGGCACCTGCTGGCCGTACTGCTGCTGATACTGGCCATGCTGCTGCTGCCCGTACTGCCGCTCGCCGACCGTACGCACCTGGTTGTACGACGTTCTGGGCACCCCGGGCTGCGCGGCCGGGCCCGGGTAGCCGTAGCTGCCCGAGCGGGGCGAGACAGCGCCCGCCGCCTGTCCGTCCTCGTAGAGGTAGCCGAACGGATCGTCGTCCTCAGGCGTGCTCGTGCCGTTGTTCGCGGCAGTCATCCCTGGTCACTCCTCACCATGTTCGCCAGCCGTCGCCGACCGGGCGAGCCTACCCCGAACGGGCAACCCGAAGGTTTGACGTGGACCACAGTGCGGTAATGGGGGGTCGGTCAGCCCGCTCGCCTGTGAACCTTGGCGCGAGAGCGTTTCTCCACGTACATCCGCTGGTCAGCGGACTGCAACACCTCGTCCGCCGACATCCCGCAGCTCGCCCAGCCGATGCCGAAGCTCGCTCCGACCCGGACCGCCCTGCCGTCGACCCGGATCGGCGGAATGATGGCGTTTCGCAAGCGTACGGCGAGGTCGGCGGCGTCCGCGCTGCCGAGACCGTCGGCGAGAACGACGAATTCGTCACCTCCGAGCCGGGCGACCGTATCTCCGTCCCGTACGCACGTCGTCAGGCGGCGCGCGACCTCGATCAGGACTGCGTCGCCGGTGTGGTGCCCGAAGCGGTCGTTGATCGACTTGAAGCCGTCCAGGTCGCAGAAGAGGACGGCGAGCCCCTTCGTCCCGTCGTCGGCGCCGGCACTTCCGCCCCCGTCGGCGTCCGAGGTGGGCGCGACCATGTGGACGTGGTGGTCGAAGGAGCCCGCGTCCGTGTGCGGGTTGTAGTCGAAGCCGTGCTCGGGCACGACCGTTCCCGGCGCGGCAGGTTCGCCGTACGCCGCGTCCAGGGCCTCCACCGCCGTGGCGCGCACGGAGTGCGGGCGGCGGCACAGCCGGGCGGCGAGGCGGGAGCGCAGCTCGGCACTGTTGGGCAGGCCGGTGAGGGAGTCGTGCGAGGCGCGGTGGGCGAGGTGCAGCTCGTGGCGCTTGCGCTCCTCGATGTCCTCGACGTGGGTGAGGAGGAAACGCGGCCCGTCGGTGGTGTCGGCGACGACGGAGTTACGGAGGGACACCCAGATGTACGTCCCGTCGCGCCGCCCCAGCCGCAGCTCGGCCCGGCCGCCTTCGGCGGAGGTCCGCAGAAGCGTGCCGATGTCCTCGGGGTGGACGAGGTCGGCGAACGAGTAACGGCGCATCGCGGAAGCGGGGCGGCCGAGAAGCCGGCACAGCGCGTCGTTCGTCCGCAGCAGCCGGCCGTGCTGGTCGCCGCCCATTTCGGCGATGGCCATGCCGCTCGGGGCGTACTCGAACGCCTGGCGGAAGGATTCCTCACTGGCGCGCAGGGCCTGCTGCTCGCGCTCCAGCCGGACGAGGGCGCGCTGCATGTTTGCGCGAAGCCGGGCGTTACTGATCGCAATGGCCGCCTGGGACGCGTACATCTGGAGCGCCTCCTGACCCCAGGCGCCGGGGTGCCTGCCGTTGCGCGGGCGGTCGACGGAAATGACGCCGAGGAGCTCCTGGCCGCCGCCCGACGCGTACATGGGGGCGTAGAGGCGGTCGTGCGGGTGCCACTCGTCGGCGAAGCGCGGCTCGGGGCCTTCGGTGTGCCACTGCGGTACGTCGTCGTCGAGGAGGACCCAGCCCTCGGTGTGCGGGATGAAGTGCAGGTCGCCCCAGGCCTCGCCCATGGACAGGCGGCGCTCCCAGGAGGCGCGCGAGCCGACGCGGCCGGTGATCAGGGCTTCGGCCGCCGCGTTGCCGGCGAAGGCGGCGATGACGAGGTCACCGTCGGGCTGGACGAGGTTTACGCAGGCCAGCTCGTACCCGAGGCCCGCGACGACTCCGTCGGCGACGGCCTGAAGGGTGTCAGCCAGGCTGGTGGCCCGATTGAGGTCGGCGACCACCTGGTGCAGCTGCCGCAGCGTCGCCAGGCGGACGTACGGCTCGGACTCGGCCTCCATTGTTCGCTCTCCCCGAGACCTCGACAGCAACTCCAGGATTCTCATCGCCGCACTTTGTTGCAGTATCACGGTCACTGAATCACAGCGAGCTGCCCACCCGGTACACAGGGTCAGCAAATACTGGGCTCTGTGACTCAAGTCACGTCAGGGGATGAACGGCCGCATGGGGACCGTGGGAGCGCTCCATAGCTTTCTTGAACGCAAACACTCCCGGTCCTCCCGGTCCTAGGACCGGGAGGGGAGCGTACTGGTCCCAATGCCCGATGGTGACGGCGGGAGCCCCGGGCATAGCGTTCCCTGTGTGTTCCAGACGACTCACTCACCCCAGCCCTCTGCCCCGTCGATCCCCCATCCTGAGGGGGTGAGCAACGAAGAGTTCCGGGCCGCGATGTCCCGATTCACGGCGGGCGTGACCCTGGTGACCGCGCACGACCCGGACAGTGGTGCGCGCGGTGAGGACGTCGGCATGACGGCGACGGCCTTCATGTCGGTGTCGCTGGACCCGCCGCTGGTGATGGTGAGCGTACGGAACGGCTCACGCATGGACGACCTGCTGGCCGAGCAGCCGCTGTGGGCGGTCTCGCTCCTGTCGGAGAGCCAGCGGCACATCGCGGGACGGTTCGCGATGAAGGGCCGGCTCAGCGACCGCCTGCTGTTCGAGGACATCCCTTATACGCGCGGTACGGCATCGGGGGCCCCGCTGATCGGCGGCGCGCTGGCAGTGGTGGAGTGCAGGACCGAGCAGCGGGTGGAGGCGGGGGACCACACGCTGGTGATCGGCCGGGTACTGGAGGTGGGCCTGCCGAGCGCGGACGGCGGACCGCTGGCGTACTTCATGGGCCGGTACCGGCACTTGGGCTAGTGGCGGTGGGGGGCCAGTGGATGGGTGCCTGTGGTCTAGTCCCAGCCGCCCGAACGGCCGCGCTTGGTTTCACTGCGCGCCTTCTTGTTGCGCAGGCGGCGCTCGTTGATGCCACGGGGGATCTTCTTGGCTCTGCGCGGCTTGGGCGGCGGGGCGGTCGCCTCGGCGAGCAGGGCCGCCATGCGGACGAGTGCGGTCTCACGGTTGCGCCACTGGGAGCGGTGCTCGGACGACCGTACGGAGATGACGCCGCCCACGAGCCGGGAGGCGAGCCGCTCCAGTGCGCGCTCCTTCCAGACGGGAGGGAGCGCTTCGGTCTTGGCGAGGTCGAAGCGGAGTTCCACCTGGGAATCGGTGGTGTTGACGTGCTGACCGCCGGGTCCGGAGGACCTGGAGAAACGCCACATGAGCTCTGCCTCCGGGAGGGAGACAGCACCGCGAATGACATGAGGCCCGGACATGCGTCCTATGATCCCGTGTTCGCGGGCATTGCGTCACCCACTTTTCCGTGGAGACCTGGAACCTTGCGGCGGCCTGTCGACGTTAGAGCGGGTGAGGGTAGCTTCGGACCTCACGGGTCCGACCGGCCCGCACGACTTCAAGGAAGAGGACATCCCGATGGCTGTAAGTCTGTCCAAGGGCGGCAACGTCTCGCTCACCAAGGAGGCCCCGGGCCTGACCGCCGTCACGGTGGGCCTCGGCTGGGACGTCCGTACGACCACCGGTACGGACTTCGACCTCGACGCGTCCGCGATCGCGGTCAACCCGACCGGCAAGGTCTACTCCGACGGGCACTTCGTCTTCTTCAACAACAAGTCGACGCCGGACCAGACCATCGTCCACACCGGTGACAACCGCAGTGGCGAGGGCGCGGGCGACGACGAGGCGATCAACGTCAACCTGGCGGGCCTGCCGGCCGACGTCGACAAGATCGTGTTCCCGGTCTCGATCTACGACGCGGTGACGCGGAGCCAGAACTTCGGCCAGGTGCGCAACGCGTACATCCGCATCGTCAACCAGGCCGGTGGCGCCGAGATCGCCCGCTACGACCTGAGCGAGGACGCCGCCACCGAGACCGCGATGGTCTTCGGTGAGCTCTACCGCAACGGCGCGGAGTGGAAGTTCCGCGCAGTCGGCCAGGGCTACGCGGCCGGCCTGACGGGCATCGCTTCGGACTTCGGCGTCAACGTCTAGGCCTGAACAAGGCGAGAAGACAAAAAGGCAAAACGCAAAGGCAACAGGCAACAGGGCTCTGGCTACGGCCGGGGCCCTGTTGCCTTTGCCTGCTGCCTGCCGCCTGCTGCCTGCCGCCTGCTGCGTTTCAGCGGTATTGGTTGACCATCATGGGCGACCGGGGGCGGTGGGCCGGGGGGCTTCGGCGGGCCCGTAACGTCGATTGCGTCTGGTGTGGGGGCCGCCTTTGGTGAGGGTGGCGTCGGAGGCCCGCCCCTCAAGGGCGCTCCTACGTCGCGTCGCCTACGGCGATTCCGCTCCGCTCCACCCTTGACCGCCGAACCTCCGCCGCAATGCTTAAGGGGGGCGGCCCCCGGGGGGAGCCCACGGGGAAACTCCGGCAAGTGGTCACTCACCGCTGCCGGGCGACGGGTGTGTAGGTGGGGCGCATGAGCTCTAGGGGGCGGCTCGGCCCCTGGCTCGGCGGCTGCGGGAACGGCCGCTGGTGCACCACCCCCATTCCGGACGCACACACGCACCCACGCCGGTAGGCGGCCCACCAAGAGGATCGACCTGCGGACCGTCCCGCCTGCGGGTGGGACGCGACAGTTGAATGGGGCGACTCGGGCCGGCTCGGCGTCCACCCCCACCGGTGGTCGGCCAGGCCACAAGCACGTTGCTGGGCTTCGTGCGTGGTGAGCCACCGAGCACGCAACCCAACCCGCCAGCCACACCACTCACACCAGTCACTTCAGGCGGTCGTCCGCGTGACCGACGCGGGCCGAAACGCTCCCATGACGACCGGAAGTGAAACAGCTGAGACGAGTGGGACTGGAGGAGCGTTGGGAACCATCAAGTGTGCGGTTCGTCGCGTTCCGACATCCCCATAGGCGGGCTCCCAAGGCTTCCGTCAGACTCACGAGGCAGATCGTCGCCGCCTGCGGGAAATTGCCGCGTCATCTAGGGACTTGGCCCGATGCCCGCACGGACTGGTCCGGTCGACGGGCGCGGAACACGTCATCGACTACACCCGGGAGGACTTCATCCAGAACGGGCGGCACTACGACGTCGTGTTCGACCTGGTGGGGAACCGTTCGTTGCCCGAGTCTTGTCGGGCCGATGGGTCTCATCCAAAAACAAGCGATGTCACGTTTCGTACGCCATCGGTTGCTCGTACTCACGGCGACGCCGAGCATGGAGAACCTGTCGGCGTTGAGGGAACTCGCCGAGTCCGGGAAGCTCGCCCGGGCCATTGACCGGACCTATTCGCTGAGCGAGGTACCGGAGGCCATTCGATACGTCGAAGTGGAGCACGCGCGCTCGAAGGTCGTCATCACCGTGTGACGGCCCCTCCCCCAATACCTGGGACTGCGTCTACGCAGGTGCTCGCGGATCGCGGGGCCGGTGTGAGCTCTGCTTCCACTGAAGCGAGAGCTGCCGGACGCTGCCCTATTCAGCCAGGTCTGGGATCTGGCGCCGCGCTTCCGACTGCCACAGCCCTTCACCACCGCGTGCGATGGACTCATCACGTTCCTCGGCTACGTCTTCCAGGTAGTCCAGGCGGGCCTGCGTCAGACTCAGCCGGCCGTTGGGCCCACCCCGCACGAAGTGTGCGTCTGCCTCGTCCTGCCCATCGTCCTCCCAGCCGCACTCTGGACAGATCTCGAAGTTGGCCCGCTCCTGCAACGTCCGCTGGAAACAGCACGGGCACGCAACCGGGCCGCTTGCGGTGTCAACCGACGAAATGTTGGGCGGTTTATCGGAAGTCATGGCCGCCATCGTTGCGCTCTCCCAAATGATCCACAAGGCAAGAGCCCAACCCGGCACATGACGCGACCGCCCCCCTTTCAATGCGCACAAAGTGGGCATGATCGGTCGCCCGATCTCGTCTTCTGCGTGGTTCGTCCCATCCGGCCGGACCATCGACAGGACTACTCGCTCCTGGGTGCCCTTCCACCCACCAAGCCCGACCACGTGCTTGTCGCTCGACCGACCACCGGCCGGGGTGGACGCCGAACCCGCCGAGTCGCCCCATTCAACTTCGCGCCCCACCCGCGCAGACATCAGTCCGCAGGTCGACCCGGACGGTCGGCCGTCCACCGGCGTGGGTGCCCGTGTGCGTCTGGTTTGGGGATGGTGAACCAACGGCCGTTCCCGCACCCGCCGAGACTGGGGCCGAGCCGCCCCCTAGACCGACCGCGCCCCACCCACCAACCCGCAAGCCACCGAGCCCACCCGCGCCCATATCCCAGTTGTCGTGCAGGGCGTTTTTTCTTGGGCCGTCCCCTGTTGAGCGTTAGCGGTGGGACGGGGCGGCGGGTCAAGGGTGGAGCGAAGCGAAATCGCCGCAGGCGACGCGACCGCAGGGAGCGCCCTTGACGCGCCGCCCCGGCCCACCGACACTCGAGCGCTCGGGACGGCCCGAAACCCCCAGACGCAACCAGTGGTTGTCTTTTTCCCCCGGCCCCCCGCCCCCCGACAGCCTCAGCAGCGTCACCTGGATGGCTTGTCCTGGCCGAAGAGCCAGGTGTCCCACAGGTTCGTCAGGTCCTTGCCGGACTCCTTCTCGACGTACGCCGTGAAGTCGTCCGTCGACGCATTGCCGTGGCGGTGGGCGGCGGTCCAACCCCGCACGATGTCGAAGAAAACGTCGTCGCCCACCGCTTCACGGACCTTGTGAATCACCATCGCGCCGCGCCCGTAGACAGGTTCGTCCGAGATCTCCGCCGCCGTGGGCGGCTTGGCGGGCGGGAACGCCCAGTTGGCCTTCACGCCGAAAGCCCGGTCGAAGCTGACGTCTGCGGGGATGTGCTCGAAGTCCTCCGCCCACAGCCATTCCGCGTACGTCGCGAACCCCTCATTGAGCCACATGTCCCGCCACGTCTCGGGCGAGACCGAATCGCCGAACCACTGGTGCGCGAGTTCGTGGACGAGCAGCGGCTGGTTGGGCGCGCCGGGAAACACCGGCTTGGTCTGGGTCTCAAGGGCGTACTTGGAGTCGTTGCCGCGCTCGACGATCGCACCTGTGGAGGAGAAGGGGTACGGGCCGAAGTTCTTGACGCCCCACTCCATGACGTCGGGGATCGTCGCCAGGACCTTGGCGCTGCTCTTCGCGACCGCCGGGTCCACCGCCGTGTAGACGGGCACGCCCGACGGTGTGCGCGAAGTCTTCGTCCCGTACACCCCGATGGCGACGGTGGCCAGGTAACTGGCCATCGGCTCGCCGCTGTGCCAAGCGAATGTCGTGCGGCCGCCCCGGGTGCGCTCGCTCTGCAACTCGCCGTTGGAGATGGCCTTCAGCCCTTTGGGGACGGTGATCGTGATGTCGTACGACGCCTTGTCGCTCGGGTGGTTGTTCCCGGGGAACCACGCCATCGAACCGCTCGGCTGGCCGAGCGCGACCGCGCCGTCCACCGTCGTAAGCCAGCCCTCCTCCGAGTCGCCGGCGTCTGTGATGGTGGCCGGGTTGCCGGAGTAACGGACGACGGTGGTGAAGGTCTCGCCCTCGGTCAGGTCGGCATCGGGGCGCAGCGTCAGTTCGTTGCCCGCGCGGCTGACGGCGGCCTCCGCTCCCTCCACGGTCGCGGACGAGACGTCCAGGCCGTGCAGGTCGAGATTGAAGGCGCTCAGGTCCTGGGTGGCGCGGGCGGTGATCTCGGCGGTACCGGTCAGCCGGCCCGGGGGGCCGGCGCTCCCGCCGCTGCCGGCTTCCGGGGTGTAGTCGAGGGTCAGGGCGTAGTGCTGGACGTCGTAGCCGCCGTTGCCGAGCCGGGGGAAGTACGGGTCGCGTACGCCCGAGGCGCCCGGTGCGCCGCTGACCCCGCCGATGCCGCCGAGGCTTGTGCACGACGTGACCGCGAGCAGGGCGGCAGCGGCGACGGCGGCGGCGGGAGCTGTGCGTCGTACGCGAGTCCATTCATCCACACAGATGATCCTATGCGCGGAATGCACCGCCCACCCGGACGCGTCAGCCCCGTACGTCCAGCACCGCTATGCCCAGCGGGCGTGCCCCGGCGGGCAGCCTGCGCGTATGGCCGCTGTCGAGGTCGACGACGGTGATGCCGTCCCAGGAGCCCTCCCGGGTGAAGCCGCCGGTGACGTACGCCGTACGGCCGTCGGGTGACGCGGCGACGTCCTCGTGCGGACCTTCGATCGGAACGACGCGTTCCGTGCCGTCCTTGGCGCGGATGGTGAGGGAGGGATCGTCGCCGTCCGCGCCGATGGGACCCGTGCCGACGACGAGCAGGGTGCCGTCGCGAGTGAGTGTGGCGCCGTGCTGGTGGGTGTCGGCCGTCATGCGCTCGACGTCTACGGCGCCGGTTCGCGGGTCGAGTACGGCGAGCCGCTCGCCCTCGAAGGGCAGCAGAAGCTTTCCGTCGGGGCGTACGACGGCGTAGTGCGGCTTGAGCCAGGAGCCGAGCCCGCCTTCTGTGCCGTACGGGGCGACCTCCATGCGGCGGGGGCCGACAAGGAAGTCCGCGTCCGCGTCCGTGCCCGCGCCCGCGCCCGTACGCACCGCCGTCACGTCGAAGGAGTCGTGGCCGGTGGCGTACACCTCTTTGCCGTCCGGCGATACGTCCACGTCGAAGGGGCGCATGCCGACCGGGACGGTGTCGGTGACTTCGCGGGTGGCCGTGTCCATGACCTCCAACACACCTTTCTGCCCCGGCACGTTGACGCCCACGTACACGTGCTTGCCGTCTGGTGCGAGGGCTATGCCCATGCCGCCGCCGCGGTACTCGCCGTGGGTCGCGGGGCCCGCACCGGTCCGGTACGGGATGCGGCCGAGGCTCTCGCGGGTGCGCGTGTCCACGACGGCGACGCCTTCGGCCGTCGCGACCCAGGCCCGCCCGTCGGCCCCGACGACCAGCCCGTACGGCGCGGTGCCGACCTCGACGGAGGCGGCGGGGCCCGGCCCGCCTGGTCCCGGTGCTCCGGACCCGGCGTCGACGAAGGTGACGGTGTCGCTGCCGAAGTCGGCGACGAGGAGAGTGAGGGTACGGGTGGCGGGCCCCGGAGGCGGGCCGGACCCCGTCGGGGGTGCTGCTGAGGCTGCGGATGGCGTCGCAGAAGCGGCAGCAGCGCCACCCCGGGGCCGTTCCGGCCCGGCCTCGGAGGCGCCGCCCCACCCGCACCCGCCGAGCAGCGGGACGACCGCGAGCCCCGCCACGGCGAGCGCGGCGGCTGCTCGGGGCTTCACTTCGTGCCCCCGTGGCGGCGACCAGTGCGGCCGGGGCGCCCGGTTCGGTCCCCCACCGCCGCCCGCAGCAGTGTCGCCATCGCGGCGAAGCCCCGGCGTTCCGCGTGGGCCAGCGGAGTAACCCCGTCGGCGTCGGGGAGGTCCGGGGTCGCGCCCGCCCCGAGGAGGAGTTCTACGATCTCCTGGTGGGCGCGGCCGCCGTCGCCCAGGATCACGGCCTCCAGCAGAGCCGTCCAGCCCAGCCGGTTGACGTGGTCGACATCGGCGCCGATGTCCGTCTCCCGCAGCAGCGCCCGTACGTACTCGACATGGCCGCGCTCGCACGCCGGGATCAGGGAGATCCCGCCGAAACGATTGCGCAGCTTCAGGTCGGGCCGGGCGGGCAGCAGCGCCCGCATCATCAGCACGCTGCCGGTCACACCCGTGACCAGCCAGGCACTGTCCTCACGCAGGTCCTGCGCATTGGGGTCCGCCCCGGCCGCGACCAGCAGCGTGGCGGCCTCCACATGGCTGCCGAGCGAGGCGAGCAGCAGCGCAGTACGCAGATCCTCGTCGCGGCTCTCGACGCGGGCGCCCTCGTCGATGGCGGCCCGGACACCGGCCGCGTCCCCGCGGGCGGCAGCGACGAGGAGCCGGTGCTCGGCATGGGTCAGGTTCATGTGGAGGTCCTTTTCATGCGTTCGGACGTGCGTGCGCTCGCACCCGCGTGCGTGAGTGCCTGAGTGCGCGAGTGCGCGAGTGCGCGAGTGCACGCCGAGTGATACGGCGTCAGGACGCTGCTTACTTGCCCAGCGCAGCCACGCCCGCCTTCGCGAACTTCTCGTCCAGGTCGCCGCTCGGAGCGCCGGCCACACCGATGCCCGCGATCGGGGCACCCTTGGCCTGCACCGGAGCGCCGCCCGCGAGGAACAGCGTGCCGGGGATGTCCTTCAGGTTCGGTGCCTGGGCGAGGCGCTTGGCCAGTTCGGAAGTGGGCGCGTTCCAGGAGACGGCGGTGTACGCCTTGCGCTCGGCGGACTCGTACGACTGCGGGCCCGCGCCGTCGCCGCGCAGCGTGACGACGGTGTTGCCGTTGCGGTCGACGACGGCGACGGTGACGCGCTGGTTCTCGTCCTCGGCGGCGTCCAGGACCGCCTGCGCGGCCTCGGTGGCGGCGTCGATGGTCAGGTGGGTGGACTGCTGGAGGTTCTTGTTCGCAGTGTCGGCCGTGACGGCGGCCGGAGCGGCGGCGGCGGGCTCGGTTGCGTTGGCGGACATCGCGCCGAAGGTGCCGGCGCTGAGGGCGGCAGCGGCGACGGCGCCGGTCAGGACACGGGTGCGCAGCGAAAGCTTCTTCATGACGGGACTCCTGTGGAAAGTTTCGGGTGGGACCGCAGTGGCACCGCAGTGGGACCTTCTTCCGCCCCACTCGGCTCTGCTATCGATCCTCGGGCCGCTTCCGGGCCCGTACGGTCGGCGTACCGGCTCCATACGTCGTGCGGGACGGCCGACCTTCCCGTCAGCCGATCGGTTGATGCGGGTCTGGTCCCACCGGGTCACCATGGGGACGTAGCCGCAGGTCAGCGAGGAGCGAACGGTGCACCAGGACCAGGACCAGGAGCATGAACAGGAGCGGGAGCACACACCGCACCCGCCCACGCCCCCGCCCCGGCCCGACGAACAGCCCCAGCAGCCCGACCCCGACGCCCGCTGGCTCGCCCCCGTGATGCACGTGGCGTTCTTCCTGCTGCTCGGTGCCTCGTTCACCCGCTTCCTGCTGCGGCACCCCGGCGAACCCCGCACCCCCTGGATCACCGCGCTGAGCATCACGCTGGCGCTGTTGTACGTACTCGGCCCGGTCCTCGGCCCCACCGCCCCCGGAGCCGCCCGGCCCGCGCCCCGCCGGCTGGTGTGGCTGGGCGGGGTCGTCGCCGTCTGGATGGTCCTCGTGGTCCTGGCGCCGAGCTTCGCCTGGTGCGCGGTGCCGCTCTTCTACACCGGGCTGCGTACGCTCCCCTCCCGCGCCGCCCTCCTCCTCGTCGGCGTGCTCACCGCGTTCGTCGTCGCCGCGCAGCTGCAGCTCGCCCACGGCGGCTTCGACCCGAACCTGGTGCTGGCTCCACCCGCGGTGGCGGCGGTCGCGACCGCCGTCTTCCTCTACATGCAGCGGCAGGCGGCCCGCCAGCGCGCGCTCATCGACGACCTGATCCGTACGCGCCGCGAACTGGCCGCGACCGAGCGGCGCGAGGGCACGCTCGCCGAGCGCCAGCGCCTCTCCATGGAGATCCACGACACCCTCGCGCAAGGCCTGTCCAGCCAGCAGATGCTGCTCCAGGCGGCGGACCGGCAGTGGGACGCGGACCCGGAGACCGCCCGCCGTCATGTCCGTACGGCCGAGTCCATCGCGGAGCGCAACCTCGCCGAGGCGCGCCGCTTCGTCCACGACCTGGCCCCCGCCGACCTGGCGGAGGGCGGCAGCCTGGAGGAGGCGCTGCGGATGCTCGCCGCCCGGGAGTCGGCGGCGTTCCGGGTGGACGGGGCGCCGGTCGCCGGTCTGCCGGACCGGGTGCAGTCGGCGCTGCTGCGGATCGCGCAGGGCGCGCTGGCGAACGTACGCGAACACGCGAACGCGCAGACGGCGGCGCTGACGCTGACCTACCTGGGCGACCAGGTGGTCCTGGACATCGCCGACGACGGGACAGGCTTTGCGCCGCAGATTCCGTCCGCCTTTCCCGGCGTACGCGGCCACGGTCTGCCCGCGATGCGCGCCCGCGTGCGCCAGCTCGGCGGCACCCTGACGATCGAGTCGGCCCCCGGCGAGGGCACCGTGCTCTCCGCCGCGATCCCCCTGGAGCCCCAGCCATGAACCCGGTGAACCCGCTGAACCCGGTGAACCCGGTGAACCCGGTGAACCAGGCCAATCCCGTACGCATCCTCCTCTGCGACGACCACGTGGTCGTACGCGCCGGACTGCTCGCCCTACTGGGCAGCGAACCCGACATCGAGGTGGTCGGGGAGGCCGGCAGCGGCGAGGAGGCGGTGGCGCTGGCCGCCAAGCTGACGCCGGACGTGGTGCTGATGGACCTCCAGCTGGGTACGGGCATCGACGGCGTCGAGGCCACCCGCCGCATCGCCCCGACCGGGGTCCACGTCCTCGTCCTCACCACGTACGACACGGACGCCGACATCACGCGGGCGATCGAGGCGGGCGCGACGGGCTACCTGCTCAAGGCCGAGCGCCCGGAGGAACTCTTCACCGCGATCCGCTCGGCCGCCCAGGGCCGCACCACGCTCTCCCCGCCGGTCGCCAGCCGCGTCATGGACCGCATGCGCGGCGCGGCCCGCCCGACCCTGACGGAACGGGAGCGGGACATCCTGGGGCAGCTGGCGCACGGCCTGGGCAACCGGGAGATCGCCCGCGCGCTGTTCATCAGCGAGGCGACCGTCAAGACCCACCTGGGCCGCATCTACGCCAAGCTGGGCGTGGACACGAGATCGGGCGCGGTGGCGGTGGCGAAGGAACAGCGCCTGCTGCCGTAGCGGCGGCCGGTTCCGGCCCTGCGGGGTCACCTGACCGGTGATCTCCGACACGCTCCCAGAACCTGAAACCGTTCACCCGAACGTGTGAGCGATAACGTTTCCGCAGGCCGGAGCCGGTCGGGGCAGGTCCATCCGGTGGACGTGACACCATCGACCACGTGCTCGACATCGGCTACTCCCTCTCCCGCCGCTTCCCGGACCCTCCGCAGACCGACTACCGGCGCGTCGGCGTCCGCGACCTGCGGCACGACCTCTTCTGCGGTGACGTCTATCTCGCCGACACCAAGGCGGACCGGGAAGTTTCCACAGCCTGGGGATGGGTTCCCGTACTCGACTTCGCATGGGCGCTGTGCGACATCGTCGAGCTGCTCGACCAGGACCCGCGCGGCAGCCGCTCCGCCAAGCCGCAGTTCGCCGAGCTGGACTTCACCGAGTCGACGGACCGGATGCTTTTCGAGCGTCGCTTCGGCTGGGTCGACATCGCGGCCGACTGGATGCCGGTCGAGGAGCCCCCGATCACCTTCAGCCACCGGCTGCTGCGCCGCGAGGCCCGCGACTTCCTGCACGATCTGATCGCGGACCTCACCGACATGCACGACGGCCTCGCCGACAACCCGGCCGTCTGGGACCTCCAGGCCCGCTTCCCCCGCTTGCCCTCCTAGTCCGTACGAACGAACGCACCGGCGAACGCACCGACGGACGTGCTGGCGGACGTGCTGGCGGACGTACGCCCCTACTCCCCGGCGTTCTCCACCCGCACCCCGATCTGCGCCGCGAACGCCGGTGCCAGCTCCAAGAGTTGGGACGGGCTGATCACCGAACCCGACAGCCGGTCCACGCCCCGCGCGATGTCCAGCTCCGCGACCGTACGCAGATCGACGTCGGCCATCGTGGCCGCGCTGAAGTCCGCCCGCCGCAGCACACAGTCGCGGAACTCCACCCGCTCCAGGCGCGCCCCGCCGAAGTCCGGCTCGACCAGCACGCACCCTTCGAAGACAACGTCCTTCAGGCGCGCCCTGCGCATATTCAGGTAGTCGATCTTCCCGCCCCGCACCAGCACCCGCTCCAGCGACGACGCGTGCAACTGGACCCCGCCGAGCCGGGCGTCGATCACCTCCACGTCGCGCAGTGACGCCTCGGCCAGGTCGGTGCCCACGCCCCGCACCCCGTCCAGCACCGAGTCGATGATGCGCGCCCGGCTCAGCCCGGTCTCGTCGAGCGCGACGCCGTACAGACCGCAGTCCATGAAGCGGGCCCCGCGCCCGTCCTGGGCCGTCAGGTCCAGCTCACGGAACTCCAGGCCGTCGTAGTCCCCCTCGGACTCCAGCTCACCGGGCCCGAACGGCGCGAGCGGCGGCAGCCGCACCTCGGGGCGCCGTACGGGGCGTACGACCTGGGACTTCTTCGTGCTCGGGGTGTTCGCGTTCCGTGCCATCCACCCATGCTGGACCACGCCACTGACAATTCCCCGGCGGTTCTTCCCGCCCCGCCGCCCGGCCCCGCCGCCCGGCCCCGATGTCACATCCGCGCCCCCGCCGTCCGTCACCACCCGTGAGAGCGACCGAACGACGGCAAGGAGACCGGAAAGATGCGGCACCACATCACTGTCATCGGCGGCGGCGTCGCCGGCCTCACCGCAGCCATCACGGCGGCCGAATCGGGCGCCGGGGTGACCCTGTACGAGGCCCACCACACCCTCGGCGGACGGGCCCGCACCGCCGAGGGACCGTACAAGACCAATGAGGGCCCCCACGCCCTCTACAACGGCGGCCCGCTCTGGGCCTGGCTCAAGCAGCGCGACCTGCTCGGCCCGATCGCAGCCGTGCCACCGCTCGAAGGTGCCCGCTTCCGCTTCCACCGGGGCGGCGCCCTGCGGCGTACCCCGCCGCTCGCGATGGTGAAGCTCGGCCTGCGCTCGACCGCGAAGGCCCCCGTGGACTCCGACTTCCTGACCTGGGCCACCGGCGAGGTGGGCGAGTCCGGGGCGCGCGCGGCGGCGAACTTCACCGCGGTCGCCCTCTTCCACCACGACCCCGGCTCCCTCTCCGCCCCCTTCGTGCAGGAGCGGCTGCGGCGCGTCGTGAAACTTCCGCCCGAGGCGCACTACCCGCGCGGCGGCTGGGCCTCGGTCGTCGACCGGATGGCCGCGAGGGCCTGGAACCTCGGCGTACGGATCGCGATGACGGAGCGCGTCACCACCCTTCCCGAGAACGGCGGCCCGGTGATCGTCGCGACCTCCCTGGAAGCAGCCCGGCGGCTCCTCGGCGACACCAACTTGACCTGGGACAGCGGGCGTACGGCGCTCTTCGATCTGACCGTCAGGACCCGCAGGGGCGACCCGTTCGTCGTCTCCGACCTGGAGGCGCCGGGCTGGATCGAACGGTTCACCGCCCAGGACCCCACGCTCGCCCCGGCCGGCGAACAGCTCCTCCAGAGCCAGTTCCCGATCGCTCCCGGCGAGTCCAGGGCGGACGGCATCGCTCGCGCCGAGCGCCTGCTCGACCTCGGTTTCCCCGGCTGGCGCGAGCGAGTCACCTGGCGGCGCGAGGCCATCGCCGCAGGCCGTACGGGCGCACTCGACCGGCCCGGCACCACCTGGCGGGACCGCCCCGCCATCAACCGGGGCGACGGCGTGTTCCTCGCGGGCGACCAGGTGGCGGCGCCGGGACTACTGGCCGAGGTGGCCTTCAACAGCGGCCTGGAGGCGGCCACTCTGGCGCTGCGGGGCGGCCCCGGCAGGATCACGGGCCGCGACGGGCTTGACCTCAACCGCGCTTGAGGCCGGAGGCTGGCCCTGCCGCACGAGGCCGGTCCGGCTCTCCGCCCCACCGGACACACCAGAGCCCCAGCCCAGCGCAGCCCAGCCTCGAGCCCGGAACCCTGAACCCTGCACCCCCGAGGAGCCCGCCATGCACGCAGTCCGCCTTCACGCCTACGGCCCCGCCGGGAACCTCACGTACGAGAAGACCGAAGATCCCACCCCCGGCCCCGGCCAGGTCCGTATCGCCGTCGCGGCGGCCGGCGTGCACCTCCTCGACACCGCCCTGCGCGAGGGCATGCCCGGCCCCTTCCCCGCCCCCGTCGAGCTCCCCACCGTCCCCGGCCGCGAGGTCGCCGGTACGGTCGAGTCGCTCGGCGAGGGCACCGACCCGTCGTGGCTCGGCAAGCGCGTCGTCGTCCACCTCGGCATGAACCCGGGCGGTTACGCCGAGCTGGCAGTCACCGACGCCGAGCGCCTCCAGGAGATCCCGGCGGGCCTCGACGAGGCCCAGGCCGTCGCCATGATCGGCACCGGCCGCACCACCATGGGCATCGTCCAGTTCACCGACGTAACCGCCGACACCGTCGCCATCGTCCCGGCGGCCGCCGGCGGCATCGGCACGCTCCTCGTCCAGTACGTGAAGAACGCCGGCGGCACCGTCATCGGCCTGGCCGGCGGCCCCGCCAAGGTCGCCCGCGTACAGGAGAACGGCGCCGACCTGGCCGTCGACTACAAGCAGCCCGACTGGCCGGAGCGAGTACGCGCGTACCTGGACGGCCGCGACCGCAGAGCCACCGTCGTCTTCGACTCGGTCGGCGGGGACACCGCCCGCGCCGCCGTCGACCTCCTCGCCAGAGGCGGAAAGCACGTCGTCTTCGGCTGGTCGTCGGACGGCCTGCACGACGGCTCCCCGCTCACCTTCACCGACGAGGAGCTCGCCGAGCGCGGCATCACCTCCGAGGGCGTACTCGGCCCGGCGATGATGGCGAAGGCCGGCGGCGACAACCCCCTACGCACTCTGGAGAACCGCGCCCTGGCGGAGGCGGCGGCCGGGCGCCTCGTCCCTGCGGTCCAGCGCTTCCCGCTCGCGGAGGCGGCGGCGGCCCACCGGGCCCTGGAGACGCGCGGCACGATGGGCAAGGTCGTCCTCGTACCGTAAAACCCCCGACGGGCGGCGGCCCGCACAGGGGTCGGGCCGCCGTCACCTCTTCCCGCAGGAAGTCCCTTACCAGTATGGAGATTTCCTCGCCGCGCCTGCCTCTCCAGCTCGAAGTGCCCGGCGTCGAGCAGGGTGCGGGTCCTCGAGCTGGACAGGCGGGCAGGGGAAAGCGCCGCAGGCAACCGCAACCGCTCCCGCACTCACACCGCACTCGCCCCCCGGCCCACCCGACTAACCCCCCAACTCCGCAAGCGCGCCATCCGTCAGCCGGTACACCGTCCACTCGTCCTGCGGCTCCGCCCCCAGCGCCCGGTAAAAGTTGATCGACGGCTCGTTCCAGTCCAGGACGGACCACTCAAGCCGCTCGTACCCCCGCTCAACACAGATCCGCGCCAAAGAAGCCAGCAGCGCCTTCCCGTGCCCACCCCCGCGCTGTGAGGGCCGCACGTACAAGTCCTCCAGGTAGATCCCGTGCACCCCGCGCCACGTGGAAAAGTTCAAGAACCACAGCGCGAAGCCGGCAACCTCCCCCTCCTCCGTCTCCGCGATATGCGCGTACGCCGCAGGCCGCTCCCCGAAGAGCGCCTCCCGCAGCTGCTCCTCACTCGCACGCGCCTCGTGCAGCGCCTTCTCGTACTCCGCGAGCTCGCGGACCATCTCGTGGACAACCGGAACATCAGCAGGTGTGGCGTTTCGAATCATCCCCGCAGCGTAAGCAACGCCCGCGCGACCGCCACCTGCTCCCCCGACAACTCCCCCTCCCCTTCCTCCTCGTCCTCCAGATCCCAAAGGCAGTTCTGAAGCACGCGCCCGAGCGTCCAAGCCCGCGCCCGCCCCCTCTCCAGCCCCAGTACCTCCGTCATCAGGTCGAAGCGCGGCAGCACTTGACCGGCCTCGAACCGGTTGACCAACGCCGGCAGCAGCTCGAACCCCGGATCACCCGCCAGCGGCTTCGGATCGATCACCACCCAAGGCTCACCGCGCCCGGACCCCGCCAGTGGCGCCAGCACGTTCTCGTAATGCAGATCCCAGTGCAGCAGCTGCCCGCCCGGCTCCCCCGCGACCTCCCGCACCGCCCCCGCGCACCGCTCCAGAAGCCGCCGTTCCGCCGGGTCCGCCAGCGTCTTCAGCGCATGCGGTACGTCGTCGAGCATCGCCCCCGCGATGTCCCCGAGGCGGCGTACGCCCTCGGGCGCGGCCACCGCGTTCAGCCGCACCAGCAGTTCCGCGAGCACCCGCACCGCCGCCATGGTGTCCGGCACCACCGACAGATGCCGGCCGGCGTCCAGCCGCTCCAGCAGCATCGCGCCGCTCACCTCGTCGTGCTCCAGCAGCCGCACGACGCCGTCCCCGTCCCACGCCCGCAGCGCCGCGGCCTCGCCCGCACTCTCCTCGTCCAGCAACTGCAGCTTCAGAGCAGCCGGCGTCCCGTCGGCCCGCTCCACCGGCAGCACGAGCGAGACGGCACCGTGCATCGAAGGGCCGGTGAGCCGAAGCCCCCAACGCTCCAGGTACGCCGCCGCCTCCCCCGGCAGCGCGGCGATCCACTCCCGCCCCGCGTCACCATTGACCTCCACCTGCGTCACGGCCAGAGCTTCCGGAATCACGATCACGCCCCGGATCCTACGACCGGGCGTTGCCGCACCCCACTCCCGCCCGCTAGCGTTCCGCGCCACCACCACTGAGCAGCAGCGCTACAAACAAAACGAACGCAGGGGCAACAGGATCATGAGCACCGTCAACGGCGGCATCTCCTACTGGTACGCGAACGAAGGCATACCCGACCCCCGCGAGCCCCTGCCCGGCGACACGACGGCCGACGTCTGCATCGTCGGCGGCGGCTACACCGGCCTCTGGACGGCGTACTACCTCAAGAAGGCCGTCCCCTTCCTCAACATCACCGTCCTGGAAGCCAAGTTCTGCGGTTACGGCGCCTCCGGTCGCAACGGCGGCTGGCTCTACAACGGCATCGCGGGCCGCGACCGCTACGCCAAGCTCCACGGCCACGACGCGGCCGTCCGCCTCCAGCAAGCAATGAACGACACGGTCACCGAGGTGATCAACACCGCCGCCGCCGAGAACATCGACGCCGACATCCACCACGGCGGCGTACTGGAAGTCGCCTACACCCCGGCCCAGCTCGCCCGCCTCAAGCACTTCCACGCCGCCGAGATCGCCTTCGGCGAGAAGGAACGCACCCTCCACGGAGCCCGCGAGACCGCCGAACGCATCCGCGTGACGGGAGCGGTCGGCTCCACCTGGTCCCCGCACGGCGCGCGCCTGCACCCGGTGAAACTCCTCAAGGGCCTGGCGGAGGCCGTAGCGTCCCTGGGCGTAACCATCCACGAATCGACCCCCGTAACGGAGATCAAGCCCAAGCACGCCGTGACCCCCTACGGCACGGTCCGCGCCCCGTACATCCTGCGCTGCACCGAGGGCTTCACGGCCGGCCTCAAGGGCCAGCGCCGCACCTGGCTCCCGATGAACTCCTCAATGATCGTCACGGACCCCATCCCCCCGTCCGTCTGGGAAACGATCGGCTGGGACGGCCGCGAGACCCTCGGCGACATGGCCCACGCCTACATGTACGCCCAGCGCACCGCGGACGACCGCATCGCGCTCGGCGGCCGCGGAGTCCCGTACCGCTACGCCTCAGGCACCGACAACGACGGCCGCACCCAGCCCGCCACCATCGAGGCACTGCGCGAGATCCTCGTCCGCTTCTTCCCCACCGCCGCCGGCATCCCCATCGCCCACGCCTGGTCGGGCGTACTCGGCGTACCCCGCGACTGGTGCTCGACGGTCGCCCTCGACCGCTCGACCGGCATCGGCTGGGCGGGCGGTTACGTAGGCAGCGGCGTAGCCACGACGAACCTCGCCGCCCGCACCCTGCGCGACCTGATCCAGCAGGACTCGGGCCAGGGCGGCCCCACCGACCTCACGACCCTCCCCTGGGTCAACCACAAGGTCCGCAAGTGGGAGCCGGAACCCTTCCGCTGGCTCGGAGTCCAGGCCATGTACGCCGCCTACCGCTCCGCGGACCGCCGCGAGGCAACCGGCCGCACAACCGAAACGGACCCCGTAGCCCGCTACGCCGACCGCATCTCGGGCCGCCACTGATCACCGGGCGCACGAGCGGCACGAGCGACTCTCTTCGCGAAACAAAACACCCCGGACTTTCAAAGTCCGGGGTGTTTTCCCTGATGGAGCCCCCTGTCGGATTCGAACCGACGACCTACGCATTACAAGACCGTGAGCGATCGTGCTACGTGGTGCCTGGTGGGCCCGCCGGATGACGTTTCACCCGGTCAGAGCACGTGCAGCTGGTTGAGCTGTGCCGTCTGACGTTACGTCGTCCAAAGGCATCCGGCCACCGGCTGGCCACCGGAGGGGCCACCGATGACGACAAGCAGGGGTGCCACGAGAGTTGTAGATCTTCTACAACTCCTTCTGCAGCCGATCCCGCTCATTTCAGTAGCCGTCTCTCAACCGACGGTGGAACGTGCTTGTCGAACAGGGTTCCTGGCCGGGTGATCTTACGGCGATACGCGCATGAAGGCAGGGGCGCTTGGTAGTTCGGGGATGCGGACCCAACCGAACCATCCCGGGAGGCCCTGTTGTCCCATGTGTGCGCGGTTGCGGCCGTTGACTTCAACTCACCCGCATTGTCGTGCGATTACCTCGCGCATATGTACAGCAACGCGGTCCTCGACCTTCGCCGCCACGGACGCATTGAGCCCGAGAGCCGCCGCGATGTCCCTGGCCCGCGTCGCCTCGCCACCCGGCCTGTCCTGCAGCACGTAATCGTGTGGTGCCACGCTGGTGTGGGGACTTCCGCTACCAGCACAGTGCTCAGCACCTACAGTCACTCTCCCAAACAAGACCGGACGCCCCCCAGCGCGGCGAATGACCACCCTGAACAACATTACGAGGCGCGCAGCAGGCCCCACGTCTGGAGGGCAAAGGGCCGTCCCTTCTCCTCCCCCTCGATCAGCGGCACTTCGAGCAGGCTGAATCTCGCCTTGGTGGCCACGGCAACGCTGGCGCCGTTTTCGGCCTCCAACTCCAGGATCACTTGTTCCGCGCCCAGTTGCTCAAAGGCATATGCCGCCATCACCTGTACGGCCCGTACAGCCAACCCCTGCCCGCGGTGCGCCGGGCCGACCGCATAGCCGATCTCCGTACCTCCGAGGGCACGCCGCAGCATCACCTCTCCGAGCGGCGCGCAGCCGTCAACGGTGATAGCGAGCAAGATGGTCGTGCCCTCCGCCCGCAGCCGCCGGTCCCGGTCCAGCCGTGCGCGAGCGGCCGCTTCATCGAAGGGTGAGACCATCGGCGTCCAATACGCGATGTCGGGATGGTTGAACAAGTCCGGCATAGCGGCCAGGTCTGCTTCTGTCCAGTCACGCAGGACGAGACCTTCGCCTGTGAGCTCAATCCGGTCGGGAAAGGGCAAATTGGTGCTGCTCATGGTATAGATCCTCCCTGGCCTGTGGGAAGCGGCAGCTTAACCGGGGCAGCCATAAGCTCACCAGATTTTCCGGTGGCGGGCACGTGCGCATGGACGGTGGCGCTGGACCAGCTCATCGAGTCGGGAGTGCAAGCCGACTGATACGCGCGAGCCTGGAAGCACCAGCCTCGGCATCGACCTGCGTATCCAGCGGCCGTACGACCACCGGCGTTTTACACGTGACACACCCACGCGCAGGCGGGCACACAATCCGGCACGGCTCTTGGGAGAGTGGGACGCAAGGGAGCCCTTAGGACGTCAAGCTGTCTCTTCTCGAGCGCAGACGTGAGACTCGCCTGCTTGGCACGCCGGTAAAGTGCGCGCAGGTAGTAGCCCGCCAGCGCTCTGCGCAGCGAGCCACTCCGGCGGGCCCGATACCTGAAGCAGCCGATGGGTTCCACCAACGGCTTCTACGACAGCTGCCGGGTCCTTCTGTGGGACGGCGAGGAGCCGGACAGGCTGCCGGGGCTGGCTCGGCCGACGGACATCAGCCGAGTGGCCTGTGCTGCTTACGCGCCCTGCTCGATGTCTCTACGCCCGAGCGGATGTGACTGGGTGTGGCTCGTCGCGGGTCGACTCGGCGAAGGTTCCAAGGCCTCCTGCGGGGTGCACGACATCTATCGCGCACCCCGCTGTCGCCATTGCTTCTGCGGGTCGGCTGCACAGCCCGCTTCAGACCGTGAAAGAACCGAATACCGCCGCTACGTCAGCGCGTCAGGTAGTCCCGGGCGCGGCGCGATGAGTGCAGCACAGTGGGCGGAGGTGTACATGGGCATCTCGGTGAGGCCCGGGGAGTAGACATGCAGACTCGCGGCTGGTTCCAGCGCGTCGTTCACCACCTCGTGCACATACCCTGGCGCGAACACCCGCTGTGTTCCCGCCGCCAACACGCGCGTGCCGCGTCCGGTCCGCTCGGTCAGCATGCCCTCCAAGACGGTCAGCAGACCGGAAGAGCGACCGTGGTCGTGCAGACCGCTGCCTTGCCCCGGCACCCAGGACAGCAGCCACGCCTCGTAGCCTGGGCCGGTGCGCAGCCGGTGATACCAGCGCGTCGTCGCGTCATATTCCACCAGGTGCTCCCACTGCGAGCGGTCGGCCGCGATGGAGCCTGCCAGGCCGGCAAACTCGGCGACGGTGACCGGATGCTCCCGCGGAGACGGCAATAGGTGGGAAACTTCAAGGATGTCGCCGGCGATCTGCAGGTCGCTGGCGCTCACGAAGCGACCTTCCGGGTCTCGGAGAGCCAGAGGACGTCGGGTTCGGAAGCTGTCGCAGCCCCCGAGAGCCTGGCCACGGCCGAAAGTACCGCGAGTACGGCAGCGGCGGGAGTACGGGCTGCGAGTGGATAGTCGTCCCAGGACATCAGGTGAGCGCAGCACCGGGGAAGCATCAGGCCGGAGGCCTCCGTCGTGTCCATCACTGCTCCTCTTGTTCGGGTCGGTTCGTCGGGTCGGCCAGACGCCCCGCGGCCGCTGACGGCCGCCGGACGGCGGCCATCAGTGTTGAGCGGACCGTGTCCAGGAGCGTGGTCCGCTCGCTGTGCAGGAAGAAGTGGTCCCCGGGCAGAACGTGATCGGCGAAGCCGCCCGTCGTCTGTTCGTGCCAGATAGCCACTTGGTCGGGCGGAACCTCCTGGTCCTCCGTTCCGGCGAAGGCCACGACGGGGCACCCGAGCGGTGGCTCGGCCTGGTGTGCGTACGTCTCGACGACCGAGAAGTCCGCGCGGATCGTCGGCAGGAGCAGTTCGAGCAGCTCCGGTTCCGCGTACACGTCTTCCGGAACGGCGCCCAGGTCACGCAGCTTGGCCACGACGACGTCGTCCGGCTGGTCATGAATCTGCGGCATCCGACGCGAGAGCTGAGGTGCAGGGGCGCCGGAGACGAAGAGTACGCGCGGCTGGTCCGCGCCGCGCCTGCGCAGCTCCCGGGCCAGTTCGAACGCCAGAAGAGCGCCCATGCTGTGTCCGAAGAGTGCGTAGGGGATGTCGAGCTCGTCCGCCAGCGCGGTGGCGAGCGCCTCGACGAGCGGCTCCGCCCGTTCGAAGGCGTTCTCGCTCCAGCGGGTCAGCCGGCCGGGCAGTTCCACGGGGCAGACTTCGACGTCGTCCGGGAAGAGGGCGGGCCACGCGGCGTAGGTCGAGGCCCCGCCTCCGGCATACGGGAGACAGAAGAGACGGATGGCCGGTGCGGCCTGGTGCCGCGCGCCCACAATCCAGCCGTGAGCACGCGTCGCGCGGGGTGCTGCGATTAGGTTCACTTTGAGGTCTCCATGACAGATTGGATCAGGCGGCGAGAAGCGCCTGAGCTTCTTCCTCGGACAGTTCTTCGATTTCGGCGAGAAGGTGGTCCTCGATGACGAGCGCGGTGTCCGCCAGCGTCTGGCTGTCGAACAGGACACGGATCGGCAGCTCGGTGTCGAGCGCCTTGCGTAGGTGGACTACCGCGCGCATAGCCATGAGCGAATCTCCGCCGAGAGTGAAGAAGTTGTCGTGGACGCCGACGCGCTCGACCTTGAGCATGCTCGCCCAGACCTCGGCGACGGCCTCCTCGATCGGCGTGCGCGGTGCCACGTGGAGCGGCGCGGCCTCCGCGGCCACCTGCTCGGGTACCACGAGCGCCCGTCGGTCGACCTTGCCGTTCGCGGTGAGCGGCAGTTCGTCGATCTCCACGTAGACGTCCGGCACCATGTACCGGGGCAGCTTCGTACCGAGGAAGTCGCGGAGGTCCCTCGGAACGTCGTGAGCGGTTTGCGGGACGACGAAGGCGACCAGCCGCTTCGCGCCGCGCGGCTCCCCCTGGACGACGGCCACCGCTGCCCGGACGTCTGGATGCTGCGTGATCGCGGCCTCGATCTCGCCGAGCTCAATGCGGTAGCCCTGCACCTTGACCTGGAAGTCCTCGCGGCCAAGGAACTCGATGTCGCCACTCGGCAGGAAGCGTCCGAGGTCTCCGGTGCGGTAGAGGCGCTGCCCGGTCTCGGGGTGGACGATGAAGCTGCCCTTGGTCTTGGCCTCCTCGTGCAGGTAGCCCTGGGCCAGCCCCACGCCGCCAATGTAGAGCTGGCCCGGCACACCGGTCGGGCGCGGCCGGAGCGCCTCGTCAAGGACATGGAACGTCTGGTTCCGCATGGGCCTGCCGTACGGGATGCTCGGCCAGTCGGCTGGCACCTCGCCGATCGGGTAGAGGATGGACCAGATCGACGCCTCCGTCGCACCGCCGAGGCTGACGACCTCGGGGCCACCGAGCATCTGCCGGATGCGGTTTGGCAGCGTGACCGGCAGCCAATCGCCGCTCAGCATCACCAACCGCAGCGCCGTGCTGGTCGCCTCCTTCACGCTCATGTGCTCGACGAGCAGTTCCATCAGTGCCGGCACGGAGTTCCAGAGGGTGACCCCGGCCGTCTCCAGCAGGTCGAGCCAAGATGCCGGGTCGCGGTGCGCGCAAGCGTTGGGGATGACGACGGCACCGCCGACCGCCAGCGGGCCGAAGACGTCGTAGACCGACAGGTCGAAGCTCAACGACGACAGAGCCAGGACGCGGTCGTCGGCCCCCACCCCGAAACGGTCGTTGATGTCCACGATCGTGTTGAGGGCGCCGCGGTGGTCGATCATCACTCCCTTCGGGAGACCAGTCGAACCCGACGTGAAGATGACGTACGCAAGGTCGCCCGGTGTGGCGGGACCCTCCAGCCGCAGACCATCGGCCGCGTGCTCCTCCAGAGGGAGTTCGTCGACACGGAACACGGTCGGGACGTCGGCGAACCGGTCCTCCCCGCCCCGTGCGACGCGGCCCTGGGTGAGGACCGCGCGGGCCTGGCCGTGTTCGAGCAGGAGCTGGATGCGCTCATCGGGCAGTTCGGGGTCGATGGGCAGGTAGGCGGCGCCTGCGGCGAGGATGCCCAGGACGGCGGCGCACTGCTCCCAGCCCTTCTCCATCACCACCGCGACCAGGTCGTTGGGCCGCACGTCGAGGCCGGTCAGGCGCCGAGCGATGCCGCCAGCCCGCGCCGCCAGTTCCCCGTAACTGAGGGTGCGGCCTGGGGTGACGACGGCGGTGCGCTCGGGTGTCCGGGCCGCAGTGGCGAAGAACGGCGCGTGCAGCAGCCCCGACGGGAGCGGTCCTTCGGTGCAGTTGTACGTCTTCCGCTCGGCCAGTTCGTTGCCCGGGACGAGCAGGGGCATGGGCCGGTTCCAGTTGTCCTCGTCCTGCGCGAGCCACTCCAGCAGTTCCAGCGTGGCCGCGTGGATCGCGGCGACGAGACCGTCCGGGAAGAGCTGCTCGACCGCGTCGATGTCGAACGCGAGCGTGCCGTCGACCTCGTAGACCTGTGCGTCGATCCAGACCTGCGGGGTCTGCGAGATGCTGTACGCCACCTCGCCGATCGGGGTGTCCTGGCCGTGGTCGAGGAAGAGGCTGGTGAATACGACCGGCATGGCCGCCGCCGCGTCGCCGCGCGCCTTCTTCATCTCCCGTATGACGCGCACACCGCTAAACACCCGGTGGTCGATGTCGATGATGAGCCGGTCCCGTACGGCGCAGGCACGTGCCTCGAACGTCGCCTCGCTCGCCGCGTCGACCTCGAGCAGGGTCACCGAAGTGAAGTCGCCGACGATGGCATCCACCTCCGGGTGCAGGGGAAGTCGGTTCGCCATAGGAAGGTTGAGCGTAAATCGGCGGTTCTTCGACCAGGTGGCCAGGGCCTCGCTGTAGGCCGTCAGAAGCAGTGCCGTAGGTGTAATGCCGCGCCGAGACGCCCGGCCCTTGACGCGTTCCCAGGTGTCTCGGGGCAACAGGCCCTCCACGCGCTTGAAACGCGGGGAGTCGACGGTGCGGGGGTCGCAGGCCAGCGGGAGTTCCGGGGCGAGCGCCAAGACGGGGATCCGCTCCCGCCAGTAGGCCTCCGCGCGGCGGTACAGCTCGGACGACTCCAGGCTGTGCTCCGCCAGTACGTAGTCACGGAAGGACAGTTCGAGCGCGGGCAGCTCGACGTCCGGCCGATTGTAGAGGTGGGCGAGTTCGCGCAGCAGGACGTTCGAGGCCCGGGCGTCGGTGACGAGACCGTCGATGCTGTAGTGCAGTCGGGTGCGGCCGCCGTCGAGGACCGAGGCGCGCAGTTCGAACAGCGGCCATCGGTCGGCCTCGAAGTTCTGGTGGGACATGGCCGCGCGGACGCTCTTGAGAGCCGCGTCCGCCTCGTTCCCGGGCAGCCCGCGCAGGTCCTCCGTCTCGATGACGTAGTCGGGGACATCCGTCAGGATCTGCTGCTCGCCGTGCGGGAGAACGACAGCGCGGAGCATGCCGTGCCGCTGGATGAGCCGGCGGAAAGCCCGTTCCATCCGGGGCAGGTCCAGGTCCTGGACGTCGAATTCCTCGTACCCGTGCATGCCGACGTTGCCGATCTCGAAGACACCGGTGCGGCCGATCCAATACGCCTGCTGGACATCGGTCAGCGGGAAGGGGACGCCCTCGTTGGCGGGATCCGGCACCACGGTCGGCAGCGCCTCCAGCAAGTCGTCCCCGGCCTCGGCGCGGGCGGCGTGCACGGCGGCGGCCAGGCCGCGGATTGTCGGCTCGCCGACGAACGTGCGCAGCGGGACCTCGACACCGCACACCGTACGGACCTGTGCGACGAACTGCGCCGCGAGCAGGGAGTGTCCGCCGAGCTCGAAGAAGTTGGTGTCCGGTGCAATGTCGGGAACTCCCAGGAGGTCCGAGAAGATCGCGGCGACCTGACGCTCGGTGTCGTCGGTGTGGTCTGCACGGGCTTCGCGGGTCGCACCCTGCGGGGCGGTGGTGTCCGGTGCGAGTTCGGCCGCCGGTTCCACGACTGCCTGGCAGCTGCCGGGGGCCGCGCCGACCACGCGGGCCGCCCACCGCTCGACGGTGACGTGGTCCGCGTGCGACCAGACGAAGCCGGTCCACGGAATCTCGGACTCGCGGCACGCCAGGGCGACATGGGTCTCGACGACGAAGGCGACCGGAGAGCGGGACGGCTCGAAGTCGGCGTCCCCCACGAGATGGACCTCGCAGGCGAGCAGGGTGCCCGCGGGTGCCTGGGCGACCGCCGTGGTGGCGCGCTCGAGTGCGTCCAGCACGCAGGCCCGCGGAGCGCTCGCGTCGAGCAGCACCAGGAGAGTGGACGGTACGGCCACGGCGGCGGACAGCGGGGTCACCGTGCCGCCCGCACGGGTCAAGGCCCGGGTGAACACGGTCGCGACCAGGTCGTCGCCTGTCGACGCGTAGTGCGCACCGGCATGCCGGCCGGCGTCGGCACCGCCGGTCGCCGTGCCCAGGGGGGCCAGCTCCGGGACGAAGCGGTGGCCACCGCGGAGGGCAACCACCGGCTCCTCGGGCCTGCCCTCGAGTTCCGCGAGCAGCGCGGTAGTCAGGCGGCGGGCAGCCGCGGCCGTTCCGGGTACGAGCACGTCGAGGAGCGTCCGGGAGCCCGGCCGTCCGGAGTGGGCCCACGCGGTCAGCGCACTCTTCCCAGGCGCGAGCGGTTCGTCGCCGGTGACATCGAGCGCGCCGGACACCACGGTGACGAACCGTGCCCCGTCGTTCCCGCGTTCCATGAGGGCGCGCTCCAGTGCCTCCAGCTGCTCCGGTGCGTGGACGGCGCCGGACTCGGCACCGGTGCCGAGCAGCGCCGCGTGGAGCACGCCCGCGATCCGCTCGTCCGGGATGAGTGTGGTCTCCAAGACCTGGGTGCAGTCGTCCTGGGTGCGGACCGCGTCGGCCGAGACCTCAATCACCCGCGCGTGGGTGCCGTGCAGGCGCTCGGCGAGGCCGTGGATGACGCCCACCCGGTCCGTGACGATCAGCCACGAGGCTGCCGTGGCATCGTGCGCGGTGGTGGGGATCGCGGAGCTCACCCGGCGGAAGCCGCGCACCGCGAGTCCGTCTGGGTTCGTGCGCGTCGTGCGGGTGCCGCGCGGCGGGTCGACCCAGTACCGCTCGCGTTCGAAGGGGTATGTCGGTAGCACGGTGCGGCGAGGCGTCTCCTCGCCGTGCAGCGCCTCCCAGACAAGGGGCACGCCGAGGCGCCACAGCTCGCCGGCAGCGGTCAGGATCTCCTGCTCGGCATCGGTGTCCGGGCCGGTCGACTGCAGCGAGGCGACCGCCCCGTGCACGGTGCTCCCCGCGCGGGCGAGGCCTGTCAGGACGTGGCCCGGCCCGACCTCGAGCAGCGTCACGTCGGGGCGGCACACCGTGCGCAGGCCCTCACCGAACCGCACCGTGGAGCGCAGTTGGCGGGCCCAGTACGCCGAGCTGGTGGCGTCCTCATCCGTGATCCACGTGCCCGTCACATTGGATACGAAGGGGATCCGCGGCGCCGTCAGCGCGACGCGTGCGACCTCCGCCTCGAACGCGTCGGCGGCACCGTCCATCATGGGCGAGTGGAAGGCGTGCGAGGTGCGCAGCCGCTTGGTGGTGACCCCGCGCTCTTCGAGGAGCGCCTCGACGGCCTCGACAGCGTCGAGGGGGCCGGAGACCACGCATTCGCGCGGCCCGTTCACGGCGGCCAGAACGGCCTCCGCGCCGAGCAGTGGCGTGACCTCGCTCTCCGGCAGCGGCACCGCCGCCATCGCACCGGCAGGCGCGCCCTGCATCAGCCGCCCGCGCACGGCGACCAGGCGCAGCGCGTCCTCGTACGGCATGACGCCGGCCAGGGATGCGGCGACGAGCTCGCCGAGGCTGTGTCCGAGCATGGCCGACGGGCGGATGCCCCAGGAGTCCCACAGCTTAGCGAGGGCGTATTCGACGACGAAGAGGGCGGGCTGTGCGTACGCGGTCCGCCGGATCTTCTCCTGGGCGGTCTCCCGCTCCGCCTCCGCGGGGTACAGCAGGTGGCGGATGTCCTCACCGAGCACCGGCAGAAGGATGCCGGCGGCGCGGTCGACCTCCGCGCGGAAGACCGGCTCGCGCTCGTACAGGGCGAGTCCCATGCCGACGCGCTGGGCGCCCTGTCCGGGGAAGGTGAGGACGACCTCGCGGTCCCGGTCGGTCTCGGGCCTGGCGGAGTGCGCCGGGGCGGGCCCGGTCAAGGCCTCGGCCGCCTCCTGGGTGCTGCTGGCCACGACGAAACGGCGGTATGGCAGGGTCCAGCGGCCGTGCTGCAGGGTGTACGCCACGTCGTCCAGGCGCTCTTGCGGGTGGGCGCGCAGATGGGCGGCGAGTTCCGCGGCAGCGGTGTCGAGCGCGGTGGGCGTGGCGGCCGACAGGGGCAGCACGTGCCGGCCTCGGCCCGGCCCGGCGGCGGGGGGCCGAGGCGCCTCCTCCAGGATCACGTGGGCGTTGGTGCCGCCGATCCCGAAGGAGCTGATCCCGGCGCGCAGCACGTCGCCGTGCCACGGGGTCAGTGCGGCGTTGACGTAGAACGGGCTTTCCTCCAGGCCGAGTCGGGGGTTCGGCTCGGTGTAGTGGAGGGACGGCGGAAGTTCCCGCGCCTTCAGCGCCAGCACGGTCTTGATCAGGCCGACCACACCGGCGGCGGTGTCGAGGTGGCCGATGTTGGTCTTCACCGAGCCGAGGGCACAGCGGTGCGCCGCGCCCGCGTCGGCGAAGGCGTTCTTGAGAGCCGTCACCTCGATGGGGTCGCCGAGCTGCGTGCCGGTGCCGTGGGCCTCCACGTACGAGAGGGTGGCCGGGTCGACCTCGGCGACGTCGAGCGCCTCCATGATGACGTCGGCCTGTCCTTCGACGCTCGGGGCGGTGAAGCCGACCTTGCGGTCGCCGTCGTTGTTGATGGCGGAGCCGCGGATCACGGCGTGGATCACGTCGCCGTCGGCGAGGGCGTCCGCGAGGCGCTTGAGGACCACGACACCGGCGCCGCTGCCCGGGACGGTGCCGGAGGCGCTCGCGTCGAAGGCCCGACACCGGCCGTCGGCGGACAGGACGCCGCCCTCCTCGTACCGGTAGCCGCGTCGGTGCGGGACGACGGTCGCCCCGCCCGCGAGCGCGATGTCGCACTCGCCGCCGATCAAGGCCTGTGCGGCGGTGTGCACGGCGACCAACGAGGTGGAACAGCCGGTCTGCACGCTGACGCTCGGGCCGCGCAGGTTCAGCTTGTAGGAGACCCGGGTCGGCACGAAGTCCTTGTCGTTGCCGATGGAGGTCTGGAAGGCGCCTATGCGCTCGACGAGGCCTTCGTGGGCCAGGAGGTTGTGCCGCAGGTAGGCGCTCTCCCCGACGCCGACATAGACGCCGGTGACGGCGTCGGTGGCGTCCGAAGGCAGGCCCGCGTGCTCCAGGGCCTCCCATGCGCACTCCAGGAAGATCCGAGCCTGCGGGTCGAGCATCTGGGCCTCGCGCGGGGAGAACCCGAAGAACCGCGCGTCGAATCGCTCCATGTCGTCGAGGACGCCGAGTGCGGGGCGGTGGTCCGGGTGCGCGAGCTCCTCGGGGGTCGCGCCGTCGGCGAGCAGTTCCTCGTGGGTGAGATTCGTGACGCTGTCCACCCCCTCGCGCAGGTTGCGCCAGAAGGCGTCCAGGGTTCGGGCGCCAGGAACCCGCAGCGCCATGCCGACGACGGCAACAGCGCCGGCGGGCAGGTCGTTTTCGTCGCTCATTGCTTCTGTCTCCAAGTGGTCCGTCATCGGTGGCTTCACATCTGTCTGCGGCGTCTGCGCCCTCATGTCGTCTGCCTTCTGGTCCGCGCCACTCGCGTGCCCTGCAGCTGCCGGCGGGCGGCGCCGCGGCGGCGTCCCTCGGCTCCCGCGGCCGCCGTGGGCCCGTCGCCCGCGGCAAGGTGTCGGGCGAGGGCGCGCACGGTCGGATACTGAAAGAGGTCGACCACCGGCACCGCTCTGCCGAGTGCCTCGGTCAGCCGCGACTGCACCCGCACGACGAGGAGGGAGTGGCCGCCCAGTTCGAAGAAGTTGTCGTCCATGCCGACGTGTTCCGTGACGAGGACGTCGCGCCATACGCCCGCGACGACGCGTTCGATGTCGCCCATGGACGCGTCCGGTGTCGTGGGCGTCCGCTCGGGGCGCGGGGGGAGCGGCAGCGCACGGCGGTCGGTCTTGCCGCGTTCATTGCGTGGCAGCCGGTCGAGCGTGACGATCACGGCGGGCACCATGTAGGCCGGCAGACGCCGCTCCAGGTGCGCGCGCAGCTCCGCCTCCGTCGTAGCGTCGGCGAGGGCCACGTACCCCACGAGCAGCGGCCGGCCGACCGTGTCCTCACGCAGCACCGCCGCCGCGTCCTGTACCCGCGGATGCGCGGCGAGGGCGGCCTCGATCTCGCCGAGTTCGATGCGGAAGCCGCGCAGCTTGATCTGGTCGTCCGTGCGGCCGAGGAACTCCAGTTCGCCGTCGGGGCCGCGGCGCGCGCGGTCCCTGGTCGCGTACATGCGCTCGCCGGGCCGCCCCCAGGGGTCGGGCAGGAACGATCCGGCGGTCCGCCCGGGGTCGCCGAGGTAACCGTGCGAGACGCCAGGGCCCGCGAGGTACAGCTCGCCGGGGACGCCCTGCGGTACGGGCCGCAGCGCGTCGTCGAGCACGTAGGCGCGGACGCCGGGCAGCGGCCTGCCGATGGGGACGGTGCCGCCCGCCGCCCGGCCCGACGGTCGGGTGACGGGCGGCTCGTGGACGGTCGCCGTGATGGTCGTCTCGGTCGGACCGTAGGCATTGAGGAGGCGGATGTGCGCGGGCACGGCGGCCTGCCACTCGGCGAGCTTGCCGCCGTCGACGCGTTCGCTGCCGACGACGACGAGGCGCAGCGCCTGGCATTCCGTCGGCGAATGCCGGTCCAGGGCGGACACCCACTCGTGCCAGTACGACCCGGGCAGGTTCAGCACCGACAGGCGTTCGTGCCGGGCCAGGGACATCAGTTCGTCGACGCCCGGCACGGGCCCCGTCGGCAGCAGGACAACGGTCGCGCCCCGGACGAGGCTCGCGAAGAGCTCCTCCGCCGCCACGTCGAAGGTGAGCGACGCGAACTGCAGGACCCGGTCCTCCGTGCCCAGCCCGTACCGCTCGGCGACCGCCTCCAGCGTGTGCACGAGGTTCGCGTGGCTGACGCACACGCCCTTCGGGCGGCCGGTCGTACCGGACGTGTACAGGACGTACGCGGTCGCCGCGGAGTACGCGGCGTGCTCGCCGGCGGGCAGGCCGGCCCCGTGTTCGAAAGCGTCCTCGACGGCGACGAAAGGGACCCCCAGGTCCAACGGCGCGCCGTCGGCACGTGACCCGAGGACCAGGGCGGGCCGCGCGTCGCGCAGCACGTGGGCGAGGCGTTCCGGCGGGGTGCCCAGGTCGACCGGGATGTACGCGGCGCCCGCCTTGAGCACACCGAGAAGCGCCACGGGCCACTCCAGGCAGCGGTCCATCCGTACGACGACGGTGTCGCCCGCGCCCACTCCCCGCACGCGCAAGTGCGCGCACACGGCGTCGGAGCGTTCCCGCAGCTCCGCGTAATCCATCGACTGGTCGCCGTGGACCAGCGCCGGGTGCTCCGGCGTGCGGGTGGCCGCGGCGTCGACGAGCCCGTGCAGCGTAGCGGCCGGACTCGCCGACGCTTCGGCCACCGGCCCTACCAAGGCGGCGAGTTCCTCGGCGTCGATCATCTCCAGGTCGGTCAGGAGGGCGTCGGGCGTGGCGAGCGCGGAGTCGAGGAGGGTGAGGTAGTGCCGCATCATCCGCTCGACCGTCGCCCGCTCGAAGAGGTCGACGTCGTACTCCACCGAGCCGCGCAGCTCGCCGGAGTCCAGCGACGCCTCCTCCCACGCCACGGTCAGGTCGAACTTGGCTATCCGGCTCGCGCCTTCACGCAACGACACCGTCAGGCCGGGCAAAGCGTCGGTGCCCGCCGGCGCGTTCTGCATCGCCAGCATTACCTGGAACAGCGGCGTCCGGCTCGGGTCGCGCGGCGGCCGTACCGCCTCGACGACCTGCTCGAACGGAAGGTCCTGGTGCTCGTAGGCGCCCAGTGTGGTCTCCCGCACCCGGGCGAGGAACTCCGAGAACGTGAGTCCGCCCTCCCAGCGGGTGCGCAGCACCAACGTGTTCACGAAGAAGCCGACGAGCTCCTCGAACTCCGGCCGGGTACGCCCCGACACCGGTGTGCCGACGCTGACGTCCCGTGCTCCCGCGTACCGGCCCAGGACGAGCTGGAGCGCGGCGAGGAGTGTCATGAAGCGGGTCACTCCATGCGCCCGGCTCACCTCGCCCAGGCGCTCGGTGAGCCCGGGAGCGAGCCGCAACGCGAACGTGTCCCCCGAGTACCGGGGGGCAGGTGGACGTGGCCGGTCGGTCGGCAGTTCCAGGCAGGCGGGCGCCCCCGCCAGGCGGTCCTTCCAGTAGGTGGCCTGCTCGTCGCGCGCACCGGCGTCGAGGAACCGGCGCTGCCACGCCGCGTAGTCCGCGTACTGGGCCGGAAGGGGCGGCAGCGACGCTGCCGTGCCGCCCCTTGCCGCCGCGTACAGCGCGCCGAGATCGCGGACGAGGAGGCCCACCGACCATCCGTCGGAGACGGCGTGGTGCAGGGTGAGCAGCAGCAGGTGCCGCTCCTCGGCCAGCCGCAACAGACGCACCCGGGCCAGCGACCCTCGGGCCAGGTCGAAGGGGCGTTCCGCCTCGCTCCGCGCGAGGTCGTCCGCCGCGCGCTCGCGCTCCGCCGCCGGCAGGTGCCTCAGGTCCTCGACGCGCACGGGAACATCCGCGTCCGCGTCGACGACCTGGAGCGGATCGTCCCCGTCTGCCACGAGCCGGGTGCGCAGCGAGGCGTGGCGCCGCACGAGCCCCCGGACGCCCTCGCCGAGCGCGGCCACGTCGAGCGTCCCGTCGACGGAGAGCACCAGCGGCACGTTGTAGAGGGGGCTGCCCGGGGCGAGCCGGTCCAGGAACCACAGGCGCTGCTGGGCGAAGGACAGGGCATGCGGGCCGTCGCCGGTGGAGACGACGGGCAGGTGGACGTCCGCACGGCGGGCCGCGGCGGCTCGCGCGGCGAACCCTTCGACGGTCGGTGCCTCGAAGACGGCGCGGACGCCGAGTTCCACGCCGAGCCGTGACGCTACGCGTGCCACGGCCTGCGCCGCGAGGAGCGAGTGCCCGCCGAGCGCGAAGAAGTCGTCGGAGGCGGAGATCTTCGGGACTCCCAGGACGTCGCCCCAGATCTGCGCGACGAGTTCCTCGGTCGCTCCACGCGGCGCGACGTACGTCTCGGCCAGGACACCGTCCTCGTCCAACGGCGCGGGCAGGGCGCGTCGGTCCAGCTTGCCGTTCGGGGTGACCGGCAGTTCGGTCAGCGTGACGTACCGGGCGGGCACCATCGCCTCGGGCAGCCGAGCCGCGAGGTACGCACGCAGCTCGCGCGGCGCGGCCCGGCGCTCTCCCTGGGGGACGACGTACGCGACGAGGCGCTCGGAGCCGTCCGCACCCTGCACGTCGACGACGGCCTCCCGCACGTCCTGGTGCGTGGAGAGCACGCTCGCGATCTCGTCGGGCTCGATGCGCACGCCCCGGATCTTCACCTGCGTGTCGGCGCGGCCCAGGTACTCGAGCACGCCGTCCTCGCGCCAGCGCACCACGTCGCCGGTGCGGTACAGGCGCTCACCCACGCCGAACGGGCTCGGCACGAACCGCTCCGCGGTCAGGTCGGGCCGTCCGACGTAGCCGCGCGCGAGTCCCGCGCCGCCCATGTGTAGTTCGCCGGGCACGCCGATTCCGGCCTCCCGGCCGTATCGGTCGAGCACGTGCAGGCGGGTGTCGGCGATGGGCCGCCCAATGGGGACGCGGGCCGCGTCCGGCGCCGTGTCCACGACGTCGTACGTGCTGGCGATGGTGGTGCCCTCGGTGGGGCCGTACGCGTTCACCAGCCGCAGCTCGGGCGCAACTGCGCGCAGGGCCGCCACGCGCCGCGCGTCCGCCGCCTCGCCGCCGAAGAAGAGGGTGCGCAGCGGGGTGAACATGGCGGGCGCGGTGTCCACGCACCGGTGGAAGAGCGCGGTGGTGAGCAGCATGGCGGTGACCCCGTGCTCCTCGACACGGGCGCGCAGCAGGTCGGGCGTGAGCGCCTCGTCCTTGCTGATTCCGACCAGCCGGGAACCGTTCACCAGCGCGCCCCAGACCTCCCAGGTGGCCGCGTCGAAGGAGGTGTTGGCCACCTGCGCCACGATGTCGGCGGGCCCGAAGCCGAGGTAGTCCGCGTCGCAGACCAGGCGCACGATCCCGCGATGGGTGATCGCGACGCCTTTGGGACGACCGGTGGACCCGGAGGTGTAGAGCACACACGCCTGCTGCTCCGGGTGCGCCGCGGGCGGTTCCCCTGTGGTCCGGGACAGCTCCGCGAGCGGCGCGACCAGTTCGTCGGTCCGCAGGACCGGCACGTCGCCGGCGAAGGCGACGTGCCGGTCGGCCAGCACGAGGCACGCCCCGCTGTCCTCGACCATGTAGGCCAGCCGTGCCTCCGGCTGTCCCGGGTCCAGCGGCAGATAGGCGGCGCCCGCGGTGAGGACGCCGAGCATGGCGACGACGAGCGACGCCGACCGCTCCATGGCGAGGCCGACCACGCTCTCCGGCCCGACGCCGCGCTCGACGAGCCGGTGCGCCACGTGCGCCGCGTGCTCCCGGAGCCTGTCGTAACTGACGGTCTCGTCGCCGTAGACCAGCGCGACGGCGTCAGGGGCGGCCTCGGCCCGGGCCTGGAAGGCTGCCACGACGCTGTCGGCGTGGTCCGCGCCCCCTTCGGTTCCCCACTCGGCCAGCAGGGCACGCTCCTCGGGCGTGGTGTGCGCCAGGTCCGCGACGCGCGCCTCGGGCGAGGCCAGCGCGGATTCCAGCAAGGTCACGTAGTGCGTCGTCATCCGCGCGACCGTGGCGCGGTCGAGCAGGTCGCCGTCGTACCACGCCGTACCGCGCAGCTCGCCCTCTCCCGAGCCCTCGGCCGGCGCCGTCTCCCAGGCGACGGACAGGTCCTCGGTCCAGAACAGCGGCAGATGGTCCGGGGTGTCCGACGCCTCGAGTTCCTGCGCCCCGCGCTTGCGCATGTGGCGCAGGAACTCCGCGAAGCTCTGCCCGTCCTCCCATCGTGCCCTGACGGCCCGAGTGCCCGGGCCCGCATGGGCGTCCTGTGGCGTCTGTACGTCGGCGGCGACGCCGACGGCGACGTCCCTGACCCCGGCGTACCGGCCCAGGACGAGCTGGAAGACGGCGAGTAGCGTCAGGAAGCGGCTCACACCGTGCTCCCGGCTCAGTTCGTCGAGGTGCCGGGCTGTGGTCGGTCCCAGGGTGAACGTGAGGGACTCGGTGCCTCGACTCCGCGCGGCGGGCGCCACCCGGTCTCCCGGCAGGCGGAGGGCCGGCGGCCCGGCGACGGCCTGCTGATGTTCAGTCACGGGTCACTCGCTTCTGGGCCGTGGGCTCCTCGAGGGCCCGCCCGACGATGTCGGCGAGCTCGCCGACCGCGGGCGCACGCATGATGGCGTGGTGGTCCGCGTCGACGGAGGCGAACGCGAGGCCGGGTCCGACCAGGGCACGCCAGCCCCAGGTACGGTCCTCGTCCCGCGGGGTGCCCGCGGGCTCGGCCCGGACGAGCAGGACGGGGTGGTCGGGAGTCCGGGTGCTCGGGTCCGTGTCCTCGGAAAGGTGTTCTAGAGCGGTCATGTTCGAGGCGTAGACGTCGAACAGCGTGCGCAGCTCGTCCTCTCCCGCGGTGGGCGGCAGATGCCCGTTGCTCTGCATGGCATCCAGCAGCAGCGCGTACGCCGCAGGTCCCGAGGGCAGCCGGGTGGGCAGGTCCAGCTCGTAGTGCCAGGCGAAGCGGCCGACGAGGACCTCCTCTGTCAGCGGCTGCACCTCCTCGCCTGCCTCGTCGTATCCGGGGGCGGGGCAGTCGACGATCACCAGACGAGCCACCTCGCGCCCCTTGCGGCGCAGCGCCCGGGCCGTCTCCAGCGCCATCAGTCCGCCATAGCACCAGCCGATGATCACCGGCGGTTCGTCACAGGCCGCGGCGATCGCGTCCGCGTAGTTCGCGGCCATCTCGTGGAAATCCTGCTGTGGCGACCTGCCGTGCAGGCCCCAGGACTCGACGCCGTGCACGGGCCGGTCGGCCGGCAGCTGGCGGGCGAGTTCCCAGTAACTGAGGGTGCTCCCGCCGCCCGGGTGGATGCAGAAGACGGGGGCGGCGCCCTTGGCGTGCCGCAGCGGCACCAGGTTGGAGTCCTGTCCCGCGCTGCCTCGCACGAGTCCGGCCATGGCGGCGACGGTACGCGCGCTGAAGATCGAGGACATCGGAAGCCGGCAGCCGAAGGCGGCGTTGGCGCGGGAGATCAGCTTGATGGCGCGCAGCGAGTGCCCGCCGAGTTCGAAGAAGTCGTCTTCGGGCGAGATGCCGTCCACGCCCAGGACTTCGGACCACAGGACGAGGAGCCGCTGCTCGACGGAGTCGCGCGGGCGACCGGCCAGGGTGCGCTGCGCTTCCACGGGCATCAGGGCCTTGCGGTCGAGTTTGCCGTTGCGGGTCAGCGGCAGGCGTTCCAGGACCTGCCAGCCGGTCGGGACCAGGGCCGCGGGGAGCTGGTCGCCGAGTGCCGTCCGCAGATCGCTGACCGACGGGGCGCTCTCGTCACCGGTTCCCACCACATAGGCGTCGAGGTGGGACACCAGGCCGTTCTCGTCGGTGCGCGCCACGACGGCCGCGGCGCGCACGCCGGGCTGCCGGTGCAGCAGCGCCTCGACCTCGCCGAGCTGCAGCCGGTACCCACGCAGCTTGACCTGGTCGTCGAGGCGTCCGACGATCTCGACGCCCGCACCGGGCACCAGTCGGCCGACATCGCCGGAACGGTAAGTGCCCTCGTCGCCCGGCCGGCCGAAGCCCTGGCGTCCTTCGTCCAGTTCGGACAGGTAGCCGAGGGCCACGCCGGGGCCGCTGATCAGCACCTCGCCGAGGCACCACGGCGGCAGCGGTCGGCCCTCGGGGTCGACGACGGACAGGTCGTTCCGCCCGAGCCCGGTACCCACCGGCACCGAGGAGCACCGCTCGTCGACCGGCGCCTCCAGCGGCAGGCAGGAAGCGCCGATGGTGGTCTCGGTGGGCCCATAGTGGTTGAACACCCTCAGTTCCGGGGCGAGTTCACGCAGTCGGTCGTGCAGCGCGAGCGGCAGCGGCTCGCCACCGAGCACCAGTACCTCCTTCGGGAGCAGCTCCCGCGGGTCGTCGGCCTCGGCCAGCAGTGCCGAGAGGTGCGAGGGCACGAGCTTCATCGCGGCCACCGGGTCGGTCCGCAGCCGCTCGGCAAGCTCCCGCGGGCTGGTGGCGACGTCGGTGTCGAAGAGGTGGACGCAGCCGCCGTCGGCGAGCATGGGGAACAGGGCCGTGTAGGAGAGGTCCGCGGCCAGGGTGGACACGGCCGCGAACCCGGCGCCGTCCGGCAGCCCGAACCGGTGCAGAGCCGCCTCGACGTAGTGGGCCAGCTGGCGGTGGCCGACGACGACGCCCTTCGGCCGCCCCGAGGTGCCCGAGGTGAAGATCACGTACGCGGCGCCCTCGGCGTCGGCCGGGCCGGACGTGAGGTCGGCGGGGAGGCCGTCCGGGCCGGGCAGGGGCAGCGACGGGACGGAGAGCGTGACACCAGCGGCGGCCCGGGGGACAAGGACCGGTGCGGAGCCGAGCTGGCCCACCACCGTCTCGATGCGCTCCGTGGGCCACGCCGGGTCGACGGGCGCGAACGCGGCCCCGGCCAGCCAGGTGCCGAGCATGGCGGCCAGCGTGTCCACCGAGGCCGGGGCCAGCAGGGGTACCCGGTCGCCGGGCCGCACTCCCCGCGTGCGCAGCAGGGCGCCGACGGCCTGGGCCTGTCGGGCCAGTTCACGGTAGGTCAGCGTCTCATCGTAGCTGCGGACGGCGGCCCGGTCAGGCGTGCGCCCGGCCTGCCGGAGGAAGCGCTCCAGCACCGTCTCCGCCTCGCCGGGGAGTTCGGTCGAGGGTGCGGCCGGTGCGGCGGCGACCAGGCGCAGCGTGCCCGCGGCGCGCTCGGGGTCGGCCAGGGCGTCGACGAGAAGCTGTTCGTACGCCTCGGCGAGCGGTGCCAGGTCGTCGGCCGCGATCCGCGCGCCGGTGCCCGCGAAGGTCAGGAACAGGTGCTCCGGGCTCTCGGTGCAGACCAGATGGAGCGTGCCGGGCGTCTCCGACTTGTCGAGGAGTCCCGGTTCGGTGGCCTCGGCCCAGGGATCCCAATGGTGGCGGAAGGAGAGCACCGGGCCGGTGGCACCGTCCCCGGCGCCCCGGACGACGCTCTGCGGGTCGCACCCGTACTGCCTCGCCGCGGCGTCCCGCAGTGCGTCGGCCGCGGCGCGCGCGGCACGCGCGAACGACTGCTCCGGATCGAGCGTCAGCCGCGTGACCACCGGGCGCTCGAACAGGCCGGGCACGCCGCTCAGCCCGTCCGCGGAACGCCCGTCCGTGACCACTACGACCCGGTCGTCACTGTGATGTGTGTAGCGCGCGTACAGGGAGCTCCATGCGGCGAGCAGCAGCGCGGCCTCGTCGACGCCCAGGTCACGGGCGGCGGTCCGCAGCCGCTGGAGTACGGGCCCCTCAACCGTCAGGGAGAGCGTCTCGGGTTCGGCGTCGGAATTCCACAGGCGGGCCGGCGCGAGGAACGGGAGCGCGGTCCGTGTCCCGGACGTCTCCTCCATCTCCTCCGGGGTGCCCGACGAATCGATCTCGTCAGCGAGCCAGCCGGTGACGTCGGCGTACTGGAGCCGCTCGTCCGCAGCCCGCGCGCCGGTGTCCTGGGGAGACTCTTCGAGCAGGACACCGGTGATCATGCTCCAGGTCGTACGGTCTACGCTCAGCCGCGGCAGACTGAGGCGGAGCAAGGTGCCGTCCGGGCTGTCGGTGTGCTCGACCGTGAGCTCGCCGGCCCGCAGCAGCGTGCCGCCACGCCGGCCGGGCGCGACGGCGACCGGTCCCGCCGCATCGACCACTTGGACGGGCATACGCAGCCCTGGCAGGGTGACGTATCGGGTGCGCAGGATCTCGTATTCCGCGACCAGTGTTTCCACCCGCCCTGCCAGCGGGCCTGGGGCGATTACCGACGCACATCGCAAGCCGTGCTCGGCCCGGTGGTCGCCGCCCTGCCGCAGGTACACCGCCTGCTGCTGGGGCGAGAGCTCGTAACCCTCGATCTGCTCGGGTTCGACCGCGGTCATTCTCATTCCCCCGTACATTCGTCGTGACAGCCGTTGTGCTCGTCGGTCATCGCCACGAGGACCCGGCGCGGGCCCTCGTACGGGTCCCGCCCGTGCGAGACGAGCATGTTGTCGATGAGCAGGACGTCGCCCTCCTGCCAGGGCTCGCGCACCGTCTCGGCGGCGAAGGCCGCGCGTACCTCGTCGAGAACGGCGTCCTCGATGGACTCGCCGTCGCCGTAGTGGACCTGCCGCGGGATGTCCGCGGGGTCGCCGTCCAACAGTTCGGCGCTCACCTCCGCGGGCAGGGCGGAGGTGTGGAAGAGGTGCGCCTGGTTGAACCAGATCTCCGCCCCGGTCACCGGGTGCTCGATCACGGCCTGGCAGTTCTGTGAGGTGCGGAGCCGGTCGTCCCCGTGCCAGGTGAACTCGATCCCCTGGGCCCGGCAGAGAGTCTCGGCCTCGGCACGGTCCTCGGTCTCGAAGGCCTGCTGCCAGCTCAGGTCGAACCCGGTCCCGTAGTTGCGTACGTAGCGCACGCCTCGCCGGGCGAACTCGTCGAGCAGCGACCGGTCCAGGCGGGCCGCGACCCGGCGGCTGTCCGCCAGCGGGGTCGCACCGCCCGCGGCGGCGGCCTGGTCGCAGTAGAACCACAGGTACGTCGGCCAGATCCGCGCGTAGGCCATCTCGTTGTGCTGCGGAATGGTCTGGTCGGCGGGGTACTCGGTGGACGTGTACACACCGGACACGTCCGAGCGGCTGCGCGGCGTGGATCCGTAGGTGTAGTTGAGCAGCCGGGGGGACCATTCCTTGACGACGGCATGGAAGTCCGCGGCCCGGGATACGGGGAAGCCCCGGAAGAGCAACGCGCCGCGCTCGCCCAGCAGTTCCTCGACGCGGGAGCGGTTGCCGCGCACCCAGTAGGCGAGGTCGACCGAGGGCGCGGTGGGCTCGATCACGGAGATGACGGAGTGCGGGCTGTGGCGGACGGAAACGAGCTCCTGGGTGCCGGACACGGCAACCCTGCGACGGACGCCCCGGGCACTCGTGGGAGACGTGGTGGTCATGATGGTCCTCACTGGTCGAGGGGAAGAGCCGGCTGGGGGGAATCGGGCTCGGCCGGGGTTTGTGCGGCCTCGTCCAGCCTGCGCACGCGGCGAGCCGGGGAGAGGAAGAGGATCAGGGACGGAAGGAGCAGGCCGATCGCCGACACCAGGACGGCCTGTCGGAGGCCCAGGACCGTGCCGAGCACACCGCCGAGCAGCGAGCCCACCGAAAGAGCGCCCCAGGCGAAGGTGCGCACCGTGGCGTTGACCCGCCCCAGCAGGTGGTCGGGGGTCACCGCCTGCCGGTAGCTGATGACCGTCACGTCGAAGACAGGGATGCCGAAGAGGGCGATGAAGCTCGCGACCGCCGCGGTCGCGACCGCTCCGAAGGAGTTCCCGTGCACACTCGCGAGGACGAGGTAGCCCAGCGCCGGGAAGATCAGGGACAGGACCAGCGTCGGGCCGACACCCCAGCGGAGGGTCAGCCGGTCGGCGACCAGCGCTCCGCAGAGGGCACCGGCGCTGCCGACGGCCGTGATCACGCCGATCGCGGCCGCTCCGACTTCGGCCTCCTTGATGAGGAAGAGGAAGTACACCGCCATCACGGCACTGAAGGAAAGGCTCGTGAAGACGGCTGCCACGGTGCACCAGCGCAGTACGGCGTGCTGCTTGATCACGCTGAAGCCCTCACGCACCGACGTCCACACCGAGGGCGCCTTCCGGTCGGTGTGGACGTCGGTGCGGGGAGCATCGTCCTCGGGCAGCTTGGCGAGGGCCAGGGCGGAGACGGCGTAGCTCACGGCGTCCAGAAGGATCACCACCGGCGCGCTCAGCGCGCTGATCAGCACACCCGCAATGCCAGGACCGGCGACTTCCGCCACCGATTCCGAGACCTGGAACTTGCTGTTCGCCTCCATCAGCCGTTCGCGGCCGACCAGGCCGGGGACGTAGGACGGATAGGCAATCTCGAAGAAGACAGTCATCGTGCCGACGACGAAGACGACCAGGAACAGCTGCCCCATGGTCAGCATGTCCAGCAGGTAGGCGACCGGGATCCAGATCAGCGCGGCGAACCGTACGGCGTTGGTCCAGATGAGGATAGGGCGTCGGGCCCGGCGGTCCACGAACACGCCGACGAAGAGCCCGAACAAGAGGAAGGGCAGCTTCTCGAGCGCCCCCACCAGGCCGGCTTCCATCGGCGTCGCGTTCAGGACAAGCACCGCGGTCAGGGGAAGTGCCACATAGGTGATCTGCGTCCCGAGGAACGACACGGACTGACTGGACCACAAGAGGAAGAAACTTCGGTGCCGGAACAGGGAGCCCGGCTTGGCGGTCACGGACACGGGGAAACCTCCAGATCGGAAACAGGGGGAGCGATCTCGGAAAGCCGCCGGTCCGGATCCGCCGCGGCGGCCGTGAGCCAGGCGCTGAACTCCTCGACCAGACCGCGCACCGTCACCTCGTCGAAGAGCGAGCTGTCGTACTCGATGCGGAGTTCGAACCGGTCCGCCATCGGGAGGAGATGGAAGGTGAGGTCGAACTTCGTCGCCTTGACGATGTCGGGCGTCTCCTCGACCTCGAGGCCGGTCATCTCCAGCGGTGCGTCGGGCACGTTCTGCAGGGCCAGCCAGGCCTGGAACAAGGCCTTGCGACCGTCGGTCCGTCTGCCCACGCTTTCGATGACCTGCTGGAACGGCACGTCCTGGTTCTCGTAGGCATGAAGCGTGCGCTCCCGTACGCGGGAGAGCAGCCCGGCGGCGGTGGGGTCGCCGGACAGGTCCGTCCGCATCGCGAGCGTGTTGATGAAGCATCCGATCAACGGATCGAGCGCTGGGTCGGATCGGCACGCCACCGGTGTGCCGACCACCACCTCCTGGTCGCCCGCGCGGCGACCGAGGACCGCCGAGTACGCCGCGAGCAGCACCATGAACAGGGTGGTCCCGGTGCTCCGGGACAGCTGGAGGGTCGGCTCCGCCGGGATTGCGGCGGTGAAGCAGCGGCCTGGCACCAAGGGCCGGTGCTCCGGCGGTCTGGGCCGGTCGGTGGGCAGCCCCAGGTCTTGCGGCGCGCCGTCGAGCGTCTCCTGCCAATACGCCAGCTGCCGGGCGAACCGCTCGGCCTGGGCGCGCTGCCAGTGTGCGTGGTCGCGGTACTGGATGGTGAGTTCGGGAAGCATGGGCCGCTCGCCGTGGGCGTGCGCGGTGTATGCGGTCGTCAGCTCCTGCAGCAGAATGTTGGTCGCCCAGGCGTCCGTGACGATGTGGTGCAGCGTGATGTGCAGGTAGTGCTCGTCGTCGGAGAGCCGCAGCAGCAGGGGACGGATCGGCGCGTCGAGCTCCAGGTCGAACGGCGCGTTGGTGGCACGGTCGAGCAGCTCCCACGGGTCGCCCACCACGTCCCTGAGCGGCAGCTCGACGGGCTCGGGGTCGCCGACCACGGCGGTCGGTTCGCCTTCGGGGCCGATCGGATAGCGGGTGCGCAGGATGCTGTGCCGGGCGGTCAGGGTCCGCAGCGCCTCCGTGAGGGCGGGCACGGACAGCTCTCCCTTGAGGTGCAGGGTGACCGGCACGTGATAGGCGGACGACTGGTCCTCGAAGGTGTACGCGATCCAGAAGCGCTCTTCCGGGAAGCTGAGCGGCCCGCGCCGCTGAGCGGCGGAGAGCGCGGGGAGAGTCACCCCGGCCTTAGGCGCCGCGGCGGCACGGGAGCCCGCTCCGCGGCCTGCCAGGCGTTTCGCCAGAAGCGCACGCTTCGCCGGCGACATGGAGTCCAGCCGCGTCTGCGCGGTGATCCGTCCGGCGGCGTCCAGCTGGAGGGCACCGCTCTGCTCGGCAGCGATGGTCACCGGTCCGCCGCCATCTGCGTCACGAGGCTGAGCGGCCGCATGTCCGTCCAGTGCCCGTTGACGTAGTCGAGGCACGACGACCGGTCCGACGGCCCGTGTACGACGGCCCATCCCGCGGGTACGACGGAGAACTCCGGCCAGAGCGCATGGTGACCGTCATCGTTAGTCACCACGACGAACCGGCTTTGGGGATCGTCGAGCGGATTCAGCATCAAGCCTCACTCCTCGGGGTTGCCGGAACGCCAGAACGGCGCGGCAACGCTGTGCCGTCTTCCACGACACGAATTGACACATCGATGACACGACTTTGGCACACTGATCATCATTCCGACAAGTCATTGTCAATGCTGTGCCAATCCATTAACGTGAGCTCCGCCCGCCTCGGTCGACACGACCGGTGCATGGCAGCCAAGCCCTCCCGGCCCTGACCGCCGGCAGTGCTCCATACACACGACACACCTGGTGAACAGGTGCGTTCTCATCTGGGGGATCCCGACATGCGACACATAGCCCGTTTCGGCACCGCTCTGAGCCTGTTCGCCGCCCTCGTCGGTATCACCCACGTCGCGACCACCCCGCAGGCGGGGGACGCGCCCACCGTCACCTCCGCAGCGGCCTTCGCCACCCTGGCGATCGACTGGCCCTAAGGGTCTTCGCGTCAAATCCGCTTGCAGAGCTTGCCTGGTGTTGCCAAATTGACAGCGCTCGGAGTTACCAAAAATTGACAAACATTCTGGCAACCGTCAAGCTGCCAGCAGGGGGGTGGGAATCGACCGCGCGCGGTCGATTCCCACCCCCCTTACGTACACCGCCTGGCATGGAAGGGGTTACTGCGGTGATCGATCAGCCACATTTCGGCAGGCGACTGCGCACACTCAGGCAGGAAGGAGGCCTCTCCCAGGCAAAGCTGGCTGGGGACAGCATGTCTCCGGGCTACCTGTCCCGGCTGGAGTCCGGTGCGCGGCCGCCCACGCCGAAGGTTCTCGCCTACCTCGCCGCGCAATTGAACGTGCCCGTCTCCGCGTTCGAGGGGCCGCCCCGTGCGGAAAGGGCGCCGACCGAGGACCTGGTCAAGGCGATCACCGCTCCGGACAGCGGCGACGCCCAGGTCGGCGTCCTACTCGAACGCGTCGCGCGCGACCAAACCGACCTACCGATCCCGTTGCGGTGGATGGCCCTGTGGTCCCTGGTCGGGGTCCAGATGGAACGCACCTCGCGCGACGAGCAGTTGGCCGTGAGCCAAGAGCTGCTGACGGCCGCTGACGAGAGCGGGGTGCCGGAGCTGCGGGTCCGCTCCCGTGTCCTGCTCTCCCGCCTCCACCGCTCCATGGGCGACATGAAGGCGGCCAATGTCTTCGCGTCTGACGCGTACGCGGATGCGATCCAGCACGAGCTGCCACTGGCCGATGTGGTGCGCACCCTTATGGTGCTGATCTCCACGGAGGCCGAGGTGAGTCGGCTGCCCGACGCGCTGAAGCACGTGGGGGACCTCGAAGTGCTCTCGCAGGACGCCTCGGGGACCCTCCGGGTCGAGGCCCTGTGGACCGCATCCAGTGTCTATGTCCGGCACGGAAACCACACGACCGCCGCGACCCGACTGGGCGAGGCCCTCGAGCTGAGCAGCAGCAACGACGACCTCGACCTGTGGATGCGGCTGCGCTTCGCCGCCGCATCGCTCTACCTGCAGATGCATCCCAGTCGGCTGGCGGACGCTCAGCAGGTCATCGCCGACGTGGAGCCGGCCCTCAACCTGGTCGGAACCCCCCGGCAGCACCTGGAGTTCCGCACGATCCGCGCCCATGCCCTGTTCCAGGCAGGGGAACTCGACGCAGCACGCGCACTGTGTGAGCAGATCGCCTCCGAAGCTGATCAGCTTGAGTTCCGCGACAAGGTCCGCTTCGAGGTACTCGGCCATCTCCTCGACATCATGTCCGGACGGATTGACGTCGGTGTGCACGCCATCGAGAAGCTGGCGCGGGAGGCACATGAGGCATCGAACATGGATTTGGCCGCGGAGATCTGGAAGAGCCTTGCAGAAACCCTGGCCTCTGTTCAGTCGTCAAAGTCTGTCTGAGTCGTGGTGGGTCTCGGCGGCGGTTGAACTCAACTCTTCTGACGGTGCATCACCCATAAACCCGCTTCGTGATCGCCATCCGGCCCTGGACTTGACGATCACGATCAGGAGGAACGGGTGATCCTCATGGAGGACTGGGCAGATGTCCGTCGGCTGCATCGGATGCTCATCCGGACGATCACAGCATCTGGGGATCGTGGAACACGATCAGGCGGCTCTGGCCCCAGACCGGACACCGAAGCGCGAGCTGCCGGCGAAGGGCTCGAAGGTCGACTCGATCGAGGGCCGGATGAGGGAACTGCGGTGACAGACCCCGACGGTGATCGCTGCCCGAATGCTGCCCTTGATGCGGACCGGGGACCTGATAACGGCGGACTCGGCGGGTCCTGCTTCGGTCATTTCGGCCTGGACAGATCAGTCGCCTTGCCTTGACCGCTCCTGTCCACATGCCCGCCTTCGGGTACATCACCGCCCAGAACCAGCCCCACTTCGGCGCCCCGCCTCGCATTCAGGTACTCGCCAAGGCGGGCCGTGCGCCGTGCAGTCCACCGGACACCGCGATTAACCGACAGTCGACTTGTGCAGCCCTCTGGCAGCACTTTTATCGACCGACGGAAGAAGGACTTCGAGATATGGCCGAGCACGGCATACTTCTCACGACCGCGACCGCCCTTGCCACCGATCCCATACACGAGCCGGGGCTGCTAACCAAGCTGTTGCCCTCGGGCGTGGAGGTCGAGGAACGGTTCTTCGACCCCCCTGAGGCCCTGTTGTACCCGGAGGAGACCGCGCTGGTGATCAGGGCCGTCGAGCAGCGCAGGCTGGAATTCACCACCGTACGAATGTGCGCCCGTACCGCCCTGGCCCGTCTCGGGATCGCGCCGAAGCCGATCCTGCCAGGACCGAGGCGGGCCCCCATTTGGCCCGACGGCGTCGTCGGGAGCATGACACACTGCGCCGGCTATCGTGCCGCCGCAGTGGCGCTCCGGGGCCCGGTCGTCGCCATTGGGGTGGACGCCGAGCCGTATGCTCCGCTGCCGGCCGAAGTGGTCGACGCAACGCTACTCCCGGAGGAGCGAGACACCGTCGCACGGCTCAAGGAACGCCGCCCGGACGTGCCCTGGGACCGGCTGATCTTCAGTGCCAAGGAGAGCATCTACAAGGCATGGTTCCCCTTGACCGGGCGGTGGCTGGACTTCCACGATTGCGCTGTCGTACCGCACGTCCCGACTGACCAGGTTCGCGGGACTTTCACGGGGATCCTCCGCGTTCCCGGCCCGATCGTGGCCGGAGAGCGGCTCTCGCGCTTCACGGGTCGCTGGCAGACTCGGGGTAGCTGCGGGGACGGCCACATGGCCACGACCGTGGTGGTCACCTCGCCAATCCCATCAGAGTGTGGAGTCCTTCCTGTGCAGCCAGCTCCATGGTGAGTAGCCGTATCTCACCCGAACATGATCGTTGAGATATGGCTACAGCCGCGCAGGAGTGAACATAAGGTCCGCAGCTGCTTTGGCGGTGACCAGTCCCGCCGATGCGAGGCTTCTCCTGAGATCGTCGCTGGTCCGGCGACGCTCGGCGCCGTTCAGTGTCGTCCTGGCTTCGTTCTCGGAACGACAGGTTCAGGAGGCCTCGACCGAGCGGGAGGAGATGGCGTCGAGTGCGGCAAGCGTCGCCTCGCCGAGCGTGATCGCCCGGCGGCGACGTTGGCTTCGAGGTGGTCGGCGTCGGCTGTTCCCGGGATGAGGTGCACGTTGGGGACGTGGTGGAGCATCCAGGCGAGGCCCACCTGTGAGGGCATGCTGCCGAGATCGTGGGCGGCTGCGATGACAGTCTGCTCGTCGGTCACCTTGGGGAAGCCGGAAAGGCGCTGCCGAGCGGAAAGTACGGTACTCAGGCGACCTGCTCCTGGGCGCAGCCACCGCGGTCATCCACCTGCTCGCCGAACGCGCCCCGAGCCTGCTGAAGGTCCTGCGCGAGAACGACCACGATTTCGCCCTGCTGGACGGCGCGCACGGCGAGAAGACCGTCAACCGGGTCATGACCGAAACACAAGCGCGCCGGAGCCATCTTCATCCTGGAGCGTCACCGCTGAAAAGAGCCTACTGATCGAGGAGGCGCTCGGCTCGCGCCAGACCCCCTCCGGGGTGTCTACCGCTACACCGTCGTCCAGGAGAGGAACCATGTGCACGGTCTGGCCGTGCTCGACGAAGCGGACCATCTCCAAGATTCTCGTAGGCGTTGATCGGTTGCGCTGTCGGTCAGTGAGAGCAGGATGAGTCGACGCGGCAGGTTATGGCCGGCGTGGCATTTCATGAAACGGCCCGTCCTGGAGCGGTGGGCCCAGCTGCGTGACGCGAAGATCACTGACGGCGGGGTATAGCGCGTGGGCGCGCAGATTAACGAGAAGCTCGACGCGTAGCGCAGACGACGTGCCCGAACACCGCATTGTCGAAAGGTCACAAGATCGATACTCGACACGGCTTCCGTCGGCAGCTCCGCAGCTGCACCACCACTGCACGCATGGCCACCGCTCGGCCACCGCGCGTCTCGCTCATACTGACTCACGCCTCAGCGACCGCCGAGAAAGCGCAGGTCAGCGGAATTCCTGACCTCCAGGCACACCCTTGACCCCAGAGAGTGAAACCCTTGACCTACGCATTTCATGCACAGGCATCCACAGCGCTACAAGCGAACATTCCAAGGTCGAGAGCGCGAAGAAACCGCAGGTCAGAGGCCTGACCTGCGGTTCTTCTCTGAGCCCCCTGTCGGATTCGAACCGACGACCTACGCATTACAAGTGCGTTGCTCTGGCCGGACTGAGCTAAGGAGGCATCACGCACGTCTGAGCCGCGCGCGAAGGCTCCCACACTCTACACAGAGCCCGATTCCGCGATCCACGAAGTAATCGACAGACGCTCTGCCGCCTGCTGACAGAAACGGCATCGCCAGGTAGCGTCACGGCAGGTCCAGTCTCTGGACCACACCACTCCCTTACAACGGATCGTCCGGCACGTTCCTGCCGGTGAAGGAGCACATCACCATGGCAACTGTCTCGTTCGACAAGGCCACCCGGATCTACCCGGGGTCCACCAAGCCCGCCGTCGACCAGCTCGAGCTTCACGTCGAGGACGGCGAGTTCCTCGTCCTCGTCGGTCCCTCCGGCTGCGGCAAGTCGACCTCCCTGCGCATGCTCGCGGGTCTCGAGGACGTCAACGGCGGCGCCATCCGCATCGGTGAGCGCGACGTCACGCACCTGCCGCCGAAGGACCGGGACATCGCCATGGTGTTCCAGAACTACGCGCTGTACCCGCACATGTCCGTCGCCGACAACATGGGCTTCGCGCTCAAGATCGCCGGCGTGAACAAGAGCGACATCCGCAAGAAGGTCGAAGAGGCCGCGAAGATCCTCGACCTCTCCGAGTACCTGGACCGCAAGCCCAAGGCGCTCTCCGGCGGTCAGCGCCAGCGCGTCGCGATGGGCCGCGCCATCGTGCGTGAGCCGCAGGTCTTCCTCATGGACGAGCCGCTGTCGAACCTCGACGCCAAGCTCCGTGTCTCGACCCGTACGCAGATCGCCTCGCTCCAGCGCCGCCTCGGCATCACCACCGTGTACGTCACGCACGACCAGGTCGAGGCCATGACGATGGGTGACCGGGTCGCCGTACTGAAGGACGGTCTGCTCCAGCAGGTCGACTCGCCGCGCAACATGTACGACCGCCCCGCGAACCTCTTCGTCGCCGGCTTCATCGGCTCGCCCGCGATGAACCTCGTCGAGGTCCCGATCACCGACGGCGGCGTGAAGTTCGGCAACAGCGTCGTGCCGATCTCGCGGGAGGCGCTCTCCGCCGCCGCCGACCGGGGCGACACGACCGTCACGGTCGGTGTCCGCCCCGAGCACTTCGACATCCTCGAGCAGAACAGCGCCGCCGCCGCGTCGCTCTCCAAGGCGTCCGACGACGCCCCGGCCGGCCTGGCCGTCACGGTCAACGTCGTCGAGGAGCTGGGCGCCGACGGTTATGTGTACGGCAGCGCGCAGGTCGGCGGCGAGCACAAGGACCTCGTCGTCCGCGTGAACGGCCGCGCCGTACCGGACAAGGGCGCCGAGCTGCACGTCGTGCCGCGCGTGGGCGAGACGCACGTCTTCTCCTCGTCGACCGGCGAGCGCCTGAGCGACTGAGCGGCTGAGCTCCGAAGGGCCCCGCACCTCGGTGCGGGGCCCTTCGCGTGTTTCCGCAGAGGCCCGAGGTGTCGACAAATACCCCGGCATATCGGTCATTTCGAACCCTGTACGTCAACACGTAATTCGAAAAAGGACATCGAACCATCACCCACGCGAGTGACTAAATGTCGCCAAATCATTACTGGCCGCTACGCTCACTCGCGTGACCCACACAGCCCGCCGAATCGGCCGAAGTCTCGCTCTCGTCCTGCCCGTCGTCCTCGTGCTCTCCGGGACCCTCGCGGTGGCCAATGTCCCGTGGTCCACGAGCGGACCCGAAGCGCAGGTCCTGACCGCGTCCTCCGAGAAGGTAAACGTACGCGCCAAGTCCCGCGCTCCGCAGGACATTCTGCGCGACAAGCTCCTCCTCGAACTCCAGGAAAAGGACCCCGGCGTCGCGCTCACGCACCTCCAGCGCGAGGTCGAGCGCCGCCCCTCGCTCGCCCAGCACTGCATGTCGATCGCCCGCTCGCTCGGCCGCGCCGCGGTGAAGCAGTACGGCCCGACGCGCGCGCAGTCGTTCTCGCGCCCCGTGTGCGACACCTCCTTCGCCTCCGGCGTCGCCCAGCAGACCGGCTGAGCGGCGGCCGACGGCGGCCTGCCGCATATCGTGCCCCGTATGACCCGTACGACGACGTATCCGACGCAGGCCGTGGTCCTGGCCGGCGGCCAGGGCTCGCGACTGCGCCCGTACACCGACGACCGCCCCAAGCCGATGGTCGAGATCCCGGGAACCGGGACCCCGATCATCGGCCATCAGCTTTCCTGGCTCGCCGCAGAGGGAGTCACCGACGCGGTGGTCTCCTGCGGCCACCTCGCCGGCGTGCTCCAGGAGTGGCTGGACTCCGCGGATCTCCCGCTGCGTGTCACCACCGTGGTGGAGAGCGAGCCACTGGGCCGCGGCGGCGGCCTCAAGTACGCCGCCGCGCACCTCCCTGATCCCGGGCTCCCCTGGTACGCGACCAACGGCGACATCTGGACGCGCTTCTCGCTCCAGGACATGGCCGCCTTCCACGCCGAGCGCGACGCCACCGCGACCCTTGCCCTGGCCCGCCCCCGGATCCCGTGGGGCGCCGTCGAGACGGACACCTTCGGCCACATCACGGACTTCATCGAGTCGCCGCCCTCGCCCTACCTCATCAACGCGGGCGTGTACGTCTTCTCAGCGGCCTTCAGAGAGCTTCTGCCGGACCTCGGCGACCACGAACGCACCACGTTCCCCCGTCTGGCGCGAGAGCGCCGTCTGGCGGGCTTCCCGCTGCCACAGGGGGCGTACTGGCGGGCCATCGACACGGCCAAGGACCTGAGCGAGGCCGCCAAGGAGCTGGCCGCCGCGCGCGGTTGAAGCGAAGCCGGACAGGCGTACAGGCAGGCGTACGCGTACGGCGAAGGGCCCGGCACACATCCCGCGTGTGCCGGGCCCTTCGCCGTACGGCGTGGCAGCAGCCGCCTGGCCGTCGCCTAGCCGAGCAGGCCGCCGATCACCCTGCCGCCGCTGCCGCCGCCGCTCCCGCTGCCGCCACCACTGCCGCCGGTGCCGCTGCCGCCCGTGGTGCCGCCGTCGGTGCCGCCGCCCGTCGTGCCGCCGCCGGTGGTGCCGCCGCCGCCCGTGGTCCCGCCGGTGCCGCCGCCGCTGGAGGTCGGTCCGGCGCTGGTGGTGGGAGGCTGCGGGGGTGCGGGCTGCTGCTGGGGCGGGGCCTGGCCGGCCGTGCTGCCCTGCGTCTGGCTCGGCCGCTGCGCGTCCGTGCCCACCGTGGCGGTCTCGCGGACCGCGCCGGGCGTCGTGGCCCTGGCCGAGGGGCCGGCGGAGCTGCTGGCGGAGGGCGCGGGGGCGCGGCTGGTGGGCCCCTCCGAGGCGCGGCCCGTGCTGCTGCCGGTCTCCTGGGGCAGCGGGGCCCCGGGGAGGTGGTTGGTCGGGTCGTCGTTCGGGCCCGGCACGGTCACCATGTCGGAGGAACGTACCGCCCCACCCAGCATCGAGCCGATGAGCAGCGTCAGTCCGACCACCAGGGAGGCGACGACGGCGCCGCGCCGCAGTACGCGCCGCCGCAGCTCCCACAGTTCCGAGCGCGGTCCGAGCTTGCGCCAGGCCTCGCCGGCGAGCCGGCCGTCGACGGAGTAGACGGGCGCGCCCGCGATGATCAGGGGCGACCAGGCGGCGAGGTAGATGATGTCGGGCGCGTCGTACGCCGGTACGGTCTTCCAGCTCACCGTCATGATCAGCGCGGCGGAGAGCAGCGTCCCGAAGCAGGCCGCGACGCGCTGCCACAGCCCCAGTACCGTCAGCACGCCGACGACGACCTGGAGGAACGCCACGGTCAGGCCGGCGCCCACCGGGTGGCTCAGCGCGAAGTCGCGCAGCGGCTCGGCGAGGGCCCAGGGGTGCAGCGACGTAAGCCACTTGACCATCGAGCCGCGCTCGCCGCCGTCGAAGTACACGGGGTCGCAGAGCTTGCCCATGCCGGCGTAGATGGAGATGAAGCCGAGGAACACGCGGAGCGGCAAGAGCACCACACCGAGGTTCATCCGCCGCCCGGGGTAGTACGCGTGCCGGACGGCGTCGGCGCTGTTGCGGCGGCCGCGCTCGCCGTCCTCGCCGAACTCGTCCTCGTCGTAGTCGTCGTCGTCGAACTGGCGGGCGTAGGCGTCTTCGCCGTTCCGGTCGGGTACGTCGTACGCGCCGACGGCCTGCTTCATTCTGGGCAGCATCTGCGTCATGGGCGGCTCGGAGCCGCGCGGCCCGATGACGGTGGGGATCGCGGCTGTGTCCTCCGCGTTCTCGCCCACGCGGGGGATGACCTGCGTGGCGCCGCTGTCTAGGCGCTCGCCGACGGAGGAGTCGCGTACGGCCTGGAGCAGCCCGGTCGCGCCGGGGTCTCCCGGTTCGGACTTCCCGCTCCAGACGACGGGCGCCCGCCGTCGGGCCGCGGCCGCACCGGCCATCGCCGGAATGCGCGCGGTGTCCCCCAGCCCACTGCCCACACCGCCCGCCCCCGCGTACGGCGGGACGGGCCGCCGGCTCTGGGCCGGGGCGAGCTGCACGCGGAAGCTGGCGTGGTTGACGATGACCTGCGCCGGATCGCAGGGCACCTTGACCATGCTCAGGGCGGGCTGATCGTCGAACCCGGGTGTTCTGGTGTCCACACTCATCTAACCGAGTGATGTGTCGTTAGGACACTGCCTTGACGCTCCCGATCTGTCCGAGACCCGTCAAGACACCCTTACCGGGACATAACCGGCCCCGCCGCCCCGCACCGAATCAACGCCTGCGCTGCGCCGCTTCCCACAACACAATGCCCGCCGCCACACCCGCATTGAGCGGCACCCCCGTCTGCCGCCCTCGCACCGCTCCGCGGGCTTCGGCCGCCTGCGCCGGACTCCGTCCGTCGGCGCAAAGCCGGCCCGGGCCGCACCCTCGCGTGCCCGCGCCCGCTCAACGCCTGCGCTGAGCCGCTTCCCACAGCACGATGCCCGCCGCCACACCCGCATTGAGCGACTCCGCGCCGCCCGGCATCGGGATGCGCACCAGGTAGTCGCACGTCTCGCCGACGAGGCGGCCGAGGCCCTTGCCCTCGCTGCCGATGACGATGACGACCGGGCCGCCGAGCTGCTCCAGGTCCTGGACCGTGTGCTCGCCGTCCGCCGCGAGGCCGACGACCGTGATGCCGGCCTTCTGGTAGCTCTCCAGGGCGCGCGTCAGGTTGGTGACACGGGAGACCGGCGTACGGGCCGCCGTACCGGCGGAGGACTTCCACGCGCCGGCCGTCATGCCCGCCGCACGGCGCTCCGGCACGACCACGCCGTGGCCGCCGAACGCGGAGACGGAGCGGACGATCGCGCCGAGGTTGCGCGGGTCGGTCACGCCGTCGAGGGCGACGATCAGCGGGTCCTCGTGCTTGTCGAACGCCGCCGCCGTGAGGTCGTCGGGGTGCGCGTACTCGTACGGCGGGACCTGGAGGACGAGGCCCTGGTGGTTCAGGCCGTTCGTCATCCGGTCGAGCTCCGGACGCGGGGCCTCCATCAGGTTGATGTTGCCGCGCTCGCCCGCGAGCTGGAGCGCCTCGCGCACCCGCTCGTCGTTGTCGATGTACTGCTGGACGTACAGCGTCGTCGCCGGGACGCCGTCGCGCAGCGCCTCGAAGACGGGGTTGCGGCCGACGACCATCTCGGACGTGCCCTTGGCGCCACCGCGGCGCGGAGCCGGGCGGCGGACCGCGGCCTGCTTGGCCTTGGCGGTGGCGATGCGGTTCTTCTTGTGCTTCTTACGGGCCTCGGCGGGCGGCGTCGGGCCCCTGCCCTCGAGGCCCTTGCGCCGCTGGCCACCGCTGCCGACCGTAGCGCCCTTCTTGTTGGACGTGCGGCGGTTCTTGCGCTGGCTGTTCCCGGCCATGACCTGTTACCTGTTCCGTTGCTTCAGACGTGCGTACGTATAAGTGAAAGTGTGCCCCGTACCATGACCGGCGCGCCTCTCAGCGCGAACCGAGACTCCATCGCGGGCCCGACGGACTGTCCTCGATCACGAGGCCGGTCTGCTGGAGCTGGTCACGGATCGCGTCGGCCGCGGCCCAGTCCTTGCGGTCGCGGGCCGACTGCCGCTGGTCGAGTACGAGGCGTACGAGCGTGTCGACGACCCCGTGGAGGTCTTCGCCGCGCTCCGTGCCGCCGCCCGACCACTGCTCGGAGAGCGGGTCGAGGCCGAGGACGCCGAGCATCGCCCGTACCTCCGCCAGTCGTGCGACGGCCTCGTCCTTGTCGTCGGCGGCCAGCGCGGAATTGCCCTGGCGCACGGTGGTGTGGACGATCGCGAGCGCCTGCGGGACGCCCAGGTCGTCGTCCATCGCCTCGGCGAAGGCCGGCGGGACGTCGGCGGCGGGCTCGACGTCGCCGCCCGCCTTCTCCACCACGCGCTGGATGAAGCCCTCGATGCGGGCGAAGGCGGACTCGGCCTCGCGCAGGGCTGCCTCGCTGTACTCGATGGCGGAGCGGTAGTGCGGCGTACCGAGGTAGTAGCGCAGCACGATCGGGCGCCACGCCTTGACCATCTCGGACACGAGCACCGAGTTGCCCAGCGACTTCGACATCTTCTCGCCGGCCATGGTGACCCAGTGGTTGTGCACCCAGTACTTGGCGAAGTCGTCGCCGAAGGCCTTGGCCTGGGCGATCTCGTTCTCGTGGTGCGGGAAGATCAGGTCGATTCCGCCGCCGTGGACGTCGAAGGCGGTACCCAGGTACTTGTGGGCCATCGCGGAGCACTCCAGGTGCCAGCCGGGACGCCCGCGTCCCCACGGGGTCTCCCAGCTCGGCTCGCCGGGCTTCGCGGCCTTCCACATGGCGAAGTCGCGCGGGTCGCGCTTGCCGGTCTCGCCCTCGCCGGACGGCTGGAGGAGATTGTCCAGGTCCTGGTTGGAGAGCCCGAGGTAGTCCGGGTACGAACGCACGTCGAAGTAGACGTTGCCTTCGGCCTCGTACGCGTGCCCGCGCTCGATGAGACCGCGCATCATCTCGACCATCTCGGTGATGTGGCCGGTCGCGCGGGGCTCGTAGGTGGGCGGGAGGCAGCCGAGAGCGGCGTAGCCGTCGTTGAAGGCGCGCTCGTTCTCGTAACCGATGGACCACCAGGGGCGGCCCTGGTCCGCCGACTTCTTGATGATCTTGTCGTCGATGTCCGTGACATTGCGGATGAACGTCACGTCGTAACCGCGGTAGGTGAACCAGCGGCGCATGATGTCGAAGTTGAGGCCCGACCGGATGTGCCCGATGTGCGGGGCGGCCTGCACGGTAGCGCCACAGAGGTAGATCGAGACGCAGCCCGGCGTGAGCGGGGTGAAGTCGCGAGTCTGCCGGGCGCTGGTGTCGTACAGCCGAATAGTCACCACACCAGGGTAGTGGGCGGACGACAGTGCCTTGCGACCCTTTTTGGTACTGGGTGCGGCGCGGCGCCGCGGTGGCCTCCGCGCCGTTCACCCGTACGGGCCGGGCGTCCCCCACGGATCTTTTTCCGCCACCCCGCGGCCCTTCCCGCTGTAACACCATTTGCGGCTCCGCCGGCCGCGTGGGGGAGAGCTCCCAGCCCCTCCGGCGTTTGAGGAGCGGGTCTGGGGCGGAGCCCCAGCTTGCCCGTCCCGCTCAGCCCGCGCGGAGCACCAGCGCCGTGGCGATCGCCGCCAGGCCCTCGCCACGGCCGGTGAAGCCGAGGCCGTCGGACGTCGCGGCCGACAGCGAGACCGGCGCCCCGACCGCCGCCGAAAGCACCTTCTGCGCTTCGTCCCGCCGCTTGCCGATCTTCGGGCGTACGCCGACGACCTGGACCGCGACATTGCCGATCGCGAAACCCTCGGCCCGTACGATCCGCGCCGCCTCCGTCAGCAGCGTGATGCCCGACGCACCGGACCACTCGGGCCGCCCGGTGCCGAAGTGCGCGCCCAGGTCACCCAGCCCGGCCGCGGAGAAGAGCGCGTTGCAGGCGGCGTGCGCGACGACGTCCGCGTCCGAGTGGCCGGCCAGGCCGGGGCCCTCGCCTTCCCAGAGCAGACCGCCGCACCACAGCTCGCGGCCCTCCTCGAAGGCGTGGATGTCGGTCCCGATGCCGACCAGCGGTAGCGGGGGAAGCTCAGAAGCCATCGTTGGCCCTCCTGCGGGCGAGTACCGCCTCGGCCAGGACGAGATCCAGCGGCCGTGTCACCTTGAATGCCTCTTCGTGGCCCGGTACGACCACGACCTGCACGCCGAGCTGCTCGACCATGCCGGCGCAGTCCGTCGCGCCTTCCCCGCCCGCCGCGATCGTCTCGTGCGCGCGCACGAGCGTGGCCCGGTCGAAGCCCTGTGGAGTCTGTACGGCGCGCAGCCGCGCCCGCGCCGGAGTGGCGACGACCGGTTCGGGCTCGCCCTTCACTTCCGCGGGCTCGACCTCCTTGACGGTGTCGGTGAGCGGCATCGCGGGCACCACCGCGGGCGCTCCGTCCCGTACGGCCTCGATGACCGAGTCGACCGTGTCGACGGGTACGAGCGGGCGCGCCGCGTCGTGCACCAGCACGGCCGTGATGTCGGCCGGCAGCGCTTCAAGCCCGAGTCGCACCGACTCCTGGCGGGTCTCACCGCCCGGTACGACCAGGAAGTCCGTCCGCTCGGGCAGCGCGTGCTCGTCGAGGAGGTTCTTGACCTCGACGGCGCCGTCCTTCGGGGCGACCACGACGACGAGCGACACCGCCCTGGAGTTGGCCATGGCGCGTACCGCGTGGATCAGCATGGGTGTGCCGCTCAGCGCGCGGAGCGCCTTGGGGGCGCCGGGGCCCAGCCGTACCCCGCGGCCGGCCGCGGGGATCACGGCGGCGGTGCGCGGAGTGGGTGTGGGGCGGGATTCGTCTGTCATCGGTAGCTCCGGGGCCGACAAGCTTCGGGAACGGGTTCGGGTCCGCCAGGTTTGTGTCCGCGGCCTTCGTGGGTATGGCCACAACGTGCCGGGCGCGACGCCTTGACCGTCCCCTTCCGTGACGACTGGTCGAGTCAGCTGCCCGGGCCCGGCACACCAGAGGATCCGGAGCACCTGGGGATCAGGGGCAGGCGGGGTCGGGCGTCAGGGATGCCCGGAGAACGCGGCGGACAAACGAAACGTGCCGCAGTGCCCGGCAACAAGGGCTGGACAGCCTTGTCAGCGGGCACCACGGCATCGTTACTCGTACTGGGTATCAGGAGAAGAAGCCCCTGGACCCGGAGTCAGGACGCGAGGACCTCGTCGAGCAGAGCCTCGGCCTTGTCTTCATTGGTGTTCTCCGCGAGTGCGAGCTCGCTCACCAGGATCTGGCGCGCCTTGGCGAGCATGCGCTTCTCACCTGCGGAGAGACCGCGCTCACGCTCACGGCGCCACAGGTCGCGCACTACCTCGGCGACCTTGATGACATCACCGGAGGCGAGCTTCTCGAGATTTGCCTTGTAGCGCCGGGACCAGTTCGTCGGCTCTTCGGCATACGGTGCGCGCAGCACCTCGAAGACCCGGTCGAGCCCTTCCTGACCGACTACATCGCGTACACCGACGAACTCCGCATTGTCCGCAGGCACACGAACAGTCAAGTCACCCTGGGCAACCTTGAGCACCAAGTAGGTCTTGTCCACACCTTTGATCTGGCGAGTTTCGATAGCCTCGATCAGTGCGGCCCCGTGATGGGGATAGACCACGGTGTCGCCAACCTTGAACGTCATGTGACAGGTACCCCTTCCGTGGCTATCCAGAGTAACACGGATACGGCTTCTTCTGAATGGCGTTTCCGCAGGTCAGGGCGTATCTCGGGGCTTGACAACAGCAACAGGAACGTGCTGCGCAGGTCTTCCGGAAGCGGGTATTCGCAGGTCGGAGCGGCTGTGCGGGCGGAGAGAAACGCGTACGTTACACACATCGCAGACCCCTCCGAAGAGGCTGAAAGTCCCGTTTTGCCGGGTTCCAAGCGGTGAACTTGATGTACTCCGTTCGCCGACCGGTCACCCGTTCGGCCCGAATCTGGAATTGATCACGTACGGCGGTGATCAATTCTCCGGACCCCCATACATTCCTTACGGATAATCCGCACTCGGGACGCCCGTACACCCTCCTCCGGATATGTGAACGGCGTACGAAACAAGCCGCCGCGCCGTCCGTGGCCGGTATGGGCGGGCGGGGTGGGGCGGGTCGGGTGCGAGGGCCTGGCGACGGCTCGGTAACCTAAGCGCGCTGACACACCCTTAGAGCGGCTTTACGTCGCTCGAACCCGTCTAACAGGAGATGCCTCCGCCGTGAGCCGCAGCCTTCGACGCGGTGTCCTCGCCGCCACCGCCATCGTGTTCTCGATCGCTTCGCTTGCCGCCTGTGGTGCGGGCAACGACGCTCAGACGCTGGGGGTCAGGCCGGACAACGCCGCGACCGCCGTCGACGACATCAAGATCCAGAACGCGACGATCGTCACCCAGCCCAAGCTCGACGCCGAAGGCCCCGCGGTCGTCACCGGCATGATCTTCAACAACGGCACCAAGGCGGAGACGCTCGAAGCCGTCACGCTGCCCGGCACCAGCGCCAAGGTGAACCTCAAGCCCGCCAAGGGCGCGGGCCCGCTGACCGTGCCCGCCGGCGGCTCGCTCCTCCTCGGCGGCGAGGGCAACGCCTCCGCCGTGATCGAGAACGGCCGCGAGGCGGCGAAGGCCGGCGACGCGCAGCCCGTGAGCTTCGATCTCAGCGAGACCGGCACGGTGGAGCTGCGGGCGTTCGTGGTCCCGGCGACGCACTACTTCAAGGACGTCGGCCCGAGCGAACTCCCGAAGCAGCCGGCCCAGGCGCCGTCCGGTACGGCGACGGCGACGACGACCCCCTCGGGCGTCACCCCGACGGAGGGGGCCACCGGCGCAGCGGGCTCCACGGCGTCCACGACCCCGTCGGCGGGCGCCACGCAGTCCTCCGCCGAGGGGCACGACGCGGGCCACTGACGCCCGTACCGCACAGAGCATGCTGATGGGGGCGCCCCGCCGGACAACAACCAAAAACGCCACCCTAGATGCTTAGTTCGAACTTGTAGCCCAGGCCGCGGACCGTCACCAGATATCTCGGCGCGCCCGGATCCGGTTCGATCTTGGCGCGGAGTCGCTTCACGTGGACGTCGAGGGTTTTGGTGTCGCCCACGTAGTCCGCGCCCCAGACACGGTCGATCAGCTGCATGCGGGTGAGGACCCTGCCCGCGTTGCGCAGCAGCATCTCAAGGAGGTCGAACTCCTTCAGCGGGAGATCGACCTTGCCGCCGCCGACCGTGACCACGTGCCGGTCGACGTCCATCCGGACCGGGCCTGCCTCCAGGGCCGCCGGAGCGACCTCCTCCGGCTCTCCGCGGCGGCGCAGGACCGCGCGGATGCGGGCGACCAGCTCCCGCGAGGAGAAGGGCTTCGTGACATAGTCGTCGGCTCCTATCTCCAGGCCCACGACCTTGTCGATCTCACTGTCCTTGGCGGTCACCATGATGACCGGAACGTTGGAATGGCTGCGCAGCTGACGGCAAACCTCGGTGCCCGGCAGGCCCGGGAGCATCAGGTCCAGCAGGACGAGGTCGGCGCCGTTGCGCTCGAACTCGTCGAGCCCGTCGGGGCCGGTGGCCGCGATGGCGACCTCGAAGCCCTCCTTGCGAAGCATGTAGGACAGGGCGTCGCTGAAGGATTCCTCATCCTCGACGACGAGCACTCGGGTCACGGAAGGACCTCCGGGTGGGGAATGGATGCGCGATCAGTGGTCTCGTACGGGCCGCCGGCGTCGTCTGCGCAGTCGTCGACGTCGTCGCCCGGGGCGGCGACCGGGGACCGGTCGCGTGAAGCGGCTGCCTCGGGCAGTCGCAGGGTGAAGGTGGAGCCCTGTCCCTCGGAGCTCCACACCGTGACCTCTCCGCCGTGCGAGGCGGCCACGTGCTTGACGATGGCCAGGCCCAGGCCCGTACCTCCGGTGGCCCGGGAGCGGGCCGGGTCCACGCGGTAGAAGCGTTCGAAGATCCGCTCGCGATCCTTCTCGGAGATGCCGATGCCCTGGTCGGTGACGGCTATCTCGATCAGGTCCCCGCCGGGGGCCGAGATCCGGCGGCCGGCTATGCCGACGCGGGTGCGGGCCGGGCTGTAGTTGACGGCGTTCTCGACGAGATTGCCGAGGGCGGCGGCGAGCTGCCCCCGGTTGCCCCAGACGCGCAGGCCATCGGTGCCGCCCGACGCCATCGTGATGTTCTTGGTGGACGCGGCGTGGCGGCTGCGGTCCATGGCCTCGGCGACCAGTTCGTCCACGCGAACCGGCTCTGCATCCTCCAGCGGGTCGTCGTTCTGGACTCGGGAAAGATCAATGAGCTCTTGGACCAGATTGGTGAGCCGGGTCGCCTCGATCTGCATGCGGCCCGCGAAACGGGTGACCGCCTCGGGGTCGTCCGAGGCGTCCATGACGGCCTCGGAGAGCAGCGAGAGCGCGCCGGTAGGAGTCTTGAGCTCATGGCTGACGTTGGCGACGAAGTCGCGCCGTACCGCTTCGATGCGGCGGGCCTCGGTGAGGTCCTCCACCAGGAGCAGTACGAGGCGCGAGCCGAGCGGGGCGACGCGGGCGGAGACCGCGAGAGCCTCGCCGCGACCCGTGCCACGGCGAGGCAGGTCCAGTTCGACCTGGCGTATCTCACCGTCGCGGCGGGTGTCGCGGGCCATGTGGAGCATGGGGTCCACGGCCAGCTTTCCGCCCCGGACGAGCCCGAGTGCGTACGCCGCCGAGCTGGCCTTGACGACGCTGTCGCTCTCGTCCAGTACGACGGCGGAGGAGCGGAGCACGGACAGCACGGTGTCGACGCCCGGCGGCAGCACCGCGTTGACGTCGGGCCGCATGGAGGACCTGCTGGGCCTGGCCTGCTCGCGCTCGCTCCAGCGGAACGTCAGCACGGCGATCACACCGGTCAGCAGACCGGCGATCGCTGCTGCTGCGGCGACTGCCGCGTTCACGTCCATGCACCCAGGTTATGCCGGGGCTACGACACTGCCCCAGCCAAATGGGTGGCCGCTCGAACACTCGTCGCTCAGAGTTCACCGAGGGGATGGGGCTGGTTCACTTGGGGTGCCGGAAGCGGACGCGTAACGGACAGAACGTGGGAGCGTGGGGTCCAGAGGCTGGCCTCAGAAGGACAAGAGAGGGACTTTCATGCGCGACGCGTACCACGAGGAACTTGACTCGATCGGTGAAGCCCTGGTCGAGATGGCCCGGCTCGTCGGGTCCGCGATCGGGCGGGCCACCACATCCATGCTCGACGCGGACCTCAAGCTCGCCGAGAGCGTGATCGCCGCCGACCAGAAGGTCGACGATCTCCAGCACGACCTGGAGGCCCGCGCGATTGCGTTGCTGGCCCGCCAGCAGCCCGTCGCGACGGACCTGCGGATAGTCGTGACCTCGCTGCGGATGAGCGCCGACCTGGAGCGTTCGGGCGACCTGGCCCAGCACGTGGCGAAGCTCGCCCGGCTGCGCTTCCCGGCCTCGGCCGTACCGCACGACCTGCACGCGACCATCCTGGAGATGGGCCAGCTCGCGCAGCGCCTGATGGCGAAGGCGGCGGAGGTCATCACCACGAAGGACGTCGACCTCGCGCTGCAGCTGGAGCACGACGACGACGAGATGGACCTGCTGCACCGCACGCTGTTCCAGCACCTGATGGACGACCGCTGGAAGCACGGCATCGAGACGGCGGTCGACGTCACCCTGCTCGGCCGGTACTACGAGCGGTTCGCCGACCACGCGGTGTCCGTGGCGAAGCGCGTGGTGTACCTGGTGACGGGTGAGCACGCTGACGAGCTCCAGGCGGCGGCCGCCGCTGCCGCTGCTCCGCCGCCCGCGCAGGCCGAGTAGCCCCGGCCCCGGCCCCGTAATAAGTCGGAGCAGAATCGGAGCATTGCGCGTGTGCGCCGTTGATGCGCCCACCGGAGTGGGCATCCAATGGGCAGCAGGTACGCCACGTGCCCCTTCGAGGAGGAACCTCATGGCCGATTCCCCCACGCCCAACTCCCAGCAGGAACCGCCGGTCGAAGTGGTCCGCCACCGGCCGGCCCTGCCCGTCCTCGGCGCCTGCGGCTGCGGGTCGGGCTGCGGCTGCGGCTGCCAGTCGGGCGCGCCGTGCCAGTGCGGCGGCTGCTGCGGCTAGTTCGACCAGTGCGTACGGAAGGGCCCCGTGGATCCGCAGTGCGGACGGGGCCCTTCCGTAGGTACGGGAGCAGGCGGACCTACGCCGCGTGCCCGTCGTCGTACTCGTCATCGTCGTCATCGTCGTCCTCGAGGCCGAAGTTCTCCGGCACCTCCAGCATCGCCTCCCGGAACTCCGGGCGCGTCTCCTCCATGGCCGCTTCCCTGAACAGCGCCGCGAGCCGGTGACGGTCCTCGGCGGAGAGCCGGCCGAGGTTGTCGGCGACGTCTTCGAACCAGGTCGTGGCCAGATCCGGATCGACGTCGTCCTCGTCCGTCATGTCGATGGCTGTGACCAACTGCGCCATGGTGGCGGCCAGTGCGGTCAGCAGGGTGTCGCTCATATCGTGCGCTCGCCTCTTCGTGCGTACATCGCGTACCGCATACATAGCGGACCGTCAGGAGCCTTCGTCACGCCGCAACGCCGAGCCCCCTGCCGCGGAAAGATCCGCGGCAGGGGGCTCGATCCGTGCGTGTTACTTCTTCTTACCTTGGTTCTTCACGGCCTCGATGGCGGCCTTCGCGGCCTCCGGGTCGAGGTACTTGCCGCCCTTGGTGACCGGGCGGAAGTCGGCGTCGAGCTCGTAGTAGAGCGGGATGCCGGTGGGGATGTTCAGGCCGGTGATCTCCTCGTCGGAGATGCCGTCGAGGTGCTTCACCAGGCCGCGCAGCGAGTTGCCGTGGGCGGCGACCAGGACGGTGCGGCCCGCGAGCAGGTCCGGGACGATGCCGTCGTACCAGTACGGCAGCATGCGCTCGACGACGTCCTTGAGGCACTCGGTGCGCGGGCGCAGCTCGCTCGGGATCGTCGCGTAGCGCGGGTCGTCGGACTGGGAGAACGGCGCGCCGTCCTCGAGGACCGGCGGCGGGGTGTCGTACGAGCGGCGCCAGAGCATGAACTGCTCCTCGCCGAACTCGGCGAGCGTCTGCGCCTTGTCCTTGCCCTGGAGGGCGCCGTAGTGGCGCTCGTTCAGGCGCCAGGAGCGGTGGACGGGGATCCAGTGGCGGTCCGCGGCCTCCAGCGAGAGCTGGGCGGTGCGGATGGCGCGCTTCTGGAGCGAGGTGTGCAGTACGTCGGGGAGCAGGCCGGCGTCGACGAGCAGCTCACCGCCGCGCACCGCCTCCTTCTCGCCCTTCTCGGTGAGGTTGACGTCCACCCATCCGGTGAACAGGTTCTTCGCGTTCCAGTCGCTCTCGCCGTGGCGGAGGAGGATCAGCTTGTACGGTGCGTCGGCCATGCGTACGAGACTAATGGACGCCTCGGACGGTTGACGGCTCGCGTCAATTCAGTGGCTGCGGAGCACGCCCACTTGTAATTTGCGGATACCGCATCAGCCGCTTACAGGCGTCCGCCACCGCCGCCGCCGAAGGTCCCTGGGGGGATACGTATGTCCATGGCCGCGCTCAGACGTGCCGCGAAGGAGACGGTCTCGGGGTTTCCCGACGGTTTCTGGTGGCTGTGGACCTCGACGCTGGTGAACCGCACCGGCGCCTTCGTGCTCACCTTCCTGTCGCTGTATCTGACGCAGGAGCTGGGCTATTCGGCCTGGTACGCGGGGCTCGTGATCGCACTGCACGGGCTCGGCGGGGTCGCCGGTTCGCCGCTCGGCGGGATGCTCACCGACCGGTGGGGGCGGCGGCCCACGATGATCGCCGGGCACCTGGGTACGGCGGCCGGCGCGGCGGCGCTCGCCGTGGTGACCAGCGCGGTCGGTGTCGCGGTGGTGGTGCTCCTGATGGGTGTCTCCATGCAGACGGTGCGCCCGGCGATCGGCGCGACCATCGCCGACCTGGTGCCGGAACACCAGCAGCGGCGCGCGTACGCCCTGAACTACTGGGCACTCAACCTCGGCTTCGCGATCGCCGCGCTCGGCGGCGGCGCGGCGATCGTCTTCGGCTACCGGACGCTGTTCCTGGTGGACGCGGCGGCGACCGTCCTGTGCGCGGTCATCGTCTTCTTGAAGTTGCCCGAGACCCGGCCGGTCGCCCCGCCGCTCGCCAAGGGCGAGGAGGCGGTCGCCGAGGCGAAGGTGAGCGTGCTCGAAGTGCTGCGGGACGCGCCCTTCCGGACGCTGGTGCTGCTCAACCTTCTCGTCTGCCTCATCTTTACCGCGCCTTGGGTCGGACTTCCGCTGACCATGGCCGGGGAGGGCCTCGCGCCCAGTGCGTACGGCGTGGTCATCGCGGTCAACGGTGTCGTGATAGTCGGCTTCCAGTTGCTCGTCAACAAGATCACCGACCGTCGGTCGCCGGCCGCGCTGCTCACCGTCTCCTCGTTGCTGTTCGCCGCCGGGACCGGGGCGACCGCGCTGGCGGGGACGCCGCTGCTGTTCGCGGTGACCGTGGTGGTGTGGACGCTCGGCGAGATGGTGCACGTGCCGACCAACGCGGCCGCCACCGCGCGGCTGTCCCCGGAGCACGCGCGGGGGCGGTACCAGGGCGTGATGGGCATGTCCTGGTCGCTGGCCGGTTTCCTCGCGCCGATCCTGGCGGGCTGGATCGTGGGCGGGCCCGGCCCGGACGTGCTGTGGATCGGGTGCGGGGTCGTCGGGTGCGTGGCGGCTGCCGGGTACGCGACGCGGCTGCGGCGGGTGCTCGCGGAGTCGGAAGGGCAGGCGGCGGCTGCTGTCGCGCCGGTGGCGCTCTCCCCCGTACCCGCTCCTGAGGCGGACGGGGAGAAGGTCAGCGGCTGAGGGCGCGCTGGGCCTCGTAGAGGTTGCGCGGGTGTACGGCGTCGGGGGCGCCGTACGCCTCGAGCCGTGAGTGCAGCGGTCCGGTGAAATCGGGGACGTCGGTCTGGTCGAATTCACGGACCTCGCTGATGCCTGCGGTCGCGCTGTACGGGGCGATGGTGTCGATCTTGACCAGGCCGGCGCGGGCGTTGGTGACGGTCACGTTCCAGTGGGTGAAGCGGGCGCCGTAGAGCGGGCCTGCGGAGGCGTCGCCGCCGTGGCGGCCGTTGTTGTTGACCGTGATCTCGGTGCGTACGTTGGCGAACGGCATGCCGCGGTGGGTGTCGAAGGTGCCCATGTGCATGACCCCGCGCGACCAGACGTTGTAGCTGGACAGGCCCTCGACGTTGATGCCGTGCAGCTGGGTGCCGGCGGGGGCGGGTGTGGTGCGCGGGGCGATGGTGAAGTCCTCGACCAGGTTGTCGTGGGAGCCCTCCCGGCAGAAGTACGGGTGGTGCGAGCCGCGTCCCTCGACGCGGGTGCGGCGGACCGTACAGGCGGAGGCGGCGACGAGTCCGAAGCCGTTGTCGGCGTGGCGGACGGTGATGTCGTCGGCCCAGCAGTCGTAGGCGCACTGGAAGGTGACGCCGTTGCGGCCCTCGTCGAGGAGGTGCGGGGCCTGCGGCGTCTCGACCGCTTCGAGGGTGAGGCCCTCGACGCCGGAGCCGGTGAGCGGGGTGGCGAGGGTGGTGAGGCGCGGGTCCCATTCGGGGCGGATGTCGAGGGGCAGGGGGCGTTCGAGCGTGACCTTGCGGCCGGTGACGCGGGTGATGCGTACGGGCCATTCGTACGGGACGTAACTCGTCAGCTTGGTCTTGTCGTCCCAGTGGTACGCCCGGGCGCCGGGGCCGTCGCCGGCGATGTGCGCCAGGAGGGTGTGGCCGGGGTCGTCGGCGAGGCGCAGGAGGACCAGTTGGCCGGGCCGCAGGCGGGTGGGGTCGTGGACGGTGACGGTCCGGTCGCCACGCGCGGCGGGGGCGACGGCGGTGAGGGTGCGCCATTCATCGCGCTTGTTGCCGGTCCAGCCCTCGAAGGGCCAGGCCCTGGCCCTGATGGCCGTGGTGAGGGAGTCGTAACGCGCTTGCGGGCAGAGCCAGATGAGGCCGCCGGCCCAGGACCAGGACGACTTGTCGCCGCCGTAACGACTGCCGTAGGGGCCGATCAGCTCGGTGAGGTGCTTGGTCGCGATCAGCTTGGTGCGCGTACTTCCGGCGCCGCGCAGGACGACGTCGCTGTGGCCGATGCGAATGACGTCGTCGATGCGGTACGTGCCGGGCGGGACGAGGACGGTGCCGCCGCCACGGGCGCCCGCGGCGGCGAGGGCGCGGTTGATGGCGGGGGCGGCGTCGGCGGAGCCGTCGGGCTTGGCGCCGTGGTCGAGGACGTTGGTGACGACGGGACGGCGGGGGAAGCGGATGGCCCCGGCGCGGGCGCCGGCCCGGCCGACGTAGGGGATCTGGGGGTGGGTGAAGGGCGTGGCGGCGAACTCCCGCCAGAGAGTGGGGGGAGCGTGCCTATGGGCGCTGTTCACGGGTGTGGCGCTGAACGCGGGTGCGGTGTTGGCCGCCACGGCTACGGCTATGGCGCTGCCGAGCAAGCCGCGTCTGCTGACGGCGCGTTGACCGCTACCCATGCCCATACCCGCCTCCATGTACGTATGTGAACAACGTTCAGGTGTGCGTCGGCGGTGAGCATGCCACGGGGAAGCGGTGCGGGGAAGGGGGCGGGTGCGACCGATCGGATGCAGACACCTCCCCCTTCCGGATGACCCCGTGGCGTGTGCTGACGTCAAGTACGCGGACATGGAGTGAAGTCAGACCCCGTCAGGCCTCACCCGTCACGTACGTACAGGAGAGCGAAACATGCTTCGTCGCGTCGCGATCACCCTTGTCGGCATCACTGCTGCCGGCTTCATGGCAGCCGGCCCCGCTGCCGCTGCCACCATGGACTTCGACGGCGGTCCCCACGGCAACGCCCCCTACAGCGACGGCCCCTTCGCCGGCGGCCACCACGGCGACGGCCCCTTCGCCGGCGGCCACCACGGCTGCAAGAACAAGAGCGGGAAGTTCTACCTCTCCAACGTGGGCGGCCTCCACGGCATCACTGAGATCCGCGGCTCCCACTCCTGCGGCCGGGGTCACCACGGCGACAACGGCGGCAACGGCCACGACGGTGACAACGGCTACAACGGCCACCACGGTTTCTACGACGAGGACTGAGGTCCGGCGTAGCCGGCCACCTGCCGCGCACGCCACATCCGAACGGCCCCGCCTCCCACGTGTATTCGTGGAGGCGGGGCCGTTCGTCCGGGCGGGGAGGAGCTCCGGTCAGGCAGGCGGTGTCGCTCCGTCCTGCGTTTGCCCTTGGTCCTGGGTCAGGTTCGTGAACGCTTCCAGGTTCCTCGTCGACTCGCCGCGCGACACCCGCCACGCGTACTCCCTGCGGATCGCGCTCGCGAAGCCCAGTTCCAGCAGGGTGTTGAAGCTGCCGTCCGCCGCTTCCAGGACGCTCCCCAGCAGGCGGTCCAGCTCGTCCGGGGTCACCGCCGCCAGCGGCAGCTTGCCGGCCAGGTAGATGTCGCCGAGGCTGTCGATCGCGTAACTCACCCCGTACAGACGCAGATTGCGCTCCAACAGCCAGCGATGCACCGCCGCGTCGTTCTCGTCCGGATGGCGGATCACGAAGGCGTTGACCGACAGGGAGTGGCGGCCGACGATCAGTGAGCAGGTCGTGGACAGCTTGCGGGTGCCGGGCAGTTTGACGACGTACGAGCCGGGCTCAGGGCTCTCCCACTCCAGCTCCGCGTCCTTCAGCGCCTGCTCAAGCGTCTCGGTGATCTGCCCCGCGATCTGCCCTGCGTCAGCCATGGTGCGAGCGTACGCGACGGCGGTGGTCGTGCATCGCGGCCAGGTATACGTCGGCCGTGGCGGACGCGGCCGTGTCCCAGCCGAAGGACTGCGCGTGGCGGGCGGCCGCCGCGCCCATCCGGTCCACCAGGCCCGGCTCGTCGATGAAACGCCGCAGCGCACGGGCGTATCCGGCCGGATCGTGACCCTCGACCAGGATGCCGGTCTGTCCGTCCCGCACGGCCACCGGGAGGCCACCGACGGCCGCCGCCACCACCGGCGTACCGGACGCCTCGGCCTCTATGGCGACCAGGCCGAACGATTCGCTGTACGAGGGCATGACCAGTACCGACGCCGCCCGGAACCAGTCCGCGAGGCGGTCCTGGCCGACCGGCGGGCGGAAGCGCACGACGTCGGCGATGCCCAGCTTCGCGGCCAGCTTCTGCAAACCCTCCGGCTTGGCCAGGCCGCTGCCGCTCGGTCCGCCGACCACCGGCACCACGAGCTTCGAGCGCAGCGACGGGTCCTCGTCGAGGAGCACCGCGACCGCGCGCAGCAGGATGTCCGGGGCCTTGAGCGGCTGGATGCGGCCCGCGAAGAGCGGAATGATCGCGTCCTGGGGCAGGTCGAGGCGGTCGCGGGCCGCCGCCCGGCCGTCGGCCGGACGGAAGCGTTCCAGATTCACGCCGGGATGTACGACGGCGATCTTGCCGGGGTCGGCCTCGTAGAAGCGGGCCAGCTCGTCCGCCTCCTCCGCCGTGTTGGCGATGAGGCGGTCCGCCGCCCGCACGATCTGCGTCTCGCCGATCACGCGCGCGGCCGGCTCGGGGGTGTCGCCCTCCGCCAGCGCGGCGTTCTTGACCTTCGCCATGGTGTGCATGGCGTGGACGAGCGGCGCGCCCCAGCGTTCGGCGGCGAGCCAGCCGACGTGCCCGGAGAGCCAGTAGTGGGAGTGGACGAGGTCGTAGTAGCCGGGGCGCTGACCGGCCCAGGCCTGCATGACGCCGTGGGTGAAGGCGCAGAGCTGCGCGGGCAGCTCCTCCTTGGCCAGACCCTCGTACGGGCCCGCGTCGACATGGCGGACCAGCACGCCGGGCGCCAGCTCGACGCTGGGCGGCAGGCCGCCGGTGGTCGCCCGGGTGAAGATCTCGACCTCGATGTTGATGGCGGCGAGGCGCTTGGCGAGCTCGACGATGTAGACGTTCATGCCGCCGGCGTCGCCGGTCCCCGGCTGGTGCAGCGGGGAGGTGTGGACGCTGAGCATGGCGATCCGGCGCGGCTTGCGGTGGTGGCCGCCGGGCAGCCGAAGGCGGGGCGGCGTCGCCAGTGTGCCGGCGAGTCGGGAGACGTACTGGCTCACGTCGACGGTCCTCCTCGCTCGGGGGATGGCTGGGCTTGCGGGGCATGACGGGCATGGCCCTGAGAGGGCGCGGGGTCGGCCCTCCGTTCACCGCAAACAGCGGAATGACCCCTTCCAATTTCCGTTTTGCCAAATCATTACTTCAGCTGCCTCAACCTTTACGGGCCCGAGCGGGCGCTCGGCCTCCCTTACCCTCGCTTCATGGCCTCCCGCACCTCCCCCTCGCGCCCTGTGGGCGCCGTCACCCGCGGGACGACCAACCCGAACCGCCTGCGCCGCATGGACCGCTGGATCGCCGCGGCACACGGCCCCGAGCTGCGCCGCAGCGGCGATCCCGTGGCGGTCGATCTGGGGTACGGTGCCGCGCCCTGGACCGCCGTCGAGCTGCTCGGCCGGCTGCGCACCGCCGCGCCGGCCGCCGAGGTCGTGGGCATCGAGATCGAACCGGCTCGGGTCGCCGCCGCGAAGCCGTACGAACGCGACGGCCTCGCCTTCCGGCACGGCGGCTTCGAGATACCTCTGCCGGACAGCCGCCGCCCCTCCCTGATACGGGCGGCGAATGTGCTGCGCCAGTACGACGAAGGGGAGGTCGCCGCCGTCTGGGCGCGGCTGTGCGGGCGCCTCGCGCCCGGCGGGCTGCTGGTCGAGGGGACGTGCGACGAGATCGGGCGGCGGCACGTGTGGGTCGCGCTGGGGGCGGAGGGGCCGCGGACCGTCACCTTCGCAACCCGGCTGGGGTCGCTGGAGCGTCCGTCCGACCTCGCGGAGCGGCTGCCGAAGGCGCTGATCCACCGCAATGTGCCGGGCGAGCCGGTGCACGCCTTCCTGCGGGACTTCGACCGGGCGTGGGCGGCGGCCGCTCCGTACGCCTCGCTCGGCGCCCGGCAGCGCTGGATCAAGGCCGTACGCGATCTCTCGGCGGACTGGCCGCTGGCGGACGGGGAGCGGCGGTGGCGGCAGGGCGAAGTCACCGTGAACTGGGCCGCTCTCCAGCCGCGCACCGGCTGAAACCGATCCGGATCTTCCCGAACGAGTGGCGCGTGAGGGGAACACGGCGAGCTGTCCGTTCGTCAGAAAGCTGTGGGCGGGGGCCTCTGTCGTTTTTACGGACGGCATGGCAGCATCACCGCAGCGCACTTAAGTTACTGACGGTAAATCACATGCGGGACATGTGATGTGGGACCTGGGATCCGGGGGAGCTAGTGAACCGACGTCGCAGCGCCGCGACCGCGATCGCGCTGGTCTGCGCCCTGACCGTGCTGGCCGCACCTGGGCAGGCGTACGCAGATCCCAAGCCTCCCGAGCCTCCCCGGAGCGAACAGAGCCTCCAGGAGGTACGGAGCGAGATCGACGCCCTCTACCGCAAGGCCGGGGCGGCCACGGACGCGTACAACCTCGCCGAGGAGCGCGCCGACGAGCAGTCGTCCGAGATCGTGAAGCTGGCCAAGGAGATCGTCGAGGGCCAGCAGCGGATCAAGGAGCTGAAGAGGCAGGCGGGCGCCGAGGCGCGCGCCCAGTACCGCAACGGCGGGCTGCCGCCCGAGGCACAGCTGATGCTGAGCGGCGACCCCCGGCACTTCCTCGACGGGGCGGGCCGGATCCGTGAGGGCCAGCAGGCGGCCAAGGGGCTTCTGGGCGAACTGTCCCGGACCCAGGCCGACTTGGAGGCGTACACCCAGGACGCGACCGCCCAGTGGAAGAAGCTGGAGTCCAACCGCGAGAAGAAGGAAGCGGCGAAGAAGGAGATCAAGAAGCAGATCGCCGCCGCCGAGAAGCTCGAGTCGACGCTGGAGAAGGAGGAGCGCGAGCGGCTCCTCAAGATGGAGCAGGAGGCGCAGTACGAAGCACAGACCGCCTGGCTCGACTCCGGCGCGCTGAAGGACGTCGGCGGCAAGGCGACGAAGGGCGGCGAGGCGGCCGTCGCGTACGCGACGGCGCAGATCGGCAAGCCGTACGTATGGGGCGCCGAGGGCCCGGGGTCCTTCGACTGCTCGGGGCTGACCTCCCAGGCGTGGCTCGCGGGCGGACGCGGCATACCGCGCACGTCGCAGGAGCAGTGGAAGCGGCTGCCGCGCGTCGACGTGAAGGACATGCGGCCCGGTGACCTGATCGTCTACTTCGACGACGCCAGCCACATCGGGATGTACGTGGGTGACGGCGCGATGGTGCACGCGCCCCGCCCCGGCCGGGACGTGACGATCGCGGGGGCCGGTTCGATGCCGATTCTGGGCGTCGTACGTCCGGACAAGTAGCCGGGGCCGCGGGGCGGGCCGAGCCGTGCGCGGGCGGGGTCGCGAGCCGGTGCCGCGAGGGACGTCGCAAGGGGTGTCGCGCTGGGTGTCGCGCTGGGTGTCGCAAGCGGCCGTACGGGTGGCCCGGGGCGTGATGTTCGTCATGACCCGGCACCCCGCCGATCCGCCCGGATGCGTTGCGGGAGGCGGCATATGACCCCGGCCGGCTTTCCGTACGGCATTCCGTTGGGGCGCCGGGTAACGCTATGGTCCCCGTTTGGCGGAACGTCGATCGTCGTGCCGCCGCACCCTCGGGGGGAGGGAAGGAAACCGAAACCGATGCCCGTACCCGTACCGCGGCAGCGCGAGAGCACGGCCGTGGAACACGGTCAGGCCCTCCTGCCGAAACAGCAGGCCGGGAGCAGCATGGACACCGCAGCAGCCACAGGAGCCACAGCACCGGCTCCGGCAGCCGCAGAGCACGCCGCCCCGGCCGCCCCCGTCGTGTCCGCGAACAGCACCGACCTCACCCTGCTGGTGATCGAGGACGATCCGGCGGGGACGTTCACCGTGCCCTCGCTGCTCGACGCCGCCGGCACCCGTGTCCGTATCCGCACCGCCCGCAACCTCACCGAGGCCGAGCGGCTGCTCACCGACGACGTGCACTGCATCCTGCTCGACCTGGCCCTGCCGGGGCCTTCCTCGGCTTCCTCCGCCGCGTCCAGCGCCTCAGGCTCCTCGGGCTCCTCGGGCGAGGACGGCGACCGGCTGGCCACCCTGCGGCACGTGCTGCGCCTCGCGCCCCGGCACGCCGTCCTGGCGCTGACCTCCGAGACCGACGCCGAGCGGGCCGCCGAGGCGGTGCGCGTCGGCGCGCAGGACTACCTCTTCCGCGACGAGCTCGACGGGCGTCAGCTCAGCCGCGCCATCCGGTACGCCGTCGAGCGCAAGCGCGCCGACACGGCGCAGCACAAGCTGGCCGAGTCGCGGCTGCGCGCCCAGGAGAACGCCCGCCTGGAGCGCGGCCTGCTGCCGACGCCGCTGCTGGAGGGCTCGAACCTGCGGTTCGCGTCCCGCTACCGGCCCGGACGCTCGCGCGCCCTGCTCGGCGGGGACTTCTACGACACGGTCCGCACCTCCGACGGCACGGTCCACGCGATGATCGGCGACGTCTGCGGCCACGGCCCGGACGAGGCCGCCCTCGGCGTGGAACTGCGCATCGCGTGGCGCGCCTTGACCTTCGCGGGACTGTGCGGCGACGAGCTGCTCTCGACGCTCCAACAGGTTTTGGAGCACGAGCGGGAGAGCGAGGAGATCTTCGCGACGCTCTGCACGGTCGACATCGCGCCGGACGGACGGCGGGCCGGGCTGTGCCTGGCCGGCCACCCGTCACCGCTGATAGCCCGCCAGGGCAGGGCCGCGCAGCTTCTTCCGTACGAGGACGGAGGCCCGGCGCTCGGTCTGCTGCCGCGCGCCCGCTGGTCGCGTCGGCAGGTCGAGCTGGGCGGCTCGTGGAGCCTGATGATGTACACGGACGGCCTGATAGAGGGCCATGTCGGCCCGCCCGGGTCGAAGCAGCGGCTCGGCCAGGACGGGATGGTCGAGATGATCAACCGCCAGCTGGCGGCCGGACTCAGGGGCGAGGCACTGCTGGAGGCCGCGATGACCGAGGCCCGGGACCTCAACCACGGTGAACTGACCGACGACGTGGCGCTGCTGCTCCTGGACCGGGGCTGAGCACCGCCCGCCCCAGCCCGGCAGCGCGCCGCGGCCGTGTTCCCGGCGGCAGCGCCCGCCGTGGTGGCTAACGCCCGCCGTTGTACGGACCGTACGGACCGTCGCTGCTGCTGCCGCCGCCCTTGCGGCCACCGCCACCGCCGCCGCCCGAGACCTGCTTGATCGCGGGCCGTACGTCGACCATGAAGACGATGGTCGCGACCAGACCGGCGATCTGCAGGAACAGCATCGGGACGAAGAGGTTCACGGCGACCGTGACGCCCAGAAGGACCAGCCAGAAGACCTTGGTCTGCTTGTCGGTGGCGCGATACGCGTCCTCACGGGCCGTCGCGGCGAAGAACAGCGCCACCACGGCGAGGACGAGCATGGCGAGGTTGAGCAACGACAACAGAGTGCCGAATCCCGAGAGCAACATGCTGTACACCGCCTAGAGAGTGGATGAGCGCCTCGCGGCCAAGGTACCCGGACAACGGGCCGGACACCCATAAAGGTGCCCGGCTCGCGCCCGTACAGCCCTGCTTGCCTTACTCGCCCCGCTTGCCCTACTTCTCAGTAGCAGGCGTGGCCTTCTTCGCCGGCGCCTTGCGGGCGGCCGGGGTCTTCTTGGCGGGAGCGGCCTTGGCGTCGACGGTCTTCGACTCCTCCGCCTTGGCCTCGCCCGCCTTGGGCTCCGGGTCGGGCTCGACGGCGACGGCGATCTCGTTGATCTCCTCGGCCGCCTCACCGCGCCAGGCCTTCACGCTCTGCTCACCGTGCTCGGCGACCTTCTCGTACGTCTCACGCGCCTTGACCGCGTACTCGGCAGCCACGCCCACGCCCCGCAGCGCCAGGTCCTGCGCCTGCTCGGTCAGCTTCTTGAAGTCGTTGTCGAGGGCGCCGAGCACCTCGGTGACCTTGGCCTGGACGGTGACCTGGGCCTCCTTGGCCTGCGTGGACACCTTCTCCTGCACGGCCTTCGGGTCGGCGTTGCGCACAGCGTCGATACGCGCCGGAGCCTCGGCGCGCAGCTGCTCGATCAGGGCGGGCATCTTCTTCGCCTGCTGTACGGCGAGGTCCGCGGTGCCGGCCGCGAAGTAGAGGGGAGTCGGGTCGGTGAGGGTCTTGCGCAGGTCATCGGTGATGGCCATGACTGTGGTCCTCCCGGATCTCAGTTCAATTCGAGGGTGGTGGTTCAGGGGCATCCGGTTCGGCGTCCATCGCGTTCTCTTTGCGGAACGACTCGTAGATCTGCAGCAGCACCTGCTTCTGCCGCTCGTTGATCGACGGGTCGGCGAGGATGACGGCGCGCGTCTCAAGCTCCTCGCGCTCCCGCTCGTCGAGGATCCCGGCCTGGACGTACAACGTCTCGGCGGAAATCCGCAACGCCTTCGCGAGCTGCTGCAAAATCTCCGCGCTCGGCTTGCGCAGGCCGCGCTCGATCTGGCTGAGATACGGATTGGACACCCCCGCGGCATCGGCGAGCTGCCGCAACGACAGCTGCGCGGTGCGCCGCTGCTCGCGCAGATACTCGCCGAGATTGCCGACGTTGAGTGATGCCATGTCCCGATAGTGCGCCATGACCGCTAACTTTTGCAAGCGCCTGCTTGCAAAAGTGTCGGTGGCATGCGGCAGGGCGAGGTGAGACCGAGCACGATAGGTCTCCGTTCCCGGTATACCTGCGGCTTCCCACTGGATCTGCTCCTCTGCAGCCGCCCGGATCGAGCCGGCCCGGCAGGCCTGTCCGAGTCTGAGGTTCGATGTGGGCTCGATGACCTCGCCGACGATTCAGGACAGCGGTCTCGGCGGCATCCTTGCCTGCGACTCCACCCACCACACACCGCCGGAGTTGTTGCCCCGCGTGTTCGCCGAATTCCATCGCACGCTCGCACCCGGCGGACATCCGGTGTCCTTCGAGTCTTACTTGCTTCCGGCGGATCGGTCGTCACGCAGTTGGGCCCATACCTGGACTCGTCGTCACCGCACGCCTGTTGCTGGGTCTGCCGAAGGAGCGAAGGCCGCCCTCGGGCACTCCCTTCCGTACGTCAGCGCGGACCACAGCACCGCCACTGCTTTCGCCGAGGCATGGCAGCGGCACACAGGCGCAGCGCCGACACTCGGCAAGCGGATCCGCCTGTACCGTCTCGGCGCACTCACCCCACCGGGGCCGCTCCCAGAGGGCCGGGGTCGAGTCGTGGGCGAGCGGGACCGTGAGCAACTCGTGCGCTGGTGCGGCGAGTTCGTCGAGGCCGTCGGAGAAGTACCCGCCGTGGACGCCGGCTCCTGGGCCGACTCGCGCTTCGCCGACAGACACTTCACGTTCTGGGAGACCCCGGACGGCACGCCCGTCTCCATGGCGGCCGTGACCTCGATGGTCGCCGGCATGGTCCGGGTGGACCCCGTCTACACCCCGGCCCACCTTCGGGGTCGTGGCTACGCGGGCGCCGTAACGGTCGAGGTGAGCAGGGCCGCGCTGGCCGCAGGCGCGACGGACGTCGTGCTCTACGCGGACCCTGCCAACCGCACCAGCAACGAGCTCTACCAACGCATCGGATACGCCCCGGTTACCGACTGGGCCGTGTACGACTTCTCATGCGCCGCACCGGAAGTCGGTTGAGTACCAACGAACTCGAAGCGCAGGACCCGGGCGGTATGCGGCCCGGACCGGCGGATCGCGCCTGCACCCGCGCCGCCCTGGAGCCCGCTCGGCCCGTCCTCGCGTTGCCGCCAACCGGCAGGCTTCGCTGACCATGAAGAAACGGTCAGCCGGTGCGGCGGTAGCGGGTCAGAGCCAGCCCGCCGAGGACCATGCCGATCAGCCCCACCACCAGCGCCACGATGGCCCCGCCCAGCCCGTTGCCGGTGCCGAGACCACCGTCGGAGGTGGCCACAACCAGCCCGCCGAGGGTCATGCCGATCAGCCCCGCCCCCAGGGCCACGATGGCCGCGCTTCCCGCATTGCCGGTGCCGATACGACCGGCGGAGCGGGCCAGAGCCAGCCCGCCCATGACCAAGCCGGTCAGCCCCACCAGCGCGGCCACGACGGCCCCGAGTCGCCCTGAGCTCATGGCGTAAGCACTGGCGGCGGCCGGCTGGGCCGAGTAGTGCGCGGCCGCTGGTGTGGCGAACGCGAGACCTCCGAGCAGGGCGGCTGTGGCGGCGGCAAGCAGGTGACGGACGGACATGAGGTGCTCCTTCTCCTACGACTGGACGTCGCCCGATCATCGCCGCCGGACCCACCGCCGATCGTCCTGCGGACGGATGCACTTCGCGCTGCCGCGGACGCCGCAGGCGTCGCGCAAGTACTGCGTGCGCGGTAGGCAACCGCTCGTCCCCGAGCGGGACTCGCCCGCGGCGGCATCCGTCTAAGGTGCGCCCATGAGCACAGGACGGCCCGGTGTCCCGGCCGGTGTAACAGATTGGGCGATCGCCGTCGGCGTGGCAGCGACGCTGCTGGTCACCGGGCTGTCCGGGCAGCACTCCGCCACGGACCTCGACCTGCTCGGCTACGCGCTGCTGGCGGCCGGCGGCCTGGGGCTGGCGGCGCGCCGCCGGGCTCCGGTTCCCGTCCTGGCCGTCACCGGCCTGTGCGCGGTGGGTTACCAGGCGGCCGGTTTCGACGTGCCGGCCGTCGCGTTCCTGTTCGCGGTGTACGCCGCCGTACGGGCAGGACACCGCGTCATCACGGTGGCGGCGAGCGTGACCACGCTGGCCGCTCTCCCCCTCGCGGCCCTGGCCTCGGGCCTGCAGGACACCGGCGAGGCGTTCGCGCAGGCCCGAGGCGCCCTCGAACTGGCCTGGCTGATCGCGGCCGGCGCCGCGGGCGAAGCGCTGCGGCAGGCCGAACGGCGGGCGGACGAAGCCGAACGCACCCGGGAGGAGACCGCGCGGCGCCGCGCCGACGAGGAGCGGCTGCACATCGCGCGGGAGCTGCACGACTCGCTCGTCCACCAGATCTCGATCATCAAGGTGCAGTCCGAAGTCGCCGTCCACGTGGCCCGTAGGCGTGGCGAACGGGTGCCGGAGGCCCTGCTGGCCATCCAGCAGGCCGGTCGTGAGGCGACCCGCGAACTGCGAGCGACCCTGGAGGCGCTGCGCGACGACGACAGGACCCCGCCTCGTGGTCTCGACGACGTACCGGAGCTGGTGGAAAACGCCCGGACGACCGGCCTTGACGCGGCGCTGACGATCGAAGGAGACCGGCACGACATGCCGGCAGCGGTGGACCGGACCGTCTACCGGATCGTTCAGGAATCGCTCACCAACATCGCCCGTCACGCCGCCGCGGCAACGGCGTCGGTACGGATCGACTACGGTCCGGACGCCCTCACCGTACGAGTCGATGACGACGGCACGGCCTCGCCGGCCACCGCTCCGACACCCGGCGTCGGACTGCTCGGGATGCGCGAACGAGTCACCGCTCTCGGCGGCCGCCTGCGCGCGGAACCACGCAGCGGGGGCGGCTTCACCGTCCACGCGGAACTCCCCGTGGACCGGACCTCGTGATCCGTGTCCTGTTGGTCGACGACCAGCCGCTGCTGCGCAGCGCATTTCGCGCGCTCCTCGACCTCGAGGACGACATCGAGGTGGTGGCCGAGGCCGGCGACGGGAAGGAGGGCCTGGCTCTGGCGCAGGAGCACCTGCCCGACGTCGCGCTCATCGACATCCAGATGCCGGTCGTCGACGGCATCGAGGCGACCCGGCTCATCGCCGCGGACCCGGCCCTGGCCCGGGTGCACGTCGTCATCCTGACCAACTACGGCTTTGACGAATACGTCCTCAACGCGCTGCGGGCCGGGGCCGCCGGATTCCTCGTCAAGGACATCGTGCCGGAAGACCTCCTGCACGCCGTACGTGTCGCCGCGCGCGGTGACGCCCTGCTCGCACCGTCGATCACGCGCAAGCTCATCCACCGGTACGTCGCCCAGCCGCTCCACACCGGCGCCGGAACGGAGCTGAAGTGCCTGACCGGCCGCGAACGCGAAGCCGTCGCCCTGGTCGCGCAGGGCCTGTCCAACGACCAGATCGCCGACCGCATGGTGATCAGCCCACTGACCGCAAAAACCCACATCAACCGGGCCATGACCAAGCTCCGGGCCCGCGACCGCGCCCAACTCGTGGTCCTCGCCTACGAATCCGGCCTGGTAGCCCCGCACAACCGCTGAGCGGGTCGGCCGTAAGTACGCGCAGCCGCCGGATGCCGTCGAAAACAGGTGGCCGGACCGATCAGGAATCGAGAAGCGCGGAGCCCCGGGCCGCAACTAGCGTGACCACCTGGAGACGGTTTCGGTGGTCGTTCTTCTTCTGCGGGCGGCCGGGCTTCACGGACCGAAGCGAAGGACAATCGGACGTACTGCCCCAAAATTGGTCAGATCTATCGAGCCAGGCGACGCCGACGGGGACCGCGAAGGCGGGACCCGCGTAACAGACCCGCGTAACAGATGGAGAGACGATGAGTACGGCCAACAGGACGGACACGCAGTCGCCCGCGCTGCACTTTGCCGACAGTCACGATCTGATCCGTGTGCACGGCGCGCGCGTGAACAACCTCAAGGACGTCAGCATCGAGATCCCGAAGCGCCGGCTGACGGTGTTCACCGGCGTCTCCGGCTCGGGCAAGAGCTCGCTGGTGTTCGGCACGATCGCCGCGGAGTCGCAGCGGTTGATCAACGAGACCTACAGCGCCTTCGTGCAGGGCTTCATGCCGACGCTGGCGCGGCCCGAGGTCGACGTACTCGAAGGGCTGACGACCGCGATCTCCGTCGACCAGCAGCGGATCGGCGGCGACCCGCGCTCCACGGTCGGCACCGCCACCGATGCCAACGCGATGCTGCGCATCCTGTTCAGCCGGCTCGGGAAGCCGCACATCGGCCCGCCCGGCGCGTTCGCCTTCAACGTCCCTTCGGTCCGGGCAACCGGCGCGATCACCGTCGAGCGTGGCGCCAAGAAGGCGGTGAAGGCGACCTTCAACCGCACCGGGGGCATGTGCACGCGCTGCGAAGGCCGGGGCACGGTCTCCGACATCGACCTCACCCAGCTCTACGACGACTCCAAGTCGATCGCCGAGGGCGCGTTCACCATCCCCGGCTGGAAGTCGGACAGCTGGTGGACCGTGCGGACCTACGCCGAGTCGGGTTTCCTCGACCCGGACAAGCCGATCGCCAAGTTCACCAAGAAGGAGATGCAGGACTTCCTCCACCGGGAGCCGACCAAGGTCAAGGTCGAGGGCGTGAACCTCACCTTCGAGGGACTCATCCCCAAGATCCAGAAGTCGTTCCTCTCCAAGGACAAGGAGGCGATGCAGCCCCACATCCGGGCGTTCGTGGAGCGAGCGGTCACCTTCGCCACCTGCCCCGAGTGCGATGGCACCCGGCTCAGTGAGGGGGCCCGGTCGTCGAAGATCAAGAAGGTCAGCATCGCCGACGCCTGCGCGATGGAGATCCGCGACCTGGCCGAATGGGTCCGCGGCCTCGACGAGCCGTCGGTGGCGCCGCTGCTCGCCGCGCTGCAGCAGACCCTCGAGTCGTTCGTGGAGATCGGTCTTGGCTACCTCTCGCTCGACCGGCCGTCGGGCACGCTGTCGGGCGGCGAGGCGCAGCGCGTCAAGATGATCCGCCACCTGGGCTCCTCGCTCACCGACGTCACCTACGTGTTCGACGAGCCGACCATCGGGCTGCACCCCCATGACATCCAGCGGATGAACGACCTGCTGCTGCGACTGCGGGACAAGGGCAACACGGTGCTCGTCGTGGAGCACAAGCCGCAGACGATCGCGATCGCCGACCACGTCGTCGACCTCGGCCCCGGCGCCGGTTCGGCGGGCGGCACCGTCTGCTTCGAGGGCACCGTCGAGGGTCTGCGGGCCGGCGGCACCGTCACCGGCCGCCATCTCGACGACCGGGCCACCCTCAAGGAGGAGGTGCGCAAGCCCACCGGCACGCTGGAGATCCGGGGGGCCGCTTCCCACAACCTCCAGGACGTCGACGTCGACATCCCGCTCGGCGTACTGTGCGTCGTCACCGGGGTCGCCGGCTCCGGCAAGAGCTCCCTGCTGCACGGCTCCATCCCCGCCCCGGCGGGCGTCGTGTCGGTGGACCAGGCGCCCATCCGCGGCTCGCGACGGAGCAACCCGGCGACGTACACCGGTCTGCTCGACCCGATCCGCAAGGCGTTCGCGAAGGCCAACGGCGTGAAGCCGGCGCTGTTCAGCGCCAACTCCGAGGGCGCCTGCCCCAACTGCAACGGCGCCGGCGTCATCTACACCGACCTGGCGATGATGGCCGGCGTCGCCACCACCTGCGAGGAGTGCGAGGGGAAGCGGTTCCAGGCGTCGGTACTGGACCACCTCCTCGGCGGCCGCGACATCAGCGAGGTGCTCGCGATGTCGGTGACCGAGGCCGAGCAGTTCTTCGGCGCCGGCGAGGCGCACACGCCGGCCGCGCACCGCATCCTCGACCGGCTCGCCGACGTCGGGCTCGGCTACCTCAGCCTCGGCCAGCCGCTCACCACGCTGTCCGGCGGCGAGCGGCAGCGGCTCAAGCTGGCCACCCACATGGGCGAAAAGGGCGGCGTCTACGTCCTCGACGAGCCGACCACCGGCCTCCACCTCGCCGACGTCGAGCAGCTGCTCGGCCTGCTCGACCGGCTCGTCGACGCCGGCAAGTCGGTCATCGTCATCGAGCACCACCAGGCGGTCATGGCACACGCCGACTGGATCATCGACCTCGGCCCCGGCGCCGGCCACGACGGCGGCCGGATCGTCTTCGAGGGCACACCCGCCGACCTGGTGGCCGCCCGCTCCACCCTCACCGGTGAGCACCTCGCGGCGTACGTCGGCACCTGAAGGAGGCCTCGCCGCCGGTTGGACTCGCAAAGCACGCTCATGAGGTGGCCGTTGCACCGCGCGGTCTCTCGCTCAGGTGCGGGAGGATCCAGAGCGGATTGACACGGCTCCCGCTGCCCCTGTCGCGCCGGGCCCGAGGAAGGCGGCGAGCGAGGCGCGTTCGTCGGGCGCGGGCGGCATATCGGATCGTGTCATCGGGGTGAATGTTCTTTGCCCGTATGCCCGCTGTCGGGTGATTTCGCGTCACCGGAGGCGCCAGGGGTGACCCTGGAGATGTCCGGCACTACGACGAGACAGCGATACGACCAGACAGCGATACGGCGAGAAGGAGCAGCACAGGTGACAGCAGACGTGACACAGGTAAACGGCGGTGGCGACAGCAGCGGTGCGGTGAAGCTCAGCCCCAGCGGCTGGGTGGCCGAGCAGGCCGAGCTGTACGAGGAGTCCGGCGGCACCAAGGGCACCACCATGCAGGGCGCACCCTGCCTGCTGCTGGATTACGTCGGACGGCGCAGCGGCTCGATCCGGCGCACCGTGCTGATCTACGGGCGCGACGGCGACGACCATCTGATCGTGGCGTCGAAGGGCGGCTCGGACGAGCACCCCCTGTGGTACCTGAACATCCAGGACAACCCCGACGTGCAACTGCGGGTCGGCACCGAGCGGTTCCCGGCCCGCGCCGAGACGCTCTCCGCCGAGGAGAAGGCCCGGGTGTGGCCGCACCTGGTGGACATCTTCGCGCCGTACGAGAGCTACCAGAAGAAGACCACCCGTGACATTCCGGTGGTTCGGCTGCGGCGTACGGCCGTCTGAGGCGGAGGGCCGCCCGGGGGCCCTGGCCCCCGGGCGGCTCCCGCCTTCCGGCTCAAGCCACCGTCGCCCGACCCGACTTCGCGTTGCCCACAATGCGCGCCATGCGCCGCCTGAAGCCCGACCCCGTGCCGGATGAGACGCTCGACCAGCTGGCACCTGATGCTGGAGCAGGAGTGGAAGCAGGCGCTGGGCAGCCCGGAGGACATGCGGACCTTCCGTGGCGGCTCAGGCCAGCAACTGCGCCGGAAGCGGAAGGCTGTGCAGCACATCGAGGCGGCTGACCGCCCGCGTCAGCACCACGTAGAGCCTGTGCGCGCCCCGGTCCTCGGCACCGGCGATCTCGGCCGGTTCGACGGCGACGACGTGGTCGTATTCGAGGCCCTTGGCGAGCGTGGCGGGGAGTACGGACAACCGGGGCATCTCCCCGATGCCCGCCGCGTCCAGCGTCTCCCGCAACTCCCGCACCCGGCCCGCGTCCGCGATGACGCCCACCGACCCCTCCCGGGCCAGGGCCGCCCGTACCGCGTCGACCGTCGCAGCCACCACGTCCCGCACCTCACGCACCGCCAGCTCGCCGTCCGTACGCAGCGACCGGCCCGGTGGTACGTCGACGTCGAGCGACGCGAGCAGCCGGTTCGCCAGCTCCACGATCGCGGCCGGCACCCGGAAACCGGTGGTCAGCGGCACGACGGCGGCCGTTTCCTTTCCCAGGTGGGCGAGGAGTTCGGGCCAGGTCCGAGCCGCCCACGGCGTCGTGCCCTGCGCGAGATCGCCCAGCACCGTCACCGAACCGAAGGCGACGCGGCGCGCGATCGCCCGGCACTGCATCGGGGAGAGGTCCTGCGCCTCGTCGATGACGACGTGGCCGTAGCTTTCGGGGCGCTCGATCAGCCCGGCGACCTCGTCGATCAGCAGCAGGTCCGCCGCCGACCACTTGGCACTCCTCCAGGAGCGCGGCGGCTGCGCCCAGCGGATCGCCCGCCGCTCCTCCGGGGTGAGGAGAGGGTCGCAGGGGTCGGTGAGCACCGCGGCGACGACGTCCTCCGGCCGGACCTTCGGCCACACCGAGTCGACGAATGCCCCGATCGCCCGGGACCGCCCCATCCGCCGCAGCCACTCGTTGCCCAGCGGCCCGGCGCGCCGCTCGGCCTGGAGCTGGAGCGCGCGGACGGCGCGCGTGCGGACGCGCTCGCGGCCGACGGCGTACGGGGGCGCCTCGGCTCGTACCTCCTCGACGATCCGCTCCAGCTCGCCGAGCGGAATCCGCCGGCGGTACGAGCCGTCGGGCACGGCGACGGCCTCGGCGGGCGCCGACACCCGCCCGTACAGGGCCCGGTGGAGCACGGGCCCCATGCGGGCGTCGTGCTTGACGGCGGCGGCAGCGGGGCTGTCCTCGGCGCGCACGGGATGACGCCCGATCTCGTCGTCGACAGTCGACTGCCGCCAGTGACACTCAGTCGCTCCACGACGGGCACCCTCCCCCAGGGCGGGCAGCACCTCGGAGATGTACGAGAGGAAGGTCCGGTTGGGCCCGAGGATCAGCAGCCCGCTGTGCTTGAGGCGCTGCGGATACGTATAGAGGAGGTACGCCGCGCGGTGCAGTCCGACGGCCGTCTTGCCGGTGCCCGGGGCGCCCTGCACACATACGGATTCGGTGAGTCCGGAGCGTACGAGATCGTCCTGCTCGGGCTGGATGGTGGCGGCGATGTCGCGCATCGGGCCGACGCGTGGCCGTTCGATCTCATCGGCGAGGATGCCGCTCTTCGGTACGACGTCGTTTTGCTCCCCCGACGCGAGCTGCTCCCCCTCCGCGAGCCGCTCGTCCTCCAGTCCGGTCAGATCCTTTGACGCCCCCTTGCTCCACGGCGCCCAGCCGAACCGCCGGCGCACCAGTACGCCCTGCGGGTCGCGGGCGCTCGCCTGGTAGAAGGCGCGGGAGACGGGGGCGCGCCAGTCGATGACCAGCGGCGGATCGGCGGGGTGCTCGGCGATCCGGCGGCGGCCGATGTGGTGACTCCTGCCGTCCGTGAGGTCCAGCCGCCCGAAGAAGAGCGGGCTCTCGGGCTCCTCCCTCAACTCCTTGGCGTGTGAGCGCAGATGAAAGCCGAGGGCTTCGGCGTCGGCGCCGGAGGCGGAGACGTCCTCGCCGGTGACGACCTGTTCACCGGCGCCTTCGGTCATCCGGGTCAGGGCTGCGCGGCAGAGGTCGTGGAAGGCCCGCTCCTGGCTGAGGGCATGGTCGAGTGACGTCATCCACCAAAGATAACGTAACTGAGTAATAAATTTGACCAAGTCTTACAGACCTGCACGCAGCCCGGTCCGCAGCTGCTCGAAGGCCAGGTCCGCTGCTGCCGCTGCCCCCGGAAGGACCTCGTCCGCGCTCTCCCCCGCCTCGATCCGACGCCAGTTCTCCTCGGCGAGGATCCGCTGTACGGCCACGATCTGCCCGGCCGCGAGCCGCGAAGCGAGAGGGGCGTCCGGCCCGTCGAGGGCGGTGGCGAGCGCCTCCTCGGAACGCTTCACGTACGCATGGAGCCGCGCCACGAGGCTCGGTGTCCCGTACAGCAGCCGGTGGAAGGCGAGCACGTCGGCGTCGTCGCTGAGCCCGGTCACGGGGTCGCGGCGGTCGAGGCCGGCCAGGAAGTGGCGGTGCAGGGCGTCCAGCGGCGCGAGCCTTTCCGCGCGCCCGGCGGCGACCACCAGGGCCGCCTCGTCCTCGTGGTCGGCGAAACGGTGCAGCGCGAGGTCCTCCTTCGCCGGGAAGTAGCGGAAGAGCGTCGGCTTGGAGATCTCGGCCGCGGCCGCCACCTCGGCGACGGAGACCTTGTCGAAGCCCTTCTCCAGGAAGAGGGCGATCGCGGCATCGGAGACCACCCGGTACGTCCGCTGCTTCTTTCGCTCGCGCAAACCACTCATGAGGACGAAGCGTACGCGCTTGACCTCAACAGAACTTGAGGTCACAGACTCACCGGCAGACACCGACCGAGTGGGGAGTGAGCGTCTTGCGTGCGATTCAGGTGAGGGAGTTCGGCGGACCGGAGGTACTGGTGGAGACCGAGCTGCCGGATCCGGTGGCCGGTCCCGGTGAGGTGGTCGTGCGAGTCGCCGTGGCCGACACGATCTACGTCGAGACGCAGATCCGGGGCGGCTGGGGGGTGCAGTTCGGCATCGAGCCGCCGTACGTTCCTGGCGGTGCGGCGGCCGGAACGGTGCTGGCGGTGGGCGAGGGCGTGGACGCGGCGTGGACCGGCCGCCGGGTGGTGGCGGGCCCGGGCACTGTCGGGACGTACGCCGAACTGGTCGTCACCCCGGTCGACCGCCTGGTCCCGGTTCCGGACGGCGTAGGCCTGCGCGAGGCGGCCGCGCTCGCGCACGACGGCGTCACCGGCACCGGTATCGCCGAGGGGGTCGGCATCCGGCCCGGCGAGCGGGTACTGATCCTGGGCGCTTCGGGCGGTATGGGGACGCTGCTGGTGCAGATGGCGCATGCGGCCGGGGCGCACGTCGTCGGGGCGGCGCGCGGCAAGCGGAAGCTGGATCTCGTACGGGAACTGGGCGCCGACGCGGTCGTCGACTACTCCGAGGCGGGCTGGACCGAGCGGGCCCGGGAGGCGCTCCGGGGCAACGGGGCGGACGTACTGCTGGACGGCGTGGGTGGCGAACTCGGCCTGGCCGCCTTCGCATTGGCGGCCGATGGCGGCCGCGTCTCGGCGCACGGCGCGTCCAGCGGCGGCTTCGCGGCGATCGACGCGGGCGAGGCCGGTCGGCGCGGGATCACTTTGCGCGGGATCGCGGAGGTCCAGTTCGGGGCGGCGGACATCACGCGACTGTCGGCGAAGGCGCTGGCCGAGGCGGCGGCGGGCCGCCTGCGCCCGGTGATCGCGGCGACGTTCCCACTGGCGCGGGCGGCGCAGGCGCATGCGGCGATCGAGGCACGGACGGTGCCGGGCAAGGCGGTGCTTACGGTGGCGGGGACTGAGGGCTGAGTGGCCCGAGGGGCTGAGTGGCGCGGGGGACTGAGCGGCGCGGGGGACTGAGCGGCGCGAGGCTGAGTGGCGCGGGCTGAGTGGCCCGGGCCGACGGGGGGCCTGCGGGCTCTTCCCTTACCCGCGCCCCTTCCTGCAACTGCGGCTCCACCCCAGGCCCCGGCCCTCAAACGCCGGAGGTGGCGCGTAACCTCGTCTCGACCACCCTGGTCCTCGGCGTCGCCCTCGCGATCGGCTTCCGCCCCTCGGGCGCGCCCACCGCCTGGCTCATCGCGGCAGCCGTCCTCCTCGCCTACATCACCGCGCTCTCCTGGCTGTCGGCAGCCGTGGGCCTGCTCGCCAAGTCCCCCGAGGCGGCCGGCGGGTTCACCTTCTTCGTCTCTTTCCTCCCCTATCCGAGCAGCGCCTTCGTCCGCACCGAGACGATGCCCGCCTGGCTCCACGGCTTTGCCGACCACCAGCCCATCACCCCGGTCATCGAATCCCTTCGCGGGCTGCTCATGAACGAGCCGGTGGGAAACACGCCATGGATCGCGCTGGCGTGGTGCGCGGGAATTCTGACGTCGGCAGTCGTCCTGTCGGAGGCACTGTTCAGGCGCCGGACGGCATAGGGCCGGTCAGTCAGTACGCGACGCCGACCCGCGGAAGGGCCCGGGCGGGGTAAGGGGTCTTCACCTGCGGAGCACGAAGGCCGAGTGAAGCCGTGGCGGCCTGCAGCGTCATCGCGTAGGACTCGACGGCCCGTCGTACGTTGGGGGCCTCCAGGCCAGCGCCCGTCACCAGACGGTCCAGGTCGACGTACGCCGAGCGGACGTTCTCGATCCAGCGGTAGATCTGTACGTCCTTCTCCCAGCCGTTGACGTACGCCTGGCCCCGCTCGCCCAGCGCGCTGCTCCACCGGTCGAGCATCCGCCGTCTGATCTCGGGCCGGTGCGGTGTCAGGTGCAGATGACGCACCAGGTCGTACAGCGGATCGCCCACCATCGCCATCTCCCAGTCGACGAGGACCATTTCTCCGGCCGCTTCGCCCCTGATCAGATTCCAGGGGTTGAGATCACCGTGCAGCAGGACAGGGGCACGCGGTGTGACACCGTGCCGGTCCAGGATCTCCTTCAGCCGTTGCGCGCCGGGCAGGCCGAGGGCTCTGGCCAGTTGCAGGGATTCCTTGGGAAGCGCGCCGACCATCTCCACAAGACGTTCGCTCAGCCAGGGGTAGAAGCCGCCGTCCCCGACAGTCGGGTCGAGGGCGGTGACATCCACACCCACGAGGGCGCTGAGCTGGTCGACCAAATGGTCCGCTTCCTGCGGCATCAGACCGTGAACCGGATGATCCGGGGGCCGGACGGCTCCGGGGGGCCCTTCGTACGAGTGCACGGCGAACCAGTCCGAGTCGTACAGCAGCCCCGCTCCCATCGCGAGGACTCTCGGCGCCCGTACGGCGTCTCGCAGACCCTCAAGGGCGTTCAGCACTACGTGCTCGTCGAGGAAGCGCGGCTCTCTGCGACTCCCCGCGCTCAGTCTGCGGCGTACCACGACCGTCGAGCGGACACTCGGGACGTCTACGACGGTGTTGAGGTGCCCCGTTCCTTTGAACACCCGCTCAGCAGGCGCGGCTCCCTCTGCCGCCAGTGCCTCCGTCACCGCGTGGCCGGGAAACAGCGGATTCTCGGGGCACCGCCGGTCCGCCACCCAGGAGGCGACAGGGACAGTACGCGCAACCTCCTCCGCCGGGACACCGTGCGCCGCGTGCCAGCGGTAGAGGATTCCCTCGATCTCGGCCGTGCACGGCACTTCGGCCAGTCCCAGCGGCTCGCTCGCCGCCACAAGCGCACGCCGAACCTCCAGCGTGGCCGCTTCCAGCCCCCACGGCTGCCTGCCGCGCCCCAGCGACCGCGCCGCGCGCATGACGTCCGGACAGACGGCCCGGGCGTTCTCGAAATCCAGATAGTGGCGCAGGTCGGATTCCAGGCCCTTGGCCGCTGCGGGTCTGACCCGGAGCATTGCCCGGTACCAGGCCCGCTCGACCTCCTGCCGTTGGCGGTCCGGGTACCGCATCCGCACCAGGTGGGTGGCCAGGTCGTGCAGCGGGTCCCCGTAGGTGGCCGGCCTCCAGTCGCGGTGGATGACGGGCGGGGCCACGCCCTGCGACGCGATCATCACCCTGTCGCGGCGCAGATCGGCGTGAAGCAGGCTGAAAGGGCGGCCGACCATGGGAGGCAGCCGCGCGGCGAACGCCTCCATCGCGTTCTCCGGGATGCCGAGCGCCGCGAGCAGCCCACCGAATTCGGCCCGATTGGGCTGGAGGACCTGCTGATCGGTAAGCCGGGCGAGTGTACGGAGGAAGGACCGGCTGTGCCCCTCACGCGGCCACTCCGGCGGCAGTCTGGGCAGGTCCTCGCGGCGCAGTACGGTCAATCGGGCGAGGAGCCCGACCAGCGACTGGATCATCCGGGAGTCGACCGGCTTGCCGTTCTCACAGGTCCTGGACAGCGGCGACAGCGGCGACAGCGGCACGGCTTGCAGCCGGCCGTGCCCACCGGCGGACACGCAGGGCAGCACCTTCTCGACAGCGCCGAGGACCTGGGCTTCGTCCTGCCACGTCCTCACGACGGCATGCGCCGGGGGCCCGGCCGCAAGAACCCGTTCGGCGAGGCTCGGGCCGTTGCCGGATACTCGCGCGGGACGATTGATGAAGATGCGCACAGAGTAGCGGCGAAGTTTGCCTGTGGGGCGACGAGTTGAGCCACCTTAGGCCCTGTGAGTGACGTGGGGAGGGCCGAACGTGTAGCGCCGTCCGAATGCACAGCCAGGTGCTGAGCACCGCCCTGGGTGCCGTCGTCTTCGTACTGCTGACGGTCAGGCCTGACCGAGCCCCCGCACTTGGTCCAGGACCTGCTCCAGGTTCTCGACGACCACCGCCGCACCGGCCTCCTCGAGGCGCCCCCGGCGCCACGCGTCACGTCCGTAGCCGAGGAACCTCACACCCGCACGCCGCGCCGCGACCAGATCCGCCGGGGTGTCCCCGATCATCAGGGCCGCAGCGGGGCCCGCGCCCAACGCCTCCAGCGCGCGGTTCAGGCAGTCCGGGTCCGGCTTGAGGCGGTTCAGGTCGGTCGTACGGCCGTAGATGTGCGGGGCGAAGCAGCCGGCGAGGCCCCGGCCGGTGAGGTACTGCTCCGCCGCCAGCGGGGAATTGTTCGTGGTGATCGCCAGGCGGCTGCCGACCGCGCTCCAGGTGCGGATCAGCGGGTCGGCGTAGGGGGTGGGCCGGGCCGTGGCGGTGGCGCGGAGTTCCTCGCGGGTGAGCTGCTCTTCGAGGGCCTCCACCAGCCCGCTGCCGGGGCGGACCCGGGCCACCGCCTTCAGGATGTCCTGCGGGTCCTTCGAGGAGAGCTCCTTCTCCGTCAGCAGCACGTGCAGACCACGTTTCTCGACCCAGTCGACCAGGTTCTCCACGATCTGGTGCGTCCGGTGGCCGGCGAAGAGCCGGCAGATGGGGCCGTCGAAGTCGAAGAGCACGCATTCCGCACCTGTGATCAAATTCCGCAGTTTCTCGATCACCGATGCCGCCTGTTCGATTTGAGTCGCGTCAGAAGTCACTAGGAGAGTGTCAGGTCCGACGTGATGGTGTTCCAGAGTGCGTCGAACCACTTCTGCGACTGTTCCACGAATTCGGCGCTCTGCGGCCCTTCGCCCGAGCTGAACGAGAAGAGCAGTGACTTGAGGCCGAGCGTGTCGTACATCTCCGTTGTCACGTCGTCGATCTCCTCCTCCCGCTTCGTGATCATGTAGTACCCGAACAGGGCCTCGGAGTCGTTCAGGAGATACAGCTTCACCGGCGGCGTGAAAGGCAGCGCCCGGAAGGTGACCCGCACATCGATCCCGTGCGAGCGCCGCAGGGCCAGCAGGTTGTGCCGCAGCACCTGCCCCTGGGAGTTGCGCTGCGTCAGCCAGCGCGAGTGGACGGGGCCGTCGTCCGACGGGTCCTCGACCGCCGTGGGGAAGGCCAGCGCGATGTCCCGGCTGGGCAGCAGGATGCGGGCCTCGATCGTCTCGGGCGTGATGCGGCCCGCGTGGACCAGCCGCAGCGGTTCGCCCAGCGCGATCGTCAGGGACTCCGACGTCAGGCTGAGCGCGTCGATGCGGACATGGGGGGACGCGAAGGCCGTCGTGACGCGCGGTCCGAGGCTGGCCATCGTCGGCTGGGCCTGCTCGGGGGGCCCCGGCAGTGCGGGCGACGCGTCGGCGATACGAGCCGGCGCGCCCCGCGTGACACCGGTGAGCAGGCCCTCGTCCTGGAGGACCCGCAGGGCCTGGCGGACCGTGCCGCGCTCGACGCCGAACTCGACGGCCAGCCGCGACTGGGTCGGCATGTGGTCCCCGGCCTTGAGGTCACCTGCGCGGATGCGGTCACGAAGGGCATCCGCGACTTCTCTGTACGAGAGCTTCCTACCGTTCACTGCCGCGTTCTCCTGGGTCACAACTCGACGCTACAACTTCTTGCCATCTAGCGGTAGTTGTTGGCCAGTTGTTTATGGATCGCGACCAAGTGGGCACAAATTCAGTGTAGTTGGTTGCCAACTAGAGAAACTTGGTGAGGCCACCGCGCACATCCCCGCCGCCCCCTGAAGGAGGGACCACCATGCCCGCGCTCCTGCTGCTCGCCGCCGTTGTCGTCGTCGGGTTCGAGAAGTTCGCCGAATGGCAGTACGGCGCATGCGTCGCCGTGGGGCTGCTGCTCATCGCCATCGGCGTCAAGGCCAGAAGCCCCGCCTGCGCGGGCGTGGGAGCTCTGGTCATCGCCATGCAGGTGACCGGACCTGCGGCCTGACGCGCAAATCGGCCCAACTGCCCGCCACCTCAGGTGAGTTGTCAGCGGAATGGTTACCTCCCGGCCCAAGTAGGGGACAACTCAGTAAGAGTTGGTCACCAACTTGAACAACGTGGCGAGAGTACGCATGCCGCCACCCGGAGTTGGCCGATCAGCCGCCAAGTGGGACACATCCCAGGGAGGGACCGCTATGCCGCTCGTCGCCATCCTCCTCGCAGCACTCTTCTTCACCGTCGAAGAGATCATCCAATGGCAGTTCGGCGCCATGGGCCTGGTGGCCGTCGCACTGCTGTCCATCGGCGTCAAGGCCAAGAGCACGGCATGCCTGAGCATCGGCGCCGTCGTCCTCGTGCTGCTGCTCCGGCCCACCTTCGGCTGAGACCGAGGACAGAGCAGGATCAGATCAGAGCAGGATCAGAAGATGTCCGGGCACCACGGTCGCCTGGACGTACGGAACAGGGCGTCGGCAATGGCGGCGGCGCCCGCCGACTCCTCCGCGACCCGACCGAGCGCCACGAGCCGCACCGCGGACTCGTCGCCCAGGTACAGCGCCCCCAACTCCCGTACATCCAGCGTCAGATCGGGCGACTCGGCCGAAGGGGCACACGCGGCCCCGTCGGCCGACGCATCCAGCCGGAACCGCCCGCCGGCCAGCCCTGCCGCATCGTGCACCTCCAGTACGAGCGAGGCGGGCACCGCATACGTACGAGCCTCCAGGGCCCGTACGACGTCCAGCAGCCGCACCCACAGGTAATCCGCCTGGGTGACGATCCTGGCAGCCCGGGGATCCGGGAGCAGGAGGGGAAGCAGATCGTCGCCGGCGCGGTATCCGGACCGTACGGTCGTGATCCAGTCGACCGCGCAGACGAAGTGCCACAGCGCGCGCTCCGCCGCCGGCGACACCGCGATCATGTCGCGTACGGTCGCCGTGTTCAGCGGCTGCTTGGCGTCGCCCCACTTCTCGTCGGCCTGGTAGACGAGCAGCCCTTCCACCTCGCCGCGTCCCGACCGGTAGACGGCGTAAAAGGGCTCGGTCCAGGGCTCGAACGACATCACCACCTGCCCCGTGTGGAGCTGCCACCAGCGCTCGTTGCGGTCGATCGCACCGTGCTGCGCCGCACGGAAGCGCTCATGCAGTTCGGGCCCGATCTTGCGTACGTCGGCCCCGTCGGCCAGATCGACCCGGCCCCCGTCGTCGGGCCCGGCCCAGCGCGCGTCGAGCCCGGCGCGGGGTACGTCGACCTCCCACTCGGTGACCGACGCGGCGGGCCCGAACCCGTACCGCCCGTAGATCGGATACTCGGCGGCGATCAGCGTCGACAGCACGTCCCCGCGCTCCTTCGCCGCCGCGAGGTCCGCGTCCATCATCGTGCTGAGCAGCCCGCGGCGGCGGTGCGTCGGCGAGACGGTCACGTTCGACACGGCACTGGCCGGCAGCCGCGCGCCGCCCGGCACGGTGAGCTCCTGCGCGAAGGAGCGGTACGTCGCGACGCAGCGCCCTTCGTCGAACGCGCCCTGCATGCGCGGCAGTCCCATGTGCGGCAGGCGCTCCGCGGCCTCGTCCCGCGGGACGACGGGAGGCCGGAGGAAACCGGTGGCGAGGGCGCGCAGCCAGTCGGGAAACTCGGACTCGGTGACCGTACGGACGTCGACACTCATGCGCCCACGCTAGGCACACCGAACACCGCCTGTCGCCCGATTTTCCCTCAGAACCTCGCCCTCAGAGCCTCGCCCTCAGAACGTCGCGCGTATCTCCCCGACCTCCGACGGCCCGCCCATCAGCGGCGCCCGCCCGATCCGGTCCACCACCGGCCCGTCCACGCCGAGGCGCCGCAGCGCCCGCGCCAGTACCGGCCCCAGGGCACGCGTGGCGCCGTCGTCGACCTTGAACGCGAGGGCGCGGCCGTCCGGCAGGGCCACCGCCTGGACCGCCTCGGCGCCCATCTTGGACAGCGTGCCCGGCACCTCGCGCATCAGCCACGTGTCGGGGCGGCGCGTACCCGCGACGTACTCGGGGTGTGCGCGCATCGCGTCCGCGACGCGTCGCTCCGCCGACCCCGGCTCGGCGAGCACGAAGCTGCGGAAAGCCGTGGCGAGCCCGACCAGGCTGATCCCCATCAGCGGCGCGCCGCACCCGTCCGTGCCCACCGCCGCGACACGCTCACCGCTCGTCTCCTCGACCACCCGCAGCACCAGCTGCTGCAACGGATGAGCGGGGTCCAGGTAGGAGGCCGCGTCCCAGCCGTTCAGTCCGCAGACCGCCAGCATCGCCGCGTGCTTGCCCGAGCAGTTCATGGTCAGCCGCTCCCGCACCCCGCCCGCCGCCAGGTACGACTCCGCCTCCACCGGGTCCAGCGGCAGGTCGGGCGGAGTCTGGAGGTCCGCCTCCGTCAGTCCGGCGTCCGCCAGCATCTTCCGTACGAGATCGAGCTGGAACCGCTCCCCCGAGTGGCTCGCGGCCGCCAGCGCCAGCCGCTCCCCCGACAGGTCGAGTCCGGCCCGCAGAATCGCCGCGGCCTGCATCGGCTTGTTGCTGGAGCGCGGGAAGACCGCGGCGTACGGGTCCCCGACCGCCAGCTCCACACTGCCGTCCGCCGCCAGCACGACCAGCGAACCCCGGTGATGGCCCTCGACGAAGCCGGAACGGACGACTTCCGCGAGGACCGGGGATATGGCGGCAGCGGGGGCGGTGCTGGAGGACATCTCGACCTTCCGGGGACGGGAACGGGACCAGGCTCCCGCAAGGCCGGATCGGATCGTGGCCTCAGGTCAGCAGGTCGTCTACTTGCGCTTCCCCATCACGGTACCTGCGGGCAATCTCCGCACTGCAATCGTCCGCCGTACGCTGCAGAAGCTGCCGGCGCCGCGAGACCTGCTGTTCGTAACGCACCAGCCGCCCCATCGCCGCGTGCAGCTCGTCGTCCGTACGGGCCGCCAGGTCCGAGAGCTCGACCTCGGCCAGCATCTCGGCGGCCAGCAGCCGGAACTCCTCGCTGTGCGGCGTGGACATCGTCACGTGCCGGGCGGAGGAGCGGTGGCGCGAAGGAGCGTCCGCGAGGATCTCCGAGAGCCGTTCGACGACAGGGGAGTCCGGCCCCGTACGCCGCGCCAGCTCGGCCCGCAGAATGTCGATCCGCCCGTGCAGCAGACGCCGCACATAGCTCAGGTCGGCCTCGTCCCGCTGCGAGTCACGGCGCAGCCCGCGCAGTTCCGGCAGCCGCAGCACACCGAGATCGGTCTTCTGCTGCCGATTCGCGGCCTCGCCGGTCCGCTGCGCCGGTGGTCGTGCGGCGGAAGCGGAAGACGTCAGCTGGATCATTGGCATTGGTACGGGCCCGGGCGGCTGCCCGGCGCCAGGTGTGCTCATGGATGTGTTCCGTCCCCTCGACCGGTGCGGGGCGCGCACCGCCTCCGTGCATCGTGCCACTCCTGGAGGCGGCTACGCAGGCTCTCTACCCCCGTTCAGCCCCGGATAGATTGGGCCGCATGCGAGCAGTGGTGCAGAGGGTCGACGGCGCGAGCGTCGTCGTGGCCGGTCAAACGGTCGGCGAAATCGTGAGCGAAGGGCTGTGTGTGCTGGTGGGAGTCACCCACGAGGACACAACGGACAAGGCCGCACAGCTCGCCCGGAAGCTGTGGTCGGTTCGGATCCTTGCGGGCGAGAAGTCCTGCTCCGATGTGAATGCGCCACTTCTGGTCATTTCACAGTTCACTCTCTACGGGGACGCCCGCAAGGGCCGCCGCCCCACCTGGAACGCCGCGGCCCCCGGCGAGGTCGCCGAACCGCTGGTGGAGGAGGTCGTGGCGCAGCTCCGCGCGCTGGGCGCGCACGTGGAGACGGGCCGCTTCGGAGCGGAGATGAGGGTCTCGCTCACGAACGACGGCCCGTTCACGGTCCTGATCGAGGTCTGAGGGCGATCCAAGCCCTACGGCTCCCTACGGCTCTACGACGACTTCCTGCGCCGCCGCCGTGTTCCCCGCCAGCAGCTGGGCGTCCAGGGGCACATTGCGCTTGACCAGCGCGAGCGCGATCGGCCCCAGCTCGTGGTGGCGGGCCGACGTCGTGACGAACCCCAGCTGACGTCCCTCCTCGCCGTCCGCCGCCAGCCGCACCGGCGTACCCGGCCCGGGCAGCAGGACATCGCTGCCGTCCAGGTGCAGGAAGACGAGCCGCCGCGGCGGCTTCCCCAGGTTCTGCACGCGGGCGACCGTCTCCTGGCCCCGGTAGCAGCCCTTCTGGAGGTGTACGGCGCTGCCGATCCAGCCCAGCTCGTGCGGGATGGTGCGGTGGTCGGTCTCGAAGCCGAGGCGCGGCCGGTGCGCTTCGACGCGCAGGGCCTCGTACGCCAGGATGCCGGCCGCCGGACCATGGGCCTCGGCGTACGCCTCCAGCTGACCGCGCGGCAGGAAGAGATCACGGCCGTGCGAGGTCTCCCGTACGGCCACACCCTCCGGTACGGAGGCGATCGAACCGGCCGGGAGGTGGACGACCGCGAAGTCCTCCGTCCGATCAGCCGTCTCCACCCGGTAGAAGAACTTCATCGACTCCAGGTACGCGATGAGATCGCTTTGCGTACCCGGCTCGACGTGCATCCACACCGTCTCGCCGTCGTCGACCAGGTACATCGCGTGCTCGACATGGCCGTGCGCGGTGAGGATCAGCGCCTCGGTGGCCCGGCCGGCCGGAAGATCGCTGACGTGCTGCGTGAGCAGGAGGTGCAGCCAGGCCAGCCGGTCGTCGCCGGTGACCGTGACGACCCCGCGGTGCGAGAGATCGACGAAGCCGGTGCCGTCGGCGAGCGCGCGCTGCTCGCGGAACAGGTCTCCGTAGTGCGCGGCGACGCCTTCGTCGCGCCCTTCGGCGAGGACGGCGCCGGGCAGGGAGAGCAAGGGGCTGGTCGGTGAGTGTCGCAGCATGTGACCCAGCCTACGTCTCGGTGGTTGAAGCCTCCGCTGAAGCCTCAGCCGCGCACTTCTTGCAGCGCCCGAAGATCGCGAAGTGCTTCATGTCCGTCTCGAACCCGAACGTCTCGCGCAGCTTGGCCGTGAAGTCGGCGGCGATCGCGATGTCGGCCTCGATCACGTTCGTACAGTCGCGGCAGACCAGGTGGATGTGGTGGTGGCGGTCCGCCAGGTGGTACGTCGGGGCCCCGTGCCCCAGGTGCGCGTGACTGACCAGACCCAGCTCCTCCAGGAGCTCCAGGGTCCGGTACACCGTGGAGATGTTCACGCCGGACGCGGTCCTGCGCACCTCGACGAGGATGTCGTCGGGCGTCGCGTGTTCCAGGGCGTCCACGGCTTCCAGGACAAGCTGACGCTGGGGCGTCAGCCGATAGCCGCGCTGCCGCAGGTCGCTTTTCCAGTCGGTGCTCACCACGTGCCCAGTGTAGGCAGCGCGGCGAGCAACCAACGTGGTGTCCGCCTACTTGAAGGCTTACTTGAAGAACGCGATGCCGTCGTCGGGCAGGTCCTTGAGGTCCTTCGCCCACTCGCTCGGGTCGACGACCTTCTTCAGGTGCGCCGACATGTAGGGGCGGAGCTCGACGTCCGGGGTGGCCTTCTCGCCGACCCACATCAGGTCGCTCTTCACGTAGCCGTAGAGACGCTTGCCGCCGGTGTAGGGCCCCGAGGCGGCCGTACGCGCCACCGCGTCCGTCACCAGGTCGATCTGCGGCTTCTGGTCGGCCAGCTCGCCGTACCAGATCTCGACGACGCCCTGGTCGCGGATCATGACGACCTCGACCTTGCGGTCCTTGTCGACGCGCCAGTAGCCGGACTCGCTCTCCAGCGGCCGGACCTTCTTGCCCTCGTTGTCGAGCACCCATGTGTGCGAGACGTACTCGAGGAAGTCCCGGCCGTCGTGGGTGAAGGTGACTTCCTGGCCGAAGTTGGCCTTCTCGTCACCGGGGAAGTCGAAGACACCCGCACCCTCCCAGTTACCGAGGAGGAAGACGAGGGGGACAAGGTCGGGGTGGAGGTCGGACGGGATCTCGATCATGAGCTGCTCAGGCGATCTGTGAGGGGAGGGGTGGCAGGGTGGGTTAGCGCTGACCCTGGTAGAGCTTCTTCACGGCCAGACCGGTGAAGGCGAGAACGCCGACGCAGACCAGAACCAGCAGGGCTTCGAAGAAAATCGTCAGCACGGGGTTGCTCCTTGCATGAGCGGTGGGCAGTACGGGGCCGGGCCCCAGCTTAGTCGGCGGGGGCAGGCACGGCCGTCCGGGGGCTTCAGCCGAGCAGCTGGCCCTGGAGGATCACGGACTGGAAGAAGGGCACCTGCGCGGCGCTGCCCTTTCCGGAGTGCGTGACCAGTGCCAGCGTGTCACCGGCCTGGATGTACGCCTGCCTGACCTGACGTGCGTCGTACGGCTTCTTCTCCACGTACACATACGCCGTGACGCTCGGCACCTCACGCAGACCGGTCCACTTGTCGTCCAGCGCGACGACGGGCGCACCGGTCAAGGGGGCGCCGCCCTCCAGCCCGACGTCGATCACGTCGTCCTTGAAGCGCTCCGCGTACGCGACCGAGTTGAAGCGGAGCAGATAGATCCGGGACGCGGTGCCGTCAGGCATGGTCCAGCCGCGCGCGGCGATGTGCCGTACGGCGGAGTCGCTGAGCGCCTGCCGGATGCGGGAGCGCTCGTCCTTCTCGTACACGGAGGCGTACTCGCCGTCGCCGACCCACTCACCGGTCAGCTTCTTGTCGGGCTTCGCTCCCGCCGGGGCGCTCAGCATCAGCTCGCGCAGGTCGGCGTGGTGAATCTCCCCGTTGTTGCCCTCGCTGAAGGGGCGCGGAGAGCCGGCCGGCAGCGCGGGCAGCGAGAGTTCCGGATAGTCCCAGCGACCGTCGTGCTCGGTCGCCAGTCCGGGTACGTCGGTACGCTCCATCGCCACGACACCGAACGCGGTGCCGGCGCCGAGCCCGCCGCAGACCAGCACGGCCGCGCTCCAGCGGGCGACGGCCCGTAGAACCCTGCGGGGCGGCCGGGGAACGACAGGCGCTTCGGCGGGCGGGAGCGGGCCGGAGGCCTCGTCCGGCGTCGCCGGCGGTGTGAGCTGCTCGGTCATATGTACTCCCCGGGGGACACGACGTGGTCCAGCTGGTCCTTCACGAGACGGGCGACTGCGGACTTGTCGAAGGGCTTGGCGCCGGAGGAGCTGACACTCACCAGCAGCTCGTCGTCGTACGCCAGACAGGTCATCCCGTCGAGCTCTGTCCTGGCGCCGCCGACCGCGATGGCGGGGGGCGTCATGAAGCAGGCGGCCTTCTTGTGGCCCTTGATCTTCGGGCCCTTGCGCGTGTCGAAGAGACCCGCCAGTTCCGTCTGGACCGTGAACAGATCACGGATCTGCTTCTTGTTCTCCATCCGGATGATCTGCACGTCCACGACGAGGTCGTTCAGGTCCGAGGAGGCGTACGAACGCACGGCGATGCCCCGGACCCCCAGCCGCTCGATCCGCTTCTCGTAGTCCCGGCGGCTCTTGCCGGACACCCCGCGCCCCTGCTCCTTGAGGAGTGCCTCGGCCTGCGCGCCGCTGAGCTCGGCGTCATTGCCGTACTCCGAGATGTCCGGTCCGAGCCGGTAATCGTCGGGCACCGGAAGCAGCAGCTTGCTGAGCTCCGTCGAGTCCTGGCCCTTGTTGGCGTTCCCCGCCGGGTCCTTGCCCGGTTCTTCACCGGTGTCGGTGTCCTCCCATTCGACGACGGGAGCGGTCCGGTCCGCCCCGTCGACGGTGTGCCGGGTGTACGCAAGTCCGCCCCCGACGGCGCCGAGCACCAGGAGGGCGGGAAGCGCCGTGCCGAGCAGCCGGCGCGTCACATTGTTGTTCAGAGGCGTCTTGTTCACAGGCGCTCCAGCTGCCGCTCGGCCAGCGCGCGGATGTCGCCCTTGCTGATCGGCTCGGTGTCGAAGATGTTGATGTCGGCCATGACGTCGCCGCGCTGGAAGATGGCCCTGGCCCGGTACGACGGCAGGTACCCGGCCTCCCGCTCCGGCTTGTAGAGGTAGTACCGGCCGTTGCCGCTGCCCTTGACGGGGTCGCCCTCGTTGCCCGCGCCGTCCGTGTCGTACGGCATGTACGACTGCTGGCCCTCGGCGTGTTCGACGGCGCCCGCCAACGGACTCGAGTGGAACTGAACGAGGCGGATGCTCGTCTGCCGGTTCTCACCCTGGTCCCAGGCGACGCCCGCGACCCGGCGGAACTCCTCCCCGACCAGCGACTCGAACATGTAGTCCTCTTCGTCGAAGTCGAGGGCGTACTCGGCGAGGCCCACCCAGCCGTCGTCCAGCCCCACCATGCGCGTGTCACGGGCCCCCGCCGGCTTCGCCAGGAGGAGCTTGCGCAGGTCGCCGTCCGTCTTGACCCGGCGGTCGTCCTTCGCGGACAGCGGCTCGGGTTCCTTGCCCTTGGGCAGCGACTTAGCCGGGTACGCCAGACCGGTCTGCGCCAGCGCGGGCAGCGGCGTCGGCGGACGCTCGGCCTGGACAGTGTATCCGACGGCCGTTCCGGCGACGATGCCGAGCACCGCGGCGGCGGCGATGATCAGGGTCGTACGGCCGCGAGGGCGGGCGGGACGCGCGGGTCGGCCCTCCGCCGACGCGGTCGATTCTTCTGGTTCCTGCTGGTCAGGAACGTTTTGCTGAGCTTCCAAGGGGTCCCCCCACGAGACCTGAAGCGCAGGTTCCATCACCTGCGGCGCAGTACAGACCAGTGAGGGGCGGCGGCGGTTGTACGGCTTCGGATTACAGTTCGGTCATGGCGAAGAAGCTCGTGATCAAGGTGACCGCCGGGGCCGACGCCCCCGAGCGGTGTTCGCAGGCGTTCACGGTGGCGGCGGTGGCCGTCGCCAGTGGGGTGGAGGTCTCGCTCTGGCTGACCGGCGAGTCCGCGTGGTTCGCGCTGCCGGGGCGCGCGGCGGAGTTCGAGCTGCCGCACGCGGCGCCGCTGCCGGACCTGATCGAGTCGATCACGGCGGCCGGACAGATCACGCTGTGCACGCAGTGCGCGGCGCGCCGCGAGATCACCGAGAAGGACGTGATCGAGGGCGTACGGATCGCGGGCGCCCAGGTCTTCGTCAGCGAGATCATGGCGGACGACGTCCGGTCCCTCGTCTACTGAGCGTTCACTGCCGGCGCTTCTTGCCGTCCAGCTCGTCCCACCAGTCGTCGGACTTCGGATCGCCGGAGGGGTCGTCCCACCAGCGGTCCTCCGGGCCCCGCCGGTTGGCGACCATTGCCGCGACCGGCGGAATGACCATCGCGGCGAAGCACATCCCCACGGCCACCGGCACGGACCACAGCCGCACGAGGGCCCAGGCGGAGACGAAGAGAACGATGCATCCGCCCATCAGCAGGAAGTAGGCGTGCCGCCGCCGCTCGTACATACCTCCACGGTACGACCGAAAGGCCGCACCCGGACCAGGCAGCGTCCAAACCCCTGGGGTGCGGCCCTTCGGCCAGTAGAAAACGCGTCGTCAGACGGCGATCGCGACCTCTGCGAGACCGCCCGTCCGGGCGACGACCGTACGGTCCGCCGTGCCGCCGGGGACCAGCGCGCGCAGGGTCCACGTGCCCTCGGCCGCGTAGAAGCGGAACTGGCCCGTGGCCGAGGTCGGGACCTCGGCGGTGAACTCGCCGGTCGAGTCCAGGAGGCGCACGTAACCGGTGACGGGCTCGCCGTCGCGGGTCACGCTGCCCTGGATGGTGGTCTCACCGGGCTTGATCGTCGAGGCGTCGGGGCCGCCGGCCTTTGCTCCACACATGTTGAATCCGTCCTTCAAGTCGCAGGCGAGAGGGGTTACTTGTTGGCGCCGAGCTCGATCGGCACGCCGACCAGCGAGCCGTACTCGGTCCACGAGCCGTCGTAGTTCTTGACGTTGTCGACACCGAGCAGCTCGTGCAGGACGAACCAGGTCAGGGCCGAGCGCTCACCGATGCGGCAGTACGCGATGGTGTCCTTCGCCAGGTCGACCTGCTCGGCCTCGTACAGGGCCTTGAGCTCTTCGTCGGACTTGAAGGTGCCGTCGTCGTTGGCGTTCTTCGACCACGGGATGTTGCGGGCGGACGGGACGTGGCCCGGACGCTGCGACTGCTCCTGCGGGAGGTGGGCCGGGGCGAGCAGCTTGCCGCTGAACTCGTCGGGGGAACGCACGTCGACGAGGTTCTGGTTGTTGATCGCGGAGACGACGTCGTCGCGGAAGGCGCGGATCGAGGTGTCCTGCGGCTGGGCCTTGTACTGCGTGGCCGGGCGCTTCGGGACCTCGGCGACCAGGTCGCGGGAGTCGAGCTCCCACTTCTTGCGGCCACCGTCCAGCAGGCGGACGTCGCTGTGGCCGTAGAGCTTGAAGTACCAGAAGGCGTACGAGGCGAACCAGTTGTTGTTGCCGCCGTAGAGGACGACCGTCGTGTCGTTCGCGATGCCCTTGTCGGACAGGAGCTTCTCGAAGCCGGCCTGGTCGATGAAGTCGCGGCGGACCGGGTCCTGGAGGTCCTGGGTCCAGTCGATGCGGATCGCGTTGCGGATGTGGTTCTTCTCGTACGCCGAGGTGTCTTCGTCGACCTCGACGATGGCGACCTTGGGGTCCTCGATGTGGGCCTCGACCCAGTCTGCGTCGACCAGGACGTCGCTGCGGCTCATGCTGTTCTCCTCCGGGGCAGTGTGCGGCGGTTATGCGCGAGGGGCTGTGTGCGGGTACGCCGATACGCGGAACGGGGCGGCGTACGACCGCACGGGGGTGGCCCTGACTTCGACTGCACCAGTTCGGTCGGTCAAAGGGCCGGGGAAGGCGGGTGCCGGACTGTTCCGGTCCGGTCAGAACCCGCTCAGGCAGTACGACAGAGCATGGCGGCGACGCGGCACAGGTCTACTGCCCGCCGCTTCGTGAGGTCCGCCTGTCGCTGCTGCATGGGACCGATCGTAGGGAGGTCACGACCGGCATGTCACCGGCGTGTCGGATGCTGAGACGCGATCGTCCGCGATATGGGACGGGGGTCGGGCGGCGGGTCGCCGTTCCGGGCCCGCGCACGGTCTGCGCCCGCCCGCTTCCTGAGGGGCGGACGCTGCCGTCTCACTATCCGGCGAGGCCCACGTTCGTACCGGTCACGGAGATCTCCAGCCCGTCCTTCGTCGCCTCTGCCTTTTCGAGCTTCAGGCCCTCGGGCAGCCCGCTGATCTGCCGGTCGAAGTCCGTCTTCTCGCGGACCCTTTCCTCGATACCGGGGAGCCCCTCGCCCGGAACCTCGTCGGCCCGCACCCGGATCGTGCTGCCGTCGATCACGCTCACGCTCGACAGCACGCTGCGCGTGATCTTGCGGTCGACGCCGGGGATTTCGACGGAACCGGTGACCTTCACCTTGCCGTCGCCGCCGTACGAGACGGGAAAGCCACTCTCGGAGGCCTTGGACAGGTCCTCGTACGAGATGAGCGCCTTGCCGGTGGCCAGCTCCGCCGTCGCGCCGGCGAAGCTGCTGACGCTGCCGCGCACCCGCACGTCGTGGAGTTCGGCGGTCATCTCACTGATGCGGACCGTGCGGCCTTCCGCGCTCGCCTCGACGCCCTCGACGGTGACGTCGACCTGGTCGAGGTGCTTGGCGGCGACCTGGGTCAGGAAGGGGAAGCCCTTGATCGACACCTCGGTGCCGCCGCTCAGGCCCTGTCGGCTCTGGACGCGCTCGGCGACCTCGGATTCGGCGAAGTTGACCGCGACGCGGTCCACGACGACGAAGATGCCGCCGAGGATCACGGCGACGACCAGCAGTGTTCGCAGTGCACGCATGCTTACAGGTCCCCCACAACTCGTGTGATTCGTCGCACTCGTCCAAGCCCCCTTGACGATCGCGAGCCTACTGCCAGGTAATCACAGGCATCAGGCGATGGCCCGGCCGATCAGGTAGACGGCGGGCGCGGCGACGGTCAGCGGCAGGGCCACTCCGGCCGTCATGTGGACGAACCGGGAGGGGTAGTCGTAGCTGGCCACGCGCAGGCCGATCAGCGCGAACACCCCGGCCGCGAATCCGAGCAGCGCGCCCTCGGCGCCCATGTCGGTCACCCCGCCGGCCGCGATCCCGGCGCCTGCGGCGGCCAGCAGCGCGACGACCACGGAGGCGACACCCGACAGCGGCAGCGCGCGGGCCAGTACGGCGACGGCGACGGCGACACCGGCGACGGTCACGGCTTCGGGGGCCGCCGCGAGGTGGCCGGCGGCAATGACGGCGAGTGCGGCCGAGGTGACGGTGGCCGTCAGGCCGTACATCCGCTCGTCGGCGGGGGCACGGTTGCGCAGCTGGAGCACGAGCGTGAGCAGCACCCAGACGCCGAGCGTGCCGATGATCGCGGCGGGCGCGTGCTCGGCGTCGACCGCGAGCAGCGCGATGTCCGCGGTGACGCCGCCGAGGAACGCGAGCGCGATGCCCTGCCGGGCGGGCCACATGCCGTTGAGCCGGAACCAGCCGGCGGCGGTGACCGCCTGGAGCAGGACGAGCGGCACGAGGAGTGCGTACTGGCCGACGGCCGCGGCTCCGGCGAGCAGCAGCGCGAGCACGGCGGTCAGCGCGGCCGGCTGCATCCCGGGCGCGATGATCGGCGACCGGCCCTCCGCGCGGGCGCGCTGGGCGGCGGTGAGTGGGGTCTCCCCCGCTCGGGCGGAGCCCGGAGCTTGGGGGCGGGCGTTGCCCATGGTCGTGGGCGCGCTGTACGACGCGGAGTCGGTGGCGGCGGGGTGCGGCGCGGGAGCCGCGGCCGCGGCTCCGTGTGCGGGTTCGTACGCCGCCGCTGCGGGCGCGTAGCCCTGCGGGGCCGGCTCGTACGCACCCGACGACGGAGACCCCTGAGCCGGTGAGTGCTGGTAGGCCCCCGGGGCCGGCTCGTAGCCGGACTGTGCCGGCTGGGGCTGGTACGCCCCCGAGGCGGGGTCGTACGCCCCCCGTGGCGGCGCCGGGGCGTGGCCGGGCTCGAAGGCACCCGGTGCGGCTGCGGAGGAGGCGGCCGACGGCGGCTCGTACGCCGTCGTCGCCTGGGGCTCGTACGCCGTCGGAGCGGCCGGGTACTCGGCGTACGGCGCCGGGGCCTCCGGCGGCAGCGCGTACCCGCCGCTGACCGGCGGCATGTACGCCGTGTCGTCGGCGGCGCCCGGGGCGGCCGCGTCCTGCGGCCGGTACGGCTGCTGCACCGGCTGGAACTGGGTGTCCCAGGTCTGCCCCTCCCACGTCTGGGTGAAGGCGGGCTCCTGCGCGGCCGGCGGCTGCTGACCCTCGTGCGGGTCCGGTCGTCCGTCCTGTCCGTCGTACGACGGGTAGGGCTGCTGGTTGCTCATGGTGTGGGGGTCATCCTCCTGCGAACGGCGGGAGCACCTCGACCGTGCCGCCCTCGGCCAGCCGTACGGTCTCATGACCACGGGTCCCGACGGGGTCGCCGTCGATGAGGAACGAACACCGCTGGAGTACGCGCGTCAGCTCCCCGGGGTGGCGCTCGCGCACCGCGTCGAGCGCCTCGGCGAGCGTCCCGGCCGTGTACGGCTCCTCTGCGGTGCCGGCGGCGGCTTTGGCCGCCGCCCAGAAGCGGATGGTGCCCACTGCCATAGCGGCGCTCCTTTCGTCGGCTTCCATGATGAGCTATGCCGCTGTCAGCCAGGCGCCGATGCGGGTGAGGAGTGTCTCCTCGGCGGCGTTCTCGGCGTGGCCCATGCCGGGCACGATCCACAGTTCGCTCCCGTCGGCCGCCGCCGCGAGCGACCGCGGGTGGTCCAGCGGGAAGTACGGGTCGCGGTCGCCGTGCACGACCAGCAGCGGCGTCGCGCCGAGCCTGGCCGCCGCCTCGACCGGCGAGAGCGGCACCGGGTCCCAGTCCCGGTCGTGGATCCGGGTCCGCAGCCCGAAGCGCCCGACGAGCCGCCCGGCGGGCCGGGTGACGACCCAGTGCAGCCGCCGCATCGGCGCCGTACCCCGGTAGTACCAGCGGGCGGGGGCACTGACGGCCACCACCGCGTCGGCGCGCGCTTGCACTCGCTCCGCCGGGTGCGCTTCCGTGCGCCCCCTGTGCGGGCGCTCGCTTCCGTCCACGTACAGCGCGGCGTGTCTGACGACCACCGAGCCGCCCATCGAGAAGCCGACCGTGACCACCCGTTCGTGCCCCAGCGAGCGTGCCCAGCGGACCGCCGCCGCCAGGTCGAGGACCTCGCGGTCGCCGACCGTGGAGCGGCCGCCCGAGCCGCCGTGTCCGCGGAAGGAGAAGGTGATGACGGCGCCGTACCGCCTGAAAACCCGCGCCGCCCGCCGGACCGCCGGCCGGTCCACCGAGCCCGTGAAACCGTGCGCGACGACGATCGCGAGGTCGTCGTTCGCGCTGTCCCCGCCGCCCTGCGACGGCTCGTACAGCGCCTCGATCCGCACCCCGTCGTCCGCCGGCAAAACCGTGCGCCGGGAGCCGTGCGTGATCGAGGGAACACGCATTTCGCGGTTTTCACCCTCCGGTCCGGAACTCATGTGAGCTATTCTGCTGGGCATAGGACCTGGGCAACGTTGCCCCCGGGTCCTTTTGTGTTTTCTGACCGTTGTTACGGACAGATGACGCGGCGCGGTCCCAGGGCGCGGGACCGAATCGCGGAAGCAGTACGAAGCAGTGCCGCATACGTCCTCGCAGGGACCGAGGAGGAACCGACGTAATGGGCAAGCGAAACGTGCACGACCGGACGACCCGGGCAGGTGGCCGACGATGAGTTCTCTGCTGCTCCTGACCAATGCCCTTCAGCCGTCGACGGAGGTGCTCCCCGCCCTCGGCCTGCTTCTGCACAGTGTGCGGGTGGCCCCCGCCGAGGGCCCGGCACTCGTCGACACCCCAGGTGCCGACGTCATCCTGATCGACGGCCGCCGTGACCTTCCGCAGGTCAGGTCGCTGTGCCAGCTGCTGCGGTCCACCGGACCCGGCTGTCCGCTGATCCTCGTCGTCACGGAGGGCGGTCTCGCGGCCGTCACCGCCGACTGGGGCATCGACGACGTACTGCTCGACACGGCAGGCCCGGCAGAGGTCGAGGCGCGGCTGCGTCTCGCGACCGGCCGCCAGCAGATCACCTCGGACGACAGCCCGATGGAGATCCGCAACGGTGACCTGTCGGTCGACGAGGCGACGTACAGCGCGAAGCTCAAGGGGCGGGTACTGGACCTGACCTTCAAGGAGTTCGAGCTGCTGAAGTACCTGGCGCAGCACCCCGGCCGGGTCTTCACGCGCGCGCAGCTCCTCCAGGAGGTGTGGGGCTACGACTACTTCGGCGGTACGCGGACGGTCGATGTGCACGTACGGCGGCTGCGCGCGAAGCTCGGCCCCGAGCACGAGTCGCTGATCGGGACCGTACGCAATGTGGGCTACCGCTTCGTGACTCCCGAGAAGGTCGAGCGGGCGGCGGCCGAGGAGGCCAGGGTCAAGGCGGCGCAAAAAGCGGCGCCTGTGGCCGTCACCCGTATGGCGGGCACTGCCCAGGAGGCGGCACCGCGGGGGGAAGAGGCAGTACGGCCTGCCCAGCGGTAGGTCACCACGCGTAGACTGCCGCGCGTGGCCAAGGTGACGCGGGACGATGTGGCGCGACTGGCGGGGACTTCGACCGCGGTCGTCAGTTACGTCATCAACAACGGACCCCGGCCGGTCGCCCCGGCCACGCGCGAGCGTGTCCTCGCCGCGATCAAGGAGCTCGGCTACCGGCCGGACCGGGTCGCGCAGGCCATGGCGTCCCGCCGTACCGACCTCATAGGCATGATCGTGCCCGACGCGCGGCAGCCCTTCTTCGCCGAGATGGCGCACGCGGTCGAACAGGCCGCCGCCGACCGCGGAAAGATGGTCCTCGTCGGGAACTCCGACTACCGCGACGAGCGCGAGGTCCACTATCTGCGGGCCTTCCTCGGCATGCGTGTCTCCGGTCTGATCCTGGTCAGCCAGGGCCCGAGCGAGTGGGCCGCCGCCGAGATCGAGGCGTGGGACGCGCGGGTGGTGCTGCTGCACGAGCGGCCCGAGACGATCGACGACGTGGCGGTCGTCACGGACAACATCGGCGGCGCGCAGCTCGCGACCCGCCACCTCCTGGAGCACGGTCATCCGTACGTCGCCTGCCTGGGCGGCATGGAGTCGACACCGCTGGTCGGCGACCCGGTGGCCGACCACGTGGTGGGCTGGCGCCGGGCGATGCAGGAGGCGGGGCGGCCCACCGAGGGCCGGCTCTTCCACGCTCCGTACAACCGTTACGACGCCTACAAGGTCGGCCTGGACCTGCTGGCGGGTCCCGACCGGCCGCCCGCGATCTTCTGCTCCACGGACGACCAGGCGATCGGCATGCTGCGGGCCGCGCGTGAGCTGCGGATCGACGTACCGGGTGAGCTGGCGGTGGCGGCGTTCGACGACGTGAAGGAAGCGGCGCTGACCGATCCGCCGCTGACGACGGTGTACTCCGACCGGCCGGCGATGGCGCGGGCGGCCGTGGACCTGGTGCTGGACGACTCTCTGCGGGTGGCCGGGTCGCGGCGCGAGCGGCTGAAGCAGTTCCCCTCGGCGCTGGTGGTACGGCGCTCCTGCGGCTGCCCGGCGACGTAACTCTCGACACAACTCTTTATATGGGGCATACACGGTTCTGTCGGGCTTCTCAGCGGCTCCTCAGACGGTTCTCATAACCGCTGGCCAAGCTCTGAGACATGACCGAGAGCCCCCGCCGCAGCGGCGAGTACCCCGAGCCCGAGCAGCAGCCCTCCTCCTTCTCGTACGGCGGCGCGTACCCACCGCCGCCGGCGTACGCGCCTCCGGTGGCCGCACCCGCGCACCACCGGCGGGCCCGGCGGCCGGTCGCGCTCATCGCCGCGGTCGCCATCGTCGCCGCCGCGATCGGTGGCGGTACGGCGGCCTTCGCCGGGCGCCTCACCGGCACGGAGGCCGCGACCGGCACGAACGGCGTCAGCGGCACGAACGTCTCGCAGAGCAGCAAGGGCACCGTCTCCGGGGTCGCGCAGGCCGTGAGCCCCAGCATCGTCGAGATCAGCGCCACGTCCGCCTCGGGCGACTCCACCGGTTCCGGCGTGATCATCACCGCCGACGGCGAGATCATCACGAACAACCACGTCGTTTCCGGGGCCTCCTCCGTCAAGGTCAAGCTGAACGACGGCAAGACGTACACGGCCGATGTCGTCGGCACCGCCCCCGAGAAGGACCTCGCCCTCATCGAGCTCCGGGGCGCGAGCGGCCTGAAGGCAGCCACGCTCGGGGACTCCGACGACGTCAAGGTCGGCGACGAGGTGGTGGCGATCGGCTCGCCCGAGGGGCTCACCGGGACCGTGACCAGCGGCATCGTCTCGGCGCTCGACCGGGACGTGACCGTGTCGAAGGACGAGAATCCGGGCGGTCAGGAGCAGCCGGGGGGCGGGAGCCAGTGGCCGTTCGAGTTCGGCGGGCAGCAGTTCAACGGCGACACCGGCTCGTCGAAGACGACGTACAAGGCGATCCAGACCGACGCCTCCCTCAACCCCGGCAACTCCGGCGGCGCCCTCATCAACATGAACGGCGAGATCATCGGCATCAACTCCGCGATGTACGCCCCGAGCGGAGCGAGCGGTTCCGCGGCGGGCAGTGTCGGTCTCGGCTTCGCCATCCCCGTCGACACGGTCAAGGCCGACCTGGAGCAGCTGCGCGCCGGGGGCGAGAGCTGACATCCGTACCGTGCGAGGCTGAAAGCGACGTACGCCACCACGCAGTGACCGAGCCCGAGGAAGCCCGATGAACACCCCCGCCGAGCGCATCCTGATCGTCGACGACGAGCCCGCCGTGCGCGAGGCCCTGCAGCGCAGTCTCGCCTTCGAGGGGTACGGGACGGAGGTCGCCGTCGACGGCATCGACGCGCTCGCGAAGGCCGCGTCGTACGACCCCGACCTGATCGTCCTCGACATCCAGATGCCGCGCATGGACGGCCTGACGGCGGCCCGCCGCATCCGTTCGTCCGGCGACACCCTCCCCATCCTGATGCTCACCGCCCGCGACACGGTCGGCGACCGCGTGACCGGGCTCGACGCGGGCGCCGACGACTACCTGGTGAAACCGTTCGAGCTGGACGAGCTGTTCGCCCGCATCAGGGCGCTGCTGCGACGCAGTTCGTACGCCGCCGGGGGCGCGGTCGGCGAGGAGGCGCCGGGGCACGTCCTGTCCTTCGCCGACCTGCGGATGGATCTGGCGACGCGCGAGGTGATGCGGGGCGAGCGGCCGGTGGAGCTGACCCGCACCGAGTTCACACTCCTTGAGATGTTCCTCGCGCACCCGCGCCAGGTGCTGACGCGCGAGCAGATCCTCAAGGCCGTGTGGGGCTTCGACTTCGAGCCGAGCTCGAACTCCCTCGACGTGTACGTCATGTACCTGCGCCGCAAGACGGAGGCGGCCGGCGAGCCGCGCCTGGTGCACACGGTGCGGGGTGTGGGGTACGCGCTGCGGGGCGGTGAGGCGTGAGCGGTGCGCTGCGCAGATTCCGCGCGCTGCCGCTGCGGTCCCGGCTCGCGCTGCTGACGGCGACGGCGGTGGCGATCGCGGTGGCGGCGGTGGCGGCGGCGTGCTGGTTCGTGACGCGGGCGCAGCTGGAGGCGCAGCTGGACGACTCGCTGCGCAGCGTCGAGGTCAGCGAGGCCTACGTACAGAACCTGCGCCTGGCCTGCGCGGGCCGTAACGCAGCGGTGACGGCCCCGGAGTTGTACACCGTGCAGCTCGTCACGGCCTCCGGCGAGCCCTGCACCTCCCCCGGCGTCTCGCCGATCCCGGCGCAGGCCGCCGACATCGCCGTGGCGTCCGGTGAGCAGGAAGACGCGCTGCACACCACGGAGGCGGCCGACGGTGAGGAGATGCGGGTCTACACCTATCCGCCCAGGGAGGCTCGGCAGAATCTGCTCCCCGGTCCACCGTTCGCGGTCTCCGTGGCTCGCTCGATGAGCGAGGTCGACGATCCGCTGAGCTCCCTCGCCTGGGTGCTGCTCGTGCTCTCCGGCATCGGCGTACTGGGCGCCGGCGCCACCGGGCTGTGGGTCGCCCGCGCCGGCTTGCGTCCCGTCGACAAACTCACCGACACCGTCGAACACGTGGCGCGCACAGAGGACCTGACCGTACGCATCCCGGTCGAGGGCGAGGACGAGATCGCCCGCCTCTCGCGCTCCTTCAACGCGATGACGACTGCCCTCGCTTCCTCTCGCGACCGCCAGGCGCAGCTGATCGCCGACGCGGGCCACGAGCTGCGCACGCCGCTCACTTCCCTGCGTACGAACGTGGAACTGCTCGCCCGCAGCGACGAGACCGGCCGCGCGATTCCCCCGGCCGACCGGGCCGCGCTCATGGCGTCTGTCAAGGCACAGATGACCGAACTGGCGTCGCTGATCGGCGACTTGCAGGAGCTGGCGCGCCCCGACACGGCTGATCAGGGCAGCCCGCTCCGAGTCGTAGCACTGCACGAGATCGCCGCCACCGCCCTGGAACGCGCCCGCCTGCGCGGCCCGGAGCTGACGATCAACGCGGGCCTCCGGCCCTGGTACGTACGGGCCGAACCGGCGGCGCTGGAGCGGGCGCTGGTCAACGTCCTGGACAACGCGGTGAAGTTCAGCCCGCCGGGCGGCACGGTCGACGTGACCCTGACGAACGGGACACTGACGGTACGCGACCACGGCCCCGGCATCCCGGACGCCGAACTCCCCCACGTCTTCGAGCGCTTCTGGCGCTCCCCGTCCGCCCGCGCCCTGCCGGGCTCGGGCCTCGGCCTGTCCATCGTGGCCCGCACCGTCCAGCAGGCAGGCGGCACGGTCACCCTGCGCCGCCCGACCGACACCGCCGCCGGCACGGAAGCCCTGATCCACCTCCCGGGCGCACCGACGCCACCTCCCGAGACGGCCTGACGCGCGGCCCACGGACAGCAGAGCGGGGCGGCACCCGGTTCGGGTGCCGCCCCGCTGTATTGCTTGCCGCGTACTACTTGACGACCGTGATGCGGTCGGCCACCGGGGGTGTGATCGGGGTGGCCGCGCTGGAGTTCTTCGCCAGGTAGGCGTTGAAGATGTCCAGGTCGGAGGCGCCGACCAGCTTGTTCTTGTGCTCCTTGAAGACGGGGAAGCCGTCGCCGCCGCCCGCGAGGAACTCGTTCATGGCGACGCGGTACGTCTTCGCCGGGTCGAGCGCGGCGCCGTTCAGCTTCACCGAGGCGACGTCGATACGGGCCGCGCCCGCCTTCGTCATGTCCAGGGTGTACGTGAAGCCCTTCGACACCTGGAGAATCTTCGGCGAGGCCTCGTTGCCGCCGCTGACCTGCTGCTGGAGCGCGGTGATCAGCTGGGCGCCGGTCAGGTCGACGACGTTCATCATGTTGGTGAACGGCTGGACGGTGAACGCCTCGCCGTAGGTCACAACGCCGTCGCCCTCACTGCCGCTCGCCTTGAAGACGAGGTCGGAGCGGATGCCGCCGGGGTTCATGAAGGCGATCTGCGCGCCGCCCTTGTCGGCCGGGGCGAGCCCCTCCAGCTGCGCGTCCGCGATCAGGTCGCCGAGCGGCTTCTCGGGGGCCGTCGAGCCGCGCCCGTTGATGTCGGCGGAGATGAAGCCCTGCGGCTTGCCCGCGATGGGGGCGGCCAGCGCGTTCCAGCGGCCGATGAGCGAGGTCATGTCCGGGGCCCAGATCTTGGCCTGTTCCTGGTCGCGGACGACGATGTGGTTCGCGCTCTTGACGCCCGTACGCACGATGTCCTTGGTGCGGCGGTCGTAGGTGAGCGTGGTGTCCGTGTAGAGCTTGCCGTACGAGGACGCCGACGTGACCATGCGCGGCTTGCCCGCCGGGTCGGGGACCGTGCACACGTACGCCTGGTGCGTGTGGCCGGTGACCAGTGCGTCGACCTTCGGCGTGATGCCCTTCGCTATGTCGACGATCGGACCGGAGATGCCGTCGCCGGCGCCCGGGGAGTCACAGTCGTAGTTGTACGAGGAGGAGGCGGGCGAGCCGCCCTCATGGATCAGCGCGACGATCGACTTGACGCCCCGGCGGTCGAGTTCCTTGGCGTACTTGTTGACCGTCTCGATCTCGTCGTGGAACTTCAGGCCCTTGATGCCGTTGGCGCTGACGATGTTCGGAGTGCCTTCGAGGGTCACCCCGATGAAGCCGATCTTGACGCCGTTCTTCTTCCACACCGTGTACGGCTTGAGGACCGGCTTGCCGGTCTTCTCGTTCGTGACGTTCGCGGCGAGGTACGGGAAGTCCGCGCCCTCGAACTCCTTGCCCTTCTCGAAGCAGCCCTCGACCGGGTGGCAGCCGCCGTTCTGCATGCGGGCCAGCTCGGTGGCGCCCTCGTCGAACTCGTGGTTGCCGACGGCCGATACGTCGAGGTCGAGCTTGTTCAGCGCCTCGATCGTCGGCTCGTCGTGGAAGAGCCCGGACATGAGCGGGCTCGCACCGATCATGTCGCCGCCGGCGGCGGTGACGGAGTACCGCTCGCCCTTGCGCGCCTTGCGCAGGGAGGTCGCCAGGTGCTCGACGCCACCGGCCGGGATCACCTTGGCCGTCCCGTCGGGCTGCGTCTCGGTGACCGTGCCGGCCGAGCCCGCCGGGGGCTCCAGGTTCCCGTGCAGGTCGTTGAAGGACAGCAGCTGTACGTCCACGGTCCGCGAGGGCTTCGACGTGTGCTGCCGAGCGCTTGCCCCGGCGCCTTCCTCCGCCCCGGATGCCGGCATCGCGGCGACGAGGGCACCGAGGGTGGCGAGTCCGGCGGCGGAGGCGAGTATGCGCCGGGTCGCACGGTGGCTGCGAGTGGTACGAGGGTTCGCTGACATCTGTCCCCTTGTGAGTTCAGCGTGACGGACGAACCGCAGCCTAAAGTCAACGCGCGTAGCGCAACAGGGGGTGACGGGTTACAAGCTGGTTGCCTTCGGCGGTACGTGGTCTGTTGGACGGCCGTCACTCCGACGGCGGACGCGGGCCGTAACTGAACGCGACGAACGGGCGGGGCACCCATCCCGCCGCGCGACTCCGTGCGCATCTGAACGCCATCTCCAAGTGTTCGGCTTCTACGGGCCGGTCGTCGACGACCTGCTCCATGACGAAGAGCGGAACCGGCTCACCCCTGCCGCAGCACCGCCGCCGTACGCTCGTACTCATGACGACTGACCCCACGACCCCCGCCTTCCTCCGGAAGATCCAGACCCTCGACGCGCTCGACGAGGCGCAGGCCGAGGAGGTCCTGGCGCTGCTCGACGAGGCCGCCCACGCGGACGGCATGCAGGCCGTCTCCGAGCAGGGCCGGCTCCAGTTGCGCGGCGGGCACCGGGAAGGGATCCGGCACTTCCTGCTGTACGTCGGCGAAGGGCCCCTCCTCGGTTACGCGCAGCTGGAGGACACCGATCCCGTCGAGGCGCCGGCCGCCGAGCTGGTCGTACACCCCTCGCACCGTGGTCACGGGCACGGCCGCACCCTCGGCACGACCGTGATGGACGCGTCGGGCAAGCGGCTGCGGGTCTGGGCGCACGGCGGGAAGTCGGCGGCGCGGCACCTCGCGCAGGTGCTCGGGCTCACGCTCTTTCGCGAACTGCGGCAGATGCGGCGTCCGTTGACCCCGCTGGACATCCCGGAACCGGTGTACCCGGCGGGCGTGAGCGTGCGCACCTTCGTGCCGGGGCAGGACGACGCCGCCTGGCTGGCCGTGAACGCGGCCGCGTTCGCGCACCACCCCGAGCAGGGCGGCATGACGCAGCGCGACCTGGACGACCGCAAGGCCGAGCCGTGGTTCGATCCCAAGGGCTTCTTCCTGGCGGAGCGCGACGGCGAGCTCGTCGGCTTCCACTGGACGAAGGTGCACGCCGAGGAGCAGCTCGGCGAGGTGTACGTCGTCGGCATCCGCCCCGACGCGCAGGGCGGCGGCCTCGGCAAGGCCCTGACCGCGACGGGCCTGCGGTACCTGGCGGCGCAGGGCGCGCCGACGGCGATGCTCTACGTCGACGCGGACAACACGGCGGCGGTGACGGTGTACGAGCGGCTCGGCTTCAGCACGCACGAGACGGATCTGATGTACCGCACGGAGTCGTAACCGGTCGTCAGCAACAGGGTGGGGGGCGGGGTCTGTTGACACCGCCCCCTTTCTTGCACCACCCTTCCACTACTTAATTAGTGAAAGGGGGTGCAAGCCCACGTGGTCGAGTTCCGCATCGACCGGCGCACCGGCGTCGCCACCTACCTCCAGATCGTGCAGCAGACCAAACACGCCCTCCGCCTGGGCCTGCTGGAGCCCGGCGACAAACTCCCGACGGCCCGAGAGGTCGTCGAGGCGACGGCGATCAACCCGAACACCGTGCTCAAGGCGTACCGCGAGCTGGAACGCGAGGGCCTGGTCGAGGCCCGGCGCGGGCTCGGCACGTTCGTCACCCGCTCCCTCGGGGGAGGGCAGGCCACCGCGGACACTTCGCTGCGCGCCGAGCTCACCGAGTGGGCCTCGCGGGCCCGCGAGGCCGGCCTGGAAAGGGACGACATGGCCGCGCTCTTCACTTCCGTACTGGACACCATGGGGGACGACGCATGACACCGGCGATCGAGGCGACCGGCCTCGGCAAGACCTACGGCAGACGGCGCGGCGACAGCTGGGCCCTGCGCGAGTGTTCCTTCCGCGTGCCCATGGGCCGTATCTGCGCACTCGCCGGACCGAACGGCGCCGGCAAGTCGACGCTCCTGGCCACCGCGGCCGGCCTCCTGCGCCCCACCGAGGGCACGGTACGCATCTTCGGCGTCTCCCCGGCCGAGGCCCGCTCCCGGGTCGCTTACGTCGCCCAGGACAAGCCACTGCTGCCGCAGTTGAGCGTCCGGGACACCCTGCGCATGGGCCGCGAACTCAACCCCGCCCGCTGGGACGCGGCGGCGGCCGACCGGATCGTACAGGAGGGAAATCTGGCCCCGCACGCCCGCGTCCGCAGCCTCTCCGGTGGCCAGCGCACCCGCCTCGCGCTCGCCCTCGCCTTCGGCAAGCGGCCGGAGCTGATGCTGCTGGACGAGCCGATGGCCGACCTGGACCCGCTGGCCCGCCACCAGCTGATGGGCGCGCTCATGGCGGAGTCCGCCGAGCGCGGCACGACCATCGTGATGTCCTCGCACGTACTCGCCGAACTGGAGGGTTCCTGCGACTACTTGCTGCTCGTCGACGGCGGCCGGGTCCGGCTGGGCGGCGAGACGGAGGACATCCTCGCGGCGCACACCCTGCTCACCGGCCCGGTACGGGACCTGGCCCCCCACACGGTCGTCGAGTCCCGTACGACCGGCCGTCAGCTCACGGCGCTCGTCCGCCGCGAGGGCCCGGTCCGCGACGACTGGCAGACCATGGAACCGTCCCTGGAGGAACTGTTGCTCGCCCACCTCCGCTCCCCCGGAGCGCCCGCCCTGCTCACCCCCAGCGCCGCAGCGGCGGGGGCGGTGGCGGGCGAATGAGCGCGATCACACTCCGCGGCCCGGCCTGGGTCACGGTCCGACAGCACCGCCGCCCGCTGTGGGTGACCCTGGCCCTGCTCGTGGCGTCCGCCGGGACCGTCGTCGCACTGCGCGTCTGGATGGCGTCCGCGCAGGCCAAGTGCCCGGACGGCGACATCACACGCTGCAGCGACGACATCTCCCAGTACAGCAGCGTCCAGAGCACCAGCATGTGGGTCATGGAGAACGGCGCAGTGGGCATGCTGCTGATCCCGCTGCTCGTCGGGGCGTTCGTGGCGGGGCCGATGGTCGCACGCAAGCTGGAGAGCGGCACGTACAAGATGCTGTGGACCCAGTCGGTGACGCCCGCCCGCTGGCTCACGGCGAAGCTCACGGTGACCGCGCTCGCGGTACTCGCCGGCGTGACCCTGCTGGCCGGGGTCTACCGCTGGGGCTGGATGTACGTGGGGAAGGACGTGTACGGCCACAGCTGGTACGAACCGCACTTTTATACCGCGATCGGCCCGGTCTCCGTCGCGTACGCCCTGCTCGCCGTGGCCGTCGGCGCGCTTGTCGGGCTGCTGGTGCGCCGCACCGTGCCCGCCATGGCCGTCACCGCGCTCGTCACCGGCGCCGTCATGGTGGCGCTGGCCAACGCGCGGAGCGGGCTCTGGACCACCACGACGATCAGCGGTCCCACCAGGCTCACGCTGGACACGCCCGAAGGCGCCTTTCCCGTCGCGGACTGGATGACCAACGCCGACGGGGAGCGCGTCTCCGGCGAGCAGTGCTGGAGCAGCAACGACGTCCAGCAGTGCTACGCCGACCACGGCATCACCAGCTTCCGCGAGTACCACCCCGCGTCGAACTTCTGGCCGCTGCAGCTCGTGGAGACCGGCATCGTGCTGTCCCTGGCGGTCCTGCTGACGGCCGCCGCGTTCTACGTACTGCGCCGCCGGAGCACCTGACCGGGGGGAGCGAACGGCCGCCGGGACACATCCCGGCGGCCCCGGCGGCCCCGGCCCCGCATCCTGCACGTCATGTCTCCGTTACCGCGTATTCAGACACGCTTGCGACCCTCTCGGAATGCAGCCCGCTGTGCCACCCTCCCCGAACGGGAGAACCTCCCGCACATCACCCCTTCTCGGCGCGCCCGGAAACCCCTACGCGCGGAACAATGGGTTCATGAGCCAGCAGCCGAGCGCCGATGTCCCTGTCCAGCATGCTCAGCCGTCCGTCGGTTCCATCGCCGCGCACCGCCCGCACACCCTGGCGGGGTCGCCGGTGACGAATCTGGATCCCGACATCGACGCCGATCTGGATACGTACGTAGAGGACGCCGAGGCCGACACAGAGCTGCCCCAGGGCCGTTTCCTCGACCGGGAGCGCAGCTGGCTGGCCTTCAACGAGCGGGTGCTCGAACTGGCCGAGGACCCTGCCACCCCCCTCCTCGAACGAGCGAATTTCCTCGCGATCTTCGCCTCGAACCTCGACGAGTTCTTCATGGTCCGGGTCGCCGGCCTCAAGCGCCGTATCGCGACCGGTGTCGCCACCCGGTCCGCGTCCGGTCTCCAGCCCCGCGAGGTGCTGGAGCTGATCTGGACCCGCTCGCGCGAGCTCATGGCCCGGCACGCCGCCTGCTACCAGCAGGACATCGCCCCGGCCCTCGCCGACGAGGGCGTGCACCTCATCCGCTGGCCCGACCTGACCGAGAAGGAGCAGGCGCGCCTCTTCACGCTCTTCCGCCAGCAGATCTTCCCGGTCCTCACCCCGCTCGCGGTGGACCCCGCGCACCCGTTCCCGTACATCTCGGGGCTCTCCCTCAACCTCGCCGTGGTCGTACGCAACCCGGTCAGCGGCCACCGCCACTTCGCGCGCGTCAAGGTGCCGCCGCTGCTGTCCCGCTTCCTGGAGGCGTCGCCGCAGCGGTACGTACCCCTCGAGGACGTCATCGCCGCGCACCTCGAGGAGCTCTTCCCGGGGATGGAGGTGCTCGCGCACCACATGTTCCGGGTCACGCGCAACGAGGACCTCGAAGTCGAGGAGGACGACACCGAGAACCTCCTCCAGGCGCTGGAGAAGGAGCTCATGCGGCGCCGCTTCGGGCCGCCGGTGCGGCTGGAGGTCGAGGAGTCGATCGACCCGTACGTCCTTGACCTCCTCGTCCGCGAGCTGAAGATGTCGGACGCCGAGGTGTACCCGCTGCCCGGCCCGCTGGACCTGACCGGGCTGTTCGGGATCGCGGCGCTGGACCGGCCGGAGCTGAAGTTCCCGAAGTACATCGCGGGCACTCACCGGGAGCTCGCCGAGGTCGAGTCGGCGTCCGCGCCGGACGTCTTCGCCGCCCTGCGCGAGCGCGACGTACTCCTGCACCACCCGTACGACTCCTTCTCCACCTCCGTGCAGGCCTTCCTGGAGCAGGCGGCGGCCGACCCGGACGTGCTCGCGATCAAGCAGACGCTGTACCGGACCTCGGGCGACTCCCCGATAGTGGACGCGCTGATCGACGCGGCCGAGTCCGGCAAGCAGGTCCTCGTACTCGTCGAGATCAAGGCCCGCTTCGACGAGCAGGCCAACATCAAGTGGGCGCGCAAGCTGGAGGAGTCCGGCTGCCATGTCGTGTACGGCCTGGTGGGCCTGAAAACCCACTGCAAGCTGTCCCTCGTCGTCCGGCAGGAGGGCGACCTGCTGCGCCGCTACTCGCACGTCGGTACGGGCAACTACCACCCCAAGACGGCCCGCCTGTACGAGGACCTGGGGCTGCTGACCGCCGACCCGCAGGTCGGCGCGGACCTTTCCGACCTCTTCAACCGGCTGTCCGGCTACTCGCGGCGCGAGACCTACCGCCGGCTGCTCGTGGCCCCCAAGTCCCTGCGTGACGGGCTGGTCGCCCGTATCAACAAGGAGGCCGCGCACCACCAGGCGGGCCGTCCCGCGTACGTCCGGATCAAGGTCAACTCGATGGTCGACGAAGCGATCATCGACGCGTGCTACCGGGCGGCGAAGGTGGGCGTGCCGGTCGACATCTGGGTACGCGGGATCTGCGCGATACGCCCCGGAGTCGCCGGCCTCTCGGAGAACATCCGGGTCCGCTCGATACTCGGCCGCTTCCTCGAACACTCGCGGATCTTCGCCTTCGGCAACGGCGGCGAGCCCGAAGTCTGGTTCGGCAGCGCCGACATGATGCACCGCAACCTCGACCGCCGCATAGAGGCTCTGGTGCGGGTGACCGACCCGGCCCACCGGGCGTCACTGAGCAGGCTGCTGGAAACCGGAATGTCCGACTCGACGTCCTCCTGGCACCTCGGCCCCGACGGCAACTGGACGCGCCGCGCGACGGACGCCGAGGGACAGCCGCTGCGGCACGTACAGGAGATGCTCATTGACGCCCGGAGGCGCCGGCGTGCGAAACCATGACACCGCGGCCCGACCCCGCCCCCGCCCGGACACCGACCCGGCCCCTCCGCATGCGGGGCCCGGGAAACTGCCGGACGAGGGCCCACCGAGCGCCGCTCCGCCCGCCGGGCCTCCCACCGGGGACCTGCCCCGCGAGGCCCCAACCAGCGAGGACCTCACCACCGGCGACCTTCCCGGTGCGGGCGGCCCCGGTGGCGGCCTTCACGGTGAACGCCGACGCCCCGGTGGCGGCGCCGGTGAAGGGGGAGCCGGACGGGGGTTGCGGCGGCGGGGGCTTCCGGCGGACGTGCTCTCCCATGAGCTTCTGGCGCCGTACCTGCACGCCCAGGCCGCCGACTTCCTGCGCAGTCTGCGCCTGCACCGCGAGAGTGGGCAGGACGCGCAGGGCGCGGCGGACGCCGTCGAGGCTGCCCGTGCGCTGCGCGGCTCGGCGCGGCGGATCAGCGGGACGCTGCACACGTTCCGGCCGCTGACCGACACCGGCTGGGCGGACACCCTGCGCGCAGAGCTGGCCTGGCTCACCGGCACCCTGGCCCGCGAGCACGCCTACGCGGCCCGCCTCAGCCGGCTGCTGGAAGCCCTGAACCGGCTTTCGGGGGCTGGGGGCGGCGCGGGCGCGGCCCCCGTGCCCTCGGCGCGCGGTGGCGGTGGCGGCGGTGGCCGTTCGGAACCCGGGAGCTCGCTGACCGTGGGCGCCGCCCGGGCCGGTGCGCTCCTGGAGCGGCAGCTGACGCTGGCCAGGACGCGGGCACACTCGGCGGCGCTTCAGGCGCTGGGTTCCTCGCGGTTCCACGCGGTCGCCGACGCCGTGGCTTTACTGGCCTCGGACGTTCCGCTCGGCCCCGCCGCCGCCGCGCCCGCCGCCGAAGTGCTCGCACCGCTGGCGACGGGCGCCGAGCAGCGGCTGAGGGAAGCGGTGGCCGCACTGCCGCTGGGCCGCGCCTCGCACCCGTACAACGCCGAGGCACTCGTCCACGGCCTCGCCGCAGCGCCCAGCAGCGAGGCGCAGGATGCCCCCTGGCACCACGTACGCCTCCTCCTGCGCCTGCACCGCTACGCGCAGGAGGTAGTCGCGGCCCCCGCCGACGCACTCCCCGCGGCGCAGGCCCTCGACCGCCACCGGGACGCGGCCGAGGCGGCCACCGCGGCCGCATCGGCGGCCCGTACCCCGCGCATCGCCCCGGCGACGGCGTACGCCCTCGGTGTCCTCCACGCCGACCAGCGGCACGAGGTCGAGGCGGCCCGCTTCGCCTTCCAGCAGGTGTGGCAGCCGGCCACAGCGACGGCGACGGCACCATGACCGACCCCGCGGACACGGTCCTCGCCGCCGGCTGCGTGCTGTGGCGCCGGTCGCCGGGCGACGGCTGCCTGGAGATCTGCCTCGTACACCGCCCGAAATACGATGATTGGTCGCATCCCAAGGGCAAGCTCAAGCACGGCGAGGACGAGCTGGCGGGCGCGCTGCGCGAGGTCCTGGAGGAGACGGGCCACCACTGCGAGCCGGGGGCGCGGCTGCCCACTCTGCGGTACGTCGCGAACGGCCGCCCGAAGCGGGTGTCGTACTGGGCGGCGGAGGCGACGGGGGGCGCGTTCATCCCGAGCGACGAGGTGGACCGGATCCTCTGGCTCTCCCCCACGGCGGCCAGAAACCATCTGACGCAACCCCGCGACCGCGACCTCGTGGACGCCCTCCTGGCCACCCTCCACCACGCGTAAACACCGCCGAGCCATGAGGTGCGGCCCCGGACCGCCCACCAGGGTTCGCACCCGTTCGCACCCCTTGACCCCCGTAGAACGGGCGGGCGGGTGGTGGGCGTCAAGCCGCGCAACGGCGCAGACCGCCGCGTTTCGGGCACCCTCCGCACGGGGAGCATCCCCCGGCCCACCGAACCCGCCCAGGCCACGGCCCTCCCGGCACCGCACAGCAAGAGCACAGCAAGCACCCCGCCCCACCGCACAGCACCCCCATCGCCCGCCGCGAGGCGCCCCCGCACACCACACCGTTCGGCACGGTTCACCTCCCGTTCACTCTCCCCCGTCGACGGCTTCACCTGTTCTGCCTAATTTCGGACGTACACAGTGCGAGGCACATCGAGAGATGGCCACCTCACTGCGCAGCTGGGACCCGAGTACGACTACCTCTTCGCACGCCGCCACCACCCAGGCCCGGCGGCTCCTGGAAGGAACACCCGAAAGTGAAGCTTCAGCGCAAGAACCGGCTTCGCGCCACCGCGCTCGGCGCCCTCGCCGTCTCCGGCGCCCTGGTCCTCACGGCGTGCGGCTCCGACGACAACACCGGTTCGACCGGTGGCTCCGGCGAGAAGACCAACGCCGCAGCCAACATCGAGTGCGACGACGCGAAGGGCCAGCTCCTCGCAGCCGGCTCGACCGCGCAGAAGAACGCGATGGACCTCTGGGTCAAGAATTTCCAGGCCGCCTGTGCAGGCACCGAGGTCAACTACCAGGCCATCGGCTCCGGTGGCGGCATCACCAAGTTCAACCAGGGTCAGGTCGCCTTCGCCGGCTCCGACTCGGCGCTCAAGCCCGAGGAGGTCACCGAGTCGAAGAAGATCTGCAAGGGCGGCCAGGGCATCAACCTGCCGATGGTCGGCGGTCCGGTCGCCATCGGATACAACCTGGAGGGCGTCGACGACCTCGTTCTCGACGCCAAGACGCTCGCGCAGATCTTCGACTCGAAGATCACCAAGTGGAACGACGAGGCGATCGCCGAGCTCAACCCGGACGCCAAGCTCCCGAACACCACGATCCAGGCCTTCCACCGCTCGGACGAGTCCGGTACGACCCAGAACCTGGGCAAGTACCTCAACACCGCCGCCGCGAGCGACTGGAAGTACGACCCGAAGTCGAAGTCGTGGCCGGCCAAGGGCGGCCAGGCCGCCAACGGCTCCTCCGGCGTCGTCTCCAACGTCAAGGGCACCAACGGCGCGATCGGCTACTTCGAGCTGTCCTACGCGACCGCCAACAAGCTGAACACCGTCAAGGTCGACACCGGCGCCTCCGCCCCGGTCGAGGCCACCACGGAGAACGCCTCGAAGGCCATCGCCGCCGCCAAGGTCACCGGCACCGGCAAGGACCTGGCCCTTTCCCTCGACTACGCCACCAAGGCCGAGGGCGCCTACCCGATCGTTCTGGTGACGTACGAGATCGCCTGCGACAAGGGCAACAAGGCAGAGAACCTGCCCGCCCTCAAGGCCTTCCTGAACTACGCCGTCAGCGAGGAGGGCCAGAAGGTCCTGGCCGACGCCGACTACGCGCCGCTCCCGGCCGAGATCGCGACGAAGGTCCGCGAGATCGTCCCCACCCTCTCCTGACCCCGGCCGCGGCCGGCCCCGCCACCCGGGGCCGGCCGCGCCTTCCGGTGCACCGCCGCCAGGAGCCCTCACCGGCTCCGCAGACCGGAGAAAACCGATGGATATAGCAACCGAAACAGCATCGTCCGCCCCACCGCCGCCCGGACCCGGCACCAAGCTCGCGTCCAAGAGCAGCAGCCACGCCGGTGACCGCGTCTTCCTCGCCATGTCGCGGGGGTCCGGAATCGCGCTCCTGGTGATCATGGCTGCCATCGCGGCCTTCCTCACCTACCGCACCGGCCTCGCCCTCTCGAAGGACGAAGCCAACTTCCTGACCACCTCCGAGTGGAACCCGGCCGGCGACCCGCCGGTGTTCGGCATCGCCGTCCTCCTCTTCGGTACGATCGTCAGCTCGATCATCGCGATGGCCCTCGCCGTGCCGGTCGCGATCGGCATCGCGCTGTTCATCTCGCACTACGCGCCGCGCAGGCTCGCCACGCCGCTCGCGTACGTCGTCGACCTGCTGGCCGCGGTCCCGAGCATCATCTACGGCCTGTGGGGCGCCGTCTTCCTGGTCCCGTACCTGGACGGCCTCAACAAGTGGCTCGACACGTACCTCGGCTGGACGTACATCTTCGACAAGACGAGCGACGGCGTCGCCCGCAACCTCTTCACGGTCGGCATCCTGCTGGCGATCATGATCCTGCCGATCGTCACCAACGTCACCCGCGAGGTCTTCCTCCAGGCGCCGAAGATGGTCGAGGAAGCCGCCCTGGCCCTCGGTGCCACGCGCTGGGAAGTCATGCGGATGTCCGTCCTCCCCTTCGGCCGCTCCGGCATCATCAGCGCCTCGATGCTGGGCCTGGGCCGCGCCCTCGGCGAGACGATGGCCGTCGCCGTCGTGCTCTCGCCGAGCTTCATCATTTCCGGCCGGCTGCTCGACCCGGGCGGCGGCACCTTCGCGCAGAACATCGCCGCGAAGTTCAACGAGGCGGACGAGTTCGGCCGCGACGCCCTGATCGCCTCCGGTCTCGTGCTCTTCGTCATCACGCTGCTCGTCAACGGAGCGGCCCGCTGGATCATCGGCCGCCGCAAGGAGTACTCGGGGGCCAACGCATGAACCAGACAAGCCAGGTAATGGACAAGCGCCCGGTGTCCCCCACGCTGCACGCGTCGCTCGCCCACGCCCGCCTCCCCCGCTGGGCCCCCACCGCCATCGCCGCCGGGTCCGTCGCGGCCGGTATCGGCCTCGGCCTCGTCGCCGGCTGGCACAGCCGCGTCCAGTGGGGCATGCTCGCCGCCCTGATCTTCGTACTGGCCACCTTCGCCATCACCACCAAGGTGGAGGGCAGCCGCCAGGGCAAGGACCGGGTCGCGACCAGCCTCGTCTGGGTCTGCTTCATCCTCGCCCTCGTCCCGCTGCTCTCACTGGCCTGGGTCACGATCTCCAAGGGCGCCAAGGTCCTCGACGGGTATTTCCTCACCCACTCGATGAGCGGCCTGCTCGACACCGACGAGGGCGGCGGTATCTACCACGCCCTGCTCGGCACCCTGGAGCAGGTCGGCATCGCCACCCTGATCGCCGCCCCGATCGGCCTGCTCACCGCGGTCTATCTGGTCGAGTACGGGCGCGGGAGGCTGGCGAAGACCGTCACCTTCTTCGTCGACGTCATGACGGGCATCCCGTCGATCGTCGCGGGCCTGTTCATCCTCGCGACCTGGAATCTGATGCTGGGCTTCGGGCCCTCCGGATTCGCCGGCGCGCTGGCCCTCGCGATCCTGATGATGCCGGTGGTCGTCCGTTCCACCGAGGAGATGCTCAAGCTCGTACCGAACGAGCTGCGCGAGGCCTCTCTGGCTCTCGGTGTCCCCAAGTGGCGGACTATCCTCAAGGTGGTGCTGCCGACCGCGATCGGCGGAATCACCACCGGTGTGATGCTCGCGGTGGCCCGTATCACGGGTGAGACCGCCCCGGTTCTGTTGCTCGTCTTCGGTACGAAGCTGATCAACCCGAACCCCTTCGAAGGCGCTCAGTCCTCGCTTCCGCTGTATGTGTACGAGCAGTACATCGTCGGCACCGAAGCATCGGTCGACCGGGCCTGGGGAGCAGCGCTCGTCCTGATCGCCTTCGTCATGATCCTCAACCTGGTGGCCCGCGGCATCGCCCGCTGGAAGGCCCCGAGCACCGGCCGCTAAGGCCAGCAGAAAGCAGTGATTCAGATGGCCAAGCGAATCGACATCAGCGGCCTGTCGGCCTACTACGGCAACCACAAGGCGATCGACGACATCTCGATGACCGTCGAGCCCCGCTCCGTGACGGCCTTCATCGGCCCCTCCGGCTGCGGCAAGTCCACCTTCCTGCGCACGCTCAACCGGATGCACGAGGTCACCCCCGGCGGCCGCGTCGAGGGCAAGGTCCTCCTGGACGACCAGAACCTGTACGCCAAGGACGTCGACCCGGTCGCCGTACGCCGCACGGTCGGCATGGTCTTCCAGCGCCCGAACCCCTTCCCCACCATGTCGATCTTCGACAACGTGGCGGCGGGCCTGCGCCTCAACCACTCGTACAAGAAGGCCAAACTGGCCGAGGTCGTCGAGAAGTCCCTGCGCGGCGCCAACCTCTGGAACGAGGTCAAGGACCGCCTGAACAAGCCCGGCTCCGGCCTCTCCGGCGGCCAGCAGCAGCGTCTGTGCATCGCCCGCGCCATCGCGGTCGAGCCGCAGGTCCTCCTCATGGACGAGCCCTGCTCGGCCCTGGACCCGATCTCGACCCTCGCCATCGAGGACCTGATCGGCGAGCTGAAGGAGCGCTTCACGATCGTCATCGTGACGCACAACATGCAGCAGGCGGCGCGCGTCTCGGACCGTACGGCGTTCTTCAACCTCGCGGCGATCGGCCAGCCCGGCAAGCTCGTCGAGATAGACGACACCGAGCGGATCTTCTCCAACCCGTCCGTCCAGGCGACGGAGGACTACATCTCCGGCCGCTTCGGCTAGGCCGCTTCGGCTAGAAGCCGGCCGCCATGGCTGTCCTGCGGTGCTGCATGGCGGTGCCACCGCAAGGCAAAGGGCCCGCCCCCAGCTCCTCACAAGGAGCGGGGGCGGGCCCATTTGGCTTGGGCTGCGACTACCCGAAGGCCAGCAGCACGATCCAGTAGGTCGCGGCAGCAGCGAGCGCGGCGGCCGGCATCGTGATGAACCAGCCCATCACGATGTTCTTGGCGACACCCCACCGCACGGCGCGAGAGCCCTTGGTGGAGCCGACGCCCATGATCGCGGAGGTGATGACATGCGTCGTCGAGATCGGCGCGTGGAACATGAACGAGGCCGTGTACATCACGGACGCGGCCGTCGTCTCCGCCGCGAAGCCCTGCGGCGGGTCCAGCTCGATGATCCGGCGGCCGAGCGTACGCATGATCCGCCAGCCACCCGCGTACGTACCGAGCGAAAGCGTCACCGCACAAGCGATCTTGACCCAGACCGGAATCGCGTCGCCCTGACCCTCGACATCGGCGATGACCAGCGCCATCACCACGATGCCCATGGTCTTCTGCGCGTCCTGAAGGCCGTGCCCGAGCGCCATGCCGGCGGCCGAGACGGTCTGAGCGATACGGAAGCCCCGCTTCGCCTTGTGCGGGTTGGACTTCCGGAACATCCACAGGATGACGACCATCACCAGATAGCCGAGCAGCAGCCCGACGAACGGCGAGATGAACATCGGGATGACGACCTTCTCCAGCACCCCGGTCCAGATGACCTCGGTGCCGCCCGCGAGCGCCGCGCCCACCATGCCGCCGAAGAGCGCGTGCGAGGAGGACGAAGGAAGACCGTAGTACCAGGTGACGAGGTTCCACACAATGGCCCCGACCAGCGCGGCGAAGAGGATTCCCATCCCCTTGTCACCGTGCGGGGTCTCGATGAGCCCCTCACTGACGGTCTTGGCGACGCCGCTGCCGAGGAAGGCACCGGCGAGGTTCATCACGGCGGCCATGGCGAGGGCCGCGCGCGGGGTCAGCGCCCGCGTGGAAACCGAAGTCGCGATGGCGTTCGCGGAGTCGTGAAAGCCGTTGGTGTACGTAAATCCGAGCGCGACCCCGATGGTCACGATGAGCGCAAAGGTGTCCACCGGAGGTCAGGACTCCTTGACGGCGATCGTCTCGACCGTGTTGGCGACGTGCTCGAAGGCGTCGGCCGCCTCCTCCAGTACGTCCACGATCTGCTTCAGCTTGAGCACGTCCATGGCGTCGTACTTGCCATTGAAGAGGTGCGCGAGCAGCTTGCGGTGGATCTGGTCGGCCTGGTTCTCAAGCCGGTTGATTTCGATCCAGTACTCGGTCAGATTGGTCATGGTCCGCAGGTGCGGCATGGCCTCGGCGGTCAGCTCGGCCGCCCGCGCCAGGACCTCGATCTGCTGCTCGACACCCTTGGGAAGCTCCTCGATCTGGTACAGCACGACCAGGTCGACGGCCTCCTCCATGTAATCCATGATGTCGTCAAGCTGCGACGCGAGGTTGTAGATGTCCTCGCGGTCGAACGGCGTGATGAACGAGGAGTTGAGCTGGTGGAAGATCGCGTGGGTCGCGTCGTCCCCCGCGTGCTCCGCTGCCCTCATCCGCTCCGCGATCTCGACCCGGGCGGAGGAGTCCGCTCCGAGCAGTTCCATGAGGAGCTTCGAGCCCGTGACGATGTTGTCCGCGGATGCGGAGAACATGTCGTAGAAGCTCGTCTCCCTGGGGGTCAGACGAAAGCGCACGTGGGGTCCTCGGGGTGCATTGGATTCGGTCAGGGTGATGCTAGGCGCATCATCCGGCCACGGCTAACCGGCGTTCTTCAGTGTCGCCCATCAGGCACAGTGCTCTGTACGGGCCCCCGAGCCCTTACCCACAAAATTCGTTACCATATACCCGCGAGGGGTATACAGCCCCTTTCAGGACAACGGGAGGACGCGATGACGACCACCGAAGCGGCCGGCGCGACGACGACCGAAGCGCCCTCCGGAGCCTCCGAAGCCGTGGTGACCGACCACGACCTCGGTGTGCACGGCTACCACAAGCAGAAGGACGAGCACCTCAAGCGCCTGCGCCGGATCGAGGGCCAGATCCGCGGCCTGCAGCGGCTGGTCGACGAGGACGTCTACTGCATCGACATACTCACCCAGGTCTCCGCGTCGACGAAGGCGCTCCAGTCCTTCGCCCTCCAGCTCCTGGAGGAGCACCTGCGGCACTGCGTGGCGGACGCGGCGGTCAAGGGCGGCGGAGAGATCGACGAGAAGGTCGAAGAGGCCACCAAGGCGATCGCCCGCCTGCTGCGGACCTGAGCCGAGCCGGGCCCGGGCGGAGGCACGGCCCCCGCCCGGCAGTCGGCCGTCGCCACGCTCAGGACGAACGCTCCGCCGCCCCGGCCGACGCCGCATCCACGTTCATCAGCACCTCGTCGATACGGTCCGGGCTGAGCCGTTCCCCGTCTGCGGCGGACGCCGCGATCATCAACTCACCGCACAGCTCGATCTCGGCGAGGGCGATGTGGTCCTGGACGGGCGTAGTACTGCGAAGCGGAGCCACGTGCATCACCTCTTTCAGCCGTCGTCGGCTTCCTAGCGTAGGCAGCGCGGCACGCCCGGCGCATGGCACGGACGGACCATTTCCCCGCCACCCACGCCGGAGCGTGCCGCGTCCCTGCGCGCCCTGCGCCCTGCCGCCCTACGCCTGGATCTTCCCGGCGTAGATGTCCCGCCCGGCGGGCAGCCGCACTTCGACCGGCGCCCCGAACGCGTACAGCAGCGTCGTGGAGGCGACGGCCACCGTGCGTCCCGCGTTGGCGAAGTCGAACCGGTGGCGGACCTTGCGCAGCCGCCCCTGGTCGTCGAGATAGGCGTCGAACGGAACCGCGTCCTTGGAGAACCCTTTCGCCGCGGCGGCGAGCGCGCCGCGCACATGCGGCGAGGCGACGCGTGCGGCGCGGCCGATGTCGGTGACCCCGCGATAGTGCCGGACGCCGGTGCCGGCGACATCGGCCCGTCCCACGTACGTCGCTTCCTTCGCCCCGCGCAGCAACTCCGCGGCGGCCAGCGGATCCGTGGCGCCGCCGGTGACCAGATTCCCGTCGTCCAGCGTCGTCGTGTCGATCCGCACCCACTTGTCGGCGGGCACGCCCGCGCCCCGGTTCTTCATGTAGAGCGCACCGGGCGCGAGCAGCTCGGTGATGGGCCGGTGCTTGTCCGCGCCGTCGGGGTCGGGCGGCAGCAGCACCTTGAGCTGCCCCATGGGCTTCTTGAAGTCGTACGCCCCTTCGCCCCGGATGGTGACGCGGGTGCCGCCGGTGGCCATGACCATGGACGTACGAGCCTTGGAGCTCCCGGCGGCGACCAGCGCATCGGCGGCGCCGCGCACGCTGACGAGGGGGTCACCGCCCTGCTGGTCCTCGGCGACCGCTCCGCCACCGGAACATCCGGAGGAGGTCGCGATCAGCCCGGCCACGACGGCCACAGCGACCGCCCCGCCCTTGCTCCTGTGCTGCTGCACCACCATCGCCGCCAACCCCCAACGCACTACTGCCCGGTGTCCAATCCCACCCGCCCCTCCTAACGACCCCCCACGACCCCGGTCACGCCCGAAGCAAACCCACTGCCGACGAGGAGGCCGACGGACCTGGGACGAACCGGCGACGGTACGGTGAACGCGTGCTTCAAGAAGCCACACCGGACGCGACCACCCACCGCACCGGCACAACCGAACGCGGCTCCTTCTGCTTCGCCCACTGCTCCTGCGGCTGGCGCGGCCCGGCCCGCCGCTCCCGCGACCGAGCCCGCACGGACGCGGAGCAACACGCACAAATAACCTGACCCCGCCGCTCGCCCGTACAACGAACGCCCCCGCACGAAAGGGGCGCGGCACACCGCCGCGCCCCCGAGGACAGATGGCGGCCATCGACTTGCGGCGAAGAACTCCGCGCCTGCGACCACGCGAGTATGCGGCGCGAAGCTGCCGCGCGCACAGCAGCGCAACGCTGCCGCGCCTACGGCCACGCGGGCTGCGGCGCGAAGCTGCCGTGCAGGGGGTGTGGGGGCGCCCCGCGCCTCACCTGCTCCGGGGGGCCGGGGGCTTGCCCCCGGTTTCGGGAAGGGGCGGGGCTGGGGAAACTCCACTGCACCACCCGCACCGCACCGCGCCGCCACCGGAAAACTCCGCCTCCGCAGGAACCCGTTCCGACGCAAAGCCGTCTCGCCTCCGGGAGGCAACAACATGGAACGGCGCACACTTCTCACCTCGGCCACGGCCCTCGCGGCCACCGCAGCCGCAGCCGCCTGCACCGGCACCGGCGCCACCACCGGCCCCGACACCGGCAGCCGCACCGCCAAAGGCCCCGGCCCGGCCACCCGCACCCCGGCCGCCGCCGCGACGCCAACCCCACCCCCCTCCACCACCCCCACCTGGGCCGCTCTCGCCCGCAGCCTCGACGGCCCGCTCGTCCGCCCCGAGGACGCCGCCTACAAGACCGCCCGCCAGCTCTACAACACCCGCTTCGACAACCTGAAGCCCGCCGCGGTCGCCTACGTCGCATCCGACGCGGACGTCAAGGAATGCCTGGCCTTCGCCACAGCGCACCGCACCCCCGTAGCCATCCGCAACGGCGGCCACTCCTACACCGGCTGGTCCACCGGCACCGGCCGCCTCGTCATCGACGTATCGAAGCTCGCCCAAGTCAAAGCGACCGGTACCACCGCAACCATCGGCGCCGGCGCCAAGCTCATCGACGTCTACCAGGGCCTGGCCCGCCAGGGCCGCCGCACCATCCCCGCCGGCTCCTGCCCCACCGTCGGCATCTCCGGCCTGACCCTCGGCGGCGGCCACGGAGTCGTCTCCCGTGCGTACGGCCTGACCTGCGACAGCCTCACCTCCGCGACCCTGATCACCGCCGCGGGCGAGCGCCTCGACTGCACGTCGGCCGAGAACCCGGACCTTTTCTGGGCCCTGCGCGGCGCGGGAAACGGCAACTTCGGCGTAGTGACCGAGCTGACCTTCCGCACCCACCCCGCCCCCGAAGCGGTCACCGCGTTCCTCTCCTGGCCCTGGTCGAAGGCGCAGGCCGTCGTCACCGTCTGGCAGGAGTGGGGCCCGGACCAGCCCGACGAGATCTGGTCGTCGGCGCACCTCGCCGCCGGCCCGGGCGGCCCGACGCCCAACGTCTCCGTCTCCGCGTTCTCGCTCGGCACCCACACCGATCTCCAGAACGCCGTCGACCGCCTCGCCGACAAGATCGGCGCCCCCGCCCGCTCCGTCTCGCTGCGCCGCCGCAGCTTCCAGGAGTCGATGCTCGTGTACGCCGGCTGCGCCGGTTTCAGCGACGCCCAGTGCCACCTTCCGGGCACCACCCCCGGCCGCACACCCCAGGGCGCCCTCGGCCGGGAGACGTACGCGGCCCGCAGCGACTTCTTCGACCGATCGCTCCCGCCGGCGGGGGTACGCGCACTGCTCGCCCAGACCGAGGCGTTCACCCGGCTCCCCGTGTCCGAGGGCGGCGCCGGCAGCATCGCGCTGACCGCGCTCGGCGGAGCGGTCAACCGCGTGGACCCGCTCGCGACGGCGTTCGTGCACCGCCGTTCACGGGTACTCGCCCAGTACATCGGCGCGTGGCGGGCGGGCACGGCGGGCACGGCCCAGCAGACCTGGCTGAAAAACGCCCATGAAGCGATGCGCCGGTACGCCTCCGGGGCCGCGTACCAGAACTACACGGACGCGACCCTGACCGACTGGCGGAAGGCGTACTACGGCGCGGCGGCGGACCGTCTGACGCAGCTGAAGAAGCGTTACGACCCGGACCGGCTCTTCGACTTCCCCCAGGCCCTGTAGACCGACGTAACCTGCAATCCGGACACCCCGTCAGGCAGCTAGGTCATTGCGCTCGTTGTCTCCGGCGCGCGGCGCCGGGACCATCGCCGCCCCACCGTCGCCCGACCCCGACCCCGAACCCGCGCTCGCCCCACCACGCTCCACGGACCCCTTCGCCCGTACGAGCCAGCCCACCTTCTGCGAACGCGCGATCGCCGCCATGAGCGGCGTCAGCAGCGCCATCGCGACCGGCGCGAGCAGCAGCGCCACGGCCGTACCGAGGGCGAATCCGCCAATGACGTCGGTCGGGTAGTGCACGCCCGCGTAGACGCGGCAGAAGCCCGCCACGACGGCCAGCCCGATCGCCACGAGCCCGAACTTCCGGTTGGCGACGAAGACTCCGACAGCGATGGCCATCGCCAGCGTCGCGTGGTCGCTGACGAACGAGTAGTCCGTCTTGCCCGCCACCAGGACCTCAAGGCCCTTGTGGTCGTTGAACGGTCTCGGCCGCTCCACGAACCCACGGATCGGGATGTTGATCAGCAGCGCGATCCCGGCCGCCAACGGCGCCCACACGAGCCCGGCCACAGACGTGACCGCATCCTCACGCCTGCGCACGCCCCACCAGCACCAGAGTGCCACCAGGACCATGCCGAACATGGTCCCGTACTCACCGACGAACTCCATGACCCGGTCGAACCAGTGCGGCGCATCCGCCGCAAGTCCGTTGATGTCGTAGAGCAGACTGACGTCGGGGTTCGCCCCATCCAGTGCGAGTCCAGCCATCTGCCGCGGCCCCTTGCCTTGTTGCCTGCTGCGCGGCACACGTGTCTGCGTGCCGCTCCTGCGAACCCCCGTGGTTCATGCGATGCCATGCGATACGTCGATGCGATGCCGTGCCGTGGTCCGTACTGCGACGCGAACAGTGCTGCGTGGTCAGCGCGAACTGTTCCACTTCCCCAGTCCAGGGAACGCCCGGCCGGCCCCCACCGTTCCACTCTCCACCGAATGATCACCATGACGTTATCGAAGAGAGATACGTCTTCGCAGCTCAGAGGGTGGCGATAACGGAGAGTTCCAGCCACGTCACGCGCCGCTGCGGTCCTCCGGCAGGTCCGTGGGAAGTGCTTTCGCGCCATCCTCGGTCACCCGGGTAGCCCCAAAGTAATCCGGCGTATCGATCTTGTCGAAGCGAATCACGGCCCCGGTGTACGGCGCGTTGATCATGTACCCGCCGCCGACGTACAACCCGACGTGCCGGATGGCCCGCGAGTTGGTGAGGTCGTCCGAGAAGAACACCAGGTCCCCGGGCAGCAGCTCGTCCCTCGAAGGATGCGGCCCCGCGTTGTACTGATCGTTGGCCACCCGTGGCAGCTCGATCCCGACGGTCCGGTACGCGGCCTGCGTCAGCCCCGAGCAGTCGAAACGCCCGCCCTGCTCAGGCGTGCCGTTCCCGCCCCACAGATACTTGGTCCCAAGCTTCTTCTGCGCGAAGTAAATGGCCCCGGCGGCCTGCCGCGACGGCTCGACCCGCCCCACAGGCCGGGCGAAACTCTGCTCCAGACTGGTGATGATCTTCACGTAGTTCTGCGTCTCGCGGTACGGCGGAACGCCCCCGTACTTGATGACGGCGTAGGCACCCGCGTTGTAGGCGGCGAGCATGTTCTTGGTCTGATCCCCCGGCACCTTCTTGACGTATCCGGCCAATTGGCAGTCGTACGTCGCGGCTGACGGAATCGCGTCGGCCGGATCCCAGATGTCCCGGTCCCCGTCCTTGTCCCCGTCGACCCCGTGCGCGGCCCACGTCCCCGGGATGAACTGCGCGATGCCGCGCGCGTTGGCCGGGCTCTGCGCCTGTGGGTTCCAGCCGCTCTCCTGGTACAACTGCGCGGCGAGCAGCGCGGGGTTGATGGCCGGGCAGAGATTGCCCCACTTCTGTACGAGCGGCTGGTAGAGCGCGGGCACGGCCCCCTTGGCCAGCCCGACCGCCCGCCCGCCACCCGCACCGCCGGCCAGCCCCGCGGCCGCGGAAAAGGTGCCGACGACGAGCAGCGCGACAAAGCTCAGACAGAGCCCGATCCCGATCCCAGTGGCCACCCAGACTTTGCGCACCCCTCAACCCTCCCCCATCCGGGACGGGTTCACAGCAGTTTTGGCGCGCGCGTCCGATGCCGTATCACTCACGTACGTCCACAATGCCGCGTCCGCCTCCGCCACGCGGTGACGGACACAACACTCACGTACTGCTTCGGATTCAGACGGCCCGCAGAGCAGCCCAGGTCTGCGGCCCGACGATCCCGTCGACCCGAAGACCGTTCACGTCCTGGAAGTGGACGACCCAGCTCTCCGTACGAGCCCCGAAGATGCCGTCAACAGCGAGCGGCCGCCCCCCGGCCCAGTAATTGATGAGGCACTGCACCTCCTTCACAGCGGCGCCGGACCGGCCGCGCCGGGTCGTGCCGTTGCCGTCGTAGTAGCCGCAGTGGGCAGGCGCGGCGAGCCCGGCGAGAGGCACGGGCGCGGCGACCGGCGCGGCGGAGTGCGCGACGGCGGGGCTGACGGACATGGCGAGCGCGCCGAGTACGGCGGCCGACGCGAGGGCGACCCGGTGACGTACGACCATGAGGAACTCTCCTTCTCCGAGCTGAGCTGAGCTGAGCTGAGCTGAGGATGCGGCTGAAGTGCCGGAGAAGTTCGTGTCCACCGAAAGTCCCATTATGCGCATATGCCACTAGAACTACCCATGTGAGTGACGGGTACAGACAGCGCAGCGCACCAACACACTGAGTGACCCTCAGTCCGCCCCACCGGGGCCGCACACGGGATGAGAATCGGTGGCGAGCACGAGAGAGAGCGGCCCGGGAAGCACGATCCCTCCCCGTTGTCCCTGGCCGGTCAGGGGTGACGTCACGGGCCAGTCCGTCGCGTACGCGCTGGGAAGCATGCCCCAGCTCGACACAGTGCACCTCGACCAGCCCCCCACGGGGCCGTGCTGCTCGACGCCGAGGCCCAACTCCAGAAGTATCGAAAAGCTGCTCGACCACATGGAGCCCGGGGCCCTCGCCCCAGACGACTCCCGGGGCTTCATCCACATGATTGCCCAACGCCTCTGAAAGGGCCCGCCATGCCGAACGCCAACTGGCAGAAGTCGTCGTACTGCGGAGAAGGCGACGCCCGCCTCAGCGTCACCACATCGACCGGCCGCACGGTCAGACTCACCGAGAGCGGCGACCCCAGCGGGGCGATACTCCACACGACGCCCGCCACTTGGGCCAAGTTCCTACGCGACCGCAAGGAGTCCCCGAACCATGGCTGAGATCCCCACCGGCCTCGACTGGATCCGCGCCGCCCCCGAGGGTGAAGAAGGGCCCGGCCCTTGGATCGAGATCGCCTTCGGCCCGGAGGACCTGGTCTACCTCCGCGAGACCAGCGCCCCGGAGAACGTCGTGACGACGACGCAGAAGAAGTGGGACGCGTTCGTACTCGGCGTACAGGCCGGCGAATTCGACCACTTCGCCGAGCTCGACGCCGAGAACCCCACCGTCTGAGTGCCGGTTCCCCACCGACCCGAGCGCCCCGGCCCGCGCCGCCGCACGCCGGTAGCTTCGCCGCCTGATCAACGGTGCTCACGTCATCATCTACAGCCGCGACGCCGAAGCGGACCGGGCGTTCTTTCGGGACGTGCTCGGCTTCCCCACATCGATGCCGGAGACGGTTGTGAGTCGCACGCGGTCTTCCTGATGTGTGACGACGTAAAGGCCACGGCGGAAGAGCTCAGCGCGAAGGGCGTGGAGTTCAAGCAGCCGGTCAGCGATGAGGGGTGGGGGCTGATGACGGTAATCAAACTCCCGGGAGGCGGTGACCTCGGCCTGTACGAACCACGGCACCAGAGGACGCATGAGCTGTAAGAGTGCGCCCAGGGGTGAAGAGGCCGGGGCTTCGGCGGGCCCGTGGCGTTGGTTGCGTCTGGTGTGGGGGCCGCCTTTGGTGAGGGTGGCGTCGGAGGCCCGGCGGTAAAGGGCGCTCCTGCGTCGCGTCGCCTGCGGCGATTGCGCTCCGCTCCACCCTTGACCGCCGAACCTCCGCCGCAATGCTTAAGGGGGGCGGCCCCCGGGGGAAGCCCACGGAAAAGGCCCGGCGATCGGCTGCGCTGTCGCTGCCGGGCGACGGGCTCGGTGGGTGAGGCGCACGAGCTCTATGGGGCGGCTCGGCCCCAGGCTCAGCGGGTGCGGCAACGGCCGCTGGTGCACCACCCCCATTCCGGACGCACACGAACACCCACGCCGGTAGGCGGCCCACCAAGAGGATCGACCTGCGAACCATCCCGTATGCGAGTGGGACGCGACAGTTGAATGGGGCGACTCGGGCCGGCTCGGCGTCCACCCCCACCGGTGGTCGGCCAGGCCACAAGCACGTTGCTGGGCTTCGTGCGTGGAGGGGCGTCCAGGGGTGTGGTTCTGCCGATGGCTGCGGCGCGCCTGCGACCAGCAGGCCGCGCTGCGGCCGGGAACAAAGCCCGGCCCGCCCGGGGGCGATCCGGCCCGCCATCCCACCCACGCCAGTCACACCATCCGAGCGGTGCGCCCGGTCCGTAGGGCCGCCGTGGGTCGAAACGCTCCCATGACGACCGGAAGCGATACGGCTGAGACGGATGGGACTGAAGAGGCGTTGGGACTCGCCAAGTGTTGGGTTCGTTGCACCCGGCTCCCCCGGGGCGGCAGGTGGGGCGACCCGGTTCCCCCAGGGAAGCGAAAGCCGACCGGCGACCGTCAAGTCGCCACACCAAACTCACCAGCCACACCGCCGAGCCGGCCCCCCAACGGCAGCCCTTTTCGACCCCCACCGCCCCCTGCGCGTGGGTCGAAACGCTCCCGCGATGGCCGGAAGCGCAACGACTGTGACGAGTGAGGCGTGAGGGGCGCCGAGATTCGCCACGTGTCGAGTTCGTCGCAATGGGAGACCGCAGCTCACCAACAACGACGGCCGTACACACTCCCGTAAGCGACTTGAGCCGCTGACCGGGCGCAGCGGAAGCCTTTAGCCGACAACCGACGATCCGCCCCGACGCCGACTCGGAAAAATGCAACACCCGAGGCGCATGCCACGCCGGTGGTGTGGCATCCGGCCCGGGAAGGGCGAGAGTCTCGCCCCTCGGCCCCACCGGCCGGGACATCCGCCCCGGCCTTGATCGTCGACAGGACTACTCGCCCCTGGGTGCCCTTCCACCCACCAAGCCCGACCACGTGCTTGTCGCTCGACCGACCACCGGCCGGGGTGGACGCCGAACCCGCCGAGTCGCCCCATTCAACTTCGCGCCCCACCCGCGCAGACATCAGTCCGCAGGTCGACCCGGACGGTCGGCCGTCCACCGGCGTGGGTGCCCGTGTGCGTCTGGTTTGGGGATGGTGCACCAACGGCCGTCGCCGCACCCGCTGAGACTGGGGCCGAGCCGCCCCCTAGACCGACCGCGCCCCACCCACCAACCCGCAAGCCACCGAGCCCACCCGCGCCCATATCCCAGTTGTCGTGCAGGGCGTTTTTTCTTGGGCCGTCCCCTGTTGAGCGTTAGCGGTGGGACGGGGCGGCGGGTCAAGGGTGGAGCGAAGCGAAATCGCCGCAGGCGACGCGACCGCAGGGAGCGCCCTTGACGCGCCGCCCCGGCCCACCGACACTCGAGCGCTCAGGACGGCCCGAAACCCCCAGACGCAACCAGTGGTCAGCCACCCCCGTCCCCCAGAAGCGACCAGCAGCCCCTCGGCGCCCGCCTCACCAAAGGTGCATAACGCCAGTCATTGCCCGCAGTCACGCCTCGTGATACACAGAGTGACCATACGCGTTTCCGAATACAACCGGTAGGCACCGCAGGTCAACGCGGTCCTTCCGGCCATACGTGCGGAGGTCGGGCAAAGACAGCCACCAAGTCGACATACCAGTGCGGTTTCATCAGCGAAGATAGAGCGTGACCCCTGCCGTGCGGCGGGGGCGACGAACTACCCGACAGGGGCGGTGACTTACATGAACCTGGCAGCCGAAAAGGGCGACATCACCACCATCATTGGTGGAATCGCCCCGAACTGGGGTCCCTTCGGAACCCTGGGGAACGAGGCCCGCGTCATGATCGAGGTCGTGATGGCTGTTGCCATCCTCCTCTGCCTCGGAATCGCCATCTGGGGAGCGGCAAAGCAGCGGATCGGCGCGACGGCTCTGAGGGACACGTTCAGCGCGGAGCAGGGCAAGGGTCTGATCGTCGCGGGCCTCACCGGCGTCTTCATCATCGGCTCGCTCGGCACCCTCTTCACCATCGTGTACGGGATGGCTGTTTAAACCACCGTCAGCCAGCACCGGGTGTGCCCCGGCCCACCTCCCACCCCACCCGTCCGTCGTGCCCATTGGCTGAGGTTGCGTCTCCCTGATGTCGAGTCACCACACCGCGCCCGCGCGGGAACCAGCACGGCTACCGTCGTACTACGCGGAACTGCAAACGGTTGAGGGGGCGCACGCGGCATGAGTCTCGGCGACGAGCACGGCTACGGCAGCGACAGCGGTCGTTCGGACCGTGTCGGTGGCTCCGGCCAGACCCGCACACGCCTCCCCGGGGGCGGCGGGAGCGATGTGTACGGGGGCGCGCGACGACCCGTGCGGACCTCCCGTTCCCTCATCACCGTGGTGGGCGTGGTGGTACTGCTGATCGCGGCTATCGCTTTCGCGAACCAGGGTGGTGGAGACACCGGCTCCGGCAATGAACCCAAGCGGGGCGGTGAGGCGGCTCCGACGTCTGCGACGGGTGTGAGACCGGTTGAGGGGAAGAACGGGATGATCCCGTCCGGTTTCGCGCAGGACGAGCAGGGCGCCCAGTCGGCGGCCTCCAATTTTGCGGTGGTCCTCGGTTCGGACGGGATGTTCAAAGAAGACACCCGCCACGAGATCGTCGACTCGGTCTACACGCCTGAAACTGCTCAGAAGCTGAGAGGCCCTCAGGACAAGGCCTACTCCGCCAGCTTCCTGCAGAAGCTCGGCCTGGATGCGGCCGGCAACCCCCCGGCGGGCAGCACGTTCGTCTCGCGCACCATCCCCGTCGGCACAAAGGTGGAGAGCTTCGGTGGGTCCACCGCCAAGGTCTCCGTCTGGTACACGGGCCTGATCGGCATGTCCGGTCAGGGGTCGACCGACCCGGTGAGCAGCACCTGGAAGACCTGGGCCTTCGACCTGAAGTGGACCGACAACGACTGGAAGATCACCTCCGACTCCCAGCAGGACGGCCCTGCTCCCGTCCCAGGAGATGTTGCGGCGGCGACTTCAGACGAAATCAGCGAAGCGGTCGCAAAGTACGGAGGGTTCACTTATGCCAGGTAGCCCCCGCCCCCGCGTCCAATCGGTCGTCGCCGCGCTGGCAACCGTGCAGGCGGCTGTGGTGCTCTTCGCAGCGCGTGCTGCCGCCGCGCCGACCCCCACCCCGTCACCCGGCAAGAGCGACGACCCCTGCGATCTGCTGATCGGTCCTGCCAAGGAGTACTGCGAGGACGGCGAAGGCGGCGGCTCCAACCTCCGCGCTCCCACCGACCCCGCCGAGTCCCTGGACCCCCTCTCCTCCCTCGCCAAGGGCTGCGCCGACGCCGCCGCGTGGATCGTCGGGAAGCTGTCCGACGCCGTGAAGTCGACCGCCACCGTCGACTTCACCAACCCCAAGTTCCTCCAGCAGTACGCCGTCGTCTTCGCCGCCTCCGCCATCCTCACGCTCGTCCTCTGGCTGCTCGCCGTCGCCAAGCGCGCCATCCGCGGTGTGCCGCTCGCGACCGCGCTCTCCGAGGCCATCGGGTTCCTCTGGCTCACCGTCCTCGCTTCTGCCTTCACGCCCCTGATCCTCTACACCATCGTGTCCGCCACCGACGGCGTCACCGAGGTCATCGCCGCCGGCACCGGCGGGCAGACCGACGTGTTCTTCGGGTCGTTCGCCGAGGCGCTCAAGAAGGGCGACGACATCGGTGGCGGGCCGATCATGCTGATCGTCGTCTCCCTCGTCACCATCCTCGCGGCCGGAATCCTCTTCCTGGAGCTGTTCATCCGCGCCCTGCTGCTCTACGTCGGCGCGCTCCTCGGCGTCGTCGTCTACGCGGGGCTGGTCGACAAGAACATGTGGGGCCACGTACGCCGCTGGGCCGGCATCATGATCGCGATCATCATGGTCAAACCCGTCATCGTGATCGTCCTCGGTCTCGCCGGGGCCCTCTCCGCCGACGACGGGCCGAACGCCTTCTCCGCCGTCGTCTCCGGCCTCGCCATCATCCTGCTGGCGATCTTCGCGTCGGGCATGATCTACCGCTTCGTCCCCGGCTTCGGTGACGAGATCGCCTCCGCCCGCAGCAACCGCAACAAGGCCACCGACGGCGCCCAGGCGGCCGCCGTCATCAGTTCCCCCGCCGCCCTCGTCTCGCAGGGCATCAAGACCCACAGCAGCCGTGGCGGCGGAGGCGGCGGCGACCGGGGCGGCAACAGTTCGCCGCCCCGCCAGGCCAACCCCGTCAGCGGCGGCGTGGCCGCCCACAGCGCCCGCGGCTCCGGCGGAAGCGGCTCCGGCGGACCCGGCACAGGAGCAGGCGCAGGAGCGGGCACGGGAGCCAGCGGGGGCGGAGGCGGAGCCGTCCCCTCCGCCGCGCCCTCGGCCCGTACCAACAGCACCCACACGAACCGCGGTACCGGAAACACAGGCACCGGCAACAACAGCACAGGAGGTGCAGGGCGTTGACGACGCAGTCCCAACCGATCACGCCCCGCCGTACGTATCTCATCGGCCGCGCCCGGCCGAACGCGATCGTCGGCAAGAACCGCGAGACCGGCGAGATCGCGCTGATCATCGCCGGCGCGTTCCTCGGCATGATGAGCGGCCTGCTGGTCCCCGTCCTGTCCCTGCGGATCGTGCTGCTCATGGGCTTCCCGATGCTGGCCCTGATGGCGGTGTACGTCCCGTACAAGCACCGCACCCTCTACAAATGGTTCGAAATCAACCGCAGTTACAAGCGGACCCTGCGCAATGGCACGACGTACCGCAGCGGCGCCATGGAAGCGGGCGTACGCAGCATCGACGGTCGTGAGGTCGAAGTCGGCCCCCCGCCCGGCATCGGGCGCATCAACTGGCTCGCCGCCCCCTTCGGCCCCGACGAGATCGCCGTACTCCTCCACGCCGACCGCCGCACCGTCACAGCCGCCATCGAGATCGAGGGCCCCGGCGTCGGCCTGCGCGACAGCGAGGACCAGGAGGCGCTGGTCGACCGGTTCGGCACGCTGCTCAAGCATGTCGCCAACGGCGACGGCTTCGTCACCCGCCTCCAGATGCTCGCCCGCACCCTCCCCGCCGACCCCGACGCCCACGCCAAGGACGTCGCCCAGCGCGGCGACACCCACGCCCCCGGCTGGCTGAAGGACTCGTACGACCAGCTCCAGTCCATGGTGTCCACGTCCAGCGAGCAGCACCGCGCCTACCTCGTCGCCTGCATGCACTACTCCCGCGAGCTCGCCGCCGAGGCCAACGCCATGGCCCGCGCCGCCCGCCCGCACGGCGGCCGCAAGCTCGACCGCGACTCCGGCCTCGCCGTCGTCATGGCGCGCGAGCTGACCGACATCTGCGCGCGGCTCGCGGAGGCGGACATCCGCGTACGCCAGCCCCTCGGCCAGGGGCGCCTCGCCTCCCTCGTGCACTCGATGTACGACCCCGACCACCCCATGGACCACATCCAGGCCATGACGAAGCGCAACGCCTGGCCGGCCGAGCTGGACGCGATGGAGGCGACGTATCTGCAGGCCAAGACGCGCGAGTCGTCAACGCGCGCGCCCTGGTGCCACGCCACCGCGTGGGTGAAGGAGTGGCCGATGACGCCGGTCGGCGTGAACTTCCTCGCGCCGCTGCTCGTCCACACCCCCGACGTGATCCGTACCGTCGCCGTCACCATGGACCTCGAACCCACCGAGATCGCCATCGAGCGGATGCTGACGGAGAAGACCAACGACGAAGCGGAAGCCAGCCGTCAGGCCAAGATGAACCGCACCGTCGACCCGCGCGACATCGCGGCACACGGCCGGCTCGACCAGCGGGGTGAAGATCTCGCGAGCGGTGCGGCGGGGGTCAATCTCGTCGGGTACATCACTGTGTCGTCGCGTTCACCCGAGGCGCTGGCCCGCGACAAGCGGACCATCAGGGCCTCGGCCGGGAAGTCGTATCTGAAGCTGGAGTGGTGCGACCGCGAGCACCACCGGGCGTTCGTCAACACCTTGCCGTTCGCCACCGGCATCCGTCGTTAGCCGAGAGGGCAGACCCGCCATGCGAGATCCGCTGTCCGCCGTCACGGATGCCTTCACCAGTTTCGTTTTCGGGAAGGTCGAGACGACCAGACTCCCTGTCCGTACGTCGACGGGCCAGGCCCAGGCCGTCTACCTGCCGACCGCGGCTCCGGGCCTCGGCGACTCGGGCGTGATCATCGGCCGCGAGGTCTACAGCGGCAAGGGGTACATCTACGACCCTTTCCAGCTGTACGGACAGCAGCTCCCCGCGCCGCACTGGCTGGTCCTCGGCGAGTCCGGCAACGGCAAGTCGGCGCTGGAGAAGACGTACGTACTGCGGCAGCTGCGCTTCAAGGACCGGCAGGTCGTCGTCCTCGACGCGCAGGGCGAGGACGGGGCGGGCGAATGGAACCTGATCGCGCAGGAGCTGGGGATAACTCCCATCCGGCTCGACCCGATGGCGGCACTCGACGGCGGCATCCGCCTCAACCCGCTCGACCCGGCGATCACGACGACGGGGCAGCTCGCCCTGCTCCGTACGATCATCGAGGTCGCGATGGGACACGGCCTCGACGAGCGGTCCGGCTTCGCGCTCAAGGTCGCGCACGCGTACGTGAACGAGACGATCATCGACCGGCAGCCGGTCCTGACGGACATCGTCGAGCAACTGCGCCACCCGGAACCGGAGTCGGCGGAGGCGATGAACGTCGACCTGGACGACGTACGGGCATGGGGCCTGGACGTGGCTCTGGTCCTCGACCGGCTGGTCGACGGTGACCTGCGCGGCATGTTCGACGGTCCGACGACGGTCGGCATCGACCTCGACGCCCCGCTCATCGTCTTCGACCTCTCGCACATCGACCGCAACTCGATCGCGATGCCGATCCTGATGGCGATCGTGGGGGTGTGGCTGGAACACACCTGGATCCGGCCGGATCGCAAGAAGCGCATCTTCCTGGTGGAGGAGGCGTGGCACATCATCAACTCGCCTTTCGTCGCTCAGCTCTTCCAGCGCCTGCTGAAGTTCGGCCGCCGGCTCGGGCTCTCCTTCGTGGCGGTCGTCCACCACCTCTCCGACGTGGTGGACGGCGCGGCGGCGAGGGAGGCGGCAGCGATCCTGAAGATGGCCTCGACCCGGACGATCTACGCCCAGAAGGCGGACGAGGCGCGGGCGACGGGCCGGGTGCTGGGCCTGCCGAGGTGGGCGGTCGAGATCATCCCGACCCTCACCCCCGGTATCGCCGTATGGGACGTGAACGGCAACGTCCAAGTCGTCAAACACCTGATCACAGAGGCGGAACGGCCCCTCGTGTTCACGGACCGCGCGATGACGGAGACCTCGGCGGAGATGATTTCGGACGACCTGCGAGCCGCGGAGTTGGAGGCGGAGCAGCGGGCCATCCTCATCGAGCAGCAGATGAACGAGTCCTCGTCCTCGGAATCGACGGTCGCCTGACATGAGACACAACGACAGGCATCAGCAACAACAGCAACTCCAACAGCAACAGCCGGGTGAACGCGGCATCCCCGACTCCCTGCTGGTCGGCCTGCTGGCCTTCATGCTGGGCCTGACGATCCTGGCCTGGTTGGCGACGGGCCTGGCGGGCCTGTTCGCCCACGGCGCGTGGCCGGCCGGCGTCACGTTCGCCCGTACGCCGCTGGCCCTGCGCCGCCTGATGGGCGCACCTCAAGACATCCCGGCCGCGTGGCCGGACACACCGCCGGACCAGCTGTCGGGGTACGGGCTGTTCTGGGGCCTGCTCATCGGCGAGCTGATGGTGGCGTGCGTACTGGCGATCTTCGTGATCGGCGTACTGGCCCGCCTGAAGGTGCAGCGCGAGACGGCAAGAGCGGCGGCGAAGGCAGGCAGGGGAGCAGAAGACCCGCCAACTGGGCACGCGGGTGCCGGCGCCGGTCCGGGCATGGCTACGGGCGCTGGTACGGGCATGGGCGCCGGCGCGGCTTACGGCTACGGGACGCCGGGAGAGCACCCGCACGCAGGCGCGGGACCCGATTACGGCCGGCCCGCCGGCCCACCGCACGCGGGAGCCGGTACCGGCGCCGGGGCGGGTGCGGCCTACGCGCCCGGGACCCCACCGCACGCCGGCGCGGCCTACGGATACGGGGCACCCGGGACCCCACCGCACGCGGGAGCCGGTACCGGCGCTGGGGCGGGTGCCGGTGCCGGCCACGGGCCCGGGGTTCTGCCCCACGCCGGAGCGGGTGCGGCCTACGCGGGCTACGAGTCCGCGGCTCTGCCGCACCCGGATGCCAGTGGCAGCGCCGGTCCGGGTGACCTCGGACCCGGCTACGGATCAGCGGCAGGCGTCGCCGGAACAGCCGCCGCCCACAGTGCCGGACACGGATTCGGCCCAGGCATGCCCCCCGGCGCCGCACCACCCCACGCCGCCGCTGCACCCGGCACCGGTGGCCCAACCGCCGTCCCGGCTCACCCCGGTGACGCCCAGGGCATGGCCCAGGCCGCGGCCGCGGGCGCAAAGCCCTACCACCTCCATGGCGCGGACACGCACCCTCAGCAAGCCACCACCCCCGGCCTCCACCCCGGCACCCTCCCGCCGGGGAGCCACGCCCCCACGAGCCCTCACCCCCACGCCTGGACCGCCCCCGCCGTCCCGGCGCCCCGCGCACCCCGCCTCCTCTACGGCAGCCCCGAGGCCCGCCGGCCCGCCGCCGTGCAGGCCGTCCTCGACGCCGCGGGCCCCGCGCTCGTCGTCACGTCCGACCCCACCCTGTGGGCCGAGACCAAGGACGCGCGGGCCAAGCTCGGCCCCGTTCTCGTGTACGACCCCGGGCACCTCTGCGACACCCCCGCCCGCCTCCACTGGTCCCCCACCGCCGGCTGCGAACGCGCCGATGTCGCCGCCGCCCGGGCAGTCGCGCTGTTGGCGCCCATACGGCCCCAGGCGCGGCTGGACGCCGCGATGGCCGACACCGCGGAGACGCTGCTGAGCAGCTGGCTGCACGCCGCCGCCGTGGACGGCCGCCCCTTCCGGCAGGTGCACCGCTGGGCGCAGGGTCACAGTGCGCACGAGCCGGTACGTATCCTCCGCACCCACCCCAAGGCGTCGAGCGGCGCCGCGGGCCTCCTCGAGTCCGCGCTCACCGCGTACCCGGAACGCCGGGAAGTCGCCCAGGAGTTGACGGTGAGGGCGCTCGCGGCCCTCTCCTCGATCCACATCCGCGAGGCATGCACCCCCAATCGAAACGATTCGGTCACTTTGGAATCATTCGCGGACGAGGGGGGCACCCTTTATGTGGTGGGTGAAGCAATCGAGGACCCCAAGTCGCAACCCGGAGCGATGCCTCTGCTCACCGCACTCACATCAAGCGTGGTCGAGCACGGCCGCCGCATGGCCGCACGGTCATCCGACGGTCGGCTCGACCCACCAATGTCGTTCGTCCTGGACGACGTCGCGGCCGTGGCTCCGCTTCCCCAGCTTCCCGAGCTGCTGTCGACCGGTCAGGACCAAGGCCTGCCGACCCTGGTCCTGCTCCGTTCGCAGGAACAGGGCCGAGCCCGCTGGCCGGACCACCCCCTGACCCCCGGGTAAGCCGCCGCCACGCCCACAGGCCGCCAGGGCCAAGGGCTGTGACAGAGCCTCAGTTACGGCAGTGGCAAGGGCCGGCAGCCGGGAATGAAGTACTCCGCCCCTAACTCCACCCCCGCACCACCTCCATCTCGTACTCCATGGCCGCCCCGCACCCCGGCACCGCCACGATCTCCCCGCTCCGCACGAACCCCGCCTTGGCATAAAGCGCCTCCGCCCGCGCATTCCGCTCGTGCACATACAGCCGCACCCGCTCCACCCGCGGCTCGGTCAGCCCCCACGACCACTCCAGCGCCACCCGGAAAAGCTCCTCCGCCACCCCGGTCCCCCGCGCCTCGGGCCGCACGAAGACGCCCACCACATGCACCTGGTCGACCTCCGGCGCACCACCGAACGTCGCCTCGTCCCCAGCCCGTTCGACGATCGCCGTGACAGACCCCACCCATCGCCCGTCCGGCGCCTGGGCGACGAACTGCCGCGCGTCACGGCCCTCCGCGACCCTGGCCGTACGCCCCTCCCAGAAGGAGTCCGGCTCGCGCACAGCCTTTCCGTACGTCTCCAGGAACGCGATGCCCGCCAGCGGATCCTGAAGCGCGGCAAGCCTCAGCTCCTTCGCCTCGGGCCACTCACCAGCGCGTACAGGCCGAATCACACAGTCCATCCCCCGATACTCACCCCTCCCTGATCCCCGAGCCAAGCGATTTCGGCGTCGTACCCGGGTACTACTCCCCGCGCCCAGCTCCCGCCCACGATCGGACGATGCGCCGCGCGCCTTCTGATCGCCACGACGGCAGCGTCGTGTCGGGTCGTCCTGCGGGTGGTAACTCCCGGAAGAACTCCTGTCCGGCGGGATCGCATGCAGGCGGTAATCCTGGCGTACGACGCAAAGCTGGTACGGCCGGCCTGAAAACCGCCCAGAACGCAGAAAAGCCCCGCACCATAAGGTGCGGGGCTTTCCCACAATAATTGTTCGGCGGCGTCCTACTCTCCCACAGGGTCCCCCCTGCAGTACCATCGGCGCTGAAAGGCTTAGCTTCCGGGTTCGGAATGTAACCGGGCGTTTCCCTAACGCTATGACCACCGAAACACTATGAAGTTAAACAAACCGGTAAAGGCACAGTTCGTTACTTCAGAACAAACACAGTGGACGCGAGCAACTGAGGACAAGCCCTCGGCCTATTAGTACCAGTCAGCTCCACCCGTTACCGGGCTTCCACATCTGGCCTATCAACCCAGTCGTCTACTGGGAGCCTTAACCCCTCAAAGGGGGTGGGAACACTCATCTCGAAGCAGGCTTCCCGCTTAGATGCTTTCAGCGGTTATCCTTTCCGAACGTAGCCAACCAGCCATGCCCTTGGCAGGACAACTGGCACACCAGAGGTTCGTCCGTCCCGGTCCTCTCGTACTAGGGACAGCCCTTCTCAATATTCCTACGCGCGCAGAGGATAGGGACCGAACTGTCTCACGACGTTCTAAACCCAGCTCGCGTACCGCTTTAATGGGCGAACAGCCCAACCCTTGGGACCGACTCCAGCCCCAGGATGCGACGAGCCGACATCGAGGTGCCAAACCATCCCGTCGATATGGACTCTTGGGGAAGATCAGCCTGTTATCCCCGGGGTACCTTTTATCCGTTGAGCGACAGCGCTTCCACAAGCCACTGCCGGATCACTAGTCCCGACTTTCGTCCCTGCTCGACCCGTCGGTCTCACAGTCAAGCTCCCTTGTGCACTTACACTCAACACCTGATTGCCAACCAGGCTGAGGGAACCTTTGGGCGCCTCCGTTACTCTTTAGGAGGCAACCGCCCCAGTTAAACTACCCATCAGACACTGTCCCTGATCCGGATCACGGACCGAGGTTAGACATCCAGCACGACCAGAGTGGTATTTCAAGATTGACTCCACACACACTGGCGTGCATGCTTCACAGTCTCCCACCTATCCTACACAAGCCGAACCGAACACCAATATCAAACTGTAGTAAAGGTCCCGGGGTCTTTCCGTCCTTCTGCGCGAAACGAGCATCTTTACTCGTAGTGCAATTTCACCGGGCCTATGGTTGAGACAGTCGAGAAGTCGTTACGCCATTCGTGCAGGTCGGAACTTACCCGACAAGGAATTTCGCTACCTTAGGATGGTTATAGTTACCACCGCCGTTTACTGGCGCTTAAGTTCTCAGCTTCGCACGCCCGAAAGCGCACTAACCGGTCCCCTTAACGTTCCAGCACCGGGCAGGCGTCAGTCCGTATACATCGCCTTACGGCTTCGCACGGACCTGTGTTTTTAGTAAACAGTCGCTTCTCGCTGGTCTCTGCGGCCACCCCCAGCTCACCGTGTAAAACGGATCACCAGTGATGGCCCCCCTTCTCCCGAAGTTACGGGGGCATTTTGCCGAGTTCCTTAACCATAGTTCACCCGAACGCCTCGGTATTCTCTACCTGACCACCTGAGTCGGTTTAGGGTACGGGCCGCCATGAAACTCGCTAGAGGCTTTTCTCGACAGCATAGGATCATCCACTTCACCACAATCGGCTCGGCATCAGGTCTCAGCCTCAATGAGGGACGGATTTACCTACCCCTCGGCCTACACCCTTACCCCGGGACTACCACCGCCCGGGCTGGACTACCTTCCTGCGTCACCCCATCGCTTACCTACTACCACCTTGGGCCGGCGGCTCCACCACTTCCCTTTGCCCGAAGGCTCCAGGACGGCTTCACGGCCTTAGCATTAATGGATTCGATACTGGGCGTTTCAAAGCGGGTACCGGAATATCAACCGGTTGTCCATCGACTACGCCTGTCGGCCTCGCCTTAGGTCCCGACTTACCCTGGGCAGATCAGCTTGACCCAGGAACCCTTAGTCAATCGGCGCACACGTTTCTCACGTGTGTATCGCTACTCATGCCTGCATTCTCACTCGTGAACCGTCCACAACTCGCTTCCGCGGCTGCTTCACCCGGCACACGACGCTCCCCTACCCATCCCAGCCCCCGTTGGGGGTATGTGCTGGAATGACACGACTTCGGCGGTACGCTTGAGCCCCGCTACATTGTCGGCGCGGAATCACTTGACCAGTGAGCTATTACGCACTCTTTCAAGGGTGGCTGCTTCTAAGCCAACCTCCTGGTTGTCTCTGCGACTCCACATCCTTTCCCACTTAGCGTACGCTTAGGGGCCTTAGTCGATGCTCTGGGCTGTTTCCCTCTCGACCATGGAGCTTATCCCCCACAGTCTCACTGCCGTGCTCTCACTTACCGGCATTCGGAGTTTGGCTAAGGTCAGTAACCCGGTAGGGCCCATCGCCTATCCAGTGCTCTACCTCCGGCAAGAAACACACGACGCTGCACCTAAATGCATTTCGGGGAGAACCAGCTATCACGGAGTTTGATTGGCCTTTCACCCCTAACCACAGGTCATCCCCCAGGTTTTCAACCCTGGTGGGTTCGGTCCTCCACGACCTCTTACAGCCGCTTCAACCTGCCCATGGCTAGATCACTCCGCTTCGGGTCTAGAGCGTGCAACTCAATCGCCCTATTAGGACTCGCTTTCGCTACGGCTTCCCCACACGGGTTAACCTCGCTACACACCGCTAACTCGCAGGCTCATTCTTCAAAAGGCACGCAGTCACGACGCATTGAGTAAACTCAATGCGCGACGCTCCCACGGCTTGTAGGCACACGGTTTCAGGTACTATTTCACTCCGCTCCCGCGGTACTTTTCACCATTCCCTCACGGTACTATCCGCTATCGGTCACCAGGGAATATTTAGGCTTAACGGGTGGTCCCGCCAGATTCACACGGGATTTCTCGGGCCCCGTGCTACTTGGGTGTCTCTTAAACGAGCCGTATGAATTTCAGCTACGGGGGTCTTACCCTCTACGCCGGACCTTTCGCATGTCCTTCGCCTATCCATACGGTTTCTGACTCGTCTCACAGTCGGCAGACTGTGACAAAGAGATCCCGCAACCCCGTATGCGCAACCCCTGCCGGGTATCACACGCATACGGTTTGGCCTCATCCGGTTTCGCTCGCCACTACTCCCGGAATCACGGTTGTTTTCTCTTCCTGCGGGTACTGAGATGTTTCACTTCCCCGCGTTCCCTCCACATACCCTATGTGTTCAGGTATGGGTGACAGCCCATGACGACTGCCGGGTTTCCCCATTCGGAAACCCCCGGATCAAAGCCTGGTTGACGGCTCCCCGGGGACTATCGTGGCCTCCCACGTCCTTCATCGGTTCCTGGTGCCAAGGCATCCACCGTGCGCCCTTAAAAACTTGCCCACAGATGCTCGCGTCCACTGTGCAGTTCTCAAGCAACGACCAGCCACCCATCACCCCACCCTTACGGGCGAGTGCACTGGGGCCGGCATCGCGAAGATAAGGACCGAAGTCCGTACCCTCAGATACCCAACAGCGTGCCCGACCCGATTTACTGTGCTCACTTTCCACGCCGAAGCAGTACTTGTGAACCCACCAAACCGTGCCGAGTAGTCAACGTTCCACCCATGAGCAACCAGCACCGGACGTTCGCCGATGAACTGGCCTCTGACCCGGCGAACCGAGTAAGAAGTGCTCCTTAGAAAGGAGGTGATCCAGCCGCACCTTCCGGTACGGCTACCTTGTTACGACTTCGTCCCAATCGCCAGTCCCACCTTCGACAGCTCCCTCCCACAAGGGGTTGGGCCACCGGCTTCGGGTGTTACCGACTTTCGTGACGTGACGGGCGGTGTGTACAAGGCCCGGGAACGTATTCACCGCAGCAATGCTGATCTGCGATTACTAGCAACTCCGACTTCATGGGGTCGAGTTGCAGACCCCAATCCGAACTGAGACCGGCTTTTTGAGATTCGCTCCGCCTCGCGGCATCGCAGCTCATTGTACCGGCCATTGTAGCACGTGTGCAGCCCAAGACATAAGGGGCATGATGACTTGACGTCGTCCCCACCTTCCTCCGAGTTGACCCCGGCGGTCTCCTGTGAGTCCCCATCACCCCGAAGGGCATGCTGGCAACACAGGACAAGGGTTGCGCTCGTTGCGGGACTTAACCCAACATCTCACGACACGAGCTGACGACAGCCATGCACCACCTGTATACCGACCACAAGGGGGGCACCATCTCTGATGCTTTCCGGTATATGTCAAGCCTTGGTAAGGTTCTTCGCGTTGCGTCGAATTAAGCCACATGCTCCGCTGCTTGTGCGGGCCCCCGTCAATTCCTTTGAGTTTTAGCCTTGCGGCCGTACTCCCCAGGCGGGGAACTTAATGCGTTAGCTGCGGCACCGACGACGTGGAATGTCGCCAACACCTAGTTCCCAACGTTTACGGCGTGGACTACCAGGGTATCTAATCCTGTTCGCTCCCCACGCTTTCGCTCCTCAGCGTCAGTAATGGCCCAGAGATCCGCCTTCGCCACCGGTGTTCCTCCTGATATCTGCGCATTTCACCGCTACACCAGGAATTCCGATCTCCCCTACCACACTCTAGCCTGCCCGTATCGAATGCAGACCCGGGGTTAAGCCCCGGGCTTTCACATCCGACGTGACAAGCCGCCTACGAGCTCTTTACGCCCAATAATTCCGGACAACGCTTGCGCCCTACGTATTACCGCGGCTGCTGGCACGTAGTTAGCCGGCGCTTCTTCTGCAGGTACCGTCACTTTCGCTTCTTCCCTGCTGAAAGAGGTTTACAACCCGAAGGCCGTCATCCCTCACGCGGCGTCGCTGCATCAGGCTTTCGCCCATTGTGCAATATTCCCCACTGCTGCCTCCCGTAGGAGTCTGGGCCGTGTCTCAGTCCCAGTGTGGCCGGTCGCCCTCTCAGGCCGGCTACCCGTCGTCGCCTTGGTAGGCCATTACCCCACCAACAAGCTGATAGGCCGCGGGCTCATCCTTCACCGCCGGAGCTTTTAACCCCTCCCCATGCAGGGAGGAGTGTTATCCGGTATTAGACCCCGTTTCCAGGGCTTGTCCCAGAGTGAAGGGCAGATTGCCCACGTGTTACTCACCCGTTCGCCACTAATCCACCCCGAAGGGCTTCATCGTTCGACTTGCATGTGTTAAGCACGCCGCCAGCGTTCGTCCTGAGCCAGGATCAAACTCTCCATGAATGTTTGCTCGTAATCGAGCTAGCACCACGAAAGAGCGGAACAGATCGGGCCGGAATATGGCCCGCTGTTCTCAGCGTCCTCGCTGTGTTTGCCTGGACTGCACTATCACTAGGACAGCCAGGTCTTCTTCAAAGGAACCACCAACCCACCGAAGTGGGCCGGGGTATCAACATATCTGGCGTTGACTTTTGGCACGCTGTTGAGTTCTCAAGGAACGGACGCTTCCTTTGTACTCACCCTCTCGGGCTTTCCTCCGGGCTTTCGTTCGGTATTTCGTGTTTCCGACTCTATCAGACTCTTTCGTGTCCGACTTCCTCGGCGCTTTCCAGGTTTTCGCTTTCGCGTTTCCCTTTCCGGCGATTCCGACTCTATCAGATCCTTTCGGGCCTGACTCCCAGTCAGCGGGCTTGTCTTTCCGGCTGTTTGGGCCGTTCCGACGTCCTGAACCCTAGCGGATTTCCCGGGCGGCTCATAATCGAGCGAGCCTGTCGAATGAATTCCGGCATGCCGAAATTATCTCCGAGTGGGAGATCGTGCAGAGTTTGGGTTTGCCGCGTTCGCGGCGAGCGGCTGTCGCAGAACCGTTCCGGCTCGGTGACAACTCGAAGAACCTTACGGATCGGCGGGGGCCGTGTCAACCCCCGCCGATGTGGCGTAAGTCCGGGTGTCAGTCCAGGTCCGTGAGGCGACCGCCGGCGTCCGGCTGGGCGTCCTCGACCCTGCGCAGCAACCGGATAAGCATCTCGCCGAGCGAGCCGCGTTCGTCGGCGGACAGGTCCTGGAGCAGGTCCTCCTCGAAGCTCGATGCCATGCGCATCGCCTCGAGCCACTTGGTGCGACCCTCGTCCGTTAGCTCGACGATCACGCGCACGCGATTGTTCTCGTCGCGGTCCCTCGTGACCAGGCCGTCCGCCGCCATCCGGTCAATGCGGTGGGTCATGGCGGCCGGGGTGAGGCCGAGGCGCTTCGCGAGTTCGCCGGGGCCCAGGCGATAGGGGGCGCCGGAGACCACCAGGGTCTTCAGGACTTCCCACTCGGTGTTGCTGATGCCGAGTGCGGCGACCTGGCGTCCGTACGCGACGTTCATGCGGCGGTTCAGGCGGCCCAGGGCCGAGACGACCTTCTCCACCTGCGGGTCCAGGTCGCCGTACTCGCGCTGATAGGCGGCGATCTGTTCGTCGAGGCTCGGCTCCTGGGGGCCGGGCGGCTCTTGGGTCTCAGGCATGCGGCGCAGTATGACACGGAGCCGCTGGCGGTTAAGTCCTTCACTGTGTACTGTTGAGGTTCTAACTTTAGTGTTGAAGTCTTCAGACTTCAGCTCTTCTCTTTTCGAACCTTGAGGCAGGTGAGTGTGACCAGGGCAATGGGCGCCGCGATGCGCCGGATCCAGATGGGGAACGCGCTGAGTGCGTTCGGTATCGGGTTCACCGTTCCGTATCTGTATGTGTACGTCGCCCAGGTGCGGGATCTGGGCGCGAGTACAGCAGGTGTGGTGCTCGCCGTCTTTGCTGTGGCCGCACTCGTCGTCCTGCCCTTCACCGGCCGGGTGATCGACCGGCGCGGGCCGCTGCCCGTGCTGGTCGGCGGTGCGGTCAGTGCCTCCGCGGGGGCCTTGTGCATGGGGCTCGCGAGCAGCGTGCCGATGGTCCTGCTGTCCGCCGCGCTGCTCGGCGCGGGTACGGCGGTCGTACAGCCGGCACTCGCCACGATGATCGTGTGGTGCTCGACGCCCGCCACCCGTACGCGGGCCTTCGCCACGCAGTTCTTCCTCGCGAACCTCGGCCTCGGCATCGGCGGGCTCATTGGCGGCCAGCTGGTCGACGAGAGCCGGCCCGACAGCTTCCTGCTCCTCTTCAGCATCGAGGCCGTGATGTTCCTGGTGCTCGCCGGGATCGGGGCGAGCGTCCGGCTGCCGCGTGCGGCCGTCATCCCCGGCGCCATGCCGCAGGACGACGCCGCCCCCAAGGGCGGGCTGCGGGCGCTGCTGAAGCACCGGGCGATGGTGCAGCTGTGCGGGCTCGGGTTCGTACTGTTCTTCGCCTGTTACGGGCAGTTCGAGTCGGGGCTCGCGGCATACGGCACCGAGGCGGCGGGCATCGAGCCCTCCACCCTCGGGATCGCGCTCGCGGCCAACACGGCCGTCATCGTCATCGCGCAGTTCGTCGTGCTGCGGCTGGTCGAGCGGCGGCGGCGGTCGCGGGTCATCGCGCTGGTGGGGCTGATCTGGACCGTCGCGTGGGTGGTGGCGGGTTACGCCGGGCTCGGGCACGGCAGCCAGACGATGGCCACGGCGGCCTTCATCTCGACGTACGCCCTCTTCGGGCTCGGTGAGGCGATGCTGTCGCCGACCGTCGCGCCGCTGGTCGCCGATCTGGCGCCGGAGTCGATGATCGGGCAGTACAACTCGGCCTTCGCGCTGGTCAAGCAGCTCGCACTGGCGGTCGGGCCCGCGGTGGGCGGGCCGATGGGCGCGTCGCTGCACGCGCCGTACATCCTCACCTTCGTCGTCTTCTCGCTGGGTATCAGCGTGCTGGCGCTCCGGCTCGGCAAGCAGTTGACCGCCGCGCAGGACCGGCCGCTGCCGGCCAAGTCGCGGGTCGTTGCTTCGGGCGTGCCGGCGAAGGATCTGGCACCGGTGGAGTAGGGCGGGCCTCGGGTCCTGCGAACCTTTCCCCGCTCCCGCTCCTTCCCGTCCGGAGCTCCGGACGCGTCAAGCTGTCGGCAGGGCGAATTCGCACCACACCGCTTTGCCGCCGCCCGGTGTGCGGCGGCTGCCCCAGGACGAGGCGATCGTCGCGACGATCGAGATGCCGCGGCCCGCCTCGTCCGCCGGTTCGGCACGCCGTCGGCGCGGCAGGTGGTCGTCGCCGTCCGTCACCTCGATGATCAGGCGGCGGTCGGTGCGGCGAAGGCGCAGCCGCATCGGCGGAGTGCCGTGCTGGAGGGAGTTCGCGACCAGCTCGCTCGCCGCCAGTACGCCCAAATCGCACAGCTCCATCGGGAAGCGCCAGGAGGCGAGGACCCCGGAGGCGAAGGCGCGGGCTCGGGGGGCTGCTTCCACGCCGCCGAGGAGTTCCAGCGCGGCGTTGTGGAACAGCTCCGCGTCCGAGCCGGTGCGCGTGGGGTGCTGGAGGACCAGTACCGCTACGTCGTCGTCATGGTCGGCGGTGACGCCCAGCGCGCGGATCAGGCGGTCGCAGACGACCTGGGGCGTGCCGGTGGCGCCGGACAGGGCGCGTTCCAGGGCCGCTACACCCTCGTCGATGTCCTCGCGGCGGCGCTCGACGAGACCGTCCGTATAGAGGACAGCCGTGGAACCCGGCGGGAGGGCGATGGTGCCCGAGGTGTGCATCCAGCCGCCGGTGCCGAGCGGGGGGCCCGTGTGGTCCTCGGCGCGGCGGACCGTGCCGTCCTCGTCGCGGACAAGGATCGGGAGGTGGCCCGCCGACGCGTAGACGAGGCGGCCCTCGTTGGGGTCGTGGACGGCGTACGCGCAGGTCGCGATCTGGCTGGCGTCGATCTCGGCGGCGAGGCCGTCCAGGAGTTGCAGGACCTCGTGGGGCGGGAGGTCGAGTCGGGCGTACGCGCGGACCGCCGTGCGGAGCTGGCCCATGACGGCGGCGGCGCGCACCCCGCGGCCCATGACATCGCCGATGACCAGGGCCGTACGGCCGGCGCCGAGGGTGATGACGTCGTACCAGTCGCCGCCGACCGCCGCGTCCGTACCGCCCGGCTGGTACGTGGCGGCGATGCGCAGGTCGTCGGGCTGCTCCAGCTCCTGGGGGAGCAGGGAGCGTTGCAGGGTGACCGCCGTCTCGCGCAGGCGGCGCTCGCTGGCGCGCAGGCGCTCGGCGGCCTCCGCGTGGTCGGTGACGTCGGCGGCGAAGACGAGCACGCCGCCCTCTCCACGGCCGTCACCGGCGCCGGCCGCGGGCTCGATCGGCGTACAGGTGATGGTGTACGAGCCGCCCTTGGGCACCTTGCGGGATTTGACCGTGCGGGGCGTGCCGCTGCGCAGGACCTGGTCCATGAGCGGGAGCAGGCCGAGCTCGTCCAGCTCGGGGAGGGCCACGGCGGCGGGCGCGCCGGTCTCCCGGGGGCCGAAGGTGGCGGCGTAGGCGTCGTTGACGTACGCGACGCGGTGCTCGGGTCCGTACACCAGGGCGACGAGAGCGGGGAGACGGCCGAGGATCTCGCGGACGGAGAGGCCGGTCAGGAGGTGCGGGGAGTGCAGGGGGTCGTCGCCGGGCGCGTCCGGGGCGTCGGGCCCGTGCTCGGACTGCCGGCCGTACTCAGCGCGGGCCGCCGGGACGGAGCCGCGGTCGGTCCGCGCTGCGGCGCGGCGCTGCGTTCCGGGGAGACGGGCGCTCCAGCGCGTGAAGTTCACTGACTTTCAAGCCTCATGGTGTCGCGTTGCGTGGCGTCGCTGACGCTGTGGTTGCAGGAGTTGCTGTGGTGGGTGTGGATGCTGTGGGAGAGGGCCTGCTGTGTCGCTACAGCGGGTCACCCTGAGCAGGTGCGAGCCAACCTATGGTCACACGCCCAGTGTGACCGACCGCACTGACAGTCGTCACTTGCTCTTGGGCGGCTTGCCGCCCGCCGCGAGTTCGAATTCGGCTCGCGGGTGCTCCAGGGAGCCGAGTGAGACGATCTCGCGTTTGAAGAGTCCGGCGAGCGTCCATTCGGCGAGGACCCGGGCCTTGCGGTTGAAGGTCGGCACCCGGCTGAGGTGGTACGTGCGGTGCATCAGCCAGGCCGGATAGCCCTTGAGCTTGCGGCCGTAGACGTGCGCGACACCCTTGTGGAGGCCGAGCGAGGCGACCGAACCGGCGTATTTGTGCTCGTAGTTCTTGAGTGGTTCGCCGCGCAGTGAGGCGAGGACGTTCTGGGCGAGGACCTTGGCCTGGCGTACGGCGTGCTGGGCGTTGGGCGCGCACTCACTGCCCTTCTCGTCCGCGGTGAGATCGGGGACGGCGGCGGCGTCCCCGGCGGCCCAGGCGTGCTCGGTTCCTTCGATCGTGAGTTTGGCGGTGGCGGTGAGGCGGCCGCGTTCGTTCCGGGGAAGGTCGCTCGCCGCCAGGACGGGGTGCGGCTTGACTCCTGCCGTCCATACGACGGTGCGGGTGGGGAAGCGCGAGCCGTCGCTGAGGACGGCGACGCGGTCCGCGCAGGAGTCGAGACGGGTCTCCAGGCGTACGTCGATGTTGCGGCCGCGCAGTTCACGGATCGCGTACTTGCCCATCTCCTCGCCGACCTCGGGGAGGATGCGGCCGGTGGCCTCGACGAGGATCCACTTCATGTCCTGGGGCTTGACGTTGTGGTAGTAGCGGGCGGCGTAGCGGGCCATGTCCTCCAGCTCGCCGAGCGCCTCCACGCCCGCGTATCCGCCGCCGACGAAGACGAAGGTGAGGGCGGCGTCGCGGACGGCCGGGTCGCGGGTGGCGGACGCGATGTCCATCTGCTCGATGACGTGGTTGCGCAGGCCGATGGCTTCTTCGACGGTCTTGAAGCCGATGGCGTAGTCGGCGAGGCCGGGGATGGGAAGGGTGCGGGAGACGGAACCGGGCGCGAGGACGAGTTCGTCGTACGTGATCTCGGTACCGCCCGTGCCCTCCTCCTCGGTGGCGAGGGTCGTGACGGTCGCCGTGCGCTTGGCGTGGTCGATGGACTTGGCCTCGCCGATGACGATCTTGCACTTGTCCAGGACGCGGCGGAGCGGGACCACGACGTGGCGCGGCGAGATGGAGCCGGCCGCCGCTTCGGGCAGGAACGGCTGATACGTCATATAGGGATCAGGGGTCACCACGATGACCTCGGCCTCGCCGCTTCTCAGCTTCCGCTGGAGGTGCAGAGCGGTGTACATCCCGACGTAGCCGCCGCCGACAACGAGAATGCGCGCAGGTTCTGTCACTGTCCCATGACGCAACGGCTGAAGGACTTTGTCCACAGCCCCGGCAAATTGTGTGACCGGGGGCCATGCGCGCGTCGTGGTGCGGCAATTCCTTCCCAAACTGGAAGGTTTGCAGGTCAGCGCGTGGCGAGGGGGTACGGACACTGGCCGAATCAGGAAGGTTTTGGTCGATACTCCGATCGGGCGGGCGCTCCGTGCGGAACTACCCCCTTCTGAATCTACGCGCGCTCAACTATGTTCGTATCTCGTCGGGGCGGCCAGGTCTGCGGTCCCGGCCGACTATCAGGGCGGGGAGTCTCCGGGGGGAGACATCATTACCGGGGGAACGCTGATGCACATTCAGGACTCTCATTGGCAGACAGCCGTCGTATCCGACGGCCACGGGCGTGCGGGGACGGGGGGATCTCGCTCCGCGCCGCTGCGTGTGGACGCACAGCGCAATCTTGAGCATGTACTGCGGGCCGCTCGCGAGGTGTTCGGCGAGCTGGGCTACGGGGCGCCGATGGAGGACGTGGCGCGCCGGGCCAGGGTAGGCGTCGGGACGGTGTACCGCCGCTTCCCGAGCAAGGACGTACTGGTGCGCCGAATAGCCGAGGAGGAGACCTCCCGGTTGACCGATCAGGCGCGTACGGCCCTGGGGCAGGAGGACGAGCCCTGGTCGGCGTTGTCCCGCTTCCTGCGTACTTCGGTGGCGTCCGGCGCGGGCCGGCTGCTGCCGCCGCAGGTACTGCGGGTCGGCGTGGACGGCGGCGAGTTGCCGCTGGCGCAGGGCGAGGTGCGGGTGCCGCAGCAGCGGCAGGCCGTGGCTTCGGCGGTGCCGGAGCTGCGGCTGGTCGAGCAGCGGCCCGTGGGCGTCGGCTCCGACGAGCTGGGCAGTGACGACGCGGGTGCCGCCGAGCTGCTGGAGGTCGTGGGGCGGCTGGTGGACCGGGCGCGTGCGGCCGGCGAGCTGCGGGGCGATGTGACGGTGGCCGATGTGCTGCTGGTCATCGCCACGGCGGCGCCTTCGCTGCCGGACGCGGCGCAGCAGGCGGCGGCTTCGGCTCGGCTGCTGGACATCCTGCTGGAGGGGCTGCGGTCCAGGCCCTTGTAGGCCCGTGCAGCCCTTGCAGGACCGTGTCGACCGTGTCGACCGTGTCGACCGGCGAGGGTTGTCTGCGGGAGTTCGTCCGTCGGCCCGCTTGCCCGCCAGGTGGCGGGCGGGCGGGCCTGCCGGTTCCCGGCGGTTGCTGAAGCTGTTGATCCTTCCCCGTTCGAGTGAGCGCTAGGGCTCGTGTGCGGGAAAACTCCCCGGATGAGTGGTTGCCCGGTCGGAGCAATGGGCCGTGGTGCGCTCTGTGGGATTCTTGGCCGGTATTTCCGGTCCGAGGACGCTTACGGGGGCTTCCGCAATGGGTGTTGAGGGGCGGGACGAGCCGCTCGACCGTGTCGGCATGGAGCCCGACAGGCCGCCTTCGCGACAGGTGCCGAGCCAGGCGGGGCCCGGCCGGGCGGACGGCGATGCGGACACGGGGGCGGCCCGGGACGGTGGCGCGGACGACCACGGCGGCGGGACCGTGCTGCCGGGGCCGTGGCCGGCCGTGGACGGCGACGACGCCGGCGTCCCCATGCAGCGCGGGGGTGGGAGCGACAGCGGTGGCCCGTCGGTGCAGACGCCGGTCTCGGACCCCGCGCTGATCCAGCGGATGCGCGGGGGCGACGACAGTGCGTACGAGGAATTGTTCCGGCGGCACTCCGGCGCCGTCCGCCGGTACGCCCGTACCTGCTGCCGGGACGCCCACACCGCCGACGACCTGACGGCCGAAGTCTTCGCGCGCACGCTGCAGGCGGTGCGCAGGGGCTCGGGGCCCGAGCAGGCCGTACGGGCGTACCTGCTGACGACGGTGCGGCGGGTGGCAGCGACGTGGACGAAGACCGCGAGGCGCGAGCACCTGGTCGAGGACTTCGCCGTCTTCGCGACGCAGTCCGCCCGTGCGGTGGATGCGTCGGACGACGACACGCTGGATCTGGGCGCCGACGTACGGGCCATGCACGAGGCCGAGCAGACGCTGGCCATGCAGGCGTTCCGCAGCCTGCCCGAGCGCTGGCAGGCGGTGTTGTGGCACACCACGGTCGAGGAGGAGTCGCCGAGCGACGTCGCGCCGCTGTTCGGGCTGACCGCGAACGCCACGGCAGTGCTGGCGAGCCGGGCCCGGGAGGGACTCAAGCAGGCGTATCTCCAGGCGCATGTGAGCACCGCGCTCACGGCGGGCGGCGACTGCGCGCGGTACGCCGACCGGCTCGGTGCGTATGCCAGGGGTGGGCTGCGGATGCGCGCCGAGCGGGGGCTGCGCAAGCACCTGGAGGAGTGCGCGAAGTGCCGGGTGGCGGCCGGTGAGCTGAGCGATGTCAACGCCGGGATCCCTGCGCTGCTTCCGGTCGCGGTCATCGGCTGGCTCGCAGGCGGGTACGCGGTCCACACCGCCAGTCTGGTGGCGGGAGGCGCGGCGGGGGCGGCCGGGGCGGGGGCTGCCGCTGCGGCGAGCGGCGGGGGTTCGAGTTCGGCCGGAGGCGGGGCCGGTGCCGCCGGGGGCGAGGCGATGGGCGCGCCCGCCAAGGTGGCGATCGGTGCTGCGGTGGCTGTGGCGGTGGCGGCGGGCCTGGTGTTCGCGCTTGCGGGCGAGGACGCGAAGCCCGAGCCGAAGCCGGTGGCCAAGCCGCCGGTGTCGCGGCCCGTCGTACCGCAGAGGCCGAGCCCAAAGCCGCCTGCGCCTCCTGCGCCGCCCGTTCCGAAGCCGCCGCCGGTGGCTCCTCCGGCGCAGTCCCCGACCCCTTCGCCCACGCCTGCGCCGCCGAAGGCGGAGCCGGCGCCGCCGAAGCCGCCCGCGCCTGAGCCGCCGCCGAAGCCGGCGCCGAAGCCCACTCCGCCGCCTACGCCCACGCCTTCGCCGCCACCGCCGCCGCCCGCCCCGGTCGTCTACCAGGTGAACAAGCTGGAGTACGGCACGTTCGGCGACCACACCGAGCCGGAAGTGCGGCTGGCCGGGAGCAGTTGGCTGTGGCAGCGCTACGGCATGTCGATCGGTGGGGTGCGGTACGGGAACGGCGTGACGACGCACGCGAAGTCGTCGGTCACCATCGACCTCAACCGCGCGTGCACCACCTATGAGGCGCTGGTCGGCATCGACGACATGACGATGGGCCTCGGGGCCGCGCGTTTCTCGGTGTACGGGGACGGTGAGCTGCTGTGGCAGTCGGGGCTGGTGCGCGGCAATGACGCGGCTGTGGCGATGCGGGCCGGGATCTCGGGGCGCGAGTCGATCCGGCTCGCCGTGGAGCCGGAGCATCCGCACGAGTCGATGGTGCTGGCGGACTGGGCTCAGTCGCGGATCAGCTGCGGGGGGTAGGTGCGGGGGGCGGACGCCTGCGGCGGGCTTGTTCCTCTACCCGCCCCTTCCCGCAGGGCGCCTCGCCCGCCGCGTCAGAGGGCCCTGCGCTGCGGTACTCCGCCTGCCACCGCGCGCTGGCGCGGGGCCGCCGTGCCCGTCCAGCACGTTCCGCGGCGCGAGACGAGGCGGCGGAGCCACAGTTCCGTGGAGACCAGGTCCGCGAGGCCGTCCAGCGGGACCGGTTCGCCCTCGGCCGCCGCGCGCAGGGCCTTGCGTACGACGCGGGCCTCGATCAGGCCCGCGTCGGCCAGCAACGGGGCGTCGAAGAGTGCGATCAAGTCGCCCACCGACGCGCGCAGTCCGGCCCGGGCGGCCGCCGCTGAGGAAGCGTGCGACGTCGCTCCCCACCCCGGCGGCAGGTCCTTGATGCCCGCCCCGGACAGAACCGTGCGCAGGATCGCCGCCCGGGCGCCCGGCTGGACGCGCAGGGCTTCCGGGAGGGTGCGGGACGCCCGTACGACCTGGTTGTCGAGGAACGGAGCGTGCAGGCGCTGGCTCCGCACCTCCGCCGCCTGCTCGAAGACCCGGTGGTCGGCCGCCGCCCGGGCCAGGGCGGCCCGTGCGCGGGCCTCGCCCGGGCGCTGTACCGACGAGGGCCTGCTGGCCGAAGCCTGGAGGCGAACCGATACTTCAGCCAGCGCCTCCCCCGTCAGCCAGCGCGCCGCGGGGCCCGGCCTGGTCCAGGCGAGGGCCGCGAGTGAGGCGTCCAGGGCGGACGTCGGGCCAGTGCCCGTACTCCCCCTGGTGCCCGGCTCGTCGAAGCGGCGGTCCATGAGGCGGGCCGCCGCTTCCTCGATGCCCGCACGGTACGGCGTACGGGCGAGCCGGCGTGCGGCGCGGTAGACGGTCAGCGGGACGAACAGGGAGTGGGCGGAGGGCCCTTCGACCTTGGCGAGGGCGGCGACCGGGCGCAGCAGGTCGCGCCGTCTGCGGTCCATCAGGAGGTCGGCGAGGCGCGCCGGATGCGCGTCCAGCACCTGGCGGGCGCCGTGCCCGGTGAAGTGGTCGGCGCTGCCCGCGGCGAGGCGGCGGCGGTGCCGCTCGGCGGTGACCAGGGACGGTCCCGGCTCGTCGGTGAGCGGGCCGCTGTCCAAGTCGGCGTACGGAAGGGATTCCTCGCCGCCGGCTACTACGACGTGGTGCAGCCGGGGGTTCGCCGCGATCGCACCTGCCCGCTGCAACTCCGCCTCCGCGCCGGGGCCTTCGGCGGTGAGGTCGTTGAAGGTGACCGCGAGCAGGCGTTCTCCGGCTCCCGTGCCGTGACCCAGGACCGTGCCCGGCAGCCCCGGCAGGCCCGCGGCGAGGAGGGCCAGCGTCGCCGACGCGCTGCCGCCCGAGAGGTCGGCGCCGATGCCGGGGACGGGCGCGCCACGCGCGGCCCGCCGGTCGGCGGGGCCCATGCCGGGGACGGGGCCCGGGTCGGGCGGCGCGGTCTCCGGGGCGTGGCGCGGTGCGGTGAGTCTGGCCCGTACCGCTTCGACGAGGGCGTCGCGTACGCCGTCGACGGCTCGCTCCGGGTCGAGTTGGGGCGCGGCCACGGCGAGGGAGGCCACCGGTTCGTAACCGGTGATCTCGCGTGACCCCTCGCGCAGGACGAGCGCGTGCCCCGGCGGAATGCGCCGCACGCCGGCGTACGGTGTGCCGTCGCGCAACGCCTCGGGTACGTCGGGGCAGGCGAGCAGCGCCGCGAGGTGGCCGATGTCGAGCTGTGCCTCGATGAGGTCGGCGAGCGGGAGCGCGGCGGTGGCGTACGCGGTGCCATTGGCCCAGGGCGTATAGAAAACAGGGCGGGCACCTGCCAGGTCACCGACCACGGTGACACGACGGCCGGCCTGGACGACGGCGGTGTAGCTGCCGGACCACGCGGTCAGGTGCCGCAGTGCGCCGCCGCGCGCCGCGAAGAGGCCTACGCGCAGTTCCTCGTCGGACGCGCCGCAGCAGCCGAGGACGGCGATCCGGGTGAAGGGGTCGACGCTGAGGGTACGTACCTCGTCGGGCCGCCAGTCGCCGACGGCCCACAGGGGGTCGGGGTCGCCCCACAGGAGCTGCGAGCCGACGGGGTGCACGGTGAGGGATTCGTGGTCGGAGGAGGAAGAAGAAGGAGTAGAGGACGGGGTGGCGCCGGGCGTGCCGACCGCTCCGACCGTCCCGAAGCTGGCGGCGACACTGCTCCACCCCACCAACCATCGCATCGCCGCCTCCACAGGCTGTGGACAACCAAACGCACGTACCGAAGCAGCATCGAAGAACTCGGGAATCCGAGAAGTAGCTTCGGGACCATGCTGCCACGACAACGGCATGCAGGAGGGGCTACGGAAGGCGTACGGGCGAGTCAATGCGCCCGCCGCGCGCAGGACTTCGGCCGGTTTGGGCGACAGGCGCCATTCGGCCATTCTGCGGGCGCGGCGGTACCCCGGGCAGCCGCGGGGGAACGCACGGTCCGGGAGGCGCTGTTCGCCTCCCGGACCGGCCCGCCGCCCGCGGGGATGAAGGCGGCGGTGTCCCCCAGCCCACTGGACCCAGTGCAGCGGGCCGACCCACGCGACTCCCATGGAACGGCCCCGGCGCCGGCCCGACGAGAGCGCAGGGCGGGCGCACGGCCACACGCACGGAGCACGGGGCGGGGCACGGGCGTTCGTGTAACTACACGAATCTCGCCATACGGACCACCGCCCCTTAACGGTCGGCATGCGGAGAACTACGCTGGGTTTACTGATGTTCTGAGCGGGCCGCATATTCCGGCTGGACTGGCCGCGTGGTTGTGCGGGTGGTCCGGCCGGAAATGTCCCCGCCGGACGGCCGTCTGTGTCGAGGGGTGGCGCATGTCCAGGGAGCAACGCGGGCCGAACGAAAAGCTCGGCACGGTTCTCGCCCTCGCGGGAATCAGCAACGCCGGCCTGGCGAGGCGGGTCAATGATCTCGGGTCGCAGCGCGGCCTGACACTTCGATACGACAAGACCTCGGTGGCCCGGTGGGTCTCTAAGGGCATGGTGCCGCAGGGCGCCGCGCCGCACCTGATCGCCGCCGCCATCGGCGCCAAGCTCGGCCGTCCCGTGCCGCTGCACGAGATCGGCCTGGCGGACGCCGATCCGGCGCCGGAGGTGGGCCTCGCCTTCCCGCGCGACGTATCGGCGGCGGTGCGGTCGGCGACCGAGCTGTACCGGCTGGATCTGGCGGGCAGGCGGGCCGGCAGCGGCGGCATTTGGCAGTCTCTGGCCGGTTCGTTCGCCGTCAGCGCGTACGCCACTCCCGCGTCCCGATGGCTGATAACACCCGCCGATTCGTCGGTCGCGCGGGACTCCACGGCGACGGCGGCCGACGAGACGGCAGCCGACGCGACGCCGCTGCGGGTGGGCCACGCGGATGTGGCCAAGCTGCGGGAGGCGGCGGAGGACGCGCGGCGCTGGGACTCCAAGTACGGCGGCGGGGACTGGCGTTCCTCGATGGTCCCGGAGTGCTTACGGGTCGACGCGGCGCCGCTGCTGCTCGGTTCGTACAGCGACGACGTCGGCCGCTCGCTCTTCGGCGCCACGTCGGAACTGACGCGGCTGGCAGGGTGGATGGCCTTCGACACCGGGCAACAGGAGGCCGCTCAGCGGTACTACATCCAGGCGCTGCGGCTCGCCCGCGCGGCGGCCGACGTGCCGCTGGGCGGGTACATCCTGGCGTCGATGTCGCTCCAGGCGACCTATCGCGGCTTCGCCGACGAGGGGGTCGACCTGGCGCAGGCCGCGCTGGAGCGGAACAGGGGGCTGGCCACCGCCCGCACCATGAGCTTCTTCCGGCTGGTGGAGGCGCGGGCGCACGCGAAGGCGGGCGACGCGCAGGCGGCGGGAGCGGCGCTGAAGGCGGCGGAGGGGTGGCTGGAGCGGGCGCGGGACGGCGATCCCGATCCGACCTGGCTGGGCTTCTACTCGTACGACAGGTTCGCGGCGGACGCGGCGGAGTGCTATCGCGATCTGAAGGCGCCACGGCAGGTGCGACGCTTCACGGAGCAGGCGCTGTCGCGGCCGACGGAGGAGTTCGTACGCTCGCACGGGCTGCGGCTGGTGGTGTCGGCGGTCGCGGAGCTGGAGTCGGGCAACCTCGATGCGGCGTGTGCGGCGGGCACCCGGGCGGTGGAGGTCGCGGGGCGGATCTCGTCGGCGCGGACGACGGAGTACGTACGGGACCTGCTGCACCGGCTGGAGCCGTACGGCGACGAGCCGCGGGTCGCGGAGCTGCGGGAGCGGGCGCGGCCGCTGCTGGTGGCGCCGGCGTAGGGGGCTGGGGTTTGGCGGGCTGGGGTTGGCGGGCCGCGTTGAGGGCCTCCTGCCGGTGGTTTGAAGGCGTTGTCAGTGGGTCAGTGCATCATCGGGAGTCCGGGGCGCTTTCAGGACGCCTTCCCGGAGGCCCAGTACACGTACACGGACCACACGGGCATGGCCGCGGTCGGAGGTGGAGAGCGATGCCGTACGACTGCGATGTGCTCGTGATCGGTGCGGGGATCGTCGGCCTCTCGGCGGCGTACGCCATCACGCGCGCCGCGCCGGGCACGCGCGTGACGGTGCTGGAGAAGGAGCGGGGCCCCGCCCTGCACCAGACCGGGCGCAACAGCGGCGTGATCCACAGCGGCATCTACTACCGGCCGGGCTCGCTGAAGGCGCGGTACGCGGTGCGCGGCGCGGCGGAGATGATCAAGTTCTGCGCGGAGCACGGGATCGCGCACGAGGTCACCGGCAAGCTGATTGTCGCGACCGAGCGGGAGGAGCTGCCGCGGCTGCACGCGCTGGTGCAGCGCGGGCGGGAGAACGGCATTCCCGTGCGGGAGCTCGGGTCCGCGCAGATCGAGGAGTACGAGCCGAATGTGCGGGGCCTGGCCGCGATCCAGGTGGCGACGACCGGTGTGTGCGACTTCGGGGCGGTGGCGGGGCAGCTCGCGGAAAGTCTGGGCGCGTCGGGCGCGGAGATCCGGTACGGCGCGGAGGTGGCCGTCGTGGACCGGCGGCCGTGGGGTGTCGCGGTGCGTACGGCGGAGGGGGCGGTGGTGCGGGCGCGGGTTCTGGTGAACTGCGCGGGGCTGCACTGTGACCAGGTGGCGCGGCTGGCGGGCGACGACCCGGGGATGCGGATCGTCCCCTTCCGGGGTGAGTACTTCGAGCTCGCCCGCCCGGAGCTGGTGCGCGGGCTGGTCTACCCGGTGCCGGATCCGGCGTTCCCCTTCCTCGGGGTGCACCTCACGCGGGGCATCGACGGCGGCGTACACGTGGGACCGAACGCGGTGCCGGCGCTCGCGCGGGAGGGTTACGACTGGTCGGCGGTCCGGCCGCGCGAGCTGGCCGGCACGCTCGGCTGGCCGGGGTCCTGGCGGATAGCCCGGCGCCATTGGCGGTACGGGGCGGGGGAGCTTCACCGCTCGCTGTCGAAGCGCGCTTTCACGGAGGCGGTGCGGCGGCTGCTGCCGGAGGTCACGGAGGCGGACCTGCGGCCGGCGCCGGCGGGGGTGCGGGCGCAGGCGGTGCTGCGGGACGGAACGCTGGTCGACGACTTCCTGATCCAGGAAACCCCCCGCATCATCCACGTCCTGAACGCCCCGTCCCCGGCGGCCACGGCCTCGCTCCCGATCGGGAGAAGGGTGGCTCGGCGGGCGCTGGGGGTTTTGGGGGCGGCGGCGGTGTAGGGGTGGGGCCGTGGCGCGGTCCCGGCGCGGTGCGGTCCCGGTGCGGTGCGGTCCCGGGCGCGGTGCGGGTGTGGTTGCGGGGGCTTTGGGGTCGGTGCCGCGCCGGGGCGTCTCCTCGGGCGTCGAACGTTCGGGTACGTCGGTTTGCGTTGGGGTGGTTGCGTTCAACGCCCTGCGGGGAGCGCCCCGACACGTCCCCTCCCGGCACCGCGGAATGCGAAGGCCCGTAGTCGCAGCCCGGTACTGGTTGTGGGGACGGCAGCTCCGCAGGACCGCCTCCACCCCGCCGCGCCGTAGAATCGGGGCATTGTGTCTGAGTCCTCCAGCGTCCGTCCCGACGCCGCCCCCCACGTCTCCCCCTTCCACCGCGCCAAGGGCGAGCCCCGCTTCCCCGGCGGCCCCGCGCCCGACCCCGCCGGATCGCACCACGAGCGGCGGATCCGCAGCTTCCAGCCGCGGCGCAGCCGGGTGACCACGGGGCAGGCCGATGCCCTGGAGCGGCTGTGGTCCCGGTGGGGACTCGACATCGACGGGCAGCGCGTCCTCGACATCGACGAGCTCTTCGGCGGGCGCGGGCTGCCGGTCGTGCTGGAGATCGGGTTCGGGATGGGCGAGGCGACTGCACAGATGGCCGCCGAGGACCTCGGCACCGGCATTCTCGCCGTCGACGTACACACCCCCGGCCAGGGCAACCTGCTCGGTCTCGCCGAACGCGCCGGCCTCACCAACGTCCGCGTCGCGAACGGCGACGCGATCATCCTGCTCCGCGAGATGCTGCCGCCCGCCTCCCTCGCCGGCCTGCGCGTCTACTTCCCCGACCCGTGGCCGAAGAAGCGCCACCACAAGCGGCGCCTCATCCAGCCCGAGTTCCTCGACCTCGTGGCGCCCCGCCTCGCGCCCGGCGCGATCGTGCACTGTGCAACCGACTGGGAGCCGTACGCCGAGCAGATGCTGGAAGTACTCACCGCGCACCCCGACTTCGAGAACACCGTCCCGGACGGCGGCTACGCGCCCCGGCCCGCGTTCCGGCCGCTCACCCGCTTCGAGGGGCAGGGTCTCGACAAGGGCCATGTCGTGCACGACCTGCTCTTCCGCCGCCGGTAGAGCCTGAAGGCCCCATCGCCACTGTCAGTGCCCCTCGTTAGGGTCGACGGGTGTACGAGACGCCCCCGCACCCCCGGCAGCACCCGGCGGTCCCGGACTGTGAGCAGCAGCCGCAGTTCACCGCCGTACCGCCGCCTGCGCACTGGCGCTACAAGCCGCGCCGCGCCTGGTGGCGCACCAGGGCGGTGCGCGCGGGCGCGGTCATCACCGTGCTCGCACTCTGCGCGCTGGTGATCCTGGCGATCGTCCGCGACCAGACCGGCACACACGGTTTCCTGGTGGGGCTGGGTCTCGCGGTGCTGCCGGTGCCGCTGCTGGTCGCCGCCTTCCGCTGGCTCGACCGGGTCGAGCCCGAGCCCTGGCGGAACCTCGTCTTCGCCTTCGCCTGGGGCGCGTTCGCCGCCGCCCTCGTCGCGATCATCGCGAACAGTTTCGCGACCCGCTGGATAGCCACGGCCACCGCCGACCCGGCGGGGGCCGAATCCCTCGGCGCGACGGTGATAGCGCCGGTCGTCGAGGAGAGCGCCAAGGCCGCGGCCATCCTCCTGATCTTCGTCTTCAGGAGACGGGACTTCACGGGCATCGTCGACGGGGTGGTCGTCGCCGGGTTCACGGCGACCGGCTTCGCCTTCACCGAGAACATCCTCTACCTCGGCAACGCCTTCGGGGAGGACCAGGAAGCGGGCGCCTCCGGCCTCGCGTCGGTGACCGCGGCGACCTTCTTCGTACGCATCGTGATGTCGCCGTTCGCGCACCCGCTGTTCACGGTGCTGACGGGCATCGGCTTCGGCCTGGCCGCGCTCTCGCCGCCGCGCGGGGGAAGGTGGCGGCGTATCGCGCTGCCGCTGCTCGGCCTGGCGTTCGCGATGGGCATGCACGCCCTGTGGAACGGGTCGTCGGTCTTCGGGGGGTACGGCTTCTACCTCGTGTACGCCGTCTTCATGGTCCCCGCCTTCGCGCTGCTGACCTGGCTGGTGGTCTGGACGCGCCAGCGCGAGCTGCGCACGATAGCCGCCGAACTGCCCGCCTATGCCGCCGCCGGCTGGCTGCGGCCCGACGAGCCGCTCGCGCTCTCCTCGATGCGGGCCCGCTCGCTGGCCCGGGGCGCGGCGGCTCGTGCCGGTGGCGGCCGGGCGGCGGCCTTGGCCGTCGCCGAGTACGAAGCCTTCGCCACGTCCCTGGCCTTCCTGCGCCACCGCGCCCACCGCGGCGCACTCGGCCCGGACTTCGCGGCCCGCGAGCAGGAGCTGCTGCACCACCTGTGGCAGCGCAGGGAGGTGGCCGGGCCGGCCCTGGAGTACGCGGCACGGGCCACGGGCCGGGTGCGGCCCCCGTCGCCGTGGCCGCCGCAACCGCCTTGGCAGTCGTACGGGTACGGGCCTCCCCCGCACCAGGACTACGCCGCGTACAACCCGTACCGGCAGCAATAGCCGCCGTACGACGCATACACAGACCGGCAGCCCTGGGCGCGGGGGGCGTGCGCCAAGACTGCCGGGGACTGTGGGAGAAATCGTCAGGTCGTCAGACGGAGAGGCCCTTACCGCGCAGCCACGCCGCGGGGTCGACCCCGGCACCGTCGGGCGTGTGCACTTCGAGGTGCAGGTGCGGCCCGGTCACGTTGCCGGTGGCGCCCACGTTGCCGATGACGTCGCCCGTACCGACTTCGCCGGACGTGACGGTCATCGAGGAGAGGTGGCAGTACCAGACCTCAGTACCGTCCGCGAGCTCCAGGACGATGCGGTAGCCGTACGAACCCGACCAGCCCGCGGACTTGATCGTGCCGCCGTGCACGGCCTTGACCGGCGTGCCCGTCGGTGCGGCGAAGTCGAGACCGGTGTGCTGGCCGGAGGACCACATCGAGCCGGACTGCCCGTAGGTGGAGGTGAGCGTGTACGAAGAGGTGGGCAGCGAGAAGCTGGCGGCCAGCTTGGCGAGCCGCTCCTCCTCGGCCTTGCGCTTGGCCTCTTCCGCCGCCTGGCGCCTCTTCTCCTCGGCTTCGCGCTTCTCCTCGGCGACCTTCGCCTCAGCCGCGCTCTGCTGCTTCTTCGCGTCGGCGGCGGCCTGCTCGGCCGCCTCCTTCTCGGCGGCCAGCTTCACCTCGGCGTCGGCGGCGGCCTGCTGCTGCTCGGCCTGCTGGAGGATGCGGGCGCGCAGGGCCTCGCCCGCGTCGGTGGTGCCCTGCTGCGCGTCGGCGGTGGTGATGCCCGCGGTGGTGAGCGGGGCGGCGGCCATGATCGCTTCGCCGGAACCGGAACCGGATTCCGCGTCGTCGGACATCAAAGAGCCGACACCGGGTAGTGACTTGGCGTCGGGAAGTGAGTCCGCTATCGCGTCGGGAAGGGAGATCGAGATGGCCGGCTTGTCCTGCGCGGTGGCGATGCCGCCCGCGCCGACCGCGGCGATGACGCCGACGCCCAGAACGGTGGAGCTGCGGCCGAGACCGCCGCGCTGCTTTGCGACGCGGTGACGACCGCGTACGGGCCGGACGGATTCCTCAGTCGGATTCCACTCCTCCCAGGTCCCCTCCCCGCCGACGGGATTCCCGGTGTCGCTGGGTGCCCCGTAAGGGGGCAGGGTGGCTTCGGGGGCAGGCCTGTTGGACGCCACGGAGGCGTGCTCCTTTCCTTCCTTCTCGCCTACCGGGTTAGCTGACGGGTTCGGAGCAGGAAGGTCTCCTACGGGCCTCTCCGTGGGTACGAAGCGGCCCGATTCACCCCAAGGAACGTGGTTCCCCGGTTCCCTTGCGGAATTCGGCGCGTGCGCACGGTGCCGTCTCTTGCGACGACTGGGACGACCGCGCTGCGTTATCGAACGTTAATAGACACGGGCTCCGGTTTCCAAGCCGTTCCAACTGATCGTTAAGGACCTTGGCCTGGACTAATCAGGACACAAGCGGCCACAGTCGGACGAGTTGACCACCCCTCAGAAAACATCCGCACCATGACGGTTCGTCAATTGTTATGCGCAGGGGTGTCCCGCGATTACCCAGCGTCGCCGCCCCGGTCGCAGGGCTAACTTCAGCCCCATGGTTGTCAACAGCACGCAATCGGTGGCCGATCGCTACCGCGAGTTCTCCGAGCAGCAGGCGCGCGGCACCTCCCCCGCCTACGCCGAACTCACCGCCCGCATCAGCGAGGACCAGGACCTCTGCGCCCTCATCGCCGCCCTGCCCCCCGGCAACAAGCAGCAGCCCAATCTCCTCCTCGCCGCCGTCCGCCACCTGGGCGGCCCCTACGAGCAGTGGGCGCCCTTCCGCGACTGGACCCTGGCCCACTGGGACGACGTACGCACCGTCATGCTGGCCCGCTTCACCCAGACCAACGAGCCCGCGCGCTGCGCCACCCTACTGCCCCTCCTCGCCACGCTCCCCCAGCCGCTCGCCCTCATCGAGGTCGGCGCCTCCGCGGGCCTGTGCCTCCACCCCGACCGCTACGCCTACCGCTACGACGACGGCCCCGTCCTCGGCACCTCGCCCGTCACCTTCGACTGCCGTACGGACGGTCCCACGCCCCTGCCCACCGCGCTCCCGGACATCGCGTGGCGCGCCGGCATCGACCTCAACCCCCTCGACCCCACCGACGAGGACGACGTCCGCTGGCTCCAGTCACTGATCTGGCCCGGCCGCGCGGAGCGCCCGCGTCAGCAGCTCGCCGCCATCGAGGCCGTACGTACGGCGCCCAGCCACCGCATCGTCCGCGGCGACCTCGTCGACGAACTCCCGGCGCTGGCGGCCGAGGCCCCGGCGGACGCGACCCTGGTCGTCTTCCACACCGCCGTACTGATGTACCTGCCGCTCGCCCGCCGCGAGGAGTTCGCCGCGCTCGTACGTGACTTGCCCGGCCACTGGATCTCCAACGAGCACCACACCGTGCTGCCCTGGCTCGACGCCCCGGCCCCCGACGACGAGCACCTGCTCACCCTCGCCCTCGACGAGCGCGCGGTCGCCTTCACGGCCCCGCACGGCCAGAGCCTGCACTGGTTCGGCCGTCAGGCAGGTCCAGCCGCCTGACGAGACCCACGGTCCTGCGGCGGTCCTGCTGGCCCTCGGCGGGCCGCCCGACCGCCAGCAGGGCCATGTCGTCCGTGGCGGCTCCGGCCGTGTGCAGCCGTACGTCGTCGGTGAGCGCGTCCAGCAGCGCCTCGGGCCCCGGGAAGATCCGCCCGCGCAGCCGCGCGGCCGGATCGTAGAAGACACCCGCGGCATTCCTGGCCTCGGACAGACCGTCCGTGTAGAGCAGCAGCGTGGCGCCCGGCGGGAACGCGTAGTCCTGCGCCCGGTCCGGCCAGGCCGCCAGCTCACCCATCCCCAGGGGCAGCGCGGCCACGGCCGGCACGATCTCCGCGACATCCCCGTCGGCGTACAGCAGCAGCGGCTCCGGATGCCCGCGGTTGACCAGCCTCACGATGCCCTCACCGCGCGGGATCTCGCCCAGTACGGCCGTCGTGAAGCCCTCGAAGGCATCCAGCCCGTCACGCCGCGCGCCCTCCCGCTTGAGCGCCCGCTCCAGCCGCTGTGCGACACCCTCGAGCGTGCGCTCCTGCTCGGCGGCCTCCCGGAACGCCCCGACGACGACGGCCACCGCCTCCACCGCGTCGAGCCCCTTCCCGCGTACGTCGCCGACCACCAGCCGCACCCCGGACGGCGTGTCCTGTACGGCGAAGAGGTCCCCGCCGATGAAGGCGTCCGCCTGAGCGGCCTCGTACCGCGCGGCGATGTGCAGCCCGGCGATCCGGTCGGCGGGCACGGGGATCACGGCGCGCTGGGCCGCCTCGGCGATGGTGCGGGCGGAAGCAAGCTGCCGGCCGCTGCGGCGTACGACGCGGTTGATGACGAGCGCGAGGACGGCGACGGTGACGATGGTGATCAGCTCGGTCACGGACTCGACGTGCGTCGACGTGCGGTTGTAGAGATGCAGCCCGATGACAGCGGCGATCGCGATGCCGCCGGTCACCAGGGTGTTGAGGAGGGAGAAGAGCGGCGCGGCGATCAGCGGGGCGGCGGCGAAGAGCGGCGACGCGGTGAAGTGCGGCGGTGTGGTGACGTCGAACACGCAGCCGCCGGCGATCAGCAGCGCGGGCAGCGCCCGTACGAACCGCGAGGCCTTACCCGCATCGCGTCCGCCGCCCGCTCCGTCTTGCTTCCCCACCTGGGTCTCCCGCTTCGCCGCGCACCCGGCTGCGGACGGTACCGCGCCCAGCCCAGGCTGGCCGTAGCCGCGCCGGGCGGCCATCGGGGGTCGGCCGAACGGGGGACGGCGAATACGCGTGCACACATGACGAAGGCCCGGATCTCTTCCGAGATCCGGGCCTTCGTTTTCTTCTTCAGTAGCGGGGACAGGATTTGAACCTGCGACCTCTGGGTTATGAGCCCAGCGAGCTACCGAGCTGCTCCACCCCGCGTCGTTAAACCCAACTGTACGCCATCAGGGGACCACCCCCGACCACTCACGGCGTCACTCGGCGATCTCCGTCCGCTCCCACCACTCGAAGACAGTCAGCCGCCCCTGATCAGTGTCCTGATGCCTCGACGTGATCTTGAAGTGCTCGTACCCGCCACGGTGCGGGATCTTCAGCTCCCGCCCGGGAGGCGTGATCGGAACAACCCGCTCCGACAGATCGTCCGGCCCGCCCTCAAGAAGCGCCTTTTCAGTCATGGCCCCAGTCTTGCCACACCCCGGCGTACGCGCACGTCGAACCGGGGCACCCTGCCCCGAACGAGCTTCAGCCCCGGATCAGACGCTCTCTGACCCGGGGCCGAGTTGGTCGGCCGTGTGGGACTCGAAAGGGCGCCTTCCTGCGTTCAGGACCAGACAGGGCGGCCGTTCTCCCAGAGGGCGGCCACGTGGGCGGCGAACCGGTCGTACAGGCCGTCATCGCCCAGGCGCCGCAGGTGCAGCATCGGCGACTCGTGCCCCAGCAGGTTGGAGATGTGCGGCGTGACCAGCATCTGATCATCGAACGCGAATACGGAGAGGGCAATGTGATCGTCGCTGTACTTCGCTTCGATGCCCGGAGCCTGGCGCAGCTTGTCGAGCGCGTCCAGGGTGATGCGGATGCGGGTGCTCACGGTGAGCGGCACCGCCTCGACCTCTTCGCGCCGGCGGGTGACGTCCGACTCCGGATCGCCGAGGACGAACCGCACCGAGCAACCGTCCTCGCCTTTGCGCTTCAGCCGGTCGGCCAGGCGCGGGTGCTCCTGCCACAGGAAGTAGTTCGTGTACCCGGCGAAGCAGATGTTCTGTGAGGCGCCGTCGATGAGGTCCGCCCACACCGAGGTTGGGCAGGCGTTGCGGTACGGATACGCGGAAACGATCTCCCTGTCCGGGCCCGTCTTGATGGTCGACCTGACGACCTTTGGCCACAGCACGTCTGCGCTCACTCCCAACGCCGTCTCAACATCAGCACGTGTCCGCGGGTGCGGTACCCGTGTGGGGTCGGATAGCCACCGTTCGGCGGTCTTAATCGTGACGCCGACCTTACGGGCGAGCTTCCCGACGGTCATGTCGGCGTGGTCCATAGCGTCGCGCAGCGCGGTATTCAAGGGGGCCCCCGAGGACGTTTGGGCTTTCTTGGACGCTAGGCCCTAAGCGGCCCGGCCGTCCTCATCTCGTCCGTAGAAACGTCCCGCGCACGGGAGCACGTTGGGCGCATGACGAACAACGAGAGGCCGCAGCCCTCGCCCTCCCGGGAGATCCTCCGGCGTCACATGGCCGGCCGCGACGGCATCGCCCGCGGCTCGAAGGAAGACGCCAGTCCGGATGCCGGGGACACGACCGGCATCCTCCCGATCGGCTCTATCGCCTACCCGCCGTGCCAGTGCCCCCGGTGCAAGTCCGCCCGCGCTTGAGACCTGAAAGGTGACGCCCATGGAAGCGTTCGAACACGCTCGGCTCGACGCGTACTTCGCCCGGATCAACGCCCAGTTCCACCCGCCGGAGCCGCCGGCGTCCCTGCTCATCACCCACCTGTTGCCGGAGCGTCCCTCGTTCGTGAAGGCGGTAGCGGCGGCCTCCCAGTTGCGGGCGGTCCTCCCGAAGCCGAAGTCCATCAACGCCTCGGCGCAGCGCGAGGTGGAGAAAGTCACCCAGTGCGCCACCCTCTCGCGTGAGCTGTTCACCGACCCGGAGACGGCCGTCGACTTCCTCGAGTCGCGCGCGCCCGGCGAGCCCCTCGTACTCCTCGACGTCGGCGGCTACTTCGCGCCCACACTGCAAGCCATCTGTGACCGGTTCTCCGGCCGCATCCTCGGCGTGGTCGAGGACACCGAGAACGGACACCGTCGGTACGCGGACATCGAGAAGTTGCCGTGCCCCGTCGTGTCCGTGGCTCGCTCGCCGCTGAAGGACCCCGAGGACTTCCTGGTCGGCCAGTCCGTCGTGTTCTCCACCGAGGCCCTGATGCGGGCGCGCGGCGACATCCTGCACGGCCGCCCTGCCCTCGTCATGGGGTTCGGAAAGCTTGGCTCCAGCATCGCCCGCCTGCTCCACGCCAAGGGCGTCCAGGTCACCGTCTACGACATCGACCCCGTCCGTCGCACCCAGGCGCTCAGCCAGGGATTCACCGTGGCGCGAGACCGGGACTCCGCCCTGCACGGCGCCGGCCTGGTCCTGTGCGCCACCGGCTGCGTCTCCCTCCGCAGCGAGGACTTCTCCGCCCTGCGTAACGGCGCCTACGTCGCCACGGTTACCAGTAGCGAGGACGAGCTGGACCTGGACGGCCTGCCCGACGTCTACACCCGCACGCCGTCCGGTGACCACGTCACCCGGTACCAGACCACCGGCCACTACTTCTACCTGCTGAACGGAGGCAACGCCGTCAACTTCCTGCACGGCGCCAGCGTCGGCCCGTTCATCTTCCTCATCCAGGCGGAGATCCTGGCGAGCATCCGGATGCTGGCCCACGGCGCCCTCGGCAACGGTATGCACGAGGTAGCGCCCGCCGACCGCGCTGCCATCGCGAGTACCTGGCTGAACTACTTCAACCGCTAAGGAGACCTCATGCCCATCACCGCGCAGCACGTCCGCGAGACGCTCGACGCCTACCTTGTCCAGCACCCCGAGGACAAAGAGCCGCTCGCCCCGCTGCTCGAGGTCCTCGACGAGGCGGGCGACACGATCACCTCGCGGAAGGAGTTCCGCGGCCACGTCACGGCCGGCGCCGTGCTCCACCGCCCCGATGGCCGAGTCCTCACCATCGAGCATCGAGCCCTCTCGAAGTGGCTGCTGCCCGGCGGTCACGTAGAGGAGTCGGACGAGACGCTCCTCGGGGCGGCGCTGCGCGAGCTGGCGGAGGAGACCGGCATCGACGCCGACAGGGTGACGCTGGCCGTCGACCTGCCCTTGCACGTGGACGCGCACATCATCCCCGCGAACCCGGCGAAGGGTGAGCCGGAGCACATGCACTTCGACTTCCGGTTCATGTTCCGCACCACGGCGGACGAGATCGTGCTCCAGGAGGAGGAGGTGACAGCGGCGTCCTGGCAGTTCGCCGACATGCTCGTCGCCGAGCCGCTGCGCAGTCGGGTGCTGACCGCTGCGCTGTAACCCCAGTCGGCCCCGGCCGTTCGCTTCCCCCCGAGGCGGACGGTCGGGGCTTCTTCGTGTCTTGATCGTTAGCACTTCGATTGAGCATCGGTGGAGCAACCGGCCCGAAGCGCCCGGAAAACAAGATCAGCCCCAGCTCAGATGCACTCTGAGCTGGGGCTGAGTCGGTAGGCCGTGTGGGACTCGAACCCACAACCAACGGATTAAAAGTCCGCTGCTCTGCCAATTGAGCTAACGGCCCTCGACAGATCACCCCCGAGCATAGCCGCAGCGAGCCCGGCAGCCGATCGGGTATCGGTTGCCGGGCCCGTCGAAGCTGCACCGGAGCCTAGAACAGGCCCTTGTAGCCCTGCCAGCCGGTGGCGATCTGCGTGCGGCCGCCGAAGGAGCCGCGGCCGTTGCCGTCGTTGCGGAACAGCTTTCCGGCGGAGTCGCGCACGACGATGTCCGCCTTGCCGTCACCGCTCAGGTCACCTACGCCGACAACGGCGTTGTACGAGCGGCCCCAGTCCTTGAAGACCTGCGCCCGCCCCTTGAACGTGCCGGTGCCCGTGCCGTCGTAGCGCCACAGGCCTCCCGACCTGTCGTGCCCGAGCAGATCCGCCTTGCCGTCGCCCGTGATGTCGCCGACGCCGGTGATCCGCCCGTACGTCTTCCAGTTCGTACCGATCCGTACCTTGGCCTTGAACGTGCCGCCGGCCGCACCGGCGTAGAAGTACATGTCGCCGGTGGCCGTCTGACGGGTGACCAGGTCCGCGCGGCCGTCACCGTTCGCGTCCCCGGGCGACGTCAGTACGTCGTACTGTCCCCAGCCCGTCCCGATCTTCGTGTACGCGCTCGTCGGCTTGTACGCGCTGTCCGCGCACTTGCCCGCGTATCGCCGCAGCTCCCCGCCCGTCCGGACGAGCAGCTCATTGCACCGGTCGCCGTTCGTGTCGCCGAAGGGGACCGCGACGGTGCCTGCCGGCCAGCCCGTACCGGAGAGCTTCGTACCGAAGTCGCCCTTCACCTGGCCGAGATGGACGGTCATGGTGCCGGACGAGTTGAGCGTGACCAGGTCGCCGATGCTGTAGCCGCCCTGGTCGTGGAGACCCGGCCGGCCCCCGCCCACCCCGATGGAACCGCTGGTGCTGTACGTGCTCGTTCCCTCGGCGGCGGTCGCCTTCAGGGTCCAGGTGTGCCGTCCGTTGAGGGTGTGGGCGCCCGAGTCCGTCCTGCCGTCCCACACGACGTCGATCTCGGTGCCCGGCCCGCCCTTCATGGTGCGGACGGTGTGGCCGCGCGCGTCCTTGACCGTGAAGGTCCACTGCGCCGGGCTGCTGAGCTGCCAGGTGCTCGACCAGGCCTGCGCGCCCGTCGTGTCCTTGAGGTCGAGGTAATCGTCGTCCACCTCCGACTCGGTCTTCGCGAGCGGCTGGGCGGGCACCCCGCTGGGCACGATACGGATGGCCTTGTCGGGGCCGATGTAGGCGATGTCACCGCCGAACTTGTCCACCGCCCAGGTCAGCCGGCGCTGGTCGGCGGTGTTCCCGGCCGGCAGATCCGCGATCTCGCGGGGCGCGGCGGCAGTCCCCGTGTGGAAATCGGTGAGCAGCAGCTTCTCCGCCGCCCTGTCGTGCCGTACGAGATAGCCGTCGCTGACGAGTGCCGGGCCGGACGGAACAGTGAACGACTTCTTCGCCGTACGGTCGTAGACGCCGGCGGCTCCGGTCGGACCGCAGTTCCAGTAGAGCCAGCGGCCCACGGCCCGGAGTTCCTTGACGGTGCAGGGCGCGCCGACGGAGAGCGTTTCGACGACCTTCTTCGCTTCGAGGTCGATCGCCGAGACGGAACCGGCGGCGGAGTTGGCGGTCCACAGCCTGTTGCCCCACAGGGAGGCGGCCGTGGGCGTGCGGGTCATCCGCACGTCCTGCGTGCGGTACGGCTGAACACCGTCGACGTACTGCTTGGCGGGCGACGCCGCGTCGTAGACGAAGAAGCGCCCGGTCATGTCCACGATCCGTGCGCCCGACACCGCGGGCTCCCAGCCGTGAATGCTGCTCGGGCTGGTCCTGATCTGTACTTGTTCGGATCCGTTGTTGACGAAGACCATGCCGAAGTCGCCGTTGCCGGCGGCCATCAGCGTGACGCACGAACCGGCGTCGCAGGGCAACCGCTTCGCGTGCGCGCCGTTCGCGAACTCATCGGCGTACCCCATGGACACCCGGTCGGAGGCGGTCGAACCGTCCGCCGCGACCGTCCTGGCCACGAAGAACTGGTCTCCCGACACGCCCTTTTCCACCGTGTGCAGCGTTTCCGCCGGCGAAGTCCATGCCCCAGACGCCGTCCGTCTGTACGGGCGTCGGCAATGGTGCGGCGGCGCTCGCGGGCGGTGTCGCAACCATGCCCGCGGCGAGAGCCGCCACGGCCAGCGCGGCGATGTGGCCGCGCGTGTACCCAGTCAAAAGAGAGTCCCTCCCCGGGAGCCTGAAGAAGGCATGGGGAGGCGACGGCGGCTGTGCGCGCGCCGTCGGCGAAGTGAATCGAGCCACGCCCCCCGGCAGTGCCCCCCATGCAAGTGGGCGGATCGTAGCAGCAGTTGCGTATGTGGAGGAAGGGAAAAGAAAAGCGGGCCCGTTCGTGAAGAACGGGCCCGCTTTCGCAGGTCAGCGGGCTACGCCGCCGAGTTGATCAGCTGTCGGCTGTCAGCTGCGCTTCCAGCGCGGCTTGTCGTCACGGCGGCCGAACGAGCCGGTGGCCGTGCCGGTGCCGGTGCCGGTGCTGCCGGCACCGCGGTGGTCGTCACGACGGCCCTGGGGGCGGTCGTGGCCGCCGGTGCGGAAGCCGCCGCCGGCCGGACGGTCGTCACGACGGTCGCGGTTGAACGGACGGTCGGCGCCGCCGGAGCGGAAGCCGCCACCGGTGGCCGGACGGTCGTCACGGCGCTGGAAGCCGCCACGCTCGCCGCCACCGCGGTTGTCGCCACCACGGTTGTCGTCGCGGCGGAAGCCGCCACCACGGTTGTCGTCACGACGCTCGAACGGACGGCCACCACGGTCGCCACCACCGGTCGGACGGTCGTCGCGGCGCTGGAAGCCACCGCGCTCGCCGCCACCGCGGTTGTCGTCGCGGCGGAAGCCACCGCCACGGTTGTCGTCACGACGCTCGAACGGACGGCCACCACGGTCGCCACCACCGGTCGGACGGTCGTCGCGGCGCTGGAAGCCACCGCGCTCGCCACCACGGTCGTCACGGCGCTGGAAACCGCCACGGTCACCACCGCGGTCGCCGCCACGGAAGCCGCCGCGGTCACCGCGGTCACCCCCACGGTCGCCGCCGCGGTCGTCACGCCGCTGGAAGTTGCCACGGTCGTCGCGACGCTCCGGCGCCTGGGCCGGGACAGCGGCGGCAGCCTCAGCGGCCGCGAGCTCGGCCTCGGCGGCCTTCGCCGCCTCCGCCACAGCCTCGTCCGGGTCCTCGCCACGCTCACGCGCCGCACGGGCGACCAGACGGTCGGCCTCCTCGCGCAGCTCGGTCGCACGGCGCTGGATGCGCTCGAGCTCACGAGTGAGCTCCTTCGCCTCGCGCTCCGCCTGCTTGGCGGCGTTGTTCGCGGAGTCGGCCTGGACCTCGGTCAGCGAACGGGCGCCGGTGATCTCGGCGACCTCCGGCTCGAACGCGCCCGCTCCACCGACGATGTGGCGCGAGGCGTCGACGCCCGCGTCCTCCATGAGGCGGAAGATCTGGCGGCGCTGGTGCGGCAGCGACAGGGAGACGACTACGCCGGACTTGCCCGCGCGAGCCGTACGGCCCGAGCGGTGCAGGTAGTCCTTGTGGTCACCGGCCGGGTCCACGTTCAGCACCAGGTCGATGCCGTCGACGTGGATACCGCGAGCGGCGACGTCGGTGGCGACGAGGGCGTTGACGTAACCCTTCTTGAAGTCTTCGAGGACGCGCGTACGGGCGCCCTGCGTCATGCCGCCGTGCAGTGCGTCGGCCTTGACGCCCGAGTCCTGCAGCTGCTCGGCGATGCGGTCCGCGCCCAGCTGGGTGCGTACGAAGATGATCGTGCGACCCTTGCGGGCGGCGATCGCGGCCGTGACCGGCGCCTTGTCCTTCGGCTTCACGACGAGGACGTGGTGGGTCATGGTCGAGACGTTGCCCTGCGCGCTGTCGACCTCGTGCGTGACGGGGTTCGTCAGGTAGCGCTTGACCAGCGTGCTGATCTCGTTCTCCATGGTGGCGGAGAAGAGCATCCGCTGGCCGCCGCCGGGGATCTGGTCGAGCAGCTCGGTGACCTCGGGCAGGAAGCCCAGGTCGGACATCTGGTCGGCCTCGTCGAGGACGGCGACCTGGACGTTCGCGAGCGACGCGGCGCCTCGGTTGAGGAGGTCGCGCAGACGGCCCGGGGTGGCGACGAGGACGTCGACGCCGCGCTCCAGGGCGTAGATCTGGTTGCTCATGGACGTACCGCCGCAGACGACCTTCATCTTCAGGCCGAGTACGTCGCCGTACGGCTGAAGCGCGTCCGCGACCTGCATCGCGAGCTCACGCGTCGGGGTCAGGATGATCGCGCGGGGCTTCTTCTTCTCGGTGTGACCGCCGGCCAGCTGGGCCAGGGTCGGCAGACCGAAGGAGAGCGTCTTGCCGGAGCCGGTGCGGCCACGGCCGAGGATGTCCTTGCCGGCCAGGGCGTCCGGGATGGTCGCGGCCTGGATCGGGAAGGGGGCGGTGACGCCGTTCTGCGCGAGCTTGCGGACGATGCCGTCCGGCAGGCCCAGGGAGGCGAAGGTCACAGTCGGCTCGGCGTCGATGTCGGCCTCAACGGCCTCGTTCGCCGCGTCCGTCTCGATCGCGTCGTCCGCGTCGGTCGCGTCGTCGAGCTCGTTGATCTCCGCGGTGATCTCGGCGATCTCGGCGGGGACCTCGGTGATGACCTCGTTGGCCTCGATGACGTCGGCGGTCTCTACGACCGTCTCGGCGTTCTCGGGCATGGCGGTGCGGTCAGTGCTGGAAATGGACATACGAAATGCGAAACCTCTCGGAGTCTCGGCACGCGCCCAAACTCCGTGAAATCGCAAATCAATCGCAAATTCGACCGCCTCAGTGCGGTCAGTCACGGTAAGGGAGAGTACGCGCCACGGGGCGCTCCAGGTCCTCGTTCTTTACGAGAACTCAACGGCGCCGGGCAATGGGATCAAACGATCTATAACCATACGCACCCTTCCCCACTTCTGGCAAACCAGCTTCCCTACACCGGCCCCACCTGCGGTGATGCCACCGGCTCACGCCGCATCTGCCCCCGCTCCCCCATCGCCGCCGTCTGGGTGTCCGCCGCCGGCGACGCCGACGGCGGGGGAGGGCTCGGCGGCGGCTCCGACGGCTCCGGGGGCGGCGGCTCCGTGGCCGGCGGCGGCTCGGGCGGCTCCGGGGGCCGCGTGGGCGCGGGCGTGTCCTGTGTCGGCGTCGGCACGCCCGGGCGCGGCTGCGGCCGGGTGCCGCCGCCCTTCGGCGGGGCCTCGCCACTCTTCGACGGCGCGGCCGAGGCGCCCGGCGACGCGCCGTGACTCGCCGAGGCATCGTCCCCGTCGGCCTTGTCGTCGCCGTCCGCTTTCCTGCCGTCCTCGCGGCCTTCCACCGCCCGCCCCCCCGTACGCCCGATCCCCGTCCCGGTCTGCGCCTTGCCGCCGTCGGGCTCCGCCGCCGCGGCCTCCTGCCCGGACTGTGAACGGGACGGCGCCGGCCTGCCTCCCTCGTCACCCACGCTCATGCAGCCTGCGGACGCCGCGACCGCGAGGACAGCGGCGGCCAATCTGACAGGGGCCAATCGGACAGGCTGGGGCAACTGGCGCACGGACGGCACCTCCGGGGCACGGCGGGCGGGATTTCACTGCCCAACTCCCTTTGGCCCACAAGGGACACGCAAGGGAGACGCGGGAAGGCCCGCTTGGGGCCGACGCGGGGCGCGCGTGAGGCCCGCTTGATTCCCGCGTGAGGCGCCACGCCAGCTCGAGCGGCCCACGGGCCACACCCGCCCCACAGGACACACTCGCCTCACGGACCTCTACCCCACCAACCCCCGCGCGAGTTCGAACCCCAGAAAGACCGCACCGAGCCCTACCAGCAGCGAAGCCCCCGCATTGGCCACCGCGAGGAACTTCCAGCCGCGCTCGGCCAGCCGCAGCGTCTCGTAGCTGAAGGTCGAGTACGTCGAAAGGGCCCCGCACAGCCCGGTCCCGAGCAGCGCGTACGTCGTCGAGGACACCAGCGCCCCCGTCAGCACCCCCAGTGCCAGGCTCGCCCCCGCGTTGACCACGAACGTCCCCCAGGGGAACACCGAATCGTGCCGCCCCTGCACCGCACGGTCCGTCAGGTACCGCAGCGGCGCCCCGACCGCCGCCCCCACCGCCACCAGCAGCCACGTCATGCGGCCGCCCCCGTCCGCGCCACGCCCGCCCGCGTCACCGCCACCCCGGCCCACACCGCGGCCAGCGCCGCCACGAACGTCCCGGCGGCGTACGCCATCGCGGTGAGCGCGGCGCCCCGCTCCAGCAGCCGGGCCACATCCACGGCGTACGTCGAGAAGGTCGTGAAGCCGCCGAGCACGCCGACCCCGAGGAACGGCCTGACCAGCGCATGCCCTCGGCCCCGCTCGCTCACCAGCACCATCAGCACGCCGATAAGCGCGCACCCCGCGACGTTCACGCCGAAGGTCGTCCACACACTGCCGGGCCACAGGACAGCCGCCCCGTGCCTGGCCAGCGCCCCCAGCGCACCGCCCGCCGAGACCGCGGCGAGCACGCGCCACTTGCCGCGCCCGGCGGTCTCGGCGCGTTGCGCGGGTACATGGAGATCGACATCGGAGTCGATCGCACCCTCGGGACCGGTCCCGCCGCTCACCCGTACCCCAGCGCGTGCAGCCTCTCGTCGTCGATCCCGAAGTGGTGTGCCACCTCGTGGACGACGGTGATCTCCGTCTCCGCGACGACATCCTCCCGGGACTCGCACATCCGCAGGGTGGGCCCCCGGTAGATGGTGATCCGGTCAGGCAGCACGCCCGCGTACCACTCACCACGGTCGGTCAGCGGGGTTCCCTCGTACAGGCCCAGCAGATCAGGACCGTGGTCCGGGTCGTCCGTCGCCGGCTCGTCCTCCACGAACACCGCGACGTTGTCCATCAGCCGCGTCAGCTCCGGCGGGATCCTGTCCAGCGCCTCGGCGACCAGTTCCTCGAACTCCTCACGCGTCATCTCCAGCACCCGGCCATTGTCACGTAATTCCGTGCGACGGGGTGGGGTGGGACCCAGTGAGCATGGGCGCCCGCCCACATGGGCATACGGGCCCAATGGCCCGCAGCCCTTTCCGTGCCACGCCGCCCCGCCCGCTGACCCGACTGCAACGCCACTACCGCTCCCGACGCACCGGCCCCACCAGCACCCTCGTACACACCCCGCATCCCTACGCGCGGGCCCTCGGCCTCGCCGCGGTGGTGCTGGCGGGCGCCTGGCTCGGCCTGCTGATCGTCGGCAGCGTCCGTACGCCGGTCGGTCCGATGGACACGACCATGACGCTCCGCGCGTCCGCCGCCGGCGGCACCAAGATCAACGTCTCGCCGCTGGGCGCTCTCGAACTCGACACCCACACCGCCCCCATCCGCCTCGATGTGGACGTCGACCAGCTCGACCCGGTCCGCTCCCAGGCCCTGGTCGAACACCCCGAACGCCTGTCCGGCCTGCAGGCAGAGATCACCAAGGACGTCACCGACGGCACGACCGACCTCGCCGTACGCTCCTGTGTCGCCGTCGTGTCGGGCGCCACCGCCCTCGGTCTCGCCGTCTACCGGAGCCCGCGCCGCGCCCTGGCGGCCGGCGGCCTGGCGCTCGCCCTGCTGACGGCGTCGGGCATCAGCACGTACGCCACCTGGAACCCGAAGTCGGTCCTGGAGCCCAAGTTCTCCGGCCTCCTGTCCTCCGCGCCCTCGGTGGTCGGCAACGCGCGCAGCATCGTCAGCGAGTTCGACGTCTACCAGAAGGAGCTCGCGCGCCTGGTCACCAATGTGACGAAGCTGTACGACGCCACCTCGACGCTCCCGACCTACCAGCCGGACCCGGCCACGATGCGCGTCCTGCACGTCTCGGACATCCACCTGAACCCGGCCGCGTGGCACATCATCGGCTCGCTCGTCGAGCAGTACGACATCGACGTGATCATCGACTCCGGCGACACGATGGACCACGGCACCGCCGCCGAGAACGGCTTCCTGGACCCGATCCCCGACCTCGGCGCGCCGTACGTCTGGGTCCGCGGCAACCACGACTCGCTCGCCACCCAGCGCTACCTCGAACGGCTCAAGGGCGTCCATGTCCTCGACGAGGGCAGGGCGGTCACCGTGGCGGGGCTCCGGGTAGCGGGCACGGGGGACCCGCAGTTCACCCCCGACCGCTCGGTCGAGGCGCAGGGCGACCCGGCCGAACGCATGGCGGGCATCCGCCTCGCCTCGGCCCTGCGCGACCAGCGGCGCGCCGGCACGCCCGTCGACATCGCGGTGGCGCACAACCCGGTCGCGGCGCGCGAGACGGACGGCACGGTTCCGCTGGTCCTGGCCGGTCATGTCCACAACCGCAAGACCGAGGTACTCGGCCAGGGCACCCGCCTCAAGATCGAAGGCTCGACGGGCGGCGGCGGCCTGCGCGCGCTGCAGAACGACAAGCCGGAGAAGGTACGGGCGTCGGTGCTCTATCTGGATCGCTCCACCCGCCATCTGCAGGCCTGGGACGAGGTCACGCTGGGCGGCCTGGGCCTGACGACTGCCGAGGTCAGCCGCCATCTCCCGGACGACAACAGGCCCGGGGCACCCACTTCCCCAACCCCTTCCGCCACCTCCCCCTCACCCTCCCCGTAAACCGTTTTGGCGAACGGTCCCGCCATCCCATATGCTTCTCACGTCCCCGACGCGCTGCAAAGCGCCCAGGCGGGCTCTAGCCCTCATCGTCTAGTGGCCCAGGACGCCGCCCTTTCAAGGCGGTAGCACGGGTTCGAATCCCGTTGGGGGCACGCACAACCGTGTGCGAGACTTGTCTCGCACCACGCTTGGTCCTGTGGAGCAGTTTGGAGTGCTCGCCACCCTGTCAAGGTGGAGGCCGCGGGTTCAAATCCCGTCAGGACCGCTGCGGATCGTGAGGTCCGAGTGGCTGGGTAGCTCAGTTGGTACGAGCGATCGCCTGAAAAGCGATAGGTCGCCGGTTCGATCCCGGCCCCAGCCACCACTTCGAAGACCCCCGCCCATCGGACGGGGGTCTTTGCGTACCCCCCAGCCACCACTTCGAAGGCCGGGCCCCGCCCGCTGCCGGACGGGGCCTTCGCGTTACGCCTCCTCTGCGGGCGCCTTGCGGCGCCGGGCGCGCAGGGCGAGTGTCACGCCCACCACCGCGACCACGCCGGCCAGCAGTACCGCGTCGGGCACGGACTCGCCGAGGCCGCTCACCCACTCCTCCACGGCGAACGAGTCGTCCACGTCGAGCAGACCGGGCAGGGCCGTCGTCCCGTCGAACACGAGGAAGAGCACGCCCAGCGCGACGAAGAAGAGCCCGGACAGCAGCGACGTGGTGTGCAGCTCGAAGCGCCCCACCTTCAACGCCCGCCCCCGCAGCCACTGCCGCTTCCCCAGCTCGAACCGCTCCCAGAGCAGGGCGAGCAGGAACAGCGGCACCGCCATGCCCAACGCGTAGACGGCCAGCAGCAGTCCGCCGTACACCGGACTGCCACTGACGGCCGCGACCGTCAGGACGCTGCCGAGGATGGGGCCCGCGCAGAAGCCCGCCAGGCCGTAGACGGCCCCGAGCGCGTAGACGGAGACCGCCGTCGTCGGCCTGATCCGCCCCGACAGCGCGGCGATACGGCGCGAGGCGAAGCCCATGCCGAGAATCTGCGCGACGCCGAGCGCGATGATCAGCCAGCCGCCGGTGAGCACGAGCTGGTCGCGGTGCCCGTAGAAGAGCCGCCCGGCGTACGAACCGGCGGCGCCCAGCGGCACGAGGGTGGTGGCGAGTCCGGCGTAGAAGATGCCGGTCCTGGCCATCAGCCGGGACGTCGAGTCGATCGAGTACGCGAAGAAGGCGGGGAGCAGGAGTGCGCTGCAGGGGCTGAGCAGGGCGAGCAGCCCGCCGAGGAAGGCGGCGAGATATCCGATGTCGGCGCTCACTCGGCCGCCTTCGCGTCCTTCGCCGCGTTCGCCGCCGCCTCGATGGCCGTGGTGAAGGTCTCGGCGGGCTGGGCGCCGGCGATCGGCCGGCCGTTGACGAGGAAGGACGGCGTGGAGGTGGCTCCGAGCTGGTACGCCTCCTCCTGGTCCTTCTTCACGGCCTTCGCGGCGGCTTCGCTCCCGGTGTCCCGGGTGAAGCGGGCGATGTCCTTCACCCCGGCTTCCTCGGCCAGCGCCTCGAGCCGGGCGTCACCGAAGCCCTTCTCCTTGGCGCCGTCGGCGTACGCGGCCGCGTGGAACTGCCAGAAGCGGCCCTGCTGGCCGGCTGCCCAGGACGCGCGGGCCGCCGCGTCGGACTCCTTGCCGAAGATCGGGAAGTTGCGCCATTCGATACGCAGGGTGCCGTCGTCGACGTACTTCTTCACCAGGGCGGGCTCGGTGTCGCGGGCAAACTTTCCGCAGTAGCCGCACTTGAAGTCGGCGTACTCGATGAGAACGACGGGCGCGTCCGCCCTGCCCTGCGCGAGCGTGTCCTCGGCGTCGCGCCGGGCGAGCTTCGTGAGCTCGGGGTAGACACCGGCCTGCGGATCGGCGGAGACCTCGGCGGGAGGCGCGTCGGCGGAGACGGCGGTGCGGGCCTCGTCCGGCTTGGTGGCGGTGTACGAGACGACGCCGAGCAGGACGGCCGCGGCGGCGACGGCGGCGCCGATGGCGATGCTGCGGCGGGGTGAGTTCTTGGGGGAGGAGGTCATGGGTGTTCGGTACTCCTGAAGGGAATGCGGAAGCGGAGGTCGGTGTCGGGGTCGGCGGGGGGTCGAGGGCGGCGGTGACCGGGGCAGGTCGTCGGCGGGGCAGGGCCTGGGCGGGGCCTTTTCCCCTCCCCGCCCCTTCCCGAACCGGGGCTCCGCCCCGGCCCCCGGTCCTCAATCGCCGGACGGGCTCGAACTTCCCCACCAGGGCAGGAACGCCCCAGCCAGGTTCGGAAGCCCCGCCCGGCCGTGAAGGTCTCGCGCGCCGGAGAGGCCGCGCCCGTCGGAGAACGGAGCCGGGCGGAAGGCTGCCCCAGGGAGAAGCCGGGCCGCCTACGGGGACAGCCCCCGCCGGGAGGAAGCACACCCACCGGAGAAGCCCTCCCAGTTGAGGAAGGCCCCCGCCCGCACTCACAGACAGAGCCGAACCAGAACCAGCACCTGCCCCTGAACCCAACCCGCCCCCGTTTCAGCGCGTTCCCGGGATCGCGGCCTGCCCGGGAACGCACCTGACCCAAGGAACCGAGCCAGGCCCGGGAATCAGTCCCTGCCCGGAAACAACCTGACCCGAGGAACCGCACCAGGCCCAGCTCCAGCGCCTGGTCGGGAACCGAGCCAGGTCCGGGATCAACGCCAGTCGGGCATATCAAGCCCGTCCGGCGTTTGAGGACACGCCCGTAGGACGTCCGGGGGTTGGGCAGCGCCCCTCACGCGGCGGAGCCGCTAAGCGGCACAACGGGGTGGGGAAGAAGCCCCGCAGGGCCCGCCTAGACCCGCAGGACGGAGAGACCTATCGGGGTCGGAGGGTCGAGCGGCGGTGGTCGGCGGTCGATCGCGACCTCCGCGACCAGGCCGTCGGCGCCCCACGAACCCGCCCCTGCCCGCGCCGCGTCGTACAGGGCGGGCAGCAACTCGTACGCCGCCCCACTTCGCGGCGGAGCGGCGGGCGTACTCCCGACGCCGTCCCGATGCCGGTCACGGCAGCCAGGCTCCCGCCCATCGCCAGAGGCGGAGGCGGAGGCGCCGGGCGGAGTGGTGACGACGGAGCCGGATTCGGAGGCGGAAGCCACCGCCACCGCTGTGGGCGTCGGCGCGCCCCAGGCCCCCGTGCCCCCGCACAGCAGCAGCACGGCCACCGCAAGCAGCGTCCCCAGCAGCGCGCCGGCCGTCGCCGCGCCGCGGCTGCGGCACCGGCGGCTGACCTGGGGCATGGGCTCGGGATCTCCTGTCAGGGGTGACTCGGTGAGGAACGTCCCCCAAAGCGTAGAGGCTCCGACGGCCCGCCCCCGCAGAAATCGGTTCGCCAGTCGCGACCGGCGGGTGAGATCCTGAATCAGGTATGTCTACTTCCTTCGCCGACCTCCAGACCGTGCTCGGAGGGCTGCCGCTCCGCGACGCCCACCGACTCGGCCGCCGTCTCGACGGCGCCCGTCGCATCCGCAAGCCCGACGCCCGCCAGGCCGTACTGGACGAAATCGCCGCCGAGGCCGAGAAGTCCGCCGCCCGCCTGGCGCAGCGTGCTGCCCGGATGCCCGAGATCACGTATCCGGAGTCACTGCCGGTCAGCCGGCGCAAGGACGACATCGCCGAGGCGATACGCGACCACCAGGTCGTGATCGTCGCGGGCGAGACCGGCTCCGGCAAGACGACGCAGATCCCGAAGATCTGCATGGAACTCGGCCGTGGCGTCAAGGGCATGATCGGCCACACCCAGCCCCGCCGCCTCGCAGCCCGCACCGTCGCCGAACGCATCGCGGACGAGCTGAAGACCCCCCTCGGCGAGGCCGTCGGCTGGAAGGTCCGGTTCACCGACCAGGTCAACCCGGACGCCACCTTCGTCAAGCTCATGACGGACGGCATCCTGCTCGCCGAGATCCAGACGGACCGCGACCTGCGCGCGTACGACACGATCATCATCGACGAGGCCCACGAGCGGTCGCTCAACATCGACTTCCTCCTCGGCTACCTCGCCCAGCTGCTCCCCAAGCGGCCCGATCTCAAGGTCGTCATCACCTCCGCGACCATCGACCCCGAGCGCTTCTCCCGCCACTTCGGCGACGCGCCCATCGTCGAGGTCAGCGGCCGTACGTACCCCGTCGAGGTCCGCTATCGCCCCCTCCTCGAGGACGACAGCGACGACTCCGACCGCGACCAGATCACCGCCATCGCGGATGCAGTCGACGAGCTCCAGGCTGAAGGTCCGGGCGACGTCCTCGTCTTCCTCTCCGGCGAGCGCGAGATCCGCGACACCGCCGACGCGCTCAACAAGAAGAACCTCCGCCACACCGAGGTACTCCCCCTCTACGCCCGCCTCTCGCACGCCGAGCAGCACCGCGTCTTCCAGCGCCACACCGGCCGCCGCATCGTCCTGGCCACCAACGTCGCCGAGACCTCGCTCACCGTCCCGGGCATCAAGTACGTGATCGATCCGGGCACCGCCCGCATCTCCCGCTACAGCCACCGCACCAAGGTCCAGCGCCTGCCGATCGAGCGGATCAGCCAGGCCAGCGCCAACCAGCGCAAGGGCCGTTGCGGCCGTACGTCCGACGGCATCTGCATCCGGCTGTACGACGAGGACGACTTCCTCACTCGCCCCGAGTTCACGGACGCCGAGATTCTCCGTACGAACCTCGCCTCCGTCATCCTCCAGATGACCGCCGCCGGTCTCGGCGAGATCGAGAAGTTCCCCTTCATCGATCCGCCAGACCACCGCAACATCCGCGACGGCGTCCAGCTCCTCCAGGAGCTCGGCGCGCTGGACCCGAACGAGAAAGACCCGAAGAAGCGGCTCACCGAGCAGGGGCGCAAGCTCGCCCAGCTCCCCGTCGACCCCCGCCTGGCCCGCATGGTCCTGGAGGCCGACAAGAACGGCTGCGTACGCGAAGTCATGGTGATCGCCTCCGCGCTCTCCATCCAGGACCCGCGCGAGCGGCCCTCCGAGAAGCAGCAGCAGGCCGACCAGCAGCACGCCCGCTTCAAGGACGAGACCTCCGACTTCCTCGCCTTCCTCAACCTCTGGCGGTACGTCCGCGAACAGCAGAAGGAGCGCGGCTCCTCCAGCTTCCGCCGGATGTGCAAGTCGGAGTATCTGAACTTTCTGCGCATTCGCGAATGGCAGGACATCTACACCCAGCTTCGCTCCGTCGCGAAGCAGATGGGGATACATGTCAATGAAGAAGACGCTCCCGAGCTGTCCGTGCACCAGTCCCTCCTCGCCGGACTGCTCTCCCACATCGGGCTGAAGGACACCGAGAAGAACGAGTACCTCGGGGCCCGCAGCGCCAAGTTCGCGATCTTCCCGGGCTCGGCGCTCTTCAAGAAGCAGCCCCGCTTCATCATGTCCGCCGAGCTGGTCGAAACGTCACGCCTGTGGGCACGGGTCAACGCGAAGATCGAACCGGAGTGGATCGAGCCGCTCGCCCAGCACCTCCTCAAGCGCACGTACAGCGAGCCGCACTGGGAGAAGGACCAGGCCGCTGTCATGGCGTACGAGAGGATCACGCTGTACGGCGTGCCGATCGTCGCCCAGCGCAAGGTCAACTACGGCCGGATCGACCCGGAGACCAGCCGGGAGCTTTTCATTCGCAACGCACTGGTCGAGGGTGACTGGCGTACGCACCACAAGTTCTACGCGGACAACCGCAAGCTCCTCACCGAGGTCGAGGAGCTGGAGCACCGCGCCCGCCGCCGCGACATCCTCGTGGACGACGAGACGCTCTTCGACTTCTACGACCGGCGCATCCCCGAACACGTCGTGTCGGGCGCGCACTTCGATTCCTGGTGGAAGCACAAGAAGCGCGAAGAGCCCGAACTTCTCGATTTCGAGCGCGAGATGCTCATCAACGAGAAGGCCGGAGCGGTCACGAAGGACGACTATCCGGACAGCTGGCGCCAGGGGAAGCTCAAGTTCCGGGTGACGTACCAGTTCGAGCCGGGCGCGGACGCGGACGGTGTGACCGTGCACATCCCCCTCCAGGTGCTCAATCAGGTCACGTCCGAGGGTTTCGACTGGCAGATCCCGGGACTGCGGGAGGAGGTCGTGACCGAGCTGATCCGGTCGCTCCCCAAGCCCATTCGCCGGCATTACGTCCCGGCGCCGGACTACGCCCGCAAGTTCCTCGACCGGGCCGTGCCTCTGCAGGAGCCGCTGCCGCTCACGCTCGCGCGCGAGCTGAAGCGGATGGTGGGCGTACCGGTCGAGGCGGACGACTTTGATCTCTCCCGCGTCCCGGACCATCTGAAGATCACGTTCCGGATCGTCGACGAGCGCCGCAAGAACCTCGCCGAGGACAAGGACCTGGAGGCGCTGCGGTTGCAGCTGCGCCCCAAGGCGCGTCAGGCGCTTTCCAAGGCCGCCGCGGCGACCGCGGGCCCCACGGGCGAGTCGATCGAACGTACGGGCCTCACGGACTGGACCATCGGCACGCTCAGCCGCGTCTTCGAGACGAAGAGGGCCGGCCAGCCTGTGCGGGCGTATCCGGCCCTCGTCGACCAGGGCGAGAGCGTCGCCGTACGGCTCTTCGACACGGAGGCCGAGCAGCAGCAGGCGATGTGGCGCGGCACGCGCCGGCTCATCCTGCTCAACATCCCCGTGAATCCGGCGAAGTTCGCCTCGGACAAGCTCGGCAATCAGCAGAAACTGGCCCTTTCGCGCAATCCGCACGGCTCGATCCAGGCGCTCTTCGACGACTGCGCGACCGCTGCCGCCGACAAGCTGATCGCGGACCACGGCGGTCCGGCCTGGGACGAGGAATCGTTCCGGAAGCTGTACGACAAGGTCCGCGCCGACCTCGTGGACGCGACCGTACGCACGGTGAACCAGGTCCAGCAGATCCTGGCCGCCTGGCAGGCCTGTGAGCGCCGCCTGAAGGCCACGAACAGCCTGACGCTGATCAACAACGTCGCCGACGTACGCGACCAGCTGGCGGCCCTCGTACCGGCCGGGTTCGTCACGAGGACGGGGCTGCGCCGGCTGCCCGACCTGATGCGCTATCTCGTCGCCGTCGACCGCAGGCTCCAGCAGATGCCCACGGCCGTCCAGCGTGACACCACGCGCATGGAGAAGGTCCACGAGATGCAGGACGAGTACGCCTGGCTGCTGGAGCAGCTGCCGCAGGGCAGGCCCGTACCGCCGGAGGTCCTGGACATCCGCTGGATGATCGAGGAGCTGCGGGTGAGCTACTTCGCGCACGCCCTGGGGACGGCCCGGCCGGTCTCGGACAAGCGGATCGTGGCGGCGATCGACGCGGCGGCGCCGTAACTCCTCCGTCGCCTTGAGTGAGTTCGCCCGTACCCCTGACCTGCTGTACAGTCTGTCTTCGCAGCGCAACGCAGTACAGCGCGGCAAAGCAAGGTCCTGTGGAGCAGTTTGGAGTGCTCGCCACCCTGTCAAGGTGGAGGCCGCGGGTTCAAATCCCGTCAGGACCGCATGGAATCGAAGGCCCGCATCCCCGGATGCGGGCCTTCGTGCTTTCCGCTGCGGATCGCGCACCGGGGCACCACCGGAGGCCGCGCCCGCGGCCGGAGGCCGCAATCAGATGCAGCAAATCCCGTCAGGACCGCTCGATACGAAGTAGCAGAAGGCCCGGATCCGTAAGGATCCGGGCCTTCTTGCGTCTTGACTGCGTCATCTGCCACCGGTACCCAGGCATCAGGGCATCGGGGGCCCGCACCGGGGAGGTGACGCATGGCCGCATCCAGCGCCAGGCACGAGACGCGCGCACTGCTGCGTGCCCATCTGGCGGCCTCTACGGGCTATCGCCACGTCACACGGCACTGTCCCATCTGTCATCGCCTCCTGCGGCTCGCCATGGAGCCGGAACCGGAGCAGCGGGGGGAGCGGCGGGAGGAGCCGCAGGCCGGCGCCGAAGACGAGAACCCCCCGGCTCCATGAGGCCGATCCCATATCGCCGACGTGCCTGGGATAAGCAAGAGTTGAGCCGTGTGACGGGTGTCACCGCATGAGTTTTGGAAACTGGTGCACTTACCCCCTCCCTACAACAGGTCGATTTAATATGTGCAATTGCACCACTCCGCAAGGGCCGCCGAAGGCCCCCCGGAAAGCCGGCGGACCGCAGGTCAGAGCGGTCGCCGAGCCCCTCGCGCGGGCATAAAAAAAAGATCGCGCTGGACCCGGCGGAGTCCAGCGCGATCAACGACGCACCCGTCTTGCATGGATGTGGCGCCTGTTGGGGCAGACGCCTGTCGTGTGATGCCAGGTGGGCGTCCGGGTTGGGGGACCCGGAGGAATGCCCGGTAAAGCGGGGTTATGCGGTTGTTCAGGCCTCGCTGCGCTGCTGCGGAATGCCCGCAAGCAGTGCGCGGACCTCTGCCTCGCGGTAACGCCGGTGTCCACCAAGAGTGCGGATGGACGTGAGCTTGCCTGCCTTGGCCCAGCGCGTGACCGTCTTCGGGTCCACGCGGAACATCGTGGCAACCTCAGCCGGGGTCAGCAGCGGCTCGGCGTCAGGGGTGCGAGCGGTCATGAGCGGCCTCCTCGGGAGAACCGAACCATCACGGTTCTTTCCTCTAAATTCTGCACCTTGACCCGCGTTGCCCGAAATGGCGGACGCGGGCCGAGTCGGTTATAGGACGAACGGCTTGTCCTCGGCACTACAACTACACCATCCGTCCAGCCACGTCGGCCAAACCGATGGAATTGCCCTCCCAGGTGTTCATCAGCGACGAAGCCGATGGACCATGCCATAGCGGACAGTCACGTCACAGTGACGATCAGTCACAGAGCGATCAGGAGCCATCAGACCCCCCATAGAGCGCAATACCGAGCCATTCTGCCCGTAGTCGGACAGAAGGAGCCCTCGCCGGACTCCTTGTCCTATTTTGGCATGAGGGTGGGCGATGGGCGCAAGAGCCCGCTTAGTGCTGTCCGTCACGCTTGAGGCAAAGGCCCGGATCGGGACCTACGTCCCGGGCGCCCGGAGCCACCCGCCCGCCGTCAGTTCGCGAACTGGCGCTCGCGCACCACCCGCCACCGCTCAGTGAGCCGCCCGTACGCCTCCCCGGCCGCCGCGCCGTCCCCCGCCCGCAGCGCGGCGATCCCCTCGGCCACGTCCGCCGCCGAGAGGTCCTCGGCCAGATGCTCCTCGGGAAGTACGTACGCCAGGCCGCCGTAATCGAGCTCGACCAGTGAACGGGGGTGGAATTCCTCCAGCCAGCGCCCCACATCCACCAGGCCGTCGACGAGCGGCCCCCCGGCCTCCGCGTCGAGATGCTCACGCAGCGCCTTCAGCGCCCGCGCCACGCGCCGCCTCGCCTGAGCCATCGGCGTCCGGTAGCGCAGTACGGGCGCCGCCTCGCCCTCGGCCTTCGCGTACTCCCGCTCCTCGGCCGAGAAGAGCACGAACCAGCGCACCGGCACGTGCCAGGCCGAGGTCCTGATCCACGGGCGGGCGTCCGGGTTGCGCTCCAGCCAGCGCTCGAAGTCCGCGGCCGCCTGCCGGCGCACCAGCGGCGGCAGCGCCGCGTCCAGCAGCGGCTCCGGGAAGAGTTCGGGCAGCTCCTCCAGAGCCAGCCAGCCGCGCAGCCTCGTCCGCCAGGGACAAACGCACACGACTCCGTCCACTTCGGTCACGAACGCGTCACCGCTCTCGTGCACCGGCACCGGGACGGGCGGAGTGGGCAGCAAGTCGGCCAGGGAACGCCTGAGTTCGTCCTGGGCGGTGGGAAGCCGCTCGCGCTTCGCGTACTGCGTCCAATGGCCGCGTTCGGGCTCGGGGAAGGCCGCCAGCGGTTCGTACACCCGCAAATAGGAGACGTACGGGACGATCACCGAGGACTCCTGGGCCACGCCTGCTCCTCACTCGGACCGGAGAGAACCTGAAATGAAGAGAAATCGTCCCACGCGTACTCCGCCAGGGGGTGATCCTCGGCACTGCCGCACGCCCGCGGCCCGCCAGGTCTTACTCTCTTGCTCATCAGCCCTCCCCACCCGCAGGAGGGCAAAGCCGCCTCGTACTTGGGAGTCACCACCGTGACCGACGCAACCGACGGCGTCCTGCACACCCTGTTCCGATCGGAGCAGGGCGGCCACGAGCAAGTCGTGCTGTGCCAGGACCGCGCCTCCGGCCTCAAGGCCGTCATCGCCATCCACTCCACCGCCCTGGGCCCGGCCCTCGGCGGTACGCGCTTCTACCCGTACGCGAACGAGGAAGAGGCCGTCGCCGACGCACTGAACCTCGCGCGCGGCATGTCGTACAAGAACGCCATGGCCGGACTCGACCACGGTGGCGGCAAGGCCGTGATCATCGGCGACCCGGAGACGCTCAAGAGCGAGGAACTTCTGCTGGCCTACGGCCGGTTCGTGGACTCCCTCGGCGGCCGTTACGTGACCGCCTGCGACGTCGGTACGTACGTCGCCGACATGGACGTCGTCGCCCGCGAGACCCGCTGGGCGACCGGCCGCTCCCCCGAGAACGGCGGCGCCGGCGACTCGTCCGTACTGACCGCCTTCGGCGTCTTCCAGGGCATGCGGGCCTCGGCCCAGCACCTGTGGGGCGACCCGACGCTGCGCGGCCGCAAGGTCGGCGTCGCGGGCGTCGGCAAGGTCGGCCACCACCTCGTCGAGCACCTCCTGGAGGACGGCGCCGAGGTCGTGATCACGGACGTACGGGAGGAATCGGTACGCCGCATCACCGACCGCCACCCGCAGGTGACGGTCGTCACCAACACCAGGACCCTGATCGGCGTGGAGGGCCTCGACATCTACGCCCCCTGCGCCCTCGGCGGCGCGCTGAACGACGAGAGCGTCCCGGCGCTCACGGCCAAGGTGGTGTGCGGCGCGGCCAACAACCAGCTGGCCCACCCGGGCGTCGAGAAGGACCTCGCGGACCGCGGGATCCTCTACGCGCCCGACTACGTCGTGAACGCCGGCGGTGTGATCCAGGTCGCCGACGAGCTGCGCGGCTTCGACTTCGACCGGTGCAAGGTGAAGGCCGCGAAGATCTTCGACACCACGCTGGAGATATTCGCACGTGCGAAGACTGACGGCATTCCGCCGGCCGCGGCGGCCGACAGGATCGCCGAGCAGAGGATGGCCGAGGCACGCCGGAGCTGACCCGCCGAGGGGCCGGCCCGCCATCGGTGAGACGCGTCGGTGGGACATGACGAGACATGACTCACCCCCGTCGGCGGGTCGGCCCTCAAGAAGAGGTTAAAATCGCGGTTGACCAGCGAGGACGGGGCTCCTCGCGGGTTCTGTGCCGAGGCGTTGCATGCGGGCGGCGTACCGTATGGCCCCGGAAGCAGGTACCGTTGATGCCCTACGGACCGGTCTCTCCAAGGGGAGCCCGTTCCGAACCATGAACGCGTGTCAAGACTCTGGGGCCGTCGAGCCCCGTCACCGAGGGGGTCGAGCCATGGGGCGCGGCCGGGCAAAGGCCAAGCAGACTAAGGTCGCCCGCCAGCTGAAGTACAGCAGCGGCGGGACTGACCTGTCGCGTCTGGCCAACGAGCTGGGCGCTTCGACTTCGCAACAGCCGCCTAATGGCGAGCCGTTCGAGGACGACGACGAGGAAGACGACCCGTACGCACAGTACGCGGCTCAGTACAACGATGACGAGGACGAGGACTCCGCCGGAGAGTCCGGTCCTTCGGCACATCGTCGCGGCGCTTGACGTCCGTACACCTCGAACAGGCATCACACACGTAACCCGGTCTGGGGCCTCGGCTCCGGACCGGGTTCTGTGCTACCCCGGGGGCTACTTCGTCGCGGCGCCCTCAGATTGAGTACGTGCCCGTAAGCGTCGCGCCCGTGGTGCGGTCGCCGCGCTCGGTGATCTCTCCGGCCACCCAGGCGTCCACGCCTCGGTCGGCGAGGGTCTCCAGGGTCACGTTCACCGACTCCTCGGGGACGACGGCCATCATGCCGACGCCCATGTTGAGGGTCTTCTCCAGTTCGAGGCGCTCGACCTGTCCGGCCTTGCCGACCAGGTCGAAGACCGCGCCGGGGGTCCAGGTGGAGCGGTCGACCGTGGCGTGCAGGCCGTCCGGGATCACGCGGGCCAGGTTGTTCGCAAGACCGCCGCCCGTGATGTGGCTGAAAGCGTGCACCTCGGCGGTGCGGGTGAGGGCCAGGCAGTCCAGCGAGTAGATCTTGGTGGGCTCCAGGAGCTCCTCGCCGAGCGTACGGCCGAACTCCTCGACCTCACGGTCCAGCGACCAGCCGGCGCGGTCGAAGACCACGTGGCGCACCAGCGAGTACCCGTTCGAGTGAAGACCGGAGGACGCCATGGCGATCACCGCGTCACCCTTACGGATACGGTCCGCGCCCAGCAGCCGGTCGTACTCCACCACGCCCGTACCGGCGCCCGCGACGTCGAAGTCGTCCTCGCCCAGCAGGCCCGGGTGCTCGGCCGTCTCGCCGCCGACCAGGGCGCAGCCGGCGAGGACACAGCCCTCGGCGATGCCCTTGACGATGGCCGCGACACGCTCGGGATGCACCTTGCCGACACAGATGTAGTCGGTCATGAAGAGCGGCTCGGCGCCGCAGACGACCAGGTCGTCGACGACCATGCCGACGAGGTCGTGGCCGATCGTGTCGTACACGCCCATCTTGCGGGCGAGGTCGACCTTCGTACCGACACCGTCGGTGGCGGAGGCGAGCACCGGACGCTCGTAGCGCTTGAGGGCGGAGGCGTCGAAGAGGCCGGCGAAGCCGCCGAGGCCGCCGAGGCCCGTGACCTCGGGGCGCTGCGTCTTCTTCACCCACTCCTTCATGAGCTCTACGGCGCGGTCGCCCGCCTCGATGTCGACGCCCGCGGACGCGTAGCTGGCACCAGTGGTCTCAGACATGACGTTGAGATCTTTCGTGTCGTGGAACGGGGGCGTTACGGGCGACGGAGCGCCTCGGCCGCGGCGTTCGCCGGGCCGGCCGCGAGCTCGGTCTCCAGAAGCTGCTTACCGAGCAGCTCGGGGTCCGGGAGCTCCATCGGGTACTCGCCGTCGAAGCAGGCGCGGCACAGGTTCGCCTTGGGGATGGTGGTCGACTCGATCATCCCGTCGATGGAGATGTACGAGAGCGAGTCGGCGCCCAGGGACTTGCCGATCTCGTCGATCGTCATGCCGTTGGCGATGAGTTCCGCGCGGGTCGCGAAGTCGATGCCGAAGAAGCAGGGCCACTTCACCGGCGGGGAGGAGATCCGGATGTGGATCTCGGCGGCGCCGGCCTCGCGGAGCATCTTGACCAGGGCGCGCTGGGTGTTGCCGCGGACGATCGAGTCGTCGACGACCACCAGGCGCTTGCCGCGGATGACTTCCTTGAGCGGGTTGAGCTTCAGACGGATGCCGAGCTGGCGGATCGTCTGGGACGGCTGGATGAAGGTCCGGCCGACGTACGCGTTCTTGACGAGGCCCGAGCCGTACGGAATTCCGCTGGCTTCCGCGTAGCCGATGGCCGCGGGGGTGCCGGACTCGGGCGTAGCTATCACCAGGTCGGCGTCCGCCGGGGCTTCCTTGGCCAGCTTGCGGCCCATCTCGACACGCGAGAGATAGACGTTCCGGCCGGCGATGTCGGTGTCCGGGCGCGCCAGGTAGACGTACTCGAAGACGCAGCCCTTGGGCTTCGCTTCCGCGAATCGGGAGGTGCGCAGACCGTTCTCGTCGATGGCGAGCATCTCGCCCGGCTCGACCTCGCGGACGTACGCGGCGCCGCAGATGTCGAGGGCGGCGGACTCGGAGGCCACCACCCAGCCGCGCTCGAGACGGCCGAGGACCAGCGGGCGGATGCCCTGCGGGTCGCGGGCCGCGTACAGGGTGCCCTCGTCCATGAAGACGAGGGAGAAAGCGCCCATGACCTCGGGGAGAACCTTCGCGGCGGCTTCCTCGACCGTGAGGGGCTTGCCGTCGTCGTCCGTCTGGCCGGCCAGCAGAGCTGTGACCAGGTCGGTGTCATTGGTCGCGGCGACCTGGGTCGCGCGGCCGTTCTCCTTGGGAAGCGCGGCGACCATCTCGGCGAGCTGCGCCGTGTTGACCAGGTTGCCGTTGTGACCCAGGGCGATCGATCCGTGCGCGGTGGCACGGAAGGTCGGCTGTGCGTTCTCCCACACCGAGGCTCCGGTGGTGGAGTAGCGGGCGTGGCCCACCGCGATATGGCCCTGGAGGGAGCCGAGAGAGGTTTCGTCGAAGACTTGCGAGACCAGTCCCATGTCCTTGAAGACGAGGATCTGGGACCCGTTGCTCACTGCGATGCCCGCGGACTCCTGTCCACGGTGCTGCAGGGCATACAGTCCGAAATAGGTGAGCTTGGCGACCTCTTCGCCGGGAGCCCAGACACCGAAGACGCCGCAAGCGTCCTGGGGGCCTTTCTCACCGGGGAGCAGGTCGTGGTTGAGTCGTCCATCACCACGAGGCACACCACCGAGTGTAGGCGAGATCGACCACTGGTCCGAATTGGGGATACGGACCGGCTCCGAATCCGGGCGCCACGGGCGTGTGAAGCCCGTAATCAGGGGCCTTTCGCTGTCCATACGGGCATCCGCGGAGCGGGACGCGATCTTGACGTACTCCTCGCACGCGCACTCACCGTCGCTTTGTGCAAGCACGCGCTCGGCGCCCCGTATTCGTTTAATTTGTGCCGCGCTTGATCACGATCTCCTTCCCCCATTTATTCGTTTTGCGGCGGAAGGAACCCCCACATGCAGTCGACCTCCCGAGTCCGTCTGCCGGCCCTCGTCTGCGGCGTCGTACTCGCCTCGGCGTCGGTCCCCACCGCGTACGCCGCCGAGGCGGCGCCCGCCGGCCGGCGCACCGTGCAGGTCGTGATGGTGAACTTCAGCGACAGCGCGTTCACCGACGCCGCGAAGCTGGCGTCGGCACTGGAGTCCACCTACTACGGGAAGAGCGGTTCCCTGACCTCGTTCTACGACGAGATCACCCGGGGCAGAACCACCTTCGGGCCGGCCACTGCCGACCGGGTCACCGGGCCGCTCACGCTCCCGATGGCCGCCGCCTGCGACAACGGCCGGATCGCGGACGAGACACAGAAGGCGCTGGCCGCGCGGGGCGTCGGGGAGAAGGCGTACGACCATGTCTCGATCGTCTTCCCCAACGAGAAGGCGAAGTGCGAGTACGCCGGCCTCGGCACGGTCGGCGGCGGGAAGACCTGGATGCCGTCCCAGCACTTCTCGGTCGACGCGCTGGTCCACGAGTTCGGCCACAACCTCGGCTACCACCACCAGACGCGGCTGCGCTGCCCGGACGGGGACCTGGGAGCCGGCTGCAAGGAGGACGGCACCAGCCGCACATCCGTGATGGGCGGCGGCGGTTCGGCGGCCGGCCTGACGGCGCCCGAGCTGATCCACAACAAGTGGCTCACGGCTGAGGAACTCACCGACGTCACCGCGTCCGGTACGTACAAGCTGCGCCCCCTGAACGGCGGGGGCAGCGGCGTCCGCGCCCTGCGCATCCCGCTCGGCGCCAAGGACAGGATCGTCGTCGAGTTGCGGGCGAAGACGGGCTCGCTCGACAGCGCGGTCCAGGGCGTCCACGCCTACCGGGTCTCCGGGGACGACTACACGAGGTCGGCGCTGATCGACCCCACCCCGGGCGAGGGCAGGTCGCCGGACGCGGACGCGGTCAAGGCCGGTACGGAGCTGACCGACGGCGCGCGGAAGGTGACGGTGAAGGTCGTGACGTCGGGCGCCACGGAGGCGACGGTCGCTGTCAGCCTGGACGCCATGGCGGCGGGGCCGGGGCCGGGGACGGCGCCGGGGACGGGGGGTGCGGCCCCGGCGGCGCTCGCGCTGGGCGGCGCGAGCCTTCTCGCGGTGCGCCGTCGTCAGGCGTAGATCGACCGGTGACCGACCCGTAGTCGACCGGAAACCGATCGGTGGTCTACCTGGCGATCGCGACCGCGTCCAGTCCCTTGCCGTCCGCCGCGGTGAGGGACAGGGCGCGCTCACGGATCTCGTACGCCGCCTTGCCGTCCAGGACCTCGAGCAGGGCCCGCTCGGCGTCCATCACCGGCGGCGTGCACAGCTTCCGGGTCGTGGCGATCTCGGAGAAGGTGAGGGTGGACCCGGAGACCTTCGCCCTGCCCGAGACGTTGTTGCAGCCGAGATTTCCGCCTACGGACCCGTCCTCGCCGAAGAAGAGCTTCGCCTTGGCCGCCGCGTCCCCCGGGAGCGAGGTCGCGGTGTCGCCGTCCCGCAGCGATTCCACACGCCACTCGGTACCGAGGAGCCGCGCGTCGGGCTCGGGCTTGGTTTCGGACAGGGAGATGGTGTCGCCCCCGGCCGTGGTCAGCGTCAGCTTGTCGTCCGTGACCTTGGCCTTGAGCTCACCGGTGAAGGTCCGCTGCAGGTGCTCCTCGAACTTCGCGATGTTCTTCGGACAGCCGATCTCGGTCGTCTCGCCGGGCCCCACGGTGATCGTGTCGCCCTTGACCGTGACATCGGCGCCGAAGTGATTGCAGCCGGTATTGCCCTTGGCCCGGCCCTTGTCGTCGATCCGGACCGTGGCCTTCTCGGGCGCCGGCGTCTTCTTCCCGTCGACGGTCACGCTGTCGACGGTCCAGTCGATGCCGGAGACCTGAAGGTCCGGCTTTACGGTGCCGTCATTGCCGGCGCCCGAGCCCGACTCCGTACCGCACGCGGCCAGGGTCAGGAGGGCCAGGACGGTGACGGCGCCGGTGAGGGGGCCGGGGATGCGGGTGCGCGACGTATCCATGGCGATGGGACGGAACGAGTGGTGATTCTGGTTCCACTTACTGGGCTTACTGGGCCCGGGTGCCGACGACGACGGTGGCGTACAGCTCGTCGGACGTGACGACCCGCGGGACCAGCCCGCCCCGGACGACGGCTTCGACGGCCCGCGGCGCCTGGCGCTCACTCGTCTCGAACAGCAGGTGCCCGCCCGGCGCCAGCCACCGCGCCGCCTCCGCCGTCACCCGCCGCAGTACGTCGAGGCCGTCCGTCCCTCCGTCGAGCGCCACCCGCGCCTCGTGGATGCGGGCCTCCGTGGGCAGCAGCTCTATCTCGCCGGTCGGTACGTACGGCACATTGGCCAGCAGTACGTCGACCCGCCCCCGCAGCGTGGCGGCGGGCAGCGGCGCGTAGAGGTCGCCCTCGTAGACCTGCCGGGCCTGCCCGCCGACGGCGACGACATTGCGCCGGGCGCACCGCACGGCGGCGGGGTCCACGTCGGCGGCGTACAGCTCGATCCCCTCCAGCGACGCGGCCAGCGCCGCACCGAGCGCGCCCGAGCCGCAGCAGAGGTCCACCACGACGGCCCGCGCGGGGGCGAGAGCCACGGCCTGCTCGACGAGGAACTCGGTGCGGCGGCGGGGAACGAAGACGCCGGGGTCCACGGCGATGCGCCGGCCCCGGAACTCGGCCCAGCCGACCACGTGTTCGAGGGGCAGGCCGGCGATCCGGCGGTCCACCATGGCGGAGAGGTGGGAGGGGCTGCGCGCGGCGGAAAGCAGCAATTGCGCCTCGTCCTCGGCGAATACACAGCCGGCGGCCCGAAGCCTGGTGACGACGACGGAGGAGGAGAGCGAGGAGGAGAGCGACATGGGAAACCCTTCGGGACGCCGATGGGCGCTCCCTCGGTCTCCTACGTCTGGGGGACCGCGCGGTCGTCGCGAGATGAGAGCACCCGACCTGATACAGCGGTAATGGGTCTCACCTCCCTGGTGCGTACGGCCTGTGTTGGCGTCGGGAACACTACATGATCAAGTACTGGCTAGCCGAGAATGGGCAACAACGCGCCCAGGTCGGCCCGTTCGCCGCTGGCGCGGACCTTCGCGTCGTCGACGGCCGCGTCCCAGGTCGTACGCCCCGTGGCGAGGCGGATCCAGGTGAGCGGGTCGGTCTCGACGACGTTGGGGGGCGTGCCACGGGTGTGGCGGGGGCCTTCCACGCACTGCACGACGGCGTACGGCGGGACGCGGACCTCGACCGAACCGCCGGGCGCCTTCACGGCGAGGGCGTCGGCGAGGAGACGGGTGCAGGCGGCGAGGGCCTGGCGGTCGTACGGGACGGCGAGTCCGGCGGCGTGATTCAAGTCGTCGGTGTGGACGACGAGTTCGACGGTGCGGGTGACGAGGTAGTCGTCGAGGCGCATGGCGCCGACGCGGGTCGCGAGGAGCCGGTCGTCGAGGGCGGTGGGCAGCAGCTCGGCGAGGCGGGCGCGGGTCCGCTCGTACAACGCGTCGAGATCGGGGGCGGATTCGGCGATCGACTTCGTGTCGTCGGAGATCTGCGCGGCGCGGGCGACGGTGGCGAACGGCCAGTCGAGCAGGGGGACTTCCTGCTTGGCCGGCGCCGGCTGTTCGAGGCAGCGGCTGACGGCGCCGACGGCCATGGTGACGTGGGCTGCCAGGTCACGGACCGTCCAGTCCCCGAGGTGGGTGGGGAGCGCGAGCTGCGCGGGCGTGAGGTCGCGTACGGCGTCTTGTACGTTGCGGAACTGGGCCAGGACGGCGGCGCGGGTCTTGTCGGCGTCGTAACGGCGCGGCCGGGGGCGCGGGCGCTTCTGGGCAGCGGATGACATGGCCCCGAGATTAGCGCGGGCGCACCGCTGCGAGGCTCCGCCGCGAACCCCGGCCCCGGCCAAGAGCTGGCCGGGGCCGGGATGGTTGCTCCGGGGAGCTGCTCAGGCGAAGAGGCCCGGCAGCGTCGCCTCGTGGGCCGTGCGCAGCTCCGCCAGCGGGATGCTGAACTCGCCCTGCACCTCGATCTCGTCGCCGTCGACGACACCGATCCGGGTCACGGGCAGGCCCCGCGCCCCGCACATGTCGTTGAAGCGAAGCTCCTCGCTGCGCGGCACGGACACAACCGCCCGCCCCGCCGACTCCGAGAAGAGGAAGACGAAGGAGTCGAGACCCTCGGGCACTACCAGCCGCGCACCCTTCCCGCCCCGCAGGCAGGACTCGGTGACCGCCTGGATCAGGCCGCCGTCACTCAGGTCGTGCGCCGCGTCGATCATGCCGTCGCGCGAGGCCGAGATCAGGATCTCGCCGAGCAGCTTCTCGCGGTCCAGGTCGACCTTCGGCGGCATGCCGCCGAGGTGGTCGTGAACGACCTGGGACCAGGCCGACCCGCCCAGCTCCTCGTGCGTGTCACCGAGGAGGTAGAGCAGCTGGCCCTCTTCCGCGAAGGCCACCGGCGTACGCCGCGTAACGTCGTCGATCACACCGAGCACCGCGACGACCGGCGTCGGGTGAATGGCGGTCTCGCCGGTCTGGTTGTAGAGGGAGACGTTGCCGCCGGTCACCGGGGTGCCCAGCTGCAGGCAGCCGTCCGCGAGACCGCGCGTGACCTCCGCGAACTGCCACATGACGTCCGGGTCCTCGGGCGAGCCGAAGTTCAGGCAGTCCGAGATCGCGAGCGGCTTGGCGCCGGAAGCGGCGACATTGCGGTACGACTCGGCCAGCGCGAGCTGCGCGCCCGTGTACGGGTCGAGCTTCGCGTACCGCCCGTTCCCGTCCGTCGCCATCGCGACGCCCAGGTTCGTCTTCTCGTCGATCCGCACCATGCCGGCGTCCTCGGGCATGGCCAGCACCGTGTTGCCCTGCACGAAACGGTCGTACTGGTCGGTGATCCACGACTTCGACGCCTGGTTCGGGGAGGCGACCAGCTTCAGGACCTGCTCACGCAGCTCCGCCGCGTTCGCCGGCCGCGCCAGCTTGTTCGCGTCGTCGGCCTGGAGCGCGTCCTGCCACTCGGGGCGGGCGTACGGCCGGTTGTAGACGGGGCCCTCGTGGGCCACGGTCCGCGGCGGTACGTCGACGATCTGCTCGCCGTGCCAGAAGATCTCCAGCTGTGAGCCGTCGGTCACCTCACCGATGACGGTGGCGATGACGTCCCACTTCTCGCAGATCTCCATGAACCGGTCGACCTTGTCCGGCTCGACGATCGCGCACATGCGCTCCTGCGACTCGCTCATGAGGATTTCCTCGGGCGAGAGGGAGGAGTCACGCAGCGGAACGGTGTCCAGTTCGACGCGCATGCCGCCGGAACCGGCCGAAGCCAGCTCGGAGGTCGCGCAGGACAGGCCCGCGCCGCCGAGGTCCTGGATACCCGCGACGAGCTGCTCGCGGAAGATCTCCAGGGTGCACTCGATGAGGAGCTTCTCCTGGAACGGGTCGCCGACCTGGACGGCCGGGCGCTTCGCGGGACCGGTCGACTCGAAGGTCTCGGAGGCGAGGACCGATACGCCGCCGATGCCGTCGCCGCCCGTGCGGGCGCCGTACAGGACGACCTTGTTGCCGGGACCGCTCGCCTTCGCGAGGTGGATGTCCTCGTGCTTCATGACGCCGATGCAGCCAGCGTTGACCAGCGGGTTGCCCTGGTAGCACTCGTCGAAGACGACCTCGCCGCCGATGTTCGGCAGGCCCAGGCAGTTGCCGTAGCCGCCGATGCCCGCGACGACGCCCGGAAGGACGCGGCGCGTGTCGGGGTGGTCGGCCGCGCCGAAGCGCAGCGGGTCGACGACCGCGACGGGCCGGGCGCCCATGGCGAGGATGTCGCGGACGATGCCGCCGACGCCGGTGGCCGCGCCCTGGTAGGGCTCGATGTAGCTCGGGTGGTTGTGCGACTCGACCTTGAAGGTCACGGCGTAACCCTGGCCGACGTCCACGACGCCCGCGTTCTCGCCGATGCCGACGAGCATCGCGTCGTTGGCGGGGACCTTCTCGCCGAACTGCTTCAGGTGGACCTTGCTGCTCTTGTACGAGCAGTGCTCGGACCACATGACGCTGTACATGGCGAGCTCGGCGCCGGTCGGGCGGCGGCCGAGGATCTCCCGGATGCGCGCGTACTCGTCCTCCTTGAGGCCGAGTTCCTTCCAGGGCTGCTCGGCCTCGGGGGTCTCCGAGGCGTGCTTGACGGTGTCCAGAGTCATGCGTTGACCAGCTTCTTCAGGATCGAGGTGAAGAATCCGAGGCCGTCGGTACGTCCCGTGCCGACCAGCGGCTGCACGGCGTGCTCCGGGTGCGGCATCAGGCCGACGACGTTGCCCGCGGCGTTGGTGATGCCGGCGATGTCGCGGAGCGAGCCGTTCGGGTTGACGTCCAGGTAGCGGAAGGCGACGCGGCCCTCCGCCTCCAGCTCGTCGAGCGTGCGCTCCTCGGCGACGTAACGGCCGTCCATGTTCTTGAGCGGAATCTGGATCTCCTGCCCGGCGGTGTAGTCCGCCGTCCAGGCCGTCTCGCTCGTCTCCACACGCAGCTTCTGCTCGCGGCAGATGAAGTGCAGGTGGTTGTTCTGCAGCATCCCGCCGGGCAGCAGGTGGGCCTCGGTGAGGATCTGGAAGCCGTTGCAGATGCCGAGGACCGGCAGGCCGGCCTTCGCCTGGTCGATGATCGTCTCCATCACCGGCGAGAAGCGGGCGATGGCGCCGGCCCGCAGGTAGTCGCCGTAGGAGAAGCCGCCCGCGAGCACGACCGCGTCGACCTGCTTGAGGTCCTTGTCGCGGTGCCACAGCGAGACCGGTTCGGCGCCCGCGGTCCGGACAGCGCGGAGGCTGTCCTGGTCGTCGAGCGTTCCAGGAAAGGTGACGACTCCGATACGAGCGGTCACTTCGACTCCTCCACCTTCACGGTGAAGTCCTCGATGACGGTGTTGGCGAGGAACGATTCGGCCATCTCATTGATGCGGGCGAGGGCGGCGTCATCGACCGGCCCGTCGACCTCGAGCTCGAAACGCTTTCCCTGACGGACGTCCGCGATTCCCTCGAAGCCGAGACGGGGCAGTGCACGCTGCACCGCCTGTCCCTGCGGGTCGAGGATCTCGGGCTTGAGCATGACGTCGACTACGACGCGTGCCACTGGCACTCCCGGTGGTGGTGTGGTGCGAAGGCGGTTCCATCAGCGTACCCGGCCTGAAATTCTACGCGGGTAGATATAGGTTGACGTGGATCACGTTCCGGTATCGGGAGCGACAACCTCAGGAAAAATCGGGGGAAAAATGGCCGTCTCCGATTGCGGAAGGACACGCGGACGGAATTAACTGGGCTTCACAATGCAATGCCTGTCGCTGTACAAAGGAATAGCGAGAAAGTCAGCATTGCTCCAAATCAGCCGGAAGGCCGGCATCACCGCATGTCAGACGCGCTGTCCGACGCGGTAGTGCCGCAGGAAAGGACCGATATCCGTGGCTCAGCGCGTAGTGGTCACGCTCTCCGACGACATCGACGGAGGGGAAGCAGCGGAAACGGTCAGCTTCGGCCTGGACGGGAAGTCGTACGAGATCGACCTGAATCCCGCCAATGCAAAGAAACTGCGCAGGGCGCTGGAACCGTTCATCGAGGCAGGCCGAAAGCACTCGAAGTCGGGCAAGGTCTACCGCCACACCTCCGTGGCGCCCGACCCGGCGGCCGTTCGCGCATGGGCGCGCTCGCACCAGATGGACGTGCCGACCCGCGGCCGGATCCCGAAGAAGGTCTACGAGGCCTTCGCGGAGGCGTCGTGACAGCCCCTCGGGATCCTCGGCGGACCCCTGGGAGCAACCGACTTGCGTTCCACCCCCGCTGATCGGCTAGAGTCTGGAGCACGCCGAGGGGCAAGGCCACAGGGCCCGACCCCAAGCAGCGTGCGGGTGTAGTTCAGTAGTAGAACATCCCCCTTCCAGGGGGAAGGCGCAGTGTGCAATTCCTGTCACCCGCTCTACATCACTTCCCAATCACTTCGGTGAATCGGGTACAGTGGTGGCACCAAATGCGGACGTGGCTCAGTTGGTAGAGCATCACCTTGCCAAGGTGAGGGTCGCGAGTTCGAATCTCGTCGTCCGCTCCAGGCAGTACGAAGGCCCCGGTCATTGCGACCGGGGCCTTCGTTGTTGTGCCCCTGGTCCCTTGTCCCTTGCTCGACTTCTGACATTTGTCATGCGCAGTGGTGACAGCCCGCACTGCCGGTGGCCGTGGTCCGGCGGAAGTCTTGTCGCATGACCACCCACGAGTACGTGATCGACGCCGAGGGGCTCCGGCGTACCTACAGCGGCGGCTTCGAAGCCGTCCGTTCCCTCTCCTTCTCCGTGGCGCGCGGTGAACTCTTCGCGCTGCTCGGCACCAACGGGGCCGGCAAGACCTCGACCCTGGAACTCCTGGAGGGCCTCGCCCGGCCCAGCGGCGGCAGCGTCCGGGTGCTCGGGCACGACCCGTACACCGAGCGCGCGAAGGTACGTCCCCGCGTCGGCGTCATGCTCCAGGAGGGCGGCTTCCCGTCCGAGCTGACCGTGCGCGAGACGGTCCGGATGTGGGCGGGATGCACCAGCGGGGCCCGGCCGGCGGGCGAGGCACTGGATCTGGTGGGGCTGGGGAAGCGGGAGAACGTACGGGTCAAGCAGTTGTCCGGCGGGGAACGGCGGCGGCTGGACCTCGCGACGGCGCTGCTCGGGCGGCCGGAGATCCTCTTCCTCGACGAGCCGACCACCGGGCTCGACGCCGAGGGACGGCGCGAGACGTGGCAGCTGGTGCGGGAGCTGCGCGACGGGGGGACGACCGTGCTGCTGACCACGCACTACCTGGAGGAAGCGGAGGAACTCGCCGACCGGCTGGCGATCCTGCACGAGGGGCGGATCGCCGCCGAGGGGCGGGTGGACGAGGTGGTGGCGGCGTATCCGTCGCAGATCTCCTTCGAGCTGCCGGACGGCTACCACCTGGGGGACCTGCCGCCGCTCGGGCAGCTGGGCGTCACGGGGCACGAACTGGCGGGGCGGACGGTGCGGTTGTTCACGGACCGGCTTCAGCGGGCCGCGACGGGGCTGCTCGCCTGGGCGGACGCGGCCGGGGTGGAGCTGCGGGGGCTCGATGTGCGGTCGGCCTCGCTGGAGGAGGCCTTCTTGAACATCGCGCGCGAGGCGAAGAAGAGCGAGAAGGCGGAAGAAGAGGTGGGTGCGCGATGAGTACGGCGATTGCGGGACGTATGGCGGCGCTGACGCGGGCCGAACTGACGTTGCTCGTACGGCACAAGGCGGTGCTCCTCACCGCTCTGGTGCTGCCGGTGGCCATGACGTATGCGATGCGGCCGGTCGTCGACGACCTGGACCTCGGCAAGGCGGGGCTTTCGCTGGGTGCGGTGATGATGCCGATGGCCGTGGCGTTCGTGCTGATCTTCGGGGTGTACTCGGCGCTGGTCACGGTCTATGTGGTGCGGCGCGAGGAGCTCGTACTCAAGCGGCTGCGGACCGGGGAGCTCGGCGACGCGGAGATCCTGGCCGGGACGGCCGCCGCCACACTGGTGGCCGGGCTCGTGCAGTGCGTGGGGCTGTTGATCGCGGGGGCGGCGGTCCTGGGGATGGAAATGCCGGCCGATCCGTTGTGGGTGGTCCTCGGTGTCGTGCTGGGGCTTGTGGTCGCGGGTGTGATGGCGGCCGCCACGACCGCCTTCACCCGGTCCGCCGAGGGCGCGCAGATCACGATCATGCCGATGATGCTGGTGTCGATGGTGGGCTCGGGGGTCGTGGTGCCGCTGGAGCTGCTTCCGGACCGGATCGCCTCCGTCTGTGAGCTGCTGCCGCTGTCGCCGGTCGTGGAGCTGGTGCGGGGCGGCTGGAGCGGTCAGTTGGGGGTGTACGAAGCGCTGGGGGCCGTCGCGACCGCTCTCGCCTGGGCCGTACTGTCGGTATTCGCTGTGCAGCGGTGGTTCCGGTGGGAGCCGCGGCGATAGAAGTCGGGCGCCGGAGGGGCGGGGATGAAGGGCTTCTGGGGGAAGCGGAGTCAGGCCGGGAAACTGGACCTGTACATGCGGGTGACGCTGTATCTGCTGCCGTGGTTGATCTCGATCGGCGTTCTCACGCCGCTCGCCGAGGGACTGAGCCGCGATGCCGACGCCGTCGCGCTCGCTCGCGGCGTGCTCGCCCTGTCCGTGGCCCAGTGCGCGGTGGCGATGCACAGCATCCGCCGAGGGCTCGCGCACTACATCGACGGGGCCCCCGCGCCATGGCGTTCCGCCTCCGTGGCGCTGGCACTGGGCGGCGTTTCGGCAGGCCTGATCGTGACCCTTCAGGCGACAGGCGGGATGAAGGACGGGTCGGTGATGGTGCAGACGCTTCCGTACGCCCTGATGACCACAGCCATGTCGACCTTCATGCTGTCGACGCTCCGGCGTCTGCTGCTCGGGACGGTGGTGGCCGCGGCCCTGCTGGCGGGGGCGCTGGCCGCCACCGGCGCGGGCACCGGGCCGGCCGCGGGCGGGGTGGCGGTCGTGCTGTTCGTGGCGCTGTTCGCGCTGCTGACCACGCGCTCGTCGGCCTGGTTCATGGCGGTCATCCGCGAGCTGGACCGGGCCCGCGACGTGTCCGCGCGGCTCGCCGTCGCCGAGGAACGGCTGCGCTTCGGACGGGACATGCACGACGTCATGGGGCGCAATCTCGCCGTCATCGCGCTCAAGAGCGAGCTGGCGGTGCAGCTGGCGCGGCGCGGCAGGCCGGAGGCCGCCGATCAGATGGCCGAGGTGCAGCGGATCGCGCAGGAGTCGCAGCGCGAGGTGCGGGAGGTTGTACGGGGCTATCGTGCGGCGGATCTTTCCGCCGAACTGGAAGGGGCCCGGGGCGTGTTGAGCGCGGCGGGCATCGGCTGCCAGGTGGACCGTGCGCGGCTCGGCGACGATCTGCCGGCCGGCGTGCAGTCGGCGCTCGGATGGGTCGTACGGGAAGCCACGACCAATGTGCTGCGGCACGGGGACGCGCGCAGCTGCACGGTGCGGCTGACGGCCGAGGGCGGGCAGGCGGTGCTGGTCGTGGAGAACGACGGGGCGGGTGGAGTGCCCGCCGCGGGTACGCCCGGTTCGGGGCTTGCCGGCCTCCGGGAGCGGCTGAGCGCAGTGGGCGGGACGCTGCGGGCGGGGCCCGCCGGGGACGGACGGTTCCGGCTCACGGCCGAGGTCCCGCTGGTTCAGGAGGTACTGCGGTGAGCGATGCCGAGGTGCGGGCCCCGGTGCGGGTGCTGCTCGCCGACGACGAGCACCTGATCCGCGGCGCGCTCGCCGCGCTGCTCGGTCTTGAGGACGACCTCGTCGTCGTCGCCCAGGCCGCTACCGGGCCCGAGGCGCTGGCGATGGCGCGGGCGCACCGGCCGGACGTCGCCGTACTGGATCTGCAGATGCCGGGCGCCGACGGTGTGAGTGTGGCCACAACCTTGCGAGCCGAGCTGCCCGGCTGCCGCTGCATGATCGTGACCAGTCACGGGCGGCCCGGGCACCTGAAACGGGCGCTCGCGGCGGGGGTGCGGGCGTTCGTACCGAAGACCGTCAGCGCACAGCGGCTGGCCGAGCTGATCCGGAGCGTACGGGACGGAAACCGTTACGTGGACCCGGAGTTGGCCGCCGACGCGATCTCCGCCGGGGACTCGCCCTTGACCGTACGAGAGGCGGAAGTGCTGGAGCTGGCGGCGGACGGGGCGCCCGTCGCGGAGATCGCGGAGCGGGCCGCGCTGTCGCCCGGGACGGTACGCAACTATCTGTCCTCGGCGGTCTCGAAACTGGGTGCGGAGAATCGTCATGCCGCGGTGCGGCTCGCACGCGAGCGAGGTTGGGTATAGTTGGCATCGCACAACGGCAACACAGTGCATGCGGACGTAGCTCAGTTGGTAGAGCGCAACCTTGCCAAGGTTGAGGTCGCCAGTTCGAACCTGGTCGTCCGCTCAGAGTCAGAAGGCCCCGGTCATTGCGACCGGGGCCTTCTGCGTTGCCTGGCGCTGGGCTAGGACCAGGTGGTTCCGGTGAGGAGTTCGTACGCCTCCAGGTACTTCGCCCGGGTCGCGTCGACGATCTCCTGCGGGAGCGCGGGCGGCGGCAGCTCCGCCTTGCGGTCCCAGCCGGAGGCGGGCGAGGTCAGCCAGTCGCGGACGTACTGCTTGTCGTACGACGGCTGGGCGCGGCCGGGCTCCCAGGTGGCTGCGGGCCAGAAGCGGGAGGAGTCCGGGGTCAGTACCTCGTCGGCGATGATCAGCTCCTCGCCGTCGAAGCCGAACTCGAACTTCGTGTCGGCGAGGACGATGCCCCGGTCGCGGGCGATGTCGCGAGCCCGGTTGTACACGGCGAGGGTCAGCTGGCGCAGCTGGGCTGCCGTCTCGGCGCCGACCTGGCGGGCCACTTCCTCGTAGCTGACGTTCTCGTCGTGGTCGCCGACCGCCGCCTTGGTGGCGGGGGTGAAGATCGGGGCCGGGAGCTCGGAGCCGTCGGTCAGGCCCTCGGGGAGGGCGAGGCCGCAGACGGTGCGGGTCTGCCTGTACTCGGTCAGGCCCGAGCCGGTGAGGTAGCCGCGGGCCACGCACTCGACCGGGACCATCCGCAGGGACTTGCAGATGAGCGTGCGGCCGGCCCAGTCGGCAGGGGCTCCGGCGGGGAGGTCGGTGGAGATCACGTGGTTCGGGGCGAGGTCCGCGAGCTGGTCGAACCACCAGAGCGAGAGCTGGGTCAGGACCCGGCCCTTGTCGGGGATCTCGGTGGGCAGCACCCAGTCGTACGCGGACATGCGGTCGCTGGCGACCATCACGAGGTCGCCGGCCTCGTTCTGGTAGAGGTCACGCACCTTGCCCGTGTGGAGGTGGGTCAGGCCCGGGAGCTGGAGCGGCTCGGGCTTTTCTACGAATCCGGACACGGTTCCTCCGCGTAGGTTGATCCAGGAGCGCTTCTGATTCTCCCGTATGCGAGGCGCGGGTGGCGGGGCGGGGCGGGTTAGTCGCGTTTGCAGATGCGGTCCAGGAGGTTCGCCGTCGCGCGCTGGATGCGGGGGTCCACGTGGCCCGGGCGGTCCAGTGCCGGGGACCAGGCGAAGGTGCCCGAGGCGAAGACCAGTGCGCCGCTGGGGGCCCGGTAGAGGGACGTCTCCTGGTGGCGGCGGTGGCCCTCGCTGTCCTCGTACGGGGAATGGGCGAGCAGGATCCGGTCCTCGTGCTCGGGGAGCTGGGTGCGGGGGAAGTAGCGGTCCGCCTCTCCCGCCACCAGGCCCTCGATCTCGTCGTTCTCGTGCGCGCCGGTCGCGTCCCAGAGCCAGTGGTCCGCGTTGCGCACTACCAGGGGGCGGGGTTCGGGGACCCTTCCGGCGTACTGGATGCCCATCAGCTGCTGCTCGGGGCGGTCGATCTCGCGCCAGAGTGCGGGCTTGCCGGGGGCTCGGCGCTTGCGGCAGGTGAGGAGGCGGTCGGCTGTGCCGGAGGGGGAGGGGGCGAGTTCTACCTGCCAGTACATCGTGTTGGCGGAGAGGAAGACCAGGGACGTGCCTGCCTCGCGGGCGAGTTCCGTGGTGCGGCGCATGGGCGCGGACCAGTACTCGTCGTGGCCCGGGAAGACCAGGCCCCGGTAGCGGGTCGGGTCGATGCGGCCGGCGTGCAGGTCGCGGGCGTCGGCGTAGGCGAGGTCGTAGCCGTAGCGCTCGGCCCAGCGGATGAAGTCGTACGCGTGGCCTACGTGGAGGGGGAGGCCGGCGCCTGCGTACGGCCGGTCGAAGGAGACCGTTGTGGCTGCTTCTTCTTCGCCCAGGAGGCGGCCCATGCTGTCCCACGCGTGGTACAGGCTGGCGCCGGTGCGGCCGTCCTCCGGGTAGAGGTTGTACGCCTGCCAGGTGATGTCGGGCAGGAGGAGGAGCAGGTCGGCCGGATGGCTGTCGCGGACGGTGAAGGGGATGTGGGACCGGTAGCCGTCGGCGGTGGTGAGCACGGCGACGTACGCCCCGATGCTCCAGAAGTCCGGGATCTGGAGGCGCCAGGACAGCCACCAGTGGTGGCAGGAGACGGTGCGGTCGGCGGTGAGCGGGGCCGGCTGGACGATGCCGGACAGGCGGGGGCTGGTGGTGATCTTTGCCGCGCCGTCGCCGGCGTAGTGGCCGATCCGGTAGATGTCCACGGAGAACTGCTGGGGCGGGTCCACCGTGATGTGGAAGTCGATCGCCTCGCCGGGGGCGGCGGCGCCTGGGGACGCGAAGCCTTTGATCTGCTGGCGTACGTCGTCGGCGGTGCGGGGGCCGGTGGTGGCGGAGCGGGGTTGGGGGAGCTTGGCTCCTGTGACGGGGTCTACGTGGTCGGCGTACCAGGGGATGACCTGGCCGCTGTCGCTGAAGTAGTGCTCGCCGCCGCGCAGCCAGGGCAGTGGGCCCTGGCCGAAGGGATCGGAGACGGCGTGCGCCAGGGCGCCCGATTCCCAGCGTCGGATGAACTCGTCCCCCATGCCGCTTCCCTCCCTCTAGCCCCCGAGACAACTGTGATGCGCCACTTGTCAGCTACTGGACCCCAGCACATCACATAACGCACGCACTCCGTCACCGTTCGTCGCGAATTGACGTTAACGGAACGTCTGCTTCCGGTAAGCGGGGGCGTGGTAGGGGTGCGGGGGTGCTGTTGGGCGGGGTTTTGCGGGGGCGTTGGGGTCGGTGCCGCGCCGGGGCGTCTCCTCGGGCGTCGAACGTTTCGGGTACTGGGTTTTCGTCGGGGTGGTTGCGTTCGACGCCCTGCGGGGAGCGCCCCGGCACGTCCCCTCCCGGCACCGTGGCTTGGTGGTTGGGGGCGTGGGGTACGCGGCGTAGTCAGACCAGGCGGACTGTTTTTTCCGGGCGTACTCCTACTGAGGCCAGCCAGGAGCGCAGTGGTGCCGGGTCGGCGTCTTCTACGAGGTTCAGGACCCGGGTGCCCAGGTCCGCTCGGCGTTCGCCGTCTATGAGGAGCGTGGGGCCGTCCAGCCAGTCCAGGCCCGGGGCGGCGCCGGCCGTGTCCACTGCGGCGCAGCAGACCATCGCGGTGACGTGGTCGGCCAGCAGATCGCGGCCCGTCCTCGGCGGCTGGAGGGGGAAGAGCGGGCCCGTGTCCCAGGGGGCGTCGTCGCCTTCGCCCAGCGTGAGCGGTGCGGGCGGCGGGGCGGCTGCCTCTTCGCGGGCCACCTCCGCGCCGATGGCAGCGGCCAGCGTCTCGGCTGCCGGTTGTGAGGCGGACAGGTGGTCCATCACCCGGGTGAGGGTGGGGGCGGCGGGGACGGGGGCGCGGCGTACGCCCATCGTGTCCAGGACCCGGTGCAGGCGGGCGGCGTCCGCGCGCCACTTCCGGTCCACGACCTCTTCCGGGTACTGGGCCCAGTCCACCGGCGACCAGTCCGGGCCCGGCTCGGCGGGGCCGCCGTGGAAGAGTCGGGCGGCGAGGAGCGAGGTGGCCTCGTCCACGGTGCCTGGTTCTTCAAGCAGGTCGCAGGCCGGGCGTTCGCCCAGGCGGGAGGTGAAGCCCTCGGCCAGGCGGTCGCGGCGCGAGAGTTCGGTGAGCGCGGAGACGACGCCGGCGTCGAGGCGGGACGGCCAGCGGCCCATGCGCCAGGCCGGCAGGGCCACCCGGGTCAGGAGCCTGTCCCAGCCCGCGTACGCCAGGCCCACCTGCTCCTGGGCGACGATCCGCAGGCCGTAGTCGACCGTCTGGGCGCGTTCGGAAGCGGCTGTGGCTACGCCGCGCTCCATCTCTGCCGCGTGGACCCGGCAGCTGCGGAGGAGGAGTTTGGAGGTCCAGCCGACGAAGCTGAGCGGGACACGGCGCAGTGGCCCCTGGCCGGGGGCGGCCGCGACTGCCACCGCCGCGTCCAGGCCGCGGAGGAAGCGGCGGGCCGCTGCTATGTCGGGGTGCGCGGAGGGGCCCGTGCCGGCGACCACCGGGGCGAGCACCGCGCGCAGCTCGGCCACCCGCATCCACCACAGGAACGGGGACCCGATGACCAGCACGGGCGCTGCCGTTGTCCTGCGGCGCCGAGGGGCGGCGCCCGGTATGGACGCCGGGTGTGTGCGGTCCTCCAGCCAGCTGTCGCAGTCCGGCGTCAGCGCTATCGCGGACGGCGCCGGTACCTCCAGGCGGTCCGCCAGGTCGCGGACGAGGCGATAGAGATCCGGAGCGGAATGCTCGGAGACCTCGACCGTCGGGGTTGTGGCGGGTCTCGCCCGTGCGATCACCGCTCCTACGGCGGCGGCAGCCAGCAGAACCACGACCGCTGTGGCGGTCATCACCCAGCGCGCGGCGTCCCAGCCCCCGCCGACCGCGTGGCCCGTCGCGCCGCCCACCAACAGGACGACGGCGACAGCCGCGGGCAGCAGGGCGACGGCCAGCGCCGTACTGCGGACGCGCAGCACGGCAAGAGCCCTGGAACGCGCGGACTGCGCGCCCTTCTCCACACCCATACCGGTACCGGACACGGCCGGACGTCACCCCCTTCGCCCTGCGACGGCTTCGCTCATTCCCCCACTGTGGCACCCGCCACTGACATCGCAATGTCGGTGGGCCAAGTGCCGGAATGCTTGCGCCGCACCCTAGTTGGGGGTTTGGCGGCCGTCAGCCGGATGGCCCAGCGGTCACTCGATGGAATGGCTTTGGGGAAAGCTGCTGACGTTCGGTGGGGCGGCGGAGCCGCGATCAGGCCTCGGATGCCGCCTTCCGGGCGATGTCCGTGCGGTGCTGCGAGCCGTCGAGGCGGATGCGGGAGACGGCTGTGTACGCCCGCTCGCGGGCCTGCGTGAGGTCCTTGCCGGTCGCTGTTACGGACAGCACTCGGCCGCCCGCGCTCACGACGGCGTCGCCGTCGCGCCTGGTCCCGGCGTGCAGGACGTACGCATGGGGCGCATCCTGGGCCGCCACCTCGTCGAGGCCCTCGATCGGGTCGCCCGTGCGGGGGGTCCCGGGGTAGTTGTGCGAGGCGATCACCACCGTCACGGCGGCGTCGTCGCGCCAGGTCAGCGGCGGTTCGACGTCGAGAGTGCCGTTGGCGGAGTTGAGGAGCACGCTCGCCAGCGGAGTCTTGAGGCGGGCCAGGACCACCTGGGTCTCCGGGTCGCCGAAACGGGCGTTGAACTCGATGACCCGTACACCGCGCGAGGTGATCGCCAGTCCGGCGTACAGCAGCCCGGAGAAGGGCGTGCCACGGCGGCGCAGTTCGTCGACGGTCGGCTGGAGGACGGTGGCCATGACCTCGTCGACCAGCTTGGGGTCGGCCCACGGGAGCGGGGAGTACGCGCCCATGCCGCCGGTGTTCGGGCCCTCGTCGCCGTCGAGCGCGCGCTTGAAGTCCTGCGCGGGCTGGAGCGGGAGGACGGTCACACCGTCGGTGATTGCGAAGAGCGAGACCTCGGGGCCGTCGAGGAACTCCTCGATGACCACGCGGTCGCAGGCGAGTGCGTGGTCGCGGGCCGCCCGGAGGTCGTCGGTGACTACGACGCCCTTGCCGGCGGCGAGGCCGTCGTCCTTGACGACGTACGGCGCGCCGAAGGCGTCCAGGGCCGTGTCGATCTGTTCGGGGGTCGTGCAGACGTAACTGCGGGCCGTGGGGACGTTCGCCGCGGCCATCACGTCCTTGGCGAAGGCCTTGGAGCCCTCCAGCCGGGCGGCCTCACCGGACGGGCCGAAGCAGGGGATGCCGGCCGCGCGTACGGCGTCGGCGACGCCCGCGACGAGCGGCGCCTCCGGGCCGACGACGACGAGGCCGGCGCCGAGCTCGCCGGCGAGCCGGGCAACGGCCGCACCGTCGAGGGCGTCAACCGGGTGCAGCTCGGCCACCTCGGCGATGCCGGCGTTGCCGGGGGCGCAGTACAGCGCGGTGACGTCGGGATCGAGGGACAGAGAGCGGCACAGGGCGTGTTCGCGGGCGCCGCCGCCGATGACGAGGACCTTCACGGTGTGCAGCCTAGCCCGCGCGCCGCACTCCCCCCGCCGGGCTACTCGTTCGTGAACTCCTCGACGACCGTCGCGCCCAGCTCCCGCACGATCAGGTCGTGGCCGGAGAGCGCCGAGTCGACGAGGTCCGGATCGTCTTCCTCCGGTACGTCGTCCTCGATCGCCATCGGCGGAGGAGGCGGCTGGGGCGGGGGCGTCGAATCCCCGGCGTACGGCGTGCTTGAGGAGGCCTCGGGAGCCGGGCGCTGCGGGCCCGAAGCCTGCGGTGCGGCGGGGGCGGGGGCCGGCTGGGCCTGCGGGGCGGGGCGCGGGGCCGGGGCCGGGGGCCGCCCGCCGAAACCGCCACCGCCTGCGGTGCCACCCCCGCCGAAACCGCCTCCGCCGCCGGACGGCGGCGCGCCGCCGCCACCGCCGGACGGGTCGACGACCGACTCGATCTTCCACTGCACGTTGAAGGACTCAGCCAGCGCCTGCTTCAGCACGTCCTCACTGCCGCTGCTCGCGAAGTTGTCGCGGGCGCCGGCGTTGATGAAGGCGATCTGGAGCGTCGTCCCGTCGAAGCCGCTGACCTGTGCGTTCTGGCTGAGCAGGATCCAGGTGAAGCGCCGTCGGTTCTTGACGGCCTCCAGGATGCCCGGCCACATGTTCTGCACCTGTACGGCGCCCTGCGCGGCCGACTGCGAGACGGCGGGCGGAGCCGCGGGGGCCGCAGGAGCCGCCGCCGGAGGTGCGGCGGGCGCGGGCTGCGGCTCGGGCCGGCCCTGACCCGGCGCGGAGGCGGTGGGCCACCCGCCGGGCCGGCGCCCGGCGGTGTCCTGCCCGGCGCCGCCACCGCCGCCGCCCGAACCGGGCCACGCACCGGGACGCTGTCCGCCCTCGGCGGCCGCGGGGGCCGGCTCCGCCGCCGGGGCGGGGGCAGGCGCGGCAGCCACGGGGGCGGGCATCACGGGAGCAGCGGGAGCCCCATGTGCCTCGGGCCCCGGTACGTACCCCATCGCGGGCCCAGGAGCAGCGGCCGCGGCCATGAACGCACCCCCGCCACCTCCCCCGTTCCGCTCAAGGCGATCCAGTCGTGCCTGGAACGAACGCTCGTCGTCGAACGCGGCGGGCAGCAGCACGCGGGCGCAGATCAGCTCCAGCTGGAGGCGCGGGGACGTCGCGCCGCGCATCTCGGTGAGACCGGTGTTGACCAGGTCGGCGGCGCGGCTCAGCTCGGCCGCGCCGAACACCGAGGCCTGCGCCTGCATGCGCTCCACGACATCCGCGGGCGCGTCGATCAGGCCCTTCTCGCGGGCGTCCGGAACGGCGGCCAGGATCACCAGGTCCCGCAGCCGCTCCAGCAGGTCGGCCACGAACCGCCGGGGATCGTTTCCGCCCTCGATGACCTGGTCCACGACCTCGAACGCCGCCGCTCCGTCACCCGCCGCGAAGGCGTCCACGACCGAGTCGAGCAGCGAGCTCTCGGTGTACCCGAGGAGCGCGGTCGCCATGGCATATGTCACACCGTCGTCGGCCGCACCGGCGAGCAGCTGGTCCATGACGGACATCGAGTCACGCACGGACCCGGCCCCGGACCGTACGACGAGCGGAAGTACTCCGTCCTCGACCGGGATGCCCTCCTTGCCGCACACCTCACCGAGGTAGTCGCGCAGTGTCCCGGGCGGCACCAGCCGGAACGGATAGTGGTGCGTACGCGACCGGATCGTCCCGATGACCTTCTCGGGCTCGGTGGTCGCGAAGATGAACTTCAGATGCTCCGGGGGCTCCTCGACCACCTTCAGCAGGGCGTTGAAGCCCGCCGGGGTGACCATGTGCGCCTCGTCGATGATGTAGATCTTGTAGCGGCTGCTCGCCGGGCCGAAGAATGCCTTTTCCCGCAGGTCACGGGCATCATCCACACCACCGTGCGAAGCGGCGTCGATCTCGATGACGTCGATCGATCCCCGGCCGTTCCTGGCCAGGTCGATGCAGGACTGACACTCGCCGCAGGGGTTGGGCGTGGGGCCCTGCTCGCAGTTCAGACAGCGGGCGAGGATGCGGGCGCTGGTCGTCTTTCCACAGCCCCGCGGCCCGCTGAACAGGTACGCGTGGTTGACCCGGTTGTTACGCAGGGCCTGCTGCAGCGGGGCAGTGACATGCTCCTGCCCGATGACCTCGGCGAACGACTCGGGACGGTAGCGGCGGTAGAGCGCAAGGGACGACACGTATACGAGGTTATCGGGACCCACTGACAACCGTCCCCGCCCAACGAAAGCGCCCCCCACGCACCCGCCAGAGCCCACTTACCCTTGCTGCCTTCCGGCCCTGGGGGAGTTCGGTGAGATAGCGCCACGTGAGGGGCTGGCCCCCACACTAGCGGATCGCCCCCCAGGAAAACGAGCCGGGCCCCGACCACGCGGAACGCGTTCGCGAGCACTCCTCAACGTCTTGTATTGTTTGCGGCGGAGGATTCGCCTAGTGGCCTAGGGCGCACGCTTGGAAAGCGTGTTGGGGGCAACCCCTCACGAGTTCGAATCTCGTATCCTCCGCAGCTAGAAGGCCCGGACCGCTCACGCGGACCGGGCCTTCTGCTTTGGCAGTCTCATCCACAGTCTCAACGGGGCTGTTCGGGATCTTCCTCCGTCGCCTCGTCGTCGCTCTTCGCGACCTCCCAGATGAGTCCACCGACCTGCTTCGCGACGTCTTGCAGGATGCCGCCAGTCACGTGCTGGTAGCGGGCCGCCATCGCCGTGGACGACCAGCCCATGATCTGCATCACGACACGCTCGGGGACTCCGAGGATGAGCAGCACCGTGGCGGCCGTGTGCCGGGCGTCGTGCAAGCGCCCGTCGCGCACCTTGGCATCGGTGAGTAACTGCTTCCACGCGTCGTAGTCGGTGCTGGGCACCAGGGGCGCCCCGAGGGGCGAGGTGAAGACGAATCCGGTCTCCCGCCACTCCTGCGCGGCCCGCACCCGCTCTCGGTCCTGCTCCTGCCGGTGCAGCTCCAGAAGCCGGACCAACTCGTCAGGCACCCCGATCACGCGGCGGCCGGCGCGGGACTTCGTGTTCGCCGTGTCCTCGTTCTTCCTGACGCGCTGCTTGCAGTAGCCGGGCGTGCGTCCGCACTCCCCGCCGCAACCGTGCAGGTACTTCGGCCGAAGACGGTTCTTCCGAACCCGCAGGATGCCTGCCTTGAGATCCACGTCCGACCAGCGCAGTCCCAGCGCTTCCCCCTGCCGAAGCCCGAGGGCGAGCGCGATGGACCAGCGGGCGCTGTTCCGGAGCTTGCTCGCTTCGGAGAGGAGCCGCTGCACCTCTTCGATGCCGTACGGCTCGACCTCTTCGTCTTCGATTCGCGGCGGTACGGCGAGCGTGGCGACGTTCCGGGTGACGTGGCCGCGTCGCATGGCGTGGTTGAGCGCCGTCCGGATGGTGCGGTGCGCCTGGTGGGCGGTTGCGGGCTTGCTACCGTTGGTCAGCATCTTCGTGTAGAAGCGCTCCAGGTGCTCCGGCTCCAGCTTGTCCAGCCGGTGAGCACCGACCCCCGGGACCAGGTGCACCCTGACGGCGACCTCGTACCCGGCGTAAGTGTTCTCCCGCACCGACGGTTTGGCGATCTCCTCGACCCAGTGCAGGAGCCACGCCTTCACGGTCCACGGCCGGCCCGGCTTGCGGACCTTCCCCGCATCCCGCTGCTTCTCCAGCTCCCGAACCTTCTTGATGACCTCCCCTTCACTGACCTTGCTCATGACGTGGCGCCGGTCGGGCCGGCCGTCGTCGCGGACACCGACGGTCACCCGACCGTGCCAGTAACCGTCCTTGCCGAAGTAGATGGACGAGGCTCCATCGGGGCGCTTGGCGCGCTTTTCCATGACTCTCCTTACGCGGCCAAGGACTGGCCTTGCGGCTGCATGCGGGCGGTGAGGTAGTCGCTGAGGGCCTGCACGGGAACGCGACGGAGGCGACCGATGGGGACGCTCCGCACGGCTCCGTCGCGGATGAGGGCGTACATGGTGGTGCGTCCGACGCTGAGGCGGCGGGCGGCTTCCTCGACCGTGAGCGCGAGGAGCGTGGGGTCGAACTCGACTTCGCTAGGACCGGTCGCCGGTCCGGACGCTGCGGTGGTCGTCACGGATGGACCTCCTGGACGGAGTTCGGGGCCGGGGCCCCTCTGGAAAGTCCGCTACATCCGCTACGCCGCTACATCGCAGGTCAGCGGCATGATTCCTGTAGCGGATGGGCGAGATGTAGCGGCTACGGCTCCGAACGAGGTCGGGTACGTAGCCGCTACATCGGGGTGTTGCCGCTACGCCGGGATGCCCTCTGAGCTGGGCTGTAGCGGATGTAGCGGATGTAGCGCTTCCTGGGGAGGCGGGGGGCAGTAACGGGCCCACGCGTCGGCGAGATCCTCGGCGAAGAAGCCTTTGAGGACGCCGCCGGCGGTCCGGATGTTCCGGGACGTGATGGGCTCGTTGTCAGCGGTGACGTAGTCGCGGAGCATTCGCGAGAGACGCCGGGAGTCCAGCGGCCTGCCCTGGAGGTCGGCCCACGGTGCGTCGTCGAGAGAGTTGAGCCGGTCGATGACGGCGATAGTGGGCAGCCGGTCCACGCCGATCAGAACGTGGTCCCGCAGGTCGGTCAGCAGCCGCACCCCGAGACTGCCTTTGTCGTCGATCTGGGATGCCTTGACGAGCTGCACGCAGGCATCGCGGGCCCGTCGCGGCCAGTCGCCGCCGACCGCGTCAGCGATGGCGAGCAGCGGTTCCCAGACGTCGGCGGGCCGGTCGCTGACACCGTCGGGCATCTCGGGCCAGGCGCCCATGACGAACCCACGGACCGATTCGGCCCAGGTCACGAGACGCTCGCGCAGCTTGTTGCCTTCCGCTTCGTGGATGCGGGCGCGGAAGGGTTCGACCTTCTCGTTCCTCGCTCGGCGGCGCATGCGGATGATGACGGAGCGGGTCAGGATCGTGTCGGGCAGCGATCCCAGCCCGGCCACGGCCACGGCCGTGTAGGACGGGAACGCCTGAACGGTCTGGTTGCCGCCGTCCCCGACGCACCGGTAGGTGACCCCGGAACGGCGGTGACCGGCGTTGAGGAAACCGCGCAGTTCCTCGTTGTCCCCGGCTTTGGGGCCGAACACGGTGTCGATCTCGTCGAAGAGGATCGTGGGCCGTCCCTCGCTCCCGGACACCGCCCGGAACAGGGCGGCGGCGGACGCGTTGACCGCGACCATCGGGTGCGGCACCAACGTCTCCACGATCTCCAGGGCCCGACTCTTCCCGCTGCCCGGTTCCGGGGAGAGGAACGCGAGCCGCGGAGTGGAGTCGAAGCAGTCCAACAGATGCGCGTGCGCGTCCCACAGCGCAACGGCGACGTAGGCAGCTTCTGTGGGGAAGACGTTGAACCGGCGGTGGAAGGCTTCCACCTCGTTGAGCAGCGCCGCCCCGTCCATGGGCGCCGTGGTCTGCGGTGCGGTGCTGGTCATGCGGCGGTCCTTCCTGCGCTGGGGTTGCGGAGCGGGCACGCGTCGCGGTGGGCGGTGTGGTCTTCGACCAGGGCCAGGACTTGCCGCCGGCCGACCGCGCTGCGGTCACGACCGCACGCGCACGTCGAAGTCGCGGTAGGCACAGCGCCTTGCGGGGCAACGACGTGCAGCCATGCGACGAAGTACCGCCCGTCTCCCTGCTGCGGGTCAGGACCAACAGCAATGGGGACGGCCTGACGGCCGACGACCTTCGGCGCCCTCTCTCCGTGGGCGGCCAGGGCCGGTTCGGTGGAGCCGGTGTCAGCGGTGGCGGCCAGGCATTTCAGATGGGGACTGGGGCGGGCGCTCACGTCGCCTCCCGCGGTCGGCAGTTGCGCAGGGACCAGTTCAGGACGCTGCGCAGGGTGGACCGGCACTGGGATGCCGGCAGTCCGGCCGACTCACCCGCAACCTGAAATGCCTGCTCCACCTCCTGGCGGGTCAGATCACCCCATCCGACGAACCGGGCCACCTTGCGCGCGCTCTCGAACAACTGGGCTTCACGGCGGCCCTCTTCAGCCATTGCGACGAGTTCGGTCTCGCGTTCCAGGGCGGTCTCAGCGGCCCGATTCCCGTGCTTCGGCAGGGCGAGCCGCAACGGCTGTGCGGCGCGCTCAGTGGGCTTGAGAGCGTCCAGCAGCCATGCGGGCAGCGGCATTACCGGGCTGGGGTCGCCCACGGTGTAGTTGCCGCTGTGGAGGGTGCTGCCGGCAGCGACGACATATCCGCCCCATGCCCGGGTGTCGACCAGCGGCGCGAGTGCCCCGGCGGTGTTGCTGAGCCGAATGCCGGGCGGGGCGGTGAAGTACAGGTGCTCTCCGCCGCTCGCGGTCCGGGTGCGGTAGGTGGCGGGGACGGCCTGCCCGGCGCGCTCGCAGAGCGCCTTGAAGGTCGTCACGCCGCTAGGCGTGCCCTCACTGCTCTTGGGCTTGGGCATGTCCAGGTCCACGACCACAAGCCCGGAGGGGCCAGTGGCGATGCCGACGTTGAACGGGATGGATGCCCACGCGTGGTGAATGCGGTCGGGATCGGTGGTAGCGCGCTGCTCCCACTTGCGGTGACCGCCCGCGCAGTCCCCGGTGCCGGGGCAGTGGGCCTCGCCGTGCAATGCGGGGCGCTTGTCGACGGGCCGAAGCGGGAAGACGTGCCAGCCGCGTTCGGCCGCGTTCAGGGCGGCGGTCAGGAGGTGGGTGGTCACGCTGCGGCCTTCCCTTCGTGGATGAGGAACTGGGTGGCGATGTGGTGGGTGTAGGCGGGGGGTACGGCCTTGCGGGCCTCGACGTTGCTCATCCAGGTGCAGCCCATGGCGTCCGCGTAGGCGCGCTCGCCCTTGTGCTCGAAGGCCAGCAGTCCCTTGTGGTGCCAGCACGGGGCGACCAGGTCCCCGCCGCCGCCCCAGGAGGTTTCGAAGGCGCGGTGCCGACGGATGTTCAGACCGAACTGGGTCCCGCACAGCAAGTAGTCGGGGCGCAGTGGGGCTTCGGGGACGTTCTCGATGACCCAGGGCAGGCCGGATGCCTCAAGCCGTGTCCGGCCGGGGGTGAGGAGGTCGGGGTGGTTGTCGCGGCTGCCGCGCCAGGCGGTGACGCGGGCGAAGTGCTCGCACGGCCAGGAGGCGTGGACCAGGTCGAATCCGTCCAGGGGGAAGGTGAGGGCGTCGGCCTGGTGGAAGATGAACGGGTAGTGCGGCTGCGAGCGGTTGTCGACGCCGACGACCTCGAAGCCGGCCAGGTAGTAGCCCATGGACAGTCCGCCCGCGCCGCAGCACAGGTCCAGTACGCGCAGGCCGTTCGGCCGTCGCAGTGGCAGCACGCGTGCGTTCATGCCGCCACCCCCGTGTCCGCTGCCAGGTGGCGGGTCAGGGTCTGGCCGATGTGGTGGGTGTAGGCCGGCGGGATGCATTCGCGGATGCCGTCGCGGTTCATCCACTCCACGCCCATCACCCGGCGGGCCAGGTCGACCCCGGAGAAGTTGCCGACGAACTGGCCGAACCAGCCGGGCGGCACAGGGCGGCCCATCTTCGCCTGCGGCACCCGGTGATCCGGGTGCGAGGGCGCGGCCAGGGCCAGGCCGCCACCGGTTTCGAAGTAGCGGTGGCGGTAGGTGGCCAGGTTGAACATGGGCCCGCACAGCATCACCGGAGCGTGCAGCTTGGGCAGTGCGCCTTTGACGTTCTCCATCACCCACGGCCGTCCCGTCGATTCCAGCGCGGCGCGGGTGGGGCCGATCAAGTCGGGGTGTTCCCGTCCCTGGATGCGCTGGCAGTCGCTGTCGTGCTGGCACGGCGGCGAGGCGTGAATGGCATCGAACTCGGCCCCGTGCTGGCGGATGAACGCCACTGCTTCGGCCTGGATGAAAGTGAACGGGTAGCGGGGTTGCGGGGCGATGTCGATGCCGGTCACGTCGAATCCGGCTTGGTGGTAGCCCATGGCAGCGCCGCCCTGGCAGGAGAACGCGTCCAGTAAGCGGGGGCGCCGCAACGGGTGCCGGTTGTCAGTGGGGTGGGTCATGCTGGTTGTCTCCAGTTCTGTATCAGGAGCTGGGTGAAGGGGCAGCCGCGGTCTTTGGCGAGAGGGCGGCTGCCCCGGTTCGTGATCGGGCGAGGGGGCGGTATGACGACGGCGTGGCTGGTGCTGGCGGTGGGCGATGCCCGGCAGCACGGTGGGAACGACGGGTACGACGACAACCCGCGCGAGCACTACAGCTGGGACAGCACGGTTCCCAACCACGGCCGTCTGGCGGTGGGGGACGTGATTGCGCTGTGGGACAAGCGGGAGTTGATCGGCGTCTCAGTCATCCACGCCATCGACACCGACACCGCGGACAAGACGGTCTACTTCTGTCCGCAGTGCAAGAAGGCCGACTTCAAACGGCGGTCGAGGATGACCCCGGCGTGCCGCTGCAATCAGTGCGGTGCCACGTTCGAGAAGCCGGGGCACAAGGTGAAGACCGTCACCACCTACCGTTCCCGGCACGGGCGGACCTGGATTGACGGGCGCGGCCTGCTGACAGGAGCCCAGCTGCGTGCACTGTGCGATTCACCCAACTCGCAGCTCAGCATGCGGCCTGCCCGCTGGGAGAAGCTGCGCGATGCGCTGCTGGCAACGGAGAAGGCAGACGCTGTCATAGGCCTGGCGGGCAACAAGCGCGTCCCCATTCCAGGCGGCCACCGGTTTGCCAAGGTCCGCACCCGAGTAGGGCAAGACGCCTTCCGTAAGGCGCTGTTGAGCGAGCAGGGTGAGCGCTGCGCGATCAGCGGCCCCGCCCCCGCGGATGTCCTGGAAGCGGCGCATCTCTACAGCTATGCCGAGAGTGGTGAGCACCACGACTTCGGCGGACTGCTTCTGCGCAGGGACCTGCACCGGCTCTTCGACCGGGGACGCATCGCGGTAGACCCTGCTACGGACCTTCTGGACGTTGACCCCGTGCTCGATGCGTATCCGCTCTACGGCGACCTGCACGGCAAACCGCTCACCCTCAGCCTGCGCTCAGAGCACAGGCTCTGGCTCACAGCCCACTGGAACACGCACCGAGCCGAGTCGTAGCGCCGCTGTACACCTGCTCTGCCTACGAGGCAGTCAGCCGCGGAAGTGGTTGCGCTTGAAGACGGCCTTGCTGATGTTGATGACGGTTCCGCCGTTGTCGTGGCCGGTGCCGAGGACTTGGACGGCGATCCAGCCGCCGAAGATGACGGCGGCCAGGATGATGAGTTGGTGGACGAATGCGGCCAGGGCGGCGATGAATCCGGTGAGGATCAGCAGTCCCCCGCATGCGGCGGCGAAGCCGATCCCTCCGAGCGCGATGTTCACCGCCGTGCGGCTCACCGCCGACCGTGCCGGAACCGGGGCGGGTGCCGGGGGCGCGGTGATCGCGTACCCGGTGATCACGCGTCCGTCGGGCAGGATGACGCTCTGCACCGCCGGGACAGCGCCCGGCAGGGGAACGACGGGCGCCGCCGGAACCGTGGTGATGGGTGTGGGTTGGTGGACGGTCACGGCCTGCTCGGTGGGCAAGTGGCCGGGCTTGTCGGAGTGCATCCGGAATCTCCTTCTCGGACGGACCAGGGAGGCTGAGACACCCCCTGTGGTGGGCGTGTGGAGGGGTGTTCAGGGGTGATGAGCTGGGCGCTTCCCTGACTCCCTGAGAGATCATTTGTGCAGGTCAGGGCAAGGGAGGCGGGTCAGGGAGGGGTTCAGGGAGTTCTCCCTGTCTCCCTGACCCGCCGGGGTGCGCTTCCCTCTACTGGGCGGCGGAAGCGGAACCGTCGGTGTCGCGGTTGGTGAGGGCGCGGGCGACACGTTCGCGGCCGACGACCATGCGCCCGTCGGACTTGTACGGCTCCGCGCCCGTTCCCTCCAGCACCCGCTTGAGGTCCGCGTGCGTCCACGCTCCGTAGGCGTCCTCGTTCAACGTCACGAGCCGCTGAAGCACGTCCTGCGTGAGCACGCGCGGGGCGTTCCCGATGACGGTGGCGATGTCCGCGAGCGGGTCGCGGTCCTCGTCCCGTTCGATGACGTGGAGGGTGGTGACGCCGTTGCGCATGGCCTTGGCTCGTGCGGTGATCTGCGCGGCGGTCTCGGTGTCGATGTAGTGCGTGCGCACCGTGATGGATGCCTGGCCGGCGGGGATCTCGATGCCGTCGCTCGCGACGACCAGCGTTCCCTTGTCCAGACCGGGCCGCAGCAGGTTCGGTGCAGCGCCACCGTCCACGGCCTTGTCCCCCAGTGCCATACGCGCCTGTGACTCCGTCCCCAGTGCGAGGGATGCGCGGGTGTGGGCGCCCTCGCGGACCAGCTTGGGAAGGTTCTGGTCGGTCGGGTCCTGGGTGCCTTGCCACAGCGTGACGTTGACCGCACGCCCTTGGTTGTGGATCTTCCGGGTGGCCATGAAGTACCGGGACGTGGCCTTGGACCCGCCGTACGGCCGCTTCTCCTCGTCCACCACCGGGCACATGAACGCGACCTGCGCCTCATCGACCAGCAGCACAAGCGGCGGGAACACGGTGCCAGGCGGCGCCTGAAGGCGCCGCTCCATCTCGCTCACGCCGCTCTCGACCATCTCCGTCGCCTGGATGACGTGGTCGTCGGTCGGGCCCTGGATGAGGACGGTGGCAAGGCCGTCGAACATGGCCCAGTCGCCTGCGCCCTTGAGGTCCGCGATGCGGAACTCCACGCTGCGGTCCAGCGCAAGCCACAGCGCGAGCGCGCGCAAGGCGGCGGTCTTGCCCTGGTTGGACAGACCGGTGATGAGCAGGTGGCGCTGGTAGAGGCTCAGCGCGGCTGCGTCGCCGCGCAGGTCCTGACCCCACGGTGCGCGTCCGGTCTTGTAGTTGGCGGTCAGGTCCTGGTCGGTGGTGAGCGGGGACGGGCCGATCGGCTCGTCCAGCGCACCGCTGTCCGCGATCCACAGGCGGACCGTGCGGGCCGCCTGCGGGATCGTGATGAACACTTCGTGCTCGTGCCTAGCCAGGTTCTCGGCAAGCTTCCGCCGCCGGTTCTGCACCTCGTTCGTGGAGACACCCGAGGGCAGGGTCACGTCGACCTCGACACCGCATCCGGCGATCCGGATCGGGCCCAGCATCGACGCGCCGGCGTCGCCCATCTCCCTGATCGCATTGCGCAGCGGGGCGATTCCCAGGTTGCGCAGCGCGAGGACGACGATGGACGGCGTGATCGGCTCCCCCTCACCGTTGCGGACGTTGGCGGGCAGCGCCCACTGGGGTGCGGCCTGCTGGTGGCGGCCGACTGCCCACAGTCCGAGCAGCGCGAGGAACGGGCCGATCGTGACCAGGGGGCCCCACACGATGGTCACGATGGTGATGAGCAGGCGGATGAACTCGATGACCGCCATCAGCGGTGTGACCACGTCGGTCACGTCCTTGTTGGCGATGGCGAGCACCACCCCGAGGGCAACCAGGGTGCCGACGCCCATGCCGGTGCCGACCAGGGTGCCCTTGGCGGCGTCGACGGGGGCGGTGAGCAGGTCCATGCGGCGGCGGTGGCGCTCCTGTCGGAAGCGCTGCCCGCGCTCCTCCCACTCCGCCGCCGCCTCCATGTTCCCGGCGGCTTCGGCGGCGCGGAGCAGGCGCTCGTAGCGGGCGGCGGTACGGCCGTCCCAGGTGCGGCGGGCCACGATCCGCGTCCCGCCCACGACGTAGAGCCCGTTACGGGCCACCGCACGGACGACGGTCGTGGTGCGCTCGTGCGTGACCGCCGTACGGATCGCTCGTCCGGAGCGCATCCACAAGGGCACAGGCGGCGTCTGGGCGGCGGACGTTGCTACGGCAGCCGCCACGACCACCGGCGGTGTCTCCGGGGCGGGGGTGGTCTTTTCGAAGAGGGGAACGACGTTGTCGCTCATGACGGAACGACTCCTGACTGCCCCGATTCGTGGGGCGAGGAAGAGGAAGGTGCGGGGGTGAGTCAGGCTGCGGCGGCGGGGACGAGGCGGCGGGCGAGGTACTCGGCTCCGTACGCCTCGTTCTCCTCCTGCTTCAGGCAGCGGTCGTGCTCGCGGGACTGGCGACGAGACAGTCGTTCCACTCCCAGGTCGTGGCGCAGGCCGGACACGACGCGCTCGCGCACGCTCGTGCGGCTGAGCTGCATCGCGTGGACCAGCTCATGCACGAGCGTGATCGCGAACGTGGCCTCGTTGGGGTGCTGGTCGACGTTGATGACGACCAGCACCCCGCCGTCGGCCAGGGGGACGGCACGGCCGGCGGCGTCACGGGCGGTACGGTTCACGGCCCGCAATGCGCGGGCCTGGACCCGCTTGTCGACGTTGCCCGCCGCCTCGACTTCAGCGGCGGTGGCAATCTCTGCCATGCCCCGCTCCGAGGTGAGGACGATCTGGACGTCGGGCATCCGGCCGGGCACGGCCCGCTCCACGATCCGTACGGCCTCGTCGGCCAGGTGCTTTGCGGTGCGGAGGGTGGCGCGGTAGCCGAAGAGCTTGTGTGTGCTGACGGTCAGCTTCACTACGTCTCCGTTCATCGCCGCAGCTCAGGCGGCAGACTCGATGTCCAGGTCGGAGCAGGGGACGCACATGCCGAGCGAACGCGGGATGCAGTACCCGGCGTCCTTACGGCAGTTGGGGCAGGTACGGCGCGCTTGCATGGCTGTCGCCAGGGCCGCCGCCCGCGCCGGGGTCATGGGCCGCACGGGCTTGGCCTGGTCGATGCGGTAGAGGTAGGCGACCAGCGGGCCCTGTCGGCGGCGTGGCCGCTGGAGTTCAGCCGCCACACCCTGACCACCGGGCCGCAGCCCCATGCCACGGAGCTGACGGCGAGTCGCATATCCGTCCGGGGCCAGCCGCCACCGGTAGGTCGGCAGCGCTCCCATCAGGCGGCCGCTTCGTCCGGTCCGGTGGTCCGTTCGGCGCGCAAGGTCTCGCGCAGCACACGCGCCTTGGCCGGCGAGGTGCGGACGGCCTTGCGGATGCCCTCGGCGGTCAGGTCCTCGACCGGCCAGTCGGCGGTAGCCGACCGTGCCTCATCGAGCAGTTCATCCGCCGTGCGGACCGGTCGGGCCGATCGGGCGACGGCCGGCACACGGCCGGTCGCCCCACGCGGTCGACTCGACTCGGCAGCGACCGCCCGCACCGGGACCGGCTCGATCGGCTTCATCAGGTCGACCAGCACCGGGGCGGGGAGAGCGGCCGGAACGTCGACCGGCGCCACCGGGGCGGGGGTCGACTCTCCCAGGTCAGAGGTAGACCGATTTGCGGTCGTCTCGGTCGCTTTCTCCGTATTTGCTGGTTCGGTCGATCGGTGGTGCAGCACCTTCGCCACCAGGTCCGAGCCGAAGTAGATCGACCCGACCGGCAGCGACGTGGCCAGCAGCACCAGCGCCCAGTTCGCGGGGTCCCAGTCGGCCAGTCGACCCCAGTCGACTGCTTTGTCATGCAGCCCCGGAACGAGGCCGTGCACGTAGTTCAGGACGAGCGACGCGAGCGTGTAGGTAGCCAGGACCCGCAGCGCAAACTTCCGGGCGTCGCCGTTCAGCACGAGCGTGGCGACGAGGGCGAGGGCCATGAGGCCGTCCACCACGAAGGGGTAGAGCAGGGCAGCGGTGCTGTCCGCGCCGATCGCGCGGGCCACGTCCCTCAGCGCGTTCCAGGAGACACGGAACGCCATACCGACGACGGCGACCAGGGCCAGGACGAGAGCCGCCCGCCCCGTGCGGTTGAGGCTCATGCCCCCACCCCCGGAACGAGCGTCGCCGCCGTGTTCGCCAGTTCGCGGCGAGCGGCGAGCACCTTTCGGCGGGCCCGGCGGACACGCCGCTCGTCCACCTCGTTCGCCGGCCGGTCCAACCTGATGATCTGCGCGTCCAGCAGCTCGACTTCCGCCCGGATAACGGGCATCTCCTGCTCGATCGCGTCCAGCTCCGCGAGCGTCGGCTCACGGTCGACTCCGACGGCCGTAACAACCGCCTGAACAGTGCCGATGTACCTCATGGGTCGTGGTCCCTTCTCAGAGGAACGGCCTGAAGCGGTCCCGGGTCTAGCCACCCGGGGCCGCATGCCGCAGAGCAGGCAATCCGGCTCCCCTCGGCTCCGCCCGTACAGCGCCAGGCGCCGGACGGGCGGAGCAGGCAACCGGTCGAAGCGCGAGCGCTTCGAAGAGGCTGAGACGTGCAGCGGGAGCGCCAACGGATTGCCCGGGGGGCCCGCCGCACGACGGTCATGCAGTGACGCGTGCGGGCAGTGCCGCCGTACCGGTCCCGTACGACGGCGCCCATCTGGGTCGTAGGTACATGCCAACCCCCTCAGTCAGTGCGATGGATTTGCGTGCTTGTCTCGTTCGGGAACACGAGCTCCCGTTTCAGGCAGAGACGTGACCTTTCGGTCTGTGCCCTCCGGTTGACCAGGGGTCCGGGTCCCTCGGCCCCCTCTGTCCGGGGCCCCTTTCGCGGGGTCTGGGCAGCCCAAAGAAGGGCCTTCCGTGGCGCTGTCCTAGGACTGCGAACCGCTTGGTAAGACCATGGCGCACAGTCCTGGGACTGTCAACAGTCCTGGGACTGTGTTTGACTGGTGTCATCGAGAGGAGCAACTGCATGGCACCGAAGTGGCGAGAGCTGGCGGACAGACTGGCCGCTCGTATCGCGAGCGGGGAGTACGCGCCGGGGCAGCAACTGCCGCACATTCGGGACCTCGTCGAAGCAGGCGAAGGGTCCAAGTCCACGGTTCACGCGGCGTACAAGGCGCTGGAGGCAGAGGGGCTGGTCACCTCATCCCGTGGGCATGGCACCGTCGTCCGGCAACAGACTCCGCTCAAGCGGCTCGGTATCAGCCGGTACGACAAGGCGAAGTGGCGCGACGGTGACGAGGTGGCGTTCATCGCCGACCGTGTCGCGACGGGTCGCGCGTACCGCCGCGGTGAGCAGACGCAACAGGTCAGTCGGGTTGCGGCTCCGCGGGCCGTTGCCGCAGCGCATGGTCTACCTGCTGGTGCTGAGGTGTACGCCCGTGCACGCCTCGTCAAGGAAGGTGAGCAGCCCACGCACACCCTGACCAGCTATTACCGACCCGAGCACGTCGAGGGAACACGGTTGGTTGACCCGACGCCCGGGCCGGCCGGACGTGGTGGTGGGTACCGGGTGCTGTACGACGCCGGGTACGAGATCGACCACATGAAGGAAGAACTCTTCGCCCGCATCCCGACGGCCGACGAGGTGAAGCTGCTGCAACTCCCCGGTGGTGAGCCAGTGGTCGAGCTGCACCGCACCACGTACACGGCCGATGGCACCGTGGTTGAGTACGCAATCGGTGTCCACGCAGCATCGCGCTTCGCGTGGGAGTACGACTTCAAGGTGCCTGATTCAGCACGGGACGGAGAGGCAGAGCAGTGATCTCGACAGAGTCATGGGCGGACGCGCGCCGCCTGTGGGACTTCCACCAAATGCACCACGAGCCACGGCCGTGCTCGGTCGCGGTCGGCTTGGGCAGTCACGACCTGGGCGTGGCCGATACTGCGGTCGTCCTCTACAAACGTGGCATGGCGCCGCTCATCGTCTTCACGGGGGCTACGAGCCGCACTACGCGGGAGCGGATGCCGCGTGGCGAGGCCGTCCACTATCGCGAAAGGGCGTTGGAGCTGGGGGTGCCGAGCTCCGATGTGCTTGTTGAACCGAACGCGCGCAATACCGGTGAGAACATCCGCTTCTCGAAAGCCCTTCTCGAATCGTCCGGCGTGGACGTCTCGTCCGTCCTACTCATCAGCAAGCCCTACGAAGAGCGGCGCGCCTACGCGACGGCGCGCAAACTCTGGCCTGGGGTCGAGATCGTGAGCGCGTCCACTCCGATGACATTCGACGACTACGTCGACTCCATCGGGGATGCTCGCCTGGTGCTCGACATGCTTGTCGGCGCACTTCAGCGACTGCGCATTTACCCGGAACAGGGATTCATGGTCAGCCAGCCGGTACCGGATGATGTGGCGGCAGCGTACGAGCGACTGTGCAGCGCAGGCTTTACGAGTCGGCTTGTGTCGGACGGTGCAGGGACGAAGCGTTGAGCCCCCGGGCGGGGTCCCGGAGCTACTTCAGCCCAGGAACCGTAACGCCGACGTCTACTAGTTGATCCACACGTCAATTTCTGCCTGAAAAGCCTCAGGTGCTAGCCTTTTGAAATTTGCATAAGCTACAGCAATTCCAGTTAGAGAGGGATCAAGCTCATGAAGTCCCGCATCGTGCCAGGTGCTCAGGACGGCGGACAGGGCAGGTGCGGCCTCCAACAGGATGCTGTTGATTTCCTCGTCGGTCATTGGATTCTGCCTCAATAGAGGAAAGAGGGTTTTCTCGTCCGGCAGGCCGGCCGTCCGAGAGAGGCTAATTGCATCATCGTCAGTGACGGCATTTACCTTCACCATCCCTTCGTCGGCGGGAACGAAGAGGAGGGCCGGGGTATTCGCATTTCTAGCTATCTCCTCCGCGCTCGGCGTTTCAGCCCAGACGAACCCCTTATGGAATATTCCGGGGTATCTCTCCCGCATGACAAACGGCCACGGCGATTCCCCCATAGACCGCACCGCGCAGCCCGTTGCTTCGAGGTATCGACCATCCGATAGTGTGAAGCTCGCGAAGTCTTCGCACATTGGGGTGAGTAGGGATTGCACGCTCTTTCGAAAGCTTTCTGGGCTCGCGGACATCATCTGCGTCCTCTTCAAGAAGAAGAGCAAGGACAAGGCTGCGAGGTGCTTGGATGTAAGCCTCTGTGCGGTAGAGATGCCTTCATTCAGAGCTAGCTGCTTGATGGTCCTCCCTGTCTCCAGAGTTCTCGCCACAAGCATTTGAACTAGCACCTCGCCCAGTTCAACGTCGCCACTTTTAGCGAAGCCTGCTTCTGCCTCCAAGACCGCAGACTGTACACCTGGATCTTTTAGATTCTCGATGGCGTGTGGAGCCTGCCCATTCAAGGCGTTGAGGTAGTTCAGTGCGAACTCGTCGACTCGCTCTTTGGCTATGTGAAACGCTTCCTGTGAGTACCTCTCTAGATGCTCTTTCATGAGGCGCAAGCAGATGTGCTCAGCATCCTTTACGCTGATCCCATAGTTGACGGTTTGAGCCTGTACGAGTTGTGCCCCGTCCCCAGCCTTCTGCCTAAGCCAAGCCATCAGGGCCGCCTAGCTTATTATTGTCCCCGATGTTGATGTCGCCGGAGGACTGAAAATTAACAGAATTTGCGCCACTCTGCTGACTCATTCGCAGCGGCTGAGGCGAGGCTGCGGGCGATGCCGAGCGCGCCTGGAGTACGGAAAGGACTGAAACGGCCAGTCCCATTGAGGACACGAAGAATCCCAGCACTCCCGACAGTGTGTTAGAACGGTCCAGGCCTATGTGTACGAAGTAAACGCCGAGGGCGACCATGGCTACCCCTGCCATCCCACCCAAGATCCAAAGCAGCTTGCGACGCTGTGGTGTCATGCGAGCATTCTGCCCGGTGGTCCTGGGGAGTCCGCACAGCAGCCGGGACCAGGCGGTGGGGTTCGTGGCTCGAGCGCAGTGCAGTCGTGAAGCGCTGACGCAGGAACGCACCCAGTGCTGGCAACTGTGCGATCCGCGTCGAAGGTGCGCAGCCGCAGGCGGCCCCGCACCATCCACGATGGCCGCATTGGCTTATGCCCAAGCGGGCGTGGAGACGGTCCGATCGACCCTGAAGAGCGCGATGGCCCTCTCGGCCAGCCTGAGGTTGGCTAGCTTCCCGCGGCAAGTGCTGCCGAGTGCGGCTGTAGCCATCCTCTGGCCAGGATGCCGCTCGACGACCTCGTGTCGACGGAGAAAACCCAGGTCACCCACCAGGTCGGCAGCGGTCACACGCCGGTCTTGGGGCCGTTGCTGCGCCGGCGGGGCCCTCCGCTTAGACCACAAACGGCCCCCACCGGTTTGGCAAGGTCGCATCAGCTGGCTGTCGGCCAGCGCTCCCGGTCGTACGGCAGCATCCAGCCGGTGACGTCGCCGGCAATACGCCGCACCTGCAGCTCCGGTGTCGTGGAGCGAAGCGGCAGGACGTAGAGACCGCCCCACTTCTGAGCCTTGGGGAGGTCGTGGAGATACTCGCTGACGTGGTTGGCCAGACCGTCATCATCGTGCGGTCGGCAGACCGAGCCGATGTAGCAAACGGTCCCGCTGATGTCCTCAGCGACGTAGACCGCGCAGGACACCGCCGGCAGGAAGTCCGGGGCGACGGGCCGTTTCTCGGGCATCGCCCTGAGCAGGCTTGTCCCGCAGAGATCGGCGAGCGCCATGTAGGTGCCTTTCTTCATCAGGCCGTCTCGCCCTCTTCCTCGGTGCCCTCGTCTTCGTTCGTCCTGTCATCAGCAGCCGAGGTACCGGCGTCCACAGCCGCCTCCCACCACTCCTCAGCGGTTCCCAGCATGATCTTGAGCTGGTCTCTGAGCAGGCGAGCCTGAGCGCGGCCACGCTGTTCGATCAGCGCCACGCCGTTCTCGTCCTCAATGCCACCGAGGTTCCGCATCGCGTCAGCCAGAATCCTGAGGGCACCCTGCGTGTCCTTAAGACCACGCTGGTATTTCGCTTCGAGGGCCGCCTCCTCGCCTAGGGGCTCCTGCTTCTCCTTGTCCTTCGGCGCCAGATCCTCGCGGAGGAACTTGTTGTTGATGTAGGTGTCCGCACCCGCAGCGCTCTGCTCGGGCTGTCCCTGAGCGTCCACCTGACGTGGCCGGAGACCGGAACGGTCATCTTCGACCGCCTGCCGGAGATGCTGCAGGCCATGTTCAGTCTCGAGCAGCTCCTGCATGATGTCCGCCGGAGGGCGACGGTCGGTGCCGATGTCGTGCCTCGGGCCGCTGATCGCCTTGTGCTTTACGAGGACGTACGCCGCGCGGACCCACAACTCGGTCCCCGCAGGCCCGCCGGCCTCGCCGTTCTCCAGCTCCTTGAGCGCAGCCTGGTACAGGGCCTCTGGTGTGCGCCGCGTCGGCTTCCATCCGTTGGCCTGGTTCAGGTGCGGCGGAAGGGCGCTCTCCAGAGTCTTCCGGAAGGCGGCCAGGTCCGGCTCTGAGGCCTTGCCCCGCAGTTCCCGGGCGATCATCTCGACCCCGAGCGGAAGCTTGGTCTTCAGAGTCACGTTCTTCCGCCGCTGCCCCTTCGGTGGCTCCCCGCCAGCGAGAACCAGGGCGATGGGCTTGCGCACCGCGTCATGGATCTTGGGCTCCCGCGTGGTGAAGAGGTGCACGATGCTCGCTGCCCGGTCATCCAGGAAGGCCGGGATCTTGTTCTGCTCGGCCTCCTCCTGAGTCAGCCGACCGGCCAGCCAATCGGCTTCAACGTCGGTCGGGACGACGGCTGCGGCACGTGCCGCGAGGAGGCACTCCTCTGAGAGCACTGTGTACTTGGCCGCGTCGTTCCAGGGCAGCTTCGTGTTGAGGTGATCCTGGGCAACACGGGCCTTGATCGCCTGGGCGAGGTCCACCGCACCGGGGACATCAGGCACTACGCCGATGATGAGCTCGAAGTCGGTGACGGCGCACCGCACCGCCGCCTTCTCCGTTTTCTCGATCTTGTTCTTCGGCTTGTCCGCGTAACTGTTGATCTTGTCAATGTGGGCCTGCATCGGAGCTGCGCCGCGAGGCAGTCCGAACAGCACGTCGCCCGCATCGGCGCCCACGTAGTAAAGACCGTGGCTCGTACGCGTCGATCCCTCGCGGACGAAGATGTGGGTGGTCGGGCTTTCGCCGTCGGCGTCGTACGACACCGTGGTGGCGACGCCGATCGGCGGGTCCATGATGCCCTGGTCGGCGATCTCCGGATTCGGTAGATTCTGGCTGCGCGTCGTCTCCATGGCCCAGGTGAGCTGCTCCGCGAGCGCGGAGCGGCTCGTTACGCGTACGGACATCTCACCCACGCCTGCCTCGGCCGCAGGCGTCAGAGTGGCCGGCGGCGCCCCCACGCTTCCGGCGAGAGCGAAGTAGATCTGGTCGGCGTTGCGGGGGTTCAGCGGGTCCGGCGCGAGGCGAGCGGTGTACACCTGTCCCGAGACGACGAGCAGATCCGCACCAGGGATGCGACGACGCTGCGGGTTCTCGACCTGCGGAAGGACCGCGGCCGGGTTGGTCCAGATCGTCGAGATTGCTCCGGCGGCCCGGTCGCTCATGCCGTGCTTCTTCAGAGCGGCACGCAGATCCTTGTGCAGGTCAGTGTCCGGGATGTCAGGTACCCGGCGGATGGGCTTGGGCAGCTCGGTCTTCTCACCGCGGATCGTCGCACCGGAATTGGGGCTGAGAGGCATCTGAGGCCCTCCTCGTGGTCCCCTCCACGGGAACCACTCCCGCGGAGGCATTCACGCGGGAGCCGGAATCGCCGATCCAGCCCTCGCACCCACGCTCTGCGGATCATGGCCCGCGTCACGGGGAGCGGTAGGAGCACATCCAGTCTGCGTAGTCCGGCCTCGGCGCTCAGTCAGTGCTGGCGCTGTACGGGCCTCGCTCTTCCTCCCCGTGAAGTCGGCGCTTCTGGGGAAGGGGCGCATACACGCGTGTCCCTACATCACTTCCCCCAGTTTCCGCCAACGGCAGCGAGCAGGCAAGCGAATAACCGACGAGCGGCAGAAGGTGATCACTCTTGTCGCAAGTTAGCCATCGGACGGCACTGCATGATCAAGACGAGGCGTGAACGGGGTCGGTCTGCACGGCGCCTGTACCCGGCTAAGCCGCAGTTCAGGCTAGGCCCTGATTCGTGTACCTGGTGGGCTGTAAATCTGCCGACTGACACTGTCGTCCAGTCTCAACGGCAGTCTCATGCGTGGCAGTTCACGCTCGTTCAAGGCCGCGCCGTCAGAGGGCAACACGCAGGACCTGAACTGCCCTGAACTACTGGGAACGGTAACCAGCAGAGTTGGAAAGCGTGTTGGGGGCAACCCCTCACGAGTTCGAATCTCGTATCCTCCGCCACCGCTACTGCGGTACAGAAGGCCCCGACCGGGAAACCGGCCGGGGCCTTCTGCGTTCCGTGGCTTGTCGCTTCAGGCGCCGCACCATGCCGGGCGCCTGACGCGCCGTGCGAGATATACTTGATCCCACAGTTGATATCCAGGAGGTGCACATGAGTCGAACCGTCATCGATCTGGACGACGAGCTGGTCGCCGACGTAGCGAAGGCCCTGGGGACGAGCACCAAGAAAGAGACCGTCAACACCGCCCTGCGCGAAGTGCTGGAGAACCGGCGCCGCGCCCTGGCGCTCACCCGGCTCCGCGCCGCGGCCGACGAGGGCTCTTTCGACCTGGAGCTGTTCGAGAACAAGGGGAACTACCGGCGGTGAACGCGGCGCAGTTCCTGATCGACACCAGCGCGCTCGCGCGCTTCTTGCGCAGCGATGCGGAGCAGTACGGCTGGGACCAAGCGGCAGCCGCCGGCCTCATCGCCACCTGCCCCATCACCGAGCTGGAGTTCTTCCACAGCGCCCGGTCGGCAGCCGGCCGGCCGCGCGGCATCGAGGACATACGGCTGATCTTTGGCTGGGTTCCCGTGGACGACCGCGCCTACGACCGCGCCTGGCAGGTCCAGGACGCCCTCACCAAACAGGGAAAGCACCGAAGCGCCGGTGCTGTCGACCTCGTCGTTGCCGCGACAGCCGAGCTGCAAGGGCTGACCCTCCTTCATCGCGACCACGACTTCGAATGCATCGCGGCAGTGACTGGCCAAGCCCTCCAGTGGTACGGCCCGGAGCCCGGCAAGTAGGTCGGCAGTGGTGGCGGTTGCGGTTGCGGTTGCGGTTGCGGTTGCGGTTTCGTTCGCCTCCGCCCAGCGCCGCCCGAACGGAGGCAGCCGGACCGATCCGCCGCAGACGAGGACGGGTACGGCTTCGCTGGACGGCCATAAGACATATGGAAACGAGTGCTCGGGCAGAGCGGGGCGGCTTCCCCGCGCCACCCGGCCGCGTCAGCGGGCTTCGGCTTCGACCGGGTGGCGGTAAGTCGGGCCGGCGTCCAGAGCCCGGCTCTCGGCAGTGGCCGGTTTCCGGAGCAGGAGCAGTGCCGCGTCGTCGTGGAGCCGGCCCCCGACGTGCGCCAGCAGTTCGTCGTGGAGCGCGTCGAGGGTGCGGGACGGGTCGTCCGACATGTGCCGCGCCGCCCGCTCGACGAGCGGGTAGAACTCGCGCTCGTGGTTGCGGGCCTCGGTGACGCCATCGGTGTAGAGGAGCAGCTGGTCACCGTCGGCGAAGGGCAGGACCTGAAGGCTCGGCCTCTCGCCGGTGAGAGCGTGCAGCCCCAGCGGGGGAGCCGGGTGGGTCGGCTCGACGGCCCGTACGCGGGAATCGCGGACCACCAGCGGCGGGGCGTGCCCGCAGTTGACCACCTCCATGCGCCCGTCCCCGGGGTACCCGACGACCACCGCGGTGACGAAGTCGTCGGAACCCAGATTGCGCGCCAGGCTCCGCTCGATCCTGACGACGACGTCGAGGAGGTCCGGCTCGTCGTAGGCGGCCTCCCGGAAGACACCGAGCACCAGAGCGGCGGTGCCCACCGCGGGCAGGCCCTTTCCCCGTACGTCGCCGACGATCAGCCTGATCCCGTACGGAGTCGGCACCAGCGCGTAGAGGTCCCCGCCGATGCGGGCCTCCGCATCGGCGGCGCTGTAGCGGACGGCCACCTGAAACGGGCCGACCGTCGTGGGCACGGGCTGGAGGAGGGCGTGCTGGGCGGCCTCGGCGACCGAGCGCACGGCCGCGAGCACCCGTTCGCGGCGCACGCGCAGCCCGCCGGCCAATCCGCTCGCCAGGGTTACGGCGACCAGCGCCGACAGCACGATCGCCAGCTCGTGACCCGGTACGCCGTCACGGACCCCGAGCACGGCGCCCAGTACGGCGGCGAGGAAGCCGACGCAGAGGACCCCCAGCGGCCGGCTGGTGGTGGCGGCCAGCGCGGGTCCGGCGGCGAGCAGGGGCAGCCAGGTCATCGCGGCTCCGCTGACGAGGCCGAGGAGTACAACGACAGAGACGATCAGCACGGGCGCGACGGAGGCAAACGCGGCGGCTCCTGTCCGGGTCCTCGTGAACGGCCTCGTCGGCCACCAGCCGCCTGCATGGTCTCGGGCCTGACTCATGTGTGGTCCGCGGTCCTCTCCTGGTGGCGGCGCAAACGCCCGAATGTCCCTTTCGTCCAGAGAACAGGTTCCGTGCGGGTGCCACAAGGGCCGGGATTTCAGATAGTGAGCGAAAGGCCCCTGGTCACGCGACCGGCTGTGGGGAGCAGACGCGCTCGCACCTCGTCGATGCGGGACAGCCGGTCCGCCCGCATGGAGATACCGAGCGAGCCGAGCTTGTCGCCGCTGTAGACGGGCACCGCGACGCAGACCGTACCGAGGGCGTACTCCTCCACGTCCATGACGGCCGGGGCGGTGGCCGGCGACTCCAGTCGCCGGATCAGTTCGGAACGGTGAGTGATGGTCCGGGGCGTGAGGTCGGCGAGGGAGTGCCGGGAGAGGTAGTCGTTGCGGGACTCGTCGTCCAGCTCGCGCAGCACGCACTTCCCGAGCGCGGTCGCGTGCCCGGCGTCCTCGAATCCCACCCAGAGGTCGACCCGGGGCGCGCGGGGGCCGTCGACGATCTCGGCGACCCGGATCTCGCCCTCCTCGTAGAAGGTCAGATAAGCGGCGGTCGACAGTTCGTCCCGCAGAGCGGCGAGCGTGGGCCGGATGCGGCTGAGCTGCGCCTGCCCGCGGCTCCCGGCATGCAGCGTGTCCAACTGGTCTCCGATGACGAAACCGCCGTCGGCCAGCTTCCGTACGTACCCGTCGTGGACCAGCGTCCGCAACAGGTGGTAGGCCGTGGCCGGTGGCAGGCCCGTCTCCCGTGCCAACTGCTTCGCCGGCGCACCGTTCCCGTGCGCGGACACCGCTTCCAACAGGCGGAAGGCTCGCTGTACGGAAGTGATGAGCGTCGGGCCGGGGGGGCCGTTCTGCGCTGCCATATGACCAGCGTGCGCCCGACGCACCCTCCGGGCAAGATCCCTCTGCCACGGCGGCGTAGGAACCGGGCCGTCCATGAGGGAGGCTGGTACGGCTCGCGCTCTTGCGGCAACGACATTGGGGGAACGGGAAAACCATGGACAGCACGCTCGGTGAACAAGTCATGCTCCTCTCGCTCGAGGACGACTCGGGTGTCGGCCAGGAGGCGATGAGGACGAGGCTGGCGGTGGCGGGGGCCGCGTTGGTGGAGCTGGTGTTCCTGGGGCGTATCGCCGTGACGGACGGGAAGGTCGTGGTGCTGGATCCGGCGCCGGTCGGTGAGCCGGCCGTGGACCCGGTGCTCGGCGCCCTCGCGGACCGCGACAAGCCCCGCAAGGCCCGGGACTGGGTGGAGCTGCTGCAGAACGACGCGGTGGACGCGGCGCGTGAGCGGTTGCTCGCCCGGGGGCTGGTGCGGGAGGAGAAGAAGCGGGTGTGGGGAGTCTTCCCGATCCGCCGTTACCCGGAGGCCGACGGGAGCGTGGAACGGGAGCTGCGGGACACGCTCGCCGCGGTGGTGAACGAGGGCGCCGACCCCGACGAGCGGACGGCCGCGCTCCTGGGGCTGCTGCACGGCGCCGGGCTCCAGAAGCTGGCCTTCCCCGAAGCGGAGGCCAAGGCGCTCGACCGGCGCCTGACCGAGTTGGGCAAGGGGCAGTGGTCGGTGCCCGTGGTGCGTGACGCCGTGGTGGCGGTGCAGGCCGCTACCGTCGCGACGATCGCGGCTGTCACGGCTGTGATCTGACCCGAGCCGTCGTCCCACGGGGTGCCCCGCCGCGCCCCGGCTCCCCGCCGGTCTCGCGGCGGGGAGCCGGGGCCCGTGCCTTCAGACCGGCAGGGCCGTGCCGGACCTCGGCTAGGCGTACTTCGGCTAGGCGGACTTCGGCCGGGCGGACGTCACGAGGACGACACGGCAGCGTCGGGTGTGACACCCCGGGCCGCCGCCCCCGGCCCACCGGCGGCGGGCGAGCGGGCCGGGCAGAGGTCGAAGTGGCTGATGCGGCACGTGTCCGACGGGGACGACGAGCCCAGGTTGACCGCCGTGCCGTCGCCCGCGATCCGCCAGCGCTTGCCCGCGGCGACGGCGCCGACCGGCCGGTCGCCCGGCTCGATCAGGATCCAGCGACCGTGCACGGTACGGTGCCAGGTCGCCCGGGCGCCGCACCGCTTGCACGCCGTGGCCCCGGCGGTGCGTGGATCGGGTACGGACGCCGAGGCGCGGGCCGCGAGCGTCAGCTCGACCGCCGTGGTGGCCAGTACCTCGGCGAGCAGCACCGGTTCACGACCGGGACGGCTGCCTCCGGTCCGCTCGCACGGACCGCACAGCGTCATCCCGAGAACTGCCCGCCATCTTCCGCGCGGGACACCGCACGCGTCGCACGCGTCACGTTCGTCGTACGAGATCATGACCGGACCCCCACCCGCGAACTGCCCTGTTTACAGCCGACTTGGGCAATCGTTCCACGGGGGTACGACAATCATGCCGAGAGCGACCCGGCCGGGCCCGTCACCCCCGCCGCTGCCTGAGCGCGGCCAGCGTCGCGTCGAGGTCCGCCGCGGCGGTGCGTGGCCGGTTGTGGGGGAGTTTGCCGAGGACCACCGCCATGCCGCAGGTGTTGCTGAGCGCCGAGAAGACCAGGCCGCCCGCGACACCGGCGGACAGCAGCTGCCACGCCGGGTGCAGCAGGCCGAGCGCGAGGCCGGTCAGGACGAGGGCGCCGGCCGCGAGACGGACCTGGCGCTCCATGGCCCAGGTGGTGCCGGGCGTACGGGCGCCTTCCCCGGGACGGTCCAGGTCGTGCCCGCGCGCCGCCCACGCGCTGGTCCCGCCGGTGAGGGTGGTCGCGGTGACGCCGAGACCGGCGAGCGTCCGGCAGGCGCTCTCGGAGCGGGTGCCGGACGCGCAGACCACGAGGATCTCGCCGCGTCCCGCTGCTTCCTCGATCGCGGGGAGCGCGCGGCGGAGCTGGTCCAGGGGCACGTTGTGGGCGCCGGGCAGGTGCCCGGAGGCGTACTCACCAGGTGCGCGTACGTCGATGACGGTCAGGTCGGCGAGCCGGGCGTGGGCCTGGTCGGTGTCGAGCGCGACGGGAGGGTTCATGCCGGAAAGGTACCGCTGCGCCGCACGCTTGCGGATTGCTCCATTCCGGCCGACGCCGGGCTGCCGGAGCCGACAGAATGTACGACTCCCCTGCCCCCGCGAATCCAGGAGTGCCGCAATGTCCGCCGATCCGTCCAGCCATCAGCCGACCGCAGCGGACCGCCACAACGTGATCCAGGTTCGCGGCGCCCGCGAGAACAACCTGGCCGATGTGTCGGTCGATCTCCCCAAACGCCGCCTCACGGTCTTCACCGGCGTCTCCGGATCGGGCAAGTCCTCGCTCGTCTTCGGCACCATCGCCGCCGAGTCCCAGCGGCTCATCAACGAGACGTACACCGCCTTCCTCCAGTCGTTGATGCCCAGCATGGGCCGCCCCGACGTCGACGCCCTGCACAACCTGAGCGCGGCGATCGTCGTCGACCAGGAACGGATGGGCGCCAACTCCCGTTCCACGGTGGGCACGGCGACGGACGCGTACACGATGCTGCGGATCATCTTCAGCCGCCTCGGCACGCCCCACATCGGGACCTCCACCGCCTTCAGCTTCAACAGCGCGGAGGGCATGTGCCCCGAGTGCGAGGGCATCGGGCAGGTGACGAAGATCGACACCGACCAGCTGGTGGACCGTGAACTGTCCCTGAACGAAGGCGCGATCACCGTCCCCGGCTTCGCGGTCGACTCCTGGTACTGGCAGGTCATGGCCGGCTCCGGCCTCTACGACCCGGACACGAAACTGAAGGACTTCACCGCCGCCGAGTGGGAGGACTTCCTCCACAAGCCGTCCACCAAGATCAAGGTCGGCAGCAACAACCTGACGTACGAAGGCCTCGTGACGAAGGTCCAGCGCGTCTACCTCTCCAAGGACCGCGACTCGATGCAGTCCCACATCAGGACCTTCGTGGACCGGGCCGTCGTCTTCACCGACTGCCCGGCCTGCGGCGGCACCCGCCTCAGCGCCGCCGCGCTGTCCTCGATGATCGACGGCGTCAACATCGCCCAGTGCTCGGCCATGCAGATCAGCGACCTGGCCGCCTTCGTACGGAAGATCGCCGACCCGTCGGTCGCGCCGCTGCTCGCAGGCCTGAGCCACACCCTGGACTCGCTGGTCGAGATCGGGCTCGGCTATCTGAGCCTGGACCGTACGTCGTCCACGCTCTCCGGCGGCGAGGCGCAGCGCGTGAAGATGGTCCGCCACCTCGGCTCAAGCCTCACCGATGTGACGTACGTCTTCGACGAGCCCACCATCGGCCTGCACCCGCACGACATCAGCCGGATGAACGACCTCCTGCTGCGCCTGCGCGACAAGGGCAACACGGTCCTCGTCGTCGAGCACAAGCCCGAGGTCATCGCGATCGCGGACCATGTGGTGGACCTCGGTCCGGGCGCGGGTTCGGCGGGCGGGCAGATCTGTTACAGCGGGGACGTGCCCGGCCTGCGCGCCTCGGACACGCTCACCGGACGCCACCTCGGACACCGGGCGCGGCTGCGCGAGAGCGTGCGCGAGCCGCGCGGGAAGATCTCGATCCAGGACGCGGACCTGCACAACCTGCGGAACGTCTCGGTCGACATCCCGACGGGTGTACTGACCGTGGTGACCGGCGTCGCCGGCTCCGGGAAAAGCTCGCTGATCCACGGGTACCTGTCGGTGCGCGACGGCGTGGCGGTCGCGGACCAGTCCCCCATCCGGGGCTCGCGCCGGTCCAATCCGGCGACGTACACCGGCCTGCTGGGCCCGGTCCGTACCGCCTTCGCGAAGGAGAACGGCGTCAAGGCGGCGCTCTTCAGCGCGAATTCGGAGGGCGCCTGCCCGGGCTGCAACGGCCTCGGTCTCGTCTACACCGACCTCGCCATGATGGCCGGGGTGGCGTCGGTCTGCGAGCAGTGCGAGGGCAGGCGCTTCACGCCGGAGGTACTGACCTACACCCTGCGCGGCAAGAACATCAGCGAAGTGCTGGGCATGTCGATGGCGGAGGCGTACGACTTCTTCCCGTCCGGGCAGGCCCGCGCGATCCTGGGCCGGATGAACGACGTCGGGCTGAGCTATCTGCGGCTCGGCCAGCCGCTCAACACCCTGTCGGGCGGCGAGCGGCAGCGGCTGAAGCTGGCCATTCACATGGCGGAGAAGTCGACGACGTACGTCCTGGACGAGCCGACCACCGGGCTGCACATGGCGGACGTCGACAAGCTCCTGGCGCTCCTGGACCGGCTGGTCGACGCCGGGAACACGGTCGTCGTCATCGAGCACCACCAGGCGGTGATGGCGCGCGCGGACTGGCTGGTCGACCTCGGCCCGGGCGGCGGCCACGACGGCGGCCGCGTGGTCTTCACCGGGACCCCGGCGCAGCTGATCGCGGACGGGGACACCCTGACGGCGGAGCATCTGCGGCAGTACGTCGGCGGATAGCCGCGCGGGGGCTGCCGGGGACTGCCCGGGGCTGCTGGGGGGCTGGGGGGCTGGGCGGGGCTCAGAAGTCGTCGCACGTCGCGGTCGCGAACCTGCCCGTGGCCGTGGCGGTCCGCGGTTCGTTCCCGCCCACCGTCACCGAGCAGGTGGCGGAGCCGCCGGAGGCCCCGGTGGTGACGATCAGCGAGCCGCCCTTCACCAGGCCCGTGGTGTCGACTTCCTCGCGCCACGGGAGACGGGCGTCGGTCACGGTGTTCGACGAGGCGTCCCCGTCCCGCCAGGTCGTGTACGCGATGGTGACGTCCCTGGCGTCGCCGGTCACGGCGTACTTCACCGTCACGGTCCGGTTCGACTCGTCGTCGACCACCGTGACCGTCGTGACGATGACGGCGATGCAGCCGGCGGCGAAGAGGAGCACCAGGCCGAGGAGGACCCAGGGCCAGATCCGGCGCCTCTTCGGCGGCATCGGCGGGTAGCCGGCCCAGCCGGGCGGGGGCAGGCCTCCGTCCGGGGGCCGCGGCCCCCACTGCGGGCCGTCGGGGGGCGGGGGTGGCGCGTCGGACATGGGGCGCGTCCTTCCGGGTCGACGTAATCGATCATTCGCCGGGTCCGGCCCGTACGCCCCTGGGCTTGGGCCGGCGGTATGACGAGACTGCTCGCGCCGGGCCTGTTCCGCGCGGCCGACCTGGCGAAGCCCGTACGCACCCGCTCCACCGGTGGCCGCCGGTGGAGCGGGCGGGCGGGGAGACGGGCGAGTCGTGCGAAGCCGGCGCGGGTGCGTGATCATCGGAGCATGAGCCCCGACATCCGCCTCGCCCAGCAACCGGAGGCCGACGAACTGCTCGGCCGCAGCCCGCTCGCCGACCTGATCGGCATGCTGCTCGACCAGCAGGTCCCCATGGAGTGGGCGTTCGCGGGTCCCTACACGATCGCCCAGCGGCTGGGCGGCGACGATCTCGACGCGCACGAGATCGCGGCGTACGACCCCGAGGCCTTCGCCGAGCTCCTGTCGGCCAAACCGGCCGTGCACCGCTACCCCGGGTCGATGGCCAAGCGGGTGCAGCAGCTGTGCCAGTACCTGGTCGACGAGTACGACGGCGACGCGACGGCGATCTGGCGCGACGTGGCCACCGGCAAGGAGCTGCTGGCCCGCCTGAACGCACTGCCCGGCTTCGGCAAGCAGAAGTCCCAGATCTTCCTGGCCCTGCTGGGCAAGCAGCTCGGCGTACGCCCGGAGGGCTGGCGGGAGGCGGCGGGCGCGTACGGCGACGAGGGTTCCTTCCGCTCGGCGGCGGACATCACGGGCCCGGAGTCGCTGGTGAAGGTCCGCGCGTTCAAGCAGCAGGCGAAGGCGGCGGCCAAGAAGCAGGCCCCGGCCAAGTAGCCCCCACGGCGGGCGTACTCCGTACGAGGGAACGCCCACCGGGCCCGCTTTCCGTCACCTGAACCGCCGCGCATCACCGGAGGGGTTAGTTCCGCTCATGATTTGCTCCCGGTCTGGCGCCGAATACGACCTTTGCACCCCGGCCTCGTGGCTGCGCCCGGAGCCGCTTGCCCGGTAGGCTTTCCGTGTGATCTTCAAGCGCATCGGAAACGGCCGGCCGTATCCCGACCACGGCCGGGAAAGCACCCGGCAGTGGGCGGATGTCGCGCCGCGCCCGGTCCGCCTCGATCAGCTCGTGACCACCAAGGGTCAGCTGGATCTCGAGACACTGCTGGCCGAGGACTCGACGTTCTACGGCGACCTCTTCGCCCACGTCGTGAAGTGGCAGGGCGACCTGTACCTCGAGGACGGACTGCACCGGGCGGTCCGCGCCGCGCTCCAGCAGCGCCAGGTGCTGCACGCGCGCGTGCTCGAACTCGACACCATGTGAGAGCACCCGGGACGACGCCCGAACGGACGTCCCATTGGGCCTTACGGGTTGGCCTGACCCGGTGTCATTGATCATTTAGTAGGAATCGTCACCGAGGCGCACTACGCTGCGGCCATGAGCATGCTGACTCCCCCCGGCATGGGTGGAAAGTACCGCATTACGGGCGACAAGTTCCCGCGCATGCGACGCCCCCGGAACCGGCGCAGGACCATCCTCGCGGTGGTGGCCTCCCTCGTGGCCCTCGCTCTGGCCGGCTGGGGGACGCTGCAGCTCATCGATGTCTTCACCGGCGGCGGGAAGAGGACCACGGCCGCCGTGCGCGGACAGGACTGCGCCAAGGCCGCCGCGCCTTCCGCGCCCGCGCGGACCGCCGCCCTGCCCAAGCCGGGCAAGATCAAGGTCAACGTCTACAACGCGACCAAACGCGGCGGTCTCGCCAAGGAGACCGCCGACGAGCTGAAGAAGCGCGGCTTCACCATCGGCAAGGTCGGCAACGCTCCGCCGGAGTACGACAAGAAGGTCAAGGGCACCGGGATACTGCTGGGCGCGCCCAAGGCGGTCGCCGGCGTACTGCCCGTCCTCGGTACGCAGCTCAAGGGCGCCGCGCAGAAGGCCGACAGCCGCAAGGGCGCCGACGTGGACCTGATCCTGGGCACCGGCTTCAAGAAGCTGACCACGAAGAAGGACGCGGACCAGGCGCTGGCCGCTCTGGCCAGGCCCGCGCCCGCGCCCTCTGCGAAGTGCTGAGAACGGTCCGTACGACCGGCTGCCGCTAGCCTGCCGTCCCGTACATCCGGTCGCCCGCGTCGCCGAGCCCCGGCACGATGTAGCCGTGCTCGTTGAGCCGCTCGTCGACCGAGGCGGTGACCACGGTGACCGGCGTGCCGGCCAGCTCACGCTCCATGAGCTCGACGCCCTCGGGGGCCGCGAGCAGTACGACCGCCGTGACATCGTCCGCGCCGCGCTTGATCAGCTCACGGATCGCCGCGACCAGGGTGCCGCCGGTGGCCAGCATCGGGTCGAGGACGTACACCTGGCGGCCGGAGAGGTCCTCCGGCATCCGGGTGGCGTACGTCTCCGCCTGGAGCGTCTCCTCGTTGCGGATCATGCCGAGGAAGCCCACCTCGGCGGTCGGCAGCAGCCGCACCATGCCGTCGAGCATGCCCAGACCGGCTCGCAGGATCGGTACGACCAGGGGGCGGGGGTAGGACAGCTTGACGCCCGTCGTCGCCGTCACCGGGGTCTGGATGTCGACCTGTTCGGTGCGCACGTCCCGGGTGGCCTCGTACGCGAGCAGGGTGACCAGCTCGTCGGCGAGGCGCCGGAAGGTCGGGGAGTCGGTGCGCTTGTCGCGCAGCGTGGTGAGTTTGTGCGCCACCAACGGGTGGTCGACGACCTGGATACGCATGCCGTCAACAGTAGCCGGGCATACGAGCCGCCCGTGCTGGCATCAACCCGCGGGACGGAGGGAAGGTGGGGTGGGGGCAGACGCGGGCTTGGGGTGGTGTGGCCGATGCGGGACGAGGACCAGGAGCAGGACCAGGACCAGCGGGAAAGCATGGGGGAGGCCGACCGCAGGCGGCGGCGCGCCCAGTTCCTGCGAGAGCTGCACGAGGCGAAGGCGCTGCGTGAGCGGGTGCAGCCGCGCCGGGCCCGGGCGGCCCGGATGCGGCAGCAGATGCGGATGCGCACCTTCCGCTGGTAGGGGCCTTCTCTCAGGACTGGTACACGACGCAAGAGCGGAAGACCTCTCGCGGAGCGAGTTCTTCTGCCACGATTCCGAGTGGGCGGGGCTCGGAGCTGCGAAACGGTTTCTCCCCACCTCAGCCACACCCTCCGGCCGGGAGGAACTCCAACCGGCACTTCTCAAGACCAGTGGGAGAGTCACGGTGTACTTCGCCGCACTGCTCGCGCGCACCGAAGACGGGTGGAAAGCGAGCGACACGGAGCTCGACGACGTGGAAACCCTGTCGGACCTGACCGATCTGGCCCGCGAGGCCACGGTCGACGACGACACGGTGATCGTCTTCATCGAGCAGGAAGACGCATGGTTCGGCCTCGTCCGGGTGGACGGCGAGGAGGACCCGCGCATCTATGTCTCCGACGCGGCCGCGGCCGCCCGTTCCTCGTACGGGGAGATCCTGCTCACCGACGAACTGCTCGGCCGGGACCCGGAGGACCCGGACGCCCTGGAAGAGCTCGTCGACCTCGACGGCACCGAGGACGGGGAGCCGGACGAGGAACCCATCGACGAGAACGACGAAAACGAGGAGGAGATCACGGCGGACGGCGGCGTCGTACCGGCGGGCCCGCTCGGCGAGACGGGGGTCCTCGCGGACCTCGGCCTGCCCGAGAAGGAACTGCTGGCGCTCGGTACGGACGCGCTCGTCGAGATCGCCGACGCCCTGGGCGCGGCCGACGTACTGGAGACCGTCCAGTAGTGAGCCCGGCAGTGACAGAGGAACAACAACCGGAATCGGAGCCGGATCCGGTACGGGACCGGTGGCGGGCGCCCATGCGCCTGGCTCTGGAGGAGGCGGCGCGGGCGGCGGAGGCCGGCGATGTGCCGGTCGGCGCCGTCCTGCTGGCTCCGGACGGCTCGCTGCTCGCGGCGGGCCACAACGAGCGCGAGGCGACGGGTGATCCGACGGCGCACGCCGAGGTGCTGGCCATCCGCGGGGCGGCGCGGGAGCTCGGCGAGTGGCGGCTGACGGGCTGCACGCTCGTCGTCACCCTGGAACCGTGCACGATGTGCGCGGGAGCCCTCGTGCAGTCCCGGGTGGAGCGGGTGGTCTACGGCGCGCTCGACGAGAAGGCGGGCGCCGCCGGCTCGCTCTGGGACGTCGTACGGGACCGGAGGCTGAACCACCGGCCCGAGGTCGTCCAGGGCGTACTCGAAAGGGAGTGCTCGGCGCAGCTGACGGCCTTCTTCAGGGACCGCTGAGGAAGGCGCTGAGGAACCGATTTCGGAGCACGGCCCGGCGTGGGCTAAGCTCTCTCTCGGTAGCGTGTCCGAGTGGCCTAAGGAGCACGCCTCGAAAGCGTGTGATGGTGCAAGCTATCCGTGGGTTCAAATCCCACCGCTACCGCTCCGAACGAAAGCCCCTGCTCCCCGAGCCGGGGCTTTCGTGTTGTGCGGTTAGACTCACGCGACTCACGGGACCGGCAGGGGAGGCCGCACAGATGGTGCAAACGAAGAAGATAGCGATGTACGTGCTCGTCGTCTTCGTGCTGTACACGATCATCACCGACCCCCGCAGATCGGCCGAGCTCGTCCAGATAGGGTTCGAAGGCGTGTCCAGTGCCGCCCAGGGCGTCGGCGAGTTCATGTCCCAGCTGATCCAGTAGGAGTACCCCTTGATCCGCCATCTGGTCCTCTTCAAGCTCAACGAGGGTGTCGAGCGGGACGAGCCGCGCGTCGCCGCCGGCGTGAAGGCCTTCGAAGAGCTCGACGGAGTCGTTCCCGAGCTGGAGTTCTGGGAATGCGCCTGGAACATCACCGACCGGCCCATCGCGTACGACTTCGCCATCAACTCGGCGGTTCAGGACCGCGATGCGCTGAAGCGGTACATCGAGCACCCGGCCCACCAGGCGGCCGCCGGGCAGTGGCGTGAATTCGCCACGTGGGTGATCGCCGACTACGAGTTCTGAGCCCCCGCGCCAGCAGGCCCCGCACCGGTCCGGTGCGGGGTTTTCGCATGTTTACAACCCAACTTGGCGTCAACACGGAGTTATGCGGTGCTTGCACACAGTGCACATGTCTTGTGATGCTATGACCGCTTTTGACGGATGAGTTGATCGTGATTGACCGAGAAAAGGGGTGGCGTGACCGTGCCGGCCAGTACAGCGCCTCAAGCTCCGCCCCAGCAGCTCCAGCAGCTACAACCGCTCCCGCCCGAGACAGCACCCGATCCTCCGGCCGGCGGCACCCCCAAGAGCCGTGGCGCGGACACCAGGGCCCTCACGCAGGTGCTGTTCGCGGAGCTGAAGGGGCTGGACCCGGGGACACCCGAGCACAACCGGGTACGGGGCGCGCTCATCGAGGCGAACCTGCCGCTGGTGCGGTACGCCGCCGCCCGGTTCCGCAGCCGCAACGAGCCGATGGAGGACGTCGTCCAGGTAGGCACGATCGGGCTGATCAACGCGATCGACCGGTTCGACCCGGACCGCGGCGTGCAGTTCCCCACCTTCGCGATGCCGACCGTCGTGGGCGAGATCAAGCGGTACTTCCGCGACAACGTCAGGACCGTGCACGTGCCGCGCCGGCTCCACGAGCTGTGGGTCCAGGTCAGCGGGGCCACCGAGGACCTCACGACGGCCCACGGGCGCTCCCCCACGACCGGCGAGATCGCCGAGCGCCTGCGCATCTCCGAGGACGAGGTACTGGCCTGCATCGAGGCGGGACGCTCGTACCACGCGACCTCGCTGGAGGCCGCCCAGGAGGGGGACGGGCTGCCGGGGCTGCTCGACCGGCTCGGCTACGAGGACCCGGCGCTGGCCGGCGTCGAGCATCGCGACCTCGTACGGCATCTTCTCGTACAACTGCCCGAGCGCGAACAGCGGATCCTGCTGCTCCGGTACTACAACAATCTGACGCAGTCCCAGATCAGTGCCGAACTCGGCGTCTCGCAGATGCATGTGTCAAGACTGCTGGCGAGAAGCTTCGCCCGCCTGCGATCCGCAAATCGAATCGAGGCGTAACCGGATCGTGTAGTACCCGTTCAGTGGCCGAAAAGCCGCACACCCCCCTTTTCCTGCGCAGATTTGTCGACTTGGCGCTACAGCGTGTTGCCGACATGTGACATTCTGCTGGAACCGCGTTTGCCGCAGCTTCGCCGCCGGTATTCAGGTGGAGGCTGCTTCCTCCGACGGGAGCGCCCGCCGCTACCGTCCGCGTCCGCAGTGCTTGAAAGGGGGCCGGCATGTCCGCAGAACTGGGCAGCTCGAAGGTGCTCACGAAGGAAGTGCCCGCCGTGCTCGACCAGGTGACGGCTCCTCCGCCGCCGCTGGTGTCGCAGCCGGAAGCCATCGACACCCGCACTCTGTCCCGCTCGCTCTTCCTGCGGCTTGCCGCCCTCGAGAAAGACAGCCCGGACCGTACGTACGTACGGGACACGCTCATCGAGCTCAACCTCCCTCTGGTGCGTTACGCCGCGGCGCGCTTCCGCAGCCGCAACGAGCCGATGGAGGACATCGTCCAGGTCGGCACGATCGGCCTGATCAAGGCGATCGACCGGTTCGACTGCGAACGGGGCGTGGAATTCCCGACGTTCGCGATGCCGACGGTCGTCGGTGAGATCAAGCGCTTCTTCCGCGACACCAGTTGGTCGGTACGGGTCCCGCGCCGCCTCCAGGAGCTGCGGCTCGCGCTGACGAAGGCGAGCGACGACCTCGCGCAGAAGCTCGACCGGTCGCCGACCGTTCCCGAACTCGCCGCCGTACTGGGCGTGTCGGAGGAGGACGTCGTCGACGGGCTGGCGGTGGGCAACGCCTACACGGCCAGTTCGCTGGACTCGCCCTCTCCCGAGGACGACGGCGGCGAGGGCTCGCTGGCGGACCGGCTCGGGTACGAGGACACTGCGCTGGAAGGCGTCGAGTACCGCGAATCGCTGAAGCCGCTGCTGGCCAAACTGCCGCCGCGCGAGCGCCAGATCATCATGCTGCGGTTCTTCGCGAACATGACGCAGTCCCAGATCGGCGAAGAGGTCGGCATCTCCCAGATGCACGTCTCGCGCCTGCTGACGCGCACGCTCTCGCAGTTGCGGGAGGGGCTCATCGCGGACTGACTGGACCCTTTCTAATTGACGAAACGTCAGACACACTGGCGCGATGCGACGTCATGGTCTGACACACGGCCGCCGAGGCGCTGCGACGAGCGCCGCGGCGGTTGTGCTGTGTCTGGGCGGGGTGCTGGCCGCGTGCGGCGGCGGGAGCGACGACGACGGCTATGCGGCGGTCGGTGCGGCGGGCCCCGGGGCGGAGCGTGGGCCGGGACGGGCCGTACCGCCGGAGGGCAAGGTCGAGCTGGTGCCGCTCGACGGGGACAGTGCGCGCGGCGGTGGCGGTGACCCTGGCGGCTCCGGGGACGGTCGCCGGCCGGCCCGCGACGGGGATGCCGACGCGGGCGGTACAGGCAGTGCGGGTGATACGGGTGGTACGGGTGCGCCTGGGGCCGGCGGCAGTGGCTCCGCGACCGGGCGGCCGGACGGCAAGGGGGGCGGCTCGGGCTCCGGCTCGGGCGAGACGGATGCCCCTCGGACGCCGGGCACGTCCGGCGGTGACGGTGGTGGTGGTGGCAGTGGCGGTGGTACGCCGACGAAGCCACCGGCGTCCGGATCGCCCGGGACGCCGGGGAACGGGTCCGGCTCGGGCTCCGGGGGCAGCTCGCCGGCGCCGCCCGCCGGACCCGCCGTACTCAACCTGGGCGATCCGCTGCTCGCACCCGGCGACAAGCGGTGGTGCGAGCAGGTGACCGTACCCTTCCGCAACACCGGGGAGTCAGCGGTCCGTTCGGGCACCGTGACCTTCGCGACGCACATCATCGGAGCGCTGGGCGTGGACTGGGGGACCAGGATGTCGACCCAGCCGCTGCCCGGGCCGATCGCCGCGGGCGCGGCCGTGACGAAGACGTACACCGTGTGTGTGGACGCCTGGCGGGTGCCGCTGGGCATGCGTGTCGAGACCCAGGACGTCACCGCCGACTGGAAGTGACCGTTACAGCGTGATCAGCCGAGCGTGATCAGCCGAGCGCGAGCCAGGCGACCGCCGCGAGGATCACGACGACGGCTACGACGCCGATGATCAGGCCGGTCTTGGGGCCGCCCGACGCGGCGGCCGCGGCCGGCTGCTGCCGCTGCGGTTCGCCGTCGTCTACGAAGGCGCGGAACATCTGAGTGCTGCCCGCCGGGTCGTGCTGACCCTCGGGGCCCTGCGGAGCGTGGGGGTTGTGTGCCATGGGGCACGACCCTAGCGAAGTGGGCACGCTCAGCACACCCCCGGACCGTGCGGCGCGTGTGATCTGCGGTTTTACCGGCCGTACGGACGTCCTTGACCCGCCACGCACGGAGCCTTTTGGGTTCCTTTACTCCAGCAGGCCCGATTTAGTTTGCCTGAAGCAACCAACTACTTCTATGGTTGCCCTAAGCAACAAGATGTTGGAGGTGCCCATGGCCGCACAGAGTCAGTTCGCGGAACTGGCCCGGCAGCTCAGTGCCATAGGCGCCGTGAAGCGCGAGCTCGCACGCATCCTCCCCGCGCACTGCCCGGCCGGATCGGCCGCCGTACTCACCCTCCTCGACCGGCACGGCGAGATGCGGATGAGCCGGCTCGCCGAGCTCCTCGCGGTCGACATGTCGGTAACCAGCCGGCACGTGGCGCATGTGGCGGAGCGCGGCTGGATCGACCGGGCCCCCGACCCGTGCGACAAGCGTTCACGCATCCTGCGGCTCAACCCGGCGGGCCGGGCGCTCCTGGAGGAGCTCTCCGAGCGCTACACCCAGACGCTCGCCGGCGCCCTCGACGACTGGTCCGACGACGAGGTCGGACAGCTCAACAGCATGCTCGCCCGCCTGCGCAACAGCTTCGGTGACTGCCGGGCCAGGGCCCCGCACCACTTCGAGCACGACACGGCAGCAGTACCAGCAATGCCCGTAACACCAGTAACACCCGCAACTCCCGCGTAAGAGCAAAGGAATTCAATGGCTACGACCACACCGGCCGGTGTGCGGGGCGGCCACGCCAAGCAGGGGTCCCACCACCACTCCTCCGACGGCGCGCCGATGACTCACCGGCAGATCATGGAGGCCCTCACCGGTCTTCTGCTCGGCATGTTCGTCGCGATGCTGTCGTCGACGATCGTGTCCAACGCCCTCCCCGAGATCATCAGGGACCTCGACGGCACCCAGAGCGCGTACACCTGGGTCGTCACCGCCGCCCTGCTGTCCATGACCGTGACCACCCCTCTGTGGGGCAAGCTGGCCGACCTCTTCAGCAAGAAGCTGCTGGTCCAGATAGCCCTGGTCATCTTCGTGATCGGCTCGGCACTCGCCGGCATCTCGCAGAACACGGCCACCCTCATCGGCTTCCGCGTGCTCCAGGGCATCGGCACCGGCGGTCTGGTCGCGCTCTCGCAGATCGTGATCGCCGCGATGATCCCGCCGCGTGAGCGCGGCAGGTACGCCGGCTACATCGGCGCGACGTTCGCCGTCGCCACCGTCGGCGGTCCGCTGCTCGGCGGTGTCATCACCGACACCGACTGGCTGGGCTGGCGCTGGTGCTTCTACGTCGGCGTGCCGTTCGCGGCCATCGCCCTGGTCCTCCTCCAGAAGACCCTCAAGCTTCCGGTCGTCCGCCGCAAGGCCAAGATCGACTGGCTCGGCGCCTTCTTCCTGGCCGCCTCGGTCTCCCTTCTGATGATCTGGGTGACCCTGGCGGGCGACAACTACGACTGGATCTCGTGGCAGACGTGCGCCATGGTCGGCGGCTCGATCGTGCTCGGCCTGATCTTCATCCTGGTCGAGACGAAGGCCGCGGAGCCCTTGATCCCGCTGCGCTTCTTCCGTAACCGCACGATCGCGCTCACGTCCTTCGCGAGCCTCTTCGTCGGTGTCGCGATGTTCGGCTCGACCGTCTTCCTGAGCCAGTACTTCCAGCTCGCCCGGGACAAGTCGCCGACGATGTCCGGCGTCATGACGATCCCGATGATCGCGGGCCTGTTCATCTCGTCCACGGTTTCCGGCCAGATCATCACCAAGACCGGCCGCTGGAAGGGCTTCCTGGTCGGCGGCGGTGTCGGCCTGGTCGCGGGCCTCGGCCTGCTCGGCACCATCAAGTACGACACCGACTACTGGCAGGTCGCCGTCTACATGGCGGTCCTCGGCCTCGGGCTCGGCATGATGATGCAGAACCTGGTCCTGGCCTCCCAGAACCAGGTCGAGCCGCACGAGCTCGGCGCGGCCAGCTCGCTGGTGACCTTCACCCGCTCCCTGGGTGGCGCGGTCGGCGTCTCGGCGCTCGGCGCGGTGCTCTCCAGCCGCATCACCCACTACGTCGAGGACGGCCTCGCCGCGCTCCACATCAAGCCGGGTGCGGCGGCCTCCAGCAACACCATCCCGGACATGGACGCGCTCCCCGCGCCGATCAGGACCGTCATGGAGAGCGCGTACGGAGACGGGGTCGCCGACCTCTTCCTGTACGCCGCACCCATCGCGCTGGTCGGTCTGGTGCTGGTGCTGTTCGTGAAGGAGGTCGCCTTGAAGTCGTCCAACGACGACGCGGTGCAGGGTACGGACACGACGACGGAGGCGGAGCCGGCGCCCGCCACCGAGGCCGCCGTCGCGGCCCCGCTCGTCACCGGCAAGACCCTGCACGGCACGGTCCGTACCGCCGAGGGAGCCGCCGTGTCGCACGCCGCGGTGACGCTGATCTCCCTGGCGGGACGGCAGCTCGGCCGCACGGTCGCCCAGGACGGCCGTTACGCACTGGACGCCCCGGCAGCCGGTTCGTACGTCCTGATCGCCTCCGCCGACGGTTTCCAGCCGCAGGCGTCCACGGTGGTCGTGGGTGACGAGCCCGTCGCGTACGACATCCTCCTGTCCGGTACGAGCGGACTCACCGGCACCGTGCGCACCGCCGACGGCGGCCTGCCCGTCGAGGACGCGATGGTGATCGTGACCGACGTACGCGGCGACGTGCTGGCGACGGGCAAGTCCGCCGCACAGGGCGAGTTCGTCTTCGGCGAACTGATCCCGGGCACGGTGACCGTCGCGGTGAACGCGGCCGGCTTCCGGCCGATGGCGCTGCCGGTGGACATCGGCGGCCAGGGCGTCACCCGCGTCGAGGTCACGCTCCGGTCCGGCGCGCTGGTCCAGGGCACGGTACGCGGCGGCGCCGACCGGCGGCCGCTGGCCGACGCCCGGGTGACGCTGATGGACGCGGCCGGGAACGTGGTCGCCACCTCCACCACCGGGGACGACGGGGCGTACGCCTTCGCCGACCTCGACTCGGGCGAGTACACGGTCGTCGCGACCGGCTACCCGCCGGTGGCCGGAGCGCTGACGGTCGCGGGCCGCGGCATCGACGGCCACGACATCGAGCTCGCCCACCCGGGCGAGTAGTCCAGAGCCCCCGGCCGCCCGGGGCGCGTCCCCAGCGGAGGCGCGCCCCGGAGATGGCGGCCGGTGTGGAAACGGGCCCCGGCAGCGGGGCCGACAGGCAGGGGACGGCCTGTCGGTCCCGGCCGGGGCCTTCGCAATTCGTTGGCAAGGAGAGAAAACGGGATGGGACTTCGCGCACAGGTACGGACCCGGGACGGCTGGGCCGTGCAGCACGCGGTGGTGACCGTGACCGACATGACGGGCACGCAGGTGGTCCGGGCGGCGGCGGACGAGGAGGGGGCGGTGAGGACCGATGCTCCCTTGCCGGCCGGTCCTTACACGGTGATCGTGACGGCGGCCGGTTACGCCCCGGCCGCGTCCACGGCGTTCGTGACGGCGAGCGGCCGGGCGGAGGCCGGAACGGTCGTACTGGCCCGCCAGGGCGGCGTCGAACTGCCGCCGCCCGGCATCTGGACCCTGGACCCCGCCCACTCCTCGGTGGCGGCGGTCGCCCAGCACCTGGGGCTCTCCAGCGTGCACGGCCGGTTCCTCGACTTCGGCGGGCGCATCGAGATCGCGGAGGATCTCGGGAAGTCGCGCGTGGAGGCGGTGATCGGTGCGGCGAGCATCGACACGGGCAACGGCATGCGGGACGGGCACCTCAAGTCGCCCGACTTCCTGGACGCGGAGCGCTTCCCCGAGATCACGTACAGCAGTACGGGCCTGATTCCGGCGGGGCCCGACCGGTGGACGGTGCACGGCGAGCTGTCGCTCCACGGCGTCGCCCGCGAGGTCGATCTGGACCTCAGCTACCTGGGGACGGGACCGGACCCGTGGGGCGGCGTACGGGCGGCTTTCCGCGCGAGCGCCGAGCTGCGCCGGGACGACTTCGCCATGAACTACAACCAGGTCGTCCAGGCGGGGATCTCCGCGATCGGCGCGACGCTGCGGGTGGAACTCGACGTACAGGCGGTACAGGGGGAGCGGCTGCCGCAGGCGGCCTAGAAAGCCAGGAGCCCCGGCCTAGAAAGGGGCGAGCCGGTCGGGAGGGGGGTCCTCCTGGCCTCGGCCGGTGAAGGAGCCGGGCGGGGGCGGGCTGCCGCCCGCGCCGGCCACCAGGTCGTGGCAGAGGTCCCGCAGTTTGATGTTCCGGGCCTGCGAGGCGCGGCGCAGTACGTCCATCGCCTCCTGCGCGCTGCAGCGCCTGCGGGCGATGACGATGCCGATCGCCTGGTCGATGACCGAGCGCGAGAGCATCGCGGTCCGCAGATCCTGCACGGTTTCCGCCTCCTGCTCGATGCGTTCGGCGACGGCGACCGCTCCCGCCGCCTGGGCCGAGAGCCGCCGTGCCGTGTTCAGGTGTTCCTCGAAGGCGTCGGGCTTCCCGGAGTAGAGGTTGAGGGCGCCCAGGGTGTGGGAGTTCAGCGCCAGGGGCGTGGCCAGGACGGACCGCACGCCGTGCGCGGCGGCCGCGTCCGGGTAGGGGGCCCAGCGCCGCTCCAGGAGCATGTCGGGGACGTAGTTCTCCTCGCCGTTCTCCATGCTGCACACGCAGGGCCCGGCCTCGGCGTCGTACTGCAGGAGGTCCAGTTCCAGCGCGCCGGCCCCGTTGGCGGCGGCGGTGACGAGGCGGTTGTTGCGGCGCATGGTGATGCTGCACGCGTCGGCGCCCTCCATGGCCTTCACGGCGCGTTCGGTCACGTCATGGAGGAAGGCCTGCAGCCCCCGCCACTCGGTGAAGGCGTCCTGGAGCGACGCCAGGTCGAACCCGCCGCTCGCTCTGCCACCGGTGCCGGCGGCGTCCGTACTCCTCGCCGTGTCCGTCATGCATTCCATCTTCCCGCAAACACGCCGGTAACGCCGGGTGCTATTCGGTGGCCCTGACCTCGACAACGCGTGACGCGATGTCGCGGAGCTTCACATTGCCCTTCTGCGACGCGCGCACCAGACGGTCGAAGGCCTGCGCGGCGTCGATGTTCATCCGCCCCATGAGAATGCCGGTGGCCTGTCCGATCACGTCTCTGGTGTGCATGGCCTCGGCAAGCTGTTCCTGTACGTCGACGGTTTCCAGGGCGATGCCGAGATGTGCCGAGAACAGCCGCCCGATGCGTACGGACTCGTCGTCGAAGGCCCGCGGTTTGCGCGAGTAGAGCGTCAGCACGCTGAATCTTCGCTGGTGGCCACGGAGCCGCAGGAACAGGACGGAACGCAGGCCGCTCTCGGTGAGCACCGGGCCGTGGCCGGCGCATTCGGTGACGTCCTCCACACGGGCGACGGGGCTGGTCCACAGCTCGGGCCGGCGCATGGCGCAGCCGGCTCCGCAGCTGGTCGCGGCATCGACGGTCCGTACCACCTCGTCGGTGCAGGCGACGGTACGGACGCGTCCCGCACGCTCTACGACGGAGATGCTCGCGTGATCGGCGTCGGGCACGATGTCGCAGGCCAGCCCCACCGCGACCCGCGCCGTCTCCGCGCGCCCCTCGGCTTCGTGCAGGGCGGTCGCGGCGGCGGCCAACGACTCTGCCAGCGAGCCGGCCGGCTCGGAATGGGCAGAATCGTATGAAACTTCCGGAATGTCTGACGCAGTCACCACGAACCTCTTCGGCGAGCATGGCTGAGCGTGCGGCCATGCGCAGGAGAGCTCCGCAGCACATTTCCCGACTGCGAGCAAAGGACGGACAGACTCTATCCGCTTCTGTCCTGCGACGAAGCATTCGTGGTGAGTCCTCGGCCACTCGGCGACCGCTCAGCGGGAAGCCATCGCCTCGATGCCGGCGATCAAAGTTTCCAGGGCGAAAGCGAAATCCCGCTCGCGCATCTCCGCCACCGTGTCCCCGCCGCGCGCCTCCACCAGATCCTTCGCGCTCTCGTACGTCTCACGCAGCTGCGGGGCGGTGCTCATCGTGCCCATCGCCTGCGCGAAGTACTCGTCCTGGCTCATGCCCGCCGACGCGCACCGCTGTACGAAGTGACCCTCGATCGTCCCGAAGCCGTACACGAACTGGAAGACGGCGGACAGGCCGCCCATCTGCCCGTGCGGCGGCAACCCGGTCGCGCGCATCACGTCCTGCACGGACCGGGAGAACGCCAGCGAGTGCGGTCCGATGTTCAGATACGTACCGATCAGCGGTGACACCCACACATGGCGGACCAGCAATTCCCGGTAGGCCGTGGCCAGTCCGCGCAGCCGGTCGCGCCAGTCGCCCGTCTCGGCCGGCGGCGTGATCTCGCTGAAGACCGAGTCCAGGGCCAATTCCAGCAGGTCGTCCTTGGTGTCGACGTACCAGTAGACGGACATCGCGGTGACGTTCAGCTCGGCGGCGAGGCGGCGCATGGAGAACTTCGCGAGCCCCTCGGCGTCGAGCAGCCGCACCGACACCGCGGTGATCCGGCCCCGGTCGAGGCCGGCCGGCTGGTCGGCCTTGCGGGTGCGTGAGGTCTTTTCCTCCAGCCAGACGCTGTTCCGGGCCGGATTCTTGACGCGGTTGGCCGCGGACACCATGGCGCACACTCCTCGTTTCGCGCGTCGGGGGCGGGGCGGGGACGGGCCACGGACCGGAATGCTTCCGTCCGCTCCCCCGCTCCCGATGCTATGCCGCTGCTGCTGCTGCTGCTGTGGATGAGTCTGCCCGCTCCGCCCGGCGCAGCAGCACCGCGGCGAGCAGTCCGCCCGCGAGTACGGCGACGGCGCCGACCAGTTGGCTGGTCTCGACCCCCGAGGCGAAGGCGTCCGCGATACGGGCCCGCTCCCCCGCGTCGCCCGCCGCCGCCAGCGCCGCGGGCAGCGAGGCCGCGCCGACGGCGGCCGGTACGAGCCCGGCGAAGCGGGAGTTCAGTACCGCTCCCAGGACGGCGACGCCGAGGCCGTTGCCGAACTCGGCCAGCGTGCCGTTGATCCCGGCGCCGACGCCGGCCTTCTCCGGCGGGATGGCACTCATGATCGCGTTGGCCATGGCCGGCATGGCGAGCGAGATGCCCGCGCCCATCACGACCAGGCCCAGCAGCATTCCGCCGTAGCCGGAGCCGCCGAGGAGTGCGATGGCGGCGAGCCCCGCCGACAGCATCGTCATGCCGGAGGCGATGGTTTTGGGCGTACCGAGCCTGGGCAGCAGCCGCGCGCCGATGCCGGTGAGGTTGAGCACTACGACGGTGAGCGCGAGGGGGGCCGTCCGCAGCCCTGCCTCCAGCGGTCCGTAACCGAGCACGAACTGGAGGTGCTGGGTCAGCAGGAACAGCGAGCCGCCCATCCCGAACGCGACCAGAATCGCTCCCGCCACCGCACCGATGAAGCGCTGGTTGCGGAAGAAGTGCATGTCCAGCATCGGGTACGGGATGCGCAGCTCCCAGACGGCGAAGGCGCCGAGGACGATGACTCCCGTCGCCCCGGAGAGCAGCACCTGGCCGGAGGACCAGCCGTGCTCGGGACCGGAGATGATCGCGTACACGACGGCCGTCATGCCGATGGTGGAGAGCAGCGCGCCGAGCAGGTCGGGCCGGTCGCCCTGCTTGCTCCTGGACTCCGGTACGAGCGAGACGACGGCGACGAGACCGATCAGTGCGACCGGGATGTTGATCAGGAAGATCGCGCCCCACCAGAAGTGGTCGAGCATGATTCCGCCGATCAGCGGGCCGACGGCGAAGCCGAGCGAGTTGACCGTCGACCACAGGCCGATCGCCTTCACCCGCTCGGTGTCGTCGAAGATCTGCACGACGACGGCCAGCGTGGTCGTGATCAGCAGCGCGCCACCGATGCCCATGCCCGCGCGGGCGGCGATCAACTGGGCGCTGGACTGCGCGAGTCCGGCGACGAGCGAGCCGATGCCGAAGAGCGCGAGGCCCGCGATGAGCATCTTCTTGCGGCCGTAGCGGTCGGCGGCGCTGCCGGCGGCGAGGAGAAGGCCCGACTGGACCAGGGAGTACGCGTTGATCATCCACTGGATGTCGGCGGTGGACGCGTCCAGTTCCTTCGTCAGGGACGGGATCGCGACGTTGAGGACGGTGTTGTCGAGCAGCACCGTGAGCTGGGCGAGGCAGATGACACCGAGGATCAGCCAGCGCTGCGGGTGGCCTTGCGCGGTGGGGCGGTTCTCGGCGGTCGTCGCCGTCATGCGGAATCTCCTTGTACGGGGTCGGGCAGGGGCGGAGCGCGCCCGTTCCTGTACACCGTACAAGGAGTTCTTATACGCCGTATATCTATTTCTGGTCGGTCAGGTCGTAGAGGGTGGTCCCGTCGACAGTGATCTTGGTGAAGTTGGCCTCGACCCAGGTGGTGACGGCGGAGTTGCCGCCGCCTGGACCTCCACCGCTGGCGCCGCTCGCGACGAAGTAGTGGATCGCGCCCTTCTGTACGTACGCCTTGAACTCGCCCAGGGTCGGGGACGGGTCGCTGCCGTTGAACCCGCCGATCGCCATCACCGGTTGCCGCGTGGCGAGTTGGTAGCCGGCAGCGTTCTGGGAGCCGATCGCCGCCGCGGCCCAGGTGTAGTCCTCGGCATCGGCGCCGATCCTGGCCGCGGCCTCGGAGCCGACGCTCTGGCCGTTGAGGAGACCGCCCATGCCGCCGGCACCGCCTTCGCCGGCGGCTGCTCCCGGGGCGCCGCCCGGCATCGCGCCGCCCGGCCGGCCTGCGGGTGCGGCCGGTTGGCCGCCGGGCGGGCCGTCCTGCCGGCCCGCGCCCGCCGGGCGCTCACCCGCGCCAGGACCACCGCCCGCAGCGCCACCCGCACCGCCGCCCGCACCGCCCCCGCCGGGACCGCCCCGCATCGAGGCAGGCCCCGCCGTCACGATCGACCCGGTGTGCGCGCTGCCGACCGTCGAGGCGGCGTACGCGCTCGGCCCCGCCAGCGCCGCCGCGAGCCCGAGCCCGGCGAAGGCCAGGGCGATCCGCCGGTCCACGCGCCCCGCGACCAGCAGCCCGAGCGCGGCCAGCAACCCGCAGGCGAGCACGGCCCAGCGCAGCCACGGCAGATAGCCGGCAGTGCGCCCCAACAGCACGTACGCCCACAGCGACGTCACCGCGGCCGTCACGCTCAGCGTCGCGGCCGCGGCCGGCGAACGGCGTTCCTCCCAGAGGACGGTCGTACCCATGCCGATGAGGGCGGCGATGTACGGGGCCAGGGCCACCGTGTAGTACTCGTGGAAGATCCCGGCCATGAAGCTGAAGACGGCCGCGGTCATCAGCAGCGAGCCGCCCCAAGCGACGAACGCGGCACGGGCGGTGTCCGTACGCTTCGACCGCCACGTGATGACGAGACCGGCGACGAGCAGGACCAGCGCGGCGGGCAGCAACCAGGAAATCTGGCTGCCGATCCCCGTACTGAACATCCGCCCGATCCCGCTCTCGCCCCAGCCCACTCGGCCCCCGCCGACGCTTCCGGCCTCCTCACCGTTGATGCGACCCAGGCCGTTGTAGCCGAAGGTCAGCTCCAGAAAGCTGTTGGTCTGGGAGCCGCCGACGTACGGGCGCGAGGCAGCGGGCCACAGCTCGACGATCGCGACCCACCAGCCGCCCGCGACCACGACGGCGAGCCCGGCGAGGGCGAGCTGGCCAAGACGCCGGCGTACCGGCGTCGGCGCGCACACGGCGTACAGCACGGCGAGCGGCGGCAGGATCAGGAACGCCTGGAGGGTCTTTGTCAGGAAGGCGAAGCCGACCACGACGCCGGCCCACACCAGCCACTTGGTCCGCGCGTCTTCGAGGGCGCGCAGCAGGCAGTAAACGGTGACGGTCATCAGCAGCGCGAGCAGCGCGTCCGGGTTGTTGAACCGGAACATCAGCGCGGCGACGGGCGTAAGCGCGAGCACGGCGCCCGCGATCAGACCGGCGGCGGGAGAGAAGCGGCGGCGTACGGCGGCGTACAGCACCGCGACCGTACCCACTCCCATCAGGACCTCGGGGACGAGGATCTGCCACGAGCCGAGGCCGAAGAGCCGTACGGACAGGGCCATCGGCCACAGGGCGGCCGGGGGCTTGTCGACGGTGATGGAGTTCGCGGCGTCGGACGAGCCGAAGAAGAAGGCCTTCCAGCTCTCGCTGCCCGCCTGGACGGCGGCGGAGTAGAAGGAGTTGGCGTAGCCGGAGGAGCTGAGATTCCACAGGTAGAGCAGCGCGGTGGCGAACAGCAGCCCGGCGAGCGCGGGACGTACCCAGCGGGGATCGCCGCTTCGGTGTGTGGTCATCGGCCGGCCTTCTTCGGTTCGCGTTCGGGGTGATCGGCGCGCCGGTCCGGGAAGACCCAGGCGCGGAAGAGCAGGAAGCGCAGTACGGTCGCGGCGAGGTTGGCGGCGATGAGCACGGCCAGTTCGGCGCCGTGGGAGGGTGCGCCGGTGGCCGCGTCGAGGGCGGCGAGGGAGCCGCTGGTGAGGGCGAGCCCGATGCCGAACACGACGAGGCCCTGGGCCTGGTGACGTACGGCGCGCTCACGGCCCCGTACCCCGAAGGTGAGCCTCCGGTTGGCCGCCGTGTTGGCCACGGCCGAGACGAGCAGGGCGAGCGAGTTGGCGGCCTGCGGGCCCACGCCCGCCCGGAAGGCGGAGTACAGCGCCAGGTAGACGAGCGTGCTCAGCGCGCCCACGACGCAGAACCCGACGAGCTGGCGGGCCAGGCCGCCGGGGATTCCACCGATCGCGCGATCACGCGGGTCGTCGCCGAAGGGCCGCGCCAGCCGGTCCAGCGGCAGCGCGCCGACCGCGAGCGCCCGCCCGACCCGCCAAACGCCCCTGAGATCGTCGACAGCCGTACGCATGATGCGCACCGTGCTGTCGGGGTCGTCGACCCAGTCCACCGGCACCTCGTGGATGCGCAGTCCGGCGCGTTCGGCGAGCACGAGCATCTCGGTGTCGAAGAACCACCCGGTGTCCTCGACCATCGGCAGCAGCCGCTCGGCGACGTCGGCGCGTATCGCCTTGAATCCGCACTGCGCGTCGGAGAAGCGCGCGGCGAGCGAGGAGCGCAGGATCAGGTTGTACGTACGCGAGACGAACTCGCGCTTGGGCCCGCGCACGACCCGCGAACCACCGGCGAGCCGGGAGCCGATCGCCAAGTCGGAGTGGCCCGAGATCAGCGGGGCGACCAGAGGCAGCAGCGCCTTGAGATCGGTGGACAGATCGACGTCCATGTAGGCGAGGACGGGCGCGTCGGAACGCTCCCAGACGGCACGCAGGGCCCGCCCGCGCCCCTTCTGCTCCAGCCGTACGGACGTCACTTCGGGCATCACGCGCCCGAGCCGGGCGGCGATGTCGGGCGTGCGGTCGGTGCTCGCGTTGTCGGCGACGGTGATCCGGAACGCGTACGGGAAGGTGCGGGCCAGGTGCTCACGGAGCCGGAGCACGCACGCTTCGAGGTCCTTCTCCTCGTTGTGGACGGGGACGACGACGTCGAGCACAGGGGGTACGGGGATGCCCGGCTCTCCGGCCGGAAGGTGTTCCCTGGCCGGAAGGGCACCCGCTGAAGTGTGGGTTCGCATGATCCCGAGACTCACGAACCGCCCTGTCAGCGAAGTGTGACGCCCCTGTGCGGTACCTGTGAGTACACCCTGCCTCTCGCGTCACCCGCCGACCGCCGCACCGCCAGGCCACGCCGGCCCCCGCCGCACCCGTCACGCTGCCGGAGGGGACGTGCCGGGGCGCTCCCCGCAGGGCGCCGAACGCAACCCGCCCCCAACACGCCCAGTACCCCGGTGTTCGACGCCCGAGGAGACGCCCCGACACGGCACCGACCACGAAGCCCGGGGCCGCCGAATCACACCCGCGGCGCAGGCAACCGCACCGCGAAGACCGTTCGCCCCGGCGCGCTCTCGACCGTCACCCCGCCGTCGTGCGCGCGTACGACCGCCTGCACGATGGCAAGCCCGAGCCCCGTAGAACCGGCACCGGCACCGGTCTCCCCCACCCGCCCCCGCGACGCATCGCCACGCGCGAAACGCTCGAAGACGTACGGCAGCAGCTCCGGCGCGACGCCGGGCCCGTCGTCCCGCACCTCCACCACCGTCCACCCGCCCTCGCGCCGAACACACGCGGTGACAGTGGTCCCCGGCGGGGTGTGCGTGCGCGCATTGGCCAGCAGATTCACCAGCACCTGCTGGAGCCGGGCCGGATCACCGCGTACGACGGCGGGATCGTCCGGCAGCTCCAACCGCCAGACGTGCCCCCGCCCGGCCACCCGCGCATCACTCACCGCGTCCACGACGAGCGGCGAGAGATCAGTGCTCTCGTACGACACCGACTGCGGCCGCCCCGAGTCCAGCCGCGCCAGCAGCAACAGATCCTCCACCAGCCCGGTCATCCGAGCCGCCTCCGACTCGATCCGCCCGAGCGCGTGCCGGGTGTCGGGCCCGGCCGCCTCCCGCCCGCGTCGCGTCAGTTCGGCGTACCCGCGGATCGAGGCCAGCGGCGTACGCAGCTCATGGCTCGCGTCGGCGACGAACTGCCGTACCCGCGTCTCGCTCTCCTGCCGTGCCGCCAGCGCCGAACCGACGTGCCCGAGCATCCGGTTGAACGCCGCGCCGACCTGTCCGACTTCGGTCCGCGGGTCGGCCTCCTGCCCCCGTACCCGCTCGTGGAGCGCCACCTCGCCGCTGTGCAGCGGCAGTTCCGAGACACGCGTCGCGGTCGCGGCGACCCGCCGCAGCGGCCGCAGCGCGACCCCCACGATCGCCGTCCCCGCGAGCCCGGCGGCCACCAGCCCGGCGGCCGTGACGCACACCTCGACGACGATCAGAGTGCTGACCGTGTCCTGTACGCCGCCGAGCGGAAAGCCCAGTACGACCGAGCCGTCGCGCGTCGAGGCGATCCGGTAGTCCCCGAGCCCCGGCACCGCCACGGTGTGCGCTTCGGCGTCACGCTCGACCGAGCCGAGCGCCCGCATCTGCGCCTCCGACAGGGCGGCCAGGTGTCCCTCCGGCCGCGCGCCGGGCGCTTCGACGCTCTTCGCGCCCACCAGCACGGTCCCGTCCGCCGCGACGCGCCCGCCGACGGTCCCCAGCGGCTGCCCGGGCGCCGCCACGAACCTCAGCTCCTGGCCGGTCGTCGCCTCTGCCGGATCGCGCTCGGCCCGCCGCACGGACGACGTCAGCTGACCGTCGAGCTGATTCTCCAGGTACGAGTGCAGCGCGATCGTCGTGACCGCCCCGATCGCCGCGGCGACCACCGCGATCAGCGCGAGGGCCGACACCACCAGGCGGGTCCGCAGGGACACCGCGCGCTCACCCACCCGGCTTGATCAGATACCCCGCCCCACGCCGGGTGTGAATCATCGGGGTGCGACCGGCGTCGATCTTCCTCCTCAGGTACGAGATGTAGAGCTCGACGACGTTCGCCTGCCCACCGAAGTCGTAGCTCCACACGCGGTCCAGGATCTGCGCCTTGCTGAGCACGCGCCGCGGGTTGCGCATCAGGAAGCGCAGCAGCTCGAACTCGGTCGCCGTGAGGTGAATCCCCTCCCCTCCCCGCGCGACCTCGTGGCTGTCCTCGTCCAGCGTCAAGTCCCCCACTTCGAGGAGTGATTCGCTGCGTACGGCGGCGGCCGCCGTCCCCGATCGCCGGATCAGCCCGCGCAGCCGCGCCACCACTTCCTCCAGGCTGAACGGCTTGGTGACGTAGTCGTCGCCGCCCGCAGTCAGCCCGGCGATCCGGTCCTCGACGGAGTCCTTGGCCGTCAGGAACAGCACAGGAACATCCGGCAGTTCACAGCGCAGCCGCCCGAGGACGGCGAGGCCGTCCATGTCCGGCAGCATCACGTCCAGTACGACCGCGTCGGGCCGGAAGTCGCGCGCGCAACGGACCGCTCCCGCGCCGTCGCCGGCGCTGCGGACCTCCCACCCCTCGTATCGCAGCGCCATCGACAGCAGCTCGGCGAGCGGCGCCTCGTCGTCCACGACGAGCACCCGGACGGGCCCGCCGCCGGGTCTGAGCATTTCGGTACGCATGGACCCAGGCTGGGGGACGCCCCTGAGAGCACTCTTGCCCGTTCCTGTGAATCCCCTGAGAAACCCACAGGCCCCGCCGCTACAGCCGGAAGAGCCGCTCCGCGTTTCCGTGGCAGACGGCCCGCAGCCAGTCGTCCCCCAGCCCGAGCCGCTCCAGGGCCTCCAGCTGGTGTCCGTAGCCGTACGGAATGTTCGGGAAGTCGGTCCCCAGCAGGATCCGGTCCCCCGAGTCCGCCAGCCTCCCCAGCTCGCCCGCCGGGAAGGGGGCGAGGCGCTCGGAGAAGTCGGTGAAGGCCATGGTCGTGTCCAGCCGGACCTCTCCGTACCGCTCGGCCAGCTCAAGGAAATCGGCGTACTCCGGCATCCCCATGTGCGCCACCACCAGCCGCAGCCGCGGATGCCGCGCGAGCAGCCGGCCGACCGGCTCGGGGCCGGTGTGCTTGCCGGGCGCGGGCCCCGAACCGCAGTGCATCACCACCGGAACACCGGCCTCGGCCAAGAGCCCCCACACTGGGTCGAGCAGCGCGTCGTTGGCGTCGTACGCCCCGACCTGGAGGTGCGACTTGAAGACCCGCGCCCCGCTCTCCACGGCCTGCCGCACGTACGCCGCCACCCCGTCCTCGGGAAAGAGCGTCGCCGTGTGCAGGCACTCGGGCGTACGGGCCGCGAAACCGGCCGCCCAGTCATTGAGCCAGGCCGCCATCCCCGCCTTGTGCGGATAGAGCATCGAGGTGAAACGGCGCACCCCGAACTCCCGCAGCAGCGCGACCCGTTCCTCCTCCTCGTGCCGGTAGGCGATGGGCCACTCCATCCCGGTCAGCGGCCCGACGGCGTCGAAGTACGCCCACACCTTCCTGAGCACCTGCTCCGGCATGAAGTGCGTGTGTACGTCGATGATCCCCGGCAGCCCGAGCCGCCCCCAGAACCGCCGTACTCCTTCAGCCTCTTCAGGCTCGCTCAATGCAAGTCCATGCGCTTCGACAGGCTTGTTGTCCATGACGATCACTCTCCGCCGCCTCCGTCCCCGGAGTCCAGACTCATTGCGGTACGGGATCCAAAGGGGATCCAAGGGGATCCAGGCCCTGCCCTTCCGGTCAGAAGAGCCCGCCCTGCACGCCCCGCTCCACGCTCCTCACCGGCACGCTCACGCCCGCCGCACCGCTCTGCGCCCCGGCCAGTTCCCACCCGCTCATCAGCCGGGTGTCGAGCACCACCACCCCGCCGTCCGCCGTCCCCAGATGCAGATCCGGCCCGGCAGCGGCCAGCAACCGTCCCGCGACCGCGCCGCCCGGTGCCAGTTCGGTCACCACGCCGGTCATCGGCCGCAGCCCTTCGAGCCCGAACGCCCCGGCGTGGTCCACCGCCTCGAACGGCGCCCGCTCCAGGGACTCGGGCCACCCCGCCAGCGCCCCGGCCCGCCGGTGCAGCTCCTCGATCTCCCGCGCCCGCTCCGCCCGCGCGGGCAACGAGGCCCGCACGGCCCGCTTCTCCTTGTACGCGATCCGGTCGGGCACCCCCAGCGCCGCCCGCAGCAGCTCCTCGGTCCGCCGCGCCGCCATCAGCGGTCCGCGCCCCAGCCAGGTGAACGCGACGGCGCCCTGCTCCAGCAGCCGCGCGGACCCGCGCTCGTCCGCCGTGATCCCGACCTTGACCATCCCCGGGCCGAACCAGGCGAGGTAGACGGCGTACGGCCGGGGATCGTCGGCCATCGTGTCCGCCGCCACCGACCGCGACCGGTCCAGCCGCGCGCACTCGGGGCACTGCCCGCCGCTGCTCCGCCGGGGCACCGCGGCGCGGAGCGGGCACCCGCCCCGGCGCGCCCCCACACACAGGCGCTCGGCGCCCGCCACCCGGAAGGCGACGTCACCCCCGTATGCCAGCCCGCTGACACGCTCGACATGCTCATGGCGTCCCCTGCCCCCGTACCAGGCAAGCGCCGGACGCCCCGCCGTCCACCGCAGCCCACCGCACAGCCAGCTCATACCAGGAGGCTAACGGCAGCCTCTGACAACCGGCCGCGACAAAAACCAGAGGCCCTGACGATTTCTCGTCAGGGCCTCTGGCTGGCTGTGCACTCGGCAGGATTCGAACCTGCAACCTTCTGATCCGTAGTCAGATGCTCTATCCGTTAAGCTACGAGTGCTTGGCGTTCCGGGCTTTTTCGGCCCCGTCGGCGTTGCGAGAACAACATTACATGACCTGCGCCGTCACGCGAAATCCATTAGCCGGACCCATGCTGAGCTGCGGAAACGGCCTTCAGGCGGCTGCTGAAACGCCCCCTCGACGACCGCCGAACGGCCGAAGCCCCGGTCGTTGGACCGGGGCTTCGGTGATCACGCGCGGAGGCGGAGGGATTTGAACCCTCGATGGGCTTTAAGACCCAAACCGCATTAGCAGTGCGGCGCCATAGACCGGACTAGGCGACGCCTCCAGCACACTCTCTCGCCTGCGCGAGTGGGTGCGTGCAGATGATGACACAGCCTTGCGGGATGCCACCAATCGCTGACCACGGTACTAGGCAGGCGGGGGCCAGAGCAAAGTCTTACCGGTTGCGCAACGCCCGGGGCTGCGGAGCGTTAGAGAGTGCGGGGCGCCCCTGCCCCCTCTTGAGCCTCAGGAGCCTCCATGCTGCGCCGCCTCACCCTCACCGCCGCCGCGTCCTTCGCCGTACTGTCCGCCGCCGCCCCTGCCGGGACCGCCGTGGCCGCGCCGATCCCGCTTCCGCTGCTCCAGGACGTACTCCAGAGCGTGGAGGACGAGCCGCAGGACAAGCAGGACCGGCTCACCGTGACCACGGCCGAAACGGGCAACCGCGCCGCCAATGGAACGTACGAACTGAAATGCGGGCCCGCCGGCGGCACGCACCCGGAGGCGCAGGCCGCCTGCGACCGGCTCGAGGAGCTGGCCGGGCAGGACGGCGACCCCTTCGCGCCCGTGGCGCAGGACCGGATGTGCACCCACCAGCACGGCGGGCCGGCCACGGCGCGGATCACGGGTACCTGGAACGGGCGAAGCGTCGACGCGAAGTTCAATCAGGGCAATGGCTGCGAAATCTCCCGCTGGCGTGAGATGGAGCCGGTACTTCCCAGCGTGCGTTGACGTCCGCCCCCGGCCCGCCCGCGGCGCCGCCGCGGGGCACTCGTGCCTGGTCAGGGCGTACGCCGAGCCGTCCGATGTGCCCCCAAGCGCACACAACCTTGGTGAGAGCTCCCCCTCATCCGCCGTCGCGCGCCCACCGCCTGCCTTTAGACTCCCTCCAGTGACAGCTTGCGGCCCGAGGGGCAAAATGAGGCCGGCTGTCGGCAAGGTGCAGTAGTTCAGGGAGGAACCGTCGTCGTGAGCAGCAGGCCATCCCGAGGCGCTGCTCGCCTCGCAGCGATACTCGACGCACTTCCTGACGGGCTGTTGCTCGTCAACTGCAACGGCACCGTCGTCAACGCCAACACCATCGCCCTGGAGACGTTCGAGTCGCCGGGCACCGGACTCGTCGGGCGCGGACTGCTCGATCTGCTCCCGATGTTCGACTCGAAGCTGATCCCCGGATCGATGCGGCGGGCCGACGGCGAGGACGATCAAGGGCGTACGAAGCCGACCCGGATGATCGCGCGGCGCACCGACGGGACGGAGTTCCCGGTCGAGGTGACCAGCGCGAACCTGGAGGACGGCCGCGACGCCTACGCCTCCCACACCGACCGGCCCAGCTTCACCGGTGACGAGCTGCTGATGCTCGTCGTACGCGACCTCTCGGGGACCGTCGACACCGAGGCCGAACTGGCCCGTTCGCAGCGCCAGACCGAGATGATCCTGCGCGCCGCGTCCGAGGGAGTCGTCGGTACCGACACCGACGGACGCGTGGTGCTCGTCAACCCGGCCGCCGCGCAGATACTGGGCTACCGCGCGAGCGACCTCGGTGGCAAGGAGCTGCACCCTCTCGCGATCCACTCGAAGGGGGACGGCACGCCCTTCGAGTACGAGGAGTCACCGCTCGCCGACACCCTCAAGTCCGGGCGCAAGCACCGGGTGCGCGGGCAGGTCCTGTGGGCGAAGAACGGCAAGCCGGTCGCCGTCGACCTGACGACCGCTCCGGTACGGGACGGCGACCAGCTGGTCGGCGCCGTGATGACCTTCACCGACCGCCGGCCGTACGACGAACTGGTCGAAAAGCAGGCAGAGGTGCTCGAACGCGAGACCAAGCGGTACGAGGAGATGGCCGGGCGGCACGCCCAGCTGACCGCCGTACTGGGTGACTCGCTGCGCGGGCCGCTGGAGGAACTGCGGGCCGAGCTGGGAACGCTGGCCTCCGACCCCGCCGGGCAGCTGTGGCCCGAGGCGAACCAGATCCTGCATCATCTGGCGGCCGGATACGCCCGGATGACCACCCTTGTCGAGAATGTCCTGGGCTTCCAGCGGCTCGCGGCGGGCACCGAGCAGCTGACGAAGGCGAAGGTGCTGCTCGACGGCGTCGTGGCGGCCGGTGTCGAGGGCGCGATCGAGCTGATCGGTCCGGGCCGGGCGCAGTTCGCGGTGCACGCCCCGCCGATCGAGGCCGAGGTGGACGCCGGGCGACTGGCGACGGCGCTGGCGCATCTCGTCGCCGACGTGGCCGGGATCGACTCGACGGGCAAGGCCCCGGCGGCGGCGCCGGGCGGCGGCTACACGGACTCGACGATCGTGGTCGCGGCGGCGCAGCGCGGTGAGGTCGTACGCATCGAGGTGCGCGGGCCGTACGCCGGGGGAGACCCGGTGCACGAGCCGATCGTGCGCGGCATCGTGGCGGCGCACGGCGGCGTACTGCAGACGCACGAAGTGCCCGGTATGGGCGGGAACGCGTACGTACTTGAGGTGCCGCTCGGTGCGGGCGCCGGGGCGGTCGCTCCGGCGCAGGGCAAGGCGGCCGCTCCGGATCCGGTGCCCGTGCCGGGGCAGCAGTCGGCGCCGGCCGACGGTGGCGGGCGACGGGCACGGCGGTCGTCCATGGACGCCTTCCTGGAGTCGGACGGCAAGCGCGCGGCGGGAGAGCGGGAAGCAGCGGGGGAGTCGGCCCCGGCCGGCGAGGGCTCCGAGGCCGCGGCGCCCACCGGGCGGCGCAGGGCGCGGCGTGCCGGGGCGGGCGAGGCGGGCGCCGGGCGGCCGCAGGAGCAGATTCCGGCGCAGGCCGGAGGGGACGATGTGGGCCCGGCCTCCGGTCCCGCGGGCGGCTCCGGTGGTACGGGGCGCAGGCGTGGGCGGCCCAGTCCCGTCGAGGGTGGCGGCGAGGGGCGTACGGCAGGCGGAGGCGGAGGCGGCCTGGAGCTGCGTGCCGCGCTGCCGGCCGGCGCACCGCCCGCGCCTTCGGGTGCGGTCTCGGAGGGCTCCGTCGTGACGGCCTCCGAGGGGGCGCACGGAACCGGGCGCGCGGCGCTCGGGGAGACGGTGCCGCCCCAGGGTGTGCCCGTCGACGTACCGGGGTCCGCGGGGGGCCGTGCACGGCGTGGTGACGACGGCGCGCGTGAGAACGTGCCCGCGCTTCCGGCTCTGCCTTCCGCGCCGTCTTCGGTCAGCGAGTCCCAGCAGCAACAGCAGCAGTCTTCCGGGCGGCGGGCTCGGCGGGCGCTCGCGCCGGCGCAGGAGCGGCCCGAGGCGCCCCGCAGCCCGTTCGCGCTGCCGCCGGCCGACGCCGACCGTGTGCCGCCGGCCGCCGGTGAGGCGGACGCCTCGCTGCCGGGCCGCCACGACGCCGTACGCACCGCTCCTGACGCCGACCACACTCCGCCGCAGCCACACCCGGCCCCGGCACCGACGGGGCGGCGCAGGGCGCGCGGCGACGTTCAGCCCGGTCAGCCGGAGCAGCCGTCGCTGCCCGACTGGACCGCGAACGGCGTTTCCGGCACGGAAGCCCCCGCTGCGGCCCCGGACGACCACGCCGGCCACGCCCGCCACGACAGCGGTGCCGTGTCCGTGCCCCCGAGCTGGTCGGCCGCCCCCGGCGGAGCCACCTCGACGACGACCGGTAGCACTCAGACCTGGCCCGCTGCCGGCCTGGCTGTCGCGGCGGCGGGCGAGGACGAGGCCGAGCAGCACGCGGGCGCAACCGCTGTCGCGGGCGGCGCGAACGGCGTCGCTTCCCCCGCGTCCGTCTCCGCACCCGCCCCCGTCTCCACCCCTGTCTCCGGACCGCAGCAGCCGCACGCCGCACAGCCGTTGCCGCCCGCCCAGCCACTGCCCGCCGAAGCACCCGCAGCGGCATCCGCCCGGACGCCGGCCCAGGCACCCGGGCACACGCCCCCGCCGGCCTCCGCTCCCCTGTCCCCCGACTCCACGCAAGGCCGCGCGTTCAGCGTGCGCACCCTCGGCCAGGGCATGCCCTTCGCCCAGCAGATCGCGCAGCAGCAGAACCAGACCCTGGGATCGGGGCGGCGCCGCAAGCTCGCCGCCGCGCGGCCGGAGTCCGAGCAGTCCACGCCCGCCGGGGGCACCGAAGTGCCGGAGAGCGGTGACGGGCCCGCCGCCCGGCCGCACCCGCAGGGCCAGGGCCCGCTGCAGCAGCGGCTGTCGGCCCAGGCAGCGCCGTCGGCGGGCCGGGCGTACGCCATAGGAGCGCCCGACGAGGGCTCCGAGGGCCCCGAGCCGCTGGACGGCCCCAACGGAGCCGTGGAGGTGGCCAACCGGCCCCAGCCGCAGCCCGTCGACGACGAGCTGCCTCCCGAGCCGCTCGACAACCCGCGCCGTCTGCTGGTGTGGCCGGCCCCGGATGCCCCGACGCAGCAGGCGCTCAGCGACCGCGGCTACCGCCCGGTGATCGTGCATTCCCGCGAGGAGGTCGACGCGCAGATAGCGGCGTTCCCCGCCGCGCTGTTCGTCGACCCGCTGACCGGGCCCATCACCCGTACGGCGCTCCAGTCGCTGCGCCAGGCCGCCGTCGCCGCCGAGGTCCCCGTCCTGGTGACGGCCGGACTCGGGCAGGCGACGCGTGAGGCGGCGTACGGCGCGGATCCCGCCGTACTCCTCAAGGCGCTCGCGCCGCGCGACAGCGAGCAGCACCCCTCGCGTGTCCTGCTGATCGAGGAGCACGAGGAGATCGCGCTCGCGCTGACGGCGACGCTGGAGCGGCGCGGCATGCAGGTCGGGCGCGCCGGCACGGACACCGAAGCGGTCACGCTGGCGACGCAGATGCGGCCGAACCTGGTGGTGATGGACCTGATGCAGGTACGTCGCCGCCGCGCCGGAATCGTCGACTGGCTGCGGGCGAACGGGCAGTTGAACCGTACGCCGCTGGTCGTCTACACCTCGGCCGGCCTCGACGAGGGCGAGCTGCACCGGCTCGCCTCGGGGGAGACGGTCCTCTTCCTCGCGGAACGCTCGACGAGCAGTGAGGTGCAGGGCCGGATCGTGGACCTGCTCGCGAAGATCGGCACGAACTGACCGGCAGGAACCGAAAACTGGAGGGGCCCCGCACCGTTGCGGGGCCCCTCCAGCAGCTCATGGGCGCGTCGGTTCGTACACGCGTCAGAACGTCGTGACGTCCAGCTCGCCGTCCGCGTACTGCTTGCGGATGACCTTCTTGTCGAACTTGCCGACGCTCGTCTTCGGTACGGCCGGGATCGTCGCCCACCGCTCCGGCAGCTGCCACTTGGCGATCTTGCCGGCCAGGAACGCCCGCAGCTCGTCGTAGTCCGCGGTCGCGCCCTCCTTCAGCACCACCGTGGCCAGCGGGCGCTCGCTCCACCTGTCGTCCGGTACGGCGACCACGGCCGCCTCGGCGACGTCCGGGTGGGCCATGAGCGCGTTCTCCAGCTCGACGCTCGAAATCCACTCCCCGCCGGACTTGATGACGTCCTTCGCGCGGTCGGTGAGGGTGAGGAAGCCGTCGTGGCTGATGACGCCGATGTCGCCGGTCTTCAGCCAGCCGTCCTCGCTGAACTTGTCGGCGGGCCTGAAGTCCTCGCCCGCCGCGCCGCCGTAGTACGCACCGGCGATCCAGGCGCCGCGCACCTCCAGCTCACCGGCGGACTCGCCGTCCCAGGCGAGGATTTCACCGCCCGGTCCGACCAGGCGCGCCTCCACACCGGCCGGGAAGCGGCCCTGCGTGATGCGGTACGGCCACTCCTCCTCGGGGGTGAGTCCGGCCGGCGGGTGGGCCATGGTGCCGAGCGGGGAGGTCTCCGTCATGCCCCAGGCGTGGCACAGGCGCACGCCGAGCTTGTCGTACGCCTCCATGAGGGCGGGCGGGCAGGCCGCGCCGCCGATGGTGACGCTCGCCATGGAGGAGAGGTCGCGCGGGTTGGCGGTGACCTCGGCGAGCAGGCCCTGCCAGATGGTGGGGACGGCTGCGGCGTGCGTCGGCTTCTCGCGCTCGATCATCTCGGCGAGCGGGGCGGGCTGGAGGAAGCGGTCCGGCATGAGCATGTTGATGCCGGTCATGAAGGTGGCGTGCGGCAGCCCCCACGCCATGACGTGGAACTGGGGGACGACCACGAGGGTGGTGTCCTTGTCGTTCAGCCCCATCGACTCGGCCATGTTGACCTGCATGGAGTGCAGGTAGATGGAGCGGTGGGAGTAGACGACGCCCTTGGGGTCGCCGGTGGTGCCGGAGGTGTAACACATGGCCGCGGCGGCACGCTCGTCCAGCTCGGGCCAGTCATAGGTGGTGGGGCGGTCCGCGATCAGGTCCTCGTACTCGTGCACGCGCGGCGCGCAGCCGTCGAGGAGCGAGCGGTCGCCCGGACCCGAGACGACCACGTGCTCGACGCTCTTCAGGTGCGGGAGGAGCGGTGCGAGCAGCGGCAGCAGCGAGCCGTTGGCGATGACGACGCGGTCGGCTGCGTGGTTGACGATCCAGATCAGCTGCTCGGGGGGCAGGCGCAGGTTGAGCGGGTGGAGTACGGCGCCCATGGAGGGGATCGCGAGATACGCCTCCACGTGCTCGCAGTTGTTCCACATGAGGGTTGCGATCCGCTGGTCGCCGTCGACGCCGAGCTCGTCCCGCAGAGCGTTCGCGAGCCGTGTCGCGCGCTCGCCGGTCTCGGCGAAGGTGCGGCGCTGCGGCTCCTCCTCACCGGTCCATGTGGTGACCTGTGAGCGACCGTGAATCGTCATCCCGTGCTTCAGGATGCGGGTCACGGTCAGTGGTACGTCCTGCATGGTGCTCAGCACGGCGTCCTCCCGGTGGGCGCTACGCGGCAGTAATAAGGGTGGCCTGATTCTGCGCACGTACCAGGCGGTATGTCACTACTCCCGGGAGTACGAATCGGTTGCGGCGCACAGAGTGATCAACGGACCGGGGCCAGTTCCGGGTCCTCGCGGAGCTTGCCGAGGGCGCGCGAGACGGCGCTCTTGACCGTACCGACGGAGACTCCGAGGACCTCGGCCGTCTGGACCTCGCTGAGGTCCTCGTAGTAACGCAGGACGACCATGGCGCGCTGGCGGTCCGGCAGCTTCATGATCGCGCGCCACATCGCGTCGCGCAGGGCCTGCTGCTCGGCGGGGTCGCCGGAGCCGGCCGTGGCGGACGCGGCGGCGGAAGCGGGGCCGGGCTCGGGCAGCTCGTCGGTGGCGTACTCGTCGACCTTGCGCTTGCGCCACTGGGAGGTGCGGGTGTTGAGCAGGGCGCGGCGTACGTATCCGTCGAGGGCGCGGTGGTCCTCGATGCGGTCCCAGGCGACGTACGTCTTGGTGAGCGCCGTCTGCAGCAGGTCCTCCGCGTCGCACGGATTCGCGGTGAGCGAGCGCGCGGTGCGCAGCAGTACGGGTCCCCGGGCGCGTACGTACGTCGAGAACGACGGGTAGGGCGCCGGCGTCGCGGCCCTGGTCGCCGCCTTGGAAGCGCTGGTGCAGACAGGCGTGGTCATGGCTCCCACGCTAGGAGCGGGTCGCACGCGGCGGATCGGCCCCAGGTCCCGAAACCGGGTCCGCCTCAGGTTGTAGGGGTGGGCCCGGCCCCACCTCCTGAGGGTGGAGGACGCACCGCCCCGCGTAGGGGTCGCGTCTCGGGGGCGGGGCCGGGCCCTTCGGGTGTCTGTGCGGCGTACGGGCAGGTCAGCGGCCGATACGGGCGACCGGGGCGTCGACCGAGTTGCGGTCGATGGTCAGGCGCCGGCCGCCGTGCTTCTCGGTGACGTTGCCCGCGTACTGGTGGATGCGGCGGTGCGGCGTCCACGCCCGCTTCGACAGGACGCGCTCGCCGTACAGGGACGGCTTGCCGTCCCAGCGGGCGAACCACATCACGGACGGCAGGTCCTTGACGCCCGCCTTGCGTGAGCGCTCCATGTGCCGTACGCCGGACTCCGCGCTGCTGTAGAAGCCGGGGAGGTAGGAGTGCTTGCGTACTTCACGGTTCCAGCCGCGGACGAAGTCCAGGGTGGTGCGTGCGCAGCGGCTGTTTCCCTGGTTGTACGCCTCCATGTCGAGGTAGAGCGCGCTTCCCGTGAGCATGCCGTGGGCCTTCGCCGCGCGGACGGCCTGCTGCCCCTCCTTCCTGCCCTGGCGCCAGGGCGCGCGGCCGATCCGGACGTGCCGCTTGTTCTTGGCGTGCACGCACGGGGACTGCGAGCCGACGAAGACGGGCAGCACCCGCCAGCCCATCCGGTCCACGGCCGCCACCCACTGCTTGCTGAGGTGGGGCTGCTTGGGGCAGGCCCTGCCCCGGCCGCCGAAGTACACACCGACGGCGCGGTACGGGGAGGAACGCCAGGCCCGGATCGTGGAGACCGGCGGGGCCTTGCACGTGTCGAACGCCCGGCCGCGGAAGGTCACGGTCCGGGGCGCGGACACCTCTGTCCGGGTGGCAGGCGCTCTCGACTGAGCCGCCGTCACCTCCTTCGCCTCCGTCCGCTGGGGGAGGGCCAGCACGCCGATCACGGCGGCCAGCGCGAGTCCATGTCCGATGAACCTCTTTAGGTACGGGTACATGAGGAGAGTGAACGGGTCCCCCGCCCCGCCGACGCTCTTCACACTCCGCAGTCAGCCATCCGCGCCGATGATCAACCCGGACGTGGGAACGCCGGTGCCCGCCGTCACGAGCGACCGGGCGGCGCCGGGCATCTGGTTGACCGAGGTGCCGCGCAGCTGTCTGACCGCCTCCGCGATGCCGTTCATGCCGTGCAGGTACGCCTCACCGAGCTGGCCGCCGTGCGTGTTCAGCGGCAGTGCGTCCTCGGCGACGAAACCGGCGCCCTCGCCCGGTCCGCAGAACCCGAACTCCTCCAGCTGCATCAGCACGAAGGGCGTGAAGTGGTCGTAGAGGATGCCCACATCGATGTCGGCCGGGCGGAGCCCCGAGGTCTGCCACAGCTGCCGGGCGACCACGTTCATCTCGGGCAGCCCGGTCAGGCCGTCGCGGTAGAAGCTCGTCATCTGCTCCTGGCCACGCCCGGCGCCCTGCGCGGCGGCGACGATCACCGCGGGCGGGTGCGGCAGGTCCCTGGCCCGCTCGGCGGAGGTCACGACGACCGCCTGCCCGCCGTCGGTCTCCTGGCAGCAGTCGAGGAGCCGCAGCGGTTCGACGATCCACCGCGAGGCGGCGTGATCGGCGAGGGTGATGGGCTTCCCGTAGAAGTACGCGGCGGGGTTGCGGGCGGCGTGACGGCGGTCGGTGACGGCGACGTGGCCGAAGACGTCGGGCGTCAGGTTGTACTCATGCAGATAGCGCCGGGCGGCCATGGCGACCCAGGAGGCGGGGGTGAGCAGCCCGAACGGCAGGTTCCAGCCGAGGGCCGCGCCTTCGGCCGACGGCTCGCGGCGCTGCACCCCCGAGCCGAAGCGGCGGCCGGAACGTTCGTTGAACGCCCGGTAGCAGACGACGACTTCGGCCACCCCGCTCGCCACCGCGAGTGCGGCCTGCTGAACGGTGGCGCAGGCCGCGCCGCCGCCGTAATGGACGCGGGAGAAGAACGACAGCTCGCCGATGCCGGCCGCCTGGGCGACGGTGATCTCGGGGCTGGTGTCCATCGTGAAGGTGACCATGCCGTCGACATCGGCCGGGGTGAGCCCGGCATCCTCGACCGCGGCCTGTACGGCCTCGACGGCCAGCCTGAGCTCGCTGCGCCCCGAGTCCTTGGAGAACTCGGTCGCCCCGATACCGGCGATCGCCGCCTTCCCGCCGAGCGTGTCGGCTCTGCGTACGCTCATGAGTCCTGCTCCGGAACTCTCACCGTCACCTCGCCGGTGACGTGGTGACCGATCCCGTTGGCGCCGACGACCCGCACCTCGGCCGTGCCATCCGGTCCGAGAGCGGTGACGGTGCCGGTCAGCACCATGGTGTCGCCGGGGTAATTGGGCGCCCCGAGGCGGATCCTCACGGCGCGCAGCCTGGCGCCGGGGCCGAAGTGGTCGGTGACGTACCGGCCGACCAGCCCATTGGTGGTGAGGATGTTCATGAAGATGTCCGGCGAGCCCTTCTCCCGCGCGGCTTCGGCATCGTGATGAACGTCCTGGTAGTCGCGCGAGGCCACGGCGCCCGCGACGATCAGCGTGCGGGTGATCGGAATCTCCAGCGCGGGCAGCTCGTCCCCCACCCTCATACCGCCTCCCCCTCTCCGTCACTCAACAACTGCCCCAGCTCCTCGAGTACTTCGCTGCCGCAGCCCAGATAAGCGTCGAGCTGCCTGCCCCACAGGAAATGCCGGTGGACGGGGTGTTCCAGGTCCGCCCCCGTCCCGCCGTGCAGATGCTGCCCGGTGTGCACCACACGCTGCCCGGCTTCCGACGCCCACCACGCGGCGGTGAGGGCGTGGGTGGCGAAGGGCAGGCCCTCGTCGTGGCGCCAGGCGGCTTCGTACGCCGTGACCCGTATCGCCTCGGTGTCCATGTACGCGTCGGCGGCCCGCAGCAGCACACCTTGATTGGCCGACAACGGCCGCCCGAACTGCTCCCGCTCCGAGGTATGAGCCACAGCCCGAGCAAGCGACCCGGCGCAAACCCCGCCCTGAAGCCCGGCAAAGGCAATACGACTCGCCCCGAGCACAAGGTCGTACGCCCCAACGAAGCCATCCGCCCCACCCGGCACCACAGCCGACCTCCCCGGCGCGCCTCCCAACCCGCCCGGCGCCCCGGCCGGCACGTCCGACTTGCGAAGGCGTGGGTCCTGACGGCGTGAGTCCACCGACGCCCGCCGAGCGGAATCATTCAGCCCGTCCGGCGTTTGAGGATCGGGGTCCGGGGCGGAGCCCCCGTCGCGGCGGAGCCGCAAAACATCGCTCCGCAGGACCGCCGTGCCAGGACGGCCTGCCGCGCCACCACCACCGACCCTCTCCCCGAGAGCCCCGTCCAGCGTGAGCCGCCCCGCCGACCACGGCGCGGTGGTCTCCACTGCCTCGACCGTCACACCCGCACCCGCCGTAGCCACGAGCCACAGCTCCCGGTCCGCATCCGGAACCAGCACGTGCGTGGCGTCGCGCAGCCACGGCACGACGGCCGCCGTGCCGCTCAGCGCCCCACAGCCCAGCGCGGCCGGGGACGGGGACGGGGCCGGGGACGCGTCGGCCCGTATCGTCCCGGTCGCGGGAAAAGCGCCCGTCACCACCACCGTGCCGTCCCCGATCCCCGGCAGCAGCCGGGCCCGCTGCTCGTCCGTACCGAGCGCGGCAACCGCGAGCATCCCGTACACACACGTCGCGGCGAACGGCACCTGCGCCGTGGTACGCCCCTGCTCCTCCAGCAGAAGCACCAGCCCGAGCAGGCCGATCTCCTCGACGGCGGCGACGAGCCCAGCCGCGCACAGCGCCTTCCACAGTTCGCCGTCCGTGTCCGTGGCCGTGCCCGTGGCCGCCCCCGCCGCCCCCGCCGCGGCCGGCCGGTCGTGCGTCGACAGGTCCCCGAAGATCCGGGCGGCCAAATCCCGCGCCGCCCGCTGCTCGTCCGTAGGCGTGAAATCCATCAGCCCTCACCCCCCGCACCGCCACCGTCCGCCGCCCGGAAGACCGGCAGCTCCAACTCCCCGTCCACCCGCAGGAACTCCAGCTGGACGGGCATCCCGATCCGCACCTTGTCGTACGGCACCCCCACCACATTGCTGACCATCCGCACGCCCTCCGCGAGCTCGATCAGCCCGACGGCGTAAGGAGGATCGAAGGCGGGAAACGCCGGGTGATGCATGACGACGTACGAGAAGACCGTGCCCGCCCCGCCCGCCTCGACCGTGTCCCACTCCGGCGACCCGCACCCGCCGCACCCCGGCAGCCACGGGAACCGCAGCGCCCCGCACCCCCCGCACCGCTGGATCAGCAGCTCGTGCCGGGCCACGCCGTCCCAGAACCCCGCGTTGTCCCGGTTGACGACGGGCCGGGGCCGCTCGCTTCGGGCGTCGGGGCGTGGCCGTGCGGCCGGGGCGTACTTGAGGATGCGGAACCGGTGCGTCCCGGCCGGCTCCCCGTCCGCGCGGACATCCATACGCGTCGTGACGAAGTGCCCGGTGCCCAGCTTGGTCGTCTTGCGCTCCGACACGGACTCGATCACCGCGTCGAAGCCGATCCGGTCCCCGGGCCGCAGATCCCGCACGTACTCCTGCTCGCAGTCGGTCGCGACCACCGAGGTGTACCCCGCGCCGTCCAGCAGCGCGAGCAGTTCGTCGTACGCCGCCGACCTGCCCGTATGCCCGGACAGGCCGCCCATCGTCCAGGCCTGGAGCATCGTCGGCGGGGCGATCGCGCCGGGGCCCGCGTACGCCGGCCCGGCATCCCCCATCGCCTCGCACCAGTGCCGGATCATCGCTTCGTTGACAGGGTCCTTGCCGACGCCCGCGACCGCGGCCGCCCGCCCCTCGAACGCCTTCAGCAGCCCGTACAGATCCGCGCTCGCGTCCGCGCTCGCGTCACCACTCGCGTCCTCACTCGCGTCGCCGCTCATCGCCGCCCCCTCGGCATCCCGAGCCGCATCGTCGCCACGATCTCCCGCTGCACCTCGCTCACCCCGCCCCCGAAGGTGTTGATCTGCGCTGCCCTGTTCATGCGCTCCAGCTCCCCGTCCCCCCAGGCCCCCACAGAACCGGAGCGCACCATTCCCGCCTCGCCCGCCACTTCCTGGCACATCCGATACACCGCGACGGCCGATTCGGTCCCCATGAATTTCACGCCGCTCGCATCACCCGGCGTGAGCGCGCCCGCCCCCACGTCGCCCACCAGCCGCCAGTTCAGCAGCCGCACCGCCGCCAGCCGGGCATGCGCCTCGGCCAGCCGGGCCCGTACCCACGGCCGGTCGGCGGGCCGTGCGCCCGTCGCCGGGTCGGGAGTCGCGGCGTACGCCAGAGCCTGCTCGTAGCAGTCCTCGGCCTGCATGCCGATCGCGGCGAGCGCCACCCGCTCGTGGTTGAGCTGGTTGGTGATCAGCCCCCAGCCGCCGTTCTCCTCACCGACAAGGTTCGCGGCCGGCACCCGGACGCCGTCGTAGTACGTCGCGGTGGTGGTCAGTCCGCCGACCGTCTCGATCGGCGTCCACGAGAAGCCGCGAGCGTCCGTCGGCACCAGCACGATCGAGATGCCCTTGTGCTTGGGGGCATCGGGGTCCGTACGGCAGGCCAGCCAGATCCAGTCGGCGTTCTGGGCGTTGCTGGTGAAGATCTTCTGGCCGTCGACGACCCACTCGTCGTCCTCGCGCACCGCGCGCGTGCGCAGCGACGCGAGGTCCGTACCGGCCGACGGCTCGGTGTAACCGATCGCGAAGACGATCTCGCCGCGCAGGATCCGGGGGAGGAAGAAGTCCTGCTGCTCGGGCGTCCCGTACTTCATCAGTGTCGGGCCGACCGTATTGAGCGTGACCATGGAGACGGGCGCGCCCGCCCGGTACGCCTCGTCGAAGAACACGAACTGTTCGTCGGCGCCGCGCCCTTGGCCGCCGTACTCGACGGGCCAGCCGAGCCCGAGCATCCCGTCGCCGCCGATCCGTCGCAGCAGCGCGCGCTGCCCGGCGGCGTCCTGCGGGTCCGAGCCGGCCAGTACGCGGCCGAAGTACGAGCGGAGTTCGGCACGCAACTGCCGCTGGCGCGCGGTGGGGGCAAGGTGCACGGCAGCGTCCTCCGACGGCAGGCGGCGTCACGGATGTCGGTTTCTGACTGTCCGTCAGTTCTGCCCGCGCTGTCAAGGAGGCCGACCGCGCCCCGAAACGCGAACGGCCTGCGCGACGGCGACAAGCGCCGTCGCGCAGGCAGTCATTCACCCCGCAACACAGACCCCGGCCGGGTCGCGGCTCACCAGAGCTGCGCGAAGTTCACCGCGACGGTCTCGTTGTCCTGGTCGATCGCCGTGAAGCCCGAGCCGTTGACACTCGCCGTGTTGTTCTGGTTCGACGCGCCGCCACCCGTAGCCACCTGCTGCGTGGTGGTCGAGTTGCCGCCGTTGTGGCCACCGACACCGCTTCCGCTGACCGTGGCCACGGTCGCGTTCGATCCGTCATTCGCGAAGGAACCGTTGTCCGCAACGGCGACACCCGTGAAAAGAGCGGCCGCGAGAGGCAGGGCGGCAACGGCAGCGATGACACGGGCGGTACGGATGCTTGCCATGTGAATTCCTCCAGGAACTGTAAGTACGGCTTGTTCCGGGGCAGTTGGCCGACTGCCTCAGCGATGGTCACGACGTCGCGAGATCAGAATTGCCCACCGAATCCCCGGCGAACCACCCCGGAGGCCCTTATTCCCCCTCAAGCGTGAGGACATGTCGATAAACACCCTTCACGCCCCCAAAACCACAGCTCACGCCCCCACACCGCGACAACCCGGTCACCGCAAGGGAAAAAGCGTTCCAGCACATATTCGGCCAATCCGCCCCCCTTCCCTTCTTCGAACACTCGTACGAAAATAGAAGACATGGCCACCTTCGACCGGCGCGCCGCCACCCTGGCCCTCGCCCACGCTCTCTCCGCCGCCGAGCGCGGGCTCCCCGTCATCCCCTTGTCCCGCACCAAGCTCCCCGCCCTGCGCTCCCCGCACCGCGACGCCCCCGAGCCGTCCCTGTGCCGGGGCGAGTGCGGGCGCCCCGGGCACGGCGTCCACGACGCCACCACCGACCCCGCCGCCGTCCGCGCGCTCTTCGCCGCCGCCCCCTGGGCCACCGGTTACGGCATCGCCTGCGGCCGTCCCCCGTACCACCTCATCGGCATAGACCTGGACACGAAACCGGACACAGGCACCGGCACCGGCACCGGCACCGGCACCGGCACCGGCACCGATAAGGCCCGCGAAACGGACGCCGACTCCACCACAGCCCTCAAGCACCTGGCGCTGCGGCACCTCTTCACGATTCCGGACACCGTCGTCGTCCTCACCCCCAGCGGCGGCCGCCACATCTGGCTGACCGGTCCGCCGGACACAGTCGTCCCCAACTCCGCGAGCCGCCTCGCCCCCGGCATCGACATCCGCGGCACCGGCGGTTACCTGGTGGGCCCAGGCTCCCTCACCGCCCACGGCATCTACCGCACCGCGCCCGGCACCGGCCACCTCGCGCCGGCCCCCTGCCCCGGCGCACTGCTCCGCCTCCTCGCGCCCCCCGTACGCCCCCACGCCCCCACCGGCAGCCGGTCCGACGGGCCCGGACGCGGCCACGGCCTGGTCCAGTTCGTACGGGCGGCACACGCAGGCCAGCGCAACACCCGCCTCTTCTGGGCCGCTTGCCGCGCGTACGAGAACGGCATCGGCGACTCCCTGGCGGACGCACTGACAGAGGCGGCAGTCCAGACGGGCCTCCCGGAACGCGAAGCCCGAGCCACCATCGCCTCCGCCGCCCGCCTCACGACGGCCCCCTGACACCCCGGCCGGGTCGCCGCCTCGGCCGGGCACGCCCTCTCAGCGCGTACGACCGCGAGTGCGCTGCCGGTGGCCCTTGACGTCGGGCAGGCCGAGGTAGCCACGCTCGCGTTCGGCCTCGCCGAGCCACAGATGGGGGACGTACTGCTGGACCGCCGCGACCAGGGGCTCCCGGAAACCGCCGTTGGTGACGAGGCGGTAGCGCAGTCGTGGCAGGCCGGGGCGCAGAGGCTCCTCGTCGCGGACCATGGCCCACAGGACCGGGTCGTCGCGGTCGATGGGGCCGTTGGGGATCAGCTCGACGGAATAGTGCTTCGCGGGACGGGCGCCCGTCGTGCTCCAGTTCAGACCCACGCCGGCCAGGCTGCCCCAGGGGATGACCTCTTGGCCTCCGCGGTTGCTGACCCACAAGCCTGTGTGATCGACGTACAGGAAGGTGTTCCGGGACTTCCAGGAGGCGGTCAGGAAGACCACACCGAGGAAACCGATCAGCAGCCCGACGAGCACGCCGACGACGCCACCGGGGTTGGGTTCCTTCCCGGCCGGCCCAGCCATGACCGCGACGCCCCCGAGCACGGCGAAAGCGCCGACCACGGTGCAGCCGACTCCGGCCGGGACCTGGGTCCGGGCAGCGCTCCGACCCAAACGGATGACTGTGGCTGTAGTGGCGGGACCATCCGCGTCGGGGCTCGTCATGGCCACCGAGTCTAGAGAGACTCCCCGGCCGTACCGCAGCGGGCCGGGCACTAGGCTCCACCCCCATGACTGCACGCAGTGGCCAGACGCCGGACATGAACGACCTGCGGTCGCGCTTTCAGCAACAGGCGAGTCCGGGCTCCGCGGACGACAGGGCGCGGAAGGCCCGAGGGCCGCGCATCGTGACTGCCGCGCTGTCGACGCTGGCGTCGGTCACCTCTCTGACAGTCGTCGCGCTGGCCCTCAACGCCGGTGCGGGCATGGGCACGTGGGTAGCGGTGTGCGCCCTGGGCACGGTCGCCGGGGCTGGAGGGGCGGCGCTGGCCCTGCGCGGGCGTATCCGCTGGGGAATCACCGCGTTCGCGACCGCGTTCACGCTCGCGTCGCTCGGCGACACCCTCAGCAACCGCCTCCTCCTCTGACACACAGCCACGTCACACCACGGGGTTGAGCACGTACGGCCACCACCACCCCACTTCCGGCCCGCCCCCCACGCGCCCGCTGGGACGGCGACGACCCCCGACCGGTTCAGCTGGTCGGGGGTCGTTCGTCTGCGGTGGGTGTGGGATTTGAACCCACGGTGACATCGCTGCCACGACGGTTTTCAAGACCGTTCCCTTAGGCCGCTCGGGCAACCCACCCTCGCGCCACCGGCCCGCGGTCGCGCGAGGGACAGCCTAGCCGGTCAGCTGTCGTCGCCCTTGCGCTGGCCCAGGGTGACTTCGGCCGTCGATGTCTTGCCGTCGCGCTCGTACGTCAGCGTGACCTCGTCGCCCGGCTCGTGGGTCCAGATCTCGCTGATCAGGGTCGGGCCGCTGTCGATGACCCTGTCGTCGAGCTTGGTGATGACATCGCCCGCCTTCAGACCGGCCTTGCCGGCCGGGCTGTCCGCCGGGACCGCCACCGTGCCGCCCGTGCCGCGGTCCGCGATGACCGCGCCGCCTTCGCTCTTGGGGTCCATGGAGACCGTGGCGCCGATCACCGGGTAGACCGGCTCGCCGGTCTTGATCAGCTGCTGGGCGACCGTCTTCGCCTGGTTGACCGGGATCGCGAAGCCCAGGCCGATGGAGCCCGCCTGGGACTGGCCGAAGCCGCCCGTGCCGGCCGACTGGATGGCCGAGTTGATGCCGATGACGGCGCCGCTCGCGTCCAGCAGCGGGCCGCCCGAGTTGCCCGGGTTGATCGATGCGTCGGTCTGCAGGGCGCTCATGTACGAGGCCTTGCTGTTCTGGCCGTCGCCCGAGGCCACGGGGCGGTTCTTGGCGCTGATGATGCCGGTGGTGACCGTGTTCGACAGGCCGAAGGGCGCGCCGATGGCGATCGTCGAGTCGCCGACGGCGACCTTGTCGGAGTCGCCCAGGGGCAGCGGGGCGAGGCCGGGAGGGGCGCTCTTCAGCTTCAGTACGGCTACGTCGTAGCCCTCCGCGCGGCCGACCACCTCGGCGTCGTACTTCTTGCCGTTGGAGAAGGTGACGGACAGTTCGCCGCCGTCCGCCGCCGACGCCACCACATGGTTGTTGGTGACGATGTGGCCTTCCTTGTCGTAGACGAAGCCCGTTCCCGTGCCGCCCTCGCCGTCGCCGCCCTGCGCCTCGATGGTGACGACACTCGGCAGCGCCTTGCCGGCGACCGCCGCGACGGTGCCGGCGTCGCGCTTGAAGTCCTTCGTGTTGCCGGACGCGGAGACGGTGGTGGAGTCGGTCGGGCTGTCGTTGCGCTCGGCGGCCCAGTACCCGATGCCCCCGCCGACACCGCCCGCGACGAGCGCGGCGGCCAGTACCCCGGCGACCAGACCGCCGGCGCGCTTCCTGCGGGCGGGAGGTACGGGCGCCATGGGCGCGCCCCACGCGGGGCCGCCGCCGCCGTCGCCGCTGCCACCGCCGCCGCCGTACGGGTACGACGGGGGAGGCGGCGGCCACCCGGCGCCGGTTCCGGCCGCCGTGGTTCCGGCCGCCGCCCCGGCCCCCCGGGGCGCCTGCTGGGGATGGGGCTGGGGCACCGGCATGTATCCCGGCTGCGGCTCGGGCGCGGGCCCCTGCGCGCCCTGCGTGGTGGGGTTGTGTACGGGCTGGGCCGGAGCGGGGTTGGCGGCGGGGGGCGGCGGCTCCTGGCCGGGGGCCGCCGGGTTCGTACCCGTGGAGTCGGAGGCGGGCCCGGGAGCGGCCACCGGCACGGGAGGTGCTGAAGGGGCGGCCGGAACCGCAGTGCCCTCGTTCTCGGTGCTCACAGCTCTCTTCTCCTCGGTCCCACGTCGGTCTCGGTCAACGCCAGCACTGTGCAAGTGTCCGCTGTCAGCTTTTCCCACCACACATCAGAGGACCGTAAGCGGTTCCTGTGCATCCCGGGAACATCCTTTACAACGGACAAAACAGCCGCATCTCCAGAAGGGCCGACCGGCCGTTCCCGGGACGCGCTTTTCCGCCTACCCCTCCACGGTGACACCATGACGCGGTGACTCACGCACGGCAGCACACCATCCAGGTCGTCGCTCACCGCGGCGCCTCCGAGGACGCCCCCGAGCACACCCTGGCGGCGTACACAAAGGCGATCGAGGACGGCGCCGACGCCCTCGAATGCGACGTACGGCTCACTGCGGACGGGCACCTCGTCTGCGTCCACGACCGCCGGGTGAACCGCACCTCCAACGGCCGCGGCGCCGTCTCCGCCCTCGAACTGGCCGACCTCGCCGCCCTCGACTTCGGCTCCTGGCGGGACAGCGAGGAGTCCCCCGACTGGGACCCGGCCCGGGGGCACAGCCCTGGCGAGTTCACGTCCGTACTGACGCTGGAGCGCCTCCTGGAGCTGGTCTCGGACGCCGGGCGCCGCGTCGAGCTGGCCATCGAGACCAAGCACCCCACCCGCTGGGCCGGCCAGGTCGAGGAGCGGCTGCTCCATCTGCTGAAGCGCTTCGGGCTGGACGCACCCGTCGCCGACGAGCCCTCTCCCGTACGCATCATGAGCTTCTCGGCGCGCTCGCTGCACCGGGTGGCGGCCGCCGCGCCCACCCTCCCGACCGTCTACCTGATGCAGTTCGTCTCGCCGCGCCTGCGCGACGGACGGCTCCCGGCCGGTGCGCACATCGCGGGCCCCGGCATCCGGATCGTCCGCAACCACCCCGGCTACATCGAGCGGCTGCACCGCGCGGGCCACCGGGTCCACGTATGGACGGTCAACGAACCGCGGGACGTCGACCTCTGCGTGGGCCTCGGGGTGGAGGCCATCATCACCAACCGCCCGAAGCAGGTCCTGGCCCAGCTGGGACGCCCGTAACCGCTGCCACAGGGAGTGCACCGGCGCGTTCGTTCCGTATTCGATCGGTACGAGTGCCTCACTGACCGGCGCTTGGCCGGTTTCCGGTCCAGGCCATTGGGGCATTCACTTCGTGGCGTGGGGCGAAGGAGGTCTCGGGGGTGGCGTTGGTGGTGGCACGGGAAGTGCCCACGTCGTCGAGCATGGCCGTGCCCCATGGCCCTGCCGGCGTGGGGGAAGCAAGACGCCGTTTGCGCGACGACCTGCGCGTCAACGGAGTGTCCGATTCGGTCATCGACGATGCCGTACTGATCCTGTCCGAACTGCTCAGCAACTCCTGCCGTCACGGCAGGCCGCTGGGTCAGGCGGAGGTCGGTGACGGTGACATCCGCGCCGCGTGGCGCGTCGACCCGGCAGGCAGGCTCACTGTCGAAGTGACGGACGGGGGCGGTCCGACCCGACCGGTTCCCGCCACGCCCTCGGTCACCGCGCGCGGCGGCCGCGGGCTCAACATCATTACGGCGCTGGCGCAGGACTGGGGCGTACGGGACAGCGCGACCGGCGAGGTCACGGTGTGGGTCAACGTCACCGAGGGGCGCCGGCGCGAGGACTTCGCTACGCGCGTCGCGGTTCCGGAGCTGGACTTCGCGGACCCGTTCGACGACCTCGACTGACCTTTGTCGGGGAGTTCGGTCCCGCCGGCTTCCGACGACGTCGGCCGACTCGTCGCGGTCCCGGCCGGTCCCGGCAAGGACCGGTCGGCCCCGGCCGGTCCTTGCCGGTCCTTGCCGGGACCCGCTCAGCGGCTAGGCTCGCGCCCGACACAGCACTGCCGTGAACGGGAGAAGCCAAGCCATGGCCAAGAAGCGCCCCCAGCCCGCAAGGGGAACCAAGCCGCAGGCCCAGGTGGCAGGCGGGGAGGTGCCGGTCGTCGGAGCCCGCGAGCCCTGCCCGTGCGGTTCCGGCCGTCGCTACAAGGCCTGCCACGGCCGCGCCGCCGCGCACGCCGTCACCGAACTGGTCCAGCGCCCCTTCGAGGGCCTGGCCGGCGAGAGCGACTGGGTCGCCCTGCGCGAGCTGGTGCCCGCCGCCACCGCGCCGCTGACGCTGAAGGACGGGCTGCCCGACGGCGTCCCCTCCGTCACCCTGGCGACCGTACTTCCGATGGCCTGGCCCGCCCTGCGCCGCGACGACGGTTCCGTCCTGCTCGGCCTGCAGAACGACACCCCCTCCGGCGACCTCAGCCGCGACCTCGCGGACACCCTGCGGCGCGCCCTGACCGCGAAGCCCGGCACGCCCGTCGCCGCCGAGCGCGCCCCCGCGGGCGGTCCGCGCCTCCAGGACCTGCTCGACGCGGATGCGCCCTTCGAGCCCGAGGTCCACTCCGGCTTCGAGTTCTGGGTTCCCGACGCGGAGAACGCGACGCCCGAGGTGAGCGCCTCCCTGGAGCGCGCCAACGCCGCCGCGATCCCCACCGTCCGGCTCACCGGTGCCGACGCCGCGTACTGGTGCGAGACGCCCGACAAGAACCACCTGCGCTGGGTCATGCCGTACGCGGAGGACCAGCTCCTCGACGCGCTCGCCCGGCTGCACGCCGCCGGTACGTCCTCGCTCGGCGAAGGCACCCGTCTCGTCGGTTCCTTCCGTGCGCACGGGCTGGTGGTTCCGGTCTGGGACCTGCCGAGCGAGACCCGTGCGGAGGACGTCGAGAAGCCCGCCGCGGAACTCGCCGAGCGGCTCGCGGTCGCCCTCGCTTCGGACGCTCCGCTGACCGCGGAGGAGCGCCGCGCGCGGGGCGGTCTCACCAACCGCCAGGTGACGCTCAGCTGACGGTGACAGTTTCTGTCGGATGATCGGTGACTCCGGTCACAACTCCCGTATCAGCAGGTAAATCCCTGTCTGAATAAGGGAGATCGAATTTGCCAACCGCAGATATCTTGTTACCGTTCTAAGTGCCCGGTCGCTGGTGCATCCCCCGTCGCCAGCGACCGGGTCTTTCTGTATCCCCGCCCCGCCACCTGTCGTATCGACCGGTCAACGGCGCGCGGCCACCGCAGAGTTGCTTCCGGAGCGCAGCAGCAACGGCCCGTCTCCCGTCGCGGCGAACTCCGACACCGCCGAATATTCACCGGCTTTCCCACGCGTAGGCTCACGCGGTGTTTCGCACACCCCGGGTTCGTCCCCGGCGCTCACCGCGCAATGCATCTGAACGGTCCGGTCGGCGGGTCCCATCAGTGTGAGTACGGATCTCAGTTCCGCACCCGTCGCATTGCGGTAGTACGTACGCGCCCAGGTACTGCCGCCCTCGGTCAGCACGCAGGTCTGCCCCTCGATGCCTTCCGGGGAGCTGAGTTCGGGACCGCACTGCGCGGACGCGCCCCGCGAAGCAGCGGGCGAAGAGGCGGGCGCAGAGGCAGGCGCAGAGATGTTCCCGGGAACGGTCGCAGGAGCCCCCTTGGCGTCGTCGGGTACGGGCGCGGGTACAGGCGCGGGCTCGGGTTCCGCGGACGCGCCGGCCAGCGGCAGCAGGACGGTGAACACCACTACGGCCGCGAGCCCGGTCATGCGGAGATTCAAGGCGGGTCCCACCTGTCGACTGCCCGGAAATTCTGACGGTGGGCCGAAGATATCGACGGATGACCGGCGGCACGGGAGCCGCGCGCCCGATTGCCCGGAAGACCGGCCCGCTCACACCCGTACGAGTGAGGCGGGGGGCCTGCGCCGACGCGAAGAGGGGCCCGCGCCGGCGTAGAACCGCCGGCGAGGGCCCCTCGCCTCACAGAAACGCGCTCAGTACGCGAGCCGGCTGCCGCCGTCCGGTGCACCGTTGCTCGCCGCGACCAGCGCGTCCACGACCGCCTCCACATCCGGCAGCCAGGGCGCCGCCGAACCGGCCATGGGTGCCCTCTCCCAGCGCACCTGCCCGGCCCCCGTCTCCGAGGGCGGCAGCACCAGATAGCCGCCCTCCCCGTGGAACCGCAGCGAGCTGGGCACCCAGTCCTTGGCGTACAGCAGCTCACCGAGCCGCTCCAGGGAGTACGGGGCGACCAGCAGCGACCAGCGGGTGGGAGTCGCGACGACCGGGCCCAGGCGCATTCCCATGCCGTCGAGCGCCGTCAGCGCCACGGCGCCGGCGACCGCCGGCAGGCTGATCGCGCACGGAGCGGCGCCGCCGGTGGCCAGCATGATGGGCGCCACCGGACGGTTGGTCCACCACCAGCGGATCATGCGTTCGTCGGTGGTGGCCGCCAGGATGCCCGGGTCGAAGGGGTGCGCGCCGGGAACCACGCAATCGGGATCAGGACAGGCGCAGGCCTGCCCCGGGCCGCCGCGGGCACCCGGTGGGCTCAGCCCCACTCCGGGAAGCACGGGCCACTGCCAGGCGGTGGCGCAGGTCAGCGCCGCGCCGAGTTGGGCAGGCCCCTCACTTCGCCGGAACCGGAGCCTGCGTCGCCTTCCGAGGATCTCGCGCATGAGCGCTCGTTCCTTTCCGTTGAACGCCGAGGTCCATATCACACCATGTGTGCATATCTTCACTGAGCGTGCACGTCACGTACTGGATGCGTACTGGTGGTGCGTCGCCGCATTTTTCAGCCTGCGGCACGGGCAGCCCGTCGGGGCCGGGCGTGAAACGTAGCGAAGGGTGGCGCACACATGGCGCTGAACTGATCCGTAGGAGATCAGCAGTGGATCCGTAGTTGCTGTCCCGCTACTCGGGGATGGGACGCGGCCCACGGCGATTAAGACGCCCAGGCCCGCCGCCAGGTTCCGGGGCGGTCCCAACTGCCCCTGGCCATCACCGATTAGGTACCCATCACGGTTGATATGACGCGCTGTCGAACGCCCTCAGTCGATCGCAAATTATTGCCGCGTGTGGCATTTTTAGGCCAACTTGGCTATCCCACAGACACCAAGAGTCCCACGATGACAATGCTGGACATCCCCTTACTTGTGCGTGTACATGTGGATGCATTGATAGCGGCGCAGAATGACATGGGGGTTTGCGATGCTATTGAGCAAAACGCACCAGCTGGAAAGCCCGCGATCATGAGCGCCCCGCACGTGCCGAAAGTGGCTGGAATCGATCCAGTGGTTCCGCCGCCCGCGCACACTGTCGCGCCTCATCCGTCGACCCCTGCCCCACCCGCCGCCGCCGGCGCGGTGCTTCAGGACCGGCTCGCAGGCTGGGTCTCCGACCTCACCACCCTCCACGAACTCACCGAACGCCTGGTCCGCACCCGTTTGCTCGACGGCGCACTGCACGAAGTGCTCCGCGCCGGAGCCGCTCTCGTGGGCGCCCGCCGCGGCCTCGTCGTCCTCGAACCGGCCGACGGCCTCGGCCCCTCCACGACCGTCGGACTCGGCCTCGCCCACGCCGACCTCGGCCACATCGAGACCGTGCCGCGCAGTTCCACGTCGTACGGGCGACTCCTCGACGGGCTCCCCGGAGCCCCCCGCCCCACCGAGATCGCCCACCCCGACCTCCTCGGCGAGGCGGAACTCGACCCGCGCCACCGCGAAGTCGCAGCCCGCCTCGGATACGCCGCCAGCTACGCCCTGCCCCTGACCACCGAAACATCCGGGCGGCTCGGCGCCGCCGTCTGGCTGTACGACGAACCGGCCGAACCCGGCGAACGCCAGCGCCACCTCGCGGGCCTCTACGCGCGCTACGCCGCCGAACACCTGGCCCGGCTCCTGGAACTGGACCACGCCCGCGCACAAGTGGCCACCGTCGCCGAGGAACTGCTGCCCAGCAGACTGCCCCGCGTCGCCGGCGTACAGCTCGCCGCCCGCCACCGCGCAGGACCCCACGGCGGCGGCGACTGGTACGACGCGCTTCCGCTCCCCGAGGGCGCTCTCGGGCTCGCCGTCGGATCGGTCTCCGGATCGGGGCCCAGTGCGCTCGCCGCGATGGGCCGGCTGCGGGCCAGCCTCCGGGCGTACGCCGTCATGGAGGGCGAGGACCCCGTCGCCGTACTCTCCGACCTCGAACTGCTCCTGCGGCTCACCGAACCCGCCAGGTCGGCCACCGCCCTCTTCGCGTACTGCGAACCGGCCCGGCGCAAGATCGTGCTGGCCGGCGCCGGACACAGCCCCCCGCTGATCGTCGGCGACCGGCGTACCGAATACGTCGAGACCTCGCTCTCCGCACCCCTGGGCATGCTCGCCTGCTGGGAAGCTCCGAGCGTGGAACTGACGCCCGCACCCGGCGAAACGGTGCTCCTCTACACGGACGGGCTGCTCCAGCGCACCGGCGACCCCATGGACCGGGCCTTCGCACGGCTGCACGCGGCCGCCGCGAGCGTGCCCAGAGCCGTCCGGAACGACCCCGAAGCGATCGCCGACCACGTACTGCGCACCCTGCTGCCGGGCGGCACCGACACGGCGGACTCGGCGGACGACATCGTGCTGCTCGCCGCGCGGTTCGACTGATTCCTCACAGTTGTCCACAAGGCCCTGGGCCGTCCTTCCGTCGCACATACGATGGAGGGCGGTCCAGTGTCGTATCGAGGAGACAGTCGTGTCCGAAGAGCTCATGCCGGAGACCCCGGAAGAGACCGAAGAGCCGATCAAGCAGCGGAAGAACGGCCTGTACCCGGGCGTCTCCGACGAGCTCGCCGAGAACATGAAGTCCGGCTGGGCCGACACCGAACTGCACGGCCTCGAGCCGATCGCACAGGCAGCGCACACCGCCGACCGCCGCGCCGCCCTCAGTGCCCGCTTCCCCGGCGAGCGCCTCGTGATCCCCGCGGGCAACCTCAAGACCCGCTCCAACGACACCGAGTACGCCTTCCGCGCCTCCACCGAATACGCCTACCTCACCGGCGACCAGACGCAGGACGGCGTCCTCGTACTGGAACCGCGTCCACAAGCCGACGGCGGCCACGACGCGACGGTCTACCTGCTGCCCCGCTCCGACCGCGAGAACGGCGAATTCTGGCTCGACGGCCAGGGCGAACTGTGGGTCGGCCGCCGCCACTCCCTCACCGAGGCCGAGCAGCTCCTCGGCATCCCCGCCAAGGACGTCCGCGAGCTCGCCGCCGCCCTGAAGGCAGCCACCGGACCCGTCCGGGCCGTCCGTGGACACGACGCCGCCATCGAAGCCGCGCTCTCCGACAAGGTCACCGCCGAACGCGACGAGGAACTGCGCGTCCACCTCTCCGAGGCCCGCGCCGTGAAGGACGCCTTCGAGATCGGCGAGCTCCAGAAGGCCGTCGACTCGACCGTCCGCGGCTTCGAGGACGTCGTCAAGATCCTCGACAAGGCCGAGGCGACCAGCGAGCGCTACATAGAAGGCACCTTCTTCCTGCGCGCCCGCGTCGAGGGCAACGACATCGGCTACGGCTCCATCTGCGCCGCCGGACCGCACGCCACCACCCTCCACTGGGTGCGCAACGACGGCGACGTACGCTCCGGCGACCTGCTGCTGCTCGACGCCGGCGTGGAGACCCACACCCTCTACACCGCCGACATCACCCGCACCCTGCCGATCAACGGCGCCTTCACCGACCTGCAGCGCAAGATCTACGACGCGGTGTACGAAGCCCAGGAAGCCGGTATCGCCGCCGTCAGGCCCGGCGCGAAGTACCACGACTTCCACGACGCCTCGCAGCGCGTACTCGCCGAGAAGCTCGTCGAGTGGGGCCTCGTCGAAGGCCCCGTCGAGAAGGTCCTGGAGCTCGGCCTCCAGCGCCGCTGGACCCTGCACGGCACCGGTCACATGCTCGGCATGGACGTACACGACTGCGCCGCCGCCCGCCGCGAGGCGTACGCCGACGGAACGCTGGAGCCGGGCATGTGCCTGACCGTCGAGCCCGGCCTGTACTTCCAGACCGACGACCTGACCGTGCCCGAGGAGTACCGCGGCATCGGCGTCCGCATCGAGGACGACATCCTCGTCACCGAAGACGGCAACCGGAACCTGTCGGCCGCACTGCCGCGCCGCTCCGACGAGGTCGAAGCCTGGATGGCACAGGTCAAGCAGGGCTGACGCACAGATCCGGCCAGTCAGGGCGCGCCGCTCAAGGACCTCAGGACACCTTGAGCAGCGCGCCCTCGCGCCATTTCAGGACCTTGTCGAAACTGACCACGGCGCCACGCCCCGGCCGGTTCCGGAAATGGACATGGTCGGCGAGCTGCTCGATCAGACACAGACCTCTGCCGTTCTCCGCCGAGGCCAGTGCGGGACGTACGGCGGCGCGATGCCCCCGCCGCGAAGGGGGAAAGCCCGGCCCGGAGTCGGCGACCTCGATACGGCATTTCTCGCCGTCCAGATAAGCGGTCACGCGATATTCCGCGCAGGGTGTTCCGGAATGCTCGTCCCCACCGTGCTCGACCGCGTTCGCACAGGCTTCGCTGAGCGCGACCGACAGGTCGTAGGAGATGTCCGGATCCACCCCCGCCGTCTCCATGGTGCCGAGCAGAAGGCGACGGGCGAGCGGGACGCTCGCGGCTTCGCGCCGCAAGTGGAGAGACCACCAGATGCTCATGCTCCAGCCTCCTGGCTGCGGCTCGACATACGGATACGTATTGCCGCAAGCAACCCTTCATAAGCGTGGAGTCAACGTGATTGCCCTCATTCGGCCGATGCGCGCACTCCTTGTGCCGGTGTATACGCTCCCGGACCTGCCGTGGGAAAGCCGTGGACGCAGTGCGATGATGTCGAGGCCATGTCTACGTCCGACGCACGCGCCGCAGCCCGTCTGCGGCTGCTCAGGACCGCGGTGTTCACCGCGGTCTGTGTCGTGCTGGCCGCGACCGGACACGTCATGGCGTCCTGCGCCACCGTTCCCTGGTGGACGCTTGCACTCGGCGCCGCCGCCGTATTCGGCCTGGTCGCACCGTTCGCCGGGCGCGCACGCACCATGCCCGCCATCGCCGCCGCACTGACCGGCGGACAGCTCGCCCTGCACACCCTCTTCGGGTTCGGCCAGCACAGCCCGGCGCTGGAGAGCGCCGCCACCGACACCTCGCTGCGCGCCTTCGCCGCCAAGCTCGTGTGCGGCGCCGGCGCACTGCCGCTCAGCACCGCCGAAGCGCGCCGCGTCATCACCGAAGCGGGCATCGACCCCACCTCCGTACACACGGCGCAGCAGCACCTCGCGCACGCCGCACAAGCGGCGCACCACACGGGCGCCACCGAACCGGCCGCCGGGCTGCTGCCCACCCTCCCCATGCTGCTCGGCCACCTGCTCGCCGCCGTCGCCACCGGATGGCTCCTGCGCCACGGGGACCTCGCACTGTCCCGGCTCATCCTGCTGTCGGCCCACGACGTCGCCGACGGCGCACTCGTACGGTCGCTGCGCGCAGCCCTGGCACTCGTACGGTCGCTGAACGCCGGGCCGCTCACCGCAACGCCCGCACGCCGGCCGCGCACCCCCAGCACTCCCTTCATCACGCCCCTGCGGCCCGCCGGGGAAGCCCTCCAGCACACGGTGATCAGGCGCGGACCGCCCACGGCGGCGCTCGTACTCGCAGCCTGACGCGGCGCACTTCCCCGGCGTACCACACGCAACACCACGGGAACGGCGCCGCGACGCCGGCGCGCACCCGCGCACCGGAGCGTCATTCACCTCTGCCGTGGAGTGTTCCCAGATGAACGTCACCCGTATGTCCGCCGTCTCTCTCGCCGGTGCCACCGCCGCTTCCACCGTCCTGCTGTTCGCGGGAACGGCCTTCGCGCACGTCGGCGTGCAGCCCGTCGGACCCGCCGAAAAGGGCGGCTACGCCACCGTCAACATCAAGGTGCCCAACGAGCGGGACAACGCCTCCACCGTCAAGCTCGAAATTTCCTTCCCCACCGACCACCCGCTGTCGTCCGTAATGCCGCAGCCCGTGCCCGGCTGGAAGACCGAGGTCACCAAGACCAAGCTCGACAAGCCGCTCAAGGTCCACGGCAAGGAGATCAACGAAGCCGTCTCCAAGGTCACCTGGACCGGCGGCAAGATCGGACCCGGCCAGTTCCAGCAGTTCCCGCTCTCCCTCGGCCAGCTCCCCGAGGACGCCGACCAGCTCGTCGTCAAGGCCGTCCAGACGTACGACAACGAGGAAGTCGTCCGCTGGATCGAGGAGCCCAAGGAGGGCGAGGAGGAGCCGCAGTCGCCCGCGCCCGTACTCAAGCTGTCCGAGCCCGCCGGGGACGACCACCACGGCGCCGGCGCCAAGGAAACGGACGACGCCAAGGCCGACGCCGACAACGCCGCCCACAAGAGCGGGACGGCGGCCGCCGGCGACACCACGAGCAGCGACACGACCGCCCGCATCCTCGCCGTCGTCGGCATCATCGTGGGTGTCGCGGGTGTGGCCTTCGGCGTTCTCGCCGGCCGCCGCCGCACGTCCTGACGCCTCATCCCCCACACCGAAACACCGGGAACTACCTCCATGCGCAAGAAGAACGCGCTGGCCGTGGCGCTCGTCGCCACGGCCGCGCTCACCCTGTCCGCGTGCGGCGGCGACCAGGCCGACAACGGCTCCAAGCCCGTCACCGACGTCTCCGCCGACACGAACGAAAAGGCCGCGACCGTACTCGACCGGCCCTTCAAGAAGCCGGACCTCGTCCTCACCGACACCCACGGCAAGAAGTACGACCTGCGCGAGCAGACCAAGGGCAAGCCGACACTCATCTACTACGGCTACACCAACTGCCCCGACGTCTGCCCGCTCACGATGAGCAACATCGCCATCGCGTACAAGAAGCTCCCCCGGGCCGACCGCGACAAGCTCCAGGTCGTCTTCGTCACCACCGACCCCGAACGGGACACCCCCCAGGCCCTCGGCAAGTGGCTCAAGGGCGCCGGCGACCCCGCCTTCACCGGACTCACCGGCGACTTCCCCACCATCCAGGCCGGGGCCCGCCAAATGGGCATCGGCATCGACCCGCCCAAGAAGGAGAAGGACGGCACGGTCGTCTCCATGCACGGCGCACAGGTCATCGCGTTCTCCCCGAAGACCGACGCCGGGTACGTCCTCTACAGCGAGGACACCACCGCCGACGACTACATCAAGGACCTCCCCAAGCTCATCAAGGGAGAGAACCCGTGAGCCGCCGCCGCACCACCCTCGCGACGGCCGCGGCCCTGGCCGCCGGCCTCGCGCTGGCGGGCTGCTCCTCCCCGGGCGACGACAAGCCCGAACTGAAGATCAGCGGGGCCTTCATGCCGGAACCCGTCATGGACGACATGGCCGCCGGCTTCCTCACCGTCAAGAACGACAGCGACACCGCCGACAAGCTCACCTCCGTCACCAGTGACATCGCGGGCGAGGTCCAGATCCACGAGACCAAGAACCAGAAGATGCGAGAAGTCACGTCCTTCGACATCCCCGCGGACGGCGAACTGGATCTGGAGCGCGGCGGGAACCACATGATGTTCCTGAAGCTCAAGAAAAAACCCCAGCAGGGCGAGACGGTGACCGTGGAGCTGCACTTCGAGAAGGCCGGCCCCATCAAGGCCGAACTTCCCGTCAAGGAGCCCACCCACAACCCCAAGAAGCAGTGAGGGACTGACACACCATGCCGGTAACCGCCCCGCGCTTCGGAGCAGCCGCAGTGATCAGGCTGCTGCTCATCACCACGGCACTCCTCGGCACACTGCTCGCAGGAGCCGCCCCCGCGTCCGCGCACGCCGCGCTCACGGGAAGCGACCCGAAGGACGGGGCGGTCGTCGCCACCGCGCCCAAGCACATCACCCTCACGTTCTCCGAAAAGATCGCTCTCGGGAACGACTCGATCCGCGTACTGGAACCGAGCGGGAAACGCTCCGACACCGGTGAAGTACGCGACATGAGCAGAGGCACCGTCGTCCAGTACGGCGTCGCCCTCAACCCAGGACTCCCCGACGGCACCTACACCGTCGCCTGGCAGGCCGTCTCCGCCGACAGCCACCCCATCTCCGGCGCCTTCACCTTCTCCATCGGCGCCCCCTCCAAGACCACCGTCGCCCTGCCCGAACAGACCGCGGGCGGCGGCCTCGTCGGCGCGCTCTACGGCATCGCCCGCTACACCGCGTACGCCGGCTTCATCCTGCTCGTCGGCGGCGGCGCCTTCGTACTGGCCTGCTGGCAGCGCGGCGCCGGCGAACGGCCCGTACAGCGCCTCGTCGTACAGGGCTGGATCACCCTCACCGCTTCCACGCTCGTGATGCTGCTGCTGCGCGCCCCCTACACCGGGTCCGGAAAGCTCGCGGACGCCTTCGACCTCAGCGGGCTCAAAGCCGTACTGGAAACCAAGACCGGCGCATCGCTCGTCTCCCGGCTGCTGCTGCTCGGCGCGGCCGCGCTCTTCGTCGCCGTGCTGTTCGGGGCGTACGCCAAGAGGGAAACACCCCTCGACGACAAGCAACTGAGCGAGAAGAAGGACCTCACCTTCGGGCTCGCCCTCGGCGGCGGAGTCCTGGCCGCCGGAATCGCGGCCACCTGGGCACTCTCCGAGCACGCGTCGACCGGACTCCAGCCCGGCATCGCGATGCCCGTCGACGTACTGCACCTGCTGGCCGTCGCCACCTGGCTGGGCGGCCTCGCCGCACTGCTCGTCGCGCTCTACCGGGTGCCGGGCATCGAACGCGGCGCCGTACGGAACTTCTCCCGCCTGGCCTTCGCGAGCGTCGCCGTGCTGGCCGCGACCGGGATCTACCAGTCCTGGCGGCAGGTCGGCTCCTGGTCGGCACTGACCGGGACGGCGTACGGGCAGCTGCTGCTCGTCAAGATCGGGCTGGTCACCGTCCTCGTCGGCATCGCGTGGATATCGCGACGCTGGACGGGACGGCTGGCGGAGACGGCGGCCACCGAGGCCGAGGAAGCCGACGCCGCCGCACCCGGCGAGGAGACGGCCGAGGAACCCGAGCCCGTCACCGTGCCCGACGACCCGAAGCGGGCCGCCCAGCTCGCCCGGCAGAAGGCCGCCATGGCCACCGCGCGCGTCAAGCGGGTACGGGACGCCGACCCCGGGCGCCGGGGGCTGCGACGCTCCGTACTGACGGAAGCCGCGGTCGCCGTGGTGCTGCTGGCCGTGACGACCGTACTGACGAGCACCGAGCCCGGCCGCACCGAGGAGAAGGAAGCCGGGAGAGGCGACACCGCGGCCGCCTCCACCGCCGGCCCGGTCGACGTCCGTATCCCCTTCGACACCGGCGGCGAGGACGGCAAGGGCACCGCCAGGGTCGAACTCGACCCCGGGCGCTCCGGCAGCAACGCCCTGCACGTATGGCTTGAGCGGCCCAACGGGCGCGCCATGGACGCACCCGAGGTGAAGGTCGCCTTCACCCACAACGCCAAGGAGATCGGGCCGCTGCCCGCCGCCCCCGACCGCATCGCCACCGGACACTGGAGTGCGAACGGGGTGCAGATCCCCATGCCCGGGACGTGGGAGATGGAAGTGACCGTACGCACGTCCGACATCGACCAAGTGACCGTCAAGAAGAACGTGAAGATCGGCTGACCGGCGTGAGCGACAACGACATGCGCGAGAACGACGTCTCCAGGAGGCGGCTGCTCGGCACCGCCGGCGCGGCCGGCGCCGCGGGCCTCGTACTCGGCGCCACCGGCGGCGCCACCGTCTATGCCTCCGCCGGCTCCGACGCCTCCACCGACGCCTCGACGGACGCGAAGACACTCACGTCCGTCGGCTCGACCGCCGTCCCCTTCCACGGCAAGCACCAGGCCGGCATCACCACACCCCTCCAGGCCCGCGGCCACCTCGTCGCCTTCGACCTCGCCCCCGGCGCCGGCCGCAAGGAAGCGGCGGCCCTGCTGCGACGCTGGTCGGCGGCGGCCCGCCGGATGACGGCCGGCGAACCCCTCGGCGACGCCGACACCGGGGTGGCACTCGACGCCGGACCCTCCTCGCTCACCGTCACCTTCGGCCTCGGCCGCACCTTCTTCGGCCGTACGGGACTGAGCAAACAGCGCCCCATCGCGCTCGACCCGCTGCCCGACTTCTCCTCCGACCACCTCGACGCACGGCGCAGCAACGGCGACCTGTGGGTACAGATCGGCGCCGACGACGCACTGGTCGCCTTTCACGCCCTGCGCGTGATCCAGAGAGAGGCCGGGGAAGCCGCCAGGGTGCGGTGGCAGATGAACGGTTTCAACCGTTCCCCGGGGGCGACCGCGCAGCCCATGACGGCCCGCAACCTGATGGGACAGATCGACGGTACGGGCAACCCCAAGCCGTCCGAGGCCGACTTCGACCGGCGGATCTTCGTACCGGCGGACGGCGGAGCAGAAGGGCCCGGGTGGATGGCGGGCGGCTCGTACGCCGTCGTACGCCGCATCCGGATGCTCCTCGACGACTGGGAGAAGCTGGCGCGCGGGGATCAGGAAAAGGTCATCGGGCGCAAGAAGAGCGACGGGGCGCCGCTGACGGGCGGCAAGGAGAGCACCGAACTCGACCTCGACAAGACCGGCCCCGACGGCAAGCTGGTCATTCCGTCCAACGCCCACGCCCGTATCTCCGCGCCCGAGCAGAACGGCGGCGCGGCGATGCTGCGACGGCCGTTCTCGTACCACGACGGCATCGCCGCCGACGGGACACCGGACGCGGGACTGCTCTTCATCTGCTGGCAGGCGGACCCACTGCGCGGCTTCGTGCCGGTGCAGCGCAAGCTCGACCGGGGCGACGCGCTCTCCCCGTTCGTCCGGCACGAGGCGAGCGGTCTGTTCGCGGTGCCGGGCGGGGCGCGGGACGGGGAGTACGTGGGACAGCGGCTGCTGGAGTCCTGAGGCCGGTCGTCCGTCCCGTACGGCCCTCCCGCACGGCGCATTAAGGTGACCGTATGTCGGCAACGCGCTATGCCTATCTCGGTCCCGAAGGCACCTTCACCGAGGTCGCCCTCCGTACGCTCCCCGAGGCCGCCACCCGGGAACTCGCCCCGATGGTGTCCGTACCGGCCGCTCTCGACGCCGTACGCAGCGGTGAAGCGGCGGCGGCGCTCGTACCGATCGAGAACTCCGTCGAGGGCGGCATCACCGCCACGCTCGACGAACTGACGTCCGGCGAACCGCTGATGATCTACCGCGAGGTGCTGCTGTCGATCAGCTTCGCGCTGCTGGTGCGTCCCGGTACCAAGCTCTCCGACATCAAGACGGTCACCGCGCACCCCGCAGCCCAGCCACAGGTGCGCAACTGGATGGCGACGCACCTGCCCGACGTGCTGTGGGAGTCGGCGGCGTCGAACGCGGACGGCGCGCGGCTGGTCCAGGAGGGCCGGTTCGACGCCGCCTTCGCGGGTGAGTTCGCGGCGGCGACGTACGGCCTCGAACCGCTCGTCACCGAGATCCACGACGCCGTGAACGCACAGACGCGTTTCGTCCTGGTGGGACGGCCCGCGCGGCCCGCGGCACCGACCGGGGCGGACAAGACGTCGGTGGTCCTGTGGCTGGGCGACGACCACCCGGGCGCGCTGCTCGAACTGCTCCAGGAATTCGCGGTGCGCGGCGTCAACCTGATGCTGATCCAGTCGCGGCCGACGGGTGCGGGCATCGGCAATTACTGCTTCGCCGTGGACGCCGAGGGCCACATCTCGGACCGGCGGGTGGGCGAGGCCCTGATGGGGCTGAAGCGGATCTGTCCGAAGGTGCGCTTCCTGGGGTCGTATCCGCGGGCCGGTGTGGCGGTCGACGATGTGCGGGCGCTGCGACCGGGGACGTCGGACGCGGAGTTCGTGGCGGCCGCGGACTGGCTGGCGCGGAGCCAGGACGGGCGGGCCTGACTGCCTGACCGGTCCGGGGCCGGCAGCGCAGCGACTGCTGCTGCTAGTCCTACCTGCAGATTTGCGTTATCCACAGAAGTTGTCCACAGGTGCGCTTCTCGACCTGGGGACAAGTCGACAACGTATCCCGACATCGTCGACAAATCTGCTCAGAGACCTCTCTTCCGTCCACAGGTCGGCAGGTCGTGCTCTGTCAGCCCAATTCCATTGATCAACTCTTTAGAGCGAGTAATTCCCACCCGAATGAGTGTGTGAAGAGGGTTTGGGCCGGGAATCCTTCGCCCTTCATGCACCTTTCGGAACGATCTCTTCCGGCGTCCACAGATCTTTCGCACAGCCTGTGGATAAGTCTCTGGAGCCGTCCATTCCTGTGGACAACTGAGTCGCCAACTCCCGCTCCGCGCAAGGGGAAAGCGTCAAGGAGATGAACGGAAACTGCCCCGTTTCGGGGAATAACGCCTGTTTTATTGACGCGCGTCACGGGCGCCGGGGCGGCCGTCCTCCACCATTCCTAATTTGGGCAATACGGGCAAAGCGCCACGCAATGCAATATCAAGTCGATCGGCGGAAGCGGTCGCAGGTAGCCTGGTGGGGTGATTGACCTTCGCCTGCTCCGTGAGGACCCCGACCGTGTCCGCGCCTCCCAGCGCGCCCGTGGAGAGGACGTCGCCCTCGTCGACGCCCTCCTCTCCGCCGACGAGCGGCGCAGGTCGTCCAGCGTCCGCTTCGACGAACTCCGCTCCGAGCAGAAGTCGCTCGGCAATCTCATCCGCAAGGCCGCCGACGACGAGAAGGCCGAACTGCTGAGGAAGGCCGGCGAGCTCGCCGCCGCCGTCAAGGCCGCCGACGCCGAACAGGACGAGGCGGCCGAGGAGTCCAAGCGCCTGCTGCTCCGGCTCGGCAACATCGTGCACCCCGACGTCCCCGTGGGCGGCGAGGAAGACTTCGTCGTACGGGAGACCATCGGCACCCCGCGCGACTTCGCCGCCGAGGGCTTCGAGCCCAAGGACCACCTGGAGCTCGGCGAGTCGCTCGGCGCGATCGACGTCGAGCGCGGCGCCAAGGTGTCCGGCTCGCGCTTCTACTACCTGACCGGCATCGGCGCGCTCCTCGAGCTCGCCCTCGTCAACGCGGCGATCGCGCAGGCCACAGAGGCCGGCCTGATCCCGATGCTGACGCCCGCGCTGGTCCGGCCGCGCGCCATGGAGGGTACGGGCTTCCTCGGCCAGGCCGCCGAGAACGTGTACCACCTGGAGAAGGACGACTACTACCTGGTCGGCACCTCCGAGGTCCCCCTCGCGGCGTACCACATGGACGAGATCATCGACGCGGACAAGCTGCCGCTGCGGTACGCCGGCTTCTCGCCCTGCTTCCGGCGCGAGGCCGGTACGTACGGGAAGGACACCCGGGGCATCTTCCGGGTGCACCAGTTCGACAAGGTCGAGATGTTCTCGTACGTCGCCCCGGCGGACGCCGAGGCGGAGCTGGAACGGCTGCTGGCGTGGGAGAAGCAGTGGCTGTCGTCGCTGGAGCTGCCGTTCCAGGTGATCGATGTGGCCAGTGGTGACCTGGGTTCCTCGGCCTCGCGCAAGTACGACTGCGAGGCGTGGATTCCGACGCAGGGCAAGTACCGCGAGCTGACGTCCGCGTCGAACTGCCTGGAGTTCCAGTCGCGCCGGCTGTCGATCCGGATGCGCGACGGCAAGAAGGTGCAGCCGCTGGCGACGCTGAACGGCACGCTGTGCGCCGTACCGCGCACGATCGTGGCGATCCTGGAGAACCACCAGCAGGCGGACGGTTCGGTGCGGGTGCCGGAAATTCTGCGGCCGTACCTCGGGGGACGAGAGATTCTGGAGCCCCTCTCCAAGTGAGCACCGCCTCCCGGCCGTTCCCGTACAAGCTTGTCGCGACCGACCTCGACGGGACGCTGCTGCGCTCCGACGACACGGTCTCGGGCCGTACGCGCGAAGCGCTCGCCGCCGCCACGGCGGCGGGCGCGGCCCACATCGTCGTCACCGGACGCTCGGTTCCGTGGACCCGGCACATCCTGGACGACCTCGGCTACGAAGGCCTCGCGGTCTGCGGCCAGGGCGCGCAGGTCTACCACGCGGGTGAGCACCGGCTGCTGACCTCGGTGACCCTGGACCGGCAGCTGGCCGGGCTGGCGCTGTCGAAGATCGAGGCGGAGACCGGCCCGCTTGCGCTCGCCGCGAGCCGCGACGGTCTGGACGGCGAGGTGCTGGTCGGGGCGGGCTACCGGGTGCAGGAAGGGCCGCTTCCGTACGTGGCCTTCGAGGACCCGTCCGACCTGTGGTCGGCGCCGCTGAACAAGGTCTACATCCAGCACGCGGACCTGGGCGACGACGAGCTGGCGCGGGTCGCGCGCCAGACGGTCGGCAGCCTGGTCGACGTGGTGATGGCGGGTCCCGGCGTGGTGGAGCTCCTGCCGCTGGGGCTGAGCAAGGCGACGGGCCTGTCGCTGGCTGCACGGCGGCTGGGGCTCAAGGCCTCGGACACGATCGCCTTCGGCGACATGCCGAACGACATCCCGATGTTCGGCTGGGCCGCGCACGGCGTGGCGATGGCCAACGCTCACGACGAACTCAAGGCCGTGGCCCACGAGATCACGGCGTCCAACGACCACGACGGCATCGCGGTCGTCCTGGAGCAGTTGCTGAGCGGCTGAGTCCCTGGGCTGCCGGTGGTGAGGCCGGTTGCGAGTGTTGGCCGGGTCGGGTACGTCACCGGCCAACACCCCACCCCCGTGAGTGGTGCGTCACCCAGTGTGCAGGGATCTTCCGGCGGCGTCATTCTATTTTTCGAGCGGAAGCTGGACGCTGCCGATCGCACTGATGCTGGGGGTCTGCGCGGGTCTGCGCGGCGGCCCTGGTGGTGGGCCTGTTCGCGGCGCGCGACCGGAAGGTGTAGCAGGCTGGTCCTTGTGACCGAACCTGATGTCCGAGTGCGCAGGGTGTACGACCCGCCGTCCGCCGAGGACGGTACGCGCGTCCTGGTCGACCGGCTGTGGCCGCGCGGCCTGAGCAAGGAGACGGCGGAGGTCGACGCGTGGCCGAAGGCCCTCACCCCGTCGACGGAACTGCGCCGCTGGTACCACGGCCCGTCCGGCGAGTTCGAGGAGTTCGGCCGGCGTTACGAGTCCGAGCTGGCCTCTCCGGAAGCGGCAGCCGCCCTGGACGACGTGCGGACGCTCGCGAAGGCCGGCCGGATCACGCTGCTCACCGCCGCCAAGGACCCCGGACACAGCCACACCGCGGTGCTGCTGCGACTGCTGCTGGCCTGAGGTCCTCGGCGGCGGCCGGTATCAGCGGCGGTGCTTACGCGTCTTGGCCCGCTGGACCCGTTCCAGTGCGCTCAGCCGGAGGGAGACGTCGTCCAGCCTGCGGTCGATCCGCTCCTCCATGCGGTGCATGTGGTCGGAGAGATCGCAGAGCCGGTTGCTGATGGCGCCGACCACCTGATTGGTGGCGTCGAGCCGCCGGTCGAGGCGGTCCAGACGTACCGAGATCCCGTTGATGACGGGCCCGAGCTCTTGGAGCGCGCGCCCCACTGTGTCGAGGTGGGACTCCACCTTGGTGACGCGTTTGTCGAGCGAGGCATAACCCGCGCGCCAGCCGTTCTCCTCGGCGTCGAGGAGGTACGTACGGACACATCGGGCGATGTCGCTGTCGCGAAGAAGCATCGCGATGTTGAGGACGGTGCGGCGGGTGTACAGGGTGAGTTGAGTGGCCGCCTGTGGATAACTTGTCCCCAGGTCGTCGCTCCATAGGGACAAGATGTCCCTATGGAAGGTGCGCAGGTCGTCGCCTCGCAGTACTTGCAACCCGTTCTCGTTGAGTTCGGGCCGATGCCGCTGGACCACCTTCTTGAGGACCTCTGTGGATACCTCGAAATACCGGGCCACGTCCTCTGTGCGAACGTAAATACCGTCCGGGAGCATGACAAGCGCCTTGACTTTATCGAGGACGTCGATGCGGCCCAGATGCTCGTCGCGCATGGTGCGCGATTCGAGCAGGGCGACTTCTGATGGCATGAGCATGTCTTCCGTTCGTGGAAGCCGACGATGGACAGCCCTCTCCCCGGGCTCTCAGGGGTGGAGGACGCTCAAGGTGGCTACTCACTCTGGCGACCGGCCCGGATCCGTTCCGGCACCGGCAATACCCGAATTCACGAACGCTCGACGTCTCAGATTCCAATTGCCTCCACGCGCAGTGAACAACGAGCCGATAAACGTACAGTCACGCGGAAACGCATCAACCCCCGCCTACCGGACGGGGGTTGATGGACGGGAGCGTTCCGCTTTACTCCTCGCCCGCCAGCTTCAGCGTGCGCAGCTTCTGGCCCGCGTACCAGGTCGCCGCCACCGTCACCACCGCCAGCAGGACCGACGCCGTCGGCAGGGCGACGTCCGAGGTGATCGTGCCGTTCGCGCCGATGCGTTCGGCCAGGGACAGCGCCCACTGCTGGACGCTGAGCGTGCGCGCGCCCGGGACGAGGCTGCCGAAGAGCGTCTCCCAGACCAGCGCGTAGACGAGGCCGAAGACCACCGCGTGGCGGCTGACCGTACCGAGCAGCAGGAAGATCGCGCTGTACGCGATCGAGGCGACCAGCGCCGCGACCGTGTAGGCGATGGCGATCTGCCCGCCGTTGCCGTTGAGGATCAGGCCCGCGACGAACGTGGGGATCGCGGAGAAGGCCATCGTCACGGCGATCGCGACGATGAGCTTGGTGAAGATGATCGTCGGGCGCTTCACCGGCTTGGCGAGCAGGTAGACGATCGAGCCGTCGTCGATCTCCGGTCCGATCGCGCCCGTACCCGCGATCACGCCGATCAGCGGGATCATCGTGGCGATCGCGAAGCCGCCCAGGACGTCGGACGCGATCTGGTCGTCCGCGCCCGCCAGCAGCCGTACCGCCACCGCGATGGCGATCAGCAGCGCCGGCAGGATGAAGAGAATGGCGGCCCTGCGGCGGCCGAGGAGGGCCCGGTAGGTGAGCCGGGCGACTGTGGGTTCGTAGATCATCGCTGCAAGCTCCTTTCAGGCCGCTACGAGGTAGGAGAAGACCGATTCGAGGGACTCGTCGGAGGGCGAGACCGTCAGCAGCCGGATGCCGTGCGCGCGGGCGACCTGCGGGAGCAGTGCCGTGAACCGGCCGAAGTCGACGGCCTGGATGCGCAGCGCCCCTTCCTCCAGGTCCACTTCGATGCCCGCTGTGGACGGGTCCGCGATCAGCGCGGCGGCGAGCGCGCGGTCGTCGCTGGAGCGTACGAGATAGCGGTGCGGGCGGTCCGTCATCAGGCGTCGGATCTTGCGGAAGTCGCCGGAGGCGGCGTGCCGTCCGGCCACGATCACCTCGATGTGCGAGGCGAGTTGCTCGACCTCCTCCAGGATGTGGGAGGAGAACAGGACCGTACGGCCCTCGGCGCCCATCCGCCGCAGCAGATCCATCAGCTGCATGCGCTGGCGCGGGTCCATGCCGTTGAACGGCTCGTCCAGGAGCAGCACCGACGGGTTGTGGACGAGCGCGGACGCCATCTTCACGCGCTGGCGCATGCCTTTGCTGTACGTCGCGATCTTGCGGTCCTGCGCGTACTCCATCTCGACGGTCGCGAGCGCCTTCTGGGCAGCTTCCGCGGTCAGGCCGTGCAACTCGGCGTTGGCGACGACGAATTCGCGTCCCGTGAGGAAGTCGTACATCGCCTCCCTCTCGGGCACGATTCCGATCTCCTTGTAAACGGATTCGTTGCGCCAGATCGGCTTCCCGTCGAGGGTGACGGTGCCGGTCGAGGGGGCGAGGAAGCCGCCCATCATGTTGATCAGGGTGGACTTCCCGGCGCCGTTGGGGCCGAGCAGTCCGGTCACGCCGGGGCCGACGCGCATGGTGATGTCGTTGACGGCCACCACGTTGCCGAACCAGCGTGAGGTGTGGTCGATGTCGATGATGGTCACAGCCCGGCCTTTCGGTAGCGGCGCATCAGCACGGCGTACGAGCCGTAGACGAGCCCGAGGACGGCGAGCAGGTAGACGACGCCACTGCCGGCCGAGGGGCCTTCCCCTCCGGGGAAGGCCGATGTGGCGCCGAGGAAGGCGGTCTGTACGCCGTCGATCAGCGTGAGGGGCGAGAAGAGCCCGAGCCACTCGACAGCCCCGGTGGAGCCCTGGTCCCAGGCGATCACCTGGACCGTCGACACCGCGCCGTACGAGATGGTCAGTGCGGCGATGACGGCGGCCACACCGAAGCCGCGGCGCGGGGTGAGGGCGGCCAGCACCAGGCCGAGGCCGGCGAAGAGGACGGACAGCAGTGCCACGGAGACCAGCCCCTGTGCGAACGCCTTCGTCTGGTCCGCGAAGTCGAATTCGGCGAGCAGCGCACCGGCGTAAAGGATCACCAGAGGGGCCGCCGTGAGGATGAAGAGGGCCGATGCCATCGCCGCGTACTTGGCGAGGACGTAGTCGACGCGCTCGATGGGGCGCGAGAAGTACAGCGGTACGGTTTTGAAGCGCAGGTCGCGCGAGACGGACTGCGGGGCCTGGGAGGCCAGGTAGAGGCCGATGACGGCCTGCATGACGATCGCGTACCGGGTGTACGTCACCGGCAGGTCGGTCAGGCCGGGCCCGGCCACGGCGACCGCGACGATGATCGCCGCGACCAGGCACATCACCGCGAAGAGGACCATCGGCAGGACCTTGGACTTGGCGCTGCGGCCCAGTCCGTAGGCGCCGCGCAGGGACTGCGAGAAGAGCGAGCGGCGTGCGTAGGCGCGGCCCAGGCGCGGTCCGTCGTACGACCGGTAGCCGATGTTGTGGATCCGGCTCGGGTCGGTGCCCGGCGGTGTCGTGAGGTCAGCTGCCATCGCGGCCGCCTCCCTTCTGCTGTACGGCGTGCTGCACGGGGGGCTGCACGGCAGGCTGCACGGCGTGCTGTACGGCGTGCTGTACGGCGGCGACGGGCTTGCGGGCCTCGACGTCTGCTTCCGTTGGTGTGTGCTCGTTCGTGCGGAAGACCTCCGCGATGTGGTGCCGGCGCTGTTCCATCCGCACGAGCCCGACCCCGAGGTCGGCGACGGTGTCCCGCACCAGGTCGTACGTCTCCTCGCCGGTCGCCTCGACCAGCAGGATGTGGCCGGCGCCCGGCAGACCGTCCTCCACGCGCGCGTGCAGCGTCGCTCCCGCGGCGGTCAGTGCTTCGCGCAGGGCGCGCGTCCCGTCCGGGTGGGTGTCGCTGTCGGTCACTTCGACCGCGAGTGTGGTGGTGGTCTGGGTGAAGTCGCTGGTGGAGCTGGAGCGCAGCAGGGTGCCGCCGTCGATGACGACGACGTGGTCGCAGGTGCGCTCGAGCTCGCCGAGGAGGTGCGAGGTGACCAGGACCGAGATGCCGAAGTCCGTGTAGACGCGGCGGATGAGGCCGAGCATCTCGTCGCGGCCGACCGGGTCGAGGCCGTTGGTCGGTTCGTCGAGGAGGACCAGTTTCGGGTCGTGGACCAGCGCCTGCGCCAGTTTCACGCGCTGCTTCATGCCGGTCGAGTAGCCGCCGATGGGGCGGTAGCGCTCCTCGTACAGACCGACATGGCGCAGGGTGTCGGCGGTGCGTTCTCGGGCGGCGGTCGGCGGGAGCCCCGACATGCGCGCCATGTGGACGACGAACTCGGTGGCCGAGACGTCGGGTGGCAGCGCGTCGTGCTCGGGCATGTAGCCGACCTGCTCGCGGATGGCGCCGCCACTGGTGGCGACGTCCAGGCCAAGCACGGCAGCGGTGCCCTCCGTGGCGGGGGACAGACCCAGCAGGATCTTGATCAAGGTGGACTTGCCGGCTCCGTTGGCGCCCACCAGGCCGGTCACACCGGGTCCGATGTCCAAGGAGAGCCGGTCAAGAGCGGTCACCCTCGGGAACCGCTTGCTCAGGCTTTCGGTCGCGATCACAGTCACGTGTTCGAAGGTAGTGGCGCAGACCACACCAGGCGTCAGACCAGGCGGCTGGATCCGTGTCCGACTCCAGGCGTACGGGCCCGTAGGGGGCGTCGTCCGTCGCATCAGGTTTCCACAGGTAACGCAGACCCCTTGACGTCGCCGCCGGGCATTGTCACATTCATCAGTGTCAAGTTACGAACGCGTACCGCAACAAGGGACGGACAGGTGGCATGGCTTCAGCAGCGGTCTCAGCAGTCTCTGCGTCAGTTTCGGCTTCGCAGAGCGAACTCACCGCGGATCTGCGGGGGTTCCGCGAGGTGCAGCGCCTCGCCTACGCCTGCGCGGAAGCCGTCGCGGCCCAGCTCAAGCCGGGGGTGACGGAGCGCGAGGCGGCGCGGATGCAGCGCGACTGGCTGCGCGAGCGCGGGGTGAACGACTGGTTCCATCTGCCCTTCGCCTGGTTCGGTGACCGTACGGCCTTCGTGAATTTCCGGGTGCCGCTGCAGTTCTTTCCGACGAACCGGCGGCTGGAGGCGGGGATGCCGTTCATCCTCGACATGGCCCCGGTCTACAAGGGCTTCACCGCCGACATCGGCTACTCGGGGTGCCTCGGCCTCAACCCCGTGCACGACAAGCTGCTCGCCGATCTCGAACCGCACCGTGAGCTGATCCTGCGCGAGGTGCGCGAGCGGCGGCCGCTGCGCGAGATCTACGAGGACGTCGAGCGGCTCATGGCCCGCCAGGGCTATGCCAACCGGCATCGCGCCTACCCCTTCGGCGTCATCGCCCACAAGGTCGACCGGGTGAAGGAGCGACGCTGGTCGCCGCATCTCTTCGGGTTCGGCACCCAGTCGCTGAAGGGGCTGGCGAGCGACGCCCTGCACGGGCACCGCGACGGCTGGTCGCCGCTGTGGAGCCCGTACACCTTCTCCGACCACCCGCCCCAGCCGGGCCTGTGGGCGGTCGAACCGCACCTCGGATTCAGGGGTACGGGCGCGAAGTTCGAGGAGATCCTGGTGGTGACGGACTCCAGGGATCCGGAGCAGAGCGCGTTCTGGCTCGACGACGATCTGCCGCACGTGCGGCGCTGGGCAGAGGAGAAGTCGGCGTGAGTATCGAGCAAGCCACCGAGCGGTGGGTACGTACGGGCGGAGTCGAGCTGTGCGTCGCCGAGCTGGGCGATCCGGCGCGGCCGACCGTACTGCTGGTGCACGGCTATCCGGACAGCAAGGAGGTGTGGGCCGAGGTCGCCTCGCGGCTCGCCGAGCACTTCCACGTCGTGCTGTACGACGTACGCGGACACGGCAGGTCCACCGCGCCCAAGCCACTGCGCGGCGGCTTCACGCTGGAGAAGCTGACGGACGACTTCCTGGCCGTCGCCGACGCGGTCAGCCCCGGCAAGCCGGTGCACCTGGTCGGACACGACTGGGGGTCGGTGCAGTCCTGGGAGTTCGTGACGGTCAAGCGCACCGAGGGCAGGATCGCCTCCTTCACGTCGATGTCCGGCCCCTCCCTGGACCACTTCGGGCACTGGATCAAGAAGCGCATGGCCCGGCCGACCCCGCGCCGGGCCGCCCAGCTCCTCGGGCAGGGCGCCAAGTCCTGGTACGTGTACATGCTGCACACGCCCGTGCTGCCGGAGCTGGCCTGGCGCGGACCGCTCGGCAAGCAGTGGCCCAAGATCCTCCAGCGGGTGGAGAAGGTGCCCGCCGGTGACTACCCGACGGCCTCGCTGCCCCAGGACGCGGCGCACGGCGCCTGGCTCTACCGCGACAACGTGCGTGCCCGGCTGCGCAGGCCGCGCGCCGACGCGTACGCCCACGCCCCCATCCAGCTGATCACACCGACCGGTGACATCTTCCTCTCGGAGCGGCTGTACGACGACCTGGAGCAGTGGGCGCCGCAGCTGGTGCGGCGCTCGCTGCCCGCCAAGCACTGGGTGCCGCGCACCAGGCCCGACCAGCTGGCTTCCTGGATCACCGAGTTCGTCACGGCGAACGAGGACACCGCGGCCGGAGTCGCACCCCGGGACAAGGTGGCGAGCGGTCCGTACGCCGACCGGTTCGGCGGGCAGCTCGTCCTGGTGACGGGCGCGGCCAGCGGCATCGGACGGGCCACCGCCTACGCGTTCGCCGAGGCGGGGGCGCGGATCGTGGCCGTGGACCGGGACACGGAGGGCGCGGCCCGTACGGCGGAGATGGCGCGGCTCATCGGTGCCCCGCAGGCCTGGGCCGAGACGGTCGACGTCAGCGACGAACAGGCGATGGAGAAGCTCGCCGAGAAGGTCGCCACCGAGTACGGGATCGTCGACGTCCTGGTCAACAACGCCGGCATCGGGATTTCCGGCTCCTTCCTGAACACCACGTCCGAGGACTGGAAAAAGGTCCTCGACGTGAACCTGTGGGGCGTCATCCACGGCTGCCGCCTCTTCGGCAAGCAGATGGCCGACCGCGGCCAGGGCGGCCACATCGTCAACACCGCGTCGGCGGCGGCGTACCAGCCGTCGAAGGTGCTTCCCGCCTACAGCACGTCGAAGGCGGCGGTGCTGATGCTCAGCGAGTGCCTGCGGGCGGAATTCGCCGGCCGGGGCATCGGGGTCAGCGCGATCTGCCCCGGGCTCGTGAACACCAACATCACCTCGACCGCACGGTTCGCCGGGGTCTCGGCGGCCGAGGAGAAGCGCAGGCAGCAGAAGTCGTCACGCCTGTACGGGCTGCGCAATTACCCGCCGGAGAAAGTAGCGGACGCGGTCCTGAAGGCCGTCGTACGCAACCAGGCCGTCGTACCGGTGACACCCGAGGCGCGCGGCGCCCACTTCCTGTCGCGCTTCGCACCGAGGACCCTGCGCGCGATCGCCCGGATGGAGCCGCCGCTGTGAGCACCGACGAACAGTACGCCATCGTCCCTCGCAGGGTCTCGTTCGACTGGCGCGAGACGCCGCTGCACTGGATCCCGGACGAGCCCACCGCCACGCATGTGATCAACGTGCTGCACCTGCTGCTGCCGGCGGGGGAGCGGTGGTTCGTCAGGGTCTTCAAGGAGGCCCTGCCGCTGGTCCGCGATCCGCAACTGCTGAGGGACGTCAAGGGGTTCATGGGACAGGAGGCGACGCACAGCGTTCAGCACGCGTACGTGCTGAACCACCTGGCCCGGCAGAACCTGGACACCGGCGCGTACACGAAGCACGTCGACTTCCTCTTCGAGAAGCTCCTCGGCGAGGCCCCTCCCTTCGGGGCGCCGATACCGGCGCAGGAGTGGCTTCGCTTCCGGCTGTCACTGGTCGCCGCGATCGAGCAATTCACCGCCGTACTGGGGAACTGGGTGCTGCACGCCGAGGGCCTCGACCACGCCGACCCGGACGCCGTGATGCTCGACCTGCTGCGCTGGCACGGCGCCGAAGAGGTCGAGCACCGGGCCGTCGCCTTCGACATGTACCAGCACTGCGGGGGCACCGGCCTGCCCCGCTACGCCCGTCGCGTCGAGGGCATGGTGGTGGTCGCCCCGGTGCTGCTGTGGCTGTGGGCCTGGGGCGCGGCGTACCTGATACGCCACGACCCGCAACTGGCGGGCCGGCTGCGGTACTCGCTGCGCGAGCACAACCGGGCGGTCGCCAAGGGCCTGCTGCCGACCTGGCGCGAGCTGGGCGCCGCGATACCGCGCTACTTCCGGCGGTCGTACCATCCCTCGCAGGAAGGCTCGCTGCGCAAGGCCGTCGAGTACCTCTCGACCTCGCCCGCGGCCCGGGCCGCGGTGGGGGCGGTGGGGCGGGCGGCGCTGTCGTAGACGCATGGGTGAAACGGGTCGGGGCGTGAGGGAGTGAAGGCGTGAGCGTGTCCGGGCAGCCGGCAGCCGAGTACCGGATCGAGGACCTCGCGCACCTGAGCGGCGCGACGGTCCGTACGATCCGCGCCTACCAGGACCGAGGGCTGCTGCCCAAGCCGGAACGGCGCGGCCGGGCCAATGTGTACGGGGACACGCATCTGGCCCGGCTCCACCAGATCGCCGGTCTCCTCGACCGCGGCTACACCCTGGCCAGCATCAAGGAACTGCTGGAGGCGTGGGACGCGGGCAAGGGGCTCGGCGGGGTGCTGGGGCTCGTCACCGAGGTCAGCGGGCCGTGGACGGACGAGGAGGCGGACCGGATCTCCCGGGCAGAGCTGGACGAACGGTTCGGTGGGAAGCCCGACGACGCGGCGGTCGACGAGGCGGTGGAGCTCGGGGTGCTGGAGCGCGTTCCGGGACGGGACGACGAGTTCCTGGTTCCGTCGCCGCAAGAGCTCGCGGTAGCGGTGGAGTTGCACGCGGCGGGTGTCCCGCTGCCCGCAATCTTCGGTCATCTACGGGAACTTCGCGGTCAGGTGGAGCACATCGCCGCGCGTTTCCTGGAGTTCACGACCGAGCACGTTTTCGCACGCTACCTCGGCCATCGCCCGCCCACGGACGCCGACGCGGCGGAGGCGGCGACGCTGGTACGGCGGCTGCGTCCGCTCGCCCAGCAGACGGTCGACGCGGAATTGGCCCGTGCCATGCGGCTGTTCGCCACCCGCCACCTCCAGCAGCACCTCGGCGCGGCCGCACCGCCCGCAACGGACCGCGAGCCGGTTACCGTGACACTCCCCGAGGACACAATGCGCGCTGTCCGCACACTGGTTGGGTCGGACAACGCCGCAGCCTTCATTACGGCCGCGACCGAACGAGAGGTCCAGTCAAGGACATTGGACGCACTTGCCGCAAATACCGTCTCACCGGACGTAGTTGACCAAATCCCCAACAATCACAAGTGAGTTGTCCACAGAGTCGCCAAATCCCTTGTGGAAAACTCGACTTGGCTGTGGATCAAACCCGCTGGCCCAAATGAGTGGCGTGACGCTCGTCTCGCCGGGCACTGTGGGGCGATGGACGAAAGACGCACCACGAAGGTGTCGAAATACCTCTCGAAGCATCTGCGGCATCAGCCCGAACGCATCGGGATCACGCTCGACGAAAACGGCTGGGTGGCGATCGACACCCTCCTCCGCGCCGCGACGGCGCACGGTTTCCCGATCAGCCGCGCCGAACTCGACCACGTCGTCGCCGCCAACGACAAACAGCGCTTCGCGGTCGACGGTCCCCTGATCCGCGCCAGCCAGGGCCACACGGTCGAGGTCGACCTCGGCCTCCCGCAGGCCGAGCCGCCGGCGTACCTCTACCACGGCACCACAGCCCGCAGCCTCGAAGCGATCCGGGCCGAAGGCCTGCGCCCCATGGCCCGCCACGACGTCCACCTCTCACCCGACCGCGAGACCGCCACCCGCGTCGGGGCCAGGCGCGGCCGCCCCGTCGTCATCAGCGTGGACGCCGGGGCCATGCACCGCGCCGGCCACGTGTTCCGGATCAGCGCGAACGGCGTCTGGCTCACCGCGTCCGTACCGCCGAAGTTCCTGCGCTTCCCCCGCTGAAGTGCCCGCCGGCCTCAGCCCAGTGTCAGCCACCGCAGCCCGTGGCGCTCGGCCGCGGCCCGTTCGGTCTCGGACATCGTCAGCCGCCCGGTCGCCTTGCGCAGAAACGTCGTTCGGTCCCAGCCCGCCCCCGCCACCGTGACCGGCTTGTCGTACGGCTGCCCGTCCAGCAGCAGGCGCGCCACCACGTCCGCCGCCTCGCCCGTCGGCCACGGCCGGTGACCCAGCCCCGCGGCCACGTCGAAGCCGTGCACGCACACCTCGACGACGCGGGTGACGAGGAAGTCGGACAGCAGCATCGGGTCGCCGTGCCGGGTACGCAGCTGGCGCTCCGGCGGCTCCTTGGCGCAGGAGGCGGCGACAGCACGCCAGACGGTGTCGAAGTGCTCGGCGAGGGCCCGGCCGTCGCCGTACGCGGCCGCGGACTCCTGGGCCGCCCCGACGCGTACCTCATTGCTCCCGGGGGAGAAGCGCTCGTCCGGCGCGTAGTAACCGGCGGCTGTCACCAGCACGTCCGACGGCGCCGGCTCGGGCTCCGCCAGCATGTCGCCGACCCGGCCGACGGCAGCCGTCAGGTGGGCGAACACCTCACGCACGGTCCACGGGTCGCACGGGCTCGGCCGGTCCCACTCCGCTGCCGGGATCGCGCAGACCTTCTCGTACAGGCGCTGCGACTCGGCCCTGAGGGCCGCCAAAACCGTTTCCCCGTCCATACGGACCAGCCTAGGCATCGCTCGTACCTCAGGAGGCCAGCTGGGCCAGTCCCTCTGTCGCGATCCGCTCGAAGGCCTTCTCGTCGGCCGCGAAGTCCGAGTCGGGGATCGGGGCGTGCAGCACGATCTCGGTGAAGCCGAGGGCGAAATGCCTTCCCGCGAAGTCCACGAACGCGTCGAGGGACTCCAGCGGACCGCTCCGCTCCGGGGTGAAGCCGGTGAGCAGGATCTTGTCGAGTTCGCCCGCGTCCCGGCCGACCTCCGCGCAGGCGGCGCCCAGCTTGCCGATCTGGCCGCGGATGGCCTCCAGCGACTCGGCGGGCGTACCGGACTCGAAGAGCTTCGGGTCGCCCGTGGTCACCCAGGCCTGGCCGTACCGGGCAGCGAGCTTCAGCCCGCGCGGGCCGGTCGCGGCGACGGCGAAGGGCAACCGGGGGCGCTGGACGCAGCCGGGGATGTTGCGGGCCTCGTCGGCGGAGTAGTGCGTGCCCGCGTGGGTGACGGCGGGCTCGGTGAGCAGCCGGTCCAGGAGCGGCAGGAACTCGCCGAACCGGTCGGCGCGCTCGCGCGGTGTCCACGGCTCCTGGCCGAGCGCGGTGGCGTCGAATCCGTTGCCGCCGGCGCCTATGCCGAGCGTGAAGCGGCCGCCGGACACGTCGTCCAGCGTGATCAGGTCCTTGGCGAGGGTCACGGGGTGCCGGAAGTTCGGCGAGGTGACGAGCGTGCCCAGCCGCATGCGCGAGGTCGCGCCGGCGGCGGCGGTAAGGGTCGGCACGGCGCCGAACCACGGGCCGTCGCGGAAGGTCCGCCAGGACAGGTGGTCGTACGTGTACGCGGTGTGGAAACCGAGCTGCTCGGCCCGCTGCCAGGAGTCACGGCCGCCTTCGGACCAATGACGGACGGGAAGAATGACAGTACTCAGACGCATCCCCCGACCCTACTTGGGCGCGGCGGCAGGACGTGGCCGGCGCCGGGCCGACCCCGGTGTGAGCGCAGGGATGGGGGCGGGGCTTGGCAGGGACCGACGGGGACCGGACCGCGCCTGGGTGGCCACGGTGCCGGGAGGGGACGTGCCGGGGCGCTCCCCGCAGGGCGTCGAACGCAACGAGCCCGAGCCTTACGCAGCACTGCCCGAACGTTCGGCGCCCGAGGAGACGCCCCGGCGCGGCACCGACCCCGAAGCCCCGCTGGGTGGCGACGGGCGGCCCCGGGACCGGACGGGACATACGGTCGCCCTGCCGCCCCTGCCGCCCCCGCCGCACCCCGGCCGGATCCCGCCACCCCGCGCCTCCCTCCCCAGCAGCCCGCGCTCCGGGGGGTCTCAGATGTGCGCCCCTTCGCACGCCCGTGCATTCCATACGGGAAGATGGATCTGTGACCTCAGCGACCGACCCCCAGCAGGCCCAGCCGGCCCCGGCCGGCACCACCACCCCGCGGCTGATCGCGACCGACCTCGACGGCACGCTGCTGCGTGACGACAAGTCCGTGTCGGACCGTACGATCGCCGCGCTCGCCGCCGCCGAACGGGCCGGCATCGAGGTCTTCTTCGTCACCGGCCGCCCGGCCCGCTGGATGGACGTCGTCAGCGACCATGTCCACGGCCACGGCCTGGCGATCTGCGCCAACGGCGCCGCCGTCGTCGACCTGCACGCGGGCGGCAGGCTGATCCAGGTCCGCCCGCTGGCCCGCGAGGACGCCCTCGCCGTCGTACTCGCGCTGCGCGCGGCCGCCCCCGGCACCTCCTTCGCGGTCGAGCTCGCCACCGGCATCCACTACGAGCCCGCGTACCCGCCCTTCTTCCTCGACCCGGGCGCGACCGTGGCCACCGCCGAGAAGCTGCTCGCGGAAGCGACTCCCGGCTCCGGGGTCCCGGTCGTCAAGCTGCTCGCCCACCACGCCGAGCTGTCCCCCGACGACTTCCTCACCCTGGCCCGCGCGACCACGGACAACCGCGCGTCGGTCACCCGGTCCAGCCCGACCGCCCTGCTGGAGATCAGCGGTTACGGCGTCTCCAAGGCCAGCACCCTGGCGCAGTGCTGTGCGGAGCGCGGCATCTCGCCCGCCGAGGTCGTGGCCTTCGGGGACATGCCGAACGACGTGGAGATGCTGGCCTGGGCGGGCACGTCGTACGCGATGGGCAACGCGCACCCGGACGTGGTGGCCGCCGCGTCCGGCCGTACGGTCGCGAACAACGACGACGGCGTCGCGGTGGTCATCGAACGGATCCTGGCCGCCCTGTAGCCGCGCGAGGGGGCAACAGGAAAAACGGGTCCAACGAATCCCACGGGGGCTCAGAATCGCGCCCCGCGCTCGCGCATCCAAGGCGCCGGATCGATCCCCGACCCCAGGTGGGGAGTGAGCCGTACCTCGAAATGCAGGTGCGGCCCCGACGAGTTCCCGGTGGTGCCGGCCTGCCCGATCCACTGGCCGGTACGCACTCGCTCCCCCTGGTCGACCGTGACCCCGGCCAGGTGCGCGTACTGCGAGTAGTAGCCGCCCGAGTGTCCGACCACCACCTCGATGCCGAACCCGCCGCCGCAGGAGACCGAGACGACCCGGCCCTTGCCAATGGCGCGTACCGGTGTGCCGATGTCCACGGCGAAGTCCTGCCCGGTGTGCCGGCTCCTCCAGCGCGCGCCTTCGCCGCCGAATCCGGCGGACAGCTCGTACTCCTCGACAGGCGTCACCCACGGACGCCCGGTCGGCGGCCCCTTCTCGTCCAGGCGTACGGCGCCGGCGCAGCGCCCCGCCGCGACGCTGCGGTCCGCCTCGCCCTGGAGCTTCCACCGGGCGTCTTCGAGCTTCGCCGTGATGGCCTGCCTGACCGACGCGAGCTGCTTGTTACGGGCGTCGAGGTCGAGCCATGCGGCGCTCGCCAGCTGCTCGTCCTCGATGAGCCTGCGCTCGGCGCGCTCGGCCCGGTCCAGCATCCGGGACACGGCCAGCTCGGCCTGCCAGGCGAGGCGGTGACCGTCCATCAGCTCCTGCGGGTCGTCGGCGAGCAGCAGCTTGGCGGTGTACGCGATCCCGCCGCCGCCGGCGCGGTACTGGGCGCGCGCGACCCGGCCCACGTCCCCGCGCAGCACCTGGATCTCGTCCCGCTCCTTGGCGATCAGCCGCTCCAGGCGCAGTGCCTTCGCCCGCTGCTTCCGCGCCTCGCGCCTGCCCTGTTCGTACGTCGCGGAGGCCTGGGCGGCCTGTTCGTACAGCCGCGCGACCTCGGCGCCGATGGCGGGCCCGTGGGAGGGGTCGTCCCCGGCGTGGGCGGCCGACGCGGCGGTGGAAGCGGCGGCGGGACCGGCAGCGGGCGCGGACGCGGCCAGAACAGCAGCGGCGGCAGCTGTGGCGGCGGGCGCGGGGAGGCACAGAAGCAGCACGCACAGCACCGGCACGAGCAGCCGTTGGCAGGGTCCGAGGTGCATCCACGGATCGTGTCCCGGCGGCCCCCCGAATGCGTGCACCAAGGTCACGCCACCGGGTGTCGTCCCGCCATCCGGCCTACCCGGACGCCTGCGCGGGCGCGGGCACCAGCTCCCGCAGCCCCCTACAGCGGCGCCTCCCACACCACGGTCGTACCCCCGCCGTCCTCCCCGAGCCCCGGCCCGCACCTGCTCGTACCGCCCAGTGCCTCGGCCCGCCGCTTGAGGTTGCGCAGGCCGCTGCGCCGGCCGCCCGCCGGTATGCCGACGCCGTCGTCCGCCACCGAAAGCCGCACCCCGCGGCTCCCGTCGGCCATTTCGACCGTGGCGTCGACGACGACTTCGATACGGGAGGCCTGCGCGTGCCGGAAAGCATTGGACAGGGCCTCGCGCAGCGCCGCGATGAGGTTCTTGCCGGTGAGCTCGCCGACCAGCGAGTCGACCGGGCCGGCGAACCGGTGCCCCGGCTTGAAACCCAGCGGCACGGCCGCCATGTTGATCTCCCTCAGTACGCGCGTACGCAGCCCCGAAGGCGCCTCGGCCGGGCCCTGCTGGAGCGCGAAGATGGCCGTACGGATCTCCTGGATCGTCACGTCCAGTTCGTCGACCGCCCGGCCCACCCCCGTCCGTACCTCGGGCACGACGGACCTGCGCTGGGCGCTCTCCAGCATCAGCCCGGTGGCGAACAGCCGCTGGATGACCAGGTCGTGCAGGTCGCGGGCGATACGGTCACGGTCCTCGTACACCGCGAGCCGCTCCCGGTCCCGCTGGGTCTCCGCCATCATCAGCGCGAGGGCGGCCTGCGAGGCGAACTGCGCGGCCAGCGTCCGCTCCGCCTCCGTGAACGGCTTCGCGCCCCGCGCCCGGGGAGTGGCAAGGGCCCCCAGCACCCGGCCGCCGCTGTGCAGCGGCAGCAGCATGTTCGGCCCGTACCGCCGCGCCAGTCGCGTGACCATCCGCGGGTCGCTCGCCGAGTCGCCGATGAACACCGCCTCGCCGGCGAGGAGCCGCGCGACGACCGGGCTCTCGGGCGGGATGACCACACCCAGCGACTCGGACGGGTCGTCGGCCGAGACGGCGGCGATCTCCAGGCCGCCCTCATCGGCGGGCAGGAGCACTATTCCGGCGGCCGAGTCGGCGAGCCGGCGGGCCTGTTCCGCGACGACGGTGAGCGCCTCGTCGGCGTCACCGCCCGACAGGAGCGCGGTGGTGACGGCGACGGACCCGTCGATCCAGCGCTCGCGCTGACGGGCCGCCTCGTACAGCCGGGCGTTGCCGATGGCGATCCCCGCCTCCGTGGCGAGGACCCGGACCATGTGCAGGTCGTAGTCGTTGAACTCGGCCCCGCCGTGTTTCTCCGCGAGGTAGAGGTTGCCGAAGATCTCGCCCCGTACGCGGATGGGGACGCCCAGGAAGGACCCCATCGTGGGGTGGTGCGCGGGAAATCCCGCGAAGCGCGGGTCGGTGGTCAGCTCACCGAGGAGTACCGGCTCGGGGCCCTCGACCAGCGCGCCCAGCAGCCCGTGGTGGCCGTCGGGCAGCCGCCCGATCCGCGCGACCTGCTCCTCGGTCATGCCGTACGTCACGAAGTCGGACAGGCCGTCGCGCTCTTCGTCGACGACGCCGATCGCCGCGTACCTGGCGTCGGCGAGCTCCGCGGCCGTCTCGCAGATCCGGTCGAGGGTGGAGTGCAGTTCGAGGCCCGTGCCGACGGACCGCATGGCCTCCAGCAGCTGCGGCACGCGCGCGGTGAGTTCGGTGGAGAGGCCCTGCAGGCTGCGGGCGGCCTGCGTGGCGGCTTCGAGGTGGTCACTCGGGTCCGGCACGTCCTCCACTGACATACCCTGAGCCTAATAAGTCCCATTTCAAGATGAAAGTCGGGCACCGACCGCTTCGACCGTTTCGGCTTCCCGCTCGCGCTCCAGCATCCGCCGCAGCGGCCCCTCCCTCTCCACCAGCTCCGCGTACCGGCCGCGCTGTACGGCGTGCCCGTCGTCCAGCACGATCACCTCGTCCACCGCCTCCAGGCCCTGGAGCCGGTGCGTGATGATCAGCGTCGTACGCCCTTCGGTGGCCCTGAGCAGGTCGGCCGTCAGCGCGTCCGCCGTCGCCAGGTCGAGGTGCTCGGCGGGCTCGTCGAGCACGAGCACGGGGAAGCCGGCCAGCAGCGCGCGGGCCAGTGCGAGGCGCTGGCGCTGGCCGCCGGAGAGGCGGGCGCCGTGTTCGCCGACCATCGTGTCGAGCCCGTCGGGCAGCGCGTCCACCCAGGTCAGCAGCCGGGCGGCGGCAAGGGCGTCCCTCAGCTCCTCCTCGGTCGCGTCCGTCCTGGCCAGCCGGAGGTTTTCCCGTACGGAACTGTCGAAGATGTGCGCGTCCTGCGCGCACAGGCCGACGAGCTGTCGCACGTCGTCACCGTCGAGCTCGGCGGCGTCCGTTCCGCCGAGTGTGTACGTCCCCGCTCGCGCGTCCAGGAAGCGCAGCAGCACCTGGGCGAGCGTCGTCTTCCCGGCGCCGGACTGACCGACCACGGCGATGCGCCGGCCCGCTTCCAGCGTCAGGTCGAAGCCGGCCAGGGCATCCCGCTCCTGCCCGGCGTACCGGGCTCCGATCCCACGCATCTCCAGCGGGAACGGCGTCGCGGGCGGGGCGGCGGGCGTCTGCGGCTCACGCACCGGCACCGGCGCGTCCAGCACCTCGTACACGCGCTCCGCACTGCGCTTGACGCGCTGGCGGTACTGCACGGCGAGCGGAAGCCCGGTGACGGCTTCGAAGGCGGCGAGCGGGATCAGTACGACCACCGCCAGCGTCACCCCCGCCAGCCGCCCGTCGTGCACGGCCTGCACTCCGGCGAGCGCGGCGAACACGACGGTCAGCCCGCAGGCGAGCGAGGAGAGCCCGCCGCCGAGGGCGGTGGCGGTCGCGCCCCGCGAGGCGATGCGCGTCAGCGCCCCGTCCGCTTCCTTGACCCCGTCTGTACGTCGGTTCAGCGCACCGGCGACGGTCAGTTCGGCCGTACCGCCGAGCAGATCGGCGACCCGGGTCGCCAGTACTCCGCGCGCGGGCGCCAGCTGCCGCTCGGCCCGCCGGGCACACGCCCCGCTCAGCCACGGCACGCCGACCCCGGCGACGAGGAGCCCGGCGGCCAGCACCGCGCCGGCCTCAGGCAGCAGCCAGGCGGTGAACCCGACCGAGCCCGCACCCACGAGAACGGCGCTGCCGACCGGCAGCAGCCACCGCAGCCAGTAGTCCTGCAACGCGTCCACGTCGGCGACCAGCCGGGCCAACAGATCACCGCGCCGGGCCTCGCGCAGCCCGGCGGGCGCGATCCGCTCCAGCCGCCGGTACACGGCGACGCGCATCCCGGCCAGCATCCGCAGCACGGCGTCGTGCGCCACGAGCCGCTCGGCGTACCGGAAGACGGCGCGCCCGATACCGAAGGCACGGGTCGCGGTGACGGCCACCATCAGATAGAGCACCGGGGGTTGCTCGGAGGCGCGCGAGATCAACCACCCGGACACGGCCATCAGCCCCACGGCCGACCCGAGCGCAAGGCTCCCGAGCCCCAACGCCAGCCCCAGCTGCCCCCGCAGCTCCCCAGCAGCTTCCCGAACCCGCCCGAGCACCCCACGCCCACCAGAACCGACCGCGGCCTCCGTCATCTGCCCAGAACCACCACCCGCACCCGCCGCAGGCCCCTCAACGGGAACAGGACGCCCATCAATCCGCCCTCCCCCGACGGGCGGGCGGGTGGGAGACCCTCCCGCACCTGCGCCCAGCTCCACCACCCGGTCCGCTATAGCAAGCAGCGCCGGCCGGTGCACCACCAGCACCACGCTCCGCCCCGCCGCCAGCCTCCGTACCGCGTCGACGATCCCCGCTTCGGTCTCCCCGTCGAGGTTCGCCGTCGGCTCGTCCAGCAGCAGCAGTGGCCGGTCGGCGAGGAACGCCCTCGCCAGGGCGAGCCGTTGCCGCTGCCCGGCCGAGAGCCCCGCGCCGTCCTCCCCGAGCCGCGTCTCGACGCCCCGGGGGAGCGCGGCGACGAAGTCGTACGCTCCCGCGTCCCGCAGAGCCGCATCCACCGCCGCGTCATCCGCGTCCGGCCGCGCCAGCCGCACGTTCTCCGCGACCGTTCCCGCGAACAGATGCGGCCGCTGCGGCACCCACGCGATCCGCTCCCGCCACCGCTCCATCGACACGGTCGCCAGGTCCACCGCGCCCGGCCCGTCCCCGACCAGCACGCGCCCCTCGTCCGGCGGGGCGAAACCGAGCAGCACGTTCAGCAGCGTGCTCTTGCCGACCCCGCTCGGCCCGACGACCGCGACCGTCTCGCCTTCACCCACCTCCAGCGAAGCCGAGTCCAGCGACGCCTCGCTCCGCCCGGCGTGCCGGACCGTCACACCCTCCACCCGCAGCGGCCCGGAAGAAGGCGCGTCCACCCCACCCGCCGGCCGTCGCGGTTCCGTCTCCAGTACGTCGAAGATCTCCTGCGCGGCGGACAGCCCCTCCGCCGCCGCGTGGTACTGCGCCCCGACCTGCCGCAGCGGCGCATACGCCTCGGGCGCCAGCACCAGAATCACCAGCCCCGTGTACAGGTCCAGGTCCCCGTGCACGAGCCGCATGCCAATGCCCACCGCGACCAGCGCCACCGACAGCGTCGCCAGCAGCTCCAGCGCGAACGACGACAGGAACGCGATGCGCAACGTCCGCATGGTGGCCTGCCGGTATTCGGCAGTGATCGACCGGATCGACTCGGCCTGCGCCTTCGCCCGCCCGAAGACCTTCAGCGTGGGCAGCCCGGCCACGACATCCAGGAAGTGCCCGGACAGCCGGGAAAGCAACCGCCACTGCCGGTCCATGCGCGCCTGCGTGGCCCATCCAATGAGGATCATGAAGAGCGGAATCAGCGGCAGTGTCCCCACGATCACCGCCGCCGAGATCCAGTCCTCGGTCACGATCCGCGCGAGCACCGCCACCGGCACCACCACCGCGAGCCCGAGCTGCGGCAAGTACCGCGAGAAGTAGTCGTCCAGTGCGTCGACGCCCCGGGTAGCCAGCGCCACCAGCGAGCCGACGCGCTGCCCGGTCAGCCACCCCGGCCCCAGCTCAACGGCGCGCGCCAGCAGCCGCCCCCGCAGTTCCGACTTGACCGCCGCGCTCGCCCGGTGCGCGGCGAGTTCGGTCAGCCAGGCAACAATCCCCCGCCCCACCGCGACCGCTGCCAGAAGCAGCAGCGGCGTACGCAGCTGCGAGCCGTCCAGCCCCTGCTGGAACGCGCCCACCACCACCTCGGCGATGAGCATGGCCTGGGCGACGACCAGGCCCGCCCCGGCCAGCCCGAGGAGCACGACCGCCCCCAGGAACAGGCGCGTGGCGCGGGCGTACCGGAGCAGACGCGGGTCGATCGGTTTCACGTGAAACATCCCCCACTAGTGCGCATCGGCGATGTGCTGCGTGCCGATCCGCTTACGGAACACCCAGTACGTCCACCCCTGGTACAGCAGCACCACCGGCATCGCGATCCCGGCGCACCAGGTCATGATCTTCAAGGTGTACGGCGTGGAAGACGCGTTGGTGACCGTAAGGCTCCACGCGTCGTTCAGCGAGGACGGCATGACGTTCGGGAAGAGCGTCAGGAAGAGCATCGCGATCGCGGCCACGATGGTCACCCCGGACAGCCCGAACGCCCACCCTTCACGCCCGGCCGCCGTGAACCCGATCGCCGCGACCAGCGCCAGCACCGCGACGGCCATCGCGACGAGGCTCACCGCGTCGCCGTTGTCCGCCTGCGTCCAGCCGAGGAAGACCACGGCCAGCGCCCCGGTGGCGACCCCGAGCTTGAGCGCCAGCTTCCGCGCCCGCTCCCGGATCTCGCCGAGCGTCTTGAGCCCCGCGAAGACCGCGCCGTGGAAGGTGAAGAGCGTCAGTGTGACGAGTCCGCCAAGCAGCGCGTACGGGTTGAGCAGGTCGGCCAGGGTGCCGACGTACTCCATCTCCGCGTCGATCTTCACGCCGCGCACGATGTTGCCGAAGGCCACGCCCCACAGGAACGCCGGCAGCAGCGAGGTCCAGAAGATCGCGTGCTCCCAGTTGGTCTGCCAGCGCTCCTCACTCCGCTTGACCCGGTACTCGAAGGCCACACCCCGCACGATCAGGCAGAGCAGGATCAGCAGCAGCGGCAGGTAGAACCCGGAGAAGAGCGTGGCGTACCACTCGGGGAAGGCGGCGAAGGTGGCACCGGCGGCGCTCAGCAGCCACACCTCGTTGCCGTCCCATACGGGCCCGATGGTGTTGATCAGGACCCGCTTCTCCTTGCGGTCGCGGGCGAGCACCTTCGTCAGGACACCGATCCCGAAGTCGAAGCCCTCCAGGAAGAAGTAGCCGATCCACAGAACGGCGATGAGTACGAACCAGACGTCGTGGAGTTCCATACCTCAGCTCCTCAGTCCTCAGTACGAGAAGGCCATCGGCCGGTCGGCGTCCGCGTGGTCGCCGCCGATCTTGGTGGGCGGGTTGAGGTCGGACTCCGTGAGTTCGGGCGGTCCGGCCTTGACGTACTTCAGGAGGAGCTTGACCTCGATCACGGCGAGGATCGCGTAGAGGAGCGTGAAGACGGTCATCGAGGCGATGACCTCGCCCTGCGAGACGCCGGGGGAGACCGCGTCGCTGGTGCGCAGCACGCCGTACACGACCCAGGGCTGGCGGCCCATCTCGGTGAAGATCCAGCCCCACGAGCTGGCGATCAGCGGAAAGCCCATCGTCCAGAGCGCGACGATCCAGTACCACTTGGCGAACTTCGGCTTGAGCGCCTTGTTCTTGAAGAGCACCAGATTCGGTACTTCGTCGTCGCCGGTCCGCAGCGCCGCCGGCAGCATGAACTTCTTGCGCGTCAGCCACAGCCCGAGCAGGCCGAGCGAGAAGGACGCCATGCCGAAGCCGATCATCCACCGGAAGCCCCAGTACGCGACGGGGATGTTGGGCCGGTAGTCGCCGGGCCCGAACTTCTCCTGCTCGGCCTTGTTGACGTCGTTGATGCCGGGGACGTTCGAGGTGAAGTCGCCGTTGGCGAGGAAGGACAGCAGTCCGGGGATCTCGACGGCGACCGTGTTGTGGCCCTTGTCGACGTCTCCGTACGCGAAGATCGAGAACGGCGCCGGGGCCTCGCCGTCCCACAGCGCCTCGGCGGCGGCCATCTTCATCGGCTGCTGCTTGAACATGACCTTGCCGAGCAGGTCACCGCTGACGGCGGTCATCATTCCGGCGATCACGACGGTGATCAGCCCGAGCCGAAGCGAGGTGCGCATCACCGGGATGTGCTTCCTGCGCGCCAGGTGGAAGGCGGCGATGCCGACCATGAACGCGCCGCCGACGAGGAACGCGGCCGTGATGGTGTGGAAGAACTGGGTGAGCGCGGTGTCCTGGGTGAGGACGCGCCAGAAGTCGGTGAGTTCGGCCCGGCCGCGCTCCTCGTTGATGCGGTAGCCGACCGGGTGCTGCATCCAGGAGTTGGCCGCCAGGATGAAGTAGGCGGACAGGACCGTGCCGATCGAGACCATCCATATGCAGGCCAGGTGGATCTTCTTCGGCAGCTTGTCCCAGCCGAAGATCCACAGCCCGATGAAGGTGGACTCGAAGAAGAAGGCTATGAGGGCCTCGAAGGCCAGCGGCGCACCGAAGACGTCTCCCACGAACCGCGAGTAGTCGGACCAGTTCATGCCGAACTGGAACTCCTGGACGATGCCGGTGACGACACCCATCGCGATGTTGATCAGGAAGAGCTTGCCCCAGAACTTCGTGGCCCTGAGGTACTTCTCCTTCTGCGTACGCACCCAGGCGGTCTCCAGCCCCGCGGTGAGCGCGGCCAGCGAGATCGTCAGGGGGACAAAAAGGAAGTGGTAGACGGTGGTGATGCCGAACTGCCATCGCGCGAGAGTCTCCGGCGCCAGAGCTAGGTCCACGTCGCCTTCTCCTTCGTATCGCATCGGAGCTTGTGGAGCTTGTGAACGCGTTCACATTCACAAGCAACAGTATTGCGCACATGCGTTCTACGACATCCAGCCGGGGGGTACAAACGTGCCCTCGAACGCCTCCGAAAAGGCGCGCGAGGGCACAGGAAAGCAAGGGGGAAGCGGCGATACGGCCACCACAACCAAGGTGGAGCGCACAGAAGGCGCCGAGCGTGTGATTTACAGCTCTTTGTGGCCCTACAGCCCCTGAAGACCTACAGCTCCTTGAAGAACGCCTCCGCGGTGTGCAAGAAGATGTCGTTGGCCTCGTCCTCGCCGATGGTGACCCGCAGTCCCTCGCCCGCGAAAGGCCTGACGACGACGCCGGCCTTCTCGCAGGCCGCCGCGAAGTCGGCCGTACGCTCCCCCAGTCGCATCCAGACGAAGTTCGCCTGCGTGTCCGGCACGGTCCAGCCCTGCTCGACCAGCCCCTCGTACACCCGCTTGCGCTCGCAGACCAGCGAGCCGACCCGCCCGAGCAGCTCGTCCTCGGCCCGCAGCGACGCGACCGCCGCGTCCTGCGCCAGCTGGCTCACGCCGAAGGGCACCGCCGTCTTGCGCAGCGCGGCCGCCACCGGCTCGTGCGCCACGGCGAATCCGACCCGCAGGCCGGCCAGCCCGTACGCCTTGGAGAAGGTACGCAGCACCGCCACGTTCGGGCGGCTGCGGTAGAGCTCGATGCCGTCCGGCACATCCTCGTCGCGTACGAACTCCCGGTACGCCTCGTCCAGCACGACCAGCACGTCGGACGGCACCCGGTCCAGGAAGCGCTCCAGCTCGGCCCTGCGCACCGCCGTGCCGGTCGGGTTGTTGGGGTTGCAGACGAAGATCAGCCGGGTCCGCTCGGTGATCGCGTCGGCCATCGCGTCCAGGTCGTGCACGTCCCCGGCGGTCAGCGGCACCTCCACCGCCGTGGCGCCACTGATCCGCGTAATGATCGGGTACGCCTCGAAGGACCGCCAGGCGTAGATCACCTCGTCGCCGGGACCGGAGGTCGCCTGGAGCAGCGACTGCGCCACCCCGACGGAACCGGTGCCGGTCGCGATGTGCGACACGGGCACCCCGAACCGGTCGGCGAGCTCGTTCATCAGGCCGGTGCAGGCCATGTCCGGGTAACGGTTGAAGTTCCCGGCCGCGGCGATCACGCCTTCCAGCACACCGGGCAGCGGCGGATACGGGTTCTCGTTCGAGGACAGCTTGTACGCCACCGGTCCCCCGGCGGCGGCAGGCTTCCCCGGCTTGTAGGTGGGAATGCCGTCCAGCACCGCGCGCAGCTTGGGGCTCGTCTCGCTCACTCTGGGTCCTCCTCGACCGTACGTACCACCAATACTTCTCACCTTATGAGGATTGGGCTCTCCTGCGAACAGTCAGGCGCACGGAATGAGGGGGAGCGCTCCTGGGTGTGGCGCGCGCCGGTGGCTCACTCCGTGGCGCGCATCCCCCGTGAAGGTGAGTTGAGACCTCTTCGAAACATGGGCCACTTGGCAGGACCGTGCCGGTCGACAAGCGTGACCGACTGGCCGGATTCCCCAACTGCCTTTTAATCAAAGGCTATTGGGGAGGTGCCGCCTTGCAGAAACGTGCCTGTCAACGACTGCATATGCATCCGCCCTAACCGCCCGCCCGAGCCCTACTATCGGCTCGCCATGACAGCAGCAGGGAAGCATCAGGTGAGCCGGACGGAAACCCCCCGGCGGAACACCCGGCCAGGACGAGCGGGCATTCGGGATGTCGCCGCCGCAGCCGGTGTCTCCATCACGACGGTCTCCGACGCGCTCAACGGCAAGGGCCGGCTCCCGGACGCCACCCGCAGCCACGTTCGCGAGGTCGCCGAGAGACTGGGCTACCGGCCCTCCGCGGCCGCCAGAACCCTCCGTACCGGCAAGTCGGGCCTCATCGGCCTGACCGTGACCACATACGGGGATGAACCTTTCACCTTCACCGAATTCGCGTACTTCGCCGAGATGGCGAGGGCGGCGACCTCCGCCGCGCTCGCCCGCGGGTACGCCCTCGTCATCCTCCCCGCCACCTCCCGCCACGACGTCTGGTCGAACGTCGCCCTCGACGGCACCGTCGTCATCGACCCGTCCGACCAGGACGCGGTCGTCACCGAGCTGGTACGCCAGGGCCTTCCCGTCGTCTCCGACGGCCGGCCTGCCGGCACCCTGCCCGTGACCGCCTGGGTCGACAACGACCACGAAGCCGCGGTCCTCGACCTGCTCGACCACCTCGCCGACGCCGGAGCCCGCCGCATCGGGCTGCTCACCGGCAACACCACCGACACCTACACCCGCCTGTCCACCGACGCGTACCTGCGCTGGTGCGAGCGCGTCGGACAGGACCCGGTCTACGAGTCCTACCCGGCCCACGACCCCTGCGCGGGCGCCGTCGCCGCCGACCGGCTGCTCGCCCGCCCGGACCGGCCCGACGCCGTGTACGGACTCTTCGACCCCAACGGCACCGACCTGCTCGCCGCCGCCCGCCGCTACGGACTGCGCGTACCGGAAGACCTGCTGCTCGTCTGCTGCAGCGAATCGACCGTGTACGCCGCCACGGACCCGCCCATCACCACGCTCTCGCTGAAGCCGCGCCGCATCGGCACAGCCGTGGTCCAACTCCTCATCGACGCCATCGAAGGCATCAATACCGACAGTCCTGTCGAACAGGTAATACCGACCGAACTCATCGTCCGGACGTCATCACAGCGCCGGCCACCACGCACCACGGTGAGTCCGCCGCGCTCACCTTCCGGGGACTGACCTCCCCAATTGGGACGAAACCACCGGCGAACCGCTCGCGCACACGGATTCACCACCCCTGGTGCGTCACAGAGCACGAGCCTCATTCCTATGATGGGCGCACGACACCACGGACCCACCACGACCAGGTGGGACTCAAAGGTGTACGGCGGCGCGCGACGGTGGTGGAGGGGTCAATGACTCAGGGGGCCGGTCAGGGACCCGCAGTGCGGACGGCTACGTTGCGGGACTTCCGCGTACCGCCGTACGCACAAGCCCCCAATCCCGCGCACACAGACGCCTACGGCAACGAGTACGGGAGCCCCTACAGGGGCGCCTACGCCGTCGACGAGCAGCCGGAGGGCTACACACCCACCGAGCGCGACCTCCCGGTGATCAGCCGCGGCGGCCCCGGCGACACGCTCCAGGTGGCGGCCCAGCCGGCGCCCGAGCCGCGGGCCGCCGGTGAGGGCCTCGGCCCGCTCTTCGTCGTCGGCGATGTGCACGGCTATCTCGACGAGTTGTACGCCGCCCTCGCCGAGCAGGGGCTCATCGACGCCGAGGGCCACTGGGCGGCGGGCAACGCGCGGCTGTGGTTCCTCGGCGACTTCACCGACCGCGGGCCCGACGGCATCGGTGTCATCGACCTCGTGATGCGGCTGTCCGCCGAGGCCGCGGCGGCCGGCGGCTACTGCAAGGCCCTCATGGGCAACCACGAGCTGCTGCTCATCGGCGCCAAGCGGTTCGGCGACACGCCCGTCAACTCGGGCGCGGGCACGGCCACTTTCCAGGCCGCCTGGCTGCTCAACGGCGGCCAGAAAGCCGACATGGACCGGCTTCAGGACGTACACCTGCAGTGGATGTCCCGCCTCGACGCGGTCGCGCTGGAAGACGCGCATCTGCTGACGCACTCCGACACGACGGCCTACCTCGACTACGGCAGCACCATCGAGGATGTGAACGACACAGTCCACGCCATTCTCACCCGCAACGACGCCGACGAGTGCTGGGACGTCTTCCGCAAGCTCACCAAGCGTTTCGCCTTCCGTGACGAGGGCGGCGCACAGGCGGTGCGCGAGCTCCTCGACGCGTACGGCGGCGAACGCATCGTCCATGGTCACAGCCCCATTCCCTACCTTCTGGGCGAGGTCGGGAATGAGAGCGCGGACGGCGACGACGAGAATTCCGGACCGGTCGTGGAAGGCCCTCATGTGTACGCCGACGGGCTCGCCATCGCCATGGACGGCGGCGTGACCATGGCCGGAAAGCTGCTGGTGGTCCAACTCCCCCTGCATGGCTGAACTTCCGGTGGGAAGGCGCGGCCATATACATACCGCACTTACCACTGGGCCTATTTCCGGAAACCCCCTGTCACCCCGTGCCGTAGGCGCTCTACCATCGGCTTATCCGTAGCAGGCTCTCCTCCGTTTCCGCCCAATTACCCGCCGGCCGCGGGTTGTCCGGCCCTACGGAGCATCGGGGGATGCACATGAACAGCAGCGCTCCGCACCTGCTGGCCGAGGACCGCCCGGAATACGAACGCGTCCTCGACGAGGCACTGCGCACCGCTCATGACCGACCGGAACTGGCCGCTGTCGGGCAGCGGCTGAACGCGACACAGCTGCGCACCGCGGCGATGAACGCCAGTGCGCTCATCGCCGCGGCCGCGGCCGCCGAGTACGACCACTACATAAAGGTCCGCGAGGAAGCCCGCACGCCCGACGCGGCGGCCACCCGCACCGGGTCCGTCCTCGCCATGGGCGACGCCGCCGAGACGACCGGCGCGGGCGCCGTGGCCGTCGTCGCCGTCCTGACGCCCGTACTGGCGGGCACGGCCGCGGCGATCTTCCTGATCGTCGGCTACCTCCTGACGATGCTCACGCCCGAACCCGCCTTCGCCCGTACGCTCCTGACGACAGGCTGGATCTTCGGGGCGCTCACGGCGGCCGGCGGGCTGGTGGCCGCCGTGGGACTGCTGCTGACCGCTCTGCGCAACGGCTCGGCGGCGTTCCCCGACGGACGGGGAGGCGAGCGGACCCAAGAGGTGGAGCGGGCCAGGGATGCCTGGCGCCAGGCCCTGCTGGAGCGGGGCGTCGTACCGTTCCTGCGGGACGCCCTCGCCGAACCCGGTGCGGACCGGCCCGCCCCGGCGCCGCGCAAGCCCGCCGGCCGCATCCCCGACCTGGGGTACTCGCGGCCCGACTACAGCAGCCCGGGCCCGGACGGCGGCACCACACCGGGGCCGCGCCCGAGCTTCTCCAGCCCGGACTTCTCCAGCCCCGACTTCGGCGGCCCGGACCACAAACCGGAGTAGCTCCCGCCCCTACAGCCGCCGGATCACCTGCGCCTCCGCCCGTTCCACCGACGCCCGGCCGTGAACGTGCACCAACGCCAGGTGGAACAGCGCCGGGGCCAGTGGAGCCCACCGGTGGATGCGGTCCGTACGCAGGAGGTACCTGGCCACGTCCGCCGGGCGAAAGGGGACGAATTCCGTCGTCTGGTGCTCCCACCGGTCGGCGACGCCTCTGCTCATGCGGGCCTGGACGCCCTCCCGCGTCAGCGTGCTCAGCCGCGCGTAGAAGTGGGCGCTCCAGTGGCGCCGGTCGACGTCCAGTACGAACGCCAGGAGAGCCAGGGAGTACTCGGGCGGCTCCAGGGAGAGTTCCTCCCGCATACCGCGCCGGGCGACGGCGTACAGGTCGGGCGCGTTGCGGCCGGACGAGTCGATGTGCCGCGACAGCCCCTCGTTCACCGAGGAGTTCCACACCCCGGGCGCCATCCGCACCCGCTCACTGCGTTGGCTGACCACCAGCGTGTCGTCGGCGGTCACCACGGCGACGTTGACGGCGAAGCTGCACTGGAGAAACGCCGGCGCGTCCAGCGGGCGGTCCGGATCGAGGTAGCGGGACCGCGGAGTGCCGCCGTCGGGCAGGCGGCGGTCGAGCTGCTGGGCGGCGAGAAACGTGTGGTAGTCCGTGGGCCGCAGGCGCAGGTGGACCTCCGGATGCTCGTCGAGAGCGGACCGGGAGATGTCGAACGCCTCGACGGCGTAGCGCGGGCCGTTCCACACGGGTGTGCGGCCCCCGGCCCGGAGCCGGCCGCTCTCGGCCTCGATCTCGTCACGCCAGCACGCCATGCCGGCAGGAAGTGATACCTCCTCGTCCAGCACCTGGATGTGAATGGCCTCGCTGCTGATGACCGACTCGCCGTCGCCCTCCACGATCAGGGCGGAGGTGTGGAGCGGCCCCAGGGCGAACGTCGTCCAGGCGCGGCTGGGCCCCCCGCGGGAGCGCATGCTGCGGACCGCGCTCGCCGAGCGTCTGCGAACCCTGTACCACGCGTTCTGCAGGGGCTGCTGAAACAGCGTGGCGAACACCATGCCCAGCACGGCGCCCACCACTCCATTGGCCACGTCGATTCCGCCCATGTGGGGAGCGTAGACGCGAACGATCAAGAGGGGAGCGCCTGTTGCCTGTTCCGTTACCGCCCTGCCGGGTCCCCGCCTTCCGGCAGGGACCCTTGAGCGTCTCAGTCGGCGATCGGGAGGTACACCCGGTTGCCGGCGGCGGCGAACTCCTTCGACTTCTCCGCCATGCCCGCCTCGATCTCGTCCTGCGTGCCGCCGTGCTCACGCCGGATGTCCTGGCTGATCTTCATCGAGCAGAACTTCGGCCCGCACATGGAGCAGAAGTGCGCGGTCTTCGCCGGCTCGGCGGGCAGCGTCTCGTCGTGGAACGCGCGCGCCGTGTCCGGGTCCAGGGCCAGGTTGAACTGGTCCTCCCAGCGGAACTCGAAGCGGGCGTCGGACAGCGCGTCGTCCCACTCCTGCGCCCCCGGGTGCCCCTTGGCGAGATCCGCGGCATGGGCCGCGATCTTGTAGGTGATGACGCCGGTCTTCACGTCGTCACGGTTGGGCAGACCCAGGTGCTCCTTGGGCGTGACGTAGCACAGCATGGCCGTGCCCCACCACGCGATCATCGCCGCCCCGATGCCGGAGGTGATGTGGTCGTACGCCGGGGCCACGTCCGTGGTGAGCGGGCCGAGCGTGTAGAAGGGGGCCTCCTCGCAGATTTCCTGCTGGAGGTCGATGTTCTCCTTGATCTTGTGCATCGGGACGTGACCCGGACCCTCGATCATCGTCTGTACGTTGTGACGCTTGGCGATCGTGTTGAGTTCCCCGAGGGTCTTCAACTCGGCGAACTGCGCCTCGTCGTTGGCGTCCGCGATCGAACCGGGCCGCAGGCCGTCGCCGAGCGAGTACGTCACGTCGTACGCCGCGAGGATGTCGCAGAGCTCCTCGAAGTTCTCGTACAGGAACGACTCCTTGTGATGCGCCAGGCACCACGCGGCCATGATCGATCCGCCGCGCGAGACGATGCCGGTCTTGCGGCGGGCCGTCAGCGGGACGTACGGCAGGCGCACACCGGCGTGGACCGTCATGTAGTCGACGCCCTGCTCGGCCTGCTCGATGACCGTGTCCTTGTAGACCTCCCAGGTCAGGTCCTCCGCGCGACCGTCGACCTTTTCGAGGGCCTGGTAGAGCGGCACGGTGCCGATCGGCACGGGAGCGTTGCGCAGGATCCACTCGCGGGTGGTGTGGATGTTGCGGCCGGTCGACAGGTCCATGACCGTGTCGGCGCCCCACTTGGTCGCCCAGGTCATCTTGTCCACCTCCTCCTCGATGGAGGAAGTGACCGCCGAGTTGCCGATGTTGGCGTTGACCTTCACCAGGAACCGCTTACCGATGATCATCGGCTCGATCTCCGGGTGGTTGACGTTGGCCGGCAGGACCGCCCGGCCCGCCGCGATCTCTTCCCGTACGACCTCGGGCGCGACGTTCTCGCGAATCGCCACGTACTCCATCTCGGGCGTGATGTCCCCGCGACGGGCGTACGCGAGCTGCGTGACCGCCTGACCTTCACGGCCCCGGCGGGGCAGGCGCGGGCGGCCCGGGAAGACCGCGTCGAGGTTCCGAAGGCCCCCGCGCGGCGAGGTGTGCTTGATCCCGTCGTCCTCGGGGCGGACCGGACGGCCCGCGTATTCCTCCGTGTCGCCACGGCCGATGATCCAGTTCTCGCGCAACGGCGCGAGTCCCCGGCGTACGTCCGTCTCGATGGTCGGGTCGGTGTACGGGCCGGACGTGTCGTACAGCGTCACGTCCTTCCCGTTGGTCAGGTGCACCTGCCGGACCGGCACGCGAAGATCCGACCGCGAGCCCTCGGGGCCCGAGACGTATCCCTTGTGCCAGCCCGGCTTGCGGCTGTCCTGGCTGGTGGCAGGCGTGTGTGCGTCCGCTGTGGTCATGAGACCTACTCCCTACGCCGGCATTACCCGGTAACAGGTTCGGCGGTCGACGCAGCGGCTTTCGTACGGTTTTGCGTACGAAGGTCAGCGCCCTCTCAGCCCGGTGCTCCGAGCTCCCGCGTGTGCAAAGGTGCCCCCACGCTAGCGTCCCTTCTGGCGCGCTGAACAGAGGGCCCCCGTCGTTCTTGCGATGATCGGTCGGTGACGTCCCCACAGCCGACCCCTCAGCCCACGCCCGAAACCCACGGCCACACCCACAGCCACGGGCCCGCCGCGCCCGTCTCCAAGCACCTGCGCAAGGTCATCTCGGCGGTGCTGATCCCCTTCGCCACGGCCGTTTTCATCGGCCTCGTCGTGCTCTGGCCGGGCGGCGCGCCCGGCCACGAGCGCACCGGTGTCGGCTTCGACCGGCAGACCGTGGACGGCAAGGTGACGTCCGTGCAGCAGGTCGACTGCAGGGACGTGAACGCCGCCCAGGTGCCCCCGACCGGCGACACGACCACACCGTCGGGCCGCGAGGCCCAGCGGGCCCAGCAGGGCACCTGCGAGAGGGCGACGATCGAGGTCACCTCCGGCAAGGACAAGGGCCGTACCTTCACCGAGATCGTCCAGCCCGACGCGCCCAGGCAGCTGAACGAGGGGCAGGGCGTAGTGGTGGCGTACGCGCCCGACGCGCCCCGCGACCTCCAGTACTCGGTGACCGACGTGGACCGCGGGGTCCCGATGGCCCTGCTCGCCGGGCTCTTCGCGCTCGCGGTCGTCGTCGTCGGGCGGCTGAAGGGCCTGATGGCGCTGATCTCGCTCGCCGTGTCCTTCGCGATCCTGACCCTGTTCATCCTCCCCGCGATCCTCCAGGGTTCGAATCCGCTGATCGTCGCGGTCGTCGGGGCCAGCGCCATCATGCTCATCGCGCTCTACGCATGCCACGGCCTGTCGGCCCGTACGTCCGTCGCCGTCGTCGGCACGCTCATCTCGCTGCTGCTGATCGGGCTGCTCGGCTCGCTCTTCATCGGCTGGGCGTTCCTGAGCGGCAACACGGACGACAACACCGGGCTCATCCACGGCCTCTACCCGGACATCGACATGAGCGGTCTGCTGCTCGCGGGCGTCATCATCGGCTCGCTCGGTGTGCTCGACGACGTGACGGTCACCCAGACGTCGGCGGTCTGGGAACTCCACCAGGCGGACCCCTCGATGGGCCCCCGCGCCCTCTACCGGGCCGGTATCCGCATCGGCCGCGACCACATCGCGTCCGTCGTCAACACGCTCGTCCTGGCGTACGCGGGCGCCGCCCTGCCGTTGCTGCTGCTCTTCTCGATCGCGCAGAGCAGTGTCGGTACGGTCGCCAACAGCGAGCTGGTCGCGGAGGAGATCGTACGCACGCTGGTCGGCTCGATCGGTCTGGTCGCCTCGGTGCCGGTGACGACCGCGCTCGCGGCGCTGGTCGTCTCGGCCGACCGGCCGGGGTCCGACGGGCCCGCTGCGGCTTCGCCCGCGCGCGGTGGCGGCGGCATCGGTGGCGGCGGCAAGGGCCGGCGCCGCAAGCGCTGACCCGCCGCCGCGGCGCGCTCAGCCGGCGTTCTGCTCCTCGGCGAGGATCCGGCTCAGCGCTTCCTCCAGATCCCCGGCCGAGCCCCCGAGGGCATACTCCTGCCCGAGCGGCACAAGCCTGTCCGTACGGTCGAGGAACGCCACCAGCGGCGCGGCGCTCGCCCGGAACAGCGCACGGACCCCGGCGACCTGAAGCCGGATGTGAACATCCAGAAGCTCTTCGGGGCCGGCCGGCCCGATGCGCACATCGCCCTCGCCGCACGGCCGGTTGAGACCGTCGAGAAGCAACTCCCGCCCGAACGCCCACGTGACGGGCTCGTCGCCGGGCAGATGGAACGTCATACGGACCGCGTACGGATCACCGATCGCGTACCGCAGGTCCACCGGAATCCGGAAAGAGAGCTCCTCCGACACAAGGAAGCTCATCATGACCTCTGCCTGAACCGACTCGCCCATTACTTGACCCCGCACTAGTGAAACCGGCCAGGAATGCTCGCCCCTGGCCCTCTTGACGCCATCGTGCTCGAAGTACCGGCGGAGGCACAAGGAGTGATATTTCAGATACTGATAGAGAACGCGAACGAGCTGAGCAGCCCGCCCACCGCGCCGCGCAACTGATCTGCTGCGGGCAGCAACCGCCGTTCCTGATCGGCGGGCAGCGAAATGGCCATCGCGGCCGCGGTCGACCCGACCGTGACCGGAATGGCGGCACACACCGATCCGACCGCGTACTCCTGACGTTCCACGACCGGCCGCATCCGCTCCATCGACCGCAGGCGCTCCAGCAGGGCCCATCGGTCCCGTACCGAATAGCGCGTGAGCGGCTCGACCGGATGACGGGCCAGGTGGTCGCGGCGGGACTTCTCGTCGAGCTGGCTCAGCAGGCACTGGCCCAGCGCGTGGGCGTGCCCGGTGTCACGGAAGTCGGCCCACTCCTCGACGGCGGGGAACGACGGCCCCTGGGCGACCGCCACGAGGTCGATCTCGCCCTCGTGGTAGAGCGCGAAGTACACGGGTACGCCGATCGCGTCCCGCCAGTACTCCAGGGAATCGGTGATCATGCGGCGGCGGTTCTGCCGCGCTCCCGCGCCCGCCAGCCGCCCGGCCGCCTCACCGAGTACGAACACCCCGTGCCGGCGCCGCAGATAGCCCTCGTACGCCAGCGTGCGCAGCAGGTGATAGGCGGTGGGCAGGGGAAGGCCCGCCTCTCTCGCGAGCTGCTTGGCGGGGGCCCCGTCGGCATGGGCTCCCACCGCCTCCAGCAGGCGCAGGGCGCGCTGCACCGAACCGATCAGGGTCGGAGCCGCGGTGGGGTTCGGACTGCGATTCGCAGTGGGATCCTCAGTGGGATTCGGAGCCGGAGCGGCGGCGGTTTGTGCCGTGGCCACAGGACGCACCCCCAGGCGTACTGACGGGCCGTGCGCCCGCCGGAGGCATCAGAGAATCGTCACTCTAACCGCCCAGTCCGTGCGCGCAGAGTGCTTCCCGTACCCGGATCCCCCGGGTGGGCTAACGGCCGTACGGGCTACCAGTCGCCGCGCGAGGACGAGGACGACGCCATGAACTTGCGCACGCCGTAGATCAGTCCGCCGACCAGGGCGACGAAAACGAGCACCTTGAACAGGAGGCCGATCAACATGCCGATGGCGCTCAGGATGACGCCGCCGAACACGGCCAGCGCGATGACGGGCACCGCGATCCACTTCACCCACCACGGCATCCCTGCGAATATCTCCCGCACAGCCATCGCTTTGCCTCTTCTCACTCGCAGCTCGTCTTCCTGAACTCGATGCTAGGGGCGAAGGGGTGGCTCACGGGGGCCCGGGAGCCCTTGAAGACCCCTGATCGGCCCCCTAGGGAACCCCGACTTCCGGGCCCGGACCCGGGGCAGCCCGTCAGCTCTCGGGCGGCGAGAAGACGACCATCACCCGCAGATCCTCGGTGATGTGGTGGAACTTGTGCGGCACGCCGGCCTGTACGTACACCACGCTGCCCCGCCCCACCTGCGTCGTCTCCATGCCGACGGTGATCGACGCGCGCCCGCTGACGACGAAGTACACCTCGTCCTCGCGGTGCGGCTGCTGCGAGTCGGTCTCGCCCGCGTTCAGCGCGTACAGACCGACCGACATGTTCCTTTCCCTCAGGAACTGCAGATACGCGCCGTCGTTGGCGGCGCGCTCCGCCTCCAGCTCGTCCAGTCGGAATGCCTTCATCGTCCGTCCGCCCCTCGCCCTGCCGTGCGCCGGTGTCCGCCACCGATCATGTCTGCCACGATCAGACACATGATGAATTTCCTAGTCAAGACGATCGCCAACGCGGGGGCCCTGCTCGTAGCCATCTGGCTCCTCCACGACATCACACTGACCGGCGACAGCACCGGCAACAAGGCGCTGACGCTGGTCATCGTCGCGCTCCTCTTCGGCCTGGTGAACTTCCTCGTCAAGCCGGTCGTTCAGCTGCTGACCCTGCCGCTCTTCATCCTCACGCTCGGCCTGATCACCCTGGTGATCAACGCGCTGATGCTGCTGCTCACCTCGTGGCTGGCCGACAAGTTCGACCTCAGCTTCCACGTCGAGGGCTTCTGGACGGCCGTACTCGGCGGCCTGATCATCAGCGTCGTCTCGTGGGCACTGAACGTGATCCTGCCGGAGAAGGACTGACGGATGGGCGCCGAGAACAACGCGGTGGGAGACGGCACCAGGGCGGTACGCGCGGGTCTTCCCGAACCTGTCGCGTACGAACCGACGCTCCCGGGGCCGGTCTTCGCCGCGCACTACCACCTGCCCGGCGAGTCGACCGGGCCGTACACCTACGGACGCGACGAGAACCCCACCTGGACCCACCTGGAACGGGCCATCGGCGAGCTGGAGGCACCTCAGGAGACCGGCGTCGAGACCGTCGTCTTCGCCTCCGGCATGGCCGCCGTCTCCGCCGTCCTCCTGTCGCAGACGCGGGCCGGTGACACGGTCGTACTGCCCGACGACGGCTACCAGGCCCTCGCGCTCGTACGCGAACAGCTGGCGGCGTACGACGTGACGGTGCGCACCGCGCCGACCGGCGGCGACGCCCAGCTCGGCGTACTCGACGGGGCGCGGCTGCTGTGGATCGAGACGCCGTCCAACCCCGGCCTCGACGTGTGCGACATCCGCCGGCTCGCGGACGCCGCACACGCCGCCGGAGCGCTGGTCGCCGTCGACAACACCCTCGCCACCCCGCTCGGACAGCGGCCGCTGGAACTCGGCGCGGACTTCTCCGTGGCCAGCGGCACCAAGGGCCTCACCGGCCACGGTGATGTCCTGCTCGGCTACGTGACCTGCCGCGACGCGCGGCTCGCGGCGCGGGTACGGCGCTGGCGCAAGGTCGTCGGGGCCATCCCCGGCCCGATGGAGGCCTGGCTGGCGCACCGCTCACTGGCCACCCTCCAGCTGCGCGCCGACAAGCAGGGGGCGAACGCCCTGGCCCTCGCCGAGGCACTGCGCGAGCACCCGGCCGTGAGCGGGCTGCGCCACCCCGGGCTGCCCGGCGACCCCTCGCACGCGGTCGCGTCGCGCCAGATGCGCCGCTTCGGCTGCGTCGTCTCCTTCACGCTGCCCGACCGCGGGTACGCCGAGCGGTTCCTGGAAGGGCTGCGGCTGGCCGACGACGCGACCAGCTTCGGCGGCGTACGGTCCACCGCCGAGCGGCGCGGGCGATGGGGCGGCGACGCCGTACCGGAGGGCTTCGTCCGCTTCTCCGTCGGCGCCGAGGACGCCCCGGACCTGGTGGCGGATGTGCTGCGGGCGCTCGACGAGGCGGCGCTGTAGAGCACGCCGCAGCACAGTCGTACGTACAACGGACGGTCCGAGCCTCCCCCCTCATGGCTCGGACCGTCCCGGTTCCACGCGCGAAGAACCGCGAAAACAAGGCTAGTTGACTCTGCGTCAGTGTCCAATCACGTTAGCGACAGAGACCTATCGACATATTTATAGTTGTTACCGTCGGCGACACCGCCGGGACGGGAGGCCGCGCCATGGACCTGGCTCTGCTCCGCACGTTCGTCACGGTGCACCGGGCCGGCTCCTTCACCCGCGCCGCCGCGCTCCTCGGACTGTCCCAGCCCGCCGTGACCAGCCAGATACGCACCCTGGAACGGCAATTGGGGCGCCCGCTGTTCCTGCGCCAGGCCCGCGGCGTAACCCCCACCACCGTCGGCGACGAGCTCGCACACCGCGCTGCGCCGCACCTCGACGCGCTCGTCGAGATCACCGAGGCAGGGCTCGACGAGGACTCCGGCGTACGGACCCTGCACCTCGCGGGGCCACCGGAGTTCACCTCCGTACGCGTCCTGCCCGCGCTCTCGCCGCTCATCGCGCAGGGCCTGGCGCTGCGCATCTCCTTCGGCAACGCGCAGGAGACCCTGGAGGGCCTCGCCGCCGGCCACCACGACCTGGCCATCTCCACGGACCGCCCGCGCGGCACCGTCCTCACCGGGACCGCCCTCTGCGACGAGGAGCACGTCCTGGTCGCGGCCCCGCGCTGGGCCGGCAGGATCGGCCCCGGGCTGCTGCGCCGCAAGGGGCCACGGGTACTGGAGCAGCTGCCGGTGGTGGAGGTGCACGAGTCGCTGCCTCTGGTCACCCGCTACTGGACCGCCGTCTTCGACGCGCGGCCGGCCTCGGCGGGCACCGTCGTCGCACCCGACCTGCGCGCGGTGCTGCACGCCACGGCCGCCGGTGCGGGACTCGCCGTACTGCCCCGGTATCTGTGCGAAGAAGCACTGGAGCGAGGTGAGGTCGTGGCTCTCTTCGACCCTCCCGTACCGCCCCTGCGCACCTACTTCCTCGCCGTACGCACCGGCACGCTCACCCTTGCGCACATCGCGCGGGCGCACGAGTGGCTGCTGCGCGCTGCCACCGACTGGTCCTGAGGCGACGTACAACAGCGGTGCGGAGAGTTTCAGAACCGGCGAGGTGGGCCACTGTATTGCCATGACCGGCACCTCATTTCCCGAGGGGACCACCCCCGCACCTCCGAGGCCCGTGGTCAAGCGCACCGCACGCGCCATCCTGCTCGACGGTGACGACCTGATCCTCATCAAGCGCACCAAGCCGGGCGTCGATCCGTACTGGCTCACGCCGGGCGGCGGCGTCGAACCCGAGGACGCCACCGTCGTCGACGCCCTGCACCGCGAAGTCGACGAGGAACTCGGCGCGAAGATCACCGATGTGGTGCCCTGCTTCGTCGACACCGTCGAGCACATCGCGGGCGGCGGGGTGACCGGCGTAAAGGTGCAGCACTTCTTCGTCTGCCGGCTGGAATCCATGGACCCCGCCCTGCGGCACGGCCCCGAAGTCGAGGAACCGTGCGGCGAGTACGAGATCGTACGGGTGCCCTTCAGCCGGATGGGGATCGCGGCGGTGCACCTCGTGCCGCTGTCGCTGCGCCACTACCTGGACGGCAACATCGAGGGCGTACGGGCCATGCACGCCCACGACCTGGGCTGATTCCGCCCGCCACTCAGTCGCCGGCCGCTCAGTCGCCTGCGGCCACCAGCTCTTCGAGGGAGTCGTGGCGGATGCGCTCGCCCGGGATCCCGATGTTCCTGAGGGCGTCGACGCCGCTGCGGATCATGCCGGGCGGTCCGGACAGGTAGGCGTCGTGGGAGTTCCACGGGCCGTACTCCAGCACGGCGTCCGGGAACTGCGTCTTCCCGTCGACCATCGGGTGCACCGAGAGCCACGAGTGGGACTGCTGGAGGCGCAGCATCGTGTCGATGTCGTACAGGTCGTAGTCGGTGCGGGCCCCGTAGAAGACATCGACGGGGCGGCGCTCGCCGTGCTCGGCCACGTCCTCGACGAGCGCCTTGATCGGCGCTATGCCGGTGCCGCCGCCGAGGCAGAGCAGACCGTTGGCGGTGGTGTGGTCGACGGTCATCGAGCCGGCCGGGGGGCCCAGGCGCACGGTGTCGCCGGGGCGGGCGCGGTGGACCAGGGCGTTGGAGACCCAGCCGGCCGGGACCGCCTTGACGTGGAAGGACAGCAGACCGTCGGGGCGGGGGGCCGCGGCGAAGGAGTAGTGCCGCCAGATCCGCGGCCACCACGGGGTCTCCAGGCTCGTGTACTGGCCGGCCAGGAAGGGGTAGGGCTGGTCGGGGCGCAGCGTGATGACCGCTATGTCTGGTGTGCGCAGATCGTGCGAAACGACCTCGGCCTGCCACCAGGCGGGCGCGCGCAGCTCGTTCTCGGCAGCCGCGTCGATCATGATCTGCGAGATCGCGGTGTACGTACGGATCCACGCGGCCTCGGACTCGTCGTCCCAGGTGGACGACGCGTAACGGGCCAGCGCCCCCAGGAGGGCCTCACCGACGGCCGGGTAGTGGGAGGCCTGGGTGCCGTACTTGCGGTGACCGCGCCCCAGATTGCGGAGGTACTCGGTGAGCACCGGCTTGTTGTCGATGTGCTCCGCGGCGGTCAGCAGTGCCTTGAGGAGGCGGTCGCGCTGGGTGTCCATGGCGGCCGGGAAGAGCGCGCGCAGCTCGGGGTGGCGGGTGAAGAGCAGCGCGTAGAAGTACGACGTGACCTTGCCGGCGTCCTCGCCGATGTCGGCGAGGGTGCGGCGTATGAGGGCCGCGTCGCGGGACACGGGGGCGGCGGGGGCCGCGGGGGAGGTGGGGCCGGGGGAGGTGGGGCCGGGGGAGGTGGGGAGCGCGGCGGAGGTGGGGAGCGCGGCGGAGGTGGCGCGCGGCGCTTGCTCCTCAGCCGGCTTGGGCTGGAAGGCGTGCCACTCGGGCGTCTGCGGCTCGGGGGCAGGCCGCTCGGGGGCGTAAGCCTCGGGAGCGGGCGCTTCCGGGGCAGGCGCTTCCGGCACCGGACGCGCGGTGGGAGCCGTCGCCGCTTCCGGCCGGGACTCGGCGCCCGGGTCGCGCCCGGGGCCGGCCGGGGGCTGAGCGGCGGGCTGAGGGGGACGCGAGGCGCCGGTGCCCACCGGGCGTATCGCGGACACCGAGCGGCTGGGACGGTTGGCGCCCGCCCCCGGTATCCGGTCCTGCCCCGGGTCCGAACCCTGGCCGGGCGGCTGCTGGGACCCCTCGCCCGGCTTTATGCGCGGCTTGAACCAGCCGCCGCCGCTCTCGTCGGAAGTGCCGTTGCCGGCCGCCGTGGTGGTCGGAGCGTCCATAGATGTGCCTCGCCTCGAACAGCTTTCGGTCGGTCTCTGCACTTCCGGGACCGGAACGTGCTCGCAATTTCCCCGCTCTGCTTCAGATCTGCGCTGCCTGTGCCGTCGGCGCTGTCTGTATCCCAGCTCTGCCGACAGCCCACACTAATCACGCCACTACCCCTAATTGGTTTGAGCCGGACAAAAGTGTGACATTGCCCGCAGTTCCCGTCGTCGCAGCATGCCAGGCACCACTCGCGCATCGGACAAAGACCTGGAAGTCCGGGCATCCGAACCCGTTTTCTGGTTAGGCTGCTTTGCCCCATGCCTTACGCGGTAAGGGCCTGGGAGCAAACCGGAGTAGACCCTACCGGCGGTAGCGCGCCACACAAGCCCCCTGCTTCGGCCGCACCCCCGCTGCCGGTCCGCGACCGCTCTGCGGCTAATCCCGAATTACCGGCGGGACTGCACCAGTTCGTACGCCTCACGCAGATCACCACCCCGATAGGCAAGCACAGCAAGCTCCGACACATGGTGATCTGCGTTGACTGCCACCGAAAGCGGCACCGCCGCAAAGATCTCCGCGTCCGACATCGAATCCCCGTAAGCGACGCAGTCACTCCGAAGCAGCCCGAATTCTTCACAGAGCCGGTCTGCGATCTTCACTTTCGCGGCCGCGTTCAAGATCCCCGCCCGTTCCACCGGCTCCAGAAAAGGCACCGCCGGCCAGCGGGAACCATGCGCGGCATGCGCGCCCCACACCAGCAGCCGCTCCACGAAGAAGTCCGGCGACAAGGAGATGACGGCGCAGTACTCACCACGCGAGCGGATGTCCGCCCACACCTCCTCAATGCCCGACAACCAGGGCGCCCCCTCGAAGGCCGCCACCACCTGCGCCTCGGTGAGCTGCGCCCACAACTCTCTGGCCCGTACGGCGAACTCGTCGGGCGCCATGCCCCGCAGCAGGAAGTCCCGCTCGAGCTCGGCAATCTCGGCGCTCACCCCCAGCTGACGGGATATCTCGACCGCCGCCGCCGAACCTCGCATCAGCGTTCCGTCGAGATCGAAGAGATGAAGTCTCGTCATGTACGCCGAGGCTAGTACGCGCGGTTACTCCCGCTGTCAGACGCCGGACCCGCCCATCCCACGGCAGCGTGTTTCACGTGAAACCACTCCCTCGCCCCGCACGCCGGGCACTCCTCGTCACACACGTCGCCGCCTCCGTGGGCTGGCTGGGCCTCACCGTCGGGCTGCTCGCTCTCGGCCTCACCGCCTACACGACCGAGTCCGCAGCCATGACGCAGGCCGCCTACACCTCCATGAAGGTCTTCGGCGACTGGCTCGTCGCACCCGTCGCACTGCTGTCGCTGGCCACCGGGCTGGTGCTGTCCCTGGGCACTCCGTGGGGCCTGACCAGGCACCGATGGGTCTGGGTGAAGTTCTGGCTGACACTCATCACGGGAGCGGCGACGATCTTCGCGCTGCGTCCCGGGATCAGCGCGGCCGCGGCCCTGGGCGTACCCGACAGCAGCCTGGTCGCCGCGCCGATCGTTGCATCCAGTGCCTACTTCTTCATGACCGCGATCTCGGTCCTCAAGCCCTGGGGACTCACCCGCCGCGGCCGTCGCCTTCGAGCCGCCTCCTCCTCTTCACGTAAAGCGGTGGACGGAAGATCGGTACGTCAGCCAGCCTGACCCCATGCCGACTTCGCTCGCCGATCTGCCCGTCCGTCGTCTGACCCTGGGCGATCTCACCGCCTGCGCCGATCTCTGCGAAGACAGGGGCTGGCAACGCGAAGAGCACCGATGGGGCCTGCTGCTGGCAGCCGGAACCGGCTACGGCATCGACGCACCGGAAGGAAAAGGCCTCGCCGCCGCAAGCGTCCTCACCGCTTACGGCCCCGCAGCCGCGCACGAACTCGGACTCGCCGCGATCGGCATGGTGCTCGTCGCCGGCCGCCACGCACGGCAGGGTGTCGGCCGCCGCCTGATGCGGCACCTCATCGCGGAGGCCGGGGACACCCCGCTCACCCTGCACGCCACACCCCACGGCCGCCCGCTCTACGAACAGCTCGGCTTCGCCGTGACCGGCAGGGCGGAGATGGTCCTCGGCCACTTCCGCCCGCCCGCTCTCCCCGCCGACGTGCCCACCCGCCGTGCCACCGCCGAAGACCTGCCCGCGATCCTGCGCCTGGACACCGAGGTGTTCGGCCAGGACCGCACCCACATGCTCACGCGGCTGCCCGCCTTCGCCGACCAGATCCGCATCGCCGAGGACCGCAACGGCATCAGCGGATACGCCGCCGCCTGGCCCAACATGCATACCCATGTCGTGGGCCCGCTGATCGCCCGTGACACACAGACCGCCAAGGCACTGATCACCTCACTGGCCGCCGGTACGGACCGGCCCCTGCGCACCGACATCGACGTACGCCACGAGAACCTGCTGGAATGGCTGAAGGCGCACGGCCTGGAGCCGGTCGCCTTCAACGACGTAATGACCTTCGGTATCCCCGACCTCCCCGGCGACTGGACCCGCCGCTTCGCGCCTCTGACGCTCGCGGCCGGCTGACAACGGCTGGGCCGGACCGGCCCCTCCCGCTACCGGCCGAGGGCCTCGATCGGAGGGGGTTGTTCAGGGGGCGTTCAGCGCCGTGCGGCAACAGTGGTTGCAGTAGCCGGCCCGGGGACCGAACCCGCGACGACCCGGCTGCGGGCGTCCGTGCGGTGCTCCAGGGCGCTGGACAGGAACGCGAGGCCAAGAGCCGAAGCGGCGAGAACCGCACCGACCCAGTTGGGAGCGGTGTAGCCGAGGCCTGCCGCGATGACGAGGCCGCCCAGCCAGGCGGCGAGCGCGTTGCCGAGGTTGAACGCGCCGATATTGACAGCGGAGGCCAAGGTCGGCGCACCCGCGGCCTGGTCCAGTACGCGCTTTTGGAGCGGCGGAACGGTCGCGAAGCCCAGCCCGCCGATCAGCACGATCGTCACTGCCGCCGCGACCTGGTGGTGCGCGGTGACGGTGAAGAGCGCCAGGACCACGGCCAGGGCGCCCAGGGACACGTACAGCAACGGCATCAGCGCACGGTCCGCGAACTTGCCGCCGATCAGGTTTCCGCCGACCATGCCGAGACCGAAGAGGACCAGCAGCCATGTGACGGACCCGGCGGAGTAGCCGGCGACGCCCGTCATCATCGGCGCGAGGTAGGTGATCGCGGCGAAGACACCGCCGAAGCCGAGCACGGTCATCGCCATGGCGAGCAGCACCTGCACATTGCGGAAGGCCGCCAGCTCGTGGCGCAGCCGTACGCCCTCGGGCTTGGGTGTCTCCGGTACGAGCCGGGCAACGCCCGCGAGACCCAGCACGCCGAGCGCCGCCACCGCGGCGAAGGTGATCCGCCAGCCGTAGCTCTGGCCGATGAACGTACCGAGCGGGACGCCCACGACGTTGGCGACCGTGAGGCCGGTAAACATCATGGCGATGGCTCCGGCCTTCTTCTCCGGGGCGACCAGGTCGGCCGCGACGATCGACCCGATACCGAAGAACGCGCCGTGCGCGAGGGACGCCACCACACGGCCGGCGAGCATCACGCCGAAGGAGGGGGCGAGCGCCGAGAGCAGATTGCCCGCGATGAACAGCCCCATCAGCAGCATCAGCATGCGCTTGCGGGAGATCCGGGTGCCGAGGACCGACATCAGCGGAGCGCCCAGTACGACACCGAGCGCATAACCGCTGACCAGATAGCCGGCGACGGGAATCGAGACACCGAAGTCGGCGGCGACCTCGGGCAGCAGCCCCATGATCACGAACTCTGTGGTGCCGATACCGAACGCCCCGATGGCCAGGGCGAGGAGGGCGAGTGGCATGGCCAGACCTTCCAAATAGATTGCACATGCACCTTACGGGCGCCGACAATAATTGCAGACGCGGGCTATTGCAAACGCTGGCTATTGCACGCGTCGCCTACCCTGGGCTCAAGCCGCTCCGCAGGAGGAGAGATCCATGACCGCCACAGACCCCGCACTGACCGCGCTCTCGCAGGGCTGGTGCGCCCTCTCCCTGCTCCACGGCAGGATCGACGCCCACATCGAGAAGGCCCTCCAGAGCCGGCACAGCCTGAGCGTGCGCGAGTACTCACTCCTCGATGTCCTCAGCCGCCAGCACAACGGCCCCGGCGGACACCTCCGCATGCAACAGGTCGCCGACGCCGTCGTACTGAGCCAGAGCGCCACCACCCGCCTGGTCACCCGCCTCGAAGACCGCCACCTGCTCAACCGCTACCTCTGCGACACCGACCGGCGCGGCATCTACACCGACGTCACCGAAGCCGGCCAGGCCCTGCTCGCCGAAGCCCGCCCCACCAACGACGCGGCCCTGCGCGAGGCCCTCGACGAAGCCGCGAAGAACGCCGAGCTCGCACCCCTGGTCAGGGCGGTGGAAGAGCTGCGAGTCCCCGCGTAACCCACCCCCTGCGTAACCTGCGCTCCATGAGCGATCTCGAGATACGCCCCGCAGCCCCCGGCGACCTCCCCGCGATCGTCGCCATGCTCGCCGACGACCCCCTGGGCGCCCAGCGCGAATCCCCCGACGACCTCACCCCGTACACCGCGGCCCTCGCCCGCCTCACCGACGACCCGAACCAGCACATGGTCGTCGCCGTACGCGAAGGCCAAGTCGTCGGCACCCTGCAACTCACGGTCGTCCCGGGCCTGTCCCGCCGCGGAACCACCCGCTCGATCATCGAAGGCGTACGCATCCACACCGACGAACGCGGCAGCGGCCTCGGCACCCGGCTCATCGAGTGGGCGATCGACGAATCCCGCCGCCAGAACTGCCAGCTGGTCCAACTGACCTCCGACACCACCCGCACCGACGCCCACCGCTTCTACGAGCGACTCGGCTTCGAAGCCTCCCATGTCGGATTCAAGCTGAGTATCTGAAAACCGTTTCTTTATCCGTTGACTCGTTGCCCCGAGCAAGGGTGCGGACACTGCGCGCCAGCGTCGCGGAACGCACGGAAGCACTCGACAAAGTCAAAGCGGCCGTCCAGAACGCCGTCCACCGCGGCCTGCTGGAAGCGTGGAACAACGGAGTAAAGCTCCAGGTCTTCATCAGCGTTGCTTGAAGCAACTCTGTCGGAGCCAGCCCACAGACAGGGCCCGAAGTCGCAATCCCAACTTGCGGCTTCGGGCCGCTCGCACTCTACCGGCAGCCCACCCCCAGGCCCGGTTCCACGTGAAACATCACAGCCCGCGCCAGCCGCCTTCGTCCACGCCTCCAGGAACGACGTCCCCCGGCTCGTACGGCTCCCGCGTGAAGACGAACGACCCCAGGTCCAGATGGCTCACCGAGCCGTCCTCCCGCCGCACCACCCTGAGCGTCTCCCCCAAGTAGTAACCGTCAAGACCGACCCAAGTGCCGTCCGGCCGGGCCGCGAAGCGTGAACCCCGGCCGCTGCCCCGCAGCGGCCGAAGCTCCAGACCGCGGCCGGCCGCAAGCGTGAGGGCGTACGAAGCCGTGCCCCAGAACCACGGCCCCGTCAGCGCCAGCAGCTCCTGGTCGACCTCGGCCTCGGGCAAGGGCCGCCAAGGCTCCGGGATACGCGGCTCTGCCTCGGCAACGATGCGAACGAGGTCGGCCGCCACCGCCGGAGCGGACAGCCCCGACGTGGCGTTGACGAGCGCCACCGCGGCCAACCCGTCCTCCACACTCACCCACAGCCCCGCGACAAAGCCCGGCAGCGACCCCGTATGCCCCACCAGCGTCCGGCCGCCGTCCTGCACGATCTGCAACCCCAGCCCGTACCCACCGAACGGGTCCCCAGGACTCACCGGAGCAGCAGGCGTACGCATCTCCCGTACGGACTCCGCACTCAGCACCTTCTCGTCCCCCGCCGCGAGGAAAGCCGCAAAGCGACAAAGGTCCGCGGTCGTCGACCAGAGCTGACCGGCCGGAGCCATCAGCCCAAGGTCCACGGACGGTTCGGGCAGCATCACATCCGCCCACGGGTGCACCGCCCAACCGCCCGCATGCGGCGCCTGCGGCTGCGCGCTCGTACGCCGCATACCCAGCGGCTCAAGCACCTCCCGCCGCAGCACCTGCGCCCAGGACTCACCACGCACCACCTCGACAAGCCGACCGAGCAGCGTGTAACCGGGGTTGGAGTAATGGTGCGTACGCCCGGCCGGATGCATCCGCGCCTGCTCACCCAGCACATCGCCCAGCCCAGGGCGCAAGCTGCCCGGCGTCCGCTCCCACCACGGCGCCGGCGTCTCGGCCGCCAACCCCGCAGTGTGACTCAGGAGTTGAGCAACAGTCACCTCCCCCACCCCCGTACCCGGAAGATGCTTCTCCAGCGCATCACCGAGGCCGAGCAAACCCTCGTCACGCAACCGCAGCACCAGCACAGCGGTGAACGTCTTGGTGATCGAACCGATCCGGTACTGCGTATCCACATCCGGCCCATGCCCGTCCACACACGTACGGGACCCTGTCCAGACAGTCCGCCCATCGCGCTGCACCGCCACGACAACCGAGGGCGCCCTTCCTTCGGCCTGAGCGTTGGCGATGCGGTGCAGGAGGGCGCGCCGCGTACTGGGAAGCAGCTCTTCGAGCGGTGAAGTCATGGTCAACACCTACCGGCACCACCCCGCCCCGTCGACCTCTTTTCAGAGATCAGAAAACCCGGATCAGATCTGCGCCATGTCCACGAAGCGCGAGTAGTGACCCTGGAACGCCACCGTGATCGTCGCCGTCGGACCATTACGGTGCTTGGCCACCATCAGGTCCGCCTCGCCCGCACGCGGCGACTCCTTCTCGTACGCGTCCTCACGGTGCAGCAGGATGACCATGTCCGCGTCCTGCTCGATGGAACCCGATTCACGCAGGTCGGAGACCATCGGCTTCTTGTCCGTACGCTGCTCGGGACCACGGTTCAGCTGCGACAGCGCGATCACCGGGAGCTCGAGCTCCTTCGCCAGCAGCTTCAGGTTTCGCGACATGTCCGAGACCTCCTGCTGACGGCTCTCCGCACGCTTCGAACCACCGGACTGCATCAGCTGCAGATAGTCGATGATCACCAGCTTCAGACCGTTGCGCTGCTTCAGCCGACGGCACTTCGCCCGGATCTCCATCATCGACAGGTTCGGCGAATCGTCGATGTACAGCGGTGCCTGCGAGACGTCCGGCATACGCCGCGCAAGCCGCGTCCAGTCCTCGTCCGTCAGCGTGCCCGAGCGCATGTGGTGCAGCGCCACCCTGGCCTCCGCCGAAAGCAGACGCATCGCGATCTCGTTGCGCCCCATTTCGAGGGAGAAGATCACGCTGGGCAGGTTGTTCTTGATCGAACAGGCCCGCGCGAAGTCCAGCGCCAGCGTCGACTTACCCATCGCGGGACGCGCCGCGATGACGATCATCTGGCCCGGGTGCAGGCCGTTGGTCAACGAGTCGAAATCCGTGAAACCGGTCGGCACACCCGTCATCTCGCCCGTACGCGAGCCGATCGCCTCGATCTCGTCGAGCGCGCCCTCCATGATGTCGCCCAGCGGCAGATAGTCCTCGCTGGTGCGCTGCTCGGTGACCGCGTAGATCTCGGCCTGGGCGGCGTTGACGATGTCGTCGACATCACCGTCGGCCGCGTATCCCATCTGCGTGATCTTCGTGCCCGCCTCGACCAGCCGGCGCAGCACCGCCCGCTCATGGACGATCTCGGCGTAGAACTCCGCGTTGGCCGCCGTCGGCACCGTCTGCACCAGGGTGTGCAGATACGACGCACCGCCGACCTTCGTGATCTCGCCGCGCTTGGTCAGCTCGGCGCCCACCGTGATGGGGTCGGCCGGCTCGCCCTTGGCATAGAGGTCGAGAATCGCCGTGTAGACGGTCTCGTGGGCCGGACGGTAGAAGTCGTGCCCCTTGAGGATCTCCACCACGTCCGCGATGGCATCCTTCGAAAGCAGCATGCCGCCGAGCACGGACTGCTCGGCATCGAGGTCCTGAGGGGGTACTCGCTCAAAGGCAGGAGCCCCGCCCTCCCAGCCACCGCTCTCACCGCCGCGCTCGTGCTGCTCGTCGCGGCCCCGGCCCTCGCCGCGGCGCTGTCGGGAGGGCAGACGGTCACCAGGACCGCTGTCGGCCCAGGGGTCGTCCAATGGCTCGGAAATGCTCACCGGGCCACCTCCTCCCGTCCGCTGCGCGGACCTCGCTGTGCCACTCTTTCTTACGGCACGGCTCTGACAAATGAGACGCCCGACTCCGGTTCCGGCGCATCGAGTTCGACGAGCTTCCGGGGCCGGAACGGAAGGCGGGCGCCGCACCACGGTAGGCCCGCGGGCACCGTCAGCCAATCTGGTTATCCACAGGCACGTGTGGAGAAGGGCCACTTGCTGTGGAGAACACCCCAGAACCTGTGCATGGACCGGGGGACAGCGCTGTGGACAAACTCATAGCCACCCCACCTCCATGGCACTGACCTGCGGTTTCTCCATCCACCGGCTGTGGGGAAGAAAAACTTCGGCCCTCGGTTCAAGATCAGAACAAACGGCGCACAGCGGAGCCGGAAAAGCGCCCGTTCGTAAGGACCTCAGCGCCATTGCATCTCTTACCTGTGGAAGATTAGATTGACCCCATGACTCAGGCCCCCACGGCAGCGAAGAACAGCCGACGCCGGCACGACCGCGAGATCATCGCGCTCGCCCTCCCGGCCTTCGGCGCCCTGGTCGCCGAGCCCCTTTTCGTAATGGTCGACAGCGCGGTCATCGGCCACCTCGGCACCCCTCAGCTCGCGGGCCTCGGTATCGCCGCCGCGCTCCTGATGACCGCGGTGAGCGTCTTCGTCTTCCTCGCGTACGCCACCACCGCCGCGGTCGCCCGTCGCGTCGGCGCGGGCGACCTTCCGGCAGCCATCCGGCAGGGCATGGACGGCATCTGGCTGGCCCTCCTCCTCGGCGCCGCGGTGATCGCGGTCGTCCTGCCGGCCGCCCCCTGGCTCGTCGGCCTCTTCGGCGCCTCCGACACGGCGGCTCCGTACGCCATCACCTATCTGCGGATCTCCAGCCTGGGCATCCCCGCGATGCTCGTCGTGCTCGCGGCCACGGGTGTCCTGCGCGGTCTCCAGGACACGAGGACACCGCTGTACGTCGCCGTCGGCGGATTCACCGCCAACGCGGCCTTCAGCGTGGGCCTCGTGTACGGCGCCGGGCTGGGCATCGCCGGTTCAGCGTGGGGCACGGTGATCGCCCAGCTCGGGATGGCCGCCGCCTATCTCGTGGTGGTGGTGCGTGGCGCCCGCAAGCATGGTGCGTCCCTGCGCCCCGACGCTGCGGGGATACGGGCCTGCGCCCAGGCCGGCGCACCGCTGCTGGTCCGTACGCTTTCGCTGCGTGCCGTCCTGATGATCGCTACCGCGGTGGCCGCCCGGCTCGGGGACGCCGATGTCGCCGCCCACCAGATCATTTTGGCCTTGTGGAGCCTGCTGGCCTTCGCCCTCGACGCGATCGCCATCGCCGGCCAGGCGATCATCGGGCGCTATCTGGGCGCCAACGATGCCAAGGGTGCACAGGAGGCGTGCCGGCGGATGGTGCAGTGGGGAATCGTCTCCGGGGTGGTGCTCGGCGTACTCGTCGCGGTGTCGCGGCCGTTGTTCATCCCGCTGTTCACGAGCGATCAGGTGGTGCGGGACGTGCTGCTGCCCGCTTTGCTGGTGGTGGCTGTCTCCCAGCCGATCTCGGGTGTCGTCTTTGTGCTGGATGGCGTGCTGATGGGCGCGGGGGACGGCCGGTATCTGGCGTGGGCCATGCTGGCGACGCTGGCGGTTTTCACGCCGGTGGCTCTGCTGGTACCGGTGCTCGGCGGGGGGCTGACGGCTCTGTGGTGGGCGATGACGCTGATGATGGCGGTCCGGATGCTGACGTTGTGGCTGCGTGCGCGTTCGGGTCGCTGGATCGTCACGGGTGCCACGCGCTGAGCGAAGCGAAAGCGATGTTTCACGTGAAACAGCGAAGGGCCGCACCCCGTGGGGTGCGGCCCTTCGTACTGCTCTGAGATGCGCGGCCTTAGGCGGCGACGACCTCGACGCCCAGCTTCGCGGCGACCTCGGGGTGCAGACGCACCGAGACCTGGTGCGAACCGAGGGTCTTGATCGGCGAGCCCAGCTCAACGCGGCGCTTGTCGACGTCGGGGCCACCGGCAGCCTTGATCGCCGAAGCGACGTCGGCCGGGGTGACGGAACCGAAGAGACGGCCGGCGTCGCCGGAGCGAACGGCCAGGCGCACGTTCACGCCTTCGAGCTTGGCCTTGATCTCGTTGGCCTGCTCGATGGTCGCGATCTCGTGGATCTTGCGGGCGCGGCGGATCTGCGCCACGTCCTTCTCGCCACCCTTGGTCCAGCGGATCGCGAAACCACGCGGGACCAGGTAGTTGCGAGCGTAGCCGTCCTTGACGTCAACGACGTCGCCGGCAGTGCCGAGGCCAGAGACCTCGTGGGTGAGGATGATCTTCATTTTTCGGTCACCCTTCCCTTATCGCGCGGTGGACGTGTAGGGCAGCAGCGCCATCTCACGGCTGTTCTTGACTGCCGTGGCGACGTCACGCTGGTGCTGCGTGCAGTTGCCGGTCACGCGGCGGGCACGGATCTTGCCGCGGTCGGAAATGAACTTCCGCAGCATGTTCGTGTCCTTGTAGTCCACGTACGTGACCTTGTCCTTGCAGAATGCGCAGACCTTCTTCTTAGGCTTGCGCACAGGCGGCTTCGCCATGGTGTTTCTCCTGTGTGATCAAGAAGTGGTGTACGGGCCCGCCCTAGAAGGGGGGCTCGTCCGAGTAGCCGCCGCCGGCGGAACCACCGGAGCTTCCGCCCCAGCTGCCGCCGCCCTGCTGCTGACCGCCGCCGGCCGGTGCACTGCTGGCCCAGGGGTCGTCGGCGGGAGCGCCGCCGCCCTGCTGCGGGCCGCCGCCACCGGGGGCTCCGCCCCAGTTGCCGCCGCCCTGCTGACCGCCCTGCTGACCGCCGCCGTACCCGCCCTGACCGCCTCGGCCGGTGGTCTTGGTGACCTTGGCCGTGGCCGTCTTGAGGCTGGGGCCGACTTCCTCGACGTCCAGCTCGTAGACCGTGCGCTTGACGCCCTCGCGGTCTTCGTAGGACCGCTGCTTGAGCCGGCCCTGTACGACGACGCGCATGCCTCGCGTAAGCGACTCTGCGACGTTCTCCGCCGCCTGACGCCAGACCGAGCAGGTGAGGAACAGGCCTTCGCCGTCCTTCCACTCATTGGTCTGCTTGTCGAAGATGCGGGGAGTGGACGCGACACGGAACTTCGCGACCGCCGCACCGGACGGGGTGAAGCGCAGCTCGGGGTCGTCGACGAGATTGCCGACGACCGTGATGACGGTCTCGCCTGCCATGGGTGAACCTCTCGGCGGGGATTGCTGCTGGCTGCTTGTTGCTACTCGGACCCGATTACCGCTGAGCTACGGAGCTCAGTGGGTTTCGGGGCGGAGGACCTTGGTCCGGAGGACCGACTCGTTCAGGTTCATCTGTCGGTCGAGCTCCTTGACGACTGCGGGCTCGGCCTGCAGGTCGATGACCGAGTAGATGCCCTCAGGCTTCTTCTTGATCTCGTAGGACAGACGACGACGGCCCCAGGTGTCGACCTTCTCGACCTTTCCGTTGCCCTCACGGACGACGGAGAGGAAGTTCTCGATCAACGGGGAGACAGCGCGCTCCTCGAGTTCGGGGTCGAGGATGACCATCACTTCGTAGTGACGCATGTGGAACCCACCTCCTTTGGACTCAGCGGCCACGGTCGTTCCGTGGCAGGAGGGTCGTGATGCGTACGCAACGGTATCGGCCGCCACTGACAAGCCGCCTTCTTCGAGAGAAGAGGCTTGTTTTCTGGCGTGGGCAGACACCGGTGCAGACCGTACAGACTACCTGCTCACCGCCTTCCGGTTGAAATCCGGCCGGGAGGGGCCACAATCTGTACACATCGGGTGTGTGCGGCATCACGGTTCGCCGCCTTCAGCAGGAGGTGCCTCATGGCACAGGCAATGCGACGACGCTCCACGTCCTCCCTCTTCGAGACCGACGGCAAGCCTCATCCGCTCCAGGACACGCTGCTCGTGGTGACGCTCGTACTGGGCGCGATCGCCTTTGTCTCGGCGATGTTCCACAACCTGCACCTGCTCAGCTCCTGGACGGGGCTGCTGGGGATCCTGACGGGTGCGTACGGCCAGTTCATCTCGGCCACGACCCGTGAGCGGGTGCCGATGATCATCGGTCTTGGGGCGTCCGCGATCGGCTTCTTCCTCGGTATGGCGCACGGTGGGCTGTTCGGAGGGGTGCTCGGATAGGCCCGGCTGGGTCAGAGGGCCAGTCGGGGCGCTCCCTTGGCGCAGTAGGCTTCGGCGCGAGAGCCGGAGCCCCTGATCCCATGGGGACAGACCTGCCGAGGAGCGCCCCGCATGAGCCTGACCCTGAGGACCATCAGCCGAGAGCAGCATCTGGCATACATCCAGAGCCTGCCCGCGGCGAGCCACTGCCAGGTCCCGGCGTGGGCCGACGTGAAGACGGAGTGGCGGTCGGAGAGCCTGGGCTGGTTCGACAAGGGCGGTGAGCTGGTCGGCGCCGGTCTGGTGCTGTACCGGCAGCTGCCGAAGATCAAGCGGTACCTGGCGTATCTGCCCGAGGGTCCGGTGATCAACTGGTACGCGCCGAATCTGGACGACTGGCTTCAGCCGATGCTGGCGCATCTGAAGCAGCAGGGTGCCTTCTCCGTGAAGATGGGTCCGCCGGTGGTCATTCGCCGTTGGGACGCGCCTGCCATCAAGGCGGGCATCCAGGATCCGGATGTGAAGCGGCTGCGGGACATCGAGGCGACGCACATCGAGCCGCGTGCTTTCGAAGTGGCGGACCGGCTGCGGAAGATGGGCTGGCAGCAGGGCGAGGACGGCGGCGCCGGATTCGGTGACGTACAGCCGCGCTACGTCTACCAGGTGCCGCTGGCGAACCGCTCGCTCGACGACGTTCTCAAGGGCTTCAACCAGCTGTGGCGGCGCAACATCAAGAAGGCCGAGAAGGCCGGCGTCGAGGTGGTCCAGGGCGGTTACGAGGACCTGGCCGAGTGGCAGCGGCTGTACGAGATCACCGCTGTGCGCGACCGTTTCCGGCCGCGCCCGCTCTCGTACTTCCAGCGCATGTGGTCGGTTCTGAACGCCGAGGACCCCAACCGGATGCGGCTGTACTTCGCGCAGCACAACGGGGTGAACCTGTCGGCGGCGACGATGCTGGTCGTCGGGGGCCACGTCTGGTACTCGTACGGCGCTTCCGACAACATCGGCCGCGAGGTCCGGCCCTCGAACGCGATGCAGTGGCGGATGCTGCGTGATGCGTACGCGATGGGCGCGACCGTCTATGACCTGCGGGGCATTTCCGATTCTCTCGACGAGACCGACCACCTGTTCGGCCTGATCCAGTTCAAGGTGGGTACGGGTGGGGAGGCTGTCGAGTACGTCGGCGAGTGGGATTTCCCGCTCAACAAGATGCTCCACAAGGCGCTCGACATGTACATGTCGCGCCGCTGACCCCCGCTCGACCCCGTACACGGCGACACGGCGTACACGACGTACACGGCTTCAGGGCCGCACGTCGTACCGCTCGTACCGCTTCATACCTTCGATACACCGCAGCCACGAGAAAGGTTCCGGACCGGCCATGGCGCTCACCCTCTACGTCGACACCGCGCGCTGGCGGGCGCACCAGAAGTCCGTGCTCGATCAGTTCCCGGGAATCGTGCCGGTCTGCAAAGGCAACGGTTACGGCTTCGGCCATGAGCGGCTCGCGGACGAGGCGACCCGTTTCGGCTCGGACATCCTGGCCGTCGGCACGACTTACGAAGCGGCCCGCATCAAGGACTGGTTCGGCGGTGACCTGCTTGTCCTGACGCCGTTCCGGCGCGGTGAGGAACCGGTTCCGCTGCCGGACCGGGTGGTGCGTTCGGTGTCGTCGGTCGACGGTGTGCACGCGCTGGTCGGCGCCCGTGTCGTCATCGAGTGCATGAGCTCGATGAAGCGTCACGGAGTGCGGGAGGAGGAGCTGGGGCTGCTTCACGCGGCCATCGAGGACGTACGTCTGGAGGGCTTCGCCCTGCACCTCCCGCTGGACCGTACGGACGGTTCCGACGCGGTGGAGGAGGTCATCGGCTGGATGGACCGGCTGCGGGCGGCCCGTCTTCCGCTGCACACGATGTTCGTCAGCCACCTGAAGGCGGAGGAACTGGCGCGGTTGCAGCAGCAGTTCCCACAGACCCGCTTCCGTGCGCGTATCGGCACACGGCTGTGGCTGGGCGACCACGAGGCGACGGAGTACCGGGGCGCGGTGCTGGATGTGACGCCGGTGTCCAAGGGCGACCGGTTCGGTTACCGCCAGCAGAAGGCGGCGTCGGACGGCTGGCTCGTGGTGGTGGCGGGTGGTACGTCGCACGGTGTCGGTCTGGAGGCGCCCAAGGCGCTGCACGGGGTGATGCCGCGTGCGAAGGGTGTGGCGCGTGCCGGTCTTGCCACGGTGAACCGCAATCTGGCGCCGTTCGTGTGGGCGGGCAAGCAGCGCTGGTTCGCGGAGCCCCCGCACATGCAGGTGTCGATCCTCTTTGTCCCCTCGGACGCGCAGGAGCCGAAGGTGGGCGAGGAACTGGTGGCTCATCTGCGCCACACCACGACGCAGTTCGACCGTATCGTCGAACGCTGAGCGTCCGGCGGCGTCACCCGCTGGACGTGGTGGTGCCCCATTCCACTCGTGCCCCTTCGAAGTGGTGCACGGCGTGGCGCGGCGGATGCGCGGCCTTCCCCAGGACGAAGGTGTCCTCGGCTCCGTCGAGGACACCGCCCGAGGGGTCGTCCGAGCCGTCGCGCCGTACGGCGTCCCGCTCGGGCATGAGGATGTCGCGTACGACGACGGCGCACAGGTAGAGCGTGGCCAGCAGGTGCAGCGCGATGGCGAGCTGGTAGCCCTCGGGGGGCAGCCCGCGCTGCTTGTCGCCGCTGGTGGTGTACGCGAGGTACATCCAGATCCCGAGGTAGTACATGACCTCGCAGGCCTGCCAGATCAGGAAGTCGCGCCAGCGGGGCCTGGCCAGGGCGGCGAGTGGGATGAGCCACAGGACGTACTGCGGTGAGTAGACCTTGTTGGTGAGGATGAACGCTGCGACGACCAGGAAGGCGAGCTGGGCGAAGCGCGGCCGGCGGGGCGCGGTGAGGGTGAGTACGGCGATGCCCGCGCACAGCACGATCATCAGCAGGGTGGCGTACGTGTTGACGGCTTCGACGTCGAGCGGCTTTCCGGTGCGCTGGGTGATGATCAGCCAGAACGAGCCGAAGTCGACGGACCGTTCCTGGCTGAAGGTGTAGAACTTCTTCCACCCTTCGGGGGCGAAGATCATGACGGGCAGGTTCACCAGGAGCCAGGCCCCCGCCGCGCCGAGCAGCGCGGCTCCGTACTCCCGGTATTTACCGGCTCTCCAGCACAGCACGAGGAGGGGGCCCAGCAGGAGTACGGGGTAGAGCTTCGCGGCGGTGGCGAGTCCGATGAGGATGCCGAAGGCCAGCGTGCGTCCCCGGGACCACATGAGCATGGCGGCGGCTGTGAGGGCGACGGCGAGGAGGTCCCAGTTGATGGTGGCGGTGAGCGCGAGGGCCGGCGCGAGAGCGACGAGCAGGGCGTCCCAGGGGCGTCGTCGGTGCGTACGGGCGACGCAGACGGCGGTGATCGCGGCGCAGATCATCAGCATGCCCGCGTTGACCATCCAGTAGGCCTGTTCGCGCTCTTGTACGGCGCCGTCGAAGGGCATGGTCAGCCAGGCGGCGACCTGCATGAAGAGCCCTGTCAGGACGGGGTACTCGAGGAACTGCATGTCGCCGGCCAGGCGGTCGAAGTACGGTACGAGGCCGTCGGCGAAGCCGCGCCCGAGATACAGGTGCGGGATGTCGGAGTAGCAGGCGTGCGTGTACTGCGAACTGGTGCCGCGGAACCAGGCCCACTCGTAACACGGGATCTTCTGCACCATGCCGAGCGCGAACATGCCGATCGCGACCAGGGCGATTACGCGCACGGGCGTGAGCGGGCCGGAGCCGAGCCTGGCCCACCGGCCGACGGGGCCGCCGATCAGCTCGCTCCCCGCCGCGGCGACCTTGTCCTGATGCGTGGGCCGTACTACGGGCCGGTCCTCGTGCACGCTCGTCATGGGGTCATCCTGCCGTACGGGGCTGTGCGTGCGGGCTGTGGCTGCGGGCTGTGCATGCGGCGAGGGCCGTCGCACCGGGGTGCGACGGCCCTCGTCAGGGGTGGGGTGGGGGTGGCGGTGGGTGGCGTCAGCCGCCGCCTCCTCCGAACAGGCCACCGTTGCTGTTGCCGTTGCCCGGTTTGCCTTCGGTGCTGCCGTCGGTGGTGGTGCCGTCGGTCGTGCCACCGTCGGCTGTGCCACCGTCGGTCGTGCCGCCGGTATCGGTGCCGCCGGTGTCCGTACCGCCGACGTCGGTGCCTCCCGCGTCGGTGCCGGCGTTGTCGTTGCCGCCGTTGTTGCCACCTTCGTCGTCGCAGGCCCAGTCGAACGGGTCGCAGGACTTGGTCGCGCTGGGGGTCTCGGACGGCGTCGGAGTTTGCGAGGGGGTCTCGGACGGCGTCTCGGACGGCGTCTCGGAGGGCGTCTCGCTGGGCGTGATGGTGGGGGTGGGCGACGGCGCGCCGTCGGCGTCGGCCTTCTCCCCGATCGGGCCGGCTTCCGGGAAGCCCTTGGCGGGCATGCCCTTGAGCGCGTCACGCATGTAGTTCGTCCACACTTCGGCGGGGATGTCACCACCGTGGATGGACGGGACGCCGCCGGTGCCGTTCATGGAGAGCAGCTTGCGTGACTCGGGGTCCGTACGGAACAGGGTGACCGCGGTCGACAGCTGCGGGGTGTAGCCGACGAACCAGGCCGACTTGTTCTTGTCTGTGGTGCCGGTCTTGCCCGCGGCGGGGCGGCCGAGCTTCTTGGCCTTGGTGCCGGTGCCGTTCTGGACGACGTTCTCGAGGACCTCGGTCACGTTGTCCGCGATGGTGTCGTCCATCACCCGCTTGGGCGCCGGCTTCTCGAACCCGGCCTGCTCCTCGCCCTTGTATTGAACCTTCGACACGGAGTAGGGCTCGACGTGCTGGCCGGAGGCGGCGAAGGTCGCGTACGAGTTGGCCATACGGATGGCGCTCGGGGTGGAGGTACCGAGAGAGAAGGAGGCGTTGTCGTTGGGGTCCATCGAGTCCTCGAGGATCCCGGTGTCCTTGGCCATCTTCCGCACGTTGCCCAGGCCGACGTCCATGCCGAGCTGGGCGAAGGGGGTGTTGATGGACTTCTCCATCGCCTCGGTGAGAGTGACGTAACCGAACGGGGTCGGGTCCTCGTTCTTCTGCCGGAACGGCTGTCCCTTGTTGTTCATCAAGGGCTCGCCGGCGCTGTTGTTGATGACGGTCAGGTCGTTGCCGTTGTACTTACTGTTCGGCGAGAGGCCGTCGGGGCCGGACTTCGGAGTGCCGTACTCCATCGCCGCGGCGAGGACGTAGGGCTTCCAGGTCGAACCCACGGGGACACCCGACGTGTCGGCGTTGTTGGTGAAGTGCTTCTTGTCCCAGCCCTCGCCGCCGTAGAGCGCGACGATCTTGCCGGTCTCCACATCTACCGACGCGGAGCCGAACTGGACGAACTTGTCCTTCTTCGGACGTTCCTTGGCGTCCAAGAACTCGTCGCGGGTCTTGTTGACCGCCTTCTCCATCGCCTCGACCTTCTCCTTGTTGAAGGTCGTGTAGATGCGATAGCCGCCACGTTCGAGAGCCTCCGGCGTGATGTTGGTCTGCTTCATCACGTACTTCTTGGCGGTCTCGACGAGGTAGCCCTTCTGGCCACCGAGGCCGGTGGCCTGGCCCGAGTCCTTGAGCTCGGGGAACCCGGACTTCTTCCACTTGTCCCGCTCAGCCGGCTCCATACGGTCGACCTCGACCTCGCGGTCGAGGATCCACTCCCAGCGCTCCTCGGCGCGCGCGCGGTTCTTGTCGGGAGTGGCGTTCTCGCCGATGCCGCCGTCGGGGTTGAAGAGGTTCGGCCCCTTGAGCAGTGCGGCGAGGAAGGCGCTCTCGTCCGCCTCGAGATCCTCGCTGTTCTTGCCGAAGTACGCCTGGGACGCAGCCTGGATTCCGTATGCGCCACGGCCGAAGTAGGCGGTATTGAGGTAGCCCTCCAGGATGTCCGGCTTTTTCATCGTGGCGCCGACCTTGACCGAAATGATGAGCTCGGTGAACTTGCGCTTCATCGTCTGGTCTTGGTCCAGGTACGTGTTTTTCACGAACTGCTGGGTGATGGTCGAGCCGCCCTGGGTTTCCCCGCCCTTGGCCATGTTGACCACGGCCCGGGCGATACCCATGGGGTCGACGCCCCAGTCGTCGTCGAAGGAGGCGTTCTCGGCCGCGATCACCGCATTCTGCATGGACTTCGGGATCTCGCCGATGAGCACTGTCTGGCGGTTGCGCTGACCACCTGTAGCGGCAAGCTGCGTTTTGCCGTCGTCCCAGTAGAAGACGTTGTTCTGCGCCTGGGCCATGTCCTGCGCTTTGGGTGTATCGACCCACGCGAACGCCACCCCCGCCCCCGCGACCATGATCGCGAAGAAGCCGAGGCAGCTGCCGCCGACCAGCTTCCAGGACGGTACGAACCGTCGCCACCCGTATCTGTCCGACCGCGGGTAGTTGATGAACCGGTCCTTGTCCGGCGGGCCTCCGCGCCCCCGCCCCGCGCCGCGGCCGACGGCCTCGGCGCCGCGTCGGCGTGAGCCGCCGGACGCGCCGCGCTGGGCGGCGCGGCGGGCCTCCGCTCTGCCGCCGGGGGGACGTTCCTCTCCGTACGAGCCGGAGTGCATCTCGGTGGTGCTGCTGGTGTCCCGCGGCGGGGCCGCACGGCGGCCTGATGGCTGCTGGGCGGCTCGCCGGGCCGCGGCACGTCCTCCGTCCTGCGGCTGCGACGGTTTGCGACGGTGCTCGCTCATCGAACGACTACTCCTCGGGCAGGCGAGATCGCCTGGAAGCGGCAGGTGAGTTCCGGTCCCCCCGAAGTACGGACCAGCCCGGGGGCGGGTTCGTCCGTACGGCCTCATGTGCATCCAGGACGAGGACGCTCCCTGGCGTCACTTGGTTCCCGGTGGTCTGCATGCCGCACAGACTACGCACCGTCAAAACCCACCCAGTGCCGATGTTCACCCCAAATCAGGCAAGTTGCGTGCATCGAATTGATGATGTGACGCCGTTCACGATGGCCCCCCTTGTCGAATCCCGGCTCCCGACCTATCGTCTGGATGTATCGAGTCGATACATCAGCTCGGCATAAGGCCCGTCGGCGACTGAGGAGGCGAAGGATGAGCAGGCGCTCAGGCATCCTCGAATTCGCCGTGCTCGGCCTGCTGCGCGAGTCCCCGATGCACGGTTACGAGCTGCGCAAGCGGCTCAACACCTCGCTGGGGATCTTCCGCGCCTTCAGCTACGGGACGCTCTACCCCTGCCTCAAGACGCTCGTCACCAGCGGCTGGTTGATCGAAGAGCCCGGCAGCGCTCCCGAGGACGCGCTCGCCGCTTCGCTCGCGGGACGCCGGGCGAAGATCGTCTACCGGTTGACGGCCGAAGGTAAGGAGCACTTCGAGGAGCTGCTCTCCCACACCGGTCCCGATACGTGGGAGGACGAGCACTTCGCCGCCCGTTTCGCCTTCTTCGGACAGACGGAGCGCGAGGTGCGGATGCGGGTGCTCGAGGGCCGCAGGAGCCGGCTGGAGGAGCGTCTCGAGAAGATGCGCGCCTCCCTGGCCCGTACCCGCGAGCGCCTGGACGACTACACGCTTGAGCTGCAGCGGCACGGCATGGAGTCCGTGGAGCGCGAAGTGCGCTGGCTGAACGAGCTCATCGAGAGCGAGCGGGCGGGGCGGGATCAGCGACGATCCGACCCCGGTGGCCCGGCTCGTAACGACATCACATCTGGAGAGACGGACGGCCTGCCCCGGCACCGGGACGACACCGGTCCGGATCCGTCCGACGACACCGTCAAGTGAGGCCCTGCACATCCGCAGGCCTCGTCGAGAACACAGGGAGCAACCGCCAATGGGTTCGGTTCGCGTAGCCATCGTCGGCGTGGGCAACTGCGCCGCCTCGCTGGTGCAGGGCGTCGAGTACTACAAGGACGCCGACCCGGCGGGCAAGGTGCCGGGTCTCATGCACGTGCAGTTCGGCGACTACCACGTGAAGGACATCGAGTTCGTCGCCGCCTTCGACGTCGACGCCAAGAAGGTCGGCCTCGACCTCGCGGACGCCATCGGCGCCAGCGAGAACAACACCATCAAGATCTGCGACGTGCCGAACTCCGGCATCAGCGTGCAGCGCGGTCACACCCTCGACGGCCTGGGCAAGTACTACCGCCAGACCATCGAGGAGTCCGACGAGTCCCCGGTCGACATCGTCCAAGCCCTCAAGGACACGCAGGCCGACGTCCTCGTCTGCTACCTGCCCGTCGGTTCCGAGGACGCTGCGAAGTTCTACGCGCAGTGCGCCATCGACGCCAAGGTCGCCTTCGTCAACGCTCTGCCGGTCTTCATCGCCGGCACCAAGGAGTGGGCGGACAAGTTCACCGAGGCCGGTGTCCCGATCATCGGCGACGACATCAAGTCGCAGGTCGGCGCCACCATCACGCACCGCGTCATGGCGAAGCTCTTCGAGGACCGGGGCGTCATCCTGGACCGCACGATGCAGCTGAACGTCGGCGGCAACATGGACTTCAAGAACATGCTCGAGCGTGAGCGCCTGGAGTCCAAGAAGATCTCGAAGACGCAGGCCGTCACCTCGCAGATCCCCGACCGCGACATGGGCGCCGACAACGTCCACATCGGCCCGTCGGACTACGTGGCGTGGCTGGACGACCGCAAGTGGGCGTACGTGCGCCTCGAGGGCCGCGCCTTCGGTGACGTCCCGCTGAACCTGGAGTACAAGCTCGAGGTCTGGGACTCCCCGAACTCCGCGGGTGTCATCATCGACGCCGTGCGCGCCGCGAAGATCGCCAAGGACCGCGGCATCGGCGGCCCGATCCTCTCCGCGTCCTCGTACTTCATGAAGTCCCCGCCGGTGCAGTACTTCGACGACGCGGCCCACCGCGCCGTCGAGAGCTTCATCAAGGGCGAGGTCGAGCGCTAAAAGCTCCACCTGCTGTCCTGCGTCTCCTGAAGCTCCATGCAGACAGATCGTCGAGGGTCCCCGGGCTAATCCGCCCGGGGACCCTCGACGTGTGTGACGCTTGCTCGCATGCCCGTCGTACGTGATCTGCGCGTACTCCTGCGCCTGACCGACTTCCGCCGCCTGCTGACGGTCCGGCTGCTTTCGCAGTCCGCGGACGGTGTGTACCAGGTCGCGCTCGCCGCGTACGTCGTCTTCTCCCCGGAGAAGCAGACCTCGCCCGGGGCGATCGCCTCGGCGATGGCCGTACTACTGCTCCCCTACTCGGTGGTCGGCCCCTTCGCGGGCGTACTCCTGGACCGCTGGCGGCGCCGGCAGGTCTTCCTGTACGGGAACCTGCTGCGGGCGGTGCTCGCCTGCGGCACGGCTCTGCTGATCCTCGCGTCCGTGCCGGACTGGCTGTTCTACGCCTCGGCCCTCTCCGTCACCGCTGTCAACCGCTTCGTGCTGTCCGGGCTCTCAGCCGCGCTGCCGCGCGTCGTCGACGCCGACCGCCTCGTCATGGCCAACTCGCTGTCCCCGACCGCCGGGACGCTCGCCGCCACCGCGGGCGGCGGCCTCGCCTTCGCCGTACGGCTGGTGGCGTCGGACTCCGATGCCGCGGTGGTGCTGCTGGGGGCGGCTCTCTATCTGTGCGCCGCCCTGTCGTCGCTGCGCATGAGCCGCGAGCTGCTCGGCCCCGACACCGATCAGGTGCAGCCGCGGCTGCGGGCCGCCCTGGCCTCCACGGCGCGGGGCCTCGCCGACGGCATGCGGCACCTGGCGCAGCGCCCGGCCACGGCACGCACGCTGGCCGCGATGACGCTGATGCGCTTTTGCTACGGCGCGCTGACGGTCATGGTGCTGATGCTGGTCCGGTACGCCTGGTCGGACGGGCCGGGGGCCGGGTCCGAGGGACTGGCGCTGCTCGGGATCGCCGCCGGATTCTCCGGAGCGGGGTACTTCGCCGCCGCCGTTCTGACGCCGTGGGCGGTGGGGCGGCTCGGAACGTACGGGTGGATGGTCGCGTGCGCGGGATCGGCCGCCGTACTCGAACCGGCCCTCGGACTGCCCTTCGAGCCCGTGCCGATGATGATCGCCGCTTTCGTACTGGGCCTCACCACGCAGGCCGCGAAGATCAGCACGGACACGGTGGTGCAGTCATCGGTCGACGACGCCTATCGCGGGCGGGTCTTCTCGATCTACGACGTGCTGTTCAACGTCGCTTTCGTGGGCGCTGCCGCAACGGCCGCGCTGATGCTGCCCGATGACGGCCGTTCGGTCGCCCTGGTGGTCACGGTCGCTGTCATCTACGCGGTGGTTGCCGCAGCCATGTTCCGCTGGAACCGGGTTGGAGGCGCCCCATAGCGTGCGCGCGTGCCGCAGCAAGGCCGCAGGGGCGGTGTTTCACGTGAAACACCGCCCCTCACCGCATCCGCCCGTCGGCATGTTTCACGTGAAACATGACCTCAGCTCTGCGTCGCCCACCACTCCTTGAGCGCCGCGACCGCCGCGTCGTGCTCCATCGGCCCGTTCTCCAGGCGCAGCTCCAGCAGGAACTTGTATGCCTTGCCGATCTCCGGGCCGGGCCTGATGCCCAGGATTTCCATGATCTGGTTTCCGTCCAGATCCGGCCGGATGGATTCCAGCTCTTCCTGCTCCTGAAGCTGCGCGATGCGCTCCTCAAGTCCGTCGTACGCCCGCGAGAGCGCGCCGGCCTTGCGCTTGTTGCGCGTGGTGCAGTCCGAGCGGGTGAGCTTGTGCAGCCGCTCCAGCTGCGGGCCCGCGTCACGGACGTACCGCCGCACGGCGGAGTCGGTCCACTCGCCGGTCCCGTAGCCGTGGAAGCGCAGGTGCAGCTCCACCAGCAGCGAGACGTCCTTGATCATGTCGTTCGAGTACTTGAGGGCGGTCATGCGCTTCTTTGTCATCTTCGCGCCGACCACCTCGTGGTGGTGGAAGGAGACGCGGCCGTCCTGCTCGAAGCGCCGCGTCCTCGGCTTCCCGATGTCGTGCAGCAGCGCCGCGAGCCGCAGCACGAGGTCCGGCCCGTCCTCTTCCAGGTCCATGGCCTGCTCCAGGACGGTCAGCGAGTGCTCGTAGACGTCCTTGTGCTTGTGATGCTCATCACTTTCCAGCCGCAGTGCGGGCAGCTCGGGGAGCACGTATCCGGCGATCCCGCTGTCGACAAGCAGCCGCAGGCCCTTGCGCGGGTTCGCGGAAACAATCAGCTTGTTGAACTCGTCACGCACCCGCTCTGCCGAGACGATCTCGATGCGCTCCGCCATGGCCGTCATCGCCTCGACGACCTCGGGCGCCACCTCGAAGTCGAGCTGAGCGGCGAACCGCGCGGCGCGCATCATCCGCAGGGGGTCGTCAGAGAACGACTCCTCAGGCGTCCCGGGCGTACGCAGGACACGGGCAGCGAGGTCCTCCAGACCGCCGTGCGGGTCGACGAACTCCTTCTCCGGGAGTGCGACGGCCATCGCGTTGACGGTGAAGTCACGGCGTACGAGGTCTTCCTCGATGGAGTCGCCGTAGGACACCTCGGGCTTGCGGGAGGTCCTGTCGTACGCCTCGGAGCGGTACGTCGTGACCTCGATCTGGTAGCCCGCCTTCTGGCAGCCCACCGTCCCGAAGGCGATCCCGACCTCCCACACCGAGTCCGCCCACGGCCGGACGATCTTCAGTACGTCGTCGGGCCGGGCGTCGGTCGTAAAGTCCAGGTCGTTGCCGAGGCGGCCGAGCAACGCGTCCCTGACCGATCCGCCGACGAGCGCGAGACCGAAGCCCGCCTCCTGGAAACGGCGCGCGAGATCGTCGGCGACAGGGGAGACCCGCAGCAGTTCGCTGACCGCGCGGCGCTGCACCTGATTCAGGGCACTGGGGTTGTCTTCGTTGGCGTTCGGCACAACAGAAAAGGGTACGTGCCCCGGCCGGCCGAAGCTTCCTCGTTTATTGCCGCCCGACAAGACTCTTCCGATCATGTGGAGCAGTGGGCAGCACTTCGCCACAGCGCACCTCGTTACCATGCGTGGACGCAGGAACCGACAACCAACACCAGCAGCAGACAAAGACTAGGGACGGGCGTGGGCGTGGCCGAGGCGGCAGACTTTCAGGGGATGGTTCCCTCACCTGCCCGCCGGTGGCTGCGGCGCACGGCAGGGCTGCTCGCGGGCGCCCCGCTGGTGGCAGGTCTGCTGTACCTCCCGGCGGCCCCGCCCGCGCATGCCGACGACGCCACCGGCTCGCACACGGTTGATGTGTCCTTGAACGCACTCACCCCCGGCGCCCCGGTGGAGGGTGACAAGGTCACCATCTCCGGCACGGTCACCAACAGAGGTAAGGAAGCCGTCACCGACGCGCATGTAGGACTCAGCGTGGGACCGCGCATGTCCGGCAGGGCGGCGATCGACACCGCGGACGAGCGCAGCCGTGACACGGACAGCCGTGACCCCGCCGAGCTCGGCGGGAAGTTCACGAAGAAGTTCGCGAAGCTCCAGTCAGGTATCAGCGAGGACTTCAGCATCACCGTGCCGGTGGACAAACTGGATCTTGACGACCAGGGTGTCTATCAGCTCGGGGTGTCCCTGTCGGGGCAGACCCCGAGCCATCCGTACGAGCAGACGCTGGGCATCCAGAAGACGTTCCTTCCCTGGCAGCCCGAGGCCACGGAGAAGAAGACCCAGCTCACCTACCTCTGGCCGCTGATCTCCTCTACGCATCTCACCGCCGAGACGGGCTCGGACGAGCAGCAGACCCCGGTGTTCGAGAACGACAACCTCGGCGCGGAGCTCGCCCCGGGCGGGCGGCTGAACCAGCTCGTCTCCCTCGGCAATGAACTGCCCGTGACCTGGGTCGTAGACCCTGACCTGCTCGCCACCGTCAATGCCATGACGCAGAGCTACCAGGTCAAGTCCGAGGACGGTGAAACAACCGTCGCGGGCAAGTACCAGGCCGTGGCCAACCGGTGGCTGAGCGATCTCCAGAAGGCGGTGGAGGGCCGGAAGGTCGTCGCGCTGCCGTTCGCCGACCCCGACCTGGCCTCGCTGGCACACCGCGGCAAGGACGTCCCCGGCTCCCTCAGCCATCTGCGGCGCGCGACCGATGTCGCCGCGACGGCCGTGAAGTCGATCCTCCACACGGAGCCCTCCACCGACTTCGCCTGGCCGGTGAACGGCGCCGTCGACCCGTCCGTCGTCGATGTCGCCACGTCGGCCGGCGCGCACAACGTGATCGCACGCAGCGACAGCCTCCATGAGACGGGCGGCCTGCCGTACACGCCCACCGCGGCCCGGCCGATCGGCGGCGGCACGACCGCGGTGGTTGCCGACGCCCGGCTGTCCACCGCCTTCGAGGGCGACATGTCGAAGGCCGGGGACTCCACCCTGGCCGTACAGAAATTCCTCGCCCAGACCCTGGCGGTGACACTCCAGGACGAGGAGAAGCAGCGCAGCGTCGTCGTCGCCCCGCAGCGCCTGCCGTCGGCGAGTCAGGCGCAGTCGATGGCGAGCGCTCTGCACAGCCTCGACGCCCAGCGCTGGTCGCAGCCGTTGGACCTGGTGGCCGCGGCGAAGGCCAAGCCCGACGCCCGTGCCACGACCGACGTGCCGGGCCCCGCCTCGTACCCCCGGTCGCTGAGCAGGCAGGAGCTTCCGGCCAAGGCGTTCCAGGACATCAAGGCCACGCAGGCCAAGCTCGACAACTTCAAGGTGATCCTCACCGCCCGCGACCGTGTGGTCACTCCCTTCGGCAACGCCATCAACCGCGCGATGTCGACGTCTTGGCGGGGCAGTGCGCAAAAGGCCCAGAAGTACCGCGACGGGGTGCAGAGCTACCTGGTGAGCCTCACCGACGAGGTGCAGCTCATCCAGAAGTCCGACGCGACCCTGTCGGGGCGCAGCGCGACCGTGCCCGTGACGGTGCAGAACCAGCTGGTGCAGGGCGTCGAGCACCTGGTGCTTCGGCTCAAGTCGACCAAGCCCACCCGCCTCAAGCTGGACGGCGGCGAGAGCGTCGCCGAAAGCCCGGTGAAGGTCGCGGGCGGCCACAGCCAGTCGGTGAAGTTCACAGCCACCGCCAACGCCAACGGCCCGGTCCCGGTGATCGCCCAGCTCTACACCGAGGACGGCACACCGTACGGACGCCAGATGGAGTTCACGGTCGACGTGAACGAATTCACTCCGACCGTGATGCTCGTCATCGCCGGCGGTGTGCTGCTGCTCGTACTCGCCGGGGTCAGGATGTACACCCAGCGCAAGCGCGCGGCGGCCCGTGAGGCCGCCGACGGGGACGGCGACGAGGGTGACGACTCCGAGCAGCCGAGTGACCCGACACCGGACACCGGTCCCGAAAGCGGCAACCCGTACGGCACGGGTGAGAAAGTGGACCGTTGAGCTACGCCGTGGCCGGTCGGCCGGGGACGATGAGGTGGGGTTGCGATGCAGCGTCTTCCCGGGGGAGAGTCCCCGGATTCCCGGTCGGCCCACACGATCAACGTGGTCGGCCATCGGGGCACAGCTCGCCGGAACAGGAAGCTCGAGGGGAGCACCAGTGAACGCGCCGTACGACGGTGACCGTGGACAGGGCGCGAGTGGCACCGCGCCTTCGCCGGGCGTGCCCCCGGAGCCCCCGGCAGCAGGCCATGTGCCGGCGCCGCAGCAGCCCGAGCCCGCCCAGGAGCCCTTTGCCGCCCCGGACCCGTATGTCCAGGACGCCTACAGCCACGACCCGTACCGCTCCCAGGACCTCTCCGCGCAGGACCCGGTGACCGAGGCGCTGTACGACCGCGCCTCGCACCCCCCGCCGCCGCCCGGCACCTACCAGGAGCCGCAGCCGCTGTACCAGCAGCCGGCCGCGCCGCAGTACGCGCCGGACCCCCACGTATGGGCGCAGACCCCGCCGCCCGAGCCGGACGGCCCCTCGCGTCGTCTGCCGTACGGGGACAATCCCGTGACCACCGAGTTCGTGGGCGTGGACGACCTGGTCACCAAGGCCGGTGAGCAGATCCCCGAGCAGGACGCGTTCGCCCACCTCTACCGCGACCAGCAGGCGCCCGGGCAGCCCGCACCCACGGCCACCCCCGAGCCTGTCCCTGCCCCCGCGCCGGCCAAGAAGCCCGCCGGGCGCGCGGCCAGTGTGCTGAAGTCGAGCGCGCTGATGGCGGCGGGCACACTGGTCTCCCGCCTCACCGGCTTCGTACGCAGCCTGGTGATCACCGCGGCGCTGGGCGCGGCCCTGCTCGGTGACACCTTCACCGTGGCGTACACCCTGCCGACGATGATCTACATCCTGACCGTCGGCGGCGGCCTCAACTCGGTCTTCGTGCCCCAGCTGGTGCGCGCGATGAAGAACGACGAGGACGGCGGCGAGGCTTTCGCGAACCGCCTGCTGACCCTCGTCATGGTCGCGCTCGGGTTCATCGTCGTCATCGCGGTCTTCGCAGCTCCACTGCTGGTCCGGCTGATGTCGGTGGAGATCGCCGACAACGAGGCGGCCAACAGTGTCGCGGTCACCTTCGCCCGCTACTGCCTGCCCACGATCTTCTTCATGGGCGTGCACGTGGTCATGGGGCAGATCCTCAACGCCCGCGGCAAGTTCGGCGCGATGATGTGGACTCCGGTCCTCAACAACATCGTCATGATCACCACGTTCGGCCTGTTCATCTGGGTGTACGGCACCTCCGCCGAATCCCGGATGGGCGTCCAGACCATTCCCGACGAAGGCATCCAGCTGCTGGGCATCGGCACCCTGCTCGGCCTCACCGTCCAGGCCCTGGCCATGCTCCCGTACCTGCGCGAGACCGGCTTCCGCTTCCGCCCCCGCTTCGACTGGAAGGGCCACGGGCTCGGCAAGACCGTCAAGCTCGCCAAGTGGACGGTCCTGTTCGTCCTCGCCAATCAGGCCGGCGTCCTCGTCGTCACCCAGCTCGCCACCGCGGCGGGCGAGGCATCCGGCAGGGACGGCGCGGGCATCCTCGCCTACTCGAACGCCCAGCTGATCTGGGGCATGCCGCAGGCCATCATCACGGTCTCGGTCATGGCCGCCCTGCTGCCCCGCATCTCCCGCGCCGCACACGACAACGACCCGGGCGCCGTCCGCGACGACATCTCCCAGGGACTCCGCAACTCGGCCGTCGCGATCGTCCCGGTCGCCTTCGCGTTCCTGGCACTCGGCGTCCCCATGTGCACGCTGCTGTTCGCGTCCACCGGACACCAGGGCGCCCAGGCCATGGGCTTCATCCTGATGGCCTTCGGTCTCGGTCTCATCCCGTACTCCGTGCAGTACGTCGTCCTGCGCGGCTTCTACGCCTACGAGGACACCCGCACCCCCTTCTACAACACCGTCATCGTCGCCGCGGTCAACGCCGCCGCCTCGGCCGCCTGCTACCTCGTCCTGCCCGCCCAGTGGGCCGTGGTCGGCATGGCCGCCTCCTACGGCCTGGCCTACGCCATCGGCGTCGGAGTGGCCTGGCGGCGCCTGCGCAACCGGCTGGGCGGCGACCTGGACGGCACCCACGTCCTGCGTACGTACGCCAGGCTCTCCGGCGCCTCCCTCCCGGCGGCGATCCTCGGCGGCGCCGCTGCCTTCGGCATCATGCGGGTCCTGGGAAGCGACGCCCTCGGATCACTCGCGGCCCTCGTCGCGGGCGGCATCGTGCTCCTGGGAGTCTTCTTCCTCGCCGCGAAGAGAATGCGGATCGTGGAACTCAACGCCATGGTCGGCATGGTGCGCGGACGCCTCGGCCGCTGATCGGCCCGGCGGCCCCGCACAACCATCTACGGCCGCCGCGTGTCGTGCATAGCGCCGGACTGTGGGCACAATTGGCATGGCTGTTCAACAGCGCGCAACGGATGGGGAGGCAGGAACGACGGTGGCGGAACGTAGCACGGCTGCCGTCGACGTGGCAGACAACAGCGGTGACGAACCGCTGGCCGCCAAGGCGGACAAGGCCACGGCCGACGGGGTGGCAAAAGCCCAGGAGCCAGCGGATGACAGCAAGAGCGACGCGGAAGGCGAGCAGCACGACGCCGAACCCACCGTCGCCACACCCGAGCTGCACAGCGGGCACAAGCTCGCCAGACGCTACCGGCTCGAAGAATGCGTCACCCGTCTGGACGGATTCAGCAGTTGGCGCGCGGTCGACGAGAAGCTCCGCCGCGCCGTCGGAGTACATCTGCTGCCGGCGGACCACCCGCGCGCCAGATCCGTACTCGCCGCGGCCCGCTCGTCGGCGCTGCTCGGCGACCCCCGCTTCGTGCAGGTCCTGGACGCGGTGGAGGAGAACGACCTCGTCTACGTCGTCCACGAGTGGCTGCCCGACGCCACCGAACTGACCGCGCTCCTGGCCGCGGGACCGCTGGAAGCCCACGAGGCGTACCAGCTCGTCAGCCAGATCTCCCAGGCCATGGCCGCCGCCCACCGTGAGGGCCTCGCCCACCTCAAGCTCACCCCCGGCGCCATCCTTCGCACCTCCTCCGGGCAGTACCGCATCCGCGGCCTCGCGGTGAACGCCGCCCTGCGCGGCATCACCTCCGACCGCCCTCAGCGCAGCGACACCGAAGCGATCGGCGCCCTGCTCTACGCCGCCCTCACACAACGCTGGCCCTACGAGAGGGACGCCTACGGCCTCTCCGGGCTCCCCAAGGGCGTCGGCCTGATCGCCCCCGACCAGGTGCGCGCCGGCATCCACCGGGGCCTGTCCGAGCTCGCCATGCGGGCCCTGGTCAACGACGGCGCCACCGCCTCACGCCAGGAACCGCCCTGCACCACCCCCGACGAGCTCGCCAAGGCCGTCGCCGCGATGCCCCGCATCCGCCCGCCGGAGCCCACCTTCACCGCGCTGCCCGAATACCAGCGCACCACCTACCAGCAGGGCACCTACGGCCGGCCGGGCCCGCACCCTGGCCTTCCCACGACCCAGGCCGTCACCGCCGTACCCCCTCGCCCGCTCCAGGGCCGCACCGGCAAGGCCCTCAAGTGGAGCGTGGCCGCTCTGCTCATCGCCGCGCTCGGCCTCGGCAGCTGGCAGCTCGCGGACACCCTCCTGGACCGTGGCCAGGGCTCCGGCGAGACGAAGACCTCGCAGCCGAACGACGACGAGGCTCCCAAGAAGCCGGACCCGAAGCCGTTGCGCATCTCCGACGCCACCGTGTTCGCCCCGAACGGCTCGGGAATAGAGCCGGAGGACGTACCGAACACGATCGACGGCCAGACCAGCACCGCCTGGATCACCCCGCACTACCAAGGGTTCGCCAACTTCGGCAATCTCCCGCATCGCAAGGACGGCAGCGGGATCATCGTCGATCTCGGCAGCGTCAAGGACGTGTCCGGCATCGACTCCGACATGTACCGCAGCGGGCAGACCGTCGAAGTGCTCGCCGCCGGCGAAGACGCCTCGGATCCGGCCGCCGTCTCCGATTTCTCGCAGCGGATCACCAAACTCGAGCGTGTACAGGGCAAGCTGGAAGCCACGCTCGACAAGCCGGTCCGTACCCGGTACATCCTGATCCACATCACCGAACTGCCGCCCGAGGGATCCAGCACCTTCCGTGGCGGAATCTCAGAGATCAAGGTCACGGGCTGACCGGTACACCAGGGGGAGGGGGCTCACCGTTGGACGACGCCGCGCTCAGCGCCACAAGCGACCAGGACCTCCTGGCCGCCCACGTCAAAGGCGACCCCGACGCCTTCGGTGAGCTCGTACGTCGCCACCGCGACCGGCTGTGGGCCGTGGCCCTGCGCACCCTGGGCGACCGCGAGGAGGCCGCTGACGCGGTCCAGGACGCCCTGGTGTCCGCCTACCGCGCCGCCCACACCTTCCGCGGCCAGTCGGCCGTCACCACCTGGCTCCACCGCATCACCGTCAACGCCTGCCTCGACCGGGCCCGCAAGGCAGCCTCCCGCAAGACCGCGCCGGTCGACGACGCGGACCGCCTGGACCAGCTCCTGGAACCCCACGAGTCCGCCGAGGCCCCCGCGGAGCGCCAGGACCTCCACAGAGAGCTCATCGCCGCCCTGGCCACCCTGCCCCCCGAGCAGCGCGCCGCACTCGTACTCGTGGACATGCAGGGCTACCCGGTCGCGGAGGCCGCCCACGTCCTCGACGTGCCGACCGGGACGGTGAAGAGCCGCTGCGCGCGCGGCCGCGCCCGGCTCCTGCCACTCCTCACTCATCTGCGCACCGATGCCGGGGGTAACAAGGACGCCGACGGGGGAAGGAACCGGACGCCCGGCGCATCCGTCCCACCGGCGTCGGGACCGAAGAACGCAGGACCGAAGGATCCGGGACCGAGTGATCCTGCAGCTGTGAAGGGCGGAGGTGGACGCGCATGACATCGACGGGCGGCAGGGCCGACACAGCACAGCACCCGGACGTCTCGGAGATCTCCGACCTCGCCGAGGGCCTCCTCACGCCCTCCCGCACGGCCGACGTACGCCGGCACCTCAACGAGTGCGCGCTGTGCTCCGACGTACAGACCTCCCTGGACGAGATCCGCGGACTGCTCGGCACCCTGCCGGGCCCGCACCGCATGCCTGCCGACGTGGCAGGCCGCATCGACGCCGCCCTGGCCGCCGAAGCGCTCCTGGACTCCACGTCGCACGAAGAGACCGCGCGTGTTTCACGTGAAACAACGCCCGCACCGCACCACGCCGAACCGGCCCCCACGGACCGCCCCGCCGGTCACCCACGTGCGACCACCGGGCCCGGCCGGGACAACAAGGCAAAGCGCCGTCGACGCCACACGGTCATCGGCGCCCTCTTCGGTACCGCCGCCCTCGGCATGGGCGCGCTCCTGCTGCAGACCCTCCAGTCACCGGACAACAAGGACGCCTCCGCCGACAGGAGCCTCTCCGCCACAAAGAAGACGGGCCCCACGTTCTCCGCTACCGCCCTCGAGAAGCGGGTCCAAAGCCTGATCGACAAGCAGCCGCCGGGCCAGGGAGAGACGACCGAGAACGCCCCTTCCATGGGCATCGAGTCCCACACGCCACTGCGGAAAACCGATCTGCCGGTGCCCCCGTGCGTCCAGGAAGGCACCGGCCGCAACACCGTGCCGCTCGCCGCGGAGCAGGGGACGTACGACGGCAAGAAGGCCTTTCTCCTTGTACTTCCGCACGCCACCGACACCACCCGGGTGCAGGCCTACGTCGTCGATGCCGCGTGTGACGGTGCGGCTCCTCCCGCCAAGGGTGAGATTCTGCTGACACAGGCCTACCCCCGCCGTTGACCTCGGGCCCGAATGGGGCCGGAAACCTCGGGAATGCATGCCCCGTAGGATCCGTTGGGTGGGGTGAGAGTCCTAGACAGGCACCCCGTAGGCAGCAGGCAGTCCGCAGAGACGAGGAAATAACCCGTGAGCGACGTCCGAAACGTGATCATCATCGGCTCCGGGCCCGCCGGCTACACCGCCGCGCTGTACACCGCGCGTGCGTCGTTGAAGCCGCTGGTGTTCGAGGGCGCGGTGACCGCAGGCGGTGCTCTGATGAACACCACCGATGTGGAGAACTTCCCCGGGTTCCGCGACGGCATCATGGGCCCCGACCTGATGGACAACATGCGCGCACAGGCCGAGCGCTTCGGCGCCGAGCTCGTACCGGACGACATCGTGTCCGTCGACCTCACCGGCGACATCAAGACCGTCACCGACACCGCCGGCACGGTCCACCGCGCCAAGGCGGTCATCGTCTCGACGGGCTCCCAGCACCGCAAGCTGGGCCTCCCCAAGGAAGACGCGCTCTCCGGACGCGGTGTCTCCTGGTGCGCCACCTGCGACGGGTTCTTCTTCAAGGACCAGGACATCGCCGTGGTCGGCGGCGGCGACACCGCGATGGAGGAGGCGACCTTCCTCTCCCGCTTCGCCAAGTCCGTCACCATCGTCCACCGCCGGGACACCCTGCGTGCCTCCAAGGCCATGCAGGACCGCGCCTTCGCCGACCCGAAGATCAAGTTCGCCTGGGACAGCTCGGTCGCCGAGCTCCAGGGCGATCAGAAGCTCGCGGGCCTGACCCTGCGGGACACCAAGAGCGGCGAGGTCACTCCGCTGCCCGTCACCGGACTGTTCATCGCCGTGGGCCACGACCCGCGCACCGAACTGTTCAAGGGTCAGCTGGAACTGGACGAAGAGGGTTACGTGAAGGTCGACGCGCCGTCGACCCGCACCAACCTCACCGGTGTCTTCGCCGCAGGTGACGTCGTCGACCACACCTACCGGCAGGCCATCACTGCCGCCGGCACCGGCTGCTCGGCCGCACTCGACGCCGAGCGCTTCCTGGCCGCTCTCGCCGACACCGACAAGGTGGCCGAGCCCGAGAAGACCGCCGCTGCCTGATCGTCCCGCCCCACCCCACACCCCACCCGAAGTTGAAGTTAAGGAGACTGCCGTGGCCGGCGACCTGAAGAACGTGACCGACGCGTCCTTTGAGGAGGATGTCCTCAAGAGCGACAAGCCCGTACTGGTGGACTTCTGGGCCGCCTGGTGCGGTCCGTGCCGCCAGATCGCCCCGTCGCTCGTGGCGATCGCTGCCGAGCACGGCGACCAGATCGAGATCGTCAAGCTCAACATCGACGAGAACCCGGGCACCGCAGCCAAGTACGGCGTGATGTCCATCCCGACGCTGAACGTCTACCAGGGCGGCGAGGTCGCCAAGACCATCGTCGGCGCCAAGCCGAAGGCCGCGCTCCTGCGTGACCTCCAGGAGTTCATCGGCGAAGAGGCCACCAAGGCCTGACCGCCGGCTTCTGTTTCACGTGAAACGTGTGTGGGCCCATCCCTGACGGGATGGGCCCACACACGTTTTTCAGCTCTCACAGCGGCCGCAGCACCGGCTCCTTCTGAACCGCACCCAGCAGCTTGTCGATGGCCAGCTCGACATCTTCCTTCCAGGAAAGCGTCGTCCGCAGCTCCAGCCTCAGCCGGGGATGCAGCGGATGCGGGCGTACGGTCTTGAAGCCGACCGACAGCAGATGCTCCGCCGGCAGCAGACAAGCCGGCTCCGTCCAGCGGGCGTTACCGAAAGCCTCGATGGCCTTGAATCCCCGCCGCAGCAAGTCCTTGGCGACGGTCTGCACCATCACGCGCCCCAGCCCCTGCCCCTGATGGCTGGGCATGATCCATGCGGTCATCAGCTGCACAGCGTCCGGCGAAACCGGACTGGTCGGGAAGGCCGTCGACCGCGGTACGTAAGCCGGCGGCGCGTACAGCACGAAGCCCACCGGAACCTCGTCGACGTACACCAATCGCCCGCACGACCCCCACTCCAGCAGGACAGCCGAGATCCAGGCTTCCTTCTCCAGCTCAGGAGTGCCCGCCTTTACCGCTGCTTCTCCACTGACCGGATCAAGTTCCCAGAAGACGCAGGACCGGCAGCGCTTGGGGAGGTCCGGAAGATTGTCCAGCGTGAGCGGTACGAGCCGACGTCCCATGAAGGATATTCCTCGCTTCCTTCCCCTGCCGCGTCACGGGCAGCTGCCAAAGCGCCCCGTTCCCGGAGCAGGCTTCCGACGAACCCGCCGACCGCTCCGACACTCAGACCCGCTGTCACCAGTTGGCTGCGACTCACCGATCGCATGGCCCCCGCCCTCCCTCTCAAAGTGAACCAAGGTGGATGCGCCGTACCAGAACGCATCGTATCCACCGCGCCACCGGACGGATACCGAGAGAGAGCAAAGGGCGGGTCGTGTTCCAGATTGCTCCGGACACGGCCCGCCCTGCAAACAGCTCTCGGCCAGAGCTCAGCTCTCGTCGCCGTTCCCGTCCTCTTCGGTGAGCCCCTTCTGCAGGACCCGCCCCTCACCGGGAGCAAGCGTCCCGAGGATCCGCTCCAGATCGTCCATCGAAGCGAACTCGACGACGATCTTTCCCTTCTTCTGCCCCAGGTCGACCTTCACCCGAGTCTCGAACCGGTCGGAGAGCCGGGAGGCGAGACCCGACAGAGCCGGCGACAGCCTGGCACCCGCCCGCGGCCCCTTCGACTTGGGAGAGCTCTGCGGACGTGAGCCCATCAGAGTGACGATCTCCTCGACCGCACGCACCGACAGCCCCTCGGCCACAATGCGATGCGCCAGCCGGTCCTGCTCCTCGGAGTCCTCCACACCGAGCAGGGCCCGCGCATGCCCGGCGGACAGCACACCTGCCGCGACCCGGCGCTGCACCGACGGCGACAGCCTCAGCAGACGCAACGTGTTGGAGACCTGCGGACGCGAGCGCCCGATCCGGTCCGCCAGCTGGTCGTGCGTGCAGTTGAAGTCCTTCAGCAGCTGGTCGTACGCCGCAGCCTCTTCCAGCGGATTCAGCTGCGCCCTGTGCAGGTTCTCCAACAGCGCGTCGAGCAGAAGCTTCTCGTCGTCCGTGGCCCGGACAATCGCCGGAATCCGCTCCAGACCGGCTTCCCTGCAGGCCCTCCACCGACGCTCGCCCATGATGAGCTCATAGCGCTCGGGCCCCAGCTGCCGCACGACGACGGGCTGGAGGAGCCCCACTTCCTTGATGGACGTGACCAGCTCCGCGAGTGCGTCCTCGTCGAACACCTCACGTGGCTGACGCGAATTCGGCTTGATGGAGTCCAGCGGAAGTTCCGCGAAGTGAACCCCGGCCACCTCGGCGGGCCCCGCCGGATCCGGCTGCGGCACCTGCCCGGGAGTCCCCGTTTCACGTGAAACGGGACTCGCGGGAAGCGCAGTCACCTTCGCGGCCGCCACCCCCCGCTCCGCGGTCAGCACCGGCACGGCCCCAGGAGACGTCGAAGCCGACCCTACGGGCGGGCCCGAATGCTCCTGCGCAGCGGCCGGGATCAGCGCACCGAGCCCACGTCCCAATCCTCTACGTCGCTCACTCACTGGATCCCCTCCGACATGCTCTGCTCGCTGTTCTGGCTGCCCAAGTGGGCATGCTGCGGGTCGTAGTGCACCCCAACACCCCGCAGCGCGATCTCACGGGCCGCTTCCAGATACGAAAGCGATCCACTGGATCCCGGGTCATAGGTGAGTACGGTCTGCCCGTAACTCGGCGCTTCGGAGATACGAACGGACCGCGGGATGCTCGTCCTGAGCACTTCCTTGGCGAAGTGGGTACGCACTTCGTCGGCCACCTGAGAGGCGAGCCGGGTCCTTCCGTCGTACATGGTCAGCAGGATCGTCGACACATGCAGGTCCGGGTTGAGATGCCCCCGCACCAGATCCACGTTCCGAAGAAGCTGCCCCAGCCCCTCCAGCGCGTAGTACTCGCACTGAATCGGGATCAGCACCTCCGCCCCGGCGACCATCGCATTGACGGTCAGCAGGCCAAGCGAGGGCGGGCAGTCGATGAGGATGTAATCCAGCGGCTGCTCGTACGCCTGAATCGCCCGCTGCAGGCGACTCTCCCGTGCCACCAGCGACACCAGCTCGATCTCCGCACCGGCGAGATCGATGGTCGCTGGAGCACAGAAGAGACCCTCGACGTCCGGGACCGGCTGCACCACTTCCGAGAGCGGCCTGCTGTCCACCAGAACGTCATAGATCGACGGAACTTCCGAGTGATGATCGATACCCAGCGCCGTGGAAGCGTTGCCCTGCGGGTCGAGGTCGACCACCAGGACGCGCGCGCCATGCAGCGCGAGCGAAGCAGCAAGGTTGACCGTCGACGTGGTCTTCCCGACGCCACCCTTCTGGTTGGCCACCACCATGATGCGCGTCTGCTCAGGACGGGGAAGACCCTCGCCGGCACGGCCGAGAGCTTCTACCGCCAGCTGGGCAGCACGACCAATGGGGGTGTCGTCCATCGGGGGCGGTGTTTCACGTGAAACATCCTCCCCCACCGATTCGGATCGGGGACCGGGGACCGGGTCGGTCATCGGTCCCGCGATGTTGGCGTCGGACCGCAAGGATTCACTCTCCTCGACTTCAGGCTCGCAATGCACAGAGCCTGCCATGCTTTCGGGGTCATGAACCAGCGAGGCCCGTTCTTCTGTGGAGGAATCCACCTCTGTGGACAACTCCGTACCCCTCGTGGGCCAGCGGTCGCGCGATACGGCAGCCGCACGACCGCGGCTGATGATTCCATGCAGCAGAGAGCGACGTTTCACGTGAAACACGATGCACCGGCGGTGCGCCTACACCCTCACGACACTCCGCGATGCGTACGTATGGCAGCTTGTATGGAGCATCGCTGATAAACAGGGCAGATCAACGCCGCCGTCGCGTACGCGACGGCCGTGCGGCCTTCGCCCGCTTCGCCGCGAACCGCACCCCGCCGGGGCTTTCCCCCACCTCCACACGCACCACCGTGGACAGCGGATTCACCACACCCTCACCCACCTGCAGCACTTCCGTCTTCACCACACCGAGCTTGCTCAGCGCGGAACGCGTGCTCTTGAGCTCCTCCTCGGCAGTGTCACCCTTGAGCGCCAGCATTTCCCCGTACGGACGCAACAGGGGAACCCCCCAGCCCGCCAGCCGGTCCAGCGGCGCGACAGCCCGCGCCGTCACGACATGAACCGGCGGCAGCTTCCCGAGGACCTCCTCCGCACGACCACGCACCACCGTCACGTGGTCCAGGCCCAGCAGCTCGACAACCTCCTGAAGGAAGTTCGTACGCCGCAGCAACGGCTCCAGCAGCGTGATCTTCAGGTCCGGACGCACCAACGCCAGCGGAATGCCCGGAAGCCCGGCCCCTGAACCGACGTCGCAGACCGTGACACCTTCAGGGACGACCTCGGAGAGCACCGCGCAGTTCAGCAAGTGACGCTCCCACAACCGCGGCACCTCACGAGGACCGATCAGGCCTCGCTTGACGCCGGCGTCCGCGAGGAGCTCCGCGTACCGGACGGCCGCTGGAAAGTACTCTCCGAATACCGCCCGTGCCTCTTCAGGCGCCTGGGGAAGCTCTGCTTCCTCCGTCACGGGGACCGTCCTTCCGTACCGCGCTACCGAACTGATGGCTGACTAACAGGCTGACAAAGATCGGCCCCGCCTGCGAACAGACGGGGCCGACAGATAAACAGGCCGATCAGGCCGGGAGAACGACGACGAAGCGCTCGGGCTCTTCACCCTCGGACTCACTGCGCAGACCAGCGGCCGCGATCGCGTCATGCACGACCTTGCGCTCGAACGGCGTCATCGGGTCCAGCTTCACCGGCGCACCGGTGCCCTTCACCTCGTCCGCAGCCTTCGCGCCAAGCTCTGCGAGCTCCTCACGCCGCTTGGCCCGGAAGCCCGCGATGTCCAGCATCAGCCGGCTGCGGTCCCCCGTCTCACGGTGCACGGCCAGACGCGTCAGCTCCTGAAGTGCCTCCAGCACCTCACCGTCACGACCCACGAGCTTCTGCAGATCACGGCTGCCCGTGTCGCTGATGATCGACACCGCGGCCCGGTCGGCCTCGACATCCATGTCGATGTCACCGTCGAGGTCGGTGATGTCGAGCAGACCCTCGAGGTAATCGGCCGCGATTTCCCCCTCCTGCTCCAGGCGGGTCAGGGTGTCTACACCCTCAGCGGGCGCGGAGATGGTGCCTTCCGTCACGGGATGGACTCCTTATTACTTCTTGGACGGGTGCTTGGGCCGCTGCTGGCCCTTGCGCTGCCCGGACTTGGCTTGGCGTGCGGAACCGGAAGAAGGCTTCCCGGCCGTCTTGGGCTTGTCGTCCTGCGGCTCTTCCTTCTGCAGCGAAGGCTTCGCCGCAGGTTCGGTGAGTGCAGCCTGGCGCTGGGCCTTGGTCAGCCGCTTGGGCTGCTGCCGCTTCGCGCCGGACTCCGACGTCGTACCGTCCTCGGCCTCGACCTCGGGCTCGCCCTTCGCCACGGTGCCATCCTCCTGGATGGTCAGCCGCGCCATCCCGAGACCCTTGACGAACTTACGCTCGGCCTCATTGCGCTCACGGCCCTTGGCCGCGATCACCTTGATGACGTTGCGCTCGCGCCGGCCGCGGACCTTGCCGTGCTTGACGATCGACTTCTGCATCCGCGCGAGCAGATCGCCCTGCGCCTTGCTGCCCGGAGTCGGGTTCCCGCGGATCACGTACATCTGCTGGCCCATGGTCCACACATTGGTGGTCAGCCAGTAGACGAGGACACCCACGGGGAAGTTGATGCCCATGACGGCGAACATCACCGGGAAGATGTACATCAGCATCTTCTGCTGCTGCATGAACGGCGTCTTGACCGTCAGGTCGACGTTCTTCATCATCAGCTGGCGCTGCGTGTAGAACTGCGACGCCGACATCATGACGATCATGATCGCGGTGATGACACGGACATCCGTCAGGGAGGCGCCGAACTGCACCATGTCCGCCGCGCTGTCCGTGAACTTCGCGGCCAGCGGAGCGCCGAAGATGTGCGCCTCACGCGCGCTCGCCAGCAGCGAGTCATTGATGACGCCGACGTTCTTGCCCGAGGCGATGCTCGAGAGCACGTGGTACAGGGCAAAGAAGAACGGCGACTGCGCCAGGATGGGAAGGCACGAGGACAACGGGTTGGTACCCGTCTCCTTGTACAGCTTCATCATCTCTTCGGACTGACGCTGCTTGTCGTTCTTGTAGCGCTCCTGGATCTTCTTCATCTCAGGCTGGAGCGCCTGCATCCCACGCGTCGACTTGATCTGCTTGACGAACAGCGGGATCAGACAGATCCGGATCAGCACCACCAGGGACACGATGGACAGACCCCAGGCCCAGCCCGTGTCAGGCCCGAAGACCGCGCCGTACATCGTGTGGAACTGGACGATGACCCACGAAACTGGGGTGGTGATAAAGCTGAACAGACTGGCAATCGTGTCCACTAATCAGGCTCCTTGAGCATTGGGCGAGGTCTCTGCGGCCGGGTTGATCTCAGCGGCGGAGTGCTGCCCGCCCTTGCTGCCGCGGTCGCCGCTCCACGCATTGCGCAGCGCTTCGTGCCAACGCGGACGTGTGCGCGGCGGGACATGGTCCACACCGCCCGGCGACCACGGATTGCACCGCAGAATGCGCCAGGCGGTCAGGGCCGTGCCCTTGACCGCACCGTGCCGGTCGATAGCCGTAAACCCGTAGTGGGAGCACGACGGGTAGTACCGGCAGACAGGCCCGAGCAACGGACTGATCGTCCACTGGTACAGCTTGATCAGAGCCAGCAGCGGGTACTTCATCGCGCGCCCCCTCCCAGCAGCCGCTCAAGAGCGGCATCCAGGTCTCGGGCCAGCTGTGCATGGTCGGCATCGCCTGATCCGGGCAATGCCCGTACGACAACCAGGCTACCGGGGGGCAGCTCCGACAGACGGTCGCGGACAAGGTGGCGAAGCCTGCGCTTCACCACGTTCCGTACGACAGCATTGCCAACGGCTTTGCTGACGACGAAACCCGCACGCGGCTGGGGAACGCTCTCCCCAGGCGCGTGCGGGTCCGTGGCGCCGCTACTTCGTAGGTGGACAACGAGGAGCGGGCGTCCGGCCCGGCGTCCTCGGCGTACCGCGGTCGCGAAGTCCTCGCGCCGCCTCAGCCGATTCTCGGTAGGCAGCACGTCATGACCTGTAGGTGATCAGGCGGAAAGGCGCGTGCGGCCCTTGCCACGGCGAGTCGCCAGGATGGCGCGACCGGCACGCGTCCGCATGCGGAGACGGAAACCGTGGGTCTTGGCGCGACGACGGTTGTTCGGCTGGAAGGTGCGCTTGCTCACTCGGGGGCTCCAGAAGTGGTGTGGTGGCGGGGCATCGCCTGGCTGTCACCGTGCGCCCACGAGGAAGCTCGCAACGCCCGTGTGCACCGCTTCACGATCACAGACCGTGATCATTGCCCATCGGAGGCAGGCGGCAGCAGCCATCGACAACTCGACCTGGTCACGGTACGCGCGGCTACGCCATCCGGTCAAACCGACCCTTCACCAGGGTCCACTGTGCACAGGCTGTGGACAACAACTTGATGCACGCGATGACCCGCGACTACCGTGCATGAACTTGGATTCTTATCCGTTGTGTCCTTGCCTGTCCTTCCCATCCCGTCCCAAGAACCACACATTCGTGGGACCTGTGAGAGAGCGTGCCCTGTGGCTGACGTACCTGCCGATCTTGCCGCAGTGTGGCCACGAGTGCTGGAGCATCTCCTCGGAGAGGGCCAGCAGGGCATCGAACCCAAGGACAAACAGTGGATCGAGCGCTGCCAGCCGCTCGCCCTGGTCGCCGACACGGCGCTGCTCGCGGTACCCAATGAATGGGGCAAGCGCGTACTCGAAGGCCGGCTCGCACCGCTCATCAGCGAGACGCTGAGCCGCGAGTGCGGCCGGCCCATCCGGATCGCGATCACCGTCGACGACTCCGCCGGGGAGCCCGCCCCGCAGCAGCAGCAGCAGCAGCCCCAGCACGAGCAGTACGACACCTACGGACACCGGCCGCAGCCCGACGACCTGCCGACCGCCAGGCCCGCCTACCCCGACTACCGCCAGCCCCGCCACGACCAGGGCTCCTGGCCCCGCCAGCAGGAGGACCACGGCTGGCAGCAGCAGCGGCTCGGCGGATTCCAGGAACGCGACCCGTACGCCACCCGCCCCCAGCAGCACGACTACCGGCAGCAGGCGCCCGAGCACCAGCAGTACGAGCAGCCGCACTACGACCAGCCGCCGCGTCACGAACGCCCCGAGCGCCGCGACCACCAGGACCAGTCCGCCCCGCACCGCGGCGGCCCCGGCTCGATGCAGCCCGGCTCGATGCAGTCCGGCGGCGTCCCCGGCCCGCTGGCCGCACAGGCCTCGACGCCCGGCCCCGGCGAACCGCACGCCCGCCTCAACCCGAAGTACCTCTTCGACACCTTCGTCATCGGCTCGTCCAACCGCTTCGCTCACGCGGCCGCCGTCGCCGTGGCCGAGGCGCCGGCCAAGGCGTACAACCCCCTCTTCATCTACGGAGAGTCAGGCCTGGGCAAAACGCACCTGCTGCACGCCATCGGGCACTACGCGCGAAGCCTCTACCCCGGCACGCGGGTGCGCTACGTGAGCTCCGAGGAGTTCACCAACGAGTTCATCAACTCCATCCGCGACGGCAAGGGCGACGCCTTCCGCAAGCGCTACCGCGACGTGGACATCCTGCTCGTCGACGACATCCAGTTCCTGGCGAGCAAGGAGTCGACGCAGGAGGAGTTCTTCCACACCTTCAATACGCTCCACAACGCCAACAAGCAGATCGTGCTGTCCTCGGACCGGCCGCCCAAGCAGCTGGTGACGCTGGAGGACCGGCTGCGCAACCGTTTCGAGTGGGGCCTGACCACCGACGTACAGCCGCCCGAGCTGGAGACGCGCATCGCGATCCTCCGCAAGAAGGCGGTGCAGGAGCAGCTCAACGCTCCGCCCGAGGTCCTTGAGTTCATCGCGTCCCGCATCTCGCGCAACATCCGCGAGCTGGAGGGCGCGCTGATCCGGGTGACGGCCTTCGCGTCGCTCAACCGGCAGCCGGTCGACCTCGGCCTCACCGAGATCGTCCTCAAGGACCTGATCCCCGGCGGCGAGGACGCGTCTCCCGAGATCACGGCGGGCGCCATCATGGCGGCCACCGCGGACTACTTCGGGCTGACGGTGGAGGACCTCTGCGGGTCGTCCCGCAGCCGGGTGCTGGTGACGGCCCGGCAGATCGCGATGTACCTGTGCCGTGAGCTGACGGACCTCTCGCTGCCCAAGATCGGCGCGCAGTTCGGCGGCCGCGACCATACGACCGTGATGCACGCCGACCGCAAGATCCGCGCACTGATGGCGGAGCGGCGCTCCATCTACAACCAGGTCACCGAGCTCACGAACCGCATCAAGAACGGCTGACACGCCGCCAATACACCCTCTGAAACACCGTCCGAAGGGCGCCCGGGGACGAACTCCCCGGGCGCCCTTCGTCGTTCCGTGCCTTCGGGGTGTTCGAATACGCGCCCGCAGGTCTCTGTTCTCCACAGAACAGGGCAGGATGTTCCGTCCACACCCTGGGGACCCAGAAGTTGTCCAGATTGGGTCCACAGGTGCGGTTCCTGAGACTTCATCACCCCAGGTCAGATGGTTGTGGAATTGTGGTCAACCTTCGTCCACAGGCTGTGGACAGGAAATCTGTCCACAGGGCGCGATCTTGGTTGTCCACCGGCAACCCACAGGCTGGACCAGCTTGTGCACAGCTAATCCACACCTCTGTCCACTGTTCGGCAACGAAACACGCGCCCTCACCGGGTCGAGTGAAAGCGGTCACACCAAGGAGGCTGGTTGGGCTGTGGGGAACACGGGTAAAGCTGGGGACAGTGCTGGGGAGAAGTGACGTCTGCCTGTGCACCGAGTGTGTGTAACTTTCGGGCGTCCACAGAAAGCCCGAGTTGTCCACGGGCTCCGCCCACAGGCGCGGTGGACAAAAAAGTGGGTCTGACCTGCGCAAACAGGGTTATCCACCGTTTCCACAGGCCCTACTACTACTCCCACTTAGAGTTAGCTCGGAATTCGCTTGGAAGAGGGCCCTGTGCACAACTCGGTCCCGGAGCCGGCGACGCCTCTCGCCACGACTTGACCCCGAGCCGCACCGAGTGTCGGTGCCGTGCGTCAGACTGGTCCCCGGCAACACAGCCAGACGACCCCAGACCACGACGGCCAGCAGGGCGAGCCAGCAACAAGCAGGAGGCGGTTCCGGTGAAGATCCGGGTTGAGCGCGATGTACTCGCGGAGGCGGTGGCCTGGACGGCTCGCAGCCTTCCGGCCCGTCCGCCGGTGCCCGTTCTCGCGGGCCTTCTTCTGAAGGCCGAGGAGGGCGCGCTGAGCCTCTCCGGCTTCGACTACGAGGTCTCGGCCCGGGTCTCGGTCGACGCGGACGTGGAGGAGGACGGCACCGTTCTCGTCTCCGGCCGGCTCCTCGCCGACATCTGCCGCGCCCTGCCGAACCGTCCGGTGGAGATCTCCACAGACGGTGTACGGGCGACCGTGGTCTGCGGCTCCTCGCGGTTCACACTCCACACGCTTCCTGTGGAGGAGTACCCGGCGCTGCCGCAGATGCCGACCGCGACCGGCACCGTTCCCGGTGAGGTCTTCGCCTCCGCTGCCGCCCAGGTGGCCATTGCCGCCGGCCGTGACGACACGCTGCCCGTGCTCACCGGCGTACGCATCGAGATCGAGGGCGACCGGGTCACGCTGGCGTCCACCGACCGCTACCGCTTCGCGGTCCGCGAGTTCATGTGGAAGCCGGAGGACCCGGAGGCGTCCGCCGTCGCGCTGGTGCCCGCCAAGACTCTGCTGGACACTTCCAAGTCGCTGACCAGCGGTGACACGGTCACCATCGCGCTGTCCAGCTCCGGTGCGGGCGAGGGCCTGATCGGCTTCGAGGGCGCGGGTCGGCGTACGACCACGCGACTGCTGGAAGGCGATCTGCCGAAGTACCGGACGCTCTTCCCGACCGAGTTCAACTCGATCGCCGTCATCGAGACCGCCCCGTTCGTCGAGGCCGTCAAGCGTGTGGCGCTGGTTGCCGAGCGGAACACTCCGGTGCGGCTCAGCTTCGAGCAGGGCGTGCTGATCCTCGAAGCGGGTTCGAGCGACGATGCACAGGCTGTGGAGCGGGTCGACGCGAACCTCGACGGTGACGACATCTCGATCGCCTTCAACCCGACGTTCCTGCTGGACGGGCTGAGCGCGATCGACTCGCCGGTGGCCCAGCTGTCCTTCACGACGTCGACGAAGCCGGCGCTGCTGAGCGGCAGGCCCGCGGTGGATGCCGAGGCGGACGAGGCGTACAAGTACCTGATCATGCCGGTGCGGCTCTCGGGCTGAGGCCTCTGCGGGCCGGGCGTAGGCTCGGTCTCGGGTACGAATCGCCACGACGCTTAAGGAATCTCTGATGGAGCTCGGTCTCGTCGGCCTCGGCAAAATGGGCGGCAACATGCGTGAGCGCATCCGCCGCGCAGGCCACACCGTCATCGGTTACGACCGCAACCCGGATGTGGCCGATGTCCACAGCCTTGAGGAGCTTGTGAGCAAGCTCAAGGGTCCGCGCGTGGTGTGGGTGATGGTTCCGGCCGGTGCCGCGACGCAGTCCACTGTGGACGAGCTGGCCGAGCTGCTGGAGCCCGGTGACGTGGTCGTGGACGGCGGGAACTCGCGCTGGACGGACGACGAGAAGCACGCGGTGGAGCTGGGCCTCAAGGGCATCGGTTTCGTCGACTGCGGCGTTTCGGGTGGTGTGTGGGGCCTGGAGAACGGTTACGCGCTGATGTACGGCGGCGACGCCGAGAACGTGGCGAAGGTTCAGCCGGTTTTCGACGCGCTGAAGCCGGCGGGCGACTTCGGTTCGGTGCACGCGGGCAAGGTCGGTGCCGGTCACTTCGCGAAGATGGTTCACAACGGCATCGAGTACGCCATGATGCAGGCGTACGCCGAGGGCTGGGAGCTGTTGGAGAAGGTCGACTCCGTCACTGATGTGCGTGAGGTCTTCCGGTCCTGGCAGGAGGGTACGGTCATCCGTTCCTGGCTGCTGGATCTGGCGGTCAACGCGCTGGACGACGACGAGCACCTGGACCAGCTGCGTGGTTTTGCCGCCGACTCGGGTGAGGGTCGCTGGACGGTCGAGGCGGCGATCGACAACGCGGTGCCGCTGCCCGCGATCACGGCGTCGCTGTTCGCGCGTTTCGCGTCGCGTCAGGACGACTCGCCTCAGATGAAGATGATCGCTGCTCTGCGCAACCAGTTCGGTGGTCACGCGGTCGAGTCGACGAAGAAGTAAGTAGTTCACAGCTGGGAGAAGGTCGGCGCACGTCATGCATGTCACGCATCTGTCGCTGGCCGACTTCCGCTCGTACGCCCGGGTCGAGGTCCCTCTCGATCCGGGCGTTTCCGTGTTCGTGGGGGCGAACGGGCAGGGTAAGACGAATCTGGTCGAGGCGGTCGGTTATCTCGCGTCGCTCGGCAGTCATCGGGTGGCTTCGGATGCGCCGCTGGTGCGGATGGGTGCGGAGCGGGCGGTGATCCGGGCGGCCGTGACGCAGGGCGAGCGGCAGCAGCTGGTGGAGCTGGAGCTGAATCCGGGGCGGGCGAATCGGGCTCGTATCAACAGGTCTTCGCAGGTCAGGCCGCGTGATGTGTTGGGGATCGTACGGACGGTGCTGTTCGCGCCGGAGGATTTGGCCCTGGTGAAGGGTGATCCGGGTGAGCGTCGTCGGTTCCTGGATGAGCTGATCACGGCGCGGTCGCCGCGGATGGCGGGTGTGCGGTCGGACTACGAGCGGGTGCTGAAGCAGCGGAACACGTTGCTCAAGTCGGCGGCGATGGCGCGTAGGCACGGTGGCCGGTCGATGGACATGTCGACGCTGGATGTGTGGGACCAGCATTTGGCGCAGGTGGGTGCGGAGCTGTTGGCGCAGCGGCTGGATCTGATCGCGACGTTGCAGCCGTTGACGGACAAGGCGTATGAGCAGCTGGCGCCGGGTGGTGGTCCGGTGTTGTTGGAGTACCGGTGTTCGGTCGGTGAGGGTGTCGGGGCGGCGCTGTCGCGTGAGGAGTTGTACGGGCAGTTGATCGCGGCGCTCGCGGATGCGCGGAAGCAGGAGATCGAGCGGGGTGTGACGTTGGTCGGTCCGCATCGGGATGATCTTGTGCTGAAGCTGGGGCAGTTGCCGGCGAAGGGTTACGCGAGTCATGGGGAGTCGTGGTCGTACGCGTTGTCGCTGCGGCTGGCTTCGTACGATCTGCTGCGCGGCGAGGGCAATGAGCCGGTGTTGGTGCTCGATGACGTTTTCGCTGAGCTGGATGCGCGGCGGCGGGAGCGGTTGGCGGAGTTGGTGGCGCCGGGTGAGCAGGTGCTGGTGACGGCTGCGGTGGATGACGATGTGCCGGGGGTGCTGGCGGGGGCGCGGTATGTGGTGTCCGGTGGCGAGGTGGCGCGGGTATGAGCGGGCTGGGTGAGGAGCTGCCGCGGGAGTCGCCGAAGGTGCCTGGGCAGTCGCCGGCGTCGGAGTCGTCGGGGCTGGAGTCGTCGGGGGTGGATCTGGCGCGGGTGGCGTTGCGTGCGGCTAAGGAGCAGGCGCGGGCGCGGGGTGCGGCGGCGCAGCAGAAGAATCAGGCCAGGCGTGGTGGGGGGTTGCGGTCGGGTTCGGGGGCGGACGGTCGTGATCCGTTGGCGTTGGGTGCGGCGCTGGACCGGTTGAAGACGGAGCGGGGCTGGGAGATGCCGATGGCGGTCGGCGGTGTGATGGGCCGGTGGCCGGAGATCGTGGGCGGGGATCTGGCGAAGCACTGTGTGCCGCAGCGTTATGACGAGGACGAGCGGGTCCTTACGGTGCAGTGTGATTCGACGGCGTGGGCGACGCAGTTGCGGTTGATGCAGCGGGAGCTGTTGAAGCGGTTGAACGCTGATCTGGGCCGGGACACGGTGCGGGTGATCAAGATCTGGGGGCCGGGTGGTCCGCCGCGTCGTTTTGGTGCGTTGCGGGCTCCGGGGAGTACTGGTCCCGGGGATACGTACGGCTGAGATGTGGGTGTACGCGTGAGGTGTCCCTCACGGTGGTGGGTCCTTGACAGCCGGAAGCGCTGGATGCCCGTGTGAGCCTCTTGGAGCCCCTTCCCGGATATGGGGAGTCGGACGGCGCCGGTTCAGGACGGCACATGGGTACTCAGGTACCGGCAAACCCCCATGAGTGTCCGCGCTACCGGTAGACTGGTGCACAATCCCGCCCGCTTGCGGGACACGTCGACTTATACAGAACGACGCGGCCGGTCCCGTTTGTCCGGGTTTCGGTCCGTGCTGTGCCAGAAAGGGCGCTTCGTGGCCGATTCCGGCGACCCCAACGAGAACATTCCTTCCACTGCTGCCGACGTGGGCGAGGCGACGGCGAATGCATCGGCCTACGATGCCAGCGCGATCACCGTCCTCGAGGGTCTGGACGCGGTCCGCAAGCGCCCCGGCATGTACATCGGCTCGACCGGTGAGCGTGGACTTCACCACCTTGTGCAAGAGGTTGTCGACAACTCGGTCGACGAGGCCCTTGCCGGCCACGCGGACACGATCGATGTGACGATCCTGGCCGACGGTGGGGTGCGCGTGGTCGACAACGGTCGCGGCATCCCGGTGGACATGCACCCTGTCGAGAAGAAGCCGGCTGTCGAGGTCGTGCTCACCGTCCTGCACGCGGGTGGCAAGTTCGGCGGTGGCGGATACGCCGTGTCGGGCGGCCTGCACGGTGTGGGTGTTTCTGTCGTCAACGCGCTGTCTTCCAGGCTTGCCGTGGACATCAAGCGTGACGGCTACCGGTGGACGCAGGACTACAAGCTGGGTGTGCCCACGGCGCCTCTGGCCCAGCACGAGCGGGTCGATGACTCCGGCACCACGGTGACGTTCTGGGCCGACCCGGACGTCTTTGAGACCACTGACTACTCCTTCGAGACGCTCGCGCGCCGCTTCCAGGAGATGGCCTTCCTCAACAAGGGTCTGACTCTGACGCTCACGGACGAGCGTGACTCGGCCAAGGCGACGATGAACGCCGATGATCCCGATGCCGAGGCGGCGGAGGGGCAGCCGGCGAGGACGGTGCAGTACCACTACGAGGGCGGCATCGTCGACTTCGTGAAGTATCTGAACTCGCGCAAGGGTGAGCTGATTCACCCGACCGTCATTGATGTCGAGGCCGAGGACAAGGAGCGCATGCTCTCGGTCGAGATCGCGATGCAGTGGAACTCGCAGTACACGGAGGGTGTGTACTCCTTCGCGAACACGATCCACACGCATGAGGGCGGTACGCACGAGGAGGGCTTCCGTGCGGCGATGACGGGTCTGGTGAACCGTTACGCGCGCGAGAAGAAGTTCCTGCGCGAGAAGGACGACAACCTGGCGGGTGAGGACATCCGTGAGGGTCTGACGGCGATCATCTCGGTGAAGCTGGGCGAGCCGCAGTTCGAGGGTCAGACGAAGACCAAGCTGGGCAACACGGAGGCGAAGACCTTCGTGCAGAAGGTCGTGCACGAGCACCTCAATGACTGGTTCGACCGTAATCCGAACGAGGCCGCCGACATCGTCCGCAAGGCGATCCAGGCGGCGACGGCGCGTGTCGCTGCTCGTAAGGCGCGTGATCTGACGCGTCGTAAGGGTCTGCTGGAGTCGGCGTCGCTGCCGGGCAAGCTGAGTGACTGCCAGTCGAACGATCCGACGAAGTGCGAGATCTTCATCGTCGAGGGTGACTCCGCCGGTGGTTCGGCGAAGTCGGGGCGTAACCCGTTGTACCAGGCCATCCTGCCGATCCGCGGCAAGATCCTGAACGTCGAGAAGGCGCGGATCGACAAGATTCTGCAGAACACCGAGGTGCAGGCGCTGATCTCGGCGTTCGGTACGGGTGTGCATGAGGACTTCGACATCGAGAAGCTCCGCTATCACAAGATCATTCTGATGGCGGACGCCGACGTCGACGGTCAGCACATCAACACGCTGCTGCTGACGTTCCTGTTCCGCTTCATGCGGCCGCTGGTCGAGGCGGGGCACGTGTATCTGTCGCGGCCGCCGCTGTTCAAAATCAAGTGGGGCCGGGACGACTTCGAGTACGCCTACTCGGACCGGGAGCGCGACGCGCTTGTCGAGCTCGGCAAGCAGAACGGCAAGCGGATCAGGGACGACTCGATCCAGCGCTTCAAGGGTCTCGGTGAGATGAACGCCGAGGAGCTGCGCATCACCACGATGGACACCGATCACCGTGTTCTCGGCCAGGTGACCCTGGACGACGCGGCGCAGGCCGACGACCTGTTCTCGGTGCTGATGGGTGAGGACGTCGAGGCGCGGCGCTCGTTCATCCAGCGCAACGCCAAGGACGTCCGCTTCCTCGACATCTGAGTCGGCTGTGCACGCCACCGGCCGCAGCCGAAGCCGCAGCCGCAGCTCGAAAGGACTTTGACCAGCAATGGCCGACGAGAACACCCCTGTCCCTGTGACGCCCGAAGAGGTGCCGCCCGTCGAGGGCGTGGGCATGCGTGTCGAGCCCGTGGGGCTCGAGACGGAGATGCAGCGTTCGTACCTCGACTACGCGATGTCCGTCATCGTGTCGCGTGCGCTGCCCGACGTGCGGGACGGTCTGAAGCCCGTGCACCGCCGGGTGCTGTACGCGATGTACGACGGCGGTTACCGGCCCGAGAAGGGCTTCTACAAGTGCGCCCGTGTCGTCGGTGACGTCATGGGTACCTACCACCCGCACGGCGACTCCTCGATCTACGACGCCCTGGTGCGCCTGGCGCAGCACTGGTCGATGCGTATGCCGCTGGTGGACTCCAACGGCAACTTCGGTTCTCCGGGCAACGACCCGGCCGCGGCGATGCGGTACACCGAGTGCAAGATGATGCCGCTGGCCATGGAGATGGTCCGGGACATCGACGAGGAGACCGTCGACTTCCAGGACAACTACGACGGCCGCAACCAGGAGCCGACGGTTTTGCCGGCGCGGTTCCCGAACCTGCTGATCAATGGTTCGGCGGGTATCGCGGTCGGTATGGCCACGAACATTCCGCCGCACAACCTGCGGGAGGTGGCGGCCGGTGCGCAGTGGTTCCTGGAGAACCCTGAGGCGGGTCACGAGGAGCTCCTTGACGCGTTGATGGAGCGCATCAAGGGCCCGGACTTCCCGACCGGTGCGCTGGTGGTGGGGCGTAAGGGCATCGAGGAGGCGTACCGGACGGGCCGTGGCTCGATCACGATGCGCGCGGTGGTGGCGGTCGAGGAGATCCAGAACCGTCAGTGTCTGGTGGTCACGGAGCTTCCGTACCAGACCAACCCGGACAATCTGGCGCAGAAGATTGCCGACCTGGTGAAGGACGGCAAGGTCGGCGGCATCGCGGACGTCCGTGACGAAACGTCTTCTCGTACGGGCCAGCGCCTGGTTGTCGTACTGAAGCGGGACGCGGTCGCGAAGGTCGTCCTGAACAACCTGTACAAGCACACCGATCTGCAGACGAACTTCGGCGCGAACATGCTGGCGCTCGTCGACGGTGTGCCGCGCACGCTGTCGATCGACGCGTTCATCCGGCACTGGGTGACGCACCAGATCGAGGTCATTGTCCGGCGTACGAAGTTCCGCCTGCGCAAGGCGGAGGAGCGGGCGCACATTCTGCGCGGTCTGCTCAAGGCGCTGGACGCGATCGACGAGGTCATCGCGCTGATCCGGCGCAGCCAGACGGTCGATGTGGCGCGTGAGGGCCTGATGGGCCTGCTGGAGATCGACGAGATCCAGGCGAACGCGATCCTGGAGATGCAGCTGCGCCGGCTGGCGGCTCTGGAGCGTCAGAAGATCGTCGCGGAGCACGACGAGCTGCAGTCGAAGATCAATGAGTACAACGCGATTCTCGCCTCGCCGGAGCGTCAGCGGCAGATCATCAGCGAGGAACTGGCGGCGATCGTCGACAAGTTCGGTGACGACCGGCGTTCCAAGCTGGTGCCCTTCGACGGTGACATGTCCATTGAGGACCTGATCGCCGAGGAGGACATCGTCGTCACGATCTCGCGTGGCGGCTATGTGAAGCGTACGAAGACGGACGACTACCGGTCGCAGAAGCGCGGCGGCAAGGGCGTGCGGGGTACGAAGCTGAAGGAAGACGACATCGTCGACCACTTCTTCGTGTCGACGACGCACCACTGGCTGCTGTTCTTCACGAACAAGGGCCGGGTGTACCGGGCGAAGGCGTACGAGCTGCCGGATGCCGGCCGGGACGCGCGCGGGCAGCACGTCGCGAATCTGCTGGCTTTCCAGCCGGACGAGCAGATCGCGCAGATCCTGGCGATCCGTGATTACGACGCGGCGCCGTATCTGATCCTGGCCACGAAGGGCGGCCTGGTGAAGAAGACGTCGCTGAAGGACTACGACTCGCCGCGTTCGGGTGGTGTCATCGCGATCAATCTGCGGGAGACCGCGGACGGCAGCGACGACGAGCTGATCGGCGCGGAGCTGGTGTCGGCCGAGGACGATCTGCTGCTGGTCAGCCGGAAGGCGCAGTCGATCCGGTTCACTGCGACGGACGACGCGCTGCGGCCGATGGGGCGCGCGACTTCGGGTGTGAAGGGCATGAGTTTCCGCGAAGGCGACGAGCTGCTCTCGATGAATGTCGTGCGGGCGGGTACGTTCGTGTTCACCGCCACCGATGGTGGGTACGCGAAGCGGACCCCCGTCGACGAGTACCGGGTTCAGGGTCGCGGTGGTCTGGGTATCAAGGCCGCCAAGATTGTTGAGGACCGGGGTTCGCTGGTCGGCGCGCTGGTGGTGGAGGAGACGGACGAGATCCTCGCCATCACGCTCGGCGGTGGTGTGATTCGTACGCGAGTCAACGAAGTCAGGGAGACGGGCCGTGACACCATGGGCGTCCAACTGATCAACCTGGGCAAGCGCGATGCCGTCGTAGGTATCGCTCGTAATGCCGAGGCCGGTCGTGAGGCCGAAGAGGTGGAAGGTCCCGCAGGGGCTGACGCCGACGCGGTCGACGGCGATGCGGTCGATGGCGATGCGGTCGAGGTTGCCGAATCCGTCGAGGGCGCTGAGCCTTCATCCGCCGAGGGCGCAGCGCCTTCGGCCGGGGAGCACGAGGAGTAAAGCGTGAGTGGAGCCACGGGCGCCGGAGCGGCCGCTTCCGAATCTGGAGCACCCGGTGCCCGTGGCTCTGCCGCGGACTCCCAGGGGGGGACTGTGACCGATACGCGGGGGCCTCAGCCTCAGAGTTACGACGGGTACGCGAGCGGGCCGTTGCCCGGTGAGCGTGAGCCGCAGGGGCAGGGCCAGTCGGCGCAGCCGTACCACCCGCCGCAGGCGTATCCGTCTCCGCCGGGCGGCGGTGCGACGGCCGGTGGCGGGACGCAGGGCGGGCAGCAGCGGGCCGGGCAGCAGCCGGGTGTCGCCGCGGTGCGGCTGCCGCGGACGGGTGCGCGTACGACGCCGCGTACGCGCAAGGCGCGGCTGCGGGTGGCCAAGGCCGACCCGTGGTCGGTGATGAAGGTGAGCTTCCTGCTCTCCATCGCGCTGGGCATCTGCACGGTGGTGGCGGCGGCGGTGCTGTGGATGGTGATGGACGCGATGGGCGTCTTCTCCACGGTGGGCGGGACGATCAGCGAGGCGACGGGCTCCAACGAGAGCAACGGCTTCGACCTGCAGTCCTTCCTCTCGCTGCCGCGCGTGCTGATCTTCACTTCGGTCATCGCGATGATCGACGTGGTGCTCGCCACAGCGCTCGCGACGCTGGGCGCTTTCATCTACAACCTGTCGGCGGGCTTCGTCGGCGGCGTCGAGTTGACGCTCGCCGAGGACGAGTAGGAAGCCGGCGGAACCGATTTTGGCACTGCCCCCGAGGTGCGCTAATCTTCAGGGGCAGCGCGGGGCTATAGCTCAGTTGGTTAGAGCGCATCCCTGATAAGGATGAGGCCACAGGTTCAAATCCTGTTAGCCCCACCAGCGCAAAGACCCCCAACCGATCATGGTTGGGGGTCTTTGACATCTACGGGTGACATCAGCCGATGAGCGGATCTTCCAACAGGTCCGCGAGGAGATCGGCCGCTTCCCGCTGATCGTCCCCCACCACGTGTGTGTAGACATCCATGGTCATGCTGATCTGGCTGTGGCGCAGGATCGCCTGAGCGACCTTGGGGTGCACCTTGAGGAAGGCCAGCAGGGTGCCGCAGGTGTGCCGGGCGAGCCGGACCGTGATCCGGCGGACGCCGGCGCGCTTCACCAGGGCGGAGAACGTACGGGAGAATCCGCCCGGCTCGATCATGCCGCCATGCCGTTCGGAGAAGATCAGGTCTTCCTCGGGCTGCTGCTCCCACTCCGCACCGGCGATCTGTCGTTCCAGTTCTTGCAGGTACCGGCGTTCTTCCAGGGCACGGGCGCAGAAGTCGGGCAGCGGAAGCACGGCGTGTGACGACTCGGTCTTGAGGTCTTTGAGGACCAGGCCGCCGCGTACGCGCTGCACCTGCTTGACTGGCGTGAACTGGTGACTCTCGAAGTCGATGTCTTGCCAGCGCAGGCCCAGCACCTCACTCCGACGCAGGCCGAGGACGAGCACCAGGACGAGAGCCGCGTAGAGGCGGTGAGCCCGTGCTGTCCGAAGGAAGAGGATCGCTTCCCGCGCGGTCCATGGCTTGGTCTCACGCTTGGTGACCTTGGGCATGTCGACCAACTCAGCGACGTTCCGAGTGACGATCTCCTCGCAGCGAGCACGATTCAAAGCGTTCCTCAGAACCCGCAGGACTTCGAAGCGAACCGAGGCCGGGACACCCTCACGCACCAGCGCGGCCATGAACGTACGCACCTGAGCAGGGGTGAGCCGAATGAGCGGCTTCTTACCGAGGTGCGGCAGCAGGTAGAGCCGGATCTTCGATTCGTACTTGACGTACGTGTTGTACTCCCGGTTCGGCTTGATGATCTGCTCAAGCCAGTAGCTCAGCCACTGCCCGACGGTCCAGGAGCGGGAGGGCACCGGTACGCCGTTGCGCTCCTGGTCTTGCAGCTTGGCCAGCTTCTCGGCGGTCTCGTCGTAATCCGCGCCATAGACGAACTTCCGCACCCGGTGGCCGTCGGTGTTCGTGACGTAAGCAGCGCCCTGGTACCGGCCGTCTTTGCGCTTGGTGATGGTGCCCCCGCCATTGGGGCGACGCTTCGCCATCAGGCTGCCTCCTCAAGCCGAGAAGCGAGGTACGAACGCAAGCCGTCCACCGGAACACGGCGACTTCGACCGATGGTGAGAGAGGGGAGGCGCCGCGTGCGGATCAGGTCGTAGACCGCAGTACGGCCCACCTTCAGCCGCGCCATGACCTCAGGCACGGTCAGCAGCTCATCCGGCATGGTCACCACTCCCCGTTGTGGTCGAGTGCTTCGAGTTCGGCGCGCATCTCGCGGGCGGTTTCGCGGTTGGTTTGGAGGTCGCGGGCGATGGTGGAGGCGAGCCAGGATTCGCCGGGTGTGTGGCCGTGTCCGGCGTAGGTCCAGTGGGCGAGGACGAGCGTGCTGCCCTCCGAGTCGTCCGAATCGAGGTCCGGCAGCCCGCGGGTCTGGCGTTCCTGTTGGGCGCGGTAGTCGGCGCGGACCTGGCGGAGGGCGCCGAGGGTGGTGGAGTAGCGGCGGGACTTGGTGGAGAAGTGGCCGCGGAAGCCGAGCATGTGGGACCAGTGCGCGAGCAGCCGGTCCGGGTAGGCGTCGTCCAGCTCCCAGCACGCCTCGATCAGGCGACGGGTGTGGGCGGGCAGGCCCGGCAGCTTGGCGAGTTCGGCAAGCTCTCCGATGCGGCGGTCTACGGTGCCGGTGGTCTCTGCGGCTTTGGTGGCGTACTTCGCGACGTAGGAGGCAACCGCCTGCTCGGTCAGGTCCTCATGCCCGAGTGCGCCGATGGGCTGCACGTCGACCTGCTCGCCCCAGTGCAGGGTTCGGCCGGGATGCGGATCGGCCGGCGGAACCTTCACGGAGACGCGGGAGGCCGCAGCGCGGATCGCGTCGGTCAGGAGCGGGACCGTGGCCCAGGCGGGCGGTTCGGTGTCGGGCCCGTTGGGTCCGTCGAGGCGCACCACGGCGTGGAAGTGCACCGAGCCCCGCTTTTGGAACTCTGCGACTTTGCCGAAGGAGACCCGGCAGTGGTCGGCCAACTCGCGCTGAGACAGGCCCGCACGCCCGGCGATCTCGCGGCGCAGGTAGGTGCTGAAGCGTTGCCACAGGGCCCCGGCGTGGTTGTTCCACAGCACCGCGCCCGCGTAGTCATACGTGCTCGGGTTCAGGGCCGTGCCCAGGACCGGTGACGTGTCGTCATGTTGGGTGCCACATCGGCAGCGCCCGGAGGCAGGACGGTTGTGGACGGGGCCGAACGAGGGTGCGGTGAGCGTCGCGAAGACGCGGGGGTGGTCGCGGACCGTTGCGGGTACGTCTTTGCGTGCGTCCCCGGTGATCCCGGCGCGGATCAGGTGATAGGTGTCCCCGGCGTAGGTCCAGGCGCAGGACGGGCAGCGGGAGGCCCGCCGGTTGCCGCAGGCGACCCGGAGCCGTCCGCCCGGTTCCTTCTCCGTCGAGTACGCGTACAGGGTTTCGGCGGTGGCCTTGTCCTTGGTGACGGTCCAGCCCATCAGGTGGACGGGGTCGGAGCAGCCGCCGGTTCGGCGTACCTGTTCCTGCCAGCGGTCGAAGCCGGGGGTGTTCGCGACCCGCAGCAGGTCGGCGAGGGTAGTGGGGTCGGTGCCCACGGCCGCCGCCACATCAGCGACAGCGGCCGGGGGAACGGGGAAGTGCGTCACGCGGCGACCTCCCCGAGACGAGTAGCGAGGCTGGTGACGAGGTCTTCGAGTTCGCTCACGCGCCGGGTCAGGGCCGCTTTGGTGGTGGGCCGGTTGAAGCCCAGAGCGTCGGGGGTGGCCCGGAACAGGGCGCACAGCATGACCTGATAAGACGGACCCGGCTTGGTGACCTCGTTCTCCCACCGGGACACGCACACCTTCAACGAGGCTTCAGCCGCGATCTCCCAGCCCCAGCTCTCAGCCAGGAGCAGCAGCGCACGCACGAGCTTGGCCTGAGACCAGCCGCGAGCGACACGGGCACGACCGAGCGGCGAATCCGGGGCGGACAAGGGACTCCGGGGCGGCTGCACCGGGGGCCGGGTGAAACCGGGCAGTGCGACGACCGTCGAGGCGTTCACGCGGCCACCGCCCCGAGGACGAGAGCAGGCAGCGGCTTTCCGGTCTCCCAGTCGAACGGCACGGCCACCGGGCAGCGCTCCCCGTCGTCGGTGTCGTGCATCAGGAAGCCGACGCCGTCCACCTTGATCCAGCCAGCCATCGGGACGTTCCCGCACGCCTGGCACGGGCTGGGCAGGTAGCGAACGCCGTCATCCGTACGGGACAGCGGAGCCGCTAAGGGCGCGAGGTGCGAGACAGAGAGCGTCGCGGGCATGATGGAACTTCCCTTCGTGGGACGAAGGAGGGCGGCGAATCTGCTTGGCGGTAGGAGCGTCGCCCTCCGGGTTTTGTGGCTTTGAAGACCACGTGACATAGCTTGCTATATAGTAAAGTAGAGCACAAGAGGTAGGGCGGCATAGGCTGTGCTATGTCGCTTCGATCGGTACTCTCGGCTCATGACGGTTGAAGCCCACGACCCCAGGTCCAAGAAGGTGCAGATCGCGGATGCGCTGAGGGACGAGATCGCTAAGACGCCCCTCCCGGCAGGGCATCGACTTGCCTCGCTCCGCGACTTGGCCGACCGCTTCAAGGTCACGACGGTGACCGTGGGGAACGCGCTGAAAGTGCTGGCTGACGAAGGCGTGATCGTCTCGGTGCCGACTCGTGGGTACTTCGTGCAGTCCCCGCCGAGTGCAGGTGGGGCCGGGCAAGTGACCGGCGGGCCCGCTAACCGAGATGAGATCAATGCCATCCACTCCGAGATTCAGCAACTTGCCGCCCGAGTAGCTGAGTTGGAGAAGCGATCCCAGTCCCCGAGCAGTGCCTGACAGTGATCCACCATGCGCGCCGGGCGAACGGGTAACTAGGGACAGGCCTGGTGTCACTGGGGGACAGCCTTGGTGCCAACCCCCTGTCACCCCCCGTGTCACCAGCTCCCTGAGTGCCAGACTCGAAGGTAAGCACCCCGACGGGAGGGCAGCACATGAGCGACGAACGACCGGCATGGGCGCGACGAATCGCCTCGGAGCGAGAGGTTCGGCAGTGGTCTCAGGCTGAGGTGGTTGCAGCCCTACGCGCTCACTCACCCAAGCCATTGCCGGAAGGCTCCAGCATGGTGCGGCAGTGGAAGCGGTGGGAGTCCGGCGAGGTCATGCCGAGCGACTTCTACCAACCGCTCATTGCAGCCACCTTCGGCACAGTGACCCATGCGATCTTTCCGGTTGCCGGGCAGCGGGACGGTAACGCCGAGATCGTCGCGGCGAGCGGCATGGAGACCCTCGACATCATCAGCCGGTTGCAGGCGTCGGACGTCGACAACGCCACGCTCGATGCGCTGCGGATCACCACCGATCGGCTGTGCTCGGAGTACCCGTATCTGCCGAGTGGGCAGCTTGCGGAGGAGGGGCGCCAGTGGCTCAAGCGCGTGGCCGGCCTCCAGTCGCAGCGGCTCACCCTTGCCCAGCATCGCGAAGTTCTCACGCTGTCAGGTTGGCTGGCGCTCTTGATCGGTTGCGTCGAGTACGACATGGGCGATCGCGCGGCAGCAGAGAGCACCCGCAGGGCAGCGCTGTCGTTAGCTCGCGAAGCTGACAACCCGGAGATCTCCGGATGGGCCCACGAGATGCGCGCATGGTTCGCACTCACCACAGGGGACTACCGCGGAATCCTGGCGGCGTCGCAGGCCGGGACGAATGCGTCTCCTTCGCACGGCGTCGCGGTACAGCTCGCGGGGCAGGAAGCCAAGGGATGGGCGCGCTTGGGGGACAGGCGACAGACCGAAGTGGCGTTGGACAGGGGAAGGAAGCTTCTCGAAGGGATGCCGTATCCCGAGAACCTTGATCACCACTTCGTCGTAGATCCCGCCAAGTTCGACTTCTACGCGATGGACTGCTACCGACTGCTCGGAGAAGACCGCTTCGCTGAGAACCTTGCCCACGAGGTGATCCGCGCGGGTACGGACTTCGACGGTTCCGAGCGCTCGCCCATGCGAATGGCGGAGGCGCGGATCACTCTTGGCGTGGTGGCTGCCCGGCAGGGCGACTTGGACCAGGCCGTCAACTACGGCGAGTGGGCGCTGAAGGGAGAGCGCCAATCTCTGCCATCGCTGCTCATGGTCAGCCGAGAACTGGCATCCATCATCAACCGGGACTACGCCGCAGAATCGGCAGGCCGCGAGTACCTGGATCACCTGACGGCGCTCACGCGCACCAGCTAGACCTGTTACAGGTTTCTCTACTTCATCAAGACCCCGCGCACGGCGCGGGGCGCGCCGCCTCTGCGGCGCGGCCTGCCTCCTGTCTCCGCCCCGGCTGGCCGCGCCCGGCGGCGCGCTGCGTGCTCGGGGATGGGCAGGAAACCCGTTGTGGGGGCGGTCGGCTCCACGGCTTTAGGCAGCCACTTTGGGGCGAGCCTCTAAGATCATGGCCCCGATTCGGGCTATTGCGGGCAGGCTAGGTGCTGCCCGAATCGCGGCCAGCGTAAGGGGCCATGATCACTCGCCCCAAAGCAGCTCCAGCCCAAAGCCGCTCCGCCGACCTCGCGTAGCGTGACCGCGTGGACGAAGAACCGGTGATCATAAAGCTCACGCACGACCAGGCGTTCGTGCTCTCGGACTGGCTCTACGAAGTCATGATGCAGTCCGACAAGCTCGATGCCATCGTGCCCGATCGTGCGGTCTGGTCGGGGATCTACAAGATCTCCGGCACCCTCGAAACGTCACTGACCGAGATCTTCGCGCCTGACTATGGCGATCGCCTGGAGCAGGCCAGGCAACGATTGCTGGATGCCATGGGTGGCGAGGACGACGAGGAAGCCATGAGCGACAGCGTGTCAAGAGCGCCGTCTCAGGGTGACATCAGCGGCTGACACCAACGCTGCCGATCGTGGGCGACTCCCACCGAACTCGCACGGCAGGTAGGCGCAGCACGGGTGCGGATCAACCGTGGTGCGGGGTGCCCCCTGACCGACCTGATAAGGATGAGGCCACAGGTTCAAATCCTGTTAGCCCCACCGCGGACCTGAGAAGGTCGAAGGCCCGGCAGATCGAAAGATCTGCCGGGCTTTTTGCGTTCTGCCCGGCGGGTAACTAGGTCACCGATCGGTATCGGTCGGTGTGTATAGTCGGGCGCCAGAAGTCTCCTACGTCAAGGAAAGACGAGGTCGCGCGGTGAAGAAGCTTCTCCTGGTCGCACTGGCCGCCATCGGCGGGCTCCTCGTGTACCGCCAGATCCAGGCGGATCGCGCCGAGCAGGATCTGTGGACGGAGGCGACTGACTCCGTGCCCGCAGGTTCGGGTGTGTGAGACCCAGTAGTCCCAGCACTGGCCCCGGTCGCTCAGCGGCCGGGGCTTTGTGCTGTCCGGGGGCGGTTTCGAGGCGGCCGAACGGGTGGCGGCCGGTTGTTGCGGGACCGTGACAGCACCCTTCTTGTATTCGCTCAGGCAAATAGTTAGCTTGCGAGAGCAAAGGGAGGGGTCTGGGGGTGATACGGCGGCCCGCGCAGACAGTGATGGGGCCGGCGGGGCAGGATGGACCGGCACTGCCACCGCCGCGGCGGTCGGCCGGGCTCTTGTCCCGGCTGCGGGGCTCGTGTTCGCGGCGATGCGGCGCAGGGCGGCCAAGGAGACGACACAAGGGGTGGGCGCGTGATGGGGCAGCGCAGCAGGGGCAGGGTGGCGCCGGCCGTGGTGGCGGCGCTGTGCGCGGTGGCGGCGCTGCCGGCGCAGGCGTGGGCCGCGGACGAGTCCGGTCCGTACACCTATGAGCCGTCGGCGCAGCCGGTCGAGGGGGCGGTGACCAACACCGACTCCGAGCAGCTGAAGGCGGGTGGGACGTACCTGGACTCGATCAAGCCGGGCGACAAGCGCTTCTACCGCGTGGAGCTCGACGCGAAGTCCAATGCCTATGTGTCGGCGACGGCCGTGCCCAAGCCGGGTACGAAGGTCTCGTACTCCGACGAACTCAAGGTGACGCTCCAGGACCGGGGCGGAAACTCGTGCAACTACAACGACGCGCGGTTCAGCTCGGCGGAGTTCGCGCGGCCGATCGGGACCTACGCTCACCGGACCATCGAGGTGGACGGCTCCTGCCAGGAGCAGGACACGTACTACGTCCTGATCGAGCGGACGAGTGCGGCGACCTCGTCGAGTGAGCCGTGGGAGCTGGAGATCCGGCACGTGACGGAGCCGAAGGTGGCGGCGGGCGGGGCGAGCGCGGCGCCGGAGAACTGGCCCAGCAGGTCGCCCGGTCCGCCGGCCGGCGGAGCGCAGGACCGCAGGGGCGGCACGAGCTTCTACAGCGCGACCGGGCTGGAGCAGGGCGAGTGGCGGGACAGGATCAAGCCCGGCGAGACGCTGTTCTACAAGGTGCCCGTCGACTGGGGGCAGCAGCTCTTCGCGAGTGCCGACATCGGCAGCACGGCGGGCGAGGGACACGTGTCCAACGCGCTGAGTTTCGCGCTGTTCAACCCGGCGCGGGGGCTCGTCGAAAGCGCGACCGGCGCTTCGTACGACGGCAAGCAGAAGTCGTCCTCGCTGGAGCCGCTGCCGCCGGTGGCGTACGAGAACCGCTTCGACTCGTCCGACGACGTCAATGGGATGCGGTTCGCGGGCTGGTACTACCTGAGGGTCAGCCTGAGCCCGGAGGTGGAGAAGGAGTTCGGGCCGGGGGCTCTCGGGCTCACGCTGCGGCTGAACGTCAAGAACGCTGCGCAGAGCGCGCCCGCGTATGCCGGGCCCGCCGGTGACTTCCGGGTGACCGAGGACGACCGGAGCGCGGCGCAGAGCGGGCAGAGCACGTCGGCGGCGGAGAAGAGCGCCACGATGCAGCTCGTCGCGGCGGCCGGGATCGGGGCGGGCAGCGTGCTGCTGCTCGGGCTCGGGGTGTGGACGCTCGTCGCCAGACGGCGCGCGGCGGCCGGGGCGGCGCCCGCCGGGGCCGGTGCGGGCCCGGACGGCGGGCCCGGTGCCGGGGCCGGCGGTGAGCTCGGCGTCGGGCCCGGTCAGGACAGTGGGGCGCCTACGCGGTACGGGCCGCCTGCCGCCTGGTAGACGGCCGGCCCTGGCGGCGGGCCCCTCCGGGGCGGCCCGGGCCCGCTCAGGTCTGGGTCAGCGCCCAGATGCCCACCGCGAAACAGACCAGCGCGAGCAGCAGCACCGGGACCGTCACCTTCGGGGGCGGTCCCGGCCGCTTGTGCGGCGCCTGTACGGGAGCCTGGGCTCCCCGCGGGACCGGTGGTGCCTGTGGAGTGGGAACCTCCGGGCCCTGAGCGGTGTAGGGACGAGTGAGGGCTTGTTCGTACTGCGCCGCGCCGGAGAGGGGGGAGGCCGCATGCGCGGGAAGGGGGGCGGGCGCGGGCGTAGCGGTGGGGGGCGTCGACGGCGGTGCCGGGTGCGGCAGTGGGGGCCGTTGCGGCGGCGGCGCGAGGTGGAAGCTGCCCGTCTGCGACATGGACGACGGCTGCTGTACGGGCTGCGCCTGGCCACCGCCGTTGTGTACGCCGCTCTGCGCCTGGCCCTGTACGTGGCTCTGTACGTGGCCCTGGGGGCCGGGCGGAGGCGGCGTTACGGGACCGTCCGGGCCGAAGCCGGGCGGGAGGGGGCCGATCTGGTCGAAGACCTCCACCGGCTCCTCGCCGGGCTCCGGTTCGGGCAGCATCTCGACGGCGGCGGTCAGTGCCTTGCGCGCGCCCGTCGCCGTACGGAACCTGGCCTGCGGGTCGGGCTGCAGCATCCCGGCGATGACCTGCCACAGCGGCTCCGGGATGCCCTGCGGGGCGCCCGGTGTGCCGTACGTCGCGAAGTGCTCCACCAGCGCCTGGGAGTCGGGCTTCTGACCCTGCACCAGGTAGAGGGCGACCAGGCCTACCGCGAACAGGTCGGCGGGGAAGTCGGGTTCCGCGCCCATCATCTGCTCGGGTGCGAAATAACCCGGCGTACCCACCACATAGTTGGTCTCGGTGAGACGGGGCTCGCCCTTGCGCATCGAGATGCCGAAGTCGGACAGCCGCAGATGCGGACGTCCGGTACCGGTGGCTTCCAGCAGGATGTTGGCCGGTTTGATGTCGCGGTGCACGACACCTTCGGCGTGGACCGCCGTGAGACCGGAGAGGAGCTGGTCGAGAAGGGTGCACACGAAGCGGGGCGGCAGCGGTCCGTAGTCACCGATCACATGCGCCAGGGAGCCGCCGCTCACCAGGTCCATGGTGAACAGCACCTTGTCGTCGTCCGCGGCCCAGCTGGCCGGGGCGAGGACATGGGGGTGGTCGATCCGCAGGGCCTGCTCGCGCACGAAACGCAGCAACGTGTGCGCGTCGCTCTGCTGGAGCACCTTGGCGGCCACGTACCGGCGGCGCCGGTGGTCCCACGACCGCCAGACGGCGCCCACCCCGCCGCGTCCGACCGGGTCGATCAGCTCGTACCGCCCAGCGAAGATCTCACCCATTGCGCTGTGCCCGCTCCCCGGTCCGCCTGCTTCAGCTCTGGTGCGCCTCGTAGTGGGCGACCGCTTCCGCGGTGCGCCCCGCGCCGTACACCCGGAGGAACTCTGCCAGTTCGGGGTGGGTCGGGGCGAGGGTGTCCGCCGCATCCATGATGTCGCCGGCCGCCGCTACGGAGCGCAGCAGCGACTGGATCTCACGCACCACGCGCCGCACGGTCGGCGCACCGGAACTGGCCGTGGTCTGGCTGGTGTTGTTGAGCACGGAGCCGCCCTGGGACTTCTTGATCTCTTCCATCCGGTCGGTGGCCTCGGCGGCGCTGACGCTGCCGTCGGCGACCTGGCCCGACAGGTCCTGCAGAGCCTGGACGCGCTGCACCACGGCCGGATTGCCGATCTTGGCGCGCTGGCCGCTCATCAGCTGGGACAGCATGGGCGCGGACAGGCCGAGCACCGCGGCGAGCCTGGCCTGATTCAGGCCCAGATCGTCGATCAGGCGACGGAAGAGCGCCCCGAGCGGTTCCCCGTACCAACTGCGCTGAAGCTCTCTGGCTCTGGCCGTCGACTCCTGCTGCGCTGCGTCCATTGCGTCTCCCCTTCGCTGCTGCGAACCTCGCCGAGCATCTTACGGAGCGTGGTCGCGGAGGGGGAGTCCCAATCCTTTTGCAGGATCAGGGGGGACACCCGGTACTCTTGTCTGCGGCGGTGGCCACGGTGGAGTTCCAACCGGTCACCTCCACCCGTGTTCGGGGCCTTAGCTCAGTTGGTAGAGCGCTGCCTTTGCAAGGCAGATGTCAGGAGTTCGAATCTCCTAGGCTCCACTCCTCCAGACCCCTCTGAACTGCGCAAACGCAGCCGGAGGGGTCTTTTTGCTCAGCCCTGGGCCGCATCCTCGGCGACGACGTGGAAGCGGATGCGCGCCGCCAGTTCCTCGCAGCGCCGGACGGCCTCGGCGCGCGTGGGCGCGTTGGCGAACACGTAACCCTTGTCACAGGCCAGGAGCGAGTCCATGGCCGCCGTCCGGTCGCCGACGTGCTTGCTGATGACCGCTCCCGCCGGCGACCCGGTGAAGCTCTTGAGGAAGGGGATCATGTGCGTGGGGGTGGTTCCCGCCGGGACCCGGCGCACCGGCACGGGGAGGTCGTCGACGCCGGTGATGTCGGTGACCACGCCCGGCTCCGAGTCCAGGAAGCGGATCGCGGCGCCGCGCTTCGGCTCCGGCGCCACCTCGGGGAGCCGGTCGATGCCCAGCGGGACGGTCATGAACAGCCGAGCCGGGTCCCAGCCCGTGGACCGGTTGACCATCTCGGGTATGCCGGAGCCGGAGAGCCGGTTGTGCGTCTCCAGCAGCCGGGGTCCGTCCGGGGTGAGCACGAACTCGCTGTGCGAGGGGCCGTCGGTGAGGCCGACCGCGTCGAGGACGCCGGCGGTGAGCTCATGGATCTCGGACAGGTACGGCGCCGCCTGGTCGCTGGGGACGCTGCACTCCCACTCGGCGAAGTGCTCGTTGACCTGGTACTCGCAGACCCCCAGCACCACATGGCGCCCCCGGTGGGAGAACCCCTCGACGCTGACGACCGGTCCCTGGAGGAATTCCTCGGCCAGTACGCCGCCGTAGCCGAACGCGGCCACCTCCCGCACCGCGGCGACGGCGTCGTCCGCGTTGTCCACCTTGTGGATGTGCAGGCTGCCGGCGCCCTTGCCCGGCTTCAGGACGATGGGTCCGCCCACCGCCGCGAGGAACTCGACCGCTTCGGCCTCGCCGGTGATCTGCCGGTGGCGGACCGGGCTCAGGCCGTGCCGGTCCAGCGCCTGCCGCGTCAGCGCCTTGTCCTGGATGATCCGGGAGACCTCCGGGCTGGTGCCGGGAAGGCCGAGCTTGGCGTTGACCTCCCCCACCGGGACCGCGGCCAGCTCGGTGGTGGTGAGGATGAATTCGAACGGGTTTGCTTCGTGCAGCGGCTGGAGCAGGCGGAGCAGTTCACCGGTGTCGGTGATGTCGCCGGTGAGGATCGCGGAGCAGTGCGGCTCGGCCTCGGCGGGGTCGAACTGGCCTTCCGTGTGGACCAGGGTGACGTCGATGCCGAGTTCCCTGGCCCCGTGGACGGGGGCGGGACGGCCGCCGACGACGGCGATACGGCGGGGGGTGGTGGTCATGCGGTCGCTCCTTCGGACCTGGGCACTACGGGGGTACTCGGGTGTACTTCGCGTTCGACGCGCGGCAGGATCTCCGGGAGGTAGATGTCCTGGATGGCGCTCCCGTCGCCGTGGGCCTCCCAGTGGGAGCGGCTCTCCCACCGCTCGACCAGGACGAACCGTCCACTGTCCTCGTGGGACTGGTACGCCTCCCAGTGGACGCACCCGTCCTCCGCGAGACACAGCGGGCGCATCCGGGCCAGGGCGTCGGCGACGGGGCCCACGTCACCGGGGAGCGGGACCCGGACGATGACGATCAGATCGAACATCACTGCTCCTCGGCCGCGGTACGGGCGAGGTCCGGGAGCCACTCGGCAATGGCGGGCAGTCGTTGGCCGAGCCCGTCGGCCCTGGCCGTCGACAGGCCGAAGTCGGCCGGACAGGAGAAGGGGGACAGCGCGGGGTCGCCGGACGGATCGGCCTTCTCCACCACGACGGCCTTGAGCCCCGTCGACTGTTCCACGGCGGCGCAGATGCCATGGACGCCGGTGGTGTCGGGAGAGGCGACATTGACGGCCCCGGTGACCTCGGAGGTCGTCGCCCAGGCCAGGAACCGGGCCGCGTCCGGGGCGTGGACCAGGGAGGTCCGGCCGGGGCCGGCGTGCGTGACGATGGGCAGCCCGGCGCGGATCCGGTCGAGGTGGAACTGGTACCGGCCGGTGAAGTCTCCTCTCGCGGCCAGCACATGGGCCACCCGGGCGATGACGACCGGAACCTCGGCGCAGCGGGTCAGCGCGGCCTCGGCCTGGCGCTTTCCCTCACCGTAATTGGCCCCCAGGAAGTCGGGGTCGTCCCAGGGAAGTGCGGTGTCGTACGCGTACTGCGCCGGGTCGAGTTCGTCCTCGCGGGCGAAGGCGCTGAGCGCCGGCGCGGGAATCCGCCACCGGAACGTCTGCGCGTTGTAGACCTCCATGCTGCTGGTCAGGATGAACTTCCCCGCCCGGTCGCCGAAGGCCTGGCATGCCTCAATGGCAGCGTTCGGCGTGCAGCACATCTGGTGAATCACCGCGTCGAAACGCCGTCCGGCCACCGCGTCGGTCAGTTGCCCGGGCCGGGTGACGTCGCCGCGCAGCCGCAGTACGGACTGTCCGAAGTCGTCGGGGGTCCGGCCGCGGGTGACCACGGTGACGCGGTGGCCTTCTTCGAGCAGTCTGTGAACCAGGAGCTTGCCGAAGAACCGAGTGCCTCCGATCACGCAGACGTCAGCCATGTGCCGCTCTCCTCATCGCTTGTATTGCCGTCATCGCTCGCGGGCCGCCGTGTCGCTCACGCAACCACCGCGCGCTCGGGTTCCTCGGTCGCGTCCCCGGTCTTGTCCCCGGCCGTGTCCTCGGGGGGCTGGGGCTTGTCGTTCTCGTCGTTCTCGTCCCGGCTGAGCAGGCAGACGGCAGCGCACGCTGCGGCCACCGCCGCGGCGACGAACCAGTTGGCTCCCGGCAGGCCGGCGTTGCGCGACAGGTCGAACAGGGCGCCGGCGAGCAGTGAGCCGACCATGTTTCCGGCGCTGCGGAAGAAGTGCATGGCGCCCATGGCCTTGGCGAGCCGGTCCGCGGGGACCTTGCGGGCCACCCAGATGTCGAAGGAGGGCACGAACAGGATCTCGCCGAGCACCACCGTGAGGCAGCCGACGATCACCCATACGGCGCTTCGGCCGGCTCCGAAGGCAAGGAACGCAACTGTCATTCCGGCGAGGCCGATCGCCATGACGGCGCCGGGCCGCAGGTGCTTGATCAGGAACTTGAACACCGGGTACTGAAGTGCCAGCACGCTGAGCCCGGTGATCCAGAAGGGGGCCGAAGGGGCCCACTGCGGGGCGAACTCGGCCATGTGCAGGGGGATGCCGACGACGAAGCCGATGGACAGGAACCAGAACACGGCGGACAGCACGAAGTAGCGTGTGGCGCCCCGTACTTCGATGCCCTTGAGGACGGCGGTACTGAACAGCGGGCTGCGTGGCCGCTCGGTCGTTTCGCCGGCCGGGGCTTCGGCCGCGTCGGCCGGAGCCGCGAAGCCGTCCCGTGGGATGAACGCCGAAGCGGCAAGGCAGAATCCGATGAATATCGCGAACACCAGGCCGAACAGGGTGCGCAGATCGATGTCGACCAGCAGTCCGCCGGCCACCGCACCTGCGAACAGTCCCACCTGGGCGGACATCTGGAAGGTGGAGAAGGCCTTGGGGCGTTCGCTGTCCGGATAGGACATCAGAATGTTCTTCAGGCCGGGGAACGCGGTTCCCGAACCGAATCCGATGAAGAACGCCAGAACGCTGTAGATCAGCACTCCGCCGCTGAAGCCCATCAGGCCCAGCGCCACGGCCTCCAGTGCCGTACCGAGGAACACCGCCCCGCGGACGCCCAGCCGGGCGGCGGTCCCCTCGTAGAAGAAGGTGGCGAGGAGGCGGCCGACATAGGTCATACACATGACCACGCCGGCCCAGAAGCCGCTGTCCGTGCCGCTGAGCGAGGCGACGAGGACGGGGAACCAGATGAAGTTCCCGATGTGGGCGAGGAATATGCCGGCGTTGATGCCGATCAGGGCTCGCCTGCGTTCGCTGGTCACAGTCTGGCCTTCCCTTTCGATTCGGTGGAACGGAGGTCCGCGATGGCGCGTGCGAGTGCGGGCCTGTCCACCGGGACGCCCCGCACGACGGTGGCCAGCGGCAGGGCCGAGAGCGGCTTGCCGGGAGCGTGCAGGTTGTAGGTCGCGCTCGCTCCGACGGTGAGGGGGTGCGTGCCGGTGCGCTCTGCGCGCAGTTCGTCGAAGTAACGCCTGCCGCCGACGGTGGCCTGGTGGCGCAGCTGCGGGGCGAGCGAGGGGTCGTCGCCGCACAGGGCGTCGAGCTCGCCGAGGAAGGAGTAGCCGTGGTAGGCACCCAGATTGCCCGAGTCCGTACCGACCAGCAGGTTCCCGCTGCGCAGGGCGGCGAGGGCGTTGGCGCGCATGTCCCTCAGCGCGGCGCTGCGGGTCTCCTGGCAGCCGTACTCGATCCCGAAGGGCTTCTCGATGCCCTGGACGAACTCGAGGTTGTATCCGTCCTGCGTCTCGCGGAAGCCCTCCCGGCCGTACTCGGTGAGGAAGTCCTCGCGGGACATGATCATCGAGCGCAGTCCGGCCAGCGTGGAGACGAACCGGGCGCCCTGGAGTCCCTTCCACTCCGCTTCGGTGAGGGTCTTGTCCCGTACGGAGTGTGCGAAGAGCCGGAAGCCGCACTCGTACGCGAAGAGGGTCTCCTCAAGGGTGTTGCAGTCGATGACCGCTGTGACACCGCGCTCGGCGGCCGTGCGGGCGGTGAACCGCATGACGTGCTCGGACAGCCGGGAGAACCGCACGGGGCTGCCCGGCTGCTCGGTGCCGTCCGTGAACATCACCTTCAGGAAGGTGCCGCCGCGTTCGGCGTTGGTGCGCAGCGCGTGGTCCAGGTCGGCCTCGACGGCCAGCATGTGGACGGGGGCGGGGAACTCCACACCGTGACCGGTGAGTCCGGCGCTGTTGGTCATCGCCGTCACCGCGTAGCCGCAGTGGACGAGTTCGGGGTACGGCCAGGGCGACGCGGCCCGGCCGGCCTCCCAGGCATCGGCCAGCAGGGGGAACCCGAACATGTCCACCACGTGGGTCACCCCGTGGTAGAGGTACTGCAGGGCGACGATGCGCGGGTCGTCGACCGAGTCGTCCCAGTTGGGGGGCAGCGAGACATGGGCGTGGGTCTCGGTGTAGCCGGGCCACAGCTCGTTCTCGTCGCCCCGGGGGGTCTGCCCGGTGGGCTCGATGCGGGTGAAGACTCCGTCCTCGGCGGTCACATCGAACAGGGCCTCGGGGTCGAGGGACGGGACGGCCACGTTCCGTAGGAGGAGGGCGCCGGGCCGCTCGAAGGGGGCCTCGCTCATCGGGCGACCTCGACCCTCATCCGCAGGTCGATACGGTCCAGGCCTTCCTCGCAGCGCTTGTTGACCTCGTCGCGGTCGCTGCCGGTGAAGATGATGTGACCGATCCAGTCGAAGTTGCTCTTGGAGAGGCGGGTGACCTCCGTGCCGGGCTTCTTGTAGGCCTGGGCGCTGTGGAAACCGGGCGCCTGCGCCAGTTCGTCGAAGCCGATGGAGTCCACGGCGCCGGCGATCGGGGCGCCGAACCAGTGGCCGCCCGCTGTGGTCTGTCCCGGGAAGGGAAGCTCGGGGCGCTCGCCCAGTGCCTGCCGGATGACCTGCAGGTAGGTGTCGACACCGGAGGAGATCTCCATGAGGGTCGGCACGATTCCGCCGATCAGGCGGCCGTTGACCTCGCACAGCACCGGCCCGTCCGCACCGAGCAGGAACTCGGTGTGGATGAAGCCGAAGTCCACGCCGAGCTCGCCGAGGACCTTGGTGGTCATGGCGAACAGCTCGTCCTGGAGGGGGTGGCCGCTGAAGTAGGTGGCGCCCATCTCGATGAAGTGCGGGAAGCCGCTCAGCGGGCGGTCGGTCAGACCGAGGTTGACGACCTCGCCATTGCCCAGCACGCAGGATTCGACCGAGATCAGTTCACCGGTGACGAACTCCTCGATGAGGATGTCCGGGATGCGTACGACGCCGCGCCCGTAGTCGACGACGTCCGCCAGCTCGGCCAGGTAGGCGTTGAGGTCGTCCTCGTCCTGGAGGTGCAGGACGTGCAGGCCGGCCGTACCGTCCGAGGGTTTGACCACGCAGGGGAACCCGATCTCCCGTACGGCGGCCTCGACTTCGGTGACGTCGGCGACGTGGGCGAAGCGCGGCTGGCGTACGCCGGTGCCGTCCAGGGTCAGGCGCGTCAGGTGCTTGTGCCGTGCGTTGCGGGCGCCCTCGACGCTCATTCCCGGGAGGCCGAGCGCCTGCGCCACCGCGGCGGTGTGCACGGTGTGGTACTCGCTGTAGGTGGTGACCCCGTCGATGGGCCGCTCTGCGTGCAGGGTCGTCGCCAGCGCGATGAGCTCGTCGATGGAGAACGCCTGCTCGCTCTTGACGACACGGCAGTTGGGGTGTGCGTAGGCCGCCTCGGCCAGCGGCGATGCGGCGAGGTAGAAGTCGGGGTCGACCGACACCAGTGTTACGTCGTGCCCCAGCTTCAGGGCGTTGGCGATGCCGGCGATGCCGTTCGGGTTGCATTCGATCATGAGGATGTGCATGAGGAGCTCCTGGATTTCGTTGACGGGCCCGGCCGATGGTTCGGCGGGATCAGGCGGCGGCCGGGGCCGGGCGGTCCGCGCCGCGTGCCCGGTGCACGGCCGAGAGCACGGCGGGCAGGTCGAAACCGAGCGCGGCCATGACCTCCTGGTGGTCACCGCCCTGCGTGGGCCAGCTCTGGTCCGCGGCCACCCCGGTGACCTCGCACCGGGGCATCAGCAGAGCCAGCGCCTCGGCCACCGAGCCCTGGCTGCGGTGTTCCTCGACGACCACGAACCGCCGGTGGTGGAGCGACAGTTCGGCCGCGGCCCGGGTCAGGTGCTCGTGGTCCAGGTAGACCAGGTGCGCGTGGGAGGTGTCCGGCGAGGCCTGGCGCGCGGCGATGGCCAGGCGGGTTCCCTCCTCGCCCACCGACACCAGGCACACCTCGTCGGATGCGGTCCGCGACTCCCAGTTGACCAGCGGCAGGACGTCTTCGTCCCAGTCGAGCGACGAGTAGGCCGCGTTGCGTCCCGTACGGATGTAGTGCGGTCTTCCGGAGCGCGCCGCGTCCCGGATCACCGCCCGCATCTCGGCCTCGCCGTAGGGGGCGGCGATGGTGACACCCGGGATGCTCCGCAGGACCGCGAGGTCCTCCAGGCAGTGGTGGGTGGTGCCGAACCATGCTCCGGAGACCCCCGCGTACGGCGCGACCACGGTGACGCCGGCCGCGAGGTATCCCAGGGTCAGCTTGAGGCTCTCCGCCGCCCTGAGCGCCGCGAACGGCGCGAAGGTGCTGATGAACGGCTTGTACCCGGCCACGGCGAGCCCCGTCGCCATGTCGACCATGGCGCCCTCGGCGATACCGAGGTTGAAGAAGCGGTCGGGGTGGGCGGCCTGGAACGGGTGTCCCTTGCCGCCCAGGTCGGCCTCCAGGCAGATGATGGAGGCATCCTCGGCAGCGAGCCTCGTGAGCTCGTCCCGATAGGCGTCACGTCCCGAAAGAGTCATCGGATCGCTCGCTTCCACTTGGCGGCGCGGGTGGCGTCGATGCTTACGTAGTGGGAGGCGGCCTTGCCCTGTACGGCGGCCACGCCCTTGCCCTTGACGGTGTCGGCGATGACCGCGAGCGGCCTGCGGGCCGCCGAGCGGTCGGTGGACAGGAGCGCGGTCAGCGCCCTGAGGTCGTGCCCGTCGGTGTGGGCCACCTCGAACCCGAAGGCGGCGAACCGTTCGCCGAGGTTGTGCAGCGGCGAGATGTCGTCGACGAATCCGTCGTTCTGGCCGCCGTTGCGGTCCACCACGAGCACGAAGTTGCCGAGTTCCCGGGCCGCCGCGACCTGGCAGGTCTCCCAGACGAGCCCTTCCTGGAGCTCGCCGTCGCCGGCGACGGCGATACCCAGCCCGCTCCGGCCGCCGATGCGGCGGGCCATCGCCCACCCGGCGGCGTACGGGATCCCGTGGCCGAGGCTCCCGGTGGGGAACCGCACTCCGGGCACCTTGGGGCCCGGGTGGCCGGTGTAGGGGTGGCCGGCCAGACCGTACAGCGGGGCCGGGTTCTCCGGCAGGATCCCGCTGACGTACAGGGCCGCGTAGAGGCCCGCTGCCGCGTGCCCCTTGCTCAGTACGACTTCGGTGCCGTCCCCCGCCGAGGCCCGGTGCAGGGACGCGATCAGGATGTCGAGTACGGACAGGCTTCCGCCGAGGTGGCAGCCGCGCGGGCTTGCCGCCATGTCGACGACGAGCCGCCGGGCTTCCGCCGCACGCTCGGACAGGGTGGCGAACACCTCGTCGTCGATGCCGGGCGCGCCGGCCGGTGTGTCGAGTACGACGGTCATCAGCGGCTCCCCTCGGGAAGGGCGAACCAGCGGTTGACCGCGTCGGCCAGCAGCGAGCGGGCCGTGCGGTACTCCATGCCGCCGATCCGCTCCTCGTCGGTGTGGTCGAGGGCCGAGTCGCCGGGCCCGTACGCCACCATCGGCACATCACTCCATGTGGTGGCCAGGGTGTTCATGTCCGACGTGCCCTTCTTCACCACGAAGCGGGGCCTGATGCCGGCCTCGGCGAAGGCGCGGGTGAAGACCTTGACCAGGGAACTGGAGCGGCCGCCCGAGTAGCCCGGGGTGGCTCGCAGCACCTCGATGCCCACGCCCTCGCGGCCGGGGCCGAGCGCGGCGGTGCGCAGCGCGTCGAGGTCGGCCGAAGGGGGCACGCGGAAGTTGAGGATTCCGGTGGCCCGGTGTTCCTCGCGCCCGGTCGCGCAGGTGATGTCGATGACGGCGCTCAGCGCGTCGGGCGCCTTCGCGAGCACGTCCTCCCGGATGCCGCCGAGGGAGGAGATCAGCAGGTCCGCGGCGGACACCGCGTCCATGCCGGCCGAGTGGCCACTGGCCACCGACGCGGTCACCTTGAGCTTGAAGAGTCCGAAGTAGCCGAGGGTCAGCTTCTGCGAGCCGCTGGGCTCGCCGATGACGACGGCATCGGCCGGGTAGTGGTCCCGGGCGTGGAAGGCGCCCTTGGAGGAGGAGATCTCCTCCTCCACCGCGCCGACCACGCACAGCTGGCCGTCCTCGGGGATGTCCGCGTGGGCGAGCACCTCCAGGAAGTTAGCCAGGCTGCCCTTGGCGTCGACGCTGCCGCGGCCCCACAGCTCGTCCTCGCGCCATGCGACGGGCCAGTGGTGGGGGACCGTGTCGAGGTGGCCGAGGAGCAGCAGGCGCCGGGGCCCGGTGCCGCGGGTCGCGACGAGGTTGCCGACCTTGTCGACCGTGGCGGTCATGCCGCGCTCGCGGCACCAGTCGGCGAGGAAGGCCGCGAGTTCCGCCTCGTCACCCGACACCGAGGGTACGGAGACGAGCTTGGTGAGCAGCGCGAGGTCGGGGGAGGGCTCCCGGGTACGCCAGAAGCGGGTCCATCCCGAGGGCTCGGCCATGGTGTGCGGGCCGGTGACAGCCACGTCCGCGCTGCCGTCCAGGGCCATTTCGGCCGCCCGTACCTTCTGGCGCATGCGGCCGCCGGCGTAGCGGGCTCCGTCGCCCGGGTAGGCGTTGCCCAGCGTCGACCGGGGGTCGGCGGGGTCGGTCAGCAGACCGGCGGTGCCGGTGACCAGGCGCAGATGGTCGGCGCCCAGCGCGTTGCTGAGGACCGCGGCCAGGACGTCGGCGTCGACGTTCAGCGGGGAGCCGCCGCCCTGGTCGGCGACCGGCGGCGACAGGCAGACCACGTCGTACGCGTCCAGCAGGGCGTTCAGCCGTACGGCGTCGACGTCGGTGGGGACACCGGCCCGGTGGTCGCGGACCACGAGCGGCTTGTTCTCGGCGGACAGCGCCTTCAGGGGGCGGTTCGCCCGGCCGGTCACCAGGCCGCCGCGTGAGGCGACGGCGGTGAACACGCTCAGCCCGAGGGCCTTCAGGTCCGTCTCGACGGCCGGCAGCGTCACCCGCTCGTAGGCGTCGACGAGGTGCGCCATCTCCTGCGGCGGGCAGTAGCGCACGGAGTCACCGTTGGCCAGGCGCAGCTGGGGCATCGGGCGGCCGGCCGCACGGTAGTGACGTTCGATGCCGGTGGCGCCGCCGGCGACCAGCAGCACCCGGGCGCCGCGGGCCACGAGGCCCGCCACTTCCTGGTGGACGGTCCCCCGGTCGAGCGTCGCGCTGCCGGCCTTGATCACGTACAGAGGCCTGGTCATGGCGACACCGCCGTGGTGGGCAGGCCGGCCGTCTCGTCGAATCCGCTGATCAGGTTCATGGCCTGGATGGCCTGGCCGGCCGCGCCCTTGATCAGGTTGTCGAGGGCGGCCACGGCGATGCACTGCCCGTCCCGGACGGCGATCGCGACCTCGGCGACGTTCGAGCCGACGACGGCCTTGAGCATCGGGAAGTCCTGCGGGGCCTTGGGCGCCGGGCGGACCCGGACGAAGGGCTTGCCGACGTACGCCTTGGCGTAGGCACGCTTGACGTCCAGCGGTGTCACTCCGGGGCGCAGCTTGGTGTACGCGGTGACCATGATGCCGCGCGCCACGTCGAGGCTGTGCGTGGAGAACTGGAGGTCCGGGGCCGTCCCGGTGAACTCGGCGAGGGCCTGGTGGATCTCCGGGGCGTGCCGGTGCCCGTACAGCTTGTGCACGCGGAAGTTCCCGGTGCGCTCGGCGGGCGGCTCGTCACTGCTGCGTCCGCCACCGGTGGAGCCGGTCTTGGCGTCGACGATGACGTGCTCGCTCACCAGGGACTCGGCGAACAGCGGATAGAGGGCGTAGATGCTGGTGACGGCCATGCAGCCGGGCAGGCTGATGAACCGGCTCTCCGGGACGTGCGGGCTCAGCTCCGGGACGAAGTACGCGAAGTCCTCCACAGGGGGGTGGGCCGACGTCTTCGGGTAGTGGGTGCTGATGTCCTGGCTGTCCCGCAGCCGGAAGTCGCCGCCGAGGTTGAGGACGCGCTTGGCGTGTGCGGCGATCAGGGGCAGCTGCTCGGGCAGCGCGCCGGTGGGCAGGCATCCGAAGGCGATGTCGACGGCGTCGACGTCCGCGAGCTGGGCCAGCGGGCGGAACTTGAGGCCGGCGGCCTTGGGGTGGTTGCGCAGCCAGGGGTGGACATTGCCGACGGTGGCGCCCGCGTTGCGTTCCGCGGAGAGGAAGGCGAGCTCCACGTGCGGGTGCTCAAGGAGCAGCCGGATCACTTCGCCGCCGGTGTAACCGCTGCCGCCGATGACGGCCGCGCGGATCTTCTTGTTCGCCGTGTCAGCCAAGGCGGGCCGCCTTCTCGTACGGACGGCGGTAGTCGCCGGTCTCGACGAGCTTGCGGATGGCGTCCGGGCGCAGCGCGATCTTCTTGAAGGCGTCGGCGTAGCGCTGGGCCCGCTCCCACTCGACCGGGGAGCGCAGCTCGCGGCACAGGACGAGGGTGCTGTCGAGCATCCCGAGGGTGACGGGGAAGTCCTGCGGGCGGTGGTCGCGTACGGCACCGGGGTTCAGGGAGAAGGGGTAGCCGTTGCCGAAGCCGTTCCGGTGCTGGAAGGGCAGGTGGCAGGGGATCGGTGTGTTCTGCCACTCGCGGGCCGGGACGCCCTCGGCGACGAGCAGCTCGTGCACCGCCTCCTTGACCGCGTGCACGGGCAGGTCGTCCAGGCCGACGGCCTGGGGGTGCAGGGTGATCCGGTACATGTTGTACGCGTGCACGTGCCCGTCCGGGACGTGCGGCGCGGTGAACAGGCCGGTCTGCGCGAGGGATTCGCCCAGCAGGGCGGCGTTGCGGGCGCGGATCTCGTCGTAGTACGGCAGGCGCCTGAGCTGGCTGCTGCCGAAGGCCGCGGCGACCCAGGACATGCCGTAGTCGATGCCGTGGCGCTCCAGGTAGGAAACGGCCCGGTCGTACGCCTCTTCGGTGGAGAAGAAGGCGATACCGCCCTCGCCGCCGAGCGGGAAGTTCTTGTCGGCCATCAGGCTCTGGCCTGCGGCGTCGCCGAAGGACCCGGCCACCTGGCCGCCGATCCTGGCGGAGTGGGCGTGCGAGGCGTCCTCGACGAGGGCGAGGCCGTGCCGGTCGGCCAGGGCCCGCAGCGCGCTCACGTCGGCGGGCAGGCCGTGGACGTGCACCGGCATGAGGGCGCGGGTGCGACCGGTGATCGCCGCGGCCGCTGCCTGCGGGTCCATGCAGTAGGTGAGCGGGTCGATGTCGACGAACACCGGGACGGCATGCGCTGCCACGACCGCCTGGGCGGTGGCGATGAAGGTGAACGCGGGCACGATCACCTCGTCGCCGGGCTGTACGCCGGCGCCGACGAGAGCCATGTGCAGGCTGGAGGTGCCGCTGGCGGTCGGCAGGGCGTACTCGGCGCCGACGTAACGACGGTAGGCCTCGGCGAAGTCGGCGACGACCTTCTGGGGCGCCTGACGCTGGGCGAGCATCAGGTTGAAGACGTCTTCCTTGGTGATGACGGGGAAGAGCGTGCGGCGCATGGCCTTGGGAATCATCGCCCCGCCGCCGAGGGCCGCGAGTTCTTCCTCGATCTCCGCGGCAGCGGGCAGGGGCAGCGGGGCTGCCGGGAAGTCAGTGATCATGAACGTGCTCCGGATGTGGCGGCGGGTCGCGCCGCTTGGGTCAGGGCCATCCGCGCGCAGGCGGCCACCAGCGGGCTCAGGCGGTAGTTGAACTGGACACCGGGTACCAGGCCGGGGTCGGCCTCCTCCTGCGTCCACATCGTCCGCAGGTCGTGGGCGCCGAAGATCTTCAGCCGCTCGGCGCGGTTCCAGATGCCGGGGTCGTCGGTCAGGACGGCCGCGGCCGGCCCGAAGCCGAGCCCGGTCAGGTCCACGACCAGCGCGGGGGCGGTGGATTCTGCGGCCAGCTCGGCAAGCCGGTCCGCGTTGGTGGAATCCAGCGCCAGGTAGTCGTACCCCGCCGGGCCCTCGTCGCTCACGGTGACGCCGAGCCAGTTCACGAACGCCGTCGTGTCCGTGTCCGCACCGGCCAGGGAGACGGTGTCCCCGTGGCCGATGCCCTGGCCGGTGAGGGCCGCGTGGACGGCCCCGGTGCGGCTGTTGACCAGGACGGCCTTCGCGCGGCCGGTCTGCTTCGTGAGCAGCCGTTCCAGACCGGGCAGTTCCCGGTCGCTCTTCTCGATGCTCATGACCACGCCCGAGGTGAGGACGCGGGTGAGCACCGTCGCGGTGTCGAACAGTTCCATGGGTCTTCTCCGTCTCACGCGGCCGTGGCCGCGAGCTGCTGCGCGACGTAGGCGGCGAGGTGGCCGGCCACGTTCACTCCGTGCACGGCGGAGGAGCGGGCGAATTCGGGGTTGGCGTTCACTTCGAGTACGAGCAGCTCACCCGTGGCCCGGTTCTCGACCAGGTCCACTCCGTAGAAGCCCTCGCCGAGGGCGTCCACGACCTGGGCGCAGAGCTTCTCGATCTCCGTGGTGATCTCGACGCGCCGGACCTCGGCTCCGAGGTGGGTGTTGGTGCGCCAGTTGTCGGAGACCCGCTGGATCGCCACCACGGGGGTACGTCCCACGACCACCACGCGCAGGTCGTGGCCCGGCTTGTCGATGTACTCCTGGACGACGACGGGGAACAGCTTGCCCGCGGCGTCGGCGGACTCACGGCCGCCGGCCCAGGCCTCCACGCACTCGGCATTGGTCATCTTGGTGACGCCGCGCCCCCACGACCCGCTGACGGGCTTGACGACCGCCGGCAGGCCGAACTCCGCGACGGTCGCGCGGACCTGGTCGTAGCTGAAGGCGTGCCGGGTGGCGGGGTGAGGGATGCCGTGCCGGGCGAAGACCAGGGACTGGAGCCCCTTGTCGTTGCACGTCTCGATGGTCGCGGCGCGGTTGAGTGTGGGGATCGCCGCGTGTTCGAGCCGGCGGGAGACGCTGATCGCCTCGCGATGAGAGAGGTTTCTGATCAGGGTGAGACCGGGCGGGCCTGTGTGGCCCGCCACGACCCCGGCCAGATCCTCCATGAGCAACGGCTGTGCCGTCAGGCCCTCGTCACGCAACGCGCCGAGAAGAAGCTTCTCGTCGGGCCGCAGCATGGTGACCGAGAGCAGGACCTGGGTGGGAGATGTCACTCGCCCCAGTCCTCTTCGACCTCGGGGGCCAAGTCCAGGCGTACGATCGCGTCGGACTTCTCGACTACCTCGTGCTCCTGGCCGCAGGCCGTGCACTCGGTGATCTCACCCTTTTCCCAGTCCTCCTGGACTTCGAAATCCGTGTCGCACACAAGGCACTTCGGGACCGCAATGGCGGTGGTCATGTTGAACACTCTTTCTCTGTGAACTGTAAATCGGCATGCCGAAACAACCGCGCCATGAGTTATGTCGGCAGAGTCCGCGGGCAATGCGCCGACGTCCCTGCGGAAGTCGGCGCAACATCGCGCGCCTCATGCGGTGTTGATGACCCATCACTTACCGGTGGCGGGGTACCTGCTCGCGTGAACTGTCGGAAAATCGCAGTTCGCGGCTTGGTTTCGGGGGCTCAGCCCCAGCCCATGTCCCGCGGAGACGCCGTGCCGCCGGCGACGGCGGCTTGATCGGCGACGTCCGGAACGGCGGTGATCCCGATCAGTACTGCGGCGGCCACCGCAAGGGCGCTTACAGCCTTGTAAAGAAAACGCTTGGTCTTCATTGTTTATCCCCCCGGATAACTTCTGACCGACCGGCATTTGCCGGTGTCTTCGTTGGAAATACTGCCCGGGGAAAGAGGTTGCGGGAAGGGCCTTCAGGCATCAGGATCATGCACTGCTGAAACCTGAAGGGGGGGCTCATGTGCATGAGACCGGACGGCGGGGGGCCTGGGGGGCCCGGCGACAACCACGCCGAGATCTGCGAGGAGGGCCGCAGGCTCTACCGGGTCGCGCTCACGCGCGGGGCGGTCGACAGGGCCGAGGCCCCCGGTTGCCTCACGGCGCTGGGACTGCTGACGCCCTCGATGGGGGACCCGTACACGTTGGTACCGGTACCGCCGTCGGTCGCGACCGCGGCCCAGACGTACCCCCTGGAGCAGGCCATCCTCGTACAGCAGCAGCGTCTGGCCTCACTGCGCGCCTCGGTGTCCCAGGTCGAGAGCATCTACCAGGAAGCGCGGCCGGTCGGTGAGCTCACCGTGCAGCGACTGGTCGGACCGGCCGTGATCAGCGCGGCACTGGACGAGGCCGCACAGGGCGCGACCACGGAGCTGCTGACCGCACAGCCCGGGGGCGGCAGGCCCGAGGGGATACTCTCCGAGTCCCTCCAGCGCGTCGCGCCCGCCCTGGGCAGGGGGGTTGTTCAGCGCACGCTCTACCAGCACACCGTGCGGGCGCACGTCCCCACAGTCGAATACATCAGGACCGTCACCGAGGCGGGTGTGCAGGTACGCACTCTCGACGAGGTCTTCGACCGGCTGATCATCTGCGACCGGTCCACCGCGTTCATCCCGGACAAGGGGGGCGACCGCAGCAACCACGCCCTCGTGATTCACGACGTCGCCATCGTGCAGTTCCTCGTGTCGGTCTTCGAGCACGCCTGGGAGCGGGCCGAACCGGTTGCCTTCAAGCCGGACCAGCAGCGCCCCGTCCTCCTCACCGAGAAGACCCGGCTGCGGGTGCTGCGGCTCATGGTCGACGGCTACACGGACGCGGCGATCGCCAGCCGCCTCGGCATGAGCACCCGTACGGTGGCGACCCACCTGAAGAAGGCATCGGACATGCTCGGCAGCAACAGCCGCGCCCAGCTCGCCTACCTCATGGCCCAGACCGGCCTCCTGGACAGCCCGCCGCCCACCGGCTGCCGCTGCGAAGCCCCCCACCTCGCCGACGACAACCACGAGGCCGCCGCCCCGTAGCCACCGCTCCCGTCCGGTTCAGAGCGCGGCGTCCCGGGCGAGCAGCGCCGCCTGTACACGGTTCTCGCAGCCCAGCTTCGCCAGAATCCGGCTGACGTACGTCTTCACCGTGGCCTCGCTCATGTGCAGCCGCTTGCCCGCGTCCGCGTTGGACAGGCCCTCCCCGAGCAGCGCGAGGACATCCCGCTCCCGCCCGCTCAGTGCCATGACCAGCCGCCGCGCCTCCTCCGCGCGCGCCGGAGCGCGCCCGGACGCGAGCTGTTCCACCACGTGCCGGGCCGCCCCCGGCGACAGATAGGCGTCCCCGGCCGCGGCGGCCCGTACCGCCCGGATCAGTTCGGCGGGCGCGGAGTCCTTCAGCAGGAAACCCGCGCCGCCGCTCTCCAGGGCCCGCAGGACGTTGTCCCGCTCCCCGAACGTCGTCAGTACGATCACGCGCACCGCGGGCACCGCCCTGCCCAGCTCGGCGAGCGCGGTGAGCCCGTCCATCACCGGCATCTGCAGGTCGAGCAGCACCACGTCCGGCGCGTGGACGCGCGCCAGCTCGACGGCCTCGCGGCCGTCTCCCGCCTCCGCCACGACCTCGATGGCCCGGTCCGAGGTGAGGATCATGCGGATCCCCGCCCGGATCAGGGGCTCGTCGTCCGCGATCACCACCCTGATGTGCGGAACCGTCACGCTCACTCCCACAGCTCCCGCTCATCTACTGCTCAACGTCGTACGACTTCTTCTCGACCAGCTTGCCGCCCTTGAAGCAGAAGCGGAACACCGGCTCCGACGCCAGGCTGTCGCCGATCTCCGAGGACGCGAGGACCAGACAGTCGGCCCCCTCCGGCTCCTCGGGCCCGCCGTCCCGAAGGCCCGACGTCATGAAGGAATCACCGTCCGGCAGCCTGTCGCGGACCTCCGTCTCCGACGCGCCGACCCGCACCGCCTCGTACTCACCCGGCTCGATCATGCCGCTGTCCGCCGCTCCCGCGAGGAAGTACAGACCGATCCCGCCCGCGACCGCCAGCAGTACCGCTGCCACCGCCGCGATCCCGCAGCCCAGGGCCACCCCGCCGGCCCTGCTCCCGCGCCCGCCACTCATCGCCAGCTCCCTGTGCACAGCGGTCCAGTCCATGACCCGACCGCCGTTGCCGACAGGAACCGAAGGAGACCGCTGCCCGAAGTCGTCCTCGGCGCCGGCCAAAGGCGCCGCGAAGGACGCCTTGGCCGGCGGGAGGCCGTCGGCGCCGTACGGCAGGACGCCGGCGACCCGGAATCCCCCGCCGTCCGTACGCCCGGCGTGGACCATGCCTCCCACCAGCCGGGCCCGCTCGCGCAGCCCCGTCAGGCCCTGCCCGCCGCTGACGACGTCAGCCGGGTCCGAAGGGGCCGGACCGTTCGCGATCTCGACGACCAGCGAGTCCGGTTCGTACCGCAGCTCGACGGTGATCGCGGCGCCCGGCGCGTGCTTGTACGCGTTGGTCAGCGCCTCCTGCACGATCCTGTACGCCGCGTGATCGGCGGCCGCGGCCAGCGCCCGCCGCCCGCCCGCACACCGCAGCTCGACACTGTTCCCGGCCGCCCGCGCCGCCGCCACCAGGCCCTCGATGCCCGCGGCCCCGCGCGCCGCCGGATGCGGGTCCTCGGCGGACGGCGGACCGGGGGCGGCAGCCGCCTCGTCCCGCTCCACCCCGTCCCGCAGGATGCCGACGACCTCGCGCAGTTCGTGCATCGCGGCCACCGAAGCGTTCCGCAGTACGCCGACACCCTCCCGCTGCCGGTCCGTCAGGGCGGGGTCGACCTCCAGCGCGCCCGTGTGCACGGAGATCAGCGCCAGCTGGTGGCCCAGGCTGTCGTGCATGTCCTGGGCGATCCGCTGCCGCTCGCGCAGCCGCGCCTGCCCGGCCACCATGGCCCGCTCGCGCAGCAGTTGGGCGTTGTGGTCCTGCAGGGCGTGCAACAGAGTGCGGCGCTGGGTCCAATAGCGGCTGGCCAGGCCCGGTACAACCGTCGTCGCGAGGAAGTAGAGGGTACTGAACAAGATCAGCGACAGCGGCGAGAACCGCGGCCACTCGGCGGCGACCCCGATGCCGACAGTCAGGACGTACGACGCGGTGAAAGCCGCCAGCGCCCGCCCGGCCCCCGGGATCCGGCGCCCCGCCGACCACCCCGAGACGATCAGCAGAGGCCCGAACCCGGCCAGCACCCCCGCCGCCCCGCCCGAGACCACCAGCACACTCGCCGGCAGCCGGCGGCGCAGCAGCGACGCCGCGGCGACGGCGACGGCGGTGGCCAACTGCACCAGCCCCGTGCTGCCCATCAGTTCCTGGGTCCCGGCCGCCAGCAGCGCCAGCACCACGGCGAGGACGATCTCGCCCGCGACGCGGCGCCCCGACCAGGGATCCGGTCCTGCCAGCCACAGCCGTCCGGCCCTGATCCTCGATGACACGTCCACGGCCGCACTCTAAGCAGCGGGCTCCGGCAGCCGCCGCCCACTTTCGTCGCGACCCCGCGCTACGAAAGAGAACACCGGGCACGACGGACGGGTGCCGGCAGACCCGAAGGTCTCCCGGCACCCGTCCGTCATGCGATGTGGCGACGCGTCAGTTGTTCTTCTTGTCGCGCTCCGCCGCCTCGGCCTCGGCCTCCGCCTGCTTCGCCTGGACCTCCGGGTCCAGCACCTGACCGCTGCCGTCGACCGAGGTCAGCGGCGCACGGTCGGACACCTCCGTGGCAGCGGGGGGCTCGACCAGCCAGTCCGGGTTGGCCTGCTTGTCCCACCACTTCCACGCCGCGAAGGCACCGCCCGCCAGCACACCGACGACCGCGAGACCCTTGGCCAGCCGGCCGGCCCTGGCGCGCCGCTCGTGCTTCTTGACGAGCTTGCGGATGTCCTTCGCCGTGACCTGCCCGCGCAGGGCGGCCACAGCGGCAGCACTGCGCGCGGCGGCCTGCTCACGTACGGGCTGCGCGGCCGCCATCGCGTGCTCCACGCGCGGAACGGTGTAGTCGGCGGCCTGCCGGGCCGCGCTGCGGGTGCGTACCGCAGCCCGGTGCGCGGCCACGTCGACCTTCGGTGGCACGTGTGTACGGGCCTGCTCTATGCGCGGCGCGACATGCACTCCGTACTGGACACGGGCCTGGTGAGCGGCCTTGTTCACCTTCGGCGCGAGCCGTACGCGGGCGTCGTGCGCATACTGCGTGGCCTGTTCCTTGGCCGTACCGGCGTAGGGCGCCACCACTTCCGCGGCGTGCAGCACGCTTTCCTTCGCCGATTCGGATGCGGCGCGCACGCTGTCGATGCGGGTCACTGGATCCTCCTCCTTGGTGGCGGTTCGGTATATCGCCTGTCCACCCAAATCGAAATCATGCCTGCCAGAGGCCAACACGGCACGTGCGGGCGGGCATCCGGGTCATGGGCGGCGACTCGGGGCAATCTCAGGCTCTCGTGGGCAATGCGGTGCAAGCGGACCTCGTGCACGACAATGCCACGGTTCGCCGTCCCGCGCGCCGGTTCGGCGGCTACTCGTCGTAAACCGTCCGTGCGAGGATCGCCGGACGCGGCAGTGAAGACTGTCAGTGAAGACTTATGGAAGGCACCACGTGGCCGAGCAGCTTTACGCCACCCTGAAGACCAGCCAGGGCGACATCCGGATCCGGCTCCTGCCGAATCACGCGCCGAAGACGGTCAAGAACTTCGTGGAACTGGCACAGGGTGCTCGGGAGTGGACCAACCCCGAAACGGGGCACAAGACCACGGACCGGCTGTACGACGGCACTGTCTTCCACCGCGTGATCCGCGACTTCATGATCCAGGGCGGCGACCCGCTGGGCAACGGCACCGGCGGCCCCGGCTACGAGTTCAAGGACGAGTTCCACCCCGACCTCGCCTTCGACAGGCCCTATCTGCTGGCGATGGCCAACGCCGGCCCGGCTACCAACGGCTCCCAGTTCTTCATCACCGTCTCGCCGACGATGTGGCTGACGGGCAAGCACACGATCTTCGGCGAGGTCACGGACCCCGCCGGCCAGAAGATTGTGGACGCGATCGCGGCCACGAAGACCAACCCGCGCACCGCCCGCCCGCTCACCGACGTCGTCATCGATTCGGTCGTGGTGGAGACCAGCTGAGACCGGCGCTCCCCCTGTCGGGAACCAAATCGCCCCGTCCATCCGTACTGGATAGGCGGGGCTGCGCACTGCGCCGTACCGCGCCGTACCGCCAAGAGGCACACCTAGCGACCTGGGGACGGACCGATGGATCACTGCTACCGGCACCCGGGCCGTGAGACGGGCATCCGTTGCACGCGCTGCGAACGCCCGATCTGCCCGGAGTGCATGATCAGCGCGTCCGTCGGCTTCCAGTGCCCGGACTGCGTCCGCGAAGGCTCCGGTACGGGCCACCCCCCGGACGCGAGCCGGCCGCGCACGCTCGCGGGGGGCACGGTCGCCGCCGACCCGAGGCTGGTCACCAAGATCCTGCTGGCGATCAATGTGGCGGTGTTCGTCGCGGTGCTGTCGCGCGAGTCGCTCGTCAACGATCTCGCGCTGGTCGGTGCGTGGCGGACCAATCCGTTCGTACCCGTCGAAGGCGTCGCAGCCGGCGAGTACTACCGGCTCTTCACATCCATGTTTCTGCACCAGGAGCCCTGGCACATCGCCTTCAACATGCTGGGCCTGTGGTGGCTCGGTGGCCCCCTGGAGGCAGCGCTCGGCCGCGTCCGGTACCTGGCGCTCTACCTGATCTCCGGTCTGGCGGGCAGCGCGCTCACGTACTTTTTCGCCGATCCCTCGCAGGGCTCGCTCGGCGCGTCCGGCGCCGTCTTCGGGCTTCTCGGCGCGACCGCCGTGCTGATGCGGCGCATGAAGTACGACATGAAGCCGGTTCTCGTGCTCCTCGCACTGAACCTGCTCTTCACATTCACCTGGGACGGCATCGCCAAGGAGGCGCACGTGGGCGGCCTCGTCGCCGGCACCCTCGTCGCGATCGCCCTGGTGCACGCCCCACGCGAGCGCCGCGCGCTGGTGCAGTACGGCACCTGTGGGCTGGTGCTGCTGGTGACCGTCGGCCTGGTCGTGGCGAGGACGGCCATGCTCACCTGAGCGCCGCCGACGACGGCTGTGCGCCAAGTTGTCCACAGCAGCGGCCGGACCTTGTGCATTCAGGTGGACCTGATGGGAACAGCCGTTCCCCTTGTCGCTGAACTGGCTTTTCCCAGTCAGGACAAGGGGTGGGCCGTACGTGTCAGAAGGTCCCGGCAGTCACACCGGCGTCAACACGCTGTGAGTTATCCACAGATCGTCTGACCTTTCCCCACCGTGTGGACAACGCTGTGGATAACCTCTGGTCAGAGCTTGCGCGGCCCAGGCCGGTCAGGGCCTACTTGGCCTCTGCTCCGTCTACTTCCACTGGGTGGAGACGCCGAAGCCGGCGGCGATGAAGCCGAACCCGACCACGATGTTCCAGTTGTCGAAGCTCTGGATCGGCAGGTCTCCCTCGGTCACGTAGAAGACCACGATCCAGGCGAGCCCGATGAGGAAGAGCGCCAACATCACCGGAGCCACCCAGCTGCGGTTCGTCAGCCTGATGGACGTCGCCTGCTTCGACGGCGCCGGCGGCGGCGTGAAGTCTGACTTCTTGCGGATACGTGACTTCGGCACGAGGGACTCTCCTGTCGATGCGCTGCGTTACCGCGCAGGGAACTGTGACTGGTGCCCGGTGCGGGAGCGACGGGGAACACTGCCTCCCCCGGGCGTCCGTTAGCGTAGTGCTTCCGCGGCGTCGAAGGAGATAAGGGTACGTTGAGCAATTCTGCCGACTCCCCCACCGAACCCGCCCGGCGCCCCGCCCTGCGGCCGGTCAGGCTGCTGACGGCCGGAGTTTTCGCGCTTGCCGGCCTGATCTTCGTCACCAGCTTCAATACGGCCAGGGGCACCAATATCCGTACGGACGCCTCGCTGCTGAAGCTCTCCGACCTCATTGATCAGCGCAGTCACAAGAACAAGGGGCTGGGCGAGTCGCTGGCCGCCGTACGCGACGACGTCGACGCGCTCGCTGAGCGCGGCGACAGCAGTACGCAGGCCGAGGACGCGAAGCTCAAGGCGCTGGAGGCGGCGGCCGGCACCAAGAAGCTCTCCGGCGCGGGCCTCACCGTCACGCTCGACGACGCCCCGCCGAACGCCACGGCCAATCCCGGCTACCCCGAGCCCCAGCCCAACGACCTGGTCATCCACCAGCAGGACCTCCAGGCGGTGGTGAACGCCCTGTGGCAGGGCGGCGCCGAGGGCATCCGGGTCATGGACCAGCGGCTGATCTCCACCAGCGCGGTGCGCTGCGTCGGCAACACCCTGATCCTCCAGGGCCGCGTCTACTCGCCGCCGTACAAGGTCACCGCGATCGGTGACCAGGACAAGCTCCAGCGCGCGCTGACGGCCTCCACGGCGTTGCAGAACTACCAGCTGTACGTGAAGGCCTACGGCCTCGGCTGGAAAGTCGACGAACACGAGGCGATGACTCTTCCCGGCTACTCGGGCACAGTGGATCTCCATTACGCGAAGCCCGTCGAGCGAGGCGAGTAAACGGGGGAGCCGGTGTCGGTGCGCATGTCGGTGCGGCTGATCGTCAGGACCTTCAGCGAACTGTGCGTCACCGCCGGCACCCTGATCGTTCTCTTCGTCGCGTACGTGATGTTCTGGACCGGGGTCAAGGCCACCGACGCGAGCGACGGGCAGATCGGCCGGCTGCAGGACACATGGGCTGCGCAGAGCCCGCTTCCCGGGCAAGTACCGGCCGCCGAGGACCCGGCGTCGGCCCCCGAGGCGTACGAGCCGGGCAGGCCCTTCGCCGTGATGTACGTGCCGCGCCTCGGCAAGGACTGGGACTGGCCGGTCCTGGAGGGCACGCGGACGAAGACCCTCCAGAAGGGCCTCGGCCACTACGAGGGGACCGCGCGCCTCGGCGAGACGGGGAACTTCGCCGTCGCCGGCCATCGCCGTACGTACGGGGACCCCTTCAAGGATTTCCCCAGGCTGCGGCCCGGTGACGCGGTGGTGCTGACCGATGGGGCGACCTGGTTCACGTACCGGATCGACAACAAGCCGTACCGGACCGTTCCCGGCGACATCGGCGTGATCGACGACGTTCCCGGGAAGGCCGGTTTCGACGGTCCCGGGCGCTATCTGACGCTGACCACCTGCGAGCCGGAGTGGGGCAGCAGCCACCGGCTGATCGTGTGGGCGCACCTCGACGCCACGCAGCCCGTGGAGGACGGCAGGCCGCGCGCTTTGAGCGGCTGACCCACGAGCCTTCCCCGTCTCCCTTTACTCTGGGTTTCGACCGAACGGAAGGGACAGCATGTACGGCTGGATCTGGCGGAATCTGCCGGGCAACGTATGGGTGCGGGCGATGATCGCGCTGGTACTGATCCTGGCGGTCGTCTACGCACTGTTCCAGTACGTCTTCCCGTGGGCGGAGCCGCTGCTTCCGTTCAACGATGTGACGGTGGACGGGGGGTCGGGCCAGTGAGCGCGCGAATCCTGGTGGTCGACAACTACGACAGCTTCGTCTTCAACCTCGTCCAGTACCTCTACCAGCTCGGCGCCGAGTGCGAGGTACTGCGCAACGACGAGGTGGACCTGAGCCACGCCCAGGACGGCTTCGACGGGGTGCTGCTGTCGCCGGGCCCCGGCACCCCCGAACAGGCGGGCGTGTGCGTCGACATGGTGCGTCACTGCGCCGCGACGGGCGTGCCGGTCTTCGGCGTCTGCCTGGGCATGCAGTCGATGGCGGTGGCGTACGGCGGTGTGGTGGGCCGGGCCCCCGAGCTGCTGCACGGCAAGACCTCCCCCGTGACGCACACGGGTGTCGGCGTCTTCGCCGGGCTGCCGTCGCCGTTCACGGCGACGCGCTACCACTCGCTGGCCGCCGAACCGCAGGCGTGGCCCGCCGAGCTGGAGGTCACCGCGCGGACGGCCGACGGGATCATCATGGGGCTGCGCCACCGGGATCTGCCGGTCGAGGGTGTGCAGTTCCACCCCGAGTCGGTACTGACCGAGCACGGGCATCTGATGCTGGCCAACTGGCTGGCCCGGTGCGGCGACCCGGGAGCGGTGGAGCGATCGGCCGGGCTCGCGCCGGTGGTGGGCAAGGCCGCCGCGTGACGGCGCTCCGCCCCGAACACGACGCCGGCCGGGAAGCCTCGTACGGGCAGGGTGCGTACGAGGCGGCGGGCGCGTTCGAGGCGGCGGTGGAACAACTCGCGGATCCGCTGAACGATCCGCTGCCGGGGCAGGAGGGGCGGGCGGCCGCGCCGGCCCCGGCCTCTGCCTCGGCTCCGGACCCCGGGGCGACGTCGCCGTGGTTCCGGTCGGCGACGGTGCCGACGGTGCCGCAGGCGCAGCCGACAAGTCCGGTGAGTCCTGGGTACGAGCAGCCTCTTCAGTACCCCCAGGAGCAGCAGTACGACCCGTACGTGCAGCCCGTGCAGGCCACGCAGCCCGTACAAGAGGCCGCACAGGGGCCCCAGCAGCCCCGCCAGCAGCCTCAGGGGCGGTACGACTCCCCGGGCCCCACCCAGGACTGGTACGGCGCCCAGCAGCCCGCACCGGCCCCCGAGCCGGCGCCCGCACCCGTGCCGGAAGCCCCGGCGCCCGTGTTCGACGACGAGACCGTGGCGCTGCGGACCGACGACACCCGCCGAATAGCCGAGCCCGTGCCCGACGCAGAACCGGAACCCGAACCCGTCACCGGCGGCCGCGCGGAGCGCCGCAGGGCGGCCAAGGCGAAGGGCAGCCGTCGCCGGGCCGCCCCCGCGGGGAAGGCCGGGGCGAACAGCGCGGAGTCGAACAGCGCGGAGCCGCCGCGCTCCCGCCTGGAGGCCAGGCGCGCCGCCCGCGCCGCCAAGGACAGCCCGGCCGTCGTCGCCAGCCGGTTCTTCGGGGAGATGTTCATCTCGCTAGGCGTGCTGATGCTGCTGTTCGTCACGTACCAGCTGTGGTGGACGAACATCCGTGCCGATCTGTTCGCCGGCAACGAGACGGACAAGATCCAGGAGGGCTGGGCGAAGGGCCGCAAGCCCGGAGCGTTCGAGCCGGGCCAGGGCTTCGCGATCATGCACATCCCCAAGCTGGACGTCGTCGTCCCGGTCGCCGAGGGCATCGACAAGGCGCGGGTCCTCGACAACGGCATGGTGGGCCACTACGCGGAGGGCAAGCTGAAGACGGCGATGCCGTCGGACAAGCGGGGCAACTTCGCGGTCGCGGGGCACCGCAACACGCACGGCGAACCGTTCCGGTACATCAACCAGCTGAAACCGGGCGACCCGATCGTCGTGGAGACGCAGGACACGTACTACACGTACGAGATGGCGAGCATCCTGCCGCAGACTTCTCCCTCGAACGTGAGCGTGATCGGGCCGGTGCCGCCGGGTTCCGGTTTCACCCGGCCCGGCAGGTACATCACGCTGACGACCTGCACGCCGGAATTCACGAGTACGTACCGAATGATCGTGTGGGGCAAGATGGTCGACGAACGGCCGCGCAGCAAGGGGCAGCCCGACGCGCTCGTCGGCTGAGAGCGGGCCGGCCGGACGTAAGAGACTCAGGACGGGGACGGGTGCGGTGGCAGCCAGGACGACCGAGCAGGACGAGCAGACCGGCACGCCCGTGCCCGCGTCGGCACCCGGGGCGGGGCGGAGGAAGCGCGGGCGCGTCGCGGGCGCGGTCAGCCTCTTCGGCGAGCTGCTGATCACGGCGGGCCTGATCCTCGGCCTGTTCGTCGTCTACTCGCTGTGGTGGACGAACGTGCTGGCCGACCGCGACGCGGACAAGCAGGGCAACCAGGTGCGCGACCGGTGGGCGGGCGGTCCCGGGGAGCTCGACACGAAGGACGGCATCGGGTTCCTGCACGTACCGGCGATGAAGAACGGCGAGGTGCTGGTCCAGAAGGGCACCGACCCGAAGGGCCTCAACCGCGGTGTCGCCGGCTACTACACGGACCCGGTCAAGTCCGCGCTGCCGGCCGACAAGCAGGGCAACTTCTCGCTGGCGGCGCACCGGGACGGGCACGGCGCGAAGTTCCACAACATCGACAAGCTCAAGGACGGCGACGCGATCGTCTTCGAGACGAAGGACACCTGGTACGTCTACAAGGTGTACGCGAAGCTCCCTGAGACCTCGAAGTACAACGTGGACGTACTGAAGCCGGTCCCGAAGGAGTCGGGCAAGAACAAGCCGGGCCGCTACATCACGCTGACGACGTGCACGCCGGTCTACACGTCGAAGCACCGGTACATCGTGTGGGGCGAGCTGGAGCGTACGGAAAAGGTCGACAGGGACCGCACCCCACCGGCGGAGCTGCGCTAGCGTCACCCCCATGAGCCGGGCCCGAAGTCGCAACTTCGATTTGCGACTTCGGGCCCTTTTTCGTGCGCTGCCAGCGCAGGACTTCCAGCTTTGCGCCCGCGCTCCAGGTCTCCAGCAGCCCCCGGTGCACGGCGGTGATGCCGGCCTGCGCGGCGATGGCGAGTGACTCGGAGGTAGAACGGGCAGGTCGCGGCGTACACGGCCACGTCCGCGTCGTGCAGGGTCTTGGAGCCGACGAACTTCTGCATCTCTCCACTCAGCACGGAGCGGTACGGGGCCCAGTGCTTGCACTGCACGACGAACCGACGCCCGTCGGCCGTGCGACCGGTGATGTCCGCCCCACGATCCCCGCTTCCGCCGTGGATCTCGACGCAAGAAGGGCCGTGGACTTCTTTCGAAGTCCACGGCCCTTCTGCGTTGCTGCACCCGGGGCTAGTCGCCGTCGCCGCCGTTGCGGCCGAAGCCGCCGCCGAAGAGGCCGCCGGCGTCGTTGCCGCCGTTGTTGCCGCCGCCGTTGTTGTCGCCGCCCCCGTCACCGCCGCCGTCGCCGCCGCCGGCCGCGGTGGTCAGGTTGACCGCAGTGCCCTTGGGGACCTGCTGGCCCACCGCGGGCTGGGCGAGGAAGACGAGGGCTTCGTCGTCCTGCGGGCCGGTGATCGTGCCGACGCTCAGGCCGGCGTCCTCGATCGCCTTGCGGGCGTCCTTGAGCTTCTGGCCGGTCACGGCCGGTACCGCGACCTGCTCCGGCTGGGCCGGGGCCTTCGCGACGGTCAGGGTGATCGTGCCGCCCTTGTCGGTCTGGCTGTTGCCCACCGGGTCCTGCTTGATGACCGTGTTGGGGGCTTCGGTCGACTCTTCCTCGACTCGGGTGACCTGGAAGCCGAGGTTCGTGAGCTGTTGGCTGGCCGCCTCGAAGGGCTGGCCGACCACCGGCGGGACATCGGCCTTGGTGGACTTGGCGATGGAGAGGGTGATCGTCTCGCCCCTCTCCGCCTTCGTGCCGCCCTCCGGGTCCTGATTGATGACCGTGCCGGCCGTCTTCTCGGACTCGACCTGCTTGGTGTCGACGTCGAAGCCGTCGTCCTTGAGGTTCTTGGTGGCCCTGTCCTCCGTCTGGTCCATGACGTCGGGGACCTCGACCTTCGGGGCGCCCGTGGAGACCACGACCGTGATGGTCTCGCCCGCCTTGACCTCCTGGCCGCTCGCCGGGGTCTGGTCGCAGACCTTGCCCTTGGGCTGCTCCTCGCACTCCCTGCGCTCTCCGACCTCCACCGTGAGGTCGGAGTTCGTGCCGAGTTGTTTCGCCTTGGCGAGGGTCTCGCCGATCAGGACCGGCACCTCGCGGTTGCCCTTGTTGCTGTCGCCGGCGAACAGCGACCTGCCGATCAGGATCGCGCCGACGAGGACGAGGATGCCCGCGAGGACGAGCAGGATCGTCGAGGTGTTGCTCTTCTTGTTCTGCTGCCTGCGGCGGTCCACACGGTCGTCGTAGCCGTAGCCGCCGTCGTCCGGGTTGACCGGCGGCATCATCGACGTCTGGCCGCCGCCTGCGTCGGCCGAGCGCAGCGCCGTGGTGGGCTGGTCGTCGCCGTGGCCGCCGTAACCGCCGTACCCGACCGAGCCGAGCGCCGAGGTGGCCGCGACGGGCTGGCCGTCGAGGCAGGCCTCGATGTCGGCGCGCATCTCGTCGGCGGACTGGTAGCGGTAGTCGGGGTCCTTGGTCAGCGCCTTCAGGACGATGGCGTCCATTTCGGGCGTGATCTCGGGGTCGAAGTTGCTGGGCGGCTGAGGCTCTTCCCGTACGTGCTGGTAGGCGACCGCGACCGGGGAGTCGCCGATGAACGGCGGCCGTACGGCCAGCAGCTCGTAGAGCAGGCAGCCGGTGGAGTAGAGGTCGGAGCGTGCGTCGACCTGCTCGCCCTTGGCCTGCTCCGGGGAGAGGTATTGCGCGGTGCCGATGACGGCGGCGGTCTGCGTCATCGTCATGCCGGAGTCGCCCATGGCGCGGGCGATGCCGAAGTCCATGACCTTGACCTGGCCGGTGCGCGTCAGCATGACGTTCGCCGGCTTGATGTCACGGTGCACGATCTGGGCGCGGTGCGAGTACTCGAGTGCCTGGAGGATGCCCACGGTCATTTCGAGGGTGCGCTCGGGCAGCAGCCTGCGCCCGGAGTGCAGCAGCTCGCGCAGGGTCGATCCGTCGACGTACTCCATCACGATGTACGGGATGGAGACGTTGTCGACGTAGTCCTCGCCGGTGTCGTAGACCGCGACGATCGCCGGGTGGTTCAGCGAGGCGGCCGACTGGGCCTCGCGGCGGAACCGGGCCTGGAAGGACGGGTCGCGGGCGAGATCCACCCGCAGCGTCTTCACAGCGACGGTGCGGCCGAGCCGGGTGTCGTGCGCGATGTAGACCTCGGCCATGCCACCACGGCCGAGCACCGAGCCCAGCTCGTACCGGCCGCCGAGGCGACGCGGCTCTTCCATAGCTTTCCAGCCCTCTCCGTCTGTCCCGACCGCACCTGTGTGTGGTCCGGCGGTGTGCTGTCCGCGCATACGGTACCGGGCGGGCCGTATCCGGTCCGCCCGCGACTGCGGGCCGAGACCGGACCGGTACCGCGACGTGGGCGTACGCGGCCGTCAGGTGACCGGCGTCACTCCTTGTTGTTCTCCAGGACCGCCTTCATCACGTTCTTCGCGATGGGAGCGGCGAGGCCGCCGCCGGAGATGTCCTCGCGGTTGGCGTTTTCGTCCTCGACGACGACGGCGACCGCGACGGGCGAGCCCTGATCGGTCTTGGCGTACGAGATGAACCAGGCGTACGGCTTCTCACTGTTGTCGACGCCGTGCTGGGCGGTGCCGGTCTTGCCGCCGACGGTGACGCCCGGCAGCTGCGCCCTGGTGCCGGTGCCTTCCTTGACGACCGTCTCCATCATTTCCTGGACCTTCTGAGCGTTCTCGGCGGAGAGCGGCTGGCTCATCTCCTCGGGGCTCGTCTTTTCCAGGACGTCCAGGTTGGGGTCGGTGAGCCGGTCGATCATGTACGGCTTCATCAGCTTGCCGTCGTTGGCGATCGCGGAGGCCACCATGGCCATCTGGAGGGGCGTGGTGGCGGTGTTGAACTGGCCGATGGAGGACAGCGCGGTCCCGGCCTTGTCCATGTCCTTGGAGAAGACGCTCGCGTTGGAGCGCACCGGTACGAACTGCTCTTCGTTGAAGCCGAACTTCTCCGCGGTCTCGAGCATCTTCTCGTTGTCGAGGTCGGCGCCGATCTTGCCGAAGACGGTGTTGCAGGACACCTTCAGGGCGACCCGCAGTGTGGCGTCCTCGCAGGGGAGGTTGCCCTCGTTCACCAGGTTCTTGCTGGAGAGGGGCAGTCGCCACGGCAGCGGTGACTTGGTCTTCTCGTCGATGTCGTTGTACAGGCCGTGCTCCAGGGCCGCCGCGGCCGTGACCACCTTGAAGGTCGAGCCCGGCGGGTAGGTCTGGCGCAGCGCGCGGTTGAGCGACGGGTCGTCCGGGTTGAGCTTCTTGTCGATCTTCTTCCATGCCTCGCCGTCGCCCATGCCGGCGATCGTCGAGGGGTCGTACGACGGCGCGCTGGCCAGCGCGAGGATCTTGCCGGTGCGCGGGTCGAGGGCGGCGACGGCGCCCTTCTTGCCCTTGAGGCCGTTGTACGCGGCACGCTGGGCGTCACCGTTGAGGGTGGTGAGGACGTTGCCGCCCTGCTTCTTGTCGCCGGTGAACATGGAAAGCGTGCGGTCGAAGAACAGCCGGTCGTCCGTGCCGGTGAGGATGTCGTCCTCGATGCTCTCGATCTGGGTGGCGCCGTAGACCTGGGAAGCGAAGCCGGTGACGGGGGCCCACATGGCGCCGTCCTTGTAGGTCCGCTTGTACTTGAGGTCACCGTTCTTGGCCTCTACGGACCCGGTGATCGCATTGCCGTCGACGATGATGTCGCCGCGCTTGTGGGCGTAGCGGTCGATCAGGACGCGGCGGTTGTTGGGGTCCTTGGAGAGTTCGTCGGCCTTGACGTACTGGACCCAGTTGACGCGTACGAGCAGGGCGAGGACGAGCAGGCCGCAGAAGATCGCGACCCGGCGCAGGGGCTTGTTCACGGGCGGACCACCTGGGTCATCTCGGCGTCGGAGGTAGGTGCGGGGGCGGGCGCGGGCCTGCGGGCGGTGTCGCTGATGCGCAGCAGGATGGCGATGAGCGCCCAGTTGGCGATGACGGAGGAGCCGCCCTGTGCGAGGAACGGCATGGTCATGCCGGTCAGCGGGATGACGCCGGTGACGCCGCCCGCGACGACGAAGACCTGGAGGGCGAAGGCGCCGGAGAGGCCGATGGCGAGGAGCTTGCCGAAGGGGTCACGGGCGGCGAGGGCGGTGCGCACGCCGCGCTCGATGAGGAGGCCGTACACGAGGATGATCGCCATGAGGCCGGTGAGGCCCATTTCCTCGCCGACGGTGGCGAGGATGTAGTCGCTCTTGGGGGCGATGCCGCCGATGAGTTTGGAGTAGCCCTGGCCGAGTCCGGAGCCGAAGAGGCCGCCGGAGCCGAAGGCGTAGACGGCCTGGGCGGTTTCGGTGACGCCGCCGTTCTGGAGGGCGAGGGGGTTGAGCCAGTTCTCGACGCGGGACTGCACGTGGCTGGCGAAGGAGGCGACGCCGACGGCGCCGGCGGCGCTGAGGGTGAGGCCGAAGACGACCCAGCTGGTGCGTTCGGTGGCGACGTACAGCATGATCACGAAGAGGCCGAAGAAGAGCAGCGAGGTGCCCAGGTCGGTCTCGAAGATCAGGATCATCAGGCTGATGGCCCAGATCGCGAGGATCGGTCCGAGGTCGCGGCCGCGGGGCAGGTACATGCCCATGAAGCGGCGGCTGGCCAGGGCGAGCGCGTCGCGTTTGACCATCAGGTAGCCGGCGAAGAAGATCGCGATGATGATCTTCGCGAACTCGGCGGGCTGGAGCGATCCGACGCCCGGGATGGTGATCCAGATTCGTGCGCCGAACTTGGCCGGGAAGAACATCGGCAGGATCAGCAGTACGAGGGCCACGACCATCGAGATGTACGTGTAGCGCTGAAGTACGCGGTGGTCCTTGAGGAACAGCAGGACGCCCAGGAAGAGAGCGACGCCGAGCGCGGACCAGATCATCTGCTTGGGCGCCATCGCGCCGCCCAGCGCGGCGGTGGTGATGGACGGTTCCATGTCGAGCCGCCAGATCAGCACCAGACCCAGCCCGTTGAGCAGGGTGGCCAGTGGCAGCATCAGCGGGTCGGCGTACGGCGCGAACTTGCGCACCATCAGGTGCGCGACGCCCGCGAGGAGGCTGAGCCCCAGCCCGTAGCCGAGCATGCCGGCGGGCAGGCTGCCGTCCTTGGCGAGGCCGACATTGGCGTACGCGAAGACGGGGATGATGACGGCGAACGCGAGCATGGCGAGCTCGGTGTTGCGCCGGCTCGGCGCTTCGATCGCGCCGATGGTGGTCGTGTTGGTGACAACGCTCATGGTGGTAAGGCCCCCTACGGCTTTACGGCTTACCGCACTGCGAGACCAGCTTCTGCTCTTCCTCGGAGAGGCTGGGGCCAGGAGTGGGCGAAGCTGTAGCCGTCGGAATTTTGCGGGTCTTGGTGGTCTGGGTCGTGGCGCCGGAACCGGTCGTGCCGCCCGCCTCGCCCTCGCCCGTACGCGCGTTGTTCTCGCGCTCTGCCTTGCGGCGCTCCTCGTCCTTCTTGCACGCGGAGGCCTGGTTGCCGAGTTCGGCGACCTTCTCCCGCGCGTCGGCGAGGCTGCCCTCGGTGATGGTCGCCTCGACCTGCTTCTGCTGGTAGGGCGGGAGGTACTTGAGTTCGATCTCGGGGTGGTCCTTCTCGACCTCCGAGAGGGAGACCCAGGCGAGATCCTGGCTGATGCCCCGGTAGAGCGCGACGTGGTCGTCGTTGGCGCCGACGTAGTACTGGGTCTGGGTCCAGCGGTAGCCGCCGTACAGACCGCCGCCCACGACGGCGAGCGCGAGGAGCAGGAAGAAGGATCTTTTGAGCCACTTGCGTCCGGCGCGCGGCTTGGTGAAGTCCTCGTCGCTGTACGCACCGAAGGCGCCGTCGGGGGCATCTCCGTAACCGCTGTTGTCACCGCTGCCGGGCGGGCCGAACGCGCCTCCCGGTGCGGCCTGCGGCGGGACGGGCCGGCCGAGGCCCGCCGCGCGGCCCGCGGGGGTCTGCATGGCGCCGCCGTCGTTCGCCTGGAGCTGGTTCTCGGCGACCGCGCCGACGACGACCGGGGTGTCGTTGAGCTGCCCGGCCAGGGTGTCGTTGCCGTCGACGTCGAGGACGTCCGCGACGATGCAGGTGATGTTGTCGGGTCCGCCGCCGCGCAGGGCGAGCTGGATGAGCTCCTGCACGGTCTCCTGGGGGCCGTGGTAGCTGGCGAGCGTCTCTTCCATCGTCTGGTGGGAGACGACGCCGGACAGGCCGTCGGAGCAGATCAGGTAGCGGTCGCCGGCCCGGACCTCACGGATGGAGAGGTCGGGTTCGACGTGGTCGCCGCTGCCCAGCGCGCGCATCAGCAGGGAGCGCTGCGGGTGGGTGGTGGCTTCTTCCTCGGTGATGCGGCCCTCGTCGACGAGGCGCTGCACCCAGGTGTGGTCCTGCGTGATCTGGGTCAGTACGCCGTCACGGAGCAGGTACGCCCGTGAGTCGCCGACGTGCACGAGGCCGAGGCGCTGACCGGTCCACAGGAGGGCGGTGAGCGTGGTGCCCATGCCCTCCAGCTGGGGGTCCTCCTCGACCATCATGCGCAGCTGGTCGTTGGCCCGCTGCACGGCGGTGCCGAGCGAGGTCAGGATGTCCGAGCCGGGTACGTCGTCGTCGAGGGTGACCAGGGTCGAGATGACCTCGGAGCTGGCCACCTCACCGGCGGCCTGTCCCCCCATGCCGTCGGCGATGGCGAGAAGGCGTGGACCCGCGTAACCGGAGTCCTCGTTGCCTTCCCGGATCATGCCTTTGTGCGATCCGGCGGCGAAGCGCAGCGACAGACTCATGCGCACCTCGCCCGTCGGCTCCGGGTACATCCGCACGGTGCCCACCCTCCGGTCGGGAGCCATCGGTGATCCGCTGTCGGGACCGCCGCGGCTCGCTCGCTCCGCTCGCGCTCAATCATGACGTGGCACTACTTCCGCAGCTCGATGACGGTCTTGCCGATGCGGATCGGCGCGCCCAGCGGAATGGGGGTCGGGGTGGTGAGTCGGGTCCGGTCGAGATACGTGCCGTTGGTGGACCCGAGATCCTCGACGATCCACTGGCCGTCACGGTCCGGGTAGATCCTGGCATGACGGCTGGACGCGTAGTCGTCGTCCAGCACGATCGTCGAATCGTGCGCCCGCCCCAGCGTGACGGTCTGCCCCTGGAGGGCCACCGTCGTGCCGGTGAGTGTGCCTTCGGACACCACCAGCTTTGTGGGGGCGCCGCGGCGCTGGCGCTGCTGCGGCGGCGCCGCAGCCTGTTGCTGGCGTCCGGCCTGCTGCGGTCTGGCGTCGGCGGACGCGGTGCGGCGTGAGCCGCGCTGCGTGACCCGCGTACCGAACAGATCGCTGCGGATGACCTGGACGGCCACAATCACAAACAGCCACAGAACGGCCAGGAAACCTAGCCGCATGACCGTCAGGGTCAGCTCTGACATTGCCCCCGCTTCACCCTTCGGCTTGCCGATAAACGATGGTCGTGCTGCCCACGACGATCCGCGAGCCGTCGCGGAGCGTAGCGCGGGTGGTGTGCTGTCCGTCTACCACGATCCCGTTGGTAGACCCGAGATCCTGGATCGTCGGGGGCGTTCCGGTCCGGATCTCACAGTGCCGACGCGATACGCCGGGGTCGTCGATCCGCACGTCTGCTTCGGTGCTGCGGCCCAGCACCAGCGTCGGGCGGGACATCTGATGGCGGGTGCCGTTGATCTCGATCCAGCGCCGCGTCTGCGCGCCCGGCATCGGACCCGGGGCCGGGCCGGCCGGTCTGCCGGATGCGGCTGCCGGTCCGGGCCGCGCGCCGGGCGGCGGGGACGCCGGCATGGGGGGTGCTCCGGGGGAGGCCGACGGCGGGTAGCCGTAGCCGCCGCCGCGCGGGGCGGCCGGTGCGGGGCTGGGCCGGCCGGGGGCCGGGCTCTGCGGCGGGGCGGCCTGCGACGTACTCGATGCGAGGGTGCGGCTGCGTACGCGGTAGAGACCGGTGTCGAGGTCTTCGGCCTTCTCCAGGTGGACCTTGATGGGGCCCATGAAGGTGTAGCGCTGCTGCTTCGCGTAGTCGCGGACCAGGCCGGAGAGCTCGTCGCCGAGCTGTCCGGAGTACGGGCTGAGGCGCTCGTAGTCCGGGGTGGAGAGCTCGACGATGAAGTCGTTGGGGACGACGGTGCGCTCGCGGTTCCAGATCGTGGCGTTGTTGTCGCACTCGCGCTGGAGGGCGCCGGCGATCTCGACGGGCTGGACCTCGGACTTGAAGACCTTGGCGAAGGTGCCATTGACCAGACCTTCGAGACGCTGCTCGAAACGCTTCATGACTCCCATGGGGCACCTCCTCCGTCGTTGCCGTCCTGATACTGCTTACTGATCGTATCCACGCGTCGGGAAATCGGCTGGTTCCCCTTGTCTGCACAGTGGATGAGTGTCACCTCTCACAGGGATCGTAGAGGTGGCCTGATGACAGTGTCCCGCACCCGGGGGACACTCTGGAGGAGTGGGTGACGGGCGGCGGCGTTCCCTTCCCGGTTTCCCCCTTCGTTCCCCTCCTCGGGTCCCCCCGAACAACGGGTGTGAATCCACCCTGGCCACCGTGCTAATCTTCTGCATGTCGTCAGGCGCTCGCACAAACCAGTGAGAGATTCGAACGGCACCACTCATGCGCGAGTGGCGGAACGGCAGACGCGCTGGCTTCAGGTGCCAGTGTCCTTAGGGACGTGGGGGTTCAAATCCCCCCTCGCGCACTTTTGAGAAACCGACGAAACGGGTCTCGGCAGGTGACGAAAGTCGCTCGCAGGGGCCCGTTTCGCGTTGCCCGCAACGGCTGAGGTCTCGTCAGCTGCCTGCGGGTCAGTATGTACGCAGCGGGGCCCTCCCGGTGGCATCAGTCACCCGGAGGGCCCCGCTTGTTTTGTTGAACCCGATTACGAGGCAGAGCGTCGCGCGGAAGCGAGCACTCATCTGTCGTGACCGTCAGTTCCGTGTCGTCCCCAGGCGGCGGCGGAGCGTGGTGGCGAAGTCCTCGGCTGCCATCAGCTGGGCGCGCAGCGTCTCGCAGCGGGCGTCGGTGACCTTGCGGTAGGTGTCCAGGCGCTCGCGCAGCCGGTCGCGCTCTTCGCCCGTCGGCGGGTCGTCGACCGCGGCGATGCGGTCGGTGATCTCCAGCAGGTCGCGCATCTCCTCCAGGGAGAAGTCCAGCGGCTTCATCCGGCGGATCACCATCAGGCGCTCGACGTCGACCTCGGTGTAGAGGCGGAAGCCGCCCTTGCTGCGGGCGGAGGGGATGACGAGGCCGACTTCCTCGTAGTGCCGGATCGTGCGCAGCGACAAGCCCGTCCGCTCGGCCACCTCGCCGATCTGCATCTGCCGCTCAGCCATTCTCCACGCCTTCACCTTCTGCGTTCCGCCGGACTTCGAACACTCGAAGTGCGCAGCATACGTGTCTCGAATCACATGATTCGGCGGCCTGTTTACCTGCATTTCACAAGCCACAACTCGCACTCTGCCCTCACGTCAGAGTAGAGTCATTGGTGAGGGTGCCCGCGCTGTGCAGGTGCGGCAGGGCAGCCCCGCCAGAGGGGGCCCACAGGGCCCGTCTTCACCCGCAGACTTCCCGGGCAATGATGCCCGACCGGCAGCCAGTGGCTGCCCCTTCCATCCGGCAGAGCCCCCATCGAGGCCGGGCCGCCGGAGGGATTCCGTTCCTCGGTGCGGAGTCGAGTACGACGCGTGTGCATTCAGCGGCTGGATGTGTGCGCCCGAACAGAAACGGTTGCATGTCTTCACCGCTGTCCGTAGTTCCCAAGCTGCGTATGTCAAAGCCCGACTGGCTCGCCTCCCCGAAGGTCTTCCGCACCGAGGTCCTGGCCGGACTCGTGGTCGCGCTGGCTCTGATCCCCGAGGCGATCTCCTTCTCGATCATCGCCGGGGTCGACCCGGCCATCGGACTGTTCGCGTCCTTCACCATGGCGGTGGTGATCTCGATCGTGGGCGGCCGCAAGGCCATGATTTCCGCCGCGACCGGCGCGATCGCCCTGGTCATCGCGCCGCTCAACCACGAGTACGGGCTCGGGTACCTGATCGCCGCTGTCATCCTCGGCGGCGTCATCCAGATCGTTCTCGGAGCCCTGGGTGTGGCCAAGCTGATGCGCTTCGTACCGCGCAGCGTCATGGTGGGCTTCGTCAACGCCCTCGCCATCCTGATCTTCATGGCCCAGGTGCCCGAGATGCGCGACGTCCCGTGGGCCGTCTACCCGCTGATCGCCGGCGGCCTCGCGCTCATGATCTTCTTCCCCAAGGTCACCACGGTCGTCCCGGCCCCCCTTGTCTCCATCGTGATCCTGACCGTGATCACTGTCGCCGCCGGCATCGCGGTGCCGAACGTCGGTGACAAGGGCGACCTGCCCTCGTCCTTGCCGGTGCCGGGCCTGCCGGACGTGCCGTACACGATGGACACGCTGACCACCATCGCCCCGTACGCCCTCGCCCTGGCGCTGGTCGGGCTGATGGAGTCGCTGATGACCGCCAAGCTGGTCGACGACATCACCGACACGCACTCCAACAAGACCCGTGAGTCCGTCGGACAGGGCATCGCCAACATCGTCACCGGCTTCTTCGGCGGCATGGGCGGCTGCGCCATGATCGGCCAGACCATGATCAACGTGAAGACGTCCGGTGCGCGCACCCGGCTCTCCACGTTCCTGGCCGGTGTCTTCCTGATGGTCCTCGTGGTCGTGTTCGGCCCGGTCGTCTCGACCATCCCGATGGCCGCGCTGGTCGCCGTGATGATCCTGGTTTCCATGGCGACCTTCGACTGGCACTCCATCCAGCCGAAGACGCTCAAGCGGATGCCGGTCGGCGAGACCACCGTCATGGTCGTCACCGTGGCCGCCGTGGTGGCCACCCACAACCTCGCCATCGGCGTCGTTCTCGGCTCGGTCACCGCCATGGTCATCTTCGCCAAGCGCGTCGCGCACCTGGCCGAGGTCTCCGGGGTCGTCGACCCGGACGGCAAGCAGGTTGTCTACGCGGTCACCGGCGAGCTGTTCTTCGCCTCGTCCAACGATCTGGTCTACCAGTTCAACTACAAGGACGACCCGGACGACGTAGTGATCGACCTGACCGGCGCCCACATCTGGGACGCCTCCTCGGTCGCAGCCCTGGACGCCATAGAGACCAAGTACGCCCAGCGTGGCAAGAAGGTCACCATCGTCGGCCTGAACGAGCCCAGCGCCGAGATGCACGGCAAGCTCGCCGGTCAGCTCACCGCCGGGCACTGAGCGGCGGCTCCCCTCCAGGTCCCGGGAAGCCGCCTGCCCCCGAGGTTACCGGTGGTGATCACCGGAACGGCGTTTCGCTGCTCTCCGGGCCACCGCCCCCAGGCGGCGGCGCAACGCGCCGCGCAGCCGGAGCCGGTCCACCCGCAGTGCGAGCTGCCCGCCGTGCGCCTCCGCCTTCACGTATCTCATCAGGGCTCGGTGCACCGGCGGCAGGGGCGCCGCGGCAGGGACCTCGATCGACCAGGCCTTGGTGTCGCCGCCGTCGGCCGCGAGCCGGACGGCCATCCGCCATGTGCCGGGTGCGAGGCCGGTTACGGGCATGGAGACGGCGAAACCTGTGGCGGTCGGAGTACCGGATGCCGGGAACTGGATGCTTTCGCCGTCCTGGTTCTCCAGTCGTACGCCGAGCGCAGAAGCAGGGAACCCTGCGAGCGTCCAGTCGCCCTTGACGTGCAGTTCGCCTGCCCGCGTCCATGTGACTTCGGTTGTGATGAGCTGGTTGGGCACGCGGTGCTTGTTTTCACCGACATCGACGGTCAGGTTGCCGTACGGGTGGGTGTAGTACAGGGCCGCCGCGAAGTTGCCGCCGGCTCCTGCGACGACATGAACTTCTGGCTTGGCGCTGACCGAGGGCAGCCGTTGATGACCAATACGGAATTCTTTGCGGACCCCTGCGGCGTCGAGAGCGAGCAGAACGTCCCAGAGCCCCTTCGGCAGGCGCTCGCCGTCGGCAACCGAAGCGAGGTCGGCGACCACGGTGAAGCTTCCAGGGGGCGCAGCGTCCTGCCCACCGCGGGCTCTGTCATCAGGAGAGGGAGCGGCCATGGCCGCGGCCTCAGTCGCGATTCGGTACTCGACACCCGAGTTCCGCTCGCGCAGTACGAGTTCCGTGCTGTAGGGCACGGTGAGGACGTCCTGCAGAAAGGCGTGACCGGTCAGGGTCAGCCGGCTGCCCTCCATGCTCACCGAATCAAGCCGATGACGGACCGGAACGTCCCGTGTCACGTCGTACACATGGTCGGGAATGTCCAGGACGCCGTCCCGGAAATGTGGCAGCCGGGCATACGCGTGCCCGCTCTCCACGAGGATGTCGGGGTGCTTGCCCGCGGAACGAATTCCGAGGTCGAGCCGCTCCATGGCGACCAGCTCGTCGAGACGGTCCCGCAGGATCAGCTCGCACCGCAGCCGCGTAATGGCGTTGATCCGCTCCCTGAGAGAGTCGGGGTAGGAGCGCCTCAGCAACTCACGCAGTTCGTGGAGCTGCTCCTCCTGAACCTGTCGGTCGCTCTCCCGGGTCAGATGGACCAGGGCATGGTGCAGGTCGATGGTCAGATGCCGGTTCAGCAACGTGTCGCGGTCAGGGCCGGCGGGCACGTTCTCCTCGACCAGGCCGACCATCATCCCCAGCGTCCGGATGCGCTGCTCCGCACCCCGCGTGGTCACCGTGATGTTCTGACCGTCGTCGCGCTTGACGATGAACAAGCAGTCGTAGTCGGCCACGACCGAGATGCCGTCGGCGCGCAGATAGGCCAGGGCCGTGAAGAACTGGTCCTCGCAGACCTTGTAGCCGACAGGGAAACGCAACTGGTGCCGCTCGACGAACTCCCGGCGAATCAACTTGAGCGGGTTGAGAGCCCAGTACACCCTCGAATTGAAGACGTCGGTACGCGGCTGATTGCGCGCGAACATCGACGCCGGCGCGCCACGTCCGTTGACTCCGACCATCTTGCCCAGAACCACATCGGTGGCGTTGGCCTCGGCCATCCGGAACATGCGCTCCAGTGCTTCCTCGCCGAGATAGTCGTCAGCGTCGAGGAAGAAGACATACCGGCCACGTGCCTGCTCCAGACCCGCGTTGCGTGGAGCCGAAGGGCCCCCGGAGTTCTCCTGGTGGAACACCTGGAACAAGCCCGGGTAGAGCTCGGCGAACCGCTCAAGTTCCTTGCCCGTGCCGTCCGTCGAGCCGTCGTTGACCGCGATGACCTCCAGCCGGTCGCGGCCGATGCTCTGCCCGACCACCGAGGTGAGGGTCTCAGTCAGATATGGCATCGCATTGTATGCACCGATAATCACTGAAATATCGGGTCTATGCATGAACGTGCATCCATTCCGTCTAGCCAAGATGGTTCGCCGCAGGGCGCAAGGGATCACGGGATGGCCCCCCCGAGCCGGACGGGGCACGCGAACGCGAGCCGCCGACCGGCGAGTAACTATACTCTAACGAGAGGGAAAAGTCGACCAAAGCATCCTATGATCAGAATTTATGGGCCAGGGCAGCGCACGGGCGGCGGTGAGCAGTACACCCTTGCTGCACCCTCGCCGCAACCTTGACGTCGGCGGAGAGTCCGCTGCCCTCCTTCACTAGCGCGCCGCGTGGCGGGGTGTCGGGCGGCTGAGCAGATGGCGGGGGTCCGTGGCGCGGACGATGGCCGTCTCGACGGCCGCGACCCGGTCGGCGAGCAGGCCCCAGGGCGGCCACCGCCCGGCCGAGAGCGTCCTCGCCGGAGCCGCCGAGAGCCTGGGACCGTACGTACGCGGCCGTGATCGCCGACCAGCGGGCGGAATGATCCTCGGTGAGAGTGCCGCGCAGAGCGCCCAGCTCGAGGAGGGCGGCCTCGGCTCCTGAACCGAGGGTCTGCGCCTCGTCCTTGTAGTGGTCGTCGATCACGGCGGTCAGCTCGGTGTCGTTCATGACGGGGGAGATCCGGGCGGCGATCTTGTTCATGTCGCGGTACGAGCCCTGGAGCCGGAAGGGCGGTTCGGTGCGGTCGGCGTCACTCTGGGCGGCGGAGGCGATGTAGGCCGCGTTGACGGCGAGTACCGTCCGCCGTGCCCCGAGCAGGTGGCGCAGTACGGCGAGGGGAGCGAGCAACGGGTTGGAGGTCAGCGCGTTCTCGACGAAGCTGAGCGCGAAGGCGTCCTGCTTGCCGGTCAGTACGTCGCCCAGGTTCCGGACGTCGGCCCGGTTGGCGAGCATGTCGGGGATGCGGAAGAGCTGCCCCGACCCGGTGTAGGGGTTCGCGGCCATGCACACGGCGGGGGCGTGTTCGTCCCTGTCGCCGTGCGTTGTCGAGGCGTCACCGCTCGGTCGGCCGGGGGGTCGGGAGGCCGACGTACGCGAGATCGGGACGGACGGGGCCGTGAGGGCGGCGACGGTCGGCACGCTGCGGTAGGGGACGTGACGGTGGTTTTGTGGTTTTCCACAGGGGGAGACGGGTGTCGGCGGGCGGCGGTACGGTCGTGAACAGTTGATGTTGGCGTTCGGGGTGTGCGGTGAAGCGCGCGGCCGACGCCGGCAGCCGGTGCTGTGCGAGGACGGGGAGGCGGCGCACCATGGCCGAGAACGAGACGCGGCTTTCCGGGTCGTCCGGGGTTTCCGGGCCTTCGGGGCCTTCGGGGCCGTCCGGGCCGTCCGGCGGGCGTATTCCGGTGGTGCCCGGCTTCGCGCGGTGCGCGGCTGAGGGTGCGCCCGGGGACTCGGCCGAAAGGGCGGCCAGGGAGTCGCCCAAGGACGAGGGCAAGGCGCTGCGGTCGCGGGTGCCCCGGGCCTCGCACGATTCGCTGGTGCTCGCCGTGCAGCGGCCGGACGCGGTGCGGGCGGTCGAGGAGTCGAGCCGCGGCCGGGTGCCGGAGCTGGCCCCGATACGGGTCGGACGTATGGCCGCCTCTCCCTTCGCGTTCCTGCGGGGCGCAGCCGGGCTGATGGCGCACGACCTGGTGGGTACGCCCGTCACCGGAGTCGGGGCGCAGATCTGCGGTGACGCGCACGCGGCGAACTTCGGCCTGTACGGCGATGCGCGCGGCAGCCTGGTCATCGACCTGAACGACTTCGACGAGACGGTCGTCGGCCCGTGGGAGTGGGACGTCAAGCGGCTCGCGACGTCGCTGGTGCTGGCGGGGCGCCAGACGGGGGCCGGTGAGGACATATGCCGGCAGGCGGCTTTCGACGCGGTCGGGACGTACCGGCGCACGATGCGGCTGCTGGCCAGGAAGCCGGCGCTGGACGCGTGGAACGCGATCGCCGACGAGGAGCTCGTCTCGCACACGGACGCGCGGGACCTGCTCGGCACGCTGGAGCGGGTCGCGGAGAAGGCGCGTCACAACACCAGTGCGCGCTTCGCCGCCCGGGCGACGGCCGAGGGGCCCGGCGGGACGCGGCGCTTCGTGGACGCGCTGCCGGTCCTGCGGCGGGTGCCGGACGTGGAGGCGGCCGCGGTCGCTTCGGCGCTCGGCGGATACCTCAAGACGCTTCCCGAGGACCGGCTGCCGCTGCTCGCGCGGTACGCGATCCACGACGTGGCGTTCCGGGTGGTCGGCACCGGAAGCGTCGGTACACGGTCGTATGTGGTGCTGCTGGTCGACCACCGGGGCGAGCCGCTGGTGCTCCAGGTGAAGGAGGCGCGCGCGTCGGCCCTGACGCCGTATCTGCCTCGCGCGGGCTTCGACGTGCCGGAGGCCGGGCACGAGGGGCGTCGGGTGGTGCTCGGGCAGAAGCGGATGCAGGTGGTCAGCGACAGTCTGCTGGGCTGGACCGAAGTGGACGGGCGGCCGTTCCAGGTGCGCCAGTTCAGGAACCGCAAGGGCAGCGTGGACCCGGCGGCGCTGGAGCCCGCCCAGCTGGACGACTACGGACGGATGACCGGGGCCCTGCTGGCGCGGGCCCATGCGCACAGCGTCGACCCGCGGCTGGTCGCCGGGTACTGCGGGAAGAACGAGGAGTTCGACGAGGCCGTGGCGCGGTTCGCGGTGGCGTACGCGGACCGTACGGAAGCGGATCACGCCGATCTGGTGGCGGCGGTCAAGGACGGGCGAATAGCCGCCGAGCCCGGGGTGTGACGGGGCCGGTCGGCGGCGGTGGGAGCGGGGGTGTGAGCACGGGTGCCCCGGCCGCCCGTACGCTGGGCGGGTGACTCAGGAAGCTCCCGGGGAGCCGACGACCCGGAACGACGACGCGCAGGACCCGCACGCGGCCGGGCACGAGGCCGCCGGTCAGCAGAGCGCTGGGCGGGAAGCCGCTGAGCGGGGAACCGCTGGGCCGGAAGCCGCTGGGCGGGCCGGCGGTGAGCAGACCGCCGGTGGCCACCAGGGCGCCGAACAGGTCGCGGACCAGGAACCGGGGCAGGACCAGGCTACGGAGCAGGGCCGGGAACCGGGGCAGGACCAGGCTACGGAGCAGGGCCGGGAACCGGGCCAGGGCCAGGTTACGGAGCAGGGCCAGGAACCGGGCCAGGGCCAGGGGCCCGAGCGGCCTGAGGCGCGGCTGGAGAGGGCTGTGCGCGCCGCCGAGCAGGCGCTGATCGAGTTCGAGATCGCGGTGGAGACCTTCCGGGTCGAGGTGGAGAACTTCTCCCGGCTCCATCACCAGAAGCTCGGCCCGATGTACGCGCGCCTCGACGAACTGGACGCCCGGATCGCGGAGGCCACGGCCGCCCGTACCGGTGATCCGGAAGACCGCCGCAAGGCGGACGAGGCGCGGGCCGTCGTCATGCCGATGCCCGGCGTCGAGGAGCTGTTCCACGAGTGGATGGACTCCGACGGGCTCTCCCCCGAGGCATCCGCGATGCTCACCGAGCAGACCGTGCAGCCGCCGAAGCGGGTCAGGCCGACCGAGGAGGCGCGCAAGCTCTACCGCGAGCTGGCCCGCAAGGCTCACCCGGACTTGGCGCAGGACGAGGCCGAGCGGGGCCGCAGGGACGAGTTCATCACGAGGGTCAACGCCGCGTACGGGCGCGGTGACGTTGACCAGCTGCGCGCGCTCGCGGAGGAGTGGGCCGCAGGGCCCGTACCCGAGGAGCAGCAGCCCGAGCGCGACGAGCTCTACGCCCGGCTCGAGTGGCTCTCGCAGCGCAAGGAGTTGCTGTCCGTGATCGCCCAGGAGCTGGAGGACAGCGCCATCGGCTCGATGCTGCGGATGGCGCCCGAGGACCCGGACCGGCTGCTGGAGGAGATCGCCGAGCAGCTGCTCGCCCAGGTCTCCGAGCGGGAAGCGGATCTGGCGAAACTGTTGCAGTAGGTTGCCGAACACTGTGTACGTACGAGAGAAGGCCTGACTCATGAACTTCGCCCCGCTCCCTTCCGTCGACGCCGCGGCGGTGCCGGCCGACGGCTTCGTGCTGGACGTGCGGGAGAACGACGAGTGGGCAGCCGGTCACGTCGAGGGCGCGCTGCACATCCCCATGAGCGACTTCGTGGGCCGCTTCGGTGAGCTCACCGAAGCGGCGGAGGACGGCCGCCGGGTGCACGTCATGTGCCGGGTCGGCGGCCGTTCCGCGCAGGTGACGCAGTACCTGGTGCAGCAGGGCGTGGACGCGGTGAACGTGGACGGCGGGATGCTCGCCTGGGACGGCGCCGGACGCCCGATGGTCGCCGACAGCGGAAGCCCGGCCTTCGTACTCTGAGACCGTCTTCAGCCGAGGAGGTGGGCGGCCAGCAGGTCGCCCAGCGCCTCTTCGTGAGCGGCGGCCGGGCCGAGTGACAGCTCGATCTGCTTGGCCCACGCGTGGTAGCGGTGCAGAGGGTAGTCGGTGTCCGCGCCGAAGCCGCCGTGCAGGTGTTGCGCGGTCTGGACGACGCGGCGTACGCCGTCGGACGCCCAGATCTTCGCCACCGCCACATCGCCCGTCACGGGCAGCGCGCCGTGCGATCCCGTGGCCAGCCGCCAGGCGGCCTGCCAGAGGGTGACTTCCATGGCGCGCAGATCGATGTAACGGTCGGCTGCCTGGACGGCCACAGCCTGGAAGGTGGCGACGGGGAAGCCGAACTGCTCGCGCTTGCCCGTGTACTCGCTCGTCATGGCCAGCACGCGCTCGCCGAGCCCCAGCGCGAGTGCGCACGTGCCGGTGGTGAGGAGATCGCGCAGCCACTCCCAGGCGCCCTCGGCGTCGATCACGTGCCGGGCGGTGATCCGCACGGAGTCGAGGCGGATCTCGGCGAAGCGTTCGCCGCTGGTGGAGACCTGGTCGGCTAGGGCGACGCCCGCGAGGTCGCGGGGGACCAGGGCGAGCACGGCGCGGCCCTCGCCGGTGTGCGCGGGCACGGCGATACGGTCCGCGCTCTGCGCCCAGGGCACACCTGTCTGGACCCCGTCGAGCAGCCAGTACTCACCGTCCCGCCGCGCGGTGACGGCGAGTTCGGCGGGGTCGTGGCCGGTGCGGCCGTTGGCGCCGGCCGTCAGCACCAGCTCGCCGCGCCCGACACGGGGAAGGATCTCGGCGGCCAACTCCGCGCTGCCGTGGGCCTGTACGGCCATCGCGACCGCGCTGGTCTCCAGCAGCGGTACGCGGGCAAGCACCTTCGCCGACTCGCGCAGCACGAGGCAGAGCGCGACCGGGTCGAGGCCCGCCCCGCCGTGCTCGGCCGCCAGGACCAGGCTCAGCAGATCGGACCCGGCGAGCCGGGCCCACAGCGGCCGGTCGAAGTCCTCGGCCACCGCGCCGGGGGTGAGCGCGGGGCTGGGCACCTGGTCCGGCGCGACGCCCGAGAAGACCGCCTTCGCCGCCTCGACGGCCGCCTGCTGCTCCTCGGTGAAGGTGAAGTCCACGTCTTTGCCCTCCCGTGCCCCGGATACCGTGCCCGCATCTGGCGTCTGACATCTGACGGAGCGTCAAGATAGAACACGTTCCTGAAAATGAACACAGGCGGGAAGAATCCGGCCGGGCCGGGACTTCAGCGGTCGAAGTCCAGCTCCACTTCCGGCGTCGCCGGATGCGACTGGCAGGCCAGGACGTAGCCCGCGTCGGTCTCCTCCGGCTCCAGCGCGTAGTTGCGGTCCATCCGCACCTCGCCGGAGACCAGGAAGGCCCGGCACGTCCCGCAGACGCCGCCTTTGCAGGCGTACGGAGCGTCCGCGCGGCTGCGCAGGACCGTCTCGAGCAGCGATTCGCCTTCCAGCACCGGCCAGTTGCCCGACCGGCCGTCGAGCGTGGCGGTGAGCGTGGCGGTGAGGGTGCTGCTCGCGGGGGCCGTCACCGGACTGCTCGTGACTGTTCCCGTTCCGTCGTCGACGTGGAAGATCTCCTCGTGGATACGGTTTCTGGCCACGCCGAGACCGCGCAGCGCCCGCTCCGCGCCCTGGACGAGACCGAAGGGCCCGCACAGGAACCAGCCGTCCACATCCGCCACCGGCAGCAGCGCGGGCAGCAGCTCGGTCAGCCGCTCCTCGTCGAGACGGCCCGACGGCAGACCCGCCTGCTGTTCCTCCCGGGAGAGCGCGGTGACCAGCTGGAATCGGTCCGGCCAGCGGTCCTTGAGGTCGGCGACCTCGTCCAGGAACATGGTCGAAGCCGCCGTGCGGTCGCTGCGGATCAGACAGAAACCGGCGTCCGGCTCCCGCGCCAGCAGCGTCGCCGCCATCGACAGCACGGGCGTGATGCCGCTGCCGCCGACGATCGCCGCGAAGCGGCCGGGGCGTGGCTCCAGGACGAAGCGGCCGGTCGGGGCCATGGCCTCGACCGTGTCGCCCACGACCAGTTCCTTGAGGGCGTACGTCGAGAAATCACCGCCGTCGACCAGCCGGATGCCCACCCGCAGCACCGGCTCCAGCGGCGTTTCGGTGGCCGGGGCGCAGATCGAGTACGTACGCCGGATCTCCTCGCCGGCCACGACCCGGCGCAGCGCGATGTGCTGGCCGGGCGCGTGCCGGAAGGTCTCGCGCAGCTCGGGCGGCACGGCGAAGGTGACGGCCACGGAGTCGTCGGTGAGCCGCTCGACCTCGTGGACCCGGAGCGGATGGAACCCGGCCCGTCCGGCGTCTGAGGACAGCATCTACAACTCCTTGAAGTGGTCGAACGGTTCGCGGCAGGAGACGCAGCGGCGCAGCGCCTTGCACGCGGTGGAGGAGAACCGGCTGAGGAGTTCCGTGTCCGTGGAGCCGCAGTGCGGGCAGCGCACCGACAGCGTGAGGGGCACGGGCCCGCCGTCGGTGGGCTGCGGGCGCGGCGGGGCTATGCCGAACTCCGCGAGCTTGCGGCGGCCCTCCGCGCTGATGTCGTCCGTCGACCAGGCGGGGGACAGGACCGTGCGGACCGTGACCTCCGGTATGCCGTGGTCGTGCAGTACGCGCTCGATGTCCGAGGACATCGCCTCGATCGCCGGGCAGCCGGTGTACGTCGGCGTCAGCTCGACCTCGACCCTGCCGGGCCCGAAGACGTGGACGGCGCGCAGGACACCGAGCTCCTCGAGGGTGAGCACGGGCAGCTCCGGGTCGGGGACCGAGCCCGCGACCCGGCGCAGCTCGGCTTCCAGGAGTGTCTCGGTCACCATGTCGCCCCCGGGTGGCTGCGGTGCAGGTGCTGCATCTCGGAGATCATCCGCCCGAACGGCTCGGTGTGCAGCCCCTGGCGGCCGGCTCCCGCCGCCCAGGCGCCGCTCTGCGGCCCCTCGGGCACGCTGAGCGTCGCGCGCTCCAGGACGGCACTGACGGACGCCCGCCAGCCGGCCTCCAGCTTCTGCCAGTCGACGTCGACGCCCTCGACGGGCTGGAACATCTCGCCGGTGAACCGCCACAGCGCGTCGCAGCCCCGCCGCATCCGCTCGTGGCTCTCCTCGGTGCCGTCGCCGAGGCGCAGCGTCCAGTGCTCGGCGTGGTCCTGGTGGTAGGCGACCTCCTTGACCGCCTTCGCCGCCAGCGGCGCGAACTCGCCGTCCCCGGCCGCCAACTGTCCGTACAGCAGCCTCTGGTAGGTGGAGAAGTACAGCTGGCGGGCGATGGTCTGCGCGAAGTCGCCGTTCGGCTGCTCGACCAGCTGGAGGTTGCGGAAGGCCCGCTCCTCGCGGAGGTAGGCCAGCTCGTCCTCGTCACCGACGAGGGAGAGCAGGATCCGCGCCTGCCCCAGCAGGTCCAGCGCGATGTTCGCGAGGGCCACTTCCTCTTCGAGCACGGGGGCGTGTCCCGCCCACTCCCCCAGCCGGTGCGAGAGCACCAGCGCGTCGTCGCCCAGGGCGAGGGCCGCGCTCACAGATGCTTCACCCCTTCGGGGATCTCGTAGAACGTCGGGTGCCGGTAGGGCTTGTCGGCCGCCGGCTCGAAGAACGGGTCCTTCTCGTCGGGCGAGGAAGCGGTGATCGCCACCGACGGCACCACCCACAGCGAGACGCCCTCTGACCTGCGGGTGTAGAGGTCGCGGGCATTGCGCAGGGCCATCTCCGCGTCCGGCGCGTGCAGGCTGCCGGCGTGGGTGTGGGACAGTCCGCGGCGCGAGCGCACGAACACCTCCCACAGCGGCCAGTCGGAGTTCGTCATGCTGCTGCCTTCCCGTGCTTCGCGGCGTACGCGCTCGCCGCTTCCCGGACCCAGGCGCCCTCTTCGTGCGCCGTGCGCCGCTGCGTGATCCGCTGCTCGTTGCAGGGACCGTTGCCCTTCAGTACGTCCCAGAACTCGTCCCAGTCGATCGCGCCGAAGTCGTACTGCCCGCGCTCCTCATTCCACCGGAGGTCCGGGTCGGGGAGGGTGAGCCCGAGAGCCTCGGCCTGTGGGACGGCGATGTCGACGAAGCGCTGGCGCAGCTCGTCGTTCGAGTGCCGCTTGATCTTCCAGGCCATGGACTGCGTCGAGTGCGCCGATTCGTCGTCCGGGGGGCCGAACATCATCAGCGACGGCCACCACCAGCGGTCCACCGCGTCCTGCGCCATCGCCTGCTGCTCCGGCGTCCCCTTGCTGAGGTGGAGCAGCAGCTCGTACCCCTGCCGCTGGTGGAAGGACTCCTCCTTGCAGATCCGGACCATCGCGCGGGCGTACGGGCCGTAGGAGCAGCGGCACAGCGGCACCTGGTTGGTGATCGCGGCGCCGTCCACCAGCCAGCCGATCGCGCCGACGTCGGCCCAGGTCAGCGTGGGGTAGTTGAAGATCGACGAGTACTTCTGGCGGCCGGAGTGGAGCTTGTCGAGGAGCTCTTCGCGGCCGGTGCCCAGGGTTTCGGCGGCGCTGTAGAGGTAGAGGCCGTGCCCCGCCTCGTCCTGCACCTTTGCCATCAGGATCGCCTTGCGGCGCAGTGAGGGCGCGCGGGTGATCCAGTTGGCCTCCGGCTGCATGCCGATGATTTCCGAGTGGGCGTGCTGGGCCATCTGGCGGACCAGCGAGGCCCGGTAGGCGTCGGGCATCCAGTCGCGCGGCTCGATGCGCTCGTCCGCCGCCACCGCCGCGTCGAACGCCGCTATCTGCGCGGCTGACCGCTCCGCCTGTCCGGCCTGTGCCTCAGCTGTCGTGCGGTGCACAGCTGCTGTAGCCATCCGAGCCCCCTGCCGTCCTTGCCGGCTGCTTCCCTGCCGGCGTCCCGACCGACCGATCGTTCGGTCCAGTGACTTCAATGGTGAGGCGGCGGCCCGTAGGGTGTCAACCCTGTGGATAACTGTTGGGGGCCGACGGTGATCGGGGCGGGATGGATTCGTACGACGACAGGGGCGTGACCGTCGCGCGGGACGAGGGTTCTGTCCCCGGCGCCACAGGAGCCGCAGGCGCCCCGGAGGCCCCGGACTCCCCTCGCGCCCCCGGCATACCGGGCGGCGGCATCGCAGCCCTGCCTCTCCCGTACCAGGCCGTCGCGGCGCTCGCGCTCGCCGTCGTCGGCGTCATCGCCTGCGTTCATCTCGGGATGGTTTTTCTGCACGTCGCACCGTCCAACACCCTCACCAAGCAGAACGGTGAGGCCATCGACGACTGGGTCTACCCCGAATTCGAGCAGAACTGGAAGCTCTTCGCTCCCAACCCGCTCCAGCAGAACATCGCCGTACAGGTGCGGGCCCAGGTCCGTAAGCCCGACGGGCAGTGGAAGACCACCGACTGGATCGACCTCTCCGCCCAGGACGGCGAAGCGATCCGCGGCAATCTGCTGCCGAGCCACACCGTCCAGAACGCGCTGCGGCGTTCCTGGGACTTCTACACCGCCTCGCACGACAACGCGAACAAGCCGAACGGCATGCGCGGCGCCCTCTCCGAGCGCTACGTCCGTCGCACCGTCATGCTGCGCCTCGCCGGGCAGGACCTGGGCGGCGAGGTCGAGCGGATACAGGTGAGGTCGGAGACCATGTGGGTGAAGGCGCCGTCGTGGAGCGACGAGAAAACCAACGGCCGCCCGGCCCACCGGGTGCTTCCCTGGTGGCCCGTGACCGACGCGGATCTGCCGCAGGGCGCGCGGCGCGCGTCGACGGAGGCGGCCCGGTGAGCCCGTCCGTCCGTATCCCCGCCGCTGCCGGGGCGGCTCCCGCCCGTAAGCTCGCGCGGGCTGTTCAGCGCGTCACCTCCACCGCCCTCGGGCCGTACCAGAGCGCCGTCGTGCGGATCGGGTTCTCGCTGACCTGGCTGCTCTTCCTGCTCTGCGAGTACCCGCACCGCCGTGAGCTGTACGGGCCGGACGGGCCGTGGAGCTGGGACATGGCCCAGCAGCTGATAGCGAACAACCAGGCCTTCACCGCGCTGATGTGGTCGGAGAGCGCGGTCTGGTTCGAGATCGTCTACGGCCTCGCGGTCGTGTCGGCGGCGCTGCTGATGCTGGGCTGGCGTACCAGGACCATGTCCGTCCTCTTCATGATCGGTGTGCTGTCGCTGCAGAACCGCAGCATCTTCATGGGCGACGGCGGCGACAACGTCATCCACCTCATGGCGATCTACCTGGTGCTGACGCGGTGCGGGCAGGTGTGGTCGCTGGACGCGCGGCGCGACCCGGGTCGCGCCGACCGGGTGGGGCCCGTCCTGTGGGTCGCGCTGGGCGCCTGCCTCGCCGCGCTTACGTTCACGGGCGAACTCAGCGGGGGCTGGCTGCTGATTTTCTGGGGCCTGTGGGCCGTACAGGGGATGTGGTGGGCCGCCGGACGTTACGCGCCCGGGCACCCGCGCGTTCTGCTGGACGTCATCGCCAACCTGGTGCACAACGCCGGGCTTTTCGTGATCATGGCCGAGGTCTGTCTCGTCTACGCCACCGCCGGCTGGTACAAGATCCAGGGCTCGCGCTGGCAGGACGGCACCGCCCTCTACTACCCGCTGCACCTGGACTACTTCTCGCCCTGGCCCGGGCTTTCCGGAATGCTCGCCTCCAGCGGTCTGATGGTCATGCTGCTGACGTACGGGACGGTGGCCGTGCAGGTCGCCTTCCCGTTCACGCTCTTCAACCGGCGGGTCAAGAACGTCCTGCTCGCGGTCATGATCGCCGAGCATGCGGCGATCGCCGTGCTGCTCGGGCTGCCCTTCTTCTCGCTCGCGATGATCGCCGCCGACGCGGTCTTCCTGCCGACGGGCTTCCTGCGCCGCATCGGCCGGTGGGCGTCGCGCGGGCGGGCCCGGATGCTGGAGGGCCCGGCCGCCAAGGCGGCACCGCAGGAGCGGCCGCGGCATGAGGAACAGACCCGCACGGTCCGTACGCCCGTCCAGTGAGCGGGGCGGGCCGCTGGCCCCCCGTAGGCTGAGGCCATGACTGAGGACGTGAGCGAGGCGGCCGAGGCCGTGATGCGGCAGTGGCGTGAGGCCGCCCCGCACGCCGTTCTGCTCGACGGCTTCCACGCCCTGAAGCACGCGCTGCGCTTCGGCGCGGACGTACGGCTGACGGTCGCGAGCGACCGGCAGGCCGTGCTGGATCTCGCGCGGGAGCTGGCCGACGACGTGTCGGGTGTGCTCGCCGAGTCCGTCGTCGAAATCCCGGCACACGCCCTGCGCGAGCTGGTTCCCCGCGTGCACACGACGGCGGTGGCCGCACTGGCGGTCCGGCGTGACGCCCGCGCCAACGCGGACGCGCTGGACCGGCTGCCCCGGCCGGCCCCGATCGTCGTGCTCGACAACCCCCGCAACCTCGGCAACGTCGGTGCGGTGGTCCGGCTGGCTGCCGGGTTCGGCGTGACGGGCGTCGTGACGACCGGTGACATGGACCCCTGGCACCCCAACGTGGTGCGTGCCGGCGCGGGGCTGCACTACGCCACGGCCGTCGAACGCAGGAGCCTCGACGAGCTGCCGCCGGGCCCGTTGTACGTACTGGACCCGGAGGGCGAGGACATCAGGTCCGTCAAGGTCCCCGACGATGCGCTCATGGCGTTCGGCTCGGAGCGGCACGGGATCTCGCCGGAACTGCGCAGTCGGGCGACCAGGCTGGTGGCCCTGCCCATGAGGCCGCAGGTGTCCAGCTACAACCTGGCGACCAGCGTGGCCATGACGCTGTTCCACTGGGGCGGGCCGCCCGTCGCCACCCCTGCTTGAGCGGAGCGACGACGGGCGTCAGGACGACGTGGGTCACGACGACGGGCGTCAGAAGGGCGTGAGGCAGTCGGAAAGCCGGCCGGCTACGCCTGCCTGCGGACCTCCACCACCCGGAACCGGTTGGCCACGAACGCCGCGTCGCACAGCGCGGCGTTGGCCGCCGGGTTGCCGCCCGAGCCGTGGAAGTCGGAGAACGCCGCGGTCTGGTTGACGTAGACCCCGCCGGTCAGGTTCAGCGAGAGCTGCGCCGACTCCTCCAGGCAGACCTCCTCGATGGCGGCCTCCGTGATCTGCGAGGTCGTGTACGCGCCGACCGTCATCGCGCCCTTCTCGCGCACCGTACGGCGCAGCAGCTCCAGGCCGTCCTCCGTGGAGTCGACGGCGACCGCGAAGGAGACCGGGCCGAAGCACTCGGACATGTACGCCGCTTCCGCGTCCGGCTTGGCGCCGTCGAGCTTGACCATGACCGGCGTCCGGACCACCGCTTGCGGGAAGTCCGGGTTTGTGATCTCCCGTGAGGGGAGTGCCACTTCGCCCATTCCGGCCGCCGCTTCGAGGCGGGCCTTCACGTCGGGGTTGACCAGGGCGCCCAGCAGGGCGTTCGCGCGGGCGTCGTCGCCCAGCAGGCCGGCGACCGAGGCCGCGAGGTCGGAGACCACCTCTTCGTAGGACTTCTCACCGGCGTCCGTCATGATCCCGTCCCTGGGGATCAGGAGGTTCTGCGGGGTGGTGCACATCTGGCCGCTGTAGAGGGACAGCGAGAACGCCAGGTTGGACAGCATTCCCTTGTAGTCGTCGGTGGAGTCGATGACGACCGTGTTGACGCCGGCCTTCTCGGTGTAGACCTGCGCCTGGCGGGCGTTGGCCTCCAGCCACTCGCCGAACGACGTGGAGCCTGTGTAGTCGATGATCCGGATCTCGGGGCGGGTCGCGAGGATCTTCGCGATGCCCTCGCCGGGGTTCTCGACGGCCAGCGCGACCAGGTTCGGGTCGAAGCCCGCCTCGCCGAGGACCTCGCGGGCGACCCGGACCGTGAGGGCCAGGGGCAGGACCGCGCGCGGGTGCGGCTTGACCAGGACGGGGTTTCCGGTGGCCAGGGAGGCGAAGAGGCCCGGGTAGCCGTTCCACGTGGGGAAGGTGTTGCAGCCGATCAGCAGCGCGATGCCGCGCGGAACGGCGGTGAAGGACTTGCTGAGGCTGAGCGGGTCGCGCTTGCCCTGCGGCTTGGACCACTCGGCGATGCCGGGGGTGCGGATCTGCTCCGCGTACGCGTACGTCACCGCTTCCAGGCCACGGTCCTGCGCGTGCGGCCCGCCCGCCTGGAACGCCATCATGAAGGCCTGGCCGCTGGTGTGCATGACCGCGTGCGCGAATTCGTGCGTACGGGCGCTGATGCGCGACAGGATTTCGATGCAGACCAGGGCGCGGGTCTCGGGGCCCGCCTCCCGCCAGGCGCCCATGCCCGCGCGCATCGCGGGCAGCAGTACGTCGATGTCGGCGTGCGGGTACTCGATGCCCAGCTCCGGGCCGTACGGGGACACCTCGGCGCCCGTCCAGCCGTCGGTGCCGGGCTGGTCGAGTTCGAAGCGGCTGCCGTGCAGGTCCTGGAAGGCCGCGAGCCCTTCGGCTGCGCTCAGGCTGCCGTTCTCGCCGTACGCCTTGGGGTGCTCGGGGTGCGGGGACCAGTACGCCCGCGTGCGGATCACGTCGAGCGCCTGGTCGAGCGTGGTCCGGTGCTTGTCGGACAGCTGGGAAGTGGTGAGTTCGGCGGCCACGGCGGACCAACTCCTCGTCGAGCTGGGCAGGGACAGGCGGACACGAGATACAGTAACCGAACGATCGGTCGGGACAAGAGGGCCCGGTAAAACCTGTGGACAACTCATGCGGGAGGATCGGGGCCATGACAGCAATCGATCGGGCCGGCACCGTCGCCGTCGTCGGCACCGGAACCATGGGTCAGGGCATCGCCCAGGTCGCCCTCCTGGCCGGTCACCCGGTGCGTCTGTACGACGCCGGCCCCGGACGCGCCCGGGAGGCCGCCAAGGCCGTCGGGGCCCGCCTGGACCGGCTCGTCGAGAAGGGCAGGCTCGACCGCGGGGACGCGGACAGCGTCCGCGCCCGGCTGCACACCGCCGACGATCTCGCCGAGCTGGCCGACGCCGCGCTGGTCGTCGAGGCGATCGTCGAGCACCTGCCCGTCAAGCAGCAGCTCTTCACGGCGCTCGAAGCGATCGTCACCGAGGACTGCCTCCTTGCCACAAACACCTCCTCCCTCTCCGTCACGGCCATCGCGGGTCCCCTGAAGAACCCCGGCCGCTTCGTAGGGATGCACTTTTTCAACCCCGCGCCGCTCCTGCCGCTGGTCGAGGTCGTCAGCGGCTTCGCGACCGACGAAACGAGCGCCACGCGCGCGTGGGCGACAGCGGCCGCCTGGGGCAAGACCCCCGTCCGCTGCGCGGACACCCCCGGTTTCATCGTGAACCGCATCGCCCGCCCCTTCTACGCCGAGGCCTTCGCGGTGTACGAGGAGCAGGGCGCGGACCCGGCCACCATCGACGCCGTACTGCGCGAGTCGGGCGGCTTCAAAATGGGCCCCTTCGAGCTGACCGACCTGATCGGACAGGACGTCAACGAAGCCGTCAGCCGGTCCGTCTGGGAGTCGTTCTTCCAGAGCCCCAAATTCGCCCGCTCCCTCGCCCAGCGCCGCCTCGTCGAGTCGGGCCGCCTCGGCCGCAAGTCGGGCCACGGCTGGTTCCCGTACGGCGGCGAAGAGACGGCCAGGCCGGCTCCCCGGACCGCAGGACCCGAAGAGGCCCCCGAAGCCGTCACCGTCGTCGGCGACCTCGGTCACGCCGACGTCCTCGTCGCGATGATGGAGGAGGCGGGCATCGCCGTGGAGCGGGTCGAGGCGGGCGGCCCGTACATCGAGCTGCCGGGCGAAGGGCAGCTCGTACCGGCCGACGGACGGACCTCCGTCGAGTTCGAAGACGTCGTCTACTTCGACCTCGCCCTCGACTACCGCGGTGCCACCCGTATCGCCCTGTCGGCGTCCGAGGACACGTCCGCGAGGGCGGTCGCCGAGGCCACCGGGCTCTTCCAGAAGCTCGGCAAGGACGTCAGCGTCATCGGCGACGTCCCCGGCATGATCGTCGCCCGTACGGTCGCCATGCTCGTCGACCTGGCGGCGGACGCCGTCGCGCGGGGCGTCGCCTCGCCCGAGGACATCGACACGGCGATGCGTCTTGGCGTCAACTACCCCTTGGGGCCCGGCGAGTGGAGCGGTGCGCTCGGCCAGGACTGGGCGTACGACCTGCTGAAGAACCTGCACGAGTGCTGTCCGACCGGGCGCTACGCCCCGTCTCTGGCGCTCTACCGGCAGGCTTTCGCCGGGAAGGAGGAGGGCGCCTGATGACCACCGCGAAGCGCGACACGTACACCCCCGAGACGCTCCTGTCGGTGGCCGTCCGGGTCTTCAACGAGCGCGGTTACGACGGCACGTCCATGGAGCATCTCTCCAAGGCCGCCGGCATTTCGAAGTCCTCGATCTACCACCACGTCGCCGGCAAGGAGGAGCTGCTGCGGCGCGCGGTCAGCCGCGCGCTGAACGGGCTATTCGGGGTCCTCGACGAGCCGGGCGCGCTGCGCGGCCGTGCGGTCGAGCGGGTCGAATACGTCACCCGCCGCACCGTGGAGGTGCTGCTGGCCGAGCTGCCGTACGTCACGCTGCTCCTTCGCGTACGCGGCAATACGCAGGCCGAGCGCTGGGCCCTGGAGCGGCGCCGCGAGTTCGACCAGCGAGTGGCCGACCTGATGAAGGCGGCGGCGGCCGACGGCGATCTGCGTGCCGATGTGGACATACGCATGGCGACGCGACTGCTCTTCGGAATGATCAACTCGCTGGTGGAGTGGTACCGGCCGCAAACGGCCGAAAGCAGCGCGGGAGTGGACGGGGAGCAGCTCGCCGAAACCGTGGTGCGGCTGGCCTTCGAGGGGCTGCGGACCAGCCGCTGAGCGCTTCCTTCACGACTCCTGGGGCGGTTGGGGCGTCTGAGGCAGCTGCGGGGAGCCGGTCGAGTCCAGGTCCGTCTCCTCGAAGACCAGCAGGGTGCGCGTGCTGAGTACCTCCGGTATCGACTGGATCTTCGTCAGTACGAGCTCGCGCAGCGCCCTGTTGTCCGCTGTGTGCACCAGCAGCAGTACGTCGAAATCCCCGCTGACCAGCGCGATGTGCGCGGCGCCCGGCAGCTCCTGAAGCCGTTCGCGCACGGTGCGCCAGGAGTTCTGCACGATCTTGAGCGTGATGTACGCCGACGCTCCCTGCCCCGCGCGTTCGTGGTCCACGCGCGCGCTGAAGCCGCGGATCACGCCGTCGTCGATGAGGCGGTTGATGCGCGCGTAGGCGTTGGCACGCGACACGTGCACGCGCTCGGCGACGGACCGTATCGACGCGCGGCCGTCCGTTTGGAGCATCCGCAGGATGTCGCGGTCGATGGCGTCCAGCGGGCGCGCGGGAGGACCCGCTCCTGCGTCGGCCATTTGTTCAGCTGCCATGTCCCCCCGCTTCCCTCTCATGGACGACCTGCCTCTATCCCAGGCTGTGCAGAACCGTTTGTCCACAGGCTGAAGGCGCCTGTAGCCAAATTGCGTCCACGACCGAACAATCGGTAGGTGAGGCACACCACATCGTTGTGCCCTCTCACCGCTCCCACGAGGAGGTGCACGCGATGAAGAAAAGCACGATGACGGTCCGGCCGGTCCAGGACCTGCCCGGTGCCGCCGCCTACCGGCCCACCCCTCCCCCGGCCTGGAAGCCCCGCACCGACCCCGCACCGCTGCTCCCGGACAGCGAGCCGCACCGCGTGCTCGGCACCGCCGCCGCCGACCGGCTCGACGCAGGGCTGATGCGGCGGCTGTACGCGGAGCTGGTCCGCGGCCGCAGGTACAACGCGCAGGCCACCGCCCTCACCAAGCAGGGCCGCCTCGCCGTCTACCCGTCCAGCACCGGGCAGGAGGCCTGCGAGGTCGCGGCCGCGCTCGTCCTGGAGGAGCGGGACTGGTTGTTCCCGAGCTACCGGGACACCCTCGCCGCCGTGGTGCGCGGTCTTGACCCCGTACAGGCGCTGACGCTGCTCCGGGGCGACTGGCACACCGGTTACGACCCGCGCGAGCACCGCATCGCGCCGCTGTGCACCCCGCTCGCGACCCAGCTGCCGCACGCGGTGGGCCTCGCGCACGCCGCGCGCCTCAAGGGCGACGACGTGGTCGCGCTCGCCATGGTCGGCGACGGCGGCACCAGCGAGGGCGACTTCCACGAAGCGCTGAACTTCGCCGCCGTATGGCAGGCGCCGGTCGTCTTCCTCGTACAGAACAACGGCTTCGCGATCTCCGTGCCGCTCGCCAAGCAGACCGCCGCCCCGTCGCTGGCCCACAAGGCCGTCGGGTACGGAATGCCGGGCCGGCTCGTCGACGGCAACGACGCCGCCGCCGTGCACGAGGTGCTGGCCGAAGCGGTGGAGCGCGCCCGGCGGGGTGGCGGTCCGACGCTGGTCGAGGCGGTCACGTACCGCATCGAGGCCCACACGAACGCCGACGACGCGACCCGCTACCGGGGCGACGCCGAGGTCGAGGCATGGCGCGCCCATGACCCGGTCCAGCTCCTCGAGCGGGAACTCACGGAGCGCGGAATGCTTGACGAGGACGGCATACAGCAGGCCCGTGAGGCGGCCGAGACGATGGCCGCGCAGTTGCGCGAGCGGATGAACGCGGACCCGGTGCTCGACCCCATGGACCTCTTCGCGCACGTCTACGCCGAGAAGACCGCGCAGCTGAGGGAGCAGGAAGCCCTGTTGCGGGCCGAGCTCGATGCGGAGGACGAACGATGACGACGGCAGCGACGACCGCGGTCGACGCGAAGGCCGCCAAGCCGGCGACGATGGCGCAGGCCCTCGGGCGGGCGCTGCGCGACGCGATGGCGGAGGACCCGAGCGTCCATGTGATGGGCGAGGACGTCGGCGCGCTCGGCGGGGTCTTCCGGGTCACCGACGGGCTCGTGAAGGAGTTCGGCGAGGACCGGTGCACGGATACGCCGCTCGCCGAGGCGGGGATCCTGGGAACGGCCGTGGGCATGGCGATGTACGGGCTGCGGCCCGTCGTCGAGATGCAGTTCGACGCCTTCGCGTATCCGGCGTTCGAGCAGCTCATCAGCCATGTGGCACGGATGCGCAACCGTACGCGCGGCGCGATGCCGATGCCGATGGTGATCCGGGTGCCGTACGGCGGCGGGATCGGCGGGGTCGAGCACCACAGTGACTCGTCCGAGGCGTACTACATGGCGACTCCGGGGCTCCATGTCGTGACGCCGGCGACGGTCGAGGACGCGTACGGGCTGATGCGGGCGGCGATCGCGTCGGACGATCCCGTGGTCTTCCTCGAGCCGAAGCGGCTGTACTGGTCGAAGGCGGCGTGGTCGCCGGACGCGCCCACCGCCGTCGAGCCGATCGGGCGTGCGGTCGTACGGCGCTCGGGGCGCAGCGCGACGCTCATCACGTACGGGCCGTCCCTGCCGGTGTGCATGGAGGCGGCGGAGGCGGCCGAGGCGGAGGGCTGGGACCTGGAGGTCGTCGACCTGCGCTCGCTCGTGCCGTTCGACGACGAGACGGTGGCGGCTTCGGTACGGCGTACGGGCCGGGCGGTCGTCGTCCACGAGTCCACCGGCTTCGGCGGGCCCGGCGGGGAGATCGCCGCCCGGGTGACGGAGCGGTGCTTCCATCACCTGGAGGCGCCGGTGCTGCGGGTCGCCGGGTTCGACATTCCGTATCCGCCGCCGATGCTGGAGCGGCACCATCTGCCGGGAGTGGACCGGGTGCTCGACGCGGTCGCGCGGCTCCAGTGGGAGGCGGGCATCTGATGCCTCAGGTCCTGGAATTCAAGTTGCCCGACCTCGGGGAGGGACTGACCGAGGCGGAGATCGTGCGCTGGCTGGTGGAGGTGGGCGATGTGGTCGCCGTCGACCAGCCGGTGGTCGAGGTCGAGACGGCCAAGGCGATGGTGGAGGTGCCTTGCCCGTACGGGGGCGTGGTGACCGCCCGCTTCGGCGAGGAGGGGACCGAACTTCCGGTCGGATCACCGCTGCTGACGGTCGCGGTGGGGGCGGCGGCGTCCTCTTCGGTTGCTTCGTCGGCGTCGGCTTCGGTTGCTGATGCCGGTGAGGCGGAGTCATCGGGGAACGTGCTGGTGGGGTACGGCACGGGAGCGGCGGTCGCGCGGCGACGGCGTATCCGGCCGGTGGCGGCTGCAGGGTCGGTGGCGGTGGCCGAGGCCGAGGTCGCTGAGGTCGGGCCCGTGCCGGTCATTTCACCGCTGGTGCGGCGGCTGGCGCGCGAGAACGGTCTGGACCTGCGGGCCTTGCAGGGATCGGGGCCCGACGGTCTGATCCTGCGAGCCGATGTGGAGGGCGCGATCCGTGGGGCGGAGGAGGTGGCTCCGCCGGCGCCCGTGCCCGTACCTGCGGTGGCTGCCGTCGGTGAACGTGTCCCGCTGCGTGGGATGCGCGGCGCTGTCGCGGACAAGCTGTCGCGCAGCCGGCGTGAAATCCCGGATGCCACCTGCTGGGTGGACGCGGACGCGACCGAGCTCATGGCGGCTCGTACGTCGATGAACCAGGCGGGCGGGCCACCGGTATCGGTACTCGCGCTCCTCGCCCGGATCTGTACGGCTGCGCTGGCCCGCTTCCCGGAGCTCAACTCCACCGTCGACATGGCCTCCCGCGAGATCGTCCGTCTTCCGGGCGTGCACCTCGGGTTCGCAGCGCAGACGGAGCGGGGGCTGGTCGTTCCCGTCGTACGGGACGCGCATGCGCGCAACGTGGATGAACTGAGTGCGGAGTTCGCCCGGTTGACGGAGTCGGCCAGGAAGGGGTCGCTGACGCCGGCGGATCTGACGGGTGGCACGTTCACGCTGAACAACTACGGGGTGTTCGGGGTCGACGGGTCCACGCCGATCATCAACCACCCGGAGGCGGCGATGCTCGGGGTCGGCCGGATCGTGCCGAAGCCCTGGGTGCATGAGGGGGAGTTGGCGGTGCGCAAGGTTGTGCAGTTGTCGCTGACGTTCGACCACCGGGTATGTGACGGGGGGACTGCGGGTGGGTTCCTGCGGTACGTGGCGGACTGCGTGGAGCGGCCGACGCTGCTGCTGCGCACGCTTTAGGGCCGCTGCGCGGGGCCTTCTCCTACCCGCCCCTTCCCGGCTGTGACATGTGCGGCCACGCCGCGTGGGGGGCAAGCCCCCAGGCGCCCGGAGGACACCCGGACGCCCTCCGGCGTGTCCTCAAACGCCGGACGGGCTGGATGTTGCCCCCAGGGCAACTTCAGCCCCTCCGGCGTCTTGAAGAAAAACCCCGCCCCGCATACTCGTGGCATGACCGCGACCGCGTACGACGCCATCGTGTTGGCCGGAGGGGCTGCCAAGCGGCTGGGCGGGGCGGACAAGCCCGGTGTCCGCGTGGGCGGGCGTACCCTCCTCGACCGGGTGCTGGGTGTTTGCCGCGGGGCCGGGACGACCGTCGTCGTCGGCGGGCGGCGGGCGACCCTGCGGGCCGTCGAGTGGGCGCGTGAGGAACCGGCCGGGGGCGGGCCGCTGGCCGCGCTCGACGCCGGAGTGCGGCGTACCACCGCGGAGAGTCTGCTCGTACTCTCCGCCGATCTGCCCTTCATCGGCAGCGGGACGGTCCAGCGGCTGCTCGATGCGCTGGAGAGCAGTGGGCGGGAAGCGGCGCTGCTCGTGGACGCGGGCGGGCGGGACCAGCCGCTCGTCGCCGCCTACCGCGCCGAACCACTGCGCCGCGAACTGGCCCTCCTCGCCACCGAGCACGGCGGCCTCTCCGGGCTGCCGCTGCGGATGCTCACGCACGAGCTCGCCCTGACCCGCGTCGCCGCCGGGCCGCTCGACTCCTTCGACTGCGACACCTGGGAAGACATTGCCGCCGCCCGGTCCAGGATCAGGGAGCATGGGCACGTGCTGGATGAATGGATGACCGCAGTCAAGGACGAACTCGGCATCGAACTCGATGTCGACATCAACGTCCTGCTCGACCTCGCCCGCGACGCCGCGCACGGTGTTGCGAGGCCCGCAGCGCCGCTCACCACCTTCCTGGTCGGTTACGCGGCTGCGAAGGCCGGCGGGGACGGGCCGGACGCCGTCGCCGAAGCGGCTCGCAAGGCTGCTGCTCTCGCCGCCCGTTGGGCGGCCGAAGCGGAGGAAGAGGCCAAGGGCGAAGCGAGCGGACACGGCACGGAAGACGGCGCCGGGTGAGCCAGGAGGACCGCGAGGTCGAAGAGGCGCTCGCTCTCGTACGCCGGGCGCCGGCATCACCGGCTCCTGGCGCGGAGCATGAGCCGGGGCAGTCGCCGAAGCAGGCGGGCCAGAACACCGGCCACACACATCTCACCGGCCAGGCCGGTCAGGAGGCTGAGGTTGGTCACGCGGGTCAGGCCGGCCACGGCGATCAGGCCGACCACCTCGTCGGCCACGCCGCTCCTCTTGGCCACGTCAGCCCCGCCAGTCACACCAATCAGGCCGGTCATGCCGATGAGGCCGGTGAGGTTGGTCGGGCGGGCCAGGCCGGTCGGGCCGGTCAGGCGGGTCAGGCGGGTCATGTCGGCCACGTCGGTCAGACCGGCCACGCCCGTGGCGCCGGTGACGCCGCGCACCTTGGTCACTCCGGCCACTCCGGCGCCACCAACGGCCCCACCAACGGCCCAGGTCAGCCCGGTGCCGTGCCGCCGCCCCCGCCCCGTACCGGCGCCACGCCCTGGGCCGAGGCCCGTGCCGTTGCCGCCCGGGTCGGCGGGGCAGCCGTGCCCCCCGCGCGGCGGGTGACGCTCGCGCAGGCCCTCGGGCTGGTCCTCGCCGAGCCTCTCGACGCCCTCACCGACCTGCCCTCCTTCGATACGTCAGCCATGGACGGGTGGGCGGTCGCCGGGCCGGGACCGTGGTGGAACGTAGCGGAAGGCGGGCAGGTGCTGGCCGGGCATGCCGCGCCCGGCCCGCTCGCCGACGGTGCGGCCGTACGTATCGCCACCGGAGCCCGCATCCCGCCCGACGCCACCGCCGTGATCCGCAGCGAGCACGCCCGGCTGGACGAGGCCAGGGGGCGGCTGCACACCCGCCGCGAGGTGGTGCAGGGGCAGGACATCCGGCCGCGCGGCCAGGAGTGCCGTACCGGCGACCAGTTGCTGCCCGCCGGTGCGCTCGTGACCCCCGCCGTGCTCGGGCTCGCCGCGGCCGCCGGTTATGACGGGCTGTCCGTCGCGCCCCGGCCCCGCGTCGAAGTGTTCGTACTGGGCGATGAGTTGCTGAGCGAGGGCCTGCCGCACGACGGTATGGTCCGCGACGCCCTCGGCCCCCTCCTCGACCCGTGGCTGCGCGCGCTCGGCGCCGATGTGATCGGCACCCGGCATCTCGGTGACGACGCCGACGCGCTGCACCGGGCGGTCACCGACTCCGAGGCCGACCTCGTCGTCACCACGGGCGGTACGGCGGCCGGCCCCCTCGACCACGTCCACCCGATCCTGCGGAGGGCGGGCGCCGAGCTGCTCGTGGACGGTGTCGCGGTGCGTCCAGGCCATCCGATGCTGCTGGCGCGCCTGGCAGATGGTGAAGACGGCGGCCGGTACCTCGTCGGCCTGCCCGGCAATCCGCTCGCCGCCGTGTCCGGGCTGCTGACCCTCGCCGAGCCGCTGTTGCGCGCCCGTGCCCAGCGGCCACCCCTCGCGCCGTACGTCTCGCCCGTACGGGACGATGTGAGCGGCCATCCGTACGACACCCGGCTCGTCCCCGTCGTCCACCGCGCAGGCGGCAGGGACGGAAACGGGCCGGAGCGGGCCGTGCCGCTGCACTACAACGGTCCGGCGATGCTCCGCGGCATCGCCACCGCCGACGGCCTGGCCGTCGTCCCGCCCGGCGGCGCACGGGCCGGCCAGGAACTGGAAATCCTCGACCTGCCCTGGACAGAAGGACGTTTCACGTGAAACTTCCCGGCCAAGACGCGATGGCCAGGCATGCCGACGAGCACCTTGTCACCGCTCGGATCAAGCTGCCGCGCCGTATCGTCGACCGTCCGCTGCGGCAGGTCGGCAAGCGGCTGCTGATGGCGCTGGCGGTCCTGGTGCTGACGGTCTTCATCGTCTACGTCGACCGCGCCGGCTACCACGACAACGCCGACGAGAGCCTCGACTTCCTCGACGCCGTCTACTACTCCACCGTGACCCTCTCCACGACGGGTTACGGCGACATCGTGCCGCACAGCGACAGCGCCAGGCTCACCAACGTGCTGCTGGTGACGCCGCTGCGCGTGCTCTTTCTGATCATCCTGGTCGGCACCACTCTCGAGGTCCTCACGGAGCGGACCCGGGAGGAGTGGCGGCTGAACCGCTGGAGGACCCAGTTGCGCGACCACACCGTCATCGTCGGGTTCGGCACCAAGGGCCGTTCCGCGATCCAGACCCTGGCGGCCACAGGGCTCAGGAAAGAGCAGATCGTGGTCGTCGACCCGAGTGCGAAGGTCATCGAAGCGGCCAACGCCGACGGGTTCACGGGCGTCCTGGGCGACGCGACCCGCAGCGACGTACTGCTGCGCGCCGAAGTCCAGCGGGCCCGGCAGATCGTCATTTCGACCCAGCGCGACGACACGGCGGTCCTGGTCACGCTCACCGCACGCCAGCTCAACCGGGGCGCGAAGATCGTCGCCGCGGTCCGTGAGGAGGAGAACGCGCCGTTGCTGCGCCAGTCGGGCGCCGACGCCGTCATCACCAGCGCCAGCGCGGCCGGCCGCCTCCTCGGCCTGTCCGTGCTCAGCCCCAGCGCGGGCACGGTGATGGAGGACCTGATCCAGCAGGGCAGCGGTCTCGACCTCATCGAACGGCCGGTGATAAAGGCCGAGGTGGGACGGAACGTACGGGAGACCGACGACCTGGTGGTCAGCGTCCTGCGCGGACACCGGCTGCTCGGTTACGACGACCCGGTGGCCAGCCCGCTCCAGCTGACGGACCGCGTGATCACCATCGTGCGCGTCTCGCCCGGTGCCACGAGCGCGGGGGACATGCGGGTGACAGCGCCGGAGTAGCCGGGGAGACGGAGTGCTTGCCTCCGGTGCGGAGTAGCCTCGCGGCCATGTATGCGATCACGATCCCTGAACCCGGTGGCCCCGAGGCGCTCGTATGGGCGGAGGTCCCCGATCCCGTACCCGGCGAGGGCGAGGTCCTTGTCGAGGTCGCCGCGAGCGCCGTCAATCGCGCCGACCTGCTGCAACGCCAGGGCTTCTACGACCCGCCGCCCGGCTCGTCCCCGTACCCCGGTCTCGAATGCTCCGGGCGGGTCGCCGCCCTGGGGCCCGGTGTCTCGGGCTGGTCCGTCGGTGACGAGGTGTGCGCGCTGCTGACCGGCGGCGGGTACGCCGAGAAGGTCGTCGTACCGGCGGGGCAGCTGCTGCCCGTGCCCAGTGGCATGGACCTCGTCACGGCGGCTTCCCTGCCCGAGGCGACCTCGACGGTCTGGTCGAACGTCTTCATGATCGCCCACCTGCGGCCCGGCGAGACGCTGCTGCTGCACGGCGGCGCGAGCGGTATCGGCACGATGGCGATCCAGCTCGCCAAGGCGGTCGGTGCGCGGGTGGCGGTCACCGCGGGCGGCCCCGAGAAGCTGGCGCGCTGCGCGGAACTCGGTGCCGACATCCTCATCGACTACCGCGAGCAGGACTTCGTACAGGAACTCCGCAAGGCCACGGACGGGGCCGGCGCCGACGTCATCCTCGACATCATCGGCGCGAAGTACCTGGACCGGAACGTGAAGGCGCTCGCCGTCAACGGCCGCCTCGCGATCATCGGCATGCAGGGCGGTGTGAAGGGCGAAATCAACCTGAGCGCGCTGATGAAGAAGCGCGCCGCGATCACGGCGACGACGCTGCGGGCGCGCCCGCTGGGCGAGAAGGCGGCGATCGTCTCCGCCGTACGGGAGCACGTCTGGCCGCTGATCACCACCGGCCGCGTACGCCCGGTCGTGCACCGGGTCGTGCCGATGACCGAGGCGGCGGAGGCGCACCGGGCACTGGAGGCGGGCGACCACGTCGGCAAGATCCTGCTGACGACGACGGCCTGAGCAGTCCGCGGTCGACGTACGCGAGAGGCCCGCACCGCCGTCCTGGCGGTGCGGGCCTCTCGTCGCTCGCAAGCAGCTGCCGAAAGGACTTAGAGGTACGGGCCCGAGCGCACCGGACCGTGGCCGTCCTCCTGGTCGTCGTCATCGTGACCCGACCCCGGCGGAAGCGCGCGTCGCATCTGCTCCAGCTGCGCCCGCGCCGCCATCTGCTGGGCGAAAAGCGCCGTCTGGATGCCGTGGAAGAGACCTTCGAGCCACCCGACCAACTGGGCCTGCGCGATGCGCAGTTCCGCCTCGGAGGGGATCGCTTCGTCCGTGAAGGGCAGGGAGAGCCGCTCCAACTCTTCGACGAGCTCGGGCGCGAGGCCGTCTTCGAGCTCCTTCACCGAGCTGGCGTGAATGTCCTTCAGGCGTACCCGGCTCGCCTCGTCGAGGGGAGCCGCCCGTACTTCCTCCAGGAGTTGCTTGATCATGCTGCCGATGCGCATGACTTTTGCGGGCTGTTCGACCATCTCCGTCACTGGCACCTCGCGAGACTCGTCGTCCGCGCCGCCGAGAGCCATTCCGTCCTGTCCTACGACCAGGACATGGGGGCTCTCCTGCGACCGTTCACTCCTCGGCATCTCCATGCGGCCATTCTCTCGTACACCTGCGTCACAACACGGTGTGCCCCCGCACAGAGGTGATCCACCCTGTACGGGGGCACGGGAAACAACCGCCGTGTGTCAGGCCGCCGCGCGCCGCGCCACAGCGGTGCGGGACCGGGTGACCAGTGCGGCGAGGAGCGCCGCGCCCACGGGTACGGCGACGAGCAGTGCCGCGAGGGTTTCCCAGGGGATGACGATCGGGACGTACGGTGCGTCGCTCATGCCGCCCATGCCGGAGGCGAGGGCCTCCTCGTACCACTTGAGCTCTTGGCGTTCCTCGGTCAGCCGCAGCCCGATCGCGGGCAGCACGCCCGCCGCCGAGCCGAGCACCACGCCCATCGCGGCGACCACCCCGCACTGGAATCCGCTCAGCGTCCTGCGCACCCGTGGGGGCGCGCCGACCGCGGCGAGGGTCTTCAGGTCGGGCTCGGCGTCCGTCTGGGCGAGGCCCGTGGCGATGCCTGCCGCGCCGATGGTGACGAGCCCGGCGAAGACGGTCAGGGCCAGCAGGATGATGCTGTTGTCGCTGGTGTAGCCGGTTTCGACGTACAGGGCGTCGTTGGTGCCCAGTGCGTCGAGTGCCGCGTCGAGCTTCTGCTGCTGGGTGCTGCTGGGCAGCTTGTCGGTCGAGAAGTACGCGCCGAGCGGGGCGGTGGTGAGCCCGGCGGCCTTCGCCGCCTGCTCGGGAAGGACGATCTTCAGCCCGTACGCGGTGGCTGATTCCGGGACCTGGTGGACGGGGAAGGACTTGATTTCGCCGGGGGCCTCCTTGCCCTCCTGCGCCATCAGGTCGGCCTTCTTGGTGTCGGTGATCAGCTTGATGCCGACCTGCCCCTTCTCGACATTGCGCCGGTCGAAGGAGACAGCCTTGCCGCTCTTGAGCGCGGCGGCGGCGGCCGCATCGTCGATCGCGAGGACCGACAGCAGCTTGTCGTCGGCCACGAGGACGTCGTACTCGGAGTACTGGGAGCCTTCCTTGCAGCGCCAGTCCTCCGACAGCTTGCGGCGCTCGGCCGGTGTGAGCTCCTTCGAGCCGGGGACGTCCTCCGTCCACAGGGCGCAGCGGTTGTCCTTGGGTGTGAAGATCTCGTACCGCCCGCAGCCCTTGGCGTCGCTGTACGGCGCGCAGTTGGCGTTGCCCACGGCTATGCGGTCCACGTCGGCGCGTACGTCGACGGGGAAGTGCTTCTGGACGGCCGCGCGCACGGCCGGCACATCGCGGCCGCCGCCCTCGGCGGCCATCACGCTCACCGCGCCGTGCGGCAGCCGCGCCGAGTACGCGGCACGCTGCTGTACGTCGGTGCTGGCGGCGTACGTCGCCACCGCGACCGTGCCCGCGACGGCGGCCAGCACGGCCGCGACGGCGGGGGCCGTACGGCCGCGGTTGCGTACGGCGTCACGCAGAGCGAGGCGCGGCGACAGCGGCAGCCATCCGCCGAGCCTGCCGAAGAGGCCGACCAGGGCGGGGGTGAGCGCGACGATGCCCAGCTCGGCGAGGGCGCTGCCGCCCGCGACGATGGTGACGTTGTCGGTGGCGGTGGCCCCGTACAGGGTGATGGTGATGCCCAGGCCGGCCGCGATCAGGCCGATGACGGGCAGTACGCGGCTGGAGCGGCGTACGCCGCGGCGGCCGGTGAGCGAGGCCAGCACGGTCTGCCGGGAGGAGGTGATGGCCGGGACGATCGCGGCGAGCAGGCCGGTGAGGACGGCGAGCAGACCGATGCCGAGCAGTTCCAGCGGCCGGATGTCGAAGCTGCCGAACCGTTTGCCCATGTAGTCCTCGAGCAGCGGCCGCAGCGCGAAGGTGAGGAGCAGGCCGAGTACGGTGCCGACGACGGCCGCGGCGACGCCGATGACCAGACCGCCGGAGAGCACGATGGCGCGGATGTGGCGGCGGTCGCCGCCGTTCGCGCCGACCAGGCCGAGCTGGCGGGCGGAGCGCCGGGCGCCGACCGCGAACGCGGGGCCGGCCAGCAGGCAGATCTCCAGCATGGCGAGGCCGACGACGGTGGCGACGGCGGCGAGCGCCGCGGCCTCGGACGCCGCGCTCTGCTCGTAGTTGCTCCAGCCGTCCCTCTGGTAGAGCGGCACCTCGGAGTCGGCGGGCGGGTCGAGGGCGACGGCTCGCGAAACGACCGAAATGCCTTGGCTGTTCGCCTTCTTGACCATGTTCCACGTGAAACCGTCGCCGTCGCCGGCGCCGCCCACGGAAACCAGGTAGGTGCTGCCGGCCTCCGTGCCGGGCAGGCCGTCGGCCTTCAGCGCCTTGTCGAGCGGCGCCAGGAAGGTGCCGGGCGGGGCGAGGACCTCATCGGCCTTGAGCGAGTCGGGGAGTTCGTACGAGCCGACGATCCGGTACTCGGTGGCCAGCCCGCGGGCCGCGATCGTCGAGCCCACCTCCAGGCCGCCCGACTCCAGGAAGTGCGTGGTCGCGGCGACTTCGCCGGCCTTGTCCGGGAACCGGCCCTCGTCGAGGGTCATGATGCCCCGGGTCATGGGGTCGGTGGCGTCCAGCTCGTGGATCACGGCGTTGAGAAGGCCGTGCTTCGTACGGAGCTTGCCGCTGCCGTTCGAGTCCTTGAGCGTCTTGGCGCCCGCAGGGAAGGCCGCCGGGATGTCACCGGGCCCCTCGGGCCACGGCCCGTCCTCGTAGTCCTTGACCGGCGTGCTGTTGATGCCGTCGGGCGACTGGTGGATCGGCACGCCGCCCATGCCCGGGTCGGACATCCGGGCGTCGGCGGCGCCCAGGTCGCGTCCCATCTGTTGCTCGGTGGAGAGCTCCGCGCTGCGCACGGTCAGATCGGCGGCGCTCACGCCCAGGATCGGCAGGGCGATCATGGCGAGTACGAGGGAACTGCGGCCCTTGAAGCGCCAGGCGTCGCGGCGGGCGATGCGCACCGCGGCCACCCAGGAGTGGTACCAGCGATTCACTGTGCGGCCGCCTGCCCGGAGAGCAGGGAGTCGGCCTGGCTGCGCAGGGTCTCGTCGACGACGGAGCCGTCGCGCAGGAAGACCACCCGGTCGGCCCAGGCCGCGAAGCGCGGCTCGTGGGTGACGAGTATGCCGGCGGCGCCCGCGTCGCAGCGGGCGCGCAGCAGTGCGAGTACGGACTCGCCCGTCTCGGAGTCCAGGGCGCCGGTGGGCTCGTCGGCGAGGACGAGGCGACGGTCGCCCACCAGGGCGCGGGCGATGGCCACGCGCTGCTGCTGGCCGCCGGACATCTCGTCGGGGAAGCGGTCGGCGAGCGAACCGAGGCCCATCTCCTCCAGCGCCGCGACGGCGACGACGCGGGCCTTGCGGGCGGATACGCCGTCCAGTTCGCGGGGCAGGGCGACGTTCTCGGCGGCGGTCAGGGCCGGGATGAGGTTGTAGTCCTGGAAGACGTAGCCGATGCTGCGGCGGCGCAGGGCGGCGAGTTCCTTGCGGCCTACGGCCGTGATGTCCGTACCTTCGACGACGACGCGGCCCGAAGTGGGGCTGTCGAGGCCGCCGGCAATGGTGAGCAGGGTGGACTTGCCGGAGCCGGACGGGCCCATGACGGCGACGAGTTCACCGGGGAAGACGGAGAGGTTGACGCCGCGCAGGGCGTGCACCTCGGTGGCGCCGCTGCCGTGGACGCGGGTCAGCTGCTCGAGTCGCAGTACGGGCTGCTGTGACTCATGTGGCTGGTGGGGCTGTTGTGATTTCTGAGGCATGGATCCGGGCATGGATCCGGGCATGGCTTCGGACATGAAGGAGTCCCCCTGGGACGGGATGGTCGTGCGACGCGGGCTTAACGCCGTGCGCTGCGAGACGTCTGGGTGTTACGAGCGGTTGCGGTATCGGTGGTACTGACGGCGGGCGCGACCAGCTCTCCCGCGTCGTGCGCCGTGCCGTCCTCCGTGTTGTCCGCCGGATGGGGCGACGGGTCGGTCGACGGATCGGGTGACGCGGGCGCGGGAGTGGTCTCGGCCCTGCGCGCGGCCGTCGCGGAGAGCCGGGCGAGCCGGGACTCGGAGTGGTCGAGCCAGCGCGCCTCGGCTTCGGTCTGGAAGATCAGCTGTTCCACTACGAGCAGCCAGGCGACGTCGTCGCGCGCCCTCTCGGCGTCCGAGCCCTCCACGGCGACGAGTGCCTGGGCCTTGAGGCGCGTGTAGTCCTGCATCGCCCTGAGGGTGGCGTGGCGCTGGGCCTGGATGACGGCCCGAATGTCGACGCCGGGGGCGCCGACGGCCATGGCGAGCTTGATGGCCAGCTCGTCGCGGGGCGGGCTGGCCCGGTCGACAGGCCGCCCGAACCAGCTCCTGAGCTCGCCCCGCCCCGCGTCCGTGATGGCGTAGAGCGCGTGGCCCGCCGTGTCCTCGCCGTCCTGGGTGACCATGCCGTCGCGTTCGAGGCGGCCCAGGGTCGTATAGACCTGGCCGACGTTGAGAGGCCAGGTCGCACCGGTGCGCGACTCGAACTCGGTGCGCAGCTGGGAGCCGTAACGGGGCCCGTGCTCAAGGAGGGCAAGCAGCCCGTGACGGATCGACATACCGAGTATGTATACCGAGTATGTCGCCGTGGGCCAACCGTCTTGAGAAGGACATCGGGACTAGGCCCTGAGAGGGACGGCTGTCCGGCGAAGGGTCAGTTACGCCGCAACCGGAGCCCCAGGAACCCCAGCCCCAGCCCGACCAGAGTGAGCCCGGCCCCCAGCGGCAGCACATGGACGCCCAGCGGGTCGGACTGCGCCACGACCTGCTCCGAGCCCTCGTGCGCGGCGCCCGGCGGCGGCCCGGACGGCGAGACGGTGGGCTCGTGCGCGGGCTCCTCCAACGCCTCTTCGTGTACGTCCCACGGCTCGGGCGCGTACGACTTGCGGGGGGTCGCCGAGGCGCTCGCCGACGCGGAAGCGGAACCGGACGCAGAGGCACTGGACGTGACCCCGGGGCTGCCCGACGGACTCGTACTGCCGCTGGGGGACGCCTTCTCGTCAGCCTCGTCAGCCTCGTCGGCCTCTTCGGTCCCACTCGTCGCAGCGGCACTCCTCCCCGGCTCCCTGCCCGGCCGCTTGCGCCCCTCCCCGGCAGGCCGGCCCGCCAGGCTCTTCGCCGGCGAGGCGGCGGAGGCGAGCGGCCATTCCGGCCGGTCCGGAGCCTCTACGCCCGGCACCAGCTCGCGCTCCGAACCGTCGTCCGGGGCAGCCGTCGACCTGGACGTGGACGCGGGCGTCGGCGGCCCCGGCGCGCGCTCCTCGGCGTACGCCCCCGAGACCGGCAACACCAGCACTGCGGCCACCCCAACCGCCGCGAACCGGACAGCCATGGGACTCCGCCTCCTGAACCGAACGCGCCGGACCACGGTGTGATCCGGACCACTGGAACAACAGACTCAGCGTCACATGCCGCAACATTTCCGGCGCGCCAGGTCACACGAAAGGGGCCCGGCGCGCGCTGCGCGCACCGGGCCCCCTTCGCACGTCCGAATCGGAACGCGCCTGTTCGGCCTAGTCCGAGGGCGGGTTGCCGGTGGAGATCTCGAGCTCGATCGTGGCGTCGTCGGGGTCGATGTCGGAGTTGGCCTTGGGGTACTGGTTGACCACGAGGTCCTCGCCCCAGGTCGGGTTGTCGACCCTGTCCTCGTCGATCTTCCAGCCTGCCGCCTGGAGGCACAGCTTGACCGACCGGATGTCCTTGTAGAGGAAGTTCGGCACCTCGACCTTGGCCGGGTCCGTCGCCGATTCCCTCCCCGGGGAGCAGTCGGTGGTCTCCATGGTCCTGGTGCGGTCCGGGCCCTTGTAGCCGGGCTTCGCCGCCACACTGCTCTGCGTGGGGTCGTCGGTGGGATCGTCACCGCCCTGCGGATCGTCCTTGAGCGAGATGGCGGTGATCACGCCCCCGAGCGCCAGCAGTACGACCGTGATCGCCCCCACGATCACCGGCATGTTCCGGCCGCCGCCGCCACCGCTACCGCCCGAGTTCGGCGCCGAACCGGGCGACATCGTGTACGGCGGCGGGGTCTGCCCACCCTGGTGCTGGCCGCCCGGGTGCTGCCCGCCCTGCTGCATGCCGTGCGTCGCGTACGGAGCCTGCATCGGCGCCGGAGTCGGGTAGCCGTAAGCGGACTGCGCGGGGCCGGGGGGCGGCGTGGGCGGCCCGTACGGCCCCGGTGCCGGCTGGTACGGCGTCTGGACGTTGCCGCTCTGCGGGTAGCCGGTCTGGTCGACCGGCGGGAACACCGCCGCCCCGACTCCGGCCCCGCTCTGCGCGGGACCGCCGGGGACGATCACCGGCTGCGCGCCCGCCTGGACCGACCCCGAAATCCGCGCGCACTCGTCGCGCATCGCGGCGGCGCTCGGGAAACGCTCGTTCGGGTTCTTCTTCAGCGCCCGCGCGACCAGGGCGTCGACCGCCGGCGGGACCGACCGGTTGATCGACGAAGGAGCGACCGGCTCCTCCTGGACGTGCGCGTACGCGATGGCGAGCGGCGAGTCCGCGTCGAACGGCAGCCGCCCCGTGACCAGCTGGAACAGCATGATGCCGACCGAGTACAGGTCGGAGCGCGCGTCGACGCCGCGCCCCAGCGCCTGCTCGGGCGACAGGTACTGCGGCGTACCGACGACCATGCCGGTCTGCGTCATCGACGTGACACCCGACTGCATGGCACGCGCGATACCGAAGTCCATGACCTTGACGACATCGCGCTTGTTCATCATCACGTTGCCGGGCTTGATGTCGCGGTGGACCAGCCCCATTTCGTGACTTGTCTCCAGCGCCGCCAGCACATCCGATGTGATCTTCAGCGCTTTGTCGGCCGGCATGGCGCCGTACCGCGCGATGTCCGCCTGGAGTACGGAGCCGAGCGGCTGGCCCTCGACGTACTCCATGACGATGTACGGCATCAGCGCGCCGTCGAGCTCGTCCTCGCCGGTGTCGAAGACGGACACGATGTTGGTGTGGGAAAGCTTGGCGACCGCCTGCGCCTCGCGCCGGAACCGTTCACGGAACGACTGCTCGCGCCCCAGTTCCGTATGCAGCGTCTTGATGGCGACCTGGCGGTCGAGCGCGGAGTCGTACGCGAGGTACACCGACGCCATGCCGCCTTCTCCGAGCAGGTCACGCAGCTGGTACCGCCCGCCCGCGACCGAGCCGCCCGCGTAGCGGCCCTGTCCGCCGTCCTGGCTCATGACTGTGCTTCCCCCTCAGCGCAAGATTTACGGGCCAAGTCTGCCCGAGGGCACTGACACGTCAAGCGCGATGCCCGTTCCGTGACCGTACGGGCAAGAAGCGTCGCGGAAGCGTTACAGCGCCGGTGTCGCACGGGTCCCCTGCCGGCCCGCCGTGGCCTCGGAATTTGCACGGGTACATCGGCAACGGGTTTGATGGCCGGTCCATCTCGAACCGGAGCGTCGCGCGGAGGCTGTAGCGTGACGTGGCGGAGCACCTTGAGGCCCATACCTTGAGGCCCATGAGGACGACCGCGAACGCGACGCGGACAGAAACGACGGCGAGGACTGATGGCACCCGAACCCGAGGGAAGCGGCGGCGGAGTGTCGGATGCCCCGGAAGCATGGGGTAAGGACGGATTGGTCGGCGATGGCCGCTACCGGCTGACGCACCGCCTCGGCCGTGGCGGCATGGCGGAAGTGTTCGCCGCCGAGGACGTACGGCTCGGCCGTACCGTCGCGGTGAAGCTGCTGCGCTCCGACCTTGCGGAAGATCCGACATCCAAGGCCCGTTTCACACGTGAGGCACAGTCGGTCGCCGGCCTGAACCACCACGCGGTGGTCGCCGTGTACGACTCCGGCGAGGACCAGGTCGGCGGCAGCGTCGTCCCCTACATCGTGATGGAGCTCGTCGAGGGCCGCACGATCCGCGAGCTGCTGCAGAACGCGGAGGCTCCAGGCCCCGAGCAGGCGCTGATCATCGTCTCCGGCGTACTCGAAGCACTCGCGTACAGCCACCAGCACGGCATCGTGCACCGCGACATCAAGCCCGCGAACGTGATCATCACGCACAGCGGCGCGGTCAAGGTCATGGACTTCGGCATCGCCCGTGCCCTGCACGGCGCCCAGTCGACCATGACGCAGACCGGCATGGTCATGGGTACGCCCCAGTACCTCTCCCCCGAGCAGGCGCTGGGCAAGGCCGTCGACCACCGCAGTGACCTCTACGCGACGGGCTGCCTGCTGTACGAACTGCTCGCGCAGCGGCCGCCCTTCACCGGCGAGACGCCGCTCTCGGTGGTCTACCAGCACGTGCAGGACATCCCCGTACCGCCGTCCGAGATGTCGGACGTGGCGCCGCCCGAGCTGGACGGGCTCGTCATGCGCTCCCTCGCCAAGGACCCGGACGACCGGTTCCAGAGCGCCGAGGAGATGCGCGGACTCGTCCAGTACGGCCTGTCGATGCTCCAGGAGCAGGGCAGCCACACCGGCGTGTGGAACACCGGCCCCGTCGAGATGCACGAGGGCGGCCACACCCCGGCCGGCGGCACCTACGCGACGACGGCGATGGGCCACCCCCACCACGGCGACACCTCGCAGATGCGGGCCGGCGGCGCGATGCTGCCGCCGATGAACCCGGACGACGGGGCGTACGACGGCGGGCGCGGCGGCAGGAGCGGCCGCGGCAAGATGTGGATCTTCGCGGTGCTCGCGATCATCGCGATCGCCGCCGGCGTGGCCTTCGCAGTGGACCGGGCGGGCAGCGGCACCAAGGAGAAGAAGGAGCCGACGAAGGTCTCCGACAGCCCGACGAAGTCGGAGAAGGAGCCTTCGAAGGAGCCGTCGGACGACGAGAAGACCTCGCCCGACACCGATCCGGGCACGTCCTCGACCGGTGGTCAGCAGCCCTCCTGGACTCCGCCCACGGTCCCGTCGACGCCCCCGAGCGACACCCCGTCGAACACGCCCAGCATCACGCCGTCGAGCCCGACGCACACCGCTCCGGGCACGACGACGGAGGGCGGCACGGACGACGGCGGCACGACGGAGGGCGGCACGGACGACGGCGGCACGACCGAAGGCGGCACGGACGACGGTGGCACCACCGAAGGCGGTACGACCGACGGCGGTACGACTGACGCAGGTACGACCGACGGCGGCACGGGCGCCGGTGGTACTACCGACGGTGGCGCCGGCACGCTCGACGGGGGCACGGGGGCCTGACCCCCGCAGGCGTCCTCACCCCGCGAACGCCTCGCACACCGCCTCGTACTCCTTCGTCCACCACACCGCCAGGGCCGACGCCGCAGGAAACTGCGGGTCGGCCCTTCGGTCGTGCCGCTGGTAGCGCCAGCGCAGTATCCAGAAGTCGTTGAGCCGCTCCCACCACACCCGGTGCGCGGCCGCCGCCAGCTCCTGCGCCCCCGCCCCGGCCGCCCGCCGGTACGCCGCCGCGTACGCCCGTACCTTCGCCAGCTCCAGCTCCCCGTCCGGCCGTACGAAGAAGATCGCGGCCGCCCGGACCGCCTCCTCCGCGCGCGGCTGCACCGCGAGCCGGTCCCAGTCGACGATCGCGGCGGGCTCGGCGCCCCGGTAGAGCAGGTTCAGCGGATGGAAGTCGCCGTGCACCCACCCGGTGGCGGGCTCGGCGACCGGCGGGGGCCGCCGGTGGGCGTGCCGCTCCAGGAGCGCCCGCCGCTCCAGAAGACGGTGCTCGGCCAGTACGTCGAAACTGTCCCGGGGCCGCTGCCCGCGCGCCAGCGTCAGCAGCTCGTCGATCAGCGCGAAGGTGGCGGCGGGGTCGGCGCAGTCGTGCGTACGCCCGGAGGATTCCTCCGGCGCGCGGTCGATCATCACCCGGTCGAGGCAGGTGTGTACGAGCCCCAGCAGTGCGCCCAGCCGCCGCGACTCCACCGAGGTGAGCTGGGCGCCGTCCCGGTGCCGGCCCTCGATCCACGGGTGCAGGGCGTAGCAGCGGCCGCCGATCACCGCGACGGTGCCGCCGTGGGTGTCCTCGAGGGGCGGGGCGACGGGGACGCCGAAGGCCTGGAGGTGGCGGGTGGCGCGGTGCTGGCGCCGGATCGTGTCGCGGTCGCCGTCGAGGTGGTGCTTGAGGAAGTAGTCGCCCCGGGTGGTGACGAGGCGGTAGCCGTGGTTGAGCAGGCCCTGGGCCACGGGTTCGCAGGAGAGCGGGTCGCCCGGGGCGCGGTAGCGGCGCAGCAGGTCACCGACGGGCGGCGGAGGGGCGAGTACAGATGAGCGTGGCACCCGCCAGATGTTAGATCACCAAGTCACAGAGCGTGCTCGTACCGTCGCTCGGGGGCGCTGTTCAGGGTGTGCGCGGTGACGAACTGCGGCTCGATGCGCATGTAGACGGGGTCGAAGGGCTCGCCGTCGACGTAATGGGGGCCACGGCCGAAGAGCTCCAGCTCGGCGGTGGCCGGCTCGAAGATCTCGGCGGTGCCGGTGCACTGCACGGCCCACATGGTGCCGTCGCCGGGCGCCTGCGCGCCGAAGGGGTCTGCGCCGAAGTTGTCCGCGCCGTAAGCGACCACGCTGCCGTGGCAGGCCTGGTGGTGGTTGAAGCCCGCGTGCATGCGCAGCAGTACGCGTCCCTGTACGACGATGTGGCGGGCGACGGCAAGGAAGGGCAGGGCCCGCATGCTCGTGGCGACCCGGCCGTAGGGGACGCGGCGGAGGAGTTCGATGGCGTGCGGATCCTGGTCCTCGGTGGGCATGCCTCTTACTGTCAGTCACCCGAGGCGGGGCGTAAAAGGGACGGAAGTCCCGAATGGTGTGCGTGTGGCTAGCGTCTCTCCTCCGCCTGCTTGCGCGCCACGTACGCGGCGGCCTGCGAGCGGCGCTCCATGCCCAGCTTGGAGAGCAGGCTGGAGACGTAGTTCTTGATGGTCTTCTCCGCGAGGTGCAGCCGCTCGCCGATGACCCGGTTGGTCAGGCCCTCGCCGATCAGGTCGAGGATCTTGCGTTCCTGCTCGGTGAGGTTCGTGAGCCGGCTGTCGCCCCGGGCGCCTGCGCCGCTGCCGTTGCCGCCGGTGCCGGCGTTGCCCGAACGCAGCCGTTCCAGGACGCGGGCGGTCGCCACCGGGTCGAGCAGCGACTTGCCCGCCGCCACGTCCCGTACGGCCGTCAGCAGCTCATTGCCGCGGATCGCCTTGAGGACGTATCCGGACGCACCGGCCATGATGGCGTCGAAAAGCGCCTCGTCATCGGCGAACGAGGTCAGCATCAGGCATTTGATGTCCTCATTCTGCGAACGGACTTCGCGGCAGACCTCCACACCGCTTCCGTCCGGCAGCCGTACGTCGAGAACGGCCACGTCGGGGCGGGTCGCGAGGATCCTGACCTGGGCTTCTGCGGCTGTACCGGCCTCGCCGACCACCTCGATGTCGTCCTCCACCGAGAGCAGTTCGTGGACGCCGCGACGCACCACTTCGTGGTCGTCGACCAGGAATACGGTGATTTTTCCATCTTCGGGCACGCCGTCATCCTCACATACGAACTCTTCCCGTGCCCCGGGTCGCCGGGATAACGTGCCCCTGTTCCGGCGGCCCGCAAGGCTGTGACCAGTGGTTGTTCCCGAATTCTTCGATTTACTTGGATTTCCAAGCAAAATCGCAGGTCAAATGGGGTTTCGCAGTTATGCGAAGCACTGGGTAACGTTCCTTTGGCAGGGCGTTTCGCCGGGGCACCTGTCACACCTGTTCCCGGCCGAGTCGCACCCACCCCGTGCACGAGGACGCAAGCAGGTGAGCCGCACTGGTCACCGGCAGACCCCGGGGGCCGGACAGACGGAGGAGCACGCACGTGACCGTGGAGAGCACTGCCGCGCGTAAGCCGCGACGCAGCAGCACCAAGCGCGTCAGCGCCAAGAAAGCCCAGCAGTCCGACCCGGCCGAGCCGGAGCTCGTACAGCTGCTCACCCCTGAGGGCGAGCGGGTCGAGCACCCGGACTACTCGATCGATCTCACCCCGGACGAACTGCTCGGCCTGTACCGGGACATGGTTCTGACCCGCCGATTCGACGCCGAGGCCACCTCGCTCCAGCGTCAGGGCGAGCTGGGCCTGTGGGCCTCGCTGCTCGGCCAGGAGGCGGCGCAGATCGGCTCCGCACGCGCTCTGCGTGACGACGACTACGTCTTCCCGACGTACCGCGAGCACGGTGTCGCCTGGTGCCGTGGCGTCGACCCGACCAATTTGCTGGGAATGTTCCGTGGCGTGAACCACGGTGGCTGGGACCCGACCACCAACAATTTCCATCTGTACACGATCGTGATCGGCTCGCAGACGCTGCACGCGACCGGCTACGCGATGGGTGTCGCCAAGGACGGCGCGGATTCGGCCGTCATCGCGTACTTCGGTGACGGTGCCTCCAGCCAGGGCGATGTAGCTGAATCGTTCACCTTCTCCGCGGTCTACAACGCCCCTGTCGTCTTCTTCTGCCAGAACAACCAGTGGGCGATCTCCGAGCCCACCGAGCGGCAGACACGCGTACCGCTCTACCAGCGCGCGCAGGGCTTCGGCTTCCCGGGCGTCCGGGTCGACGGCAACGACGTACTGGCCTGCCTGGCCGTGACGCGCGACGCGCTGGAGCGCGCGCGCCGGGGTGAGGGCCCGACACTGGTCGAGGCCTTCACGTACCGGATGGGCGCGCACACCACCTCCGACGACCCGACGAAGTACCGGGCCGACGAGGAGCGCGAGGCGTGGGAGGCGAAGGACCCGATCCTTCGTTTGCGTGCGTACCTGGAGAAGGAGGGCTTCGCCGACGCGGCCTTCTTCCAGGAGCTGGAGACGGAGTCGGAGTCGCTGGGCAAGCGGGTCCGTGAGGCGGTGCGGGCGATGCCCGATCCCGACCAGATGGCGATCTTCGAGAACGTCTACGCGGACGGACACGCCCTCGTCGACGAAGAGCGCGCGCAGTTCGCGGCGTACCAGGCGTCCTTCGCCGAGGAGGGAAAGTAATGCCCGTACAGAAACTCCCTCTCGCGAAGGCGATCAACGAGTCGCTGCGCAAGGCCCTGGAGACCGACCCCAAGGTCCTGATCATGGGCGAGGACGTCGGCAAGCTCGGCGGCGTCTTCCGCGTCACGGACGGCCTCCAGAAGGACTTCGGCGAGGAGCGGGTCATCGACACCCCGCTCGCCGAGTCCGGCATCGTGGGTACGGCGATCGGCCTGGCCCTGCGCGGCTACCGCCCGGTCGTCGAGATCCAGTTCGACGGCTTCGTCTTCCCCGCGTACGACCAGATCGTCACGCAGCTCGCGAAGATGCACGCGCGCTCGCTCGGCAAGATCAAGATGCCGGTCGTCATCCGCATCCCGTACGGCGGCGGCATCGGCGCGGTCGAGCACCACAGCGAGTCGCCGGAGGCCCTGTTCGCCCACGTCGCGGGCCTGAAGGTGGTTTCGCCGTCGAACTCGTCGGACGCGTACTGGATGATGCAGCAGGCCATCCAGAGCGACGACCCGGTGATCTTCTTCGAGCCGAAGCGGCGCTACTGGGACAAGAGCGAGGTCGATGTCGAGGCCATCCCGGGCCCGCTCCACAAGGCGCGCGTCGTGCGTGAGGGCTCCGACCTGACGCTCGCGGCGTACGGCCCGATGGTGAAGGTCTGCGTCGAGGCGGCAGCGGCGGCGGCCGAGGAGGGCAAGTCCCTGGAGGTCGTCGACCTGCGGTCGATGTCCCCGATCGACTTCGACACCATCCAGACGTCGGTCGAGAAGACCCGCCGCCTGGTCGTGGTCCACGAGGCCCCGGTCTTCTACGGCTCGGGCGCGGAGATCGCTGCTCGCCTTACGGAGCGGTGCTTCTACCACCTGGAGGCGCCGGTGCTGAGGGTGGGCGGCTTCCATGCGCCGTACCCGCCGGCGCGCCTGGAGGAGGAGTACTTGCCGGGGCTTGACCGGGTACTCGACGCTGTCGACCGCTCGCTTGGGTACTGAGGAGAGCCGTGACGATGACTGATATTGCGACTGCCCAGCGTTTCCGTGAGTTCAAGATGCCCGATGTGGGCGAGGGGCTCACGGAGGCCGAAATCCTCAAGTGGTACGTCCAGCCGGGCGACACGGTCACCGACGGCCAGGTGGTGTGCGAGGTCGAGACGGCGAAGGCCGCCGTCGAGCTGCCCATCCCGTACGACGGTGTGGTGCACGAGCTTCGCTTCGGCGAGGGCGTGACGGTCGATGTCGGCCAGGTGATCATTACGGTGGATGTGGCGCCGGGGACGGCCGAGGCGGCTCCCGCTCAGGCTCCGGTCGCGGAGCCGGAGCCGGAACTCGCGGCCGAGCCCGTGTCCGAGCCCACGCCCGCTCCGGAGGAGGCCAAGCCCGCGGCCCGCCAGCCGGTGCTCGTCGGCTACGGCGTGTCCGAAGCCTCGACCAAGCGCCGTGCCCGCAAGGGGACGGCGGCTCCGGCGGCCGCGCTGGCGGCGGTCCAGACCGAGCTCAACGGCCACGGGCCCGGCGCTGCCGCCGCCACGGCGGTGCCCGGATCCCGCCCGCTGGCCAAGCCTCCGGTGCGCAAGCTCGCCAAGGACCTGGGCATCGACCTGGCGACGATCATGCCGACCGGCCCCGACGGGATCATCACCCGCGAGGACGTCCACGCGGCGGCCGCCACTTCGGCGGCCCCGGAGCCGGTCGCGGTGGAGGCCGGGCCCGAGCCGGAGCCGGCGGCCGCGATCCCGGCGCCCGGCGCCACCGCCGAAGCGCCCCGGGAGATCCGTACCCCCATCAAGGGCGTACGGAAGGCGATCGCGTCGGCCATGGTGAACAGCGCGTTCACCGCGCCGCACGTCACGGAATTCATCACCTTCGACATCACGCGCACGATGAAGCTCGTCGAAGAGCTGAAGTCCGACAAGGACATGGCGGGCCTGCGCGTCAACCCGCTCCTCCTGATCGCCAAGGCGCTCCTGGTCGCGATCAAGCGCAACCCGGGTGTCAACGCGGCCTGGGACGAAGCGAACCAGGAGATCGTGCAGAAGGAGTACGTGAACCTGGGCATCGCGGCGGCCACGCCGCGTGGCCTGATCGTCCCGAACATCAAGGACGCCCAGGCCAAGACCCTGCCGGAACTGGCGGCGGCGCTGGGCGAGTTGGTGGCGACGGCCCGTGAGGGCAAGACGTCGCCGGCGGCGATGCAGGGCGGCACGGTGACCATCACCAACGTCGGCGTCTTCGGAGTCGACACCGGTACGCCGATCCTCAACCCGGGCGAGTCCGCGATCCTCGCGGTCGGCGCGATCAAGCTCCAGCCATGGGTGCACAAGGGCAAGGTGAAGCCCCGCCAGGTGACCACCCTGGCCCTGTCGTTCGACCACCGCCTGGTCGACGGAGAGCTGGGGTCCAGGGTCCTGGCGGACGTGGCGGCGATACTGGAACAGCCGAAGCGTCTGATTACGTGGGCTTAGGCAGAACCGGGCCTCGCCACACGAGTGCTCGCCACACGAGTGCCCCGTCGGGAATCCCGGCGGGGCACTCGTGCGTGACGTGTGTGATTAGTCCTGCTGTGCGCCCGCGGGCAGCGTGCGCAGCTTCATGGGCGACGACGTGGTGCTGGTGCCGAAGCCGTAGTTCAACATCTTGCCGGCGTCGTTGTAGCGCTCCGTGACGGTGCTGCTGTTCAGGGCGACGCCGATGAGGGTCTTCGTACCGCGGGTGGCGGCGAAGACCAGGCAGGGGCCGGCCGTCGAGCCGGTGCCGGTCTTGACGCCGATGGCGCCGCTGTAGGAGCCCAGCAGCTTGTTGGTGTTGTACCAGGTGTACGTGCGGGTGCCGCCGGTGCTCGTCGTCGCGGTGCTCTTGTACGACGGTGCCTTGACGACGGCGCGGAAGTTCGTGTTGTTCATGGCGTAGCGGGCGAGCTTCGCCAGGTCGCGCGGGGTCGTGTAGTTGCTGCCGGTCGTTGTGATGCCGTCGAAGGAGTCGAACTTGGTGTTCGTCAGGCCGAGCGAGCTCGCCTTCGCGTTCATCTTCGAGATGAAGTTCGACTTGCGTGCCGCGACGGTGGTGCCGGTGCCGAAGGCGTCGGCCAGGGCGTACGCCGCGTCGCAGCCGGAGGGCAGCATCGTCCCGTACAGCAGCTGACGGACAGTCACCTTGTCGCCGGTCTTCAGATCGGCGGTGCTCGCGCCCTGCGCGGTGACGTAGTCGCGGTAGACCTGCTTGACGGTCACCTTGCGGTTGAGGTCGAGGTTGGTCGTACTGAGCACCACGGCAGCCGTCATGATCTTCGTCGTGCTGGCCATCTGGCGCTTGGTGTCCGCGCCCTTGCTGTAGACCGTGGCACCGGTCGCGTTGTTCAGCATGAACGCGCCCTTGGCGGTGACGGAGGGCGCGGTGGCCGCCTGCGCGGGCGCGGCCAGGGGCGAGACGGTCAGCAGTGCGCCCGTGGTGACGAGTACCGCGGCGGCTCTGCGGACGGCCGGGAGGGTGGTTATCAAAGAACGCTCCGAAGTTCGCGAATGCGTTGAAAGCGGACCACGCCGGATCGAGGGCCCCGATAAGAGACTCACGATCGCCCCGCATGGATGTACGCGTCTGGGTGCGATTTTCGTCCCGTGTGCGACGCCACCGTCCCGAGCCGTTGGCGGGTTGCGGCAGGCCGGCCGCTCCCTGAGCGCCGCGTCGGCCGCCCGTTCCGGGACGCGGACGCGGGTTTCTGTTGCACCCCTGTTGTATCTATGCTGTGCGCATGTCCGCCGCGCCCCCGCTCCCCACCTCCGCCCCCGTCAAGCAGCCCCCCGCCGCCGAGCGCGTCTACGCCCACATCAAGAAGGGCGTACTCGACCGCCACTACGAAGGCGGCACCCTCCTCACCGAGGGCGACCTCGCCGACGCCGTCGGCGTGTCCAGGACGCCCGTGCGGGAAGCGCTGCTGCGGCTCGAGGTCGAGGGGCTCATCAAGCTGTATCCGAAGAAGGGCGCCCTCGTCCTGGCCGTCTCCGCCCAGGAGATCGCCGATGTCGTCGAAACCCGGCTGCTCGTCGAGGAGTTCGCCGTACGCCGCGCCGTACCCGCGTCCCCGGCCCTCATCGCCCGGCTCGAAGAGCTGCTGGAGGAGCAGAAGCAGCGCGCCCTCGAAGGCGACCTCGCCGAGGTGGCCGCCACCGACCGGTGCTTCCACGCCGAGATCGTCCGTAACGCCGGGAACCAGATCCTCTCCCGGCTGTACGACCAGCTCCGCGACCGCCAGCTGCGCATGGGCGTCACCATCATGGAGGCGCACCCCGACCGCATCGCCAAGAACATCACGGAGCACGCCGAGATGCTCGAAGCCATCAGGGCGGGCGACGCCGAAGGCGCCGCCCAGTGCGTACGCCGCCACGTCAGCCGGGTCAAGGTGCTGGTCCGGGGTGAGGACCGGTGAGGCGGTCCGCCGGTCCCGTCGCCACCCTGCCCGGTGACCCGCCCGGCGGCCGGCGCGCCGTCGCCGTCTGGGGCATCGGCGTCGCCGTCTACTTCGTCGCCGTCATCTTCCGTACGAGCCTGGGCGTGGCGGGGCTCGACGCCGCCGACCGGTTCGACGTCAACGCCTCCGCGCTTTCGACGTTCTCGATACTCCAGCTGCTCGTGTACGCCGGCATGCAGATACCCGTCGGCCTGCTGGTCGACCGGCTCGGGACGAAGAAAGTCCTGACCCTGGGCGTCGTGCTCTTCACCCTCGGGCAGACCGCCTTCGCCTTCTCCCCCTCGTACGGCATGGCCCTCGCCGCCCGCGCCCTCCTCGGCTGCGGCGACGCGATGACGTTCATCGCAGTACTGCGGCTGGGTGCGCGCTGGTTCCCGGCCCGCCGAGGACCGCTCATCGCGCAGCTCGCGGGGCTGTGCGGGATGGCGGGCAACCTCGTCTCCACGCTCGTCATCGCGCGCATGCTGAGCGGCCTCGGCTGGACCGCCACCTTCGCGGGCAGCTCGCTCGCCGGGGTGATCGTGCTCGTACTGCTGCTGCTGTTCCTGAAGGACCATCCGGAGGGGCACGAGCCCGCGCCCGCCGAACACGCGGGTGCGGCGTACGTCCGCAAGCAGATCGCCGCCGCGTGGCGCGAGCCCGGCACGCGGCTCGGGATGTGGGTGCACTTCACGACGCAGTTCCCGGCGATGGTGTTCCTGCTGCTGTGGGGGATGCCGTTCCTGGTCGAGGCGCAGGGGCTCTCACGGGGGACGGCCGGCGAGCTGCTGACGCTCGTCGTGCTGTCCAACATGGCTCTGGGGCTCGTGTACGGGCAGGTCGTCGCACGCCACGGCGCCGCCCGCGCGCCGCTCGCCCTGGGCACCGTCGGGGCCACCGCCCTGCTGTGGGCGGCGACCATCGCGTACCCGGGCGATCACGCCCCCATGTGGCTGCTGGTGGTGCTGTGCGCGGTGCTCGGCGGCTGCGGGCCGGCCTCGATGATCGGCTTCGACTTCGCCAGGCCCGCCAACCCGCCGGAGCGCCAGGGAACGGCGTCCGGCATCGTCAACATGGGCGGCTTCGTCGCCTCGATGACGACGCTGCTCGCCGTGGGCGTGCTGCTCGACGCGACCGGCGACAACTACCGGATCGCGTTCGCCTCGGTCTTCGTGCTGGAGGCGCTGGGGGTCGTGCAGATCCTGCGCCTGCGCAAGCGGACCGCCCGCCGGGAGCGGGACCGCCTGGTCGCCAGCCGGGTGGAGGCGGTGCACGTCCCGGTCTGAGACGGCCGGCCGGGGCCGGCTACGGCGTGACCGCGAAGTTGCGCAGGATCGCGTCCGCCAGCGCCTGGTCGCCCTCGGCCTTCACATGGTCGGCGACCGCCTCGTAGCGGACCCGGCCGCAGGCCAGGCGTACGTACGTCTCCCAGTCCAGGGTGATCGTCGCGAGCGGGCCGAGCGACGGCGTGCCGTCGACCGTGCCGCGGCCGTCCGCGTCCACGCGCACCGTGCGCATGAACTCGACCGGGCCGTGTACGTCGAAGACGACGGCGGAGTTGGCGGGCGCGCCCGCGTGCTTGGCGACGACCTTCGGCAGGCCTTGGACCAGCATGTCGCGGGCGACGATCGCGCCGGGCGAGTCGAGGTTGCCGGGCCGGCCGAACGTCGTACGCAGGTCCTGCTCGTGCACCCAGGTGTCGAACGCCCGCGTCCGCAGCGCCAGTTCCAGGGTCTGCTCGGCGCCGAGCGGGGCGCGGACCATGGTGTCGGGGGAGCGGGTCTCGTTGCGCAGCTGGCGGGAGCGGCGGATGATCGTGTACTCGAGCTCCGAGGTCATCTCCGGCGCGGTGTGGTGGCGTCGTACGTCGACCTGCATCTCCATGTACCGGGCGAACTCGGAGGTCACGTGGTACAGATCGCGTGGCAGCGAGTGGATGGGGCGCGGGTCGCCGAGCATCTCGCACTCCATGCCGATGAGGTGCGAGACGATGTCGCGAACCGACCAGCCTGGGCACGGCGTACGACGGTTCCACTCCCCTTCGACGAGCGGTGTCACCAGCTCGGATATCGCTTCGATGGAGTGGGTCCAGGCTTCGGCGTATGTCTGGAGGCTGGGATGGACGGTCACGGGACCCCTCGTGCGGTTCAGTGGCGGTGGCGCGGGCGCGGGCTGGGCGACGGGCTTGGCTGGCTCGCACGCTAAGTTACGCTGCCCCGTGGCACCCTGGCAGTGCTTTGGTGTGACGATCGTAGGCCCGTGTTGACGGCTCGAATGCCAGGACGGTGGTAGTGTGCGCGCCTCCCTCATCCAGATCGCAGTAGACCCGGACGAATCAGTCAATTCCCGTAGGCAGCGCGTCGCTTCTCTTGTGCGCGAGCAGCGCGGACGGCACGGCGCCGATCTCGTGGTCCTTCCCGAACTGTGGCCGACCGGGGCCTTCGCGTACGAGTCCTTCGTCGAGGAGGCGGAGCCGCTCGAGGGTCCGACGTACGAGGCGATGTCGAAGGCGGCGAGCGACGCGGGCGTCTGGCTGCACGCCGGCTCGATCGTCGAGCGAGACCCGGAGGGCCCGCTCTACAACACCTCCCTCGTCTTCGCCCCCGACGGCGAGCTCGTCCGTACGTACCGGAAGATCCACCGCTTCGGCTTCGACAAGGGCGAGGCCGTGATGATGGGCGCGGGCGAGGAGCTCGTGACGGTGTCGGCCGCGGGTCTGACCTTCGGCCTCGGCACCTGTTACGACCTGCGCTTCCCCGAGCTCTTCCGCGGCCTGGTCGATGCGGGTGCGCAGGCCTTCGTCGTCCCGGCCGGCTGGCCCGCCAGGCGCCGCGAACACTGGACGCTGCTGGCCCGCGCCCGCGCGGTCGAGAACCAGGCGTACGTCCTGGCCTGCGGCACGGCGGGTACACACGCGGGGGTGGAGCAGGCCGGGCACAGCCTTGTCGTGGACCCGTGGGGCGAGGTGCTGGCCGAGGCGGGCACGGCGGAGGAGGTCCTGGTGGTGGACCTGGACCCGTCGAAGGTGGCGTCGACGAGGGAGCAGTTCCCCGCCCTGAAGGACCGCCGGCTGCGCTAGCGGTGGTCGGCGTCGTGACTCACCCGTCCCCGCGCTCCTTCTCCGCCATCCGGATCACGCACACCGCGACCGCGATCAGCAGCGCCGCGTCGGCGTCGTCCCGTACGACATCGACCGCGTACGTGTCCCGCATCCGGAACCACTTCCGCGAGATGTGGGCCAGCAGCTCACCGTCGTGCTCGACCGAGAACTCCCGGTCGAGCACGCGGCCGGTGACATCCAGCTCGGTCCCTTCGTGGAGAGCGACCCGGTAGTGGTTGCGCAGCAGCGACAGGCGTTTCTTGCGTACGGTCGCGAGCGTCTGCTCGTCCCGCTCGATGGTCATCGCGTCCCGGATGCTGAACATCTTCGCGCGCAGCGTGATCAGGACCCGGCCGGCCGGGTCTTTGATCTCCAGTGTGTCGCGAAGCCGCAGCGCCTTGCCGTCGACGAGGAAGGCGTGGCGTCCGCTCTCGTCTTCGATCCAGTAGTCGTCGCCGATGGCGAAGATTTTGTCGCGTACGAGGTATTTCATGCGGTGAGGCCTACCCCGCGGCGGCGACCTCGCACCAGACGTACTGGCCGACGCCCACCGCGCTCGCCGCCCTCGCGCGTGGCCTGCGGGCCGGTGGTCGGCTCGGTCAGGGCTGGGGTTTCAGGGGATGGCACCCTTGGTTCCATGAATGCCGCTTCCCCCGCACCGCGCCGTGCCCGTGTCCGTGCCCCCGAGCTTGTGGGGAAGGGTGGATGGATCAATACGGGCGGCGAGGAACTGAGCCTTGCGGACCTTCGAGGGCGCGTCGTAATTCTCGATTTTTGGACATTTTGTTGCGTCAACTGCCTGCATGTCCTGGATGAGCTGCGGGAGCTGGAGGAGAAGCACCGGGACACGGTGGTGATCATCGGGGTTCACTCGCCGAAGTTCGTGCACGAGGCCGAGCATCAGGCCGTCGTCGACGCCGTCGAGCGGTACGGCGTGCGTCACCCGGTTCTCGACGACCCCGAGCTCGCGACGTGGAAGCAGTACGCCGTGCGGGCCTGGCCGACGCTCGTCGTCATCGACCCGGAGGGGTACGTCGTCGCTCAGCACGCCGGCGAGGGGCACGCGCACGCCATCGAGACGCTCGTCGAGGAGCTGGAAGCGACCCACGGGGCGCGCGGGACGCTGCGGCGCGGGGACGGGCCGTACGTCGCTCCCGAGCCGGTCGCGACCGACCTGCGTTTCCCGGGCAAGGCGCTGCTGCTGCCCGGCACGGGGAATTTCCTGGTTTCCGACACCACTCGGCATCAGCTCGTCGAGCTGGAGGCCGATGGGGAGACCGTCGTACGGCGCGTCGGCGGGGACGGCGTGTTCAAGGAGCCGCAGGGGCTCGCGCTGCTGCCGGACGGGCGGGTTGTCGTGGCCGACACCGTCAATCATCAGTTGCGTACGTACGACCCGGCCAGCGGCGCGATCGAGACCGTCGCCGGGACCGGGAAGCAGTGGTGGCAGGGGTCCCCGGCCTTCGGGCCCGCCCGTGAGGTCGATCTGTCCTCGCCGTGGGACGTGGCGTGGTGGCAGGGCAAGGTTTGGGTTGCCATGGCCGGCGTACATCAGCTGTGGACGTACGACCCCGAGGCGGGGACCGTGCAGATGGCGGCCGGGACGACCAATGAGGGGCTGGTGGACGGGCCCGCCGCCGAGGCGTGGTTCGCGCAGCCTTCGGGGCTCGCGGTCTCGGCGGACGGCGAGCGGCTGTGGGTCGCAGACTCCGAGACGAGCGCGCTGCGGTACGTCGACCGTGAGCTGGTGGTGCACACCGCCGTCGGGACCGGGCTCTTCGACTTCGGGCACCGGGACGGCGCCGCCGGGCAGGCGCTGCTCCAGCATCCGCTCGGGGTGACGGCGCTGCCCGACGGGTCGGTCGCGGTCAGCGACACGTACAACCACGCGCTGCGGCGTTACGACCCGGTGAGCGGTGAAGTGACCACTCTGGCGACGGATCTGAGGGAGCCGAGCGACGCCGTGCTCGTGGGTGACGACATCGTCGTCGTCGAGTCCGCCCGGCACCGGCTGACCCGGCTGCGGCTGCCGGACGAGGCGGTACGGGTGGACGCCGTCGCGCACCGGACGCAGCGTGCGGCGACCGAAGTGGCACCGGGCAGACTCCAGTTGGATGTCGTGTTTCAGGCGCCGGGCGGGCAGAAGCTGGACACGCGGTACGGGCCTTCGACTCGGCTGCTCGTGTCCTCGACGCCGCCGGAGCTGCTGAGCGGTGGGGAGGGGGCGGGGACGGATCTGAGCCGGGAGCTGGTGCTGAACGGGGAGGTCGGCGAGGGGGTGCTGCATGTTTCGGCGATGGCCGCGTCTTGCGACGACGATCCGGCCAATGAGTACCCGGCGTGCCATGTGCATCAGCAGGACTGGGGCGTGCCCGTGCGGGTGAGCGGGGAGGGGGTGCGGCGGCTGCCGCTCGTGCTGGCGGGCATGGACGGCTGAGGGCGTCGCGCCACTGCTCGGCGCGGGCGTTTCGGGGTCGGTCCCGCACGGGGGCGTTGGGGTCGGTGCCGCGCCGGGGCGTCTCCTCGGGCGTCGAACGTTCGGGTACGTCGGTTTTCGTTGGGGTGGTTGCGTTCAACGCCCTGCGGGGAGCGCCCCGGCACGTCCCCTCCTGGCACCGTGCATGCGAGACCGGTGTGAGGCGGGGCCCCGCGGGGAGCGCCCCGCCACCGTCGTGTGAGGGGCGGCCCGTGGGCCGGTCAGGGGTTGTGGTGGTGGTGCTGGTCGTCGGAGACGACTGTGGTGGGTGGCACCACCATGCGACGGCGCCTGGCGACGCTGGCGTAGACCGCTACCCCGATGATCCCGACGAGCATCATGATCACACCGACCAGGTCGAGGTTGACGCTCTCCATCTCCCAGTCCGTGGCGAAGGCGAGTATCGCTCCGCCCGCGATGAGGAGTATGAATCCTCCCAGTCCCATGAGTTCCGCCTCCCTGTTGGCCCGGCTGTTCCGGACCGGTGTACGTCCTTCGCGTACCCGGCCCTTCAACCGCCATGCGTGAAGGTGGAGTTCAGCCTTGCAGGAACGCCGTCATCGCGTTCGCCAGCAGGTACGGGTCGTCCGCTCCGCACAGCTCACGCGCACTGTGCATGGACAGGATCGCTACGCCGATGTCGACGGTCTGGATGCCGTGCCGGGCCGAGGTGATCGGGCCGATCGTCGTGCCGCACGGCATCGAGTTGTTCGACACGAAGACCTGCCACGGCACACCCGCCCTCTCGCAGGCCGCCGCGAACACCGCCTGGCCGCTGCCGTCCGTCGCGTACCGCATGTTGACGTTGACCTTCAGGATCGGTCCGCCGTTGGCGCGCGGGTGGTGCGTCGGGTCGTGGCGTTCGGAGTAATTGGGGTGCACGGCGTGGCCGGTGTCGGACGACAGGCAGATCGTGCCGGCGAAGGCGCGCGCCTTGTCGTCGTAACTTCCGCCGCGTGCGAAGACCGAACGTTCCAGGACGTTGCCGAGGAGGGGGCCGTCGGCGCCCGTGTCCGACTGCGAACCGTTCTCTTCGTGGTCGAAGGCGGCGAGCACCGGAATGTACGGGATCGGTCCGTTCGCGGTGGCTGCTGCTGACAGGGCCGCGACTCCCGCGTGCACGGAGATCAGGTTGTCCATGCGCGGGCCTGCCACCAGCTCGCGGTCGCGGCCGAGGTAGGAGGGCCGCTCGATGCTGTGGGCCATCAGGTCCCAGCCGGCGACGTCGCCCTCGGCGAGGCCCTCTTCCTCCTCCAGGAAGCGGATCAGGTCACCTTCGTGGACATCGCCCAGGCCCCAGATGGGCTGCATGTGGCGCTGCTTGTCGAGCTTGAGGCCCTCGGTGTTCACCGACCGGTCCAGGTGCACGGCCAGCTGCGGTACGCGCAGCAGCGCCCGGTCGATGTTGACCAGGCGGTACGAGCCGTCGCGCAGCGTCAGCCGGCCCGCGATGCCCAGGTCGCGGTCGAGCCAGGTGTTGAGGAGCGTCCCGCCGTAGATCTCGACGGCGATCTGGCGCCAGCCTTCGGCGCCCATGTCGGGCAGCGGCTTCACATGCAGGTGCGGGGAGTCGGTGTGCCCGCCGACGATCCGGAACGGAGTGCTCGCCTCCGCGCCCTCCGGGACGTACCAGGCGATGATCGCCCCACCGCGCAGCACGTACTTGCCGCCGCTCGTCGCATCCCAGGCATCGGTCTCCGCGACCTGCCGGAACCCGGCCTTGTCCAGTCGCTCGGCGGCGTTGGCCACCGCGTGGTACGGCGTCGGACTGGCCGCGAGGAAGGTCATCAGGTCGTCGGTGTGGCCGCGATCGAAGCGGAGGGGTGCGCTCATGGGGTTCACCATAACGAGGGTCAACTACGGGTCGCGCCGGTCGGTTCAGAGCCCCGGAGGGCGCTCGAAACGGCGCTGTATCGTCCGGCGTTCACCGCGGCGCACCTGCGGCAGCATCTGCGGGGCGCCGGGCGGCCGCTGCTGCTGCCGGCGGCGGCCCACGCAGAACAGGCAGCCCTCGCCGGGCGGCGCGGTCGGGTCGATGGGGGAGCCGGGATGCTCCGCGCAGCCCGACGCGTTGCGCGGCCGGGAGAGCTCGCGGGCCACGATGAAGGCGCGGTGCAGGGTGTCCGCGAGCTCCACGAACTCCTCGCCGGGGGAGGAGACCGTGACCGCGAACGCGCGGTCGTTGACCCGCTGGACGTACCCCTTGAGTACGTCCAGGGTGTACGGCGGGTCCGGCACGGGGTAGCCGAGGCGGCGCTGCTCGGCCGGGGCGGGGACGCTGCGCTCGCCGCGGCGGCGGCGGTCGTTGCAGAGCAGACAGCGGCCCCAGCCGGTGGGCGCCTCGGGGTCGATCGCGCCGTTGGGGTGCAGGTGGCAGCCGGTGTAGCTCTTGACGGGGGCGAGGTCGGCGGCCGTCTTGAAGGCCACGTACAGGGTGTCGGCGATCGGTTCGTACTCCAGCGGGTGTGAGCCGTCGTACAGGTCGCCGATCTGGTCACCCACAGAGCCGAGCTTTCCGCGCAGCTCACTGAGCGCGTACGGTCGGCCGGCCGGGACGGAATAGCCACCCCTGCGGGGTTCCATGGAACTCATGCCGTCAAGAGTCGCACGGGCCACTGACAGCGGGCACTGACAACGGGCCGGGCACAAAGTGCCCGGCCCGTCACCAGAGGGTTTCGCAGTGGACTAGAAGGCCGCTTCGTCCAGCTCCATCAGGGACTGGTCCACGGACTCGGCCAGGGCGCGCTCGACACCGACGCCCGGCAGGACGTTCGCGGCGAAGAACTTCGCCGCCGCGATCTTGCCCGTGTAGAAGGGCACGTCCTTCGGGGACGCGGTAGGCAGCTTCTCGGCCGCCACGGCCGCGCCCTTGAGCAGCAGGTAGCCGACGACGACGTCACCGGAGGCCATCAGCAGGCGGGTGGTGTTGAGGCCGACCTTGTAGATGGACTTGACGTCCTGCTCGGTGGCCGCGAGGTCGGTCAGCATCGCGCCGACGATCGCCTCCAGATCCACGGCCGCCTTGGCGAGCGTGTCGCGGGCCCCGGCCAGCTCCTCGCCGCCGGTGCCGACCGCGAGGAACTTCTTGATGTCCTCGGCCAGCGAGTTCAGTGCGGCGCCCTGGTTGCGGACGATCTTCCGGAAGAAGAAGTCCTGGCCCTGGATCGCGGTCGTGCCCTCGTAGAGGGTGTCGATCTTCGCGTCGCGGATGTACTGCTCGATCGGGTACTCCTGGAGGTACCCGGAGCCGCCGAACGTCTGGAGCGACTGCGCCAGCTGCTCGTACGACTTCTCGGAGCCGTAGCCCTTGACGATCGGCAGGAGGAGGTCGTTCATGGCGACGAGCGCCTTGGTGTCCTCACCCGCGGCCTCCTTCGCCGCGATCTCGTCCTGGACGGACGCGGTGTGCAGGACCAGGGCGCGCATGCCCTCGGCGTACGCCTTCTGCGTCATGAGCGAGCGACGTACGTCGGGGTGGTGCGTGATGGTGACCTTGGGCGCGGTCTTGTCCATGAAGTTGGCGAGGTCCGGGCCCTGGACGCGCTCCTTGGCGTACTCGAGGGCGTTGAGGTAGCCCGTCGAGAGCGTCGCGATCGCCTTCGTGCCGACCATCATCCGGGCGAACTCGATGATCATGAACATCTGGCGGATGCCGTCGTGCTTGTCACCGATCAGCCAGCCCTTGGCGGGGTGCTGGTCGCCGAAGGTCATCTCGCACGTGTTGGACGCCTTGAGGCCCATCTTGTGCTCGACGTTCGTGGCGTACGCGCCGTTGCGGGCGCTCAGCTCGCCGGTCTCCCAGTCGAACTCGTACTTCGGGACGAGGAAGAGGGACAGGCCCTTGGTGCCCGGTCCGGCGCCCTCGGGGCGCGCCAGCACGTAGTGAAGGATGTTCTCCGACATGTCGTGCTCGCCGGACGTGATGAAGCGCTTCACGCCCTCGATGTGCCAGGAGCCGTCCTCCTGCTTGATCGCCTTCGTGCGGCCGGCGCCGACGTCCGAACCGGCGTCCGGCTCGGTCAGGACCATCGTCGAGCCCCACTGCTTGTCGACGGCGATCTTCGCGATCTTCTTCTGCGCGTCGTTGCCCTCCTCGAAGAGCACACCGGCGAAGGCCGGGCCCGAGGAGTACATCCAGACGGCGGGGTTGGCGCCGAGCAGCAGCTCCGCGTACGCCCAGATCAGCGAGCGGGGGGAAGTGGTGCCGCCGATCTCCTCGGGGAGGCCGAGGCGCCAGTACTCGCTGTCCATGAAGGCCTGGTAGCTCTTCTTGAAGGACGCCGGTACGGGCGCGGTGTTGGTGGCCGGGTCGAAGACCGGCGGGTTGCGGTCGGCGTCCTCGAAGGATGCGGCGAGGTCGTTCTCCGCGAGGCGGGCGATCTCGTCGAGGATGCTCTTGGCGGTCTCGACGTCCATCTCCGCGAACGGGCCGGTGCCGTACAGCTTGTCGCGGCCGAGTACCTCGAAGAGGTTGAACTCGATGTCGCGGAGGTTCGACTTGTAGTGACCCATGGCAACGGCTCCGTTAAGGATCGGGAGGCAGGTTCCTCGTACATCTACTACTACTCAGTAGCTACGATGATGCTACCCGTCGGTAATAAGGTGCAACCCCTTCCGGAGGTTTGTGACTCAGTAGGCTTGCGCGCATGTACGGCTACGACCAGAACCAGGGTGGACAGCAGCAGCAGTACGCGCCGCCGCAGCCTCCGCCCCAGGGCGGCTACGGGGAGCAGCCGCTCTACCCGGAGCCGTCGCCGCCTTCGCTCGCCGACGGGGTGCGCGCCTTCACCACCGGAACGCTGTCCGTCGAGGACTTCCAGCAGATCTTCGCCACGTCGAAGGTCTACTGCCCGCGCGGCGACAACCCGGGATTCCTCGCGCTGCACAACACCCAGCAGCCGGTGATCCCGATGTTCACCTCGCTCAAGGAGCTGCGTAAGTACGCGGGCAAGGAGTCCAAGTACTTCGTGATCACCGGAGCGGAGGTGATCGACCTGCTGCCGACCGGGTACGGCTTCGTCCTCGACATGGAGGGCGAGCACCGGATGGTCTTCGACGCGAAGGCGGTGGAGCAGATGGTCGACTTCGCGATGCGGCGGATGTACGGCTAGACGCCATTGCCGCGCAGACGGCTGAGCGGGCGTTCGCCGCTCCTGCGGTCGGCGTTCGGGGCCACCCCGATGGGGGAGTGCCGGTGTGATGTCATAGCGTGCTCACGCCAAGCACTCGCGACGTCACGGGGGAAATTCCGCATGACCTATCCGCCGCAGCAGGGCCCCGGCCCGTACGGTCAGCCCTACCCGCAGGGGCAGCAGCCCCCGCAGCAGGGCTATCCGCCCCAGCCGGGCTACGGCTACCCGCAGCAGCAGCAGCAGCAGCAGCAGCCGTACCCGCAGCAGCAGCCGTACCCGCCCCAGCAGCAGTGGAACGCGCCGCCCGCGCCGGCTCCGCCGTCCCGGGGCGGCGGCCTGGGCTTCAAGAAGATCTTCCAGATCGTGGCCGGTGTGATCGTCGCGATCATGTGCGTGGTCGGCTACTTCGCGAGCCAGAACGACGCCGACCACGCAGAGGCCGGCGACTGCCTCAAGAACAACGGCACCCAGCTGAGCCCCGACCTCCAGGTGGTGGAGTGCGGGGGCGCCGACGCCAAGTACAAGGTCGTCGAGGTGATACCCGACACGCTGGAGACCTCGAAGTGCGAGGGCAAGTCGGACATCGGCTACGAGGAGCAGCAGACCGGCCGGCGCAGCTCGGGCAAGCAGTTCGTGCTCTGCATCGACGAGATCAACAAGTAGGGACCTGCGGCACGCGAGAAGCGGTGCTCGTAAAGGAGACGCCCGGGGGAATTCCTCCCGGGCGTTTGTCGTTGCCTGTGGCAGGAAGTTCTACGTTCAACTAAAGTAGACGTACAAGGAGGCCCGCCATGCCCGCAGTAACCATTGAGAACCCGCTGACCCTGCCGAAGGTTGCCGCCCCGAGCGACGCCGTAGCGCGTCCCGTGCTGGCTGTCACGACCGCTCCGAGCGGTTTCGAAGGTGAGGGCTTCCCGGTACGCCGTGCCTTCGCCGGCATCAACTACAAGTACCTCGACCCGTTCATCATGATGGATCAGATGGGCGAGGTGGAGTATCAGCCCGGGGAGCCGAAAGGCACCCCCTGGCACCCCCACCGCGGCTTCGAGACGGTCACGTACCTGATTGACGGAACGTTTGTTCATCAGGACAGCAACGGCGGTGGCGGGACCATCCGCAACGGCGACACCCAGTGGATGACCGCCGGCTCGGGGCTGCTCCACATCGAGGCGCCGCCGGAGTCGCTGGTCATGTCGGGCGGCCTGTTCCACGGCCTTCAGCTGTGGGTCAACCTGCCGGCCTCCGACAAGATGATGGCGCCCCGCTACCAGGACATCCGCGGCGGTCAGGTGCAGCTGCTGACGTCGGCCGACGGCGGCGCGCTGCTCCGCGTCATCGCGGGTGAGCTGGACGGCCACGACGGCCCCGGCATCACCCACACCCCGATCACGATGATCCACGCGACCCTGCGCCCGGGTGCGGAGATCACGCTGCCCTGGCGTGCGGACTTCAACGGCCTGGCGTACGTCCTGGCCGGGCGCGGCGCCGTCGGTACGGACCGCCGTCCCGTCCACAAGGGCCAGACCGCGGTCTTCGGCGACGGCGGCTCGCTGACCGTACGCGCGGACGAGCACCAGGACTCCAACACCCCGGACCTGGAGGTCGTCCTCCTCGGCGGGCAGCCGATCCGCGAGCCGATGGCGCACTACGGGCCGTTCGTGATGAACACGCAGGAAGAGCTGAAGCGTGCCTTCGACGACTTCCAGCGGGGCCGTCTCGGCACCATCCCGGCCGTGCACGGCATGGGCGAGTGAAACAACCGTCCCAACCGCCCGGTTGACGGTCAGTCACCCGGGCGGGCCCCTCCGGCGGGCCGGCCCGCGAAGTCCGTGATCGGCTGGGGCGGTGCAGACGACTCAGCCGCTCCTCCCCGAGTTCGCGCGCCGGGTAGCCGCCTGGTGTGTCGTCGCCCTGCTCGTCACCGGGGTCGCCGCGGTCGGGGTCTGGCTGTGCGTCACCTTCCAGACCGCCGTCACGCCCGTCCTGCTCGCCATCCTGGGGACCGCGCTGCTCGGGCCCCTGCACCGGCAGCTCGTCAAGACGGGGCTGAACCGGTCGCTCGCCGCCCTGCTCACCTGCGTCGCGGTGGTCGCCGTCGTGGGCGGCGCCTCGTACATCGTCGTCAGCGCGCTCGTCGAGAACGGCGACCAGATCCTCGACTCGCTCCGGCGGGCCGCCGAGGATCTGACCCGGCACCTCGGGGCGGCCGGCACATCCCTGGACGACGTGGCCAAGAACGCCAAGGAGCTGCTCGGGAAGTTCGGCGGGACCGCGGCGTCCGGGGTGATCACCGGGCTGAGCGTCGTCGGGGAGATGCTCGCGGTCGCCGTCCTGGCGCTGCTGCTGATCTTCTTCTTCCTCCGGGACTCGGACAAGGCCGCCGACACCCTCCGGTCGCTCGCGCCCGGCTCGACGGGCGAGACCGTCGAAGCGATGGGCCGCCGCGCGTTCGAGGCCGTCGAGGGCTTCATGCGCGGTACGACGTTCATCGCGCTGATCGACGCCATCCTCATCACCATCGGACTGCTGGTCCTGCGGGTGCCGGGCGCGGTCGGCCTCGGGGCGCTGGTCTTCGTCGGCGCGTACATCCCCTACCTGGGCGCGTTCATCTCCGGCGCGGTCGCGGTGCTCGTCGCGCTCGCCGACCGGGGATTCGTGATCGCGCTGTGGGCGTTCGGGGTCGTACTGGCCGTACAGGTGCTGGAGGGGCACATCCTGCAGCCCGTGATCCAGAGCCGGACCGTCCAGATGCACCCGGCCGTGGTGATGCTCGCGATCACCGCCGGGGCGTCCGTCGCCGGCATCCTCGGGATGCTGCTCGCCGTGCCGTTGACGGCGGCCGTCTTCGGGGTGATCGGGGAAATGCGTCGCGGGGAGTACGAGCGAACCGCGCCCGGTGGTGGCGGCGCGCCCGGTGGTGGCGGTCCGCGGCCCTAGCGGGCCGTCTCACATGGCCTGTGGCGGAACCGCGCCGTCGGGCGACGGCTCGAAGCTTGCGAGCATCTGTTCGAGCGCCTGCTGGTCGGGGCCGACGAAGGGGTCGGAGCCGGGGGCCTCGGCGAGCGTGTCCAGCATCCGCGGGGTGAGACCGGCGGCCGGTGGCAGGTGGGTGCACAGCACCGTCTCGGCGTCCATGGCGCGCAGTGGCTGGACGGTGGCGAGGTACTTGTCCGTGTCCACGGTGTGGACCCACGGACTGTCCACGGTGGCCCAGAGGAGTTGGGCGGCGCGCAGGTCGTCCGGCGCGAGGTCGGCGGCCGTACCGCCGACGGCGGCGTCCGCGCTGGGCATGGCCCCGCCGAAGCAGTCGGAGCTGAAGCAGGTCCGCGTCCGGTCGTCGTAGAAGCCGACGGTGGCGGGGTTGTCGAACAGCGGTGGCCGGAACGCGTGGAGCGTACGGCCGCCGCCCACGTCCAGCGACTGCCCCGGGTTGACCAGGCACACGCGGTCCAGCGGCAGGGGCCGCTCGGTCGACATGATTCCGGCGCCGATGAACGTCGTCACGACGCGTGCCTTCGGCGCGGCGACGAGCAGGTCGAACAGGCCGCCCGTGTGGTCGCGGTCGGGGTGGGTGAGCCAGATCCAGCGGACGTCGGCGGGGTCCATGACCGAGCCGAGCTGGTTGAGGAAGTTGCGGTCGGGGAGGCTGAGGCCCGTGTCGACGACGACCGGTTCGTCGGCGAGCAGGACGAAGGCGTTGACCGGGAGGAAGCCGATGCCCGGCACCTCCAGGCAGTCCGCCAGTACGGCTGTGTCGGTTCCGGACTTCTGAATGCTCATGGCGGATCTCCGTGGTCCCCCCGGGGCGGAACGGAGCCGGGCGGAGACGGGCGGCGGGACCGCGTCGCGACCGTCCGCCTCTTTGACCATTTTGCCCCTGCGGCGGCGGTACGGCGCGCCTGGGGGCCGGGGCCGCGTGGGTTGCGGGGGCTTCGGGGTTCGGGGTCGGTGCCGCGCCGGGGCGGCGGTTTCTGGACGCCGCTCTCGCGCCGGTCGGCCCGTGGGGGCCTCCCGGGCTTCGTGCGGCTGCGCCGGACTCCGTCCGCCGGGGGGCAGTGGCGTTGGGGTCGGTGCCGCGCCGGGGCGTCTCCTCGGGCGTCGAACGTTCGGGTACGTCGGTTTTCGTTGGGGTGGTTGCGTTCAACGCCCTGCGGGGAGCGCCCCTGCACGTCCCCTCCTGCCACTGTGCATGCGAGACCGTGGCCCTGCGGGCGCGCCCCGGCACGTCCCCTCCTGGCACCGCGACAGCTCTCAGCCCCTCCGGCGTTTGAGGACCGGGGGTACCCAGCGCCCTGCGGGCGATGCCGCGCAGCGGGCCCGCAACCCCGCCGGGCTAAAGGCTTCGGGACTCGCCGTCCTCGTAGAGCTCGAACCAGATCGACTTGCCCTCGCCCCTCGGGTCCACGCCCCACGTGTGCGCGAGCATCTCCATCAGGATCAGGCCGCGCCCGCTGGACGCCATCTCGCCCGGGCGCCGCTTGTGCGGCAGCTCGTCGCTGGAGTCCGTGACCTCGACCCTCAGCCGCCGTACACCCGGCTCGCCCGTCGCCTCGGCGATCAGCAGCGCGTCGCCGTCCGTGTGCACCAGGACGTTGGTGACCATCTCGGAGACCATCAGCACGGCCGCGTCGAGCTGCTCCTCGTCCGTCCAGTCGTGCAGCAGGTCCCGTAGCTGCTGCCGGGCGGTGGAGATACGTTCCGGCTCGGCCTGGGCCACGGTCAGCGCCGTACGCCGCACCGGGGCCGTCGTCACCGTGGAGCCGGGGCCGCAGCCGCAGCCGACGCCCTCGCGGCACAGGAGGAGTACCGCTATGTCGTCCTCGCGGCGGTCCACGAGCGGGCCCGTGGTGTGGTGCGAGGAGGGGCCGTGCACGCCCGATACGAGGGCGTCGGCGAGCTTTTCCAGGCTGTCGCCGGTGTGCTCCTCCATGATCTGGCGGAGCCTGGCCCAGCCGGTGTCCAGGTCGTGGCCGCCGGTCTCGATGAGACCGTCCGTACAGATCATGATCGTCTCGCCCGGTTCGAGGACGAGCCGAGTCGTCGGATAGTCCGTGTCCGGGACGATGCCCAGCGGCAGCCCGCCGGCTGTGGGCCTGACCAGTACCGTCCCGTCGCTGAGGCGCACGGCCGGTTCCGGGTGGCCCGCGCGGGCGATGTCGAGCAGGCCGGTGGCCGGGTCGGCCTCGATGTAGAGGCAGGTCGCGAAGCGGGGGCTGGAGTGGTCCTCGGGGGCGTAGGTGTCGGTGATGCCGTGCAGGAAGCGGGACGCGCGGGAGAGGACCGCGTCCGGGCGGTGGCCCTCGGAGGCGTACGCGCGCAGGGCGATGCGGAGCTGGCCCATGAGCCCGGCGGCCCGTACGTCGTGCCCTTGTACGTCGCCGATGACCAGGGCTATTCGTCCGCTGGGCAGCGGAATCATGTCGTACCAGTCGCCACCGACCTGGAGCCCGCCGCCGGTCGGCACGTACCGCGCGGCCACCGTCATGCCGGGGATCTCCGGCCCCAGCGTCGGCATCATCGACCGCTGGAGGCCGAGCGACAGCTCGCGTTCGTTCTCGGCGACCGAGGCCCGCTCCAGGGCCTGGGCGAGCATCCTGGCGACCGTGGTCAGTACGGACCGCTCGTCGGGGGTGAACGCCACGGGATGCGCGAAGCCCGCCATCCAGGCCCCCATGGTGCGCCCGGCCACCGTCAGCGGGACGAAGGCCCAGGAGCGGCGCTCGGGGTTGTGGGCGAGGGGGCGGCCGGCCGGGTAGCGGCGGCTGTACTCCTCGGGGGACGGCAGATAGATGGCCCGCCCTGTACGTACGACCTCGGAGGCCGGATGGTCCGTGGCCAGCAGCATGTCGGCGAACGGCAGGCCGTCTTCCGGTCCGTACCCGTGGTGTCCCATGACCGTGATCCGGCCGCCCGAGGAGCCGAAGACGGCGAGGCTGTCCGGCGAGAACCCCGGCATGGACAGGGAGGCGGCGACCCGCAGCACCTCGGTGGTGGACCGGGCTTCCGCGAGCGCGCGCCCCGCGTCCAGCAGGAACGCCTCGCGGGAGCGGCGCCAGTCGCCGGTGACGGGGGTGTGGGCGGCGTCGCCGGGCTGCGGCTCGGCGACTTCCTGGAGGGTGCCGACGAGCTGGTAGTCGTTGCCGTCGACGAACGGCTTGGAGCGGCTGCGTACGGTCCTGAGCAGCCGTCCTTCCGTATCCATGATCCGGAGCCGGGCCTCGGCCAGAGTGCCCTCGGCGACCGCGAGGTTCACGACCCCGCTGATCTCGTTCCAGTCGACGGGGTGGAAACGGGAGCGTACGGCGGCCTCCGGAAGTACCACGGGCTCGGCGGGCAGCCCGAGCAGCCGGGCGGCCTCCGCGTCAAGGGTGACGACCCCGGATGCGTTGTCCCAGCGCCACAGGCCGGTCGCGATGGCGGCCAGGATGTCCTCGGTACGCATTCGTTCATCTTTACAGGTCGCGGCAGCGGCGGCCGTCCGAGCCCGGCGGAGCGAGTCCCGTACGGCAAATAAAAGGGGATGCGCCGGGCGGTAACCTTGGGTGCTCCGACACACCCCGAATCCCGAAGGCTGGATGAACGACGATGCATCGGTACAGGTCCCACACCTGCGGCGAGCTCCGCGCCTCTGACGTCGACACCGACGTCCGGCTGAGCGGCTGGCTGCACAATCGTCGAGACCTGGGCGGCATCCTCTTCATCGATCTGCGCGATCACTACGGCATCACGCAGCTCGTCGCCCGCCCCGGCACCCCCGCGTACGAGGCCCTCGACAAGGTCGGCAAGGAGTCCGTCGTCCGCGTCGACGGCAAGGTCGTCTCGCGCGGCGCCGACAACATCAACCCGGAGCTGCCGTCCGGCGAGATCGAGGTCGAGGTCGGGGAGGTGGAGCTGCTGGGGGCGTCGCAGCAGCTGCCGTTCCAGATCAACACGGACGACGGGGTCGGCGAGGAGCGCCGCCTGGAGTACCGCTTCCTGGACCTGCGCCGCGAGCGCATGCACCGCAACATCATGCTGCGTACGGCCGTCATCTCGGCCATCCGTCACAAGATGACGGCGCTCGGCTTCAACGAGATGGCGACGCCGATCCTGACGGCGACGTCCCCCGAGGGCGCCCGCGACTTCGTAGTCCCGTCCCGCCTCAACCCCGGCAAGTTCTACGCGCTCCCCCAGGCCCCGCAGCAGTTCAAGCAGCTGCTGATGATCTCGGGCTTCGACCGCTACTTCCAGATCGCGCCGTGCTTCCGCGACGAGGACGCCCGCGCGGACCGCTCGCCGGGCGAGTTCTACCAGCTCGACGTGGAGATGTCCTTCGTCGAGCAGGAGGACGTCTTCCAGCCGATCGAGAAGCTGATGACCGAGCTCTTCGAGGAGTTCGGCAACGGCCGCCACGTCACGTCACCCTTCCCCCGCATCCCCTTCCGCGAGGCGATGCTGAAGTACGGCAACGACAAGCCCGACCTGCGCGCCAAGCTTGAGCTCGTCGACATCTCCGACGTCTTCGCCGGCTCGGAGTTCAAGGCCTTCGCCGGCAAGCACGTGCGCGCGCTGCCGGTGCCGGACACGGCGGGCCAGTCCCGCAAGTTCTTCGACGGCCTCGGCGACTACGCGGTCGAGCACGGCGCGAAGGGCCTGGCCTGGGTGCGCGTAGCCGAGGACGGTTCACTCACCGGCCCGATCGCCAAGTTCCTCACCGAGGAGAACGTCAAGGTCCTCACGGAGCGCCTGTCGCTGGCCCCCGGCCACGCGATCTTCTTCGGCGCGGGCGAGTTCGACGAGGTCTCCAAGATCATGTCGGCGGTCCGGGTCGAGGCGGCTCGCAGGGCGGGTCACTTCGAGGAGGGCGTGTTCCGCTTCTGCTGGATCGTCGACTTCCCGATGTACGAGAAGGACGAGGAGACCGGCAAGATCGACTTCTCGCACAACCCCTTCTCGATGCCGCAGGGCGGCCTGGAGGCCCTGGAGACGCAGGACCCGCTGGACGTCCTGGGCTGGCAGTACGACATCGTCTGCAACGGCGTCGAGCTGTCCTCGGGCGCGATCCGGAACCATGAGCCGGAGCTGATGTTCAAGGCGTTCGAGATCGCGGGCTACTCCAAGGAGACCGTGGAGCGCGAGTTCGCGGGCATGCTGCGCGCCTTCGAGTTCGGCGCCCCGCCGCACGGTGGCATCGCCCCGGGCATCGACCGCATCGTGATGCTGCTGGCCGACGAGCCGAACATCCGCGAGACGATCGCCTTCCCGCTCAACGGCAACGCGCAGGACCTGATGATGGGCGCGCCGACGACGCTGGAAGAGGCGCGGCTGCGGGAGCTCAACATCCAGCTGCGGAAGCCGGCTGCCGAGAAGTAATGCGGTGGGAGAAGGGGCCCGGAACCGATCGGCAGATCGGTTCCGGGCCCCTTCTTCGATGCTTCTCTCGTGCCGCCAACCACGGCCAATTAACTTAGGAACGGTACTGGGCTCCCTTACGTTCGGCAGTAAGAAGACGAAGGGGACAAAATGAAGTGCCGGAACCGAACGATGGCTCCGCTGACCGCGCTGCTGACGGCCGCCGCACTGCTGGCGACGGGCTGCGGCACCACCACCCACCACGCCTCGCGCGTTGCCGAGCCCGGCGCCCCCGCGCACGAGGCATCCGGCGGCAAGGCCGGCAAGGCGGCACCGGAACCCGGAAGGCTGCCCCGCCCGCTCCACGTCGACCTGCCGGGCCTGGGCCCCAAGACCCGCGGCATGGTCCCTGAGGACACCCGTCAGGCGCTGGTCGTCACCGGCGAGGGACGTGACAAGAACCGCGGTACGGCGGTCCTCTACGAGCGCGAACACCCCGGCTCCGCCTGGCGGGCGGGCACTTCCTGGCCCACCCACAACGCGGTGCGCGGCTGGACGGACAAGCACGTCCAGGGGGACCTGCGCTCCCCGATCGGCGTCTTCACCCTCACCGACGCGGGCGGCCTGCTCCCCGACCCCGGTACGAAGCTGACGTACGACACGGGCTCCGCCTTCACCGCCCGCGGAACGGGCTCGGAGGGGGAGCCCCTGGAGGGCTCCTTCGACTATGTCATCGCCATCAACTACAACCGCAAGCCCGGCACCACACCCTTGGACTGGACGCGCCCGCTGGGCGCGGGCAGAGGAGGCGGGATCTGGCTGCACGTGGACCACGAGGGGCCGACGCAGGGCTGCGTCTCCTTCGACAAGAACGTGATGAAGCACTTGCTTCGGACGATCGACCCGGCGAAGAAGCCGGTGGTGGTGATGGGCGACGCGTCGTCGCTGCGGAGGTGAGGCGACCCGAGCGGCACGACTGGGTACAGCCGCCGCGCTCGGCCTGACCGACGTCCCTGCCGCCGTGGGTCGAAACGCTCCCGCGATGGCCGGAAGCGCAACGGCTGTGACGAGTGAGGCGTGAGGGGCGTTGAGATTCCCCACGTGTCGAGTTCGTCGCAATCGGAGACCGCAGCTCACCAACAACGAACGTCCGTACACGATCCCGTAAGCGACCTGAGCCGTTGTCCGGGCCGAGCGGAACTTCCAGCCGACAACGGCCCCACCGGCCGGGACATCCGCCCCGGCCTCGACCGTCGACAGGACTACTCGCTCATGGGTGCCCTTCCACCCACCAAGCCCAGCCACGTGCTTGCACCTCAGCCGACCACCAGCCGGGGTGGACGCCGAACCCGCCCGAGTCGCCCCATTCAACTGTCGCGCCCCGCCCGCGCAGACATCAGTCCGCAGGTCGGCCCGGGCGGTCGGCCGTCCACCGGCGTGGGTGTTCGTGTGCGTCTGGTTTGGGGATGGTGCACCAACGGCCGTCGCCGCACACGCTGAGACTGGGGCCGAGCCGCCCCCAAGACCGTCTGCGCCCCACCCACCGACCCGCAAGCCACCGAACCCACCCCAGCCCCTTCCCGAAGTCCCCGTGCAGGGCGTTTTTTCTTGGGCCGTCCCCTGTTGAGCGTTAGCGGTGGGACGGGGTGGCGGGTCAAGGGTGGAGCGAAGCGAAATCGCCGCAGGCGACGCGACCGTAGGGAGCGCCCTTGACGCGGCGCCCCGGCCCACCGACACTCGAGCGCTCGGGACGGCCCGAAACCCCCAGACGCAACCAGGGCCGGGGCTGTTGTCCAGTCCCGGCCCCTAGTGCCTACGCCTTGCGCCCGTGCCGACGTCTTGCGTCGACGTCCTGCGCCGACGCTTTGCGGCTACGCCCGCGTCGACGTCCTGCGCCTACGCCTTCTTCGGGTCCTCCAGGCGGGGGAACAGCACCGCGCCCTTCGTCACCGTCGCGCCCGCCGGGAGCCGGCCCCACCTGGCCGCATCCTGGAGCGGCTGGTCGGCCAGGGCGCCCAAGGGCGCCTCCGCGCCCAGGGAATCCCACAGCTTCTGCGAGGTCTCCGGCATGACCGGGTTCAGCAGTACGGCCATCGCGCGCAGTGACTCCGCCGCCGTATAGAGGATCGTTGCGAGGCGTGCCTGGCCTTCCGGCGACTCGTCCTTCGCGACCTTCCACGGCTCCTGCTCCGTGATGTAGCCGTTGACCTGCTTCACGAAGTCGAAGATCGCCAGGATGCCGCCCTGGAAGTCGACCTCCTCGCCGATCTTCCGGTCGGCCTCCGCGACCGCCTTCGCCAGGCCGTCGTGCACCGCCGTCTCCGCGTCACCGGCCGCCGTCGCCTCCGGCAGCGTGCCGCCGAAGTACTTGCCGACCATCGCGGCCACCCTCGACGCGAGGTTGCCGAAGTCGTTCGCGAGCTCGCTCGTGTAGCGGGCGCTGAAGTCCTCCCACGAGAACGACCCGTCCTGCCCGAAGGCGATCGCCCGCAGGAAGTACCAGCGGTAGGCGTCCACGCCGAAGTGGGAGGTCAGGTCCTGCGGCTTGATGCCGGTCAGGTTCGACTTCGACATCTTCTCGCCGCCGACCATCAGCCAGCCGTTCGCCGCCACCCGGCCCGGGACCGGAAGGCCCTGCGCCATCAGCATCGCGGGCCAGATGATCGCGTGGAAGCGCAGGATGTCCTTGCCGACCAGGTGGACGTTGGCCGGGAACGTCATGTCGAACTTCGCCTGGTCCGCGCCGTAGCCGACCGCGGTGGCGTAGTTGAGGAGCGCGTCGACCCACACATAGATGACGTGCTTCTCGTCCCACGGGACCGGGATGCCCCAGTCGAACGTCGAGCGCGAGATCGAGAGGTCCTGGAGGCCCTGCCTCACGAAGTTCAGGACCTCGTTACGGGCCGACTCCGGCTGGATGAAGCCGGGGTTCGCCTCGTAGAACTCCAGCAGCTTCGGTCCGTACTCGCTCAGCTTGAAGAAGTAGTTCTCCTCCTTCAGGATCTCCACCGGCTTCTTGTGGACCGGACACAGCTTCGTGCCGTCCTCCGCCTCGATGAGATCACCGGGAAGCTTGTACTCCTCGCAGCCCACGCAGTACGGGCCTTCGTACCCGCCCTTGTAGATCTCGCCCTTGTCGTACAGGTCCTGCACGAACTCCTGCACACGGTCCGTGTGCCGCTTCTCCGTCGTACGGATGAAGTCGTCGTTCGCGATGTTCAGGTGCTCCCAGAGGGGCTTCCATGCCTCCTCGACGAGCTTGTCGCACCACTCCTGGGGCGAGACCCCGTTCGCCTCGGCAGTGCGCATGATCTTCTGACCGTGCTCGTCCGTGCCGGTGAGGTACCACACCTTCTCGCCGCGCTGACGGTGCCAGCGCGTGAGCACGTCCCCTGCAACGGTCGTGTAGGCGTGGCCCAGGTGAGGAGCGTCGTTGACGTAGTAAATGGGGGTCGATACGTAGAAGGCCTTTACGCCTTCGCTCGTCCCCTGCTTCTCGGATCCAGTGGCCGCCATGGGCGAAATCCTAACGGCCCTCAGGTGATCCACTCACATGCACAAAGGCGGGCCGGACCGGCGGAGAGCTTTGCGAAGCAGGCGCTTTCGTCGCAAGCGCGTGATTCCGCAGCAAATGCGCATGCAGAGGCCCCCGCAACGCGACGGTGACGGCGGTGCCCCGCCCTGCGGGGGCCTCGCCGTCACCGTTTCGCTGCCGGTTGCCTAGCTCTTCGAGCCCTTGATGCCGACTACGAGCTGTGCGTACAGCTCGGAGTCCGCGACCTCGCGCGGGGCGGGGCCGGCGTGGAAGAACGCGGCGTTCGGGACGTCGAGCTTCCGGAGGAAGTCGAAGCCCTTGGCGTCGTGCTCGCCGAACGCGACGAACTGCCAGAACAGCGGCTTGTCGGCGGCGTCGACCAGGGCCTGCTTGGCCGGTCCCTTGGCGTCGGGGGGACCGTCCGTCTGGAAGACGACCAGGGCGGGGCGGTCGCTGCCGGACTTCTCGTGATGCGCGACGACCTCTTCGACGGCGCGGTGGTAGCTCGTACGCCCCATGTGCCCGATGGCGGCGTGCGCCTTGTCCACGAGCCCGTCGTAGGCGTCGAGGCCGACGTCGAGGGTGCCGTCGATGTCGGTCGAGAAGAAGACGACGTGTACGGCGGCCTTCTCGTCGAGGTGAGCGGCGAGGGCGAGCGTCTGGTCGGCGAGGTGCTGGGCGCTGCCGTCCTTGTAGAAGGACCGCATGGATCCCGACCGGTCGAGGACCAGGTAGACGTCCGCCCGCGCCCCGTCCAGCTGCTTGGCGCCGAGTGCGAGGCCGGCGGCCTCGTAGTGCGCTACGAGCGCGGGCGCGTGCGTCTCGATGTGCGAGAGGGGGAGCGCGGCCCCGGCGGCACCACCTGCGGCTACCGGCTCGGGGCGCGACTGGCGCTGGGCGTCTGCCGCTGCCGGTTCGGGCTGTGCGTTCGCCTCGGCTTCGGCGGCGACCTTGGTGGTGGGCTTGGCCTTCGGCTTTGCGGCCGGTTCAGCCTTGGCCGACGGGGCGGCCTCGGCGGCCGGGGTGGCCTCGGCAGCGACCTCGGTGGTCGGCTCGGTGACCGGCTCGGTGACCGGCTCCGGTGCGGCGACGGCCGCAGGAGTGAGTTCGGGCTCCGGCCCAGTGACCGGGGCAGCCTCCGCCGACGGTTCGGCGCCGGCGGCCGGGGTGGTCTCGGCGGCTGTCGGCTCCGGGTCGGTGGCCAGGGTGGCCGGAGTGTCCGGAGTGTCCGGAGTGATCGGGGTGGCTTCGGCGACGGGCTCGGTCTCAGCGGCCGGAGTGGCGTCGGTGGTGGGTTCCGCAGCGGCCGGTTCGACAGTGGCGGTGGGTTCCGCAGCGGCCGGCTCGGGGGTTGTCTCTTCGCTCGGTGCCGCCTTCGTGGCGGATTCCGCCGTGGGCTGGGACGGGACCGGGGCCGAGGGCTTCGGGGTGGCCGGGGTGGACTGGGCCGGAACGTTCGCTCCCGGCGGGGGGGTCTTCGTACGCGACGAGGAAGCGGACGGGGACGAGGACGAGGACGGCTTGTCGAACGCCGCCGCCACCAGGTCCGATGCGATACCCGGCGTCGACTTCCTGGCCGGCTTCTCCGTCGCCGCCGTGTCGTCCTCGTTGGCCGGGGCCTGGGCCGGGGCCGGTACAGACGCCACCGACTCCCTGGTCTCGGCGGACGCGGACGCGGACGAGGGCGAGGACGCGGATTCCGGTTCCGGCGCGGTGGCCGGCTCCGGCTTACGTTCGGCCTGGGACGGAACAGAAGCTGCCGCCGAGGTCTCCCGTGCCGGCGGCTGCTCGTTGCTCTCCGCTCGATCGCGTCCGAACACCTTGTGCAGCAAGCTCCGAATGCCCATGGGCGAGGCCTTTCGCATGAGTTGGGTGCGATGCACGCCCGCACCCGGCGGATGATCCCTGGCCAGGGCGGACACGTAAGGTTAGCGGCCCTTCCAGCCGATCTTCGGGAGGGTCAGCCGTGCCGTTCCACTTCCAGGCGCGCGCGGCTCGCGCCGGCGAACGCCGATGCCGAACGCGCCCCCTCCGGGCGCCCCGGCGCGAAGAGATCCGGCCCCGTCGGCCCGTACCACCAACCTCCCCCAACCTCCCATGCGCCGCGCTCACTTCCCAGACGCCACGCGCCTCGGTCGAGTCCCACCACGTGGCGGGATCCCTTCCGCACCGCACCGACAGCCCGCACCGACAGCCCGCACCACCCCGCCGCCGCGTGCCAGAAAGAAGGTGTGGAGTGAGTCGAGCCGCACGCCGCTCCCCGCCCGCCCCCCCGCACGTCCGCGGCGAGGTCGTCCGTGGAGCCGTCCGTGGAGCCGTCCGTGGAGCCATCGGCGCTGACCTGCGCTCGGTCCGTCCGCGACGGGGCGTGGGCGAGGCCGAGCCCACCCGTCAAGTCAACTTCCGCCCGGCCGTCACGCATTCACCTCGCGTTCACCCGACGGCCGCCGGAACGCGCACGTACGCCCCTAACGTCACGGCCGAAGACATTCCGACACCATGTCGGCGCAGGGCGCGCCGAACCACAGCCCGTACAGCCCGTACAGCCCATTTGGAGGGGTCCGTGCGCAATCTGCTGCCGCTGCTCAACTCGCCGCACTCGGGTGGGCGCTCTGCGCTGACCTGTCGCTACCGCTGCGGAGACGCCTGCTTCCAGGACGTCCCGAACACCAGCGACAACGAGTACGCCGGTGACGTCATAGCCGGCGCTCTGTCGAGACGATCGATGATGCGCGCCGCCGCCGTGGTGACCGTAGCCACCGCCGCCGGGACCTCGGTCCTCGCCGGCTCCGGCGCCCCGCAGGCCGTCGCCGCCGACAGCACGCGTAAGCCCCAGGGCGGCAAGGCGACGGACGGCGCCCGCGGACTCCGCTTCGCGGCCGTCGCGCCCAACACCACCGACGCCGTCACCGTCCCCGACGGCTACGCCCAGAATGTCGTCATCCGCTGGGGCGAGCCCATCCTCCGCGGCGCTCCCGCCTTCGACCCGGACGAGCAGTCCGCCAAGGCGCAGGCCGGCCAGTTCGGCTACAACAACGACTTCCTCTCCCTGCTCCCGCTGCCCGGCGAGCACGGCCGCCAGGTGCTCGTGGCCAACCACGAGTACACGGACGAGATCCTGATGTTCAAGGGGTACGACCCGGCCAAGCCCACCCGCGAGCAGGTCGAGACCGCCTGGGCCGCGCACGGCCTGTCCGTCGTCGTCGTCCAGGAGGAGCGCAAGTCCGGCAAGCTCACGCCGGTCACCCGCCACCACCTGAACCGCCGCCTCCACACGACCTCCGTCTTCAAGCTCACCGGCCCCGCCGCCGGCAGCGACCTCCTGAAGACGTCCGCCGACCCGACCGGCACGAAGGTCCTCGGTACGCTCAACAACTGCGCCGGCGGCACCACCCCCTGGGGCACGACGCTCCACGGCGAGGAGAACTTCAACCAGTACTTCGCCAACGGCTCCAGCGCCACCGACAAGCGGTACGGCATCACCACCGGCGCCACCGAGCGCAAGTGGGAGCTCTTCGACAAGCGCTTCGACGCGAAGCAGGAGCCGAACGAGTCCCACCGCCAGGGCTGGGTCGTCGAGCTCGACCCGTACGACCCCGACTCGACGCCCCGCAAGCACACCGCGCTCGGCCGCTTCAAGCACGAGGCCGCGCAGCCCCGCCTGACCCGCGACGGCCGGCCGGTCGTCTACATGGGCGACGACGAGCGTTTCGACTACTTCTACAAGTTCGTCTCGTCGAAGCGGATGAAGAAGGGCACCTCGCGGGCCGCCCGCGAGCACAACCTCACCCTCCTCGACGAGGGCACGCTGTACGTCGCCAAGCTGACCGGTGACAGCCCCGCCGCCGAGATCGACGGCTCGGGCAAGCTGCCCAACGACGGCGAGTTCGACGGCAGCGGCGTCTGGATCCCGCTCGCCACCGGCACCACTTCGCACGTACCCGGCATGACCGCCGAGGAGGTGTACGTCTTCACGCGCCTCGCCGGTGACAAGGTGGGGGCCACGAAGATGGACCGGCCCGAGGACGTCGAGCCGAGCCCGCGCACCGGGCGCGTGTACGTCGCGCTCACGAACAACACCGACCGCGGCAAGACCGGCAAGGCGGGCGCCGACGAGGCGAACCCGCGCAACCTCAACAAGCACGGCCAGGTGCTGGAGCTGGCCGAGCACTGGGACGACCCGGCGTCGGACGGCTTCGCCTGGCGGCTCTTCCTGGTCGCCGGCGACCCGGACGACCCGGCGACGTACTTCGCGGGCTTCCCGAAGGACAAGGTCAGCCCCATCTCGTGCCCGGACAACGTGGCCTTCGACCCGCACGGCAACCTGTGGCTCTCCACGGACGGCAACCAGCTCGGCTCCCACGACGGCCTGTTCGGCGTGGCGACGCGGGGGGAGCGGCGCGGGGAGCTGAAGCAGTTCCTCACCGTCCCGAAGGGCGCGGAGACGTGCGGCCCGATCATTCAGGACCGCCGCGTGCTCGTCGCGGTGCAGCACCCGGGTGAGATCGACGGCGCGAGCGTCGAGAAGCCGGCGTCGGTGTGGCCGGACGGCCCCGGCAAGCTTGTCCGGCCGTCGGTGGTTGCGGTCTACCGCAAGGACGGGCGCGCCATCGGCGTGTAGTCCGGAGGGGGCGGGGGCAGGGGCGGGTGCCGCTGCGCCGGGCCTGTTCCCCTTCCCGCCCGTCAAACGCCGGAGGGGCTGAAGCGGCCGGGGTGGGCTTCTGGGGCATGGCCCGGTTCGGAAAGGGGCGGGCAGGGGGAACGAGCCCCGCGCAGCCAGCGGCACGCCCGCACGCCCGCACGCCCGCGCCCTGCCTCAGCCCTGCCCCCGCCACCTCACGTACTGCTCCCGCGCATCCCCCGTGTACGACCACGGCACCAGCGCCGCCCGCCCGCCCAGCAGGGCGAAAGCCTCTCGCGCTACTTCCGGCAGACCGGCGTAACAGGCCGCATGGGCCAAATAGTTCAGCTCGCCGACCTCCTCCGGCGCCACCGGACCCGCCGCCCGCCCGCCCAGCCACCGCTCCCTCGTCCGGCGTACCTCCGTCACCGCCAGTTCGTGGTGCCAGTGCTGGTCGAAGCCGCGCACCGGCCGGCCCTGCGCGGCCGCCGCGACGTACCGGTACTCCTCCACCCGCGCGATCTGCACCAGCACCGGCAGCGGCGACCCCTCGGGCGCCGCGCCCGCCGCGTCGCGGGCGAAGTCGTACATCCGGCCGTGCGTGCCGTGCCAGCGCGCCGAGTGGTAGCGCAGCAGCTGCACATGGCCCTCGATGTTGTACGGGTCGCGGCGCCGCAGCTCCTCCCACCATTCGCGCAGCTCCGCCCGGCCGACCCCGTCGTCGTACAGCCGCGCCACGGTCAGCAGCGACACCCACGGCATCGGGTCGGCGGGCCGCGCGTCGGCGGCGCTCAGGCAGGTCATGACGGCTATGTCGATGCGGGTGCGGTCGACCTCGGTGCCGCGTCCCGCCTCGATGGCCTGGTTGAAGACTCGTACCACCTCGGTCGCGGCCCGCAGCACCGCTGCGTCCGCGCTGTGCGGTTCGGCCGCCCGCCACGCCTCCACCACCGAGCTGGCCGCGGCCGCGTGCGAGAGCAGGCGCAGCCGGTGGGTGCGCAGGGGCCAGTTGTCGCCGGTCGCGCGCAGCAGATCGCGTACGCCCTGCCAACGGCCGATGACGATGTCCTGCCGGGCGGCGGTCAGCGGCCGGTCGCCGAAGTCCGGGTCGAAGTCGGGTGCGGAACCAGAACGAGAACCAGAACCCGAACCGGGACCGGCACCCGACCCGGATCCGGATTCGGAAGAGAAGCGGCGGCGGAGTCCTGCCATCGGGACACCTCCTGCTCAGAAGTCGCTAGCGGTGGTCGGAAGACGAGACGGTCGGAAGACGAGACGGGTCAGAAGTCGGTGGGCAGACCCGCTTCGGCATAATCTCTGCGCTCCGAACCGGAGTTGACGTGCGCTGCCTCGATCTCGATGGCGTGGGTGGCGTCGAGCTGCGAGGGGCTGTAGTACGCGCTGCCCTGCCGCCAGTACCAGAGCATCGGGACCACGCCGACGGCCAGGCCGCCGAGACCGATCGCGATGGCCGCCGCGCTCAGCTCGGTGAGCGAGGCCGCGAAGACGCAGAACATGAACAGCGAGCCGACCAGCGGCCAGGCCCCGCCGAGGAGGAAGTCCTTCGGTGAGGCGAGCAGCGTCTTGCGGTAGGCGACGACGGCGGCGAGGCCCGCGAGCCCGTAATACAGCGTGGTCTGGAGGCCGATCGCGGCGAGCGCGTCGGACATGATCTCCTCGGTCGAGCCGAGGGCGTTCGAGGCGACGAAGAGGACGAGCGCGACCGTACCGACGACGGCGACCGCGACCCACGGGGTGTTCCAGCGGCGGTGTACGAGGCCGAGCGCGGCCGGCATCGTACGGTCGCGGCCCATCGCGAAGAGCGAGCGCGTGACCTGGATCAGGGTGGTTTCGAGGGTGGCGATGGTGGAGAGCACCACGGCCAGGACCATCAGCTTGCCGCCGACGCCCGGCCAGATCGCGTCGCCGAGGACGGCGAGCACGTTGGTGTCATGGGCCGAGATCTGCTCCGTCGTGAGAATGATGTTGACGGCGATCGTGAAGACGACGAAAAGAAGAAAGACGACACCCACGCCGATCAGCGAGGCGAGGCCCGCGGTGCGGCGGCTGTTGCGGGTCTCCTCGCTGAGGTTGCTGGTGACGTCCCAGCCCCAGTAGTAGAAGGCGGCGATCAGGGTTCCGGCGGCGAAGCCGGTGAAGCCGTCGAAGTGGCTGAAACCGAGCCAGGACCAGTCGAAGGCGGCAGCCGAACCCCGGTGGAAGAGGGCGGCGACGGCGAACACGACGAGGATCACGAGCTCGACGCCCGAAACGAGCAGCTGGGCGCGGGCGGAGAGGCGGGCGCCGCCGAGCACGACGGCGAGCATCAGCAGGAACCAGCCGGCGCCGGCGGCGGTGGCGAGTGCGGTGTTGGACGCCAGGTCCGGGTCGAAGAGGGCAAGGGTCATCTGACCTGCGGGAAGCGACCCGGCGACCATGAAGATCGTGGCGGCGACGACGAGCGCCCAGCCACTGATGAACCCGAGGAACGGGTGCAGGGTGCGGCCCACCCACGAGTAGGCGGCGCCGGCGTTCACGTCGATGCGGCCGAGGCGGCCGAAGGCCAGGACGATGCCGAGCATGGGTATCGCGCAGTAGAGCAGCGCGGCCGGGCTGGCGAGGCCGACGGCGCCGACGAGCACGGCGGTGGTGGCGGCGAGGGAGTAGGCGGGGGCACTGCCCGCGACGGCCATCACGGTCGTTTCGAAGGTGCCGAGGGCGTTGGGCTGGAGTCCTCTGCCGGGGTTGTGGCTCATGCGGTACTCAACCGTTCTCAACTGCTTCCGGAGGTGTGCCGGGCACAAGTGGAACCCCCTGTTCCCCTTGTGTGGCACGACATTTGGCGACAAGTCAGAGATGTGGGCCCGGTCCGGAGGTGCCCCTTCCGGACGGGAGATCGTGCGCATAGTAGTGCGGTCGGCGGGGTAAGGCGGCACGGAGCTGTCGGCGGCCGTACCCTCGGGGGCATGGCTTCGGACGAGGAGACCGGCGGGAGCGGGAGCGTACGGATCGACGTATGGATCTGGTCGGTACGGCTCACCAAGACCCGCGCCCAGGCGGCAGCCGCCTGCAAGGCGGGCCATGTCCGCGTCGGCGGCGAGCGGGTCAAGCCGGCGCATGCGCTGAAGGCGGGCGACGAGGTGCGGCTGTTCCACGCGGGGCGGGAGCGGATCGTGGTCGTCTCACGGATCATCCGCAAGCGGGTGGGGCCGCCGGTGGCGGCCGAGTGTTACGTCGACAACAGCCCGCCGCCTCCGCCCCGGGAGTTCGTCGCACCGGTCGCGGTGCGGGAGCGCGGCGCGGGGCGCCCGACGAAGCGCGACCGGCGCGAGATGGAACGCCTCCAGGGGCCGAAGCCGCCGACCGGCTGACTGCTGGCAGAGTGGGCCCATGTCGTCGACCTCTCCCCGCCGTCCGTGCCCGTTCTGTGGCCGTGAGGTCGCCGTTGTCGCGGGCAGGTTCGTACGCCACGACCCGCGCACCAGGGCTGCCGCCGCCGAACTGACACTGTGTCCCGGTTCGAAGCGCGGGGCGCCGCCGGCGGTGTCGCAGCGGACGCTGGACGGTTACGAACTGCCCCCGTTCCCCGGGCAGCTGCCGCTGTTCTAGGCCGGGGCCGGGCGTGAAGGCTGGAGTTGCCGCACACGGTGGAGGGTGCCGCGCGCAGCAGATGCGCCTCAAAGGCCCCGCCCACCAAGCCACGGTGGCAGGAGGGGACGTGCCGGGGCGCTCCCCGCAGGGCGTTGAACGCAACCACCCCAACGAAACCCGACGTACCCGAACGTTCGACGCCCGAGGAGACGCCCCGGCGCGGCACCGACCCCAAAGCCCCCGCCCCCCGGCGGACGGAGTCCGGCGCAGCCGCACGAAGCCCGCGATGCCCGCCCAAAGCCCCCGCACCCCCGCCGCGTCACCCCCGCGGCCGCACCGGTGAAGCCACCGCTCGGGCCGCCGCCACCTCCTGGCGGAGGGGGGCCAGGACCGTTTCGTCGTCGCGGGGGAGGTCCGTGCGTACCTCCACCAGCGTGTCGCTGGCCCGCAGCCCCTCCGCCAGCTCGCGCAGCTCCCGCGCCACCTCCGCCACTTCCGCCTCGGCCGGCGGCTGCGCCCCGTGGTTGATCCGGACCCGCGCCGCCGTCGTGGCGTCCACGATCCGCTCGGTCGCGACCACCAGCGGCCACCACGCCGCCGCCCGCGCCCCCGTCGGCGGCGGCTCGGTCAGCGCCCGCTGGAATTCGGAGCGTACGACCGACAGATCCCGGTAGAGCCGCCGCCGCGACCGCTGCCGCAGCCGTTCCCCCAGCGGGTCCGGCGGACCGAACGCGCACTCCACATAGCCCGCCGCATCCGCCACCGTGTCCGCGAGCCGCGCCCCCACCCGGGTGCTCCAGCTCTCCGGCCACAGCAGATACCCGGCCAGCAGCGCGATCGCGCACCCGATGAGGCTGTCGTACAGACGGGGCAGGACCAGCCCGAACCCCTGGTGGTTCAGAACATCCGACAGCAGCAGGATGACCGGCGTGATGGCCGCCGTCTGAAACGCGTACCCCTTGGCCGTGAAGGCCGGGATGAGCGCCGCGAGTACCAGCAGCAGCGGTACGTCCCACCACCCCCGCTCCAGCTCCGCCAGGATCGCCGCGGCAACCACCAGCCCCAGCGCCGTGCCGAACGCCCGCTGCACGGCCCGCGAGAACACCGACCCGAAGTCCGGCTTCATCACGAACACCACGGTCAGCGCCACCCAGTACGAGCGCGGCACGTCGATCAGCGACACGAGCGCCTGCGCCAGCCCGATGCACAGGGCCAGCCGCAGACCGTAGCGCCAGGACGCCGGGGACATCAGGACGTTCCGGGTGGCGCGCCGGGCCCGTACGCCGAGCGCCGCCGGCCGGCCGAGCCGGTCGTCGACGGGGGCGGCTTCGGAGTCCGCGCTGAGGACGACGGCCGCCGCGTGCCGCAGTGCGTGGTCGACGGCGCGTCCGGACTGCGACGTCGGCTCGGGCAGGGTGAGTTCGAACTCGGAAGCCCCGCCCGCGCGGCTCTGCCCGACCGCGTCGGCCAGCTCGCGCACGGCGGCCGGGATCTCGGGCGGCAGCGGCCGTCGCCGCAGATGCGCGGCGGGCGCCGACTCGACGAGCGGTACGACGACGTTGAGCTGCGCGAGCAGCCGTACGAGCGGACTCCTGCGGCCGTGGTCGCGGGCCCGCCGCGCCAGGACCAGGTCGTACGCCGCGTTCAGGGACTGGGTGACGGCCTGACGCCTGGCGTCGTACGTCTCCGAGTCCCGGCCCGCCGCCTCCAGCAGACCGGCCGCCGCCCGGTAGGTGTCCGCGACCGCGTCCCGCTCCGGCACCCCGCCCCGCAGCGGCCACGCGATCAGCGTCAGTACGAGGACGAAGAGGCCGCCCAGGGCGAGCAGCAGGGGCGGTGCCCACCAGGGGTCGGGCATCGGCAGCCCGGCTCCGACGACCGCCTGGAGCAGGAGCAGCAGCCCGGACACGGAGGCGACCGCGCCGATCGTAGAGATCATCCCCGACACGAGCGCGACGAAGGTCAGGACTCCTACGGCGAACCATCCCTGCCCGTACACGAGCGAGCCGAGGGTGACGCCGATCGCGCCGAAGAGCTGCGGTACGGCGATGTTGATCAGGCGCATCCGGTACGCGTCGGCGGTGTCGCCGATGACACCGGCGAGCGCGCCCATCGACACGAGCGCCCCGTACGTCGGCTCGTCGACGGCGAATCCGACGGCGAGCGGGGCGGACATCGCGATGCCGGCCCGTACGACGGCGGCCCACGGCACGGGCGCCGACTGCGGTCGCAGCCCCTGCGTCAGCCACTCGGGCGGCGTCAGCCGACCCCCTGCTCTCTGCTCAGCCATGCCCTAAACAGACCGAAAACGATCTCCTGATGCAAGTCTCTGCCTGAACAGAAACTTATCCACAGCCTGTGGACAAGTTTCCGCGAGGCGGATTTCCGACGAGGCGACCGCCTCAGCTCTTGTAGTTCTCCACCTCGGCCGCCGGCCGCACCCGCGCCTCGCCCGGATCCTCCCCGAACTCCGACTTCGCGCGCCGCTGCCGCAGCAGGTCCCAGCACTGGTCCAGCTGAACCTCCACGGCCTTCAGCCGGGTGCGCTCGGCGTCGTCGAGGCCCAGCTGCCGGGTGGAGCGCTCGCGCAGTTCGCGCTCCTCGCCGACGAGACTGTTGATGTTGTCGAGAATCTTCTGATCGGCGTCGTCCCTGCCGTCCCTGTCGTCTCTGTCTTCCCTGTTCTCCACGTTCTCCACGGCGCTCGCCTCCGTCGGACCGGTCGGTCGGTCGGTCGGACCACCCACCACCCACCCCAGCACACCTCTAGCCGCTGTGCAGCTCCAGCTCGATTCTCCGGCCCGCCCGCCGGCCACGACGGTGTACGGAACGCCCCGCCCGGCGCCGCACTGTCCCGCAGCCCGCCCGCGTCGAGCACGCGCCGGAAGGAGGCATGGTCCTGCACCAGCGCCTCGGCGCCCGGCATGGCAAGCGTGCTGTGCTCCCGCGAGCGTGTCTCGGGGACTCCCCAAGGGACCAACCAGCCTCTCGCTCGGTCTGCGTGCCCTGCATCTTCCCGCAGAGACGGGACCGGGCGGCGGCTGGTTGCCGGGGTGTCGGCGGCGGCCGGCGCGCTAGCGCGCGAGGTGGGTGCGGAGCGCGGCGTTGAAGGCGTCGGGGCGTTCCAGGTTGGGGAGGTGGGCCGACGACTCGATGACCGCGAGAGCCGAGTCGGGGATCGCGGCGTGCATCGCTTCCGCGTCAGCGACGGGTGTGTACGTGTCGTCGCGCCCCACGACGACGAGAGTGGGAACGGCCACGCGGGTCAACAGCTCGCGGTAGTCGGGCCGCTGCGCCCGCCCGCGCAGGGCGGCTGCCGCGCCCTCGGGGGAGGCGGCGGTCATCATGCGGTGGACATGGGCCGCTGCCTCGGTGTTGTACGGGGCGACCATCTTGTCCAGTACCTCGTCGGCGTACCCCTTCATGCCCTCGTCGAGGAGGCGGTCGGCTAGGGCGTTGCGCCCCCGCTTTCCGTCCTCGGTCTCGGCGGCGGGGAAGGTGTCGGCGAGGATCAGGCCGGTGATGCGCTCGGGGAAGAGGCGGTAGCACTCCATCACGACCTGACCGCCCATGGAGAGCCCGCCGAACACGGCCCGCTCGATGCCGAGGTGGTCGAGGAGGGCCGCGATGTCCGAGGCGTAGGCAGCGAGCGGGGTGATGCCCGGGACGACCTGGCTCTCGCCGAATCCGCGCAGGTCGGGGGCGATCACGCGGTGGGTGGGGGCGAAGGCGTCGACCTGTGGCGCCCACATGGTGCGGTTGAAGGGGTGGCCGTGGACGAGGACGAGAGGCGAGCCGCTGCCTTCGTCGGTGTAGCCGAAGCTGATGCCCGTGTTGCCGTCTACTGCGAGCTGCGCGGTTGCCATGTTCAGGAGGCTATGCGCGGTCAACTGCTCGGTGCAATAAGGTCTTTGCTCTCGGTGCAATGTCTCAGGTGGGGTGGGTGTTACGTGGCGGAGGACTTCCGGCGGGTGGCCGATCAGGTGGCCGCCGAAATCGCCGCGGGCCGGCTGCGGCCCGGCGACCGGCTGCCCACGCAGCGCGCCTTCGCCCGCAGCCGCCGGATCGCGAACTCCACCGCGATCCGGGTGTACGGCGAACTGGTGCGGCGGGGCCTCGCGGTCGGCGAGGTGGGGCGCGGCACGTTCGTACGGGCCGCGCCGCCCTCACCCGGACACGCGCTCGCGGAGGAGGCGGCCGCGGCGGTCGGCTTCGTCAACCTGGAGCTCAACTACCCCGTGGCGGAGGGCCAGGCGCAGCTCATGGCGCAGTCACTCGCCGGCCTCCTGCGCCCCGACGTACTCGAAGCGGCGACCCGCCCGGCAGCGGCCGACGGCACTCCGGCGGCGCGCGAGGCGGCGGCGTCGCTGCTGGCCAGGGGCGGCTGGCGGCCGGACGCCGGGCAGTTGCTCTTCGCGGGCAACGGCCGCCAGGCCATCGCCGCTGCCATCGCCTCGTTCGTACGCCCAGGGGGCCGGCTCGGCGTTGAGCCGCTCACGTATCCGCTGGTCAAGGGGATCGGGGAACGGCTAGGGGTGAGCCTGGTGGCGATCGCGGCGGACGGTGACGGCCTGTGCCCGGACGCGCTGTACGCCGCGCACCGGAGCGCGCCACTGAGCGCGGTGTACGTACAGCCGACCCTGCACAACCCGACGTCGGTGACGATGAGCGAGGGTCGGAGGGCTCGGCTGGCGGCGGTGTGCGGGGAGTTGGGCATCGGCGTGGTCGAGGACACGACGTGGGCCTTTCTGGCTACCGAGCCCGGGGAAGCACGAGCCCACGAGCCCGGGGAAGCGCGGACTCCCGAAGCCCGGGAAGTCCCCGAAACCGACGACGCCCCCACAGCGCCCGAAGCCCTGGGAGCCCCCGCGTCCCCGGCAGCCCCCGCGTTCCCAGCCGGGCCCGCGTCCCCGGCATCCCCCGCGTCCCCGGCCGCCCCCGCCCCCCTCGCCGCTCACGCGCCCGCGCGTACCGTTCTCGTCGACAGTCTCTCCAAGCGTCTCGCCCCCGGTCTGACCACCGGCTTTCTGGTCGCCCCCGCCGCCCACACCGATCTGCTGGCCGGCGCCCTGCGCTCCGGTGCCTGGGCCGCCGCCCGCTTCAACCTGGAGGCCGCCACCCGCTGGATCACCGACGGCACGGTGGCCACCGTCACCGCCGCCAAGCGCGCGGACACCGCGGCGCGCCACCGTCTCGTACAGCGCCATCTCGGCGGTTTCCGCATCCGCACGGACCCGCGTGCGTACTACTGCTGGTGGGAGCTGCCCCGGCCCTGGCGTACGGACACCTTCGTCGCGGCCGCCGCGGCGCGCGGCATCGCGATCACCCCGGGGCAGGCCTTCGCCGTACCGCCGCACACCGCACCGGACGCGGTCAGGGTCGGCTTGGCGTCGCCGTCGCGAGAGGTCCTGTCGTACGCGCTGCGCACGCTCGCGGAGCTGGCGGGCGAGCCCCCGCGCCGGGGCGGAGCCATGGGGGCGTCGTAGATCCACTTGCCGGTCCTCGCCCACGGGTGTGACCTGGTAGCGAGGGCGGGGTGCGCGAGATGCGTGGACGCGCGTATGCGTGTGTGCGCTGCGGAAGGAGCTCTGCGATGGCTGGACATGCGGCGATCCCGGGCCGGTCACGCAGGCCGGCCAGACTGTCAGCACCGACGGAACCCACCGGATCCGCACGACGCCACCACGGCATCGTGCCGGCGGTACTGGGCGTGGTGTACGGAATCTACGCGTCCTTCCTCGCCCGCGACGCCGGCCCCCTGACCGGCTGGAACGTCGGTTTCGGCGTGCTGTGCGCCGTGATCGTGGCGGGACTGTGCTTCCTCCTGGGACGCACCCGGAGCGCGCTGATCCCGCTGTTCCGCGCCGCCGCCTACGGAGCACTCTTCGGCGTCGCGCTCGGCTTCCTGCACAGCCTGGCCGGCAACAGCATCCTCACCTCCGTCACCGTCGGCGCGGTGCTCGCCGCCGCGATGACAGCCGCCACGTTCTACGTCTTCTACACGCGGGAGTGACCCCGGGAGCAAGTCGTAGTTCCAAAGAACGATTACTTTCCGGCGCCGGGGCGGTCAACACTGGGTAAGACGATCCGACGACCCCTCGGAGGGGCGGAAGACATGAGTGGTGGACACCCCGGCCCGGAACTCGCCATCGAGACGGCGGGCCTGGTCAAAGTGTTCGGTGAGAACCGGGCCGTCGACGGCATAGACCTGGCCGTACCCGCCGGCACCGTGTACGGCGTACTGGGCCCCAACGGAGCGGGCAAGACCACCGCCGTGAAAATGCTCGCGACCCTGCTGCGCCCCGACGGCGGGGAGGCGCACGTCTTCGGCAAGGACGTGGTGCGGGACGCCGACGCGGTCCGCGGAAGGGTCAGCCTCACCGGCCAGTACGCGTCGGTCGACGAGGACCTGACCGGTACGGAGAACCTCGTGCTCCTCGGCCGCCTCCTCGGCCATTCCAAGGCCGCCGCGCGCGACAGGACGGCCCAGCTTCTGGAGGCCTTCGGGCTCGCGGAGGCGGCCGACCGGCAGGTCAAGAACTACTCGGGCGGCATGCGGCGCCGTATCGACATCGCCGCGAGCATCCTCAACACGCCCGACCTCCTCTTCCTCGACGAGCCGACGACCGGCCTCGACCCGCGCAGCCGCAACCAGGTGTGGGACATCGTGCGTGCGGTGGTGGCGCAGGGGACGACGGTGCTGCTGACTACGCAGTACCTGGACGAGGCCGACCACCTGGCGTCCCGTATCGCCGTGATCGACCACGGCAAGGTCATCGCCGAGGGCACGAAGGGCGAGCTCAAGGCGTCGGTCGGCTCCGGCTCCGTACATCTGCGGCTGCGCGATCCGGCGCAGCGCCCGGAGGCCGAGCGGGTACTGACGCGGGCCCTGAACGCCGCCGTACAGCTGGACGCGGACCCCGTCGCCCTGACGGCGACGGTCAACGGCCGGGCGAGTGACCTGGGCGCGGCGGAGCAGGCGGCGCGGGCGCTGTCGGAGCTCGCTTCGGCGGGCATCACCGTGGACAACTTCTCACTGGGGCAGCCGAGTCTGGACGAGGTCTTCCTCGCGCTGACCGACAGGAAGCCCGGCACGACGGACACCGCCACGAACGACTCGACGACAGGAGTGACGGCATGAGTACCGTCGCGACCAAGGACAAGGGCCAAGGCCTCGACGAACTCGCCCTCGAAGCTCCGAAGGCCGAGGAACTCGCCGCGCTTCTCGTGAGCAGGGACCGGCCGCCGCGCCCCAGCGCGCTCTCCGCGTCCCTGACGTTCGGCTGGCGCGCCATGCTCAAGATCAAGCATGTGCCGGAGCAGCTCTTCGACGTGACGGCATTCCCGATCATGATGGTGCTGATGTACACGTACCTCTTCGGAGGGGCGCTGGCCGGATCGGTCGGGGAGTACATCCAGTTCCTGCTGCCCGGCATCCTCACCATGAGCATCGTGATGATCACCATGTACACGGGCGTCGCCGTCAATACCGACATCACCAAGGGCGTCTTCGACCGCTTCCGTACGCTCCCGATATGGCGACCGGCGCCGATGGTCGGCTACCTGCTCGGCGACGTGATCCGCTATCTGATCGCGTCCGTCGTGATGCTGGCGGTCGGCATGATCATCGGCTACCGCCCGCACGGCGGCGTGCTCGGCGTCGTGGCCGGCGTCGCCCTGTTGATGGTCTTCTCGTTCGCGTTCTCGTGGATCTGGACGATGTTCGGACTGCTCCTGCGCACCGAGAAGTCGGTGATGGGCGTCAGCATGATGGTGATCTTCCCGCTGACGTTCCTGAGCAATGTCTTCGTCGACCCGAAGACGATGCCGGGCTGGCTCCAGGCGTTCGTGAACAACAGCCCGGTGACCCATGTGGCGACGGCGGTGAGGGAACTGATGGCGGGCAACTGGCCGGCCGCCGACATCGGCTGGGCGCTGGGCTGGTCGGTGGTGCTGCTGGTGGTGTTCGGCACGGTGACGATGCGGCTCTACAACCGCAAGTGATCCGTGTACGGGACCACGACGATCTGGTGCTCGTCCTCGTAGACGACGCGCCCCGGATCGGTGGACCGTACAAGCCGGCAGTCGACGCCGTGGGCGGCCAGGATCGCCAGATAGCCGCCCACGCGCGCGATCAACTCCACGGCGGTGGGCTTGAACCAGGCCACCGCCCCCGGATTGACGCGCTCGTCGTAGACGGCCGGGTCGACGGTGCTCGGATCGGTGTACGCCGCGTCGTACCAGTCGTTGTTCGTACGCCGGAACCGCTCCTGGTCGGGGGTCAGCTTCCCGTCCCGCGCAAGGCTGTTGACGAGCCCGAAGACCCCGGGGAAGTTCCCCCGGGGCCTTGGCACGGTGCCTTGGAACCGTACGTACGCCTCACCAGTAGTCACCGCAGCAGCGTCTCAGTCGAGCCGCAAATCCGCGAGCTGCCGCTCGAACGGCACGGCTCGAGGCCCACGTCGGGCCATTGATATGGGTCCAACTCACCACTCGCCGTAACCCGCACCCCCGTGATGCAGCCACCTCCCGGCAACGTGGTCCGGCGCGTGCCCATGGCTGCCTCCCGGTGCACAACAGCACGACCGGCAACTTTGCCTTGCCATTACCTTGCTCCACGCCTGCGCCCGGCTCCTGTTGGGCGTACGCGCACCTGCTCGGACACATGGCGAAGGCGGCGGCGTCCCGTACCCGGAAGCGCCGCCGCCCGCTGTGCGCTACAGGTCGAACTCGTGCGGCAAAAGGCCGGCGGAAGCACGCCTCCCGTACGACGGCCGACGGCCGACGGCCCGCTCGGTCTCGTCGAAGCTGTCAGGGGCGGTGAGCGGCCGCCGGGTCGTCCTCCCCGCCGACACGATCGGTGTCGCCGGCGTGGTTCCCGTCGCCGACGTCACCGCCCGCGTCGGACTGTTGCGGTTCGTGCCGCCCGGGGGACGCGGCGGCGACGTGCGGTTCGGACGAGCGGGCGACTTCGGCGCGCACCATGGCGTTCAGGGCGGCGTACGGGTCGATGGGCATGATGAACGTCCTTCGGTCGAGGGTGATTCAGCGCTTCAGCGCCGGAGCGACGGCGGCGACGGCGCTGTCGGGCGCCGGGCCGGGCCGGCCCCCTCAGCAGCGCAGAACCACCCACCGACGCCCCCCGCCCGCCGTCAGCACATCCCCCGGCGGCCGACTGCGGCACAGCTGCCGCTGCCCTGTCCGCGTACGTGTCCGTGTCCGTGTCCGCCGGTACGACGCCACAGCCCCCGCCGCCCGCCCCCTGCTCCCACTGCGCACGCGCCCCCGCCGGGCGGCCCGTGCGCTCTCACCGGCCCCGCGCACCTCACTGTCGGCGGCGTCCGACGGCTGCCCCTCGGCCCCGGAGCCCGAACCGGACCCAGAACCGGACCCGGACCCGGACCCGGACCCGGACCCGGACCCAGGCACAGAACCGGCCCCAGCCCCGGCCCCGGACCAAGCCCCAGAACCGGAAAGGGCCGCTTCGCCCGCCACCACCACCGGCGGCCGCGCCTCCCCCGACGGCCCGACCACCCCCAGCACCACAGCGAAAACCGCGGTGAGCACCAGCAGCACCGTCATCGCGCCGCAGCGCACCGCGCGCGGGACGTGGCACATGGCAGGCATGTGCCTCTGGTCCCACGGCCGGACCGGTTCCTAGCCGTACGACGCCCAAGTCCGCTCCACCGGGCTAGTGCCGTAAGACTTTCGTCACGGAAATACCGAGGTCGGAGCCGTCTGCCGGGCGTTGAATGGAGGCATGAGGCGCATACTCGGCAAGCCCGTGATCATCGGAGTACTGCTCGTCGGAATGCTTGTGGCCGGGGTGGGCCTGTACTGGTTCCAGCCGTGGAAGCTGTGGGTGGACGACACGGTGCAGGACGAACTCCCCGCAGCGGCCCCCGCCATCACCCAGCCGGAAACGAACCCGGACGCCAACCCGGACGCCAACCCGGACGCCAACCCCGACTCCCCTTCCGCCCAACCCACCCCACGCACCCCGCCCGCCCCACGCACCCTCGCCTCCGGCACCTTGATCAGCCACGAGCACAGCACCACAGGCACGGTGAAGATCATCCGCCTCCCCGACGGCTCCCGCACCCTCCGCCTGGAGAACCTCGACACCAGCAACGGCCCCGACCTGCGCGTCTGGCTCACCGACGCCCCGGTGAAGGATGGCAAGGACGGCTGGAACGTCTTCGACGACGGCAAGTACGTCAGTCTGGGCAAGCTCAAGGGGAACAAGGGCAACCAGAACTACGCGCTGCCCGCCGACCTCGACCTGAAGGGTCTGACGAGCGTCAGCATCTGGTGCGACCGCTTCGACGTCTCGTTCGGCGCCGCGAAACTCACCGCCCCCGCGTAGCCGCCCGTCTCACCCCGGCAGCCACATCGCGAACGCCACAACGCTGCCGCAACCACTTCCCTCCCCGCGCACTCTTCCCGCTCCCCGCGCACCGTCCGCCCCACCCGTAATGACCAGCCGATCAGTGATGAGCCGAGTGAGCCACAACCCCCGCCCGCAGTGGCTCCCGGCAAGCCCCGGCGCCAGCTCCGGAATGACCGAGGACGCGAAGCCGGGCCCGGAGTCGCTGATCGTGCATTCGAGTGCGTAAGGGGAGCCGGGCGGGGAGCCGGCGGAACGGTGCAGCAGCAGCCTGCCGCCCCCGCCGCCGTGCTCCACGGCGTTCGTCGCCACCGCGTCCGCCGCGAGGACGAAGTCGCCCCGCCGGGGCTCCGCCAGTCCCGCCCAGGCGGCGTACTGGTCGACCAGCACGCGCAGCCGGGGCATGTCCTCCCGGCTGAAGTCGAGCTCCAGCAGCCGCTCCCGCGGCCCGCCGTTGTTGAGGTGCACCCCTTCGGTCACCATGCCCGGACCGCCTCCGTGAGCGTGAGGCGCCGAACCCGCTCCGAGCCGAGTCTGCGCAACAACATCGCCTGCGCCGTCCCGCAGCGCACTTCGACCCCGTCGTGTCCGGTGGCCCCGGCGACGTGGTCGATGAGGTCGAGGGCGCACCGTACGCCGAGAAAGTGCAGAGGCATCAGATCCACCAGCAGCCGCCGGGACCCGGCGGTTCGCTCCAGTCCGTCCTGCAAAGCTGTCAGAAAGGGCTCACGTGTCGCATGGTCGGCCTCGCCCGCGAGCCTGACCGACTCGTCCGAGTGCACAATCCGCAACTCACCGAGGGCGCCGAGAAGCGACCGAGGATGCGCGTCCGACATGGCGTCGAGTACGTCGTCGTCGAACGCGCGCCGGTCGTAGGAGCAGATCTCGTTGTACGGTCGCCCCTCGAACAGATGCTCAGCATGCGACTCGCGGTACATCATCGTTTCGACATCGGCGTCCAGGTCCGCCACCCAGTGCATGTCGATGAACGCCCGCAGCCCCTGGTATCCCTGCGCGACGGCGAGCGCGGTCTCCTCGCGCAGGCGCTCCCACTGCCGCTCGGGGGAGAAGCCGTGGTCGGGCCGGATCAGTGCCCGCATGCTGCTGTGCGTCAGCTGCCCCCGTCCGCGCGCCTCCGCGAGCAGCCGACTGGTCGCGTCCAAACGCGTACGTACGACATCGGGATCGAGCTGCGGCGCCGCGAAGACGATCACTTTCTCACCGCGCGCCAGTCCGGTGCGGGTGTACGTGACGAGCGCTTCCCAGTTGGCTTCGTCGTCCTCATAGCTGAGAAACGCATGGTCACCCGCTCGCATGCCCTGTACGGGCATGAGGCCCGGATGCGCGTCTGCCCGTTCATGCATCGCTTCTGAGGGTCCCTTCTCACTCTCCGCCCAACCCTATGGATAGCGCAAGGAGTTGAGTAGCCGTACCCGAAGTCGTGCGACGGCACCCGAACGAAGCGCCTCAGAGCCCCAGCCCCCGCCACCCACGTCCAAGCCACTTCAAAAACACGCGACAGGAACAGAAGTTCTACGTAAAATCACCGAACGGCATCGCGTGTCGGTCACCGACTGGGTGAGGCATGGAGGTAGCCCGTGAGTTTGCCCGACGGAGGCATTCCACAGTGCCAGTACAGCTGAATCACACCATCGTTCACTCCCGGAACAACCGGGAATCCGCCGAGTTCCTGGCCCACGTCATGGGTCTGGAGATCTCGGCCGAGTGGGGCCCGTTCATCGCCATCGAGCTGAGCAACGGCGTCACCCTGGACTTCGCGACCATCCCCGCGGAGTCGATCACCGTCCAGCACTACGCCTTCCTCGTCACAGAGGAAGAGTTCGACGGCATCTTCCAGCGCATCAAGGACGCCGGAATCACGTACTACGCCGATCCGCACGGCAAGCAGCCGGGCGAGATCAACCGCGATGACGGCGGTCGCGGCGTGTACTTCATGGATCCGGCCGGCCACGGCCTGGAAGCGATCACCCGCCCGTACGGCAGCGGCGCCGAAGAGCAGTAACACGGACAGGGGCATCAAAGGCCCAACAGCAGGGCAGGAAGCACACGCTTCCTGCCCTGCCGCCGTCCCTCACGCTCCCCGCGGACCGTAGTGGCCGAGGAACATGTCCACGCCGCCCGTGATCAGCCGCTCGGTGAGCCCGTCGTCGATGGCCGTGCCGTACGAGCTGAAGACCATGTGCGGGAAGACCAGTAGCGCGTACAGCTGAATGATCGCGGCCTCGAGGTCAGGAATCACGAGCCGCCCCCGGTCGGCCAGGCCGCGCAGCGCCCCCGCGACCGCGGGGTGGTGCCCCTCCGGTCCGTGGCCCTTCCACGCCTTGCCGAGCTCGGGGAAGCGGTGCAGCTCGGCCGCGACGAGGTTGCGCAGCGCGACAACGTCCTGGTTGGTCCTGACGGCGTCCACCCAGGTCCTGGCGGCGTCGATGAGCGCACCACGGAGGTCCTCGGCGTCGGCGAGGCCTTCGAGAGCGGCGGCGGACGCGCTGCCGAGCGGCTCGTCCAGCGCCGCGGTGATGACCGAGGCGAAGAGCGCTTCCTTGCTGCCGAAGTGGTTGTAGACGGTCACCTTGGACACGCCCGCCCCGGCTGCGATGGCGTCCATGCCGACGCCGAATCCCTCGCGCAGGAACGCCTCACGGGCGGCCCGGACGATCGCCTGCCGCTTGAGGGCGGCGCGGGGCCCGCTGGGGACCTGTTTGTCCAAGCTCATGCCCGCACCCTACCCCCGAACTGAACAGTTGAGTTCATCTGATCTGAACAGTACAGTTCACTTAAGCCACGACAGCAGCTCCCGAAGGACTGACGATGCCCACGACTGGACAAGACCCCATGCGCGACCCCAAGCGCGACCCCGCCCCGCGATCCACGGTGCCAGGAGGGGACGTGCCGGGGCGCTCCCCGCAGGGCGTCGAACGCAACGAGCCCGAACGAGGCGGCGCCTCCCCGAACGTTCGGCGCCCGAGGAGACGCCCCGGCGCGGCACCGACCCCGAAGCCCGCGCTTCCACAAGCCCCCTACTCACCCGCCGCCCCCCACTCACCCGCCGCCCCCCGCCGCTGGCTGATGCTCGCCGTAGTGTGCGTGGCGCAGTTCATGCTGATCCTCGACGTCACCGTGGTGAACCTGGCCCTCCCGGACATGGCGGCCGACCTCCGCCTGGACCGGGCGACGCTGACCTGGGTGGTCACCGCGTACACCTTGTGCTTCGGCGGCCTCATGCTCCTCGGCGGCCGCCTGGGAGACGCACTCGGCGCCCGCCGCACGCTCGCCGCAGGCCTGGCGCTCTTCACCGCCGCCTCCCTGGTCACCGGCCTGGCCGAATCCGCGCCGACCCTGCTGGGCGGCCGCATCGCCCAGGGAGTCGGCGCGGCCCTGCTGTCCCCGGCTGCACTCGCACTGGTCACGACGACCTTCCACGGCAGCGAGCGCAACAAGGCCCTGGGCGTATGGGCAGCCATCGGCGGCACCGGCTCCGCAGCCGGCGTCCTCATCGGCGGCGCCCTGACCGCCGGCCCCGGCTGGCAGTGGGTCTTCTACGTCAACGTGCCCGTCGGCCTGGCCCTCCTCGCCGCCGTACCCGCGCTGATCCCGGCCCGCGCCCCGCAGCCCGCCCGGCTCGACGTGCCCGGCGCACTCCTGGTCACCGCGGGCACCGGTTCCCTCATCTACGGCCTGGTCAAGGCGGGCGACGCAGGGTGGGCCGCCCCGGCCACCCTCGTCCCGCTGGCCGCAGCGGTCGCCCTCTACGCCCTCTTCGCCGCCGTGGAACGCGCCACCCTCGCGCCCCTCATGGACCTCAGGATGTTCACCCGGCGACCGGTCCTCGCAGGCGCGTTCCTGATGCTGACCGCCACCGCGCTGCTGATCGCGTACTTCTTCCTCGGCTCCCTGTACCTCCAGCACGCCCGAGGCCTCGGCCCCCTGCGCACCGGCCTGGTGTTCCTCCCCGTGGCCGTGGCAATCGGAATCGGCGCGCACCTGGGGTCCCGCCTGGTCGGCAGGATCGGAAGCCGTACGACAGCGGTGGCCGGCATGGCGACAGCGGCGGCAGGAACCGTCCCCCTCACGCAGCTCACCACCACCGGCAGCGTGTACGCCACGCTCCTCCCCGGGCTGGTCGTCGCCTCCCTGGGCATCGGCGTGGTCTTCGTCACCGCCACCGCGACCGCGCTGGCCATGGTGGAGCACCACGAGGCGGGCCTCGCCTCCGGAGTCGTCAACACGTTCCACGAGGTGGGCGGTTCGATCGGCGTGGCGATCGTCTCCACCGTCGCCGCGACCGGCATCGGCGGCATGGAGGGCGGCGCGGAGGCCGGCACCGAGGCCGGCCTGGCGGGAGGCATCGAGATCACCACCGCTTTCACGGACGCGTTCACCGTCTGCGCGGTCGCCGCCGCGGTGAGCACAGCCGTGGCCCTGGCCCTGGTCCCGAGAGGCAAGCCCCAGATGACCGGAGGCCCACACGCGCACTGAGAAACTCCAAGACTCCCGAACTCCAAGACTCCCGAACTCCGAGCTCCGAGCTCCGAGCTCCCGAGCTCCCCAAAGTTACCGCGGAATCCGTACGCACGAACGAGCCATCATTACAACGGGCGAACGTTGTAAGGGCCCGTCCGGGTGGGCGCGTATAAAGGTTGCCGGACGAACTCGGAGGAGCGACGAGTGGCCAGTGCGACAGATGCCGTCAGTACGCTGATGGTGCAGAAATTCGGAGTAGACCCAGCGGCCGTCCGTCCCGAGATTCCGCTCTACGAACTGCGCATGGATTCACTGGCGCTGGAAGAATTCCGCATCCTCATCGAGGAACAGCTGGAAATCGACCTGGAGGACGCCACGCTGACCTCGCGGAACACCGTGGGCGAGCTGGTCGAACTCGTACACTCCAGGACTCTCGGACACACCAGGACCCTCGGATGACCAGCCCGGCGAGCCCGCCCTTCACGGCGGCGGTGACAGGACTCGGCCTGGTCACAGCGGCAGGGTTCGGTACTGACGAGACGTGGCGAAACGTCACGCACGGCGAGGTCCGCCCGGCATCCGTGGGCCCGCGCGAGGAACTCCGTGACCTGCCCTGCGACTTCATGTACGCCATCCCGGCCGAAGACCTCGACACCGCGCAGCTCCTCGGCGTGGCGACCCAGCGCCTGATGGACCGATTCTCCCAACTCGCCGTACTGGCGGCGCGGGAAGCCGTGGCGGACGCCGGCCTGGACCCCTCCGTCTGGGACAGCGGGAGGGTCGCGGTCGTCATCGGATCCGCCCACGGAGGACTCCCCTTCTACGACGAGCAGCACGCCGCACTCACCACCAAGGGCCCGCGCCGGGTCTCCCCCAAGCTCGCCCCGCTGACCGTCGTCAACAGCGCAGCCAGCAGCGTCTGCATGGACCTCGGTGTCCGGGGGCCCAGCATGGCGGTCTCCACCGCCTGCTCGTCGGGCACCGTGGCGATCGGCACCGCGCACCAGATGCTGCGTACGGGTGCCTGCGACATCGCCGTCGCAGGCGGCGCCGAGTCGGTCTGCTCGCGGCTGCTGATCGCCAGCGCGTGCCAGATGAGGGCGGTGTCCACTCGCCGCGACGACCCCGCCGCGGCCTGCCGCCCGTTCGACGCGGACCGCGACGGCTTCGTCGTCGGCGAGGGCTCCGGCCTGCTCGTCATGGAGCGCCCCGAGCACGCCAGGGCGCGCGGAGCCCGGATCCGGGCGGGCATCGCCGGTTACGGCGCGTCCAGTGATTCGTACTCGGCCGTCGCTCCCGACCCGGAGGGCAAGGGAATCGAGAGCGCGCTGCGCACCGCGCTGACGGACGCGGGCGTAACGCCGTCCGACATCGGCCACGTCAACGCGCACGGCACCTCCACCGTGTTCAACGACCTCATCGAGGCGACCATGCTGCACCGGCTGCTGGGCGCGGACCCGCTGGTCACGTCGACCAAGGCGATGACGGGCCACACCCTGGGCGCGGCCGGCGGCATCGAGACGGCACTGACCGTGCTCACCCTGGAGCACCAACTCGTCCCCCCGACAGCGAACCTGGAGTCGCTCGACCCGCGCATCCCGGTCGAGGTGGTCGCCAAGGGCGCCCGCCCTGCCGCGTTCGACTGCGCGGTCAAGACTTCGCTCGGCTTCGGCGGCCACAATGCCGCGCTCGTCCTCACCCGCGGCTAGCCGGACCCGCGGCCGGCGGCCGGTCAGCCGGCCGCCCGGCCGGGACGCGGCCACGATCCCCACTTTCGAGAAGGAGAAGGAGCATTGCCCGAGGAAACCGTTCGCTCGCTGTCGGTGGACGGGCTGCGCTACTCCTACCGTCTGCTGAAGCAGACCGGTTCGGCCACCGAACCGGCCGCCGCACCACTCACCGAACCGGTCGTCGTACTCGGCGGCGCGCTGCAGGGGATGCTCGGCTGGCCGCAGATGGACGGGCGCCTCGGCCCGGTCGCGAGCGTGGTGACCGCGGACCTGCCGGGCATGGGCAGCGCGGCGCCGCTGCCGCCGGGCCCGAGCGCGGACCTCCTGTGCGCGGCCGTGACCCGGATCATCGACGATCTCGACGTACCGCGCGTCAACCTCTTCGGCTTCTCGTACGGCGCCGCACTCGCCTTCCGCTGCGCCCAGCACAACCCGGGCCGCATCGCCAGGCTGATCCTCGGCGGGGTGCCCACGCACATCTCGGAAGCCCAGCGGGCCCACTGGCAGCGCGCCACGGAGCGGCTCGCCGCCGGGGACAAGGACGGCTTCGCCACTCTGGCGACGCAAGCGCTGGTGTGTATGGACCCGGACCGGTACGTCGCACGCAGAGACCTCGCCTTCCGGTACGTGAAGCGGTCGATGCTCCACGCGGTCGCGAACTCCCCGCACGCCGCGGACTCCGTGCACCGCTCACTCGGTGACCGGCCGGACTTCTCGGGGGGCCTGTCGGGAGTACCCGCGCTGGTCTTCACCGGGGAGCACGACACGGTGACGTCGGCGGAGCGGCAGCGGGCCTTCGCCGCGACCATCCGGGGGAGCCGCTTCACCACGATCCGGGACGCCGATCACTGGGTCGTACTCGAAAAGGCGGACGAGGTGGCGGAGTTGACGCTGCGTTTCTTCACCGACCGCCCGCTGGAGCCGGCCGGGTACCTGAGCTCGGTGCCGCACCAGGGCCGCCTGGGGCGCCAGGGTGTCAGGCCGAGCCCGTGACCTGTGGCGACAGTGGCCGTTGGCAGAACATGAAGACACGAAGCACGTCCGCCGCTGCCGCCGCACTGGTCGCCGGTCTGGCGGCGGTCCTCGCAGGGCCGGCCTCGTCGGCTCTGGCCGACCGGCCCGACCGGCCGACACTGCTCCCCATCGACCTTCCGGACGTCAGCGAAGAGAGTTTCCAAGGCCTCGACAAGACTTTTCAGTAACTGACACAACGTGGCGGAAAAGTTGCGGAGCGTGCTCACCGGTTGCACGGTGGCGTTGTCCCCACTCTTCAACCCCTCACGTAAGGACACTCGCATGCGCATTTCCCGAACCGCCGGACTCGTCGTCTCCTCCGTGGCGTGCGGGGCACTGGCGTTCGGCTCGGCCGGGGGCGCGATAGCTGCCCCGGCGCAGCCTTCGCCCGTCGCGGAGGCTCCGGCCGCCGAAGACTCGCTGCCCGGTGCCGACAAGCTCGCCCCCCAGGTGAAGCTGCTCGGCGAGATCGCCGGAGTGCTGAACCCCGTCACCGCCTTCCTCGACGCCGTTATCGCCGGTGGCGGGAAGCTGCCGCCCGCGGAGATCGCCAAGCACACGAAGGCGATCGAGGAGTCCCTGAAGGACCTGCCGAAGGCCCCCGCCCCCGGTACGGCCATCGAAGTCCCGGCGTCCCCGCCCGAGCTGCCCACCGTGGCGGCCCCCCGGGCGGCCGACGCGGGCCTGGACCTCAAGGTGAAGGCGGTCGCCGACCTGCGTGCCAAGGTCGACGTACTGCTCAAGGCCGCGGAGAAGGGCGACGCGGCGAAGGTGAGCGAGGCTGCCACGGCCACGATCACCGCCACGCTCAACGTGGTCGTCAGCATCGTCCTGGGCGGCGGCCTCCCGGCTCCGAACCTCGCGGGCCTGCCGCCACTGCCGAAGGTCCCCGGCGCCGCGGAGGTCCCGAAGACCCCGGGCGCCGCGGAAGTGCCGAAGACCCCCGGTACGGCGGAAGTGCCGAAGGTCCCCGGCTCTCCCGTCTGACGGGCGGCGACGCTTTCCCCAATACCCGGTTCTCCCTTCGGGGAGGCCGGGGCATTGGCGTGCGAGGGAAGGGACTTTCACCCGCACGCGCGAAATGAAAAGTTAGGGCGTTCGGGTGACGGCGGGCAGATAGCTTCTTTTATGGAGTTTCCTCGGTGGAACCGGATCGTTACCGATGACGACGGCGACGCTACGGGCGTGAAGAAGACAGACTCGTGCAGCGCGAAGGACGTGGCTGTGTAGGGTGTCGCCGCCGGAAAGGTTCTTAAAGTGAAGTACATGAAGAGCGCCGCATTCATCGCCGGCTCGCTCCTGGCCGTCGGTGTCGCCTCCCCGGCCATCGCCGACTCCGGTGCGAACGGTGACGTCAAGGGCAACCCGGGCGTCATTTCCGGCAACAACGTGCAGGTCCCGATTCACATCCCGGTGAATGTCTGTGGCAACACCGTGAACATCATCGCGCTCCTGAACCCGGCCTTCGGCAACGAGTGCATCAACAAGTAGTCCCCCGTCCGAACCGCTAGATGTTCGGTCCCGGTTGGCCCCCCAGTGCACGCCATGCGCTCGGGGGCCAACTGACCCTCCCCCATCGCGTGTGGGCAATCGGCTCACCCGCAGGCATGAAAGACAGGGAACGGCAAAGTGCGACAGGTTTTGAGCAGAGGTGTGTTCGCCGCGGCGGCGGCCTCCGGGCTCCTCGCCGTGACCGGCGGTACCGCTATGGCGGACTCCGGTGCCGATGGGGATGTCTCCAACTCGCCGGGCGCGGTGTCCGGCAACAACGTTCAGGCGCCTGTACACGTTCCGGTGAACGCGTGCGGCAACACCGTGAACATCATCGCGTTCCTGAACCCGGCCTTCGGCAACGAGTGCGTCAACGGCGAGTCGTCCAAGCCGCACAAGCCGCCGAAGCCCGGCCATGACGAGCCCGGCCATGGTGGCCCCGGCCACGGGAACCCCTCTGACGGTGGCCACCCGGGTGACGAGCGCCCCGGTGGTGACCACACGGGCGATGAGGGGCCCGATGGCGGGTCCCCCGGCAATGAGCACCCTGGTGGCGGCAACCCGGGTGACAACCCGGACGGACACCCGGGTGACAAGCCGGACGGAGACGCGGGTGGAAACCCGCACGGCAAGCCGCCTGTTGGTGGTCACCCCGATGATGAGCGCCCTGATGGCGACCACCCTGGAGACGAGCGTCCCGGTGGCGACCGCCCTGGTGACGGTCACCCTGGTGACGAGCCGCCGCGCCATGAGCCGCCGCGCCACGAGGGGCCCGGCGACGAGGGTCCCGGCGACGAGCCGTGCGACGAGCCGCCCGGCGACAAGCCCCCGGTTGAGCAGCCCCCTCGCGCCACGCCGCCCGCCGAGAAGCCCCCGGTCCACCAGCCGCCGGCCGACGAGGTGCCGGCCGAGGAGCCGTCCGTCAACAAGCCGCCCATGGCCGAGCCGAAGGCCCAGCTGCCCACGCAGGTGCTGCCGGCTGCGGACGAGGCCCCGAGCCTTGCCGAAACGGGCGCCGGCGAGATCGGAGCCGCTGCCGCGATGAGTGCCGCGCTGCTCGGTGGCGGTGTGCTGATGTTCCGTCGCAACAAGGCCTCGCAGGTCTGAATCGAACGAATCGCAGGACGCTGATACGTGATGGAGCGGGTTCTCCGGGACCCGCTCCGTCTTCATGTCCGGATACTTTCCAGTCCCCGCATCCGAGTGAATCGGCAAGAAGGCCCACGGTTTCAGTTTCTCACCGTCCAGGCCTTCGTTAGTCCTGGTGTAAGTGACATGGAACAGCAGCGTCGGAATGTCACGGGATTCGTAGTTCGCGGATTACGCCAGCACGAAGAGGGATTACTGGAATGAAGTACATGAAGTCCGCCTCGGCCATTGCCGTTTCGATGATGGCGGCGGGAGCGGCCGCGGGGGCGGCGTCTCCGGCCGTCGCTGCCGACTACCAGTCGATGAGCCTGAACGGCGGCGTGCAGCAGCTGACTGACGCTCTGAACACCCACCAGCCGGTGGACTCCACTGTCCAGCCTCTCCTGCAAACGGCGACCGAGACGGCGCTGGCCGTCAACGAGGCCAGGAACGGTGACCCGTCGAAGCTGCTGGGCAACGCCGGGCAAACCGCCAAGATGGCGACTCCGATGCTCGGCGGCGTGCCGCTCGGGGGCTGAGGGGCGGCTGCGCTTCTGCTTCACCTGCGGTGCCGGAAGGCCGGCGCGCACACCGAGTGGTGTACGCACCGGCCTTCCGGCATGTACGCCGGTCCTGGACGCCCGGTCCTGGACGCCCGGTCCTGGATGGCCGGGTCCTGTGTCACCGCCCCGTCTGTGCGCAGCAGTGCGCCCCTGACGGGGTCAGGGGCGCACTGGGATTCAGACCGCGACTGCGATCAGCGTCAGTCGTTCGACGCGCCGTTGCCCGCGAGGAGGTTGTCCAGGATGTGCGAGAGCGCCTCGTCACCCTTGTTCTGGGTGGAGTTCTCGACGCACTGCTGCTTCTGATCGGCGGACAGGATGTCCTGAACGCCGACGTTGATCAGGGCGACGATGTTCTGGACTTCCTGGATCGGGACAGCGATGCACGGCTTGTTGAGCGTGCCCTGAACCAGGCTCAGCTGCGGGCTCTGGTCGCCCTTCGTGACGGAGTTGCCGTACTTCTGCACGGATCCGTTGCCACTTGCGTTCGCGGCTGTGTGGTCGTCAGCTGCCGCGATCGCCTGCCCGGCTCCGGCGGCGCCGAGCCCGACTACAGAGACAGCAATTGCCGCCGTGGTCATCATCTTCTTGAGCATTTGATTTCCTTGTCAGTCCGGTACGCAGGGATCTGCGTCAGGCTCAACTCCGTTGGCGTGGATTGGTTGCGCGTATTCACCCGAATGGTATTCGCGGCCTTTCTGTGGCAATCCTGTGCCGCCAAATGGGTGACGCGGGAGAACTAACCGACTGTTGGGGAGTTGGTCAGTGAGCCTCACCCCGGGGTACGACATGGAAAGAGGAAAAAAGTGATCAAGAAGGTCATGGCTACCGCTGCCGTCGCCGTCTCCGTCATGGGCCTCGGTGCCGCGGCCGCCCCGCAGGCAATGGCGGCTGCTGACGACCACGACTACCGCTCCGCGAGCGGCAACGGGTCGAAGCAGATCTACGGCAACTCCTCCACGTACGGCGACATGAGCCCGCAGATCGGCCTCATCCAGGGGTCGTTCAACAAGCCGTGCATCGCTGTCCCGCTCCAGGAGGTCCAGAACGTCGTGGGTCTCGTGAACATCGGTGTTCAGGACATCCTGTCCGGCGACCAGAAGCAGCAGTGCGTCGAGAACTCCACCCAGAACAAGGGTGACGAGGCGCTCTCGCACATCCTGGACAACCTCCTCGCGGGCAACGGCGCCGACAACAGCTGATATCGCTCGGCGGCGGTCCGGTCACCGCTCCCCCTCCTGGGTGGTGGCCCCGAGCCGGCGTCCGGCCGGGACGCGGTGGAGACCTCAGCCACTCCTTCCGCCCCTGGTCACAGCCTTCAGGCCCTGCAGACGCAATTCATCTGCAGGGCCTGAAGGCTGTCGATGGTCCGGGATTACTTGCGCAGAGTGGTCACCGGAATCACGCAGTGCGCGGAGGCCGCGAGTACCTCCTCGTTGGCGATGAAGGCCTTCAGGTCCTCGGCCTCGACGGGGACGCCGGGGGTGCCCTCCGGCCACGGGCGGGTCGTGAAGATGAAGTGCACGTGCTTGCGCTTGAGGGCCGCGGCGGTCCACTCCTCGGGGACGAGGCACTGCACCCGCAGGCTCGGCATCGTCAGTGACGCGCTGCCACTCTCGAGAAGAAGGTTGACCGGCTCCTTGGACTTGGAGGCGTCGAAGATTCCCTCGCCCACCGGGAGGCCGGTCTGCTCGAGGAGCAGCCGGACGGCCTGCTCGCCGGCCTCTGGCCCAGCCGTTCCGTCGCCGAGCGAATACGCGAGCAGGAATGCCATGTCGCGGCCGTCGTCAATATTCTCGCCCGACCATGCGATTACCGAGATAGTTCCCAAGTGGCTTTGTTCGACAGCGGTTTGAGCGGTCTGTGAGGTCATACAGCGGGACCCTAATTGCCCGGAGCGGGTACGCCCGTCCATAAGTCACCCGGTCGGGCTAACCGGATTTCCTCAATACCTCTTACGAGGGCGGTCCTTCCGTCACGCCGCGGGGTGCTCGGTGGGGGCGTGCTCGTCCCTGCGGATCGGGAGCGGTTGTTCGGGTCAGGTGGTGTACTGGCCCAGCATCTTGCTCATCGCGGCCAGTACTGACGGCGCCACCCGGTAGTAGACCCAGGTGCCGCGCCGCTCGGAGGTCAGCAGGCCGGCTTCTTTCAGCTTCTTCAGGTGATGGCTCACCGTGGGCTGTGAGACGCCCACGTCGGAGATGTCGCAGACGCACGCCTCGCCGCCCTCGTGCGACGCGACGGCGGAGAAGAGGCGCAGCCGGACCGGGTCGCCCAGCGCCTTGAACATGGCGGCCGTGCGGACTGCTTCCTCGGCCGAGAGCGGGCGCTCGTTCAGCGGCGGGCAGCACGGCTCGACGGCGGTCTGTTCCAGTAGCGGCAACGCCTTCACATTCGACATGCATCTATGTTGACACATATCGAAGCAGGTGGGGGGTGCCGACCGTTACGGTCGTGCGATGAGTCGGCTGCGGTGGGAGTGGGGGCGGGGGGTCGTCCTTGGCGTGCTCGCCGTGGTGGTTGCCGGTCTGCTGGTCTTCCATTCGGCCGTGCCCGACATGGCAGGGCGCCCCGGCAGCCTCCTGGAGACGTTCCTGCCCTGGCTCGGGCTGGCCGTTCCCGTACTGCTGGCGCTGTCGCTGCTGCGCCGCTCGCTCGTCGGACTGGCGGCCCTGCTGCTGCCCGTCGCCGCCTGGCTCGGTGGCTTCGGCCCGATGCTGCTGCCGGCGGACGACTCGGCGTACGACCTCGTCGCGGTTCAGCACAATGTGAGTGACGAGAACGCCGACCCGGTGGGTACGGCCCGGGCCCTGATGAAGGCGGGTGCCGGGCTTGTCGCTCTTGAGGAGCTGACTGCGGATGGTGTTGATGTGTACGCATCGACGCTCGGGGAGGAGTATCCGCACCACGGGGTGGTGGGGACCGTCGGGCTCTGGTCGAAGTATCCGCTGACGGGCGTGCGGCCGGTGGACATCAAGCCGGACGGTATCGGGGCCGGCTGGAACCGTGGCCTGCGGGCCGATGCACGGATGCCGGGAGGGGAGGTGGTCGCGGTGTACGTCGCGCACCTGCCGTCCGTACGGATGGGGCCTGCCACCGGTTTCAGCTCGGGGTGGCGCGACGAGAGCGCCGTGCTGCTGGGTGCGGCTCTGGCTGAAGAGCCGCGGGAGCGCGTGATCCTGCTCGGCGACCTCAACAGCACGGTGGACGACCGTGGGCTGGACCCGGTCGGCGAGCAGCTGACGTCGGCCGGGGCGGGTTTCGCCTTCAGCTGGCCCGCGTCCTTCCCCGTGGCGCGGATCGACCAGGTCATGACCCGCAAGGCAACCGTCACCCGGGTGTGGTCGCTGCCCGCGACGGGGAGCGACCATCTGCCGGTCGCCGCGGGCATCAGGCTGTGACGGGTCACCGTTACCTTCGCCGCCGTGGCCGGTGGGCAGGGGTGGGAGCTAGCGCGGGGTGGCCAGGAGGAGCGTCCACCAGCCCTGGCCCCGGCGGGCGCTGAAGCCGACCCCCGCGTGGCGGTACGCGCAGGTGAGCATCGCGGCGCGGTGGTTCGGGCTGTTCTTCCACAGGCGGAAGGCCGTGGCCGCGTTCGGCTTGGAGCGGGCGAGGTTCTCGGCTGCCCGGCGCCAGCGGTACCCCTCGTCCGTGAGCCGGTCGCCCGGGCCGGACGTGTGGGGGCCGGTGTGGGAGAGCACGCCTACGCGGGCCATGTAGTCGCTGTGGCGTTGGGCGGTTCTGGTGACCGTGCGGTGGATTCGTACCGGGCGGCAGCCCTTGCGGGCCCGCTCGCGGTTCAGGAGGCGGATCACGGCTGCCTGGGTCTGGGGCCGGTACTGCTGCGCGGCGACGGGGGGCCGCCAGGTGTCCTGCCAGGGGTCCGGCAGCGGGTAGCTCGTGTGGGGAGGGGGCGGCTCGGCCGGACGGGTGCTCGCGGGCGGGGAGTGGGCCGCGAGGCCGGCCATCGAAAGGGTCAGGATCCACAGTGCGGTCGCGGGCGCGGTACGGCGTCTGACGCTTCGTCCGTTCGGTCTGCGCACGGATGCCCCTGTCTCTTCGGCGACTGTGGGGACAATCGTGTCAGAGGCTGACGGCCGCGCAGATCTTCTTGCCGCCATCGGGGGAGGGGGTGACCGTGACGAAGCGGGCCAGGAAGTTGACCAGGGTGAGGCCGTAGCCGCCCTCGTAACCGGTGATGTCCGGGTGGCGAGGGCGCGGGCGGGCGGGGCTCGGGTCCTGCACGGTGATCTCCACCGTGTTCCGGGCCGCGGTCAGCCGCAGCTTCGTGATGCCACCTGCGTGTCGCAGCGCGTTGGTGACCAGCTCGGACACCACCAGCACCACGTTGTCGGTGGTCTCCGGGGTGGGCGCCGGGGCCAGATCGGACAGGAACTCGCGCGCGGTGTCGCGCGCCTCGGCGGCCGTGTCCGGACGGGTGGTCCTCTCGGCGACGCCCGGCCTTCGGTCGCAGGTTGCCTGCGTGCGGTTCATGTCATTCACCCCCGTTTGATGGAAAGCCCCGCTCTGGTGACCCTGGGGCTTCTGCCCCGCTTCACTGCGCGCTAACTTCGCGCGTCGCCCGGCCGAACCAATCGAGACAGACGACGAGGGCATCGTCGGAGGGGTCCACGTCGGTGCCACGGTACGACGCCAGCTCCTGGAGGACCGCACGGGGTACCGCGGCGGCGGGCAGCAGGCTCGCGGCCTGGATGGCGCGGGTCAGTGCGCGTTCGCCGTATGTCTCGCCCGTCTGGGTGGCGGCGTCGTACACGCCGTCGCTGACGAAGATCAGCCGGTCGCCGGGGAGTGCGCGGAACTCCTGGGCGGCGTACGCCGTCTCGTCGAACATGCCGAGCGGCAGCTGCGCCTCGAAGGGCACGCGCTCGACGCTCTTGTCGCGCTGCCGCCACAACCGGGGGGACCCGGCGTCCACGACCTGGACGTGTCCGGTGGCGAGCTCGAAGGAGAGCAGGAGGGTCGAGACGTACGCCTCGCCGCGGTGCTGGCCGTAAATGGCCTGGTCGGCGAGGGCGGCCTGGTCGGCGATGCCGATGCCGGCCCGGCGGGCATTGCGCAGGGCGTTGACGGCGAGGTTGGTGAGGAGGGAGGCCTGGATTCCCTCGCCCATTCCGTTCGTGACGGTGAGGGTGAGGGTCTCGGCGGTGGTGGCCCAGTCGAAGTTGTCGCCGTGGATGGCGTACGCGGGCTCCAGCTGGGCTCCGATGGCGTACTCCGGGCGGGAGCACGCGCGGCCGGGGAGCAGCTGCCACTGCATTTCGGCGGCGAGGGTGAGGCGGCTGGAACGGCGGGCCCGGAGGTACAGGTCGGTGTCGCGCTCGGCGACGACGATTTCGTGCCCGAGGACCTCGGCGAGTTGGGTGAGCTCGTCGATGACCTCGGGCGTGCATCTGTGTTTGGTCAGGCGCACGGTGAGGATGCCGAGTCTGTCTCCGCGGACGGTCACCGGCAGGTGCAGGTCGACGGCGCCGTCCTGGGCCACGTACTGCCCGTACGGCTCCTGGCTGCCGAAGGCGCGGCCTTCGGGGCTGGAATGGAGCCGCAGGGCCTGTGCGGTGTGGGGCAGGGCCGTGACGGGCTGGAGGACCGTGAGGCTGTAGTCGGCCATCAGGAGGTCGACGTCGGTGGCCTCGTAGTGCTCGACCAGTGCGGCACGTGCCGTATCGAGGAGGGCGTGCGGTGCGGCGGTGCGCACGGCGCGCTCCACGGCCAGGAAACGCGTCACGGTCGGCGGTCCTCTTTGTCGGGAGCTGAGTGGGGGCGAGATTTTCGGGACGGTGCAGCGTAACGGCACGGCCGTTGAGCAGCGACTGCCGGTCCCGGGCTAGGCGGGGCGTACTACGCGTATGCGGGAGCCGTCCGCCGTGTCGCTGCCGTCGACCACGGCCGCGGCGGCGTCACGGAACGCGCTGAGGCCCTTGGCCAGCTGTGCGAGCGTTTCGGGGGTCATCGTCTCGAGTACGGGGGCGAGCTCCCGCACCTGGAACTCGCGTACCTCGTCGAGCAGGGCGCGTCCCGGCCTGCTGAGGTAGAGCTGCACTTCGCGGCGGCTGGACGGGCTGAGGCGGCGTTCCACCAGGCCGGCCGCCTCCAGGCGGTCGCACAGCCGGCTCGTGGCGGGAGGGCTGGATCCGAGCGTCGCGCCGAGGGCCCGCAGGTTGCCGCCCTCAAGGCGCTCGATCGCCAGCAGCGCGCGAAGCTGCGACGGCGAGATGGGCCCGGCCGGGGCTTTCAGCTGCACCCTTCCCCACAGGACCGCGAGCAGATCCGTCACCTCGGACGCGATGTGCGCCGGGTCTGACGGGGTCGACGGAAGTCCGGGGGGCATCGTTCCACTGTGCCACCTCGGGCGCGGAGATGTCGGTACGGGCCCCGGCGGGCCCGGGCCGCCGTCAGTGCTCGTCAACCAGCATCCCGCTGCGCAGCCGCTTCAGTACGCGCGACAGGAGCCGGGACACCTGCATCTGGGAGACGCCGAGCTCCGCGCCGATCTGCGCCTGGGTCAACTCCTGGCCGAAGCGCATCTCGACGATGCTGCGTTCGCGCGCGTCGAGCCGCTCCAGGAGCGGCGCCAGGGTGTGCAGGTTCTCCACGCTCTCCATGGCCGGGTCCGGCTCGCCCAGCCGGTCGGCGAACGTCCGGCCCTTCGCGTCCGCGCCGTCACCGCTGTCGCTGGGTGCGTCGAGGGAGCCCGCGGTGTAGCCGTTGGCGGCGACGAGGCCCTCGATGATCTCTTCGTCGGAGAGGTCCAGGTGCTCGGCGAGCTCCTTGACGGTCGGCTCGCGGTCCAGGCGCAGGGAGAGCTCCTCCTTGGCCTTCGCGAGGTCGACGCGCAGCTCCTGGAGCCGTCGCGGGACGTGGACGGCCCAGCTGGTGTCCCGGAAGAACCGCTTGATCTCGCCGACGATGTACGGCACGGCGAAGGTGGCGAAACCGACCTCGCGGCTCAGGTCGAACCGGTCGATGGCCTTGATCAGGCCGATGGTGCCGACCTGGACGATGTCCTCCATGTCGCCGCCACCGCGGTTGCGGAAGCGGCCGGCGGCGAACCGTACGAGGGACAGGTTCATCTCGATGAGGGTGTTGCGCGCGTACTGGTACTCGTGCGTGCCCTCTTCGAGCACCTGGAGCTGGTCGAAGAAAAGCTGCGACAACGCGCGGGCATCCTTGGGCGCGACCTTGCCGGCGTCCTCGATCCAGGGCAGCCCCCCGATCGACTCCGCATCGGTGGCCACAGCCTGCTCGGAAACCGTCGTCGTCGTGCTCGTCATAGCCCTAGCCCTCCCAGTATTCGGACCGTCAAGAACCGCTCCTGCCCCGAACTCGCGGTCTCATGCGAAAGTCACTCTCCGTATTTTGGGAAGGGGTTTCGGGTAACAGTCCGTAGTGAAAGCGCTAGGGTGACCCGGTGGTGGCCGTGGGGCCGGGCTCCGGGGTGTCGGCGGAGCTGGGCTCCGGGGACAGCCATGCCATACCGATGAGTACCGCCGCCAGGAAGGCGATGGCACCGGCGATCGCGCTCGCGACGCGGGGGCGGCGGCGTACGAACTTCCGGGTGCTCGGCCGCTGCATGGGCGGCGCCGCGCGGCGCCGGGACGCCGGGCGCGCGGTGCCTGTGGGCGGCAGCGAGTACGTCGTCGTGGACAACGGCGCGGGATTGTTCCCCGGGAGCGGCGGGGGGAGGGGCTCGGGGTGGCCGCGCCAGGAGTCCTGGCGGAACCAGTCGGCGGCCTGCTGGGCGGTCGGCCGGTCCTCGGGCTGCTTGGCGAGCAGCCCCAGCAGGTACGCCTCGAAGGGGCCGGGCACGTCGACGCCGAGGTTCCGCGGCGGTACGGGCGCGGCGTCGACGTGCTGGTACAGCGTGCCGGTCGCGGTGTCGGCCTGGAACGGCGGGCGGCCCGCGAGGAGCTGGTAGAGGACGCAGCCCAGGGAGTACATGTCGGAGGCCGGGCCGGCGGGTCTGCCCAGTGCGCGCTCCGGAGCCAGGTAGAGGCTGGTGCCCACGATCTGGCCGGCGGTGGTGAGCGCCGTGGCGGGGTCGTCGACGAACTGGGCTATGCCGAAGTCCGCGATCTTGACCGTACCGTCGTGACTCGTCATCAGGTTGCCGGGTTTGATGTCCCGGTGCACGACTCCCTGCCGGTGGGCGGCGGCCAGTCCCGCCGCTGCCTGGGCGGCGATGCCGGCGACCCGCTCGGCCCGCAACGCGCCCTCGGAGACCAGGGTCTGAGCCAGGCTCGTTCCCTCGACGAGTTCCATGACGAGGTAGAAGCGGTCCTCCCACGCCCCGAAGTCGAACACCGCCACCAGGTGAGGGTGACTCAGCCGGGCGGCGGTCTGGGCCTCCAGGCGGAACCGGGCCGCGGCCGACGCGTCGGCCCCGTTGCCGAGCAGCAGCTTGACGGCGACTGGCCGGCCCAGCACCTCGTCCGTGGCCCGCCAGACCTCGCCCATCCCGCCCCGCCCGATGGGTGTGTCCAGCCGGTATCTGTCCGCCACCAGCACTTGCGCACCAACCCCGATTCACTCTGACAATCTCAAGGCTGCTGAACCTACTTCACCCTGTTGTCGCCCCTTCCGGTGAGGGCGGAAGTTACGTAGGGCTCGGGTCGGGCCGTCGTCCGGTGCCGTCATCGAACCGTAAGCACCTGGCCCGCCGTTCTGCCGGTCCGGTGGATCTACATTCGGATTCGAATCCCGAACACCTGGAGCAGACATGCGTGCCCGCTCGTTCCTTCCGGCCCTCGTGGCCGCCGCTCTTCTCACCGTGACCGGCTGCGCTTCCGACGGCGGTTCCCCGTCCCCCGGTGACGCCGCCGAAAGCTCCGCCACGGGCACGGCCGGGACCACCGCGCCCGCGGCCGGTTCGACGACGGGATCTGGCGACGCGGATTCCACCGGCTCCGCGGACGTGCCCGAAGCACTGCGCTTCACCGGCACCACCGTCGACGGCAAGTCCTTCGACGCCGCCACCCTCGCCGGAAAGCCCGCCGTGCTGTGGTTCTGGGCGCCCTGGTGCCCCAAGTGCCGTGCCCAGGCGGGCGAGACCGCGAAGGTCGCCGCCGACTACGCCGGCAAGGCCAACGTGGTCGGCGTGGCCGGGCTCGACAAGAACCCCGCCATGCGTGATTTCGTGTCGTCCACGGACACCGGGTCCTTCCCGCACCTCTCGGACGAGAACGGCGACATCTGGAAGCGGTTCGAGATCACCGAGCAGAGCGTGTACGTCGTCCTCGACAAGGACGGCAAGACCGCCTTCAGCGGCGTGCTCCCCGGCGGCAAGGGGCTCGCCGACAAGGTCGCGAAGCTCACCGGCTGACCCGCGATGCCCACCGATCTGCCTCTCGCCCTCGCCCTGACCGCAGGGATGCTCGCCGCCGTCAACCCGTGCGGGTTCGCGCTCCTCCCCGCCTACCTCTCGATCCTGGTCCTCGGCGGCGACTCGCCCACCCGGGCCGTCGCGGTCGGCCGCGCCCTGACCGCCACCGCCGCCGTCACGGCCGGCTTCGGCGCGCTCTTCGGCGTCTTCGGACTGGCCGTACTGCCCGTCGCGGGGCAGGTGCAGCAGCATCTGCCCTGGTTCACCGTCGTCTTCGGGGTGGTCCTCGCCGGGGCCGGCGCGTGGCTGCTGGCGGGGCGTCAACTGCCGGCGCTCGCACCGAAGGTGCGGCGCGCCCCGAAGGTGACCCGGGCCGTACCGTCCATGGCGCTGTTCGGCATGGCGTACGCGACCGCCTCCCTCGGCTGCACCATCGCCCCGTTCCTCGCCATCGTCGTGTCCGCGTTCCGCAGCGGCTCGACGGTGAACGGCGTCGCGTTGTTCGCGGCGTACACCGCGGGCATGGGGCTGATCGTCGGCGCGGCCTCCCTGACCATCGCGCTCACCCGCTCCACCGCCGTCTCGCGCCTGCGCCGCTTCGGGGCGGTCGCGCCCCGGATCGGGGGCGGGCTGCTGCTGCTCGCCGGGGCGTACGTCGCGTACTACGGCTGGTACGAGATCCGGGTGCTGCGCGGCGACCAGGTCACCGATCCGGTGGTGGACGGGGCCGGCGCCGTACAGCGGAACATCGCCGAGGGCCTTGACGCGGCCGGGACACTGGTGGTCGCCGCCGTGTTCGCCGTACTGCTGACCGCCACTCTCGCGCTCCGCCATCGCCGGCGTCGCCGCAGCGCGCGGGAGGGCTCGGCCTCGTCGTAGGCCGTCCTCCTGGACCGTCTCCGTACTGCCGTGAACCTTCGCGGGCCCACCGGGGAACAAGGGGTGACACGCTCACCGCCGTCCCCCTAGGAGCCGAAGTGACCGGACCCCCGGCCACCCCCGACGACGCCGAAGTCGTCGCCCAGTCGCTGGAGCAGCCGGAGATCTTCGCCGGCCTGTACGACCGCTACGCGCCCGACATCCGTCGTTACGCCGCCCGCCGCCTCGGGGAGGGCGCGGCGGACGACATCACGGCGGAGACGTTCCTCATCGCGTTCCGCAGCCGCCGCCGGTACGACACGGCCCGCGCCAACGCCCGGCCCTGGCTCTACGGCATCGCCGCCAACCTCATCGGCAAGCAGCGGCGCGGCGAGGAACGGGCGCTGCGTGCCCTGGCCCGTACCGGCGTGGACCCGGTCGCCGCGTCCTGGAGCGAGCGCTCCGACGAACGGGTCGCGGCCCAGGCGCCGCTGGCCGGTGCGCTCGCCGGGCTCTCCTCCGGCGACCGGCACGTCCTGCTGCTCGTCGCCTGGGCCGATCTCGGCTACCAGGAGGTCGCCGAAGCCCTCCACATACCGCTGGGCACGGTGCGTTCCCGGCTCAACCGTGCCCGCCGCAAGGTGCGTGAGGCGCTCAGTGCCGACCCCGCGTTCGCCCCCGACGTCATGGAGCTGAACCCGTCATGGACGAAATGACCGAGCTGCGCGCCATGCGCGCCGACGCCCCCCTTCCCGACCGCGCCGCGCTCGCTCCCGGCAGGCAGCGGCTCACCGAAGTGTGCGCGGGGGGACGGCGGGGCCGCCGCCTGCGCCGCCTGCGCGCCGACTGGCGCATCGCCTCCGTCGGCGCCGCCGCGGCGATCACCGCGGCGGCTCTGCTGGGCACCCAGCTCGGCGGCGCGTCGGCTCCCGCCCCCAGCGGGCCGGCGGCGTCGGACGTACTGAACCTCGGCAGCCCGGCCGAGGTGCTGAACCGGGCCGCCGACGCCGTGGAGCGGCAGCAGGCCGGCCCTGAGCCCCGCGCCGACCAGTGGATCTACACGAGGACGGTGTACGGCAAACAGGCCGACCCGGTGGGGGGCGGCGGCTCCGTCGGGTTCGACGTCTCGTACGACCCCGACACCTGGCTGCCGTACAACAATCCGGCGGCCGAGAACGGGAAGGAGGACGACGAGTACTCGGCCCGTCAGATCTACCGGGCCGCCGCCGCCCTGCCCGACGACCCTGAGCGCCTGCTGGAGAAGGTGCGTGAGTTCTACCCGACGGGCAACGGAAAGAACGGGCCGCCCGAGGACGAGGCCCGGCACAGTTTCCGTGCGGTGGGTCTGCTGATCGAGTCGTACCCGCTGACGCCCGAGTCCCTCGCCCGGCTCTACCGCGCGCTGGCCACGGTGCCCGGCGTGGAGGTGACGGACCATCTGGTGCGGGACGCGGCGGGCCGCGAGGCCGTCGCGATCACCAGGCAGGAGGACGAGGGGCTGCACTGGCGCCGCGAGATCCTGATCGACCCGCGCGAGTACGGCTACCTGGGCAAGCGCGACGTGGTCACCGAGGACTACGCGTACACCCTGAAAATGCCCGACGGGAAGAAGGGCCCGAAGCAGGAGCACAAGGCGGGGGACGTCCTCTACAGCGTCGCCCGGACGAAGGCCGCCGTGGTGGAGGCGAAGGGGCTGACGTCGTGACGGCCTGACGTGCCTGACGGCCCGGAGCCGCTATTCGCCGATGCGGACCATCGCGAGCGTGATGTTGTCGGGGCCGCCGGCCTCGATGGCCGCCTTCCACAACTCGAAGGCGGCCCTTCCGCCGTCGTGCTCGCGCAGCACGCTGTCGATCGCTTCGTCCGGGCACGGGTCGGTCAGCCCGTCGGTACACACCAGGTAGCGATCTCCGGTGGAGAGCGCGTGGGCCGTCACATGGGGCGTGACGGCGCTGAACACGGGGCTGCCGCCGAGCGTCTGTGTGACGGCTGACGTGGTTCGACGTCCCGGCGCCGGCAGCGGGCTGTCGTCCACGCTCACCTGCCGGAGCCCGTCACGGCCCGCGGCGAACACCTTGCTGTCGCCGACGTTGAACGACAGCAGTGAGTCCGCCAGGACAACGGCGCCCGCGACCGTGGTCCCCATGGTGACCAGTTCCGGGTCGCCGTCAGCGGCTGAGTAGACCGCTTGGTTGCAGATGCTCAGAGCATCACGTACAGGCTCTTCGCCGTCCAATGAAGGTCCGAGCGAGGCAAGTTGGCGGACGACCAGTGAACTGGCCACCTCCCCGGCCGGCTGCCCGCCCAGCCCGTCGGCGACGGCGACGACAAGCGGTGTGCCGAGGGGAAACACCAGCGTCTGGGGATTCTCGGTCACCGTGTCGCACAGGGTCCACGGCCCGACGACGAGGCTGTCCTCGTTGTGATCGCGAATCAGCCCGGTATGGCTCAAGGCAGTCACGGTTATGTACGGCACCGGAATGTCCCGCCTCTCCGGAATGGAAGGCATGTCCTCACTTCCATTGTCACGCCGCGACCGGGCGGGAGTGGGCCGGTGCGGATCGGAGGGGGCGCGCGGGGCGTGAAAGGGGGCGCGCGGCGCTGACGACGAGCTTCTGATCACCCGCGCGTCTGTCACGGAAAGTAACGTTACTCCGCCATTCTCCTACCGAGAGTAATCACGCCTGGCTGTTCTGCCGGGCGGAGCCCAGGAGGAGAGGCAGTCGATGTCGGTCGAGACGAGCGCGCCCATGGTGGCGAACACGGTGGAAGAGGAGCAGAAGCAGCAGAGCCTGAGTACGGCGGCCGCGAGGAATCTCGCGACGACGACCAAGTCCGAGCCCCAGATGCAGGGGATCAGCTCGCGCTGGCTGTCCCGGATGCTGCCATGGGTGAATGTCGCGGGCGCCACCTACCGGGTCAACCGCCGGCTCTCGTACTCGGTCGGTGACGGGCGGGTCACCTTCATCAAGACCGGTTCGAAGGTCCAGGTGATCCCGGCCGAACTGGGCGAGCTGCCGCTGCTTCAGGGCTTCAGGGACGGTGACGCCCTGGGAGCGCTGGCGGAGAAGTTCGTACAGAAGGAGTACGAGCCCGGCCAGGTCATCGTGCAGGAGGGCCGCAAGGCTGATCACGTCTACCTGATCGCGCACGGCAAGGTGGAGAAGATCGGTGAGGGGCCGTACGGCAACGAGTCGGTTCTGGGCCGGCTGGCCGACGGGGACACCTTCGGCGGCAAGGTGCTGTCCGGGAAGGCCCTCAAGTGGGAGTTCACGGTCCGCGCGACGACCACCACCACGGTGCTGGCGCTGCCGCTCACGGCGTACAAGGGGGTGGCCGACCGGTACGAGAAGCTGAAGATGCACGTGCAGGAGGTCAGCTCCAACGGGCACCAGCCGATGAACCGGCACGGTGAGGCCGACATCGCGATGGGGTCCGGGCACATCGGCGAGGCGCTGCTGCCGGGCGCCTTCGCGGACTACGAACTGAAGCCGCGCGAGTACGAGCTGAGCGTGGCGCAGACCGTGCTGCGCGTCCACAGCCGGGTCGCCGACCTCTACAACGAGCCGATGAACCAGACCGAGCAGCAGCTGCGGCTGACCATCGAGGCGCTGCGCGAGCGCCAGGAGTACGAACTCGTCAACAACAAGGAGTTCGGGCTGCTGAACAACGCAGACTACGACCAGCGGATCTCGACCCACTCGGGCCCGCCCACCCCCGACGACCTGGACGAGCTGCTGAGCATGCGGCGCGGCACCAAGTACATGTTCGCCCACCCGCGCGCGATCGCCGCCTTCGGCCGGGAGTGCAACAAGCGCGGCATCTACTTCACCCCGGTGGAGGTGAACGGCCACCACCTGCCCGCCTGGCGGGGTGTGCCGCTGCTGCCGTGCGGCAAGATCCCGGTCACCAGCTCGAACTGCTCCTCGATCATCGCCATGCGTACGGGGGAGAGCGACCAGGGTGTGATCGGCCTGACCCAGACCGGGATCCCGGACGAGTACGAGCCGGGGCTGAACGTGCGGTTCATGGGCATCGACGACAAGGCGATCATCTCGTACCTGGTCAGCACCTACTACTCCGCCGCGGTGCTCGTACCGGACGCGCTGGGCATCCTCGAAAACGTCGAGGTCTCCCGTACGAACGGGGGCTGACGGCGGTGTCGTTGATCTCCCGGACCGCCGCACCCTCGGCCGGCCACGAACTGGCAGGGCTGGTGGCGTCCCTGTTGTCGGATCCGAGACGCCCCGGGAGGAGGGACGCCCTCGCGCCGCCGAAGCTTTCCACCACTCCCATGCTCAGCCCGATGGGGCTGAGTCCGTCACGCGGCCCCGCTCCGGCGTCGGGGCCGGGATCGGCGTCCGCGTCGGCGTCCGTGTCGGCGGCATCGGCATCGGCTGTACGGCGTCTGCTCGCCGGTCCCACGGGCCTGGGCACGTCGGCGGTGCGCTTCCCCACGCCCGCCGCCCCCGCCCCCTCGCCGCACGCGGCGGAGCCACCGGAGCCACCGGAGCCAGGTCCAGGGCGTACGGCGGCTCCCGCGCGGCCCGCGCTCTACTGCCCGCCCGCCTTCCGTGACGATCCCGCCCTCGGCGACGTGGTCAACGAGCGGCTGGTGGCGTGGGCCGAGGAGGTCGGGATCTACCCCGGCCAGCTCGACAAGGTCCGCTCGGCCAACTTCGGCCGGCTCATGATGCTCGGGCACCCCGAGACGGACGACCCCGACCGGCTGCTGGCGGCGGCCAAGTGCGGGCTGTCCGAGTGGGCCGTCGACGACCACTACGTCGACGGCGAAGCGGAGGAAGCCCACCACGAACTGCTCGGCCAGCGGCTGGCGATCGCCCATTCGGTGATCGACCAGGCCCAGCTCCCGCTGCGCTACGCGCCGCAGCTGGAGCAGGTCGTGCGGAAGGACCCCGTGATGGTCGCCCTCCGCTCCGCCCTGGGCAACCTCGCCAACTACGCGACGACGACCCAGGTGCGCCGGCTCCGCCACGAGCTGGCCATCATGTTCGTCGCGTACAACCAGGAGGCGAACTGGCACACGACCGGCCAGAGGCCCCAGGTCTGGGAGTACCTGATGCACCGGCACGAGAACAGCTTCGTCCCGTGCATGGTGCTGGTCGACGCCATCGCGGGCTATGAGGTTCCGATGGCCGAGTTCTCCGACCCCCGGGTGCGCCGCGTGTTCAATCTGGCCGGGAACGCGACCGTACTCATGAACGACCTGTACTCGATGGGCAAGGAAGACCCCACGGACTTCAGCCTGCCCATGCTGATCGCGGCCGAGGAGCAGTGCTCGCTGCAGGAAGCGGTCGATCTGAGCGTCGAGATCCACGACGAACTGATGCACACATTCGAGGCAGAGGCCGCCGCCCTTTCACTCGTCGGCTCCCCGGAGCTGCGCCGCTTCCTCGCCGGAACGTGGGCGTGGGTCGGCGGCAACCGTGAATGGCACGCAGGCAGCGCCCGCTACGCGTCAGCCGCCTGACCTCGTTTCCCACCCCCCACTGCAACTCTTCCCCTTCTCAGTACGCAAGGAGACCCCCACATGCCCACCACCCAGACGGAAATGGCAGCCGCTGACCGCGTGCTGCGCACCGAGTACCAGAAGTCCGTCGCGCAGTACTGGAACGCCGAGAAGGACCCCGTAAACATCCGCCTCGGCGAGGTTGACGGCCTCTACCACCACCACTACGGCCTCGGCGACTACGACCCCTCCGTCCTGGAAGGCCCCGATGCCACGCGGGACCAGCGCATCATCGAGGAGCTGCACCGCCTGGAGACCGCGCAGGCGGAGGTCCTCCTCGACCACCTGGGCGACATCGGCCCCGGCGACCGCCTGCTGGACGCCGGTTCCGGCCGGGGCGGCACCAGCTTCATGGCCAACCAGCGATTCGGCTGTCAGGTCGACGGCGTGAGCATCTCCGAGCAGCAGGTCGGCTTCGCCAATTCGCAGGCCGAGGAGCGGGGCGTGGCCGAGCGGGTGAAGTTCCACTTCCGGAACATGCTCGACACCGGCCTCGAATCGGGCTCGCGCCGGGGCATCTGGACCAACGAGACGACCATGTACGTGGACCTGTCGGAGCTCTTCGGCGAGTTCTCGCGCCTCCTGGAGTACGGAGGCCGGTACGTCTGCATCACCGGGTGCTACAACGACGTCACCGGCGGCAGGTCCAAGGCTGTCAGCCGTATCGACGAGCACTACACCTGCAACATCCACCCCCGCAGCGCGTACTTCAAGGCGATGGCGGCCAACAGCCTGGTCCCGATCAACGTCGTCGACCTCACCGCCCAGACCATCCCGTACTGGGAGCTGCGCGAGAAGTGCTCGGTGGCCACGGGCATCGAGGACCCGTTCCTGACGGCGTACAAGGAAGGCAGCTTCCACTACCTGCTGATCGCCGCAGACCGGGTCTGAGCCCCGCAGCGACAGCACCCAAGCCCCGGGCCGTCGGCCCGGGGCTTTCGCGTTCGGGGAAACAGCGCTGCGCTCAGGGCGCGGGTGTACGGCTCACCGTCCGGCCCAGTGCGACCGCTTCCCGCGCGAACCGCGCGGCGTCCACGACGGCCGCCCCGCCCGCGTCGTTGTTGAAGTACACGTAGACGTCGTCCTCGTCGGGCCAGGCACCGGCGATGCGCCGGGCCCAGGACTTCAGCGCCTGGTGGCCGTAACGCGGCGGCGGCTCCGCGCTGCCGGCGTGGAACCGTACGTACCCCCACGACGCGGTGCGCCAGAGCGGCGTCACCGGACGGGAGCCCCGGTCCGCCCAGCACAGGGCGCTGCCGTGCCGCTCCAGCACCGCCCGGAGCTCCCGCTCGGCCTCCCACCACGAGGTGTGCCGCAGCTCGACGGCCACCCGGACCGTGTCGGGGAAGCAACTGAGGCAGGTGTCCAACGCCCCTGTGTCCACACGGAAGTTGGGCGGAAGTTGCAGCAGGACGGGCCCCATCCGGTCACCGAGGCCGCCGGTACGGTCCAGCAGCCGGGCCACCGGCTCCTCGGGGTCCCGCAGCCGCTTCAGATGGGTCAGGTAGCGGCTGGCTTTGACCGCCATGACGAACCCCTCCGGCGTCCGCTCCCGCCAGGAGGCGAAGATCTCCGTGGTGGGGAGCCGGTAGAAGGCATTGTTGTTCTCGACCGTGGCGAAGTGCCGGACGTACTCCTCCAGCCAGAGCCGCTGCGGCTGTGTGGACGGATAGAGACCGCCGCGCCAGTCCTTGTACTGCCATCCCGAGGTTCCGACGAGCATGGGCATGGTCCGATCCCTGCCCGGAATCCTCCGGCCCGCCACGGTGCGGCCTCGGGACCGGCCTCCAAGCGGGTGAAAGCGCGGCACGTCGCGGTCGTCGTACGCGTCGAAAAGCGTACTGGCGGGTTATCTGTTGCTCACTTACCGGCCGTGGCGACACCGCGTCACGGCGCTGCCGAGTCAGTCAGCGGAGGAGAACCCGGATGTCGCCTTCACCCTTTGCCAAGCGGTCCGTCCAAACGATCCTGTCTCTGCTGCTGGTCCTCCTGAGCGCCCTGGGCCTCGCGGGACAGAGCACGGCGAGCGCCGCGACGAAGACGGGCGCCCCGCAGCCGGCAGCAGCCCCGTGGTCGGGCGTGCAGCACTCGGTGCAGGCGCAGACCGACTGGGAGAGCATCGCCGCTTGCGAAAGCAACGGCCGCTGGCACATCAACACGGGCAACGGCTACTACGGCGGGCTGCAGTTCGCCCCCACCACCTGGCGCGCCTACGGCGGCCACCGCTACGCCCCGCGTGCGGACCTCGCGACACGGTCCGAACAGATCGCCGTCGCCTCGCGGGTCGCTCAGGACCGCGGCCTGTCAGCCTGGCCGCACTGCGGGCGTCACCATAGTACGAGCAGTGATACCGGAGCGGGATCGAGCAACACCTGGACCGGCTCCAGCGCGGAAAGCAGCGGGTCCGGCGCGACCACCACTCAGCCCCAGCGTCAGCCGCAGGCCCAGCGCCAGTACAAGGCCCAGCCCCCGGCGGCTGTTCCCACGCCCGTCCGCGGCTCCCAGGAAGCCATCGGTTCGCAGACCTATGTCGTACAACCGGGTGACTGTCTCTCCGTCATCGCGGACCGCGCCGATGTCCGAGGCGGCACGCACGCGCTGTACGAACTGAACAAGCACAAGCTCGACGAGGGTCCCGACCGCATTTACCCCGGCCAGCGTCTGCGACTGCACGCATGAGGCGCGGCGGATCGGGCTCGCGAGTGTGCCGACGGGCTGCGGGGCGTGAGGGATACGGGTACGACGGAGAGTGTCGGGCCACCAACCGGATTCGGGTTTGTGTTCGGGTTCAGATTCGTGACAAGGCGTGCGCCCACGTTCGGCACCGTATTCCCGGTCAGCGGGGTGAGCAGCGAGGCGCCACCGGTGACGGTGACCGGCTTCAGCCGCGTATTCGTACCGGACGGGTGGGCCCGGGGTCAGGAGGAGTCGCCCGGGATCGTGAGCTCGCCGCCTCGGTAGTAGCCCTCCCGCTCCTCGACGACGTACGGAGCCATGGCCTCACGCCGTCGCTGCTCCTCGCCGGAGCCCCGCCAGGAGTCGCACGCGTCCCTGGAGTCCCAGAAGGAAACCCCGGTGACCTCCTGCCCGTCCTCCGACCAGTACGCGAAAGCCTGGCGCATGCCGTCAGGGTGCGCGCTCGGGCGCCATGCCCGCTCGAACTCCTCCAGGGTGCCCGGCTTGACGCGACGCGTCGTCACCCAGACGAAGTGCTCGTCCATCGTGGCCTCCTCCGGAGCGCCGGGGGTCGGGTGGTTCGGGTCGATGGCGCTCTCCCGGACCACGGTAGGCGCGTGGAGCGGTCGCCGCCTGCGCGGGCCGGTGCCGCGAGGGGGAGGCGGGCCGTCAGTCGTCGTCTTCCGCGATTGCCCAGGCCGGGCGGCTGGGTGACGTCTGTGGGTGCCGTTCGGGGCGCTCCGGGTGCGGCGTCGCCGCCGTATCGCCGAGGTCCCGTACGTCCGGGCTCGGTGGGCCGGGAGCGGACAGCGGGACACGATCCCATGGGCGGGAGCCGGGGAGGGTCCGGCGGGTCAGGGAGAGCCGGGACATCTGCTGGTGAGACAGGCCGAGAAGGCGGCCGGCGTCCCGCTCGCTCACACCCAGGTCCTCGACCAGTGTGCGGGCGGCATCGGCGACTGTCTGCGCTTCGGAGGCACCGGCCGCGGCACGGTGGGTTCTTGCCTCCAGGACGCGCCGCAGCAGTGAGGCGAATTCCGGGACCACCAACTGCACGGTGATCGTTTCGGACCGGACGCCGAGTGCTTCGGCGATGGCGTCGCGCGCCATGTCCTCGGCCTCGTCGAGGGTGCGGCACTGGGTGTGGACGGCGACTCGCGGGATGTCGACGGCCCACCACCGGCCGATTCGGTGCAGCCGGGCTTCGTAGCCAGTGGTCACGGGGACTCGGCCTCCTTCCTGCCGTGGCGGTGAAAATCCGGCTGTCTCACTACGGTTCGGAGGCGCAAAACGGTTCAGAGGCACAAACCGATCAGGCACACCTGCGTCGGCGATGCCGGCTCGGCCGCCGGCGTGGTCGGCAAGAGGCCCACCACCGTGCCCACGACGCCGGGCCGCTCGTCGGAAGCGGGCGCGGTCGTCCCGGGGGCCGGGGCAGGGGCGTCGACGGGGCCGGCACCCGGCCCCTGGGCGGGCTCGGGCACCGACTCTTGTACCGGCTGCTGCACCGGCTGCTGCGCCGACGCGGGTGCGGCGTACGGCGTCGCCGCGCTCCGGGGCGCGGCGTGCCGGCCCTTGGAGGGCGCTTCCGGCTGCCGGTCCGTCGTAGCGGCGGAAGGCGTGGCGGCGGCGGTGTCGTGCTGCCGACCGGTCGTCGCGGGCGGGCGGGTGCCGGTGTCCCGCGGACCCCGGGTCTCGGGCTGCTCCGACGACGAGCCGGCGGCCGCTGCCCCGGGCGTGGCCTGCTCGGTCACCGGCTCCGGAGGCGGGGCGGCGTGTGTGTGGCTGGCGGACGGCCTGGTGGCCGGAAGCGCGGCAAGGGTCAGGCCGCCACCGACAAGAGCAACGGCTGTCGCGGCCACGGCCCGACGCCGGTGCTTCTTCCAACGGGAAAGCTGCCGACGCCGAGCCGCCCGGCCCTGCCCGGTGGCGGCGGGGCCGTCCGGACCGCCGGACGAACCCTCGCCCTGCGTCCCCGAGGCGTCCGCCGTCGCGACTTCGGGGTGAGGATTGCCGGCCTCCGCAGCGGCGGGTATCTCCGCCGCTGTCCGGGCCGCGGGCCGATGGGCGGGCGGAGCGATGTCCGGAGCGTACGCACCGCATCCTGGGCACACGAGTGCTCCATTGAGATGCCGACGGCAAGAGGAGCAGTAGTCCATCTGCGATCTTTCTGTGCTGACTGCGCTGCCAGGGACGCCGGCGACCTGTTCAAGTTCGCACGCGGGATCGAGCGGCCGTAACGCTAACGGCACACCCCGAAGGTGGTGCGCACCCCTTGTGATGCTGCTGCGAAGATTTGCCGACGGCGGTACGACGCGGCGCCCGGGTGCCTGTCACTGGCACCCGGGCGCGCCTGAATTCGGTCAGAGGCGGCGTATCCGGGCGGCGATTCCGTGACCGAGCAGAAGGTAAATCACTGCGGGAAGGCCGTAATTCAGGAAAACCCGCAGGCTTTCGGTCTCCATGGTGAAGATGTCCTGGGACCAGCCGGCGAGCCAGTCCGCCACGCCGTGCACAAAGCCGACGAAGACATTGCCCTGATTTGCGTCGAGCAGGTACAGCAGGACCCAGAGGGCCAGAAAGCCTGCGGCGATGTCCGCGATCGTGTGGATGACCACGGCTGCCCGGTTCGCTCCGGTGCCGTCCGGATTGCGCCTGTGGGCGTCCGGGTTGGGGGGATAGGGGGTGTAGGCGTCGTTTACGGGCAGGGGCTCATGGGGACGGTTCATGCCCTCCCTGCTTGCCTCACGCGAGTACGCGAAACGCTTCCCAAACCTGCGATTCGGTATCGGTTTTCGGCCACGCGGCCGAATGTCCCGGTAACGGCCGGACTTCCGCGACGGACCGGCCACCCCTCCCCGTAGAGACAGGTGACAGTGTCCGCGCCCTTCGGGGCGGCAGCGGGATGGGGAGGGTTCTGACGTATGGCTGGACGGATGCGCAGAGGTGTTACGGGGACGGCGGTCGCGGCGGCGGCCATGGTGGCGCTGACCGGTTCGCAGGCGGCGGGCACGGCGGCACGGGTTGCCGCCCCCGAGAGCGACAACGCATCGCCGGCGCAGGGCATTTCAGGCGATAGGCACTATTATCGCGAACTGCCCCCGCTCGTGGTGCGCTACTTGTCCGGTTCGCCCGCACAGTCGTCCTCGGGCGCCGGTCCCGTGGTGGCGGTCGACCGTGCGGCGGTACCCGGCGCGGTCCTCGGCGCGTACCGGAAGGCGGAGGCCGCGCTCGCGCGGAGTGCCCCGGGATGCGAACTGCGCTGGGAGTTGCTTGCCGCGATCGGCCAGGTGGAGTCCGGTCAGGCGCGGGGCGGACGGGTGGACGCGGCCGGTACGACGTACACCCCCATCGTCGGACCGCAGCTGAACGGCCGCGGTTTCGCCCGGATCCGGGACACCGACGGCGGCGCGTACGACGGCGACAGCTCGTACGACCACGCCGTCGGCCCGATGCAGTTCATCCCGTCGACCTGGGCCAGGTGGGGCGCCGACGGCAACGGCGACGGCGGCGCGGACCCCCACAACGTCTACGACGCGGCGCTCTCGGCGGGCCGTTACCTGTGCGCGGGCGGGCGTGATCTCTCGCGGCCACAGGACCTCGACCGCGCGATCCTCTCCTACAACCATTCCCGGGAGTACGTTCGTGTCGTTCTGTCCTGGTACGGCTACTTCAGGGACGGCCACCGGGTGGTGCCGGGCCTGAGCGCCAAGGGTTCCGGTACGAAGCCGAACTCGTCCGGCACTGCGCAGCCCGAGCCGGACGCCCCGCGCCCGCGTACCGGCGCGGCGCCCGCCCGGCCGGCGTCTCCGCCGCCGTCCCCGACACCCACGCCGAAACCCACCCAGAAACCCACGCCGAAACCCACGCCGAAACCCGCGCCGTCGGACCGCCCGGTCGGCGGGATGAGGCCCGCGCCGCCTCTGGCCACCGCCCCCGGCACAGGGCTGCCGACTGACGGAGTCCTTCCGGACGGCGGGACGCTGACCGGCAACGGTTAGGACTCGCTCCCGCGTCACCCCTCCACAACTCCGGATACCGGGCGGTAACCTCCCGGCCATCACACGTGAGCGCGAGGAGGGGCTTCATGGCGACGGACAGGCACCCTGCTCACCTGGCGCGACCGGGTGACGAAGCGGCCCATCTGCGGTGGCAGCGGATGTGGGGCCACCGCGAGCAACTGCTCAAGGTGGCCCGCCGCAGGTCCATGAGCGCCGAGGACGCCGAGGACGCCGTACAGGAGGCGATGCTGCGCGGCGCGCAGAACGCGCACCTCGACGAAGCGCGGATGGGGGCCTGGCTGACGACGGTGACCATGCGCCTGTGCGTCGACCGGTACCGGCAGGTCCACCGGGAGGCACAGGTGTCCGGCACCCGGACGCTCACCGCCCCCGGCCCTGTCCCGGTCGAGGAGGCGGTGTGCGACCGGGCGGAGGCCAGGTGGGTGGCGTACCAGAGCAAGGAACTGCCCGCCCGCCAGGCGGAGGCACTCCGACTGAAGTCGGAGGACCGGGACATCGGGCAGATCGCCCGCGAGATGGATCTCAGTTACGAGGCGGTCGAGTCACTGCTGGCCAGGGCCCGGCGTACGCTCCGCAACTCGCTGGCCGGCACGCTGGCGCTCGGCCTGTGGCTGATCGGGCGCGGCCGCGACGGCGGACACGCTCCCGCCCTGGCCGCGGCCTCCGCAGCAGCGACGCTGGCCGTGGTGTGCCTGGCGATCCCCTACTCGTACGAGCCGGGTACGCCGCGCCCCACGCGGCCCGCCACGTCGGAGCCGGCGGAGGAGGCGGTGGACGTGTCCGCCCACGAGCTGCCGACGGCCGCCTCGACCGCCCCGCCCTCGCCCGGCTCAGGACTCCGCCCCCGGAACAGCGAGAAGACGTCACCCACCACCCTCCCGCTCCCGACGGTGTTGCCGGAGGTTCCGACGCCGGAGGTCGAGCTGCCGAAGGTCTCACCAACGCTGCCGGCCGTGCCCGCTCCCACCGTGCCGACGCTCCCGGCCGTGCCCGCTCCCACCGTGCCGACGCCGACGCTCCCGTCCGCACCCGCTCCCACCGTGCCCGCGCTCCCGCTCCCGCTCCCGTCCGCCGTGTCCGCCCAGCAGTCGACGGTGCCAGGAGGGGACGTGCCGGGGCGCTCCCCGCAGGGCGTTGAACGCAACCACCGCGAATGAACCAACGCAGTACCGGAAAGGTTCGACGCCCGAGGAGACGCCCCGGCGCGGCACCGACCCCGAAGCCCCCGCGATCCGCCGTACACCGGCGCCCCGCACACCGACGTACGCCCCTGATTTCCGCCTCGTAAAAAATCTTCGCCTTCTCCGCGACGGACCCGCCGCCCTTCTCCGTAGAGCAGATGTCAGAGCTGCTCCCCGCTGAAGGGTGAACCGGATGGGTGTCGAGATCTGTGTGGAAGGGTTGACGAAATCCTTCGGCCACCAGGTCATCTGGCAGGACGTGTCGCTGACGCTGCCCGCCGGGGAGGTATCCGTCATGCTCGGCCCCTCGGGTACGGGAAAGTCGGTGTTCCTCAAGACCCTCGTGGGACTGCTCAAACCGGAGCGGGGATCGATCACGATCGCCGGGCAGGACATCACCAAGCTCCGCGAGCGCGATCTCTACGACGTGCGCAAGCTCTTCGGTGTGCTGTTTCAGGACGGCGCGCTTTTCGGGTCGATGAGCCTGTACGACAACATCGCCTTCCCTCTGCGCGAGCACACCCGCAAACCGGAGAGCGAAGTCAGACGGATCGTCCTCGAAAAGATGGACATGGTCGGTCTGATCGGCGCCGAGGACAAGCTGCCCGGCGAGATATCCGGCGGTATGCGAAAGCGGGCAGGACTGGCGCGGGCGCTGGTGCTCGACCCGGAGATCATCCTGTTCGACGAGCCGGACTCGGGGCTCGACCCGGTGCGGGTCGCCTATCTCAACCAGCTGATCGTCGACCTGAACGCGCAGATCGACGCGACCTTCCTGATCGTCACCCACGACATCGCCTCGGCCCGACTGGTCCCCGACAACATAGGGCTGCTCTTCCGGCGCGAGCTGGTGATGTTCGGCCCTCGCCATGAGCTGCTCACCAGCGACGAGCCGGTGGTACGGCAGTTCCTCAACGGTCGCATGCAGGGCCCGATCGGCATGGCGGAGGAGAAGGACGCCGCCCAGGTCGAGCAGGAGCTCGCCGAGCTGGGCACCGACGGGAGCGCAGGTGACGGGGAAGCGTCCGCAGCGCCCATGACCCCCCGCCTGCTCCCCAGCCCCGGAGTCACCCGCCCGCCCCGCTGGCAGGCGATCGCCGAGCGCGAGGCGAAACACCACAAGCCGAAGCCGGACCCGAAGCCGGACCCGGACCCGAAGCCGGACCCGAAGCCGGACCCGAAGGAGGCCACGGACGCATGAGCTTCTCCCCCACAGGAGCGCTGAAACACTCCGGCAGCCTCTTCGCCATGGCCCTGGACGTCCTCAGAACCCTCCCCCGACGCCCCTTCCAGCTCAGGGAGTTCATCCAGCAGGCCTGGTTCATCGCCAGCGTCACCATCCTCCCCACCGCCCTCGTCTCCATCCCCTTCGGTGCCGTCATCGCGCTCCAGATCGGCAGCCTGACCCGGCAGCTCGGCGCCCAGTCGTTCTCCGGCGCCGCCTCCGTGCTCGCCGTACTGCGTGAGGCGTCCCCCATCGTCACGGCGCTGCTCATCGCCGGGGCGGGCGGCACCGCGATCTGCGCGGACCTCGGGGCGCGCAAGATCCGCGAGGAGATCGACGCGATGCAGGTACTCGGCATCGACCCGATCCACCGCCTCGTCGTCCCCCGCGTACTGGCCACGATGCTCGTGGCGGTCCTGCTCAACGGCCTGGTGTCCGTCGTCGGAGTGGCCGGCGGCTACTTCTTCAACGTCGTCATGCAGAACGGCACCCCCGGCGCCTACCTGGCCTCCTTCACCACCCTCGCCCAGCTGTCCGACCTGTGGGCGGCCGAGCTGAAGGCGCTGGTCTTCGGCGCCATCGCCGCGATCGTCGCCTCGTACAAGGGCCTCAACGCCAAGGGCGGACCCAAGGGTGTCGGTGACGCCGTGAACCAGTCCGTGGTCATCACCTTCATGTTGCTGTTCGTGACGAACTTCGTGATGACCGCTGTGTACTTCCAACTCGTCCCGCAGAGAGGTTAGTTGTGCCACGACTTCTCGACCGCCCACTGCGCTCCCTGGAGGAGCTGGGCACCCAGATGGTCTTCTACGGCCGTTCAATCGCCTGGACGGGCCGAACGCTCCGCCGCTACAAGAAGGAAGTGCTGCGCCTGCTGGCCGAGGTGAGCTTCGGCCGCGGCGCGCTGGCGGTCGTCGGCGGCACGGTCGGCGTCATCGCCTTCCTCTCCTTCTTCACCGGCACCGAGGTCGGACTCCAGGGTTACGCCGCCCTCAACCAGCTCGGCACGTCCAACTTCGTGGCGTTCCTCTCCGCGTACTTCAACACCCGCGAGATCGCCCCCCTCGTAGCGGGCCTCGCGCTGTCCGCGACAGTCGGCGCCGGCTTCACCGCCCAGCTCGGCGCGATGCGCATCAGCGAGGAGACCGACGCGCTGGAGGTGATGGGCGTACCGTCGCTGCCGTTCCTGGTCACCACCCGCATGATCGCCGGCTTCGTCGCCGTGATCCCGCTGTACGTCGTCGGGCTGCTGTCCTCCTATTACGCCGCCCGCACCATCACCACCGGCTACTACGGGCAGTCCACCGGAACGTACGACCACTACTTCCAGCAGTACCTGCCACCGGTCGACGTGCTGTGGTCCTTCGGCAAGGTGATCGTCTTCGCCGTCGTGATCATCCTGGTGCACTGCTACTACGGCTATTACGCGAGCGGCGGCCCGGCCGGTGTCGGTGTCGCGGTCGGCCGGGGCGTACGTACCTCCATCGTCGCCATCAACATCCTCGACTTCTTCCTCAGCCTGGCCATCTGGGGCGCCAACACGACCGTACGGATAGCGGGGTAGAGCGGCCGATGCGCAAAAGCACCCAACTCCGCCTGTACGGAATTGTCTTCATAGCGGTGATCGCCCTGCTGCTGTCCCTGACAGTCGCCGTCTACCAGCAGGTCTTCACCTCCGTCGTACGCATCACCCTGGAGGCTGACACCCTCGGCAACCAGCTGGAGCCGCGCGCCGACGTCAAGCTGCGCGGCCTGCTGGTCGGCGAGGTCCGCGAGGTGCGGGCCGACGGCGAGAAGGCGACCCTCGGCATCGCGCTGAAGCCGGAGCACGTCCGGCTCATCCCGGCCGACGTCCACGCGCGGCTGCTGCCCAAGACGTTGTTCGGCGAGAAGTACGTCGACCTGGTGGAGCCCGGGAAGTCTTCGGCGCGGCACATCCGCGCCGGTGACGTCATCACCCAGGACCGCACCACGGTCGGCATCGAACTCCAGCAGCTGATGAACGACCTGCTGCCGCTGCTGCGCACCGTCCAGCCCGCGAAGCTGAACGCCACCCTGTCCGCCTTCTCGACCGCGCTCGAAGGGCGCGGCGACAAGATCGGCGACAACCTCGTCCGCCTCGAGAAGTACCTGCGCCGGCTCAACCCGCACATGCCGTCCCTCCAGAAGGACATCTCCCGGTTCGCCGATGTGGCCGAGGTGTACGGCGAGGCCGCCCCCGACCTGCTGCGGGTGCTGCGCAACACCCTCACCACCAGCCGGACCCTTGTCGAGCAGGAGGACCAGCTCGCGTCGGTCCTCACCTGGACCGCCACCGCCGCGGACACCACCGAGGGCGTACTCGACGAGAACTCCGCCCGGCTCATCACCCTGGGCCGCGTCTCCCGTCCCACGCTGGCCCTCTTCGCCCGCTACTCACCGGAGTACCCGTGCCTGCTGGCCGGGCTGGTGCGGCAGGAAGAGGAGTCCGAACGGGCGTTCAGCGGCGGAAAGATGCGCATCACCCTCGAATTCGTCCCCCAACGTCCCTCCTACCGACCCGGCGAGGAACCGCGCTATGCCGACCGCTCCGGCCCCAACTGCAGAGGTCTGCCCCACCCCCACGTTCCCGCACCACCGACCAAACTCAACGACGGCACGTCGGCGTCACACCCGCCACGCGACGCCGTGTCCGGAACGCCGGCCGAACAGAACGCCGTCGCCTCGCTCGTGGCCCCGGCCATGGGTGTGCCCGCCGACGAGGTCCCGGCGGTCACGACGCTGCTCTTCGGTCCGCTGGCACGGGGAACGGCGGTGAGCGTCGTATGAGCCGTACGAACGCCAGAACGACAGCTCCCCAGCTGATCAAGCTCGGCATCTTCGCGGTGGTGACCGTGGTCGCGACCGCCGTGCTCGCGGCGACCATCGTCAACCTCTCCTTCACCCCCAAGGAGACGTACGCCGCCGTATTCAGCGATGTCACGAGCCTGGAGGAGGGCGACGACATCCGGGTCGCGGGGGTGCGCGTCGGTGAGGTCGACAGCATCGAGATCAAGGACCGGACGCTGGCCGAGGTCACCTTCACCGTCTCCCGCGACCGGCCGCTGCTCACCAGTACCCGTGCCGCCATCCGCTACCGGAGCCTGATCGGGCAGCGGTACATCGCGCTGATGGAGGGCACGGGGGACGCGACGCGCCTGCGGCCCGGTGGGCGCATCCCACTCTCCCGTACCGAGCCCGCGCTCGATCTCAACGCGCTGCTGAACGGCTTCAAGCCGCTGTTCGCCGCGCTGAGCCCCAAGGACGTGAACCAGCTCGCGACCGAGATCGTCAAGACCCTCCAGGGCGAAGGCGGTACGGTCCGCAGCCTGCTCGCGCACACCGCATCGCTCACCACGACGCTGGCCGAACGCGACAAGCTGATCGGTTCGGTGATCGACAACCTCAACACCGTTCTCAAGACGGTGGACAAGCGCAGCACGCGTTTCTCCGACCTGATCTCGCAACTGCAACGGCTGATCTCGGGGCTGTCGGCCGACCGTAAGCCCATCGGGGAATCGCTGGCGGGCATCAACGGCCTCGCGGAAGCCACCTCGGGCCTTCTCAAGGACTCCCGCCCGCCGCTGAAGACCGACATCGCTGAGCTCGGTGAGCTGACCGGAACGCTGAACGACCACGAGAAGACCGTGGAGGGCGTCTTGAAGAGGCTGCCGAAGAAACTCAACAAGCTGACCGGCACCGCCTCCTACGGCTCCTGGTTCAACTTCTATCTGTGCGACTTCGACGGCCGGATCGTGCTGCCGAAGTCCTCCGAGGTCATTACGCCGGAGCTCCATGTGGCGCGAGCGAGGTGCGGCCGTTGATTCCCTTCCGTGAACGCAATCCCGTGGTGATCGGCGCCGTCGGCCTCACCACGATCGGGCTCTTGATCGCCGCCGCGTTCAACGTCCAGGACCTGCCGCTGGTCGGCAGTGGCGAGAAGTACAGCGCGGCATTCTCCGAGGCCGGCGGGCTCAAGCCGGGCGACGAGGTACGGATCGCCGGCGTCAAGGTCGGCAAGGTCGACGACGTCGGTCTGGACGGCGGCCACGTCAAGGTCACCTTCCGGGTGAAGGGGGACCCGGAGTTCGGGACGCGGACCGGTGCGTCCATCCGCGTCAAGACGATCCTGGGCGCGAAGTACCTCGCGCTGGAGCCGAAGGGCTCCGGGCTGCTCGAGCCGGGCAGCGAGATCCCGCTGAGCCGCACGGTCCCGGCGTACGACGTGGTGGAGGCCTTCAGCGACCTCACCACCACCACCGAGAAGGTCGACAAGAAGCAGCTGGCCACAGCCCTGGACACCCTCTCCGCCACCTTCGAGGACGCCCCCGACGAGGTGAAGGCGTCCATCGCGGGACTGTCGAAGATCTCCCGGACCGTGTCCTCCCGCGACCAGGCGCTGCGCGAACTCCTCGACCATGCCAACGGCGTCACCGGTGTGCTCGCCAAGAGGAAGGGCGAGTTCAGCAAGCTGGTCAAGGACGGCGACAAGCTGTTCGAGGAGATCCACGCCCGGCGCCAGGTCATCCACGCGCTGCTCAAGAGCTCCGTCGCCCTCGGCATTCAGCTGTCCGGCCTGGTCGAGGACAACCGGGAGGCGATCGGGCCCGCGCTCACCCGCCTGAACACCGTGGTGAGGATGCTGGAACGCAACCAGGCCAGCCTCGACCGCAGCGTCAAGCTGCTGGCGCCCTATACCCGGGTCTTCACCAACACCCTTGGAAACGGGCGCTGGTTCGACAGCTACATCCAGAACCTGGTCGCCCCGACACCGGTGGAACCACGGACGGGAGGGTCACGATGACGACCGACCGCATCAAAGCCGTACGCCGCATCGCGCTCGCCACCGTGCTCGTGGTCACCGCCGTCCTGGCCTTCGTCCACCTGTCCAAGTCACCGTCGGTCCGGGTGACGGCGTACTTCCCGCGTACGGTCGGCATCTATCCGGGGTCCGACGTACGCGTGCTCGGCGTCCGGATCGGCGAGGTCAAGAAGATCACGCCGCAGGGCGGCCGGGTGCGTGTCGAGCTGGAGTACGCCGATGAGTACAAGGTGCCGGCGGACGCCAAGGCGGCGATCATCAACTCCTCGGTGGTCAGTGACCGTTACCTCCAGCTGCTCCCCGTCTACCGTTCCGGCCCGGCGATGGAGACCGACGACGTGATCCCCGAGCAGCGGACAGCCGTGCCGGTGGAGCTCGACCGCGTCTTCGACAGCCTGCGTACGACGGGGGAGGCGCTCGGTCCCAGGGGCGCCAACAAGGACGGTTCGCTGTCCCGGCTCCTGGCGGTCAGCGCGGACAACCTCCAGGGGCAGGGCGGGAAGCTGCACCGGACGGTCGAGGACCTCTCGCAGGCCGTAACCACTCTGTCGGACGGCCGGCAGGATCTCTTCGGGACGGTGGAGAACCTTCAGGAGTTCACGGCTGTGCTGGCGGCCGACGATTCGAGCGTCCGGGCGTTCAACAACAGCCTGGCCAAGGTGGCCGATCAGCTGGCGGGGGAGCGCAAGGACCTCGCCGCGGCGATCAAGCACCTGGCGGCGGCGCTCGCCGATGTGACGGACTTCGTGAAGAACAACAAGAAGGCACTGACCGCAAATGTGAAGGGTCTCAGCAAGGTGACCAGCGTGCTGGTCACCCAGCGCGCCGCTCTGGAGGAGCTGCTCGAAGTGGCGCCGGCCGGTCTGTCCAACCTCCAGAACGCCTACAACCCCGAATCCGGCACGCTCGACACCCGTAACAACGCCGAACAGCTCCACCAGGACCCGGCCTCCCTGCTCTGCTCCCTGCTGAAGACGACCGGGGAGACGGCCGGGAAGACGGCCGACTGCCGGGACCTGAAGAAACTGTTCGACTCCCTGCCCGAGCTGCCCGAGGCCGACGCGGTCACCGGAGCGGTGCCGACGGGCTCCACGGGCTCGACCGACAAGACACTCGGCGGAATCCTGGAGGCCCGTACATGAGAGCTCCACGGAAAGCGGCCCTGTGGGCGGCCGCCGGTTCATTGCTCCTCACCGGCTGCGAATTCAACGGGCTGTACGACGTACCCCTGCCGGGCGGGGCCGCCGCGGACGGCAACAGCTACCGGGTCACGGTCGAGTTCCAGGACGTCCTCGACCTTGTCCCGCAGTCCACGGTGAAGGTCAACAACGTCACCGTCGGCGCCGTCGAGAAGGTCGAACTGGACGGCTGGCACGCCCGGGTGCGGCTGCGCGTCGACGACTCGGTCAAGCTCCCCGGCAACGCGATCGCCGGGCTGCGGCAGACCAGCATGCTCGGTGAGAAGTACGTCGCGCTGTCGGCACCGACGGACACCGAGCCGGTCGGCAGGCTCGCCGACGGCGCGAAGATCCCGCTGTCCCGCAGTGGACGCAACCCGGAGATCGAGGAGGTGCTGGCGGCCCTGTCCGCTCTGCTCAACGGCGGCGGGGTCGCTCAGCTCAAGACCATCACGGTGGAGCTGAACAAGGCCCTGGACGGCCGCGAGGACCGGGTCAAGTCGCTGCTCACGGAGCTGGACACCTTTGTCGGCGGGCTCGACCAGCAGAAGAAGGAGATCGTCCGCGCGCTGGAGGGCATCGACAAGCTCTCCAAGACCCTCGCCGAGGAGAAGAAGACGATCGGCCGGGCCATCACCACCATGCCGCCCGCGCTGAAGGTGCTGGCCGACCAGCGGACCAAGCTGACCAAGATGCTCACTTCGCTGTCGAAGCTGGGCAAGACAGGCACCCAGGTGATCAATGCGTCACGGGACGACATGGTCGCCAACCTCCGCCGGCTCCAGCCGATCCTCCAGCAGCTGAACAAGGCGGGCGCCGACCTCCCGAACTCCCTGGAACTGCTGACGACGTACCCGTTCCCGCGCAACGTGGTGGACGCGATCAAGGGTGACTACGTCAATCTCAAGGTCACCGCCGATCTCGACCTGGAGAGCATCTACGGGAACCTCGCCGACGACCCGAAGAAGCCGGGCGATCAGGCGAAGCCGGGGAAGCCCGAACTTCCCGGGGTGCCCAGCCCCGACCTCCCCGAGGTTCCCGGACTCCCCGAAACACCCCGGCTGCCGGACACACCGGGCCTCCCGGACTCGCCTTCGGCCCCGCCGGTACCTCCGGCCCCTTCCGACCCTGCGGACCCACCGGGGGCCGGCGACGGTGACCTGGGCTGCCTGCCGCTGTGCACCGGCACCCACGTTTCGTACAGCGGAAATTCTTTCGGTTCCGGGAGCGGCTTTCCGCGCGGTGTCGACGTGGCCCTCGCGGAACTGCTGATGAAGGGGATGATGCCGTGATCACCCGCATGGTCAGGCTCCAGCTGCTCGCCTTCGCGATCGTCACCGCGCTCGGGGTGTCGTACGTCGGCGTCCAGTACACCGGCCTGGTCGACCGCGTCCTGGACCGCGGCTACACCGTACGGGCCGAGTTCGCCGATTCCGGGGGTATTTATTCCGGCGCCGAGGTCACCTACCGGGGGGTGCCCGTGGGCCGCGTCGGCGAGCTGCGGCTGACCGGGGCCGGCGGCGTGTCGGTGGCGCTGGACCTGGAGGACGCCCCGGCCATCCCGGCGGACAGCCTGGCCGTGGTGGCGAACCGCTCGGCCGTCGGCGAACAGTACGTCGACCTCCAGCCGCGCTCCGGTGACGGGCCCGGCCTACGGGACGGCAGCACCATCCCGCGCCGGAACACCCGGGTACCCGTACCCACCACCGAGCTGATCCTCAGCCTGGACCGGCTGGTCACCTCGGTGGACAAGCAGGACCTGCGGATTACGGTCGACGAACTGGGCAAGGCGTTCGCCGGCACCGGCCCGCATCTGAGCCGGCTGGTGGACTCGGGCAACGCCCTGATCGAGTCGGCCTCCGATTCCCTCCCCCAGACGATCGCGCTGATCGAGGACTCCCGGAAGGTCCTGAAGACGCAGGCCGACCAGGGCTCGGCGATCAAGTCCTTCTCCCGCGATCTGGCGTCGCTCACCGCCCAGTTGAAGACCAGCGACGGGGACATCCGGGCCCTGATGGACAGCGGCACCACGGCTTCGCGCCAAGTGGACGCGCTCCTGAAGGACAACCGGAACCACCTCCCGGTCCTGCTGGGCAACCTGATCAGCGGCGGCCAGGTCACCCTGGCCCGCCTGCCGGGCGTCGAGCAGATGCTGGTCACGTTCCCCGTGGTGGTCTCGGGCAGCTACACGGTCCTCCCCGGCGACGGCACCACCCACTTCGGCATGGTCACCAACGCCGACGATCCCCCGCCGTGCCGCCAGGGCTACGACACCCAGCGCCGCGACCCCGCCGACACCACGGACCGCCCGGCCAACACCGGCGCCAGGTGCACGGCCCCGCGCGGCGGCGACACCTCGGTCCGGGGAGCCCAGAACGCCCCGGGCGCGGGCGGGACTTCCGGCCGGGCGTCGCACGTAACCGCTTACGACCCCGGGACGGGCGCCGCGAGCGGCCCGGACGGAAGGCCCGTACAGATCGGCTCCACGGGCGGAGCACAGAGCCTCTTCGGAAAGGACTCCTGGCAATGGCTGCTGGTGGGACCCATGGCATGACCCGCGTACTCCTGACCCGCGTACTCCTGATCCGCGCGGTACGGCCCCTGCGCCACCCGCGCGCCGTGGCGGTACTGGCTGCCGTGGCCGCCGTACTGACGGCCTCGTCCGGCTGGCTGGGCGTCCAGGTGTACGAACGGCACACGACGGAGCGGCGGCACCAGGACATCCTGGTCGCCGCCCGCCAGTCGGCGCTCAACTTCACCTCGCTCGACTACCGGCGCTACGACCGGGACAGCGCGAACGTACTGAAGGGCGCGACCGGCGACTTCGAGAAGCAGTTCTCGGCCCAGACCGAGAAGCTGACGAAGATCGTCGCCGACAACAAGTCGGTGTCCGAAGGCCAGATCCTCGAGGCGGGCATCGCGAGCGCGGACGAACGCACCGCCCGTGTCCTGGTGGTGGCCGACAGCAAGGTCACCAACGTCGCGGCTCCGCAGGGCACGTCCCGCAACTACCGCCTTCAGCTGGACCTGGTCCACGAGGACGGACGGTGGCTGACGTCGAACGTCGAATTCGTCGGCTGACGCACTCCGTAGAACTTCACTCCGCACCCCCCATGAGGAGAGACACCGTGGCGAACCAGACCCTCCGAGGCCGCGGCGGCACCGGCGCCCCCCGGCAGCGCTCCGTGGCGGCGGCCGCCCGCGCCGCGGCCAAACGAGCCGAGAGGACGCGACGCCCCGGCGAGACCGCTGAGCCCGTCGAGCCTTCTGAGCTTGCTGAGCCTGCTGAATCCGCTGAGTCCGCCGAGGAGCCGTCCCCCCAGCCACCCGCCAAGCCGGCCCGCCGCCGCCCCGGCCTGCTGACTCCGGCACTCGTCGTCCTCGCCCTCCTGGGCTCGGCCGCCACCGCCACCCTCGGTTGGCAGCACCGAGAGGCCGAGCGCACGGCCGAGGCACGCACGGCCGCGCTCGCAGCGGCCCGCAAGGCGGCCCCGGTCATCCTGTCGTACGACTACCGCCACCTGGACCGCGACTTCCGCGCAGCCCGCGCCCACCTCACCGCCCCCTTTCTCGACCAGTACAGCAAGACCACCAAGTCCGTGGTCGCGCCGACCGCCGAGAAGTACCGCGGAGTGGTCAAGGCCACGGTCGCCAGGCCACCGGGCGGCGACGCCCCGGCGGCCTCGGTGGTGTCGGCCACCCCGGACAAGGCCGTAGTCCTGATCTTCATGAACCAGGCCACCACCAGCACTCAGGTCTCGGGCCCGCGCCTCGACCTCAACCGCGTCCGGATGACCCTCGTGCGTACTCCGCAAGGCTGGAAGGTCAGAGCGGTGGACGCACTGTAGAAGCTGCATGAGCGCAAGTCCTCGACCAGGCGCGGGTGCCCGCCCACGGGGCTTCACCCCACGCGGCCTGGGGGCCGATACGCCGGTGATACGGAGGTGTTACGGCCGTGCCGGAGGCTGTGTTTGTGGTCCTGGGGGGTTGTCCGGGGCGATGAACACCATCGGGCCGTCGGTGTGCGGCCGACCGGAGGAGGAGCGGCATGAGAAGTGGGATGACCGGGCGTTCCGCCGCCTCGAGCGAGCGGCAGCAACTGATCACAGCTGACGAGCTGGTCGACCTTGTCGAGCTGTACGAGGAGTGTGAGTACGCACTGACCTCTGCTCGGAGCGGCCTACGGGAGAGAGTCAGCGGGTCCCGGGCGGTGGGGATCATCCTTCGGGAAGAGGCGGTCACCGCGCGTGCCGATCTGCTGCGGGTGCTCGCTTCATGGGCAGGCACGGTGGCTCAGGAACGGCGTATCCCGTCCCCACGTCAGCGTGACGTCCGTGCTCTCGTCGGCTTCCTCGCCGATGCCGGCAACCTGGACTGGTTGCTGAGCCGGCCGGTCGCCCACGACTTCGCGGCCGAGATCACCGAGGTCGCGGTCGCCGCGCGCCGAGCCGCCCACCCGGAGCCGGTTCTGCGTACCGCGCTGGGACGCTGTCTGCGACCCAGCTGTGAGAGCACTGTCCACTCCGAGCCGGCCGGTCCGCAGGACACCGGACGGCACCGGGTCAGATGTGAGTCGGGCCATGACGTGCCGCCGCATCAGTGGCTGCGGCTGGTCGGAGCAGGTCGTGCTGCCGCTGGTGCTGCTGCCGGCGCATGGCTCCCGGCCGCGAAGGCGGTGGCGTGACATGGCGACACGGTCAGCACATTGCCCCCGGCGTACCGTACCGACCCAGCTCGCGGCCCTGGCCCTCGACGTACCCGAGGCCACTATCCGCAAATGGGCCAGTCGCGGACGGCTTACCCGGTACGGCACCCGGGGCCGCGCCGAATACGACATCGACGAGCTCCTCTCCCTCAGCGCCGCCCGCTGACCCGCGTCCTGAGAAACCCGATCACCGACCGAGAAGGCATATTCCTTATGTCCAGCGCACTTCATCCCGACACCAGGGCCATCCATGTCGAGATCCCCGATCTCGGCGGAGCGCGTCCGCTCAACGTCCCGCTCTATCAGACCGCGAACTTCGGCTACGACGACCCGGCGGAGCTGGCCGAGGCCATCAACAGCCCTGAATCTTTCGCCTATCTGCGCAACTCCAACCCCACCGTGCGCGCCCTGGAGAACGCCGTCACCTCGCTGGAGGGCGGCGCCGCGTCGCTGGCGACAGCGAGCGGCATGGGGGCCATTCACACCGTGCTGCACACCCTGCTCAGTGGCGGAGACCATGTCATCGCCCAGAAGCACCTGTACGGCGGGACGTTCGCCCTGCTCAAGGACCTCGCCGCGCGCTTCGGTATAGAAACCACCTACATCGACGCCAAGGACCCGGCGGAAGTCGCCGCAGCCGTGCGGCCGACGACCAAGGTGCTGTATCTGGAGACCCTCTCCAACCCCACTGCCCAGGTCACCGACTTGCCGGTCTTCTTCGCGGCGGGCAAGGCGGCCGGGCTGGTGTCCGTCGTGGACAACACCTTCGCTTCCCCGATCGGTTGCCAACCCATCGCGATGGGGGCCGACGTTGTCGTGCACTCCTCGACCAAGTTCCTGTCCGGGCACTGCGACGTACTCGGCGGGATCGCGGTGTTCGCCGACTCCGGGCTTCACCGTCAAGTGTGGTCGCGATCGCTGGAAACCGGCCCGATCGCCGACCCGTTCGCCGCGTGGCTCACGCTCCGCGGCCTGGGCACCCTTGGTCTGAGGATGCGGCGCCATCACGAGAACGCCGACGCCCTGGCCCGCTTCCTGGCCGAGCACCCCGGAGTGAACAAGGTGCACTGGCCTGGGCTGACGGATCACCCGGGCCACGATGTCGCCCAGCGACTTCTGCCGAACGGCTACGGCGGAGTCTTCGCCATAGACGTGGCCGGCGGCCGCAAGGAAACCATCGAGTTCACCCGGCGGCTGCGGATCGTCGACCGGGCCGTGTCACTGGGCGGCTACAAGACCCTCGTCCAGCAGCCGTCCGCGACCTCGCACCGCTCCATGGACGCCGAGGGCCTGCGCGCCATCGGCATCACCGAGGGCACGGTTCGCGTCGCCGTCGGTCTGGAGCACATCGACGACCTGTGCGCCGATTTCGCGCAGGCGCTCAGCTGACCAACTGTCCGTGTCGGCCAGGTCCTCGTCCTGTACGGGGGCCTGGCTTTTCGTGCGTATGGACCGACTGTGTTCCTGGAGGGACCGGACTTCGCATCCCGTGCCGCCGCGGTGATTGCGCAGTGCGTCGATGCCTTGGACGGCGGCGGCGAGGGCCTGGACCGTGGTGAGGCAGGGGACGCTGCGGGCGACGGCGGCGGTGCGGATTTCGTAGCCGTCGAGGCGGCCGCCGGTGCCGTAGGGGGTGTTGACGATGAGGTCGACCTGACCGTCGTGGATGAGCTGCACGATCGTCTTCTCGCCGTGCGGGCCTTCGCCCTCGGACTGCTTGCGTACGACGGTGGCGTTGATGCCGTTGCGCCGCAGGACCTCGGCGGTGCCGGAGGTGGCGAGCAGCTCGAAGCCGTGGGCGACCAGTTCCCGGGCCGGGAAGATCATCGAGCGTTTGTCGCGGTTGGCGACCGAGATGAACGCCCGGCCCTTGGTCGGCAGCGGCCCGTACGCGCCGGCCTGTGACTTGGCGTAGGCGGTGCCGAAGACCGAGTCGATGCCCATGACCTCACCGGTGGAGCGCATCTCCGGGCCCAGGACGGTGTCCACACCGCGCCCGTGGATGTCGCGGAAGCGGCTCCACGGCATCACGGCCTCCTTGACGGAGATCGGCGCGTCCAGCGGCAGCGTGCCGCCGTCGCCCGTCTTCGGGAGCATGCCCTCCGCGCGCAGCTGGGCGACGGTGGCGCCCAGCGAGATGCGGGCGGCGGCCTTGGCGAGCGGGACGGCGGTGGCTTTGGAGGTGAAGGGGACGGTGCGGGAGGCGCGGGGGTTTGCTTCCAGGACGTAGAGGATGTCGCCGGCCATGGCGAACTGGATGTTGATCAGTCCGCGTACGCCGACGCCCTTGGCGATGGCCTCGGTGGAGATCCGCAGCCGTTTGATGTCGAAGCCGCCGAGGGTGATCGGGGGCAGGGCGCAGGCGGAGTCGCCGGAGTGGATGCCGGCTTCCTCGATGTGTTCCATGACGCCGCCGAGGTAGAGCTCGGTGCCGTCGTAGAGGGCGTCGACGTCGATCTCGATCGCGTCGTCGAGGAAACGGTCGACCAGGACCGGGCGGGTGGGGCTGATCTCGGTGGATTCGGCGATGTAGGAGGACAGGCGGGTCTCGTCGTAGACGATCTCCATGCCGCGTCCGCCGAGCACGTAGGAGGGGCGGACCAGGACGGGGTAGCCGATCTCGTCGGCGATGGCCTTGGCCTCGTCGAACGTCGTCGCGGTGCCGTGCTTGGGGGCCGGCAGACCGGCCTCGGCCAGGACCCGGCCGAACGCGCCGCGGTCCTCGGCGGCGTGGATGGCCTCCGGCGGGGTGCCGACAATCGGGACCCCGTTGTCCTTGAGCGCCTGGGCCAGACCCAGCGGTGTCTGCCCGCCGAGCTGCACGATGACACCGGCGACCGGGCCGGCCAGGGTCTCGGCGTGGACGATCTCCAGCACGTCCTCGAGGGTCAGCGGCTCGAAGTACAGGCGGTCGGAGGTGTCGTAGTCGGTGGAAACGGTCTCCGGGTTGCAGTTGACCATCACGGTCTCGTAGCCCGCGTCGCTGAGCGCGAAGGAGGCGTGGACGCAGGAGTAGTCGAACTCGATGCCCTGGCCGATACGGTTGGGACCCGAACCCAAAATGATCACCGCGGGCTTGGTGCGCGGCGCGACCTCGGACTCCTCGTCGTAGGAGGAGTAGAAGTACGGCGTCTTCGCCGCGAACTCGGCGGCGCAGGTGTCGACCGTCTTGTAGACCGGACGCACCCCCAGCGCATGCCTCACCTCGCGCACGACGTCCTCACGCAGACCGCGGATCTCGCCGATCTGGGCGTCGGAGAAACCGTGCCGCTTCGCCTCCGCGAGCAGGTCGACGTCCAGACGCTCGGCGGCGGCCAAGGCGTCGGCAATCTCCTTGATCAGGAACATCTGGTCGACGAACCACGGGTCGATCTTCGTCGCGTCGAAGACCTCCTCGGGGGTCGCGCCGGCCCGGATGGCCTGCATGACGGTGTTGATACGGCCGTCGGTAGGACGCACCGCCTCGCGCAGCAGCTCGTCCTTGTCGCCGGGCACGCCCACGAACGTGAACTGGCTGCCGGTCTTCTCCAGCGAGCGCAGGGCCTTTTGGAGGGCTTCGGTGAAGTTGCGGCCGATCGCCATCGCCTCACCGACCGACTTCATGGTGGTCGTCAAGGTGGCGTCGGCGAGCGGGAACTTCTCGAACGCGAAACGCGGCACCTTCACGACGACGTAGTCGAGCGTGGGCTCGAACGACGCCGGAGTCTTCTCCGTGATGTCGTTCGGAATCTCATCCAGCGTGTAGCCCACAGCCAGACGGGCGGCGATCTTGGCGATCGGGAAACCCGTCGCCTTCGACGCCAGCGCCGACGAACGTGAGACGCGCGGGTTCATCTCGATGACGATGATCCGCCCGTCGTCGGGGTTGATCGCGAACTGGATGTTGCAGCCGCCGGTGTCCACACCCACCTCGCGGATGATCGCGATACCCACATCGCGCAGCCGCTGGTACTCGCGGTCGGTCAGCGTCATCGCCGGCGCCACGGTGATCGAGTCGCCGGTGTGCACACCCATCGGGTCGAAGTTCTCGATCGAGCAGACCACCACGACATTGTCGTTCCTGTCGCGCATCAGCTCCAGCTCGTACTCCTTCCACCCCAGGATCGACTCCTCCAGAAGCACCTCGGTGGTCGGCGACAGCGTCAGACCCTGCCCGGCAATGCGGCGCAGCTCGTCCTCGTTGTGCGCGAAACCCGAACCCGCGCCACCCATCGTGAACGAGGGGCGCACGACCACCGGGTAGCCGCCGAGCGTCTCGACGCCTTCTATGACGTCGTCCATCGAGTGACAGATCACCGACCGGGCGGACTCGCCGTAACCGATCTTGGCCTTGACGGCCTCGACGACACCCTTGAACAGCTCGCGGTCCTCACCCTTGTTGATCGCCTCGACATTCGCGCCGATCAGCTCCACGCCGTACTTCTCCAGCACACCCTGCTCGTGCATGGAGATCGCCGTGTTGAGCGCGGTCTGGCCGCCGAGGGTCGGCAGCAGCGCGTCGGGACGCTCCTTGGCGATGATCTTCTCGACAAACTCAGGAGTGATCGGCTCCACATACGTGGCATCGGCGATCTCCGGATCAGTCATGATCGTCGCCGGGTTGGAATTGACCAGAATGACCCGCAGGCCCTCGGCCTTCAGCACCCGGCAGGCCTGCGTACCGGAGTAATCGAACTCCGCGGCCTGGCCGATGACGATCGGACCGGAGCCGATCACCAGAACGGACTGGATATCGGTGCGCTTAGGCACGCTCGGCCTCCATCAGCGATACAAAGCGGTCGAAGAGATACGCGGCATCGTGCGGGCCCGCCGCCGCCTCGGGGTGGTACTGGACACTGAACGCCGGCTGATCGAGCAGCCGAAGACCCTCCACCACGTCATCGTTCAAGCACACATGGGACACCTCGGCCCGCCCGAAGGGCGTGTCGGAAACCTGGTCCAGCGGCGCGTCGACGGCAAAACCGTGATTGTGCGCAGTGACCTCGACCTTGCCGGTCGTACGGTCCTGCACGGGCTGATTGATCCCACGATGCCCGTACTTCAACTTGTACGTACCGAACCCGAGCGCACGGCCCAGAATCTGATTGCCGAAACAAATACCGAACAACGGCGTCCTACGCTCCAGCACGGCCCGCATGACGGAGACGGGGCCGTCGGCGGTTGCGGGGTCGCCGGGACCGTTGGAGAAGAACACGCCGTCCGGGTTGACGGCGTACACGTCCTCGGCTGTGGCGGTCGCGGGAAGGACGTGCACCTCTATGCCGCGCTCGGCCATCCGGTGCGGCGTCATGCCCTTGATACCGAGGTCGATCGCCGCAACGGTGAACTTCTTCTCACCGATCGCGGGAACGACGTACGGCTCCTTCGTAGCGACCTCGGCGGCCAGGTTCGCGCCCTTCATCTGCGGTGATGCCTGGACCTTCGCCAGTAGCGCCGCCTCGTCGGCCAGCGCCTCGCCGGAGAAGATGCCGACGCGCATCGCGCCTCGCTCACGCAGGTGGCGGGTCAGCGCACGCGTGTCGATACCGCTGATGCCCACAACGCCCTGGGCGGTCAGCTCCGCGTCGAGCGGCCGGCGGGAGCGCCAGTTCGACGGGATGCGGGCAGGGTCGCGTACGACATAGCCCGCGACCCAGATCTTCTTCGACTCGTCGTCCTCGTCGTTCACGCCGGTATTACCGATGTGCGGCGCCGTCATGACGACGACCTGACGGTGGTACGACGGATCGGTGAGGGTCTCCTGATAACCGGTCATGCCGGTGTTGAACACCGCCTCGCCGAAGGTCTCCCCCACGGCCCCGTAGGCACGGCCGCGGAAACTGCGACCGTCCTCCAGGACAAGAACGGCGGCGCGAGGTCCTATGTGGGTATCCATCAGATCACCACATTCACCAGGGTCATGTAGAGGGCCAGGCCGCCCCCGATGGACAGAAGGGAGTTGTCTGTCTTCCAGTACATACCGCCCGCGAGACACAGTGCCCCGAGCATCGGAAGGCCATAGGGATAGACCGTCAGATCCTGGTCCTTGATCGTGTAGGCGACCAGAAGGATCATGACTCCGGTGGGCATCTTTTCGCCCAGGTATTTCAGGTATCCACTCGACGAGAGCTTGCCGATGGCGAGGAAGGGAATCACCCGAAGCACCACGGTGACGACGGAAATCGCGATGACGACACTGAATGCGTAAACGTCTGTGATCACGACTGCTCTCCCTTCTTCTTCTGGTACTGGATGCTGACCGCACCGACGTACAGCAGCAGACTGACGATGAGGAAGGAATCGGGCACCAGGTACTTGTCCACGAAGAAAGCCACCAGGCCCGTCCCGAGCGCCAGCACAACCAGGCTGAGGTTCTTGCTGGCGCGCACCGCGTTGACGGCCAAGGTCAAGAACATCGCGGTGAGTGCGAACTCGAAGCCCTCGATGCTGTCCGGAATCACCTGGCCGATCAGCGAGCCGAGCAGCGCCCCGAGGAACCACCAGACGTGGCTCACTACCTGCAGAATCGTGATCTGCCTACCGGTCAGGTCCATGCCCGGGCCGGCTGTGGTGATGCCGTACGTCTCATCCGTCAGCGCGAAGACACCGTAGATCTTCTGGCTCTTGGTGCGGAGCCTGCCCACCGGAAAGGAAAGGCCGTAGAAGATGTGCCGGAAATTGACGATGAAGGAAGTGAAGGCCACCTGGTAGATGGGCAGGCCGGCGACCATGAATCCGACTGCGAGGAACTCAATGGACCCTGCATAGATGAGCAGGGTGGACAGCGGTGCCCAGTACCAGTTGATTCCGCTCGCCGTGAGGAGAACGCCGAAGGCTATCCCGAGCGGGATGTAAGCCATGGCAACGGGAATGGTGAGCCGCACCGCTTCCCGTGCTTCCTCTCCGGTTGGCCGGCCGGACGGCGGTCGCTGTTTCTCAGGGTTTTCGGATATTTGCATGGTGGCTCCAGGGGGAGGGCCGGGAGGGCGGCTCAGAGCGGCCGCCCTCGGTGATCCGGTACGACGGGGAGCGGTCAGGCGGCGGAAGCCGGACGGCTTCGCGTCCAGTAACTCTGAGCCTGACGGTCGATCCGGCGGGCAAGCGGATCGCGCCCGACTCGGCTCAGCAGGCCGATGGGGGTGACCACCAGGTAGTAGGCGATGGCAAGGAGTGCGGTGCGCACGTTGTGGCTCTCTCTTTCTCTTCTGGGTGAGGGAAGGCGGGAAGGGGAGAAGGCGGGAAGGGCCCGGCTTCGCGCTCAGTCGAGCGGGATGGCGTCGCGCCAGTCGGTCTCCTCGTGCCACTCGGGCTGCTCGTCCTTGCGCAGCAGGAAGTTGCCGACGGCGAGCAGGTCGATGTTGGTGCGCATGAAGCAGGCGTACGCCTCGGCCGGTGACGCGACGATGGGTTCACCTCGCACATTGAACGAGGTGTTGACCAGGACGGGACAACCGGTTCGCTCCTTGAACGCCGACAACAGCCGGTAGTACGGGGCGTTGTTCGCCTCCGTGACGGTCTGGACGCGCGCGGAGTGGTCGACGTGTGTGACGGCCGGGAGGGTGGACCGCTGAACCTTGAGCTTGTCCAGGCCCGTCGCCGAGGCTTCGTCCCCCTGCGCCGTCTCCAGCCGCTGCGACGGGGATATCCCCGTGACGACCAGCATGTAGGGGCTCTCCTGGTGGAGCTCGAAGTAGTCCTTGGCCTCCTCGGCCAGCACCGACGGCGCGAACGGCCGGAAGGACTCCCGGAACTTGATCTTGAGGTTCATCGCGGACTGCATGGCCGGGTCTCGCGGGTCCCCGATGATGGACCGTGCGCCGAGCGCACGCGGGCCGAATTCCATGCGGCCCTGGAACCAGCCGACGATCTGCCCCTTCGCGAGTTCCGAGGCGACCTGGTCGTACAACTCGCCCGCTGGGAGCCGGGTGTAGGGAACGCTCTGGCTGTCGAGGTACGAGGCGATCTCGTCGTCGCTGAACCCGGGGCCGAGCAGTGAGCCGGCCATGCCGTCCTGCCCGCTGCCCAGGTGGGACCGGACGGCCCCGCGGTCCGAGGCGACCGCCAGGGCGGCGCCGAGCGCGCCGCCGGCGTCTCCGGCCGCGGGCTGGATCCACACCTCGTCGAAGATCTGCTCGTTGATGATCCGGCCGTTGGCCACGCAGTTGAGTGCGACGCCGCCGGCGAGGACCAGGTGGCGCTCCCCGGTGACCTTCCGTGCGTGGTGGGCGAGCAGGACGGCGACTTCCTCGGTGACCTGCTGCACCGATGCCGCGAGGTCGAACTCCCGCTCCGTCAGGTCGCTTTCGGGGGAGCGACGGGGGCCGCCGAACAGCTGCTCGAAACCGCGTCCGGTCATCACCTGGCCACGCAGGTACTCGAAGTACCTCATGTCGAGACGGAAGGAGCCGTCGCGTTTGATGTCGATCAGCTTGTCCTTGATGAGCTGCGCGTAACGGGGCTTGCCGTAGGGGGCGAGGCCCATGAGCTTGTACTCACCGGAGTCGACCTTGAAGCCGCAGAAGTAGGTGAAGGCGGAGTACAGCAACCCGAGCGAGTGGGGGAAGCGGATCTCGGAGACCGGGGTGAGCTGGGTTCCCTTGCCGTGCCACAGGGTGGTGGTCGCCCATTCGCCCACGCCGTCGATGCAGAGCACGGCGGCGGATTCGTACGGGCTCGGGTAGAAGGCGGAGGCGGCGTGCGACTCGTGGTGGCGCCGGATGTGCAGCGGCGGGACGGCTCCCTGCCCCAGTTCCGCCAGTTGCCGGTGGACCACGTCGGCCGTACGCCGCTTCCACGACAGCCAGCTCGGCAGGGTGTCGCGGAAAGAGGCGAACCCGGCCGGCGCGGCGCCGGCGAAGGTGGTCAGGACGCGGCGGAACTTCAGCGCCGGATCCTCGTAGTACGCCACCGCGGAGATGTCGTCGAGGGTGACGCCGGCCTCACGAAGGCAGTACTCCACTGCCTTCGCAGGGAAGGCGGAGTCGTGCCGGACGCGAGTGAACCGCTCCTCCTGGGCGGCAGCCACGGGGACGCCGTCGGCGACAAGCGCGGCGGCGCTGTCGTGGTAGTAGGCCGAGAGGCCCAGCACCAGATCAGACATGGGAATTCTCCTGAAGATGAAGTCCGGATGTGGGACGAGACGGACGTACGAGGCACGAGGTACGGGGTGCGAGTGGTGCGAGGTACGGAGTACGACGTGTGAAGCCGGTCAGCGGCCGGCTTGCGAGCGGGCCGCGAGCTGTGCGGCCTTGCGGCCCGCCTGCCGGGCGCGGAAGCCCGACGGCGGATTCAGGGACCGGTATCCCGTACGGATCCGGTCCCACGTCGCGTCCAGGGCGCCGGCGCCCTGAGAGGCGGTGATCGACGACAGATAGGTGTCAATGGCGTCGGCGGCCCACGCGGAGTGGCCGGTCGCCACGTTGTCGACCGTGTTGTGGATGTCGACGAATCGCGTGCTGAAGCCGTACTGCTTGAGTGCGAGCCGGGCCCGCCGGTAGCTGCCGCCTACCCCGGACAGCTCCATGGCCAGGTTCAGGCCGAGGATCTCCGGCAGGAACGTCTGCGGGAACCTCCCGATGCTCAGCCAGTACACGGGCAGCTCGAAGGCGGCGTCCTCGAAGCCCTCCCACTGCGCGAACTCCCGGCTGGCCGTGGGCGGCACATCGACGTCCATCTCGGCGAGGACTTCGCGGTAGATCAGGGGATGGTTCAGATGGGCAAGCCCGTTTCCGAGCTCGTCCCAGTAGGTGTCGAACAGGGAGTGCCCGATCTGGGAGGAGGCGTGGGCGTAGTCGGTGAAGCCCTGGATCCACGCACCGTCGATCAGAGTGAGGGGCGCCTGCTGCACGGTGGCGTTGACCAGGTCCTCCCGCTCGGGCAGGTCCTGATCGCCGCCCCGCTCGAACTCCTGGCTGTGCTGGTCGTGCATCTCCACCAGCCAGCCGCGCAGCCCTCGTGGCGTCCACTGCTCGGGCAGCGGCATGTGGCTGCTGTTGATGCCGTGCCGTGAGCGTCCGAGCCAGCGGTGGACGTATTCGGTTGCCCAGCGGTTCAGTTCCGGAGTGCCCGTTCGCTGCAGGAGCTGGTGATAGGCGTCTCGCGGGTCCGTCGGCGCCCGGCCCGCGACCGGTCCGGTGTCTTCCCAGACGGGGAAATCCGCCACAGGAGCCGCGACCGCCGGCCGGCTGATCGCCGATCCCACAGCCGCGCCGGCTTCGGCGGCCGGCGGCAGGGCGGAGATCCATCGACGTACGACGGTCAGGTCCTCTTCGGAGAACACCCGGAACATCCGGCCGCGTTCGCTGACGAGACCATTGACCAGAGAACTGGCCTCGGGCCTGCCCGGCTTGACGAGGCGGCTGCGGGACAGGGCGTCGAGCATGGGGTACGGATCGGTCTGGCTCTCCCGCAGCCAGTCCGAAAGGGGCTTGTCCTCCAGCTTGAAGTGGTGGTGATAGACAGCGCCTTCGCGGGCCCGGAGCCGCATCAGTTCGGCCATCTCGAACCTGGCGTCGCATGCGGCGAACAGCTCTGCGTGCAGCCGCTCGCTCCACTGGCCGAGGCAGGCGAGCGCCCAGCGGAATCCAAGGCGGACCCGTTCCGCTGCGGGAGCCCCGTCCCTGGACACCAGGGCGTCCACAGCTTCACGACAGACGCTGCGGCCACTGTCACTCTCGGGTGCGTCGCCGCGGGCGGCGGCCGGATCGAGCGCGTTCCAGTCGGTGGCGGTCGGCAGTTCGGTACGTACGACACTCAGCGCCGGCAGCAGTCCCACGGAACGCAGGCACAGATCGGCTCCCAGGATCTCGGGAGCGAAGTCGTCCGGCCGGCGGCTCATGGTCAGCAGCAGTGCCGGCAGGGCGAAGTGCCCGTCGTCCACGCGCTGGTCGCTGACGAGCCGCGCGGCGGGCACGGCGTTCTCCGAGAGCCTCAGGTGGCGCAGGAGCCCGAGGTAGGCATCGCCACGTGAGGCGCCCGGGTCGCCGACGCCGACATCCGACGCGTACAGCGCGAGTATGCGCAGGACGACGGGGTCGTCACCGTTTCCGGGACTGCTCAGCCACTGCAGCCACGCTCCGGACTGCATTGCCAGCGGGGCGCAACCCAGTACGGTGCGGCGGACCAGGACGGCACGGTCCTCGGGGCGGACGAGGGCAGCGATCAGCTCCCCGAAGCGCTGCGTCTCGTCGGCCGACCACTGCGTGGCCCGGTCGACGAGTGCGTCGAGGGTGTCGTCCGGGACCGGAGCGCGGTTCAGTTCCGCGTGTATCCGCTTCAGGAACTGGCCGCCGGGAAGGCAGGCTTCCGGGTCGGTTGCTCGCTGGTAGGCGGTCCGGACGGGGGATGTGGTGGTGGTGCTGCTCGTGGGTTCGGCCGGTTTCACCACGGTGGGGGCGGACACGTGAGATCTCCTTTCTGCGCGGGACGTGCTGGTCAGAACATGGGGTAGATGGAGGCGTCGTTCTTCGGCTTGGTCTTGCGGCCGAGCAGCTTGTTGACGAGCTTCTTCAGGAATGCCATGGAAGGTGTGCCTTTCGGGCGGTGAAATGAACGAACGGACGGATGTGGAGGCCGGGCCGAGCGGGCCGGGCCGGGTTCAGGACAGGCCGAGGTGCTGGGCAAGCAGGCCGGCGACGAGGTCGTGTCCCTCGTCGGTGAAGTGGATCCGGTCGACGAAGATCCAGTCCTCGGGGCTGATGGCGTCCGCGAGTACCGGGTTGAGGTCGAAGTAGCGGACACCGCTCTGCTCACAGCCGGCCTGGAGCGCCTTGGAGTACGTCTCGCGGGCGCTCGTCGAGGAGATGTCTCCGTAGGCGGCCGAGAAGTTGGAGATGGCGTCGAGCTCCTCGAAGATCAGTCGCTCCTGAGGGGCTGGTACGTCGCGGACCCAGGTGGCCAGCGGCTGGAGGACGAAGGTGAGTTTGGCCCCCATGCCCTCGGCGAGGATCCGCCAGCTGTCCAGATGGCGCAGGGTGAGCTCGCTGGCGAGATCGATCTGCTCCGCCAGCTCCGGCACCTGCTCGTCCACGGCGGCGGGGGCGGCCGAGGCGCCGGCGCGACGCCCGCCGAACCGTCCGAAGCCGCCTGCGGCCTTGCGGTTCTTGGCGCGCAGCTCCTCCATCTGCGTGGAGAAGTCATTGCAGTTGAAGAAGGCGCCGTGATCGCCGCGCACCGAGGCGGGAAGCCGGCTCAGGCCGAGGTTGTTGAATCCGGAGAACAGGACGATCTCTTCGACCGGCGGCAGCAGGTGACGGTGAAGCAGGAAGAGCAGCAGCTCCTGGGTGGAGTTGTGGCTTCGGCCGGCGAAGTTGAGCCAGGGAAGTTCCGGGGCGTGCTTGCTCCACAGATACGACGGCAAGGTGTGCTGGTCACCGCTGGCGCCGATGCCGAACGCGGTGGAACTTCCGGCGAGCAGCCGGACAGGGCCGCCGTCGGGCAGGCGGTCGGCGACCGATGCCCGGCGCCCGTCCGGACCGTGTGAGAGACGGAAGCCCAGGCGGTCGGTGTTGACCACGTCGGAGCTGTGGCCGGCCGCGTGGAAGTACATGAGGTAAGGCAGCCAGCGGATGTCACCGCGGTCGTCGAACTTCTCGGCGTACTGGAGCATCTGCGGCGTCAGGGCAGCGCGATGGGACACGTGAACTCCATTTCAGGATGGGTTTGCCGGTCAGCGCCCGCCAGGCAGGAGGAACGAAAAACATCGCGCCGACGCCGCGGATGCGCGGGTCGACGCGATGAGTGCGATGTGGCGGCGTGAGCCGGGAGGTTGAGCCCGCCGGGGAGTGGTCACACCGGCTTGGGCGAATGTGGGCACAGCTGTGCCGCGGCAGAAGCGTGACACCAAGCCGACTGCTTCGTCAACTCCCTTGCCCCGGCGACCGCCGTGCGACACCTCGTGTGACAGCGCGCTACCACGGTGATACAGCGCTGATACGGCCTCGCTGAAAGCTCTTCTCGACCACTTCGGAGTGACGCGGCAGCGTCAACTCCGGGACACACGAGGGGGACTTGCTGTGGAGAACTTCGATACGCCAGCCGTGTACGACCTGACCTCCGCGGATCTGGAGGAGATCGACGTACTCCTCTCGGACCTCGAAGGCGGGCTGCCGGCGCCGAGCGTGTCGGACCCCGGCAGTGAGGCCTTCTACAACGCGGCCGTGGAGCTGCTGCCCCGTCTGCCGGCCGGGCTGCGCCGCTTCCTGTACGAGTTCCGCACCGCGGAGCCGGCGGCAGCCGCGCTGGTCCGCGGGCTTCCGGTGGACGACGCGGCCCTCGGCCCGACGCCGGCTCACTGGCGGCAGAGCGCCGCGTCCTCGGCCGGGCGTCGCGAGGAGTGGTTCCTTGCTCTGACGGGGCTCGCGATGGGGGACCCCTTCACCTGGTCCACTCTTCAGCAGGGCCGGATGATCCAGAACGTGCTGCCGATAGCCGGCGAGGAAGCCGAGCAGAGCGGGCACGGCCAGGTGCTGCTGGAGTGGCACACCGAGGACGGCTTCCACCCGTACCGCTGCGATCACCTGCTTCTGCTCGGGCTGCGCAACCCTGACGCGGTCGGCACCACGCTGGCCTCGGTCCGCGACATACGGCTCAGCGCGGAGCACCGGGCGATCCTCGCGGAGGAACGGTTCCACATCCTCCCCGACGACGAACACCTGCGGCAGATGGCGGACCTGGACCCGGAACACCCGGGGCAGGCCCGCATGCGCCGGATGCGGGACGAACCCCAGGCGGTGGCCGTGCTCTTCGGAGCCGAGGAGTCCCCGTACCTGCGGATCGATCCCTTCTACATGCGCTGTCTGCCCGGCGACTCCGATGCCGAACTGGCCCTCAAGCACCTGGTGGTCGAGCTGGAGCGGGCGCAGCAGCAGGTGGTGCTCAATCCCGGTGAGCTGCTCGTGATCGACAACTACCGTGCGGTGCACGGGCGTCAGGGCTTCAAGGCGCGCCATGACGGCACAGACCGGTGGCTGAAGAAGCTGGTCACCACCCGTGACCTGCGCCGCTCGCGCGACCAGCGGGCACATGTCGCCTCGCGGGTGATCCTGTGATTGCCGGGACGGCGTCGGCGGAGCTGCTGGCCGGTCTGCTGCTCGGCCTCGGGCTGATCATGCCGATCGGCGCGCAGAACCTCTTCATCCTCCAGCAGGGAATCTCCCTGGGTCATCCCCGGGTCTATTACGCGACCTTGGCCACCACCGCCTGCGACACCTTGCTGATCGCGGCGGGCGCTCTGGGGGTCGGCGCCCTCTTCGCGAGTCATGACGGGATCCGTACGGTCCTGTTGGCCGCAGGCGGCGGTTACCTGCTCTGGCTCGCGTGGCAGAACCTGCGGCAGCCGGACGCCGGGGACGTCGTGACCAGCACGGGAGCGACGCCTTCCACGATGCGCCGGACGGTACTGGGGGCGATGGGCGTCTCACTCCTGAACCCGCACGCCATTCTCGACACGGTCGGTGTGCTCGGCGCCGTCAGTGCGGCCCGTGAGGGCGCGGACCGGGTGTGGTTCGCGGGCGGTTCGGTCCTGGCGTCCCTGGTGTGGTTCACGGTGCTCGGCACTGCCGCGCTCGCCATCAGGCACCGGCTGAACGCGCGGGGGCGGAAGTGGATCGCCCGCGTCTCTTCGGCCGTGATGGTGGTCTTCGCGGTGCTGCTGTGGAGCGAGATCGCAACGACCTGACTGTGGCGAGAAGCCCTGACCCACCTGACGCACCTGACCCACTCACCCACTCACCCAGCGAAGAAGAAGCGCATGCCACAGCCTTCGCCCACGAGCACCACCCTGGTTATCGGTGGGGCCGCGCCGTCCACCGCCGGATACGGCTATGACCTCTCGCTGCGTGCCCTGCGTCAGCTGCGCGCCCGGTCCTCGCGGCTCGTGCTGACCGACCGTGCCGAGAACCTGGCTGCCGCCCCGGAGGCGGTCGCCCTCGCCGACGAGGTGCATGTTCTGGACTACGCCGATCCGGCGGACTGCGTCGCCTGGTCCTGGGCCTGGTCCCGGGGGCGACGATTCGACGCCGTGGTCGGCTTCCACGAGTACGCGATGGAGTCCGTCGCGGCGGTGGCCGAGGCGCTCGGCCTGCCCGGGAACCCGCTCGCCTCCGTACAACGTGTCCGGCTGAAGGACCGGTGCCGCGACTACCTGCGGCAGCACGGCTTCCGCCAGCCGACTCTGCGGCTGTGCACCGTCCCGGAGCAGGCCGTGGAGCTGCTGCGCGGCGAGGGACGCGTGGTGGTTAAGCCACGCGACAGTGCCAACGGCAAGGCCGCGAGCCTGGTTACGGATCCGGCCCGGCTGCCGGACGCCTTCCGGACCGCCGGCGCCGGCGCGGACCGTCCCGTCCTGGTGGAGACGTGGGTGGAGGGCGCGGAGTACAGCGTGGTGGGGATGTTCGTGGCCGGCCGGCCACGGATTCTGGCGGTGGCGCGCAAGCACCTGGCGCCCGCCGGTTTCGTGGAGACCGGTCACACGATGCCGTCCGGCCTGCCCCCGGAAGCGGAGACCGCGGTACGGGCCGAGGTGAGTGCCGCATTGCAGGTACTCGATCTGCGCGCCGGTCCCTTCCACGTGGAGTGCTGGACAGGGCCGCGCGGTGTGGTGCTCGGCGCGGTTCACGTACGGCAGGGCGGGGACTGGATCCACGCGATGCTCGAATGGTGCCACCCGGGCTTGGAGGTGTACGGCAGCTGGCTGGACGATCTGCTGGGCAAGACCGTGGCACTGCCGCCCGCCACCCGCGCCGCCGCTGTGCGGTTCCTGCTGCCGGAACCCGGGACGGTGCGCCAGGTCCGGGGCTGGGAAGGGCTGGCCGACCTGCCGGGGGTGCTGGCCGTCGAGTGCGCACTGGCGCCGGGGGACCGGGTGGAACCGGTGCGGAGCAACGGGGACCGCCGCGGCTCGGTGGTCGTCGGCGCGACCGACCCCGCCGAGGCGCGGCGGTGGGCGGATTCGCTTCTCGCCCGGATACGCGTCGAGGTCGTGCCGCTCCCGCTGCGACCCGGCGACTCGTCGGCGACGGCACCGATCCACTGAGCCCGGCCCCTGGCGTGCTTGCGGTGTTCACCCATCGGTGACGAGTGTGTCCTCCAGCCTCCCCAGGCTCTCCAGGCTGCGGATGCGGTCCTGCAGACCGGCGGCCTGCGGGAGGCCGAGTTCGTCGAGAATGCCCCGGGCCCGCTCCCAGTACTTCACCGCCGAGGCGGTGTCGCTGAGACTCTGGTGCAGCTCACCGCACCGGATCAGGGTCTGCGCCTGGTTGTGGCGGCTGCCGAGCCGGTCGAGCAAGGCGTCCAGTCCGATGGCCCGCAGGTAGCAGCGGCGTGCTTCGTCGAGGTCCCCGGAGCAGTGGTACGCCCAGGCCAGGCTGTCCCACGCATCCGCTTCACCATGGCGATCGCCCAGCTCCCGGTACAACTCCAGGGCCCGTTGCAGGACGGTAGTGGCGGTGGAGTGGTCGCCGAACTGGGTGCAGTACCACCCCAGGGCGTTGAGTGTGCTCGCCTCGCCGTCCCGGTCCCCGAGCGCGCGGAACAGCTCCAGAGCCCGCGCCGCGTGTTCCCGGCACTGCGCCTCCTGCTTCCGGCGTCCGCAGGAGCGTGCCAGCCGGAGCTGGACCCGCGCCTGACCGACCGTGTCCCCCAGCCGCTCGTACAGTTCGAGCGCGCGAGCCAGCTGGGGGGGCGTGGTGCGGCCCGGTTCGATCAGGTCGCCGGCCCAGCCGAGCTGAAGCTGGGCCAGTGCCTCACCGGGGATGTCAGCCCTGGTCACAGCGGCGGCTACCGCGCATCGTGCGGCGTACGCCCACTCCTGCCAGTGGCCCGAACGGCGCAGGAAGACCGCTGCTCGCTCGGCCAACAACCAGCTGTACTGCGGGAAACCGTCCTCCCCGGCGTGCGCGAGGTGCGCCAGTACGGCATGGTGCTCGGCCACGAACCAGTCCCGTGCCTCGGAGGCGTCGGTGAAATTCTCCTCGGGAACACCCGGCGGTTCCTCCGACGGCAGGGGGGCGCACCGGCCCACCTCCGCGGGGTCCGCGAGCGACGCGGCGCAGTGCAGTGAGCGGAGGAAGTACGCGAGGATCCGTTCCTGCGCCGCTGCCCGCTCCTGCTGTCCGCACGTGCCTGACGCCGTCTCCTCATGGGCCCGTTCCAGGGCGAAGTCCCTGATGATGTCGTGCATGGCGTAGCGCCCGGGTCCGTCCTGCGTCACCAGGTGGTGCCGGCAGAGTTCGGCCAGGGCCCGATGGGTGGGCACCTGCCCGAGACCGAGCAGGGCCGCTGCGGCCCGCAAGGTGATCCGGTCCCCGCGGTAGAGCCCGAGCGTACGGAACAGCCGTGCGCCGTTCTCGCTCAGATTCCGGTACGAGCCGGCCAGGGCGGTCCGCATGCTGGTCACGGCATCACCGGTCTCGAAACGGTCGAGCCGGTCCGGTACGGCCATGAAGTGACCGATCACCTCGCGCACGCTGAGCCGGGGCTGGGCGGCGGCGCTGGCCAGGAGGATGCGTGTGGTCAGCGGGATACGACCGGACATCTCGATCATGGTTGCGGCGGCCTCACCGGCGGCGGTGAACCGTTCCTGCCCCAGCACGCGCTCGCACAGCAGACGGGTCTCGTCCGCCGACAGCAGATCGAGCCGGATGCTCTGCCCGGCATCGCCGACCAGCAGTCCGGGCAGCTGCTGACGGCTGGTGATCAACGCCATCGAACCGTCTCCGGCCGGCAGCAGGGGGCGTACATGCTCCTCGTCCCGTGCGTTGTCCAGCACGAGCAGTACACGGCGGTCGGCCAGCACGCTGCGGTACAGGGCGCACTGCGCCTCGAACTCGGCCGGGATCCGCTCCTCGGGGACTTCGAAGGCGTCCAGGATCCGGCGCAGCGCCAGGGACGGAGCGAGGGGATCTCCGGAGGCGGCGAACCCGCGCAGATCGATGTAGAGCTGGCCTCCGGAGAACTGCGCGGCCATCCGATGGGCCCAGTGCACGGCGAGAGCGGTCTTCCCGATGCCTCCGATACCGACGAGTGCCACCACCGCGGCCCCCTGCCGTGTATCCCAGGCCTTCGCGAGCGCCTCGTCGATCAGACGGAGTTCAGCGGTACGCCCGGTGAAGTGGGAGGCGGCCACGGGGAGTTGGCGCGGCACGACCGGCCTGCGGGCACCTGCCGGAGGGCGGAGCGTCGTCGTACCGCCGCGGCCTGCGGAGGGGACGGTGCCGGCGAGTATTCGCTGCTGGCACTCCCGCATCTCCTCGCCGGGGTCAATACCGAGCTCGTCGGCCAGCCGTCGGCGAACGGTCTGGTAGACGGTCAGGGCCTCGCCGCGTCTTCCCCCGTGGTGCAGTGCCGTCATCAACTGCACGGCGAAGTGCTCCCGCAAGGGGTATCGGTCGCACGTGACCTGAAGGTCCCGCAATATCTCCTGGTGGGCGCCGAGTTCCAGCTGCGCGTCGTAGTGCAGCTTGAGCACATCGACCCGCAACTGTTCGATCGCGGGAAACTCCCGGTCGCGCAGCCGGAGCGACGGAATGTCCACGAGCGGCTCCCCCCGCCACAGGGCGAGCGCTCGCTCCATGTCACGCGCGGCGCTCGACCAGTCGGCCACACGGGCGGCTGCCTGCCCTGCCCGGTGCAGCCGAGCGCAGCGCGACAGATCGATTTCGTCAGGTTCTGTCTGGAACAGATATCCGCCAGGGCTGGTCAGCACTCGCGTCCCCAGCTTCGGACCGAGAATCTTGCGCAGACGCATGACATACGTACGCACGGCGGTGTGCGCGTTCTTCGGCGGTTCCTCGTCCCACAGGTCGTCCACCAGCTGGTCCTGGGAGACGACTTGGTTGGCGCGAAGTAACAGCGATGCGAGCAACGACCTTTGCTGTCCGGACGAGATCGCTACCGGATTCCCCCCATCACCCACGAGCAGCGGACCCAGCACTCCGGCTTCCATCTTCGCTCCGAGCTCCAGCTTGTCGATCAAGACTGATGAATCTAACAGAATCGAACTTCGGACAGTCGGCACGCAGTGACGAAGCGTAAACGCCCGCGGCGGGGCCGGGAAAGGGAAGGCTGCTCACGCGTTCCCGCAGCAGAAGGGCCGGCCGGCCCGGAGCCCGGCCTCGCGCGTACGGCCGCCCGGGCCGGCCGGGGCTCGGGGGCGAGGCAGCCGCTGGTCAGCCCGCTGGTGCTGACCGGTGCGACCACCAATTGCCCTGCGTACCGCCCCATCGGGCGCAGAACACCAGGCAACCGGACCTTTGGCACAAGCAGCCTTCGGCCCCTCGGCCTGCCGTGACGCGGGCCACAGAAGACATCTCGTCATGCGAGATGAAGCACCACCGAAGTCAACATCAAGGAGCACCTTCCGCCGCTCTCCGGCGACTGCCCTCCGGTTGAAGTACTCGGGTAAAGGTAGGTACTTGCGCTCTGGCCGTTCATGGGGCGAGCCGGAACGCTCGGTCCATGCGACAACGACTACTGAAACCCGCTCTCCAGCTGTTGCTGATCCTCGTGCTGGCTGTGGTGACGTCGGCGGCGTGGGCTGCCTGGCTGGGCTGGGATCAGCACCGTGACGTACAACCTGACGGCACGACGACCGGTCCGTACGAGGCGTGGCAGGTGATCGGGCTGGTGCTGACTCTCCTGGCGCCGGTGTACTGGGCGGCATCCCGGCGCTACATCGCAGGCGCTGTGCTCGGCATCACGGCCGGCTTGACCGTTGCCGCCTATTACGACTGGTCGGACGACGCGAGCGGCCTCTTCATGGTCGGCGTGGGGACGGTCATGGTGGGAAGCCTCCTCATGACCGCCGCCGTTTCCGCCGTGATCGCCTCTGTGACCCGAGCCGGACGACGGGGCGGCTCGAGAGGGGCCGGATCATGACGGCGCCTTGGCCGGGGAGTCAGTACAGCTGTGACGCCGAGGGCGTGGTGGGCTGTTGCCGGTCGGGCGTGGTGTAGGCGAGATTGAGGACCGTGCGGCGCAGACCGGAGCGCTTCAGCGGGGTGACGCGGTGGGCGGTGGTGTCGCTGCGCAGCAGATAGCCGTCACCGGAGCGGTGGTGTGCCCGGCGGGCGCCGGTGTCCAGGTCGCGCAGGCCGCCGGCGCGAGGGGCGTACTCCAGCAGCCCGCCGTCGCCGGGGTCGTCCGGCGCTTCGGTGAACAGCACCAGGGCCAGCGGGTAGTCGTCGGTGTGCGCGCCGTGGGTGTCCCCTCGCTGGTGAAGGACGTTGATCACGTGTCGTTCGAGCGGGTCGCGCACCGGGGCGGCGTGGACGGCCGCGATCCGCCCGAGCAGGACCAACAGGGTCTCGTCGCGGTACAGCTGCGTGATCACCTCGGACTCCCTGGCGATGATGTGGCCGCCGAGGGTGGTCATGTGGCGGGGCGAGTGGTCCATGCACTCCATGGTGAAGTCCCGCCGCACAGCGAGTTTTTCCAGCCGCCGAACCTCGCCGTCGAGGACCGGCAGCGCTTGAGAGGAGACCAGCCCGGGCAAGGGGAGGTAACCGTCGGCCGCGAAACGGTCGTGCAGGTCGCTGGTGAACGGGGGTAGGGAAAGCACGGACTGGCCCTACCCGGGAACGCGCGAGACGAAGCCGCTCCACGCGTCGGCATAGGAACAAAATCCCCATCCCCCAAGCAGGCGCCCGCTGCCCCATTCGGCGCTACGGTGTCCCTTCACAGAATCTGCACAGGGGGGACCTTGAGCAACCCGTACACGAGCAGCCCGCCGCCCGCTCCTCAGCAGCCCGCCGCTGGGAGACACCGGCCGCTGTCGAAGATGAAACGCACCTACGTCGGCGGAGTGCTGATCATGCTGGTCGGCTTCGGGTGTGGCACTGCTGCCGGCGGGTCGGAGGGCGCCCAATCGGCGGCAGCGGCCGCGGAGTCGAGCCCGGCCCCGGCCGTCACCGAGACGGTCACCGCTGTGCCAACCGCCACGGCCACAGCCACCGTCACCGCGACGCCCGCGCCCAAGGCGGCGGTCACCAAGCCGGGCCCGACTGTGACCGTCACCGAGACGGAGACCGCCGACGCCAACGACTATGGCAGCGAAGAGAGCGACGACAGCAGCTCGGATGTCTACTACGAGAACTGCGCCGCCGCCCGCGCCGCCGGTGCCGCGCCCGTCCACCGGGGCGAGCCTGGCTATGGCAGCCACTTGGACCGCGACAACGACGGCACGGGCTGCGACTGGGGCTGACGCGCGAACGCGTGCTCCGAGTAGTGGGCGGGCGGCAGCCACAACCTGCGTAAGGATGACGCCGAGTGCGGCCGAGACAAGGACTGCAACACCCGCGGCGCCGATCGGTCGGGCGGCGCGCAGGGGCAGGGCGTCGATGGCTCTGGACGGTCACCATGCCCCGACACCGGCAGAGGGGATGTCACTGGGCCCTCGACGAGATTCTGCCGCCCACGCCGACCCTGCCCGGACAACGCACCGGCACCCGTCGCTTCGAGCTGGAGTGGGGCGCCACACGCCGGGATGCGGAGCGCACGGTCAGCTTCGCCGAAACCACCGCGAAGGAGGGCGACCGGATGAGGTTCGGCTTGTGGAGCCTTGCTCCCTCGTGACTTGTGGACCAGCGACCTTTCCCCACACTTACGTCACAGGTTCATCACTTCCGGAGGATCTGCCTCCTCTGGTTCCCGACCGGGCCGTTACGGTCATGTCTCCATGAACCACCCTCGGGGGACAAATGAGTTGGAACAACCAGACCCAGCCGCAGTGGGGCCAGCCTCCAGTACAGCCACCGAAACCGCCAGGAGCACAGCCCGGATGGGCGCGGAAGCGAGTCGTCATTCCGTCTGCGGTCGGCCTGTTCTTCATCGGCGTCATCATCGGTAGCGCCGGAAGCGGCGGCGGCGCGGAAGCCACCAGAAGCACGGCACCTGCACCCGAAGTGACGGTCACCGTCACGGCTGAGCCCAAGCAGGCCGGTACATCCGACGACAAGCCGGCTGAGCCGAAGGCGAAGGCGAAGCCCACCGCCGAGGACACTGGCAAGGAGGTGCCCGTACCGAACTTCGTCGGCATGGGGCTTCAGTCTGCGCAGGACACCGCTCAGACCAAGGGCTTCTACGGCCTGTCGTCGCACGACAGCTTGGGCCGAGGCCGGATGCAAGCCCTCGATCGGAACTGGAAAGTCTGCTCGCAGAACATCAAGGCAGGCAAGACCGTGCCCACGGAAACCAAGCTGGACTTCGGTGCGGTGAAGATCGAAGAGGACTGCCCCGCCAAGGACGAGGAGCCGCTGGAAGCGGCAGGCGGCAAGATGCCGAACCTCGTCGGCAAGTCGGTGAAGGCCGCTCGCGGAGCCCTCGACTCGGGTACGTCGATCACTGTGACGGACGCTGCCGAGGGCCGCATGGTGCTGGTGGAGAGCAACTGGAAGGTGTGCGCCCAGACGCCCAGCCCAGAAGCAGAGTTGAAGGGGCAGCCGGTCGAGATCACCGCGGTGAAGTTCGAGGAGAACTGCCCGTAGCGCTCCCGCGGGACCTCAACGGGATTCTGTATCGGGTGCGGACCCGGGTCCGGTGGCGTGACCCTCCTCTCCAAGGGCCCGCGAACGGCGCGCATGCGCCACTTGGGGAACGCGGAGGGCCTCCGTCCACGGACGGAGTTTCTCCGGGTTGCGGACCGCCCAGATGCGACTGACGCGGCCGTCGGCGAGGCCGAACGCCGCCACGGTCACGGTGACGCCGGCGTGCTGGGCGACCAGACCGGGCCGGCCGTTGACCGTCCGCTCCAGGAGCGTCAGCCCAGGGGCTTTGCCGGCGATGTGGATCAGGTACTGGGCGATGCGCTCGCTGCCCTCGACCGGGCGGAGGACGGTGCCCACCAGGCCGCCGCCGTCAGCGATCATCGTGGCGTCGGGGCCGAGTAGTCCGACGAGGGCCTCGATGTCTTTGGCCTCCCACGCCTCTTTGAATCGCCGCACCAGACCGGCCTGCCCGGCCGTCGGAACCGCCGGAACCTGCGCGGCGCCAATACGTCGACGGGCCGAGGACGCCAGCTGCCGACAGGCCGCGGGCGTCCGGCCGACGATCTCGGCGATCTCGGCGAAGGGGTACCGGAAGACGTCGTGCAGGATGAACGCCACGCGTTCGGCCGGCGTCATCGACTCCAGTACGACGAGGAAGGCCATGTGCACCGACTCGTCCAGGGTGACCTGGTCGGCGGGGTCGGCCGGCTCGCCCCTGCCGCCGCCCGCCCGTCCGCCGAGCCACTCCGTACGGTCGGGCAGCGGCTCGGGTATCCATTCGCCGACGTATCGCTCGCGCCGGACCCGCGCCGAGCCGAGCACGTCCAGGCAGATGCGGCCGGCCACCGTCGTCAGCCAGGCGCCGGGCGACTCGATGGCCTCCTGCTGTTGCCGCGACAGCGCGTACCAGCGGGCGTAGGTCTCCTGGACGGCGTCCTCGGCCTCGGACAGCGAACCGAGCAGCCGGTAGGCGACATTGATCAGCCGGCGTCGCTCACCGACGATCGCGCTCAGGCCCCGCTCGGACCGGTCGTGCCCTGGTTCGGACGGTGTGCCCACGGTCGTGACCGCTCCCTGGTCCTTCTCGTCCGCTGCTGCTCTCGGCACTTCGACGTAACACCGCCCCGGACTGTGACGTCCGTGCTTCGCCTCACATTTCGCGGGCCCACGTCGTCGGACCACCGAGACACTACCGATCCACCGCCGCGAAACAGAAGAGGGGACCGCGCCATGGTCACACAGACGACGGTAGAACACCGCAGCGTCACGTTCCTGCAGGTCGCGATCGCCCTGCAGACCTTGTGCCTTTTCTTCCAGGCGGTCACCGCCGGGATGCTGTTGTCCTCGTCCCACGGCGCAGTGCTGCACGACGCCGGATCGCGCGTGATGTACGGCGCGTCGATGTTGTACGTGCTCGCCGCGATCCTGGCGTGGCGGCCGGGCGGCGGGTCGCCCCGCCCCGTCCTGTACGCGTCCGGCTTCCTCGTACTCGCTTCGATGCAGGTGGTGCTCGGCATCGCACACATGCCGTCGCTGCATGTCCCCCTGGGCAACGTGATGTTCGGCCTGAGCGTGCTGGCGCTGGGCCAGATGCTGTTTACCCGCTTGTCGAAGCGCTCAGACACCCGGCCGTAGCCACCGCGCGTGGACCTCGATGGCCTGGGGCTTCTGTTTGGAGCGGGTGACGAGAACCAAACTCGCCCTCTGAGCTCGGGAATCACCCGGCCCGCTCCGAATGGCACGTAGTGGCACGCAGTGCTCGGAGGGGCGCCGCGTGGGGAGGCCGATGCTCCGTGGCAGAGAACCAGTTCTACGTCCTCGAAGACGACGGCCTCTACTACTTGAAGAACCGAACCGTCGAAGCGGCCCTCAACAATGGCCTGCCCGCCGGGGGAAAGAACCACCTGTTCGTCTGCGCGGGGATCAGCGCCGGAACCGCGATGGTCTCCTTCGACCTCCCACCCACGCCCCTTGACCGGGACCAGTCCCAGCAGTGGGAAGACGCCATCGAGCTGGACTACACCTCCACCCTTCGCATCGCCCACCCGCCCGCCTGCATGGGCCCCGACGAGGACAGCGACGACATGGACGCCTACGAGGTAACCCTTGCCTTCAACGGCCTCGGCACCTACCGAGTGCGCCTCCATGCCCGCGGCCGGCACGTCGACCCCGACGGCGTCCAGGAAAACGACGAGCCCATCGCCGAGTACTACCTGATCCAGGTCTGGCCCACATCCTGAAGTCCGTAACGGGCGGCGCCCCCTGACACAGAGGCGACAACCACCGAGCCTGCCTCGTTACGGGCCGAGGATGTCGAAGGACTGTCAGTGCGGACCGGTTGCGTCGGATCTGTCCAGTCCAGCAGCGTTCGTACCGGCGGTCGTCGAAGGGGTTCTCGAGCGGATCACGTACGCCAACCGCGTGGCGGCGGATATCTCCTCACGGTGGTCGGCTCGCTGCTCGGCGCGCAGCCGGGAGACTCGCTGCGCGAGAGGCGACACGTCTGTCCCGGCCGATCACAACAGCGTCCACACTGCCGACTGACTCGCGCGGAGCGTCGGGCTGACAGCCGGAGTCGCCCTGGTCATGAGGAAAGCCCCGGTTATCCGCCTGCGCGGATAGCCGGGGCTTCTTGCTCAACCGCGGTTCTACCGTGTGTCCAGTTCCTTGATCAGTGCTGAGGAGAAGATGGTTCCGGCTAGCCAGGCGTCCTTGTCCGGTCCCTGTTCCGGGATGATCAGACGCCTTCGGACGCATGGCTCTTGCTGGTCCGGTAGCTGGACTTCGGCTGCGGCCCAGACGCCGTCCTCATTGTCGAAGAATGAGAGTGCAGTGAGCGTCGCGCCGTGCTCGGCGAGTTCGGAGGGCAAGCTGCCGGCTACCTCGGAGCGGAACTCTTCGATGTACTGCTGGTACATGGCGACCGTTGGCACGTTGTCCTTAGCATCCACAGTCGTAATAGTAGGCCGTGATGATGCCTACGGGCCGGTGGTCTTTGGACTTGGAGTCCACGCGCTCGGTGAACACAACCTTCATCGCGCCGGCTCGGGTGTTGGAGAAGGTGTTGCTCTTCAACGTGCAGTTCGTTTTGCTGCCGTTGGGTACGCACTTGCCGCGATCCAGCGTCTTGTCGATGTCCTTCTTCATGTTGGTCCAGCTCGAAATCTCATCCCCGTGCCCGGACTCGATGTGCCGCTTGCCGAAGCCGTCGATGCTTCCGGCGTCCTTCTGCCCCACGCGGAGCGGGAGATCTTCGCCATCCGGACCGAAGTGAGTGGAGTACACCTTCCAGTCGATCGGGTTCGGGTTCGCCGCCGCCTGGGCCGGCACGGCAGCCGCTCCGAAGAGGCACAAGGCGGCCACGGTAGCTGCCGTGGTGGTGCGACGCCGCAAGAGAGTACGCATGAGTTCCCCGAGATTCATTGATGACGCTGCCCGGTTGGTCTGTGGTCGATGGGCACTTAACCCCATCGTTGTAATGCTCTTGAGTGATCGTCAAGCGGCTCCGTGTGCGCATCGAGTGCCTTTTGTGCGCCCAATTTGGGGGCGTGTTTCGGGGGTGGCGGACGGGAGTGACTTTGGCCGGTGTCCTGTTTGGATTGGGGGGGCGAGTGAGCCGTCGGTGTCCGTTGGCGGCTGATGGTCTACCTCGGGCGTACGGCCCGATGCGCCTGGAGGAGCAGGCCGAGTTGAGGCGCAAGGACGTGGACTTGGACGCCATGACGATTCGGGTCAGGAAGGCCGCACCGGAGCTGAACACCGGAAGCGTGCCGAGTACAACACGAAGTCGGAAGCGGGCAAGCGGTACATGGTCCTACCGGATTTCCTTCACGGGGGCCTACGTCGGCATCTCGACTGGTTCGCGGAGAAGGGCCCGAACGGTCTCCTCTTCGTGGGAGAGAAAGGCGCGTCCTTCCGGCGGACTTCCTTCGGGCGGAAGCGGCGGAAGGCTCGCGCTTTCTCGCCGCCTCGTCGGCTCCCTTGTTGTCCGCTGTTCACCGCCTCTGCTGGCATGCTGTGGCACGCCCTTCTCGGCGGAGGGACCATAGGGAAACGGGACCAGATCACCTGCGATGCAGCGCACCACGTCTGCCGATAGCCGCAGTTCGACCGTGGCGGGGTCAGGCTGCGGCCTCCGCCCGTGCGCGGCTCCGAGTCTCCTGCCGTACGACACGCCGGTGCCGGGACGGCATGCCGGCTGTCGGGTTGGCGACGCCCCACACCGCGCTCTTGCAGATCAGTTCCTTGTAGAGGGCGGCCACGCGGCCCGTCAGGGCGCTGTCGACTGCTCGGTCGTCGGCGGTGACGAACTGGATCAGCCCCTCCTTGCGGCCGAGGGAGATGCACTGCTGGAAGTAACGGATGGAGACGCGGGGGACCTTGGTGCCGGCGAGACGGGCGGCGATGGCGTCGGCGGCCTGCCAGGCCATGGGGACACCCGAGGCGCAGGACATGCGCAGGGGCTTGTCGCCCGGGCCGGTCGCCATCGCCGCGTCGCCCACGGCGTACACGTCCGGGTGGGAGACCGAGCGCATCGTGGTGTCGACCACGATCTGGCCCCGGTCGGTGAGCTCCAGGGCGGTGGCCCGGGCGATCGGGTGGACGGCGAAGCCGGTGGTCCAGATTGTGGCCTCGGCGGGGATGGTCCGGCCGCCGGCGGTCGTCACGCCGTCCGCCTCCACGGCGTTGACCGCAGTGTGTTCGTGGACTGTGATGCCGAGTTTGTTCACCACCTTCCGCAGGTGGGAGCGGCCCTTCTCCGAGAGCCAGTCGCCGAGGGCGCCGTGGGCGGCCAGGGCGACGTCGAGGTCCGGGCGGGCCTCGGCGATCTCGGTCGCGGCCTCCAGGCCGGTCAGGCCGCCGCCGACCACGACCACGGGCCGGCCGGCGTCCAGGGTGGCCAGGCGATCGCGGAGGCGGAGGGCGCCGGGACGGCTGGAGATCTCGTGGGCGTGTACGGCGGTGCCGGGGACGCCCCCGTCGTTCCAGCCGCTGCCGAGGGCGTAGACCAGAGTGTCGTACTCCAGTTCCTCCCGCTCGGGGGTGTTCACGGTGGCGACCGTCACCGTCTTGCGGTCGACGTCCACGGCGGTGACCTTCGCGAGCTTCAGCTCCACGCCCGTGCCCGCGAACATCTCGCCGAACGGGCGGGGCCTGAGGTCCTGGCCGGCCGCGAGCTGGTGCAGCCGGACGCGCTCGACGAAGTCGGGCTCGGGGTTGACGAGGGTGATGGTGGCGTCCTCGCGGTGCAGCCGCTTGGCGAGGCGGCCGGCGGCGACGGCTCCGGTGTAGCCGGCTCCGAGGACGACGATGCGGTGCTGCATGTCCGTGCTCCTGTCTGGGCGGGGGCTGCCGTTGTCCGGCGTGGTTTCGCCCCTTGAACCGGACAGCCCCCCGTTCCCTGACAGGATCGGAGTGTGACCTGCGTCATATCCCTTCAGAGGGTGTGGAGCGGGGCCTCCCCGTGGTCCGCAGCGGCCCACTGCTCGGTCGCGCGGACGAGCTTGTCGGGGTTGACCTGGCTGCGGACGGCGGCGATGCCCTCCGCGGTTACGTCCAGGCAGGTGATGCCGACGACCCGGCCGTCCACGACCGCCACGATGGCGGGCCCGCCGTTTGCGGTGGTGGCGTAGATCTCGGGCGCGCCGCCGACATGGGCCCGCTTGGCCGCGCTGGGCTTGAACAGGCCGCGCAGGAACGTGGCGACCGCGAGCGCGCCCTCGAACGCCTTCGCGCGGGCCGGGACCTTCCCGCCGCCGTCGCCCACCGAGACGGCGTCCTGGGTGAGCAGGCGTACGAGGGGTTCGGTACGGCCACTGGTCGCCGCGGCCAGGAACTCCTCGACGATTCTCCGGGCGGCGACCTCGTCGATCTCGGTGCGTGCCTTGCCGTCCGCGATGTGCTTCTTGGCCCGGTGGTAGATCTGCTGGCCGGCGGCCTCGGTGATCTCCAGGATCTCGGCGATCTCCCGGTGCGGGTAGGCGAAGGCCTCGCGCAGCACGTACACCGCCCGCTCGTTGGGCGACAACCGCTCCAGCAGGGCGAGGACGGCGTACGACACCGACTCGCGCTGCTCGGCGGTGTCGGCCGGACCGAGCATCGGGTCCCCGGCGAGCAGCGGCTCGGGTAGCCACCTCCCCACGTACGTCTCGCGCCGGGCACGTGCCGAAGTGAGCATATTCAGGCACCAGTTGGTGAGGACCTTCGTCAGCCAGGCCTCAGGCACCGCGATCCGCTCGACGTCGGCTGCCTGCCAGCGCAGGAACGTCTCCTGCACGGCATCCTCCGCCTCACTCGCCGAGCCGAGCAGCCGGTAGGCAATGGCCTCCAGCCGGGGCCTGGCAGTCTCGAACCGGTCCACGTCACTCATGATCAGGGCCATGCTCGCGATCCTAAGCGCCCCCGGGTGGAGCGGCACGGAGACAGCGCTCTCCGGTGAGCAGCGAGGACTACGCGACGAAGGCGCCTGGAGAGGTTCGCGCAACGAACAAGGCCCGGGTCGATGACCTGGGCCTTATTGCAAGAGCGGGTGACGAGAATCGAACTCGCGCTCTGAGCTTGGGAATCAACCAGCCTTTGAGTTGCTGCCGCAGCGCTGACCAGGTGAAACGCCCGAGATGGCATCGTCTCGGGGCGGTGCGCAGATGCCCGTGGTTTACCGCTTCGAATGGCACGTAGTGGCACGGCGACGGCTTCCGCTCGGTCGGACCAGCTCGGCGAGTAGTTGCAGCGGTGCAGGCTCGCTCGCGAGGGTGGGGGCCGATCATGGTTTGCGGGAGCACTTTGCGGAGGTTGGGCCAGCCAAGGCGAGGGGCAGGCTGCGGTCGGATCCTGGCACCACGCAGTGCTTCGGGACGGCCGCGGAGCGAGGCTTGGTGTCGTGGGCCGCGGCGAGAACGGTGGCGGCCAGGGGGAGCCAGAGACTGGTCACGCCGGTGAGTCCTTGTGGAGGCTGGGCTGCGCGTCGAGCTCACCGCGCAGGGCGTCGACTTCCTTGCGAAGGCGGCGGAGTTCCTGCTCCTGCTCCTGCTCGGCAGTGGGGGCCGTGTGCGGCGGCTGGGCGGTGGACGAGGGGCGGTTGGAGCGCATCATGAACCAGATCATCAGTCCCATGCCGACGGGGCAGGCGAGTACGGGGAGTACGTAGAGCAGCTGGCATGGGTGAACTGCACTGGGCCGACGCAACGCGCTCTTGCGGCACTGGCTCGATTCGGCCGCAGCGATCGACGGGCCTGATGGCATCGAGGGCGAAATCGGCGACTCGATTGGTGACGAGGCAGGTCCGGCACCGGCGCAAGGTGTGCTCCCGATGGAGCGCCGTGGCTTTTCGATGCTACCGGGGGGCGACGCCCGGGGGCTGTGCCGCGCACGGCAGTCGTCGCCGCATTTCCTGATGAGACGTCAAGTCGTCATCCAGGCAAGGTGGTTCGGGCCGGCTTGGGGCGCTATCCGCAACCCTTGGTCAGGACTATGCTGTTGAGTGAGGCCCCGGTCCCCGGCAGCGATGTCTTGTTGCGCTCCGGGAAGGGTCGCCGTGTTCGTCTTGCTTCTCATCCTCATCGTGGTCCTGCTCGGACTCGGATTCCTCAGCCCCGTCTGGTGGGTGGCCGCAGCCGTTCTCATCTTCGGTCTCGTGCACTACGGCCGCGGTGGCGCCAGGAGCGGGGCCCGTGGCGGCGATTCCGATTACCGGGATTATCGGGATTACAGGGACCGTCAGGACCGCTGGGACCGCCGGTACAGGCGGCAGCGCCGGGGCGGCCGGAATCGCCGGGACAGCGAATATCACAGGTGACCGATGGGGCGGACTGGCATCCAGGCGTGCCAACGGCCTTCGCCCAGGCCGGACGCGCTGACTGCGCTGCGAGGTACACACCATGCGTCAGACGATCACGATTCATGAAGCACAGCGGGCTGTGACGACTGTGGGCGTGGTGGCAGACGCCGCTCTGGTCGCGGAAATTCTTGCACTGCGTGCCGAGAACAAGCAGTTGGGGCAGGCGCTGGTCAGCCACGCGGTGATCGACCAGGCGCGCGGGATGGTGATGGCCCTGGTGTCCTGTTCCAGTGAGGGGGCCTGGAATCTCCTGGTGGACGTATCGCAGCACTGCAACGTCAAACTCAGGGACGTAGCTGCGGCCCTGGTCGCCACCACGGAGGGCAAGAAGCTCCCGCAGGAGATGCAACACGAGTGGCGTCGTGCGTTGCGACGCCTTCGTGCGGCGTAGTGGCGGTGACTGCTCGCGCGTCCACGGGTGGCACCGGTCGGCGTGTGAGCCGGTAGGGCCGTACGCCGGAGAGGGGCCGCAAGGTCGCTGGAAGGCGGTGACCGAGGAACGGCTGCCGGGGGGTGGGCGCGAGGGCTATGCTGCGATGGACGTCCCAGACCCCGGCGTGGCCCAATGCTGTTGTCGTGCTGGTGCCTGTGGGGAGTGGACAGGACGTCTGGATCACCACAGGCCCACCTTCGAGGCGAAGCCGGTCGGGTTCACGGCCCTGCAACAGGGTTGCCATCCGTCGCTCTTGCCTGACCTGTAAAGGCGTCCGACCACGCGGAATACGTGCCAGGTGTGGCCGAAATTCCAGGCCCGCCCAGCGCTGCACCAGGTGGTCATAAGAACTGAGGCACTATGCCTGTTCTCTCAAGCTTGAACATCCACCGGCGCGACCGGGGAAGCCACGCGACCATCACCCTGGCGGGTGAACTCGACCTGGAGACAGCACAGTCCGTGCGCGTGGTGATCGAAGACTGCCTGGGGGACGGAATCCGTACGGTCGACATCGATCTGACGCTCCTCACCTTCTGCGATGTCAGCGGCCTCAATGCCTTCCTGGTCGCATCTCGGCTCACCACCACGGCCGGGGGGTCGCTGTGTCTGCGCCACCCGAGTCCGCTGCTGACCCGCCTCCTGGATCTGACCGCCACCGGTTTCCTTCTTTACGACCGGCCCCAGGTCCCCGCGCCGCGCGTCGCTGTCACGGACGACGTGGCGGGCGCGTGTCCCACGTTGTTGGCCTCGTGACCGGGCCCGAGAGCATGGCCATGGCCCGCCCGGCGGCACGGGGCGAGGTGGTGGTGGGTGATCAGTGACCGCATGGTCGGGGTTCTGCGTCTGCTGCAGTCCGACGACGGCTCCGGCCAGGTCGCCGATGTCACCGCGGCCGGCGCCGCCGCGCTGGGCGTGGACGGCCTCGCGGTCTCCCTGGTCACCGAGGGCGACCTCACCGAGCTCCTGTGGTGCTCGGACGCCGCGACGCGCCGCTTCGAGGACCTTCAGCTCACCCTCGGAGAGGGCCCCGGGCCTGACGCGGCCCGTACCGGCGCGATGGTGTGGGTGCCCGACCTGGCCGGCGTTCGCTTTGCGCGCTGGCCCGCGCTGGCCATGGAGGCCCCCGGCCTGCCGGCCCGGGCGGTCTTCTGCTTCCCGATGGGGATCGGCGCGATCCGCACAGGTGTCCTGACCGCCGTACGCCGCACCCCGGGCCCGCTGACCGCAGAGCAGGCCGACGACGCGTTGATCCTGGCCGACGCGCTTACCGCCCGGTGCCTGGGCAGTGGCGAGCCTCGCGTGGACGGGCCGTCCCCCGCCGGCCCCCCGCGCACCCTGCAGCACGCCGTGATCCACCAGGCGACGGGCATGGTCAGCGTCCAACTCTCCCTGCCCCTGCCCCAAGCCCTGCTCCGGCTGCGCGCGCATGCCTACAGCAGTGGGCGTTCCATCACCGACATCTCCCAGGACGTGGTGGACCGGCGGCTCCGCCTGGACCACAACGGCAACGGCACGCCCCCGACCGTCGTAGACAAGGACTGATCGACATGCCCCGCGAACAACGGCTCACCGAGGTCTTCGTGGAAGTCGCCGACTCCCTGACCGACGACTTCGACCTCATCGACTTTCTCCAGCAGCTCTCGGTGCGCTGCATGGAACTGCTGGACGTGGCGGCGGTCGGCATCCTGCTGGCCGACCAGCACGACACCCTGCAGACCATCGCCGCCTCCGACGAACACACCCGGCTGCTGGAGCTCTTCGCCCTGCAGCACGACCAAGGCCCCTGCGTGGAGTGCTACAAGAGCGGCCAGGCCCGCACCAACATCAACCTCACCGATCCGAAAGCCACGGAGAGCTGGCCGCAGTTCGCCACCCGCGCCCACGAGACCGGGTTCGTGGCCACCAACGCCCTTCCGCTGCGGCTACGCGGCCGTGTGATCGGCGCGCTCTCCCTGTTCCAGACCGACCCCGACCCCCTCGGTGATCAGGACATCACCCTCGCCCAGGCCCTGGCAGACATCGCGACCATCGCCATCCTGCAGCAGCGCACCCTGGACCACAGCCACATCGAGCGTGCCCAACTCCAGTACGCCCTCACCAGCCGCATCGTCCTGGAACAGGTCAAGGGCATCCTCGCGGAACGCTGGCAGATCTCGCTGGACGATGCGTTCACCGCCTTCCGTTCGTACGCCCGCGCCCACCAACGTCAGCTCGCACAGCTCGCTCGCGAGATTGCCGACGGCGACTTCGACACCACCCTGATCCCCCACCCGGCCACCGCATCCCCGCGGCGCTGAGCGGCGCGTCATGTGCGCGCTTCGTTGCAACGGCATGACGGATGCGAGCACTCGTACGACGAGCTTGTGGTTAACCATCCGCGGAACGGCCTGCTGAATTCCGACGACGAGTGGCAGCAGGAGGTCGCCGAGGGCATCGACACGAGGGTACGGGCCGCCCGCCAGAAGGCCACCGAGCAACGGCTCGCGCGGGCGGCCTGACCACCGCGGGCGGGGGCGACACGGCGGAATGGCTGACCAGGTTGCCCGGGATTGGGCCCATGATTGCGCGGCTGATGCGTGCACACGCATGGCGCGCGTACGAGCGGCTGGCCACGGTCCACTGGGCCCGGCTCGCCGCCGCCGTCACCTTCACCAGTTTCGTCGCACTCTTTCCGCTGATCACCGTGGGTGCGGCGATCAGCGCCAAGCTGCTGAGCGAGGAGCAGCTCGGGAAACTCCAGGACAAGATCGCCGACCAGGCGCCGGGGCTTTCCGACCTGCTGGACCTGGACCGTCTCGTCGCGCACGCCGGGGCCGTCGGGCTCATCGCCGGCGCGCTGCTGCTCGTGATCGGCATCAACTGGGTCAGCGCCCTGCGCGGGTGCCTGCGTGCGGTGTGGGAGAAGAGCAGGACCCTGGAAATCCGATCCTGCTCAGGATCAAGGACACCGGGGTGCCGGTCGGTCTTGGCGTGGTCGGGCTGGTCGCGCTCGGCAGTTCGGTGTTCGCGAACAGCGCGGTTGGCTGGGCCGCCGACAGGGTCGGGATCGAGGGCGGGGCGGGACGGGCGCTGCTGTTCTTCGCGGGTCTGGCCATCGCCCTGCTCGTCGATTTCCTGCTGCTGGTCTACGTGCTCACCCGGCTGGTGCGCGTGCATCCCGGTCGGCGCGCGGTCGTGGTGGCCGGTCTGATCGGAGCGGTGGGCTTCGAGCTGCTCAAGCTGTTGCTGACCGGCTATCTGCAGGGCGTCGCGGGGAAGAGCATGTACGGCGCCTTCGCTGTGCCGGTCGCCGTCGTTCTGTGGATCAACCTTATGGCCAGGCTGCTGCTGTACTGCGCGGCCTGGACGGCGACGGCGGCGGGGCCTGAGGTGCAGTCCAGCGAAGCAGCCGCAGACAAGGGCCCGGGTCCCGGGACCGAACCCGCAGCGAGCGACACACCCCGGCGGGGTGCGGATCGACGTGGGCCAGGTCAGCCCAGCACCCCGGACGGGGGCGTCTCGGACCTTGGCCGCCTCCTCGCCTCGGGTCTCCTGGACGCATTCGCCCATGCATTTCTTGACCTGCCGATATCCAGTGCATGACGCATCGCGGTCGAGGCGCCTGAGTACCCTCCTTGGCCGCTGTTGCCGCACTGAGGGGCACAGATGGCGCAACGCTGCAGGGCGCCCCCTTGGCAGTCCCCGCGACGCCCGTCCAAAGCGCGGAGACCCGGCAGTCCGCCATGAGCGGCTGCCGGGCCAGGCCGAGCACCCCCGTATCGGGTGCCGCAGAGCCGACTCCCTACACGACGCTCTTGTAGCCCTGCCAGTTCGTCGCGATCTTCGTGCGGCCGCCGAACGAGCCCTTCCCATTGCCGTTGTTGCGCCAGACATTCCCGGTGGTGTCCCGCGACACGAGGTCCGGGCGGCCGTCGCCTGTGACGTCGCCGACGCCGACCGTCGCGTTGTACGAGGCGCCCCAATCGCTGAAGACCTTGGCCCGCGCCTTGAAGCCGCCTGTGCTGGTGGCGTTGGCGTCGTAGCGCCAGAGCTCGTTGGACTGGTCCTGGGCGATGAGGTCGCCGCGGCCGTCGCCGTTCAGGTCCCCGGCGCCGACGATCTTCTTGTAGCCGGTCCAGCGAGAGGCGATCCTGGTGCGTGCCGAGAGCTTGCCGGTGCTGGTGCCCTTGTAGAGGTAGACGTCCCCGGTGGAGGACTGGCGGGCGATCAGGTCGGGGTGACGATCGCCGTTGATGTCGCCGGGGGAGGTCAGGACGTCGTACTGGTTCCAGCCAGTGGTTCCCAGCGAGGTGTACGGCGTCGAGGGCGTCGCCGCCTTGCCGCAGGCCGGTCGATAGGCGCGTAGGGCACCGCTGCTCAGCCGGACCAGGACATCGTTGCAGCGGTCGCCACTGAGATCGCCGTATGGCACGAACTTCGCGGTGGTCGGCCAGCCGGAGCCGGAGACCTTGCTGCCCAGCGCGCCCGTGCCGGTGCCGCGGTGGACGGTGAGCGTGCCGGATGAGTTGAGGGTGAGGACGTCGCCGACGCCGTCGCTGCCCGCGTAGTCGCGCGGGGCTGCCGCTCCGGCCGTCACTTTCACGGTGCTGGAGAGAGCAAGGGCAGCGCCCTGGCCGTCGGCGGGCTGGGCGGTGAGCGTCCAGGTGTAGGTGCCGTTGGTGACGAGGCGGCCCGTGGAGTCCTTGCCGTCCCAGGCGGCCGTCAGCAGACCGCGGGCGGCGGAGCCGGACAGGGTACGGACGGTGGTGCCGGACGCCTTGTCGCGGACTGTGACCTTCCAGGCGGCGGCGGGCTTCGACAGCCACCAGTTTCCTGACCAGCTCGCGGCCCCGGTCTTGACCGTGGAGTCGATGGCAGTCAGCGCGGAGGCCGGAACGCCGGTCGGCACGAGGTGCACACGCTGCTCGTCGTCGGCATAGGCGACGCCGCCGCCGAAGCGGTCCACGGTCCAGGTCGTGCCCACCCCGCTGTTCTCGCGGCCGAGTTCAGTCCAGTCGGCGAGCTTACGGCTCGGCAGGTCGGTGTGGGACCCGCTGGACGGCAGTCCGTCGTGCAGGTCGATGAGCTTCAGTCCGCTGTCCGACGTGATGCCGGAGACATGCTGGACGAGATAGCCGTCTCCGAGGAGGACATTGCCCGCCGGGGCGGTGGCGGCGCGCTTGGCCGTACGGTCGTAGATGCCCGAACCCCGCACATCTCCCCAGTAATCCACGCAGGTCCAGTACACCCAGCGGCCAACGGCCTGGAGACTGGACGGGGTGCAGCCGTTGCTGGTGGTGAAGGACTCCACGGCGGTCCCGGAGGGGAGCCGGGTGGCCGTGACCTTGCCTCCGGTGGCCGCGCCGCTCCACAGGGTGGAGCCCCATACGGCCGCCGCGACCCGGTCGCGGTTCTGAAGAACCACGCCCGCCGCGCCGGCGGGGAACTCGCCGACGTACTGCTTGCCGGAGGAGGCACCGTCGACGACGGCGTACCGCCCGGAGAGGTCCGCGAGCTGCGGGGTCGAGTCGCCCGTGTCGAGGGTCGGGCCCCAGGTGGTGGCGCCGTTGGCCCGCAGCATGGTCAGACCTGACTCGGTGGCGTCGCGGCGGCCGTGCAGGCCGGTGCCGTCGGCGAACATCCGGATGCAGCGGGGCGTGGTGCTGTCGCAGGTGCCGTCCCTGCCGCTGACCAGCCCGTCCACGGTGGTCTTCGCGACGCTCGGAGTGCCGCCCGCGTTGGGCGTGGTGAGCCAGGTGCTGCGGTACGCGCCGAGGATCGTGGCCGGTTCGTACAGCGTGCTGTTGTCGGCCGTGGTGAGGATGCCGCTGCCGAGGGAGAGGCCGTGGATCTGCGCGGGCATCGGCTGGACGGCGGTCAGACGGCTGCGGGTGACCGAGCCGTCAGCGGCCGGGGCGATCCGGTACACACCCCAGTCGAGGTCCCCCCGCTCGACGTATCGCTCGGCGCCCGCCACGAGGACGGAGCCGTCCGGAGCCTGGACGATCTGGCGGGCGGCCGGGTCCATGACCTTGGACATGGACGGGGCCGTGTCGTCGGACGCGAGGGACCAGAGGGGCTGGCCCCGGTACTGGTTGTCGCCCGGTGCCACCGGCTCGACGGCCAGCGGCGTGGCGCCGACGATCCCGTACGAAGCGTCGTGGGTGAAGGCGCCCGTGTCGACGGTTCGGGGCTGCGCGGCCAGGTCGCTCCGGTCGAACACGTCCGCCTTGCTCCGTCCGGCACGCAGCCGCAACACCGAGTCGGTGCCCAGCTGGAAGCCGGTCACCTCCCAGCCGTCTTCGGGTCTGACCCGGTCGGGCAGCGCGCTGAACTCCCCGGTGGCGAGGTCGACGATGCCCCAGTGACCCCAGCCCTCCGATCCGTCGCCGGCCTGGTAGCGGAGGATGACGGACCGCGCGTCGCCGTCCTGGACCACGACGTCGTACGCGTCGGCCGGGAGCCCGGTCACGGGCGCCTCCGTGACCCCGCCCCCGCCCTGCGGCCGCCACAGGTGGTAGGCCGCAGGGCTGCCGTCGTCGCCGGTGCGGGTGAGGACAGTGTTGCCGAAGGTGCCCCGGTACGAGTGGCCGTCGGGCAGCGGCACCTCGGTGGTGCCGCCCGAGGTGCCCGCGCCCCGCAGGAGGGTGACGTGCGGCGACGGCTTGTCGGAGTTCTCGTCGTTGTAGAGGGCGACTGTGTCGGAACCATCCCCGTACCAGCCGGGATGGAACGAGGCGGCCTCGTGGAAATAGCCGCTGTCGATGTCGTACTCGACCGGCGCCGGTAGTTGCTGCTCCAGCGCGGTGGTGGCGCCGGTGGCGTAGTCCGTCCACAGCAGCCGGTCGTCGCCCTCCTGGGCCCAAAGGAAGCCACTGGTACCCGCGTTGAGGATCTGTGTTGCCCGGGGGACGGCACGTGGGGCGGCGGGCAACACCAGCTCTTCGGCCGCGGCGCCTGAGAACGGCGCCGGGGCCGCCAGGGCCGGCGTGACACCAAGCGCGAGGCTGATGCTCAGCGCCGCCGTCACGACGGCCCTGTTACGGGCCGCCGCCGGTCTGAGCCGTGATGAGAGTGAACCAAGGGCCGGTCTGTACCGGCGTCGGCCGAGTCGGGCCACCATTCCTCCTGGAAGGCGTGAAGAGGGCATGGCGGGACGTACGGCAGCGCCCTGACTTCTCGCTCGGCCCCCCGACCGCTCCCCCCACGCGTGTGTGAGGGAGGTTAACAGCATGCTCATGGCGACTCCCCCGCCGACCGCAGGCGTTGTGACTGGCAGGACTCGGAAGCCGGAGCCGTCGGCTTTCAGGAGCACCTCCAGTGGGTGGGTGAGCGCGGTCGCTCCTGACCGACCGACCGGCTGTCGTCCACCGGAGCCGCGACGACCGTGGCCAAGTCCTACCGACCGGTCGCCGAGTGCTCGGCGACACCGAGTCGGAGGCAGGCAGGCAGGCGACTTGTAGGCCTGCCGGTTTTTCTGCGGACCGACCTCCGGCGCCATCTCGACTCGACTGGTCCGCGAGAGGCCGGACGGACTTCTGTTCATGGGGAGAAGGCAAGCCGTTCAGGCAGTTAAAGACAGAAGGCTCGTGCCCTCGTCGGCATTCCGAACCGCTTCCGCTCCTACGATCCCCGTCACACGGGGCACGCCTTGGTGACCCGTTCCTTGACCACGGTCAACGACAAGACGGTCTGGGCCCGGGCAGCCGTCGGAAGGCCGCGCTGATCTACCAGCACTCGGAGTTTGAGCGGCAACAGGGATTCGCGAGGGGGCTGGACGACGTCCTGCGGGCCGCCCGTAAGAAGGCTGCCCAGGGGCCTTCTGGTGCGGATCTGGTGCGGGACGCTTGAACTGGTTCAGACAGCAAAGAAGCCCCCGGCCGATGGCCTGGGGCTTTCTGGTGGAGCGGGTGACGAGAATCGAACTCGCGCTCTGAGCTTGGGAATCAACCAGCACTTGATCGCCGGATACGCCCCTGACCAGCGAAAACCCTGTGCTGGTGTGCTCCTGGCCAGCGGCCGCGCGGCACCCGTAGTGACCGCTGTTTACCCCTGCGAATGGCACGGAGCGCTGGCGAGGGCGCCGCGCGCTGGCTGTCTGTCGCGAGGACATGCCGAGGGAGCCCAGTGCGTGACGGCCATTCACTGTGGCAATGGTCCGGGCATGCGGGCGATGCCGACTGAGAAGTGGCCCCGCTGTGCTGCTCGTCGTCTCCAGCATGGGCCTTCTGCTGCCTAACACCTCAGCGCTGGCCCTCGACGGCCGCCCGCGCACGGCTGGTACGTCCTCCGCACTGCTTGGCCTGTGCCAGTACGCCCTCGGTGGCCTTGCGGCCCCGCTGGTCGGGCTGTTCTCGGTACCCTCCGTGCTGCCCATGGGACTGATATGCCCCGTCGGCGCGTTCCTGGCCGCACTTGCCTACCTACTCGCACCCTCGCAGAGCTGCGCGCCGACGGGGCGAGTTTTCCACGCGGCCAGGTCCGCAATCAGGGCGCCCCGCAGTCAGCCGACGTGGTGCCGCCCGCGTGCTCGACGGCGTTGAGTGTCGGCCGGTTCACCAGTTGGGGGCCAGGACCAGCACGGCACCTTCCCGGGCCATCCACCGGTTGAATTCGTCCTGGGTGCCGAAGACCGGGCAGCCTGCTACGTCTCGTGTGAGTGCGGCCAGTGCGTCCAGGGCGTTGGTGGGGTCGGCGGGCCGTCATCTGTTTCTGGATGTTGGCCAGCCGGGGCTTGAGGGAAGCCGCAGCATGGGGGGCGCGGTCGGTGTCGAGCTGCTCCACCGCGTCGGCGAGCAGCCCGGCGGTCACGGCGGAGGTGAGGAGTTCGCGTTCGAGGAGGCCCAGTCCGTTCGCTTCGGCGTCGTCGCTGCGGGCGGCGACAAGGGCTGCTTGGAGCCCTTGAGTGATCAGCGAAGCCGCAACCTGGCCGGCGAGTCCGCCCGCCAGCGCGCCGATCACCGGGATGGGCAATGCCGTCTGCCCGACGGCTCCACAAGCCCAGGACAGTGCGGTGGCCAGGGTGGCCGTGCAGCTTCGTGAGGCGAACTCCCCTGCGCCGATGCGGCCGCGGGCCAGGCCGAGGCCGGCCTCGGCGACGGAGTAGGCGGTTCGTCGATGCCTTTGGCTGGCAGTTGCCGCTGTTGTCCGTACGTCCATCGCATGGTCGGCGACCGAGGTTGCATGCGCAAGCACATCGCGCTCGGGGGTCGTCTCCCGGCGGTTGTTGATGCTGCAGTCCGACTCGACTGATGTGGCTGCCAGAGTGCCAACGGTATGCCGCCGACGAGTCCGGTACGCCTGACCGCGCATGTCGCACTCCACGCCCCTCCCTCCCGTGCCGATCAAGGATCGATGCCCGGGCGACGCATCACCGGCGGGACAGCCGGTCACAAATCAGCATTCAGCAGTCAGGTCAAATGCGTCTTACATGTGTTCCTTGAGGCTGCCTTGCCCCTTATGGCAGGAATGCTGGTGCAGCCCAAGAGGACACCAAAAACTGTAAACAGATACCCAAGAGCCGCCCTGTGCGTCCTGTGTGGCCTGTGAAACTAGATAGGGTGACTGCGGGCTGCTGGGCAGCGCACAATCCAACGGGGGAAAGTTCTTGAGTACGTCTATACTCCTGGCTGACCAGGATCCTATTTCTCGTCACGTCGTCGCTGCCGTATTGCGCGAAGCCGGGGACGTGGGCTTCGTTACTGGAGTGGATGCCCGGAGGCCGATGCGGGAATGGCCGGTGGGGAGAGTCGACCTGGTGCTGTGGTCCCCGGGCCCCTGCGACGACATATCCGACGGTGTACGAGAGTTGGTCTCATCCGGGGTATCCGTACTGCTGTTGGGCGTCAGTTGGTCCAGTGAAGAAGTCGAGACCGCGCTCGCAGCCGGCGCCAGCGGACTCCTGACGAAGGACTCGAGGCTCGATCGACTCGTCTCGGCGGCGAATGCCGCAGTGTCCGGCTATACCGTCTTCACGTCAGAACTGCTTTTGCGTGGACAATCCGGTGGTGATATGCAGAAGAAAATGGGGACCCTCTCCAGTCGTGAGTTCGACATACTTTCCCTGCTTGCTTTGGGTAATTCTACGGCTGAGGTGGCGGGTCGGTTGAGTATCACGCAAGCCACTGTGAAGAGCCACGTGTCTCATATTCTCGCAAAGCTGGATGTCAGAAATCGGGTGGAGGCCGTCCTCCTTTTTCGGCAGACGGCCTCCCCCCTCAACTTCTCTGTCCGACCCCGCGGCCGCCGACGGGAACGGACGCTGGCTCACGTCCCAGGTAGCGGTTCACAGCGGAGGCTACGGCCGTGACAGTGGCCCCGGAAGTGCTCGAATCGATGCCCATTCCCCACAGCACCCGGTCGTTGACGGAACACTCCGCATAGACGGCCGCTTGCGGCCGGACACCGTCACTGAGGGGATGGCTCGCCCGCTCCAGTACCTGTACCGCGAAGCCGAGCTGCGACATCGCCTCGCTGACCGCTTCCCCAATGTCGGCGCCGCTCCCCGTGAGCAGCGCCGGCTCACCGCCGACGGATGCCTCGACGAGGAGTTCGCAGGTGCCGTCGGCGTTTACGGCTAGCTTGTGGTGCCGGACCCCGACGCAGCCCCAGGGGCTGTCATACCTGGGCAGGTACTCATCCGAGAACACGGCCCAGATGTCTTTCGGCGTGACTTCGCCGCCCTCGGCGTCGGTCTTGGCCTGGATGATCCGCGAGAACTCGATCTGCATGCGGCGCGGCAGGTCCAGCTTGTGGTCGTTCTTCAGGACGTACGCGATACCGCCCTTGCCGGACTGCGAGTTGACCCGGATGACGGCCTCGTACGAACGGCCGACGTCCTTCGGGTCGATCGGCAGGTACGGCACGGCCCACTCGATGTCGTCGACCGTCTTGCCGGCGGCGGCCGCCTCGGCCTCCATCGCGTCGAAGCCCTTCTTGATGGCGTCCTGGTGGGAGCCGGAGAAGGCGGTGTAGACCAGGTCGCCCGCGTAGGGGTGGCGCGGGTGGACCTCCATCTGGTTGCAGTACTCGCTGGTGCGGCGGATGTCGTCGATCTGCGAGAAGTCGATCTGCGGGTCGACGCCCTGGGAGAACAGGTTCATGCCCAGGGTGACCAGGTCGACGTTGCCGGTGCGCTCGCCCTGCCCGAACAGGCAGCCCTCGATGCGGTCGGCGCCCGCCATGATCGCCAGCTCGGCGGCGGCGACGGCGGTGCCCCGGTCGTTGTGCGGGTGCACGGACAGGCAGACGTACTCACGCCGGGACAGGTTCCGCGACATCCACTCGAAGCGGTCCGCGTGCGTGGACGGCGTGGAGCGCTCGACGGTGGCGGGCAGGTTCAGGATGATCTCCCGGCCCTCCTCCGGCTGCCACACGTCGCAGACGGCCTCGCAGACCTCCAGGGCGAAGTCCAGCTCGGTGTCGGTGAAGATCTCCGGGCTGTACTGGTAGCCGAAGATCGTCTCCGGGCCCAGCAGCTTGTCGGCGTACTCCATGACCAGCCGCGTGCCGTCCACGGCGATCTGCTTGACCTGCTCCTTGGAGCCCCGGAAGACCACACGGCGGAAGGTCGGCGCGGTGGCGTTGTACAGGTGCACGGTGGCGCGCCGGGCGCCGACCAGCGACTCGACGGTCCGCTCGATCAGCTCTTCGCGCGCCTGGGTCAGGACGGAGATCGTCACGTCCTCGGGGATCGCGCCCTCTTCGATGATGGAGCGTACGAAGTTGAAGTCGGTCTCGCCGGACGACGGGAAGCCGACCTCGATCTCCTTGTAGCCCATGCGTACGAGCAGGTCGAACATCTCACGCTTTCGCGCGGGGCTCATGGGGTCGATCAGGGCCTGGTTGCCGTCGCGCAGGTCGGTGGACAGCCAGCGGGGCGCCTTGGTGATGCGGCGGTCCGGCCACGTCCGGTTGGGCAGGTGGACCTGGTCGTATGGGCGGTACTTGTGGAACGGCATCCCTGAGGGCTTCTGCATGTCAGTCACCGACGGCTCCGCTCGGCCATGGCGGCTTCGATGCGCGTAACGGCTTCCTCAAGGACATCCTCGGACGTGGCGAAGGCGAGTCGGACATGTCCCTCACCACCGGGACCGAACGCGGATCCCGGTGTGACCGCCACTCCGGCCTCCCGCAGCAACCAACTGGTGAACTCGGCAGAACTCGGGAAGCCGGTTCCGCTGATGTCGCAGAAGACATAGAGCGCGCCGTCGGGCCGCCCGCAGCGCAGGCCAGGGATCCGCCCGAGACCGTCGACGAGCAGATCGCGGCGCGCGGCGTAGGCCGCGGTCATACGGGCGATGGGTTCCTGCGGACCGGTCAGGGCGCTGTGGCCACCCCGCTGGGCGAAGGATGCCGCGCAGCCGACGGTGTGCTGCTGGACCTTGAGCATCTCGGACGACAGATCCGCAGGGGCGGCCACGTAGCCGAGCCGCCAGCCCGTCATGGCGTAGCCCTTGGAGAAGCCGTTGACGGTCACCGTCCGGTCGGCCATTCCCGGCAGGGACGCGAGGCTGATGTGCTCCCCGGAGAAGAGCACCTTCTCGTAGATTTCGTCCGCGATGACGAACAGGTCGTGTTCGATCGCGCAGGCCGCGATGGCGTCGGCCTCGGCGCGGGTGAGGACGTTGCCCGTGGGGTTGTTGGGCGTATTGACCAGCAGTGCCTTGGTGTTGGGGCCGACGTGCGCCTGGAGAGCCTCACGGGTGATGCGGAACCCGTTGTCGGCGCTGAGCGGTGCCAGGACCGGCCGGGCGCCGGCCAGATGGGCCATGGCGGGGTAACTGACCCAGCTGGGCGTCGGGACGAGGAGTTCGTCGCCGGGACCCAGCAGGGTCATGACGGAGATGAACAGGGCGTGCTTGGCCGACGGGGTGACGATCAACTGGCGGGCGGCGTCCACCTCCAGCCCGTTGTCCTTGTGCAGCTTGTTCGCGATGGCTTCCAGCAGCATGGGCAGCCCGCGGCTGGGGGTGTAGTGGGTGAAGCCCTGGCCGAGGGCGTCGATGCCCTCGGCGGTGACGTGACCGGGTGTGGCGAAGTCGGGTTCTCCGCCGCCGAGATCGAGGATCGACTCGCCTCGGGCGCGCAGGGACGCCGCCAGGTCGAGGATCGCGTACGTGGGAGATTTCTCGATCCTGGAGAAGCGGGAGGCGGCACGGGAAGGCACAGTGACTACTTCCTGACGGGAGTACGGGCGGCGCCAGGGGTGTCACCGGGCCGGAGCGTCTGCGGCGCCCGGTGACACCCCTGGCTCACTCTGGCTCGTAGGGGAGGGACGGGCCGGTCAGTCCCCGACGAGACCGCGTACGCCGTTCAGCCAGGCGTCGGCGTGGACGTCGGCGGCCGCGTCGTCGCGGAAGGCGTACGTCTTGAGCAGCCAGCGGGACTTCGCACGCACCGGATCATTGATCTCGATCTTCTCCCGGCTGTGCATGCCGTCCTGGTTCGCCAGGACGAACAGGTCCTTGGTGAGGATGCGGTGGCGCTGCTTGTCGGCCTTGGCCAGCGCGTCCTTTACGGCGATGAGGGCGTCCTTGGCCTCTACCGGGGCACCGGGGGCAGTGGTGGTGGTCGTGTCCATGTAGCGGAAGCTGTGGTCGCCGTAGACGATCGAGTGCCGCTCGGACTCCGTCAGTTCGGTGTTGTGTTCACGGGAGAACACGTCGAACGGGGTGATGAAGTGCGGCTGCCGCAGGACAGCCTGTTCCTGGTCGGTGAGCTGCTTCAGCAGGGCGGTGCCGTCGACGTAGCCGGTGTAGATCACATCGTCGGGGCACCGCAGGCCCAGCAGGGAGATGTAGTCCGCGCGGACCGGGTGGGCGGTGCGGTCGTTGTGGAAGTACAGCTCGCTGTCGCTGTAGCCGGTGAACAGTCCGCTGAAGCGGTTGTACGCGACGACGTCGGTGAAGAAGTCGCCCCGGTTGCGGGCGTAGGCCAACAGCGGCGTGCCCATCAGCTGGTTGAAAAGCTCGAGGAGGGCCTCGCCGATGAAGGTCTTCTTCTTGGCGTGCTTGTCGCTGACCGGGTCGTCGTGGTCCAGGACCGGTACGTCGGCGTCGATCGGCACGTTTCGCAGGACGTGCGCCTGTGAGGCGCCGCTCTCACGGTCGGTCTTGATGCGCCTGCATGCCTCGGTGAAGAAGTCGGGGATCCGGCCCTGGTCGATCAGGTCAGTGACGGCCCGGGAAAAGGCCGGGTAGTCCTCATAGGCGTGCTTGCCAACGGCGGAGAGCAGGTCGTACAGCTCGTCGTGTTCGGTGTCGGTCAGAGAGTAAATGGGTTGCATTGCTCACTTTCCTGATCCATCTGACTGGGCACTCACGAGATGGCGTGAAAGTGCAGGAAAAATTGCAACTGGATTGTCCGAGCGCCGGCGTTGCTCCGTCAATAAGCCTCATTCGGAGGTGGAATCGGGTCATACAAAAGTGGAGGAGCGACCTCTTTCTTCCACCTTGGGATGATGACCTCTCCTTCCGGAACCGGCTGTCCGTTACTGTCGCCGCCAGATACATGAACGACGTAGATGCGAATTCATTCACGGGGGGCTTCATGAAACTGACTCAGTGCGCGGCGTTCGTCGCCATCTCCGAGACGGGGAGTTTCAGCCAGGCAGCGCTGGAACTGGGCGTGAGCCAGTCGGCCGTGAGCCATGCTGTTGCGGCCTTGGAGCGGGAACTGGGGGTCACGCTCATGCGGCGTGGCCGTGGCGGTGCGGACCTGACGCCGGAGGGAAGCCGTGTCATCCGCCATGCTCAGGTAGTGGTGCGCCACGCAGAACTGATCGTCAAGGAGGCGCGGAGTACCGGCGTCGCCGACGCGGGCACCCTCCGCGTGGGGACGGGTCCGAGCTTTGCCGCCCGGCTGCTGCCGCGGGCGATGACGGTGCTGAAAACGCGCTTTCCACGTTTGGAGATCGAGATAAAGGAGGGCACAGAAAGTCGGATCGCGCGATGGCTGCGGCAGGATGCGGTGGATGTCGGCATCGTGGATTTCTCCACGCCTGAACTGGCCACCGTGCCACTGATTCAGGAAAAGATTTCCGTGCTGCTGGGGGAAGGGCATGCGCTGACGGCCGGCCCGGCCGTCACCTGTGCACAACTGGGGCGAGTTCCCCTTCTCATGCTGGCTGGCGACGCCGAGACAATAGCCCGTGCCGCATTCCAGGAGGCCGGCACGGAAATCAGCGTTTCGCACCGGATCAATGATCTCGGCACCGTTCTCGCCATGGTCGGGGAAGGGCTGGGAGCGGCCGTTCTCCCGGAACTGGTGCTGCCCGACGCGCTGCCGCGCGTGCGGAGGCTGCCGTTCTCGACGCCACTGACCCGTCATCTGGCGGTCGGCCTGCGCCCGGGTACGCAGGCCGACGACAGGGTGGCGGCGTTCGTCTCTGCCGCTCAGGAGGTTGCCCGCCGTCAGAGCGCGGCCGTCAGCGGCAGCGCCGGCCTCCGGGTGCGTTCGTAGGCGGCGATGGTGTCCTCGTGCCGCAGGGTGTCGTCGATGAGGTCGAGGCCCAGCAGGAGACGCCGGCGGGCGTCCTCATCGACGGTGAACGGCAGGGTGAGCCCCGCGCATCGCACGTACGACTCCTGGAGGTCGACGGTCACCTCACGGGAGGGATCATCGGTGATCAGCTCCCACAGTTCTTCGACCGCTTTCTCCGGTGCGGTGACCGGCAACAGGCCGTTCACCAGCGCGTTGCCGTGGAAAATGTCGCCGAAGCGTGGGGCGATCACCACACGGAAGCCGTAGTTCTGCAGCGCCCACACCGCGTACTCGCGTGAGGACCCGGTGCCGAAGTCGCTCCCGGCGACGAGCACGCTCGCGCCCTGGTGGGCCGGCTGGTTGAGGACGAACTCCGGGTCCTGGCGCCAGTCGGCGAAGAGAGCGTCGGCATGACCCGTGCGGTGGGAGTGGTTGAGGAACCGTACGGGGATGATCTGGTCGGTGTCGACGTTGCTGCGCCGCAGCGGGGCGGCTGTGCCGCGGTGGACGGTGAATTTCACCATCGGTGATCTCCTTTACAGGTCGGCGGGCCCGGCCAGCCGGCCCGCGACGGCCGTGGCGGCGGCTACGGCCGGGGAGACGATGTGGGTGCGGGACCCTCGTCCCTGGCGTCCCTCGAAGTTGCGGTTGTTGGTGGAGGCCGCCCGCTGGCCGGGCCTCAGCCGGTCCTCGTTGAGTGCCGCGCACATGGAACATCCGGCGACCGGCCGGAAGTCGGCGCCCGCACGCGCGAAGACGTCAGCCAGCCCCTCCGCCACGGCCTGCCGGTGCACGCTCGCGGAGCCGGGGACGATCACCATCTCGACACCGTCGGCGACCGCGCGCCCCTCCAGCACTTCGGCGGCTGCCCGCAGGTCCTCGATGCGTCCGTTGGTGCACGATCCGATGAAGACGGTGTCGACCGCCACGTCCCGCATCGCGGTGCCCGGCGTAAGACCCATGTACGCCAGCGCCTGCGTGGCTGCCGCATGCTCCTCCGCATTGCCGAAGTCGCCCGGGGAGGGGACCCGGCCGTCCAGGGGAATGCTCTGGCCCGGATTGGTGCCCCAGGACACGTAGGGCGCCAACGAGCCTCCGTCGAGTACGACTTCCTTGGCGAAGACGGCACCGGCGTCGGTGCGCAGATTCATCCAGTGGGCCGCCTCCGCGTCCCAGGCGGCGCCGGCAGGCATCCCGGGCCGTTGCCGGAGATACGCGAGTGTGGTGTCGTCGGGAGCGACCATCCCGGCGCGTGAGCCCGCCTCCACGGTCATGTTGCACAGGGTCATCCGGCCCTCCATCGACAGCGCGGAGATCGCCTCACCTCGATACTCGATGATGTGCCCCTGGCCGCCTGCGGTTCCGATCCGGGCGATGAGGGCGAGTACCAGGTCCTTTGCGCTCACGCCCGGGGGCAGGGTGCCGTTCACGGTCACGGCCATGTCCTTGGGCCGTCGCATCGGCAGGGTCTGGGTGGCCAGTACGTGTTCCACCTGGCTGGTGCCGATGCCGAACGCCAGCGCCCCGAAAGCACCTTGGGTGGTGGTGTGGGAGTCACAGCACACGATCGTCATGCCGGGCCGGGTCAGGCCGAGCTCCGGACCGATCACGTGCACGATGCCCTGTTCGGGGTCGCCGACCTTGTACAGCGGGATGCCGAACTCGGCGCAGTTGGTCCGCATGAGCCGGGACTGCTGACGCGCGAGCGGGTCCTGGATGACCTTGTCGACAGCGACGGTCGGAACGTTGTGGTCCTCGGTGCCGACCGTCAGGTCGGGGCGGCGTACGGTACGGCCGGATGCCCGTAGCCCGTCGAACGCCTGAGGCGTGTTGACCTCGTGCAGGAGGTGCAGGTCGATGTAGAGCAGGTCCTCGCCGTTGCTGCCACGGCGGACGACGTGTGCGTTCCAGACCTTCTCGGCCAGCGTCGAGCCCATGGGCGCTCCTTCGTTCCTCATGTGGGTCAGCGGGGCAGGGCCTCGTCCACGGTGGTGACCGTGGCGGTGCGGGCGAGCAGGGTGACGGCCGCCCGGTGCAGTTCCTCACTGGCGGTGGCGGTGGCGTCCTCCAGGACCTCCACGCCGTAGTCGCGGTCGTGTCCGTCACGGGCAGTGGACATCACCACGAGGTCCGTGGACACGCCTGCCAGCAGCAGCCGGTCGATTCCCTGTGCGCGTAGCAGTACGTCCAGGCCGGTGCCGTGGAAGGGGCTGAGCCGGTGCTTGGTCACCGTCACCTCCCCCTCGCGGGGGCGGACGGCGTCGTGCACCTGCGTGCCCCAGCCGCCCAGTAGCAGGCGCTCCTCGTCCCGGCACGGGGCGAACACCTTGGACCGGGCGGGCCATTCGGGATAGCCAGGGGAGAAGCCCACCGTCACGTGGACGACAGGGATGCCGGCGGCACGGGCCCGGTCGGCAGCCACCGCCGCCCGGGACAGGACACCCCGGCGGGACACCTGCTCGGCATAGCCGTCGTGCGCGTACTTCCCTTCGGGATGGACCACGTCGTTGATGAGGTCCATGAGCAGTAGTGCCGGGCGTCCCACGATGCTGTCTCCCTTTCCGGCTTTCCGGGTATTCGGTCTGGCAGAGTTCGGTGATCATAGCCGCCGGAATCATTCGGTGCCATTTTTCATGAGCGCCGCTCATATTGTGTATGAGTACATTGCAATTGATTTGCCCGCGGCGTCGCGGGTAATGTCCCGGGCCGTGGGGCGACCAGCCCGCTGAATGCGGAGAAGCCCATCCTGTCTTCCCGCCGTCCCTGCGTGTCCTGAATTTCATGAGAATTCCTTGGGCGCGCAGGCTCCGTAAGCATGCTGCAAGAGAGGTCGAGTGTGGTGGCACATTCACGCCGAATCGCGATTGTCGGCAGCGGCCCCCGGGGCCTTGGCGTGCTGGAACGTATCGCCACCCGGCTGGCCGAGGCCCCGCCCGGCGCGGCGGAGATCTTCCTGATCGACGCGGTGCAGGTCGGCTGTGGCCGGATCTGGCGCACCGATCAGCCCGACTGGTTTCTGATGAACACGGTATGTGGTGAGGTCACCATGTTCTCGGGCCCGCCGGACGGCGGTCCGGCCAGGCCCGGTGCGGGGCCGTCCCTGGCGCAGTGGTGGGCCGAGACGGACCTGTCCTGCCCAGGTCCCGACGGCTATGCGCCGCGGGCGCTGCACGGCCGGTACATGTCCCACGTGCTCGACGTCGTCGAGGCCGGCCTGCCCTCCGGGACCACGCTGCACCGCGTCAAGGCCACCGTCGATGACATCGAGCCGGAAGGCGGTGGTTACCGGATGCTCCTGTCGGACGGCAGCTCACTGCACACCGATCGGGTCGTGCTCGCCACGGGCCATCCGGCACCGGCCTTGACCGGGCACCAGAAGGAGCTCGCCGAATTCGCCGCCGCCCGTCCCGGACTGCGTTATATACGCGGCGACTCGGCCGCCGATATGCCACTGCACGACATATCGGCGGACGCGACCGTAGGAATTCTAGGGCTGGGCCTTTCTTTCTACGACATCATGTTCGCGCTCACAGTCGGCCGCGGTGGAAAATTTATTGAGGGCATCGACGGAGACGTCACGTACGAGCCGAGCGGGGAGGAGCCGCGCCTGGTCGCGGGCTCACGCAGCGGCATACCCCTGCCTGCCCGTGGACGTAACCAGAAATCGTCTGCCTTTTCCTTCCGGCCCGCCCTTTTCACCCCGCAGCGGATCAGGGGCCACGCACCGTGCGGTCCCCTCGACTTCGACCGCGACATCCTCCCCTGGCTGGTCGCGGAGGTGCACCTGACCTACTTCGCGGCGGTTCTGCGCTCCTCCGGTGCCGACCGTGCGGACGCCTTCACCGCTGACGTCGTCGCTTCCGCCGTCGACGGCCCTCCCGACATCGCGGACATCGCCGCACGGCACGGCGTGCAGGACCCGTCCGCCGCCCCAGATCTATGGCAACTCAGCCGCCCCTTCGGTGGACAGGACTTCCCCGGCCCGGAGGCATTCCGGCAGTCCCTGACCCAGGCGCTGCGGCGGGATCTGGCGCACGCCGAACGCGGCAACGTCGACGACCCCCTCAAGACCTCCCTCGACGTGCTCCGCGACACCCGTTGGGTCATCCGCGAACTGGTGGACTTCGGGGGCCTGAACCCCGATTCGCACCGTACGGATTTCCTCGCCGAATTCGCCCCGCGCAGTTCGTTCCTGGCCGCCGGTCCGCCGAGGCTACGGGTGCGCTACGCCCTCGCCCTCATCGAATGCGGTCTGCTTCATGTCGTCGGCCCGGACAGCCGGTTCACCGGCGACACCGCGCGGGACTCGTACGTGATCTCCTCACCCGCGGTGGCCGGATCCGCGGTGCCGGCCGACATCGTCATCGACGCCCGTATCCCGAATCCTGACGTACTGCGGGATCCCGCGTCCTTGAGCCGGAACCTGCTGCGGCACGGCATCTGGACGGAGTTCGTGAACGGCGAGGGCGACGGCGCCTTCCCCACCGGCGGAGTGGCGGTGACCACCAGCCCCTTCCACCCGGTGGCGGCCGACGGGCAGCCGGACACCGGGCTCTGCGTCCTGGGTGTCCCTACCGAGCACACCCGCTGGTTCACCCTCGTGGGCAGTGGACGGCCGGGCCCCTGGAACGAGTTCATCCGTGACGCCGACGCCATCGCGGCCCACTGCCTGGCGCCGTACCCAGAAGGAGAAGAGTCATGACCGACGCCGCACCACGTGCCGGTGGACATCAGGAGCGAACCGTCACGGTGCTGAGGAACCTGCACTCGGCGGCGGGCCGCGAGGCGGTGCAGTGGAATACCTGGACCCAGCCCGGCCGGGCCGGCGTGGACATCGCCCCCCTTTACGCCACCGATTCCCCACAGCCCGCCGCGGCGTTCCTCGTCCGTTTCGCCCCGGGTGCCCACGGCGATCTCCACGAACACCTCGGTTACGAGCTGATGTTCGTACTCGATGGCGAGATGGTCAACGACAACGGGGACCGTTACGCGCCGGGCGATCTGATCATCGAGGCCCCTGGAAGCATCCACCGCATCACGACTGAGACGGGCTTCACCGCGCTCGGCGTACGGGAGGCGCCCACAGCACCCCTCGCCGAGAACTGACCGTACCCGTACGGAACGTCAAGGGACCGCTGCCTTCAGGCAGTGGTCCCTTGACGTTCATTCGGCGATGTCGACGCCGAACGTCTCGGACATCCCCTGCCGTCCCGCGTCCGTGAGATGGACGACACGCGGTGCCACGCCATAGCGCAGCCAACGCAGCTTGAAGAAGCGTTCGGTCAGCGCGGCGCCCAGAGCTCCCGCGAGATGGTGTCGCTGCTCGCTCCAGTCGACGCAGTAGCGGACGGCCGGGCGGCGCGTGGTCGGGAGCCGGTCGACGTCGATGCCGAATGCGCCGAATCGCTGCTCGCCCGCGGCCGTCAGACGGTATTTCAGGTCCTTGCCGTACGAGGCCGGCCGGTCCGTGGATTCCTGCCGGGCCGCCTCCGCCCTGTCGTGCCGGGTGAGCAGTTCATGGCTGACGAGGGCGTCCATGAGGCTCACGCCGAGGGAGCCGGCGACGTGGTCGTAGCACGTACGAGAACGGCGCAGGGCGTTCTCCCGGCTGCTCGCCCGCAACGACGTGACGGGTGTGGCCACGGCCGGCGCGATGACGGCCAGCGCCTCCAGGGCGGTGGCGATCTCAGGGCCGGTGAGGCGGTAGTAGCGGTGCCGTCCGGTGTGTTCGACGGTGACCATTCCGGCCTCGGCCAGCTGACCGAGGTGGACGCTCGCGGTTGCCAGGCTGACCTCAGCCTCGGTGGCGAGAACACTCGCGGACAGCGGCCGCCCGTCCGAAAGCGCCTTGAGCATACGGGCTCGGGAGGCGCTGGCGAGCAGCCGCGCGGCACGGGCGATATCGGGCTCTCGGTTCGACTGTTCCACAGGACCGAACCTACATCAACACTTAGTCGGATGGCTAAGTGTTCCGGTCGGAGAATCGCCATCATGAGCACTACGACCGGACCGACCTTCGCTCAAAGAGCCCCCGCCACCGACGGGGGGCGGCTGTCCTGGCCTCCTCTCATCGCGCTGAGCCTGGGCTATTTCCTGGTGATGCTCGACATCACCGTCGTCACCGTCGCCGTCCCCACGATCAGGGACTCCATCTCGGCCGGCGCGTCCGCCATGGCCTGGGTCGTCGACGGCTACAGCACGGCCTTCGCCGGTCTGCTGCTGCTCGGCGGCAGCCTGGGCGACCGGCTCGGGCACCGCAAGGTGTTCCTGACCGGTCTCGGCGTGTTCACGGTGGCCTCCATCGGCTGTGGAGCCGCCACGACCCCCATGCTCCTGATCGTGGCCCGGCTGCTGCAGGGGGCCGGCGGGGCGCTGATGGTGCCGACTTCGCTGGCGCTGCTCGCTGCCGCGTACCCGTCCAGGGCAGCCCGGGCCAAGGCCCTGGGCATCTGGGGCGGTGTCGCGGGTGTCGCCTTCGCCGCCGGCCCGCTGGTCGGCGGGCTGCTGGTGGCCGGCCTGGACTGGCGGGCCGCGTTCTGGCTGAATGTACCTGTCGCGCTTCTTGCCGTGTGGCTGACAAGGAAGCACGTGCCGGCGCCGGTGGCCCGGACCGGCGGGGGCGGACTCGACCTTACCGGACAGGTCCTGGGCATCGTCGGCCTGACCGCGCTGGCGGGCACGCTCAACGAGGCCGGCACCCAGGGCTGGACATCCCCGCTCGTACTCGGTGCGCTCGGCGCGGGTGTCGTAGCCCTCGTCCTGTTCGTCCTGCACGAGCGGCGCCTCGAGGCCCGCGACGGCCAGGGAACCGCTCCGCTGCTGCCGCCCTCGCTTTTCCGCTCGCCCGCCTTCTCCTCGGCCGCCGCCATCGGCGTGCTGCTCAACCTCGGTTATTACGGGATGCTCTACCTGTCGACGCTGTACTTCCAGAACGAACGCGGCTACGACGCGCTCGGCACGGGTATCGCGCTACTGCCCACCGTCTGCATGGCGGTCGTTGCCGCCCCGCTGTCCGGCCGTCTCACGGCCCGCTACGGCCCCCGGCTGCCGATGACCTGTGCGCTGCTGCTGGGCGCTGTCGGCTTCCTCGGCTGGCTGTTCGCCGGCCCGGACACCCCGTACTGGATGCTGCTGTTCGCCCTGATCGCCACCGGCCTGGCCACTCCCACCACGGTTCCGGCCGCCACCGCGGCCATCGTGCAGGCCGCCCCGGACAACAGGTCAGGTGTGGCGTCGGCCGTCTTCAACGTGGCCCGGCAGGTCGGCAACTCCGTCGGTGTGGCGCTGTTCAGCACGCTCATCGTGACGTCCACGAACCTCGTCACGGGACTGCACGCAGCGGCCGTCATCGCATCTGTGGCCTTCTTCGCCGGCGCGCTGCTGGCCCTGAACTCCGGTCGGACCGCGAAGGCGCACAACACCCAGTCCTGACCCGTCTTGACCCCATTCACAAGGAGAATTGCACCCATGTCCCTGCGTATCGCCATCAACGGGTTCGGCCGGATCGGCCGCGCCGTCACGCGCGCTGCCCTCCCGCACCACGACATCGAACTCGTCGCCGTAAACGACCTCACCGACCCGGCTCTTCTGGCCCACCTCCTGCGGTACGACTCCGTACACGGTCGTCTCGACCAGCACGTCGCGGTGGACGGAGACACCATCACGGTGGGGGAGCGCACCATTCCGGTGCTGCGGGAGAAGGACCCCGCCGACCTCCCGTGGGCGCGCATCGGCGTCGACGTCGTCGTTGAGTCCACCGGCGTCTTCACGGACGGAAAGGCCGCTGCGGCGCATCTGGAGGCCGGCGCCGAACGCGTCCTGATCTCGGCACCGGCCAGGAACGAGGACCTCACTGTGGTCTTCGGGGTCAACGAAGGTGCGTACGACGGCTCGCAGAGGATTGTGTCGAACGCCTCGTGCACGACGAACTGCGCCGCCCCTATGGCCAAGGTGCTTCACGAGGCGTTCGGCGTCCGCCGCGGCATGATGAACACTGCGCACGCCTACACCAGTGACCAGCGCCTGCATGATGCCCCCCACAACGACTTCCGCCGTGCCCGTGCCGCAGCGAGCAACATCATCCCCACGACCACTGGCGCTGCCCGCGCCATCGGCGTGGTGCTGCCGGAGCTGGCCGACCGGATCGACGGCCTCGCCATGCGCGTACCCGTCATTGACGGCTCGATCGTCGACCTGACCGTCGAACTGGACCGTTCGGTGACTGTGGAGGAGGTCAACACCGCATTCGCCCGCGCCGCCCGGAGCACCCTGCAAGGCGTCCTCGTCTACAGCGAGGAGCCACTGGTCTCCTCCGACATCGTGAGCACACCCGCTTCGTGCACCTTCGACGCATCCCTGACCATGGTCAGCGACGACGGCCGGGGGGGCTCCCTGGTCAAGGTCGTCGGCTGGTACGACAACGAGTACGGCTTCGCGCACCGCACGATTGACGTTGCCCGACTGCTCGCGGCGAGCTGACCAACTGCCTGCCCTTCGAGGCCCCCTGCATATGAGGCGCTGCGCAACATTCGCGATCCGCCGCCCCGTGGCCCGCGAATGGCACGGCCGGAGAATGAACAAAGAAGCCCCAGGCCGACGGCCTGGGGCTTTCTAGTGGAGCGGGTGACGAGAATCGAACTCGCGCTCTGCGCTTGGGAATCAACCAGCCCTTGATCGCCAAAAAGATCGCGCTACAGCGCGACTGGCTTGCGTAGCAGCATGGGTTTTCGGTCCAGGCCCTCGAGTACCAGGTGAGGGATGGCCGTGAGGGCGGTGCCCAGTGCGTACTCCAGTGCTGCCGCGTTGCAGGACTTGTCGATGTCCAGTGCTTCGGTCCATTTCCGCGGCTGGTACCGGGCCAGCATCGAGAAACTGTAGAGCAGCAGCCACCACGACATCAGAGGGGTGGGAGGGGCAGCGTGTGGCTCGAGTGCCGGACGCAGAAAGCGATGGCCGAGGTAACGGTGCTCAGGCGCGAGGGCGTCGAAGAAGTCGTCGATCTCTGTTGCGCTCATGTTGTCCTTTGGACATGACCACCAGAGTTCGACCACGAAGCGTCCGGGGCGGATCTCCCGGAATGACTCTTCTGCGTCAGCCCAGCACTGGGCACCTTGCAGGCCGGGGTAGCGCGACAAGAACCTCGCTGACCACTCCTGCCGGCTCGGCGTTGCGGGCAGCTCCTCGTTCACGCATACCGAGGCATGCAGGTACTCGAAGGGCGGTGCAGAGGTTGCCGCCTCTCCGTTCGGGCCGCCGGTGGAGGGGTAACTGTCAGGGATGAAGTCGAGGGTCGGCGCGCACGCCGTTCCGTCGAGGGCCACCTCCATGAGGTCCGGTATCGACGTCCACAAGGCTCCCAAGCTGACCGCCCCAGTGGTCCCTGCGGAGCCGGTGGCGTCGGCCACAGCCTGAAAGGCGCCCCTCCCCTCAGGCCGGACGGTGATGTCCGGCAAGGGTGCCTCCATGTCGAGGATCTTCAGGCCATGCTTGTTGAAGGTCCAGGTACCTGGTGTGTGGGCCGCAGTCATAGCGAGTCCGGCCTGGGCCAGGCCGTAATAGAGGTTGATGGGACGAGTGGCCGGGGAGACGGCCTTCGCCGCGTCCATCTGTTCCTCGAACTGCTGCAAGGCGGCGGAGAACGTCTTCCTGCGTGACGTTGAGTCCTTGAGTTTGGTCTTGTCCGTCAAGCTTGTGCGGCGATAGCGCAGCCCCAGTCGGACCGCCGTTGATGCCTCATCCATGCCCAACCCACTTCCTGCCGCGGGCACTGAGTCTGCCTGGCCATGGGCCTGTTGGCACGGCCTTTACCCCATGTGTGCGTGGCGGGCGGTCAAGCCGGTGCAAGGCTCCGGCGATCTGAGGGCCGCCGTAGGGATCACCTCGTCGCTGACCTATGAAAGGCAGCACGAATGCGAGTGATGCCTGCGCCCGTGGGGCCGGGTCGCTGATATTCGCTTTGGCGTTGTCGGAGAATGATCGCGGTCAGTTCTTGAGGCTCGCGCGTCTGGCGCGAAGCGAGTAGGTTGTCCCATCCGGGCCGCTGTGGCTGCCCCAGCCGCCAGTCGTCGCGATGATCCAGCCGCGCTGTTCCCGTATCTGGGCGGCGAAGGTACGCCGTTCGCGGATGGAGCATCCACAGTCCAGGCGTACGTCGATACTGACGTATTGGCTTCGGGGGTTCTCACCACGGTCCGTTGTCTCCCAGCGGACATCGTGGACGTGTTCGGCGAGCCCCGTGCGCTCCTCGTCGTGAAGGATCCCCAGAGCACGTGCGTACTCGTCGAGGTCGTCGATGGCGAAGAGATCGCTTGACCATTCGCCCGGCCAGACCGCGTACAGCCTGGATACGCCTGTCTTAGCGCGCTGGTAGGTGTCAGGCCCTGCCCCCTGCGTGACAGAGCCATCCGTGTGGACCTCGACGTAGCACGTGGTTCGCAGCGTGTACGGGAAGTCCTTCCCGGCTGCGGCAGCGCTTCTCGGCTCCATCGATCCCCCAAGCTTCTGGAACTGCGACGCGGCTGTCCACGCTAGGGCAAACAAGTTCACGCCGTGGCCGTATCGCAATGGCTGAGGCGTCGATGATCCGTGACGTCGATGATCTTGGTAGCTGACCCGGGCCCGTTGCTCGTGATCAGGTGCGGGGGTGGGTCTCGTACATCCTCACCGCCACTACCAGTCCGGAGGCGGCGGTGAGTGCGGCGATGGCCCAGATGGCGGTGGTGAGGCCGTAGGCGTCGGCGAGTACTCCGGCGAGGAGGGCGCCGACGGCGAAGCCGCCGTCGCGCCACAGGCGGTAGACGCCGACGGCGCGGGCGCGCCAGGCTGGGTGGGCGACGTCGCCGATGACGGCGAGCAGGGTCGGGTAGACGAGGGCAGTGCCGATGCCAAGGAGCACTTGGGCGGTGGCCCAGACGCCGAAGGTGGTGCCGGCGGCGACGAGCGCGATGGCGGCGGCCTGCAGCAGCATTCCGGCAGTGATCAGATGCTTGCGTCCGATGCGGTCGGACCACCAGCCGGTGAGCATCTGCCCCGCGCCCCAGACTGCGGGATAGAGGGCGGCGAGGATACCAATCTGGGCGATGGACAGGCTGTGGGCGGCGAAGAGAAGCGGGAAAATGCCCCAGGCCAGGGCGTCGTTGAGGTTGTTGACCAGGCCTGCCTGGCTGGCGGCGGACAGGGCTTTGTCGCGGAGGCTGGTGAGGCGGGCGATCTGGCCGGTGGTCAGTTCTCCGTTGTGCTCGTTGCCTGCCGGGGCGACGTGGCGGGCGGCTTCGAAGCGGGCGTGGTCGCGGGTCTCGCGTACGGCGAATGTCGTCAGGCCCAGGGCCAGGACGACGTAGGCGGCACCCAGCAGGAACGGCGCGGGGCGCAGTCCTGCGTGCTCGGCTATCGCACCGGTGGCCATCGCCGTCGCGGCGACAGCGACATACCCGGCCGCCTCGTTGAAGCCCATGGCCAGGCCGCGGCGTTCGGGGCCGACCAGGTCGATCTTCATTATGACGGTGGTGGACCAGGTAAGGCCCTGGTTGATGCCGAGCAGGATGTTGGCGGCGATGATCCAGCCCCAGGAGGGGCCCCAGGCGAGCATGGCGGGTACGGGCAGGGCGATCAGCCAGCCCGCGATGAGGACGGGCTTGCGGCCGTAGCGGTCGGACCAGGTGCCGGCGAAGAAGTTGGTGACAGCCTTCGTCGCGCCAAAGGCCAGGATGTACGTCAGTCCCAGCGTTGCGGTGGACAGGTGGAAGACGTCCTCGGCCAGCAGCGGCAGTACGGTGCGTTCCTGGCCGAGCATGCCGCCGACCAGGGCGTTGACCACGACCAGCAGGCTGAATTGGGCCAGGTTCGCTCTTAGTCCGAGACGTATGCCGGAGCTGGTCTCGGAGGTGGCGTGGGTGGTCACGCGGTCTCCTCCAGGGGGCGGCCGGTGGCCTTGGACCAGTCGCCGGGTCCGCCGTCGAGGACGGCGAGATCCTTGTGGCCGGCGCGTTGCAGCAGGCTGGCGGCGGTCATGGCGCGCTCACCGTGGCCGCAGGCGACGACGGCATGCTCCGGTGGTTCGCCGGCTTGGCCGGCGAGGTTGCCGAGTTCGATGTGGACCGCTCCGGGGATGTGTCCGGCGATGTGCTCAGCCCGCTGGCGGATGTCGAGGACCGGGCGTTCGGCGATCCGGTCGGCGGTGAGCAGTTCGATGCGCTCTGGTTCTCCGCCGCCTGCGGTCCAGGCGGCCATGCCGCCGTCGAGGTGTCCGGCCAGTCGCTCGTATCCGATCTTCAGCGCCTGCCACGTGAGTTCGGCGAGGTCCTGGCCGGGGTTGGTGACGAAGACGAGTGGGGTGTCGTCGGGCAGCAGCCAGCCCAGCCAGGTGGCGAACTGGTGGCGCAGCGGGATGGACACGGCGTCCGGGATGTGACCGGCGGCGAACTCCGCGATGGGCCGTACGTCGACGAGTTGAGCGCCCTCGCCGAGCAGGTTGCGCACCTGGTCCACGGAGAGTGCGGGGAGCCTGGGGTCGGAGCCGAGGATGGCGGGACCGCGCCGGTTGACCTCGCTCAGCCGGTCGAAGTACGCGGGGTAGGAGCCGAGGCTGCCGAGCAACTCCCGTACGAAGGTGTCCTCGTCCGGCGCCGCGAGCAGCGGGTTGGCCCGCTTCTGCGCGGCGATGGTGGTGGTGCGCTCGGCCCCTGGCGGGGCGGAGCAGAAGGACCCGGCGCCGTGCGTCGGCCATACAGCCGTCGCGTCCGGCAGCTGGGTCAGGCGCCGCAGTGAGCGGTACTGGGCGCGGGCCAGCTTCTCCGTACGATCGGCCCCGAGCAGGTCCGTACGGGCCGCCGAGCCGACGATCAGGGATCCGCCGGTGAACACACCCAGTTCGCGGGTGCCGTCCAGGAGCAGGAAGGACAGGTGCTCGTCGGTGTGGCCGGGGGTGGCCACTGCCCGCAGGGTCAGCCCGCCGAGGTCGGTCTCGTCGCCGTCGTCGAGTGAGGTGTGAGGGAAGGCGCGGTTTCCGGCGGCGGAGGCGAGTACGGCCGCGCCGTCGTCGGCGGCCAACTGCACCGCACCGGAGAGGAAGTCGGCGTGCAGGTGGGTGTCGGCGGCGAAGGCCACCGTCAGACCGCGCCGATCGGCTGCCTGGCGCAGGGCGCGGAGATCGCGGCTGGCGTCCACGGCCAGGGCCCGCCCGTCGCCGAGGTCGACGAGGTAGGCGCTGTTGCCCAGACCCTCATCGACCAGCGGTGTCAAGTGATCGTCGGCGAAGCCCATCAGGTCCTCCAGGTGTCACGGAAGGTGCGGGTCGCTTTAGCACCCAGCCTTAGCTACACTATTCCATGGAATAATGGAGGATGTCATGGGAGACCCCGCGCGCAAAGCCGCGCTGTACGACGCCTTCGCACGCACCGGGAAAGCACTGAGCAGCGGAAAGCGCCTGGAACTGCTCGATCTCCTGGCGCAGGGCGAGCGCCCCGTCGACGCGCTCGCCAAGGCGGCCGGGCTGAACATGACCACCGCCTCCGCTCATCTGCAGACCCTCAAGCAGGCCGGGCTCGTGGCCACTCGCCGCGACGGCGTACGCATCCACTACCGGCTGGCCGGCGACGATGTTGCAGCCCTGTATGCCCTACTGCGCCAGGTCGCTCAAACGCACCAGGCCGACGTCGAACCGGCCCGCACCGCCTACCTCGGCACGGACGACGCCGAGGAGGTCGACCGCGAGGATCTGCTGGCCCGCGCCCAGGCGGGCGAGGTCGTCGTCCTCGACGTCCGCCCGGCCGAGGAGTACGCCGCCGGACACATCCCCGGCGCGATCTCCATCCCGGTCGACGAACTCGCTGACCGAGTCTCGGAGTTGCCGGACAACGCGGAAGTGGTCGCGTACTGTCGCGGCGCCTACTGCGTCCTCGCCTACGACGCCGTACGCCTACTGAACGCTCGCGGCCGCAAGGCGGTTCGGCTGACCGACGGGATGCTGGAGTGGCGGCTGGCCGAGCTGCCCGTGGACAGCGGGGCCGCCGCGTGATCCCTGCTCTCCACGCAGACGGCGCCGAGTGACGCCTGATTTGGTGGTCGACGGCGGCGATCTGCTGTGCGTACAGCTTCTCCTGCTCCTCCGGCGGGAGATCGCCGAGGCGCCCGAGGGGACGCTGGTCCACGTGATCGCACGTGATCCTGCCGCCCCGCTGGACCTGTCGGCCTGGTGTCACATGACCGGACACACCTACCTCGGTCCCGTGCCCGACCCCGACCGCTTGGTCTACGCCCTGCAGCTCACCGCCACCCCGGTCCGTACTCGCTCCGGCGCGCCCTGGCACGCTGACTGAGCCCACTGATCGTCCTTACCGCCGCCCTCCGACCCCTCGAGGCAGAAAGCCCCGCTGTCCATGCTCGTTGCCCGCTCCATCGCCTTGTTCGCCGTCGCGGCCTTCTTCGAGATCGGCGGTGCCTGGCTGGTGTGGCAAGGGGTGCGAGAGCACCGAGGCTGGGTCTGGATCGGAGCGGGGGTGATCGCGCTCGGCCTGTACGGCTTCTTCGCCACGCTCCAGCCGGACGCTCACTTCGGCCGCATCCTTGCCGCGTATGGCGGGATTTTCGTGGCCGGGTCGATCGCGTGGGGCATGGTCGCTGACGGCTACCGTCCCGACCGCTTCGACGTCATCGGTGCTTTGATCTCCCTCGCCGGCATGGCCGTGATCATGTACGCCCCGCGTGGCCACTAGGGTCAGGCGCCCGCTCGCGGTTCCCGTCCGGCCGCATTGATGGCCCGAAGCCGTTCGGTCACTCGCTCCAGCCCCGTCCTGAAGACGTCGAGCTGAGCCGGTGGCATGTCTCCGAACAGTTCGGCGGCCAGTTCGTCGTGCCCGCCGCGCAGCGCCGTCGTCAGCGAACGGCCCTTGTCCGTGAGGGAAACCAGGATTGCGCGCCGGTCCGTGGGGTGAGCGTGGCGAGCGACCAGGCCGTCGGACTGGAGCGCATCCAGCAGGCCGGTGACATTGCGCGGCGTGACGCCCAGGCGCTCGGCCAGTGCCCGCTGCGTCATCGGCCCACCGTGCAGCAATGCCCAGAGCAGGCCGGCGCGTGCCGTCGTCAGGCCGCGCTCGGTGACACCGCGCTCCATCATCGCGCCGAGAACCTCGGCAAGCTCGAAGAGCCGATCCAGCGATGTGCTGACGGAGGAGCCCCCCTCCGCCATATCGCGAAGTGACTTCACTATGTAGCACCTCCTCGAACCACGGTAGCCGCGAAGGCGCCGATCTACCAGCACTCCACCAAGGAGCACCAGCGCAAACTCGCCGCCGACATCGACACCGACGTACGCCGCCAGCAGGCGGAGACGTCGGAGAACACCGGCGAAAGGGCAACCGTCCGCCTCGTCCCACCACCACGCGACGCCGACGAATTGGCCGTGCGGTAACCGTGCCCCGGCTTGGCAGTGTTGGACCGGCATTCATGGATCCGGCGCTGCCAAACACCTCACTGGAACTAATCTGCTTAACAGATTAGTATGCGCGAGTCTTCGCATGAACGGTCGCCTGCCCGGGGCGGCGGCGAGGGTGCCGCCACACCCGCTGTGCCTGAGCGGGTCCGGGGAGGGGCAGCATCGCTCTCTCGACAGGCGGGTCAAGGAAGAAGGAGCTCGCCTCAGTGGCGTCCCACCGCCGTCCTAAGCAGCCGAATCAGAGCTATGCGACCGTCCTCACGGTGACAGCGGCGGCCGCCGTCGCCATGTCGACGCAGTCGGCTTCGGCCGACCCCTTGCCCGACCCCAACAAAAAGGGCGTCAAAGCGCAGGTCGACCGTCTGTACGAAGAGGCGACGCAGGCCACGGAGAAGTACAACGGGGCGAAGGAGAAGGCCGACGGTCTGCAGAAGCAGGTGGCCGATCTGCAGGAGACGGCTGCTCGCAAGCAGGGCGAGCTCAACGAACTGCGTGGCCGCCTGGGCTCGATAGCTGCTGGGCAATATCGTACGGGCGGCCTCGATCCGTCGGTGCAGTTGTTCCTCTCGTCAGACCCGGACGCCTACCTGCAGAAGGCATCGGACATCGACCGGTTGAGCGCGCGGCAGGCCGACGCGCTCCAACTCTTCCTGTCGCAGCAGCGTGCCCTGCAGCAGAAGCGCAGTCAGGCTACGGAAAAACTCAGGGACCTTGAGGACACGCGCAAGGAACTGGGGAGCAGGAAGAAGCAGATCAACGGCAAGCTGGCGGAGGCGCAAAAGCTGCTGAACACGCTGACGGCCGAGGAGCGGGCGAAGATCGCCGCCGAGGAAGAGCGAGCCAACCGCGCCAGTGAGCGGGTCGAGCTCGGAAACGAAGGCAGTGCTTCCCAGCGTGCTGCTTCCGCCTTCAGCGCGGCCAAGGGCAAGGTCGGCATGCCCTATGTATGGGGAGCAACCGGGCCGAACTCCTTCGACTGCTCCGGCTTGACCTCCTGGGCCTTCCAGCAAGCCGGCGTCTCCATACCTCGCACCTCCCAGGCGCAGGCCAACGCCGGCACCCGGATCAGCTCCATGAGCGCTCTCAAGCCCGGCGACCTCATCATCATGCGCAGCGACCTGAGCCACGTCGGCTTCTACGCCGGCAACGGCCAGATCCTCCATGCCCCCAAGCCCGGTGCCCAGGTCCGCTACGAGTCCATCGCGCGCAGCGGAATGCCGTTCATGTGGGGCGTACGCATCAGCTGACGAAGCTGGGGCAACGCGCCGCATTCCGCCTCATGCGAGCCGTCACCCCAGGGTTGGCGGACAGGCGAGGAGCAGGGGAAGCATCGGTGCGATGACGGCCGCAGCCGCAGCCGATCCCCGCAGGGCGGGGTGGGGTGCGCGGCGCGGTCCGAGAACGCGCCGCATGCGAACGAGCGCGGTGTGGCCGCCGACCGCGAACGCGCCCCGTGGAGCGGTGGCCGCTGCCATCTCGTACATCGCCGTGGCGAAGACAGCATGCGAGTGCGTGCGCAGGGCGCGGTCGTCCGCGATCATCTCCAGCAGCAGTGCTGTCTGCTCCTTGACGTGACGTGCCAGCGGCACCCACCGGAACACCGACGCGAACGCCTCCGCCGCCGCCAGCACCAGGTGGTGGCGGCCGGCGACATGGGCGCGCTCATGTTCCAGTACGGCGTCGAGTTGCTCGGGTGACAGCAGTTCCACCGCAGCGTCACTGACGACGATCCTCGATCGCCGCCCAGGGAGGCAGTACGCGGCGGGAGCGTCGTACGCCAGAACCGTGGCGTGCAGGTGGTCCGAGTGCCGGCCCACCAGGTCCAAGGCGTGACGATGCCGGGCGCGTGCGTTGCGTGCTCGCAGTACATGCAGGGCGAAGCTGCCGATCAGGGCAAGCATGACAGCCCCTGGCAGGGCAACTGCCAGCTGCTGAGCCGTACCAGGATCGGGCCTTCCGACGTCCGCGTGCAGTCCGCACGCGTGCAGCAGACCGACGAAACCGCTGTGAAGGTGCTCGGTCGGGGCGGCGAGGTGGTACGCGGTGAGTGCCGCCGAGATGGCGAACGAGAGAGCCAGCGCCTGCCATACGACCGCCGCCAGCGCGGGTGCCCGGTGCGGCCAGCTGCTTCGCAGCATCAGCCGTGGGGCGACAACCCCCACGGCGGTCATGTATCCGATCAAGGCGGGGGCCGCGTTCACTGCTTGGCCTGCTGTCCCGTGGTCTCCAGGGCTTTGCGCAATGCGGCTACCTCGTCCTCGGACATGTTCTCGACGAAGTGGATCAGGGCGGCGGGGCGGTCCTTGCTGGTTCCCAGGCCGTCTTCCATGAGGGCGGCCGAGTACTCCTCACGGCTGCGAACCGGGGTGTAGTGCCAGGCGCGACCCTGCTTGTCGCGAAGCAGCCAGCCCTTGCCGTGGAGGATGTTGGTGACGGTCATCACCGTGCTGTACGCGACGGGCCGGTCCTTGTTGATGTCGTCCACGACCTCGCGCACTGTCGCGGGACGGTTCCAGGTCCAGAGACGGTCCATGATCTCCGCTTCGAGATGGCCGAGCCGACGCATGGCCCCTCTTTCTTCCGCCGCAGAGTACGCAGGCCATAGTAGGCCGCTGCGTGAGCGGCGACCCGTGTGTGGACCTTCGTCGACAACAGCCGCCGCATTCAGCCCACGGGCGCCGTACGCCGGGCGCGGTCGTTGCGCCGTTGCTCGTCCTGCTTGCGCCACCCGTACCGGGTTACGCCTCGCGGCTTGAACACGGAGAGGATCAGGATGAGGAGCAGGATCACCAGACCGCCGACGGAGTGGAGCAGCGTGCCGGGCAGCACGCGGGGATCGGCACTGGACGCCGCTGTCTCTGCCAGGTGGCTCACGGTCTGCGCCTGAATCAGCAGGACCGTGGCGGCGAAGACCGTGAGCAGGAGCTTTACCAGGACCCAGTAGTGCCGAACCAAGCCCCATGGGGTGCCCAAGGCGTTGATGATCCCGATGAGCACTGATGCGACGGCCAGCGGGACGATGGCGTACAGCACCGTCACCTCCATCGCGGCGTACGCGCCACGCACCGTCGACACGTCCTGGCTGGTCACAGCGGTGACATCGAGGGCGAGGTAGGCGAAGACCGCGCCGAGCCAACCCACCGAGGTGGCGACGTGAGCGGTCAGCACGACCTTGCGGAGGCGCGGGGGCATGATCATCGGTTGCCGCCCTCCAGTGCGTACGCGCCCGGGTTGCCGCCGGACACTGCCTGGATTTCTGTAATGCCGGTCTGCGGTGTGACGCCGGCGCCCATGTGCCGGCCAGGGCCGTGATCGCCGCCGAGGCCGGTGAGCTTCGCGATCACGACCAGCAGGATCAGTACGCCGACGATGATGGCCGACACCTTCACCCAACGTGGCGTACTGGGAGGCGATCCACGTCCCACGCCGGTGCCGTCGTCGGTGGTGTGGGGTGAGTCAGCCATGGGGTTCCTCCAGTGCGCACGGTCGGCGGGTCTCCGACGGCCAGTTTACGAGACACTGTGTCTATTTGAAATCGTGGTGTCACGGCAGCATCGCCACGTATACTGCTCTGGTGCCGAAGCTGTGGAATGAGACGATCGAGGCGCACCGCCACGCGGTGCGCGAGGCGATCCTGGAAGCCACCTGGGCGCTGGTGAGCGAGCACGGGCTGATGTCGGTGACGATGACCCAGATCGCCGAGAAGGCCGGCATCGGTCGCGCGACGCTGTACAAGTACTTTCCGGACGTCGAAGCGATCCTGGCCGCCCACCACGAACGTCACGTCGCCGGCCACCTTGAACAACTCGCTGGACTTCGGGACCAACCCGGCGACGCCGGCGAGCGGCTCGAAGCGGTACTCGAGCACTACGCCCTCATCTGCTACCACCGCAAGCGGCACGGCACCGAGGAACTCGGGGCGCTCCTGCACCGAGGCGAGCATGTCGCCCACGCGCAGCAGCAGCTCATCGACCTGTTCCGGGACCTGCTGGCCGAGGCGGCGAACAGCGGCTACCTCCGAGACGATGTCGCGCCCGACGAGCTCGCGAGCTACTGCCTCCACGCCCTGAGCGCAGCCGGCAACCTGCCATCCGAAGCCGCAGTCCGCAGACTTGTCGCCGTCACCCTGGCCGGACTGCGCCCGCCGCACTGAGTATTGCGGTGTGTCTCGCCAACAGTGCGTGCTGTGCACGACGCAGACAGTCAGAGCGCTGTACGCGGCGCATCACGCGGCCTTGGAAAGGGTGGACCGGTCCGTGAGGGGCGCGTGCCGGGCGGGTGTCACGGGGCTGGTCATGGCTCCTCGTCCGTCGTGGCGCGGCCACAGGAGGAGCGCACCGATCGCTCCTACTCCGGCAAGGACCACGAGGACGGACCAGGCAAGGGTGAAGCCGACGTTCGTGCCGAGCCATCCCGCGACGGGATAGGTGATCAGCCAGGCCAGGTGCGACAGAGAGAACTGGGCCGCGAATGCCTCGGGGATCGCGTTCCGTCCGACGGAGGCGCGCAGGACCTTGCCGGTCGGCGTGATGATCAGTGCCATGCCGATGCCGATCACGGTCCAGATGATCGCCGTACCGGTCCATGTGGTCAGGCCGGCCGCGATGAGCGTCACCGCGGCGGTCGTGCCGCCGACGAGGACTCCGGCGCCGGTCATCATGACGGTGCGGGCGGCGATCCGGTCGAGAACGCGGGGCAGCACGAGGGCGGCCAGGAGGGTTCCGGTGCCGGAGGCGGCGAGCATCCAGGCGACGTCCGACTGCGAGCCGCCGAGCTCGTCACGGACGTAGTTGACGGTGTTGACGACGACGATCGACCCTGCCGCCGCAACCACGAGGTTGAGCGCCATTATGCCGCGCAGCCGCGGCGTCCTGAGGAAGGTCCTGATCCCCGCTGCGGCCTTGTCCCATGCCTTGGCGTGGGTACTGGGGCGGGCCTCGGGGATGCGCGTCGACAAGACGAGCAGGGCGGAGATGAGGAATCCGGCGGAGGTGCCCAGGAACAGCCAGTTGAAGCTCATGAACGTCAGGGCGACGGCTGCCAGCACGGGGCTGAGCAGACTCTCCATCGTGGAGGCGACCTGGGAGGCGGACAGGGCACGCGTGTAGTCGGACTCGTCGGTGACGATGTCGGGGATGACGGCCTGGAACGTCGGGGTGAACGCCGCGGAGCCGGCCTGGAGCAGGCCGATCAGGACGTAGATGTGCCAGACCTCGGTGACCAGCGGCAGTGCCAGGACCACCGCACCGCGGACCACGTCGAGGAGGACCAGGAGAGTTCTCCTGGGGAGCCGGTCGACGTACGCGGCAGCCAGAGGGGCTATGAGCACGTACATGACCATCTTGATGGTCAGGGCGGTGCCGAGGACCATGCCGGCGCGCGGTCCTGCGAGGTCGTAGGCGAGCAGCCCGAGGGCCACTGTGGTCAGCCCGGTACCGAACAGGGCGATGACCTGGGCGCTGAACAGGTGGCGGTAGTCGCGGATGGCGAACAGACGCATGGCGGGTTCCTTCCGTGTCCATGCGGCGGGGCACGGCCCCGGGGTGGAGGCCGTGTCCCGCGAGTACAGGCGGGGGTGTCTCTACGCACCGGTGTCGCTCCCCGGTGTGAGGCCGGCGAGCAGGTTGAAGGCGCCGGTGAGGATGTTGAGTGCGACGACGCCGACGACATCGGCTATCACGCGGTCGCTGTAGCCGTGCTCACGCAGCGCGCTGACCTGTTCGTCGGTGATCGACGTCGGCTCGCGATAGACCTGGAGGGCGAGGGTGATGATCGCCGCGATCGCGGGATCGGCCGAGGTTCCCGCGTGGGCTCGCTCGATCTCTTCCTCGTCCACTCCCATGGCGCGGGCGGCACTGACATGCGCGTCGAGGCACAGCCTGCATCCCTGCAGGGCCTGGATGGCGATCGAGATCCGTTCGCTGGTCCTGCGGTCGAGTTTGGCTCGTCCCATGGCCCGGCTGAGCTGAAGGTAGCCGACCAGTACAGCCGGTGAGTGCGCCATCGTGGAGACCATGTCACCGATCTGGCCATGGCGGGAGACCAGGTCGGCGAGGAGGTCGCGCGAGGCGCCGACCGCCGTGTCGGGTGTGAGTCGGGTCAGGCGGGGCATGACGCTCCTTCCGATGGGGCGACGTGCTGGGGACGGTGAGGCTCGACGAGTCGAGCGCCCCTGGGCCGCGCCGTGTGCCGCGGCAGGTGATCAGTGGTGTTCATGCGGTCAGTGGTGTGCGTGGTGGCCGTGGTGGTGGTTGCTGTGCTCGGGTGCGGCCTGGGATGCCGCGTCCGAGCGGGGGGTGGTCGCGGTGGTCCGCACCGTGAACTCGGCCGTCCGGACGACGTCGTTGTGCTGGAAGTCCAGGTACAGGCGGTAGGTGCCGGCCGAAGGCGCGGCCGCCATGAACGCGATCCTGGGTCCCGGTGCGGTGGTGCCGTCGCCGGGTTCGCCCTCCGGGTGGACGTGGAGGTAGCCCAGGTCGCCCACCCGCAGTGCCACCAGGTGCCCGTACGCGGCCAGGTAGGGCTGCAGGTCGGTGACGGGGCGGTCGTTCCGGCTGACGGTGAGGGTCAGTTCGCTCGTCTCGCCGGGCAGGAGTTCGCCGTCGAGCGCGACGGTGTACTCGCCGATCTGTGCGATCCCGGTGGCCTCGGGGAGCGGCTGCGGGTCGTACGGCCCGGCGACCGCGACGTCGATCCCCAGCGTCATGGTCCCGCTGTGGCCGGCCGGGTGGACGTCGGCGAAGAACCTCCAGTCCCCCGGTTCCAGGGCCAGTTCGACGCTCCAGGTGCCCTTCTCGTTCATCACCGGGTGCACGTGCTGGAACCCGGCCGTGTCGCGCCGGACGGCGATGAAGTGCAGTTCTTTGTCGTGCTCGGTCACGAACTCGGTCACTGCCTGTCCGTCGGGGCCGATCACCCGGAAGCTGACCGGCTGCACGCCGACGGTGAGGATCGTCGAGTCGAGCTCGAAGGTGTACCCGTTCTCGGAGACCGACAGCCCACCGGGCTGGGCTGCGCCGTGGCCGCCGTGGTTGGTCTGGTCGTGGCCGGAGTGGTTCTTCATGACATCTCCAATGGTGTGATGCGCCTTCTGGCGTTGTCCGTTCAGGACGTTGATCACAACCGTATACCCCCCTGGGGTATTCCGCCTTAATGATGGAAATCTCGCGAGGGGGCCTGCTTCGTGCGCTCGTGACGCCGTACCGGTGGTGACGGCCCGCCAGGCCAGGACCCCGTGAGTAGGTGCGCGAGTAGTGCTGCCTCTTGTGCCAGCTGAACGTCCTCCACGGCCGGGCCTGCCGCAGCAGCCCGAGCGGCACCGATGGCCACTCCAAGTCCTCCAGCACGGCGTCGTCACCACGCCGGACACTCAGCCGTACCGGCGTGGCCACCGCTGTACTCATCGGACCACCGACCCCGCGTTTCCCGAGGCGCCCCCACCGTCCGCCGAACGCTGGGGGTCCTGCCCAGGCCATGCAGGCAGTCGACGATCAGGGCAGCCCTGTACACAAAGGCGGTCCTGTACACAAAGAGGGGGCTACTCGCTCACGATGCCGTGCTGTGATCGGAATGGAGCGCAACAGCGAAGGCCCTTCCCGAGCGACATGCGGCACATTGGAAAGGGCCTTCACTTGGGCGCAGCAAGCGGTGTGCGCACTGGTAGCTGCGGAACTGGGCTTGTCAGCCCAGGGAGGCAAGGAGGTCGTTGCAGGCTGCCTCGCAGCGGCGGCAGGCTTCGGCGCAGACGCGGCAGTGGTCGTGCATATCAGCGTGGCGTTCGCATTCCTCGGCGCACGCCTTGCAGACGGTTGCGCACGCGGTGAGCATCGCGCGGGTGATGTTGGCGTCATAGCCAGTGTGGCGGGACAGAACCGAGGCGGTGGCGTTGCAGATGTCGGCGCAGTCTGCGTCAGTACGGATGCACTTGGCCAGGTCGGCGATCATCTCCTCGGACAGGCAGGCGTCCGAGCAAGCGGTACACGCCTGTGCGCAGGCGATGCATGCCTCGATACAGCGCGCCAGGGCGTCGCGGTCCACGCCGCCGAGGTCCGCCGGGTAGGTGTCCAGCATGTCTTTGACCATCGTGGTCATCGTCGTCGCCTCCACGTCGCCAGAGCCTGCGGGTCCGGGCGGCCCGCCACCGGGCCTCGGCGTCGTTGAGACGGGTAACACGCCGGTGATTGGCGCAAACACCAAGGGCCCGCATCCGGGGGAACGGCCCGGATGCGGCCAGGCTCCGTCGGCGCAGTCGTACTGGTCAGTGATAGGCGTGGACGACGGCGTGGCCCTTGCCGCGGCCGATCATCCACTTGTTCAGCGGCGTGGTGATGACGAAGGCGACGGCGAAGCCGCCCAGGAGCGCGCCCCAGAACAGCCCGTCGGACAGGTGGGCGTCCAGGGCGCCGGGAGTGAGGGCGATGATCAGGTTGTCCACGAATTCCATCACGGCGATGGACACGGTGTCGGCCGCCAGCGCGACGCGGATGGCGGCCCTGAGCCGTAGGCCCACCCTGCGTACCGCGTACATGGTGAAGGAGTAGCCGAACAGGAAGGCCAGAGCGATCGCCAGCGCCATGGTGGGGACGTTGCCCCAGAGCAGGGCGGTGCCGATGGCCATGCCCAGGATCTCGCCGATCGCGCAACCGGTCAGGCAGTGAGCCGTCGCCTTCGCCGCGGTACCCCAGGAAGCGCCACCAGACCCCATGTGCGGCCGTGACCAGGGTCGGCGTGATCGTGTTCCGCATGCTGCGAGTCTGATGTGCTGGCGTTATGAGCGGTGTGGTCCATGTGATCCATGACGTTCTCCCTCCCGCCTTTTCCAGTCTGAGCCCGACGCGACCGCCCGGCACAGCCCAGGAGATGATCACGGCTGGTGGTGCCGCCGCTAGTGGTTATCACCGGACTCGTGATTGGGGCGTTGCAGCACCTTCCAGTTGCGGCCCCCGTCTTTGGACTCGTAGACCCGGTCGTCGACGTCGGCGGCCAGCAGATGCATGGGGCTCACGGCGGTCAGCACGGTGGGCTTCGTTCCTCGCGGAAGCGCGCCGCTGGCCGCCCAGGTGCGGCCGTCACGGCTGCTCAACACCTTCCCGTCCGCTCCAAGCGCGACCAGCGCGTCGGGAGCCGGGCGTTCAATCGCGGCCAGGTCAGGTGCTCCCGGCACGGGTCGGAAGGTGCGGCCGCTGTCGCCGCTGGTCACCAAACCGTCCGTCGTGGTGGCCCACACCTCTTTGGGCTTTTTCGCGTGGGCGGCGAGATCGCCGATGGGCAGTTGCGCTCGGCAGTCCCAGGTGCGGCCTTGGTCGTTGCTGGCCCAGATCTGCGAGGTCTGGCTGTCGAAGCCGTACAGCACATGGCCTGCTTGCTGGAGGGAGTGGAAGTCGGCCTCGCCTTCTGCCGACACGGTCGTCCAGGTTTTGGCGGCGTCGGTGCTGCGGATCAGGCCCAGGTGCGGGGAGGTGGCTGTGCGGTCGGTGGGTGAGGGGTGGCCGCTGGCCAGGAACGTGCCAGGGCCGGTGACGGTGAAGCCCATGGTGTCCTGGTAGCGGTCGGCGACCCGTATCGCCTTGGTCCCGGTCAGGCGGAAGACGCCCAGGTGACCGGCGGCGTAGACGGCGCCGTCGGCCGGGTCGACGCCCAGCCCGTGCAGGTGTCCGGTCCCTGGGTCAGGCACCGCGGAAGCCTCACCGGTGGAGTCGTCGCCGGTGGAGCTGCACGCCGCCGCAAGCAGGAGCGCGCCGCAGGTCAGGAGGGCAGCTGCTGCTCGCCGGGGGCGGCGTGCAGGCAGCACAAAGGAACGTGTGGTCACGGCAGAAGTCCAAGCTGGTCGTCGAACGAACGGATCATGGACGGCAGCACCACGCCGCCGAGGGGGATGCGGGGGCGGCTGGTAGCCGCCCCCGGGTTGTCGCTCGTACGGTCAGCTCTTGCCGAGCAGCTTGTTCATGCGCTCGATCTCGGCGCTCTGCGAGGCGATGATGTCGCCGGCCATGTCCTTGGCGGGCTGGTGGGCGCCGTCGGACTGCTCGGTCTTGGCCATCTCGATCGCGCCTTCGTGGTGCTTGATCATCATCTCCATGAAGGCGGTGTCGAACGCCGCGCCGGAGGACTTCTCCAGCTTGTCCATCTCCTCGGGCGTCATCATCCCGGTCATGGAGTGCCCGCCGTGCTCCGCGCTCTCGTCCTCCTTGGGCACGTCCTCGCCCCAGGCGGTGAGCCAACCGGACAGAGTCTTGATCTCCGGGTCCTGCGCCTTCTTGATCTCCGCGGCCAGCTTCTTGACCTCGGCGGACTGGGCCCGGGTCTCCGCCAGGTCGGCCATCTCGACCGCCTGACGGTGGTGCGGGATCATCCCCTTCGCGAAGGTGACATCGGCGGCGTTCTGCTTGCCCTGCTCGGCGGGGGCAGACGTGCTCGGCGAGGAGGTCTTGTCGTGGCCGTCGTGGCCGGCCGGACTGTCATCTCCCCCGCCACAGGCGGCGAGTACGACGGCGGCGGTGGCCGCAGCCGCAACAGCGGCGGCACGGCGGATCAGGGAACGGTGTGCGGTCATGGTGGTGCAACTCCTGTGTGTGCGCTTAATCGGGCATGGCTCTCGAAGGCGTCACCGGCTCGAAGGTGCCGGGCATGCCGAGGCCGCCTATATGCGCAGGAGTTGCAGCTCGCTCAGCGAGGGCGGGGCGCGTTCACCAAGCGTCGCCGCAGGAGCAGTTGCGAGCACGTCCGCTGTCGGGCTGGTGACCACCTTGTCCGGAGAGAGCGCGGGCAGTGCGGGCGCTCCGCTCGTGCCGCCGGCCGCGCAGGTGGCGTCGGCATGCTCGACGTGTCCGCCCGCATCGTCGTTGCCCTCATGGTCGACGTGTACGCAGTCACAGGCGTGAGACGGGGCTGCAGCCGTAACCGCATGGCGGGAATCCGGCGCGGCGTGGTTCAGCGCCGGAGGAACAGCAGGCCCCAGACCGTGCATGGCCACCACACCCGCCAGCACAGCCAGGACAAGCAGCACGTACGCCCGCACCCCACAGGGCCGGGTCGCACGCCACGCCTGCTGACTCATATCCGCATCCTAATGGGGGCCTTCCCCTGCCGCTGTTTGCGTCGGCATACAGCGGCCACTCAGCCCCGCTGTGGCGCAGGCCACATCAAATGCGTCTCGCGATACGAGATGAAGGGAGGGTGGCGGGCTTCAGGTGGCGCCCCAAGCCTCAATTCGGGCCGTTAGTGCGCCACTTATGGCACGCGAATGGCACGCGCCTTTGAAAATGGTCTAGACAACAACAAAGCCCCGGGCCAATGGCCTGGGGCTTCTCTTTGGAGCGGGTGACGAGAATCGAACTCGCGCTCTGAGCTTGGGAATCACTGACCGCTCGGGGCTAACCGAGGCGCTGACCTGCGGCAACCGTGCCCACGGGCGCCCACTGAACAGAACCGGTCTAGCTCGTAGTGACCGCTGTTGACCGGCTGTTCTGGTGCCAATCTGGTGCGCTGTCGTGCGACCTCGTGGACCGTGTTTAGTCCTCCGCCACGGCCTGGGCCGGCGCTTCCTCTTCCTCGCCGCCCACGGCCTCGCGAAGGCGCTGCTTCGCCGCGGCTAGGCGTTCGCTGTAGTCGGGCATGAAAATCTCGTTAAGCGTCTTGTCGAGCGTTCCGGAGACGGCGTAGATCGCGGACCAGACCGAGCGGTCCTTCACGATGGCGCTCAGGTCGTCGGACTTGAACATGGCCTCGTAGAGCCAGTCAGACAGGACGAGCGCTTGATCGCGCGTGAGCTTGATGACCACCGGTTCTTCATCCACGCGGCCACGGTAGCTGTTGGGAGACTGGCAGCAGCGTGCCCCTGGGCTCCTGCTCGGATGCGACACCCGCTTTAGGAGTTCGATCTCCGCTTCACCTGGTCGGGATCCGGCTCGCGCACCGGTGTCATATGTGGTTGCTGACTGTTGCCGCCGTTCGTAGTCGTTGATGTCAGTGTTGGATGTCAGCGGAACAGCTGCGGCTTCAGCAGGTATCCAGTAGTGCCTCGGGCCGTCTGCCCAGCTCAACCAGACATGCCGATCGCCACACACACATCGACCCGCAGGTTCGCTGCCCGGCGTCTTCACGCCTGGAGACCACGAAGCAGCCGGACTTCATCCGGTGGCTGCCTCGGGGCAGGCCGTTGCGTCGTAGGTCGTGTTGCGCTCCCTGATCCAGGACCGGCTCGTCACGACTGATGTCTCACATTACTTTTCCGTGAGCAATAATTATTTGTTCGGCGCAGAAGCGTAGAAGGGGAATCTCTTTGGAGAGTTCGTCATCATCGACGAAAGGGAAGTATTTCGGGCGGGCGCCATCCTTGGCGTGGACTAGAGAATTTCGTGTCTGGTAAATGCGCTTCGCTAGCGTGGCCTTCATCTCCGTTTCTCGGCTCGCTTCGAGGTCCACGGGGGCATTTTCGGAGAATGAGGGCGAGTTCTCCTTGTAGTAGTCGATCAAGCTCGAATCGTGCGCCCTCATATCATCGAGTAGCCGATCAGTCTCGACCAATTTTTCCAATACTAGCCCGAGTGCGCGTTGCTCGTCGACGCCGCCTTCATCGCGGACTTTCCGCTGAGTGGAGGTAACTAGTTTAATTACACCCTGAATGTCCTTTGATCGCTTCAGCGAAAAGGCTGGGTCTGCGATCTTCCTTCGCACTTGCTCAACGAATTCGTCGTTGAAAACTTTCTCGAAAAAATGCTCGGCAATGTGATAGTAGGAAAGATACTGAAGCATGGGACTTTCGGCGGAAACTGCCAGCTGGTAATGATGCACCAAGTCTGAGTTGTAAGTCATTCTCGGTGCGTCCATTGCGGCGTCTAGGGCTCGTCCGCGCCTACGCACCCGACCTGCCCCGGTCAGATGATCTGCGTTCGGTGCAACGCGGAACGAGAGGTCGTAGTTGAAGGCAAGCTGAAAGAGGAACGCCTCAGCGACGTCCTTGAAATCTGGTCGTTTTTGCGTTGACTCAATCCGCAGAGTCATAAAGGGCATCGCCTCGGTTACTGCACGAGAAAGCGAGAGTGCCTCAGCGGATGGACTGGGGTCGTAGTATCCGTAGTTTGCTCTGTTGCGCAGCCTTCGGCGAACCGACTGGATGTAATAGGCGCCCCTCCGTGGTGATGCGTCGCTATCGCTTAGGAGGAGATTCAGAGAGAACTCAAGAGAAGGATTGCCGATAGAATACTTTAGGCCGGTATCTTCGGAAGAGGTAATCTCTTCCAGGTCGCGGGGGAGAATCCCTGCGGGTCCAATTGAGCTATTCCGCACAATCAAGAGTTCGCAACGGTTAGGCCATTTGATCTGGGCGCAATTGTCCCTCGATGCCTGGTTGAGGTTCCCAACTGCTGCCTTTAGATCTGCGATGTCAAATCGCGTTACCTGGTTTTGTGAATCGACTTGGATCGGAGTTTCCAAAATTAGGTGGTTTTCCGTCCATGCGTCAATGGCGACGACTTTCCTGAGGGCGTTAATGGCCTCCTCTTGAGTGACATCAGTCATGGGCGCTCCGTTGCTCCGTGTGTGGCTTGTGGGCACGATGAGTCACTTATATCTGAGGACTTGGCTCCACGGGGCTCGATTGGCGGAATCTCAGGTCGGCGGAGCGGGTTTGGCCGGTGGCCTGCCCGGTTTGGGGTCGAGCATGATCAGGGGGCCGTACGCTGGCCGGCAACTCGGGCAGGCTTTGCACCTGCCCGGAATTTGAACGAGTGGCCCCCTGGTCTTGCTCGACGCGGGACCCGAACCGGGGAGGTGGCTAAAGCCGTGGAGCCGACCGCCCCAGCCACAGAGGGGTTTCCCGCCTTCTGCCCGCTGCACGTAGCGCGCCGCCGGGCGCGGCCAGCCGGGGCGGAGACAGGAGGCAGGCCGCGCCGCAGAGGCGGCGCGCGCCCGCGCCGTGCGCGGGTCTTGATTAAGTAGGGAAAGTTCTACCGCGCTGGGCTCAGGCGCTTGCCGTCATGGCTTCGGACGTGCGGGCCTTCCTCGTCCAGGGCGTCCAGTAGCCGGACCGCGTAGACCTCGGACATCCGCTCGGTCACTTCTTCCGGCGTGAGCCAGGCAACCGCGGTCGACTCGTCCGAGGTGCGCTCGATGCCACCCGAAGGCTTGCACCGGAAGACCAAGGCGACGATGCCGCGCGTCGTGTTCTTGTAGACGCCGGACAGTTCGTCCACCTCGACGTGGATGCCCGTCTCCTCCAAGACCTCGCGCTTGACGCCCTCTTCGGGGGCCTCGGTGAGCTCCAGGACTCCGCCCGGCAGTTCCCATGTCCCGTTGTCCGCGCGGCGGATCGCCAGTAGCCGGCCGTCCTCGCGCAGCACTGCTCCGGCGACAGACACGGAGTGCATCGGCGTTGACGTGCTTTGCTGGGACCCGTTACTCATGTACAGGAGCATAGGAGGAAGAGAAGGACTATGGGAACTGCGGTGGGAGGTGGCAGGGCCGTACCTCGGTACGTGCAGATCGCCGACGAGATTGTGCAGCAGATCAGGGCGGGTCTCCTCAAGCCTGGGGAGATGGTGCCGAGTGAGTCCGAGCTGGTTGAGCGCTACGGCGTCTCAGGCGGAACGATCCGCAAGGCCATGGTGGAAGTCCGGGCCAGTGGGCTCGTCGATACCCGCCACGGCAAGGGCTCGATGGTGAAGGACCGGCCGCCCGTACGGCAGCGGTCGTCAGACCGGTTCCGCAGGTCACTCAGGCGAGGCGGCAAGGCCGCGTACCTGGCGGAGTCGGAGCAGTCAGGCGCTACGGCCAAGGTGAATCTCTTGTACAGCGGCGCTCTGGATGCGCCTGCCGAGATCGCTGACCGGCTTGGCATCGAGGCCGGCACTCAGGTGCTCGCGCGTCGGCGCCTCTACTTCCGCAACGGGACTCCCGTCGAGACGGCTACCTCTTACGTGCCGTGGGACGTGGCGAAGGACATCCCCGAGCTGTTCGCCGAGAACCCTGGCCCCGGTGGCATCTACGCCCGCTTGGAGGATCACGGGCATGAGTTCTCTGAGTTCGTCGAGACCTTGGAAGCGCGTCTTGCCACCAAGGCGGAGGCTTCGGAGCTGGCTCTGAACCCTGGCGCCCCGGTCGTGCACCTCATCCGGAACGCAGTAACCGAAGAGGGCCGCGTGGTGGAGGTCTGCGACACGCTCATGGCCGCTGACCAGTTCGTTTTCACCTACCGGATCCCGGCGACCGACTGACGCCCGCTCAACTCCCCACAGCCCGCCGTGACTTCTTCGTCTCGGCGGGTTGACTCATGTATAGGAGTCGTGCACTCTTCTTTATGTCACTCATGTACATGAGTGGCGGAGTCCAGCACTTCTAGAGGAGTGATCTCTGTGCGTGTGATCCCCGTCGACATGACCGGTGTGACCGTGATGGTTGCCCAGCCGCCCCAGACGAAGATGCGCGACAAGAAGAACGGCGTTGTGGCCGTCGACATCGAGACCGGCGGTTCTCTCATGACCGTTGACGTGCTGTTCGTCGCCAATGGCAATGCCGAAGTCATCACGGTGACCGTGACCGAGGACGACATCTCTGGTGAGCTGACCATGGGCACCCCGGTGGCGCTCACCGGCCTGGTGGCCCGGCCGTGGGAAAACGAGTTCAACGGGCAGAAGCGTCACGGGATTTCGTTCCGCGCCGCTGCCGTTACCTCGCTGGCGGCCTGACCGATGACCGCCGGACAGGACTTCGCGCTCATCGGCCTCGGGCTAAGCGTCGCGGGACTGCTGGTTCTTCGCCACCAGCGTCCCGTCTGGTACTGGTTCGCCTTCGGAGCCCTGGCAAAGCTGGCCCGGATTTCGATCACGTACCGCTCTGTCATGGAGGCGTGTGGCCTTACCGAGCCGCCGTCTCGCCTTCGGCTCACCATCGCCGCCGCTACAAGGCGAACGCCTTCCCGGATGGTGCCGCGCCTGACTCGGGTGCGTATCACTGCCAGTGGCCTGGTGTTACGGATCAAGATGCAGCCGGGGCAGGAGGTCCACGACTTCGAAACGGCGACCGAGCGCCTGCGGCACTCTTGGCACGCCTACGCAGTACACGTCTCCGCGCTCTCTCCGGGCTGGCTCCAGGTCAAGGTCGTCGGGTACGACGTGCTGCGAAGGGTCGTGATGCCTCGCGCCGCAGATCCCAAGCTGCTGAGTGTCCCGGTGGCCCTGCGCTCCGACGGGTCTGTGCATACAAGGGACTTCCGGACCGTTGCCCATGAGTTGGTGATGGGCGCGACGGAGTCGGGGAAGTCGGTATACCTGCGCGGCCTGGTGGCGGGGCTCGCTGCGCAGCCGGTCGCTCTGGTCGGCATCGATTGCAAGTGGGGCGTGGAACTCGCCCCCTTCGCCTCCCGGCTGTCGGCTCTGGCCTGCACCCCGGAAGAAGCCGCGGACCTGCTTGACGCCCTCGTCGTGGAGATGACCGAGCGCTACGAACTGATCAGGACCGTCCAGCGTCTCGCGCCCGGCTCTTCTCCGGAGTCGATTACCTCGGACATCTGGGGGCTGCCCGACGACATGAGGCCGGTGCCGGTCGTCGTCTTCATCGACGAGGTGGCAGAGCTCTTCCTCACGGCGTCCGCCGCCGACGAGAAGCGCCGGGACCAGATGGTCACGCAACTCGTCCGGCTCGCCCAGCTCGGCCGAGCTGCGGGCATCTACCTCGAGGTGTGCGGACAGCGCTTCGGTGCCGAACTCGGCAAGGGTGCAACCGCGTTGCGGGCCCAGCTCACTGGGCGAATCTCCCACCGGGTCAATGATGAGACCACCGCCAAGATGGCGCTGGGAGACATCAGCCCCGTGGCCGTTCTCGCTGCGACCAACATAGGGCCCGATCAGCGCGGCATGGCGGTGGCTGGTGACTCCTCCGGTGGTTGGTCCCTCGTCCGCAGCCCGTTCACCGGCCTCGCCGAGGCGGTCGCGGCCTGCAATGAGTACGCGCACCTGACGCCCGGCATCCCTGGCTTGGAAGCGTTCCGCCCGGTGGCACCAGCCAAGGCGTTCGCCCTGGTCCCGGACGAGGACTGAGGCCATGCGGTCATCGTTCCGGCTGGATGCCGTACTCGTGCAAGCCGTGATCGCCGGTGCTCTGTCCTTCTCACACCTGCACGACCTTGCTCAGGCGGCCGGGCAGGACGGTTGGAAGGCATGGGCCTACCCGGTCTCTGTGGATCTGCTGCTCGTCGCCGCCTGGCGTCGGCTTCGCACCCTCCGGGACTCCGACGCTCCGAGGCGGGCCGCCTGGTCCTGGTTCGTTGTCGCCCTTGCCGCCTCCCTCGGGGCGAACATCGCCACCGCCGGATTGCTCGACCTCAACGACGTGCCGGACTGGCTCCGCATCCTCGTCGCCGGGTGGCCGGCACTCGCCTTCCTCGGCGGAACGCTCCTGGTGCACACCCCGGACTCCGAGCGTGCGGAGCCCACGCCGCTCGAATCAGTCGAGGCTCAACCCGAGCTGGTGCGCGAAGAGACCGCCGAGCCTGAGCCCGTTCCAGCCCCGGAACTGCCCGCTGCGGCACCTGCCGTACCGCCTGCACTGATCACCCATGCGCGGAAGCTCGCCGACGACCACCGATCGGCTACGGGCCAAGCCATCGACACCGACACCCTGCGCGCCCGCCTCGGTGTCCCGGCTCCGATGGCCGATGCCATCGCCGCCCAACTCACCTGAAAGGAAGTGAGCCGACCATGGCTCGCAATCGCTTCTGGGACGTCGACCGCATCGGTCCCGTTCAGATCGGCACCCACCGCGACCGTCATGGCCGGGAGGCGCACGCCGCTGCCTGCACCGCTCCCGGCTGCGACTGGTCGGCCGACTACCTCAACCGCGCCGCCGCCGAGCTGGCCGCCCGTACGCACCGCTGCAACCCCCGCTGAGAGCCAAGGAGATCACTGCCATGGACGTACCGCTCTGGCTCGCCCTGATCGTCGTCGGCGCCCTCGGCATCAAGCTCGTCCGCCCGCCGCTGTGGTTGGTCGCCGTCCTGCTGCTGGGCGGCTACCTCCTCGCCGACAGCTTCCTCACCCCGGTCATCGACCCGATCGCCAAGTAACCCGCCTGGAAGGAGAACCACCGTGTTCAAGCCCAAGTACCCGGCGCCCGACACGTACACCCCAAACGCTCACACCCACGCCCCGGTCCCGGTCCCGGTCGAGAAGTCCGCCCCGTCGGCACCCGCACCCGCCCGGTCAGGTCTCGTCGACGTTGCCCGCAGCAATCCCGCTGCCGCCGTGACCGGTGTCGTCGTGGTCGGCGTGGTGCTCACCTCCTCACTCCTCGCCGTCGCCATCACAGGGCTCGCGCTGTCCATCAGCGGCGTCGTGCTCCTGGTGCTCATTCGCATGCTCCGCCAGGAATTCCGCCGCTGACCGGCCTCCGGGCGGTGCCACAAGCCGCCAAGCATCGCCACTGCCCGGACGGCCCACGCAATCCCTTCCAACCGCAACGAAGGAGAACCGTGGACACGCAAGCACTCGCGTTATCCCTGCCGCTCATCGGCTGGGCCGCTCACTCGGGCCTGCTCGCCCGTGGCCTGGCCGCCGCCCGCCGCGACCCTCTGACCAGGCTTCGCACCCGAGCCGGGTGGACCACTGCCGCCGAGCGCATCGTCCGCCGTCACCGGGACGCGGTCGTCCTGCTGCTCGACCTGGACGACTTCAAGAACCTCAATGACTCGTACGGCCATGCCGCCGGGGACGCCGCGCTGACCGCCACCGCCACCCGCCTCACTGCCTGGTGCGGTCGACACGGCATCGCAGGCCGTCTCGGTGGAGACGAGTTCGTCGCTGCGATCCGCAACGCTGACCGCACTGCGGAGCTCGAGACGCTCGCCCGCACGCTCAACGAGCCGTTCCCGTACGGCGACCAGTCGCTTCCCGTCTCCGTCTCGGTCGGCTGCTGCCGCCTCGCGGAACTGACCACTCGCACGCTCAGCGACGCGCTCACCGCCGCCGATGCCGCGATGTACGCCGCCAAGGGCACCCCCGGCCGTCGCGGCCCTCGCCCTACCTCTCGCTGACCGGCCTCCGGGCGGCGCACAAGCCGCCAAGCATCGCCGCCGCCCGGACGGTCCGGCCCCTTCCAACCGCAATCGAAAGGACCACCATCATGGCCCAGCACACCCATGCCCGGACGCGTGTTTGCCCCGACTGCGACGGCTTCCCCCTCGTCGCCATCGACGCCGGCACCCGCCTCCCTGACGGCACCCGCGCCACCCTCCGAGTGACCTGCCGCCGCTGCAAGGGCACGGGCACCACGGTCTCCCCGGCCCCGCTCGCCCTCGGCTACCAGGAGCGCGTGTGACCGACACCGCGACTCTCGCGGGCCTGGACCCGGACACCTTCGGCGATCTGCTGCGGGTGGCCGGGTCTCCGGGCTTCGACCGCTGGCGCGACCAGGTGCGACGAACCGGCGGCTGTGCGAACCCAATCCACCTCACCGGCTGGACCCTCACCAAAGACAAAGCCACTGGCGCGGCTCTGCACCGCTACTCCACCGATGACGAGCCAGGCGGACGACTCCGCGTCGCCTGCGGCAACCGACGCGCCTCGCGCTGCCCGGCCTGCGCCTGGATGTACGCCGCCGACACCTACCACCTGATCCGGGCCGGACTCGCGGGCGACCAGGACAAGGATGTACCGGCCACCGTCCGGGATCACCCGCGCGTCTTCGCCACGCTCACCGCGCCGAGCTTCGGTCCGGTCCACAACCGCCCGGACTCCGGCCGCTGCCGCTGCGGCACCGGGCACGCTCCCGACGACGACGCACTCGGCACGCCGCTCGACCCGGACACCTACGACTACGCCGCCGCCGTGCTCTTCAACAACCACGCCGGGAACCTGTGGCAGCGCTTCACCAACCGGCTGCGCCGTGAGATCGCCGCCCGCGCGGGGCTCACCCAACGCGAACTCAAGGGGGTCGTACGCGTCTCGTACGGCAAGGTTGCCGAGTTCCAGAAGCGCGGGGCCGTCCATTTCCATGCTGTCGTACGTCTCGACGGGCCTGATGGTCCCGAGGACCCGCCGCCCTCTTGGGCCTCGGTGCAGCTGCTGACCGACTCCATCCGCGCGGCCGTCACCCACTCGTACACGTCCATCACCGTCCCGGCCGCCGCCGACCAGCCCACCCGTGAGCTTCGCTGGGGCTCGCGGCTCGACATCCAGCCCATCCGAGCTTTCAAGGCCGGCACCGACATCACCGAACAGGCCGTCGCCTCCTACGTGGCCAAGTACGCGACCAAGGCAGCCGAGACAACCGGCACCATCGACCGCCGCGTCGGCAACCGTGAGGTCCTGGTGCTCCTCGACGTACCGGAACACCCGCGCCGCCTCATCGAAGCGTGCTTCGACCTCGACGGCCTGTATCCCGATCGAAGGCTGCGGGCCTGGGCTCACATGCTCGGCTTCCGCGGTCACTTCTCCAGCAAGTCACGCCGCTACTCGACCACCCTCGGAGCCCTCCGCCAGGTCCGCGCCGACTACCGCGCCGCCCAACAGCGCGAAGAGCTGGGCGTGTCCGACCCCGACCAGGACCCGACTGTCCTCGTGCTCACCGACTGGCAGTACGCGGGGCAAGGCCACACACCCGGCGAGTCCGTCCTCGCCGCATCCATCGCAAGAGATCTCCAGCTCAACCGCGAAACCGCACGTGAAGCCCTCGCTTTGGAAGGAGACCGGTCGTGAGTGACCACCTGCTGACCGTCGAGCAAGCCGCCGAACGCCTCGGCACCACCGTCCGTTTCCCCCGGCGGCTCATCGCCGAACGGCGCATCGCCTTCGTCAAGGTCGGCCGCCAGGTGCGGATCGCGGAAAGCGTCCTGGACGCCTACATCGACGGCAACACAGTGCAGCCCATCCGCCGCCGTCGGTCCCGCTACGGGAAGGCCGCCTGATGGGCAACAAGAAGGGAAGTCGTCGCCGCTTCGGCGCCGTGCGGCAATATCGGTCCGGCCGTTGGACCGCCAGCTACCTGGGCCCGGATGGACAGGAGTTCCGCGCACCCGAGACGTTCGAGACCAAGCGCGACGCTGAGGTGTGGCTCTCACAGATCGAGGCCGACCTCTCGCGCGGCAACTGGCAGGACCCGGACGCGGGCGCCGTGAACTTCAGGGAATACGCCCTCCAATGGGTCGACGAGCGCGGGCTCGCTCCCACCACGGACGAGCTGTACCGCCGACTGGCGCGGCTGCACCTCCTGCCCACCTTCGAGGGCCTGGACCTCGACCAGATCACCGCACCCCGCGTCCGCACCTGGCGGGCCGAACGACTGGCCGCCACCGGGGCCGCGACGACCGTCGCCAAGGCGTACCGACTGCTCAAGGCCGTCATGGAGACAGCCGTCGATGACGAGCTGATCCGCCGCAATCCGTGCCGCATCAAGGGCGCGGGCAAGGAGTCGTCCGCCGAACGACAGATCGCCACCGTCGACCAGGTCGACGAGCTCGCCAACGCGGTCGGGCCCCGCTGGCGGCTGATGGTCTACCTCGGCGCGTATGGACCGATGCGACCGGAGGAACAGGCGGAGCTCCGCCGCAAGGATGTCGACCTGGACGCCATGACCGTCCGCATCCGCCAGGCAGCCCCCGAGCTGACCACCGGCAAGCGGGCCGAGGGGCCGACGAAGTCCGAAGCAGGAAAGCGCGTCGTGGTTCTGCCGGCCTTTCTGCGGACCGACCTTCGGCGGCATCTCGACTGGTACGCCGAGAAGGGACCGGACGGACTCCTGTTCGTGGGGGAGAAGGGCAAGCCGTTCCGGCGTTCCACCTTCGGGCGGAAATGGCGCCGGGCCCGCGCGCTCGTCGGCATGCCGGAAGACTTCCGGTTCTACGATCTTCGTCACACCGGGCACACCCTCGCGACCCGCTCCGGTGCGACGCTCAAGGACACGATGGTCCGAGCCGGGCAGTCGTCGGAGAAGGCCGCGCTGATCTATCAGCACTCTGATCTTGAGCGACAGCAGGAAGTGGCGAGCGGGCTGGATGATCTCGTGAGGGCCGCCCGTAAGAAGGCTGATCGGGGGCCTTCTGGTGCGGATCTGGTGCGCGACGCTTGAACTGGTCCAGACAACAAAGAAGCCCCGGGCCGCTGGCCTGGGGCTTTTGCGTGGAGCGGGTGACGAGAATCGAACTCGCGCTCTGAGCTTGGGAAGCTCATGTTCTACCATTAAACTACACCCGCGCGACGGGCCGTTGAGCGGCGCCGCGTTCGTCCGACAGTGTACCCCAGTCGCCGCCCCGGTGTGTGTGGCGGGGATTTCGTGTCGGCGTGGGGGCGTAGCTTGGTGGGCGGAGTGCCGCCTGGAGTGGCGTCCTGTTCATCCCCTAATGTGGCTTTCTCGTCCACGCTTTGTTGGGGAAGGGACTTGATGGACTTGATGGAGCCCACCGTCGTCCGTTGTGCCGAAGGGCACGTGTTCAGCACCACATCGTTCCCGCTGCAGCAGCTCGGAGCCGGCCGGATCGGTCCGGGGAGGCTCATCCGCTGTCCGCGCTGTGCGCGGCTTCGGAATGCTGTGCCGGTTGTGCTGGAGCAGCGCTAGAGGTCGGCCGGAGGTCGGAGAGAGAGGCGCGCGGGGTCGTCCGATTGGGGCGGGCCCGCGCGCTCTGCGTATCCTCGGGGCGTGCTTCTCTCAGACAAGGACATCCGGGCCGAGATCGATGCCGGACGCGTGCGTATTGATCCGTACGACGAATCCATGGTGCAGCCCTCGAGCATCGACGTGCGGCTCGACCGCTACTTCCGGGTGTTCGAGAACCACCGCTACCCACACATCGATCCGGCTGTCGAGCAGGCCGATCTGACGCGGCTGGTGGAGCCGGAGGCGGACGAGGCGTTCATCCTCCACCCCGGTGAGTTCGTGCTGGCGTCGACGTACGAGACGATCACGCTGCCGGACAACCTCGCCTCGCGGCTGGAGGGGAAGAGCTCGCTCGGGCGGCTCGGGCTTGTTACTCATTCGACTGCCGGGTTCATCGATCCCGGATTCTCCGGGCATGTCACCCTCGAGCTCTCGAATCTGGCCACCCTGCCGATCAAGCTCTGGCCCGGCATGAAGATCGGCCAGCTGTGCATGTTCCAGCTGAGCTCGCCCACGGAATTCCCGTACGGCTCCGAGCGGTACGGGTCGCGTTATCAGGGGCAGCGCGGGCCGACGGCCTCGCGGTCCTTCCTCAATTTTCATCGGACGCAGGTGTGATGCCGGGCATGGGTGCATGGATACGGGTGCATGGATATGAGTGACGTACGGGAGAACCTGACCTACGAGGGGTTCGGCAACGCGGTGCGCGAGCTCGCGCAGACCATCGCCGACGACGGGTACGAGCCCGACATCGTACTGAGCATCGCCCGTGGCGGGGTCTTCGTCGCCGGCGGGCTGGCCTACGCGCTCGACGTCAAGAACATTCACCTGGTGAATGTGGAGTTCTATACGGGGGTCGGGACCACTCTCGAGATGCCGGTCATGCTGTCGCCGGTGCCGGACGTGATCGACTTCAGTAATAAGAAGGTGCTTATTACTGATGATGTGGCTGATACCGGCAAGACCCTCAAGCTCGTGCACGACTTCTGCCTCGATCACGTGGCGGAGGTCCGCAGCGCGGTCGTCTACGAGAAGTCCCACTCGCTCGTGAAGTGCGAGTACGTGTGGAAGCGCACCGACGAGTGGATCAACTTCCCCTGGAGTGTGCAGAAGCCCGTCGTGCGGCGCACCGGGCAGGTTCTGGACGCGTAGCGCGTAGCGCGCAGTGGGAAGGGCCCCGGTGCGGATTTCGCGCCGGGGCCCTCTTCGTCCTGAGGCATGGTGGGTGGGCGGGTGGGTGGTGCCTGCGTCAGATCGTGCCCAGTTTGATCAGGGACAGCAGGGCCACCAGCTGGATCGCGGACGCGCCCAGGGCCTTCTGCCACGGCAGGTCGTGCGACTTGCTCACCATCGAGGTGAACAGGGCCGCCGCTCCCAGCCAGGTCACCCAGCCGAGCACCTGGACCAGGCTGTTCTCGCCGCCGAGGAAGATCGCGAAGACCAGGCGCGGGGCGTCCGTCATCGACATGATCAGCATCGAGAGGCCGACGGTCGGCTGCCAGGAGCCGTCGCCGCCGAGCTGGCGGGCCAGGGTGTGCGTCACCGCGCCGAGGATCAGGCCGCAGATGATCACCGCGATGCCGGTCGTCAGGACGTACGGGATGGCATTCGTCAGGGTCGCGTTGATGGCCTCTTCGCGGGCCTTGTCGAAGCCGAAGATCGCGAGCAGGCCGTAGAGGAACGTGACGACCAGCGCCGGGCCCCACACCGCGTAGTCGCGCATCTGCCAGAACGTCGGTCCCGGGCGCAGCACGATGCCGCTCAGCAGCTGCTTCCAGTGCAGGCGCGGGCCTGTGGGCGGGGCGGGAGTGTTGCCGGCGTGGTAGGTGCTGCCGTCGCCGTACGGGTCCTCGCCGATGCTGAAGGCCTGCGTGTGGCCCGGGTTGTTGTTGGGGTTGATGTTGGAGTTGTTGCTGTTGGCGTACTGGCCACCTCCCCCGGGAGCGCCGTGTCCTCCGTAGCCGCCCTGGGCGTGGCCCGGGTGCGGGTGCGGGTCCGGTTCGCCGAAGTATTCGGGCTCGCCGTGCTGTCCGCCGTACTGCGGTGCCTGCGGCCACTGCTGCTGGCCGTACGGGGGCTGAGGCGATGACGCCTGCTGCCCGTACGGCTGTTGCTGCCGTTGCTGCTGTTGCCGCTGCGGTTGTTGTTGCGGGGTGCGGTTGTCCCGGCCGCGTCCGATCCTGAATCCAGCCACATAATCGAACGTACCTGGTCCGGATGCGCCGTATGCCGGGCCTGCCGCTACAGGCCCGGCTTTGCGGCCGAGCTGTGACATCCCCTAGGGGGCTCCCTTGCGGCATGGCGGGACGCATGGTGCGCGTGCGTCCGAGTCAGTGGGGCGTGGAGAAGACCGCCGTGGAGAAGGTGATGGTCCTCTTCGCGGCCGAGGAATGGAGCGTGACGACGTCCGTCGTCTCGCCCCGGTGCGTACGTACGACCGTGTCCGGCTTCTTGTCACCGTCGTAGTCCGCCCGGCGCAGGACGCTCGTGGTGAGCGTCTCCTCGCCGGCCGGGAGCTTGCCCGGCGCCGGCTTCACCGCCTTGAAGGTGTACGTACCGCCCGGGCGCCCGGGGCCCGTAGGGCCGCCGAGCACCAGCTGTGCGCGGGCGGCGGTTCCGGGCTCGTGCGCGCGGGTGGCGGAGACCAGGTCGTCGTAACCGTCCTCGTTGACGTCGGGCGCGAGGTCGGGGGAGACGAGGACGGGGCCGACGCCCGGGATCGCGCCCGCGGCCGCGCGCGGGGCGCCGGCGCGCGTGAACGGGCCGCGCAGGTAGCTGAGGCGGCCGCCGCTCGCGGTCACCGCCAGGTCCTTGCTGCCGTCGCCGTCGAAGTCGCCGCACACGGGGTGGTCGGGCCACTCGTTGCCGAACCGGGCGCGGTCGGGGATGCGGAGCTTGACCGCCTTGCCGGTGAGACCGTTCGCAGAGCCGAAGAGGATCTGGAGCGGTACGGGCGGCATGCCCGTGCCGTTGAACGGCGGGTCCGTGGTGACCACCAGGTCGGCGTAACCGTCCTTGTCGAGGTCGCAGGCCGCCTCGGCGTCGAAGGCGGCGGGGAGCACGCCCTCGGTGCGGGCCGCGTTGCGGGCGGGCGTGAGGAGCTGGCGTACGGCGGGATCGAGCGCCCGCGGGGCCCCGGAGCCGTACACGATGCCGATGCCCGCGTCGTCGCCCAGACGGTCCTCGGGGCCCTTGACCAGGTCGTTGAGGACGAGGTCGCGGTGGCCGTCACCGTTGAAGTCCTCGGCTGCGCGGCTGCCCTTGCCGTTCGGTACGGGGCGCAGGGGAGCGGCGGCCTTGTTCGCCATCGCGGCGGGTGTGGAGTCGGCCTTGGCGCCGGTGGCCGCCGGGGAGTCGCTGTCGGCGGAGGCGCCGCAACCTGTCAGCAGTACCGCGCAGCTCACTGCCGCCGCTGCGATCCCTCTTCGCACGATCCACCTCGTCCGTATCGCCAGTAGCAGCCAGTAGCAGCAAGTATCAGTTGCCACATGATGCTCTTTTTTGACCGCGGCGGTAAGTGGAGTGCACGAAAGCGGCCGGACCTGCCCCCGAGACAGATCCGGCCGCTTCTTCGGCTGTGTGCGTGCTACGTGCTACTTCACCGGTTCCGGCTCCGGCGCGTCCTCGGACTCCGCCTCGCCCGCGGGCTCGGCCGGCGTCTTCACCGAGTCGAGGAGCAACTGCGCCACGTCCACGACCTGGAGGGATTCCTTCGCCTTGCCGTCGTTCTTCTTGCCGTTCATGGAGTCGGTGAGCATGACGAGGCAGAAGGGGCAGGCGGTGGAGACGATGTCCGGGTTGAGGGACAGGGCCTCGTCGACGCGCTCGGTGTTGATGCGCTTGCCGATCCGCTCCTCCATCCACATGCGCGCGCCGCCGGCGCCGCAGCAGAAGCCGCGTTCCTTGTGGCGGTGCATTTCCTGCTGACGCAGGCCGGGGACGGCGGACATGATCTCGCGCGGAGGCGTGTAGACCTTGTTGTGGCGGCCCAGGTAGCAGGGGTCGTGGTACGTGATGAGGCCCTCGACCGGGGTGACGGGGATGAGCTTGCCCTCGTCGATGAGGTGCTGGAGCAGCTGCGTGTGGTGGATGACCTCGAACTCGCCGCCCAGCTGCGGGTACTCGTTCGCGATCGTGTTGAAGCAGTGCGGGCAGGTGGCGACGATCTTCTTCGACGACTTGGGCTTGCGTGTCGACGGGTCTTCGTCGTCTTCGCCGTACGCCATGTTCAGCATCGCGACGTTCTCCTGGCCGAGCTGCTGGAACAGCGGCTCGTTGCCGAGGCGGCGGGCCGAGTCACCCGTGCACTTCTCGTCGCCTCCCATGATCGCGAACTTGACGCCCGCGATGTGGAGGAGTTCCGCGAAGGCCTTCGTCGTCTTCTTGGCGCGGTCTTCCAGCGCGCCCGCGCAGCCGACCCAGTAGAGGTACTCGACCTCGGACAGGTCCTCGATCGTCTTGCCGACGATCGGCACCTCGAAGTCGACTTCCTTCGTCCACTCGACGCGCTGCTTCTTGGCGAGACCCCAGGGGTTGCCCTTCTTCTCCAGGTTCTTGAGCATGGTTCCCGCCTCGGACGGGAACGCGCTCTCGATCATCACCTGGTAGCGGCGCATGTCGACGATGTGGTCGATGTGCTCGATGTCGACCGGGCACTGCTCGACGCACGCGCCGCAGCTGGTGCAGGACCACAGCACGTCCGGGTCGATGACGCCGTTCTCTTCGAGCGTGCCGATCAGTGGGCGCTCGGCCTCGGCGAGGGCGGACGCCGGGACGTCCTTGAGCTGCTCGGGCGTCGCCTTCTCGTTGCCCTCCATGTCCTTGCCGCCGCCCGCGAGCAGGTACGGCGCCTTGGCGTGCGCGTGGTCGCGCAGCGACATGATCAGGAGCTTCGGGGAGAGCGGCTTGCCCGTGTTCCAGGCGGGGCACTGCGACTGGCAGCGGCCGCACTCGGTGCACGTGGAGAAGTCGAGGATGCCCTTCCAGCTGAACTGCTCGACCTGGCTGACGCCGAAGGTGTCGTCCTCGCCCGGGTCCTCGAAGTTGATTTCCTTGCCGCCGCTGGTCATCGGCAGAAGCGCGCCCAGCGCGGTGCCGCCGTCGGACTCGCGCTTGAACCAGATGTTCGGGAAGCCGAGGAAGCGGTGCCAGGCCACACCCATGTTGGTGTTGAGCGAGACCGTGATCATCCAGGTGAAGGACGTGACGATCTTCAGCGCCGCGAAGAAGTAGGTGAGGTACTGGAGCGTGCCCACGCTCAGGCCGTCGAGGGCCGCGATCAGCGGGTACGAGGCGAAGAACCCGGGCTCCCAGCTGTCGACGTGGTGCAGCGCGCCTTCCAGGGCGCGCAGCGTCATGATGCAGACGCCGACGATGAGGATGACGGCCTCGACGAAGTACGCCTGGCCCGTCTTGGAGCCCGTGAAGCGTGACTTGCGCCCCGCCCCGCTCGGCCTGTTCAGCTGCCGGATGACGATCAGGGTGACGATGCCGAGCACCGTCATCAGGCCGAGGAACTCGGTGAAGAGTTCGTACGGCAGCCAGTCGCCGATGACCGGGATCAGCCAGTCGGCCTGGAAGAGCTGGCCGAAGGCGTTGACGATCGTGAGCAGCAGCGCGAAGAAGCCCACCGCCACGAACCAGTGCGCCACGCCGACGATGCCCCAGCGGTTCATCCGGGTGTGGCCCAGGAACTCCTTGGCCAGGGTGATGGTGCGCTGTGTGGGGTCACCGGTGCGGGAGCCCGCGGGCACAGGCTGGCCCAGCCGCACGAAGCGGTAGATCTGCGCGACGGCTCGGCCGAACAGCGCGACGGCTACCACCGTGATGACCAGCGACACGATGATCGCGGCGAGTTGCATGAGGGGCTCCTCGGGCCTGCGAGGGTGAGAGCTCAGTGGGGATTACTAAGCGGTAACTTATCCAGTCCGTGCTGAGCGTACCCACTTATGCCGCCGCACTGTAGCCGCGCATGCGGTGATCTGTGTCGCGTAAGGGTTCCCTCAGCATTTGGCGGCGAGGACCGCCGGGATCGTGCGAGCCAGGATGGCCAGATCGAGGCCGAGCCAGTGCTGCTCGATGTAGTGCAGATCCAGTACGTCCATCTCCTCCCACGGCAGCTCGGAGCGCCCGCCGACCTGCCACAGCCCGGTGAGACCCGGCCGCACCAACAGTCTCGCCCATGTGGCCGACGGGTGGCCGGGCGGCAGGGCGCACGGGCCGACCAGGGACATCTCGCCGCCCAGTACGTGGATCAGCCGCGGCAGTAGGTCCAGACGCGTCCGGCGCAGCAGCCGGCCGGCCGGGGTGCGCGGATCGGCGCGGAGCGTCAGCATCTCGAAGGGGCGGCCGGCCAGGCCCGCGCGGATTTCCCGTACGAGAACCGGACCCGGCGACGTTACGGCTGCGGCCGTCGCGGTGAGGAGCAGGAGAGGGGCGGCGATCGGCAACAGGGCGAAGGTGACCGCCAGGTCGAAGATGCGCTTCGCGGGCATGTGGCGTACCTTTTCACGCCTTTCGTCCCGAGATGGCGCATCGGCGGACATGGGCGTGCCGTACTCGTGCCGTGCTCATGCCCATAAGGGCCGCATAAGAGTTGAGCCTCCTCGACTCAGCTCTGTTGACGGGTTGGGATCCGTCGTGCATCCTTGAGTCTGTTCCACTCAAGTCAGCTGGAGGAATCGAAATGGCACGTGCGGTCGGCATCGACCTGGGCACCACTAACTCCGTCGTCAGCGTTCTGGAGGGCGGCGAGCCCACCGTCATCACCAACGCCGAAGGCGCCAGGACCACGCCGTCCGTCGTCGCTTTCGCGAAGAACGGTGAAGTGCTGGTAGGCGAGGTTGCCAAGCGCCAGGCGGTCACCAACGTCGACAGGACGATCCGGTCGGTCAAGCGCCACATGGGCACCGACTGGAACATCGAGCTCGACGGCAAGAAGTTCAACCCGCAGCAGATGAGCGCCTTCATCCTGCAGAAGCTGAAGCGCGACGCCGAGGCCTACCTGGGCGAGAAGGTGGCCGACGCGGTCATCACCGTCCCGGCGTACTTCAACGACTCCGAGCGTCAGGCGACGAAGGAGGCCGGCGAGATCGCGGGCCTGAACGTCCTGCGCATCGTCAACGAGCCGACGGCCGCCGCCCTGGCGTACGGCCTCGACAAGGACGACCAGACGATCCTCGTCTTCGACCTCGGTGGCGGCACCTTCGACGTATCGCTCCTCGAGATCGGCGACGGCGTCGTCGAGGTCAAGGCCACCAACGGTGACAACCACCTCGGTGGTGACGACTGGGACCAGCGGGTCATGGACTACCTGGTCAAGCAGTTCCACTCCGGCCACGGCGTGGACCTCTCCAAGGACAAGATGGCGCTCCAGCGCCTGCGCGAGGCGGCCGAGAAGGCCAAGATCGAGCTGTCCTCCTCCACCGAGACCTCGATCAACCTGCCGTACATCACGGCGTCGGCCGAGGGCCCGCTGCACCTGGACGAGAAGCTCACGCGCTCGCAGTTCCAGCAGCTCACCGCCGACCTGCTGGACCGCTGCAAGACGCCGTTCCACAACGTCATCAAGGACGCGGGCATCCAGCTCTCCGAGATCGACCACGTCGTTCTCGTCGGTGGCTCGACCCGTATGCCGGCCGTCGCCGAGCTCGTCAAGGAGCTCACGGGCGGTCAGGACGCCAACAAGGGTGTGAACCCGGACGAGGTCGTCGCCATCGGCGCCTCGCTCCAGGCCGGTGTCCTCAAGGGCGAGGTCAAGGACGTTCTGCTCCTCGACGTCACGCCGCTGTCGCTTGGTATTGAGACCAAGGGCGGCATCATGACGAAGCTCATCGAGCGCAACACGACGATCCCGACCAAGCGCTCCGAGATCTTCACGACGGCCGAGGACAACCAGCCGTCCGTCCAGATCCAGGTCTACCAGGGCGAGCGCGAGATCGCGGCGTACAACAAGAAGCTCGGCATGTTCGAGCTGACCGGCCTGCCGCCGGCCCCGCGTGGTGTCCCGCAGATCGAGGTCGCGTTCGACATCGACGCCAACGGCATCATGCACGTCGGTGCCAAGGACCTCGGCACCGGCAAGGAGCAGAAGATGACCGTCACCGGTGGCTCCTCGCTGCCGAAGGACGAGGTCAACCGGATGCGCGAAGAGGCCGAGAAGTACGCGGACGAGGACCACAAGCGCCGCGAGGCCGCCGAGACCCGCAACCAGGCCGAGCAGCTCGTCTACCAGACGGAGAAGTTCCTCAAGGACAACGAGGACAAGGTCCCGGGTGACGTGAAGACCGAGGTCGAGACGTCCATCACCGAGCTGAAGGAAAAGCTCAAGGGTGAGGACACGGCCGAGATCCGCACGGCGACGGAGAAGGTCGCGGCCGTCTCTCAGAAGCTGGGCCAGGCCATGTACGCCAACGCCGAGGGCGCTCAGGCCGCGGGCGGCGACGCTCCCGGTGCGGACGGTCAGGCCAAGGCGGACGACGACGTCGTGGACGCCGAGATCGTCGACGACGAGAAGGACGCCGGCGCCGGTCGTCAGGGAGGCGCCGCATGACGGAGGAGACTCCGGGCTTCGAGGAGAAGCCCGACGTCCCTTCCGGCGCCACTCCCGAAGACGCCGAACCGCAGGCTGCCGCGCCCGAAAAGGCAGGGACCGACTCCGTCGAGGAGTCGGGCCCGGCGGCCCCGGCCGGGGACGTACAGGATGTACAGCAGGACGTAGCTCTGACCGCACAGCTGGACCAGGTACGTATGGCGCTCAGTGAGCGCACCGCGGACCTCCAGCGGCTGCAGGCGGAGTACCAGAACTACCGTCGCCGCGTGGAGCGGGACCGGGTCACGGTCAAGGAGATCGCTGTCGCGAACCTCCTGAGCGAGCTCCTCCCGACCCTCGACGACATCGGCCGCGCGCGTGAACACGGCGAGCTGGTGGGCGGGTTCAAGTCGGTCGCCGAATCGCTGGAGACGGTCGCCGCCAAGATGGGCCTGCAGCAGTTCGGCAAGGAGGGCGAGCCCTTCGACCCGACGATCCACGAGGCGCTGATGCACTCGTACGCACCGGATGTCGAGGAGACGACGTGCGTCGCGATCCTGCAGCCTGGTTACCGGATCGGCGAGCGGACCATCCGTCCCGCGCGGGTCGCGGTGGCCGAGCCGCAGCCGGGGGCCACGCCCGCCAAGGCGGACGAGCCCGAAGCCAAGGCTCCGGACGAGGAGAGCGGTGGCCCGGACGAGGGCTGACGTGACCGGTAGCGGTACGAGTAGCGGTACGGATACGAGTAGCCGTACTAGTACCCGTACTAGTAGCGGTACTCATAGCAGTAACAGGTGTTGTAGCGGCAGCAGGAAGGAGGGACGTCGGGGATGAGCACGAAGGACTTCGTCGAGAAGGACTACTACAAGGTTCTCGGCGTCCCGAAGGACGCCACCGAGGCCGAGATCAAGAAGGCGTACCGGAAGCTCGCCCGCGAGTTCCACCCGGACGCCAACAAGGGCGACGCCAAGGCGGAGGACCGCTTCAAGGAGGTCTCCGAGGCGAACGATGTCCTCGGTGACCCGAAGCGGCGCAAGGAGTACGACGAAGCTCGTGCTCTGTTCGGGAACGGCGGCTTCCGCCCGGGCCCGGGCGCCGGCGGCGGCTCCTTCAACTTCGACCTGGGCGACCTCTTCGGAGGCGCCCAGGGCGGGGCCCAGACCGGCGGTGCCGGCGGGTTCGGCGGCGGCCTCGGGGACGTGTTCGGGGGCCTGTTCAACCGGGGCGCCGGCCCGGGTGCCCGTACCGGTACGCAGCCGAGGCGCGGCCATGACATCGAGTCCGAGGTGACGCTCAGCTTCACCGAGGCGGTCGACGGGGCCACGGTCCCGCTGCGGATGTCCAGCCAGGCCCCGTGCAAGGCATGCTCCGGCACCGGCGACAAGAACGGCACGCCGCGTGTGTGCCCGACCTGCGTCGGTACGGGACAGATCTCGCGCGGCGGCGGTGGCGGCTTCTCGCTCACCGACCCGTGCGTCGACTGCCGGGGCCGTGGGCTCATCGCCCAGGACCCCTGCGAGGTCTGCAAGGGCAGCGGCCGCGCCAAGTCGTCGCGCACCATGCAGGTCCGGATCCCGGCGGGCGTTTCCGACGGCCAGCGGATCCGGCTGCGCGGCAAGGGCAGCCCGGGCGAACGGGGCGGCCCGGCGGGCGACTTGTACGTCGTGGTCCACGTGGACGCCCACCCGGTCTTCGGCCGCAAGGGCGACAACCTCACCGTCACCGTGCCCGTCACCTTCGTGGAGGCGGCGCTCGGCGGCGAGGTGAAGGTCCCGACGCTGGGCGGCCCGCCGGTCACCCTCAAGCTGCCGGCCGGCACGCCGGGCGGCCGCACGATGCGAGCGCGGGGCAAGGGCGCGGTCCGCAAGGACGGCACCCGAGGCGACCTGCTGGTCACCGTGGAGGTCGAGGTGCCCAAGGACCTTGACGACAAGGCCCGCGAGGCGCTGGAGTCCTACCGTGAGGCGACCGCCGGGGAGGACCCGCGGGCGGAGCTGTTCCAGGCCGCGAAGGGAGCATGAGATGGACCCGCGCATGCGTCGTAACCCGTACCAGCTCACCGACGAGTCACCGGTGTACGTCATCTCCGTCGCGGCCCAGCTCTCCGGTCTGCACCCGCAGACCCTGAGGCAGTACGACCGCCTCGGCCTGGTCTCCCCGGACCGCACGGCCGGGCGCGGCCGGCGCTATTCGGCCCGCGACATCGAACTGCTGCGCACCGTCCAGCAGTTGTCGCAGGACGAGGGCATCAACCTGGCCGGCATCAAGCGCATCATCGAGCTGGAGAACCAGGTGACCGCGCTCCAGCAGCGCGTCGCCGAACTCTCGGCGGCGGTGGAGGGCGCGGCGGCCGCGCTCCAGCAGCGCGAGGCGCAGGTGCACGCGTCGTACCGGCGCGACCTGGTCCGGTACGAGGACGTGCAACAGGCGAGCGCGCTGGTGGTCTGGCGCCCGAAGAGGACGCCGGAGTAGGCCGGCCGAGCGAGCCATGAGAAGGCCCGGGACCCCACGTCATGGGGTGCCGGGCCTTTCGCTGTGCGGGGTGGAGGGGCTTGGGGGGGGTGGGGGGTTTGGGGGGTTTGGGGGTCGGGGGTAAAGACAACCACTGGTTGCGTCTGGGGGTTTCGGGCCGTCCTGAGCGCTCGAGTGTCGGTGGGCCGGGGCGGCGCGTCAAGGGCGCTCCCTGCGGTCGCGTCGCTGCGCGATGGGCCTGCGGCCCACCCTTGACCCGCCGCCCCGTCCCACCGCTAACGCTCAATAGGGGACGGCCCAAGAAAAAACGCCCTGCACGGGGGCTCCGGGGAGGGGCGCGGGTGGGTTTGGTGGCTGTCGGGTTGGTGGGTGGGGCGCGGTCGGTCTAGGGGCGGCTCGGCCCCAGTCTCAGCGGGTGCGGGAACGGTCGTTGGTTCACCATCCCCATTCCGACGCACACGCGCACCCAGGTTGGGTGGGCGGTCGGCCGTCCGGGTCGACCTGCGGACTGATGTCTGCTCGGGTGGGGCGCGACAGTTGAATGGGGTGACTCGGGCGGGTTCGGCGTCCACCCCGTCCGGTGGTCGGTCGAGCTACAAGCACGGGGCTGGGCTTTGTGGGTGGAAGGGCACCCAGGGGCGAGTTGTCCTGTCGACGATCAAGGCCGGGGCGGACGTCCCGGCCGGTAGGGCCGACGGTCGAGACCCTCGCCCTTCCCGGGCCGGATGCCACACCACCGGCGTGGCATGTGCCTCGGGTGTTCGTATGTCCGAGCCGACATCCGGTGAGACCGTCGGGCATGGTGTCGTCCAGTTCTTGCTCCGCCCGGGAAACGTCGACTCAAGCCACGTACAGAAGTCCGTTGTCGCTGTGATGGGTCGCCCGATGCGATGAACTCGACAATTGGTGAATCTCGGCGCCCCTCGCGCCTCACTCGTCACAGCCGTTGGGCTTTCGGTCATCGCGGGAGCGTTTCGACCCACGCGCAGGCGCGGTGGGATCGAAAAAGGGATGCCGTTGCGGGGGGCGACTCGGCGGATGTGACTGGTGAGCTTGGTGTGGTGACTTGTCGGCCGTCGGTGACTTGCAGGGGGACGCTTGGCGGGCTTGGGTGCGGCCGGGGCGCTTTTCCGCCCCCGTCACGGCCGAGGCAGCGGTCCGGCTGTCGCTTTCTGCACGAGCCGGTCGCCTCACCCGCCCCCTTGGGGGAGTCGGGTGCAACGAACTCGACACTTGACGAGTCCTGACGCCTCACGAATCACACCGGTCCCACCCGTATCGCTTCCGGTTGTCATGGGAGCGTTTCGACCCACAACGGCCCCACGAACCGCGCGAACCGATCGGATGGTGCGGCTGGCGTGGGTGGGATGGCGGGCCGGAAGGCCCCCAGGCGCGCCGGGTTTTGTTCCCGGCCACGGCGTGGCCTGCTGGTCGCAGACGCGCCGCAGCCATCGGCAGAACCACACCGTTGGGTGCCCTTCCACCCACCAAGCCCGGCAACCTGCTTGCAGTCCTGCCGACCACCGGTGGGGGTGGACGCCAGACCGGCCCGAGTCGCCCCATTCAACTGTCGCGCCCCACCCGCAGACGGGACGGTCCGCAGGTCGATCCGGTTGGGCGGCCGCCTACCGGCGTGGGTGCGCGTGTGCGTCGAGTTTGGGGGCGGTGCACCAGCGGCCGTTCCCGCACCCGCTTAGCCTGGGGCCGAGCCGCCCCCTAGAGCTCGTGCGCCCCACCCACACACCCGTCGCCCGGCAGCGGTGAGTGACCACTTGCCGGAGTTTCCCCGTGGGCTCCCCCCGGGGGCCGCCCCCCTTAAGCATTGCGGCGGAGGTTCGGCGGTCAAGGGTGAAGCGCAGCGCAATCGCCGCAGGCGACGCGACGCAGGAGCGCCCTTTACCGCCGGGCCTCCGACGCCACCCTCACCAAAGGCGGCCCCCACACCAGACGCAACCAACGCCACGGGCCCACCGAAGCCCCCGCTCCCCACCCCCGCTTCGCGGAGTCACGGCCGCGCGGCATCACCGCGTACCCGCCGCGCGGCATCACCGCGCGCCGCACCGCGTAACGGCATCACCCCGCACCCCCCGCGCCGCGTCACCGCGTTGTGTCGGCCTTCGGGGTGGCGGAGGCCTCTGCCGACAGTGGTGCCTCGCCGCCCGCTGCGTCGACGGCTGCGACGGCGTAGTAGTACGTCGTCCCGTTGGTCACTTCCGTATCCCTGAACTCGTTGTCCGTGGTCACCGGCAGCGCGGTCGCGTTCTCCTTCGTGACGCCGGGCTCCGTCGCGCGGTACACGCGGTAGCCGGTGATCGCGGGCGCCCCCTCGTCCGCCTCCACGTGGTCCCAGACGAACCACACCATCCCGTCGTGGCCGGACATGTCGTAGATCCGAGTCGCGGCGGGCGGCTGATGCGCCTGGTACACGGGCTTGAAGGAGCCGGAGGCGGGGGAGGCCACGCCGTACTGGGTTACCGCGACTACCGCGTAGAAGTCGTCGCGTTCGCCCGCCGGGATGTTGTCGACGGCGAGGCCCGGGTTCTGCGTGACGCGGTACGGCCCCGCGTCGGGGCCGGTGGGGACAGGGCTCGTCGCGCTCTTGTAGATCCGGTATTCGGTGACCGGGACGTACGGGCCCGCCGTCCACTTCAGCTCCAGCCGGCCACCGGTGAGGGTCCCGGTCAGTTCCTGCGGCGCGGTCGGTACGGACTCCGGGCCGACCGCCCGCTCGCCGACCACCCACTGCGTCTTCGCCGACTCGTTGCCCGCCGCGTCGACGGCCGTGACGCGGTAGCGGAACCGCTGGCCCGCCTGGCCGGTGGTGTCCTGGAGCGTGAGTTCCGCCGTAGTGCCGACCTTTGTCTCTACGTCCAGGTCCTCCGGCGCGCGGTAGACGTTGTACGCCTTGGTGTCGGCGGCGGCCCCGCTCTGCCACGCCAGCGTGACGCCTTTGTCGTCCTCCGCGGTGACGGTGGGCGCGGTGGGCGGCAGGGGCGGGGTGGTGTCCGGGCCGGCGACGGCGACGTGGGTGGCGTACGGCGACGCGTTCCCGGCCGCGTCCACCGCCTTGACCGTGTACTTGTACGACGTCACCGCCGGGTCGAGGGCTGTGTCCGCGTACGCCGGGCTCGCCATCGCCTCCAGCGTGGCGATCTTCGCGTAGTCGCGGGAGTCCCCGGCCGCGCGGTACACCTCGTACTTCGCCGCGTCCGGGACCGCCTGCCAGGTCAGGGAGTTGGTGTCGGCTCCCTCGGACTTGCCGGCCAGGCCGGTGGGGGCGGCGGGCGGTGTCGCGTCCACGGTGGTGACGGGCATGTCGATGCTGCCGGGGCCCTCGCGCCCGGCCTTGTCGACCGCGCGGACCTCGTAGTACCAGACCTCGCCGGTCGCGGGCGGGACGCCGGTGTATGTGGTGCCGGTGAGGTGGGTGGCCCCTGTGACGTTGATGTACGTACTGGTGCCCTTGAGGCGGCGGAAGACGCGGTATCCGGCCAGGTCCATCTCGGCGTTCCGGGACCACGTGACGGTCGCCCTGCGGGTGGCCGTGTCGTACGTCGTCTTCGCGCCCGTGGGGGCGAGGGGAGGGGTTGTGTCCACGTCGGGGGAAGTGCGGGGTGTGTAGGTGAAGTTGACGCTCGCGGAGCCGGTGAAGGCGGCGTAGTCGACGCGCAGGGTGTGGGTGCCCTTGGGGATCGTGACGTTGACCGTCTTCTTCTGGAGGGTGGTGACGTCCTGCCACAGGTCGATCTGGCGCACCCCGTCGACGTACACCCTGATGCCGTCGAGCGCCTCGGCGGTGAGCGAGAAGGGTCCGCCGGAGCCGAAGTCCCGGGTCACGGACCAGCGGACGCCGAAGTTGTCGTTGGGGAGGGTGGCGCCGGGCGGGTCGCCGGTGCCGTAGTTCTCGGCGATGGCGGCGTCGCAGGCGGTGGCGGCTGGTGTGCCGCTGAAGGTGGTGTTCGCGAAGAGCTGCGCCTGCCATTGCGGCGAGGCGCAGGCGGCGGCTGCGGCGGACGCCGGGGTGGCGGCGAGTGCGTACACCGTCCCGGTGGCCATGACTAGGGCGGTGGCCGCGGCGGCGGCGCGGAGGGCGGCTCTGGAGTCCACGTGCACGGCTGGGCAGCTCTTTCTGTTGAAGAAGAGGAGTCACAGACGTGGGGGGAAGGGTGACTGTACAGGTGGCAACGGTGTGGAACTACCGGTTGTGCGAGTCGAGTTGAGGTGGTGCGGGGTGGGTCGTTCCGACGATGTCGGACTGGACGAGGAGAGCGCCCAGGTGGGTTCGGCTCGAGGCGTTGAGGGCCTGCATGAGCTTGGCGATGTGGGCGCGGCAGGTTCGTACGCTGATGCCCATCTTGCGGGCCACCATCTCATCGGTGTTTCCCTCGACGAGAAGGCGGGCGATGCTGCGCTGTACGGCGGTGACGGGGGCGTCGGGGGATACGAGTGGCAGGTGCTCGGCGATGGGCGTGGCCTGGGACCACAGCACTTCGTAGACCTGGACGAGATAGGTGACTAGGGCCGGGTGCCGGATCTCGAGGGCTACGTCGCGCTGGGCGGTGGCGGGGAGGAACGCCACCGCGTGATCAATGATGATCAGCCGTTCGATCGTTTGTTCAAGGGTGCGTACTTGCAAATGGGTGGGAGGTATCTGCTTCAGGTAGCTCTTGAGGTGCGCACCGTACCGCGCCGAATGCTGGTAGATGTGTCGGACGCGGGCGCCTCGCTCAATGGCGGGCAGAGCATGCCTCAGTCCCTGCTTCAGGGCTTTGGGCGGGCGGGTGCTGCCCGGCTGTGCCGTCAGGATCTCCTCCGCGGCGACGCTCATGGCGTTGTCCAGCGCGGAGTTGATCAGTGGCATTCCTTCGAGCACGGTGATGGCGAGGTTGGGGTCCTCACTGGCGACGGCCGTCAGGGGTGCCAAGGAGTTGGCCAGCGCAGTCGTGAGCTGTACGCGCTCGTGGATTTCCCGCGTGATGGGCTGCAGCAGGTGCGCCAGCGCGGCTGACGGCGGCGCCGGGTGCAGCCATGCGGCGTCTCGGGGATCGGGGCGCAGCAGTGCCATGTCGATCAGGCACGGGGCGGGTGTGAGATCGGCGCGTGCGATCCGGCCCTTGCGGAGTGCCTCGGTGTAGAGCCGGACCGCGGGTTCGCACAGTTCCCGGTCGCCGTGCGGGTGTGCCGGTTTTTCCGCATCTCTGCTCATCTGGGACCCCCCCTTTTTTGCAGTGCAACAAGATGACGGTGGTGAAATCGTAGTGAGGGAGGGAGTGTTGGTCGTGGCCTGGGGCGGACGAACTCTCCGGGCGCAGCCCCGGTCGTGGCCGCGCTTCCCCCCCGTTGCGTAGCCGAGGCCGACCGTGGTCAGCGATCCTGATCCAGAATGCCGGACTGGGCTATGAGGTAGCCGAGTTGGGCGCGGCTGCCGCTGCCGAGGGTGGCGTTCAGTTTGGCGATGTGCGCGCGGCAGGTTCGCACGTTCATGCCGAGGCGGCGGGCGATGGAGTCGTCGACATGGCCTTCGACCAGGAGTTGAGCGATGGAGCGCTGAACGCCGCTGATGCCTTTGGGGGGCGGGTCGTAGTGGAGCTCCTCGAGAAGCGGGGCCGCGCGGTTCCAGAGCTGCTCGAAGACTTTGACCAGGTAGTCGATCAGCGCGGGGTGGCGGAGTTCCAGGGCGACTTGGTTGTCGTTGCGAGCCGGGATGAACGCGACCGTCCGATCGAAGACGATCAGGCGCTCGATGAGTTCTTCGAGCGTACGGATCTCCACCTTGTCGGCGGCCAAACGTTCCGCGTAGGCGAGCGTGCCCTGGCTGTGCCTGACGGTGTGCTGGTAGAGGGTGCGCATGCTGACGCCTCGGTCGACCACCGACAGGGCGCGTTCCAGGCCTTCGCTCAGACGGTCCTCGCCCCGGTCGCCCCCGGGCTGGACGGTGAGGACTTCGGTGCGGCACTCGGCGGTGGCGAGGTCGAGTGCGGCGTTGATCCGGTTGATCCCCTCCAACACCGTGATGGCGTGTGTGGTCGGGGGGTCCTGGGCGCTGATGTCCATGAACGGCTCGAAAGAGTCGGCCAGTTCGACGGAGTGCCGCCTGCGTTCCTGTATCTCGCGCTCTATGGGATGGAGCCGCTGCGCGAGTGCGGCGGACGGTGGAACTGGGCGTAGCCAGTCGGCGTCATCCGGGTCGGGGTGCAGAAGCGCGAAGTCCATAAGGCAGGGAGCCGGCTCTACTTCGCTCCGCGCTATGCGGCCGGAGCGAAGTGCGCTGGCGTAAAGGCGTCTTCCCGCGTCGCATAGTTCGGTGATCCCATGAGGATGTGCCTGTTTTGTGTTGCTTGTGGTCATATCTCCACCCCCCAGGTTCCTGAACGTGCAGGAACATGATGCATCGACCCGGTGGTGTTCGCGTGCCCAGGTGAGACATCGTCTTAAGGCCGGGGGAGATGAATCCACAAGTGAGGACGAAGCCGACTATGTATAAGCGAATGCTTCGCTCGGTGCTTGCCACCGCTTTCGTCGCGGTCTTGAGCTACGGCGTACTGAGCAGTGATGAAATCAGCTGGGGTTCCCAGGCGGCGACCGCGCCCGGTGAGATCAGCTGGAACATCGAGGCCGGCGCGGGACCCGGCGAGATCAGCTGGGGGACCGCGCCGACCGCAGCGGGCGTATGACATGACTGTCCCACCGGACGACCGCACCTTCAGACGCGAAATGGCCACCGCCTACCGCTCGGGCTGGCACTTCATCGATCTGGTCACGGCCATTCCCCACCGTGGCGACTCGCTGATGGTCACCCTGTTCGGCGAGCCGATCCTGGTCGCGCGTGAAGAGGATGAGGACGTCCGTGCCTACCGGTGCCTTCGCAAGCCCCGGGGCGCCCCACAACCCGTTCGCTGTGCCGTGCGTTACGGCATGGTCTTCGTCAATCTCGACCAGCGTGACCACCAGCTGATCGAACCAGAAACCAGCACCGCCACCCCCCGCAGCGCCTGACGCGATTCCCCCGTCGTTCCAATCGCCCAGGCGCTCCCCCACACAGCGGCGCCATCGTGGACCTGAACGCGATGGCGCCGTTGTGCTGCCCGGAACCGGATCCGGAACCAGAAACGCTTCCGGATCAGGCCGCCGGGGCGCGCCCCATCGCGCGGTCCAGCGTGATCTCGATCAGGACGCGGTCCGGGTTCGGCGCCGGCGTGCGCTCGTACCGCTCGGCGTAGCGGCGTACCGCCTCCGCGATCAGCTCCGGTTCCGTACGGACGACCGCGCGCCCCTCGAGCGTCGCCCAGTGGCCGCCCTTCACCTGGCAGACGGCGACCCGCGCGCCCGCCGGCCCCGCGGCCAGCACGTTCGCCACCTTCGTGCTGCTCTTGTTGGTGATGACCCGGGCGAGCCCCGCCTCCGGGTCGTACGTCACGCCCACGGGCACGACGTGCGGCGAGCCGTTCGGGCGCAGGGTTGTCAGGGTGCACAGGTGGTACTCGCGCCAGAAGGCGAGGTAGTCCGTGCTGGGATTCCGTACGTCGAGCTCATTCGGCATGTCACCAGAGTAGTCGGCTACCTTTCCTTGCCTTGAGTGGAATAGACTCAACTTTGCGCATGCTGGACAAGTCAAAGCTGAGGAAGACGGAAGTGCCCGCCCGCCGAGGAGGAGAGAGAGCGCAGTGGACGCAGAGCTGACCAACAAGAGCCGGGACGCGATCCAGGCGGCGAGCAATCGCGCCGTACAGGACGGACACGCGGACCTCACACCCGCGCACCTGCTGCTGGCCCTGCTCGCGGGCGAGGACAACGCCAACATCACCGACCTGCTCGCCGCCGTCGAGGCGGACCAGGCGGCCGTACGCGCCGGAACCGAGCGCGTGCTCGCCACGCTGCCCAGCGTGACCGGGGCCACCGTCGCCCCGCCCCAGCCCAACCGCGAGCTGCTCGCCGTCATCGCCGACGCCTCGCAGCGGGCGAAGGAGCTGGGGGACGATTACCTCTCCACCGAGCACCTGCTCATCGGCATCGCGGCGAAGGGCGGCAAGGCGGGGGACGTACTGTCCCAGGAGGGCGCGAGCGCCAAGAAACTGCTGGACACGTTCGAGAAGATCAGGGGAGGGCGCCGGGTGACCACCGCCGACCCGGAGGGCCAGTACAAGGCCCTGGAGAAGTTCGGCACCGACTTCACGGCAGCCGCGCGCGAAGGCAAGCTCGACCCGGTCATCGGCCGGGACCAGGAGATCCGGCGCGTCGTGCAGGTGCTGTCGCGCCGTACCAAGAACAACCCGGTGCTGATCGGTGAGCCGGGCGTCGGAAAGACCGCTGTGGTGGAGGGGCTGGCCCAGCGCATCGTCAAGGGCGACGTACCCGAGTCGCTCAAGAACAAGAAGCTGGTCGCACTGGACCTGGGGGCGATGGTCGCCGGGGCCAAGTACCGCGGCGAGTTCGAGGAGCGGCTGAAGACCGTCCTCTCCGAGATCAAGGAGAGCGGCGGGCAGATCATCACCTTCATCGACGAGCTGCACACCGTCGTGGGGGCCGGCGCCGGCGGCGACTCCGCCATGGACGCCGGCAACATGCTCAAGCCGATGCTGGCCCGCGGCGAGCTGCGCATGGTCGGCGCGACGACCCTCGACGAGTACCGCGAGCGGATCGAGAAGGACCCGGCGCTGGAGCGCCGGTTCCAGCAGGTGCTGGTCGCCGAGCCGAGCGTCGAGGACACGATCGCCATTCTGCGTGGGCTCAAGGGCCGGTACGAGGCCCACCACAAGGTGCAGATCGCGGACTCCGCGCTGGTGGCGGCCGCGGCCCTGTCCGACCGCTACATCACCTCCCGGTTCCTCCCCGACAAGGCCATCGACCTCGTCGACGAGGCCGCCTCGCGCCTGCGTATGGAGATCGACTCCTCGCCCGTCGAGATCGACGAGCTCCAGCGCTCCGTCGACCGGCTGAAGATGGAGGAGCTCGCGCTCAAGAACGAGACCGACCCGGCCAGCAAGCAGCGGCTGGAGAAGCTCCGCCGCGACCTCGCCGACAAGGAGGAGGAGCTGCGCGGCCTCAACGCCCGCTGGGAGAAGGAGAAGCAGGGCCTCAACCGCGTCGGTGAGCTGAAGGAGAAGCTCGACGACCTGCGCGGCCAGGCCGAACGCGCCCAGCGCGACGGCGATTTCGACACCGCCTCCAAGCTGCTGTACGGCGAGATCCCCGGCCTGGAGCGCGAGCTGGAGGAGGCCGCCGAGGCCGAGGCGGAGGTCCGTACCGACACCATGGTCAAGGAAGAGGTCGGGCCCGACGACATCGCCGATGTGGTGGGTTCCTGGACCGGCATCCCCGCCGGGCGCCTGCTCGAAGGCGAGACGCAGAAGCTGCTGCGCATGGAGGACGAGCTCGGCAAGCGGCTGATCGGGCAGCACGAGGCGGTGCGGGCGGTCTCGGACGCGGTACGCCGCACCCGTGCGGGCATCGCCGACCCCGACCGCCCGACCGGCTCCTTCCTCTTCCTCGGCCCGACCGGTGTCGGCAAGACCGAGCTGGCCAAGGCGCTCGCGGACTTCCTCTTCGACGACGAACGGGCCATGGTCCGCATCGACATGAGCGAGTACGGCGAGAAGCACAGCGTCGCGCGGCTGGTCGGCGCGCCTCCCGGTTACGTCGGCTACGAGGAGGGCGGCCAGCTGACGGAGGCGGTGCGCCGCCGGCCGTACAGCGTCGTACTCCTCGACGAGGTCGAGAAGGCGCACCCCGAGGTCTTCGACATCCTGTTGCAGGTCCTCGACGACGGGCGGCTGACGGACGGGCAGGGGCGGACGGTCGACTTCCGCAACACCATCCTCGTGCTGACGTCGAACCTCGGAAGCCAGTACCTCGTCGAGCCGCTGACCAGCGACGAAGAGAAGAAGCAGCAGGTCCTGGAGGTCGTACGGGCCACCTTCAAGCCGGAGTTCCTCAACCGGCTCGACGACCTGGTGGTCTTCTCCGCCCTGTCCAGGGACGAGCTGGCGCACATCGCCGAGCTCCAGGTCGGCCGCCTCGCCAAGCGCCTCGCCGACCGCCGCCTCACCCTCGAAGTCACCCCGGCAGCCCTGGCCTGGCTGGCGGACGAGGGCAACGACCCGGCCTACGGGGCCCGGCCGCTGCGCCGCCTCATCCAGACCGCGATCGGCGACCGGCTGGCGAAGGAGATCCTCGCGGGCGAGATCACCGACGGCGACACGGTACGGGTGGACCGGTTCGAGGACGGGCTGATCGTGGGCGCGGCGCAGGGCACGAGCCGGCAGTAGGCGCGGCGGCGGTTTCAGCGCAGGGCGAAGGACCGCCGCCCCCTTTCGCGACTAGGGTCGATGTCAGGCAGCCACGCGAAGACCGCACACGCGAGACCCCAGGAGTATTGAAAATGTCTATCGACCCGTCCTCGATCCCGAACTTCGGGGGCCAGCCCGAACCGCAGCCCGAAGGCCCCGCCGGCCCCGTCGTTCCGGACCAGGACCTCGTCAAGCAGCTGCTGGAGCAGATGGAGCTGAAGTACGTCGTCGACGACGAGGGCGACCTCGCCGCGCCGTGGGAGGAATTCCGCACGTACTTCATGTTCCGTGGCGAGGACGACCAGCAGGTCTTCTCGGTACGGACCTTCTACGACCGGCCGCACCAGATCGAGGAGAAGGTCCAGCTCCTCGAGCTGATCGACGACTGGAACCGCCGCACGCTGTGGCCCAAGGTCTACAGCCACACCCACGACGACGGCACCGTCCGCCTCATCGGTGAGGCGCAGATGCTGATCGGCACCGGCGTCAGCCTCGAGCACTTCGTGTCGTCGACGGTCGGCTGGGTGCGCGCCTCGATCGAGTTCGACAAGTGGCTCGTCGAGCAGCTCGGCCTGGAGAAGGACATCGACTCCGCCGAGGGCGACAGCGACGGCGACGACAAGGCCTGAGCCCCGCGCTTCACAGCGGCACCGGGGCGAGCGTCACCAGATACGTCCCGTAGCTCAGCGAGAGCCCGGCCAGGGCGGCGGTCACCACGATCGCGGCCCTGGGCCGGGCTTTCGTCATGGCGTGCGCGAGGGGGAGGAGGAGGGGGAAGGCGGGCAGGAGGAAACGGGCCTTGGACGCGAAGAAGCCGGAGCCGCCGACCGTTATGAGCAGGAGTACGCCCGTGTAGACGAGCAGGGGCAGCGGCGGGCGGTCCGGGTCCAGGAGCAGCAGGGCGAAGAGCACCAGCGCGGCTGTGACGATCACCAGCACCGTCGAGAACGGCAGGGCCTCGGCTTCGAGGAGCAGGTGCTGCGTGAAGCGCAGGGCCCCGGCGCCGAAGTCGAAGCGCGAGCCCCAGCCGTCCTGTACGGCGAAGTATCCGCCCAGCGGATCGCCCTTCCCGGCCCCCACCCACAGCACGAAGCCGGCCCAGCCGAGCGGGGCGAGGGCCGCCCCCGCCCAGATCCGCCAGGGCACGCGGCCGCGGTGCTTCCACAGCTCGTACGCCGCTGCCGCGCCCACGGCTGCGGCGACCGCGATCCCGTTGGGCCTGGCCAGTCCGGCGAGGGCGGCCAGGGCGCCGGCCCAGAGCCACCGGCCGCTGAGGACGGCGTACAGCGACCAGGCGGCGAAGGCGGTGAGCACCGGCTCGGTGTACGCCATCGTCAGGACCACGGAGTGCGGCAGCAGGCCCCACAGCACGACGAGGGCGGTGGCGGTGCGGCGGCCGTACAGCCGGTCGGCGATCTGGTGGATGCCACAGGCGGCGGCCGCGGCGGCGGTCCAGGACACGAGGAGGCCGGCTGCTCCGCCGGAGAGGGGGACGACGGTGGTGACCGCCTTGATGAGGGCCGGGTAGAGCGGGAAGAACGCCAGGTCGCTCTGGACGGTGCCGTCGGGGAAGGCGAGGGTGCGGTGTCCGTAGCCGTGGGCGGCTATGGACGTGTACCACCGGGAGTCCCAGGTGTCGCCCAGGCGGGCGAGCGGGTTCTTGCCGACGTACCAGGAGCAGAGGGCGACCGCGAGTACGCAGGTCAGGCGGGCGGCGGCGAACAGCCCGAGTGCGGGCGCCGCCCGGCGCAGTGCGCGCACCGCTGCGGGTACGGGCGCGCGGGCGGGCCGGGCGGCTGCCCGTTCTGCGGCGTCGACGGACACGGGGGAGCACCTCCGGGCGCGAGTCGGTCACCCCGACCATGGGCGGCGCGGCGTGCCCTCGCTACCGCAGGTCGGCCGAGCGGGCTACGCGGCCGGGACCACCGACGCCGTTCACCGGGGAGCCGGGTGCCGCCCGGCGGGCGCCGGGCACGGTGCGGTCCGTTCGATCGCGAGCAGCGCCGCATCGTCTTCCAGGTCCCCCGAGGCATGGCGCAGCAGATCGGTCCTCAGCCCGGCCACCAGGTCGTCGAGGGGTTGCGCGCCGCGGGCGCGGGCCCGGTCGGCCAGGTCGTAGAAGCGCCCGGCCCGGTCGCGGGTCTCGATGAACCCGTCCGTGCAGAGCAGCATCCGGTCGCCCTGGGCGAAGGGGACGCACTGGGTGACGAAGTCGGCGCCCACCAGGTCGGCCAGTCCGATGGGCGCTCCCGGGGGCTCGGGGACGTGGGGCTCGACCCGGCCGGCGCGGATCATCAGTGGCTCGGGGTGGCCGCAGTGGACCAGACGCGCCACGGGCTCGGCCGCCGGGACCTCCACGAGCAGGGCAGTGGCGAACCGCTCGGTGAACAGCTCCCCGTCCACCGCTTCGATCTGCCGGCCCGCGCTCTCCTCCAGCCTTCGGGCGACGCCGGCCAGCGAGTCCTCCTGGTAGGCGGCCTCACGGAAGGTACCGAGCAGGGCGGCGGTCGCCCCCACGGCGGGCAGCCCTTTGCCCCGTACGTCCCCGATGAGCAGCCGCGTCCCCCACGGGGTGTGCAGCGCCTCGTAGAAGTCGCCGCCGATCCTGGCCTCCGACTCGGCCGCCAGGTAGGTGCCGCTGAGCCTCAGGGGGTGGATCCGGTGGGGCAGGGGCCGCAGCAGGGCGCGCTGCGCGGCCTCCGCCACCGAGCGCACCTGCCTCAGCTCACGCTCGCGTCGTCGGCGTACGGAGCAGGCCAGGAGGCTCGCCAGCGAGACGACGACCAGCGTCAGGATGCTCACGTCGGAGTCGGGCCGCTCCCACAGATCCTGCTGGATCTCCAGGAGCACGGTGGTGCCGAGGGCCGCGCCGGCGAGGGCCGCGGTGACCCACACCCCGTTGGTGGCGGCGGCCAGGACGGGCACGGCCGCCATCACCGGCAGTACGTGCAGCCAGTCCGGCGTGACCACGTCGGCCACCGCGACGGCGACGAGCAGGACCAGCGGCGGCGCCGCCCGCGCCCGGTCGGAGGGAGCGCTAGGGGCGCCGGTGCGTGCCGGTTCGTGCATGATCGTTCTCCCATGGGTTCGCGAGGGGGTCGCCCCCGCTGTCCGGTACGCCGCTCAGGCAGGCCAGTGCCTCCTTCAGGGACTCCACGACACGGCGGTCGAGACCGGCCTGTCCGTCCGGTCCACCCGTTCCGCCCAGTCCGCTCGTTCCGGCGGTGACGAGCTCCTCCAGGCGCAGGCAGTCCCGCCGCGCCGCCGGCAGGACTGGATGCGGGCGTCCGCCGCGGCAGCCGTACACGCCGAGCGCCGTGCTCCGCAGCAGCCGCGCACAGTGGACGCCGGCCGGGGCCGACGTCACGCCGCCCGGCTCGCCGCTGCCGTCCGTCGGCGGGGCGGCCGCTTCGTCCAGCAGCCGCCCGACGGCCCGGGTCCGCCGCGCCACGCGGTCGAGGACGGCGAGGACCGTGTGGTCCAGGTGCCACAGCGTCCGGCGGGCGGCCGGGCGCACGTTCCACCGCTTGCTCTCGTGTGCTGCCGCGAGGGCGGCGTACGCCCGAGCGACAGCGTCGTCCAGCGCGGTGCCCCAGTCCGGCCCGAGCACGGCTGCGGGGCGCCGCCCTTCCTGTACGGCGGTCGCCAGACCTTCCAGCGTGCCTGCCAGCCGCGTGCGCAGGGCGTCCAGTGCCCGTTCGGCGGGGCGCAGCCGAAGCGGCGGCAGGAGCAGCGCGTTGAAGGCGACGGCGACGGCGACACCGACGCCCATGTCGAGGACATGGGGTACGACCTCGTCGCCCAGGTGGTCGCGCCCGAGCACGTAGGTGAAGAGGGCGGTGATCGGGACGTGGACGCCGTGGTGGCCGAGCCGGTCGTCGCCCGCTGCCACCACGGACAGGAACACCACCACGCACAGGCCCAGCCACGCGGGGCCGGGGAGGACGGTGGCGGGCAGTCCGATCAGCACACCCACCACGCAGCCGGCCGTGTACTGGGCGCCCGCCAGGAAGGAGCGGAACACCGTGGTCTCGGCGATCAGCACCGCGGCCAGGGCGGCCGGGTAGGGGCGCTGCTCGCCCAGCACCCCGCCGCACACGCCCCAGGCCAGCCCGGCGGCCCCGGTGGCACGAACCGCCCGTCCGGCCGTCGGCGCGTCGAGCCGGGCGAGCGGGAGTACGCGCGTCGGCCGGCGCAGGTTCGCCGTATGACGCTTGGTCAAGGTCATGTTCGCGTCCGGTACCTCGCTTTCTCCGCTGTCGGAGCGCCAGACCGTCGGCGGCCTGGCGACAGGGACAATCGGTGTGCTTTCCCGTCAATGGGATGAAAAACCCGATGTGCGAAAGAGGGGACTTCCGGCCCCCCCGCGCGGGACGTAAGTCCCTGCCGCGGTCCGTCCGTCAGGACGCGAGCTGCTTGAGGCGGGCCACCGCCTCTTCCAGAACGCTCGTCCGCTTGCAGAAGGCGAAGCGGACGAAGGGGGCGCCTTCTTCCCGGTGGTCGTAGAAGACCGCGTTCGGGACGGCGACCACCCCGCACCGTTCCGGCAGCGCGCGGCAGAAGGCGAAGCCGTCGGTCTCGCCGAGGGGACGGATGTCGGTGGTGACGAAGTACGTGCCGGCCGGCCGGTAGACCTCGAAGCCAGCGTCGGCGAGCCCCGCCGACAGCAGGTCGCGCTTGGTACGCAGATCGTCGCGCAGGTCGGTGAAGTACGCGTCCGGCAGGCGCAGCGCCTCGGCGACGGCGTACTGGAAGGGCCCGGCCGACACGTACGTCAGGAACTGCTTCGCACTGCGCACGGCCGTCACCAGGGCGGGGGACGCCGTGATCCAGCCGACCTTCCAGCCGGTGAACGAGAACGTCTTGCCCGCCGAGGAGATCGTGACCGTGCGCTCCCGCATCCCGGGGAAGGCCGCGAGCGGGATGTGCTCGCCGTCGAAGACCAGGTGCTCGTACACCTCGTCGGTGACGACGAGCAGGTCGCGCTCGACCGCCAGCGCCGCGATCGCCGTCAGCTCCTCGCGGGTCAGGACGGTGCCCGTGGGGTTGTGCGGGGTGTTGAGGAGGATGAGGCGGGTGCGCGGGGTGACGGCGGCGCGGAGTTCGTCGAGGTCCAGTACGTACCGGCCCTCGTGCGGGCGCAGGGTCACCGGAACCCGCGCGGCACCCGCCAGCGCGATGCACGCGGCGTACGAGTCGTAGTACGGCTCCAGCGCGATGACCTCGTCACCCGGCTCCAGCAGGGCCAGGAGGGACGCCGCGATCGCCTCGGTGGCGCCGGCGGTGACGAGGACCTCGGTTTCGGGGTCGTAGGTCAGGGAGTAGCGGTCCTGCTGGTGGCCGGCGACTGCGATGCGCAGTTCGGGGACGCCGGGGCCGGGCGGGTACTGGTTGCCGCGGCCGTCCCGCAGGGCGCGGACCGCCGCCTCCCTGACCTCCTCGGGGCCGTCGGTGTCGGGGAAGCCCTGGCCGAGGTTGATCGCGCCGGTCCTCAGGGCCAGCGCCGACATCTCCGCGAAGATCGTCGTCCCGAACTCCGCCAGCCTGCGGTTGAGGAGGGGGCGGGGGGTGGAGTGGGGGCGCGGGCCGTCGTCCTCGCCGGGTGCGTCCTGGCCGGGTGCGTCGTGGTCTGTCGGCGTCGTCATGGCGGCCATCCTGGGCCGAACCTCTGGAGTTGCTCAAGTCTGCTTTGGCTTCCGGGGACGACGGGCATCCCCCAGTCACATAAGAAGCGAGCACCTCGCTTCGGGGGACCGGAAGGACGGTGAGGGCCGTGGGAATCATGGGATTCGGCCTGCTGGTGATCGTGGCGCTGGTGTTGGTGGGGCTGACGGTGTCACGGGGGAAGGGAAGCGGACGGTCGCACAGCGGCAGCAGCAGGAGCACCAGCTGGTGGGACGGCGGTCACAGCGGGGATTCCGGGGGTGGCGGTTCCTCCTGCGGTGGCGGTGGCGGTGGCGGGGGCGGCGGCTGCGGCGGTGGCGGAGGCAACTGACACCGACGGTCGCTCCGTCGGACCGACTGACACGGGGCAGTCGGTCCGACGGCGTGCCGCCGCCGTGGTCCGCGTCCGCGTACCACACCAGCACCGCTGCGAGCGTCAAGCTCGTGCGCCCGGTGGGTTAACTCCCGTCGGGCGCTTTGTCGTTGAACAGTTGAACCGGGCAGCCCCCCAGGGGATGGAAACCACTGCAAGTTGGGTAAAAACGCTGTGAGCGCAGCGCACTTCATGATTCCCTCGCAGTCGAGAACCTCAGCCCTCGGACCTCATGTGGACCCGAGCAGGCGGTCCCCGAACCTCCTCGTGCCTCATCCCCCCGGGTGACCCCGGTCCGCCATTCCAAACGCCTGTCTGCGGAGCCCACTCATGCTCACGACTCTCAAGACTGCCTACACCGACACGCGCGCCGCCGATCTCGCCTGGGCGCTGGGGCGCGAGCCGCTGCCCGCCCTGGCCGTACTCGATCTCCACCTCGACGGCGCCCTACTCCAGTTGAGGCTCCTCGGCGCCTCCCATCAAGTGCTTCTGCAGGAGGACGAAGAATCCTGCTCCGAGACGGTCGCCTGTATGCCGGGCAGCAGTACGCCGCTTCCGCTGGGCGTGGCCAAGCGGCTCGGGGAATGGGAGTACGAGTTCGCCGCGCGCGTCGAGACCCTCACCCAGGGCCAGTTCGCGGGGCGCGCGCAGGAGCTCCTCGCACTGGTCGCCGACCACCCCAACGGCCTCGCGGGAACGTTTCCCGGCAGCCCGCACGCGTTCACGGCCATGCTGGCGCAGCGGTACGAAGGGCAGGTGCGGTGGCGTACCTGGCACGCGTACCCCCAGGAGGGGCAGCTGGTCGTCACGCGGTCACGTGTGGGCGCACGTATGCCTGTTGCCCTCTAGTTGCACCCGTGTGGGTGACGGGTGGTTAGTCCTTTGTGACGTAGCGTTCGCTTGGTGATCGATTCGCCTGTGTCGCTGTCGGGGCCGGAAGCTCCGGCCGCCCTGCCTGTGCGGCCGCGGACCGGCCGGTTCCTGGTGCTCGGTGTGGTGTTCGTCTGCGCCGCGTGCGGACTCGTGTACGAGCTGGAACTGGTCGCCCTCGCTTCGTACTTGATCGGCGACTCGGTCACCCAGGCGTCCGTCGTGCTCTCGGTGATGGTCTTCGCCATGGGCATCGGATCGCTGCTCGCCAAGCGGCTGCGGTGCCGCGCCGCCGTGGGCTTCGGGCTGCTGGAGGCCGCGCTGGCGCTGTGCGGCGGCAGCTCGGCGCTGGTGCTGTACGCGACGTTCGCCTGGCTCGGCGGGGCGCGGTACGCCCTGGTCGGCTTCTCGCTGGCGATCGGCGTGCTCATCGGCGCCGAGATTCCGCTGCTGATGACGCTGATCCAGCGCCTGGCGCGGCGCGGGGAGCGCCGGGACACGAGCGGCGACGTGGCGGACCTCTTCGCCTCTGACTACGTCGGGGCGCTGGTCGGCGGCCTCGCCTTTCCCTTTCTTCTGCTGCCGCTACTGGGGCAGTTGACGAGTGCGCTGCTCACGGGCGCCGTCAACGCGGTGGCGGGCGGGGCGCTGGTGCTGTGGCTGTTCCGGCACGAGCTGACGCGGCGTGAGCGCTGGCTGCTGGTCGTGGCGAACGCGGTGGTGCTGGCGCTGCTCGCGACCGCGACCGCCCTCGTCGACGACTTCGAGCGGGCGGCGCGGCGGGCGGTGTACGGGGACGGGGTGCGGATCGCCGTACAGACCGACGTACAGGAGATCGTCGTCACCGGCGGTCCGGGCGGACCGCTCGACCTCGACCTCTTCCTCGACGGGCGGCTGCGGGTCAGTGGCCGCGACGAGCACCGGTACCACGAGGCGCTCGTGCACCCCGCGATGCGCGGGCGCCACGCGCGCGTGGCGATCCTGGGAGGCGGCGACGGGCTCGCGGCGCGGGAGGTGCTGCGCTACCCGGGCGTGGAGTCGGTCACGGTGGTCGAGCTGGACCCGGCCGTCGTCGAGCTGGCCCGTACGGACCCCGCCCTCTCGGCGCTGAACGGCGGCGCCCACCGGGACCCCCGGCTGCGGGTCGACACGGCCGACGCGTTCACCTGGCTGCGGGAGGCGGGGCGGGAGCAGCGGCCGTACGACGTGGTGATCTCGGATCTGCCCGACCCCGGCATCACCCCGAGCACGAAGCTGTACTCCCAGGAGTTCTACGGGCTGGCATTGCGCGTCCTCGCGCACCGCGGGCGCCTGGCGGTCCACGCGGGGCCGCTGGCCACCCGGCCGCGGGCCTACTGGACGGTCGACGCGACGCTGCGGGCGGCGGGCCTGCGGACCCGCCCGTACCGGGTGCCCGGCCGCCTCTCCGGGTTCACCGGGGGGCCGGACCGGGCGTCGGGCGCGGCGCCGGCCCCGCACGACTGGGGCTTCGTACTCGCCGCGCGGGGCACGCGACCGGGCCTCGGCCTGGACGCCGACGCCCCGCGGCTGCGGTCGCTCTCGCCGGCGGTGCTGCGGACGGGGGAGCGGTCGGCGGCGGGGGCGCGGGTGCGGGGGGTGGAGCCTTCGACGCTGGTCCATCCGCGCTACACGCGGTGATTGCGCCGCGGATCGCGTGTGGGGATTCCTCGCAGAGCCGGGTACATCGCGGGTGTGCGTGAGTAGGCTCGGTTCCCATGGAGCATGAGGTGTTCGTTCCGGTTCCGGCAGAGTCCCTCCGACAGGCGCTGGGGGACCCCGCCCGGGTGGCGCGCTGCGTCCCCGGGCTCCAGCAGGACGCCGACGAGGCGTCCGGCCCGCTCGCGGGGCGGCTGAAGGTCCGCATCGACGGCCACACGATCACGTACCGGGGAACCCTGCGTGTCACCGGAGGGCCGGACGGAACCTTCGCCGTAGAGGGCGAGGGCACGGAGGCGCGCGGCACGGGCTCGGTCAAGCTGGCGCTGACGGCACGGCTGACGGAGGCCGAAGGCGGTACGACGGTGACGTACGCGGGGACGGCGAGCGGCGAGGGCCGCATCACGGAACTCGACGCGCAGGCGACGCTGTCCGCGTCCCACCGGCTGCTTGACCGCTTCACCGCCCGGTTGGCGGACGCGCCGGCCGGTGACGGGGGCGGGGCGGCCGAGGGGTCCGGGGCCGACGCGGGCAAGGGGGCCGGTGGGGCCGGTGAATCGGGCCCGTCGGTCTTCGAGACGGAGGTGCCTCCGCCGTCGCTGGACCCGATGGCCGACGTACCGGAGGTGCCGGACGTGCCCGACGTACCGGACGTGCCCGCTGTGCCGGACGCGTCCGGTCTTGCGGACGTACCCGGGGTGCCCTCGCCGGCGGAGCCGCCGGCCGAGGCGGCTCATGCGCGGCGCACGATGATCGGCCGCAGCGCGGAGGAGGTCGACCACGCGCCGCCGCGCGGGCGTTACGCACCGGTCCCCGCCCCGCAGTCGACGTCGACGACCGACACCCTGCGCTGGATCGCCCCGGCGGCCGCACTCGCACTGGCATCGGCGGTGGTGGTGGGCCGCGTGCTGCGACGCAGGCGCTGAGCCGTTCCCCAACCGCCCCCCGGGTGGGGGAACAAGCCGCCACGCACGCGACACGCGGCCGCAGCCCATAGGCTCGGAGGGTGAGCATCCAAGAGACGCGTCTGGCGGCGGGCGACGCCGAGCTGACCATCCACCAGGACAACGGCTGCCGCATCGCCGGCCTCCGCATCGGCGGCACCGAACTGCTGCGTCAGGGGGAGCGATACGGCTGCTTCCCGATGGTGCCGTGGTGCGGGCGCCTGAACCACGGCAGGTTCCTCAACGGTGCGACCATGCACCAGTTGCCGCTCAACTCCCCGCCCCACGCCATCCACGGCACCGCCCGCGACGCCGCCTGGCACACCGCGCGGGCCGAGAAGAGCGAGGCCGCGTTCACGTACGACCTGGCCGACCCGTGGCCGTACCAGGGCAGGGTCACCCAGGCGTTCGGGCTGGCCGAGGACTCCCTCACCCTGACGATGGGGATCGAGACGTACGGCGACTCCTTCCCGGCGCAGGCCGGCTGGCACCCGTGGTTCCTCCGCAACCTCGGCGGCGGCGGGGCGGATGTGGAGATCGACTTCGCTCCCGCGTGGCAGGAGGAGCGCGGGGACGACCACCTCCCCACCGGTCAGCGGATCACTCCCCGCCCCGGCCCCTGGGACGACTGCTTCGGCATGCCGGACGGCGTGGACGTCACCCTCACCTGGCCGGGGCAGCTGGAGCTGAAGGTGACGAGCCGCGCCGAGTGGGTCGTCGTGTACGACGAGCAGGCCGAGGCGGTGTGCGTCGAGCCGCAGTCGGGGCCGCCGAACGGGCTCAACGCGATGCCCCGGTTCGTGACGCCCATCGAGCCGCTGGAGATCGAGACCATCTGGACCTGGCGGCGGCTGTGACGCGACGGCGGCTTTAAGCTCATGGCATGACTGACGTACGTGGTGAGCTGCTCCAGCAGATCAAGGACAAGGCCGTGGTGCACGGCAAGGTGACCCTGTCTTCGGGGATCGAGGCCGACTGGTACATCGACCTGCGCCGGATCACGCTGGACGGCGAGGCCGCGCCGATGGTCGGCCAGGTGATGCTCGACGCCACCACCGAGCTGGACTACGACTGCGTGGGCGGCCTCACCCTGGGCGCGGACCCGGTGGCCACCTCGATGCTGCACGCCTCCGCCGCGCGCGGGCAGCGGCTCGACGCGTTCGTCGTACGCAAGGCGGGCAAGGCGCACGGCATGCAGCGCCGCATCGAGGGCACGGACGTCAAGGGCCGGCGCTGCCTGGTCGTCGAGGACGTCTCGACCACCGGCGGTTCGCCGCTGACCGCCGTCGAGGCGGTCCGTGAGGCGGGCGGCGAGGTCGTCGGTGTCGCGGTGATCGTGGAGCGGGGCGCGGCCCCGAAGATCGCGGAGGCCGGCCTTACGTACATCAACGCCTACTCGCTGGACGAGCTCGGGCTCGCGTAGCCGGGCCGCGAAACCCGCTTGACCTGCACTTTTCGTCAAGGGCGGGCTGTTTCACGTGAAACAGTCCGCCCTTGACGCATCCCGGGGCCGTGCGCAGGGTGGAGCCGCGGCGAGAGTCTGGAAAGATGGGGGCGACGATGACGTCGCCCCCAGGTCAGGGCCCAGCACCACACACCCGCACGTCATAAGGAGCGGACAGATGCCCATCGCAACCCCCGAGGTCTACAACGAGATGCTCGACCGGGCGAAGGCAGGCAAGTTCGCCTACCCGGCCATCAACGTGACCTCGACCCAGACCTTGCACGCGGCGCTGCGCGGATTCGCGGACGCCGAGAGCGACGGCATCATCCAGATCTCCACCGGCGGAGCCGAGTTCCTGGGCGGCCAGTACTCCAAGGACATGGTGACCGGCGCCGTCGCGCTGGCCGAGTTCGCGCACATCGTCGCCGCGAAGTACCCGGTGACGATCGCGCTGCACACGGACCACTGCCCCAAGGACAAGCTGGACACGTACGTACGTCCGCTGATCGACGTGTCCGCCGAGCGCGTCGCCAAGGGTCTGAACCCGCTCTTCCAGTCGCACATGTGGGACGGCTCCGCCGAGACCCTCGCCGACAACCTGGCCATCGGTCAGGAGCTGCTCGCGAAGGCCGCCGCCGCGAAGATCATCCTCGAGGTCGAGATCACCCCGACCGGTGGCGAGGAGGACGGCGTCTCGCACGAGATCAACGACGAGCTCTACACGACCGTCGACGACGCGCTGCGCACCGCCGAGGCGCTCGGCCTGGGCGAGAAGGGCCGCTACCTGCTGGCCGCCTCGTTCGGCAACGTGCACGGCGTCTACAAGCCGGGCAACGTCGTGCTCCGTCCCGAGCTGCTCAAGGACCTGCAGGCGGGCGTCGCCGAGAAGTACGGGAAGGCGTCGCCGTTCGACTTCGTCTTCCACGGTGGCTCGGGCTCCACGGCCGAGGAGATTGCCACCGCGCTGGAGAACGGTGTCGTGAAGATGAACCTCGACACCGATACCCAGTACGCCTTCACCCGCCCGGTCGCGGACCACATGTTCCGCAACTACGACGGCGTTCTGAAGGTCGACGGCGAGGTCGGCTCGAAGAAGACGTACGACCCGCGCACCTGGGGCAAGCTGGCCGAGGCGTCGATGGCCAAGCGCGTCACCGAGGCGTGCGCGAACCTGCGCTCGACGGGCACCAAGCTCAAGTAGGCACGAGTGGTGGAGCGGGGCCCGGTACCGGAAGCGGTACCGGGCCCCGTTCGCGTGCCGAACTCCTGTCGCCACGCGGGCGAACTGGCGCTGTGTGTGTCGAGTAGCCCGCCGGGGCGGGAGCCGGGAGGATGCCCGCATGGACATGCGGCCGCCGGACATCCGGCTGTCCTCGGCCCAGGGCCGGTGGGTGGTGCTCACCACCGTGCTCGGGTCCGGCATGGCGATGCTGGACTCCACCGTCGTCAACGTCGCCCTGCCCCGCATCGGCAGGGACCTGGACGCCGATCTGGCGGCCCTCCAGTGGACCGTGAACGCCTACATGCTGGCCCTGGCCGGGCTGATCCTGCTCGGCGGCGCGCTCGGGGACCGGTTCGGGCGGCGGAAGGTCTTCGTGGTCGGGGTCGTGTGGTTCGCGGTGGCCTCGCTGCTGTGCGGGCTGGCGCCGAACGCCGGAACCCTGATCGCCGCACGCGCCCTCCAGGGCGTCGGCGGAGCCCTCCTCACGCCCGGCTCCCTCGCGCTCATCCAGGCCTCTTTCCACCCCGACGACCGCGCCCGCGCCGTGGGCGTGTGGTCCGGGCTGGGCGGGGTGGGGGCGGCCGTCGGGCCCTTCCTGGGCGGGTGGCTGGTGGACGGGCCGGGCTGGCGCTGGGTGTTCCTGCTGAATGTGCCGCTGGCCGCGCTCTGCGTCCCGGTCGCGCTCAAGCACGTACCGGAGTCGAGTGATCCGCAGGCGCACGGCCGCTTCGACGTGCTCGGCGCGGGGCTCGCCGCGCTGTCCCTGGGGCTCGTCACGTACGCCCTGATCGCGGCGCCGGACGAGGGTCCTTCGGCGGTGGTGGTCGGCGCCGGGGCCGCCGGAGCCGTGCTCGGGACGCTCTTCCTGTACGTCGAGAAGCGGCGGCCCGATCCGATGATGCCGCTCACGCTCTTCGCGTCCCGGCAGTTCACCGCGATCAATGTCGTGACGCTGTGCGTGTACGCGGCGTTCAGCGGCTTCTTCTTCCTCACCGCGCTTCAGCTCCAGGTGGTGGTGGGTTACTCCGCGCTCCAGGCCGGCACGGCGCTGCTGCCCACGACCGTGCTGATGCTTTTCCTGTCCGCGAAGTCCGGGGAAGTGGCGCAGGTCGTCGGACCGCGCATTCCGCTGACCGTGGGACCGCTGCTGTGCGCCGCCGGGATGCTGCTGATGCTGCGCGTGGGGGAGGGATCGTCGTACGTCGCCGATGTGCTGCCCGCGATGCTGGTGATGGGCTCGGGCATGGTGACCCTGGTCGCGCCCCTCACCGCGACGGTGCTCGCCTCCGTGGCAACGGAGCGGGCCGGGCTGGCCAGTGGCATCAACAACGCGGCCGCGCGGGCGGCGGGCCTGATCGCGGTGGCGGGGCTGCCGCTGCTGGCGGGGATGGGTCCCGAGGCGTACCGGTCGGCGGCGGAGTTCGGGGAGACGTTCCGGCGGGCGATGCCGATGTGTGCGGGGGTGCTGGCGCTGGGGGCGGTGATCGCCTGGGTGACGGTGCGCAACCCCGGGGCCGGGGCCTGCGTACCGGAGTCCCGCGTCAACTGCCCGCTGAGCGCGCCGCCGCTGGAGGAGCCGGGCGGTTAGGGGGCGCTTTGCGGCTCCGCCGCGTGGGGGGCAAGCCCCAGCTCGGGAAGGGGCGGGTAGCGGAAAGGCTCCGCACCCCGCGCCCTCCGCGCCGCGCCCTACGTACCCGCCCGCCCCGCAGGGCAGGCAGACTGGGCCCATGGCCATCCACAAAGATCTGCTCGGGGGACCGCCCCCGACCCACCTGCCCGACGACCCGGAGCCGCGCGAGCTGCTCGCGAACGGTTCCGCGCCGACCGACGTCGCCGCGAAGTACCCCGTGTCCTCGCTCGCCTGGGCCCAGCTCGCCGACGAGGCGTTCGAGAACGGCCGGGTGATCGAGTCGTACGCCTACGCCCGCACCGGCTACCACCGCGGCCTCGACGCGCTGCGCCGCGCCGGCTGGAAGGGCCACGGTCCCGTGCCGTGGGACCACGAGCCGAACCGCGGCTTCCTGCGCGCGCTGCACGCGCTCGCCCGTGCCGCGCAGTCGATCGGTGAGCAGGAGGAGTACGAGCGCTGCTCGGCCTTCCTGCGGGACTCGTCCCCGGCGGCGGCCGACACCCTCGGCTGAACAGGGACAACAGCAGCGGAGGCCCGTGCCCGGTGGCGCGGGTCTCCCGCGTTTTCCGGCTACGTCTTATGATGCCGGGAAGGGACCGGGGCTCCATGGCCACAAGGAAGGGGCGGACCGCTACCTGGAAGTTCGTATCGAGGAGACAGCGATGTCGCAGCACCCCGATGCCCAGGCGGCAGGTTCGGACACCCCGAACCTCGACTTCGCGGGCACCACCCCCTACGAGGACTACGTCCAGGCGGATGTCCTCACCCACCTCCAGCACCCCCTCTCCGACGATCCCGGCGAGATGGTCTTCCTGGTGACGACCCAGGTCATGGAGCTGTGGTTCACCGTCATCGTCCACGAGTGGGAGACCGCCGCGAAGGCGCTCGGCGAGGACGACCTGCGGGTCGCGACGGACGCGCTCAAGCGCTCCCTGCGCCAGCTGGAGGCCCTCAACGCCTCCTGGCGGCCGCTCGCCCACCTCACCCCCGCCCAGTTCAACTCGTACCGCAGCGCGCTCGGCGAGGGCTCCGGGTTCCAGTCCGCGATGTACCGGCGGATGGAGTTCCTGCTCGGCGACAAGTCAGCCTCGATGCTCGTCCCGCACCGCGGAGCCCCGCGCGTGCACGCCGAGCTGGAGAAGGCGCTGCACGAGCCGAGCCTGTACGACGAGACGCTGCGGCTGCTCGCCCGGCGCGGCCTGCCCGTGCCCGCCGCCGTACTGGACCGCGACCTGTCGCAGAAGTACGAGCCCTCCGCCGAGGTCGAGGCGGTCTGGACCGAGCTCTACCAGGGCGACCAGAACTCCGAACTCGTCCGCCTCGGTGAGCTGCTGACCGACGTCGGCGAGCTGGTGTGGCGCTGGCGCAACGACCACCTCGTCGCGACCCGCCGCGCCATGGGCTCCAAGGTCGGCACCGGCGGCTCCGCCGGAGTCGCCTGGCTGGAGAAGCGGGCCACCAAGAACGTGTTCCCCGAGCTGTGGACGGCGCGCAGCCATGTCTGATGCCGCGAACGACCTTCAGCGGCGGGCCGCCGCGCTCGACTCCGCCGACCCGCTCGCGAAGCACCGCGAGCTGTTCGCGCTCGACGACGCCGAGACGGTGTATCTGGACGGGAACTCGCTCGGCGCCCTGCCCCGCCACGTCCCCGAGCGGATAGCCGACGTCATCACCCGCCAGTGGGGCGAGCTGCGCATCCGCTCCTGGGACGAGAGCGGATGGTGGACCGCGCCCGAGCGGATCGGTGACCGGATCGCGCCGCTCGTCGGCGCGGCCGCCGGTCAGGTCGTCGTCGGCGACTCGACCAGCGTCAACGTCTTCAAGGCGGTTGTGGGCGCGGCCCGGCTGGCGCCGGAGTCCAGGGACGAGATCCTCGTCGATGCCTCGACGTTCCCCACGGACGGTTACATCGCCGAGTCGGCGGCGCGGATGACTGGCCGGCGGCTCGTTCCCGTCGCGCCGGCCGACCTGCCGGCCGCCCTCGGTGCGCGTACCGCCGCCGTCCTCGTCAACCACGTCGACTACCGCACCGGCCGCCGCCACGACCTGCCCGGACTCACCGCCGCCGCCCACGAGGCGGGGGCCCTGGCCGTCTGGGACCTGTGCCACAGCGCGGGCGCGCTGCCGGTCGGGCTCGACACGCACGGCGTCGACTTCGCCGTCGGCTGTACGTACAAGTACCTGAACGGCGGGCCCGGCTCGCCCGCCTATCTGTACGTCGCCGAGCGCCACCAGGCCGCGTTCGACTCCCCACTGCCGGGCTGGAACTCGCACACCGACCCCTTCGGCATGACGCCCGGCTACGCCCCGGCGGACGGCGCGGCACGGGGCCGGGTCGGCACCCCCGACATCCTGTCGATGCTGGCGCTGGAGGCCGCGCTCGATGTGTGGGAGGGCGTGGAGGTCGAGGACGTACGCGAGAAGTCACTCGCTCTGACGGACTTCTTCCTGGAATGTGTGGACGCGTACGTCCCCCGGGGGCGGGTCACGTCGGTGACTCCGGCCGCACATGAGGAGCGCGGCAGTCAGGTCTCGCTGCGGTGCGAGGACGGCGCCGACGCGGGTGAGGTCATGCGGGAGCTGATCGCACGGGGTGTGGTGGGCGACTTCCGCCGCCCCGATGTGCTGCGTTTCGGCTTCACCCCGCTGTACGTCGGCTTCGCGGACGCGGAGCGGGCGGCGCGCGTGCTGGGTGAAGTCCTGCTCAAGTCCTGAGCGAGCCGCCGGGTCCTGCGCCGAGGCGCCGGGCAGGACCTGGCGGAACCGCAGGCCCGGGGGCTGGTAGCGTCCCGACAGCTAGATCAATTGGCGGTACGTACCGAAGGGTTGGTCCCCGCATGCCGGACTCCTCAGCCGAACGGGACGCTGTCGAGGCGGAGTCGGCCTTCTCCCATCCGGCCGTCGCGCCCGACGCCACTGCCGTGTACGGCGAACACCCCGACCAGGTGATCGACTTCTACGCGCCGCGCGACGGCCGGGACCGGGCCCCGCTGGTCGTGGTGCTGCACGGCGGCGCCTGGCGGGCCCAGTACGACCGGCAGCACATCTCGCCGTTCGCGGACTTCCTGGCCCGCCGGGGCTTCGCCGTCGCGAGCGTCGAGTACCGGCGGGGCGGCGGACCGGGCGGCGGCGAACTCCCGCAGCAGCGCGGCCCGGAGCCGGTAGCCGGACGCTGGCCGGAGACGTTCGACGACGTGGCCGCGGCGATGGACCTGCTCCCCGGTCTCGTACGGGAGGCGCTGCCCGGCGCCGACACGCGGCGCATCGTCCTCACGGGCCACTCGGCCGGCGGCCACCTCGCGCTGTGGGCGGCCGCCCGGCACGTACTGACCCCCGATTCGCCGTGGCACCTGCCGGCGGCGCCCGCGCTGCGCGGCGTCGTCGCGCTCGCGCCGATCGCGGACTTCGCGGTCGCGGACGAGCTGGGGGTGTGCGGGGGCGCGACCGCCCAGCTGCTCGGCGGCAAGGAGCACTTCGACGAACGCCGGCCGTACGCCGATCCGGCCGCGCTGCTGCCGACCGGTATCGCCACCGTCGTCGTGCAGGGCCGCACCGACATCGTCGTACCGCAGGCGGTCGCCGAGGCCTACACCGAAGCGGCGGCGAAGGCGGGCGAGCCGGCCTGGCTGACCCTGCTGGAGGACGTCGGGCACTTCCCGCTGATCGACCCGGCGGCGGACGCGTGCGCGGTGGTCGCGGAGGAGATCGAGCAGCTCGCGTACTGAGCAGGCAAGCCGATCGTTGCGGACAGAAGCTGTCCGCAAGGGCTCCTACGGTGGTGGAACAAGCCGAAGCGAAGGAGCCCGTAATGACGATTCTCGTGACCGGAGCGACAGGGACCGTGGGCCGCCAAGTGGTGGCCGAGCTGGTCCGCAGGGGCGAGCGGGTGCGGGCGCTGACCCGGGACCCGGCGAAGGCGGACCTCCCGGCCGGCGTCGAGACCGTACGCGGAGACCTGACCGACCCGACGACGCTGATTCCCGCGCTCGAAGGCGTCACGGGCCTGCACCTGATCACCTTCGACGGAGAGTACTTCGCGCCGCTGACCACGGGCCCCGAGATCGTCGCGCTGGCGGCGAAGGCGGGCGTACAGCGCATCACGGTCCTCAACGGGGGCGGACCGAGCCTGCTCCAGGACGCGGTCGAGGCCGGGGACATGGACTGGACGCTGGTGATGCCGGTCGAGTTCATGGCGAACGCGCTGGAGTGGGCGGAGGGGATCCGTACCGGGGACGAGGTGGCGGAGCCCTTCGTGGACCGGCTGAGCGCGATGGTCCACGAGGCGGACATCGGCGCGGTCGCGGCGGTGGCGCTGACGGAGGACGGGCATGCGGGGCGTACGTACCTGCTCACCGGTCCCGAGGCGCTGACCGTCCGCGACAAGGTCCGGATACTGGGGGCGGCGCGCGGCCGTGAGATCGCCCTGACCGAGCTGAGCGGGGCGCAGGCGACCGAGCGGTGGCAGCGGTCGGGGATGGACCGGGAGACCATCGACTTCCTGCTGGATGTGTACGGGAACACTCCGCCGGAGGGCCGCACCGTGGTGGACACGGTGCAGCGGGTCACCGGGCGCCCGGCGCGCACCTTCGCCGAGTGGGCGGCGGAGCACGCGGACATGTTCCGGACGCTGGGCTGACCTGGGGCGTACGTAGTACCTGGGACGGAGGCGGGAGGATCCCCAACGTGGCTGACGACCGCGGCCGTCCCTGCGCCTACCGTTTGGTACGTGACCGAAACCGAGAACCGCAGCCCTGAGCTACGCCTGGCCATGGGGGCCCTCAGCGGCCTCCGCAAGGACCTGATCGAGGGAATGCTGACCTACCGCCCGCTGCCGCGGATGCGAACGGACGGCCCCTTCCTCCGGAAGCTTCCGGCCCGGGTGAGGGAGTACGGGGGATGGGCGCCCCATGCGGCGGTGCTCGGCTTCGCCCTGCTGACTGTGCTGGCGGCGACCACGGTGGGGGCGAGCGGCTGGTTCTCCGGGGCCACGATGCTGCTGGTAGGTGCCATATCCGCCGTGCCGGTGGCGATGACCCTGTTCCGGCCGGTACTGGCGTGGTGGCTGTCGATCGCGGCCACGCTGGTGACGGCCGGCCTGGCGGGCGGCGGATACGGCGCCACGTTCCCGTGGATCGAGAGCGCCTTCGTCGGTCACCTCGTGGTGCTGGTCGTGGTGGCGGCCAGGACCCGGCCGCGCACGGCGGGCTGGATGTGGATCCTGACGCTGCTCTTCGGGCTCATGATGTCCGCCAACGGCTACAGGGAGACGGACAACACCGGCGCGATGGCCATGGTCTCCCTCTTCGCGCTGCTCGTCGTCACCGTGCTGCACATCCGCAGGGAGGCGAAGGAGGAGGTCACCGTCCAGCGGACCGTCACCGCCGTCGAGCGCGACCGGCGCACGTTGCTGGAGGAGCGGACGACGATCGCGCGGGAGCTGCACGACGTCGTCGCGCACCACATGTCGGTGGTCGCGATCCAGGCGGAGGCCGCCCCGTACCGGGTCGAGAACCCGCCGCCCGAGCTGGAGCAGGCGTTCGTGACGATCCGCGAGAACGCGGTGGCGGCGCTGACCGAGCTGCGGCGCGTACTGGGCGTCGTACGGGCGGAGGACTACGAGGCACCGGACGCCCCGCAGCCCACGCTCGCCGAGCTGGACGGGCTGGTCGCCAATGTCCGGGACGCGGGCCTGACGGTGGACAAGACGGTGACGGGTTCCGTGCGGGAGCTTCCGCAGGGCGTGGAGCTCTCGGCGTACCGGATCATCCAGGAGGCACTGAGCAACGCGCTGCGCCACGCGCCCGGTTCGACGGCGAAGGTGGAGGTGTCGTACGTACTGGGCGGCCTGGGCCTGCGGATCGTCAACACCGCGCCGCAGGGTCTGGCCAAGCCGTCGCCGGGGGCGGGGCACGGGATCACGGGGATGCGGGAGCGGGTGTCGATGCTGAACGGTGAGATGACGGCGGAGGCGACGCAGGACGGCGGCTACGAGGTGGCGGCGTTCATACCAGTGGCGCCGGCCGCACCCGTAGCGGCCCCGGAGTCGACCGCATGACCGCCCGGGACATCCGCGTACTGATCGTCGACGACCAGATCATGGTCCGCGAAGGCTTCACCGTCCTCCTCAACGCGATGCCGGAGATCGAGGTCGTCGGCGAGGCGGTGAACGGCCGCGAGGCGATCGCGCAGGTGGCGGCGCTGCGGCCGGACGTCGTACTGATGGACATCCGCATGCCGGAGCTGAACGGCATCGACGCGACCCGCGAGATCGTGGCCGCCGACGCGGACGCGAAGGTGCTGGTCCTGACGACGTTCGACCTGGACGAGTACGTCTACCAGGCGCTGCGGGCCGGCGCGTCGGGCTTCCTGCTCAAGGACGCGTCGGCGCGGCAGCTGGCGGACGGGGTGAGGGTGGTGGCGGCCGGGGAGGCGCTGCTGGCCCCGACGGTCACCAAGCGCCTGATCTCGGAGTTCTCGAAGCTGTCGGAGGCCCCGCGCCCGCCCGCGCTCGCCCAGATCGGCGACCTGACGGAGCGCGAGACGGAGGTGCTGGTGCTGATCGCCCAGGGCCTGTCGAACGCGGAGATCGCATCGCACCTGGTGGTGGCCGAGTCCACGATCAAGACGCATGTGAGCCGGGTGCTGGTGAAGCTGGGCCTGCGGGACCGGACGCAGGCGGCGGTGTTCGCGTATGAGGCGCGGCTGGTTACGCCGGGGTAGCCGATCGCTCACGTGGGTGATCAGGGAGGGAAGCCGACTTGAACGGGCCTGGGCGTGGCCACACTGGTGTCCGCACAGAAGGGGGTGCACCATGACGGTTATGGCAGAGCGCACGGTTCAGATTCCGGTCGAGGAGTTCGAGAGGATCGCCGCACTCGTCGAGAGTGAAACCGATGCCGTCAGGTTCGAGTTCATCGACGGACGGATCGGGATCAAGGGCATGACGGACGGGGCTCACGGGGCGATCACTATGTGGCTGGTACGCCTGTGCATGCAGGCACGGCCCGAACTGGATCTCAACCCGACCCAGGGTCTCAAGGTCGAGGAGTACCGCAAAGGCCGGGCCCGTCCCGACGGGGTGCTCGCACCCGTCGACCACTTTGACGGGCAGGGGGACTGGGGTGACCCCGAGGGCGTGCTCATGACGGTCGAGATCACGTCGTACGACTCCGACACCGACCGACGGGACCGGCAGGAGAAGCCCCCCGCCTACGCCGCCGCCGGAATTCCGGTACACCTGTTGATCGACCGTGACGCCTGCACCGTCACTGTTTTCAGCGAGCCGGACCCGGACGGCGGAGGCTATCGCGACAATCACACCGTGAGATTCGGAGCGAAGATCACTCTCCCGGATCCCGTGGGCATCGAACTCGACACCGAGCGCTTGAAGAAGTACGTCCGCTAGCGTCTCCTTATGGCAGAGACGTTCGATCCCTGGTCGCCCTCCTTCGTCGCCGACCCGTACCCCGCCTACGCCGAGTTGCGCGCCCGTGGCCGCGCCCACTGGTACGAGCCGACGCGGCAGTGGCTGATCCCGCACCACGCCGATGTCTCGGCCCTGCTGCGCGACCGCCGCCTCGGCCGTACGTACCTTCACCGCTTCACGCACGAGGAGTTCGACCGTACGCCGCCGGCGCCCGGGCACGAGCCGTTCCACGTCCTGAACGACCACGGCATGCTGGACCTCGAAGCCCCGGACCACACCCGCATCCGGCGGCTGGTCTCCAAGGCTTTCACCCCGCGTACGGTCGAACAGCTGGCGCCCACCGTGCGGCGGCTGGCGGCGGAGCTGGTCGGGGCGTTCGTCGCGGAGGGCGGCGGTGACCTCCTGTCCGCCGTCGCGGAACCGCTCCCGGTCGCCGTGATCGCGGAGATGCTCGGCATCCCGGAATCGGACCGGGCGCTGCTCCGCCCCTGGTCGGCGGACATCTGCGGGATGTACGAGCTGAACCCGCCGGAGGAGACGGCGCGGCGGGCGGTGCGGGCGTCGGTGGAATTCTCTTCCTACTTGAGGGAGTTGATCGCCGTACGCCGCAAGAGCCCGGCCCAGGACCTGATCTCGGCGCTGATCGCCGCGCACGACGAGGGCGGTGACCGGCTCAGCGAGCAGGAGATGATCTCGACCTGCGTGCTGCTGCTGAACGCGGGGCACGAGGCGACGGTGAACACGACGGCCAATGGCTGGCGGACGCTGCTGCGCCATCCGGAGCAGCTGGCGGCGCTGCGCGCGGAGCACGGGCTTCTTTCCACCGCCGTGGAGGAGTTGATGCGCTACGACACTCCGTTGCAGCTCTTCGAGCGGTGGGTGCTGGACGACATCGAGGTCGGCGGGACGGTGATCCGGCGCGGCTCGGAGGTGGCGTTGCTGTTCGGTTCGGCGAACCGGGATCCGGCGGCTTTCGCCCGCCCCGACGAGTTGGACCTCTCCCGGTCCGACAACCCGCATGTGTCGCTGGGGGCGGGCATCCACTACTGCTTGGGGGCGCCGCTGGCCCGGCTGGAACTGGCGGCTTCGTTCGGGGAGTTGCTGCGGCAGGCTCCGGGGCTGCGGCTTGCGGCGGACCCACCGGAGTGGAAGCCGGGCTTCGTGATCCGGGGACTGCGGGAGTTGCGCGTCGAGATCTGACCCCGGCCGCGGGGTGGGCAACGCCTGCGGCGGGCTTTCCCCTACCCGCCCCTTCCCGCTGTGACATCCCAGCCGAGCGGCGACAGCCACGTCAGCACCGACGAGCCGTCGTTCGTCGCGGAGTCGCCCGCCGCCCGCAGGACGAAGGCCGCGCCCAGCACCCCGGCGGTCAGACCCTTCGCGAGCCGCGCGCTTTCGAGCTCTGGTACGAGACCTTCACCTGCCGCGACCAGGTTCTGAGCCGGTGGGAGAAGGTCCCGCGGGACGGCGCCGAGATGTTGGGCCCGGACACGTCGGCGGGCGCGCGGGCGGCCGGGACGGCGGCGTTCTTCGAGTTCCTGCAGAAGGAGCTGCAGCAGCTGCTGGAGCGGTGGAAGGAGCACCGGGCCACGCTGGATCTCACGTAACCCGGTGCTGGGCGGGAGGGCTCAGGCCGGCAGCATCAGCGACCACGCCCCCGGCCGTACCGTCCACGTCCGCCTGCGCACCGGGCCCGCCACCAGCGCGTCCGCCCGGTACCGGAAGTCCGGGCCCGACACCGTCACCGCGTGCGCCTCGACCCGTACCTGCTCACCGCCCTGCGGGCGGATCACCACCTCGGCGCGCCCGGCGCGCGAGCACACCGACACGTCCTCCACCGGCCGGTCCAGGTCGTTGAGCAGGACCCCGTCCGCCTCGACCCGCAGCCGGTACGTACGGACGAGCGGCGGCGGCGCCCATTGCGGCGCGGGCCGCACCAGCGTGCGTACCAGCGAACGGCACGTACCCCAGACGGACGCGGCGGCGGCGGCCGGCGACGGCGCGGCCGGGATCCGCAGGGCGCCCAGCACCACCCCGTCGCTGTCGTCCACCAGCAGATCCAGCCGCCGTACGACTCCCTCCAGGACCGCACGGGCCGCCGCCACCGCCCCTATCGGCACGCCGAGCGCCTGGGCGATGTCCACGGACGCCCCCACCGGGACCAGCGCGAGCGCCCCGGCGCCCAGTTCCCTTTCCCGGTGCAGCAGGGCCACCGCGCGCAGCAGCGCCCGGTCGTCGCCGACGACCACGGGGCGGCGACTGCCCCGGCGGGCAAGGGCCCGCGCGAATTCTTCCGGCCCCTCGGGGAGGCAGATTCTTACGTTGGCGCCGGCGCACAGGACGTCCTTGGCGATACGTACGGACTCGCCGTCCGTACGCCTGGCGACCGGGTCGATGACCACCAGCAGCGGCTGCGTGGTGATCGCGGTGGGCTCAGGAGCCTCTGGAGCCGACACCTCGGTCCTTCCTCGGGTAGCATCTTTGTGCAAGAGCCCCTTGCGCTATTGCGCCAGGGGCTTCGTCTATTCCGGGGCAACCGGTCCGACGGCTCAGTATCAGGTGTACGCCGTACGTACGCCCCCTGACCTTGGACATGCCCCGCCCGGAAGGGGTGTACGCCTGTGCCCGCACTTGTGCTGCTCGGTGCTCAGTGGGGTGACGAAGGCAAGGGAAAGGCCACCGACCTGCTCGGTGGATCCGTTGACTATGTAGTGCGCTATCAGGGCGGCAACAACGCCGGCCACACGGTCGTCGTAGGCGACCAGAAGTACGCGCTGCATCTTCTCCCTTCCGGAATCCTCTCGCCTGAGTGCACGCCGGTCATCGGTAACGGCGTCGTCATCGACCCGTCGGTCCTGCTCTCCGAGCTGAGCGGTCTGAACGAGCGAGGCGTCGACACGTCCAAGCTCCTGATCAGCGGCAACGCCCACGTCATCACGACGTACAACGTCACGGTCGACAAGGTGACGGAACGCTTCCTCGGCAAGCGCAAGATCGGCACCACGGGCCGGGGTATCGGCCCGACGTACGCGGACAAGATCAACCGGACCGGCATCCGCGTGCAGGATCTCTACGACGAGTCGATCCTGACCCAAAAGGTCGAGGCGGCTCTGGAGATCAAGAATCAGCTGCTCACGAAGCTCTACAACCGCCGCGCGATCGAGGCCGGCCAGATCGTCGAAGAGCTGCTGACGCACGGCGAGAACATCAAGCAGTACGTCGCCGACACGACGCTGATCCTCAACAACGCGCTCGACGAGGACAAGGTCGTCCTTTTCGAGGGTGGCCAGGGCACGCTGCTCGACGTGGACCATGGCACCTACCCGTTCGTCACGTCGTCGAACCCGACCGCCGGCGGTGCCTGCACGGGCACGGGCGTGGGGCCGACGAAGATCAGCCGGGTCATCGGCATCCTCAAGGCGTACACGACGCGCGTCGGCGCCGGTCCGTTCCCGACGGAGCTGTTCGACGAGGACGGCGAGGCGCTGCGCCGCATCGGTGGCGAGCGCGGTGTCACCACCGGCCGTGACCGGCGCTGCGGCTGGTTCGACGCGCCGATCGCCCGCTACGCGACGCGGGTCAACGGTCTGACGGACTTCTTCCTCACGAAGCTGGACGTGCTGACCGGCTGGGAGCAGATCCCGGTGTGCGTGGCGTACGAGATCGACGGCAAGCGCGTCGAGGAGCTCCCGTACAGCCAGACCGACTTCCACCACGCGAAGCCGGTGTACGAGAACTTCCCCGGCTGGTCCGAGGACATCTCCAAGGCCAAGACCTTCGACGAGCTTCCCAAGAACGCCAAGGCGTACGTGAAGGCTCTGGAGGAGATGTCGGGCGCGCCGATCTCGGCGATCGGTGTCGGTCCCGGCCGCACCGAGACGATCGAGATCAACTCGTTCATCTAGTCGGCCTGCGGGCCCCTGGCTGTGCGACCGGAGGGCCGTGGCGTGAGTTCGCGCCACGGCCCTCCGGGCTGTCCGGGGCCGGTGTGCTCAGTCCGATTTCGAGTACGTGAGGGATTCGCCGTTCGCCGGGTTCACCCTGCGCAGGCGGCCGTCGGGGAGCAGGGTCACCTCGGTGGCGGCCCCGGGGGAGCAGGAGCTCATGGGCTCGCCGACGGCGACCCGGGACGGGCCGATGCTCAGGGGGCCGTTGCCGGTGGGGGCGGCGGACAGTTCTGCCTGGAAGACGCAGTGGTACGTGCCGCCGCCCTCCGTCGGTCCCTCTGCGGTCAGGGACAGCACTGTGTCGCCCACCTCTCCCTGCTGGATGACCAGGCGTCGGGTGCTGTGGCCGGCTGCGCTGTCCAGGCCGCCGCTCCATGTACCGAGGTACGGGGTGGGGACGGTGGCGTTCTTGGTGGGGGGTGGGCTGGTGGGGGCCGGGGTGGTCTTCTGCTGCTGTGGTGTGTCCACGGATGGTGGTGGGGAGTCTTCGTTGCGGCTGTCGGTGTGCCGCTTCTCGTCGCCCGCGTTCATGAAGGCGTATACGGAGCCGCCCGCACCCAGCGCCACGACCAGCGCCACCGCGATCAGCGCGGCGGTCGAACGGGCGCTGCGGGGCGGTGGTTCGGGGGCCGGTGGCTGGTAGAGGTACTGCGGCGTCGGCGGGGGGTAGCCGTAGCCGGGGGGCAGCGGGGGGAGTGCGGCGGGGGGCTGGGGCGGCCGGGGGTGGGTGTGCCCGGGCGACACGATCGTCGGCGTCGCGTGCGGGGCGGGGGCGGGCGCGGGGGCAGGACCGGGGGCAGGGGCGGGACCGGGGGCGTTGGGGTCGGTGCCGCGCCGGGGCGTCTCCTCGGGCGTCGAACGTTCGGGTACTGGGTTTTCGTCGGGGTGGTTGCGTTCGACGCCCTGCGGGGAGCGCCCCGGCACGTCCCCTCCCGGCACCGTGAGTCGCGGCGCGGCGTCGGTTGTGGTCCCGTTGTCCGCTGTCGGCAGCGTGCTTCCGGGGGGTGCGGGCGTGGTGGTCGGGTCTTCCGTGTCCAGCAGCTCTATCGCGTGGCGGCCCAGCTGGGCCACCAGCGCTGCCGGGAGCCAGGGGTCGCCGCCGTCGCCGCCGCGCGTGTTCTCCAGTACCTCGTCGAGGGAAGGGCGTGCTTCGGGGTCCTTGCGCAGGCAGGAGCGGATCAGGTCCTGGAGGCCCTCCGGGATTCCGTCCAGCGTCGGGGGCTCGGTCGCTATGCGGTACATCAGCGCGTGGACTCCGCTGTCGGCCGTGCCGAAGGGGAGGCGGCCCGTTGCCGCGTATGCCAGTACCGAGCCCAGGCAGAAGATGTCGCAGGGTGCGGTGATTCGCTCGCCGCGGATCTGTTCCGGGGCCATGAAGCCGGGAGAGCCGACCAGGGAGCCGGTCCTGGTCAGGGCTGCCGCGCCCGTGACCGTTTCCAGGGCGCGGGCGATGCCGAAGTCGATGACGCGCGGGCCGTCGATGGTGACCAGGATGTTGGACGGTTTCAGGTCGCGGTGGATGAGTGCTGCTGAGTGGATGTCTCTCAGCGCGTGGGCCAGACCTGTTGCCAGGATGTGGACGGAGCGCTCCGGCAGCGGGCCGTCCCCGGACACGACGGTGTGGAGGTCCGGGCCCGCGACGTAACCCGTGGCCACCCAGGGGACAACCGCTTCCGTGTCGGCGTCGAGCACGGGCGCCGTCCAGCGGCCTCCGACCCGTCTGGCCGCCGCCACTTCCTGGCGGAAGCGGGAGCGGAACTCCTCCTGCTCGGCCAGCTCCTGGCGTACCAGCTTGACGGCGACCGTACGGCCACGGGCCGAGCGGGCCAGGTAGACCTGGCCCATTCCGCCCGCGCCGAGTCGTGCCAAGAGCCTGTAGGCGCCGATCTGTTGCGGATCGGCCGGTCCCAGCTTCTCCATGGCAGCGCCACCCCTCCCCGAGACGTCCCCCGACGAACCGAGAATAGTGCGCCGCTACGACAACGACGGGCCCCCGGTGTTTCACGGTTCCGGGATCGGTTCCGTTACTGCTTCCAGGGCCTGGGAGAGGCGCTCCAGTACGCGCACCGTCTCGGCCAGGCCTTCCTCGCCCAGCTCGGACCGGAGCCGCGCCGCCAGTGCCGCGTGTCCCGGCTCGATCTTCCGTACGGCGTCGCGGCCGGTATCGGTGGGGCGGAGAAGCTTCGCCCTGCGGTGGGCGGGGTTGGGGGCGTACTCCGCGAGGCCCTTCGTCACGAGCAGGTCGGCGATGCGCTGGACGCTCTGGCGGGTGATCCCCATGGTGCGGGCGATCCCGGCGACGGGCAGCGGCTCGTGCAGGACGGCGCCGATGACCTGCCACCAGGCGGCGGTCAGGCCGGCCGGGCGGGCCAGTTCCTCGGAGATCGCGAGGAACTGGCCATTGAGGCGGAAGGTGCCGAGCGCGGTACGGCTCAACAGCTCCTGCTCCCGGATGCCGCTCACGACTCCAGTACCTCGAAGGCGGACGCGTCCGAGTCGTGGAACAGCCGGTACCAGGCGTCGAGTTTCTCGCCCTCGTACACGCCGAGACGGGAGAAGACTTCACGAGCGAAGGCGACCGGCTCGGTGGGGCCGGCCGTGATCAGGAGGCCGTCCTCGTCCGTGACGGCGTCCTCGTCGCGGTAGTGGTCGCCGCCCTTGTAGCCGGTGGCTGCGAGGTAGAAGGAGACCGCGCTGGTGTGCGCGCGGTCGTCGAGCAGGCCCTCGCGGGCCACTCCGGCGGTCGCGCCGCAGATGGCCGCGACCGGTACGCCGGCGTCGAGGAACGCGCGTGCCTTGCGGGCGAAGGGGGCGAGGTCGTCCGTTGTGTCCCAGAGGGTGGCGCCGGTGAGGATCAGCAGGGCGCTGTCTTCGGGGCTTACGTCGTCGAGCGTCAGGTCGGGCTGGATGCGTACGCCGCCCATGGTCGTGACCGGGGCGTTCGTCGCGGCGACGGTCTTGACGGTGTAGCCGTTCCCGGTGAGGTGAGCGGTGGTGTGGCCCGTCTCCCAGTCCGCGAAGGTGTCGTAAACGGCGAGGTGCACGGTCTTGTCTGCCATGGCTGTCTCCTCGGTTCGAAGCTGATGACAGTATGTTGTCCAATTGACAGCTTGTTGTCAAGAGTGTTCTCGACACCCTGCCCACCAAAGTGGCGCAGGCCATACAAGGTGGCCATGTCGGCCCCCACCAGCGCGTCTTTACCCTGAGGCAATGACCCCTCATGTCGACCCCCAGGCAGGCGCCGCCGTCAAGGCCGCCGACCGCGCGCACGTGTTCCACTCCTGGTCCGCCCAGGGCCTGATCGACCCGCTCGCCGTCGCCGGCGCCGAGGGGTCGTACTTCTGGGACTACGAGGGCAACCGCTACCTCGACTTCACCAGCGGCCTCGTCTTCACCAACATCGGCTACCAGCACCCGAAGGTCGTCGCCGCGATCCAGGAGCAGGCCGCGAAGCTCTCCACCTTCGCGCCCGCTTTCGCCGTCGAGCCGCGCTCCGAGGCCGCACGCCTCATCGCCGAGCGCGCCCCCGGCGACCTCGACAAGATCTTCTTCACCAACGGTGGCGCCGAGGCCATCGAGAACGCCGTCCGCATGGCCCGTCTGCACACGGGCCGCAACAAGGTGCTGGCCGCCTACCGCTCGTACCACGGTGGTACGACGACCGCGATCAACCTGACCGGCGACCCGCGCCGCTGGGCCTCCGACAACGGCACGTCGGGGACCGTCCACTTCTGGGCGCCGTTCCTTTACCGGTCGGCCTTCTACGCCGAGAACGAGGCGGAGGAGTGCGCCCGCGCGCTTCAGCATCTTGAGGACACGATCGCTTTCGAGGGGCCGGGCGCCATCGCCGCGATCGTTCTGGAGACGATTCCCGGCACCGCCGGCATCATGACACCGCCGCCCGGCTACCTGGCCGGCGTACGCGAGATCTGCGACCGGTACGGCATCGTCTTCGTACTCGACGAGGTCATGGCGGGCTTCGGCCGTACGGGCAAGTGGTTCGCCTCCGAGCACTTCGACGTCGTACCGGACCTGATGACCTTCGCGAAGGGCGTGAACTCCGGATACGTGCCGCTGGGCGGCGTGGCGATCTCCGGTGCGATCGCCGAGACGTTCGAGAAGCGGCCCTATCCCGGTGGTCTGACGTACTCCGGCCACCCCTTGGCCTGCGCCGCCGCCGTCGCCACCATCCAGGTGATGGAGGAGGAGCGCGTCGTCGAGAACGCCGCACACATCGGCGAGACGGTGATCGCCCCGGGCCTGCGCGAGCTGGCGGAGCGCCACCCGAGCATCGGGGAGATCCGCGGTACCGGCATGTTCTGGGCCCTGGATCTGGTCAAGGACCGTGAGACGCGGGAGCCGCTCGTCCCGTACAACGCGTCGGGCGCGGCCAATGCCCCGATGGCGGCGTTCGGCGCGGCCTGCAAGAAGAACGGCCTGTGGCCCTTCATCAACATGAACCGCACGCACGTCGTCCCGCCCTGCAATGTCACCGAGGCCGAGGCGAAGGAAGGCCTGGCAGCCCTCGACATCGCCCTGTCGGCGGCGGACGAGCACACCACGGCATGAGTGGTCGCGCGGGCAGGCGGACCCCTGCCCGCGCACGACCCTCCGGCAGGCTCCCGGCCGCACCGCCTAAGGTGTCCGGAGCCATACGAAGGGGAAAGACGCCATGCCCGCGAGCGGACCTGTCACCCGCAATACCCTGCGGCAGCAGATAGCCGACGCGCTGCGTGACGAAGTGCTCGCGGGGCGTCTGCGCCCGGGGCAGGAGTTCACCGTCAAGCAGATCGCCGACCAGTACGGCGTTTCCGCGACGCCCGTCAGGGAAGCGCTCGTCGACCTGGCGGCGCAGAGCCTGCTCGACTCCGACCAGCACCGCGGCTTCCGTGTCTGCGAGATCTCCGTGGCGGACTTCCGCGGCATGGTCGAAGCCCGGTCCCTGATAGCCGACGGCATCTTCCGCAAGCTGGCGGAAGACGGCTGGAGCGGCGCGCGCGCCGACGTACTGGCGGCCATCGGGCGCAGGGCCGACGAGGCGGCGCGTGCGGCCCGCGCGGGGGACCTGGACATCTTCATCGGGTACGACCTGCGCTTCTGGCGCGAGCTCGGCGCCCTCGTCGACAACCCGCACATCTCCGGCTTCCTGCACCAGCTGCGCCTGCGCTGCTGGGTCTTCTCCGTCCCGTACCTGCGCGGGGACCCGGACCTCAGGGACTGGATATGGAAGGACCACGCGCTGGTGGTGGACGCGGTGACGCGCGGTGACACCGAGGAGGTACGGGCGGTCGTCGGGGCGTATCACGCGGCGACGCTGGCGTGGTCCGAGCGGCTGGAGCGTCCGCGGCAGTGAGAGCCGACCTGACGGTCGTCGTTCCCGCGTACAACGAGGAACGGCGACTTGGCCCCACCCTGGACGCGATCTGCGCCCACCTGAACGCGAATCCCGGCCGCTGGGGCGGCTGGGAGCTGATCGTGGTCGACGACGGCTCCACCGACGGTACGGCCGACGCGGTACGGGCGTACGCCGCCCGGGAGCCGCGCATCCTGCTGATCGAGGCAGACGAGACCGGCAACCGCGGCAAGGGACACGCCCTGCGGCGCGGCGTCATCGCCTCGCGCGGCGCCCGGGTGCTGGTCACGGACGCCGACCTGGCCACCCCCGTCGAGGAACTCGACCGCCTCGACAAGGAGCTCGCCCAGGACGAGGGGACAGCCGCCGCCATAGGCTCGCGCGCGCACCCCGAGTCGTCCATCGACGTACACCAGCGGCGCGTCCGCGAGTGGCTCGGGAGGATGGGCAACCGGCTCATACGGGCCGTCGCCGTGCCCGGCATACGGGACACCCAGTGCGGCTTCAAGCTCTTCGACGGCGACAAGGCGCGGGCCGCCTTCGCCGACGCCCGTCTCGACGGGTGGGGGATAGACGTGGAGATCCTGCAGTTCTTCCGGCGGGCCGGGTGGCAGGTGGCCGAGGTCCCCGTCCGCTGGGCGCACCAGGAGGGCTCCAAGGTCAGACCGGCCGACTACGGCAAGGTGCTCTTCGAGCTCGTGAAGCTGAAGGCGCGGCAGGTACGGCGCGTCGACCTGGCGGTCACCGCGCTCTTCCTCCTGGCCTCCGTGCTGCTCTACAAGGGCCTCTGGGCGGACCTGGACCACCGGTATCTCGCCGACTCCGGGCAGGACCAGAACCAGTGGGAGTGGTTCTTCGCCGTAACGGCCGACAACATCACTCACGTCCGCAACCCGCTCTTCACGACCGTCCAGAACTACCCCGACGGCGTGAACCTCATGGCGAACACGACCATGCTCGGGCTGTCCGCGCCCCTCATCCCCGTGACACTGGCCTTCGGGCCGACCATGACCTGGGCACTCGTCCTGACCGTCGGCCTGGCCGCCACCGCGATCGCCTGGTACTGGCTGATCGCCAAGCGGCTCGTACGCAGCCGCTGGGCGGCGGCCACAGGGGCGGCGCTGTGCGCCTTCGCGCCGCCGATGATCTCGCACGCCAACGCCCACCCCAACTTCGCGGTCCTCTTCATGATCCCGGTCATCATCGACCGGGCCCTGCGGCTCTGCGACGGCGAGAGAGTGGTACGGAACGGGGTCCTGCTGGGCCTGTTCGCGACGTACCAGATCTTCCTGGGCGAAGAACCCCTCCTCCTCGCCGCCATGGGCATGCTGCTCTTCGCCCTCTCGTACGCCCTCGCGCACCGCGAAGCGGCCCGTGCGGCCCGGCGTCCGCTGCTCAAGGGGCTCGGGGTGGCGGCCGCCGTGTGCGTACCGCTGGTTGCCTTCCCCCTCTACTGGCAATTCTTCGGCCCGCAGAGCTACCACAGCGTGCTGCACGGCGACAAAGCCGGCAACAGCCCGCTGGCCTTCCTGGAGTTCTCCGGGCGCGCGCTGCTCGGCGACGAGGCGCGGGCCGATCCGCTGGCCATGAACCGCACCGAGCAGAACGCCTTCTACGGCTGGCCGCTGGCCGGTCTCGCCTTCGCCATCGCGCTCGCCCTGTGGCGGCTCCCGCTGGTCAAGGCCCTCACCTTCACGGGTCTGGTGGCGGCGCTGCTCTCGCTCGGCCCGAAGTTCCGCATCCCGTACACCGACACAATCCTGCCGGGACCGTGGCGGGTGCTGGCCCATCAGCCGCTCTTCGAGTCGGTCATCGAGTCGCGCGTGGCGATGATCTGCGCCCCCGCGCTGGGCATCCTGGTGGCCTTGGCGGCGGACCGCATCCGCACCACTCCCGACCGTCTGCCCCGCACCCTGGGACTCACGGCGATCGCCCTCGCACTCCTGCCGATCGTGCCGACCCCGATGCCGGTGGGCGAACGCCCCGACGTCCCGGCGTTCATCGCGCAGGGGATGTGGAAGTCGTACGTGGCCGAGGGCGAATCGGTCGTCCCCGTCCCGCTCCCGGACGCCGGCAACGCGGAGGCCCTGCACTGGCAGTCCGCCACAACGCCCGATTTCGCCGTCCCCGGCGGCTACTTCAACGGCCCGTGGGGCCCGGACCGCATCGGCATCTACGGCGCGTCCCCCCGCCACACCTCCAACCTCCTGCGCGACATCCGGTACGGCGGGGCGATCCCCGAGATCGGCACCAACTGGCAGGCGCAGGCACGCGCGGACCTGGATTTCTGGCGGGCGGGAGTGGTCGTACTGGCGCCCCAGGACAACGCCCCGGCCCTGCGCAACGTGGTGTCGCAGCTGCTCGGCGAGCCGGGAAAGCCGGTGGGCGGAGCCTGGATCTGGGACACGGGCGGCGCCAAGTGAAGGGACTGGGACCTGTCCGCCAACTGTGCGCGGCGACTTGGTAGCACTACGCTGCCTGGACTGTCGCACGAACCCAGTGGAGAGCGAGCCGTACGTGGCCTGTGACCTGTGGCTGGTCCCCCTTGTCGATGTGCTGTGCCACAGCCCCGACAACCCCTTCGCCGAAGAGATCGCGTCGTACGACAAGGCCCTCACCGACGCGGGCCTGCCGACCGTTCCCGTGTTCGCCTACATGCCGGGCCTCTCGGGCGACGTCGCCCCGGTGGCCGGCTTCGACTACGACGCCCTGCACTTCCTGCGGCGCGCGTACCTGCTCCAGCTCTGCGGCCTGGAGGTGACGCCGGTGGACGCGCTGGGCGGCGACTACGAGCAGCTCCTGGAGATGTTCGAGCCGACGGCCCAGCAGTCGCACCTGGTCTGGCACTACGACCACGCGGGCGCGTACGTCCCGGTGGACTACGCGGCGCCCCTGTCCAACGAGGAACTCCTGGCGGGCGGCGGCCCTCTGGGCTCCACCCAGGGCCTGCTGCGGGAGCTGGAATTCGTCGCCCCTTCGATCGGCATCGACCCGGCGAACCCGCCGTCGGCCCCCCGGCCACCCGAGCGCCCGACGACCCTGGAGGAGCCGGCCGACGCGCTTCCGCCGGACGACAGCCCCTTCGCCCGCGAACGTCACGTCTGGCTGGGCCTGCACGCGGCGGCGACCCGGAGCCTGGGCCAAGGCTCCATGATCATCTTCAGCTGACCCCGCGCACACCACGGTGCCGGGCGGGAACGCGCAGGGCCCCCGGTCTCGCACGCACGGTGCCGGGAGGGGACGTGCCGGGGCGCTCCCCGCAGGGCGTTGAACGCACCACCCCAACGAAACCCGACGTACCCGAACGTTCGACGCCCGAGGAGACGCCCCGGCGCGGCACCGACCCCAACGCCACTGCCCCCGTCGCTCCCGCAAAGGGCACCGACCCCGAAGCCACTGCCCAAACGCCCCTGCCGAAGCACGGGAGTGGGCTCAGCGCGGCGACTCCGGAGGCCGCTGCCGAGGCATGTTCGGCCGCGTCCCCGGAGGCAGCGTGTACCGCCCGGCCGGCGCGCCCCCGTCCGGGCGGGCCGCGCCCGGCCCGCCCGCCGACTGCATCACCATCGGCGCGGGCCCCGCCCGGAACTCCACCATCCAGTCCGCCGTCTCCGCCCGCACCAGCTCCGAGATGTCCTCCGAGAAACGCCGCAGCACACTGAGGCAGCGCTCGGCCGCCTCGCCGGCCGTGCCCTCCGTGGGCCCGAGCATCTCCCGTACGCTCTCCGACGCCCAGTCGAACTGGAGCGCCTGCAACCGCCGCTGCACCGCCTGCGCCGCCGCCACGTCCCGCATCCACCCCGACGTGAGCCCGAAGTACCGGTCGCAGGCCAGGCACGCGGCTCCGAGCAGCAGCGACAGGTAGCCCCACCCCGCGGCGCCGTCCACCGCCCCCGCCAGGTCGACGAGCGGCAGCGCGGCCCCGACGACGGCGCCGGCGGCCGTCCCGCCCCGCAGCACCCGCGCCGCGCGGCGCTTGCGGGCCCGGTCGGCGAGGTACCAGTCGGCCGTGTGCAGCGCGCCGGCCTCCACCCACCGGTAGAGCTCGTCGAGACGCTCCGCCGGCTCGCCCCAGTCGCCGAGCGGAAACGGCCTGCCGGTCAGATCGTCCTCGTCGTGCGACTGCTCGGTGGCACCCCCGCCCTCCTTCCGGGCGGGCCCCTCGGGCTGCATCTCCGGCTGGCTCACCGGGCACTCCTCTGCGCTTGCGCTCTGTCCGTGACATTGCGAGTAAGTGGTGTGACGTGGTGTGACGCGACGTGCGATGCGCGCGTGCGTACCGATACGCAAGTCGCACCACGCGCCACGCACACACATACGCATGCCCTTCCTACCGCCGAATGGTGGGCCGTGGGGACGATATACGGGTATTTCCGGCCGCAACCACGCCGTGGTCAGGTATAGGAGCCCGCAGGTCTCACTCGAAAGAGTCGCTTCGTACGGCATGGGGCACGGTGCCCGGCGAACACGTAGGCTCGCCTTACCGAAACAACCGTCGTCGAAGTGCCAGGAGTGACAGTGATTCCCGGTGGTGGCCAGCCCAACATGCAGCAGCTGCTTCAGCAGGCCCAGAAGATGCAGCAGGACCTAGCCAAGGCCCAGGAGGAACTGGCGAGGACCGATGTCGACGGCCAGGCCGGCGGCGGCCTCGTCAAGGCGACCGTCAACGGCTCGGGGGAGCTCCGCGGCCTGGTGATCGACCCCAAGGCGGTCGACCCGGAAGACACCGAGACCCTCGCGGACCTGATCGTCGCCGCGGTCCAGGCGGCGAACGAGAACGCGCAGCAGCTCCAGCAGGAGAAGCTCGGCCCGCTCGCCCAGGGGCTGGGCGGCATGCCGGGCCTGCCCTTCTAAGGCGGCCCCGCAGCAACTACCGTACGTACCAGGCAAGACCGCAAGACCGGCAGGGCAAGGAAGGCAATCCGTTGTACGAAGGCGTGGTCCAGGACCTCATCGACGAATTGGGCAGGCTGCCCGGCGTCGGTCCCAAGAGCGCGCAGCGGATCGCCTTCCACATCCTCCAGGCCGAGCCGACCGATGTACGCCGCCTCGCCCATGCCCTCCTCGAGGTCAAGGACAAGGTCCGTTTCTGTGCGGTGTGCGGCAATGTCGCGCAGGAGGAGCGGTGCGGGATCTGTCGTGACCCGCGCCGCGACCCGGCGGTCATCTGTGTCGTCGAAGAGCCCAAGGATGTCGTCGCGGTCGAGCGGACGCGCGAGTTCCGCGGCCGCTATCACGTACTCGGCGGGGCCATCAGCCCCATCGAGGGCGTCGGCCCGGACGACCTGCGGATCCGCGAGCTGCTGGCGCGCCTCGCGGACGGTGCCGTCACCGAGTTGATCCTGGCCACCGATCCGAACCTGGAGGGCGAGGCCACTGCCACCTACCTCGCCCGGATGATCAAGCCGATGGGTCTGCGGGTGACACGCCTGGCCAGTGGACTCCCCGTCGGGGGAGATCTTGAGTACGCCGACGAGGTCACGCTGGGCCGTGCCTTCGAGGGGAGACGATTGCTCGATGTCTGACGTAAAGCCTGACGCCAACGCAAAGCTGCTGCACGCGGTCGCGCAGGACCCGGACGATTTCGCCGTCCAGATCGCCGACCAGATCGAGAGCTTCATCGTCGCGGTCACGGAAGTGGCCAAGGGCGACGAGCCGGACAGCGCTGTCCCGTTCCTGCTGCTTGAGGTGTCCCAGCTTCTCCTCGCGGGAGGCAGACTGGGCGCGCACGAGGACATCGTCCCCGACGAGCGGTACGAGCCGGACCTCGGCCCGGAGCCGGACCCGGACGACCTGAGGCAACGTTTCGCCGTCATGCTCGACCCGATCGACGTGTACTCCGAGGTCTTCGACCCGTACGAGCCGCGCAAGGCGCCGGTCCCCTGCCGCATCTCGGACGACCTGGCCGACGTCATCACCGATCTGCGCCACGGCCTGGCCCACTACCGGGCGGGCCGCACCACCGAAGCGCTGTGGTGGTGGCAGTTCTCGTACTTCTCCAACTGGGGCTCCACCGCCTCCGCCTGCCTGCGCGCCCTCCAGTCCCTGGTGGCGCACGTCCGTCTCGACCAGCCGCTGCAGGAGCTGGACGGCCTGGACACGGACGAGGACCTGGGCGAGGAGGACCTGGAGAAGGAAGCAGGCAAGGTCATGGCCGAGGAGCTGGCGGGCCCGCTGGGCCTGCGCACGGTGACCTGACGCCCCTGCGGCTGTGTGAGGAGGGCCACGTTCCGCGTACGCCGCGTCGTCCGGGGCAGGCATCCCCACCGAGCGGGCAGGGCTGCGCCATGATCGGATCGTGAGCGGGACATCTCACGATGCGATATCACGTGGGCGGGCCCGGTCCGCTCGGTAAACTGAGCCGACCGCAGTAATGACTAACGAGGAGCGCACGTGGGCCTTGTCGTGCAGAAGTACGGAGGCTCCTCCGTTGCCGATGCCGAAGGCATCAAGCGGGTCGCCAAGCGAATCGTCGATGCCAAGAAGAACGGCCACCAGGTCGTTGTCGTGGTTTCGGCGATGGGCGACACGACGGACGAGTTGATCGATCTCGCCGAGCAGGTATCCCCGATCCCTGCCGGACGTGAATTCGACATGCTGCTGACAGCGGGTGAGCGGATTTCCATGGCCCTGCTGGCCATGGCGATCAAAAACCTGGGCCACGAGGCCCAGTCGTTCACGGGCTCTCAGGCAGGTGTCATCACCGACTCGGTCCACAACAAAGCGCGCATCATCGATGTCACGCCGGGCCGGATCCGCACCGCCCTCGACGAGGGCAACATCGCCATCGTCGCCGGGTTCCAGGGTGTGTCCCAGGACAAGAAGGACATCACCACCCTCGGCCGGGGCGGGTCGGACACGACCGCGGTCGCCCTCGCGGCAGCGCTGGACGCCGAGGTCTGTGAGATCTACACCGATGTGGACGGTGTCTTCACCGCCGACCCCCGGGTCGTGAAGAAGGCCCAGAAGATCGACTGGATCTCCTTCGAGGACATGCTGGAGCTCGCAGCCTCGGGCTCCAAGGTGCTGCTGCACCGCTGCGTGGAGTACGCACGCCGATACAACATTCCGATCCACGTCCGCTCGTCCTTCTCGGGACTGCGCGGCACCTGGGTCAGCAACGAGCCGCAAGGGGACCAGCAGGTGGAGCACGCGATCATCTCCGGAGTCGCCCATGACGTCTCCGAGGCCAAGGTCACCGTCGTCGGTGTGCCGGACAAGCCGGGCGAGGCCGCGGCGATCTTCCGGTCCATCGCGGACGCAGAGATCAACATCGACATGGTCGTGCAGAACGTCTCGGCAGCGTCGACCGGTCTGACCGACATCTCCTTCACCCTTCCCAAGACCGAGGGCCGCAAGGCCATCGACGCCCTGGAGAAGACGAGGAGCGCCATCGGTTTCGACTCCCTCCGCTACGACGACCAGATCGGCAAGATCTCCCTGGTCGGCGCCGGTATGAAGACGAACCCGGGCGTTACGGCGGGCTTCTTCGAGGCACTGGCCGACGCGGGTGTGAACATCGAGCTGATCTCGACGTCCGAGATCCGCATTTCGGTCGTCACCCGCGCCGACGACGTCAACGAGGCCGTGCGCGCCGTGCACTCCGCCTTCGGTCTCGACAGCGACTCCGACGAGGCAGTCGTCTACGGCGGCACCGGAAGGTGACTCGCAAGTGACGGGCAAGCCGACGCTCGCGGTCGTCGGAGCGACCGGAGCCGTCGGCGCCGTCATGCTCCGGATCCTGTCCCAGCACGCCGATGTCTGGGGCGAGATCAGACTCCTCGCCTCCCCGCGCTCGGCCGGCCGCAAGCTGGTCGTGCGCGGGGCGGAGACCGAGGTCCTGGCGTTGTCGGAGGAGGCCCTGGAGGGCGTCGACGTCGCCATGTTCGACGTACCCGACGAGGTGGCCGCGCAATGGGCGCCGATCGCCGCCGCCAAGGGCGCGGTGGTGGTGGACAACTCCGCGGCCTTCCGCCTGGACCCGGACGTCCCGCTGGTGGTTCCCGAGGTCAATCCCCACGCTGTACGGGTCCGTCCGCGCGGCATCGTGGCGAGCCCCAACTGCACGACCCTCTCGATGATCGTGGCAGTGGGCGCGTTGCACGCCGAGTTCGGCCTGGCCGGCCTCGTCGTCTCCTCGTACCAGGCGGTGAGCGGTGCGGGCCGGGCCGGCGTGGACACGCTGCGCACCCAGCTCTCACTCGTCGCCGGTACGGAGCTGGGCGCGAACCCGGGCGACGTACGACGGGCGGTCGGCGACGACACCGGGCCTTTCGCCGCGCCGATCGCGCTGAACGTGGTGCCGTGGGCCGGTTCGCTCGCCGACGACGGCTGGTCGTCGGAGGAGATGAAGGTCCGCGCCGAGTCGCGCAAGATCCTGGACCGCCCCGGCCTGCCGGTGTCCGTCACCTGCGTCCGGGTGCCCGTACTCACGACGCACTCCCTCTCCGTGCACGCGCGCTTCGAGAACGAGGTGTCGGTCGACCGGGCGCACGAGATCCTGGCCACCGCGCCGGGTGTGGTGCTGTTCGACAATCCGGCGGCGGGGGAATTCCCGACGCCGGCCGATGTGGTGGGCACGGACCCGACGTGGGTGGGGCGGGTGCGAAGATCGCTGGACGACCCGACGGCGCTCGAACTCTTCGTGTGCGGCGACAATCTCCGCAAGGGTGCCGCCCTGAACACCGCGCAGATCGCCGAGCTGGTGGCCGCTGAAATCGGGGCGGCGTAAACCGGAACGCTGCGTAGAATCTGTGAACGCTCTGTGAGTAAGTCGAAGTCTGTACTACTTGAACTGGGGCGTTACTCTGTTCGTTTATTCGCTCTCCGCCTTACTGCAACCGCAGTTGGGAGGGGAGCGTCTTTGCGGTCGCCCCGTCGAATGGTCGCGACAAATGGGGCATTCAGGAGGGTGGGTACGCATGGGGGCTTTTGCGACACCGTCAAAAGCGGTGCCTCGGGCGTACAACCCTGTCGGGGGGAAGCGTGTCCAACAGGCGTGGCAGAGGTTCTCGACATCACAGTGGTCCCGGTTCGCGGCGCGGCAGTGCGTCCGCTCCGGCGGCCCCGCACGCCCGGCGGCATGCCGGTGATCGCCCCCATGCCGACGGCACGTCCCGCCCGCATACCGTCCCCGCGCGAGGGCGCTGAAGACGTCATGACCGCGGGCACCACAGTTGATCACCTGACCGAGACCTACCAAGCCCACTACCGCTCCCTGCTGGGTCTGGCGGCGCTGCTCCTCGACGACACGGCCTCCTGCGAGGACGTCGTACAGGAGGCGTTCATACGGGTGCACTCCGCCCGCAACCGCGTCCGCGACCCGCAGAAGACCCTGGCGTATCTGCGCCAGACCGTGGTGAACCTGTCCCGCTCGGCGCTGCGCCGTCGCATTCTGGGTCTGAAACTCCTCTCGAAGCCGATGCCGGACATGGCGAGCGCGGAAGAGGGGGCGTACGACCAGCTGGAGCGCGACGCGCTGATCAAGGCGATGCGCGGACTCCAGCGGCGTCAGCGCGAGGTGCTGGTCCTGCGGTACTTCGCGGACATGACGGAGGCCCAGTGCGCCGAGACGCTGGGTATATCCCTGGGCTCGGTGAAGGCGTACGGCTCACGCGGCATCGCGGCGCTGCGCGTCGCCATGGAGGCCTCGGCATGAGCAGCAAGCAAGAGCGGCACGGGCCGGACGGGCCGTTGAACGACCTGACTGGAAAAGCGATTGTGAACGACGGGCCGAACGAGCGCGAAGAGGGCAACGAGCCGGCCACCGAGCCGGCCGTCGAGCCGGACAACGAGCAGGTCGTCGGGCAGGCCGCCGAGTCGGCCGACGATCAGGCCACTGGGACGAGCAACGAGCGGGCCGTCGAGCCCGGCGGCGCCGACGAGGGCGGGTCGGGCTCCGACGGGCCCGACGCCTCCGGCGGTTTCGGATCCGACGGATTCAGCTCCGACGGGTCCGACGAGCTGGCGCTGCGCCGGATGCTGCGCGGCGCCGTGGACGAGCTGGAGCCCTCGCGGAACGCCTTGGACCATCTGCGCAAGGCAGTCCCCGCCAGGCGCGCCAGGCGGCGTCAGGCAATCGTCGGCATGGCGGCCGCCGCGCTCTTCGTGGGTATGGCAGTCCCCGCCTTCGTCCACGTGGCGAACTCCGGCAGCGCGGCCGACGACCGCCCCTCGATAGCGGGCCACGGCCGGGACACGCACGGCGGCACCGGCTGGCAGAAGGGCGCCGAGGGCGGCAAGGACGAGGCGGAGAAGCCTTCTGACAAGTCGACCTCCCAGAGCGAGAAGGAAAAGCGGAAGGACAAGGAGAAGGGCCCGAGAAAGGGTTCTTCCGGTACGGGTCAGGACCGCGGCACCGGAACCGGTGGCGCCGACACCTCCGGCAGCGTGCCCGCGTCCGCGCCGACGTGCGTCGCGAGCCAGCTCGCTGTCGCTTCGGCGGGTGCGCAACCGGCCGACGCCGAGGGCAAGGTGTACGGGGCGTTCCGGATCTCCAACGTCTCGGAAATGGCCTGTCTGATCGCCGGCCGAGGCACGGTGTACGCCCAGCCGATGGGGGCGGCCGACCCCGCCCGAATCAACGTCGTCGACCACACCTCGGGTGACGCGGCCGCCGGCCTGCCGGACCCGTCCATGGAGACGACCGGCCTGCTGCTGGAGCCGGACATGGCGTACGAGGTGAGGTTCGCCTGGGTGCCGACGGAAACCTGCCCGACGACCGGCACCTCGCCCGACCCCACGCCTCCTACGCCAGACCCCGGTGCGGGTGGTACGACGGACGGCGGCACGGGGACCGGTGACGGTTCCGGTGCCGGCGGCGGTGGGGCCGGTGGAGCAGGCGGCGGCGAGGGCGAGGCCGAGCAGGCGGGCACGCAGCCGCAGCTCGGCACCGAGGACGGCGGCACGGCTGACGGCAGCGTCTCGCTGAGCCACACCCCGGAGGCGGGTGGGTCGACGGCGGTGACGACGATTCCGAACGCCTGTGCGGGGACGATCTACCGCACGGGCGTGCTGGCAGCGACGTAACGGCGTAATGGCGGAGGGGCCCGACGGGGGGGCGATGGAGCGGGGCGGGCGCAGCCGGAGACGGCGCCCGCCCCGCTCCATCGCCCCCCCGTCGCTCGCGTCAGTGGTCAGCCGCGGGGCTCGGCCCCGGACCCCGCACCGGCGGCGCCCACGACAGCCCGCTCTCCTTCGTCCTCGGGTACGTCGTCGGGTTCGTCCTCGGGCAGGATGCCAAGGGCGAGATCCCGGGCGGCCTCCGCCTCGCGGCGCATCAGCCGGAACCACATGAAGAGCACGAAGCCGGCGAAGACGAACCACTCGCCGGTGTAGCCGAGGTTCTGGAAGGCCTTGAGGTCGAGCCCGCTGCCCTGCGGCGCGACGGCGGGGACGGGCAGCATCCCCGAATCACTGTTCGTGAGCGTGACCCAGGCGTCGTAGACGTCGTACGGAACGAGATTGACGAGTGAAGCGGCGCTGATCATCCCCAACTGTCCCTCCGGCAGCCCGCCGCCCATGTGCACTCCGTCGGTGCCCTCGTTCTCGGACGCCTGGAGGGCCCCGGTGACGGTGACTTCGCCCGACGGAGCGGCGGGGACCTTGCCCCCGGCGGGCAGCCAGCCGCGGACGACGGGCAGTGCCTTGCCGTCGTCCGTACGCAGCAGGGTCAGCACGTACGAGCCGCGCTTGCCGTCGATCTCCCGCTCGGGCACGACGAACTGCTCGGCGTAACGCCCGGTCGCGGTGGCGGGGCGCCCGGAAGTCTCCTTGTCGACGGGCAACAGCTCGTCGAGCGGTACGGCGGCCTGCTTGCCCGGGTCGGGCTTCTCCTCGGCGGCCTGGTGGGTCTCGACACGGTCTTCGAACCGCCCGAGCTGCCAGGACCCCATGAAGACACAGAAGGGAATGGCCAGCACGACGAAGAGGTGGATCCCCCACCAGCGGGGCGTCAGCAGGAACCGGTACACCCCACCAAGGTACGGGCCCACCCCTCCCCATCCACAGCCCGGGTCCGCCCCAAGCCGCAGCACCGGAATTCCAGCGGCGCCGGAAAATCCAGCCCGTCGTTCCCGAACCGGGGGCCGGGCCGGAGCCCCGATTCGGGAAGGCGGGTTGGGAAAAGGGCCCGCGCGTCCGCAGCGCCGCGACCCCGCCCGCACAGCGGCCAACCCACCGCAGCCCACCCCACCCGAGCCCACCCCACCCAAGCACCGAGCCCAGGTCAGCCCGGGTCAGCCCGGGTCAGCCCGGGTCAGCCGGGGTCAGCCCGCCAGGTACCGCGACGCGAATTCGATCTCCAGACGGACCTGTTTGATCCGCTCCTCCACCACCAGCGACCCGTGCCCCGCGTCGTACCGGTACACCTCGTACACCGCCCCCCGAGCCTCGAGCCGGTCCACATAGTTCTCGACCTGGCGGATCGGGCAGCGCGGATCGTTGACCCCCGCCGAGATGTAGACCGGCGCCCGCACGGCATCGACGTACGTCAGAGGCGACGACGCCGCGAAGCGCTCCGGCACCTCCTCCGGCGTGCCGCCGAGCAACGTGCGGTCCATCGCCTTCAGCGCCTCCATCTCGTCGTGGTACGCCGTCACGTAGTCGGCGACCGGCACCGCCGCCAGCCCCACCGCCCACGCCTCCGGCTGCGTACCGAGCCCGAGCAGCGTCAGGTACCCGCCCCACGAACCACCGGCCAGCACCAGCTTCGCCGGGTCCGCGAGTCCTGACGAGACCGCCCACTCACGGACCGCCTCGATGTCCTCCAGCTCGATCAGCCCGATGCGGTGCTTGAGCGCGTCCGTCCACTCACGCCCGTACCCCGTGGACCCCCGGTAGTTGACCCGTACAACGGCATAACCGTGATCCACCCACGCCGCCGGTCCGGCAGCGAACGCGTCGCTGTCGTGCCAGGTCGGCCCGCCGTGGATCTCGAAGACCGTGGGGAACGGCCCCTCGCCCGTCGCGGGCCTCTGCACGAGCGCGTGGATCCGCCCGCCGGGCCCCTCCACCCAAGCGTCCTCCACCGGCACGGACACCGGGGCCTTCATCCCCGGCGGATCGAGCACGACGCGCCCCGAAGTCGACCGCACCACCGGCGGCTCGGCGGCCGAAGACCAAAGAAACTCCACAGCCCCGTCCGGCCGGGCCGTCGCACCCGACACCGAGCCGGTCGGCGTCTCCACTTCCACCAGCTGCCGGGTGGCGAAGTCGTACCGCCACAGCTCACTGCGCGCCTCGAAGCTGTGCACGATGAGCAGCGCGGACCCGTCCCGGTACCACTCGGCCGATACGTCGCCCGGCAGCTCGATCCCGAGCTCCGTCTCCCCGCCCGACGCCACGTCCCACACCATCGGCTCCCAGCGCCCGCGCCGCTGGTGCCTCACGAGCAGCCGGCTGTCCCCGTCGACGGGCGCGAAACCGAGCACCTCCAGCCCCAGCTCGACCTCCCCGCCGTCGGTGTCGTCGAGCTCGCTCACCACACTGCCGTCCGGCCGCAGCACCCGCAGCGCGGAGTGCATCGCGTCACCGTGCTCGGTGTGCTCGATCGCGACCAGCGTCCCGTCGTGCGACAGGTCCCCGACACCCGCCGACTCCCGGTGCCGATAGATCTCGACGGGCTCGGAGCCGGGCCGTACGACATGCACCGTGGACCCGTCCTCGTCGGTCGAACGCCCCACGACCGCCGTCCCGTCCCGCCCGAGCGCGAGCCCGGCGGGATACGACGCCTCAAGCCCGGGAGCGGCGGGCTCGTCCTCACCCCCAGCGAACGGCTGCCGCATCCACACACCGAACTCGTCCCCGTCCGTATCGCTGAACCACCAGAGCGACTCCCCGTCGGGCGTCAGCACCCCATCAGTGGTCCCATTCGGCCGGTCGGTGGCCTGCCGCTGGACCCCGGTGGCCCGGTCCCACGCGTACAGCTCGTACGTCCCCGTTGCATTGGAGACGAACAGCGCACGCTCGGGAGCATCCTCGGCCCAGTCGGGCAGCGAGACGCGCGGCGCCCGGAATCGCTTCTCCCAGTCGGGCATGGGCATGGGCATGTCCTGTGCGGCGGACCCGGTGTCGTTGTCAGTCATCCCCCCATTCTGCGCCGCCCCACTGACAGAGCTCCCGGGATTGTCAGTGCCGGGGTGGAAACTCGCCGTATGACCGAGCTGCGCAAGACAGTTGAGACGTACTGGTCCGCCGCGCAGACGCGCGACTGGGCCGCATTCGCGGACACACTCAGCATCGACGTCCTCTACGACCTCCCCCAGACCCGCGAGCGCATCCGCGGCAGGGAGAACTTCCTCACCTTCAACCGGGACTACCCGGCCGACTGGCGCCTCCTGCGGATCAACCGCGTCGTCGCCGACCCCGAGAGCGCCCAGGTGGTCACGTGGGTGCATGTCGCCGTCGGCCTGGAGGAGATGTACGCGATCACCTACTTCACCGGCGACGCGGACGGCCGCATCACGGCAATCACCGACTTCTGGCCCGAACCGTACGAACCCCCGACCGGCCGCGAACACCTGGCGGAGCGCTACTGAACCCACCCGCGCCGCTCAGCATGCCTTTCGCAGGAGTTCGTTGTACGTGATGATCTGGCCCGCCGTGGGCGCATCGACGTCGGCGCGGCAGTCGCGGCAGACGCCGGGTTCCACCGCGCGGAAGGCGCGTTCGCAGCCGCCGTCGCAGGTCTGCCAGGGCAGGACGACACGGCGACCGCGGGCGTTGGTGGGCCTGGCGGGCTGGGCGGGAATCGCGGCGGGAAGGTCACCTAGGCGCGGTGGCCGGGGCGTCTCCGGACTCGGGCACGGCCGGAACGGCGGGCACCCGAGAAGGCTCCGGTACGGGGCCGGCTGCTGGTGCACGCGTGGGCCGGGACGGAGGAGCGGGAGGGAGGGCAGGTGGTTCTTTCCCCAGGTTTTTGGCAGGTGTGTGGCCCACCGGACCCTGGTACACAAGGGGCCCGGCGGAACTGGAACACCGACGGCAGCTGGTTCCCGCTCCTGGTCAGACGGGGTGACCGTTCTGCAACTCGCCTATGAACGCAACCCACTGCGCTGCTGGAAAGACCAACGGCGGGCTGCCGGGGGACTTGCTGTCACGGACGGGGACGACGCCGGGGAACCCGTCCGCCACCTCGACGCAGTTGCCCCCTTCCTGATTGCTGTAGCTGCTCTTGCGCCAGGCGACGCCGTTCAGATCGGGACGGGACGTTCGCTTCACCTCGGGTGCCCTCCATCGCGGAACGGATCATGTCGAGCGACATGAGCGGGGGCAGGGCCACTGCCCGCAGCCGATCGTAGGTCACGGAGAAGTGCTTGACTTCCGCTGGTTCTTTGATGAGTTGGCCGTAATGAGCACCCTCTGTGTAGGCGACTTCCGAGCCGTCCGGCAGCGTCAGAACCGTCTGGGACCCACCCATCGCGTCATGCTCGCCCTGGTCGAACGGCAGCACCTGCACCGTGATGTGGGGCGCGGTGGCTGCCTCCAGCAGTCGGGCCAGCTGCTCCCGTAGGACGGCCCGGCCGCCGACCGGTCGTCGCAGTACCGCTTCGTCCAGGACGACCCACAGCTCGGGGCGAGCGGACGAAGTCAGCCGTTCCTGCCGAGCCAGCCGGGCGGACAGGCGCTCCTCCAACTGTTCCTCACTCGTCAGGGACCGTCCGACGCTCAGCACAGCCCGCGCATAGTCCTTCGTCTGCAGCAGGCCCGGCACCACGTGTGCCGAGTACTCACCGATGAACACGGCCCGCGCCGAGTACTCCATGAACGCCCGCGACCAGTCCGGAAACGTCTCGCGGTACACGTACGGCCACAGATCGACCAGCAGGCTGTCCGCCCCGAGGGCGGCGTCGAGCGCGCGCGCCAGCTCCAATGTCGGCTTCGCCCCGGACGAGCGCTCGATCTGCGTAATCCGGGTACTGACCACATGTGTCTTCTCGCCCAGTTCGGCCTGGGTCAGACCGGCGGCCGTACGAAGTCTGCGAACCCGTGAACCGAAGAGCGCGGCCATCGACGCCGCAGGCTCAATTTCCTTGGCCATGAGCTCACTTCCGTTCCTTACGGCCTGAAAGGTAAGGCTTCATCACCTTTCGAGCGTAGGCCAACCTGACGATCCTTGACCACGGAACGTCACGATCCGCGCACGCTGCGGGTCGTGCGAAGGATCGACGAACTGGGATGGATGGCACCGTGCTGAAGACCATGGCCACGCCGGGCGACGGCCCGGAGCGGGAGACGACAGACGCCGAGCAGGGGCGCCATGCGGAGAATGAACGCCTGACTTTCGCCGCGCAGTTCACCTCGACCCCGCGAGGGGCGCAACTCGCCCGCCGAGTCGCCGCGCGACGCCTGGAAGAGTGGGGGCACCCGCCCGCGTCGGACGTCTCGTGCACCGTCGCGCTCCTGGTCGCGGAGCTCGCCGCCAACGCCGTGCGCCACGGCAGCGTTCCTGGCCGCGACTTCCACCTCCGGCTGGCATTCGACGTACGAACACGTCTGATCCGTATCGAGATCTCGGACGCCTCGCCGCCCGCCCCCCGACCGGTTCGCCGACGCCCTCGCCCGACGACGAATCCGGGCGCGGTCTGCTCCTTGTGGACATCCTGGCCACGCGCTGGGGCGCGGTTCCCCGCTTCCCGATCGGCAAGACCGTCTGGGCCGAGGTGTCCGCCGATTCGACGCTGGCGCACTGGGGAGGACTGTGACGGACGCTTGAAGGGAACGAGCCGCGAAGTGCGCCCAGCATCGCTCTGTTGAGCACCGTGCTCCGAGCCGGTGACACCCCCAGGCCATCCTTCGGCGGGGGGCAACCGTCATGCCGGGCTCGGAGGCCAGGAGCTCCGTTTCAGGTCCACGAAAAAAGCCGCGGGGCGAGCCCTGTCGGCCGGAACTGACCTGTCTGCCGACACTGGTGGCGGGGGATCACGTGGGGAACTCGCCGAGCCAGCTTCGATTCAGGAGCTGGCTCGGGAGGTAATCCGAGACCACATCAATGGGGAAGTCACCGTCGTAGGCGAAGCACGCCATGGCCAGCGGACCGATCGCCCACAGGCCACTGACGTCGAAGTCGCGCTCCTCCTGGCTCCAGTACGCTTTGTGCAACTCGAGCGCCTCGACAAAAGCAGCGTTGAAGCCGTCATGGTCCCGCTTGACGAAGCGGTAGAAAAGATTGATCGGTGGGTACGAGATCTGCTGCAGCCAATCCCGCGGAGCGATGCGCGCCACGTCGGGTTGGGACTGCTGGAACGCCAGCGTCAATTCCCCCACCATGTCCGCCTGCCGTCGTGTCCAATACGCCTGCAGCGCCGCCACCCAGTGATACAGGTACTCGTCGTGCGCCGTCCCGGACGCTCGGAGGATATCCAGCGGGACTTCACACAACTCGGTCATCCGCTTCTGGTCACGGCATATAACCGCGAACCAGAAGGCGTCCAGCCAGTTCGGCGCATTGGCGAACCCCTTGGGCCCCATGGCCGGAAGCCGTCGGATCTCGTGGTGGATGCGGCAGTCCACGGTTCCCTCGGTGGCATCCGCAACCCGGAACAGAGCAGAGCCCACCTGCATGGCATTGACCACTGCTTCCCAGGTGTCGATACCCGACCCATCCGCATCCACTGCCGCGCGCGCGGCCACGCTGAGGCGGACAGAATTCCACAGCGCGTCGAGCATTCGCGGAGAACTCTCCAGGGACTCGATCCTCTCGATCGCCGTGGACGTCATCCGCTCCGCGTAACTCACGTCATCCCCCCGGCACTCACCATGCCGGGCAATGCTCGTGGCCATACGCTCTCCATAGCTCAGACGTCGACCTCGCCGGCCCAACCGAACTGCAGGAGTTCTTTGGGCAGGTACTCGGAATCGACCTCGATCGAAAGTTGGTGTCATAGGCCATGCATGCAATAGCGAGCGGGGCGAGGGCTGCTAGGCGGTCGCTGTTCAGGGATCGCGCCTCGTCGCTAGCCCGGTACTGCTTGTGCCACGTGAGCAATTCGGCCAGCGAGGCGTTGAATTGCTTCTTTCACAGCAGGTCGGTGAGATCCGGCCCGCGCCCGTCGATGATGTCGGGAGCCTTGATCCCATAGCCTTCGGCAACTCCGAAATAGGTCGCTTCGCCGGGCTCGGCCGCTGCTCCCAGCAAGCTGTCCAGACCGCGCAGTGCTGCCGCAAGGCGCGGGGCGTTGTACGCATACACAGCGGGATGTGGCGTCCCTCTGAAGTCATATGGGCCCCATACGTCGTGGTAGACAGACAGTTCCGCCGAGGGACCGACCGGATCGGGAGACACGGTGATCTCGACCAGTCGGGGTTCGCGACGGCGGTTTCCTTCCGCGTCGAGCCACATGCCCGAACCAACGATAAGGATCGACGACATCTCAGCCGTAGGATGGCTGACAGGTCGGCACGCCTGTGCCTGCTCGATGATCGTCGCATCGTCCAGGGAGCGGCCCGCGATATCGAGGCGGCTGTGAATCCCGAGCCCGCCCTTGCCCACCTCGAACCAGTGCCACTCCAAGGAAGTCGGCTCCAGCAGCTCGTTTTCCTGCAAGACGGCAGACATGCGGGCGGCCGTCTCAAGAGCTGCTTCCAGCCCCGGTGCCGTCACGTCGTCGAGATCCCAGAACCACGAACCGCATTCTCTCGGCGCGCGCATCAGAATCGGCATGGAATTCCTTACGGGTTGGTCGCATTGGTCGGGTACACGGTGACGGAACCGTCTTCGAAGCGTAGCTCGAAGGAGGCGTTGGTCCGGTCCGCAGCCCTCTGGACCCTCTTCATGACCTGCTCCGTCATGGCACTCTTCACATCATGGATGTCGAGAATCGCCACCTTGACCTTCACGCCAGGGCCTGCCAGCTGCTTATCCGCGATCCCCGCCACCGCCGACTTGATCCCATTGGCGCTCTGCACATCCTTGAGCTGAGCACCGTACTCGATGCCGCCGTCCTGGGATCGGGCCAGAACGTCCAAGTCAAGCTTTTGGTCGGGCAGCTTCAGCTCGAATGCAATGCTGTCCATGTTCTTGGCCTGCAGTTCGGCCGCATGCTCCAGTGCCTGATGGACAGCTGGCATCATGTCTTTCTGCTTCACCTGGAAGATCAGCTCTCTGTATCCCGGCATGTGGGCGAACCGTCCGCCGCCTATGTACTCGGCGACAGCGGCCCCGTACTCCGACTTCCGCAGCTGGGTCAGCATGCGCCCCTGGTCCACCTGGGGCACCTTCGAGTCGACTAGAGCCGCCGTGACTGCTTCCTCCTGATCCGAGGCCATCTTGCCGGTGGGCTGCTGTGCCAGGCGTTCGCCCTCCAGGTGCACCGGAGGCTCATCAGGCGTCCTGGGGCCACCCGTTCCGGTACCGCCACCGCCCGACCCGTCGCTGCCACCGGAGCCGGCCTCGGACGAACCCAGCCGGTCATGGCCGCCCGGCACGTCCTGGCCGAGGGTGGAGCCCGTGCCGGGGTTCTCCGAGCGGTCAGGGGCGGCCTTGTCGCCAGGGTCGCCGCCACCGGGTGTGTTGTCGCCGGTGCGGCCGCCGCCGGTCGAGGTGTTGTCCAGGTTGTTGGTCGGCATGCTGTCGCCCACGCCGCCACCGGGGAGGTTGCCGACGCCACCGCCGGCCGTGCGGTCGGACGTGCCGCCGCCCGGGGTGGTGTCGTGGCGGTTTCCGGGCAGGTTGTCTCCGACGCGGGCCGGGTCGGAGATGTCGCTGCCGACGCGGGTGACGTCGTCGCCGCCGCGGGCGCCGACGCCCGCCGGTTCACGGATCTCCACCTTGGCCGGGGCGGCCTCGGCCTTGGCCGGGGTGTCCGTCCTGGGGTTGTCCACGACGTCGGTCTTGGCGTCCTTGGCGTGCTGGGTGATGTCGCCCGCCGAGTTGTAGAGGTTGCCCGCCGGGTCCATGTACTGCGGCGGGCCGTCGGCCGGCAGCTTGACCGTGCCCGGAGGCAGCGTCACCGTTCCCTCGGGGAGTTTGGTGTTGCCGTCGGGGAGTCTGGTCGCTCCCTCGGGGACCGCGGTGTCCTTGGGTAGCTGAATCGTTCCGTCGGGCAGTATGCGGGAGCCGTCCGGCAGGCTGAACGCGCCCTCGTTGATCTTCGGGATCTCGAAGTTGCCCATGCCCTTGAGGCCGGCCATCACATCGCCGATCTTCGTCAGGCCCGCGCCCGCACCCTTGAAGACGTACGTCATCGGGTCAACGGCCCGGCCGGCCTTGCCCGCAAACGAAATCGCCTTGGCGGCCGCGCCCGCCTTGCCCGCGCCCGATACCGCTCCTCCCGCGCCGCCGGTGAAGATCGTGGTCACCACGTTGAAGGTGGCCGCGCCCGCCGCCCGGCTGGGTTTCTCGCCCCACTGGTCCCAGGCCACCAGCGCCTTGCCCGTCTCCTTCATCGCCGTACGCGACTCCCGCAGCCAGGCGGGGAGTTTGTCGGCCGGCATCGCCAGGTAGATGCCTGCCAGGGGCGTAGTGAGCAGCGCCACTCCGGTGACGAGTTTGGCCAGGCCGGTCCATGCCTGCTTGGCGGCGTCCCAGCCGTCGACGCCGACCAGCGTGCCCAGGCCCGCGAGGGTGCCCCCGAGGCCGTCGACGACGAAGCCCGTGCCGAAGTCCCAGGCGTGCTCCCACACCTGATACCAGCGCGTCGACTCCTGAACCGCGTCGCCCCAGGGCAGGCTCTCGGCCTGCTTGAGGGCTTCGGCGTCGTAGCCGTACGTGTTCTTCTTGTTGGAGCCGTCGTCCGCCTTGAGGGCATGGCCACCGACCAGGGCAACGATTTTGGCGTGACAGGCGCGCTCGGCCTCCTGGAAGGCGGCCCACACCTCGGCGATCTCATTACGGCGGCTGAGGTTCTCGTCGACCAGATCGCCGTCTTCGTTCCACTTGTCGTCACCGTCGACCTGGGCTCGGAAATCGGCGGCGTCCTGCCTGAGCTGGTTCAGCCTGGCCACCAGCGGGCGGATGTCACTCGCGTACGTGCCCAGCGCGCCCGCGATGACGCTCACTTCGGAGCTCACCGCGGTGGCTGTCTGCACGACCGGCCGAGTGGTGGCGAACAACTGCTCCGCCTCGGGAGCCTTGTAGAACGCCCGCAGCCCGCCGAACGCACTGTGGACCTCACCGGCGGCGGTCGCGATCGTCGTGCCGTCGCCGGACAGCGCCTTCACCTTCGCCTCGAGCACGGCCGCATCGCCGGTGAAGACCGGCACCCCACCGGGATTGACCGGATCGTTGCTGCTCACTTGTTTCCCCCGGCGTCCTTGAGAAGGTCCAGACGTACCGATCGCGCCGCGTCCTGGGCCTGCGCGGCCGCCTCCAAGTCGCCTTCGATGTACTCGTTGGTGGCTTTGGCCGCGCCCAGGACAGCTGCCTGGATGCGCTCGGCCATCGCCCCGAAGTCCTTCTGGCGTTTGTTCACGTACTCGCTCAGCGCCAAGGCGACCGGCCCCGTCGCCTTCTGCGGCGCCTGATACACCGAGGGCTGCCTCGGTGCCACCGGACCCAGCGGCACCCCGGAGCCTGGCGCCGAACCGGGCACCGCAGTGCCCGCCGCCTGAGCGGCTTCCGACAAGTCCGTGACCAGTTTCGTCAGGGCCTTCTCCAGGTCCCCGGCACGTGTGCCGGTGGTCTTCAACTGGCCTTGCACACCCTGCGGCTGAATGTCCCACGACGCCATGAACGCCCCCCTGCGTACTCGTCTTTCCCACCGCCACCGCAGCCCCCGGCGGCCCGCGACGCATTCTCACGACGGCGACCGGAATCAGTCGATCCACCGGCCGCCCTCGGGGCCCGTCGGTCCCTCCCGCCCGCCCCCCGAAGGATCGTTTCGCCCGGGAAGCGCAGCGGCGGTTCAGCCGATGTTGTCGACCGCTGCCTTCGCACGCGAGATCGTCTGCTGAGCCGTCACATCGTTCTTCTCCAGCGTCGTCTTCAGCAGCTGGATGATGTTGCGGACCTCCTGCGACGTACGGTCCCAGCGCAGCTCCTTGCCGTGGTACTCATCCGCCACGCCATCGGCCGCGAAGTCTGCCATCGCCGCCTTCACCTGTGCGTCACGCGCCGAGATCACCTGCTCCAGACGCCCGATCACTGCCTGGATGTTGCCCTGGGCCTCCGTCGACGCCCCCGTGTCGTACGAACGACGGTCAGTACCAGCAGCCACCAAAATCACTCCCCGTAAGATCCGATCCGAGCACTTCCGCCACAGCAGCAGGTCAGCGACCCGAGAAACGCGCCGCGTCGAAGTTCGCCGCCGACATCTGCGACTTCGCGTTCTCGTCCTGCTCCTGGTCACCCGAGCCGAACGCCGTGTCCATCCCCGACTGGCCGCCCAGAATCGCCGCCAGCGAGGCGTTCAGCGCCGCCGTGATCTCGTCCGAGCGGGACTTGAACAGGTCGAACGCCACCTTGCCGGACCCGTTGAACTTCCCTTCCAACGGCTGTGCGGCCTGGATGAGCTGACGGATCAGCAGCCCCAGCTCGTTGCTGGACCCCTGTGACTGCGACTGCAGCGTCGACAGGACCTGCGTCCCCATATCGAACTTCATCTGACTCCCCCGTCGGAACAACGATCGATGACTGTCATACCTATCAACTCAGGCGTCACAGTTGCAATCAGCAATCAGGCCACTGTGGCCAATCCACGACAAAGTCACACCACACAACCGCATGCAGGCGTGAAGCGGCGGGGACTGGCAACGGATCCGAAGTCGCCGCGCCAATCCCCGACCTTGCTCAAGGAGCGTCTACTGCCAGGGGCCGGCAGGCTGTCGTGCAGGTCCGGCGTCGGCACGGACGACGACCATGCCGGTGATCTTGTCGGCGAACGTCTGGCTCTTGACGTCCCAGATGGCCCACCACCAGCCCAGCCCGAACACCGCGTAGTTGAGGAACTGGCAGAGTCGGCGCCCGAGGGCCAGGCCTATGCCGGGCACGAGGCCATCACGGTCGCGTACGGCGCGGATGCCGACAGCTCTCTTGCCCACGGTCTGCCCGGTCCGGCCCTCGCGCATCAGCTGTACGACAAGCGTGGCGATCATGGCGATGAGGCCTCCCCAGCCCAGGATCGCCGCGGGGATCTCGCCACTGTCGCCGGGCCTTCCCTCACCGATCGCGTTGGCGACACCCATCAGCAGCCACATCGGACCGAAGTTGATCAGAATGTCAAGGAGGAATGCTCCTGCCCGCTGCAACCACCCGGCGTATGGGGGGTGCTGCGGGCCGGCGTATGGAAGGTGCTGCGGGGCGTACGGGGAGCCTGGCTGTGTGGGGACGGCGGATATTGGGCGGCCCCGGCCCACTGTTGCGGCGGCGGGTAGCTGCCCGGCGCTTGTGGCGCCGTGAAAGGACTCTGCGGTCCAGGGTGGCTCACTTCGGACACTCCTTGCTATTTCCCGTAACGGGAAGTCGTCCGCAGACCGCACAGACTGCGAATGCGTGCTTCCGAGATCTCATCTCTCCCCGGCGCAACCCCGTAGAGGCCCGTCGGTGCGGGTGGCCCTTCATTCGCCCTTCAGATGCCTCATCAGGCGCTCGAAATCCCGCCACCCCGACAGGTCCGACGGATCGCCCGGCAGCGGGTAGTACAGCGCCGGACGGGTCCTCGGGCCGAGCTGGACAGGCGGCTCGGACAGCGGCGTGCGGCGGGCGCGGTCGCCGGGCATCACGCGGACCTCCTCCGCACCGAGCACGAAGGCCAGCGGCACTCCGGGGCCCTCGAAGCGCGGCGGCACCGCCAGGTCGCGGCGGGCCTTGCGCAGCTGTACGAGCATCGACTGGAGGCGATGGCGCGTGGCGAGCGTCTCCGCCGCCCTGGGCAGGGCATCCAACGGCGGTTCCTCGTCGGCCCCGTAGCCGAACGCCAGCCTGACGTCTTCCTCGACGCCCGCCTTCGTACGGCTGATACGGACGGTGGCGAGTCCGGGCCGGTCCGGGCTGCCGACCACCACGAACCACGTCGGCTCGGGCGCCCTGTCGAAGGCGACGTCGGTGAACTGGCGCAGCGACCACGGGACGTTGGCGGGCTCCGCCGTTCCCCACCCGGCCGGGGGCTCGCCGGTGAGCTCGCGCCACACCGACTCCAGGGCGCCGCCGAGTACCAGACGGTCGTCCGCGGGGTGGACCGTACGGAACGAGATGGCCAGCTGGCGGTCGCCGGTGTCCGCGACCTCCTTGAAGGAGGCGGCCATCGGAGTGCGCGGGTCGTCGGCTGTCGCGTCGGCTGCCTCGACCGCCTCGAACATCCCGTCCTGCCAGCGCAGTACGGCGCCGGACCGCCCGTCGTAGTAACCCTCCCGCTCGTCCTGCACGATCCAGCGTGACGGCCAGCCGCTCAGGCTGTCGCGTACGGCGGGGGAGAGCGTGCTGCCCGCCGGGCTGACGATCTGGAGGCCCAGCTCGGCGCCTGCGGCGGCCCGGAACGCGTCGGAGAGCCAGGCCGTCATGGCGACCACCGGCCGGTCTTGGATGACGACGGCGACCTTGTCGGTGAGTACGTCGACGGCCGGCTGCGCGGCGGCGGGCGCCGGCACGACGCTTACTCCTTCGCTCTGCACAACGGCAAGCGAGCGCGCGGCCTCCGGTGGCCAGGCGGAGCCACCGGCCAGGGAGACCAGCCGGGCCGCGAAGGTACCGGCGAGGCGCTCGGCGTCCTCGACACCGGTCGTGGCACGGGCTTCCGTCCACCAGAACGGAAGCGGCGGCGCCGTGGCCCCGAGCAGCCGCTCGGCCTCGCCCGCGACCTGCACGAGCAGCGGTGCCTCGACGGAGACGAGGGGCCGGCCGTCCTCGTCGCAGAGCTGTACGACGGCGCCCTCTCCTTCCGTGCCCACCAGCTTGTCGGAACCTCCGGAGAGCAGGCCCGCGAGCACGGTCCACGGGTCGGGCATGCGCCGAGTGAGGGCTATGACGTCCTTGGTCATGTGGTCGTCCGGTCCTTCGTCATTCGTGGCATGAGTGTGTGTACTGGCATGGCGTGTGTACTGGCACGGGTGTGTACGTCGTCCGTTCGCGGCCACCGTGCGCCGGCCCCGCCTCACTCGGCGGAGTACACGGTCTGGATCAGGCGGTTCGACTGGCCCCTGCGGACGAGCACACCGCGACCCGCGGGCTGCTGGGACGCGTACACGCCGGGGAAAAGCTGGCCCTCGCTGCGGTCGCCCGCCATGACGATCGCCGAGGCCCCCGACTCGCGCAGGCCCTGCACCAGCGGCTCGTACATGCCGCGCGACGAGCCCGCGACGCGGCGCGTCAGGACGAAGTGGAGTCCGATGTCGATCGCGGACGGGATGTACGGCAGGAAGGGGGCGAGCGGCGACTGGCCCGCGGTGGTCAGTACGTCGTAGTCGTCGACGAGAACCACGATCCGCGGCCCCTTGCCCCAGCTGCCGGGCTCCAGGTCGTCCAGTGGCGCGCCGTCGTCGGGCAGCCGCTTCGCCAGCTCGGTGGCGATACCGGCCGCGAGGCCCCCGCACATCTTGGCGTTGTACGCGTAGCCGCCGTTGAACTCCTCGGGGACCGCGCCGCGCAGGCTCCGCCGCGGATCCATGACGGCGAAGACCAGTTCGTCCTCCCCGTAGCGATCGATGAGGCCGGCGGCGACGGTCTTCAGGAGATTCGTCTTTCCGCACTCGCTGTCACCCATGACCAGCAGATGCTGGTCGTGCCGGAACAGGTCGAGCAGGACAGGCGCGAGCGCCGTCTGGTCCAGGCCGATCGGAACCCGCTGGGGTTCGGTGACAGGCCCCGGCAGGAGGTGGGGCTCCAGAACCTGGGGCAGCACCCGTACCGGCTGGGCGACCTCGCCGCTCCAGGTGGCGCGGATCCTACGGGCCGTGCGCTCCAGGACCGCGCCCAGGTCCGAGCTGTCGGCGGCTCCGTCCGTACGGGGCAGGGCGGCCTGCGCGAAGAGCTTTCCGTCGGTGAGGACTCGGCCGGGCTCGTCGGGCGACAGGGTCTCGGCGAGCTTGCGGTCGACGCTGGATTCGCTGGGGTCGTTGAGGCGGAGCTCGACGCGGGTGCCGAAATTCGACTGGGTGGCGATGCGGACATCGTTCCAGCGGAGCATGCCCGCGACGACGTGGACCCCGTAACCGCCGCCGCGCTTGAGGATGTCGACGACGGCGTCGTCCAGCTCTTCGAAGTCGTCGCGCAGCGCGCCGAATCCGTCGATGACGAGCACGACCTCGGCGGAGGCCAGCTGGGGCAGTCTGCCCGCCGCGTGCAGGGTGCGCAGCTGCTCCACCGAGTCGATGCCGTGCTCGCGGAAGAGGTCTTCGCGGGTCGCGAGCATGTTCCGTACTTCGTCGACGGTACGTCCCGCGCGCTCGCGGTCGGCCCGGCCCGCGATGCCGCCGACGTGCGGCAGGCCCGACAGGGCCGCCAGACCGCCGCCGACCAGGTCGAGACCGTAGACGCCGACTTCTTGCGGCGTGTGGGTCAGCGCGAGCGAGAGGACGAGGGTGCGCAGGAGCGCCGTCTTGCCGGACTGCGGGCCACCGATCACGGCGGCGTGGCCGCCCGCGACCGTGAGGTCCAGGTACCACTGGCCCTGCCACTGCTTTGTCGGGTCGTCGAGCAGGCCGAGCGGCACCTGGAGCGGACCGCGGCGCTTGGTGAGCTGCATGCCGCGCGGGCCGGCATCGAGCGGGCCGGCGACCTTGTCCAAGGTGATCGCCTCGGGCAGCGGCGGCAGCCAGATGCGCCGCACCGGGCCTGCGGCGTTCTCCATCTGTTCGACCATGACGCCCATCTCTGTGGGCCCGGTCTCACGGCGTCGCAGTGCCGGCTCGGGGGTTCCGGAGTCACCCGGCTCGGCCAGGGTGTTGAAGGACGGGTACTCCAGTGCGAGAGGTCCGGTGTCCTCTTCCTCCCCGCGCCGCACGGGGCCGCGGTAACCCCCCGAGACATAGCTCGCTTTGAATCGTTCGTAGTGGCTGGTGTCGACCTTGAGGTAACCGAAACCGGGCAGCGGCGGAAGGTGAAAGGCATCCGTGGTGTCCAGGACCGTACGGGACTCGTCGGCGGAGAACGTGCGCAGGCCGAGCCGGTACGAGAGGTACGTGTCCAGACCCTTGAGCCTGCCCCCCTCGATCCGCTGGCTGGACAGCAGCAGGTGTACGCCGATGGAGCGTCCGATACGGCCGATGGACAGGAACAGGTCGATGAAGTCCGGCTTCGCGGTGAGCAGTTCGCCGAACTCGTCGATGACGACGAACAGGTGTGGCAGCGGGTCGAGGTCGGGCCGCTTGTCGGCACGCAGCGCGGCATAGTCACCGATGTCCGCGATGTTGCCCGCGTCCTTGAGGACCTGCTGGCGGCGCTTGACCTCGCCGGCGAGCGAGGCGTGGACGCGCTCGACGAGGCCCGCCTGGTTCTCCAGATTGGTGATGACACCGGCGACGTGCGGCAGGTCCGCGAACGGCGCGAAGGTGGCACCGCCCTTGTAGTCGACGAGGACCAGGGCGAGGTCATCCGGCGGGTGCGTGGCGACCAGGGCGAGGACGAGGGTGCGCAGGAGTTCCGACTTGCCGGAACCGGTGGCGCCGACGCACAGACCGTGCGGGCCCATGCCGAGCTCGGAGGACTCCTTCAGGTCCAGCAGCACCGGCTCGTGGGAGTCGCTGATGCCGATCGGTACCCGCAGGAAGGCCCGCTCACCGCGCGGCGCCCACAGGCTCGCCAGGTCCAGCCGCGCCACGTCGTCGATGCCGAGCAGGTCGGCGAAGTCGACCGGCCCGGACAGGGGAGCGCCGACGAGCGACTCGGCCGACAGGCGCAGCGGTGCCAGCATCCGGGCCAGGCCCTCGGCGAACGGGATGCCGGCCTCGTCCACGACGCCGTGGGCGCCGACCGGCTCCTGCTCGCGCAGGTCCTCGATGATCACCTCGGTGCCGTCCACGGTGATCCGCACGCCGACCTGTCCCGGCTCCTGGACCCGCTGTTCGAGCAGGTGCAGGACGGTGACGCCCATCTCACGCAGGCCGACCGCCTCGTCGGGGCGCGGCAGGTCGACGGCGTCCGCGCCGTGCCTGTCTGCGACGACAAGCAACCGGGACGTCATGGACAGGGCATCCTTGCCGGCCAGCCCGCGCCGCACCTCGGCGGCGTACGACGCGCGGCGGCGCAGCTCCGGGCCGATCTGCCGGGCGAGTTGTGGCGCGGAGGGGGCGATACGCCGGGCGGCGACGGGGCCGTCGAACTGCTCGGTGTCGAGCAGATGAGGCATCCACTTGGCCCACTCCCAGTCGTCGATCCGGTCGCCGGGCACGGCGAGCGCCATCGCCACGTCGTCGGGGGCGTGCAGGGCGGCGGCCTGGACGAGCAGGGCGCGCGCGACACGCAGACAGTCCTCGCGGGGGCCGACGACGCTGACGTTGCCGACCCGGTCGAGCGGCACGGTGAGCGGGAGCTCCGTGCCGGTGCGGAAGCGGGTCATCAGCGCCGACGCCTCGTTGAGCATGAAGCGGTCGGGCGGAGTGAGGACCGACGAGCCCTGCTCCCCGACCTGTAGATCACGTACGGGCATCTCGCCGGTCCCGACGCGCACCCGCAGGAAGTCGCCGTCGACCCGGCGGCGCTCCCACAGGCGCGCCGGGTCGCGGACTATGTCGTACAGGGCGTAAGGCGGCGGGTTGAGTACGCCGGCACGCTCGCGCCGCTCGCGCTCCTCGGCGGAGAGCTCCTCGCGCAGGTCCTCCAGATAGGCGAGGTATGCCTCGCGCTGGGTGCGGCGGGTGCGCTGGGCCTTGCCGCGCTGGGAGAAGACGAGCGCGAGGGAGCCGATGATGGTGACGACGAGGATGAGCGCGCCGAGGGCGGCGAACTGGCTGTTGCGTACGACCGTCATCATCACGACGGAGGACATGACACCGGCGACGGGCAACAACGACATCGCGATGTTGCCCGCCTTTCCCTCGGGGAGGTTGGGCGGGGCCTCGACGACGCGCGCCTCGGAGGCGGCCGGGGGCCGGGTGGTCCTGGCCGGCCGGTGGATCAGTCGGGTACTCATCGTCGTCCGTCATTCCCGGTCGGGCTCGGCATCCGGATCACTGGATCAGTGGCGCTTCTGGGAGAGCTGGAAGACCTCTGCGGCGAGGCGGGTGGCAGCTTCCCTGGTCGAGTGGGCGAGCAGTTCGGTACGGATCGGACCGCCGGCCGCCAAGTGCCTGTCGTACGGCAGGATCTGAACGCTCGCCCCGGTGGACCTGAGTTTCCGGGCTGCCTTGTCGAGGTCGAGCCCCGAATGCGGCACCTGTTCGGTGAGTACGACAACCGTGCCGTCGATCACCTGCCGGGGCAGCCCTTGCATCCACTGGAGTACGGCATACGTGCTGTTGATGCCTTCCATCGTGGCGGGGGTGGTCAGGACACGCGCCTGGGCGGCGGAGAGCGCGACGCGGGCGACCTCGGCGGGCAGCGTCTCGCAGTCGACGACCGTCACACCGAAGTACCGGCGCAGCGCGACCATGACCCGCCCGTACGCCTTCGTGTCGAGCATCGCGCCGATCCGGCCCTGGCTGCCGGGCAGCAGCCAGGCGTTGTCGGGGAGCTGGACGAGATAGCCGGTGATGTCGAGCAGCGACATCTGCGGCTCGACGATGTCCGCCACATCGGCAGTGGTCCAGCGCAGCGTCTCGACGCCGAGCCGCAACGGAAGCGAACCGAGCGCCGGGTCGGCCTCGACGAAAAGGACGGGGTCCTGCCGGTAGTGCGCGTACGTGGTGCCGATCAGCGCGGTGACGGTCGATTTGCCGGCGCCGCCCCGGATGGAGGTGACGGCGATCTGCCGGCCGGTCGTCACGGGCTGTTGGAGGGCCTCGGCGGTACGGGTGATCTCTGCGACCTCCCGCGCGGCCGACGACGCGACGCAGCGGCGCAGGGCGCGCGCGGCGCGCGCGGCGAAGGACTCGCCGTGCCGTGGGGCGCGTCCCGCCCCCGCCAGGTCCGCGTCGACAACGGGCCGGGAGTCGGGTGTGGTGCGGTGCGGGCGGGCCCCTGGGGTGTACGCAGCCGGCGCTCGGACCTGTTGCGCAGGGTCCTCATGGCCCGCTTCCTGTGGCGCGCCTTCGCCATGGGGATGGGTGACGGCCGGTGCCCGGTCGCTCTGCGCGGGGACCGCGGGCGGGTCCTGTGCGGGGAGGGCTGGGCCCGGCGCGGGGGCGCTGTATGCCTGCCCACCGGTGCCGGGTGCGCCCTGCTGGGCGCCGCCGCCTCTCAGGTCGCGCAGCACATCGCCCTGCCAGTTGTCTCCGTTCGGCATGTCTGCCCTTCTCTTGCGTCCTGCCGCGCCGCCCGGAGCGCTTGCGCGTCGACTCAGAACTTGTTGAGCAGCTGTCCGTACACGCCGAACACCCCGACGGCGAGCGGAAAGAGGCCCACCATGCCGATGGATTCGACCAGATCGGCCGTACGCCGCAGGCGGACCTGCACATGCTCGGGCGGCTGCACCGCCAGAACGACCAGCGGCAGCACCGCGGCCGCGCACAGGACGGCGAGCGGCCCGGCGCCCCCGGCATGCTCCATCCACAGCATCATGAGACGTACGACGAGGCACGCCGCGGCGGCGAAGAGTGCCACCACCTCGGCTACCAGCGGAAAGGCCCGCGCCCTCGACAGGAGCACCACGGCGACGAGGGACGGCAGCGCCACGGTCCATACGGTCGGCTTCTCGGCCAGCGTGAGCAACCAGCCGGCGGAGGCCGCCGAGAGCGCGGCGGCCATCGTCGCGAGGGCCAGGCCCCGGTGGGTGGCCGCGAGGGCGTTGCCCACCTGGTGACGACTGACGGAGGCCCCGCCCGAGCGGTGGTCGTCGAGTGCGGTGAGCCCCGACGCCATCAGGGCGAGCCGCGGCAGCAGGCCGAGCAGTACCACGGAGAAGACGGCCATGACGGCGCCGAGCCGGGCCAAGTCGCCCTGGAGGGCGGCGACACCCTCCCACACGACGGTGATCGCGGCGGTGGCCAGGGCGCCGATGAGACCGCCGCGGCCGAGTGGCGAGAAGTAGCCGAGCATCACCATGGTCACGGTCAGCGTGGCCGCGACTGAAGCGAGCCGCAGGGTCCCCGACCAGTCGTACGCGTCGGCGGCAGTCCACGCGCTGAGGATGCCCAGTCCGCCGGAGGTGACCAGAAGCGCGGTCGCCAGGCCACGGTTTCCCTGCCCGATTCTGGCGACGAGCGCACCGGCGGCAAGGAGGAGAATCGATACGGCAAGGAGGGCGCCGGCCAGGGCGTCGAGGGCGAGCTCGCGGCGGGCGAGCAGCGCGGCGATCACGGCGAAGGCCACAGACGCCACACCCGCGCCGGCCCGGCGCGCGGCCGGGCGCCAGCGCCAGGCGCGCAGGTCGAGGTCGTCGGCCACCTGGTCGGTGACGTCGTGCACCACGGGGGCGGGCGGCGCCGAGTGGATTTTGACGAGCCGGAGCACGGCGCCGTCGGCAATCTCGGCAGACGCCAGTGTGCTGTCGTGCGGCAGTGCGGAGCCGTCGGACGTAATCAACTGCCGTGACAGGGGCCGCGATGCGGCACGATCGTCCAGCAACCGCAGAATGTCGGGGAGCAGTTGACCGATCGGGGCGTCGGAGGGCAGGACGATGTCGGCCCGGCGTCGCTCGCCGACCAGGGTCACCCGGCTCAGTTGCGCCCGTGAAGTCGTTGCTGTGCTCACCACTTACGGGAATCTATCATCGGGACGTTGAGGACTTCGGGCCGATGGCCGCGCCCGTACTGCCAACTTCCCCTATTTTCTTCGCAGGAAAATGCCAGAACCGCTCTTCGCGATTGCCCGGCGTCTGCGTCATTTCCGCCCCGCCCGGCAGGTTTCTACTGCTTACCCGGCTTTGCCGGTTGCTCGTACTGCTGCTCCTGGCGCTGCTGCTGTTTCTCCTGCTCGGCCTTCTGCTTCGCCAGTGTGTGCTGCAGGAAGGACCACCCGACGCAACCCGCGCACAGGACGGCCGCGATGACGACGCCCGCGAAAACCTTCCCGAGCCGCTCGTCCGCCGTGCGCCGCACCCGCTGAGCGCCGAACAGCAACGCGTCCCTCGTCCTGCGCCGGCGTACCGCCACCGACTCCAGCAGCTGGCTGTCGTAATCCCGTGCCATTCGTCGTCCGCCGCCTCGGTCTGGTCGGTTGCCCGTCAGTCGTCGACTGCACCTGTGACTGCGGATACTCCGCCTGCGGCATGCGCCCCCTTACTTCACCTCTGCAACATAAAGCATCGGTCAGCAGGCGGGGACAGCGAACCGACGACCGGCCCACGTGCAGACGCTCTCTTCCAAGTGGCCGGGCCCACCCCCGTGGAACCCGGCCACCTGCCTCGAAGAGGTTCATGTCCCCATGGCGGGGGAGACACCTGATCACAGGCAGCGGAACACTCTGGTGCGACCAACTCCTCCAAGAACGTACACCGTGGTTGCGGGGGATCGTCAACTAGAGTGGATCGAAAGGCACCGCTTTCCACGCGCATCACGCACCAGAGTGGATACAGCGACGATCATGACAAGGATGTACCGGACGTGACAGACGCCGAGCCGCGCACCTTCGCGCAGTTGCTGGACTACCTGTTCAAAGAGATCCACCCGGAAAGTCGCGGGCCCTACACGTACGCCGAGGTCGCCGAGGGCATCCGGGAGGCTTCGGGAGGCGAGGGCAAGGGGCTCACCGCGAGCGCTATCCAGCAGCTGCGCACCGGTGCCAAGAAGAACCCCACGATGCACACCATCAAGGCTCTCGCCGACTTCTTCGGCGTACCCGCCGGCTACTTCGTCGACGAGGAGGCCGCCCATCGCACCCGAGCGGAGATCGCCGTCCTCGCCGCCATGCGGGACCGGAACGTCCGCACCGTCGCCCTGCGTGCCAACGGCCTGAGCACAGAGACCCTTCAGATGGTGACCGCAGTGATCGAGCAGGCCCGGATCCTGGAGGGCCTCCCGGGCGAAACCACTTCGAACACCCTCAACCTGGACGACTAGCAGCTCTCGGTATCCGGCCATTCGGTCAGAGGGCAGAGATCCTCTTGGACCGGCCCGGGGCATTCGCCTAAGCTTTCGAGCGATTCGGTGCCCGGGATTCCGGATCGCACTCCGGTTGTACGGGGTCACGCCTTCAGGGGCCACAGACCCGAGCAACGTCAGGACCGGACATGGACCTTGAGTGGCTTCGCCGCGAGTGCGAAAAGCGCGTGGACGCGCTTCGGCTCCCCCACCGCTTCAACACCCGGAACCTTTGTGATGCCGTGGCGGAGAAGCGCGGCCGGCCGATCATCCTCAGGCCCCTGAACACGCTCGGCGCGATCGACGCGCCGTGCGGAATCCGCCTGGAGACGCCTGACGCAGACCTCCTCTTCTACGAGGAGGGAACGTCCGCTCTGCACCAGAACCACATACTCGCGCACGAGGTCAGTCACATCATCTGCGACCACCCCGGCAGTCTGGAGCTGGACGCCGACGCCTTCCGCGCCATCGGTTTCAACCCCACCCTCGTCCGGCGTATGAACGGACGTACGAGCTACTCCACGGACGACGAGCGCGAGGCCGAGATGATGGCCACCGTCATTCGACAGCACATCTACCGCGGACGTGAACTTCCCCCCAGCGAGCCCGAGAAGGGCGCCGAGCGCTGGGAGGCCCTGTTCGCCAAACCGACCAAGAAGGGCCGTCGCCAGCCATGATCGACCTGTTGTTCTCGGGCGTGGCCATCGTGCTTCTCCTCGCCGCCGGTTACTGGGTTCGCGGGCGAGGCGGCCACAGACCGACCGGTACGTGGGCCATGGTCGCCCTGCTGGTGTCCTTCGCCCTTGCCTTCGGCTCGTACGTGTCGTTCGTGGAAAGCACCGTCGAAAGCGTCGTCCCCCACGTCGGTCGCCTCCTCAGCAACTCGTTCACGCTGGCGGCCGCGACCTCCGTCCTGGCGTTCATGCTCCAGCTCAATCTGGAGCCCGACGAGGCCCGGCGAAGCATCCGTCTGCGTGTGCTTTTCCTCGGGATCTCCGTCGTCGGCATGGCGGCCCTGTTCGCCGCCGGGCAGCTGAACGACCAGTCGCCCCAGCTGCACGCGCTCTACGTGCTGGTCTACATCACGTATCTGGGTGTCACCGCGAAGGACTTCTGCAAGCAGACCTGGAAACAGTCCAAGCACTCACGGCGCAAGAGCCAGCGCATCGGACTGCGCGTCACTGCCGCCGGCTGCCTCTTCGCACTGCTGTACGCCGCGTACAAAGTGTTCGGCCTGGTATCCATCGGGCTCGAACTGGGCATGCTCCCGCACGGCGTCCGGTGCTCGACGCCCGTCAGTCCCGTCCGCTGCGTGTTCAGCGTGACAGCGCCGGCCCTGGCCGTACTCCTCATCACCGTGGGGCTTACGCTGCCGGCGGTCGTCTGGCCGTTCAGCCAGTTCCTGCGCCGTCGATGGGAGTCGCGGTCCTTTGCCGCGCTCGCCCCCCTGTGGGAGGACATCGCCGGCGCGACACCCGAAGTGGTCCTGGCCCCGTCCGGATTCCACGAGGAGGAGCACGCGGACGACTCCGACTTCTTCCTCCACCGCCGTGTGATCGAGATCAACGACGGCGGGCTCGCCCTTCGCCCGCACCGTTCCCCGCGCGTTCAGGAGGACGCTGAGCTGGCCGTCGCCACACGCGGCCTGGCGGGCACCCCGGAAGGAGACGCGATCGTGGAGGCCGCGATCCTGCGAGCTGCCGTACACGCGAAGAAGACCGGGAGCGAACCGCGGACAGAGGCCGCACCGCCGGCCCCCAGGACTGCCTCCCGGGCGGGCAACCTCCGTGCCGAGACCGAGTGGCTGCTCCTGGTCGCCCACGCCTACGCGCAGGATGAGATCGCACGTACCGTCACTGACGAACTGGCACCCTCGGGAACGGACCCGCAAGCATGAGCGACCCGCTGCAGGACCCGCGGTTCTTCGCCGATCCCTACCCGACGTACGCCCAACTGCGAAACGCGGCTCCGGTGCAGAAGGTGCCCACCGGTTCAGGAGGGCGCTACAGCTACCTGGTCACGGGGTACGCGGAGGCCCGGGAGGCATTCACCGATCCCCGGCTTTCGAAGAACACCATGCGGTTCTTCGCCGGCCGGCCGTCGCAGCGCGATCTCCATCCGGCCGTATCCCAGAACATGCTTGCCACCGATCCGCCGCAGCACGCACGGCTGCGGGCTCTGGTGACGAAGGCCTTCACCACCGGGGCCGTCGCGCGGTTGCGCCCCTACATCGCCGGCCTGGTCGACGAGCTGCTCGACGCCTGGCCGGATCACGGACCGGTGGACCTCGTCGCGGGCCTCGCGGTACCGCTGCCGGTCACCGTCATCTGCGAGATGCTCGGGGTACCGGAATCCGACCGCCGGCTCGTGCGCACGTGGTCGGGCGATCTGTTCGCCGCCGGGGATTCGCGGCGGATCGACGCCGCCTCGCATGCCGTTGGCGATTACATGACCGGCCTTGTCGCCTCCAGACGCAGCTCGCCCGGCGAGAGTCTGCTCGACGACCTCATCGCCGTACGCGACGGCCAGGACCAGCTGACCGAGGACGAACTCGTATCGCTCGCCGTGCTGTTGCTCGTGGCCGGCCATGAGACCACCACCAACTTCATCGGCAACGCGGCCCTGGCCCTCCTCCAACACCCGGAGTCGCCGGCGCGCTTGAGGACCGAGCCACAGCTCCTCGGGAACGCGCTGGACGAGCTGCTGCGCTTCGACTCGCCTGTCGGGATCGCCACGTTCCGCTACAGCACCGAAGCACTCACGCTCGGCGGGACCGAGATCCCCGAAGGCGTTCCGGTACTCATCGCTCCCGGCGCCGCCAACCGCGACCCCAACCGATTCCCCGGCCCGGACCAGCTCGATCTCGACCGAGGTGCCACCGGGCACCTCGCCTTCGGCCACGGCATCCACAGGTGCCTGGGAGCACCCCTCGCGCGAGCCGAAGGCGAAATCGCACTCCGGGCGGTCATTTCCCGCTTTCCCGACGTACGGCTGGCAGTTCCCGCGGAGGAACTGGACTGGCGGCACACGCGGTTGATGCGCGGCCTCACATCTCTGCCGCTCGTCCTGTGACGACGAGGGCACTGGAAGCCTGACAGACCCGCAGGACGCCCCTGTGACGTGTCCGAGGGTGCAGAACTGCTGTGCCGGCTGTAGTCCCCACCTCTGTGCCGCCGGGTACGGGGGCGGCCGCGGGCGAGGTCCAGGGCCTTCTTCAGCACCTGGCTCAACGCGATCAAGCAGGGCAAGCACGAATGCACCAGGAAGGCCCTGATCCTCAGTGAGGATCAGGGCCTTCCTGGTGTTTCAGCTGTCGGGGTGGCGGGATTTGAACCCGCGCACTCTCTGTCTCGAAGTCCGGAGCACGCCTCTGGTAGGGGGCAGAACCCGCCCCTGGGCGGGGGTATCTCGCGGCGCACATCCCTAGCGTTCTGGTGGTCAAGATCAGTGCGGGACGGCCTGGCTTCGGTCCTGCCGTCCGCTCGTGTGAAAGGTGTGAGCCAGATGGCGAACGCGAACGTCGGAATCCTCGAAGAGATCAGCGACCAGAAGCTCGACGCCGTCAGCGCCGCGGGTCAGGGCTGGGGCACGACCCTGTCCTCCCTGGGCTGCTACGGCGCCAGCTACGTCCTGGGGAACAACGGAAACCTTTGCACTGCCACCGCTGAGTGCCAGAAGAACTGCAAGTGACCGAATGGCGCCGGGACCCCCATCCCGGCGTCACCCCATCTCCCCGCCCTGGACCCGGTATTCATGAAGAGTCACGTCGATTCACCCGACATAGCCGAAGCGCTGCGGACGTACCTGCCGGAGCTGACCTCGCCCGAGCTCACGAAGCACGTCGAGGAGCGGCTGCGGACCGCCCGGACCGCTGACGGTGCGCAGGGTGAGAAGCGGCGGCCCGTGCGGCCCGCGGACTACGATCCGTCCCTCGACTCCGACGGCCTCTTCCATGACTACTTCGCGCACTTCGTACGGCCCTGGGCACAGCAGGTGCGCGACGCCGTCGCGTCGTCCCCTGCCGTCGCCACCGGCAACACCGTCGTCGACGACTTCCTGGTCCATCAGACGGGCCTCGTCTCCCGTCTGATGATCCGGACCCTGGTCGAGGAGCTCCACCGCCATCGCTCCCGCGGCCTCCTCGCCGGTGAAACGCCCGAGGAGCGGTACGCAGCCTTCCGCCGCTGGACCAACAGCGAGGAGGGGCACGGCGAGCTGCTCGCCACGTACCCCCACCTCTTCCATCTGGCCGACTGCCAAGTCGAGGCGTCCGCACAGTACATCTGCGAGGTGCTCCGCGAAGTCGCGGACGCGGTCAATGAGTTGGGCGCCTTGATCTCCGGAGGCGGCGGCGGCGCCGCGGCTCTTGAGGTCGAGCGTCTCTCCCTCGGTGAGGGCGACACCCACAACGGCGGGAAGTCCGTCGCCCAGATCGTCTTCACCGACGGCAGCCGCGTGCTTTACAAGCCGCACCCCATAGCCGCCGAAGCGGGCTACAGCTCCTTCGTCTCCTGGATGAACGACCGGTTGGGCAACGATCTGCCCACGGTCTCCGTCCTGCCCACCGAGCACGGTGGGTTCGTCGAGTTCATCCCCACGCAGGAGTACGCCGGCGAGCAGAAGGACTACTTCGCCCGCATCGGCGCCATCGGCGGCATCCTGTTCCTCCTCAGGGCCACCGACATCCACTTCGAGAACATGGTGTCGTGCGCCGCCGGGCCCGTCGTCATCGACACCGAGACGCTTCTGTCGCCCCGGCTGACCGCTCCCGAGGCGTATGACGACGGCGCGGCCTCCAGGCTCGGGGCGCTCACCCTTCAGGACTCGATCATCGGGTCCGGGCTGTTGCCGCTCGTCGTCAGGGCCGGGGACAAGGACCCCGGCATGGACATCGGCGCCATCGGCTACGACACGGGCCAGCGCGCCCCGTACAAGTCGCTCAGCCTCCAGAACCCCGGCCGCGACGACATGTACGTCGGCATGGTGACCACGGAGACCACCGCGGCCAACGCGAACCTCGCCGTGCAGCGCGCCACCGAGCTGCCGGTGACCGCCCAACGGGACATCATCAAGGACGAGTTCCGGCGGGTCCTGGAGTACGCGGCCGCCCAGCCGGACGCCGTCATGGGCGCCATCGAGACGTTCCTCGGCGATGCACAGTTCCGGCACGTCAACCAGGCGACGATCTTCTACGCGCAGCTGCTGCGCATGGTGACCCACCCGCACGCGATGGCGGATCCGGTGGTCCGTGCCGCGGTCCTCAACCGGGTCGTGCTGCGCACCGGTGACAACCCCGCGCTCTTTGACGAAGAGGTGCGGCAGATGGCCGAGGGGGACGTCCCGTACTTCTCCTACTCCGCCCGCAGCCGCGCCCTGCACGCGGGCGGCCGGGTCGTCCGGGCGGATGCCCTGGCCGAGCCCCCACTGGAGACCGTACGCGCTCGTGTGCACGGTCTCGACGAGGCCGTCATCGCGCGTGAACTCCGGCTGATCGACTACTCCTTCGTCAACAAGCTGCCGACGGACCAGGAGCAGACGGGCTTCGTACCCGTACGGGGAGGGGGCAGGCCCGTAACCGTCGGCGGGGCCCGGCTTGTGGCGGAAGCCGAGCGCATCGGCGACCGGCTGTTGGCGACCCTGATCACCGGCACCGACCCACACCACCCGGCGACGTGGATCGCCCCGCAGGTCACCACCGACTCGCAGAGCCAGTGGAGTCCCGGCACCCTCGGCTACGACCTGTACGGCGGCAGCCCCGGGCCCGCCCTGGCCCTGGCCGGCCTGGCGCGGGAGACCGGGCGGCGTGACTTCGCGGACGCCGCGCGCCGCGTCCTCGACCCCGTCGAGGAGCAGTTGCGCGGCGGCCAACTCGCCGGCCAGGCCGTCTCCGTCGGCGGCATGACGGGCCTGGCCGGCACCGCGTACGCCCTCACCGTCGCCCGGGACCTCCTGGACGAGCCGGACGGCACGCGCGTCGGCGAGCTGGCCCGGGAACTCGCCCGCGGCTCGGGGCCCGAGGTCGGCACCGACTATGTGAGCGGGATGGCGGGGGCCCTGGCCGTCACCCTGGCCCTGCACGAGCGTGCGACGAGCCCGGCTGAGAAGCGGGCGGTGGCCGAGGCGGCGGCGACCGTGGCCGCCGCGGAGGTACGGGCGCTGGGCGGCATCGATCTCGGTCTGCGGGACGCGGCCGACGCCCGGGTCACCTCGTACACCGGCTATGCGCACGGCGCGATGGGCATCGGTCCCGTACTCATCCGGTACGGAACCGAGTTCGCCGACGCGCCGGTGCGCGACCTTGGCCTGCGCATCGTCGGTGCGGTGCTCGACTCCTACGACGAGAGCGACCGGGACTGGCCACGGGCGTGGGACGAGCCGGAGCGCTCGTACGGCTGGTGCCACGGTGCGCCCGGTCTGCTGCTCGGTGCCCTGACCGCCGTGGAGCACGCGCCCGAGTCCGTGCCCGTCGACGTACTGGCCCGGCTCGCGGGGCTCACCTTCAGCCACGGCTTCGGCAACAACCCGACGTACTGCCACGGCGACCTGGGAAGCGCGGAGGTCGTGGCCCTGGCCGAACAGAGACTCCCTGGGGTGTCCGGCGACGCCGCCGACCTCTTTCCGCGCCTCTTCGGCGAGGTCGTCGAGAGGTACGAGCAGCGGTCCGACACCAAGTACGCGTACAGCAACAGCCTCATGGTCGGGGAGGCCGGACTTGCCTGGTCCGTACTCCACCACCTGGACCCGGAGGGCTACCCCTCCATCCTGCGCTTCGCCTAGCGCACCACGAACGAGGTTCCGTCAGGAGCCTTGCCGATAAGAGCACCACCAAGTGAAAGGAACCATCATGGGCAACATCGCCATGAACGACGCCACCGGCTACGTCTCCGCCGACGAGCTTGTCGAGCTCGCCGACGCGCCGGAGTCCCTGGCCGCGGGCATCACGCCCACCATCATCCCGGCCACCGCCATCACCGGCGTCGTCGTCGGCGCCAGCGCCGCGCTGCAGGGCGGCTGCCCCACCAGTGGTTGCACCAAGCGCTGCTGATCGTCTGAACCGGCGCGGAGCGGGTGCCCCGGAACCGGTAATTCCGGGGCACCCGCCCCCACCACCCTCCCACCACCGCCCCCGATCCGAGAGCAGACAGTGCACCCCCAAGAGCTGGTGAAGCGCATCACCGAGGAGCGGGCCGATGTCTTCGGCGCCTTCTACACGCCGTACCTGAGGGACTGCGCGCAGCAGATCGCCGGGTTCTTGGACGAGGTGACCGATGCCGACGCCGACGGTGTCGCCGAGTCCGTACTGCGCTCACTGATGGGTGTCTGTGTCGAGACCGGCGTACGGACCCTCATCGCCTCCTTCCACGCGGAAGGCGGGACGTACGAGGCGTTCCACGCCCGGGTCGCCCGGACCGAGGGCCGCGGCGCGCTGCTCGCCCGTTTCCCCGAACTGGACCGGCTGCTGCGTCTGGTCACCACCCGCACCGCGCGGACCGTCCGCGAGGTCCTGGGCGCCGCGGCCGCGGACCGGCAGCAGCTCGGCGAACTCCTGGGCGTACGAGGGAGTATCACCTCGCTCACCACTGGCCTCGGTGACGCCCACCGGGGCGGCCGGACCGTTTGCCTGGTGGGCTTCGGCGACGGAACGCGGGTCGTGTACAAGCCGCAGCAGGACAACTGCCAGAGCCTGCTCGTCACCCTGAGCACGCTCCTCGACGAGGACGGCTCGTTCTTCGGCCCGTTGCACCCGAGGTCGATCGTCCGGCCGACGTATGTGTGGCAGGAGTTCATCGAGCACACGGATCTCGACGACGTCACCCGGGGCGGCGCCGAGTACTTCCGGCGCTTCGGCCGGGTCGCCGCGCTGCTCAGCATGATCGGCGCGACCGATCTGCACCACGAGAACATCATCGCCGTACCCCAGGGCCCCGTCGTGATCGACACGGAGACCCTCGTGTCGCTGCCCAACGGCCCCACGGACACATCGGCGCAGAGCGCGTCCGCGGGGGCCGCGCTCAACCTGGACATCGAGCGCTCGGTGCTCAACACCCTGCTGTTTCCCGTCCGTTACGCGGGCGCGAAGCTGGACATCGACATCTCGGGAATCGGCTGCGTGCGGCCGGGAGCCTCCGAGCACCTCCAGTCGTACACGGTCGTCGACGCGGGGACGGACGACATCCGTTTCGACCGCAGCCCTGTCGTCGTCGAGCACGGCACGAACATGGTCAAGGCGGCGGGTGAACCGCTGGACCCCCGGGACTGGGTGGACGAGATATCCGCCGGGTACAGCGAGGCGCGCGAGCTGCTCGCCACCCACCGCGGCGGCGTCGAAGCGGCCGTACGGGCTTCTGGTGACTGGGCGGTGCGCCAAGTCGTACGGCCGACGTATGTATACGCGCGCTTCCTGGAGGCTTCCACCCACCCCGTGCACCTGGGCAGCGCTGCGGCGCGGGCCGAACTGCTGGGGAAGCTGCCCCGGCACTACCGGGGCGCGGCCAAGGAGTCGGCGGACGCGCTGCACCGCGAGGAGGTAGCCGCCCTGCTCGATCTCGACGTGCCGTTCTTCACGGTGGACTGCGACTCCGGTCTGCTGCGGGGCGATCTGGACGAGGAGATCCACAGCGCCGCCGGCAGCACTCCCCGGGAGGCCGCACTGGCCGCCGTCCGGTCCTTCTTCGCCCGGCCGCCGCAGCGGGATCTCAGCTATCTGCGGTACGCGCTCGCCGGCTCGGTGGACGACGTCTGGGACGTACGGCGGGCATCGCGCCGCGAGGTGTTCCCCGACCTGGCCGATGCCAGGGCCTGGCACAGTACCCTCCGTGATCTCGTCGTCGGTGAGAAGTCGGCGCCGACCTGGCTGCTGCCCCGGCTGCAAGGGGACGGGCTGCGCCTGGGCGGGGTCAACGCACCGCTCTACGACGGCGGCGGCCTGCTCCTCTGTCTGGCACAGACCGAGGCGGTCACCGGCACATCGCCGCTCGGTGTGGACATCGAACGGGTCTCCCGGGCCGCCATGCACCCGCGGTTCGCGGGTGACGCGACACCGCTGGCGATGTCGCCGTTCACGGGAGCCCTTTCCGAGCTCGTCACCGACTGGGAGATCCGGCGCCTCCGTGAGCCCGGCGCCCCCTTCACCGTCACGGAATCCCGCCCCGCCGACCGGCCCCTCGATGTCGACAGCCTCACCGCGGCCGACTTCGACCACCTCAACGGGTACGGCGGCTACCTCGTCTACCTCGCCGCCTATCAGAAGTACGGCGCACCCGAGCTGACCGGTGTCCCGCCCGAGCGGCTGCTGCGGCGCCTGGTCGCCGTGGACGGCTCCCCGGGAGAGCACGCCGGTGAACTGGGGCTCGCCCATGGCCGGTTCGGGCGCATCACCGCCATGAGCGCCATGGTCGCCGAGGGACTCGACGGAGACAGCGGTGCCCGGGACCATCTGGAGCGGTTCGCCCATGCCTACGTACGGAACAGGTGGCAGGACGAGAGTCTGCGCGACCGGGTGAGCGGCAACGGCTGGTGCAAGGGGTACGCGGGAGTGGCGTACGCGGCCGGTGAACTCTTCACCGCCCTCGGCGAGTCCACCGGGCGGATCCGGGCCGTCCTGGCACCCGAGGTGGAGCGGATCGTCGGTGGCGATCTCGGCCACGACATCAGCTTCTGCCATGGCCTGGCCGGCCGGATCGCCGTCCTGTGCCAGCTGGCCGACCGGTTCGACTGGCTGGAGCTGCGCGCCGAAGCCGCCGCGCTGCACACCGCCTTCCTCGACCGCTACGGAACGGCCGACGGTGGCTGGTCGTGCGGCATCGGGACCGAGCCGCACCTGCCCTCCTTCTTTCTCGGCCTCTCCGGCTGGCATTACGCGCAACTGATGCTGGACCACCCCCAAGCCGTCCTTCCTCGCTGCCTCGGAGGCCGCTCATGACTGTGCGTACCCGCAGGGCCCGGAGAGTCCGGGAAGTCCAGCAGTTCGCCCAGTCCGAATGCGGCCTGTGCTGCATCGCGATGGTGCTGTCCGCGTACGGTTCACGCGACTCGGTCGCCGCGCTGCGGCGCGAGCACGAGGTGGGCCGCGACGGGCTCACCATCAAGGAAATAGCGACCATCCTGCGCGGCCGCGGCTTCCAGGTACGGGCCTTCCGGGCCGGTGCCAACCGCCTCGACCGGCTGTCCCTCCCGCTCATCGCGTACTGGGACGACAGCCACGTCGTTGTCGTGGAGGAGATCACCGACCGGCATGTCACCGTCGTGGACCCGGCCGCCGGGCGACGGAAGTACCCGGTCGAGGAGTTCGAGCAGCACTACTCGGGGCTGGCGCTGGAAGCCACACCCGCCGCCGATTACCAGCCTGTGCACCACCGTGAGCCGAGCGTGTGGCGGGAGTTCCTGCGGTCGCTGAGCGGGGCGCGACGGCCGTTGCTCCAGGCGTTCTTGATGTCGCTGGTGCTGTATTCGTTCACCATCTTCATGCCGATCGCGACCCAGTACGCGGTCAACGACTACGCCGGGTATCTGGAGAAGTCGCCGATCGCGCTGGTCCTGCTGACCTTCACGGTCCCGATGGCGGTCTTCTTCGTCCTCTCCCTGCTGCGTACGGTGTGCCTGGCCGCGGTGATCCGCGGCCTGGGCGAGGCGATGATGGGCAGAACGTTCAAGAAACTGCTCGATCTGCCGTACAAGTACTTCGCCAACCGCTCACAGGGCGAGCTGTTCTACCGGCTGTCCAGCATCACGTCCGTCCGGGACATGATCTCCAGCCAGCTGCCGGTCGTCCTGCTCGATGTCGGCAGTCTGATCGTCATCTTCAGCTATATGTTCTACCGCTCGTTCATCCTGGGGTCCGCGGCTTTCGCCATCTTCCTGACCATGCTCGCGGTCGCCGTGTCCACGTACCGGCCGATCCGCCGGATCACCGAGCGGGAGATCAGCGAGACCGCCAAGTCCTCATCGCTGCAGATGGAAGCGCTGTCATCGATCGAGACCCTGAAGGTCTCCGGGATGACCGACACCTTCTTCCACGACTGGAAGAAGGTGTACTCGGCGGGCATGGAGCAGACCCAGCGGCGGATCGTCCTCCAGGGCGTGGCCACCAGTGGCTACTCCGTGTTCCAGGTGTTCGGGCCGCTGCTGGTGCTGGCCGTGGGGCTGTGGCTGGTCCTGAACGGTTCGCTCGACCTCGGTTCGGCGGTCGCGGCGCAGACGCTCACCGCCACCAGCCTGGGCATGGTGATGTCCCTGTCCGGTGTCTTCACCCAGCTGATCACGGCGAACACGCAGGTGGCGAGGGTCGGCGACATCCTCCACCAGCCCGAGTCCAGGGGCGCCTTCGGCGACCGGCCCGTAGTGATGCGGGGTGCGGTCTCGTTGCGCAAGGTCGGGTTCGCCTACCCGGGCGCCAAGACCCCCGCGCTGCAGGACATCTCGTTCGACATCCGGCCCGGGGAGCGGGTCGCGATCGTGGGCAGCTCGGGCTCGGGGAAGAGCACTCTGGGCAAGCTTCTGATGGGGCTGTATCCGATCCGGTCCGGAGACATCGCCTACGACGGCGTATCGATCCAGGAGATCGACGCCGATACGTTCTACGCGGACGTCGCGTACGTCCCTCAGGACATCGTGCTCAGCAACCGCAGCATCGCCGAGAACATCCGCTTCGGTGTTCCCGAGGTCACCATGGAAGCGGTGGTCGAAGCCGCACACCAGGCACATGTCCATGAGGATGTCGCCGCCATGCCGCTCGGCTATCACACGCCGGTACGGGAAATGGGCGGCAGCCTCTCCGGCGGCCAGCGCCAGCGCATCGCCCTGGCCCGTGCACTGGCCCGGCAGCCGCGTGTCCTCGTACTCGACGAGGCGACCAGCTCGCTGGACACCGTCACCGAGTCCAGGATCGCCGGCGCGCTGGACCGGCTGGAGTGCACGCGGATCATCATCGCGCACCGGCTGTCCACGATCGTCAGCGCCGACCTCGTCGTCGTCCTCGAGCACGGCCGGGTCGTCCAGACCGGACGCCATGCCGAACTGCTCGCGGAATCCGGCCTGTACCGGGAGCTGATCCGCTCGCAGGTCGACTTGAACGCGGTTTGAGCGGTCTGAACGCCGTCGGGCGAGACGTACATGAGGAGATGAGGAGCACGTGGAGAAAGGGAAGTACGTGATCTCGGTCCGGGGTCTCACGAAGGAGTTCCAGGGCAGGAGAGCCGTCGACAGCGTCTCCTTCGATGTGGCACGCGGCAGAATCACCGGCTTTCTCGGCCCGAACGGCGCCGGAAAGACTACGACGCTGCGTATGGTGCTCGGGCTGATACGGCCCACCGAGGGCGCCGCGCTGCTCTGGGGCCGCCCCTACCGCGAACTGCCCACACCCACCCGCAGGATCGGGGTCGGTCTCGACGGCGGCGCGTTCCTGGGCGGACGAACGGGCCGCGGCCATCTGCGCTGCTATACCCGAGCCGCCGGCTGCGGACCCGAGCGGATCGCGCGGCTGCTGGCGGACGTCGGCCTTGAAGGGGCCGCGGACCGTCCGGTCTCCGGCTACTCGACGGGGATGAAACAGCGGCTCTCGCTGGCCGCCGCGCTCCTTGGCGACCCGGAGCTGCTGATCCTCGACGAACCGAGCAACGGCCTCGACCCCGAAGGAATGCTGTGGCTGCGGGGGTTCCTACGGGCCTACGCCGCGGAGGGCGGGACGGTGCTGCTCTCCAGCCACCTGCTCGGCGAGATGGAGCAGATCGTCGACGACGTACTGCTCATGCATCACGGGCAACTGCTGTGCGCCGAACCGCTCAGCGGTCTGCTGGAGAGGGACGAGCGTTTGGAGTCGGCCTTCATGCGCCTGACACAGGCCGGAATTGGAGTGGAAGTATGAAGGTGGGTATGGGATCGCAGCTCTCATCCGAGCTGCGGAAGCTCACCACCACCAAGCTGTGGTGGATCCTGCTGCTCACCATGGTCGTGTGCAGCGCCGGTCTCACGGCGCTTGTCGTCTTCGGTGGCCTCAACGCTCCCAGAAGTCCGCTCACTTTCGACTCGGCGGACGAGGTCGTACCCGCGTACAACCTCCCGGTCGCGCTCGCCTATGTCTTCCCGCTGGGTATCGGGGTCGCCCTGGTGACCCAGGAGTACAACTCCCGCACCATCACCGCCACGCTGCTCTCCGAGCCCCGCCGGATGCGGGTGTACGGCGCCAAGGTGCTGGTCGGTCTCGGTACGGCGTTCGTGTACGGGGCCGCGTCGGTGGGCGCGAGTGCGCTGGTCGCGGCCGCGCTGCTGTCGGGGCACGGGAAACACCCGTACCTCTTGGACGGCTCGGTGCTCGGTGCCCTGTCGGGAAGCGTGGTGGTGATGACGCTGTGGGGTGCGATCGGTGTGGCTGTCGGCGCGCTCGTACGCAACCAGGTCGTCGCGATCGTCGGCATCCTGCTGGTCACCCAGTTCCTGGAGCCGACGCTGCGGATTCTCTCCTCCCAGCTGGGCAGCCCGGGCCTTGGCAACCTGCTGCCCGGTGGGGCCGGGGACATCGCCGGCGGCGGCACGATCATGACCGCGGCGGCCGGCGCCGAGGGCGCGGCACAGGCGCTCGGATTCCTGGTCCTGGCCCTGTACACGGTCGTGATGGGCGCGCTGGGGGGCCTGCGCTTCGCGCGCTACGAGGTCTCCTGACCCGGCCGCCGGCGCTCCCGCGCCGGCGGCCGGCCGGCTTCTCAGCCCGCGTCGTGGGTGGCCCGCTCCCGCTTCAGCTGCATGGCATTGACACAGGCCAGGATCATGGCGATCAACAGCGGAACCACCACGGCGGTGGGGCTGTCCCCGAAGAACGGGGCGATGAGCGCCAGGACCAGCAGAATCGCCACCGGCGCCCAGCGGAGAGTTTCCTTCTTCTTCCCCATCACAGTCTCTTTCTCGTGTCTCGTGTATTTACTTTGTCGCTTATCGGGCGGCGGAAAGGCGTGCGGGCACACGTGCCGCGAGTTGGCTCCGGTCCCGGAACCCAGTCTTCTGCAGGATGTTCGACATATGGAACTTCACCGTGCTCTCGGCGATGTAGAGGGCTCCGGCGATTTCACTGTTGTTCATGCCCTGGGTCACCAGTGACACGACCTCGTACTCGCGGGCGGTGAGCGCCGGATCGCGGCGCCGGATACGCGCTGCGGTGTGCGCGGGGCGGTGCGTGGCTTCCGCGGTGTGCGGGCCGCGCAGCAGCGGACGTACGAGCGTGGGTGAGATCCACCCGTTTCCCGCGGCGACCTCGTGAACGGCCTCCAGAAAGGCGTCGTCCAAGTCGTCCCGGTCCACGATGGCGCGTACATCGGCCCCCAGGAGGCCGGGATGCTGCATCTCGGCGCCGTAAGTCAGCGCCGCGACCGGCACCGGGTCATGTACCTCGTCGAGCCGGTCGATGTCCACGACCAGGACATCGCAGGGCGTAAGGGTCTGACGGCCCTCCACCTCCACTGAATGCCACCCTCTACTGGCGAAAAGGCGCTTCAGTCTTCGCCGCAGCGACATTCTCGCGACAATTAGCCCAATGACTATAGAGCTGTCTTCGGTATCTCTCATGCCCTGCTTCCCCCGCACAGACGCCTGTTGGCGTACGCAAGTCAACGCGCACGGCGATCCTAGCTTTCGCAGGGAAGTGGCCGCAACTGGCAGGTAACTTCAAGGGGGCTGGTGGAGATACTCAGTCATTCGACGGGGGATACCCCCGCCACTCGGCGGGGGGCGGCGCGACAGATCTCCTTCCGGGGAATGAGCGGGAATTGATTTCCGTCCTGCCGAATAACCGTCAGACAGGGAAAACGGCCCGGATCTGGAACCCGCCTCCGGGCACGGGCCCCGAGCGGAACGTACCGCCGAGCAGGTGCGTGCGCTCCCGCAGGCCGACCAGACCGTGTCCACCGTCGGGCAGATCCAGGGGCATGGTGGACCGGTCGGCGGCGGTGTTGTGGACCTCGACGCGCAGCGCGCCGTCGGCGGGCCGGATGCGTACCTGGACATCGGCACCCGGTGCGTGCTTGCGCACGTTGGTGAGCGCCTCCTGGACCGTGCGGTACGCGGCCCGCTCCACGGCCGCGGGCCAGCTGCCGATGGCGCCCGGGGTGTCGAGACTGACCCGCAGCCCGCTGTCCCGGGTCAGTGCGGGTATGTCGGCAAGGCACGGCTGCGGCGTGAGTTCGCAGGCGGCGCCCCCGGCGGCGCGCAGTACCCCCACCATGTGCTGGAGTTCGGTGGTGGTCTGTACCGAGAGCTCGCGGATTGCCCCCGCGCTCTCCCGGACGGTGGCGGCGTCCGCAGCGCTGACCTGGAGTGCCCCGGCCTGCAGACTGATGAGGCTGACCTTGTGGGCGACGACATCGTGCATCTCCCGGGCCAGGCGCGCCCGTTCGGTGGACAGCGTGCGTTCGGCGAGCAGCCGGTGCTCCCGCTCCCGGCTCTCCGTGACCTCCAGCAGCCGCTCGCGCCGCAGCCGAGCCGACCGGCCGAGCACGACGGCACCCGCGGCGAGCACGCAGGAGTCCAGCGCCGCGAGCACGGTCGCTCGGTCCGGCGCGAGCGAGGAGAAGTCGTCGATCGGGTAAGGAAGGAACTGCGCGAGCGCGACCAGTGCCGCGCCCGCACCGCCGGCGACGGCGCTGCGGCGCCGGTCCGCGAGGCAGTACAGGGCGATCAACGGCGCAAAGAAGATATAGCCGACGTACACCCCGGGCAGCCCGGCGACCAGTGCCACCTCGGGCAAGCGCCGCCGCAGCACCAACGCGGTGGCGGCGACCAGAGCGATCCAGATCCCGGGGCCGGGGTCGAGGCCGTTGACCACGACTCCGTCGACGACGGCGATGCCCACGGGGAGCGCGGCTGCGCAGGCCCGCCGCAGCCGTCTGTCGCGGCCGCGTGGGCGGTCTGTGGAGCGGGCGCTCTCGGTCGCCGAGCCCAGGCTCACAGCCTGCCCGCCGGTGCGTCGATCATGCCTGCGCGGTCCGCGACCACGGCTGCCTGGATACGGTTGATTCCGCCGAGCTTGGCGAGCAGCGAGCTGACATGGTCCTTGACCGTGCCGTGGGAGAGGCGCAGCCGACGGGCGATCTCCCAGTTGGACAGGCCCTCACCGACCAGGGCGAGCACTTGACGCTCACGTTCGGTCAGCGCCTCCACGCGCCGCCTCGCCTCGCTCTCGCGGCGGGTGGTCAGGTAGCCGCCGATCAGGGTGCTCGCGGCCTCGGGCGCCAAGATCTTGCCGCCGGCGGCCAGCACCCGTACCGCATGGACCAATTGCTCAGGGGCGGTGTTCTTCATCAGTAAACCCGCCGCCCCCGCCCGCAGCGCTTCGTCGACGTACTCACTCGCGTCAAAGGTGGTCAGCATCGCCACGCCCGGCGCCGACGCCAGGGCAGTGACCTGCCGAAGCACCGTCAGACCATCCACATCCGGCATCCGGATGTCGAGCAGCAGCACGTCCGGCCGGTGGGTCCTGACGGCCTCGACGGCCCCGGCGCCGCCGCAGTCGGCCACCACCTCGATGCCGCCGGCGGAATTCAAGATCAACTGTAGCCCGGTGCGGACCAGCTGCTCGTCGTCCACGACGGCGACCCGAATCACCATGCACCCCCTCGCTGGCACCACTCCTCGCTGGCACCACTGGCAGACGGAAGAGTACGGCAGCCAGGTTGCAGGCCCTACGGCCAGCTGTTCTGGTGCAGGGGTCGAGACCAGTCGACTCCCCAACGGCTCCGAGGCCGCCCCAGAAACCACTCAAGGGCCTGATCCGCTAAGCGGATCAGGCCCTTGAGCTGGTACTTCTCTGTCGGGGTGGCGGGATTTGAACCCACGACCTCTTCGTCCCGAACGAAGCGCGCTGCCAAGCTGCGCTACACCCCGATTGTCGCGCGCGTCGCGGCGACATCGATTACTTTAGCCGACTCGCGGCCGGAGGCGAAATCCGGTTTTCGCGGCGCCGCAGGCCGGGGCGCAGGCTGGGGCGGATCCGGTCCAGGCCGACGATCGCGAGGCCCAGCGCGTAGAAGGCCGGCCCGAGGAAGACCGCGTTGCCCACCACCCCCGCGTACCCGTGGGCCTCGACGTCGAGGAAGGGGTACGGGTAGCGGGCCTCGGCGCCTGGGGAGAGCAGGGCTCCGCGGGCCAGGGCGAAGAGGAGGTAGGCCAGGGGGTAGAGCATCCACTGGGCCGCGTGGCGCAGCAGCAGGCCGCCGGGGGTGGTGAGGACGAGCCAGTCCAGGGCCGCCGCGAGCGGGGTGACCGTGTGCAGGAGCTGGTTGGAGACCGAACGCCACCCGCTGATCGCGTGCGCGGCGTCGTCCGTCATCGAGAAGCCGCTGGAGCTGTTGGCCAGCACCAGGTGGTAGACGAGCCCGGTGATCGAGATGAAGAGCAGTACGCCACCGGTGAGGCGGGGAGACAGCGCCGGTCGGCCCCTCCAGGCGCGGGCCGCCGAGGCGGCGAAGGCCAGGGCGACCAGGACATTGGACTGGATTGTGAAGTAGCTCAGGACGCGGAGCGGACTGCCGAGTGTCAGGTCGATGACGAGGCCGGTCACCGCTGCCGCGCAGACCAGTGCGCGGAAGACGGCGGTGTACGGACGGCGGCGCGGCGGGACGACGGCGGACGCGGGGGCACCCGTGGATACTGGCGCGATCATCACCCCACGGTAGGCCCCGCCGTTCCGCTCGCTCAGGGGCGCGCCACCAGCGTCAGCAGTGTCGCTTCCGGGGGGCACGCGAAGCGCACCGGGGTGTAGCGGTTCGTGCCGCAGCCTGCCGAGACGTGGAGGTAGGCGCGTCGGCCGTCGGCCGAGTGGGCAGAGAGGCCCTTGGCACGGTCCTTGTCGATGTCGCAGTTGGTGACGAGCGCCCCGTAGAAGGGGACGCAGAGCTGGCCGCCGTGCGTGTGGCCGGCCAGGATCAGCGGGTAGCCGTCCGAGGTGAAGGCGTCGAGCGAGCGCAGGTACGGGGCGTGGACCACGCCGATCGAGAAGTCGGCCGAGTTGTCCGGGCCGCCCGCGACCTCGGCGTACCTGTCCCGCTTGATGTGCGGGTCGTCGAGCCCGGTGAAGGCGATCTCCATGTTGTCGAGCCCGCCCAGCTTGAGCCGGCCCCGGGTATTGGTGAGGTTCACCCAGCCCGCCGCGTCGAAGCCGTCGCGCAGCAACTCCCACGGGTTGTGTACGGCGCCGACGGCCGGCGGGTTGCCGTTGAGGCCGTACTTGCCCTGGGCCTTTTCGAGGAGGTAGCGGGCGGGGTTGCGCAGCTTCGGGCCGTAGTAGTCGTTCGAGCCGAAGACATAGACGCCCGGGAACTCCATCAGCGGGCCGAGCGCGTCCAGCACCTCCGGCACACCGTCCGGGTCGGAGAGGTTGTCGCCCGTATTGACCACGAAGTCGGGGCGCAGGCCGGCCAGCGACTGGAGCCAGCGCTGCTTCTTGCGCTGCCCGCCGACCATGTGGATGTCCGAGACCTGCAGTACGCGCAGGGGGCGTGCCCCCGGTGGCAGTACGGGCACGGTCACCCGCCGGAGCCGGAACGACCGGGCCTCGAAGCCGGCGGCGTAGGCCAGGCCGGCCGCGCCAACGGCCGTGATTCCCGCGGTGACTTTCAGGGGTACCCCGTAACGTGCGCGCATGCGCCCATCGTCGCAGACAGCGACGGCGCACGAAATCGGCGGGCGTCAGTGGGTGCGTACCTGCCACACTTGGGCCATGACCACGCTCAAGTCCAAGCTCAAGGAAGACCTCACCACCGCCATCAGGGCGCGTGACGAGCTGACCTCGTCCACGCTGCGGCTGACCCTCACCGCGATCACCAAGGAGGAGGTCGGCGGCAAGACGGCGCGCGAGCTCTCCGACGACGAGGTGCAGAAGGTGATCGCCAAGGAGGCGAAGAAGCGCCGCGAGGCGGCCGAGGCCTTCACCCAGGGCGGCCGGACCGAGTCGGCCGAGCGTGAGCTGTTGGAGGGCAAGATCCTCGACGCGTATCTGCCCCAGCAGCTGAGCGACGACGAGCTGCACGCCATCGTCGGGCAGGCCGTTGAAGAGGCGAAGGCCGGGGGCGCCGAGGGGCCGCGCGCGATGGGCGCCGTCATGAAGATCGTGAACCCGAAGGTGGCGGGCCGCGCCGAGGGCGGCCGCGTGGCCGCCGCGGTAAAGCAGCTCTTGGCGGGCTGAGCGGTACCTATGTCGGCAGTACGTACGGCGGGCGTAGTACGACGGCGGCACGTGCGAGGGTCGTAGTACGACGGCGGGCTCGCGCGACGGTGGTAGTACGACGGCCGTAGTACGACGGAGGGGCGTCCGGTGGATTTCCCACCGGGCGCCCCTCCGTCGTAGGCGGTCGCACCGCTGACGCGTCGCGTTACCGCCCGTTCCCGCCGCGGCCACCGCCGTTGCCGTTTCCGTTGCCGCCGCCGATCAGGTCCGGCGGGATGGAGAAGTCGGGCCAGGGACTGCCGCCGTCGTTGCCGCCGTCGCCGGGCTTGCCGTCGTCGCCCGGCTTGTTGTCGTCGCTCTCCCCGTCGTCGTCACCCTTGTCGCGGTCGCGCTTGCCCTTGTCCTTGTCGGGCTCCGGGATGTGCACGGTGTTGAAGCCGGGCGCCGGCTTGCCGTCCAGCGCGCCGCTCATCGCGTCCTTCCAGATCGGACCCGGGACCTGACCACCGAAGACCTTGTCGTGGTAGACCCCGCCGATGGTGATGTCCACCATGGGGATCTGCTTGGCGCCCGCCGCGCCGACCCAGACCGCGCCGGCCAGGTTCGGCGTGTACCCGACGAACCAGGCATTGTGGCGCCCGTCCGTCGTACCCGTCTTACCGGCGTTGTCGCGGCTCGTGAGCCCCGCCTGCTGACCCGTACCGGAGTCGACCACGCCCTTGAGCAGCGTATTGATGGTGTCGGCCGTCTTCTCGGACATCGCGCGCGAGCAAGTCGACTTGGGCACCGGCAGGCTCTTGCCCTGCGCGGTGACGACCGACTCGATGAAGACCGGCGTGCAGTACGTACCGCGGTTGGCGAAGGTCGCGTACGCGTTCGCCATCGTCAGCGGCGACATGCCCTCCGTACCCAGCGAGATCGCGGGCACTTCCTTCAGCTTCTGCCCGTCGGCCTGGATCACGCCGAGCTTGCCGGCCATCTGCGTCACCGGACAGATGCCGATGTCGGAGATCATCTGGACGAAGTAGGTGTTGACCGACTTCGCCATGGCCTCCTTCATCGCGTACGGCCCGACCTCCGCCTCGTTCTCGTTCTCGACCGTGTCGCCCATGTTGACCCAGGGCTTTCCACAGGTCTGTACGGGGCTCGGGTACTCCATGTCGTACGGCGCCGAGTAGGTCTTCGTCGCCGGAATGCCCTGCTCTATGGCCGCGGCCGCCACGAACGGCTTGAAGGTCGAGCCGGTCGGGAAGCCGTAGGCCGATCCGCCCATGTTCTTGTTGGCGGAGAAGTTGATCGTCGTCTCGTTGCTCTTGAAGCCGTACGGCCTGGACTGGCCCATTCCGAGGACCTTGCCGGTGCCGGGCTCGACCAGCGTGACCGCCGTCGCGACCTTGTCGGACTGGTAGACGTGGTCCTTGATCGACGCCTGCACCGACTCCTGTGCCTGCGGGTCGAGCGTCGTACGGATCTTCAGGCCGCCCTGGTTCCAGACCTTGGCCCGCTCCTCCTTCGTCTTCCCGAAGACCGGGTCGGACAGGAAGACCTCGCGCACGTAGTCGCAGAAGAAGCCCGCACCGCTGACGGCCGTGATGCAGCCGTTCTTCGGCCTGCTGACGTTCAGTTCGATCGGCGTCGCCTTTGCCCGGTCCGCCTCGGCCTGCGAGACGTCGCGGACGTCGGCCATGCGCTGGAGCACGGTGTTGCGTCGCTTGGTCGCCTCTTCGGCGTCGTTGACCGGGTCGTAACGGCTCGGCGACTGCACGATGCCGGCCAGCAGCGCGGCCTCCTCCAGCTTGAGGTCCTTGGCGGACTTGCTGAAGTACCGCTTGGACGCGGACTCGATGCCGTACGCCTGCTGCCCGAAGAAGGTGATGTTGAGGTAGTTCTCGAGGATCTTCTTCTTGCCCAGCTCCTCCTCGACCTGGATCGCGTACTTGAGCTCGCGGACCTTGCGGCCGAGCGTCTGCTGGGTGGCCTCGGCGACCTTGGTGGGGTCGTCGCCGGCCTCCTCGACGAAGACGTTCTTGACGTACTGCTGCGTGAGGGTGGACGCGCCTTGCGTGACGCCGCCCGTCTGAGCGTTGCGGTTGGCCGCGCGCAGCACACCCTTGAGGTCGATCGCCCCGTGGTCGTAGAAGCGCGCGTCCTCGATCGCGACGATCGCCTTCTGCATGTACGGGGAGATTTCCTTCAGGTCCACGACGGTGCGGTCACGCGAGTAGACCGTGGCGATGGGCTCGCTCTGCGCGTCGAGGATGGTGGTGCGCTGGCTCAGCGGCGGCGTCTTGAGGTTCGCGGGGATTTCGTCGAATCCCTCGACCGTCCCCTTGGCCGCGAGCCCCAGCGCTCCGGCTGCCGGCAGTGCGATGCCCGCCAGCACAGCTCCGGAGAGCGCGGCGACACCGAGGAATTTGGCGGCCTGCTGGGCCTTGGTGAGACCCCCGCCCGAGCGCTTCTTTGGCATGGGGGCAGCCTACGTTCTCATTCGCCGGACACGCGTATATGCCTTGGCCTAAGCTGCTCCCAACTGTCACAGCAGTGCGGTTTCGCATCAAGCCCCCTGGCACTCCCGGCACCACTGGTGTCAAACCCTCCCGTCCCGAATATCTGGCAGAGGCATGTCCGAATCCGCCTCATGCGTCACCGGGTTTCCGTTGTGACCTTGCCGAACTGCCCCGCTTTGCCGGGTTGGTTACGTATGCCCTCGCCTCACTCCGTCGGGTGATCTGTCGCTTACGCATAGTCCGTTCGGGCCATTCAAGATTGGGCCCGAAGGGGGTGTTGCGCTGTGCCCACCTTCCGTAACGTCCTCAACTGGCAGCGGTGAATATGCCGCTGTCGCCGTGGGGGAGCCTCGATTCGGGAGAGGACGGCGCCGGTATGGGCTGGGTAACCGACTGGAGTGCGCAGGCAGCCTGCCGCACTACCGATCCGGACGAACTGTTCGTACAAGGAGCAGCGCAGAACAGGGCGAAGGCGGTGTGCACGGGATGTCCGGTGCGGACCGAGTGCCTGGCCGACGCGCTGGACAATCGCGTCGAGTTCGGCGTGTGGGGCGGCATGACGGAGCGGGAGCGGCGCGCACTTCTGCGCAGGCGCCCCACCGTCACCTCCTGGCGCCGGCTCCTTGAGACCGCCCGTACTGAGTACGAGCGCAGCACGGGCATCCTGTCCGAGGACGACGAGAGCGGGGCGTACATCGAGTTCGCGGCTGTGGGCTAGGCCGACGGGAGCTGGTTCGACGGACGCTGGTCCGACCGGAACTGTTCCGGCCGGAGCTAGTCCGACCGGACGGACTCAGCGGGCTCGACGGCCTCAGTGGCGGCGAGCCGGTCAGCGATGGCCCGAAGCCCCGCGAGGTCGTGTACGTCGCCCGGCAGGGCGGCTACTTCGGTCACTGCCACCTCGGGGTGGAGTGCGGTGAAGCGGTCGCGCGTTCGCTGTTCACGCGCGAGTACGTGCATGCGTTCGGCGTGCAGGCGCAGCAGACCCGCGGTCAACTGCTCGACGGTGCGGGTGCGGCTGGTGTGGCTGCCGCTGGTCTGGGTGCCGCTCTGGCTCTCGGGGTTCTGGTCCGGGGTCTGGTCCGGTGTGGATCCGGCTTCGGCTTCGGGAGAGGTGGCCGAGGAGTCACGAACTCCAGCATTCCCGGCCCCCTGATCCACAATGCCGCCCTCGTCAAGATTTTCTGCGGCGGCAAGTGCCCGCTCGGCCGAGAGCTGAGGGGCGCCGCTGCCGTGGACCCGGTTGAGTACGAGCCCGGCGAACGGCATCTCCTCCGCCGCCAGCCGCTCGACGAAGTACGCCGCCTCACGCAGGGCGTCCCGCTCCGGTGCGGCGACCACCAGGAACGCCGTACCGGGCGCCTGGAGCAGCCGGTACGTCGCGTCCGCACGCGTGCGGAAGCCGCCGAACATGGTGTCCATCGCCGCCACGAACGTCTGTACGTCGCGCAGCAGCTGGCCCCCCATCAGCTTGCTCAGCGTGCCCGTCATCATCGACATGCCGACGTTGAGGAACTTCATCCCCGCCCGGCCGCCCACCTTCGCCGGCGCCATCAGCACCCGGATGAACTTGCCGTCCAGGAACGACCCGAGCCGCTTCGGCGCGTCCAGGAAGTCCAGCGCGGACCGGCTCGGCGGGGTGTCGACGACGATCAGGTCCCACTCTTCGCGGGCGCGCAGCTGGCCCAGCTTCTCCATCGCCATGTACTCCTGCGTGCCCGCGAAACCGGCCGACAGGGACTGGTAGAAGGGGTTCTCCAGGATCGCGCGGGCCCGCTCGCCGTCCGCGTGCGCCTCGACGATCTCGTCGAAGGTCCGCTTCATGTCGAGCATCATCGCGGACAGCTCGCCGCCGGCCGACTCGTCTATGCCCTTCACCCGGCGCGGGGTGTTGTCGAGTTCGTCGATGCCCATGGACTGGGCGAGCCTGCGGGCCGGGTCGATGGTGAGGACGACGACCTTGCGGCCGCGCTCGGCCGCCCGTACCCCCAGAGCTGCCGCGGTCGTCGTCTTGCCGACACCGCCCGCGCCGCAGCACACGATGATGCGGGTGGCCGGATCGTCGAGGAGCGGGTCGATGTCCAGTACGGGCACCGTGTCCATGGCGCCGGTGGTGTCCGCGGTCTCTTTGGTCTCCGTGGTCTCCGTGGTCATGAAGTTCCCCCATGGGCGATACGGGTCCGCAGTTCCTTGGCCAGCCGGTAGAGCCCGGCGAGGTCCATGCCCTCGCCGAGCAGCGGCAGTTCGTACGTCGCCAGATCCAGCTGGGCCAGTACGGCGCGCTGCTCGCGCTCCAGCTCGACCCGCTGCGTGTGCTCAGCGGCCTGTTCGAGCAGCGGGTCCACGAGGCGCTCGGCGAGGCCGCCGCGGCGCGCGCCGCCCAGGCCCGCCTGGGAGAGCGCCTTGGCGACGGAGGTGCGCTGCTCGCCCGCGGCGGTGCGCAGGGAGTCCTCGTCGAGGAGGTGCGGGCGGACCATGTTCACGATGACGTTGCCGACGGGCAGCTCGGCGGCGCGCAGCTCGGCGATGCCGTCGGCCGTCTCCTGGACCGGCATCTCCTCCAGCAGCGTCACCAGGTGGACGGCCGTCTCGGGCGACTTGAGTACGCGCATGACGGCCTGGGCCTGATTGTGTATCGGGCCGAACTTGGCCAGGCCCGCCACCTCGTCGTTCACGTTCAGAAAGCGCGTGATCCGGCCGGTGGGCGGGGCGTCCATCACGACGTAGTCGTACGCGTAACGGTTCTGCTTGTCCCGGCGGCGGACCGCTTCGCAGGCCTTGCCGGTCAGCAGCACGTCTCTGAGACCGGGCGCGATGGTGGTCGCGAAGTCGATCGCGCCGAGCTTCTTGAGCGCCCGGCCGGCCCCTCCGAGTTTGTAGAACATCTGGAGGTAGTCGAGGAGGGCGCGTTCGGCGTCTATCGCGAGGGCGTACACCTCCCCGCCGCCCGGTGCGACAGCGATCTTTCGCTCCTCGTACGGAAGTGCTTCCGTCTCGAAGAGCTGCGCGATCCCCTGCCTGCCCTCGACCTCCACGAGGAGGGCGCGTTTGCCCTCCCTCGCGAGGGCGAGCGCGAGTGCCGCGGCCACCGTGGTCTTTCCGGTACCGCCCTTGCCGCTGACGACCTGGAGCCTGCTCACGTCTTTGAGCCTAACCAGTCGACGCCCGGGCTACGCAGGAGGTGTCTGTGGCAGGTACTACAGTCGCCGTATGACCAAGTGGGAATACTCGACCGTGCCTCTTCTCGTGCACGCGACCAAGCAGATTCTGGACACCTGGGGCGAGGACGGCTGGGAGCTCGTCCAGGTCGTGCCCGGGCCGAACAACCCCGAGCAGTTGGTGGCCTACCTGAAGCGGGAGAAGCAGGCATGACAGCAACGCCCGGTGCGGTCGAGGCGAAGCTCGCCGAGCTCGGCCTGACACTTCCGGAGGTCGTTCCGCCGATCGCCACTTACCAGCCGGCCGTGCAGTCGGGCGTGTACGTCTACACCTCGGGCCAGCTCCCGATGGTGGAGGGCAAGCTTCCGTGCACCGGCAAGGTCGGTGCGGAGGTCACGCCGGAAGAGGCGAAGAACCTGGCGCGTACGTGCGCGCTGAACGCCTTGGCCGCCGTCAAGTCGGTCACCGGCGACCTGGACCGCATCGCGCGCGTCGTGAAGGTCGTCGGCTTTGTCGCCTCCGCCGCGGACTTCACCGGCCAGCCGGCCGTGATCAACGGCGCGAGTGAGCTGCTGGGCGCGGTCCTCGGCGACAAGGGCGTGCACGCGCGCAGCGCGGTGGGCGTGACGGTGCTGCCGCTCGACGCGCCGGTCGAGATCGAGATCCAGGTCGAGCTGGTGTCCGCCTGACGGCTGGGTTCGCCCAGGTCGCCGGTCCTCTCGAACATCCAACCGGGAGCGGATAGCCTCCGGCCATGTCCAATGGTCAGTGGTACCCGCCCGAGTGGCCGGACCGGATCCGCGCCCTCGCCAACGGTGAGCTCACCGCCGCGCCCCCCAAGCGGGCCGCCACCGTCATGCTGCTGCGGGACGCGGCCGGCGGCCCCGCCGTGCACATGCTGCGCAGACGCGCCTCCATGGCTTTCGCCGGAGGCGCGTACGCGTACCCGGGCGGCGGAGTGGACCCGCGTGACGACGACCATCAGGTGGGCTGGGCGGGCCCGTCGCTCGACGTCTGGGCCGGGCGGCTTGGTGTGGACCCGGCGTCGGCGCAGGCCATCGTGTGCGCGGCGGTGCGTGAGACGTACGAGGAGGCCGGCGTGCTGCTCGCGGGTCCGACGGCCGGCACTGTGGTCGGTGATACGACGGGCGACGACTGGGAGGCGGATCGCCGGGCGCTGGTGGCCCGCGAGTTGTCGTTCGCGGACTTCCTGCAGCGGCGGTCGCTGGTGCTGCGCTCGGACCTGCTGGGCGCATGGGCGCACTGGATCACCCCCGAGTTCGAGCCGAAGCGGTACGACACCTGGTTCTTCGTCGCCTCGCTGCCGGCCGGCCAGCGGACCCGTAACGCCTCGACGGAGGCGGACCGCACGGTGTGGATCAGCCCGGCGGAGGCCGCCGCGGGCTACGACAGGGGCGAGCTGCTGATGATGCCGCCGACGATCTCGACGCTGCGTACGCTTCAGCCGTACGCCACGGCCGCCGAGGCCCTCGCGGGCGCTGCGGATCAGGACATGACGCCGGTACTCGCGCAGGCGCGCCTGGTCGGCGACGAGGTGGTTCTGAGCTGGCCGGGCCACGATGAGTTCACGAAGCGGATCGGGACGACGGGACCGGAGGTGCCGAATGACTGACGCGGCCGCACTGCCCGGGCAGCCTCGTGGCGGGGTCCTTTCCGGGCCGGCCACCACGCGGGCGGTCAATGTACTGGCGCCCAACGCCTCCGCGATGACCCTCGACGGCACCAACACCTGGATCGTCTCCGAGCCGGACTCGGAGCTGGCGGTGGTCATCGACCCGGGGCCGCTCGACGACGTACACCTGCGTGCGGTGATCGACACCGCCCGGAAGGCGGGCAAGCGCGTCGCGCTGACCCTCCTCACGCACGGGCACCCCGACCACGCGGAGGGCGCGGGACGGTTCGCCGAGCTGACGCGCACGTCCGTACGGGCCCTGGACCCCGCGCTGCGGCTCGGGGACGAGGGGCTCGCGGCGGGGAACGTCATCACCACCGGGGGGCTGGAGATGCGGGTCGTGCCCACGCCCGGGCACACCGCCGACTCGCTCTGCTTCCATCTGCCGGCGGACCGGGCGGTACTGACGGGCGACACCGTTCTCGGACGCGGCACGACGGTCGTGGCGCACCCGGACGGGCGGCTCGGCGACTACCTGGACTCGCTGCGGCGGCTGCGTTCGCTGGCGGTCGACGACGGGGTGCACACCGTGCTGCCGGGACACGGACCCGTGCTGGAGGACGCGCAGGGCGTGGTCGAGTACTACCTGGCCCACCGGGCGAACCGGCTGGCGCAGGTCGAGACGGCCGTCGAGAACGGGTATGTCAGCGCGTCCGAGGTCGTCGCCCATGTGTACGCGGACGTGGACCGCTCACTGTGGCCGGCGGCCGAGCTCTCGGTGCGGGCGCAGCTGGAGTACCTGCGGGAGCACGGCCTGATCTAGTACGGCGCTGGTCACGCGTCCTTGCGCTTGAACTCATCGGTGGGGATGGGGACGGTGGACCCGTCTTCGAGGCGGAGAGTGACGGTCTCGCCGTACGTGTAGTACTCACGTGCCTCGTAATCATTGCCCCTGGGCCCTGTGAGCAGGGTGCATTCGCCCCGGAACGGGTCAATGATCAAGGAGATGGGGACGTCGTAGCGGGCGTACTGCCGGACCTTGATCTCGTAGTCGTTCACGTCGTCCTTGGTGGACACGATCTCGACGGCGGCCAGTATGTCCTCGTACGTGTAAGGCTCCTTCGCGCCCTCGGCCAGGATCGTCACGTCGGGTACACGGTCGGGGTCGCCGGGGAACTTGATCAGCACGTCGGAGATGAGCCGCTCCTCATTGATCCCCGCGGCATCGGCGGCGTTCTGTACGCGCCTGATCGTCCAGCTCTGCACGTTGCTCTGCGGTGTCATCACGACGCGGCCCCCCACGACTTCGACCTTGAAGCCTTCGTGCTCCTTGGCGATCTGCTCAGCCGCGTGCCGCAGCACGTCGTCCATGACGCTCATCGCTGCCTCCTCGCTCGTCACCGACCGTATTCGCAGAATAGCCCGGACCACTGACACGAGGCCCGGGAACGCGGAAGGGCCGCCCCTGGCAGGCGCGGCCCTTCCGCGTCGTACGGCTTGGTAGCGGCTAGCGGCTAGCGGCTAGCGCGAGCGCTTCGCCAGGCGCTCCACGTCCAGCAGGATCACGGCCCGCGCCTCCAGGCGCAGCCAGCCGCGGCCCGCGAAGTCGGCGAGGGCCTTGTTGACCGTCTCGCGGGACGCGCCGACCAGCTGGGCCAGCTCCTCCTGCGTCAGGTCGTGCACGACGTGGATGCCCTCCTCGGACTGCACGCCGAAGCGGCGCGACAGGTCGAGGAGCGCGCGGGCGACACGGCCCGGCACGTCGGAGAAGACCAGGTCGGACATCTGGTCGTTGGTCTTGCGCAGGCGGCGGGCGACCGCGCGGAGAAGGGCCGTGGCCACCTCCGGGCGAACGTTCAGCCAGGGCTGGAGGTCGCCGTGGCCGAGGCCGAGCAGCTTGACCTCCGTCAGGGCGGTTGCGGTGGCGGTGCGCGGGCCCGGGTCGAAGAGCGAGAGCTCACCGATCAGCTCGCCGGGTCCGAGCACGGCCAGCATGTTCTCGCGGCCGTCGGGGGAGGTGCGGTGCAGCTTCACCTTGCCCTCGGTCACCACGTACAGGCGGTCGCCGGGGTCGCCCTCGTGGAAGAGGGCGTCGCCGCGAGCGAGCGTCACCTCACTCATCGAGGCGCGGAGCTCCGCGGCCTGCTCGTCATCGAGCGCCGCGAAGAGCGGGGCGCGCCGCAGAACGTCGTCCACGAGTTCTCTCCTTGTCGACCTGCTCATCACGGGGACCGTGGTCACCATGATGCCGGACGGTAAAACAGTGCGATCAATCACAAGTTTGACGTACCGGCGTGCCCGACCGTGCGGCAGGGGGCCGATTGGGGTGGCAATTGGCTGTGACCGGGGCGGATGTCAGTGCCGGGCTTTAGGCTGGCCGGGTGTCCAAATCGCCGGTGACAGCGCAGTCCAAGGGGGCCGGACAGGTGACCGAAGGCCATAATTCCGCCGTGGGCGAACAAGTTCCAAGCCAGCCCAAGAATGCCGCAAAAGAGGTAAAACCGCCCAAGTCCGCGAGGGTGGTGAAGGCCGCGAAGCCCGAGAAGGCCGCCGAGCCGGCCAAGGCCGCGAAGCCCGAGTCGCGCCTGGCCATGGTCCGCCGTGCCCGCCGGACGAACCGCGAGCTGGCCGAGGTCTATCCGTACGCCCATCCCGAGCTCGACTTCGAGAACCCCTTCGAGCTGCTGGTCGCCACGGTCCTCTCCGCCCAGACCACCGACCTGCGGGTCAACCAGACCACCCCGGCACTCTTCGCCAAGTACCCGACGCCCCAGGACATGGCGGCTGCGGACCCGGAGGACCTGGAGCAGCTGATCCGGCCGACGGGATTCTTCCGCGCCAAGGCCCGCTCGCTGCTCGGGCTCTCCATCGCTCTCAGGGACAACTTCGGCGGCGAGGTCCCCGGCCGCCTGAAGGACCTCGTCACGCTGCCCGGCGTCGGCCGCAAGACCGCCAACGTGGTGCTCGGCAATGCTTTCGGGGTCGCCGGGCTCACCGTCGACACCCACTTCGGCCGGCTCGTACGGCGCTGGAAGTGGACCGAGAGCGAGGAGCCGGAGAAGGTCGAGGCGGACATCGCCGCGATCTTCCCCAAGACCGAGTGGACGATGCTCTCGCACCGGATCATCTTCCACGGCCGCCGCGTCTGCCACTCCCGCAAGCCGGCCTGCGGCGCCTGCCCGATCGCGCACCTCTGCCCGTCCTACGGCGAGGGCGAGACGGACCCGGAGAAGGCGAAGAAGCTCCTCAAGTACGAGATGGGCGGGTATCCGGGACAGCGGCTGAAGCCGCCGCCCGGCTATCCCGGGGAGCCGGCACCCCCGCTGGGGGCCGCCGAGTGACGGGGGCGCGCGGTCGCCGCGGTCGCGCGGAACGAACGGGCCCGGTTCGGGCGTTGTGACGACGGGGGTGCCTATGACGCGTGGGAGCGAGACATACGACGGCGGGTCGGCCGGGGCGGTCAGGTCCGCCGGGACCGCCGAGGCGGCCGGCCTGGCCGAGGTCGCCGTGACGAGGCGGGGGCTGCCCGCGTGGCTCGATCCGGTGGCCGACGTCGCCCGGTCCGTACGCCCCGAGCAGCTCAGCCGTTTCCTGCCGCCGGAGAGCGGCTCAGGGCGCCAGTCGGCCGTACTGATCCTCTTCGGTGAGGGGGAGAAGGGTCCTGAGCTGCTGCTCATGGAGCGGGCCGGAAGCCTCCGCTCGCACGCGGGGCAGCTGAGCTTCCCCGGCGGCGCCCTGGACCCCGCCGACGGTCATCCGGAGACGACGGGCCCGCTGCGTGCCGCGCTCCGCGAGGCCGAGGAGGAGACCGGACTCGATCCCTCCGGTGTCCAGGTCTTCGGCGTACTGCCGCGTCTCTACATCCCCGTCAGCAACTTCGTCGTGACGCCCGTCCTCGGCTGGTGGCGCGAGCCGAGCCCGGTCGGCGTCGTCGACCCGGCCGAGACAGCGAGCGTCTTCACGGTCGCCGTGGCGGATCTCACGGATCCTGCCAACCGCGTCACGAGCGTGCATCCGCGCGGCCACAGCGGCTCGGCATTCCTGGTGGGACCCGCGCTGGTCTGGGGTTTCACGGCGGGCGTGATCGACAAGATTCTTCATTACGCAGGCTGGGAGCGGCCCTGGGACCGCTCCCGGCAGGTCCCGCTCGACTGGCACGCGTGACAGGGTGGCTCTGTGAACGTCCTGGACATCTTGTTGCTGGTCGCGGCGGTGTGGTTCGCGATCGTCGGCTACCGACAGGGATTCGTCGTCGGCATTCTGTCGGTGATCGGCTTCCTGGGCGGTGGTCTCGTCGCGGTCTACCTGCTGCCCTTCCTGTGGGACCAGCTGACTGACGGATCGGAAGTCAGTTCGACCGCCGCCGTTGTCGCGGTCATCATCGTGATCGTGTGCGCCTCGGTGGGCCAGGCCTTCACCACCCACCTCGGCAACAAGCTCCGCAGATACATCACCTGGTCGCCCGCCCGCGTCCTGGACGCCTCGGGCGGTGCGCTGGTCAACGTCGTCGCGATGCTCCTGGTCGCCTGGCTGATCGGCTCCATGCTCGCGCAGACCTCGCTGCCCACGCTGGGCAAGGAGGTCCGTAACTCCAAGGTGCTCCTGGGCGTCTCGCGGGTGTTGCCCGATCAGGCGAACATGTGGTTCACGGACTTCAGGTCCGTCCTCGCGCAGAACGGCTTCCCCCAGGTCTTCAGCCCCTTCTCCAACGAGCCGATCACCGAGGTGAAGGCCCCGGACCCGGCGCTCGCCGGCAGCCCCGTCGCCGCCCGCGCCAAAAGGTCCATCGTCAAGGTCGTCGGTACGGCGCAGAGCTGCGGCAAGGTCCTCGAAGGCACCGGCTTCGTCTTCGACGACCGCCGCGTCATGACCAACGCGCATGTGGTCGGCGGCGTGGACGAGCCGACCGTGCAGATCGGCGGTGAGGGCCGGCGGTACGACGCCACCGTGGTGCTCTACGACTGGGAGCGCGACATCGCCGTACTGGACGTACCGAACCTCGACGCGCCGGCGCTCCAGTTCACCGACCCCGGCACCGACGCCCGCAGCGGGGACAGCGCGATCATCGCGGGCTTCCCGGAGAACGGCGCGTACGACGTCCGCTCCGCCCGGGTCCGCGGCCGGATCAACGCCAACGGCCCGGACATCTACCACCGCGGCACGGTTCAGCGCGATGTCTACTCGCTCTTCGCGACGGTGCGTCAGGGCAACTCGGGCGGCCCGCTGCTGACGCCCGACGGCAAGGTCTACGGCGTCGTCTTCGCCAAGTCCCTCGACGACGCCGACACGGGGTACGCCCTGACGGCCGACGAGGTCCGCGAGGACATCCGCCTCGGCCGCGCCGCCAACCAGCAGGTCGACAGTGAGGCATGCGCGCTCTGAGAGGCGGCGGGTACAGCAGATGCGTCTGACGATCCTCGGGGGAGGCGGATTCCGCGTCCCTCTCGTGTACGGCGCGCTCCTGCGCGACCGCGCCGAAGGCCGCGTCACCCACGTCACCCTCCACGACCTGGACCGGTCCCGGCTGACCGCCATCGCCCGGGTCCTGACCGACCAGGCCGACGGGGTCGAGGGCGCGCCGCCCGTGACCGTGTCCGTCACCACCGACCTCGACGAGGCCCTGCGCGGCGCCGACTTCGTCTTCTCCGCCATCCGGGTCGGCGGTCTGGAGGGCAGGGCCGCCGACGAGCGCGTCGCCCTGGCCGAGGGGGTCCTGGGTCAGGAGACGGTCGGGGCGGGCGGCATCGCGTACGGACTGCGCACGGTCCCGGTGGCCGTCGACATCGCCCGACGCGTGGCGCGGCTCGCTCCCGATGCCTGGGTCATCAACTTCACCAACCCGGCCGGCCTGGTCACCGAGGCAATGTCCCGCCATCTCGGCGACCGCGTCATCGGCATCTGCGACTCGCCCGTGGGCCTCGGCCGCCGGGTCGCCCGCGTGCTCGGCGTCGCGGATCCGGCGCGGGCGCGGTTCGACTACGTCGGCCTCAACCACCTCGGCTGGCTGCGCGGGGTGTACGCCGAGGAAGAGTCCCAGGCCGGCGAAGCGGTCAATCTGCTCCCGGCCCTGTTCGACGACGAGAGCGCGCTGACCTCCTTCGAGGAGGGCAGGCTCTTCGGAGCCGAGTGGCTGCGCTCGCTCGGCTCCGTCCCCAACGAGTACCTGCACTACTACTACTTCAACCGCGAGACGGTCACCGCCTACCGTGAGACGAAGCAGACCCGCGGCGCGTTCCTGCGCGACCAGCAGGCGCGCTTCTACGACGGCATGGCGGACCGTACGTCGTCGGCGGGCGCCCTGGCCGCGTGGGACCGTACCCGCGCCGAGCGCGAAGCCACGTACATGGCGGAGAACCGGGAGGCGGCGGGCGCGGGTGAGCGCGCCGCCGACGACCTGGAGTCCGGTGGGTACGAGTACGTCGCGCTCGCGCTGATGCGGGCCATCGCCCGCGACGAGCGCGCGACGCTCATCCTCAACGTCCGCAACCGGGGCACCCTGCCACTGCTCGACGAGGCAGCCGTCGTCGAGGTCCCGTGCCTGGTCGACGCGACCGGCGCCCGCCCGGTCGCCGTATCACCGCTGACCGGCCATGAGGCGGGCCTGGTGGCCGCGGTCAAGGCGGTGGAGCGGTGCGTACTGGAGGCGGGCGAGAGCGGGTCGGCGCGAGCGGCGGTGAAGGCGTTCGCCCTGCACCCGCTCGTCGACTCGGTCGGCGTGGCGCGACGGCTGCTCGACGGCTACCGGAGCGCGCACCCCGGACTCGGTTACCTCAAGTCCGGGGCTCGGTAGCTTCAGTAGCTGCGGTGTTTTCAGTCGCGAGGGTGACGTAGCCGCGCCGAGACCCAGCGGGCCCGGCGGCGGAGGATGCGTGGAATTCCGATCGTGCGGGAAGGCGGGCCGTGGCCCTGATCCTTCGGGCCGCCCCCTTCGTGGGTGCTCAGCGTTGTGGCCGAGCGGCGGTTGCGTGCTGCGTCACCGTAGTCGTGCGTCCAGCCCATACCCCGACGTTTGCCCGTGCCCCAAGGTCCGTAATCGCGTCGGGGGCAGCCAATTGGCCTATGCGTCAGGCAATTGGCTGTTCGTAGGACAAGCGTTCAGGGTGCTGGGTGCTCGGTGCTCGGTCAGCGGTCGGGCTCGGGGTCCTTCAGCCAGTTGACCAGCTCGGTCGAGAACGCCGCCGGGTCCTCCTCGTGCGGGAAGTGCCCGAGACCGTCGAACAGCCGCCACCGGTACGGCGCTTCGACGTACTCGCCGGAGCCCGCCGCGCTGCGCGTGCGCATCACCGGGTCCAGCGATCCGTGCAGGTGCAACGTCGGCACCCGTACGGGCCGCTTCATGCGCCGGTTGAACTGGATGCCGTCCGGCCGCGCCATCGACCGCACCATCCACCGGTACGGCTCGAGGGAGCAGTGAGCCGTCGACGGAATCGACATCGCCCGCCGGTACACGTCGACGTCCTCGTCCTCCGGCAGCCGCGGACCCGACCAGTCACGGATCAGCCGGCCTACCAACGCCGAGTCGTCCGCCATCAGCTGACGCTCCGGCAGACACGGCCGCTGGGAGCCCCAGACGTACGAACCGGCCCGCGACTGCGACACGTCGGAGAGCATCGCCGAACGCCAGCGCCGCGGATGGGGCATCGAGGAGACCGCGAGCCGGCGTACCAGCTTGGGCCGCATCACAGCCGCCGTCCACGCCAGGTACCCGCCCAGGTCGTGCCCGACGAGCGCCGCGTCCGGCTCGCCGAGCGAGCGCACCACGCCGGTGATGTCGAGCGCGAGGTTCGCCGGGTCGTAGCCCCGGGGCGTACGGTCGCTGCCGCCCACACCCCGCAGGTCCATCGCGACGGCCCGGAATCCGGCGTCCGCGAGCGCGGTCATCTGGTGCCGCCACGTCCACCAGAACTGCGGAAAGCCGTGCAGCAGCAGTACGAGCGGCCCGTCCCCCATTTCCGCGATGTGGAAGCGCGCGCCGTTGGCCGCGACGTCGCGGTGGGTCCACGGGCCGTCGGGACGTACGACAGCAGTGGGAGGGGAAGCGGGCGCGGGTGCGCCGGAGCCGGAATTGGGGGCGGTCATGTGGACGAGCGTGCCACAGCCACTGCCTTGTCACCGACCTGGCGCGGATGAGGCTTGACGCCCTGGAGTACGGCCGCCGTCTGCTTGGCCGAGGCCATGCTCTTCTCCGGCGGCTTGACCTTCTTGAACTTCGCGACGGCGATCAGCGCCAGCAGGCCCGCCAGCAGCAGAAACGCTCCGCCGACGATCAGGAAGGACCAGGCGAGCCCGAGCCCCAGGTTGTGGATGCCGTACGCCGCGGCGAAGCTCAGCACCGGCAGGGAAAAGAGTGCGAACACCCCCGCGACACCGATCGCCGTACCGCCGATGCCGACACGCTTGGCGTCCTGCCGCAGCTCGGCCTTGGCCAGCGCGATCTCGTCGTGCATGAGTGCGGACATCTCGGCGGTCGCCGATGCGACCAACTGGCCGAGGCTGCGGTCGACGCTGTCGGCTGTCACTGTGCGGGCGGGGTCGCTCATAGCTCTCTCCCTCTTCGACGTCTTGTGCGTCCGGATCTGATGTCGAATCATGCCGGACTGTCGTCCTTGCCGCTGGAAGCCCCCGCGAGTTCCGCGAGCTTGCGGTGCTCGGCGGCCTTCTTCTCGTGGATCGCGGCCATCCGCAGGTGGTACTCGGGCTGGTCGAGCTCGTAGACGTCCGGAATGCCGTCGTTGTCCTCGTCGCGTTCCTCGTCCTCGACCATCGCGCGGTACTTGCGTACCCGCAGCTTGAGCAGAATCCCGGACAGTACGGCGGCGATCAGCGACCCGATGAGTACGGACGCCTTGATCTGGTCGGTGAGCGCCGCGTCCCCGGTGAAGGCCAGTTCGCCGATGAGCAGGGAGACGGTGAAGCCGATACCGGCCAGGGATGCGACCGCGAAGACGTCGGGCCAGGCCAGGTCGTCGTTGAGCTCGGCCTTGGTGAAGCGGGCCGCGAGCCACGTACCGCCGAAGATGCCGACGGCCTTGCCGACGACCAGGCCGAGGACCACACCGAGGGTCTCCGGCTGGGTGAACACGTCGCCGACCGCCTCGCCGGACACGGTGACACCGGCGGAGAAGAGCGCGAACAGAGGTACGGCGATGCCCGCGGAAATGGGCCGTACGAGGTGCTCGATGTGCTCGCCGGGGGAGTGCGTGTTGCCGTTCTCGTCCCGGGTGCAGCGCAGCATCAGGCCCATCGCCACACCGGCGATGGTGGCGTGGACGCCGCTGTTGTACATCAGGCCCCAGATCACCAGGGCGAGCGGTACGTAGATGTACCAGCCGCGCACGCGCCGGCGCAGCAGCAGCCAGAAGACGCCCAGACCCACGACCGCGCCGCCGAGTGCGAGGAAGTCGAGGTCGCTGGTGAAGAAGACGGCGATGATCAGGATCGCGAACAGGTCGTCGACGACGGCCAGGGTGAGCAGGAAGGCACGCAGCGCGGACGGCAGCGAGGTGCCGATGACCGCGAGGACGGCGAGCGCGAAGGCGATGTCGGTGGCGGTCGGTACGGCCCAGCCGCCCAGGGACCCACCCCCGACCACGTTGACCAGGACGTACACGAGGGCCGGCGCCACCATGCCGCTGAGGGCGGCTATGACGGGGAGCGCGGCGGCCTTGGGGTCGCGAAGTTCGCCCGCGACGAGTTCGCGCTTGAGCTCGATGCCCGCGACGAAGAAGAAGACGGCGAGGAGGCCATCGGCGGCCCAGTGCTGGATGGAGAGGTCGAGGCCGAGGGAGGCGGGGCCGATGTGGAAGCCGCGTACGGACTCGTAGCTGTCGCTGAGGCCGGTGTTGGCCCAGATCAGGGCGACGATCGCGGCTATGAGGAGCAGTACACCGCCGACGGTTTCGGTGCGCAGCGCGTCGGCGACGAAGGTCCGCTCGGGGAGTGAGAGCCGTCCGAGGAACTTGCGGACGCTGGGCGGGGCCGGCGGCGTCGGCGGGCTGGGCGGCGTGGTCGGGTCGGGCGCGGTCACGGGTGGAACCTCCGGTCGGTGGGCAGCATGGAGCACATTGCCGACCAGACTTCCCGGCACACCTGTGAGTTTTTACGCGTTCCTGACGCGAGGAACCACTCTACCGGTGGCGTGCAAGGGCGAAATCCGGTGAATCGTCACTTTACGAGCAGAACGGGCACCCGGCGCGGGGAGCCGGGTGCCCGTTCTGGACGCTTGCCGCTGCGCTCGGACGTCAGTCCTCGCTGGACGCGCTCGGCAGCTTGGTCTGGATCAGGTCCATCACCGAGGAGTCGGTGAGCGTGGTGACATCGCCCAGCTGCCGGTTCTCGGCGACGTCCCGCAGGAGTCGCCGCATGATCTTGCCCGAGCGGGTCTTGGGCAGCTCGGCGACCGGGAGGATGCGCTTGGGCTTGGCGATCGGGCCGAGGGTGGCGCCGACGTGGCTGCGGAGTTCGGCCACGAGGGTGTCCGTCTCGGTCGCCGTACCGCGCAGGATCACGAAGGCGACGATTGCCTGGCCGGTCGTCTCGTCGACCGCGCCGACGACCGCCGCCTCGGCGACGGACGGGTGCGAGACGAGCGCCGACTCGACCTCGGTGGTCGAGATGTTGTGACCGGACACCAGCATCACGTCGTCCACCCGGCCGAGCAGCCAGATGTCGCCGTCGTCGTCCTTCTTGGCGCCGTCGCCCGCGAAGTACCTGCCGGGGAAACGGGACCAGTAGGTGTCGATGAAGCGCTGGTCGTCGCCCCAGATCGTACGGAGCATGGAGGGCCACGGCTCGGTCAGGACGAGGTAGCCGCCGCCTCCGTCGGGCACCTCGTTCGCCTCGTCGTCGACGACGGTCGCGCTGATGCCGGGCAGCGCGCGCTGGGCGGAGCCGGGCTTGGTCGCGGTGACGCCGGGCAGCGGCGAAATCATCATCGCGCCGGTCTCGGTCTGCCACCAGGTGTCCACGACGGGGGTCTTGCCGGCGCCGATGTGCTCGCGGTACCAGATCCACGCCTCGGGGTTGATGGGCTCGCCGACCGAGCCGAGGATCCGCAGACTGCTCAGGTCGAACTTGGCGGGGATGTCGTCCCCCCACTTCATGAACGTGCGGATCGCGGTCGGCGCGGTGTAGAGGATCGTGACGCCGTACTTCTGGATGATTTCCCAGAAGCGACCCTGGTGCGGGGTGTCGGGCGTGCCCTCGTACATGACCTGCGTCGCGCCGTTGGCGAGCGGCCCGTACACGATGTACGAATGGCCGGTCACCCAGCCGATGTCGGCCGTGCACCAGTAGACGTCGGTCTCCGGCTTGAGGTCGAAGACGGCGTTGTGGGTGTACGCGGTCTGGGTGAGGTAGCCGCCGGAGGTGTGCAGGATGCCCTTCGGCTTGCCCGTCGTACCGGACGTGTAGAGGATGAAGAGCGGGTGCTCGGCGTCGAAGGCCTCAGGGGTGTGCTCGGCGGACTGGCGGGCGACGATCTCGTCCCACCACACGTCGCGGCTGTCGTCCCAGGCCGTGTCCTGGCCCGTGCGGCGTACGACCAGAACGTGCTCCACCTGCGGGCACTTGGCGACGGCCTCGTCGATGGCGGGCTTGAGGGCGGTGGGCTTGGCGCGCCGGTAACCGCCGTCCGCGGTGATCACGAGCTTGGCGTCGGCGTCCTGGATGCGGGAGGCGACGGCGTCGGCCGAGAAGCCGCCGAAGACGACCGAATGCGCGGCTCCGATGCGGGCGCAGGCCAGCATCGCCACGGCGGCCTCGGGAATCATCGGCAGGTAGACGGCGACCCGGTCGCCCTTGCGTACGCCCAGCTCCGTAAGGGCGTTGGCGGCGCGGGAGACCTCGTCCTTCAGCTCGGCGTAGGTGATCGCGCGGCTGTCGCCGGGCTCGCCCTCGAAGTGGATGGCGACGCGGTCGCCGTGGCCGGCCTCGACGTGGCGGTCCACGCAGTTGTACGCGACGTTGAGCTTGCCGTCGGCGAACCACTTCGCGAACGGCGGGTTCGACCAGTCGAGCGTCTCGGTCGGCTCGGTGGCCCAGGTGAGCCGCCGGGCCTGCTCGGCCCAGAAGCCCAGCCTGTCTGCCTCGGCCTGCTCGTACGCCTGCGCCGTGACGTTGGCGTTCGCGGCCAGCTCGGCAGGCGGCGAGAAGCGGCGCTCCTCCTTCATGAGGTTGGCCAGGCTTTCGTTGCTCACGACATCTCCCAATCCCAGGGCGTCCGATGTGTCCCGTGCCCTAGCTCATCAGTCCCGTGCCCGGGTGACAAGAGCCTTCCGGGAATTGGTTTAGACCTGTGAGCTGCGGTGGGCCGCATCCGGGCCGGTGTTTGTGGCGGCGTACGGCCCCTCCCCGCAGGGCGGTGCGCGGAGGGGCCATACGGTCTCACGGACGCGGAGCCGGATCGGTTCAGGCGCGAGAATCTTCCAGTGAGCCTTCGGCGTCCGAGGGGCCCACTGGGTCGATCCGGTCGAAGACCTCGCCGGTCTCACCGATCCGGGTGCCGTCCTTCAGCAGATACGCCTGGGCCTCGCCGACATGGAAGTACATGCCGTGCAGTTCGAGCGTGCCCTCGTCGAGCCGTCGGCGTACCGCCTCGTGCGTACGCAGGTGCTCCAACTGCTGGACCACATTGGTCAGGCAGAGCTGCTCGACCGCGTCGGCCGGCAGCCGCCCCGAGATCCTCGCCCAGGAGTGTTTCCTGCTTCCCATCCGCTCCAGGCTGGGCGCGCCGTGCCGCAGCCAGCGTCGCAGTGGCGTCCCGCCCTCCTTTGCCGGCGTATCGCGTGGCGTGTTGAGCAGGGCCTGCATCGCACCGCAGCCGGAGTGCCCGCAAACGGTGATGGACTGGACCTTCAGTACGTCCACGGCGTACTCGATCGCCGCTCCGACCGAGTCGTCCGCGCTCTCCGCACCGTGCGGGGGCACCAGATTGCCCACATTGCGTACGGTGAAGAGGTCGCCGGGGCCGCTGGACGTGATCATGCTCGTGACCAGGCGGGAGTCGGCGCAGGTGATGAAGAGCTGCGACGGCGTCTGCCCCTCGCGGGCGAGCCGGGCCAGCTCCTCGCGCACCAGTGGCGCTGTATTCCGCTGGAACGCGCTCAGCCCGGTGGCGAGTTGGCCCGCGCTGCGGCCGCTCGTCCGGCCGGGCGTGGCCGACGGCGGGGCGGCGGCGTGGTTGTCGCAGTGGTGATTGCGCCAGGGCGTCCACGGCCTGCAGCAGGTGTGGGTGGAGTGCGCGTTGCGCGGGGTGCCGGCGGAGCCCTCGCAGTCGTCGGAACCAGCGGGCCCAGCGGAGTCGGCGAAGGCGGCGTCGGCGTCTGCGTCGGCGCCGGAGGCCGGACCGGCGAACCGGTGGCCCGAGCGCCCGGTGATCTCCACCCGGCCGCCGTGCGCGGCATGTGCGTTCTGCCAGTCCTGGAGCGTTTCGTACGCCGCGTGGTCCATGAACGAGCCGTCCAACTCGACGACGACGTCCGCCCCTTCGGGCACCTGGTTCAGCGCCCGGCTCAGCCGGGGCACCGCCAGGAAGGTCAACTGGCCGCGCACCTGGATGTGATGGGCACCGCCGGCCGTCGCCTCCACGGTGATGCGGGTCTTGGCCAGCCGGTGCAGCGCGACCGCCACCGCCACCGCGACCCCGATCGCCACACCCTCCAGTACGCCGAGGAACACGACGCCGGCCATGGTCACGGCGTACACCAGCATCTCCCGGTGGCGCGTCACGGTCCTGAGGTGGGTGATGTTCACCAGTTGGATGCCGATGACCATCACCAGCGCGGCGAGCGCGGCGAGCGGAATGAGGTCGAGCACGGGTACGAGAAGGAGAGCCGCGACCACGATCCACAGGCCGTGCAGCATCGCGGAGTGCCTGCTGATCGCGCCCGCCGACACATTGGCGGCGCTTCGGACGGCGACGCCGGTGATGGGAAGCCCGCCGAGTGCCCCGGAGACGATGTTCGCCTTGCCCTGCCCGGCCAGCTCGCGGTCGAGTTCCGCTCGCGCGATTCTGACCTGCGGTTCTTTACGGGCGGCGACCAGCTTGTCGACGGCGACTGCGGACAGCAGCGACTCGACGCTCGCGACCAGAGTGACCGTCAGTACGGCGGCGAGAATGCCGAGCACCGGGCCTTCGGGCAGCTCGGGCAGGGCGTGACTGCGCCACGACGGCAGGTCCACGCGCGGCAGACTCAGGCCCGCGAACGCCGCTACGGCGGTGGCCGCGGCCACCGCGGCCAGGGCGGCCGGGATCTTCCGTACGATCCGGCCCGCACGCCCCGGGATGCGTGGCCAGAGCATCAGAATCGCGACGGTCAGACCGCTCACGGACAGGGCGACCGGGTGCAGGTCGGCCAACTGGGACGGCAGATCACGGACATTGTCGACGGCTGAGCTCTCCGGGTTGCCGCCGAGGACGATGTGCAGCTGAGCCAGCGCGATGGTGACGCCGATGCCGGCGAGCATCCCGTGCACGATCGCCGGGCTGACGGCGAGAGCGGAACGCGCCACGCGCACTGTCGCCAGCGCGAGTTGGGCGAGGCCGGCGAGGACGGTGATGGCGCAGGTCGTGCGCCAGCCGAACTGCTGGATCAACTCGGCCGTGACCACCGTGAGGCCCGCGGCCGGCCCGCTGACCTGGAGCGGAGCCCCGCCGAAGCGGCCGGCGACGAGGCCGCCCACGGCGGCCGCGACCAGGCCCGCCTGGAGCGGTGAGCCGGTGGCCAGCGCGATGCCCAGGGAGAGCGGCAGTGCGATCAGGAAGACGGAGATGGAGGCGGACAGATCCGCTCCCGCGATACGGAAGCGGCGACCGCCGGGCGGGGGGCTGTGCGGACGCTGGAATCGGGGTGCGTCAGCGGCGGGCGAAGAGTGGTCGGGGCGGGTGGGGACGCAGGCAGACATGGTTCCCGTCTCCTCCGGGGCAGCGCGGTCGCGGAATGTGGGGCGCGGCCGTGGGTCACGGCGTGCAGCGGCGGGATTTTCAACTCTCGGTAAACGAATAGTAATGCAGAGTAAAGAACGTAGAGGGTGAATGGGTGTAAATGGCCCAAGCTTTCACCCGTACCGGTGAATTAAGAATCTAAGCGGCTTGTCATATCTATTCCTCCCTCAGGGCGTGCGAGGTTTGCCCCGCTGTGTCGGCATTTCAGCGCATAATCTGACGGAAGAGGGTGGGCGGATGATGGCCGCCACGAAGAGGATCGCCTCCGGTGTCGCCGCCGTGACCTTGGCCGGCGCACTCGCCGCCTGCTCGGGGCCGGCCGGGCCGGGCGCCCACGGCGCCAAGGAAGGCGCCCACGGAGCGAAGAAGGACGCGCCCAAAGCGGCGCCCAAGAGTGCGGTACGTCTGATCGGCGACGGCTCGACGGCGTACACCGGGACTCAGCCGCACCAGGCCAAGCCGCAGCGGCTGAAGCCCGGTCAGAAGCCGCCGCAGTTCGTGGTGTTCTCGTGGGACGGGGCGGGGGAGGACAGCCAGCGGCTCTTCTCCCACTTCCGCGAGGTCGGCAAGAAGTACAACGCGACGATGACGTACTTCCTCAGCGCCGTTTACCTGCTGCCGGAGGACAAGCGGCACCTCTACGACCCGCCGCAGCACTCCACGGGCCGCTCCGACATCGGGTTCAACGATGCCGCGGGAATCAGTGACACCGTGGACCAGCTACGCGGCGCCTGGCTGGACGGCAACGAGGTCGGCACCCACTTCAACGGTCACTTCTGCGGCAAGGACGGTGGCGTCGGCACCTGGTCACCGGAGGAGTGGAAGAGCGAGATCGCGCAGGCCAAGGCATTCGTGAAGCGGTGGAAGACCAACTCGGGTCTCAAGAACGCCAAGCCGCTGCCCTTCGACTACGACAAGGAGCTCGTCGGCGCCCGCACCCCCTGCCTGGAGGGGCAGAAGAACATGATGCTGGCGGCAAAGGAGCTGGGCTTCCGCTACGACTCCAGTGGTGTCGGCAAGCAGGTGTGGCCGAAGAAGACCGAGGGTATGTGGGACATTCCGCTCCAGCTGGTGCCGGTGCCGGGGCGAGCGTTCGAAACGCTCTCGATGGACTACAACTTCATGGTCAACCAGTCGGGAACGGTCAAGGGTGATCCCTCCCAGCACGAGTTCTGGGGCAACCAGATGCGCGACGGCCTGCTGCAGGCCTTCGACCGCTCGTACGACGGAAACCGCGCCCCGCTGATCATCGGCAACCACTTCGAGTCCTGGAACGGCGGCACGTACATGCGGGCCGTCGAGGAGACGATCAAGACGGTCTGCGTGAAGCGGGACGTGCGCTGCGTGACCTTCAAGCAGGTCGCCGACTGGCTGGACGCGCAGGACCCGCAGGTGCTGGCGAAGATGCGCACCTTGGAGGTCGGAGAGGCCCCGAAGGAGGGCTGGGCATCGTTCCTGGCCCCCCGGCCCACGGCCGCCTCGAGCCCCAAGCGCCCGGACGCCGCTCACCAGGACGCCACGCACCCCGACGCCGCTCAGGCGAGCGCCGGGGAGGCGTCCCCGGCCGAACCGGCTGAGCGGCACTAGCTCCTGGGAGGGTCCGGGGGGTGGGAAGCCGCGACTCTAGGTGGGCTGGGGGACGGGCACTGCCTCCCCGAGCACGAAGGCGGGGTCGACCTGGGCAGCCAGGTCGGCGCCCGTCTTCGCGTTGCCCCAGCTCTCCGCGTTCTTCAGGTGGAAGTGCACCATCTGACGCGTGTAGCGCTCCCAGTCGCGCTCCGCGTACGAGTCCTCCGCGGCGTTCTGCAGGCTCTGGAGGGCGAGGCGGTTGTCGGCCTCCAGCAGCTCGAACCGGGAGGGACGGCCCTTCTCCATCGCACGGACCCAGTCGGACGCGCGGACGGTGACCAGAAGGTCGTCGCCCACCTGCTCGCGGAGGAAGTCGATGTCGTCCTGGCCCTGGACCTTGTTGCCGACCACCTTGAGCGATACGCCGTAGTCCCGGGCGTATTCCTTGTACTGGCGGTATACGGACACGCCCTTGTGGGTCGGTTCGGCCACCAGGAAGGTCATGTCGAAGCGGGTGAACATGCCCGAAGCGAAGGAGTCGGATCCGGCCGTCATGTCGACGACGACGTATTCCTCCGGGCCGTCGACGAGGTGGTTGAGGCACAGCTCGACCGCCCCGACCTTCGAGTGGTAGCAGGAGACGCCCAGGTCCGACTCGGTGAACGGGCCCGTGGCCATCAGCCGGATCCCGCCGTCGTCGAGCAAAACGGTACGGGCGCACGCGTCGTACACCGGGTTGTCCTCGGCCACCCGCAGCAGGCGTGAACCCTCGCCAGGTGGTGTTGTCTTGATCATCGTTTCGGCGGAGGCGATACGGGGGTTGGAGCCGCGCAGGTAGTCCTTGATGAGGGGCAGGTGCGCGCCCATCGCCGGCAGCGCGGCGGCCTCCGCCTCGTCGAGACCGAGCGCGGCGCCCAAGTGCTGGTTGATGTCGGCGTCCACGGCGACGACCGGGGCCTCGTTGGCGGTGAGGTGGCGGATGAAGAGCGAGGACAGCGTCGTCTTGCCGCTGCCGCCCTTCCCTACGAAAGCGATCTTCATGTTCACCAAGGGTAATCGCATGATTGCGTGCCGTACGCACCCTGAGTGAAGAAGACCACTCCAAGGAGGGGCGTGTGCTGTGGGTGCGTAGGCTTCTTACTTATGAGTACGACTGCTGATCCACTCGCGGCGCTGGGCGCGCTGCCGGGCGTGCCCGAGGCTGTGGACTCCGTGCGCAAGGCCGTCGACCGGGTCTACGGACACCGCGTAATGCGGCGCCGGAGCAACGAGATCACCGGGGAGGCGGCGCTGCGCGGCGCGCGTGGCTCGGCGGCGCTCTCGGGTGCGGACTGGGCGCTGGAGGAGGTGCGCCGGCGTACCGACTTCAGCATCGACGAGGAGTCCCGGACGGTCGGCGCCGCGCTGCGCCTGACCGCCGAGGCCGGGCAACTGCTCTCCATCTGGCGCCAGTCGCCGCTGCGGGTGCTGGCCCGGCTGCACCTGGTGGCAGCGGGCGGTGCGGGTGTGTCCGACGAACTGGTCGGCCGGCCACGGCTGGCCGGTGAGCCGGTGGACGAGCCGTTGGTCGAGCTGCCGGTGCCGGGCGCCGACGAGGTGGCGGGCCGGCTCGAAGGGCTTTCGGAGCTCGTCATCGCGGGAGGTTCAGCGCCGGCGCTGGTGGCGGCGGCCGTGGTGCACGGCGAACTGATGGCGCTGCGCCCGTTCGGCTCGTACAACGGCTTGGTGGCGCGCACCGCCGAGCGGATCGTGCTGATCGGCAGCGGTCTCGACCCGAAGTCGGTCTGTCCGGCGGATGTCGGACACGGGGAACTGGGGCGCGCGGCCTACGTGGCGGCGCTGGACGGCTACGCGTCCGGGACGCCGGAGGGCATGGCGGCGTGGATCACGCACTGCGGGCGCGCGGTGGAGCTGGGAGCCAGGGAGTCGATGGCCGTGTGCGAGGCGCTTCAACGCGGAGCTGCCTGACGGACTTTGCCCGAGTCCGGCCCCGGCCTGCGCGCGGTCCGGGCCTTCCCGGGCGGACAAAGGGTTGCGGCGGTACCGATGACCGGTACCGCCGCTGGCATGTCCGCCGAGTTACCATGCGTCCTCGAATGTATGCCCATCAGGTCGGGAACTTTGCCCGTCACCTGGTGCGGCTGGCCCGTAATCGACGGGTCGACGTCGCGTGGGTGCTCAACTTCCATGCTCGGTCCGTGGGGCCTTACTGCGTTATTAGGTCATCCTCTCGGATGTCCCTGGTCTCGCGGGCCGTTAAATCCTTTGTACTCCTGAAGCCCGGGAAGCGAAAGCCCTGGACGTGCCTCTTTGCTTTTTGGTTCAAATACGGGCAAAGCTTTCGAGTTGCCTGCGCCGCCTACGACCGGGCCTGCGGCTGACGTACCAGACCAGTCCCGCGGTCGCGGCGGCCGCTCCGACCGCGGCCGCCGCGACGAGCGCGGGCCGGGGCGGCATGGAGAAGGCGGGCAGCCGCTGCTTGAGGCGGACCGGTCGGTTGAAGACGAGAACCGGCCATTCGCGCGCCACTGCTTCGCGGCGCAGTGCCCGGTCCGGATTGACCGCGTAGGGGTGGCCGACGGACTCCAGCATGGGCACGTCGGTGGCCGAATCGCTGTACGCGTAACAGCGCGCCAGGTCGTACCCCTCGGACACCGCGAGCTCCTTGATCGCCTCGGCCTTGGTGGGGCCGTACGCGTAGTACTCCACCTCGCCCGTGAAGCAGCCGTCGTCCCCGACGACCATGCGCGTCGCCACGACGCGGTCGGCTCCCAGAAGCTCACCGATCGGCTCCACCACCTCCGCCCCCGAAGTGGAGACGATCACGACGTCACGGCCGGCGGTGTGATGCTCCTCGATGAGGGAGGCCGCCTCGTCGTAAATGATCGGGTCGATCAGGTCGTGCAGGGTCTCGGCGACGATCTCCTTGACCTGCTGGACGTTCCAGCCCTTGCAGAGCGCGGAGAGGTATTCGCGCATGCGCTCCATCTGGTCGTGGTCCGCGCCCCCGGCGAGGAAGACGAACTGGGTGTACGCCGTGCGGAGAGCAGCTCTGCGGCTGATCAGTCCGCCTTGATAGAAGGACTTGCTGAAGGTCAGCGTGCTCGACTTCGCAATGACGGTCTTGTCGAGGTCGAAGAAGGCGGCTGTTCGCGGCAAGGAGCGGTTTTCCACGAGGTGAGCATAGGCGCCCACCATTCGGCGTACGCTGTGGCGCGTGGGTTTGCCTGAGAAGGCTCTCGGGTACACCATGGAAGTCACGGATCGTTCGCGACCGTGCTACCCCGGTCCGACTCCTCCCCCCCCGAGTCGGCCGTGGAGACGACCCCCGTTCTCCCCCCCGACGGGGGTCGTCGCATGTCCGGATGCTTTTTCGCCCTCCGGTTCCGATCATTTCTCCCCCTCTCGGCCCGTGGCCGCAGCGGCCCTCCACTCATGGGACGCGTCACGCTGTGTAATCGTTCCGCCGCTCTCCGGAAGTCACTGGTATAGGTGAGCGGGATATTCACAACCGATGAGTTGTCCCCAGCTTTTCAGCAAGATCCACACGATTTCGCAGATCCCCTCACGGTGATTCCGTCCACGAAGTTCGTGGACAGCAGGAATCGCAGTGAGAGGGGGCGGAGATCGTGGCCGGATCCATCACACCTGATCGGCCGCAGGCCGCAGAAGCGCGGCAGGGCGGACCGCTGATCGTCACCGAGGACGTCGACCTGCTCGACGATCTGCTGCGGCTGTGCGCCGCCGCCGGCGCCGAGCCGCAAGTCCACCACGCGGTGCCCGAGCGCAGGGGCAGCTGGGAGAGCGCGCCACTGATCCTCGTCGGCGACGACGCCGCCGAGCGGGTGCGCGGGGCGGTGCTCGGACGCGGCGGAGCACGTAGAAGCGGCGTGATGCTGGTGGGCAAGGACCAGGACGACCCCGACGTGTGGCGGCGCGCGGTGGAGATCGGCGCCGACCATGTGCTGCGGCTGCCCGACGCGGAGAGCTGGCTCGTCGAGCGCATCGCCGATGTGGCGGAGGGCGTGGGGCGGCAGGCCCTGACCGTGGGGGTGCTCGGCGGGCGGGGCGGGGCAGGGGCTTCGACTCTGGCGTGTGCGCTGGCGGTGGCCGCGGCCCGGACGGGGCAGCGGACGATGCTCATCGACGGTGATCCGCTGGGCGGCGGGCTCGACGTACTGCTCGGCGGCGAAGCCGTGGACGGCATGCGGTGGCCGGATTTCGCCGAATCCCGCGGGCGGGTCGGCAGCGGAGCGCTCGAGGAGTCGCTGCCCGAGCTGCATGCGCTGCGCGTGCTGAGCTGGGATCGCGGCGACCGCGTGGTGATCCCGCCGGAAGCGATGCGTGCGGTGCTGGCCGCCGCGCGCAGGCGGGGCGGGGTCGTGGTCGTGGACCTGCCGCGCCGGGTCGACGAGGCCGTGGCGGAGGCACTGGCCCAATTGGACCTCGGGCTGCTGGTGGTGCCCGCGGAGCTGCGGGCCGTCGCGGCGGCGAGCCGGGTGGCGTCGACCGTGGGCATGGTGCTGCGCGACCTGCGGGCGGTGGTGCGCGGGCCGTACGCCGCGGGTCTGGACGATGAATCGGTGGCGAGGCTGCTGGGTCTTCCGCTGGCCGGCGAACTGCCGGTGGAGGCGGGGCTGATCGAGGCACAGGCCGGTGGAATGCCGCCGGGCGGCAGTGTCCGCGGACCGCTGGCCCGGTTCTGTACGGCGTTCTGGGAGCAGGCGCTCGCCGGGGGCGGTGTCTCATGAGCGCGCGAATGCTGGACGCGGTGAGGCAGCGGCTCGCTGAGAGCGGAGCGGAACCGACGCCGGCCCGGGTGGCCGCCGCGCTGCGGGCCCAGGGGCGGCTGCTGGGGGACGCGGAGGTGCTGGGAGCGGCCGAGGAGCTGCGCTGCGAGCTGGTGGGGACGGGGACGCTGGAACCGCTGCTCGCCGACCCCTCGGTGACGGACGTGCTGGTGTCCGCGCCCGACCGGGTGTGGGTGGACCGGGGTGGCGGCCTTGAGCTCACCGGGGTGTCCTTCGCCGACGCGGCCGCTGTGCGCAGGCTCGCGCAGCGGCTCGCGGCGGCGGCGGGGCGGCGGCTGGACGACGCGAGGCCGTGGGTGGACGCCAGGCTGCCCGACGGGACGCGGATGCACGCGGTGCTGCCGCCGGTGGCCGTCGGCTCCACGTGCCTGTCGTTGCGGGTGGTACGGCCGAAGGCGTTCTCGCTGGCCGAGCTGGTCGACGCCGGGACGGTGCCGCCCGGCGGGGAGGCTGTGCTGCGGGCGATCGTCGAAGCCCGGCTCTCGTACCTGATCAGCGGGGGCACCGGCACGGGGAAGACCACGCTCCTCTCGACGCTCCTGGGGATGGTCGGGGAGCGGGAGCGGATCGTGCTCGCCGAGGACTCGGCGGAGCTGAGGCCCGATCACCCGCATGTGGTGCGCCTGGAGTCGCGGCCCGCGAACCAGGAGGGTGCGGGCCAGGTCGCGCTGCAGGACCTGGTGCGCCAGGCGCTGCGGATGCGGCCCGACCGGCTGGTGGTCGGCGAGGTCCGCGGGGCCGAGGTGACCGAGCTTCTGGCCGCGCTCAACACCGGGCACGAGGGCGGGTGCGGCACCGTGCACGCCAACGCGGCGACGGATGTCCCGGCGCGGCTCGAGGCGCTCGGTGCGGCCGCGGGGCTCGACAGGGCGGCGCTGCACAGCCAGTTGGCGGCGGCCCTGGCGGTGGTGGTGCATCTCGCGCGGGACCGGGGCGGGCTGCGGCGGGTCGCCGAGGTCCATGTGCTGGAGCGGGACGCGGCGGGGCTGGTGGTGACCGTGCCGGCGCTGCGGTGGGGTGCCCAGGCCTTCTCGTACGAACGCGGCTGGCCCCGGCTGCGTGCGCTGATCGGGGGTGCGCTGTGACGGGGGCGGGCGTGGGGCCCGTGTACGCGGCTGCGGTGTGCGCGGGGGCGGCGGCTTGGCTGCTGGCCGGGCGGGACCGGGACCTGCGGCGGGCGCGGCTGATGCTTGCGGGCGCGGCGGTGGACCCCGGGGGGCCGGGCGCCCTGTGGGAGCGGGTGTCGGCGCCGGTGCGGGGGCGGCTGCGGCGGGAGTGGCTCTGTGTGCCGGTGGCGGTGCTCGTGGCCGTCCTGGGCGAGTCGGTGCTGCCGTTGCTCGCGGGAGCGGTGGCCGTGCCGCTGGTGGGGCGCCGGCTGCGGGCAGGGGAGCGGCGCCGGGAGCGGGAGCGGCGGGCGGACGCCGTCATCGCGCTGTGCGGGGCGGTGGCGGGTGAGCTGCGCGCGGGGAGGCAGCCGGGGCAGGCGCTGCTCGCCGCCGCTGCGGGCACCGGTGGGCTGGGCGGGGCGGAGGCCGACGTGATGGCGGCGGCGCGGTTCGGCGGGGACGTACCGGATGCGCTGCGGAGGGCGGCGCGGGAGCCGGGGGCGGACGGGCTCGTGGGGATCGCCGCTTGCTGGCGGGTGGCGGTGGACGGGGGTGCCGGTCTCGCGGCCGGGCTCGACCGGCTGGAGGGCGCGCTGCGGGCCGAGCGGGACCAGCGGGAGACCCTCCGGGCCCAGTTGACGGGTGCCTGGGCGACGGTGGCGCTCCTGGCGCTGCTTCCGCTGGCGGGGTTGCTGATCGGCGCCGCGCTGGGGGCCGCTCCGCTGCGGGTGCTGCTGCACACCCCGGCCGGGCTCGGGTGCCTGCTCGTCGGCGGGGCGCTGGAGGGCGCGGGTCTCTTCTGGGCCCGGCGGATCGTACGACGGGGGGAGGGCTCATGAGCGGGGAAGTTGTTCACAGGCTGGGGGTGGTGGTGTCGGTCGCGGCCACCGCGGTGTGGCTGGCGCTCGCGCTGGCCGGACGGCGGCGGGAGCGCTTGCAGCGCAGGCGGCTGGAGGCGCTGCTGGCCAGGGAGGCGGCGAGGGCGGGCTTCGGGCGCCGGTGGCGGTGGCGGCCCGAGTACGGGGTGAAGGTCCTGAGCTGGGGGCCGCCGCTCGTAGCCGCTGCCACCGGCTATGTGCTGGTCGGCGGGTTGATCGGCTGCGCGGTCGGGGCGGTCGCTGCGTACGGGACCGCGAGGTGGCAGCGGAGGCGCAAGCCGCGCGAAGAGGGCCCGGTCGACGCAAGCCAATTGCCGCTCGCCGCCGATCTCCTGGCGGCCTGCATCTCGGCCGGCGCCGGTCCGCGCGAGGCGGCGGAGGCGGTCGGGGATTCGCTCGGCGGCCCGGTGGGTGAGCGGCTGGCACGGACCGCGGCCGAGCTGCGGCTCGGAGGCGAACCGGTGGACGCGTGGGGCCGGTTCGGCGCGATACCGGGCGCCGCGGGGCTGGCCCGCTGCCTGGAACGGGCGGGCGCCTCCGGGGCTCCGGCGGCCGAACCCGTTTCCCGGCTGGCAAAGGGCCTCAGAGCCGAACGGGCGCGGGAGGCCTCGGCGCGGGCCCAGCGGGCGGGAGTGCTGATGGTCGGGCCGGTCGGGCTGTGCTTTCTGCCCGCCTTCCTGGTGGTCGGAGTGGCGCCCGTGGTGATCGGACTGGCGAGCGGACTGATGAACGGCAACTGACCTTGGGGGTCGACATGTGGGTGTGGATGCGGGTACGGACGCACAGGCTGCTGGGCAGGGTCGCCGGCGGCGGGGACGCGGGGATGACGACGTCCGAGTACGCGATGGGCACGATCATGGCCTGCGCCTTCGCGGCGGCGCTCTACAAGGTGGTCACGAGCGACATGGTCTCGTCGGCTCTGGAAGCGGTCGTGGGGAGGGCACTCAATGTGCCGTTCTGAGGCCGGGAGGTGTGCGGACCAGGGCTATGTCACGGCGGAGGCGGCCGTGGTGGTGCCGGCGCTGGTGCTCTTCACGATGGCGCTGGTCTGGGCGCTGATGGCCACCTCCGCGCAAATCCAGTGCGTGGACGCGGCGAGAGCCGGCGCCAGGGCCGCCGCGCGGCAGGAGCCGGAGGCCGCGTCGGTCGCGGCGGCCCGGCAGGCGGCGCCGCGCGGGTCGCGCGTGACGATCGGCAGGCAGGGAGATCTGGTGCGGGTGGCCGTCGAGGCCCCGGCCCCGGGCCTCGGCGCCCTGTCGCTGACGCTACGGGCGGAGGCGGTCGCGCTGGCCGAGGAGAGCGTGGGGGTGGCGGCGTGATGTGGGCGCGGACCTGCGGACGTGCCCTGGCCGGCCACGGGGACGGCGGGGACGACCGGGCGGGTCCCGGCCACAGGGGCGGCGGGGGCGAGCGGGGTGGCCCCGGTTGCCGGGGTGGCCGGCGTGCGAGAGGTGGCCCCGGTCGCAGGCGTGGGTGGGGTGATCAGGGGGTGGCCACGGTGTGGGTCGTCGTGGCTGTGGTTGTGCTCGGCGTGGTGTTTGCGGGGGCGTTGGCGGCGGGGCAGGCGGTGGTCGCGCGGCACCGGGCCGGCGGGGCGGCGGATCTGGCGGCTCTCGCGGCGGCGGGGCACTGGATGCGGGGTGAGGCCACCGCCTGCGGTGAGGCGGCCGAAGTGGCCGAGGCTCAGGGAGTGCGCCTGGTGAGGTGTTCCGTGTACGGCGAGATCTCCGACGTGACGGCGGAAGCCGCTACCGGGCCCTACAGCGTGTCTGTGAGGGCTCGGGCCGGCCCCGCCGGACCTGTGGCCGCCGGGCTCACTCCGAAGGGCGCTCAGGGGCAGCAGGGCGCTCCGCAGTATCCGGAGCATCCAGGGCGGGCGGGGCGTCCGGGGCTTCCTTGAGGAGGACCGTCAGGAGGCGTACGGCGGCTCGTTTGTTGAGGGGGTCGTTGCCGTTGCCGCACTTGGGCGACTGGATGCATGAAGGGCAGCCCGCCTCGCACTCGCAGGAGGCGATGGCCTCGCGGGTGGCGGTCAGCCACTGGCGGGCCGTGTGGAAGGCCCGCTCGGCGAAGCCGGCGCCGCCCGGATGGCCGTCGTACACGAAGACGGTCGGGAGAAGAGTGTCCGGGTGGAGCGGCACCGATACGCCGCCGATGTCCCAGCGGTCGCAGGTGGCGAAGAGCGGGAGCAGCCCGATGGACGCGTGCTCGGCGGCGTGCAGAGCGCCGCCCAGTTGCTCGGGGTTGACGCGGGCGGCGTCGAGCTGGTCCTCGGTGACGGTCCACCACACGGCGCGGGTCCGGAGCGTACGGGGAGGGAGGTCGAGTTTGGTCTCGCCGAGCACTTCGCCGGTGATGAGTTTGCGACGGAGGAAGGAGACGACCTGGTTGGTGACTTCGACGGAGCCGAAGCAGAGGCGGCCCTCGCCCCAGGGGATTTCGGTGTCGGTCTCCAGGACGGAGATGGTGGTGGTGTCGCGGGCGGTGGTGGAGTACGGCGGGTTCGCCTCCTCGACCAGGGCGACGGCGCCGTGCGGGTCGTCCAGGTCCAGCTGCCGCACCAGGTACGTACGGCCCTGGTGGAGGTGGACCGCGCCGTCGTGGACGGAGGCGTGGGCGGCCGACGCGTCGACCGTGCCGAGCAGCCGGCCGGTCTCCGCCTCGACGATCTGCACGGGGCGCCCGCCCTCGCCCCGGATGTCGGTGAGGTCGGCGGCCCGTTCCCGGCGGGTCCAGTACCAGGACTTTCCCCGGCGGCGGAGCAGGTTGGCGGCTTCCAGCTGCGGCATCAGTTCGGCGGCGGCCGGGCCGAAGAGTTCCATGTCGGCGTCGGTGAGGGGGTGCTCGGAGGCGGCTGCGCACAGATGGGGGGCGAGGACGTACGGATTGGCGGGGTCGAGGACGGTCGACTCCACCGGTTGGCGGAACAGGGCGTCGGGGTGGTGGACGAGATACGTGTCGAGGGGGTCGTCGCGGGCTACCAGGATCGCCAGGGCACCTTCGCCCGAACGGCCCGCCCGCCCCGCCTGCTGCCAGAGGGAGGCCCGGGTGCCGGGGTATCCGGCGATGACGACGGCGTCCAGGCCCGACACGTCGACACCGAGTTCGAGTGCGGTGGTCGCGGCGAGGCCGAGCAGCTCGCCGGAGTGAAGGGCGCGTTCCAGGGCGCGGCGTTCCTCCGGGAGGTAGCCGCCCCGGTAGGCCGCGACACGCTTCGGAAGGGAGCGGTCCACGTTGGCCAGGCGTTCCTGGGCGATGAGGGCGATCAGCTCCGCGCCGCGCCGGGAGCGTACGAAAGCGACCGAGCGGACGCCCTGCACGGTCAGGTCGGTGAGGAGGTCCGCGGTCTCCGCGGTGGCGGTTCGGCGTACGGGCGCACCCTTCTCGCCCTGCAGTTCGGTGAGCGGCGGCTCCCAGAGGGCGAACACCAGTTCACCGCGCGGGGAGGCGTCGTCGGCGACCTCTCGGACGGGAAGGCCGGTCAGGCGGCCCGCGGACACGGCGGGTTCCGCGGAAGTGGCGGAGGCGAGCAGGAAGACGGGGTTCGCGCCGTAGCGGGCGCACAGGCGGCGAAGACGGCGGACCACCTGGGCGACGTGCGAGCCGAAGACACCGCGGTAGGTGTGGCACTCGTCGATGACGACGTAGCGCAGGGCGCGCAGGAAGGAGGCCCAGCGGGGGTGGGAGGGGAGTATCCCCAGGTGCAGCATGTCCGGATTGGTGAGGACGTAGTTGGCGTACTGACGTACCCATTCGCGTTCTTCGACCGGCGTGTCGCCGTCGTAGACCGCCGGCCTGACGGCGTTGCCCAGCGGAGCGGCGAGGGCCTTCACCGCGCGGCGCTGGTCGGCCGCGAGGGCCTTGGTGGGTGCGAGGTAGAGGGCTGTCGCGCCGCGCCCGTTCGGTGCCTCGGAGCCGTCGAGGAGGGTGGTGAGGACGGGGGCCAGATAGGCGAGCGACTTCCCGGAAGCGGTACCGGTGGCGATGACGACGGACTCGCCGTCCAGGGCGTACTCCGCCGCCTGCGCCTGGTGGGTCCACGGATGCGTGATTCCGGCGGCCTGAATCGCCGCGATCACTTCCGCACGGATGCGGTCGGGCCAGACTGCATGGGAACCCGCACGTGGGGGCAAGTGCTCCGTATGAGTGATGCGCGAGGACCGGCTCCCGCCTGCGGTGAGCCGGTCGAGGACCGTACTGGGAGAGGGGCGCGCGCCCGCGTTCTCCGTAGGTCTGCTGGGACGGTGATTCTTGGCCATCGGCACCGAGTGTGTCACTGGCGTGACGGACAATGGTTCCAAGGCATCGTGCATGCCTGCAGGTAAGTGATTGAATGCCATCGCGGCTGGCGTTCCGTCCTCTGGCTCCGCCGGGGAGACCTCAGGGGGGCGGCCGCTCGATAGCAAGGTGCTGGAGGATCCGTGGACCTGTCCCTGTCGACTCGCAACGTGTCTGGACCTGGTGGCGACCGTACGGTCGTCGAGGTCGGTGGCGAGATTGATGTGTATACCGCGCCCAAGCTGCGCGAGCAGTTGGTCGAGTTGGTGAACGACGGCAGCTACCACCTGGTTGTCGACATGGAGGGCGTGGACTTCCTCGACTCCACCGGACTCGGCGTGCTCGTGGGTGGACTCAAGCGTGTCCGGGCCCATGAGGGCTCGCTGCGCCTGGTCTGCAACCAGGAGCGCATTCTCAAGATCTTCCGAATCACCGGGCTGACCAAGGTGTTCCCCATTCACACCTCGGTCGACGAAGCCGTCAACGCCACCGACTGACGGCTTCCGGGAGACCGGAAGAAGGAACAGGGGCACCGGGCCGCAGGCCTGGGCCCCTGAGAAGCACGCCCGTACGTCCGAGGGGGACCGCAGATGGCCACCGTTGAACTCCGCTTCAGCGCCCAGCCCGAGCACGTCAGGACGGCCCGCCTCGTGGCGGCCGCCGTGGCACGCCGGGCCGGGGTGGACGAGGCGGTGCTGGACGAAGTCCGACTGGCGGTCGGCGAAGCGTGCACCCGTGCGGTGGGACTCCACCGCAGCAACGGCATCTCGGCTCCGGTCCGGGTCGCACTGACCGAGGAGGAGAAGTCTTTCTCCATCGAGGTCGGGGACGAGGTGCCCGGTTCGGGTGGCGGTGCGGCCGGATCGGTTCCCGGGGTGCGCAGCACCACGGGGCCCGGAGCCGGGCCCGAGTCCGTGGGTTCCGGCGCCGACTCCGACGCCGACTCCGACGGTGAGGACGAGATGGGGCTGGCGGTCATCAGTGGTCTCGTCGACGATGTCGAAGTCGTCAACGGGGCGTTTGGCGGCACCATCCGCATGAGCTGGCCGACGACACCGACGACCGCTGCCCCCTGATCCTTTACCGGTCCTCGCGGACCGGATATTCACGTGAGGCCCTGCTGAGCAGGGCCTTTCGTTTTTTCCGGCTCCTTTCTGGATCTTGCCGGGAGATCATTCCGGAATCGTGAATGCGTTTGCCCCATTACCCCTTTCGGGGAGATTGCGGGAAGTCGATCATTTCCTGAGTGGCAACCGAAGGTCAATTCGGTTTGCGGCGCTCTATTTTGATCAGGTTCCGCTCCCTACAATCCGTCCACATCTTGAGCGCTGAGCGTCAAGGAGGACGAATGGCGGGGCTCTTCACATCGGATCAGCTGGACCACCCCTCTACTCTCGCGGCCGCGGTACTCACCGACGAGAACCGGATCATCGTGATCGTCATCGCCGTAGTGGCACTGGCGGCCCTGGTCGTCGCCCAGTTGCTGGTACGTCAGGTACTGGCAGCCGGCGAAGGCACCGAAAAGATGAAAGAGATCGCGGCGGCCGTGCAGGAAGGCGCGAATGCCTATCTCGCCCGGCAGTTGCGCACACTCGGCGTTTTCGCCGTTGTGGTGTTTTTCCTGCTCTTGCTGCTACCGGCCGACGACTGGTCGCAGCGAGCCGGACGTTCCGTGTTTTTCCTGGTCGGCGCGCTTTTCTCGGCGGCGACCGGTTACATCGGGATGCGTCTGGCCGTACGCAGCAATGTGCGCGTGGCGGCCGCCGCGCGTGAAGCCACTCCGGCGGAAGGCGAGCCGGCAAAGGATCTTACGGTTGTCTCGCACAAGGCAATGAAGATCGCTTTTCGCACCGGCGGTGTGGTCGGCATGTTCACGGTGGGCCTCGGCCTGCTCGGTGCCTCCTGCGTCGTCCTCGTGTACGCGGCCGACGCGCCCAAGGTGCTGGAGGGCTTCGGCCTCGGCGCCGCGCTCATCGCGATGTTCATGCGAGTCGGCGGCGGCATCTTCACCAAGGCCGCCGACGTGGGCGCCGACCTGGTCGGCAAGGTCGAACAGGGCATCCCGGAGGACGACCCACGCAACGCCGCGACCATCGCCGACAACGTGGGCGACAACGTCGGCGACTGCGCGGGCATGGCCGCCGACCTGTTCGAGTCGTACGCCGTGACGCTCGTCGCGGCGCTCATCCTCGGGAAGGCCGCCTTCGGCGACGCCGGCCTGGCCTTTCCGCTGATCGTTCCGGCGATCGGCGTGGTCACCGCGATGATCGGCATCTTCGCGGTCGCCCCGCGGCGCGCCGACCGCAGCGGAATGACGGCCATCAACCGCGGTTTCTTCATCTCCGCGGCCATCTCCCTCGTCCTGGTGGCGGTGGCGGTCTTCGCCTACCTGCCGTCCTCGTACGCCGACCTGGACGGCGTAACCGACTCCGTCGTCAAGGGACACGACGGCGACCCGCGCGTGCTGGCGCTCGTCGCCGTCGCCATCGGCATCGTCCTGGCCGCCCTGATCCAGCAACTGACGGGATACTTCACCGAGACGAACCGACGCCCGGTCAGGGACATCGGCAAGTCCTCGCTGACGGGCCCCGCCACTGTCGTCCTCGCCGGCATCGCCATCGGCCTGGAGTCCGCCGTCTACACCGCGCTGCTCATCGGCCTCGGCGTGTACGGCGCGTTCCTGCTCGGCGGTACGTCGGTCATGCTCGCCCTCTTCGCGGTCGCCCTGGCCGGCACGGGCCTGCTCACCACCGTCGGCGTCATCGTCGCCATGGACACCTTCGGCCCCGTCTCCGACAACGCCCAGGGCATCGCCGAGATGTCCGGCGACGTCACGGGCGCCGGCGCGCAGGTCCTCACCGACCTGGACGCCGTCGGCAACACCACCAAGGCCATCACCAAGGGCATCGCCATCGCCACCGCGGTCCTCGCGGCGGCGGCGCTCTTCGGCTCGTACAAGGACGCCATCGCGACCGCGCGCGACGACGTCGGGGCGAAAATCGGCGAGCTGGGCCTCCAGATGGACATCTCGCAGCCCAACAACCTGGTCGGCCTGATGCTCGGCGCCGCGGTCGTCTTCCTCTTCTCGGGGCTGGCGATCAACGCGGTGTCCAGGTCGGCGGGCGCGGTGGTCTTCGAGGTGCGGCGGCAGTTCCGCGAGCATCCCGGGATCATGGACTACACGGAGAAGCCGGAGTACGGCCGTGTGGTCGACATCTGCACCAAGGACGCCCTGCGCGAGCTGACCACACCCGGTCTGCTCGCTGTGCTGACGCCGATCGCGGTCGGCTTCTCGCTCGGGGTGGGCGCGCTCGGCTCGTTCCTCGCGGGCGCCATCGGCACCGGCACGCTGATGGCCGTCTTCCTCGCCAACTCCGGCGGCGCGTGGGACAACGCCAAAAAACTCGTCGAGGACGGCCATCACGGCGGCAAGGGCAGCGAGGCCCACGCCGCGACCGTCATCGGCGACACGGTCGGCGACCCGTTCAAGGACACCGCGGGTCCCGCGATCAACCCGCTGCTGAAGGTGATGAACCTGGTGGCGCTGCTCATCGCTCCCGCGGTGGTGCAGTTCAGTTACGGCGACGACGCCAACCCCTGGGCGCGGGCGGTGGTGGCGACGCTCGCCATCGCCGTCATCGTCGGCGCGGTGTACGTCTCCAAGCGGCGCGGAATCGCAGTGGGTGACGAAGACAACTCAGGAGGCGTCTCCGGGCGCGTGCCCAAGCCGGCGGATCCGGCGGTGCCGTCCAAGGTCGTCTAGTCGTACTACTCGTAACGCCTGATCAAGAGGCGGGCGGACGACGCGCACTGACGCGGCGTCCGCCCGCCGTCACCGTTTCCGCGGCTGTTTCGTGAGGTGTCTCTCCCTTGGTGCAAACGGCTGCAATAGCCTATGAACCGGACGTATGGCATGCGGATGTCCCCCACTTGGCGTGTATGTTCCGGGGCCGAGAGCCTTGGAAGGGACCAATCCGGTGAACAAGAAGTTTGCGGCCGCGCTGTCCGGCGGCGCGGTACTGGTAATGGCGCTGTCCGGCTGCAGCAGCGACGACAGTGACAACAAGGTCAACGACTGGGCAAAGACGGTCTGCGACCAGGTGCAGCCCCAGTTGAAGAAGATCTCGGACGCCAACGCCTCCATCCAGCAGCAGACCGCGGACAACAGCAAGCCCGTCGACGTCCAGCGGACGGACTCCCGGGCCTTCCAGCAGATCTCGGACGCCTACAAGGCGATGGGCACCGCCGTGGACAAGGCGGGCGCCCCGCCGGTCGAGGGCGGCGAGACGACTCAGAAGGAAGCCGTCAAGGAGCTCAACGACTCCTCGGTCGCGTACGCCGGTCTGAAGAAGCAGGTCGACGGGCTCGACACCAAGGACCAGGCGAAGTTCGCGGACGGCCTCAAGGGCGTCGCGGACGAACTGAGCAAGATCAGCAAGAGCGGCGACCGGGCGCTCCAGAAGCTTCAGTCCGGCGAGGTCGGCACGGCGATGGCCAAGCAGCCCGGCTGCCAGAAGCCGGGGGCGAGCACCGCCGCCTCACCCGACGCGAAGGCGTAGTCGCGGCGCGGACAGTCCGGTTGCGGCGCGAAGGGCCCGGTTGCCGCGCGAAGGGCCGCCCTTTCGCGGCTCGTACGGCCCGCTCGTACGGCCCGCTCGTACGGCCCGCCCGTACGGCCCGGTTCCCGAAGAGGGGCCGGGCCGCGCGCCTTTTGTCAGTGCGAGCGGTGACAATGGCCGGGTGAGTACGACCAGCCTTCCCGCGCCCGAAAGCTCCGCCCGCCTGCGCGACGCGCTCCTCGCCGCCGACTTCACCGCCGACGGGCTGCTGGAGCTGCTCGGCGCGCCCGCGTACGCCGCGCTCGCCCGCAGCGAGACCGTGCCGGCGCTGCGGGCCACCCGCGGCGGCAGCCCGCTCGAAACGCTCGTACGCCTCTTCCTGCTCCAGGAGGCCGTCCCGGCCGGCCGCGCCGGGGCCGCCCTGCCCCTGGAGCAGTGCCTGGCCGACGGCTGGCTGGCGCCCGAGCGGGCGGACGGGGGCGAGGGCGCGGATGCCGGCGTACGGGCGACTGTGGACGTACGGCCGTACGGCGGCGAGGAGGGCCAGGACTGGTTCATCGTCTCCGACCTCGGCCGCGCGGTGGGCGGCGCCGGTGGCGCGGGCACCCGCGACGAGGGGGTCGTCCTCGGAGTCGGCGGCGCGTCCACCACGCTCGCCGGAATCACTGTCCGTACGCCTGTCTCCAGCGCTCTCGACCTCGGCACCGGATCCGGCATTCAGGCGCTGCACGCCGCGCAGCACGCCGTGCACGTCACCGCCACCGACCTGAACCCGCGCGCCCTGCACTTCACGAGGCTGACGCTCGGGCTCTCCGGGGCACCCGAGGCGGATCTGCGGGAGGGGTCGCTCTACGACCCGGTGGGCGAGGACACGTACGACCTGATCGTGTCCAACCCGCCCTTCGTCATCTCGCCCGGTGCGCGGCTGACCTACCGCGACGGCGGGATGGGCGGGGACGATCTGTGCCGCACGCTCGTCCAGGGAGCGGGGGCCCGGCTGAACGACGGGGGGTACGCGCAGTTCCTCGCCAACTGGCAGCACATGGAGGGGGAGGAGTGGCAGGAGCGGCTGCGCTCCTGGGTGCCGCGCGGATGCGACGCGTGGATCGTGCAGCGCGAGGTGCAGGACGTCACGCAGTACGCCGAACTCTGGCTGCGCGACAGCGGTGACCACCGCACCGACCCCGCGGAGTACGCCGCGCGCTACGACGCCTGGCTGGACGAGTTCGAGGCCCGCAAGACCAAGGGCGTCGGCTTCGGCTGGATCGCGCTGCGCAAGTCCGGCGCCGCCGATCCCTCGATCACCATCGAGGAGTGGCCGCACCCCGTCGAACAGCCTCTCGGTCCGGTCGTACGGGCCCATTTCGAGCGCCAGGACTACCTGCGGGCGCACGACGACGCGGCGCTGCTCGCCGGTCACTTCAAGCTGGCCGACGAGGTCGTGCAGGAGCAGATCGGGCTGCCGGGCGCGGAGGACCCGGAGTACGTGGTGCTCCGCCAGAACCGCGGGATGCGGCGCGCGACGAAGGTCGACACGGTCGGCGCGGGCTTCGCCGGGGTGTCCGACGGGTCGCTCAGCGCCGGCCGGATTCTCGACGCCATCGCGCAACTGCTGGGTGAGGACCCGGTGCTGCTGCGGGACCGGACCCCCGAGGCGATCCGCCTGCTGGTCGAGCAGGCGTTCCTGGAGCCGCTGGACTGAGCCCGTCCCTCCTCGGCCCCTTGGCTGTGCCCGCCTGCCGCCCACACGCAGTTCACCCGCAGTTCGTGGCCAGGTCGCCGGGCCGTGTCCCAGGGATGCCAGCCTCACCGTCCGGGGAGCCAGGTCGGCCGACGGTGAGTGTGAGGGGTACGTTGATGGAGAGCGGGCCGGCGGTCTTCGCGGGAGCGGCGTTCACACTGTTCGGGGCCGGGGTGCTGTGGTGGACGGGGGCGCGCGCCCTGCACCGTGCGCCGGTGGCGTACGGAACGAGCCCCGCGATCTCCTTCGCGCTGGCCACCGCCTTCGGATCGGCCTTCGTCGTTCTCGGAGTGTGGTGTTTCGGCCGGATCTGATCGGAAGAGATCCACACGGCATCTGCACGAGGTCTTCAAAGGGGTCCCGCAGAGGCGGTCGGGCGGTCCGGGCGGCAGGAATGCCGGGAGTCGGGTTACCGTTCGAGTGGCCGTTGCGGGCTTTTGCCGTTTGACACGGGGACGGGTTGTACCGTCACACTCCGCAGCGTCACGTACGGACCACTGAGTGTCGACCGGAGAGAAGAGCCAAGTTGTCCCCGACCAGCGAGACCGCACACGGCGGCCGCCGACTCGTCATCGTCGAGTCGCCCGCCAAGGCGAAGACGATCAAGGGCTACCTCGGCCCTGGTTATGTCGTCGAGGCGAGCGTCGGGCACATCCGCGACCTCCCGAACGGCGCCGCCGAGGTGCCCGACAAGTACACGGGTGAGGTGCGCCGCCTCGGCGTCGACGTACAGAACGACTTCCAGCCCATCTATGTCGTCAATGCCGACAAGAAGTCGCAGGTCAGGAAGCTGAAGGAACTCCTCGCCGAGTCCGACGAACTCTTCCTCGCCACCGATGAGGACCGCGAGGGCGAAGCCATCGCGTGGCACCTGCTCGAAGTCCTGAAGCCCAAGGTCCCGGTCCACCGGATGGTCTTCCACGAGATCACCAAGGACGCGATCCGTGAGGCGGTGTCCAATCCGCGCGAGCTGAACAAGCCCATGGTCGACGCCCAGGAGACGCGCCGCATCCTCGACCGCCTTTACGGCTACGAGGTCTCGCCGGTCCTGTGGAAGAAGGTCATGCCCCGGCTGTCGGCCGGCCGTGTCCAGTCCGTCGCCACGCGTCTGGTCGTCGTACGGGAACGCGAGCGCATCGCTTTTCGTTCTGCTGAGTACTGGGACCTGACCGGCACGTTCTCCACGGGACGCACCGGTGACGCCTCCGACCCGTCCTCTCTGGTCGCCCGCCTGACGACGGTCGACGGCCGGCGTATCGCCCAGGGACGCGATTTCAGCTCCGTGGGACAACTGAAGAGTGACGTCCTTCACCTCGACGAGGCGAACGCCCGCGCCCTGGCCGCCGCCCTCGCCGACTCGACGTTCGCCGTCCGCTCGGTCGAGTCGAAGCCGTACCGCCGCTCGCCGTACGCCCCCTTCCGTACGACGACGCTGCAGCAGGAGGCCTCGCGCAAGCTGGGCTTCGGCGCCAAGTCCACGATGCAGGTCGCGCAGAAGCTGTACGAGAACGGCTTCATCACCTACATGCGTACGGACTCCACGACGCTCTCCGACACCGCGGTCCGGGCGGCCCGCGCCCAGGTGACGCAGCTGTACGGAGCCGAGTACCTGCCGGACAAGCCGCGCACGTACGCCGGGAAGGTCAAGAACGCGCAGGAGGCGCACGAGGCGATCCGCCCCTCCGGCGACCGCTTCCGCACCCCTGCCGAGACGGCCCTGAGCGGCGACCAGTTCCGGCTCTACGAGCTGATCTGGAAGCGCACCGTCGCCTCGCAGATGAAGGACGCCGTCGGAAACAGCGTGACGGTGAAGATCGGCGGCCGGGCGAGCGACGGCCGGGACGCCGAGTTCTCCGCCTCCGGCAAGACGATCACCTTCCACGGCTTCATGAAGGCGTACGTCGAAGGCGCCGACGACCCGAACGCCGAGCTCGACGACCGCGAGCGCAGGCTCCCGCAGGTCGCCCAGGGTGACGCGCTCTCGTCCGAGGAGATCTCGGTCGACGGGCACGCCACCAAGCCGCCGGCCCGCTACACCGAGGCCTCGCTGGTCAAGGAGCTCGAAGAGCGCGAGATCGGCCGCCCGTCGACGTACGCCTCGATCATCGGCACGATCCTCGACCGCGGGTACGTCTTCAAGAAGGGCACGGCGCTCGTGCCGTCCTTCCTGAGCTTCGCCGTGGTCAACCTGCTGGAGAAGCACTTCGGCCGGCTCGTCGACTACGACTTCACGGCGAGGATGGAGGACGACCTCGACCGCATCGCCCGGGGCGAGGCGCAGGCCGTGCCCTGGCTGCGGCGCTTCTACTTCGGTGAGGGTGGTGAAGGTGATGCCGCCGGTGCCGCGGCTGTCGCTCCGGGAGGCGCGGCTGACGCCGGGAACGGCGACGGCGACCACCTCGGCGGTCTCAAGGAGCTCGTCACCGACCTCGGTGCGATCGACGCCCGCGAGATCTCCTCGTTCCCCGTCGGCGAAGGCATCGTGCTGCGCGTCGGCCGCTACGGCCCGTACGTGGAGCGCGGTGAGAAGGACGCGGAAGGCCATCAGCGCGCCGACGTGCAGGACGATCTGCCGCCCGACGAGCTGACCGTCGAGTACGCCGAGGAGCTGCTGGCCAAGCCGAGCGGCGACTTCGAGCTGGGCGCCGAGCCGGAGACGGGCCGCCAGATCGTGGCGAAGGACGGCCGGTACGGCCCGTACGTCACGGAGATCCTTCCCGAGGGCACTCCGAAGACCGGCAAGAACGCGGTCAAGCCGCGTACGGCGTCGCTCTTCAAGTCGATGTCGCTGGACACGGTGACGCTGGCGGACGCGCTCAAGCTGATGTCGCTGCCGCGCGTCGTCGGTACGGACGCCGAGGGCGTCGAGATCACCGCGCAGAACGGCCGGTACGGCCCGTACCTCAAGAAGGGCACGGACTCGCGCTCCCTGGAGACCGAGGACCAGCTCTTCTCGATCACGCTCGAAGAGGCGCTGGCGATCTACGCCCAGCCCAAGCAGCGGGGCCGCGCCGCCGCCAAGCCGCCGCTGAAGGAACTGGGCACGGACCCGGTCAGCGAGCGTCCGGTGGTCGTGAAGGACGGGCGCTTCGGCCCGTACGTCACGGACGGCGAGACGAACGCGACGCTGCGGACGGACGACAGCGTGGAGGACATCACCCCGGAGCGGGGTTATGAGCTCCTCGCGGAGAAGCGCGCCAAGGGCCCGGCGAAGAAGAAGACAGTCAAGAAGGCCCCGGCGAAGAAGGCTCCGGCGAAGAAGACCGCCGCCAAGAAGACGACCACGGCGAAGACCGCCGCGGCCAAGAAGACGGCGGCCAAGAAGACGACGACGGCGAAGACCGCCGCCAAGAAGGCCCCGGCCAAGAAGGCGTCGGCCTCCAGTGCGCCGTCGGAAGAGTAAGTAGTCACAGCGGAGTCACAGCGGAAGTTCCCCTACAGGGTTTACAGCCCCTGGTGCCCTTGTGGCGCCGGGGGCTGTTCCCTTGTGAGGGGTCGGAGCGAGGCCGCGAGCAGACGTTTGTTCGGGCGGGGCCTCCGGGGACCGGTGGGGTCCGGATAGGCTGGGCGGATGACGCGAGCCGAGCAGCCAACGGTCGTGAGCCCCACCTCCGACGCACTAGCCGCAGACTCACGCGAGCGAGCCGTACGAGCCCTGCTGCGCCTTCCTCCGCTCAGGCGGTTGTGGAGCGCACAGCTCGTCGGCAATACCGGCGACGCCCTCGCCCTTCTCGTGCTGCTGTTGCTGTCACTTCAGGCGGCGATTTCTGAAGGGGCGTTCGGCGGTGGTTATCGCGGTGCGGCCTTCGCGGTCGCCACGGTGTTCGGGGCTCGGATCCTTGCCACCTTCATCTTCGGAGCCCTGCTCCTGGGCCCGGTCTCCACGCTGACCGCGCCATCGGGGCCCCTCGACCGCCGCTGGACGATGATCGGTGCGGACGGGCTGCGGCTCGGCCTCCTCGTCGTCGCACCGCTGTGGATCGACTGGACCCCGGACAAGGCCCAGGCAGTACTCCTGATCACGGTCTTCGTCGCCGGTGTGGCCGAGCGCTTCTGGACGGTCGCCAAGGAGGGCGCCGCCCCCGCGCTGCTGCCCGCGCCGCCGCCGGAGGGCGCGACGATACGGCCGCTGCCGGACCATTTGGACGCGCTGCGCCGGCTGTCGCTGCGTACGAGCTTCGTCGCCCTGCCCGCGGCTGCCGCCGTGCTGCTGGCGGCGACGCTGGTGGGCAACCTGCTCGGCTCCGGCATCGCCTGGTTCTCGCAGCACCAGGCGGCCCTCGGGTCGTACGTCGCCGCAGGCCTGTTCGCCGCGTCCGTATCCACGCTGTACTTCCTGGAGCTTCCCGGCGCGCAGACACCCCGCGCGCGCTCCCCCCTTGAGGGCCTGCGCCGGCCCAAGACCGGCGCGGGTGTCGACAAGGGACGCACGGGCGCGCTCCGGCTCATCGTCGTGGCCTGCGCCGCGGTCGCCGGAGCGATCGCCGCCGCTGCGGCCGTCGCCGTACTGCACGCGAAGGACCTCGGCGGTGGCCCCGTCACCTTCGCCCTGCTCTTCCTCGCCCTGACCGGCGGCACGGTAATCGGCATCCGCAGCGCACAGAAGGTGCTGCCCACGCTGTCGCGGCGCCGCCTGCTGTCGCTCGCGATCGCCGTCACCGGGGTCGCGCTGCTCACCATGGGGCTGGTGCCCGACACGGCGACCGTCATCATGATCACGTTGTTGGCCGGTTTCTCCGCAGGAGTCGCCGCCAACACCGGGCACACCCTGCTCGACCAGGAGACCGAGGACTACCGGCGCGCGCGTACGACGGAGCACCTCCAGGCCGTCGTACGGGTCTGCATGGCCCTCGGTGCGGTCGTGGCCCCGGTGCTCGCCGCGGCGATCGGCCCGCACCGCCTGGCCAACGGCAGCTTCGTCTTCGCCCACGGCGGCGCGGCGTTCACGCTGATGCTGGTCGGCGCGCTGCTGCTGCCGGTGGCCGCGCTCGTACTCGCCAAGGCGGACGACCGGCAGGGTGTTTCGCTGCGCCGCGACCTGCGCGAGGCGCTGCGGGGCGGCGAGCCCGACCAGGCGCCCGCCGCGACCGGGTTCTTCATCGCGATGGAGGGCGGCGACGGGGCGGGCAAGTCCACCCAGGTCGAGGCGCTCGCCGAGTGGATCCGCAACAAGGGCCACGAGGTCGTCGTCACGCGCGAGCCGGGCGCCACGCCGATCGGCAAGCGGCTGCGTTCGATCCTGCTGGACGTGTCGAGCGCGGGTCTGTCGAACCGCGCTGAGGCGCTGCTGTACGCCGCCGACCGCGCGGAGCACGTCGATTCCGTCGTACGTCCGGCGCTGGAGCGCGGCGCTGTCGTCATCACGGACCGGTACGTCGACTCGTCCGTGGCCTACCAGGGCGCGGGCCGCGATCTGTCGCCGACCGAGATCGCCCGTATCTCGCGCTGGGCGACGGACGGGCTCGTACCGCATCTGACGGTTCTGCTCGACGTCTCGCCGGAGACGGCGCGCGAGCGGTTCACGGAGGCGCCGGACCGGCTGGAGTCGGAGCCGCCGGAGTTCCACGCGCGCGTGCGGCACGGTTTCCTGACGCTGGCCGCCGCCGATCCCGGGCGATACCTGGTGGTGGACGCCGGCCAGGACCCGGAATCGGTCACCACGGTCGTACGCCACCGTCTGGACCGGATGCTGCCCCTCTCCGACGCCGAGGTGAAGGCGCAGGAGGACGCGCGCAAGGCAGCTGAGGAAGAGGCGCGTCGGCTGGCCGAGGAGGAGGCCGCGCGCAAGGTGGAGGAGGAGCGTCTGGAGCGTGAGCGGCAGGAACAGCTCGCGAAGCTCCGCGCCGAGGAGGAGGAGCGCAAGCGCCGCGAGATCGAAGAGGCGCGGCAGCGCGAGGCCGAACGGCAGGCGGAGGAGGCCCGTCGACGGGCCGAGGAGGCGCGCCGGCTCGCCGAGGAGGAGCGGCAGCGCCGGGAGGCCGAGGAGAAGGCGCGGGCCGCCGAGCAGGAGCGGCTGCGCAGGCAGGCCGCGGAGGAGGCCAGGCTGCGGGCGGAGGCGGAGGAACGCCGCCGCGAGAAGCAGCGCAGGGCGGAGGAAGCGCTGCTGCGGGCGGAGGAGGCGCGCCGGCTCGCGGAGTCGGCGGCGGCGGCTTCCGCGGCGGCGGTGGCGGCGGATGAGGTCTCGCCCCCGTCTCCTTCGGCTTCCGCTTCGAGTTCCGCTTCCGATGCTGAGCTGACCGTGCCTACGCCGGTTGTGCGTCCGGACGAGGTGACGCAGACGGTGGAGAGGCCGCGCGTCGACATGGACAAGGAGGAGCCGCCGCCGGCTTCTCCGGCCCGCGCCGCGGATGAGACGGCGGTGTTGCGGCCGGTGCGGGATGCGGGGCCGGGGCCGGCGGATGAGACGGCGGTGTTGCCACCGGTGCGGGATGTGGCGCCGGCGGATGAGACGGCCGTGTTGCCGCCCGTACGGGACGAGCCTTCGGACCGAGTGCCGCCGGGCTTCTTCCGGGACGAACGGGCCGGGGCCGGCGACGAGGGTGACGGCGGCAATGACCGTACGCGCGAGCTGCCATGGCTGGATCCGGAAGCCGCGCATCCGACCGCGGGTCAGAACGCGCGTGCGTCGCGCCGGCGATCCGACTGGGCGGAGGAGACGCCGCTCGACGATCTGCCGTCGCTCGCGGACGAGCTGCTGGGCGGCCGTGACGAGGACGAGGACGACGGCGATCGTCGGGGACGGGGCGGGCGCCGCTAGGCGTGCGGGGGCCGGGCGCCCGGTGTGGCCCGGCGCGGCCGAGGCCTGGCGGCCCGGTGCCGGCGCGAGCCGGTCGGTCCGCGCGGCCCGACCCGGTACTCGAACGCCGGACGGGCTGAGTTTTTCCGGTCCGGGCTGACAGCCTCGGGCCCCGGCCGGAAGGCTCGGGCGCGGCGGCCAGGCATGAGGCCCCGGCCCGGGTTCCTTCCCGGTGGCCCGGGGCCGGCTTTCCGGCCAGGACTGGCCCTTCCGGGCGGGGCCGGTACCTCGGGGACCTTCCGCCAGGCGGAGCCTTCGTGATCAGGCTCCCTTCCCGGGCGACTGAAACGTCCGGCCTGCTTTCCGGTACCGGTCCTTCCTGCCGGGGACAACCGAGTCCGTCCGGCGATTGAGGACTTCGGGAAGGGGTGGGGTGGGGAGGAAAACCAACGCCCGCCACCCGGCAGAGCCCCGCACTGGCCCCGCACTGAGCACCTCACCCGGCGGTCGGTCGGGACTTGTGGCCATGGATGTCAGTGGGGTCGACCACAATAGGGACGGTCGGGGTTCAGGAACGCAAGAACGCAAGCAACGCAAGCGCACGGCGAAGGCGGTAGCACCATGGCCGTATGGGACGACCTGGTCGGGCAGGGGCGGGTTCAGGCGCAGCTGGCCGCCGCCGCCCGGGACGCCGACGCGCTCGTGACCGCCGTCGCCGACCGGTCCGGGGCCACCCTCGCCCCCGCCGCGTCCAAGATGACGCACGCCTGGCTCTTCACCGGGCCGCCCGGCTCCGGGCGGTCCACCGCAGCCCGCGCGTTCGCCGCCGCCCTGCAGTGCACCAGCCCTGACCGGGCCCTGGGCGGCGCCCCGGGCTGCGGGTTCTGCGACGGGTGCCATACGTCCCTGGTCGGCACGCACGCCGACGTCGAGATCGTGCGCACCGACCAGCTCTCCATCGGCGTGAAGGACACCCGCGAACTCGTCCGGCGCGCCCAGTTGTCCCCGGCGGGCGGCCGCTGGCAGGTCATCGCACTAGAGGACGCCGACCGGCTCACCGAAGGCGCCGGGAACGTATTGCTGAAGGCCATCGAAGAGCCCGCTCCCCGTACGGTCTGGCTCCTGTGCGCACCGTCCTTGGAGGATGTCCTTCCGACCATTCGGTCCCGCTGCCGGCACCTCACCCTCAGCACGCCTTCCGTCGAGGCCGTCGCCGATGTGCTCGTACGGCGTGACGGAATCGATCCGGACACCGCCGCGACCGCCGCTCGTGCCACGCAGGGGCACATCGGCCGGGCCCGGCGGCTCGCCACCGACGAGCGTGCACGCGCTCGACGCGCCGTCGTCCTCAAGCTTCCACTGCGCGTCGCCGACATCGGCGGTTGCCTGAAGGCGGCCCAGGAGCTGGTCGACGCGGCCGGTGAGGACGCCAAGCAGGTCGCCGAGGAGATCGACGTCAAGGAGACGGACGACCTCAAGGCGGCGCTCGGCGCGGCGTCCGGCGGCCGCATGCCGCGCGGCACGGCGGGCGCGATGAAGGAGCTGGCCGACCGCCAGAAGCGACGCTCGACCCGTACGCAGCGGGACAGTCTCGACCTGGCGCTGACCGACCTGACCGGCTTCTACCGCGACGTACTGGCTCTGCAGCTGGGTTCGCGGGTCGCCCTCGCCAACGAGGACGTGCGGGACTCCCTCGACCGCATCGCGCAGAGTTCGACCCCGGAGCGCACCCTGCGCCGGATAGAGGCGATCATCGCCTGCCGTCAGGCACTGGACCGCAACGTCGCGCCGCTGCTCGCGGTGGAGGCCATGACGGTGGCACTGCGCGCCGGCTGACCCGACGGCCGGCTCGGCCTCGCGGCCGAGCCTGCAGCACTGGCGACGTGCCGCCATGCCGCCCACCGAGCGTGCCGCCATGCCGCTCACCGAGCCCACCGCGCCACTGAGCCCGCCCGCTCAACCGCCTCGCATCGCGGTTGACCGGATCACTCGTACGAGCCTCTCTCCGCACAATCCGTCACCGCCGCACTACGCTCCGAGGATGGACACCAGGCATCTGATCCGGATCTCTGCCACCGCCCTCGCGACAGCCGGGCTGCTCATCTCCGGCTGCTCGTCGGGGGGTTCGTCGCCGAGTGCCTCGGCGTCCGCGCCGCAGCAAGGGGTTCCGGCCGCCCTCGCGACGTACTACGCGCAGAAGCTGAGCTGGCGCGACTGCGGTGCCCCCGGCTTCCAGTGCGCCACGATGAAGGCCCCGCTCGACTACAAGAAGCCGGAGAGGGCCGACATCAAGGTGGCCGTTTCCCGGAAGAAGGCCACCGGCCCCGGCAAGCGCCTCGGCTCGCTGCTGGTAAATCCGGGCGGGCCCGGCGGCTCCGCGATCGGCTACCTCCAGGCGTACGCCGCGATCGGATACCCCGCGCCGGTCCGCGCGCGGTACGACATGGTGGCCGTCGACCCGCGCGGCGTGGCCCGCAGCGAGCCCGTCCAGTGCCTGACGGGCAAGGAGATGGACGCGTACACACAGGTGGACCAGACCCCGGACGACCAGGCAGAGACCGGAGGCCTGGTCACATCCTTCAAGGACTTCGCGGCCGGCTGCGAGAAGCGCTCGGCCACGATCCTGCCGCACGTCTCCACCGTCGAGGCGGCCCGCGACATGGACATCCTGCGCGCGGTCCTGGGTGACGAGAAGCTGAGCTACGTCGGGGCGTCGTACGGCACCTTCCTGGGTGCGACGTACGCCGAACTCTTCCCCGCCCGCGCAGGCCGTCTCGTACTCGACGGCGCGATGGACCCGTCCCTCCCCGCTCGCGACATGAGCCGCGACCAGACGGCCGGCTTCGAGACCGCCTTCCAGTCGTTCGCCGCGGACTGCGTCAAGCGCAAGGACTGCCCGCTGGGCACCGGCACGCCGAACGAGGCGGGCAAGCGCATGAAGGGCTTCTTCGACAAGCTCGACGCCAAGCCCGTACCCACCGGCAAGAGCCGTCCGCTCGGCGAGTCCCTCGCGACCATGGGCGTGATCGCCGCGATGTACGACGAGTCCGCCTGGACGGAGCTGCGCAGCGGCCTCACCCGCGCGATGGGCGGCGACGGCGCGGCCCTGCTGTCGCTGGCCGACACGTACTACGAGCGCTCCGAGGACGGCAGCTACGAGAACCTCATGTACGCCAACGCCGCCGTGAACTGCCTGGATCTCCCCCCGGCCTTCACCGGCCCCGACGAGGTCCGCAGCGAGCTGCCCACCTTCGAGAAGGCGTCCCCGGTCTTCGGCGAGGGCCTCGCCTGGGCCTCCTTGAGCTGCGGCTACTGGCCGACGAAGGCCACCGGCACCCCGCACCGCATCGAGGCGAAGGGCGCGGCGCCGATCGTCGTGGTCGGCACCACCCGCGACCCGGCGACGCCGTACAAGTGGGCCAGGTCGCTGGCCGGGCAGCTGGCCTCCGGCACCCTTCTGACGTACGACGGCGACGGCCACACGGCGTACGGCCGCGGGAGCGACTGCATCGACACGGCGATCAACACCTACCTGCTGGAGGGCACACCTCCGAAGACCGGTAAGAAGTGCTCCTGACCTGCGCGGATGCCCACCGCAAAGGGCTGTGCGGAGCACCCTGCGAAACTGTGTAGACTTGGGCCCGCTGCTGATCGCACCATGGTGTCGGCAGCGGCGCCGCCTTAGCTCAGTTGGCCAGAGCAACGCACTCGTAATGCGTAGGTCTCGGGTTCGAATCCCGAAGGCGGCTCTGTAGAAGCCTCAGGACTCACTCGCCGTGACCTGGGGCTTTTGCTTTTCTGTTTCCGCGGTTGCGATCAGTTCGCGCAGCCGCTCCCGCTCCAGCTGCCTTTGGCTGAGAGCTTCGGCGTACGCCGACATGCCGCGCTTGCCGGTGCGCTCGCGCTCCCCCCGCAACGCGTGACGGGCTCGGCTTGTCTTCGGGGTCGATTCGGCCGGTTGGGTTCGCCGGGTGGTGGGTACTCGCGCGGGCGCTGTCACAGGTGCTGGTGCGTGCGGGCACGTGGGTTCGGGGCGCAGTTTCCCCTTCTGCTGTCCGGGTCATAGCTGTGACGTTGCCCCCACACGGTTGGAGATCAGATGAGCGAGAAGAATCCGGTGAAAGCGGCAGCCGAGAAGGCCGCCCAGGCGCTGCGCGGCGACGGTGGTCCGCCGGACGGCATCCCCGGCAGGCCCGGTGCCGAGTCGGCGTCGGTCGACGAGCCGACCGACCCCCGCGCTCCGCTGCCGCCCAAGCCCGACCAGAGCGGCCCCGAGACGGTCAGCCCCACGGGCAGGCGCACCGGCGCCGCGCAGGCCGACATGGCCCAGGGGGGTGAGTACCTGACCACCGCTCAGGGCGCTCGCCTGTACGACACCGATCACTCCCTGAAGGCCGGCGCCCGCGGGCCGGTCCTGCTTCAGGACCATCATCTGCGCGAGAAGATCACCCATTTCGATCATGAGCGCATTCCGGAGCGGGTCGTGCATGCGCGGGGCGCCGCTGCGCACGGCGTCTTCCAGGGCTACGGGACCGCCGCGCAGGTCACCAAGGCGGCCTTCCTGGGGAAGGGCGTCGAGACGCCGGTGTTCACGCGGTTCTCGACCGTCCTCGGCTCGCGCGGTTCTTCGGACACCGTGCGGGACACGCGTGGCTTCGCGACGAAGTTCTATACGGACGAGGGGACGTTCGACCTCGTCGGCAACAACATTCCGGTCTTCTTCATCCAGGACGCCATCAAGTTCCCCGACATCATCCACGCCGGCAAGCCGCATCCGGACCGGGAGATTCCGCAGGCGCAGAGCGCGCACGACACGTTCTGGGACTTCGTCACCCTCCACACCGAGGCGACCCACCACACCCTGTGGAACATGTCCGACCGGGGCATCCCGCGCTCCTTCCGGATGATGGAGGGCTTCGGCATCCACACCTTCCGGCTGGTCAACGCCGAGGGCGCCACGACGCTGGTGAAGTTCCACTGGAAGCCCAAGCTCGGCGTGCACTCGCTGGTGTGGGAAGAAGCGCAGCTGATCAATGGGATGGATCCCGACTTCCACCGCCGGGACCTCGCCGACGCGATCGAGGCCGGTGCCCATCCGCAGTGGGAGCTGGGCATCCAGACCTTTCCCGACAACGCGGAGCAGATGTTCGAGGGCATCGACCTGCTCGACCCGACGAACATCGTCCCGGAGGAGCTCGCGCCCGTACAGCCGATCGGGCTGCTGACGCTCAACGCCAACCCGTCGAACTTCTTCGCCGAGACCGAGCAGGTCGCCTTCCATCCCGGGCATCTCGTGCCCGGCATCGACATCACCGACGACCCGCTGCTCAGCGGCCGGCTCTTCTCGTATCTGGATACGCAGATCAGTCGCCTCGGCGGGCCGAACTTCGCCCAGATCCCGGTCAATCGGACCCACGCGCCGGTCAACGACATGCTGCGCGACGGCATGCACCAGACGGCCGTGCACACCGGCGCCGCTCCCTACCGGCCCAACTCCCTCGACGGCGGTTGCCCGTTCCAGGCGGGCGCGGCCACCGGGGCGTACATCGAGGTGCCGCTGGAGGTGCCGGCCGGGAAGAAGGTGCGCGAGGCGCCTGCCACCTTCGCGGACCACTTCAGCCAGCCCCGGCTGTTCTGGCTCAGCATGACGCCCGTCGAGCGCGAGCACATCATCGCGGCGTACACCTTCGAGCTCGGGAAGTGTTACGAGCAGGCCATCAAGGAGCGGGGGCTGAAGGTGCTCGCCAACATCGACCCGGAACTGTGCGCGCAGGTCGCCATCGGCCTCGGGCTGCCGGCGCCGGCGGCCACCGTGTCACTGACCTCCCCCGACCCGAGCCCGGCCCTGTCCCAGCTGGGGCAGAGCTGGCCGTCGGACGGGCGCGTCATCGGGATCGTCGTCGATGCCGACGGTGACCTCGACGGGGTGCGGTCGGTACGGGAAGCCGTCCTGGAGGCCGGGATGGTCCCGCTCGTGATCGCCCCGACGGGCGGCAAGCTCGAAGGCGGCGGCGGCGGCGAGCCGGTCGCCGTCCAGCGCAGCTATGTCACCGCGCGTTCTGTCGAGTACGACGCCATTCTGGTGGTGGGCGTGCCCGGGATCGGCAGCGACGCGTACGCCGCGCGGGACGCCAAGGCCGCCGAGGCGGTGGCGCCGGCCGGCGCGGCGACCGATCCGAGGGTGCAGCTGATGCTGTTGGAGGCGTTCCGGCACGGCAAGGCCATCGGTGGCTGGGCCGGCGCCGAACGTGTCCTGGAGTCGGCGGGGATTCCCGTCGGAACGCCGGGTGTGGTGACCGGCGACAGCGGCACGGACACGCTGGAGCAGCTCAAGCAACTCCTGGGGCAGCACCGCGTGTGGGAGCGGTTTCCCATCGCCGTCTGAGCCGGGCGCCGGCCGAAGCCGACGGTCCGTTGTATGTCGCTGACATCGCGTCCTCCGCATGACGCGGTGTCAGCGAGCGAGAGGCAGTACGAAAGGATGCCGTGGCCCCGCACGGAACGGTGGGTGAGGGAGTGGCGCCTGCGGCGTCCGGGACGGGCACTGGGCTCAAGCGTGCCCTCACCACCCCGCTGCTCTATTTCTTCATCCTCGGCGACGTCCTGGGCGCAGGCGTCTACGTCCTGGTCGGCCAGGTTGCCGCCGAATCGGGCGGCGCCGTGTGGGTGCCGCTGGCCGTCGCGCTCTGCCTGGCGCTGCTCACCGCTTCCTCGTACGCCGAACTCGCCACGAAATACCCCCGGGCGGGCGGCGCGTCGCACTACGCCACGCTCGCCTACGGGCCGTTCGCCGGGTTTCTCGCCGGCTTCTGCATGCTCGCCGCCGGCATCGTCTCCGTCGCGGCTCTGGCCAGGGGCTTCGGCGGCGACTATCTGGCGGTCTTCGTTTCGCTGCCCGTCGTACTCGTAGCGGCGATCTTCCTGGCAGCGCTGGCGCTGCTCAACGCCCGCGGCATCAGAGAGTCGACGAGGGCCAACGTGGTCGCCACCGTCATCGAGGTGGGCGGCCTCCTGCTCATCGTCGGACTCGGCGCCTGGGTGGTGCTGCGCGGCGACGGCGACCTGAGCAGGCTGACCAAGCTCGGTACGCCCGAACACGGGCCCGCGGCTGCGGTCCTGAGCGGGTCCGTCCTCGCCTTCTACTCGTTCGTCGGATTCGAGACGTCCGTCAATGTGGCCGAGGAGACGCGCGACCCACGGCGGTCCTACCCCCGCGCCCTCTTCGGCGCGCTGGCCACCGCCGGCCTGGTGTACGCACTGGTGGGCATCGCGGCCGGTGCGGCGGTCGACACGAAAACGCTCGCCGAGTCCAGTGGGCCACTGCTCGAAGTGGTCGAGGCGGCCGGGGCCGTACCACCCAGGCTCTTCGGCGTCATCGCGCTCGTCGCGGTCGCCAACGGCGCGCTGCTCACCGGCATCATGTCCTCCCGGCTCGCCTACGGCATGGCGCGCGACGGGCTCCTCCCGGAGGTACTGACCAGGGTGCTGCCCCGCCGCCGCACCCCGTGGGCCGCGATCGCCGCCACCACGGCGCTGTCACTCCTGCTCGCGATCACGGGGGATGTGGCCGCCCTCGCCTCGACCCTTGTGCTGCTGCTCCTCGTCGTCTTCTTCATCGTCAATACGGCCGTGCTCGTCCTGCGCCGCGACGACGTGCCGCACGGCCACTTCAGGACGCCCACCACGGTCGCCGTACTGGGTGCGCTGTCCTGCGTCCTCCTCGCGACACAGATCGAGCGCGAGGTGTGGACGCGGGGGCTGATCGTGCTGGCGGTGGGTGTGCTGCTGGGGGTACTGGCGGCTGTGCGGAGGCGGAGGGGCTGAGGGGCTGAGGACGGGGGCTGCGGGATGGGGGCTGCGGGGCTGTGGTTTTCTGGCCTCTCAGACGGTGAGCGGGGTAGCGGGGGTGGGGCAGTGGGGTGGCCGGACGTTGCCGGGGACACGGCTCTGACCATCAAGGTGCCCGAGGCCGATCCGTTCGTCCGGGCCGGATTTCCCGCCCATGTGACCGTGCTCTACCCGTTCTTGCACGAAAGCCGGATCGACGGCCCGGTCCACCGCGAACTGCTGGAACTGTTCCGCTCGCACGACGCCTTCGAGCTGACGTTCGCCGAGTTCGGGCGGTATCCGGGCGTCCTCTTCCTCGAGCCGCGGCCTGCCGACCCGGTACGGGCGCTCACCAAGGAACTCACCGGGCGCTGGCCGGAAGCGGTGCCCTACCGGGGCCTGTTCGGTGAGGGGCTGGACCCGCATCTGACGGTCGCCAACCATGAGGGGCCGCAGACCTGGGAGCGCGCGTACGACGCCCTGGAGGCGGAGTGCGCGCCCGCCCTGCCGGTGACCTCCCGGGTCGCGGCGGTCCACTTGATCGTCCGCGACGGTGACCGCTGGCGGGACCGTTCGGCGTACCCACTGGGGGACAGGGCTTGAGTGGGAGTGTTACGCCGTGCTGTTCTCCAGGACCACGGACCGGGTGAGGTTGCGGGGCTTGTCCGGGTCGTAGCCGCGGGACTCGGCGAGGGCGACCGCCAGGCGCTGGGCGCGGATGAGGTCGGCCAGCGGGTCCAGGCCGCCGTCGACGGCGCTGCGGGGCTCGGGGCTGCGGCGTTCGGGGCTGCGGGACTCGGCGGTCATCGTGCCGCCGACGCGCCGGATGTCCTCCGCCAGGCCGTCCGGCAGCGCGCCGAAGACCCACGCCACGCGCCCGGGTCCGGTGATGCTGATCGGGCCGTGCCGGTACTCCATGGCCGGGTACGCCTCGGTCCAGGCGCCCGCCGCCTCGCGCATCTTGAGCCCGGCCTCCAGCGCGAGACCGTACGTCCAGCCGGTGCCGAGGAAGGTGAACTGCTCGGCCCCGAGCACCTCGGCGGCCAGCGGCACGGCGACCGCCCGCTCGGCGTCCTGGATTGCCTCCGAGAGCGGACGTACACCGGCCGGAAGTGCGTCCTCCGCCTCCAGGTGGGCGCGCAGGAGGGCGAGGACGGTGGTGGCGAAGCGGGTCTGCACCACCGACTCCTCGTCGGCGAAGTCCAGTACGGCCACCGCGTCCGCCGCCTGCATGACGGGTGTCGCCGGGTCGGCCGTGATCGCGCCGGTGGCCACGGTGCCCCGAACCCGCCGGAGTACCTCCAGGACCTCGGTCGTGGTGCCGGAACGGGTGATCGCCAGGACACGGTCATAGCCGTCGCGGTACGGGAACTCCGAGGCGGCGAAGGCGTCCGTCTCGCCGTGGCCGCCGGTCTCGCGCAGTACCGCGTACGCCTGGGCCATGAACCAGGAGGTGCCGCAGCCGATCACGGCGACGCGCTCGCCGCGGCGCGGCAGGGCGTCGGTGTGGGTGGGAAGTGTCTTGGCCGCCTGGGCCCATGTGGCAGGTTGGGAGACGATCTCGACCGAGGTGCGGGAGGAGTCTGTGGTGAACGTGGACGCGGACGTGGTCATTGGACAAACCCCCATATGATTGAAACTGCTCGGAGCGTCGCCGTTCCAAGCATCTTCGAGCGTTGACCGCCGTGTGGCGAGTATCCACCAAGCTGAACTCGCCGTCCATGTTGGAAGGAGTCCGACCGCATGTCGAAACACGAGCGGTGGAGCGCGCTGCTGGAGCTGCTGGGCGCCGAGGGGAGGCTGGAGGTCGAGGAGGCCGCCACGACGCTGGAGGTCTCCGCCGCGACGATCCGCAGGGATCTCGACGAGCTGGCGGAGCAGCAGATGCTCGTGCGGACGCGGGGTGGTGCGATCGCGCACGGTGTGTCGTACGAGCTGCCCTTGCGCTACAAGTCGTCGCGCCACGCGTCCGAGAAGCAGCGGATCGCGGCGGCCGCGGCGGACCTGGTCGCGGACGGGGACGTGGTGGGCCTCAATGGCGGCACGACCACGACCGAGGTGGCGCGGGCGCTGGCGCTGCGGGCCTCTGCGGGAGGGGGCGCGGGCGCGGGTCCCGGTGCCGGTGCCGGTCCTGTGTTGACCGTGGTCACGAACGCGCTGAACATCGCGGGTGAGTTGGCGGTGCGGCCGCAGATCAAGATCGTGGTCACTGGTGGGGTGGCGAGGCCGCAGACGTACGAGCTGGTCGGGCCGCTGACCATGGGCGTACTCAACGAGGTCGTCCTGGACGTGGTCATACTCGGCGTCGACGGGGTGGACCCGGAACTGGGCGTCATGGCGCATCAGGAGGACGAGGCGAGCATCAGCCGGCTGTTCGCCGAGCGGTCGCACCGGGTGATCGTGGTGACGGACTCGTCCAAGATGGGGAAGCGCGCGTTTGCCCGGATCTGTGGGCTGGACCGGATCGACGTGGTGGTGACCGACTCGGCGATCTCGGCGGAGGCGGTGGGGCGGCTCACGGACGCGGGGATCAAGGTGATCACTGTCTGAGGGTTGGGTGGGGCGGGGCGGGGCGAGTGCAGCGTGTCCTGCGGAGCTTTCCCCACCCCGCCCCTTTCCGGCTGTGACATTTGCGGCTTCGCCGCGTGGGGGCAGGCCCTCGGAGCCCGGCGCCCTTCGGGCGGGTTCTCAAGCGCCGGACGGGCTGGATTTCGTCGCGGGAGGTCGCGTAATGGCCTGCCGTCCGCAGCGCCCAACGTCACACGACCGGCTCCGCCCGCGGCACCCGACCTCGCCCGACGGGTTCCGCCCGCCGGGCCGGCCTTGTCCCGGGCGGCCGCCCTTTCCACTGCCGGAACTTCAGCCCCCGGCGTTTGAGGAGCGGGGTGGGCGGCCCGCGGGATGCCGGGCGGACGCCTGCGCCGTCAGGGAGCGAATGCCATGTCGAAGATGTGGACGTTGGCGTTCGCGGGGAGGACCACGAAGTCGACCGTCTTCGCCGGGTCCAGCGCGACCGAGTGGGCGAACACGCTGTACTTCACCGTGGCGTTGCCGTACCCGTCCTGCCGGTTCCGGCCGTCCGTCGACTTGACCAGCGTCGCGCCGTGCGCCGTCACCGGGTCGAACGACCAGTTCGGGAAGCCGAACGACCCCGTACTGGAGGTTCCGTCCGTGTAGTGGACGGTGGCGTTGCCCGTGGCGGCGCTGGTGACGCCCGACCCGAGGAACACCAGCTTGCTGCCCTTGCCGGCCAGCGTCACCGCCTGCCCCGCGCTCGCCACGTTGTCCTTCGTCCCGGCCGGCACATCGGGCCAGGTCAGCTTGGCGCCGAGGGCGTTGACGGCGGCTCCGGGCGTCAGCCCCACCGCGGCCAGCTTCTGCGCCGAGAAGCTGTTGCCCTCACCGTCGTAGTTGCCCGCCTTCGTCGCGGACTCGTCGGTGATCGCCACATTGTTGTACGCCGCCGACAGGCTCGCCTGCGGAGTGCCGGACCGCTCGGTCCGGGTGCCGGTGGCTGTGCCCTCGCCGTCCCCGCCCTGATACGTCGCGGTCGCCTTGAACGTACGGATGACGAAACCGGGCCGCTTCTCCGGGACTTGGATCTGGAACGTCGTATCGGCCGACGCACCCGTCGCCAGGGAACCGCCCACGCTGCGCACGGACGGCTGGACCGCCCAGCCGACCGGTCCGGCGAACGACACCTTCAGCGAACGCAGCCGCTGCGGCCCGGTGTTCTTCACGGACACCTTCACCGTCGAGATGGCCGGACCGTCGAGGTCCACCGGCGAGATGGTCACCTCGGTCCTGGCCGCTGCCGGGGCCATCGCCGGGGCCTGCGGCCCCGCCGCGACCGCCGCTTGGGCCGGGACGAGCATGACCGCGCCCGCCACCGACACCGCCACGGTTCTGAGCGAACTGATCAGTCGTGCTGATCTCATTGCTTGCTCCTTCGGGTGCGCGAGCTCAGGAAACGGGGGGCATCTCAGTCATGCGCGAGTCGAGACCGGAGCGCAGATTCACCCAGCCCCCGCGCGTGAAGTCCGGTATCGCGACCGGCCGGCCCTTGTTCGCCAGCGACATGACGCTCAGCGGAACCGGCGAACACCAGGCCGCCGAGTCGTACACGTCGATGTCCGGGACCAGCCCCGCCCGCATCGTCTGCACCGTGCGCCACTGAAGTACGTAGTCCATGCCGCCGTGTCCGCCGTTGTTCGCGGCGTCGTCGCCGATCTTCTTCCACAGCCAGTGGTCGAACTCCTTGCGGTACGTGTCGAAGTCCCGCCAGGAGTGGCCGCCGTGGTCCGGCTCGACGTAGATGCGGCCGCCGGTCGTCGACGTACCCGCGTAGTCCTCGAAGATCCCGCGCGTGCCGGCGATGGAGTTGATGCGGCTGTAGGGCCGGGGCGAACTCACGTCGTGCTCGGCCCGGATGGTCCGGCCCTTCGCCGTCTCGATCGCGCAGGTCACCAGGTCGCCGTTGACGTACGTCTCGTTCCACGAGGGGTGGGACCTGGGAACGAAACGCTCCCGGTAGTCGGCGAGGCCCATCGGTGCGGTCGCGGTGGCCTTGAGCGTCGTCATGCGGTCGCCGCGGTTGATGTCCATGGCCGCCGCGATGGGGGCGAGCCCGTGCATGGCGTAGAAGGACGCGGTGCTGCGGGTGTGCCACAGCCGGCGCCAGGAGTCGGTGTAGTACGTGTTGGAGAAGAGCAGCGCACGCAGGTCGTGCAGGTAGCCGCCGTGGCCGTTGGTGATGTCGCCGAACAGGCCCTCGTGCGCGGCCTTGAGCATGGCCAGCTCGTTACGGCCGTAGTTGCAGTTCTCGGCCAGCATCAGGTTCTTGCGGGTGCGTTCCGAGGTGTCCACGAGGTCCCACAGCTCGCGCAGCTCGGTCGCGACGGGCAGCTCGACGACGACGTGCTTGTCCGCCAGCAGCGCGGCCTTGCCCTGCTCGTAGTGGAACTCCCACGGCGTCGCGACGTACACGAGATCGATGTCGTTGCGCTTGAGCATCTGCGCGTAAGAGTCGGCCGAGCCACCGAACTCCGCCGGGCGCGGCTTGCCCTTCGCGACCAGCTGGTCGGCGGTCCGCTTGGCGCGGTCGGCGCGGATGTCGCAGACGGCGGTCACGACACAGCCGGGGACCACGGACCATCCCGTGGTCATGCCGGAGCCCCGGTTGCCGAGTCCGATCACGCCGACGCGGACGGTCCTGTACGGCTCGAAGGGCACGTTGATCATCGACTTCTGGCCGGGTTTGCGGCCGGGGGTCGCGGCGGAGACGGCGGTAGCTCCGGCCGCGGCCGAAGCGGCAGCCGCCGCCGGCGCCGCCGACGCGCTCCCGGCCGAACCGATCCCGGCCGCGAGCGACGCTCCGGTGGCCAGCGTCCCTCCCAGGAGCAAGCGACGTGAGACTGCGGGGATTTCGGGCATACGAGACGCTCCTCGATACGTGACCGGCATCACTTCACTGGCGGGGTCGACTCTCGCTGGATCGTCAGTTACATGTCAATAGGTGTTCGCAGGAACCCTGTTGCGAACAAATTCAAGCATCCGCAGCCGCTGAGGCGGTCGGGCGACGGTGTACCCAGGTACACCCGCACTCGGTGGTTACGGCCATCGGCACGCCTCCCCCTCGTCCGTAGCGTCATTTCAGACGGCACAGCAGGTGCCACGAGGGAGTGATGAGGATGTTCCGCCGCACACAGCAGGAGCACACACGCAGGGCGGCCGAAGCCCTGCGGCTCGTATCGGTCAGCAAGGTCTACGGGACGGCGGACAGTGCGGTGACCGCCCTGGACGGGGTGACGCTGAGCCTGGGCGCCGGGACCTTCACCGCCGTCATGGGGCCCTCCGGCTCCGGGAAGTCCACCCTTCTGCAGTGCGCGGCGGGCCTCGACCGGCCGGACACGGGGCAGGTGGTGGTCGACGGGGAGGAGATGACCGGCGGCTCCGAGGCCGACCTGACGAAGTTCCGGCGGCAGCGGATCGGCTTCGTCTTCCAGCAGTACAACCTGCTGCCCACCCTCACTGTCGCGCAGAACACCACGCTTCCGCTGAAGCTGGCCGGCCGCCGCATCGACCGGGACCGGGCGCGGCGGATCCTCACCCAGGTCGGCCTCGGCGACCGCCTCGAGCACCGGCCCGACCAGCTGTCCGGCGGCCAACGCCAGCGTGTCGCCATCGCGCGGGCGCTGGTCACCGAGCCGAGCGTGGTCTTCGCGGACGAGCCGACCGGCGCGCTGGACACGCGCAGCGCGCGCGACGTACTGCGGCTGCTTCAGGAAGCGGTACGGGTGCACGGCCGCACGGTGGTGATGGTGACGCACGACCCGGTGGCCGCCTCGTACGCCGACACCGTGGTCTTCCTCGCGGACGGCCGGCTGGCGGGGCACCTGAGCGCGCCGACCGTGGACGCGATCGCGGAGCGGCTCGCCCACCTGGGCGACCGGGAGCACGGCGACGTGCGTGACGGCCGTGAGGCGCGTGACGGCCGTGAGGCGCGTGACGGCCGTGACGTGCGAGACGGCCGTGACGTGCGAGACGGCCGTGACGTGCGAGACGGCCGTGACGACCGCGACGTTCCGGCGGGGGGGTGAGCGATGTTCGTACTGGCCATGAGCTCGGTCCGGCAGCGCCCCGGGCGCTTCGTCGCGACGCTGCTGTCCGCCTTCCTGGGGGCCGCGATCATCATGACGTTCAACTCGCTGCACGACACGGCCGGGGCGCCGGGGGTCGATGACGTCAGCGCCGAGTCGATGTCCACCGCCGCCGTGGTGGTCGGTGGCTACGGATCGCTGCTGGTGTTCTTCGCCATCGCCTCCACGCTCACTGTGAACGTACGTCAGCGGGCGGAGGAGATCGGCCTGCTGCGCAGCACCGGGGCGACTCCGGCGCAGATCAAGCGGATGGTCGTCGGCGAATCGGCCGTGGTCGGGCTGGTGGGGGCGCTGCTGGCGATCGGGCCCGCGATGCTCGCAGGGCGGGCGCTGCTCGGCATGTTCCAGGACAGCGGGCAGGTCGCGCGGAGCGTGGAGTACGCCTTCGGGCCGATCGCGCTCGTGTCGGGGATCGCCATCGCGCTGCCGGCCTCGGTGGGCGCCGCCTTCCTCGCGGTCCGCCGGGCGGCCAAATCCGCCACGGTGGTACGTGAATCCGGCGGCCGGGCGAGGAAGTTCGCCGGGTACGGCGCGCTCGCCGCCGGTACGGGATCGGCGCTCACCACCCTCGCCATGGACGGCACCGACCCCATGGCGATGGCTCCGGCGGCATACGGCGCGATCCTGCTGGCCGCGGGCTTCGCGGTCTTCTCACCCGTACTGCTCCGGGCCGCGCTGGGCCGGCTGGGGCGGCCGATCGAGGCGCTCGCCGGGGCGAGCGGCTACCTGACGGTCCACACCATGCGCCGCCGCGCAACGGAACTGTCCGGCGTACTCGTGCCGTTGGTCCTCTTCACCGGCATGGCGACCGCGACGCTCTACATGCAGGCCGTCGAGAGCGACGCGATCAAGGCATCCGGCCTCACCAAATCGGTCGAGGACAAGAACCTGGAGACCCTGAACCTCGTGGTCGTCGGCATCATCGTGGTCTTCTCCTGCATCATGCTGATCAACAGTCTGTACGCCGCCACCTCCTTCCGGCGCCGCGAGTTCGGCCAGCAGCGCCTCGCCGGGGCCACCCCGCGACAGGTGCTCGGGACGGTCGGCTGCGAGGGGCTCGTACTGACCGTGACCGGGGTGTTCTTCGGCACGGCGGCGGGGCTCGCCGGGATCGTCCCGTTCACCTACGTCCGTACGGACGAGATGCTCCCCGGCCAGGGGTTCGGCATCTGGATCGGCATCGTGGCGGTAGCCGCGGCAGCGACGCTCGTCACCAGCCTGGGGACGGCCCGCCGGACACTGCGCACCCCGGCGGTGGACGCGGTGGCGGTGGCCGCTTGAGCGCGCCCGTTCCATGTGCCGGGCCGCTGCCTCAGGCCGGGGCCGGCGTCACGGGGGTGAGCACCACGAAGTCCGCGCCGGCCGGGTCGACGCAGCCGGCCAGCCGTCCGACGTCCTCGGCATCCTCCGGCCCCATCTGCACGCTGCCGCCCTTCGCAGTGATCTTGGCGACCGTGGCGTCACAGTCCTCGACCGCGAACACCGGGTGCCAGTAGGGCCTGCCGCTGTTCAGCACGAGGGCCTCCGACGGGAGCTCCATGAGGCCGCCGTGCATGCGTTCCGGAGGCTGGTCGGCGGGGGTGACCATGGAGTACGTCCCGCCGCCGCCCGGCAGTTCCATGTCCTGGGTCTCCCAGCCGAAGAGGTTGCCGTAGAACTGCTTCGCACCGGCGGAATCGGTGGTGTAGAGCTCGGTCCAGCAGAGGCTGCCCGGCTGGTCCGCGGCCTCCATCCCCTTGGTCCTGCCCGGCTGCCAGACGGCGAACTGACCGCCCTGCGGGTCGGTGTACTGAGCCATCCGCCCCTCGCCGTCGGCGTCCATCGGGGGGACCCGCACCTTGCCGCCCGACCGTTCCACAGCCTCGGTGGTGGCGTCGGCGTCCGGTGTGCAGAAGTAGATCATCCAGGCCGAGCGGGCCCCTTCCTCGGTGAGCCGCCCGATCCCGGCGATGCTCTTGCCGTCCCGCTTCAGGACACCGAAGTCGTTCGCGTCCGGGGAATCCGGTCCGTAGCTCTGAAACTCCCAGTCGAAGACCGAGCGGTAGAACTCGGCAGCGGCGGGCACATCGGGGGAGCCGAGGTCGATCCAACAGGGGGAGCCGGGCACGAAATCAGTGGTGATCATGACGTTGCCTTTCGTCGCAGATCCTCGTAAATCCAGCCTGTCACCCACCACTGACAATCGCCCGTCGGCTGCCTCAGGCCCGCTCGGCCGTGACGCGTACCGTCTTCAGACTCGGGTCCGCCGGGTCCGGTACGTTCATGCCCGCATCCAGGCCCGTGCGCAGATAGCGCAGCACCTGCTCCGTCAGGCGCTCGCCCGGCAGCGCCGCCGGAATCCCCGGGGGATACGGCGTGATCATCTCGGCGGCCACCCGCCCCACCGCCTCCTCCAGCGGTACGTCCTCGGTGTCACCGAAGTACGCGTCCCGGGGCAGGCACGTCTGCTCCATGCGCATCTCCGCTCCCGCCGGTACGTCGACCACCGGCGCGCCACCCAACTCCTCGGCGTGGTCGGCGAGATCCTTCAGCGCGTCCAGCAGCGGCGCGGTCGTGGCCCTCGAATCGGCGTGCGTAAGCTGCGCGCCGATGCGGCGGTGGTCGATGAGATGCATGTCCGTACTGCGCCGCTCGCGCAGCCAGTCCGCCGCCCGGTAGCCGGTCGTACCCAGTGCCTGAATGTCGATGATCACCGGCAGTGGGTCGAAGTCCGCGGCCTTGCCGGGACCGGTGAAGTCGGTGCGGTCGTTGACGTGCAGGCCGGGGATCCGCTCGATCTCCGCCCTGACGTGGGAAGCGAGCCGCAGTACGTCGTCCATCAGCTGGTGGCCGTGCGTCATCATCTGGCGCCGCCAACCGTCGAGCCCGGCCCAGATGATGACGGAGGGGCTGGTGGTGCCGAGCAGGTCGGCGCGGGACTTGAGCACCTGCGGGTCGATCAGGTCGCCCTGCAGATGGAACACCGAGCCCTGTTCCAGGCCGCTGCCCATCTTGTGGATGCTGGTCACGCAGACATCGGCGCCCGCGTCCATCGCCCACGACGGCAGCCCGTCGTGGAACGGCAGATGCGCGCCCCACGCCTCGTCGACGATCAGCGGGACCGAACGGGCGTGGCAGATCCGCGCGATGGCGGACAGCTCGGCGCAAGCCCCGTACGGTGTCGGGCTGGTGACCAGGGCGCCGCGCGCCTCGGGCTCGCGCTCGAAGGCCGCCTCGAAGTCCGCGGCGGACGGCGGATGCGCCAGATTCAGCTTCGTGTCCCACTGCGGGTCGACCCAGACCGGCTCGATGCCGGAGAGGATCAGGCCGGAGACGACCGACTTGTGCGCGTCCCTGCCGATCAGGAGCTTCTGGTGCGGATGCGCGACCGAGAGCATGGCCGCCTTGACGGACAGCGAACTGCCGCAGGTGGAGAAGAAGGTGTGCTCGGCGTGCACGGCGTCGGCCATCAGCTGCTCGGCGCGCAGCAGCACATTGCCACTGGTGCGGTGGTCGTCGAGGCCGCCGGACGCCAGGACGTCCGAGAGGTACACCGCGTCGCCCAGGACCTTGCGGGCGAGCGGATCCGCCCCCCGGGCCTGCTTGTGTCCCGGTGGCGTGAACGCGAGTTCGCCGCGCTCGTGGTAGCGGTCGAGTGCTTCCAGCACGGGGGCCTGAGTGTGATCCATGGCGTTCGGGTTCCTCGTCCGGGCCGGTCGATGCCTCTCAGGGCCGCGCGGCGACCGAGAAGCGCAGAGCGAAGTGGTTGAGGGTGTACGGCAACGGCCGGTCGGGGTCCAGCCGGACCCGGTCGTCGAGCCGGAAGTCGTGACGCTCCATGAGCGCGGCGACGAGCGTCGACGTGACGAGAAGGACGAGGTCCTCGCCGGGGCACACACCGGGTCCCGCGCTGAAGGGCACGAGCTCGGGGCCGGTCTGCGCCGTGCCGTCCAGCCAGATCTCCGGTACGAAGCGGTCACCGTACGGCGCGGAACCGTCCCGGTGGAAGTAGGGGGCGTACACAAGGAACGCCGTCCCCTCGGGCAGAGTTCCCTCGCCCCACCGCGTCTGCCGGGTGCTCTCGCGCAGCAGGAACGGCGTCGTCGGCCACAGCCGCACCGATTCCATGACGCACGCGCGGGTGTAGGGCAGCAGTTGCGGCCGCGTCAGGTCCGGTATGGCCAGCTCGTTGCGTACTTGATGCTCCTGCGCCGGGTGGGTGGCCAACAGGGCCAGCGTCCGGGCGGCCGCGATGCCCGCCGCGTCGAACGCGAACAGCCAGTGCGGCACCTGGCCCGCCGCGTCGACGCCCGGCTTGGCGGGCGTCCGGCTGAGCGCCTCCGCGAGGCTGCCCGGCTCGGCGCGGTCCAGGTGGGCGCGCAGGCCGCGCTCGAAGCGCTCGCGCGGGCCGGCGGTGGCGCGCGGAGGGATCAGGGACGCCCGGTTGCCGAAGCCGCGCAGCCGCCCGAGGCGGTCGGTGAGCGCGGTGTCGTCGCGCGCCGCGTCACCGAGGACGACGCGGCGTACGGTCCGCCACCAGGCGGCGCCGAAGGCGTCCCAGTCCAGCGCGCCGGTGCGCGCGAGCAGCTCGTCGGCCTCCTCGCGCACGGTGCCTACGAATTGCGGGGCGAGGTGGTGCAGGTGCCGCCCGGTTTCCAGGACGTGCTCGTTGAAGGCCCTGCGCTCCTCGCGCTCCCGGCCCGTGGAGACCAGTACGCCGTGCGGCTGGAAGTGGGCGAGCGCGTCGCGCTTCTCGTGCGTCGCCGGGGCGAACGGCTCCGGTGTCTCGTCCAGTACCCGCCGCGCGTCCTCGGCGGAGAGGGGCAGGGCGATGTCCCGGCCCGCCAGGCGCAGGTGCAGCGGACCGGGACCGTACCGCCCGCGCAGCTCGTTCAGGAGCCGCACCGCGTGGCGGTCCGCGTCGAGGCGGGCGGCGAGCGCCAGGCCCTGCTCGCGGCGTACGACGACGCCGCCGACGAGGGTGGGCAGGGCGACCCGCACGGCGATGCGGGCGGTGTCCCGGGCCGACGCGCGGGCGGGGGTGGAGGCGCGGCGCTCGGCCCGGTCACCGTCTGTGCCGGATTCGCCCTGTTCCGCCTCGTCGGTCCATCCGGGGGCTCGGTCTGTCCCGGCCATCGCGCGGCTCCCTCGGTGCAGTGCTGGTGGGCCTCAGTGCTGGTTCTCGGCCTGGAACATCCAGCGCTGCTTCTCCAGCTCCGCGGTGAGGCCGATGAAGATGTCCTGAGTCACCGGGTCGGGCTTGTCGGTCGCGTCGATCCGCTCCCGCATCCTGAGACCGATGGTGCCGAGCGTGTCCACGATCAGGGCCACGACGTCGCTGTCCTGGGTCCAGCCGTCCGCCGGCGTGGGCAGCTCACTGGTCTTGGCGACCGTCTCGACACGGCCGTCCGGTGCGACGCCGATGGCCGACGAGCGTTCAGCGACGACGTCGGCGTACGAACGGGCGAAGGTCACCACCTCGTCGAGCTGGAGGTGGATGGAGCGAAAGCGCGGGCCCACGATCGTCCAGTGCGCCTGCTTTGCCAGAAGCGACAGCCCGAGCAGGTCCACCAGCGTGCCCTGGAGGGCGTCCGCGGTGGTCTGACGGGCGGCTTCGGGCAGGGTGCTCTTGAGGGCGGTCATGCAGTTGCTCCTTTTCGGCGCTCTCGTCTGTCTGCAGTCTCTGTTCGGGTGCCCCTGTTCCGCCTGTCGGCGGGCTAGCCGCCGGGGCCGCCGCTGCCGAACGAACCCCCGGACTTCTCGTCCCACCGGGGCCGGTCCTCCGGGTCCCCGTCGCGGTGCCTGCCGGAGGCGTTGCCGCTGTTTCTGAGCTCATGCGGGAGGAGCCGTCCGCGTCCGCCCTCCGGAGGCAGCACCTCGTCGGGTTCCCGGCGCTCCCTCACCTCGGGCGGGCCGGAGTCGTCCGGCCGGTGCGGCTGCTCCTGGGGCGTAGGAGGAGACGGCTCGCGATTCCTGATGCGGATGCCCCACCACACCGCGGCAACCAAAGCAGCCGCGATGGCGAGCCCCGCGACGAACGGCGCGATGCCGATGACCAGGTCACTCGCGGCCATGGGCTCCGTGAGGCCTGCGATCTCACTGGTGCTCGTGCTCTGGAATGCGCTCATGCGCGGCGAGTACCCACGAGCGCCCGAGTCATGAGCCGCCGTTCAGGTGAAACATTTCCGCAGAGCCATCGCGTCAATGGGGTGAAGGCGAACGCCGGACACCGTGCCGGTCGCAGAAGGGGAGGACATGCGCCAGTCCCGGAGGGAGGCGTTCAGGGAGTTCGCGGCGGGCCGCTTCACCCACCTGTTCCGGTCGGCATGCCTGCTGACCAGCGGCGACACCCACCTTGCCGAGGACCTCGTGCAGGAGACGCTGGGCCGGATGTACCTGCTGTGGGGGCGGGCCTCCCGGATCGGCAACCCGGCCGCGTACGCCCAGACCGTTCTCGTACGGACCTTCCTCACGCATCAGCGGCGCCGCTCGGCGTCGGAGCACCCCCTCGCGGAGCTGCCCGACACCGGCGCCGCGACGGGCGGCCCCCAGGCGGACGACCTCGCCCTGCGGCTGGCGCTGCTCCAGGCGCTCGCGCAGCTGGCTCCCAAGGACCGGGCGGTGGTGGTGCTGCGGTACTGGGAGGACCGCAGCATCGAGGAGACCGCCGACGCGATGAACGTCAGTTCCGCCGCCGTACGCACCAGATCCGTGCGCGCACTGGGCAAGCTCCGCGAACAGCTCGGCGGCAGTCTCGCCGAGTTCGCCTCCCGCTGATTCCTCATTCCGTCCAGTTACCGATTACCGATTACCGAACAGGAAGTGGTGGTTTCACCATGCCCTCAGAGCACTCGGGCCACTCAGGTCAGCCGCGTCACCCAGGTCCCTTCGAGGAAGAGCTCGGCGAGGTGCTGCGCCGAACCGGCGACGGCTTCTCCAGCGACCGTCCCGCCGGGCTCGTCGACGCCGGTATGGCACGCGGCCGCCGCGCCCTGCGGCGGCGGCGCGTCGCCGCCGTGACGGGCAGCGTGGCCGCGCTCGCGCTGGTGGGGACGGTCGGGGCGTACATGGGCGGGCTGGTGGGCGGCGGTGGCACCGGCGCGGCCCAGGTGGCGGGTCCCGCCACGCCGGCTCCCGCTCCTCCCACGGGTCCGGAGCCCCGAACGGGGTCGGGGGCGGTCTCCGCGGACGACATGATCAGGACGTTCGAGCGACTGCTGCCCGCCGGGACGCTGACCGAGGCCGAAGCGCGCGGCACGGGAGACGCGATGGGCCCCACCGTCTTCGGCGTCATCGACGACGGCAGGGGCAAGGCGGCGGTCGGGCTCGGGCTCCAGCGGGTCGACCCGGACGCCGAATCGTCCCGGCAGCAGACCCTGTGCCCGGACAAGGCCATGGTTCGTCATGACGCGTGCACCAGCGAGAAGCTGAAGGACGGCTCCACGCTGATGCTCTTCCAGGGGTACGAGTACCCGGACCACCGCGCGGACACGAAGTCCTGGCGCGCCGTTCTCCTCACCCCCGAGGGCTACCTCGTCGACCTGAGCGAATGGAACGCGCCGACGCAGAAGGACTCGGCGGTCAGCCGTGCGAACCCACCGCTGTCGCCGGCACAGATGAAGGCCCTGGTCACCTCGGACGAGTGGCACAAGGCGCTGCGGGACCTGCCCGAGCCCATGAAGGTGCGGGAGCCGCAGGACGTACCGACGACCGACCCGGCGGAGTTCATGGCCCTGTTCACGTCGCTGCTGCCCAAGGGGCTGAAGGCGGAACGGCGCGGCAGTCAGGGCGACTACGCCCAGGTCACCGTGGACGACGGCAAGGGCAGGAGCCTGGTCGGGGTGAACGTGCAGCGGGGCATGGGCGACGTGCTGGACGACCTCAAGGCGGACGGCGAGGTCACCACCCTTCCCGACGGTACGACCGTCGTCGAGCGCCGGGGCGCGGGCGACAAGGGCGTGGCGGGCGCCGTGATGTGGACGGCCGATGTGATCCGGAAGAACGGCGACCGTGTCGTCATCTCCGCGTTCAACTCGGACACGCAGCACAACGCCCCCACGCGCGCCGAGCCGGCGCTGACGATGAAGCAGCTCAGGGCCATCGCGCTCAGCGAGAAGTGGTACGAGCCGGAAGGCATGCAGGGCAAGACGAAGGGGAAGTAGCGCCCGCCCTGCGTCACTTCACTTCGCGTCGGCGTAACACTCCACGACCGCCGTCGTGAAGGGGAAGCGCACCGGCGTCTGACCGAAGGCGATCCGCCCGGCCAGATCACCGGCCACGCGGATCGCCTCAGCGACGGTCCCCGCCTCCTCGGCGGGGCAGTGCACGATCACTTCGTCGTGCTGGAAGAACACCAGCTCCGCCCGGAGCCCCGCTGCCCGCAGGTTCTGCCGCAGCGCCGCCATCATCAGCAGCGCCCAGTCGGCGGCGCTGCCCTGCACCACGAAGTTGCGGGTGAAGCGGCCCCGGGCGCGGGCGTTCGTCGACGCGTATCCCGGCGTGAACTCCCCGTCGCGGGCCTCCGCCGACTCGGCGTCCTCCTGCGGGATGCCCGCCTCACCGTCGTCGCCGGCCCCCGCGGCCGGCGGGCAGGTCCGGCCCAGCCACGTCCGTACGAGCCGCATCTCCTCGCCCGCGCGCGCCGCGTCGTCCACGTACGCGACGGCACGCGGGAACCGTCTTCGCAGCGCGGCGAGATTCTTGAGCCCACCCCCGGAGGTCTGCCCGTACACCGCGCCCAGCACGGCGAGCTTCGCCATGTCGCGGTCACCGGCGAACGCCCGGTCCGACACCGCCTTGTAGAGGTCGCCGGGCTGGCCCGCCACCTCCATCAGCCCCGGGTCGCGCGAGATCGCGGCCAGGACGCGCGGCTCCATCTGGTCCGCGTCGGCGACCACGAGCCGCCAGCCGTCGTCCGCGATCACCGCCCGCCGGATCACCTTCGGGATCTGGAGGGCGCCGCCGCCATTGGTGACCCACCGGCCAGTGATGGTCCCGCCCGGCAGGTACTGGGGTCTGAACCGGCCCGCGCGCACCCAGTCCTGGAGCCAGCCCCAGCCGTGCGCCGTATGGATCCGGTACAGCTTCTTGTACGCGATCAGCGGCTCCACCGCCGGATGGTCGATCTCCGCCAACTCCCATCGCCGCGTGGACTTCACCTTGATCCCGGCCTGCGCGAAGGCCTTGATCACATCGGCGGGCAGCTCGGGCCGTACGCGCCGCCCGAACGCCGCCGAGATCTCGTCCGTCAGCTCCGCCATGCGGCGCGGGTCGCCGCCGCCCGCGTACCGCTCGCCGAGCAGCTCCTCCAGCACCGCCCGGTGCACGTCCGCCCGCCACGGCAGCCCCGCCCCGTTCATCTCGGCGGCCACCAGCATCCCCGCCGACTCGGCGGCCGTCAGCAGCCGCATCCGGTCGGGGTGCTCCGCGGCCCCGTGCCTGCGCTGCTGATCGGCGTACACCTCCAGCAGGTCCTCGAACGGCACCGGGACCGGCTGCGGTTCGAAGAGCGACGACTGCGATCCGGGCTCGGCGGCGCGCTGTGGTGGATCGGGCGGTACGGGCCGGTCGTGCAGCCGCGCCCAGGCGGCCGCTGCCGAATGCGGCTCGCCGTGGCGCCCCTCGTGGCCGAGCAGCAGTGACTCCGCGTCCTCGACGTCGTAACACCGCTCGACGCGCACGCCCGCAGCGAGCAGCCGCGGGTAGATCTCGACGGTGGACCGCCACACCCACCGGCCGACCTCGGGCCGGGAACCGACCGCCGCCACGAGGTCGGGCTCCTTGCGCACGTCACCGGCCGGCCGCCCGTCCCGCCCCAGCGGCACGAGCAGCGCCCCACCCCCGTCCGTCGCGGCGACGGCCCAACGATCGCTCATGGGTGCGAGTCTGACACCCGGCACTGACAACGCCGGGTATCCGGCCCGTCCGCTGGTGGTTCCTGGCGGCGGTCAGCGAGGGCAGCAGGTTGAACGCCTGGAACACGAAGCCGATCCGGTCCCGCCGCAGCAGCGTGAGCCCGCGCTCGCCCAGCCCGCCCAGCTCGGTGCCGCCGACGGTGACCGTCCCGGAGGTGGGCCGGTCGAGCCCGGCCGCGCACTGGAGCAGCGTCGATTTCCCGGAACCCGAGGCCCCATGACGGCGGTGAAAGTCCCGCTCCCGAAGCCGATGTCGACTCCGTCGAGCGCTCTGACCTCGCCATATGTCCTGTGGAGTGCGGTGAGCCGCACGGCCGGTGTGATCACGTGCCCAGACTTCCGCGCCGACGCCCGCCGGCACGACCGCTGAGCCGACTCCTGGGTATGCCCGGCCCGCCCCCTACCGGCTTACGCCGCCCACCGCCTTCACATACACATCCAGCGCCGGCCGAGGCGCACGCCCGAGCAGCCGCGCCAGCTCGCTCGCCTCGGCCTCGCTGCCATCCATGAAGCCGCCCGCGATCGCGGAGTACGTCCCCACCAGCATCGGTACCTGGAAGGCCGCGGCATTGCCCGACCCCGCGATCGCCGCCCTGGTCCCCGCCAGGCTCCCCGGCTCGTACGGCACCGACAGAGCCGCCGCCAAGTCCGCGCCGCCGAGCGCCCGTTCCCCGGTCAGCTCGTACGTACGCCCGGCATGCGACGCCGCCGACACCGCGACCCGCGCCGCCACCTCCGCCAGGTCCTCCCGTGCCACCGCGGCGAGCCGCCCGGTGCCCAGCGGTGCGGTGATCCGCCCGTCGGGGCCGGGCGCCGCGATGAAGGCCAGGAACTCGGCGTACAGCCCATTGCGCAGCACAGTCCAGTCGAGCCGGCCGCTCCCGCGCAGGCGCCGCTCGGTCCAGCGGTGCGCGAGCGCGTACGGCAGATGGTCACCGTCGGACGACAGGCTCGTATAGACGACGTGCCGTACGCCCGCGTCCTCGGCGGCGGAGATCGCCGCCTGGTGGCGTGCGATGACGTCGTCGTCCTCCCCCTCCCCGGCGGAGATCAGCAGCAGCGTCCCGATCCCGGCGAAGCCCTCGACCAGGGACGCGGGGTCGTCGAAGTCGATACGGCGGCCCCCGGGAGCGGGGTTCCGCGTACCCAGAACTACGTCCTCGCGGCCCGCCAGGCGCTGTGAAACGAGCTGCCCGAGACCACCGGACGCACCGGTGACCAGGATCTTCGACATGGAATGACTCTCCCCGCGTTCGTGGTTCCTCTTGGTAACTGGGACCATCGTGGGTGGCGGCGCGCGATCGCGTAAGGAGGCACATTGATGTCAGTGGGGCACACGGAAGTAACCACCGACCCCGTGATCAGCTGTGGCGAATCGCAGGAGGACTGCGGAATCCGCGACGTGCTCGACCGGCTCGGCGACAAGTGGTCGGTCCTGGTCGTGGTCGAACTGGCCGCCGGAATCCGCCGGTTCAGGCAGCTCCAGCGCGCCCTGCCCGGCATCTCGCAGCGCATGCTGACCCTCACCGTCCGTCGCCTGGAGCGCGACGGCCTGCTCTCGCGGACCGTCCACCCGACGATTCCGCCGCAGGTCGAGTACGAGCTGACGCCGATGGGCCACTCCTTCACTCACGTGCTCAAGGCGCTGTCGGTCTGGTCCCTGGACCACCGGGAGGCGATGGCCGACTGCCGCAGCGCATGGGACGCGGCCAACCCGGACTCGGGAATCCGCTGATGGAACAGAGGGAGCAGAGGCAACAGAGGGAACAGATCGAGAAGGCCGTCGCCGCAGCCGTGTACGCCGCCGACGACAACGCCGGCCTGGACCTCGGTGCCTCGCTCGCCGCCGCCGCCCCCTGGGCCGAAGCGGGCCGCGAACTGCTGCGCCGGGGCGAGGAGTTCGTGCGCCGCGCCTGGGAGCGCGGCTGGCAGCCCGCCGATGTCGTACGCATCGTCCGCCGCGACCTCGACGACCGCCACGTGCGCCTGACCACCGACCTGATCGCCGCCGAGAACCGCAGGTACGCAAGAACGGCCCCCCGCTGGGAGGCACAGCTCCGCGACCTGGAGGCGGCCGAGGCGTGGTGGGGCAGCGACGACCGTTACGCCGACGCCCTCGCGGCCCGCGAGCGGGCGGACCGCTTCTCGCTCGCCACGGCGCTCCTGGAGCTCTTCCGCCTCCTCGTCCGGCTGCCCACGATCGAGCCGGTGGGCCCGCCCCCGGGCGAACCCGTGCACGTACGCCCGCACTCACTCACCGCCGACGAGCCGCGCATGCTCACCCGCATCCGCGCGCTGCTGGCCAAGGCGGAGGCGACCGACTATCCGGAGGAGGCGGAAGCCCTCACCGCCAAGGCGCAGGAGCTCATGGCGCGCCACAGCATCGACGCCGCGCTGCTCGCCGCCCAGGGGCACACCGGTGACGTGCCGGTCGCCTGCCGGATCGGTGTCGACGCGCCGTACGAGACGGCCAAGGCGATACTGCTCGACGCCGCCGCCTCCGCGAACCGCTGCCGCGCGGTGTGGAACAGCGGCCTCGGCTTCTCCACGGTCGTCGGCTTCGAACCCGACCTGGAATCCGTCGAGCTGCTCTACACCTCCCTCCTCGTGCAGGGCACGGCGGCGATGACCCGTGCGGAGGCGGCCCAGCGGGCGGGCGGCCGCAAGCGTACGAAGGCCTTCCGCCAGGCGTTCCTGACGGCGTACGCCAGCCGGGTCGGCCACCGCCTGTCCGAGGCGACGGAACACGTCACCGAGGAGGCGGGCGGCTCGCTGCTGCCGGTGCTGGCGGCGCGGGACGTGGCGGTGGAGGACCGCGCGGAGCGGATGTTCCCCGAGACGACGTCGACGCGGGTACGGGGCGTCAACGACCACGCGGGCTGGGAACACGGCACGGCCGCCGCGGACCGGGCGACGATGCCGCGCCGTCCCGGCGTGACCCGCTGACTCCCTGGACGACGAAGGCCGCGGCCCCCTGAGGAGCCGCGGCCTCGTACGACCCGAAACGCAAGTCGGTAAGCCGGTAAGTCGTACGTCAGGAACCCGGCAGCTTGGGCATGTCCGTAGGAAGCCCCTCCGGCAGCTTGTCGCCGGCCGCGGTCTTCTTGAACGAGTCCTCGATCCCGCTGTCCCACTTCACCGTGAGCGAGCCGCCGCCGGCTCCCGGCGTGACGACCCCGGTCGTACGGTCGGTGTTGCCGTCCGTGCACTTGAGTTTCAGCGTCACCTTGTCCTCCTCGGCGACCGTGCCGGAGCAGACGTGCCCACCCGCGACAGCCGCGTCGGAACCCTGGATAGTCAGCACGACGATCTTGCCGTCGGTCGTCGCCAGCCAGGACCCGGAGACGTCCGCCGACGCCCCCTGGCCCCCGCCGGACGGCGACGCGCTGCTCTCCCCGGTGCTGCCGCTGCCGCCCTTGTCCTTGCCCCCGTCGTCGCCAGGGCTGCCGCCGCTGTCGCTGCTGCAGCCGGTCAGGACGAGTGCGGCCGCGAGGGCCGCCGCCGCGACGCCGGTACGTACGAGCTCACGCACTTCGGACTCCCAGTCTCGGTGGGTCGGAACGCGTCAAGCTACCAGGAGGACTTGCGCACTCCGGGGAGGAAACCGGCATGCGCCTGTTCCCGCATCCGCACCCTGGAGAGCCCGAACTTCCTGAGGTGGCCCCGCGGCCGGCCGTCCACGCTGTCCCGGTTGCGCACCCGCGTGGCACTCGCGTCGCGCGGCTGGCGGCGCAGCTCCTCCAGCGCGGCGGCCCGCTCGGCCTCGCCCGTCGCGGGCCTGCGGAGGATCTCCTTCAACTCCGCCCGCCGTACGGCGTACCGCTCGACGACGGCCTTGCGCCGCTCATTGCGCGCGATCTTGCTCTTCTTCGCCATCAGACCTTCACTCCCCGCGCGCGGATACGGGCCACGGCCGCCTCGATGCCGATGAGGTCGACCGTCTTGATCGCCCGGGCACTGAGCACGAGCCGCACATTGCGGCCCTCACTCGCCAGCCAGTAGCGCTTGCGCTGGATGTTCGGGTCGAAGCGGCGCGAGGTGCGCCGGTGCGAGTGGGAGATGTTGTTGCCGAATCCCGGCTGGGCGCCGGTCAGCTGGCAGTGGGCGGACAAGGTCGATCACTCCTCTTTGAAAATGGGAACCATTTCCATATACTAACCACATGGCACGCAACGAAGTCCGCCCGATCATCAAGCTCAGGTCCACGGCGGGGACCGGCTACACGTACGTGACGCGCAAGAACCGCCGCAACGACCCGGACCGCATGACGCTCCGCAAGTTCGACCCCATCGCCCGCAGGCACGTCGACTTCCGCGAAGAGCGCTGACCGGGCCACAAGCCACACCAAAAGCCGGACCAGAAGGGGGCATCACTTCATGAAGCCCGGAATCCACCCGTCGTACGGCCCCGTCGTCTTCCGCGACAAGGCCGGCGGCTTCGCCTTCCTCACCCGTTCCACCATGACCAGCGAGAAGACGGTGGAGTGGGAGGACGGCCGTACGTACCCCGTCGTCGACGTCGAGATCTCCTCGCAGAGCCACCCCTTCTACACGGGCACGGCGCGTGTACTGGACACGGCGGGCCGCGTGGAGCGCTTCGAGCGCCGCTACGGGGCGAAGCAGTGAGTAAGAAGGGAAAGCTGCCCGTCGTCATCGTCGGCGGGCTGCACTCCGACGCCCGCAAGGAGGTCGTGGAGCAACTCCTGCGCCGGGTCCCCGGCAGCGTCGCCCTGCACCACGACCTCTCGACCGCGACCGACGGGACGGTACGCCGTACCGTCCGCGACACTCTCGGTGAGAGTTCGTCGGGCGACGCGCCACTCGTCAACGACTGCGCCTGCTGCGCACTGCGCGAAGACCTCGTGCCCGAGCTCGAGCGGCTGGCCGGCAGTGGCCTCACCCGCCTCGCGGTCGTCGAGCTGTGGGACTCCGTCGAGCCGAAGGCGATGGCCGAGGTCGTCGTCGCGCACGGCGGGGACGTACTCGACCTGACCGCCGTCATGACGGCGGTCGACCCCGCGCTGCTCCTGCCCTACCTCGGCTGCGGCGACGACCTGGCCGAGGCCGGACTGGCCGCCGCCGCGACCGACCAGCGCACGGTCGCCGACACCTGGGCGCGCCAGCTGGAGTACGCCCCGGTCCTCGCCGTGGTGGACAGCGACGAGGCCGACGAGCAGGACGAGGCGCTGCTCGCGCAGCTGCACCCGACGGCCCGCCGGGTCCGGGCGGCCTCCGGCGAGCTGGCCGAGGCGGCCTTCGCCGGCTTCGACATCGAGGCGGCGGCGGCCCGCCAGCACCCGGCCTGCGCGCTGCTCCCGCAGGACGCGGACGACAAGGGCGTCGGCACGCTGGTGTGGCACCGGAACCGACCCTTCCACCCGGAGCGGTTGTACGAAGCGCTGGAGGATCTCACCTGCGCGGCCGCTCGCAGCCGGGGCCGTTTCTGGCTCGCGGACCGGCCGGACACCCTGATGGCGTGGGACGCGGCGGGCGGCGCGCTGTGTGTGGAGAGCGCGGGGCCCTGGCTGGCGTCCCTGCCGGACGCCGCGTGGGAGATGGTCCCGCCCGTACGCCGGGCGGCGGCCGCACTCGACTGGCACCCCGAGCACGGGGACTGCTGCCAGCACCTGGTCTTCACTTCGCCGGGACTCGATCGCGGCGGGCTCGAAGAGCTCCTCGAATCCTGCTTGTTGACCGATGCCGAATACGCGGCGGGGCGTGATGCGTGGAAGCTCCTGCCGCCCGCTTTTGATTCCCTTCTGGAGGCCTGATGCCCCGCTTGTCCCGAGGTAAAGACCCTCGTAAGCCCCTCAAGTCCCGCCCCAATCCACTGGACGAGGCGAAGATTACGTACATTGACTACAAGGACACCGATCTTCTGCGGAAATTCATTTCGGATCGCGGGAAGATCCGCAGCCGTCGTGTGACAAGGGTCTCGGCGCAACAGCAGCGGCAGCTGACCCTCGCCATCAAGAACGCCAGGGAGATGGCCCTGTTGCCGTACTCCTCGCGCTGACCCGGAGATCTGTAACCGGGGGAGCACCCCGCGTGCACGTGCATCTGCCCATGCATCAGCAAGTGAACAAAGCTATGATCCGGGGCAGTTGACATCTGCACTTTCCGGGAGCGACCTGTGCACCACGCGTACAACGGCATGGCGGCCACAGAGCTTCACGGGGTGGTCTGGCAGAAGAGCAGGCACAGCAACTCACAGGGGTCCTGTGTGGAGTTTGCCAAATTGCCGGGCGGGAATGTGGCGGTCCGCAATTCGCGGCACCCGGACGGGCCCGCCCTGGTCTACACGCCCGCCGAGATCGAGGCGATGCTGCTCGGCATCAAGGACGGCGAGTTCGACCACCTGACGGCCGGCGGCTGACCGGAAGCAACCGGTCCGCCGCCCCGGCACGCCCTGGCCCGGCTACGGAACGTTACTGCTGCTCGGCTCTCTCGGTTCTCAGCCGGAACAGCGCCCATACGACTTTGCCGCTCAGCGTGCCGGCGAGCGGGTGCCATCCCCAGCTGTCGCTGAATGAATCCACCAGAAACAAGCCACGTCCGGACTCGGCGGAGAAGTCGTCCGCCTCACGCGTCACCGGGCTCTCGTGGCTGGGGTCGCGCACCGCGCACACCAGACGCGACGTCCAGCGCATCAGATGCAGCCGTACGGGAGGGTCCTGCTCGCCCGGACGCGGGGTGTCGGCCGGCAGCGCGTGCCGCAGCGCGTTGGTGACGAGCTCGGAGACGACCAGGGCCACGTCGTCGAAGCACTCGCCCAGCTCCCACTGGGACAGCGTCGACTTGGTGAACTGCCGTGCGCCGCGCACGGCTTCGTACCGGGGAGGCAGCGCGCAGGAGGCCGAGCTGGAGACGGCGGCGGGGTCGATGGGTGGAAGGCCCTGCCGTAATGGCTCGAACGGCTCGAGCATGGTCGATCCATTCGTCCCCATGCGAGGCACTCCCGGGATTCGCGGTCGTTGCGATACAGCGGTAGTACGGCGTCAGGCAGTACGGCGTCAGCACGAAAGAGCATGCAGGTGCGCGCGGACCATGGTTCCGAATGCGTACGGCAGATGCAAGGGCAGATGCACGTGCACGCGCCGGACCTGTCCGACCCCGTGCCGGTTCTTGCTCATTTCTTCCCGCGACCTCTTTCGGCGTCTTGTACAGCTCTTGCCATTTCCGTAATCGGATGAGTACGGGCTGAAGCGTTTTAATGGCAGACTGCGGCTCTCGGACACCTGGGGGAGGTCGCTCCGTTAGTGAACTGTCGGACTGGGGAGGGCTGGAGAAGTGACCGCAGGCGAGTCGAGCGGCTCCGTGGTGCGGCGCATCCTGCTGGGATCCCAGCTCAGGCGGCTGCGTGAGTCGCGTGGAGTCACCCGCGAAGCGGCCGGCTACTCGATCCGAGCATCCGAGTCGAAGATCAGCCGCATGGAGTTGGGACGGGTGAGCTTCAAGGCCAGGGACGTCGAGGACCTGCTGACGCTCTACGGCGTCACGGACGGCACGGAGCGCGAGTCGCTGCTGAGCCTGGCGCGGGAGGCCAACGTGGCGGGCTGGTGGCACAGTTACGGCGATGTGCTTCCTGGCTGGTTCCAGACGTACATCGGACTCGAAGGTGCCGCCTCCCTCATCCGGATTTACGAAGTCCAGTTCGTTCACGGGCTGTTGCAGACCGAGAGCTACGCGCACGCCGTCGTCTCCCGCGGCATACCGCACGCGAGCGCGGCCGAGATCGACCGCAGGGTCGCCCTGCGCCTGGAGCGCCAGAAGGTGCTGGTGTCCGAGCGCGCCCCGCACTTCCACGCCGTACTGGACGAGGCCGCACTGCGCCGGCCGTACGGCGACCGCAACGTGATGCGGGGGCAGCTGCAGCACCTCATCGAGGTCTCCGAGCGGCCGAACGTCACGCTCCAGGTGATGCCGTTCAGCTTCGGCGGCCACGCGGGCGAGAGCGGCGCGTTCACCATGCTGCAGTTCCCCGAGTCGGATCTGTCGGACCTCGTCTACCTGGAGCAGCTCACCAGCGCGCTCTACCTCGACAAGCGCGAGGAAGTCGCCCAGTACGAGCGGGTGATGGAGCGCCTCCAGAAGGACAGTCCGAGTGCGGCGGAGACCAGGGACGTGCTCCGCGGTCTGCTCCAACTTACGTAACCGGCCAGTAGGATGACGTTTTATCAGGAGTCCGCACCTGCACACCTTGCAGTAAGGGATCGCATGTCCTTCTTCACCGACCTGGCCCATCAGTACATCGACGGCGAGTGGCGGACCGGCAGCGGCTCGTGGGACATCATCGACTTCAACCCGTACAACGGGGAGAAGCTCGCCGCGATCACCGTGGCCTCGGTGGACGAGGTCGACGAGGCCTACCTGGCGGCGGAGCGCGCGCAGCCGGCCTGGGCCGCGTCGAGCGCGTACCGCAGGAGGGACGTCCTCGAACGCGCCCTGCGGATCACGCAGGACCGCGAGGACGAGATCACCGAGGCGATCATCGACGAGCTCGGTGGTACGCGGCTGAAGGCGTCGTACGAGGTCCGTCTCGCCATGGAGTTCCTGCGCGAGGCGATGCAGACCGCGCTGCGGCCCGAGGGGAACATCCTGCCCTCGCCCGTGGAGGGCAAGGAGAACCGCGTCTACCGGCTGCCGGTCGGCGTCGTCGGGGTCATCAGCCCCTTCAACTTCCCGTTCCTGGTGGCGCTCAAGTCGGTCGCCCCGGCGCTGGCGCTCGGCAACGCGGTCGTCATCAAGCCGAACCAGAACACGCCCGTCGTCGGCGGCGGCCTGATAGCCAAGATCTTCGAGGACGCGGGGCTGCCGGCCGGCCTGCTGAACGTACTCGTCACGGACATCGCGGAGATCGGTGACGCGCTCATAGAGCACCGGGTGCCGAAGGTGATCTCCTTCGCCGGCTCCGACAAGGTGGGGAGGCACATCGCCGCCGTCGCCGCGAGCCACTTCAAGCGCGCGGTGCTCGAACTGAGCGGCAACAGCGCGCTGGTCGTCCTGGACGACGCGGACATCGACTACGCCGTGGACGCCGCGGTCTTCAGCCGCTTCGTGTACCAGGGGCAGGTCTGCATGGCCGCCAACCGGATCCTGGTGGACCGGTCGGTCGAGGCGGAGTTCACGGAGAAGTTCGTCGCGAAGGTGCGGTCCCTGGTGACCGGCGACCCGGCCGACGCCAGGACCCATATAGGCCCGGTCATCAACACCTTCCAGGCGGACGCGCTGACGGGACTGGTGGAGCAGGCGCTCGCGGAGGGCGCGACCGCGCTCGTGCAGGGGTCCACGCGCGGCAATCTCGTCGAGCCGACCGTACTGAACGGGCTGCCGGCCGACTCGCCGATCCTGGCGCAGGAGATCTTCGGCCCCGTGGTGCTGCTGATTTCCTTCGACGGCGAGGAAGAGGCCGTACGGATAGCCAATGACAGCCAGTACGGGCTGAGCGGGGCGGTCCACACGGGGAACCTGGAGCGGGGCGTGCGGTTCGCGAAGCGCGTCGAGACCGGGATGATCCACATCAACGACTCGACCGTCCAGGACGAACCGCAGGTGGCCTTCGGCGGCGAGAAGTTCTCGGGGATCGGGCGGCTCAACGGGGACTCGGCGGTGGAGGCCTTCACCACGCAGAAGTGGATTTCGGTGCAGCACGGCCGGACGCACTTTCCGTTCTGAGGTCCGTCGTCGCGGACAGGCCCTGTCCGCAAGGGTTCGTAGCGTGGTTCTTGTCAGTTCGGCGACGGCAAGAGGCGGACATCATGGTCGTACACGTGAACCCAGAGGCCCACGGCGACGAGCGTGGCGCGCTCCTTGCCTTCCTGGACGCCGAGCGCGGTGGCATCCGCAGGGCGCTGATCGGCCTGACGGACGAGCAGGCGGCCACCACGCCGAGCGCGAGCGAGCTGTCGCTGTCCGGGCTGCTCAAGCACGTCTCCGAGACCGAGCAGAGCTGGCTGGCACTGGCGCAGCGGGTGGCGCCGGAGGTCGAGCGGTCCGAGGCGGACGCGGGCGAGAGCTACCGGCTGGTGGGGGGCGAGACGGTCGAGGGCCGGCTGGCGTACTGGGAGAAGGTCGCGCGGCAGACCGAGGTGTTCACCCGCTCGGTGCCCAGCCTGGACGACGCCTTTCCGCTGCCCGACGCCCCGTGGTTCCCCGACTCGCAGCGGGTGTCGATGCGCTGGCTGCTGCTCCGGGTGATCACCGAGATGTCCCGGCACGCCGGCCACGCCGGCCACGCCGACATCGTCCGCCAGAGCCTGGACGGCAGAACGGCGTTCGAGCTGGTGGCTCTGGAGCGTGGGGAGACCTGGGGCTGATCCTCCTCGCGCCGCACCCGCTACTCTCTGATCAAAGTTGAGTAGAAGGGTGGGGTGCGGCGATGTCAGCGATCAGGCTGCTGGTCCTCGGCGCCGTTCGTCAGCACGGGCGTGCGCACGGCTATCAAGTACGCAACGACCTGGAGTACTGGGGCGCCCACGAGTGGTCGAGCGCCAAGCCCGGGTCGATCTATCACGCGCTGAAGCAGATGGCCAAGCAGGGACTGCTGCACGCCCACGAGATCGCGCCGAGCACGGCGGGCGGGCCGCCGCGGACGGAGTACGAGGTCACGGAGAAGGGCACGGAGGAGTACTTCGCGCTGCTCCGCGAGGCTCTGACGACCTACGACCAGAAGATGGACGTGCTGTCGGCGGGCATCGGCTTCATCGTCGACCTCGAACGGGCCGAGGTGGTCGAACTGCTCAAGAAGCGGGTGCGGGGGCTGGAGGAGTGGCGGTCGGCCGTCACCGAGTACTACACGCCGGAGGACGGGCCCGAGTCGATCGGCCACATCGGCGAAATCATGAACATGTGGGTCCACTCGTCGGACGCGGGGGCCGAGTGGACGCGCGGCCTGATCGCGCGGATCGAGGGCGGGGCGTACTCCTTCGCGGGCGAGGGCGGTGATCCCTTCGTGGGCGTGCTCGCGGAGGGTCAGGAGAACCCGTACGCCAGCTAATCAAGTTTGACGAATGTGGGAGGGTGGTTTACCTTCGACCCTGTAGTCAAGTTTGACTACAGGGCATGGAGGGGTTGAATCGCATTGGCTGAAGTCGACGCGGCGATCGTCGTCGAAGGAGCACAGAAGCGGTACGGGGAGAAGCGGGCCCTGGACGGGCTCGACCTGGTGGTGGGGCGCGGCACGGTGCACGGCGTGCTGGGGCCCAACGGCGCGGGCAAGACCACGATCGTCCGGATCATGGCGACGCTGCTGCGGCACGACGCGGGACGGGTGGAGGTGGCCGGGTACGACGTACGGTCGCAGGCCGGTGAGGTGCGGCGGCGGATCGGGCTGCTCGGGCAGCACGCGGCGGTGGACGAGGAGCTGGGCGGGCGGCAGAACCTGGAGATGTTCGGGCGGCTGTACCACCTGGGGGCGCGCAGGGCGGGCGCGCGGGCGGACGAGCTTCTCGAGCGGTTCGGGCTCGCGGACACGGGGCGCAAGGCGGTCGGGAAGTACAGCGGAGGCATGCGGCGGCGGCTCGACCTGGCGGCCTCGCTCATCACCGACCCGCAGGTGCTGTTCCTGGACGAGCCGACGACCGGGCTCGACCCGCGCGGGCGCGCGGAGGTGTGGGGCGCGGTGCGGTCGCTGGTCGGCGGAGGTACGACCGTACTGCTCACGACGCAGTATCTGGAGGAGGCCGACCAGCTGGCCGACCGGATCACGGTGGTCGACCGGGGCAGGGCCGTCGCGGAGGGCACGCCCGACGAGCTGAAGGGCAAGGTCGGCGGCGACCGGATCGACGTGGTGCTGCACGACGTACGTCAACTGGGCGCGGCGGCCGCGCTGATGGGCCCCGACGCGGAGACGGACGCGGACCGGCGGCGGATCAGCGCGCCGGTGGCGGACCGGATGGCGGCGCTGACCGGGACCGTACGGGCGCTGGAGGCGGCCGGGATCGAGGCGGAGGACATCGCTCTGCGCCGGCCGACGCTCGACGAGGTGTTCCTGCACCTCACGAAGGAAACCGGCGAGACGAAGAAGGTCGCGGCATGAGTGCGGGCAGTGCGGGCAGTGCGGACACGGTCGGGTGGGCGGTCGCCGATTCCTGGACCATGACGCGGCGCGAACTCGCGCACTGGGGGCGGCAGCCGGTCCAGGTCGCCGTCGGCCTGGTGTTCCCGGTGATGCTGCTGCTGATGTTCGGGTTCCTGATCGGCGGCGGGAAGGGGGTCTCGGGGGATTACGTCGACTTCCTGGTGCCCGGGATGCTGGCGCTGACCATGGCTTTCGGCCTGGAGGCGACGATGCTCGCGGTCACCCAGGACCTCAACAAGGGGGTGATCGACCGGTTCCGCTCGATGCCGATGACTTCGGGCGCGGTGCTGGTGGGGCGCGCGGTCGCGGACATGCTGCAGTCGGCGGCCGGCCTGGTGGTCATGGTCGCCGTCGGCTACGCGATCGGCTGGCGCTGGCACGGCGGACTGCTCGGATTCCTGGGCGCGATCGGGCTGTTGTTGCTGCTGCGCTTCGCGATGCTGTGGATCGGCATCCAGCTGGCGATGGTCGCGGGCAGGCCGGAGATGGTGCAGGCGGTGCAGATCCTGGTCTGGCCGGTGGGTTTCCTCTCCAACGCCTTCGCGACGCCGGAGTCGATGCCGGGCTGGCTCGGTGCGGTGGTCGAATGGAACCCGCTGTCGGCGACGGCCACGGCGGTACGGGAACTCTTCGGCAACCCGGCGGCGGTCGGCAACTCCTGGCCCGCGGAACATGCGGGGCTGCTGGCCGTGGTGTGGCCGGTGGTGCTGGTGGCGGTGTTCTTTCCGCTGGCGGTACGGAGGTTCGGGCGGCTGAGCCACTGATGGCTTGAGAAGTGGAACCCGGGCGCGGTCTGCGGTGTATCAGCAGGAGAACCGGTCCACCGCGGACCGCGAGCACGCTGGGCACCTGCGAGAACTGACCGGCAGATCCAGCTGTCCGGCGTTCCGCCGGAGGCCGCACCGGGGGGCTCAGTGGTGGAAGGACGTCGCGGCCGCCGCGTCACGGGTCGCCGGGTGCGTCTGCGCCCGCAGTTCGGGCAGCACCTGCTCGAGGCTCTCCACGAGCAGCCCGGCGAGATCCGCGGAGAAGCCGTTGCGGCACACGACCCGCAGGACGGCGAGATCCTCCCGGTTCTCGGGAAACGTGTACGCCGGCACCAGCCACCCCCGCTCCCGCAGCCGCCGCGACACGTCGAAGACGTCGAAGCCCCTCACATCGGCGGCGGTCGTGAACGCGAACACCGGCAACTCGTCGCCCCGCGAGAGGAGCCGGAAGTCGCCCATCGCCTCGATCCGCTCCGCGAGCCCGCGCGCCACGTCCCTGGACGCCTGCTGCACAGCCCGGTATCCGTCCCGGCCGAGCCGCAGAAAGGTGTAGTACTGCGCGACCACCTGCGCCCCGGGCCGGGAGAAGTTGAGCGCGAAGGTCGGCATGTCGCCGCCCAGGTAGTTGACCCGGAAGACCAGTTCCTCCGGGAGTTCGGCGGGCGAGCGCCACAGCGCCCAGCCGACCCCGGGATAGACCAGGCCGTACTTGTGCCCCGAGGTGTTGATGGAAGCGACCCTCGGCAGCCGGAAGTCCCAGACCAGGTCCTCGTCGAGGAAGGGAGCGACCATCGCCCCGGATGCCCCGTCCACATGCACGGGTACGTCGAGCCCCGTGCGCTCCTGGAGGTCGTCCAGGGCCGCGCAGATCTCGGCGACGGGTTCGTACGAGCCGTCGAAGGTGGAGCCCAGCACCGCCACCACACCGATGGTGTTCTCGTCGCAGAGCGCGGCGGCGGCCTGCGGGTCGAGGTGGAACCTCTCGCCCTCCATGGGTACTTGGCGCGCCTCGACCTCCCAGAAGTTGCAGAACTTCTCCCAGCAGACCTGCACGTTGACGCCCATCACCAGGTTGGGCCGGGCCTCGCCCGGATACCGGCCGGCGTTTCTCGTCGCCCAGCGGCGCTTGAGGGCCATTCCGGCGAGCATGCACGCCTCGCTGGACCCGGTCGTCGAGCAGCCCACGGCCGCCGTCGGGTCCGGTGCGTTCCAGAGGCCGGCGAGCATGGCGACACACCGCCGCTCCAACTCGGCGGTGCGCGGGTACTCGTCCTTGTCGATCATGTTCTTGTCGCGGCACTCGCCCATCAGCTCGCCCGCCTGGGGCTCCATCCAGGTGGTGACGAAGGTGGCGAGATTGAGCCGGGAGTTGCCGTCGAGCATCAGCTCGTCGTGCACGAGCTGATACGCCGTGGCCGGAGCCATGGGTCCGTCGGGCAGCCGGTGCTTCGGCGGAGCGGCCGCCATGTCGCCCACGGGGTCGGCCGCGCCGTAGAAGGGGTTCAAGGCAAGCCTGCGGTGCTGCTGGCTGTCCCGGCCCGTGCCGTCCCCGCCGGTACCGCCTCGGTGAAGTGCCATGCGCTCACCATAAGGGTGAATAAGTGGACGTAACACTCCAAAAGAACAGGGCTTGCACCTCACGTGACGTGAGGGCTCAGGCTGAGACGCGTACCGCGAAGAGGAACAAGTAAGGAGCGGAAGCGATGAGCTACTCCGTGGGACAGGTCGCCGGATTCGCCGGAGTGACGGTGCGCACGCTGCACCACTACGACGAGATCGGACTGCTCTCCCCGAGCGGCCGCAGCCACGCGGGCCACCGGCGCTATGACGACGCCGACCTCGACCGGCTGCAGCAGATCCTGTTCTACCGGGAGCTCGGCTTCCCGCTCGACGAGGTGGCGGCCCTCCTCGACGACCCGGCCGCGGACCCGCGGGAGCACCTGCGGCGCCAGCACGAGCTGCTGTCCGGCCGGATCGCGAAACTGCAGAAGATGGCCGCCGCCGTCGAAACCGCCATGGAGGCACGGAAGATGGGCATCAACCTCACCCCGGAAGAGAAGTTCGAGGTCTTCGGCGACCACGACCCGGAGCAGTACGCCGAGGAGACCGAGCAGCGCTGGGGCACCAGCGAGGAGTACAAGGAGTCGCGGCGCAGGACCGCGGCGTACACCAAGGAGGACTGGCTGCGGATCAAGGCGGAGGGTGAGGAGACCACCGCCCGCCTGGTCGCCGCCATGGAGGCCGGCGCCCCGCCCGACTCGGTCCGGGCCATGGACCTCGCGGAGGAGCATCGCTCCTGGATCAGCCGCAATCACTACGACTGCGGCTACGACATGCACGTCTGCCTCGCCGAGATGTACGTCGCCGACGAGCGCTTCACCACGTCCATCGACGCGGCGAAGTCCGGCCTGGCCGCCTATCTGCGCGCGGCGATCCTCGCCAACGCCGCCCGCCACGTTTGACGCACGGCGGCGCTAAAGGTGCGCGTACGGCCCCGGAGGCGCCCCGGAGCCGTACACGAACCCGCCGTCACTCCTTGGTGAGGACGACCGCGGTGCCGTACGCGCACACCTCGGTTCCCACGTCGGCCGCGTCGGCCACGTCGAAACGCATCATCAGCACACCGTTCGCGCCCCGCGCCCTGGCCTGCTCCACGAGCCGTTCCATCGCCTGGTTGCGCGTCTCGACCAGTGTCTTGGTGAGTCCCTTGAGCTCGCCGCCGATCATCGACTTCAGCCCGGCGCCGATCTGGCTGCCCAGGTGCCGTGAGCGCACCGTCAGGCCGAAGACCTCTCCGATCACCCGGTCCACCCGGTAGCCGGGTGCGTCGTTCGTGGTGACCACCAGTACGTCGGACTGCGCTTCCGGCCCGCCGCCGTAATCCTCGATGCCCATCCGCATCCACCTCCTGGCGCCCAGCTTTGCCGTACTTCGGTCCCCGCGCATCCCCTGGGGCCTACTGGAACCAGGAGCACCCCGGTGGCGTTGATAGCTTTGGGCAGCACACCCGCAGACGATCCCACCCTGGAGCCCGGTACCCGTGAATACGCTTGCGCTCGGACCGAGCTGGCTGGAGCCGAACTATCTGCTGGAGCAGTTCGGCCTGATCGGCCTCCTGGTCATCGTGTTCGCCGAGTCCGGCCTGCTCATCGGCTTCTTCCTGCCGGGCGACTCGCTGCTGTTCACCACCGGCCTGCTGGTGACCACGGGCGCCCTCGACACCCCGCTGTGGCTGGTCTGCACGCTGGTCGTCCTCGCGGCGATCATCGGTGACCAGGTCGGCTATCTCTTCGGCCGCAAGGTCGGCCCTGCGCTTTTCACCCGCCCGGACTCCCGGCTCTTCAAGCAGGAGAACGTCGAGAAGGCGCACGAATTCTTCGAGAAGTACGGCCCGAAGTCGCTGGTCCTGGCCCGCTTCGTGCCGATCGTCCGCACCTTCACGCCGATCATCGCCGGCGTGAGCAGGATGAACTACCGCTCGTTCGTCACGTACAACATCATCGGCGGTGTGCTGTGGGGCGCGGGCGTCACGCTGCTCGGCGCCGCGCTCGGCAAGGTCGAGTTCGTCCACAAGAACATCGAAGCGATCCTGATCCTGATCGTGCTGGTCTCGGTCCTCCCGATCGCCATCGAGTACCTGCGCGCCCGCAGCAAGAACAAGAAGGCCGCGGCCGCCGAGGGCGGCGGTCCTGCCGACGGCACGCCCCCGGCCGCGCGCGGCCGCCACGCCAAGCGCTGACCCCGTGCAGCGGCGCTGACCTCCGGCAGAGGACCTCAGAAGCCGCGCGTCCGCTTGGCCGCGCGGCGGCTGGCCCCACGGCCCGCCCCCGGCATCTTCAGGAACAGCCGGGAGATCTCGCCACCGAGATTCACCCCGATCGCGATGGCCAACGACAGGGCCGCCGCGCTCGACAGGGACGCGAGGCCCTTGTTCAGGTCGTTCTGGGCGATGCCCAGCAGTCCGAAGTACGTCGCCGAACCCGGCAGCAGCGGACCGATCGCCGCCGTGACGTACGGCAGCGCCGAGGCGTACTGGTAGCGCGAGAACAGCTGCCCGAAGAGACCCACCAGGCCGGCCGCGACAGCCGTCGACGCCACCTGCGAGATCTCGCCGACATCATGCATCGCGCCGTACACCAGCCAGGCGACTCCGCCGTTCAGGGTCACGATCAGCACGGTGTTACGTTCCTGCTGGAGCAGGATCGCGAAGGCGAAGCAGAGCAGCATCGACGCCAGGATCTGCGTCACCGGACGCTCGACCGTCTCCAGCGCCGTCGCCGCGTGCAGATTGGCATCCAGCTGCACTCCCAGATAGAGCACGAGCAGCACGCCGATGACGATCGCGATGAAGAAGTACATGACTTCGAGCAGTCGTGCCGACGCGGTGATGTAGTAGCCGGTCAGGCCGTCCTGCACGCCCGCGACCAGGGCCCGCCCCGGCAGCAGCGCGAACAGCCCACCGGTGATCACCGCGGACGGCCGCACGTCCCACATCGTCGTCGTCGGAGCGAGCGTGAGCGCCACCCCTATGGCGGCGGGCGGCATCGCCGCCACCACGAACTGGTAGAACTCCGGCAGTCCGCGCCCAGCGCACAGCCACGCCAGCCGGTCACCGAGCATCGCTCCGATCGCGGCCGCCAGGAACACCACGGGCCCACCGCCGACCAGCACGGAGGCCGCACCGGCCAGCAGCCCGCTGGCCGCCGTCAGCGCCCAGCCCGGGTACGGGTGACGGTTACGGCGTATCTCCGCGAGAGTGCGGTACGCCTCCTCCAGCGTGACGTCGGTGTCCGGCGACGTGATGTCGTCGATGAGGTGGTAGACCGCCGCCAGCCGGGTGTAGTCGGTGCCCCGGCGGCGTACGGTCCTGCTCGCCGTGACCGGGTCCTCCACCAGTGACGGCTGGTACGAGATCGACAGCAGGGTGAAGGTGACGTTCGGCTCGCAGCGGTCGAGACCGTACGCCCGGCTCACACCGAACATCGCCGCCTCGACGTCCTCGGCGCCCTCGCCGCCCGCGAGCAGCAGCTCCCCGATACGCAGCGTCAGGTCCAGCACGCGCGGTACGGCGGGCCCGGCGTCGTCGTGCCGCTGCACCGGCTCCGGCACCGGGCGGTCGCCGACCGGCATGCGCAGCAGCGTACGCATCCGGTCCTGCCAGGGCGCCTCCTTGGTCAGCCGGACCACGGGCACCCCGTAGGCCGGGGTGAACGCGGGCGGCGCGTTGCGGGCGTTGTAGGTGGAGGGGGTGTCGAAGGCCGACGCCTCCGGCGGGACGGGATACTCGCCCGTGGTCAGCCCCTCGGGCAGGGCGAACTCGGAGGTCGGGCTGTCCTCCTCGGACAGTTCCGGCTGCTCCACCCCGGCCGGCGGAGTGAAAGCGCTGCGCGCCTCGTCCGACTGCGGCTTGCGGTCCTCGGGGCCCTCACTCTCGGCTCCGCTGCCGCCGCGCTTCGGCTCCGCCACTACTTGCCTCGCTTCGATTCCTTGATCCAGTACGTTCGTATGCCCAAGCCATGGCCAGACATGCCCAGTATGCGGACGGACTCCCTCCTCTTGCGCGCCGCTCAACACGCGGCGGGCGGTGCACCCCCATTGGGATGCACCGCCCGCCGTGATGTCAGTCGAGCCCAGGGCCTCGTCAGTGGCTGCCGCCCTGCGCCTGCAGGCGCTTGTAGGAGGCCTCGACCTCGGCCTCGGCCTCGGTGCGGCCGACCCAGTCGGCGCCCTCTACGGACTTGCCGGGCTCCAGGTCCTTGTAGACCTCGAAGAAGTGCTGGATCTCCAGGCGGTCGAACTCCGACACGTGGTGGATGTCGCGCAGGTGCTCAACCCGCGGGTCCGACGCCGGGACGCACAGCAGCTTGTCGTCGCCGCCGGCCTCGTCGGTCATCCGGAACATGCCGATCGCGCGGCACTTGATGACACAGCCGGGGAACGTGGGCTCGTCGAGCAGTACGAGCGCGTCCAGCGGGTCGCCGTCCTCGCCGAGGGTGTTCTCGACGAAGCCGTAGTCCGCCGGGTAGCTCGTGGAAGTGAAGAGTCGACGGTCCAGGCGGATCCGGCCGGTCTCGTGGTCCACCTCGTACTTGTTCCGCGAACCCTTCGGAATCTCGATGGTGACGTCGAACTCCACGGGTGGTTCCTCCATGATCAGCACATACTCCGAGTGGTGCCGCGTCCTTCCGGGGGCGAGCCCGGACCGTCGGCCGGATCGGTAGGCCGGACGAGCCGGGGCGTCATGCTCCCGGCAACACGCAGTGGTTAAGTGTCCCTCACGCAGGTGTGTGATCGCGAAAGGGGCTGGTCCGAGGTGCCGGAGCGCAAAACGTGGCAGCTCGCGACGATCGCGGCTGTGACCGGTCTCGCCCTCTCCGCCGGGGCGGTGGCCGCGGCGGGCCCCTGGGACTCCGGTCAGCGTAAGGCCGAGCGGGCGTGGGCCGCCTCCCAGGACGGTACGGGTGGCGCACATCACGAGTCACCGGCGCGCGGCGTCCCGGCGCCCGCCCCCAGCGCGCCCGGCGTGCTCACCGCGCTCGGCATGCCCGTACCGCCGCCCGCCGAGAGCGGCCTCGCGGACGCCCTGGACCCGCTGCTGCGCGATCCCGCGCTCGGCACGCGCCGTACCGCGTCGGTGATCGACACCGCGACCGGCACACAGGTGTACGGGAAGGGCGAGACGGACGGGATGGTTCCGGCCTCCACGATCAAGATCGCGACGGCGGTCGCCGCGCTGTCCGCGCTCGGCCCCGACCACCGCATCGCCACCACCGTCACCGCGTCCCCCGACGGCAAGAAGACCGTTCTCGTCGGTGGCGGCGACCCCACGCTGGACCGGGACTCCCTGGCCTCCCTGGCCGACGACACCGTACGAGCGCTGCGGGACCGCGGCGCCGACGAGACGGAGCTCGCCTACGACGCCACGCTGTACTCGGGCCCCGACCTTCACCCCATCGGCCCCAACGAGAACATCAGCCCCGTCAGCCCCCTGATGATCGAGGAGGGCCGGCTCGACGGCTCCCACAGCGGCCCCGCCCCACGCAGCGCCGACCCCGCGGGTGACGCCGCCCGCGCGTTCGCGGAAATGCTGCGCGAGCGCGGCGTCGAGGCGAAGGGCGGCCCGGCACCCGGGAAGGGCCCCGTCAACCCTGACAACGCAGAACCGGTCGCCAGGGCCCTGTCCGCGCCGCTGTCCGCCCTCGTCGAGCGCGCGCTCACCAACAGCGACAACGACATCGCCGAGGCCCTGGCCCGCCAGACCGCGCTCGCATCGGACGAACCGGCCAGTTTCGAAGGCGCCGGCAAGGCCGTCGAGGCCCGGCTCAAGAAGCTCGAACTGCCGCTGTCCGGCGCCCGTTTCGCCGACGGCAGCGGCCTGGACCGCGACGACCGCATGTCCGCGGCACTGCTTTCCGGCCTCCTCTCCCGCGCGGCCGACCCGGCGCGCCCCGAACTGCGGCCCGTACTGACGGGCCTGCCGGTGGCCGGTTTCAGCGGCACCCTGAAGAGCCGGTACGCCAAGGACTCACCCGGTACGGGCATGGTCCGCGCCAAGACCGGCACCCTCCGCGGCGTGAACACGCTGGCCGGAACCGTCGTCGACGCGGACGGCCGGCTCCTCTCCTTCGCCTTCCTCACCTCGGGCACCACAGGCCCCCAAGCCGCCCAGTCGGCCCTGGACCGGCTCGCCTCCACGATCGCCAACTGCGGCTGCGAGCCGTCCGCCGGCCGACCGGGACGTACCTGAACCCCGACGAAGTTCAGGGCTACGGGTGGAGCACAACACCTGACCGCCGAGCGGGTCGACAACGTACGGTTGACGCATGACGAGCATCGGTGGTGCGGAGATGGTCGACTGGAACCTCGCGGTGGCGACCGCGACCCGACTGGTGAGGCCAGGTCCCGACGTGAGCCGGGACGAGGCGCGAGCCGTCGTCGCCGAGCTCCGCCGGCACGCCAAGGCGTCGGAGGAGCATGTCCGCGCCTTCACGCGGATGATCCCCGAAGGGCACGAGCCACAGGACACCCCGGTCCTCGTCGTCGACCGGGCCGGCTGGATCCGGGCGAACGTCGCCGGGTTCAGGGAAGTCCTGCGCCCGCTCCTGGACAAGATGCAGGAACGCCGGGGCAACGGACCCGGCGGCGCCGTGCTCGGCGCGGTCGGCGGCAAGGTGACCGGCGTCGAGGTCGGCATGCTGCTGTCCTTCCTCGCCTCGCGCGTCCTCGGGCAGTACGAGACCTTCGCCCCGCCCTCCCGCGAGCTCCCCGCCGGGACCGGTGGCGGCCGCCTGCTGCTCGTCGCCCCGAACATCGTCCACGTCGAGCGGGAGCTCGAAGTGGACCCGCACGACTTCCGGCTCTGGGTCTGCCTGCACGAGGAGACCCACCGCACCCAGTTCACGGCGGTGCCCTGGCTGCGCGACCACCTGGAGGGCGAAATCCAGTCGTTCCTCGGCGAGACCGAGGTCGACCCGATGACCGTTCTGGAGCGCCTGCGGGAAGCGGCCCAGTCGCTGGCCGGCGGCCGCCCCGAGGGCGAGGCGGGCGAGGACGGCGGCCGCAGCCTCGTCGAGATCGTCCAGACCCCCGCCCAGCGCGAGATCCTGGGCCGCCTGACCGCCGTCATGTCGCTGCTCGAGGGCCACGCCGACTTCGTGATGGACGGTGTGGGGCCCGACGTGGTGCCGTCCGTCGCCGAGATCCGCGAGAAGTTCCAGCAGCGCAGGGCGCGCGGCGCCAGCCGCCTGGACATGGCCCTGCGCAAGCTGCTCGGCCTGGACGCCAAGCTCCGGCAGTACCGTGACGGTGAGCGGTTTGTACGGGCTGTGGTGGAGGAGGTCGGAATGGACGGCTTCAACCGGGTCTGGACCTCGCCGAACACCCTCCCCACCAAGGCGGAGATCGCCAAACCGGCGGACTGGGTCGCGCGGGTGCACCGTAAGGCAGAGTCGTAATACGGGTGCGGCCGACGGCAGGGGAACGCCCTTCCAATCACCCATCCGAGGGACCGTAGGCGCTGGGTAGGCGTGCAATGCTCGGGGAATGGCCCGGCTCTGTCACCATCAACGCACTCTGAGTGACTGGCTTCTCCTCCCGAGGCACCCCCAACTTCACCGAAGGGCACCGGACATGGGTCCCCATCCTGCGGTCGCAGCGATACGCCTGGCGGTCCGCCGCGTACTCCACGACATCCTCACCGACATCGCCGACACCACCCCGCGCACCACGGCGGGCGCCGCGCCCGGCGCGGCCCAGCACGAGCCGCCTCCTGCGCCGCTCGTGCTGGTGGCGTGCTCCGGCGGCGCCGACTCCATGGCGCTCGCCTCCGCTCTCGCCTTCGAGGCGCCCAAGCTCGGTATCCGGGCCGGCGGCGTCACGGTCGACCACGGCCTCCAGGAAGGCTCCGACACGCGGGCCGCCGAGGTCGTCAACCGCCTCGCCGCACTGCGCCTCGACCCAGTCGAGGCCGTCGCGGTGACCGTCGGCCGCGGCGGCGGCCCCGAAGCGGCCGCCCGCGACGCCCGCTACGCCGCCCTGGACGCCGCCGCCGAGCACCACGGCGCCGCCGCCGTCCTGCTCGGCCATACGCGCGACGACCAGGCGGAGACGGTCCTGCTCGGCCTCGCCCGCGGCTCCGGCATCCGCTCGCTGTCCGGCATGGCCGCCGTGACCGGCGCGGGGCGCTACCGCAGGCCGTTCCTCCAGATCGACCGGCAGACCGCCCGCAAGGCCTGCATGGTGCAGTCGCTGCCCGTCTGGGACGACCCGCACAACACCGACCCCGCCTACACCCGCTCACGGCTGCGGCACGAAGGCCTGCCGGCCCTGGAGAAGGCGCTCGGCAAAGGAGTCGTCGAGGCTCTCGCCCGCACCGCGCAGCTCTCCCGGGACGACGCCGACGCCCTGGACGACTGGGCCGCCGAGGCGGACGCGTCCGTACGGGACGGCTCCGGCCAGTTGCTGTGCGTCAAGCTCTACGCCCTGCCCCCGGCCGTACGCCGCCGGGTCCTGCGCCGGGCGGCCATCTCCGCGGGCTCACCGGCCGGGTCCCTCTTCGCACGGCACGTCGAAGAGGTCGACCGGCTGATCACCGGCTGGCGCGGGCAGGGGGTCATCAACCTCCCCGGCCGGGTGGAGGCGCAGCGGCAGGGTGGCAGACTGGTCATCCGGCAGGGCTGATGCGCTGAAGCACTACGAAAGTGACCCCGGTGGACGAGAAGGACATGGGCACCGACCTCAAGTCGGTGCTCATCACCAAGGAAGAAATCGACGCGAAGCTGGCCGAGCTGGCCGCGAAGATCGATGCGGAGTACGCGGGCAAGGACCTGCTCATCGTGGGTGTCCTCAAGGGCGCCGTCATGGTGATGGCGGACCTGGCGCGCGCGCTCTCCACCCCCGTCACGATGGACTGGATGGCGGTCTCGTCGTACGGCGCCGGCACCCAGTCCTCCGGCGTGGTCCGCATCCTCAAGGATCTCGACACCGACATCAAGGGCAAGCACGTCCTGATCGTCGAGGACATCATCGACTCGGGCCTGACGCTCTCCTGGCTGCTGTCGAACCTCGGATCGCGCGAGCCCGCGTCCCTGAACGTCTGCACGCTGCTGCGCAAGCCCGAGGCGGCGAAGGTCCAGCTCGACGTGAAGTGGGCCGGCTTCGACATTCCGAACGAGTTTGTCGTCGGTTACGGCCTTGACTACGCCGAGAAGTACCGGAACCTTCCTTTCGTCGGCACTCTCGCCCCGCACGTCTACGGCGGCTGAGCCCACGCGCGGAGCCGGGCGTCACTTGCCGGGAACCTCCACCCTTGCCCCGCCGTTGGAGCATGGGAAGGCAGGTTCGTCAGCCGTCCCCGGCAGTCGCGGGTGACAATGCTGGGGTACCGTCCGAAGAACAGTCTTTTTAAACAGCAGCATTTACCTACGGGCAGGAGGGACGGGGCGACTACCGCCCCGTATGGATGGACGTGAAGCGATACTTCCGTGGGCCGGTCATGTGGATCGTGCTGGCCGTCCTCGCCGTGGTCGTGTTGATGCAGGTTGTCGGCTCGTCCGGCGGCTACAAGACGGTGGACACTGCCGAGGTCGTCCAGGCGATCGACAAGAACCAGGTCAAGCAGGCCAAGCTGACCACCGGTGACGAACAAGTCATCAAGGTCGAGCTGAACGACGGCCAGAAGGTCAAGGACAGCAGCAAGATCCAGGCGAGCTACATCGGCGACCAGGGCGTCGCGCTCGCCAACAAGCTGCAGTCGAAGTTCGACAGTGGGGACATCGACAAGGGCTACACGGTCTCCCCCTCCAAGCAGAACCCGTTCGTCGGGATCCTGCTCTCCCTGCTCCCCTTCGTCCTCATCGTGGTCGTCTTCCTGTTCCTGATGAATCAGATGCAGGGCGGCGGCTCCCGGGTCATGCAGTTCGGGAAGTCCAAGGCCAAGCTCATCACCAAGGACACCCCGAAGACGACGTTCTCCGATGTGGCGGGCGCCGACGAGGCGGTCGAGGAGCTCCACGAGATCAAGGAGTTCCTCCAGGAGCCGGCGAAGTTCCAGGCCGTCGGCGCCAAGATCCCCAAGGGTGTGCTGCTCTACGGCCCGCCCGGTACGGGCAAGACGCTGCTCGCGCGTGCTGTCGCGGGCGAGGCCGGCGTCCCGTTCTACTCGATCTCCGGTTCCGACTTCGTCGAGATGTTCGTCGGTGTCGGTGCCTCCCGTGTGCGTGACCTCTTCGAGCAGGCCAAGGCGAACGCTCCGGCGATCGTCTTCGTCGACGAGATCGACGCCGTCGGCCGTCACCGCGGCGCCGGTATGGGCGGCGGTCACGACGAGCGCGAGCAGACGCTCAACCAGCTGCTCGTCGAGATGGACGGCTTCGACGTGAAGGGCGGCGTGATCCTGATCGCCGCCACCAACCGGCCGGACATCCTCGACCCGGCGCTGCTGCGCCCGGGCCGTTTCGACCGGCAGATCGCGGTCGACCGTCCGGACCTGCTGGGGCGCCTGGAGATCCTCAAGGTGCACGCGAAGGGCAAGCCGGTCACGCCGGAGGTCGACCTTCGGGCCGTCGCCCGTCGCACCCCCGGCTTCACCGGCGCCGACCTGGCGAACGTGCTGAACGAAGCCGCGCTGCTGACCGCCCGTACGAACAAGAAGCTGGTCGACAACCACTCCTTGGACGAGGCGATCGACCGCGTCGTGGCCGGACCGCAGAAGCGGACCCGGATCATGAGCGAGAAGGAAAAGAAGATCACCGCGTACCACGAGGGCGGACACGCCCTGGTCGCGGCGGCTTCCCCGAACAGCGACCCGGTGCACAAGGTCACCATCCTGTCCCGCGGGCGTGCCCTCGGTTACACGATGGTGCTCCCGGACGAGGACAAGTACTCGACCACGCGCAACGAGATGCTGGACCAGCTCGCCTACATGATGGGCGGCCGTGCGGCCGAGGAACTCGTGTTCCACGACCCGACCACGGGCGCTTCGAACGACATCGAGAAGGCCACCACCACGGCCCGCGCGATGGTCACGCAGTACGGCATGACCGAGCGCCTCGGCGCGATCAAGTTCGGCCAGGACGGCTCCGAGCCGTTCCTGGGCCGTGACATGGGTCACCAGCGCGACTACTCGGAAGAGGTCGCCGCGCTGGTCGACGAAGAGGTCAAGAAGCTCATCGAGACCGCGCACAACGAAGCGTGGGAGATCCTCGTCGAGAACCGCGACGTTCTCGACAACCTGGTTCTGGCCCTCCTCGAGAAGGAGACGCTGAACAAGGAGGAGATCGCCGAGATCTTCAGCCCGATCGTGAAGCGCCCGGCCCGCCCCGCGTGGACCGGTTCTTCCCGCCGTATGCCGTCCACGCGGCCGCCGGTGCTTTCCCCGAAGGAGCTCTCCCTCACCAATGGCGCCACTGCCAACGGTGTGACTCCCGCGGTGACGGCCGGCCCTGTGGACACCCCGGCCACCGAGGCGGTCCCCGAGGAGCGCCCCGAGAGCTGATCGTCCCGGCCCCCGCGCGGGGCCCGGAATGAACGCCGCGTCCCCCAGGTTTTAGCCTGGGGGACGCGGCGTTTTCATGACTCCGCCCGTTTGCGGCATGTGAAAGCACAGGAACGAGGCACAGATGACCGACCCGGTGACGTTGGACGGCGAGGGCTCCATCGGCGAGTTCGACGAGAAGCGGGCCGAGAACGCTGTACGCGAGCTCCTCATCTCGATCGGCGAGGACCCGGACCGCGAGGGGCTGCGGGCAACGCCGGGGCGGGTCGCGCGGGCGTACAAGGAGATATTCGCGGGCCTGTGGCAGCAGCCCGAGGATGTGCTGACCACGACGTTCGACCTGGGCCACGACGAGATGATCCTGGTCAAGGACATCGAAGTCTTCAGTACATGTGAACATCATCTTGTCCCCTTCCGCGGGGTCGCCCACGTCGGGTACATCCCTGCGACCAGCGGCAAGATCACCGGTCTGTCCAAGCTGGCCCGGCTGGTCGACGTCTTCGCGCGTCGCCCGCAGGTCCAGGAGCGGCTCACCACGCAGGTCGCCGACTCGCTGATGGAGATCCTGGAACCGCGCGGTGTGATCGTGGTCATCGAGTGCGAGCACATGTGCATGTCGATGCGCGGCATCCGCAAGCCCGGCGCGAAGACCATCACCTCCGCGGTCCGCGGGCAGCTGAGGGACCCGGCGACGCGCAACGAGGCGATGAGCCTGATCATGGCTCGCTGATCTTCCCGTTACGTACGGGAGCGGCTGGACGCGATCCTCGCGCAGGCCCGCGTCGAGGGCGCCACGCTGCTATAGGTCAGGCGGCGGGGGCCGTGCCGGTTTCCTCGTCGTCCGGGAGCTTGCAGACCCGCTCCAGGAAGAACGCCGCCGCGACGACGCCCGCGCCCGCCAGGACGGCCAGGCCCGCGTAGATGGCCTGGTCCCGGCGGGCCGGGACGTCGAGGCTGTTCATCAGCAGATGGACGCCCACGCCGCCGTACATTCCGCAGACCAGCGACGCGACGAGCGCACTCGCCTGGCCGAATACCACCGCGCGGGCCGCCATCAGCGGTTCCACGCCCTTCGCGCCCGGCCGGCGCTCGCGCTGGGCGCGCAGCCGGGAGCGGATCGAGAGCGCGGTCGCCAGGAGTACGACGGCGATCACGGCCAGTACGACGGGCGCCGCCAGCGGCACGCTCGGCAGCGTGCCGACCGTGTCCCAGAGCCGGGCGCCGCCCCAGGAGAGCACGCCTGCCACGGCGAAGAGGCCGGCCAGTACCCCGAGCCGAAGTTGCTTCACCGAGAGTGCCCCTCACATCGGTTCATGTCACAGCCGGTCACGATCATTCGTCCGGTCGTTGCCGTCCGTCAGCCTAACGACTACTCGGGCAGTCGGAGTTCCAGGTCGGGGCGGGGGAGTACGCCCGTGGCGCCGACGCCGTCCAGCAGGTCCGCGACCGGGCCGCGGCCCGGCAACTGCGCCTCGGGGTCCACGTCGTGCCACGGGGCGAGCACGAAGGCGCGCTCGTGGGCGCGGGGGTGCGGGAGGGTGAGGAGCGGGTCCTCGGACACCACATCGGCGTACGCCACGATGTCCACGTCGATCGTGCGCGGGCCCCAGCGCTCTTGCCGGACCCGGTCGAAGGCTTCCTCGATGGCCTGGCCGCGCTCCAGCAGGGAGGCCGGCGGCAGGGTGGTCTTGATGACGACGACCGCGTTGAAGTACGACGGCTGGGAGCCGGGGTCGACGCCCCACGGCTCCGTTTCGTACACCGGGGAGACGGCCTTGACCCGCAGGCCGGGAGTGTCCTCCAGGGCGTCGATGGCGCCCTGGATGGTCTCCAGGCGGTTGCCCAGATTGGAGCCGAGGGAGATCACGGCCCATTTGGGGTTGGACAGCGTGATGTCCGCCGCGTCCACCTGTTCCACCACGGAGGCGGGCACCGGCTGCACGGTCGGGTCGCTCTGTGTGCGGTTCATACTCGGCTCCGGGTGATGGTGATGGTCACGTCGTCGAAGGGCACCGTGATCGGGGCGTCCGGCTTGTGGACGCAGACCTCGACCTCCTTCACCGCGTCGTGCTTGAGGCACCGCTCGGCGATCCGCTCGGCGAGTGTCTCGATCAGGTCGACCGGTTCGCCCTGGACGACGTCCACGACTTCCTCCGCCACGACGCCGTAGTGCACGGTCTTCGCCAGGTCGTCGTCGGCCGCCGCGGGGCGGGTGTCGAGGCCGAGAACCAGGTCCACGATGAAGGTCTGGCCTTCCTCACGCTCCCGGGGGAACACGCCGTGGTGCCCACGGGCCTTGAGGCCGCGCAGCGCGACACGATCCACGCGAATCACTCCTGCTGTCGTAGAGAACGAGGGCGGCTGCCGAGTGCGGTCGGCATGTCACCCTCACCCGAATCTACCTGCGAGCACTGACACCGGGCGCCCACGGGGGCTATGGACAGAAGCTCTTGCGACTGGTAGCCGCCCCTACCCAACGGCTCCGGACGCCAACCTTCCACAGGCCCCTACCCACTCAAGCGGGTGTCTCGTCGTCCTCTTCTTCGCCGTTTTCGGTCAGAACGGGGGACCCGTGGTGCGACCAGAGTTTCCAGCCGTCCTCTGTGCGGCGGAACACGTTGGTGGCCACGATCAGCTGGCCGACCAGCGGGCCGAGCTCGCCGGCCTCCTCTGCCGGGCCACCGCTGAGGGTGTTCTCGGTGCAGACCACGAGAGCGGTGTCGCCCAGGACCGTGACCTTCACGTCTGTGAGGAAGAACTGGATGTACTCCGTGTTCGCCATGATCAGGGCGTACGAGCGCAGCACCTCGCCGCGCCCCGACAGCACCGGCCAGCCCGGGTGGACGCAGGAGATCTCGTCGTCCAGCCAGAGCACCGAAAGCTCTTCGAAGTCGCCGCGCTCCACGGCCTCGTAGAACGCCGTGTTGGTCAGCTCGACCTGCTCGGCGTCCGTGCGCGCGCGGCTCACAGGGCTCCTTCCACGGCCCTGGCGACCCGTACGGCGTCGGCGGTCGCCCGTACTTCGTGGACGCGGACCGCCCAGGCGCCCTCGTGGGCGGCGATGGCCGAGACGGCTGCGGTGGCGGCGTCGCGCTCGCGGGCGGGCGGCGGGCCGGCCCCCTCGCCGGCGTCGGCCGCGAGCACGTGGCCGAGGAACCGCTTGCGGGAGGCGGCGACCAGGAGGGGGTGGCCGAGGGCGCGCAGTTCGGCGAGGTGGGCGACCAGGGCCAAGTCGTGACCGGCCTGCTTGGCGAAGCCGAGGCCCGGGTCCACGACGATGCGCTCGGGGGCGATGCCGCCGGCGATGACGGCCTCCACGCGCGCGTGGAGCTCGGAAACGACCTCGCCGACCACATCGGCGTACACCGCGAGGCTGTTCATCTGCTCGCTGAAGCCGCGCCAGTGCATGACGACGAAGGGCGCTCCGGCCGCCGCGACCGCGGGGATCATGGCGGGATCGGCGAGACCGCCGCTGACGTCGTTGACCAGGACGGCGCCCGCCGCGACCGCCTGTTCGGCGACGGCGGCGCGCATGGTGTCCACGGAGACGGTGACACCCTCGGACGCGAGGCCGCGCACCACCGGAATCACGCGCTTCAGCTCTTCGTCGGCGTCGACGCGGGAGGCGCCGGGGCGAGTCGACTCGCCGCCGACGTCGATCAGGTCGGCGCCCTCGGTGACGAGGTCCAGGCCGCGCTTGACCGCGGCGGTCGTGTCGAACCAGCGTCCGCCGTCGGAGAAGGAGTCGGGTGTCACATTCACGACCCCCATCACCGCACAGCGGTCCCACTCCGGCAGACCCTCGACCCGGCCACGCGTGCGCAACGTACTCATGCGTCCAGCGTAGGCGTCAGGTGGTGGTGCCCGGTCCGCGCGAACCGCAGAAGACGCGGCCGAGGAGGTCGAAGAGGATGGCGCGGCCGGAGTCGTCCAGCGCGTCGAGGGCGGCATGGGTGGTGCGCATACGGACGCGGATGGCGTCGACGGTCTCCTCGCCCGCGGCGGTGAGGACGACGTTCTTCACGCGTCGGTCGGTGGGGCTGACCTCCCGGCGCACGAGATCGCGCTTCTCCAGCCGGTCGACGATCCCGGTGATGTTGGAGGCGTCGCAGGCCAGGGTGGTGGCGAGGGCGCGCATGGAGGCGGGGGCGGTGCGCAGCACGCCGAGGGTCTTGGCCTGGCTGGCGCTGAGGCCCGCGTCGGCCGCGGCGAGGGAGAAGTCGCCGTAGTAGCTGCTGAAGGACTCGGCGAGCCGCTCCATGAGCTGGGCCTTCGTGGGAAGCGCGGGAATCGTCTCTGGCATGCCACCAGGATACCCCGCGAAACTTGACTATCTCAAAGATGTAGGTCTACGGTCTTTTTGTTGCTTGAGATGCTCAAGCAATCTCGTAGCAGGCATCACGGCACACCACAGGAGCCCCACCATGAAGGCGATCATCTACCGCACGTACGGCGGCCCGGACGTTCTCGAGTACACCGAGGTCGCGGAGCCCAAGCTCGGCCCGGACTCCGTGCTGATCCGCGTCAAAGCCGCTTCGGTCAACCCCGTCGACTGGAAGATCCAGGCCGGCTACCTCGACTCCGCGCTCGACGCCGTGTTCCCCGTCGTGCCCGGGTGGGACGTCGCCGGTGTCGTCGAGCAGGCGGGAGTCGGAGTGACCGAGTTCGCGCCGGGCGACGAGGTCATCGGGTACGTACGCGAGGACTTCGTCTCCCGCGGCACCTTCGCCGAGTACGTCGCCGCCCCCGTTCGCACGCTCGCCCGCAAGCCCGCGAACCTCACTTTCGAGGCGGCGGCGGGGCTGCCCCTGGCCGGTCTCACCGCGTACCAGGCACTCACCCGTCACCTGGATGTCGGCGAGGGGGACACGGTGCTGGTGCACGCGGCGGCGGGCGGCGTCGGCGCGCTCGCGGTGCAGATCGCGCGCGCCTTCGGTGTCCGGGTCATCGGCACCGCGAGCGAGCGCAACCACGACTTCCTGCGGTCCCTGGGGGCCATCCCGGTGATGTACGGCGACGGGCTGGCCGACCGCGTGCGCGCTCTTGCCCCCCAAGGTGTCGACGCGGTGCTCGACCTCGTCGGCGGCGACGCGCTCAAGGTCTCCCCCGAGCTGCTTGCCTCTGGTGGCCGACTGGCCTCCGTCGCGGACGGCGCGGTCGCGGGCCTCGGCGGAACGTACGTCTTCGTACGCCCCGACGCCGCCGATCTGACGGCGCTCACCGAGCTGGCCGAGCGGGGCGCGCTCACCGTCGAGGTGGCCGCCGTCTTCCCGCTGGAGAAGGCAGCCGATGCGCAGCGGCTCAGCATGGAGGGCCACACGCGCGGCAAGATCGCCGTCAGCGTCGCCTGAGCGCCCGCGGATCAGGCGGCCGGCTGCTCGGCCTCGCGACGCACCCGCACTCGTTCGACATGCGCGCACGGCCGCCGGCCGGCCGTGGCGCGGCGGGCGAACAGGCGGGGCAGCGTCAGCGTGACGAAACCTTCCGCCTGCATCGCGGCGAAGCCGATGCGCGGCAGGTCGCGGGTGGTGCGGAAGACCACGAAACGCGGCTCCCAGCGTGGCCGGAACTTGGCGTTGAACTTGTACAGCGACTCGATCTGGAACCAGCGGGAGAGAAAGACCAGCAGGCCGCGCCACACGCGCAGCACCGGCCCCGCCCCGATCTTCTCGCCGCGCGCGAGCGCCGAGCGGAACATCGCGAAGTTGAGCGAGACGCGCTCGACGCCCAGCCGGGGGGCGGCCTGCAGCGCGGCGACGATCAGCAGTTCGTTCATGCCGGGGTCGGCGGAGCGGTCGCGGCGCATCAGGTCCAGGGACATGCCGTCCGTACCCCACGGGACGAAGTGGAGTACGGCCTTCAGGTCGCCGTACGCCGAATCCGCGCCGTGCGAGCCCGCCGCCGGGTCCGCCTTGTGGGCGGTCGCGATCACGCAGTCCCCGTCGCCGGGCTCCCCGATGCGGCCGAGCGCCATCGAGAAGCCGCGCTCGGTGTCGGTGCCGCGCCAGTCGGCGGCGGCGCGCCGGATGCGTTCCAGCTCGGCGTCGCCGAGGTCGCGGACGCGGCGTACACGCGTCTGGTAGCCGTTTCGCTCAATGCGTTTGACCATCTGGCGTACGTTGCGCATGGCGCGCCCGGCGAGGGAGAAATCCGGCACGTGCACCACCGCTTCGTCCCCGAGCTCCAGCGCGTCGAGCCCGGTCTCGCGGGTCCAGACCTCGCCGCCGGTCTCGCTGCACCCCATCACGGCGGGGGTCCAGGAGTGGGCCTTGGCCTCGTCCATGAAGCGTTCGATGGCGCCCGGCCAGGCCTCCACGTCGCCGATCGGGTCGCCGCTGGCGAGCATCACTCCCGATACGACGCGGTAGGTGACGGCGGCCTTGCCGCTGGGGGAGAAGACGACGGCCTTGTCGTGGCGCAGCGCGAAGTGGCCGAGGGAGTCGCGGCCGCCGTGCCTGGCCAGCAGGTCGCGCAGCCGCTGCTCGTCCTCGGCGGTGAGACGGGCCGCCGGGTGCTCGGGCCGCAGGGCCAGATAGATGGTGGTGACGGCGGTGAGCAGGCCGAGGGCGCCGAGCGAGTAGCCGACGGTCCAGGAGACCCGGCCCGCGTAGTCGACGGGGCCCTCGAAACCGAAGAGCCCGTACAGAACGTGTTCCAGACGCTCCGCCACGCTCGGGTTGCCGACGACCTTCGCCGGGTGCGAGCTGACGATGACGAGGCCGAGCCCGAGCGAACCGGCTCCGAGGAGGACGAAGTTCGCGAGCGCCTTCCAGCGGCTGCGCGGGTCGGGCAGGGCCGCGAACTCGCCCCGGTGGCGCAGCAGGAGCGCGAGCAGCGCGAGCGAGAGCAGTACGCCGATGACCGAGTGCCGGTACATGAACTGCGCCGCCGCTCCGGCGGGCAGCAGGACCACGGCGGCCCGCCAGGCGCGGCGCTTGTGGCGCTTGAGGCCGTGCGCCAGAAGCAGCAGCAGGACGCCCGCGCTGATCGCGAGAGCGGCCGCGAACGGGCCGAGCGCCCCGGGGAGCACCTCGGCCGCCGCGTGCATCCGGCTGTGCCGGAAGCGCGGGAAGACACCGGCGGCGATGTCGAGCAGACCTACGATCGTGCAGGCCGTGCCGACCAGGGAGGGCACACGCTCTGGCCTCGGGCCGCGCAGGATCCGCCGTACTCGATCCGGAACCGCTTGTGATTTATCCCCATCTAGCCTGATAGACATCGCTTCCCGTGGCTCCGCGAGAGAATTTCTGTCCTTGGGCCGAAGCAGCCGGACAATTTGCGCCCTCTAGGACGGCGCAACCGGGGAGCGGGTTCACTCGCTCTCAGGAAATTCTCAGGCAGAAAGCTCTCTCTTCTCATGGGCCTCACCAGTAACAAGGTTCTGGCGCTTGCCGCCCTTCTGGCAGTGGTGCTGTTCGTCGCCACAGTCTTGCTCTGGCCTCGGCTCGCGGGCCGCAACTGGCGCTCCGTACTGGGGCGTGTCGGTCTGCTTCTCGTGACCCAGCTGATGCTTTTCGTCACGCTGGGGCTGGCCGCCAACAAGTCCTTCCTCTTCTACGGCTCCTGGACCGACCTTTTCGGTCAGGAGACAGAACTGGGTGTGGTCGTCGACCACTCGGCCGCCGCGAGGGACCTCAAGGTCGTCGACACGCAGGGCATGGACGTGCCGGGCGGATCGAAGCCCGCGGTGGGAGGCCAGATACAGAAGGTCGTCATAGCGGGCGAGAACTCGAAGATAGCCAGCCAGGCCTATGTCTATCTGCCGCCCGAGTACTTCCGGCCGCAGTACGCCGAGAAGACCTTCCCGGCGTCCCTGGTGCTCACGGGATACCCGGGTACGGCCGAGAACCTGCTCAAGGGGCTGCGTTACCCGCGAACCGTGCACACCCTGGCGCAGACGGGCAGGATGCAGCCGATGATCCTGGTGATGCTGCGGCCGACCGTGGCGCCGCCGCGGGACACCGAATGCGTGGACGTGCCCGGCGGCCCGCAGACCGAGACGTTCCTCGCCAAGGACATTCCCAAGGCGGTGTCGGAGTCCTACCGGGTGGGCACGAAGTCGCGGAACTGGGGCGTCATCGGGAACTCGACCGGCGGATACTGCGCGCTGAAATTCGCCCTCCACCACCCGGAGACATTCGGTGCGGGCGCCGGCCTGTCCGCGTACTACAAGGCCGCCGAGGACCCGACGACCGGCGATCTCTTCCACGGCGAGGACAGCGAGCGCAGGCGGGCCGACCTGCTGCGGAGCCTGGATCACGTGAAACCGTCGAAAACGTCGTTCCTGGTGACCAGTTCCAAGGTGGGGGAGGGAAACCTCAAGGACACGCAGAAGTTCGTCGAGAAGGTGCGGCCGCCCGCCCGGGTCTCCTCGATCACCCTGGACAACGGCGGCCACAACTTCGGCACCTGGCGGCGCGAGATACCGGCCGCGATGGAGTGGATCAGCGGCAGGCTCAGGGCGAGCTGACGGACTCGACCTCCACGGCGGTACGGGGAAGGGCCTGCGCGTCGGCGTCGATGGAACGGCGCAGCGCCTCGTGGAGCCGGGCCGGTGTGAGCACACCGAGGAAGCGTCCGGCGCTCTCCTTGTCGATGACCGCGATCCAGCCGGCGTCGTGCTGGAGCATCGTGGAGAAGGCCTGCTTGAGGGAGGCGCCCACGGGCAGCCAGGCCTCCATGCGGCGCGCGTGCTCGCGTACGGTCCCGGTGGCCGTCACGGTCCCGGAGGCCGTACGTACCTGCTCGGCGGATATCCAGCCGTGCAGATCGTCGGCACTGTCCAGCACCACGGCCCAACGGGCGCCTTCCGCCGTCAGCTTGGCGGCCGCCTTCTGGACCGGGTCGTCCAGGTGGACGACGGGCGGCTGCTCCAGGTCGCCGGGCTCGATGGGCGTGACGGAAAGGCGCTTGAGGCCGCGGTCGGCGCCGACGAAGTCCGCGACGTACGGGGTGGCGGGCGCGCCGAGGACGGCGGCGGGGGCGTCGAACTGCTCGATCCTGCCCTGCCCGTAGACGGCGATGCGGTCACCGAGGCGGACGGCCTCCTCGATGTCGTGGGTGACGAAGAGGACGGTCTTGCGCACCTGGGACTGGAGCCGCAGGAACTCGTTCTGGAGGTGCTCGCGGACGACCGGGTCGACCGCGCCGAAGGGCTCGTCCATCAGGAGTACGGGCGGGTCGGCCGCCAGGGCTCTGGCCACGCCGACGCGTTGGCGCTGGCCGCCGGAGAGCTGGTCGGGGTAGCGGTCGCCGTGGACGGACGGGTCGAGGCCCACCAGGTCCAGGAGTTCGGCGGCGCGCTCGCGGGCCTTGGCGCGTTTGACTCCGAGGAGGTGGGGGACGGTCGCGGTGTTGTCCAGGACCGTCTTGTGGGGGAAGAGGCCGACCTGCTGGATGACGTAGCCGATACGGCGGCGGAGCTGGACGGGGTCGATGGTCGAAATGTCGTGCCCGTCAAGGAATATCCGGCCGTCGGTCGGCTCGATCAGCCGGTTCACCATCTTCATGGTGGTGGTCTTGCCGCAGCCGGACGGCCCGACGAGCGTGACCAGTTCGCCCTCGGCGACTTCGAAGGAGAGGTCGTCGACGGCGGTGGTGCCGTCGGCGTACCGCTTGGTGACGTGCTCGAAACGGATCATGATTCCCCATTGTGGCCGGTCCGGTGTCAAGGCCATGTTGCGGGAATGTGGCAGGTTCCGGCGATTGTCAGTGGCCGGGGATATGGTCGTCAGACATAAGTTCGGGGTCTCGGGGGAGGTGGGGCGGCATGAGCGGCCGGAGCTGTCTGACGGCGAACGACTGGATTTGCGGGGAGTATGTCCGTTCCCGCAGCCAGGAGTTGGCCGACGCGGCTGTCCAACATGTGTGGATTACGCTGGTTTCGATGGTGATCGGCTTGCTGATCGCCTTCCCGCTCGCCCTTCTCGCACATGGCCGTGACGGACGCCGGTCCAGGTTCGCCGGCCCGGTCCTCGGCCTCACGACCGTGCTCTACACCGTCCCGTCCCTGGCGATGTTCTCGCTGCTGCTGCCGGTGTTCGGACTCTCGGCGGCCGTGGTCGTCACGGGCCTCGTGCTCTATTCGCTGACCGTCCTCGTGCGCAACATCCTGGCCGGACTGGAAGCGGTACCCGCCGAGGCACGGGAAGCCGCGCTGGGGATGGGGTACGGACGCGGACGGCTGCTGTGGGAGGTCGAACTGCCACTGGCGCTGCCCGCCCTGCTGGCCGGGGTGCGGATCGCGACGGTGTCGACGGTCGCCCTGACGACGGTCGGCGCGATCGTGGGATACGGCGGCCTGGGGACACTGATCGTGGACGGCCTCGACTCCCTCTTCAAGGCGCAGGTGCTGACGGCTTCGGTGATCTGTGTACTGCTGGCGGTGGTGGCCGACCTGCTGCTGCTCGGGCTGCAGCGGGCGCTCACTCCGTGGACGAGGCCGCCGAGGGTGCGTACGCCTCGAATACGGACCCGCCGGGCGTCGGTCCGTACCCCCCGCCCGTCCCGTATCGCGAAGGCCGGCTGATCCATGGGAGCGATCGGGGACGCCTTCACGTGGCTGGCGACGGGCGCCAACTGGCAGGGCGAGAGCGGCGTCTGGAACCGGCTCGCCGAGCATCTGTACTTCAGCGGCGTGTGTCTGCTGCTGTCCTGCCTGATCGCCCTGCCCCTGGCGCTCTGGCTCGGGCACCTGGGCCGGGGCGGCGCGCTCGCCATCAACGTCTCCAACGTGGGGCGGGCGATCCCCACCCTCGCGGTGCTGATTCTGCTGACGCTCACACCCCTGGGCCGGCAGGGCGACCTGCCGACGATCATCGCGCTGGTGCTGTTCGCCGTACCGCCGCTGCTGACCAACGCGTACATCGGCATGCGCGAGGTGGACCGGGCGGTGGTCGAGGCCGCGCGCGGGATGGGCATGTCGGGACGGCAGTTGTTCGTACGGGTCGAGCTGCCCCTCGCGTATCCGCTGGTCATGACCGGGCTCAGGTCGGCGGCCGTCCAAGTGGTCGCCACGGCCACGCTCGCCGCCATGGCGGGCGAGGGCGGCCTCGGCCGGATCATCACCGCCGGTTTCAACACGTACAACACGCCGCAGGTGGTGGCCGGCGCGCTGCTGGTCGCCGTCCTCGCGCTGCTGGTGGAGGGCGTGCTGGTGGCGGCGGACCGGCTGCTGGACCCGATGCGGCGGCGCGCCGCGGTGCGGCGGACGGCCTGACGATGTCTCTCCTTTCCCTTCTTTTTCTTCCTTTTGGATGGTGAACCTCATGAGCAGGACTTCCCGCACCGCAGGTGCGGTAGTGGCCGTGATCGCGCTGGCCGGCGGCCTGGCGGCATGCGGCGGCGAAAGCCTGGAGAAGGGCAAGGACGGCGACGCGGCCAAGGCCGGTGGAGGCGGGCAGAAGGCGTCGCTGGTGGTCGGTTCGGCGGGATTCACCGAGTCCAAGGTGCTGGCCGAGCTGTACGCGCAGGTCCTCGCCGAGGCCGGGTACGGCACCTCCATCAAGACCGTGGAGAACCGCGAACTGTACGAACCCGCCCTGGAGAAGGGCGAGATCGACGTCGTACCGGAATACGCCGCTACGCTTGCCGAATTCCTCAACGCGAAGGCCAACGGCCCCAAGGCTCCGGAGAAGAATCCGGTCGCGTCCAGCGATGTCGCGGCCACCTTCAAAGCACTGGAGAAGCTCGCGGAGCCGCGCGGGCTGAAGGCGCTGCCGGCCGGTGAGGCCGTCGATCAGAACGCCTTCGCGGTGAGCAAGGAATATGCCGAGAAGAACAACCTCAAGACGCTTTCCGATCTTGGTAAGTCCAAGCTCAAGGTGAAGATCGCGGCGGGTGACGAGTGCGAGGTCCGGCCCTTCTGCGCACCGGGTCTGGAGAAGGAGTACGGCATCGACGTCGTCGGCGTCGACCCCAAGGGCGTAGGCACTCCGCAGGCCAAGCAGGCCGTCAAGGACGGGGCCGATCAGCTCGTGCTGACCACGACGACCGACGCGACGCTGGAGGGCTTCGGACTCGTACTCCTGGAGGACGACAAGAAGCTCCAGAACGCCGACAACGTACTGCCGGTGGTCAATGCGAAGGATGCCGGAGCGCCGGAGATAGCGGACGCGCTGGCCGGGCTCACCAAGGTGTTGACGACCGATGATCTGGTGGAGCTGAACCGCAAGATCGACGCCGACCGGGTGAAGCCCGCGGATGCGGCGAAGGAGTATCTGGAGTCCAAGGGTCTGGTCAAGAAGTAGGCGGAGTAAGGAATTGGGTAACCGCCCGGGAACAGAATGCCGGGCGGGTCCCCATCCGCCGTCTACGCACGGTAAATTTCAGGCCATGCCACGTGGACGCCACCGCCATTCCCCACCCCTGCACAGGATCCTTCCGCCTTCGGCGGTCGCCGGCGCGTCAATACTCTGCGCCGCCGGTGCCTGGCTGTTCGCGGAACCGGTGGTGCTGCGCGGACTGGTCGCGGCCGCCGCGGCCGCGGCGGTCACTGGCGCGGTGCTCATGCGCGGCTGGGACCGGGCCGCGGGCCGGCGCGTGGCGGAGCTGACGCGGGCGCGCGCGAGCGACGAGTGGAAGACCGAGGAGCGAATAGCCGACCTCGAGTCGGACATCGAGGAGTCGCGCGAGCTGCGCGCCAAGCTCGACGCGAAACTGCGCTCCAAGCGGGTCGAACTGGCCGCCCTGCGCGGCGAGCACGCCGCGCTGCTGCGGCGGTACGCGACGGCGGAAACCGAGCGGGCCAGCGCGCTCGAAGGCCGGCGCCTGCTGGCGATCGAGGCGGCGGCCCCCACGAAGGCTCTACCGACTGCCGGCAGTTCACCGACGCCGTCGGCGTATCTGCGGGCGTCCATGGCGCTGGACAAGCTGTCGCGCAACGCGGCGGAGCAGGAATCACGGAAGTCGCGCGCGGCGCGGGGCCGTGAGGTGGAGGAGCCGGAGGGGAAGCGCGAGGCGGCCGCCGGTAGCGAGGCCGGGTCCTCCCCGGAACACGCTCGCCCGTCGTCCGCCGTCGTCCCGCGCCCTGTAGCGGCCGCCTCAGCGGTCGTGCCGTACGCCGCGCATCGGCGCCGCGCGTCGCGCACCCAGGGCGGCTTCGACTTCTTCGGCACCCAGAAGTCGGCCGCCGCGGCGATCGAAGCCGTCCAGAACGAGGATCTTGCGGACGTGGTCGGCGAGGAGGCTCTCGCCGATGCGCAGAGGGCGTCGGGTGGCCGGGCGGTGGGCCAGGTCATCGACCTGACGGCCCACGACGAAACGGAACAGCTGGACGTGGCGGTCCTGCGCAGCGCGATCTCGTAACCCGGGGGCTGGGGTGCGGGCCGCTGCGCGGGGCTTTCCCCTACCCGCCCCTTCCCGAACCGGGGCGCCGCCCCAGACCCCGCTCCTCAAACGCCGGAGGGGCTGGATGGTGCCGCTGAGTGGGCATGCGCCCGGACCGCGCGCCCCACTGGGCGGGGCAGACCCAGCGCCTGCGGCGGCGAACAGGCCCGGCGCAGCAGCACGCCTAACCCGCAGCCAGGCCACCGCCACCAGCACTGCCACCACCACCGCCCGCCCGCACCAGACCCGACTCGTACGCCAGCACCACCACCTGCACCCGGTCGCGCAGGTTGAGCTTGGTCAGGATGCGGCCCACGTGCGTCTTGACCGTGGCCTCCGACAGCACCAGCCGCGCCGCGATCTCACCGTTCGACAGCCCCTGCGCCACCAGCAGCATCACCTCGCGCTCGCGCTCGGTCAGCCGCGCCAGCGCGGTGTCGACGGCCCTCGTCTCCTTGCCGGTACTCGGCAGCATCGGCGAGAAACGGTCCAGCAGGCGCCGCGTCGTGGACGGCGCGACCACCGCGTCGCCGCTGTGCACCGACCGGATGGCGGCCAGCAGTTCACCCGGCGGCACATCCTTCAGCATGAAGCCGCTGGCCCCCGCCTTCAGCCCGGAGAAGGCGTACTCGTCCAGGTCGAAGGTGGTCAGGATGAGCACCTTCGGCGCGTCGGGCTCCGCACAGATGCGCCGCGTCGCCTCGACCCCGTCCAGCTTCGGCATCCGTACATCCATCAGGACGACGTCCACCGCCGTGGAGCGCAGGACCTCGATCGCCTCCGCGCCGTCGCCGGCCTCCGCGACGACCTCCATGTCCGGCTGGGCGGCCAGGACCATCCGGAAGCCGGTGCGCAGCAGCATCTGGTCGTCTACGAGCATCACGCGGATGGACATGGGGTGGGGTGCCTTTCGTCGGCGTAACCGGGGAGGAGGAGTTCAGTGGGCCGGTTTGAGCGGCAGCAGCGCGCTGATCCGGAAGCCGCCGCCCGGCCGCGGCCCCGCGTCGAGCGTGCCGCCGACCATACCGACGCGCTCGCGCATGCCGATCAGGCCGTGGCCCTGACCGTCCGCGCCGCCGTCCTCGTACAGCTCGTGCGCCGCGCCCCGCCCGTCGTCCTCGACGAGCAGACCGAGCCCGTCGTCGAAGTACACGAGCCGGACGCTCGCACCCACGTCGGGCCCGCCGTGCTTGCGCGTGTTGGTCAGGGCTTCCTGCACGATGCGGTACGCCGTGAGCTCCACCCCGCTCGGCAGCGGCCGCGGCGTTCCCTCGACCTTGAAATCGACGGTGAGCCCGGCGATGCGCACCTGCTCGACCAGATCCTCGATCTGCTCGACGTCGGGCTGCGGTACGTACTCGCCGCTCTCCTGGTGCTCACCGGTCCGCAGTACGCCCAGCAGCCGTCGCATCTCGGCGAGCGCCTGACGGCCGGTCGTCGAGATCGTCTCCAGCGCCTGCCTGGCCTGCGCGGGCGAGGCGTCCATGACGTACGCCGCGCCGTCCGCCTGGACCACCATCACCGAGACGTTGTGCGCCACGACGTCGTGCAGTTCCCGGGCGATACGAGCCCGCTCGGCGGCGACGGCCACCTTCGACTGCGCCTCCCGCTCCTTCTCCAGGCGCGCGGCGCGCTCCTCCAGCTCGGCGAAGTACGCACGCCGGGTCCGCATCGAGTCGCCGAGGACCCACGCCAGCGCGAACGGCAGGGCCATGACGACGGTGACGAAGACGGACGCCAGCACCGTGCTGTTGCCCTGTTCGGAGGGCCAGCGCAGCTGCGCGAGCGGCGCCGCGGCGAGGCCGCCCACGAGAGCGACGCGCGATATCCAGCGGTGCCCGTCGCTCGCGGCGACGGTGTAGATGACGACGAGCATGGCCCAGTCGGCCGGATTGACCTCCACGTCGAACGCGAGCTGGGCGACGCCCATCAGGATCGCCAGCAGCAGCATCTTCTCCGGCGCGCGGCGGCGCAGGGCCACCACGAGGCAGAGCAGCGTGATGATCGGGAAGGCCGCGATGCGTGGCCTCGTGTCCATGGACGCCTGGACGGCCCACAGCAGGGAGAACCCGAAGAGCATCACAGCCCAGAAGCTGTCGACGCTCGTCGGGTGCCTGCGGATGAAATCGTAGAGGCGTTGCACGTAACCCAGCGTAGGGAAAACGAATAGGTGCAGGGGTCAACCGGAGGGGCGATCCGGTGGGCCGGAGACTACTCCCCAAGGTGGAGACTTGGTGCCGTGACGGATGAGTGGCAGGGGTGGCGGGAGGCGGCGGAGCAGGCGCTGTACGGGCCCGAAGGTTTCTACGTGCGCCCCGACGGCCCTGGCCCGTCCGGCCATTTCCGTACGTCGGTGCACGCCTCCGCCCTCTTCGCCGGAGCGGTCGCGCGCCTGACCGCAGTGGTCGACGAGTCGCTCGGACAGCCGCAAGAGCTGGCGCTGGTCGACATGGGGGCGGGCCGGGGCGAGCTGCTGTCGGCGGTACTGGCGGCGCTGCCGCAGGAGCTTTCGGCGCGTGTGAGGGCGTACGCCGTGGAGCGCGCGCCCCGGCCGGCCGGCGTGGACCACCGGATCGAGTGGCTCACGGAGCCGCCGCCGGGCGTCAGGGGCCTGCTGTTCGCGAACGAGTGGCTGGACAACGTCCCGGTGGACGTGGCCGAGACGGACGCGGCGGGCGTCGCCCGCTACGTCCACGTACGCCCGGAGGACGGCGAGGAACGCCTGGGCGACCCGGTGACCGGCGCGGACGCGGACTGGCTCGCCCGCTGGTGGCCGCTTCCGCCGGGCGCCGAGCCCGGACTGCGCGCGGAGATCGGCCGCCCGCGCGACGAGGCGTGGACCGCAGCGGTGGAGACGCTCGAAGCGGGCCTCGCAGTGGCGGTGGACTACGCGCACGACCGTGAGTCGCGCCCGCCGTTCGGCACGCTGACGGGCTTCCGGGCCGGCCGGGAGGTACGCCCGGTCCCGGACGGCTCGTGCGACATCACGTCCCACGTCGCCCTGGACGCGTGCGCGCTGCCGGGCGCGGAGCTGCTGTCGCAGCGGGAGGCGCTGCACCGCCTGGGCGTGACGGCCGCCCGCCCGCCGCTGACCCTGGCGACCACGGACCCGGCGGCGTACGTACGCGCGCTTTCGGGAGCGGGAGAGGCGGCGGAACTGACGGCCCGCGGCGGTCTGGGCGACTTCACCTGGCTGACGCAGCCGCTCCCGCGAACGGTGTGAGAGGCCCAAGGGCTGGGCCATCGCTCCCTGGACCGTCTGGCGGTGGCGGGAGGGGGCGTGCGGGGGCGCTCCCCGCAGGGTGTCGAACGCAACCACGCCGAACGACGGCGAGTACCGGAACGTTCGGCACCCGAGGAGACGCCCCGGCGCGTCACCGACCCCCGCGCCCGGCACACCCCCGCACCCGCCCCCCCCGCACCCCCCGTACCCGCGCGCCGGCGGCGACCCCGGCGGGGGGATACTGGCCGCATGACGGAGACCACGGTCGGCATCGGCGGCGCGGCGGAGAGCACCGACATGGTGCTGAACATCGGCCCCCAGCATCCCTCCACGCACGGCGTCCTCCGCCTCAGGCTCGTGCTCGACGGCGAGCGCATCCAGCACGCGGAGCCGGTCATCGGCTACATGCACCGCGGCGCGGAGAAGCTCTTCGAGGCCCGCGACTACCGCCAGATCGTGATGCTCGCGAACCGCCACGACTGGCTGTCCGCGTTCTCCAACGAGCTCGGCGTCGTCATGGCCGTCGAGCGCATGCTCGGCATGGAGGTCCCGGAGCGCGCCGTCTGGACCCGCACGCTCCTCGCCGAGCTGAACCGGGTCCTCAACCACCTGATGTTCCTCGGCTCGTACCCCCTCGAACTGGGCGGAATCACCCCGGTCTTCTACGCGTTCCGCGAGCGCGAGGAACTCCAGGCCGTCATGGAGGAAGTCTCCGGCGGCCGAATGCACTACATGTTCAACCGCGTCGGCGGCCTCAAGGAGGACCTCCCCGCCGGCTGGCTCGGCCGGGCCCGCGCGGCCGTCGCGGACGTCCGGTCCCGGATGGACGTGTACGACGACCTCGTCATCGGCAACGAGATCTTCCGCGGCCGCACCCGCGACGTCGGCGTACTGTCGCGCGAGGCCGTGCACGCGTACGGAGTGAGCGGCCCCATCGCCCGCGCCTCCGGCGTCGATTTCGACCTCCGGCGCGACGAGCCGTACCTCGCGTACGGCGAACTCCAGGACACCCTCAAGGTCGCCACCAGGACCGAGGGCGACTGCCTCGCCCGCTTCGAGATCCTCCTCGACCAGACAAACAACGCGCTGGACCTGGCGGACGCCTGTCTGGACCGGATGGCCGACCTGGCGCCCGGCCCGATCAACCAGCGGCTGCCGAAGGTGCTGAAGGCCCCGGAGGGCCACACCTACGCCTGGACCGAGAACCCGCTCGGGATCAACGGCTACTACCTCGTCTCGAAGGGCGAGAAGACGCCGTACCGCCTGAAGCTGCGCTCGGCGTCGTTCAACAACATCCAGGCCCTGGTGGAACTGCTCCCGGGAACGCTCGTAGCCGACATGGTGGCGATCCTCGGGTCGCTCTTCTTCGTAGTCGGCGACATCGACAAGTGACCCGTTCGAGTCAGTAGCTCAGCTGCTCGTCCCAATCCGGTCCGCGCCCGCCCGGGGTGAGATCGAACAGGTTCCAGAGCGGCTCGATGGTGCCGAGATGGCGCGGGCCATCCCCCGGATCATCTGTGGGCGCGTAGAGCAGCTCCGAGCCCCAGAAGTGGCGGATCTCCCCGCCGTCGCGCCGAAAGACGTTCAGCATCGGCATCGACGCCCCGTCCGGCGCCTCGGCGAGATAGTCCCGCCGGTACGTATTGCCGCCCGCGGACAGCAGCCGCAGCCGCCGCCACCCGCGCTCCTCGGCGAAGTCGAGAAGCCGGGGCAGCGGCGCTTTCGCCACGACGGCGAAGTTGACGCGCTGGGTGACGTGCTCCGCGGCGCCGTCCAGCTGGTCGAGGAGAGCCGTGCACGACGGACACGGCCCCTCTTCGAGCTTCAGTTGCGCGGTACGTCCCACCTTCGGCCCCGGCCGGTCGTCCCCGGGGTGGCGCGGAAACATGAAGCCGTAGATCACCAGCGAGTCCTTGCCCGGAGCAAACAGCTCCGAGAGCCGAACATCGGCCGGCGAACCGTCGGCCCCGGCGCCCTGGAAGACGTAGTCCTCCGGAACCTCCCCGCCCGGCGGCAGCTTCCGCCTCGCGTCGGCCACCGCCTCAGTCGCGCGGCGCAACGCGACTTCCTGCAGAAGCAGCCGATCGCGCGCGGCACGGTACTCCGCCGACTCGCCCGGAAATGTCATACCTCCAGCGTGCGGCCCCCGGCGGTACGGGGCCAGTTGGCCCGGAGCGTTACTCGTCTCAGCGCAGCACGCCCTCCAGGAAGTCGCTGCCCAGCCGGGACACCACCTGGAGGTCCAGGCCGTGAAGGACATAGCGGCCACGGCGCTGGGTGGTCAGCAGGCCGGCCTTCCGCAGCGTCGTCAGGTGACGCGAGACCTCGGGTGCGGTGATGCCGTGCGATTCGGCGAGCTCACCCGTCGTGTACGGGGAGCGGGCCAGATTGCGGCACAGGCGCATGCGCATCGGGTGGGCCAGCGCTTCCATCCGCAGCTTGAGCAGCTCCACCGAAGCGGGGCACGGCAGTTCGGGGGAGCCGACCGGATAGTGGATCACCGGCCGCCAGCCGGGGGCGTGCAGGATTGACAGGTGCGGCCAGCCGAAACTCGACGGCACGAAGGTGAGTCCCGCGCCGACGTCCGGCTCCACTGCGCTGGTGCGGCCATCGGCCAGCTTGTCGGCGTGGATACGGGTGCTGACCCCGCCCGCGCCACCGCTCTCCTTCACCGTCAGCGCGGGGGAGACCGCGTGCAGCGCCTCCGCCAGGCCCTTGTGGCGCAGCACCTCGCCGTTGTGCCGCGCGTCGGCAGCCAGCTGCACCCGTATGCGACGCCAGGTGTCCGCGAAGAACGCCTGGTCGCAGTCCTCGAAGAGGCGCCGCAGCCAGGCCCGTACGGACGCGGGGTCGTCCAGGAGCCGGCGCGCGAAGTCCGTCTGCTTCGGCCCCCGCGCGGCCGCCAGGTCCAGCGCGCGGTCGCGCATCGGCGCGTCGACGAGCGGGGAGGGGCTGACGCTGCCGTACGTACTGGTGCAGAACTCCAGGGCGGCGGAGACGAACCGCTCGTCGTCCAGCCGGTCCAGCGCGTCCAGGTCCTCGCTGAGCGTCGCGCCCGTCCTGCCGTCGCCGCCCCGCACGCCGGCGAACGGCAGGAAGACGTCCGAGAACGTGCTGCGCCAGAGGAAGTCCGCCTCGCTCATCCGGTCGGCGAGATCCGGCTTCAACGAGGCGGCGGTCGCGGTCGCCCAGCCGTGCAGCCCCGGGTGGTGGCCGGGTTCGGACAGGGCGTGCAGGGCCATGCCGAGCTCCGCCAGCGGGGAGGTCTCGAAGACGATGCGCTCGGGCGGCAGGCCGGTGATGTCGATGGACACGCTCATGGATACATCGTGCCTGGCCCCACTGACAGCGGGACCGCCGATTGGCGGGGCTCGTCAAACGAAGCGCGTTGCGGGGCGCGGGGTACGCAGGGTGGGGGACATGAACGCCACTCAGCAGCACATGCTCGATGTCCATCGCGCCGCCCAACTCGGCGCCCCTGCCCCGTCGGCGCCCGGCCTGAACGACTGGCAGGTGGTCCGGGAGGTCCGCGACCACCAGCGCTTCCGTGCGGTGGTGGAGGGGCGGCCGGTGATGGAGCGCCGCCGGTTCCGGACCGCCCTGAGGAACCTGTTCACGTCCCGGGCCGCGGCGGCCGACGGCTCCGGTACCCGCACCGCGCGCCGCCCGCACCCGAGGGGCACGAGCGACCCTCGTCCGTGCAGCCAGCGATAGCCGGCGGCGGGGTGCCCTGTGGGGCTCTCCCCTACCCGCCCCTTCCCACAACCGGGGCTCCGCCCCGGACCCAGCTCCGCAAAACACCAGGGCGCGCCTGTTCACCGATGTCTGCCCTCAGCCGATCATCGCGTACCGTGCGGCCTCTGCCCACAGCCTGTGGACAGCGAGGCGACCGCGCGAAACGCTGGCGTAGCATGACGAGAAATCGTCCGGTACCCCCCGCGGACTGGAACGGAAGGCCGTCCCCGCGTGAACGTGAACGCACCAAACGCAGCACATGAGCCCCTGGATGCCAGGGACCGCCCCGCCCGCCTCACCGTCGGCGTGGTCGGAGCCGGCAGGGTCGGCCCCGCACTCGCCGCCGCGCTGCGGCTCGCGGGCCATCGCCCGGTCGCCGTCTCAGGCGTCTCGGACGCGTCCGTACGCAGGGCCGCGGCGCTCCTGCCCGACGTCCCGATCGTCACCCCCGCCGAGGTCCTGGCCCGCGCCGAGCTGGTCCTGCTGACCGTTCCCGACGACGCCCTGCCGAGTCTGGTCGAGGGGCTCGCCGAGACCGGCGCCGTACGCCCGGGACAGCTCATCGTGCACACCTCCGGACGGTACGGAACCAACGTCCTCACCCCCGCCCTTCGCGCCGGCGCACTGCCCCTCGCGCTCCACCCCGCCATGACGTTCACGGGAACGTCCGTCGACGTGCAGCGGCTGGCCGGCTGTTCCTTCGGCGTAACCGCGCCCCAGGAACTGCGCCTCGCAGCCGAGGCCCTTGTCATCGAGATGGGCGGCGAGCCCGAGTGGGTCGCCGAAGAGGCGCGCCCGCTCTACCACGCGGCCCTCGCCCTCGGCGCGAACCACCTGGTCACCCTGGTCGCCCAGTCCATGGAGCTGCTCCGCACGGCAGGCGTGGAGGCCCCCGAACGGATGCTCGGACCGCTCCTCGGCGCCGCCCTCGACAACGCCCTGCGCTCCGGCGACGCCGCCCTCACGGGACCCGTCGCGCGCGGGGACGCGGGAACGGTCGCCGTTCACGTCGCGGAGCTGCGCAAGCACGCGCCGCAGGCCGTCGCCGGATACCTCGCCATGGCCCGTACGACCGCCGACCGCGCCCTCGCGCACGGGCTGCTCAAGCCGGAGCTCGCCGAGGACCTTCTGGGCGTACTGGCCGACGGCGCCAGGACCGACGGTGCCACGACCGACGGGGACACGGGAGAGGACCTATGAGCGGCACCTTCGAGCTCGTCCCCGCACGCGAGGACCTCCAGTACGTCCTCGAACGCTTCGGGGCCGCCGGCCGCACCGCCGTCGTCATGACCATGGGCGCCCTGCACGAGGGCCACGCGACGTTGATCCGCGCCGCGCGCAGGCACGTCGGCCCCAAGGGCTTCGTCGTCGTCACCGTCTTCGTCAACCCGCTCCAGTTCGGCGCCGGCGAGGACCTCGACCGCTACCCGCGCACCCTCGACGCCGACCTCGCCCTCGCCGAACAGGCCGGTGCGAACGCCGTGTTCGCCCCGTCCGTCGACGAGGTCTACCCGGGCGGCGAACCGCAGGTCCGTATCACCGCGGGCCCGATGGGCGAGCGCCTCGAAGGAGCGTCCCGTCCCGGCCACTTCGACGGCATGCTGACCGTCGTCGCGAAGCTGCTGCACCTGACAGGGCCCGACGCCGCGTTCTTCGGCCAGAAGGACGCCCAGCAGCTCGCCCTGATCCGCCGCATGGCACGGGACCTGAACTTCCCCGTCGAGATCGTCGGCGTACCGACGGTCCGTGAGGACGACGGCCTGGCCCTGTCCAGCCGCAATCGCTACCTTTCGCCCGCCGAGCGCCGCACCGCCCTCGCCCTCTCCCGCGCGCTGTTCGCCGCGCGCGACCGGCTCATCGCCCTGGAGGCCCTGCACGCGCGTGCGGTGGCCCAGGGCGCACCGACGCCCCCCGCGCGCGTGGCCGCCCTCGCGGGGCTCGGCGAGGCGCGTGCGGCCGCCGACGCGCACGCCGTCGAACAGGCGGGCCACGCGGACCTGAGCGGTCCGGCGGCCGTCCGCGCGGCAGCGGCCGCCGTCCTGGACGAAGCCTCGCGCTTCGCCCCCCCGCTCGCCCTCGACTACGTCGCCCTGGTCGACCCGGCCGACTTCACCGAGATCCCCGACACCTACAGCGGTGACGCCGTCCTCGCCGTGGCCGCCAGGGTCGGCGCCACGCGCCTGATCGACAACATCCCGCTGACCTTCGTCCACGAAATCGGCGAAGACAGCGAAGACAGCGGAGACCACGAAGTCCGCGAGCAGGGAGCTTCGGCATGACCCGAACCGGTATACGGCTGAAGGCCCCCGCCCCCGGCTGGTCCATCGACGCCGATGTCGTGGTCGTCGGCTCCGGCGTCGCCGGCCTGACCGCCGCCCTGCGCTGCACCGCCGCCGGTCTGCGTACGGTCGTCGTCACCAAGGCCCGCCTGGACGACGGTTCCACGCGCTGGGCGCAGGGCGGCATAGCCGCCGCCCTCGGCGACGGGGACACCCCCGAACAGCACCTGGACGACACGCTCGTCGCGGGCGCGGGCCTGTGCGACGAGGAGGCCGTACGGGCCCTGGTCACCGAGGGCCCCGACGCCGTACGCCGCCTGATCGACACCGGCGCCCTCTTCGACACCGACCCCGAGTCGGGCGTCATCCAGCTCACCCGCGAGGGCGGCCACCACCGCCGCCGCATCGCCCACGCGGGCGGTGACGCGACAGGCGCGGAGATCTCCCGGGCGCTCGTCGAAGCCGTACGGCTCGCCTCTCTTCGTACGATCGAGAACGCCCTGGTCCTCGACCTGCTCACGGACCCCGACGGGCGCACGGCGGGCGTCACCCTGCACGTCATGGGCGAGGGCCAGCACGACGGCGTCGGTGCTGTCCGCGCCCCGGCCGTCGTCCTCGCCACCGGCGGCATGGGCCAGGTCTTCTCGGCCACGACCAACCCGTCCGTCTCGACCGGTGACGGCGTCGCGCTCGCCCTGCGCGCGGGCGCGGAGGTCTCGGACCTCGAATTCGTCCAGTTCCACCCGACGGTGCTCTTCCTCGGCGCGGACGCCGAGGGCCAGCAGCCGCTGGTCTCCGAGGCGGTACGGGGCGAGGGCGCCCATCTCGTCGACGCGGACGGCGTGCGCTTCATGCTCGGGCAGCACGAGCTGGCGGAGCTGGCCCCGCGCGACATCGTCGCCAAGGGCATCATGCGGCGCATGCGCGAGCAGGGCACCGAGCACATGTACCTCGACGCCCGCCACTTCGGCGCCGCGATGTGGGAGTCGCGCTTCCCGACCATCCTGGCGGCCTGCCGCTCGCACGGCATCGACCCGGTGACCGAGCCCGTCCCGGTCGCCCCTGCGGCCCACTACGCGTCCGGCGGCGTACGGACGGACCTCCACGGCCGTACGACGGTCCCGGGGCTGTACGCGTGCGGTGAGGTGGCCTGCACGGGTGTGCACGGAGCGAACCGGCTCGCCTCCAACTCGCTCCTCGAAGGCCTCGTCTTCGCGGAACGCATCGCCGAGGACATCGCGGCACACCCCGCCACCCCCGGCCCCGCCGTGCAGAGCGAGGAGGCCCCCGGCCCGCTCCTCGACCCGGCCACCCGCATCGAGATCCAGCGGATCATGACGGCGGGCGCCGGAGTGCTGCGTTCCGCCACCAGCCTGGACCACGCCGCGGACGCCCTGGAGGTCCTGTACCGCCGCGCGGCCGCCGAAGCGGACCAGGACCGGGGGAACGACGCCAAGCACGCCGAGCCCGACGCCGACCATGCCGAGCCCCGCGCCACGCACACCGAGTCCGAAGCCAAGCACGCCACCCACGCCGAGCCCGACGCCAAGGAAGCCGAGCCCGGCGTGGACGCCTGGGAGGCCACCAACCTCCTCCTCGTCTCGCGCGTCCTGGTCGCCGCCGCCCGCGCCCGCGAGGAGACCCGCGGCTGCCACTGGCGCGAGGACCGCCCCGACCGCGACGACGACACCTGGCGCCGCCACCTCGTCGTACGGCTCACGCCCGGCCGCACCCTCGCCGTGCACCGCACCGAATCCGCATCGTTCCCACCCGTAAGCCCCGGCCCCGAACCAGCTCAGAGGGAGCAGTAACCGTGAGTACGCCCGACAACCCCCCGCTCCTGCCGACCGCGTCCGGCGGTTGCGGCGACTCCTGCGGCTGCGGCGGTGAGGAGACGTACGAACTCGACACCGCCGAGTGCGGCCTCGACCCCGACCTCGCGCAGCTCCTCGCCGCGGCGGGCCTCGACCCCCTCGAGGTCGAGGACATCGCGAACGTCGCCCTCGCCGAGGACCTCGCCCACGGCGTGGACGTCACGACGGTGGCGACCGTCCCCGAGGACGCCGTCGCGACCGGGGACTTCACGGCCCGTGAGGCCGGCACCGTCGCGGGCCTGCGCGTCGCCGAGGCGGTCCTCTCCGTCATCTGTACGGACGAGTTCGAGGTGGAGCGGCACGTCGAGGACGGCGATCGCGTCGAGGCCGGACAGAAGCTGATCAGCGTCACCAGCCGCACCCGGGACCTGCTCACCGGCGAGCGCAGCGCGCTCAACGTGCTGTGCCGTCTGTCGGGCATCGCGACCGCCACGCGCGCGTGGGCCGACGTTCTCGAAGGTACGGGCGCCAAGGTGCGCGACACCCGCAAGACGACGCCGGGGCTCCGGGCCCTGGAGAAGTTCGCGGTCCGCTGCGGCGGCGGCGTCAACCACCGCATGTCCCTCTCGGACGCGGCGCTCGTCAAGGACAACCACGTGGTCGCGGCGGGCGGCGTGGCAGAGGCGTTCACGCTCGTACGCAAGGCGTTCCCCGAGGTCCCGATCGAGGTCGAGGTCGACACGCTCGCCCAGGTGACCGAGGTCCTGGAGGCCGGCGCCGACCTGATCCTCCTGGACAACTTCACCCCGGAACAGACCGCCGAGGCGGTCGCTCTCGTGAACGGCCGCGCGATCCTCGAGTCCTCCGGCCGCCTCACCCTGGAGAACGCCCGCGCGTACGCGGACACGGGCGTCGACTACCTCGCCGTCGGGGCGCTCACGCACTCCTCCCCGATCCTCGACATCGGCCTCGACCTGCGCGAGGCGAAGTAACCCATGCTGCTCACCATCGACGTCGGCAACACCCACACCGTCCTCGGCCTGTTCGACGCAGAGGAGATCGTCGAGCACTGGCGCATCTCCACCGACGCCCGCCGCACGGCCGACGAACTCGCCGTACTCCTCCAGGGCCTCATGGGCATGCATCCGCTCCTGGGTGACGAGCTGGGCGACGGCATCGAGGGCATCGCGATCTGCTCGACCGTGCCGTCCGTGCTGCACGAGCTGCGCGAGGTGACCCGCCGCTACTACGGCGACGTCCCCGCCGTGCTCGTCGAGCCGGGCATCAAGACGGGCGTACCGATCCTGATGGACAACCCGAAGGAGGTCGGCGCGGACCGCATCATCAACGCGGTCGCCGCCGTCGAGCTCTACGGCGGCCCGGCGATCGTCGTCGACTTCGGTACGGCGACCACCTTCGACGCGGTGTCGGCGCGCGGTGAGTACGCGGGCGGCGTCATCGCCCCGGGCATCGAGATCTCGGTCGAGGCGCTCGGCGTGAAGGGCGCCCAGCTCCGCAAGATCGAGCTGGCGCGCCCGCGCAGCGTGATCGGCAAGAACACCGTCGAGGCCATGCAGTCCGGCATCGTCTACGGCTTCGCGGGCCAGGTCGACGGCGTCACGCAGCGCATGGCGCGGGAGCTCGTGGGCCCCGACGGCGACCCGGACGACGTGACCGTCATCGCCACCGGCGGCCTCGCCCCGATGGTGCTCGGCGAGTCCTCGGAGATCGACGAGCACGAGCCGTGGCTGACGCTGATCGGCCTGCGGCTGGTGTACGAGCGCAACGTCGCCCGGATGTGACGGCCCCGCCCGGGTGTGAGCGCCGGGCGCCGTCCGCCGCGCCGTCGTAGATCAATTAAACCGATTTTGTCCGTTTGGTGCGTATTGTCACTGCATGCCCACGCCATACGGATCCCGTGGCGGCATGGCGTTCGGCGCGGACGAGCTGCGTGTGCTCCGACGCGCCCTCGCCAACGCCCTCCATCCCGCGTCACTTTCCGACGAAGACGTCCAGGACTGCCTGCGCCTCGCCGGCTCCCTGGACGAGGCGGTCCGCGAGGCGGACCGGCTGCGCGCGTTCCTCCTCGCCGACCTCGCCCGCTACCGCGACGCGCTCCCCGCGGCCGCCGGCGGCTACCTGGGGCTGCTCCAGGACGCCCTGGCCACCGGCTACCAGCCGGTCCCGGACGACCTCGTGGCGCTGCGCGGCCTGCGCGGCACACCGGTCGGCGCGGCGCTCCTCGACCGCTGCCGGGCCATCGCGGAACAGTCCGTACGCGCCCGCCTGGCCGGCCGCTGCGCCGCCCCCCTTCCGCGCACCCGCCTGCTGGCCATCGCGGGCGGCCGCGCCCCTGCCGCCGACGAACCGCCGAAGCCCAAGAAGCCGGCACCCTCGCGCGATCCCTTGGAGCGCCCTATGCGCCCCATGCCGAAGCCTTCCGAGGTCTTCCCGCCCCGCAGGCGCCCGGTGCCCCCGCGGGAGCAGAGGGCGGCGGGGTAGCTACTCTGGACGGCATGGACTACGTTTCCGCGCTCCTGCCCCCCGTGGTGATGGCCGCGTTCTTCATCGCCCTGGTCACGACGATCGTCAAGTCGCAGGGTGGTTCCAACAAGGCCAAGGAAGACGCGGCCGTGGACGCCACGCTCGCCCGCGCCGAGTCCGCCCGCCAGGCGGGTGCGCCGAAGACCGGCGATGCCTGACCCCGTACTTCCCCAAGTGCTTCACGGGGCGCTTCACGAGGGCGTACGGCTCATCCCGAGCCGTACGCCCTTTTCGCTGCGCAAATAACCAGCCATTACCGATATCTCCCACTATGGTGGCGCTGTGCCTCGCCAATTGGGAGAGCTGGAAGACGCCGTCATGACGCGCGTGTGGCAGTGGAACCGACCGGTCACCGTCAGGGAAGTCCTGGAAGACCTTCAGAAGGAACGGTCCATCGCCTACACCACGGTCATGACCGTAATGGACAATCTCCATCAGAAGGGCTGGGTCCGCAGGGAAGTCGAGGGCCGCGCCTATCGATATACGGCTGTCTCCACCCGCGCCGCCTACTCGGCCGCACTGATGAACGAAGCCTGGTCGACGAGCGACAACCCCGCGGCGGCTCTTGTCGCGTTCTTCGGCATGATGTCGGCGGAGCAGCGCGAGGCCCTCGAGAACGCGATGCGCGTGGTTCAGCGCGCCGATCCAACGGCAGTACCCGCAACAGAACCCGCAGCAGAACCTGCCGCCGGTCCCGCAGAGGGCGCCGAGGGTCCCGAGGGCCCGGGGCGATAGCGTCGAGGTATGCCGTCAGAGCAAAAAGCCATCACCGTCCGGCGGGCGAGGACCAGTGATGTGCCATCGGTACGCAGTCTCGTCGACACGTACGCGCAGAAGCGGATCCTGCTCGACAAAGCGAACGTGACGCTTTACGAGGACATCCAGGAGTTCTGGGTCGCCGAACGCGACGAGGATGCCACCGTGGTCGGCTGCGGCGCGCTGCACGTGATGTGGGAAGACCTCGCCGAAGTGCGAACTCTCGCCGTGGACCCGTCCTTCAAGGGCTCCGGAGTGGGACATCAAGTACTGGACAAGCTGCTCCAGACCGCACGCTGGCTCGGTGTGCGCAAGGTTTTCTGCCTCACCTTCGAAGTCGAGTTCTTCATGAAGCACGGTTTCGTGGAGATCGGAGAGGCGCCGGTCGACGGAGACGTCTACAGCGAGCTGCTGCGTTCCTATGACGAGGGCGTAGCGGAGTTCCTGGGTCTCGAACGAGTGAAGCCGAACACCTTGGGCAACAGCCGGATGCTTCTGCACCTGTGATCGTCGGAAGCCACCAGAGCCCTATGTCCGAAACGCGCACGTTTCCCGTCTTCTTGAGGTACTGAACCTCCACCGGGGGTTTGTGTTTTCCAGGGAAAAGCGGTTTCCTTTCCGCGTACTGCATTTTCGATGAAAGGAAATCCGGTGGCACAGAAGGTTCAGGTCCTTCTTGTCGATGACCTCGACGGTGGCGAGGCGGACGAGACCGTGACGTTCGCTCTGGATGGCAAGACCTACGAGATCGACCTCACCACCGCGAACGCGGACAAGCTCCGCGGTCTGCTCGACCCGTACGCCAAGAGCGGTCGGCGCACCGGTGGCCGTGCGGCTTCCGGCCGCGGCAAGGCGCGCGCGGCTGCGGGCGGCAACCAGAACACCGCCGAGATCCGTAAGTGGGCCAAGGCGAACGGTTACAACGTGAATGACCGCGGCCGCGTCCCGGCCGACATCCGTGAGGCCTACGAGAAGGCCAACGGCTGAGCATTCGCGTGAGTGGAATTCGCACGCAACAAGTGGGCCCGGTGGCATTCCGTCGCCGCCGTGCTCACGAGTCGTACGAGATCGGGTGTTTCCCCACGGCACCCGAGTCCGGCGAAGGCCGGAAGAGTCGGTTCCACCTCGTGCCGCGGCTCGGGGGGCCGCAGCCAGATGGCGGCCCCCTGCGCGCCGGCCCATCCGGGCGGTGAAGGCGCGGTCATCCTCCCGCCCGCGCCCACCGCGCGCAGGTCGAGGGCCACGCCGCCCCACTCCAGCCAGTCGAGCAGCCCGGGCAGTTCCTCGGCGCTCCCCGCGGCCACCAGCAGCCGCATCCGCCGCCCCGTGAGGGCGACGGGACACGTGAGACCCGCGTGACGCCGCAGTACAGCGAAACCCGCGTCCGCAGGAAGCTCCAGCACGTCGAAGCGAAGTCCGGTCAGTAGCCGCACCGGCCGGCCTTCGGCGCTCGACGCGGTGGCCCAGCCGAGTTCGTGCTCGTACCACTGCGCGATACGGTCCGCGGGCGACTGGGACAGCGGCATGCGCGGGAGCGGAACCGTGGGACGGGTGGGCGTCATGTCCGGACCAACTCCGGAAACGCCCCGGGGTTACGCTGCGTCCGCTCGCGACTGCGCTCTGTTGATGCAGTGGGGGCGTGCGGAGGCATTCGGCGGCGCAAGGATGTTCGCCCGTAGCTGAGGGAACCGGTGCGCGCCGCATGGAGTGTCAGTGCCTACGGGTAAGACATTCCTAGTGGGAAAGGGCCGACACGCCTGCCGGACTGTCTCACGTTCGCCATCGGCGTAGTGGATGAACGGGTATCTGCTTGGCCTGCGGGAACATCGTCTCCCACCATCAGGTTGGAGCAGGTGTCGGCTGTTCGGGGCAGGAGGCCAAGGACGGGTGTCGGCAGTTGGAATGAGCTGTCCTGCCCAGCGGGACTAGCATGCGGAAGGACAGGGAGGGGACCGACCCCTAACTGCCTGACCGCTCTGAGGAGCGATTAACGATGTTCGAGAGGTTCACCGACCGCGCGCGGCGGGTTGTCGTCCTGGCTCAGGAAGAAGCCCGGATGCTCAACCACAACTACATCGGCACCGAGCACATCCTCCTGGGCCTTATCCACGAGGGTGAGGGTGTCGCCGCTAAGGCCCTGGAGAGCCTCGGGATTTCGCTCGAGGCGGTCCGCCAGCAGGTGGAGGAGATCATCGGTCAGGGCCAGCAGGCCCCGTCCGGTCACATTCCCTTCACCCCCCGTGCCAAGAAGGTCCTGGAGCTTTCGCTCCGCGAGGCCCTCCAGCTCGGCCACAACTACATCGGTACAGAGCACATCCTGCTCGGCCTGATCCGCGAGGGCGAGGGTGTCGCCGCCCAGGTCCTCGTGAAGCTGGGCGCCGATCTGAACCGGGTGCGGCAGCAGGTCATCCAGCTGCTCTCCGGTTACCAGGGCAAGGAGACCGCCGCTGCCGGCGGCCCGGCCGAGGGCACGCCCTCGACCTCCCTCGTGCTGGACCAGTTCGGCCGCAACCTGACGCAGGCTGCCCGCGAATCCAAGCTCGACCCGGTCATCGGGCGCGAGAAGGAGATCGAGCGGGTCATGCAGGTGCTGTCCCGTCGCACCAAGAACAACCCGGTCCTCATCGGCGAGCCCGGCGTCGGCAAGACGGCGGTCGTCGAGGGCCTGGCGCAGGCCATCGTCAAGGGCGAGGTGCCCGAGACCCTCAAGGACAAGCACCTCTACACCCTCGACCTCGGCGCGCTCGTCGCCGGTTCCCGCTACCGCGGTGACTTCGAGGAGCGCCTGAAGAAGGTCCTGAAGGAGATCCGCACCCGCGGCGACATCATCCTGTTCATCGACGAGCTCCACACCCTGGTGGGTGCGGGCGCCGCCGAAGGCGCGATCGATGCGGCTTCGATCCTGAAGCCGATGCTGGCCCGTGGCGAGCTCCAGACCATCGGTGCGACGACGCTCGACGAGTACCGCAAGCACCTCGAGAAGGACGCGGCCCTCGAGCGCCGCTTCCAGCCGATCCAGGTGGCGGAGCCTTCCCTCCCCCACACGATCGAGATCCTCAAGGGCCTGCGCGACCGTTACGAGGCGCACCACCGCGTGTCCATCACGGACTCGGCGCTGGTCGCGGCGGCCACCCTGGCCGACCGCTACATCTCGGACCGCTTCCTGCCGGACAAGGCGATCGACCTGATCGACGAGGCCGGCTCCCGGATGCGCATCCGCCGGATGACCGCACCGCCGGACCTCCGTGAGTTCGACGAGAAGATCGCGGGCGTCCGTCGCGACAAGGAGTCGGCCATCGACTCCCAGGACTTCGAGAAGGCGGCCTCTCTCCGCGACAAGGAGAAGCAGCTCCTCGCGGCCAAGACCAAGCGCGAGAAGGAGTGGAAGGCCGGCGACATGGACGTCGTCGCCGAGGTGGACGAGGAACTGATCGCGGAGGTCCTGGCCACGGCCACGGGCATCCCGGTCTTCAAGCTCACCGAGGAAGAGTCTTCCCGCCTGCTGCGCATGGAGGACGAGCTCCACAAGCGCGTCATCGGCCAGAAGGACGCCATCAAGGCCCTCTCGCAGGCGATCCGCCGTACGCGAGCCGGTCTGAAGGACCCGAAGCGCCCCGGTGGCTCGTTCATCTTCGCCGGCCCGTCCGGTGTCGGTAAGACCGAGCTTTCCAAGACGCTCGCCGAATTCCTCTTCGGCGACGAGGACGCACTGATCTCCCTCGACATGTCGGAGTTCAGTGAGAAGCACACGGTTTCCCGTCTCTTCGGTTCTCCCCCCGGTTACGTGGGATACGAAGAGGGCGGACAGCTCACCGAGAAGGTGCGCCGTAAGCCGTTCTCCGTCGTTCTCTTCGACGAGGTCGAGAAGGCCCACCCCGATATCTTCAATTCCCTGCTCCAGATTCTGGAAGACGGTCGCCTGACCGACTCCCAGGGCCGGGTCGTGGACTTCAAGAACACGGTCATCATCATGACGACCAACCTCGGGACCCGGGACATCTCCAAGGGCTTCAACCTGGGCTTCGCCGCCCAGGGCGACGTCAAGACCGGTTACGAGCGGATGAAGAACAAGGTCAACGAAGAGCTGAAGCAGCACTTCCGCCCCGAGTTCCTCAACCGTGTCGACGACACGGTCGTCTTCCACCAGCTCACCGAGGAAGACATCATCCAGATCGTCGACCTCATGCTGGCCAAGGTCGACGAGCGCCTGAAGGACCGCGACATGGGCATCGAGCTGAGCTCGGAAGCCAAGTCGCTGCTCGCGAAGAAGGGCTACGACCCGGTCATGGGCGCCCGGCCGCTGCGCCGGACGATCCAGCGGGAGATCGAGGACATCCTGTCCGAGAAGATCCTCTTCGGCGAGCTGCGTCCCGGCCACATCGTGGTCGTCGACGTCGAGGAGGAGGGTGACACGAAGAAGTTCACCTTCCGCGGCGAGGAGAAGTCGGCCCTGCCCGACGTCCCCCCGATCGAGCAGGCAACGGGCGGCAGCACCGGCCCGAACATGTCGAAGGACGCGTAACAGCGCTCTGAGCGCCTGAAGCGCCTGAAGGGGTGGCCCCGGAACCATGAGGTTTCCGGGGCCACCCCTTTACGCATGGCCGCCTCAGCAGAGGGCCGGCTTGCGCCAGGAGCACTCAAGGGTGTTGTCGGCGGCCGGAGTGGCGGCGCGCCGGCTCGTCGGCCGTACGAGGACGGTGTCGCTCTCGGACGAGGACGCGAGGGTCGTCACGATCGCGTCCTCGATGCTCTTCACCGACGCTGCCAGGTGGTTGTTGAGGACGATGCTGAAGACCAGCTCGCGCCCTCCCGCGTCCGTGACGTACCCGGAAAGGCCGGAGGCGCCCGTCAGGGTGCCGGTCTTGGCACGGGCGTTCAGGGCGGCGGGGGTCTTGCACATGCGGGTGCGGAGGGTGCCGCCGACCGTGCGGTCCGGGGCGCAGGCGACGGGGAGGGACTGCTGCCAGTCGGCGTACCAGGGCGCGGTGCGTACGGCCAGGAGGAGCTTGGCGAACTGGGCGGCAGGGATGTTGTTCATGCGGGAGAGGCCGGAGCCGTCGACCTGGCGGAGGGTGGCCGTGTTCACGCCCTCCTTCTTGAGATACGCGGAGATGCCGGCGAGGCCGGCGCTCCAGGTGCCGTTGCCTGTCGTCTCGTAGCCGATGGTCTTGGTGAGGGCCTCGGCGTGCATGTTGTTGGACAGCTTCATGAAGGGGTGCATCAGCTCCTTGAGGGGCATGGAGGTGTGGGTGGCGAGGGGCTTGGCGTCCTTGGGGGTGGGGCGGCTCAGGCGGGTGGGGCCTGCGACGCGTACGCCGTGGGCGGTCAGCGCGTCGGCGAAGACGGCGGCGGCGTAGCCGGTCGGCTCCCAGACGGTGACCCACTCCTTGGTGGCGTTCGCGCCGACGGCGATGTCGCCGGTGACGGTGATCGTGTTCGAGCCGTGCCGGCGTTCGACGGTAAGGGTGTTGGGCCGGCCGGCGGGGACGGTCGTGGCGCGGATGTCGAGGTCGACGTAGTCGGTTGACGGGGTGAGGGTGAGCGCGGGAGTGTCGCCCGCTTCGGCGCCGGGGGCGATGGTGACGATGACCGTGCCGGAGTCGTAGTCGGTGTCCGGGGCGACGGTGAGCGCCGAGATCTGAGCGGAGTAGTACGACGACTCGTCGTCGGCGGCCCAGGAGCGGCCGAGGCGCTGGGTGTCGAAGCGGGTGTCGTCGGCGATCAGGCGGCCGGTGACGCGCTTGATGCCGGATTCGGCGACCTGGGCGGCGAGTTCGTCGTAGTCCTTGGCGAGGGTGGTGGGGTCGCCGGTGCCGCGCAGGTAGAGGTCGCCGCGCAGTACGGAGCCTTGGCGGCTGCCGGTGGAGAGGGCGTCCGTTCGGTAGCGGTAGTCGGGGCCGAGGAGGCCCATGGCTGCGACGGAGGTGGGCAGCTTGGTGTTGGAAGCGGGCATGAGACGGTCGGTGCTGTCGCGCTGGTAGAGCGTTTCGCCAGTGGTGGCGTCGGCCACGACGACGCTCGCGGCGCCGCCGTCGAGGCGGGCGTCGGTGAGGATCGTGTCGATAGCGCCCTTGAGGCCGGTGTCGGAGGGGCCGGCGACGGTGGCTGAGGGAGAACTCCAGGTGAGGGCGAGGGCGCAGACGAGGGCGATCGCCAGGGGCCAGGTCCAGGTCCAGGGGCGGGGGTGGGCGTGGGGGTGGTGGCTGTGGTGGCTGTGGGGGTGGGTGTTGCGGGTGCTGGGGGTGCGGTGTGTAGGGAGCGTGCGGCGCAAGGCGCGGGTCACGGGTCTACTCATGGCACAGGAGCATCCCGGACGCCGGCGGCGGGGGGAAGGACGCGCGGCGGCGCGGTGGGGCGGGGCTTCGGCGGGCCCGTGGCGTTGGTTGCGTCTGGTGTGGGGGCCGCCTTTGGTGAGGGTGGCGTCGGAGGCCCGCCCCTCAAGGGCGCTCCTGCGTCGCGTCGCCTACGGCGATTGCGCTCCGCTCCACCCTTGACCGCCGAACCTCCGCCGCAATGCTTAAGGGGGGCGGCCCCCGGGGGGAGCCCACGGGGAAGGCTCGGGGAGTGGCTGGGCTGTCGTCGCCGGGCGGCGGGCGTGTGGATGGGGCGCACGAGCTTTAGGGGGTGGCTCGGCCCCTGGCTCAGCGGGTGCGGGAACGGCCGTTGGTGCACCATCCCCAAACTCGACGTACACGCGCACCCAGGCCGGTGGAGGGTCGCCCGTCCGAGCCGACCAGCGGGTTCATGGATGTGCGGGTGGGACGCGACAGTTGAATGGGGCGACTCGGGCGGGTGTGGCGTCCGCCCCGGCCGTTGGTCGGCAGGGCCACAAGCAGGTTGCTGGGCTTGGTGGGTGGAGGGGCGTCCAGGGGTGTGGTTCTGCCGATGGCTGCGGCGCGTCTGCGACCAACAGGCCGCCCCGTCAGCGACAACCAACCCCGGCAAGCCCGGGCGGCCTTCCGGCCCGCCGTCCCACCCACGCCAGTCACGCCGCTCATGACAGCCGCACCATCCGATCGGTTCGCCCGGTCCGTGGGGCCGTTGTGGGTCGAAACGCTCCCGTGACGGCTGGAAGCGATCCGGCTGGGTCGCGTGTGATTCGAGGGGCGGTGGGGCTCGTCATGTGTTGGTTTCGTTGCATCCAACAGCCCCGAGGGGGCTGTTGGAGCGACCGGATCCTACGGAAGGCGACAGCCGGGCCGCTGCCTCGGCCGCGACTGGGGCGGAAAGAACGTTCGGCCGACACGCCGTCACACCAAGCTCACCAGTCACACTCGCCGAGCTGACCGCCCCAACAGCAGCCCGGTTCGACTCCACCGCGCCTGCGCGTGGGTCGAAACGCTCCCATGACGGCTGGAAGCGATACGGCTGTGACGAGTGGGGTCGGAGAGGCGTTGAAAGTCGTCAAGTGTTGAGTTCGTCGCGAAACAGCAGGCGTTCTCTCGTCGCCGGTCGGGTTCGGTCCGTCCCACAACATCGTCCGGGGGCAGCGGCTCCGCACAACACCGTGGAACGGTGCATCATCGTGTTGCGCGCATGTCTAGCCGTTCAGTCGCTCCCGAAGTTCCTCGACATCGGCGAGGAACCACGTCTGTTTCCCGCGGTTGCATTCACGGATGAAGTCCCGCAGTGCCAAACTAGCCGTCGTGTGGCGGGAGATGTCACCGACAACGACTAGCCCGACGCGGTAGTTGACGAACTTCTGGATGACATCGCCGGCGACGCGAGTGCTGAGCTTGAAGAACGCCTCGTCGAACCGGCCGGCGGGGATCACCACCCACTGGGCACCCTGGTAGCCGGCATCGCCTATGAGATCCAGGGCGTCGCGTTCGCAGCTGATGGCCTCGCCTTCAAATGAGCACATCAGGACGGGCACGTCATGGATCGTCTCCAGAGTGGTCATGGAGCCCGAGGTTAATTCCAGATGAGGTCGGAGTCGACGCAATTCTCTGGGCAGGCCGGACACCCCATCGGTTGGGATGCCCACCGGCCGGGAGATCCCACCCCGGTCCAATCGTCGACAGGACTACTCGCTCCTGGGCGCCCTTCCACCCACCAAGCCCAGCCCCCTGCTTGTAGCCCAGCCGACCACCGCCCGGGGTGGACGCCGAACCGGCCCGAGTCACCCCATTCAACTGTCGCACCCTACCCGAGCAGACATCAGTCCGCAGGTCGGCCCGGACGGCCGACCGCCCACCCCACCTGGGTGTTCGTGTGCGTCGGAATGGGGATGATGTACCAACGGCCGTTCCCGCACCCGCTGAGACTGGGGCCGAGCCGCCCCTTGACCGACCGCGCCCCACCCACCAGCCCGCAAGCCACCGAGCCGACCCGCGCCCGTATCCCAGTTGTCGTGCAGGGCGTTTTTTCTTGGGCCGGCCCACCGACACTCGAGCGCTCGGGACGGCCCGAAACCCCCAGACGCAACCAGTGGTTCAGTCGTTCAAACACCCCTGCCAAGTGGTCCGGGTGGTCAGGATGGAGCGGCGTACCCGTGGTGTACCTGGACGGTCTCGGGGAGGTGTTTCAGGCCGTGCACCATGTGGCCTCCGCTGGAGAACATGACGTTCTGGAGCAGCGGCAGCGCTGCCAGCCTCGTGACGTCGAGTTCTTGCCGGGGCAGACCGAGGACCAGTCTCTTGAGGTTCGGGAACAGCTCCGCACCTCGCTCTACCGTGGCCGTGGAGATTTCGCCGTCGAGCGTCAGGCGTTCGACGGACGGAAAAGTCAGCGAGCGGGGGGCCTCGAAGAGGGAGTCTCCAGTGGTTTCCAAGTCGACCAGCGACCCCAGGTGGCCGATGCCCGTCCAGTCGTCCGCGTCCCGGGGAGCGCTTTCCTCCCCCAGGTAGAGCACCGCCAACTTGCTGTATCTGCGCAGCTGGTGAAGGCCGTCTGTCGGCATGGTCGTCCCGATTACGTCGAGGTAGGTCAGCGGCGACTGCGCGGGGAGGTCGGTCATGGACCAGATCGTCTCGGCTCCACTCAGGTCCAGGATCCTCAGGTCTCGCAGACCCGCCAGAGCGCCTATGTCGGTCCCACGGTTCAGGGTCAGGTCCAGCCGGACTCCGCGCAGTGGCAGCTCCTCCACCCCCGTCAGATCGACCAGCTCGGGGCAGCCTTCGACGGACAGGTCGACAAGCCCCTCCTGGCCGCTGTCGCGCAGGAACGACATGTTCCGCAGCGACGAGTTCCCGCGGATGCTCAGGTGCGTGAGCGTCGCGGCCTCGGCGGCGTACGCCCGTAGCGCCTCCACCGACAGGTCTCCCCTCGCGTCCAGCCTCGGCCGCGTGCCCAGCGCGCGCAGGGCCGCCAGTTCGTCGTCCGTGGTGGCCGTGAAGTACAGGCCGGACGGGTCGATGCGGGCTATGACCTCATCGGCGTACGGTCCGGTCTCGAACCTGCCCCACGACCAGACGAGCTGCGCCCTGACCTGTCGGCCTTCGTGCTCGCAGAACCGCGCGAGGTACGGGATCGCCCGGTCCGACGCCACATGGGAAGCCGCGACGACCACTCGCTCGGCGGTCTCGGCGTCCAGGCCCTCCGGGCCCGGCAGCAGGTCGAGGATCATGGGGCCCACCGCCGCGAGTTTGCGGGCCGCCTCGGCGCTGCGCGGCGGGATGAGGGCCGCTGTGCGCTTCTCGACCTCCTCGCGTACGGCGGGGGAGAGTTCGGCGGCATGTTCGAGGCAGGCCGCCGCCAGGAGGTGGACGCGGGTCCGGACGGCGGGGTCGGCGTGCTGGTCGCCGTACGAGAGGAGGTCCGCGAAGAACTCCGCTCGCTCGCGCGGGCGCGCGTGGGCGACCGACATGCGGATGACGTCCTCCCACTGATCGTCCGCCGCGTGCCCGACCAGGACGCCGAAGTCGCCCTCGTCGACGGCGGCACGTGCGCCGAGGAAGTCCTGGAAGGTGCGGTGGATGAAGTCGACCGTTCCCGGAGCGGGTTGCCGGAGCAGGCCGCTGCGGTGCAGGAAGTGGTCGAAGACCGCCTTTGCGTCGCCGAGCGCGGACATCTCCGGGACGGCGGGGAGACTGTCCGCGATGATGCTCTCCGCGCGCGAACGGTCCATCACCGTACGGCCGTTACGGATCAGCCAGTACGCCAGCCGCTGGAGCAGCTGGACCTGCGGTTCCTCGCGCAGTTCGGGTACGCCGTCCATGCGGCGCTCGCGGTCGCGGCGTACCAGCAGCATGGAGAGAGCCGCGGCGTAGAGGTCCTTGCGGCCGAGGGGGAGGAAGCCGCGGCGGTCGCGGTGCAGGGCGCAGATCAGGCCGCACATCAGGGGGTTGGTGGCCAGTCGGCCCAGGTCGGCTTTCGCGCGTACCGCTGCCAGCAGTTGGCGTTCGTACGCGGCCAGAGCCGTGTCCTCGTCCTCCGGGCCGGTACGGGCCGCCGCGTGCCAGCGCCTGATGAACGCCGCCACGTCGGCCGGGCTCATCGAGGAGAGCGTCAGCTCGGTGAAGTGCTCGTCGGCCAGCCAGTTCTCCCGTACGGCTGAGGGGCGGGAGGTGACCAGCCAGCGGTTGCCCGGAAAGGCGTCGATCAGGTCGCTCAGCCAGGCGCGGGTGCGGGCGCGCTCGTTGTCCGGGATCTCGTCGATGCCGTCGACGAGCACCAGGCCGCGGCCGGCCGCCAGTACGCGGACCTCCCAGCCGGCCGCCTGTTCCCCGGCCAGCGGGAAGCCGACCGCCGTCAGGAAGTCCTTTGGGGCCGGGAGGCGCTCGCCGTGGCGGGTGAGGGAGCGCAGCGGGAGGACAAAGGGGATGCGGTCGTGGAGGTAGGCCATACGGTCGTCCAGGTCCAGGTCCAGGTCCAGGTCCAGGTCCTGGTCCTGGTCCAGGTCCTGGTTCAGTCCCTGGCTCTGACGGGCGGCCGAGACGGCCAGCCACTGGACGAGTGTCGTCTTTCCGGAGCCCGCTTCACCGCGCAGCAGCACGCGCTCGTGGCCGGCGAGGGCCTGATCGGCGGGACGGGGTTCGAAGGCGGCTGGGGAGAGGAGGTCCGTGTAGCCCTGCGAGGCGTTCTTGTTGTAGATGCGGTCACGGTCGAGCCTGGCAGCGACGAACTGCGAGTGGTCCTGGTATCTGTCTGCGGAGTCCCTGACCAGTTGGAGCAGCTCGTCTTCGGAGAGCGGCCCGCTCCCAGGAGGCGCGGAGGCTGCGGAGACTGCGGGGTCGGTGGATTCGGTGGAGTCTGCGGAGGCGCGGGGCGCCGGCGGCCGGGCCTCCAGGCTCAGATACGCCGCGTCCAGCGGCCACTTTCCCGGGGAATCGCTCAGATCGATGCCGAAGATCGTCAGCTTGCTGTGCTTCTTCGCCACATGTGCCAGATAGCGCCGCTCGAACGCCACGTCCTCCGCTCCCGGCAGCGGGTTGCGGGAGATGAGCGCGTCCACCTTCGCGATCAGCTCGCCCTGGCGGCGGCTCTGCGCGACCAGGGTCGCCGCGACGAAGGTCGAGCGCTGGGTGAAGAAGTGGAGGATGTGCAGGCAGGTGGCGTCGAGCAGGCGCTCGTAGAAGTACGTCGCGTCGGCCGAAAGGTGGCGCTCGGGGCGCTCCGGGCGCCCGGGGTGCTCGGGACTCCTGGGACTCCCTGGACTCCCGCCACGCCCGGTCCCGCCGCTCGCGCCGCGCAGTCGGCGGGCCAGGGCGGTGTGGCCGAGTTCCACGGCCTCCACATCGCTGAGGGTGAGGTCTCCGAGGGCGTACAGCGTGGTCGTCAGGGCGTCGATGACGGCCTGCTCCTCGTCGGCGGGCAGCGGCCGCTCGCCCGTACGGAGAGCCTGCTTGACCAGCTTGGCGGACAGTCTGCGCAGGTCGGAGTGGGTCAGGGTGCGCTTCTCGCCTCTGAAGGAGACGTAACCGGCCAGGCGGATCGGCCTGTCCACCAGGCCGGCGCCCGGGGCCTGCGCCACGAAGAGCTTCTTCACCAGCGGTCCGGCCACGCTCGATGCGAGGCGCGTACCGATCATTGCGGGATCCATGTGCCGTCCCCCCGGGGGCCTGGTCCTGGGCCTGTGCCGTCCAGTTGATCAGCGTATCGGGGGGTGCGGCGGTGACAAGGCGCACAGGCGTTTTGGCCTCTACGACGCCGAGTAGTGGGCCTGTGGTCCGCCGGGCGAAGGACTTTCGGGCCGTGCGCGGGGGGACCTTCGGCCCAGGGGCGCGGAGGGATGCGATCCCTGCGTGGGTGGCCGGTATGGCGCGGTCTGACATGGGCTTAAACCGGGCTAAGTGGGTTTATTGCTCTTCTTCGGAAGGGTCATGTGGATAGCGTCAAGAGTCGAATAGTTGGTGACGTTAATACGGGCCTTGGTAGTAGATAAGCCGTTTTGGGTGCGGCGGGAGCGCGGGTTACCAATGTGAAGCCAGCCCGGCGGACTGCCGGGTTCATTCACTCCCGGAGGTCCCCCCGTATGACGAAGTTCGACATGTTCTCCCGCGCCCGCACCTCGTCCGTCCGTACCCGTCGCAACGCTGTCGTGGCCGCCGGGCTCGGCGCGTCGATGATGCTGGGCACGGCGGGCGTGGCGTTCGCCGCCGAGGGGACGGCGGCCTCGGCCGTCGAGAAGCAGGCCCAGGTTCAGGCCAAGGCCGCCGACAGCGCGAAGAAGGCCGCTGCCGACGCCAAGAAGGCCGCCGACGTGAAGAAGGCCGCCGCCAAGGCCAAGGCGGCCGAGGCGAAGAAGGCGAAGGCCAAGAAGGCCTCGTCCTGGAACAAGCCCGTCGAGCGCTACTCGCTCAGCGCGACGTACGGCAAGGGCGGCGGCATGTGGGCCAGCAAGCACTCCGGTCAGGACTTCGCGGTGCCCGTCGGCACCCCGGTCGACGCCGTGCACGGCGGCACCGTCGTGAAGTCGGGCCCGAACGGTGCCGGCGACGGTCCGGCGTACGGCAACGCGATCGTGGTCAAGCACGACAACAACACGTACTCGCAGTACGCGCACCTGTCGAAGGTCAACGTGTCCCCCGGCCAGAAGGTGAAGACGGGCGAGCGCATAGGCCTCTCCGGCAACACCGGAAACTCCAGTGGCCCGCACCTGCACTTCGAGATCCGTACGACGCCGAACTACGGCACCGCGATCAACCCGGTGTCCTTCCTCCGTGCGGAGGGCCTCAGCATCTGATCGGCGTCAGTGCCTGATCCCCTCGATGGCGACCCCGAGAACTGCCTTGCGCTTCTCCTCGGGGTCGCCTTCGGCGTCTGCCGCTCAAGGCGCAAGGCGCGCGGCCTCGACATGGAGAAGGACTGGGCCTGCCAGGGCCTGGCCTGCTGCTGATGTCCGCTAGGCCCGTGACCCGACGTCCGGGAGCTGGATGACCGGGAAGCTGCCGGTGGTCGTCGGGGCGTGTTCCGGCAGCCACAGCACCGCGATCGCACCGCCCTCCTGATGCGCGTTGCGGAAGGTGAGGCGCGCGCCGAGGACGCGGGCCTGGCCGGCCGCGATCGTCAGGCCCAGGCCGTGGCCGCGCCCCGCCCGGTCGCTGCTCCCCGTACGGAACCGGCTCGGCCCCTCCTTGAGCAGCGCCTCGGGGAACCCGGGCCCGTGGTCACGGACGCGTACGACCCGGCCTTCGACCGTGACCTCGAAGGGCGCCTTGCCGTGCTTGGCGGCGTTGCCCAGGAGGTTGCCGAGGATGCGCTCCAGGCGGCGAGGGTCGGTGTTCACCCACGACTCGTGCACCACGCGGACCACCGCGTCCGGGTCGAGGAGCGTGACCCGGCGGCTGACGAACTCGCCGAGCGCGATCTCCTGCAGCTCGGCCCGTTCCGCCGCGCTGTCGAGCCGCGCCACCTCCAGTACGTCCTCGACGAGTGTCCGCATCGCCTGGGCCCGGTCGCGTACGAGCTCGGTGGGGCGGCCGGGCGGCAGCAGCTCGGCCGCCGTGAGCAGGCCGGTGACCGGCGTGCGCAGCTCGTGGGCGATGTCCGCCGTCACACGCCGCTCCGCTTCGAGCCGCTCCTGCAGGGCGTCCGTCATCGCGTCGACGGCGCGCGCGAGCTCGTCCGTCTCGTCACGTACGACGCCGCCGACGGCGTCCCTTACGCGCACTTCCGTATTGCCCTGCGCGACCTTGCCCGCCGCGGCGGCCGCCTTGCGCAGGCGGCGCGAGAGCTGGCCGCCGATCAGCACGCCGAGCGCGCAGCCGCCGAAGACGACCGAGACCGAGCCGATGACCAGGGCGCGGTCGACCTCGTCCATGATGGCGGCGCTGCGGTCGGTGAACCGGGTGTGCAGCGAAAGCACGTCGCCGTTGCCGAGCGGGGCGGCGGCCCATACGTCGGGCACACCGTTGTGGCGCTCCGAGACGTAGGTGGCCCGGCGGCCGTTCGCCATGCTCGCCTTGAGCTCCTCGGGCAGGGCCGGATCGTTGATCTTGGTGCCGAACCTGGGCTCGCGGGAGGACTCGTACCAGCGCTGCGCGAACTGCAGGCGCTCGATCTGTACGTCGCGGGCGTTGTCGAGCATCGAGACGCGGGCGGCGTTGTGCACGACGAGGCTGAGGGCGACGGCGATGAGTGCGCCGACGGCGGCGATGGCGATGCTGATCTTCCAGCGGACGCCGGTACGCAGGGCTAGGCGCATGATGCGGGGGCCCCGATCTGTGGGCAGGCATGGGCGCAGGCGCGGGCGCTGGTGAGGGCACGGTCAGAGGCGCAGGCACCTGCGCGGGTCGGAACGCGGACGTGGACGCGGGCGCCGCCCCGCGCCCCCTCCCGCCGTACGGGCGTGAACGTCATGCCTTCAACTTGTATCCGAAGCCCCGGACCGTCTCGATCCGGTCTTGGCCGATCTTGGTGCGCAGGCGCTGCACATGGACGTCCACGACCCGCGTGTCCCCGCCCCACCCGTAGTCCCAGACCCGCTCCAGCAGCTTGTCCCGCGACAGCACCGTGCCCGGCGCGGACGAGAACTCCAACAGCAGCCGCATCTCCGTCGGCGTCAGCCCGACCGGTACGCCGCCCCTGCGGACCTCCATGCCCTCGGTGTCGACCTCCAGGTCACCGAAGACGAGCAGCCCGCCGTCCGGCGAACCGCCGTTGTCGTACGTCCCGCCCGCCGGCCCGCCCGCATGGCCGAAGCGGCGCAGCACCGCCCGGATGCGGGCCACGAGCACCGCGCCGTCGAAAGGTTTCGTCACGTAGTCGTCGGCCCCGGCTTCCAGGCCCAGTACGACGTCGATCGAGTCGGCACGCGCCGACAGCATGATCACCGGCACCGTCGACTCGTCCCTGATCCGCCGGCACAGGCTCACGCCGTCCAGTCCGGGCACCATCACATCGAGCAGCGCGATGTCCGGCTGGTCGCTGCGGAAGGCCTCGAGGCCCGAGAGCCCGTCCGGCATGGCGGTGACCACGAAGCCGTCGCGCTCCAGCGCGAGCTGGGTCGCCTCGCGGATGACGTCGTCGTCCTCCACGAACAGGACATGGGTCTCGGCCATCCGCTGCTCTCTGTTCTCTCAGTTGTCCGACGGAGCGGTCGCGGCGGGCTCCGCCCCGTCCACGTCGCCGTCCCCGCCGACCGCGCGGCTGAAGTCGTTGTGCACCTGGTCGTGCACGGTGAACTTGCTTCCGGACCAGCGGTACGTGATCACTTCTTCGCCGGAGGGATACGCCATCGGGTCGTCTTTCCCGTACACCGGCTTCGTCAGCACCAGGTCGCCGCGGTCGATCTCCGCGTAGACCGCGGGGGACTCGGCCGCGAAGACATTCTCGTACGCCTTCCCGTCCTCGCGGTACACATACGTCCCGATGCCCACGGCGTCCCCGCACGTCATCACGTTCACCACGACGTCATTGGCGGGCCCGCCGGTCAGCTTCCCGTACGACGTGTCGACCGGGTACTCGTCCTTCACGCACGGCTTCAGGTCCCGCTTCACCGTTTCGCTGACCTGCGGGTCGTCCTGGATCAGCGCCACCGGGTCCACCCTCTTCGCCGCGGGCGGCGAAGGCGCGCCGCCCGCCGAAGGAGTCGCCCTGGCGACGGGGTCCGTACGCGCCGGTCCCGCGTCGCGCGCGCCCGTCCCCCCGGCGTTGCACGCCACCACGAACAGGCCGACGGCGGCGACGCCGGCCACCGCCGTGCCACCCGCCGCCATGGTGAACCTGCCGCCCCTGCCTAGGCCGCGCAACGCTCCATCCCCCGTTCGTCACCCTGTTCCGCACGCTCCAGGGCGTACGCGTCCAGTTCGCGGCTCTCCAGCTCCTGCCGGAGACGGGCCAGCGCCCGGTGCAGCGTGCTCTTGACCGTACCCGCCGACATGCCGAGCGCCGCCGCCGTCTCCTCGGTGCTCATCTGCTCCCAGTGTCGCAGCACGACTACGCTGCGCTGCTTGGGTGCCAGTACGCCGAGTATGTCCATCAGCAGCGCGCGGTCCGCACGCTGCTCCGTGCCGTCCTCGACGCTCGCGTCCGGCAGCTGCTCGGTCGGGACCTCTTCGAGCTTGCGGGCGCGCCACCACTCGGTCCGCGTGTTGATCATGACACGGCGCAGATAGGCGTCGGCCAGCGACTTGTCCGCTATGCCGTCCCAGCGTCCGTACGTCCGCACCAGCGCGGTCTGGAGAAGGTCCTGGGCGTCCACCGGGTCGGGGACCAGACGCCTGGCGCTCCGCAGCAGAGCGTCCTGCCGAGTGCGTACGTACTCTTCGAATTCGAGCACCTCGCCGTGCGCCATGTCTGAACCGCCTCCGTCCCACTGACAAACAGACCCCGTGACCTGCTTGCTTTACGGCGATGACGCTACGGAGGCGTTGTCACGGCACTGTGCGGGTCAGCCCTCGGCAGACGCACGGCTGTCCATCGGTTGTGTAACGGAGATGTGCTCAGGTGACGGGGAGTCGGTAGACGCCGTTCTCCAGGGGCTCCACGAGCCCGTCGGCGACCAGCCCGTCCAGCGCCCGTGCCCGCTGCACCGGCTCGTGCCACACCGCGTCGAGCGCGGCCTGCGGAACGGGTTCGACCGCTTCCCTGAGTACGGCGAGGAGTTTGCCGCGCACCTGGCGGTCCGTACCGGCGTACGTCTGACCGCGCCGCGGCGGCCCGACGTACGCCGGCTTGCCCGCCAGCCGCCACGCGCACTGCTCCGAGACCGGGCAGGACCCGCAGTCCGGGGACTTGGCCGTGCACACGAGCGCGCCGAGCTCCATCGAGGCGGCGGCCCAGCGCGCCGCCCTCCCCTCCTCGGCGGGGAGGAGGGAGCGGGCGAGCTTGCGCTCGGCGGCGGTGGTGGCGTTCGGCGGGTACTGGATGCCGGTGACCGTACGGGCGAAGACGCGGCGGACGTTCGTGTCGAGGACCGGGTGCCGTTGCCCGTACGCGAAGGAGGCGACGGCCGCGGCCGTGTACTCGCCGATCCCGGGCAGGGACAGCAGCTGGCCGTGGTCGCTCGGTACGTCGCCGTTGTGCCGGTCCCTTATCGCGACGGCCGCGCCGTGCAGCCGCAGCGCGCGGCGCGGGTAGCCGAGCCTGCCCCACGCCCGGACCGCTTCCCCGGGGGCGTCGGCGGCCAGGTCGGCGGGGCGGGGCCAGCGTCGCATCCACTGCTCGTACACCGGGAGCACCCGGCTGACCGGCGTCTGCTGGAGCATGAACTCGCTGACCATCACGGCCCAGGCGCCTGCTTCGGGGCGGCGCCAGGGGAGGTCGCGGGCGTTCGCGTCGAACCAGGCGATGACGGGGGAGTGGAGGGCGGCGGTGGCGGTCGAGTTGATTTCACTTGTCGCAGTCATGGCACCACCGATCCTGACACGTTTCGGCGCACGGCCGGACGAGGCTCGGTGCGGCGGTACGTCGGTGTGGCGGTACGCCGGTACGTACGAGCTCTTCGGGGTCAGGCCCGGCGGCGGCCCGGAATGATGATCGTGAAAAGTTGGGGGCGCAGGCGGCGGGTGGGGCAGGAGTTGGCCGCGATCTCTCGTACAGTTTGCGCCGTGGGATCTATGCGCAATCCAGTCGGGCCGCTTCCCTCCTCCATTTACTGGCGCCGGAGGGCAGTCGCGCTGTCCCTGCTGATGCTGCTCGCACTGGTGATCCTATGGATCGTCATGTTCACGGGCGGCAAGGGCGACAAGAACGACGGCGCCCGCAGCGGCGCCACTCCCGCGCCCTCCACGATCACCCCGGGGCCGGATTCGTCGGGCCCCGCCATCAGCGAGGACCCCGGCGGCCGCGACGACTCGGGCGGCACGGGTGGTGACAACGGCGGCAGCGGCGGCAGTGACGGCGGCGAAGACGGCGGCGGCGACGGCGGCGGTGGCGAAGACGCCGGTACGGGTACCGACAACGGCGGCGGCAGCGGCGGTGACGGCGCGGGTGACGGCGGCGGTTCCGGCTCGGGTTCCGGCTCCGGCTCCGGCGAAGACGGTGGCGCCGGAAGTGGTGCGGGCGGCGGTGGTGGTGGCGGTCAGCGCGTACCGGCCGGCTCCAGCCTCCCCAACTGCAACGCGTCCACGGTGGAGTTGTCCCTGCGCAGCATCAAGAACGAGTACGAGCCGGGCGAGAAGCCCAAGTTCGAGCTGATCGCCGAGAACACCTCGGGCGGCGCCTGCAAGATGGACTTCGGTCCGAAGGCCGCCGTTCTCACGATCACCGACGACGACAACAAGACCGTGTGGACCTCCAAGGACTGCCCCGACGGCCCCGGCAGCCTGCTGCTCCGCGTCCCCGCGCACAGCACCGTCAAGCACACCGTCGACTGGGACCTCAGGAAGAGCGCCCCGCAGTGCGCGACACCGCCCGCCGAGAAGGTCGACGACGGGACCTACCTGCTGGAGTTGCCGGGCGCGAAGTCCCCGGCGACATTCACGCTGAAGAAGGACTGACAGCGGCGGTACGTGACTGACAGCTGCGGTGCGCCCCGCCCGGGGCGTACCGCAGCGCCGTATCGGCCCGCTCAGACGTAGTGTCGCCCGGCCCGCTCAGACGTAGCGTTCCAGGATCGACGACTCCGCCAGCCGCGACAGACCCTCCCGCACCGACCGCGCCCGCGCCTCCCCGACCCCGTCGACCGTCTGCAGGTCGTCGACGCTCGCGGCGAGCAGCTTCTGCAGCCCGCCGAAGTGCTCGACGAGCCGCTCGATGATCGCGCCGGGCAGCCTCGGCACCTTGGCCAGCAGCCGGTAGCCGCGCGGCGAGACCGCCGCGTCCAGCGTCTCGGGCGACCCGCTGTACCCCAGCGCCCGCGCCACGACGGGCAGTTCGAGCAGCTCGGAGTGGGGCAGCGCGTCCAGCTCGGTCAGCGCTTCGTCGACCGTGCGGGAACGCTTGGCGGTCGGTTCCGGCACGTAGTCCCGTACGACCAGCTCGCGCTCCGGCTCGACACCCGCGATCAACTCGTCGAGCTGGAGGGAGAGAAGGCGCCCGTCGGTGCCCAGCTCCACCACGTACTCCGCGATCTCGGTCGCGATACGCCGCACCATCTCCAGGCGCTGCGCCACCGCGGTCACATCCCGCACCGTCACCAGGTCCTCGATCTCCAGCGCGGACAGCGTGCCGGCGACCTCGTCGAGGCGGAGCTTGTAGCGCTCCAGGGTGGCCAGCGCCTGGTTCGCGCGGGACAGGATCGTCGCCGACTCCTCCAGGACGCGGCGCTCCCCGTCGACGTACAACGCGATCAGGCGCATCGACTGGGACACCGACACCACCGGGAAGTTGCACTGCTTCGACACGCGGTCCGCCGTGCGGTGCCGCGTGCCGGTCTCCTCGGTCGGAATGGACGCGTCCGGTACGAGCTGGACGCCGGCTCGCAGGATCTTGGTGATGTCCTTGTCGAGGATCAGCGCGCCGTCGAGCTTGCACAGCTCGCGGAGTCTGGTCGCGGTGAACTCCACATCCAGCACGAATCCGCCGGTACACATGGATTCGACGGTTTTGTCCATACCGAGGACGATCAGACCGCCGGTGTTGCCGCGGAGGATGCGCTCCAGGCCGTCGCGCAGCCCCTTGCCGGGCGCGACAGCGCTCAGCGAGGCGCGCATCAGCGCTTCGGTGCCCGAGCCTGAGCCGGACTTTCCGGATGCTGCTGCCCGGTCGATGGCTGCCACTGCACTCCTCCGGTCACACGGTTGCGGTGCCCTTGGGGCACTGAACTTCGCCTCGCGTACTCGTACGGGTGGGCGAGACCAGGGCAAAGTCTACCGGCGCTGTTCCTCACCTTGTGGGGCCTGTGCACGAGAGCGGCGCGGAAGGACTCTGAGGGCGTCGCCCATGTCGGCGACCTCGGTGACCTTCATGCCGGCCGGGACCTTCCCCGGGTCACTCGGAACCAGGGCGTGCGTGAAGCCGAGACGGTGCGCCTCGGCCAGCCTCCGCTGGACACCGGTGACCCTTCTGACCTCACCCGCGAGGCCCACTTCCCCGATCGCGACGAGGTTCTTCGGGAGCGGGGTGTCGCTGGCCGCGCTGGCGAGCGCCAGCGCGATGGCGAGGTCGGCGGCGGGCTCGGTGAGCTTCACGCCGCCCACCGTCGCGCTGTAGATGTCGCGCTTGCCGAGGGCGGTGATGCGGCCGCGCTGCTCCAGTACGGCGAGCATCATCGACACGCGCGAGGTCTCCAGGCCCGAGGTGGTGCGCCGCGGGGACGGGATCTGCGAATCGACGGTCAGCGCCTGCACTTCCGCGACGAGCGGCCTGCGCCCTTCGAGCGTGACGGTCAGACACGTCCCCGGGACGGCCTCGGCGCGCCGGGTGAGGAAGAGCCCGGACGGATCGGCGAGACCGGTGATGCCTTCGTCGTGCAGCTCGAAGCAGCCGACCTCGTCGGTCGCGCCGTAACGGTTCTTGACGCCCCGTACGAGCCGCAGGCGCGCGTGCCGGTCGCCCTCGAAGGACAGCACGACGTCGACGAGGTGCTCCAGCAGGCGCGGGCCGGCGATGGCGCCGTCCTTCGTGACATGGCCGACCAGGAGCGTCGACATGGCGCGCTCCTTGGAGGCCCGGATGAGCGCGCCCGCGACCTCACGGACCTGCGCCATGCCGCCGGGCGCACCGTCGATCTCGGGCGACGCGACGGTCTGGACGGAGTCGAGCACGAGAAGGGACGGCTTGACCGCGTCCAGGTGCCCGAGCACGGCCGACAGGTCGGTCTCCGCGGTGAGGTAGAGATGATCGCTGAGCGCGCCGATCCGGTCGGCGCGCAGACGCACCTGACTGGCGGACTCCTCGGCGGTGACGTACAGCGTGCGGTGGTCGTCGCTCGCCGCCTTCGCGGCCACGTCCAGCAGCAGCGTCGACTTGCCGACGCCCGGCTCGCCCGCGAGCAGCACGACGGCGCCGGGGACCAGACCGCCGCCGAGGACACGGTCCAGCTCGTCGACGCCGGTGGAGCGGGCGGTGGCCGTGCGGCCGTCGACCTGGCCGATGGGGAGCGCGGCGGTGCTCACCCGGCCGGCGGCGGTCGTCCGTACGGCGGGCGCGCCGGATTCCTCGATCGTCCCCCAGGCCTGGCATTCGGGGCAGCGGCCGAGCCACTTGGCGGTCGTCCACCCGCATTCGGTGCAGCGGTAGGACGGCCGGTCCTTGGCGGATGAACGAGATGTGCGGGCAGCCATGGTGGTGACCGTACAGGCATGCTCTGACACTCGTGTCTCTCGTTCGCCACCCGTTCGCTACGGCCGGAATCCCTAATTCCTGTCCCCTTATGAGGGATGTGTTCACCCGTACGGGTTAAAACTGCTCAAGGGGTACGAAGAGGCGTGGCTCCTTTGCCTACGGTCGCCGGGTGACAAGCAGCAGGCTGGAGCCCCCGACGCACACCACCGGCGCACACCGGGCGCAGAGCCGTGCGCCCCGGCCCACGCTCGCGCAGGCCCCGCCGGCACGGTACGAGCCGTATCTGGACGGCCTGTTCACGTACTGCCTGTCGGTGCTCTGCGACCACGACGCGGCGACCGCGGTCCTCGGCGACGTACTGGCCATCTCCGAGCGCCAGCACGGACGTTGCCCGTCCCGCGAGCCCGAGCGCAAGGCCTGGCTGTACGCGCTGGCGCGGTGGGCCTGCCTGCGCCGGGTCGCCGAGCAGAAGCGGCGCAGGCAGGGGGCGCACGGCGGTCACCGCGCGCCGGCCTCCGTTCCGGTGAGCGTCGCGGCCGTACCGGACGAGACCGCCGTACACCGGCAGCGCGAACTGGCACTCCTGGCGTGGCCCGAGGCGGCCGGCACCACCCCCGAGCAGCGCGAGGCGCTGGAGCTCGCGGTACGCCACGGGCTCGGCCCGCGCGAGGTCGCCGCCGTCCTGGGCATGGACTACCCGGCCGCCCGCGAACTGCTGGCCGCCGCGGCCTGCGAGGTGGAGCGCACCCGGGCCGCGCTCGCCGTCGTGGAGAGCGGCAGCTGCCCGATCGTCGCCCGGCTGACCGGCGACAACCACGTGCTGCTCGGCGCTGCCCTGCGCCACGAGCTCGTACGTCACGTCGACGACTGCCCGCGCTGCCGGCGCTCCGCCGAGCGGGCCGGGGCCGGCGGGCCCTGGCCGGGCACGGTCACGGCGGCGCCTGCCGCACTGCCGGTGGTCGAGGCGCCGCGAGCGGCGGCGTACGCGGCGATGAGAGACGTCCCGCGGGCGCGGGGCGCCGCGCCGCGCTTCGACCGCGACGGCTTCCCGCTCGATCCCAAGGATCACGCGGCGCGGCGCGACCGGCTGCGGACCAGGGCGGTCACGACGACGGTCGTCGCGACCGTCGTGGCCGCCCCCGTGTTCGCCCTCTGGGCGGCGTACCGGGGCGCGCCGCTCACCGGCGAGAGCCACGGCGGGGCGTCGGTCACCGCGAGCGAGGCGGACGACCCGGAAAACCTCGGCGGCGACGCGTACGACGGCCCGGGCGGTCCCGCGTACGAGAACACGGGCAACGCCCGCACGACCCCCGACCCCGACTTCACGGCGGGCGGCCGGTCGCCGGACGTGTCGGTGGAGGTCGTCAGCGGCGGTACGTCGATGCCGGGCCGGCCGGGGGAGGCCGGGGAGGGTCGGCTGGCGGTGGAGGCGAGGCCCGCGGGCAGCACGACGGTCGTCACGCTGACGGCGACGGGCGACTCCCCGGTGTCCTGGTCGGCGTGGACGAACGCGCCCTGGCTCTATCTGAGCCAGACGTCGGGCATGCTCGAGCCCGGCCGGTCGATCACTCTGTACGTGTCCGTGGACCATGAGCGGGAGCCGGCAGGGCCGTGGCGCGCGCGTATCGGGGTCGACCCGGCGGGCGCGGTCATCGCGGTGAGCGGCCATGGCCGGACGACACCGCCGCCGACGAACCCGGACCCGCGCCCGTCGTCGCCACCGCCGCCCACGTCCCCGGACCCGACGCCACCCCCCACGTCGTCCCCCGACCCCACCCCCACGGAGTCGACACCACCCCCGTCCCCGGACCCGACCCCGACGGAGTCGACGCCGCCGCCCCCCTCGGACCCGCCCCCGACGGACGCGACCTCACCGGCACCGTAGGCGGGACTGCCTTCACGGGCGCCCTGCCCCGGAGGCAGGCCCGGATCCGCCGCCGCACCCAGCCCCTCCGGCGTTTGAGGACCGGTGCCCGGGACGGAGCCCCACCCATCACCCCTGGGCGACTTCAGCCCGTCCGGCGTTTGAGGACCGGGGTCTGGGGCGGAGCCCCAGTTCGGGAAGGGGCGGGTAGGGGAACAGCGCCGCAGGCACCCCGCACCCGCCGCACCCGCACCGCACTCGCCCCCCGCATCACGCCCGCGCACCGCACCCGTCACGCCCGCGCACCGCACCCGTCAGGCGCGCGCCCCGTCAGGCAGACGCCCCCGGATCCGCCGGATGCGGAGCCATCGGCAGCAGCGACGACAGTCGCTCCTCGCACAGCTGCACCAGCCGGCCGTACGCCGCCTCCCCCATCAGCTCCGTCAGCTCCGGCCGGTACGTCACGTACACCGCGTCCCCCGCCCCGTGCGCCGACGTCGCCGACGTACACCACCAGTGCAGGTCATGCCCCCCGGGCCCCCAGCCCCGCCGGTCGTACTCGCCGATGGAGATCTGCAGGACGCGCGTGTCGTCGGGCCGCTCGATCCAGTCGTACGTACGCCGAACCGGCAGCTGCCAGCACACGTCCGGCTTCGTCTCCAGCGGCTCCTTGCCCTCCTTCAGGGCCAGGATGTGCAGCGAGCAGCCCGCGCCCCCCGCGAACCCGGGACGGTTCTGGAAGATGCAGGAGCCGTCCCAGCGGCGCGTCTGGCGTTCGCCGTCGTCGTCCGTCTGGGTCCAGCCCGACTCCGTACCGACGTCGTGGAACTGCCACACGTCGGGGGTGAGACGAGCCACATGCCCCGCGACGCGCTTTTCGTCGTCCTCATCCGAAAAGTGCGCACCCAGCGTGCAGCAGCCGTCGTCGGCGCGCCCCGCCTGGATGCCCTGGCATCCGCTGCCGAAGATGCAGCTCCAGCGTGATGTGAGCCACGTCAGGTCGCAGCGGAACATCTGCTCGTCGTCGGCGGGGTCGGGGAACTCCACCCAGGCGCGGGCGAAATCGAGCCCGCCCTTCTCGTCCTGGACAGGAAGGGTCGTCTTCGGCTGCTTCGTGGCTTTGCCCGGCTTCGCCTTTTTCGTCTTCGACACGGGGCCAAGGGTAAGCGCGCCGTCGCAGTAGCGTTCCGCCCATGAGACTCGGAGTCCTCGACGTGGGTTCGAACACGGTTCATCTGCTGGTGGTCGACGCGCACCACGGCGCCCGCCCCCTGCCCGCCCACTCGCACAAGGCCGAGCTCCGCCTCGCCGAGCTCCTCGACGCGGACGGGGCCATCGGCGCCGACGGTGTCGACCGCCTCGTGGCGACGATCGCCGACGCGTTGCAGGCCGCCGAGGACAAGGGCTGCGAGGACGTTCTGCCGTTCGCGACCTCCGCCGTGCGCGAGGCCACCAACGCCGACGAGGTGCTGGCCCGGGTCAGGACCGAAACCGGAATCGATCTTCAGGTGCTGAGCGGCGCGGACGAGGCGCGGCTGACCTTCCTCGCCGCCCGCCGCTGGTTCGGCTGGTCGGCGGGCAAGCTGCTCGTCCTGGACATCGGCGGCGGTTCCCTGGAGATCGCGTACGGCATGGACGAGGAGCCCGACGCCGCCGTGTCCCTGCCGCTCGGCGCGGGCCGCCTCACCGCCGCCTGGCTGCCCGGCGACCCGCCGGACCCGCAGGACGTGAAGGCGCTGCGCCGTCATGTACGGGCCCAGATCGCCCGTACGGTCGGCGAATTCGCCCGCTTCGGGAGCCCCGACCACGTCGTCGCCACCTCCAAGACCTTCCGGCAGCTGGCCCGGATCGCGGGCGCGGCACGCTCCGCCGACGGGCTGTACGTACAGCGTGAGCTCAGTCGCACATCGCTGGAGGAGTGGGTGCCCAAGCTCGCCGCGATGCCCATAGCCCAGCGCGCCGGCCTCCCCGGAGTCTCGGACGGCCGAGCCGCGCAACTGCTGGCAGGAGCCCTGGTGGCGGAGGGTGTGATGGACCTTTTCGGCGTCGACACGCTGGAGGTCTGCCCCTGGGCGCTGCGCGAAGGCATCATCCTGCGCCGCCTGGATCACCTCCCCACCGCCTGACGGCCCACCTCCCGCCCACCTCCCGCCCGCGTCCCGCCCACCTGACGCCCATCCGGCAACGGCCCGTACGCTGTCCCTCGTGGCAGAACCAGTGGTGCGCATCCCTGATGCGAAGGTCGCGCTGTCCACGGCGTCCGTGTATCCGGAGTCGACGGCGACGGCCTTCGAGATCGCCGCACGCCTCGGCTACGACGGTGTCGAGGTCATGGTGTGGACGGACCCCGTCAGCCAGGACATCGAAGCGCTGCGCAGACTCTCGGACTACCACGGGGTGCCCGTACTGGCCGTCCACGCGCCCTGCCTGCTGATCACCCAGCGCGTGTGGACCACCGACCCGTGGACCAAGCTCCAGCGCGCGCAGGCGGCCGCCGAGAAGCTCGGTGCGTCGGCCGTGGTCGTACACCCGCCCTTTCGCTGGCAGCGGCAGTACGCCCGCGACTTCGTCAGCGGGATCTGGCGGATGGCGGAGGAGACCGACGTCAGGTTCGCCGTCGAGAACATGTATCCGTGGCGCTACAAGGACCGCGAGATGCTGGCGTACGCCCCCGAGTGGGACGTGACCAAGGACGACTACCGCCACTTCACCGTCGACCTGTCCCACACCGCGACCGCCCGCACCGACACGATGGCCATGGTCGACCGGATGGGCGACCGGCTCGGGCACGTCCACCTCGCGGACGGCAAGGGGTCGGCGAAGGACGAGCACCTGGTCCCCGGGCGCGGCAACCAGCCCTGTGCCGAGCTTCTGGAGCGCCTCGCGCTGAACGGCTACGACGGTCATGTCGTCATCGAGGTCAATACGCGACGGGCCATGTCCTCCGCCGAACGCGAGGCCGATCTCGCGGAGGCGCTCGCCTTCACCCGGCTGCACCTGGCGTCCCGGGTGTCGCAGCAGTGAGCGAGAGCGGTACGCCCGAGTCGCCCCCGGAGACCCGCCGTCGCGGCCGCCCGCGCCGCTCACCGCAGGACGCCGGCCCCGGCGCGCGCGAGCGGATCCTCCAATCCGCCCGCGACGAATTCGCGGAGCGCGGCTACGACAAGACGTCGATGCGCGGCATCGCGAAGGCGGCGGGCGTCGACGCGGCGCTCGTCCACCACTACTTCGGTACGAAGGACGACGTCTTCGCGGCCGCCATCGAGATGTCCTTCGAACCGGCTCTGGCGGTGCCCGCGGTCCTCGGCCAGGGCGGCACGGACGCCATCGGTGAGCGGCTGGCCCGCTATTTCATCGGCGTATGGGAGAACCCGGCGACCAGGGCCCCGCTGCTTGCGATCGTACGGTCGGCGCTGACGAACGAGACGGCGGCGACGGTACTGCGTACGTTCGTACTGCGCCGGCTGCTGGGGCGGGTGGCGGCGGAGCTCGACGTACCGGATCCGACGTTCCGGGCTGAGCTCGCGGCCTCGCACATGGTCGGGATCGCGATCCTGCGGTACGTGATCAAGGCGGAGCCGCTGGCCTCGGCGGATCCCGAGCGGATCATCGAGCTGGTGGCCCCGACGCTTCAGCGGTACTTGACACAGGCGTGACCCGAGACACCACTCCGGCGTTCTCCGAGGCGGCACCCCGGGCGCATCGCTCCGGGCATCACGGGGTCCCCGACTCCCGGCATGACCGAAGGCTGAGCACCCCGTCCCGCATATCGGACGACCTGTCCAGATCGTGGATCCGAGGCGTACGCTCGAAGTTACTCTCGTAAGTGAGCCTCGTACGTCCCATCTGCCTAAGGAGCGAGCGACGATGCCCGAGCTGAGGTCCCGCACAGTCACCCACGGCCGCAACATGGCGGGCGCGCGCGCCCTTATGCGGGCGTCGGGCGTAGCGAGCGCGGACATCGGCAAGCCGATCATCGCGGTCGCGAACTCCTTCACCGAGTTCGTCCCGGGGCACACGCACCTCGCGCCGGTCGGCCGGATCGTCTCCGACGCCATCCTGGCGGCGGGCGCCGTCCCCCGTGAGTTCAACACGATCGCCGTCGACGACGGCATCGCGATGGGCCACGGCGGAATGCTGTACTCCCTGCCCTCCCGCGACCTGATCGCCGACTCCGTCGAGTACATGGTCGAGGCGCACTGCGCGGACGCGCTGATCTGCATCTCGAACTGCGACAAGATCACGCCGGGCATGCTGATGGCCGCGCTGCGCCTCAACATCCCCACGATCTTCGTCTCCGGCGGTCCGATGGAGGCCGGCAAGGCCACGCTGGTCGACGGCACCGTCCGCAAGCTCGACCTGGTCGACGCGATCTCCGACGCGGTCAACGACAAAATCTCGGACGAGGACATCCTCCGTATCGAGGAGAACGCCTGTCCGACCTGCGGCTCCTGTTCCGGCATGTTCACCGCCAACTCGATGAACTGCCTGGCCGAGGCCATCGGCCTGGCCCTGCCCGGCAACGGCTCGGTCCTCGCCACGCACACCGCCCGCAAGGCGCTGTACGAGAACGCCGGCCGCACGATCGTCGAGATCACCAAGCGCCACTACGAGCAGGACGACCACACCGTCCTGCCCCGCAACATCGCCACCCGCGCCGCCTTCGAGAACGCCATGGCCCTCGACATCGCGATGGGCGGCTCCACCAACACGATCCTGCACCTGCTGGCCGCCGCCCAGGAGGCGGAGCTGGACTTCAACCTCGACCACATGGACGAGGTCTCGCGCCGCGTCCCGTGCCTGGCCAAGGTCGCGCCGAACGTGGCGCCGGGCGGCACGTACTACATGGAAGACGTGCACCGCGCGGGCGGAATCCCCGCCATCCTCGGTGAGCTCTACCGCGGCGGCATGCTCAACGAGGACGTCCACTCCGTCCACTCCGCGACCATCGCCGAGTGGCTGAAGACGTGGGACGTGCGCGGCGGCTCGCCGTCCGACGAGGCCGTCGAGCTGTGGCACGCGGCCCCCGGCTGCGTCCGCTCCGCGACCGCCTTCTCGCAGTCCGAGCGCTGGGACACCCTGGACACCGACGCCGAGGGCGGCTGCATCCGCTCGGTCGAGCACGCGTACTCCAAGGACGGCGGCCTGGCGGTCCTCAAGGGCAACCTCGCCGTCGACGGCTGTGTCGTGAAGACCGCCGGCGTGGACGAGTCGATCTGGACCTTCGAGGGCCCGGCGGTCGTCTGCGAGTCGCAGGACGAGGCCGTCGACAAGATCCTCCGCAAGGAGATCAAGGAGGGCGACGTCGTCGTCATCCGCTACGAGGGCCCGCGCGGCGGCCCCGGCATGCAGGAGATGCTCTACCCGACGTCCTTCCTGAAGGGCCGCGGCCTCGGCAAGACCTGCGCGCTCGTCACGGACGGCCGATTCTCGGGCGGTACGTCGGGCCTGTCCATCGGCCACGCCTCCCCGGAGGCGGCGTCGGGCGGCACCATCGCGCTCGTCGAGGACGGCGACCGTATCCGCATCGACATCCCCAACCGTACGATCGAACTCCTCGTCCCGGACGAGGACCTGGCGGCCCGCCGCGAGGCGCTGGGCGGCGTGTACGCCCCGAAGAACCGCGAGCGCAAGGTCTCGCAGGCCCTGCGCGCGTACGCCGCGATGGCGACCAGCGCCGACAAGGGCGCGGTGCGGGACGTCTCGATGCTGGGCTGACCGGCACAAGCTCGCTCAAGCGACCGGGCGGGACGGGGCACACGCCCGGTCCCGCCCGCCCGCGTTTCACCAGCGCGCCGGATCCCCGTCGTCCACGGCGAAGACCGACCCGTCGGGCGCGGTCGCGAAGACCTTGCCGGGGGCGACGACGGGGGCGGGAAGGGTTGCCGCGAAGGTGTACTGGCCCTTGCCCATACGGGGCGTGGTCTGGCCCAGCAGCCTGCCGTCAGCGGCGTCGACCGCCAGCAGCCGCCCGTCCGCTGCGGACACGTAGACGCGGTCAGCAGTGGCGACCGGTCGTGAGGCCCGGCTGACCGACGTCTCAAGCCGCCAGCGCTGCGCACGCTCGGCGCTCTCCGCACTTCCCGCATTTCCTGCGCTCCCCGCACTCCCCGCACGGCCCATGTCGACGGCGAGCAGAGAGCCGTTGAGGCCGAAGAGGTACGCCGTGTTCCCGCGCACCGTGGCCTGCGCCTGGTCGAGCGGCACGACAAGGGGAACGCGGCGGACGTCACGGGCCGTGGTGTCGAGGCGTACGACCGCCCGCGTCACCCCGTCGATGTCGTCCTCCAGCAGGAACAGAGCGCCGTCCGAGGTGTTGACCGGGCTGAGCATCCCGTTCAGCCGCTGGTCCCACAGCGCTTCGCCGCTGTCCGGGTCGACTGCGGCGACCCTTGTCGACGTACCGTCGCCAGAAGGCGTGACCGCGTAGACCGGCCCTTGGCGGTCGCCTGCCGATGCCACCCACACGGCACCGAGACCGCCGCGCCGCCCGGACCAGCGGGTCTTGCCCGTGGCGTCGTCGACGGCCTCGACGGTGCCGTCGGCGCTCACCAGAAGCACCGATTTCGCCGCGTGGAGGACGACGGTTCCGCCGGAGATGCCAGTGCTCCAACGGCGGGTGCCGGTTCGCGGATCGAGGGCCTCCAGCCGGTCTCCACCGGGCGCCACGACATGCAGGAGCCCTCCGGCGAGGACGGGAGCGCTGCCGTCCGAGGGGAAACGGCCGGCCGTCTTCGCCGACCAGGCGACCTTTCCGTCCGCCGCGCTGATTCGTGAGGCCTTGACGCCGGTGGCGCTGCAATAGAGGGCGCCGCCCGCGTACGAACAGGCAGGCGCGTGGCTCTGCGCGCCGGCCCGCAGCAAGACGCTCCAGGGACGGGCGGTCTCGCCCGCCGGGGCCGCGGCCCCCGCCCGTTGCGCGGCAGGAGCGGGACCGGGACGGCCGTCGCCCACCAGCGCGCGTACGCCGAGAACACCGCCCACGACCAGCGACGAGGCCAGAGCCACGGCAAGCACGGCCCGCCGAGGACCGCCCTTGCGCGGGGAAGCGGGAGCGTTTTCGAACGGCGCCCCCGCGCCCGGGATCCGCTGCGCCGGGATGAACGCCTGGGTGTCGTCGCCGGTCCGGTACGCCGCTGACCGCAGCGCGGCCATCAACGCGTCCGGCGTGGGCCGGTCGGCGGGATCCTTCGCGAGGCACCGTGCGAACAGCGGGACCAGTGCCTCCGGTACGCCCGCCAGGTCCGGCTCGTCGTGCACCACCTGATACGCGACGATGTACGGGCTGTCGGAGTCGAAGGGACCGCGCCCGGTCGCCGCGTGAACCAGCACGGAACCCATCGCGAACACGTCAGCGGCGGGCCCGACTTCGCGCGGGCGCTGGAACTGCTCGGGCGCCATGAACGGCGGCGTACCGATCAGCTTGCCGGTCTCCGTACGCAGATCGCTGTCCGTCGGCCGGGAGATTCCGAAGTCGATGACTTTGGGCCCGTCGGCCGCCAGCATCACGTTGCTCGGCTTGAGATCGCGGTGCACCACGCCGGCACGGTGGATGTCGCGCAGCGACTCGGCCAGTCCCGCTCCGAGCCGCAGCAACTCCTCGGTGTGCAGCGGGCCGTTCCGCTTGACGCGTTCGGCGAGGGTCGGCCCCTCGATGAACAGAGTGGCCATCCAGGGGCGTTCCGCCTCCGTGTCGGCGTCCACCACGGGCGCGGTGAAGGCTCCGCTCACCCGGCGGGCGGCGGACACCTCCTGCCGGAAGCGAGCCCTGAACTCGGGATCTGCGGCAAAGTCGGCGTGCACCACCTTGATGGCGAGACGCAACCCTGAGCCGGAGGTGGCCAGATGGACCACACCCATGCCTCCTGAGCCGAGCACGGCTTCGAGCCGGTACTGCCCGGCGTAATCCGGATGCTCCGCTTCCGGTCCCGTCCCGGTGCTGCGCAGCGGCGGCATCGTCCACCCCCGTGTGAATCGTCCGCAAGCGAGACGCACGGAGCCTAGTCGATGATGCGTGCGATGTCGGTGCGGGTTGCTAGCCTGCGCGGCGTACGGAAAACGAACACCAACGGGGGAGGGCCTCATGGCCATGGGAGAAGCCGAAAGCGCCACAGACGAGGCAGCCGCGACCACGACTGCGACCACGACTGCCACCGCCACGACCACGGCGGAGACGCTGGCGGGAGCGGTGCGATATCCGGTCGCTCCGGGCTACCGGGTGAACGTACGCAGCGGCCCCGGCACCAACCACCGGATCGTCAAGGTCCTGCCGTACGGCGCGCGCGTACCGATCAACTGCCAGTGCCCCGGGACGACCGTGACCGGTCCGTACGGCACGACGAACCTCTGGTCCAACATCGCGAACGGTCAGTTCGTCTCGGACGCGTACATCAACACCGGCAGCGACGGCTACGTAGCCTCGCGCTGCGCCTGACCGCCACTCCCGCCACCACACCAGGGATAATCGCCCCTGTGAGCGAGAACACCGACGGCACCCCGCCCCCCGCCGCCCCCGCCAACACGGCCGGCGGCGGCCCGCAGCCCGAACCCATCCGGTTCTTCGGCACGACCTGGCTGAGCCACGACAACGGCTACGGCCTGCGCCGAGCCGGGGTCGCCGTCGGCTCGCTGACAGCGGCGGCGGCCGGATGCTTCATCCTCCGCTTCGCCTACCAGGGCCTGGCGATCGCGGATGTCGGCGGCTTCGTCAACATCCTGGTCGTCGCCATGTTCGCGATCTGCAGCGCGATCGCCTTCCGCCGCACCTGGGAGGGGTACGCACGTCGCCCCGACCCCGCCACCGAGGCCCAGCTGCGCAGCCTGAAGGCCATCGGCTTCGTCGGCTCACTCCTCGCGTACTTCTTCCGCTCGCTCACCGAGGCCCCCGGCGAGAAGCTGCGCCGCAGCGAGTACGAGACGGCCCGCACCCAGTACGACCGCCGCCGAGCCACCCGCACGGGCAACCCCGCGACCCGCAAGAAAACCCCGAAGCGCCGCTGACACCCCCACCAACCGCATCCGAACTCCCTCTCGCGCCCCGCAGCCCCAAGCTCGCCCACCATCTGGCAACCGCCCTCTGCAACGGCAGCCGAGCCCCTCTCGCGCGCCGCAACAGCGTGCTCGCCCGGCGTCCGGCAACCAGGCGGCCGGGCGGCGGCAAATTTCAGCCCGTCCGGCGTTTGAGGACCGGGGTCCGGGGCGGAGCCCCGGTTTCGGGAAGGGGCGGGTAGGGGAAAGACTGCCCGGCCCCCGCCCCGGCCCGGGTCAGACCACCAGCGCCGAAGCCACCCCGTCCTCCTCCTCGCCCCCCGCCTTCGACCCGACGGCCGCCGCACCACCACCCACCGCCCCACCAGCGACCGCACCCCCCGCCGCCACCCCACTCCGCACCGCCCACCCCTCCAGCGCCGCCGCGCACGCATGGTCGACGTGGCGCAGCCCGCCCAGGTCCAGCTGTACGGGCCGGTCGCGCGGCAGCGCCTCCAGCGCGTCCAGCAACTTCGGCAGCCGAAGAAACGTCGCGTTCCCCCGCACGCGCACCCGCAGCCCACCCCCCGCCCCCAGATCCTCCGTCTCGACCTGCACCTGACTGGTGTCCCACGCGGTCTTGGCCACAGCCAGCAGCAACCCCACCAGCACCCCCTCAAAGAGGTTCGTCACCACAATCGCCCCCGTAGTCACCACCAGCACGACCGCCTCCCCACGATGCTCACGCCACAGCGGCAGCAACTCCCGTACGGGAATGAGCTTCCATCCGGCGTGCACCAGCACCCCGGCAAGCGCCGCCACCGGAATCACCCCGAGCGCCACGGGCACGGCGGCCGCGAAGACCAGCAGCCACACCCCGTGCAGCACCCGTGACGCCTTCGTGCGCGCGCCCGCCCGCACATTGGCCGCGCTGCGCACGATGACGGCGGTCATCGGGAGCGCCCCGAGCGCCCCGCACACCGCGTTCCCCGCCCCCTGGGCGATCAGCTCCTTGTCGTAGTCCGTCCGCGGCCCGTCATGCAGCCGGTCAACGGCGGTCGCACTGAACAGCGACTCGGCGGAGGCGATCAGCGCGAACGCCAGCACCGTCCCGACGACCCCGACCTCCGCGAGCCGCGCGAACGAATCGGCCCCCGGCGGCTGTACGGCGTCCAGCAACCCGTGCACCTCCACGCGCCGCACCGGCAGATCCAGCACCGCCGTCACCACCGCCGCCAGCGCCACCGCGACAAGCGGCGCCGGTGCCACGCGCGCCGCCGCCCGCCACCGGGGCCACCAGACGAGCACCGAGACGGTCCCCACCCCCACCCCGACGGCCGCGAGCCCAGCCCCACCGACCTCAACCACCCCACCAAACCCATTAACCCCGCCAATCCCACTGATCCCACCAACCAGCCCCGGCAACCCGAGCACCTTCGCCACCCCGCCCGCAGGCGCCTCGACGTCGGCCATCGCGTAGACCTGCCCGGTCACCAGCACCAGCCCGATCCCCGCGAGCATCCCCTGTACGACGGCGACCGAGATGGCCCGGAACCACCGCCCCAGCCTCAGCACCCCCATGGCCACCTGCACCAGCCCGGCGGCCAGCACGAGCACCCCGAGAGCTGCGACGCCGTAACGCTGTACGGCTTCGTACACAAGCACCGTGAGCCCGGCCGCCGGACCGCTGACGTGCAGGCTGCTGCCCGGGAGGGCTCCGGTGACCAGCCCGCCGACGATGCCGGTGATCAGACCGAGCTCCGCCGGTACGCCGGAGGCAACGGCGACGCCCACGCACAGAGGCAGGGCGACGAGGAAAACGACGAGAGAAGCGGTGAAGTCGGCTCGGCGCAATGAGAGACCACGCAACAGGGAAACCTCCGCCTGAACGACGAAATGCGACGAAACTCATTGTCCTGTACAGGAGTTGGACAACCCAGGACTTTCCGTTACGCATCGGTGCTCACCGAAGCGCGAAGGAGGCGGACGCTCCGCTTCCGATCGCGCCGCCACCCGCCTGCGCCGCCCCGGCACCCCCGCACGCCGCCTCTGCCCCCTACCCGCGCCCCCGAACGGCCGCAGGACCGCGCGGTGCTTGACGCGGAACACCCCCAGGAGGATTATTCACCACATGATGAATTACTACTCGAGGCCCCCTGGCCGCCCCGGGACCGCCGTCCCGACAGAGGGGCCGGCCGTCGCCGCCCACGCCGTCACCGTCGTACGCGGCCCCCGCACCGTCCTGCGCAGCCTCGACTTCGCCGTCCCCCGAGGCAGGATCACCGGCCTCCTGGGCCCCTCGGGCTGCGGCAAAACGACCCTCATGCGCGCCATCGTCGGCACCCAGGCCAAAGTCACCGGCACGCTCGAAGTCCTGGGCCATCCGGCGGGCGCCGCCGCCCTGCGCCCCCGCATCGGCTACGTCACCCAGGCGCCGTCCATCTACTTGGACCTGACCGTCCGCCAGAACCTGGACTACTTCGCGGCCGTCCTCCAGCCCGGCCGCGCCCGCCGCGAAGCCCGCCACGACGCCGTCACCCGCGCCATCGCCGACGTCGACCTCACCTCGCACGAATCAGCCCTGGCCGGAAACCTCTCCGGCGGCCAGAGCAGCCGCGTCTCCCTCGCCGTGGCGCTCCTCTTCACACCCGAACTCCTGGTCCTTGACGAGCCGACCGTAGGCCTGGACCCGGTCCTGCGCCGCGACCTGTGGAACCTCTTCCACACCCTCGCGGACCGCGGCACCACCCTCCTCGTCTCCTCGCACGTGATGGACGAGGCCGAGCGCTGCCACCGCCTCCTCCTCATGCGCGAGGGCGAGATCCTGGCCGAGGACACCCCCGACGCCCTCCGCTCGCGTACGCACACCGCCACGGTCGAAGAGGCCTTCCTCCACCTGGTCGACGAGGCCGACTCCCGCCAGGAGAACCCGCGATGAACGCTTCCCGCACCCTCGCCACCGCAGCCCGCGTCCTCGCCCAACTGCGCCACGACCCGCGCACGATCGCGCTCCTTCTCCTCATCCCGGCAGTGATGATCACGCTGCTGCGCTTCGTCTTCGACGCCTCGCCGCGGACCTTCGACTCCATCGGCGCATCACTGCTCGGGATCTTTCCCCTCATCACGATGTTCCTGGTGACGTCGATCGCCACCCTGCGAGAACGCACCTCGGGCACCCTCGAACGCCTTCTCGCCATGCCCCTGGCCAAGGCCGACCTGATCGCGGGCTACGCCCTGGCCTTCGGCGTCCTGGCCGTGGTCCAGTCAGCCCTGGCCACAGGAATCTCCCTCTGGCTGCTGGACCTGGACGTAGTCGGCTCCCCCTGGCTGCTGCTCCTGATCGCACTCCTGGACGCGCTGCTGGGCACAGCACTGGGCCTGTTCGTTTCCGCTTTCGCAGCCTCGGAATTCCAGGCGGTCCAATTCATGCCGGCGGTGATCTTCCCGCAGCTGCTCTTGTGCGGCCTGTTCACCCCACGCGACAAGATGCAGCCGGTACTGGAGGCGATCTCGAACGTGCTCCCCATGTCGTACGCCGTGGACGGCATGAACGAGGTCCTGCGCCACACGGATGTCACGGCCACCTTCATCCGCGACGCAGCAATCGTCGCCACCTGCGCCCTCCTGGTCCTGACCCTAGGAGCAGCCACCCTCCGCCGCCGCACCCCTTGACCCACCCCAGGACCCAAGCCCGCGCAGCACCCCACCGCCCCCGCAGCATTCCGCCCACCGGACACCGCACCCCACCCCACACCCCCGGTGCGAAGATGTTCCCCGGGAAGGCCAAACCCACCCACACGCACCCCACGAACCCCACGCAGCCCACCGGCGAGGTGAACCGCATGACCCAGACAGTCGCAGTCCTCGGCACCGGAAAAATCGGCGAGGCCCTGCTCAGCGGAATGATCCGCGCCGGCTGGCGCCCCGCCGACCTCCTGGTCACAGCCCGCCGCCCGGAGCGCGCCGAAGAACTCCGCACCCGCTACGGCGTCGAGCCGGTCACCAACGCCGAAGCCGCCAAGCGCGCCGACACCCTCATCCTCACGGTCAAGCCCCAGGACATGGGCAAGCTCCTCGACGAGCTCGCCCCCCACGTCCCGGCCGACCGCCTGGTCATCAGCGGCGCCGCCGGTATCCCCACGGCGTACTTCGAAGAGCGCCTCGCTCCCAATACCCCAGTCGTCCGCGTCATGACGAACACGCCCGCCCTTGTGGACGAGGCGATGTCCGTCATCTCGGCCGGCACCCACGCCACCTCCGAGCACCTCCTCCACACCGAGGAGATCTTCGGCGGGGTGGGCAAGACACTCCGCGTCCCGGAATCCCAGCAGGACGCGGCCACCGCCCTCTCCGGTTCGGGCCCGGCGTACTTCTACTACCTCGTCGAGGCGATGACCGACGCCGGCATCCTCCTCGGCCTGCCCCGAGCCCAGGCCCACGACCTGATCGTCCAGGCAGCCATCGGCGCTGCCGTGATGCTCCGCGACAGCGGCGAACACCCGGTCAAGCTCCGCGAGGCGGTCACCTCACCCGCCGGCACGACCATCAACGCGATCCGCGAGCTCGAGAACCACGGTGTACGAGCCGCTCTCATCGCCGCCCTGGAAGCGGCCCGGGACCGCAGCCGCGAACTGGCCTCAGGCAACGGCTGACCCCCGAACCCACGCCGGAACCCGACCCCGCCCCCCGAACTCGAACCGGAAGCCGTAACCCGAAACCGGAACCAGAACAGGGGGACGGAGCCGAACCCGGAACCCGAGCCGGGAAC